>CAVRCH010000015.1:0-646636 GCA_963719535.1 uncultured Cytophagales bacterium | reverse complement strand
GTGCCCGTTCCTGTGTATAAATCGTACACTAATTCAGATCCTTTTAAGTCCGCAAAACTTCTAGTGATTTTGTATAGCTCATAAGCCTGCAAGGAATTAGTTTGTAAAAAGATTTGGGACCTATCTTAAATTTTAACCCTTCCATCTCTTCCAGTATATGATCTTTTCCAGCATAGGTTTGTACCTCTAAACCGTGAAATGTGTCATTTCCTTTCTGGTTGATCACATAAAGTAAAGCGGTGATTTCAGGAAAATTATCCTTCAAATGATCTAATATCATATGTAACCATTCTTCATTATCTTCAGCAACCTGTAAAATTACCATTATCTGGCCTGTTGTGGAGGTTCTGATAATCAAATTTCTCAGGTAACCTATCTGGTTCACTAAATCGAAATAAGGAATTTCATGAGTTTTAGCAAAGTGATCTACTGCTAACCTGATTCTATTAGAGGGCTCGGCCTGCAGATAGCAATGCTCTATTTGTACTATCTTATCAAATCTCTTAGGCACATGAAAACCTAAAGCAGATGAACTAAATTCCTTTCCTGAGGCGATCTCTTCAGCCGTAAGCCAACGGTTATTTGAAAAGGTAAACTCTAATTTATTTCTATAATAAGTGGTGTTGTCAGATCCAATAATAGGAGGGATAGCTGGTAATTCTACTTTAGCTATTCTTTCCAATGCATCAGTTACCTGCTGGGCTTTAAATTGTAATTGATCATCATATCCAAGATGCTGCCATTTACAGCCACCGCAAGTTCCATAGTGCTCACAAAAAGGTTCTACTCTTAACTCAGATTTTTTATGAAATTTGATAGCGCTTCCTTCCAGAAAATTCTTTTTTCTTTTGTGTACTCTTACATCCACCACATCACCAGGTGCTGTTCTTTCCACAAAAACTACCTTTTCATCATAATAGCCGAGGGCCTTACCTTCTGCTGCTATTTTTTCAATCCGTAATTCTTCAATGATAGGATGTTTCTTTCTTGCCATAGCTGGCAAAATTAGTCCAATAAATTTGAAATATTAAAGCTTTTTCAAACGATCTGTCTTAATATAAGCTTTATTTTCAGCCCACTCCGTTTCTGTCCATACATCCGTGTTGCCTTTAACTACTACTTTGTGGCTGCCATTCACTCTATCTATCACATTAGCTCCTGCCGATGGGCCTTCTAAAATAAAGGTTGGAGTGCCCGATATTATAGCGTATTGCGGAGTTTCCAGGTTATTGGATATTCCTATTAATACCAATAAGATTACGACGAAACTAAAATAGTTTTTCTTTAGTGGGGCGGAAGTCCTGTTCTTAATCATCAGCGCAGTAAGTACTAGCAGCTTGGCTGCCAATAAAACCAGTAAAAGTGGTTGCCATTTCTGATAATAGTAGGCGAAGTAAAAAGCAGCATCATAAGAATAACCATTTAATTTTTGATTGGAAGCAATAGTTTCAATATGGTTTAATACCTTTTTATCTTCTGTGAGCTGAAAATATTTTTCCAGATAAAAAATAGTTGCTCCGTAATTTTTAAGGCCTTCTTCAATCCTTGCCATCTTTAAAAGCATAGCGGGAGTGGCTTTATTCTCCTTTAATATGCTTTCATAAATATTTATTGACTCAGTATACAATTTTAAATTGTACAGTGAATCAGCTTTAACTAGTTCATTTTCAATTGATATTGCCTGAGAATGATGGATAAAAACTCAAACTGAACGAAATAGAAATAAGAAATTTAAGAATTACCTTTTGCATTTTATTTATTAGTGCTTACCTTTGCAACGCAATTAAGGAAAACGACTCCTCAAAAGCAAAAAAACAACAGCTTCCGTTTAAAAGAAACGGTGGAAATTTTGATAAAGTATTAAGAAAATAAATGACTCGCTAGCTCAGCTGGTAGAGCACATCCCTTTTAAGGATGGGGTCTTGGGTTCGAACCCCAAGCGAGTCACGAGAACTAAATATCGGGAAGTCACATCTGACAGATCGGTAATTAGACATTTTGAAATTTACTTCCTTCAACCTGTTTTAATTGCTATTTGAAAACTTGAAAAACAATTTACTCGATTTCATGTTTTATTTAGATTTCAACAATTTGTAAAAATTATTAATTAGCTCCTTAATAAGGAGCATTTTTTTTCTACAGCATTTTAAGTTTGATTAAAAGAATCAGATAGAAATCTTTAAAATAAATGACTCGCTAGCTCAGCTGGTAGAGCACATCCCTTTTAAGGATGGGGTCTTGGGTTCGAACCCCAAGCGAGTCACATAGTGCGAGTTTGGCGCCTGAGAAGTCATGCCGTAGTAGGCGGCAAATCCACAGAGGCGAGTTCCTGTCCCGAAATATCGGGAAGTCACAAAAAAACCTATCCTTTGGATGGGTTTTTTGCTTTATGACACTATATTTACACAAGAATACTTCAAGCGCACGTGGTGAAATTGGTAGACACGCCACCTTGAGGGGGTGGTGCCTTAACTGGTGTGGAAGTTCGAATCTTCTCGTGCGCACAAACAAAAAAGGTCATTGATTTTTCAATCAGTGACCTTTTTTTTGTAGGAATAATTTTTTAATCTGAAAATGCCATAAGCAAATCCTGCTTTGTGATAATATGTGGCTGCTGCTCTTCATCTAGTACCATCAATGCTTTGTCTCCATGATTCATCATAGATGAAATGGTATCTACTGTAGTGTTGGAGGAGATAAACTTAAATGGTGCATCCATAATTTCTGAAATAGGCTTATTTCTTAATTCAGGGTTTTCTACCAGCTTATTTAGTATTCTAGTATCAGTTACGCTCCCTACAAATTCACCTCCTTTTATTACAGGTAACTGCGATACTGATAGCTTATCAAGCATTTTAACAACATCAATAACGTTTTGCTGACTTTCTACGGACTGAATCTGGAAAGAACCGTTTCTTTTAGATATTATGTCTTTCGCTGTAGCATACTCATTGGCTTCTAAAAATCCATGGTCTCGCATCCAGTCGTCATTATAGATTTTACCCAAATATCTAGTTCCATGATCGGGTAGAATAATCACCATCGTATCCTCTTCCGTCATATTTTCCCTGGCAAATTCCAAGGCACCGTGTACTGCAGAGCCACATGACCAGCCACAAAACAGGCCCTCTTCCCTGGCCAACCTTCGTGTCATGATGGCACCATCCTTATCAGTTACTTTAACAAAATGATCTATTAAAGAAAAATCTACGTTTTTAGGTAAAATATCTTCACCAATACCTTCTGTTAAGTAGGGATAGATCTCTTTCTCATCGAAAACACCTGTTTCTTTATATTTTTTAAATACTGAGCCATAAGAATCAATTCCGACGCTCACCACTGCAGGATTTTGTTCTTTTAAATATTTACTGGTTCCACACATAGAGCCTCCTGTGCCCACTCCTGCTGCCCAGTAAGTAATTTTACCTTCTGTTTGTTCCCAAATTTCCGGTCCTGTTGTTTCATAATGGGCAACGGCATTGGATAGGTTGTCATATTGATTAGGATAATATGAATTAGGGATTTCTTCATTCATTTTCCTGGCAACAGAATAGTAGGAGCGTGGATCATCCGGAGAAACGTTTGTAGGACAAACTATTACTTCTGCGCCTACGGCACGCAGGATGTCTATTTTCTCTTTTGACTGCTTATCTGCAAGGTAAAAATACATTTATAGCCTTTACCTATGGCTGCAAAGCTAATCCCATTCCTGTGTTGCCTGAAGTACCTTCGATAATAGTGCCTCCCGGCTTTAATTTACCTTCTTTTTCTGCGTCCTCTATCATTTTGATAGCCATTCTATCCTTCATAGAATTACCGGGATTAAAATATTCCACCTTCACTAAAATAGTACCCGGGATACCTTTATTTACTTTATTTAATTTAACCAATGGGGTATTACCGATGGTTTCTATAATGGAGTTATAGTACATGTTTGTTTTATTTCTTTGGTGCAAAGTTAATTATTTAAAATCATCATTGAAAAGTGACGTATGTAATATTCTCAATCTTTTACAAAGAACGCTTTCATAAGCATTTACGTTATTTGTATTGTAAACTAAAATCTTAAAGAGATGACAAATACGCCTTCAATTATCCAATCAAAGATCAATGAGATATCCGACCACGGCTATATCAATAATTTTACCTTTACAGATGGATATTTAGTATTAAAACAAGAAATTGATAATCAGGAGATAATTAAATCTTACGTAGCTGAGCAAATTTCTGTAGAAGCAGAATACTTATTCGAAGAAAAAGGTTCAGCAATCATAACTTTTATGACAAATGATGGCGTTATGGGCTATTCTATTGATAAAATGGACAGTGAAGGCGAATTTCCATTAATTAATTACATAGAATCCTTGGACGACTAATTTTTTGAATATTTTAGTTTTAGATAGGAAAAAATTATTTTGATGTATTACATAGGTCTTTGTACGTATCTTTTTAAAATTGCTGATTATTACTCTTTCTGTTTTTTGCTCAACCTCTAATAATTCTATTCGTTCGTTATAATACAAGGTCAAAAAAGAAATATTATGAACGAAATGAAAAGCATATCCCAAAGAATTAAAGAGTTAAAATCTGATGGTTTTACAGAAGACTTTTACTTTGAATCAGGGACATTGAATTCAGACAATAATAAATTTAAACCTGAGGATATTGAGGACATAGTTGAATATCGATTTGAGGGTAAATCTAATCCTGATGATTTATCTATTCTCTACCAAATAACAACATCAGATGGCACTAAAGGAACCATAGTTGATGGATTTGGACCAACAGGAGATCCTGATTTAGCGCAATTTCTTTTGAAAGCAGAATCTTAATTCTGCTTTTTCTTTTCAATCTTTTCTTTAAATTAGTTAGGCCTTTGTGCCAACAAAAATAAAACGGCCATTCTAATAGCTACTCCATTTTCAACCTGGTTGAGAATAATTGATTGCTTGGAGTCAGCTACATCACTACTAATTTCTACACCACGGTTAATAGGGCCGGGATGCATCACTATAATTTCTTTATTTAAACTATCTAGTAATTTTTTATTAATGCCATAATATAAGGAGTACTCTCTTAAAGATGGGAAATATTTAAGTTGTTGTCGTTCCAATTGAATTCTCAGGATATTAGCCACATCGCACCACTCCAAAGCTTCCTTAACCTCCAGCGTTACTTGAACCCCTAATTCTTTTATATATTTGGGCAGAAGCGTATTGGGGCCACACACCATTACTTCGGCACCTAATTTTTGCAATGCATATATATTGGAAAGCGCTACCCTGGAATGCAAAATATCTCCAATAATAGCCACTTTTTTACCGGCTAAATCTCCCAGTTTTTCTCTGATGGAGTAAGTATCCAATAAAGCTTGTGTCGGATGTTCGTGAGTGCCATCACCTGCATTAATAATATTGGCTTTTATATTTCTAGATAGGAAATGCGCAGCTCCAGGACTTGCATGCCGCATAACTACCATATCCACCTTCATAGATAAGATGTTATTCACTGTATCAAGTAAAGTTTCTCCCTTTTTTACGGAACTGTTGCTGGAAGAGAAATTCACCACATCGGCAGATAATCTCTTTTCGGCTAATTCAAAAGATAACTTAGTACGGGTAGAATTTTCAAAGAAAATATTGGCAATGGTGATATCTCTGAGGGAGGGTACTTTTTTAATGGGGCGGTTAATTACTTCTTTAAAATGATCTGCAGTTTCAAAAATAAGTTGGATATCATTTTCAGTAAGTTCTTTGATTCCCAATAAATGGGTCACACTTAAATTTGCCATATTTATTCGTTTGTCACTAACCAAATTTTATCACTTTTGGCTCCCTGGTCTACCCATTCCACCAAAACACGTTGCGATTTCAAGGTATTTACCCTCTTGCCAACATAATCAGGCTGGATGGGTAAATCTCTGGTAAATTTTCTATCAATAAAAGTTAATAATTCTACTAATTTGGGTCTTCCAAAAGCAATCATAGCATCTAAAGCAGCTCTCACTGTTCGACCAGTAAAAAGCACATCGTCAATCAATATTACTTTTTTATTTTCTATGAGGAAGGGAATTTTGGTTGCATTGGCCTGAAGAGGAGAGTCTCTTCTACGGAAATCATCTCTGTAGAAAGTTGTATCTAAGTAGCCCAGGGGAAGTTTTTTGTTCAAGCGATCTTCCAGTCGATTCTTAATACGCTCAGCCAAAAACACGCCTCTGGGTTGTAACCCTATTAAAACCGTATTTTCAAAATCATCATGATTCTCAATAAGCTCTTCCACCAATCGGTTGATTGTTATTTGTAGGAGCTCAGTATCTAAAATCAAACGTTTTTCCATAGTGCTGGGGCAAAGATATAAAACTACTTAATTACTCCACCACTATTTTATTGATAAAAAACACTTTTCTTTGAGTGGCGGTGTTCTTATTGGAATTTGTAATATTATTAACCCCGTATGCAAAAAATGTATTATTATGCCATTTTTTCAGGCCCTCAAAAACGGTAACTGAACCTTTTAAAACATCACCCTCACTTTTTAATTTTAAAGGGACTGAATGTTTTTCTATTAATGTTTTATTTCTATTAATGAGTTTGACTTTCAAATGTTGAAGATTTAAATAAAATAGCGTTTGGTGATCTCAGAATTAACCATAAAAACCTCTCTTTTCAACTGGATTTTATTATTGTCTTTCATAGTCAAACTATTATCCCACAAAATTTTTCCTTTTATAGTCAAAGCTAACAATTATGGCATGTCTGTATTTATAAAAAGGATACGCACCTCCCTCTCCGTAGGGGGGTAATAGAGGATCTAATTTATAGGGCGATTCAGCAGCAATTCCGGCAAATTCTTCGTTTGAACCTATGGCATTGCCAGGAAGTGAGGAATGATGAAACCATACGTTTTGGGTATAAAAACTTTCTGCCAGTATTATATTTTGACTTTCATTCCTGATTAAATCACAAAAAGCTACTGTATAGTCTAATTTTAATGCCTTGTTTCTTTTTTAACTTTCTTTCAATTTTACTTTTAATTCTTTTTGCTCTTCTTTCTCCTCTGTAATCAAAAAAGTGTTCCATGTTAGCATAGCTATGATAGGAAAGTACATTATCTCCAGGTTTTTCCCAGATCAGCAAAATATATTCCATCCGACTCATTTATAGGGTGCCTGAGTGAATAGGTACCTATTAAAACATTTGAGTTGCCATGATTATAAGACATATGCCCATTCACAAGGTTTATTTTTTCATTCCCCTTAGTTTTAATATTTTTTTCAAGGTTTCCCAAAGTTGTGAAACACCGTGACATAATTATATAGGAACCATCAACCTGTCGCTCACGAGTATGGACAGTAAATAGTTTATTATTTGGGTTGGTATTTATTTGTAATAGTTTTGATTCACCATTGTAAAATCCGGGAAGGACTAACCCCTTTTTCAATGTAATATTAAAAAGCATGACAACTGTTTTTTCTTTATGAAAACCTCCAAAAACGACAGCATCATCTTTAATTACAATTTCCTGAATTACAATAGGGACTAAATTATTATAGTTGTAAGCCATAAATTTATCATCATGCATTTTATAAGAAAGAAAAGTTAGGTTATTCGCATAGCCTATCCCCGTTTGAAATAGCAGTATAAGTTGATTATTGGAATAAGCAGCCCCTTTGTACTTCAATTTTTCATCTAAAGTTATTACCTTAATAAATACCTCTTGTAAAGCAGTATCAAGCCATGTTATTTCCCATGTTTTTTCCTCCAGTGTTCTTTTTGAAGTGTTCTCTTTAAAGATGAATAGGCCATTTTCTTCCGCTGAAACTGTAAAGTAGGATTCTCCCATACCTTCTATTCCAACTTCGACCACTTGGTTGAGTAATTTGAGCTATTGAATAACTGCTAGAATATGAAGCACAATACAATTAAATATTTCACTGTGTCGGTTTTACCCATTGCTGTTATTTGATAACTACTTTATTTATAAAAAATACTTTTCTCTCATTTGGAACACTGATTTTGGTATTTGATATACTGTTTACTCCATAGGTGTAAAAGGTGTTATTATACCATTTATTAAAGCCTTCGAAATTATAAACTGATTTATTTAATTTGTCTGTTTCAGACTTAAGTTTGAGTGGCTCCTTATACTTTTCTTTATTCGTTTTACCATCAACTAATGATTTTATTCCCAACTTTTGATGATTAAGATACATAAGTACATTACCTTTATTTGTTTTCACCATTTTCACCTTATTTATTAATTGATCATTAAATGAGATGTCTTTGGTATCAATGATATTATCCCAAAGAACTTGTCCTTTTTTATCAGTTTTAAGAATTACCGCATGGCTATATGTAAATCCTAAGTCTTTTCCATTAGGTAAGAAAAAAGGTAACATAGGATCATCGGCATATATTGAATTAAATCCATTAGCAATAAACCGTTTATACTCGGCACCATCAAAATTATCTATATTTCCCATGGTAATTCCATATCTGCTTTTTAATGCATTAGAGATTTCAAATAGTATTATATAATGATCATCTTCCTTAGTTACATCTCTTAATAATATAGGTCGTTCAAAGTTTAGTACCTTATTTTTCCTTTCTTTACGGGCAATTCTTTTTTTCATCCGTTCCTCCCTGTTTCCTTTCATGTAGCCAAAGAAATTGTCTAAATCAGTCAGTTTGATAAATGTCAGGTTTTCTGAGCCGGTATTTGAGAGATTAGCGATAAATATGCCGGTTGATTCGTCTCTAGGTCTACTATTGGAGTAGGTACCTGCAATAATGTTTGTGTTTGCTCCATTTTGTGGGGCAATGCCAGTGGTCAGGTCAATGTCATTAGCTGCAGATATTTGTGTTGATTTGATCAGGTTTCCTGTTTTGGAAAAGTATCGGGCAATAATATTGTAGGATTTATCAGGTTGCTCTTCACTTGTTAAAACCTTAATAAATTCGCTTTCAGGATTTACATTTATTTGATTTAATTTACTTTTTCTGGCATAAAAGCCTGGTAGCACTATTCCTTTTTGAAGGCTAAAATTGAACAGCTTTACTACTGTTTTATCTTTAACGTTCCCTCCGAAAATTACCGCATCTTCTTTTTTTCAAAATGGGAGATTACAAAGGGTACTAAATTGTCATAATTAGATACCTTAAAATTGTCATCGCCTACTGTATAAGTTAAAAAAAGAATACCCTGCGCATGTCCCAAGCCTCCTTGAAATAAAAACGCAATTTGATTATCTGAGTAAGCGGCAGCTCTAAAAGAATAGCTGGAATTAATAGGCAATTCCCATTTTTTTACTTCATTCAGAGATGTATCCAGCCAAATAAATCGCCAGATTTTTTCTTCACTCGAGCCACCTTTATCTTCTTCTATTTAATATAAACAGGCCATTTTCTTCAGCAGAAGCTGTGAAAAATGATTCGTTTAAGTTCTCAACTTGTATTTCGTATCGTGCAGGTTGAGATATCTGGGCTACAGATTTACTAATAAAGATTAAAGTAAAAAAAAGAATTAGATATCTCATCGTTATAAGATCCTATTCGACCACTATTTTATTGATAAAGAACACTTTTCGCTCATTGTCAATACTGATTTTAGTGTTTGTCACACTATTAACACCATAAGCATAAAAGGTATTGCCATGCCATTTTTTAATGCCCTCGAAATAAGAAATTGAGTTATTTAACACATCCGCTTCACTATATAATCTAAGAGGCTCGCTAGTCTTGTCTTTAATGGTTGCATTTTCTTTTATAACTTTTGAATGTATATGCTGATCATTTAAATAAAGTAAAACCATTTGATCATTTAGATTTGCAGAATAGACATAGGTTTTTAGTTGATGTGAAATTAAATCATCTATTACAATACTATTATCCCAAAGTTTTTTTCCAAACTTGTCAAATCCGTAAATAAATGCTTGAGAATATTCAAACCCTGATATATTATTGGTGTGTTTTATAGGTAACAAATGGTCGAACCTGTAAATAGAATTATATCCGTAAGTTATATAATTAGAAGTGGGGATTCTATGCCAATTATAATTGTAGCTTCTGATATTTTCTGCCTGTGTTATCTCTTCTTTCTGGAATTGGTTTGCATATCCATTATCAACTACTAAACTTTTCTTTGATTGTGGCTTATAAATTTCTCCAATCATTATATTTTCATCTCGATGAAATTGTACATCATTTAATTTAACGTAAAAATTTAAATCTAAATCTTTACCTCTTTTCCTTTTTCTGGTTATTTTCCTTTTCAACCTGTCTGCTCTTTTTGTACCTTGGTAATTGAAAAAATGTTCAAAATCAGTGAATTTATTGTAATTCAAACTTTTAATTTCATGATTATTTGTAAAGTCACTAATAAGTATTCCGTCCGACTTATTGAATGGCCTGCTTAGCGAATAGGTGCTTGAAATAAAACTAGAATTCGGGTATTCTTGAGAGGCAAAAGCATTAGTTAAGTTAGCTCCTCTATTTGCTGATATTTTTTTTGTTTCTAACAACCTCCCCATATTGGAAAAAGATCGTGTGACAATATCAAAAGATTGATCGCGCTGTTCTTCGGAAGTAATTATTTTTATATGATCATTTGCTGGATTAACATTTATTTGTTGGAGTTCACTTTCATTATTGAAAAAACCCGGCAAAACCATTCCTTTTTGTTGAGGCACATTAAATAAACTTACAACTGTTCTTTTTTTTAGGCTTCCACCAAATATTATAGCGTCATCTTTCATTTCTAAATGTGAAATATTGATGGGTACTAAATTCTCATACTTATATGCTATAAAATCATCATTATTAATGATATAACTTATGAAAAGTATATCTTGAGCAAACTCTGCCTCTGATTCAAATTCTACCCCTGATTGAAATAATAAAACCAAATGATTATTTGAATATGTAGCTCCTTTATAAAAATAATTGGTTGTTAACGGAATTTCTCTTTTGAATACGACCTGGAGTGCTGTATCTAGCCAAATAACATCCCATATATTTTCTTCGTAGGTACTTTTTAAGGGGTTTTGCTTAAAGATAAAAAGGCCGTTTTCTTCTGCAGAAGCAGTAAAAAATGATTCGTTGAGGGAGCCAAGTTCAATTTCATAGCGAGCCGGTTGAGAGATTTGTCCGAATAAATTTAAAGCATATAAAATGAGAATGGAAAAGATTGTGAAGCGCATTATTTTTAGGTTTTATAATGATTAAAATAATTGGTTAAATTATTATACTCTTAGAGTATATCAAAAATCTTGCCAAACACGATATTCAATACAATTGATTATCAAAAAATGAGCAATAAAACACATTAAAAATTTATAATAGTCGTAAAAAAAATGATTTTATTCAACTATAATTTTATTTACAAAAAACACTATTCTTTCATTTTCAACACTTAGTTTAGTATTTGATATACTATTCACTCCATAGGCATAAAAGGTATTGTCCTGCCATTTTTTAAGACCTTCAAAGTAATAAATTGAATTATTAAGAACATCAGTTTCTTTCTTCAGTTTTAAGGGTTCCTGAAATTTCTTTTTAATGGTTTCATCATCTTTAATAATTTCTACATGTAACTGTTGGTTATTTAAATATAAAAGGGTTTGTTGATTTTCTGATATAACGGGAAATACGAATTGCTTCAATTGTTTGTTAAATAAATTGGTAATTTCAATACTATTGTCCCACAATAATTTTCCAGCATCATCAAAGCAGGCTATTAGTGCATGGGTGTAATCAAACCCTTCAATTCCTTTTGCATGGATATAGGGTAATAGTGGATCAAATCTATAGTTTGAATTGAGGCCATAAGCTATAAAATTTGTAGTGGTACCACCTGTAATTCCAACTCCAATCTGTTGAACTCTTTTGCCATCATTCCCTATATTTGAATAGCCGTCATTTCCTCCTCCCTGCCTATCTGTATTTAATTCGTAGCCTTCTGCTAATAATATGTTATAACCATTCTGATTGATTATATCACGTATTATTACTCTGTAATCAAATTTAAATTCTTTATTTTTTTGCAATTGTTTTTCAATTTTCTCTTGTATTGCTGCTTCTCTATCTTTACCCATAAATTTAAAGAAGTGATCTAAATTAGTATAGTTGTGTATTAGGGGTTCTTCTTCGCTGGTTATATTAGAATAAAATAAACCTGTTGATTTAGAAAGTGGTTTTCTCTGTGAAAATGTACCCATTATAAAACTTGTATTGCTGCCCTCTTCAGGGATATAAGCCGCCGTTAAATCAACTTGTTTTTGATCTATCGACTCTGTTTTCATTAGGTTGCCATAAGTAGAAAAAGACCTTATCACCACATTAAACGATTTATCATCATCTTGTTCACTGGCAATTATTTTTATAAATTCATTATTTGGATTTACGTTTATTTGTATTAAATCACTTCTGTCGTTAAAAAATCCTGGCAAAATAATTCCTTTTTTCACAGTGAAATTAAATAGCCCTACTGTGGTTTTATTTTTACTTGTGCCTCCAAAAATTACTGCATCATCTTTCTTTTCAAATTGAGAAATAACCATTGGCTCTACAATCGAATAATTATATGCCTTAAATTGGTCATCATTAATTTCATAAGTTATGAACAGCATGTTTTCAGTATATTCAATTCCAGATTGGAATAATAATATTAATTGATTATTAGAGTAAACAGATCCTTTAAAATTGAAATTTTTTGCAACAGGTAGTTCTTTTATAAACCTCTCATTTAATGCGGTATCTAACCAGATAAAATCCCATATATCTTGTTCTGCATTACTTTTAACAAGGTTCTGCTTGTAAATGAAAAGCCCGTTTTCTTCAGCTGATGCAGAAAAAAACGATTCGTTTAAGCTTCCCAATTCTACTTCATAGCGAGCTGGTTGAGTGATTTGAGCTGTTAAATTAAAATGGAAATAAAGAAAAGTTAAAGTGATAAATAAGCGCATGTTTGATTGGGTTTTAGTTTTTAATTGTTTTCTGCATAAAGGTCATTTCAGAATCGAACTATTAAGGATTTGTAATTACTTCTTTCTAAGATAGATTATCTAACGCTTTAAATATATCAATAATAAGTATAAATAATAAATTATTTTAATAATTCTTGATAATTTAATAAAGAATTAAGCTGTAAAACGAATCAGTTTGTATTCAATGTTTTTTTAATTAATCAACCACTATTTTATTGATAAAGAAAACTTTTCTATTGAGTTGGATATTATCGTCTTTTAAATTTTTCACTCTATTTACTCCGTAAGCGTAAAAAGTATTTCTATACCATTTTTCCAGCCCCTCTAGATCTTCAGAGTTGGATTTCATTTCATCGTTTTCATATTTCAGCTTCAAAGCTTCACTAAATTTCCCCTCTATTATTTCACTTTCCTTTATGATTTTTACTTGAAGCTTCTGGTCATACAAGTACAACATCACAATCTGTTCGCCTGAGAAACCAACATGTACATGGGTCTTTAATTGAAAAGTCTTAAGGTCACTTATTTCAAAACTATTATCCCATAATAATTTACCATTATCATCAAAGCCCATTAAGACTGCATGAGTATATTTGTAGCCATCAAAAGATTGTGTTCCCCCTCTATCAAAACGATTACGGTTGTAACCCGGATTGAAATTCCCATATCCTGTATAAGAGTAACTTTGAGTATTGTAAGTAGGGTAATAGGCCTCTCCGATGAGTATATTTTGATTATTATGTTTGAGAATATCTTGTACATATAATCTATAGCTAAACTTTAACTTTTTCCCTTTAATTTTTTTACGTGCAATCCTTTTTTGAATTCTGTTTTTGCGTTTTTCCCGCATATAATTGAAAAAGTTATCTAGATTGGCATAATTGTAAAAATTTACTCGATCATCTTCCTCTTTTTCTAAATCTGCTATATAAAGACCTCTGGAGGTTTCTGTTCTTCTCTTAGCAGCGAAAGTACCAGCTATCAAGTTAGCCCCTGTACTACTGTCAATAATTCTCCCATTATTTAAGCTAATGTCCTCTGGAGCATCCAAATTTTCGGTGAAAACTAAACCTCCTTGAGTGTCGAAAGCTCTTATTGTAATTCCGTATGACTTATCATATCTTCTTTCAGTGGTGAGAATCCTAATAAATGAATCATCCGATCGTGTTTGTATTTGTAATAAATTGCTTCTGTCATTATAAAAACCTGGTAGTACTATACCTCTTTCTGCCGTAAAATTATAAATCATCAATACCGATCTGGTATTTACATTTCCCCCAAATACCACCGCATCGTTCTTCATTTCAAACTCAGTGAGGTTTATAGGTACTAAATTATTATATACATATGATTTAAAACTAATGTCATTAACTGAAAAAGTGACAAAAAGCATTTCCTCAGCATAGTCTATGCCTTCCTGAAAAAGCATAACAAACCTTCCATCTTCGTAACAATAACCTTTGAAGCTATATTTCTTATCAATAAAGACTTCCCTTCTGTATATTTCCTGCAATCCAGTATCCAATTGAATAATCTCCCAGAGAAATTCATCCTTAGTACTCTTTTTAGGATTATCCTTAAAAAGGAAAACCCCATTTTCTTCAGCAGATACAATATTGTAGGGCTCATAGAAATCATCAATTTCTATTTCAAATCTCTTTGGTTGAGATATTTGTGCAGATGAAACATGAAAATATACTGTAAATAAAAAAAATATAATGTATCGCATAAATTATTCTGACAATTCTAAAATGTATTTAAATCTCTGCTTACTAAGTGGTAAATCGGAAAGAGTCGCTTGCTTCATCAGCGCGATATTTTCCATATTCTTTATTTCCTTTTGTTAAATTTAATCAAACACAACTTTTAAGTTTAATTATAGTTTTTCATCTACTACTGAGCATCTATCATTCTCATTATATCGGTCTGAAAAGCACTCTTTTTTGTGTAGATTTAATTACTACTTTATTTGTCACTCTGGTAGTATAACACCTTATCTCATTTTTTCATTTCTTTAAAGAAATTTTTCCTATATAATTTCGAATACACCATCTCAGGTAGAGATTGTATCCATCATGAAATGGGCATGATTGAGAAACACCAACACTGCATAGCTTGTCTAGCTCTGCTATGTATATTAATTTACCGAATGCTACCCATAGAAATCCTTCTTGTGCAAGTAGCCATTTCGCATCAACTTATACTTGAAATCTGCAAAAGAGTAGCTTTCAGGCTTTTTTTTACTAACCAATAATGCAAAATCAAATATATTATTATATCTATTTAATAGTGAAACAATATAGTGATAAATCATATTAATACCATAAGTTTCGATTATGCTAATTGTTGAATCGATATTTCAACAATAGATATTCACCTTTCACGATATTAATAGTAATTTTACAAAAAACATTTAGCGCTTTGGAAAATAAATTCATTATAAAAATAATTAAGAATACATCCAAATTAATGGAATTATTTGGAGAAAACGATTTTAAAATAAGAAGCTATCAATCAGCGGTTTTTAATCTGGAAAGGGTAGATAAAGATTTATCCGAAATGACGCAAGTAGAGCTAGAAAACATCGAGGGGGTAGGCAAAAGTATTGCAAAAATAATCACTGAAATTAATGAAACGAATGATTTAACTTATTACCAGGAACTGCTTTCCAAGACACCTTCAGGAATTTTAGAAATGATGAAATTGAGCGGTTTTGGTCCTAAGAAAATTAAATTAATATGGGATAGTTTGGCTATCGAGACACTGGAAGACTTAATTGAAGCTTGTAAAGTCAATAAAATAGCTGCTTTAAAGGGTTTTGGAGATAAAACTCAACAAAAATTACTAGAATCTGCGGAGTTTAAATTAAACGCCAGAGGATTTTTGCACTATAGAGAGGCTAATCAAATCGCACAATTATTGGTGGAAGATTTAAAATCCAAAATTGCAGATATCCAAATTTCTGAGACCGGTGATTTGAGACGTAAAATGGAGGTGATAAAACCTATGGAAATATTGGTGGGCACAAAGGAAGCCTTCAAAGTGAGGGAATTTTTTCAACAATCTGAAGCATTACAATTCCAGGAGAAAATTTCAGGCCCTAAAAATATCAAAGCTATTCATTTACCTTCTCAGGGTGAAATTTCTGTCTTACTTTGTCAGCCCGACCAATTTACGAATGAACTATTTAGAACCACTGCCACACCACAACATCTTTCTGAAAAATTACCTAATGAAAATAATTTATCAGAAATTTTGAAGAGTAGGTCGTTTGAAACTGAAGAGGCTATTTATAAAACTGCAGAATTACCTTTTATTGCCCCTGAGTTAAGAGAAGGATTGTGGGAGTTTGATTGGGCTAAGGAGGCAAAAATGCCTGAATTAGTTGAATTGGATCAACTGAAAGGCATTTTACATAACCATAGTACTTATAGTGATGGTGCCCATACATTGGAAGCCATGGCTAAATATTGTAAAGAATTAGGCTATGAGTATCTGGGTATTAGCGATCATAGTAAAACTGCTTCGTATGCCAACGGTTTACAAGAGTTTAGGGTAAAAGAACAACATAAAGAAATTGAGCGACTAAATACGGAATTAAATGATTTCAAAATATTTAAAGGTATTGAATCTGATATACTAGGGGATGGCTCATTAGACTATTCAGATGAGGTTTTAGCAAGCTTCGATTTTGTTGTCGCTTCTATTCATGCACAATTAAACATGGATGAAAAAACTGCTACTAATCGATTGATTAAAGCCATTGCTAATCCATTTACTACTATGTTAGGTCACCCTACGGGCAGGCTTTTGCTGCAAAGACAAGCTTACCCCATCAATCATAAAGCCGTTATTGATGCCTGTGCCGCTTATGGGGTAGTGATGGAAATTAATGCACACCCATGGAGGCTGGATTTAGATTGGAGACATGTGCATTATGCTATTGAAAAAGGAGTGATGATTTCCATCAACCCGGATGCACATGAAAAGGCGGGTTACCACGATATGTATTATGGTGTTTGTGTAGGTAGAAAGGCTGGACTCACAGCTAAAAACACTTTCAACGCCTTAAGTAGAAAAGAAATTGAAGCATATTTCAATAAAAGAAAACAAGAGGCCCTGTCTAAGGCTTAACCTACTAAACCTAATAAAAAAGATTTGAAAAATATTAAGAAAGTCCTGATTTTACGTTTTTCTTCTATTGGAGATATTGTTTTGACCACCCCAGTGATTCGGGCCATCAAATTACAACTGCAGGATGTTGAAGTACACTACTGTACCAAAAAACAGTTTGCAGACATTTTAGAGAATAACCCTTATGTGGATAAAGTCCACTCTCTTGAAGATTCTTTATCTGACTTAGTTAACCAATTAAAGGCTGAATCTTTTGATTTTGTTGTAGATCTTCACAATAATTTAAGAACGCGCATTTTAAAAACGCGTTTGGGAGTGCCTTCTAAATCCTTTCATAAACTTAATTGGGAGAAATGGTTAAAAGTGAATTTAAAGGTTGATAAGCTCCCTAATAAACATATTGTGGATAGATATATGGAAGCCGCTTCACCTTTAGGTGTTAAAACTGACACTTTTGGTTTAGATTATTTTATTCCTGAAAAGGATGAAGTGGAAAAAGAATGGCTTCCGGAAACTCATCAAAAGGAATATGTAGCTTATGTAATTGGTGCTCAGTATAATACTAAAAAATTACCTGTAAGCAGAATGATTGAGCTGTGTGACAAAATCAATAAACCTATTATATTGGTAGGTGGCCCTGATGATGCGATAGCAGCAGAAGAAGTGGTTAATTTTTTTGAAAGAACTGACAATTCAGCTCCTTACGAAGAAAAGCTTTTTGAGATGAATAAAAAGACACATATTTTTAATGCATGTGGAAAATTCAATTTAAATCAATCTGCTTCTTTAGTGAAAAATGCTACTTATGTTTTTAGTCATGATACCGGTTTAATGCATATTGCAGCTGCTTTTAAGAAAAATATTTTCTGTATTTGGGGAAATACTATTCCTATGTTTGGAATGTACCCTTACAAAACTAAGTTTACCGTACTGGAGAATAATAAAGTAGACTGCAGGCCGTGTTCCAAAATAGGCTATCAAAAATGCCCTAAAGGTCATTTTAATTGTATGAATAAGATAGTATTTGATTTTTGGCTGCCGTAACTATTTCTTTTTAAAGAAAATTCCAAATGCAACTAAAAAATAATTAGTACGATTAAAGAGTTTGTAATAATAAAGATTAAGGTTATTTAGTTTGTTATCTACTATCTACTTTTTTGTAATACATTTGATCCTAAAAAATTATACCATATGAGATTTAAAATTTTACTTATTGTAGTGCTATTAGGAATCTCAATTTTTCAATCCCATACGTTAAATGCTCAAAATTTTGTTAAAAGATATTTTAACAATTTGCTTTACGATACTTCTGATGTTTCTAAGCCGCAGATTTTAATTTACCCTACTTTAGCCTATGCACCCGAAACCAGTTGGGAAATAGGTTTTAGTTCTTTGTATGTTTATTTCGCCAAACGCGATACTGCCAATAGGTTAAGTGAGATCAATGGTTTTACATTTTTTACGCTAGAAAATCAATACGGATTATGGTTTGACCATGCCATTTATTCCGATCAGGATAAATGGTTTTTCCTGGGAAGACTACGCTTTCAAAGTTTTCCACTCTTTTATCACGGAATTGGAGTGGATACACCTGAAAATTATACGGCTAAAGTTGATGCCAATCAGATTATTATTAAAGAACGTGTTTTAAGAAAATTGAGGAAAAATTTATTTCTCGGTTTGGAGTTAGATTATCAGCGTTTGGCCTCGGTTGATTTCGTATTAGCGGAGCCGGGAAATCAGCAATTTGAATTGCCCAGAGGTTATGAAGGCTCCAATAATTTAGGCTTTGGATTAGGATTGGTTCAAGATAACAGACATAATGTTTTAAATGTAAGGGAGGGTTTCTTTTCAGAATTAGCTTTCCTGCATTACAATCCGGCATGGGGTAGTGATTTCAAGTTTACGTCCTTACTTTCTGACTCTAGAATCTATAGACCTATGGGCAAAAATAATGTATTAGCGGCTCAGGTTTTAGGTCAGTTTAACTTTGGAGATGTACCCTTTAACCAGTTAGCCCTTATGGGGGGAGAAAGCTTAATGCGAGGCTATTATTTAGGTAGGTACAGGGATAATAATCAAATAGCAGCTCAGGTCGAATATCGATTTTTACCCATCCCCTTTAATTTTACAGATAGAATTGGAGCAGCGGTATTTGCTGGGGCCGGTTCAGTTTTTGATCGGGTGAATAATATCGATATTTCTAAATTTGTGGTATCTGGAGGAGGAGGTTTAAGGTTCCTATTATTTCCTAAAAAGGATATTTGGACCCGTTTAGATGTGGCCTTTACCAGTGAAGGCACTGGATTTTATCTTTTTATTGGAGAATCATTTTAAGATAAATATACATACTATTATTTAGCATAAATTGTGAACTGCTAACGTTATTTCTTTTTTTAAATTAAAGTGCATCTAAGGCTAAAGCCATAAACCCAATTAGCAAACAAAGGGGAGAGAAATACCTCGAATCATTTTTGGCGAAAGAGGTATTTTTAATTTTTTTGAAAAAGCCAACATATTTAAAATCTCCCACGGCACGAATTAGAAATATTATCGCTATAAATAGCATAGCAAAAGTTTCTATCAAATAGGGTAGTTCAATTTGAAGCCAACCAGCTTCCACGGAAACTAAGACTCCCAGTAATGCTAAGCCTAAAGCAACAATTATGCTGGCAATTGCTCCAGGTTGAATAACTTTTTTTTGGTTGTTTTGAGTTGGAATTACTGCTGATGAACCCCATTTACCTCCAAAAGACCAATAGAAATGAATGAGGGAAAGGAATAGGAAGATCAGAATGAGAATTGAGCTGATGAGTAATTTCATAATAGATTTTATACGAACCGACTAAATGAGAGAAAAACATGAATTAAGTACTTTCGTAAATATAATAAAATTTTACAAATTAACCCATCGGCTCATCCAGCATATAATAATCTATGAATTCTCTCACACAACCTTTGCCACCTTTGCTTTGCAAGACTAAATCTACCCGTTCTTTCACTTTTAAAACAGCATCAGCCGGACAAACAGAAAAACCTACTACATTCATAATGGATAAATCATTGATGTCGTCACCTATAATTGCTACTTCAGAAAGGCTAATCGACAATTCTTTGCACCATATATTTAGAATATCTATTTTAGGATCTCTGCCCACATAAACATGTTGAATTTTTAGTAGTTCTGCTCTTGCCTTCACCATTTCCAATTTAAATCCTGAAGAAATAATTCCAGCCTTTACTCCAATTTTATCAAGCGCCATAATGGCCATCCCATCTTTGGAATTGTATTTTTTAAACTGGTCGCCATTTTCTGTAAAGAACATTCCGGCATCAGTCATCACTCCATCAACATCTAAAATCAGTAATTTTATAGGTTTAATTTTAGTCCTATCTGCAAATAGTGGCCTTGTGAGCATATTGGTGAAATCGAGTTCATTTTCTGCACAAAAGAGTTTTAAATTGCCCATAGTGAGTTCATCTATATGAGCAATTTTGTACAAATTGAGCAACTCTTGCAAGGTTTTATTTTCTCTTGCCAGAAATGCATCAAGGTTATTTTCCAGATAATTCATTAAACAATAGTATATCCAACACTTGCAGCTACCGGTTCAATAGCAGCTTTTAAATCTCTTAATGCTTGATGCGTCAGTTGTTGTTCTGCATCAGATTTGGCTACTGAAGGATCAGGATGTGCTTCAATTAACAGACCGTCAACTCCCATGGCTACACAGGCTTTCGTTAAACGCTCAATACCATATCTGTAACCCAATGCATGGCTTGGGTCAAGCACTATTGGTAGATTAGTAAATTCTTGAAGGTACGCTACCCCGCATAAATCTAAAGTAAAGCGTGTCTTAGTTTCGAAAGTTCGTATCCCTCTTTCGCAAAGTACTACTTGATCGTTACCGCCTGAAAGTAAAAACTCAGCTGCCTGAACAAATTCCTGTAAAGTTGATCCAAAGCCTCTTTTCAGTAAAACAGGCTTATTGGCCTTAGCACATGCCTTTAGAATTCCCTGGTCATACATCGCTTTGGCTCCAATTTGAATCACATCAGTATGCTCAATTACTTCATCTACATGAGTGGCATCTCTAATTTCAGTAATTACCATTAAACCATGTTGCTCACGCATTTTAGCTAGTAGTTTTAATCCTTCTAAGCCTAAGCCCTGAAAGCTGTAAGGACTTGTTCGTGGTTTATAACAACCACCTCTTAAGGTGGTAAGGTTTAAAGACTTTAATAAAGCAGCACTTTCTTGAATTTGCTCTTCGGATTCTACCGAACAAGGTCCGCTTATCAATAAAGTGTTTTTGGTATTACCACCGATAGTAACATTGCCAATTTTAACCTCACGAGTTTCTTTTTTGTACTCTCTGGATGCCAATTGCATATCATTGGCAAAAACCCAATGATTTTCCACCTTTCCATTCAATTCAGCAGGTACTTCTTTTAAGGAAGAAGAGGTAATTAATACTTCTTTACCTTCGGAATGAATGTGGAAAGCTTTTATTTTTTCCGCATATTTTGAAGCATCTTCAACAGAGATGCCTTTATTTAAATGAATGATCATATTTCTCCTTTTATTAAGTTCACAAAAGTAACAATTCCTACGGCATTTCCCTTATCATTCAATACTGGAAGGTAGGTAACCGGGAAAGAATGCTCTCTTACCAAATTGAGCATTTTATCTACATTATCGGTGTCTAAAATAGTAATTGGGGATCGG
Organism: uncultured Cytophagales bacterium; assembly: GCA_963719535.1. Classification (GTDB taxonomy): domain Bacteria; phylum Bacteroidota; class Bacteroidia; order Cytophagales; family Cyclobacteriaceae; genus Marivirga. The sequence continues at coordinate 624,791 of CAVRCH010000015.1, read as the reverse complement.
TTAATCATGTCTTGGCTGTCCATTCCATGAATATCTTGAAGGTTATTTAATAATGTTTTACGCAGCTCAGCATTAGAAATAATGCCCTGAAATTGGTGATTATCTTCCGCTATTAGAAAACCCAATTTTCCATCTGTTATACCGGAAAGTACACTCTCCAGATCAAGATCTTTTAAATCAATGATAGGGCATTCCTCACGAGGAATCATAAAATCCTTTATTTTAAAGGTAGATTCAATTTCCCTTTTGGTTAAATCCATAAGCGCCTGACCCACACTAGCTCCTTTAAACAAGAAACTTCCTGAAACGGAAGTGTGTACACCCATATTTCTAAGGATGAAGGATACCTCTCCGTTTACACCTCCATCTACGTGCACATTCTTCCGAGGATATTTCTTCTTGAAATTCCTTATTTTCCTAAAGTTGATAGGATCAAATACACCTCCGCTTTGGCCGGGAACGGTGGCCATCAACAGAATGAAATCGAAATCAGAAAATTCTTCGAAAACATTCATATCGGTTGGGGTAACGATGGCCAAGCCTTTTTTACCACTAATATCCGACGGCATTTTGAAGTCTTTGGGCAATTGCTCATACTGAAAGGTGACATATTCCACTGGGTGCTCTTTCAATAAGTCGAAGTATTTTTCAGGTGTTTCGGTAATAATATGTAAATCTATTGGCATTTTACACCAGGTCCTGATGTCAGCAATATCCTTAAAAACCGATACGTCATCATTGCAGTCGACATGGAGTAAATCCACCTGATGTGCTTCTAAATCCTGGATAGTTTCTTTTAAGGGCCTTTTTTTATCTGAATAGATAGATCCTGATATTTTCATAAATAGCTAATCTGTATGAAATTGAAGTATTTTTTGCTTTTTTGGGAGTATTAAACTTCTTTTCTGATAATTTATAATCTGTATAAAATTAAACGGCAAAATTAGCCTTTAATATGTAAAATCCTGTAAAAAAATGGAGTTCTTTGTTTAAGGATAAGGAATTCGATTCCTTAAAATCTAATTTTAATATTTTCAATGTAGGCATGCTCATAATTAAGTTAGTTTTGTGATTAAATATATTATTTGAATTTTTATCTTTAGGATTTTAGAATTCGGTAAAAATATGTTTGATTATTTTTTAGAGAAATTTAAAGATAAAACTAATGATGAATTATTAAACATCCTTAATAATAAAATAGAATATCGTCATGAAGCTGTGGATGCTGCTCTTAAGATTTATAATGATAAAAATAACACTGAGATTCCCTATTATAAAAAGTAAGATGTAGTAACTGAACACGATCAATCATTTGATTCAAAGATTTAACTTCATAATTTCTATAACACCTCAACACATTTATACCTTGTTACCAAGTCCTTGGTTTGTTGGCACTTATAGGAGAAAACCGCTTGAATATCTGTTTTTTTGAGATGGTGGATAGGAATCTAAAATTTTTTCCTCGCTCCAACCATCTGCTAATCTTTCTAAAATAAATTCAACAGATATTCTGGTACCTTTAATTGTTGGTTTTCCCAGCAAAATATTTTTGTCTGATATAATATGACCTTTCCAATCCATAAATTAAATATACGTAATTTTTCAAAAAATATTATTGAGCTTGATTAATATTCATACGCTGATTTCATTCTTTCGAATTCTCTTTAAGTACTGTTTGTATAGTATTGTTGTCAACTTTAACTGTTTACTATAATAATTCCTGTTCCCTAAATTATTATGTGAATGTTATAATATAAGTTATTTAAACTTGTCAAAATGTAAAATATAATATACATTTACATAACTATAATTTACATAAATATCTTAATATGAAGTTTCAATTTTTGCCGCACTATGTTAAATATATTGGTTTGATGATGTATATCGTTTATTTAGGTACAAGTTGCATAGATGATTTCATTGCCGGTTTTAATATGGAGCCTTATGATCCTGATCGAATGTCTTTTGGCTTAGAGGAATATCTTAATAAGAAACTTTTTGATTTCATAGGCTTCGCTGGAATCTTACTCTATGCACTATCTAAAAGATAAAATTTTTGATGAATACTTGAAATTCAAACCTTAGCAACAGTTTGAAGCATGTACTTCCTATTTTTCAACCCAACAAGAGCATAGCATAATGGATCTAACCTATAAATTTGGGTATTTGATCAAAGAATTTTTTTTACCAGCGATGGAATGATGTAGGTTATATTCAAGGTGCAAATACATTGTTAATTCTTTCGAATTGAATCTGCAAATAAGAGAATTTTAAAATGAGTCTGGATGAAATGAAACTTAAAAAAGTCCTTTAAAAACGGAGAAGGTATAATAAAATCAGTCTAACCGATGTTTGCCTTTAAAAAGTATGGTTACCAGGCAGACCATTTATGCTTGAAACGGATATTACTTATACCTCGATCCATGACCCTGTAGATTCTTTAAAATGGAGAGTTTTTCTGATTCAAGATAAAATTTGCTATCTGTTCATGATGCAGGATAAAGTATTTTTAGAGAATCTTAGGTAAAAAATTCTTTTTATTGAAATTGGCTATACACTTAAAGAAGATAGCTTAAAGGCTTGCTTTGAGGCATATTATCAAGAAGTTCTTTTGCATGAATTTGATTTATGATTATTTTTAAATCAAAAAAGTCTTAGCGAATGACTGCTAAGACTTTTTCGTATTAAGAATCCTTCAATGTACTAAAAAACTAAATTTATTAAAATTTAGTGTTTAAATCAATTACTCACCCTTTTAAACTTATTAAAATCTGGTTTTCTTTTTTCTAAAAATGCATTCCTGCCTTCTTTGGCTTCTTCTGTCATGTAGGCTAGCCTGGTAGCTTCTCCGGCAAATACCTGCTGACCCACCATGCCATCGTCTGTAGCATTAAAAGCAAATTTTAACATGCGGATAGATAGGGGGGACTTTTCTAATATTTCTTCTGCCCACTGATAGGCGGTAACTTCTAATTCTGCATGAGGTACTACTGCATTCACCATGCCCATGTCAAAAGCTTCCTGTGCAGAATAATTTCTACCCAGAAAGAAAATCTCACGTGCTCTTTTTTGACCAACCATTTTGGCCAAATAAGCTGAACCATACCCTCCATCAAAACTGGTGACATCAGCATCTGTTTGTTTGAAAATAGCATGTTCTTTACTGGCAAGGGTCATGTCGCAAACCACATGCAAACTATGCCCACCACCAACAGCCCAACCTGGCACAACGGCTATCACCACTTTTGGCATAAACCTAATTAACCTTTGAACTTCCAGAATATTCAGACGTGCAACCCCATCATCTCCTACGTAGCCTTGCTCACCTCTTGCTTTTTGGTCTCCACCACTACAGAAGGCATAAATTCCATCTTTTGGAGAGGGACCTTCCGCTGATAATAATACAACGCCAATTTCATCATCTTCTCTTGCATGCAATAAAGCATCAAATAGTTCTGAAGTAGTTTTAGGTCGAAATGCATTGCGCACTTCCGGTCTGTTAAATGCTATTCTGGCTACATGCCCAGCTCTTTTGTAGGTGATATCGGTATATTCTTTTACGGTAGTCCACTTAATATCGCTCATTGTTGTATATGTTTTTTAAAATCTTCGAAAATCTGTTGGTTAATTTTACTATCTGAATTAATCTCCAATATGGCAGCTTCAGCAGTGGTGAAAAAAGTATCTGTATAAGTATCTAATTCATTATAATTATTCACTTCAAAATGTTGAATATTAAATTCTTTACTTAGACTTTTTGCATTTAATTTTTGCTCTGTTTCAAAATATTCTTCCAACTCGGCCTGATCTCGTGGTCCTGGAATCATTCGGAAAATAGAACCTCCATGGTTATTAAGCAATATGATCTTCAGATTGGGATAAGGATATTTATGCCAAAAAGCATTACGATCATAAAAAAAAGCTACATCTCCTGTAATTAAAAAATGTTGATTTTCTTTCGCGCTTAAAGCATGACCCATTGCGGTGCTATTTGACCCATCTATTCCGCTCGTACCTCTATTGGCCCAAACTTTAATACTATTTTTGCCTTTTAAACCAATAAAATTAGCGTATCGCACACTCAAACTATTAGCTAAATGCAGATGTGCGTTTTTTGGAAGGCCATTTATTAAGAATTGTAGAGCCGAAAACTCATTAAATTGCTTTTGCCTTGTTAAATACTTATAGCTTTTTTGCTGAGTTCTTTTGTTTCTTTCTTTCCACTGGGTTAATAAATCTTCTGATTTAGTTTCAGCTTTTGAAAGAGTATCTAAAAATAACTCAGGATTACAATCAATTTCTTTGTGCAGTATTTGAAAAGGGTCTGACACGAATTGTTGATATTCTTTCACATGCCATTGCTGACTTACGTGATTTCGTAAAAACATTTTTAAATTTTTAGAAATAATGCTCTTACCAAAACTGATAATCAATTCAGGTACTTCGGAATCATTCGCCACTTTAAGCATTGGCATGCAAACACTATCGGGCAAGTGAATGGCATTTTTTAGCTCATATCCATTAGAAATAATATCAGCAAAAACAGCGATATTTAATTGCTGAGAAATTGTGTCTATTTTTTTTAGAAAATCAGAAGAATATTCCTGCTGGCCTAATACAAAAGCGATTTTGGAAATATTATTAAATTCGTTTATTATATTTTCTGATTGCTGCTTATTTAATTTCTTAACCCCAATAACAGACTTAATTAAATTAATTTTAGGATCATATATCCAATCAACCTCTTTTGCAGGATAAAACGGTTCCCTAAATGGAATATTAATATGCACTGGCCCCTTTACATCTGATTGAGTAGATAAAGCTGCTTCATTTATTGCTCTGTAAGTTTGCCAAACAGCATCTTTATGTGAAAGGTCTACAGGAACATTAAAGCTTTTCTTGATGTGCTTTCCGTAAATATTTTCTTGTCTGATGGTTTGTCCATCCCACTGGTCTATCCATTCCGGCGGACGATCTGCAGTAATGATCAATAGCGGTATCTCCTGAAAAAAGGCTTCAGCTACTGCAGGTGCATAGTTTAATGCGGCCGATCCTGATGTGCAGATGAGGGCTACTGTTTTTTGTGCTGCTTGCGCCATTCCTATACCAATAAATGCTGCAGAGCGTTCATCACTTATGGAAAAGCATTGAATTTTGGGGTGGCGTACAAAGGCTAAAGTTAAAGGAGCATTTCTACTGCCAGGCGAAATGATAGCTTTTTGTATACCCTGTTGGTAGCAAATTTCCGCAATATTGTTAATGATTTGTTGGTGCATAATTATTGTCCGCAAGTTAAGGATTGAGCGGTTTAATTTCACTATACTTCAACCCTTTTGTCTCTCTTAAATATGCTTTTACCCAACCCACTTTAATTTTGGCCTGCACTTTCAAAGGCACTTTATTTTTATCGTCAGAAACCCAGACCGTCATTTCTTCACTTCCATCAAATATAGTTCCTTCTACTAATTCAGCACTGAATTTTATGGTTTTGTAGATTTTTTCATCGGGCATTTCAAGTTCTTCTCTACCTAAATATTGGACACTCAGATTATAAACTTTACCATCAACAATTAAATTGAAAGGCGTTTTTTCGTTCTTTTTGAAAGAGGCAATATCCAGATTCCGAGCATAATATATGGCGGATAACACATCCCAAATACAATCATTATATGGGACAGTCTTCACTTTCTTCTCCTCTTGCTTAGAAGTAATAACAGATGATTTAATAGTTCCTTTTTCTTTATAAAACCAATATTTCTCATTGACTTTATATCCGCCTTCATCGGTATTTCTGTGGAAAAAGAGAGGAGTTAGTTGCTCAATGGTACCAACAGCATCAAAAGTATCACGAACTTTATATACCCAATCCCATTTGGGCATGGATCTACCATAACCTTTAAACCAATACGCATCTTGTCCTTCCCATCTTGCTTCTTCTACGGCAAATTTTACCTCTGCAGCATCTACCCAAATAATGCCCCAGTTGTATTTTACATCATACCAAATTTCTTCACCGGCTTTATAAGCTGTGCTTTGGGGCAGACACTGGCTCTGGCTAAAAAATTGACATCCGAAAAACAAGCAGAATGGAATTAGAAACTTCATAACACAAATAAACGAAGTGTGAATAAATAGTTAATAGAAATGCCATTTAATTTATTGTAGAAAATAGTTTCACTTTTTCTTTATTAGTAGTGAATGCATCAAACCTAGACGTTGAGCACATTTAACGCAAATAGTAAAAATTTCCCGTGCTAATATTTTTCTTAAACAAAAGACAGAAAGTAAAGTTTAAATGACAATTTTTAAAAATGAACAAAAACAACATCACAGTCTTTATTTTCATTCTTCTTTTCGTGGTGCCGCGGGTTGGTGCAGGAATATATTATTCAAGTGATATCAACAACGCAATTGAGGTAGTTGAACTTGCAATAGAAGGAGAAGAAAAGTCTGAGCAAAAATTAGAATTGCATGACGAGATTTTTAATCGGACTGCCCAATTCAATTTTGGTTTTGATAGTAGAAAGATTAGATGTTCTTTTTCTTTAAATAAATATATTTCTCATTTTCAAGACACCCTAGATATCCCACCAGAGTTCGATTTCAAATCATAATAGTTTATTAGTGGCATCCGATTAAAAGAATCGAAATAATGATAATTATTAGAAAAGTACAAAGGCAAGATTTTTCAATCTCACCTTTGCTTTGTAATATTGAAAATTCTCACACTAACAATATTACGGGTGAAAAGTACGAAATTATCAGGACAACCAATAATCTGCCAGCTTCTTTCCTTCATTCCCAAGGAACTGGTTCAAAAATCAGTTACTAAGTTTGCTTCCGACAAATATTACAAGACCATGAGCACCTACAAGCAGTTCGTGTTTATGCTTTATGGCGTCATCAGCAAGTCAGGGTCATTAAACAGTCTTTGTAAGTGCCTTCTGTTTTTAGAAGGAAAATTGTGCTACTTGGGGATAGATAAGCTGCCTGCCGTCAGCACCCTTTCCGATGCGAACTGCAACAGAGATAGCGAGGTTTTTGCGGATTTGTATTATAATTTACTGGATTATTATAAGGGTGAGCTACAAGGTCAATCTTTAGTCCTGCCCATCAATGCAGAAGCCTCAGGTGAGAAGCTTAAACGTTTTGACAGTACTACTTTTACCCTGTTCAGCGAGGTTTTTAAAGGAGCTGGCCGTAAACCTTTGGAGGGTAAAAAAAAGGGCGGAATTAAAGCCCAGACCCTGCTACCTTTTGACAGTTTGGTGCCTGAACATATTGAGCTGGGGGCTGCCGCTAAAAATGACAAGGATTTCCTCGGACAGCTACCAGTACAAGAAGGATATTTGTATGTATTTGATAAAGGCTATGTAAACTATCAGGTCTATAGCGAGTGGAATGAGAAAGGGGTTTATTTTGTCACCCTGCTCAATAAAAATGCCTCCTATAAAGTGTTAGGAGATGATCCTGTGGATATTTTAGACTTAGCCACGGGTGAAGGAGTACTTAAAGACCAAATGATACAGGTGAAATTAAAAGGATCGAAAGAGGGGCTAAAACTACGATTAGTAACCTATAAAGATCCCCATTCGGCTAAAGTACTCAAGTTTATCACCAACCAAGTGGAATACAAAGCACTGACCATCAGTCATATTTACAAAAACAGATGGGCGATAGAGCCCTTTTTCAAACAACTAAAACAGAATTATCAATTAAGCTACTTTTTCTCGGATAGCCAGCAGGGAATTATGAGCCAAATATGGATAGCTTTGATTGCTAATTTGATTTTTACACTGATTTTCTGCAGAAATAAACAAGCGGAATCTTTTACCACGGTAGTGAGCATGGCTAGAAGCGGTCTCAATACTTATATATGTTTTTTGAGTATAATAAAACGTGAAAAATTATCCATTGAAGAAAGGGATAACGAAATAGTGCAAATAACTTTATTTGGAAACCTAGCAGGGGGTGTTTTTCAAAAATCAAATAAATCCCCCTAAATTTAATATTAAGACTCATTATTCTTAACATTAAAAGTTAGTCGGATGACAGTAATAGTTTATTTACAAATGAATTTGAGGCATCTTAAATTCATATTTCTAAAAGTAGAATTCTACTACATCTAAGCAATTAAACATTATTAAAATGAAAAAATCGGATTTATATAATATTTCAGTACTCATAATATTTTTTTTAATTTTGAATTTTCAGGCCAATTCACAAAGCACGGCACTTGTGAAAAAGCTAATCGGAATAGAGGAAGGTCAATACTTTGCAGATAGGGACAGTGCATATTTAGACCCTTACTATGGTTTGAAAAAACTGTACTACGGGAATAAAAGATTTGCTGAAAATAAAAGTATCAGACCTAGGCAGACTGAGCAGGACTTAAAAAATAACGAACTTGGGCAAACTCCATTTGCCACGATTATAGGCTGTGCTGATAGTAGAGTACCTAACGAGATTATTTTTGATCAGGGCGTGGGTGATTTATTTATCACCAGAACTGCCGGACAGGTAATGGCACAAGCTTCTTATGGCACAATTGAATATGGCACCGAAGTGTTGAAAACACGATTAATTGTGGTGCTGGGTCATGAGTCTTGCGGAGCTGTAGAGGCGGCTATGAAATTACCAGAAAACCCTCCTGGGCATGTGGTTACTTTAATTAATGCAATAAAGCCTGCTGCATTATATGCCAAGAATGCGAATTTGGGTGAGAAGGAAACCTCAGATTTGGCTATTCGACAAAATGTCATTGAGCAGGTTAATTTACTCAGAGGTTTAGAGCCCGTTTTAAGCAGAAGATTCGAAAGCGGAGAGGTGCTGATTGTAGGTGCAGTGTACAACCTTCACACTGGAGCTGTAGAATTACTAGAGGAGACCATCATAAGCCTTCCAAAATATGCTAAATAAGCAATAAAAAATTGTAACAGCTTTTTAAATTCATTTTAAAAGCTGTTATTTCTTATCCTTCTTTTATTTAAATGAGATATATGAAAATGAAAAAAGTAATTATTTTACTTACTTTAGTCTATATACCCTTTTTGGGAATTTCACAAAATGAGCCTAATGATTCACAATTAGGTGCATGGTATATGTACTTCTTTAATAAGTCCTTTAAGAACTCCCAATTTGGAATTCAGGGAGATTATCAATTCCGTTTTTGGAATGCGGGCTCTGATTTAGAACAGATTTTGTTGAGAACAGGTGCAACTTATAAACCGAAGAACGCCAATATATTGTTTACCTTGGGTTATGCCAATATTACTACGGGACAGTTTGGTGAAAGTACAACCACTGTTAACGAAAATCGAATCTACCAGGAAGCTTTAATTCCTCATACAGTAGGTGGAAGGTTTTTATTTTCCCATAGGATGAGATATGAGCAAAGATGGAATGAAGGTCAGGATTTCAGAACCCGATACCGTTACAATTTATTTTTGAATGTACCGCTCAATAAATTGGAATTAGATAAAAACACTATCTATTTAGCCTTATATAATGAGATTTTTATTAATGGTCAAAAACCAGTAGGTGATGGCAGAACAGTAGAATTATTTGATAGAAACAGAACTTATATTGGAATGGGTTATGGCTTATTGAGTGGTCTTAGAATGCAGCTGGGATGGATGTTACAAACTACCAATAGCTGGTCTAAAGGGCAAGCTCAAGTAAGTTTGCATCATAATTTTTAAATAGACAAAAGGTTGCCTTGACTATAAGGCAACCTTTTACTGACTTTTTACTAGTTCTTTTCTTCTGTACTTTTTCTTTTTAAATTTCCTACCGTACCAAAGCAAAAATCCTGTAACAGGTAATGAAGCAATGGCCAAGCTGGCGAGGAAAGCCAATATTTTACCAGGTAAACCTAAAATGGCACCAACGTGTGTATCATAATTCATTCTTAGGATTTTGTCAGAAACTGTGGCTTCAGAATATTTCCCGTAGTAGGTGGTGGAGGGAATTTCTTCTAGAGTGCTTTGGTCAAAGTAAAGAAAATCAGAATTGTAAAAGACGCCATTTTCATTTGAAACCTCTACATAAATAGCAGATGAGTCGGTATGCGGGTAATGAATTTCAAAATCTTTTGCTTCAGGATATTTCTCGTACAAGAAAGGAAGTAAATTGTCAATAGGTTTGGCTTCCTTTTGAGTCAGTACAGTGCCATCGGGAATGACGAAAAGTCGCTTCCTTTTCGCCTCCTAAACTGTAATAGACAGCATTTGTAACTGAAGGAAAGGCCATAATTAAGCCAGTAAGAATAAACAATAAAGCAAATACGAAGCATAAAATCCCACTATTGCATGCAAATCATAGTTTTTTCTTTTCCATTTGGTGGTTTCTTTCCACTGAAACTGAAAACGTTGTTTTTTATTCTTCTTATTGCGAGGCCACCACAAAATTATTCCGCTGATAACAATAAAAGTAAAGATCACGGTGGTCCATCTCACCACTTGCAAGCCTATTTCTTCGCCCATCCAGAGGTGCACATGTCCATCTAATACAAAGGCAAAAAATCCTGATAAATGGTCTTCGGTATTTAGTAGCTCACCAGAATAAGGATTTAAAAATGCTGAACTGTAAAACAGCGGCCCTGGCTGATAAAATATAATTTCTACAGGTTTTGTCGTGTCATCGTACAAGACACCATGTATAAGCTTACCGGGATACAGTTCATTCCCTATTTCTTCCGCCTGAGAAGGAGTAATAAATGCTTTTTCCTGCGATTCAATGATAATTTCTTCCTCTGTAATAGCTCTGATTTCTTCTTTAAAAACCCAGCAGCAGCCGGTAAAGGCCACCATAAATACGATCAGTCCAGATGCTAAACCAATAATAAGATGAATTTTACCAATAATTTTTTTCATAAAAAGTAAGGTTTTCTGCTTCCGTTCAGTGAAACGGTGAAGGCCCGGATGCTAATCCGAGCCTAAGGTGTAAATGATATAATGTATGAACAGAATTAATCACTCTAATTAAAATTTGAAATTTAAGCTAAGCGATACATTTCTGAGATTTTGAGGGGTAACTGTTGACCATCCCGTATAGTATTTCTGATTTGCGATATTATTTATTTTGAAAATGATATCGTACTGGAAAGTAGAATAAGAAAGAGCCGCATTAAATATTTGGTAAGCAGGCAATACAAAGGTTCCTGTATTAGCTCTGTTTAATGTTTTATGCTCGCTTGCTCCATTTCCACCAAATCCTAAACCTAGGCCTTTAAATGTACCTGAAGGGATATTGTAGCTTGCCCAGAAGTTGAATAATTTAGCAGGACCTGCTTCTTCTGGTCTTAATCCTAAGTAACCAGAAGCATCACTATCCTGTGTGACTTCGCTATTATTATTACTGTATCCGGCAATTACATTTAAGCCAGCAACCGGATTTGCAGTTAGGCTTAATTCATAACCCTGACTTACCACTTCGCCACCCTGGATAGCATTGTTGATATTCTCCGGGTCATTCATGATTCTGTTGACCACCCTAATGTGGTAATAGCTCGCAGTCGCACTAATTCTGTTGTTGAAGAAATTTGATTTTATTCCTCCTTCATACTGATTGGCATTTTCCGGCTCAAATGTTTTTATTCTTGGATTAGAGCCATCTGCATCTGCCACTTGTTGTGGAGCTATGTTGCTAAATCCGTTCATATAGTTACCAAAAACAGATAATTTTTCCTCTAATAACTGATAAACTAAACCGAATTTTGGAGAAACCGCATATTGGGTCTCAATTTCCTCTGCTGAGTAGATAGATGGTTTCCCTGCAAAGCGGTCTAGTCGAACACTAAGCATTGCTGATAGGGCAGGAGTGATGTTGATTACATCTGATAGGTAAGCACTCATTACCTCATTAGAGGCGGTACTTATGCCATTGTAACTTTGTTCCAAAAGTGCATCAGTCCCAGCCTTGGTTAAAATGCTCGAATCTTCCTGTGTTTGAATGTTCACAGTCCCATTCTGCACATATGCAGAGCTATTGTCTCTTAAATCTGATTTGAAATAATCTAAACCAATAACAATCCTATTTCTTAATCCACCTATTTTAAAGTCGCCTAAAAAGTTTTGTTGTAGATTTGTAGTATTGGTTTCACTGTTTCTTTTAGAAATATATCTGGCAAAATTTTCTCCATCTGTTAAATCCCATAAATAATGATAGAATCCATTGGCTTTAGTATTACTTCTTGAAACCACCGTTTGGGCAGTCCAGACATTAGAAATTTTATATAATGCCTGAGCCTGCAAACCAAAAGAAGGATTTTGGATAGTTAGGTCATTAGAGGTAAAGGACCGCTCGTACGAATCTTTGAATACATTTATATTGTTATAGGAAAGCTCTGCATTTCTATTCAAAAAAAGCATAGGAGAATTAGAACTTTCACCTTGCAAGAATTCCGTATTAACTAAGAAAGTTAATTTCTCAGAAGGCGTAAATTTAAATGAAGGTGCTATGAAGAAGGATTCGCTAAATCCTGCATCCTGAAATGAGTTCTGCTTATTGTAAGCCATGTTGACTCTAGCAAATGCTTGGTCCGTGATTTTTGTATTCACATCAGTAGCAATTCTGTTCAGGCCATTGCTTCCTGTTATATAATTAATTGAACCTCCAAATGATTCGTAAGGCTGTTTCGTGCTAATATTGATTAAACCCCCATAAGAAATTACAGGACTACCGAATAGTGTTCCAGAAGGACCCTTGATAATGTCAATAGATTCTATATTGGCTGGATCAAGCCCGGCATTATTGATTGCAGGCATTCCATTTACCATAGTAGGTTGTACGGAAAAACCTCTCATAGTATAGAATTCAGCGCCATCTCCACCTCTTCCGGTTGACTCCCACAGGCGCGAAACACCCGTTGCATTTTTCAAGGCATCGTTCATATTAGTTACCACTTGCTCTTTTAAAATGGTTTTTGGAATGGAATTATAAACTTGTGGATTTTCCAAATCCTTCAATGGCAATTTTGCTATTACCTGGCTGCTGTCTCTGTAAAATTTATTTTTCCGGGTATAGCTAACTGTAATCTCATCTAATTGAAGCGCATCATCTTCCAAAGTGAAGTTGATGATTAATTCTTCATTTTCCTGAATCTGTATTTTTCTTTGAGCAGATTGATAACCCACAAATGAGCTAATGAGCGTATATCTTCCAGGCTTTACTTCCAAAATCGAATATTTACCGTTTTGGTCGGTTACAGCCCCGGAATTAATATCCATCAACACCACATTAACGAATTCGATTGGTGACCCATCAGGACTTGTAACTGCACCAGATATCTTACTTTGTTGAGCAAAGGCTGATTGCATTCCGATGATTAAAAGTATCGGTAGTAAATAATTTTTTCATTTCTTAATATTTATTTAGACTGATTAAAAACAGTGCAAATATTGGAGAAGATTTTTTAACAATCAAACTATTTAGAATAAATCTTAATAAAAATAATAATTGATTTGATTTCGTGTTGAAGCCGTAGATTTTGAATATTTAATTGTGAAAAGAGTAAACAAGGCTACTTATTTTCGTTAGTAAAGATGAATCAAGCACTTCTAATTTAATAAAAACGCTTATGAAACATTTCGATTACATCATTATAGGAACAGGGCAGGCTACAGGAGTTTTGCTTGGAAAGTTGATTACCGAAAATAAAAAAATTGCTGTAATAGAAGGTGGTGAAATAGGGGGAAGTTGTGTAAATTATGGATGTACACCTACAAAAACGATGGTGGCAGCTGCAAAAGCCTTTCATACGGCAAAAAGAGGAGATTTTTTTGGATTTACGAGCAAGGATTTAAAGCTTGATTTTAAAAGAGTGAAGGAAAGAATGAACGAAATCAGGACTGCTTCCAGCGATGGATTAGAGGAGTGGATGAAAGAAACTGATAACGTAACATTATATAAAGGTTATGCCTCTTTTTTAGATGATAAAAAGCTTAAAATTGGTTCTTCTGAAATCACGGGGGATGTTATTTTTATTAATACAGGAACTCGAGCTTCATTTCCACCTATAAAAGGAATTGAAAAAGTAAAAGCTTTAGATAGCGCAGGCCTATTAAATTTAGACACCTTACCTGAGCATTTATTAATTGTAGGAGGAGGGTACATAGGGGTAGAGTTTGCGCAAATTTATAATAGACTAGGGGTTAAAATAACTTTAATACAAGGTGCAGAGCAACTGATGCCTCAAGAAGATAAAGATATTGCAGAGGCCATTCAGGAATTCTTAGTAGAAGAAGGAGTGAATATTTTATGTAATGCTAAGGCTAAAGAGGCAATAGATGAAAAAGGTAAAATACTAGTGAAAGTTGACCATAATGGAGAAGAAAAAACCCTTGAAGGCTCTCATTTATTGGTGGCAGCCGGCAGAATACCAAATAGTGATCAATTAGGATTGGAAAACACCAAAATAAAGGTGAATGATAAAGGATTTATAGAGACAGACGAGGTTGGTACTACTTCCAATTCTACTATTTTTGCACTAGGAGATGTAAATGGCAAAGGTGCTTTCACACACACCTCAGTCAATGATGCAGAAATAGTTTTAGATCATCTTTTTGGAAAAGATAAAAGGAAAATTTCGGATAGAATTCCGGTTTATGCCTTGTTTACAGACCCTCCATTGGGTAGAGTAGGCTTGTCTGAAGAAAAAGCTCTTGCGCAAGGCAAAAAGGTCCTTAAGGCTGTAAAGCCTATGTCAGAAATCAGCAGGGCAAAAGAAATGGGTGAGACCACCGGCTTTGCCAAGTTATTGGTTGACGCAGAAACAGATTTAATTATTGGAGCAGCCATTTTAGGAGCAGGAGGAGATGAAATAATTAACATGTTTGCCGCCATTATGCATAGTAAAATACCATGCTACAATTACAGAAAGGTGGTATTGGTGCATCCTACAGTTTCAGAATTAATGCCGTGGATGCTGGATAGCCTGGAACCGATTAATTAGAAAGTATTGCTTGATCCCTCATTCCTTGGACTGACTAAATAACCATTCAAATTATTTTGGGTCATTATCTCATATAACTTTATTACTTTTAAGGTTTAATAAAAAGATAGATGACTTTAGAATCGATATTCAAGGCTTTTGGTGATTTTATGTGGGGACCGCTACTGTTGGTTCTGTTAATGGGTGGAGGTTTGTTTTTTATGCTATATTCCCGGTTTCTGCCCTTCAGGTACTTTAGACATGCAGTACAAATTTTACGAGGAAAGTACGATGGAGAACATAGTGAGGGAGATATTAATCATTACCAGGCACTTTCAACTGCTTTGGCAGCCACTGTAGGAATGGGTAATATTAGTGGAGTGGCCGTTGCCATTACCATGGGTGGTCCTGGAGCAATATTTTGGATGTGGGTAAGTGCTTTTGTAGGTATGGCTACCAAATTTTTCACCTGTACACTAGCCGTAATGTATAGGGGTAAAGATTCGCTAGGCCAATTGCAAGGAGGGCCTATGTACGTAATACGTGAAGGTCTAGGTAAAAAATGGCAACCATTAGCCATTTTATTTTGTGTGGCAGGTATGTTTGGTACTATACCTAGTTTTCAATCTAACCAGTTAACAGCAGCTTTAGGCGAGGGTCTTTTAATTCCTTTAGGCGTTGAAATGACTTTTGCTGTCAGGATAACCATAGGAATAATTTTAGCCATAATTGTTGGTTTAGTAATGATAGGCGGGATAAAAAGAATTGGCACTGTAGCGGGTAGAATGGTGCCAGTTATGGTAGGTGTTTATGTGTTGGCAGTAATTGCTATTTTAATACTGAATTATGAGCTGGTTCCGGAATATTTACTTTTAATTTTTACAGATGCTTTTACAGCTAACTCTGTTTTAGGTGGTGCGGTAGGTGCAATAATTGTTGCAGGTGCTAGAAGGGCGGCTTTTTCTAATGAAGCAGGTATAGGTACTGCGCCAATGGCGCATGGAGCGGCAAAAACCAACGAACCTGTTAGGGAAGGTTTGGTAGCCATGCTGGGGCCAGCCATCGACACAATCATTGTGTGTACTATGACCGCTTTGGCTATACTCATTACGGGAATCTGGCAAGAGCATACAGAAGGATTAAGTGGAGTCACACTAACTATTAAAGCATTTGATGATTCATTGATCGGAGGACGTTATATTTTAATGTTTGCACTACTGGTATTTGCTATTACCTCGTTATTTAGCTATTCCTATTATGGAGGTAAGTGCTTTTCTTATTTATTTGGTGCACAAAATATCCGCTATTACCAGTATTTCTATATAGGGATGGTAGTTTGGGGATCAATTACCTCATTGGGTGCTGTAATTGGTTTAATTGATGGCATGTATGCCCTGATGGCTTTTCCAACTATGATTTCAGCGCTGCTACTTTCACCTAAAGTAATTAAGGCAGCAAAAATTTACTTTGCTAAAACGGATTTGTGATTATAATAATTTAGATAGCAATTTTATTCTCTCAATAAATAAAAAAGGCAGCTCAATTGAGCTGCCTTTTTTTTGATGTAATAGTTCTTTTATTGAGGACAAGTAATGGAGTTAAAGGTAGGGTTACCCACATTATCGACAGTCATTCTCCAACAATTACCATTAGGGGAAGTCATGATCACACCATTATTTGCATTTTCTATGTAAATATCTCCACTTGTTACGTGAAGTTTTGATTTTGGTGTTGTGGTACCTATGCCTACATTTCCATCAGATTTGACTGTCATCAAATCTTCAAGGTAGTTTTGCACTCTTAGCACATCAGAATTAATTAAGGAATTAAATTCTCCCCCTCTTAAAAGAATCGCATTTGAGTTTGCAATATCAGAGTTAGGAGTTGCCGTTATAACTAATCCCGGAGAATCATCATGTGTTGATTTTGCAGATATTCGGGCTTGAAAATAACCATCATATAAAGTGCCATTAATGAGGTT
The DNA here is from genome assembly GCA_963719535.1 of uncultured Cytophagales bacterium. Classification (GTDB taxonomy): domain Bacteria; phylum Bacteroidota; class Bacteroidia; order Cytophagales; family Cyclobacteriaceae; genus Marivirga. Next base: position 607,878 of record CAVRCH010000015.1, on the reverse strand, counting down.
TAAAAAGCCATCATTTCTGTTCAACGAAATTCCGTTATCCCTTTCTACACCGGTAGCAGGAAGTGAAATATCTAATAATTTTTGTGGGGTTGTATTACCTATACCTACATAACCATCAGTATAAAAGGTCGACATTTCATTAGCGCTCCATATATTTTGATTAAGGTTTAGAGGTTCTCCATTAAGAAATATACTATCAGCATTAAGTGATCCATTTATATCCAACTTAAAATCTGGGTTAGTGGTACCTATACCAACATTTCCATTGGATTTCACAGTCATTAAATTATTCAGATTGTTTTGAACCCGTAAAATATCTGAATTGACAAGTGGATCAAATTCACCACCTCTTAAAAGTATAGCATTTGAGTTTACAATATCAGAGTTTGGTGTAGCAGCAATAACTAAACCTGGGGAATCATTATGCGTTGATTGAGCAGAAATTCTGGCTTGAAAATGGCCTTGGTACATCGTTCCATTAATCAGGTTCAGATAACCATTATTTCTATTTAATGAAATCCCGTTATTTTGTTCATTACCATTAGAGGGTAGAGAAACGTCTAATATTCTTTGAGGGGCGGTGTTTCCAATTCCTACATTTCCATTTTCGGCAATTCTCATTTTTTCAGTTCTAATAATTGAACCTATATTAGTTGTGCCAAATTTAATATAGCTTGACACGCCATTTGAGCCTGCTTGCTCTCCTGCAATCATTTCTACTGCAGTACTAATCTCGAAATCACCATTGTAATAACTACCTCCGTACAAACCGGTAATTCTGTTATTGGGTGCAATATTAAGAGGTTGTTCAATTGTTCCTCTAGATCTATAGCCCACAAATACAGAAGTAGGGTCATTCCCATTACTTGCTGTAAATGAAGCAATTCTGCTAAAATTGTTATTTTTCATGCGAATTAAATCAACATCTAAGCCTTGTCCCTCTAATTCTAAAGTACTTCCAGAAAATGAATTGGTGCTATTAGCATGCAAAGCATAAGGAACAGACAATAATTGACTCACAGCAATAGTTTCGAAATTATTTCCTCCTTCAATATCAATGTAAGATTGAGTGAAGTGATTATTTTCTCCCCATTTGATGTCTGAAAATTCGCCTGAGATTATTTGCCCTTGGCCAATTTTTAAGTGAATTATACCATTACTGTCAGTATTGGTTAAATGGCTTTCAGCATAAACTATTTCACCTGTGGCAGTTCCTTTAATAACTTCAATTTTTAAATTTACCTCTGAATTAATCAAGGCCTCTCCATCGCTATTTTTTATTAATGCCTGATAATTAAAGCTATCTGGAGCTTGTGCTAAAAGACTAATAGAACTTAAAATTAGCCCAATAAGTATGAGTAGATTTTTCTTCATTTCTTTATTATTTTAAATATTTGCGTTTTTTCAGGAGCCTGCTCGTCTATAATTTTAATAAAATATATGCCTGTAATTAAATTTTGTACAGGTATTTGAATTTTACCTTCACTATTAAATGAGGTTGACTGTATATTCTGAATTCCATTTATATCGAATAGCAATACTTTTAAATTACGGTTGAATTCTTTAGTTTCTAAATTGATAAAATCGCTGCTAGGGTTAGGATATACTGATATTTGAAAATTTTCAAGTGATTTAATATTTGTAATTTCTTCAATAACGATTTTGTAGCCCACTAAAAAGCCTTCTGTAGCTCCTGCGGAAATAGAGTTAAAGGTTTCTCCTAAAGAATATGTTACCTCAAAATGCTCATTGATAATAGTATTTCCAGAGGAATTGACTGTTTGAGCATAAGTATAATCTGGGTTCAAAAAAGTTGAAATGAGTAAACTGAAAATAATAGATAAAATTTTTTCCATACGATAGAACTTAGAATCATTTTCTAGTGAAGAATTTTTATTCCAATATTTAACTAACTAAAATGAAAGAGGTGAATTGTCAAATCTAAAATATTAATAATTAAATATAGAATGGTAAAAATAAAGTAAACTAATTAATTTTAAAAGGTTATATATTTAATCAATTCATAACCTTTTGTAAGTTTTCTTGAGTTTTTGAATAAAAATCTATCTGTTTTTGATTGAAAAGTGCTGTATAGTACCCTTCTTTATTAGTTAGTAGGCTAACGGTACTAAGTATTCTTTCTTTTATACTTGTAATGTCCACTTTAAGATCAACTGATAATTCAGGTGTTCCGAGATCTTCCATAAAGAATTTCATTTTGTTATGGGTAGATAATGTAACAATTTTGCAATTTAGTCCAAATGGAATCATTTGTGCATGACCTCTCATGCCAATCACTATTTCCATGTTATTGTAAAAGTGATATACCTCTTTTGGCGTCATAAACTGTAATACATGTGATTGATAATTAACATTGTGCTTATCCAATGAGATTTTAAATTTATTATCCTCTTGTAAATGGCCTGTTAGGTGGATATTATAACCCATTTCTTTCAATCTTTTCAATGCTAAAGCAACTTGATCTAAAGTTTCATAGATAGTAGCCCCAAATCTTTTTTCATACCTATCGAAAGCCATATTAATGGCAATGTTTTTTGACTTTACCTTCGCTGGTAGTTCTGGATTTAATTGCCTGATGACTGTGGTTGTGCAAGGTTGAAAAACTATTTTCTCTTTTAAATCCGAATCAATTAAATTTTTAACGGCTTCAATACTACCGGAATTCCTTAGTCCTATAAATTTTGCTTTCCTTACAACTGCGTTCAAATTCTCAATAAAGAAGTCACTTGGTTTCTGACCCGGAAAATAATTATACCCTACCGCAAATAATGCGATTGGAGAGGTAATTTGCTCCAATAAGCTGGGGCTGATAGGCCATTGCCATCCACTTTTATCGTTTTTATTAGTGTCGGGAAGAAATAAGCCTCCACCTCCTATTATTATTAATTCAGATTTATTGTAATGTTCAACACTCTGTGATGTAACTTCTTCAGTAACCTTATTAAGTTGCCACTGAATGGAGGCCTTTTGATTAAAACTGTCTCTCACAGTTTTAGATAAAACCGTGTCCCCTGCATTTTCCCAGCCTCTGTAATAGGTGAGATGCTGAAATAAATGTTTACCCCCACGATTTTTTTCTTTTCTCACATAATTGAATTCTTTTAAAGCGTATTTTCCAAAATATGTCGCCTTTTGGAGATAATCGTTTTTTTCTGTGAACAAGCGGAAGCCAAATTCTTTCAGATTTATCTCTTCTTTAACTTTTATAGAAGGGGTTATTTTTACTAGATTTTTGAATAGCGAAGCTTTTCTTTTGTACTTGTTGAAATCAGCTTTATTGAATTCAGGTTTTTCATTTTTAGCGACCACAAAAAGTGCCGCTCCATAATAACCGATTTTTTCCACTTTAAAATATTGTGAAAATAATTGATAAACACTTGCCGCATTGAAGTACTGTAGGTGCGGTTCCCAGTATGTGTTTTTTAAATCACCCCAGGAGAAAATCTCCATTGAAGGGAATTCATGTATAATGGTAGCTCCTTCTTCTGCAACGGCCTTGATTCTTTTTAAAAAATCGTGAGGATCAGGGACGTGCTCTATTACATGAAATGAACATATAAAATCATATTTTTTTTCAGTTTGAAAATCTTCCAGCATTACACCGTGCTGTTGAAACCCATATTGATGCTGAGAATAATCGGCAAATATTTTATCAGGCTCTACACCATCTACCTCGGCGCCACTTAGTTTTAAGAGATGTAGGAAAGAACCGATGGAGCTTCCAATTTCGAGTGCATTACCTACATTCTCAGGAAGGTAATCTTTGTAAAAGTCAAACCTTTTGAGCGCTCTTTTATCAAGCTCTTTAATTTTCTTTGTGGAAGGGGTGGCACTATCCCTGAATTTCTCTGAAAATTCTCCACTAGTATAAATGTCGGTTTCTTTCCTGGGTATTTGCTCTATATGTATACAATCTTCACACTTTTTAAATGATAGAGGGAAGTCATCTCTGGTGATATGTTCAAAAATCCGGATATTATTTTTTCCGCAAATGATACAGGTACTCATAAAATATTCTTTAATATATGTTCATCAACGAATTCTCGGAAAGCTCCGCTACCTCCTGATTTTTGTAATTTAATGATGTGCGGTATTTCTTTAATTCGAGTAATGGCGTTGGCCGGACAAGCTGCAATGCCAACGAGTTTAAGTACTTCTTCATCATTGATGTCATCGCCAATGTAGGCTATCTCCTTGGCTTTAATCCCGGTTTCTTGCATGATCGATTTTAACTGAGAAACTTTATCTTTGATACCGTGAAATTCAAAGTCCAATTGAAGCTTGTGTGCTCGCTTTCTGTTGAGTTTGACATCTTCAGCAGTCATAATACCAGTTTTAATGCCCTTATTTCGCAGCAGTTCAAAACCTTTCCCATCGTAGGTTGAAAATTTCTTCAATTCATCACCATTTTCAGAATAGTACATCCCTGCATCGGTCAGTACCCCATCTACATCTGATAATACTAATTTAATTTGTCCTTTTTCAGGAGGAGTAGAAGCATTGTACTTATTTATAAGTTGTTCTGCTAATTGCCAATCCCAAGGTTCATCAAGTTCTAACTGGGTGTATTCAGGCATTTCATAAATGCCAATTTTACCCGACAGTCGATTTTTATCTTTTAAAATATTACTGATAGTATTGATATAAAAAGCACCATTTTCTATTAAATCTCCTGAGAAGTCTTGTCTTCTAGGTCTGTTTTTATAATCATAGTTAATAGGCATGCCATTTTCTGTCCAAAAAAACCTTTTGATTCTGGCACAAGTCAGTAAGGAATCGAAATCATCATTTTCAAAAAGTTGTAATGCTTTATCAAAATCAGATGCCTTTGTAAAAGGAGAGGTAGCTTGTGCTAAAATGAATATATCAGTGGCATTTAAGTTAGCTTCTCTGATATATTCCAGCATCACACTTTCAGTAGATGATTGGTCAGCAGCATTTTCCGCATTTCTTTTGTACACTTTTACTTTTGAAAACTGAAAATCATTCACAATACTCTCTATTTCTTCACTATCCGTAGCAATGATGATCTCATCCACGGAATGGCTTTCCTGCAAAGCATAAGTAACATAATACACCAATGGTTTATCATTTAGTAATTTAATGTTCTTTAAAGGAATTGATTTACTTCCTCTCCGTACCGGTATAAAAGCTATTTTTTTCAATTCCGGAATTTTAATTTATTTCTTTGAACTTCTTCAATAGGTAATATCTCAGTGGCTTTATAGGTCAATGATTTATAGGCTGCGTGTAAATCCCTCACTAATTTTTTCATTCCTGTTGGTTCTAATGAAGCGGCATGGTCTGTTCCTTTCCATGTTCTGTCTTTGGTAAAATGTCTTTCAACCCACCTTCCACCTAAAGTGTAGGCAGCTATATCTACTGCAATACCTAAATGATGACCTGAAAATCCAATTTCAGCTACCCTATTGCCAAAAGTTTCATAAATCCTGTTAATTTCCAGCATGCAAATATCTTCGAAAGGAACAGGATAACCTGAAGTACAATCATATATCACTAATCTGGTTTTTGCCTGATCTGTTTCTTCAAAGAAAGAAACTATTTCTTCTTCTTCTTTATGATTTGTCATTCCAAAAGAAATATGAACTTCTCCCGTATATTCATCTCTCAATACTTTTAATAAGTCAAAATAATTATTGCAAGCGGAGGGCACCTTAATATAATCGGGTTGTAAAGAGATAATTTCTTTGGCTGATGTTACATCCCAAACTGAAGTTGCATATCCTACACCAATTTGTTCACAATACTTTTTTAAATCAGCATGCTGTTCAACAGTGAATTCAAGGTATTCTCTATGGGCACCGTAAGTATCACCATAAGAATTAGCAGGGTTAGGGTGTGGCGCTTCATACTGGTCTTTACTCAATAATTCTTTGTTGTTTCTTTTTTGGAATTTGGCATAATCAGCCTTACACTCCTTAGCTAAATCAATTAATTCTTTAGCAATTTCGAAATCGCCTTTATGGTTACAACCTATTTCTGCAACTGTTTTTGGTGCTTTATATTGAAAATTAAATCCTTTGCTCATTTCTTATAAATTTTTCACGTAATTTTCAATGCTCTTTCTCTCGAAGGCATCGATATAGGAATCTTTTGTTCCATTATAAATTTTAATATTCAGGCTTTCAGCATATTTTTTTATGATAAAATAGCCATAAAAGGCTAATGTGAATTTACTGAGTACTTCATACAGGTTTCTACTTCCTTTACCTCTTTTATCTAAAGGTTTAGCTTCAGATTTGTCTTTATCGTAAAAATGCTTTTGATTTAGCAAAACCTCATTATTTTGGGTAACTGTTAAATCTCTTAGCCAGGTATGTCCCACACCCAAAAGTAATACATTTTTCACATGTGGCTGCATGCACAAACTTAAGCATGGAATCATCACATTATGAGGCCTGGGCATGCCTAACTGATTTCTGTAGCAAAGATAACTAAAGCTTTTTAAACCTTCTACAGCATTATTATTGTAATATTTTATTTTCACAAACGGGTTTGTAATTAAATGCTGTTGCCATCTCTTATGCTTTTTGGCTTCAAAAGGTATAAATAAGTAAAATTCCCAATTGGTTTTTTTATTAATATTTTTAAATAGCTTATTACTGTTATCAATAAAATTTTGGTCAATGTCATCTAGCCATAAATCCGGGGCACCTGTTACATAAAATTTCGGTTTTATTACTTCAAATTGATCAGTTGAGGGGAAATGGTTAACACAGATTACCTCAGCTCGCTTGGGAATTTCAATAATTTTATTTAGTTCTTCTACTAATGAGGGCCCATTTCCTAATAGAATAAAATGTTTTTTATCCGTGAAATCATTAATTCTCGCACCTTTTTTTCTGACTAATATGATAATTTTCAGAATTGAAAAAGCAGTAAGAAAAATATTTTCAAAGGCTCTTTGAATGGGAGTTTTAAAAATATTCATATAGTGGTAGGATGCTGTTTTTGTATCATTCCTCTTATAACCCAGATTCTAAATTTAACCAACATTAAAGCAGCATTAAATTTTAGTTGTAAACAATAAGCGATAAACAAAATGAATGTAGCTAAAAGTTTTATAAATTCACTCATTATTTTATTCATCCATTTATTAAAACCTGCTCCTTTCAACCTTTTCATTTCACTGCTTCCTACGCCTATTCCAAGGCCTTTTATATAGGGTATTTGTATTCTTTTTTCAGGTATGATATGATCAACACAAACACTCGGTACATAGTGAATTACTTCATTATTATCTTTCAATCTTAAAAATACTTCTTTTTCATCTCCACCTTCTAAACCATCGGCCCTACGACCTAATTCAGTATTAAAAAGTCCGTATTTATTAAAAGCTTCTTTTCTGAATGCCATATTGGCTCCTATTGGGAATTTATTTCCTGAAAAGCTTTAGGCTTTTCTCCTAAATCTATCGCTGAAACCAGAGTGAGAAGATATTTAGACATCCACTTTGGTTTTTCTGTTTCATAAACTGGAATTATTTTACCACCTATAGCCATAATTTGCTTGTGACGGCTAAAATATTGGTCAATATGTTCAATGAAATCGTTTTTTACAAAAGCATCATCATCAATAAAACTCAAAATTTCTCCTTTAGCTTCTAGAATCCCTCTATTTCTCGCGAAAGTATGGCCTTGATTTTTTTCTACAAAATAATGGATATTGAGTTCCTTATTTTCATTTAAAAAAGCCTTACAAATTTCAGCAGTGCTGTCCGTACTGTTATTATCAATTATTAACACTTCATATTCTTTGAAGTCCGCACTTTGATCTGCTAAATGCTTTAAACAGTTCGGTAAGTACTTTGCACGATTATAGGTACAGACAATAACTGAAACCATTATTTAATCCTTTCTAAAAAAATAATTACCTATACTACCAATTATCAAAAGAATGAGTAAAATTGAACTGCCCATCATTATTTTGTTACCAATAAAGTAAGAATTAGGCTCAAATTTAAACACTATTTCATGCGATCCGGCGGGAATTTGTAGGGCTCGCAATACATAATTAGCTCTTAATATTTCTGTTTCTTCTCCATCAATATAGGCTTTCCAACCCACAGGGTAGTAAATTTCAGAAAAGATTGCTAATCCTTCACCACTATTATTGCTAGTATATTTCAATTCATTAGGCGCATAATTTTCTAAACTAATTTGTCCGGAAGAAAAGTTATTTTCAGCAATAGGGAACTCTGAAATATCAATTACAGCTTTAGATTTAGGATTTATATTCCCCAAAGTTTCTATTGCTTCATCGGGAGACTTCACTTTCTCAACATTGCTTACAAACCATGCATTTCCCAATGCACTTTCGTTGGGGATTACCTGAGCTGCCTGATCACCAAATTTAATATATTTTGTATTGAGCATATTTATTACACCAAATTCTGACAAGTCGGTTTCTCCAGCCCTTAAGTTCTCTATTAAAGCACTCATTTCAGGCTGAATATGATTTTCAATCAGATCCTGATAACGCCTCATTTTAGCACCATGATAACCGCCTATACTGGAGTGATAATAGGAGGTACGGGCCTCATTAAATGGATTGTTCAAATTTAATACCCTGTAATGGCTAGTATCTTCATTAATTTTCTCATCAGCTTCACTTTTTTCAAAAAATGTTCCTTTCACATCTTTTTTAAAGTTATCGTCATTTAAATATCTTTTGGCCACCGGAATATAATCTACCAATAAAAAAGCAAGAAAGAGGGTTATAGCCAAGTGTTGTTTTAATTTATTTTCCTTCCAATAATATAGAATAGCACCCGCTCCAAGGATAAAAAAGAAGGAACGAAATGCATCCGTTCTAAACATACTGGCTCTTTGCTCTCTTATTAAATCAATAACAAATACTTGATCTCCTAATTGTGCATCTACACTTCCTCTAAACTTCATTAAGAAAGAAGCTATCACTAAAAGCAAACAAAGACCTCCAGCAACACCCAATGCGGTTAAAAATGCTTTTCTATTTTTATTCCAGTCTGTTTCCATGAGTTGTTTAATCCCCAAAAAACCTAAAATGGGCATGCAGAGAAATGGAATTGCAACAGTCATCGACACCGCACGGAATTTATTATATCCTGGCAGGTAATCAAACATTAAGTAATTAAATGTTTCAAAATTTTTACCCCAGGATAATACAATTCCTAAAATAGTAGCGCTAACCAGCCACCATTTTAATGGGCCTTTTACTACAAAACAACCTAAAATGAATAAAAATACAGCAATAGCACCTAAATAATAAGGACCGCTTGTAAAGGGTTGGTCACCCCAGTATGTAGGTACTGATTTGATGAAGCTTTTTATCTGGCCACTCCCTGCACCTTGCTTCTTTAAACCTTCCGCAAGGGTTGAGTTCATGGAAACTTCTTCTGTTGTAGCCCCTCCATAGTAATTAGGAACCAAAAAGGTCATTGGTTCCCATATACCGTTGCTCCATGCAAATGCGTAATCTCTATCTAACCCCCCACCGGATTGCGTATTAGAGCTTAAAACTGCTGCCCCTCTAATTGAATATTTGCCATATTCATAGGCAGTCCATATTTTTCCTAAGTTTGCGCCAATACCTAAAACGACTGCAATAATTAAAACACCTACTGTTTTGGCAAATTCCGGGATAGCCTTTTCTTTAATGGCCTTTATCAGTTGCACTACACCATATATCACCACCACCAACATCAAATAATAAGTAATTTGATAATGATTAGAGCTGATTTCTAATGCCATGGCTAAAGCGGTAATTACAAAGCCATATAGGTATTTCTTTTGAAAGCAAAGGACTATGCCTGCTAGTACTAAAGGCATATAACTTATAGCGGCTACTTTCCAAATATGACCAGCCTCTATTGAGATGAGAAAGAAGGTATTAAGACCAAAAGTGGTGGCCCCTGCAATGGCCAAAAGTGGATTAACTTTAAAAACTAATAACAAAATATAAAAGCAAAGCATCGCTATAAAAGTATGGCTAGCCGGACTAGGTAAACCTAAACTAATCACCTTTTTAACATATTTTATCAATTCACCCGACCAGCTAACATTGATGAGGTAAGCAGGCATACCACTAAACATGCCATTTGTCCAAAGGGCTTCTTCACCTGTTTTATCTCTGAATTCAACAGTTTCCTGATTCGCCCCGGCTCCTTGTAATATGTCGTTTTGATTTAATGCTTTATCCTCAAAAAATACAGGACTATACATGATAATAGTCAATACAATAAAAACTATAATGGCTAGAATATGCTGCAGGAAATTTTTGAAATCGAATTTTTTATTCATTTTCTTTCGGTTTTGATATGCAATAATAGGGAATTAAAAAATTGCCCCAAAATATAGGCTTTTAGAGTTTAATGCTCACTCAGTATTTTTTTTATCTTTTTTGATTTTAATTCCCTACCTTATCAACGTAAATCAAAAGCCAATTATGATGAAATTACCAATCTTACTTTTTTTAATTGCTTTAATAAATTTTTCCTGTGAGGCACAAATTCCTGATAAAGAAAAACAAATAACCATGGCAATTCAGGCAGCACCACCTGAAAAACAGTCAGAGGCTACCGTGCTTGGCTACAATGAAAAGGGAGAACTTGTAACCCTTAGAGAAGGTACAAACGAAATGATTTGTGTAGCAGACGATCCCAATAAGGAAGGGATTAGTGTGGTTTGTTATCATTCCGATTTAAAACCCTTTATGGACAGAGGGAATGCGTTACGAAAGGAGGGCAAAAGACCAGATGAAATTTTTGCTGTGAGAGAGAAAGAAGCAAAAGCGGGCAGCTTAAAAATGCCTAAAAATCCTAGTACTTTGCTTGTGCTTTCCGGTAAAGAGGCAAGTTGGAATGAAGAGGCTAAGAAGCTGGAAAATGCCACTTTAAGATATGTAGTGTATATTCCCTTTGCTACGGCTGAGTCTACCGGCTTGCCGATTAGACCGATGGTACCTGGCGGACCCTGGATCATGGATCCGGGAACACATCGTGCACATATTATGATTTCTCCTGAAAAGCAGTAATTTTAACAATTTAACAGATTAAAACATCACATATGAAGAAATATACACTATCCATCCTTATTATAATGCTTTTTAATTCAGTGCTTTATAGTCAAAAAACGCATGATATAGCTATGGAAAAAGCTGATGCCATCGAACAAAAGGTGATAGAATGGAGGCGGTATTTCCATGAAAATCCGGAATTATCTAATAGAGAATTCGAAACCGCTGAAAAAATCGCAGAGCATCTGAAAAGCTTAGGTTTGGAAGTGCAAACAGGAATAGCTCATACGGGAGTGGTCGGAATTTTAAAAGGTGCAAAGAAAGGACCTGTTATCGGCTTGCGTGCTGATATTGATGCTTTGCCAGTGACCGAAAGAAACGATCTAGCCTTTAAATCTGAAGTGGTAACTGAGTATAATGGACAAAAAACCGGGGTAATGCACGCTTGTGGACATGATACCCATATTGCAATAATGATGGGCGTGGCAGAAGTATTATCCGGAATGAAGAATGAGCTAGCTGGAACAGTGAAATTCATTTTTCAGCCTGCAGAGGAAGGCGTACCGCTAGGCGAGAGGGGTGGAGCTAAAATGATGGTGGAAGAAGGTGTGTTGAAGAAGCCTGATGTGGAAGCTATTTTTGGTTTGCATATCAATGCAGGTACACCAGTAGGTCACATTACATATAAAACAGAAGGAATCATGGCGGCATCTGATAGGTTTATCATCAAAGTGCATGGCAAACAAGCGCATGGCTCTACTCCCTGGGCAAGTGTTGACCCTATTGCCGTTTCGGCACAAATAATTAACGGATTGCAATATATTATTTCTCGCGATGCTGAACTTACTAAGGAAGCCGCTGTACTAACTGTAGGAATTGTACAAGCAGGAGTAAGGTTTAATATCATTCCTGAAGAAGCTCATCTGGAAGGTACTATACGTACTTTGGACAAAGACATGCAAAAGATGATTCATGATAAAATCAGGTTAACGGCAAAAAATATTGCAGAAATAGCCGGTGCAACAGTGGAGGTAGAGATTATTGAAAATGCACCCCTGACATACAATGACATTAATTTGACCAATAAAATGGTGCCTTCCCTTGTGAAAACTGCAGGCAAAAATAACGTGCATGTAATGAAAGCCATCACAGGTGCGGAAGATTTCTCTTATTTCCAGAATGAAATTCCGGGACTATACTTTTTCATTGGCGGACAGCCAGCCAGTGAAACTGAAGGCCAGGCTTTAGGCGGCCATCACACTCCCGATTTTTACATAGACGAATCCGGAATGATTACGGGTGTGAAAGCCTTTTTGAATTTGACTTTGGATTATATGGGGGTAGAGAATTAATTATTTAATATGAAAAAGATATTTTTTTTAATCTTAGTAGTTACAAGTCTCATGGCTTGCTCAGATCCTCCATGTTTTGAGTTGACTCCAGACCAGAAAGAGTGGCTCCCTTACAAGGAAGGGGATACCATTAAATTTGTGTCGTCAGACGGTGTTGATTCTATTGCATATATAGTTTCTAAACACTTGATCGAAGAGAAAGGCGTAAGTAAAGTTGGGCGATTAAAAGATGTAGCTTGTATTACTTCTAGCTTTTTCGATTTGAGAAGAAGCACAACTAATACCGAACACCTTGATTCTCCGTGGGTAATCTTTGCAAAGAGTTTCAATTATGGCTCCAAATATTATATAAATATAGATGGTTCCAGAGGGTTTAATACAGATTCAGTCTTTTTAAAAAGTAATCTTGAGCAACAAAACATTAAGCTGAATAATGGAAAAAAATATGAGGTAAACATTGTGTTTTTTGAAGAAAGAAAAATAATGGAAGAGGGGACCCTATTTTTATATTATGTAGCTTATAATAAAGAGAAAGGGATTATTGCATTTAAGATTACAAATAGACCTGATATTCAATTTGAGTTAACGGAGTGATCTTAAAATTTAAGAAGGATTTTGCATTGAATCGGGAATTTATATCAATTAAATATTCTGGCTATCCTCTTTACGGCTATCTTTGACATCTTCTTGAAAATCTTTATATTGCTGATCACTTAATTCAAGTTTGCCTCGCAATGAAAAAAATATTCTTACTATTTATATTATCTTCAGTACTACTGGCTTGCTCAGATCCTCATTGTTTTGAGTTGACTCCGGATCAGAAAGAGTGGCTTCCTTACCAGGAAGGTGATACCATTAAATTTGTGTCATCAGACAGTGTGGATTCTATTGCATATATAGTTTCTAAACACTTGATAGAAGAGAAAGGAGTAAGTAAAGTTGGGCGATTAAAAGATGTAACTTGTATTACCTCTAGCTTTTACGATTTAAGAAGAGTATCAAGGAACACTGAAAACCTTAACTCCCCTTCTGCAATCTTTGCAAATGCTTTTAATTATGGTGCTGAATATTTTATAAATATTGACAATTTTGGAGGCTTTAATACAGATTCTACCTTATTAAAAAGTAATATTGATCTACAAGAAATGGAACTTATTAATGGGGAAAAATATAAAGTAAACATTGTTTTTTTTGAAGAACAAGAAGAAGGGGCTAGGTTTTTGTATTACGCTGCTTATAATAAAGAAATGGGAATTATTGCTTTTAAGATGGCCAATAGACCTGATATCCGATTTGAACTATATGAGTGATAGATTTAAGCAATTAATTATAAAAAAGACTAGGTATATAAATGATCATTGTATGAATTTAATTATCATTAGTTTTATAACCATATTTATGAATTGCGAAAGAAATTAACCAGAAACTGTTAGAGTTGAAATTAATATTAACAATTGAAGCTTATTTAATGAGAATAGTTTTTATATCGAAAGCGGAATTTATTCAGAAGATCAAGATTCAAGCCCTTTGGTTCCTTTTGAAGCTGGAGATTTAAGCATGGAGGCATCAGTTCAGTTTGTATCTGAAGATTTATCTCCCGGTAATTACTATTTTGTCTTTGATATCAACAAGAAGAACTGTGATGGAGCTAAGTCATTCCAAATAAAAACAGGGAAAACAACTACAGTTGATATAAATTTCTAGTTTGGGAATTGGTTACAAGTAAGTCCTATTTAGCACGGCCTTATACTTGTACTTTTGCGATAACTGTATTATAAGTCATTTAGAAGTACTAATTAGAAGTACTAATTGTACTGTTTCCAATGAGTTCAATTGCTATCAAACCCGCAAGGTTTCAAAAGAGGTCTACTTAAAACCCAAACCTATACATCCCCAACTCTTCACCTTTTAAAGTGCAGTATGTCCCCATTAAGTTGGCGGTTAAGCAAGAATGGATCGGTAAAATATAAAGTATATCACCAATTTTTGTTTGTTGCATGAATTCGTCCGTAGCATGGATGGTACCATGCTCCTGGGAAAGTTTTTTGACATATAGGTCAGGTAGTGGATTACCCCAGCCTGCAGCTTCTTGTTGTGCGACTAAGCCATAAATGGTAGTGTCCGATTCATTTTCAATGCGGTCTTTAGAGAAGTGGACGGCTCCTCCATAAATGATGATTTCGTTTCTGTCGGCATGTTTGGCAACTACAGGACAGGCCATTGCCACTGCAATTTCATCATAGCTACAAGAGCCAATTTCTGCTTGCATTACATCATAAAAGATAAAGTTTCCCGGTCGCATTTCGTCTACTCCTTCAAAATTATCACTCACACTGCAGGTGGGGGTGTCTCCATTGGAGATAATTAAATCAGGACACTGATTTTTAAAGTAGGCTTTAAGGTTCTGCATCTTTTGGCTAGTGTATTCATGAATTTCATCAATTTCGACTTTGCCTTTTGCCTGGTAAGTATGACCAGCATGCTGCAAAAATCCTTTGAAAATCGCTAGTGGATTTTTTTCAAGAATCCGAATGATGGCTTCAATACCCTCAAAATCTTCTGCACCGATGCCTGTCCTATGATAACCTGCATCTACTTTTATGAATAGACCTACTGATTGTTTAATAAACTCTGTAAGAATTTTGGCAGTTTCTACCGATTCAATGCATAAATTTAAATTTATTGATAGCGCTAATTGATTCACTTTCGCCTTCTCCAGTACATTCAAAGGAAATGCTACTGTGATGTCTATCCAGCCTGCTTTAGCGAAGTATTCAGCCATTCCTAAAGAGGAAACAGTACACTGTTCGATGCCCACTTCCTTAAACCATTCACCTACCTGAGCAGATTGATGAGTTTTAAAGTGCGGACGCAGGTTACATCCATTCTTTTCAGCTTTTTTTA
Organism: uncultured Cytophagales bacterium; assembly: GCA_963719535.1. Classification (GTDB taxonomy): domain Bacteria; phylum Bacteroidota; class Bacteroidia; order Cytophagales; family Cyclobacteriaceae; genus Marivirga. The sequence continues at coordinate 592,585 of CAVRCH010000015.1, read as the reverse complement.
GCATCTTTTGGATGTTGGCTTTGCATTTAGCTTCATCCAATAGTAAAGTAGGCTGGGAAATCTGCATCTTAATAATCGTTTAATTGTATTAATTCTCCACCGTTTCTTACTTCCACTTTAACACCAGGGTTTCCATAGTAAAGTATCCTTCCAGCATTCTCAATACTCCCTACCAGGCTGTCAGTAGGATTTACAACTATATCGTTATAGCCTCTTTGTAAAACGTCTGCACTTGAAACCTGTAATCTACTTAGATCAATATAACTATCACTAAAATAGGACCTTACTACTAAATCTTCTGACTTTCCTGAAAAAGTGAAATTAGAGATAGAGTTAGTGACGAGTAGTACTTTTTTATTGTTAATAACTAAATCAATCTCATTGGTATAATCTTTTGCTTCAATTTGAATATCCATTCCTAAGGTGTCCTTATTAAAGATGTTTCCTGTACTGAGTGAGCGGATGATAATCCTATCTTTATGGGTATGCCATCTAATCAAAGGCTTTTTGAAATCTCTCGTCCAATTGCAGAAATTGTTATTAAAAAAAGAAAGAGAATCATTTTCATATTCCATAATCAATTTAGGCATTAAATTCTCTCCGTAAATGAATTCAAAAAACTCTGTTTCATCATCCACAATTTCTAGTTCAATATTATCATGTAATACCAATTCTCTAAACTCAGGAAACTCCGTAATCACATGAGTTTCTATTTCTCCTGAAGTTTTTACACAATCAAACGCCTTTTCAGAGTCGCAACCGAAGATGAAAAGAAGAATCGTAGCGATATGTAGCCAGTTAATTTTCATTTTTAAAATCTCCACCCAAAACCTAATTCAGCTTGTTCTGCCTTGGCAGCATGCACTTTCAGAGCAGTTTGGATAATAAAATGTTCTTTAATTTCATATTTTAATCCGTAACGTTGGTAAACAGGCATTCTTATTTTACTAGGGTTATAAATATATACCCCGAATTGCGAAATGAATCCTAGTTTTCCAGCCTTCAGTTCGTGCCCTATAACAACGCCAATCCTTCTGAAATCCACCTGTTTTTCTTCCTCAGTAAAAAACCAGTTACTTGCTATTTCTTTTCGTAACCCATTATTGTGAAAATACTCTACACCAAATTGTAAATCACTCTTGTAATTTAAGTTTTTCTGCCCCATTAAAGCTAGGTTGTAAAACATTTGTGGCTGCCTCACTTGCAAACTCTTGGTATTTCTACCAAAACTGCCTAGAAAATAGAAGTGGTATGGTTTTTCTATAGGTAATTCAGCACGAAAACTTGTGTCCGCTGGCTCTTTTTTAACAATTCTGTAAGATAAACCCATATTGGCAGTCACTAAATTGATTCCTCTGTTTGGAGCCGTTTGTGCCCCATTACTGGCATGAGTAATGTTTAAATTAGGAGTTAATTTAAAATTTTCATTTAATTGAATTTCATAAGTAAGCCTTGTTTGCAATAGAAAGCTCACCGCAGTACTTAACATGGTGTTTTGGTTATTGGTATCCCTATCGTAAGGGTTAGAACAATAGACTAAACCAGTGCCTATTCTTGCAAAAAGTGCTGTATGGGGTTTGCGGAATAGCGGCAAATCCATGGCAGCTGTTGCTATTACTAATTTACCTAATTGTTCATCGTTATTAAGGTTGTAATAGGATAGGCCATAATTTATTATGGGTTTATTATAGATCTCTTCCCAATAACGTAAACCATTTAATGATTGCTGCAAATTAATTTCAAATCCCTCAGGGTTTGCTCTAATGAGATGCCCGACTTTAGGATTATGTTGTAAAGTAAAGCCCTTGATGGCTTGCGCATTAATCCACCAGTCATATTTATTCTGACAATAAGCTGAACTGCCTATTAAAAAAAATGATAGAAAGAATAAGCAAAAATTTGTTTTAGTCACTATTGAATAAGTATTTGTATCAATAATTTAAACGGCTACAGGTGCCTTTATATGCGGATGATGTTCATAATTTACTAATTCAAAATCTTCAAATTTAAAATCAAAAATATTTTTTACATCAGGATTTATTTTCATCTCCGGCAAATCAAAAAGTCTTTCTTGATAATTGCAACTCGGTTTGCTCCATATGATTAGAGTATAAGTGGGCATCACCTAAAGTATGAATGAAATCACCCGGCTCTAAATCACAAACCTGGGCAATCATCATTGTTAGTAACGCATAGGATGCAATATTGAATGGAACACCCAAAAATACATCAGCTGATCTTTGGTACAATTGACAAGATAACTTGCCATCAGCCACATAAAACTGGAAAAAAGCATGGCAAGGAGGCAGGGCCATATTAGGGACATCCGCAACATTCCAGGCACTCACTATCATTCTTCTGGAATTAGGCGTATTTTTAATCTGATGAATTACCTCTGTAATCTGATCGATATGTTTTCCATCAGGTGTTGGCCAGTTTCTCCATTGTGAACCGTACACCGGACCTAAATTCCCCTCTTCATCAGCCCATTCATCCCAAATAGAAACACCATTATCTTTTAAATATTGAATATTGGTATCACCTTGTAAAAACCACAGTAATTCATGTATAATAGAGCGTAAATGCACTTTTTTAGTAGTTACCAAAGGAAAACCTTTTTGTAAATCAAAGCGCATTTGATAACCAAATACACTTAAGGTTCCTGTTCCCGTCCGATCTCCTTTTTGAGCTCCGTTTTCGAGAATATATTGCATAAGTTGGTGATATTGCTGCATAGGATGAAGTGATTTAAAATTCAAAAATAATCATATCTGCTTGAGATGCATGATGAAATAACAGATTATTTCTATAAAAAATATCTCCCTGGAATTTGGTCAACTGAAAGTGTTAGAAAAAATCCGACTTTAAGCTATTTATGAGGTATTTGAATAATTATTGAAATGCTAAACAATTCTGTTTTGAAATAATTCTTTATGGATATAAAATCAATCAACCCAAAAATGCGAGGTGTTAAAAAATCAGATTTGCCACAAAAGATTTGCCCTGTTTGTAAAAGAACATTCTTGTGGAGGAAAAAATGGGCTAAGGATTGGGAGAATGTAATTTACTGTAGTGAGAAATGTAGGAGAACTTCTAAAAAGGGGGAGTAACAAAATTTGTGGTGAGCGTTAAATCTAATAACTTAGATGAAAATCCTGTACCACCATGAAAATATTATCAGTACCTCAAATACAAAAGGCAGATCAATACACTATTAAAAATGAACCCATAACCTCCATTGACTTAATGGAGCGGGCTAGTAGAACTGTAGCTCAATGGATATTGAAGAGCTATTCTAAAAAGTGTAAAATTTGTGTATTAGCAGGTTCAGGCAACAATGGGGGGGATGGTTTAGCGGTTGCCAGATTGCTGAAAAGTTACGGTTATAAAGTAACAGTTTTATTGGTAATGGGTAATAAGGGTTCTAATGATTTTAATCTGAACCTTAATAGATTATTTACCCTAAATATTCCCATTATTGGTAAATTGAAAGAATTTAATCAAAAGCCAGCCATTTATGTAGATGCTATTTTTGGCTCCGGACTTTCCAGAGAAATTGAAGGAGCCCTTGCAGAAGTAATTCAGGAACTGAATAAAATAGAAGCTGAAAAAATTGCAATAGATATGCCTTCGGGTCTATATGCAGATAAAGCTTCCACAAGTGAAAATATTTTTAAGGCACATCATACTTTAAGCTTCCAACTACCCAAGTTGGCCTTTATGATGCCGGAAAATTATCAATACGTAGGCGAATGGCATGTTTTGGATATTCAGTTACATGCTGGTTATTTAGATGATGTAGAAACGGGTTATCATTGGGTGCAGCCTTCAGATTTTATGTTACCTCAAATTTCACCATTTTCTCATAAGGGAACTCGAGGTAGGGGAACAATTATAGCAGGGGCTTATGGAAAAATGGGTGCATCCATAATTGCTTTAAAGGGTGCTTTGCATTCCGGAATCGGGTTGCTTACTGCACAGGTTTGCTGCGCTAGTGTAAATGTGGTGCAATTGGCAATCCCGGAAGTACTAATTGTGCAAGATGAAAATGAATATGTACTGGGTACTTTTCATGACTATTCTAACCAAGATGTTGTGGTAATTGGGCCTGCAATTGGATTTGCCAATAAGACTAAGGCATTATTTATTCAGCTTTTAAAAACTTATAAAGGACAGCTAATTATTGATGCCGATGCGATTACCATGTTAGCAGAGGATCAGGAATTACTGCAGTTTTTACCTGAGGGTAGCATTCTTACTCCGCATATTGGAGAATTTGATAGACTTTTAGGGGAGAGTTTAAATCATTTTGAAAGATTATTCAAATTAAAAGAATTTTGCAGAACTTATAAAGTAGTAATGATTCTGAAAGGTAAAAATACCGCTGTGTGCAGTGCAGATGGGGAAATTAGTTTTAATTCTTCGGGAAATGCAGGTATGGCCAAAGGAGGAAGTGGGGATTTATTATGCGGTATTTTAGCCGGTACTGATTCTTTTGCGAAAAATACTTTTGTATGTGCAAAATTGGCAGTATTTTTGCACGGTAGTATTGGAGATTATGCTCAACAAGAAAATGGTGATTTGTATATGAACCCGTTCGGATGGATGAAATTTATAAATAGAGCAAAAGATAGCTTGATTGAATAAATAAAATAATCAAACTAAATTACGGAATAAGACGTACTTACAAACAATGAAAAAAATTATATTCACATTCGTGCTTTCGCTGCTACTTATTTTCCAAATAAGCGTGAATATATTATTTTCAAAATCTACTGATAACACTAACGATCCTTTCACAAAAGAAATTGTATCTGACACAGAGTTTGAAATAATTGAAAAGCTTGATGTTTATCCTAACCCTGCTGATGATTATATATATGTGAAATTAGAGAAGGGTGTGAAACAAGAGATTAAATTAGAAGTAATGAGTTTTATAGGTAACAAGATGAATGCTTCTTCTGAAAAGATTGAAGATGACCTTTATAAGCTAAGTCTTAGAAATATTCCTTCAGGTCACTATTACGTGATTATAAGCTATGGCAGCACCAAAGAAATGAAAAAATTTCTTAAGCAATAAACTATTCTAGTAATACCCTTTTACTTATCTGATCCTGTTGCGAATAATTTTAGTGTCAATTTAATTAAGAATTTTAAAATTGAAATAAGATTTAATCTTAAATTCTCCTCTCTTTTTTTCTTAAGCCCAATTTATTACTTACTTTTCTAATCTGTTTTAAGGATTAGACCAATGAATTTTAAGAAATATTTTTTCTGGCTTACTGCACTAGCACAAATTATAGCTATTTTATTTAACATGGAACTATTGGATAGAGTAAGTAAGTCAGTGTTAATGTTTAGTCTGCTGGTCTATTTCTGGGATCAAACGGAAGACCAAAAGGATACCCAATGGGTACGCTATACCACGTTAGCCATTGTTTTCACCTGGATAGGTGATATCATGTTTGTCTTGTATCTCAAAAATTTTCTATTCTTTTTTGTAGGTATATCCGCTTATTTTGCTGCACATATTTTCTTTCTTTTTGCTTTCTGGAAATCTACAAATTCTGGTAAAATCATATTAAATTTCTCTAAAGATCTACTTTTTTTAGTGATAAGTATTATAGTCATTATTAGTGCTTTAGCCTATACATTCTTTATTACCTATTACACATTACCTCATTTAGATGGTGTAATACAAGTTCCGATTTCATTGTATATACTTTCAACCCTTTTTCTCTTTATAGTCTCATTGCTCAGAAAGCCCCACACTAATTCTTATAGCTTCATGTGGGTTTTTTTAGGGGTTATTTTAATTGTTATTACCAATTCAGTGTTAGTTATTAATAGGTTTTTATACACCATTCCTTATGCACAATATGTAACCACTACATGTTTTATTGTAGCATATTGGTTTATCATAACTGGTTTAATTAGACATTTTAAGCCGGTTGAAAATTCAATAAACAAATAAAACCTTTTCATTTTGAGCTTTAATTTTTAAAAGTTTTGATTGCTAGTGATTTACTCTATATTAGTTTAAGTTTCTTGTAATCAAATAATTATAAATTTAATCTTATGTGCTGTCAAAATAAATTCATCAAAAAGTTGTAAAAATCAAAAAGCATTTTCTACATTTGACTTATAATTAGAATCAATTTATAACGAAGAGGTAAGAGACAGGCTCTACGATCCTCTGGCAACCTGATTCAAGGTGCCAAATCCTGCCCGAAAGGGAAATATAAATATGGAAACAACACACAATTCAAAGAATTGCGTTGATAACGCAAGACGACAATCGAAAGGATTTGAATCTCAAATCACTTTAATCAATCCAACTAATATCATATTAGCAGATACAATTAACATGCGAATGTGCATGTGTTGTTGTTGCTAACATCCTAATCAATTCGGAAGTTGAGTTGCTATAGCCTTGAAAATTATTTCAGGTGATATCATTTATTCTTTCCTTCTGAAAACGGCTATTCATTAGTCGTATAAAAATCTCACTTTAATTTTTTCGCAATAAGTCCCACACATTCAAGGGGTTTTTGTTTTTCATATTCAATAATTTCTTAACATTTAAATTAAAAAATCATGTCAGATTCATTAAAATTTGAAACACTACAATTACATGCAGGTCAGGAGCCTGATGGCACTACTAATTCAAGAGCCGTACCAATTTATCAAACTACCAGCTTTGTTTTTAACGATGCAGACCATGGAGCAAATCTTTTTGCTTTGAAGGAGTTCGGGAACATCTATTCGCGCATAATGAACCCCACCAATGATGTGTTTGAAAAACGAATAGCAGCATTAGAAGGTGGTGTGGCAGCAGTGGCTGTAGGATCCGGACAAGCTGCTCAGTTTATTGCTTTAAATAATATTTTAGAGGCAGGCGACAATTTAGTTTCTACCAGATTTTTATATGGAGGCACTTATAATCAATTCAAAGTAGCTTTTAAAAGGCTAGGTATTGAGGCTCGCTTCGCAGAAGAGGAATCAGTGGAGGCATTTGAAAAACTAATTGACAAGAAAACTAAAGCCATTTATGTTGAAACTATTGGTAACCCGGCTTTCAATATTCCAGATTTTGACAAGCTTGCTGCCTTAGCCAAAAAGCATGATATTCCTTTTGTTGTAGATAATACATTTGGGGCAGGTGGTTATTTATTCCGACCTATAGAACATGGGGCTAATATAGTGGTTGAATCAGCTACTAAATGGATTGGAGGCCATGGAACTTCCATTGGTGGAGTAATAGTTGATGCCGGAAATTATAATTGGGGCAATGGGAAATTCCCTCAATTTTCAGAGCCTTCAGAAGGTTATCATGGCCTAAATTTCTGGGAGACTTTTGGTGAAGGTAATCCGTTAGGCTTACCTAATATTGCTTTCGCCATCCGAGCTAGGGTAGAAGGTTTAAGAGATTTTGGGCCTGCCTTAAGTCCTTTTAATAGCTTTTTGCTTATTCAAGGCTTGGAAACACTTTCTTTAAGAGTACAAAAAACAGTAGATAACGCATTGCAGTTGGCTTATTGGCTTGAGAAACACCCATTAGTAAGCAAGGTGAATTACCCTGGACTTGAATCCAGCAAGCATTACCAATTAGCTAAAAAATATCTTCGAAATGGTTATGGAGGAGTACTTTCATTTGAATTAAAAGGTGATAAAGAAGAAACTAAAAACTTTATAAATAACCTGAAATTAGTAAGTCATTTAGCCAATGTAGGAGATGCAAAAACTTTGATTATTCAACCTGCTGCAACCACTCACCAACAATTATCTGATGAGGAACAATTAGCAGCAGGGGTTTCTCCTACTTTATTGAGAATATCTGTAGGTATAGAGCATATAGATGATATAATTGCTGATTTAACTCAATCATTTCAGAAGATACACGAATCAACCTATGCCACAGCATAAATTACCCAAATCTTTTGATTTGCTAAGTGGTAAGCACTTGCAGGAGGCAGATCTGTATTATGAAATTTTAGGAGAACAACTACCTAACAAAGAAATAATATGGATTTGCCATGCATTTACAGGAAGTGCCAGTGTGAAAGAATGGTGGCCTTCCTTATTTAAAGAGAATGGAGGTTTTATCGACCTGAAAAAACACGTAGTGATATGTGCTAATATGCCTGGATCTTGTTATGGTAGTACCGGACCCTTATCCATCAACCCTGAAACTAATACACCTTATCTGGAAGATTTTCCGGAACTGCATAATAGAGATGTAGTAAATGCTTTCATACTGTTAAGAAAGGCATTAAAAGTAGTACAAATTGATTACCTAATTGGTGGCTCCCTGGGAGGGCAGCAGGTTCTGGAATGGAGTATTATGGAACCTGAAGTTGTTAAACGCCAAGTAATAGTTGCTGCTAACGCAAGGCATTCTCCCTGGGGGATAGCCTTTAATGACTTGCAAAGAAGAGCCATTCAACTGGGAAAGAATAATCCTGAAGCAGCTGAAGAAGCACTTTCTATCGCAAGGGGAATAGCCATGTTAAGCTACAGATCTTATGATGATTTTGAATTGCAGCAAAGTGGAAGAAGTATTGACAAACAGTGGAAGGCAGTCACCTATTTGAAGTATCAGGGATCTAAATTTTACAATCGATTTAAAACAGCCTCTTATGAAGTGCTTTCTAAAATGATGGATGCGCATGACATCACCACAGGAAGGGAAGGGAATGATGATGACGACATCCTTAGAAAAGTGAAAACAGATACACTGTGCATAGGTATAGATACAGATGTTTTATTTCCATTAAAAGAACAACAATACCTTGCAGGGAAAATACCAAATGCCACACTTGAAATTGTTCATTCAGATAAAGGGCACGATGCTTTTTTGTTAGAGGGCAAACTGATAAGTGAATATATAGTGAAAAAGTTCAAAGAATAGGATTGAGAAAGAGGGGAGCAGGTTTGGTTCTACTTTAAGAGAATTTAACGTTTTAAATATTTAATTAGCTAGCGAAATGTCCATAAGCGAGCGTATAAAAACCGAGGATAGCCTGCCTGCCTTTGGCAGGAATATAGGAGGTTGATTGCTGGTACTTAAACTATTGTGAGATATTGCATAGCCTGGTCCGACTAATCGAGATGACTACTAAAATACAATTATATACATATGAAATAGCCATAAACTGAAGCATACCAACCGAGCATGAAATTTAAAGAAATCTTTGGATTGTTAAGTGTTTCGGTAGCTTAGCTATTCCATGTGACAATTAAAAAAACAGATTATATAAACATGAAACAATATAAAGCAGGACTTTTTGGACTGGGAGTAGTTGGAAGTGGTGTTTACCAATCTTTAAGAGAAAATAAACGACTCCCTATAAGTATCAACAAAATTGTAGTGAAAAATCCGCAAAAGAAAAGGGGTTTTGATATTGATCCTCAATTACTTAAATATCAAACAAAAGATTTAATAAATGATGATGAGCTTGATATCATCATTGAATTAATTAACGACCCACATGAGGCTTTTGCAATAGTTTCTGCAGCTTTAAAAAGCGGTAAAGCAGTGGTGACAGCCAATAAAAAAATGGTGTCTATTTACCTAAGGGAATTAATTCAGCTTCAACTAGAAAATAATGTAACTTTATTATATGAGGCTGCAGTATGTGGAAGCATTCCAGTTTTGCGGCTGTTGGATCAGCAATTTTTAGGTGATGAAATTGAAAGTATACAAACCATTGCCAACGGAACATGTAATTTTATTCTTACACAAATGGCTGATCAATCCTGGAGCTATGAACAAGCATTGTTGGAGGCTCAAAATTTGGGATTTGCCGAATCTGACCCCTATTCTGATGTGAGTGGTGAAGATACCAGGTATAAACTATCTATTATGATTTCCCATGCTTTTGGGGTTCATATTGCTGCAGAAAATATTCCGATGGTAGGCATTCAACAAATTAATGAAAGGACAATAACCTTCGCGAAACAATTTGGTTTGAGGTTAAAATTAATAGGAGAAGCCTCATGGGGAAATGGACAATTAAAAACTTCTGTGACCCCACATTTCATACAATCAACAGATGAATTATTTGAGGTAAGTGATGAATTTAATGCAGTGAAAATTAACGCTAAATACGCCTCCAGGCAATTTGTTAAGGGCAAAGGTGCAGGTAGTTTCCCAACCAGTTCGGCAGTTATTTCTAATTTAGGTGATATCATTAAAAATATCAATTATAATTGTGATGAGCAACTTGTAAGTGTCAGTAAAATTACAACAGACCCGGAAATTTATTATTTATCTCACACGGAAAACTCTCAATTAGAATTAGACGTTAAAAAAAATTACTACAATGAAATTGGTCAATCGATAGTTGAAGTGGATATATCTGAGGTTTTGGCTTTAAAAAGAACGATCCCTTCGCTTACCTGTATTAAGCTTTCTAAAGAAGTGTTAGGAATAATTTTAAATAGTAATGTCTTAGTTTAGGTTAGTCCATTTTATTTGTAGTATTTTCGTGTAAAGAACTTTTAATACTATACCCACATAAAATGAAAATTGCTGTACTATCCCGAAATTCTAAATTATATTCTACAAAAAGGCTGATTGAAGCAGCTGTACAAAAAGGTCATGAGGCCATTATTTTAGATCACATGCATTGTGATATTATCATGGATGAAAATGGACCTTCTTTATATTATCATGGAGAGGAATTGGATAAAATTGATGCAGTAATACCTAGAATTGGTGCTTCTGTAACCTTTTATGGTACAGCAGTAGTAAGGCAATTTGAAATGATGAAAACCTTTAGCGCGGTAGATTCATTGGCTATCACTCGATCGAGAGACAAATTAAGAAGCTTACAAATTTTATCAAGAAGCGGTCTTGGTATGCCAAGGACGGCTTTTACCAACAGATCGGAAAATGCCGGAGAGTATATATTAGAGCACTTAGGTAAAGCACCTGTAGTTTTAAAATTATTAGAAGGAACCCAAGGCTTAGGTGTAGTTTTAGCAGAAACCAGAAAAGCAGCTGTTTCGGTAATTGAGGCTTTTGAAGGTTTGAAAGCTAGGATTATCATGCAGGAGTTTATTAAAGAAGCTGGTGGTGCTGATATTCGTGTTTTTGTGGTTGATGGTGAAGTAGTAGGAGCCATGAAGAGACAGGGGAAAGAAGGAGAATTTAGAAGTAATTTGCACAGGGGAGGTTCCGCTAATGTTATAAAATTGAGTCGTGCTGAGAAAACTGCAGCACTTACAGCAGCCAAAGCAATGGGTTTAGCTATAGCAGGGGTGGATATGCTACAATCTTCTCGTGGGCCATTAATATTAGAGGTGAATTCTTCTCCCGGACTGGAAGGAATTGAAAAAGCTACAGGCTTTGATATTGCCGGCAAAATCATTGAATATATTGAAAGAGGCACACAGAAGAAAAGGCTCCCAAAAGATAAAGTAAAGGCTTAATTCGAAATTTTTGGTCATGGTTAATGTTTATTTAGAAGAACAAAAATTCGGTCAATGGTGGATTTGGGTACTCCTTGGGGGAATGTTCTTTGTTTCTGCTATTTATCTTTTTGACACTGCAGACTTTCAAATAACCCCTTTAAATTTAGGGGCATTTATTTTGTCAATATTGTTAATAGTATTATTTGCATTCTTGCGCTTAGATACTAAGATAAGTCAGTCGGAAATTGTTATAAAATATTTTCCGCTTTTTAAGAAAGTGATTCAATGGAATGCAGTAGAGTCAGTAGAATTAATTGATTATGGATTTGTTGGTGGCTGGGGTATACGGTTTACTCAAAAATATGGACCAGTTTACAATTCGCAAGGCAGTAAAGGACTTTTTATAAAGCTTAAAAATGGCAAAAAGCTGATCGTTGGTACTCAAAATGAAGTTGAAATGAAAGAGTATTTGATGCAACTTGAGCAGCTTGCATAAGTTTTTTAATCTAAATCTTTAGGGTGTTTAATGAGCTCAAAGTATTTCTGCTTCAGTACTTTCGGTTCATAACCTTTATTAAACATCCTAAAAAGCTTTAAATTGGCCAGGTTGACCTGAAAATAGCCGTTTATTTCATATTTTCTTGCCGAAACCCTAACGGATTTTGGTAATATTTTAAACTTATATTTTTTCCATAGCCTTTTTACTAACTCAAAATCCTCCATGATGATATATTTCTCATCAAATCCACCCTCCTTTAAAAAAACATCTTTTTTGATGAATAATGTTTGGTCGCCCCCACGGCACCAAAGCACCTTAAATCGAGTGAAAAACGAATTAACAGCCAACAGAGGATTTTTCGAATCAAATTTAAATCTGTAGCATCCAAAATCACTTCCTTTACTAATGCATTGATTAATGTCTTCACCAAAACATGGCGGGGGAAATGCATCAGCATGCACAAAATATAATGTTTCTCCCACCGCTTGCTTGGCTCCTAAATTCATCTGATGAGCTCTTGAAGCTTCTTTAGTTGTAATAACTTTTGCACCGCTTAACTGTGCTAATTTATCAGTACCATCAGTGCTATTTGCATCCACCACAATTATTTCAGCAGTATATCCACCCCCACTTTTAAATAGATGTTCAATAAGGGCTTGTATAGAATCAGCTTCATTGAGTGTCGGTATGATGACAGATATTTTATTATTAAAGGTTGAAGACATCTAAATCGTTTATAATATCGTAATTGAATTTAAACATACATACGAAACTTAAATAATGATAAGATTTACAATATTACTAATAATTAGCTGCATAGCATTTACCTTAGGTAGTAATTCTTTTGCACAAGGAAATATCAAGAATGAAGATAATGAATACGTAAAATTAAGCATGCAACTTTTAGGTGCCGTAAAGGAAAAAAAAGATGCTAAACCTTTTATTTCAAAAGTAGAAAAGCTTTCACTGGATAAATTATCTCAATCCTTAGATTCAGATAATAAAACTAAAGCATTCTGGATAAATATTTATAATGCTTATGTACAAATTTTATTAATTGAAAATCCGGAATTATTCAATGATAGAAGCAAGTTCTTTAAGGCCGAGCAAATTAAAGTAGGTGGAGAATTATTGAGTTTTGATTTTATTGAACATGGAATTATTAGGGGATCCAAAGTTAAATTATCAATGGGTTTCTTGAAAGATCCTTTTGCGAGTTCTTTAGAAAAGCAATTTAGAGTAAATGAAACCGACGGAAGAATACATTTTGCCTTAAATTGTGGAGCAACCAGCTGTCCATATGTGGCTATTTATAGTGCTGTAGATCTAGATAAGGAATTAGATATTATATCAAAACAATTTCTTACAAGAACCACTAATTACAATAAAAAGGACAACAGTGTAACTGTTACAACCTTATTTAGCTGGTTTAAGGGTGATTTCTCAAGTAGAGGTGGCGTAGAAGGTGTATTGAAATCCTACAATATAATTCCTGATAATTCAGACCCTAAAGTAAATTATGCAGATTATGATTGGACGCTGGACCTAGGGAATTTCACAGATCTTAAATCTTAAAATCTGTTAGTTTAGTACTCTGTGCCTAAATTACATTGATTGTAATCAATCTTATAGTGAGGCATTCTTTCAATCAGAATGCCTCATTAAAGGAAATATAAAAACCATTACTATTTTTACCGACAGCATAATCTAAACGCACATTAATTTTCTTTTTCATATCAAATCGGAATCTTAATCCTGCACCTCCGGCATAATTCCATCTATTCATGCCAAAGCCATCTAGGCTCTCCGCCACCTGGCCTGCTGAACCGAATACTGTCATTCCAATACGCCAGAATAATTCTTGCCTGATTTCAATTTGACCTAACAATAAATTTTTGTCCTGGAAAAAACCTTGAAAGTATCCCCTCATTTTTTTATTACCTCCTAATTGGGCTAGTCTGTTAAAGGGAACAGTACCAAAATTTGAGAGTGAAAATGCATTGCCGGCTATTACAGTTTTATCAAATAGGGGGTAATAATAGGCGTAATCGAATGATACTGCAGTGTAGTTTTGGGTGCTTCCCGTGTAGGTATTATTCACTTCTATGAAACTTTCTAAATAATGACCTTTTGTAGGATAGTAAATACCATCTCTAGTGTCATAGATTAAGGCAGGGCCAATACCACTTGTTCGATTATATGCAGCGCCTTCGAAATCTTCTTGTGCAAAATCGCCATTTTCATCCCAGCTTGTAATGTCATAGTTTTCAAACCAATACCTGCCACCTATATATAAGTTGGGCCTAAATTCTTTCAATAAGAAAATCCTTGCCCTTGGAAATAGTGCCCTGTAGGTAGTAAATAAAGTTTGAGAATTATTATTTCCTACTCCGTAAAACGGATATGCGTAATTGTACAAACCAAATTCCCCAATGCTTCGCCATTTGTTTTGATCCCAAAAGAGCTGAAATGGTATAAATATTAACAATTGATCTTTGGTGGTATAGCCAGCTGCAAGTTGAACCTGGCTGGCATTGATGGGTTTATCCCGATCTATATAAAAATTATACAATAAGCTGGCACCAAAAAATAAACCGGCCTCAGGTGTATAATAGATAACTGGTAGAGGAAATAGTGAGTTTTTATCTGTTTCAATTTTGGTTGAGTCAACCGGTTTACTGTCTTTTAATGGCTCTTCCTGTCCATATATGGATGATATTATGAAAAGAAAAATAAAAGTATTTATGATTGTACGAATAATTAGCTTCATATTTATATGTAATATTTTAAAAAATAGTACTAAATTGATTAGTTTGGAACCTCGTTTAAATTCAATTAAATTATACTTCTATTTATCATTAATTTACTTTAAAATTTTAAATTAAAATAAATTTAAATGCATAAAGCATTACTTACACTTTTTATTCTTCTGCAAAGCAGCTTTATATATGGCCAATTGGTTACTGCCGATAGCCTTATAAGGCTAGCGGAGGAAAGTACTGACAGTGCAAAAATAGAAATATATTTAGATGTTGCTGTAGCCTATCGATTATTACAGTCAGATTTAGCCTTGGAATATGGGAAAAAAGCGCTTGAAATTGCCAGTGAAGCAGAAAAGCTTTTTAAAGAAGCCGAGGCTAATAATATTATTGGGTCCATTTATACTGTCTTAGGAGATTATCAAAAGTCAATCATTTATTTGCAAGAGTCTATTAAGCTATTTGAACTTTTAGGAAACCGATCTGGAATAGCCAATGCTTCTAACTCATTGGGAATATTGTATTATGAGCAGGGAGAATATAAAAATGCACTTGAAAATTATGAGAGGGCATTAAATTTAACGGATTCTGCGGACAGCCCTGGAAATTTCGCCACTTATAAACTGAATATTGGAGAAATTTATCATTTATTGGGTAAGTATTCTTTAGCTCAAGAGCTAGAAGAACAGGCTTTGGAAATTTTTTCTGAAGTAAACGACCTGGACGGAATGGCTTATGCAAAAGGAGTGATGTCCAAAATTCAGTTTTCAAATCAAGCATATGATAGTGCTTTAAATTTATGTAAGGAAGCTCTTGAATTATTTGTTGAGGCTCAAGATCATTTAGGTGCTGTAGAATATCTTAATTTAATTATGAATATTCACTTGAAACGAGGAGAAAATTCAATGGCTATACAACATGGTTTTACTGCCTTAAAGTTGGCTCATCAAATTAATTCATTAAGGTGGAAAATTAATACGTATAATCTTTTGGCTAAAGCTTATAAAAATAATAGAGACTATTTAAAAGCATATAGCTATCAGGATTCCTCTATAATGCACAAGGATAGTTTAATGGATGAGGATAAACAGAGACAAATTACCAGTTTAAGAATTATTAATGAGTCTAATAGAAAAGAACGTGAAAACGAAGTGCTTAAAGTAGAGCGAGAATTACAAGATAAAAAAATAGCACAACAGCAAATACTGAATATATCTATCATAAGTGGAATTGTCTTACTTACAATCTTTGCTTTGGTCACCTATCGTAGTAAACAGCAAAAACAAAAAGCCAACCAATTACTTCAAATCCAAAATGATGAAATTAATATGCAACGTGAGGAGATAGCGGCACAGTCGGAAGGGTTGAAATTTATAAATAGGGAAGTGATTAGTAAGAACAGAATAATTGAAGAAAAGAATAAAGATGTTACGGATAGTATAAATTATGCCAAAAGAATCCAAAATGCATTATTACCTTTTTCTGATCGTATTGCAAAAGTAATTCCTGAGCATTTCATATTTTATAAACCAAAAGATATTGTTAGTGGAGATTTTTATTGGGTTAAAGAATTGGATGAGAAAGTAGTTTTAGCTGTAGCGGATTGTACAGGGCATGGAATTCCTGGAGCCTTTATGAGCTTTATTGGGCATGATATGTTAAACCATGTAGTAAATGTGAAAAATATTACGAAAGCAGACCAAATCTTGAATGAATTAAGAGTGAATATTATTCATCTATTACAGCAGGAAGAAACAGATAATAGAGATGGAATGGATATATCCATATGTATTTGGGATAGAAGCAATAAAACGTTGGAATTTGCTGGAGCGAACCATAAAGTTTTATATTTTCAAAATCAGCAATTACAGGAGCTAAAAGGAGATAGAAATACTATTGGTTATGAGGATAATAAAACGTTTGGAAATTTTAGTTCTCAAATAATACCTATCACTTCAGATACCGAATTTTATTTATTCACAGATGGCTATATTGACCAATTCGGTGGCAAAAATGATAAGAAATTTATGATGAATAAATTTCGAAAGCTAATATCAGGTATTCATCATAAAAAAATGGACACGCAAGGTATTATCATAAAAGAAACAATGGAAGAGTGGATGGATGAGACAGAGCAAGTAGACGATATTTTAGTGATGGGTTTTAGGTTATATGATTAAAATCGGTAAAATTTAAACTACACTTAAAACATTAATTTATACTAATCTTATAAATAATTGTTTTAAAATTATATTTTTCTTAATAGATACAGTGCTGATTGACTTGTAACTATCTAATAATCAGTATTTAAAAAGGTTGATAAAAAATTACTATGCTTAACTGATTCATCCTGTTATTTTTGCACCATGGCAGAACAAATATTAATTCTTGATTTTGGTTCTCAGTACACGCAATTAATTGCAAGAAGAGTACGCGAACTGAATGTTTATTGTGAAATTCAACCCTTTTATGATGCACCCGATTTAACCCCTGATATTAAAGGAATCATCCTTTCCGGAAGTCCTTGTTCTGTAAGGGATACTGAATCACCTCAGCTTGATTTAGAGAAGTATAGAGGTAAAGTACCGATATTAGGAGTGTGCTATGGAGCGCAATACATGGCTTTTAAATCCGGTGGGCATGTGCTGCCATCTGAAATAAGAGAATATGGAAGGGCCAAGCTTTCAGCTTTTGAATCTGCTAATCCCCTGCTACAAAATATAACATTAGGCTCTCAGGTTTGGATGTCTCATGGCGATACAATCAAAACATTACCTGATGAGTTTGAAATCATAGCAAGTACAGCTTCAGTAGAGGTAGCAGCTTTTCATATCAAAGGAGAACCTACCTATGGCATTCAGTTTCACCCTGAAGTAACTCATAGTTTAGAAGGCAAAATTCTTCTGGAAAATTTTCTGGTTAATATATGCAAATGTGCTCAGGATTGGACTCCGGATGTTTTCGTAGATGCAAGCATTGCAGAGTTAAAAGAGCAGTTAGGAAACGACAAGGTAGTACTAGGGCTGTCAGGTGGAGTAGATTCCTCCGTTGCTGCTATGTTGATTCACCATGCTATTGGAAAAAATCTTTATTGTATTTTTGTTGACAATGGTTTGTTAAGAAAGGATGAATTTGAAGAGGTGCTTGCCTCCTATAAAAACATGGGGCTCAATGTTAAAGGAGTTGATGCAAAGCAATTGTTTTATGATGCCCTGGAAGGTTTATCTGATCCGGAATTAAAAAGAAAGGCTATCGGTAAAACATTTATTGAGGTATTTGATCAAGAAGCTAAATCAATCACCAATGTAAAATGGTTAGCGCAGGGTACCATATATCCTGATATTATAGAGTCCGTTTCAGTTAAAGGTCCTTCCGCCACTATCAAATCGCACCACAATGTAGGAGGTTTACCAGCTAAAATGAATTTAAAAGTAGTGGAGCCTTTAAAAACACTTTTTAAAGATGGTGTGCGTTTAGTGGGTAAGGCTTTAGAAATAGATCAGAAAATTTTGGGTAGACACCCATTTCCGGGTCCTGGTTTGGCCATTAGAATTTTGGGTGATATTACTCCTGAAAAGGTCCGGGTAATTCAGGAAGTAGATTATATATTTATTAATCACCTGAAAACGACTGGTCTTTACGATGAGGTTTGGCAGGCTGGAGCCATTTTATTGCCAGTGCAGTCAGTTGGGGTAATGGGAGATGAAAGAACCTACGAAAGTGTGGTTGCCTTAAGAGCTGTTGCCAGCGTGGATGGAATGACAGCCGACTGGGTGCATTTACCGTATGAGTTTTTAAGCGATGTATCTAACGAAATAATAAATAAAGTAAAAGGTGTTAATAGAGTAGTTTACGACATAAGTTCAAAACCACCTGCAACTATAGAATGGGAATAAATCCTTTGAATATTTAGGGTTTATTTTATTTACTAATTAAAGAAATTTGAAACAATCCATGAATAAATCTATCAAATATTATCTACTATTTATCTGCACATTAATGGTATTCCAGATTAGTGCACAGGTAAACTATCAGTCGGAATATCTTTCTGGTAAAAACTATTTTAGGCAAGCTAATTATCAAATGGCTAAAAACAAGTTCGCAAAAGTTTTAGATATGGAGGATGAAAATCCTTTTTATCTGTATGGTTCTTATTTTTATGCTATTTCAGCTTATCAGGTAAACGATGTAGAGGACGCTTTAGAACAATTAAGGAGAATTAGAGTGACTCATCCTAAATGGGATAAATTAGATGATGTAAATGTATGGTATGGACATATGTTGTTGGATCATGCTGATTTATTTAAAGGGTTGGAAGTCCTGAATGAGGTGAAATCTGCCGATGTAAAATTAATTGCTAACAAAGTAAAAAAGAGTCATTTGGCTAATTACGATAGCATTCCGCTTTTACAAAAAGCCTTAGAATTAAATCCATATGATAAAATACTTGCAAAGCGTTTGGCCGATGTAATCAGCAAAAAACCCGTTGTTGATAGACCCATAGAATTATTAGAATTCTTGATTGATTCCTTTGAACTTAATAAGGCGGATTATGACTTTGTGGATGAGGGTACATCACAGATGAAATCTACCTACAATGTAGCAGTGCTGTTGCCATTTATGGCTGAAGGCTTAACTACCAGCCAGGGAAATAAAGCTAACCAGTTTATATTAGATTTATATGAAGGTATAAAATTGGCAGCAGAAGAACTTAATAAAAATGGAAGTAAAATAAAGCTTTTCTCTTATGATACTGAAAGAGATAGTGATGCCACTCAAAAAATATTAAATTCCGGCGAACTACTGGAAATGGATTTAATTATTGGCCCACTTTACCCGGCTCCTGTAAAATTGTTAAAGGATTATTCTATTTTGCATCGAATTAATATGGTCAACCCATTGTCCACTAATTCATCAATTATAGGAACTAACCCCTATTCATTTTTGCTAAAATCTACTCCTGAAACCAGAGCTAAAAAAGCAGCGAATTTCGCAAAAGAAAACTTTACTACTAAAAGAGCTACCATTTTTTATGGTAGCAGTGCGCAGGATTCTATTTTTGCTCATACTTACAAGCAATATTTGGAGGCCGATTCATTTAAAATTTCGTGGATAACCCCGGTGAGATCAGCTGAGGCTTCTACGCAAATTCAAAGAGAACTAACTTCAGTAAAAGGAAGAAAAGGGAGTGATGGAGAAGTTCAAGCCAGAAGATCTGTTAAAGTAAGAATAGGAGAAGATGAAACGCTTTTTTTAAGTAAAGATAGCATAGGACATATTGTAGTTGCCTCAACTGATAATATTCTAATATCAAATATTTTGAGTGCTGTAGATACCCGTAGAGATCAAATCACTATAATAGGTATGGAAGATTGGCTGGAAATTGAACAAATTTCTTTTGAACAATTAGAGCGAATGGGTGTCATTCTGATAGGACAAAATTATTACGATTTCAGCTCAGAGGAAGTAGCTAATTTTAAAATAGATTATACAGAAAAATATAATCGTTTACCGACCCAATTTAGTTATGATGGCTATGAAACTATGATGGTTTTCGGAAAGAAGTTAATTACCTACGGCAATTACTTTCAATATGGAATGTATCATGAAGGGATGCAAAAAGGAAATTTATATTACGGTTTTGATTATACCAATGCAAACGACAATCAATTTGTTCCGGTTCTGCGCTTAGAGGAACTTAATTTAATTATGTTGAATGAAAAGCGTGATAATAAGGAAAAAATAAGACTGGATTAAAAGAACGGATTAATTTTATGAGTAATATTAGTAAAAGTAAAGCATTATTTGAAAAAGCACAGCATGTTATTCCTGGAGGGGTAAATTCACCTGTAAGAGCATTTAAGGCAGTAGGAGGAGATCCTATTTTCGTTAAAAGTGCTAAAGGAGCATATATGTATGACGAGGATAACAACAGATATATAGAGTTGATTAATTCCTGGGGCCCAATGATATTAGGCCATGGTAATGAATTGATAGAAGAAGCTGTATCTGAGGCTTTAAAAAATTCGCTTTCTTTCGGAGCTCCCACTGCAAAAGAGGTGCAGATGGCTGAGCTAATTACTGAAATGGTTCCTTCTATTGAAAAGGTAAGGATGGTTAACTCAGGTACAGAAGCTACCATGTCGGCTATAAGAGTAGCCAGAGGTTATACCGGTAAAGATAAAATTATAAAATTTGAAGGTTGTTACCATGGCCATGGTGATAGTTTTCTTATTGCTGCAGGAAGCGGTATGGCTACCATGGGTACTCCCAATTCACCAGGTGTCACAAAAGGTACTGCGAAGGATACATTAACAGCTCCTTTTAACGATTTAGAAGCACTTAAAGCTTTAATTGAAAAAAATAAAGGAGAAGTTGCTGCTCTAATTGTTGAGCCTGTAGCAGGAAATATGGGTTGCGTATTACCCAATGAAGGATATTTGCAAGGATTAAGAACTATTTGCGATAAGGAAAATATTGTCTTGATATTTGATGAAGTAATGACAGGTTTTCGATTATCAAAAGCTGGGGCTCAGGGCATTTATGGTATAAAACCTGATTTAACTACACTAGGTAAAATAATAGGAGGTGGGATGCCAGTAGGCGCTTATGGAGGTAAAAAGGAAATTATGGATTATGTATCTCCTCAAGGACCGGTTTACCAGGCGGGAACTCTTTCAGGAAACCCCATTGCCATGTCAGCTGGTTTAGCCATATTAAATTATTTAAACACCCACGAGGAGGTATATCAACAAATTGAACAGTCTGGGAAATATTTAGCAAAAGAACTTGGAGCAATAAATGAAGCAAATGGTAAGAATTTTACCATTAATCAAATTGGCTCAATGATTAGTATCTTTTTCACTGAAACAGAGGTGACAGATTTTGAAACTGCAAAAACATCTGATACCGCTTTGTTTGGGCAGTATTTTCAAGGAATGTTGGCCCAAGGAGTGTACTTACCTCCCGCTCAGTTTGAGTCTTGGTTTTTATCAACCGCACTCACCGGAATAGATTTAGAGGAGATTGTAGCTGCACATAAATCCGTGCTAAACCATATTTTAAATTAATTTAAGGGCGAGATTAAATGGTGTTATTTAGGAGAGAAAAATTGTTGAATCATCTATTTTTATTACATTTCAAATAATTTATGGGTAAGAAAGTGTTTTTTTCTTCATTTACTTACTACTTTTAACGCAATTGTATTTTATTACTATATTTACTTTTGTAAAATATTAACTATAATAAAACGTGAGATTTGTAAAATTTTTACTCTTAACTATCATTTTAGGTTCATTAAGCATATCCGCTGAAGCACAATTCAGGAGAAACTCTGCTAATAAAACAGTTACTTACGAAGAATTGTACAATGACCCTTATGATATCAATAAGCTATTTATCGGCCTAACACCTTTGTATGGTGATATACATGTGGCTAATATCACAGCTGGATTTGGCTTGGATGCTACCTACTACCTAAATGATTTTATGCATTTTAAAGCTAATGTCAGAATGCCTTATTTCGAGGGGAGTGATTTCGCCAGAAATGCTGCTAATAAAAGTGATGCGTTTGATGGAAGAGCCAGAACATTCCTATATACCGAAGCAAGCGCTTCTTATCATATTTGGGATAAGGAACAGGAATCAAAGAGTATGATTGCATTGTATTCAAAAAACTATAAAGGAGCTGAGTGGGCCGCTAAAGTACCTCAGAGAGCAGAAATTCCAAATAAAAGGAGGGAGATTCTATTTGTAAGGCTAGGTGGAGTTTACTACGAAACAACCTCCGAGTTAAGCAGAGCTATTGCTGCACAAGGTGTTGAAGTAACGGGTACGGCAATTGAAAATGGACAAGAGCTAACCACAACAATTTCAGGAGAGTCAGATCAGGCTATTTTTGGAAATGTTATCGGGTATGGTTTAAGTGTTGGAGGTGGACTTACCTGGATGAAAAATTTTGCAGCAAAACCTGACAAAACTTATGAAGAGTTAGTAGATGACCATGTGTTAACTACCTTTCTCGATCTATTTATATTTCCGGTCGTAACGGTTGAAGATTTTTTCCACAACCCAGACCTTTCTGATAATATTTTTTATCAATTTAATGGTGGTGATATAAACACTTTTATGTTTGGTGGTAGATTAGGTATAGATGGACATTTTAATCGGACTTTAGGTTGGGGATATGGTGCTGAATTAGGTGTGCGTCCAGGTATTCAGAAAAGAGGCTTTTACGGACTTATTAAGATTACTTTCCCCCTTTATGGAACTAAGCTAGACTATAAAGTTGAGGCGTTTGGAAGATAGAAATATTGTTTTTTTAGATATCAAAAAAGGCTTTCATATAATTGAAAGCCTTTTTTAATTCAAAATAAACATTTTGTTACTTTTCAGTTTTCATCCGTTTATATTCATTTATTAATCCATTTGTAGAGCTATCATGTCCTATCACGGGGTTATCATGCAATAATTCTGGTAGAATTAGTCCAGCTAATTGTTTTCCTAACTCTACACCCCATTGATCAAAGCTAAATACATTCCATATAACACCTTGAACAAATATCTTATGTTCATATAAAGCGATAAGTGAACCTAGTGTCTTAGGAGTAATCTTTTTAACTAATATGGAATTGGTTGGATTATCGCCTTTAAATACTTTAAAAGGTAGAAGCTTTTTTATTTTCGCACTGCTTAATCCTTTTTCTTCTAATTCTTCTCTGGCTTCATCCTCAGTTTTCCCATTCATTAATGCTTCTGTTTGTGCAAAAAAGTTTGCTAATAACTTGTCGTGATGATCTCCAATAGGATTATGAGACTGAGCAGGTGCTATAAAATCGCATGGTATTATTTTTGTCCCCTGATGAATCAACTGGTAAAATGCATGCTGTCCATTTGTGCCTGGCTCTCCCCAAACAACAGGTCCAGTTTGATAGGTAACTTTTTCACCTGCTTTATCTACCGATTTCCCGTTACTTTCCATATTACCTTGCTGGAAATAAGCTGCAAATCTATGCATGTATTGATCATAAGGTAGAATAGCCTCAGTCTCTGCTTCAAAGAAATTATTATACCAAATACCTATAAGCGCTAAAATAACAGGAGCGTTCTCAGCTAAAGGTTTTTCTTTAAAATGCTTATCCATTTCATGAGCACCTTTTAATAACTCCTCAAAATTGTTATATCCTATACTTAACGCTATTGAAAGACCAATCGCAGACCATAATGAGTATCGTCCACCTACCCAATCCCAAAAAATAAACATATTTTCAGAATCAATTCCAAATTTTACCACTGCTTCTTTATTAGTGCTTAATGCCACAAAATGTTTAGCAATATCCTCTTCCTTAGCTCCATTGCTCAAAAACCACTCCCTGGCAGTATGAGCATTTGTCATAGTTTCTTGTGTAGTAAAAGTTTTAGAAGCAATTAAGAACAGCGTTGTCTCAGCGTTCACGCTTTTAAATACTTCAGCAATATGAGAAGCATCTACATTAGACACATAATGTGTCCGAACACCTTCTTTTTGGTAAGGTTTTAAAGCCTCTGTAACCATTACAGGCCCTAAGTCAGATCCGCCAATTCCAATATTTACAATATCGGTTATTTTTTTACCGGTATATCCCTGCCATTTTCCTGAATGCACTTCTGTACAAAACACTTCCATGTGTTTCAGTACTGCTTTTATATCAGGCATTATATCCTTACCAGATTCAAGTACTGGCTCGTTAGAAAAATTCCTTAAAGCAGTATGCAAAACAGCTCTGTTTTCGGTTTCATTAATTCTTTCACCAGCAAACATACCTTTAATATGCTCAGATAAATTTACTTCTTCGGCAAGCTTGAGTAATAAATCGAAGCTTTCCTCATTAATTTTATTCTTAGAAAAATCAATTAGAATATCATTGAATTGAAGATGATATCTATCAAAACGTTTAGGATCTGAGTTGAAAAGGTCTTTAATGGAAATATATCTGGCTGTTTCAAAATGATTGGTTAATAGGCTCCAGGCGGAAGTAGAAGTAGGATTTATTTTTTTCATTTATGTAAGTTCTAATATTTAATATAAAAAGACAAAGTTAGAAGGTCATTCGATAAAATATAGTTATAAACCAAAAACTTGTAGTTGATAAGTTTTTGATAGAATAGAATAAGAGTTTAAACCTTGTGATTTACTAATTTATATAGTTATTTCCTGCTATTTCACTTGCTAATTACCTCTTTTAAGGTTTGATTTAATCCAAAAAAAATACTTATCAATTATAAGGGTAATTATTAAAATACTCCTATTTATAAAAATTTCAGATAATATTTGTATTCGTAATATTGATTAAATATTACATTATAAGAATATGAAATAAATCAGAATATAATATAAAAAACAAATAATTTAAACTAAAGTAATAAATTAATTTGGTTTGTAACAATTGCCTATTAAGTTTGTCTATTGGATGAAGTACACTCTAATAATGACTAATTATGATTATTAGCAGATTATTAATTTATTAATATTTACCTAAACCAAATAAAAAATTATGAAAAAATTCTTACCTAAGAAAATACCATGTGCAAAATATAGTGCTATAATGCTATGTATTATTACATTGGGAATTGTGAATTTGGGTAATGCCCAAAAAATTTATCAGGACGGTAAAATCCGGATTAAATTTGAAGTAAATCAAACAGCCAACCTTGATAACATGTCTATTCAGCGATTGGCTGATGGTATAGTTCAAACTGGTATAAGCGAGATTGATCAATTAAATCAGGAATTTAAGGTGACTGGTATGGAACGTGTTTTCCGCCAGGCTGGTAAGTTTGAAGCAAAACATAGAAAGCATGGTCTGCATTTATGGTACGAGCTTAAAATTAGTTCTGATAGAGATGTTAATTCTGTTACTAGGTCTTACTCTAATCTTGCTAGTATTAAAATTTCTGAGCCGGTTCTAACTAAAACTTTAGCTTATAATGGTGATCCTTTAACTTCACCACCCAATGATACCCGCTATGGGGACCAATGGCATTATAATAATACAGATAATAATGCGGGTACTCCAAATGTACCTTCTGATATTAATCTGGAAGCCGGTTGGGCTCTTGAGACAGGTTCTCCCGAAGTGATCGTTGCAGTACATGATGGTGGGATAGATGTAGATCACGTGGATCTTGAAAGTAATATGTGGATCAATATAGGTGAAATACCCGATAATGATATCGATGATGATAATAATGGTTACGTAGATGATGTGTTTGGTTATGGTTTTGGAGACAATAGCGGAACTATTCCTGCTGACGTACATGGTACTCATGTGGGTGGTACTGTGGCAGCTACAAGTAATAATGAGACTGGTGTTTCAGGCGTTGCCGGAGGAAGCGGCAACGATGATGGAGCCAGATTGATGTCTTTAGCAGTTTTTGGAGCCACAGATGTTGGAGGCTTCGCAGATTCTTATATTTATGCAGCCGATATGGGTGCTGTAATTTCTCAAAATAGTTGGGGTTATACTGCAGCCGGATTTTTTGAGCAAGCAGTTTTGGATGGTATTGACTATTTCATCGCTGAGGCTGGATTTGATGCCAATGGTGACCCAGTAGGGCCTATGCAGGGAGGGGTAGTTATTTTTGCTGCTGGTAATTCCAATGCGGATGGAGAGTGGTATCCTGGTTTTTACGACCCTATTATAGCCGTTGGTGGTACAGGAGAGTCAGGAGCTAAATATTCTGGCTCCAATTTTGGATCTTGGGTTGATATTACCGCCCCGGCAGGAGATTTCAATCCAGGTGTTATAAGTACTACACCTAATAATAATTACCAAGGGCTCACAGGTACATCAATGGCATGTCCTCATGTATCAGGTGTAGCTGCTTTGATAGTGTCAGCTAATCAAGGTAATATTACTCCGCAGCAACTTATTGATAGAATTAAGGCATCCGCTAACCCAGGCTTGTATGATAATAATGGTAATTTTGAAGGGTTACTCGGTACAGGTATGCTAGATGCCGGTGCTGCTCTCCAAGACGACGAGGGAATAGCCCCTGACGCTGTAACAGATTTACTGGTTGAAAATACTGATCAGACTTTTGCCGAATTAAGTTGGACTGCACCTGCAGATGAGGATAACCAAAATGCTAGCGTATATCAGGTCAGATACTCAACTGACCCAATTACCCAGGAAAATTTTGCAGACGCCGATTTAGGAGGACAACCGAATGCAAGTGATGCCGGAAGTCCGGAGACTTTTACAGTGGAAGGTTTAATGCCAGAAACCGCATATTTTTTCGCTGTTGTTTCTGCTGACTTATTTGGTAATACGTCCTTAATTTCCAATGTAGCTGAAGGAACCACTACCGCTGCTCCCGTAGTGGGGGTAGGGCCTGCATCTTTAACATCTGTTATTGATGTTCAGGTAAATCCTATTGATAATCAGACCATCACAATTGATAATTCGGGAGAAGGTAATTTGGATTATGATGTGCTGGTAAGTTTTATAACTGAGCAGGGAAGGTCTATTAATCAGCTCAATAATGTTGAGCATCAATATGCAGCAAATCCAAGATCAACTTCGCCCGGTACAGCTGGTATTTCTAACATGAACCAGATCGCTAAACCAGGTCAATTTAATAGTAATTATTCCGATTCTATTTTTTACGACAATGGGGATTTAATTGCAGATGATTTTCTTGGATTACAAGGAACACCTTTTTCTGCAGCTACTAAATTCACGCCGGAATCCAGCTTTACCTTATCTGCAGTGAGTTCAATTTTGAGGAGTGAAACTGCAACAGTAAATGTGGGAGTAGAAATCTATAGAGGAGGTAATACACCTTCAGAGGGAGAGTTGTTGCTTGCACAAGAAATAGAAGATTTTAATTCAGCAGAAGGTGAATTCGTAAATATACCCTTATCTGAATCTTTTTCTTTCAGTGCAGGTGAATCTTTTTGGGTAGTATTGTCATTTCCTGGAACTATCAATTTTCCATTAGGTTTTGATGAACTTGGATAATTTGTCCTCTACTTTTTATTACAGCACAGATGGTAACTCATGGCTTGATGTTACAGATGCTATTCCAGGAGCTGTTTATATAGTGAGGGCTCTTGCAGGAAGTGGTGGTGCAGCATGGCTAAGTTTAGACCCTTCCTCTGGTACGCTCGCACAAGGTGAGTCACAAGACATTGATATTGAAATTGATGCCACCAATCAGCCAAATGGTATATTCGATTTTGAGGTAATTGTGAATTCAAATGATCCTGTTACTCCGGAAGCTATTGTACCTTTGGAGGTTACAGTCCAGGGACAAGAACCAAGTATTTCTTTAAGTGCTCAAATTCTTGATTTTGATAATGTATTTGTCAATGGAGAAAGAAACAGGTCTTTGACTATTGAAAATATAGGTTTAGGCGTACTGTCAGTTTCTGATATTAGTAATTCTAATGCAGTATTTTCTGCATCGGAAACTACATTGGAAATTGAACCGGGGGATAGTGAAACCATTATGGTTACTTTTGCACCAACTGTAACAGGCACCCAAAATAGTACGCTCACTATAGTGAGTAATAATGCAGAGGGTAATATTTCAATTCCCTTAGTAGGTACAGGTTCTGATGCACCTGTATTAGGTGTAAATCCTACCGAAGTTACTGTCAATTTAAACGCAGATGCAACTACCCAGGAAACGATAACGATATCCAATACGGGCGATTATCCTTTAGAATATTCTTTTCCTGATTTTGCAGACGTCTCAACAACAGCTCAAAATGGTTCAGGTGAAGACTTAGAGTTTGGTTATGTGTGGATTGACAGCAATGAACCTGATGGACCTGTTTATTCCTGGAATGACATAAGCACTACTGGCGATGAGATTCCTATTTCCTTTGATAGTAATGCAGAAATCGCTTTACCATTTAATTTTAAATTTTATGGTGAAACTTATGATTTTGTGAATGTGTCTGCCAATGGATTCCTAACCTTCGGTAATGAATTCGGTTCTTTTGGAGGGTTCAACAATCAGGAAATACCCAATCCGTCTGTGCCTAATGCTGTGATCGCTCCTTTTTGGTTTGATTTAGAACCAACGCCAGGTCAGGTAACAATGATCTCCAACCCGAGCAAGGTGGTCATTCAATATACTAATTCTGAAGGCTTTTTTGAAACTGGAACTGTCACTTTTCAAGTGCATTTGTATAGCAATGGTGTAATTGAATATTATTATGAGGATGTGACATCTGCAAGTTTCCAAAATTTGGCTACCGTTGGGATAGAAAATCAGGACGGTACTGATGGTCTAATGGCTGTGTATGAGGCACCGTATGTAGAAGATGGCTTAGCTGTTAGGATTAATGCTGAAACTTCATTTATTACAAATGTTGAGCCTACCTCTGGTTTTATATCTCCAGGTGAGTCTGCAGAGATTACAGTTGATGTAAGTGCAGTTGATTTGTATGATGGAACCTATTTGGAGAGTTTATTAATTAGTTCAAATGATCCTTTAGCTCAGCAAAGCGCAGTTGATTTTACTTTGAACGTTACAGGTACTCCTGATTTTGAATTATTGACTTCAGAGTTAAATTTTGAGCCATTATTTATTGGTTTGGAAGAAACTCAGGAAATAGAAATTTCCAATAATGGTACTAAAAGCTTTTTAGTTAATACAATTACTTCTGACAATGCTCAACTGGAAATAGAATTTACAGATGATACTCAGTTAGGCCCTGAAAGTACATTAATAGTTCCTGTGACATTTATACCCGCAACAGCCGGGGCAATTGCCGCAGAAATAACGATTGTTACTGAAGAAGGAACGGAGGTAGTTACAATAACCGCTGAAGCTTTAGATCCTCCTTTAATTTCAGTGAGCCCTGGCGCAATTGCTGAAACAGTTGATGCAGGTGCTACAGTTGAATCGTCATTGGACGTAAGTAATCAAGGCGTTGCTGATTTAAATTATAGAGTAGCTAGCACTTATTTTATTGGTGTTGAAACACCTATAGTGAATCAAAATGCTAATGTTGAAGCTCCGGTTGAAAAAACAGATGCTGACAACCGGGTAGGTGCCCCAGTTCAATATGGTGCGGGTAATGATGATTTTGGTTACACTTGGTATGATAACAACACAGCTACTGATGAAACCTACGAATTTGAAGACATAAGTGAAAGTGGAGAAATAGTAGATGTTGCTTTCGATAGCCAGACTGAAATAGATTTGCCATTTGCTTTTAAATTTTATGGTGAAGAGTTCACTACCGTAAATGTGTCGGCAAATGGGTTTTTGTCCTTTTTAGATTTCACAGGATTACAATTTACAAATCAGAGGATACCAAGTTCAGACTTGCCAAACGGTATCATTGCTCCTTTTTGGGATGATTTAGAACCTGCCTCGGGTCAGGTAAGGATGGATGGAACTTCTGAGAGATTAATCATACAATATACTGATGTTGAAGCCTTTTTCAGAGAAGGAACAATGACGTTCCAATTGGTACTTTACCCTGATGGAAAGATTGAATACCTCTTTGAAGATGTAGAAGAGAACGATTTTAGTAACCTAGGAACTGTGGGTATTGAAAGCCTTTCGGGAATGGACGGAGTAGAAATTGTATTTAATGCTGACTATATTGCAAATGGATTAAAGGTGGTGATTGAGCCTCCTTTCGAAGGCGTTTTAGCTTCAGGCGAAACAGCAACATTCCCAATCACATTAGATGCTACATTTTTATTGGATGGCATTTATGAGGAGGAAATTACAATTTCGAGCAACGATCCTATAACACCGGAATCTGTTGTTGATGTAACTTTAACGGTAAATGGAGCGGCAGTCATAGAGGTGACTGATTCTTTAGTTTTCGATGATACATTTTTTAATGCAGATACAACTTTTGCAACTTCAAAAAATCTTGTAATCAGGAATACTGGAACTGCTGCATTTGAGGTGGATAATGTAATTAGTGCAGAGGCACCCTTTTCAATCGATGATGAAGATTTACTGGATGGATTTACAGTTGATCCCCTTGATTCAATTGTGATTTCTTTTA
This sequence comes from uncultured Cytophagales bacterium, assembly GCA_963719535.1. GTDB lineage: Bacteria > Bacteroidota > Bacteroidia > Cytophagales > Cyclobacteriaceae > Marivirga. The sequence goes on along the minus strand of CAVRCH010000015.1, from coordinate 561,885 downwards.
CTTTCGCACCTGAAACGGTAGCTGAATTTGCTGAAGCTTTTGTTTTTGGTAATTCAGGTTTAGATGAATCTTATTCAGTGACTTTTGTAGGAAACGGACTAGAAGCACCGGCTTTAGATTTGGAATTACCATCTGATACATTAAAATTTGACTTAGCTCAGTCTGAGGTAGGTACAGCAACATTTTCTGTTCTGAATCCAGGTGGTAGTCCTTTAAATTTCACAATCAATGCTGCAGCTGCATTTGCAGCTAGAAAGGTGAATCCAGTTGTAAAACAAAACTTCAGTGGTAACCTTGGTGATATTAGTTCTACAGGTTTAAATTACGCTGGTTTTGCTGGTAAATCATTGTACAATAATGATGTATATACTTTTACTGATTCCATTGCATATGATCCTGAAGGAGTTGATGATTTTGTGGGTTTAAACGATGTTACAGCTCCCATTTATGCAGCTACGAAATTCGTGCCTACAAAGGATTTTGATTTAACCCATGTTAAAGTTTTTTATAGAACAGAAGAATCTTCGAACCCTGCAACTATTGAAATCTACAGAGGAGAAGAAACCCCCGATGCAGCCGAATTAGTCGCTACCTATGAATATAATGATGGTACGGCAGAAGGAGCTTATGAATTAATTGATTTAGGCGAAACTTTAAGTTTTTCGGAAGGGGAAACTTTTTGGGTAGTTTTTGCTTATACTGGAGCAACATTCCCATTAGGCTTTAATACTAATGTAAGCGGTGTGGAAGGTTTATACTATTTGAGCGTGAACGAGGGTGCAGCATGGGATCCTGCTGAATCTATTGATGGGTTTGCGAACACTGCATTGAAAATAAGAGCACTTTCGGGATCAGTTCTGGATTTATTTGTGTTATCACCGGAAAGTGGAGAAATCGCAGCGGATGGCTCTCAGGAAATAACCCTAGAAGTTTTTGCTGAACAATTTCCAGTTACTGGTCAGTTGTTTGGTAGTTTGAATGTGAATACTGACGCCCCTGTGAATGCCAGTGCTCAAGTTCCACTTGATATTTATATAAATAGATCGCCAGAGCAAATCTTTGGACCGCTGGATACCCTGAGATTCCAAGAGAGAGATACCATTATGTTGTCAGCTAAAGCAATTGATCCTGATGGTACGATAGCATCTTATGAAATGGTATCAGGTATAGAAAATATGACTGTTACCATGCAAGGTGATACTGCGATGATGACCTTCATTCCGGGATACGACCAAGCTGGTTTTTATGAAGCAGTAATGAGAGCAACAGATGATAGAGGTGATTTTGTTGATATGTCTCTTTTTCTAGAAATTGAGGATCTGAACAGAGCGCCTTTCATTGATAATGCAATTCGTGAAGTTGAGCTATTTGTTGACGGGGAGACTCAAACTGTAGATTTAAGTACAGTTTTTGCTGATCTGGACAGTGACTCACTGACCATTTCCATAACAGTTCCTGAACAAGAGCTGTTCACTTATGAAGTAAATGGATCAATTCTTTCATTTACTCCGTTAATGGTAGAAGGTGATGTTGATATATCACTTTTGGCACAAGATGGTAAGGGTGGTGTCGCAGGTTCTTCGTTCGTAGTTTCGGTGGTGGAAGAGGAAGAAGTAGTGTTGAGCAGTAGAGATGAATTGAAGGCCGAAATTGGCTTGTTAAATTATCCTAACCCATTCAATAGCACAACTACTGTGGTGTATAATTTACCGAAGTCGGATAAGGTGAGCTTGATAGTTTTAGATCAGCAAGGTAGAATAGTTAGAGAAGTATTACACGAAGTGGAGCAATCTGCAGGTGAAAATTCAATTGAATTGAAGCGAAGTACTTTGAATACAGGTGTTTACTACTATCAATTATCTACTTCAGACTTTGTGCTGACGGAAAAATTAGTAATTGAATGATAATAAGTTAAGTATTTAATTAGAAAGGCCTGCATTTTTTAAATGCAGGCCTTTTTTATCTGTGAAGCAGTCAACCAGAATACACCCCCTCAATCGAGCATATTTTTGTTGAGTATTGGTTAGGATGTAAATATTAAAATATAGATATTCAGTGATTTATAATTTAATTTTATGATTTCTATTTCAGCATTAACATGCTGAAATACTATTCCAGAATTATCATTAAATTAAAAAAAAATTTAGCTGTCTCTTCTATTTTTTGCAGAGCTTAGATGAAGATATGATCTCAGTTAATGGGTATGCTTATACAAAGACCATTTTTAAGAACAGCTTTTAATGTTTAATCATACAGATTTGGAAATAGCATTATTTTAAAAAAAAAAGATCCCTGTAGGTTATTTTTATGTAAAATTGAAGATTTTGCTATCTTCTATTATTTGTCCGAACTAATTTAATTACTTCAAGTCTTACTATTTAATCGGTATTAATCAGATAGAATTAGTACTGCTCCAATGCACTTATTCTTTTGTCAATAGGAGGGTGTGTCGCGAATAAGCCCGTTATGAAGGACATCATACCACTTGATTTGTCGGGCGTATTTTCTATAAACATTTCAGCCACATCTTCAGATTTAATGGATTCTACCTTATGATTACCACTTATTTTTCTGAGTGCGGAAGCTAGTGCTTTGGGATTTTTTGTCATTTCAGCTGCTCCGGCATCTGCCATGTACTCTCGTTTTCTTGATAATGCGAAGCGAAATACCAGGCTTAAAAGGTATGCAATAACTACAACAATAACAGCCACCAACATTAATCTACTATCATTTTTCCTGTTTCTTCCGCCAGAATAAATTAAGTTTCGGAAAGCTATTTGGGCTGCAAATGCTAGTATGCCCACAAAAATGATGGATACTATCAAGAGCCTAACGTCTTTATTTTTAATATGCATCAACTCATGTGCTATTACACCTTCCAACTCTTTATCATCGAGCTTAGAAATAATACCTTGAGTCAAAGTAACTGTATAGGTTTTTTCATTAATCCCGCTAGCAAACGCATTTAAGGCAGGACTATCAATAACATTTATTTTAGGCATAGGCATACCTTCTGCAATGCATAAATTTTCTACCAAGTTATAAATCCTCATATTTTCCTTTCTTTCAAGTGGACGAGAACCTGTCGTTCTTGCAATCATCTTGGTATGGAAAAAGAAAGCGATTAGGAACCAAATACCTACCGCAATAATGACCGTGGGTATAGCAGAAATAAAAGAATTATTTACTGCAGCCATTTGAATGTTGCCGTATTGATCTTTAAAGATTCCTGAGAAGTACATAATTGCCCAAACTGCTCCTAAAATCAGTAAGGGAAAGCCAAGCAGCAATAACACAGATCGGGTGTTGTTTTTCCTAATCTGTGTTTGAATACCGATATATTCCATAAAAATTTAGAATTTAATTTCTGGTGGTTTTTCCATGGTAGTTCTTTCTGTACCTAAATCGAACATCGGACTGGTAGTGAAGCCAAACATACCTGAAAATAGCACTGCAGGAAATTTTTGTATCTCGGTGTTTAATTCTTTGGTTGCAGAGTTAAAGAATCTTCTGGCAGCGGCTAGTTTATTTTCTATATCGCTAATCTCTGTTTGAAAATGCATAAAGTTTTGATTAGCTTTTAAATCAGGATAGGCTTCTACTTGTATATTTAAGCCTCTTAAAGCTCCAGTTAATTCATTTTCTGCTGCTATTTTTCCATCAATGCTAGATGCACCCATTGCTTTAGAACGAGCCTCGGTTACACGTTGCAATGTCTCTGATTCATGATTCATATAGCCTTTCACAGTATTTAGTAGCTGGGGAATTAAATCATGCCTTTGTCGTAATTGCACATCAATATCTGCAAATGCATTTTCCCTTCTATTTCGCAAAGAAACTAGTCTGTTATAAATTGAAATAACTAAAATAACGAGTATAACTACTACTCCAATAATGATCCAAATTTCCATAGTTTTAGGTTTTATAATTACGCGAATTTACAATGTTTTTACCATTTCCATCTCCAATATCTTTATTTTATGATGAAATCAGGAAAATATTATTTTATTTTTAGTATAAATAATAAAATATTTATTATAATTATACTTATTAATTCTATATTTCTTTTATGACTCCACTTTATATATTACTGAGTATAATTATTATCCTATCAGTATATCTGATGATTACTTATAACAAAATAATCAAAAACAAAAATATTGTTAGTGAGGCTTGGAGTGGAATAGATGTACAGCTTAAAAAGAGATATGACCTAATTCCTGCTTTAATAAAAACGGTTAAAGGTTATTCGGACTACGAAAAAAAATTGCAAAAAGAAATAGTTGATTTAAGAACTGCGGGTGTTAAAGCCGACAATATAAAATCTCAGGAAATAACTGAAAGTAAATTATCGCAAAAATTAGGGCGGCTGTTGGTAATAGTGGAAAGTTATCCCGAATTAAAGGCCAATGAAAATTTTCTTAAACTTCAAAAGCAAATTTCAGAAGTAGAAGATCATATTCAGAAGTCAAGAAGATATTACAATGGGAGCGTTCGAGATTTCAACATTTTGATTGAATCTTTCCCCAACAATATAGTAGCTAACTTATTTAGTTACACCAAAAGAGACTTTTTTGAAATAGAAAGTATTCAGGCCCAGGTTCCTGAAGTACACTTTTAAAACTTTATACAGATGGTAAGAATCATTTTATCTACATTTTTATTTTTTTATGTGCTAAGCGGAAATGCACAAGAGAGAATTCTTAATTATGATGTTAAGCTGGAGGTTTTGGCAGATGCCGATATGCTGGTAACTGAAAATATCAAAGTTTTGGCACAAGGAGTGCAAATTCGAAGAGGAATCTATCGGGAAATACCACTTTATTTTGAAAATCCTGATGGGAGGCGTGTTTATTTGGAAATTGATGTACTATCCCTTGAAAGAAATAACGAAGAGGAACCCTACGATGTCAATAAATCAGGAAATAAAGTCCGAATAGATTTCGGAAATGACGATTTTATATCTAAAGGTGAGCATTCTTATAGTTTAAAATACAAAGTGAAGGGTATTGTAGGCTATTTCGAACACTTGGATGAGTTATATTGGAATGCAACGGGGAATGAATGGAGCTTTCAAATTGATGCTACTTCAGTTCAAGTTATAATTCCCTCAGGAGCTAAAATTATCCAAACTGCCGGCTATTCAGGTGAAAAAGGACAAGCAAGTAAAGACTTTGAAATTGAAACTGATAGCGTTACAGCAGTTTTTAAAAGCACCAAAGTGTATAAACCAGGTGAAGGCTTAACGGTAGGTGTAGGATGGAGCAAAGGTTTTGTGGCAGAACCAAGCCCTCAGGATAGAAATGCACTGGTTTTGAGCAGGCAAATAGCTTATATTTTTAGCTTTATTTTATTAGTGCTAATGTTTATTTACTTATTCTGGGCATGGAAAAAGGTAGGGGTAGACCCAAAAAAAGGTACCATTATTCCTCAATTTGATCCACCCGAAGGCTTAGCTCCGGGGGATTGCCGATATATTTACAGGCATATTAATGACAATAAAACCATGGTGGCTGACCTTATTGATTTGGCAGTTAAAGGATTAATAAAAATTGAGAACAATAATAAGAATTTTACATTAAGTTTTATTAAAGATGCCGATAATATTCAAATTAGTATTGCTCAGCAATCCTTATTGAGTCAAATAAAGTCAAAACCAGGAATTATTGCTCTTAAAAAATCTAATGGTACTTTCATAAGTAAATTAATGAGTAAACATGGACAATTTATTAAGAAAACTTCATCCAATGTTTTTTTTAAAAGAAACGGTTGGTGGACCCTTCCTGCTTTCATAATATTGGTTTTGGGCCTCGGATATTTATTGATTAAAGCCCCATTAAAATTCAATGCTGAGGACGGATCTGCGATTTTCGCCATCTTTTCCCTAATATTCTTAATTGCTGGGAGTTCAACATTTTTTCAACAATTTTTAAGTTATAGAGATAATAAATCAGGTCTAGGAAGTGTAATTGGATCTGTGTTTTTCATGGTAATTTCGCTTGGGATATGGGCATTTTTTATAGGTTTTTTTTACCTGGATTTCCTACTTATTTTTTTATTAGGAGTAGGTTTTATTTTTACTTTCAGTTTATTTAGCCAACTTATGTTAGCCCCAACAGAAAAAGGGAGGGAAGTAATAGATTACCTGGAAGGCCTAAAAATGTTTATGGAAAAGGCAGAGCAATATCGCTTTGATGCTTTGCAGGATCCTACCAAGGGTTTACAGCTTTTTGAAGAATTACTTCCTTATGCTATTGCTATGGGTGTGGAAAATAAGTGGGGAAAGAGCTTCGATTCAGTAGTTCAAAAAGCCTTGACAATGGAAAGTTCACGTTCTCAATCAAGACTGTCATCCGGAGCCGGAACACATTTTGGTGCCTCTGCTATTTCCTCTGCATTATCTTCTTCTTTGGCATCGAGTATAAGTTCATCTACTGCAAGCAGTAGTAGTGGAAGTGGTGGTGGCGGGTCCTCTGGTGGCGGAGGTGGTGGAGGCGGAGGTGGAGGAAGGTAATCCTTCTATTAAAATCTGTTTTTTTTAAATAATTATTTCAACAGGTGTAAGTATTATTGAAATGATTTTATAACTTTCGCTGAACCAAAACATTTACCATGGCCATATTATTCATCGACATCGAAACTGTTCCCCAAAATCCTCAATACACAAATTTAACGGAGAAAGAAAAAGGCTTTTGGGATTATAAAGCAAAGTTTATTAAATCAGTTGATCAAACTGCAGAGGAAATATATCAAAGAGCGGGGATTTATGCCGAATTCGGTAAAGTGATTGTCATATCGCTAGGTTGGCTTTCCGGTAAAGGAGAAGAATCTACATTAAGAGTGAAGACTTTAGCTGATAGGAATGAGCTTAGTCTTTTAGAAAATCTAATAGAAATTTTGGTAAAGGTAGATAATTCAAACACTGTTTTATGTGGACATAACATGAAGGAGTTTGATGTCCCATTTATTTGCCGAAGGATTTTGATAAACGGATTAAAACTTCCTGACATGCTTGACGTTTCTTCTAAGAAGCCATGGCAAACACCCTATTTGGATACCTTAGAAATGTGGAAGTTTGGTGACAGAAAACATTATAGTAAATTAGATTTATTAGCACATGTTTTTAATTTACCCACCAGCAAAGATGATATAGATGGGAGCCAGGTTTTTGATATTTTTTATCAAGAAAATGACTTGGAAAGGATTGCAACATATTGTGAGAAGGATGTGATTTTAACTTGTCAACTTTATCTTAAATTGAATTCCTTGCCTGTTTTAGAAGAAAATCAAATAGAAAAGGTATGAGTTTCCTGAAATCTTTACATACATTTCATAAATAATTAACAGGAAGCTCAAAGAAACAGATTATATTTAATTATGAGTAGAAATAAAAAATTAAAAGGTAAAAAACAGCCTAAGAAAACGATAAAAGGTTTACCTGATTTAAAAAATGAAGTATTACAAATCCTTGATTTTAATTTACATAAATCATTTACAGTAAGAAATATCGCAAAAGCACTTCAAAGTAATACTGCTGAAACTAAAAAATACGTAGAAAAGATCTTGAATGAATTATTGAATGAGGGTAAAGTGGAAAAAGCTGCCAGAAACTCTTATATATCAGTAAAGGAACCTGAATATATTGTGGGAAAGGTGGATCATGTAAATCCAAGGGTAGCTTATCTTGTAGCAGAAGATAGAGAAGTTGATGTGATTATAAAAGCACGAGATTTAAAAGGAGCGTTTCATGGTGATATAGTGAAGGTAGTAACTACCAAAAAGAATAAAGATGGCAGGGAAGAAGGTAAAGTGATGGAGATTGTAGAGCGTTCTAAAACTCAATTCGTAGGAAGAATTGATATGTCAGTGCGCTATGCATTCATGATCCCTGACGCTAGATCTGTACATACAGACTTTTTTATTAGTAACGACAATTTAGCAGGAGCAAAACACCAGGATAAGGTAATTGTTGAAGTAAGCAAGTGGCCCGATAGCATTGAAAGGAAGCCTGAAGCTAAGGTGATTAGGGTATTAGGAAAGGCAGGAGAAAATGATGCGGAAATACATTCCATCATGGCTGAGTTTAATTTACCAATGGAGTTTCCTGAAACTGTTCTGAATGAATCTGAACAAATTAGCGATAAAATAACGAAAGAAGAGATAGCCAAAAGAAGGGATATGAGGGAGGTAACCACCTTCACAATCGATCCTGAAGATGCAAAGGATTTTGATGATGCCATCTCTTTTCAAAAGCTCGAAAATGGATTTTTTGAGATAGGTATTCACATCGCAGATGTAACATACTATGTAAAACCGGGCACGGCACTGGAAGATGAAGCCTATTTAAGGGCTACTTCAGCCTATTTAGTAGATAGAACTATACCTATGTTACCTGAAAGGCTTTCAAATGGTTTATGTTCTTTAAGACCCAATGAAGATAAGCTTACATTTTCTGCAGTTTTTCAATTGGATGAGCACGGTACGGTGCATCATGAATGGTTCGGGCGAACAATTATACATTCAGATAGAAGGTTTGCTTACGAAGAAGCTCAAGCTATACTGGAAGCACAAACGGGTGACCATGTGGCTGAATTACACCAATTAAATGAGATTGCTAAGAAATTAAAAGCCAGAAGGTTTGAAGCAGGTGCTATTGCCTTTGAGTCAGTAGAGGTTAAATTTAAACTAGATGAAAATGGTAAGCCTTTAGGAGTAATTCCTAAAGTGAGGCAGGATGCCCACAAGTTGGTGGAGGAATATATGTTGCTCGCCAATAGAAAGGTGGCGGAATTTATTGCAACTAAGAAGAAAGGGGAACAAAAATTGACTTTTGTTTATCGTCAACACGATTACCCTGATCCTGAAAAGCTAACTACTTTCTCTGTTTTTGCTAAAAGATTTGGACACGATTTAAAAATTGAGGAGAAATCTATTTCTAAATCATTGAATAATTTAATGAGTGATATACAAGGGCAGCCTGAGCAGAACGTGCTAGAAAGTTTAGCTATTAGATCAATGGCTAAGGCTAAATACACTACTAAAAGCTCATTTCACTTTGGATTGGCATTTCAATATTATACGCATTTTACATCACCCATACGAAGATACCCGGATGTAATGGTGCATAGACTTTTACAGCACTATTTGGAGGGTGGTAAATCTGCCAGTAAAGAGGAATATGAAAGTAAATGCATACATTCTTCTGATATGGAAAAGCGTGCTTCTGATGCAGAAAGAGCTTCTATTAAGTATAAACAAGTAGAGTATATGGCCTCAGTAGAGGATAAACCATTTGAGGGCCTTGTAACAGGGGTTACCGAATGGGGTATTTTTGTTGAAATTATTGAAACGAAATGTGAAGGAATGGTTCGACTGGCTGATATGCAAGATGATTACTATGAATTTGACGAAAAAAATTATAGAGTATTCGGCAGGAATAATAAGAGAATGATCACCTTAGGAGACAAAGTAACTGTAGAGGTAAAAGCTACGGATATTGATAAAAGGACTATTGATCTAGCTTTTGTAGAGGATAAAGATTTAATTTTTGTAAAGCCTTATTTTTAACAGTATTTTTGGGTAAAGATAATAGCTAAAGGAAAAAGGGCTACTAAATTTTAGAGCTATTTTTCATTATTTTTAGTTCTAATGCTGCTACACCGGGCAAGCACTTTTGCCTTCCATATACTCCAGTAAAGCACCACCACCAGTTGAAACATAACTCACTTTTATCTCCATAACCTAAGCTATTTACGGCTGCTGCTGAGTCTCCACCTCCTATTAAAGAGAAAGCACCATTTTCGGTCGCTCTTACTACTGATTCAGCAATAGCTTTTGTGCCTGCAGCAAATTTTTCCATTTCAAAAACACCCATTGGGCCATTCCAAAGAATTGTTTTAGACTCTTCCACTGTTTTTTGAAAGATAGCTATTGCCTCCGGTCCAATATCTAGGCCCATCCATCCCTCTTCAATAGAATGATTTTGAGCAACTTTCGTATTGGCATCATTAGAGAATGCATCAGCAACAATTGAATCTATAGGTAATTTAAGTTCTACTCCTTTTGCCTTTGCTTTTTGTATTAATTCCTTCGCTAAATCAACTTTATCTTCTTCCACTAAACTACTGCCAATTTTACCACCCATGGCTTTAAAAAAGGTATATGACATGCCACCACCAATAATAAGGTTATCTACTTTGTCTAATAATTTCTCAATAATTAGTATTTTATCAGAGATTTTAGCACCTCCCATAATAGCAGTATATGGTTTATTGGCTTGACCTAGAACTTTATCAGCATTGGCTATTTCAGCATGCATAACAAAGCCGGCTAATTTATCTTTGAAAAATTTTGCCACTACTGTAGTGGAGGCATGAGCTCTATGGGCTGTACCAAAGGCATCGTTTACATAAACATCTCCTAATTCCGACAGTGATTGGGCAAAAGCTTCATCACCTTTGGTTTCACCCGGGTAAAATCTAACATTTTCCAGCAAAAGAACTTCTCCGGTTTTTAACTGGCTTGCTTTTTCTTTAGCCTTATCTCCAACAGCCTCATCGCTAAAATGCACCTTAGTTCCGTATGCTTTCTCCAATGCACTAACTATGTGTCTTAGTGAAAATTTATCTTCTGGTCCATCTTTAGGTCTGCCTAAATGTGACATTAAAATTACTTTACCACCGTCTTTGATAATTTTTTGAACAGTATCTACTGTGGCATCAATTCTTGTAGTGTCGGTAACTTCAAAATCTTTATTTAAAGGTACATTTAGATCTACACGAACAAGCGCAGTTTTCTCTTTAAAGGAATAGTCTTTAATGGTTCTCATTTGATTTTAGTTTGTTGTTTTAATTTTAATAATTATACGGATGCTCTTGATAACCGATCATTTATGGCTCTTCCTAAGCCAATATCTGGCACAGGTTCAGCCAATATGATATCGGCATCACTTTCGTCTAATATTCGAAGATAAGAAAATAGATTTTTAGCAGCCTCATTCAAATCTGCTTTTTCACTTAAAACATAATTGAGTGAAGCTTCTTTGTATTTTTTCTTAAAAGATAGTATGCCTACTTTCTGAGACTTGAATTTCAAAATGTTGGCTGAAATATCTCCTAATATAAAGTTCTTTTTAGGGGCATAATGGCTTTTTAGCATTCCAGGTGCATCAGGTTGGGAGCTGGAATGTGGTAATACCTTTAATTTCCCAACTATGGCTTCTATGTTTTGTAGTTCCAGCCCACCTAGTCTATAAATAACTGGTTGGTCACCTTCAAAACCCACAATGGTTGATTCAATTCCTACATCACTTATTTCTCCCTCTAAAATATATTGTATTTGATTGCCTAATTGCTTTTGCACATGAAGTGCAGATGTAGGGGAGATGTAGCCAAATGGATTAGCACTTGGTGCGGCCAGCGGATAATCTAATTCTTTTAGCAATGCTAATGCAACCGGATGGTTTGGAATTCTGAAAGCTGCACGCGGTAATCCCGAACAAGTTAAGTCAGGGATTTTATTATTACGTTCTAAAAGTAAGGTTAGTGGACCTGGCCACAATTGGTTGGCTAGTGCCTTGGCCTTGTCGGGAATATTTTGAGTATACTCAGCAATCTGTTCTAAAGAATAAGTATGCAATATTAAAGGATCGAAATACGGTCGGTTTTTTACCTTAAAAATTTTACTTACAGCATCTACATTTAATGAATTACCGGCTAATCCATAAACAGTTTCCGTTGGTAAACCTATTAATTCGCCCATATCTAGCAAATTTTTTGCCTCTGTAATATTTTTTCCTATTATTGCCATAACTTAAAGCGAATTTAAAGGAAAATTGCTTCACCCTGTAGATTTATAGAAAGAGAATTTTATATTTATGATTCGATGTTGTTTAGATAAGACAATTTTCTCAGCCAAGGGCTGACCAGCCTTCGGCTGGTTTCGATTTATCTCTTCTGAGAAGGATGCAGGGTTGAGCCTGCCTGCCGCAGGCAGGGTTTGAAACCAATGCTTAACTAAACGACATTGACTTGTGATCATTAACACCAAAACATAAAATCAGATGAGTAGAAAAACTAAGAATTTTTTGAAATTGTTAGCCATTGTAATTGTAATGGTAATGGTATTTATGGAATTAGGAGTAATAGCTATTCCTATTTTAGTAGCTTATAAATTTTGGTTGGTGGTAATAGCATTTTGTATAGCATTGATTGCCTCCTGAAATAATTAAATTTCTTTTAATTATTAGAAATCTTGATTCTATGAAAGATTAAGATTCAAGATTTCTTTCAATCATTATTCGCAGAATTTAATGATTGCATCAGCAGCATCTTTAAAACCTCTATTTTTTGCTTTTATCAGTTCCGAGCATCCTAGTTGTTCATTACCGGTATTAATTTCTATAAATCCCTTCCAGTAATAAATTTCACCATTTTCACCATTAATTTGTTGAGCCTTATTCAGAAATTCTCTTGCTTCCTCAAATGCCCCCACTTGAATATAAGTTTTAGCATTGTTGAGATAAGGAATATAATTATTTGAAGTTATCTTTATCGCAAAATTATTATCTGCAATGGCTGCTTCAAATTGTTTTAATTCAAATAATACTGTACCTCTATTGATATATAGATCTGCTATGTTAGGTCTAATTTTAATTGCTCGATTGTAATCAATTAGGGCTTTTTCGTAATTTTTAGAAAATAAGTGAGCATTTCCTCTATTATAGTACGGCATATAATTAGAGGAATCTAACTGTATATATTGTGTGAAATTTTCAATTGCTTTAATATACTTCTGTTGCTGGTAGTAAGCTACTCCACGCATATTTAAAGCGGTTAAATTTGTATTATTAAGCGAAATAGCCTTATCTAAATATTTAATGGCTTCTTCATAAGATTCTGCCTCCATTTTTTTTCTGCTTTCCTGCATTAGTTGCTCTTCACTTGCGGTGCATGCAAATAGCATAAGGGGCAAAAGAATAAAAAAGTTAAATTTCGAAATCATATGTTATAACAATTAATTGTGAATTTTATAAAAACCTTACATACATAAGAAAAACCGTTTTTATGGAGAATTGAATTCAGAAAAGGGTCTTACATTTGTATTAAGCTTTACGATTCATTTTTCAAATGGGCGTAATTTTAAGGTTGATAGTTTACCCCGGTTTGGTTCACCGGGGTTTTTTTATGCCTAAATTTAATTTGTATCAATTCTCTCAACATTTTTAAATTCTAAAATATAATCTTTACCAAAAGCCTGTGCTGGTGTTAAATACCCTGCGTGTATCGTTTTTCCTTTGTCAAGTAAATGTAATGCGGATTTTAGGGCAGTCAATGCAGTTAATTGATAAGCTTCAGGTGTTATTAAAGTACTTGATCTGAATGCTCCGTTCTTGTTTGAAACAGTACCTACTATATAGGTTTTACCTTCCTCCAATTCGTTTTCTGTAGGGCCGGTTACAGAATTTTCAATTTTTCTCCTTACAATTTTTTGAATCCATTCAATACTTAAAAGAATTTTCAAGAACCTGTATTTCTTAATTTTATCAATAGTTTTTTTAGCAGCTCCTGAATATATTTCAATATTTGGAATTCCTGTTTGGTGGTAAGCTGTCATTAGATCCCCCCATGGAATTGTCATACACCATTGCTTTCTGTGGGGAAATTCAAACTCTTTAATTTTATAAGCTAGAGGCACATTTTTAAGCTGACTGTTTTCTCTGATAAAGCCGCCTTGAGAAATATTTTTCGCCATTGTTACCGCTGTACCTCTGGACATTCCTGTCTTGGATCCCACGAAGGCCATTTCTAAATGGGTTGCGTCAGGCATTATCTTGTGTAAATGCGCTGCCAGGCAATCTGTAGGTACCACATCAAACCCAACTCCCGGTATTAAAGAAATACCTGCTTGCAGGGCTTCATTGCTCTTATTCATTATGCTTTCAAATACCGAAACCTCACCTGTTATGTCTACATAATGCGTTTGGCTTTTAATGCATGCATTTATCATGGGTATAGCCGTTTCTGAAAATGGACCTGCACAATGAATTACTACTTCAAAATCTTTTAAAAGGAGTGTTAATTCCTCTTCTTTTAAATTGATAACTGTATAGTCAAAATTATATTCGTTTGCTAACTTCTTAAGCGGCTCCTCACTTCTGCCTGCTAAGTGTACTTTTAAAGATTGCTGATACGCCTCTTTGGTAATCAATTTACCTGTATAACCATAAGCACCGTAAATAAGTATTTTTGTAGTCATTATCTATTAAATATCTCTTGAGTTTTACGTGTCATCCTCAAGATAGATGCGTTTTTAGTAAATTTAGGCACTTCCTCTAAACTTAACCATTTGAAGGCTTTACTTTCATTATTTATTTGAGTGTTTTCATTATCAATTACTGAAAAAGCATATCTTACATCATAATGGTAATGTGCTTTTATATCTTTATGTTCCGGAATTAAATGAATATCAATATCGAAGATGCCTGATAATAATGGACGTAAATTGCTTAAGTTGGTTTCTTCTGAGACCTCTTTTTTAGCTACTAATTCTAAGTTTAATTCCCCGTCCGCATGGCCTCCGGGTTGGAGCCATTTGTTTAATTTCCTATGGTGTAGTAAAAGAATCTTCTTACTTTTTTGGTCAACTAGCCAGGCAGAAGCTGTAAAATGAGCTTGGTATGAATTGCGTGAAAAAGCTAATGTCCCTACGTCATCCATCAAATTTTGCATTTGTATTTTATAGTTGAGTTCAGATTCATTATCTGGTATGTAGTTAATTAATTGGTTCCGTAATTCATTCATGCATTTTTTTTGTCACCACCTTTGTAACTGTATTCTATTTACAATAATTAACAAAAAAAAAGACCATCGTTCGATGGTCTTTCAATATATATTGAATATTATTTTAATTCTTAGTTGCCGCTAAAGAAAGACCTGTAAGATCATCTGTTGCTTTAGGAAAGTTAGAATCATAATCTAAAGTCAATGCATTGCCAGTAATTGAATAATCAACTGTACCACCTGGAGAAAATGTAATAGCTGTTTGATTAGTATTCAATGAAAAATCTCCACTTGCAGCAAACACATCAGCATAATTAAGATCATTATCATTTAAGGTACCTAATCCTGATACTGTGTAGGTAGTATTTTCTGAATTAAAGGTAATTGTTACTCCTGTTAATGTTACGGGGCCATCAGGAGTTGTAGCTGTGCTAATAGTCCATGTGCCGTTCAATGCATCTAAAGCCGCTTGCTCAGGAGTTACATCATCATCTTTTTTACATGATGTGAATACTAAAGTAAATGCTAAAAATAAGTAACTTAAAAGCGTAAGATTCTTTTTCATAATAAATTAATTTGGGTTGTGTTTAATTATCGGTCAAGTTATTGATATATGTATATAATAACAATTTATTTTAATTTTAATTGTCAATATTAATCATTTTTTCTGTAAAAATAGCAAATTCAGCCTTTTCGTTAGAAAAAATTAAGGTTATTCTATTATTTATTTTACTTTTTATAAGATTTAAATACCAATCTTTGCCACCTGCGTCTAAGTGAGAAGTAGGTTCATCCAGCAATAAAATATCAGATTGGTAACAAGTTGCCAATATTAATTTAACCCTTTGCTGCATGCCTGAGGAGAACTCACTTATTGGCTTATCTAGGCTTTTCGTTAAATAGGCCTTATCTATTTCCTCATTGAGATTAATGCCCTCTAATGGTTTTTTGAACTCCTGATGAAAAGCCAATTGCTCTTTTAATGTAAAATCTTCAATTAAAGTTAAATAAGGAGCGCAAATATTGATATAGTCGAAATAGTTTTCTTTTAAAACTTCTATATTATTCTTAACAAATTTGACCTCGCCTTTCGTGGGACTTAAATACCCAGCTATTATCTTTAATAAGGTAGATTTTCCACTGCCATTAGATCCGGTTATGGCATATATATTATTATTTTGGAAATTTTGATTTAGATCCTTAAAGAGTAAATTATTGACGAACTTCTTTGACAGATTAATAAGTTGAATTTCCATATAGTCAATCAATTAATTGCTATAGCCCTTCATAATTCCTCTTTCAGATTTTCTTACGAAAGATGTAATGTTGTCTCTTTCCTCACTACTTGGTATTAATGTTTCAATTTTCTCTAAAGCTTTTGCATTATTTAAGCCACTCAGATATAAATTTCTATAGATTTCCTGGATGTCATTAATACGCTCATTGGTAAAGCCTCTTCGTCTTAGCCCCACCGAGTTTATTCCGCAATAAGTTAATGGCTCTCTGGCAGCTTTTACATACGGTGGCACATCTTTTCTAACCAAAGATCCTCCTGAAATCATTACGTGGCTTCCAACTTTTACAAACTGATGAACAGCTGAAGCACCACCAATTATAGCCCAATCATCAATAATTACGTGCCCCCCCAATTGTACTGAGTTAACTATTATACAGTGATCGCCGATAATACAATCATGTGCAATATGCACAAAGGCCATAATTAAGCAATTAGAGCCAATTTTGGTAGTTTTTTTATCAATTGTACCTCTGCTTATGTTTACATATTCCCTTATTACAGTATTATCACCTATTTCTGTAAGGGTTTCTTCACCTGCAAACTTCAAATCCTGAGGTATGGCGGCTATAGTAGCTCCTGAAAATATTTTGCAATTGGCTCCAATTCTGGCTCCTGAATTAATTACAGCATTAGGACCAATCCACGTATTGTCTCCTATTTCTACATTTCTATCTATAAATGCAAAAGGTTCTATAACTACGTTTTTGCCTATTTTTGCTTCAGGGTGTATATAATTTAATGAATTTGCCATTATTCTAATTTTAATTTTAAGCCTTAACGGCTTAATAATGTTTTTTGATTATTGATTAAACCTGTTAATCATTATACTTCATCTTTTTTAACAATTCTTGCGGTAAGTGTTGCTTCACTCACTACGCTATTACCAACAAACGCAGTTCCATGCATTTTGGCTATCCCTCTTTTTATGGGCGCCAATAATTCGCATTTTAATATAATTGTGTCACCTGGTTTTACCATTTTTCTAAATCTGCAATTATCGATACCCAGAAAATAAGTCCAGTAATTCTCTGGATCCGGTACTGTGCTTAAAACCAAAATACCTCCGGTTTGTGCCATGGCCTCTACTTGTAAAACACCTGGCATCACTGGGTTATCAGGAAAATGACCTTGAAAGAAATTTTCGTTAATAGTTACATTTTTTAGTCCTATAACAGTTTTATGATCCTGATGAATAATTTTATCTACTAATTGGAAAGGGTACCTGTGTTTGAGTTTAGCAGAAATACCTTCAATATCCAGAATTGGTTCTGCATTAGGATCATATTTAGGTGCAATTCTTTCAGATTGCTTAATTGCTTTTTTAATTCTTTTAGCAAATTCAACATTGGTAGAATGTCCGGGCCTTGCAGCTAAAATTTGCGCTTTAATAGGTCTGCCTACTAAGGCTAAATCACCTACAACATCTAAAAGTTTATGTCTGGCAGGTTCGTTTTTATGCCTTAAATCAATATTATTAAGTATTCCCTCTTCCTTTACTTCTATTTCAGGCTTATTAAATAATTTGGCTAATTCCTTTAACTCGCCTGGTTCAATTAATTTATCTACAATAACAATGGCATTATTTAAATCGCCACCTTTTACCAAATTATTTTTATGCAGATATAATAGCTCATGTAAAAAAACAAAAGTTCTGCTAGATGCGATTTCACTTTTAAATTCATGAATTTTATTAAGCGATGCATGTTGACTCCCCAGCACTTTTGAATTATAGTCTACCATCACAGTAACCCTATAATCATCAACCGGTAGGGCTGCCATTTCAACATTTTTCACTTCATCTCTGTAGAAAATCCCTTCTGGTACTTCAAAAAAGTTTCTTAATGCATTTTGTTCTTCAAGCCCAACTTCTTCTAATGCCTCTATAAATTGTATTGCGCTACCATCCATAATAGGGATTTCCGGAGCGTCTAATTCAATTAAAATATTATCTATTTGTAAACCAACTAAAGCTGAAAGCACATGCTCAACGGTAGATACTCTACCTCCATCTTTCGCAATAGTGGTACCCCTTGATGTGTCCACCACTAAGTCTGCATCTGCCTCAATAATAGGTTGGTTAGGAAGATCTATTCGTTTAAATTTTATACCTGAATCTATTTCATCAGGCTTAAACGTAAGATTAACTTTTTCGCCGGTATGTAAGCCTACACCTGAAACAGTGATAGGTTTTTTAATAGTATGCTGCTTTGTATACATTTATTTTTCCTTGTCAGTCGGCAAATTTAGAATTTTTTCTTCCAATTTCTGAACCTTCAAGGATAATTCGGGCAGGTTTTTGAAAATAGTATTAGCTTTTAAAAATCTTCTATGGTCCATACCTACATATCCTGACATTATAGTATTGGTATTTTTGATGGTTTTAGAGATGCCAGTTTTAGCACTGATTGTAGTGTGATCAGCTATTACTATATGACCTACTATACCTACCTGTCCTGCAATTACGCAGTTTTTTCCTATTTTAGTGGAGCCGGAGATGCCTGCCTGAGAAGCAATTACAGTATTTTCACCTACTTCTACATTGTGAGCAATTTGCACTAAATTGTCAATTTTAGCTCCTTTTCTGATTATAGTAGAACCGAGTGTAGCACAATCTATTGTGCTATTAGCTCCTATACTTACATTATCTTCTAAAATTACATTTCCAAGTTGGGGTATCGTTTTATAGCTGCCGTCCGCCTGAGGAGCAAAACCAAAGCCATCGCTACCAATTACTGCGCCAGCCTGCAGATTACAATTACTACCAATTTTACAATCTGCATAAATTTTAACACCCTGAAATATTATACTCCCATCACCAATGGTAACATTGTCGCCAATATGCACGTGAGGATAAATTTTCACATGGTTCCCAATTTTCACGTTTTTTCCTACGTATGAAAAGGCTCCACGATAAACATTGTCACCTACTTTACTATCATCCCCAAGAAAAGCAGGATCCTCAACACCAGATTTTGCGTAAGAAATAATTGTGTGGTACTCCTCTAATAGCCTTGTGAATGCTGAATAAGGATCTTCTACCTTTATTAAAGCACTGTTGATAGGTTTTTTTGGAACAAAATCATTTTTAACGATAATAGCTGCTGCCTGAGAGGTATATATAAAATGCTCGTATTTCGGGTTAGATAAAAAACTAATAGTTTTAGGCTTGCCATCTTCAATTTTGCCTAAATTATCCACAATTCTTTTGCTGTCCCCTTCAATTGAGCCTCCAATTAAATCAGCAATTTGTTGTACACTAAATTCCATTAAAAAAATTTAATATTTAATATAATTTACAAAGATACATTTTTCGGCAGGCAGAGATAGTATTTTTTAACAATTTTACTCATTGCCTTTACATTAGGTAGATCTGCCGCCTGGGCAATATCTACCACATTTCCCTTTTTATTTAATATATTAATGCTTTTTCCGCCCATAATGTAGGCAGAATTAGTTACTTCTCCATGAGAAATAAAATAAGCAGCTTCTTTATTCAGTAAAGATTGCTGTTTTGAAATAGCAAGCTTCAAATTTTTAATCTGTGTTTTTTCTAATGGCTCATTACTTAATTTTATCTTAAAAAGGTCTCTATTAAGTAACCTTACGCTCAGGTTACTTAGTACTTTATCAGGATTATCGGCCCAAACTTTAATAGCTTGCCATATATCAGAATCGTCAAGTTTAGAAAATTGCTTTACAATTTGAATATCATCCTGAAATTCTTCCAAAGTAAAATCATTTTCTAAAAAATATTTCAGAGCAGGGGAGATATTATCCAGACTGTGCACTTCTTTTGCTCTGTTAATTAAATTGACTAACATCCTTTCTGCGCTTAGAGCAGTTTTGTGTAAATAAACCTGCCAATACATTAATCGCCTGGCATTAAGAAAATTTTCAATACTATAAATAGCTTTTTCTTCCACTACTATTTGGTCATCCACTACCATTAAATGACTTATAATTCTATCCACACTGATATTACCCTCTGAAACACCAGTATAAAATGAGTCTCTATTGAGATAATCCAACCTGTCAACGTCTAACTGACTTGATATTAATTGGTGAAAGAATTTTCTTCGATAGGTGTTTTTAAACATAGAAATTGCTAAGTCCAATTTATTATCGAAATGAACGTTGAATAATTTCATGAACTGTAAAGAAATGTTTTCATGAGTGATGCCTTTCAATAAACTAAATTCTAAGGCATGAGAAAAGGGGCCATGGCCAATATCATGCAACAATATAGCTATTAAAGCAGCGTCATATTCTTCAGTTGAAATTTCAATTTCTTTGTCAGCCAATTGATCTAGCGCCACTCCCATTAAATGGGTGGCACCTAAAGCATGATGAAATCTAGTATGAGTGGCGCCCGGGTATACATATTCGCTCAAACCCAACTGTCTTATCCTACGTAAGCGTTGGAAATAAGGGTGATTGATAATTTCAAAAAGCAATTCGCTTTTTATTGTAATGAAGCCGTAAATCGGATCATTAATTTTCTTTATTTTTTTTAACACTTACAATTTTAAGACACAAATATAACTTATGCAAAATTATCAGATTTTATGGGCCGATGATGAAATAGATTTATTGAAACCTCATATTATATTTTTGGAAAACAAGGGTTTTAATGTGACTCCCGTAAATAACGGTTCTGAAGCAATAGATTTATGCCAGGAAAACAATTATGATATTGTTTTTTTAGATGAAAACATGCCGGGAATGACAGGCCTTGAAACATTGAGTGTTATAAAATCCAATAGGCCTAATTTACCGGTGGTAATGATTACCAAAAGTGAAGAAGAATATATTATGGAGGAGGCGATAGGTTCTAAAATTGCTGACTATTTAATCAAACCGCTGAATCCTAATCAAATACTATTATCTGTTAAAAAACTATTAGATAATAAAAGACTGGTAACAGAAAAAACAAATCAAGGGTATCAGCAAGATTTCAGAAATATAAGTTTAGCTTTTGGTGACGATTTAGACCATCAGGAATGGGCTGAGATGTATAAAAAATTGGTTTATTGGGATTTAGAGATAGATCAAACTGAAGATCAGAGTATGTCGGAAGTATTATCTATGCAACATGTGGAAGCCAATACCAACTTCGCAAGGTTTATTGATGATAATTATGAAAGCTGGTTAAATGATAAAGATGCAGAGGCACCTCTATTAAGCCATCAGTTAATGGAGAAGAAGGTTTTCCCATTATTAGGGGATCAGCCTGTATTTTTTATTGTAATTGATAATTTAAGGTTTGACCAATGGAAATTAATTGAAGAGGAAATCACAAAGTATTTCAATATAGATGAAGAGGATAGCTACTATTCAATATTACCCACAACGACTGCCTATTCCAGAAATGCTATTTTTTCTGGCTTATTACCCGATGAAATGGCAGGCCGACACCCTGATTTATGGGTAGGGGAGGATGTGGAAGATGGTAAAAATAATCATGAAGATGAGTTTTTAGAAAGGCAGTTGAAAAGAAAGAATATTAAAGACAGATTCACTTATAATAAAGTGGTAAATGTGAATCAAGGCAAACAGGTACTTGACAATGTTTCTCAATTGCTTGATAATTCATTAAATGTTTTGGTTTACAATTTTGTGGATATGCTTTCTCATGCCAGAACTGACATGAAAATGATTAGAGAACTCGCTCCTGATGAGTCTGCCTACAGGTCGTTAACTAAAAGTTGGTTTTTACATTCCCCATTGTTGGAATTGCTTAAAAGGATATCAAATAAAAAAGTGAAAGTGGTAATTACTACCGACCACGGCACCATTAGAGTAAAAAAACCTTTCAAAATTGTAGGTGACAAAAATGTAAATTCGAATTTACGCTATAAACAAGGCAAAAATTTAGGTTATAAAAACAATAATGATGTTTTAGAAGTGCCTAAACCAGAGAGATTTCACTTGCCAAAATTAAATGTGAGTACGTCTTATGTATTTACAAAAGGAGAAAGTTTTTTCGCTTATCCCAATAATTACAACTACTATGTAAATTACTTTAAAGATACTTTCCAACATGGAGGAGTTTCAATGGAAGAAATGATAATTCCCATTATTTCATTATCTTCGAAGAATGGAAAGTGAGATTGATAAGACTTTACTGTTTGAAAAAGTTGAATTAGTTGATTTGCCAAAGGTGGCAGAGGAAATTTACAAATTTGGTGAATCCTTTAAAATTTGGCTATTTCAGGCTGAAATGGGGGCCGGCAAAACTACATTTATTAAAAATTTATGTGCGTTTTTACAGGTTCAGGACCATGTGAGTAGTCCAACTTTTGCTTTAGTAAATGAATATGAATCTACTCTATTAGGAACGCTATATCATTTCGATTTTTATCGTATAAAAAGTGAAATGGAAGCTTTCGATATTGGAGCTGAGGATTATTTTTATTCAGGTAATCTCTGTTTAATTGAATGGCCAGAAATGATTCCTTCATTGATTCCCGATACTTTCCTAAAAATTAGCATCAATAATACTGATGCTGAAAGTAGTAGATTGATAAAAGTTGAAAAAAATGGCTGAGGAGATTTCTCGTAAAGGTTTTGAAATGTTAGCCCGTAAGTCTGCATTGTATCCGCAGGAAGAATTATTGGCTGTCGAAAAAAGAAATAATTCTTTACAAATTGGCATTCCTAATGAAGTATCCCTTCAGGAAATGAGAGTGCCTTTAACACCAGGTGCAGTAGCTTTACTCACTAATAATGGCCATGAGGTTATTGTAGAAAGTGGTATGGGTGAAAGTTGTAACTTTCCTGATAATGAATATAGTGATGCAGGAGCGCACATTGTTTACTCAGCTAAAGAGGCTTTTGAAGCCCAATTGGTCGTGAAAATTGAGCCGCCAACATTAAAGGAAATTGAGTATTTTAAACCTGGTAAATTTTTGATATCTGCCTTACAAGTAGGGCAGCTTAGCAAGGAATATTTTGAAGCCTTGAATAACAAAAAAATTAATGCCATTGGTGTGGAGCTGATTGAGGATAAAGTGGGAGGCATGCCAATTGTACGTGCTATGAGTGAAATAGCGGGTATTTCTGCCATACATATTGCTACGGAATTATTAAATAATTTAAATGATGGTAAGGGCATTATTTTAGGAGGAATTACAGGAGTAAAACCCACCAAAGTAGTAATTTTAGGAGCTGGAACTGTAGGAGAATATGCTGCCAGAGCTGCCTTAGGATTAGGAGCCAATATTGAAATCTACGATAATCAATTATATAAACTGAGACGTATAAAGCACGCCTTAGGCAGGCCAGTGCATACGAGTACCTTAGACACAGTTATGTTAAGTGAATCATTAATGGAAGCTGATGTGGTTATTGGTGCAATAAGAGCAGAAAAGGGTAGAAACAGATGCATTATTACCGAAGAAATGGTAATGAACATGCAGAAAAATGCAGTGATTATAGATGTTACTATTGATCAAGGTGGTTGTGTAGAAACTTCAGAAGTAACCACCCACGATAACCCAACCTTTAGAAAGTTTGATGTAATACATTATTGTGTGCCTAATATTGCATCACGAGTGGCAAGAACGGCGAGTACAGCTATCAGTAACATACTCACCCCAATGCTTTTGCATGCTTCAGATGCAGGAGGCATTGAAGAAATGATTTTCAATAATTCATGGTTTATGAAAGGTGTATATGCCTACAAAGGCGGTTTAACCAATATGCATATCGCGAAAAAGTTCAATTTAAAGTATAAAGAATTGAGCCTGCTGATGGCGGCAAGGTTTCAATAGGATTAGTCATCAATGATCCTTCTTTAAATAACTCTATATAATAGTTGGAAAATAATAAATAATATTTTACATTACAATAGTATATTTATGATATTTCTATAATTGAAAAATGTAAAAGTATTCTTATTGTTTTTATTTATGGCCTTCCAATGGATGGGGGGCTTGTTTACTATCAGTTTGATGGATGCTATTATAGTGAAAACTACCATGACTGCAAAGGAAAAATATATTGCAGATCATTTATCGGAGAAGTATAACGTATCTTCTGATGTAAATATTTCTGAAGTAGATCCTGCTAATTATGTTCGAATGGGCTACGGTGCTCCTTTCATATTCTCTGAAGAAATAAGCGGTGAATTTACTCATTTTTCAGTCAACACTATAGATACTCAATTACTGATGGAATTGAAAGAGATAAGCATTGCTGATCTTCAACAAACCACAAACCCAAATATGGTTCATTGCTTTTTCCCTATCTTTATACCATTACAGAACACAATTAAAATGGAGAATATTAATTTAGTGGATACTAATCTTTAACTGTCTATACTAAATTTTACCAGTCATTAAATCCTTCCATCATATTGCCCCCTCCAATTTCAAAAGTTTGATTTTATTATTTCTTCTAATAAACTTATTTCCTGACGGGATTTAGGAGCATTAATTATTTATTATCAAACTAATTTCAAAATGAAAAAAATAATCTTATTGATGATGCTAAGTTGCTATGCATCATATAATTATGCGCAGGGCCTAATGCTAGATGGCTTTATGCAAAAGACAGGCGATATTGTTTCTGCCTTAAGTTTTAGCACTGAAAAATATGATACCTACTACGTAGGGGATTTTAGGACTCAAAATGCCAATTTAGGCACAATTATTACCAATAGTGCAAGCTTATATGTGGTAGGTGGAATTACAGATTACTTAAATGTAGTGGTTAATTTACCATATATAACTACCAAACCTTCTGCTGGCTTTTGGTCAGCACAAAGCGATTTTCAAGATTTAAGTTTTAATGATTGTCCGTAATAGTACCTAAATCGGTGAAATTTTCTTATATTTAAACTATGAAATTTAGAGATTTTTATCAGAAATTCCAAGATGAAGATGCTTGCAAAAGCTACATTAAGCAAATCAGAGAGCAGGAAGGCGTGGTTTGTAAAAAGTGCTGCGGGAAAGACCATTATTGGAAAAATGACAAACAAGTGTGGGAGTGTAAATCCTGTCATTTTAGAACTAGTCTACGTAATGGGACAGTTATGGAAGGAAGTAAGTTGCCTTTTAGCTATTGGTTGGCTGGAATGCAGTTTCTTACAGCAACAAAAAAGAGCTTTTCTGCAAAACATATTCAAGAAGAACTAGGTCACAAACGATATGAACCCATCTGGGCTATGTTGCATAAATTGCGGATGGTGATGGGGCATCGGGATAAATTATATCAACTAACTGACTACGTTGAAATGGATGAAGGTTTTTTTGAAAGTGCAGATAAAAACAAGGAAGATGGAGAGGAAGACAATAAGAGGGGTCGTGGATCAAAGAAGCAGGTAATTTCTTAAAGGGCGGCTTTTTCACAATGATTTTGGAAATGTAGGTCATTTATCAATTCTTGCAGCCCTGGGTTACAGCACTCCCATTAGCCAATATATCCCAGATGCACCTATTGCTATTGGGCATCAGGCTAAACGAACTGAGTTTAGATTACTGGCTCAGTACCAATTACCGCAAGGCATATTTATAATGGCTCAAGGTGGATATATCCGTAATTTCAATGTAAACATTGATAGAGGGTATAAGGTTTTGGTTCCCGATGCTTTCGATCTTACTGCAAGAATTGGAGGAACTTTTAAATTGATTTATGCAGATGCCTGGTTCAGTAACCAAATAAGCAATGAAGGTACCAATATAGGTCCTGGTGTTCCTTTTCCAGGAAATGCTATTTCCTTTTTAAGAACTGGTTTTAACTTATATTACTCATTGCCTTTTGTGAAAAACTTAGGGATTAGTGCTGGAATGGGATTTACCGTATCCGGAGAAAATGTAGGTAAATCTACACGAATTAGTGGGGGATTAGTTTATAAACTATCAGTTTTAAAGTAAATAAAAAAAGAAATGAAAAGTATCTACATATACATAATAACAGGCATTTTTATTGGATTAATGTCGGCTTGCAAGGAAGAGATTCCTGAAATAGAGAAATTACCTGTATTAAAACCCTCCAGTGCAGATTCTAAGGCAATAAACTGGAAAACTGTTTTGGACTTAGATTATCAAGGTTTCATAAATATGAATCCAGCAGCAGAAATTAATTCCACAGCTTATCAAAATGAATTGAATGAAGTAGTTGAAATAACTAAAGCAAGAACTGCTCATCAAGCAAAAGCTGCAGAGTATTGGTCAGCTGGAGCTGTTATCAGGTGGAATGAAATTGCTTAGGAACTTGTGAGTAAGTACAATGTGGCACCACCTGTTGGGCAAATGGCTAATCCTCAAAAGCCTTTTGCACATCCGCCATTTGCTGCAAGAGCTTATGCTTTGTTAAGCGTAGCTCAGCAAGACGCCTTAATTAATTCATGGATTTACAAGTATCAATATAACCGTGAGGCACCGGTTCATTATGCAAACGAAATTGAGTTGCTTTTTATAAAAAGTGATTTACCGTCTTATCCATCAGAACATGCTGTGGTGGCTAAGGTTTCCCAAGAAGTTTTAAGTTATTTATTTCCTTTGGAAAAAGAGTATTTACAAAAGCTGGCTGAGGAGCATATAGAATCAAGAAAGTGGGCTGGTATGAATACCGAAAGTGACAATCAGGCAGGTATAAAAATTGGTGAAATAGTAGCTGATCAAGTAATCAATTATGCCAAAACTGATAGAATGAGTGCAGCAAATGATCCAGAGGATAAACATTTAATGTATTTTGATATTGCAAATAAGGTGAGTGTTCCGTGGAAATGCATTGAAACTCCTTTACGTAAACCTATGGTACCATTTTATAGTATCGTAAAAACCTGGTTTGATTCCACTGCAATTTATAATGCTACACCAGCACCTCCTCCAGCAATTGGAAGCAAAGAATTTCAAGAAGATATTGAATATGTTAGAAATATTTGCGACAACAGAACCAGGAACCAATGGCGAATAGCAGATTTTTGGGCAGATGGTGGAGGTACTTCTACTCCTCCCGGACATTGGAACAGAATTGCAAAAGACCTGGTTGTGAAAGAACAGTTAAGTGAAGTAAGAACAGCCCAAATATTCTCTATTATGAACAGAGCTATAATGGATGCGGGGATTTTGTCATGGTGGTCAAAATATAAATATTACTTTCCCCGACCTTCTCAAATTGATCCAGATATTACGATTGCCACAGGTATACCAAATTTCCCCTCTTATGTTTCTGGGCATTCCACCTTTTCAGCTTCAGCAGGAACCGTTCTAGGTCATTTTTTTCCTGCCGATAAAGAGAAGTTGAAAGAGATGTATGTGGAGGCTGGTATTTCCAGGGTTTATGGCGGTATTCATTACAATTTTGATAACTTGGCTGGTAGAGAGGCAGGAATAAAAGTAGGTGAAATTGCCATTGCGGAATCAGCGATTCAAAAATAAATAGCTAGAGTGAAAAACCATTTAGCAAAAATAAGTAGATCATCCCGGAAATAGTAAAAAGCTCGGAATGATTTACTTATTTTCTACTTTAGTTATTTTTTAGTATTCCTGGTAATCCTTTTAATTTCAGGTTGGTCCTCCATTGAAAATTTAAACACGTCATTTCTTGCATAATGGCCAATAGGATCAAAATCCATTTTACTTCTGATAATTTCATCCATATCAATTTCTGCGGTCAATAAGCCTTCTTCATTGTATAAAGGACCAGCCAGTACTTTCCCAAGTGGAGAAACAATGACGCTGCCTCCTCTGGATAGAATGTTTGGTCGGTCAGCCGCAAGCTCCTTTTGCAATTCTTCAGGATAGTCCGTTTTGCCAAAATATTGATTCGCTCCAATCACATAACATCGGCCTTCACAGGCAATGTGGATCATAGTGCTATTCCAGCTGTCACGGGCATCAGCGGTGGGTGCAATATAGATTTGCACCCCTTTATTATACATTGCCATTCGTGCCAAGGGCATATAATTTTCCCAGCAGATTAAGCCACCAATTTTGCCCAGTTCTGTATCGAAAGTGCTTAAAGTAGAGCCATCACCTTCTCCCCAAACAAGTCTTTCAGCTGCGGTGGGCTTTAGTTTTCTGTGTTTACCCATTAATTCTCCGTTATTCGAAAAATAGAGAAGCGTGCAATATAGTGTGCCGTTTGTTGCATCTTTTTCGGTAATTCCAATGGTGATAAACATATCATGCTCTTTAGCCCATTTAGCTATTTGTTCGATTTCCGTTCCCGGCACTTCAATGCTGTTTTGGTGATATTTCAGAAATTGGTCACGACCCGCTTCGGTGCGACTGCCTACTACAGTGCCAAATCCTAAACCTGCAGGGTAGGCAGGTATAAAGCTCTCTGGAAAGACCAATAATTTTACATCATCCTTAGCGGCCTTTTCTATCCATTTTTCCACGATTAACATGGTTTCTTCTTTATTAAATAGGGAGGGAGTAGCTTGTACACAGCCGACTTTATATTTTTTCATATGGAACAATCGTTATTGGTAGATTTTTTCAACTTAAAAGATTTCCTATGCCACTCACAGGTACCGAATTCAGCGATTCCCTTCGTTGTGCATTGAGTCGGGTAACCCACATTTTGCTCCCATCCGTAGTGGGGATGCTTGTTAGCTAATTTACGCATTAAATCGTCTCGATATTCTTTAGCTAAAACAGAAGCTGCCGCAATGCTTAAGTATTTACTATCTCCCTTAATAATGCAGGCATGAGTTATACCTTGATAAGGTGTAAATCGATTTCCGTCTATAAGAAGAAAATCCGGTACTTGACTTAATTTTTTTATAGCTCGGTGCATAGCTAAAAAGGAGGCATTTAAAATATTCAGTTCATCTATTTCTTCAGGAGAGCAGGAGGCAATGGACCATGCAATAGCTGCATCTTTAATTTCTTCTACTAAAACTGACCGTTTTTTGGTGCTTAATTTTTTTGAATCTGTTAAAAAAGGATGAGTGAAATCAATAGGTAAAATCACACTTGCAGCCACAACTGGCCCTGCAAGGCAACCTCTGCCTACTTCATCGCAACCTGCTTCAAAGGCATTATTATCGTTATAGTTCGATAAAAGCATTATTTTTTAATCTTAAGCATATAACTCAAACCAGCACTGATAAAGTTTTGATCAATTAATATATTCTCATCAAATAATTGAATAATATCAACTCCGGCATGCAAATCCAGCTGAAGGGTATTGCTTAGTAGGTAAGAAAAACCACCATTCATGTAATTAAAAGGTATATTTACTCGTGAACTGAATCCATATACTTCAAAATAAGGAGATAGATTTTTAATGGTATACGCAGTTTTGATGGTATAAGTAAAAGTAGGGTTATTTGTACCTAAAGTACTGCTAAGCCCAATATTATAGGTGAAAATCCAATCTGGGTTTAAATGATGCAGTGCAATTAAATTAAATCGAAGTGCACCTTTAGCATTCTGAAAGTACCCAACATTTTTGGCAATAGTATAATCTGTCACAAAAGCCATTTCAGGCAGGAGGCCATTTTCCTCAATTAAATTTAATTTCACTCCTACTACTAAGGGAGCCAATCCATTTTGCCATCCTAATCCCGAGGGCTGATTATTTTCGAATAATCTTTCTGCAAGTACGCTTTGGTTTAATCGTACCTCTAGTCCATCAATAATGCCGTATTTAAGCAAAGAGCTATTGAAATTTATTAATTGCCTTCTGATCCCGCCGGTAGTTTCGGTTTGGAAAAGAAAGCCATTCTCCATTTGAAAATAGCCTTTAGGCACAGTGCGCGATGCATCTGAAAAGCCTGGTCTGTCTGTATTTATAACAGGTTCCTTCTCCTGGGCTATTATTTGTAAAGGTATGGTTATGATGAATAATAGAATTATTATCTTCATTTGATAATTTTTTGATTTTATAAATTTAAGTTACAGATTTTGTTATAATCACATAAAATAATTTTAATTTTAGATGAATGCTGGAAGTTATAATAAAATGCTAATTCATCAAAAGGGAAGTATATTTATATAGTACAATTGCCATTCATCATTTAAAACAAACAGTTTGTCTTTTTTTTAGTTTTACATAATTATTTTTATAGGTTTTGAGGATTAAAAATTTTAATATTACTCCTTGTTATTTATTGTATCTTAATGTAAGTAATAAAATTTGATTTGCCATTTACGCTCGACAGTAGGTGTTCAATTAGGTTTTTTTACTGTTTATAAATTGTATGAGTACTAAGATAAAATTGATTATTGGTATTATAGCAGGAGCGCTATTTATCCTGGGTTTTTTGGCTAAAGACTTGAAAGATGTTTCTAAAGAGGAATTACGGGCTACTTTCAAAACCATTGGTTTGGAATATACCAATACTGAAATTGATTCCTTAAAAGATCAGGTAGAAGGTTTTCAAGCTTCTTACGAATCTATAAGAAAAGCTAATTTGAAAAATGACATCTATCCTGCTGATATTTTTTCTCCATCATCCATTTTTCCACCAAAATATACAGGAGAAGATCAATTGGTAATAGACCAAAAAGAGGTATTACTACCCAAAAATATGGACGAGCTGGTTTTTTATCCGATTAAAGAGCTAGCCTGGTTGTTAAAAAATCAAAAAATCACACCATTACAATTAACCGAAATTTACGTTAACAGAATTAAAAAATATGATGACACTCTTAAAAGTGCGGTTACAATTACCGAAGATTTAGCATTACGGCAAGCCAAAAAGGCGACAGAAGAAATTCGAAGCGGAAATTACAAAGGCTATTTACACGGAATTCCGTATGGTGTAAAAGATTTATTAGCTGTTGAAGGTTATAAAACAACATGGGGCGCCACCCCTTACAAAGACCAAATGATTAATGAAACCGCTACTATTGTGAAGAAAATGGAAGAAAGCGGAGCCATTTTGATTGCTAAATTAACCTTAGGTGCATTGGCCTATGGTGATATTTGGTTTGATGGAGTCACTAAAAATCCGTGGAATTTGAAGCAGGGGAGTAGCGGGTCCTCTGCTGGTCCGGCTTCTGCCACTGTTGCAGGTTTAGTGGCTTTTTCTATTGGCTCAGAAACTTTAGGCAGTATTGTTTCTCCTTCTACCAGATGTGGCGCCACAGGCTTAAGACCTACTTTTGGAGGAGTTAGCAGGCATGGAGCCATGGCCTTGAGTTGGAGTATGGACAAGTTAGGGCCGATTTGCAGGTCAGCAGAGGATGCAGCAATAGTGTTTGCTGTTATTCATGGCAAAGATGAGAAAGATCCTTATTCTGTTGATTATGATTTTAATTATCAACCACAAAAAAGAAAGCTAAAAGTAGCCTATGCAAAAGATTTATTTAGTAATTCGAGAAACAGCATAAATGATTCAATAGTGCTGGCAGAATTCAAAAAGCAAGGTTATGAATTAGTAGCTATTGACTGGTTTAAGACAGATATTCCAGTAGGAGCCTTGTCATTAATATTGACAACAGAAGCAGCAGCTGCTTTTAATGATTTAACTTTAAAAAACGAGGATGACCAGATGGTTTGGCAAAGTAAAAATGCCTGGCCCAACACATTTAGAGCTAGTCGTTTAATTCCAGCAGTAGAATATATTAATGCCAATAGGTTA
This sequence comes from uncultured Cytophagales bacterium, assembly GCA_963719535.1. GTDB lineage: Bacteria > Bacteroidota > Bacteroidia > Cytophagales > Cyclobacteriaceae > Marivirga. Next base: position 530,264 of record CAVRCH010000015.1, on the reverse strand, counting down.
AGGACAAAGCTAATTCATGAGTACAATGCATGGATCAATCAGTATGATGCAGTGTTAGTGCCTTCTTTTTCCGGCAATCAATTGCTTTTAACCAATTTAACAGGTCATCCCACCGTAGTTTTACCAAATGGCTATAATGATGTAAACTCACCCACTAGTTTCAGTATAATTGGTAATTATTATGAAGAAGGAAAACTATTAGAAGTAGCTGATTTATACCAATCATTTACAGCTTACAACAAAAATCAACCTGAATATTTTAAGGTGAATGTGGCGAAATGAATGGCTGCAATAGTCTATTATTTGTTATCCGAGTCAATTTTAATTTTCGAACTAATTACAGAAGTAAACTATCCATTCTTTTCGTTCTAAGGCTAAAAGAGCAATATCTCAAAGGACCTATTATTAACAAAGTAATTCTTAAATCAAACAGTCGATTTTTAGCCAAAGCTTTAAATATTTTGTAGAAGAACCATTTTAATTAGGTAAATTCAAAAAAGGTTGGTGAACAATTTAAGAGTTTGTAGTTGTTTTGCTGCAAAAAAATAGTTCTGAGTCATAAAGGGTAAGAGATTACTACAACTTTTTATCAATGATGATTTAAGATCTGAAAAATTCAGATACTTTTAAAAAGATTCCTTGCACGATATATGCTCCTAATTGTTCATTGGATCAGGTAATTTACTGTTGAGCAATATTTTATGAAGATTTTATCTGAAAAAGTATATGCTTTCAAAGAATAATTTGTCAAGTTTAACGATTAAATTGAATAAATGTATCATTCAATGTTTTTTTATAAAATTTCAAAAGTATATTTGTGGCGGTAAAAACTGATAAATCTGATTAATATGGATAAATTTTACAAAGTGAGCCTGTCAACCATAGCTACATTTTTTCTCATTATCTCCCTAAGTTTTTCATCCTTATCGCAAACTGGTCCTGCCGGAGTAGGTAATGCTATGGGTAACAATGGACAACCGAAGATTGAATTATGGTTAGATGCATCCGACCTGGGGCTAACTAATAATAGCCCAGTCGGAGCTTGGTCTGATAAATCAGGGAATGGTAATAATTTGGCTCAAATTGGTGCAGCCAGGCCTACTTTCAAAAGTGCTACTGATGCAAATTACGATTTTTCTTCTGTCAGTTTTGATGGAACGGATGATTTTTTAGCATTCAATGGAAATATTTTAGTAGGTACCGATTATACCTTAATAATAGTAGGAAGTAGAAAGTCTAATGGCAGACAGGTGATTTTAGGCGGTAGTGCAGGTGCAACAAATCAAAATTTTCATCCATATTTCAACACTAATACACTGAACTCTAATCAGTATGGGAATGACCATAATGGGAATTACACGGGTGGTGATGGTAGTTCATTTAATGCTACAACTCCTGATTTTGGGATCTTCTCGTTCAAATTGAACTCTTCTTTACCCAATAATAATAGAGTGATTTATCAAAACGGAGCTGTTTTGAGTACAAGAAATAATAGTGCCCAACTTTCTTCATACCCTGACGCTGCAATTGGAAGGTTTTTGACAAATGAGTTCAGTGATATTGAAATTGCTGAATTGATTATATATTCTGATGCCTTAACTGACCCTCAAATTAAGATTGTTCAAAATCATTTAGCTTCCAAGTATAATTTCACAATGGACGGAAATGAATTATATGCCGGTGATACACCTGCTAATGGTAATTTCGATCTGAATGTTGTAGGAATTGGACAGGATAATGGCGAAACGCTTTCTACTGGTTCAACTAATGGACTCTATGTTGCGGCCAATGCATCTTTAGACACTGACGGTGAATTCGTTTTAGTCGGTGAGGATAATGTTTCTAATGCAGTTTCTACAGCTAATATCGGTGCTGGAATTGAAGCTCGATGGGCAAAGTCATGGTATCTTGATAAAACTACGGCGGGTTCTTTGGGTGCTATCATCTCATTTGATTTTATTGAAGGTATAGGTGGAGAATTTCCAGCGGGTGATATCAATAATTATGTGTTGCTTCGTAACAATGCTGGTGTTTTCCAAACTGTTCCTGTAGCCAGTGTAGATAAATCAATAGCAGGAAGTAGAATTGTTTTTAATGTCTCCGATGCTGATTTAATAGATGGAGTCTACACTTTAGGGACTTTGGACAATGCAGATAGTCCAGTAGTAGGAAGTCCGAACCAGACCTGGTATACCAGGTTAACGGGGAATTGGACAAATCCAAATATTTGGACATTAGATGGAGCCGCAACGCCTGGTGTCAATAATCCTTTTAATGAAATACCCGATGCTACTGATAATGTAGTAATTAATAGTGGTACAACTGTTACAATGGTGGATAATAACAGGGATGTAGCCAATATTGAGGTTAATGGTTCTTTAAATATTGCTGCTACTTCAGGTCATAATTTCAATAATATTGCTGGAAATGGTATTATAAGGGTGTCAGGTGCTGCAGGAGTCGGCAATTTCCCTGCTGGAAATACCGCAGATTTTGCAGATAGTTTTATTGGAGGTACTGTAGAGTATAACGGAAGTGGTTTAACAATAAATGAAACAAGAACATTCAATAACGTAATTGTTTCTTTAAGTAGTCCATCAGATGAGTTAATCTTGATGAACAACTTGCAGGCAAATGGAGATTTGACTTTGACACAAGGTAACTTTCAGATAAATGATGATGTGAGCACCAGTGTAAAATCACTACTAGTTGAAGGTGACGTTTTTATTGATGCTAATGCATCGATGACTGTAGGTCAGGGAAATACACGGGGAGCATTTACTATCGCTGGAAATGTAATGCCTGCGACTGGCTCTTATCACGATATATTTCATCAAATTACTTTTAGAGGAAATTTTACAAATCAGGGAACAGCCAGATTTACTAATCAGACTACACCTGTTTACAATGAGTTTACTAATACTGGAGCGGCAACTGTGATTTTTTCAGGCGCTTCAGACAATGTTGCGTCTTTATTCGGCCCTACTGATTTCTACAATTTAATTGTTGATAAAGGAACTGACCAAACATTTGAAATAGAAATTAATTCAAGCAGTAGCGTTAATTTTCAGCTTTATGGTCCTAATTCAGTTGGTAGAGTTAGCAACGGGGGCTTCACTGCAGAAAATCCCGAAGTAAGAAAAGCGCTCTGGATCTATAATGGAACCTTACATTTATCTGGTAATTTGAGTATTCCAACTTTATCGGAAGGACAGCAAAATGGAGGAAATGGGGATTACCCAATTGGCGCTAATGCTGGTCTCTGGATTGACGGTCAAAATGTTGCAGTTTATTCTACAGCGGATAATACTACCCAGGTGCCAGCAGGAGCAACCGGTATCAACACAGGAGGTAGTAATCAGGCCCTTTCTTTATATGGAAAATTTAGAATATCTGATGGAATTTTTGGCACTAGAGGTAGTGCAGGTTTTATTTTCTGGAATGCTACTGCAGGCGAAGTACTCATAGAAGGTGGTATAGTAAACGTTTCTCAATTCAGATCAGCACAGTCAGGTAACAGTACTTATTCCTATACTCAGACCGGTGGAGATGTTTTAGTAAGAGCAAATGAAGGTGTTCCCGGAGAGGTGAGCGGAACTTATGACCTTTTCAGCCTTGATATACCTGAAGCGGTATTTAATATGAGTGGGGGTACCTTAACAGTATATGGAAATAGGGGTGACGCTATTTTTATTAACAGTAAAGAAGGGAATTACAATGTTACTGGAGGAACTGTGACTGTTGAAAACAGAAATGGAAACTCTGCTACAATTGCTTCTACAGCTCCTTTCTGGAATTTAGTATTAAGAAAAGATCAGGGAGGAGATGCTGATGAAATAGAGCTTATCACAAGTACATCGGGAGGTAATACCTTAACCAATCCTGATCTGGTTGTGCTAAATGATTTCACAATTCAAACAGGAATCACCTTTGATCATAATGGGAACGATGTAAATGTTGGTAGTGATTTTACCGTGCAATTAGGTGCTACTTACCTATTTGATGACGCGAAAGACAATACGCTTACTCTAAATGGAATCGATAATTCCAAAATTGCTTTATTAAATATAGCAGGAGGTGGAAATGCGGGAGATGTTCAAAGGTTTTACAATCTAACTATTGATAAACCTCATGGAACAATTGTCAGTTTAGAATCCAGTAAAACTGGAGGAAATTATAATGGTTTTAATAATAACCTTTTCCGAGTGGATGGTGAAGCCTTTAAATTATTAAGTGGCACATTAGATCAAGGCCGACATAGTATATTGGTAAATTGCGATACGCTTTTAAATTATGATGTACTTACTGTTTATAATGAATCGCTTGGCACGGGTGGTGCAAATGACGTAGATGCTAATTTTAATGGTAACAATGATCAAATAAAATTAGCGTCAAATCAAGGAGGTCCAACTAATATTACCCTGATAACTGCCGACACTGCAGTTATCGGTAATCTAAAGTTTTTCATGCAAAACTTTATAGTGAACTTAAATAGTGATTTAACCATACAGTATTTAGAGCATAATAATGGCAGATTCAATATTCAAGATAACAATTTAAAGGTTACATTCTACAATGAAAATGTTCCGGGTGGCGCAGGAAGTATAAATGCCCGTGGATTAACTAATATGATTGTGACCAATGGAAATGCTTCTGATGGTGGGTTGTCATTAGGCATAAGAAGTAATCGTACCTATCTATTTCCTATTGGGATTGGACTAACAGGTGCATCTCCAGCATCAAAATACACACCGGCCACAGCTGCGATCACAAATTATTCTGATGATGGTTTTCTTACTGTGAGACCTGTAGATCGGATCTTAGCGACAACCGTAAACACAGGAGGAAACATTTTATCATATTATTGGAGAGTTAACCATGAATCATTTACTAACCTTCCAAGAGTAGTTTATAATTTTGATTATAATCAGGCAGATGTGGATGGTGCTGCAAATGAAGCAAGTTTTGTGGCAGGTAAAGTACTTGAGGTAGCGCCTTATACTAGAAACTATGAAGATGATAATATACCTGAGAACGAAGGAGTAAATGCTACTACAAACCGAGTTACATTCAATGGGCCGGCTGATTCGGGTTTTAATCTTGAAAATGCAAGTTATACAGCTGGAATAAATACACGGTTTGTTGGAGCGCCAACAGTCTATTATTCAACTACTGTAAGCAATGGAAACGATACAGATTTTAATAATAATGACAATTGGAATCAAAACAGCAGATGGTCTACTGTAGGACACTATTCAAATGTAAATACCGGTTCTTTTCCACAAGGAGGGGATATTGCGATTTTAGGATTTGGCCTTGCCAACTCTACTGCAACGGTTGATAATGCTCAAAGAAGTCATTGGTTTTTTATTAATAACAATGTGAACGTAGCAAAATTAATATATGCTAACGAAGTTAGGAACTCAAATGGTATTTTTGTAGATAGGGACAACTCTTTTACACCTCAGCTAATTGTTAACGATGATCTTGGAATTACCCTAAGTTTCGGAACTGTGGAGGGGCAAGGAACTTTTAATGTTGAAGTTAATTGTGCGCCATGTTCCACCAATCCAAATACCTCAACTGCTCGAGTGGCAAATATTTCTGGCGACTTTGGTTTGTTTGCTGATGAGACAGGAAGTAGATATGATTATGACCTAGTTTTTCAAAATGATAGAGTGGTACGACTTCCTAATACTTTTCCTACTGTTTATCCCAACCTACAAATCAAAGGAGGTAATGGAAACAATCGAGTTTTAATGATCGCTCAAAATATAGAGGTTAAGAGAGACTTAGTTTTAAGAGAGAATGCTGTTTTAAGGCTTAATGATGGAGCGGAGGGCGATATTTTAATCAATAGAGATGTTAGGTTCAATGTAAATAATGGAAATGAAACCTTAGAATTTCCTTCCCTGGGCGTTAACAGAACACTAAGGATTAACGGAGATGTTATAACGGATACAAACGATAGGATCAGAGTTTTAAATAATACTCCTAATTCTTTAATACATAGATTGCAATTAGGGGGATCTATTGACCAATCTGCGGGCACTACTATTGATTTATTTAATGGTTTAGGAAATGCCAATAACGCAATATTAGAATTAGTGGGAGATCAAAATGCAAACTACACAAGAGCAGGAGGAAATGTGTTAGATTTATATCAAGTCCAACTGAATAAAATCACTAGAGCTAATACTTTCACTTTTAATAACAGCTTCACTCTTGGTGCGCCAACAGATAATGTTGAAAAGTCTCTAATACTTAATAGAGGTACTTTAATCTTAAATAATACAGCAATAAATATTGATTTAACAACAGGCGGGTCAAATTTCAATATTCCTGCTCAGGCTGTTTTACAAGTTACAGATGGAACAATAAATGCAAGCGGGGATAATTCCGGTGTTTTCCTTGATGGTAGTTTAATTATAAATGGTGGAATAGCTAATTTTGCAGGTGCTGGGAACGGTAATAACTTTATTGAGTATTCAGGCTCTGGCTCAGCCTCTATTAATATAACTTCCGGCTCTTTAACTGTGGGCTCACAAATCAGAGGAAATACAATTACTACAGCTGGTATATTAAATTATACACAGACGGGCGGAACGGTACTTGTAGGTCAAAATGCAGCACCTGTTGCTGATAGAGGTGTATTTGAAATTAAAAATACTGGTAGCAATTTCACTTACACAGGTGGCACCTTAACATTGGTAAGACAAAATACAACTACGCCAGTAGTGGCCGCACTTCGGATTTTACCATCAAGCTATAATATTACTCAGCCGATATATATTGGGAACACTAAGCACACCAGCAGGTCAATCAGACTTTGGTATTAATTCGAATGTTCCTTTATCGGGTTTAATTATTTCTGGAAATAATGGACCAACAGCGGTTACGAAAGTAAATACATTAACTTTAAATGGGGAACTATTGATTAATAACGGCGCTACTTACAATGCCAATGGTATTGGATTGGTGTTGAACAATAACTTTGTCAATAATGGTACATTTACTCCAAGCGGAAATACAACAATCTTTAGCTCGGATGTTGGTCAGATAATTTCTGGCACAGGCAGTACCACTTTCTTTCAATTCACTAAACAAAATGATGGTGTTTTGAATATTCAGAATAACGGTATTACAATTACTGATTTATTTAGTCATGAAGCTGGAGTGATTAATGATAACGGGAATACTATAGATTTGAAAAGTAACGCGGTCATTGAAGGTGATATGACAAGCAGTGGTGGGGAAGGTCTTAAATTCTCAGGAGTTACTCAACAGCAGTTACAAAGACTTTCCCCAGGAACTTCTACTTTAGGAGTAGTGACTATTGCAAACACTGCAGGAGTCGTCATTCCTGAGGCTAACGGATTTGATTTTCTTATTGAAGGAGATCTGAGAATGAATGGTGGTTTATTTAATATTGGTAGTTCAGAGGTTATAATTGGACAAAGCGCTGATATAACTACAAATGGTACTTTTTCTGTTACTAATATGGTTAGAACCAATAGTTCATTTACCGATAATGGTCTGACTAAAATTTTCCCAGCAGGTTACAATACTAATTTTATTTTTCCAATTGGGGAATTATTTTATACACCAGTTAGCTTTGATTTTAGTGTGTCGGGAGGTACTTCTGGAAGTTCAGTAGGGAGCATATCAGCCAGACCAGCTAACGAATATCACCCTACTGTAGATGATGGGAATGATTTTTATGCATCAGATATTGATAATGTTTTACAGTATTACTGGACGGTGCGATCAACAGGTATCAATGGCTTAGTAGCTGATGTAGATTTTAAATATGATCAGTCACACGTTCTTGCAGCCAATGCTTCTGTTACTGAAGCAACCTACATTGCAGCAAGAATTCTGGCATTTGGTAATCCAACTAACGATATTAACAAGTTTACAGTTGCTGAAGTGGATGAAGCGGCCAATTTGATTAGATTCCCTGCAAGCTTAGCCTTTAATGGGGTTGGAAGTAATGGAATTTCGGGAGATTATTTTGCTGGGGACGATGATGCTATCCCTAATAACGTAGCTACTTACACTACTCAAGTTGCCTTAGGTGATGTTACAAACACCACTACTTATATTGAAGGCTTGCCAACTGATGGAGTTGCTCCAAGTGGTGCAATTTTGGTTGTTTCTGCTGGTACGGAGGTTACCTTTAATGTAGATAACGTTCAATTATACAGAACTATAATTGAAAACGGTGCCACATTAAATATTGATGATACTGATGGTCATAGATTAGGTATTTTAGAAGGTACAGGAAATTTAAAAATCACCAGTAATACAAACAATGCGCCGCTTCCTCCTGCAGACTATGGAACGTTTTTCTCATGCGCTGGTGGAGGGTTAGAGTACGCTGGTACTGGTAATTATAGTATCCTGGGTAGCGTTAATACATTGCGAAGCTTAACACTTAGTGGATCTGGCAGTAGAGATTTCCCTAACCTTAATGTTAGAATTTGTGAGGATCTTACTATTAGTGGTCCTGAAGTAAATAGTCCTTTTAATGAAAATATTAGGATTGACAATAATCTTGTTATAAATTCAGGTTCATTCAACACTAACAGTTCCAGACTTTTTGTGTTTGGGACAACAAGGGTTTTAGGTGGTATACTTGACGGTGTAGGTAGAAATAAAGATTTCAATGGACCAGTTGTTATTGATGGTGGAAACTTTAAGAATGGGTCGACAGGAGTGACAATATTTAAAGACGATCTTGATCTATTATCTGGTTCATTCACGAAAGGAACCGGTTCTCATAGAGTCTTATTTACAAATAACATAGTACAAACAGTTACAGGTGACTTTACAGGAAGTAATGCCTTTTCCTCTTTGCAAATCAATAAGATAGCTAGTAATGTTAATTTCACTGAGGGTGCTGAAGTTAGTACTGAGCTGAGATTTACTAGTGGAAAAATCTCTTCAGTGGATGGTATTATATTTGGAAGTAGCGCTCTTGCAAATCCTGCAAATGGCACCATCGATTCTTACATAATTGGAAAAGTTTTCAAACCTTTAAATGCTGGTCAAAACTTCACCTTTCCTATTGGTAGTATTGATAGGTGGAGACCAACTACTATATATGGTGTTAATGCTGGGTATATTTGGGAGGCACAGTTTTTTGCGGCTGATGTTTTGAATAATACTATAATTCCAGTGGATGACATGAGCACCTCTGACATCAATATTGCAACTATTCAACAAGGGGAATATTACGTGATTTCTGATGGGGGGACCGGAGGCACTGCTTCTAGTGTTCAATTATCGTGGGGTCTAGAGACTGATGTTGCAAATAATAGTTCAGATAGGGGGCAATTGCGAGTAATGGTTTATAATACAGGAACTAGTCAATGGGATAATTTAGGGCAGCAAGCCGTAAATGGAGCAACTCAAAGCTTTGGAACGGTCAGGTCTGCTAACTCGCAAAGCTTCAGTGAAAAAATATTCGTTTTAGGGTCCACTGATGCTGCTAACCCACTACCTGTCGAACTTGTTTACTTCCGAGCCAATAATAGCAGAACAAGTGTCGATTTAGAATGGCAAACGGCTTCTGAGTTTAACAACGATTTCTTTGAGGTGCAACGTTCATTTGATGGAAAAGAGTTTGAAGTAATAGGTATTGTAGAAGGAAATGGAACCACCAACCAAACAATGAATTATGACTTCGTAGATTACTCACCTTTAGCTGGTGATTCTTACTACCGATTACGCCAGGTAGATTACAATGGTGATTATGAATATAGCCCCGTAGCCAAAGTGACAAGGGAAGAAGAAACTAATATGATGTTAGTACCTAACCCAACCATCACGCAGAATATCAATTTAAGATTATCTGGGTTCCATGGAGAGCAAAAAATCCATGTGAAAATTTACGATGTAACAGGTAAATTATTTTACAGTGGAGTACATGAGCCTTTGGATATACAGCAAAAAGCTTTACCTGTAAGAACTGAAATGCATCCTGGAATTTACATGGTGGAAGTGGTTCAAGGCAATACTAAAAAGCAAGTGAGATTGGCTATTCGATAATGGTTTAATTGACCAGCTTATTCAAATGGCAAGGGTATCAGTCCTTGCCATTTTTTTTGATAAGAAGATTAGTTTAATTTAGTGATTAAGAAACTTCATGTAATTGAGCTTGCTATCTAAAATGTAAACAAAGATATGTCAGAGAATAGTTTAATATTATTACTAGCGATCTTACCCTTAATTTTGATGTTATGGACATTGATTGATATCATTCAATTAACTGTAAAGGAAAAGGTCCATATAAAACTTTTTTGGATATTGTTAATTCTGATGCTCCCAATTCTAGGGTCTATTTTGTATTGGCAGTTAGGCAGACCATCTGCAAAAAATCATAAAAGAGTCTTTAGACCGGATTTTAACAGAACTGTTAGGAAAAGCAGCCTCTAGGTCAGCTCTGTGCGATGTTTTGGTGGTGGAGTTTGCATCAAAGCACTCTCCAAGTCGGCACCTCGTAGAGGTCAGACTTGTTTCAGCCCAAATGGCTAGCTTACAGTGTAGGCTACCCCTAATTAGAACTGTTTAGTTGTCAAAAGATATTGCTTTACCCCTCCTGGCGGTACCGCCAGGAGGGGTAAATTTCGCAAATTCCTTTGGTGCCATTTTCCCTAAGGCATCATGCGGTCTTTTTGTGTTATAATCTTCCATCCAATGCTCCGTTATCTCTCGAACCTGATTTAGGTCTTCAAAAATGTATTTATTTAACACACCTCTCCTGTAGGTTCCATTGAAACGTTCAATATAGGCATTTTGCGTTGGCTTTCCGGGTTGGATGTACTGAAATTCAATCCCGTGCATCTGGCTCCATTCTGAAGCCAGGTTGGCTATAAATTCAGGACCGTTGTCCATTCTTATCTTATCAGGCTTTCCTCTGCGGTTTATCAAGTGGTTTAATACCCATACCACCCGATTGCTAGGCAATGAAAAATCAACTTCTACATGAAGTGCTTCCCTATTATAATCATCAATAATGGTAAAAGCTCTAAATCGCCTTTTATTATCAAGTATATCGGTTACAAAATCCATACTCCACGTCTGGTTAAGGTTTTCCGGGACTTCCAACGGCTCTTTTACCCTTGCAGGCAAACGCTTCTTTACTTTACGCCTCAGGCTAAGTCCCAGGCTCTTGTAGACCCGATAGACTCTCTTGTGATTCCATGGCCTTCCCTCTTTACGCAAACGGTCATAAGCTGACCAAAAGCCTTCCTCACTATGCTCTTCAGCCTTCTCTCTCAAGGCTTCCTCCACCGCACTATCATCCTTTGGTTGTGGTTTAAAATAGAAAACACTCTTGCTCAAGTTGAGTACACGACATGCCCTGCTGATGCCATAATGAACAAATTCTTTTATTATCTCGCGTTTACGACAGGGCTTTATAGCTTTTTTTCAATAATCTCTTTTGCAAGCTCATGATCAAGGGATAGGCTAGCATACATCTGCTTAAGTCTGCGGTTTTCTTCTTCAAGATCCTTTAAACGTTTAAGTTCCTTGCCATTCATACCTGCATAGCGCTCTCTCCATTTATAGAAAGCTGCTGTACTTACCCCATATTCCCTACTGATCTCTTGGGCTGTTTTGCCATTATCAAATTCCTTTAGAATCCGTGCAATTTGTTGTGGTGAAAATTTACTCTTCTTCATAACTACTGTTTAAAATTAATAAATATTTTTATACTTTTAAACAGTTCGGTTTTAAGGGTAGCTTACAACAGGTTTTGGTCTGTCGGCTTGCGAATTAAGATGTCTGACATTTTCAATGTATCCACATGGAATTCTTTTTCAACCCACCTGACCAGTTCTCATTTCCTTATTGAAATTTCTATAAAAGAAATGAGGAAATAATCACTAAACATAAGTCTCTATCAGTCGTTTATTATTTGTAACAATAATTTAAACTGATATTTATGAAATATAAAAATAAAGAAACTCTCCTTAATTATTTCCAAATAGTTTTGGCTATTTTTTCGCCTCTCTTGGCGGGTCTACTAAATGATAAATTGAATAGAAAAAATTTAGTATATCGAAGGGTGAGAATTTAATCGTTTACGTAAATGTAGAAATTTGGAAAGGGATAAATCTATCGTAGGTTTGTCCCTTTTACTTTTAACACACTCCAAGTTGGTGCTTCAAAGAGTTCAGACTTTTTTGATCGCTGAACATGTTCGGTTAAAGTATTATGCTTGTAGTGTGCTACGCTACGATGTGTGACGTTTTCAACGGACGGACATCCCTTTGCTTTAGCTGAATCTACCTTTTTATCTTTGTGTTCGAGGCTTTGTGGGGTCTAAGAAAGATGGCTGTCAACCACAACCCCTAAATGAATAGCCTTTCAAATCATATACCTAATGAATATTCTAAAATTAAACCCGTAAAAATAGCGATGGCAAAGCTTAGTAGTGTGCCAATTAAAATATATTCCGACTGGGCAAATTCTTTTCCTTCTCTGGAAGTTGAAGTACGCAAAATAGACTTCGCAGCAATAATGAAACCAATAGCAGTATATTGTTGCAGAATAACTAGTGTGAGTACTAATAACCTCTCTGTGATTCCGATCCATTGGCCGGCATTTTTTAAGCTGGGCACCGACTCATTTTTCCATCTTTCTGTCAGTTTGCCGATGATAATTCCTGCAGGGAAAGTAATAAAGAGATAAGCAGTAATAATTTTAAGTTCATAAGCTTGTAACTGGAAATCAATTACTTGTAAGTTGTCGCCAGTTAAATAAAGAGCTGAAGCAATCAGGATGACAATATGTGTTGCCTGATCTATAAAAAAGGCCTTCGTATTGTCCGAAAATTGTAGTTTAAGCCAATCGATGAAGGTATGTGTAATAGCAATGAATAAAGCGATTGGCCACAGGTTTAAGTCCCAAAAGATAAGGAGCACAAAAGCACCGGTGATCAATCCATGCAGGTAAAGAAAAACGGATTTGCCCTTGTGGGTAAATTTGTGGTTGACCCAGCTTTTAGGTTGTAGTATAAAATCAGTGATTAAATGACTTAAAAAGAGTTTGGTGAATATTTCCATGCTATAATTGATTAATTATTTCTTCATATCGTTTCATAAAAAGCTCAATAATTGGCCAGTGGGCAGTTTGCAATCTTTGGTGCACGGCCGATTGTGAAATATTAAGTATGTCTGCTATTTCTGACTGGGTTTTATCTTCTAAAAGATAGTACACTACTTCCGTGGATTTTAATGTCCAGTTACTTAGTACAATATCCAGCATTTGACAGGTCAGTTCAAGCTCTCTGTTGGTGTCTTCCGCAACTGTTTTAATCATAAATTTTTGGTTGGCAGGTTTTAGACTGTCTAGTGTTCTGCCCGAAAGCCGGAAGGCCGTGCCGTCAGATTCCGCCAGGTTTTTTTTCATTTGCTCTATAGGGCCTATTCCTATAGCAATCCTCACATCCGATTTCTCTGTTATCAAAAGTGATTTAATTTTCAGGAAGATGTTTAAGGCATCCTCTGCCTCACAAACACCCTGAAAAGCATCGCCCCTGTATAAGGAAAAGCTATTGGATGCGCTTTTTTCCAAAAGTGAAAACTCACTTTTTAGCCTATCAATAAGTACATCTCTGTTCTTATTAGCGGATGAATTAATTATATCGCCTGTTACAACTGCTTGCATTTATTTACAATTATAAGGTAAAAACCTTATAATTGCTATTTATAAGGTAGAAACCTTATAATTGTTGTTTATAAGGTAGAAACCTTATAATGCTAGACTGTCTTCATCAAGTTTTTAGTGAAAGATTAATTTAGATCGTTCTTAAGATCAGCATAATACACTTTATTCGTGTGATGGGAATAATCATCAAATAAAATATGTCCTTTCTGATAATACTCAAGAGCATTTGATTTGTGAGATTTGTATTCCTCCATTTTTCCTTGAGATTTATAAATCTTTGCCAGATAATACTCAGTTTCGGCTAAAACCTTTTGGTCTTTTTGTTTTAAAAGGTAAAATAATGCTTTTTCATCATTACCCATTTGAAAGTAGCATACACCTAACTGATAGTAATCGAAAAGTCCAGCTTCATAATCCTCTTTAGCCAATTGCTTTTCTATAATGTCGATTGCTTTCTGTTTCTCATCCAACTCCATATAGCATAATGCTTTCGCAATCATTAAATGATAATTGCCATTTGCAGAGTAGCCGATGTCATAAGCTATAAGCTTTTCTAAATTTTCTATATCCTTAATAGCACCGTCATAATCTCTAAAAAATTGATAACGGCACCAACCTCTATAACCCATATGCAATTCCGGTTCATACTTTACAGCCTGATCGATTAGCTTTTTCCAGGTTAAAAAATCACCGCTTTTCAAGTAGGCAACTGATTTTACCCTGTAAGCGTAGGCAAAACGATCACATATGGCGAGTGCACTATCATACACCGCATGCATCCTCCTATCAAATTGGTAATAGCCGCGACCATTTTCTTCTGCAAATTTACAGGCTTTATACAGGGCAGTGTCTCCCTTGTACAAATATACATTGCAGTTAGGTTGTGAATAGCTGAGCAAAGGAAGGAGACAGAAGATTATAATAGTAAATATTTTCATGAGTATAGTTGGTTTTTAATGTCCACCCCGATCGGTCGGGGCAAGCTATGAAATTCAATAAATTTTATTCATCCTTGGTTGGTATATTAAGGATTCTAAAATTTATGCTCATTTCATGGCATGATTTCAATTAGTTGAGCATCTTCAATTTTAAAAATAAGGTACTGGTAATAGTCGATTTCACTTCCTTGTATATATTTAGTTTGCCAGCCTTTCAATGATTGTGTGATTTTCATCAGTTGCCTGGTTATAGTTTTAGGAAAGGATTTTTCCTGGTAATTCACATTCATAGCCATTAATCGAAACCGACCGGTCTCTCCTTTACAGTTCACTATAAACCTGATCCTGATTGATCCGCTTTCACCTGCAACTACCTGATGTTTATATCCTTGAAAAGCAGCTTTTATAGCAGATTTTTCTCCCTCATATTGCAACCCATTGCTATCATTAAAAAATTGAAAAACATGTCCTTCAGTACATTTTTCAAATGTCGGATCATCTAATGCTGAATCAGGGGCTATATCTCCTACATAACCACTAATTATCTTTACTTCCTTATTAGTAGGTTTTTGGGAACAAGCACTTACTGATATTAAGAGGCAAAATAAAATATTTGTAAATCTCATATAAATTTAAGAAAAGTATTATCACGATAGAATAGTAAATATAAGTATAGAAAGGTTAATCTATATAATTTAATAATAAAATTAAATGAAAACCGGTAGTCGCAGATTTTGGTTTATACTAACTGTGCTGATAATATTTCGTCATCATTTTTATTTTCCTATGAAACAAAAATTCTGCCAAGATCGAGCTAACATTGTGCGTTTTGCCCAAGGCTCATGCCCTGCGCTACCAAAATATTATGCCTCTAGGATTTTGTTCCATCTTTCTATTGGAGAAGCATACCTTATGCAGGAAGTTTGCCAGCAAATTCTCCCAAGTAGGTACATCAAAGAGGTCAGACTTGTCCCAAAGCTGAAATGCTAGCTTAAACATCAATCAAATTCTAATGATGCATTGCAGTTTGTAGAATTTTTTAGAACCTAAGCCCTAAAATGGGCGAAATCTTACAGTATGACGAAGCAGTTTTTGTTGGAGAGTGGGTTAGCATAGATGATATGGAGTTTAACCTTATTTTCAATAAATTTTTAAATCATCTTTGAATGAGTTATAGTTGACTTGCATAATCATTTAAGCATTAAAATTTATCAGAAAGGTAGTTATTATTGAGCCCCACTAAACAAATGTCTTTTCTCCCGTAGTCTTTTATCCAAGCCTAAAGTGCTGGCGCGCATAATGCTTTCGATACCATGTTTGTTGCGGATGCTATCCATGGCCTGGAAAAGCTGTATATGCTCTTGGGTATCGTCAAATGAATTAATCTGATAATTGCTGCGTCAATCTGCTGAGGCGCACCCCAATCAGTCGGATAAGCATTCTGCGGGTGCATAGCTGGTCGCAAAGTTCCTAAGTATAGCGGATTAAAGTTTCATTATTGGCAGTATAAGAAATTATCCTTTGCCTGTTTTGAGTATCAAAATTACTGTAACTTAGTTTAATAGAAATATGACAAGTCAGCCGGTTTTGGCTCCTTAGCTTGTAAGCCAGTTTTTCTACCAAGGCAGAGAAGATCACCTTCATCTGCTTTACAACCATGCAATCGTGATGGAAGTGCTTTCCGTAGAAATCGACTTCTGCTCGCTATAAGCGTTAATAGGAGAATGGTCGATGTCGATGGCTCTTTGCCAAAGCATGGTGCCATTATTACCAAAGGTTTGCTCCAGCAGCTTTCTGGTCATTTTACGCATGGTTTCCACCTTATTGATGCCCATTTACATAAGAAACTGCGCTGTTTTTTTACCGATTATAGGTATATTGGGCATGCGCATAGGGTCTAAAAAGCTCGTCTCTTTTCCGGGCTCAATATGGCGGGCATTATTGGGCTTGGCTTATCTGGTATCTACTTTTAAGAATAGCTTATTCACCTAGAAGCCGATTGAAAGTGGCAGCCTGTTTCTGTAATAATTTTATGACACAGTTCCTTACCCCACTCAAAACAGCCGAAGTATTTGTCCATACCACTTACATCCAGGTAAAACTCATCAATGGATGATTTCTCAAATACAGGTGCTATTTGAGTAATTATTTCAGTTACCTGGTGCGATTACCGGCTATAAGCGTCCATATCTCCTGAAATAACGGTGGCATCAGGATAAAGCTGATGGGCTAGTTTCATGGGCATAGCAGAATGCATCCCAAACAAGCGGGTTTCGTAACT
The DNA here is from genome assembly GCA_963719535.1 of uncultured Cytophagales bacterium. Taxonomy (GTDB): domain Bacteria; phylum Bacteroidota; class Bacteroidia; order Cytophagales; family Cyclobacteriaceae; genus Marivirga. The sequence goes on along the minus strand of CAVRCH010000015.1, from coordinate 513,365 downwards.
GCAAGAGGCTACCTCTCCGCGGTTACTTCCCCCAATAATCACAGGCTTCTGAAGTAGCGGGGCTCCAGTAAGCGCTTTAAAGAGACAAAAAAGGTGTCCATATCCATGTGAATGATCGATCGGTGCTTGTTTTTAATGCTAAAAACTAATATATTTAGTATATATATTGGTATTTAAATATTGTTTACTAAATTTATCATCAAATCGACTAATTAAAATAGTAATTACTATGGAAAAGTTGAGCATTGCTAAATATTTTTTTAAGATTTTCTTAAGGATTTTTGTAAAGGTTTGAGCAAGAGTTGATCCGGTGGTAATAGCATTGGAAGTAGAGCAAGGCAATGTTAGAAGTAAACAATAGTAAAGCAAGAGTAAAACAAGAATAATGCAGCGAATAATTGAGATATTATGAAAATCAAATTATCCAGTAAAAGGCTTCATTCGGGCAAGTGCCAGGTGCGGTTTCAGGTGGCAGAAGAAGGTACAGGTGCCAGTTGGTATGGTTATGCTTTAGCAGAGCCTAAAGAAACTTTAAAAGAAGTGGTGGAGCGCATAGAAGGTAGGTTTATGCAGCGATTAAACGGGGTAGGTTATAAAGTAAAGCCTACATTGAATAATCAGGCCGCATCACCTAACCGCCTAACGATTTTTAGGGATAAGTGATTTTTGACATCTTTAAAGTTTATCAACTCAATCAATTGAAGTTATTAAATATTACGGATGCCTGAGAAAATTAGAAAAGAAATGAATTAGTATTAAAAAAGTTAAATTTAACTACGATGTATAACAACTTGTCCGCCTAAAGCGGACGAAAGCCGGGGTGCGACAAAAAGGCGGGGTGCGTCTTGAATTGTGGCGTGGAAGCCAGCCAAAGGCTGGTCAGCCTTTGGCTGACAACTGAACCTCAAGGGAGATAACAAGACTTTTGCTACAGCAGAAAGTAGCGAAAAAGCTAAAGTCTTTCTGCTGATCTAAATCTGTGCGGCTGTCCCCTCGAGGGGACTATAGGGGTGTTTTTTGAGAAGGAATATTAGTATCATCTGGTGAAAAGAAATCTAGTTATATAGTAGGCAAAAGATTAAATGAATAATAAGTACTGCAATGACTCGGTGAAAGCACAATAATATTTTTAAAGAAGCATTTTTGAAATTGTTAATAATGAGTAAGCACTTATAATTCATTATTTAATTCAATCCAATTCAAGGATTATTTATCTTAGTGCCATAATTTGAAATATTTAATTCAATGTCATTTAGTGAAGACAATTGTCCTTCTCTCTTCGGAGAAGGATGCAAGGTTGAGCCTGCCTGCTGCAGGCAGGGTCCATAACTAATGCTTAACGAAACGGCATTGATACTTAATTAAAGAAATCAATACATTCAATAAATAGAGAAAGAAGTGAATTTGATCAGTAGCAATATTAAACACTTGCGTAAGCAAAAGGGCTGGACTCAGCAGGACTTAGCCGATGCCTTAGAAGTAAAGCGTCCTCAAATAGGTTCTTACGAAGAGGGAAGAGCCGATCCAAGGATTAGCACGCTCCTTAAAATAACAGAGGTGTTTAATTTGAGTCTGGACGACCTTTTAGCACGCGATTTAACCCAAAATCTGGCTCCCAAAAAATCGGCTAAAATATTGGCAATTACAGTGGACAGCTATGAAAGAGAGAATATAGAACTTGTCCCTCAAAAAGCAGCTGCCGGTTATACCAGTGGCTATGCTGATCCTGAGTATTTGCAGGAATTGCCTCGTTTTCAGTTACCCAATCTACCAAAAGACAGAACTTACAGAGCTTTTGAAATTTCAGGGGATTCTATGGTACCAATTCAGCCGGGCACCATTATTATTGGCCAGTATATTGAAAGTCCTTCTGATATTAAAAATGGCAGAACCTATGTGATTGTTAGCGAGCAGGAAGGAGTAGTCTATAAAAGGGCCTTTAATTATGTGGAGGAGAAGGGGACCTTATATTTGGTGTCTGATAATTCTTTATACTCTCCTTATGAATTATCCGTGTCAGGAATTTTAGAGATTTGGGAAGCAAAAGCTTATATCAGCACTCAGTTTCCTCAATCCGGTCCGCAGGCAAGTAATAATATTAGCATGCAGGAACTTACTCAAATGGTATTGGACATTAAAGAGGAAGTAACCAAATTAAAAAAGTAAGAATCGAAAGTAAGCTAATTAATTGGTTAATCCTGTAGGGTATTATTGAAGGAATATAGGAGAATTATTTACCCAGACTTTCTTCTTTGGCAATACTCATAGTCGGTATTTCAGTATTATCTGCTATTTTTTCAGCTTTGCTTTGAGTCTTTATGGTATTTACAAATGCCAATAAAATAACAATCAATACCATTAATTTTAATACAAAGGATCTTAGGTAAATTGATTTCATTTCTTCACAATTAAAAAGTTAATTATTCAAATTTAACTGATAATTATACAAAAAGGATATTTAGCGTTAATATGCTACTTATCAGAATGTAAGAATTAGGTGCAATAATAACACTTTAACGAGGCTGGGGAAGTTTATTGATTTTATTTCTTCACTTTAAGTCTTAAAAGCTGCTTATTCAGAGTAAAAATGGATTAATAGTTAGTTTCTGCAATTTTATGCTCTAGGTAATGTTTGATTTGTTTTGCTGTTTATCTAAGTCCCAAATATTTGGTTTTTAGGGTGTTTTAATTTTTTTAACAATGTTTTTAAATCTTCAGCACTATATATTTTTCCTCTATGAATTACAAAATCTGGATCTTGAGCAAATCCAATAGCCTCAAGTGGATTTTTATCCAGAATTAAAATATCAGCTATTTTACCTTCCTCAATAGTGCCATAATAAGCTTCTAAACCAAAAAAATCCGCACCATTTTTAAAGGAAGTCTGCAAGGCTTGCTTAGGACTAAGCCCCGCTGCTACCAGGCTTTTTAATTCTCCATGAAATGAAGCTCCGGGATACACATAAGAGTTATAAGGACCGCAGTCTGAACCGGCTAATAGCGGAACGCCTGCCTCAAACATAGGTACTATCACTTCTCTACTTCTGTCTTCCATGTCTTGCCTCATAGTGCTGCCACTATTCTTCGCTCTTTTAGCACCTTCCACTCTGCCTAAATAGGTTTTTTGTATGCCCTTTCCTATATATTTCAAAAGTGAATCTTCTTCATGGTTCACTTCTAATACCTCCGCCAATGTTTTGCCAATAAAGAGGGTAGGAGTGATGTACACTTTATTCTCGGCTAGCATTTTAAAAACTTCTTGAGCTAATTTTTCATTATAAGTATTGAGTATTTCCGACATCATACTATAACCAATATTCAATGAAGTAAGACTATCCTCTTTGGGGGAACATGCTTTTAGCACATAGTATAGGTGTTCACTGCCATCTAAACCCAAATCGACTGCATCCAGAATGTTAGCAGATAATGGCATATGACCGGTAGTTTTTAATCCTCTTTTTTCTGCTGCTTTTATAATTCCATAAAAGGCTTCTTTGCTTAGGTTACCATCATACATTTTCACGTAGTCAATCCCTATTTTTTCTAAGGAATCCAAAGCATTTTCAATATCTGCATCATCTAAAACCTGAATAGAGCCTGCCCAGGCAGGTTTATCTCCATCCAATTTAGGTCCTGAAGTGAAAATAGTAGGGCCATCTAAAGTGCCTTTACTAATTGCTGACTGCCATTTTTTTACACTAGGTGTCATATCTCCACCGGCATCACGCACTGTGGTGATGCCATGGGCTAAAAATAAAGGAAGCATGTTTTTATTTTCCTGAATCAGTGAATCGCCACCTCGGAAATGAACATGATTATCCCATAGGCCGGGCATAACGAATTTGCCTTTTGCATCAATTAAGGTAGAGCCGCTGTATTTTCCTAGTTGTTGAATGGAGGCCACCAGATGAATGGTGTCAGCATTTATTCCTATGATTTGCTCTGGTGATATTTCTCCAGTATTAACATCAACAACCGCTACGTTGGTAATTAGTATGTCAAAATTTTCTTTCTCTTGAGTATCACAAGAAATAAGGACAAATAAACAAAGTGAAATACTAATTGTGAGTAAAATTGATTTCATAATTGATGAGCTTGATTATTTAAATTTAATAAAATCTTATTTGTAATCTGAATCACACTAAATATTTAATTCTTTTTCCAAACTGTGAATTCAGCATTCTGTGTAATCCCCATAGCCATAATAATTTTTTCGAAATCAAAACCTGAATATTCAGAAACAATTTCATACACTTCATTATATCCTTTTGCACCCTGGGGGATCAGACACCCGCCGTCTGAGGATAAAAGTGCCAGCCATAGGTCAGGCAGAAATGGGCCATCATCTGTGGTAATCATTTTTATAGATTCTATATCATTCCATCTTACAACTTCCTTTTTCCTTTTAGGATGTTCAACAGTGATCCATTCATCGTTAATTTCAATCTTGAAATAATCTTCAGGCTGTTTTCTTTTTTTCTTTTGAATATATTAAAGAGTCCCATTCTCAATTTTCTTTAATTCGGTATCAAGATTTTTCTTTGCTTTATCTTCATACAGTGTATGAAAGTGATCTGACAAGTATATTCTTTCCCTATTTAAAAAGTGTTGTAATACTTTTTTCCTTCCCGGGAAAATATAAAATATCAGGATAGATGCTGTATTCTTTTCTAATTTGCTCAGAATAAGTTTGGTAATCTTGAGGGGAGGCACCAAATATGGATAAATCTGCATCGGTGAAAAGCTTAATCTCTTCAATAGTTGATTCATGGCTTTTTGTAGCTATAATTAAATCTGCACAATATTGAATTAAATCCTCTGGAAGTGATAATGATTTTAATCTTTCTTCAGCCAAAACTGCGCTTTTTTCTTCATTATTGCCCTTATGTGCTTTGTAAATTATGTCATGATAAACAATGGCAAGCACAATTATTTCCCAACTTTTAAATTGGCTTTTAAGTGGTATTAGTTCAGCTAAAAAGTTATTTAGGTGGTTTAAGTTATGATAAAATCTTTTGGATCCTTTATATTTTTTTTCCACTTGGTTCCACAAACTAATCATTTGATCTCCTGGAACTTGAAACTTGCTCAGACTATTATTAAATGCTTCATGAATCATAAGCTCTGTAAGTACAATACTTCTGCTTTAAATTATTTTACACTATATGTTGAAGTTGGTTCAAAAGAAATTAGCGCTTTTGATTTATACTGTTACTTTGCTTTCGATAATTTCTAAAGTAAACATAATTCTTTTTTTAATTAGTAATACCGTTTAATTTCAACTTTTATTATATTGGAAATTATTTTATAATCTCTTTAAAATGAAAAAAACATTACTCTTAATAGCCTTGTTATCTTCTTTCCAAATTAAGGCACAAAACCTGTCTTTTTATGGTAATGCTGGTTTCAATACCGGTTTTGAATACCAGACCATTAATTTTAACGGACAAAATAGTATGTTTAGTGTTGGTTCTGGCTTTGCTTTACAAGCTGGTTTACAATACGATACTAAGTTTTCTGATATCTTCGTTTATTCTCAGGTGGGTATTGCCTGGACTTTGGCTTATCAATTTGAAAGTATAAATGGTTTTAGTAATAAGAGTGCCTATACCTTTAATCATAAATCACTGAGTTTAGGTGTAGGGAAGTTATTTCCATTTAAAAAATCAGATTTTTTCAACGGCATCATGCTTAAAGGAGGAGCTGATTTTAATTTTCCGGCAACAGCTTCTATGACAGAAAATAATCAGGAGTACGGTGAAATATCTTATAGGAATGCAGTCGGATTTCATATTGAAGCTATTCTTAGCATGAAATTGACAGAGTCTATCTTTTTAGAACCTGGTATAGGCTATAATAATGCTTTTTTCAATTATACTGCTTATAATTGGGGCCCAGGCCAACCGGAGCAGGAAAAACTTAATCCTAATGCTTCGAATATTGCTTTATTTCTTGGAATGAGAAAGATAATTGGTGGTAAAAACGTATAAAAGAGATAAGGAATTGTATACTTCTATTGATCCTGACGGGACAATAAGTGAAGGCAGTGACGTATATTTCTATAATTATGACCTTAACATTCCTGTTTTGCTAAGGTTCGATTATAAATTCCTCTATATAGCCGGAGGTTTATAATTATTATTATTTTCTAAAATTTAAATCTGTTATGAAATCAGATCCTCCTATGGAAAGAGGAGGTTGGGGAAAAGGTGGAATTTTCGAAAGAAGTAGTCTTGGGTTTAATTTACAAGCAGGTTTTGAACACTCTCTTGATGAGCAATGGCAGCTGTTTACCGAGTTACGTATTAAGACCTTAAATTTTGGATTATTTGATAGCGATCGAAATTCTGCTTACTATCTTAATTATGAATTAGGATTTGGAATCATCTATTCATTTTACAACTAAAAAATATGACAGCTGATTAGTAAAAAGATTAAGCCTGCGTTACAAACTTTTCAACTATTTCTTTCGGCATAGTCTTCAAATCTTCCTCCGTGTCTATATCAGTCAACGGTTGTAGTTTACCGTAACTGATGTTTAAATTATCAAAATCGAGGATCGTATCTGAATTGACTGTTTCTGTACTCCAATTTTTATTTGAAAATACTTCAGCAACCAATTGATTCATGCCAATCAAATAATAACCTCCATCCGTGCTTGGGCCTATTACTGCGTCTTTTATTTCAAGAATTTGAAAAGCTTTGTTAATTGTTTGGCTGTCCAGTTCGTAGCAATCGCTCCCGATTATACAAATGGATTGATAACCAGCATTAAAGGATTCTTCAAAAGCCAATCTCATTTTGTCTCCTAAGTCACCTTTTTGCTGTAATGCCTTACTGAAGTCCCTATTCTCAGGCCATTGATCAGTTTTATCAACAAACGAAGAGTAAAATACAGTTTTATGTGCATCTACTGCTGTAGCAACTTCCCTCGTTCTTTCCAGCATTTTTTTATAAAAGTGAAGAGCTTTTTGATCACCAATAGTGGCAGCTAACCTTGTTTTACACTTTCCCAGTTCAGGGTTTTTTACAAATATTATGAGTAATCTATTTTTTGTCATAAACCTTTGTTGCTTTATCGCCATCTAACCATTTGCCCCATAACCAATTATAGGCATGTACTTTATCTGTAGTTTCTCCTTCAGCATTATATACAGGATAGCCCTCATTTTTCCACTGAAAAATACCGCCATATAAATTATATACGTTTTGGTAGCCCTTTTCCAGAAGTGCTTCCCCAATTCTTTCGCTTCGATAGCCCACGGCACAATAGATAAGGATGGGCTTTTCTTTATCTGGCTCACTGAATTCTTCAATCTTAAAATTATCGTATTCGATGAAATCAGCACCTTTAATATGGCTTACTTTGTATTCTGCTGCTGTTCGTGTATCAAGTATTGTTACCTCCTGCTTGTTTCTGAGCGAATCAAATTGATTAGGTTTTATGGTCGGTACAGTGTTTTTATAAAGGGAGGCAAGTTTTTGGTCATAGTTCTGCTGTCCGCATGCTACAAGAGAATGCAGAAATGAAATGATTAATATTTTCAAATAAAGCTTCATTTATAAGTGAGTTTAAAAGAGGGATTTCTTTTCTGAATTACCTCAATTACGATAAAAGTAAATAACAAGATGTATTCCAAAAAGGTTACCCATAAGTTTTCAGTAAAACCTACAACGGTGTATCCAATATAGGTGAAGAAAATGAGGAAAGTCCATAAAACTGGGAATTTGTAGCCGGATAATATCCCTAATGCCAATAAGGGTAAGCAATACCAGGGGTGTAAAGTGGTAGCAAATAGGCAATAAATTAGCCATGTCCACATCATTCTTTCTGGTAGAGGCATTGATTTTTTTGCCAGCAGATTAAATACAATTATACTAATGAAACTTAGAAAGCCCATTAAGGGGCCGGCAAAAGAAATGATATTGTAACCTTTTATGGAATATCCAATAGCCCTTGTGAGGTAATAAACGCTTCCATTGAATTCGAAACTTTTAAAATAGAGTTCAGAACTGTTTAGTATGCCATTTAAAGCATTTGAAAATAGAATCGGTATCATACTCAGTATTAAAACCATACCTGCAATCAGACCAAAATCCACCCATTTTCTGAAAGAAATTTTCCGAAAATAGGCAGCAATTAGTATTAAAGGCAATAATTTAAAGGCAATAGCAAAACCTAATGTTATGGCGCTTTTGAATATTTTGGATTGATTAAAATAATAAATGGAGACCACAATTAAGAAAATAACAAATGCCTCAAAGTGGAGATTGCCACTTAGCTCTAAAAGGATTAATGGATTAAAAGCATACCATATTAGGTTGTTTTGAGAGAATTGATATTGACGAAGTACTTTGGGTAGTATGGAAAGTGTACCTATTTCTGCTGCCAAGATAAATAGCCTTATTACTGAAATGCTTGTGAACGTTGAATCAAAGAAAGCTGCTAAATAAAAAATGAGCTGATTGATAGGAGGGTAAATTGTGTAATAATTGGGTGAGTTAAGTCGGGAAAATAAAACCTGAAAAGACGTATTATCCTTGAGCGCTATAATTTCTGTTGGAAGCCATTCATAAGCGTTCAATCCTTCCCACCATAATTTACCATCCCATATAAAGCGAAACACATCTTCCGATAAATTAGGCTCTAAAAGCATGAATAATAAACGATAACTTATACCTATGAAAATGATCGCCTTAAGGCTGAACGCTTCTTTATGAAAAGATAGAAAAATATAAATACTAAACAGGGCGGTAAACTGGCCAAGTAAAAGCGTTGACTCATATCTCTGAGTAAAATAGCTTATACTTATTAGCAGTGCAGCAAAGATAAAAATAGCTATTTTTTGCAAGCCATTCATCTGCTATTATTTGAAACTGGGTTTGATAGAATGATAGAAAACAGTGGTAAAGCCTAACATCAACATTAAATGGAAAATAATAAGTCCGTAATCTTTCAGGTAAAAGCCTAAAAAGATACCAAAGGCAAAATAGATCGCTAAAAAGGCCTCCAAAAGCGTTAGAGGACTAAATTTCAATTTAACATATTGGTTTCCCTTCCAACTTTCTCCCTTTTTAGATAAATTAAACTTAGGTGTTCTGATAAAGGCTGATTTAAAGCCTAACAATCCTTCTGCTACTGCCAATGCATTATGGAGTGATAATCCCATAGAAACTGTAATGAAAATAGGGAATGTTCTGAAAAAATATTTTCTGTAGTTTCCCTTTAGCAAATGTTTGTTGGCTACCCAGTAAAATATGCCAATTGAGAAAAATCCTAATAGAAAGACACTCCCAATTTGAAACATTACAGCTAATTGTGGTTGAATGCTTTTAATATAAAGCATCGGTATACTTAAAACTGCAGTAATTAAAATAGCAATGAAAATGGAACTGTTAAATAAATGGAAGAAAGCGTGGATTTTATTAGAGAAGCCTATATTGGACCTGAGCACTTTGCCAAAGTTTTTCCTGGCAGTTTCTGCCCCACCTTTGTTCCAGCGAAATTGCTGAGATTTAATAGCTGGCATAATGATGGGAAGTTCTGCGGGAGATTCCACATCTTCTCTGTACAGAAATTTCCATCCTTTTAATTGTGCTCTGTAACTTAAATCAAGATCTTCAGTAAGTGTATCCGCCGACCAGCCTCCTGCGTCTATGATGGTTTCTTTACGCCATACACCGGCAGTTCCGTTAAAGTTGATGAATGATCCTGCCTCACTTCGGCCTACTTGTTCAATAGTAAAATGCGCGTCCAAACCAAAAGCCTGAAGCTTAGTCAATAAAGAATAGTCTTTATTGGTATGCCCCCATCGTGTTTGTACCACCCCCACGTGCGCATGTTCAAATTGCGGAATAGTTTGCTTAAGAAAATCATCTCCTGGAAGAAAGTCAGCATCAAATATCGCTAAAAATTCTGCATCTGTTCTTTCTAATCCATACTGTAAAGCCCCTGCCTTATAACCTTTTCTATCAGTTCTTCTAATCAACGAAATAGTAACTCCTTTTGCTTTCCATTCATCTATTTTTAATCTCAATAGCTCAGTGGTTTCATCAGTTGAATCATCTAATACCTGGATTTCAAGCTGTTCTTTCGGGTAATTAAGCTTGCAAACTTTATCAATTAGGTCATTCACCACGTAGCGCTCATTAAATACAGGTAATTGCACGCACACTTTTGGCCAGTTTTCCTGTATTACATGGGAAATTACTTCAACCTTACGCTTCTGCTGTTTTTTTGCACGTAAGTAGTGCCAGGTAAGGTGTAGCTGACCGAAACTGAATAAGAAAATGAATAGCAGACTTATTCCGTAAACTGCTATGATGATCCATTCCCAAGTCATTTTTTATAAATATTTAAATATTGTGTACAAAATTTTATATCCTGCTGAAACTGCCCCTTTAACTGTACCTGATACTTTAGAAGTTCCAATTCTATTTCTATAAGTAACAGGTGCTTCCGTGCATTTCAGTTTCTTTTTGGCAGCTTTCACCTGCATTTCTACTGTCCAGCCATAGGTTGTATCTACCATATTAATGGCTAATAGCTGCTCATATTTTATGGCTCTAAATGGACCTAAATCGGTAAATCGGTAGCCATAAAATAGTTTTAGTAGATTAGTTGCGAGCCAATTACCAAAAACTTGAGGAAAGGTCATTGATCCCTTTGCTCTATTTCCTATAGCCCTGGAACCAATTACCAGATCATAATTATCTTCAATGATTGGCTTAACCAACTGGGGCAGTTCTTCAGGATAATCTGAATAATCAGCATCCAGAAAAACCACTATTTCAGGTGTAGTTTCCAAACTTTTTAAATACTCAATACCCTTTAAACAAGCATTTCCATACCCCTTTAGCGGTTGGTCTATCACAGTTGCCCCTTCCTTTTCAGCAGAAATCCTGGTATCATCGGTAGAAGCGTTGTTGACTACAATAATATGATCTACCCAATTTTTAGGAATGTCTTTTACTACCCTTCCTACTGCATTTTCTTCATTAAAAGCAGGTATTATCACTGAAATCTTTGGTCTTTTCATTTTATTAAGACCGCAAAGGTACAAATAAGCATATTTTAATATGTCCTATTATTGACAAATGTTATTTCAGTTTTCAATTTGTCCTAATATTATTACTCTATTCATCAAAAAGCCTGTTAATTTGGCATTTAAATCTGCATTTCTGCCATATTGGCCTGTATTTAACTTCTATTCTATGTTGGTACACAGTTTGATATTTAGTAAGAAAATAAAAGCAATATGAATTTACTAAAGGATAAAGTATTGCTGAGAAATTTATTATTTCAAGGCGATCAATTGAATACATTAAACGGGGGTGTGGCTCAAATTACCATGAAAGTTGACAAACAGGAAGATGGTTTTTTGATTAACATACATGCGCCCGGAGTTTCTGCTGACCATTTAAAAGTGATTTCAGAGCAACGATCTATGCAAATATTTGCAACACTTGATATGAAGACTGCAGATAATATACCGGCCATCATGCCTATTTTTTATAGAAAGCTCGATTTGCCATTATTTGTGAATACTGATGCAGTAGAAGCGGTACATTATGAGAATAATTTAGAAATTTTTATTCCGATGGGAGCTGATAATTCTGGTAATAAAAGACAAATAGAAATTAAACAATTATAAATTGCGCATAATCTTAGTCTGGGGCAAACTATGTTTATGTTGTTTTAAAGCCCTCATGAAGAAAGCATTGTGAAAAGCAATGCTTTTTTCATTCCATTAGCAAATCAATGATCTCTCTAATCATTGAATTTCATTTATACAACTAATTTTAATTTTGCAACCTGCTCTGTAACTTTTGTTACTAACTTTCTTTAGCTATTTTTGGTTATTGTATGCATAATGATTGAAAAATACATTGAGATATTCTTAAAATCCTTGACGGATTATGCTCGCTATGTGGGTAATGAGGTTTTAGATCCGCATTGGGGTAATTATTTCTATTGGCTTATAGGGATTTCTATTTTCTTTTATGCGCTGGAGTTAATATTTCCATGGAGAAAAAATCAGCCTAAAATAAGAAAGGATTTCTGGCTTGATGGATTTTACATGTTTTTCAATTTCTTTCTTTTCTCTTTGGTGGGTTATTATGCTTTCTCCAATGTTTTTGTTCAGCTTTTCAACGATTTCTTAGGGCTTTTCGGTTTCAGTAACATAATTGCCTTTGAAGTACAATCCTGGCCTGTATGGGCACAATTACTCACATTATTTATCCTACGTGATTTTATCCATTGGAATGTTCATAGGCTTTTACATAGGGTGCCCTGGTTATGGGAGTTTCATAAAGTACATCATTCTGTAGAGCAAATGGGATTTGCAGCTCACCTTCGTTTCCATTGGATGGAAACCATTGTGTATCGAACAATAGAATATATTCCTTTAGCTATGATTGGTTTCGGTATTCAAGAGTTTTTATTAGTACATTTGTTTGCACTCTCAATAGGTCATTTTAACCATTCTAATATTAGAGTACCTTTGGGTCCATTGAAATATATTTTCAATAATCCGCAAATGCACATTTGGCACCATGCCAAGCATTTACCAGTTAAAAATGGAGTGAATTACGGTATCACTTTAAGCATTTGGGATTATATTTTTGGTACCCATTATATCCCTAAAGATGGCAGAGATGAGCCGCTTGGGTTTGATAAGGTGGAAGAGTTTCCTCAAAGCTTAAAAGACCAACTGATTTATGGATTTAGGAGGAGAAAGAGGTAATGAATAGTTAATTTCATATTGATTCAACTTACTAATAAAACTACAAGGTTTTTAAATCATTCGGGTTTCATACCATTCTCCTTACCTTTACAAAAAATACTATGCTAAACTTCTATCCTGGTCCTTCAAAATTATATGCTGAAATAGGTAACTACCTACAGGAAGCATTTGAATCGGAATTTTAGAAATGAATCATAGGTCGGAGACTTTTATGCAGCTCTTTGCTGAAACCAAGCAGCTGCTAAAAGAAAAGCTGGACATCCCTGCTGATTATGAAATCGCCTTCGTGTCATCTGCCACTGAATGTTGGGAAATCATCTCACAATCATTTGTGAAATCAGACAGTTTGCATTGCTACAATGGTGCTTTCGGTGAAAAGTGGTACGATTATGCTCAAAGAATTCATTCTAATACAAAAGGTAAAGCCTTTGCAGGAGAAGAATTACCTGATTTGCAGTCTATCCCCGCAGATTCGGAGTTGTTAGCTTTTACACATAACGAAACTTCAAATGGTACGGCCTTGCCTAATCATTTTCAGGAGTTGGCAAGGGAAAAATTCCCTCATTCATTAATTGCTTATGATGCCACTTCTTCCATGGCAGGTTATGAGCTCAAATGGTTATTAGGTGACATATGGTATGCTTCCGTACAAAAATGCTTTGGTTTACCTCCTGGTTTAGCAATAATGATTGTGAGTAATAATGCAATAAAAAGGGCTCAGGCTTTAGGTGATAATAAATTCTACAACTCTTTCAACTATGTTTTAAGTAATGCAGCCAAAAATCAAACCCACCATACCCCAAACATTAGCAATATTTTTCTGTTAAACCGTACATTACAAAATCGTGATTGCATCAATATTATTCACTCACAATTACTAAAGAGGAAAGAGAATTTTTTAGCTCAAATTTCTCCTTTTAATAACCTTTCAAATTTCACAAACATAAGTGATTTGCAATCAGATACTGTTTTTTGTCTAATTGCAGAAAATGATCTGGTTACTAAATTAAAATTAGCTGCAAAAAGCAATGGTATTATTATAGGGAATGGATATGGAGATCTTAAGTATAGTAGCTTTAGAGTAGCAAATTTCCCTGCAATATTACAACCGGAATTTGAGCAGCTCACATTATTTCTAATCAACTTCTTTAAAAGGTATTGATACCTCATTTTGTTATCTTACCTTTGCGCGAATTTTTAGACAAAACTTCGTAAATGCTTAATTTTAAAGAAATTATTTCTGTATCTCTTATCTTGTTTTCAGTGATTGATATCCTGGGTTCTGTTCCTATTGTAATTGATTTGCGAAAGAAACTAGGTCATGTGCAATCAGGGAAAGCCACCATTGTTGCAGGCCTTATTATGATAGGTTTTCTGTTTTTAGGAGAATCTATCCTTAAATTATTTGGTATAGATATCGGATCATTTGCTATTGCAGGGGCAATCGTAATGTTTTTAATTGGATTAGAAATGGTACTGGGAGTAACCATATTTAAACATGAAGAAACTTCTGCTTCCAGCGCATCCATTGTGCCAATTGCATTTCCTTTAATTGCAGGTGCAGGCACCATGACTACTCTTATTTCTTTAAGAGCTGAATTTTCTCAAATCAATATTATTGTTGGAGTAGTGCTTAACCTTATATTGGTTTTTGTCGTGCTTAAAACCTGCGGATGGCTGGAAAGGAAAATTGGTCAGGCAGGATTTAGTATATTGCGAAAAGTTTTTGGGATCATTTTATTAGCCATCTCAATTAAATTATTTAAAAACTTCTTTTAATGATTACAATATACACTGACGGATCAGCTTTGGGTAATCCCGGACCGGGAGGCTACGGAATAGTGATGCGTTTTGGCGAGAAGAAAAAAGAAATTTCCGCAGGCTTTAGAAAAACTACTAATAATAGAATGGAATTATTGGCTGTGATTACAGCCCTTGAGAGCTTAAAAACAAATAAATATCCTGTACATATTTACAGCGATTCTAAATATGTGATTGATTCAATCAGTAAAGGATGGCTCAATAATTGGGTTAAAAAGGGGTTTAAAGATAAAAAAAACGTTGATCTATGGAAAAGATACCTAACGGTTGCTCAACCGTATCAAGTAATTTTCCATTGGGTGAAAGGTCATGCAGGTAATCCCGACAACGAGAGATGCGATAGATTAGCCGTTGACAAAGCAGAAAATGGACCTCATGCGGTTGATAAAGAGTTTGAATCAAGTAAAAATTCATCTAACCTTTTTGGGGCTTAGTCGTTTGAATGACCTTGATTAGTTATTAATTCATTTAACTGTAAATTTTAATTAAATAGATTAAATTATGAAAAAGAGCTTATTTTTTATTGGAGTGTTATGTATCCTTTTCACCACAGAATCTTTTTCGCAGGATTATAAAAGATCCATTGGATTAAGAGGCGGGTACCCTACAGCACTAACAGGAAAATTTTTCACGAGTCAAACTGTAGCCTTGGAAGGTATGTTAAGTGGATACAGAGGAGGTTTTGAGTTTACGGGCTTATATGAAATTCATGCCAATGCTTTTGATGTACCCTATTTAAATTGGTACTATGGTCCTGGTTTTCATATTGGTGCATTTAATAATAGATATGATAACTACTATTACAGAAATAGAGATGGGGACGGTTTTATAATAGGTATTGATTTTATTTTAGGATTAGAGTACACTTTAACGGACATTCCATTTGTTATTGGTGTAGATTTTAAACCTGGTTTGGATATTGCTCCGGGGATATGGTTTAACCCAGGAGCTGGAGTTTCATTAAGATTCTATTTTTAAAAAATCTCTATTTTCAATATAAAAAAAAGGTGCTTTTGCGCCTTTTTTTATGTCTTATTTATAAAAGTGTAAAAGTTTTTAATGGGAAAAGAGAATTAATGTCAGTTTTTCAATTTAAGCAATTTAGTCTTGTGCAAAAAGAAAGTGCTGCCAAGCTCACTACTGATGCTACTATTTTTGGGGCATGGCTACCTCTTGAAGAAGAAATGAAATCAGCTCTGGAAATTGGTACTGGTACAGGCATACTTTCTTTAATGCTAGCACAAAGGTCAAAATTAAATTTACGTGCTTTAGAAATTGAGGAGCATGCTTACAGGGAAGCCCAAAATAACTTTTTATCTTCTCCATGGTCAGATCGATTAAAGGCAATTCATAAAGATTTTAAGCATTACCAATCTGATATTAAATATGATCTTGTGTTTTCTAATCCTCCGTTTTTCAACAACAGTTTACAATCAGACATTAACTCCGATAAAAATACCGCTTACCATACAAATCAACTTTCTTTCAAAGATCTTTCCACGGGTATAAATCAATATTTGAAGGATTTAGGTAAGGCTTATGTCATGCTGCCCAAGTATGAAATGGGTCTTTTTAGCGATTTAATGAACCAAAATGGTTTTCATATTCATTATTCTTTATTCATTCATCATAATATTTATAAGTCTGCGTTGAGAGTAATTCATGGTTTTTCCAGAGAAAAAATTTCATCTCCAAGAGAAGAGAAAATATTTATTCGGGATGAAAACAATGATTTCCATCCCGAGTATGTTAAGTTATTAAAGCCCTTTTTAACTATTTTTTAGCATTAACTATGAGTTTCTTTAATAGACACTCCATGCTCTACTAATTCAGCTAAAATTGGTTCATATATCTCTTTTCTTATTGGAACATGAACGCCCCTCAAGTTGATTTTACCATTTAGAATGTTTTTAACTGCTATACCCAATGGTAATCCTACCGTTTTAGCCATTGCTGTTTCATTTTCGTCTTCTCCGTAAGAAATTATAGAAGAATCTAACCGAAGCGTTTGTCCTTTTAATTCATATTCAAATTGATGTTGCATCACTATCATATCCTTATCTCCCGGGCTAAGGCTTAATTTCTTCTCCATTATAGCTTGGGTTACCTGGGCAGGGCTACCATTTCTAATAGGTAATTCAGTTTCATCGAAAATCCCTAACCATTTTAATTTTTCAAATGTTTCTGAGTTTTTCTGAATCCCTACATATTCGCATAATTTATCTTCAACTGTTTGCAAACCATCATACTTCAAGAAAGAGTTAATGAAATCTCTATGAGTCATATTTTCCAATCCTTCCATTTCGTAGGTATCATCTGTAATGCCTAATTGAACAAATACATTCCAGGCAGCTGAAAAACCTACTTTTCTTAAGGTACCTCTTAATAAAGTAGGGATATCCTCTAAGCCATATACTTTTCTGTAGGATAAGGAATCTCTATTCGGATAACCTTCAAAGTCGCCTAATCCGTCCACATAAATGGCATCTAGTCTTTTAAATAATTGATGGTAAGGCACATATTTGTATCTTCCATTTCTTATAAATTTGGCAGCTCCTTGTCCTGCTAAAACTACATTTCTTGGGTTCCATGTAAATTTATAATGCCAAGGGTTATTATCACTTTCTGGAGCTACAAGTCCGCCGGTAAATGATTTGAACGATGTAATCTTACCGCCTTTAATTTTAATTTCGTCTATAGCCGCCATAGCCGTCATATGATCAATGCCTGGATCTAAACCACACTCCATTAAAATGATGATATTTTTAGCTTTAGCTATTTCAGAAAGTTGATTAATATCCTTGTTGTTATAAGAAGCAGTAACCAAATGCTTACCTAAATCAACACATACTTCAGCTACTTTGAAATGTAAATGCGCTGGCAACATAGAAATAACCAAATCTGCCTGGCTCACTTCTTCTTTAGTTTGTATAGTGTTTAAAATATCAAATTGGATGGTGCTCACTGAAGGGTGCTTATCGGCTTTTTCATTTGCTAAATTGATATCAAAATCACCTAATTTAATTTGCCAATGCTCTTTTTCTGCATTTTGCTTTAAATATTTTAACAAGGAGGTGGTTGATCTTCCTGCTCCTAATACCAGTATTTTTTGCATAGTTAAATTTTTTCTTCGGCACAAAGTTATAAATCTGATTACGCCAAAAAATTCCTAAAGTCATTAATTCATATTTTCTGTCAAATTGCTTAAAAATTCCGAACATATTTAATTAATCATTGCAGATGTAATTTATAAATCTTAATATTAGAGAGATTAAACATTAGAATAATTATATGATCTATACTTAAATACCTTAAAGGTTAAGAATATGATAGAATTTAAATGATTGATATTATCCTTTAAATTACATTATTATCATACATAGAAATCATTAATTATTTAAATTTTCGTAATTAACACTCTGAAACACGATGTTTAGGTAATTAATTTGGCTATATAATTAGCTATCAATGCATTACCCGATGTATTGCAAGAATGAGGAATAATTAATGGAACAAATATTTATAGATAAACTGATACAAAATCCACTATGATCAGACAGGATATAGAAATATCAGATTTAAGGCGAATAACAGAATTGGTAAAGGAGCAATACAAATATGACTTTACCAATTATGCCATGTCGTCCTTTCGTAGAAGAATACTCAGAATCATGGAGCTATATAAATTTAGCTCAGCAGATTTATTAATAAAAAGGTTAAAGGATGACAGATCATTCTTTGATGAATTTATATCTGAAATTACTGTGAATGTTACTGAAATGTTCAGAGACCCTTCTTTCTGGAGGGAGCTACGAGATAATGTGATCCCCAATATTTTATTGAATCATAATACCATAAGTATATGGCATGCAGGTTGTTCCTCTGGTGAGGAAGTATTTTCAATGGCTATTTTACTGAAGGAAATGGGTATTTTAAATAAAGCAAAAATTATTGCTACTGATATTGATAAGGTAATACTCGACAAAGCTAAATTGGGCCATTATTCTATGAAAAACATGGAATTGAATGAAAAGAATTATATAAGGTTTGAAGGTAAGGCTAGTTTTAAAGATTACTTCACGGAAAGCAATGGCAAAGCGGTGATGGATAAAACGCTTATTGAAAATGTATCCTTCCGAGAGCACGATTTAGTACAAGGTGTAGTATTTAATAAATTTGATTTAATACTGTGCCGAAATGTAATGATATACTTTAATCAAAATTTACAAAATGAGGTATTGAAGAAGCACCACGAAAGCTTATTTAAGTATGGATATCTGGTGATTGGTTCAAAAGAGTCACTGATTTGGTGTGAAATTGCCAATAAATTCATTGTAGTGAACAATGAAGAGAAAGTGTATAAAAAAATTAAAGACTAATATCAGTAAACGGATATTCAATGGGTCGATTCAACCTCGATAATAAGTATAAGGCCATAGTAATAGGTGGGTCTGCAGGAAGTTTTCAAGGCATTACGCAAATTTTGTCTGCACTTCCGGCCGATTTCAGCTTGCCTATAATTATGTGCCTGCATAGGTTGAAACATGTGAGAAATGGATTTGTAGAAGCGCTCTCAATTAAGAGTATAAAGCCGGTGGTAGAGCCTTACGACAAGGAAGGAATTAAAAGGGGAAAAGTTTATTTAGCCCCGGCTAATTATCATTTGTGTATTGAGTTAGGAAATACATTTGCACTTTCAACAGAGGAAATGTACAATAATTCAAGACCTTCTATAGATATCACGCTCGATACAGCGGCTTATACCTATAAGGACAAGCTGATAGGGATATTATTATCTGGCGCTAACAGAGATGGAGCATTAGGTATGAAAAGAATTAAGGATAGAGGAGGTTTAACCATTATTCAAAACCCGGAGGAGTGTATGATAGATACCATGCCTAATGCAGCTAAAAGTATTACTGAAATAGATTATACTTTGAACGTAAAAGAAATAATCCAATTTTTAATAGAACTGGATAAATTATATAAATGATTGATGATTTATGAAAGCTATTAATCTATATTTGGTAGGCTTTTGATAATACGGGTGTAATAATTAAAAGTATTTTGATTACCGAAAATAATCAAACATCTTTAAATTTTGAGTGATGAATTTGTGGATTATTGAAAAGTTCTTGAAAGGTTGATAATATTAGGCAAATTATTCGAGCATTCATGTAAAAGCTTAGATTAACAAGTTTGAAAGCGCAAAATCATATGATAACTTTATAAAAAAATTAAGACAGGTAAAATCCTTGTAAATAAATAGCAAATAGCTTTAAAAACTGGATTGACAGATAAATTAAACGAATGAAAGAACTTTACAAAAATTTGGCTTTAATTCTATCTTTAATATTCACTCTGAGTATTATTGGATTGGCTTATTACCTCTATCTTTTTCCCGAAAGACTAGCAAACGAAACGCACGTAATTAGTTTAATGGATGTAAAAGAACTTAGCCCGGTATTATCTGAGCTTTACATTTTAACCGGAATAGTTTTCGTTTTAGGGTTTTCTGCAATTTTACTTTTAATTTTCACTAAAAGTAATGGCTCTGATAACAATGTAGTTTATATAGAGAAATTTAAAGAAAGTAAAAAGGATCAAAATGATTCAAAGCAAAAGGATGCTACCACTATCGCTTTAGAAACTGAATTATCCGAAATAATTGCTGCTGTCGAGAAGGAAAAGGATGCAAAAAAGAAAGCCGAATTACTTTTAAGTTTACTTTCCAAAAAATTAGAATCAAGCCAGGCCGCTGTTTACAAAGCAGGTAAAGCAGAAGGTAAAAATATTATCTCTTTGTTTGCCTCCTACGCATTTGTGTTACCGGAAAGCCAAACCATATCTTATGAGTTTGGGGAAGGTTTAGCTGGTCAAGTTGCTAAGGAGAAAAGATTAATCAATATATCAGATGTACCGGAAGGTTATATTAGTATTCTATCAGGTTTGGGAGAATCCAAGCCTGCTCATCTGGTTATTTGTCCAATACAAAAGGAAGATCAATTGGTTGGAGTAGCTGAAATTGCTTCTTTCAAGGCGTTTTCCAAACATGATGAAAAGTTAATAGCAAAAGCTTTTGAAATGATAGCAGAGAGCTTAATTGCTGCAAATCAAAAAAGTACTTCAGATAAAAATAAATAGTAAGGGTTGAAATAAACGCACATGTTTAAAAATATAAAAATAGGAACTAAAATAACAGCTGTATTACTCTTTGTGGTACTTCTGAGTATTATCATAGTCAGTTTCATTACCTACAACATGAATAGGAAATCTGTGGAGAAATTGAACTATGAGAAATTAATGGTTCAGACGCAGCAAAAAGCTGAAAAAATCAATAATCATTTTGAAGGAATTCAAGATAATTCGAATCATATTTCAGATTTGCTAATCATACAGTCTGGTGCCAGAAAAACGCCTGCAGGAGGAAGATACAACCATGAACATGGATAGTGTAAGAAGCGTGGTTATTAATCAAATGGAAATGCAGCTCCGAAAATTTACTGATAATTATCCTATTCACTCTATTGCCATCACTAACCTACAAGGCGAAATTATATTTAACACCAACGCTGTTAATTCAGAGTTTGACCTGGGCGCCAATATCAATGAAGTGCTCCCTGATTTTCTCGAAAATGCATTGAGCAGTCCTTATTTTAGTAATGTTATTGAAACTGAGGAAAGTAAAATTGTGTGTTATGGAAGACCATTAGTAGATGATTACAACTCAGCCACCGGCACCTTACTCATTTTTAAGAATTTATCTGAGATTTTAAATATTGTTGAAAACAACAATTCTGACTACCAAACAGCAGAGAGTTTATTAACCGCTCAGAAAGATCAAAGTGCCTTGTATTTGAGTAGTCTACGTTTTATGGCTGATAGCTTAGCTCCTCAATCAGTCGGTTTTGGTAATGATTTAAATAAAGGTTTGCAAAATGCAGCAAAAGGTGAAACTGGATATTCTAAAGATTTAGATTATACGGGGACTTCAGTTTTAGCTGCTTGGACAGAGATTCCGGCTATTGGATGGGGAATTGTAACTACCATTAGAGAAAGTGAAGTGAGTGATCAGTTTGCCGATCTGGTAAAAACATTTGTTTATACTGGCTTGATTATTTTAATCTTTACTTTTGTTATTTCTTTAATTTTTTCAAGGGTTTTAATCAATCCTATTCTTTCTTTAAAAGAAACGCTAAAGTTATTAGGGAAAGGTATTTTGCCCGATAAAGTACCAAAAAATTCCGATGATGAAATAGGTGAGATGGCTGTAATATTGAATAATTTTGTAAGCTCATTAAAATCTACGGCTAATTTCGCTAAGCAAATTGGAGATGGGGATTTTCAGGCTAACTTCAAACCTATTTCTGAAGAAGATACCTTGGGTAACTCCTTAATTAACATGCGTAACTCCATACAGGAAGCTGAAATCAGAGATAAAGAAAGAAACTGGATTGTAACTGGTGTTGCGGAAATAGGGGAAATTTTAAGAAGTAATGATGATCTTGAGCAATTGGGAGATGAGATATTAGGCTATGTTACCGATAAAATTGATGCTATTCAGGGAGCATTTTACGTTTTGAATGATGATGATGCGGATAATTTTTTCATCGAGATGAAATCTAGCTATGCCTACAATAAAAAGAAATATTTAAAAGCTAAGTTTAAATTTGCTGAAGGTTTAGTGGGGCAATCTGCCATTGAGCAGGATACCTTATTGCGTACAGAAATTCCTCATGATTATGTGAGCGTCACCTCTGGTTTGTTAGGAGATAAAAGACCTACCTCCATTTTAATTGTCCCTTTAATAACTGATGAAAAAGTATATGGAGTGCTGGAGTTTGCCGGCTTTGAAAAATTCAATCCAAGCCAGGTAAAGTTTGTGGAAGAAATAAGCTTAATCATTGCTCGTACAGTCTTTAATATTAAAATTAATGAGCGTACGCGTAAGCTATTGGCTGAGTCACAAACCATGAGTCAGGAATTACAGGAGCAGCAGGAAGTTTTAAGGCAGAATGCAGAAGAGATGGAAGCCACTCAGGAAGAGTTAAAGCGTACCAACCAACGACTGGAAGATCAGATAGAAGAGGTAAACAGAACCCAGAAACGTATGCAGTTATTGCTTGAAAATGCTTCTGAGGTAATAACCATCTACGAAAAAGACGGTCAGGTGCGATATATTTCACCTTCTGTGGAGAAAATTCTTGGCTACCGACAAGAAGATCTTATCGATACCAATGATCTTGACAAAGTACATCCGGATTCAAGAGAGGATGTTCATAATCTATTTAATCAATTGGTGGAAAATCCTGACGAGTCAATTACCACACAGCATCAATATGCTAATAGCGTAGGAGAATACGTTTGGGTAGAAGTTACGGGGTCCAACCAATTAGAAGATCCTGCTATTCAGGGTATCATCTTCAATACCAGAGATATTACTGAAAGAAGAAGAGCAGAGCAAGAGGAAAGAATGAGAAGTAAAATGCAAGCCCTCTCAGAAAACTCTCTGGATTTAATTACAAGGATTGATAGTGATGGTAAATTCTTCTATGTAAATCCAATGATAGAAAACTACACTGGCAAAAGGCCTGATGAAGTAATTCAAAAGGAGTTGGATAATTCCGGTATAGAACCGAAAATTATAGAAGAGTGGAATAAGCTATTGCTTTATGTAAAAGAAAATAATTCCAAGATTACGCAGGAGATGAACTTCCCAACCAGCTTGGGAGAAAGAGTAATGCAGGTAAATGCCATTCCGGAATTTGATGAAGAAGAAAACTTAGAGTCTGTCTTATTAGTATCTCATGATATTACGGAACGTAAGGTTATAGAACTGGAAATTGCGAGTAAAAACAAGAAAATAACAGAAAGTATCAACTATGCTAAGCGTATACAAGGATCAATTCTGCCAAATAATCAGGTAATTCGTCAAAAATTACCAGAATCATTTATCTTATACAAAGCAAAGGATGTAGTAAGTGGCGATTTTCCATGGTATATAGAAGTAGATGATGTAATCTACATCGCAGCAGTAGATTGTACTGGGCATGGGGTACCAGGCGCCTTAATATCGTTAATAGGTTATTTCTTATTGAATGATATCGTAAGGTCTCAGAAAGTGAGTGATCCGGGTATCATCTTAGATAAATTAGATGCAGGAGTTACAGCCACTTTAAGGCAAGATAGAGATGACTCTACCACTAAGGATGGTATGGATATAGCCTTCTGTAAAATCGATAAGAAAACAAACACTATTGAATATGCCGGTGCTCACAGATCATTATACTATTTAAATGCTAATGGTGAACTGGATGAGATCAAAGGAAATAAATTCCCAATTGGTGGAGGTATTTACAGAAACCAAACCAATTTCGAGAATCACGCAATTCAATTTAAGAAAGGTGATTCTGTATTTTTCTGTTCAGATGGCTATCCTGACCAATTTGGGGGCCCAGACAATAGGAAATTTGGTCCAAAACGTTTGCGTGAGCTAATAGTCGATAATCAAGGCAAAACCATGGACGAACTGCATGAAGTGTTTGACGAGGCATGGGAAACATGGAAGGCAGACTACAAACAAACTGACGATGTACTACTAATTGGCATTAGATTTTAACATGGAAAAGTTAAATTATAAATAAAATTATTTAATTTGAGCCTTTATTTAAAGATTGGCTTGACAAAAAAGTATAATAACTTAAAAAGCATGAAGTATATATATGATCTGCATAAGACCATGTTGTCTAGGAACCTGATATTGGTTTACGAAGGTGAGTTCACTCAGGAAATTACCAAATCAGTTTTGGCAATGGCTGAAAGGAATATGGATTCAATGGGTGAGGAATCAAGCATTAAGAGGAAAGTTTTTAATGTAATGGTTGAGTGTTTACAAAATATAGTAAAGCATTCTGAAGACTTCAATCCGTTGTCGGCAAAAAGAAATGCGGCTATTTTTATCGTTGGAAAGGAAGATGATAAATATATTATCACCAGTGGTAATCCTGTGGATAAAGAGGCTGCTGACGCCCTGAAGAAAAGAATTGACGAGATTAATGATTTGGATAGAGACGGTTTAAAGAAAATGTATAAAGACATTATAAAAACCAATCACTTATCAGACAAAGGTGGAGCAGGTCTTGGCTTTGTAGATATGGCACGTAAATCAGGTCAAAAATTGGAATATGATTTCGAGGATATGGGAGAAGGGTTTAAATTTTTCTCAATTACAACTACTATACTTCGATTTTAATTAATAATCTTAACATTTAAAATTTAATAAAGAATATGGAAATCATCAACTTAGAAGGAACAGAAGATACCCCTAAAATTTTACTAGACAAAGGAAATGGTATTTTTGAAATTTCCGGAAGATCATTACCTGAAGATTCAGCTGAATTTTATCAGCCTATATTAGATTGGATTACAGCCTATGGTGAAGATCCAAATCCAAAAACCTCTTTTACCTTTAAATTAGAATATTTCAACACAGCATCATCAAAGCTTATTTTGGATGTATTATCTGCTTTAGAAGATATTGAAGGAGTAACTATTGACTGGTACTTCCACGAAGATGACGAAGATATGGAAGAAGCTGGTGAGGAGTTCTCTGAATTGGTAGAAATACCATTTGAGTTTAAAACTTATTAAAATAATAGAAAGCCAACAGGTGGTTAATCCAGCCTGTTAGCTTTTGTTCATCTATTTTTTTGATGAATAAGAAAGATGCATTTCATCCAATGTTTTAATAAATATTTAACAAATAGCTTTTTTCTATGAGTGAAGAAATACTCAAGGCCTTAACCCAACTCTTTGCAATCATCACTAAACAAGATGGTGGCGTTACTGAAAAAGAAAGAAACTTTGTTATTGGCTTCTTTCAGCAGGAACTAGATCAGGATTCCATTAAGGAATATCTTGAATTGTATGATCAATTTGCAGGATATGGAGAGGAAGCAGTAACTGAAGGTGAAGATGAGGAAGACGGAAAAAAGAAGAAAAGGAAATTAACCTCTGTCCGTGATTCTGTTAGAACACTTGCTATTTGTAAGAAAATTAATAAGACACTAACCCAAAAACAAAAGGTTGTTGTTTTAATTAAGTTATTAGAATTGGTTTCTGCTGATAATAATTTTACTCCTCAGCGAATGGAAATCATAGATACAGTATCCACTGTATTTAATATAGTAAAAAATGAATTTAAATTAATTGAGAGTTTTGTCATCAAGCAAAACTCAACTGACTTAAAGGAGTTTGAAGAAATACTTTCTGTAAGTGATCAAACTTCTGTAGAGCAAACACTCCACGTACATGCCGATATAAATGGTGAGATACTCTTTATGAGTGTCAATAGCGTGGATATGTACTTCGTAAAATACGTGGGTAAAGAGGAAGTAAACCTCAATGGTTTTATTATGAAACCAAATCAGGTCTATCTTTTTTCTCACGGAAGTACAATTAAAACACCTAAAGGTGCTGCCTTATATTACTCTGATCTTATCAGACAGTTTTTATCAGATGAAGAAACTGTCAATCTTTCTTTCAATGCTGAAAATATAGTTTTTCAATTCCCTAATGGTGAAAAAGGTCTTCGGAATGTAAACATTTATGAAGGGCCAGGTCAATTAGTGGGTATTATGGGTGCCTCCGGTGCCGGTAAAACAACACTATTGAATGTTTTAGCCGGAATAGAAAAACCTACGCAAGGTACCATATTAATTAATGGGTACGATCTCAATGGGGAGCATGCCGAACTGCAAGGAATTATTGGCTATGTGGCTCAGGATGATTTGTTGATTGAAGAACTTACGGTTTATCAAAACCTCTATTACAATGCTAAGCTTTGTTTTGCCGATCTAAATGAGGATGAAATCCACAAGCGTGTGATGGAAACCCTTGAAAGCCTGGGCTTAGATCAGCGAAAGGATCTAAAAGTTGGTAGTGTTTTGGATAAAACCATATCAGGTGGACAACGAAAGAGACTTAACATCGCTTTAGAGCTAATAAGAGAGCCGGCAGTAATGTTTGTAGATGAACCCACTTCAGGTTTATCTTCAAGGGATTCAGAAAATGTAATAGATTTATTAAAAGAACTAACCCTTAAGGGGAAATTGATATTTGTGGTCATTCACCAGCCATCTTCCGACATCTATAAAATGTTTGATAAAATGGTGATTATGGATACAGGCGGATATCAAATATTTTACGGTCATCCTGTAGAAGCTGTTACTTACTTTAAGAAAACAACGAATCAGGTGGATGCCGAACGTGGTGTATGTCCTACATGTGGTAATGTAAACCCTGAGCAAATCTTTAATATAGTTGAAGCCAAAGTGGTGGATGAATACGGTCAGCTCACCTCAAAAAGAAAAGTAAATCCTGTTCAATGGAGAGATTTCTATAAGGATAATTTTAACATGACCAGAGTGGTGGATGTGAAAGAATCACCTCACTCTACCTTAAGAATACCTAACAGACTTAAGCAGGCTGTTATTTTTACAATAAGGGATACTTTATCTAAAGTCAGCAATAAGCAATATCTGTTAATCAATTTATTAGAGGCTCCTTTATTAGCCCTATTATTAGCTTTCATTATTAAGTATAGAAGTGCACCAAGTGGAGAAGAATATATTTTCAGGTTTAATGAAAATCTACCTGCTTTCTTATTAATGAGTATTGTTGTGGCGTTATTTATGGGGCTCACCGTAAGTGCTGAAGAAATTATTAGAGACAGGAAAATCTTAAAAAGAGAATCGTTTCTGAATCTAAGCTGGAATAGTTATTTACAATCAAAACTATTAATTCTTTTCACTTTATCTGCTATTCAAACCCTCACCTACGTAATAATTGGGGTGCTTATATTAGAAATAAAGGGCATGACATTTAGTATGTGGGCTATTTTGTTTTCAACATCATGCTTTGCTAATGTACTAGGCTTAAATGTTAGTTCAGCTTTTAAATCGGCTGTTACAGTTTATATTTTAATACCTCTATTGCTTATTCCACAAATGATTTTAAGTGGTTTATTATTTAGTTTCGATAAACTAAATGATGTATTAAGTACTAAAGGTAAAGTGCCAATAGTGGCCGATCTAATGACATCCCGTTGGGCCTATGAAGCCTTAGCTGTGGATATGTTTAAGAATAATGGGTATCAGGAATATTTCTATGATATAGAGGCGAGTGAAAAAATGGCGGATTTTAAATCATCCTTTAAAACCAAAAAGATTAGAGAAAAGCTAAGGCTTATAGAAAACCACTTAGATTCCAACAAACCTGAAGATATTGAAAAAGTGGATGATGCTGTTTCTATAATTTACAATGCTATTGAGAGTGATGAGTTTAGAGGTAACCTGGCTGAAGAAGACCTTGATCAATTGCTAAAAAGAGAAAATATCACCACTGAAACTATCAAAAAAATAGATAATTATGTTGATTTATTGAGAGATAATTATTTAACGGAGTTTAATTTAGCAGTAAAAAAGAAAGAAACCTTACAATATCGATTAGAAAATAATGAAGCCTACGACTTTAATCTGAATGAGGCAAAGGATAAGTACTTCAATGAGAGTTTATCTGACTTGGTAAGAAATGTTACTGTTGCAGATAGAGTAATCGAGTTCAAAGGCCAGTTGATACAGCAAATTGATCCTGTTTTTCATAAGCCAGTAGAACCTGATAATCCTCTGAATTACAGAACTCATTTCTTTGCCCCGCAAAAATACTTTGCAGGAACTTACATCGATACATTCTATTTTAATATAATAGTAATTTGGTTTATGTCTTTATTGCTTTATATTACGCTGTATTTTGAGTTGTTTGGTAAAATATTAGTGTTTTTTGGTAATATTAAATTGAAAAAAAAGAAATAATTTTTAATAGTATAAAGTATTGATAATCAAATTTCTATATTTTTAATGTCGAGTTTCGGTAATATTTTGCGAGTATTTAAAGAATAAAAAAAAACGATAATTTGTAAAAAGTAAGGGAATTTCTATTTTTGTTATGGTAAAAATAAGTTTTATGAAAAACACACTCATCGGGTTACTCGGAATACTATTCCTCTTCGCCTGTGATTCTAAGAAAAAACCTTCAGCTGATGAAATATCCGAAATTTTGGATTCAGTAAGAATTGAAGAACCTGCTATATCAGAAGAGGTGATTTCTGATATTATTCAGCAGATTCCCTCTCCTTTAGAAATTTCAACACTTTTGAAAGAGGCTGAAACTAAATATGATAAGAGTCATTTAAACGACCCGGAAAATCTATCTAATTATAATAGTAATTTTAAAAAGGCATTAGCACTAGGTGTTTATGGAACTGACCTGGGCTATACTAACATATATGGTCAAAACCAGGATGCACTTTTTTATCTTAATTCCATAAAATCACTAGCAGATGATTTAAGCATAGGTCAATTTTTTGATATTGGAACGATTAAAAGATTAGCAACAAATAGTAAAAATCTCGATTCTTTGTTACTAATTACAACAAAAAACTTCAATAGTATAAATGCTTATCTGCAAAATCAGAAACGCTCTAATTTAAGTGTACTGTTGCTGTCTGGTGGTTGGTTAGAAGCGCTATATATAGTTTCTAAAGTATCAGAAAAAAACCCGGGTAATCAGCAGCTTAAAGAAACTATAGGCGAACAAAAAATCATCATGGATAATGTTGCTTTGCTTTTGTCTTTTTATGTTGATAACGACCCGAATATTAAAGATTTGGCTAAAAGATTTGCTGATCTACAGTCTGAATTTAATAAAATTGAAATTAAGACTGTTTACCGTGAGCCAACCTACGAAGTAGTAGATGGCATGCTAGTTGTAAAGGATAATAGCAGCAGTGAAATCATCATGACAGATGAGAATATTGTAGCCATTAGAACAATGGTTTACGAAATAAGAAATAACATTATTAATTAAGAGCCTGTATGAAAAAGCTAATCTTCGCATTAGGAATAATATTAGTAACCACCTCATTTAACAACGCTTTGGCACAATGTGATACTGAAAAGCATGTTGAAGCCTGTATACCCAAATTACAAGAAGGTTATACCTTTTTGAAAAGTTATAGTATAGATGGTGAAGGTGGTGCAAAAAAGAAAGTGGAATATTCTTATGTATTTACAAAAGGAGCCACCTATCAAGTTTTAATATGTAATGATGGCCAATCTACTGATGGCATTATTTTAACATTATATGATTCGAATAGAAAACCTGTTGCCTCTACTAAATATGAAGGCTCTACTCTAAAAGCTATCGCTTTTCCTTGTCAGGTAACCGGTATCTACTACATTACTTATACTTTTGAAGGTAGCACCAATTATTGTGGCGGTAGTGTACTTGGATTTAAAAGATAGAATATCTTTAAATATAATTTACAAAAGCAGATTCCCAGGAATCTGCTTTTTTATTAATATGGGATGAAGAAAACTGTAAAATTTAATTTTGAAGCTAACTATTTTCAATCTTCGGAAATAAATGCTGATGTGAAGGAAATGTGGTTTGTTTTACATGGTTATGGCCAGTTACCCCACTATTTTATTAATAAATTTAAAAGCATTGCTACCAAAGAAAGAGTAATTATTGCTCCTGGCGGACTTTCTAAATTCTATTTAGAAGGCTTTTCAGGCAAAGTAGGGGCTACCTGGATGACTAAAGAGGAGCGACTATTAGATATTGATAATTATGTGAGTTATCTGCATGCTGTATTAGAAGATGTATATTTCGGAAATTCCCAATGCAAAATAACTTTACTAGGTTTTTCTCAAGGTGCAGCCACTGTGGTACGTTGGATTCAGAATTTTAGAATTGACTTTCACCAATTGATTTTGTGGTCAGGTGCTTTTCCACCTGATATGCAGATACCTACAGTACAACACAAGCTTGAAGGAAAGAAAATTTCCATGATAAGAGGAGATGATGACCCTTTTGTAACTGATGAGAGAGAAGCTCAACAGAAGGAGTTGATACAAAAGCTTAATTTACCAATAGAACATTTAACATTTAAAGGTGGGCATGATATTGATGAGCCTACTTTGCAGCTTTTGATTAAGTAGGTTTTATTGTTTGCGGGGGATTAGCAACTTTTTTATATTTCTTAAACAAACTAAACAGTTTCATCTGAATTACGCCAAAAATAGCTTCTCTAAATATTCTTTTAGACATTTTAGATTGTCCTCTACTTCTGTCTGTGAATATAATTGGAACCTCTTTAATGCCAAATCCGTGTTTCCAGGTAAGAAATTTCATTTCAATTTGAAATGCATAGCCTATAAACCTAATTTTATCTAACTCTAGTGTTTCCAAGACTGATTTATGGTAGCATATAAAGCCTGCTGTTGCATCGTATACAGGTAATCCTGTAATGAATTTAACATATTTACTGGCGCAGTACGACATCAATACCCGACCCATTGGCCAGTTCACTACATTTACCCCGGTAATATACCTTGAGCCAATTACTAATTGAATCTCATTGTCTTTTTTACAGGCATTATAGAGTTCTAATAAATCTAAAGGGTTATGAGAGAAGTCTGCATCCATCTCGAAAATATATTCGTAATTATGCTTTAAAGCATATCTAAAGCCTTCAATATAGGCAGTTCCTAAACCATATTTACCTAATCTTTCCAGTATATGAAGGTTGTCGGGGTATTCGTCCTGTAGGTCTTTAACAATGGCAGCTGTTCCATCAGGAGAGTTGTCATCAATAATAAGGATATCAAAACGCTTAGTTAATAGAAATATTGCATGAATTATATCTGCTATATTCTCACGCTCATTATAAGTAGGTATTATTACTAAACTATCCTTCACTCTTTTAAAACTTATTGAAGTTATGAATATCTTCCTGCTGGCAGAATTCCAATGTCTTATTATTTTTTCTTAAATCTCAATTTTGAGATCAACTTCAAAACTAAAAAATCTTTTTTGATATTGAATCGTAAATTTTTAAAAGTATGAGATAAAACTAAAATAAATATTTTTCTTGAATTAATTCGGGCTTATAAATCCTAATATAATGCAGCCAATTGTTGTTTATTGAAAAAGTATTATGGTAATAAATAAATAATAATTTGCATTATAATAATTTTTTATCTAAATTACGGTCTTATTTTATGATGCTAATTATTAAATACTCAAAATTAATTTCCAACGTATGAAGCTCAAACCTTGTGTTTTTTTAGATAGAGATGGTGTATTGAATGAGGAACGTGGGGAATATACCTATCGTTTAGAAGATTTTAAAATTAGTCCGGGAGTTAAGGATGCTTTGGTTAAAATGAAGGATGCTGGTTATTTATTAGTTGTAATAACCAATCAGGGGGGGATAGCTAAAGGAATTTATACTGAAAAGGAGGTGATGGACTGCCATAATTATTTACAAAATGAGATTGGTAATCTGATTGATGACATTTATATAAGTCCTCATCATCCTGTAACAACAGAATCATTATTAAGAAAACCAGATAGCCTTATGATTGAGAAAGCCATGGCTAAACATAAGATTGATCCTACGCAGTCTTGGTTAATAGGTGATTCTGAAAGAGATGTTCGAGCTGCGCATAAGGCCGGAGTTAAGGCAATTTTGCTATCTAAAGATAAATTAACCGAGTACACTTTTTATCACGCCTCAAGTATTTCTCAAGCAGTGGACCAATTTATAGTAAGATAAGCAATTTTATTTCTTATACCCCTGTATAATTAAATGGTGTTATTTTCTTTAATTCTTCTTTAATCTCATCAGTTACTGCTAAAGTCTCAATAAAACCTGCTATTGTGGTAGAGGTTATTTTTTCATTCTTTCTGGTGAGGTCTTTTAAGGCTTCATAAGGCGCTGGATATCCTTCCCTTCGAAGAACTGTTTGAATGCCTTCGGCAACTACCGCCCAGTTTTCAGTGAGGTCATGTTCTATAGCGGTTTTATTTAACTCTAACTTATTTAATCCTTTAATGATGGATTGGAAAGAGATAGTGCCATGAGCTAATGGAACGCCAATATTTCTAAGAACTGTAGAATCTGTTAAATCTCTCTGTAAACGTGAAATCGGTAATTTGGCCGAAAGATGTTCTAAAATAGCATTGGCTAATCCTAAATTGCCCTCTGCATTTTCAAAATCAATAGGATTTACCTTATGTGGCATAGCAGAAGATCCTACTTCGCCTTTGGTAATTTTCTGCTTGAAATAGTTCATGCTTACATACTGCCAAATATCCTTGCATAGATCCAATAGTATGGTGTTGATTCTTTTATAGGCATCAAATCTGGCTGCAATATGGTCGTAATGTTCAATTTGTGTGGTAGGTTCGCTTCGTTTTAGCCCTAAATAGTTTGTGCAGAATGTGTTACCAAAAGTTTTCCAGTCAATTTCAGGATAGGCTACGTGATGCGCATTAAAATTTCCAGTTGCACCTCCAAATTTAGCCGCATGTGGAACAGTTTGTTCTAATTTTAGCTGTTCCTGTATTCTCACTACAAATACTTCCAACTCTTTTCCCAACCGCGTAGGCGATGCAGGCTGACCATGAGTTTTGGCTAACATGGGTACATCCTGCCAATCCGCAACATAACCTTTAATGATTCCGAGCAATTGCTCAATCATTGGTAAATATACTCTCTCAGAGGCATCCTTCAGCATTAAGGGTGTAGCTGTGTTATTTATATCCTGAGAGGTGAGACCAAAGTGAATAAACTCTTTTTGGGCACCAATGCCCAACTCCTCAAATTTTTGTTTTAGAAAATATTCTACAGCTTTTACATCATGGTTTGTGGTT
Source organism: uncultured Cytophagales bacterium (assembly GCA_963719535.1). Lineage (GTDB taxonomy): Bacteria > Bacteroidota > Bacteroidia > Cytophagales > Cyclobacteriaceae > Marivirga. Next base: position 480,015 of record CAVRCH010000015.1, on the reverse strand, counting down.
CGTTCAATTCCCTTAATTACCAGTGCATCATCTTCTGAGAAGTTAGTAGCTATAGCACGCATTTTCGCAAAACTATCTATACTAATTCCTTTTAGCTGTGGTAATGGTAGCTCACATAAGGCAATAAAATATTCAATTTCAACAAATACGCGGTATTTTATAAGGGCCCATTCTGAGAAATAGGGGGCCAAATCAAATGTTTTATTTCTATAGCGCCCATCTACGGGAGAAATAGCGCTTAATGAGGTTAATTCCATAAGGGTGTAAATTTAAGAGGGCAAAGATAAGGAAATTGAAGGATTAGAGGAGATTTTAGTGAATTATCTATCATTGATTTCCATCATTTTAAACCATTTCCAGTCGGCATAAAAAGTGCCAAATGGAATTAAAGAAGCAATTAGCCCAAAAACAATTATTTTTAATTTCCAATCTTTTTTAAGACCCACATAAACTACCATTAAACAATAAACTATGAATAGAATACCGTGAATCATCCCCACATAATAATTTGGTGTGGGCATATTTTGTAAATACTTTAAGGGCATAGTAATTCCTAAGAGAATATAAGAAATGCCTTCCAAAATAGCCATAATGCGTAATCTCCCTAAGGGAGTTTTAAATGTGTATCCCATAATTACAAAGAAAATAACCAGAGGCTCATAAAACAATTTTATTTCAATTTAATATGATGTTATTAGGTGAAAGAAAAATATTTTAACAAATTTGTTTACTGAAAAAAATTAAAGCGTTAAAATGGAACTGACAGGAAAAGTAGTTGATATATTAGAAGAGGAAAAAGGAACTGGCCGTAATGGTGAATGGAGAAAACAAAGTTTTATTATTGAAACACAGGATCAATACCCTAAAAAAGTTTGTGCAGTAGCCTGGGGCGATAAAATAGATAGTTTTAACATTCAGAAAGGGGAAGAGTTAACAGCTAAAATCAACATTGAAAGCCGTGAGTATAATGGTAAATGGTATACCGATGTAAAAATATGGGCTGTTGAAAGAGGTGGAGCTTCCTCAGGTTCGCAAAACAATGCTGATGGTGGTTCTTATCAATCCGAGGCCCCACAGGGCGCTGGAATGGGTGCTCCGCAAGAAACACCGCCGCCCAGTGCAGATGATGAGCTGCCATTTTAAAAAGGGATTATTTTACTAGCCGGGTAAAGAACATTTAATATTTAAAAAAACAGGGTTAAGATTGCAGTAGTTCGTGTCTCAAGAATCACTACATCTTTCTCACAAAAAAAGGCTTTGCCAGTTTAATTCAAAGTGCCTGGCAATTAGCCCAAGGCTTTAAAAATGTCTGCCCTTTTCAACGTGCCGATATCGATTTCGGCTGAATTAAAGCCTAAAAGCTGGCATTTTGCTGTTTTAACCGGTCTGACCTGTGGTACTGACCTTAATTCCTGGTTAGGTCAGACGATAGTCAGGACCGGACTTAGCCTTACCTAAAAATGATGGTTTTTGAAGGTGCTCCATGTCGGTACCTTAGAGAGGTCGTGATTTAGAACTGCATCGACTGATTAAGAAGTTAAGCTGGCTGCGTGCACTGCTAAGATGACTGACTTTTGCAATGACATAGATTGCAGGTCTGTTGGTGATACATAAATGGGCTGTTCGCTACAGCCTATGGGAACCGTATATGATTGGGTGAGGCTTTTTAATACATTTTAAAAGTCTCCCTTTTATCTAATAAAGCTATTATTTGATAATATGCTTTTCCAAAGTTTTACACTTTGGAAAAGTTATTAATTACTTTCCCTCGTTTCTTCAATTTTCCCATTAATTTTGCAAAATGAAATGTCCATAACCGAGCGCGTATCAACCAAACATAGCCTGCCTGCCTTTGGCAGGAATATGTGAGGTTGATTGTTAGTGCTTAAACTATAGTGAGACATTCCAAAGCCTGCCCCAACTAATCGGGGTGACAATTAAAAGTCAAAAATATACACATGAATTACCTATCAGTAGAAAATTTGAGTAAGAGCTTTGGCGACAGAGAGCTTTTTAAAAATATATCTTTTGGCCTGGCCCAAGGAGATAAAATTGCATTAGTTGGCATTAATGGATCAGGAAAATCCACGCTTCTTAAGATATTAATGGGAGAGGAAAGTCCTGATACCGGCAATTTTAGTTTTAGAAATGATCTGGTGGTAGGTTTTCTTTCTCAAAATCCTCAGTTTGCTGATGGTATTAATGCCATGGAGGCAATCTTTAGCAGTGAGCATGAATCCTTGCAGATTATTAGGCAATATGAGGCATTGGCTGCTAACCCGGATATGAACGAAAAGCAGCAAAATCAATTTCAGGATTTGATGGAGCGAATGGAATCTCTGCAATTATGGGATTATGAAAGCCAGGTTGAGCAGATTTTAGGTCAGTTAGGCATAGAAGATTTTGAGCAGCCAGTGAGTAGTATGTCAGGTGGACAAAAAAAGCGTGTAGCCTTAGCAGCTCAATTAGTAATTAAGCCCGACCTCCTAATTTTAGATGAGCCTACCAACCATTTAGATATTGATGTAATTGAATGGTTAGAGAAATATTTATCTACCCAAAACATCACTTTATTGATGGTGACTCACGATAGGTACTTTTTGGATAGAGTGTGCAATGGTATTTTGGAAATTGACCGCCAGAGTATTTTTAAATACCAGGGCAATTATGAAGAGTTTTTGGTGAAAAAGGAAGAGCGAGAATCCAACGAGCAAATGGAAGTGGATAAAGCCAAAAACCTGATGAAGAAAGAGCAGGAATGGATGCGCAGAATGCCTAAAGCGCGGAGTACTAAAGCCAAGTACAGAGTGGATGCTTTTCAGGATTTGAAAGACAAAGCTACCAAAAACTTAAGCCGTGACCAGGTAGATTTGCAGGTATCACAGAAACGACTAGGGGGTAAAATTTTGGAGCTGAAGCATGTCTCGAAACAATTTGAAGAGAATGTACTATTCGAGGATTTTAATTATGTATTTAAGAAAGGTGATAGGATAGGAATAGTAGGGAAAAATGGTACTGGAAAAAGTACTTTTTTGAATATCTTAACTGGTAATTTACAGCCTGACAAGGGTGAATTAGATAGAGGTGTAAACACTCATTTTGGCTATTACAAACAGCAGGAGATCCAATTTGACCTTAATAAGAAAGTAATAGATGTAGTATTGGAAATTGCGGAACACTTTAAATTGCCGGATGGTACGGAAATTTCTGCTTCCCAATTTTTAAATAAATTCTTGTTCCCTCCTAAGCAACAATATGATTTTGTATATAAGCTGAGTGGAGGGGAGAAGAGAAGGTTGCAATTATTGTTGGTGTTAATTCAAAACCCTAATTTCCTCATTTTAGATGAGCCAACCAACGACTTAGATTTGCAAACGCTTTCTATTTTGGAGGATTTTTTAGACAGGTTCCAAGGCTGTTTGCTCATTGTATCTCACGATAGGTACTTCATGGATAGTTTAACAGAGCAATTATTTCTTTTTGAAGGTGATAATCAAGTGAAGTTATTTAATGGTAATTATTCAGAGTATAGAGATAGTAAAAGAGAGGCTGAAAAAGATAAAAAGCAGGCACCTATTAAGGCAGAAAAAGTAGTTGCACCTGTTGAAAAGCATAAAACGGCTAATTCAGCAAAATTAAGTTATAAAGAACAACAAGAATTGGTGTCTCTGGAAAAAGAAATTCCTACTCTTACTAAAGAGAAAAAAGGCTTAGAAAGTAAATTAGCAAAAGGAGAGGGGAATGCGGAAGATTTCGCCAAATGGGGGAAAGAATTGAACAAGCTATCAGAACAACTGGATGAAAAAGAAATGCGTTGGCTGGAACTTACTGAAATGAATTAAAAATAAGATAAGTCTAATTGATCGACTGATCTTTTTGATCAATTGAAAGAAAGTATGTGCATGCGTATCTGTTTATTGCATGAATGTATTAAAAACTTAACATTTTATTAAGCTTGTTGACTTGCAGGTAGTAATATTTAAGACTATTTTTAGAATTCACTAAAATAATTTTTAATTATGTCTGATATTACATCATCTAACAGTACTGGAGGCGGAGGATCTCCTATTGGCAAGGAACAAGCAGCAAAAATGATTCATGAGTATAAAGAGAAACGTTTAAAGCTTATTGATAAGGAGTACGGAATAAAAGATACAAAATCTGTATGGTTCAAAAGGGAGGTATTTGAGCAAATGTTAAAAGCAAGCTCAAAAATGGACGGAATTCGTATTTACTTCGGCGTAAATTACGAGGGGGATTTGCAAGGCCATCAAGATGTAGTGCTAGTGGGTACTAAGAATAATAATGAAGAAGGCACTCACAAGAGTGAACTCGAGGCTCAGGACGATGATGAGAATATTTATGATACAGGTACACCTTGCCCTCCAATTTGCCCTATTGGTGGTATTGGCTGATTGGAAACTTAGCGATAGGTGTTTTGGGCGTATTTTTTTTAAATACGCCTTTAAATTGTACTATTTTATCTATTTTCGTGAGTATGGCCATTTTAGTAGCTTTTAATATTTATTATTCCATTCTTACCTTAGGTTGTATTCTTGCTGTTAATGTGAGAAGTCGATCACAGCAGGTCCATATTATCAGGTTGTTTTTAATTTTCACTTTCTGTTCTGAAAGTATTTCAAGGGCTTTAGCTTATTTACACGAAAATAATCTACTGATTAATAATATATGGTTAATAATTGCACCTACTTTATTTATTTATGTACTTTGCTCAAAAGAAAGAAGCTCTTTGAGTAAATTAAAATTTGTATTACCCATAGCTTATCTCAGTATTTGTCTTATTAATCTTTTTTACGGACAAGGATTTAATACTTTTAATACCTATTCTGCCCATTTTGCTACTATTACTATGCTAATTTTGATCTTTTTTAATCTTAGATATTTTTTCATAAACCCTGATACTGACATAGCACTAGATCCTTTTTTTTGGATTTTAATAGGACTTTTTTTCTTCTATGTGGGTGGTTTTTTAGTAAATGTAGCAATGAATTATTCAATAGTCATTGATATAAGCATTGCAAGTCAATTATTCATTATCCGAAATTTAGTGAACATTATATCCTACACCATGCTGAGTGCTGCTTTACTAATTGATTTAAACAATCGGAAGAAAAAGCTCTCAAGTAATTTTGAACTCTGAATTTTTGGTGTTTGGTAGTTTACTTGAGTGAGTAATATATATGAGGTCTACATTCGGTTAAAGATTGAACCTTTATATTCTTTTCAGTGAAAAAATTAAAAAAGTGAAAAATTACAAATTGAAGTATGGCTGAACAGAGTACCGATTTTTTCTTTATTATTGCATCAGGGACAGCAATTTTGTTGCTTCTTGTTATATTTATTGTGGCTTTTCTCTTTATTCATCAACGAAAGTATTTTGAACATCAGAGAAAAATAAGTCAGTTAAATGCTCGTTACCAGGAGGAAACTATGCAGGCTCAACTAGAGATGCAGGAAAAAACCCTCGAATATGTAGGTAGGGAATTACATGATAACATTGGTCAAATTCTTTCTCTTATTAAATTGAATCTTAATAACCCAGAGCCAGATCAACTCAGTGAATCTAAATCACTGGTTTCCAAAGCCATCAAAGATTTACGCGCCTTATCTCACCGAATGAACCTTAATTGGGCCACCGATATTAATTTACATGATTTCATCGAATCTGAATGTGCAAAATTACAGAATTTGGGTAATTTTAATGTCAGTTATGAAAATAAGGGTCTACTGACAATCCACAATACAGAAGATAAAGTGGTACTCTTTAGGATTATTCAGGAATGCATTAACAATATTTTAAAACATGCCGCAGCAAAAGAAATAAAGTTTCTGGTAGTAGAAGACCAACATTTAACTATATTAGACAATGGAAAAGGGTTTGATTTAGAGTATGTTGAAAAAGGTTCAGGAATTTCGAATTTGAAAAATAGAGTCCAGCTTATTGGGGCCGAACTTAGAATTAATTCGAAAATAGGAGAAGGGACACAAATTGATATTTATTTACCCCAAAATAAAAGTTAAGTGATAAAATTAGTATTAGCAGACGACCACAACCTTTTTGCACAAGGCCTTGCCAACTTATTAAAGAAAAATAAGGAGTTTTCTGTGGAAGGTATTTTTAATGATGGTAAAGGATTAATTAAGCATTTACGCTTAAATCTCACTCACGTAGCTCTTATAGATTTAAATATGCCCAATATGGATGGCTTTACTGCTATTAAACATATAAAAGCAGAAGGAATACAATGTAAATTGATTATTCTATCTACTTATGCGGATGAAAAGCTTGTTGAAGAAGCCCAAGCCATAGGAGTTGATGCCTATATTTTGAAAGATGCCGAGCCTGATGAGTTAATGTATACCATAAAAGAAGTGCATGAGAACCGATATCATTTCCACTTCAATCATATTATCAATCAGGCCGAGAATAATGGCAAATATGAAGATGCTTTTCTGCGAAAACATAAGTTATCGAAAAGAGAAATTGACATCATCCGACTCATTAAGGATGGACTGACCAATCAGGAAATAGCGGATCAGCTGAAGCTTTCAGTTTTAACAGTTGTAACTCACAGAAAAAATATAATTAGTAAACTGGAAGTGAAAAATACAGTAGGTTTGGTGCGTTTTTCTATGGAGCATAACCTTTAATAGATCCAAAAAAATATGCGCCTAGTTGTCTCTCATTTCATTTCTTCTCATAGGCATAGCATCAATAGTGCTAAATAGCTTTTGATTTGAAATCACTTGTTCAGATTTTAATTTGATCCTACCATCTTTCCCTAAGAGCACTACCTTGAATTCATCCTCCTTTTTAATTGATAGAAATGCCTTTAAAGCAGAAATGCTAATTCCCTCAGATAGCTTCTCAGTTAAATTATGAAATTGATTGTCTGATAAATGGAATATTAGTAAATCTCTTTCATTATACTCATCTTTTGATAAGGTATACTTACTCTTTTGCTCCTGCAGCTTATTTTCACCATCATCATTTGAGTAAATAATAAGAACCCTATTGTCCCATTGGTATTTACTTAGAGGGTTTTGCTGTGCCATAGATGAAAAAATCTTTAAAATTAAGATACTTGATAGTACTAAATGTTTCATCCTTATTGAACAGTTAAATATATTTTATGTTTCATATAAGGAGGGTTGTGAATTAAATTGCACTAACACTTTTACTTACAAATCCCTATATGTACTGTTTCGGAGTTACATGAAGGATAGAAAGAAAAAAACTTATTAAAAGTATGTGTAAATCTTAATTTTTTCAGAATAATACATATATTTGCAACCCGATTACAAATGCCTTGGTGGCGGAATCGGTAGACCTGCCTTTGCCGGCAGGCAGGCGCGTTGGAATCCAACGCTGTTTGGAAATGGCAGAATTTTTATTTTTAAACTACCTAATAGTTTTAATGCCTTGGTGGCGGAATTGGTAGACGCGTTGGTCTCAAACACCAATGAGGTAACACTCGTGCCGGTTCGACTCCGGCCCAAGGTACTAAACCCACTGTTAATCAACTGATTTACAGTGGGTTTTTTCGTTTTAGGTGGCTAAAATGGTGGCTAATTAAGTTTCTTTAATCTTTTTGGATCGATAAAATACTAGTACATTTACTACCTAGTTTACGTTTATCTCAGTTTTTTGACATGAACTGATAATTATAAATATTATGAAAATAAAAGTATCTGATTTTGGTGTTATTAAAAGTGCAGAAATTGATTTAAGTAAATCTTTTATAATTTTTTGCGGTCAAAATAATACTGGTAAAACATATATGGCTTATCTGCTCTATTCTATTACTAGTTTCCAAATCTCTAGGGTAAATTTGTTTGATATTGATTGGTCAAATTTTGTAAAAGACGGTTTTGCATCAATTGAAATAAATCCAAAGAAATTATTTAATTATAGAAAAGACTGGGTTGTGAGTTCTAAGAACAAACTAGAATCAATTTTTGGAATATCTGATGAGCAGGTGGAGCTCTTATTTGATCAGTTTGAAATTGAATTAACTGATAACTTCGAAATATTCAGAAATCAAATAAAAGATAGTGAAATAGAGAATAAGATTGAATTAAGAGAGACTAAAATCAAGATTAAAAAGTCAAAAAATAGTCTTGATTTTCACTTAGAGTTGTCAGACGATTCTAACGTTTCAGAATTTGTTGAAAATAATTTTTCCAGTATCTACATTAATTCTGAATTGGCCAGAATATTAGCTTTTTATCCAATAAGGGAATCAGTAATCTTTCCTGTGGAAAGGAATTCGATTTATACTTTTAGTAAGGAGTTATCTATTAATCGGAATTTGCTTGTAGATCACTTCCAAAATTTATCAAAAGGTGAAAAGTTTGATCCATTTGATTTTATTTCAAAGAGTTCTAATAGATATCCTTTAGCTATTAAAGATGGACTTGCTACTTCGGATGATTTAGAAAAGCATAGTAAGAAAAAGAGCTCATATTTTGATACTGCGATCATAATTGAGAGAGAGCTTTTGAATGGAGAGCTTTCTATTTCAAAAGAGGGTGATTTAAAATTTTCCTCCAACAAAAGGAAATTAAAAAAATTACCAATTCATATGACGGCATCGATAGTTAAGACTCTTTCTAGCTTGATATTTTATTTAAAATATCAAGCTGAATATGGTGATTTGATATTAATAGATGAACCTGAAATGAATTTACATCCTGATAGTCAGATTATATTAGCTAAGTTATTTGGTAAACTTCATAATTTGGGTTTTCGTCTAATTATAAGTACACACAGTGACTATATTATCAGAGAATTCAATAACTTAATTATGGCCAGTAATAAGAACGAAGAAGTTCAAAAGATTTCTGAAAAATTGGGGTATGGTCCTGATTATCAATTGAGTGCAAAAGATGTTGCTTGCTATTATTTTCATTTTAAAAATATTAAGGCTAGAAAATCAAATGTAACCCCTCTTAAAGTCAATTGGAACGGTGTTGATATTGCAAGTATTGATAATGAAATTAATAATCAAAATGAGCGTATGCAAGAACTATATTTTGAGATAAACTCTCTAAATGATGAATAATTTTCTAGATGATTTTGAATCTTGTTTATCAAATGAGTGCAAAATTACTGGATCTAATAAGAACTACCTAATTGAAGATAAGACTAAAACTAAAGTTGAATTAAAGAATACAGGTAGATTCATACATGTAGATTTTGAACTTATTCCTGGAAATAGGTTTCCATTTTTTAACAATGGTGTTGCTAAACTATGTAAGGTTTGTGATGCTGTATTATTTTCTGAAAAGAAAGGAGTTTATTGGGTGTTCTTAATAGAGTTAAAAAGTGCTAAGGGAAATGGACTACAACAATTGGAAGCGACACAATCACTAATTGAGTACATAGTCAAAAATGTAAGTAGAGTTAAAAATTTCGAATATAAAATTGAATACAGATTAATAACGCATGTTAAAAGTTACAGACCTCCTGTTTCTCCAAGCATAAAGTATGATAAGAACAACCATACAATATTAGGTGGTACATCTATTCAATTACCTTTTTTAATGCAATAATCTCATTTCAACCAATAATTTTACTCGGTTTGGGTTGATTTTATGAAGTTGCTTTTCCACGGGATTGGAATTTAATTAAAGATATTTGTATTTATACTAAATCTAGTAAGGCACTCTGCCTTACTAGGATTTGGTTGAGGAGTAGACAGGGGTAGCAACTCTTTCTTTTTACAAAAAAAAAGATGTCTATTGATACCCTCATTATTAAGTTATAGCTTTCTTCCAGTTTTTCTTTAATACAGGTCTACTATAGCTAGTTTCGCCCTTCGCATCTTCTCCAGAGAAGTGACAATATTTTTCAGCATAGTTTCCATCTTTATATTTAGACCATGAGGCATATTGTAAGCTTCCCTTTTTTTGGGCAATCTAAAAATAGACTTTTCAACTTTTCAAAATCCACTACCGGAGTAACCTTCTGGTTCCGATTTTGAATGTTTGGGATTTGCTTCTTAATGAAAACGTTAAAATCCATTAGTTTGGAACAGCTGGGCATCTTAATCAAGTTTAGACAAACTCTATCAAAATGCCTAAATCTATAAAATAAATCATCGTGCCAACCTTACTGTTATTCCCATAGCAAAAGAATGATTAATAACTTGAGTAAAATATTGTTTATAGGTTTCGTCTTGAGGGTCAAGATTTGTACCCGGAGTAGATGGAAATTTCAAGTCTGATCCAATATAAATACTATTCGATCCAGCATTTAATTTATCAAAATTCGCAACATTCCACATTAGTACCACCTGTATTCTTTCCAACGTTTTATCAGATTTTTTAATTAACGCTGCTGGAGAAAACCCTAGCCCAAGAGCTCCGCTAGTTCTGTTCAAAAAAGTTGTTAAAGTTGCATCACTTGAAGTGCTAGAAATAATACTCAGTATCGGTATACTTGTTTGAATTGACCAGTTTTTTTTTCGTCCAATGTAATAGCCTAGTAATAATCCAAAATTGAGCGTGGTTGTTCTATTGACGTCAGTTTTCGTTAAAAGTGTGTCTGCGTTTACAAAATACTCCCCATCTTGCAGCCTGTCTCCAAAAACTCCAATTATTCCAACACCGAAATGCCAATTATTTTTGTTTAATTCAGCAATTTGCTTCTGCATTTCTTGAGTAACATTCGTTGAAACAATATTTTCCACCTCATCCGTAGTAGGAAGTTTTTCATAATATTTGATTAAGTCTCGGTTTCGTGTATCTAAGTCCTCGTATTTTGTTTTCCACTTACTACTTTCTTGACTTAAATCATTTATACGTTTAGAATACTCACCCAGCTTCTCAATCTCCTTGATTGATAAATCAATTTTAGCAGTTACTTGCTCAGCAATTGCAGCGGCTTGTTTATCAAGATTATTAGACTGTATTCTTTTGATGTCAGTTCGTAGCTTACTTAATTCTTTATTAAGTATTTCAATTCTGTTGTTTACCAAATTAGAATTAGCTGTATCGTATTTTAATAAATCTGCTTCTATTTCATTAATTGAAATTTGTACAAGCTCTAATTCAGCTTTTGGTATTAGAGCTAATAAACTTTCATCTTCTTTCAGCTTATCACTCAACAGTTGAATTTTCTTTAATGCAGACTCGAGACTTTTTCCAGCTTTATCTAGTGAACTCACCAATTCAGTATTTTGAGTCCAGTCCAGTTTGATCTGGGCATTGACGAGATCAGTTGAAGAAACCATTAAAATTAGTAAGAGTAATTTTTTCATCTTGTTAGATTTAATTGTTGGTAGGAAAAGAACTCTGCTTAAATAAAGGTATAGTATCTCTAATTTATAGGAAATACCTACTTTATGGTTTTTTACTTCTAGTCTCATGACATTTAACATTACAATAAAATAAATAAAGTGTGTTTTATCCGCATTGTATATTGAGCAATCTGACAGAATTGTATTTATTTAAATTGATTATACATACCATATCTATAAGATTCAGTAGTACTATTACCTTCATTAATCTTTACCATACATTTAAGTATTTATAAAAGTCTTTAAATATTTACATTGACCGCAATTGATTAATTTCTAATTACTTTTTAATTAATAATCAAAATAAATCCTTCCCAATTAAAATGCAACATAATCAATTGATAATCAATAAAAAATACCCAACCTTGGGTATATGAAATTGATAAAAAATGGTGGAAAATAGGATTAGCACCTCAAAATTGTTTATCTATAATTATTGAGAGCTGCACCTTACATTTATTTACTTGGTACTCTTCAAAAAATAGAATGTTGGTAGAGATAGTGTAAAGATTACTTACATTACACTTTACGAATCGCAGTAAAAGAGGCCTATTTTTAGAGTGGTTTAGAATTGCCAGCCATTAGGCTCGGGGCGCCCCAACTAGTTGCACGGGGCCACATGGGCTTATACCTTACAGCCGTCTGCTCATCTATTATAATAGCAGGATTTAATATTTCAGTTTCTTTAATCGATACCAAGTCTTTCGTGCATTGCTTTCCATTCTTTTGCGAATTCAATTTTTTTTAATGCCTCTTCCCGCTTCTCTTTTGGCAAACATTGTGTACAAGTTGGGTATTGAAGGCCTTTATAATATTCTTTACATGTTGGACATAAATCCATATTGTGTAAATCAAACGAAGATGCACATTTTCTACAAGCAGTAATTGTATCCTCAAAGGAAAGATATTTTATGTTATCGTTTAGATATAGCAAAAAGGCCTCTTTTTCAATCATTTCAGTGTCTTTGTTCTTTGCCAGTTCTCTTTGCAGCCAATACCTAATATTTTTTAGGTTATGCTTATTTCTCCATTGATCATTTGATACGAAACACTTATCTCGAACTTCAATTGCTTCTTCATTTTCATAAAAAGTCGAAATAAGCTCATCTACGGATCCATAAACTGATTCATCAAATTCGTGCCTACATTCTGTGCAAAGATATTGTGGGGCCTTTCTTGTTCTTTTGTTAGGATTTCTACTCTTACAATTTGGGCACAATGGAACGGGCAGATATTCGTAATTTTTCAATATGTAGGTAGTAAATATAGATTTATCAATATCGGGATTAGTGCCAATGTAATCCTTAGTATATTCTTTTGTTATTTCTTTTTTATGTTCTGAATATTTTTTTGGATGAGAAAGATGCTGCAAAGTTAATGTTTCTTTACTACTACATATTTCACATTTATCTTTAATGAATTCAGACCTTCTTTTCTTCCAGTCCTTCGTATGCCAAGAACGGTGTCCTTCTTTGAATTCATTCCAACATTGTGCTTTTGCATGTTCTAAGCCAATTTCGCCATTCTTAAATTTGTCTCTAAGCGCTATTAGTTCGTGATATGTTAGCATATGAATTCTTAAGTTAATGGTTTATACAGGTGTTTTATTTGATTAGCGCTAGAGTTTATTATAAAGGGTTTAGCGATTTAAAAGTACAAAAGTTTTAAGTTTCTAGTTAGGCAATCCAAAGGATTGCTTAATAAATTACTTCAACTCAGTAAATCAATCTTACGGTCTGACAGGCTTTCAAAGCAGAGCTTCGGCTTCTTAACCCTCCTTTATCACCATGATTTATACTAAAAATTTTGTACAGTGTTTCTAATCGATCCATTCAACCGGAACTGAGTCAATTTAACTAAAGTGTTCAATACGAGTATTATTTAAAGGCTGCGCCTTATACGACTGGGTAATCTGTCTTATAAGTTTCATTTATAAACTTACAAACCTGTTAAATATTAAAACGAGCATTTAATTTTCTTGAAAAACTCTACCAACTAAATTCATGTCTTAAGCAAGTATCAGAACAGGGCCAGCTTTCAGGATAAAATGGACCATCAGGACTAAAATAAATATGTGGCATATTGTTGATTAGTTGTAGTTGTCCTATCAGTTGGCGGCAAGTGACAATTTCACCCTCACAATTTCTATAGGTACGCCAATTGTCATAATACCATAAAATTATTGGGTAGCTGCCGTTACTACCATCACTAAATTGCCAAAGGCTCCTCATATTTTCCAAATCTACTGTTATTGTGGCAGTATAGGGAATTTCACAAGTTTCCTGATCATTTCTATGTGTATAGTTAAAAGTAGTGGACTCAACCATTTCTATAAGTAGAGAGTCATATCTAAACGATCTTATAGGGAAGTCATCTTTGTTATCGATGCTAACTATATTACCGTTATATAGTACTTCAATATCATATGTTCCACGAAATCCAGCATATACATCTAGATCTTCGTAGGCTTCTGCGATATAATAAGGTTCCACACTGCATGTATAGTTATAATACCCTAGTTGATAACCTAACCAAGGATCTAGTTCAAAAGTATTTGACTTAATGCATTCGTCATCGTCTTTGATACTAACTGTATAGATATCTTTGGAGATATTATAGAAGACATTTTCATTTTGCCAGTCATAAGGTTCTCCAAGTAGAGATAATGAATATTCAAATATTGATGCATTATCAAGAACATTAATTGTAGCAGTGCCATAAGTGTCTATCAGAACTTCGAAATCGACCTCGGAGTCATTACAACTGAATAGTGTTGCTGTAAAATTAACTGCAGCAGTAATGTTACCTTCTCGATCTTTTATCGAAGCTTCAACAATTTGTGCATCTGTGTTATTCCCTAATGTCCAATTAACTTGTGCATAACCATCAGAAGTAGTTATTACACTCTCGTCACTTACAGTTCCATCACCACTTGATACGGTAAAATAGACTGGAGTATTACCAAAACTATCACCTAAATAATCTTTTACTAAGACTTTTAATGGTACTGCTAGTTGTTCTCCTGGTGCCCCTGTTTGGTTATTTCCCTCAAAGATTTCAATAGTTTCAGGAGTAGATAAAGTTGCTGTAAAAACAACTGATTCAATGATCCCACCTTTTGGGTCTTTGATTGCCGCTTCCACAGTTTGTGCATTAGTTTCATTCCCTAAGGTCCAACCTACTTGAACCAACCCATCAGCATCAGTCACTACGCTTTCTCTGCTGACTGTGCCTGCACCGCTTGTAACAGTAAAATAAACTTGCACATCACTTATGGGATTTTCTGAATCATCTGTAACCAAAACTTTTAACGGCTCTACCAGCTCTTCTCCTTGTTTTCCAATTTGGTTATTACCAGACTGTATTTCTATTGTTGGGGGGGGTAAAGCTTCATAATTTAGAAGAAATTCTCTTTTGATTTCCTCATTAGAGAGATGCATACTTACCTCTAAATCAGATCCGGGTTCTTGCAATAAATTGAATTCTACTTCTACCTGCCCATCTATTACTTGGACAGTTTTTATGGATAAATAATCTGTTTGATTAAGTAATTGAGTAGTAAAACTCATGGTGCCGTCAATCGATACTAGTTCTGAATAAGGATCTGCCAATGATGGCCTATTAGACAATTTGTTACCAATATATTTATCCCATAGATTTCCAAATTCAATAATCGAAGTTACCGCGGATGCAATTACGGCATCAGATCCAAGGCTATCTTTGTATTCTATACGTCTGGCAGAGTATTCAAAATCTAGCAATACCTTATTGTTTTTTATATCAATAGAAGTAGTGTCACCACTTCGACCATTATCCAAAATTTCATCCCCGGCTTTTCCTAAAATTATTCCTGTGGTTGTCGCCATTTCATAACCAATTTCCTTGGCTGCAATAAAAGCAGGATATATTACAAAAGCGCCAACTATTCCACCAATGAGAATCCCTCCCGGTCCGGAAGGTGCCAGTGCAATGGCTAAGAAGCTGCCAGATCCCATGATGTATAATTTTTTCGCAAAGAATCCTGTTAAACATATTAATTTATTGAGCCTTTGTTTGTCTTGACAGTATTGAGTAGTTATTCTTCTTTCAGAGCTAGTTTCGGTTTCCTCCAGCCATTCGTTTATTAAATTTCTGTTGGCAACAATAAAGTTGGCTACTCTCGCTTTCTGTTCAGCAGATGCATTAGTAAACATATCAATGACTTCACTTCTTTGGGCTAAGATAAAATTCTGTTCCTCAGAAAATGGTAAATTAAAAAAAGAACTGTCTAAAGCAGTTTGGGTTTCTAGCTCCGAAAATATTTCACTTGCAGTTTTACCACCTAAAGAAGTAGAGTTAACTGTGACTTGCATTCTATAATTTAATGAGGGAATGCTCAATTCCATTTCTCCTGGAATTGTGGGTATAAAAAGAAATATGTTTCCTTCATTTCTAATTGCTACTATCTCTTCGGTGCCCAGAGTTAATTTTACTTCATCATCTTCGAATTCATTAATTTCAATTGGTACTATTTCGAAAGAGTTAAATGTTGTTTTAGGCAGGCTTATGTTTGGATTGTTTTCATGTACAATATTCTCAGGCTGGACCTCTTCTTTACACCGAGTAAAAGTCATTAATATCAAAATCAATAGCGCAGAAAATAGTAGAGTTGCTTTTGTCATTTTTTCAAATCAAAAATTGAATCTTATCAGTACTTCAATACTTGAAGTACAGGGCTTTGATTGGTATTGATAATCAAGTCCTGAAGCATAGTCCGTAAGGAGTTTGATTGAATAACTCATCAGTATTTTGTTTAATGGACAAATAGAATACGGTCTATATATTTTTTATTTTACCTGACTTACAGATACTTATTAAAGTCAATATATTATAAATATAAAAATTTATTATTAAAATCACATCAACAAAATTAGAATAATTAGTAGAAGAAGCTTAATATATAAATTAGGCAGTTTTTCCGTTTTCGATTTTATGAGGACTTGATTATAGTTGGTGTAAAGATTAGCTACTTTACTCTTCACGAACCGCTGTAAAAGAGGTCCATACTTAATGTGGTGTTAGACTTGTTAGCTGGTAGGCTCGGGGCGCCCCCATATAGTTGCATGGGGCCAGGTGAGCTTATACCTTACGGACGTCTGCTCATATATTAACAAGAGGATTTAAAATTTCAGTTTCTTTAGTCAATACCAAGTTCTTTTTGCATTGCTATCCATTCTTTTGCAAATTCAATTTTTTTTAATGCGTCCTCCCGCTTCTCTTTTGGCAAACATTGAATACAAGTTGGATATTGAAGGCCTTTATAGTACTCTTTACATGTTGGACATAAATCCATCTTGTGTAAATCAATCGAAGATGCACATTTTCTACAAGCAGTAATTGTATCTTCAAAGGAAAGATATTTAATGTTATCGTTGAGATAAAGTAAAAAGGCCTCTTTTTCAATCAATTCCGTAGTGTTGTTCTTTGCCAGTTCCCTTTGCATCCAATACCTAATATTTTTTAGGTTATGCTTATTTCTCCATTGATCATTTGATACGAAACACTTATCTCGAACTTCAATTGCTTCTTCATTTTCATAAAAAGTCGAAATAACCTCATCTGCGGATTCATAAAATTCATCAAATTCGTGCCTACATTCTCTGCAAAGATATTTTGGGGCCTTTCTTGTTCTTTTGTTAGGATTTCTACTCTTACAATTTGGGCACACTGAAACGGGCAGATATTCATAATTTTTTAGTATATAGGCAGTAAATATAGATTTGTCAATATCGGGATTAGTGCCAATGTAATCCTTAGCATATTCTTTAGTTATTTCTTTTTTATGTTCTGAATATTTTCTTGGATGAGAAAGATGCTGCAAAGTTAATGTTTCTTTACTACTACATATTTCACATTTATCTTTAATGAATTCAGACCTTCTTTTCTTCCAGTCCTTCGTATGCCAAGAACGGTGTCCTTCTTTGAATTCATTCCAACATTGTGCTTTTGCATGTTCTAAGCCAATTTCGCCATTCTTAAATTTGTCCCTAAGCGCTATTAGTTCGTGATATGTTAGCATATGAATGGTTTATAAAAGCGTTTGCGATTTATCTTCTGACTGCCGTTTTGTATAAGAATAGTAGCTGACTACTGTAAATGCCCAGTATGGGCATCTGGTATCGAAGATACCAAATTATTCCAGAGGGTGCAATGCCTGTGCCGAAAATCGGCATCCATTACAGGTAAGTTGGTGAAGCCTGTTAGTAAGCCGCAAAGCCTGTCCCGTCTTTTAATCGGGACTGGTTTTCCGTGAGGAATTCAGTGAAGAAAGCGGGACTACCCCGAAGTGATACCTATGGCACCAAACCTAGTGCTGACCGACAGCCCCAAATAGATACATACGACAAAATAACATACAGTGGCCAGAAGGGGAGTTTTTTTTTCTAGTCCTATCCTAGAAGTAGAATCAAGTGTAGTTGGTGCATAGAGAGGATATATTTTGCTTAACGAACCACTGTAACGAGATCCGTACGTCCAGTGGTGTGAGCAGTGCACCGTAGGTCTATTACCTACGGTCATCCAGTTGATTGTGTGACTTCCCTTTTAAGTAATTCAGTAAACGAGAATTTTTCATTGAGGTGGTGCTCTTTAGTACTTGAATTAATTATGTCTTCAAGAGAACAGTCCTTATTATTTTTAAACCAGTCAAACCAAACGATTTTATAATTTCTTAGATTTTCATATCGCCATATATCCTTTAAAAATCTTTGCACGTATCGCGGGATTTCAAATCGGTTAAATTCTAAGTCAAAAATAGGAGTCTCCCTATTTACACTTAGGTTTCTATGTTGCTTCTCATGAAATTCGATATAGTGTTTGACATGATTCTTGTCAATCAAAAGAAAGTCTGTTGTAACAAGACTACATCTTTCAGCAACTCTTACTTTATCAGGTAATGAATTTAAAGTATCAAATACCTTTTCCTTTTTTCTTGAGCTTAGTTTGTTAAAAAATTGAAGTGATTTTTCTATTTCTCTAATATTTATAAATGGATTCTGAAATTCTTCTGGATCAAGCGTATATGTTTCCAGAATCAAAGTGCAATTCATAGAATTCTTGACTAAGTGGTCCTGAAAACATTTCTCTTGTTTTTGATTAGAGTTGGGTTTGTTGTAGAGCGTTTGCATTAAATGTCACTTAACGCCACTGTATAAACTCGTGGCTGATTAAAAGTATGAAATTTTCTGTTAACTACCGAGGCAATCCGCAGGATTTTCTCACTAAATTATTTTCACACAGTAAATCAATCTAAGGTGCGGATTAACGGGCTTTCTACGAAGAGCTGAAGTCAAAATAACCTACTAAACAGCCATGTTATACAGAATGTTGAAGAGCGTCTATTCGGCCGATAGTACATCTGTAAAATATCTATTCAAGAATCCTTTACCTGCAAATGTGGCCTTTACCTTCTCAGTTGCCTTCTGTTTTGCCAGATTATAAGAATAGGTCGATCCATAAGAACTGCCTTTATATGAAATATTAAAAATTTGGTTATCTGGTTCCAATTCATGAGCTGATTTCAATAGTTCATCTCCTCGTTGTTCCCACTCTTCATAATCACCATAATAGTATGGGAAAAGATTTATTGTATAGCCAGCGAAAAATTGAAATTCTGCCAACTCACCAAAGTGGTTAAAACCAAGTTCAGCTACTTCTTTTAATTTTACATCTAGTTTATGCTTTTGAATAATTTCACTCAGATCTAACGGGAAGTATTCTACATTCACATACCACAAATAGAAATAATAGTACTTCCAATTATCAAATTCCTTTAAGTCAAGCTGTTCATATTGAAGAAAAGCTTCCTCATACTTCTCTGCCTCTTCGAGCTCTAATATTTGTGCAATTCTGCTATTCATCGAGTCATGCTCTCCAACATTATAGCGTTTTATTCATCGTTCTCTAAAAGTAAATAAAAATAGGTGAAAACCTTTTTTTCTGCTCTGAAAATTAGATGCAGGAAGAATGATGAATAAAACGGTGTTGGACGAAGCCGATGCCTGCTATGGGCATAGTAAGTGTAGTCTAGCTTCCAAAGCCTATGCTAGCCCAATGATTCTTGGGTTTTTGACTACCTGCTGATATTCTGCCATGTTAGCTTTCATATTTAGCTTGTTTAATGGGGCGTACCTTTCCTGTTGTAGCTTTTTTCGCTACCGGTAAAGTGTACAGTCTTTCAAAGAGCTTTTAATTCAGTAGTGTGTTATCCGGGCCTTTCCTTTTTGGGCAGTGGTTTAGTCTTCATGCCTTTTTTCTTGCATTTGGGGCATTCAATTGGGTCTTTTCCTGTTATTTGCCTAAAAACCTCCATCCCATTAAGCCCTTCTAATTTTGGAAAGTATGTAGGTTTATTAATGATATAATTACAGTCTTCCCTGGCTTGTTTAAGGTTGGACAAGGACATAAACCCAAAATACCTGATTTTACAAAACCCCTCAGGCAGTACATGCTGCATAAACCTTCTTATAAACTCACCTGCTTCCAATTTCATCACTTTGCGCAAACCACCGCATCGATAATCCTTGTAGGAAAAGCTTACTTTTCCATTTTCATGGCTCATTATTCTATCGTTACTAATGGCTACCCTGTGTGTGTAATTGCCCAAGTAATTAATTAAATTATCTGCACATTTAAAGGGCTTCTCACTATTGACTACCCATTTGGTCTTGTAACACTGTTGTTTGAGTGGCATCAAATTGGTGCCTTCTGGTAAAATAAGCTCGTCGTTTTCATATGCCTTTTCCAACAGTTTGAGTAAAACACCCCTGAATACAGCACTCAATACCTTGACGGGCAAGAAGAACTTGGGGGCAGAGGGTATCCACTCACTTCCATCTTCGGTCAATCCACCTGCCGGCACAATCATGTGGATATGCGGGTGGTAGCTCAGGTTTTGACCCCAGGTATGTAATATCGCTACTGCTCCTGCTTTAGCTCCCAGGTATTTAGGATTCCGGGCACATTGCATCAAAGATTCACCGGCAGCTTTAAAGAGCAAACTGTAGGCTGTTTTCTGGTTTATATAGAACAACTTATTCAAGCAGTGAGGTACAGTAAATACCAAATGAAAATACTTGGTAGCAGGAAGGTTTGAAGCCAGTTTATCAACCCATTGTGCCTTTCTTACGAACTGGCATTTTGGGCAGTTCCGGTTTCGGCATGAATTATAAGCCTGCTCCTGATGTCCACAATTATCACAGCTATTGATATGTCCTCCCAATGATGCACTTCGGCATTGGGTAATAGCTTTATATGCTTTCCTTTGTACAGGGCAGAGCTTTACGGCTTTCAAATAACAGGAAGCATTTTCACTGAAAATATCAGCCAATTCTGTTTTCTGTCTTTTGTTTTCCATTTGCCCATCTTTAAACTTTCATTATATCTAATGGGGAAGAAACACTACCAGGGTCCGGCTTTGTAAGATGTAAATACTCTGTAGTGCTTTTAAGAGTGGTATGCCCCATGAACTGCTGTATAAGCCTTAAATTCACACCATCCTCTAACAGGTGTGTGGCAAATGTATGCCGTAATGTATGGAATGAAACTGCTTTCTTGATGCCGGCATCTTTAAGCTTGTTTTTAACAATTCTTGCTAAAGTAGTTGCTGACAAACGCTGCCCTTTTCTATTGTTAGGCTCAAATAAGTACTTTTGAGGTCTTTCATACTTATAGTAAAGACGCAATGCTTCCAGTGTTTTTTGGGAAAGCAATGTGTAGCGGTCTTTTTTTCCTTTACCCTGTAATACCCGAACTTGCATCCGCTTTGAATCAATATGCTCAGGCAGCAGGTTAAGCACCTCATTTCTCCTAAGCCCTGAAGAATAAGCCAGCATAATGATAGCTCTATGCTTTAAGTTATTGTTCACATTGATAAGCCTTTCCATTTCCTCAATGGAGAGTACAATCGGAAGCTTCTTAGATCTTCTGGGTCGTCTCATCTTAAAATCCTCCCATTCCCTGCCATAAACATCTGCTTGCACTATTTTAAAAGCACTGATGTACTGGTTAACAGTGGAAGCTGATAGACCTTTCTTAAATACTATCTTGTGAAGGTAATCTTTAAACTGTGATACACTTGTCGACTCCAATGGTACTTGACTCACTTTTACCATCTGGGACATCAGAGAACAATAGGTGTTTACTGTACTCGAACTGTAATTGCGGATTTCTAGCTCTCTTTTTAAGAGATCAATCGTGCTGTCTTTAACTTGATTTTTCATAATGGTAATTTTTTGTTTACCATTACAATTTAATCATCCTACATTTTACCGTTTCCTCAAAGAAACGGTTTAGTTCAACATGCGGATAATAACTAAAAGGTTTTCATTATATCCGCTATGTCTTTATGTGATTTTTAATGGATTTTTATTGTTTTTAAAGCATTTATCACTAAGTGGCTGTCATACTTTATCCTTCTTTCATGAGCCTTTGTAATTCTACAAGATATTCATATGTTTTTTCACCCTTTTGTAGATCGTAAAGAGCAATTGTCCCTTCCTCACCTTTATAATCTGCCTCTGGATATACCGGGTCATTTATACATGCTGTTTTTTTGCAATTAAATTGAATTAAAATTCTTTCAGGGCAAACATCTGCGCAGCCTGGCTCTTCTTTTCTTTTCTCCATGGTAATATTTACATCAGTAATTCTGAACTTGTATCTTCCGGAAGAAGCAGACCCCATATTGATTACAACATTACCATATTCATCCAGACTGCATTCCTCATTAAATAACCCATCAAAATAAATGGAAGCTTCTGTAAAGTCGTTTAACTTGATTTGGCAATTAGCATTCAATGTCCATACTAGCGCAAGTACAAATAAGATTATTTTTTTCATCAATGAACTTGAAAGGTAAAACGAATAAATAATAAACAAAAAAGGCGGTAGTTCCCCAACTACCGCCATATTTCAACCAAAACCTTACAAAGTCATTAACTTATATAAGATAGTATAAATATAATTGCAAAGTCCTAAAGTTCAAAACCCAAGTCCAATATTTTGTTAGCTATCACTATTTACTTACCTAAAACACTACTTGAGGAAATACTGTTATTCTCGTATGTGTTGGGGAGGCTGACCATTAAAGTATTACTGGTTAGGTTTTTAGAGCTAATTAGGTAGATATATAAATACATAAATGTATATTTAAGCAAATATATAGCTGTATAAGTATATAAATAACCAGAGATATAAATACATCTTCATGTACACATATTTTAATATAAATATAAATCTATATAAATGGGTCCGTATATTTATATATAGGTATATATAGATACCTATATATAAATATATATATATATATTAACCTCCGAAAACTGATCAATTCATGGAAGAAGAAAAATTCGCTTATTCGTTTGAACCATCCAAGTCCGAACTATATGAAGAGATTATGCTATCTTTAAGAAAGTATAACGATGAAGATTTGCCGTTGAAGGAACTAGAAAAGTATAGCAATTTTGATATTCAAGAAGCCAAAAACTACGCTTATAATCAAATGCTGAAGAAATATACCTTAGACGTAAATCTTGATAATTATTGAGATTTGTAATCTGTCAATTACTAATCTTTTTCAATTCTTAAGTTCGTTCCTAGATTTTATGCCTTAGAATAAAAAAAAGGCCTCATAAGAGGCCTTCATCTGCAAAGCTTAGATAGCTATCTACAGTTAATATGATGTGATCAAGGACTGGTAGATCTAAAAATACGCCTGCAGATTTTAACTTTGCGGTAAGTTGTAAGTCTGCTTGGCTAGGTCGCTTATTGCCGCTAGGATGGTTATGGATTAAAATGACGCTTGAGGCATTGCATAATAAAGCATGTTGAAATATCACTTTAGGATCAGCAACTGTTCCACTTATGCCTCCAATCGAAATTACTGTAAAACCTTGCACATTGTTGGCTCGATTGAGGTAGAGGCACATGAAAGCTTCTCTTGTTTCAATATCGATCGGATAAATCTTCCTGATATAACTGGCTACATTTTCGGAGCTGGTAACCTTAATAGAAGGTATCTGATTTTTTACATTGTAGGTTGCCTGTAATTCTGCAACAACTTTTTTGAATGTTTTTACTGCATTAGTTTCCATAACTATTGATTTAAGTGAATAAAAATTATGGATAAGTCAAAGGCTAACGCAGTGGCTTATTCTGAATAAGCAAATATTGGGCTGTGTGGGGCTAAAAAGTCCCGGTATTTTCCGGGATGGTTTACGGCGGGTATTTGTATTTCAGAATAAGAGCCTAACTTTATCCTGAATTTGTATTCTATTTTCGCTTAGTTTTTAGTTCTTTAAGTTCTTTGGCTAATTGGTTTTCTTTTCTATTAATACTTTCCAATTGGCTCCTGATTTCTTTTTGTTTCTCTTGATTGAAAATAATCGAATCAGTAATTGATACACTAAACAAAAAACCCAAAGTATAGATAATTACTTAATTGGGAAAGGTTTTGGCACAATGTAATGCTCGAAAATATGTTAAGAAATTGCCTGCTTTTGACCTAAAAAAGAATTCCTTATTGCCTCTTGCTGATCCATATCTTCAATCATACTTCCAGTAAGCTTAGATTCTAATTCTGAAATTTTAGTTTTTATATTTTCAACATTTTTTATTTTCTTCTTCTATATAGCTAGGGCCTCATTGGGTCTTTTTATTTCCATAGTACTACTTTAATTCGTTCTCACTTAAGTCTTTAATTCTGCAAGTATTTTAGAGTTGGAATACCGTTTATAATGCCAAGCTATTCCATATCTTACCAACTCATTAGCAAGGTCTTTAATGTCATCAAAATTAACTTTTGCAATACTTCTGCCATATTGTTCAACTGAACTTACCTGTAGTTGGAAAATTTTATTATTAATATTTTCTAGAACAAATTGTTTAGCCTCCAGACCATAAGATTGTGTGCTCTCCGGACAATCCACTTCGGCCAACTTGACTTTAATTTTTTCTCTTATTTCACTATTTACAAAATGAAACGTATCACCATCTGAAATATAGAGAACGGTGCCTTGCTGTGAAAGCGCACAAAAGGGAAGAAAAATTAAAGCAACAAATAGTAATGATCTATTTAAAAAGAGCATGGTCAAAATTATGAATTGGTTAATTGCTCAATTTGCAAACTTGAGAAATCATTTCAAATGGTTGGAATAAATAAAAAGGCAGAAATCATATAATTTGCCAAAACTTAAGATACAGAAAGTTTTTCTCTAGCATCAACTATCAGGCGGATGAAAGTAGTAAGTTACTTAGGAATTGTAACGGTACGAATTTTGGTATTTAAGTTATGAAATATTTTTACAATTAGTAAAAAAGCTGCAACGGTCAAGCCTATTAATAAGCCATACCATATGCCATAAACCCCTAATTTATAACTAAAAGCTAAGATGTACCCGACAGGTATTGCAACAATCCAATATGAAAATATCGTGATTAAAGTTGGTATTTTAACATCATGTAAACCTCTTAAAATTCCAAGACCTACAGCTTGTAAACCATCTGAAATTTGAAAAAAACTCGCAATAATTAACAGATTTGATGCAATTTGAATCACATCAACATCCGAAATATAGAGCAATGGTAAAAAATTGTTTGCGGTTATGAATAGAATCGAAAACAGGCTCATTATAAATAAGCTTAGAGAAAAGGAAGCGAATGCAGCCACTTTAATACTTCTATAATCTTTATTTCCAAATTCATTCCCGATAATTACAGTTGAAGCAGCGGCTAACCCAGTTATTTCCATATAACTTATACCGGCAAGATTAATAGCTATTTGATGTGAGGCTAATGAATTAACATCGATCCATCCAACCATAATATATACAAAACTAAAGGCGCCAACCTCAAATATGAATTGAAAACCTGATGGGACACCGATATTCAATATTTTTTTTGCCATATTTAGACTCCACTGTTTTTTTTGAGCAAAATATGCGGAATTCCATTTCACTTTGTATAAATATAAATACATCGACAAGGCCATCAAGACACGGGAAATTAAAGTAGCATAACCAGCACCTAATAAACCAAGTCTTGGAAAACCAAACTCTCCAAAAATTAAAAGATAGTTTAGTATAATATTGATTGTATTTCCGCTTAGAACAACCAGCATAGTAAATTTAGTATGATATAAAGCCTCACTATACTGTTTAAAAGTTTGGAAGGCCATGAATGGTATAAATGACAAACCTATTAAAAAAAGATATGGTATCGTCAATCTTACTATGTGGGCAGGCTGATTTAAAAAAAATAGAAGATAACCAGAGACTACTGTAAGTACGAATAAAGATATTCCGAAAAAAATATTTGTTAAAAAACTGGTCCAGTAGATACTTTTGATATTTGAATAATCTTTTAGAGAAGCTATTATTGGAGTGACACCAATAGAAACGCCAATTCCAAAAAATAGAGAAATTAAAGTAACACTATTTCCCAGAGAAACGGCAGCCAAATTATCTACCCCCGTATTTCCAATCATCATTGTATCAGCAATTCCAACGCCAATAGCTCCCAAGTTACCGACCATTATAGGCACTGCCAATCTTAATGTGCTTTTCAGAAATTTCTTGTAATTACTTTTGTCCACTTACTCTCAGTTCATAAATACTTTTCTAAGAAAATAGCTACTCCATCTTCATTATTGGACTTCGTAATAAAATCAGCTTTACTTTTTATATTATCAAATGAATTATCTACTGCAACTCCAATCGCAGATGCCTCAAGCAGTTCTAAGTCATTTAAATCATCTCCAAAAGAAAGGACATTTTGGATGTTTAAATTTAGTTCTTTGCAAATGCATTGAATCGCAAATAGTTTTGATATTGATTTGTCCATTACTTGAACATATTTGCCATGCTCCGTTATTAGTATTTTTTTATTACTGTCGATGGTAATTTGGTCTATTGGAAAATTCCTATTCTCAGAGATTATTAACAGCTTATTAATAAATAAATTTTTGAGAGATTCGCTTTGTATTACTTCAGCAAAATATTTTTCACAAGTAATTTCACAATTAAAGGATGAATAAATTTCACCCCCAGATTCAACTGAATAAAAAAGGTCATTGTATTTAGAGGCAATTAGGTCAATAATATTTAGTACCTCATATGCTGGAAAAGTATAGTTAAATAGTTCCTTTTCGTTGTGAAAGCATGTTGACCCATTAGAAAATATCCAGATATCTGCATTAAATTCATTTAATAGAAATCCAGGAATTATTTTTCTTGGGCGAGCGGTATTAAAAACTAAAGTGAATCCCTTGTCTTTACACTTCTTTAGAGTAGCAACGGTAAATGCAGACAATGTTCCATCAGATCGTAAAAGAGTTCCATCTAAATCTAGGGAAATCAATTTAATATTATCCTTCATTAAGGTAAAGTTTAAGTAAATTATTGAAACCAGAATTATAATTTATAGTAAAAGAAAATCTGTTCTGATATTCTTGGACTGCAAAACACTCTTGTTCAGTTTTATTTGGCCCTTCATGTGGCTCGGAAAGTTCAGAAATTAAATCACATAGAGATTCAAATGAATTCTGGATCAATCGATAAGTTCTATTTGATGATTTTAAAACTTCTTCAAATGTCGGGAGGTTTGAATAAATTATTTTGCTATTTGTATTACTGAGATTAAGAGCTTCGATTGAAGTCAAACCGAATGTTTCATATCTTGAATTCAATAGTATTAAGTCAGTATTTTGGTAGGCAAGAATTTCATACTGTAACTTATGCTGAAAATAACTTACAAAAGTAATTGCAGATTTTGGAATAGAATTTACATATTGCAAGACCTCTTCTAGATATTTGTCGTAGCTGGTCTCCACCGGGGCAATTAAAATTAAATGATACGATTTGCGAATTGTTGTGTTTTCGTTAATTAATTTTATATAAGCTTTTAAAACAATATCAATTCCTTTTTGAAAAGAGCACCTACCCCAAGCTAAAATTATTTTTTTATCTGCAGGAATATTATACTTTTTCAAAAAATAATTATCACCTTTTATTTTATATTTTGACGACTCAAAATATATACCTGAATAAAATGAAATTAAATTTGATTTGTAATGATAATTAGTTTTTAAATGGTCTTTAGTTAGATGGCTTATGTAACCGATCATATGATTATGCTCAGAAAATTTAGAAATACTTTCAAATTCATAGTCGATTCTAACATTTTGGTCTGGGGATTTAAATAAAGTTCCAAGGCTATGAGGAATCCAACAAAAAAGAATGTCATCATTTAAGTACGAGGCAAGATTTACAAATAGCGTATCATGAGCAACTATAACAATTTTTGAAAAATCGCTTTGTTTTGAACTAATTATGGAACTGATTTCAATACATAAATCTTCCCATATCTCTACAGAACTTTTTGTCCTTGTTCCTTTCCAAACCTCATTTAAAGTCTTTCCGCTAAGGTTACGTTCAAGTTCAATTATTTCACCTCCAGCTTGCAAACACGATTTCAAAGTGATGTCATAAGCATACTTTACAAAATCATTTGAAGTTGTATTAATTTTAGGGCATATCGCATTAAGTTGGATATTGTCTAATTTTGAAATATCTAGTTCATTAAATGACTCAAATATAAAGTTTACGATAACTCCTACTCCTGTTTGAAGAGATTTAATACCATCAGCTGCGATTATGTATATAGCGGTATCTTTTTCCATATTTAATATTGGTTTAGCATGTTTGCAATGTATTTTAAATCTTCATCTGAGTATTGATAATGTACTGGAATAGTAGTTATAGATTCTATTAGCTTTTCAGCGATAGGGCAATGCGCTTTATATTTTTTGAGTATAGGAAAGTCATAAAGTGGCTTAGCATCATATTGGATAATATCAGAAGGTATTCCTTTCTTATCCATGTAAGCAGCTAATTTATTTGATGAATCATATGATTGGACAATCAATCTTTGAAAGCTTGGTTCGCTATCCTTCATTTCTTTAAATGGATTAATATGATCATTATCAAGTAAACTTTTTATTCTTTGACTGTTCATATATCTACGCTTTAAATTATCGCCTAAAGCTTTCAGGTTTTTTAAACCTTGATCCGCTTGTATTGCGCTCATTTTAAAATTTATGCCAAAGTCGATCCCATTCAAGTGGCCCATTTTTGTAAACTTCTGGGCTCTATTAAATATACTTTTATCATCAGTAGCTAAAAACCCTCCTTCTCCAGTGGAAATTATTTTGTTCTTTTGAGTACTGAAACAAGCTATATCGCAATATTTAGATAAAGGGGAGCCGCCAAATTTAGTTCCAAGGCAATGTGCCAAATCAAATACTAAATAAAGACCATTATCTTTTGCAAATGTTCTCATCCTCTCGGCATTAATAGGGTATCCCCACATAGGCACTTCTAATATTACCTTAGTTTTAGGAGTTAATCTTTCTTTAACAGAAGATATACTTAAACCAAATGAATCGTTTTCCAAATCTGCAAAAACAGGTATTCCCCCAGAGTGTAGAACTGGATAAGCCGTACATAAAGGGCTAAGAGGAGAAGTGATAATTTCGTCACCCTCCTTTACTCCCAAGGAATACAGAGCTGTTATGATACTTGCTGTTCCAGAGGAGACTGACAAAACATTTGTTGTTTCTAAGACAGAGCATAGTTCTTTTTCAAATAAATCAACATAATCAATGTCACTAGCTATATACTTTTCTGTTATATAATTCATAACTATTTAACCTGAATAGATCCAGTATATCGATTTACAATAGAGAATTCTGTTTCTTTTTTGATCATTTTTTCAAAAATATCTTCAAGCGCTTCATAAGTGGGCAGCATGCTTTCAAAAGAATGCAGGAATTTAGTATCGTTATGAATAGATTCGATAAAAGAATCTAATTCTCTACTGTAACCTGCTGAAGAATAGCCAGATTTTAAGGGGCTTCTAGTTTTTAATGTTGAACAGTATTTAATAGGTATATTAAAAGGTGCTGGGTTAGTTTTTTGATGTATTTCTAGATTTGCTAAATCTTTAATCTTGACCATATTTCCGCGATTACTGATAACTTCTATTTCATGTCTGAACCTTGGGGAAAATGAGCCACTTTTAATAGTTCCAATAGTTCCATTTTCAAACTCTATAACAATATTGGTGAATAAAGGAACATACCCTTTTGAACGATAAACGTTTATTTTTCTGTAGCTTCCTGCAATACTTATTATGTAGTTAAGAGGGTGAATTAACTGAGCTAATAAAAATGATTCAATTATTGAATCAAAATTCCAAAATGGAGTTGTGGGTTTACTACTAATGTGCTCTATCGATAAGTAGTCGATATCTCCGAACTCTGGATGATTAATTACTTCTTGTAAAGATTGATTAACATCAGTAAAACTAAAATTCATCCCAACCCCTGTTTTAGCTTTAAAATCTTTACTTAGAGAAATTAAAGTTTGTAATTGCTTCTTAGTTCTTGTAGGAGGTTTTTCAACAAATACATGTATTTTATTTTGGATACATTTTTTCGCTGCTTCATAGTGTACATTAGGGTAAGATGATATAATTACTAAATCTAGGTCTACTTTATTGATCATTTCTTCATAACTCTTAAAAATCCTATCTTCTGCCAAATTTAAATTAAAGGCATAGCTACTTAAAATACTGTCATTTATGTCACAAATTGACTCGATAGCAACCTTGTTTGAAATTAACAAACTAGGTAGTAAGTTATCAGTCATTTGTTCACCTAGACCTATTAATCCTACTTTCAATTTTTTTCGGTTGATTTTCATTGGTTCCATTATTTAATTGTTTTAAGGTATAATTTATTAATTTCAAAGTACCATCGAACATATCTAACTGATATATATCTTTGACACTGAACCATTTAACATCTTTTGTTTCTTTTTCATTAAGCTTTAGTTCACCTCCCTGAGGCACTGCTACATAGGTCATGTCCAAATGAATATGTTCCGATTCTTTCTTATTTGAGGGTATAACTTGTTGAAAGAGATGTTCCGGAGGGAGAAGCCATTCACTATCTAAAGATTTAAGGATATCAGAATGCTTAAATGTGATAAGCTTAACTTCAATACCAGTTTCTTCTTTAACTTCTCTAATAGCTGCCTCACATGGATTTTCAATATTTTCTATATGTCCTCCAGGAACCATCCATTTTTTGAACTTTTTATGAAAAATCAAAAGAATTAACCACTTTTCGTCAATTTTCTTAAAAGTCAAGACACTAGTTGTAAATTGTTTAATCATCATTTTAGTGTTTTTATTATATTATTCATTTTAGTGAAATCAGATAGACTTAGGCCTTCATGAACTGGTAAAGTAAAAACTGAATTAATCAAATGTTCAGCATTTTTACAGTCAGATGAAAAGTCTTCGAGAATTTTGAATTTATATAGTGGACAATATTTATATCTTAAAGGATCTGAAATTATACCATTTGATTTCAAATGATCTTCTATTTTATTTCTTAACTTATGCTCACAAACAAAAACAATACTGTAATAATTGCTGTCAGAATCTTTATGGTAATCTAATTCTTTGAATTGATTTGAGTAAGAAGATAGTAGATTTCTAAGTGTGTTAGCATTTTCTTTTCGAGCTAAAATTTTACTAGGTAGTTTACTTAATTGAGATATGCCTAAAGCAGCATTTATAGAACTTAATTTGAAATTTAATCCAAATTTCAAACCATATTGACCTTTAGTGAGATCACCATTATCTCTTACGATCTCTCCAAAAGATCTTATTTCCTTTAATTTGTCGTAATTTTCAAAAGTTTGTGAAATGATAAATCCACCCTCACCAGTTGAAATCAATTTTCTTTCATGAGTACTAAATATTGAATAATCTCCAAATGTACCGAGTAAACTTGATGATAATTTTGTGCCATGACAGTGAGAATTATCCTCCATAACTTTCACCCCATTTGCATGACAAATTTTAACCACCTCATCGACATTATTAGCATATCCCCACATTGGGACATTTATAAACACTTTCGATTTCTGCGAAAACTTACTTTGTAAGTCTTTGAGATTTACATTGAAATTATTCAACTCTGTATCTACAAAGACTGGTTTTGCTCCTAAGTGTAAAATGGGCAGAACTGTCATTATTGGTGCAGTTGGAGGCAATAAAACCTCATCACCTGATTGAACATTTTCCGAAATTAAGACCATTAGAATTGCGGATGTACCGCTACTGCAGGTTAGAATATATTTTGATCCAAAATATGACTTTAATTTATTTTCAAATTCCTCCACATAGGGACCCTTTCCTGATATAGAATTACCATTCATACTTTCTACAACTTGAAGTATATCGTTCTTATCTATATTTACATTACAATTGTCGTACATGATTCTTTATTTAATTCTTTTTTCTTCTTCTGTGAAATCTTGCTGCGATTTAGAACTACGCAGTTTCCTGTTACCAAAAACTTGAGAATAAGTAGCCATAATAGTTCTTTGGCTAAAATCATAACCATTCAAAACCCGTACATTTCCATTCTCAATTTCAGCAGTAGAATAGTACTCAATTGAATTAAAAATATCTTTTATGGATAAGGTGATCGACCCAGCCCTATTGAAATCTTTGGACAATCCAACATCAACGCCGTATACCTGCCGATTTTTTTTATAACCATCTAATCTAGGGCTATCAAAAAAACCAGAAATCTCCATAGAAATTCCTAGCGGAAGTTTGAAGCTATGACTTTGAGTAAATTTGAAACTACTTTTCCTAAAAGAATTGCCCTTCCCAATTACTTCTTGGTGTAGACCCAATAACGAGGTTTGCACATTCCACCAATCTGAAATATAAAGTGGCACTAATAAATTCACTGAAAGAACTGAATAAGATTCTAAATTAAGGGGAGATATTATTTGAGTTTCGGTGTCTTCTTCGTAACTAAACTGAAATCTTGATATTGCATTTTCAATTTGAGAATAAGATACAGCGACATTATAATCTAAATATTGCCAAAAAGCTTTGAAATTATTAGCGAATGAAGGCAGTAAATTAGAATTCCCAGTAAAAAGGGTGTTTTCATCTAGAAACAGTAAAAAGGGTGCGATATCATTAAACGTTGGTCGCTCAATACCCCGACTATAAGATACTCCCACATTCATATTTTTATCCATCTCTCTCTCCAAAGAAATGGAGGGAAATATGGAAGTATAATTTCGGTTAAATCCAGTAAATTGATTTGGATCTTTTAACTCCGAGTTAGTCGATTCTACCCTTACTCCTAAATTAATATCATATTTATCAACCAACTTCAGATTAGATTGAAGGAAAGCAGCAAGTATCGTTTCATCAAAAATTGTCTTAGATGTAAAACCAAAAGCTTCCCTATTACTTTTGATGGCTACATCATTTGAGAAAGTCGAGGAAATACCTTTGACTCCAAAATTGTAATTTATACGATCTTTGTGATTACCTTCAACTGATGACGCAACACTGTAAATGGAAATTGGAGTTGATTTGGTATTACTGATGGTTGTGGTTTCTCCAAAGAGATCATCGTTGAAATACTTATTAATTAAGTAATCAGATGGATTTTCGTTTAGATAATTTAGATATTTCCCATTTATATTAATTTTTAGTTCATCTGTTATACTCTTTGTTAGTTTTAAACCTGTAGATAGGTTTTCCCATAAATTCGTTTCATTAATATTTGTTACGAATAGGCTATCTACAGTGGAACTAAATTGTTGGATTTGAGTGGTAGTAGTAGCATCCATTTTCCACAAATTTTTGCTTCCATAAATATTACCCTCAATTTCCAAGCCTTTACTTATTAAGTACCTAAAAGCAAATTTTAGATTGTTATTTAATTGAATAGGGTTTCTTTCACTCAAACTTGTATTGATAACTGAACTACTTGCCAGCTTATTCAATCTCTCATTAAAAGAAAATTGCATCTGGGTATTGTAATAATTTGAGTAAAGTAGTGAGGCAGAAAAATTTTCAGTTTTATAAGCGCCAATAATATTAGAGTTAAGGTGTGTTCCACGACCAATACCTCCTGTAATATCAGCTAAAAGCTGAAACCCTTCATTGAAGTCTTCTTTTAGAATAATATTTATGTATCCAGCATTACCTTCTGCACCAAACTGAGCATTGGATGCAGGAATAATTTCAATTCTATCTATTTCAAAAGCATTAATTGTAGATAGCATCTGTAATTGTACAGCCCTCGGTATATCTGTTTCCTTTCCATTAATTAATATACCAACACCACTCAAACCATCAATTGTGAGATTGTTATTTTGTTCATCGATGTTTATTCTAGGAGTCCTACTTAATAGTTGTTTGGCATTTAGTCCTGTAGCAATTTCACTATTTGCTACATCAATAGATAATTTATTGTTTTGAACTGTTAATTTTGGTTTTTCACTAACTACTAAAACTTCCTCAAGTTGATTAGATGTAGATTGCAAAATAATGTTTATAGCATTTGTCTCTTTGGTCACATTAAGATCGACCAATTGGGTTTTGTATTCGACGTTTGAAATTATTAATGAATACTTCCCGTAATGAACACTCTTGAGCAAAAAGTCACCATCCAATGAGGAAATAGTTCCACTTACAAAAGAAGAATCTGAGGCATTTATTAATTTTATATGAGAAAAAGGAACGCTCTCATTATCGGTATTCACAATACTCCCTCTTATATCGACCTGAGCAAATAAAGAGCTTACAAATAATAAACAAATAATGGGGGTAATTATAAGTTTCATGATAAATAAAATTTTGGTATCATGAAATTGGCAAATAAAAAATTAAAATGCAAACGATTGCAGATGTTTTTTGTGTTAAAATCATATTATGTATAAGTTAATTGGTTATTAGTATAGATATAATGTGCAAAAGGAAAAAGATAGAGTAACATTTTTAAATAAACTTAATGTTAACCGTACGTAAGATGATAAATAAATTTATCTCTAGTTTTTTAAGCTAAATCAACATTCATCCTTTCAGCTTAGCATACTGTTATTCAAGCTGCTTATTTTTTTTGAGTTTGCGGCTGCTTTCATTCCTCCATATCGTTGCCGTCATTTATAGAAACTAGCACTAAAAGTGCCATATTCTCTTCTGGTAGTTTCTACATCTTTGCCTAATTCAAATTCCTTTAGACTCTTGGCCATTTGGGTCGAGGTATATTTACTCTTTTTCATCTGTACAGTTTAAAGTTAGAATTTGTCTACTTTTAAACTGTACTATTTTGGTGGAGCTTGCATTTTAAAGTCAAGTTTTAAATGTTGAATACCTTAAATAGTTGTTGTTACAATTTTTTATTTTCACAAAAAGAGGCTCTTAGTTTTGGGCCTCACTTCAAAAAGAATTAATTTTTTAGGTAATCAATATTAGCAGTTATTATTAAAGATAGCCATTATCTTGGAAGCTGAAATATACCTCTGATATAATGATGATGTGATCTAGTAGTTTTATATCGAGTAGTTTACATATAGAGTCTATTTTCTTGGTTAATGATATATCTGCATTGGATGGTTTCAAATTTCCAGATTGATGATTATGCGCTAAAATGATTCCTTTTGATGTAGTTTTTTACGCTATTGACAGAATTAATCTATATCTACGATAGTGCCAGCCATTCCCTCTAAGGAGTGGTTATGTATACCTAAGACCTGATTGGCTCTAATAAGAAAGGTAATTTTAAAAGATTCTGTAAATCTACAGTTTCATCATCCCATGTCGATCTAAGAATGTGCTCCGCATCTTTTGATTGTGTTTTTGAATGTCTTTCTTTATAAGGTACTACTAATGGAGATCACAGTGAAACCTTGCACATTATTAGCTCGGTTTAAGTAGAGGCACATGAAAGCTTCTCTTGTTTCAAGATCGATCGGATAAATCTTCCTGATATAGCTGGCTACATTTTCGGAGCTGGTAACTTTAATAGAAGGTATTTGATTTTTTACATTGTAGGTTGCCTGTAATTCTGCAACAACTTTTTTAAATGTTTTTACTGCATTAGTTTCCATAATTATCGATTTAAGTGAATAAAAATTATGGATATGTTGAAGGCTAACGCAGTGGCTTATTCTGAATAAGCAAATATTGGGATCTGCGGGGCTAAAAAGTCCCGGTATTTTCCGGGATGGTTTACGGTGGGTATTTGTATTTCAGAATAAGAGCCTAACTTTATCCTGAATTTGTATTCTATTTTCGTTTAGTTTTTAGTTCATTAAGTTCTTTGGCCAATCGGCTTTCTTTTTTATTAATATTTTCTAATTGGCTCCTGATTTCTTTTTGTTTTTCTTGATTAGCAATAATGGAATCAATAGTAGTCTTAATGTACTTTTCATTATCCTTGTATACTGTATCTACCTGCAAGATATCTACTGAGAGCAGAAGCGCACTATTAAATTTATAGTATCCAAGCTCGTATTTCTCCTGCAGGTTGTACCAATAAAAACTCATAGCTATTGATATACTAAGCAAAATGGTCAATGTATAGATCATTACTCCTTTTTTAATCAGTTCAAGCCATTTTAATAAACCGGGCAGTATCACATGATTGTGGTGATGCAAGGTCTTGTTCACCGGAGCAAAACCATTTATAGTTTCCGTTAAAGTTGAAAACCTATTGCCCATGTTATTTAGGTTATAGTTATTGGTGATAATTGAATCCTCAATATTTTCAATAATGCCAAGGAGCCTGGAGGCATCAGAACCTGGATCCGATTTACCTTCGGGTCTTTTGAAATTCTTTTTAAGATCCTCGATCCCTTTAATAATTTCTTCTAGTAGTATTTGCGATTGTTCTTCTTTCATCTTGAAATCTTATTGGAATGAAACATGAGTGATTTTTCGGCAGTCAATTTTATCAGGTTGCTATAGCTATATTTCCTGTCAATGCTACTGGATTTAAAGGAAATGCCCAGCTCCTTATTGATAAAGGAAACACCTCTGATATTGCCTGTTTTGGTTTTATTGTATTGAACTTTATACCCAAGACTTTCAATATCTTGCATTATTTGAGAAACATTTTTCTTTTTACTTATTCCATTTGAAATAGTATTAGCGATGTCTTCTTTTCTTTTATTACCTTGATCAACTGCAATTTTTAGATTGTGCCTTTTTTCAAGGTCCTGCATTATTTTTTTGGTTCTATAACCACTTTTCCAATCTCTCATAAGGGAGCCGTCAAATCCAACTCTATTAATAATGATATGGACATGCTTATGATTAGTATCATTATGCTGTACCATGAGGTACTGGTTATTTTTCAATCCAATTTCATCCAAGTATTCATCAGCTATTTGCTTCATTTTCTGATCATCCACTACATCTTCCGGGGCAAAGGATATAGCGCTATGCCAGACCGGTCTGTTCACATTAGGTCTAAGGTTTTTCACCAACTTGAACTGATGAATCATTTCATTCTTATCTTTTGCAAATATCCCATTGCTGGATATTATTTCTGGTGACTTGTCTTTTCTTAGACAATAAGTAATACAGGCACCAAAGCTGTTACCGATTATTGCTTTACCTATCATTTGAATTGATTTAATATTTGACTAATTGTGGCTAAATCTTTTAAGCATCTTACTGAAAGATTTTCTCCTGAATTTAATCTTCTTGCTACCTGGTTAAGGTTATTGGCCATACCAGTTAATTTTCTGAAGAGCTCAATTTCTTCTTTAGAAAATTTGGTTTCAAGCTTGATTGAAAGTCCTGAATTAAGCATGAACTCGCTCATTGATAAATTTACTTTTTGAGCAGCGTTTTTTATAAGTAAATAGTCCATTCCTGAACAGTGTACAGTTATGGTTTTCTTTTTAGTAATATGCTTCTTAGGACGGACCATTTTTTGCGAATCTTAAATGAGAAAAAACCAGATTGTTTACTACTCCATTACGCAGTTTTGAGAGTCAGTAAACCCATCTGGCTCTCCATTTCACCGCAAAGATTTATGCTTTGAAATGGAGCTGTTGCAGGATGTGTGTGATTTCAGAAGGATCTAGATCGCCCCCGCTGCCGTTTGCTTTCTGCCTGGAGATGTTCATTCAAATCGTTGAATGACTTATATAGTGGAGATGCATCTATAGCCTTCGGAAATACATTTTTTATGGCCTGTAATGCCTGAGTTCCCGCTTCATCGTTGTCCAAGAATGCTTCCACCTTACCCTCTTGTTTGATGATATTTAAAGCTGTTTTTAATCCTGACTTGGTATTAGCTACAGAATTGAGCACGATAACTGACTGACCCTTAAAATAGCCTAACTCAATGAAGGAAAGGAAGTCAAAGAACCCTTCAAAGAAGACCAAATGATCAGGAGAAAGAAGATAGGTGGTAATATCTTTCTTACCCAAACATATAGGATGTTTCATTAAAGCATTTCTAATTTCGTATCCCTTCGAATCATTTGCAAATGCAATAGCGAAGAAAGTACCTTTAGCATTTCGGTAATGAATTTCCTTTACAGCAGCACTCCACACTTCTTCAGAAATTCCTCTGTCAGTTAAATAACTTATCAGAGATGGGGAGGTAATAGCCTCAAGAGATAAAATTTCGTAACTCACTGCTGCTTTTGGCTCCTTTCTTTTTTCTTTTGGCTTGCTAAAAGAAAAAGATTGATTGCTCAGATGTTCATTGAATTTTGAAAGCGCAGTCTTCACGTACGGGGTATCATAGATGAGCATAAGCAAATCAATTAGAGTACCTCTGTTGCCGGTACCAAAATCAATCCACAGCCCTTTACTTTTATTGATTAAAAGCGAGGGCTTTTTATCGTCCCTGTAAGGTGCCTTAAATAGATATTCATCTCCTTTATGAGACACATAGTTGATATTGAAGGATTGAAGTACTTCAATGGGATTTAGTTTGTTAATTTCAGTGCAGTTCATTTTTTTGTTGATTTGTTGATGCTTTTTATAAGTCTTTGATTTTTAGTCGGTATTCTCTTCTGAAACCTTCACCAATAATTCATCAAAATTTTTATTTGTTGAGGTAGAAGGCAACAACTTATATTTGTTGATTTAATGATGAAATTTTGTTGATCTTGTAATTGATTGATTGTTAAGTATATATATCTACTAGTCATCTTCTTTCATCTTTTCATCAACAAAGCCCTTTGTTAATGTATAGTATCTTCCTTTAGATTTGTTTTTAGAAGTGGTACCCATGGCTGATATCGTGTACTTTACATAGGAGTTAGCATTTTTTTGAGGCTCTAGATTCCATGCGCCCTGTAACACTTCTTTAATGTCACTTCTTTGGCAATTTCTTACTCCTGATTGATTCAGGAATGGTATGATATCTCCAAGACACAGCTCGACAATTTCCGAGTCGTGTTCAGATAACAGGTCTGATAAGATTTGAAGCATTTCTGTTTCTATTCGACTTCTGTTTTTATGAATGATTCTTTGAAGTGCTTTTGTTCGAAGTAACTTAGGCTCAAACCACATTCTGCTTGTATTCTGTGTAGATATCACTCTGTTGATCAGAAAGTGCAAAAAAGCTGGTATCTCAGCTCTTAATTGCTCCAATAAGAAAACATTTTCTTTTATGAATTGCTTAACCTTTATAACCCAGTACCTCGTCTCGCCTGGATCTATTTGAATGAAACTATCTTCATTATTACTGCAAAGGATGAACTTTCCGAAAAACTCAACTTCTAATCTGTCTTTACCTTTGGCCTCTGCTTTAAAAGTTCTAGCAGTCGAAAGGTTTTTAATCCTTTCGCTATCTTCCCTTTTATCTAATAAAACCTCATCAACTGCAATGATTAATTTGCTGGCCCAGTCAGAGTTGAATTGACTTCTGAAATCTTCATTTTTATTATAAGTCATGTTTAAACCAAAGATTTCCTTGAGCATATTTAGAAAGGTTGTTTTTCCTGTGTTCCTCTCTTTACTAACCAGGCAAAGTATTGGGAGAAGTTGGGTGGGTCTTAGGTACAAAAGGGATAGATAATCTAAACCAATTTCATATTGGTCTTGAAATATATGTTTTAGGAATTGATCGAAGGTATGATGCTCGCCCGGTTTTGGCTTATAATTAATCGGTTCGTACCGATTTAGGAAACTTCCTATTTCTTGTTTGTAATCCTTGTGATTGGGAATATTACAAAATCCATCATACTGAGGGATTTCGTTTTTTAGGTCAACCCCTGGGTGATCGAGTTTGATGGTTTCCTTATTCCAAAGCACTAAAATTTCAATAGTGTCACCGGATATGAGAGGCTTGTGTACAACCTTGTAATAATTTGTACCAACCCTGATGTATGGTAATTTATCATTGTATTTCATAGTTTATAATATTAGGAACACGTCTAACTATGAGCTATCTTTATCCTGTCAGAAATAAATAGATAAACCATAGAACTCAGTGTTCTGTGGTTTTTTATTTTCTTGAAGGTTGTAATAGATGTCTATTTTGACTTAGGGTCTTTCTTAGCTCAGATTTATAGAATCTGACTTTAGTGGATCCGGGTAGCTGTTCATAAGGAATTTTACCCTCTCTTTTATACTTAATAATAGTGGTTTCAGAAACGCCTAAGAATTTAGCGGCCTGTTTTTGATTCATTTCATCATTTCCTATATCTGCTGCCTGAGTAGGAGAGAAGTCTTCCATACTATCCATGATAATCTGCTTCAGTTCTTCAATGGATAAGGAGATAAATACGTTCTTTTGCATAGCTCGATTTAATTTGATTTACATCGGCTATATTCAGTTGATTTTTAAAATAATAAAACAGTCTTTTTTTTAAATACAAATTAAAATAATGTTTATCAATAAGTTAAGAGCGTTTTTATAATCAAAAAAGTACTGGTAAGTACATTTATTTATTTTTGAATCGCTAATTTGAAATCTGTAAATTTGATTGATTCGTCATGAAAAGCGAAATAATTTGTAGAGCTTCTTTTTTCATTTAATGATTCTCGCCATGCAGACAGAGAATTACCCTTAGAGTTAGTATATATTAAAGTTGCCATCAATTCATAAAAATGATCTTTATTATGAATTTTAAATATTTGTCTATCAAAAAAGTACTTCACAACAGATCTAAAATCTTTTGCCTTTTTTAAGGAATCAAATGAAAGCTTATTCGGAGGAAACTCTTCTTTCTTTTTAAGTTTACTATTATTGCATAATGAAAAGATTAGCCAATCAATATCTTCAGATTCTAAATCTAATATTTCTTTTTCAGTCATGAATAAAAGGCCTTTTCTGAAGGTATTGACATCTGTAATTTCAACACAGTTTTTTAAATCTTTTATCTGATTATCCCTTTCAATTCTTTGTTTTGTACTAGTAACAGAATTTAGTAACCGGTCCATCTTTTTTATATATTCTTTTAAAGGATAGGTTCTGAAGTATTGTCTTGACCCTTCTATTGGTTTTCCCTGTTTTAAAATATAAACAATAATATTAGCACCCCGTATTCTGTCCAATTTTAATCGAACGTAAAAGGCAGCTAAATACGGATTATCCTCCTTTATGATAATGTCTTCAACTTTTGAGATCCAGAGTTTCGGATTATGAAGGTGTGGTGCTGGAAATTTTATTTCAGGTAAATTCTCTTCGATTTGTAGCTGGTGTAACCTAGTGCCTATATTACTTAACTCATAGTATAAATTGATTGAATGATCACAATCTCGGTCATATTTTTCTTTTTCTATTTTTCTTAAGTTGTAGGCACGCTTGATATCTTTTCTTATAAGCTCAACAACCTTTGATAATTGCTGCCATTCATGATAAATATTTTCTGCTTTTTGATCCCACATGTTTGAGTAATACGAATGTAGAGTTCTGCTAGTTGGTAATCTGTCAATTTTAAAAGGGGTTTCATTTCCTCTAAAAATGGATTTTTAGTTAAGAGCTCTCTCTTTCAAATTCAGTAATTCCCCATAATTATACTTCCCCAGACTTTGATGAAATTCAGTTCGGCTTATAATGCTTGTCCGTCCATCAATCACTAATTCAAGTAATTGGTGGTGTGGGTTAGCGGAGTTATATTGCTTATTATAATTTATCCCAAGTATTCTGCATTTCAGTTTGCTTAAGGCTGTCCGCAATTTTAACATATTTTCTAAATGAAGATTCTTTTTTATGACCTGTAATACTTCTTACTACTAACTCTTTCATGCCCAGTATTAAAGAATTGGTAACAAATGTTTTTCTAGCCACGTGGCTTGTTATTAATTTGTGCTTTGGTAATGTTTTTTGGACGGATTGATTTCCTCTGTACTCTACCAAGGTTGTGGGTGTATCAATTCCTACTATCTCACAGCACTCTTTGATATAATCATTGTATTTCTGCTGAGAAATTCTAGGTAAGGGAGAATGGGCTGTTTCCGCATACTTACTCAATATTTCTTTGGCATACTTACTGATCGGAATTTTCGAGGCAACTTCTTTAGTCTTTTGTATATTTTTGATGATATGACCATCAATTATATTACTCTTCTCAAGTGTTTTTATATCAGAATACCTCAGACCAGTAAAGCATGCAAAGCAGAAGGTGTCTTTAACATGTTCTAGCTTTCTTGAATCGAATGTATGATTATATAGTTCGAAGAGTTCATCCTTGGTTAGATATATTACTTCTGTTTCTCTTTCATGAGTTCTAAATTTTTGAAAATCTGTAGCTGAACAATACTTTTTATCAATGGCCCAGTTCATAAATGTTTTAAGTACAGAAATAACTTTCACAAAATAGTTGTCCGCTACATTTCTTTTTTTGAATGAATAATCTCTTAGTTTTTCAAAGAAATCATAGTCAATTAATTCCAAATCTATTTTGTGCTTACTGGAATTTTGAAAGTCTTCTATAAAGTTGCGAACGGTAGTGTAGTTTTTTAAGGTATTCTTTGCTTTATGATTTTTACAGACATCAAGAAATTCATCGAATGCCCCGAAGAAACTGATGTTTCTAGCATCAATTGTATGAGGATTCTCAAGTCTGGATAGTATATAATCTTCTGTAATTCTGATATTCTCACGCAGCACTACTTTGTTTATCTTTCTTATATTTTCCTCTAGTTCTTCAAGTCTTGAATTCATAAGATCAGATGAGATACCCTTTGAATTTTCTAACCCTTTTTTTACCCTGGATTTTGATTGATTCCATGACGAAAGTTTTACCTTAGAGTTCTTGACAGATCGCCTAATCCTTTGACCATTAAATGTCAAGGTCATCCATATAGGAGCTTCATTATTGGAGTCAATTTTCTGTTTATTATGGAAGAAAGTAATATTTATCATAATACAATTGGTGGCAGAAATGGTGTCAAAGAATTAGTTAAAATTCGTTTAAACCCGTTCAAGTTTACAATGTCTTATAATAATAGTTTATTTGTGCTGAATTTAAAAGAATTTAAGTGAACTTTATAACTATACAATTCCGGCCCAAGGTACTCAAAGCCCTGTTAATCTTCTGATTATCAGGGCTTTATTGTTTATGGCTGTGTCAAAACTGTGTCAAAAATTATTAATTTTAATTTTTTTAAAGGTAAGTGGTGATTCGTTGGTTTGGAGCGCAAAGGAATGACCCTATTAGCTTCACATTGGAAAAAGTAGGATTAAGTATCTAACCGGATATGAGGATCGCCATATAAATGCAAGCAACAACTAGCAGCAAGCGTCGGGTAGACTGCATGGACTGCCAAATTTGCTTGATGGACAGCATGCACAATTGAATTCCTTTTTTCTATGGAATGGAGAAAAACGGGTAGCCAGATTGGAGGAATATTTATATGAAGTGCCCAAAAAGGTGCTATTACAGAAGTGTAACCTTTTGCTATATACCTTTTAATAATTGAAGATATGCTGTTTTCAAATGGAGTTGAGCTGGTAGAGCCTGAATGACAGACAAAGAAAATTAAAACTTTACCTGTATCCAAGTAATTGTCTAAATTAAGACGAGGAGTGTTATCTGGAAAAATCACCTGTTTCAATGCAATATCATTTGCTCCATGTGCGCAAATAATATTTAAATCAGTATTTATTGGAGTTTCAGGGTCAAGACTTTGAATTATTGTGAAGTTTTTATCGATTAATAAATCTTCTAATTTTCCGTATAGTTGATTCAATGTGAAATCACCTCCTTCGGTTGGAATCCAAATTGACTTTGGAAATGCAATATCTATTTTTGCTTGGTTCGAATATTTGATATACCATTCAATTGAAAGAATGTTGCCAATTGGGCGATTTAAATAAATAAGATCACTTTCTTTATTCAATAGAAGATTGTGAGGAAACCCAGCTAATTCCATATCCATTACCAAGAATAGAGGAAAAGTGCCATCGATTAAATCAAGTTTGAAAAAATTGAATTTTTGAATATAATTATTTGATTCCTCAATATGTTCTTCAGGTAATACCATTCTTACATCATATCTAGTTTTCACCGTATCATCAAACAAGAATTGAGAAAAGAACTCTGACTTCACAATTGAATTAAACTCTTTTAAATTCCATCCTGATAATTGAAGATATTGAAAATCAGTTTCTAGATAGCTAAATTGGTAACATCTACTCTCAGTACAAATTAACCATACAAAAGCATTATCACCATGAGCTTCTAACTTTTTTATAATTTCAATTTCAGAACGATAAATCTTCTCGAATGACTCAATTGAAGTATCAGGAACG
Source organism: uncultured Cytophagales bacterium (assembly GCA_963719535.1). Classification (GTDB taxonomy): domain Bacteria; phylum Bacteroidota; class Bacteroidia; order Cytophagales; family Cyclobacteriaceae; genus Marivirga. Next base: position 436,035 of record CAVRCH010000015.1, on the reverse strand, counting down.
ACTAAAGGGGCTATTTCCTTACGGTCTTTCTCTGTAAAAATGAAACTAAAGTCCGACTTAATAGTCATAGCTAGCAGAAGTGCTTCATGATCCTTTTTTTCAATTGCCTGATCTATTAGACGACTAGCAATTTTTATTGACGTGCTATTGTCATTTACAATATCTGTTGGATTACGTGTTTCATTCAGTTTTACAAGAGATTCGCGTAACATTGGTTTCAGCATGTTGACATCTCCATCAATAATTGCCTTCTGCTTTGCCACTTTCTCAGAAGGAACAATCATTTCAAAGGTTGATAGGTAATGCCCTAAACCAGTCGCACTAAAATCAGCATCAGCATAAATTCTTCTCACATTGTATAAAGTCAATAGCCAAGGCAATGCATCATGAATGCCAGTTTGATATATTTCCTCCCTATTTTCGTTGAGAAAATCCAACATCAGGGACGGTAGATTTTTATGATTTAGTAAAAGTAGGCTTGTAAAATAAGAATGAGATATTGACCTTTTTTCATAAGCATCAAAAGATATGTGAATGGGAATTGATTCATAGATTATCTGAACCCAATTGTGTAATGATATATTCCTAAAGTACTTTATACCTTGCCAAATAATTTCTTTAACAAATTTAGAACTAACTTGAGCACCTGATTCCTTGGCACTCAATAGTGAAAGGCATGCATACAGTAAACCCGGTACAGCTGAGGAATTGTTGGAGTAACATCTAAACGAATTGAAATAGCCTAAGTGTGGGTTTTTATCGATATAAGAGCTTATAATAAGTTCCTCTGCAACATCTCTTGACTGCTGATGAAATTCCGAGGAACTAAAACGATCTAGGACCATTGCACTTAAAATATAGAAGGAATTATTATCACCCAGGTCATTTAATAGATCCCTTGCAACCGCTAACTGGAGCATTACATGTTGGGTAAGATTATCATCCCAATTGAGTGTTTTAGCTGAATCTTGAAGAAAATCTACGATTAAAGAAATGAACCCCTTTTTATCTTCTTCTGACAGATCTGACTTGTTAAAATTAAAATCTGAAATTCTTATTTGTGCACCATTAGAAAGTGATTTCTCAAAAGCTGCATAAAACTTATTAACAATGTCATCCTCATATTTAGTTTTTAGTATGGAGTCATCAACCTCTAATAAATCCTTTCTCTCAATGAGTTGATTAAACAACATGAAGAAGGTGTCTACTAAAACTGCGATAGAAGTAGTTCTGTTTTTCTCAAATAGGCCAAGAACTTTAGGAATATGTTTTTTATATGTCGCATAATCCTTAGTAAATATCTTACCAACCTGAATAAAAAGTGAAATGAGTACTGATCGATGTATTTTTCTCACATCATGATGTGCCCACGTGAGTTGATCATGAAGATTAGTTATAATCCTATCTAGGTCACTTTTTTCACTCATAAAAACCAAAGGTTATCTTGTCCTGGATCAGTGAAGTAAAAGGCTTGTACTTCCTGAGGATGATTGAATGTGGGTATGTTGAAATAGTGGTTAGGCATCTTGGGTCAGGGTTTCTTTTAAAAGACTAAGTATATATTCCAATTGAGTATCGTCCTTCATATCAATTTCATAGTCACCATAGCCGTAATGACCCTTATTTGATACGTCTGAGGAGATACCTTTTGAGTCTGTTATTTCACCCCATTTGGCATTAAGCCATACTTTAATATTCTTCTTTTGGAGGTGGAGATATGTAAAGTTCTTTTTGTCCTTTCGGAAAGCGATATACATTTTTTGAGGAACCACCTCAATGTCATCTGCAAGTGTTATGATTCTGTACCTTAACAGTTCGTAGAGTTCTTTTATTTCTTCTGTGGGCTTGATTAGGTGGTCGTCTTCTGTATATACTTTGATTTCGTCTTGTACCGCTTTTAGCTCTTTATTCTGCTGTGTAATTGGTTTGATACTCTCGGCGGACTTAGATTTCTTAATTGGAGTAATAGAAACTGTTAGATTCTCAAACCTTTTCACTTCCCAGAGCTCAATCGCAATATCCTTGAAATTGGTAGCTAACTTTTGATTCTCGGTAAAACTGGTGGACACAAAGACAACCCGTGTCTGTGACCAATCTACTTCATTACGAGTGAGTTGTTTTTTTAATGATTCGTTATACTCTATGATGAAGTCTGCTTTGTTTTCCAGCATCAGACTTAGATAGGTGAATCCCTGATCTACTACACTAATGTTTTTATCCTTTTTGTACTCAATGATTATGAACGCTTTGGATTGTGGATCATAAGCGAGGGTGTCAATACGCTTATTCTTTATGGAGAACTCTGATTTAACCAAAACCAACCCCATTATGGCATTGAGGTTCTGCTCAAAGAGTAATTGAATTTCTCTTTCCAATTTGAAAGGTGTTTCCTTGATTGGTGTTAGTGTGCCTTGTTTATTAGCGTATATACCCATAAGTCATTTCCGTTTTTAGCCGTTTAAGTATTCCAATAAATCATGTGGTTGATTAAGTAGAAACCCATTCTTTTCAACGTTCTGCCGTTGTTCATCTGTTAAGTCGAATATCAAAGTCTGTTCTTGTCCATTGGTTACAGCTTTTATCAAAACGATTGATCCAAGCTTCATAGCAACATTGGTCGTGTCTTTTACACTTGCTAGTAATTGTGCTGCCGCACCAACTTTCAGCCCATCAATTTCTGCTTGTACTTTTTCAATATGCACTAATTCAAGACTTCTTTTTCCTTTGGCGTAAACATCCTTAACCTCATCACTCTTGAAGAAATCCTGAACTGCTTTTATGCCTTTTTTAATCCAAGAGCCTTTTTCAAACGTGCCTTCATCTGTAATCTGGAATCCCAATGATTCAGTGAAAATTCTGTATGACTCGTAAACCTCCTCAGCTAATAGAAAATCTTCCGTGTCTAAATAGATGTGACCATCTGCATATTCTGTGATTGTTTTGGTAGTGGTGTTGGGTTCAAGCGTTCTTTCAAAATCGTCACACAATTGGTTGAGATTGTCTTTTGTTTCCCTTTTAAAAAAGTCACCTAATTCCTTATTTCGAATCGTATATTTCCTGTAGAGCTTAGAAAAGTCCGAATAAATCTCATCCTGTGAGAATGCAGAACCATCGTCATTTATTTTAGCAATCAATCTCTGACCTGTTTCATCCGTCTTAATAAACTCAAATAGAGCGGTTATTTTTCCTTCAAAGTCAGCAATTAATTCACCAATCCCTTCTTCTTCCTGGTTGCGTTTTTCGATGACTCTAAGTATATTATATTTATAATTACTTTCATCATAACTTTCCTTACGATCAGCAAAAATCTTCTTCTTTTCTTTAATCTTATACTCTGCTGGCGCAACTATTCCAATTCGATTATCAAAGTAAATCTCTACATCATCAATAATCTCAGAGTGCATATTGATTTGGTTGTAAAGCATATTGTATTTACGCCAAAACTGCACCAGCAACTCTTCACTGTATTTCGGGTCTAAGTTTATTACAAACTCAATGAGATTGAGTATTTTGAAGTAGCCTAATACCTTGTCTTTAAGTTTCTTTGACTCTTCCTTTGATGATCTGATATACTCATCCAAACCATCTTCAATAGACCTTATTAATGATATGTCTGGGTTGGTCGTATGATAGGTTTTGAATGATGGGAAATGCTTTTTGAATACTGAATGAGTGTTAAGCTCCTTGTACAAGTCAATCAACTTTTCTTCATCTCCCAATGGGTCAAAATCAGATACCACTACATTACTGAAGTGCTCAAAGGCTGCTTTGATGTTTTTGACATTGACGTTCTTGTATGAGAAGTCAATTATTTTGCAATCATTCTTGTACTTAGTGGTTCGGTTTACCCTTGAAATGGTTTGAATGGCATTAATATCTCTAATTTCTTTATCTAAGAAGAGGGTATGCAGCTTTGGTTCGTCAAACCCTGTTTGGAGTTTGTCAACCACTATAATTAAACCATTTTTTTTGATTGCGAAGTTTTGCAATACCCTTTCTTCACTTATTCCGCCGTTTAAACCACTTGCACTTCTGTGTTCCTGACTATCTGAATACACTATATAGATAGGTGCATCAGCAAAACGCTCATACTTCTTTTGGGCTGTGAGTTCAGCGTAATATTTGTCAATAAAGCCTTTATACTTAATAGCTGCTGGAATAGAAGATACGGCTAACATAGCTTTTGCTGTACCTCTGATATTGTGGTAAACAGATGATAGTAACCTCTCCACCAAGAATTTGGAGATGGCTTCTATACGCTCAGTATTAAAATAGATTTTCCTTTTACGAATAGCATATTTCTTTCCTTCTTCACCTATGCCTGTATCAGTATCGTCTGGTATTTCCTCAAAGCCGTATCCCATATCCCCTTGAAAGCCTTCCAGTTCATTGTCTGGCACTTCAAAGAACATTTTAGCAGATACAGGTACTATTCCTTTGATAGGATTTAAAATATAGCCATCCTCAATAGCCTCTCGCATGGTATAGCTATCGAATGGAATCCATATTTTTTCCGACTCAGCATATTTATTGAACTCTCCGAAACGGGCTAATGTATGGTCGCTTGGAGTTGCGGTGAAACCGACAATCAAGTTCTTTTTAGTCTGTTGTTTCTGATAATCTTTACTTTGATCAAAGCTGCTTTGCAGCTCGTCAAAGACACTTATCATTTCCTCATGCTGTACACCGCTGTTGCTTCTGTGAATTTCATCAATCAGGAATGCAATCCTAAGGGTTGAAATCTTCTTGACAACAGCTTCATCCAAGATGTTATTTACAGAAGTGAACTTTTGCAGGTTGACTACTACAATTCTTTTGTCGCTGCTCAATGCAGAAATAAAGGACTTCTTGTCTGTGGCCTCAATGAACATCCCTTTCTGAATATTCATATTATGCAGCTTTGAGTCTAATTGATCTCTTAGCTGTAGCCTGTCCACAACAAGCATTACCTTGTCATAGACATAGAGACCGTCTTTGCGTAGGTCTTTGAGTTGGAGTGCTGTCCAACCAATTATATTACTCTTTCCAAAACCTGCTGCATACTGCAAAAGGAGGGAATAAACGGTTTTATTGTTTTGGTATTTCTGACGTTTTGCAATCAGTTCTTTGATCTGATTCTCACCAATGCCTTTTGCTTTCAGTTCTGCCTCTAATTTTTTAATGAAGTATTCTGGTTGATTCTCATGCTCCAGAAACTCACCGATTTTAGAGAGCACTTTATCAGTGCCGAATTTTTGTTTTGGTCTTGGGCTAATAAGCCAACCATCATTGTGCTTGTACTCTTTGGTTTTGCTACCCTCTTTTTTAATCAGTTCACGTTCAATGAAGTTATAGTAGAGAATTTCTTTCTCTATCATCTTCTTATCATACAAAGCCTTGAATACTTCCTCAAATCGCTCGGTTTTGGAAGCATCTTTGTTTCTTAAGTGGGTAAGGTTTGAAGGCTTTTAGGATCTTCTTTTCATATTGTTCAAAATCATAGCTGCCACTGGCTACCGTGTATTTAATTTCATCAAAAAGGCTGGCAATATTTCGAATGACGAAAGTATCTGAAATGTCAGTTGAGGTGATGTGTATTGCCTTTTCAAAGATTTTCAGGAAGTCTTTTCGGATGGTTTGCGAAAAGTCGTTCTTGTTTGCAATGGTCAAGTACTCCTGGACTGCATTCAGGTAATCTTTGCTTACTTTATTCCTACCGTTTTTTTGTGCCGTTTGGTTCGTCCAGTTGCTTTTCAGTTCGCTATAACCTAAGAATATGCCATTGAGAAAGAACGAAAGGTCAGGTCGGAATGAGAAATACTGTTTTCCTTCATATCGGAAGGTATAGGGTAGCTCCTGAACTACTGAGAATATATTTTCATCAAACAGGTTATCCTCCTCAAACTCACTACCACTAGGGTAAAACAAATGCAGCTTTACACCTTCAAAAGTCACTGATTTGTAGGTGTTAATGAAAATAGCCATGTTCATGGATGACTTTATTTTCTCATCCAAGAATTGGGTGAAGGCATTGAGTAGGTCTTTCTCGCTTGGGAATTTCTTGAGTAGCTTTCTGTAATTATTCTTATTCAACTCCGTCTCTGAAATGAAATGCTTTAAGTCCTCAATAATGAAGAAATTAGGCGATACGGTGTTGGCCTTTGCTTCTTTGTAGCGAAGACCATCAGTTCTTTCGCAAAGAAAGTGAATGAGGTATTTATCTTGTAAGTCTAATTCTTTCATAATGAGCGTTTTACGATTAGTAAGTTTGATATTTGAAACCCACGTATTGTTAATCCGTATTCATTTTGTATCTTTGCTGCGAGTTCATCTTTCATTCGAAAGAAGGAAATCGAAAAACGCAAGCCTAGATGCTCTGCGTTTTTTGCATTTTTAGAGTATCTCATTTAGCCTCCTTTTATACTTTTTTAGAATTTTGTCCCGTTTAGCATCTTTTCCAGTGAGATGATAAGCAGTAATTAAATAATAAGCTGTTCCATTACGCAGCGGTTCTAAGATCACCACATATTTTTCAACGACATCATAGATGTAGGTTCTGATACCTTCGGGTTCTTTAATCGAAAAATGCAATATTTTATCCTGCCTATTGCAGTCTATGTGATACTTCACCCAATGTAATCGTACACTTCTATGGTTATCATACTCCCTCCGTTTGGTTTGCTTGTCTACTACTACCGTGGTGAGATGAGTGAAAAGTGTTGCCATTTCGATAGCACCATCTACAGGAGTAGGAGTAATCTGCTTTTCCATAAAAGTCAGATTAGGATTATTGGTAAAATCACGATCAAAAATCCCTATCAATGACTGCCTTTTCTGATGTTCATTGAATGCCCCGAGCTCTAACAATGTATTGTATACTTTTAATAGGTTGAATGGCATAGATTACTGGAGTTCAATAAAAAATAGGTTCAACTTATCAGAATAATTGGTTCTCATCAAATTCTCACCAGAATGGTTTTGAATTTTCTTGATGATCTGCACTTTGGCTTGGTTCTCTTTTGCTTCATTATTATGCTGGTAACTTATAGCTCCCATCATAAAATCAGCCAACTGGATTAATATGCTTTCATGAGAGCGTATGTTTTGCACATTTCTAAAAACACCAAATTTGGTATTAAGAATGTCTTTGAGCTTATTCACCTTGTAGGCGCTGAGCGTGTCTTTGATGTCCAGATATACATTGTAATTGTAAAGACTATTCAGATTGTGGTTGAGAAGGTAATAGTACATCTTGTAGTAGAAATCGTCATAGCTTGACCCAAAAGCCTCATTGTTGATTCTGCTTTTTTCAACTCCTACCGTTCTGAATTTCAGGTCTGTCGCAAAAAAGTACTCCACTAATTCCATGTAAAAATGAAATTTTGACTTGGATACGTTTGTCCATTTGATTTCGCCATAGAAATGATGCTTCTCTTTAAGCTCCTTGATTTTTTCAGTATGGAGTTTTACTTGGTTGTAAGCCACACTAATTGAGCCCAAGAACATGAATGGTTTATGGTCATGCTCTATATGGCAGCTCTCATCACAGTATATGTTGAATGTCTTACTCATGAGTCACCTTGATTTTACCCGTTACCACATCATTAATAAGCGTTTTACGAAGCTCGTTAAGGGTAGTGATTTGGGTTTGTACGTTTTTAATAATCTTGGCAATGTTATCAAGCTTAGTGTCAAGGAACTGGACTATTTCTACTTGCACAGTCAATGAATCTGGGACGTAAACCAAAAAGTCATTGACTTTCTCCATCTTCAAATTGATACGTGTAAAGCCTTTACCTTCTATAATGAGCAATTGCCTGTAATAGTCCGATAGCATTAGGTAGTTGAGGAAAAAAGGATTGCATTTGCGTGGGTTTACCCGGTATCCTTTGCAAAAACTATTGAGGTATGTTTCTTCAATATCCTCTGCCAGTGCTGCTGTCTTGCCAATATCTTCATAGCCCTCAGACTCATCAAAAAGAAAATATCTCCTTTTCTTACCTTATTCTGTCTTTCACCTTCAGCTACTACCACAGTACCTAAATGGTCTTTCTTCAAATAGGTGTTATTTGCAATATTGGTGAATGGAATGAACCCTTTATTGTCAGGGTTATTATCTTGGTTAAAGTCGTCTCCACTTTTTCCTGATAAGCCACTAAATAGCTTACCAAAATCCTTCAATCTGTATTTGAGCCAACTGGAAGGTGTTTTGAATCCAAGCTCGTTTTGTTCAAGAGTAACTGACTTATTTAGCCCTTGTGTAACAGTATCATTTATCAGGCTTTTCCTTAACTCTTGATAGTAGCCAATTTTCTTTTGTAATAGGCTTACCTTTTTGTCTATGGCTTGGGTTTTGGTGTCGAGGTATTCGGCTATTGCTGTTTGTTCTAAAAGATTTGGGTACTGGCAATTAATCCAACCAATTTTTGTTGCAGAAATATTGGGCTGTGTTCCTGTTTTGTCAATGTAATTGTCAAAAATTTCAATAAAGCTGTTTGATAGTAATAGATAGTAGAACCAATCTTTATTAACCCTTTTTGAAGGTCTGAAAACTGCATTTCGTTGATTTAAAAGTAACTTATCTGACGAATTGACAATTGCCGCCTTAATACCAGTTGAAATAATTGGACGAGTAAGAGCGAAAACAATATCTCCACTATGAATCCTAAATTGTTTAAGAGTGTCATATAAATCTTGTTTGACATAACTTTCATCAGTAAAATCTATCTTCATGTGTTGGATATTGGCTATTTTGAGTACCCTAACACCTTTATTGGTGAAGTCATAACTGCTAAAAGCATAGCCATTGATTATGTCACCTAAGTCTTTAACTCTCAATGATTCCCAATGTGTTGGGATATTACCTAACCATACTATTCCTGAATCTTTATATGAATTGTATTTCATAGCTTTAAGGACTGTTCGAGTTTAGATAATTCCTTTTCTAAAGAGTCTAAGTTGTTAGTAATCTCAGAAACCTCTCTCAAATTTTCAGGCTGGTAGAAAATCTTATTGAAGTTAATCTCAACACCAATCACATTATCCAGATATTCAAATGGTTTGGTCACATACTTTGCCATGAAATCAGCAATCCATTGTAGGTTTACTTCTTCATCAGGAGAGTAAGGAATAATCTCATAGTCCTTCTGAAGCTCTTTTGATAACTCTACTGTAATGGCTATTGAAGCTCCTTTGGATTTGGTAGGCTTCTTATAAGCTGACTTAATGACTATTTTACCACACCCTAATTCGGTTTGCTTTCCTGCTACTTCTTCAATGATGGTGTCTTTATCCTCATCATACCTGTAGGTCGCTTTTTGGGCACTCACTTTCAAGTTTTGCTCCTTGTAGTCCAATGCAGCAATCATTGGTTTTACTTCATTTTCAAAGCGGTCTTGTAGGCTACTGAACTTATCTTTATCGAAATCTGTAATATCAAATTCACTTATTTCTATTTGGTCAGTATCAGAATCAACTGTGATTTTCAAAGGGGTTAGCTTTATGGATTTGGCTTCAACTTTTTCACCCTCCTTGTTTTCTTTGACTGGCATTTCAATGTGCTTGCCATTTTCATCCACATTGGTAAGCATAATGCTTTGGCGGTTGTAGTAGAAATGCCACTTATCAAAGACTTTGCAGTAGTCATTATCCTTGAACTCTGTGAAGGCTTTTACTATTTCCGCTCTGTTGTCTCAGTTCATCTGCTTACGCTTCTTACCCTTACTTTTCTTCAAAGGCTCAAATAGCTCACTGGCATTCAAGAGCATTACTTTATCCTTTCTATCAGCAGGCTTATTCTTGTTGAAAATCCATAGGTAAGTGTAGATACCCGTGTTGAAAAATTCATCCGTTGGCATCTGTATAATGGCTTCAACCCAGTCATTGTCAAAGAAGTGTTTTCGGATATTGCTTTCGCCACTACCTGCATCCCCACTGAAAAGTGTGGAGCCATTGTGAACTACTACCGAAAGGCCATCATTGGCCAGCTGGTAAAGGATGTGTTGGGTAAATAAGAACTGACCATCTGAAATAGATGGAAGGGCTACAAAACGTTCTGTAGTATCATTCTTGATGTCTTTTTGATAACCTTTCCAATCCACACCATAAGGTGGGTTGGCTACTATTATGTCAAATTGTTTTTCAATAAAGGAAATGTTGGTCAGGGTGTTTCCATATTTGATTTCAGAATCAGCCCGAAAGCGGCTTTCAATCTTAGCCAGGGCGTAAAGACTATCGCTCCAGTCCTCACCGAATGTCTTAGTAGGCCTTTTGAATTTCTCTTTGATTTTATCCTCAACTCCAAATAGTAAGTTTCCACCTCCACAAGTAGGGTCATAGATGGTCAGGAACTTACCATTATCCTCAATCTTGGAGGCAATCAATTCAGAGATAAGGAATATAATGTCATCAGGGGTGTATTGCTCTCCTGCTGTTTCTGCTGAAATATCAGCCCACCTTCTTTTGATGTGTTCTTCAAGTGTGGTTATTTCAGAGTTATTGAATGGTGTTAGGTCAATTTCACTCCAAGCTTGGACTGTTTCAAATAAGATCCTCTTCTTTTTAAGCTGTCCGCTAATCCCCGAAATGTCAAGAAACTTTTCTTCCTCCGTTCCTTTATCTACTCCCAATAAGTATTTGGTTTCAGGATCGAATGATTTCAAGTACAGGTGGAAATCTGAATCAAATGCTTTGTCGTTTTTGCAAATGTCTTTGAGTGATTTTCCTTTTCGGATGAGGTAATCATTATACCCCGAACCTTCTAACTGGAATATCTCTACAAAGTCATCAATGTTGTCTTTGCCAACTTCTTCTTCTAATCTTTTCGCTTCTCTTATCAATCTACTCTCCACCATGAGTAGAGCAAAATAAGGCATCATGTATTTAGGGAAATCACTCTGCTTTATACCAGCCCCAATAAGTAAATCGGCTGTCCTCCAAACGTCTGATTCGTGTTTCAGAATATTAATGCTCATAATCTTTTTAAATGTATTGCCTTTTCGTTCATCATTTTCCTTGTTGTTTTAAGAAAATAATCTTTCAAATATACCCCAAAAAAAAACAGCATCTAAAAGGAAATTAGACATACTTTATTAAAGAATTGAATTATATGCTTTTGAAATTAAAGTTAGAAAAAATAATAATTTGTAATGTACCCTGATTTGTTTTAATACTAGTGGGGATTTTATTAAGACTAGTGATTGTAATTTAAAATGAGGCACTTTAATTTCTTCTTCAAGCTACAATACCCCCATAGCCCCTTCAATATCCATATCCTCTTCTATTTCATTAAGATTTGTAATCAGATTAATTAGATGATTTATCAAAAAGTGCATTAATCCTTTATAAAGCTCATTCTTATTTACCGCATAATAAATTTCTTCAGCTATTGCTCTACCTAGGATAACTTCAAACTCATCCTGGTCTAAGTTAGTATCTAATTCAATCCTCTCCATAATCATTTCCAGGTAATCAGAATTATTTAAGTATAAGTAATATAGAGCCACCTTTTTTCCATTGTTTTCTTCTTCGAATTTGGCTTCAAAATATCTATGTATTTTAATTTCACTATCTACAATATTGGAACCTCCTGCATGTAGATCTTCCCATATTTCATTTAGATCGCTATTCACTTCTCTTGAATTGTATGGAAATATGAAAAGCTTTCATAAAGTCCTTACAAACTATATCTCCATACTGCACTAATGCTAAGTTTATATCATTAGTCACTAGTAACTTATTTTCGAATGTTATCATTATTCTGGTTGATTTAATTAATTGTGTTTTTTGTTTAAAAGCTCAATTGCTTCTTTTAAAGCCAATTTCTGGGTGTATTCGTAATTTCCAGAACTCTTAATTTTATGGACTACACTTTGCAGAATTTTCAAATCGGCTGGGTCAATTATAAAGGTGTGACGAATATAACTGGACTCTTTTTTATTGTTTGTTGATTGCGATTCTTCAATGTAATCAACATTTGATTTAGAAATTGTCTCTTTAGTATTGTCCTTTTCAAATATATTAAATTCTCTTTTTTTACGTGTCATTTGTCTGTATTTATTTTAATTCTATCAATTAATTCACTTGTGAGATTTTCATAATCTTCAGCACCATTTGAATCGGGGGCATACTCAAAAATTGATTGTTTTAAACTTGGAGCTTCCTCTAATGCCACATTCCTTCTTATCGAGCTTTTTAGCAATTGTTTTTCATATTTACTGGATAAATGATCTTTCATATCTCGGCTAAGATAAGTTTGGTAGTTATGCCTGGTAAAGAATATACCTAGTAATTTTAAATCCGGATTTAGTCTTTTATTTATTTTTATAATTTCATTTTCCACCTGGATTAAACCATCGAGGCTAAACTGCTGAGCTTCTATCGGTGTAACAACAAAATTTGATGCTACCATAGCATTAATTGAAATTAAACCAAGTGCCGGAGGACAATCAAAAATAATATATTCAAATTTGGGAATATCAGGGAACGTTGAAATGGCATCGATTAAATCTTTAATTAAATATTGACCATCGGTCTCTCCGGCAAACTGTTTTTCAAATCTTGCGAAATACCATTACACGGAATAAGATAAAGATTTGGATTTACTTCATGTAATACCTCCTTTAAAGTACATTCCTCTAAAAGAAGAGTAAATATTGTGTTACTTTTTGCCTTTTCAATTATAGAATTGGATAAGTTGCCTTGAGGATCTAAATCAATTAATAAAGTTGAATTACCTTCCTTAGATAAATAATTTGCTATATTTAAAGCACTTGTAGTTTTTCCTACTCCGCCTTTTCTGTTAATTATACTAATTATATGTGTCATGAAAATAAATATTTAAGAATTAATGATTTTGAAATTTTAATACATGGGAATGCAATAGTTACTATGTAGTATGGTGTAATACATGGAGTGATAAGGAAATATAAGTATTACACTGTACACCATATCATACACTGTACATCATGTCATACACTGTACACCTAGGCATACATTGTATGACATCATCCTACTAGATTGTTTTTTGAAAATCTTTTTCCAATCGAAGCATGCGTCTACTTGTGGATGGATGCGAGCTTTTAAGTCTTTCCATAAGTGATTGCTTATTGCTCATGACTAAAATCTTTTTCAAAAAACTATAAAGTCCGCCACCATACCCGAAAGATGCTGCAAATTTATCATCCTCCAAGAGTGTAAGGGGTCATGGTAGGGTAGCGCGCGGATTTGATTAAAAATATGCTTTAATTGCCCTTAAATGGACATTAGTTTTATTAAAGACTATAATTGCATTATATAGTGCATTATAGATACAAAAGGGAAAAAAATAAAGGTGACATTTCCCTTCAGTAGCTGAAGATTTAGTTTTTTAGTGTGGTGCAAACCTTTGTTACATTTGCTACAACACGTGATTCCATTCTTGTAATTTGTTTTGCCTCCATCTTCCCATTCTTTTACATGGTGTACTTCTAAATTGATATCATTGGAAAGACAATCATCCTGACTTATTCCGCAATATTGACATTGAAAATTATCTCTTTGAAATATTAACATTCTCAAGATAGGAGGGAAGGTTCTTCTTAGATAAGTGGGTCTTTTTTTTAGTCTGTTTATCTTTTCCCTTTCGTCATTTAATTTTTTGGCTCTTTTCTTCCCGGTATGAATTAATTTCTTTTACTTTTTCATAGTTTCTAGGATTAATTTTTATCCATAAATACCTTGGAATTGGTTTGTCATTAGAGTAATCAATTTTAATGAACCATTTAAAATTTACTCTTTCATTTGAACTTCTATTAAATTTCCGGTCGTAATAATTGTATAAACATTTCAATACTATCCTGTAGCACTCCTTCTGAATACTATATGGATTTTTATCAAGTATGGAATCATTTAAACTTTTGATTTCTTGTAGTTTTTCCAACTGTGAATACCGAGCCAATAGATGAATTTGATAATTCCACATATACTGATAGTCTCTGTGACCGAATTTTTTCCAGAACTTACTATTCTCAAAGCCGCCTGTACTTGGTGCACCTTGGTAATAATTAATTATGTCTGTGTGTAAATTTTTTAAATATTTTGGAAATCCCATTTTTTTCTGATTTTAGATTTATACTTACTTTAATTACTTCTTACTTAATTCTTACTTTTAACTTACTTACTTCCTTAAAGAGTTGATTATTAATCTATTGACTATCAGAAAGTAGGAAAGTGATGTAGTATCCTTTTATTTGATATTTTCCCATGTACTTTTGAACTTTCTCAAAGCCAAGCTGAGACAGAGATTTCCCTATCCTTATATGACTTAATCTATTAGCAATGCCTCGACTTTAGTTGTAAATAGGTTTGCACATCTGTTGCAGTCATAAATCTGTCATGACTGTTTTTTGTGCCTGGATTTAAATATTGTTGGATAAGTTCTGATTCCGGAGTCGATATTTGAAATTGCTTGTTACGAAGCTCATTTTTAATAATTTCTTCTCCCGGTCAGCGTAGGAGAAATTGTTCTTAAATAGGTGATATGCTTGTTTCCAAACGTCATTGATATTAAGCTTTGTTTTATAGCTCCAATCAATTTCATCAATTTCGAAACAAAGCCATCTTACTGAACCTGTTTCATCGTTGAGGAATTCCGCTCTGTTTGTAGAGCCAATAAATGATGCTTTTCTATCTATTAATTGGGGTTTTCTCTCGTAAGGCTTTCTGACCTTTACCCTCTCTTTGCTAAATAAGCTTTTAAGGCTATTTAATTCAATTTTAGAGAGTGTGGCTAACTCATCCAGATTGATAAATAAATTTTCACATAAGCTGATCAAACTGTCTTTATCAAGAGAGATATTTTCTGAATAATAATCTTTAAGATCTGGGGGGCACAACCATCTGCAAAAAGTTGATTTACCTCCATTTTGCCTTGGCTGTACTAAAATTAGGGCTTGCTTATTAAATACACCTTCTACAGTAGCACAGGCTATTGTTCTCACAAGCATTTTTTTGAATTGAGTTTTAAACTCTTCCGGTTCTTGTACTTTTAAAAAGCCACACAGATAAACTATATAATCCGGTTCATTTCTTGAATCGTACGCAGGAAGATTTTTGAAATAGTGCTTAATGGGATCAAATTTTTCTACAAAATCTGATCTTAATAGAGCTGTAATATTCATTAAAGAGAACTTAAAATTATTATGCTGAAGTTTCTCTATATATATTATTTTCATTTATTGGTTTATATGATGCCATATCTACTTCTTTAATTTCAATCTCATTTGATATTATATTATTTCTGAAGTGGTATTTTTCACTTAAAAACTCTTCCACTTCAATGAATACAGGTTTCTTTTTACTCATAATTGCTCATTGAATTGTGAATTATTATAATAAGCCTTATATTCATACCTGACTAGAGTATTATAAGGCCACTGCATTTGTAGTGGTTTTTTTATTTGGCATTTCGCACTAATTGCTGATTTCGGCTCAACACCTTTTTTAGTTGCGATTTGTAATACCTTATCTTATTTGTTCCTGGTATCTGTTCGAATGGAATTTTATTTTCTTTCCTCCATTTTATAATGGTTGTTTGACTGATATCTAAATAGTCAGCAGCCATTCTTTGATTCATAGGTTTTTCATTTGAATCTTGCTTTTCCTCTGTTATTAGATTTGCCTGGTTAATTGCATTTGATATTAATTCCTGAAGTTCCGTTTTATCCAAAACCATTAATTTTAAATCTTTCATATTAAATCATTTAAGTTTGTTTCAATGATTCAAATGAAGAGCGTTTTGGATTTAATTGAAATGGGTGTGGGAAAGATTAATTACAGATATGCCCCTTAGCTATCCTCAAGGGTTAAAAAATTTTAAAATAAATTTGAGGGTGTGGGATTTAATTTGGCAGTATTTTCAGCTGTCATCAATCGTTATTCTAAAATAGAATTATTTAAACTTCTAGGGTTTTAATTTTACGGACTCTAAAGTTTATCATTTTCCCTTTCGAAGCTCTTTCAATTTTTCTATGTCATCAAGATCTTTAGGTCTAGATAGAGTAGTTTTTTCTTTCAAAAGATGATCAAGATGTAAAACGGATATTGAAATATCGTTAAATGAAACCTTTGTTGCGTTGTGGTAACACTGATCAAACATTTCTTTTTGGAACGCTTTTAAATAATTTAGACAGTTTAACTCAAAGCATTCAGATCCGATTGCAGCGCCTCCATATTTAAATTGGTTTGTTAATATTTCTTTGTGCGGTGTGAACACTATATTACTATGATTTAAAAGCTTTATATAGCTAAGCCTCGTTTTTGGAGGAATCTTTTATCCATAAATCTAAATTAGGTGTCGTTCTAATGTATCCATAGATAACTGTGGCTAACCCACCTACTATTAAATATTCAACTTTAAATCTATGCAAATCGCTCAAAAAAATCCTGATGACCACATCTGTAATATCCATAAAAGTTAATTCCTTGTTAGAGGGGTTTGAATTATAGATTGATTGGGCTAATTGGGCAAGACTAGCTGCTTGTTTGATATTTAGATTGTATGAATTAATCATGACATTTAATTATCTCAAGTATTGATTAATTCAGTTAATAATTAAAAACTGTATAGAATAAACTAAAATTTACATATTTTGAGATAATTATTTGAAACTATTAAATATCGGCTACATTTCAAAACTGAAAAGTTAGCAGATTTCATAAAAAAACACACTAGTATGTATATTTCAAAGTTTACTGCATTTAATTTTAGAAGCCTTAGACAAGTAGTTTCATTACGTTTTGAAAGTGGTAGAAATGTTATTGTTGGTAAAAACAACTCGGGTAAATCAAATATTATTAAAGGAATTGAAATCCTAATTGGAGAAAAATTTCCAACTTATATTAATTTTACTGATAACGACTTTTACACTTATGAAGCAGTTGATGAAGAGACAGGTGAAATATTTGAAACTGTATCTAATAATCTTTATTTGGAAGTTGAATTAGCAGGAAGAGATTTTGATGAATCTTTATAAAGAAATTAAAAACAAACAGCATTTTCAAGAGTAGAAAATTCCGCATGACTTATAAAAAACTTGAAAATAAAGAATACACGCAAATTATGATTTCTTTCAAAGCCTTGATGATATTGAAAATAGACCTGAAACAATAGTTTGTGGGGAGTATCCAGGAGGAAGAAAGAAGAAAACAGATTGGAAAAAACCGGATGAATTAATTTTGTTTTTACATTCCGCAAAAACAATTAAATTATTTTTTAGTAAGTCCAAAATTGATGAAGAGAAATCAGGATTTGGTTTAATTTGTGTTGATTCAAATAACTTTATTTGGGTTTCACATTTTCTATCAAAAAAATTAAGAGATTCTCTGATAACAACTACTGTTATAAGTGCTCTTCGCAGTCAAAAAGAAGACTTAAGATTAGTTCATTACACTTGGTTCGGTAAATTAATTAAAGGTATATGGGAAGGAAATAAAGAAAGTATTCATCCAAAAGAAGATAAAACCTACGAAGAATTAATAAAAGCTAAGTCAATTGACATTAAACATTTTGTCGATCAAGTTTTTCTAAAGGACACTAGAGAAGTAAGAAAGCTCTTAGAGGGTGCAATTGCCCATAAAGAAATTTCATTCAGATTTATTAATGACACCACTAATGAGTTATTTAAAAACATTCAATTATTTGTTAATGATGGAATAGATAGACCATTACATGAAAAAGGAACAGGAATTCAAAGTGCAATAATTATTTCTTTATTTTCCTTGTATTGTAACACATATCATAATAATAGTTCGCTACTAATTGCAGAAGAACCAGAGCTTTTTTTACATCCACAAGCGAGAAGAGTTATATCAGCCGAATTAGATAAGTTTTTGCACGGTTCAGAAGAACAAGAACGACAATTAATTATTAACACACACTTAGTAGAAAGTATTTAAAAAATGTTGATCCATTTAATATTATTCGAGTTTATAAGGATAGTACAAATAAATGTTCCGTTGTTAAACAACTTGATCAAGAAACATCAAAACAAATTACCATTGAACTTAAAAGATTTCTTTGGTCGTAATAATAAGAATTATTTTTTGCTGATAAAGCAGTATTAGTTGAAGGAGGCGAAGTGTATTTGATTCCATCGATCGTTGATAAAATCATGGATTCAAAGCAATTATTAGATTATCAAAACATAACAGTTTCTAGAGTCAATGGTAAAAGGGAGCTTTTTGATTTATGTTAAAATGCTTCAGTGCTTTAGCATTCAATTTATACTTTTAGGTGATTTAGATTGCTTTAAAGATGAGGTGCCCAAATTGATTAAGCATTTGAATATAAATTCAATTACTGAAAGTGTTGGAAAAATTAAAGCGGCAATTACCGCTTTGCCGATTAGTTATGAACTTATCGATAAAAGGATAAAAAATGTAGATAAAAATTATGATGCCCAAAATCTGCAAAGCCTTTTTGAAAAATTTGTTAGTGGTGAAATCGAAAAGGACAACGGAGATTTACATGCGATTATTCAGTTTATGCAATTACGATATACTAAAGGAAATAAAGAGGCTAAAATTATTGAGGTTGTTGGAGAAAAAGAATTTAATTCTGTGCTTTCAACCCTTAGAGATAATAACATTTTCATATGGTCAAAAGGAGATCTTGAATGCTATTATTCAGACAAATCAATGTCCATAAGTGGAAGTAAGGACATTAAAGCTTTAGAATTATCCTAACTTATTACAAGATCAAACAGAAGACATAAATGAGCTCATTCTGCACTATGAAGAAGTTAAACAACTTGTAGAAATGATAATGAAAGAAAAGTAACATTCGTTAAAAGCATTCATACTCAAAAATAACTCTTATTCTTTAAAGGATAGCAAAGCACCAATTTAAAGTTTAACTTATCATAGGAAGTTCAGACCTTGAAAGTTCTACTTATGTAGTATTTGCATAACATTGTTAATATATAGAATTTGACCAATTAGTTTTATATAATTACAAAGAACCCAGATCATAGTTTGGGCCGTTTTCGATATTATGTTTGAGTTCTAGTGTAGAAAAAAAAGCTTGGCGTATGCTTTCTTTCTAGATTATTATGCTAAGTTACTAATATCGGATAAAAATCAATTAAAATATAAAATTATTTTAGTTGTTAATTACAAATCGACCTCAATTGAATTTATTTCAGAGGTAAGATCGCTATATTCTTTGCTGATTTTTGAGAGTTTTTAAAAAATTTATAGTTATTAATTTTGAACAATTTTAATACATTATGTCTTCGCAGAATTCCACATTTACTGATTATTTATTCCATTAAATTGAGGGGAATTATCTTTGCTCTATTAAATCCTGCATGTTCTTTTTTTTGAATATAGCCTAATTGATTTGTTAGTAAAATTGTTTTGCCAATCTGAAATTGATTAGTGTTATGATGGTGATGTCCGTAAATCCAATAATCCGGCTCATAGTTTAGGATAAGATCTCTATTTTCACTTACAAAACAACTGTTAATTTCACTATCTAAGTATTTAGAAGGGTAGTTTTTAAGTGTTGGAATGTGATGCGAAACAACTATATTCTTTTTACCTTGATATTTTAAGAGTTCACCTGCTATATATTCATTTGATTTCTTGTGTAAGGTATTATATGTGTCAGCATTTAACATGTTCTTTTCATTTTTAATCATTCTAAAATCATTGAATACTGAGCTGATTAAATTTAATTTATTGTGTTCAATCTCTGACCAAAGGGTGGAAAATATAACATAGTAATTACCTATTTCTTTCATGCAGTTATTCAACAGGGTAATATTATTAGTGACCTTTTCTTCAAAGTTAAAAGGCTTCTTATTAATATCTGATCCATAATATTCATGGTTTCCAGGTATCCAGTATGTCTGTAAAAAGTGATCGCTTAAGAATCTGAAAAAAATCTATATACTTATCAATCATTATAAATGGAACTACATCACCAGCTAAAATTAATATCTCTCCTTTGGGAATTAAAGGACTTGCTTTTAAAGCCGAGTAATTTTTGAAAAACTCTAGATGTAGATCAGAAGCGGATTGAATGGTATGTTGAGACACTAACTATGAAGATTCCGTTTTATAATAATGAAAAATTATTTAAAAGGGTCGTGACAGCATTATCGATTTGAAGTAAAAAAAGGCGGAGGTTCCCCTAACCACCGCCATATTTCAACCAAAACCTTACAAAGTCATTAACTTATATAAGATTCAGCTAAAGTAAATAATCAATACATATTAGTCAAGATTTTTTATTAAATATTGCTAAATCTTAATTTTTTGTAATGTAGATTATAAAAAATAAAGGTCGTTATAACAGTATAACGACCTTTTAAGTATTTAAAGAATTAAACTCTCAAGGTCATGGAGCAATTTCTTCTTCAGAAGTACTCGTTTTTGTACAAGTTTGAAAGCAAGTGCTACAACGACACGTAGAGCCTGCACCAGAAGCATTGCATCCATTCGGACAGTCTGTGGACTCACACTTACAGGTATCCTTAGTGAGAATTAAATTCCCTTCTGCATCTTGCAATAATTTAATTGAAAAAAAACACTAGCACTATTATCGGTACTGGTTGTCGATAAAAAAAACTGTTTCTGTTTATTTTCATCTAACTCTTCCTTTAAAACAAAGTCTTGAAATTCAATATTTTCATTATTGAAACTTAAATCCAGATCTGATTTAATTACTTTGTTTACGTCTATTCTATCTAACCTATTGAATTCACCTTTATTATTTAAGGTGCCAATGGAATTGTTGAAAACATTTTCGGGATTTAAGTCGATAGTTGGGGAATCAAAGTCCTTATTACAACTCGATAGTAAGACCACAAAAATGAGTAGGTAGCTGGTTAAAATAAAGTTTTTTCTTTTCATAATATTGTAAGTTTTAGTTTAAACATAAACTAAAGTACATATATTGATAAAGAATTCCAAATATTATTTTCAGAAAGTTAAGTAGCTCCATTTATTGTAAAGTGTTATTACTCAATTTGTTCGAAAATAATATGTCTATTTTATACATATAATCGGTTTAAAGTAAGTTTATCTTATTAAGAGACTAATGTATATGTAAATTTGAGCCCTCTAAAAATTTGCAAAAATAAAAAAGTACCTGTTCTTTTTTGGTTAGATTATTAAATTTTTAGTTAGACTAATCAAATGAGTCTTTCATTACTTAGTCGAAGACAAGCCAAAATCTTTATTAATGCTAAGCCAGAAAAAGAGAAAATGTTTTAACATTTCAGTGCCTTGTATATTATGAAATAACGATTCAAAATGCTGAGCTGTCTATTGAAGCTACTAATAAGAGAATTTCGAATTCGACTTTTTGCTGTTTAATTGCTATTATCCGGATGATTTATCTTTCGTTATTAAGTATTCATAAAGATTTATATTCAATAAAACTTATGACATTTTTTCCTATACTCATTTATCCATATGAAATGAATAATCATACGTTTTGTTTATCGTTTATAAACTTAGATATTTTTATTGAAGTTCTTCTTTATTATCTCTAGGCGATCTTCATTTATTTATCTTATTTGACTATATTTAATACTAAATCACAATCTCACCCCTTTCTGAAAATCTTGGTATTTCATACAAAGAATCCTCTAAATTCTCACGGGTTAATACTTGAGCGCCATATTTTATCATTTCTGCAGGCCATGTCATGTTTTTGTCATTGGCGACATTTTCCATCAAAAAAACTAGACGTCCTAAACGTAAGGCTTCCCATCCCTGATGGCGTGTTCCACTATTTTCACTAGCCTCAATAATTATTGTTGCATCACTGAAAAGAGCCATGAGTCTATTCCTTCTGACAAAATTTCCTTTTTGAATTAGATTTCCCTTAGTAAATTGAGTAACTGCAAGATGATTAGTTTTGATTGCCTCTAGTAAACCGGAGTTAGATTTAGGATAAACCTTATCAAATGAGGTTCCTAAAAAAGTTACAGTCTTTCCCTTGCTGTTTATAGCTGTATGATGTGCAACAGTATCAACTCCTTCTGCCAATCCACTTACTACAATTATTTCATGTTTTACTAACTCTTTGGTAATAAGCTCTGTTCGTTTTTTACCGAGCTCACTCACTTTTCTGGAACCGATAACAGACACACGCCTTCCTTGATTTAGCAAATTAATATTGCCTTCATAATAAAGTTCTTTTGGGACGATTTTTTAATTTTAGTTCATTAAATTCTTTAAAAAGGTAATTTAAATTCAAAGTCCTCATATTTTTATTTTATAGTGTGAATTTAATAAATAAAGATCAAAAAGGCAGTTTAAAGTATTCTTAGATTATTAATAGTCTTTTAGGTTTATTAATTATCAACATCATTCATAATGTAGTATAGACCAACTTAAATCAATTTTGAGATGAATAGGGTGAATATTTGATATCTCTTCTTTTTTTGATGTGCTTTGTTATTGACTTTATCTCCTAGCAAAATTAATATTTCTTCTTAGTATAAGGCTTGTATTTAATACAAAGTATCAAAGCATATGCTTGCATACATGGGATTTTACCGAGGCAACATGAATTAGTAAATTATTGCAATAATTTACTAATTCATTACGAGCAAATATTTTATTTATAAAAAAATTAATCTAAGATTCTTTTATTAAATTTGGTATGAATGTTTGGCCAATACTTCACAAAGCGTAAGCCGAAAAGCTTAAATAGAGTAGGCACTCATATTAATTTATATTATAATGAAATTTGAAAGTTTAAATGATCCGATGTTTAGAATATTGTCCGAGACTAAATCTCGAGCACTTCGTGGGGGATACGGTTTCTTACATCATGTACACAAACGACTAACAACGATCACTTCTGTGGAGATCGTGCAGAAGTTGATAAAGATAAGCCTGTCTTATCAATATCAGCTTAGATGAATTGAATCTTAAAGTGAGTCTGTTTCAAATTTTTTGCGACAGACTTTTTTTGTTGAAAATCATAGAATTAGTCATTTTAACCTAAATCTTCATATCTATTTATTAAAGCGAAACTTGTAGTTGTACAATCCTCACTATTTATATCTACAATAATTTTCGTGACTTTGTAGTTATTAACTTCTTCATTAAAAATAGCTTTAAAAAGAACAGTGATTTTGCTATTGTTTGTGTAGATTTTAAATGTTGAAAAATTGGTAATTATTAGATAAATTTAATTATGTTAATTTAAAAAGTAATGTAAACCTCTAAAATTTGAAATTGCTAATAGAGCTCTTTTTAATTTCATATACATAGGCAGGTGATTAGATTTAATTCTAAATCTAGAATGACCCATATTTACATCAAATTATTAAATTTTACTATAATTTCTGCCATACGATAATTCCAATTCATTTTCATAAAATAATATTAGTTCCATATTAAGCTTTAGTCAGCTAGTTATTTTTTTATATAATAAAAATATCAATAATTTCTAATATATAGAAAACGCATAATGATTGAACCGGTAACGTAAAGTGCTTTAAATAGACTTAAACGTATATTATCAAAATTTCATGATATTTTTATAAAAAAAAAGTTTACAATTGTTTGCAATTAAAAATAATAGTTTTTAATATTATATCGAATGTTTGGCCAAAACTTCACAAAGCGTATGCCGAAAAGCTTGAAACAGAGTAGGCACCCATCTTAATTTATATTATTATGAATTTCGAAAGTTTAAATGATCCGATGTTCAGATCGCTATCTGAAGCAAAGTCTCGTGCACTTCGTGGAGGTTACACTGTAACCTTAACACAATGTTCTGACACAACAGATAATGATTCTAGGTGTGGAGACGAAGGTCCTCGTGACAAGGATAAAGAGATTGCTACAATCTCTAACTAATCACGTTGTAAATTTAAAAGAGACCGTTTCAATTTTTTTGAACGGTCTCTAATTTATTAAAAGAGATAGCTTTATTATGATATTAATTTTTAGTGACTTAAACATGGACGAAACCACCAATAATGTAATTGACTGGTTAGATTTCCATGATGCTGAATACTTACGAGTGAACGGTATGGATATAGTAGATCAATCTGCAATTTATTTTAACATTATTGACAAACAAATAAGCATTAAGAATGATGATTTTTCAATTAATAATTTAGATGAAATAGATATTGTGTGGTTTAGAAAATGGGTAACCGCTGATCTTACTTCTCATATAAAATTTCCTGAAAACGCTGATTGGCGTCTAAAGCATAGTACAAGTGAGCACCTTTTTGGTGAATTATTTGGTGTAGCGTCAACTTTTTAATTTAGTTAAAGACAAACCGTGGCTAACCAAACCTGCAACGTTAAGAGAATACAATCACAAAATAGATCAATTAAGAATTGCTGATTTAGTTGGTTCGGATACTCCAGACTCAATAATTACTAATAATAAATTGGCACTAGAGAGTTTTATTAAAAAACATGGTGAAGTGATTTGTAAGTCAATTACAGATGCTGAAGTATTTATGTACGAAAATCAAATGTATATGCCTTATACTATCACGTTAACTTCTTCAAATTTAAATGAACTCTCTGATACATTTTTTCCGTCTTTGTTTCAAAAAGCAATAAATAAAGAATTTGAAATTAGAACTTTTTTTCTCAATGGTGAAATGTTCAGTATGGCAATGTTTACACAGTCTAAAGAAAGTACGAAAAGTGATTTCAGAAAGTATGATTATTCTAATCCGACACGATCTGTTCCTTTTAACTTACCTTCTGAAGTTTGCGAGAAGTTGATAGCATTTATGGATGCCTTTGACCTCAATTGCGGTTCAATTGATCTTATAAGGACAGATGAAGGTAAGTATTATTTTTTGGAGGTAAATCCTACTGGACAATTTGGAATGGTATCTTATCCATGTAATTATTATTTAGAAGAAAAAGTTGCTCTAACCTTAACCAATAACCTAATATAAAACAATGTCAAAAAATTTAAAAGATGGACCTTTCTCAAACCTTTCAGTTGAGGAGCGTAAAAAAGTACCAGTAATTTATCCAAGTTTAGAAAAGGGGCCGACTTCTTCTCCTACATATGTCAAGAGTAAGTATCATAGATCGGACTGTTATAATACCCAAATATTTCATCGTCCAATCTCTCAACCAATCCGTTATGACAAATAATCTAATAAAATCATATATAAACAATCCAGACTTTATAATTCTATATGGAAATATTATTCCAGTAAAAGGTTATAAAAGAAGCACACTTTGCGATACGCATAGAGAAACTTACTATTTAATACCAATGCTCTTTTTGAACTAATTGCTAAGTCACGAGACCTATGTATTGGAAAATTATTAGATTTAGCGAAAGGGAAGGAAAACAAAGCTATAGTTATAGAATATATGATTTTTTATTGAGTAATGAGTTGGCCATGATTACATCCCAGCCAGAACTTTTTCCTCAAATACTTATTATACTGGAAAGTTGTTAAATGATTAACGAATGTGATTGTATATTTTGATATTAATTCTAAGTATAAATATAAATGATATTGTGCTTCAATTAAGTGATTCTTGGATGTTTTATTCGGTTTAATTAAATGACTTTTTTTTTCAATATTTATATTTAGAAAAAGTTGTCTTGTTTTTGAATGTACCAGGATAAAATTATTGAACTTTTTAATTTATTATAATTGATATGAGAAAGAAATTCCATGATTTATTTGTTTAGAAACTCAATGGCAAGAGTTGAATGATAATATGTGGAGTGCTAGAAGAGGCAATTATTTGTATAGAATATATGGTACAAAACTTTATAATTAATTAGTCAAAAGAAATGGATCATTGAGCTGTCGTGGATCATTCTTCATTCAATAATTTCAATGTAATATTTCAATGGTTAATGAATCTATGCAATATAATTCATGTTTAAATGAAAGCTGGGATAGAGAGCAAGGGTAACATAAAAAAAATCTGCCCTTCACAGACAAAATATCTTTGGGGCACCTACAAATAAAACTCTTTGAATAGGTAGTTCCAAGGGATGACTTTAAGAAAAAAATGAAACTATCTAAAGACACAATTGAAAATTGTCAAGACTGCTAATCTAGATATATATGTATCTGATCTGAAGAGTGTATGTGGATAATGAAAATATAATTACATTTAAAAAAATGCATACATTGTAATTATGATCGGATATAATGTAAAATGGGTCAAAGATGAAGCTGTAACCCCTCAATAAAAACCTAACAACGTCACGCAAAATAGTCCACGTCACTATTCACTGTATCACAGCACTAAACAGTATACAATACTACGGACCAAAAGGGTGGTTGAAAAAATAAAGTTTCTGAATTTACACCAAAATCCCAGGATATCGTTCGTCTCTCACATATAAATTAATTTATCTACAAGCTTTCTCATAAAAACTTGATATAATCGTGGATAAATGAAAATTGGAGACATCAGTTTTTATAGTTAGGGTAATTCAATACATTGAGAGGAATCGATATTCGGATAAAATAAAAGTTGATAAAGATAAAATTGTACTCAGAAATTCAGCCATAAATCTAGAAAATTACTGCTGAGACGATATCAATCGATTTAAAATAATCATTTTTGAATAGTATAATTGATTCATTAGAGAACAAACAGACTGGTAATTGAAAAGAAGCAATTATAAAGATAGGTTAAATGAACAAATGTGATCTTGGGAAGATTTTAATGAGAATTTTAGATAAAATTATAATCAAATCTGGAAATTATTATATGATTTTAGATTAAGTAGGACATGCGAATGAGATCGAACCTGACAATACCTAGTTATGATCACTATTAAATTATGGACAACTAGTTCTCTTCATGGGAGTTAGCATTCGCTGAAGTAAAATTGATTGTTCAAAGATTAATTGCAAAAATATAAAATTCAACAGAAATGTATAATTATAAAATAAATCCAAGACTATAGATCATACATTCATTTTAGCCTGTGATTTCAATGATGTGTCATAGTAATGAGTAATCTGAAGATGGAATCTATAGAGAGATCCGTACCTATTAATGTGACTTGTCGAAGTCGATCAAGGTGCACTTTGGTCTAGGATCCATATAGAAACATGGATTCATTGCACGAGCAAGAATCAAAAGGTCTTGAAAAATAAATATTCAACTCCAATTGTGCAGGAGCTGACATCTTCGGGAAAATCAATCCCAACCATGCAAGAAATCTACCCTCTTCGGCTCATCATGATGCGTGGTTAATAGCGTGAACATAATGACGATAACATCAAGATGCAAAAGTCAGTCCTTGAAAAATTCATAAATCTAAATTCCAATATTTGTAATGATTCATAGATAGCCTATTTGTGAGATAGGAAGAACTCGTTAATGAAGGAAAACCTACAACTCTACGGTACTAAAAAGTTATCCATGAATCAGGAGTCGTGATACCAAAACCAATCCACGTTAATGAAGTTGATAAAAGAAGACTCAAGTGAAATTAGGTTCTTTGCAGTGATTATCTGTAGTTCATGACACTGAGAAATAAAAAATCAGGAGAAAATGTGACCATAAACATAAATGAATTAGTAATATGTTACGTCATCATCATTGAATCCCTCATTGTTTCTCTAAAAATCTTAGGTAGACTACTTCCAAATTTTGAGTGCTCTGTGTTGGATCTCTTGTATTAACATTAATATTAATTATTGTATGGATCTTTTTTAGTTAAGCCACTGATATTCATCTCAAAAAGATCATATCAACAGCCTCCAATTTATCCAGTATACTTATTTGGAGGTTCAAAAAGTATTTTTTTCCTTATCAATTCCTGTTCAGCTCGAGAAGAGAAGGAGGAGGAAATGAATAATTCTAACTCAGAAAGAGGAAATTCTCAATTATAAGTGAAAGTGGTACAAGTTGAAGAAATGTAAGGGCATCTATAAGTTTGTATTGGGGGATGTCCAAAATCTTCAACTTCCCTGGAGAATGGAAAATTCTGAGAGTTTATTTTCAGAAACAAAATGGAATAAAAGCTCATCTAAATTTCGCGAACGATTAAATAATTTGTAAACCGAATTGGTCAATCGAATAGAAATTTCTAATGATCGACAGATCATACTGTTGTTGGTGCTCCTAAAGATATTCGATCGGAAACTGAAGCCTCAATTTTATTTTCCTAATTTCGAAACAAGTGTTACTATTCTCTCTCATGGTTCGTTCAAAAAAATCCTTGGATACATACAGAGATCAAGATCCATCTTTATTAAATAATGAAATAATGTTTACAGAATGAAATCAATAAAAGTTTAAAGTGGAATTGAAGTATTATTGGTTTCACTTAAAAATCAATAATTTCGACAACACCTCTGCTTAATCTTAATGGAGACAAAAAGCGAGTCGAACCATGATGATTCTAACTGGTTGAACACTTTTTATCTCAATGTTAAATTATATAAATTCATACACAACTTTACTTACAAAACATTGTAAACAATTAGGAATTAGGGCCATACTGGATCTCCTAAAATTTGGATAATACTACAAAGTTTGGTGGATGCATTAGTCATATTCTTTCTTGCAATGGGACTAGCTTTAATGATATTACTGATTTTTGACACTGAAATATTCATGATTAGATTTAAACATTTACAATTTTTCAGAAATAATTCCATCAGTGACCTTATAATATCCATAAGCTTAACCTGATTATTGTCTCAATTTCAATACCTATTGATCCATTTCTTTCACCTCAAAAGT
Source organism: uncultured Cytophagales bacterium (assembly GCA_963719535.1). Lineage (GTDB taxonomy): Bacteria > Bacteroidota > Bacteroidia > Cytophagales > Cyclobacteriaceae > Marivirga. The sequence goes on along the minus strand of CAVRCH010000015.1, from coordinate 407,334 downwards.
TAGATCCTGTTCTGATCACTAGAGAAAATCAAAGTAACATAGGGATTTGGTGGTCGGTCTTCATTTATCAATAATTGGTATGCAAATGATTTATCTATAACACCTATCCAATCATACTGTGATTTTTGCTCATCAGGTCAACTTTATCAATAAAATCTCTTTAGGTTTTGAAAAGAACAATAAAATCTTAACTTCCACTTTAAATTAATATTGAATCAGAAAGTATTCAAAACTGCTGTCAACAGATTTAAAAACAAACTCATCAATAATGAAACTGTCATAGCATCATCTGTAAATCCGATGCCCACACAATACGATATGTTAAATTTAGGATGCGTGATAATGAAAGAACTAATTTTTTCTCTATATAACAGTGACCCATCGTCTCTAGACTAATGGGTGTTGAATTGGTTGCTGGCCGGATCATAGATGAGGAAAATAAACAATCAGCAGCTTTAATCAATGAGAAAGCAGCAAATCTCTATTTTCCGGAATCATCTGCCGTCGGAAATCTAATCCCAGAACTAGGTCATAAAAGATAGTTGGTGTTATGCAGGATCTTGACTCTACAGGGTTTGGACCTGGGATTGGACCACTACTTGGTTACAGAAGATAAATTTTCACCATCAAATACACATATCAAAGTTAATGATATAAATGAAGCTTTTAAATGTCATCGAGCCTCTTTGGAAAGAATTTTCCAGACCAAATATTAAACCATACTACTCTAGAAATGAATATAATAGAAGGTACCTGGATGAGCAAATTGTCACAAACTAAACCTATGTTGTCTGCTGCATTGTAGCTGTTATTTTGTGTCCTTAGGAGTTTTTGGAATAGTAGGATACAATTATAAAATTGGACAAAAAGAACTAAGCACTCGCATAATACTAGGTGCCGGAAATATTCAAATATTTTTCTTCAAAATGAGTTTTTTCAAAACGCTTTTGCTATCTGGTATTATTGGTATTTCGTTATCTTATTTTATAGTCTAAAATATTTAGAAATTTTGTGGTCCACCGCCATTTTCCATACCATTGATTACTTAACTGGGCTATTTTCGATTTTGATTGTTATTGTCAGCTGAATAATATTTGAACATGTGGCATTTAAGAAAAATAACCCGTCAACAAACTAAACACATAAAACATTTCATGTTGAATATCAATCTTTTCAGAAAAAAACTTCCTCTATATCATCAATTGGACTCTGATGATCGTGGTCCTACATGCCTACGAATGATTCAGCTCTTCACGGCAAAAAAATCTAGCCTAGAACATCTGACCTCTTTGGCACACTTTAAAAAAACTGGGGTATCATCACTCGGGATTATTCAAGCCGCTGAAGCCATCGGATTCAGAACTTTAGCTGGACAAACTATATTTGAAAAGTAAAAGGCATTGATTCTCCCTTTATTCTACATTGGAATTATGACCATTTTATTGTGGTGTATAAGATAGGGAAAGACTTTATATACACAGCGATCCTACTGGTGGATATATTAAATATAACAAAGAAGACTTTTGAAATACTGGGCAACCTAGGATAAAACTTCAAATAAACATTCAGGGGTATTTTAGCATTAGAGCCAACAGAGAAATTCTATAATCAGTCTCCTAAAACGTACACAAACAAAGCATGTACAAGGTTTACATCATCTTTGGTTATCACTTGATCGACAAGCATTAATAATCCAATCCCTAGTAACCATCATCAGCCATAAGTGTCTTCAATTAGCAGCACCTTTCATGACTCAAGTGCTAGTTGACGTAGGTATTGGTAATAATAACCTCTCTTTTATTAATCTTATATTACTGGGACAACTTTCTTGTTTGGAGGTCGAGCAGGAATAGATTTTACTAGAAGATGGTCGATGATTTATCTTAGCTCCAGTATAAATATCAGTCTAATCTCAGATATTTTTTGAAAAAATTTAATGAGACTTCCTCTTACACTTTTTCGACTCCAAAATGACTGGGGATATTTTAAAAAGAATTGAAGATCATAATAGAGTGGAACGTTTTAAGTAGCTCTACACTTAATGTTTTCTTTTCGACATTCAGCATTTTAGTATTGGGTTTCGGTTTTCGTTAATTTATGATCTTAAGAATATTTATAATTTTTTAACTCTAAGTCTTTTATATGTCGCATATCTACTTCTATTTCTGAAAAAAAAGCCCAGTTAGATTACAAGAGATACACCCAGTTGGCCAACAATCAGAACACTTCAATAGGAGCTATTAATGGCATGACAGAAATCAAGCCAAATAATAGTCAGAGAAAACTAATCGCAATTGGGAGTATATTCAGGCACAGTTATTTGGATTGAACCTTGATTCCAACAGAACTGCTCAATTTCAAGAATCAGGCGGCACGTTGATCAATGAATTAAAGAACAGTACTAATTACATAAGTTGCGGCTACAGCTGTTATTAACGGTGATATAACACTTGGAATGATGCTTTCAATTCATCCATATTGGTCAACTTAATGTTCCTATAAATGATATTATTAATATTATCGTGATTGCAGGATGCTAAATTAAGTTTAGAGCGAATAGGCGAAATTAAGAATCTTAAAGAGGAGGATAGTGAAGCTATTGATTATATTCAATTAGTTGATATTGAAAATCTTACTATTAGGAATTGAGTTTTCAATATGAAGATGAAAATTCACCTTGGGTGTTAAAGGACGTCAATATTACAATACCTAAAGGAAAAATAACGGCAATCGTAGGAATGAGTGGTAGCGGTAAAACAACCCTTTTAAAACTATTATTGAAATATTTTTCACCTACTAAAGGCGATATTCAATTAGGCGATATTCTCTTAGAGCATACTAATACTCAAAGCTGGCGTAACAAATGTGGTGTAGTTATGCAGGATAATTATATTTTACGGCACGATATTAAATAACATTACACTTAGTGATGATGAACCCGATATAGATAAATTTTACAAAGCAATACAGATAGCTCATATTGAAGATTTTGTAAAGGATCTACCCATGGGTTATAGTACCAAAATTGGACAAGATGGTGTTGGGATAAGTGGGACAAACAGCGTATATTAATTGCACGTGCAGTCTATAAAAATCCTCAGTTAATAATACTAGATGAAGCAACATACTGCCTTAGATGCTAATAATGAAAAAATAATTGTTCAAAAGTTGAATAAATTTTTTAAAGGCAAAACGGTTGTAATTGTAGCTCATCGACTTAGTACTGTTCGGAATTCAGATCAAATAGTTGTTTTCGATGAAGGGTAGAGTTACAGAAATAGGAAACCATAAAGAATTAGTCGACAAGCGTGGAAAAGTATTTTGAATTGATAAAGAATCAACTGGAATTATAAAATATGCATCAAAGTAAGATAAAAAAATTATTGAATGATGGGCAATCGGTAGAGAATATCATGAAATTATCATCTCAATTTCTTCGAAATTGGGGTCTATTAATAATAATTACTTGGACCGTTCGGTGTAATTTTATCTTTAATGGCTATAAGCCTAATAAAGAAACCATAATCTACAAGGTACTGTAAGTTTAGATAATGAAGAAACATTAATATTTATATCAGATAAAAATACAAATCTTTTAATAAGGCCCCAAAATATAACTAAAAGTATACTTGTCTATTCAAATGGATTAGAGAATATGACATTTATAGTTGAACTGCAAACTATTCCTAATTCCACATCTTTTACTATTAAAGACAATAATAAATCTTTATTGAATAATTATAATAATTTTAAAGTAAGAAGAGGCCGGTTTCAACTGCATGTTTATGAAAATAAATCTTTGTTTAATTACATAGTTGATGCAATTCTTAAGTAGAAAATATAATGATTTTGTATTTTTAATTATGTTTTAAGTAGCAGTTGTTGCTAAATGCATCTCACTTAATAATGGTGCTGTTTTGTAAATTCTGATTTTTTTCTGATTAGTATTGTAAGCTACCCTTAAAACCGAACTGTTTAAAAGTATAAAAATATTTATTAATTTTAAACAGTAGTTATGAAGAAGAGTAAATTTTCACCACAACAAATTGCACGGATTCTAAAGGAATTTGATAATGGCAAAACAGCCCAAGAGATCAGTAGGGAATATGGGGTAAGTACAGCAGCTTTCTATAAATGGAGAGAGCGCTATGCAGGTATGAATGGCAAGGAACTTAAACGTTTAAAGGATCTTGAAGAAGAAAACCGCAGACTTAAGCAGATGTATGCTAGCCTATCCCTTGATCATGAGCTTGCAAAAGAGATTATTGAAAAAAAGCTATAAAGCCCTGTCGTAAACGCGAGATAATAAAAGAATTTGTTCATTATGGCATCAGCAGGGCATGTCGTGTACTCAACTTGAGCAAGAGTGTTTTCTATTTTAAACCACAACCAAAGGATGATAGTGCGGTGGAGGAAGCCTTGAGAGAGAAGGCTGAAGAGCATAGTGAGGAAGGCTTTTGGTCAGCTTATGACCGTTTGCGTAAAGAGGGAAGGCCATGGAATCACAAGAGAGTCTATCGGGTCTACAAGAGCCTGGGACTTAGCCTGAGGCGTAAAGTAAAGAAGCGTTTGCCTGCAAGGGTAAAAGAGCCGTTGGAAGTCCCGGAAAACCTTAACCAGACGTGGAGTATGGATTTTGTAACCGATATACTTGATAATAAAAGGCGATTTAGAGCTTTTACCATTATTGATGATTATAATAGGGAAGCACTTCATGTAGAAGTTGATTTTTCATTGCCTAGCAATCGGGTGGTATGGGTATTAAACCACTTGATAAACCGCAGAGGAAAGCCTGATAAGATAAGAATGGACAACGGTCCTGAATTTATAGCCAACCTGGCTTCAGAATGGAGCCAGATGCACGGGATTGAATTTCAGTACATCCAACCCGGAAAGCCAACGCAAAATGCCTATATTGAACGTTTCAATGGAACCTACAGGAGAGGTGTGTTAAATAAATACATTTTTGAAGACCTAAATCAGGTTCGAGAGATAACGGAGCATTGGATGGAAGATTATAACACAAAAAGACCGCATGATGCCTTAGGGAAAATGGCACCAAAGGAATTTGCGAAATTTACCCCTCCTGGCGGTACCGCCAGGAGGGGTAAAGCAATATCTTTTGACAACTAAACAGTTCTAATTAGGGGTAGCCTACAGTATCAGATATATATAAATTCATAGATTTTTGTTTAGTCAAAATAAGGTTAGCCAAAAATTAATTTTTCTCCTGTTGGTATGCTCAGGCTTGCTTTAAGACAGAGTGATTTTAGAAAAAACTTGAAGTGCAAATCTGAAACGTATTATATGATATAATCTCCAACTATTTTAATGCTTAACACCATTATTTAGAACCTGACACAAAAAACATTTTTTTATTCAAAAGGAATACATTTTCAATTGGTAGTTATAAAAGGCGGTAGTTCTTCAACCACCTCCATATTTCTACCAAAACCTAATAAAGCATTAACTTTTATAAGATTCTACTAATGTATGTAATTAATTCTTAGAGTCAAGATTTTTTGTGTGTTTCAAACTTTAATTTTTGTAAATTCGATTAATACGACTAATATAGAAATTTTATTATTTTATAGGGTAGGTTAATTATTATTTAAATCAATAGATATAGCTATCATTAAAGATAGCCATCATCTTGGAAGCTGAAATATCCTTCTGATGTAAGTATAATGTGATCTAGTAATTTTATATCTAGTAATTTACATGCTGAATCTATTTTCTTAGTTAATGATATATCTGCATTAGAGGGTTTCAAATTTCCAGATGGATGATTATGGGCTAAAATGATGCCATGTGACGTAGTTTTTAACGCTATTGATAGAATTAGTCTAATATCTACCACAGTGCCAGCCATTCCTCCTAAAGAGTGGTTATGTATACCTAATACCTGGTTGGCTCTATTAAGAAAGATAATTTTAAAAGATTCTTGTAGGTCTAAAGTTTCATCATCCCATGTCGATCTAAGAATTAGCTCAGCATCTTTTGATTGTGTTATTGAATGTCTTTCTTTGTAAGGTGTGTGGTTTTTAAAACTTATTTGAATTTCTGGAATTTGAGTTTTTAAAGCGTTCATGTTAATAATAATTTAGATTAAAAATTAATTTCACGCTCTAAACCCTTAAATTTTCTCAATTAAGTACCGAAATAACTTATAAATAGCGCAGCGGCTTTATGCAGTTATTTCGTAGTACGTATTGAGAAATTTAAGGAAATTTGTGTTAAATTAGATTTTATATATATTTATATAATTATGGAGGACAAAACAAAATATAAAAGAGTACCTGTACAAACTGTCTTTGTAAGGACTCTTGATAAGAAGTATATTAAATTATATTTAAATTGATGGCTTATTAAATATCCAAGAAAAATCTTTTCTGAATGGTTTAGTGATTTCAGAGTGTTTCTCTCTAATTAAATAATCCCACGTATTTGATTTACTTAACCCTTTAATATCAGTATCAAAAAAATTAAAGTAAATCCAATCCTTAATTTGTGAATTAGAGGAAGTAATTATGTTACCTTCCTTTAATAATCTAAAAACTGCAATTAATTTCATTCCATTGAAATTAGTTAAAAGTTTTATTTCATAATCAACATCTACTCTATTAGTGATACCCTTAAAAGTAAAGTTATCTTCAATAAATCCTTCTAAATTTTCTACAGTTATTGTTTCTTTGAATGACGATATTAAAAACGCATGTAATTGTCTTTTCGAACAATTCACATTTAATTTTAAATCCAAGTAGGAGAGGGAGTTGTTAACTAATATTTCTAATTCATTTAGATTTATTACGTTGGTGGCTTTAATATCTGGAGTCCACTGCACATTGCCAGTTAATAAATCGTTAAATTCTTGGTTATAGAATATTAATTCACTGTCGTCTTTTTTAATCCTATTTATTTCTCTTTCAATAGTAAGTATGCCAATTTTCTTTTCATGTTTTGATAGGTTCGAAATTAAATACTCCTTCACTTTTTCTTCTATCTGGTCCATGGAAAAATATGCCAAATAAAATTTGAATTCTAGTGGATAAAACTTTCTAATCGCCTCATTATATAGCTGTGAATATATATTTATATAATTACCTACAATTAGTTGCAATTCAGATATGATAGATTTATAGTCAAGAATAAATTGGAATTGAGCTAATTGCTCATATTCAGAAATATTATTGATAATATCTTCAATTCTTTCCAAAGCAATCATATGATATTCTATTGATTGTGATTTCAAAAACGATTCTAGATCATATAGAAAATTTAAGACTTTTGTTCCAGACTTATCTATTTCACTATTCTTTATTGTATGTAAATAGTCTAATATTTGTTCATTATTGGCGTTAATCTCCAAGAACCCTTTTAACCCCATCTCAAAAAGTTGCTTCTTAATATACGTAGTGAGTAGGGTGTTTTTTTTATTTAAAACAGCTTCATAGTTTAAATGCATAGTAATTAATTTTTATATTTTTATTCCTTATTCCACGCATCATTTGATGCTTGCTTAACTAGATCATCTGCTAGCTTTACATATCTTCTAAAGCTTTCATCCTTTTTATGGCCTGTTATTTTCTTTACAATTGTTTCATTTAATCCTCTGATTAAAGAGTTAGTCGTAAAAGTTTTTCTTGCTGTATGGGATGTTATTAAATCATATTTAGGCTTTGTAAAATTAAGAACCTTACCCCCTGAATACCTTGTAATATTAACAGGACTATTTATTTTAGCTTCTTTACAAGCTATTTTTATATATTCATTAAATTTTGGCTCGCTTATAGTAGGCAGCAAACCAAATGGATAATCTGAATACTTATCAATTATTTCTTGTGCAAATCTGTTAAGTGGAATTCTACTAAATTCTCTAGTTTTGATAATTGTTTTTTGAATTTCGCCATTTATAAGATGTTCTTTTTTTAGATCAATAATATCAGAATATCTCAAACCAGTAAAGCAGCCAAAGCAATAAACGTCTTTTACTTTCTCAAGCTTTTTTGATTCAAATTGGTGATTATAAAGTTGGAAAAGTTCATCATTATACAAACATATTATATCCTTTTGTCTTTCCGGAGCTGTAAATTTTTTATAGGCTAGATTTTGATGAATTTCTCTATCAAACGCCCAGGTCATAAAAGCCTTAATTTTACTTACAATTGTATTGAAGTAATTGTCTGTTATTTCCTTATTTTGGAACGCATAATTTCGGAATTTTTCGAACATTTGAAGATCAAAATTTTCCAATGTTAGTTCTACTTTGGTTTCGATTTCAAAATCTTTTATGAAATTAAGTGTAGTAGTATGACCCATGATAGTTCTCTTGGCTCGCATAGGTTTAGATACTTCTATATATCTGTCATACTCTGAAATAAAATTTGTGCTCAAATGATTTTTGAAATTTGAGAGATTCCATTCTTTTTGAAAGACTTCATATGATAATTGTTTATCGCTCAATGCATACTTATGAAAAATGTTCTTTGCAGTTGCTTCACTTTTATCGAGAAATGAATTGTATTCCTTGTATGAATTATATTTATCAGATTTGATGTTTGGTTTAACCCTTTGTTTTGTTTCACTCCAATATTTTTCTTTAACTGTAAAGCCCATAGTTTTTCGGTATCTCTTATTATTTATAGTTAAAGAATAATTTACTGCACACATGTTAGAATTGCTCTTCATGTCTTTCCGGATATAAAAATTGATTTCTGCCATATATTAGTACTGTGTCAAAACTGTGTCAAAATTTGTATTTCAAGTCATTTTAATTCATAATAGTTAATTGAAATCATCAATATGAATGCAAATTAAGGCTTTTTTAAGTTAATGCAAGTCTGTTTCAGACATCTAGTACTCCGGCCCAAGGTACTAAACCCACTGTTAATCAACTGATTTACAGTGGGTTTTTTCGTTTAGGGTGGCATGAAATTGGTGAATTATCCTTAAGAATATATTTGTACTAATTTTCAAAAAATTTCAAGGTGCCTACTTATATTTTTTCAGCTATTTTTTTTGTAGTTTATTTCCTCTTTGATGGTAGGATAGAGCGCTATATTTGATCAAATAGCTCTCTGTGATATGGATTCTTTACTTGCAGCAAATCTGGGGTTAATCGCTTGTTATAAGAGGCTCGGCATTTTCATACAATCAAATCAAGTAATCTACCGTGCCAAGCCACTACATAGAAAATAATATTGTACACTTTTCCCTAAGTCTATTCACCAATGCTTACTTTAAACGCAATCTTTGTTTTATTAATTAGGACCCTTTTTTCTGCATATACTTCACTGGGTCCAATCTGCAACTATGAAGATTCGCTCTCTGTTTGTACCAGATAGATTATCCATATAGATATAATTAGAAGCATATGGCCTGTCATAATAATATAAGTCTCTGAGACCTCTGTTAGTTTTGAAATAGATTTCACCTGAATTTAAACCCGCGATACTAAAATGAAGATTCAATTTTTCTAGTGCTATTTCATTAAAACCTGAGATGTCCAATACGAGAGCAGTATCGAAAATTACTGAGTCCTTATTAACAAATGAGCCTTTATCCACTAGTGCGTGGGCGAACGAGTACTCAATTCCATTAAAGTACCCGAAATTAAAACTTAACGTATCTTCTGCGATATTAAATTTATAGGCATCTCTGAAGTAATACCCATATACCATTAATTTCTTAGCAACTCCTGGGATCTCTAGGTCTAAATTACCAAAATAGATTTCCCCGTTTGATCCCCTGGCATCTACTGATACATTTATGATACCCTCTTCGTAAAATCCATACTCAAAATCTCTATTATTATCAGTATCATTATGCACCGGTGCATCATTAACACGCCACTCCGACCAATGCAAATTCTTAGTAGTAGAAAACTTAATTCTTACAGGAGAAACATCGTCAAACAATTCATAGCTAATATTAATTTGAGTTGATGTCTCCTCTTTTTCACAATTCGAAAAAAGTAAGCTTAGGAAAATGAACAATACTATTTGTATTTTTTTCATAATTTGAACAAATAAAGGCCTTCATCATCCTGAAGATCATTTAATTACGCATATTGTATATTTATTACTTTTTTAGTGATATACACTGGTCTTTGCTATTACATTGTTAATTTACAACAACGGTAACATAATGCCAAGATACTAATACTGCATTAATAAAAATTAATTACACAAGAATTATACCTTTTGCATTTGTTCCAATATCATTTCGTTTCTTCTAAAAGAATTAAAAATGAATGCTAATTTACAACTAAGACGATGAAGTGTAATTGTAAATTCTGCATACAACGTCTAAAATTCTACAATAAAAACAGGAGCACCTGCGCAAATGCAGCAGATCATTTCAAAACAGAAGCTTTGCCCAAAGTCAGGATTTTATTAATTCAAACCTTATGCCCCTCAGAACAACCCATAGTGCTCAATCAAGGTAACCAGAGTGTTGTGTACGAAATGACCTACCATGCCTAAAATAATGGTATTATATTTATTTCTGAAATAAGCTAGAATAATTCCGAAAGGAATAATCCAGACCAGGCTTAAAAGGGAAAAATGGACTAATCCGAATATAAAAGCGGATCCGTAGATAGCTGCATTTACGCCTCCTATTGCTTTAATGTGATTGAAAAGGAAGCCTCTAAAAGCTAGTTCTTCAAAAAAGGCAGGAGCAAAGGATATAAGGATTATTGCCATCACTAGAGGATACTCTAATTCATTGAAGTACATCATCAAACCGCTGGAATAACCAAATAAAATAATATTTATTTGATTCATACTATACGATACTACAATGGCACTCGTGGTAGTAATCAAAATGATGAGCAATAAGGGTTTGAGATAGCTTTTTTTCCATCTAAATAATTCCCAGACGGAGTCGTCTTGTATGGCAAATACAAAATCGAAAATTGCAGCTATGACAGTCCAGATGAGTAATGTTTCGAATGAAGTTTCAGGTATAGAGCCAATTAAAAGTAGAATAATTACTAAAATGCTATAGGATGCCAGCTGGCGGGTATGCCAATCCTTTTTTGTATTGCTGCGCAATTCTTTTTTGAGCAACTTGATATTACGTGCTCCGCAGGCATTACAGAATTTAAAGGCAATTGGCTGCTCCTTTTTACAGGCTGAACAATGAGTTATATGGCTTTCTAACTCCATTAATTAGCTTTTAAATTTTTTAACTGCGAAGAATAATTCTGATAATCTTTGGCGGATTTTATGCCTTTGATAAATATAATAACGAAAATTACCTTTAATATAATACCCTTAAAAATTAAATTAGGGTCAGAAAACATAGAAATGGACTCCATTAGTATCCAGAAAATAAAGGCAGCCATAATACCTATGAGCGGCTGTTTACCTACCCAAATTAAGCAGCCAATGTAGATAGCAGCAGAGATGAGCGAGCCTATAGCTAATTCAACTATATTATTGAATAATAAAAATATGCCACTTATAATATTAAGTACAATTACAATCCAGAGTAAAATTCTTACATTCTTTAATTTCTTCTTCGCATCAGTAATAACATTCTTTTTTAATTGAATACGGTAGATATATTTACCTTTTTCAGATTCCTCTGCTCTTTCCGGGAAGCCGCAGTTGGGACAATAGACATCTTCAGGGTTTAATGCAACTTTACATTGGGAACATTGGGTCACTAATTCCATAAAATTAAATGCTAAGGTTTATTATTTAAGCAGTATTCCAATGCCTTAATACCAAAATACAGCCTTCAAATATAATGGTTTGATCCAATAGTTAGTAGGGCAGTTTATAATTTTTATCGAAAAAATTGTATGAAAGCATTGAGGTTACTCTATTTGGGCTTTTAACTTAGGAATTATATTATGCAGGGTAGGAAGGTAGCATTTCGTACCCGAGTAGGACTTTTAGCTAATTTCTTTATGAATTCAACTTTTAATCCTAGGCAGAATCTCAGGTCGGTGCGCCAGGTCAGACCGGTTTTACAAAGAAAATTGGCCGGTCAGCACAACCTTCAATTTAGTGCCTCAGAGAGTGCAGACGTATATTTATGGTTAAATTGCTAGCTTAAGAATTTAAGCTGACAGCATGCAATACAAAAATGTCTGACGGTTTAAACGTACCGATATCAATCATCACCAAACCATGATATTGAAAGGGAAGTAATTGACATAAAAAAAGGCTAAACATTTGATGCTTAGCCTTTTTATAAAATTTAATGGGATACTCTCCCTAAACTCTTAACAATACTCTTCAAACACCTGAACTAAATGCTCACCAATCATTTGAGCATTCCTGCCTTCAATGTGGTGTCTTTCAACAAAGTGAACTAACTCACCGTCTCTAAACAATGCTATTGCAGGAGAAGAGGGTGGGTAAGGAGCGGTCATTTCTCTCACTTTAGCTACTGCTTCCTGATCTACACCAGCAAATACAGTAGTTAAGTTTGTAGGCTTCTTAGCACTTTGCTGTACGGCCCATTTTACACCCGGTCTTGCTGCTCCGGCTGCACAACCACATACAGAGTTGATCACTACTAAAGAAGTACCTTTATGGTCTTTCAAATGATTAACTACTGCATCTGATGTTCTCAATTCTTCAAAACCTATTTCGGTTAAATCAGCACGCATGGGTGCTACTAATTCCTCTGGATACATATTATTATATTTGATTATTAAATTGAAGTTGATGGTTACCTGTTGATAATATTTTATCTCGGTTTATCCACCAAATTTATCTATTATTTAAATTTTACTTTTTTGCTTTGTCAATTGTTCATTGTCAACTGAAAACTATTTTACATAAACCCCAACTCCAACTTGGCAGCTTCGCTCATCATTTCTTGGGTATAAGGAGGATCGAAAGTAAGTTCTACCTTTACATCATTTACACCTTCAATCGCTTTCACTTTCATCTCTACCTCGCCTGGTATTTCTTCCGCAGAAGGACAAGAGGGTGAAGTTAAAGTCATAAGAACATATACATTGTTCACTGGGTAAACATTTACCTCGTAAATTAAACCCAATTCGTATATGTCTACAGGTATTTCAGGGTCGTAAACCGACTTGATAGCCTCCATTACTTTATCCCGCAAATTAGTAATTGCTGGTTTTTGTTCTTGTTTTGTATCTGACATATTCCTGTGTTTTACGATTCGCTTTCTACTTTAGTTTTGTAAGCAAGCGCGTACATTTTTATTTGTTTGATCATAGACATAAAGCCGTTTGATCTTTGGGTACCAATAAACCTATTCATTCCTATTTTATGGACAAAGAATAAATCTGCATTTAATACTTTATCAATAGGCTGATGATTGAGTATAGTCACTAACAAGCTTACTAATCCTTTTGTGATGGCTGTATTGCTATCAGCTTGAAACTGCAAATTTCCATTACTCTCTTCAGCAACTAACCAAACTTTAGACTGACATCCTTTTACAATATTATCCTCAGTTCGTAAATTTTCAGGTAATTCAGGTAATTTCTGACCTAATTCCATCAAATAACCAATCATCATCTCCATGTCGCCATCCAACATGGAAAATTGTTCTATAATATCTTCTTGTACTTGCTCTATACTCTGATTGCTCATTATAAGTATTTATTCTAATTCTTTAAATCCGTTAATGCTATTTTTAGCTGAATTTAGCTACAATATCCTTTAAGGAATCAGCTAGAAAATCTATTTCCTCTATTGTATTATAAACAGAAAATGAAGCTCTTATTGTTCCATCGATGCCAAAATGATCCATTAAAGGTTGCGTGCAATGGTGCCCTGTTCTCACTGCTATTCCTTTAGCATCTAGCATTAATCCGGCATCATAGGGGTGCACATTATCAATGGTGAATGACACTACACTCACTTTATCATTTGCCGTTCCATAAAAGTTTATTCCCGGTACTTCCGAAAGTCTTTCATGCGCATGCTTAGTTAATTGCTGCTCATATTGCATGATATTATCTTTGCCTAAATCAGTGATATATTCTACAGCAGCTTTAAGCGCTACTATATCTGCAATATTTGGGGTACCGGCCTCAAATTTATAAGGAATGTCATTATAAGTAGTTTTTTCAAAACTAACATCCTTTATCATTTCACCACCACCCTGATAGGGATCCATGCTTTCCAATAAGGCTCTTTTACCATATAAAATGCCACTTCCTGTAGGCCCATACATTTTATGACCCGAGGTAGCAAAGAAATCGCAATCTAAATCCTGTACATCCACTTTACAATGGGAGGCTGCTTGCGCACCATCTACCATCATTACAGCACCTACATTATGGGCCAATTGTACTAATTCTTTTATGGGGTTTATCGTTCCTAATGAATTAGAAGCGAAAACCACAGAAACTATTTTAGTATTTTCATTGATTAAGCTTTGTGCTTCTTCTAAAGATATTTCGCCTGATTTATTTACAGGAATCACTCTTAAAATAGCCCCGGTAGTTTCGCAAAGCATTTGCCAGGGAACAATATTTGAGTGATGTTCCATGCCGCTTACTAGGATTTCATCACCTTTCTTTAGAAACTTCCTTCCATAGGCTGAAGCCACTAAATTAATACTATCAGTAGTGCCTCTAGTGAAAATAATTTCTTCAGCTTCTTTGGCATTAATAAATTCTTGAAATACTTTTCTGGTTTCTTCAAAAGCAGATGTAGCTTTCTCAGCCAAAGAATGTAAACCTCTATGAATATTGGCATTGTAGCTTTCATAATAGTCACTGATAGCATCAATCACCTGCTTGGGCTTCTGAGTAGTAGCCGCATTATCGAAATAAACCAAAGGCTTTCCATTTACTTTTTGATGAAGTATTGGGAATTGCGATCTTATTTTCTGAATATCTAAGTGATTAATTTTTGTTGCTATAGTACTCATATTACATTATTTATAATCTTTCTGTAATCTTATTTTCAATGAAATTACGTAAAGCTTCAACCTTAATTTGATTAACAACATCTGAGGCAAAAGCATTCAAAAGAATAGAACGAGCTGATTTTTTGTCTAACCCTCGTGCTTGTAAATAAAAATATTGGTCTTTGTCTAGTTGACCCACTGTACAGCCGTGCGAACATTTCACATCGTCAGCCCAGATCTCTAATTGTGGCTTAGTATCCATTTCAGCTCCATCAGACAATAAAATATTTCTGTTCGATTGAAAAGCATTGGTTTTCTGTGCTGGTCGTCTTACAAATATTTTACCATTGAAAACTCCCTTCGATTTACCATCTAAAATACCTTTGTATAACTCGTTACTTTCACAATTAGCCACTCTATGATCTACCACAGTATGATTATCCACATGTGAATTACCATCCAGGAAGTATAAACCAAGCATATTGGTTTCTGAATGCTCCTTATGAACGGCAATACTCAAATTATTTCTTACCATGGCACCACTAAAACTGAAAGTACCTGAATTTAACACTGATTTACCCAGCTGATGCACCAAGGTAGCACCTACTTGAATAGATTGATCTGAATCGTTTTGTAATTTGTAATGGTTGAAAACTACGTCATCCTCCAATACTATCTCTGTAACCGCATTGGTGAAACTTGTGTTTGTTCCAATACTAATATAGTCTTCAATCACAGTTAACTGAGCGTTTGTTTCAGCAATAATTAAATTGCGAGGCTGGCTAATTACATCGCCATTTTGCGTATCATTAAAATAATAGCATGCTATAGGTTTCTCAATGAGTGCATTTTTTTCTACTTTAATAAAAGCACCACCTTGGGCAAATGCAGTATTCAATGTAGAGAAATTATCAGCACCTTCAATTTCATGCGTATTAAAATGTTTTTCAATATCTTCAGCATAATTATCCTGAGCAGATTTCATTGCCTCAATAACTAAGCCATTAGGTAAGTTATTAAGTGCTGATAACTCAGCGCTGAGATGACCATTGATAAATACTAAATTGATTGCCTGTAACTCAGGTATGAAATACTTGTCAACAGCCTTTATTTCAGATATTGATTGATCATTTAATGTATCAATATCAATATTTTTTGAAAAAGCTTTCGCAATATTAGTATATTTATATTCTTCGCTTTTAGCATGAGGAAAACCAACCTCCCCAAAATCTTTAATAGCAGCTTTTCTCTGCTTATGTAAAGGCTTTTTGCCTTCTCCATTAAGTTGGCTTTCAAAACTTTGGAAGCGCTCAACAAAGAATTGATCTATTAGTTCTTTTGTTAACTTACTCATCTCAAATTTTGATTATGCAATATCTAATTCTTCTTTAATCCAGTCGTAACCTCTTTTTTCCAATTCCTTGGCAAGGTCTTTTCCACCAGACTTAACAATTTTACCATCATGTAAAACATGAACAAAATCAGGTACTATATAATCTAACAAGCGCTGATAGTGAGTCACCACAATAGTAGCATTGTCTGTATTTTTTAAAGTATTAACACCATTGGCTACAATTCTTAAAGCATCAATATCCAATCCGGAATCAGTTTCATCTAAAATGGAAAGAGTAGGCTCTAACATAGCCATTTGAAAAATTTCATTTCTTTTTTTCTCTCCGCCTGAAAAACCTTCATTGAGTGATCTGCTTAATAAAGATTGATCAATCTCTACCAACTTCATTTTTTCTTTCATTAACTTTAAGAAAGAAACGGCGTCTAAAGGCTCTAATCCTTTATATTCTCTTACTTTGTTAATGGCTGTTTTCATGAAATTAGTGGTAGTTACACCCGGTATTTCAATAGGATACTGAAATGCTAAAAATACACCTTCTTTAGCTCTTACATCAGCACCCATATCTAGCAAGTCCTTGCCTTTAAAAGAAACCTGACCAGCATCTACCTGATAATCTTCTCTGCCTGCTAAAACAGAGGCCAAAGTACTTTTACCTGATCCATTAGGTCCCATGATGGCATGGACTTCCCCTGCTTTAACTTCAAGGTTTATCCCCTTCAATATTTCTTTGCCTTCTATTGAGGCGTGTAAATTTTTAATTGATAACATTTCTGTATTTGCTTAAAAAATTATTGATATATTTAAAAACATAGATTCAAACTATGCCTCTAGTATTGTAAATTATATTTTTCACAAAAGGCCTGACTATTACAGGCCTTTTGCTTCCAAATTTAACTATTACGTTAAGGTTTATTTCTAAAACCTTAATCTGATTAACCTACTGAGCCTTCTAATGTTAAGGCAAGTAATTTTTGTGCTTCAATGGCAAATTCCATAGGTAGTTTGTTTAAAACTTCCTTACAATACCCATTTACAATTAAAGCTACTGCACTTTCTTCGTCTATACCTCTTTGGGTACAATAGAAAATTTGATCTTCACCAATTTTAGAAGTAGTTGCTTCATGCTCTATTTGAGATGATTTATTTTTCACTTCAATATAAGGGAAGGTATGTGCACCACATAAGTCGCCCATTAATAAGGAGTCGCACTGGGAAAAATTTCTTGAATTTTCCGCTCTGGGGTGGATTTCTACCAAACCTCGATAAGAATTTTGGCTATGACCGCCGGAAACTCCTTTAGATACAATTCTACTTTTAGTTCCTTTACCTAAGTGAATCATTTTAGTACCTGTATCTGCTTGCTGGTAATTATTAGTAACAGCCACAGAATAAAATTCACCTTGAGAGTAATCACCTTTTAAAATACAACTTGGGTATTTCCATGTAACAGCAGAACCTGTTTCCACTTGTGTCCACGAAATTTTCGCATAATCACCGGCACAGATACCTCTTTTAGTTACAAAATTGTAGATACCACCTTTTCCATTTTTATCACCAGGATACCAGTTCTGAACTGTAGAATATTTCACTTCAGCACTTTTAGCAGCATAAATTTCTACAACAGCCGCATGCAGTTGATTTTCATCTCTTTGGGGAGCTGTACATCCTTCTAAGTAACTCACATAAGATTCTTCTTCAGCTACTATCAACGTTCTTTCAAACTGACCTGTATTAGCTGCGTTAATTCTAAAATAGGTTGATAATTCTACTGGACATCTAACTCCTTTCGGGATGTAACAGAAAGAACCATCAGAAAATACCGCTGAATTTAAAGCAGCATAGTAATTATCGTTGGCAGGCACTACAGAACCTAAATATTTTTTAACTAATTCCGGATGCTCTTTTACAGCTTCACTAAATGAACAAAATACTATACCTTGTTCGGCTAGTTGCTTTTTAAAAGTTGTACCTACTGATACAGAATCCATCACAGCGTCCACTGCAACACCCGTTAATCTTTTTTGCTCTGTCAAAGAAATACCTAAACGCTCAAAAGTTTTGAGTAATTCAGGATCTACCTCATCTAAACTATTAGCTGTTTTCTTCTTTTTAGGTGCTGAATAGAAAATAATATCTTCATAATTAGGCTTAGGGTAATGAATATTTGCCCAATTAGGCTCATTCATAGTAGTCCAATGCCTGTAAGCTTTCAATCTCCAATCAAGTAACCAAGATGGTTCTTCTTTTTTAGCGGAAATGAAACGTACTATATCTTCATTAAGGCCCGGAGGCGCTGAATCAGCTTCAATATCTACCGTCCAACCATGCTCATACTCTTTGGAGGCAAATTCTTCTAATATTTGGTCGTCTTTACTCATACTGATGAATTATTTAGACTAATTTTAATTAATATACAAAGTTAACATATTTCGACACCTTATGTTAATGAAAACCAATAATTTTTAATGATGTATCAATCAACTTTAGCTATAGGTTAAGTATTTACGTTTACCAATGACCATAACTACTTTCTGACGCTTTCAAAAACAAAAATATCAATAATGTACTATTTCAGATTAACGCATCAAATGTTAGAGAGTTCCATTAATAGCATTTCATTGAAATATTAAAAAATCAATATATTACATTCTCTTAATCGAAAATCAATATTTTTAGCTTAGTTTCAGTTAAATTATCACGGATCATCAAATGTATTTATGTAAAATTCATAATTTTTTGTAATTTCAGACCGAAACGATTTTAAGAAAAATAACAATATTATGAGTGATTTTCCATGGTTTAAGCATTACCCCAAAGGTGTGCCTAGAGAGATTAATCCAGACCAATATTCCAGCCTCCCGGAGCTTTTTGAAGAAGTTTTTCAAAAGCATGGAGGTGCTGAAGCTTATGAAAACATGGGTAAAGTATTAACCTATTCAGAGGTAGATATTTTAACCAATCAATTTGCTTCTTATCTACAAAATGAGGCTGGCTTGCAAAAGGGTGATAGAATAGCGATTCAGATGCCTAACTGCTTACAATACCCGATTGCAATGATTGGGGCCTTAAAAGCAGGGCTGGTAGTGGTAGGTACTAACCCGCTTTACACCTCTCGCGAAATGTTGCACCAATTTACTGATTCAGGTGCAAAAGCTATTGTGATTATGGCCAATTTTGCCAGTAATCTGGAGAAAATTTTACCCGAAACTGAAATTAAAACGGTTATCCATACTCAACTGGGTGATATGTTGGGAGGACTTAAAGGTGGTATTGTAAATTTTGTTGTGAAATATATTAAAAAGATGGTGCCATCTTATAATATATCTTCTGCTATTAAATTTAATGATGTTTTAAAGCTGGGCAAAAATAAGCCATTCAAAAAGCCTGAACTTGCTTCTTCAGATTTAGCTTTCCTTCAGTACACAGGCGGTACCACGGGTGTAAGTAAAGGGGCGAAATTGAATCACCGAAATTTGATTGCTCATACTATGCAAACGAAAGAATGGTTTAGACCATTGTTTACAGAGGGTCAACAAGAACAAATGATAACTGCATTGCCACTGTACCATATTTTTGCATTGGCTGTTAATGGCCTTCTCATGTTTAGTATAGGTGCAAAAAGCATATTGATAACCAATCCACGGGATATGCCAGCTTTTTTAAAAGAGCTTAAAAAACATCCTTTTACGCTAATGACAGGGGTGAACACGCTTTTCAATGGGTTGTTAAATCAAGATGACTTTAAAAATGTAGATTTCTCTCATTTAAAAGGATCAATTGGTGGCGGTATGGCAGTGCAAAGAGCAGTAGCTGAAAAGTGGAAAAAAGCGACAGGGGGCCCATTAGTAGAAGGATATGGGTTGAGTGAAACTTCGCCTGTTTTAAGTGTAAACCCTCTGGATGGGAACGAGCGAATTGGTACTATTGGAATGCCGACTCCAAGCACTGAAATGAAGATTATGAATGAGGAAGGAGAGGAGGTGCCGATTGGTGAAGCAGGAGAAATATGTGGTAAGGGTCCACAAGTTATGTCGGGGTACTGGAACAAAGATGAACTGAATGAAACTACTTTTTTCAATAATGAATGGTTCAGAACTGGGGACATTGGTACGCAAGATGAAGATGGCTATTTTAAAATAGTAGACAGGAAAAAAGATATGATCAATGTATCAGGCTTTAATGTTTATCCTAATGAAATTGAAGACGTTATTGCTGGAATGGATAAGGTACTTGAGGTAGCTGTCATTGGAGTGCCAGATGAAAAATCTACAGAGGTAGTGAAAGCTTTTATAGTGAAAAAAGATCAATCACTTACGGAAGAAGAGGTAAAGGCATTTTGTAAAGAGAATCTGACAGCTTACAAATGTCCTAAATCAGTATCTTTTGAGAAGGAATTGCCAAAATCAAACGTAGGTAAAATTATCAGAAGACACTTGAGAGAAAAAGAAGAAGCTTAAAGTTATTTTAACTTTCATAAATAGAGGTCTTGCTGTATAATAGTAAGACCTCTTTTATTTGACTATATTTTTTAAATATGGAGCTCTTGATAATTCCTAGGGTGCTAAAGTGCCAAACAATCTCTAGATAACCCTAGATAAGTATTGCTCAAATTGAGATTTTGCACGTTAAATCCAAGCCCTATGGTGAGCGTTCCGATAAGAATCAAGCTTTTCCCCCGTTGATTAATTGTGGTTAATGTTTTAAATAATTCAACTGCTGCTATTATAAAACTCTCCGCACCCTTTGCCGATTGTGGTGGCATTTTTGCTCACTTCTGAGAATTGGGGAACGGCAAAATGATTTCAAAATCTTATGATCCAAGCATTTCAGTAGTTTTCTACGAGCTACATGCGATGAAAACAAGAAAATAGAGTCTTAATTGATATTCTCTTCTACCAAGTGAATTGAAGCAGAATTAATGCAGTATCGAAGGCCGCTAGGTTCAGGTCCATCTGGAAAAACATGACCAAGATGTGCATCACAAATATTACACATCACTTCCACTCTTACCATTCCGAAACTTGAATCTTTTTCGTATTTAATAACATTATCATTATAAGGCTCTGTAAAGCTAGGCCATCCGGATCCCGACTCAAATTTTAGATTAGAATCGAATAAAATTGTTCCGCAGCAAATACATGCATATTTACCAGGAGTATGTGCTTCACAATAGGTACCTGAAAAAGCTCGTTCTGTCCCTTTTTTTCTAGCTACCTGAAATTGCTCTGGCGTTAATTGAGCTTTCCATTCCTCGTCAGATTTTTCTACTCTTTTGGGGGCAACAGGAGCATCTTTTCCTGCGAATCTTATAACATCGTTCCAGTTTATCATAAATTAAATCTTTTTTTGTTTAACTGAATACAAATGGGATGGTTTGGTTTTATTGAAATTTGGACATAAAAAAAGCTTCTCAATTCGGAGAAGCCTTCTTAAATTAAATGATCTAAAATGTATTATTTATCAATTAAGCTAATTTCACATTCACTGCATTTAAACCTTTTTTGCCATCTTGTAATTCGTAAACTACATCATCATTTTCTCTGATGTCGTCAATAAGACCTGATACGTGTACAAAATACTCTTTTTGTGTTGCTTCATCAACGATAAAACCAAAACCTTTGGAATCGTTAAAGAATTTTACTGTTCCTTTATTCATTATTATAATTTTAATATTTCTCCAAAGGTAAACTTTTTATTAATAATTATAACAATTGTCTAAATTATTTTACAATTAATTCTAAAAGATTTTCGCAAATTCCTTTTAAGTAGCCGTAAGGAACAATTAGAAATCTAATTCAGCCTTTCAATTAAGCGATTTTTTACGATTAAAGGAGGGGAATAAAATTGCGGATGAAGTATCTAATCTTCGCAGGGCAGGTGTTTTTGTTGATGAATATCAATTCTATCCACACTAAATCACACATTTTTGTAGGTATTTGTAGGTATTATTTAAAAGTTTATTTCAAATTTGTGCTTTTAAAATTAAATTGAGGATGAAGAATTTATCTGTAGCTGTAATATTTTTATTGTTAATATTGGTGAGCTGTAATTCACCTCAGAATAGTAAAACATTAGAAGAATCTACTATTTCATATAAAACAGAGTTTATAGATCAATTAATTATTCCTTATCAATATCAATATCAAAATACTACGGTAGGGGGCTTATCTTCTGTTGAATATGCAGGTAATAATCAATGGTATTTTATTTCTGATGATAGATCAGAGTACGAGCCGGCCAGATTTTATAAGGCCAGAATACACTACAGCCTTTCGGGTATAGATACTTTAATATTTGATAAAGTGGTTTTCTTAAAAGATAAAGATAGTACTCTTTTTCAATTAAATGCTTTAGATCCGGAGGCTATTCGTTTGAATAAGCGAACTCAAACTTTGTTTTTTAGTAGTGAAGGAGGAAGAACCGAGGGTAATATTGCTCCTTTCATAAGAGAGATGGATACTTTAGGCAATTTTATTAAAGAATATAATATTCCGGATCAGTTTAATTTTTACGATAATAAAGGAGTGAGGGATAATGGAGTTTTTGAAAGTCTGGCTTTTGGAAATGATAGTTTACTTTGGTATGTAAATGAACTGCCTCTGATTGAAGATGGCCAAGTACCTCAATTTGAAAAAACAGTTTCCCCTGTCAGGCTATCTCAGTTAGACATTAAAAATAATAATTCTCTTTCTCAATATGCTTATATGATTGATCCTGTTAAAGCTCGCCCAATTCCGGAAGGCGGTTTTAATATTAATTCGGTGGTAGAGTTACTGGTATTGGACTCGCAAAACTTGTTGGTAATGGAAAGATCTTATATAAAGGGTATAGGTAATTTTGTTAAAATTTTTAAAGTAGATTTTTCCGAGGCTACAGAGATCTCTTCAATGCAAAGTTTGGTTGATAACGAATACACACCCGTTAAAAAAGAACTCATAATTGATTTCTCCGATTTTAACATGAAAATTGATAATATAGAAGGGATGGCTTTCGGTGCTGATTTTCCTGATGGTCGAAAAAGCTTAATCTGTGTTTCTGATGATAATTTTGGAGAAACACAACAAACTCAAATATGGCTATTTGCCGTAGAAGGGCTTTAGGATCGATCTGAGTTACATAAAATTACAAGTGGCTATAAAAAGCGAAAGGTCCCTCCCCAGGGACCTTTCTATTTCAACCAAAACCTTACAAAGTCATTAACTTATATAAGATATTCAAATGTAAAATTAAATTTATACTTTTCAAATTTTTATAGTATTTTTTTAATCAAATTTGAAAAAAAAATAAAAAACTGCTGCCCACTCTTTTTTTATACCTATCGCATAGCCTATGGTACTACGGCTACTGTTTTCCACTCGGCCATCATCCGTGATATAACCAAGAGTACTTCTGGAGCTGTTTTCAACTCTGCCGCTTTCCAAAACATAACCCACTGTTGATCGTGAGCTGTTTTCTATTGTTCCATTGCTCCTGATATAACCAATAGTAGACCTACTGGCATTCTCGATTATTCCATTACTTCGAATGTAACCGATAGTAGATCTACTGGAATTTTCTATTGTTCCATCACTCTTTATGTAACCAGTTGTACTTCTACTGGAAGATTCTATGCTTTGCGCAAAGGAAATAGTAATGCTAAATAAACAAAGTATAAATATGCAAATCCTTTTCATTTGTATTAATATTTAATCATCACCCCGATAAGTCAGGGCAGGTTATGGAATCAGAGATACCAAAGCGTCACTTGTTTAAAATTTTTAGTATTCCTACCACAGGTAGGCAAGCTATCCCCTGGTTGGTGATTTGCCTTACGCATGGTGATTTAATTTTTTTTAATCCTTATCACAATAAATATGCCGGAACTTGTAATACATGTTATTTAATAAGGGGATTTTAGATTCTTAGAACTTCTATGAAGATCTTATTTAATCTTGTGAAGATTATTAAAAATAAATAAATATATTCACATTTTTCAAGGCTAAAATAGATAATCATTGATTAGCTATTAAGGTTTATTTAGCTGGATTTTTTCTACTTTTATTTTGGGGTTTTATTTGCTCAACTGAGATACTTATATCTTTTAAAACGTGATAAGGAAACTTGAGGAAGGGCTTTAGTATTTTAAATTACAAATTGTTTTTGAACTAGAAATAGTGACTATAATTTTTTTAAAAAAAAAGTAGAGAAAGTTGAAACTATTTGAAGCATTTAAAACTCAAGATTAGCCAATATGGTTTATCAATTCAATCAATTAAACTGAAATATGGGACTTTATAATAAAATAAAATGGACTTTAGGAATTTTAGTCGTTTTCTTGTTGGTTATTTTTACAAACTTGTCGGATAGAAATAATTTTTTGAAGGTTAGTGAAGCTGTAAAATCAATTTATGAAGATCGTCTGGTCGTGAAAGATTTATTAATTGATATTACAAATAAAATCCACAAAAAAGAAATAGCAGCTATAACCGCGGATTCGATTTTTTATGCACGTGAAAATGAGGATTTAAATTCTCTGTTGGAAAGCAATATTGCACAATACCAACAAACAAAATTAACAAGGTCTGAGGGAGAAATATTAAATCGTTTAATAGTTGATTACGAAGAATTGAAGAAAAAAGAATTAGCCTATATTCAATCCGGTTTTTCAAATAAATCTAACTTATTTGCACAGTATCAGGATATTAAAAATGACCTTACTGATTTAGCTAAAATCCAATTACGAGAAGGTAATAAGCAATTTGAAATTAGTAAAAAAGCGATGGATATGGTTGGTTTGTTCACCCAAATTGAACTGTATGTTCTGGTTTTTCTTGCTGTTATTATTCAAATTATTGTCTTGTATAACCCTAAGAAAGAAGAGTTATAAAGGTTGTCCCTAGTATTTCTTTAATTAGTGGTTGTGATTTATGTTTTAGTTATAGGAAATGTAGCTTTTGATGCTTGTTGTTAATTTTGTTTAATTATTAGCTTTTAATAAAAGTCAGTTTATAAATGTTTTTTCCTGAAAAGGCTTGAATCAGCTGAAAAACTATTCCAGACTAGTAACTACTTAGAGGAATGTCAGGTAGATTGTTCAGGTTTAGCTCGTATGATTCAGGTTTTTGGCTAGTTCTTTTTGAAATTGTAAACATAACCAATTGTAATTTCGGAAAAATCGGCCTTACTAAAATTAGCATTTATATAGGGAGCCAAATAAATATTGTGTTTTGGTTTTTTACTGGTATTGAATAAATAAAATTTTAATCCCATACGAGTTAAAAATATCCTTCGAAGATCAAATTTAATAGTTTCTTGCGATTCAAAACGCTTTGCAAAGTGAATGTAGAATGGCTTGTATAAATTAATACCTCCTTCAATAGACAAGCCTACGTGATGCACTAAATATTCTATTCCTAATAAGAAGTACAGGTTATTTGGGGTAACATCCATTTCTTGTAACATTACATTTTTATTTATAGAATCCGCAAAATGTTGATAATGTCTGAAGCCTAAACCTGTATATAATTGAAACTGATTGTTAAATACAATACCTGCTTTTACCGAAGTGCTATAAATTAAAGCTTTTGCACCATTTACCGGGCCTGTTGTACCTCCAAATTCATGAAATCCGAGGCCTGTATTTATGTCTGTAAAAAATGTTTTAGGCACCTTTTTAAGACTTGCCGTATCTTGAATAGAGGGCAAATCTGGTTTTTTATATAATCCTACGCTTAATACGGCTGAATTTATACCATAATTTGGTAATTGTGTGTGACCATTGGATCCGTGAAGAAAACCAAAACCTAAGCGCAAGGTATTGCCGGATTCTAAACTGAAATTTCGAAAATAGAAGCTCTGGAAACACCAGGTAAGGTTACTTCCTACTGCTTTATTCAGTGTATTATCTTGGTATGTTTTGGTGAAATAGGATGCACCAATTCCTATTTGAATCATTCCTTTTTTCAATGGGATAGCCATTACAGGGAGCAAATTAATTTCATTGCCGAATATTTGTGCTGCCCCCAAATAATGAAAGCTGGTATGAAGACCCAAATAAGGATGTCTGTAGTATCTGTTGACGGAAGTATTTTCGCTAGAAACCTGATAGATTGTAGCTCCCATACCTACTCGCGGGTAGGAGCGTGGGTAATTCATATAATTGGGCACAATACTTCCTGCATAAAATTCAGTAATTACAAAAATGCTCCTTTTACCTGTTTGCCCATTTATTCTTGAGTTATTAAAAAACTGCAAGGCAGATAGAAAAATCAGAACTAAAAAAAAGCTATTAAAAGTTATTTTCATTACTTATAAGCATGGCTTTTGATGACGAATTAATCTTCAAAGATATAAGTTTAAACGACTCCATAAAATCATTTTTATTATTCATTTTGGGTTAAAAATAAGTGTCGAACTCACGTTTTAAGGAAGTGATTATAATAAAGTTATACTGATATTTCGTTACCTTTAATAATTCTAATAAATGAGTAAATTGTGACCTCTTCCGAACCAAATAAAAATAGAAATACTTCAGCATTAGCTAAATTATGGATGGTATTAACCATTATAATAATTACAGCAGGTTCTGTGCTCTATTGGGGATACAATAATTATGATAATCTAACCAGATCATTTAACCAATTTAATGAGCCGGACTACAAAATAGGTTTAATAAATGAACTTTTTCAAGAAATTATGGAAGCCGATAATTTTTTTAAAGGGTTTATTTTTACCAATAATAATGAAAGTGAAAAACTTTATTATAATAGAATTGCGGATGTAAAAAAGAAAGTTGAAGAGTTAGAATCTTTGTTATCTGAAGATAGCACACAAAAACAGCGGTTGGACTCACTTCAGAATACTTTAGTGGAGAAAAACCGATACTTAAAATCTTTTTTTAGAATAAAGAAACAAAAATTGAATGCTTTATTTACCAATGAAGCACTAAACAGAATAAGCAAGCAGATAAATGACACAGCTTATATTGAGAAAAAATTACAGAAAAATGAGAAGATTGTCGAGAATTTCGAACCTTATGAAAAAGAGCAAGTAGTTATAAAATCTGACGATTATGAAGGTGTAAATGGTTTTTTTAGAAAATTATTTGGAAAAGAAAATTTACAATACGACACAATAAAAACCATTGATCATAGGATAGATTACACGCTTGATTACTCAATAGATACAAGTATAATCAGAGATTATTTTAAAGATACCACCTTATTTACAGTAAAAAGTATACTTTCTGATGTGATGGCCGAGGAGATTGACATGAAGGATAGATTAAATGCTGTAGAAATGGAGTTAATTAAACAAGATGAGCAGTTTATTGGAATCATTAAGAATCTTATTACAGAATTAAAGCAAGAGGAGCAGATCAAAAACTTTCAAAAAAGGAATTTAGCCAGGATTGAAGCTAAAGAATTAACCAGAGAGCTTTATTATATTGGTGGTATAGGAATTGCTTTAAGTAGTATTTTTATTTTCCTAATTGTAAGAGATGTAACACGCGCTACCCATTATAGAAAACAATTAGAAGAAGAAAAGAAAAAGGCTGAAGAGTTTGCAAAGGTTAAAGAAGAATTTCTCTCCAAAATGAGCCATGAAATTAGAACCCCCTTACATAGTATCATTGGTTTTTCAAATCTGATGTTAACTTCAAATTTGAGTGAGGATCAGAAGAAATTCATGAATGCTATAGCTCAATCCAACATATATCTTCAGGAATTAATTGATAATATATTGGACCAGGCAAAAATTGATGCTGGTAAGCTCACTATTAATAAAGGCCCTGTTTTTGTACCTCAACTTGTGGAAGAGTTGGAATTGGTATTTCAGCAAAGTATCAACCTGTCTAGTTTAAAATTACAATTTACTATTTCAGAGTTTTTGCAATCTAATATCTTCCTGTCCGATTTATTTAAGATTAAGCAGGTATTGATGAATTTAATCAGCAACGCTATTAAATTTACTGATGATGGATATATTCACGTAAAATTTGAAAACTCAATTATAACAAATGATGATTGTGAAATAGTAATTGAAGTAGTTGATACCGGAAAAGGCATTAAGAAAGAAGAGTTTAATCAAATATTTGAGCAGTTTCAGCAAGGAAGCTCGGGCAGTTACAATGGCACCTCAGGAACCGGCTTAGGATTATCGATCACTAAAAGCATTGTAGAGGCAATAGATGGTGAAATTTTCGTAGCTAGTGAATTAGGGAAAGGATCTACTTTTACTGTTAAATTTAATGCTATTTGTGAGCCATGTTCCGCTGAAAGACTGACTGAATTCATGCCCGCTAAGGCTGCTCTAACTCATAAAGATATTTTTTACCCTATACATATTTTGGTAATTGAAGATGATTTAATGAATGCCCAACTATTAGATGAATCTTTGAAGCACTGTGCAGAAAAAGTAACTCAATTTTATAATGCGGAAGATGCCATTAGCTTTTTAGATGCTACTCCAGATGTTGATCTTATAATAACGGATATTAACCTACCCGGTAAAAGTGGTGAAGACCTTATGAAGTACTGTAAATCCCAAGGATATAAACTTCCTATTATAGCCTTAACAGCACATATACAAAATAACAAGAAGGAAAAATACCTGCAAAGTGGCTTTGATGATGTATTCACTAAACCATTTTCAAAATTAGACATTCTGGAGATGCTTTCCATTCATTGTAAAAATGTAAAACCTAAAAGCTTAAAAATACCTGCTAATTTAGATGATGAAAGCTCCCTTAATGAGAAAGAGTTTGAACTTATAAACACCAACTACTTAAAACAATTTGCTAATAATGATTCTGAGGTTTATCAGGAATTAGTGCAGACATTTGTTGCCAATTATTCTTTGAAAATTAATAAACTCAAGGAAGCGATGGATCGAAAAGATTTAGATCAAATAGAGCAAATTTGTCATCAATTAAAATCAACTCTGGAACAGATTCAATATAATTCATTAAGTGAGGATCTAGTAAGTATAGAATTATATGCGGGAACAAATAATGAAAAAAGAGTTTTGGAGGAATTAGAAATTATTGTGCCTTTATTGAAAAAAATTCAAGTTGAGTTAAATAAAACTAAGCATCAATCCCATATTCTTTAATCTTTTTGTACAAAGTAGATCTGTCAATATTGAGAATTTTAGCAGCCATTGACTTATTAAACTTAACATCACTCAATACTTTATTAATGGTTTCAATTTCCTGATTTTTATGTATTTCTTTTAGATTTTGATTATCTACTTTTTGAGTAATTACCTTATCAGTTGATTGGGTTTCTGGATTTTGATTATTTAAATGTAATAAATTATCTTTTATTTTAAAGCCATCAGGTAAATGTTTCAAATCAATAGACTCCTCATTACATAACAAAACGGCTCTTTTTAAAATATTTTTAAGTTCACGTAAATTACCAGGCCAGTCATAATTTTTAAAAAGACTTAATACGTTTTCGCTCAGAGGTTTAATTTCTTTATCCAATTCTACTGCTGCCTGAGCAATAAAGAAATCACAATATTCCTCCATATCTGGCAATCTGTTTTTCAGTGGAGGAACAGTTAGTTCAAATTCATTAATTCTGTGATACAAGTCGGTACGGAATTCATCGCTATTTTTAGCTTGCGTTAAATTTTCATTAGTCGCTGCAATAATGCGCACATCAACTGGTATTTCCTTTGTGCCACCTATTGGCTTAATTACCTTCTCCTGTAAAACCCTTAAAAGTTGGACTTGTACTTCGTATGGTAAATTCCCGATTTCATCTAAAAAGAGAGTACCACCATCTGCTACCTCAAACTGACCTTTTTTGTCTTGCAATGCACCCGTGAAAGCACCTTTCATATGGCCGAATAATTCGCTTCCTGCAAGTTCGCGAGAAAGTACTCCGCAATCTATTGCCACAAAGGATTTGTTAGCTCGAGCGCTTTTATGGTGTATAATATTAGCTACGTATTCCTTTCCTGTTCCACTTTCACCAAGAATTAACACACTCATTTTGGTTGGAGCTACTACATCTACGTAATGCCACAAATCCAAAGATTGAGGTGTTTTACCAACTATAAATTCTGGAATTTTATTTTGAGATTCTTTTTTAAGGATGGTATTTGGTTTGTCCGGAAGGCTCTTGTCTTTTTTTGTTTGAAATAGCCTTTTCTATGGTTTTTAGTAATTCATCAGGTATTACTGGCTTAGTAACAAATTCGAAGGCTCCTAATTTAATAGAGTTAACAGCAGTTCTAATGTCGGAATAGTTAGTTATTAAAATAACGGGAATATTATTATACTGCTTTTTTATTTCCTGCATCAGTTGGATGCCATTCATTCCTGGTAATTTGAAATCAGTTAAAACCAAATCGAATGTATTTTCTTTTAATAACTCTAGAGCTGAATTAGGGGAATGTGCTGATTTCACGTCATATTCTTTTTTAAGCAGAAAGCTAGTCAACATTTTATTGAATGCTGGGTCATCATCAACAACTAATAACTTCATAAATTTTTCCACCATGAATTTCTCGAGTAGGGCTAGTATAATTTTGTCTCAAATATACTTATTAATGCAGATAATATAAATTCTACTGTATATAAAATACATAAGATTTTGCATAAACTTAAAAAAAAGGAGGAAATTTAAAATTGGAATTTTGAAATGAAATATTGGTATGATATTGCATGTAATAAAAAAAACTCTCCTGTTAAAGAGAGTTTTCTTAGTTTATTTATAGTGAATTGGTTTCAATTATTTAGCTTCTTTTGTTTCCAATAAATTGCCTTCTTCATCGTATTTTAAAGCCCATTTTTTATTATCAACATTTACAATAATTTTATAATAGGTATTCATTCCTTCAGAAACCTCATGTACTTCTTTAATGCTTTCTTTTTCATACTTTGAATAATCGAAAGCCTCTTGAACAGCTTCTGGTGTTTCTTCAAATTTGATTTTTTTAGGATTCTTCTGTTCTATTTTAGTCTCCTTTTTCATAGGATCAGTGGTTTGTCCAAATGATACTAAAACTACAGCTACTACAAGTCCGAGTGTTAAAATTAACCTTTTCATAATTTTAAAATTTTAAGTTTGTTTATGATATCAATACCAATTACGTGCCTTTTTCTTATTTATTCTCAACTCATTGTTAATTAGATGGTTGTGTATTCATATAGTATATTTAACTGTTGCTAAATATTAACAATTTGTAGGTTTTACCCTCAAATTGACTTTTTAACCTAATATATTTCAATAGTTTGAGTATGTATACCTAAAAATTTTTTAAAAAAAAAAGCTCCCTTTAAGAGGAGCTAAGAAGCCTAAAAATGAATAAGTTAATATTCAGCTTCTTTTAAACAAGGTGTTATTTTACCTGCTTTAAAAATTTAAGGTTTGTTTAAATTGATTCAAATAATCTATTATTGGTGTTTGAGCTTTTTGCAGGAATCTCATTATTCTTGCTATTTCTGTTTTCACCTCTAGTTTTTGAACTGTCGTTTACATTTTTAAAATCCCTTATTTCATTTAAATCAGGTTGAATTCTTTCTTTTCTCATCATGTTATTTTCTACATCTCTTTCTGGTTTTGCTTTGATTCCTCTATATTGAGCAAAAATTAATATCATTGCACCAACTAGTAAACCAAGCGATAAAACAATTTTTCTTCTTAGTGTTAATTTATCGTTGTCAAACATTAATGATGTAAGTGCTATTATGATACCAAATAAATAAGATTATCTGTAAAAATTTGATAATCAATAGATTGTTGGCAATGTCGAGTAACATTGTATGGGAGGAAAATTCCACAGAGTGTTGGATTATCCAACGAATTCAGAAATAAAAAAGGCTTAAAATATTCAAAATGAATATTTTAAGCCTTTTTTATTAAACTTTTATAATTTATTTTACTTCAAAACTAGCTTTACCAATTACATAATCGTCTGAATATAACTCCACTGAATAAACGCCTTCTTCATAATCTTCTCCTCTGTCGTATAAAAAGGAAAGCCTTTGTTGTGTATTATCAAACAATATCTCCTGCTGAGCTGTGTAAAACATTTCCTTACCATTAATCATAAAAGATCCTGAACCAGTAGAAACATCAAATAAAGCATTGCCTTGTGGGTTGATAACGCGTAGAATAATATTTTTACCCTCCGGTTGGGCTACATTATTTTCAGCTAAATTAAATGTTACTTTTAATTGCGCTATATGTCGAGGTCTAAACTCATCTTCTCTTTCTTTACCTCTGCTGTTTACCGCCAACACTTTAATATTCTCTGCTTTTATTCTGGAGGCTAGTTCTACTTTACTCACTAATTCTTCTCTGCGGTTTTTAAGATCTGATATACTATCATTCAATACATTTTTCTCGGTCTTTAGAGTGGTATTTTCAGTGAGCAATTCCTGATTTATATCTTCCAGCTTTTTAATCTTTTCATCTTGCAGATTCAAAAGCTCTTCATATCCACCCACTTTATCCTTATACTTTTTAATTTCATTTGCAGCCCATCTGTTAGATTGTTTCAACTCTTCTTTTTCTCCTTCCAGATTGCTTCTAATTAATTTTAACTCAGTAACGTCACCCCCTAAGGCCTCTATCTCCTTAATTTTTTGATCTAGTTGAACGCTGATCTCATTTAATTCCTCGTATGTCGTGTTTAGTTCCGTCTGAAGCTCTTCATTTTTATTAACTTCATCAAGGTAAAATTTAATACCTACTACGGCTGCAATTATAATGATAAATGCAATGATGATAGCTTTTTTGTTAGAGCCGTTATTGGGCTTTTTGTAGGCTGGTGAGGTATTTTTAGGTGTTTCCGTTGACATGATTTTATAATGTTATTTGAAATTATTACCTTATTTTAATATGTACCTTTACTATTTAACGATTAATAACGTAAAATTATCGTTTAAATTTAATTCGCAAATTTAAACATTTAAAAATACTAAGCTAATGGACTTAAATGAATCTTACTGGACACAAAGATATTTGTCCGATCAAACAGGATGGGATATAGGTTATGCAGCCCCGGCAATTACTCATTTTATGGAGCAGGTTGAAGATAAATCTCTTAGCATTCTTATTCCCGGATGTGGCAATGCTTATGAGGCAGCTTACTTATGGAAAAATGGATTTAAAAATGTGTATTTGTTGGATCTTTCTGAACTTCCTTTAAAGAAATTTGCCAATGAAAACCCTGATTTTCCTCAAGAGCAATTATTGCAACTAGATTTTTTTGATTTGGATCGTTCTTTTGACATCGTAATTGAACAAACCTTCTTCTGTGCCCTCAACCCTCAATTAAGACCTAAATATGTAGTGAAAATGAATGAAGTAATTACTCCTGGTGGTTGTTTAAGCGGCCTTCTGTTCAATGACCCACTTTTTGATGATCATCCGCCATTTGGAGGCGATAAGGAAGAATACCTGAAACTTTTTAAAGATAAATTTAAAGTCTTAAAGATGGAAACTGCCTATAATTCTATTCCTCAGAGAGAGGGCAGGGAGTTGTTCATATTGATGCAGCCTAAAAAGCACTTATAGAAAATCTGCTTCTAAAAACTAAGAATATAGTGTTGCTTTTGAAAATCGGGATTGAAAAATAGCAGGCCAGCATCAAAAATATCGATAGAGCTTGTAACAGCTTCATTTTGTTTTATTTCTTCCCAGGCTTTTCTCATGCCCGCCGACCAGTGAATATCATCTAATACGAATATTGAATTGGAGTGATGATAGGAGAGAAGCTGATGGAAATAGTTGATAGTAGCTTCGTAGGTATGGTTAGCATCTATGTAAACTAAGTCAATTTTATTTTTTTGTTGGTTCAAAAACTCTGGAAGCGTTTTATCAATATTGCCTAATATAAATTGAATGTTTGTAAAGCTTTTTAAATTCTCTTCTGCAAAATTTAATAAATTTTTATCTCCCTCAAAAGTCACAATTTTATTTCCAGGATTATTAGAGGCCATATAAGCCGTATTAATGCCTAAACAGGTACCGAGCTCTACTATTTCTGTAAATTGGAATTTCAGAATGATCCTGTATAGTAATTGTGAGAATTTAGCTGATGATAAGCTATTCTTCGCTATATCATCAATTGATCTTTCCGTAGATTCAGTCGTTTTGGATCCAGCCCCCAGGTCATTAAGTTGAATCTTATATTTGGATAGTTTAAGCTCGGAACGTTTATTTTCTATCTCTTTAAACTGAGAAGACTTAGTATCACCACGAAGGACATTTAAATAGAAATTGAAAAAAAATGGTGAGTGAAGAGAGTGCTCATCTGTTTTCAAATGGAAATACGAAAGCCATTCTTGAATGAGGAAAAAATTCAAAGGTTATCAGAGTCTAAGGTAAAAAATTAATTCAATCTGAAAGGAGCAACCAAATTAAATTCAGGAATTGAAACTTCTATTAAATGCCCATCTACCAAACGTTCCATTGTGAAAAAACCATGCATTTTTCCAAATGCTGATTTTAAATTACAGCCAGAGACGTAGGTGTGAACCTCGCCAGGTTCTAAAACAGGCTGTTGACCTACAACGCCTTCACCTTCCACCTCTTTTTGGGTACTTCCGGCATCGTGAATAAACCATTGTCTTCTTAATAATTGAATAGTTTGGTCACTTTTATTTTCAATAGTAACCTTATAAGTAAAAACATAGTGAAACTGCACAGGACTAGAGTATTCCGGTTGGTAGTTTGTTTCAATGCTTACGCTTATGCCCTTAGTAATGAGTTTAACCATGATATAAATATATAATCTTTTTAACGATTATATAAATCATATAGTTTATAAAATTACAATCTGATAAAATATTTTTTACTTTTGAACTTATGAAGGTACCCACAGACGTAAAAATTCATCTAAGTTGGAAAGATCATTTGATAAATGAATTTAGTAAAACTTATTTCATCCAATTGGTAGAATTTGTTAAGGAGGAGAATAAAAATAAGATCATTTACCCTGAGGGCAAAAATATATTTAATGCTTTTTCTAAGTGTACTTATGATGATGTAAAAGTAGTTATCCTGGGGCAGGATCCTTACCATGGGCCAGGCCAGGCCAATGGGTTGAGTTTTTCTGTGAATCCCGGGATGCCTATGCCGCCCTCTTTACTCAATATATTTAAGGAACGGAAAGCTGATTTGCAGAAACCTATGCCACCCAATGGAGACTTAAGTAGTTGGGCTGAGCAAGGTGTTTTGCTATTAAATGCCACCTTGACTGTAGCGGCTAAATCACCGGGCTCGCACCAAAATAAAGGCTGGGAGGAGTTTACCGATGCTGTTATTCAATTAATTTCTGACAATAAGGAAAAGATAGTTTTCATACTTTGGGGAGCTTATGCTCAGAAGAAGGGGGCTATAATTGATCGGAGTAAACATTTTGTCATAGAATCGCCACACCCTTCACCCTTTGCAGCGCACAGAGGATTTTTCGGCTCTAAGCCTTTTAGTAGGTGTAATGAATATCTGGAGGAGCACAAAATCAGACCCATAAATTGGTAAATGGATTGATTAGTTTTCTGGCTCTAAATCAAAACTTACTTTGACTCCCTGCTTCTGTAGTTTTTCCAAAGTTTGTTTAATCGATTCAGCTTCTTCCCTGGAGGCGGCATCAAAGGTAATTCCTCTTACCCAAAGATATTTTAAATCATTTAAGGAAGTTATTTCTTGTGGAATGGTATGGATCTCATTAAAAGAAATATCTAAATCTTCCAGATTGTTAAAAGATAATACGCAAGAAGGGAATGCCTTTAGGTAATTATTATGAACATGAAAATCGGTCAATTTACTTAACTCTTTAATACTTTCAGGAAGATAGGAAATACGATTATGGTGAAGATAAAGCTCTTTTAAGTCTCTTAGATTACCAATATTTTCAGGAATTTGATAAATTCTGTTGTTGGCTAAAAATAACCTTTCCAATTTTACAGCCTGAGTTAATTTTTCGGGTATTTTTTGTACTTGATTATAATAAATATCGAACTCTATTAAATGAGGTGAATTGAAGAAGTAATCAGGCACTTCCATCAGGTTGTTTTTGTAAAATGATAGCATTTCAAGTTTTTTTAATGAACCAATAGCGGGATCAATATTTTTACTTTTTATTTGGTTTTCAGCTAACTGCAGCTCTTTAAGCTCAGGGAAAAAACCTATTTCTTTAGGAACTGCCTCTAATTGGTTAAATGAAAGTATTAATTTAGATAAACTTTCTACAGTGTCTCTCGCTAGATTTTTGATTAGAATCGAATTATTAGATAGAATAATACTTTTAAGCTTTTTAAGCATTTGGAGATTTAAGTTTTTGGTGAAGCGAAAGTCATTTCTTACAAAATCTATTTGCTCCAGATTTTTCATTTTCTGATAATTTTCAGGAAGGGGTGCATAAGGGCTATCACGATAAACTAATTGTGTGATATTTCTATTTTTTGCAAAACGAAAGGGTTTTTTATGATAATAGTTATAGATGGACACTTTTTTCAAACTGTCTAAACCAAAAATTTCCCAGTTTAAAAGCCAGGGTAATTTTTGAAAAGATGAACCAATTAATTCAATTTCTTTTAGATTTTTGCATTTTAAAATCTGAAATATGGGTAATTTATTCGCTTCTTCCTCTGAGAATGAAAGGTGTGTGATAGTGTCCTTTCTTTCACTATTCATTAAAGCATTATACTAAACAAAGCCCTGGCTTGAGGAATGCTGAGAAAACTGAAATTTTGGAATTTTTCGCAATTCTGAAATAGCGGAATCTCTAGGTATTTTTGAGTCAATATAACTGCTGTCGACAAGCGTTAAAACAACCTTGCCATCTTTTATTGACACTGACTGCCCTTGACTTAAGCTGAGACTAAAGTGCCTATAACGTATTGAATCTTCTTCATTGTAAAATTTGTAAGGGCCTCGTTGAGCAAAATTTTGAAAGGATACCATTAGCAATAATGCTAAAATACTTAGGTTTTTCATATTTATTAGTTATCAACTAAAGTTATAGTTAATAATTAGTAATTGCAAGTAATTCTGATTAATTCTAGTGTACATTTAATTATTTGAAATACATGGTTTCCTCAAAATAGTATATTTTCAAAAATTTTCTTCTCATGTTTAAAGCCCTGATTTTTCTGGAATAGCTTTACAGTATTCTCGAACGATTTCAATATAAAACTTTATGTTTTTTAGTGAGTTTTGTATCTTACTAATAGAATCGAATCTGTATAAAGTAAAGCTTAAGTCTTTGTTACTCAAATCACGAAAATGAATAGCTAGTTGTCACAAGTACCACTGAGGGTTTGCCCACAATAAAGGGTGTATCTCAACTCTTTAAATTCAAATACCTATAATCTAATAGTTTAAGAATAAATCTTCCAAATCATCCGTGATATCAAAATAAAGACGAAAGTTTATTTTTACTTATAAAAAAGCTTACAGAAACTATCAAAATCCATTTAAAAAGCCTATTTTTGACCTTTTGGTAAAAGAATTATGAGTAAACAAAAAGATAAGAACAATCAAGATTATTCAGCAGGTAATATTACCGTTTTAGAAGGTCTAGAAGCGGTAAGAAAAAGACCTGCCATGTATATTGGTGATATCGGAGTTAAAGGATTTCACCACATGGTATGGGAAGTCGTAGATAACTCCATAGATGAGGCAATGGCTGGTTATTGTACCACCATTAAAGTAGAAATTAATGAAGATAACTCCATTACTGTTACAGATGATGGTCGAGGTATTCCTGTTGACATGCACGAGAAGGAAGGTAAATCTGCCCTGGAGGTAGTAATGACCGTACTTCATGCTGGTGGTAAGTTCGATAAAGATACGTACAAGGTGTCAGGTGGTTTACACGGTGTAGGTATTTCGGTAGTAAATGCGCTTTCTACCTATCTTAAAGCCACAGTTTATAGCCGTGACGGTAAAATTTATGAGCAGGAATATTCAATCGGTATCCCTAAAGGTCCGGTTGCACCAGTAGGTGAAACGGATATAACTGGTACCAAAATACACTTTATACCAGATGCCTCTATATTTTTACTTAACGAGTTTAAGTATGAAACCATAGCTACCCGTTTGAGGGAGTTGGCATTTTTGAATGCGGGTATCAAAATTGAACTTATACGACCATAGAGAAAAAGATGAAAAAGGCCAATCCATCGGTGAGGTATTCTTAAGCGAAGGCGGACTTACTGAATTTGTAGAATATTTAGATTCCAGTCGTGAAAAGCTTATTCCAAGCCCTATTTACATGGAGGGTGAAAAAAATGGCGTTCCTGTGCAGGTAGGATTGAATTACAATACTTCCTACACTGAAAACGTGGTTTCATATGTAAATAACATAAACACCTACGAAGGTGGTACGCACGTTTCGGGTTTCAGAAGAGCGTTAACCCGTACATTAAAAGCCTACGCTGATAAATCAGGCTTACTAGATAAACAAAAGATAGAAGTAGCCGGTGACGATTTCCGTGAAGGTCTAACCGCTATAATTTCTGTAAAAGTAGCAGAGCCTCAATTTGAAGGTCAAACTAAAACGAAATTAGGTAATTCCGATGTAATGGGCGCTGTAGAAACTTGTGTTTCTGAAGTGCTACAAAATTACTTAGAGGAAAACCCAAGAGAAGCCAAAATGATCGTTCAGAAGGTTATTTTAGCAGCTCAGGCACGTCACGCAGCGCGTAAGGCACGAGAAATGGTGCAGCGGAAAAATGTTATGAGTGGCTCAGGTTTACCGGGTAAACTAGCCGATTGCTCAGAAAAAGATCCTGCTATTTCTGAGATATACCTTGTAGAGGGAGATTCTGCAGGTGGATCAGCTAAGCAAGGACGTAACCGTAAATACCAGGCTATTCTTCCTTTAAAAGGTAAAATTTTGAATGTGGAGAAAGCTCAGATTCATAAAATTTATGATAATGAGGAAATCAAAAATATCTTAACAGCTTTGGGTGTTTCTTTCGGAACCGAAGAGGATGAAAAAGCATTGAATATCGTGAAATTAAGATATCATAAAATCGTAATCATGACGGATGCGGATATTGATGGTTCTCACATCAGGACCTTAATATTGACATTGTTCTTCCGATATATGCGTGAGCTGATTGAGAGAGGATATGTATATATTGCTCAGCCACCGTTATACTTAATTAAAAAAGGTAAAAATGAGCGTTATTGCTTTACCGAAGATGATAGAGTAAGGGTGGTAAAAGAATTAGCACCAGAAGGCAAAGAAGATTCATTGCATATCCAAAGATACAAAGGTTTGGGTGAAATGAACCCTGAGCAGCTTTGGACCACTACCATGGATCCTGAAACCCGTAACATGAAGCAAGTATCAGTGGAGTCAGCTGCAGAAGCTGATCACTTATTCAGTACTTTAATGGGTGATGAAGTACCACCAAGAAGAGAGTTTATTGAAAAGAATGCGAAATACGCAAAAATTGATACCTAAGAGCAATTGTTGATTGATATAATATAAAAGCCTCTGCTGTATAGTAGGGGCTTTTTTGTTGATAAATTCGTTTTGGCAATAACTACTTTTAAAATCTCATCTTTTAAATAAAATTAATTTGATTTTTAGAGTTAAATCTATTTGAAGAAATTGCAAAATCAGTGAGAATAGAGTGTCTGATAAATTTACTTGTTTTCTGAACATTATATCTCAATTCAAAATATAATCCGATTAAACAATTTCATTTCCTAATTTTGATTGAGCTAAGTCTTTAAATACTTAAGATTAGAAAGCCTTATTGTGATCATTTCCGTAGGTACGTAATATCTGATTTTGGTCTCTTGGGCACTAGCTATTTTATTTACCAACGCTTCTTCCATTGCTTACTGAATACTCAAGTTGGTATAATTTATTATTTCATAATTTTTTATTACAGTAGTTTTACTTGAGTCGGCTAGTATTAAATCTTCATCATCCGTATACAAATCAGAAAGTTTTCACTGTACTGTGAAAAAGTCTCAATGGGAAATGCTTTACCGTCTATATTAAAATAAATAGTAACTTCCATCTATTTTATGATGTAGCTGCATATAATTAAAGATTTCACATTCATTTTGAAAACCTTTAATTTCTTTATAAATATGCTGTTCACAGCTGTTAAAAGAAGAGGTGCTTTCTGCTGTAAAATGAAATATAAAATTGATTTATATCTCTGTAACCTCCTTAATATCATCATCTTAAATGCTTGGCTTTACATCCTGCGAAATATGAAGCATAGTTAAGCAAGAGTGAAGACTCAGAACTGTAGCGATTAAGAAAATGCTGAGTTCGATATGTTTTAGAGAGGTGTAGAAATTAGATGCCTGCATTACGAATCAAAGTTTTAAATATATATTAAAAAGTGTTCCTCAGATTTTCCCCACCTCAAATTTTAGTTCGTGAGACAAAATCTGTTCTATGAAATACGGTAACTAGGAATGGTAATTTTCAGCTTTTCCTCTATCTAACCTCAGCTAAATAAAGATATATTTATCTTTTTTATAAAACAGGATAAAAATGTCCGAATATATTTTGTACCTTTGAATTGTTCTAAAGGAGGTATTTAGCCTTTGAACAAAAATTTTTATTTTTTAATACAAATTTTATGAACGTATATCAAAAAACAATAGGAGAGTGGGTTGCCGACGATTACCGCACTGCGGCAGTTTTTAAATCATTTGGTATTGACTTTTGCTGTAAAGGTGGAAGAACAATTCAGGAGGCTTGCACAGCAAAAAATATTCCCGAAAGCGAAGTTGAGATTGCGCTAGCTGAAAAGCTGAGGGACAGACCAGAACACAGCGATATTGATTTCAAAGCCTGGCCGATGGATTTGCTAGCTGATTACATTGAAAAAACACACCACAGATATGTACAGCGAACAATTGAAGAGCTAAAGCCCTATCTAACCAAAATTTCCGCTGTGCATGGTGATACAAATCCGAAGTTGCATGAAATAAAACAACTATTTTTTGATTTCGCAGGAGAATTGACTGCACACATGAAGAAAGAAGAATTTATTTTATTTCCTTATGTAAGAAAATTAGGTAAACATCTAAACGATGGAGACGATGTGGAAGCTCCTCAATTTGGAACCGTTAAAAATCCCATTAAAATGATGATGGCCGAACATGAAGCTGAGGGTGACAGGTTTGAGGAAATCG
Source organism: uncultured Cytophagales bacterium (assembly GCA_963719535.1). GTDB lineage: Bacteria > Bacteroidota > Bacteroidia > Cytophagales > Cyclobacteriaceae > Marivirga. The sequence continues at coordinate 366,000 of CAVRCH010000015.1, read as the reverse complement.
CGAGATTAACCAATAATTATACACCACCAGATCATGCCTGCAATACCTATAGAGTAACATTTGCCCTTTTGCAAGAATTTGAAAACGATTTGCACAGACATATTCACCTGGAAAATAACATTTTATTTCCAAAAGCCGTGGAAATGGAAGAGAGCTTTAATGTTTTGAATTGATAAAACAGCCAGTGGCTGAATATGAAAAGAAGTTGGTTAATAGTTAGTTTGGTTAATTTTCTTATTGCTTCTTCTGATGGGCTTGCTCCTCAGAGGGGCTTTTGTTTGGGAAACAGAGTGGATAGACTACAGAAACATGTTGCATGGTCATTCTCATGTTGCACTTTTAGGTTGGTTGTACCTTGGTGTTTTTATTCTCATTCATGCTAAGCTCCTTCCTGCTAAAAAAAAGAAGAGGCAGATTTATATATGGCTATTTTGGCTTACTCAATTTTCTGTTGTTGGTATGGCTATAGCGTTTCCTCTTCAGGGATATGCCACTTATTCAATCTCATTTTCTTCTCTTCATATTCTGTTAAGTTATATTTTCTGCATTAATGTATGGAAGGATCACAATAGAGAGAACTATGCTACTTCTATCCTGCTTAAGACGGCATTGATCTTACTATTTGTATCCACCATAGGCGTAGGTTTAGTGGCCTATGTAATGTCTTCCGGAAGTGGAGGAGGGATTTTATACCAATTGGCTATCCAGTTTTATCTCCATTTACAATTCAACGGTTGGCTGCTTTTTGCAGTGCTGGCATTGTTTTTCCATCGTTTCGGAGCTCATCTTAAAATTGGTGAAAGTAAATTCAACCGGTTTTACCAACTTCTTTTACTAGGTAATTTGCTGAGCTATGCGCTGGTGATTTACTGGGGATACAGATGGGAAGTGACTTATTATGTAAATGCTGTTGCGGTGGTGCTTCAATTTATCGCCCTCATTATCATCTCTGATCCTATAAGAAAGCGATGGATTCAGCTGAAAGCGAAATTGAGTTCATCCCAAACAACCTTGCTGAAGCTATTTATTTTGGTATTTCTAACCCGTACGCTATTTCAGCTTGCCCTGGTGGTGCCTGAAATGGCCGAGATTGCTGTACTATTACGACTGTTTATCATAGGTTTCATTCATTTGAATATGCTGGGTTTCGTCACTGCTTACTTATGGCTTGAGTATATTTCTGCATATAAAACGCAGGGGGGCAATTTACTACAATCAGGTGTAGTCCTACTAATAGTAGGATTTTTATCCACGGAATTAATAATGTTTTTACAAGGATTTTATTACTGGCAGGAATTAGGAAAGCTTCCCTTTTTTCATGAAATGTTATTTTATGGAAGTTGCATTTTACCGATATCTGTATTTACATTTTTAATCTACATCATCAACAACAATCAGAAGAAAATAGGTAAAAAAAATATCAAAAACATGACTTAGATCATTTTATTTATCTAAAAAGGTATTTAAATTTAACAAAAACCAATATATTATGAAAACACTCAAATATTTAACATTTGCAATAATTGTCAGCATTTGTATATATGCATGCGGCAGTAATGATCAAACGAACAATCAGTCTGCAACAGATAAAAAAACAGCAGAAAAAAGCGAAGACCAGGTGCCCGAAACCATAAAAATGGGGAAAGGTGTTGGGGAGTTTACTGAGGTAGAAGTCTCGGATCCACTAAACGAGGAATGGGTGGAAAGAGGTCAGGCTATCTACGATCTGAAATGCTCCGCCTGCCATAAATTGACCGATCAGCGTGTGGTTGGTCCTGGTTTCGAAGGAGTAACCAATAGAAGGAAGCCAGAATGGATCATGAACATGATTACCAATGTGGATGTAATGTTGACTAAAGACCCGACAGCACAGAAGCTTTTGGAAGAATGTATGACCAGAATGCCCAATCAAAATATAAAGCCTGATGATGCCCGTAAAATTTTAGAGTTCTTTAGAAAGAATGACATGGAAAAAGCGGGTAAGAAAGATGGGGCAATCAAGTCTTAGTATTTCAATAGAAAAATTTTTAACTAAACTAGATTTAACATGAAGACACATTTTTTAAATTATTTTGCGGGATTAAGCCTGATTTTTTTAATGGGTGCCTGCGATAACAATGGATCAGAAACCTCCAAAGTTTTGGGAGGTAGCGCAGCGGAGCAAGTTTATGTTGCTCCTGGTGAGTATGATGAGTTTTATGCTTTTATGTCCGGTGGATATAGCGGACAAATTACAGCGTATGGCTTGCCTTCAGGGAGGTTATTGAAAGAAATCCCTGTTTTCTCTAAATATCCCGAAAATGGATATGGTTACAGCGAAGAAACAAAACCAATGTTCAACACCTCTTATGGTGAAGTGCCTTGGGATGATTCCCACCATATAGAGCTCTCTCAAACGAATGGTGATTTTGACGGAAGGTGGTTATTTGTAAATGGAAATAACACGCCAAGGATTGCCAGAATCGATTTGACAACTTTTGAAACTGTTGAAATTCTGGAAATTCCTGATGTGGCAGGACTTCACTGCGCTCCATTTATTACCGAAAATTCTGAATATCTGGTGTCAGGCACTAGATTTAGTGTGCCTATCCCTCAAAAGGATGTACCAATCGATACATATAAAAAGAATTTTAAGGGCCTTATCAACTATGTTTCTGTGGATCCTGAGCATGGTCATATGGAATTGGCTTTCCAAATTGAAATGCCTGGTTTTAATTATGACCTGGCAAGAAATGGAAAAGCAAAATCTCATGGCTGGAGCTTTTTAACCACGTACAATTCTGAACAGTCCCATACGCTTTTAGAGGTAAATGCTTCTCAAAGAGATAAGGATTTAATGGCAGTTATCAATTGGAAGAAGGCTGAGCAATACATGGAAGAAGGCAAATTTACTGAAAGGCAGACTTCATATTTCCATAACCTAATGAATGAAGAAACTAGTATTGTGGAGTCAGAGGAGAAAACTTTAACCAAAATATTGGATCCAAAGAATTGTCCTGACATGGTGTATTTCATTCCTGTTCCAAAATCACCTCACGGTTGTGATGTGGACCCAACAGGTGAATACATAGTTGGAAACGGGAAGCTTTCTGCAGATATGTCTGTCTATTCTTTTGACAAAATCATGAAAGCCATTGAAGAGAAGAAATTTGATGGTGATTTTGATGGAATTCCGATTATTAGCTATGAAGCTGCCTTGCATGGAATAGTTGAAAAACCAGGTCTAGGCCCATTGCATACTGAGTTTGATGGAAAAGGTAATGCTTATACCACTTTCTTTATTTCTTCTGAAGTAGTAAAGTGGGATGTGGAAACTAAAGAAATTTTAGATCGTCAGCCCACCTTCTATTCTCCTGGTCACTTAGTAATACCTGGCGGAGAAACCAGAAATCCTGACGGGAAATACTTAGTAGCGATGAATAAAATCACGAAGGATCGATATTTACCAACAGGTCCTGAGTTAGCCCACTCAGCTCAATTATTTGATATAAGTGGTGATAAAATGAAGTTGCTTTTGGATTTTCCTACCAAAGGTGAACCTCACTATGCGCAAGCTATTGCAGCAGATAAAATTCAACCGAATTCCAAGAAATTCTATGATATAGAAGAAAACAAGCACCCCTATGCTACCCTGGGTGAAAGTAAGACCAAGGTTGAAAGGGATGGAAATGAAGTGCATGTTTACATGACGGCTATCAGAAGTCACCTGGCACCTGATAATATTGAAGGATTTAAAGTGGGGGACAAAGTATATTTCCACCTTACCAATTTAGAACAAGATTGGGATGTGCCACATGGTTTTGCAATTCAGGGAGCCACTAATGCAGAGTTATTAGTAATGCCGGGTCAAACCCGAACATTGGTTTGGGAGCCTAAGAAGCCCGGTGTATTTGCATTTTACTGCACAGATTTCTGCTCAGCACTACACCAGGAAATGTCCGGTTATGCAAGGGTATCTCCAAAAGGTTCAGATGTTCCTTTAAAATGGGGATTAAATGAGAAGCTTAGAGAAAATGAACAAGCAGCTCATGATTTCTATGAGAAAGCCAGAAAAAGCATTAATACTGGTAAATAAATTTATTCAACTGCCGGAGATTTCCGGCAGTTGAATTTTACACATTAAATCAAATCACATGTCACTTAATCAGAATAGCAGATTGCCACAATTGCTCATGTTGTTAGGTGTCTTGTCATTAGGAGCGGTTTTCCTCTTCCCTATATGGCAAATCACTTTGGACGCTGCTCAATTTCCAGGTGGCTTAAAAATGCATATCTGGATCAATAAAATTTCAGGTAGTGAAAAGAACATCATTCAGAACATCAATATTTTAAATCATTATATTGGCATGCAACGCATTGAGCCTGATTCTATTCCTGAACTAAAATACTTCCCCATAGTGGCTTATGTAATGATGGGATTAGGGGTAGCAAGCTTAATTGCGAATAAAGCATGGTCCTATTTAAGCTGGTTTATATTGATTGCTATTTTAGGAGCACTTGGCATCTACGATTTTTATTTGTGGCTATATGATTATGGGCATAATCTTGACCCTATGGCGCCTATTAAAGTGCCCGGAATGACTTATATGCCTCCGCTGTTGGGCGAAAAAGATTTGTTAAATTTCTATGTTAAATCTTACCCGCATTGGGGTAGTGGTTTTTTAGGCTTGTCCGCATTATTTGCACTTACCGCAGCATGGTTTAAAAAGAAAAGTAAATGAGACCTTTAACTCTTTTATTTATTTTATCATGCATGTTCATTTTTTCAGCATGCAACATAGAACCCGAGCCGATAAATTTTGGTGAGGATCAATGTGTTTATTGCAAAATGACTATTTCAGATCCTAAATATGGTGCAGAACTCGTTACCAAAAAGGGAAGAATCTATAAGTTTGACGCTATTGAGTGCATGATTCATTATCAAGTTGAAAATAGTGAAACAGCTTTTAAATACACGATGGCAGTAGCATACGATGACCCTAAGAGTCTTAAAAAAGTAGAAGGATTATTTTTTGTAAAAAACCCACAATTTAAAAGCCCCATGGGAGAAAGTATAGCTGCTTTCGTAAATGAGCCCCAAAAATTTGAATCTATGAAATGGGAAAAGTTGCAGAACATATTAAACTGAAAAGATTTAAATCTGATAATTTAATGATTCGAACCTTCTTTTTGTTCCTTTTGCTTTTATCAGGCAGTATTTCTGCTAAAACGATTGTAGTTAATACTAAAAGCGGTATTAATTCGATTAAAGAAGCAATTCAACAGGCTTCTGAATATGACACCATTTTAATAAAAGCAGGAGTTTACAATGAAAATTTAATTTCAATAGAGAAACCGCTTACCATCATTGGCGAAAAAGGAGCCATAGTGGATAGTAGGGAAGGAGATGAAATTTTTATTGTTCAGAGTGATGACGTAGTTATACAAAACCTCACGCTAAAAAATATTGGGGTAAGTTATATAAAAGACCGGGCTGCCATCAGGTTAAACCGGGTTAGGGATGTGTCTATTTTAAATAACACTTTGATTAACACCTTTTTCGGAATTTATTTACAGAAATCGAATAACTGTATTGTCAGTGGAAATACCATTATTGGTGCTGCTGACGATGAATCCGCTGCAGGCAATGCCATTCATATCTGGCAAGGAAAACGCATTCAAGTCACCAATAATGAAGTGTCATTCCATAGAGATGGGATCTATTTTGAGTTTGTGGATGAAAGCTACATTGCCAACAACATCAGCATAAATAATATGCGCTATGGTTTACACTTTATGTTTTCCAACTATGACCAGTATGAGAATAATCGTTTTCAAGATAATGGTTCCGGTGTAGCAGTGATGTTCAGTAAACAGATTGAAATGAGACATAACCAATTTTTGGATAATTGGGGAGGAGCCAGTTATGGGTTGTTGTTGAAGGAAATATCTGATGGTAGCATTGAAGACAATGAATTTTCACGAAATACTGTGGGAATTTAAGCTGAAGGAGCTAACAGGCTCTCCATTAAAAGCAACCTCTTTCATAATAATGGTAAAGCCATGGATATTAAAGGAAATAGTCTGGATAATAAAATAATTAACAACGACTTTGTAGGCAATACTTTCGAAGTATTAACCAACTCAAAGTCAAATCTGAATCTCTTTGAAGGGAATTACTGGAGCCAATACACCGGCTACGATTTGGATAAAGATGGCATTGGTGATGTACCCCATCGCCCGGTCAATTTATTTGCTATTGTAACAGACAAAATTCCTGCTGCCAGTATGTTATTACATAGCTTTTTAGTAAATAGTCTGGATGCGGCAGAGCGATTATTTCCTCAGTTTATTCCCGAACAACTGATTGATCAAAAACCGAAGATTAAACCTAATCATTATGATCAAAATTGAAAATTTAGAGAAGCATTTCTCAAAACATAAGGTGTTGAATAACATAAATCTAAATTTTACCGCCGGGGAGTGCGTGGCTTTAATAGGACCTAATGGTTCAGGGAAGACTACTTTAATAAAAAGCATTTTGGCCTTAGTAAATATTGAAAAAGGAGAAGTATGGGTTCAGGATGAGAGTATCAAAAATCAGAGCCAATACCGTTCAAAAATAGGCTATATGCCCCAAATTAATCGATTCCCTGAGCATATGTCAGTTCAGCAACTTTTTAATATGATGAAGAGCATTCGGAAAGAGGTTGTTGAGTATGATCTTTCTTTATATGAAGCTTTTAATATCGACAATATGCGCAAAAAGAAACTGGGTATACTATCAGGTGGCATGCGTCAAAAAGTAAGTGCAGCACTGGCATTTCTTTTTAAACCTGAAATCTTGATATTAGATGAGCCTACTGCCGGTTTAGATCCTGTTTCGAATGAAATTCTTAAACAGAAGTTGAAAGAGTCTATTGAAAAGGAAAATAAATTGGTTTTGATCACTTCTCATATATTAAATGATTTAGATGATATAGCTGATAGGGTAGTTTATCTCATGGATGGGAGCATATATTTTGATAAGCAAATGACTGCTTTAAAAGAAGAAACATCAGAAACCCGATTGAATAAAATAATTGCCAGCATATTAAATACCGAAAATCAGTATGTTTAAGATAGCTAAATTTATAACAGCAGATTTATTGAAAAATAAGATCATGTTGCTCTACTTACTTTTTCTGTGGGCAGTGTGTTTTGGACTTTTTAGTCTGCAAGGGCAGGGAGATAAAGCATTAACAGGAATACTGAATGTGAGTCTATTGGTAACACCTATGATTTGCCTGATTTTTGCTACCATATATTTTTACAATATGTACGAGTTTATGATGCTGATGCATGCACAGCCTATCAAGCGTAAAACAATTTTTCTTGCTTTGTATTTAAGTCTTTCCAGTGTTTTTACCTGCGTTTATCTACTAGGAGCAGGCATTCCACTACTGATGATGAACGCTGGAACAGCTTCTGTATTTATGATAGCAGGTACTACATTTCTTAATTTTATATTTGTTGCATTAGCATTGGGAGTAGCCGTTTGGACTAAAGACAAATCTAAAGGGATGGGATTCTCGCTGTTAATCTGGGTGTATTTCGTACTGCTTTTTGATGGCATTATCCTGCTTCTAATGTATAATTTTAGTGAGTACCCTATTGAAAAATTGGTCTTATATATTAGTTTTTTAAATCCTGTTGATTTAACACGCATCTTAGTTTTAATGCAAACTGAGGCAGCTGCTTTAATGGGCTACAGCGGAGCTATATTTCAAAAGGTATTTACCCAGAATTGGGGTATCAGTATCATTTTTCTGGTCATGTTTTTCTGGACAGTGCTGCCATTAGGATTATCTTTGAGAGCTTACAAAAAAAAGGATTTATAAATGCCCAGGCACGTATTGATATTGCCATTTATAGTACTTTCATTGATAATTGGTATTATAGGAGGTTGGTTGAGATTAGGTTGGGTTTATTTTAATATACCGGAAGCTGCCATGCATCATGGGATCATCATGACGGGCAGTTTCCTAGGAGCCTTGATTAGTTTGGAACGTGCAGTTGTGATGAAAAATAAAGGCTGGCTGCTTATTCCTATTTTAGCTATTCTGGCTTTGCCGCTGCATCTTATTGATTTCTCTACCATATCAATCCTCAGTTTAGTACTTTCCTCTGCAGGCCTTACTTTTTTGATGTACATCCAAAGCATCAAGGTGAAAGAAGCCTCTCATTATGTGATAGCATTAGGCGCTTTTTGCTGGGCTGTAGGCAATTCACTCTTATTAAAATCAGATTTTGTTCCTATGGTGGTACCCTGGTGGATAGCATTTCTGCTTTTTACTATAGTGGGAGAAAGATTGGATTTGAGCAGGTTTTTACCTGTCAAAAAGATATTTATTGTTTTTCTGTATGTCTTGATTGCAGGCATATTCTGTAGTTTTTTTATTCCTTTTCATGTCGGGGGAAGCCGAATTACAGGAATTTTGATAGCATTAATAGCTATTTGGTTGTTGCGCTTTGATATGGCAAGAATATCCATAAAGAAAAAAGGAGAATACCGATTCATCGGATTGGGATTGATATTTGGGTTTTTATGGTTACTGGTGCATGCTTTTATTATGATTTTTCTTGGAAATCATCCTTTATATTATGATTTATGGGTGCACAGCTTCTTTCTGGGCTTTGCCTTTTCCATGATTTGGGCGCATGCACCTATCATTTTTCCAGCAGTAATTAAAGTTAAAAGGTTGATGTATCACCCCTTGTTATATATAGGCCTGGCTTTCTTTCAAATAACTTTATTAGGTAGAGTAGTGTTTTCTCTTATGGTGAATGCTGATTTACGACAGGTTTTCGGGGTATTAAATGGCTGGGCTATTTTATTGTTGTTTGCATTTATGGGCTTGTCCTATTTTGTGAATTACCGGGCAAGTATAAAGAAAACAAATAAGTAGTATCTTCGAAGCAATTAAAGTCTTAAAAACGTTTCTCCCTTTTCTAATTTATCTATTAACTGGTTAATATTGGTATTGGCTAGCAAGTATTTCAATTTGTCTCTAACTTCCTTAAATTGAAAATGGATAGGGCAAGGCTTCAATTCAGAGCATTCACTCAGTCCTAATCCACATCCGTTGTAAGTGCTGTCCCCGTCTATTGCCTTAACGATATCGATCAGCTTAACATTTTGTTGTTGCGCTTCGGTTACGCTAAAACCTCCATTTGGGCCTTTAATAGAAGAAATAATATCATTTTTAACTAGTATCTGTAAAATTTTAGCTGCAAAAGCTACAGGAGAGTTGGTGTTTTCGGCAATTTCCTGCATGCGTATTCTACTTCCCTCTTTGGATTGTTTACCGATATAGATAGTCGCTCTGATGGCGTATTCGCAAGTTTTGGAGAACATTAATTACTGATAAAATTGGTATGTAAACTTAAGCTTTAGAAGCAAATTCCACAAGGTATTGGAGTAATAAGTTAGTTGGAAATACCTGCATTTCTTAATTCCTTAGTTCAATCTATTATAAGCCCAAGTCATCAGCCCTTCTACTCTGTTCATACTTTTTTTTGTTTCAGATAACTTTATGTAAAAACCACTCGCTGCTTACAGTGATTTCACAATATTATTTAATGAAAGAGTGGGGTTTGAGAAAGAAAGAGTTTAGGTTGGAAGTTGAAAAATATCTAACTAAATTTCATTTTTGTATATATTTGCAATTGCTTTGATGAGAATAGAGTATAGTAGATGAAATACCAACTGTTTTGCTGTCATTTATTTGTTATCAATAATTATTACTCAGCTACTAATTATCCCAATGAAAAAAGTATTTAAATTATTTTTCCCATTATTCATTATTTTAATCAATACCTCCCAGGCACAAGAAAAAGTTAAAGTAGATGCAAAAATTGGCTTTTTCCTAGCGCTACCGGTACATAATGACCTGGGGCAGAAGTTTGATTTTGGTGCAGGTGGTAATATAGGAGCCGCCATTTTCATCCCTAAGGTTAAAACATACATTACGCCTCAAGTAGGATTAGATTTTATGGCAGCAAGGTCTGTAGGAAATGATGATACATATCGAGAATCAATCATTTTCACCAATCTTGGATTAGAATTCATGTATCAACTAGTTGATTTGAACAAATACAAGTTGTTTCCACTTATAGCAATTAGCTCAAGACACGTGACTGATCGTTACCTTGTTGCTAACGGTAATATAGTGATTTCAAATACAGGTAGTGATCTGGAATATAACAAGTTACCACCTCTTTTTTCCACTTCAGCTCTTGCATTAAATTTTGGTATTGAAAATAGGTTTAATGATATCTGGTTTATCAAGCTATCATATGAACTATATAAGCCAGAGGTCACTGCCAACCTGACCCATTCACGTGACTACGTTGACAATGAAATCTTTATTCCAATTACTCGAAACTTAGATCTATCTACAATAAAGCTCGGCTTTGGGGCGTACTTTTGGTAAATAAAATATTGAATTCATTGGCGTTATGAAAATATAGAAAAATATCATTTACCCATAAAAGGTGGATAATTCTAGCAATTAAAATGTTAATTTCACTATGCTCTCTTCAATTTTGAAACTGCTGACTGTAGTTAATTTTTTCCGTTATTGCAGTTATTTATGACTTCAACCACTATCCACATGTAGGTAGGCTACATTATTTTTCGATGAAATATTAGAATTTGACATGGAAAGGATTTATGTTAGAGGTTATAAATATTTAAATAGTTTTTTCAGTTTGCAAACATTTGAAAATAAATAAAAGGAAAATACAGTCCGAATAAAACACACTAGGGTTATTTTATTCGGGTGTTGGGCAAAATTAAGAAAATCACAATCTAAACAAATGAAAACCTACATAGAGAAAATTATTATTGTTAATAGAGCGCCATTTGATAAAATTGAATTAGACTTCAATGAAAATGATATAGCAGTATTAACAGCAATTAATGGAAGTGGTAAGACAACTATTCTTTCTCACATTGTGGATGCTTGGTATGAAATGGCTCGACCTCATTTTCAAAATGAATTTGAACAAAATGCAAATAAGTATTACAGAGTTTCCTCACCTGTTTACAATTTGGACAGGAATAGGCCATCATTTGTATATATTCGATTTAGAAATATTGAAAGTTCTTATGATTATCTAGACGTTCGAAATAATTGTAATGAAACAGAATATAATGAAGCTATAACAATTGAATCTAAAATTCCATTTTCTCAATTTAGTTCATCGCTTAAGCAAATAGATAATGTTAAGATTACATCTAATAACTTCAATAAACAAGTAGCGGAAAAATTTTTCTTAAATAATATTTCAACATATTTTCCTTCATATAGGTATGAAGCACCTGGTTACTTGAACGAACCCTACAAGGTTAATCTTGACTTTAAGAAGTCATCAGGATTCTCAGGCTACTTAACTAACCCTCTTGAAGTAATTACAGGATTGCCACAACTTGCTAACTGGATTATGGATATTGTTCTAGATATGAGAATGAATTCTACAATTCCTGACTTCATTGTCTTTAATAATTTGAACACAATAATAACACAGTCGCTAATATCAAAAGAATTAGGTCAATTGCGTTTTGGTGTTGGTGGTAGAGGAATGGGAAGTACCAGAATTCAAATCGTTAAGACTTCTGATAATCAATCAGTATATCCTACCATTTTTAACCTCTCTTCAGTGGAGTCATCTATTCTTTGTCTTTTTCGTGAATTATTAAGACAAGCAGATAACTATAGAAATGATATTCAATTAAGTCAGATTACAGGAATAGTTTTGATTGATGAAGTTGATAAACATATACATATAAAGTTACAAAAAGAAGTGCTGCCAATGACTTTTTAACCTGTTTCCGAATGTTCAATTTATAATAAGTTCCCATTCACCATTTCTTGTATGGGACTCGCTGAACAAGACTTGAAAGACCCAAAATTGCAGACCTTGATAATTTTGGTATTTCAACAGACCCGACTTCTAATGAGCTCTATCATAGAGGTCTATGAAATGATGATTTCAGAAAACTCGAGATTCAAAAATTGATATCAGTCATTATCGGCAAATCTAAGTGACGGAAGTTTGCCCTTGATCATCACCGAAGGTAAAACAGATACCCAACATTTAAAAAAGCTAAAGAGGTTTTAAATATCACCGATTGTGCATGTGATTTTTCTGAAATTACGGAAAACTGGGGTGATTCGCGATTAACAATTCTACTTGAACAGCTTTCCAAAGTTGAACAATCACGGCACATTATAGGCATATTCGCTAGAGATGTTAAGAGTATAGTTGATATGATTGAAGTAGACGAACAAGTTTTTAAACTTGATTATCGAATACGTCCTATTCTGTTTGTCATTGGAATAATGATTTATATCGAAGCTTTTTATCTTTTCATATTAAGTGGTGCCTTACTGATTATAACTGGAAACTAGATTAATTTAATAAAAGTACAAACACTAAATATAATTAATTGGCAAATAGTGCTAAAGCTGAAAACTGATTACATTTAGAAAATATATAGTGAATTGGTAGTATGGCCCCTTGGAGTGCCCAACGCTCTATACTTCTTAACACTGCACCAATGATGAAATACCTTATTAAATACAATTAAGAACATGAAATATATAATTTTCTTTTTAGTACTATCAATTTCTCTAAGTGTTAGTGCTCAAGACAAACTTCAGATCAAGAACAAGACTTTTGTTTATGAAGCTTTTTTCATTCAATACTAAAGAAGATACTTTGACCAATGAAATAATCGAAATGAGTTTCACAGATGCTCCCTGGAAATTTCAACCGAAAACACAAAAAGACGTGTTAATCACTTATAATACTGATACCATTGGGATTAAATCTTTCATCTATCCATTCGAAAAGGTGCGGAAAAAACATCAGAAATTTCAATCGAATAAAGAAAGCGGAAAGAAAGGTTGGGAAAAATGGACATGGTTACAAAATCAAGAGATAACGGGATATACTCTAAATGATAGTGTGTTTTGGACACATCCTCCAAGGGGTAATCAATATAAGTACATGGAGTTATCAAATATGCCCGAAATAAATTTACACAAGCTCAAAACTGGAGAAACGTGGACAGACGGACCACTATATTTAATGACCGGATGGCATGACTGGAAAGGAAAGCTGGTTTCTACATATACAGTTACAGGCTCAAATAATTATACCTATAAGAAAGTTATTGCTCCCCAAGCATGGAGCATCTCAATTGAACATAAACATTCTAAACTAGGTAATTATTACTCCGAGATGATTATTGATGATAATGAATACGGTTTTATTAGATTCGACAATAGGTATCATGACGGCAACAGAATCGTAATGAATTTAATTGAAATAAAAGATACGCAGTAATAGATAAGAGCTAGCTTGACAATTAAATTGTTTTAAGGTACTAACCGCAGGTTTTGAGTCAATCGGGTTCAAGTGCCATTTGGAGGTATGGGCTATTATTTAGCCTTAATGACAATTTGAAAGTTCGAGCTATTAAGGCCGCCCGAATACAAAGCCCGACAGCGTTAAAACCAAAACCATGAAAATGAAGAAAGTAATATTGATCACCCTCATTGGTTTATTGATTAGCAAAGGAAATATTTTTGCTCAAACAACAAACTCAGATGATATTATAGGCATTTGGATGGGTAGCGTGAAAATGGGTGATGATTATCCTAGATTAGTTTTTGAAATTAGCCTAGATAATGACAGAAAATTGAATGGAACGGTTGGGAGTCCCGAAAAGGGAATTAAAGGCATACCACTGAGTGCAATTAAACTAAAAATAGACTCGGTAACTTTCGAAATAGCGGCTGTTATGGCTGAATTTAAAGGCATTTTAACTTCTGATAAAAAAAGAATTGAAGGAATTTGGAAAGAAGGTGAATCAAAGCAAAATTTAACTTTGAAGTTGATTTCAATGGAAGAGCTAGAAAGTAGTAAGCCAATGAAAAACTTCCCCTATAAGCTTCAGTATTCAAATGATTTTTTTGATTTTTATTTAGAAGATAAGGATATAAAAGCGCTTAATGATTTAGAAAAAACACTAAATATGAACTTTTTAGCGCTTACTGACATCATGCAAACAAGCTTTACAGATAAAATAGCTGTGATTATTTATCCGGATATTAAAGCATTCCATAAAGCGATTAATATTGAGAGTGCCCCTGATTGGGTGGTAGGTGCTGCTGGTAAAAATGAATTGAAGATGGTTTCGCCTTTGAACCCGGGAGATGCTCACAATTATGAATCTCTCATAAAATCGATTGTTCACGAATTATGCCATTCTGTTGTAATAAATATGCGTGAACAAGGCCAAGTGGGTCTGCCAAAATGGTTGGATGAAGGATTTGCCTTTTATTACGCTAAGCAATTAACAGAAGAAATTAAGGAAGATATTTTAATCGGTGCTAAACCATCTGAAATTCCAAGCTGGGAATTTTTAACTCATGCAGGCACTGTAGAGTTTGGTGATAATAATGGATATGTTTTTTCCGCATCAATAGTTGAATATTTAATCAATAATTACGGCTATGGTAGTATCAGAATGTTAATCTTACAACCTAATAGCTATCAGAATATTTTCGGATTGTCTGAAGTTGACTTGGAAAAGAAATGGGTAAACTATCTGGCAAAATAGTAATGACAATAGGTACTAACATTCCCTGCCCTCAAGCAGTAATTTCAATTCGGAGGAGAGGTAGGCGATGCTTCGTTGGAAGTTTAGAGCTTTAAACCCGTCCATGCGGCTAGTTGAGAGCCGATATTCTTATCGTTTTTCAATGAACGATTAGAAATTGATTAGTTTAGCTTTGAATTGCTTGCCGAGGCGATTAGGTTGTAGGCAGACGTTGCTATTCATTAACAAAACGGATATGAATCAAGAAATCATTGAAAAATTTAAGGATTATTTTGCTCAAATGAATTTCAATGATGATTTCATTCTGAGGGAAATTTATTCAGATAATGTGGTATTTACGGATCCGATTCACGAACTACATGGAATTGAAAAACTTATTGAGTACTTTAAAAAGTTAAATGACAATTTGATTGAAGGATCGTTTCAATTTATAGATGAAGCTAGTATTGACAATAAAGCCTATTTAGTTTGGGAAATGAACCTTAAACTGAAAAAACCTAACAAGCATGTTAAGGCCTCAGGTATTTCCGTTTTGATAATTGATGGAAAAATAGTGAGTCAAAGAGACTTCTTTGATGCCGGAGAGCTTTTCTATGAGAATATTCCTGTTTTGGGGAGTATAATCCGGTTCCTAAAAAAGAAAATAGCAAACTGACAAAGAATAAAACTTATTCCATCTCCTTATTGCAGCCCGCATTCGGCCACCACATAGTGTCGTTATACATGATAATCAATAAGAGTTAGGATCATTATTTATAAGGGATCCTCAGCCCATCTTTTTAACCTTAAAAGCTTAGCGTTAATACTTAATGGCAATATAGTTTTCGAACATTTCATTACACAGCATAAGACCCATTTTACCTCATTAAATAGCAGGAAAACGAGATTTCGCATTTTCATTTATACGGTCATTCCACTCATAAAATTAACCGTTCTTACTATCGTATGGCATGGATATTGGAATTGGTTAATTATCTTTGAAATAATGGTATATTTCAAATTAACAATTTAATATTTTCATTATGAAACATTATTTATTTAAGCAAAAAGAATCTTTTAAAACCTCTTGCTCTAGTATTTCTTGTTGGTTTATTATTCAGTTGTGATATGCAGGAAGAAGAGGTCGGTCTTGAAAAAACTATTGCAGGCGAATGGACACTATCAAACACTAATTATTTTGGCATTAATGCACCAGGAGATGGTTCTTCCTTAAGTTTTAATGAATGTGATAATTCTATCTGCACAGGGGTTGACTATAAAGATTCAGATCAAACTAGTAGTACTTTTACTTATGTTTTAAATGGTGAAGAATCCATAGATATTGTTGATGATGATACTTCCGAAGGTGACGTAATTGGAACGGAACCTGGACCATTAATACCTTTACTGCTTCCAACTGGTTATTAAGCAAACTTTACTTGGCCAGGTGATGACAGTTACCTTTGAAAAATAAAGCTAACTTGAGTTGGTAGCCAAGGCAATGCATTTGAAGGGGGATATTTGTCTATTTGGCAATAAAGCTTTCCCTTGTTTTCAAAATTTGCAACTCTTTATTTTAAACGAAATAAAATGCACACAGCTAATTTTAAAGACTCAACTTCATCTAATTAATCCATTACATCAATTCATAGTTCTTTATAAAGGGCTTTTAAATTATAGATTGCAATAACATATATATTAAAATCAAATAACATGAAAAAAATATTTATTCTAATATTCGCCATTTGCTTTACGCTAGTTGAAGCTAAAGCACAATTTAAGAACACGGATGGCGACACTATTCTAAAGGGCCAGAGCAATGTGTGTGTAGAATTCACTTTTCCTGATCTTGAAGTAAATAGAAAACCAGAACAGGAATTCATTGATAAAAAGCAAAAGAAGAATGAAGAAGCTGCAGAACTTTGGGAGGGTCACTAAATTAATTTATTGTCCAACTTTATTGAAACTTGAATGAGAAACGTTAACAGGATTATGGGCTTGTTTTTTCGGACCTGCCAAAGGCGCCACTTTTTGAAAGCTAGTAGTAGAAACTGTGGAAATGAATACCGGAATAAGAGGTCAAACTATGCCTGCTGTAGTTGATGGTTCAGTTTACCTGGTGAAGATAAGGAAGACTCAATAAAACTTGCTGAATTTAGCATGAAGAGTTTAAGAAGTGATTTAGAAAAATCAAACTTCTCCATAGGTTTGGGCAACAGCAGCCTTAACATTACGGCATTAAAAGATACAGATTATTTCGAGCGCCTTTCCAAATGTTATGCTATTGGAGGTAAAAGGTTTGGAAATACACTTAAAAAGCAGTTAAAATAATTCTTCCCTAGCTGGTAAATAAATTTTGCTTAACAGAACTTTGCACCACATCCATAACTCAAATGGATGTGGTTACTTTTGTTTTTCGATGAACGATTAGAATAATAGGGGAAATGGGTTTAGCTTAAACGTCATAAAGCTTTTATTAGTTTTCTGTTTGTAACTTTTTGAAAACAGATAAATTAGAAATATAAGGCAAGTAAGTGCCTTGAGGTGCATTTACTGTTTTGTTAACCGCAATTCCACAATTAGCTAAGCCATTGACTTAGCAAGCAAATGGTGGAGCATTGAAATTGAAAGAATTAATAAGAAAATATAATAGGGGTAATCATTGATTTTCAACAATTTAAATAAACGTTAGTCAGAAGATATTAAATGGAAATATTTTCAATAATTATAGGAATAATCATCATTTTTTTGATAGTCGTTGCGATTATCATGGTGTTTAAATATCCTAAACAAATCTTCATTGATGCACCAGCTGGATTTCTGAAAATCAGTGCTGAACGGTTCTTAGCTTCAATTGCTTTTATAACCGTTCCGATTTGGCTTCCAATCTGGTTTTTAGACAATCATTTTAAATGGGGTATTTTCAAGCTCAAATTTTTCAAACTCTTTTATCAATTTGATTCTGATATTTCAGGTACAAAGAATATCCCTGATAAAGAATATCCAATTGCGAAAGAAATACAGATTGGTTTTGAACACTTTAGTAAGTATCTAATATCATCACATCCTGATTCAGATAGGCTAGTAAAGTCTCTGGAAGTAAATCTTAGAAACACGGGCAAAAACTTAGGCGGACATGAAGTTTTTAGAATAGGAGGATTAACAATTGTTTTAATTACCAAACTTGAGCTTTATGACTTCAATCTTCTTATTCAGTGCTTAGATAATGATTTTAGGAAATCTAAAAATTTTGGGTTTGCTACTAATACCGAGCTTTCTTTTTTCGGAATCACAGATAAAACTACTCTAAATAATATAATCGGAAGGACATCAAATGGAGACAGCTATGCTTTTAACTTGGTGAACGGACAAAAAGATGCTCTTGCACTTAGTAAAAAGATTAGCTTAAATTCGAAGCTTTCAACAACGTTTTTCTGTGAACTAATTGAAAAAGTACAAGCGGGTAACATAAGCTATAAAGGAATGGGTTTCATCAAATAGGAAAGTTTGGTAGTAGTTAGAAAGTCAGCCACAATAAGTAAATTCACTAAAATACAATTAGGCTATTGTGGCTTGGAGCAGGTGGCAAGAGATGTGATATATATCTCACACTCAGTAAAATTAAATTCCCTATTAACAATTCTATAGTTAACTTGAATTCAACTACCCCTCCAACAAAGACTGTTTATACATATTATGAAAAAGTATAGGAAGGAAAACAAACGCAAACAGCAAAAAAGAGGCGCTCATTAATACATTTGCTATCAAATCACTGCTAAACCTGGCCCAGGTAGAGAAAACAAAGAGGATGAGAGCCAGCTGCCCGAAAATCCATTGGTTTAACAGTTTTTTGTCCTCCAATTTCTTTTCTTTCCATTTGAAGAACAAAATAAGTGGAAAACAGAGTAAAACGGCACCGGTTTCACCAACATAAAGTAATTTAGTAGCATATGGTAACCGTAAGATCAGGAATAATAAGCCTGTGATAAATACGAAACTGAAAAGCCAAGCTAAGAGATAAATCGTTTTTTTCATATTTATGTTTATTTAGATATTTCTATCTGGCTTGACTGATACATTCTAAAAAATAGAAAGGGCAAAAAGCCTATGCCAAATACAATGAAACCTACCCCCAGCAATACACTTGCACCCTGCAGGTGGAGTATTTTAAAAATGCTGGCAGTAATGATAATCATGAGGCTCAAAGTTCCTAAAACCCATTTTAATTTTTCTGAAAGCAGGGAAAAAACCTTGTTTCTAAACTTTATGACCAACAATAAGGGTAAGAAAATGAAGGATAATCCCAGTAAGCCGGAAAACAACATAATATTGGCACCGGGAAGATGCAATATTTTAAAAAAAGCTCCCACAGTGGTGGATAGTGCAAATAAATAGCCTGAAATGTAAGTGAACTGTTTCATAATTTTGATTTTTGTATGGTTTAATAAAAAGAATGTTTCATTTTGTATTTCTTCAAATCCATTAGGTGTGGTTTGCTCATAGGCTAGTTGGTAAGCCTCTTCAAATGATTTCCCCTCTCGCATTTCAGTTTCTACAAAGCAGCAGAAATGATCTATTAAGTCATCCTCAAGAGCGTTATTTGAAATCTTGCTTTCCTTTATCTTTTGGCTGATGTTTTCGAATTGTTCATCTGAAATCATAAGGCAGGCGAGGGTTTATTATCAGTGAATATTATTTTATTTAAAGTTTCCATGAAATCGGCTAGTTCCTGAACCACCATTTTTCTTTCACCTTGTCCTTTCGAAGTAAGCGAGTAATACTTTCGTACCCTTTTGCCAATGTTAACTTCTTCAGTAGTGACTATTCCATCAGCGAGTAATTTATGTAAAGCAGGGTAGAGACTTCCGTCTTTAATCAGAATTTTACCTTCAGAGATGTCTTTCACCTTTTGGCAAATTTCATATCCGTACATTTTTCCGTTTTCCTCCAGCAACTTTAAAATGATTACTCCTAAGGTGCCTTTTAATAATTCTTTTGAATACATAGAGCAAATATACATAGAAATATGATATATCAAAAAGTAATGGTAAATATTTTTAATATTTATTTCTTTTGGGAAATAAATTAACTCTAAGTAAAGTAGCTTTTTTTGTTTTAATTAGTAGCTGTACGAGATAGCAGTAAAGAAAGAAAAGCGGATAGCGAAATTAGCAGTTTACAAATAAAGTAAAGAACATAGTGATCTACTGATGGTTTGAAATACAATTTTTCTGTTTTTTTGGAAGAGTATTGCGAACAAAATCAGGTTAAATGGGTCGTTTTTATTCACTTTTCACCTAAAAAAGTCAGATTTTATCCATAATTTAAATTTTTTAGTCTCTTTTTCCGTAAGAGCTACTTAATCCAATTTTTTAATAATGCAGGTAAACAAAATTTTTCCTTCAAGTGGTATACTTCTCAACTTTACGCTAGTAGTGACAGGTTTATTTTTCTTTATCTTCGGACTCATCGAAGCAAAGGAATTTTTAGCTCCACTTGTGCTGGCATTTATATTGGCGCTGATAACCTTTCCGTTGGCAAATAAACTTGAGTCTAAAGGACTAAAACCTATCTTGGCCACCTCTTTTAATGTTTTTGTACTCCTTATGTTAGCAATACTTTTTTTAGCAGTTGTTTCCTGGCAGATGAAAAATATAATGGATGACTGGGATGATATGAAAAAAACCATACTTCCCAAAATTGAAAAGGTAGAAGCTTTTATACTTACGCATACACCTATGGAAAGGGGGAAGTTGGAGGAATATAAATCGGAAATGAATGTGACTGAAGGGAGCGCTGATTCCCCGGAAAGTGAGGATGAAAAAAGTAAAAAAGGCGGGCAGGCAGTATCTGTAATTGGCGGAACAGTAGATTTTTTAACCGATTTCTTAATTATCTTTGTTTATATTTTCTTTTTTATTCAATACAGGCAAAAGTTTAAAAATTTCATCCTTAAACTTTTTAAGCTGGATAATAAAGAAGAGGCAAAAGAAATTATTTCGCAGTCAACCAGTGTAGTTCGCTATTATTTAGTGGGCAGATTGCTCTTAATGGTGGTTTTAGTGGCACTTTATGGATTAGGATTATGGATCTCCGGTGTAGAAAATTTCATAGTAGTAAGTGTTATTGCAGCAATTCTATCGGTGATACCTTTTGTAGGTAATTTCCTCGGCTATCTTTTAGCCATGGCTATGGGGGTCTTCTCGGGTGGAGAAATATCCACATTAATAGGAGTAACCATCACTTTTTCACTGGTTCAATTTCTGGATAGCTATATCTTACAGCCGCTGGTATTAGGTAATAAGCTCAATGTGCATCCTTTTTTCATTATTGTTTCTGTAGTATTAGGCAATGCAATTTGGGGGGTAATGGGGATGATCTTAGCAATTCCTATTTTTGCAATTATCAGTGTGATATGTAGAAATGTTCCTGAATTTAGTGCTTTTGGGTATTTGCTCAGTAGCGATAAGGATAAAGCTGGCCTTTGAGGAGTACACTCTCACTTTATTCTTATGAGGTGTTTTTGTATTTAAGTTCAGTCTCTAAACAAACAGCTATCCAAATCTCTTTATTTACTATAATTTAAATATTAATACTAGTTAAATGAGATCAACTATTGCGATTGCAGGTGCCAGTGGATTTATAGGCAGGTGGTTTATCGAGAAATATCATAAAAAGTACAACATCATTGCATTTACCCGAAAGGATTTAGAGGAGGAAACCAGACCTAATGTAGAGTGGCGAAAGGTAGATATGTATTCCTTAAGTAGTACAAAGGTTGCCTTGCAGGGTGCAGATTACGCACTTTATTTAGTACATTCTATGAATGCTTCCACCAGACTAAATCAAGGTACTTTTGAGGATACAGACTTATTGTTGGCAGATAATTTTGCCAGGTCGGCAGAAGAATGTGGTCTAAAACAGATTATTTTTATGGGTGGTATACTTCCTAAGGATCGATCTAAATTCTCTCGCCACTTACGCAGTAGATATGAAACCGAATTAACTTTAGGGTCAAGAAAAACACCGGTTACAGCTCTGAGGGCAGGAGTAATTATTGGCCCAGGAGGATCATCCTTTAGAATAGTAGAGAAATTGATCAAGAAATTGCCCGTTATGGCTTGCCCAAAGTGGACAAAATCAGAATCGCAGCCTATTGATGTTATGGACACCCTAAAAATCATTGACCAATGCATTGGTAAGGAAGATGTTTATAATATTTCTATAGAAATTGGAGGTAAGGAAGTGATTAGTTATATTGATTTGCTGCGAAAAACTGCTAAAATTATGGGTAAGAAAAGAATTATTTTTTCTATCCCATTTTTCACCTTAGGATTTTCTAAATTATGGGTAGGCTTATTCTCTAACTCTAACCGCACTTTGGTTTCCCCACTTATTGAAAGTTTGCGGCATGATATGAAGATTGATGAGACGGATAAAGATAAATTCAATATTAATTACACCAACTTGGATGAGAGCCTTAAAAATGGTTTATGTCAGGAGCTGGCTCCCATCCCTAAAAGGTTTGAAAATGAGGTGGAGAAAAATACTGTAAGGAGTTTTCAGAGACTGGATAATCCTTCCGGTAAATCTACTGCATGGGTAGCGGAAATCTATCCTGTTTGGTTGAGTAATACCTTTAAATTGTTTTTAAAAGCTAGGAAAGAAGAAGACTTGGTGGTCTTCCGGCTTTTAGGTATTAAGCTACTGGCTTTAAAGTATATTGCCGAAAGAAGCGATGAAAAGAGATATCTATTGTTTATTGTCGGTGGTTCATTAGCCAAAAGATTCGATTATGGCTGGCTAGAGTTTAGGTCTGTCCTCAACAATAAACATATTATCGCTGCAATCCATGAATTTGTTCCAAGACTACCTTGGTTTCTGTATAAATATACACAGGCTGTAGTTCATTTATGGATAATGAATAGGTTTGGAAATTTTATAAGTAATATGGAGCAGGATGTTGATTGAAAAGGATTAGCAAAAAAAAGTCAATAGGGTAGGTACCTAAAAATTATCATTAAAATAATCTATTCTATTTACTAATCGACTAAAGCTTTTATATATTTAAGACTTAAAGCTATTTCAGGTGATTAAAAGTTTTAATAGGTTTTTTTACATAAACTAGCCTGTATAAACATATTGATTCAGAATAGCAGAAAATTTTGTGAAAAATAGCATGATCTTAGATAAAATTACAACCTTAGTAGATAAAAGTAACTTAGTAAGCAGGGATTTAAGCTGGTTACAATTTAATTATAGAGTATTAGACCAGGTACGCAACACAGAGCGGACTGTATTTGAGCGTTTAAAATTTTTGGCCATAACCGCTTCTAACCTTGATGAATTTTTTATGATTCGCGTGGGCTCTCTGTACAACTATATTGACTACGGTCGAGAGAGGATAGATTATTCCGGTTTACGCGAACAGCCTTTCCGCAAAAAGCTTTTAACAGAATGTCAAAATTTTGTTAAAACACAGAATAAGCTTTTTGTGGATAAATTGATGCCCCTTTTTGAGGAAAACGATTTTCAAATTGTAAAACTGGAGGCCTTAAAAGAGAATGAGCTAAAAAAGGCTAATTCCTTTTTTGATAAAATCATATTTCCGATGCTCACACCAATGGTGTACGATAATTATCACACCTTCCCCATATTAATGAATAAACTGCTGATTTTTTCAGTAGTTACCCGCAATTTTGGTGATAAAAAAGATAATAAGAAGCTTTCTTTTATTCAGATGCCCCAAAATATCCAACGTTTTTTTGAGGTACACCGTGACGGTAAAATTTTATTTCTCCCTATAGAGGAGTTAGTTCGCACAAACATTGATAAGCTTTTTAGGAATATTGAAATCCTATCAGTTAATATGTTTAGGATTACCCGTAATGGAGATTTCACCTTAGATGAAAGTGATGACATAGAGGCTAATTTTTTAGAAGAGATGCGTAAAAAGCTTAAAACCCGTAAAACAGGTAGAGTGGTGCGTATTGAAATCGATAAAAATTACGATAAATGGATGATGAAAGTCCTCAGCGATCGTTGGGAAATTGACAAAGACAATATTTTTAAATTTGAAGATAGTGCTTTATTGGATTATGCAGCACTTTGGCAAATTATAAAACATAATGAATTTAAGGATAAAATACCAACCAGCCATGCTCCAGTACCGCCATTAACCTTTCCTGAACATAAATCAGAATCAGATAATATTTTTGAAATATTAAAGGAAAGAGATATCCTTTTGCATCATCCATACAATAATATTGAGCCTGTTTTGGATATGATCGAAAAGGCAGCTGAAGACTCTAAAGTGCTGTCGATTAAACTCACTATCTACAGGCTGGCAAAGGATTCCCGAATTGCAGATGCATTGCTAAAAGCAGCTGAAAATGGTATCCACGTATCAGTTCTTTTTGAAGTAAAAGCCCGTTTCGATGAAGAAAATAATATAAGAGAGGCTAAAAGGCTCCAAAAAGCAGGATGTTTTGTAATTTATGGTATTAGTAAATTTAAAACCCATACAAAGTTATTAATGATTGTGCGTAAGGAAGGAGAGAGGGTCACCCGCTACTTGCACATGGCTACCGGTAATTACAATGAGGAAACAGCCAGATTGTACACCGATATCGGCTTAATGACTACTGATGAAACCTATGCTCAGGACATATCGGAATTTTTCAATGTAATTACAGGTCATAGCTTTCCTCAGGAGTACGAAAGATTAATAACTGCACCTAAGGATATGCGTAATAAGCTTATCGCATTGATCCGAAATGAAGCAAACAATGCCCAGCAAGGACTGCCTTCTGGTATTTGTATAAAGATCAATTCTTTGGAAGACAAAGAAGCTATTGATGAGTTATATGCTGCTTCCCAGGCTGGAGTTACCATTAAATTGATAGTAAGAGGTATCTGTTGTTTAAGACCCGGAAGAAAAGGCTTAAGCGAAAATATATCTGTCTGCTCTATTGTGGGTAATTACCTGGAACACTCCAGAATTTATTATTTCCATAATAATGGCGAGCCTAAAGTATATGGGGGCAGTGCTGATATGATGGTGCGTTCTTTTGAAAGGCGATTAGAATCACTGTTTTTAATTGTAGATGAGACCTTGAAGAAACAAGTAATGAACATTTTGAGGTACAACCTGTGGGATAATATAAATTCCTATATCATGAATGAAGATGGAAGTTATACGAAAAAAGATACTGATGAGGCAGACCCATTCAGCATCCATGAAGAGTTCTATAAATTAACCCCGGAAATAATTGAGGATGTTAAGTTGTTTTAAAAATGAAGACCTAATTGAGTAAAATTGTCCTTCATTATTAATTCAAAAATGCAATATTAACAATTTGTTTGCGATAGAGTATTCTCTGTGGTTTTCAATAATGTTTTAGTATTTCTAAAAGCGAAAGTTTATACTGAAATTACTGAATAACTATTTTTCTATACTGAATACCTTCATCTGTTTGTAGTTTTAATATGACTAGACCCAGATTGAAATTATCTAGTTCAATTCGAGTATTTTCTTCCGAACGAGTTGATTGAAATGCTATTACTCTTCCACGGGCATCAAATAATTCCAGGGATTTCAAATTTGCATTAATTCCTTTTATATAAAAGTGACCATTGGTAGGGTTAGGGTAAATTATAAATGAGTTGTGACTATCCTTAATTCCAGTAATATTATTCCAGATATTTGGTAATAATTTAATAGCATTGAGTGATACAGCATTATTATATATCCGCACTTCATCTAATACTCCATTTAGAAAGTATTTTGATTCCGTATTGTCTTTCCGTCCGAAAGTTAGGTTTTTATTACTACTGTTTATGAATCCTGAATAAGAAGCGAAGGAGTCAAGTTCACCATCTATGTAAATTTCCATGGAGTAACCTGTGTAAACAACAGTATAATGGTGAAATTGACCAAGCGTAATTGGCTTTGTACCATCCAGATCTTTAATGCCTGTTTCAGTATTAATAGTCCATCTTAATTTTCCTTCAGGTATTACAGAAACTTTCCACCTTTGTTCATAACTTCCGTGAGATAATATGAAAGATTCTTCTTCTAATTGATTTAATTTCAACCAGAAAGATAGCGTAATCGCTTGCTTAAAATTCATTTCAGGAGTATGCTCAATTTCAATTATATCATCGGAAGAATTAAATAAATAAGCACTATTGGCATTTCCACGAGAGTTCGCCACAACATCTAAACCATTAGTAGTTCCATTCCGGTTATTTCCACTAAAATCGAGAGCATTCCCATCAAGTGGGTAATAGGCAAATAGGTTGTCTCCGTCACTTTGCTCTTGTTTTACTAAAAGTGCTTTTGTTACTTTACTGGTTTGTGAATTTGCATCGATGACTTCGCAAGTAATTTCATAAATTCCTTCTATGGCCGGAGCTTGCCAATTTATGCTACTGGCATCTGCAGCGGCAAAGTTGCCGCCATTGGCTGACCAGAAGTAAGTCAATTCCGTATCCGCCCCTGAATTGTTGGTAGCAAAGCAATTCAAATTTACTATCTCACCGGTATAATACCAATTTTTGACTGGAGTGAGGTTGCTAATGGTGGGGGCTACTGGTAGGTTTTCAACAATATTAAAAATGATACTGTCAGATACTGATTCACCATCATCATTAACAGTGAGTTTTAGTGTGAACTCTCCACTAATTTCAGGAACGGTCCATGTGAAATTTGCTTCTGTGAATGTACTATTTAAAATGCCATTTTCGTACCATGTGTAATTTACTGCTTCTGAGATATTTTCAATTGTGCTGTAGATTTGAATCGGTTGATTATAAGCCACTAAGGTGTCATTTGCTGCTAAGGATTTAATACGTAATTTACCTGTAAAATTATATCCATAATTATGATCAACTATTTTTTGATTGCTGAGCAATTTACCATTTTCAGAGGTCAACTCCGCACCGGTTGGCAAGTAAACCAATATTACTGCTTCATTTCCCTTTATAGAAAAGGTTAGTTGAGAACTTATATTGGTAGCAATTATAGTTTCGCTTAGTGCTTCGTAAATATCGAAATTCCCCTCAGGCAAGGCAATAATGAGTTCCTTATTTAAATCATAAGGATTATAAAAGGCAAAACTGTTAAAGCTATTTTCTGAGAAAAAGTCTGTTGAATTGAGATTCAATTGTAAAATCCCTTCTACATTTGTGGTGTCTATCAGTGCTGCCATATAACCTACATGTGAGGCACCATATAGAGCCAGATTAGTCTGAGCCCAATTATTTCGCTTTGCGTCACCTGTACCATAGAGAGGGTTTCCTTGCCAAACTTCTTTGAGTGCTTCATAAGCAATGGAAGATTCGGGATCGTAAGTATTACTCCAGGTGAAATCATCCTGACTTGTTTCAGGTAAGTATTTTGGATAAAATAGGCGACTTGCATTTGCTACATTTAGCACCCACTTGGCTATTGAGCGAGTGTATCTTTTATCATATTTCATAAGTGGAACAAGAGCTGAAGCTTGTTGAAAACCATTCATTGCAAAAGCATAATCGTTTCCATTATCGTTGGCTTCACCAATAAGTCCACCCACATCCATACCATTCCAGTTTCCGGCTATTACTCCCCATCCTCGTAGATCACCTCTATCGAAGCACCAGTTAATAATTTTAGAAATATTGTAATTTGTTCCTAGTTCTGCATTCATTTTGGCCGCAATAAAGGCTCCGTAAGGCAATTGAAGTTCGTAAGATGGATTGGCTGTTAATGAATTGAGAAATTCTATACTATGTTGAGCGCCAGTGAGGTATTTCGATTCTCCCGTGGTTAAATAAGCATTATATAGTAACCATGCTATGCCTCCTGCTGCTTCAGGTTCCTTCACACCATTAGGATCACCAGTCATTGTACTTAAATTCCAGGCTCTATAGTTCATGTTAGGTATAGTCCATGGGGTTTCAGAAGCACCCATTGCATTCACAGCTTCCAGCCATCGGTCAGCTACGGTGGTGAATTGCATGTCGAAATCGGTGATGGAAGGATATTGCGTATATAATTGGTAAAAAAAAATGTTTGGCATTACATCATACCACCAATCTCCTCCACTGGTGGCCGAATAATTATTTAAATATACATTTTGGCCATTTGCCTTATTAAAGAAGTCTTTTGTTTTTTCTACCCAGTTAAAACCGTTCTGGCTACTCTTATCCACATTCAGTAAGGAAGCACCTACAACGGCTGGTATAATATTAATTGATTCTGCCTGGTTATTGCTATTAGTTCCAACATAGGTTTGTAATAGTATGGGAGATAATTCAGGATAATTAACTCCGGAAGGTAATAAGCCAATGAGAGGTAAGTGTTGACCGGAAGCATCAGTTGAAAATGCTAATTGATCATAATTGATACCTACCTCTTTCCAATTACGCATCATATAAGGACTCGGAAGATCAGGCAATTGCTCTACACGATTAATCGGCAATTGTTGTGATTGAGAAAAGGACCAAAATGGGAGTATCAATAAAATAATTACATAGATGTGGCGCATATTGGAATAGGTTTCTGAAGTAATAAAGTAGATTTTAATGTATCAGATTGTTAATCGAGTCAGTCTAAATGAAAAAGTTAGCTTTCAATCAATCGGAAATTGTTTTAAGAAAAAAATCACCCTGAAGAGCATTTTATTCTTCAGGATGATTTTTATAGGAATAGTTCCGTAGCTATAGGCTTCAGTTAGCCTCTGCCACTACCTAATAAAATCTATTAGTGCAGATGAAACTATCCGACTCTATGTATTTACAAAGGTTTTTCCTGACCGTATATGCTTTCAATTTGAGTACCTGTTAAAGCTTTTTTATAAAGCCTTACTTCGTCCATAGAGCATTCAGCATGATTGATGATATACCCGGGATCTTCAGTAATTTTAGCATTAGGTAATTCCTGGCCAATTAAGAAATCGAAACGATCAGTAATAGTTTTAATAGCTCCCGGAGTGTTATCCCAAGCCTTGGCAAGTGTACCATTTACATAGAGATTAAGTTCACCATCTATATAGGTCATAGCTACATGTGACCATTCTTTTAAGACAAGCGTTGCAGGGGAGTTTTCAGTATCACGATCATAGATTGAAGGATCGGCATGTACTGTAGCAAATAGCTTTTTAGCTTCTTGCGTTTGCAGTTTGTAGCCATCCCAATAATTCTGAGACACTAAATAGTTATCAAAATAAATTCCATTGTTACATCTTCCACCAAATGCTTCACAATCTGTTGTATTTAAGGAATCTAATTTAACCCATAATGAAATGGTAATTTCTGTTGGATTAAAAGCTGCATTAGAAGGCACCTCTATATGTCCACCTTTTGTAAAGGCCAAAGCTTTACCAGCATCACCATATCTATCAGTTGTCCAGGTAGGAATTGGTCCGCCACCAGCATAAATACTACCTACCATTAAAGTCCCTGTAAATCCATTTTCAGAATCATCCGCAGCACTCGTGCCTGATCCTTCATCGAATTTCCAATGAGCAATCAAATCAGCTTCTGCTATTGGAGCAATTAATTTTTCCTCAAAAGTATCTATCGCTGCTAATAAATTCACATTGGTATTATCTACCTCATTTTGAGTAGCATCTGCATTATTCGCTACCGATGTAGCAGCCGTAACAGCAGTTTGTAAAGCGGTTTTAGAACCTACTGTATACTGGCCTTCTTGTACTCCTTCTTCACTGTTATTTAGCAAGGTATTAGCTATTACAATAGAAGCATTCAGCTCTGTTTTGTTTGCTTCTATTATCGGATCCGTGCCTTCATCACCTGAACAAGCGGCTAGAAAGCCGATGCTCAAGAGAATAGCAATTGACATCATAAATTTGTTTTTACTTTTCATTTTTCTTGTGTTTAGATTTAAATTTTACTTCACTAATTATTATTGATTTACTTTTGTATTCGTGTCTATTTCTGATTGGGGTATCAAAAAATGTTGATTTTGGGCGTAGCTGAAATTAGTATTGGCTAGAGCTGATTCAGCCGTTTCCGCACCATAGCGGATTAGGTCGAAAAATCTGTGAAATTCAAATCCAAGCTCCACTCGTCTTTCATGCCTGATTCTATTTCTGATAATAGCCTGACTTGCCAACTCTATCTGAGGAAGTAATCCGGTAGGGATTTCAGGGTTTCCATTATTTAATTGGTTATCAAATAAATAGCTCTCTCTTGCTCTCGTCCGTACTTTATTCAAAGGAATGATAGCGTCTCCAGGTCTATTTAATTCATTTAGCACTTCGGCTTTCATTAAAAGTATATCAGAGTAGCGTAAGTAAACATAGTTAAGTCCGGCATCACCGCTAACAGGGGCTTCCAAATTGCTTTGTAGGTGTTTCTTTTGCAGAAATCCTGTAGGTGACCATGTAGGGTCAAAGGGTTCACCATTTATCCAGGTTTCGCCTGCTCTTCCCACTGTATAATCTAATCTAGGGTCGTAAATACTATCATTCAAGACTTCAAACTCTTCCACAAACTCAGGCGTAGGCACATTGAAATAATATCCATTACCATTCGGAGCACCAAAAAATTGATTAAGGTGACTGCCTAATTTTGGGATCTGACCACTTAAATGCTGTATCTCATAAATAGATTCAACATTGTTCTGTGAAGCTTCTGAAAAATTATCAGAGTAGAGCGGCACTAAGCTATAAATTCCTAGTTCATCCAATGCATCTATGGCCGAGAGTGTCTCTGCCCATTTTTTTTGATATAAATACACCTTTGCCAACATGCCCATGGTGGCTCCTTTTGTTATTCTTCCGGCATTTGATTCACCACCATATGCAAGCGGCAAGACATCTTGCGCCTCGATCAGGTCTTTTTCTATTTGCTCATATATGATTGCTGTGCTTGATTTAGCAATATTAATTAAGTCACTATTAAGTGGAGGTATTAATTTTAAAGGAACCTCTCCAAAGATATTTACGAGATTGAAATAGAAATAAGCTCTTAAAAATTTTGCTTCTCCAATAATTCTAGCTCTCAGGTCAGGGTCCATTGAAATATCATTGCCATAATAAAGCAGGTAATTAGCCCGGGTAATCCCTTCATAATAGTGTTTCCAGATTTTTTCCAGATAGCCATTATTTCTGGAATAATTAAAGTCATCAAGAAATTCAATATCACTTTGATCTCCGGCACTTCCCCCCTTTATTGCATCGTCAGAAGCTACGTCACCAAACACCCAAATTGCGTTATCGGTAGATACAAAAGAGCTAATATTATATACTGCAGTGATAGCGAGTAGGGCGTGCTCCTCGGTTTTGTAAAAGTTCTCCGTAGTATAGGTTCCTGCTAGTTCCTCTTCTAGGAAATTATTACAAGAGCCTAAGACTAGCATCACCACTAAAGTTGTTATTTTGAGAGCGTTTTTCATCTTATTTTTATTTAAAAAGTAATACTAACTCCTAGATTGTATGATCTAGATGATGGATAGGTTCCCCAGTCAATTCCGGCGGCTCTATCTCCTTGCCCTAAGGCATTATCGCTCACAGTCATTTCAGGGTCCAGGCCTTGGTAATTAGTAAGTGTCAGTAAATTGGTTCCAGATAAATATACTCTTAAAGCGGAGCAGCTGAACTTGGTTAATAATTCTTTTGGTAGTGAGTAGCCAATTTGTATGTTTTTTAATCGCGTGTAACTTCCATCTTCTAAAAACCTTGTAGAATATCTGGTATTATTACCAGAAGCCTCCCATGAAGCCCGTGGGAACTCATTCGTGGATCCTTCACCTGTCCATCTGTTATTATAATATCGTTCAGTAATATTAAACGGTCTATAGAAGCCTTCAATATCTCTATTGAGTACTGAGAATATTTTTTGTCCGTAGGCACCTTGTATAAATAAGGATAAATCCCAATTGAAATAATTAAAACTTAGGTTAAGACCTGCCGTAACTTTTGGAATAGGACTTCCACTATGCACCCTATCTTTTCCATCAATTATACCATCATTATTCTGATCTTTAAATTTAACATCACCAGGTTTTATATTATTGCCTTGGTTAGCATGGGTGAAAATTTCCGTTTCATTTTGAAAAATCCCTTCCATTTCATATAAATAAAATGAACCAATAGGGAATCCTTTTTCAACAAGCGTTATATTATCTGATCCTATCGCACCTCCTTGAATCACGGGATCAACCTCCAAAATTTCATTGTGGAGAGTAGCAACATTTCCTGTAATTGCATAATTTAATTGTCCAAGGCTTTTTTCATAAGTTACAGCTAGTTCGTAGCCACTGTTCAATACTTTTCCATTATTCACTATGGCTGGGCTGGCAAGGCCTGCAGAAGAAGCTATCGGTTGACTCACCAATAAGTCAGAAGTGATTTTGTTAAAATAGTCAATCGTTAGTAACAAGCTACCATCTAAAATTTCGAAATCGAGTCCTGCATTAAACTGGTTGCTTGTTTCCCATTTCACCTGATTATTTCCCAGCTGGTTTATGGCATATCCTACGCTGGCATTAGTTCCATAAGGATAAAAGTAACTCGTTCCTATTTTAGCTATAGATGGGAAGTCCGAAATTTCCTGATTACCAATCTGACCATAACCTGCTCGAAGTAAAAGTAGGTCTACAAAGCTATTATCAGTTAAAAATGACTCTTTGTCAATCCTCCAACCTAAAGAGCCTGCATAAAAGGTACCCCATCTGTTTTCTAGCCCGAAACGGGAAGATCCATCTCTTCTAACAGTGGCCGATGCCAGGTATTTAGAAGCATAGTCGTAAGATAATTTAGCGAAGTAAGATAATAATGAATTACTGCTTTCCCCCTCATTGTTTGTTTTTAAACCTTGTCCATTTCCTAAATAGACTAAATTTTTCTCCTGATCAGGAAAGTCGTTATCGGTACCAAACATGCCATAATTTTGGTTTTTTATTGCTTCCGTTCCAACAAGTAAAGTAAGGTTATGGCTTCCAATTGATTTATCGTAAGTTAAAAAATTACTAAAAGTTAAACTTTGAAACCTGGTTTCAGAAACGGAGAGCCTGTTAGGATTATTAATTCTATTGGATGTACCCCAATTTCTGTCAAATCTCCTTTGGTTTTGGGTGTTAATATCCACTCCAAAATTGGAAACGAAACTAAGGCTGTTGAAGAAATTGGCTTTAATATAATACTTACCAAATAATCTGTTATTGTTTTTTTCATTTTGATTATAAGCCAATAAACCTAAAGGGTTATACCCATCGCCTAAGAGTTGAAACTGATCTGGTCTGTCAATAAATGAACCGTCAGAGTTGTAAATTGAAATGGCAGGCGTTCTAAAAAGCGCATATCTTATTACACTGCCGCCGTTTCCACCCGCACCATCGCCAGAACTTGCCACCAAGTTGGTTTTTGATTGTGCTACACTTAAATTAATTCCAGTGCTTAACCAGTCTTTTAATTGAGTATCAAGGTTAATACGGCCAGTTGCTCTATTAAAATCACTGGATTTAATTACTCCTTCCTGAGCAAAATAACTTCCTGAAAGTAAGTAATTGGTTCTGCCTTCCGAACCTGAGATGGAAAAGGTGTGATTTTGAATAATAGCATCTCTAAAGATTTCATCAAGATAATTAACATCATCGAAATTGGCTGCTGTTTGCTCATTGATAGTAGGTCTTAAAAAAATCCCTGATTTTCCTATATTATCGTTTGCGGCTGATTCATTGTATAACTCAACATACTGAGCTGTATTAGCCATTTTTATTAACCTGGAGGGAGACTGAACACCAATTTCGCTGTTGATTTGAATTCTTGGTTCACCAGAACTACCTGATTTTGTTGTGATAATAACTACTCCGTTAGCAGCACGTGAACCATATAAAGCCGCTGCACTAGCATCTTTAAGAACTGTAATTTCCTTTATGTCCTGAACTGAAAAAGCATTAATGTCTAAAGTAGGGATTCCATCTACAACGTAAAGCGGATAATTACCACTATTTATAGATCCTACACCCCTTATGCGGATTCCAACCCCTTCTCCTGGCGCACCTGTATTTTGAGTAACTACCACACCTGGTGCTCTTCCCTGCAAAGCCTGATCAAGTGTGGGAACAGGCGTTTTAATTAATGCATCCGACCCAATTGTGGATACTGAACCTGTAATTTTACCAACCTGCTCTGTTGTATAGCCGGTAACAACTATTTCAGATAGTGTTTCTACATCTTCTTGTAATACAACGTTTAAGGGGGTAGAATTTTCAGAGTACGTTATTTCTTTATTCAAATAGCCTATCATGGAAAAAATAATTACAGGATTACTCATAGTAGCAGGAACTTCAAGTTTGAAATTTCCCGAAATGTCACTGACTGTTCCAATAGTAGTTCCTTTAAGGTAGATGCTGACTCCAATGAGCGATTCTTTATTACTATCTGTAACCTTTCCCTGAAGTTGATTCTGAGAATAACTTGGCAGGCTGAATAAGAGAAAGAAACCAACTAGTACTATGAGGTGGTGATGTTTCATTTTTTTCATTGGTTTGATGTTTTAGTGCGAAGCTCAGGTATGTAACAGACAACTTTTTCATTAGAGAGTATTGTATTTCCATCCTTTTTAAGTTTACTGTTTTCGGGTAGCACAACCAGCAAAACAGCAGTTTGTGAAGCGATTTTAAAAGAATAGCCATTCTCTGTGCTGGCAGCTAATTTTTGAAATTTTAAGGCATCGTATAAATCAAATTTTCCTGTAGAGGCACCATTAAATTTTACAATCTGCTCAGTAGGGTAGGGATTATAATAAAGATAAGTTGGATAATCATTAGTACTATAAAAATCTGTAGCGTTACAATCAAGCTGCAGTATCTGATCTATATTGGTTTTTCGAATTATTGAACCAAAAATACCTACTTGTGAAGAGCTATATAAGCTGAACATACTTTCCTCAGGTTGATTTGCGACCCATTTTGGCCCATCGCCTAATGCCACTGGTGAAACTTCTTTCAGATCAGTTTTCCCGTAGTCGTCCACTTTTCTAATGCCCTCATAAGCAATTACATTTTTTGTAATTTCTTTTTCTTCAGGTAGCCATTGGTTGGTATCAGGCATTTCAAAAGAATAAAACAACCTCGCTGCATTGGAGGCATTTAAGAACCATTTTCCTATACTTTCGGAATAACGACTGTCATATTTTACCATGGGTACCAGGGGCCAGGCCAAATCAAATGTATTCATTAAGAATGCATATCCTCCTAGATCTGTGATACTACCCTGAAGTCCATGCACATCAAAATCGCCCCATTTTTCAGCAATTACTCCCCAGCCGGTTCTTCCTTTAGGATCTTTACAGCCTTCAAACGTCCACTTCAGAAATTGCGTAATATCGTAGTTTTTTCCATGTTGGGCATTTAGCTTAGCTCCTGTTAAAGCACCAAAAGGCATCAAAACCTCATAAAACCTGCTTTCTGCTTGTGCTGCATAAACATCCATAGCTGATATTGCTCCTTCCAAGTATCTTGGATCGTTAAATTTTTCATAAGCAGATAAAAGAACATAGGCATGGCCGGCAGAAACGTCCTGCTGTAGCGGAATATGATTAACAAAACCTTTCATTTTACTATAGTCAAAGTAGGAGAAATCATAATTGCCATTTAATACAGAATCTGCTTTAAAGAATTGTTCAGCTATAATTAATTGTAAACTGTCAGCCTGTGGTACATCAGGATACAAATCACATATGGCATAGAAGAGTAAATTAGGGAATACATCGTACCACCAATCTCTACCATAACCTCCACCCAATAGTGCTACAGAAGGATGTGTATTGTTCATCATAATATTCCATCCATTTTCACTATTGAAGTAGTTTTGAACCATTTTTACATAGTTGAAACCAGATTGATTTGTCTTGTCAATTCCCATGAGGCCTGCACTCATTACCGCACCCATTCCATTCAATGCTTCATGAAATTCGGTGCTTCCTTTCGGACCTTGTCTTACATCTCCGATGACAGTATATAGTCCAAATGTTAATTGATTAAAATTTCTTTTGGCACTATCTATCCATATAAGTGGAAGAAAATCACCTTCCAAGTCATGATTAAAAGCATACTGATCATAGTTAATGGCTTTCTCATCCCAATCCAACATTTTAAAAGGCTGTGGCTGGTTCGGCATATTTTCAATTCTTGCAATAGATATTTGCTCTTTTACTTTGATAGCCTGCTCGCAAGAGAATAGGATGATAATTAGTATGGTATAAATACTAGGTTTCATTTGCTTAAAGAATTAGATTGATTGATAATATGCTTTGCTAAAGGAATAGATGCGATTTGTAAAACAGCTATTATGATTAGTGAATATTTTAAAGCAAAAACCTGTGATACGTAGGTTGCAAGCAAAATAAATACACCCAATCCAATGAAACGGCCGATATACAAACCAAATTCATGATTGAATATATAGGCAAACTCGTTCCGATTTTCTATTTTAGAAACTACATCAATTACTTTCATTTGTATGGGGAAGTATGCAATATCATGCAGTGGTTGGAAAAGCACTTTAGAAAGTACAAAGACAATGACTCCTGCAGCTGAAAATAAAACACCATTTACCACTGTGCCTATTAGGAAAATAAATAACCCTATAGATAAGATATATATTCTATGTTTTGGCAATGCCACCCTACCTAAGAAGTACAGTACAAATGCAGTTAAAACTCCGCTGATAGCCTGTACAGTACCTAAAGAGCCTTCATTTCCGACCAGCATCATAATTAAAATAGCAGGTGCCGTTACAAGGTAACCCTGTGCCAATCCCTTTAAACCTGCCAACACCATCATTTTATTCCACAATGCATGGAATTTTAAATACAGGAATTTTTTCTGAACGGGGTTATTAAATTTCTCCTGATGTACAACGATACTGGAAATAATTGTTAATAGAATTACCGCTAGTGTTACTATTTGGTAAGCTCGGTTCATATTGCCGTTAAACCATGAGCCTGCATCCGCTTTGGACAGATAAATTCCTACTACAAACGGAACAATGATGAAGGTTAATGTATAAAAGAAGGTTTCAAGACCATAATAATAATTCCTGTTAGAATCATTTGTTGTGTTTAATGCAAGGTAATCACGATTAGCCCAGAAAAAGCCAAAAGAACATCCCATAAGAAGACCTGCAATGCCTACTCCCACAGGTGAAAGATCATTCATGGTCATCATAAAAAGCATAGATATACCACTTAAAAGCATACCAAAACTGTACAAGTTGGCTATTTTTATTTTATTTAATAAGTATCCGTTTAATAGAAAAGTAATGGGAATACCGGTGTAAACAGTCAATTGGTAAATAACTACAATTTCAGGATTGTTAGAACTCCTCATGATATAGGCTCCTACAAATATATCGATGACAGGAAGCACAAAAGCGTAGATTAAATTAGTCATTAAAAGGACCCGCATCTGTCGTGGCATTGTCATAAAAAACTGCAACTCGACTAATGGCTTATTCCAAAATCCTGTTTTAGGCTGAATAGGTGCTTCCTGCGATGAGCCTTTAAAGTCTTTATCTTTTATATTTGGTTTTTCCTTCAGCATTATTTATCAATAGTAAGGGTAGATAATATTTCTTTAATGGAAAATTCAGCCATACAAATCACTTCATCGCTAGCTCCGTAATACATTGTTATAGTGTCTCCGTCCACAATATGTCCGTTCGTAAATACCACATTTCCAAAAAATCCGGTTAATTCATAGGCAGCTTTGGGCTCCATAATAGGTTGTTCACTTCTCGCTAATACAATTGATGGATCATTTAGATCTAGCAATAAGGCTCCTAAGCAATATTTATGTGCGT
This sequence comes from uncultured Cytophagales bacterium, assembly GCA_963719535.1. Classification (GTDB taxonomy): domain Bacteria; phylum Bacteroidota; class Bacteroidia; order Cytophagales; family Cyclobacteriaceae; genus Marivirga. The sequence goes on along the minus strand of CAVRCH010000015.1, from coordinate 328,554 downwards.
CATTGGCACCATGATAAATCTCCAGCCATCCCTGGCTCGTTTTAATAGGATCTGCACCTGCACCTACACGTGCAGCATCCCAGCTTCCTTTTCTAGTAGTAGCAATACATTTGTGATTTCCCCAGTGTACTAAGTCAGGAGATTCTGCTAACCAGATGTAGTTGCCTCCTAATTGAGTGCTACTAGGTCTGTGTAAGGCGTAGTATTTGCCATTAATTTGCTCACCAAAAATTGCACAGTCTTTATTGTGAGGAGGGAAAATCATGCCTTTTCGGTTGAAAATTTTCCAGTCGAGCGTAGTAATGTGCCCAACTCCTACACCTAAAGGAGAAACTTGTGTATAACTTAAATGATAAGTGTTTTCAATTTTCACTACTCTACAATCCTCTATACCGTAGCTTTCATAGGCTCCTTTACCAAAAATGGCAGGGTATTCAGAAGATTCCTGAAAATCTTGATTCTTTTCTGTGCATACTAGGCGCAGATGAGAAATAGTGGTAAGGTAATCTGCACCTTTGTAAGAAATAATCCTAGGGTCTGAAAAATCCAAATAAGGATCTTCCTTATCAAAGGATAATATTTCTATTTCGCCCTTTTTATTATATACAGGGAAACTAATTTTTTGATCTTGTTGTATAGGCATTTCAGCTACTCGCAGTAATAGCCATACTTTATTGTTAAATAAAAATACGCCAGGATTTAGTAAGCATTTTATCTCCATTCCGTCCATACTTGGCTTAAGGTCGGATGGAATTAAGATGGGGTTGTTAGTGTATCTTTTGGCGATGTCCATTGTATATTAATAATTAAGAATTGCAAACGATTGCAAGCTCGAGCTATTCTAGATTCTTTTAGTCTGCCAGATTGTTTATTAAGTCCTACTGGTTGTATTTTATAGGTACCGTAAGACTCTAGAGGACAAGCTAGATTAAATAGGACAAAATAGTTATGTATTAAGCATAAGTATTTGCTACATTTATTATGGGGTTCATTTACCCATGATTAAACCAAAACTCAACATACTCTTTTCTACTAAGATTTTAACTTTTTCTTTTTGCTTGCCTGTTTTAAAAATAAGTATAAGGCTATTCATAAATGAGAAAGAAGACATTTGCTTTGACGATATTTTTTGATTTGTTATGATGCCAGGTATCTTTATATTTTTTGCTCTCATGGGAAACATCCCTCAAACAGATTCCATTGTAAATCTGCCATATCAGCATATTGGTAAAACTGAGGGATTATCGAATAGTGCCATCAATTCTGTTTATATGGATCAGAGTAAGTTTGTATGGTTTGGTAGTTGGGATGGCTTAAATAGATATGATGGCACTCATGTGACAGTCTATATTCCTGATGTTTTTGATGAAGGCAGCATCAGTAATAATATTATTCGTGGTTTTTTGGAAGATAGAGATAAAAACCTTTGGATCATTACGCATAAGGGGGTAAATAAATATAACAGAGAAAAAGACTCTTTCACCAGTTATTTTGACGATCTCAATATGATTCCTTTTATTGAAAACAGTATGCGTGCGGCTACAGGTCCGGATTCAGCAGTCTGGGTGAGTGTACTAGGCCATGGAGTCAGCCATTATAATCATGAAACTGATTCATTTATACAGTTAAAAAGCAAAGAGGTATCTGAAGAGTGGTTGAAACAGGTTATTGATATTGGTAGTAATGACGGACTCCTGTATTTATTAGGAAAAGATGGAAAAATTGTTTGCTTACTAAATCAAAAAGTAGTTTTTACAACCAATTTGAAGCAACCTGAAGAGGTACAACTCCATCAATTTATTTCCATTAATTCTAAATACTATTTGATCATCAGCTTGCAAGATGGTGGTTTGCAAATTATTTCTATGCAAGACATGGGACGTTCCGTCCAAGAACTGCAACCCTCAAAGTTTCCTGTTTCTTCTATTTCGGCAAGCTTAGATAGATCGGCTTTCTGGTTAGGAACGGAACTTGGAAGTATCTTTAAAGTAAAGCTGGAAAATGATTCTTTTAGAAGTATAAATGTCTCAAATAAATTTGCTTTTCTCGCAAAGGAGCAACGAAAAATTTTAGATATCAAAGAAACTGAGCAAGACTTATTATGGATTTCGACTGATGGAGATGGGGTTTATAAATTTTTAAATAAACCTCGTGCATTCTATTCACTCTCAGGAAAAACCAAAGATAAGACTGGATTATCAAATAATATTGTAAGAGCAGTTTATGAAGACGAAAAAGGAAAACTGTACGTGGGTACGCGGAGTGGAGGATTAAATATTATTGAGAAAAATAAAGAAAACAGAGTTTTGGACATTTCTAACGGGTTGAGCAACAATACTGTTTTAGCAATTCAGCCAGATCGCAACAGAAATTTATGGATTGGTGTAGACGGTGAGGGTATTGATATGATTGAGGCCGGATCGGAGAAAATACTTCATTTCCCGCGTGATTTTAAAAATAGTAATCAATTGCAATTTGGGAACATTTACGCCATCTGTATTGACTCTTATGGAGGAATTTGGCTAGGGACAAGTGGTTATGGAGTGGTTGGTTTTCATGTAAATAAAATTAAAGGAGAATACTTTGTTCAGGATATTCAGCAAATCACCTATAGCGAATCTGGCAGTAAGAATTCAATTAATAGCAATGTAGTGTACAGTATTGCCGAAGAAAAACCTAATATTTTATGGTTTGGAACGCGCGGAGCTGGCATTTACAGGTATAATTCGCTTTCCAAAAGTATTGATGCCCATTTAAGTACACAGCTTAACATTCACCAACGCCTCAATAACGATGATGTCTTGAGCCTACTTATAGATAAAGAAGCCAATAAAATTTGGGTGGGTACCAGTGGAGGTTTGAATCAAATATCAATTAATACCAAACCTTATTTAGTTAAAAGCTACTCAAACATAAATGGCTTACCCAATCATACCATTCATGCTATTTTATTAGATCCTAATAATGTCATTTGGTTATCTACTAATCAAGGCCTAATACTATTTGATCCATTAACTTCCAAAGTGAAAATATATAATTCCAACGATGGGCTCATAAATAATGAATATACAGATGGAGCCTCATTTCATGAAACCTTATCGCATAAATTATATTTCGGTGGAATTAACGGTCTTGATATCATTTACCCTTTGAAAATGGAAACCATCAGTACATTTCCGAAGCTGTATCTTAAAGATTTTAAAATTAATAACCTATTAATTTCACCAAGTGACTCATCAGAAGTGCTTCAAAAGCAATTGGATCTTACTGATAGAATCACTTTGAAATACGATCAAAATTTTATCAGTTTCCAATTAACCACACTTACTTATTGGAATAAGCAAAGAATTCAGCATGCATATTTTCTTAAGAACTTTAATAAACAATGGAATTATATTGACCAACGTTCCTTGGTGAATCTAACAAATATTCCTCCAGGTGATTATCTTTTGTATATAAAACAAACTAATGAGAATGGTGACTGGAATGAGCGTGTAAAAACTTTAGCCCTTACAGTAAGTCCTCCATTTTGGAGGTCAAATTGGGCCTATGCTTTTTATGTGTTTCTCTTAATAGCCTTACAATTTGTTATTGTTTTAGTTGTTCGTCAAAGAAATAGAAATAAACGTGCTGTTTCTATCAACCTGCTAAAAGTGCAGCAAATGAAAGAGTTAAATGACTACAAGTTAGAATTTTTCACGAATGTAGCTCATGAATTCAGAACGCCACTTACGCTGATTTTAGGACCAGTAGCAACTTTGATGAAAAAGCTGACAGGAACTTGGGAGAAGAAGCAACTTAAAACAGTTTATAGCAATTCGTTGCGATTACATAAGCTGATCGAAGAATTAATTCAATTTAGATCAATAGAAAGCGGAAAGGAAAAGCCAGAAGTTCAGCCAATTGAGATTGTGACATTTACGCAACAAATCACTGAAACTTTTCAGCAACATGCCATAGCACATGATTTAAATCTCGAATTCACTCCGGAGCCCGAGACATTTGTTGCATGGATAGACCCAAAAAAAGTGGAAAGAATCTTAATCAATGTGATATCTAATGCAATCAAATATAACACATCAGGGGGAAGTGTAATTGTTTCAGTAGCGGAAAAAGAGGGAAATATTATCTTCAAAGTGAAAGATGATGGAATTGGCATCAATGCTTCAGACAAAGAGATAATCTTTGAAAGATTTTTTCACCATCCTACCTCTCAAAAAGAAAAATTAAAATCCATTCCAAGTGCAGGGATAGGCCTTTCCTTAACAAAAAGTTTAATTGAATTACATCGAGGAAATATCTCATTAGAAACGGAGTTAAATATAGGCTCAGTTTTTACAATTGAAATCCCTGCTTTGGCAGATCATTACCCTAAAGATGAACATGTCAATAGCTTAGAAATATCGCTCCCTGTATCGTCCGAGGATGTTGCCAGGGAATTTGAATATGATAATCAGCTAAATGACGAAATTACCTATTTGGAAGAAAACTTAAATCACACAAAGAAATATTCTCTTTTAGTTGTAGATGATCAGCTACAAATACTTGGAATGATGAAAGAAATATTGGGAAATAAATATAAAGTTTATACTGCTAAAAATGGAATTGAGGCATTAAAAATTCTTACTATCGAAAACATCGATTTGGTGATTTCTGATGTGCTAATGCCGGAAATGGACGGATATGAGTTATGTAAAAATATTAAGGATAATATTGAAACTACCCATATACCTGTAATTCTTTTAACAGCAAAAGCCGAAATAGAAAACAGGATAGAGGGCTTGCAGATGGGTGCCGATTCCTATATTCCAAAGCCATTTCATCCCGAGCATCTGTTCATTAGGATTGAATCTTTAATTCAAAAAAACGAGAAAATTAAAGAACGATTTGAGCAATTTACAGAAATTGAACTTGATCAATTCAACACTGGACTTAGTGCTAAAGATGATGAATTCTTTGTTTTGGTCACTCAATTTATTGAAAAGCATTTAAGTGACCCTCACTTGAATGCCGAGTTGATTGCCCATGAAGTAGGAATGAGTAAGGCTTCACTTTATAAAAAGGTGAAGTCATCTGTGGGTATTACTCCACACGGGCTGATTAAAAAATACAGACTGCGAAAAGCTGCTGATTTATTGAAAAATGAAGAGATGAGTGTAAGCGAGGTGATTTACGAAACAGGGTTTAATAGTAGATCATATTTTTATAAATCCTTTAATGAGATGTATCATTGTCACCCGAAGGAATTTAAAAATGCTTCGTAAAAAGTTGATTGACAAATCTTATTTCTAATAATTTATGGCACTACCTCTAAATTTATTGTTTGGTAAGGAATATGGTATTTTTTTGTTATTGAACCTCACTCAAAAACCATTTAAAGGCATCTGATTCTTCTCTGAAAACTTTTGTCTTAAAAGGCTCATAATCTTCAGCAGTGTTAACATCATTGACCTTGCCCGATGCATACTGAGATATGGGTTGAACAATGGCTTGGTGAGTTATGCCCAAAGCTTCATACTTGGGGTATATCACTTCATTGAACCAGTCAATCTCTTCATCCCTTATTAGCTCCAAATCTCTTGTATCTCCAAACAATAGGAAATGCTTCTGATGGGGTAATCTGATATGGGGTAAATGCTTCTGATAAATACTTAATGAATTACCGATTAAATCTCTAAAAACAATAGGGTTGAAAATTCCTCTCCAGACTTCTTTAATATAAGGATCACCGTTGAATTCCTCAATGGTGATCCTTAATTTAGGGTGGGTATAAAGCCTTGTTCCTGAACTGTAATCCATATGGAATAAAATAGCTAAATGTTAATTGAAAGCAATATGTCCTTCAACAATCCTAAATAATACTAATACTAAAAGCTTATTTTCCTTTTTTTGTTTTAGCTTTTTTTGCCTCTTCACTTGCTTTCATAGCTTCTTGTAGCCTTTGTTGAAATTTAGAAGTCTTTTTATTTACGTTTTTCTTTTTATTCTCTTCAAGGATCTGCATTATTTTATCCTCATTAATCATTCTTCTGATTAATACCTGCTGGCCGAATGTAATTAAGTTAGCAATTAAATAATAGAAACTTAAAGCTGCTGCAAAGCTGTTTAGAACAAACATAAATACAACAGGCATAATGTACTGAATATTCTTCATTGGTCCTTGTACGGAGCTTACTTGGCCTTGTGACCAGGTTATCAATAAAGTAGACAATGTCATTAATATGGTAAATAAACTCACGTGATCACCATAAAAAGGAATTTCAAATGGTAAACTAGCAATACTATCGTATGTTGATAAATCAGTTGCCCATAAAAATCCTTCCTGTCTTAATTCAATAGAGCTTGGAAAGAAATAAAACATAGCAAATAAAATAGGCATTTGCAGTAGAAGAGGAATACATCCCGATAAAGGGTTGACTCCAACTTTCTGATAGAGCTGCATCTGTTCAGCCTGGGCTTTCTGCATATCTCCACCATGTTTCTCCTTAATTTCATCTAACTGAGGCTTTAAAACCTTAGTTTTAGCCATTGAAACATACGACTTATAAGAAAGTGGAGATAAGGCTAACTTGATAAGGAATACTAAAATGATGATAATAATACCGTAATTCGCTATGTATTTTTCTAATACATAAAACACGTTAATAATCACATATTTATTCACTAAACTAATAGGAAACCATCCTAAATAAACATTTTCCTCAAAATCAGGAGCTACTTTTTGTAATACTTTATAGTTATTAGGTCCGTAGTAGTATTTAAAATTTCCTGCCTGATTAGTTATCTCAGATAAAGGTACTTCTACTCTTATTTCGCCTTTTTTAACAAATTCATCTGATAATCCATCAATAGATACATTCATTTGAGCTCTTTGCATAGGGATATCCGAGATCAATGCTGTATTAAAAAAGTTTTGTTTAAAGGAGAACCATTGAATAGGTTCAGATAAGGTTTCTTCGTCTTCATCAGAGCTTTCACTCAACCCATCTTTACCATCTTCCTCTGTATAATAGTTAATGGTAGCTCGCCTTCTTGATTCAGATAAATCCTTTTCAAACTTGCGCATCTTTTTATTCCACACAAATGTGAAATTATCACCAATAATATCATTTTGAAAACCATTAAGAGCCAGATCATAACCCACCTCATAATTAGACCCTGAAAGTGTATATGTTTGTTCCACACTTTTTCCATTACCTAAATTGGCTCTAAATTTTATCTGAGCTGTATCTCCAGCTTGTAAACTGCTACCTGGTTTTTCCACTACTTCATATTGTAGCTTATATAAATCTATTGGTCCGGTAGCTGTATTAACGAGTAATTGCTTCTGGTCTAAATCTTCTTCAATAAGGATAAGCGGAAGTTGGTCATGAGTTTTAAAGTTTTTTAACTCTAATTTACTTACTATACCTCCCTTTTTGTCAAAAGAAATAATAAATTCTTCAGTATTAATGGTCACTAATTCAGATGTTGCCTTAGCAGCAGGAGCAAAAACTCCATATTTTGCTTTTAGGGTTTCATTAACTAAAGAGTCATTTCCTGAATCATAATCATCCTCTGTGGTAGTAATGGTTTCCTGTTGTTTGGTATCTGGCTGTACCATTTCTGTTGAATTGACATTTTCAGTTTCTACTGGAGCGGGGGAGTCTGAGAAGAAGAAAAAGTAGCCAATTAACAATATTGACATGAGGATGAGTCCTGTGGCTTGATTTTTTTCCATTTAATTATATTAATTCGATTCTGATAATATTTTATGTTCTAAGCTTGCTTTAACAAATCTCACAAACAAAGGATGCGGATTAAGCACTGTACTTTTTAATTCAGGATGAAATTGGGTACCTACAAACCATGGGTGATCTGGTAACTCTACTATTTCTACTAACTGAGTTTCCGGGTTGATACCACTGGCAATCATTCCTGCTTTTTCAAATTCCTGCAAATATCTGTTATTAAATTCGTATCTGTGCCTATGTCGCTCATTAATTTTTGATTTTCCGTAAGCCTGAAAGGCTTTTGTACCTTTTTTGAGTTCGCAAGGATAAGAACCTAATCGCATAGTGCCGCCTTTTGCAGTTATATTCTTCTGGTCAGCCATTAAATCAATAACAGGATCTTTTGTTTTATCATTCATTTCTATTGAAGCTGCATTCTTCAGTTTTAATACATTTCTCGCAAATTCTACTACAGCGCATTGCATACCTAAACAAATACCAAAAAAGGGTAATTTGTTTTCTCTTGCGTATTTAATAGCAATAATTTTACCTTCTATACCTCTTTCGCCAAATCCTGGTGCAACTAACATACCATGAACATTCCCAAAAAGATCGTTTAAATTATCTTCATTAATTTCTTCTGAATGCACCCACTTTAAATTCACTTTGGTTTCATTTCTGGCACCAGCATGTATAAACGATTCAGTAATTGATTTATAAGCATCAGGTAATTCTATGTATTTACCAACTAGTGCAATATTAATTTCAGAAATAGGATTTTTTAACCTACCTAAAAATTCTTTCCATTGCGTAAGCTCAGGTTCTATTTTGTGAGATAGCTTTAACTTGGCCAATACCCGCTCATCCAATTTTTCCTTACGCATCAATAGTGGCACATCGTAAATGGAATCGGCATCCATTGCCTCAATTACTGAATTTACATTAACATTGCAGAATTGGGCAATTTTCTTTCTAATGTCATAAGGTAATTTATGCTCTGTTCTACAAACTAAAATGTCAGGCTGTATTCCTGATTCTAATAATTGTTTCACTGCATGTTGGGTAGGTTTGGTTTTTAATTCACCTGCAGCCTTCAAATAAGGCACCAAGGTAAGATTAATAACCAGGTAATTATTGCTTCCTACATCCCATTTTACTTGTCTGATAGCTTCAATAAAGGGTAAAGACTCAATATCACCAACACATCCACCAATTTCGGTAATTACTATATCGTAGTCATTTTGATCAGCAACTGAATAGATATTTCTTTTAATTTCATCTGTAATATGTGGTATTACCTGAACTGTTTTACCTAAATAGGCACCTTCACGTTCTTTGGTAATCACATTATTATAAATTCTGCCTGTAGTAACATTGTTTGCTTGCGAGGTGCTTATGTTCAAAAACCTCTCATAATGACCTAAATCTAAATCGGTTTCGGCACCATCATCTGTCACAAAACATTCTCCATGTTCATATGGGTTCAATGTTCCCGGGTCAATGTTGATGTAAGGATCTAATTTTTGAATAGTAACAGAAAAGCCACGTGCCTGTAAAAGTTTAGCCAGAGATGCTGCTATTATACCTTTTCCTAATGAAGATGTTACACCTCCCGTTACGAAGATGTATTTTGTTGTTTTTTGAGATGCCATAAGATTTGTTCAAGTCGCCAATGTACTTATGGGATACAAAGGTAAAAGAAGCATTTTAATAAATGGTAAATAAAATGAATAATTCTATAAGTATTGTATAATACCTGATCAAAGGCTTAATGTTGAATGAGTTATTTTTTATTTTATTCGATGGTACTAAAAATATCTTCTGAATCAAATCCTTCATAAGTAGAATAGGTGTGGATATTATCAATATTAACCGTAATTAATCCCTTATGCTTTTGAGCAATCATAGCTCCTGTTTCAGTTTTCAACCAATCTTGCCAGCTAAATTCAACTCCGCCTACGGGGATGATATTCACCCACATTTCTACTGATTCAGGAACTTCTGATTTCTTATTCACTTTCCATAAATAAGAGTCTCCCGGTGTTACACCGCCTGAAGTATAGCGTACAAGTAAATATTCATAATTAGGATCGTCCGATTCTACATAAAACCTTTCCGTTCCCGCATCTCTTATTTTACTAATGGGGTTTAGCCAGAAAGAATCATTGGCCCAAAAAGCATAAGCTTTTTGTACTAATTCGCCATTTTTAGTCGCATCAGTTACTTTTTCTCCTCCAATATGAGCTTGCCCACTGATAGTATTAAGGTCGATTAGAACTTCCTTTTCATCATATTTTACTTGTACCAGATGTCTGTTTTTATCCCAAGCAAATTGATGTCCTCCTGGAAAATCCCAGGTAACTACTGCCGTAGCTTCCCATGCAGAGTCATTAATAGACAGCAGCATTTTATCAGCAAGCTCTTCAGCCTGAGGTCCTTTCTCTCCTTCTGGCAATGGTTCATCAACTATTAAGTAGGCTATAAAACCAATTATTATGAGAGATAGAATGATAATTCCTACCCATTTTAAGATTTTCATAAATTTTAAGTGAGTTAAAAGGGGATACTGATTAATTTTTTTGTTTCAAAAAAGTCTTCCTTAAAATAGGTCGAAAGATCAATTTGCTGATAAGGCCTTTTAATTTCCTTCATCTCCTCATCCAAATCGCCTCCCTTTAGCGCTAGAATGCCTGAATCATGCATAGGATTTTCCGAGGCTATTTTCTCAGTTACCCAAGGGATGAAATTATTCATTCTTGTTACCGCCCTGCTTACTACAAAATCAAATTTACCTTTCACCTTTTCAGCTCTTTGATGCATTGCTTCAACATTTTGCAATTCTATAAACTGGGTAACTTCTTTTACTACAGTTATTTTTTTGTTGATAGAATCAACTAAAGTGAATTGAGCATCAGGAAAGATAATGGCTAAGGGCACACCTGGAAACCCGCCACCAGTGCCAACGTCAAGAATTTTTTTATTACTTAAATCAGTAAATTTAGCAATAGCGAGGGCGTGTAACACATGGCGCTCATAGAAATGATCCATGTCTTTTCTTGAAATCACATTGATTTTCTCGTTCCAGTTAGCATAAATTTGACCTAACTGATTAAACTGATGTTTTTGCTTATCACTGAGCTCGGGAAAATATTTTTCAATAATAGTGCTGCTATCCATTATTAAAAATTCTTCTCTTTTCCTTCTATTAATTCGCGCATCAACTCTCTTGATCTGTGTAGCTGAGCTTTTATGGTTCCTAAAGGAGATTCTAGCTCAGTTGCTATTTCCTCATAAGAAAGCTCTTGAAAATACCTTAATTTGACAAGTCGTTGATATTTAGAAGGTAGTTTATCAACAAACATGCGCATTAACTCAATTCGCTGTTTTCTGATAGAAGCATCTTGAGGGGTTAAGTTATGGTCTTCAATGTCCATTCCCACTGCATCACCATTGTCATCAGTATAAGAAGTATGAATGCTTATAGTTTTAAGCTTTTTCTTCCTTATAAAATCAATGGCATTATTAGTAGCTATTCGGAATAACCAGGTACTAAAAGTATAATCTTTTTTAAACCTATGTAAGCTTTTAAATGCTTTTGAAAATGCCTCTATAGTTAAATCTTCAGCGTCATCAACGTTTCTTACCATTTTAAGTACCATATGGTAAACAGGCTTTTTGTACCTTTTCATTAACTCAGCATAAGCCATTTGGTCTTTTGCCAAAACAGCCTGATCTATTAATCTAAAATCTTTTAAAGCTTTTTCTGAGAAATTTCTATTTTTATTTATTTCCATTTAACCTTTTTTGATAATAAAGCATAGGCACCTACAACACAATAGTAAAAAATGAAAAGCATTTCCATTATTGGGAGCCACCTCAACGTGTACCTAGCTCCAAAATTAGTGCTAAGCTTATTAAATACGACATATTGTCCTATCCAAAACGCAATCATACACAGTGAACTAATTAAAAGCTCAAGCGGATTGGCCCTGAAAAGAACAAAGATAAAAAATATCCATAACATTACTTGTGAAAAATGGTACAGACCTAAAATCATTTGATCTTTTTTATTATAATATTTTCCAACAGATAGATGTCTGATTTTTTGAACCACGTATTCTCCCCATTTATTTTTTGGCGATGAAAAAATAGTGGCTTCACTAGTAATGCAAATTTCGGTATTTCGATTGTTAGCATGCTTGTTAACTAGTAAATCGTCATCTCCACCTGTAACGGATAAGTGATCATTAAAACCGTTATTTCTTAAAAAAAAAGATTTTTTGTAGGATAAATTTCTTCCTATTCCCATGTAAGGTTCTCTTTTTAGGGCAAAAGATAAGTAAAGTGCTGCTGTTTGAATAGTTTCAAATTGAATGAAATGATTTAAAACACTTTTTTTCATTTCATAGAGTGAAACACCTAAAACAATTTCAGTGTTTCCTTTATAACATTGTGCCATTTTGTCAATCCATAATTTACTTTTAGCTGCACAATCCGCATCAGTCAATAAAATAATTTCATTTTGTGCAGATGAAATCCCAATGGATAAAGCATTTTTTTTTGGATTAGCACCTTGAATGGTTTCTTTAACTTTTATTATTTTCAAATGAGGAAATCTTTTCTGATAGGAGAGTAGCAACTCATGAGTGCCATCTTCTGACCTATCATCAACTACTATCACTTCAAAATCGGGATAATCCTGCTCGAGTATACTTGTAAGCTTTAATTTAAGGTTGTGGTATTCATTATGAGCGCAAATGATAACAGATACCCCACTTTTAACGCTTTGATCTTGATTTTCAGGTTTATAAAGTGCCAATTTGAAGAAGTAAACAATTAAAAAATAAACTCTAATCACCCAAAAAAGCAGAAATAAATAAATAAAAAGGTGGATAGAGGGCATGTGTTTCACAAATGATTTTCTAATTATCACAAAGATATTGGAAAATAAAAACTATAAATTCTTAATAAGCTTTAATTTTGCGCTTCTATGACTTTTAGTATTTCCGACAAAGATAAAAATTCTAATGCCAGGGCAGGCGAATTAACCACAGCCCATGGTACTATTCAAACTCCTATTTTCATGCCTGTAGGAACAGCAGGTTCAGTGAAAGCTGTTCATCAGCGTGAACTGAAGGACGACATCAATGCTCAAATAATTTTGGGTAATACCTACCACTTGTACTTAAGGCCCGGGCTCGATATTTTAGAGAAGGCTGGAGGCTTGCATAAATTTAACGGTTGGGATTTACCTATTTTAACAGATAGCGGCGGATATCAGGTATATAGTTTATCAGGTACCCGAAAAATTAAAGAAGAAGGCGTTACATTTAAATCCCACGTGGATGGCTCAACCCATATGTTCAGTCCTGAATACGTAATGGATATTCAAAGAAAGATTGGTGCAGATATTATAATGGCTTTTGATGAATGTACACCATATCCCTGTGATTATGAATATGCCCGCAAATCAATGGAGATGACACACCGGTGGTTAAACCGATGTATCAATAGATTTGATGCTACTGAAGGGATTTATGGTTACGAACAGACTTTATTTCCTATAGTACAAGGGAGTACCTATAAAGATTTAAGAAAACAGTCAGCCGAGGCCATTGCTGAAACCAACCAAAAAGGTAATGCTATTGGTGGATTGTCAGTAGGAGAACCCGCTGAAATGATGTATGAAATGACAGAATTAGTCTGCGATATATTACCCGCAGATAAACCAAGATATTTAATGGGTGTAGGTACTCCCGCTAATATTTTAGAGTGCATTGCCTTAGGAGTTGATATGTTTGATTGTGTGATGCCTACCCGGAACGCAAGAAATGGAATGTTATTTACCACCGAGGGCATTATTAATATTAGAAATAAAAAGTGGGAAGATGATTTTTCGGTAATAGATCCCGGACTTAGCGGATATGTAGATACTTTTTATTCAAAAGCTTATTTGCGCCATTTAATGATATCAAAAGAAATATTAGGAGCACAAATAGCAAGCATTCACAACTTAGCTTTTTACCTTTGGCTTGTAGAAAATGCCAGAAAAGAAATTATTTCCGGGACATTTTTCGAGTGGAAAGAAAAAATGGTAGGGAAATTGATGCAAAGGATTTAAGTAAGCAAAAACCTATGAAGATTTTAGATAAATACATTATTAAAAAATTCCTTTCTACTTTCATTTTCGTGGTATTAATCATTTTAGCCATCGTGGTAGTTATTGATTATACTGAAAAAAATGATGATTTCATGAAGCATAACTTAACCTTCATTGAAATTTTGCCTTATTATGGTGGCTTCATTCCCTGGATAGCCAATTTAATTACACCAATAACCATTTTTATAGCAGCTGTTTTTGTTACCTCAAAAATGGCAGGGCACACAGAAATTATAGCCATGCTTGCCGGAGGGATGAGTTTTAGAAGGTTTATGCGCCCATACTTTATTGGCGCAGGCATAATAGCTGTTTTTAGTTTTTTAATGAACTCTTATATAATCCCCAATACCAATAAAACCAGAATTGCTTTTGAAACAGCTTATACGAAAAAACCCTTCTATTTTAATGACAGAAATATCCATTTGAAAATAGCGCCCGAAATTTATGCGTACATGGAAAGCTATAATAATCAAAGGGATGTGGGTTACCGCTTTACATTAGAACGGATAGCAAATAAAGAGTTGAAAGAAAAATTGAGTGCCAGAAGAATAGAGTGGGATTCAGTAAAAACCAGTTGGACTATTAAGGATTGGGAACTCAGGAAAATTAATGGTTTTGAAGAAGAGTTTACTTCCGGTAAAGAACTTGATACTTTACTCAACTTCTCTCCCTCTGATTTTGCTAATAACTACGGCCTGCAGGAAACTTTTACTACACCTGAGCTTAATGAATACATCAATTTACTGAAAGAAAGAGGGGCTGATAATGTAAAAATATATTTGATTGAGCGGTATATACGGTATATGTCTCCATTTGCGGCCCTTATACTTACATTTATTGGAGTAATTGTATCCTCAAAAAAAACCAGAGGGGGGACAGGTTTTCAAATTGCATTAGGCTTCGTAATTGCTTTTATATTTATTATATTTTTTATTCTAAGCAAAGCCATAGCAGAAAATTCTACGATTAACCCTATTTTAGCAGTCTGGATTCCAAATATTGTATTTAGTATTGTAGGGTTAATTTTATACAGATTCGTTCCGCGTTAATGAACATAGAGCTAAAGAGTTATTTCAAGCTACATTTTATAGTCTTGATTTGGGGGTTTACTGCAATTTTAGGATTATTAATTGCCCTCCCGGCAGTTGAAGTAGTCCTTTTTAGAACTTTTTTAGCAACCATTACGCTGGGTATTCTACTCACAGCCCGAAAGAGAAATTTTGCAATCGGTAAAAGCGAAATTATCAAAATAATCGCCACGGGTTTTATTATTGCGGCTCACTGGATTTTATTCTTCTGGGCAGCAAGAGTTTCTACAGCCTCTGTGTGTTTAGCCGGTATTGCAACATGCTCCTTTTGGACTAGTCTTTTTGAGCCGGTAATGACCAATAGAAAGGTTAAGATTTACGAGGTGATTTTAGGAGTTGTAGTAGTTTTTGGGCTTTATATTATATTCCGGTTTGAGTTTCAATATGCCTTGGGAATTACCATGGCTATCATTTCAGCTATGCTAGCTAGTATATTTACGGTGCTTAACGGGCAATTTACACATAGGCATAATCCTTATACCATTACTTTTTACGAAATGCTTGGGGCATTTTTAGGAACCGTTTTGTTTTTGCCTTTTTATGCTATTTACTTTAGTGAAGGAGGTCTGGAATTAATGCCATCTGGTTTAGATTGGCTATATTTGCTAATATTGTCAATAATCTGTACCGTTTATGCCTTTTCAGCATCGGTTAAGATTCAGCAAGTGTTAAGTGCTTTTGTGGTAAATCTTACGGTTAACCTTGAGCCAGTTTATGGAATTGTTTTAGCATTTCTTATTTTTGGAGAACAGGAAGAAATGTCTGCCGGTTTTTATTTGGGTACCTTAGTGATTTTACTTTCTGTATTATCCTACCCGCTTATTAATAAAATGGCTAAAAGAAAGGCACTGCAAAGTGATGTTCTACGTTAAAAATTAATGGTTGTGAAATATTATTTTTTTATTGGGTTGTTTTTATTCGGTTCTATCCCACTTTTCTCTCAAAATGAAAGCACAATAAAGGCTCCGGATTTAATTGAAGAGACAGTAAACAGTCAAGTTGTTTTTAGGGTAACATGGAATAGCCGCGATGATGAAGACCTTAAACTTACGTGGAAAAGTGAAATCAGTGAAGCTAAGTTCGATACCCAGGAAGGTGAATTCTACTGGCAGACGAAGAAGGAAGATGTAGGTTTATATAAAGCATTTTTCTTTCTTAAAGATTCTATGGGGAATATAGTGAAAGAAGCACAAACATTAATCAAAATTAATGCAGCAAAATCAGTTCCTTATTTTCAATTAACACCTGATTCCCTCAATACCAGGCCTTATGTGAAGCTTTTACTAGGAGAGAAATATAGAATGGAATTTGTTGCTTATTCAGCAAATTATGGCACTGATAATATGTTACTAAGCTATATTTTGGATGGCGATACTGACTTGAAAAATTTTGAGCAAAATGAGATACATATTATAGGAAACAGGCTTTTATTTGATTGGACTCCTACCCAGGCACAAGCTGATAGAAAATATTTTGAAATGGAATTGATTGCCATTGATGCTGCTAATAATGTTGGAAGAAGAAAATATAGATTTCAGATTATTGAGCAAAATTTACCTCCCCGCCTAAGAGGAAATGTGAATGATACCTATATTATTACAGCAGATCAGGAATTAGAGATTGATTTTTCAGTTATTGATCCTAATAATGATCCGATTAGCTATAGAGTAGAAATCCCCATTAGCCTCGGTAATCCGCGCATTTCTGAATCAGGTAAATTTATATGGAAATTAAGTGCTTCTGAAATGGCTAATATAGCTTCTGTATTTCCTTTAAATGTAAAACTAATAGCGCAGGATACTGATCACCCTGAGGATTTTGTTGAAAAGGAAATCACTATCATGAAAAGTGATAGGAATGATCCCCCAGTGATTACTAAGTTATCTAATCTTTCCATTAGAGAGGGTTATGCTATTAGAAGAAGGGTATTTGTTCGTGATAATAATCATGATATGAGTAAGCTAAATTTTGATTTAGACAATGAGCCTGAATGGCTGTACCTGCAGCAAGAAGGTGAGAGATTATATTTAATGAGCGACACTTTAGGATTTGATATAGTGAAAGCAGATGGCATTTCAGTACAATTTGATGTTTTGTTTAGCGTATCTGATCCTGAAGGTGCTACTGATAGCGAATTTTTTAATGTAACGGTCAACCAAGGAGTAAATACTTATGAGGTTTATCAGGATTTAGACAGGTATCAAAAGGAAACGGACGCTTTATTGGTGGGGTTGAGAAAGAAAATAAGGGAATTGGATGAAAAAATTCATAAAAACGCAAATTTAAAACGCATATTCCTATTTAGCACCTTTGCTTTAGGTACTTTCAGTGCCACCGGTTCCTTTTTTGATGAAAAAACAATTGCACGTCAAATGATTCCTTATACTGGTGCATTATTAGCGATTTCAAGTAGTATTAATGCTTTGGCTTTTAATCAGGATGGTAGGATAGCTTCATTAAAATACAAACTAGAAGATGTTGAAAAGACAATTACGCGTAATAAAAGCTATTTAAATATTTATGCAGTTAAAAGTGAAGATGACGATCAATTACGAAATTCAGAATTAGTAAACAGGGTGCAGAGTTACAGGCAATCACTCATTGAGCAACGCATTGAATTAGAAAAACTGGAGTTTGAATACAGAGATCTTAACTTTATGCAAAGAAGGATTCGTAAATTTAAAAGAAAAGGTAGAGTAGATGAATTAAAGTGGAAGTTTATTAACTTAAAGTAATACTCATTAATTTCTTAGGAAATTTATTTCTAACTACCTCTATTTTTAAACGACTTATAAAATAATATACCTTCTCATTTGTATTATTTATATAATCTATCCGATAAATTATCATTAAGCTTCGATTAAACAAACAATTTCATAGACAAGCTGTTGGCAATGCTTAACAAAAAATAAAAAACTATGAGAAATTTATTAAAAACATTCGCTTTAAGTTTTGTCGCTATGCTGTTTGCCTTTTCTGTGCAAGCTCAGGACAAGAACATTGTAGGATTGGCTGCTGAGACTGAGTCACTTTCTACACTAGTAACTGCTGTAAAGGCTGCCGGATTGGTAGAAACTTTAAGTGGAAAAGGTCCGTTTACCGTTTTTGCTCCAACTAATGCTGCTTTTGAAGCATTACCTGATGGAACTTTAGAAATGCTATTAAAACCAGAAAATAAAGATAAATTAATCGCTGTATTAACTTATCATGTGGTTTCTGGTAAAGTTTATGCTAAAGACCTGAAAGAAGGACAAAAAGCCAAATCGGTACAAGGTGAAGAAATAACAGTTAGCCTTAAAGGAGGCGCTACAGTTAATGGCGCTAAAGTTGCAATGGCTGATGTAAAAGCTTCTAATGGTGTAGTTCACGTAATTGATCAAGTGATTTTACCGCCTTCAATGACTAAATAAGAGAATTTTCATTGTATGATATTGAGTCCTCTGAAGTAATTTTCAGGGGATTTTTTATTAATTTAAAAGAATGTCTTTGAAGATTAAAAGGATAGTCTATTCCAACTTAATTACCCTATCAATTAAATCATTTTCAGGTTTTCCCTTGAATAATCCGTAATAAGTAGAGCCACTACCAGTCATAGCGGCATAAATAGCCCCAGTTTCGTATAATTTTTCTTTAATCTGTTGTAATTCAGTAAATTTGGCTACTACACTCTCCTCAAAGTCATTTTTAAGCAGTACTTTCCAATCTGGAATAGGATAATTTTCAATGATATCTTTTACGGATTTAGCGGGATTTTTTGGAATTACTCCTGCATAAGCTTCTTTGGTGGAAACATGGACTTCAGGAAAAACCAATCCTAAATAGTAGCCATTTAATTGAATATCAATGGCCTCCATTATTTCTCCTCTTCCCATTACATATTTAGGGCTGTTTTCTATAAAAAATGGACAATCACTTCCTAGTTGTAAAGCATAAGCCTCTAAATGTTGAGTAGATAAATCAAGCTCAAAATACTCATTGAGCATTGTTAACATGAAGGCAGCATCAGCTGATCCTCCACCTATGCCCGCACCCATTGGAATAGCTTTATGTAAAATGATATCTATTTCTGGTAAAGCATATTCCTTCTTTAAGCAATTGGTAAGCTTTCCATACTAAATTATCATCTTCATTTCCGGGGATGGGCAATCCTGTGCTTTTAAAGGTACTATTTTTAGAGGGAATAATTTCTAATGCATCTTTTACAGGAATAGGGTAGAAGCATGAAGATATATTATGGTATCCATCTGCTCTTTTGTCTGTAATGTTTAAACCTAAATTGATTTTAGCGTTTGGAAATACTAGCATTCTAATCTAATATTATATGAACAAATACTTTTGGAGCATGTTCGCATATACCTCTTAATAAATATTGGTTATTTGAAGAGAAAAGTTTAGCATCATTATCATTCAAAGATTTTTCTTTGAAAATTTTCATATAGTTATCGAAATCATTAGAACGACTTGGAGTAATATAAACAATATATTCGAATCCTTCTTCAAAAAAAGCAGTACCTACCTCCACTTTTTTAAGTAATGCTTCTTCATAAGTCATAAAGTATGCTGTTTTTTTATATAAAATACGATACTTTTTAAAAGAAACCTGAGTAGGAGTAATTTCCTATCAGGTTTCTATAAAAAATCTTTACTTCATTTCTTCAATCAATTCTTCAGAAATACCGGTGAAAGAGTAACCTCCATCATGGAATAAATTCTGCATAGTTACCATTCTGGTATAATCTGAGAACATCATAATGATATAATTAGCGCATTCTTCCGCTGTGGCATTACCTAATGGAGACATTTTCTGCGCGAAATTGAAGAATGAATCGAATCCACTAATGCCTGAACCAGCTGTGGTAGGTGTTGGCGATTGAGAAATGGTATTTACCCTAACGTTTTTAGTTTTTCCAAATCTGTATCCATAGCTTCTGGCGATGGATTCTAATAAGGCTTTAGCATCTGCCATATCGTTGTAAAATGGGTAAGTACGCTGAGCTGCAATGTAGGATAGGCCTACAATCGATCCCCAATCATTCATCACATCCATTTTATCAGCTGTTTGCATCATTTTATGAAAAGATACTGCTAAGATGTCATAGGTCTTTTGCAACCAGTCATAATTCAAATCGTGATAGGCTTTTCCTTTTCTTACATTTGGGCTCATGCCAATTGAGTGAAGGATGAAGTCGAAATTACCACCTAGTATTTCTTTTGACTGAGTGTATAAATTAGTGATATCTTCAACAGAGGTTGCATCTGCAGGTATTACCTCGGTATTGCATTCTTTAGCTAACTCTTGTATTCCACCCATTCGCATGGCTACAGGAGCATTGGTTAGTACAAATTGAGCGCCTTGTTCTTTTGCTTTTAGGGCAGTTTTCCAGGCGATGGAATTTTCATCTAATGCACCGGTGATAATTCCTTTTTTTCCGGCTAATAAATTATTTGACATAGTTTTATTTCTTAGTGACTAAGCAAAAATAGAAATTTATTACCAGTATGGCATAATTGAAATGAAAATAAAGTGCTTAAGTTATCAAGTTGACAAATGATAAGGTTTTTATATTCATAATTGAATTCTCAGATGTCTATTTCTGAAGAATACCGGAATCCTTATACCATGCAAAAGCCTTTTCTAGCCCTTCTTTAAATCTTACTTGTGGCTGGTACCCTAACAGTTTTTCAATTTTAGAGATATCTGCTTTAGAATGTTTTACATCACCTGGTCTTTCAGGCCCGTATTTGGCTTTAATCCTTTTTCCGCTGATATCATTAAGCATCTCGATCATTTCATTTAAGTTTACCTGGTCTCCACAAGCCACATTATAAATCTGATTAATTGCTTTGGGGTTTTCAGTGAACAAGGCTAAATCATTCGCGTGAAGCGCATTTTCTACAAATGTAAAATCTCTGCTAGTTTCACCATCTCCATTAATAGTTGGTGTTTTATCTTCTAAAAATGCCTTGCAGAAAATTGGAATTACTGCTGCATAAGGGTTATCTGGATTTTGATTAGGTCCGAAAATATTGAAATATCTTAATCCTACGAAGTTTAATCCGTAAGTTTTATGAAAAACTTCTGCGTATAGTTCTACTGCCAGTTTTGTAACCGCATAAGGACTTAAAGGATTGCCAATTACTTCTTCTTGTTTTGGTAATGCCGGGCTATCTCCGTAAGTGCTGGAAGAACAAGCCAGAACTACTCTATCTATTTTATTGACTACTGCTGCATGAAGTATATTCACTGTGCCATCAATATTTACCTTTGTGCTAAGCATGGGGTTTTCTATAGAACGTGGAACTGAACCTAATGCCGCCTGATGAGTAATTAAATCAAATCCTTTTGTTAATTCCAGCATTTTAGCATAATCGCAAATGTTTGCTTCACAAAATTCAAATTTAGGATGCTCCAGAAATGGCTTAATATTATGATAATAGCCATTGGATAAATCATCTATGACCCTTACTTTTTCAACTCTATCGTCACTTAAGTATTTCTCTACCAAATTAGAACCTATAAATCCTGCACCACCTGTAATAATGAGTTTCTTTTTTTGCGACATGCTATATTTTTCTAATAGTTAATTTAAGAAAGCAAATATAAGGACATTGATTTGATAGCTAGGAAATATTTAGAGAAAGTTGCGACCTGGTGTCGGTTCTGAAGGAAAGATGCATAAAAAACATAGCCATCATAAATAAAAAAAGCGCTCCGATAGAACCGGAACGCTTTAGCACTTTTAATTATCAACCTAAATTTATTTCACAACAAAATTGGCGCTTACATTCTCTTTGAGCGTATTAGCTTTAAGAATGTACATTCCTTTTTGAAGCCCACTAATATCTATGCTGGTTTCATCTTCTTTGATGCTTATAGTTTTTACCAAAGCACCTGTGCTACTGTAAATTTGTATGCCTTTTTCAACATCCACATTTCTAATGTTCACATTAAGAATTTTATCAGTCGGATTCGGGTATAATTGGTAAATACCTTTATTCAATTCATTAGCTAAAACCTCATTACTTAAATCATTGAACGTGGTCATTAATGAAGAGGTGCTATTGACAATATTTACACTGTAGTCTTCCACTTCACCATATTCAAAAGTTTCGCAAGAAGTAGCAGCTGCATTATACTTCATAGTAACTCGCATTCTGGTAGGTCCTGTTAAAGCTGTTGATGGAACATTTAGTGTTGCATTTAAAAGATTACTGCTGCTAGATGATCCATTGACTAGCCTTTCATCTGTTGTAAATTCACCATCCTGATTAAGATCTATCCAAACACTCCAATATTCAGTGTAGCTCGAACCACTAAAGGCTGCCTGTACATTCATGGTAGTAGAAGCTCCTCTAGGTAAATTGGCACTAAGGTTAGTGAAATCGCCATAACCATTGTTATTACCGCTACTATTATCAATAGCGCCTAACCTTACTCTTGCAATCCATTCGAAGCTTGAATTATTTCCTTTGGAAGCACAATATTCTATAGCAACTGGAGCCTCTGTGGTAAAAACGTTAGAGGAAGAATAAGCACTATTGCTACTAGAGCAGTTACTTCTCACCTGCCATTCGTATTCGGTAGCGGCAGTCATTCCTGAAATATTTAAACTATTAGTTGCAGCTGACAAGGTGCTCCAGTTTGTAGTGCCTGTGGCTCTGATTCTAACAGAATAATCATTAGCAGCTGTTTCGCTCGACCATGAAAGTGTCGCGGTATTTTGCGCTATTGAAGAAGTACTCAAACTTGTTGGGATGGTACATACCTCAGGAGCATCGGCTGAAATATTCACCGTATAATCTTCTACTTCTCCATAACTGAATGATTCGCATGCAGTTGGTATTCCATTATACTTCATAGATACTCTCATTCTGGTATTTCCCTCTAACGCCCCAGACGGTACCGTAAAACTCCCACTTACTGGTGTGTTGCTGGTGGCAGATTGAGTCCAAACCTGTTCTCCACTGTCTGTGAAGTCTCCATCCTGGTTGTAATCTATCCAAACACTATAGCCTTCATTGTAGGTAGTGCCTGTCCATGTAGGTGTAATTGTAATTGTAGTGGCTTTGCCTTGTCCAAGATCTGTAGATATACTGGTGAAATCAGCATAACCGGAACTATTTGCAGCGGAGCTATTATTGATTGAACCTATTTGCACTCTGCTAATGAATTCATCAGCTACTGAATTACCATTTGAACTGCAGTAATTAAGTACCACTTCAGTTGTTGTGAAATTAGTACTTGAAGAATAGGCAGAATTAGTTCCATTACTACATTTACTTCTGACTTGTGCTTCATATTGAGAAGAAGCACTTAATCCTGACAAGGATAACGAATTAGTATTAACGTTTTCTGTATTCCAGGTTGAAGTTCCTATGATTCTATATCTTACATCATAACTAGCACCACTCACTTCAGTCCAGGTTAAATCTGCGCTATTAGATGCAACGTTAGAAGAATTTAAACCTGCAGGAACTGTAGCGTTACAGGCAACTGGTGCACCAGAAATACCAGTAACAACCAATGAAAAGTTTTGGCTTCCTCCTGAAAGTGATCCTTTATGAGTTACAGTAATAGTATAGGTACCACTAGCATTGTTAATATCTACTCTTTCGAAAGGATCCACATTATTATCTCCTTTGGTATTACTATTTACGCCTGTCAACCTGTAAGGAAGGTAGGTTGTGCCAGACTTAGAAACTCTAATGTCCAAGTTATTCACTAATACCGCTGTGTTGTCATTGGTTGTACCTGTATTAGCGGTACCTGCTAAATCAGTCCACGAAATAGAGGCCAATAACGGGCTGGACCCATCAGATTCAACAGTCACAGAATAACTTTGTCCATTACTAAGGGTTAACTCTTCAATTTTTGAAATATCATCTACACCTGAAATGGCTTCAGCAGCTCTTTTGGTATTCATTAATCCCCAGCCAAACACAGCATCAGGACCTGTTATACCGGAGTCATCTGCAGTATGCAGTGCTAATCCTTTTAATGTAGCAGCTCTCATGAAGTTGCCAAATTCGTTATTGGCATGCTGCTGTAATAACAAAAGCGAACCTGCTACATTCGGAGATGCCATTGAAGTACCGGTAATAGAGTTATAGGCTGTGTTGCTACTTACATAGGTGGAGTAAACACCAGTTCCATTTCCAGTAATGTCTGGCTTTATTCTAAAATCATCGGTAGGCCCTTCACTTGAGCTTCCATTTATACTTACGCCAATCAAATCACCGTTACTAGCAACGTTTGCATCCTGTGCGTTAGCTACTACCATGTTGTTTTTAGAAGTTGAATGTCCTGTTAATTTGTCAAATGCACTATTGCCAGAAAGAGGGCTCCCGTTATAATTTGTGCTGCCGTCATTTCCTGCAGCTACCACCATTAAGTAGTAGGGAGAATTACGCATAAGGTTATCCCAATCTCTGGAATCAGCTATATAAGCGCCAAAATACCAATCGGGCACTAAATCTGATCTGAAGCCATAAGAGTGGTTAGAAATTAACATTCCATTTGCAGCGGCTGAAGTAGCTTCAGATAAATCACTGTTCCAATCGTAACCGACAGCTCTTGCATGTGGAGCCATTCCTTTTGCCTGAGCTTGTACCCCTGAAGCAATGATAGTTCCTGTTACATGGCCTGCATGAAAATTCTGAGTGGTAGAACCATCTCCAATAGAAAATCTGTTCGATCCACCGGCTCCGTCATATTCTTGATGAGTAGCTCTGGCTAAACCACCGTCCCAAACGTGAGCAATCATATTCTGGCCATTCAGGTTAAGTCCTAATGAACCTCCGGAATTTAAATGGTCTGCTCGTGTAGATTTTGCTGCGTCTACATTGTAAGTAACGTAGTAAATTGGATAACCATCGGCTGTCACCTTTTGCAATTCAGCATAGCGCCCATCTTCTAACTGTACTTGTAATTCCCAACCATTGGCCTGAGCTAAACTTACAGCTCTTTCTTTTTCTACCTTTTCCTGATTTGCAAAATCAATGCTTAAGTTATTTAATTTTTGTTGATCGTAAGTCCCTTTAATGGTACTCCTCTGTTGTGGCGTCTGGGCCATTATTGTACTTGCTGAAAAGCAAATAAGCAAAAATGCCAAGAGTTTTTTTTGAGTAAAGTTTTTCATCATGTTTATTTAGTTTAGTGGAAATTAATTGAAAAAATATTGAATCTAAAAATTAGACTATTCTTATGTCAGGATTATGACTGATAAGTCATCTGAAATTATAATCTTCGTAAAAGATAATTCTATTAAATGTTGCAACATTTAAAATAAAATGTTTTAAATAAGCAAGGAAATTAAAATAATGGGTGGATTCAATAAAAGAGGGTTTGTTTATTGAGATGTAGAGGTGTTTCATAGATTTGGGTTTTGGTCGTCAGTATGGTCTTATATAATCATTATTAATACAATAATAGTAATTTAATTTTTATTATAAAATAATTAACCAATTTTTATTCTGGTATATAATTCTGGGTTTAAGGAAATATCTTGAGGTTTGAAATAGATTTATCACTCAATTATATAGCCTATTCTAATTTAAAAAAGTGTTTCCTAATATTAGAAATATTATATTTATATTACACGTTATATATTTTTTAAAATATCACATTTTTGAATTTAAACAATATTTCTTTTTATTCCTTTATTGTGCATGGGTAGTTTGTATTTCTAATTTTAAACAGAAACCAAATAATTCAATAAAGATTAATTTTGAATTAAACCCAAGCTATTTATAATATAATTCAAGTTATATTACGGAATCAAATGATTGAAAATAGAAATGATAAAAATAACCATTAAAGTAGTTTTAGTTGCTTTTGTTGTGCTTCTAGGTGTTCAACTGAAAGCTCAACAATTATATTATCCAGACAAAAATTGGGAAGTTAAATCTGCAAAAGCTTTAAAAATTAATAATACCTTATTGGATAGCGCTATCCGCTTTGCTCAAAATAATGAGAACAGTGTTGAAGTAAATCTGAGAATCGCTATTTTAAAAGCATTTGGAAGAGAGCCTAATTTTGAAATATTAGGTTTAACGAAGGATAGAGGAGAGGCCTCAGGATTAATTATAAAAGATGGTTATATAGTGGGCGAATGGGGTAATCCAAACAAAGTAGACATGACTTTTAGTGTGGCAAAAAGTTATTTATCAACAAT
Organism: uncultured Cytophagales bacterium; assembly: GCA_963719535.1. Lineage (GTDB taxonomy): Bacteria > Bacteroidota > Bacteroidia > Cytophagales > Cyclobacteriaceae > Marivirga. Next base: position 302,420 of record CAVRCH010000015.1, on the reverse strand, counting down.
AGCGGGATTAGCTATTGATGAAGGTTTGATTCATAATGTAGATGAAAAAGCCTCAAAATATGTTTGGGATGGCACTTTTGACGGAATACATAATAGTAAAATTACCTGGAGACATCTTTTAACACAATCATCAGATTGGTACGGCCAGCAGTTTGGTTTATACGATTGGGCCGACAGACCTCCAAAGGAGGGAGGAATAGATGATTGGAGGAGTAGAAAATTATACGAACCCGGTACCCACTATAAATATAATGATGTGCGAGTAAACGTAATGGCGTATTCTCTCCTCCAGGTATGGCGCAAACCTTTGCCCATGGTGTTGAAAGATAAAATTATGGATCCCATAGGCGCTTCCACTACCTGGCGCTGGACAGGTTATCATAACTCCTATGTAGATGTGGATGGACTTCAAATGCAATCGGTTAGTGGTGGGGGACATTTTGGTGGAGGTATGTTTATAAGCACTTATGATCATGCTCGTTTTGGATTGCTTTTTTTAAGGCAGGGTAAGTGGAATAATAAGCAATTGATTAGTTCGGAATGGGTAAAATCTGTTCAGAAACCTTCTGAAGCTTATGGCTCTTATGGTTATATGTGGTGGAATAACAGCGAAGGCGATTGGAAGGGAGTTCCGGAGCATATTTATTATGCTGCAGGTTTTGGAGGAAATTATATTATCATTGATGAAGAAAATGATTTGGTGGTAGTTACAAGATGGATGGACAATTCAAAAGTTGCACAATTCATGGAGATAGTTCTAAAGGCTGTAGAATAGTGCTGCTGTTAACACTTGTCAGGCAATCTTTTAAACAATACTTCAACATGATTATATGAAAAGAGTTTTGAACCTGTGTTTTCTGATTTTTGTGCTTTTCCTGTCAGTTATGTCGAGCTTTGCTCAAACCGACTTCCTTGATGGTTATGTAATTACAGTGGAAAATGACACTATCTTTGGTAGGGTGAAAGATCGGGATTCCGGGACTTTCAGTGAAATATTAAAAAAAGTTAAATTGAAAAAAGAGGGAGCTTTATTTAAAAGGAAGTATGGCCCCAATGATCTAAAAGCATATAAAAGAGGTGAGCATTTTTTTGAAAGTATTTGGCTACAGGAAGAAGCAAAATTTTTTAAAATCTCTTATATAAGTATAGAAGGTGTTGGAAAGAAGGTATTTATGCAGTTAATAGCCTCTGGTGATCTCTCTTACTACCATTGGGAATGGATAGATTATGATAATTTTTCATTTGAGTTTACTCCTTTATTTAAGAAGAAGAATAGTACTGAAATGGTTCGAGTAACTCAGGGAGTCTTTGGGCTCAAAAAGAAAGTATTGGCTATCTACCTGAATGAAAGACCCGACTTGGTGAATAGAATTTCTTCCGGTGAAAAGTTAAGTCCAATGGAAATAGTAGAAATTTATAATAATCCTTCGCAATAAGCTTAGAGGAATTTTAGTTGGCTCCATTTCCTTTTACCGCGGATAAAATAATCTCTTATAATAGATCTGAGATGTATCTGAGGGTGGTTGATTCCTTGCCGCTTTTCTATCTCATAGTTTACTTTCATCTTCTGAAAATCTTTGTCAGCCTTAAAAATAGCCTTGGCATTGGCCGCTTTTCCTTTTAGAAAGTATTGAGTAGCTGCGATGAAATTTAATATTTGCCTTTGTTCATACACCGTTTTGAATTCGACCCGATTTAGGTTTTTATAAAGCATCAGCAAATTATTTCTAAAATTTAGATAGGTTTTATAAGGGCTTTCAGCATTGAGGGTTCCTCCCCCTACATGGTAAACCGTGCTTTCTCCCACATACATAATTTTGTATCCCAGGTTTTTAACACGCCAGCAAAAATCAATTTCCTCCATATGGGCAAAAAACTGATCATCAAAAGCGGCTAGCTCGAAAAACTCCTTTGATTTAACAAACAAACAGGCGCCAGAAGCCCAAAAAACCTCTTTCGTGTCGTCATATTGGCCTTTGTCCTCTTCCAAAGTATTGAAAATCCTACCTCTGCAAAAAGGGTATCCTAGATAATCGATATAGCCGCCCGCTGCGCCTGCATATTCGAAATGTGTTTTTTTGTGGAATGATTTTATCTTAGGCTGGCAGGCAATAACCTTATCATCTTCCTTCATTGCTTGAATAACCGGAGCGATCCAATTGGCAGTTACCTCTACATCTGAATTTAACAGTACGTAGTAATCAGTATGAATTTGAGCCAGCGCTTTATTATAGCCCCCGGCATATCCGGTGTTTTTTTCCAGCTGAATTAATCGTATTTGTGGATAATTGCGATTTAAAAATTTTATGGAATCATCCGTGGAAGCATTATCAGCTATGATCACTTGATAGGGTTCACTGTATTTAACCACTGATGGAAGAAACTGCTCAAGGTAGCTTCTTCCATTATAATTCAATATGACAACTGCAACACTATCAGGCATTGAACATTCCACCTAAGTCCATTCCCGGTATATTGGGCAGAACACCATCAGTTGCCTTCTTCATTTCTTCCTTGGCTAACACATCTACTTCTTCCATGGCTTTGTTAATAGCTGCTACAGTTAAATCCTGAATCATATCCTTATCATTATCATTGATCAAAGAATCGTCAATTAAAATACTCACAACTTGTTTTTTGCCATTTACAATAGCTTTTACCATACCAGCCCCTGATTCACCTTCTGCGGTGATATGCACCAAATTTTCCTGGGCTTGTTTTACCTTGCCCTGTACTTCTTTAATCTGGCCCATCATTTTCATCATGTCAAACATATACTCTCTATCTTATTAAATTTACTATTCCACTTTTAAAAAACTCTTCTCCAAAACGGTCTTTCACTACAATTGTATAGGTATAAGCACCTGATGGAGCTTCTTTATCCTTGAGATAGCCATCCCAGCCAATCTCAATGTTGTTACTTCTGAAAATTAAAGTACCCCATCTGTTATAAATACTCAATTCTACTTCTGAAATAAATTTACCTACTACTTTTAATTCTTCGTTTCTTCCATCGCCATTAGGTGAAAACCCTGATGGCACAAAGAAAACAGGTGAAATTTTATATTCCACTTCATTAGAGTACGAAATTAAACCCGTTTCAGATACAGCTTCAACTTGATATATAAATAATTGTTGGTCTACGTCAGACACATTGTCTTCATAAATAATACTTAAGCCATTGTTTATTTCCTCAATTAAATTTCTATCTGCATCGTATTTTTTAATTATATAATTTTGTAGGTCGTCTCCATAACCGGTATAATCATTCCACGAAAAATTGATTATGCTTTCAGTCTGATTGGCTTTTAATGATATATTAGGAGCAGTACTGACTAATTCTGAGATGGTGCCACAATTGTTCAAATAGGCGACTGAATAGTAATGTATACTGCTTCCGAAATTTATACTTTCATCTGTATAGGAATTGGTAGTGGTACTGTCTACCTCAAAGAAATTATCATTTATATTTCTCTTCTTATAAATAATGAAGTTCTCTGGTGCTATTCCCTGTGGGTTTTCCCAGGTAATTTCTAATGCTCTATCAGAAATATATCGGGTGGCAATTTGTGAAATGGCTAGTTGTGATCCAGTAGCAATGGCAAGTATATCTAGAGGTAACGACTGAATTTCAATTCCTGTATTATCAATGGCAATGATTAAATAAGTATCCGTTTCCCCGCATAAAACATTAGTGTCTAAAAATGGAGTAGTACCATTGAAAATTTCAGTTCCGTTTCTTATCACTCTACTATTATTGAAATTTCCCGAATTCCACGTAATCAGGTTGCCATCTTGTTGTGGAGTCCCTGAAAGTTGAATGGTACACACCTCGTTTGAAATCAAGTCAGATCCATCACAGATGCTCTGTGTAAATATTCTTAAGCAATAAAAATTATTAGTCAAATCAACATCGGGGATACTAAAAGTGCCACTGTTTTCATTAATAATAGTGCCTATCTCCTGAAAATTTGAATTGGAGTTTGTGCTCATCTCTACTCTGTAAACCTGGTTGGCATTTGCTTCAAAATCAATTTCAAAATTATTAGCATCAGTCATCCTTAATGCAGTTATTTCTGCCGCACTTTCTACTAAATTATCTGGAATAAAACTATCAGTAAATACAGAGTTGCTACAATTGTTAAAACCTGAATTATCGAAACTACCACTCGCTGAAAAGTTATAGCTCACAGTATTATCCGGATAAGTATGGGTAATTGGGAATTCAGTGATGTTGAAATCCTGCGCAGGAGTTCCATCACCAAAGTCGAGGGTATAAATATCAAAAATTTCACGATTAGGATCCAGGTCGAAAACTAAATTGCCTCCACAATTGGCAAAAGCAAAAGCAGGTAACTCAGGCTCCAGAATTTCAATAGTAAGACTATCAAAAATCTGACTGCTTGGTAGTTGGTTAATAACTAAAATATTATAGACACCGGGTGCTGTGTAGGTGAATTCAAAGGTATTAGGATCGTTAGCCTGATCGTTAAAGCACTGTTGGTTTTCTGTAGATATTGGCTCGTTTGTATTGGCATCAAAGCATGGTATATAGGTGCCTGGAGCACCCGTGGGCGTAACAGTAATTGTGGTACCCACACAGCCTTTTAAGTAATCTACCTCGAACAAGCCGTTTTCACTGGCAAAATTGCCCTGGGCTAATCCTGTAAAAGGAAGAAGTAGAAATAATATAAATATGTGTTTTAATTTCAAGCAGTATGTTTTTTAATAAATTGAACCGCATTTACAATATCATTATGTAAAATGCGATCATCTTCTATTAACGGAATTTCTTTCCTAAAATTACGAATTAATTTCTCTAAAATCGGACTTGTTTTTAAGGGTTTTCTAAAATTGATAGCCTGAGAGGCATTAATTAGTTCTATGGCTAAAATTTGATGTACATTTTCCACTACTTTGAAGAGTTTTGTAGCTGCATTAGCTCCCATACTCACATGGTCTTCCTGTCCGTTGGAAGAGACAATGGAATCGACTGAAGCAGGAGTGCAAAGTTGTTTATTCTGGCTTACCAGACTGGCTGCGCTATATTGAGGAATCATTAATCCGGAGTTGAGGCCGGGATTCATAACCAGAAAATCGGGTAAGCCACGACTGCCGGAAACCAATTGATAGGTTCTTCTTTCAGAAATATTCCCTAACTCAGAAATGGCAATTGCCAGATAATCTAAAATTAATGCAAGTGGTTGACCGTGAAAATTACCGCCTGAAATGATTTCATTTTCATCTGGGAAAATATTCGGATTATCTGTTACCCCTGCCAACTCTCTTTCTACTATTGTTTGCGCAAACTCAATGGTATCTGCTGTAGCACCATGTACTTGTGGAATGCAACGGAAGCTATAAGGATCCTGAACATGCTGCTTCGGTTGGGTGATAATCTCGCTTTTTTCGAGTAATTTCCTGATGCATTCTGCTACATTGATCTGTCCTTTTTGATTTCTTATTTTATGAATTTTAGCATCAAAAGGTTCAATCCTTCCATCAAAGGCATCTAAAGATAAAGCACTGATGGTATTAGCCCAATGGAGTAAATTCTGGGATTTTAGCAAGGCATGTACAGCAAAAGCGCCCATAAATTGAGTGCCGTTCAATAAGGCTAAACCTTCCTTAGCCTTCAAGTGAATAGGCTCCCATTGTTTTTTTTGTAATAAGGTTTCTCCACTCACCTTTTTACCTTTCCAATATACCTCTCCTTTGCCTAAGAGGGGTAAAGATAGGTGAGCCAATGGTGCCAAGTCACCTGAGGCACCTAATGAGCCACATTCATATATGACGGGAAGGATGTCTTCATTGTAAAAACTGATCATTCGCTGAATAGTATTCATATGAATACCGCTATGACCAAAGGCCAGCGATTGAATTTTTAATAAAAGCATAAGCTTTACAATCCTGGGGTCAATTTCAGGGCCTGTGCCACAAGCATGTGACATCACTAAATTGGATTGAAGTTTTTCCAAATCAGCCTTTGAGATATTTCTGCTATAAAGTGATCCAAAGCCGGTATTGATTCCATAAATAGGGGCTTCAGAAGACTGAATATGCCTATCTAAAAACTCACGGCAATGAATAATGGCTTTTTCGGAGTCCTCCGATAGTCGGATTTTAAGACCCTTGTCCCATATTTCGCGGATATCATCAAGTGTGAGTGCGCTTTGACTAATATTAAAAAAATCACTCATAGTGTTAAAAAAGTTTGTAGTACTTAAAATTCAATCACGTAATTGAATCTATCAAAAATAATCATGACTTGTTCTAATCATAGGTCATTTTTTACTAATTCTTCAATTATATCATTTAATTGCATATTATTCTGCGTGCCGGCCTGCATATCTTTTAAGCTAAGCGCACCACTTTTCATTTCTTCTGAGCCTATTACTATAACAAATGGTATATTTTTATCATTACCATATTTCATTTGCTTTTTCAGTTTCAAAGGCTCAGGATACAATTCTGATTTGATATCATTTTTTCTCAAAGCATTTAAAACTTTCAGGCCGTAATTCCAGGTTTCATTATCGAAAGCCACAATTAAAACCTGGGTGCCATGTTGGTTTACGTCCGGAAAAAGCGCTAACTCTTCTAGTACATCGTAAATTCGATCTACTCCAAAAGAAATACCTACCCCACTCACATCAGGCAAGCCAAAATGATCGGTGAGGCCATCATATCTGCCACCGCCTGATATGCTTCCCATCACTACATTTTTTGGTTTCACCTCAAAAATAGCCCCAGTATAATAGGAGAGTCCTCTTGCTAGTGTTACATCTAATTCTAACTGTGGCACATCAGCGCTTAAATTTTGCAGGATGCTAAAAACTTCTTCCAATTCGGCAATTCCTTTCAGTCCGATTTCGGATTGCCGAAGGAAGTCTTTTAAAATAGTAATTTGCTCTTGATTAGAACCTTTTAAAGCAAATAAAGGAGTGATTTTTTCTAAAGACTCATTGGAAAATCCCCTTTCTGAGAGCTCTTCCTTTACTTTTTCTTCTCCAATTTTATCTAATTTATCGATAGCCACAGCAAAATCAGTTTCTTTACCAACAGCTTCCATTACTTCTACAATGCCGGTTAAAACTTTTCTATTATTGATTTTGATGGCATAGTCTAAAGCACCGGATTTTTGATTTTGCAATTTCTCAAAAACTTCTTGGATCATTAATACGATTTCAGCTTCACAGAGTAAAGAATTGGTACCGATGGCATCTGCATCGCACTGATAAAACTCTCTATATCTACCTTTTTGGGGTCTGTCGGCACGCCAAACCGGTTGAATCTGGTATCTTTTAAAAGGAAAAGCCAACTTGTCCTGGTTCATTACCACAAAGCGAGCAAAGGGAACAGTCAAATCATATCTAAGTCCTTTTTCAGAGATTTTAGGTTGTAAATCTTTGGAAGATTTTAAATCATTTGAGTCTGTCTTGGATAAAAAATCGCCTGAATTCAATATTTTAAAAAGCAATTGATCGCCTTCATCCCCATATTTACCATGCAGCACACTTAGATTTTCCATAGCGGGCGTCTCAATGGGGGCATAACCATATTTCTGGTAAACTTTCTTTATGGTATCTAAAATGAAATATCTTTTATTCATTTCAGCAGGACCAAAATCGCGTGTTCCTTTAGGTAATGTAGGTTTTTGTTTGCTCATTGCGTTTTTATTTATTGGCAAAACTACAAAATTTGTGATGTAAGCATTAATTTTTTGTCAATTCCCTGTAAAATAATTTACAAGGATTATGCTTTTTTAAACGAAATGTATATCTTTGCACTCCAATTTGATAAAGAAGTAACCATGGCAGGAACAAGTCTTAAAAGAAAAGCTAGAAAAAATAGAGTAGTAGCTAAGAAAAGAGTTGATAATATAAAGAGATTGCAACAAAGACCAGTCATCAAAAATGTTGATGTAGAGGAAATTAAGGCTGAGTTTGAAAAAGCTGAGAAAAAGCCGGTTGCAAAGAAAGTGGAAGAAGCTCCGAAAGGATCTAAAGCTGAAGCTAAAAAAGAAGAGGCTCCAAAAGCAAAGAAAGCTGCTCCGAAAAGAAAGCGGCTACTGAAAAGTCAGATGATGCTCCAAAAGCAAAAAAAGCTGATAGCAAAAAAGAAGATAAAGAATAATATTCTCTTAAGATATATTTTGAAAGCGAACTGATTCAGTTCGCTTTTTTTTTGATTTTATTTTTGGGTTTAGCTTAATAGTCAAGTAAAATACCTCTTTTTGAGCATGTTATTGCTTATTGATACTTTTTAGATTGTAACATTTCACATCTGTTGATCTTTTCTTATTGTATTTTTGGACATTCAAACAATTTGAAGGTTATTATCTTATTATTCTAAATTTACGTGCATGTCTAAAAAGCCTCTTCTATCAGCCCAAAACATTTTTAAAAAATATGGTGCAGAAACTATTTTGGAGGATGTGACTGTATCAGTTGATGAAGCTGAAATCCACGCATTTATGGGTAGAAGTGGTGTAGGAAAAACCACTTTATTAAAGATTATGGCTGGTTTGCTGTCAGCTGATACTGGGGAGGTTGTTTTTCAAGGAAAGAAGCTGGAGAATCCGGATGATGTATTAATTCCTGGAGAGGAGGAACTCGCTTATGTAGCGCAGGATTTCCGTTTGCTTAAAAACAGAACGGTAACTGAAAACCTTAATGACGCTTTATTGGCTTACGAAATTGAGTTCAGAACTGAGCAAGTAGAGACCTTACTAAAGCTAATGAAACTAGCTCCTTTAGCAGATAAAAGAGTAGAAATGTTATCAGGAGGAGAAAAGCAGAGGTTGGCTATTGCCCGTGCTATGGCTACTCAGCCTGATGTGCTTTTATTGGATGAGCCTTTCACGCAATTGGATAAAGCTACCCGTCAACTTTTGATGGATACATTAAAGGATATTAGGAATGAGCTTTCGACCACTATTTTGTTTGTTACCCACGATGTGAATGAAGCTTTTTACCTGGCCGACACAATCCATATTTTGGAAGATAGAAAAATAATTCAAAGTGGTAGTCCGCAGGATGTGTATAGTAAGCCTGCACAAATTAAGATTGCCAACCTACTGGGTTTATTTAATGTTTTACCAAATGATTTTTTAAAAAAGTGGCATTCCCCTAAAGGATTTAAATTAAATGAAAATCTAACTTATGGCATTTGGCCGGAAAATGTAATTTTATTGCATGAAAAAAGTGAAGAACTGTTTTACGCTGCCGGAGAAGTGATATCAGTAGATTTTGTGGGAAGTCATTTTCTAATCCAAGTAGTGGCCACAGGGGAAACAAAAATTTATATGCTTCAAACTAATTTTAAAGGTAAGCCGGGAGATGCGATAACTATCGGCTTTCATCTAAAGGAAGTGGTAGAAATTAATTAACTCTTCCCTTTCAAAAATCTTTTCTATAATATCTCGCAAGTCGATAGAATTTGTCCTTATTCTTACCTTTCTCTTTTTTGAATTGAACAGGATGTTTTTTTAAATACACTCATTACGGAACTGATGATAGATACTTTACTATTGCAAGACCAAATAATATTTGCAAATAGCGAGCGGGCTGGTCGACAAAAAGGCGGGGAGTGCGCTGATTTGCAGTGTTGAAGCATCTTTTTGTCTTGATTTTTTGTATCTTTTGCATCAAGGCAAAAGATAAAGAATAAAATTTGGTTACAAAAATTCAGAACTTTGGGTGAAACCTCATTATTTAGTAAAATCTCTTTTTACTGAGGTTTTTTACTTAAATTTTAAATTAAGAAAGACTGATTGCAGCAGGCTAACTCCATTTTTGAGAATATTTTTATTTCTCACAAGTATACTCATTAGATTTTACAGCTCTCCGGATCGAGCTCCACCTGAATTGTGTGATGGAGAAAATGATATTCTTTTAAGGCTTCCAATGCTTTTTCGCGAGTATTATCGATTTGTTCAAAACTCGTTATATTATTCAAAACAAGGTGGGATGTAAGCACATCATGCTCTCCATCCAACGACCAAACATGTGTGTGATGAACAGATTGCACATGTTCTACTTTTTCCAGTTTTGATTTAATTTGTTCTAGATCGATATGATTTGGCACACCTTGGAGAAGCAGATGCATTGTTTCCCAAAGGCTTTTTCCCACACCATAAAGGATAAACAAGGTTACACCAATGGACAGAGAAGGATCGAGAAAATACCAATCTTTAAATTGAAGGATTATGGAAACAATGAGCACAGCCACCCATCCCAAAACATCTTCTAAAAGGTGCCAACTTATTACTTTTTCATTGAGTGACTTGGCACCCCTGGTTCTCCAGGCTGAGTAGCCATTCGCTGTTACGCCAATTATAGCTATTCCAATCATCCAGAGGGATTTTACAGGTTCCGGGTTTTGGAGTCTTTGAACTGCTTCAATGATAATGTAAATAGAACCTCCAATCAGGACCAGTGCATTTACTAATGCCCCAAGAAGCCGAAAGCGCGCATACCCAAAACTGAATCTGTTTGAGGGATTATTATAGGATTTTTTTTCCAGATACCATGCCAGAGCTAAAGAAAGGCTGTCTCCCAAATCGTGGAGCGCATCTGAAATTATAGCGATACTATTGGTAAATATTCCACCAACCAGTTCTATACAAGTAAAACCTAAGTTGATGAAGAAGGCGATCTTCAGATTTTTAGTGCTTCCTCTTAGTTCTTTCGAGTGATCATGCGCCATAGCTCTCTATTCCTGTTTTTTTGAAAATGTGAAGAATGTCTTCTTCGATAGGCATTGAGCGTAATGGCGGTACATCGGCACCTCCTGTATTACCAACAGGAATTTCTCCAACAAATGACTTTACTCCTCCAACCAATAACCTGGGTATTTGGCCGATTACTTCCTTAAAATTTTTAATTCTGATACCGAAAAGGAGCATTTTCCAGTGTACCAGGCTATGAGTTAAAGGGTAAGCCTGGCCGATTATGTGAGCCCTTTCCAGGTGTCTCCAGGCGTCCTGAAGTTTGCCTTCAGTTAGCTTTTCATCATAGTGAATTAATTCTTTCTTAAAATACTTTTTTAGTGCTTTGGGAATCCTTGTATTAAATTTCATATGCTGCTGTGCTTTATTTTCAACAAAGATAAGTGGAAATGAAATGCACAGGAATTGCATTTTTAAACTGAGCACTTTCCACAAACTCCTTTTACTACCAAATTGGCTTCATCAGCAATGAAGTTCTTAGGTAAAGTAATTTCAGGTATTTTATACTTGGGCAGGCAGGTAGTTTCATTGCAAACATGACAGTGAAAATGCACATGTAAATCTCTTTCTATTTCGCATTTGCAACCTTCTTCACATAATGCATATTTAGGAGCACCTGTTCCATCATCAATACTGTGAACCAATCCTTTTTCTTCAAAAGTCTTCAGGGTACGGTACAGTGTAATTCTGTCGGACTTCTCGAAAGAATCTTCTAGATCAGAAAGGCTGATAGCAATTTTCTGACCGTATAATGCTTCAAGCACGAGTAATCTCATAGCTGTGGGCCGGATATTGTTGTTTTTTAATCTAGTTTCGAGCGTTTTTACCATAAGTGATTGTTTATTTATTTTTAAAAAAATCCAACTTACCCTCAATGATATATGTCTGAATGAAGCCTTTGCCAAATGGTTCTTCCTTGCTTCTTATACTGTTTTTTTTAAAAAGGATCAGTATCAATACTTTTACATGTGGATGAGGGAACAGGTTTTTCTATGAACAATTACAAGCACTCAATATACCATTTGATGTTAAGAAATTGCCCCTCTTTTGCCCAGTTCAATCACTTCCATATTGCTTATTTTTTTATTGTTGAGCTCAAACCTTAACAAGGTCCTCATTTGATGAAAACCTTGTTTCCCTGCTGCACCGGGGTTTAAATACAACAAATTTTCGATTTTCGGGTCTTTCATTACCCTCAAAATATGAGAGTGGCCACAAATAAAGATATCAGGAGAGGTTTCTTTAATGAGTTTTCTGACTCTGGGATTATAGCCAGGGGGCTTTCCTCCAATATGGCTCATTAATATCTTAAAGCCTTCTCTCTCAAAATGCAAGTCTTCAGCGTATTGTTTTTGGAATTCCGTAGAATCAATATTTCCAAAAACAGCTAATGTTGGAGCTATTTCATTTAATTGTTCTATGATATTCCCTTCACCAATATCTCCTGCATGCCATATTTCATCACAAGTAGAAAAATATTTTGGAATCGTAGGGTCGTAGAAGCCATGTGTGTCTGAAATAAGGCCTATTTTCATATTAACTGATTAAATTTTAGATAGAAAACTGAGATGGTATAAAATAAACACGGGTGAACATGTTTCCATATTCACCCGTGTTTTAGAATGAAATTTGCTCCAATAACTATAAATCTAAGGCATCTAATAGTCCTTTAATTTTAGTGCCTAATTGTTCAAATTCTTTGCTAAATGCTTCCCTAGACGATAATTTACTATTTACACTTACGTAAAATTTAATTTTAGGCTCTGTCCCTGAAGGTCTAGCAGATATTTTGCTGCCATCTTCTAAAAAGAACTGTAACACATTGGAAGAAGGGAAGTCTATTTTATGAGAATCACCTGTACTCAGGTCTTTTTCAATACCTTCTTTATAATCCCTCATTTTGGCTACTTTAATGCCATTGATTTCTTTTGGTGTATTTTCCCTGAAGCGAGTCATCATTTGCTTAATTTCCTCACTTCCCGAGATGCCTTTTTTAGTAATTGAAATCAAATCTTCACGGTATAAACCGAATTTCATGTACATTTCAATCAGGTAATCGTACAAGGTAATGCCTTTAGATTTGGCATAAGCTGTCATTTCTGCAATCATGGCACAAGCAGCTATAGCATCTTTATCACGCACATAATCACTGATCATATAGCCATAGCTTTCTTCGCCACCGCCTATGAACTGCATTTCACCTTCTAGTTCCCTGATTTTTCCTGCTATATATTTAAAGCCAGTTAAAGTATCGAAGCTCTGTACTTCAAAGGATTCCGCTATTTTATTAATTAGCTCGGTGGTAACGATGGTTTTTACTATAAATTCTTTTCCTGTGTATTTCTTCAATTCACTCCAACGCGTTAATAAATAATAGATCAACATGGAGCCTGTTTGGTTGCCATTCAATAATTCAAACTCATTATTGGCATTTTTAATCGCAATTCCTACTCTGTCAGCATCCGGATCAGTAGCCATAACAATATCTGCATCTACCTTTTTACCTTTTTCCAGTGCCATTTTCATAGCTTCTTTTTCTTCCGGATTTGGGTAAATTACAGTAGGGAAATTACCATCGGGTTTGGCTTGTTCTTCAACTATATGTACATTTTTGAAACCAAAATTTTCTAAGGCCTGAGGCACCAGCGTAATTCCTGTACCATGGATGGAAGAAAAAACAATTTTTATTGACTTGTCTTCATCAGAAGCCTGATCAAATAGGGAAATCTCATTAATCTTTTCCAGATAGGCTTTATCTACTTCTTCACCAATATATTCTATTAAACTATCATTGCCCTGGAAATGCACATCATCTATTGATTCAATAGCCTGAACTTCATTCATAACATTAACATCATGCGGATCAAGCAATTGTGCTCCATCATCCCAATAAGCTTTATAGCCACTATATTCCTTCGGGTTATGGGAGGCAGTAAGTACAACACCACTTTTGCAGCCAAAATGGCGAATTGCAAAGGATAAAGATGGAGTGGGTCTTAAGTGTTTGTAATAATAAACTTTTATACCGTTAGCAGTAAAAACATCAGCAACCGTTTTAGCAAAAATATCGCTGTTATTACGGCAATCATGCGCAATGGCAACAGATATTCCTTTATCTGTAAAGGTTTTATTGAGGTAGTTAGATAAACCTTGGGTAGCCATACCTAAGGTATACCTATTCATTCTGTTGCTGCCAACGCCCATAATACCTCTTAAACCACCCGTTCCAAATTCCAAATCCTGATAAAAAGACTCTTTGTATTCAGAAGGGTTGGTCCTTTGCATTTCTAATATCTCTGACTTTGTTTTTTCATCTACTACTTCACTATCCAGCCATTTTTGCGCTCTTTCCTCGGTTGTCATTTTTAATTTTTAGTAAGGTTATAATAATTTATAATGCTGATTTTATATTGGTTTTTAATTTAATCCAAAGTTTAAAATATCAATTTAAATTGGCTTTTAAAAATATTTTATTCGATTTATATGATCTTAATATTCATTCTATAAGTTACCTCTTAACTCCTGTTCTCTTTCTATGGCTTCAAACAATGCTTTGAAATTACCTTTTCCGAATGATTTAGCCCCTCTTCTCTGGATAATTTCGAAGAAAACAGTGGGCCTGTCTTGAATGGGTCTAGTGAAAATCTGTAGAAGATATCCTTCATTGTCTCGGTCTACCAAAATATTCAACTCTTTTATAGGTTTCATGTCTTCCTTAATTTCACCTACTCTATCTTTTAAATCATCGTAATAGGTGGCAGGTACATTAAGGAATTCTACTCCTCTTTTACGCATTTCAGAAACTGTATGGATGATATCGTCTGTGGCTATGGCGATATGTTGCACACCGGCTCCCTTATAAAAATCAATATACTCTTCTATCTGCGATTTTTTCTTGCCCTTTGCGGGTTCGTTTATAGGGAATTTAACATATCCATTGCCATTAGAAACCACTTTCGACATTAAAGCAGTGTATTCTGTGGAAATATCTTTATCATCAAAAGTAATTAACAGTTTAAAGCCCATCACTTTCTCATAGAATTCTACCCATTTATTCATTTCGCCCCAGCCTACATTACCCACACAATGATCTACGTAGTTTAAACCAATAGGACTTGCTTTTAAGTTGCTTGATTTTGCCACATAACCCGGCAAGAATGGGCCATCATAATGCGTTCTATCAACAAAAGTGTGCAGCGTATCCCCATAAGTATGAATAGAGGCCAGTGTTACCTTGCCATTTTCATCTTCTATCGTTTTGGGTTCTGTATGTGATTTGGCACCACGGCTAGTTGTTTCTTTCCATGAAAGCTCAGCATTATCTACCCAAAGCGCTAATACTTTTACCCCATCTCCATGTTTTTTTACATGTTCAGATATTTCAGAATCAGGCACTAAAGAAGAAGTTAAAACCAGCCTGATTTTACCCTGTTGTAGCATGTAGGAGGATCTGTCTTTTATCCCCGTTTCCGGACCTGCATAAGCTTTTAATTCAAAGCCGAAAGCAGTTTGGTAATACATAGCCGATTGTTTGGCATTTCCTACGTAAAATTCTATGTAATCAGTCCCTTTTAAAGGTAAAAAATCCTGTTCCATGTTGGTTTCTTGTTTTATGTGAGTAAACTTTTTATTTTGATCAATCAGATCATTTTTTCTAAAAATTTCTTGAGCATCCGAAATGTGCTTTTTTTCTTTACTTTTACGAATTTCATCGATAATTGTACTTATTTTAATCAAAATTAATTTTTTTAAACTGGAATTGAAATAAAACCGTAATTATTAAGAATTAGTGAACACATTGTTTGGAAGTTCAAGGCAATTACAGGAATTTTGCGATAACAAAAACAAGCCCAAAAAAATAATGATAGATATCAAAAAATTAGACAAAGATTTAACCACTCTCGTGAAGAAAAAAATAGCATTGAGTAAGTTAAATTATGCTGATAAAGATTATGATCTGATAGAAGAAGAGCTTCATGACTTGGAAGATGATTTTATAGAAAATTTTGGAGAATATTTGGAAGAGGCTTTAGCTCATGTACATGATGAGTTTTGCCCCGACAATGATGTATTATTACCAATTGCTTATCTAGCAGATGAATATATTGTAGAGGGTGATAAAGTAGACGTTGCTCCTGGTCAGGGAGTATTGGTGGAAGCAGATGATTTTGCCAGTGCTAAAGTTACCTTAGCTTTGGTGCCTAACCCACCAAGAATAGTTTTACAGGCCGGTAACAACCATAAAGAAGTAGTTTGGCAAGCTAAATAAATTGATTTCAACATTTATTAAACGAAAGAAGGGCTGACAAGAACTGTTGGCCTTTTTTGTAGTTTAATGTTTAATCATAACTGGTTTGATATTTTATTTATATGGATTCCCAAATAGCTGAGTCTGATAGTATTTGTTTTTCTGAAACTAACGGTTATTCCCATAAAAAAACTTTACTTTGAAGCAAAGGTTAGATATTGTAATTATTACTTATTGAATACAGCTTTTAAATATGAAAATTTATACCAAAACAGGCGATAAAGGAAAAACATCTCTCTTAGGGGGTTCCAGGGTATCAAAAGCCCATATAAGAATTGATGCCTACGGCAATGTTGATGAACTCAATTCATGGATTGGATTACTAAGAGATCAGTCGGCTAATAAAGGCAGACATTTATTATTAATTGAAATACAGGATAGGTTGTTTACAATTGGCTCACATTTGGCCAATGAGGGCGGAGAAAGAAAGTTCTCCATTCCTGAAATTCAATACTCAGACGTAGAAAGATTGGAAAATGCTATTGATGAGATGAATAAGGTTTTACCTGAAATGAAAAGTTTCGTTTTACCGGGAGGTCACCCAATTGTTTCATACACACATATTGCACGAACGGTATGTAGAAGAGCTGAAAGAGGGGTGGTTTTATTGAACGAATCAGAACCCGTTGAGGAAGTGCTTGTTATCTATCTAAATAGGCTCTCAGATTATCTATTTGTGCTTTCACGCATGCTAAGTCATGAACTTGAGGCCACAGAGGTGCCTTGGGTTCCTAAAAAATAATATTGGAAATGCAGTCGATTTTCACTATTTTTGTACTTTTAAATTAATCCTGATAACCATGCTAGAAACTTTAGAAATATCTGTTAAAAAGGTTGAAAAATCGAAAATCAGCGAGGTTGATTTTAATAATATTCCTTTTGGAAGAATTTATTCAGATCACATGTTTATTGCTGATTATAAAGATGGTGAATGGAGTGATTTAAGAATAGAACCATACAAGAACCTTTCCTTGGCTCCTGCTTCTAGTGTAATTCATTATGGGCAATCAGTATTCGAAGGTTTAAAAGCTTATAAAACCAAAGCAGGACAGACTGCAATTTTCAGACCTGAAGCCAATGCAGCAAGACTCAATAAGTCTGCTGAAAGAATGTGTATACCGGAAGTTCCTGAAGAGCTCTTTATGCACGCTTTGAAAGAATTACTTAAAATTGATAGTGCATGGATTCCTGATAAAGCTGGTAACTCTCTATATATTCGTCCATTCGTTTTTGCCATGGATGATTATATAGGTATAAAACCATCCGATTCTTATAGATTTATGATTATTACCTGTCCGGTAAGCTCTTATTATACAGAGCCGGTAAAAGTAAAAATTGAAACTACTTTTACAAGAGCCGCGCAAGGTGGAACTGGTTTTGCGAAAGCTGCAGGTAACTATGCAGGTGCTTTATATCCTGCAAAATTAGCACAAAAGCAGGGTTACCATCAACTGATATGGACAGACTCCAACACACATGAGTACATAGAAGAATCAGGTACCATGAATATCATGTTTGTGATTAATGATACCCTGATAACCCCTGAAGCTGGCTCTACTATTTTGAAAGGTATCACAAGAGACTCTGTTTTAAAATTGGCTCGTGATTGGGGAATGAACGTGGAAGAAAGAAAAGTTTCGGTAACTGAAATTGTAGAAGCTGCTAAAAACGGCACGCTTCAGGAGGCTTTTGGAGCAGGTACTGCCGCTACTATTGCTCATATTCAAGTTATTGGGCATGAGGGAACAGACTATACTTTGCCTAAAATCGAAGATAGGAAATTCTCCAACAAAGTATTGAAAGCAATGGATGCAATTAAATCAGGAGAGGCTGAGGATAAATTTGGTTGGTTAACCATATTATAAATAAATAAATTTTGTAGAATGCCGTATTGTTTTAACGCAATACGGCATTTTTTATAGGGTAAAATCAAGGGTGTTTAATTAAGTATTTGTTTTAAATATTAACCTGCTTCAAGTAGGCTCAATCTTTTATTTTACTATGATGTATTGAGAAAAGAACAGCTAGGAAGCCAGCTAAACGCTGGTCAGCCTTTGGCTGGAAAAGCTGTCTTAACTAAACAACATTGTAATAATATTTGTAAGACGAGAAATATCAAATCGATGATTTCTTGAATTTCAAACAGTAAAATTTTCATATTTTTCACATTAAAAAATCTTTGTCATTATGACTTCTGACGAACTAAAAGATTTAAAGGCTCGTGTTAATGCCTTGAGGGGGTATCTTTGACTACGATAAAAAAGTAGAAGAAACCAACGAATTAGAATTACTTACTGCTCAGCCGGATTTCTGGAACGATTCAGATGCCGCTGAGGAGACCATGAAGAAAATCCGGGCCATTAAAGACTGGACCAAGCAATTTGAAACACTTTCTGACCTTTTTGGCGATGTAGAAACACTCTACGAATTTTACGAAATGGAGGAAGCTACTGAAGCCGAGGTGTCCAGGGCTTATGAAAAGGCCATGGTAAAAGTGGAAGATTTGGAGTTAAAGAAAATGCTTTCTTCAGAAGAAGATCAATTTTCTGCCATGCTACAAATAAGCCCGGGAGCGGGTGGTACTGAAAGTAACGACTGGGCAGGTATTCTCATGCGGATGTATATAATGTGGGGAGAATCAAATGGTTGTAAAGTAAGAGAAGTAGATTTTCAGGCAGGTGATGTAGCGGGTGTAAAATCTGTTACACTAGAGTTTGACGGTCCGCAGGCTTATGGCTTTTTGAAATCTGAGAATGGTGTACACCGGCTAGTAAGGATTTCTCCATTTGATAGTGGTGGCAGACGCCATACTTCATTTGCTTCTGTATATGTGTACCCTGTAGTAGATGACACCATAGAAATCAACATTCATCCTAATGATGTGGAGCTACATACTTCACGCTCAGGAGGTGCAGGTGGTCAGAATGTGAACAAGGTGGAAACCAAGGTACAGTTGACTCATAAGCCCACAGGGATTGTAGTAATTTGCCAGGCGGGCAGGACCCAATTAGGGAACAGAGAAGAAGCAATGAAAATGCTAAAATCTCAATTATACCAACGCGAGGTAGAGAAGAGAAATGCCGAGCGAAGTGAAGTAGAAGCCGGTAAGATGAAGATTGATTTCGGTTCTCAAATCCGAAATTATGTGCTACATCCTTATAAGCTAATCAAAGATGCAAGAACAGGAGTGGAGCGAACTGATGTACAAAATGTATTGGATGGCGATCTTAACGACTTTATAAAGGCTTTCTTGATGGGGAAGCAGGTAAGTAAGCAGGATAACGATTAAGCATTTTTACCTAAAGCTGTATGTGTATATGGTCATCATGTCTTACAGCCCCACATCCATGAAACCTAATTTTAGTATGATTGAGCCCCATTCTGTTTTTTAGATGGGGCTCAATAAAAATTTTTCCAATGCTGGGTTGATTTATTAAAATCTGAATCAATCTTTCAGTTCTTGTCTCGTCAAAATCAAATGCTGATTTATTATACTGAGGCGTAATTTTTTCAATCAAATTATACTGCCAATAACCTTTTTGCCTGCAATATTCCGGCATATTTTCTTCTCCTGCTTTAGGCTCTTCACATATTCCATACCCAGTATAGGAGGGTACTTCATTGGTGCTTTCACCTGTTTGGGAATCTTTATACAGAAATGATAAATCTAAATTTTCTCCGTCGTTATGGCTCAAATGAGGGAAGAGTGGGAAATGATTGATAAAGGGAAAACTTGCATCAAGGTAATTCACCTCTGTACCGGGAAATTCTCTGTTCAGGCTTTGCGCAGTGCTATGAATAGCAGCTTTCATTTCTTTTTTTACATAATGCCTGTTCAGAAAACAGGTTAATATATTCGCCGGCTTGAGCTGCTCTTGTTGGTACAAGGGGAGAGGTACCCTACCACCGAGCTTAGCTAGAGGAGGTACAATAAGA
This sequence comes from uncultured Cytophagales bacterium, assembly GCA_963719535.1. Taxonomy (GTDB): domain Bacteria; phylum Bacteroidota; class Bacteroidia; order Cytophagales; family Cyclobacteriaceae; genus Marivirga. Next base: position 282,444 of record CAVRCH010000015.1, on the reverse strand, counting down.
AAGGTAGCTATAGAATAGAGACTTAAGAAAAGTAAAAATTTAGCTGCTATTTGTTTCCATTTTTTAGAAAAAAGCCTGTTTATAATTTTTGAGAAAAGTAAAGTGATAATTAGCACTAAGCCCCCTATTTGGGTAAGGATGGTGAGAAGAATTATGGATATTATTAAAATGATAATTCGTAATATCGTCATTTTGGCTATAAATGAGTTGAGTAGAGAATTATAAACATAATTTAACGCAGTACCTTAGCTAACTACCTCCTCAACAAAACCTTCTGAGTAGAAATTTGGCTGCCTTTGATAATCTTAACCAGATACAAACCGTCATTCAGTGGGCTTAAGTCGATAGTAGCATTTACCTCTTTTTTAGTTACTTGGATCATCCTTTGCCCACTCATAGAATAGATTTCAATTGAATCATATTCACCATCATATCGTAAAATGCCTGAATTAGGATTAGGATATATTCTTGCTATATTTTCCGTTTGCTTAGCTAGGTTAGAAACAGTTACTGAAGATTCATCAAAAACAGGCCTGATCATCATACTGCCTTCCAAAACATTGTTTTGCACCCAGGTGCCACTTTGATTAAAATATAAATTTTGAGCACTGTTGGAATTTTTATCAAAGCCAACGGAAACTATCTCGTCATTCTCTTCCCTATATCCCACATAAACTCTACCTCCAATAAAAATGGGTCTTTCAAATGTAAAACGCTGAAACTCATTAATGCCTGAAGACTGGTTGACTAATACATTTTGTGCTAATACGATATTGGCTACTTCATTGGTTAATTCATCCCAAACCAGTAGGGTGATATTTTTTGTGCCTGAATTCTGTGCAGTATTTGGAATATATAAATCAATGGCTGTCATATAATGATCACCTAAAATCTCAAACTCCTGCGCAATCTGGTAATTTTTAGAATTCAACTGAATGGTAGATTCTGCTGTGCCATCGTCCTTGGCATAAAAATGATGTAATGGATAAATAGTAGAGATGGTATCATTTGCTCTAAATGTTAATTCCGGATAGTATACTCTTACACTATTAATGGTTTCAAAAAACAAGCTATCGTTTGTGCCCAAGTTCAGCTGCAGCTCAAGGTAGACAGAATCTTCATTTTGGCTTTCCTGCATTAATCTTGTAATCAATTGTTCTTTATTTCTGCTCTGGGTAGTAAATAGGGCTGTATCCTGATTTTGTGTAAGGAAATTACCGTTAATCAATAATGAATCGAGTATGATACCTGGTTTCAATGTATCTTTCAATACTCCAAAAATCTCCGTAACGAACAAAGGGTTATTGGCATCTCCTGCCCAAAGGTTATTATAAATAAAGCTGGTAGATTGTAGGTTTTCATCTAACCAGGTTTCAGTTAAGTGTTTTAAGGGAATAGCATAGTAATTGCCAAAGATACTTTGGGGAGCTACAGAAAATGTTCTGTCTTCGTAGGAATCGTAGGCATTGTTATCCGTATTAACACTAATATTACCTTCATTTAAATAAATATAATCTAAGTTGAAAACATCATATGCCCCGGCTAAATTACTTAAAAGCTCAAATTTAAACTGGAACCCACTATGAATAAACCTTTCTTGATTGACCCTCACAAATTGCTGGTGAAATAAAGTGGCAGAATCTAGCCCATTTCCTGCCTGACTAAATACCTGAATCCAGTTATTACTGGAATCTTTAAAGCTTAATCGTAAGGAATCGTTAAAATCAGGGGCTTGAGTGCCAAATTTCTCCTGCCAAAAAAAACTTAGTACAATATTGCTCGCAGCTGTATATGAAGATAAATCGATGGGCTTTGAAACTAAACTATCACCAATGCCTTGAGATTGCGTATCGTTAGAATAGGCATTTCCATTTCCATCAAAGCCATCCAATGTCGCAACCATTTGTGAAGGGGGTAGGTAGCCTTGATAACCATTAATAAATACATCCAGGCCATGTAACCATAAACTGGAATCTATGATGTTATTTTTGGTTTGAGAAAAATCATCCCAGAATGGTAGGTTAAGGGTATCGCTATCGAGAAAACTTCTTTGACTATAGGTATTAGTAGGATTTAGGTGTGAGATTGGTTTTTCAGTTATTTGTGCCAATAAACCTTTTAAAGGTATCATGGTAATGATTAATAAAAATCCAATTCTGTTGATCATATTTGATGTTAAAATTACTTTTGAAGCGTTTCCTAACACTTTAAAGAGGTTAAATTTAAAGGAGATAAATATTATAAATAACCTGAAATTATACTCTTTTATTGTTCAATAGGTGGGAGTAAATCATTATCATTTTTTGATGCAACTACCCAAATATCAACTCTACTGCCTGTTCTGATTTGTTCACCAGCTTCAGGGTATTGTTGAATGACCAAACCGGCAGCTTTATCTTCCACTTGTTTTTGATGCACCGTACCCACTCTCAAACCATTTCCTTTAATGATAAATTCCGCATCATCCTGCATAGATTCTAATAAATCAGGCATTTCAAAAGGTCTACCCAATCCATTACCAATCACTAAATCGATTACAGTCCCTTTAGGAACATCAGTACCTTCTTCAATTTCTTCACCACCAGATAATTGTTTTAGGACTGCATTTTGGAATTCGTGAGGTTCATAAATAATTTCGCCTAACTTTAAATCATAGCTCTCCATTACCATTTGGGCATTTTTTAGAGAGCCGTCTACCAACTTCGGCATTTTAATCATTGGAGGATTTACTGCATTAATAGAAATATAGATTTTTCTATTCTCCTTTACTTTTTCACCTGATTTAGGGGTTTGCGAAAGTACTGCATAAGCTGGTAAATCTGCCGAAAAACCTGAATCTGGCGTTACTTCATACCGGAGATCTCTTTTTAAAAGAAATTCTTCTAATTCTTCTAATTGCAAGCCAGACAAATCAGGCACAGTAATACTTTCACCGTGGTTTGTTTTAGATGGTAAATAGAGGTAGAAAAAGGAAGTAATAAGCAAAATAGCTACAACAATTATAATTCCCAGATGTATTAAAATATCCTTTGCTGAATTAGCTTTAATTTTCATGTGTATATATTTGTTTTTTATCGGTCACCCCGATCAGTCGGGGCAAGCTATGGAATCTTTGATTAAAATTCACCTTCGTTTGCGGTAAAATTCGAAGCTGAATTTTTAATGTCGATTTCATGTTTTAAATATTGTTTTTGTGTTCTGGCTTTACCAAACTCTAAAATTTTATCTATGAAGTCGTAAGGCTTGTAACCATTAATAGCTGTTTGATGAAAAATGCAAGTAGCAGGAGTCATTCCTGGCAATGAATTTACCTCAATAATAATGGTTTCTACCTTTAAATCATCGTAAATTCTTACAAATGCGTCTATCCGCGCATACCCTTCAATAGAAAGTACTTCGGCGGTATGTTTTAATGTAGCTTTAACCTGCTCTGCCACAGTAGTATATTCAGTAATATCTTTTGTATAGCGTGCAGGAGTTATGTTTTGTCCCTCACCGGCTAAAAACTTTTCTTCCAAACTTAAAACCTCCCCACTAGCTAACGCCTCTGATGGCTCAAATATTTCATAATTGATGTTTCCGGCCTCGTTATAATGAGTTAATAAACCACCGGTAATTTCAAGAAAATAAGCAGCTTCTTTTTTCTCAATTAGCTCTTCCAGCAAAAAGAAGTTTTTCTGAGGAAATTCTTCGTTGCGTTTTAGATTGAGCGTATTTGCTAGCTCCTCAATAAAAGCTGGCTGGGGTCTGAACATCATTCCTGCGAAAGCTTCCAACTCGGTTCTATTTTTTATTTTCTTAACAGCCGAGCTACAACCGTCATCAGCTGGTTTAGCAATTAATGGATAGTGCAATTGCTTTTCAATTTCCTCAATTTGCCCTGCTCTATTACTAACCCAATCTTTTTCATAAACAAGTCTATGATCGGCCACTAAAATACCATTGGCTCTTAACTTCTCATTTGTATCAAATTTATTGATGGTAATTTGAGAACTTTCAACACCCGAACCATTGTAAGGGATATTCATTTTTTCCAGTTCCTGCTGTACAGCACCATCTTCGCCTGGCCTTCCATGCAAAGCAATAAAGGCCATATCAATTTTATTTGAAAGATCAGCGTAGGTTAATTTTTCAAATTGAGAGATTGTATGAGCTGCATATTTTTTAGTGATGGCTTCGCATTCAAATTTAATTTGGTCGATGATAGGATGCGTATGGTAGTTGCTTAATTTTTCTTTGATATCATCCGCATTATCTTTCAACATAATATTAATAGGCAGTACGTATAATTCATGTTTTGCTTCATCACCGGTTAAAAAAATAGGAATAGGGAAATATTTTTTAGAGGATGATAATTTCTCGAAGATATTACGACCACTTTCTACTGATATATGTCGCTCAGTTGAGAATCCACCCATAAATATTCCCACATTTACCTTTTTCTCTTCCTTTGTTTGGAGCTCAAGTAATTTTTTATCTAAACTTAAGATAAGAGCCTCAATGGCATACTGATTTTTCCCGGTTTTTAATCGGGCGGCCAAAGAAGTACGAATTATATAACTCAAAAACTGAGATGGATTTAAGCCAATTTCTGCTGCCTGATGAAAAAAGAAGGAGGAAGGTAACATACCTGAAGTGGTATTGGGGTCATTCAGGTAGATATTACCATCAACGCCCACAAAGCCATCTATTCTGGCATATACGTTAATCTGCAATGCTTTAAAAAGCTGGGTACATGAACTTCTTATTTTTTCAATTATAGGTAATTCTTCATTTATAGGGGTGATTTTCCTGCTAATACCCGGTAGATATTTTGATCTGTAATCAAAAACATCTTTCCCTTTTCTGATTTCAGTAGGAGGTAAGGCAATAGGCCTGTTTTCTTCATCCTGAATCACAATACAAGAAAATTCTTTTCCTTCAATAAAAGATTCAATGAGCAACTCGCTTTCAGTTTGTAATGCCTGAAGTGGCACCAAACCTTGATTTTTCGAGGTATATTGATCTAAAAAGTCAATCAATACATCTGGAGTGGCAATTATTTTTTCAAATACTTTTATGGGGAGCCCTACACCTTCTCTGATATCAACTAGTTTAGCAATTTGGCTTATTTTATCAATTTCAGATAGATTTTTCCATACCTCACAATCAATTTCCTGAATAAAAAAGCTTTTTTGTATGAGTTGATTGAATTTTTCGGGATCATCGTGGTTAAGAATGCTAACTCCAATCGAAGAACCCTGATGTGGTGCTTTTATCACCATAGGTAAGCCAACAGCCTCCTTTAAGCTTAAATAAATAGTTTGTTTATTCTTATTATCCCAATCTGTTTTAGATAACGTTCTGCTTTTGGGTACAGCAAATCCAGACTGACTAATTAATTGTTTTTGAGCAATTTTATTAATACCAATGGCAGAGGGTAAAATACCGGCTCCACTATAAGGAATGCCATACCACTCTAAAATTCCCTGGATATTTCCGTCCTCACCGTAAGGCCCATGAAGTGCTAAAAATGCAAAATCAATATATTGACTTAGTTCATCCGGGCTGATTTTTTCGCCAACTTCTGAGATGATTTCATCCCAATCCTTAGGAGTGGCTACAGTTAAAGACTCAGCATAAATTTGAATTGGATATTTACTATTAGGCAGGTGTTTAATAGGGGGATAAAAATCCCGAATAGTGCCTTTATAAATATATTGCCAATCCAGCAGAATAAAATGACCTAAACTATCAATAAAAATGGGTACAGCTTCAAATATTGATTTATTAAGATTATCATAAACTGTTCTTCCGCCTGCAAATGATATTTCTCTTTCTCTCGACTGGCCACCAAAAAATATACCTATTTTCATTTATTTTACCCTTATTTTGTACTCTTAAATCAATGTCGTTTAGTTAGGCCTTTTCTTTAAACCTCCATCCAAATGCTGGTCAGCCTTTGGCTGAAATAGTTGTCTTAACTAAACGGCATTGAAGCTCATATATTTAACATGTTTTTATCAGATGGTTTTAACGCCTATTTAAACTGATGTTAATTGTAATTAATCTTAACCTAAATGTAAAAATAGTGGTTAGAAAATTAAAACCTTGTATTAGTGGCTTTTTTGAATGAAGTAATTTGTAAACTGGCCTATTTTTTAAATTACAAATACTTATTGAAGCAATAGGCGAAACACCTTTTTTAAGTGAAACCAAATTGATTGATCAATTTATTATCTACTAATCACAAACCTTTCACTACTTCTAACATTATTAGTTCTTAAATGCAATAAGTACATTCCATCTGCTAGCGATGATACATCAAAATTGATAAACTGATTTAAGAGCTTGGGCTCATTAAATTCTAAAATCACCTTGCCCTGTAAATCTGTAATTTGAAAAAAACCTTCAGAGGCATTAGGTAAATTTAAATGTAAATTAATGATATTTTTGGCTGGGTTAGGGTACACCACAAAATCTTTGTTGGAATCAGGATATGCCGGTGGTGGGGTTTGTCCTATAAAAAAGGAAATGTTTTTTAAATAAATATTTTGCCCGTTTTCATGCTTTGCTTTAAAAGCCAATCTGATCTTTTCTCTGTATACAAAAGGTGATAAATCAATAAATTCATTTCTCCAGATTTGAGGTTCACTTTCATTATTGCCAAATGAAGTTGCCAAAGAATCGCCTGATTTTTTATAAATAAGCGGATTGAATGCCATACCATCTTCACCAGTTACAAAAACCTCAAAGGTTTCGCTTTGCCTGTATGGTTTTCTGTAGGCAATGTCAAAAATTAAACCTAAATAATTTACTCTGCTTACATCTAACAAAGGTGTAATTAACCAATCCTCCTGATTTTTAATTTGTGAATTTGAAGAATTGCTACTTACAGATTGCAAAGTAGGATTGTAGATCCACGAGTTGTTGTCGTCTGGATTAAATGCGTACCAGTTATCCTGCTCTTTGTCTCTGAAAATTAATCGCAAGGGAGGTAGTTCTTCTGAACAATCTACTTTATAGGGTAAAAATAACTCTGATTTTACTAGCTCCTCAGCCTCACCAGTGCTAATAATTACTCTTAGCTGCCCCTTGTTATTTGCAGGTACTAATTCCGGAATTAAAAGTGTGGTTTTCTCATTTAAACCTAATGTATTAATCAAAGTTTCACTGTATAATAAATTGCTATTTTCGAAAATTTCGAGCAAAAATGAATTCACAACAAGTCTTCCGGTATTTTCAACTTCCAAATCGCTTATAATAGGCTGATTACAAATTAAAGGATTTGTATTTACCCATTTTATTGGTGAAATGCGTTTCAATGGTTTACTGGATTCTCCAATACTAAACTGATTTAAATAAAGATTATTGGCATTTCTATTTTCAGCTATAATATTAAAACTTACTGAAGCTTCGTTTCTTAAATAGTTTAAATCAACTTTAATGGTGTCCCAATCAAGTCTAAATTCAGGGGTGAATTCTTCATCGGTTTTATAAGCAGTAAGCAAACTTAAATTGGAGGCAGAATACACCAAATGGTTATAGGATTCTCCACAATTAAAGGATGCGTAAATCTGAAATTTATGCGGTAATGTGTCAGCTGATTGCGAAAATACAAAAGACAGTTCAGGCCTTTCCATTTCTGTTAGATCAAAAATGGGAGATATTAGTTGTTCTCTTTGCCCTAAATTTTGCTTATTTTTAAAAAAAGGGACACCGAAAAAGCTATTTAATGGAGACCACGTTTCCTCTCCGTCTTCATTTCTTATTTGCCAGCTGTTTAAAGTACTGTTAAATGCTTTTTGATAGGGTAAACTAACTTGGTCCAACTTTTGGATAAATTCATTTACAAAATTATTTTCAAACCGCTCATCTATCTGGCTATCAGTGTAGTTTACTTCATATCTCAATTCATAATTACCCAATTCAACTATACTAATATTTGAAAAATTGACAATAATGGATTGATCGGCAGAAAGTGTATCCACACCAGGCCTGGTTTCTACAAGTTCGTTATTAATGAAAAGATTTACTTCATAATTGGCAGCTGAGTCTAATCCATTATTACTTAATAATACTTTAGGTATGAAATCCTCGCTGCATTTACTGGAATATTGAGGGTTTAAATCTGATAAGGCTAAATCTCTATTAAATATGGGAGGATTATTTAGGCCTTCTGATGTTGTAAGGCTTAATCGTCTTGGACTATTTTCAATTACAGTCCTGATTCTTGCTCTTTGATCATTCGTAAACAAACTCATGCAGGCATCATCAGTATAATCCATGAAATTCTGCACCATGTCGAGCGTTTCGCATGTGGTTTTGGATAAATTACATCCTGTGCTGGAGGAACTAGCAGGTGGTGTGTCTTCACAATAGTCATCAATAGCGCAGCCGCCATCACCCCAAATATGCCTTAAACCGAAGAAATGTCCCATTTCATGAGTAGCAGTTCTTCCTTTACTTTCAAAACCAGGGCTAACTGGGTTTTCTCCAAAGTACAGGTAATCTAAACTAACACCATCAATTAATCGGTTATTGCTAGCCTCTTCTAAACCAGGTAAATTGGAAACTGGAAATTCCGCCCAGCCTAAGCTTGATCCGGCTAAGTCTGCTACCCAAATATTGAGATAGCTTTCCGCAGGCCAGTAACTTTCGGCACTTAATATACTTCTGTTTTGGTAACTATAACTACTTTCACTTCCTAAAACCCTAACAATTCCGGTAGTTTCAAAACCCTGAGGGTCTTGCCTGGCATATATAAATTCCACTTCTGTATTAGCTGCCAAGGGTTGAAATTCTAACAATGTTTCTGTGGTATCTGCATTTAATTTGTTAAAATCCTCGTTTAAAATGGCTAGTTGTCTATCAATTCTTGCCTGAGAGAGATTAGTTCCTATCCCAATAGACTCTCCTTTATGAATAATATGAAATACCACGGGTACTTTTAATACCTGTTTTGGGCTTTGAGCTCTATGTTGAAAAGGATTTGAATCACGGGCTATAATTTTTTGCTGAATCCACTCTTCAAAATTTTGGGAGTTGAGGGAAGGATTCTTAGTTTGTCTTTCTTCTAATAGTTCAGGAACTGGGCATCTTTGTGCAATTAATGAAAAAGGATTAAATAAATGTATAATAAAAATACCCCACAGTATTTTTGAAAAAATGATGAAATGGGGCATTCTTATCATGTTGAAATATTAAAATGAAAATTTAAATCTATAGTTATATTTCTAGAATTGGTTATAAATTTAAAAAGAATTTTTAATAAATTATATATAATATAAGTGAATAATTCGATTGCGGCTTAAAATTTTAATAAATCCAATAGATTATTAACTCATAGTCTCTGGCAACTTCGCATTAGGATCGTCTGAAGTTGTAATATTTATAGCCTCAACGGAATTAATTTCAGGTACGGATTTTTTTATTGCTTCTTCCACACCTGCTTTTAAAGTCATTGTGGACATAGGGCAAGTTCCGCAAGCACCTAACAATTCAAGCCTTAAAACACCTTCATTTATATCTACAACTCTCACATTTCCACCATCCGCTTCTAAATACGGTCTAATAGAATCTAATGCTTTTTCAACTCTCTCTAAAATTTCCATAAAAATTTAATTAACCATTTCTACTTTTGCTGTCCCAGCCATATTTGCATTTCTAATGGCTACTTGCCTTGCTAATTTCTGCGATAAATCTTTAAATGCCTCTGCAGTTACATCATCTTTCATTGCAGAAGGGAAACCACTATCACCACTTTCTCTTATGGATTGTACTAAAGGCATTTGGCCAAGAAAAGGGATGTCATATCTTTCACTTAATTTTAAACCTCCACCTTCACCAAAAATAAAATATTTATTGTCAGGTAATTCAGCAGGAGAAAAATAAGCCATGTTTTCAACTAAACCTAAAATAGGTACATTTATTTGAGGTTGCTTAAACATGCTAATCGCTTTTTGTGCATCAGCCAAAGCCACTTTTTGGGGAGTAGTTACAATAACTGCTCCTGTAACAGGTATAGTTTGCACCATTGTAAGGTGAATATCACTTGTGCCGGGAGGTAAATCAATTAGTAAATAGTCTAAGTCGCCCCAATCAGTATCCCCAATAAATTGCTTAAGAGCCGAACTAGCCATAGGTCCCCTCCAAACTACAGCATGATCCGGTGGTGTTAAAAATCCAATGGATATTAGTTTGATGCCATATTGTTCAATTGGCATGATAATGTTTTTTCCATTCACTTCTTTTACTTCAGGTTGCTCATGTTCGCAATTGAACATAGTAGGTATAGAAGGTCCGAAAATATCAGCATCAATTAAACCGACTTTTGCACCTGATTGAGCCAATGAAACAGCTAAATTAGCTGAAACTGTCGATTTACCTACGCCACCCTTACCAGATGCGATAGCAATTATATTTTTTACATTAGGTAATAATGGAGCTGTATTTCTTGTAGAAGTAACATCTGAAGTCATATTTGGAAAAACCTGAACATCAGCAGAAACATTTTTGTGAATTGCATCTATACAATCATTTTTAATAATTTCTTTCAAAGGACAAGCAGGTGTAGTTAAAACTACTGTAAAATGGATGGCATTTCCATCGATGCTCACGTCCTTTATCATATTTAAAGTCACCAAATCTTTTTTCAGATCAGGATCTTGAACTTTACTCAATGCTTTAATTATACTTTCTTGTGTAATCGCCATAAATAATGTGCTTAAAAAAAACTACTTTTGCTATTTGCCACGCAAGTTAAACTTATTCAATGTAGCTAACAATGTTAGTTGCAAATTAGTTGTGTTTGGCTTGGTTTGAAAGAGAAAAATTTATCGTATTTCAGTGAATTTAAGTCAAAATACCATACGTGCTGTACAGGAAAGAGCCGAAATAGAGGAGGTGGTTTCAGATTTTGTGCCTTTAAAAAAGAAAGGTCAGAATTTATGGGCTTGCTGTCCTTTCCACGAGGAAAAATCGCCATCGTTTTCTGTTTCTCCCAACAAAGGCATTTATAAATGCTTTGGGTGTGGAAAAGCAGGTGATTCTATCCAGTTTATTATGGACCTCGAAGGTTTAAGTTTTCCAGAGGCCATCAAACAATTGGCTGAAAAGTATGGTATAGAGATAGAAGAAGACCAATTATTGCCGGAAGATCAGGTTAAATATAATGAAAGGGAGAGTCTATTTATCATTTTAAACTTTGCATCCGAATATTTTAAAGACCTTTTGCATAAGCATGAGGAGGGTAAATCCATCGGTTTAAGTTATTTTAAAGAAAGAGGCTTTTCTAATAATACAATAGAAGAGTTTGATTTAGGTTATTCTTTGGATCAATGGGATGGCTTATTAAAGGCAGCCAAAGCAGCGGGTCATTCTGAAGATTTGCTGGATAAGGCCGGCTTAATTATTAAAAAAGAAGATAAAATCTACGATCGATTTCGTAACAGGGTTATATTCCCTATTCATTCAGTTGCAGGCAAACCCATTGCTTTTGGCGCCAGAATTCTGATAAATGATAAAAAGCAACCAAAATATATTAATTCACCCGAAACAGAAGTATACCATAAAAGTGATGTGCTTTATGGTATTTCTCAAGCAAAGCAGCATATGCGAACGCTCGAGAACTGCTACTTAGTAGAGGGTTATACAGATGTGATTTCCTTACATCAATCTGGTGTTAAAAACGTGGTGGCATCTTCAGGCACTTCCCTAACCAGCGGTCAAATAAAATTAATTGGTAGGTACACTGAAAATATAACTGTACTCTTTGATGGTGACTCGGCCGGAATAAAAGCTTCTTTACGGGGCATTGATCTCATACTTGAAGGTGGATTAAATGTGAAAGTGGTTCTTTTTCCTGATGGAGAAGATCCTGATAGCTATTCCCAAAAAATGGGGGAAGAAGCTTTCAAGTCTTATTTAGCAGATAATTCCAAGGATTTTATAAGGTTTAAGTCGGATTTACTATTACAGGAAACCAAAAAAGATCCTATCCGAAAAGCTGAAACAATACAGGATATTGTAAGATCTATAGCTAAAATTCCTGATCCTGTTAAAAGGGCTATCTACATTAAGGAATGCAGTGATATGCTTGAGATTGATGAGGCCATTCTTATTACTGAGCAAAACAAAATATTATTAAGGGAGAAACAGGTAAAAGGTGATATTACACAAAGGCAGGCGAATCAATTAACTGAAAGTTTTAGCCATGCTCCTGAACAAATACAAAAAAAGTATTCTCCATTTGAGGTAGCAGCTATACAAGAAAAAGAAAGCGTGAGGCTTTTATTAAGCTATGGTGATTTACCAATAGCGGAAAACACCATGGTGATTGATTACCTTTTGCAGGAATTAAGTGATGCAGAATTTGTACACCCTGTTTATGCAGAAATTTTACAGGATTTTAAAACAAATTTAAAAGAAGGAAAAGTATTAAATGAGGCTCATTTTATAAAAAACGGATCAGAAGAAGTAAGAAAAGCTATTTTTTCACTATTTACAGATAGATATACATTGAGTGAAAACTGGGAAAACAAATTTCAGATTTACACAGTACATGAAAAGCAAATTTTAAATGATTCTCTTTACATACATGTTTTAAGGTTAAAACACAGGTCCATTTTACACTTATTAGACAAAAACATGCAGAAGCTAAAGGAAGCACAAACACCAGAGGAAGAAAGCAAATTATTGCAGTATCAAATGGTGCTTAATCAAGCTAAGTTGGAGATTGGAAATTTGTTAGGAATGGTGGTGGTGAAATAATACAATTCTGATTAAATTTTTTAAAAATATATTTTGGTGTGTTTAAATTATACTAAATCGATTTCATGCATCTGGTTAATGAAATTTTAAACACTCAATTAGTTCATTCGTTAGCTTTTAATTAACAAGTAGTTAATCAGCTAAAATTTTATAACTACCTTTGTGTTTTTATTACTCGTGCGAATTATATGACATCAGAAAAAACTAAGTTAGATACCATTGAAGAAGCAATTCAGGCCATAAAAAACGGTGAAATAATTATTGTAGTAGATGATGAAGATCGTGAGAACGAAGGGGATTTCATTTGTGCTGCTGAAAAAGTAACTCCTGAAATAATAAACTTCATGTCAAAACATGGTCGTGGTCTTATTTGTGCCTCTATCACCGAAGAAAGATGTGAGGAACTTGGCTTAGAATTAATGGTGGGAAAAAATACCGCTCAATTTGAAACGCCTTTTACCGTTTCTGTAGACCTAATTGGTTACGGTACAACCACAGGTATTTCAGCCAGCGATCGTTCTAAAACAATTCAGGCATTGGTTAACCCTAATACTAAACCAGAAGAGATGGGTAAGCCAGGTCATATTTTCCCTTTAAAAGCAAGGAAAGGTGGGGTATTGAGAAGAACGGGCCATACTGAAGCAGCGGTAGACTTTTCTAGACTAGCAGGGTTTAGACCAGGAGGAGTTTTGGTGGAAATCATGAATGAGGATGGTAGCATGGCTAGACTTCCGGATTTAAGATTAGTGGCAGATAAATTCAATCTTAAATTGGTAACTATTAAAGATTTGATTGAGTATCGATTAAATGTTGAATCTTTAGTGGAAGAAAAAATTGACGTTGAAATGCCTACCGATTTTGGTGATTTCCGATTGGTTGCTTTTGAGCAAACTACCTCAGGTGAAAACCATCTTGCGTTGATTAAAGGTAAATGGGAAAAGGATGAGCCGGTTTTAGTACGCGTACATTCCTCTTGTATTACAGGAGATATTTTTGGATCTTGTAGGTGCGACTGCGGTCCGCAATTACACCAGGCCATGGAAATGATTGAAAATGAAGGTAAAGGAGTGGTAGTTTATATGAATCAGGAAGGTAGAGGCATAGGTTTATTAAACAAGCTAAGGGCATACAAACTACAAGAGGAAGGAATGGACACCGTTGAGGCTAATATTCATCTAGGCTTTAAAATGGATGAGCGCGATTATGGAGTAGGAGCTCAGATTTTGAGAAAGCTTGGGGTAAGTAAAATTAAGCTAATCTCAAATAATCCAACGAAAAGAGCTGGTTTATTAGGTTATGGCTTGGAAATTGTGGAGAATGTTGCTTTAGAGATTCCACCTAACAAGCACAATGAAAACTATTTACGCACCAAAAGAGATAAAATGGGTCATACCATACTTAATAAAAAGTAATTTGAAAGTATTATTTCTTATTATATCGTTGTTTTTTTTATCGGCTGAAGCTTTTACCCAGGATCTGCCTAATCAAATTTGGCATCCTGGTAAGCTAGTTTTAGAAAACGGAGATACATTAAGAGGTTCTTTGAATTATGATTTTAAGACTAACCTTGTCCAAATATCAATTGATAATAAACTTAAAACTTTTTCATCTCAAAATATACTTTTTGTAGGATTCCATTGCCAGTACTTTAAAAGATATAGATATATATATTCTATACCCTACCGCCTTAAAGGGTCAATGAATGTGCCTGTCTTTTTCGAAATTCTGGCAGAAGGTAGGCTAACTTTAATGGCGCGGGAATATGTAGTAATCGAAAGCATGAATAGGTTTGCTAACCCAATGTATAGGCCAATGCACTCTAATTTTTCCAGAGAAATCCTAACCTACGATTATTATTTTTTAACCGATAATGGTGACATCTCCTTATATTCTGAAAAGAAAAGAGATTTAATGGATTATTTTGGCCGCCATGAAGATGAGGTAGCGAAGTTTATAAGAAAAGGAAAGCTAAAGGTTGATAGGCAACAGGATTTAGTAAGAATAGTAAATTTTTATAACGAATTAGTTCAAAATTAATAAATGAAAAAACCTTTGATTTTAGTTTCAAATGATGATGGAATAACCAGTAAAGGCATTCGTCATCTAGTAGAAACAGTAAAGCAACTTGGAGAAGTTGTAGTAGTAGCTCCAGATAGCCCACAATCAGGGATGGGGCATGCTATTACTATTGGAAATACTTTAAGACTGGAAAAAGTAGATGTTTTTGGTCCAGATGTGCAAGCTTATGAATGCTCCGGAACCCCTGCAGATTGTGTAAAGCTGGCAAAAAACCATGTTTTGAAAGACAGAAAGCCAGATTTAATTGTAAGTGGAATTAACCACGGTAGCAACACATCTATTTCTGTTTTGTATTCCGGAACCATGTCTGCTGCTATTGAAGGTGCCATTGAAGGGACCCCCTCAATAGGTTTTTCTTTGTGCGACTATGGTCATGACGCTGATTTCACTCATGCTTTAGATTACGTAAAAGCCATTTCAGAGCAGGTTTTAAAAACCGGCTTGCCAAAATATACCACCTTAAATGTGAATTTCCCACCGAAAAGAAACGAAGCTTTGAAAGGAGTGAAAATTTGCAGGCAGGCAAGGGCAAAGTGGCAGGAGGAATTTGACCAACGATATGATCCCAATGGGAGGAGGTATTTTTGGATGGCGGGAAATTTCGTTAACTTCGATAAAGGAGAAGACAACGATGAGTGGGCCATTGCAAATAACTTTGTATCTGTTGTACCATGTCAGTTTGATTTAACGGCCCATCATACAATAAGTATTTTAAATGATGAATGGGATATTAAGATAGAGTAGGATGATTGAATTTTGGGTATAAATCTTTTTTTTAAGCCCTAAAAAAAAGACTTAAATCTTAAATAGCTTCTTTTTAAACATATAAGTGAAACAATCCTTTATTGAGTTAAGCTTATCATTAATACATTGGTGTTTATTTATTAAAACATCTTTTTCATTTAACAGTATACAGTGTCATGGCTAAGAAGAAAGAAATAGGATACGAGGAAGCAAGAAAGTCACTTGATAACCTTTTGTACAAAATCGAGAACGAAGATATTCCGATAGATCAGCTTACATCTATGGTAGATGAATCTATGGAACTTTTAAAAATTTGTAAATCAAAATTAAGAGGAGCCGAAGAGAAAATAGATAGTTCATTCCAGCAATTGGATAAATAATCACATCACATTCCCAGGCAATATTCTTTTTTCTTTAGCTCAGCTGCAGCGGGATTAAATTTCTCCAGCGCTTTATAATCTTCACAAGCTTTGCTTAATTGTTTTAGTAGAATAAAACATTCAGCTCTCCTGCTGATAATGTTTTCGTTTATTAAGCCAATATTGATAGCGGTGGTATAATCATGAATAGCATTACTTAACAAATTCTTATGCTGGTAGATAATACCTCTGTTGAAGTGGCTATGCTGTAATAATTGTCCGTTTCTTATTAAATAATTAAAATCAGACAATGCAAATAATTCGTTTCCCTGCATGGCGTAATTTACGGCCCTGTTGAAACGACCTTTGTAATGTTTAGGGTTAAGCTCAATCAATTTAATGAAATCCCTTTGAGCTTCTTTATAAATAGAATCCTTCATGTAGCTTAAACCTCTTAAAAATAAGGACTCTTCATCTTTCTTATCTAAATTTAAGGCATTGCTGAAATCAATTATAGCTAGATTATATTTTTTTAATTTAAAATTACATCTTGCCCGGCCAGTATAAGCTTCCTGAAATTTAAAATTATGCTCAATGCTTTTACTAAACGATAAAATGGATCGGTCAAAATCACCTATTTCTTCATAACATCGCGCTACATGGTAGTGCATTATGGCATCACGGGGATCCATTTTTAAGATTTTTTGAAAGTGCCATAAGGCTTCTGTGTATTCACCCTCAGTAAATAATTCTGCACCTTTTTCTCTATGATCCGTGCAAGCCGTTAAAAATAGAAGGTATAATAAAGTTGAATACAGAAAGGTAGATTTAATTTGATTGATCATCTTTAAAACTAATAAATTAGTTAGATAAATAAAAATCAATTTCCAATGAATTTTGTATCATATTTTATCCTTAGTTTAAAAGGTATTTTCACACAGAAGCCTTAATATTGCTTTTTAAGTAAAATATAAATGCTAAAAATTCAGGAATCCGTTTCTTTAAAATCTTATAATACATTTGGTTTTGAGTCCAAAGCAAGCTTTTTTGTGGAAATTAACGAGGTAGAAGAGTTAAAAGAACTTATCAATTCGGAATTGTGGGTTGAAAAACGTCATATTATTATTGGCGGTGGCAGTAATATACTACTAAGAAACAATTTTCACGGATTAGTAATTTTTAATAATGTTCAAGGCATTAGAAAAATAAGTGAATCTGAATCAGAGGTGCTTGTAGAAGTAGGAGGAGGTGTAAATTGGCACGATTTCGTTATCTATAGCATTAATCAAAATCTGGGAGGTATAGAAAATTTATCATTAATTCCAGGAACTGTAGGTGCGGCACCTATGCAGAATATTGGTGCCTATGGGGTGGAGATTAAAGACACATTTCAATCTTTGGAAGCGGTGAATCTAAAAACTGGTAATATCGAGATATTCTCTAATTCAGATTGTCAGTTCGGTTACAGGGAAAGTGTTTTTAAGAAGGAGTTAAAGGGCAAATATTTTATCAATTGCGTTACTTTTAAATTAGTGCCTGCAGTAAATCATCAATTAGATTTGAATTATGGTGCCATACAGGAAGTTTTAGCCGAAAATGGTATAAAGAAACCTACTATTAAACAGGTAAGTGAAGCAGTTATTGCAATAAGACAATCGAAATTACCAGACCCGAAATTGATTGGCAACTCAGGTAGTTTCTTTAAAAATCCGGTAGTGAGCGTTCAAAAATTTAATGAATTACGCTTAAAATACCCTGATATGCCTGGCTATGTACTTGATGGTAATGAAGTAAAATTGGCAGCAGGATGGTTAATAGAAAAGGCTGGTTGGAAAGGATACAAAGAGAATGGAGTTGGCGTTCATGATAAACAAGCACTAGTTTTAGTTAATTTAGGCAACGGAACGGGAAGTGCTATTGAGGAATTATCAAAAAAAATTCAGAACTCAGTAGCTGGCCTATTTGGCGTGCAACTAAGTCCTGAAGTGAATATTATTTAGATAGGTTAAAGGTGAAATTAATTGTAACTTCTTCATCAATTTGGTCCTCATTGAGATCATCCATCTCTGTTTCACTTACCAATATCACCATTGAGGTAAACTCAAGCTTGCAATTTGATAAATTGCTTCATCAGGCGTTCCTCCTTCAGTAGTTATTTCCGTTACAGTAGCATTTACTATAGCCTGCCGGATAAGGATTCCACTTTGGATAATAAGACATTAGTCATTTTCAAAGGTTACTTCGTAAGCGTATTATCGCGATGTGAAGGGTTTTTCTAAAGAAAGCATTGAAGGAAATTGGCGGAGAAAATGACGTTTTAAAAAGCCTTCCAAGAACAAGATTCCTTTCTACCGGTAAACCGCTTAAACCAAGTGCTTGCTGAGAATTCTACTTCATTTACGCAGGTGGTCTACGATTTTATCTAATATCCTTTATTGACCAGAAATTTCCAATCTTCAATCTCATTTTCCTGTTCCATTGGAAGACGGAAAATCAAATACCTTTGCGCATTTTTTTCGATTGAAAAGGATAAAGTTATTCATCGTCAACCACTAGGAAATATGGCTCAGGAATCGCTGAGCTTAAGCCGATTTCCCTGTATTTATCAAAAATTCATTAAAATGTATTTTTGAAGAGAGATATTGATGAGGCGTTATTAACGGGAAATGTTTCCAAGAATTTGTAACTGATGAATTCAGTTTTATTCATCCAGCATCGGCATCTGTCATTAGTAGTGAACTGGCATCACAATAGCAGGTAATACTTCACATATGTTCAAGATAGTTCAGTACCTTTTGAAAAAGGTAAAAATTGTTCATCTTGTTATCATAAAGACTACATTTACTATAAATTTCCCCTCAGAAGGAATAAATGTGGTCCATCTAATGGTAATTACGTGGAGGCGATAACGTCAGTTACTTTTGAAAACACTGCTGTTTTCCTAAGATGTAAGTTCTAATTGGACTGCAGGTTTATAGATTTTCGATTGACTTTTTTACGTTTTAGGGGAGTTCCAGAAATCGATGGATTGCCAAAGCAGTTAAAAGTAAGACCAGAAGACGTCATGGATATTGATATGAAACTATTTGTACTTCTATATTTCCAGGATGGGAACTATCATGTTTTCAGAGGGTAAAAAGTAGAACTTTAAAAACATGATGCGCTTTCCGTCCAAATGCTTACACCTGGGCTTGGACAAATCTGGCGATAGAGGCTAATTGAGCCAAGTAATTTGACCCGTCAGCTCGCTGAAAACGTTTCGCTGTCAACAAACTGAAGGCACCAATTGTCTCAATTAAGCTAGACTCGTGAAAAGGTTAAATTGGTGCAAATTTTGGTGCTAATCTAAACCACCTTCAACTCGACCTAAACAAGTACCTTCAAATTGAATCCGTTCAACTGGGAGAAATAATTATGATTGGAAAGCACCGGTTATTTCGGTAGATTAGTCCTTCAATCAATGTTCCATTATGGACCAAACAGCGAAATCAGCACTTCCTATGCAATCAACAGATCTACTCACTACCATAGAACATTAGAACAAATCGGCAAATCTAAGCAATTAGGTCAAAACAATCAGATTAACAACCTTGCTATATCATATGGGTGACATTTTCTAAGCTACCTTGGTATTTCTCTATTTTAACACCAAATTTTTGTAAAAAATCTAAGCCTTCATCATTTACTAAACCCTTGTATTCTGCATAGGAATTAAGATAAATTACTTTTTTTATACCCATACTAAATATAATACGAGCACAAGAGAGGCAGGGAGATAAAGTGACATAGAGTGTTGAATCTTCCACCGAGGCTTTATTTTTCACGGCATACATAATAGCATTTTGCTCTGCATGTATAGCCAGCATACAGCTTCCTTTAGAATCGCTTCCACATCCTTTTTCCGGGAATTCTTCATCACAATTGTGAGTGCCAGCCGGCGGGCCATTGTATCCAATGGAAATAATTCGAGTGTCTTTTGTAAGAACTGCACCTACATGGCGTTTTATACAATGAGATCGCTTAGCCAAATTGACTGCCAGTTCCATGAAAATATCGTCAAATTGAGGTTTTTGCATAAACAAATATAAGGGATACTTGGTAGTAGTACATGAAAAAATGTAAATTGCTTTTAAAAATTATTAACAACAGGTAATTATGAAAAATATATTGAAAACATTATTATTAGTTTGCTTCGTCAGCTTGCTTTCAGGTATGGAACTAATGGCACAAGATGCGCTTAAACAGAAGCCAAGTCCATTAGGATTAGTGACTTACAAATTTGAAGATGCGTATGTGAAGGTTACTTATAGTCGACCACATTTAAGAGGAAGAGAAGCTTTCAAAGAGGCCTCTGAATTAGCTCCTTTAGGTGAAGTTTGGAGAACAGGAGCGAACGAAGCCACTGAAATAACAACTACGAAAAATTTAAAGCTGGCAGGTAAGGAAATACCTGCAGGCACTTATACCATTTTCACTATTCCAAATGCCAAAAACTGGACTGTTATTCTTAATAAAGATTTAGGACAATGGGGAGCGTATAAGTATGACGAAGAACTGGATTTGATTAGGTTTGAAGTACCTGCAATGGAAGCTGATGAAAATTACGAGCCGTTTACCATTAGATTTGACCAATCAGGTGGTGAAATAAGTCTTCAAATGATATGGGCTCAAACAATGGTGAGTATTCCAGTAGAATTTTTAGATTAAAGAAAAATATTATCAAATAGTATTAAAGCCTCAGTTATGAGGCTTTTTTTTGTTTCTTAAAACGCTTTCAGATTAATTTCTTAATAAATCTATCTTATTTAGATTATTCATCGTACTTTAGGAAGAAAAATCGGTATGAAAATTTTTAAAGAATTTAAGGAATTTGCCATTAAAGGAAATGTCTTTGATATGGCAGTGGGTATAATTATTGGCACAGCCTTTACCAAGGTAGTAAGCTCCTTTGTGAAGGATATTTTTATGCCTGTTTTAAGTCTTTTTACCGGTGATATCAATTTCACTAATTTAAGTTTTGTTTTAAAAGAAGAACAAAAGGATGGTGCGGGTGTGGTTACTCAGGAACTTGTGGCCATTAGCTATGGCAGTTTTATACAAATTGCTATTGATTTCTTAATTATTGCTTTTTGCATTTTCCTGGTTGTTAGGGTATTTAACAAACTAAAGCGTAAAGCTGAGGTGGTTGAAGTGGTGGAGGTACCAACACCAAGAGATATTGAACTTTTATCTGAAATCAGAGATTTATTAAAGAAGAAACCTTAAATCATTAGCTTGAATTTGCTAAATACGAATAATTGTTATGGCAGAAAGAGTATATAAAAGTTTCAAGGAATTTTACCCCTATTACCTTACTGAACATAAGGATTCAACTTGCAGAAAGTTGCATTTTGTTGGCACTGCATTAATTTTTGTGATTTTAGCCTGGGTACTCATTACGCAAACTTGGTGGGGCTTATGGTTAATTCCATTAACTGGCTATGGTTTTGCATGGGTAGGTCATTTCTTTTTTGAAAAAAATAAACCGGCTACCTTTCAATACCCGCTATGGAGTTTAGGTTCTGATTTTAAGTTATTCTTTGATATTCTTTTGGGTAAAGAGCCCTTAAACCCTGAAAAGAGAACTTAGAAATTATTAAACTTTGAAGGATCTATTTTTTTTTGCATAAAAAAAGCCACACAATCTCTGCGTGGCTTTTATAAATATTAAAATAAAGTTCTTATTTTCTTCTACCAGAACTAGCTTTTACCCTTGGTCGGCTTCCAGATGGCTTTTTATTGTCTCCAAACCTACCTTTGAATCCGCTGTTGCTTCTAGGGCTTTCACTCCTAGGACTGTCGCTTCTTCTACGTCTGTCTCCACCTCTATCACTTTTTCTTTCACCACCACCAATTTTCTGCTCAGCAGTTACTTTACGGCCGTCAAATTCACTTCCGTTAAGCGCATCCATCACTGTTTTTTCGTGCTTCGCTTCCACATCTAAGAAACTGAAGTTTCTTTGAATATCAATTTTACCTATGTCAATTCCATTAGGAATTTCTTTCAATCCATTCATGAAACCTAATAAGGTGCCTGAATTTAAATTGTCTTTCTCACCAATGTTAAGGAACAATGTAGCATAATTACCACTTTTTCTTCCACCGCGTTCGCCTCTATCTCCTCTGTCAGAATCCCTTCCACCTCTTTCTTTGGTGTTTAAATCATTAGAATTCTTATAATACTCTAAAAACTTATTGAACTCTAAAGAAACAAACTTTTTGATTAAGTCTTCACGGCTGAAATCAGCAAATTTTTCGTTAATGTTCTCCATTAAAGGGCTTAATTGTTTTTCATCAACTTCAGCACCTAATACTTTTTCTATAAAGGAATATAACTGTGTTTCAACAACAGCTTCACCGGCAGGCACTTCACTTTTAGTGAAAGTCTTACCAATAATTTTTTCAAGCTGTCTGATTTTACCAGAATCCTTAGGACCCACAATGGCAATTGAAATACCTTCTTTACCGGCTCTACCTGTTCTACCACTTCGGTGAACGTAGGTTTCCAATTCATCAGGAATATTGTAGTTAATAACGTGCGTAATATCAGTTACGTCTAAGCCTCTTGCTGCTACATCGGTTGCTACTAACATTTGTAAATGTCTTTTTCTGTATCTACCCATCACCGCATCTCTTTGCGCTTGTGATAAATCACCGTGCAAACAATCAGCATTGTAGCCATCAGAAACTAGAGCATCAGATATTTCTTGCGTTTCTCTACGAGTTCTGCAGAAAATAATCGCATAAATATTAGGGTTCATATCAGCTATACGCTTCAATGCCAAATATTTGTCTCTTCCGTTTACTACATAATAGAAATGTTGAACTTTTTCAGCACCTTGATTTCTTTTGCCTGAAGAAATCTCTTCCGGCTCGTTCATATAGTCGTTAGATATTCTTAACACTTCTTTCGACATAGTAGCCGAGAAAAGTAAAGTTTGTCTGGCTTCTGGCGTATGTGATAAGATGAAATCTAAATCATCTTTAAAGCCCATATTGAGCATCTCATCAGCCTCATCCAATACAACCCACTGAATATCTTCTAATTTTAATCTTTTTCTATTGATTAAATCAACAACTCTACCAGGAGTACCTACTACAATTTGTGCTCCTTTGTTCAATGATTTAATTTGTCCTTCAATACTTGCACCACCGTATACAGGTAAAACATCTAATTTTTTAGTGTATTTGGTGTAAGCATCAAAATCTTTTGCAATTTGGATGGCTAATTCACGAGTAGGGCATAGAATAATGGCCTGCGTTTTGTTAGAATCAGCATCAATTTGGTTAATCACAGGCAAGCCAAAAGCAGCTGTTTTACCAGAGCCTGTTTGTGCTAAAGCAATTAAATCTTTTTTGGTATTTAATAAATGAGGTATTGTTTTTTCCTGTATAGGAGTAGGGTTCTCAAAGCCGATTTCTAAAATAGCTTTAAGAATTTCAGGCTTTAGGCCTAATTCTTCGAAT
Organism: uncultured Cytophagales bacterium; assembly: GCA_963719535.1. Classification (GTDB taxonomy): domain Bacteria; phylum Bacteroidota; class Bacteroidia; order Cytophagales; family Cyclobacteriaceae; genus Marivirga. The sequence goes on along the minus strand of CAVRCH010000015.1, from coordinate 259,006 downwards.
GTTAGCATTTGTACGTTTAAAATAATTTAAACCCAAAGCCATATTTTCGAACCTTTCGACTAGCCCCGGATTTCAATAATAGTGCAAAGGTAGACAAAGTATTTGGATAAATAGCAAGTGTTGATTAAAATAAAAGTTTTTCTCTGTTAATTCATAGTGAACTGGTCCTAATCTATGCATGACCATCATAATTTACGCTTTATATCAAGTAAAATTTAAATAGCATAAAGGCAGTTTTTTGTGGCCTCCGAAAGTTTGTGCGAACATTTGGGATGTTTTATACAAACGATTTAGCTTTTAAGTCCTTTTTAGCAACCAATAGAACACTCTTTAAATAGTAACGTTATCATACATGTTTAACAGAAGGACATTTTTTTAACGATAACTCTTGACCATGCCTCGATTCTATTTAGTACTACTCAATACCATTAGCCTTATTGCTGTAATAATATTCAACGCATTAGCGGGTTCTGGTAACTTGGGCAAGTATTCCATGGGCGAATTAAGTGCCAAATATGATACTTTAATTACTCCGGCAGGTTACGCGTTTTCTATTTGGGGATTAATATATCTGTTTTTAATCGCTTATGTTATTTTTCAGTGGTATGCTTTAAAACAGCACAAGTTTGAAGAAACGATTAAACAGGCAGGGCTTTATTTTTTATTATCAAACATGGCTAATATTGCCTGGCTTCTTTTATGGTCAAATGAATACATAGGGTTATCAGTTATAGCAATGGCTATCCTACTTTTTAGCCTAGTAAAGTTAGTAATAAAGCTTGATTTAGAAACATGGGATGCACCCGTGAGAGTGATTGCGTTTGTTTGGTGGCCAATAGCGATTTATTTAGGGTGGATTATAGTGGCTTCCGTAACTAATGTAGCTGCCTTTTTAGTTTACCTGCAATGGGATGGTTTTTATTTAAGTCCTGAAATTTGGACTATGGCTATGCTCTTAATAGCCACCCTTATTTATCTATGGCTTACTTTTAGCAGAAATTTAAGAGAATCGGCTACTGTGGGAATTTGGGCTTTTATAGCCATTGCCATAAAGCAGTGGGATATTAACCAAAACATAGCAATTTATGCCATTATTGGAGCAACAATACTATTGATTGCCACTGCTTACCATGGAGCACAAAATCGGGCTACGGCACCAGATCAAAAGATTAAAAGAGGAGAGATATGATTAAGCCCATTGATTAAGTACATGGTGATTGATTAAAAAAACCTCTGAAAAATTCAGAGGTTTTTTTTGACAATAAAATATCAGATGGGAATATATTTAGACAGCTTATTTCTGCTCTCTCATCTCTTTTTCAACGTGCGCTACTAGTTTTTCGCATAACTCGTTCATTTGTTGCGACATAAATTCATCTCCGGTTGAATTGAGTACACTTTGAGCCATTCCCCCAAGGCAATCAATGTAAAATCGTTTCATTTCGTCAACCGGCATTTCTTTAGTCCATAAATCTATGCGCATTGAATTTTTCTGCATATGATCCCATAGAGAAATACTAATGCTATTAGTCTGCTTTAAATCTTCTTCACCAGAGTCGGTGGCATTCCAGTGTATTTTTTCCGGAACATTATCTTTGTCTAATTCAATCTCGAAATTGATAGATGATTTTTTCATTATTACTCTATTGTTGTTGATAAAAATTGAGCACTATACATACAGATATGTGCTCAAAAATCTTTTTACTATTTTAATTATTGAGGAAGCATGTTCTTAAAATCTTGATAGCTGGCTGGAGCTAAAGGAACTGTGCTGCAACCAATTTCAGCGGCTTTAGCATTTATCTCTTCAACTCTACTTTCAGGATCTGGATGGGTGCTCAAAAATTCAGGAGTGCTCCCTGTAGCATTTGAATCTAATAGCTTTTGGAAAAAAGAGAAAGCACCATTGCAGGCATATTCTGTTTCTGCTAAATATTCTACCGATCTGGCATCAGCTTCAGATTCAAATTCCCTAGAGAAGCTCAACCCTGCAGCCGTTCCTGCAATTTGACCAGCTAATTGAGTTAGTTGAGAGGGATCATCTCCAGAAATTAAACTGACCAAAAATGCTATACCTTGTTGTTTTTCAATATTTTCAATCGTGTGTCTTAAATCTGAGTGAGCCACTTCATGACCCATTACACCCATTAAATCGTCTTCTTCATCAAGGTATTTAATTAATCCGGTATAGAAATACAAATAACCACCTGGTGTAGCAAAGGCGTTCAAAGTTGAATCGTCTTCTATTATATAAATTTCCCAGGCAAACTCTTCACGGTATTGCACTTCTCCCGTTTCAAGCACTATATCAAGTAAATCCTCTATGTATTGGTAGGCTTCCGGATATTCTGCCTTATCTAAAATAGGGAACTGATCAGGGTCATTGCTTATTTCTTCAGCTACCTGGGCACCTAGTTCTACATCCCGACTAATTGATGATATGATAAAGTTATCATTTTTATCTTTACATGCTATTGCCATTATCGTGATGATAGCAAATAGAGTATATTGTATTTTTTTCATTTTTTTCTTTAATATTAAATTTTCATTTCTGGGATTTCACCTGTAACTGATAAATCACCTTCTGTAGCTGTCATTATTTCTTCCACACTTACACCAGGCGCTCTTTCCAGTAATATAAATCCACCACCTTCTTTTACTTCAATTACAGCTAAATCTGTAATGATTTTTTTAACGCATTGTAAGCCTGTTATAGGTAAACTGCATTGTTTTAATAATTTTGAACTCCCATCCCTGCTTGTATGCTGCATGGCCACAATAATATTTTTAGCTGATGCCACCAAATCCATGGCGCCTCCCATGCCTTTCACCATTTTGCCGGGTATTTTCCAGTTGGCAATATCTCCATTCTCTGATACTTCCATGGCACCTAGTATAGTTAAGTCTACATGGCCTCCTCTTATCATACCAAAGCTTTCCGAAGAATCAAATAGGACGGATCCAGGTCGCATCGTTATGGTTTGTTTTCCTGCATTGATTAAATCGGCATCTACTTGTTCTTCAGAAGGAAAAGAGCCTATTCCTAATAATCCATTTTCTGATTGTAATACTACTGAAAGTTCTTCTGGAATATAATTTGCTACAAGGGTTGGGATGCCAATTCCTAAATTAATGTACATTCCATCTTTCACTTCCTGGGCTATTCTTTTTGCAATTCCTATTTTATCTAATGCCATAGCTTATGATTTTACAGTTCTTTGCTCAATTCTCTTTTCATAATTTACTCCCTCAAAAATGCGTTGTACATAAATGCCGGGTGTATGAATTTCATTTGGATTTAATTCACCCGCAGGCACTAATTCCTCTACTTCTGCAATGGTAATCTTTCCTGCTGCAGCCATCATTGGGTTGAAATTTCTTGCGGTACCTTTAAAAACCAGATTACCTGCTGTATCACCCTTCCAGGCTTTTACCAAAGAGAAATCAGCTCTTAGCCACTCTTCCATTAGATACATTTTGCCTTCAAATTCTCTTGTCTCCTTTCCTTCGGCTACTTCGGTACCAAAACCTGCAGGAGTAAAAAATGCAGGAATTCCAGCGCCACCAGCTCTTACTCTCTCAGCTAAGGTTCCCTGCGGTATTAAATCTACCTCTAATTCACCTTGCAATAATTGTCTTTCAAACTCAGCATTTTCCCCTACATAGGAAGAAATCATTTTCTTTACCTGACGTGTTTTTAATAATAAACCAATGCCAAAATCATCTACTCCAGCATTATTAGAGATACAGGTGAGTCCTTTTACACCTGTTTTTAAAAGCGCTTGTATGGCATTTTCCGGAATACCGCAAAGACCAAAGCCACCTAGCATTAAAACTGCATCATTAGGTATGTCTTTTACGGCTTCCTCAGCATTTTTAACAGTTTTATCGATCATAAAAGTATGTTTTTAATTATTTAATATCTTTATCGCTGCCTCTTTATCTTTTGTAAGCTGTTGCATAAGCGCTTCTTTAGATTCAAATTTGTGCTCATCTCTCAGTCTTTTAATGAATAAAACAGTAATTTTTTCACCATATATTTTCTGATCAAAATCAAAAAGATGGGCTTCCATTCTTCTTTCTTTTCCATTTACGGTAGGCCTCACTCCAATGTTCAACATTGCATTATAAGTATTACCAGCTATTAGAACTTTTACTGCATAAGTGCCATCTTCCGGAATCAATTTATAAGGAGCCTCAACCAAAATATTGGCGGTAGGAAAACCTAAGGTCCTGCCAATTTTATCTCCTTGAATAACAGAACCCATTATTTCATAGGGTCTACCTAAAAACTCAGATGCCCTTTCAACAGCTCCTTCAGCTAAAGCAGTCCGTATTTTAGTGGAACTAATTCCAACATCATCAATATCTTGCCGGGAGATTTCTTCTACTGTAAAACCATATCTGGCAGAATGCTCCTTTAAATGGTCAAAACTGCCTTCTCTATCTTTACCGAAATGGTGATCATAGCCAATCACTAATTTTTTGGTATGTAAGGCAGATATAATTACCTCTTGAATAAATTTTTCAGAACTCCATTGTGAGAATTCTCTTGTAAATTTGATTTTAATCAAATGATCTATACCTAAAGAGTCTAAAATTCCAGCCTTTTCTTCAAAAGTAGATAATAATTTTAGGCTATCATCTTCAGGGTTAATCACAAACCTTGGGTGGGGCCAAAAAGTAACCAAAGCAGTTTCTCCATTATTTTTTTTAGCCAATTCAATAATTCTACTTAAAATTTCCTGGTGCCCTAGATGAACTCCGTCAAAAGTGCCAATGGTCACTACTGCATTTTTAATACCATTAAGATTTTGGATGCCTTCATGAATTATCATAATGAATCCTTTTTTTGTTTCTCTACCATTTGCAAAAGATTCTCAGCATCTTCTACTGAAAAATCACCAATTTTAGTTCGTCTTAATGCGGATAAATAGGCGCCTACACCTAATTTTTCTCCAAAATCGTTTGCCATACTACGAATATACGTGCCTTTAGAACAAACGATGCGAAAAGATACGTTAGGAGGGTTAAAGTCAATGATATCAAAGGCTTCAATTAACACCTGGCGTGTTTTCAATTCAAATTTCTCTCCTGCACGAGCTCTTTCATAAGCTCTTTTGCCATCTTTTTTAACAGCAGAGAAAATAGGAGGGGTTTGAGTAATTTCTCCAGTGAGTTCTTTTGCTACCTGCTCACAATCCTTGAGGGAAATATGATTAATAAGCTGCTTATTCTGTGGCTCAGTCTCTAAATCGTATGAATCGGTTACATAGCCTATAGTAAATTCACCTGTATATTCTTTTTTTTGCCCTTGATATTGCTCAATTGATTTGGTCATTTTGCCGGTACATAAAATAAGCAATCCGGTCGCCAGGGGATCTAAAGTGCCTGCATGACCTATTTTTTTAACTTTAAGCGCAAATTTTAACTTTTTAACCACATCAAATGAAGTCCAATGCAGTGGTTTATCAACAAGGATAACTTGTCCTTCTGGGTTGATTTCATTAGGATTTAATGTCATATCAATTGACTGATAATAGCTATACTTCCAATTATGGCACAATAAAGGGCGAAATAGATGAGCTTACCTTTCTTCACGATGTTTATCATAATCTTACAAGCTAATAAGCCTGCAATAAAAGCCATGATAAAGCCAACAAAAAGGACAATATTTGCCGTTTGATTTTCTACTACAGGCTGCTCAATATAATCTTTCAATTTTAAAGCGGTGGCACCTAATATGGGCACCAGCACCATAAGGAAGGAAAACCTTGCTGCTTTGCTTTTTTCCACTCCTAGCAATAAGGCTGTTGCAATTGTAGCTCCAGATCTTGATATACCAGGTAAAATAGCAATGGCTTGCGCTAAACCTATAATAATGGCTTGCCAATATTTTACAGCAGTTCCTTTTTTATCTCTCACCAGATAAGTAAAAGCCAATAGAATTGCAGTAAGTAATAGCATTGAGCCAACTAGCAAAATATTGCCAGTAAAAAAACTTTCAATTTGTTTTTCAAATAAAACGCCAATAATACCTATTGGAATCATAGAAATAATAAGTTTTAAAACAAAATCTACTGATTCATTCCACTGAAATTTGAATACTTCTTTTATAATTTTCCAGATATCATTTCTGAAAACAACTATTGTAGAGAGAGCAGTTGCTGCATGCACAACAATCGAAAACATTAAATTATCTGTAGTTTGAACATTTAATAAAACTGCACCTATTTCCAAATGGCCACTACTGCTTACAGGTAAAAATTCTGTAAGTCCCTGAATAATTCCAAGGATAATCGATTCGATTAAACTCATATTATTTTTTAGGCTTATACAGTATTGCCACTAACTCAATAATAAATCCTAACATGACTATAATAGGCCCCAAAGTTAGTCCCAGAAAGCCAAATCCGTATTGTTCCTGATCTAAACTCATTACAATAAAGCCAATTGTTAAGGTTAGGATGCCCGCAATCATTAAAATATAATTAGGTTTACCGAAGGCTAGTTTACTTTTTTCTGACATAATTTAATCTTTAATATAATTCATCTAAGGACATAGCTAAATATTTTATCATGGCTCGCCACGTACTTAAAGCTGCTATTATCATTCCAACAATTATTAATCCTACAAAAATGGTTATGAGAACTTCCTGATTTTGTAAGGCAGTAAGCCCATCAATTTTTGTGTTTCCGTATTCTAATAATGTATAAAGCATAGCTGAGGAAATAACACCTGAAATAAGCCCATAAAGCATTGAATTGATGATAAATGGCTTTCTAATAAAACCTTTAGTGGCACCCACCAACTGCATACTTCTTATTAAAAAACGTTGAGAAAATAAAGCTAATTTAATTGTATTGTTGATAAGAATACTAATTACAAGAAATAAAATGATAGCAACCCCCAACAATACTAAACTAATTTTAGTGATATTCTCATTGATGCTTTGAATCATATTATTGGTGTAAACCACCTCAAAAACCCCATTAAGCTTTAGAATATCCTCCTTGATCTCTAACATTGCTTCATTGGAATGGTAAACAGGATTGATTTTGATGACATAAGCGTCCTTTAAAGGATTATCTCCTAAAAATTTCATAAAATCTTCACCTGTTTCTTCAATAAATTCTTTTGCTGCTACCTCTTTTGAAATGAAGTTAATTTGAGCAGCGTCCTCTTCTTTTAATACATATTCCTTTGCCGAAAGAGATTTATTGATCCGAGTCATTTCAGGTTCGGAAAGTCCGGAATTTAGGTAAATCTGCATTTCTACATTTTTACGGATAACATTGGTTAAAGAATTCGTAGTTGCTAATAACAGTGCAAAAAGTCCCAAAACAAACAATGCTAAAGTCATACTGAATACCACACTCAGGAAAGGATAACTCCCCAGTTTCTTCTTTTTTCTATATTTTTTTTCTTTGGTCATATTACAAAGTTCAAAAATAGTAATTTATTTATGCTTCGCTTATTTTATTGGAGATTAAATAACAGACTTTTCAAATAACTCTTATCTAGAGTATTTATTTTGGATGAAATGAACAATTCGTCTGCAAAATTGGGCCGTTCTTCTATTTCATTTTTAAATACATTTCCTTTTAGGAATCTTTGTAGCAGGTTAAAAAAATTGTAATGCTGAAAGAAAAGAATGTTGCTTTAAAGCAAATAGGAAAATTACTCAGATAGTATTTCACGTTGTAGTATGGTTACTACTTTTTTGTTTTCCACTGACGAAAGAGAAGGTTATTTTTAATGTCGATTATAATCATAGTCAATACAAGAGCTTAGGAGATGATTTTAATTAGCAGTTTTCACTTTTAAATACCAGCATTGGCTATAGATTCCTTAAAGATAAAAATGCAGATATTAGAGTGACAGTTTAGGATTTACTAAATCAAAATACCAATATTAGTAGAACTGTTACTGAATCCTATATTGACGACACGCAAACAAAGGTTTTAACACGTTACTTATTGCTTACATTTACCTACAACCTAAAGAAATTTGGTGTGGGCCAATCATTACCTGAGGAACAGGAAGATAGAAGTTGGGGAGGTAGGATCGGTGGATTCTATTGATTTCCAGTGAATGAAATATTGAGGGTTCAAGTTTTGTAATGCGCTAATTATTAACATATTTTAAGGTTATGAATTTCTTCAAAATATATCTTGTGTTCATTTTAGTTGTAATGATGCCTGATATTTTCGTTTTATCGGCTCAGGATAAATTCCATGTTTATCTTTTCCCCGGGCAAGGTAGCGATTACCGGTTATTCGACTCTTTAAGCTGGCCTACCAATGTAGATACAACTATCATTTCCTATGGCACTCCTGAGGAAGGAATGTCTATGAAGGAATTTGCGCAATCTTTAATACCAGAAATTGATACAACCCAGCATTATGCTTTAGTGGGGGTTTCATTAGGAGGGATGATTTGTGTTGAGCTGAGCGAACTCATAAAACCCGAGTTAACTATCATTATTTCCAGTGCAAAAAATAGTAATGAGCTGCCTTTTAGGTATAATTTCCAGAAAATTATTCCTATTTATCAAGTTGTCCCTGCTTTTCTACTTACAACCGGAGCCAAAATTATGCAACCTATTGTAGAGCCAGACAGAAGCAAAAATAAGGAGACATTTAAAAGCATGTTAAAGCAAAAAAAGCCCCTATACATGCAGCGTACTGTTGATATGATTATTGGATGGAATCGAAAGGAAAATTTCAGTAAAATTTATCATATTCATGGGGACAATGATCATACTATTCCCATAAAAAATATAAGTGACCCTTATTATCTAGTCGAAAACGGATCTCATATGATGACGCTCACTGAAGGAGCCAAAATAAGTAAGCAAATCAATCAAATAATAGAAAACCCAAATAAATAATGAGGGTTAGTATTATTCTGCCAATTGAATCGTCTCTGTTTGTATAACATTACTCTTATTTCCTGCCCTATCTATTATGTAGGTTTCAATATACATTGGATAATTTCTAAATATCCCTCTAAAGCCTAAACTTACTAAATTATAAGATAAGGTCCCGTTGATTGGTCTGGAGTAATCTTCCGTATTCAGTATTGGAAAACGGCCATTAAAGGTTTGAAAATATGGTGCCTCCTCCCACTTAAACTCTATAAAATCATTTTCGCCAGGAGGTTGATAGAATGTTTTGATAAAGATGTTATAATAACTTTCATTTCTTTCTATTAAAAATGTATCAGCAGTTACAAAAACATCTAAAATCCCATTTCTTCCCCTAACCGTCTCAAGCGTATCATTTTCAGAGACTGCCAGCCAATTAAGTGGACTGTAAGGAGGTAAATTTGGTTGACTACCTATAAAAATTAATTCATTATTTTCATTTAATAAGGCAAAATATGCTGGTTCCTGATCTCTATCACTTAATCCTAAATCCCCATCTCCATCTTCAAAATAAATAGTTAAGGTTAAAACATCTTCGACTATGTTAGGCTGATCCTCATTTTGTCTTGTTGAAAACTCTAAATTTTCGAATTTAATCCGAGGCGTATTTTCAAACTCAGGGGGTTCAGGGCAGCCCATAAAAATGAAAGCCAGTAATAATAAAGGAGCCGAAAGTATGAGATGGCTTATGTTATTTTTAAATTTGTTGCGCATAAAATTAATTATATGACGGAAAGAGAACGTTTTTTTAATCAAATTGATACAGTAAATCCTCAAAATTTTACAAATATTGCTTTATCTCTTTTTCGATTTCAATATACTAACAATTCCTTATATAATAAATATGTAAATTATAGAGGTATTGATATTAATAAGGTAAATCAACTCAATAAAATTCCATTCCTTCCGATAGAATTCTTCAAAAATCACGCCATTATTAATCAAGCCTTAGAAAATGAAAAATTCGAAGGTATTTTTGAGAGTAGTGGAACAGGTTCAGAGCAATTAAGTAGGCATTATGTTCGAAATATGAATGCCTATTTGAGAAATAGTCTTGCTATTTTTGAAGAGCAATATTCCAATATTAATGATTATGTGATTTTAGCTTTATTACCTTCTTATTTAGAAAGAGGAAACTCCTCCCTAATTGCAATGGTAGACTATTTTATTAAAAAAACCGGATCCACTGACTCCGATTTTTATTTATATGACCATCAGGCGCTTGTAAAAAAAGTAGAAGAGCTAAAGAAATCACCTAAACCTAAACAAATTATTATTTGGGGGGTGAGCTTTGCTTTACTGGATTTAGCAGAAAAGTTCAATTCTGATTTCTCCGGTTGCATTGTAATGGAAACAGGTGGAATGAAGGGTAGAAGGAAAGAGATGATTAGGGAAGCTTTGCACGCTTATCTAGGAGAGAGGCTAAATGTAGATAAAATACATTCTGAATACGGGATGACTGAATTGCTTTCTCAAAGTTATAGTAAGGGAGATGGGATATTCCACCCATCCAGAAGTATGAAATTATTAATTCGCGAAGTAAATGATCCATTTCATGTGGAGGAAGTTTCTACTAAGACTGGTGGAGTTAACATAATAGATTTGGCCAATATTGATAGTTGTGCTTTTATAGAAACAAAAGATATGGGTTCAGTTAATAAGGATGGCTCTTTTCAGATCTTTGGCAGATTCGACCATTCAGATATTCGTGGTTGTAACCTCTTGCTGGGGTAATTCAATTAAGCAGTAACTCCTTAGCACTTTGTAATGCAGACTCACTAGGATTGTCTCCTCCGATCATTTTGGCAATTTCTAAAGAACGTTCTTCATCTGAAAGCAGTTTAATTTTACTCATTGATTTATCTGCGGAATTATCTTTATAGACAAAATAATGATGAGTACCCTTAGCGGCTATTTGAGGTAAGTGACTGATGGTAATTACCTGATGATTTTCAGCCATTCTACGCATCATATGCACCATTTTAATAGCGATTTCACCAGAAATCCCTGTATCGATTTCATCAAAAATGATAGTAGGCAAGGCAATTTTATCTGCCATAATATACTTGAGAGCAAACATTAATCTGGAAAATTCACCACCTGAGGCTACATTTTTCAACGGCTGTGGTGCTATTCCTTTGTTAGCGCTGAAAAGTATTTTAATGTCATCTATACCGGTTTTATCTGCTTCTTTCTTTTGATTGGTAATTTGAATGGTAGCATCTCCCATCCCTAAATCAGCCAATAAAGCTGTCAATTCCTTTTCTAATAAAGGAAATTGCTTAGTCCTGTTTTTGCTTAAAATAAGCGCAGAATCCTGTAATTTTTTCGTTAGCTCTTTTACTTGTTCATTAAGTTTATCTAAATCACCATCTGCACTTTCAGCAGCTAATAATTTATTTTCCAGCTCATCTTTTATACTTAAAAGATCTCTAATGCTATCAACCTTATGTTTTTGTTGTAATTGGTAAATTAAACTCAATCTTTCCTGTGTTTGTCTGAGTAGGGCAGGATCGTGTTCAAATTGGTTATTCTCAATTTCCACTTCTTTAGCTATATCCTGCACTTCAATAAAGGCACTATTAAGTCTCTCAAAAAGTTCTTTATAGGTATTATTATAGGAGTGAATGCTTTTTAGCGCTTCAACGGCCTCATGTAAAACAATATTTACTGCAAATTCCGACTGATCCAGTGCATTATAGCCTTCACTTAATTTTTGTTGAATCTGCTCCCCATTTTCAAGCATTTCCAAAGAGCTTTCCAACTCTTCCTGCTCACCTTCCTTGAATTGTGCCTTATCTAATTCATCAAATAGAAATTGATTATAGTCTTTTTCCTGCTGCAGGCTATCAACATTTTCCTTGAATTTTTTCAATGCTTTTTTAGCTTTTACAAAGCCTTCGTAAATACTTTGATAACTGGCTAAAAGCTGCTGAGATTGACCATAAGCATCAATAATTTGTAGTTGGAAATCTTGATCACCCAGTAGTAAAGTTTCGTGTTGTGAGTGGATATCCATGAGTGATTCTCCCAGCTTTTTGAGCACATCTAAGGTTACCGGTGTGTCATTTACGAAGGCCCTGGATTTTCCACTGGCACTAATTTCCCTTCGGATCAGACATTCTTTTTCATAGTCAAGCTCCTCTTCCTCAAAAAATGCTTTCAAATTATAATCACTGATCAAGAAAACGCCTTCTACTACGCATTTTTTGTCATCCTCGTACAAAACCTTGGTATCGGCTCTTTTACCAATTAAAAGACCTACAGCCCCTAACATGATAGATTTGCCGGCCCCTGTTTCACCGGTGATGGTATTTAATCCTTTGGAAGGATTAATATCCAGCTCTTTAATCAGCGCATAGTTTTTAATAAGGAGCTTTTGCAGCATATTGATTGAATTCTTTATTGATTCAAAGCCAAATTTAAATAAAAATTTATGCTTTTAAAGGTACTAATCTATTTTATCATCACCTCATATCTCTCAGAATTAGCAGGTGCTATTTCTCGCATAATTTCATAGGCCTCTCTTCTCAACTGAAGGTCTCCCTCTGTAAATATTTGGGTTATTTCTTCAGACTTAGACTGAATTAAAACCACTAAAAAAGGAGCATTAGGATTGAGTTTGTTGGCTTTCTGAATATTTTTTAATGCTTCCAGAATGGAGGCTCGTGCAGCTTCCGGATCTTTATGCATAATATCCAGCCCTTGTCTGTAGTATAAATACAAAGCCTCTCTTACGGGCTCTAATTGGGCATTCATTATAGATTGAATGAGAGCATATCTGCTTGTTTGGTCTCCAAACTGCTCCCAACCTGCCCCAGTATTTTGTTGCTGGGCCGATCTGGCTATATTCAAGGCTTCATCATAATAACTTTGACCTCCTAATTTAGAATAGCTATCGTAATCTAATCCAAGAAATAAATTAGCATAGAATGCCATGATACTTACAAGGTTATCATTAAAGCTGTTAGGTGTGTAAATGAGGGGTTGTGATTCTGTAAAATCAAAATTAAGTTTTCTATCTGCCAGATTAATCATAACAGATTCGTAGGCACTTCCATAGATAGGCCGTACAGATTGAACCTGAGCTTGACCACCAAATCTTCCCGTCCTGGGAATGTCTGTAATATTGATAGCCATCACAGCTTTTACTCTTTCATATAATTTAATATCTTCATTCATCCATTTTCTTTCATTAAAAAATTGGTTAAATGAATTTTCCATGTTGGTGAAAATCCTGGTTTCGGATGTATTTACGGTAGAAGCATCTACTTTTACTTCGAATAGTAAATCTTGTGAAAGCAAGTTAGAGCCGGATACTAAAAACAAAAATATTAAACTAAGTTGCCTCATGCTAGTAGGTTTATTTGATCTAAAATTATATCTGCAATGGCTGTTTTTGGTGCCAGTTGCGACTCAAACCGTAAACCATCCTTACCAAATATTTTCACCTGGTTAGTATCGTAATTGAAGCCTGATTCCGGATTATTAAGACTATTGAGAACGATTAAATCAAAGTTTTTATTTTGCAGTTTACGTATAGCATTTTGCTCTTCATTTTCTGTTTCCAGCGCAAACCCAATTAATAATTGATTTTTAGCTTTTGTTTCGCCAAGGGTTTTAGCTATATCGGTTGTTTTTTCCAGCTCAATGCTCATTGAGCTATCATTCTTTTTAATTTTTTGTTGCGCAATTTCTTTCGGGCGGTAATCTGCTACTGCAGCAGCCATAATTGCTATATCCATTTGTGGAAAATGCTTTTGAGCTGCTTCTAACATTTCAGCGGCAGAGCGAATAGATACATATTCTTTGATTCCTGAAGGGGCAGCCAGGTTTGTAGGACCAGAAACAAGAATTACATCTGCACCCTGATTAACAAAAGAAGCCGCCACAGCATAGCCCATTTTTCCTGATGAATTATTTCCAATGAACCGAACAGGATCCAAAGCTTCGTGGGTGGGGCCAGCTGTAATTAAAACCTTTTTGTTTTTAAAGTTTTTTTTTGTGTTGAAAAACAATTCAATTCGCTCCATCAGCTGCTCAGGCTCTTGCATTCTTCCTTTACCTTGTAAACCACTAGCTAATTCACCTGAATTAGCTTCTAATATGATATTGCCATAAGAAAGGAGTATCTTAATGTTATTAGCAGTGGAGGGGTGAGCATACATATCCAAGTCCATTGCCGGTGCAAACATAACCGGGCATTTCGCCGATAGGTAAGTAGCTATTAAAAGATTATCACAAATGCCATTGACGCATTTTGCAAGTGTATGGGCACTTGCGGGTGCTACTATTATTAAATCGGCCCAAAGGCCCAAATCAACGTGGTTATTCCATGTACCTGTTTTATCTTTAACAAAATCTGATAAAACAGGATTTTTAGATAGGGTACTTAAAGTGAGTGGTGTAACAAATTCATGGGCTGAATCACTTAATATCACCTGAACTTCTGCACCGCTTTTAACCAATAAACGGGCAAGTATAGCTGTTTTGTATGCAGCAATACTACCCGTTATACCTAAAATTATTTTTTTACCTTTTAACAAAGGATACAATTAAGATTTATCTTCTTCCAGATCTCTTTTTCTGTAGTATAGTTTATCCTCAAGAAATTCTTCCATTGCCAAAATCGTAGGCTTTGGCATTCTTTCGTAAAACTTAGAGATTTCAATTTGCTCTCTGTTTTCAAAAATTTCTTCAAGATTATCAACTGTTGAAGCAAATTCAGCTAATTTATTGCTTAATTCTTCTTTCATATTACTTGAAAGCTGTCTGGCTCTTTTAGAAACTACTGCAACAGTTTCGTAAATATTACCTGTTTCTTTTACTAACTCTTGTGTACTTCTTGTTGTAATTGATGGATTTGCCATATATTATGTATTTAACTTTCTTATTTCGTTTATTGAATCTTCGTAAATTTTTTCAGCACTTTTCATGTACGTGCTGGTATCATAAGTTTCTATAAAGTCCTGATAGAACTGAATAGTTTCATTATAACGTTCTTTTTTTAATGAAGGGATACTCACTTCCGCTAATTTAAATTTAGCCTCTATTTCATAATATCTGATCTCTTCAATATAATCACTATCCGGGTAGTCATCTTGAAAATTATCAAAAGCTACGATGGCAGCTTTTAAAAA
This sequence comes from uncultured Cytophagales bacterium, assembly GCA_963719535.1. Classification (GTDB taxonomy): domain Bacteria; phylum Bacteroidota; class Bacteroidia; order Cytophagales; family Cyclobacteriaceae; genus Marivirga. Next base: position 243,936 of record CAVRCH010000015.1, on the reverse strand, counting down.
AGGACCACTTTGGAATTTTCTTAACTTATAGTATAGCAGGGCTTTTTCATAAGCTTTTTGCTCTAACTTCACTTGTAGATCGTCCAATGCAGCAGTTGCTTTAGGAACAAATTCTGATTCAGTATATCTGTTAATAAAGCTTTGTAGTGCTACAATAGCCTCCTTGGTGCTGGTTTGCTCTAAATTATACCTTGGCGATTCTTGATACAAGGAATAGCCAAACATAAACCTTGCTTCCTGAGCGTATTCGCTTCTATTATAAGTATCGTAAAATATTTTAAAATAATGAGAAGCCAATAAATATTGTTCCTGATAATAATAGGTATAAGCATACAAAAAGTTTGCCTTTTCTGCTTCTGCAGAACCTTTTATAATAGGTAAAATCTGCTCAAATAAAATGGAAGATCTATAATAATCCTCTTCCTCATAATACTTGATGGCAGCTTCGTATTTCATTTTCCAGTCATCACTTTTTTGGATTTTTCGGAAATCGCCACATGCGCTTAATCCGATGACTATAATGAGTAATAAAAGTATATTCTTTTTCAAAATATGCATAAGGGTGCAAAGATACATTTGTTTTACGTAATGAGCAATTTATTTTGAAACGAAAAGGATATTAAAAGATTGGATAGAAGTTTATCTTTTTACAATTAATTTGCGAGTAGCTAAACCTTCTTCTTCTATAAATAAGGTGTAAAAATATATACCCGGAGTCATATCTTCAGTAAGTAGGCGCAATTTATTGTCTCTTGGATCTAATTTATACACATTTACCTGGCTGCCTAAAACATTTTGCAGAATTATTTTAGCATTAGTTTGGTAGGGCTTTAATTTATATTCCATGTTGGCAAATTTGATCGCAGGGTTTGGATAGAAGTTACTAACAAGCACCCCTTCCTTACTGTAGAAAACATCTTCTTTTTGTGAATCTGTTACTTCAATGAAAATATCATTTGTAATCGAGTTAATGCTTTCCCGGTCATTCACTTCAAGTTGTACATTACTTTTATAGCTAGATAAACCACCTGTAAATTTTATTTCAATTTCATCAGATGCTTCATTAGGTCCAATATTGATTTCTATTCTTTTGCTATCGCAATTTCCATTATAACATAGCATTGCAGTACTTCCACCCTGAGAGAAAGAACCTTTCAGAGATAATATAAAAGACTTGTTGGTATTTGTATAATTTTTAACGAAAAAGGTACTTGTAATAGTTTTTTGATGCGGCACCAGGAGGGAAGATTCAATATTTACCACTGAGAAATCCTGAGAGAAGCTCATGGAGGCTATCTGAAGAATTAGAAAGATGGTAAGTAAAAATCTCATTTAGTTTATTGGCATATAATTATATTCATTAAGGTAAAAATATAATATTTTAATCGTAAATACCAACTAAAACCGATATAAATATTACCTGCTAAATAATATTTACTTTTTTTGTTCGTTTGAATTGATTTTGTTTATCTCTTTGGTTAGTTTGGTTGGGTCTGGCTCCTGAAAAGTAGGGGTTGGTTCTTTCTCTTCAGAAACTTGTTTAGGTGCATATTTACCTAAAACATCTTTAAGTTCAGGCTTTCTTTCTATATGCCACATAAAATCTTTCAACCGTGTCTCCGGTTCCTCTATCTCGTGAGGGGGTATAAATCTGCCATCCGGGTCTTTATAAAAGGTAATATCGTTCATTTGACCTTCTATGAACTGAATTTTCATATTCGCACATAGGATTTTATTCATACCAATTAAAGACAGTTCTTCTTCGTCAATGGCAAAATATATACTCTCTCCATTCCCATAAACCATTATTTTGTCCATTTCATCATTTTTAAAGAAAGCTGTCATATCCCTGCCTTTTATTTGATTGAAATTGAGGACCGTGTCCTGATTGATGGTAAAGGCTCTACTTCTCATATTCATTTTATCTACCTTGCCATTAATCATTTCGATGGAAACAGTATCCGCGGTAATTTGATTGCCGTCACTCCATAATACGGGATCCTGATATAGGAAAATTACTGAATCTAACATCATATAGGCCATAGAATCAGCTACACCTTGCATATCTTGTTTGAAGATTTTCACGTTTTTGTAGGCTAATAATCTACTCAGTGAATCTACTTTTGAGTCAATAGATATTAAAGTGTCAGCAGTCATATACAAAGTATCATTTTCCACCATTTGCTTCATTACAGGGTTACCCCAAATTTTAGTGATTCCAGATTCTTCCTTTGTTGTAGCTTCATCTCCTAAAATAATGATATTATCTTTTTCTGAAATTACTCTTACATTGCCGCTAGCCCTTGACTCTTGCTTTAGGTCATCAAAAAATAAATCGTCTCCAAAAATATCATAATTTTCAGTAGTAATCTTTCCTGAAATATATTTCACTTGCTTTGAATCGGTATAAAAAACGCCACCTTCTTTGGCATCAATCACCTCTCCATCTTTCATGATTGTTTTTGTGGGGCCGTATGTAGTAGCAATTTTTGTTATTTGATCATAAAAAAGTGTGTCAGTTTTTAGGTCATATTCCGAACTCTTCAAGTCAACATTAGTGTAAAATTTTATCAGGTTTTCAGCATTGATTACGTAAGCATCTTGTGCTTTTAAAGTTGTTTCACCATCTACAATAGTACCACCATTATAAAATTGAGCATCTTCTGTATCAGTGTAATAATCAAGGTAATTAGTTGTGAGCCTTATTCTATTGTCAGTATAAACCACATTGTTTCTTAGCTCAGCCTTATTATCTTTCATATAATAATTCAACCTTTTGGCAGTAATATTTACAGAATCGCCTTTTTTTATCCGCACATTGCCAAAAACGATCATGATGCCTTGCTTATCATAATACAGGGAGGAATCACCTGTTATATAAGTATCCTTTTCTTTAATATCGAACCAAACATTTTTCACTAAGCGTGTGAAGCCGTCTTTCCCTTTATTTACTGTTTCTGAATAGCCTTCAGAACCATACTTTACTCCATTACGCTGAGCATAAAGAGAAAATGAGGAGATTAATAGTAAGCTTAATAATATTATTCGCTGGAACTTCATACTTTTACTTTTGATTGCATGTAGCAAAATCTGTGCAAAACTACAGATTTTAACAAAGAATTATGCTAACAGATTCATTTTTAGATTTTATAGACAAAGAAAAGTTATTTAAAAAAGAAGATCATTTGCTTCTAGCCATTAGTGGTGGGGTCGATTCAGTGGTTTTAGCTCACTTATTGCTTCAATCTGGTTATAAATTCTCTTTAGCGCATATGAATTTTCAATTAAGAGGAAATGATTCAGAGTTAGATCAGAAATTTGTTGAAGATTTAGCGAAAGAATTGAATGTGACTTGTCATGTTAGGAGAGTAGTTGTGCAAAAAGGCAAATCCAGCGAAGGGCATTCCACTCAAATGCAGGCCAGAGAGTTAAGATATAATTGGTTTTCTGAGTTATCAGCAGAGTATAATTACACTAAGTTACTAACTGCCCACCATGCGGAAGATTCTTTTGAAACTGCACTTTTAAATCTAACAAGGGGGACTGGCATTAAAGGACTAAGAGGAATTTTACCATTATCAAAGAATGTAGCAAGGCCATTGTTGTTTACCGATAAAATCTCTATTATTCAATTTGCCAGGCTCAATAATATCAAATGGAGAGAAGATATTTCTAATCAGTCTGATGACTATAAAAGGAATGACATAAGACATCACGTAATTCCCCACCTGAAAGCACAGAACCCTAATTTATTTGAAGGGTTTAATACCAGTTCACTCAGGTTGAGAGCTGCAGAGTCCGCATTTACAGAGAAAATTGATGGTTTAAAAGAAGAATATTTAAAAAGCAAGGCGGATACAATCTTCATCAATAAAAAAATATTAAACTTAAAATTTGGAGTAATTTATTTATCGGAGTTTTTAAAACCTTATGATTTTACCTTGCAACAATTATCTGCATTTACATTTAAGCAATCTGGAGCCTACCTTGAGGGAAAGCAATATGTTTTATCGGTAGATCGGGAATATCTGATTTTAAGCCCAAAGGATGATAATGATAAAGTGTTTTTACAATTAATCTTTAAAGAACAAAATGGAAGAGTAAAAGTGGAGAAAGGAAAAGCGGGTCATCAGCTGCATTGGGATATAATAAATAAGCCTAGTTTAAAAAAGGGGGTTGCTAGTAATATTGCTATGGTAGATTTTAATTTATTAAATGAGCCTATCATTCTTAGAACATGGAAAGAGGGGGATAGAATGAAGCCTTTGGGGATGCGAGGTTATAAAAAAATAAGTGACATCTTAATTGATGATAAAATTTCAATGCCAGCAAAAGAAAAACAATTAGTTTTGGAATCTGATGGAGAAATAGTTTGGTTAATTAATAGAAGGATTTCTGAGAATTATAAAATTACTGAACAAACATCTAGTGTTTTACGATTAGAGTACCATGAGATAATAAATGGGATATGAAGGGATATGATTTTGTTATTTACCTTTTAATACCTCGGTTATTTATTTTTTGTAACTAAATAATGTTATTACAAATGAAATTAATTAATCCGTTTAAAAGATCCTATACTGATAAGGAGATTGAGTTTTTTCAATTTTTGAAAGGAATTGCACTCTTTGAACAACTGAACTTTGAACAACTATCTTACTTTATTCCATCCATGCACATGCGGCTTTATAAGGAAAATGAAGTAGTTTTTTTTCGTGGGGATCCCAGCCATGCGTTGTACCTTTTAAAAGAAGGGAGAATTACCTTGAGTATAGATATAAGAGATAGGTTTGAAGAATTAGGCACACTTCATGAGAATAAATCTTTCGGGGATAACACATTGGTGCCTGATTCTAAAAGAATTTACAATTCCATTGTTTCCAGTGAGGTTGCTAAAATTTATGTAATCCCTCAAATTAACATTTTCGAAATTTTTGATCAACATCCTAAGACTAAAGCGAAAATGTTGGAGTCGTATTTAAATCAACAAAATGATTATATGAGTAGGCTTTTTTCTTCCTATAAAAATAATTTTGGATTTTTCGATTTAGGGCAAGTTTATGGTAAAGTAACAAAATAAGCATTTGGAGGCGTTAAAAAATAAGAAAAGATTGATTGAGTAAACTATTCATGACAATTATTCATGGGTGGATGATCTTTTTTGTAAATTTGAATTGAATTAATTGATTGTTTAACTTATAAAATATATAAAATGAAAGTTACCGTAGTAGGAGCAGGGGCAGTAGGTGCCAGCTGTGCAGAGTATATTGCTATTAAAGATTTTGCTTCTGAAGTAGTATTGTTAGATATTAAAGAAGGTTTTGCAGAAGGTAAAGCAATGGATTTGATGCAAACCGCTTCTTTAAATAGCTTTGATACCAAAATAACAGGTATTACAAATGATTATTCCAAAACTGCAGATAGTGATGTAGCTGTAATCACTTCTGGTATACCGCGTAAACCTGGAATGACAAGGGAAGAGTTGATCTCTACAAATGCTGGAATAGTGAAATCTGTAGCAGAGAATTTAATTAAGCATTCTCCTAATGTAATCATCATTGTTGTATCTAACCCAATGGATACCATGACTTACCTTACTCATAAGGCAACCGGACTCGCTAAAAATAAAATTATTGGAATGGGGGGAGCTTTAGATTCTGCCCGCTTCAAATATAGATTAGCCGAAGCTTTAGATTGCCCGGCATCTGATGTTGATGGAATGGTAATTGGCGGACACAGCGATACAGGTATGATTCCTTTAACCAGGTTAGCAACAAGAAACAGTGTGCCGGTTTCTAAATTTTTAAGCGAAGATAAATTATCGTACGTTTTAGAAGAAACGAAAGTAGGAGGTGCAACACTAACCAAATTATTAGGAACATCTGCTTGGTATGCTCCAGGTGCGGCAGTTTCAGCAATGGTTCAGGCTATTGCATTAAACAGTAAAAAAATGTTCCCTTGTTCGGTATTTTTAGATGGTCAGTATGGCTTGAAGGATATCTGTTTAGGAGCACCTGCTATAATCGGAAGAAATGGTGTGGAGGAAATTGTAGAAATTGAATTGGATGATGCGGAAAAAGCAAAGCTGAAAGAAAGTGCTGATGCTGTTCGTAAAACCAACGATTTGTTATAATTTATCACATGTAGCGAAGAATTAATTGAAAAGCACCTGTTAGCAGGTGCTTTTTCTCTTTTTGAATGAGATTAGGAACTTAACTGATAATATCATGCCTGAACAACAACCCAATAATCCGCTTCATGGAATAACGCTAAAGGCTATTTTAGAGCATTTAGTGGAAGTATATGGTTGGGATGAATTAGGTGATAGAATTAGAATCAATAGTTTTAACACTAATCCCTCTATTAAATCCAGCTTAACCTTTCTCAGGAAAACGCCATGGGCCAGAGAGAAAGTTGAAAAACTATACCTTAAAAGCTTGCAGAAAAATAACTAAAATAAATTAGTTAAATCTTCAAGATGTAAATCCTTAAAATCAGTAATTACTATATCACAGGCTGCTAATTCAGAGGGTAAATGGGTAGTGGTAATTCCTAAAACTTTAGCACCAGCAGATTTACCAGCTTTAACGCCAGCCAATGAATCTTCTAGTACAATGCAATATTCAGGTGATAAATTGATGGCTGCAGCTGCTTTTAAATAAATTTCCGGGTGTGGTTTGCCAACAGTAACATCTGAGGAGCTCAAAATAGCAGCAAAGTAATCTTTTATTTCTAAGCCTGATAATATGAAATCTGCATTTTCGTAAGGTGCTGAAGTTCCAACCACCATCGGTATACCTGCAGCTTTCATCTCATTAAGAAAGGATATTAAGCCTTCTACAGGTTTTAAGTCAGGTTGATATGCATCCCTAAAAAGCTGCTCCTTTTCATCTGCAAACTCTTTTAATTGGGTATCTGAAATTTCACCAAAAATCTCTGGAATCCATTCTTTATTGGTTCTGCCATACACTTTCTCTTCCAAAAATTCATCACTTACCTCTACTTCATATTTTTTGCAGAAATCTTTAATTACTGCCTTGTGGTGTGGATTGGTATGGGCGATTACCCCATCCATGTCAAAAAGTAGTCCTATTTGTTTCATTTTAAAATATTATAGTTCAAATAAATAGCCATCTTTGGAGAGTCTATTATATTGTTGGTAATCGAATTTATAAAGCAAAGCGCCTCTTTTCGAAGTAGATTTATCTTTTTCGTCCAGTTTGATCAATAAGCCAGTCTTAATTATTTTTCTTCTAAAATTACGGTCGTCAAAGTTAGTTTGATAAATAGCTTCGTATAAACTAAGTAATTGTGGTAAAGTAAATTTATCAGGTAAGAGCTCAAAACCAATGGGCCGGAATCGAGCTTTTTCTTGAAGCCTGCCCAAAGCCATTTTCACCATATCGTTATGGTCTAAAATTAATTTTGGCACTTTATTAATATCCACCCAATTAGCTACATGATTTGCCACATTTAAATTTTTATTCTCATCATTTAGTTTAATTAAGCTCCAATAAGCAATAGAGACCACTCTACCGCCATTATCTCTTTCAATTTTTCCAAAAGCGTGTAACTGTTCTACATAAAGTGATTCTAATCCTGTGGTTTCTTTCAATACTTTATAAGCAGCATCCTCAACATTTTCATCATTATTTACAAAATCTCCAATTAATGACCATTTACCGGCCAAAGGCTCAAATTCTCTTTTGAAGATTAAAAGTTTAAGGCCCTCGTGGTCGAAACCAAAGATTATACAATCTACGGCCAATAATATAGGCTCCTGATTCTTGTATTTACTACTTACTACAGAATTTTTAATTTTAAGCATTATCTGATAAAGTTTTTTGTAAAAATAATGCCTTACGTTTCAAATAAAAATAATTAACTGTATATTGCTGATTATTAATAAACGTCATAATGACGATAAATTTCAAATAATTCGAAAATTGAATATTTAAAGTGATTTAGACTGATGTTTTAAACATTTGTTAATTAATAAATAAAATTCTAAGAATGGATAAAAAATATGTGATAGGTTTAGACTTTGGGACGGACTCAGTGAGAGCTGTCTTGGTAGATACCGATAATGGTACTACACTGTCCAGTAATGTTAGTTGGTATAAAAGATGGAAAAATCAACAATTTTGTGACCCTGCCCGCAATCGTTTCCGTCAGCATCCTTTAGATCACATCGAAGGAACAGAAAACACCATTAAAGGAGTGCTTAAGGATTCTGGCATTGATCCTTCTTTAGTAAAAGGTATATGTATTGATACTACTGGTTCTTCTCCCATACCAGTAAATGAAAAAGGTGAAGCTCTGTCATTATTGAAAGGATTTGAGGAAAATCCAAATGCGATGATGGTTTTATGGAAGGATCATACCGCTATAAAAGAAGCGGAAGAGATGAATCAGTTGGCAGCTAACTGGGATGGACCAGATTACATGCAATATGTAGGTGGTATTTATTCTTCTGAGTGGTTTTGGGCTAAAATATTGCATATAGTAAGAGAAGATGAAGCAGTTAAAAATGCTGCTCATTCTTGGGTAGAGCATTGTGATTATATGACTTACTTATTGGTAAGAGATAATAACTTAAATGAATTTAAAAGAAGCCGTTGTGCAGCAGGTCATAAAGCTTTATGGCACGAGAGCTGGGGCGGTTTGCCGGAAGATGCCTTTTTCGCAGCTTTAGACCCTTATTTAGTAGAAGTAAAGAAAAACCTTTATACAGAAACTTATACTTCTGATTTACCTGCCGGAAATCTGAATGAAGAATGGGCCCAAAAACTCGGTCTTTCAACCGATTGTGTAGTAGCAGTTGGTACTTTTGATGCCCATGCAGGAGCTGTTGGGGCAGAAGTGAAGGAAAACACCCTTGTTAGAGTGATGGGTACTTCCACCTGCGACATTATAGTTTCTCCTACTGACATTATCGGTAAAAATACAGTAAAGGGAATCTGCGGACAGGTAGATGGCTCTGTTATTCCAGGAATGGTAGGCTTAGAGGCTGGTCAGTCAGCTTTTGGTGATTTGTTGGCATGGTATATTGATGTATTATCATGGCCTTTAAATAAATTAGAAGAATCTGATAATGGTGTAAATGCAGAGCAAATCACTTTATTTAAAGATAAAATGATTGCGGAGCTATCAGATGAGGCAGCAAAAACGCCAATGTCAGAAACCTCACCTATCGCTTTGGATTGGGTGAATGGAAGAAGAACACCAGATGCCAACCAAGCATTAAGAGGAGCTATCATGAATTTAAGTTTAGGTACCAAGGCACCAGTAATTTTCCGTGCCTTAGTAGAGTCAATTTGTTATGGAGCTAAGGAAATCATTAATAGATTTGAAGAGGAGGGCGTATCAATAAAATCAGTAGTAGGAATTGGTGGAGTTGCCAAAAAATCTAAGTTTATTATGCAAACGTTGGCTGATGTTTTAGACAGGCCAATAAAAATTGCTGTATCAGAACAAGCTCCTGCATTAGGTGCAGCTATGTATGCTGCAGTGGCATCAGGAATTTACCCAACAGTGAGCAAGGCATCTGAAATGATGGGAAATGGTTTTGATAAAACTTATTTGCCTATTAAAGAAAATGTAGGCTATTATGAAAAGCAATTTGCTAAATACAAATCCTTCGGTGCATATATAGAGCAGTCAACAATAGAAAAATAAGATTATGTCAGAATATAAAGCTTTAAAAGAAGAATGCTACGAAGCCAATATGATGCTTCCTAAGCTTGATTTAGTGATTTATACTTTCGGCAATGTGAGCTGTGTAGATCGGGAAAAAGGTGTTTTTGCTATTAAACCCAGTGGGGTGCCTTATGAAGTATTGAAAAAGGAGGATATAGTGATACTTGATTTTGATAATAATGTGATTGAAGGCGAGATGAGACCTTCCTCTGACACCAAAACACATGCTTACTTGTATAAAAATTGGCCTGAAATAGGCGGTATTTCACATACGCACGCCACTTATTCAGTAGCTTGGGCACAATCGCAACGGGATATCCCGATTATGGGTACTACCCATGCTGATCACTTGACGGAAGATATTCCATGCGCTCCTCCGATGAGCGATGAACTCATACAAGGAGATTACGAGCATAATACAGGTCAACAAATTTTAGATTGCTTTGCAGATAAAAAACTTTCCTATAAAGAAGTGGAAATGATTCTTATTGGAAACCATGGGCCATTTACATGGGGTAAAAATGCTCAAAAGGCAGTTTACAATAGTAAAGTACTGGAGGAGCTGGGTAAAATGGCTTTTATAAGTCTGCAGATCAACCCCAAAGCACCCCGTTTAAAAGATGCTTTGATTAAAAAGCATTACGAAAGAAAACATGGAAAAAATTCATATTACGGACAAAATTAATGAATACAATGAGAGATATTAAAAATTACGAAATTTGGTTTGTAACTGGCAGCCAGCATTTATACGGTGAAGAAACCCTGAAAAATGTAGCCAACCATTCAAAAGAAATAGCTGAGGCATTAGATGCCAGCCACGAAATACCTGTAAAAATAGTTTATAAAGGCCTTTCTACTACTCCTGATGAAATTTATAAGGTTTGTCAGGACGCCAATAATCAGGTAAACTGTATTGGTATGGTAGTGTGGATGCACACCTTTTCCCCTGCCAAAATGTGGATCAAAGGCTTACAATTACTTCAAAAGCCATTAGCTCATTTCCACACCCAGTATAATGACGAAATTCCCTGGAATGAAATTGATATGGATTTCATGAATGAAAATCAATCGGCTCATGGTGACAGAGAATTTGGTTTTATGATGACACGTATGCGCAAAAATAGAAAAGTTGTGGTGGGCCATTGGAAAGATGAAGAAGCTAGAAAAGAATTAGGTTACTGGACACGAGCAGCTGCTGGCTGGCATACATTCCAAACACTTAAAGTTGCCAGAATTGGCGATAATATGCGTCAGGTAGCCGTTACCGAGGGCGATAAAGTAGAAGCTCAGATGAGATTTGGTTTTTCTGTGAATGGATATGGTATTGGTGATGTGGTAAAGTTTCTGGATAAAGTAACAGAGCAACAAATTGATGATTTAGTGCAGATTTATGGCGAAACCTATACAATTGATAAAGAAACATTAAATGGTAAGAATCTGAGAGATGCGGCCAAGATAGAATTAGGATTGAAAGCTTTTTTGGAAGATGGAGATTTTGAAGCTTACACCGATACTTTCGAAGATTTACATGGCTTCCCACAGTTACCGGGAATAGCTACTCAAAGATTAATGGAAGCCGGATATGGCTTTGGTGCTGAGGGCGACTGGAAAACGGCTGCATTACTCAGAGCTTCCAAGGTAATGGAGCAAGGTTTAGAGGGGGGTACTTCTTTTATGGAGGATTATACCTACGATTTCGGTAAAAACAAATCGAGGGTATTAGGATCTCATATGTTAGAAATTTGTCCTTCAATTGCTTCTGGAAAGCCTAGTTGTGAAGTACATCCATTATCTATTGGAGGAAAAGATGATCCCGCCAGGTTGGTATTCAATGTTGCTTCTGGTCCTGCCATTAATGTTTCCCTAATTGATATGGGCAACAGGTTTCGTTTACTAATTAATGAAGTTGAAGCCGTGAGCCCGGAGCATGATTTACCAAATTTACCAGTGGCCAGAGTGCTTTGGGAGGCTAAGCCTTCATTAAAGATTGCAGCTGCAGCCTGGATTTACGGTGGTGGTGCTCATCATACCGTTTTTAGTAAATCTTTACCTACCGAAATTTTCGAAGACTTTGCTGAAATGGCTGGAATTGAGACTTTAGTGATCGATCAGGATACTAATATTCGAAATTTTAAGGAATCATTAAGACATAACGAAGTATACTATCAACTCTTTCAAAATCGATTATAATGAAAAAAAATGTAGACTTACAAAGTGCTGACGCCATCAGATATTTATCTGTTGCAATGGTAGAAAAGGCACAATCAGGACATCCCGGTGGCCCAATGGGCGGTGCAGATTTTATGCATATTTTGTACAGTGAATTTCTGAAATTTGATCCGGATGATATGACCTGGCATAACAGGGACCGCTTTTTCCTTGATCCAGGTCACCTTTCAGCCATGCTTTATAGCCAATTACATTTACTAGGCAATTATAGTAAATATGATTTGGAGAACTTCAGGCAGTGGGGGTCAATTACGCCCGGTCACCCAGAGGTGGATAAGGATAGGGGTATTGAAAATACCTCAGGACCTTTAGGTCAGGGTCATGCCATGGCAATTGGAGCCGCTTTGGCTGCAAAATTCTTGGCAGAACGCTTCGGTAGCTGGATGGATCATACTATTTACACTTACATATCAGATGGTGGAATTCAAGAAGAAATATCGCAGGGAGTAGGGAGAATAGCCGGCTTTTTAGGGTTAAATAACCTTATTATGTTTTTTGATTCAAACGATGTGCAGCTTTCAACAAAAACTGATGATGTAACGAGTGAAGATACAGCTAAAAAATATGAAGCCTGGGGATGGAAGGTTATTACTATTGATGGTCATAATCATGATGAAATAAGAAAAGCCTTAACTGATGCCAACAATGAAAAAGATAAGCCGGTATTAATAATTGGTAAAACCATAATGGGTAAAGGCTGTGTAGATGAAAATGGCAATTCTTATGAAGGAGCTGTGGAATTGCATGGTAAACCTGTCGGCAAAACCGGAGCTTCTTACGAAAAAACCATGGCTAATTTAGGTGCTGACCCTAAAGATTCATTTTTAGTGCCAGATGAGGTGAAAGATTATTATAAATCTGTTTTAGAGAAGAAAAGAGGTGAAGCAGGTATAGCAAAAGAAGCAGAAGGGGCCTGGAGAAAAGAAAATGCAGCATTAGCAGAGAAGCTAGCACTATTCTTAAGTGGTAAAACCCCTGCTATTGATTATTCTGAAATATCGCAGAAAGCGAATGTAGCTTCAAGGGATGCTTCATCTGCAGTGATGGCAGCTTTGGCTGATAAGGTAGAAAACCTCATTGTAGCTTCTGCAGATTTAAGTAATAGTGATAAAACGGATGGTTTCCTGAAAAAGACCACTTCTTTTAGTCACCATAATTTTAAGGGCAATTTCCTGCAGGCAGGTGTTGCGGAGTTTTCTATGGCTGCTATGGCCAATGGAATGGCGTTACATGGTGGTGTAATCGCCGCAGTAGGTACATTCTTTATTTTCTCTGATTATCAGAAGCCAGCATTAAGACTTTCTGCTTTGATGGAACTACCGGTCATTTATTTATGGACGCATGATGCATTCAGAGTGGGAGAGGATGGCCCAACGCACCAACCTATTGAGCAGGAAGCGCAGATTAGGCTAATGGAAAAACTTAAGAACCATTCCGGTAATAAAAGCTTTTTAGCACTTCGCCCTGCCGATGCGCATGAAACTACAGTAGCCTGGCAAATGGCTTTGGAAAATACTTTCACTCCAACAGGTTTAATATTATCTCGACAGGGTATTACAGATTTACCTCATGAAGACAGATTTTCCCAGGCACAAGGTGCTAAAAAAGGCGCTTATACAGTGAAAAAAGGAAAAGACGCTAAGATTATCCTTTTGGGTAATGGCTCTGAAGTAAGCACCCTTTTTGAAGCCAGTGATTTACTGGAAAAAGACGGTGTTTCTGTAGATATTGTTTCGGTTCCTTCCGAAGGACTTTTTAGAAGCCAGTCACAATCCTACCAAAAAAGCGTGTTGGATTCCGGTAAATTCTTTATAGGACTTACAGCAGGCTTGCCTGTCACCTTGGAATCTTTAGTGGGTTGGAATGGTGAAGTTATTGGCCTGGATCATTTTGGATATTCGGCACCCGCAGAGGTATTGGATCAGAAATTCGGCTTTACAGCGGAAGAAATTTATAAAAAAGTTAAAGTTTTTCACAAAAAATTAAATCTATAAACATGAAGTTTTTTATTGATACAGCAAACTTAAAAGATATTAAAGAAGCCTATGAGTTGGGTGTTTTAGATGGGGTAACCACTAATCCATCACTAATGGCTAAAGAAGGCATAGCTGGTGCCGCAAATGTAACTGCCCACTACAAAGCAATATGTGATATTGTGGAAGCCAATGTGAGTGCTGAAGTAATTGCTACAGATTATGAGGGTATTTTAAGAGAGGGGCGAGAATTAGCTAAGTTAGATGATAAAATTGTGGTGAAAGTACCTATGATAGGTGAAGGCATAAAAGCCATAAAGCAATTTACAGCTGAAGGTATTAGAACAAACTGCACCTTAATATTTAGTGCTGGTCAGGCATTATTGGCAGCCAAAGCCGGGGCTAGCTATGTTTCTCCGTTCATTGGCCGTTTAGATGACATATCACATGATGGCATGGCTTTAATTGAGCAAATCATCCTAATATATCAGAATTACGGGTACGAAACTGAAGTTTTAGCGGCATCCGTCAGACACACTATGCATTTAATTCAATGTGCTGAGGTAGGTGCCGATGTGGTAACTTGCCCATTGAGTGTAATTAAAGGTTTGCTCAATCACCCTTTAACAGATAGCGGACTAGCCAAATTTTTAGAAGATCATAAAAAATCAAATAGTTAATATATGAAGCAGCTAGATACTTTAGATTGGGTATTCATTACTATCTATTTCGCTATACTTTTTGGAGTGGCTATTTGGGTGATATTGAAGAAGAATGAAAATACGGAAGATTATTTTCTTGCAGGAAGAAATGTAGGATGGTTTGTGGTTGGAGCCTCAATTTTTGCCTCCAACATTGGTTCAGAACACGTGGTAGGTCTGGCAGGTGCTGGTGCAGGCGATAAAATTCCAATGTTGATATATGAAATACAAGCCTGGGTGGTATTGATACTAGGTTGGGTTTTTCTACCATTTTATGCCAGGAGTGGCGTGTTTACCATGCCAGAATTCCTTGAAAAACGTTTTAATGCGAAATCCAGATGGTTTTTATCAGTAGTTTCTTTGGTAGCTTATGTAATTACTAAAATCTCCGTTACGATTTATGCAGGTGGAGTAGTGGTTTCGGCACTTTTAGGAATCAATTTTTGGGTAGGAGCCATAGCTACAGTTATTTTAACAGGTCTTTACACCATATTTGGAGGTATGCGGGCAGTGGTTTATACAGAAACCTTACAGGCCATTGTATTAGTATTTGGTGCAGCAGCGCTAACCTTTATTGGTTTGGAATATGTAGGAGGATGGGGTGAAATGAAAGCCACTTTAGGCCCAGAGTATTTTAATATGTGGAGGCCAACTACTGATCCTGATTTTCCATGGCCCAGCTTGCTGATTACCAGTACGATTGTGGGTATTTGGTATTGGTGCACGGATCAATATATTGTGCAAAGAACTTTGACAGCAAAAAATATTAAAGCGGGTAGAAGAGGAGCGATTTTTGGGGCATTTTTGAAATTATTACCTGTATTTTTATTTTTGGTGCCAGGTATTATAGCAGTTACACTGAAGCAAAAAGGTCTTTTAAATTATGATTCACCTGATCAGGCTTTTCCTGTACTTATGAGTAATTTACTACCCTCAGGACTTAGAGGGCTAGTCGCAGCAGGTTTATTGGCAGCTTTAATGAGCTCACTGGCTTCTGTTTTTAACTCTTGTTCTACACTGTTTACTGTAGATATTTACAAGAAATTAAGGCCTAATGCTTCTGAGAAAAAGTTAGTAACCACAGGTAGAATTGCCACCTTGGTAGTAGTGGTCTTAGGTATTATCTGGATTCCAATTATGCAGAATATTTCAGGGGTATTATATGAATACTTACAAAAAGTGCAGGCTTATATTGCACCACCGATTACAGCGGTATTTTTATTGGGGATTTTCTATAAACGTATCAATGCAAAGGCTGCTTATCTAACTTTAGTAATAGGTTTTATAGTAGGAGCTTTGAGGATTATATTGGAATTGGTTCAGAATAGCCTAACTCCAGGATCTGTATTACACACCATAGGAAGTGTAAATTTCCTCACTTTTGGAGCCTGGTTCTTCCTGATTTGCATTGTGTTTACAATCGTCATCAGCTTAATTTCAGAAAGACCTGATCCAGTAAAAATTTCCGGCTTGACTTATGGCACCTTATCTGAAGAAGATATAAGGGAAAACAAAATGAGTTATAACTGGAAGGATATATTAGCATCTGTCCTTATCATTGCCATTGTAGTAGCTGTAATGATATTTTTTAATGGTAGATAAGTTTTTAAAAAAAAAGAGATGCATTCTTTGTTAATTTAAAGTCATTTATTTCAGGCCTTATAGATGGAGAATGCATCTTTTTCTTTTAAATTTTAATTGGTAAAAGCTACAAAAATAAAGTTGATCACTGAATTTTAAAAAATTACATATGAGGATTTTATCCATTTTGCTTTTATCATTGGTACTGTGGGCATGTAAGCCCGAAGTGAAGGAAAAGGAATCAATTCAACCCTTCCATTTAAGTGATGTTAAGTTGTTGCCCAGCCCTTTTTATGAGGCTCAACAAACAGACTTACAATACATTTTGGAAATGGATGTAGATAGATTGTTGGCACCTTACCTTGAGCAGGCCGGATTAGATCCGGTAAAACCAAATTATGGTAATTGGGAAGGGGATGGGTTGAATGGTCATATTGGCGGGCATTATCTTTCTGCTTTGTCAATGATGTACGCTGCAACTGGTAATGAGCAGATGTTAGAGCGCCTTAACTACATGGTAGATTGGTTGGAGAAATGTCAGGATGCTAACGGAAATGGTTATGTGGGAGGCGTGCCGCAGAGTGATAGAATTTGGAGCGAAATAGCAAATGGTAATATTCGGGCAGATTATTTTTCATTAAATGGTGGCTGGGTTCCTCTCTACAATATTCATAAGATTTTTGCTGGTTTGAGAGATGCCTATTTATATGCAGGAAATGAGAAGGCTTTAATCATTTGGAGAAATTTATCGGACTGGTGGTTAAACACCACAGACTCTTTGAGTGAGAAAGAACTTCAGCAAATGCTCAAAAGTGAGCACGGAGGATTAAATGAAGTCTTTGCCGATTTATATGCAGAGACTGGCGAGCAAAAGTACCTGGAAATGGCTAAGAAACTCTCACATCAGTTATTACTGAAGCCATTAATGAAGCAGCAAGACTCACTTACAGGGATGCATGCCAATACGCAAATCCCTAAAGTGATAGGCTATCAACGTATAGCAGCTTTAGATACTTCAACTCAGTGGAACAAAGCGGCCTCATTTTTTTGGAATACAGTGGTAAATAATAGAACAGTAGCTTTTGGAGGAAATAGTGTCCGTGAACATTTCCATGGTGTCGATGATTTTTCTCCCATGATAAGCTCTGAACAAGGTCCGGAAACATGCAATACTTACAATATGCTCAGACTTTCTAACCTTCTTTTTTTGGAGAATGGAGAGACTAAGTATTTGGATTTTTATGAGAGGGGACTCTACAATCATATTCTTTCTTCTCAACACCCTGATGGCGGCTTTGTCTATTTTACTCCTGCCAGACCAAGGCACTATCGCGTTTATTCTCAACCTCATCAGGGGATGTGGTGCTGCGCTGGTTCTGGTCTTGAAAATCACACCAAATATGGAGAGTTGATTTATGCGAAGCAGGGAAATGATATCCTGGTGAACTTATTTATTCCATCTGTTTTAAAATGGGTGGAAAAAGGAGTCGAAATAGAACAGGTCACTGATTTTCCTCATTCAGAGAAGATTGAACTTTCTATAAAGCAAATACAGGCGCCAGCTGAATTTACTTTCAAAGTAAGAAAACCGGAATGGATAAGTGGTGAAGCTAGTATCAAAGTAAATGGAGAAGTGATAGATCACAAAGTAGCCAATGGTTATTTCATTATAAGCAGAAAGTGGAATAGCGGTGATAAAATGACGGTGGAACTGCCTATGGATACAAGGCTTGAATATTTACCCGATGGTAGTAACTGGGCTGCCTACATGTACGGGCCTATTTTAATGGCTTCCATTACAGACACCACTGATCTTGATGGACTTTGGGCAGATGATAGCCGAATGGGACATGTAGCTGATGGTAAGTTCTATCCTGTTGAACAGGCTCCAGTTTTGGTAGGCAATGATGAATCACTAACAACCCTTGATTCATTAACTCCTTTAACTTTTTCTTTGAAGGGTAAATATTATGCACCTGCATACGATCATCTTTCATTGGTTCCATTCTACCAAATTCATGAAGCGCGCTATATGATGTATTGGCCGGTAACAGACTCCACAGGCCTGGAGAAAATGCAAGCTGAAATGAAGGAAGAAGAAGCGGAACGATTAGCATTAAAAGCCATAACTGTAGATTATGTGAAGCCAGGAGAACAGCAGCCTGAAGCCGATCATTTCTTTAAGGGAGAAAACACCTATATGGGCTATAGTGATGAAAAATATTGGAGAAGTGGTACAGGTTGGTTTTCTTATGAATTAAGAGATCCGGCTCAGGAGGCCAGGCATCTTCAGATAGGTATTATGGCCAAAAAAGGGGAGACTTTTCATGTTTTAGTGAATGGTGAGCAATTGAAAAAGTTTGAGGCTTCAGGAGGAGAAGAGGTTTTTAAAGTAGAATGGCCATATGCTTCAATCGCGAGACTACATGAAGTAACTTTCCGAGCGGTTGATGAACAGAACATACCCCGTGTTTTCGATGTACGCTTATTAAGGACCCATTGATTTTTTCTAATTTACAGGAATTTTATTAATTTGTAATATGCCACTAGCCATAGAGAATTGGAGTAAAAGAGCAATTGAGGGCCAAATATTCTTTTATCATCTACTTTTTTTTATCTTGATATTATGCCTAGGCTCAAGTAGTTATGCTCAAAACAGGACCACTCGTTTTCAGCACTTAACCATTAATGACGGTTTACCTCAAAATATGGTAGACTGCATGCTTCAGGATAGTCAGGGCTTTCTATGGTTTGGTACATGGAATGGCCTTTGTCGTTATGATGGCTATAATTTTGAAGTTTTCGATAACCAAAATCCTTCTGCAAGCACTTCTTTAAGGGATAATTTCATTTATTCCATGGTAGAGGATACTTACGGTAATCTATGGATGGGTACTAGTCAGGGTCTACAAACATACCTCATTAATGAGGATAAATTTCAGGAAGATGAACAATATAAAGCCTTAGTAAGAAACCAAAGTAATACCGAAGTAAATTCAATTGTTTTACAAAATGACTCAACCTTATTGGTAGGTTCGGCAGTAGGGTTAATGATTTTTAAAATTGTTAACAAAAATGGTGAATTGCAGCTACTTAAAAATTATACCTTTGGTTTAGGAAGCAAGAACCTCAACGGATCTGTAATTAATGAATTAGCTACCGATTCACAAAATAACATTTGGGTAGGTACCAATGGTGGCATCACTGTAATTCCCATTAAAAATGGTCCCTTCAAATACTACAATCTCAATTCAGGTTTAAGCTCTAATCAGGTTTTAAGTATCTTTGAAACCGCAACCGGAGAAATATGCATAGGCACTGAATATGGGCTAAATTTATTTAATCGTGATTCTAATACTTTTTCCTTATTTACCAACAATCCTTCCGATCCTGGTACACTTTTACATAATTCCGTGATGGATATTATTGAAGATAAATCTGGAAATTTATGGGTGGCTACCTTAGGGGGAGTTAGTGTGCTGGATGGAAATAAAAATACCTTTACAAATTATAAAAATGAATATAATGTAAATTATAGTCTTAGTAATGATTTTGTAAACTGTTTACTTATAGATAAAAGTAATAATATTTGGATAGGAACGGAAAGAGGGGGTGTAAATTTCTTTAACAGCAATCAAAATGTAGTAGAACACTTTGAGTATAAAGTAGATGAGCCTAATTCCCTTAGTTATAGTACAGTTAATTCTATTTACGAAGATGAGGCCTTTTTGTGGATAGGTACAGCCGGTGGCGGACTGAATAGATATAATAAAAAATCTGGAAAATTTAAACATTTCAGAAATAATCCCGATCAGGAAAATAGCATCTCCAGCGATTTTATTACTTCCATTATGAGAGATAATGAAAACCGACTTTGGATAGGTACCTGGGGCAGGGGCTTAAATATTTTATCCGGTGCAGAAGTAGGGGAGGTGGATTTTGAAAATCATGTTGGGCCCGCACGACAAGGTTTGATAAGTAACTTTATATCTTCAATAGAGAAGAGCAATAATGGTAGCTTATTTATAGGGACTTTAGGTGGACTGGTAAAATACGATAGGGAGAACGACACCTATACTCCCTTCCGATCAAATAATCCTGCTGTTAATATTACAAATGTGGGTTGTTTGCTGATGGAAAACGCCTCAAATCTATGGGTAGGAACCCGAAATGGCCTATATCATCTTCAATCAAAGGAGGGCCTGTTTGATGAACATACCATAGTGAATAAATATGAGCATGATCAGTTCAATCCCAACTCAATTAGTGGAGACTATGTGATTTCAGTCTTAAAAGATGATGTAGGAAATATTTGGTTTGGAACTTATGGTCAAGGTTTAAATAAAATGACTGTAGAGAATGACTCCGTCAAATTTTCCACCTATTCAACTAATGAAGGCCTCAGTAATACCATTATTTTCGGAATTGAACAAGGTGATGAGGGACATATATGGTTAAGTACTGATTATGGATTATCCAGGTTAAATCCTGAAACACATGAGATCAGAAATTTTTATACAGTAGATGGATTATTAAATAATCAGTACTACTGGTCAGCATCTTATAAAGCTAAAGACGGTAAATTATATTTTGGAGGTATGGATGGCTTAGATACATTTTATCCAAAGTGGATTAATGACGAAACCAGAGCAACAGATGTAGTGATCACAGACCTCAAGATCTTAAATGAATCGGTTATTCCAGGTCAAACCTATAACGGTATCAAGGTACTAAATGAAAATATTAACAAAACTAAATCCATTCAACTTTCTTACAAGGAAATTGCAGTAGGATTTGAGTTTTCATCCCTGAATTACCAGGAACCAGGTACCATACGATACGCTTACATACTAGAGGGATTTGAAAAGGAATGGAATTATGTTTCTTCAGGGAGAAGGTATGCTTCTTACACTAATCTGAAACCTGGTAATTATACTTTTAAAGTAAAAGCGTCTTCTTCTAATGGGGAATTTATTTCTTCGCCTGAAGAAATTACAGTAATAATTGAGCCACCCTTTTGGGCTACTACCTGGTTTAGGTTTTTATGTGTACTAGCTGTTGTATTACTCATACTGGGTTATATTAGAATAAGAACTTATGCATTAAAGCGACAAAAAACTATACTTGAAAAGCAAGTGAAGGAAAGAACTGAGCGCATAAACCAACAAAATTTGGCTTTATCAAATCAGGCGGAATTGTTACAAAGCAATAATAACGAACTTGAAAGCAAACAAAAACTAATTGAAGGACAGAACCTTAAGTTAGAAAGCCAGAATAAGGAGATTTTAACCCAACATAATGAATTGAAGAAGTTAAATAAAAAACTTAAGTTAGTCAGCAAGCTTAGACTTAGTTTTTTCACTAATATTTCTCACGAATTCAGGACCCCGCTTACCTTAATTATTGGCCCGGTAGGTAAATTAATGGAGGATAAAACCTTAGGAACAGAAGCCAAACGAACGCTCCAGGTCATGAATAGGAATGCACAACGTTTATTGCACCTCATTAATCAGTTGATGGATTTCAGAAAAATTGAAAAAGGTAGAATGGAACTTCAGGTGATGCGCGATAATATAGAAGTTTTCTGTCATAATATTTACAAAGCTTTTGAGCCCTTAGCTGAAATTAAAAACATAGAATTCTCTTTTATCGCTATTGATTTACCTGAAGAAGTATGGTTTGATCATGGAAAAATGGAGAATATCTTATACAATTTATTGTCAAATGCTTTCAAATATACACAGGAAGGAGGTTTAGTGACACTCGAATTGAAAGGAATAACTCTTTCTCAATCAGAATTACAATTGAGTAACAATAAAAACACCTCTACTAAACCTATTATTAGTATTAAAGTAAAAGATTCAGGTATCGGAATAAGCGAGGAAAATTTGCCTTTGGTGTTTAAAAGATTTTATAGAATTGAATCAGAAGAAGCTTTTCAAATTAGTGGTTCTGGAATAGGTCTTGCTTTAACAGAAGAACTAATTAAAACACACCATGGAGAAATATTTGTGACGAGCCAATTACAAGAAGGCTCACTTTTTGAAATTCAATTCCCTTGTTTGAGAGGATTTTATACAGAGAGCGAGCTGGTTTCTCAAAAGACTGAAGGAATTAATGTATATGAACAAGTAGAGATTTTGAAAAATGAGTTTCTGGCTACCGAAGATGTGGAAGATGACAATAAAAGTAAAGAAGAAAATATTGGAAGGGATAAACCCAAAGTTCTGATAGTGGAGGATAATAAAGATTTAAGAAAATTTATTTCACAGAGGTTAGAGAAGAATTATCTGATTTCAGAAGCATCTAACGGAGCAATTGGTATAGAAAAGGCCATAAAATGGGCCCCTGATTTAATTATCAGCGATATTATGATGCCAGAAGTAAGCGGTCTGGAATTATGTGATAGACTAAAAAATAATCTTGAAACCAGCCATATTCCTATTATTTTACTTACCGCTAAAAGTGAAATTGCCGATCAAATTACTGGATTTCAAACTGGAGCGGATGATTATTTGTCCAAGCCTTTTAATTTCGAATTGCTTGAAGCCAGAGTGATTAATTTAATTCAAGCTAAGAAAAAATTAAGGCTACAATTTCTTGATTCTGCTGATTTTAACTTAAATGATGCCGGCACTAATATAAAGGATCAAAAATTCCTGGAATTATGTGTGAAAACCGTTGAGGATGAAATGGAAAACCCCGATTTTGGAGTAAAAGAATTTGTTGATGCTGTGGGTATCTCGAGGAGCCTTTTACACAAAAAACTTACAAGCCTTACCGATCAATCCTCAGGGGAGTTTATTAACCACTTAAGAATGAAAAAAGCCCAAAAGCTCTTGCGCCTAAATGAGCTTAATATTTCTGAAGTGGCTTATGCAGTAGGATATAACGATCCTAAATATTTTACCCGATTATTTAATAAGTATTTCGGTCAATCTCCAAAAGAATTCCAAAGCTCAGAGCTTACAGCTTAAGAAAAACCCCAAATTTTGCATAGCATTTTGGAAATTTTTGCAAACGTTTGCGTAAAAACGTCAAATTCTGGCTTAAATTATTAAAAATACGCATTTGTCCACCTAATTTATACATGAGTCCACCAACTTGAAATGGCAAATTATCAACTTTATGAAACAGAAAAGCCAAAAGTGCTAGCTGTTAAAATTTATTTATTAAATGAAAACGATTTCATATGAAAATTTTTACACAGATGAAAACTTACCTAATTATACTGGTAATGTTATTGAGTTCCTCAGGGTTATTTGCACAGGGAAGAACAATTTCCGGCAAGGTAACTGATGGTGAAGACGGGCAACCATTGCCCGGTGCTACGGTTTCTGAGAAAGGCAGTTCCAATGGAACAGTTACAGATCTAGATGGAAACTTCTCACTTAATGTTCAGGATAATGCTACAGTGGTAATATCCTTTATTGGATATTCCTCAGAGGAAGTAGCTGTTGGATCCAGGACAGTAATTGATGTTTCAATGCAAGTAGATATCTCTTCACTGCAAGAAGTTGTAGTGGTTGGTTATGGTACTACAAGAAAAGAAGATTTAACCGGAGCTGTTGCTGCAGTTGAAACAGAAGAGCTGATGAAGCAAGCCTCAAGTGATGTAACACAAATGTTACAAGGCCGGGTAGCAGGTGTTTCCATTACCAGTGATGGGCAACCTGGTGCAACGCCTTCAGTAAGAATTAGAGGTGTAGGTACATTTGGTAGCGGTGGTGCTTCTGCAGAGCCTCTTTATGTGGTAGATGGATTTCCTATTCAAGGAGGTATTAGGGATATAAATCCTAATGACATAGAATCAATGCAAGTGTTAAAAGATGCTACTGCAGGTGCAATTTACGGAAACAGGGCAGCCAACGGTGTAGTAATTATTACTACAAAAGGCGGAAGAAAAGGGCAGGAATTTAGTGTAGGTTTTAATTCCTACTATGGAGTTCAAACTATCCCGCAAAGAATACCTGTTTTAGGAAGGGTTGGATATCAGACGCTTAATACGGAAGTATTAGCTAATGCAGGCCAGGGACCTGTTCCGGGAAATGATCCTACTTCACCAGATTACATAGATGACATAGATACAGATTGGCAGGACGCTGGTTACAAAAACGGATCTATTCAAAATTATAATTTAAACATTGCGGGAGGTACGCAATCTTCAAGTTATTTCATGTCACTAGATTACATAGGAAATGAAGGCACTTTGGTAGGTACTGGCCCAGACTATGAAAGATATTCTTTTAGAGTTAATTCTGAGACAGAAATTGGAAGATTAACAGTTGGAGAAAATATATATTTGATGCGATCAGATGAGAATCCTTTACTAAGTACTGTAGGACTAAGTCTGCCAGGAGGTAGACCTACATTAGTAAACGACTTGTTGCAGGCTGCCCCAACAATCCCTGTTAGAGATCCAAGTAGAGAAGGAGGTTTTGGTGGCGCTGATGGAGTAATTCATCAATCAATCACCCTTAACGTACCAGGCCTCAACAGCTTAGTGGAAAATAGTACTCTGGTAAATAGAATACTGGCCAACGTATATGCTGAGATTGATATAATTGATGGGTTAAAGTTTAAAACCAGTTTAACATATGATAAAACCAGTGCACAAGACCAGCGTTTTGTGCCCGAATATGATTTAGGTTATTTTTTCCCAAATGATAATGCTACTTTATTGATGGGAAATAGAAATTTTGCATCGACCTTGATAGAGAATACATTAAATTATGAGAAGAAAATAGGAAAACATGATTTTGAAATCTTGGCAGGCCAAACTTTTCAGGAATTTAATAACAGAAATATTACTACGATAGGGACCACTTTTGAAAAACCTTATATTCAAAACCTGGGCAATGCAGAAACCGTCAACGCTTCTGATTTTATAGATAAGGCAGCACTTCTATCATTTTTAGGTAGGATTAAGTATTCATATGATGATAGGTACCTCTTAACTGCCAATATAAGAAGGGATGGTTCTTCCAGATTTAGTGAAGCGAATAGATATGATATATTTCCTTCCATAGGAGTAGCATGGAAAGTGCATAATGACTTTGACTTGCCGGAATTTATTAACCAGTTGAAAGTAAGGGGTGGTTATGGTATTCTAGGGAATCAAAATATTGCCAATTATGCTTACCAAGAGGTTGTTAATAGAGGTATTCCTTATCAATTTGGAGATACTCGTGTTTTAGGTGCCTCAAGTACAATCGTGAGAGATAGAGGAATTCGTTGGGAAACCAGACTTACCCAAAGTGTAGGAATTGACGCGATGCTATTCAACGGTGATTTAGAATTCACTGCAGAGTATTACTCGAATGAATCAAGAGATGTCTTACTAGAATTGCCTATCCCTAGATCTGTTGGTTCACTAGGAGCTGGTATAATCACTAACGCCGGATCAATTAGGAATTCTGGAATAGAGTTGTCAGCCAATTACAATCTACAATTAGGTGACTTAACTTTAAATATCGCCCCTAATTTCTACACACTTAAAAACGAAGTATTAGATATTGGTAACCTTGAAGAGATTATTGTGGCAGGGGGAAGAACTTCAGTAGGAGAATCAATCGGTAGTCAATATGGATGGGTATTTGATGGTATCTTCCAAAGTGCTGATGAAATTAATACGGTAGGTCCTGAAGATCCTGCTTTCGATCCTAACAAACATGCTTTCCATGTGCCTCAAACTGCTCCTGGTGATATCAGATTCAGAGATTTAAATAATGACGGTGTTATTAATGAAGAAGACAGACAAAACCACGGAAGTGCTTTACCTACCTACTATTATGGTTTAAACCTAACCGCGGCTTATAAAGGATTTGATTTTACTGTATTTGCTTCCGGTAGTGGCGGTAATTTAATTAACAGTAATTTATACAGAGGTTTAATGAATACTTCCAGCTTTACCAATTGGCATGAAGATATGCTGGGAAGATGGACGCCGGAAAACCCTAATAATGAAATATCTAGACTGGTACTGAATGATCCTAATCGAAATGGACAAGATTCGAATAGACCAGGTTGGTTGCAATCAGGTAACTACTTAAGAATCAATACGATTTCATTGGGTTACAACATTCCAGCCTCATTATTAAAAACAGTAAACATGAAAAGTGCCAGGATTTATGCTACTGTTCAGAATCTACATGTATTTTCAACCTATAAAGGTTACAATCCTGATTTTCAAGCAGGTGTACTTAGTCCTGGCTTTGATTTTGGGACTTTTCCGAGACCAACTACAACCATGTTAGGTGTTCAAATTAAATTTTAAGAATTATGCTAAAGAATAAAATAAATATACTTATTGGTGCTTTCACTTTATTATTTGTGTCAGCATGTCAGGATCGTCTTGAAATATTAGACCCCAATCGATTGTCCTCAGATCAGTTTTTTGAAACTGAGGAACAGGCAGTGGCCTCAGTAGATGCCATTTACAATACTTTAATCATAGATGGTACATTTATGAGAATGCACGGTGTTTATCATGATGGTAGGGGAGATGAGCTATCAGCAAGGAGTCCATGGGTATTTTTAACTGGTTTAAGTACCTTTACTGTACCTTCCGTAGACCCTGCTACAGGTTTTTCCTGGGATGCTTATTACATTATGAATCTGAGAGCTAATCAGGCGCTGGAAAACATTCCTAATATTGAATTTGAAAACGAAGAGTTAAGGGATAGATTATTGGCTCAAGCTTATTTCTTTCGAGCCTTCGCCTTATTTCAATTGACTAATATTTATGATATCGTTCCAATAATTACTGAAGTGCCCCAGGGACAGGATGCATTTTACCCATCAAATGAAAATATCACTAAAGATATGATTTGGAATCAGATTCAAGCAGATTTGGAATTAGCTGAGCCAAACTTGCCTGTGACATATGATGAAGTGACGGGACCTGACCAAGGTCAAACAGGTAGAATTACGAAGGGAGCTGCTTTATCTTTATTAGGTAAAATGAACCTTTACAGAGGAGAGCATACTTTGGCGCAGGGTTACTTCAAAGAAGTTATTGATTTGGGGGTTTACAGCTTAGCAACCAATTATGAAGATTTATTTACAGATGTGCCAGTAGTTGAAGATGCTAACCCTGGTAAAATATTTTGGGCAGAATTTACTACCAGCACTAACCCAGATTTAAACTGGGGTGGTGACCCTAGCCCAAATTGGAGACAGTTTTTAGCTTTATCTCCTACTTATGCTCCTCCAGGATTTGGTTTTTTTGATTTTTTTCCTACTCCGTTTTTATACAATGAAATGAGACAAGAGCTAACAGTGGATGGAGACTTAGATCCCAGATATCATTCCACAATTTTATCTTATGAGCCTACTGAAGGATACACTACAGCTTATGGAGTAGACTGGTTAACAGATGCTGGGTACCAACCGGGTGATTACTTTATTAAAAAATATACTAACTCAGATAACACTTCTGCCAATGAGGCAGCAAATACCTCTGGGATTAATTATCACATAATCAGATATGCAGATGTGTTATTAATGTATGCGGAATGTTTGGCCATCAACGGTGATGTTGGAGGAGCTGCAGGTTTTGTGCAACAAGTTCGCGATAGAGCCAATTTGCCTGACAGAGAAGCTGAATTAGCAGGCTATAATTTAGATCAATTCATGGAGCAATTGTCACATGAAAGAGTAATGGAGTTAGCTATAGAAGGACTAAGATTTCATGATATAAGAAGATGGGGTTGGTTAGATAATCCTACCAAATTAGCTGAGCTTCAATCTCATGATTTTGAATTTAATTCTTATAATTCAAATAGAAAATGGATGCCTATTGCGCAAGGAGAGTTAGATGTAAATCCTAACCTGGTGGGTAATTCAGCAAATCAATAATTGTTTAGTTTAATCAGTGAGAGCACCGATCATAAATGGTGCTTTCCTTTTTAATTTTTAAGGTTTCAGTTATGAGATCATTTACATTAATTTCCTTTTTAGTTTTTTTAATTTGTTGCCAATCAACAATTGAAAAGGAAAATACTGTCTTTGAATTATTAACTGCCCGACAAACCAATATTACTTTTACCAATACGATAGTGGAATCCGATAGCTTAAATATCTTAAATTATGAATACCTCTATAATGGAGGAGGTGTGGCTATCTTAGATGTAAATAATGATGGATTGAAAGATATTTTCTTTACAGGAAATCAACAAAATAATACGCTTTATCTAAATCAAGAAAATTTTGTTTTTGAAGATATTAGTATTTCAGCTGGTATTGAATTGCCTAATACATGGTGTACTGGTGTTTCTATAATAGATATAAATGGTGATGGTTATGATGATATTTATGTCTCGGTGGGTGGGCCAGGAAATAAGGATGTATTTCCCAATAAGTTATTCATTAATCAGCACGATAATACTTTCAAAGAAGCAGCTGATGACTATGGCTTAGCGGATGCCGGAGAATCTATCCAGGCCTTATTTTTGATTATGATTTGGATGGTGATGCAGACCTGTATTTACTCACTGGTGGGGGGTTCGAACGCTCTGCCATTGTTCCAAGGCCTATTTTAGAAAATGGAAAAGGTAGAAACACCGACAGGTTATACAGAAACAACTATGATAGCCTGAAAGAGCATCCTGTTTTTGAAAATGTTTCAATACAAGCAGGTATTAATATTGAAGGTTTCGGTTTAGGAGTGGCTTCGTTAGATGCTAATCAGGATGAATTGGCCTTAGGACATCTATGTGTCAAACGATTATATATCAAGGGATTTACTCTACATCAATAACCAGAATGGAACTTTCACAGACCAATCCTTGAGCTACCTGAAACATACCAGTCATTTCTCTATGGGAAACGATGTTGGTGATCTTAATAATGACGGATTGATGGACATTATTACATTAGACATGTTACCAAAAGACCATATGCGTAAACAGTTAATGTCCGGTCCTAATCAGTACGACCTTTTCCATATGGCTGTAAGTCGAAATTACGGCTACCAGTATATGCGAAATATGTTGCAGCTTAATCACGGACAAAATGGATTTAGCGAGGTTGGCCAATTGGCAGGTATCGATAAAACAGATTGGAGTTGGGCCCCTTTAATAGCCGATTTTGATAATGACGGTTTGCAGGATATTTATATTACAAATGGATACGGTAAAGACGTAACCGATCTCGATTTTGTAAACTTTAGAAGAGATGCAGTTTCTGCTTTTTCGGATAAGAATCAGGTGAAGAAAGTGATGGCAGATAGTCTGCGAGAAAGACCTGCTGTTGTGGTTTCCAATTTCTTATTCAGAAATAATGGAAACTTGAAGTTTTGGATGTTTCCGAAAAATGGGGTATCGATATCCCCTCTATTTCAAATGGGGCAGTTTATGCCGATTTAGATGGCGATGGTGATCTTGACATTGTTGTGAATAATATGGATCAGTCTGCTTTTATCCTGAAGAATAAAAGCAGGGAATTAGATAGTACAAGCAGTAATTATCTTCAGATAAAACTAAAAAGGACTAATCCTTTGTCAACTAGCAAAGGAGCTACTGTGAGGGTTTTTTCAGGCAATTCTGTACAAACTAAATACGCGCAAACCAGCCGAGGTTTTCAAAGTTCGGTAGAAGAAAAATTACATTTCGGTTTGGGAAACATCAGGCACATAGACAGTGTGATCGTGACATGGCCAAATCAAAAACTAAGCACAATTAAAAATATTGATAGCAACCAAGTATTAACTATAACAGATGCAAATGCATTTGAGAAAAATAATTCCCCGGATAGAAAAATGGAGCCTTTACTGAGTGCAGCCTACCTGGTGGATCATGAACACAAGGAATCACCTTTTAATGATTTCAGAATTCAATCTTTATTGCAACAAGGTTATTCTAATCAGGGACCAGGCCTCGCTGTTGCCGATGTAAATGGCGATGGATTGGATGATTTTTTCTTTGGTGGTGCATACGGTTATTCCGGTTATCTGTACATACAAAATGCTCACTCTGGGTTTTCTAAAACTTCTATTAGTAGTGAAAAATACGAGGATGTAGAGGCCATATTTTTCGATGCGGACAATGATGGAGACAAGGATTTATATGTAACCAGCGGCGGCTCGGAAAGATATGCAGGACATGAGCTTTACCAGGATAGATTCTACTTGAATGATGGAACTGGAAATTTTAGCCAGGCTATTGATGCTTTACCAGAAATGTTCACCAGCACATCTACCGTTGTTGCCTGTGATTTCGATTTGGATGGGGACTTAGATCTTTTTGTTGGTGGAAGAATAGTACCTGGCAAATACCCTACCAGCCCTCAAAGCTATTTGCTGGAAAATACAGGAGGTACATTCATTAACATTACTAAAAAATGGAGTAAGGAACTGGAAAATATAGGGATGGTTACTTCTGCAGTGTGGTTGGATGTGAATGAAGATAATAGACCTGACCTTATCGTAGCAGGTGAATTTATGCCAGTTTCCATTTTCCAGAATACTTGGGAAGGTTTTGTTAATATTACAGAGCAGAGTGGACTGGGAAATACACATGGCATGTGGACTGAGCTGATTAAGGCTGATATAGATCAGGATGGGGATATGGATTTAGTTGCTGGCAATATGGGGCTTAACCATGGATTTAATATTTCTCAAGCACAGCCACTACAGTTACATTATGCTGATTTCGATAATAATGGAACCATCGATCCAATATTTTCTGCTTATGAAGAGGGTAAGCCTTACCCTATCACCTCATTGGATTTATTGAGCAAGCAATTGCCAATTTTGAAAAAGAAATTATTGCGATATAATCGTTTTGCAGCTACAACAACACCAGAATTACTAGAAATTTTAAATACTGAACATCAAACTATGTCTTCTACCATTGCGGCTTCCGTTTTATTAGAAAACACGGGTAACGGACAATTTTCACTTAAAAATTTACCGCTTGAAGCACAGTTTGCTCCACTAAATTCAATGTTGGCAGAGGATATTAACGGAGATGGTCTGCCGGATTTAATGATTGCCGGAAATAATTATGGTAAGGAAGTAGTGAAAGGCAGGCAGGACGCTTCTATTGGTTATATACTTATCAATAAAGGCGGAAATACCTTTAAAGTGCTATCTGCAAAACAATCTGGTTTGGTTGTAAAAGGTGATGCAAGAAACTTAACTAATATAAAGTATGACCAGAATACTTACTTATTAGCAGCTCAAAACAATAGTCAGTTATTGAGCTTCAAATTCAATAGTTTAAAAGAAATTAATGAAGCGATTGAGGCAAAAAATACTAACAAACCGGACTTAATCACTCAAACTAAAAAGGAGAGTAGTAAAGTGGAAACAAAAATCAACCATCGCCCTGCATCAGGTACTCAACTTAGCATTATTAACGACTGATTTTTTATAAATGGAAATTATACACGAAAAACGAATGAAATATACATTAAAACAATTCAATTGGATTTTAGCCGTTGCCGCCATAGTGCTTTATGGTTGCTCTGGTGAATCTGCCGGAACGGAAACCAAAAGTGAGTCAACTACGGATGTGAGTAGTACGCACGTTTACACTGTAGATGTAAAAAATCCGATAGCACCTATCCAACCTACTATGTATGGAATATTTTTCGAAGATATCAATTTTGCTGCTGATGGAGGTATTTATGCAGAAATGGTGAAAAACAGATCTTTTGAATTTGATTTACCTATGATAGGATGGGGCCAGCCCAATAGCGACCGTTTTTCTATGAATGAAAATTCCGGTTATGCTGCTGTGGTAAAAACAGCTACAGAGCAAGCAAATACCAGCTTTTTAAGAGTGGATGTAAAATCTGAATCAGGTTACACTTTAACCAATACAGGCTTCAGGGGAATGGGAGTAAAAAAAGATTTAAGATATGATTTCTCTGTTCAGGCAAGACCTATAAGTGGCAGTACTGTGATGCAAGTGCAGTTGGTAGATAGCACTGATAACGTTTTAGGAGAAACAACTATAAGACCAACTGGTAATGAATGGAAAGAATATAATGCTAGTTTCAGTGCAAATAGCGAAGAAATGAAAGCTCACCTTAAAATAAACTTTGAGGGAACAGGTGTGATAGACCTTGACATGATTTCTTTGTTTCCTTCTGATACCTGGAAAAACAGACCTAAAGGAATGAGAGCTGATTTGATTCAGTTGTTGGATGATATTGATCCTGGTTTTTTACGATTTCCTGGTGGCTGTATTGTTGAAGGTCGAACATTAGCACAAAGATACCAGTGGAAGAAAACTGTAGGGCCGATTGATGAAAGAACCACTCTTATCAATAGATGGAATACAGAATTTGACCACAGACCTGCACCTGATTATTACCAAAGTTTTGGTCTCGGTTATTTCGAATATTTTCAGTTAGCAGAAGACATGGGCGCTGAAGCATTGCCTATTTTAAGTTGTGGAATTGCTTGTCAGTTTAACACAGGCGAGCTAGTGCCTATGGAAGATCTGGAACCTTATGTACAAGATGCTTTGGATCTTATAGAATTTGCAAATGGCGGAGCTAATACTGCCTGGGGTAAAGTTCGTGCCGATATGGGACATCCTGAGCCATTCAATATGAAATATATAGGTGTAGGAAACGAGCAATGGGGGCCTGAATATATTGTGAGATATAAAGAATTTGAAGCTGCCATAAAATCGCAATACCCTAATATGATTATTGTTTCCGGTAGTGGGCCTTACCCAGATGGGGAAATGTTTGAATATGGAATGAAAGAATTAAAGAAATTAGATGCTGAAATCATTGATGAGCATTATTACAGGAGTCCTGAATGGTTTTTAGAAAATGCTGACCGATACGACAGCTATGACAGAAGCGGACCCAAAGTATTCGCAGGTGAATATGCTGCACAAACAGTGGCTATTGCTAGCCCTGATAACAAAAATAGTTGGATGACGGCATTATCTGAAGCCGCTTTTATGACAGGCCTTGAACGTAATGCAGAAGTAGTGCAACTTACTTCTTACGCGCCTTTAATGGCACATTGTGAAGGCTGGCAATGGACACCTGACATGATTTGGTTCAATAATTTAAAATCATACGGAACCCCTAATTATTATGTTCAGAAATTGTTTTCTACTAATAAAGGGTCTCATGTATTGCCATTACTGGAAGATGGTGCTCCAGTAAGTGGAAAGAAAAAAATGTACGCTACGGCAGCTAAAAATGAGGAAACTAATGAAATCATATTCAAAATTGTAAATGCTTCTGCTACTTCGCAAGAGTTAGAATTTCAACTGGAAGGAGTGACTGATTTGGCAACAGAAGGAAAACTCATAGTCTTAAAAAGTGATGAGGTAGATGCTGTAAATTCTTTTGAATCTCCTGCTGCCATTACGCCAACGGAAGAAAGCATAAGTATAGATGGACCAACATTGAAATTAAGCGTATTGCCTCATTCTTTATCAATACTAAGAGTGAAGGCAAATACTACTATTTAAAGAAATGAATTCTTTAGAATAACAAATTAAAGTAAAAAATAGATTAAGACAATGTTTTGTTAGTTTAAGGAGAAGAGAGGGTAGAAAACTAGGTTTTCGCCCTCTACTTCATTTTCTTTTCTTACATGCATTTTCTAACGATTCCGGTTTTGGAAAAGTACAGAAAGTAAGTATTAATCAACCTTAACTTAATAACATTAAGGATATGTAAAATGTAAATTTGAGTGAATATAAATTCAGTAATAATAAAAGAATGCAGGAAAATAATCTGTAGAATCACTATTAATCTAAAATTAAAACAACAACAATGAAAAAACAGGCTAGTTTAATCATCATTATTTTTTTCACCGCTTTTGCTGCATTTTCACAGCAAAAATCAACCATTTATATTAATGCTGACCAGGGAAGACATATTATTAATAAAAATATATATGGTCATTTTGCCGAACATTTAGGAAGATGTATTTACGGTGGTTTTTATGTAGGAGAAGATAATGAAAAAATCCCTAACACTGCGGGAGTTAGAAATGACGTGGTGGAAGCTTTAAAGGAGTTAAAAGTTCCTGTTTTAAGGTGGCCTGGAGGTTGTTTTGCAGATACTTATCACTGGAAGGATGGCATTGGTCCTAAAGAAGATCGTCCGACAATTGTTAATCAATGGTGGGGTGGAGTTACAGAGGATAACAGTTTTGGTACGCATGATTTTTTAAACATGTGTAAAATGATTGGTGCAGAGCCTTATTTAGCCGGGAATGTGGGAAGTGGTGAAGTGCAGGAATTGGCAGACTGGGTACAGTATGTAAACCATAATGGCACTAGCCCTATGGCCGATTTGCGTAGAGAAAATGGAAAGGAAGAGCCATGGAATGTGAAATACTGGGGAGTAGGTAATGAAATGTGGGGCTGTGGAGGTCATATGACTCCTGAGTTTTATGCCAATATTTACCGTCAGTATTCTACGTTTATGACTGATTGGTCCAATTCATCAGGCTTATTCAGAATAGCTTCAGGCGCCAATGTAGGTGATTACCACTGGACTGAAGTTTTGATGAGGGATGTACCTAAAAACCTGATAGAAGGAGTTGCACTTCATTCTTATTCTTTCGTGGAATGGAATGAAAAAGGTTCTTCCAAAAATTTTAACGAGGAACAATATTTTTCTACCATGGAAACAGCCCTTAAAATGGAAGAGTTGGTGACTCGCCATTCCACCATAATGGATAAATATGATCCTGATAAAAGAATTGCATTAATTGTTGATGAATGGGGTGGATGGTACAATGTTGAAGAAGGTACTAACCCAGGATTTTTATATCAGCAGAATACTATGCGAGATGCCATGATTGCAGGTACTACACTTAATATTTTTAACAACCATGCCGATAGAGTAAGAATGGCTAATCTAGCGCAGGCTATTAATGTGTTGCAGGCAGTAATTCTCACAAACGAGGAAGATATGATCCTGACACCTACCTATCATGTTATGAAAATGTACAACGTACATCAGGATGCTACTTTATTACCTTTAGAGCTCATAGGTGATGTGAATTACGAATTTAATGGTAAAAAACTTCCTGCTATTTCAGCTTCGGCTTCTATAACTGATGAAGGTGTTATCAATGCTTCTTTGGTAAATATCCATTCAAAAGAAAGCAAAGAGGTTGAAATTAATTTACGCGGTACAGGCAATAGCAAAATTTCAGGTACCATTCTTCAATCTGCTACACTACAAGATCATAATACTTTTGAGAATCCTGATAAAATCAAAGAAGAGGAATTTAAAAATTTTAAAAAGAAAGGTGATAAAATAACTGTTACACTACCTCCATTTTCGGTGGTGGTATTAAGTGTACAGTAATTCCTATAAACAGACTAAACCCTTATATTATGAAGCACATTTATGGAATATTAATAGTTATGTTGTTTACTGCTGCTTTCGCAACCGCACAGCGAAATAATTATGTAGTAAATGGAGATTTTGAAAACAATTATGCGAATTGGGTACTGCTAACAGGTGAGAATTTGGCTGATTTTCAAGTAGATACTGAAAACCCTATTGCTGGTGAAAATTCCGCGAGAATTGATATTATTGGTACAGGAGCAAATACTTTTGATGCAAGATTAGAATCACGTTTTACTGTGCATAAAGATCAGGAAATAAAGGTGAGCTTTAAGATTAAAGCAAGTGAAGAAACTTTCTTCAATTTGGAGGTAGCACAAAACTACCCTGATTTTTTTGCGCTTTATAGAAGTGAAGCCAATGAGGTGATAAACACAGATGTGCAAACAATGGAGTATATAATGACTCCTACATTTTCAGATCCTAATTTTAAACTGGCTTTTATGGTGGGTAATTTGCCGGAAGGAGTAAGTGTTTGGATTGATGATGTGGTAGTAGAAGAAACAGATGGTGAGTGGGATGGAAATATTATTGCCAATGGTCAATTTGATGAATTTGAAACACCTACAGAAGAAGATGCTTTCCCGCCATACAGGTTGAAAAAATTAGCTACCACCAATAATACCCCTGGTAATGGTGGCTGGGAAGGTGGTTTTATGGAAGGTGGTGAAACTGATATTGCTTTTGATATAGATGAAAGTGGCAAACTTTCCGGTGCAAATGCTGCATATATACAGGTGAATAATAAGGCCAATGAAAACTTTTTTAATGGTTTGTACTCCGTCTTTTTTCAGGCAGAAGCAGGCCAGGTTTATGAATTTAGTTTCGATGTAGCAGCGAGCCAAAATGTAAATTTTGCTGTAGCGATGAATCGTTTCCCTTTTGATATTCCGGGTGAGTACGAATTACAACCAGATAGATTCTTTTTACCAATTGAAGCTACTACTGAAACACAACGACTTACCATCGTTAGTGACACCTTAACTGATTCCCAAATGTATCATATTTTCTTTGCGGGTTTGCCTCCAGGTGGCCCTTATGAGGTATGGCTGGATAACGTGAGTTTAGTGCTGCAGGAGGAATTTGATGAAGAAGACGAAGAGGATGACGATGAAGAAGTACTAGCTGTAAATGTACCTGTAGAGAAATTTAATGTGTATCCTAATCCTTCCATTGACGGAAGTTTTAGAATTAATACTTCTGAATTAAATATGAAAAATGGATATCAGGTAAAAATATTTTCATTAGAAGGTAAGGAGTTGTTTGTACAGGAAATTACGAACCAAAATGAATTCCTATTCAGGCCTAATTTAACGCAAGGTCTTTACCTCTTAAAATTAGAAAATTCAGAAAAAATATATACCAGCAGACTACTGGTTAAATAAATAAAAGAATTATGATCAAATATTTCAAATATATACTAATTATTACGATTGCGTCAACTATTGCTCTATCAGGTTGTGGAGATGATGATGTTGAGGAGGATTTACCGCCTGTGGTTGAAACTGACCCTGATGAAGAAAGTGACACAACATCGTTGGATTTGGGACCGATAGATTTCACGCAATTTAGTGACAACTATGCTAATATTGCTGATCCTGCTTTTGCCTATGAATGGAGGCATTACAATGTGCACGATCCTGCAATTATTGATGATGGCACTTTTTTCTATAGTTACAGTACGGACGTAGCTTATGGCCATGATGTAAGACCCGGACACCAAATAAGAAGAAGTCTGAATATGGTTGAATGGGAGTTTGTTGGTTGGGTGTTCAATGGCTTACCTGCGCAAGGGGCTAAATTCATTAGAGATAATGGAGGCGAGCCTTTCAATAGTTTATGGGCACCCTACACTATTAAAGTAGGTAATGAATACAGAGTTTATTATTCTTTATCAAGTCCTACGCCAAGATTGAGTGTAATTGGTTTAGCTACTTCAACTAGTCCTGATGGACCCTTTACTGAACAAGGCTTGGCAGTTACCTCACTTGCCAACAATATCAGGCAAACAAATGCTATCGACCCAACAGTTATTATCGATAAATCAGGCAGACATTGGATGTACTATGGCTCTGCCTGGGATGGTATTTATATTATGGAGCTAGATCCCACAACAGGTTTAGCAGCTAACCCACTCGATAAGGGACAAAGAGTAGCTCAGCGTGCTTTTACTGGTAATACCATCAACGGAAATATCGAAGGTCCCGAAATCATATACAATGAAGAATTCGATCAATATTATCTTTTCATAGCTTACGACTGGCTCGAATCTAAGTATAATGTACGAGTGGGAAGGTCAGACAATCCTGAAGGTCCCTTTTATGATATCAGAGGATTGAATATGAATGATGAGGTGGACGATTTGCCAATGATTTTAGCACCTTATCAATTCTTAGGACACCCAGGATGGCAAGGTGTTTCCCATCCTGGCATAGTAGAACGAGATGGTCAATATTATATGGCACACCAGGGTAGACCGGGCTCTGATAGATTTTTCATGATCTTGCATACCCGACAAATCCACTGGACGGAAGATGGTTGGCCTATGGTTTCTCCACAGCGCTATGCTGCTGAAGAAGAAACAGCGGTTGCTCAGGAGGAAATTGCTGGAAGCTGGGAACAAATAGTGTTCGGCTATACAGTAGTACCGGGCTTTGCAGAGGAACAAACTAATCCAGGGTTTCAACGGGCTACTTTAATAACGATTGATGCTGAAGGCACTATCAATGGAGAGGCTGCTAATACCTGGACCTACGAAGCCCCTTGGCTAACTTTAAGTTGGGCTGAGGGTGAATTTACTGATAAAGTACTAGTGGAAAGAGGCCGTGACTGGGAGAATAATGTAGAATCTACCATTCTGTTTACAGGCTTTAATCAAGATTTCACAACTATTTGGGGTAAAAAATTGGAGGATTAAAACGATGAAGCATTTGAAATTTATTTTATTGATTGTCTTTGCCTTCCCTTTTTTGGCAAACGCACAAATGACTGATATTAGAGTACACGACCCCGTAATGGCACAATATGAAGGTAAGTATTACCTCTATTGCACTGGAATGGGAATTAGTGTGTATTCTTCAACAAACATGGAAAAATGGGAGCGTGAAGCGCCTATTTTTGAGGAATCCCCTGCATGGACTAACGATATAGTTCCCGGATTTAAAGGACATATGTGGGCTCCTGATATTTATGAGTATGGGGGTTTGTATTACCTTTATTATTCAGTTTCAGCCTTTGCGAAAAACACCTCTGCAATAGGAGTAGCAATCAACTCTACATTAAATCCTAAATCTCCTGATTATCAATGGGTAGATCAGGGCATAGTTGTACAATCCATACCCAATCGGGATATGTGGAATGCTATAGACCCTAATATAGTGGAAGATAAAGAGGGAGTTGCCTGGATGTCATTTGGATCATTTTGGGAAGGATTGAAAATGGTAAAGCTATCGGAGGATAGAAAGTCAGTTGCTGAACCTGAAATCTGGCATACCATCGCTAAACGTGAAAGATCACCTTATCTGGCTGATGCCGATCCCGGTGATGCAGCCTTGGAAGCACCTTTTATATTTAAAAAAGATGATATGTATTACCTTTTTGTATCCTGGGATTACTGTTGCAGAGGAGAAAATAGCACTTATAAAGTAGTGGTCGGTAAATCAGAAAATGCAACAGGTCCTTTTTATGACAAAGAGGGCAAATCCATGGCGAAAGGTGGTGGTACTTTAGTAATCGAGGGAAATAAGAACTGGGCAGGAGCGGGTCACAACAGTGCTTATACTTTCGAAGGGAAAGACTACTTCGTTTTTCATGCATATGATGCCACAGATAAAGGCCATTCCAAACTAAAAATTTCAGAGATAAATTGGAGCGAAGATGGCTGGCCGACTGTCGACAAAAAAATTCTCGCCAGCGCAGACTAATCAAATTTTTCAGGAATTTATAATTTCAAATATTTTATCGTATGTTTGACGGGTATTCATTAGTTTTATGCTTAGATCATAATGTATTAACTGAAAGTTTACAAAACCTGGCGTAATTTACTATAGATTTTCGCTAGCAATTACTTTATAAGAATAACATCAATGAAAAAATCATTAATCATATTTACTCAATTAATATTTATTGTCCTTATGGCTTGTAATTCATCTACTGATCAAACACAGAAAGCTTCCTTTTCTACTCAGTCATTTGGTTCCTTACCCTCAGGAGAGGAAATCAAGCAGTTTATCCTTACTAACGATTCAGGAATGGAAATGAAAGTGATTGCTTATGGTGGTATTATCACATCTCTGAAAACAAAAAATAAAGAAGGAGAATTTGAAGATATCGTATTAGGTTTTGATTCTATTGAAGGTTACATTCAGGAAGGTGTGCCTTATTTTGGAGCTATCATAGGACGCTTTGGTAACAGAATAGCCAAAGGTAAATTCACTTTAGATAGTGTAGAATATGATCTGGCTATCAATAATATAGGCAATCATTTGCATGGTGGAATCAAAGGTTTTGATAAAGTAGTATGGACTGGTAAAGAGGTTGAATTTGAGGAGGGAGTAGCCTTGGCGCTCTCTTATACCAGCAAGGATATGGAAGAAGGCTATCCTGGTAATCTTGAAACTACGGTAACTTATTATTTAGGGAATGATAATAGCCTTTTAGTAGATTATAAAGCAACTACTGATAAAAAGACAGTGATAAATTTAACTCAGCATACTTATTTTAACCTTAATGGAATGCAACAAGCTGTTTTGAATCATGAAGTAATGATCAATGCGGAGGCTTTTTTACCAGTTGATAGCACATTAATTCCCACCGGAGAGATCAGATCTGTTGAGAATACTCCTTTTGATTTTAGAAAATTCAAGAAAGTAGGAGAGGACATCAATGAAGAAAATCAACAAATAACTTATGGTTTGGGATACGACCATTGCTGGGTGTTGAACGATGGTAGTGATGAACTAAGCTTGGCTGCCAAAGTGTATGAGTCCACAAGTGGCAGAACACTTGAAGTGTTCACTACTGAGCCAGGAATCCAGTTTTATTCTGGTAACTTTTTAGATGGTACACTAACAGGAAAAAATGGAGTAGTGTACGAACAAAGAATGGGATTGTGTTTAGAAACGCAGCACTTCCCGGATTCCCCCAACCAACCGGAATTTCCTAGCACTGAATTAAATCCTGGAGATACTTATCATTCTCAAACTAAATTTGTATTTGGGGTGAAATAAGGTAGCTGGTTTAATTTCCTTTTTTGAGCAGCAATGCTAAAAGCAACCTGATGACTTTCCCACTACTTGTCCCGGTTAAAACGGGAAGACACTAAGGTCACTAAGGATTTTCTTTGTGTACTTGTATATTTACTATGCTTTGAAGAATCCGTAATTTTACTTTGCGTAAAACTTCGCGCCACTGCGTCTTTGCGAGAAAATTAAACTCGCTTTAGCGAGCAATAATTCTAATGCGAAGCATTTCCTTTGTGTCCTTTGTGCCTCTCGATTGGTCGGGACAGGTTGTGGGATATTTTCAATGTTGAATAATAGTACACCAGAATCTCAACCTTACCTCCATTCTAAACCTTCCCTTCAAAAGTTAAAAGGAATTAGGTATCTTTACATTTAGTTTTAGAATACATACTCTCCATGCCCGAAAAGAAGAAAGCTCAACCCACAGAAAAACCCGGATTACACCCAAATAACAGGTTTCGTAACCGTTACGATTTCCCAAAGCTGATAGAAAGCTGTCCTGAATTGGCACCTTTTGTTTTTACCAATAAATATGGAGACCAGACTATTGAATTCTCGAATCCGGAAGCGGTGAAGATGCTAAACAAAGCTTTATTGATGTTTCACTATGATTTAGAATATTGGGATATACCAGCAGGTTATCTGACTCCTCCCATCCCAGGAAGGGCCGATTATTTGCACCATATTGCTGAATTTATTGAGAAAAAGAGAGGTAAACTCATCAAAGGCGAGCTTTTTAGGTGCTTAGATATAGGCATGGGTAGCAGCTGTATTTATCCTATTATTGGTTGTAAAGAATTAGGCTGGTCTTTTTTAGGTACTGATATCGATACAAAAGCCATCCGTTCAGCTCAGAAAATAGTAGATAAAAATCCTTCACTACAAGGGAAAATTGCCTTCAGGTTGCAAAACAGCAAGAAGAATATTTTTAAAGGGATCATTAAAAAGCATGAGTTTTACGATTTAAGTATTTGTAATCCTCCATTTCATGCATCTGCGGCAGAAGCACAGGCAGGTAATATCAGGAAAACCAGGAATTTAAGTCGACAGAAAGTGACTGAACCCCAGCTGAATTTTGGCGGACAAACCAATGAGTTATGGTGTAAAGGAGGGGAGATAGAATTTGTAAAAAATATGATAGTAGAAAGCAAATACCACTCACATTCAGTGCGTTGGTTTTCTACACTCATTTCGAAAAGTTCCAACCTTAAAGTGGTGTATGAGCTCATTAAGCAAGCGGGTGCATTGGAGGTAGAAACCATTCCAATGAGCCATGGTAATAAAATAAGCCGGATAGTAGCCTGGACTTTTCTTCCTGTGAAATAGTTAATTGGATTGAATAAGAAGAAGCTATTTATGTAATATCGTAATTTATGTATCCTGGAAAGAGTGCATTGAGGGTGTATTAGTCATAAGAATTAAAACACTTATATTCTGTATTTTAATCGAAATTTAAACCTTTGCAAACTTTTCATATATCTTTAGGTGTTTAATACTTTCTTAGAGATTTACATTTTGATTGGTTTATCTGAAATAAGATTCGAAAACGTTATTAGCCAGGTTTATTACTAAAATAATCAATGAACAAAGTCAATTACTTACTGCTTTTTCTATGGATAGGATTTTTTTCATGCAAAGAACCTGTTGAAATGAAGCCCGAGCCAGCTATGTTAGAACTTAATGCCCCGGTTTACTTCGGTGATTTTAATAATAGAATTCCAGAGGATAATCCTTTAACAGAAAAAGGATTTCAGCTGGGAAGGATGTTGTTTTATGAGAAAAAGCTGTCGGGAGATAACACCATGTCATGCGGCAGTTGCCATCAGCAGAAAAAAGCTTTTACTGATGGTTTAGCTGTAAGCACTGGCATTGATGGAATAGCTGGGGAGGTGAGTTCCATGTCTTTGGTGAATATGCTTTGGGCAGAGAAATTTACCTGGAGTGGTGAAATGTTCTCATTAGAAATGCAATCTGTTGAACCTATTAAAAACCCTATTGAAATGCATACATCTTTTGAAGATGCAATAGGAAAATTGGAGGCAGATGGTTATACAGAGCTGTTTTCAGAAGTGTTTGGAACTGCGGAAATCACAGAAGAGCGCATTGGAAAAGCTCTTTCTCAATTTCAAAGGAGCCTGATTTCAAGTAACTCAAGATATGACCAGTATTTAAACGATGAATACGAAGCGACTTCCCAGGAAATAAGAGGAATGCAACTGTTTTTTACGCATCCTGTTCCGGGCCAGTTGAGGGGCGCCAACTGTGGCGATTGCCATTTGGGTCCGCTTACTTCAGGCGCTATTGATGGTTTTTCAGGTTTTCATAATAATGGATTGGATTCTAATGAAAATTTGGATGCAGGTTTGATGGAGGTGACAGGAAAACCTGAGGATAAAGGTAGGTTCAAAACACCTAGCTTGAGAAATATTGCCTTAACTGCTCCTT
Source organism: uncultured Cytophagales bacterium (assembly GCA_963719535.1). GTDB lineage: Bacteria > Bacteroidota > Bacteroidia > Cytophagales > Cyclobacteriaceae > Marivirga. Next base: position 200,718 of record CAVRCH010000015.1, on the reverse strand, counting down.
ACATGCACGATGGTAGGTTTGAATCATTGGAAGAAGTACTTGACCATTATAATGAAGATATAAGGAGAAGTGAAACGCTTGATATTTTGATTAAGGAAGGAAGTAATGAGCCAATTGATCCCAATGAGCCCATTAAACTCTTTTTAACAGATCAAGAGAAAGAAGATCTGATTGCTTTTCTTCATATGCTGACAGATGAAGAATTTGTCACTAACCCAAGGTTTTCAGATCCTTTTGAAGAAGGGAAATAAAATATAATCATACGAAATTAAATCATTAGAAATGAAAAAAATACAATACTTAACCATAGCATTTTTAGCATTTTTTGTAGCCTGTGATGGTGATGAAAATACTGAACAAAAGCCTGGTAATTTGTCGCTCAATTTTGAATTGACAGTGGGAGATGAGGCGCTTACATTTGGTGAAACTTATACCAATGCAGCAGATAACGAATTTAATGTTCGCTCATTTTGGATGTACATAAGCAATGTGAAATTGGTAGGGGCTGATGGTACTCCTGATTTTGTTGTTGAAGATAGCTATCATCTGATTGAAGATGGAGTGGATATTGAAAACCCTCGCTTACAAATTGATTTAACACAGATTCCTGCAGGAAATTATTCCAGAATTGAATATGCTATAGGAGTAGATTCAGAAGTAAATACAGATATTTCTGCTGTAGCACGGGATTTAGATCCGGCAAGGGCCTGGAATTGGGATTCAGGCTATAAATTTGTATCCCTTGAAGGAGAATATTTACCGGTTGGTGAAGCCGTTAGGGGATTAGTGATGCATATAGGCTTAAATCAAAACTACAAAGAATTGGAATTTGATTTTACCCAGATACTTACAATTAATTCCAACGAGCCAGTTCTTAATTTTACCGTGGATATACTGAAAATGTTTAGTGGAGTAAATACCATTGATTTTGCAGTGACTAATACCATTAAGGCTAACCCCATAGAATCAGGCCAGGTTGCCGACAATTACGCAAATGGCATGATTCAAATTCGCTAATGCAAAAATTAAGTGTCATATTGGTGATGCTCTTGATGCTATTGAGTGCCTGTTTTGCTCCATATCAGGAGCAAGGAAGCACTTTTTATCAACCTATTGATTTTCCTGAAGTGAATTTTCCAGCTACAAATGAATACTCTGCTAAGAGGGTTGAGCTAGGAAAGGAGCTGTTCTTCGACCCTAAATTATCTGTCAATCAGCAAGTAAGCTGTGCAAGCTGCCATATACAAGAAATCGCTTTTACGGATGGAGCTGCATTGAGTGAATTAGGAGTAACCAGAAAGCCTTTATTAAGGCATACACCCACGTTGGTCAATTTAGCTTGGGCGAATCATGGTCTTTTTTGGGATGGTGGTGCTAAAAACTTAGAATCATTAGTTTTTGCTCCATTAACTCATCCTGATGAAATGGGAGCCAATTTGCTTGATGTTGAAAATTATGTCAATGAAAACGAGAAATATCTAAAGGCTTTTGGACAAGCTTATGGAGTAAATGAGATTAAATCACAATATGTGGCTAAGTCCATTGCTCAATTTGTCAGGACACTCATTTCCGATCAAAGTAAATATGATAGTGTGAGAAGAGGAGTGGCTGTTTTTACTGAAATGGAAGAGGAAGGTTATCAACTGTTTATTAAAAATTGTAGCGCCTGTCATACTGAACCATTGCTTACGGATAATAAATTTCATAATAACGGTTTAGATTCGGTATTTACAAACGCGGAGGAGGAGGGTGTTTCCAGGGTAGGTTCAGAATTTCTCATGATTCCACTGATTTAGGTAAATTCAAAACGCCTACTTTGCGGAATATCGCATTAACTGCTCCTTACATGCATGATGGTCGTTTCAATACTTTAGAAGAAGTGCTAAACCATTACACTGAGGGAGTAAAGTATTCAACTACTTTAGATTCACTCTTGTACAATGCCCCTGCAATTGGGATAACTTTAACTGACTCAGACAAAAAGGCTCTAATATTATTTCTCAATTCGTTAACTGATTTTCATTTTATACAAAATCCTCAATTTCAAAAGAATATCAATTAAGATAGATCGTATTCCTTGAAGTTTAATTCTCTCAAGTCATAACAGTCTTAAAACTGAACCTAAAAAGAGATTAAAAGATTTAGCTGTATTTGAAAATATTGATAAGGCTTGTGTTCTACTACTATAATAAATCTGTGACACTATCCTTCAAGGGGACTAAAGGGGTATTATTTGAGGGCATATTTGAAATATCTGCTTACAAAACTAGGTCTTTTTATATAGTTAGTAGTATAAAATTTTAGGTTTAAAATTAGTATCCATTTTCAGGAGATCTCTCCCCCTTTAATACAAAGTGTTGCCAGTTTTTAGTTGAAATTTATTAATCAAATGTAGCCTTCTTATTTTATTCATTCTTTATTGAGTTGCTATTTATTTTTAAAAATAAAGCCCAGCAATTTAATCACATGGAACTCTACAACTCAACCCTCTTATCCAACAGTTCAATGCCAAAAACCCTCAACTGGGGTATTTTAGTACATCTACATTTAATTTTAGGAGTTATAAGGGCAAACAAAAAAATTAACAACTATGAGAAAAATGTGGAAATACTTACTTTTTTTACCGCTCTTAGCCTTTATGGTTTCCTGCGGAGATGATGATGATGCACCGGTAACACCAGAAGAAGAATTACCAACATTAGTAGAAGCTGCTCAAGAAGCTGGTTTAACTACTTTGTTAAGTGCAGTTGGCGAAGTAGACGGACTAGCCGATCGCTTATTAGCAGCAAATGCCATTACTGTTTTTGCTCCTACTAACGCAGCATTTACAGCAGCACTTGAAGCTAATAATGCTTCTAATTTAGAGGAATTAGTTGAAGCTTTGGGTGGGGTAGAAAACTTAGAAAGAGTTCTAGAATATCATGTAGTGGCTTCTACAGCTTTTTCTACTGATTTAAGTGACGGACAAACATTAACTACTTTAGAGGGCAGTACTTTGACTGTCAATATATCTGGTGGAAATGTTACGATTTCTGATGTGTCAGGAAATACATATCCTGTACAGACAGCTGATGTTGAAATTGAAAATGGTGTTGTTCACGTAATTGGAGGAGTTTTATTACCTGAATTATCAACTCCTCAACTACCTACGTTGGTGGAGGCAGCAACTGATGCTGGTTTAACAACCTTATTGGCTGCAGTTAATGCGGTTGACGGTTTAGGCACAACCTTATTAGATGCTCAAGCTATTACTGTTTTTGCCCCTGATAATGATGCTTTTTCAGCAGCATTAGAAGCTTACGAAGTAGATGATCTTGATGGTTTGGTAGAAGCTATCGGTGGAGTTGAAAACTTAGAATTAGTTTTAGGGTTCCATGTGGTGCCAGCAGTTGCTTTTTCAACCGATCTTGATGAAGGAGAAAATGTTTTCCCTACTGTTTCAGGTCAGGAAATTACAGTGACTAGAAATGGTGCAGAAGTTGTAGTAACTGATGCTGATGGAACTGATAGAAATGTAATTGCTGCTGATGTGGCCATCAGAAATGGTGTTGTACACGTAATTGACGGTGTATTATTGCCAGAATTTCCTGCACCAAACTTAGTGGATGCAGCTACTGAAGCTGGTTTGACTACTTTATTAGCTGCAGTTGAAGCAGTTGACGGATTAGGTCAAACTTTATTGGATGCAGAGGCTATCACAGTATTTGCGCCTGACAATGATGCTTTTGCAGCAGCTTTAGCTGCTTATGAGGTGGAAGATCTTCCAGGCTTGATTGAAGCTATCGGTGGAGTTGAAAACTTAGAATTGGTACTAGGATTCCATGTAGTTCCAAATGTAGCATTTTCAACTGACTTAGATGAAGGTACTCAAACATTCCCTACTCTGGCAGGTCAGGATATAACAGTAACCAGAACCGGTACTGCTGTAACAGTAACTGACGCAGCCGGAACTGAAAGAAATGTGATAACAGCTGATGTTGAAATTGCAAACGGTGTAGTACACGTAATTGACGGTGTATTATTGCCAGAATTTCCTGCACCAAACTTAGTGGATGCAGCTACTGAAGCTGGTTTGACTACTTTATTAGCTGCAGTTGAAGCAGTTGACGGATTAGGTCAAACTTTATTGGATGCAGAGGCTATCACAGTATTTGCGCCTGACAATGATGCTTTTGCAGCAGCTTTAGCTGCTTATGAGGTGGAAGATCTTCCAGGCTTGATTGAAGCTATCGGTGGAGTTGAAAACTTAGAATTGGTACTAGGATTCCATGTAGTTCCAAATGTAGCATTTTCAACTGACTTAGATGAAGGTACTCAAACATTCTCTACTCTGGCAGGTCAGGATATAACAGTAACCAGAACCGGTGCTGCTGTAACAGTAACTGACGCAGCCGGAACTGAAAGAAATGTGATAACAGCTGATGTTGAAATTGCAAACGGTGTAGTACACGTAATTGACGGTGTATTATTGCCAGAATTTCCTGCACCAAACTTAGTGGATGCAGCTACTGAAGCTGGTTTGACTACTTTATTAGCTGCAGTTGAAGCAGTTGACGGATTAGGTCAAACTTTATTGGATGCAGAGGCTATCACAGTATTTGCGCCTGACAATGATGCTTTTGCAGCAGCTTTAGCTGCTTATGAGGTGGAAGATCTTCCAGGCTTGATTGAAGCTATCGGTGGAGTTGAAAACTTAGAATTGGTACTAGGATTCCATGTAGTTCCAAATGTAGCATTTTCAACTGACTTAGATGAAGGTACTCAAACATTCCCTACTCTGGCAGGTCAGGATATAACAGTAACCAGAACCGGTACTGCTGTAACAGTAACTGACGCAGCCGGAACTGAAAGAAATGTGATAACAGCTGATGTTGAAATTGCAAACGGTGTAGTACACGTAATAGATGGCGTATTATTACCATCTTTAGACTAAATATTTAATCTTTAAAATCGGGAATCATTTGATTCCCGATTTTTTTCTCGCATAAATAATAAAAATAATGGCTTATATTTACTTTTGATTATTTAAGATCATGTTTAGCCATAAATACAAATTCTTCTTCATTGCATTATTAGCAATTTATTCATTCCTGAACATTATTGTGCTGGAAGGTGACAGGCTATTTCAGGCACAACTTCCTAAAGATTACCTTTTATACACCATATTTTTTCTCTGTATTGCAGTTTGGTTTGCCAACCTCACCATTGAAGTGTACCTCTTACGCAGGTTTAGGCAAATTCACCCCTTAGCGCTTCAGTTTGGAATAAGTATAGTTGCAGTTATTATTATTTGTCTTATTTCTGTAGAGCTTACTGAACTTATTTTAGGATATCCTTTCAATTTTACCCAACAAAACTTACTACTTACCACCGGCTTTACTTTCCGAATTAATTTGTTTCTCAATAGCATTAATGCTATTTACTTCTTCAGTCAGAAATATAAAGAAAAGGCAGTTGAAACAGAGAAACTAAAAACTTTAACTTCTACCGCCAGGTACGAGATGCTAAATAATCAAATTAACCCACATTTCTTTTTTAACAACTTAAACACGTTATCAACCCTTATTCATTCCGATACACAAAAGGCTGACCATTATTTACAGAAATTATCAGATATATATCGTTATATATTAGCTACCAAAGACAGTGAATTAGTGAGTTTGCAAAAAGAGCTAAAATTTTTGAACGATTACATAGACCTGCTTTCTATTCGGTTTATGGATTCTCTTAGTTTTCATTTGGATATCGATGAAGCCTCTGCGGAAAAATATTTGCCTCCTGCGGTACTACAGCTATTGGTAGAAAACGTAGTGAAACATAATTACTTTACCAAGCAGGAACCTATTACAGTGCAAGTAAAATCTGATAATCGATATGTCACTATTTCTAATAAAATTCAAAAAAAAGAGGCAGTGGAGCACTCCAGTGGAATTGGTCTGCAAAACATTTCCGAACGTTACGAGTTTTTAGGGGAAAATATAAAGATCGATAGTAATGATGGTATTTTCAAGGTGGAATTACCATTAATTGATCTTTAACATATCAAAAGATAATGTAACTTAGAGCTGATACTTTTTAATGCGAACCTAATATAGTAGTTATGAAACTTTTAATCTTTGAAGATGAGCCGCTTGCCTTACAACGAATCAAAAGTATTATTCAATCCGCTTTACCTCATTGGCAAGCGGTAGGGACAGCGCAAAGTATAAAAGAAGCCGAAACGCTGCTCTCATCCGAAATAGAGTACGATTTACTTTTATGTGATATTCAATTAGCTGATGGTTTGAGTTTTACAATCTTCAACAAACATGAGATCAAATGTCCTGTCATTTTTATCACTGCCTACGACCAATATGCACTAGAGTCATTTGAGCATAACTGTATAGATTACATTCTGAAACCCATCCAGGAAAGCAGACTTTTAAAGGCTTTTAAAAAACACGAAGATTTAATCTTAAACAATCAACCTGATATTTTGCCACAAAAAGTGATAGAGCAATTGAATAATTACTATCAGCCTAAATCCTACAAAAAAAGGTTTTTAGCTAAAATTGGCAGTAAAATGATCTTTAAACCGGTTGAAGAAATCGCTTATTTTTTTACTGAAGATAAAATTGTTTATATGAAAGAAGTAGGTTCTTCTAAAAAATTCATGCTGAATCATTCTTTGGAGGAGCTGGAAACCCAATTATTGGATCCCAATGTGTTTTATAGGATTAATAGATCAGTCATTATCAATTTGGAAAGTCTTATTGAAATGAAGACTTATCACAACGGAAGGCTTAAATTAGCGTTAAATGCTACTAATGATACTGAAATAGTAGTAGCAAGGGAGCGTGTTACGGAATTTAAAAATTGGGTCAATCAATAATGAAATTACTAGTCGCATTTACAATATTCTTTATTATATCTATTCCATCCTTTGCACAAGAATACTCTAAGCAAGAGTTGGATTCCATCAAACGAGAAATCTTCGACATTAAAAATGATGTGTCAGAAATTCGATTGAATCTTTACGATGCTAAAAAAACCTTGAAAACAGGTATATTTATAGCCACATTAGGCTATACTGTAACTATAATAGGCGGTCAACTTCTAGGTACCAATCCGCAATTAGGGGAAGTATTGCTTTATACAGGTGGAGCTATTGGAATAGGAGGCACCATAGTGCTGGTTAATGGCTTCAATAAAATAAGTTGGGGACCTCCTAAATCTTCCAAACCGAATTATTAGATTAAAATTGTCTCCAAGCCTTTTTTATTGTCTCTAATTGGAAATGGAATTCCGACTGCAAGCTGGTTATCCTTTGGCTTTAAAGGTTTGTTATTCAAAGAAATAGTAGTGGTATTAGCTTATAATTTCTCCCCAATCTGCATGCATTTCATCAAATCGTTTCATTATTTTTTGAACAAATGCCTCATCAATTAAAGCTTTCAGGGCCTCATCATTTTCAACCTCGTATTCATCAATTTTATAGGTTTGTTCATACAAGCCGAGCTCAAATTTTAAAAGATATTTCTCATTCCAATGAAAAATAGTGATTTTACAGTCGTTACTAGGTATTTCTCCGATTACACGCATGTTTTTTTGTAAAAATAGTCATTTAAGATTTAGAGGATGGAATATATTTGGTAAAATTATCCGGATTACTTTGCTAAATCAGGCTCTATCGGTTCACTCTTGTACTAATTACTGGTCTACAACAATAGATTTTGTCATCATTTTTGTTTTTCCCGAATTCTCCGGAAACAAAAATGTCGCCAAAACCTTGGAACATACTGTCTTTTATCTACCAAAAGGTCGTCACTCTGTGACTTTGCCTCACTTGCTTGTGGCAATTAGAACAACTGAAAAATATTAATATTAGAAAAAAAGTCAATCTATTTCATAACCTCGTAGAGGTGACCTTATGGTAGAAATCTCCATAGTGATACATAAATCCCGTAGGGATGACCTTACTAAGTGAGTCTAACTTTGAGGCTTGGCGAATTGATTTCACAAATTTTTCCTGCAAAAAGAAACAATCTTAAGTTAGAGGGTTATTATACTAGATTTTTTTGACAAAAAAATGATTTTAAGCAAGCCATGTTCAGTAAAAACAAGTATTTTGATAAGCTTGCATGATAAAGTAAAGAATACATATAAATCAGTTATTAAATGAGCAAAGTATCTGAACAATTTTACGATTTTTTAACAGAAGAAGATGAGCCTAAGGCCTGCGAAGCTATTCCTAAGGAAGCTTGCACCGATGTGTCCAAAAACTTCACCTTGAATGTAGCCAATGGAACCCTCACTAAATTAGCTGAAAAAATTATTAGTCCTAATCTTACCCTTGCCTGGATTATGGATTATTTGGGTGCTTCATCTGCTTTAGTGGGTGCTTTGGTACCAGTAAAAGATGCTGGTTCTTTATTACCACAATTAATAGTTTCCGGAAAAATCAGATCATATCCTATTCGTAAATTTTTCTGGGTAGCAGCAGCAGTTATTCAAGCGGTTTGTTGGTTATTAGCTTCCTTATTAATATTCCTTTACTCAGGTAATTTTATTAGCTGGATTTTATTGGGACTATTAGCTATGTTTAGCTTAGCAAGCGGGGTTGGTTCCATTTCTTTCAAGGACGTTATTGCTAAAACTATCCCTAAGGACACAAGGGGTCAAATGCTGAGTTATAGATCAACTTTCGGTGGTTTACTAGGGTTAATTGCAGGTGTTTTGTTGGTTTTTGTCATCAAAAGCGATGCTGACCGAACTATATATGCCTCTCTTTTTTTGTTAGCATCTGTTTTATGGTTCCTGGCGGCTTTTTTATTCTATTTAATCAATGAAGAAGAGGGTGCAACCAAAGGAGGCAGAAATCCTATAATGGAAAGTAAAGCGGGGGTTCAATTAATAAAGGAGGATAAAAACTTCAGGAATTTTTTAATCACTCGGGCCTTGTTAATGGCCATCCCTTTATTAACACCTTTTTACGTTTTAATAGTGAAAAGCACAATAGATACATCCTGGAGTTTTTTGGGTTATTTGATAATAGTGAGCGGATTGGCTCAGGTTATTAGTAGTCCGTTTTGGGGTAAATTGGCGGATAAATCTGTTACTTTGCTCATGCGTATTTCAAGTTTCATCGCTATTGGGGCAGCTGCTTACGCGCTCATATTTTATACTTTTATTGATTTAGGTTTGGGATTTTATGCTTTCATGCCTGTTTTCTTTGTTAATGGTATAGCCTACAGCGGAGCTCGCTTAAGTAGAAAAACTTATTTAGTTAATTTTGCCCCAGATGACGATAGACCCACTTACGTGTCAGTTGCCAACACCGTAATTGGTTTATTTACCTTAGTGGCGGCAACTTTCGGGATTATTGCAGAATACTTTGGCTTACCAGCACAGGTGATTTTCTTTGTTATATTATTACTGCTGGCTGTTTTTTTAAGTTATAAATTAAAAAAGGTTTGATTTAAGGTAAACTGATGTCGGCACCTTCGCTGGTGCGAGCTTGTAGCTCGTACCAGCAAAGGTCAGACATCTAGTAATTCCAGGCTGTTTGAATAACCTAAACCCCCAAACTCATCTTCTTAAACTGTGAAGGCGCCATGCCAACCTCTTTTTTGAAAGTATGCGTAAAATGGGAAAGGTTTTCAAAACCAGAATTGAAGCAAGCCTGAGTGATGCTACATTCTTTTTTTAGGAGCCATTTTTTCGCTAGTTGGATTCTTTCATTCAACACGAATTGAGCAGGAGTATATCCGAAATTTTCCTTAAACTTTTTGAAAAATGTAGCTCTGCTCATGCAGGCAGCACTTGCCAGCTTATCAAAATCTATTTTTTGATCAATTTTACTCTTAATTATCTTTATAGCATAGGCCAATGGGTTGTTGTTGGATAATTTATGGTAAGAATGAGTGAAAACATCCCTCGCCTGCGTTTGCATCAGGCGTATGATCATTTCTTTTAAAGCCAGATCTACATATAAATCTTTCGTTGTGCTATTTTCAGTTTTAGAAATACGGATAATTCTGTTGACTGTATTGATTAGTTCTTGGTTATTGATTATGTGACGCGTATCAGGATCAATTTCCCATGACTCGCCTGCAATTACCTTAGGTTGTTTTTCATTCATTAAATCTAAAGTATAATCAATCAATTGTTGTGATATGGCTAGGGCAATACATTGTGTAGGTTGACCTTTCTTAGCTTCAGGAAAATCAATTTGCATCATTTCATTAGGGCCTACAATTACAGATTCTCCAGGCAAATAATCAAATGCCTCTTTGCCTTCCAAATGCATCACTTTTTTGCCCTGAAGCATGGATGTAAAAACAAAGTCATTAAAAACCAAACTTACATTTTTAGCTTGCTCATGGGTTTCAAAAACATTGAGTTCGCAGGTGTCATAAGTATAGGCAGTTCTGTTTTCCACAAGTGTCATTAATGACCTCTCAGAATGGGTGGAAATCGCTAATGGTCTAATAGGCTGGCTCATATAATTGCAAACGATTGTAATAGCAATATAGTTTAAATTAAGCTGTTTTGAAAATCATATGGATAACAAAATATTTCATACGCTCGCCAAAGTATTTCAGTAATATAAATGGGAAATTACCACTTGTTAAAAATTAAAAAAATATAGATATTATGGAAACGTTAGAAAAAAACCACAAAACGGTAGAGCGTCCTACTTTTAAGGCGCAATACGATAATTTTATTGGAGGCAAGTTTGTAAAGCCTTCTAAGGGTGAATACTTTGACAATATAAGCCCTATAGATGGAAAAGCTTTTACAAAAGCAGCCAGAGGAACCAAGGAAGATATAGAATTAGCCTTGGACGCGGCACACAAAGGATTTGAAACCTGGTCAAAAACTTCTGCTGCAGCAAGAGCCAATGTGTTACTTAAAATAGCCGACATCATTGAGGAAAACCTGGAAATGCTGGCTAGAGTGGAGACAATAGATAATGGGAAAGCACTCAGAGAATGCAGAGCAGCTGATTTACCTTTATGTGTTGATCATTTTCGTTATTTTGCTGGAGCCATCAGGGCTGATGAAAGTTCTATCTCAGAGCATGATGAGCACACAGTAAGCATCAATTTACAAGAGCCTTTAGGTGTGGTAGGACAGATCATTCCATGGAACTTCCCACTATTAATGGCTACCTGGAAAATTGCTCCGGCATTGGCTGCAGGTTGTTGTACGGTGGTAAAACCAGCTGAGCAAACACCTACTTCGCTAATCATATTAATGGAATTGATAAAAGATGTGGTGCCTGCCGGTGTTATCAACGTGGTTACAGGCTTTGGTCCTGAAGCAGGGAAGCCTCTAGCACAATCTTCCAGAGTGGCAAAAGTGGCCTTTACAGGTGAAACTACCACTGGTAGGTTGATTATGCAATATGCTTCTGAAAATTTAATTCCAGTAACCATGGAGTTAGGAGGTAAATCACCTAACATATTTATGAAGTCTGTAATGGATAAAGATGACGAATTCCTTGATAAATGTATTGAAGGTGCTGTAATGTTTGCATTAAACCAAGGTGAGGTCTGCACTTGCCCCTCAAGAATTTTAGTGCATGAAGATATTGCGGATGAATTCCTTAAAAGAGTAGTAGAGCGCACTAAAGCTATTAAAATGGGACATCCATTGGCCGAAGATACCATGATGGGGGCACAGGCTTCTAATGATCAGTATGAAAAAATCTTATCTTACCTTGATATTGGTAAGCAAGAAGGAGCAGAAGTACTGTGTGGTGGAGTTAAAGCAGGCTTAAACTCCGGTTTGGAGAATGGTTATTATATTGAGCCCACCATTTTTAAAGGTCACAATAAGATGAGGGTATTCCAGGAAGAAATTTTCGGTCCTGTAACTTCGGTTTGTACATTCAAAACAGTGGAAGAAGCTATTGAAATAGCGAATGACACCATGTATGGCCTCGGTGCAGGCCTCTGGAGTAGAGATGCTCATGAATTATACCAAGTACCGAGAGCAGTAAAAGCCGGTCGTGTTTGGGTAAATTGCTACCACGCTTATCCTGCACATGCACCATTTGGAGGGTATAAGAAGTCTGGTTTTGGTAGAGAGAACCACAAAATGATGTTGGATCACTACAGACAAACCAAAAACATGCTGATTTCTTACGATAAGAATAAATTAGGATTCTTTTAGTGGATAGTTTTAAGTAATTAGTTATAGGTTGTAAGTAGGGTGAAGCTTATTTGCAACCTATAATTATTTCTATTAAACTTAAAACCTATAACCTAAAACCTAAAACTTAAAACATATAACCTGGAACCTAAAACTCACATTATGGAAAGAGTATCAATAACAGATAGAGCAATAGAAGTGATAGATGAATTACGCGATAGATTCGGAGAGTTAATGTTTCATCAGAGTGGTGGCTGCTGCGATGGCTCATCACCTATGTGCTTTGAAAAAGGAGATTTTAAGGTGGGAGGGAGTGATGTGTGGATGGATCAGGTTTACGGCTGTGACTTTTTTATGAGTAAAGATCAGTTTGAATATTGGAAACATACCCACCTTACTTTAGATGTAACGGAGGGTAGAGGCTCAAGCTTCTCACTAGAGATTCCCTTGGGTATACGATTTATGATTCGCTCCAGGATTTTTACGATGGAAGAATTAGAAAGCTTAAAACCTGTAATTACCGGTGAGGAGTATTTGGAATTGGAGGCAAGTAAATAAAAGGTTTACCTCTTGGTAACTGCATAACCTACAAATTTCATGAGGTTCTCATCGTCAGGAGAATTTGGATTGTTCAATTGAAAGTATATTCTATTATCATACACAAATCCTGGTCGGAAATGGAAAACGTCTTTAGGTAAATAATACTCTCCAACCTTTTGACGATTTGAAAAATCATAAATTATGACAGACTTCGGTTTGTCAAAAAAGCTCTTTAAATTGCCGTCAAGATCATAAGGTTCAATTGATAAGGTCGTTGTTCTCAAAAGAAAAGTGCTTTTTTCAACCATTAATTTATGGATGGAATTATAATAACTTCTCGCCAATCTTTCTTTCATTGAAATATTTTGGGCTTTAGGTAAGGGCAACGTATTTGAAAATTTACCACTAGTAATAACTAAGCTGTCAATGATTTGCTTTTCTTCAACATCGTAAATAAAAACTTTTTCATTCACTCCCAAAGAAATGATGAAAGTGTCATCACTTAATTTTGCAGTTGAATTCAGTGTAAATAATAGATCGTAGTAGTCGTTGCTAATAAAATGTGCAGTATTCAATTGATCAATAATGGTATTATTGTACATATCAAACAACACAAAACGAGGGTCCTTGTGGTAGTCAGTTTCTGGTAGACAATTAACTAATAGCAAGTTGTTAAATTTTAATAAGGGCATTTGACTAAATGAAGCAGTTTTACTATTGATTGCATCACCTATATTATATACATCAATTATATTCAATTCAGAATCAATCAGTTTGATTTGATTAATATGAGGGACAACTACATAAATTGAATCAGCATTATGATAGTTGAAACCTTGAATTTTACCTATTTTATCAGGACCATACTCTGGTATTATTAATTTAAACAATTGTTCCTGACTGTTGAGATCAAAGGCATATATACTATTGTCAAGGGTGTTTTGCTGCAGTAAAATTTTGTTGCTCACGAGAATGAAGTTCGTGCTTTTATCATGTTTGTAATCTGATATAAAAGCGATGGTATCATGTATTTGTAAGCTGTAAGAATCTTGAAAAGCATAATTAGCTTTCTTCTCTCGTGTATCATCACATGAAGAGCAATAAAACAGTATTACCAAACATGTAACGTAAATGTATACTTTCATTTGAGGTTGATATGTGACTTAATCTTATAAAAACTATTTCAACTAATAAAGTAGTTAATATTTTTTATATAATATAAGTAATCCTAAAAAAAATTTTCCGAACTTAATTAATAGTTCAAATTACACACATCAAATTAATTAATAATCTAGCTTACTTTTCAGCCTAATATTATTATCTAGCAGCTTCAATAATATCTATAGCTAAAATGAAGAAAAGCATTAATCTGTTAGGGTACAATTTGTACCTGGAGTTAAATAGAAAAAGAACCCTTTCAAAAAACAGTCTTTCTAAAATAAATTTTAATGAAATAAATTCCTGCAAATTAAACTTTGGGCCTGGTCCAAATTGGGAAAAGCCAGATGCCTCATGGCTTTCTGTTGATATAGATAAATCTTTAGGAGATATAGTAGTCAACTTCCAGGAATTTGAAAAATTGCCACTTAAAAACGAATCTGTTGAATGTGTTTATGGATCTCATGTTTTTGAACATATGAGTATATTCAAATCTCAATTGGTATTCAATGAAATTTACAGAGTAATGAAAAAAGGTGCAAATTTTAGGTTAATTCTTCCAGATGCAGAAAAGAGTTTAAGAGAATACCTGAATGGAAATGAAGATTATGTGCTATTTAAGAGAAGAAAAGAGCGGGCAAAGAATAATTTAAATATAGATTATACCCTTTTTGAATGTATGCGCGAAGACTTCCTTTCTCCCAATGGGCAGGCAAATTTATTAGGAAAAAATACGTTGGCGCATCAAAATGCATGGGATTACGATACCATAAAAACCCATTTAATGCGGGCAGGATTTGCTGGGAGTAAAATTGAACAGAGCAATTTTCAGCAATCAGCCACCAGCGAATTTAGCTTTGAAGGCAGTTACCCTTCCGAAGCCAATGAAGATTACAGATCTTTGTATGTAGAAGCCATCAAATAGGCCCTGAAATTAAGAGGCTATTGTGTTCGCTGTAATTCCTACTGATCAGCTAAATATTGTAACAATTGCAAATTATCTCAGTATATAAAAAGGAACCTAATTTGTAATGTTATGCCAAAAAAAGAAATGTCAAGGATTAAGAACGAAGAGCAATACGAGGCACTTCGTGATAAAGGAATGAGCAAAGAAAAAGCCGCAAGAATTGCTAACACCCCAAATTCAGGAAAAAAGGGAGGTAAATCTCCTAAATATGAAGAGTGGAGTAAAGAAGACCTCTACGAGCAGGCCCAAAAAGTAGACATTGAAGGACGTTCAGGAATGACAAAAGAGGAATTAATTACAGCTTTAAGGAAAGATTAATTTTTTTTAATCATCGAACTGAAAATTTAGATAAGCATTATTTAATTCTTTTAATGCATGTGCTTCGCCTAATTCCTGCGCTTTTTTAATACCTTTTTGGTAGATGACTTCGGCTACATCTCTATCAAAATGTTCTGTGTATAAAGCGGCAGCATGATAATAAGTGCCAATGTAGTCGCTATGCTTTGATAATAATTCATCAAAAAGTGCTTTTGCTTTTGTCGGCAGTTCCTCTTTATACTCTGTAGCCAGAGCATATAAAATAAAGGGGTCGTCAGGTGATTCTACCTTAAATTTTTCCAATTGCTTGATACGATCTTGATTCATTCGTTTAATTCTTTTTTTATTTTTTTATATAATACTTAACTTCGAGCTTTAATATCAGTTATTAAATAAAACGTTACTTTTGAGTGTTGAAATTATACTATTTTAATCATTCATCTAACATCCAAATCAATAATTACATATGAAAATATTAGTTTGTATAACACATGTGCCTGATACAACGGCAAAGATTGCTTTTACCGACAATAATAAAAAATTTGATGCCAATGGAGTGCAATTTATTATTGGCCCATATGATGACTACGCGCTAGCTAGAGCGGTTGAATTGAAAGAAGCCAGCGGTGGTACGGTAACAGTATTGAATGTAGGTACCTCAGAAACTGAGCCTACGATCAGAAAAGCACTTGCAATTGGTGCAGATGATGCTATTAGAATTAATGCAGAGCCTACTGATTCCTTATTTGTAGCTCAGCAAATAGCTAACCATGCTAAAGATGCAGGTTATGATTTAATTATGATGGGTAGAGAATCTATTGATTTCAATGGTGGCATGGTGCATGGTATGGTGGGTGAGATTTTAGGTTTGCCTGCCATCTCTCCTGTAATGCAATTAGATATTGAAGGCGATAAAGCTAAGTTAGCCCGTGAGATTGAAGGTGGAAAAGAATATTTAGAATTATCACTACCTTTCATTGCAGGTTGCCAGGAACCTATTGCAGAGTGGAAAATACCAAATATGAGAGGTATTATGTCTGCAAGATCCAAAAAACTAGAAGTGTTAGAACCTTCAGAGGCTTCTGCTTATGTTGAATTAGACCAGTATGAATTACCTCCTGCCAAAGGAGCTGTAAAAATGATTGATGCAGATAATGTAGAAGAATTAGTTAAATTATTGAAAAATGAAGCAAAGGTGATATAAATCCTCTTTAATGTATTCATTTTATTTTAAAATCTTAAATCAAAAAATATGTCAATATTAGTTTTTATAGAACATGCTGAAGGCTCAGTAAAAAAATCATCCTTGGAGGCAGTATCCTATGCTGCAAAAATGGAAGATGATATTACTGCAATAGCAATAGGTACAATTGCTGAAGATGCTTTAAAATCAGTTGGAAAAGCTGGTGCTAAAAAGGTACTTCATGTAGCAGATGAAAAATTAGACAAAGGAATTATTCAGGCCTATGCCAAAATTATTAAAGAAGCCATGGATCAATTGGGTGCTTCAATTTTAATACTTGCGAAATCTTCTCTGGGAGACCCTGTTGCTGCAAGAGTTTCTGCTAAAATAGGTGCTGGATTTGTGTCTAATGTAGCTGATTTACCTGATACCAGTAATGGTTTCCATGTGAAAAGAAGTATTTACACTGGTAAAGCATTTGCAAACGTAAATATAACAACTGAAAAGAAAATTTTAGGCTTGAAGAAAAATGCTGCTGAAGTAAAAGAAGATGGTGCGGAAGCAAGTGTGGAAAAATTTGAAGTGAGCCTTTCAGATGCTGATTTTGCAGTTAAAATCACCTCACAGGATAAAGCGACAGGTGAAGTTCTTTTACCAGAAGCGGAAATTGTAGTTTCTGGTGGTAGAGGAATGAAAGGTCCTGAAAACTGGGGGATGATTGAAGACCTTGCAAAAACTTTAGGTGCAGCAACTGGTTGTTCTAAACCAGTATCTGATATAGGCTGGAGACCTCACCATGAGCACGTAGGGCAAACAGGGGTAAAGGTTTCACCTCAACTATATGTAGCCATTGGTATTTCAGGTGCTATTCAACATTTGGCTGGGGTAAACTCTTCCAAAAATATTTTAGTGATAAACAAAGATGCAGATGCTCCGTTTTTCTCAGCAGCGGACTACGGTATTGTGGGTGATGCATTTGAAGTAGTTCCTAAATTAACTGCAGCTTTGAAAGCTGCTCTAAATTAATAGCTTATTAACGTGGATAAAATTAAACTGGAAATATTAGGTTTATCATCTAGTCAATCACAATCTGGGTCTTTTGCTTTGGTATTGGGTGAATCAGAGAGTCAAAGGAGACTTCCTATCATTATAGGAATGTTTGAGGCTCAGGCCATTGCCATTGAAATAGAGAAGATTGTTCCGAATAGGCCGATGACGCATGATTTATTTAAATCATTTGCTCATAGCTTTAACTATGTAGTAAAGGAAATAGTGATTTCCGATTTAAAGGAAGGTGTTTTCTTTGCTAAAATATTGTGCGACAATGGATTAGATACTGTAGAAATAGATTCAAGACCTTCTGATGCTATTGCAATAGGCATCAGGTTTGATGCGCCAATTTATACTTATGAAAAAATTATGTCTGAAGCAGGTATAGTGCTTAGTGACGATTCGCCTGAAGGGGATATTTCTGAGTTAAAAAAGCCTATCAAAAAGGAAGAATCTTCTTCAAAATCTAAGCCTAATGATAAATTGAAAGATATGTCGATGGATAAATTGAATGAATTATTAGATAAAACCATCAAAGCAGAAGACTATGAGATGGCAGCTAAAATTCGGGACGAAATTAACAATAGAAACTAATTATTCCATAATTAAATATTGAAAACCGGCTTCTATTGCCGGTTTTTTTGTTTTCCCGTTTTTCCCATTTTAAATCATTTTTACCTTTCATAAAATTCATACTTAAACTTTTCCTTCAAATCAGAAGAATATAGTAACTTTGACTCATGGCTTAGGAATGGAATAGTGAATTCTTTTTATAGCTGCAGGCTATTTTATAAGTGTTCAAAGTTTTTTGAAAACCACTTTCATTCGATAAAGATTAAATTGCAGATTGCCTACGATATTATAATGGATTTTAAGGAAGTATTAAATCAGGATCAAATTTTTTCAGTGGTAAAAGGCTGTGCCGGCAAATTAAATATTGAAGCCTATGTTGTTGGAGGGTATGTTCGGGATTTAATATTGAAAAGACCCTCTAAAGATATAGATTTTGTATGTGTCGGAAGTGGAATTCATTTGGCCAAAGAAGTTGCCAACGCGCTGGGAATAAAGAAAGGAGTACAGATTTTTAAAAACTTCGGTACTGCAAGCATTCATTATAAAGGATATTTTTATGAATTTGTAGGTGCCAGGAGAGAATCTTATCAAAGGGATAGCAGAAAACCTATTGTTGAAGATGGCACTTTAGAGGACGATCAGAACCGAAGAGATTTTACCATCAATGCGATGGCAATAAGTCTAAATGAGGACAATTTCGGACAATTAGTAGATCCATTCAATGGCGTAAAAGATCTAAAGCGTAAAATCATTAAAACACCTCTTGAGCCTGATATTACTTTTTCAGATGACCCCCTTCGCATGATGCGGGCTATTAGGTTTGCTTCACAGCTCGGCTTTGATGTAGAACCTATTACTTTTGATAGTATTGTTAAAAATGCAGAACGAATAAAAATTATATCTCAGGAACGTATCACAGATGAGTTAAATAAAATCATAGACTCAAAAACACCATCCTACGGCTTTAAATTACTATATCACGCTCAATTATTAGATAAATTCTTTCCTGAATTAACCAACTTACAGGGTGTTGAGGAAGTGAAAGGATTTAAACATAAAGATAATTTTTATCATACTTTACAGGTTTTAGATAATACAGCTAATTTAGGAGGAGATTTATGGTTAAGATGGGCTGCCATTTTACATGATATTGCTAAACCTGCCACCAAACGTTTTCAACCTAAGCAAGGATGGACTTTTCACGGACATGAAGATAAAGGTGCTCGTATGGTGCCAAAGATCTTTCAAAGATTGAAATTACCACTCAATGAAAAAATGAAATATGTACAAAAACTTGTTTTATTACATTTGAGACCAATTCCTTTAGTAAAAGATAATATTACCGACAATGCAGTGCGAAGGTTGTTATTTGAGGCTGGGGATGACATCGAAGATTTACTTACACTATGTAGAGCAGATGTAACCTCTAAAAATCCAGCAAGAGTGCAGAAATATTTAGCCAATTTTGACAAAGTTGAGCAAAAAATTAAGGAAGTTGAAGAGAAAGATCAGGTAAGAAACTTCCAGCCACCTATATCTGGTGAAGATGTTATGGAAACATTTAATTTGGAGCCATGTAAAGAAATAGGAATTATTAAAAACGAAATTAAAGAAGCCATTCTGGATGGTAAAATAAATAATAATAAAGAAGAAGCTTTTCAGTATATGTTGGAAGTTGGTAAAAAATTAAATCTTAAAATCAACACTTAAATTTCAGGCACAACAATTGTAGTGGGAAGCTCATTAACAAAAACTTAATTAACATACACATTATTAATAACATAATTCAATTTAGATTTAGCTAAAAATAACAAATTAAATACTTATGAAATCAGCATGATTAGGGAAAATCGCCAACCGAAGGATACATGCCTACCTCTTCTGGTAGGAATATAACAACTTGAGGTTTCGTTATAGCTCCTTTCTCTCTGATTACGTGAGACGACTAAAAAACAAAATATATACATATGAAACAAATTACTTACTCTATTTTAATTACCGTTTTAATGCTAACAGTATGCTCTGCAGGTTTTGGACAAAACGAAAATGAAGCTGCTATTAAACGAGCTAAAGAAAAATACAACAGGTCTATCAAATACAATGATTTTGCTATAGCTAAGGATGCTATTTATGATCTTTTAGTGCTGGAGCCTAATAATATCTCCTATTTAGATTCGCTAGCTTATATGTATTTTGAGTTCAGGCAATACGCTTCTGCCGCTTTAGTAAGTCGTGATGCCTTGAATAGAAACCCACAAAACAGATTAATGCTTCAAATTGGCGCCAAAAGTTTGGATGAGTTAGGAGCAAAGGATCAGTCCTTGAAAATGTATGAGACTTTATATAATATCTCTGATGATGCCTTTGTTCTTTTTGAAATAGCTCAAAAGCAATTAGATTTAAAAATGTATGATGATGCCATGATTAACACTGAACTACTATTAGGAAAACGAATAGTTGAAGGTAGTCAAGTATATGTAAAAAATTCAGTCGGTGAAGAAGTAGAAGCGCCATTCAAAGCAGTCATTTATAATCTTCAAGGATTAATAGCAAGAGGTAAAGGAAATGAGGAATCAGCTAAAAATTACTTTAATAATGCCTTAAAACTTGCACCACAATACGCTTTAGCTCAAGAAAATTTGAATCCATCTAAGTAATTACTTTATTTACTTGATGTTTACATTATTTAAATATAATTATTTTAATAAAACCCTATGCTACTAAAATTTACGTTGTCATTTGTTTTTACATGTTATGTAACATTTGGCTTGGTTTCTCAAAATCTGAGTGGAGATAATTTTGCTGAAGCTCAAAAAACAAAGAATGCTACTGTCACATTTACCTATGTGGAAACTCCGGGTTTCGTTTATAAAGATGCTAGCGGTAAGTTAACAGGTGTTTGTGTTGATATTATGACTGATTTTCTGGCTTATGTTAGGCAAAATCATGGTATACAAATTAATGCCAGGTATGTTGGAAATGGCAGTAGTTTTAAAGCAATGTATGATGGAGTTAAGAATGGATCAAAAGGTGTATTCGGCTTAGGTAACGTAACTGTTACTGAAGCCAGGAAGAGTGAAATTAAATTTAGTCCTTCTTTTATTACCAATTTCGCTATCTTAGTAACTCATAGTAGCGTACCTGATTTAAAATCAATGGATCAAATTAATTCTTCATTTAGCGGTTTTAAAGCCTATACAGCTAAAGGGACATTAAATGAGAAACGTGTAATGAAAACGAAATCAGATTATTTTCCAGGACTTGAAATATCTTATGTAAATTCGAGTCCTGCTGTGTTGCAAAAAGTATTAGCAGACAAACAATCTTTTTCATATTTAGATTTGGCTTTTTATCTGGACGCAGTAAAAGAAAGAAAACCTCTTAAACGACACCAGGTTGGCGATGACGGCTCTGAAGAATTTGCTTTCGTGATGCCAAAATCAAGTGACTGGCAGCCTATTTTAGAGGAGTTTTTTGCAGCGAATGGTGGATACAAGAGCACTACGGAGTACAAGAAAATTTTAGTTAATCATTTAGGGTTAAGTGCTGTAAAACTTTTAGATTCTGCAGCAGGTAAATAATTAAAATGTTTTTTATTAAATATTGATGGATCACAAACCAGATTTAAAATATTGGGAGAATTTTTTTCAATCCCTTCAGATGAAATATTATGGGTTGCTTGCCGGGCCCTTATTTTTATTTGCTATTGTATTTTTGAGGAATGAAAATGGTAATAAAACGTTGATGGATATCAGCGAAGCTATGGAGCTTTATATGATTGGTTTTGTCTCCTTCTTTGCCATTATCGTAGTGCTGTATTTACATTTTTTTGCTAAAAACAGGAATGTAACCGCCTCTAAAGAAGCTGATCTTACGCGAAAAATGACTATTTATAGAAACACCACGCTGATTAAATATGTGGGCTTAAGCTTATACCAAATCATCATTATATTTGCTTTTGCATGCACTTACCATAATGCAATGATGGGTTTATACACGGCCTTATTATTATACGCCTCTTTTTTCCGACCTGAATTACAAAATGTTAAGAGGGATTTGAGAATGAAAAAGGAAGAATACGCTCAGATTAATTATAAATCTACTAGTTGAGTGATTTTTTAAAGTAATATTCAAAAGGCTAGAAGGGATATATTGCTTATTTATAATGTAATGTATTTGTAGTAAAGTCTTCATCATTATGCCAACCAGGTTTTGGTCAGCTTGCTGATAATCGAACTTCACACAAAGTAAGACTACTTCTACTAGATAAGAAAGTTTAGATAAAGTTTATTGTTTTCTGCTAATTTCATTCAAAGAGACTAGCACATCCAAAAGGAGACCTATAGCACTGGCAAGACTAACGGTGTATCATTTGCGGAAATTTTAAAAACCTAAGCAAGACTTTTATTTTTGAAATTCATATTTTTGATAGGGGGTGACAGCTTCCAGTTGGCATCCAATAAACAGATAAGGAAGAGTATATGCAATTTATGGAAAGTTGCTCCGATTCCGCCTTTAGATAGTAAATTTTCTTCCTAGAAATTGCCTGCGATAGCCTACTTTTGCTTCAGAATTTGTAGTTGAAAATCACTATTTATAAACGTTCTGCATCATCAGTTAAATATCTAACTCAGGTTAGTTGTGATCTGAGCTAAACAAATAAGTCTTTAAATACAATAGGGTAAAAAAAAGCCACTGTTTGATCAGTGGCTTTTTTGTAGTTTTGTATTAGATCGACTTACTCTTAAAAGATAATTCCAAACGAGAAGGTATTTAATTCAGGTCCTCTGCCTTCAATATAAAGAGGGCTTATGTCATAGGTGGCAAATAAATCTACACCTTTCCAACCTAATTGCGCTCTTAATCCATATTTCCAGTTATTAAGATATAAATTATTTCTAGCCACATCCTTACCTCTGTTTTCATACTTGAATTTAGATTTGCTTCCTATTCTATATCCCGCATAAGGCCCTATTCCAAACCTTAAAGAAGAACTTTTCTTGCCTGTCTGAAATACCGGTATAAAGCTCAAATTTAAATAGGTAGCATTAATTTTACTTCTTCTTGGGTTTACATCATTTCTATCAATAAACTCAACAGTTTGTACTCCCTTAACTACTTGGTATCTGCTATCTGCCATCGCAAAATTATGCCATTGCAATCCACCATGAAAATTCAATTTTATATAAGGGTTTAAAGCTACTTTGTGTACTGAATTTAAGCCATAAGTCCATGAAGTTATAGGGTCCACGCTGTAATTCTCGTTGTTATTATCAGGAAACTGATTGTTTTCACCTAAGTAATTGTTTAAACCTATTAAAAACTCCATTTCATGATCATATTTCGGGTATTTAACCTTTTTATCCCTGTTTACCTTGCTTTCGCTGTTAAAAGGAGTGTTAAAGCTTTCCTCAAATTTTTCTTTCCAGTTAGACTCACTTTTTTCTGATGTTTCATAATCATTATCCTCTCCCAATTCTTCTTCAAATTCACCAATTTCAGTGTTACGGAAAATATTTCCTATTTTAAATGGAGAATCAGCATCTTCTGAGTAATCTCTTATAAAACCTACCCCGCTTTCTGGAATTTCTGTCACCGTAAATGAGCCTGAAAAGCCGTCATTACAGTCAACACTCATCTTAAGTCCATCTATTTTGCCATTAATTATTATCAGGTTCTCGTAATCTATATCAATTCCCTTTCCTGCAGCTTCTTCTTTGTATCTTTGTAATTGCTTGTAGCTTGTGCTTTCATAGATACGCACTACATAAGTATCTTCCTGATTTTTACTTAGCTCGCTAATGTAGTAGTAATCTCCAGATGCTTTTAAAGAATAATTGATCTTAGTTCCGGGTAAAATTACAGGGTCATCTCCTACTTTACTCTTATTTGCTTCTATACCATCTATGATTTTACTTAAATCGTAGTTTTTAATTTCATTTACATTTTTAACATCTTTCAATATTAAAAATACCATTTCTCCATCCTTTTTCATCACCTTTAAAGTGTCAGATTTCCATCCGTAGGCCATAGCGGAACCATTGAACATGGCCAGCGCAATTATCAGCATTATTTGATTTATACGTTTCATTTTCTTTTTTTTAAATTGATAAATTAATTATTTAATTCCTTTCGAGTATTTTGAAAGGCTGATGCAAAAAGCTCATTTTTGGCAGATCTTAAATCTGCTAAACTATACTCACTGGCCAGTGATTTGAGTTGATTTGCTTTTTTATTGAAAATATTGGTAGAATTCTCAGGCTTTACTTCTGCTAATTCCTGTTGATTGTAATACACCTCTACTTTTATACCATAGGTTTTTTCTTCCTTGTTTTGAAAGCTGTCGGAGATGTTTGGTTTTACAATTTCTTTGTTTAAAGCTATTGCAGCTTCTAAGTTATTTAATTTCAGCAGTGGTTGTACCTCATTTGCCTCATCTTTTGAAGCTTCATTGACTGCCAACATAGTTGCGCTTTGCTTTGCCTGAACTGAAGGTTTAGTAGCTTTATTTACTTCATCTTCCTTTACCTCATTAATTATATTAACCTGAGGTTGTTCTGGTAAAATGTCATTACTCATGTGAGCTTGTGAAGATTCCAAATCTAATGGGTTAAGTGCCATATTAGTATTTTGATTCTCCATATTATACACAATACCTGCAGTTACTAATATGAGTAAACTAATGCTCGCTGCCACCATCCATATAATTGGTTTCTTTTTTTTCTTTGGTGCTAGCTGCGATTGAACCTGCGACCAAGCATTTTCAGAAACCGGCAAACTGTGTCTTTCCAGTTTCCTTTTGAAGATTTCATCTATTCTATTTGATTCCATGATTCTTAGTTATATTTTGCTCCATCTCAACTAATTTTTTCTGTAAATGAGCCCTTGCTCTACTTAATTGAGATTTCGATGTGTTTTCATTAATATTTAGTTGTTCGGCTATCTCCTTATGAGAAAAGCCCTCTATAGCATACAGGTTAAAAATTGTCCTGTAGCCCACTGGTAATTCACTAATCATTTGAAGTAAATCTGCCTCTTGCAAATGATCTTCCATTATGTCAGTATTCGGTATTTCGTAGGCATCTTCTATGTCAATATGCAATGCCATATTCTTATGCTTTCTCAAATACATTAATGACTCGTTTACCATTATCCTGCGCATCCATCCTTCAAAGTTTCCTTCTCCGCTATATTGAGTGATACGCTCAAATATTTTTACAAATGCTGTCACCATTACTCCCTCAGCTTCCAGTCTGTCTTTTATATACCGACTGCATACTGCCAGCATTCTCCCGGAGTATTTTTCGAAAAGCGCTTTCTGGTCGCTTCCCTTTTGCTTGATGCATCCCGCTATCAGGCTTTCTTCAGTTATAGATTTTCGGATGAACACTTTCATTTTAGCTGGTTACATTAGGTAGATGCTGGGGATATTTAATCGGTTGCATGGGTTATTAAAATTTTTTGGAATTTAGTTATTTTCTTTAGAGAATATGGTTAAAAACTGATAATTATGAATAAAACCGTGAAAAAAGAGGTGCTATTATAGTCAATTGATTATGAGATCAATTAATTTATTTGCAGATTATTATAAATCACAGGCATTTGTCCATTCCATTCATTCCATAACTGTTTATTTATAATTAATTGTGCCATAAAATGAGCTACATTAATCCTACTGGTTTTGCCAGGCTTGAAAATTGCGCTGCTAGTAGGAGAAATATGTATAGTGTAATTACTGATAGTATCTTGATCAATCAGGGAATCTGGTCTTACCACTACCCATATGATTTGAGAATTTGCTTGACCTATTTGGAGTCGTAGATAATCAGAAGACTTTTCATTATCAGCTTGAGGTGGAATGAGTAATCGAAGTAAACAAATGACAATTCGTTCAGGTGTAGAGACTGGTTCATTAAGATCCCTGTTTCTATTCCCTGCAGTGTTCATTAAAACAAATTTTACAGGTTGATCAGGATGGTTTTTTTCAACGGCTTCACAAATAAGTTGAACGGCTTTGGTTACCAATTTTCTAGGCTTTCCGAATACTCCCCTAAGAGTAAGATTATGTCCCAAGCAAGATACAATTGTATCACAATCAGAAATGATTTCAGCCATCACATCTACCTTCATTTCTGAGATATTGGCTTGTACAATACTAATTTGCTCATCTTGAAGCCAGGATTCATGTAATTTAGATGTGGGACGAATAATAATTTTCACTTCTCTTCCGGCAGCTATTAATTGTTCCACTAAAAGTTTTCCAGTCGCTCCATTAGCTCCTAGAATTAAAGTTTTCATTTTAGAATTAGTTTTTAATCAAATATAAACTAAAGTATTTATTTAGCAATTGAATATCTAAATCTAATTTGAAATTTTCTACAGGTGATTCATTGTTTAACGAAATACTATGAGTGTTTTTTTTGAAAGCGATAACTCTTTCAAAAGATGCTTGCCATCATCCTGCAAAACGGCAGGGAGATCCCAAATAAACTTTTTAGTTGCTCTTCAAAATTTTTTGGCCTGCCTGCCGCAGACAGGGATATCGATCTTTGTCGATTATATGACTTCAACAACTACTCTCACTTACTTACCTCAACACCTATTTCATTCGTGTAATTCCTCTATCATCTTTCCTTTAAAATTCTTAGCTTACTTTTCAAATCAACATAAAACCAGTTCTAATGAAGAAACTATATTTATTCTTATTGATGGCTTTTGTTTCTGCGGAAGCGTTTGCCCAGGGCACTATGCTTTTGCGACAACCCACTTTATCGGCTAAGCATGTGGTATTTATTTATGCCAATGACTTATGGAAAGCGCCAATTGAAGGTGGCGATGCCATTAGGCTAACCACATACGAAGGCTATGAGTCTTCACCTCATTTTTCTGATGATGGCAAATGGATTGCCTTTAGTGCTGAATATGACGGCAATACAGATGTTTATATCATTCCGATTGAAGGTGGAACACCTAAAAGATTAACTTACCATCCTGGGGCAGATTTTGTTGAAGGGTGGACTCCTAAAGGAGAAATCTTATTCCGCACAGGTAGAAAAGCGCATCCTACTAAAACTTCTCAATTATTCACTGTCTCTACCGAAGGTAGTTTTCCTCAACCCTTTGTGGATATAAGGGCCTCTTATGGTGAAGTTTCTCCAGATGGAAAGTACCTGGCCTATACACCTATTACTTCATGGGATCCTGAATGGAGAAACTACCGTGGTGGACAAGCCATGCCTATTTGGATATTGAACTTGCAAAATCAGGAATTGATAAGAACTCCTCAATTGGATAAGGAAAGGCATCTTTATCCGGTTTGGATAGGGCAAAAGGTCTATTATTTATCCGAGAGAGACTATGTTAGTAACATCTGGAGTTTTGATTTAGCATCTCAAAAAGAAGAGCAGATTACCTTTCATAAAAAATTTGATATAAAAAGTTTAGATGCTTTTGGTAATCAAATAATATACGAACAAGGGGGTTATCTTCATTTATTAAATGAGAAAGATAAAGATGCAAAACAATTAGAAATTACTGTAAAAGGAGATTTAAATTTCAGCAGAGAGAGATGGGAAGATGTAGGTGCTGGCAATGTGAGCAATCCTAACCTTTCTCCAAATGGTAAAAGAGCAATTTTTGAATACAGAGGCGATATTTTCACTTTTCCGAAAGAGGAGGGAAGTTGGAGAAATATCACACAAAGTAGTGGTGTAGCAGATAGATTTCCGGTTTGGTCGCCCAAAGGAGATAAAGTTGCATGGTTTTCGGATGCAAGTGGTGAATATCAGCTAGTAGTCGCCACCCAATATGGTGAAAATCAAAAATCATATGCATTAGAAAATCCTACTTTCTACTTTAAACCAAATTGGTCTCCTAATGGGAAGTTAATAACTTATACCGATACAGATTACAATATATGGTATATTAATTTAGATAACGGACAAGTTAAAAAAGTAGATACTGATGGTTATGCACATCCCAATAGAACATTGAATCCCAATTGGTCGCCTGATAGCCGGTTTATAGCCTATGAAAAGCAACAAAATAGCCACTTTAAAGCCGTATTTATTTATGATACGCAGTCGGGACAAACTCACCAGGTGTCCGATCCGTTGGCGGATGCTACCTCACCACAATGGGATCAGTCGGGTGAGTATTTATACTTTCTTGCTAGTACCGACTATGGTTTGAATACCGGGTGGTTAGATATGAGTTCATATGATCCTTCAGTAAATAGAAGTTTGTATGCTGTGGTTTTGAGTGCAGAGGGACAAGCTCCAAATTTACCAAAGAGTGATGAGGAAGAAGCTAAGATAGCTGAAGAAGAAAAAGGTAAAGAGGATAAAGGCAAGAAAGATAAAGGTGATAAAAAAGTAGAGGATGTTAAGAACCTAATGATTGATTTCAATGCTATTCAAAAGCGTGTGGTTTCATTGAAATTACCTGCTAGAAATTATCAGTTTATTAAATCTGCTGAGAAGCATAAATTATTTATAGCAGAATCAATTCCCAATGAGCGCGGTGTGAAGGTACATAGTTATGATGTGGAAAAAGAAAAGGCTGAGGATTTTGAAGAGGGAGTAAGTGAAATGGTGCTTTCAGATAATGGTGAATATACGCTTTTTCAGAAGGGGGGTAATTGGAATATTACAGAAACTAAAAGAAAACCGAAGCCAGAAGACAAAATAACGGTTTCAGCGAAAATGCATATAGTTCCAAAAAAAGAATATGCTCAGATATTCAAAGAGGGCTGGCGATACATGCGTGATTTCTTATATGTAAACAATGTGCATGGTGCTCCATGGGATAAGGTTTATAGTTGGTACCAGCCGTGGGTAAAACATGTTAACCATAGAACTGATTTGAATTATTTGGTTGATATTTTAAGTGGAGAAGTAGCCATAGGTCATTCTTATGTTTCTGGAGGCGATATGCCA
Organism: uncultured Cytophagales bacterium; assembly: GCA_963719535.1. Taxonomy (GTDB): domain Bacteria; phylum Bacteroidota; class Bacteroidia; order Cytophagales; family Cyclobacteriaceae; genus Marivirga. Next base: position 171,854 of record CAVRCH010000015.1, on the reverse strand, counting down.
GATGTAGAAAGTGTACCTGTAGGTTTGCTTGGTGCAGACTTTATCATTGATAACGGTTTTTATAAAATAAGTAAGATTTATGATGGAGAGCAATGGAACCCTGATATTGAAGCACCTTTAGGCTTAACAGGTCAAAAAGTAAAAGAAGGAGACTTTATTTTGGAAGTAAATGGTAAGAATATTTCAGCTCAGGATAACATTTACGAGCATTTTGCGCAAACAGCAGGAAGAACAGTTGCTCTTTTGGTAAATAGTACTGCTTCAAAAACAGGTGCGCAGAGGGTTTACGTAAAGCCAGTGAGTAATGAATACCGTTTAAGGTATATTGATTGGGTAGAAGGCAACAGAAGAAAGGTGGATGAATTATCGGATGGAAAACTGGCTTATGTCTATATTCCTAATACAAGTAACCCAGGTTTCACTAGTTTTAATCGATATTACTTCTCACAACAAGACAAAAAAGGTGTTGTGTTAGATGAAAGAAATAACGGTGGTGGTTCAGCTGCCGATTATATGATAGATATTATGACGCGCGAACCCGTAGGTTATTTCAATAGTAAAGCAGGTGATAATCGACCATGGACTTCACCAATAGCTGGAATTTGGGGACCCAAGGTGATGATAATCAATGAAAGAGCCGGTTCTGGAGGCGATTTACTGCCTTATATGTTTAAGAAAAAAGATATTGGTCCGCTTGTAGGTACTAAAACTTGGGGCGGATTAGTAGGTACCTGGGATACACCAAGTTTTATAGATGGTGGCAGAATGGTGGCACCAAGAGGTGGTTTTTATGATACAGATGGTGAATGGGCAGTGGAAGGAGAAGGTATAGCGCCAGACATTGAAGTAATTGATGATCCAAAAATGGCAATGAATGGAAGAGATGCCCAATTGGAGAAAGCAGTGGAAGAAGCATTAAAATTACTAAAAACACAAGAATTTGAAATGAAGCCTGAACCGAAAGCACCTGTAAGGTGGAAGCGACCGGAAGGCTATGATAACGATTAATTAAGAATTGAGAATTTTTTAATTACGAATTATGGATGAGTGCTACTCTTCATGGTTCGTAATTTCTTTTATCTCTATTTTGAGTTTTAGCAGTTCTGTAAGAATAATTATCCAAATAACCTCATCAGAAATACGATCATATTCATGTGCATATATTTTTCTTTTTAGTTATCACTGAAAAATTGATTTTTTAGGCCACTCTCTTCAACTAGATCAATTTGTCGTTTTAATAATTGCTCTAACTTTTCTTTGAGCTGAATATATAAATCGCTGTATTTATAAGGATCAAGATCATCAAAATCTACCAAAAAGTCTATATAGGGATCATCTTCAAAATCATCTCTTGTTGCTGAACCAAATGCAGCAAAGGTTTAAACTTAATACTGCTCACAAAGCTTTTTGATGATGTTTATATTTTTATCTGATATTTTCATACAACAAAAATAATCAGGCTTTAAATCTTTTCATTATTAAAGCTTATTTGAGTATGATGCCGGTATTAAAGTTATTTTGTATTTGTAGATATATTTGATCTGTCAAATTCTGCTTTTTCTCTTAATTTATCGATAAATTTCGTGGAGGTGTAGAAGATGTTCCATCGTCCATTGTCAAATGACTTAGATTTATCTATAAAAGAATTGATAGGTTGAAGGGGGCTTGTTTCAAATTCTTCTATTAGGCGATTACTAGTAAAAATTAAAAATTCCCCATTAGTTGTTATGTAAGGACATATTTCTCTAGCACTTGAGTTTATTGGTTCTCCTAAATTGAGAGGCTCAGTCCATTCATTATCGATATTAAAGCTTATAAATAAATCTGTGATGCCAACTCTATTAACTAAATTATTACCTCTAAATATTAAATAATCTTCATTAGGAGAAATGAATGGATCCGACACACTTTTGTTGAGGTTTATTAAATCAGGTAATTTTTCTATTAAATGAGAGGAGTCAGTTTTTGTAGCTTTAAAGATATCTCCATTCCCTGTATTAAAATAAATATCTCCGTGAGTAGTGATGGAACTGTAGAAATTTTCGTTTTCTGTTAAGGCAACAAATTTTGGATTACCCCACCCATTTTCAGTTTTCTCTACAAACCAAATATTGTTTTTGCTAACGGCTGTTGAGTTAGATAATGGTCTGTTGGATGTGAAGTAAAGCCTTGCACCATCCGGTGAAAATAGCGGGTCTACATCAGAAAATTCACTGGAGAATGCTGCAAACTTGGGTTCTGACCAAATGTCATTGACCAGCTCCAAAAACACAATTTGGGCTCTATTGGGAAGATTTATTGAATAATAGAATTCAGTGCCATTTGGTGAAAATGTTCCATTATACTCAAATTGATCAGTTGATATAATTTCGGGAGCTAAAATTTGTACTGAGTCAGTAGGTATAAGTCCAAAAAAAGGATTGGAAAGATATTCTCTCTCCTTTTCAGGGTTGCATTCGCAAGCATTAATGATGATAAGTAAGATGAGGAGTATTGGAAGGAATCTAGTCATTTTATTTAATTATGTATTTTAATTGATCATACTCAGTACCTAAGTAGTATTGTCATCTCACTTATTTTTAGCGATAGTCTTTCAATACAATATTTTGACTTAGCAATAATACTAATTTTTTTTATTTTTAAATAAGTGTTTACTTCACCGACTATTTACCACCACTTACCTAGTTTTTACGGCTCATTGCCTAGTAGCTCATGTTTAAAATTAAGCTTTGAATTATGTTTGTATCATCAATTTAAAACTTATAAACTATGAAAAATAATCGAAACTTAAGCACTAACAATATTACCGCAGGAGTAATATTACTTTTGGTAGGAGCCTTTATGTTATTTCAGCGAATGGATATATTTGATATAACCTGGATCTTCTCCTGGCCTGTCATTATCATCATATTCGGAATTTTCACTTTAGTGAGAAGTCGCTTTACTAATGGATTTGGTGTTTTCTTGATCCTTTTTGGTACTTTTATACTTATAAAAAAGGAAAATCTTATACCTTATTATTATGAACCCTATTTAATTCCTATTGGATTAATGGCTCTGGGTATTTACTTTATTATTGCTCGCGGAGGAAAAAAAAACATCGATTTTTGGAGTAAGGAAAATTGGTCATTAACCGGTAAAAATAAATTTGAAGATGATAGCGATGTAATTCATGCGGATGCGCTCTTTGCTAATGTGCAAAGAAGAATGCTCTCTCAGAATTTTAAGGGAGGCAAAGTTTCCGCTACATTTGGTGGAGCGGATATCGATCTGTCCAAAGCTGATTTAGTAGATGGAGCTACTTTGCATGTAGAAGTGACCTTTGGCGGCATGAAGCTTATAATACCACCACACTGGGAAGTAAAGGCAGATATCAGTAATACTTTTGCCGGGGTAGAAGATAAAAGAGCGTTCCCACCAACTGGGGAGGTGTCGAATAAAGTTTTAAGAATAACCGGATCTGTTACCTTTGGTGGCTTAGAAATTAAATCTTACTAGTTACATTAGTAGTGTGATAACCGAATTATATCAAAACCAATCTTTTAGGTGGCTCAAAGCACTCATCACTTTAGTACTTTGGGTCACCTTATTGAGTTTATTACTAAAATATTATGGACTTTCCTGGTTCCTGGCTGCCAGCGATAGTATTACTTATACTATTTTAATAATAGCAGGCTTTTTGCTGCTGGAAAATATTTTTGGTTACTATTTACCTACCAAAGGCAATGTTATTTTAGCTTTCATCTTCCCCTTAGCCCTTGCTATTTTTGTACTTTTTGCAGGTGATTATATTTTACAATTCAGTTTTAAAAAGGAAGTAGAATACCTGGAATTTTCCAATCGAATCTTTGTGGTAAGAGGGTTTATCATTTTATTACTCTTTGCATCCTGTACTTTACTGCTCAATTATCATGGACGCCTGGAGGAGCAAGCCGAAACACTGGAAAGGGAAACACAAATGCAGCAAATGGCAAAAGAAGCTGAATTATATCATTTAAGACAGCAATTACAGCCACATTTTCTCTTTAATAGTCTAAATTCTATTTCAGCACTAGTGAAAAGTCAACCTGAAAAAGCCAGAGCAATGGTGCTTCAATTGTCCGATTTTTTGCGTGCCACCATTAGGAAGGACGAGAAGAAATGGATAGGAGTGGAGGAAGAAATTGCCTTTTTGAAATTGTTTCTGGAAATAGAAAAGGTGCGCTTTGGACATCGATTATTAGTACAATTTGATATTAGTGAAAAGGTGAAAAATTTAAGATTACCTCAATTATTAATTCAGCCCTTGTTGGAAAATGCTGTAAAACATAGCCTTTATGGATTGACAGGGGATGTTGAAATTGAAATTCATTTTACTGTAAAAGGGAATGCCTTATTCGTTCATATCATCAATCCGTACGATCCTCAGGCAGGGCAGCCAAAGGGAGCCGGGTTTGGTATAGAGGCAGTAGAAAGACGTTTATTTCTTATCTTTGGCAGATATGATCTGCTCAAGAAAAACCTATCAGACAATAGTTTTAAAGTGGAACTTTTAATCCCCCAATTACATGATTAAAACCATAATTATAGATGATGAACCTTTGGCAACGGAAATTGTCAAAGAATACCTGGCGGATTCTCCCCATTTTGAAGTGCTCGCAGTGTGCCATGATGGCTTTGAAGGCTTAAAGGCAATTCAGCAACATCAGCCGGATTTAGTGTTCTTAGATGTGCAAATGCCAAAGATCAATGGTTTTGAGATGCTGGAGTTGATGGATACCCTGCCTGCGGTAATTTTCACCACTGCTTATGACGAATACGCCATGAAAGCATTTGATATACATGCTGTTGATTATCTGCTTAAGCCATTTTCTAAGGATAGGTTTGAGAAGGCTCTAGATAAATTTAAACAAATTGGAGCTTCTGATGCGGTTAAAGAATTGCTGGATTCGGATAAAATGAACGCCACTGAAATGCTAAGTAGAATAGTGGTAAAAGTGCGGAATGATATAAAAATTATTCCAGTGGAAGATATCATTTATATGGAGGCCAATGATGATTATGTGAATATTTTCACAAAGGAGTCTAAATTCTTAAAAAATAAAACCCTTAGCTATTTCGAAAAGCATTTGGATCCTCAGGTGTTTGTACGAGTTCATCGGTCGTACTTGGTAAAGGTGAGCGAAATTAATAAGATCGAGGCTTATAAAAAGGACAGCCATATAGTAAAACTCAAATCAGGAGAGCAAATTCCTGTGAGTAAAAGTGGTTTTCCAAAATTACGAACTGTGTTGGGTATCTAGATTTAAATGACTATTAAGTCTCTCCTCATCATTTGCCCCCTCTATGAATTTAAGAGAACATCAAATCCTACATAAATATTTTGTCCAGAGTAATCAATTTCAACACTTTAATTTATTAAAAATGCCTTGGACTATTTTTACCGTATTACAAACATAAAACCTTCTGGATGCTTTTGGCACAACGTGGAAAAAAGTATTGCCAGTCCGGGGAGGTCAAGGTTGCAAGTATAGGAGAAGTTAGTTTCTGCCAATATAAATAATTGAAAGGTGCAAGCTGTCCTTATTAGAATGTAAACCAAACCAACCGAATGATATTTATATCGATCAAATATTCTTAAACAACTCAAAGGACTCCAGATAGTCAGGAATAAAAACATTATTAGCACCTATGCCTTCTAGTTTTGCCTTTAAAACTCCGGCTGGCTCCTTTTCGCCATGTACAATAAAAGTAAATTTCGGAGTATCAGTTATTTTCCGGTACCATTCGATCAATTCAGTCTGATCAGCATGCGCAGAAAGTCCATCTATTTGAGCAAATTTTAATTGTACGGCTTTTTCTTCTCCATAAATCTTTATTTTTTGACTACCCTCTAAAATATCTCTTCCTCGTGTTCCAACAGCCTGATATCCGGAAAAAAGCAAGGTGTCATTTTTATTACCTAATCGGTGAAAAAGATGATTCAAAATACGCCCGCCTGTAAGCATGCCACTGGCTGAAATAATGATTGCTTTATTTTTTAAGGCTCCTAAGTTGCTAGATTGACTTTGGTCTTTCACGTAATGGAAATTAGCATCATCGAATACTGATTTATCAGTTAATCGGTGTAGATCATCATACTTCTCATACAATTGTGTCACGCTTATTGCCATCGGGCTATCAATATAGACCGGTATGGATGGAAGCTGGCCAGATTTCATTAAAAAATGTAGATAATACAACAGGTTTTGTGTGCGACCAACTGTAAATGCAGGAATTAAAATAATACCCGATTCATAATTTTCTAAAATATGATTTTTATAGGTTGGGATTACATCCTTTTGAATGCTGGTTCTATCTCCATAAGTGGATTCAATTAATACAATATCAGCAGATTGAATAATAGCAGGAGGATGGAGCACCGGATCATTTTCTCTCCCTAAATCACCTGAAAAGACAATGGTTTTCTCTTGTGAATCACCCTTAACTTTGATTTCCACTATTGAAGCTCCTAAAATATGACCTGCCGGATGAAATTTGATACTTATCTTATCAGTTAAGTGTATGATTTTGTTAAATGGATGAGGTTTTACTTGCGTTAGGGTTGCTACAACATCCTTCTGTGTATATAATGCTAAAGGATTTTTATGCTTACTGTAGCCTTTTCTCTTAATAAATTCAGCTTCCTCCTCCTGAAGTTTGGCTGAATCTATCCAAAGTATTTCAAGTAAATCAGCTGTTGCTTCTGTGCAATGAATTCGTCCTGCAAAGCCTTGTTTTGTTATCCTTGGAGTATAGCCGGAATGATCCAAATGGGCATGAGTAAGCACGATAGCATCAATGCTATCAGCAGGGAACGGTAAATCATCCCAATTCCTTAGCCTAAGTGATTTTAAACCTTGAAAAAGTCCGCAGTCTACCAAAAGTTTATAATCATCTATTTCTAATAGAAATTTTGATCCGGTTACTGATTGCGCTCCACCTAAAAATTTTATTCTAATATCCATATATAAGTGTACGGTATTTTAAAACTTCTATGCAAATAATTGATCAAAAAGATTGATAGTAAGATGATGGTTAATTTTCAAATTCATCTCGCTTTTAGGCATAAAAAAAACTAAAGTGAAATAAATCCACTTTAGCTCCTTTATTACTTGAGTGTAAAAATTAAAATAAATCTAACCATAAATAAGTTTATTAATCAGTCTTTCTAATACTTCCGGCACTACTGGAATTTTTTGAAGTATTAGTGCTTCCTTTATATCTAATTTTTCCTGCACTAGATGCATTGGCCTTCAATTCATTCACTATATTCACCTCTGCACTGGCTGCACTGGAAACATCTATATCAGCATTATTTGCCGTTAATTCATAAGCTTCTAATTTTGCTGTGCTACTTAAGTCAGCATCTAAAGTATTAACATATCCAGCCATTATGGCTTTTGAGGCACTAGACATATCTAAACGTAGTAGGCTAAAATTTCCTCTCCCATAAAGTTTGGCAGCCGAACTTAACTCAATTCTAGCAGTAGTTTCTTCAAAATCTACCAAATGAGCAGTTGCAGCAGCGCTTAATTCCAATCTTTTCAATTCTGGCATGATTACTACGCACTTAATATCAGGGAAATTTCTTCTACTTTTACCACTGAAAAAATCTCCGTCAAATATATCTGTCCAGGTTCTTCCGTCTCCATTAAAGGTAATCTTTAAATTACTATTTCTTTGAGAGATCTCAAACCCCTCCAAGTTTTCAGGATCTGCATAAACTAATACCTGATAAGTGTTGCCTTGTCGAATTTCCACAAACATCCCAGTTGAGGCAGTAATACTTGTAAAACTATCAAAATTGTAAGAAATAGGTTCGAAATCTTCGTAGCCAGAATAGGGTGCTCTAAAGAATGCATCATTTGAAAAGCTTCCCTGAGCTGCTCCTTCAAAATTCTCCGATTTTTTAATAACTCTAGTCGATTCTCCAGAATTAGAGTTTGCAGTAGAATCTACTTCACATGTTAAACATTGTAAACCTTCTTCATTAAATACCCAGGTATTATCAGCAACCTGATTTACATTATATCCATTTTTATAGATAGTGCTCCTTAGCAGGTAACGCATTTTTCTTTCCATTTCAAAAGGTTGGTTATAAGGTATGAATAAAGTCATCCTTAAATTTTGGGCCCTAAAGGCAGCATCTGAATTAAATCGAATATCTGAATCTATCCATAAAACTGAGTCGTTTTTCAAAACCACCTCATGGCTAACCATTTTAGCATTTTCTATGGCATTTTCTCTTGAGCTTCCTCTGGCTTCAAAATTCTTTTCTAGTCTGAATTCATTGCCTTCATGTCCCTTTAGCGTTATGTAAGATATAGTCAAATCTTCTCTGCCTATATCATTTACTTGTAAGATTGCAGTTTTATCCTGTATAGTAAAAGTTTGCTCTTCCTTATAAGTAGCTTCAGTTCTGAAATTCACAATATTTAACGGAATGTATACTGCTGATAATACCAAACTTAAAATCCATATTCCTAATAAAGTAAAACCCACAGGTCTGTTTAATACCCACCTTTTAGCTATTACACTTATACCGGCTATTGCTAAAAATATAGAAGGAATTAATGCTAACAACATGGTAAATATCACTAATTCTATAGAGATGGTATTTGAAAATATCTGATGAGGTATTTCCAAAAATTCTAAATAATGATAGTCTCCTCTTAGTCCTTCGGCAAAAAGAGCAGTAAAAATGATAGATATACTACTAGATAAACCAAATAAGAATAAAGCGATTCCAAAGAAAATCCTGATCAAGTCAACTATAAAATTCAACAAGGGTCCTAATGCCTTCGCAATTCCATCTAAAATAGTAGCAATTAATCTGAATGGGAATAATAGTATCTTAACAAAAGTTGACTCTTCTCCATCCTTTACATTAAACCCTGTTTTAATATTTTTTTCTATGTTAGAAAGTGTGATTGGAGTACCTTCCATTTGCATCTTTTGGGTTACAGTTTTTGCATATGGTGTGATAAGCCACAATATTAAATAGAGAATTGTCCCTAAGCCAAATGGTATGGTCAAAAGAACAAATATAATTCTGACCAAAGCTACATCTATCCCAAAGTAAGAGGATAAACCTCTGGCTACACCACCAATTACTTTGTTTTCAGAGCTTCTGAAGAATTTCTTTATTGTGTCATCTTCTTTTAAGAATGGGTTCGCAGGAAGAATAATCCAGCATAATACATATCCTAAAATAACAACGAAGCCTATATGGGTGTAAGCAGCCAGAACAGCGAACAAAGCAATAAATGACAACCTAATCCAAAGCGAATCCACATTATGATAATGGGCAATACCTGCCGCCACACCTCCTAAAATTTTTCTTTGGGTATCGCGGTATAATTTTTTTGGCTGTCCCCATTCGAATTCATTACTATTTTCAGTTTTGGCCTCCTCTTTGGTTTCCTCTTTTTCAGGCTCTGTTTGTTCCTCAGCCTTTTTGAAGTCCTCAATGCTCCCCAAGGTTGCCATTAAGGTTTTAATATCTTCGTTATTAATTACTTGTTTATCTTCTTTTAATTTGCTCAGGAAGATCTCTGCAATACGGTTTTCAATATCGTTTATAATCTCCTGACTATCATCAAAATCAGAAAAATATCGATTAATGGTGTCCAAATATTGCTTCAATGCCTCAAAACCATCCTCCTCTATATGAAAAATGATTCCGCCAATATTGATACTTATGTTCTTTTTCATTGCTCTAAAATTAAGTTTTTTACCTGAATACAGCTAAACTTTTGTATTCGTTGATATTATTTTTTTGATGAAGTGTCAGAATCTTGGTTTAAATTACTTATACTTTTCAATCTAAACTCCCTTGCTACTGTGTCTAATTCATCCCAGGTATAGTCCAGCTCCTTAATGGTGCTAATACCCGTTTCTGTTAATTGGTAGTGTTTTTTAGGGAGACCTTTGTCACCATTTACCCATTCATACTTGATCAACCCTTCATTTTTGAAGCGTATCAATAAGGGATAAATCACTCCTTCTACAGCAATTAATTTTGCTTCAAGTAATTCTTCAATCATATCGGAGGCATATACTTCACCTCTCTGCAAAATTTGCATTGCACAATATTCAAGCACCCCTATCTTCAATTGCGATTTTAATTTTTCTGCTATCATAAAGATTATTTTTAAATTCCTTTTGGACTACAAAATTTTCATTTGCATGAAATGTAAATGCCAATATCTGTACCACTTAAGAAAACCAAAAAAGTGAAATCAGATCAAAAGCCGCATAATTTATAGTTAAAGGTCATTATTTAACAAATCAAAATTTCTTACAGCTTATTATCCTTCTTTCATTGAGAAAAAAGTTGTTCGGCTTTGATAATATTTTTCAGTAAAAGTGTACGGTTTTGATGCAGTTTGGAAATAAAAGGAGTAAGTATTTGGAGTAATTTAGATGTATTTATCCCCATATATTTAGTAATTTTAAGCAAATATTAATTCATGCGGTTCGTATTTCTTTTATTCGTTTTAGTTTTCTTTAGCCCCAACTTGTTAGCACAGGTTTCAAAGCCAAAGTATGCCAATGAATTTTTATCTATTGGTGTTGGAGCGAGAAGTTTTGCTATGGGAGGTGCTACTGTGGCTTCGGTATCAGATGCATCAGCAGCATATTGGAATCCTGCAAAATTAAGAACTATCAAAAATGATTATTCTTTAAGTTTAATGCATGCTGAGTATTTCGCAGGAATAGCAGCCTACGATTATGCCGGTTTTGCAACTCCTATTGATGAAGAAAGCACTATGGCAATCACTTTTATCCGGTTTGGGGTAGACGATATACCAGACACGCGTTTTTTATATGATGCCAACGGCGCACTTAATTATGATAATATCCGTTTTTTCTCTGCAGCTGATTATGCTTTTCAATTTTCCTATGCCAGAAATATTAAAGCAGTGGAAGGATTATCTTTTGGTGCCAATACCAAAATCATCCATCGCACAGTGGGTGAATTTGCCAAAGCATGGGGCTTCGGTTTTGATGTGGGGGCAGCTTATCAGAATAAGAATTTAACCTTAGGCTTAATGGCCAGAGATGTTACTGGAACTTTCACTACTTGGTATCATAATGTGGTGCTGATTGAAGATATTTATACTCAAACTGATAACGATATCCCCGAAAATAGTACTGAATTAGCAGTTCCTCGGATCGTTTTAGGAGCAGCATATAATCAGCCCTTGCCTTATAAATTTAGTATTTTGGGTGAGGTGAATTTTGATGCCACATTTGATGGCCCTAGAAACACCTATATCAGTGAAGAAAAATTCTCTATTGACCCCCGAGCAGGTATTGAAATAGCTTATGATAATATGGCATTTTTGAGATTTGGTGGTAATAATTTACAAAAAATTAAGAATTTCGATGGCTCTGAACGCTGGAATGGCCAAGCCAATATGGGGGTAGGTTTCAAATATAAAATTTTGCAGATAGATTACGCCTTCACAGACCTGGGCAATAGTTCTGAGTCTTTGTATTCTCATATATTTTCTGTTTTACTGAATTGGAATGCGAAAGAATAGCTTATTAACATTTATTGGTTTTATCCTATTATTTCATTTGTCTGAAAAAGGGATCAGTCAGGTAGGAGATGAATGGATTAACCTCAATCAGCAATATTATAAAATTCCAATCTCCAGGGAAGGAGCTTATCAGTTAGATTATAATACCTTAATTAACGTTGAATTACCTTTAGCTACCATTGATGCACGTACTTTTAGGATCTATCATAGAGGGAGTGAAATTGCCATTAGAGTTACCGGACAAAATGATGGTAGGTTAGATCAGGGTGATGTAATTCAGTTTTTAGCAAGAGGAAATGACGGAATATCTGATACGCCACTTTTTCCTAATCCACAGGACCAACCTCATACTTATTATAATATATATTCCGATACCACCGCTTACTTTCTTACCTGGCGATTAGATGGTGTTCAGGGAAAGCGAATGGTTGAGCAAAACATCATCAATAATGTGGATAATTTACCTGCAGAAACTTCATATACTAAAAATATCAGAAACTTATTGGTGAACTCAGCTAGTGGAGGGCAATCCTACAATCCTGCTAATGAAGTGTTTAAAGCAGCTTTTGATTTAGGTGAAGGCTGGACAGGCTCTCCCTTTACAGCAGCCACCAATTTAACCATTAGTAATATTAATAGCCAAAGCAGAACGGATGAAATTCCTAATTTCGAAATATTAATTCAAGGAAGAAATGCGCGGGATCATCAGGCGGAAGTTTTTGTAGGAGCAAGCACCACCTCCCTAAGGAGTTTAGGTTCATTTAGTTTCTCAGGCTATGGTTTTAATTCGCTCGTGAGTAATTTGGAATGGACAGATATAAATACCAATGGCAGCATGGTGGTAAGGGTTGTTCCGCTAGGAACTGCACCTGACAGGATGTCGGTTTCCTATATTTCAGTTAACTATAGTAAAACCTTTGATATGAACAACGAGTCAAGTTCAGTATTGAGGTTGAAAAACAATGCAGCCAACAGGTCTTTTATTAGATTTACCAATACTAATAGCAGTGCCCAATTATATAGAATCAATAATTTCAACGAGCCGGTTTTATTAAGAACTAACAGGATAGGAAGTGAGATGAATACTGTGGTAGCAAACACCTCTAATGGTGCTAATTTATTCCTGCAAAATCAGAATTTTATTCTCCCACCCATAAGTAAAGTGAATTTTAGAAATTTCGGATCTGTAAATCCGGGTTACGTGATAATTAGCCATAAAGACCTGATGAGGGCAAGTGGTGACTATGATAATCCGGTGAAATCTTATGCCGCTTATCGAAAATCCACAGCAGGTGGTGGTTATGATACCTTGGTAGTAGATGTTCAGAATCTATTTGATCAATTTAACTATGGAGAAAGCTCACCTATCGCCATTTATAGGTTCACTCGCTTTTTGGCTCAAAATAAGAAAACGGAGTATATTTTCTTAATAGGGAAGGGCTTAAATTGGTTTCATAATTATTATAGACAAACAAGCCAGAGTAGTAATCAATATAGAGAGTTTGTACCTACCGCAGGTTTTCCGGGCTCTGATAATTTATATAGCTTCAATTTGGAAGCTAATAATGAAGTAGCCATATCCTTTGGTAGGTTAAATGCACATAATTCCACTGATGTGGCAAATTATTTGGATAAGATCATTGAAATGGAGGCAAACCCAATCGATAATTTAAGAAGAAAGAATTTTCTGCATTTAAGCGGAGGTCTTTCTGCTTTTGAGGTCAATCGTTTCAAAAACCACATCAATGATTTTACTGACTTTGCTGAGAGTCCTTTTATTGGTGGTAGAGGGATTAATATAACTAAAGAAACTACTCAGGTGGTGGAGCTTATCAATGTATCAGATGAAGTTAACGCTGGTTTAGCACTTATTACATTTTTTGGTCATTCCTCCACCGGAGCCGCTGATATTGATATTGGATTTATCAGTAATGATGTTTTTGGCTATGAAAATAAAGGTAAGTACCCGTTCTTTTTAATAAACGGCTGTAATGCTGGCTCTTTTTACCAACAAAGCAGGAATGAATTGACCTTTGGAGAAGATTGGGTAAATGCTAATGAGAAGGGAGCATTAGGTGTTTTAGCTCATTCAGCTTTAGGCTTTACCAATGAACTTAAGCGTTATTCCGATATTTTTTATGCCAAAGCTTTTGGTGATTCCACTTTGATTGATCAGCCAATTGGGAAAATACATCAGGAGGTAATTAAATCTTACCTCAATATTTTCGGGGCTGCACCGGCAGAAATTTATATAGCACAGTCCCAACAAGTAAATTTAATGGGTGACCCGGCTTACCGTTTATTCCCTGCTGACAAACCTGATCTAGCTGTTGAAGATGAGGGTTTAACCATAGTATCCGTTGATGGCGAACCTATTAATGCATTAACTGAGGAATTTGGGATAGATATTATTATCAAAAATTTGGGGATTACCTTTAGTGATTCATTTGGTATTGCTTTAAAAAGGATATTGCCTAATAGCGAAGTGATTGAACAGCCAGTACAATATTTCCCTGCTATATTTTATGAAGATACAGTGCAATTGAGGGTCTTTAATGAAAGTATAGAGAGCTTTGGTAATAATAGCTTTCAAATTATTATTGACCCCGAAAACCAAATTGAGGAGCTGAATGAATCTAATAATACTGCTACCATCAGTTTTTTCCTCTCTTTAGGTACTACCGACAATTTGTATCCTTATAATTTCTCCATTACAAATCGACAGAATTTAAATCTCACGGCTCAATCAATTGATTTATTATCTGAGGCTCGAGACTTTCTATTTCAATTAGATACCAGCCGAAATTTTAATAGTCCGTACTTACAACAAAATACTATCAATGCCAGAGTGCTGGCCAATTGGAATGTGAACTTATTAAGCACTGAAGAACAGACTTACTTCTGGCGAACAAAATTTGCTAATCCGGTAGGGGATGAGTTGGACCAATGGACTACTTCTTCTTTTACTTTTATGAGCTCAACTCAGCAGGGTTGGGTACAAAACAAAACAGATCAGTTTAGGCTCAATAATACTGAAGGTTTAATCATACAAGATGGTCCATGGTCTTTTGAAGAGAATACAGTTGAGTTGGAAGTCATTACGCCAGCCAATTCTGCCAACCAAAGGCTCAGTATTGTCATTGATGGGACTGAGTTTTCCACTTTTGGATTTTTCACGGACTCATGTAAAATTAATACCCTTAATTTAGTAGCATTTGATCGATCTTCCGGAGGCCCGTACAGAATTTTAAGCAATGGAGATTTCGATGTTTTAGATCCTTTATCCTGTGGAAGAAGTCCACAAGTAATCAACCAAATAAGAAATAATCAGCTCAATCAGCCAGCTACATACTTTAAAAGTTATTATGATGAACTACCTAATGGAGATTTTGTATTACTCTCTTCATACGATAGCGTAGCCTGGAACGTATTATTGGCGAATAACAGACTTGAGTTACTGGATTTAGGTGCCTCAGCTTCCATTATTGATAATTTACAAAATGGTGAGCCCTATATTTTGTTAGGTAGAAAGGGCTTGGGTGCAGGAAATGGAATAGAGGTGATTGCTGATATAAGTTTACCTGAGCCTCCAAAGGAGCAAGCTATTTCATTAGATGCTTTGGTAGAGGCAAGGTTTGAAAGTGGTACTATTTTCACTCAGCAGGTAGGCCCTGTGAAAAAATGGATGAATTTAGATGCAAATTTCAGAGACTTAGAAGGTACAGATGAAGTACAAATTGATGTTTTTGGAGTGGATACTCTCGGTAATCAGGTTTTACTTTTTTCAGATGCAGAGCTGCCTCTAGATTTAAGCCCTGTTTCCAATCAATTGTATCCTTATTTAAGGTTGAGGGCAAGTCTATCTGACCCAACCAATTTAACTTCTCCCAAAATACTTAATTGGAAAGTTAATTTTGCAGAGGAGCCTGATGGAATTGTGATTCCTGTGGAAGGAGCAAATACTCCCAATGCGAACGTAGCGGAAGGGCAAATGGTAAATTTGAATTATAAATTTATCAATGTAACGCCAAATATTTTTTCCGACAGTATTGTATATCAAACTCAGATTTTTAATAAAAATACAAGGACCTTTTTTAGAAACTATGATACTATACCTCCATTGGCGGCTTTTGCTGAAAATGAAATTAGCTCGAGTGTTAATACCAGAGATAAGTCAGGGCTGAATGACATCGGTATATTGGTTAATTTTCAGAAAAGATTCTCTGAAAAGAAATTCACTAATAATATCATCAATTACAGTGATTTCATCACAGTAAAGCAGGATTCACTACCACCTTTTATTGATGTTACTTTCGATGGTATTAATATCTTGGATGGAGATATAATATCGCCTACACCAGCCATAAGAATGACATTGAAAGATGAAAATGTTATTCTTCCAAAACAAGATACTACTGGTATAATAATAGAATTACAGCGCTTATGCGAAACATGTGAATCCAGGAGAGTGGCTTTTTCTGATCCAAGGGTAGAGTGGACGCCAGCCACAGCTGAGCAAGCATTTTCTGTGCAATATCAGCCGGATGGTTTAGAAGATGGGATGTATCAGTTGAGAGTACAAGCTACAGACGAAAGTGACAATAGTGCCGGAACAGAGCCTTATAAAATAAGATTTGAGGTGATTAATGCTTCTACTATCACTAATTTTTATCCATATCCCAATCCATTTTCTACCCAAACCAGGTTTGTATTTACTTTAACAGGCTCCGAAATTCCTAATGAAATTAAGATTCAGATTTTGACCGTGACCGGCAGGGTGGTAAGAGAAATTTTGCAGGATGAAATTGGTCCAATAAATATAGGAAATAATATAACATCATATGCATGGGATGGTCGTGATGAATTCGGTGATAAATTGGCCAATGGCGTGTATTTATATCGTGTTTTGGTGAGAATTAACGGTGCATTTATGGAACAAAGAGCCACCAGTGCTGATAAAGCTTTCAAAAAGGGCTACGGTAAATTGTATATTTTAAGATAATTCAATTGAAAACAATGATCTCCTCCTCATTTGCCCCGAAGGGATGTCTATGGCGCAAAGAGGAGGTGCGAGATTCACGATTGTATCGTGCTTAAGTAAACCTCAAATTGAATAGCCTTACTAATTTATTTAAGGAATTTTCTTTTGAATAAAAATATATCTTTAGAACGGAAGCTAATATTTCAATCTAAAAGAGCTTTATGCCATAGGCATCCCAATGGGACAAAAGCTCCTCTTAGCAATCCTCGTTAGATTTTTGTTTGATAAGATATTTAAGGTTAAAATTATGAGTGAGATAATATTTAGGTTTAGCTTAGCAATGAAACGAGGATTAGAATTGTATCAATTCCCAGCAAATTTCTTATTCCACTGCTCTCTATCGTACACTAACTTACCTTCATCGTCCCACTCCTGATTGATAAATGGCTTAAAATCTTTGCTGAAAGGATCTAGTCCATATTGGATGGTTTTCTTTCTGCGCCTGCGCTGATCATAAAACTCTACCCATAGACCCACTTTATTGTCAAATCTGAACTCACCCTGTACAGCAACCTGGCCATTTTTGTGAAAATATAAGTAAGTGCCTTCTTTGTCACCATACACAATAGGTATTACTTCTTTTACTTGTGTTCTTTGTTCATCATAATAGGTAATTTTGGAATCTATTGGCCATCCTTTAAAATAAACCATCTTGTCCATGAGTATTCCATTGTTATCATAGCGCATCCAACGGCCATGCTTTAGGCCATTCCAGTACATACCTGACTCTATTGTTTCTCCATCTCGTAGCTTTTCGTAAGGCCCATGTAGAATACCGGAAAATTTAGGATCGGAATTTTTAGTACTTCTTATCTGTTTTCTTTTGAAATCGTACCAGTAAAAATCTCTCACATAAGGGTCTGGTTCTACATATTCTTTTTTGAGGTAATTAAAGAGTTCTCTGGTTACATTATCACCATAGCCGGAAATGGTGAAGTTTTTTCTCGTTTTTTTATCATAAAAAAAATTCTTCTTTACCTTCTCCTTTTTTTCGTCTTTTTCTTCTTCCTCTTCTTCTTCCGCACTTAAATCAATAGTGACAGGTGCACCATCCAAAAATTGAAAGCTTTTCCTTATGCTATCAGCCGGTGTTGCCAAAGTATCTTTCTTTTCCTCTTCTTGAGCGAACAGAAATGCTGGAATTAGACTAAAGAGTATATAAAGTAATAATTTTTTGTGCATTTGGGTTTTTAACGAAAACAGCCCGAAGATATTGAATTCTCCGGGCTGTTCATAATTTAATTTAATTTTGAGTTCCCTTCTCCTTTGGAGAAGTGTTAGGGATGAGGCCTAAATTCTAAATAAAGAGAATT
Organism: uncultured Cytophagales bacterium; assembly: GCA_963719535.1. Classification (GTDB taxonomy): domain Bacteria; phylum Bacteroidota; class Bacteroidia; order Cytophagales; family Cyclobacteriaceae; genus Marivirga. The sequence continues at coordinate 153,930 of CAVRCH010000015.1, read as the reverse complement.
GGTACAATCCCTTACTTCATCATTTCAACGCTTCTACTGATAAATTGTGTTAAATCTTTACCATTTAGCATATTTTGCGATAAAAGAGCCAGATCATAGCCCTGTTTAGCTAATGCTTTTTGCTTTTTATCATCTTTCTCTTTCAGAATTTTAGCCGCTAACTTATGGTTTCCATTAACAGATAAGTTATACTGATCAGGCATAGAACCCATAAATGGCATTCCGCCACCACCTGTTTGAGCCATATCTTTCATCCTTCTCATAAATTCAGGTAGTGTAATAGTTACAGGTAATTCATCAGGAGATAATGATTCGATTCCAATCGTCATAGATTTGTTGTTGATGGCTTCCTCAAAGACTTTTTTCAACTGCTCTTTCTCTTCATCTGATAGTACACTTTCCGCCTTTTCGTCTTTGTCAATTAATTTATCAACAATATCAGCATCCACGCGCTTCATGGAAGTTTGCTCCAGCTTTTGCTCTAAAGTGTTAATAAAGTGGCTATCAATCGGGCTATCTAATAAAATCACATCATAACCTTTCTTTTCTGCAGAAGTAATAAATGCATCTTGCTTGGCAGGATTTGTGGCATAAATGATATTCACATTGCCCTCCTTGTCAGTTTGGTTGGTTTTAACCTGCTCAGCATATTCTTCTAAAGTGAAATATTTATTTTGATTGATGCTTTTTAACAAACAGAAGCTTTTTGCTTTATCGTAGAACTTCTCATCACTCATCATTCCATATTTAATGAATAAGCCAATGCTTTCCCATTTATCTTCGAACGATTTTCTGTCTTTTTTGTAAAGCTCTGAAAGCTTGTCTGCTACTTTTTTAGTGATGTGATTATTGATTTTCTTCACATTACTATCAGCCTGCAAATAACTTCTCGATACGTTTAATGGAATATCCGGTGAATCAATTACACCATGTAATAGCATCAAAAATTCAGGCACCACATCTTTTACTTCGTCTGTAATAAATACCTGGCGAGAGTATAATTGAATTTTGTTTTTCTGAATTTCCAGTTCATTTTTAATTTTAGGGAAATATAAAATCCCTGTTAAATGGAATGGGAAATCTACATTTAAGTGAATCCAGAACAATGGATCATCACTGAATGGATACAGTTCTTTATAAAAATTAATATAATCTTCATCCTTTAAATCATTTGGAGATTTTGTCCAAAGTGGATTCGGGTTATTGATTACATCAGGCTTTGTGATTTTTTTCTCCTTGGCATCATCTCCTTCGCCTTCCTTGATGGTTTCTTCTTTCTCACCAAAAACGATTGGAACAGGCAAGAATTTACAATATTTATCCAACACGCTTCTTACCCTGTGCTCTTCTAAAAATTCTACGGAGTCTTCATTTATGTGCAGAATTACTTCTGAGCCTCTCTCTTTTTTGTCGCCATCAGTCAACTCAAACTCAGTGCTACCATCGCATACCCAATGAGCCGGGGTGGCTCCTTCTTCTCTTGAGAGAGACTTGATCTCCACTTTGCTGGCCACCATAAAGGCAGAATAAAAACCTAAACCAAAATGACCTATGATACCTGCACCTTCACCTTTTTCTTTGTATTTTTCAACAAATTCGGTGGCTCCAGAAAAAGCAATTTGATTGATATATTTTTTAATTTCTTCGCCCGTCATCCCTATTCCTCGGTCAATCACGTGCAAAGTCTTTTTCTTTTTGTCGATTTTGATTTCGATAGAAGTATCTCCTAGCTCACCGGTGTACTCACCTAATGCGGATAAACTTTTAATTTTTTGTGTAGCATCTACCGCATTAGAAACAAGTTCTCTAAGAAAAACCTCATGGTCGGAATACAGAAATTTTTTGATAATTGGAAAAATGTTTTCCGAATGAATTGAAATAGTCCCTTTCTCTTGCATAATATTTTTCAGTTTAATTTTTTTTCTGGAATTGATCACTCAATTGTTATTCCATTAGTATATTTCACTAGATTTACTGTCAGCATGGCAGAATATTTGCTTAGTTAATTTTTTTAATGTAAAATTTTCCGAATATGAAATCAGCATGATTAAGGCAAATCCGTAACTGAAGGATGAATATCATCACAATCGGTCTCGGGATAGCTTCGGTCTTTTTGATTTTATGTGACAACTAAAAATAAAACATATACACATGAAAGTCAGAAGTTTATTAATAGGCATAGTAATAATATTTATACCTTTCCAATCCTGCGATGTACTAAAGCAGGTGGCCAATGATTATGGCTTGGATGGCAGCACCGGTTTATCAGAGGGAGAAGTAATTCAAGGTTTGAAATCAGCCTTGGAGGTGGGCACCAATACTAGCGTGCAGACACTCTCTAAAACTGATGGTTACTTGAGAGATGCAGCTATTAAAATTTTATTACCTCCTGAAATCAATACTGCTATCACCAAATTAAAATCTACTTCTGCTGGGAGAACAGTTTATGATAAGGTGATTCAATCTATTGAAGAAGATATGATTGTAAGCTTGAACAGGGCGGCAGAAAAGGCAGCGGTAAAAGCAAAACCTATCTTTATCAATGCCATTACAAGCATTACCATTCAGGATGGTTTCAATATTTTAAGAGGGCAGGATGATGCCGCTACTCTTTATTTAAAAAATAAGACTTTCAATCAGTTGGTGAGTGCTTTTAAGCCTGATATTAAAGAAGTGTTACAACAACCACTAGCATTTAACAAAAGCAGTGAAGCTATTTATAGCCAGTTTGTGAAAACTTATAATGATGTGGAGAGAACTGATGTCATCAACGCGCTTAATCTTACCCCAATTAAGGAAAGCGATCTGTCAGCTTTTGTTACGCAAAGGGCCTTAGATGGTGTATTTAATAAAATTGCTTTAAAAGAAAAAGATATCCGAGAGAACCCGGCAGCGAGGATTAATGCCATTTTGAAGAAGGTTTTTGGGCAGCAGTGATGGTGATTTGGTAAGTTGAATAATTGATAAAATGATAATAAAGATCCTCTTGTGATTCTTGATGGAAATGAGGAAGATAACTTCGATTTTTTTGCAAGATTGGTGGTTTTTTAGGTTAAGGATTTGCTAATTGATTCTCAAGACTGATTGATTTCGCTCTTTTAGAGCTTTTTAAAGCTGTCGTAAGTCAGCAGGGAGCTTCGCACCCTGCTTTTAGATTACGCCCATTTTGGGCTATACTTCATGAATTTAATAAGAAAATCCAAGGCCCAAAGGGTCGACATCTGTAAACCTGGGGCAGCTGCCCCAGGTCTTACATAAGCTTCCGAAGTAAGCCCTGAATGGGCGTAATCAAATGAGCTACAGATTTTTACCTGCTCTGAGATTACTTCTATGTTACTTTTTTCCACTCAAGCCAATCTTAATCTCGACAAAAACCAAAATCCCAATGATAATACATTCCCCCATAAAATAGGCAATACCCAAAATTGTCATGTGTGATAGATTATATAAAACTAAACCAATGGTTAATAGACAATAAATTATATTAGCCACTGCAATAATCAGTAAAAACAGCTTCCAATTTTTTGTTTTTAAAGCATAGCAAGTGAAGGAATAGAGCGAAAAACCAATTGCAATAAGTGCTAAAGGGTAAAGTAAATGTTTGGGCATGCCAAAATATTCATTAAAAGGGGTGAGGACTGTAAATAGTAATAGGGAAGTAATCAAAGCACCAATGCCATCTATTAAAAAAAATAACCTGGGCTGTTTTTTGAAATATGATAGGGTAGCTAATACTTTTTTATTCATTTCTGTACCACAGTAAAAAGATTCCAAAGTAAAGCTAATAGAGAAAAGTATATGCTAAAATACATTCAAATATTTTTTTAATCATAATAATTTATTTTTAATTGGTATAATGATATAGTTCTACAGTAAATAAAATCATTTATCTTAGAACTTCATCTTTATACCAAACCCATGGGAAAATTTTTAATTAGTACCCTTGCTATTTTTGCCCTTATCTCTTGTAAGCAAAGCAACAAGAATGAAAATGTACAGGATACTGAAAAAGTTCAATACAGTCAAATTGTTCAAGAGGAGTATGAACTTGAATTACCTAATGTAAAACCAGAGGCTGTTTTAATATTGTTTCCGGGTTTTCCACAGACTGCCGTTGACACTAAAAGAGAATTTACTATCCTTGAGAAAGCGAAAGAAAATAATATTGCCATCATATATTCTAATTACAATCGAAAACTTTGGCTTGAAGACAATGAAATGAAAGCCTTAGCACAGCAAATGGAAAAAATCTTTACCGAACATCACCTACCCAAAGAGAATGTTTACCTCGGGGGCTTTTCAAGTGGTGGAAATGTAGCCCTGCTATTAGGAGATTATATGACTGAATTGAATAATTTAAACCTGTCACCACAAGGTATATTTATTGTTGATTCCCCTGTAGATTTAGCTGCACTATACGTCACTTCGGAAAAGAATTTAGAGAGACAATTCTCTCAAGCATCTGTAGAAGAAAGTACGTTTTTAATAGACCTATTTAATACGCAGTTGGGAAATCCTTCAGATGATTTAGAAACTTATGAAAAGCTGGCGGTATTTACCTCCAAAACGAATAACACTAATAATGTGAAACACCTCAAAAACACCAAAATAAGAATGTACACCGAACCGGATACTGCCTGGTGGAAAGAAAATAGAATGGCAGACTATGAGCAAATGAATGCCTACTACATCAAGAAGCTCTCTGAAGAATTGAAAGAACAGGATTTTACTAACGTGGAATACATCCCGACCTCCGATAGGGGTTACAGAGCCAACGGAGACAGACACCCCCACAGTTGGGCCATTGTGGAAACAGAAGACTTGATTAATTGGCTGTTGGAAGAATGAAAAGTAGAAAAATAGTTGAAATCTATAGTAGTAAAAAAAAATAAAATAAATTCCTTATAAATTTGTATTTGCAAAATAATATTCCGAACCTTTGTCCAATAATTAATGACAAACGCGATTAACATATCATCTTATCAGTTTAACTGCCCTTCTCAAGTGGTGGCTAAAAGTGCTATGGTATTGTCATTAGTGAATTTTTCTGTACGTCCTAGCCTTAGGACATTCAGGCCCTAAGGGGCTCTATATCTTAGTGTGCCTTACGCAGGTGCCATATTTCCAACGTATTATTATCTATTTTTCAGCTTAACAATTAAGGTTTAGGTTTAACTATTTTAATTTTTGGTATTTCGATCAATGAAAAATCAACAAAATATTATCATTAGCATAGCTAGTGAAGAACATGCTTATTTAGCACAAACTATTGCCGATGAAATGGCTTCATCCGCTGCTGCCCGAGGCACTGGTATTGCGCAGCGTTCGCCAGAGTATATTCAGCAAAAAATGCAGGAGGGTAAGGCCGTGATTGCTTTGACCAAAGCCAACGAATGGGTTGGGTTCTGCTACATCGAAGCCTGGGGTCACGGCAAATATGTGGCCAACTCGGGTTTGATTGTTTCGCCTCCTTACCGTGGCACAGGGGTTGCAAAGAGCATCAAAGCAAAAATATTTGAGCTCTCTCGGAAGAAATTTCCGGAGTCGAAAATATTTGGCTTAACTACGGGCTTAGCGGTAATGAAAATCAATTCAGAAATAGGTTATGAACCCGTAACTTACTCCGAACTAACAGACGATGAAGCCTTCTGGAATGGCTGTAAAAGCTGCGTGAATTATGAGATTTTAATGGCAAAAGGTAGATCCAACTGTTTCTGTACCGCTATGCTGTTTGATCCGGCTTGGGAGCAGAAGAAAAAGTCGAAAAAAACGAAGTGGGGCAGACACTTTGAAGGAGAGTATAGCCTTTTCGCAAGATGGATGCGTATTAAAAAGAAGATTTTTCTTAGAGAGAAGACAAGCGTTTCTCAGCAATCAAATGAAGAAAAAAAAGACAAAAAGCTTAATTTCTTTCAAATGATCGGGACTTTTTTTAGTTTTTAAGTCTTAAGAAAACACTTTAAAATTTTGTTTTAAAGTCATTCGCTCCGCCTTTTTTTCAAAGGGGTTGTGGATTCTTAAGAATTGAAATGGAATGTTATGCTTTAATCACAGGTAGAAATATTGAAGATACGGCATTTGATTTAATAAAAGAAAAATCGATAAATAGTAAAACAAACTTTAAATCATAAATAAAAGAGCCTTGAAATTGAGGCTATAAACCCTTTGAAACATGAATAAAAAAGCATTAGTGGCCTTCAGTGGCGGATTAGATACCTCTTATTGCGTGCTTCATTTGAGCAAAGTGCTCGGTTATGAAGTACACACCATCACTGTAAATACCGGTGGTTTTGATGCCAAAGAAGTAGCTAAAATCGAACAAAGGGCTAATGATTTAGGATCTCAATCCCACAAAACAGTAGATGTTACCCAAAAATTTTGGGATGAATGTCTTAAATATTTGGTGTTTGGAAATGTATTGAAAAATAATACCTATCCACTCTCTGTAAGTGCTGAAAGAGTATTTCAGGCATTGGCCATAGCGCATTATGCCAGTGAAATAGGAGTGAATACAGTAGTTCATGGTAGCACAGGTGCCGGCAACGATCAGGTACGATTCGATATGGTACTACAAACCATTGTTCCGGGAATTGAAATTATAACACCTATTCGCGATAATAAGCTTTCCCGACAAGAGGAAATCGACTTTTTGCAATCGCATAATGTTCAAATGGATTTTGCCAAAGCCCAATATTCCATTAATAAAGGCATTTGGGGCACCTCAGTAGGAGGGAAAGAAACCTTGAATAGCAGGGAATCCTTACCAGAATCAGCCTACCCAACTCAGGTGAGTGAAAATACGGAAAAAACCATTAAAATAACCTTTGAAAAAGGTATTCCAGTAGCCTTGGATGATCAATCATTCAATCATCCGGTTGATTTAGTGCAGGCATTGAATAAAATAGGAGGGAGTTATGGTATCGGCAGAGATGTACACGTAGGCGATACCATCATTGGCATCAAGGGCCGTGTGGGTTTCGAGGCTCCAGCTCCTGTTTTGCTTATTAAAGCACATCATTTATTGGAAAAACATGTGCTTACACAGCATCAACTTTCATGGAAAGAGCAATTATCGGTTTGGTATGGCAACAGACTGCATGAAGGTCAGTTTTTAGACCCCACCATGCGCAATATTGAAAAATTTCTAATAGACACCCAGCAATCGGTTACCGGTGATGTTTGGGTAAAATTATATCCTTACCGCTTTGTCTTGGAAGGAATAGACTCTAAATATGATTTAATGTCGAGCGAATTTGGTAAGTACGGAGAAGAAAACACTGGCTGGTCTGGCGAAGACGTGAAAGGATTTACTAAAATTTTCGGCAACCAGACCGCTATTTTTCATCAGGTAAATAAAAAAGCAAATGATTAAAGCTGGCATAATAGGGGGAGCGGGTTATACCGGTGGCGAGCTGATAAGACTATTGTTAAACCATCCTGAAGTGGAAATTTCTTTTGCAGTAAGTGGAAGCCAAGCAGGAAAATCAGTTCCTGAAGTACATCAGGATTTAACTGGTGAAACCGATTTGAAATTTACACGAGACTTCCATAGTGATATCGATGTACTTTTTCTTTGTGCAGGTCATGGAGCAGCTAAAAGCTTTTTCGAAGAAAATGACTTGGCTGCAAATGTGAAAGTTATTGACTTAAGCCAGGATTTTCGCTTGGGAGAGATTAGAGCAGGTAGAAATTTTGTTTATGGCTTACCTGAATTATATAAATCAGAAATCATAAAAGCCGGTAATATTGCTAATCCCGGCTGTTTTGCTACTGCCATTCAGTTGGGTTTGTTGCCCATGGTCACTGAAGGCCTGTTGAATGAGGAGGTTCATACAACAGGCATCACGGGTTCCACTGGAGCAGGAGTTTCCTTATCGGATACCAGCCATTTTAGCTGGAGAGTGAATAATATTTCCACCTACAAAACTTTTGAGCATCAGCATTTGAAGGAAATTAACCATAATTTCAAAAAGCTCAGCAATAATCAGCCTAATATTTTATTCATACCTTACAGAGGGCCATTTACAAGAGGTATTTGGATTACTTCCTATTTTAAATCAGATCTAGATGTAGAAAAGGCTACTGAGATCTATAGAGATTTCTATAAGGATCATCCATTTACGCATTTGGCCGGTAGTGAATTAGACTTAAAGCAGGTAGTAAATACCAATAAATGCATAATTAGGCTTGAAAAAAAGGGAGATCATTTAATTATAAGCAGTATTATTGATAATTTAGTGAAAGGAGCATCCGGTCAGGCAGTACAAAACATGAATCTGATTTTTGGTTTCGATGAAAGCACTGGATTAAAGCTAAAGGCAACCGGGTTTTAGTGAAGATAATTCCTTAAATATAGATTTTAAGAATGTCAGCAGTTTTAATGAAATCCTTAATTGAAGTATTGTTCTCTCCTGTTTTAAAGGGGGCTAGGGGTTTCCGCATATTGAAATGAAATTTTAATTCACCTAAGGATAAATTTAAGAAGGATAAATTAATTTTTATCTTAGCCTTTATGCATCAATGAAAATTAATAAAGTGAGCAAATATGCAATTTTGAAAATATAGATATAATAATTGCGCTAAAAGTATAATTTAAAAACATTAATGAAAAATTTTACCTCTGTACAAGATGTTAAGGATATCTCCAAACTATTGAAAACAGCTTTGGAGATTAAAAAGCATCCTCTGCAAAATACCACTTTAGGCACACATAAAACTTTAGGGCTTATATTTTTGAATCCGAGTTTAAGAACCCGAATGAGCACCCAAAAAGCGGCCTATAATTTGGGTATGAATGTGATTGTGATGAACATGGATAAAGACTCCTGGGCATTGGAAACACGTGATGGCGTGGTAATGGATGGCGATAAAGCAGAGCATGCCAAGGAGGCTGTAGGTGTAATGGGCGAGTATTGTGACATCATTGGTGTAAGAAGTTTTCCTGGTTTAAAAGATCGTTCAGCAGATTATAGAGAGGAAATGTTAAATATTTTTCTTCAATACGTAGGCATTCCAGTAGTAAGTTTGGAATCCGCTACAAGGCATCCATTGCAAAGCCTGGCCGACTTAGTGACAATAGAAGAATTAAGCCAAGTGAAAAAGCCAAAAATTGTTATGACATGGGCGCCACATATCAAAGCCTTGCCTCAAGCGGTGCCGAATTCATTTTCAGAATGGATGTTAGCAGCCGGACATGACTTAACCATTACGCATCCTGAAGGCTATGAATTGGCAGAGGAGTTTACTAAAGGAGCTATTATTGAACATGACCAATCCAAAGCTTTAGCCGATGCTGATTTTGTGTATGTAAAGAACTGGTCTTCTTTCAATAATTATGGTGCAATAAGTAACCGCTTTCCGGAATGGATTTTTGATGGAAAGAAGCATGCAGTAACCAATGAAGCGAAGGTAATGCACTGCTTACCTGTCCGCAGGAATTTGGTGATTGCGGATGAAATATTAGATGGACCCCATTCAGCCGTAATTCAAGAAGCTGGAAACAGGGTGTTTGCTGCCCAAGCTGTTTTACAAACTATGCTGGAGGGGATGTAGTGAAAGAGATTAGCTTGCCAACTTTTTTGTGAGAGGAAAAAACAAAATTGAAAAACAATTTACTGAGTATAAAATAAGCTCTAAGGAGTTCAAAGACAAGCTTCCTTCTTCCTCTTCCTGTCCCGATTGATTGGGAAGTAGGACTGAAGTTGAGGCTTCGTATTTAATTGAAAGAAGCATGAAACAGGATGTATTATTTATAACTTATTTAAAATAATCCAAGAAACCTATTGCCTATAACCAATAATTTATAAGCCAAACCATTAAAAATGAACTCATTAAAGATCATTAAAATAGGAGGGAACATCATCGATGATGCATCTCGTTTGCAATCTTTCTTAAAAGACTTTGCATCTACACCCGGATCCAAAATATTAATCCATGGGGGAGGCAAAATTGCTTCTGAACTTGGAGCTAAAATGGGTATTCAAGCACAGATGCATGAAGGGAGACGCATCACGAATGCTGAAACATTGGATTTGGTAACGATGGTATATGCCGGCTTAATCAACAAAAATATAATAGCTCAATTGCAAGCTCAAAACTGCAATGCTTTGGGTTTGTCTGGGGCAGACGGCAATACAATAACAGCCACCAAGCGTCCATCAAAGCCTTTTGATTATGGGTTAGTAGGGGACGTGGCTATTACTGGTGTGAATTCAATTTTTGTAGGCACTTTATTAGAAAGTAAAGTGACACCCGTTTTTTGTCCTATTACGCATGATGGGAAAGGACAATTATACAATACCAATGCAGACACTATAGCCTCAGTATTAGCCATGGCACTCGGAAAATCGTATGAAGTAGAATTGATGTATTGTTTTGATAAGAAGGGGGTGTTGGCTGATATAAATGATGAAGGCTCACTTATTACTGAAATCAATTCGAAAAACTATGCTGATTTGAAACAAAGTGGTGCTATAGCAGATGGAATGTTACCGAAGATGGAAACAGCATTTCAGGCTTTAGATAATGGGGTGAAATATGTGAGAATCCTGAAAGCAGAAGAATTGAATTCACTAAATAGTGGTACTTTAATTAAACATTAAAAAATATGAAGTTAATTTTTAGTAACTCTTTTGTAGAGCAGAGAAGCCAGCCAGAGGCTGACCAGCCTCTGGCTGCGAGGATGGTTTTAACTCATTAAAATTGACTAAAGTATATAAAATGATTTTTTTTAACTAACTTTTAGGGATGGTTGATTACCCAAAGTACTTAAAATTGCTACAAAGTCTTATTCAAACGCCTTCTTTTAGTAGGGAGGAAGATAAAACCGCTGATATTTTAGTCTATTTCCTCGAAGATGCAGGTTTAAAAGTAAATCGTATAGAAAATAATGTTTGGGTTAGCAATTTGTATTTTGATGAAAGTAAGCCAACAATCTTACTCAACTCACACCATGATACTGTTCAGCCCAATGGCAGTTACACTAAAGACCCATTTTCAGCAGATGTTATCAAGGATAGGTTATATGGGTTAGGAAGCAATGATGCAGGCGCTTCTTTGATTGCGCTATTAGCTACTTTTATGAATTTTTATGAGCAGAAGGAAATGGCCTACAATATAATTTGGGCGGCCTCAGCAGAAGAAGAAATTTCCGGGAGTAATGGAATGGAATTACTATTTAGTCATTTACCACCTATAGATTTTGCGATTATAGGAGAACCCACTCAAATGAATATGGCTATTGCTGAAAAAGGCTTAATGGTACTGGATTGTATTAGCAGTGGTGAGGCCGGACATGCAGCAAGAGAGGAGGGAGTGAATGCTATTTATTTAGCTATGAAAGATATTAGCTGGTTTCAGGAGTTTCAATTCCCTAAAGTGTCCGAGTTTTTAGGCCCAGTAAAAATGTCGGTTACTATGATCCAATCTGGAAAGCAGCATAATGTAGTGCCCGATACTTGTAAGTTTACAGTTGATGTCCGTACCACAGATACTTACACAAATGAGCAGGTATTGGAAATTATCAAGGAGCATGTAAAATGTGAAATACAGCCTCGTTCCACTCGATTAAAACCTAGTTTTATTGATCCAAAGCATGCGGTTGTTTTAGCCGGTAAGGAGCTGGGTTGCCAAATTTATGGTAGTCCTACCTTGTCAGATCAATCGCTCATAAATGTCCCTTCGCTCAAAATCGGGCCTGGTGATTCAGCCCGAAGTCATACTGCTGATGAGTATATTTATACTACTGAGTTTGAGCAGGGTATTGATACTTATATTAAGTTATTAACGAAGGTGATGTGAACAATTTCCCCAGGAAAACAAATTAAAATTTAAGAATTAACTCAATGAATAAACTTAATAAAATCTGGCAAAAAGCTGAAAACAATGATTCACGGGTAGATAAATTCACTGTAGGACAGGACCGTGAATTAGACCTTGTGTTAGCTCGATTTGACGTCTGGGGCTCCATTGCCCACATTACCATGTTGGAGAGCGTAGGATTGCTTGAAAAGCAGGAATTGTCTCAGCTCAATACTGGCTTGTTGGAAATTTTAAATGAAATTGAAAGCGGAGAGTTTAAAATTGAGGAGGGAGTTGAAGATGTGCACTCTCAGGTAGAGGGCTTACTTACTGCTAGATTAGGAGATGTTGGAAAAAAAATCCATAGTGGAAGGTCTCGCAATGACCAGGTTTTGGTAGATCTAAAGCTTTATTTTAGATACGAAATATCGGAAATAGTAAAAGAGGTTGAATCACTTTTTATGCAATTAACCTCCCTGGCAGACCAGCATAAGAATAAACTATTGCCAGGTTATACACATCTTCAATTGGCCATGCCCTCTTCTTTTGGTTTATGGTTTGGTGCTTATGCAGAAAGTCTGATCGATGATCTTGAAGTGATGCAGGCAGCCTGGAGGGTTTGCAATAAAAACCCATTAGGTTCTGCAGCAGGTTATGGCTCCTCTTTTCCATTAGACCGAAAACTTACCACTTCATTATTGGGCTTCGATGCGCTGAACTATAATGTGGTTTATGCGCAAATGGGTAGGGGTAAAACAGAGCGAATTTTAGCCCAGGCTATGTCGTCAGTAGCGCAAACCTTAGCAAAAATGGCTATGGATATCACCTTATATCTGAACCAGCATTTTAGCTTTATTAGCTTTCCGGATCACTTAACTACAGGTTCCAGCATTATGCCGCATAAGAAGAACCCAGATGTATTTGAACTGATCAGGGCTCGTTGCAACCAGATAGCTGCATTGCCTAACTCCATTCAAATGGTTACTCAGAATTTACCTTCAGGCTATCATCGTGATTTGCAGCAAATAAAAGAAATGATCTTTCCTGCAATCATGGAGCTGAAAGACTGCCTTCAAATGACCCATTTCATGTTGGAACATATTGAAGTAAAGGCTGATTTACTGAAAGATGAAAAATTTAAATATCTATTTAGTGTGGAAGAAGTGAACCGACTGGTTTTATCTGGTATCCCTTTCAGAGAGGCTTATGTAAAGGTGGGCTTAGCAATTGAAAAAGGTGATTTTTCGCCTGATAAAATAGTGCATCACAGCCATGAGGGTAGCATAGGGAATTTATGTCTGCCTGAAGTGAAAGAAGCTTTTCAAAAGGTAAAATCTGGTTTTGGATTTGAACAGGTGGAAGCCGCTATTAAAAAATTAAGTTTGAGAGATTAGGAGGTATGCAGGTACTAAATCCGGTCTGACCTGCGGTTCTGACGTTGCAGAGTGCTTAGGTCAGACGATAGTCATAACGGAGTTTATTGTAATTCATTGGTCGATATTGGCACGGTGCAAACTTCAGACATCTTCATATCGTACAAACTCTTGGATTTTCGTAAACAAGTAGCCCGACAAAGAAACAAGTCTTACCTCTTGGAGGTGCTGACTTCAATTTAAACCGTCCAAAAACCCCAAATTAAACTTGAAATACCTTTTCCCGTATAAAAGATTAAATCAAATTTGTTAAAAATGGATATTACAAAAAGAGCAAAAGAAGAACTGGAAAATAGAATTCATGACATAGAAACGTTTATAAACGAAAAAGGTCTTGGTTCTGGATACTTAAACAAAGCAAAAAAAACACAGCGTAATGTCAATATTGCTTTAGTAGCAGTAGGCGCTATAACTATTTTAGGCTTAACAGCGTGGGCTTTAGGTGGCGATGACGAGGAATAAATTTTAATATACTTAAAGGCTACTTTTTAATTACAAGCCTTTAACATGATATAGATTAGCAAGTTGCTTTTTTATGACTTGCTCTGGAGTGGCCTTCATCATCCATTTCATTACAACTTGCCCTACAGGATGATGTGCCATTTTTCCAAAACGCCATGAGTTATTGACCACATAATCTACCTTTTCTCTTCTGGTATTTTCAAACTGCTCGAAAGTTTTTGTATAATCATTAAATTGGGGCATTAGCAATGACAAAAAGTAGGCATCCTCAATCCCCTGACAAGCACCTTGTCCCATATTCGGAGTGGCTGCATGGGCTGCATCTCCTAATAGGCAAACATTATTTTTGGACCAAGTTTTTAATCTGTTCAAATCTAAAAGTTCACTTTTATGTATGCCTTCAACTTTTGTATTGAATATAATTTCCCTTATTACAGGATGAAAATTATTGAATGTTGAAATTAAAGAATTTTTTAAATCTTCAGGGTTAATTTCATTGTATATCGAATCAGAAATTACAATAAACCAATAAACCTGGTCTGGAGAGACTTGCGAAAAGCCGAACCGAACCTTTTTACCCCAACACTCTCTACCAATATTTTTTAACTCATCCGGTAATCTATAATCTGCTATACCTCTCCAGCAGATTTGATCAGCCTTTCGCAGGCTCGATGTAGGAAATAGATTTGTTCTTACTTTAGAATGAATACCGTCAGCAGCCAGTAACATGTCAGCATTAATGGTACGATTGCTTAATTCAATTTCAAGTTGATTATCCTTTTCAAAATGGTTTTTATAGGCGCTATTTAGTACCAAACGATTGGGGTTTAGAGTGCTTAATAGTATTTCTTGAAGTTTTCCTCTCTGTATAGATATAATTTTCTGTCCTTTTGGATCATGCACGATTGCTGCAGATTTTGAATTAAAGGTGCACAAATTTTTATCGGCAATATCCACCTTATCTAATATTATTCCACTCGATCGTATTTCATTACCTAAGCCCAGGAAATCCAGTACTTTCATAGCATTGGGTTGTAACCAAATACCTGCTCCCACAGCCTTCATTTCCGGAGCCTGCTCATATATTGTACATTCTAAACCGTGTTTTTTTAAAGCAATAGCGGTTGTTAAACCTGCAATTCCAGCACCAATTATTGCTATTTCCATGATATTTCTTAATTTTAGGTCAAATATACTAAAATATTTAAAAATAGGTCAAGTCTACTAATATAAATGAAAGATACTCGAAATAAAATTTTAACTGCGGCTAGAAAATTATTTAATGAGGAAGGTCTAAATAACGTAACACTACGGCAGATAGCCAAATTATTAAATATTAGTCAAGGAAATTTAAATTATCATTTTAAGTTAAAGGAAGATATCCTTGAGGCACTATATTTTAATTTGGTAGAAGAAATGGACTGGCAACTATCCAGCATGAATACCCAACACTCTCACCTAAATTCATTATACGAAACATCTAAATTATCGATGGAGATAATGTATGATTACCGATTTATTCTAATTGACTATAGCTACATCATGAATACCAATAGCCCAATAAAATCTCATTATGGTGAATTGCAAAAAACTAGGTCAAATCAATTTCAGCTTTTATTTTCAGAATTAATTAAAAATGGATTGATTCGTCCTGCTGAATTCGATAGCGAATACCCAAGGCTTTATGAAAGAATGAATATTGTAGGTGATGGATGGATTAATGTTTATACTACTTTCGGTGCAGAAAAGTCCATTGGGTACTATTGCGATTTACTTTTTGAAATGATTTATACCTACTTAACTGATGTTGGTAAACAACAATATATGGCCATCAAAAAGTATGCTTAATCACCTTAACCCGTCTATTAATTCCATGCTTAACTGATCTATTTTACTCATATCGGGATGAAAAGCTGACACATTTGACAAAATAATAACACCATTTTTTTCTGCCAGATCTAACACGATAGATGAAGTGTAGCCACCCGTTCCACCATTATGAAAAAGGTAATTTTTATCTTTTATAATGTGCCATCCTAAGCCCATATCCATATTTGGGAAAGCATTGCTTGTACTTTTTTGCGTTAATGATAATGCTTCATTTTTTGATTCAAACTGTGCTTTCGCAAATTGAGCCAAATCTTGAACCGTTGATAAAATAGCACCAGCTCCTTTTAAAGCTGACAAATCCCAATTGGATGTTTCATTCCCCTCTGGATCTAAACCTTTTACCAAATCATTTTTAAATTTATTAATATCAGTTGAAGATTGATTCATCTTATATTTGGTAAAAATCCTTTCCTGCAACATTTCTTCAAAGCTCTTATTCTCAATTTCGCCTATTATATAAGCAAGTAATCCTGCGCCCAAATTGGAGTATTCATATTCTGTTTCAGAAGTATCATTTGTCTGTAGAGAATCTTTTAGGTAGCTCTCCAATTTTCCTTTATCATATGCTGCATAAGGGTTTTTAGGATCTGCCAAATATAAATTTAAATTTGAGGGCAAACGAGGCAAACCAGAAGTATGATTTGCTAATGAAAGGAAACTAATAGTTTGATCTCCATTAATATTAAAATCTAAATATTTGTTGATAGGGTCGTCTAATTTTACTTGCTTATTAATTACCAAATTTGCCAGTAAGGTTGATGTGAAAACCTTTGTAATGCTGCCAATTTCGAATACTTTTACGGAATTAGGCACTTCATTAAAAGTATCTTTTTCCCTTTTTGCACCAAAATAGGATACCTCACCATCTTTGATGATTGCAATTGCTATCTAAGTGTTTTCAGGATAAGTACTAATTTTACTGAATATGATTTCAGACTGTTCAGCTGTAATAGAGCCATTTTCTGAAAATAAGTTGTTCTTCAAATCCTCATTTTTTTTTGAAGGCTCCTGATATGGCTTTAGCAACAAGCCTGTAATTTCCTTTTGTTTGTTTAGTGATAATAATAAATTGAATATACCATTTTCAAAGGTTGTTTTATAGGAGGCTGTGCCTTGCCTCTCATAAGCTATAAATGCATTGGCTTTGATTTCTCCAGCTTGAGCTCTTAACCCTTTAAAAAATGAAATGGTATTTGGTAGTGGCAAAGCTTGCTTCATTTCCTCTGAAAAGATACTGAAAATAGCTTCATAGTCTTCCTGGTTAAAGCTTTCCTGGAGAGATAGGATTGCTGATTTATATTCTGAAGTTTCTTCTTGCGCCTGTACTGATGAAAAGCAAATGCAAAAGGCCAGACTTAAAATAAGTATTTTCATTTAATTCAGTTTAAATATTACACCAAAAGTATATAAATATAAAATAAATTTGTAATTTATACAAATACATCTAATTTCGATACATAATAATTACAGGTGTAATTTATGCTTTTTGATAGAAATGCAAGTATATGAAAAAACTTTTAACTCTATGCTTTATTGTAATACTAACATTCAAAGCTTATGCTCAGGATTATATTATCAAAGGAATTCCTATAGAAAGTGAATCGCAATTACTTCAGCGGCAGATAAATAAACTTTCTGATCACTTCAAATCATATGATTTGTATGAAATAAGTAATTCAAGTTTTGCTAAACCTTTCAATAGGGAGGGTCAAATCTCATTAGAATTAACTTTAGGTATTCAACATCATTGGAACCTACAATTAAGCCCTAATGATTTACAAAACAGCGAAGGTTATTCAACCTTAGTGCAAAATGAAGAGGTTATTCAAATGTTAGCTAAAAGAGAAATTACTACCTATAAAGGCTATATTGAAGATGATTTATCCAGTACTGTAAGACTTTCCCTAAGAAACAGTAGTATTTCAGGCTTAATAATGGTGGAAGGTAAAAGCCATTATATAGAGTCGGCTTCCAGATATGTAGATAATGCAAACCCTAACTTATATATTGTTTATGATCCAAAATCTGTAATTATAAATGAAAATGCCTACTGCAGCCTTCAGAAAATTGAAGAAACTGAGGCGCTAATTGATCGCCAGGTTGAAATTCAATCGAACAATTCTTGCAAAAAAGCAAAAATAGCCATAGCAGCAGATCGGTCTATGTTGAATAAATTTGGAACTGTTGAAAATGTGGAAGATGAAATTTTAGATATTTTGAATATTGTGGAAGGACGATATCTGCACCAAGAAATAAATATTGCGTTTGAAATTCGCACCTTGTTTATTTTTGAATCTGATGATCCCTGGGATACACCTGCTTCAATAGGTGATTTGTTAGGAAAATTTAGAACATGGGGCAATAATGGTGGTTTCCAAACATTGGATTATGCAACTGCAACCTTGTGGACTGCTATAAATTTTGGTCCTGGTCCCGTTGGTTTAGCTTATATCAGTAGCACATGCCGTAGCACCCGGTATCATGTAAATAATCATTTCACCAATAATAAAACTCAGTTAGTGCAACTACATGCACATGAATTAGGTCATAACTGGTCAGCAGGGCATACCCAAAGTAATAATAATACTTTTGTCATGTCGCCTAGCATAGGAAATTTAAATGATCAATGGCATGAAGCCAGCATAAGTGCTATTGTTAATCATAAAAATAACTCTACTTGCCTAATTTCTGACTGTGATGCTACAACAAATCTTCAGGTAGTGGCAGATTTTACCAACGTAACTACTTGCTTTGGTGAGGAAGTAGGAGCTATTCAGCTCTCTGTAAGTGGTGGAGTTTCGCCATATAGTTTTGAGTGGTCCAATGGAGCTACTACTCAAAATATTGAAAATTTAGGAGGAGGCGAGTATTCTGTTATTATAACTGATGCTAACAATGAATCAATAGAAGTTTCTTATTTCTTACAACAACCTCGTCAGATCTTATTTTGGAACTACGTGGAATTAGCATGTGGAGAGAGCAACATGGCCCAACGTATAAATGTAAATGTTTCCGGTGGCAATGATGACTACCTTTTCTCATGGTCAGATGGGCAAGATTCCTCCAGTATATTTAACGTTCCATCGGGGGAGTACGTCTTAACAGTGACTCATAAAGTGACAGGATGCTTTCAGTCGGATACTATAATTGTACCGGAATATGAACCCATGTCTATTAATTTTACTGATTTAACTCACTCTATTTGTAGTAAGGATAATGGAACGGTATCAGCAGAGCTAGCAGGGGGGAACGATAAGTCAAATATTTTTTGGCTCAATCAAGGGGATGATGGCAATGATGGATCAGGAGGAAGAGGATTAACATTATTTGATTTGGCTCCCGGTACTTATGTTGCGGCTGCTTATACTAATAATTGTGAGGTAATTGATACGGTTTATATTGATGAAATTCCCATCTTACATCAATTGGCTTCAGAAATATGTGAAGAAGATAGCTACGAGTTCAATGGGGTAAGCCTGACAGAATCCGGTATTTATAGTGATACCTTACAGTTAGCTAATGCATGCGACTCAGTAGTTCAGCTAAATTTGAAGGTAAACATTATTAATGCTGAGTTGAACCAAGTGCATGATCAGCTGAGTGCTGAACAAGAAGGTGCCTCTTATCAATGGCTTCAATGTAATGATGATTTTGAAGCAATAGTCGGAGCAAATTCACAAGATTTTGTGGTAAGCGAAGATGGAGCATATGCAGTAGAGATCACATTAGATAACTGTGTAAAAATCTCTTCCTGTACCGATTTTATTATTCTCAGTAACGCGCCATCCAGGCAAAATTTGATATCTATATATCCTAATCCTACCACTCAAAAAGTTAATATTTCTTTCCCTGAAGCCCATAACGATCCTTATGCCCTTTTAGATATGTCCGGTAAAATAGTACGATTAGGAAAATTGAAGCAGGCAGAAACTGTAATAGATCTTTCTAGGCTAAGTGATGGAATATATTACTTACAAACTCTAGATCAGACTTTTAAGATTATTAAAAGGGAGTAAAAAATGGTGTTATTATCACTTTAAGGTTAAATATAAGTACCATTTTTTCTCCTGCTGCCATTAAATAAATTAGCGGAAAATCACGCAGCCACTGAGCTTTTGCTTTTTAACCAATCTATAGCATCTTCTTTACAGATGAATTGATCTACCATCAAACTACTCAATTGGTCTTGCGACATAATTTTCTTGACAGCAACTTTG
This sequence comes from uncultured Cytophagales bacterium, assembly GCA_963719535.1. Classification (GTDB taxonomy): domain Bacteria; phylum Bacteroidota; class Bacteroidia; order Cytophagales; family Cyclobacteriaceae; genus Marivirga. The sequence continues at coordinate 134,129 of CAVRCH010000015.1, read as the reverse complement.
TTAAAAACATCTTCCGACATTATAGTTGCCATCCATTTAATTTTCGATTTCAATGCCTTGGGAAACCAAATATCATTGGTCCAGTTCTCGTCAGCCCTGGAAATTAATTTCATATCTTTTAGATTAGCCAACCATTTATCAGCTCCTTTTTCATTCACAATGTCTAACCCTATCTCTAAAGCCTCCCTATATAAATTGGTTTTAATATAAACGGGTTTCCAATTCATCACTATCATATTAATAGCAGCATCGTACTCAATACTTATTAGTTCAGAACTAAATACATTTTCCATAAAAAATCATTCTTTAAATTATGTATGCAAGTACAGTAGAAATTATCATTGCAAAAATCCTGAAATTTAGTTTAGCTTACTGATGTAATTTCCAATGTATAAAACACTTATTTTAGTTAGAAATTTGCTCAATTGGTCAGTCTTAATTTATTAAGATTTTATGGACTTAAGTTTCGATAAATCCCTAACATTTATTCAGGAGGAATCTATTAACCACTATTTTATTGAGCAATTTATACATCGTATTTATTTAAAGGACCATCTCCTTATGTAACTTGACTCTCAAAATTCCCGTTTTTAAACGTATTACTATTATTTTTTAAATTATAATTACTTTTTAATAATGTATAGATCGTATAGCTCCGGCATATTTTCACTATTTTTTATTATTATCCTCTTATTTACATTCCCAACTACCATACCTGTAAAAGCCCAAGGAAAGGATCCTATTTTTCCATGGAATTTGGAATTGAGAGCAGGTGTTGCACTCCCTACTGGTGATTTTGCGGAAACGGTAAACCTTGGAACAGACTTAGGTTTAAAGTTTGGTTACTCTGTCAGGGAAAGATTTATGATTAGAGGAGACATTGAAACAGCGATCTACTCAGGCTCTGAGGGTTTTGAAAATACTCAACTTTGGCATTACTCGGCAGGTTTAGAATACATGTTTACAGATAAGGGAATAACAGAATGGAGATTTTCAACCTTTGCTGGGCTGGGAGCTAGTACAATTACATTTGATAACGCGACCAACTTGAGTGAAACTTACTTTTCCATGAATTATGGAGCTAAATTTGGCAGAGGTATTAACGATAATCTGGATTGGTTTGTGAGTGTAATGGGTCGTACTGTTTTTGCTAATTCATCCGATAATACAAACGCAGGAGTATTTACTACCATACCAGTTACAGTGGGATTGAATTATAGATTTAATTTAAGTGATAAGCCAATTATTGATAAAATGGAGCAGCCACCCAATTAATTATATATAAGGTTCTACCACTAATTTAAGGGGAAGTTGTGAATTCATGACTAGTAAAGTTTCATAATACATTTTGTCATCATTTTTATTTTTCTTGCTGCGCCAGAACAAGAATACCGCCAAAATCGAGGAATCAGAGGGATAATACCAACAGCTGCCAGCCTTTGGCTATTGACATAGTTTAACCCCTTAGTTATCTCAGGGCACCCTCTTCGGTGCTTGACTACAAAAAACTTAGAAGTACCATCCTATTTTTTCCAAGGTGTCTTTGAATTTTACCCATTAAAATAACAGTAGAACCAATTATATATTATAAACTTAAGGGACAGTGCGTATCAAAGGCTTAGCTTTCTAGCTATCAAAGCCTTTAACTCTGGTAAATCCAACCTATTCATAGTTGGTACATCAATCCAGACTGATATTTCACCTTTTTCCTCCATAAAAATAGCTGGCAGCTCATCTTTTCTTTTGTATTGCTCTTCCCACTCATCTTTATGTAAAAAGCTCATTTCAAGTGGAATTTGCTTTTTAAATGCAGCCCATTCTTTATTAATTGAGAAAGTATCGTAAGTAATGGCACATAAATTACATTCATAGGTCTGGGGAGAGAGTATTTTATGCATAATATCCATATATCCGGCCCAGGTACCCGAATTCGCATTGTAAACAAAAATTAATTTTTGATCTGTTTTCATTGATTGCTAATGTAAAAACCTGTCAGACTTTAAAGCCTCACAGGTCTAATAGTCTTATACTGCTTTGCTATTTACCAATAACCTATAACCCATTACTTAAAACTAATTAATCTTTTTCCCACCAGCCTTTACTATTGATATTGTCACCACCAATTCTGGATACTGCTTCCTGATAATTAGTAGCGTTAGTGGCCTGTTCAGATTCCGGATATAAATATCGTACAGGATACCTGCCGTCATTTACTGCATCAGGTCCGGCAACAATTGCAGGAATACCAGTTCTTCTGATATTGAACCATGCTTCATGTCCAATATTGATCAGGCTTAACCATTTTTGCGTCATTATTTTGGTGATATTATTGTTGCCATTTAATGCAATTGCCTCTCTTGTGAAATAGTCTTCGGGAACTTCCAGACCATAGTATTCGAAGCTTGCCCTCACACCATTTTCATAATATTGCTGAGCATCACCTGAAATATAATTTCTTTCAACAGCTTCGGCCAATGCAAATTGCACTTCGGAATACTGCATAAACTGGGCATCGGCTCCATCTGGTACATCTCTGAAGATTGACCCAATTATTGACAAATCATCAACACCAAGCCCCTGCTGTTGCACAGTTTCATTAGTTTGCCCATTTTGGATGCCCTGGTAGTATATACTATCTTCTGCTAAACCCTTAGCAACCGGCTGGTAGAGCACTCCAATTCGTGGGTCATTCCACAAAGTAAGTACTGAATCTGCTGTTTTGCTCATCACGTGTTCTACAAGTCCGCCTACAGAAGAGAGGAAAAACGGAAATTGGTTAGGAGCCAATGCTAAGTACGGTAGGACTGCATTATCAGCATTAGATTCCATTAATTTACCGGAGTTAGCTAAGTTGGATAACTTAGTGAAGTCTGTCAATCTTTTACTAATCCTTAATAGATACCTCACACGAAGAGAGTTGGCAAAACGTACCCATTTATTTAAATCGTTATTAAACATGACATCACCATTAATTACCTGGTTAGTGTTTTCCAATGTATTGGCTGATCTTTCTAAAACAGCTAAAATTCCAATTTCAGGGTCAGTGTATATACTTTCTTGCGTATCGTATTTTGGTTTATCAAATCCTTCGTCTAAGCGATTTCCCTCACTATAAGGCACATCATTCCACATGTCAGTCATTTGGGAAAATAAAAAGCATCGCATGATATCTCCAACAGCCTCATATGCTTCATTGGAAGAAGGGGAGGCCTTCATGGAGTTGATATCCGTAAGTAACCCGTTCAGTACTGCCCAGTAGGTTGAATTAGATCCTATAATGTATCTATCTAAGAAACCAAAGTCTATGGCAGCAACAAACTGCGCAAAATAATTAGACTGATCAAATCCCTGATAGTAGGTATTCTGATCAATTGCTACTGAAATAATATTGGTGAGAAGAAATTGAGGCTCCACGTTTTCAGGTGAATTAGGGTTCTCATTTATCTCTTCAAAGTTATCCGTGCAGGCAGTAATAAATGTAGCCGCTAGTAATAAAGTAAATGTATATTTAAATATTTTCATACTATCTTTCTTAAAATTGTGTCTTAATGCTGAAACCAAAGCTCCTAGTAGATGGATATGACATATCATCTACACCATATACTATATTTCTTCCCTGTGAAGCATTTAATTCAGGGTCTACATGAGGGTTTTCAGTGAATAAAAGTAGGTTGCTCCCTATAAATCCAAATTTGATACTTTGGAATCCAATTCGCTGGCACAATTGCTGACTCAAATTGTAATAAATCCCTAATTGTCTTAATTTAATATAGGATGCATCATAAATAGAACTTTCTTCATTTCCTCTTGAGAAGATGGCATTATAGTAGGCATTAGCAGAAACTCTGGTAGTGTTTTCCACATAATTAGGATTCTCTACTGTCCCAATATTAACTATCCCATCTCCAATAATACCCTCTTCACGGCCGACTAATGTTTCTTTCAAAACACCTGAAGTACTGCCCAAAGATCTGGTTCTGGAGGAAATAATGCCACCATACCTGAAGTCGAAAAGCACATTCATCACAATTTGCTTGTAAGAGAATTCATTGTTTAGCCCTATAGAAAAATCAGGATTGTAATTGCCTAAAAGGCGCAAGGTGCCGTCTGTAACAGGCGATCCATTGCTATCGTAAACCGTTCTGCCATTAACTTTTTGAAATCCCGTTCCGTACATATCTCCCACAAGTCCATCTTTTTTAGCGATGTAGAATAGTGAATTAGAACCACCGGCTCCACCAAAGAAATCTGCATTACCGGTCACAAATTGATCTACTCCTTCGGGCAATTCAAGCACTTTGCTTCTATAGGTCGAATAATTAGCAGACACCTTCCACTTAAAATTGGTTTTATTAATAGCAAAACCAATAATTGATGCTTCAAGTCCTCTGGTTTGCACTTTTCCACCATTTTCTAACTTGTTGGCAAAACCTGTTGTGAGCGAAATTGGTCTCCCTATTATTTGGTCAGTGCTTGTATTCTGATATATTGTAATGTCTGTTTGAATTCTATCATTGAATAACCAAACTTCTGCTCCTGCTTCATAGGCATTGAGCCGCTCAGGTCTTAAATTAAGGTTTTTTAGTGTGCTTTGGTTAGTTACCCGGAGCTGATCGCCATAGCTTTGATTAAATATGAAGGTATTGAGTAATTGATAGGGATCAGTGTCATTACCAACGCTGGCGGCACTTGCTCTGAGCTTTACAAAAGTAAAAATTTTCGGTAGCTCAACCATGTTGGAGAGTATATAACTTAAGCCGGTTGAGTAGTAGGCGAAGGAGTTATTGTCAATCGGAAGGGTACTGCTCCAGTCGTTTCTGAGCGTTATATCAAGATATAGTGTTTTTCTAAAACCAATATTTCCTGTACCATACACACTATTAATACGCTTTTGAAAGATTTCATTATTGCCGGTTAAAGGGGCATTGGAATTAGCTAAAGTGTAAATATTGGGTAGAGATAATTGAGATGCTTCGGTAAATTTATATTTGCTGGTTTGGTCGAACCTATTGGCGCCCACAGATATATCATAGTTGAAATCTCCATTAATTCGGTCTGAATAAGTTAGTAAAAAATCTGTATTCATTTCCTGATAAAACACCTGATCCTCTCGGTAACTTCCTGTAGGATTGGCATTGGTGCTTAAGGCTCTACGGAACGCTCTGTTTTCGTTGTAAATATCAAGTCCGGTTCTAACACTTAAACGTAGTTTATCACTGAAATCGTAATTTACTGCTGCATTTCCCAGTACTCTGTGTTTATCGAAACTATTAGTGTTTTCAAAAAGAGTAAAATAAGGGTTATTAACCCATGCATAATTATAATTGAATTGTTCAAGACCTTTCTGGCCTGCTTGCCAATAATCTCTGAGCGGCTCAAAGTTTGTTTGCCTTTGAGTCCAGTTAAAACCATACATTACATTTTCATATCCATAGCCTAAATTAGGTCGGTTTTTACTGCGTGTATTAATATAATTCACGTAGGTGTTTACACTTAATCTATTGGTTAACTGCTGATCGAGACTAATTGCAATACCATCTCTGTTTAAGTCAGTGTTTGGGAGAATCCCTTCATTGCGCAAATTACTGTAGGCAAGTCTAATATTGCCTTTTTCACTGCTTGAATTTACCGCAATGTTGTTTTGGGAAGTAATACCTGTCTCAAAGAAATTTCGGATGTTATCTGGTCTCGATACCCAGGGCGTAGCAACAATATCTGTTAAAGTGCCATCTGCTCTTGTTCTGGCAATTACATCACCACCACGGACCGGATTACCATTTACATCGGTAGAAGGGCCATCAAATTGTTTAATTAAAGTACCCTGATCTAATCTTGGTCCAAAACTGAAAATTCCTGCAGTTCCATCTAAAGCACCAAGCCCTGTGTTAAAAGCAAAATCGCCAATTCCACCGCCATATTCATTTTGGTATTCTGGTAGTGTTAAAAGGGTTTCGAAAGTGAGTGAGTTACTAGTTGTGACACCTAAACCTTTTTGGGCTTTGCCTCTTTTAGTAGTAATTAAAACAACTCCATTAGCCGCCCTTGAACCATAAAGTGCCGCAGATCCTGCTCCTTTTAAAATCGAAATGGAGGCAATATTATCGGGGTCAATTTCAGCTCCTCCGTTCCCATAATCTACTTCCTGTAATGATCCGTTATTCATTAAATTACTTGTTATTTGTTCGTTACTGATGGGTACACCATCCACTACAAATAGTGGCTGATTAGAACCAGTTAAGGAATTTTCTCCCCTAATAATAATCCTGGAATAGGAGCCAACGCCAGAGGAACCGTTGGTGATTTGCACGCCAGAGACTTGTCCGGCCATACTATTGACCACATTAGTCATCGGTACATCGGTGAGCTGTTTAGCATCCAGTTTGCCAATAGAGGATGCCAATGATTGTTTTTCCCTTTCAATACCCAGTGCGGTTACCACTACCTCATTTAATTGTTGGAGATTTTCCAAAAGACGAATGTCAATTATAGATCTGGCGCCAATTTCTACTGCCTGCTTTTCCATTCCTATGAAGGAGAAAATTAATGTTTTGGCATTAGCCGGCACTTTTAGTTTATAATTGCCGGATAAATCGGTGGTTGTTCCCTGACTAGTGCCTCCAATCTGGACATTGACACCAGGCAAGGCCTCTCCATTTTCGGCATCTGTTACTGTTCCACTGATTACTCTATCCTGCGAATAGGCAGTGAATAAAATCAATTGAAATAAGACAAGTATAAATATTTTCATTTTTATTGATTCGGTTAAAATTAGTTATGTGTTTTGTCGGCAATTGCCTTTTGTGAAGCCATGTCGTAATGTTTTGTAAAGAATTCATCGCACCAAAGGCATACATTCTTTAGTTCTTTGGCACGCTTTCTACCATATTCTTCTGAAATACCGATACTTTCTCCAATAGCATAAATATTTCCTTTATTGAGTTTTTCCATGATTTCATGTTTACTCATTCTCTTTACAATGGCAGCTATTTTTTCTTTTCTGGCGTCTCCCATTGGAGTTACAGTTCCCGGGCAACATGGATTTACTTTCCATAATTGGATAGATAATTCTTGAATAAAATTGGATTGCGGTGGTTCAATAAAGCCAATTGCACCTGAACGAATGGCACAGAAATTATGTTCTCCGTCTTGTTTCCAAATATTATGCTCCATAGCCCTGCCTCTTGCCCAATTACCTCCTAACCACATCTCTTCATTGGCTCCGAAAAAACTGTAAGTTAATTGCGTTTCGGTCTGCTTTTCTTCAGTGTTTTTGATGGTAGGCTGTCCAGTTTTTAGCTTAATACCCTGCGATTCAAATAATTCAGATAGGATTTCTTTTCTTTCCCCTTGCTTTTTATGATAGCGATCTATGCTGGCAATAGAAAAATGATTAACACCTAGTTTAATCATGCTCTGTAGAATTTCTGTGGTCAGCAAATCTCCATTAAACTGTACAGCTACTTCTATATTACCTGCATATTTTTTCCGTAGCCTGTCTAAAATGGCAAATAAAAGATTTTTATCTGCAAGTGGCTCACCACCACTTAAAATTAGCTTGCTAAGTTTCTCAGGTAAGTTATCTACTATGGCCATGCAGTCTGCCTCTGAAATTCTTTCCCCTTTCGGTCCGGAATTATTATAACAATGGATGCACTGGTCGTTGCAGAGCTGTGTAAATGCCCAATATATTTGATGATAATTATTAAAATCTTTTATCATGGTTTAATACTTAGTGATGATCATTGCAGCTCTGTCTACCAGTGCAGCTCTTTTTTCAAGAGATAGGCTCAAAGGAAGTTGTGCCAGTCCTAAAATACGCCTAAGCATCTCTATCGACATAAATTTCATCATCAGCATATCATTAAAGGGGGCCTTTTCTTTGTAAAAATCCATGGCTAATTTTATGTGGCTATGTGGTAGTTCTGCCATATATAAATGTGCCATACAAACACCTATCTCAAATTCAGGAATACCAAAAAAGCAAAACTCAGGATCTATTATTTTTAAACCAGACGCTGTTTTTAACCAACTCCCCGGAAAATAATCACCATGCAGTAAATGATTACCATCTGCTAAATATTGTTCACCTAATTGGGTCACAGCTTTTTTTAATGCTTCATTCTCTTTTACTTTTTCACCAACTGCAGCCAGTCCGGGAAGTACGTCATCAAGATTGATTCCATTATCCTTAGCATAAGGATAGATGAAAATATGTTCATGATTAAGTTTTCGCATGTCACGATTTGTAATACGCTGTTGGATGCTTGAGTTCGTAAATTGGCTATGCAAGTCAGCAATAAAGTGCATGATTTGCTTCAATTCAGATTCACCAATAGTATGAGCTTCTCCATATAAAAAAGAGTAATCGCTACTTTCACCTAAATCCTCCATAATCAGCACATGATTTTCTTCATCTACCAAAAGTATGTTGGGCATTTTGTCACTTAAAGCCACATCTTTTTTTACAATATTATAAAATTCAGCTTCTCGCAATACTCTGTCGGCCGGGGCAGCAACCTGAGGGTATTTTTCTACATAATCGCGGCTTTGTTTCATAATGAAAGAGCGTGAATTAGTAAGTATTCGTAGCGTGAAATTCATATTTCCTTCACCTGGAACTTCAACAGTTTGAATGGGCTCATCCGCTTTTAGAAATCCCTTCTGCTGAAGGTATTTTTGTAGTAATTCTTTATCGTTAGTAAGCTTGATCATCATTTTAAAGTAAGCTGGTTAATAATTTTTCATGGTAATTACTCACCACATCATAGCAATATTTAATTGGGTATCCTTCTTCTTTATCACAGATTAAGTATTGTTTAAACACCTTCTTTTCGTTGTTTTTAATGGTATCATCTAAGTGGATCTCCATTCTTGCAAATAAATTTTCTGAAATAATATCTTCTGGCGCTATAATATAATGGCTGGCTAAAACATCAAAGGGGTTAAAGCCTTCGGCACCCTGATTGATCCATTGTTGTAACCAGGGTTTAGATTTCTCTGCAATCCACTGATTGCCTTTATTACTTTGGGCTAACTGATCTAAATCCGATTTGGTAATCCAGACTTTATTGGAGATTTCAAAAGGGCAAAGTGTAACAGCTACATTGTGCTCAAACATGACACGAAAAGCATCATTATCTAAATCAAAATTTAAGTCACGTGCATGGTTGCCCTGGTTGCCAATAGCAAAATAATCAGTAGGTTTTCTTCTTCCAGCAACTAATACAACCTCTTCAATTTGTGAAGCTAACTCAGGATATTTGAGGATTAGTAAACCTATATTAGTGGCAGGTCCTATGGCCATTATAATTAATTTTTGTTTTTTTAGTACACTAGCGAGCGCCTCTACAGCTACATTAGTTTCAATATTTTGTAAATCCAAAGCTTCCCCAGCACCCTTATAAACCGGAATTTCCTGATCTGTAAATTCTTTGCTCATGATTTGGCAAAGGAGATGAGCATTATCTATAGGTGTATTACCAAAAACTGCACTCATGCCATGTATTGTTATATTTTGAGCTCTAATTAGTTGTAAAATAGCGTATCCATCATCTACGTCACAATAGCCTTCTCTAATGTGTCTCTTCATTCCCACTGCCAGGTCCGTATCAATCCAAACTTGTTTTTGCATTTTAGTTGATTTAATATTTTAACTTTTAAATTATTTCTTTGGTAATTAAGCTATCCCAAAAACCTATTTCACTTTTAACTCCTGTAGCTTCATCGTTTATAAATTCTGTTTTACTTGGATAAACCTTCAAATTCCCACTTTGCATAAAAGCAATTTTATCACCCATCAAAATCGCTTCTTTCAAATCGTGCGTTACAAAAAGTGAGGTTATTCTAAACTCCTTTGTAAGCTTTTTAAATAAATCTTGCATTCTCTGTCGGGTACCTGCATCTAAGCTTCCAAAAGGCTCATCCAATAATAGTAATGCAGGGTTGATAATAATTGCCCTGCCAAATGAAACCCGCTGCCTTTGTCCACCCGATAGTTGGTGCGGCATTTTATCCGACTGTGATTCCAGCTCCAAACTATGGATCATGGTTTTTACGTTCTCTTGTATTTCGGTTTCAGGTAGTTTTTTCAATCTCAAGCCAAAAGCGATATTTTCAAATACATTAAGGTGAGGAAATAATAGATCCTCCTGGTACAAATAAACTATTTTTCTGTTTTTTGGACTTTGGTCAGCCACTTTCTCGCCTTTAAGAATCACTTCTCCCTCATCAGGAGAGAGCAGGCCTCCAATAATTTTGAGCATGGTAGTTTTGCCACAACCTGATTTTCCTAAAATGCTGAGTGTCTGGTGAGCTGCCAATGTAAAATTGAGTTCCTTTACCACTTTTTCGCTACCAAAGCTTTTAATAATATTCTTTACTTCTAAAAACATTAAATTAATTTATTGAAAACATATTTTTTATTAAGATAGAGCAACACTACAGGAGGAAAAATAAGTAAGCAGCAACTTAGAGCTCCATAATAGAAATTGGCTTCTTTTATAAATAGGAATACTTTAATGGTTAATGTTTGGACTTTACCCACACCAATAATGGAAGTGAGTCCGTATTCAAACCATGAAATTAAAAAGGTTTGAAAAAAGCATATCAATAGCATACTTTTCGCTATCGGAAATAGCATTTTTACATAGGTTTGAAACGTATTACCCCCTAAAGTAGCAACTAAATCTTCTAAATTTCGGGTGCGCTCATTCCAAAAACTGCTGAAAAATATCAAAGCATAAGGAAAAGTAATCATAAATTGAGCTACGATTATTCCGGTAATATTGCCAAATAAGCCCATTTTTAAGAAAAAATAACTTAAACAGGCTGCAAATACAACAGGTGCTAAAATGTAAGGGAAATAGGTAAGTAAGGTGAGAGCTTTCTTTTTAGGATGGTAAGCTACCGATCTACTAATAAAAAAGCCACTTAATGTAGAAACGGTGGCTACAGACAATGAAATACTAACAGAAATAAAGAAGCTACTTAAGATACCGGTATCAGAACTCAAAATCTTTAACCAGTTTTTAAGCCCAAAGTAGGAGGGAAGTATTTCAGGAAAGCGCCATTCGGATGACATAGATAGTAAAACCATGTAAACGAATGGAAACAATATTAACAAAATAAATAGGGTCAATATGTAGGGTTTCCAATTAAATTTCATCGAATCTTTTGCTTTTACTTGTGAAGATGAAACTCACAATCAGAGTGACCACTATAGTATAAAAAATGGCAACAGCATATCCTTCCGATATTTTAGTAAGATCATATTGCTTTATTTCCCTCACTATTAAAACAGAAAGCATTTGAGGGGATTCCTGGCCTAGAATTAAAGGAATTTCGTATGCTCCTAATAAAAAAATGAAGTAGAGAGCTATTAAATTCCAGGTTTTGCGTAAAATAACTGGTAAGCTTACTTTCCAAAGCACTTCCTTTGAGGAGGCTCCTAAGGAGTGCGCCAACTCCGATAATTTATCTAGTCTTTCATTTTTATATACATTTAGAAACAGCAATACAAAAAATGGCATTACCACGGTGATAAATGTAACTATGATGCCAATAGCGAGTTGATCATTCACTAAATTAGGAAAATACCTTGCCTCACTAATCCAACCTAAATTGTAGACTATTCTAGAGAAAAACCCTGCTTTAGTAAATAGTTGAAAAGTGAAAAAGGCAGCAACAACTCCAGGAATAGCCAATGGTAAGTAAATCATATAGGAAAGAAATTTCTTCTCAAACTCTTTTCTAAAATGGAGAGCAAGCCATAGAGCCATACTTACAGAAATCACTACTGATATACCTGCTACCAAGGCACTGTATCCGAACGACTTAAATACTTCTCCTGATGCAATTATAGACTCCCAGTATTGCAAAGTAAAGCCTGTATTTAGCACGCCTACCACGCCAAAGCTATATAATAAAGCATAAATGAAAGCTGCCCCGAAGGGCACCACGCCTATCAATACAAAAAAAATAAGACCAATATGTGTGAAATTATTTTTCAATTACCTGCTTTCTAAAGTCCTCGTATAATCTAATCATATATTCAGGAGTCGGCTCAGAAATTGCTTTCTCAGACAACTCATCTAAGGAGGCCCCATATTCTCTATTTAATGTTGCTTCAAATTTATCTTTCCATTCCAAGGGTAATTTTTCCACACTTAATACAGGATTTGAGTCCATACCTGTAGGGTCAGCTTTTTTTAATTGTGCTTCCGGCGAAATAAGAAAATTGATCACTACCATAGCCGCAGCTTTCGTGAGCCGAATTGTAACTTATTCCTAAATAGTTAGCATTTTTAATAGTACCATTTTCCCATGCATATGCTTTGGTGCTTTTAGAAAATAAACCTGATCTTACTTTTGCCTCAATACCTCCTTCACTAAAACCATAGGAGATATTAATTTCGCCATTAGCAAACATCTGGTCCATTTTGGAATGTTCTTTTGGGAAGGTGGTTCCTTCTTTCCAAAAATATTTTTTATTAGTATTGATGAATTCCCATAATTCTGCGGATAACTTTTGGTATTTAGCTTCATCAAAAACTCCGTTAAGTCCTGTTGGTGAGCCTGATAACTTAGCTAAAAAGCTTTTTAATAAAGTCATTCCTGTAAAATCATTGGAAATGGTGAACGTGCCGGGGTTGGCCTTTACATATTCAGCTAAACCGGCTAAATCTGCTGGAGGATTGGGTGCTCTTTCAGCATCATGAATAAGAGCAAATTGACTAATGCCCCAGGGACTTTCCATGTCATCTATTGGCTGCTGGAAATCGGTATTTATAAATTTATTTTCAAAGTCGATATATTGTGAATTGGGTAATTGTTTTACAAAAGGCCCCCATAAGCCTTCTATTTTTCTTAGTTGAAAGAAGGTTTCTCCATTGATCCAAACGATGTCAGCCTGGCCAATGCTTACATCAGCTTGCTTTTCACCCATAATTAACTGCACAATTTCGGGTCCTTGTCCTCCAATGATTTTTAATTTAATTCCATAGCTTTCTTTTAACTCGGGAGTAACATAATTATTGATATAATCATTGATATCGGGATCTCCCTGCCACATCATGAAGTTGACGGTTTGACCTTTCGCCGAGTTTTCAATTTCCGCCCAGCTTTGTTCGTTTATATCGACAGAATTTTCAGAAATCTTCTCAGTACAAAGAGTGAACAAGGATATTATCACAAAGCATAGTGAAGATACTTTTATGGATCGCATAAGATTTATTGAATTAATTAGATTGAGTAAATGATAGCCTATTTGCTATAAAAGAGTATTTCTATAAGAATTTTGGTGGTGCCCTAAAAGGAGCACCAGGAAGGGGCACTAAAGACTGAAAATTGAATGATTTCTTTAAGTTTACGAGAATTTTAGCACTTAAAATCAGTTGAACAATTTTAGAAATTGCTTTAAAAGTAGGATTATTTTTTACGAATAATTTTAAATCGTAAATTGTATTAATATCTCTGATTTTCTCTAATATATTAGTAGATGGAGCTGCAAACTCACAATAATTAACCAAAGCCTTAAATAATTTACTACTTTGCCAGGGAAGTGTGGCAAACGAGGATTTATGAAATTGACTTTTATTAATTCCTATTAAATAGGTTCCACCTCTTAAGTTGGGACCTATTACACTTTCTCCATTCTGAAGTTTTTCAGCAATGTTTGTCCAGTCTAATTGATTAATTTCCGGACTGTCATTACCTATTGAAATAATAGATTCATAACCCAAATCAAATACTTCCTGATAGGCATTTGCCAATTTTTCTCCAAAAGTATTTCCTATTTGCTTAGCCTGATGATAATGAAAGAATGGAAGGCCGGTGGATTTAATTGTTTTTTGAGTTTCAGAAATAAGAGAGGAACTAATATTTTCATTTATCGAATTCCCCGAATTGGAAAATTTCTTAAATCTTGCTTCCTTTTTGGCCTCTAAGCTAAAAAAAATGATCGCTATTTCCTTATCCTTTTTCACTGTTGGCAATTTTACTACCTTTTAATTGAATGATTTGTCCTACTTACGACCCTTCTTCTATTTTGGATTGATTAATTTTCAATATAAATATTATTGTGAAAAATAATAGATAATACTAACAATAATAGTTTATTGACTTAATTGTTTATTGCATTTTAAAAATAAAGAGATATAAATGTAATAATGGTGTGTTGTAAACTAAACTAATTGATTACAAAAAAATCCAATAAAAAAAGCCGTGCAAAAACACGGCTTTTAAAATTATGGTTGTAGAAGTATTTTTTAATAAACTACGGGCTCTTTATTTTCTTTTCTCAAGTTGATTAAGTAAGTAGCATTAATGCTAAAGATTCTGTTTTTAGCACCTGTATCATAGGTAAATGTATTGCCTCCTCCTAAGTCTCCAGAGATTTCGTTTGAAGCTTTGATAATTCCGAAATGATAACCTACTCCTAATTTTACTACTTTTTTATCATTAAAAGTATACTCAAAATCTGCTTTTAATAATAAACCACCATCAAAAAAGAAGTAATCTTTAACTTCATCGGCATCCCTCATACTTAAAATATCTCTATCTATTTCAGTATCATTTTCAGATTTACCTGAAAAGGCATAACCTCCATAAAAACCACCACCAAGTGTTAAAAATAATTCTTTATAGATATCAGTTCTAAAATTAAAGATCATTGGAACCTGTACATAATCTAAAGTTACTGTTTCTTGTTCAGCTTTGTAACCAGCTCCTGAATAGAACAAGCCAATTTGAAATACAAAGTTATCGGTAGCTCCTGTTTCAGAATAAATACCGGCATTAATTCTTGAAAAACTTTGTAGCTCAGGATAAATGCTTTGATCATTAATTTTTGTAAATACCATAGTTGGTGTATTCATTCCTATTTGTAAACCAATTCTTGAAATCTTTTTAGGTGTTACCGGAGCCTGTGCAAATGTTAATGAAGTAATACTCATAAAGAGTGCTAATACTAGTAATGTTGTTTTCATTTTCTTTACTTTAATATTTTAATCTATTTTTTAGTGGGTGCAATATTAGAGAAAATATCTATACTAATTGTAACAAACGTAAGGTTTGAATACAATTAATATATTTTAACAGGTTAATTGGGCAAAATTATAAACTTTGATTTATGTAAGATCAATTTAAATCTCTTCAATTACATGAATTTAACCAAAGTATATGTACATAAACTCAGGAAATTCAGGATATATTTTATAATCGAAGGATATGTAATGTTCATCGAAAAGATACAATTGAAACGTTTTTGACTTAAATATAAATGCTTAAGTAGTGTATTCTGCATTAATTTTAACATAATCATATGAAAGATCAGATCCCCATCCAATGGCTTTGGCTTCACCTTGATGAAAATTAAATTTTACTTTGACGTCTCTCTTCGATAGTATTTTATCTGCAAGTTTTTCATCCAGAGTAATAGGTTGTCCGTTTTTTAGTAACTCCAGCTCATCATTTTCCCCCATAAAAAGGTCGACTTTATCAGGATTAAAAGCTACATCAGCACGGCCGGCTGCTGCAAATAATCTACCCCAATTAGGGTCTTTTCCAAAAAAGGCAGTCTTTACTAGCAGAGAAGTAGATAATGTTCTTATGATTTTTCTACAGTCAATTTCTGTAGGTAAACCTTGCACCTCAAAGGTAATCATCTTAGTAATTCCTTCCCCATCATCTACTATGCTTTGCCCTAGCTGAATGCAAATTTTAGTTAGCTCTTCTTCCACCTTAGCATAATCTGGATGATCAATGCTATCAATTAAATCATTTTGAGCTAACCCATTTGCCATTACCAAAACCGTATCGTTGGTGCTGGTGTCTCCGTCAATCGAAATCATATTGAATGAACGATCCACTGCCTTATTTAAAGCTAATTTTAATACTTCTGATTGTATATTCAGATCAGTTATGATAAATGAAAGCATGGTGCCCATATTTGGGTGTATCATTCCCGAACCTTTGGCTATTCCACCAAAATGAATTGTTTTTCCATTTAATTCAAAGTTTAAAGAGGCTCCTTTAGCTTTGGTGTCGGTAGTCATGATTGCTTCCGCAGTGGCATGGCTACTTTCTTCAGTGTTTAACAATCCTCCTTTAGCTAAAGAAATTCCATTCAAAACTTCCGTAATAGGAAAAGGCCTGCCAATAACTCCAGTACTAGCTATAAACACATCTTTCTCTGCTACACCAAAAATTACAGAGGCTCTTTTAATTTCATCGTAAACTGCTTTTAACCCTACTTCACCTGTACAAGCATTGGCATTTTTAGAATTAATAATAACGGTTTGAATGAGTCCATCTTCCATTTGCTTTTTACATACCTTCACAGGCTCAGCTATTACTAAATTTCTTGTAAAAGCAGCAGCGGCAGCACAAGGTTTCTCAGCATGAATAATTGCTAAATCTTTTTGGTTATTTTTTTTCAGTCCGATGGAAAAACCATTAAAAGTAAATCCGGGAACTGTATGTAAATCATTAATCATAGTTTAAAAAATTATGGGTTCAATGGCGCTAAGGTTAGGCCAGCAGTTTCATCAAGCTTAAATCTAATATTCATGTTATGCACCGCCTGGCCGGCAGCTCCTTTTACTAAATTATCAATTACTGACAGTATCACTATTAAATTGTTTTCTTCATCATAGTAGGGGAAAATATCTGCGAAATTAGATCCTTTTACATTTTTGACTTGGGGTGGACTTTGAGTTAATCTAATGAAGGGCTGCCCGCTATAAAAATTTGAAAAGTCTTTTCTAATGCTGTTTATGTCAGTTTTTTTATTCGGTTTTACATATACAGTGCTTAAAATCCCTCTGTCTATAGGTAATAAATGTGGTGAGAAACGCACTGAAAATGGTTTCTTGTTTAATTTTGATAAGCTATTATGGATTTCAGGTTGATGCCTGTGTCCTTCCACTTTATAGGCAAAGAAATTCCCATACAAAGAAGGAAAATGCGTGCTTCCTCCCGGTTTAATGCCTGCTCCGGTAGTACCGGATTTTGAATCAACAATAATGGTATTCTCCGTATAATTGCCAGACTGAATAATAGGAGCGAGGGCCAAAATGGCCGAGGTAGGATAACAGCCCGGGTTAGCTATTAAATCCGCTTTTTTTATATCTTCTTTAAATAATTCCGGTAATCCGTAGGCAGCTTTATAAATTAACTCAGGGCTCACATGCTTCTGATACCACTTTTCATATAATTCGAGATTGTCTAAACGGTAATCTCCTGAGAGATCGATGACTACATTTCCTTTTTCTAAAAATTTTGGCGCATAATTCATAGATACACCATGAGGTAGAGCTAGAAATACTACATCCACTTCATGTTTTAAGGCATCTTCCACCTTTATGAGGGGTAATTCCATCATACTATGGAAAGCCTCATGCAAATCTGCAAAGGGTTTACCTGCAGAGCTTTCGGAAGTAATATATTCAATCGTAGTATTTGGATGGTTTATAAGTATTCGAACCAATTCGGAGCCAGTATAACCCGAGGCTCCCACTATTCCTACTCTAATCTTTTTCATTTTAATGATTTTATAATGGTTTAAAAATACCTACGATCTATTAATAGGTATCACCAAGATTTTTGATTTTAGAAATTTCTTATAAAAAATGGATTAAGAGGTAATTCAAGAATTAGCCTCGGCAATTTGCACCGATTGATAAACCTCTTCTAATGCATTTTTAAAAATTTCAACAGCTTCTTCTACTTCAAATTTATTGATAATAAGAGGGGGTACAAAGCGCATTACATTTTCGGAGGCACAATTACCAATCATACCATTTTTCAACATTACAGGCACTAAAGGTTTTCCGCCTATAGTTAATTCAACACCTATCATCAAACCTTTACCTCTTATTTCTTTTACTGCGGGGTGTTCGCCTACTGCTTCAGTCAATTTCTCTTTTAAATATTTACCCATTGAAACAGCATTCTCCAATAATTTTTCCTCTTCCATTACCTTCATCGTAGCTACACCAGCAGCACAAACTAAAGGATTTCCTCCAAAAGTGGTACCATGCTGGCCGGGCTGTAAATGATTGGCAACTTTTTGTTTGGTAATAATAGCTCCAATAGGTACCCCGCTGCCCATTCCTTTAGCACAACTCACGATGTCAGGTAAAATTCCGTAGTGTTGATATGCAAAATATTTACCCGTTCTACCAAAACCGGCTTGTATTTCGTCTACTGCTAATAAAATGTCATGTTCTTTGCAGATTTCATCAATTTTTGTAATAAAATCATCATGTATTACATTGATTCCACCTTCTCCCTGAATAATTTCAAGTACAAAGCCTATGGGTTTATGGTATTTTATATAATCGGTAAGCATTTCCAGATTATTATATTCTAATCTGTGGAAACCATCGGGCATGGGTTCAAATCCTTTTTGATACACTTCTTTGCCCATTGCCAAATTGGCAATAGTACGGCCGTGGAAGCTTCCGGTAAAGCTCACTATTGGCCCTTTTTTACCTGTTTTTTCCGCATAATTACGGATAAATTTAATGGCACCTTCGTTAGCTTCTGCACCGCTATTGCAGAAAAATGCTCTATCCAATCCTGAGGCTTTTACCATTTTCTGTATGAGCTCAGCTTGAGGTTTTATATAAAATATATTGGATACATGCATTAATTTAGCTGCCTGATCCTGGATGGCTTTTACCACTGTAGGGTGACAATGGCCGGTGTTGCACACTGCTATTCCGGCTAGCATGTCTAAATATTTTTTTCCGGCATCGTCCCACATATACATTCCCTGAGCCCTTTCAGCTACTACAGGGAGTCTGCCATAAAGTGGTAAATGATGGTCATCTAAGATTTGTATAGTGTTGTCCATGTTTATTTTTCAGTATTTATGTGAAAATGTTTTTTAGTAATTTGGTGAGTAAAAAAATACTTTATAATAAAGCTAATTTATGCTTTTAATATTTTTGTTCCCAATGCTATACCATTTAAAACTGAGCTAATATTTTTAGGGTTTGATCCATTAATAATTCTAACATGATTTACTCCTCCATTAGCCGCGGTAAAACAGGCTTCCAGTTTGGGCATCATTCCTTCGCTTATTTTGATTTTTTCAGAATTCTTCAACATTCCTTCATCAATTTCATCGATTATTGATTCGGGTTTTTCAGGGTCTTCCATTAACCCGTCAATATTAGAAAGTACCAGAAAATGGTCTACTTTCAAGGCTGCAGCTAATGCTCCGGCAAAAATATCTGCATTAATATTGTAAGTAGCACCTGATTGATCTGCAGCTATGGAATTAAGTATTAAAAAGTAATTTTCAGAAAGAAGATACTCATAAAGGGTAGTATCGATTTTTTGTATTTCTCCCACACGTCCCAGTTCTTTTTCAATACCGTTTATATTTAGAGTTTTTGCTTTACTGATTACGGCTTTTCCATCTTTAGCTGAAAGGCCTATAGCTTTTAAATTATTTTGTAGGGCCATTTCAGTGAGCTGTCCATTCACATAACCCCTTAATGCAGCTTTTACAAATGGTATAGCTTCTTTTGTTGTATATCGTAATCCTTGAATAAATTGAGATGGAATATCACCATATTCTAAAAATTTTTCAATGAAGGGTCCACCACCGTGTACTAATATGAGAGAATAATTTTGATCACTTAGGTGTTTTAACTCTTTGATAACTGCCTCTTGAAGTTTTGGGTCTGTCATGGCATTGCCGCCATATTTGATGAGAACAGTCTCTTTTTTTGTATTCTGCATATATAAAAATACTCATTTTAGCAGTTTTTGTTGTGTTAAATCTCTTTTCGGTGGTTTTTCAAAGTAGATTGTAACTTAGTTTTAATTATTATTGGGCTAATTTATCTATCTTCTTATCACCAGGGACTAAAAAGTAATTACTGCAAATCCTTACAAGATTATTAGAAAGATTGATTAGCTAATGTTTAGAAAAATATCATAGTTTATGCGAATAGTAGAAACTACAATACTAAAATCAGAGAAGTTTAGAAAAATCTACCTATAAAAAAAGCCTTAAAGAAGTACATCTTTAAGGCTTTCAAATTATTTTCTATATAAGTATTAAGCTTTCTTAGTTGCTGTTTTTCTAACGGTACGCTTCTTTTTCGGCTTCTCTTCAATGACCTCATCTTCCACGTTAGTTAATAGTCTTCCACAGTGCTCACATACAATAATTTTCTTTCTTTCGCGAATATCAGCTTGTTTTTGAGGTGGAACAGTATTGAAACAACCACCACAAGCACCTCTTTTTACAGGTACCACTGCCAAGCCATTTCTCACATTATTTCTTAGTTTCTGATAAGAAATAGCTAACCTGTCTTCCAGATTTTTCAAAGCTTTTTCTCTATCTTTTTCAAGCTTCTTTACATCTTCTTCACTTTCAGAATTAATGTTTTCTAATTCGGCTTTCTTATTTACTAAATCTTTTTGGCGATCTTCATGAAGATTTTTTGTTTCTTCAATTCCAGATATTTTCTCCTGAACCTTATATTCATTCTCCTTAATTCTCTTTTCGTGAATCTGGATATCTAGTTGTTGAAGTTCAATTTCTTTGGTGATAGCATCATATTCCCGGTTATTTCTAACCGTCATTTGTTGCTCACCATATTTAGCGATCATTTTTTCAGCTTCTTTGATGCCTTTTTTACTGGCCTCAATTTCGTCATGAATGGCTTTTACGGTTTCATCAAATTTTTCAATTCGTGTTTCGTATCCTGCGATCTCATCTTCTAAGTCGCGCACCTCATCAGGAAGTGCACCCCTTACTTTTTTAATCTCGTCTAACTTTGAATCTATGCCTTGTAATTTTGTTAAGGCATCAAGCTTTTGTGCTACAGTACTTTCCATGCAGTTAATAATATTTAAT
The DNA here is from genome assembly GCA_963719535.1 of uncultured Cytophagales bacterium. GTDB lineage: Bacteria > Bacteroidota > Bacteroidia > Cytophagales > Cyclobacteriaceae > Marivirga. Next base: position 113,251 of record CAVRCH010000015.1, on the reverse strand, counting down.
CGGATTCGTAACAGTCTTTCCTAAATGGAGTGCAATATTAGCAAATTTTTCTCGCAATAACTCATAAAATAATTCATTTGTGAATATCTCGCTCTCATAATGTCCAATATCGGCTAATAAAATCTTGTTATCGGCATCAAAATACTCATGATATTTGATGTCAGCAGATACGTAAACATCTGCTTTTTGGGCAATTGCCGCGTTAATGAGAAAAGATCCAGACCCTCCACATACAGCAATTTTTTTTATTTTTTTATTTAAAAAATTAGTATGCTTTATTACTTTTAACCCCATTTTTTGTTTCAAATGAGCCAGAAATTCCTCTTCAGTTAAACTTTCGGCTAACTCAGCTATCATGCCAGAGCCAATTTCCGCGTATTCATTTTCTAATTGGTGCAAGTAATAAGCTACCTCTTCATAGGGATGTGCTTCCTTCATTGCTTGCAAAATTTTATTTTTTAGGTAGATAGGAAAGATTACTTCTAATTTAGTTTCTTTCACTTTTTCTAGCTCACCTTTGGAGCCAATGCTAGGATTAGCTTTAGCACTAGGTAAGAAACTGCCATAACCCTCACTTTCAAAGGCACAGTCTTGATATTCACCTATTTGGCCGGCGCCTGCCTTATGCATTGCATATTTTACAGCTTCTGCTTCATCAGTGGGTACGAACACACTCAATTTTGCCAGTTGATGAGGTTTTCCTACTAAGATTTGTGGTTTGAGCAAACCAAGTTTTTCACATATTTTTGCATTTACACCATGTTTCACATTATCAAGATTTGTGTGGGAGGCAAATAAGGCAATATCATTCTTAATGGCTTTAATTACAGTACGCTCTACATAATTGGCTCCAGTTAATTTTTTTAATCCTTTAAATATTATTGGATGGTGTGCAACGATGAGTTCGCAATTTTTATCTGTTGCCTCTTGCACCACTTCTTCAGTAATATCCAAAGTAATTAAGATTTTTTTCACCACCGCCTCAGCATTACCTACCAGCAAACCTGCATTATCATAACTTTCTTGATAAGCTAATGGTGCAATAGTGTTTAAATATTGAACGATATCTTTAATTTTGCTCATATTTGGCTTTTGATTGTATTGATCAAAGTTAGTAAGTTTTAAAAAGAGCGCAAGTGTTTGAAAAAAAGTATTGGCAGGTTTTGATGGCTCCCTTTAGTATACTGTATAAATGGATTATGCAGTTTCGTAATCATTTATTCGATATCGAATATAAAACTGTTTTTGAGTTTGATACTAAAATAATATCTATAGGCAACCTGGCTGTAGGGGGTACTGGCAAAACGCCGATGGTAGAATATATTGTCAGTCATTTTTTACAAAAAGGACAAAATCATAAAATAACAACTTTATCACGTGGATACGGCCGTAAAACTAAAGGATTTAGATTAGCGGAACAGTCGGATTCGGCCACCACCCTGGGAGATGAGCCTTATCAAATGTACCATAAATTTAAAGACAAAATAAACGTAGCAGTAGGTGAGGAGAGGGTATTGGCTATTCCTAGCATCCTACTTGAACACCCTGAGAACGATGTGATCCTTCTGGATGATGCTTTTCAGCATAGAAGTGTTAAACCTAATTTATCAATTTGCCTCAGTACTTTTCAACAGCCTTTTTATTCAGACTATGTTTTACCTGCTGGTCGCTTAAGAGAGGCTCGCTCTGGAGTTAAGCGGGCGGATGTTTTAGTTTTCACTAAATGCCCGCTTGATATTAAGCCAGACGAGAAAAATGCTATTAGAAATTCTGCTAGGAAATATTTCGGAAACAAGCCTGTTTTTTTTACCGGCATCCAATATGATGAAATTACATCACCATATCTGAATCGGAAAGTAAAAAAAGAAATAGTATTAGTGAGTGGTATTGCCAATGCTGATCCGTTGGTTCAATTTCTAGAAAGAAACTATACTATACATCATCATTATAATTTTTCTGACCATCATTTTTATTCAGCCAATGATTGGAAAGAAATATCGTTATATGCGAGAAAACATCAGTTGGATATTGTTAGTACCGAAAAAGATTGGGTGAAACTAAAAGCACTTCTGAGCGCAAACACTGAAAATATAGAAAATCTGTTTTATGTGCCTATGGTGGTACAGTTTTTGGGTGATGAAAATACTTTTCAACAATTGTTGGAAGATTCCTTGAAAGACCAATAGAAAATCCACTAATATCGTTAATTTCGCGACTGTTTTGATAAAAAGATTCTTAATCATATTAATTATTTCCGTCCAAGGCTTGCCGTCTATATTGGCACAGGTAACGGACGACTCCACTAAAATGGTTTATGGCCCGGAAACCAGTATTTTCACCACTGAGCAAGACATAAAAAATAATATTACCACTTATCAATATTTAGACACTACGCTCCGTCAAATGCACCTTTGGGAGCCTGTAGAAAAGGAAAGATATTATCTTCAAAATTTAGGTGCTGTTGGGAGTGCTAACCAATCCATATTTTATGAAGCACCGGATGTAATCGGTAAACGAAGTGGATTTAATGTTTATGATTATTACATCAAAACCCCCGATGATTTCAGATATTTTGACACCAAATCTCCTTATACCAACATGAGATCTATAATAGGTGGTAATGATAGGGCATACATTGGGGTTGATTTCTCCCGAAATGTAAATGAAAATTGGAACGTTGGTTTTAATTTTAACAGGTGGACAATTGATAAACAAGTAGGTTTAACAGCTAATAGATCCCAAAATACTTATGTACTTTCCCATTCTTACGACATCTATTCTGACTACCAGACACCCAACAGAAAATATAGATTATTAGTCAACTTTGCCAGGACATATCATAAAGTAAATGAAACCGGTGGTGTGCAGCAACCTCAATCTGATACTGTATTAATTACCGACAGGCTATTTGGTTACCGTGATGCCAATATAAACCTAAGGAGTTTTCAGGGGGGAGAGTTAAGACAGCAATATCATATTTATCAGCAATATAGACTTAGTAAGATTCTTCAAGTCTATCATGTATTTGATCGATCTAAACAGATGAACAAGTTTACCGGATCCTTAACAGGAGATGATGCAGAATTTTTTGATCAAATATTGATTCGTCCCGATAGTACAGTAGATTTGACCAACTACAGGTTTTTGCAAAATGAGGTGGGTATTAAAGGGGATTTAGCCAAATTGTTCTACAGGTTTTATGTAAAGAGAAAGGATATTAGGTACAGCGGAAAATACCTTGAATCTGTGAATGCTTTGGCAGAGAATTATGCAGGAGGTTATGCTCGACTTTCTCCCAAAGAGGGTTGGGATTTAGAAGCGAATGCAGAATTTGAGTTGGCGGGAAATTATAGATTAGGAGGCACTTTAAAAATACCATTTTTTGAAGTTTCAGCGCTTTCCATGCAATTTGCCTCACCGTTTCTGAATAATCTTTATCTGGGTAATCATGATTTTTGGATAAATAATTTTGGAAGCGAACAGGTTCAGCAGCTCTCAGGGAAGTTTACTTTTAATTGGAAAGATAAGTTTACCATACAACCTAAAGCAGCAATTAAAGTAGTAACCAATCATTTATATTTTGATACAGAAGCTAAGCCCCGGCAAGGAAATGGTGCTGCTACTATGTTGCATCCCGGTGTTGAAGTTAAAAGTAGATTTGGCTATTTTAATATCAATACTGATTATGTATATACTACTATTGAAGGGGGGGATGCCAATTTATTTCGAATTCCAGAACACTTTGTAACTGTAAACTTGTTTTATGAAAGAGACTATCAGGATAAACTTACTTATAGAGTAGGAATTGATCTTCATGCAAAATCAGCTTATTTTGCAGATGATTATGATCCGGTTACGCAGCAATTCTTCTTGCAAAATAATTTTGAAATACCATCTCATTTCTTCGGAGATGTTTATGCTAGTTTTAAAGTAGGCAATGCTAGCTTTTTTGTGAAATACAGGCATTTTAATGCAGGATTAAATGCACCAGGTTATTTTACAGCCCCGTTTTATACAGGGCAAGAGGGAGTAGTTGATATAGGTGTTTCCTGGTCATTTTTTGACTAACTGACAACATTCAATTGTATGTAGATTTGCAAAATTAAAAGATGAATAAATTTACTTTAGGACTTAATTTGCCAACAGACCCACGATGGGTGAATATTGCTGAGAAAAAGATTGAAGATATTTTAGTGGATCATGCTTATTGTGAGCAAAAGGCTGCAAGTTCTTGTATTAGTATGATCACTTTGTTTCCAGATATGGAAGAAATGGTGTCTGTACTTACCCCAGTTGTGGCGGAGGAATGGTCTCATTTTGAACGAGTATTAGCGCAAATACATAAACGTGGTTATAAGTTAGGTTTTCCAAGGAAAGATGAATACGTGCTGCAGCTCCTAAAGCTTGAAATTAAAGGTGGAAATCGTAACCACCAAGTAATGGAAAAATTGTTAATCAATGCTTTAATTGAGGCAAGAAGTTGTGAGCGGTTCAGACAATTGCATTTGCACTTGGAAGATTTGGAACTCAAGACCTTTTACTACGAGCTGATGGTTTCAGAAGCAAGTCATTACAGAAATTTTATAGAATTAGCAGAAGTTTACATGCCTAAAGAGCAAGTAAGAATGCGCTGGCAAGAATTATTAGCCGGAGAGGCTGAAATTGTAAAAAATCTACCTGTTAGAGCAGATAGAATGCATTGATTTATGGCTCATTTTCGGTTGGTTTCATTTTGCCGCCAATTTCATAGAAGATCTTATTTGTCTCATCGATTAGTTTATAAGCAGTAAATGAATATTTTAATTATAATCAGTATTTAATTTATTTTCGAATCTTGATTAAAGCTAATAAAAGTAGATTAAAAAGTAATTAAATAACCAAATATGAAAATACCTGCCTGGGGTTATGTAGTTGGAATCATCATGCTGCTGATGGGTGGTTCTGGTATAATCACCGATTTGCAATATATTAATAGCCCATCAATTATAGCCCTTCAAAAAGAAACACTGGATGGTATAACAAAGGATATCAGAATACGAAATAGCGATAGCACCTATACGCAAATTGATATTAAGAAGGCGACATCTGTCAACAGAACGGATAGGAGAAAGTTGTACAACAATATAGCTACTACATTATACGATTTTTTAGATGTTTCTGAATTCACACTTAAATGGTTTGTTCGTTTTGGCTATATTGGTTTGCTATTTTCGATTTTGAAAATGGTAGGAGGAACATTCTTAATGATTAAAAGGCCTTTTTCTTATGTACTGGCTATTTCGATACTCATTTTAAGTTTTGGATTTAATATCATACAATTTATGATTTTTGGTTCTGATTTCACCGCTGGATTACTATCTTTATTAGTTGGCTACTTGCAACTATTCTTTGCTATATTTAATTTAATTTTAATAATTATTGTCTTAGCCTCAGATAAAACAGCCTATTTCAATTTTAAAAGTATTACTGCCTTGTCTTAATAATAGCTCAATCAGTAAACGGGTCTAAGGCTAGTGTTATTAAAGTTGAGTATCACTTTCTAGCACTTCAGATTAGAACGTATAGAATAACGTTTAATTTTGTTGCAAGAGTATATTATAGGTATTATCTTGCTTTAAAAACAACCTTAAACTCAAAATTCATGAAACTTAATAAGATATTTTTCCTCATTTTAGCCACTTCTGTTTTTTTTAATAGCTACAGCCAATCTAATAATTCTGATAGAAAGGATTTTAAAATACTAGGTTCAGTTACAGAAGATTTCAATGGTTACTTATACTTATACTACAATGATATTGTCGACAGTGCCTTAGTTGAAAATCAACAATTTACTTTTAAAGGGAGAGTGTATTATCCAACTAGTGCTACTATTAGAAAAAAAAGTGGTGTTCAGGGTAACCTTCCGTTGTATATAGAAAATACTGATATTCAGATAGCAGTATCGATTGATGGTAATGATGTTTACATTATGTCCATCGAAGGTACTAAGACCTCTAAAATTATCTCTAGCTTATTTAGTTATTTCGAAGTCATACAATCTGATCCTAAATTTGCATCAAAGATTTATGACCGACTAGATACTATTATTACTGAGAATCCAAGAAATCAATTTAGTGGATTCATATTAGCTGAAATTGCTATGGATCCTATTTTGAATTATGAGCAAGTGTACAGTTTATTTAACAAACTAGATACTACAGTTCAAGAACATAGCGAATTAACTTCGATTAAAAAATCCATGAGGAAGTTAAAAAATATCAGAATAGGCACCACTTTATCTAATATTGAATTACCTAATACCCAAGGTAATATGATTAATACAAAAGATTTGAAGGCATCTGTAACTTTGATTGAATTTTGGGCTTCGTGGTGCGTACCGTGTAGAGAAGCTAATCCTGAGTTAGTAAAATTGTATAATCAATATAACAAAAGAGGCTTTGAAATATTTGGTGTTTCTTCAGATAAAAGAAAGGATGCTTGGTTAAAAGCCATTAAAGATGATAATTTAACGTGGGTTAATACTTTTGCAGAAGGAGGCTTTGAAAATGATGTAATGAGAACTTTAGGTATCCAATATCTGCCATCTAATTTTCTTATTGATAAAAAGGGTAAAATATTAGCTATAAATATTAAACCATCAGAATTAGAACAAACACTGAAACAAACTTTTAATTAAAATGATAAATAAATTCATTATAGTAAGCATAGTAATTCTCACAGGCTGTGCCGTATCAGGTAATATGGGAGATACCAGAACGAAAGAATTACAGCTTCTGGATGAAAATACTTTTTTGATAACAGAAACTACAGATGACAGGTCTTATGGATATAATAAATCTAATCCTATAAAAGTAGGTGGCGTAAATGATAGTAGTGGACCTTTAAATGAGCGAAGATTTTTAAATGCTTTGACGGGGCCTAATGGTGAGACAATAATTTATGAAAGAGGAGGAAGCTGCTGTGCATTTAAAACGCCCAATGGTCCTTTTGGAAATTCCGGGATGCTTGACAGATATGAAATTACCTGGTTGGGAGCTACTGATACGCTCGATATCTATATTAATATGTATGATAAAGGAGATATAAAAATTCCAGTTGGATTAACTGCCAGAGAAGAGTAAGAAAATTATATAATTTTATCTAAATTCTAAAATTAGATTATACAAAATATTGTCAAATTCTACTGATTTTCAGGAACATATAAACGATTTTCTTCTTTTTCTCTCATAACGTCAGTTTTTGTATAACGCCATTTCAGGACCAGACATAGGCCCTATTTAAAAAGCCCCGGAAATTATCCGAGGCTTTATTCTTATCATTAATTTGTTAAAAAACACTAGGGTTTATTTCCTTATCTGCCCATTGCCTAGTACATAATACTTATTAGTCACTAATTGCTTTAAGCCTAAGGGCCCTCTGTGGTGAAGCTTATCCGTACTTATTGCTAACTCAGCTCCTACACCCATTTGGCCACCATCGGTAAAACGTGTGGAAGCATTGTGATAAACAGCTGCACTGTCAATTTGCTCCATAAAAGTCAATGCATCTTCATTATTTTCTGTAAGTATAATATTAGAATGTCCTCCAGAATAATGATTGATTTTCTGAATAGCATCATCTAAGCCATCAACAGTGCTAACGGCCGCTTTCATTGCTAAAAACTCTTCAAACCAAACTGAATCTTCAGATGTCAGTGTAACATTAGTAGTGTGTTGGATGATATCATCCGTTCCATGCACTTCAACTCCTTTATCCTGTAAAGCAGTAACTATTTGTTTCGTGACCTTCTCAAAATCTCCTCTATTTTTATCAATTAGAACTTTGTCCAGTGCATTACAGCCTGATATTTTATCTGTTTTTGCATTTACCAAAACTGGTATTACTTTATTCATGTCAGCATCAGGTGCTACATAAGCAAAATTGTTCCCTCTTCCACTCACTAGTACCGCACATTTTGCATGCTGTTTTACAAACTCTATCAGCCTTTCTCCACCTCTTGGCACAATCAGGTCTAATGGTTGATCTGGGTTTCTCAAAAACTCTTGAGTGGTTGTTCTGTCCATTTTCAGGTATTGAATCCAATCTTCATCGAGCCCATTTTCTTTTAATGCATTATGCCAGCAACTTACCAATTCTTCATTGCTGTTATGGGCTTCTTTACCTCCTTTGAGCAATATTTTATTGTTCGCTTTGAAGGCAAGGACAGCTGCTTCAATAGTTACATCCGGCCTTGACTCATAAATTATCATAATGGTGCCGAATGGAGCTGTTTTATTGGTGATTTTCAGACCGTTTTCCAAAGTATCGTCACTGATGGTAACACCTACAGGATCCTCCTGCGAGGCTACTTCTTTAACTGCCTGAATCATATCATCTACTTTGGCGTCATTAACTACCAGGCGGTCATATAATGCCTGATCTTCTCGATCAAAAGCATCTAAATCTTTTTTATTGGCAGCTATAATCTGATCTCTGTTTTGATCCAGCTGCTTTATCATAGATTCTAAAACTTTATTCTTTATGTCGCTACTTAATAATTTCATTTTGCTATTTCAATTTTAAGTTTCCGTAAATAATTAATTGTGAATTAACAGGCTGGCCGGCTAATCTTCCTGATAGATTCTTGTCCCCACATCTTTCCCGTGTACAATATCTATGATAACTTCATTTTTTTTGCCATTGGCAATGTATGTAGGAATGTCTTTTGCAGCAGCCTTTTTTGCAACATTAATCTTTGACTCCATGCCACCTCTTCCTTCCCCTTCTTTTTTGGAGGAAGATTGCACAAATTTTTCTACATCCTGATCCGTAGTCACAGTTCTGATAACATTAGAATCATCATGATCAGGGTGACCATCATAAATGCCGTCAGTATCTGTAAGTAAAATAAGAGCATCTGCATTGATCAATTCAGCTACTAGACTTGCCAACTCATCATTATCACTAAACATGGACATTGACAGAGAAACTGCGTCATCTTCATTGGCAATTGGCACAATTCCCTGACTCATCAGTCCCTCATAACAATTGCACATATTATCACGATGTTTCCCCATGTCAAAATCTCTTTTCGTGGCCAAAACCTGAGCACAACGCATCCCATAATTGTGAAAAATACTATAATAATGGCGCATCATTCTGGGCTGCCCCACTGCAGAATATACCTGCCTGCGGATGGTTGTATCCTCTATATCATTATTGTTTAAAACCTCTTTCCCGGCAATTACAGAACCTGAGGAAATTAGTATACACATAATATCTTCTTCGTATAAACGTGCTATTTGATCAACCAATCGTTTTAAAATAGGAACTACAATGCGATTGTCCTTATTGGTCATTACATTTGTACCTACCTTAACAACAATTCTTTTCTTGTAAATTTTCTTAAATTCCATCTATAATTGTTATTCTTTCCCTAATTCAACAGCTCTATTAAATGCAGCATAAGCAGCATCCTCAATTAGTTGCTTTATATTATTATCTTCCATCGAATCTAATGCGGCACGAGTTGTGCCACCTTTAGATGCTACTCTGTTCATCCAAGTTTGTGGGGAAATATCAGATTTATTGAATAGTTCTACAGCACCTTCAAAAGTCTGACTAACCAGCACCTTGGAATCGTGATCAGAGAAGCCCATTTTTTTAGCTGCATCCATCATAGATTGCATAAAATAGAAAACATAAGCAGGGCCACTACCAGAAATGCCAGTTGAAGCGTCAATATCGTTTTCAGAATCTAAACGCACTGACTTACCAGTAGTATTAAGTAGATTTTCTACGGTAGAGAGTTCAAGACGGGAAACATCATCAGAGGCAGTGAAAGAAGTAAGACCTTTTCCCACTTGTGCTGGTAGGTTGGGCATTGCACGTACAACCTTAGTAGCATTTAAACCATCTTTTATCGTTTGGATGGTAATACCTGCCATGATAGAGATTATCAGCTGATCTTTTGTCACAAGATGCTTTATCCCTTCAAATAACTCATCGCAGTGGAAAGGTTTAACAGCTATAAAGATGATGTCAGCTAGAGGTAAGCAGTCCTCTAAATTGGTAAAGACGTCAAATCGACTTATTTTCTTCAATTCTTCAGTTTTTTCTTTATTGGTATCTGAAATCATCAAATTGTCTTTTTTCAGAAATTCAGAGTTCACAAGTGCTTTCGCATAAGCTAAGCCCATATTACCGGCTCCAATTACTAGTACTTTCATGTATTGATTAAGTTAATGTGACACATTTAAATTTGATAAATATTATTATGAAGCACCCAACCGAGTGCTAGTGAAACAGTGTTGTCAGAAATTAAATGTTAAGTAAAATTTATTTATAAAATGTTTTTATTAAGTACATGTCATTTTAAGCAATCATTGTGCATAATTGCCATTATCTCAAATTAAATAACATAATGTTTAATAGTTTACTGTAAGAGTTATACGCTATCTGTCTGCAATTGACTATTTATTCACTTTTAGCCTTTTTTTAAGTTTTTTAAGCTACAATTGTAAAAAAGTGTCATATAGTCGTATTCGTGAAAATGTGGCAGAGAATTGTGAATTATTGATGAGTGGATCCCATGGTATTAAAACTACCTATATTAATTTAAAGACGAATTATTTTACAATATTTGATAGATATATATCGATTAGATAAATTTTTATTTTTTGGACTCAAAGCCTAGTCAAATGGAAGATTCTGACTGATTAAGTTTATTAATGAGCCGACTGTTAGTATTTAATTAAATTATTAAAAACCTTTTTAATGCCAAAGTTTAAAGTGTACTTGCGATTGTTTATTATTTTTTATCCAATCATGTTTATAAGCAATTTATTGATGGATAGATTTTTACTGCGCTTAGATAAAAGCATTTTTGATAATTTTGCTGACTCTCTATTTTTAGCTCTTTTCTTAATTATTATTATGGTAATTATGCATTTTAGAGAGCTAAGAAAGATCGGTTTTAAAGACTTTACAGATGAAAATCTTGCTACAAAACAAAAAAGATTAGTGGATTCCAAATTAAATAAGGACGATGTACTAACTAAATTAAAAGAAGATACGTACTTCAAAAAATTTAAGTTTGAGCTACAGGATGATTTTATATTAATTAAAACATTGTCTAATACCTTTTCTTATGGCGAGATCATTAAAATTAAACCTATTGATTCTCATGACAATGTGCATCAATATATTATTTCCAGTGTACCCAAAAATAGAATTAATTTATTGGATGGAGGGGTAAATTATTCTAATGTTATTAAGATACAGGATTTACTGTAGAATTGCTATTGTTTAATTATTCTATGACCTCACATAGGTGCTCATTATTTTCATTCGTTCAATCCTGTTAAAATTTCCTTAAGTGGAAATTCAGAATTTTTATCGAAGATTAATTCTCCTTTTAGCAGATAGGAATGAATTTTTAATAAATTTTCAAAAGACGGTTCCTCAATATGTTTCGGTATTTTATAAATACGTACGTCATTCTTATCTAAAACTTCATTGTCCTTATTAAAAAGGTAAGGGTAAAGCGTTTTATTAAGGCTTAATGCTATTTTATCAATATCATAGTAGCTCAACCAATCTGAAAGTTTATCTGTTATTTCTTCAAAAAAATGAATTGTATTTCCTAATCTTACTCTTGAGCCCGCTTTAGATTTACCCTTGGTTTTTAAGTATTTCAATTGACTTTTCCCTTGCTTTTTGCGCACCATATAAGCCTTAAAAACTTTATGTTCAATAATCTGCAAACCTTCACAATAAGCCAATGCAGCACTGCCTGATTGTATTATGCAAATAATGTAGGGTATCTCACAGTCTTCGATATCAAAACTTTGATCTTGAAAGGGGTAGGGTAGTGGTAATCTTAAATAGAATTCTTCATGCCCCTCTAGCTCAAAATTAATCCTATGCTTTTTCTGGTCAAAAGTGGATATATATTTTTCCTTTAATAGGTTAATCACCTCATGAACCCTCTCAATTGATATTAAAATATTTAGGGGAGCATTCATATTAGGAATGTGTTTGTTCAATAGCCGCGTTAATGATTTTGCAGGCTTTTTCAATCTCTTTAATTGAAATAGTAAGGGGGGGGGCTATTCTGAAACTATTAGGGCAGGATAGAAACCAAAAGCAAATAACTCCTTGCTTCATACATTCTTCTACTATGGCATAAACTTCTTCTTCGGTTTCAAATTCGAATGCAAACAATAAGCCTTTTCTTCTTACTTCTTTGATTGCTTTATGTTGTATTAATTGTTCAAAAAGCAGCCCTTTTCGTTCTACATCTTCTAAAAAATGTGGTGCCGTAATTACTTCAAGGGTAGCCACTGCAGCAGCGCAGGCCACTGGGTTGCCTCCAAAAGTAGTAATATGACCTAACATAGGGTTAAAAGTTAAGGTCTTCATCATTTCTTTATTTGCAATAAAAGCTCCTAATGGTAATCCCCCTCCTAAAGCTTTGGCTGTGCAAAGTATATCAGGATATACACCATAATGTTCAAAAGCAAAAAGTTTTCCGGTTCTGCCAATTCCAGTCTGGATTTCATCAAATATAAGAACAGTTCCAGTTTCCTTGCATTTAGCTCTCAAAGCTTCAAGGTAAGATTTATCAGGAATTCTAACACCAGCGTCTCCTTGTATGGTTTCTACTAATACACAAGCTGACTTATTAGTTATTTGTTCTAAATCCTCTTTTAAATTGAATTGCAGAAACCGAACATCGGGTAGTAATGGTCGGAAGGCATTTTTTTTCTTTTCATTGCCAGAAACACTTAAAGCACCATGTGTACTACCATGATAAGCACCTCTAAAAGCAATCATTTCGGTTCTTCCGGTATACCTTTTAGCTAATTTTAATGCGCCTTCAATGGCCTCTGCACCGCTATTGGTAAAATAACTACAATTCAGATGCGCAGGTAAGTGATCGGCCAACATTTCTGCAAGGCGATTGGAAGATGATTGCACGTATTCACCATACACCATGATATGCAAATGCTTATCTACTTGCTTTTTAATGGCTTCAATTACATAAGGATGCTGATGTCCTAAATTGCTAACAGCTATCCCTGAAATTAAATCTATATAGGATTTATTATTTGTATCATAAAGATAGATACCTTCCGCTTTTTCAATTTCCAGGAGAAAAGGATAGGGGGTAGTTTGACCTAAATGATCTAGGAAGATCTGTTTTTGAGATTTTAAACTCACTTTTTAAGGATAAATAATTAATGTATATTAACAAATAGGTTAATTCAATAGAAAGGTAATTCCTGCTTGTTTAATTCCTTATTAAATTAAAAATAGAAAAATCACCTTTCCTTTGTGAAAAAGGACAAGGTTGTGTTACTGAGCTAGCTTGTCAACCAGCGCTATATATTCTTTCATTGCCTCTTCTTTTGTCTTCCCTTTTAATTCTTCCCAGGCATTGTATTTAGCTATTGCTTTAAAATCAAATCCCCCTGGTTTTTCACCTTGTACATCTCCTTCTTCTCCTTGTTTAAAAAGTGCATATAACTTTAATAAATCTTCATTGGATGGACGTTCCTTAATATGATTTTTAGAACGCTCTGCTGCTTTTTTAAAATCTTCTTGTAAACTCATTCTTTCTTATATGGAAATTAAAAAAGTCAATCTATAGCTATAGATTGACTTTTAAAAATTAATTAAACTTTTAACCTAATAATTAATTAAATTATCTTTTTTCAGATGCAACGTAAGGTCTGTGATTGTATCCGGTGTATACTTGTCTCGGACGACCAATTGGCTCGTTGTTTTCTCTCATTTCTTTCCACTGTGCAATCCAGCCAGGTAAACGACCAATAGCAAACATTACTGTGAACATTTCAGTAGGAATTCCCATAGCTCTATAAATAATGCCTGAATAGAAATCTACGTTAGGATAAAGTTTTTTCTCAATAAAGTATTCATCATTCAAAGCAATTTCCTCTAATTGCTTAGCGATATCTAACAATGGATCATCTACACCTAATTGCTCTAATACATCATCTGCTGCTTTTTTAATGATTTTTGCTCTTGGATCAAAGTTTTTGTACACTCTGTGTCCGAATCCCATTAATCTGAAAGGATCATTTTTATCCTTAGCTTTTTCTATAAACTTGGCAGTATCTCCACCAGCTTCCTGTATTTCTTCAAGCATCTCTAATACAGCTTGATTGGCTCCACCATGTAATGGACCCCATAATGCATTAATACCTGCCGAAATTGATGCATACAAACTAGCTTGAGAACTCCCTACTACTCTAACAGTAGAGGTGGAACAGTTTTGTTCATGGTCGGCATGTAAAATAAGTAATTGATCTAAAGCTCTGGCTACTACAGGATTTGCTTTATAACGTTCAGCAGGTAATGCGAACATCATTTTAATGAAGTTAGAGCAGTAATCTAACTCGTTATCCGGGTAGTTTACTGGATGCCCCACCTGATTTTTATACGCCCATGCGGCAAAAGTTGGCATCTTAGCCAGAATTCTGATGATACTTAAATTAACTTCCTCAGCAGATCTGTTGGGGTCTAATGATTCCGGATAAAAAGCCGTTAATGAACATACCAAAGAAGATAAAACTCCCATCGGGTGCGCATTGGAAGGAAAACCATCTAAAATGGTTTTTATATCTTCATGCACCAGAGTATGGGTAGTAATTTTTTTCTGAAATGCTTCTAGTTCGTCAGAGGAAGGTAATTCACCATATATTAAAAGATAAGATACTTCCAAAAAGGTAGATTTCTCTGCTAAGTCCTCAATAGAATACCCTCTATATCTTAAAATACCTTCTTCACCATCCAAAAATGTGATTGCACTTTTGGTAGATCCTGTATTTTTAAAACCCGGGTCTATGGTAATAAGACCACTTTCTGCTCTTAATTTGCTGATATCTACTGCTTTTTCCTTTTCAGTACCTTCAACTACAGAAAGAATGTATTCTTTACCCCCGTATGATAATTTTGCTTGATCTGACATGTATATTTTTGTTATTTGTATAAAAATAAATGATCTTTTAATATTTCACGAAAATAAGTAAAAATTCAATCTTTTAAAACTCTTATCAAGTGTTGATTATATTAAGGTTTTAATATGCAATTTTAACATCTAATAAAACTATTTGTTTATACTAGTATTTTTGTGAAGACAGAAATCAAATATTAAATACGGTCAATCTTAGATTATGTTTATTCGCTAATGGTATTTACACAAGTGGTTTAAAGAAGGTAGTTACGGGATTTAATTTAGTATAAATATCTCGAACTATTTTAATAATTGAAATCCTTTAATCAATTAAAACAATCTTCTTTTTTGAAATATTACCAGCTTCATCTTTAAAGAGAATATGATACATTCCAGAGCTTAAACCATTAAGGTAAAGTTCGTGTTTTTGCTCACCTTTTTTAATAGTGCGGGTTGTGATGATTTTACCTACATTATCTAAGACCATGTAGTTGATTTCCTGATTTATGTTTACTGGCAATTCTATGACAAATTTATCTTTTGATGGATTGGGGTAGATTTTGATTTTACCTAGATCAAGCAGCTCATTATTTGACAAAATAGGACCGCCTACTTTTTCATCAACTATATCTGTGATTGTAGTCTGAATGACCTCGTTTGTTGTCAAGTTTTGAATAACGGTGACAATTGCTAATTGAGTCTTGTTATTTATACCCTTTACTTTCCATTCGTAGCTCTCATTAAGAGTTGTACTATCTACATCTAATATATGACCATTAATACCTGGTAAGGTTTTTATAACAACATTCTCTAAGGCTCTAGCTGTACCATCTAAATTTTGCACTGACTTTTCAACGATAAAGTAATAAACTGCTAATTCTTGATTATTAGCTATAGCTGTATCAATAGAAATGTTAGAAGAGAATTTGACTGTATGGTCGTCTACCAAACTATCTACTGATATTTCAATAGTAGTTTTAGGTTCTGCGGCCACTGCATCTATTAAGGATCTGGCTCTAATTTCGTTTTTATATTCCTCATTAAACAATATGTCTGACATTCTTTGTCCATCAAAAACATAAACTGAAGAAGAGTTAATTGAATATATAGCGGCTCTGGCATCTAACTCTAATCTATTTCTATTACTTAAGGCATCAGGTCGAGGATAGGTAGTGTGAAATTGTAAAGGAATTACATCTTTACTTATTGCAAGAGTATCGTTTAAATAAGATTCAAATGTATTCTGTGTGTTCTCAAAATTGTCTGCATTCAAGTTGGTGAAATTTTCAATCAAGACATTTTTATTTCTTTCTCCTATGTAGAAGTTGTCTATAGCCATACCTTTAGAATTGAAATCATTGGTAAAACCCCTGAAGGTAAATCTAAAATAGACACTAGTATTATTCTTCAATTCATCTAGTGGGTAAGCAACTCTGATCCACTGCCAATCCTCATTGTCTCTTTGGAACCAGGCATATCCAAGCTCATTTCCAGGTCCTCTGATAACAGCACTATTTGATATATTATACCAGTTTCGGGGTTCATTTATTTCACCTAGCAATGTATAATTTATACCATCAGTGGAATATTCTAAGATAGATCCCGCTCTGACCTCATTCTCTACATCTAACCACATATCAAATGCTAGCATCGGTTTTTCTAATTGAGATATGTCAAAGATAGAAGTGTTGAGGAAAGAAATTTCCTCCACATTATATCCTGCTTTTTCATCATTTAAAACAGTTCCCCAAACTTTAGAATCGTTCCTTTTATTAATAAAAAACAAGCTGTCCGGTGCATTACCTGGTAAATTATATTGATCGATATACTGCCATGATGAAGTACTATCTTCTCTAAATTCTCTTGGAAACCAATTAGCATTGTCATTTTCAAAATCAACAAAATATGGGAAAGTGACAATAGATTCCACTATGTTTATAGTTTTTGTGATCATCCTGCTACATGAACCTATATCTTCTTGGTTTGATCCAGATCCGGTAACCATTAAAGTGACTTGGTATGCGCCAGGGTTTTGGTAATTATGGCTTGGATTTTCATCTGTTGAGATATTATTGGAACCACTCGCAGTATCTCCAAAATTCCAATCGTAAGTATATTCAACGATGCCAGGTCCAAATTCAGGAGTAATTATTGGTTCAAATGTGGTCCCATTAGGATCACTAGGCAGACTTGTAGAAACATTAGAAAAATTAAAATCAATTTTTTCAATATTCCACACCTCTATAGCGAAATCATTAGTAAAAGTACAGCCTAAAGCTGTCGTTATTACTAGTCTGATATCTTTCCTTCCTGTACTATTAAAAATAACTACAGAATCTACTACTGTTAGGCTTGGATCAGTTAGGATAGTCCAGTTTCGGGAAATGATACTGTCTGTAAGCAAATCATCATATGAACTAGTAAAATCAAGTTTTACGCCATTTTCTATATCACATAGATTTTCATATCTAATTTGAATTTCTGGGTTTGGCTTGACAATGATTCTAAACACTTTTAAGGGCCCTTGGCACCCATCCGTAACTCCATAGACAGAGATTTGGGCAATATTATCCTCGGTTCTAGATGTGTTAGTTGCTGTAAAACCACTTGGAGTAATTGTATTTTCAGTATCACCGCTTATATTATTGATACCAATAGTGGTATTGTCATTGGTCCAAAAATACCTTGTTCCACTCGAGATGTTTGCTAAAAACTCGACATTTACAAACTCTCCTGGGCAAAAAACAACGTCTTCATTTAATATAACCGGTGAAGGTTTAAGCGTAATTTTAAAAGAATCTGCATCACTGAAGCAGCCAAGTCTTTCACTATAGTATCTTACATAACCTACTTTTTCTATCCCAGTTTCGTTTTGAGCTAATTCAAAACCAGGGAAATTACCGGCACCAGAAGTAGGAGTGCCGTCCCCTATTAATTCTGCATTTGTAATTTCCCAGAAGAAATTTCCTGACCCTACAGCATGGGTGAAATTTCTATTAGGCACAAATTCTACGGAACATAACGCATCTTCATCTGTTTCAGCCGCCACTACAGGTTTATTTCTAAGAGTGACAACAAAACTTTCTACCCCAATACATCCATCCTTGTTAGAGCTAAGTTCGAAAACGCCAGTTAAATCAGCTCCACTTGTATTGATGGAACTTGTGAATTCTATAGCATTATTGTTTATTATAGGATTACTTACCGTGATTGATGGATTAGAGTTTGTGATAGTTAAAATACTTCCAGATATATCAATATTAAAAGGAATTGATACAAATTCCTCTGAACAAGTAGCTATATCACTAATTTCTGAAATTTGTGGAGTAGGTTTTAAAGTAATAGTAAATGTTTCTTCAGGTCCTACACAATCTGCATTGAATGGAGTGACCGTAATTGTGGCGACAATAGGTACACCGCTTATGTTTTCTGCAGTTGTGAAATCCAGATTTCCGCTTCCAGAGCTTGCTAAACCTATTTCAGGTGTGTCATTGGTCCAGGTATAGCTTGTAATACCACCCAAGCTATTAGTGAAATTAGTTAAGATAGGCTCGTTTGCACACACTGAAATATCTTGTATTGTGTTTAATAGGGGAGTTGGTCTTAATATAATTCTAAATATTTTTTGATCACTTACACAATTATCCCATACGCTGGTAACTGTAATTGTAGAAATAATATTAGTGGTGCCAGAGTTTTGAACCGCAGTAAATTGTGGAATACTGCCTGTTCCTGAGCTGGTAGAAAGTCCAATATTATTAGCGTTGGTTGCTGCCCAAGAAATAACACTATTCCCTCCGGAGTTATCTGAAAATACAATTTCAGATACCACATCTTCGGAGCATATTTCTATATCTGAGAGAGTATTTATTATTGGTTTAGGTTTTACAGTAACTGTAAATGATTCAAATTCCCCTTCACAGTTATTTCGGATACCTCTGACTTGAATTACGCTGACTAAATTTGCTCCGGTTAAATTTTCTAATGCATTTACATTTATATTTCCGGTTCCAGAAGCAGCAATACCTGTTGCAGTGTTATCATTAGTCCAGCTAAAGTTAGCTCCTGTAACATTACTAGCAAAATTAGTTTGAATCTGATCAAAAGAGCAAACCTCAATGTCTGTTATAGGATTTACAACTGGTTCAGGATTTAAGGTAACAGTAAATGTTTTTGTTATGCTTTCACAACCATTAAGAGTGGCGTAATAGGTAAAAACACTCATAATTGGTATACCACTGTTGTTTTCTGTAGCTGTGAAGGAAATGTTTCCAGTACCGGTACTAGCCAAGGTGACGCCAATAGTGTTGTTATCATTATCCCAACTAAATATTTCACCCATGGTGTTGGCATTAAATTCAATATTCACTAGCTCCCCAGGGCATACCTGGATATCAGCTATATCATCAATGTTAGGAGTGGGTTTTGTTGTAATTGTGAAAGATTCGTTAATACTTATACAGCCATTCACTTCATATCCTATTGTTACTACAGAATTAATATTTCCTCCAGTCGAATTGGCTTGCGCTGTAAAAGAAGGGAAATCTCCTGTGCCGCTTCCGGAAGCTAACCCTAATTGGGTGAAATTTGTAACATTCCAACTAAAAACTCCTCCAGATACATCAGCACTGAACGATATAGAAGATTGGATTTCCGCAGGACATAAAATTAAATCGCTAACAGGAGTAATGATTGCAATCGGTTTAATGGTCAACTCTTTTGTATCCTGCACAGTGGCGCAAGTTCCGTTACCAGCAACAGTTAGTGTTAAAACAACGGTGGTACCTGCATCAGTACTTACAGGCGTGTAAGTTGGGCTGTCAGTGGTTTCATTCGTTACAGCTCCACCACCAGAAGTAACAGTCCACAGGATGGAAGCACCATTAGTTACATTGGCATCATTAACAGTGAAAGCAGCGTTGACACAAGTTTCATCATTTGCACCCGCATCTGCTGTAGGTGCAGGGGTAATGGTCAATTCTTTTGTATCCTGCACAGAGGCGCAAGTTCCATTACCAGCAACAGTTAACGTTAAAACAACGGTAGTTCCTGCATCAGTACTTACAGGCGTGTAAGTTGGGCTGTCAGTAGTTTCATTCGTTAAAGCTCCACCACCAGCAGTAACAGTCCACAGGATGGAAGCACCATTAGTTACATTGGCATCATTAACAGTGAAAGCAGCGTTGACACAAGTTTCATCATTTGCACCCGCATCTGCTGTAGGTGCAGGGGTAATGGTCAATTCTTTTGTATCCTGCACAGAGGCGCAAGTTCCATTACCAGCAACAGTTAACGTTAAAACAACGGTGGTACCTGCATCAGTACTTACAGGCGTGTAAGTTGGGCTGTCAGTGGTTTCATTCGTTAAAGCTCCACCACCAGAAGTAACAGTCCACAGGATGGAAGCACCATTAGTTACATTGGCATCATTAACAGTGAAAGCAGCGTTGACACAAGTTTCATCATTTGCACCTGCATCGGCTGTAGGTGCAGGGGTAATAGTCAACTCTTTTGTATCCTGCACAGTGGCACAAGTTCCATTACCAGCAACAGTTAGCGTTAAAACAACGATGGTACCTGCATCAGTACTTACAGGCGTGTAAGTTGGGCTGTCAGTTGTTTCATCCGTTAAAGCTCCACCACCAGAAGTAACAGTCCACAGGATGGAAGCACCATTAGTTACATTGGCATCATTAACAGTGAAAGCAGCGTTGACACAAGTTTCATCATTTGCACCCGCATCTGCTGTAGGTGCAGGGGTAATGGTCAATTCTTTTGTATCCTGCACAGAGGCACAAGTTCCATTACCAGCAACAGTTAGCGTTAAAACAACGGTGGTACCTGCATCAGTACTTACAGACGTGTAAGTTGGGCTGTCAGTGGTTTCATTCGTTAAAGCTCCACCACCAGAAGTAACAGTCCACAGGATGGAAGCACCATTAGTTACAATGGCATCATTAACAGTGAAAGCAGCGTTGACACAAGTTTCATCATTTGCACCCGCATCTGCTGTAGGTGCAGGGGTAATGGTCAATTCTTTTGTATCCTGCACAGAGGCACAAGTTCCATTACCAGCAACAGTTAGCGTTAAAACAACGGTGGTACCTGCATCAGTACTTACAGACGTGTAAGTTGGGCTGTCAGTGGTTTCATTCGTTAAAGTTCCACCACCAGAAGTAACCGTCCATAGGATGGAAGCACCATTAGTTACATTGGCGTCATTAACTGTGAAAGCAGCATTAACACAAGTTTCATCATTTTCACCAGCATCGGCTGTAGGTGCAGGGGTAATAGTCAATTCTTTTGTATCCTGCACATTGGCGCAAGTTCCATTACCAGCAACAGTTAGCGTTAAAACAACGGTAGTTCCTGCATCAGTACTTACAGGCGTGTAAGTCGGGCTATCAGTGGTTTCATTCGTTAAAGCTCCACCACCAGATGTAACAGTCCACAGGATGGAAGCACCATTAGTTACGTTGGCATCATTAACAGTGAAAGCAGCGTTGACACAAGTTTCATCATTTGCACCGGCATCAGCCGTAGGTGCAGGGGTAATAGTCAACTCTTTTGTATCCTGCACAGTGGCACAAGTTCCATTACCAGCAACAGTTAGCGTTAAAACAACGGTGGTACCTGCATCAGTACTTACAGACGTGTAAGTTGGGCTGTCAGTGGTTTCATTCGTTAAAGTTCCACCACCAGAAGTAACCGTCCATAGGATGGAAGCACCATTAGTTACATTGGCGTCATTAACTGTGAAAGCAGCATTAACACAAGTTTCGTCATTTGCACCGGCATCGGCTGTAGGTGCAGGGGTAATAGTCAATTCTTTTGTATCCTGCACAGAGGCACAAGTTCCATTACCAGCAACAGTTAGCGTTAAAACAACGGTGGTACCTGCATCAGTACTTACAGACGTGTAAGTTGGGCTATCAGTGGTTTCATTCGTTACAGCTCCACCACCAGAAGTAACAGTCCACAGGATGGAAGCACCATTAGTTACATTGGCATCATTAACAGTGAAAGCAGCGTTGACACAAGTTTCATCATTTGCACCCGCATCTGCTGTAGGTGCAGGGGTAATGGTCAATTCTTTTGTATCCTGCACAGAGGCGCAAGTTCCATTACCAGCAACAGTTAACGTTAAAACAACGGTGGTACCTGCATCAGTACTTACAGGCGTGTAAGTTGGGCTGTCAGTGGTTTCATTCGTTAAAGTTCCACCACCAGAAGTAACCGTCCATAGGATGGAAGCACCATTAGTTACATTGGCGTCATTAACTGTGAAAGCAGCATTAACACAAGTTTCGTCATTTGCACCGGCATCGGCTGTAGGTGCAGGGGTAATAGCAAGCACTTTGGTATCAATTGCAACGGCACAGCTGCCGTTTCCATCTACTGTCAATATCAGAGTCACATTGTTGCCAGCATCTGCAGGAGCAGGTGTATAAGTAGGCGTTATGGTATTGGAATTAGCCAATGTACCAGCGGCTCCAGGTGAAACAGTCCAAGTAATCCCAGAATCATTGGTGGCCAGAGCATCGGAGACTGTGTAGGTAGTATTTTCGCATACCTCATCATCGGCACCTGCATTAGCAGTAGGCTCAGCAGTGATGGCAAGAACTTTAGTATCGACAGCATCGGAACATGCACTAATCCCATCTACTGTTAGAGTCAATGTAATATTACTGCCAGCATCAGCATCAGCAGGGGTATAGGTCGGTGTCAGGGTGTTAGCATCAGTCAAGGTTCCGGCACCTACAGTTACAGTCCATATAACTCCTGCACTATTAGTAACAGAAGCATCACTTACCGTATATGCAGTATTTTCACAGACCTCCTCATCAGCTCCGGCGTCAGCTGTTGGTTGTTCAATAACATCTAATAAAACAACGTCTTTTATTCTTACGCATCCATCCAATGATGTGTAAGTCACTTCAATTTCCTGAGGGCCAAGAACCACTGAAGAATTAGTTGCATCAAAATTAGTTCCTGAAACGCCAGTTCCTGAATAGGAGTAGGCTCCTCCCAGCGGCGTTGCATTGAGATCAATTGAGGTGAGATCAAAGGAATTATTATCTCTACAAACTTGAACAGGCGTAAGGAAAGCTGGAATGGTAGGAGTAGGGTTTACAGTTAGTTCCTTAAGATCAACTGCGCTAGGACATGATCCAGCACCGTTTACAGTTAAAGTTAAGGTTACCACTGTATTTACATCGCTAGGAGAAGGTAAATAAGTTGGACTGATACTATTTATATCAAATAGCGAACCTGCTCCGTTATGAGTCCAAGTAATACTTGTATTGTTTTCTACGATAGCATCAGTAACTGTGTAAAAACTGCTTATGCAGAATTCATCATTAGGCCCGGCATCTGCAATTGGCGGATCACGAAAAACTACCAAGACCTCATCAAAATCAGAACAAGTACCAGATACTTCCGTCCATCTAAATGTATAAGATCCATAGTTATCTACTATTACATTAGTAGTAGGATTGTTTTCGTTTTCAAATGTAGCATTTCCTGTTGCCGATTCATTTGTCCATGTGCCGGTGGCAGTTCCAACACTCAGCAAGGTGGATAATTCAAAAGAATTGGATATATTACAAACTTCTCCACCAGCACCTGCACTACTATTAGTTTGTTCGTAGATAGTAATAATTTCTGTATCTGTAAGATCATCATTACAAGCGGTGGTAGCATTAATAGCTCTCACAGTAATAGTTTCCGTGCTACCAAATGTTGCAAAAACAAAAGTGTTAGAGGTAATAGATATACTTCCACCATTGCCCCCCACTTGTGAGCTAAAAGCTGTATTAGTTTCATCGAATAGTTGATAGTTCACTCCGGACTGTGATCCATTTATAGTGAAGGTAAGCGTACCACCATCACAAACCTCACTTGCAGAAGGGCTCACTGCTAAAGTAGCATTTGGTAATGGATTAATGGATACTGCAAAAGGAGCAGAGATAGTTGAGTAGCAGGTAGCTGTATTGCTACCATCTGTTATTTCTACGGTGTAGTTACCTGACTGAGCTGCAGTAGTGAGATCCACATTTCTTAGTGTTTCGCCAGGCAATAGTGTACCATCTTTATACCAACGATAAACACCACCGTTAGGGGCTAGCGTAGAAGTAATTGTGACCGTATTCCCCACGCATTCAGTAGCAGAAGCAGAGGAGATAGTAGGTTGTCCGGGTGGATTATCTACAATAATTGTAGTACCAGCAGAAGAAGCTGAACAACCACTGGCATCTGTACCTGTTACTGTTACAACATCACCATTGTTTAAAGAAGATGTGGCAAAATTAGCAGAGGCAGAGGGACCTTGAACACTTAAACCATTAACAAAGAACTGATAAGTGCTAGCTCCGGCAGCAGTGAAAGTGATGGTAGTACCCGCACAAATAATATTATCTCCATCATCGTCATTGTTTATCGTGACTGAAGGTAAAGGGTTGATGGTAATAGTTTCGGTCTCTGTAAGGTCATTGGTACATAGTGTGGTAGCATTGGTGGCTCTCACAGTAATTGTTTCATCAGCTCCTAATCCAGTAAAGATATCAGTGGTGATTGTAATACTTCCACCATTGCCCCCCACTTGTGAGCTAAAAGCCGTATTAGTTTCATCGAATAGTTGATAGTTCACTCCGGACTGTGATCCATTTATAGTGAAGGTAAGCGTACCACCATCACAAACCTCACTTGCAGAAGGGCTCACTGCTAAAGTAGCATTTGGTAATGGATTAATGGATACTGCAAAAGGAGCAGAGATAGTTGAGTAGCAGGTAGCTGTATTGCTACCATCTGTTATTTCTACGGTGTAGTTACCTGACTGAGCTGCAGTAGTGAGATCCACATTTCTTAGTGTTTCGCCAGGCAATAGCGTACCATCTTTATACCAACGATAAACACCACCGTTAGGGGCTAGCGTAGAAGTAATAGTTACCGTATTCCCCCCGCATTCAGTAGCAGAAGCAGAGGAGATAGTAGGTTGTCCGGGTGGATTATCTACAATAATTGTAGTACCAGCAGAAGAAGCTGAACAACCACTGGCATCTGTACCTGTTACTGTTACAACATCACCATTGTTTAAAGAAGATGTGGCAAAATTAGCAGAGGCAGAGGGACCTTGCGCACTTAAACCATTGACAAAGAATTGATAAGTGCTAGCTCCGGCAGCAGTGAAAGTGATGGTAGTACCTGCACAAATAATATTATCTCCATCATCGTCATTGTTTATCGTGACAGAAGGTAAAGGGTTGATGGTAATAGTTTCAGCATCTGTAAGGTCTACGCTACAAGTAGTAGTAGCATTGGTGGCTCTCACAGTAATTGTTTCATCAGCTCCTAATCCAGTAAAGATATCAGTGGTGATTGTAATACTTCCACCATTGCCCCCCACTTGTGAGCTAAAAGCCGTATTAGTTTCATCGAATAGTTGATAGTTCACTCCGGACTGTGATCCATTTATAGTGAAGGTAAGAGTACCACCATCACAAACTTCTGTTGCTAATGGAGTAACAGCTAGATTATTGAGAGGTAAAGGGTTTACTATTAAATTTACAGCAGTTGCTGGACCTTCACAAGTGTTAGGCGTTGATGATGTTTCGGTAACATATACTGTAGTGGTAGTTGAATTATTAAACCCTAAGTCTCCAATAGTAGGAGAGGTGCCTGTGAAAATAGAAGTTGACAAGGATGCGTTACTATACCAATTGAATACACCTCCAGATCCACTTGCAACGGGAGCGTTTACAGTTTCTCCTACACATACTTCTTGGTTTTGATTAGTAACTGCAGGTGCTAAAGGTAATGCTTCTACTGTTAAAATTGCCGGATCCGAACTAATAATAGGCAAACATATACCAGTTATTTCTACGCTATAGCTATTATTATTAATAGAAATAGGAACATTATTGATTTGTAGTGTTGCAGAATTAAAATTTGAATAAATACCACCGTCTGTTGAATTATCGATATTCACCCCATTTCTTTTCCATTGATAGGATAATCCCGCTCCTGATGCGATAACGTTAAAATTAGTAATTTCACCTTCGCATACTACAGCTGCTGTTGGTTGCGAGTCTATAGAAGGGGATTCTATACTAGAAACAGCACCAAATAATGATCCAACTGGTGCTCCATTAATCACAGCATCATTACCGGTTGCCACTCTTTGGAGGTTACCTGAGCTGGCGGATCCATTAGCTCTTATTTGCAAATTAGTAAAAGTGATTTGATCATTGTCAGTTATATTATTTACAACAAATCCTAACTCGATATAAGAAGTACTTTTTGTCAGCGTACCCGCAGTAAAATCAGTACCTGAATATATCACATCTCCAGCGCCTAGATCAGTTTTAAATTCGAAATTCGCTGGCAATTGTATCCTAATAAAAACTGTTGATCCTCCTGATGAAGCAATATCAGCAGGTAAATTTTCTGAAATAACAATATCATCTAAAACATAATACCCACCATCAACACAAATATTACTTAAATCAGCAGTAGTAATCGTTACCTGAGAATATGCTTTTATACTCATTAATGATAATGAGTAAAGGATGAAAAGAAATTTTATATATGAGTAAATGTGTTTCGTAATCTTATTTTTAAATGTAAAGTACAATATATTAAAATGGAGAGCAATTGACAAATTTATATCTTTTAATAGAATTTCACTAAAAATTTATCTGCGTCAATCCTTATTTTATCGAATAATATTCAAATATCTTTTAAGTTATAGAATCCAATCATGTAATTCTAAAATCTCAATATTTTTTAAAAATTTAATTTTAAAAGTCCAACAGCTCGAGCATTATTTTCAAATTCTAAACTTGACAATACTAAAATTTTATCATCTTGCCGTGAAACTTTTATTTTCTTAATATTGTAAAACCTACTGCTTACAAATTCAATTGGCTCCTCGCTTAGCAAATCACCAGAAGCGGAAAATTTAAATAAGTTAGAAGGACCAATGTTTAAATTATTCAAACGGGTAGTAGAAGCAATATAAATATTACCCAGTGAATTTTGTGCTATTGAAACCACAAAATTACCAAAACCCTCATCAATATTATTGTTAGTGTTTTCACGGTCTAATTGATTTTCCGAATCTATTAAAGGATTGAAGTCATCTCTAATCAAAAATAAGTCATCAGTAAGCAAATTATTTTCACTAGAACCATAAGATCCCGCGTAATAAAATGTACCAGTAATAGGATCTTGTAACGCATCACCAAGATTTTCTTGATTAGGGCTATAAATTCTTGGGGTGAAAGGTGAAGGTGAATTATATTGTGTATATACTTTTCTCACAATATTTCTGGATGGCTCCACATCAGCGTTTTCATCATTTGAAATTGTATTTTGACCAATTGTTGTGAATTTGATACTGTTGTTTTTTCCTTCAAATACTCTTAAAACAGATGTGTTAGTATTATCAATTTTCAATTCATTTGGATATTCATTTTCAACTGTTGGAAGGTAGTTAATTTCATTAAACGATTCGAGATTATAAACCTGTACTATCTCTCCTGTATTGTTATTATTATAGATACTGCCTCCAAATATAATTTTATCATCCTTAATAATAAAGTCATTCATTTTCATGGAATAACCTTCGCTGTTTACCAAAAATTTTATGGTAGCGATGCTTTCTGAGGTGTCACTTTCATTTTTAATAGGGTTCCCATTTAAATCAGTTTTAAAAACCAAGCTTTTGAAACTAGTATTTCCTGCATTGAGCAGAGAATTACTGTTAGTGCCTAAAATATACACTTCATTACCATACTGCTTTATGGAAATGCCTCTATCAAAAGTATTGAGCGTATCAGATTTTACTCTTATGGTATCTTGCACATAACCTTCAAAATTGGTATCAATTAAATAAAAAGCAGATCGGCTGTTGTTGAATATCGTAGCTAAAATAAGGTAACCATCTTCTTTCTCTATAAAATCAATGGCTTCTATATTCTCTGCGCCAAAATAAAGCTTACTGAAGGAGGGTACCTCAGAACTTAGCCCATCATCATCGGAACATGAACTAAGGCAAATAGTAATCAACAATATGTAAGGAAGAATATTTTTCAAGACTTATTTAAAATTAAAAAATGGGATGTTAAAAGATAAACTCATTTGATAAATTAAATTATTATAATCACTGTCAATAACCTCACCTTGTGCGCCAATGGTACTAAGCTGTCTCTGTGTTTTATCGATATAATCCGCATAAGGCAATAAAAATTTTGAAGCACCTAATTTTATTTCTAAATAGTTTTCACCTATTTTTCTCATTGTACCGATGTGAAGATGAAATCCAACATTAAATTGCTTTCTAAATTCCTGCATATTTATTGGGTCAACCAGAAGTACTTCAACTGTGCCTTCAGGATCTATATTTCTACTCCTGTAATCGAAAAATTGATGATTGATATTGTACCTGCCTGTGATACCATATTCCACAAAAGGTTTCCAATAGTAATTATTTATAGTACTTCTTGCTGATAGATTTAGGTTAATTCCATTATTATTACTGGTGTAGGTATAATTAGTAGATTTCCCATTTTCTCTTATGGTATTAGTTAAGTCAAAACCATATCTTTGAACTTGGTAAAGTAGTTCACCTTTCAGCCAAAAGTTTTTTAAGAGAGGTAAAATAAATTGGCCTCCCACCTGATAAGACATTTTTCCGTTATACCTCAAGGCATTAGAACCAGGTAAAGATTCATTAGTGAATTCCTCAACAATTTGAATTGTGTTAAAGTTACCACCTACTATTGCTCCGATAAAATACTTTGGATCTGTATCAATTTTTTGATAAAGAGAGTATAATTCAGGGGGGTCAATATTAGGTAGCGCCCTATAATCTGTTTTAATATTTAAAAGCTTGATTAATGACTCTTTAGCCTTTTCATTTTGGTTGATATTAAGATAGGTAAGGGTTAATAATCGGTAGGCATCTATTTTTTCTTCTTTGGTGAAACCTTCTTCCAAACAATCTGTTACTTTACCCGGAATAGCATACAAATTCCCAGTATTATAGTCAGATTTCGCATCCTGTAAATTCCGTTCACAATTGCTCTGTGCAAAGAGTGAAATATTAACAAGAAGTAATATGATAGTGAAGAGTTTATTCATTATAATTTATCAACTAAAACATCTTTTTCGAAAATTGGATTAAAGGGAACCTCGTCATTACCAATATACCTGTCCCATTCTTCCCTTGTAATATCTCTTGGCATTAAACTTTTAAGAGCATCTGCTAAAATTTCACTATCTATTGGGTACAGTCGGAAAATCTGATCTTTACACCCGGCAAATATATAAGATTCATTCAATAGGGCAATTGCATTTACCCATGAGCCAGGCTCATTGATTACAATAGGGAATTCCTCCACATTTTTTAGATTCCATAGCCTTATGGTTCCTTTTGTACTAGAGGCTATAACTTGATTTTTAGCTTCGTTAAAAGTTAAATCCGTCATGATTTCGCCATCAGTGCCTTTAAGATTTATAGGTGTTTGTGATTTATTATCTTTATTGAGCGGGTAAACCGTAACTAAACCAGAATTATCTCCGGTGGCAATCATATTATTACCGACAGCAATTGAATGAATAACCCTGTTATTAGCTTCATTTAGTTTCTGGTGTAGCGTTTTTTCTTTTATATTCCATATTTCAATTTCTCCTTTGTTATTTCCGGTAACTAATTGGTTAGCATTCAACAGCTCCATATCATAAATCCTGTTACCAATTTTTAATTGAGGACTAATAACACCGTTTTTAAATTGGTAGATGGTGCTGTCTGAACTTGAAATAAGGAAATCTGTTTTATTGTTAAAAACGACATCAAAAGCATCCCCTTTTGGTAATTTGTATTCTTCAACTGTTCTTATACGATCACCCACATTGATAACATAAAAATCTGGTCCATCAGTAAGAGCTACCAGTTTTTGATTGTTTTCATCCACATAAATACTTTTGATAAAAACACCTTCGTTGTCGAAAATAACCATACTTTTGGTAGAATTTTTGTTTTCCACTTCCCATGAATTTATCCTTCCTGAAGTACCTGTGGTGTACAAATACTTATTCTTTACAAATTGTAAAGAGCGAACATCAACCGAATTGCTTCTAAAGGCATCATAATATTTAGGATCTAAGGCTTTTACGGCATAAAAAAGTCCATTGTAAA
The DNA here is from genome assembly GCA_963719535.1 of uncultured Cytophagales bacterium. GTDB lineage: Bacteria > Bacteroidota > Bacteroidia > Cytophagales > Cyclobacteriaceae > Marivirga. Next base: position 83,093 of record CAVRCH010000015.1, on the reverse strand, counting down.
TATCGTTGTCACTGTCATAGCCTGCATATTCCTCATTAAACGTGTACCCATAAATGGCTTGAATTGCTTTTAGTTCGTTGTCTTCTATTTCTTGTTGAGATTTTACTGCTAATTTTTGTGCTAAATTTCTCATTCTATAACCTTCTGATACTTCTTGCTCAAAAATCAATTCTCTATTATTTTTGGCTAAATTCTCATTAAGTCTGTCAGATTCTAATTGTGCAGCCTCAACTAATTTTAAACTTCGTTGCGCACGAGCATTTGCAGCTTTTGCACTATCCGTTTGTTGTTCGGCAATGAAGGCATTATTTTCAGCATTTTGCTTTTCTAAATTGGCTCTCCTGGCCGCTCTATTGGCTTCAGTCTTTTGTTGTTCAGCTATTATTTGATTTTGCTGCGCTCTTCTTGTTTCATTTTCTGCTTTATTAAAGTTTTCAGTTGCAATTTGGCTTTGTCGCTCCGCAATTTTACTTTGGTTATAGGCGAAAAATAATAGAATAATCGATAAAACTGCAGCAGAACCTAAAATGTATGCAATTAGCTTCGACCGCCTTAACCTCTTTTTTTGTAATAGTTCTTTTGTTTCTAATTCCTTTTTAAAGGCGTTTTCACTTCTTTCTAAGAAGGTGATAACTGCTTCAAAGGCATTATCATATTGCAAAGCCCATTTTAAAGTAGGTTTTGTTTTGTTCCTCCATTCTACAGCTAACTGCAAATCTGGTGGTCTCCATAGGCTTCCATTGCCTTGTTGATAATTCCCTGCTGCAGTGGCCAACCTTAAATATGTTTGGGCAGAATCTGATTCTTCCTGAACCCAATTACGTAATCTATACCAAACCCTCATTAAAGCTTCATGGCTAATATCAATAATTGAATTGCTATTAAGCCCAAAATTCTCTCTTGGGGTAAGCAGTGCTCTGCCTTTTATTCTAAACTTATCAATAATGGGAATAATGGTTGATTCTTCCTCATCTACGATTTGAGCAATTGCATGCAACGGTGTGGGTCTTCTAATTCCATCACCTTCAGTTCTTTTTTCCGTGATTGCTTTAAATACCTTTTCACAAATTAGCTTTTGCGTCTCATCTAGTTCATAAAATGCTTCATCAGCATGCCTTGATAGTGCTTCATTTACACCTCCAATTGCTTCATAATGGATAAAATCTATAATTTTATCATTCTCATTTTCATTTGAGGTGTTGATCCAATAATTCCAGGTGCGCATTAGTGCGTGCTGTAATACCGGTAATTGATCGGGCCTGTCACCCATATCATTCAAGAGTCGCTGCACCAATCTGTTGGAGATTTGCCCTTCCCCTACAGCCACCGGGCCTGTGATTACTAATTTTTTCTGATCCCTATTCATTTGCGGAATCAGGTAGTGGCTATCATTAATCTTATTGGTCAATTCAGGAAATTGTTCGCAATCTCCAAGAAAATCTGATCGCATTGATAACGCTATATAAATAGGCGTTTCAGTTTGTTCAACAGCTTGCAGTATCAAATTAATATAAGCCAGAGACTCATTAAGATGATATAATTCACCTAGCTTTCGGAACCTGAATATTTCTTCAAACTGATCTAAATAGATAAGTAAATTTTTACTTTTAAGATGCTGATTTAACTTGTAAAGTTCAGTTATGCCTTTGGTACTTTTTTTGAGTATAGCCTCAAAAAGGTTATTATTGATTAATGATTCTACTTCTGAGAATTTTCTTTCTTTATTATTAGCTTCTAAATGATTTTTGAAGCCTATTGCTAAGTTTTTAATTGGGTCCAAACCTGGCTTTGCTGTAATAATTTCCCAATTATTTCCTGCTTTATCAATAAATCCCCCATGAAGGGTTGGTATAACCCCTGAAAACATTAAAGAGGATTTACCAGTACCTGAAGATCCTAATATATTGACAAATCTATTTTTTTCCAGAATAGATAATACTTCATCACTTTGGCCCTCTCTTCCAAAATACAGGTAACTTTCATCAACTCCAAAAGGCCTTAGGCCAGGAAAAGGATTGAAATTACTGCTTTTATTAAGATGACTAAATTTGTTCACTAATTTAAAGTATTTCTTTTAAGTACGCTGTTACTTCATTTGGTTGATCAATTGAAATTAAAGAAAAATTTTCATCTATATATTTGTTGGGGAGAGAAAGATTTTTACTGAAAATATATTTTCCCTTTATTTTTTTCTTCTTTCTAAAACCGGGAGCTTTCCTAATCTCAGAAACCATAGCTTTTAACCATTCTGGATTATTATTAAGGTGTAATATAATAAAATAATCAGCAGTTTTTAAAAGATCATAATGCATTATTCTATATTCAGCTGCATTCTCGGTTTTATTTAATATCTTAATATCATATTTATCTAATAAACTGCTATCACTCATTAATGAGCTGTATACTTCTTTATTAAGTTTAATGTCTGTTAATATATATATTAATTCTTTATTTTCTAAAATTTCTTTGGAATCATTCAGCTTGCTATTGCCCAGTATTCTCTTTTTAATGATTGTCTTCAACTCTTCAATTGGAGTTTCTACAGCCTCAATATTTTTATAAGGTTTTAATTGTATTTTTAGCTCGTTATATTTAATACGTTTCTCAGGCTTTAAACCTTCTAATGGGCTAAACCATATATATCTTTTTTGGTCTGATAACTTATTGAAAGTTGCATCCCTCTCATCCATATTTAAGTCTAAAAATTCATCCGGGAAATGTAGAGAAAGATCGCATTTTTTCATAAAAAACAATTCCGCATCGTCCATATAATTAGCCTCTATAGAAAAGTCTTCGTCAGGATAAATTTCGACATTATGTGCTTTCAGTTCTCTTTTAATATTATTTCTTTCGTTAAAATATTCAGAACTATTGTTTGAAATAAAAATCTTTTTTTCAACGACTGATTTTTCCTGATCAAACAAATGAAATGTTTCATTTAAGATATCAGCCATAATAACCCAAAAATTTTGGTTATCCTGATATTCATTCCATCCTTCGAAAGTTTCATAATCTATTTCATCATTATCTACTATATCATAGAATCTATAATAAGTAGGGGTGGAGAGAGATAATGGCAGCTCTTCAATTTTAACTGGGGCTTTAAAAACTTTTTTAACTTTATTATTGATAAAGGGAATATCAAAGTTAAATGCAGTTTCTAAAGCAGCTGCATCCTGATTAATATTAGATGATACAATAAATGCAGGAGACAATATATATATTATGAGATCTGTATTATTAAAATCCTCTGCGGAAATAGGATCTGTTTCATTTTTTGAATCTATTTCTATTTCTGCATTTATTTGATAATTTATGGAGGTTTTTAATATTTCTGAAAAATAGTCTACCCAGCCTTTTTCATTTTCTGAATTGGCTATATTATCGTTCTGAGTGAACTTAATTATTATACGATATTTATCCTTGTATTTCAAAATTTAAAACCAATTACCAATACATCATCTGTTTGAGAATATTCGCCCATCCATTCTTCTAATCTTTCATGCAGAATTGTTTTTTGCTCCAAAACTGGTAAATCATGAATTTCTTGCAGAAGGTCCTTGAAATTTTTAGTTAAGAATTTAAAACCATTTTCACCACCAAACTGATCCTGATAACCATCAGAAAACAGAAAGAAGGTTCTTTTTTTATTATCATCACAAATAATTTTATGTGTTTGGAAAGCTCTTTCTTCTCCTCTTTGTTGTCCTCCTATGGCATGCTTATCTCCTCTTATCCTTACCAATTCGCCATCTTCTATATACATTAAGGGGTTTTTTGCACCTGCAAACTCAATGGTTTTAGTAGTGTTATTGATAGAGACTAATGACATATCCATTCCATCATTTACTTGAGTTTCATTTTGCCTCAAATTATTAATGATATCGGTATTGAGTTCATTTAAAATTTTTCCAGGATCGTATATTTTTTTAAGGTTGGTAATATTGTTAAGTAAATTTATTCCCATTACACTTACGATAGCTCCTGGTACGCCATGGCCCGTACAATCCACTGCAGCTAGAATCAATAGTTCTTCGCCGTCCTCATTTACAACTTTATTAAACCAATAAAAATCACCACTTACTACATCTCTAGGGAGAAAATAAATAAAACTATCATCTATAGCTTTCTTTACTTCTACTTCAGTACTCATTAAAGCATTTTGTATTCTTTGGGCATAGTTAATGCTAGCCTTCAATTTATTACCTGTTTCTTCTAATAAGTCTTTTTGCTTTTTAATTTGATCATTGGTTAATGAAAGTTCGTATTTTTGAGATTCTATTTGTTTATTTTTCTTCTCTAATTCGCCTTTTTGAGAGGTAATTAGTTCGTTTAATTGTTTTAGTCTTTCTGATTTTAATATTTGTAGATGTGACCTTTTCTCTAAGTCTTCTAATTTACCGTCCAGCTTATCATTTAACTCCCTTGTTTTGTTATCCTTAAAATTATTCAAAGATTTATAACCAACGAAGCCAAGAAGTAAAACGGAAATAATCGCACTCAGATAAAACCAATCTCTTTTCCAAATAGGGGGATTTACATTTATGGAAAAATTAATTATCTCCTTGCTAGCGATTCCATTCGGATTAACAGCTCGAATCTCTATTTGGTTGAGCCCATCTGATAGGTCTATCAGTCTTATATATTCATTATCTGTTAGGGTGATCCAGTTACTGAATTCTTTTATATTTCTGTACTGTAGTTTTGATTTATGTTTCCTATAATGACTTAAAATTTCAGGGTTAATTATTATCTCATGCTTATTACTAATTGTAGAGTTATTTCTACTAAGTTCAACTGTATCCTTAGGGTCGTTAAACTCACCATAATTAATAGCATATGCTGATTTAATAAAAATACCGGGTGCAACTAATTGTGGGTTATCTAATAAAGGGTTATAAATAGTAATTTTATTGTCTTTTATAAACCAAATTTGTTGGTTTTCTAATTCCAAGGCTTTGATAAAATATGAGTCTTCCACATGATCATTCTTCCCATAAAGTGTAATATCGTTAGAGGTAATAGAATTATTTTCTTCCAATAAATTAACTTTAGCTAAATGCGTGTTAACTGAAACCCATAAATTACTTTGGCTATCCTCAAATATATTGTAAATAATACTTTTCTGGGTTTTGTTTTCAATCAATCCCAGCAAGTCGGAAATCCCTCCATTTTCATGATAGAGTTTTAGTGAATGATCAGAAAAATGCCAAAGACCAAATTTTGACCATTTATAATCTTTTAAGGCCAAATCAGTTCTAATTTTTATATCTGTAAGGGACAATTTTGCTGTTTCATCGATTTTAAAAACCTTATTTTCGGATATAAAATAATGGCTTCTGTTTCCTTTTATGAAATGAGCATTTGAAGTAAGAGTTTCCAGTTCATCAACAATTTGAAATTTGTCATTATATAACTTAAATATATTATTTTTATCGATGGCTAAAAAAATGCTATCATTTATCGACTGTACTAGCTTCAAATTTAAATAATTGGATTCTCTCTCTATAGATGCTCTTTTAATTCTATAAATAGCCTCATCATTCACTGTTATAAGCCATTCCTGGTTTAAATTAATGGCTGAACAATCTTTAATTGATTCTTTAATATTAAATATTTTTGGTTTTAAGCTATAGTTATAAATCAGAATTTGATTGTTCTTTGCTGCAAGTACTGAATTTTCATTATTGAAAATCCTTTCCATTTTTTTCTCAGGAAGTACACTAAAAGGTTGGTTAATAGCGATTTTAGCTAATCCTTTTTCACCCAGAATCCATAAATTCAATTCTTCATCATTATTTAAATAATGTATAGGGAAATTATTTAAACCATTTTTTTCAGATATGGTACTTGAATTAATATCATTGTAAACTCCATCATATTGATATAATTTACCGCTTAAAGTGCTTATGTAAGTATTTCCAATTTTCGATTGAAACAAGGAGTTAGCTTTCTCATTTTTAAACAAAATTTCTCTTGATATCTTACTTTGGTTAATATTATCATCAATCAGAAAACTAAATAACGCGTTTTCTGAAAGTACGATGAGGGAGGAATCGTTTTCTGCATTAATAGCTTTAGCGTTTATGAAAGTGCCTTTAACAGCTATCAACTTTCCTTGATCCACTACTCTTAATCCATTTTTAGTACCTGCAATTGTTATCCTGTCATTAATAAAAAAGCAATTAAAATCATAAGTATCATCAGTATAAATTACTTCGATTATATCATCTTCATGATTTACTTTATAGATACTTTTTTCTGATATATAATATAATGTGTTGTTATGTGTTTTAAATTCACGGGCTGGTCTGTCCGATATTAAAGTCAACGAATCATTCTCTAAATTATATTTAAAAACTTTCTGTGGCGTTGAAAAATAGAGTGCTTTATTATTATAAATTATTTGTTGTACAGGATTATTGTCAATGTCTTCAGAGATTTTAAATTCATTAAAGTCAACACCGTTATATGTGATTATTCCTTTATTTGTACTCAAAAACATTTTCAGGTTTTCATCTTGAGTGAAACCATAAAAATCTGTTCTGGCAAGAAACTCTGAGTTAGAGTAATTTGTAATGTCTAAAAGCTGGCAAAAACCTGAGGCAGGTAGCCAAAACAGCAATAATATTAAAATATGTTTGTTAATAAATCTCAAGCTACTTTTTCGTTCAATAATTTTTCAACTTGTAAAGGTGAATAAAAATCTGTATATTCTTCAATATTATTTAAAATTATATCGTGAGATTTTTTCAAGATATTTAATAGAACTATTTTATCAATAATTAGAAACCTTGTCGGTTTTTTGGTTTTAAAAAAGACTTTACCGGATTCATTCAAATTTGGCATGACTTGGAATATATCTCTTTTGCTATAATGTTTAAAATCAATACCATTGTCAGAAAAAGCAACATCACCATTTTCTACAATCCAATATCCCGATAAATTTTCATCATCTCTTGATATTGGATAATTACCTTCAGTGAACACTTTAACTTTAAAGAAGGGTTCGAAAGTATTTAACTCATTTATTGATAATTCTTTAAAATAAGGAAGACTAAGTAAAAATTGAATCTTATCGTAAAGTAAAAGATTATCTTCTCTTAACAGCCTATTGGTGAAATAATCTACATTTGACCTCACTACAAAATCTAGTTTGGTTGCTTCTGCTTTTGGCAACCTTTTAAGAAAATTAGTGTAAAATTCCGGAATGTTTTTATAAATGCAAATGGCAGCTGTCTCTTTTAATAACTTATCTCTGTTAATAAATTCTGCTGCTAAATCAAAGGGAATATCTTCTGAATACAAGTATTGTAGAGTATTAATAGCACACGCTCTTGTCCAGTTGTTAATTCTATCATAGTCAAGTTTTAAAATACTCCAAATCAAACTCTCATCATCAACATATTTCTTTCTAAATTCAACATATGGAAATTCCTCTTCCAGGTTTTCCAGAAGTCTGGAATCATTAGGAGAAAACAACGCCTTTATTTTGTTTAATGCTGACAAATTATTTTTAAAGTGCTGGTCAATTAAATGATTGCAAAAGGCGTGTTCATACAAATTGTTGGTACCATAATATGAAAATAACCGATCAATAATATTTTTATCATAAAAAAGCTGAATTAAACTTTTAATGAGAGTAATGTTGTTTTTATTTTCATTTTCTAAAGCTTTTCTTAACTGATAAAAAGTTTCATTTCTACTTTTTATTTCTGATATCAAAAAGCTATTGGTTATTTGAGTAATGATTAAATCGTCAAAAATGCTACCAAAATATTTTCTTTTATCGATAGTTGGTTTTTCGATTTTCTCAATGATTTTTTTTGATGCAATAAGATTTATATTTTTATTGACCTCATTTAGTGATTTAAATAAAATATCATGTGCGTAATCGTCATCAATTTCACTTAAAACTTCAAAGCATGCTTCTACAAAGAATAAGCTAGATTTCCTTTTAGTAAACTCGATATCAAGATATTTTACTGCCTTTACCCCAATATTTTTCAAAGCAAACTGGGACCAAATACTTAGTGCAGGATTTTGTAGATGGTCAATTAAAATTGATATGAAATTTATGTCGTCAAAGTAACCTGCTACTATGCTTGCAGATGATTTTATAGAATTTCTGTTATCACTTAATAGTTTGATAACGAGATTTTTATCTTTTAATTCAAGTTGTAATCTAATTAGACCTTTTATTAAAGTAGTGTCATTTGATTGTTCTACAAACTCATAGGTGTTTTGTATTGATAAAACATTTTTTTTAGTTTTTTGAAGATTTTCAATAGTTTGCTGCAGAACAATTTCAGATTCTGAATCAATATCATATGTTTCCAAAAACTCTATCAGAACAGGAAGCATATCTATAGCTACAATTTGTTTAAGAGTATTGAAGATATAAATGCGTTGTATTGGAGTTGAATGTATCAGATTTTCCTTAATGCCTCTTTCAAATTGATAAGGATTGTTTTCATAATTGGTACCTACATCAGATTTTTTTTCTTCTTCAGTCTTCTTATTAAATTCCGATTCTTTTGTGGCTTCTAGCACCCAAAGAATTTGAACATAATTAATTGAAAAATTTATTATGCCAATAACAATAAGAAATAAAAGTGGTAACCATAATGTGAATTGTGCTTTTTGCGGAATGAAATCATATATTATTCCAAATATCGCTACTGAAATTATTACTAAATAGGCTTCAATATTTGAAAATTTTTCTCCTGAAGAAATATTCGAAGCTAAAAAACTAACTCGTTGATTTGTGTTTTTGAAAGTTAACCAGATATAGAAGATTAGTGGTAGTCCTAACATGAAAGTTGTTGAACCAAATATTCCAAAAGTGATTAAAATTTCATTTTCATTGGTATTTATAAGCACTAGAAATAAACATAATAAGGCAAATACTAAGGTTACTATATTGGTGAAGTTATGAAAAAACCCAATACCTACTTTTGGCCTTAAAAACCAATATAGGTACTGATTAGTGTTGAGTTTTAAGGCGGTGAGAACACTTAATACTATGATGATAAGAAAATAAGACGTATCATCTGATAATAGGGTAGAGGCTCCATACAAATAAACCGAAAGCAGAGAAATAAATGTTAAAATGCTTAAAACAGTTTGAACATAATAAATCCGCGAAAGCTTACTCTGGTATAATTTACTGTATGTCTGACTGTTTGCATTCATAACTTAAAGCTAAACTTATATAATCATTTATACAAGTAAGTATGGATTATCGATTAAAAACTTTCTTTTATCGAAAAGAAAAAAGTTCGTGTTATATTTGGTGTGTAATAGTAATGAAAATAGTTATTATTGTAAATAAATAATTTAAAAACATACTATAAAACTATATATGAGTGTATTAGAAATACCTGCGAAAGAGGCAGCACCTTATGTAAGATTTGATGAAGGTAACGCTGTGTTGCAGATAAAAGGAAAATCTTACGATGATGATGTAGTGATGTTATTTAGCATGCTTAGGTCTAAAATTAAAAGTTTTGGTCAAACTTCTCCTTCAAAGCTGGATGTTAATATATTCTTAAAGTATTTTAATACCTCATCTTCTAAATGTTTGTTTGATTTGATGTCTGATATAAAAGATGTTCAGGAAAAAACAGGTTTAGAACTAAATATGGTTTGGAATTTTGTAGAGGGAGATGAGGAAATGGAAGAAGAAATTGAGGATTTTAGAGATTCATTAGACATGGAATTTGAAATTTCACCTAAGCCTGAAAATGCTTAATATATTTTAATGTAAATAAAAAAGGGCCAGTAAAATTTACTGGCCCTTTTTTATTTACAAATCTTTATTAAATCTTACTTTAAGGTAGGTAATTCGATTGTGTAAATACCAAATGATCTTTTGGTCTCCAAACTACTGTAAATTTCTTCAGCAGATTGTTGCCGAAAAGTTTGTCTTTCTTTAGCAACTACCCCGGTTAATTCTTGTATGGCTCTTGCTAAAAGTAATTCGTTGAGATCTCTAAGTATTTTTACTGTAGTTCCTATCTCTTAATTCCACACTAGAGTAAAACCTTTGAAATATCTGATTTGCTAAAAAAATTATAGTTATTTTTTTATCTAAAGGATGTCAATTTTTTATAAAATGTTTTACTTTTTGTTTAGAATTAGTTGTATAGATAATTGTGAACTTTCCTTTATTGAGGCTTCTAGTATCAATATTATTTTCTGAAAAGTTAATATTTTTCACTTCATTTCCATCTTTATCAATTATTCTGATAATTTTAACATTATCATTCTCTGAAAATAGCAAATTCAATTTATCACCTTTACCTACCGGATTTGGATATACTAATAGATTATCTTGTTCACTAATACCATAAAATATGTCAAAAGAAAAGTCCTTAACTGCAAAATCAGAACTTCCACAGCTTGTAGTTACAATAAGCCTTAAACGACCATTCGCATTAAAAGGTATAGGAACAATATTTGAATTGATTTGACTCACCGAATTATTAATAGACGATACGCTTGCTCCTGAACCGATTCCGCCTACAAAAGACCAAGAATAGGAGATAGCTTCATCAATAGGCTCTACACCATAGAATTTTTTTAAAGGATCTGTACTTCCAGGAAAAAAAACAATATCCTCGTTTCTAACAATTGGTTTAGGTCTGATGCGGACATTAATTGAGTTTGTTCCGATAAGGGTAGGGACTTCTGGGCAATTGTCGTCATCAAACTCACTTGTAAAAGTGATTGTTCCAGTTAAATCATTTGCTCCATTATTTTCATTCCATCTTACAGTGAAAGACTCATTATTAAAATTCAATACAGATTTAGAAGATACACCATTTGACACTGAGATATAAGTTTTGCCATGACAATATCCAGAATTTTGCACCAAAGTATAAGTTTTGACATCATTAAAGTCAATTCTTGTGCACACACTCCGCGGTCCTGAAATTGATGTCGGAGGTGTAGGATTTCCAGCTAATAAGGTAACACTGGGGATCATTAAGATTAAGAAAAGTTGGGTAATTTTAGTAAGGTTTTTCATTGTTTTGATTTTGTGTTTTTTTCAATTTGTCACCATTATTTGTTGTGATTTCCTTATATTATTTTCAGTGTAAATTATATGATATTTCCCGCTATTGATTTCATTTAATATTAATTTATTGTTGTTTATTTTGATATTTTTACCATCTTCAACTAAAATACCCTGTTCATCGAAAATCCCTATAATTTTTAAGGTGCTATTATTCTTGGTATTAATATAAATCTCATCAGCACTTACAATAGGGTTAGGATAAATTAATGGGGATCGTCCAGCTTGGACACTATTTAAAGTTCCCAAGGTATTAACATCTCTGAAAGTGCCGTCTGACTCACCACATTGGTTTATCGATTTCACGATTATCCTACAAGCGAAATATCCTCTTGCCAAGGGATCTTGCAGCGTTATTTGTAAGCCATCTTGAGAAACAATGAATGGAGTTGAGTTATTTACCGACCATTGATAAGAGGTAGCACCGATAACAGGATCAATTTTGAACGTCCAAAATCTAAACCCTGGACTACTGGTAACAGGAGATATTTGACCAGGCTGCTTGATTATTGGTTTAATAGTCACATTTACCTCATTTGTTCCTAATAGCGTAGGTATTTCTGGGCAATTATCATCATCAAACTCGCTAGTAAATGTAATTTTGCCAATTATGTTATTTGAGCTATTATTTTCATTCCATTTAACAGTGAACGATTCGTTGTTACTATTTAAAACAGATTTAGAAGATCTTCCGCCTGAAACAGAAATGAATGTTTTTCCATGGCAAAAATTGCTGTTTTGGATTAGAGTATAAGTATAGATGTTGCTGTCAAAGTTTGAATTTGGTACAGAACATATATCCCGTGGTCCATTTATAGAAGTAGGAGGGACAGGATTTCCAGCATTAACTTTCAGAACAATTGTTACTGACAATAATAAGATTAGGTTGACTAAAGATTTCATAGTTTAATTTTTATGTATTAAAAATAATTTATTTTTTAATATTAACAAAATAATAATTGCAAAATATAATATTGCGCATTTAAGTAGTAGGTATGTATTCATTGAAAAAAATGTTTTAATATTGTTAGGATGAATTTCATAATTTATTGATTTATTGCCTTTCTCACTTGTAGTATAAATTAGATTGCCTCTATCATCTATTACACTTGAGGTTCCGCCGTTCGAGGATCTTACTATGTATTTTCTTTGTTCCAAAGCTCTAATTCTAGAAATATTCTCAAATTGCTTCGAGGCAGCTATCGAATTATACCAACTTTCATTTAGTCCGACTACGAGAAATTGTGAATCACCTTGTGTCATTTTAGATGCTTCGGAAAAAAATATTGATTCATAGCATATTAAATAACCAAATTTAATACCATCTGCTAAGAAAGATTTTCTATTGTTTTTTAATCTTGAAAAGCCATATTGTCCCATAGAAGGAATAATTCTTGAAATGATTCCAAAGTCATTATTTTCTTCTATAGGGACTAAAATGTTTTTATTTCTAAATTGATAATTTGTATTATCATGTGGAATTAGGAGAGATCCGTTAAAAGTAACATACTCTAAGTTTGAGTCAATCGTAAATTTTGATGTATTAATTTTTAGTTTCTTTTCATTATCTTGTACAAGTAAATTTAAGACTATTCCCGTAATAATATTGACAGAATTATCACTAGCAAAATTTTTTATTTTATTTATGCCATCATTGATTTGTAAGTCTTCAAACCAATCTTCTGTAGGAATTGCCGTTTCAGGCCAAATTATTAAATTTGCTTTTTTTTCTAAATTTGAATTTATTACTGCAAGAAACTTGTCAATAATTTGCAAATTAGTCAATGTTTTTTTTTCAGTTCTTGAATCCATGTTCGAATGTAGAATATTTACCAAAAAGGGAGTCGTTATTGTTTTTTTTACGGGGAAGTAACTAAAAATAGTTACTGATGATATTATTAAAGTATTGAAAATTATAGAAGATTTATTCATAGGCTGAAAAATGACCCTATAAATAATAATGTTGACATATAAAATTAAGGCAGAACCACCAATTGCGCCAGTGTATTCATACCAGTGAATATATTCGGAGTAATTTCCTAATACATTACCTAAGTTCAAAAATGGAAATCCTATAACTTCATTGTTTTGAAAGTATTCTAACAAGATAAATACAGGTACTATTGAATATACTGCAAATGGTGTTTTTGAATTTAAAATTAGTTTATAAACTAATAGAGTAAGAGAAATAATTAAAGGATTAATTAATATAATTGAAAAAGCAGCTTGGTAAGAAACGTTAAACAACCAATATAGAGTGAAAATGTGCCAAATTAAAAAAGCTAGATACGATACCAAAAAAATCAAACTGAACGACTTAGTCTTATTCACTAAATATACAATTGGAACGAAGCTCAAAAAAACTAAAAAGTTTAGATCATAAGGTGGCCAAGAAATCGTAAGCGTTATCCCCGTGAACAGTATTATGAAGATGATTTTTTTCACTGGTTTTAATAAAAATTATTTATTTAGTTTATAATATTTTTCAGAAACTCGCAATTTTTTAAGTTTACAATTAAGTTTTTAGAATTGCAAAAATTTAGAAATGAACTTATCATATATAGGCTAATGCGAAAATCCAATACTATACTTAATGAATCTCGAATTGTAATTTGACACATATTTATTTTAAAGTTAGCTTATTTTCCGTGGTTACCTAAATAATCATCAATTTCTATTTTATCATTTGCGTATGATTAGACTGTCAGTATGTAATGGTAACGCAATAGTATACAATCCAAATGATTTTTTGTCTTCCAAACTACTATAAATCTCATTTGTGAATTGAAGATTAACTTTTTCAGTTCTTCTGGCAACCACACCAGTTAGTTCCTGAATGGCTCTTGCTAATAATCTTTCATTAATATCTCCTAGCTGTTTTTTAATTAGATTATTATCCCTCAATTCAATATTTGGAGTAAACCCATTTCCATAGTCAGATTGATCCAGACTATTAAATGATTTAGTAACTATAGGCTGCATGCCCCAATCATTTTCAGGGTCTTTATTATCAAACAAACTAAAAGAACCCACGTTTTTACCTAAGGTAGTTTCTCCAATTAGAAAAACATCCATATAAGGTCTTAAACCATTTATAAGTAATTCTGAAGCTGATGCTGTTCTTGAAGAAGTTAAAATAATTATACTTTGATTCTGCAATTTGTTGCCAATATATGCAGTTTTCTTTTCAAATCTGCTAATTTTTGCATCTGAGCCAAATTCCTCAATAAGTAACTGACCCAAAAATTCATTGTAATCTCTTTTGACAAAAATATCTTGTTCTGAAATATTGCTACCAATATGTGAGGCTAAATCAATTGTAGCTACGACAGCACCACCGCTATTATATCTTAAATCCAAAATAAGATGCTGTATTCCTTCACTTTCAAATTTTGAAAAAATTTCACTCATCTGATTTTCATAACTTTTATCTTCTGATGAGGAACCTAATGCAAAAAAGTTATAGACATAATACCCGATTTTCTTATTGTTAATGGTATAAACAGTATCCAAAAAGTGGGGATTTTCAGCAAATTCAATTGTATTGAACTGGATGGTACCCAACTCTTCAAAAACTTCCGTTTCCTCGTTAAATCGCTGCAAACTCAGGCTGTGGATTTCTCCTAATTCTGAAAGCATACTTCTATAATTGTCCACCGTAAGCCTGCTGCCATTGATCTCCTTAATAATGTCTCCTCTTTTTAAGTTTTCTAGCTCTGCCGGAGATCCTTTTTTAACATATAAAATCTGACCTAATACACCATTAGGTGCTGAGCGGTCACTATAAAATATAAACTCATAACCGGCCTCTTTATTTACACCTTGCAGGGAATTTAATAGCTCCTGAAAATTAGGTTGGATCCATGAAAAGTCATCATCTTCAAATAGTAAAGAGCCAAAATAATCTGCAGGATTTATATTGGAGATATCTTTTGTGGGTAATTGATCTTCCCAGTAATAGTAAATTTCCATTTGGTCATAAATCCAATTATTAATTGCTTCATTTGATCCAGCTACTGGATTAACATCATCTTCATTATTGCAGCTCAATAATGAAAAGGTAATGGAAAACAGTAAAACTAAATAGTATTTAATATGTATGAATCGATCCATATAGAGAAATTAAAATATAAGGTTGTTAACCTAATTATGTATCAAAAAAGTTCCCTCAACTGAGTTATAGCTTTGTCCTATTAAAGTTACGAAGTTATTTTCATAATTAGTTTTAAAAAAACCACCTCTAGGGCTTAATTGTTTGGTAATAAATTGATTCTTATTTAATTTTTGAGACCAATAAGGCACCAGTAAAGCATGGGAAGAACCTGTAGCTTGATCCTCCAGCTGCTGTACATGAGGAACAAGTGTTCTACTGACAAAATCAACATCTTTAGCCTGGGCAGTAACTGCATATCCAAAGACATCAATATTTCTTAATAATTCGAAGTTAGGCTCCATTAGAGCTACAGCCTTCTCATTTTCCAATACTACTATATTTTTATTATCACTTGCTCTATATTCAATAATCTTTTGCCCTAATGCCTCTTCCAAAATTTCAGGAATTAACATTACTTTGTTAGATTTTATTCCATTGAGTTTAATAGCATACTCATTTACTGCAGTTTGCCATCCCATTATTTGCTGTGTACTTGCTTGTAATGTAATTTTCTGATCCTGATTAGTGGTAATTCCTTGTTTGAATAAAAAAGCTATGGCAGCCAGGGCTCCATGACCACATAACTGAATTTCAGCATCCGGAGCAAACCACCTCACATGATAAGTAGTTTCATTTTCAGATGGCCATAAGAAGGTAGAGGCAGGCTGATGTAGGTCTTTGCCTATTCTTTGCATGAGATTTTTATCAATTTCCTCGGTTAATAAAATTACCGATGAAGGATTGCCTCTAAGGCCATCCGATAATTTTGAAAATACATTCACGATATTAAATGGGTATTCAGTTTGCTTATCAATCATAGTATATCAAAATAAGAGGCTTATTAAAAATAATAATGTTAGCAATAGAGCAATTAAAGGCAATTTACTTTGTTTACTTTCTGTAAATTCATATTGGCAAATCGGGCATACACTCGATTTTTTTTCTACCATCATAGCACATGAAGGACATTCTTTTTTCATAGGGTAATGATAATCTTCTATTTACAAAATTCAAAAAATTGTGCTCAATATATTTTGTAGAAAATAGTAATGTAATTTACTTGACTTTTTCATTTCAAATGATGACATTTAAGTAACGATTTAGGAGATGGTAAAAGCTCCAGACGTTTCAAGAGGTATATTAAATGATAAATCACAATCATTTAAACCCCAAAGGCGAGTAAAAGCTCGCCTTTTGAATTTGCTCTTATTTTTACCACTTCAAAAACCTTCCTTTTCGATTTTAAATAACTTTGGTTGAATAAAAGTTTTCTACCTTCGTTTATCTCTTAACTTTACCTCTTTAATTAATCAGATTACATTTAACATTCATCATTCTAATGAATAAAACAGTAGAAAGATTACAAACTTTAGAAGAGGAGTTGGCCAATAGCCTTACTCATGGCATTGGTATTTTATTCAGCGTTATCGCAATATCCTTATTAATTACTTTATCAGTACTGAATGGGAATGTTATTCATATTATAAGCAGCAGTTTTTTTGGTGGAGCATTTTTGTTGATGTATACTTTTTCCACTTTATACCATGCCATTCAACACCCCAAAACTAAAGCTTTGCTTAGAATTTTCGATCATATCAGTATTTATATTCTTATAGCAGGCACTTATACACCATTTTTATTGATAGGGCTCGGCAACACAATGGGGTGGGTAATGTTTGGAATTGTTTGGTTTATTGCGGTGGTAGGTATTTTTTTTAAAACTTTTTTTAAGCATCGATTTCCCAAATTATCTTTGATTTTATATTTAGGAATGGGATGGATAGCCGTTTTCATTGCCATGCCTCTATATGAGCAATTACCGGGACATGTATTAAGTTTATTAATAGGCGGAGGATTAAGCTATACGATTGGAACAATCTTTTATGTCAATAAGAAGATGTTATTTTCGCATGCCATTTGGCATATGTTTGTTTTAATAGGTACTATTACTCACTTTATAGCTGTAATGTACCTGCTTTAAGTTTGGTAAAATTTACTCATTCAGATCCAGTAATTTTTTGATTGATTCAAAGGTTTTGGTTTCCTTTTCATGTATCAATCCGTCAGCCATTATCACTTCTTGTAAATCGTTTAAAATTCTTTGAGAATTTATTTTCTGATCCCGAAACTTAATGTAGTTATGATATATCATATGATTAATGTCCGAATCGTTCATTTTTGCATATTCATCCAATAAAAAGATAAACCTGTTCCTCAAAGTGTCCATGTCATCTATTTCAGGGAAATAGTCTTCCATTTTTGAGAGAATTACCTCTATTTCAGATCCTTTCATGGTATAATCTGAGTTGCCAATATGGACTAATAGAAATATAATAAATCCTTGATAGTCCTTAAATAGATAGTGCTTATCCATAGATTTTATTTTTATAATGACTCAAATTTACTTTAAATAACGAAAAGAAAATAAAAAAGGCTTTGTCAATCGACAAAGCCTTTGTTTTCTTCTAGGAAAAGGGGTTTTTACATCATGCCGCCCATTCCACCCATGCCACCAGGCATGCCACCTTGCATTCCACCACCATTGTCTTCCTCTTCTTCATCAGAAACTACACACTCGGTAGTTAGTAATAAACCGGAGATAGAAGCAGCGTTTTCAAGTGCTAAGCGAGTCACTTTAGTAGGGTCAATTACACCGGCAGCAAACATGTTTTCAAATTTATCTTCACGTGCGTTGTAACCGTAATCATCTTTACCTTCTAATACTTTGTTAATAATTACAGAAGCTTCACCACCTGCATTTTCAACAATTGTTCTTAAAGGAGCTTCAAGTGCTAATCTGATAATGTTTACACCTGTTTTTTGATCAAGATTTTCAGTTTCTACTTTATCTAACACAGCAATAGCTCTTAATAAAGCGATACCACCACCGGCAACTATACCTTCTTGTACGGCAGCTCTAGTTGCATGTAAAGCATCATCCACTCTGTCTTTTTTCTCTTTCATTTCTACTTCAGTAGCAGCTCCGATGTAAAGGATAGCCACACCACCAGATAATTTAGCCAATCTTTCTTGTAGCTTTTCTTTATCGTAGTCAGAAGTAGTATTTTCTATTTGAGATTTAATTTGACCAACTCTTGCCTCAATATCAGCTTTTTTGCCAGCACCATTAACGATAGTAGTGTTATCCTTATCAATAGTAATTTTATCTGCTGTACCTAAGTACTCAAGAGTAGCGCCATCAAGTTTGTAACCTCTTTCCTCAGAGATTAAAGTACCACCGGTTAAAACAGCAATGTCTTCTAACATTGCTTTTCTTCTATCACCAAATCCTGGTGCCTTAACAGCAGCAATTTTTAATGAACCTCTAATCTTATTTACCACTAAAGTAGCTAAAGCTTCACCTTCTACTTCCTCAGAGATAATTAATAAAGGTTTTCCAGTTTGAGAAACTGCTTCCAAAATAGGTAGCAATTCTTTCATACTGGAAATCTTTTTATCATATATTAAGATGTAAGGATTTTCTAGTTCAGCCTCCATCTTTTCAGTATTTGTAACGAAGTAAGGTGATTGATAACCTCTGTCAAACTGCATACCTTCTACAGTCTTCACTTCAGTGTCAGTACCTCTTGCTTCTTCAACAGTGATAACGCCATCTTTACCCACTTTATCCATGGCTTCAGCAATCATTTTACCGATTTCTCTGTCGTTATTGGCGGAAATTGTACCTACTTGTTCAATTTCGTTACTGTTAGAAATGTTTTTAGATTGTTTTCTAAGGTTTTCAACAACAGCTTTTACTGCTTTGTCGATACCTCTTTTCAAGTCCATTGGGTTAGCACCGGCAGTCACGTTTTTAATTCCGTGTCTGTAAATTGCCTGAGCCAATACTGTAGCAGTTGTAGTACCGTCACCAGCTTCGTCAGCAGTTTTAGATGCTACTTCTTTTACCAACTGAGCTCCCATATTTTCAATAGGATCTTTTAATTCAATTTCTTTGGCTACAGTTACACCATCTTTTGTCACTGAAGGAGCACCAAATTTTTTGTCGATAATAACATTTCTACCTTTAGGGCCTAATGTTACTTTTACCGCATTTGCTAGTTTATCAACTCCTCTTCTTAAACCATCTCTGGCTTTTAAGTCGAATGAAATATTTTTTGCCATAACTATTATGTTTTAATTTTTTTAGATTTGAATTAAACTATTGCGAAGATATCTGATTCTCGCATGATCAAGTATTCTTTACCTTCTACAGTGATTTCAGTTCCGGCATATTTACCATATAAAACTGAATCACCCACCTTTACAGTAATTGGCTCATCAGGTTTGCCATTTCCAACAGCTATTACGCTACCTCTTTGTGGTTTTTCTTTAGCGGTATCAGGGATAATGATGCCTGAAGCTGTTTTTTCTTCTGCTGCAGCAGGTTCTACCAGAACTCTATCTGCAAGTGGTTTAATGTTTACTTTTGACATTTTCTTATGATTAGTTTTTAAAACTCAATTTGTACTAGTTCAATAGCATTTAATATGCCATATTAAAATACGTGTCAAAATAGCAGATTTTCATCGTGAAATATGACATGTAAGATTCGGGTAGAAATTACTTGTGCATTTTTGTCAGTTTATTTTTAAATTAGTGTGTAAATGATTTTAAAAAATACTTTTAATGAATTGCCTTTTTACTATATGTCTTTAAAATGTAACTCGTATGAAAAAATTGGATGATGATTGGATTACAAAGGGGATTTTAGATTTTGAATACAAGAAATATATGCTTTTGGCTTATTTACAGCATGTGGAACAATCTTTTGATCAGCAAAAACTATATCCACCATTTTCTGATTTGATTAATCATTATAGGAATGCCTCCTCTTTAAAAGACGGGAAAAATAAGCTATTACAATCTTTTCCAAAAAGGCTTACGCATTTAGATTTTAAAAACTTTAAGATGTTTTTTGAGACGATTATTCAAGATGATGTACATGTGGCTGAATTGGAGGGAATTCTTGATTATTCCTTAACTAAAATGAAAGATCAGTTGGGGGTAGGAAAGAATATTTATGATGCTGTAGATAAGCAATTAGTGATAGAATCAATAGGGGTGAAGGCATTGAAAGATGATGAGGGATTATTATTAATTGATCCTAATTACGATCCATACTGTTATATTTATATGTATAAAGTGAGTGTTTTTGAAACGGCTCATGAAAAAATGCGAGGTTTGCAAACTGATTTTATTCAAAAAATCAGGAAGACAATAGGAACTTCTATTGAACAAATGAAACTCAATATCATTCGAAATATGAATTTAATCTCTAATTTATCTACATTTAGAGTGGTTTCAGTAGCGCCTTATCCTTATGATGAAACTTTATTACCTGTGGTTAAAAGGAGTTTTTCAGCTTATTTATACAAATAATATTATTTAATAATTAAATTGAGACATAAAAAAAGGGAAGCTGTAAAGCCTCCCTTTTTGTGATAATATTTTTTCTTATTCTTCAGAATCATCTCCTGATTCTGGTAATGCTGGTTCAACTTCTTCTTGCTCTAAACCTTCAATTACAGGTTCTTCACCTTCGACTGGAGGCAATAGTTGTTGACCTTCTGTGCCAGGTAACAAACTTTCATCCTGCACTCTATCTAAGTTCGGACTTGTATACCCTGCTTCTGTTCTACCAGATTTAATAATGATTGATGAGGTTAAAGCTAAAACCATTAAGCTTATGGCAAGTACCCAGGTAATTTTTTCTAAGATATCTCCAGTTCTTTTTACACCAACAATTTGGCTTGCCCCAGAACCACCAAACTGGCTGGATAATCCCCCACCTTTAGAGTTTTGCGCTAAAACTACTAGTACTAAAAGAATGGATACTAAAATGATTAAAGTAATGACTAATGTTAACATGTATTTATTGTTCTCTTTTTAAATTCTCTATTTGCTCGGCAAAGTACGTCTTTTTTTGTGGAAATTTCCAAATTAATTTCTTGTAAATATCAATTGCTTTCTGATTTCTGCCTTGTTTGACCATTAATTTCGCTAAAGTCTCTGAAATTACGTCTTCAGATAGACTTGTACTTGAAACTGAAAGGTCCTCTATAACCCTTTTGGCATCAGGATCGGTTTCAATGAATTTTTTAGTGAGTATGGGTTCTTTCTCTATGAAATTATTAATAAGTGCAATTTGCTCTTTCTTATGTTGGTCACTTATCTCTTTTTTTTCTTTTAATTTTATCTCATCAATAAAATCGTAACTGATCTCAGCATTTAAATCATCAGCCTTTTTTTTTGAGGGCTTGGTTACCCTCTTTGCCGTAGCCTTAGTTTTTTTTGGAGTAGCTTTATTTTCAGTGCTTTTAACAATACTGGTCTTTGCTGTTTTGGCTACTGCAGTTTTAGTTTTTGGTTTTGCCACTTTTTTAACTGCAGGTGCTTTAGTAGTGGTTTTTCTTGTGCTGGTTTTAACAGTCTTTTTTATTGTAGGTTTGGGTTCTTCCTGTTCTAATTTTTCTAATATTCGTCTATACTGTTCTTTGGATTTTTTTAGAGATTCCATTTCTACAAATAATTCATTAAAAAATGAATCGGAAAGGTGATCTTCATTTACCTTTAGGTTATCATTGGAATACTTAACCTGCTTATAATCTTTTAGCGTGGAACTACTATCAGCAGTATTAGCAGCCTTATTATCTAGTAATTGTTTTAAATGTTTTCTATCCAATGCATAAATAGCCGCAGTTGGCAAACTGTTTTTTTCAGATGAGGGCTCAAATTTTTTGTCAGAGATAACTATTAAAGGAGTTAAAGCCTGAAAGTAAGGATATTCTTCTTTAAGCTGTCTTATTGCCTTAGCATCATCAATGGTTAGTTGATGAGGTTCCTGAATTAACGTTGTAAGCCTTGCTTTATCCACGGTTTCTGTTTTAATATAAATTTAAATTAACAAATTTTTACCAATTTGCTACAGATGAGTTAAAAATATCGATAATTATCTGATCAATTATCGTTTCTATTAATTGATCTTCCACTGATGTTAGTTGATTTCTTTCCGAATCGAAATCATCATAAAATCGAAATTGCTTATTATCAAAATTGAAAGCTTCATCTTTGGTATTGATATAAGTAGCTTTTACTGTTATAGTCAGCCTGGTACCTCCAGCAATATCCGCCTCATTTGGATTACCTGAAGATGTAACAGCGATGGGGGTTACGTCATATCCGGTTATACTCCCTTCAATTTGTAGGTCTCCATTATTCTCAACGAGTTGTAAACTTGTATTTTGCTGATAATAATCTCTAATGGCTTCTGTAAAAGTTTGTTGTAGACTTGGCGGTCCGTTTCCGGCATCATTATAAAAGTATTGGATAGAAATAGTTTTAATATCCGGAGAAATAGAGGCTCCAGTGAAAGAGTAAATTCCGCAGCCCATAGTTGCCATAATAAATATGCAACAGATAAGAAGTTTAATTTTGTAAGTCATATTGTTTTATTTTCCTATAAAGAGTACGCTCGGATATCCCCAAATCTTGTGCCGCATATTTTCTTTTATTATTATTTTTTATAAGCGCCTTGTGTATCATTTCTTTCTCCTGCTTTTCTAAAGATAAAGATTCATCTTCAATTTCATGTTCAGCATCTTGTACTTCCTCTAGTTCATATTCATCATTCTGCTCTTCCTGCTGCTCTTTTGCACTTAATAAATAGGGGGCACTATTGTCTGCATTGTCAGATTTAAATTCATTTCTCCTTACCTCAAATAATCCTTCATGATCTTTTATAATATCATCACCATAATTTTCATTTTTGAGTACTCGGTGAACTAACTTTTTCAACTCTTCCACATCGTTTCTCATATCAAAAAGAATTTTATACAAAATATCTCTTTCAGAAAAATTATCTTTTGAAGATCCTTTCCCATCAGAATTTTGATATAAAGCAGGCATCATATTGCCTTCTTGCGGCAAATATTTCATCATTACTTCTGCATTAACGTCCCTTTCAATTTCCAGCAAAGATATTTGTTCTGCTATGTTTTTGAGTTGACGTATATTTCCTGGATAACGATAGCTTAATAAAATCTTTTTAGCCTCTTCTGTTAATTTGATAGGATTTACATGATATCTCTCTGCAAAATCACTGGAAAATTTCCTGAACAATAACTCGATATCATTGCCTCGTTCTCTTAGAGGGGGCACAAAAATAGGTACTGTATTTAATCGATAATATAAATCTTCTCTAAACTTGCCCTTTTCAACCGCTTTAATAAGATTAACATTAGTGGCAGCCACCACTCTCACATCTGTTTTATTAACTTTAGAGGACCCCACCCTTATAAATTCACCGTTTTCTAATACTCTTAATAATCTGGATTGTGTCGGTAAAGGCATCTCCCCAATTTCATCTAAGAATATAGTTCCTCCATCAGTTACTTCGAAATAACCTTTTCTGGAATCATAAGCACCTGTAAAAGAGCCCTTTTCATGACCAAATAACTCAGAATCTATAGTGCCTTCAGGTATTGCTCCACAATTTACTGCAATAAATTGTCCGTGCTTTCTTACGCTTAATTGATGAATGATTTTAGAAAAAGATTCTTTACCCACACCGCTTTCACCAGTTATGAGCACTGTCATATCCGTAGGCGCTACTTGCATAGCCACCTTTATGGCATGGTTTAATTGATTTGAGTTACCAATTATTCCAAATCTATTTTTGATCGTCTGTATTTCCAATGTATTATTTTTTAATCAATAGCTCTACCTAATAAGGTAGCTCCAGTACATTCTTCTACTAAAACATTTACATAATCCCCTTTTTTGTAATTTTCTTTAGGGAATATTACCATTTTATTAGCTGTATTTCTACCTGATAAATGTTCTTCAGATCTCTTAGAAACCCCCTCTACCAGTACCTGATGTGTCTTGTTTAAGTCTAATTGATTTCTTTCTAAAGAATAAAACCTTTGTTTGTCAATGATTTCCTGTAATCTTCTCTTTTTTACTTCCAGAGGAATATCATCTTCATACTTCTTTTCGGCTAGCGTACCAGGTCTTTCTGAGTAATAAAACATGTAGGAGAAATCAAATTTAACGTAGTCCATTAAACTAAGCGTTTCCTGATGTTCTTCTTCTGTTTCTGAACAGAATCCCGAAATCATGTCGGAAGAAATCCCACAATCATCCCCTAATATTTCTCTTATAGCATTTACTCTGTTAATATACCATTCCCTTGTGTAGGTCCGGTTCATCATTTTTAAAATACGACTATTTCCACTCTGTGCAGGTAAATGAATGTATTTACAGATATTGTCATACTTTTTGATGGTATAAAGTACTTCGTCAGTAATATCTTTAGGGTGAGAGGTAGAAAACCTTACGCGTAATAGCGGACTCACTTTGGCAACCATTTCTAACAGATTGGCGAAATTTATGATTTCAATCTCCTGTTTGCCTTCAATTTTTTCTAACTTGGCTTTATTATTTATTTCTTCCGACCATTTGTAGGAGTCTACATTTTGACCTAATAAAGTTACTTCTCTAAAACCTTTATCAAATAAATCCTGAGCTTCTTTTACTATTGAAAATGGATCTCTGCTTCTTTCTCTTCCCCTGGTAAAAGGCACTACACAGAAGGAGCACATATTATCACATCCTCTCATGATTGAAATCATTGCAGAAATACCATTGGAGTTTAATCTTACGGGACTAATATCCGCATACGTTTCTTCCCTGCTCAAAAAGGTATTAACAGCTTTTTCGCCTTCATCCACTGTCTTTACCAAGTTAGGTAGGTCTCTGTATGCATCGGGGCCGGCTACTAAGTCCACAATTTTTTCTTCTTCTAGTAACTTGGTTTTTAGCCTTTCAGCCATACAACCTAATACGCCTATTTGCAAAGAGGGCTTGTTGGCTTTTGCTTTTTGAAAATCGGTTAACCTCTTTCGAACTGTTAATTCCGCTTTTTCTCTTATTGAACAAGTATTCAGAAAAATTACATCCGCATTATTAAAATCATTGGTAGTGTCAAAACCATTATCTTTCATAATGGAAGATACAATTTCGCTATCAGAGAAATTCATCTGGCAACCATAGCTTTCTATATATAATTTACGTTTTTTACCTGTGTTTTCCTCTTTGGTAATTTGGATACCGCAAGCTTCCTCCGTTTTATTATCTTCTATTAGGATATCTAAATCTTTAATTAAATCACTCATTTGATGGATTGAATCTTTTAATCTTTCAGAATTGATTATTGAAATGCAAAGTTAATTAATATTTGCCAAAAATGACATTTTGGCAGTCCTTTTATGATATAATTTATTGCTTTAATATTTGTTCAATGGCATGAGCTTTTAGAAGGCATTCCGTATATTCTTCTTCCGGATCGCAATCGTGGGTGATTGCGCTACCTACCTGGTAATTTATTACTCCTGTTGAGGCGTCATAAAATATAGACCGAATTACTACATTAAAATCAAATTCATTTGCGCTTTTAAAATAACCGATACTCCCTGAAAAAACGCCTCTTTTATGAGTTTCATATTCTTCAATCAATTGCATAGCTCTTATTTTTGGTGCACCTGTCATGCTACCCATGGGAAATGCATTTTTAATGGCTTCTACAGAAGATATTGTCTCTTTTTTAAAGGAAGTTATAGTACTAATCATTTGATGAACTTGTTTGAAGCTATAAATACCAAATAGTTCTTCTACTTTCACAGTACCTGATTGTGAAGATCTGGCAAGGTCGTTTCTTACCAAATCCACAATCATCAGATTTTCAGCTCTTTCTTTTTCGCTTGCTTTTAAATTAACTTTTGCTTGCTCATCTAAGGCTTTGTCTTCGTTCCTTCTTGCTGTGCCTTTAATAGGCTGACTAATTAATTCACTGTTTTTAAGTTTAATAAATCTTTCAGGAGAGGCACCTAAAACATACTGCTTTTTCCATTTTAGTAGATTGGCAAATGGAGTAGGGGAGTGTTTGCTTAATTTTAGAAATATATCAATTGCATTGAAATGAGAGCATGATACATTAAAATTTATGCAATAATTAATTTCGTAGATATCTCCTTCCAAAATATGATTCTTAAGTTTTAAAACTGTTTGAAGATACTCCTCCTTTGAGGTGGTGGCCGAAATAATTATAGCTGAATTTTTGATGGATACTGAATTGGTGTCTAATGAAAGAAGGTTTTGAATAATAGATTTGTAATACTCAGCCTCTTCTGATTCAATTTCCAATATATCATCTGAAAAATTAATGATACAATCAGGAATAAAAAAACCGCATAAGTCCCAGTTTATGTTTTCAATATTCTCGCTGCTTAATTGCTCAATCTGATTTTTTAAATCGTAAGAAAAGTATCCATATAAAGCTCTTTTAGGATGTTTAGCTATAAATTTTTCCAATGAGTTAAAATAGTTGGTAGGATTGAACGAAATTGATTCATTTCCAATTACAAGTTGATGCTGAAAAGTACTATGAGGATAGTCAGCCGTTTGTTGAGGATTAAAATAGCAAAAAAATGGCTGTTGATTAGCCCACTCCAGGAGTCTACTGATTTTTTCGTGCGTAAAAGGTAGCTTAATTCTCAATTTAATGATTGGGATAATGTGATACAAAAGTGCTAATAATTCCTGCATTATTCAATCAGCACTCTCAAACTTTCAGTAATTATTGATCAAAAAAAAAGCCTCACCGAAAGGCAAGGCTTTTATTAAATTTTTTAAAGATTACATATTTTCGGCAGTTGCTTTCACATTGAAGCCTACTCCTACTGTATTGTAAATGAATTGATCTTTTGCTTTATCAACAGCTTTAGATTCATCGCCATACATTAAACCCCATTTAGTTCTATCTATGCTGAAATTGGTGAAAGCTTCTACTGAATTTTCAGTTACATTCACTTTAGCAGGAACAGTAATTGCTAAAGTGTTACCTCTCATGGTTAAATTACCAGTAATTTCGTGCGTAGCACCTTCTAACTCATAATCTTCTACTTCCATTATTTTCTCTCCTTCTGCCGGTTGCTCCATATCTTCTTTATAAGACTCATAAGAAGCATCACCGTTTCCGTTTAAAGGCTTAACTGAAACTATTTCAAAAGTTACATTCGGGTGATTAGCTGCATCAAAAAAGTCGTCTGACTGTAAGTGACCTACTAATTTAGCATGATTTTCTTCATCATCCTGCAAATCAGTAATTGTTATTTGATTTAAGTCGAAAACTAATTTTCCACCAGTAACTTTACCGTCTGCAACTTTAATAGTTCCGTCAGTTAAAGTGATATTACCATAGTGTCTACCTGTTGGTTTTGTTCCAACAAATTCCATTTCGGCATCCTCATTAGATACTTTCAATTCTATTCCTTCACTCTCTGTTACTTCTTTCGCTTCGCTTGTTTCAGCCTCATCGCCTTTAGGATTTGAAGTACAAGCTACAGCTACCAGTAGTGCAATTGCATAAATACTTGTTGTTTTTAAAATTTTCATAGTTATTAATGGTTTTCATTATTGAATGTGAGAATAACGATTTTTCAATTAATATGTTCATACTTTAATTGTATTTTTAACTTTATTTTATCGGTTTTTAAATTTGTGTCAATAAGATTATATTTTATATGGGAATAATAAAAAAATGTAAGGGTGTTTCTCCTATAATAGGTAAAAATACCTTTGTTGCAGACAATGCTGTAATAGTGGGAGATGTGGAAATAGGTGAATCCTGTAGTATATGGTGGGGTGCAGTGGTACGCGGTGACGTCAATAGTATAAGAATAGGTGATAGAACCAATATTCAGGATGGTGCCATTATTCATTGTACCTACCAAAAAGCTTCTACCACTATTGGTCATGATGTTTCTATTGGTCATCAGGCAATTATACACGGTTGTACTGTAGAAGATAGAGCCTTGGTAGGAATGGGAGCCATTGTAATGGATAATGCTGTGGTTCAATCAGAATCAATTGTGGCTGCTGGTGCTGTGGTTTTGGAAAATACTATTGTGGAATCAGGCTTTATTTACGCTGGCGTGCCTGCTAAAAAGGTAAAGAAAATAGATGCTGAGATGCATAAAATCTTTGATAGAACAGCCAAGAATTATATGATGTATAAGGATTGGATTGAGGATTGAAGAATTTTCATGATCTGTCGTATACGAATCCAGCTCCTTCGAGGTCAGCCTGACATACTTTTACTTTATCTTCTATTGGAACTATTTATTTTAAAGGTTTCCAAAAGGAGGGAGGCGTTTAGTTAAGGCAACAAAAATTCATATGCTAATTTCTGATTTTCATTTAATGGACAATTTTATATGAGAGCTCGCTGCCGGCAAATTTTATGTTGATTACACCAGTTGTTGGTCCTATAAGTTTCTGTAAATTGGCTATCAATTTAAAGCGATACTCGATAAGCTATTTCTGTTCTCCATAAGTCAGGTTTGTTTCAATAGAATAGATAGGCAAATAATATCATTTCAAAAGGTGCCTGTATTAGATTGAATAGTTTTGTTTTTATTTGACGTTCTTCTAGTTCACTCTGTTTCTTTCATCTTCAGATCCTGAGTTAAGGTTTACAGATTTTAACTTATTATTGCCAAATGTTTTGGTATAGGTAACATTGACAGATCGAATATTAAGTTCCATATCGAAATTGGTAACGCCTTGACCATTTAAAATACGGCCGTCAATATCGTAAGGGGCGAAAGAATCAAATACATCAATAAATGAAAATGAAAGGCTGCTTTTTTTAAATGATTTTTTTAACCCCAAATCTACTTGGCCATATGGCTGACTCTTCCATAAGCCCATGAACTGAGCCGAAAAGTAGTTTCCGGAAGCTTCAATTGTAAAGTCTTTTGGTAAAGTAAAGGTAAATATGGAGTTGGCATTCCAGGTAAAACCCTCTTCTTTATACTCATTGTGTGTTTTAAAAGACTGGTAATTGAGGGAAATATCATTATGAATTTCCCACCAGGAAGTAAGAACAATTGGTAAGCTGGAGGTGATGACCCAGCTATTGAAATAATCCATATTTTGGCTACGATATATTTGTTCACCAGTCTCAGCATTGGTTTCCGGTTGAAGTTGCTGTATTTGATTTTCAGTCATATTATATTTCACCGAAACCCACCAGCTTTTTAATTGATAACTCAAGTCTAGGCCATCTGTAATGGCTGGAAATAAAGCCGGATTTCCTGCGAAAAATGTATTAGGCCCACTAAAAAATACAAAAGGTGCAATTTCATTAAAACTTGGGCGGGTAATTCTTCTGGAATAAGCTAGACTAACATTACTTTCTTCAGCCAGTTTATTGGAAATCGTAAAGTTCGGGAAAAAGTTGCCATACGCTCTGTCCACTAATCCTTTATTATCTCCTTCGCTTAAATAGGTTTCGGTGTATTCATAGCGCAACCCACTATAAATCTTTAAATTATCGGAAAGAGACCAATCCAATGATACATAGCCAGCCCAAACATCCTCTTTTAATTGAGCTAAGCTGGTGAACCTGTTATTGATGGTCCATTGCTCTTGTTCAAAGTCTGTTACGATTACATTATTTTCTAATTCGGAAAGACTTGCTTTAGCACCTGTTTGTAATTTGAGTTGATCACTGATAAGGTTGGTATAGTCAATTTTACTGACCTTAATATTTAATGGGGTGTCTTTTGTGACCTTTAATAATGCTTCATTAGCTATTCCATTATTTATTTGAGTTGCAATATCATAATTTGAGGGGTTATCATTTACAAAATATAAATAGTCAAAATGGGCATCGAGAGCATGTTGCGCATTAAACCGGTGCTCAACCCCAAGACCAATCATGGCATCCATCAAGACATTGCTTTCATTTAACTCCATAGTAGTAATAATGGTAGAATCTGGAGCTGCCCTTTGGATGTTATTTGTCATGGCGTCCATATACCAGTTGCGCTTATGTCCTGTAGCTAATAAATTGACTGTAGTTTTGTTACTTAGATCATAGGAAAGCCCTGCACGAAGGTTTTGTTCTGTCACATTAAATTCCCTGTCCTGTTCAATATTGATTGTCTGGTCGAAGTTATCTCCATAAAGTGTTCTGTTTTCTAACCATAGTTGACTATTATCGTCCGTACGGTTCCCGTATTCAATAAAATAATTTATTCGATCCTGGCGGTGGTTCAAGCTCAGATTACCAGCCAATATTTTTCCCTGATTGTAACCGCCAGTCACTGATGCAATACCATTCGTGCCTAAATTTGATGTTTTTTTGGTTACAATATTGATTAAACCGCCCACACCTGCTGCATCGTATTTTGATGGGGGAGAAGTGATTAGTTCTATTTTTTCAATATTTGATGCATTCATACCATTGAGCATTTGCACAACCGCCTCTATGGGCAATTGACTTAGTTTCCCATTGATCATAATACCTACACCATTTTGCCCAAACATTGAAATGCTGTTATTTTGCTGGTTGACAATTACTCCCGGGCTTCTAGCCAATACATCTAAAACTGATTTTGAAGAGGATGTAATCTGGCTTTGCACATTCACCACCGTACGGTCTGCTTTTTTCTCATATAATGGTTTTTGAGCTTTTACCACTACCTCATCAAGACTTTGGGTATCCTCATTCATTATAATATTAAGTGCTAAGCTTGACTTTTGATTTATTAAATCCACTGTTTGATAGGAGGACTGATAGCCCATCATCAAGGTCTGAAGGATATAACTGCCATCATCAATATTTTCAATTTCGAAACTTCCATCTTCATCTGACACGGTACCCTTTACCAAAGTAGAATCATTGGGCTGAAGTAGCAAGACATTAGAATAGGAAAGAGGATTACTGCCTGCGTCCTTCACCTTACCTGTGATTTTATTTTGTGCTTCTGCGTGTTGATGGATCAATATCAGAATAATAATAAAGGAGACGATAGTTCTAATTAAATTTTTCATGTCAGTAAGTTTAATTTTATTAGTCTTTCTGTTAAATCATATATTTTGTTGATTGATAATGATTTCTATGTTCATGAGTATTTTAATAATAAAATATTGTCAAGGGAACAGTGTATCAAGCCGTCATGGAATCAGAATTCTTTTACTAAGAAAGCCCAATTTCTCTCCCATGAGCATGTGTTTATAAACCTTACCATCTGCTTGTTTTGGAGCATCAAGGGTGAAGTTCACCTTTTCCTGAAAAATCATGATGAAATCAGATCCACCAAAAGCAAAATGCCCGAGCATATCACCTTTCTCAACTCGGGTGCCAACTGTGATAACTTCTTCGAAGTTAACCGACCCAATGGCTACCATTCCAATTGGCAAGAGTGCTACTAACCCATATTCATCTGTTTCAAGGATAATACATCCCCTTGTTTCTACAGTTTGCCATCCGGTTTTTGCTGTCGGGTTAAATGCATAGCGTTTATTTTCAGCATCCCACCACAACATGCCTCCCGTAGGATTTGTGCCTTGAATTATGCGCATCTCCTTCACCGTACCACTCAACGGGAAGTGGTAGCGGTGATAATCATTCACATTTAAAAAGGAATGTGCAAATGTTCCATTGGCAAAGGCATCTTTGTATTCACTATCCCGTCCAATCAAATTTGAAATAGACCTTAAAGTAGCAGATTTTACAGGTACACCATCTTTAACTATCAGGTAAGAATTACTGTCAACAGCCCATATACCCTGAGGTTGTGAATCTGCAAACGATACAACAACAGAATCAACTTCCGGGGAAGCGATAGGACGCATGGCTGGTGATTTCAAATACCTGGCAAAAAACTCGTTAAAGGTTGACCAGTTGGAAGCATCTTCATACCATCCGTGTTGAAGGCCAAAGTTGGGGTCATTAAGAGCTATTTGATAATACTGGTTATTCCAGGAATCTTTGCTATCCAGAAAGCTGCCCCACGATCTGCTAAATGTGACTAACCATGATGCAAACTGCTCATAGTATTGCAATGAATTATTGACCAGCCCTTTATCTTTCAGATCAGGAAGTGGTTGATCTATCAGAAAGTAGAAGTAACAAAGGCTTTGTATAGTGTTATCAAAGATTTCCGTGTATGACTCATTCTTCAATAGTGCCCAGGGCATGGCCGTCTCAGCCAAGGAAACAAATTCGTAATAATCCTCGAGGCTCTGCGCTGGGTTTGTATTCGTGTCAGGGTTTATTTCCTTTGCTTTTTCAATTGATGTCTGAAGCATCGACTTTAGCTCAGGCTCACTCTCCACTAGTGATATTAATTCTTGGGTGGCTTTGCCGTATTCTGTTTGTTTTTCGGCATTTTGGCAAGCCGATAGGCAAATAAGAGAAGTGACTAAAAGGTAATGTAAGTCGTTTATGTGGCGTTTCATTTAGTTTATGTTAGAGTTAAAATATTAATTGCCTATGGATAGTCTTTCTCTAAAGATGTATCTTATATCGGCTTCTTGTCAGCTGTTGCTTATTTCACGATTCGGGGATCTTCTCTTGAGTTAAGTTCACTAAAGCTTGTTGACTGCAAGGTTTTATCTGAAACATTCTGGTCAATTGAAGGATCGATTGCTTTGTCGGTATTTGCACCTCCAAGGTGCTCCATCCTAAATAATTCTATACATGATGTTTTCATAGTGTTGGATTTATTAATTTAATCGAGATATAAGAATAATGACATACAAAAGTTCTTTGCAACTGTTGGCTATATAGTTAGGGTTTAATTGAAAAAAAGACCAAAGCACTCTCTTTAAAAAGGATAAAAACACCCATAGATAAAACGAACCAGCCAAATGCCACTCGCAACGTATGGTTTGTTAGTTTTTGTGTTAACTTCGATGCGGCAAAAATACCTAGAATGGCGAGACTTGCGATCATTAGAAGGAAAGTCCAGTTTACCGAATAGTTAATAACATCACCAAGAAACCCTATCAAAGAATTAACTGTGATAATCACCAGAGTCGTACCAACGGCTTGCTTGAAATCGAGATTCGTCAAATAAATAAGTGCCGGAATAATGAGAAAACCACCTCCTGCTCCGACCAGACCAGTGAGCAAACCCACAAGAGTACCAGCCAGCATAAGGAAGAAAGTGTAATATTGTCCATTTGCTTCGGGCTTACTTTTTTTGTTAATTAAGGAAAAAGAGGCCAAAATCATCAATAAGGCAAATAAACCGAGTATCAACCCGCGCTTTGTAAACTGAAAGCTTCCTATCTGAAGAATCACGTCTGGCAAGGCCGGTACGATCCAGTTTCGTGTGGAGAAAATAGCGATAACTGAAGGTATACCGAAAATACAACAGGTTTTCAGGTTTACCATTTTTGTGCGGAACTTCAAAATACTTCCGGCCATGCTGGTAATTCCCACAATAAACAGCGAATAGGCTGATGCCATTGCTGCCTCCATAGAAAATAGGTACACCAAAATAGGAACCGATAATATAGACCCACCACCTCCTAATGTACCGAGTACAAGGCCTACCATAAAAATTGATATATATCCTAATATTTCCATTTTTTAAAGTCGACAGACATATTTATATTCATCCTACAATTTTCTTCATACCAAACACACATTCAGTTATGAGATGATTTATTTACTCACACCATGACAAGGGGCTTGGCACACGAGAGGTTTCTACATTAGATCACATTGTTCAGTTAGACTCCTTGATATAAGCCCAGCCTTCGTTTTGCTTTAGAATAACCTCAACTATACCGTTGGGGACAGTTTTCACCCCGCTAATCAAGTCTTGTTCTGTGAGTTCATGTTTTTCCATGGCAATGGCGCAGACACGCAACGAAACATTGTCAACATTAACGAGCTTTTCAATTTCTGCCTTTACCGGTGACCTGGCCTTTAACAACATAGGCAGCGCACCTCCATAAACAACCAGCTCAAACTCCGCATCAGGATATGCTTCTGCCATGCCTTTTACATGTCTGACTGCAGATTCTTGCACATTGATGTCCGAACTGGTGACTTCAAATACAGCTCTCATTTTTTCACTCTGAGCCTGTGCGAACATCATAGTGATGCTAAAAAACAGACTTAAATAAAACTTTTTCATTTTGATATTTTTTTTGTGAATACATAAAGTGAAATGACGGTAGCAATTCACCGGACGGACTTTGAGCCACCAGGTGGTTACCATGTCACCGTTAGCATTTAACCTAAACTGGCATCAATGTATGTAATTCCATTTTCCATCAACCTTCCCAAAGCCCACACGCCTGAAGGTGCGAGCTCAACGCCATCAATTTTGTTGGCGACCCAGTCATTATATACATCTTCAGGTTTAAGTCCCATATTTTGGGCTACCACTCCACTGTATACTTTGTAAGCCATGTTGCATGTACAGAATTTAGCACCTTTTTCCTGCAACCCTTTAATTCCTGTAAGTACTGGCATTGGCATGTCGCCTTCTCCAGGTTCATACATAGGGTTTCTTAGAGCGGGCTTGTTTGATACTGGATCATTGTAACCAAATACTTCACCTAGTTTGTATTTTTTAACCATTTCATCTTTAAGTGAGAATATTATCCCATGGTGTCGCAATACATTTAAAACACCTAGCTCTTTATTAGCAACCCCCGTTTCCTCATTAGTCATGTAGTATACGTTGGACCAAGTGAGGCCCCAATGAACAGGCTGTGAAACATCATAAGCAACAGGATGCTTCATTTTGCCAACAGTTTTTAATAAAACATCGGTGTTTTGGCCTGATGAAGCTTCAATTGTTTTAAAAAATCCCGAATTTAGCGCCTTAGCAGGGTTCGACAATAATGATAGCCCCGCAGAGGCTCCTACTACCATTGTTCCGATAAATTTGCGTCTTGAATTGTTTTTACTTTTAATCATGATTTTAAAATTTATGGTTATTATTTATTTGCTTTTATTTTGTTTTATTTATATTATACTTCTCTTTGTAGTAATTGAAAATTGGCTGAAATGGGCCGTATTTATGCTGTTCAGCTGAAAAATTATCAGCCCAGGGTCCATATGGTGTTGATGCTGGCTTCAACTTTTTATCTGGAAAGTCAGCGTCTTTGTTTGCTTTTGAGGGTCTGTCAAAAGTGTTGATGTAAGCAGCTAAATGATAGGCTTCTTCATCAGTCACTAAGGGGTTATCATAAGTTGCACCAAATGGCATATTGCCTTTTATAAATTGCGCAGCAGTTATAACGCGATTCATTCCGGATCCGTCATTAAAAGAGTATTGACCACCCAAAGGAGGGTAGAGGTAGCCGTCATCCTGAGGCTTTAATGTACCTTTTCCGTTGTCTTGATGACACACCACGCATTTTGCAATGTATAAATCTCGCCCTTGTAAGGTGTCCGCCCTTCGATTAGGGATATTTATTGTTAAATGTCCTTTGTAGAGCTTTTGCATGTCCTTTGGAACACTTTCACTAAGCCAGGCCATATAAGCAATTATAGATTGCATTTCTTTGCTGGCTATTGGTAGAGCTTTTCCATTCATACTTCGTTCCATGCATCCGTTTATTCGTTCCTCAATTGTCCCTATCTTATTTTCCCGGCCCCGAAATTGCGGGAAACGATTAGTTACACCTACAAAAGATCCGGATCCAATCTTCTTTCCTGCATTTAAATGGCAGTTATTACATGAAAGTTTATTACCTGCAAACCACATATTTTTGTCACTGGCTAAGGGGCCAATTAGCTTAGGTGTATTTACAATTAATTGAAAACCATAAGTAATAATCTCTCCCTCTTCACCGACAGGAAGATCTGTTTCAATTGATTTCGGCCTCCAGGTAACTTCATAGTCTTGGTTTTTAAACTTTATTAATGACGGATTTTGGTCTAAAATGTAAGCGAAAAGTCCAGCTACTGTTACTAATAAAAGGAGTAAGTAAGCTATTTTTAAAAGCTTTAATGC
Organism: uncultured Cytophagales bacterium; assembly: GCA_963719535.1. Classification (GTDB taxonomy): domain Bacteria; phylum Bacteroidota; class Bacteroidia; order Cytophagales; family Cyclobacteriaceae; genus Marivirga. The sequence continues at coordinate 47,023 of CAVRCH010000015.1, read as the reverse complement.
TGAAAGCAGTTCGTCTTTCATATGGTTTCCTTTATTTTTTAGTCGTAAAGTTTTCTTAAACTTTGATATAAATCTAAGGTGGATGAAGTGTAAAGAGTGTAACTATTTATTCAAATGCTAGGACTATTTATGCATCTGGCCAATAAGGCAGAAGGAATTCCTATGAATAACCTGCATTTGACACTGTTTTTCTATATTCAAATTTTCATAGAATTCTAAAGACAAGATTTGCTTTCGATTTTATAGTAACTTAAATGGAGCAGGTAGGGCAGTGTAAGTATGATGGATTTAACAGAAAGGTTATTCTTCTACCCTATACAAATAGCAACTTTCTAAATAGAAATTCTTTGTAATAGCTGCCTTTTTACCTCTAATTTTTATTCGAAACTCAGAATACATAGTGATATTGAATCATGAGTAAGAATCGAACTCAGATAAGTAATGTAATTGCAAGAGAGCTACCATTTAACAAAATGTGAATTAGCAATGGCGTGAATTGAGGTGTTAAAAGGAATTTTAAAAAGGTAATAATAATTGTACGCTATTTGTGCAATGTATTGGGTGCAAAACCAAATTCTTCCTTAAATGCACGGCTAAACCACGATGGATCGTTAAAGCCCACATCATATGCTATTTCAGCAATATTTTTGTTTGTAGTTTGAATAAGATCTTTAGCTTTTTGCAAGCGCACTGACCGTATAAAAACAGCAGTAGATTTGCCACTAATAGCTTTCAGCTTTCTGTAGAGTTGAGAATCACTTAAATGTAAACTGCGTGCCAGATTCTTGGAATCAAAGAGGCCATTGTCCAATTCATTATGAATAATCGTAATGGCCTTTTTCAAAAAATTGGCTTCAGGGTTTTCAATTTCACTTTTTAAAAGTGAGTTATAACCATCAGCGGATAGTTTACTGATCATTCTTTTTCTCAACTCAATCAATTTGTCAAGACGGATATGTAATTCCTTTACATTAAAAGGCTTAGTTAAATAAGCATCTGCACCATGGGAAAGTCCTGAAAGTCGATCATCATCACTGCCCCTGGCTGTAAGCATTATAATTGGGATATGATCTGTGCGTTCATCGCTTTTCAAGGTATTACAAACCTCAAATCCATCTTTTTCAGGCATCATTACATCACAAATAACTACATCTGGTATATTTTTGTATGCCATATCCAAACCTATTTTACCATTTTGAGCATATATGATCCTATATTTCCCTTTTAACGAGCTATTTAAATAATAGGCAACATCTGCACTATCCTCAATTATAAGGGCCAAGGGTAAATTACTATCTTCATCTGATATGGGTAGGACTAAATGTTGTTCTTTATTCACATGAGGAAATCTTGGTTTCAAAGGAATGGGGAGATCAGACGTTTTATTAGCTGTTTTCTTAATTGGGAGCTTTACAAGAAACTCGCTACCTCGGTGCAGTTTACTTTTTACAGCAATAGTGCCTCCCATCAGTTCGACAAGTTCCTTACATAGTGCGAGCCCTATACCCGTACCCTCGATATACTGGGAAGAACTGCTTTCAATCTGATAAAATTTACTAAATATATGGGGTAGCGATTCTTCTGAAATACCTATGCCGTTGTCACTGAACTTTACAAAGAAGAAATCGGCATTTTTTTCTGAGCTCTGATTTAAGTGAATTAATATTTCCCCACCTTCTGGCGTGAATTTAATGGCATTTGCAAGCAGGTTTGAGATTATAGTTGATAGTTTGGCACTATCAAAATCCATTGTTAATTCATCAATCTCCGAGTTGACTATCAGTTTGATATTTGAATCTTCTGCAAAAGAATAAAAGCTCTCACAGATGTATTTGATGAATGATATAATATCAGCCGTTACTATATGTAATTCCATACGGCCATTTTCCAACTTGGCAAGGTCCAGCATTTCATTCACCAAATGAAGCAATTTGTTACCGTTCCTTTCAATCATTTCTAATGGCTTGCTTTTATCATTTCCATTCGCTTTCAAGGAATCGGTCATTCCTAATATTACGGTTAAAGGTGTTCTGAACTCATGGGTGATATTTGTGTAAAGACTGGTTTTTAGTTGATTGATTTCGTTTAGCCTATGGCCTTCAGCTACAGCTAATTTACGAGATACTAGAAAACGGTAAAACCACCACACCAATCCCGAAAATAACCCAATGTAAATTAGAAAAGCCCACCAGGTCTTCCAAAATGGAGGTAAAATATTGAATTGATAAGTAGCAGTACTTTGCAATGGGCTTTTTTGTAGGTTGTCTGCTCTAAGATGAAATTCGTAGTTACCAGGTGGTAGATTTGTAAAGTTAATTTCATCTCCTGGTATTGTCTTAATCCAATTGTCTTTAATTTTATAACTGTAGTTTACACCTTCTGTAGAATTGAAATTTAAAGCACTTAATTTAACTGTAATAAGTGTAGTGCTACTATGGAAATTGAAGACGCGGTTATTTAAATTTCTACCTTTAAAGTAGGGCTTCTCATTTACAGCAATAGCTGAAATATAAGGTGCTGAAAGTGAACTGGCATCTTTTTCTAAGCTAATATTATGTATCAATATCCCATTTTCACATCCCACAATGTACTCTCCTGTACCATTTGTGATAATAGGTCCTTTTGGTCTAATATTCTTATTCGTGTTGTCTAAAGTAACCCAGTTATGTTCCAAGGAATTCAGATTTAATTCGCCTAATTGTTTATCACCAATAGTCCAGAATGTGCTATCGTTACGGGAATAAATACCATAAAAATTTCCGTCAATTTTGTGCTTAATTCCACTTGTAAAAGTTCTAAAATCCATGTATCCAAGTCCCCACCGTCCACCTGCCATCCATACTCGTCCCTGGCTGTCTTCTAGAATTCCATGGACATCTTGATAATAAGGTGTGTCGTTACTCAAATTTAGATTATGAATAACTTCCTCGTCTAGGTCAAGCACCGTAAAAGATCCTTTGGCAATCCAAAGTTTATTTTTGGAATCTATATAAAGCCTATTGATCCATACAAAATTATCGTTTTTGAATTCATTGAATTTTTCTTTAAAGGAAGTGATTGTATTTGTGTCGAAATCAACTTTGAATAACCCTGCTTTTCTAGTTCCTACCCAATACTTGTCATTTCCATCTTTTACTATGCTTTGTATAGAAGGGTTTGGATGATCAATTTGTAAGGCTGATAATGTGCATTGTTCAGTTTTAGTATCTAAAATAAACAACTGTTTATCAGATGCGATTAAAAGTTTGTTATCAGGCATTTTTACCATATCCATTATTACATAGCCAAAATTATGAAGTCTAAATAGAGGGGATTTGATAACTTCAACATCGTAATTATCGGGGTTGATTTTATAAATACCGGAGCTGTTATAGCCAGCCACATAATACATCCCATTCATTAAGAGTATCTTTCTGGTAATCATAGGTGCCTGCACTTTTGATCGATTTTCCAGCTGGAGAAAGTGAAAATTACTTTTACTTGAATATTTGAACAAACCAAGTGGATTTCCAAACCATATAATTCCTCTTGAGTCCACAAAAGAAACTCCTTTTATTATTCCTCTTTCAAAATCATGAGGCTGTACTTGGATCACTTTTTGGATAGCACAATCATATTGCACTAATCCATCTATAGTACTTACCCAAAGATTATGCTTGTCAAAATATAAATCATTAATTGTATTATGGGAATTAGGGAATTGAGCATTTAGTGGTTTACTAAATGTTTCTTTTTCTTTATCGAATACGATCAATCCTGCAGACCACGTTCCTAAGTAAATTTGATTTTGAGTCACATGTATTTTTCGGATACTATTTTCATTCAATTCAGGTTTTTTATTGTACCTGAAAGCCATGCATTCCTCTGTTATTTTATTAAATCGAATAAGACCTTTTGTAGTGCTTAACCAAAAAATTTGTTTATTCCATTGGTCTTGTGCAATATTTGTTATTTGTGTAAAGGGTTCACTGAGCATTGGAATCTTATTGTAATAAAAAATTGATTGTTGATTAATCACATTTAAGTTTATACTATATAATACGCTAGAACCTGCCACCCACAACCTACTGTCATCACTTTCAAAAAGTGAAAGTACTTTTTTGCTATATTCTAAAGAGAAAGTGCCTTCCTTTTCATACTTTTTGAAATTTAGGGTGTCAATTGAAGTGTAAAGAAGTCCTTCATCACTTCCAATCCACAACTTATTATTGCTCTTATCCATAAAAAGTGTATGAACTGTATTGATTTTGTGCTGAGCATTGTTATGATTATAATGCTTGAAGTTCATGAAATGAGTACCGTCAAACCTGGAAACACCTTCATCTGTCGCTATCCATAAAAATCCAAGTTTGTCCTCTATAGTCTGCTGTACGGAGGAAGAAGGTAAACCATTTTCTATGTCATAATGAGTGACGTTCTCAAAATCCGATATTTTAAGTTGTGCAAAGGGTGAGGAGCAAAGAATAGAAATTGATAGAATTAGTAGAACAATCAAATTGATCAATCTTAAGCTATTCCCTATGGTTATGTTCATTTTCATTGTCCACTCCCGAAATAACAATCAAACTAATCCTCGAGTAGTATAAATATAATAAATTTAATATTAAATAAAAAAATTATACGAATAGAACTCGTTGTTTGAGATGCATTAATATTAAAAGTAAAGATGATTGATCCGGAATTACGTAAAATCTTTGATAGAACAACCAAGAATTATATGATGTATATGGATTGGATTTAGGATTAGACAGTTACCAACCTAAATTGTTGATGTGTTATAACTTAGGAATAATAAAAAGCCAGGCTATTTTAAAATAGCCTGGCTTTTTACTTTGTTATGAAGGTCTTACTATTTAATAATCAAAATCACCAATGGGGCTTCCAGGGGGTAAGTCATTTGACCGCTGCACCTTGTATTCCATTGGTTTTTCCTTAAATAATTTGATTTGATGTTTTAGATAATCTGCATGAGCCATTTTTTGATTATTGCCTCTTGCATTTCTACTTCCTAAATGCTGATCAATGATGTTAAGTTGAGCGAATAACTCTGCCTGAGTTAAAGCAGAATTTCTACCATTCTGCAGCGCTTTCATTAATTGCATCACATAGGTATGTTGAACTGTCATTTGAATGGCACTCTGATAGGAGTTGAGATCTTTCGAATCAAAAACTGCCTCAAATACTTTGTCCAATACTGCTTTTGCACCAGGGTTCTTACTATCTCTACTATTAAATTCTACTAAACGTGCCATTCTTTCGGAATGAAGTAGTAGTTCAAACACCATGGAGGATGCTTGCTCGGCAGCGCCTAGAGGGTCAAAAGTTACACCGGTACGGCCATTAAGAAGCTCTCTGTTATCGTAAAATCCTAATGGTCTTGGATGGATCTCATTCATTAAACTTTCGGGCAAGGCTAAATTTTCCGGAGATACGGCATTGAGTAAACTGTTTAAGCCTTCCATTTGCCATTGCGGAGCTACTACTTTCATGGCACTTTGATTATCACCTTTAACTTTATAGCTATAGTCTAGTCCTCCAATAAGTTTTACGGCTGCCTCTGCCTGGTAGCGATGAAGGAAGTAAATAGGAATTAAAACATCTTGAATTTTAGCAAAAGGTTCACCTTGTCTTATCGCATTTTCACCTAGTTTATTAATTGCTATTTTTCTGATTTCAAGTATTCTATTAAGTTCAACGGCTGCATCTTTACCATTATCCCACAAATGGGCAAAAGGATGTGCGCCACCGGTGGCTCTGGCATCGCGATCAGATATAAACCTTATTCCTTTCTCAGCTGCATCTTCTAAAATGCTTTCTAAACTGGCCTCTTCATTTTCTGAAAATTGTTCATAGCCATATCTTATTGCTATTTTATCCCATTCTCCTATACCGGAAGTATAAGCATTTGAGATATCAATATTGCCTTTATCATCTAATGCTATTTTAGGGTGAGGGTAGTCCATCACAGAAGCATCATCATTCGTGCTGGCTATATAATTATGTGCAAGGCCAAGAGTATGACCAATTTCATGAGCAGAGAGTTGTCTGAGTCTTGCAATTGCCATTTCTTCCATCAAAGGACTATCTTCATTTTCGGCATAGGGAGCTAAAAGCCCGGTAGCTATCAAATAATCCTGCCTTACCCTCAATGAACCTAAACTCACATGTCCTTTCAATATTTCACCTGTTCTGGGGTCAACCACGCTGGCACCATAACTCCAGCCCCTGGTTGATCTATGCACCCATTGAATAACATTATAGCGAATATCTAGGGGATTGGCATCTTCCGGCAGCATTTCTACCTGAAAAGCATTTATGTAGCCGGCAGCTTCAAAAGCTTCATTCCACCATTTAGCACCATCTAACAAGGCAGACTTAACAGGTTCAGGTGTGCCAGGGTCCAGGTAGTAAATAATAGGTTCTATCACTTCACTCTTAGCTGCGCCAGGATTACTTTTTACTAATCTATGTCTGTTAATAAAGCGTTGGTTAATATCTTCAGAAATCGGTACACTGTAATCTTTAAAACCAGTCCCGAAATAACCTGCTCTCACATCAAATTTTCTGGGAGTAAAATCATCATCAGGTAATTCTACAAAAGAGTGGTGTTGGCGAACAGTGATATTTTGAGCATCAGGGGCTACTGATCTGATTTCTCTTCCAGATGGTTCTCCGTTAAAGGAAATCCAGAAGTCCAGCTCAGTGTTTTTTGGGAAATTGCCCGAGCCCTCTTTATGAAAAGCCGATTTTGATTTGTTGAAACTATAAGAACCTTCTCTTTGGCTTTTCAATCTTTGGGAAACACCATGAGCATCTCTCAAGAAAAAATCTGTAGCATCAACCACAACGGACCAATCTTCAGAGGCTTCTATTTCAAAAGCATGTATAATAGAATGAGAAAATGCATCTTCAACGGATTTCTTTTCAGCAGCATTTGAAGTACTTGCTCTATATTGATAATTGGGCTGGAAAAGAAAAACTTTATTTCCAATCTTCTTAAATTTTACAATTCTGGAATCTCCAATTTGTCCTCTATCTAAGCCAATATCATTGGAACCAATTCCGGCTGATAAATAATTTACATAAAGAAACTCTTGATCGAATCTATCAATTTCTAAGAGAATTTTTCCTTTTTCCGAATCCCAGTAATAATTGATAAAACCACTATATTTTTCTTTATCTACTAATGCCTTTTGTACTTCATTTAGTTTTGGTGTGGAGTCAGTAGCTTTTTGACCCGACTTACATGCAGTAAATATTAACAGGAGAATGAGCGTTATATGATTTATTTTCATTTTAGATTATTATGAAAGTGAGTTTAAACTAATTATTTGTAGCGTTTGTCTTTATCGAACTTTATATCATTCTATGCAAAGTAAAGAAAATGAGTCTTAAAGTTGTTGAAATAATTTATAAATAGTTAAATTCTTACATAAGAGGATAAATAGTAGAAAATTTTTGATGAAATAGTTTTATATGAAATAAATAATTACTTATTTCGGTTCAGTTAAATATGTTATAAAAAATCAATAAATAATAATATTATGTCTTATGCTAAGGTAATTGATTATAAGGGTATCAAAATGGTATATACCAACATTGAAGACACAGCAGGTAATGAGGCGATTCCTACTTTTGACAAAGTGCAGGGTTTAGTAGCTGAGTTTCCTGATAAATCTGTTCTTTCATGTGTAAATGCTACTAATGCCAGGTTTAACAAAGATTTATTATCTAAAATTAAAGAAACCGTAAAAAAGAATAATCCAAAAGCTAAGGCAACAGTAGTCTGCGGCTTAAGTAAATTATCTACTTTGATTTTAAATTCAATAATAGCTGCAACAGGCAGGCAAATGAAATTATTTGATACTGAGGAAGAAGGAAAGGCATGGTTATATGAATATGAAATAAAGTCTCAAAGTGTTTCAGCATCTGCTTAGGGATTGTAATAAAATTTTAAGATGATTTAATATTATTTTGCATTAATTAAGCCATTGTTGCATACATGGCTTTTTTTGGTTTAATCTACTTTCAATAACTTTAAATATTGTAAATTTAAATTTTATTAAAAATGGATCAAAATGCCTTTAATCTTCAACAAAACCTATAAGAATCCTTACTATGCTTTTAATCAGCATATGGAAACCATAATTCCTAGTGCGTTAAGGAAAATCAAAGGAGTTAACTATCAACGAGAGCGAATTATTACCCCTGATAATGACTTTCTTGATATTGATTGGTTAAAAAACCGAAGCCAGCATCTTATAATAATTTCACACGGATTAGAGGGTAGTTCACATAGACCTTATGTGAAGGGCTTAGCTAAACTATTTCATCAAAATAAGTATGATGTTTTAGCCTGGAACTGCAGGGGCTGTAGTGAAGAAATTAATAGGAACAAGATTTTGTATCACCATGGTTTTACCCAGGATGTGGAAACTGTGGTTCAAAGAGCGCTAGACGAAGGCTATAAAAATATTGTTATGGCAGGTTTTAGTATGGGAGGAAGTCTTACACTGAAATATTTGGGTGAAAATGCTGAAAATTTACACCCTGAGATTAAAGGAGGAATGGCTGTTAGTGTTCCATGCGACCTGGATAGCAGTTCTCGAATGCTTTCATTGAAAAAGAATAAATTCTATCAGGATAGGTTCATGCGTAAGCTAACCAAAAAAATCTCATGGAAAAACGAACAATTTCCGGGTTTTGTAGAGATGAGGCCATGGAAATCTTTCCGGAATTTTCATGAATTTGATTCCCATTATACTGCAAAAATTTTTGGGTTTAAGGATGCGGATGACTTTTATAAAAAAGTTCAATGTTTGCCACATATTAAAAATATTAAAGTGCCCACATTAATTTTAAATGCTATGAATGATCCCATGCTGACTGATTCTTGTTTTCCTAAAGAAGAAGCTGAAAGTATGGAAAATGTGACTTTAGAAATTTCTGTTAAAGGGGGACATGTAGGTTTTATGCAAGCTGGCAAGGAGTATACCTATGCAGAAGAGCGTGCCTTACAATTTTTCTCCACTCTTAATCATTCAGAGCATGGTGAGTAAACAGGAGATTGTTGATCATCTGGGTAACTTTTTATACGACTTTCACTATACTAAAATAGCAGATAACGATATTTTTGAGCAAGGTTTTCCGGAGGGCAGGAAGTTGGTTATTATTAATATCACACCTTATGCGGATGGTGTAATGCTAGAACTTTTACTGGGGATTCAATTATTTGAAGTTGAAGCAACTTTTCACCAGTTTTATCAAAAATTATTCTCAAATAAATCGGTTAGTTTAAGCTTTTGGGAAAATGCTGCTTCCCTTTCAGATTTAATGCCTAAAAGAGCATTTATCTCGAGCCAGGCTGAATCTAATAGTGTTATTGAACAATTAGAGTCGATTTTAGCTAAAAAAGGCTTCTACTGGCTGGATGAGCACGCTTCAAAAGATTTGTTGAAGGATATCATACATCAAAGTATATTGGCCAATAATACTATTCATAAAAACATTTTCTTTCTAAGTCAAAGATCTCTCATCTTACATCAATTAATGGGAGCAACTATTACTGATCAGTTGTTTTATTCTTACTACGAGGTGCTTGAATTGAATAAGGTACCCGATTCACAATTAGAAGAGTTTTTAAGTTTTAGGAAGTTTTTAGAAAAAATTAAATTAGATAGTTAATCTTTTGACTACATCAAATATATTATAATAACTATCTTAAAATAGGTGATAATTTCAATAAATCACTGATTTCTTCTCAATCCATTCAGATTTTTTCAGTTTCCTGAGTCCTTTCGTTGCTGATTCACTATTCAGAATCTTATAAATTTCAGGATGATCCGGGAACCGTTGTAAATAAGGCTTAATATCATCCCAATCATTAACAGCTTCTTCTTTACTAAAAAAACCATAGCCCAAATAGGCCCCTTCTTCTACCATAATCACAGACAGCTCCTCATTTGATTTACCTTGTCCCAGCAGAATGTAATCACTTTTTTCCTGTTCACATCCTTCCATAAATAAGGCTACTTTGTTATTATGAGATACCATGGATTCTTTACCTATACATGCACCCTCACATTCCTTAATTTTATAGTCGAAACACTCATGAGGAGCATTTTGATAACCTGCCATTTTTGGACAGATGTTTAAAGCTTTGCTTTTTTCTACCAAATAGTGAAAGGCTGTTGCATGATTAGAAAAACGTAGGAGTGTTTTCATCCCTATTTGCTTTCTACCTACTTGCAATCTTTTATAGCCCAACCTATCTTCATAGAGAAATAGGCAATATCCGGGATTATTATTTTTTTGAGCTCTATTAAACCTTGGCCAATGCTTTCGGATTTCATACGACTCATGTAATAGTGCTATTAGTTCGTTTCCTGTAAGTAAATAATCGACATGATAAATTTCTTTTTGAAAAGCCTGTTTAGCAATTTCAGCCTTATTGCCTCCAAAATGTGAGCTTACTCGTTTTTTGATATCTTTTGCTTTACCAACATAAATTATCTGACTCTTTTGGTTGAGGAAATAATATACCCCGGGTGAATTAGGTAAATTTTCATAAATTTCTTTGTCCAGATTCTCCGGGATATTAATATTAGTGGCATTTTTCTTTAAAGTATTTTCTATATGATCATTAACATCACCAGCCACTAATTGAGTAAATAGTTCAGCGGTGGCAATGGCATCACCAAAAGCCCTGTGCCTATCATTTATTTTAATGCCACGCTGATCACATAAATTACCTAAGCTATAGCTTTTGTAGCCAGGGAATATTTTTCTACTTAAACGAACAGTACATAGCTTTTTCAAATTGAGGTTAAACCCTAATTCAGCAAATGCCTTTTTAACAAAAGAGTAATCAAAGTTTACACTATGAGCGACAAAAACATTATCTTTTAGTAATTCATAAATCGTTTTAGCTTCTTCAAAAAATTTAGGAGCATCCATAACCATAGCATCACTGATACCATGTATGGCCTGTACTCCAATAGGGATATTTCTTTCAGGATTTATGAGGCTTTGATATTCCTTTACCACCTTTTCACCATCATGAATTATAATAGCAATTTCACATATTCTGTTTTTATCTGCGTATCCTCCGGTGGTTTCTATATCAACTATTGCGAACATTAAAATCGATTTAGTATGATACAAATATATTTAAAAATAGGTTCTTTTTTTTAAATTTTACTTTAGGCTAGTCCAAATGTTCAGATAAAAAACATTGTGACAAGCTCATTTTCAACAATTAATTATTTAGACTAAATAGATAAATCAATCCTTGATTTTATTGTATTGATCGAAAAACCTTACCAGCTTATTCATTTTGTACAAAATATGATTATTTTAGTAAATAGTTTTCATCGTAGAACCATGTAAATTCATTTTACTTATACTTTAATCTAATTAATTTGGGAAATCCACAACAAATAAAATTTTGGAATTTGGCTGACTTTTCCGACAGTTTACCGGAAGATGAATTAAAGATTGTTAATTTTTTAAGGGAAATAGTGCTTAATGCCATGCCGGAGTGCGCAGAAAAGTTAGCCTATAATGTGCCTTTTTATTATCTAAATTATCGAGTCTGCTATATTTGGCCTGCGACTATACCCTGGGGTGGCTTGGAGGAAGGTGTTGCCTTAGGATTTTGTAAGGGTGGCTTATTTTCAAATGCACAAATGGCAGATCCCAAAGGAATGACTAAAATGATATTTACTAATATTAATCAAATAAATGTTAAAGAAATTGAGCAGTTGTTATTTGAGGCCATTATAGTAGACAAGGAATCTTACGAAGCAAAGAAAAGAGCTTAATACCCATATTCAATAAATTCAACTTTTTATTAATCTAGCGGTGCAATAACTAAGGGTTCATATCAGCGTATACAATTTAATTAACAATTAAAGAACTATATGCTTCAATCGACCTATTTTAAAAAGAATCCAAAATTATATATTTTCTTACCCCTTTATTACACGCTTTGGTCTGATCTAACTATTTCTCCTAATGAAATGGCTGTAATGGAAGACCTAATCCAAAAACAAAATTGGCTAAATGATGAGGAGAGAAAATTTTTAACAGACTCCCTTCATTCTAATAAAGCACCTACATCTAAGCAGCTTAAATCATGGAAAAAAGCAATTAAACAAGTAAAAGATAAAGGTCATCAGAGCCTTACAACACTAGGTTTAGCATTAGTAAAAGAACAGGCAAACGGCCAATCCGAGGAAATTGATGAGCCAATAATTAATTCTATTAAAAATGCAGAGTCAAATTTAGGGCTTGTAATAAATGAAGCTGGGTATATATTTGATGATCAGCATGATACTATTACCGCCAGCCATGAAGCCAATTCTAGGTTTGAAGTGGCTGAAATGCAAAAAATACTGGATGGCAATCAATCGGAACTCATTGCAAAAGTTAAATCAATTATTAGCAAGCCTGAATTTGCCTATCAGGATAATGAAAGTATTAAAGCACAACGAGAATTAGTTTTGGAGTGGTGCAAATTATTGGCCAATGAAGGCTTGGGAAGCTGGGCTTTTCCTAAAGAATATGGTGGTAAAGGCGATATGGAAGGTTATTTCACCATTATGGAAACCTTGAGCTACCATGACTTAAGCCTTGTGATAAAATTTGGCGTACAATTCGGACTTTGGGGAATGAGTGTTTATTTTCTGGGTACGGAAAAACACCATTCAAAATACTTAAATGATATTGCAACACTTGAATTGCCGGGTTGCTTTGCTATGACAGAGACTAATCATGGCTCTAACGTAAGGGGGCTGGAAACAACTGCTACCTATAATCATGAAAACCAAACATTTATTATTAACACACCTCATCAATTGGCCCGTAAAGAATATATAGGAAATGCAGCTTTGCATGGTGAAATGGCAACGGTTTTTGCTAAACTCATCATTGACGGAGAGGATTTTGGAGTCAATGCTTTTATTGTACCATTGCGAGAGAAAAACGGTAAACTTTGGAAGGGCGTTAGCATAGAAGATTGTGGCAGAAAAATGGGTTTAAACGGAGTGGATAATGGCCTAATTAGCTTTAGCAATGTGGAAATCCCTAAAGAGGACATGTTAGATAAGTTTGCGAAGGTGAATGACTCCGGGGAGTTTGAAAGCTCTATTTCAAGTGATAATAGGCGATTTTTTACTATGTTAGGCACTTTAGTAGGGGGAAGAATAGGGATTCCTAGATCAGGCCTATCTGCTGCCAAGTCTGGTTTAACCATAGCTATAAGATATGCCAACCAACGCAGGCAATTTGGGCCGGAAGGTGGGGCAGAGGTGCCAATTTTGAATTACCGTATGCATCAAAGAAGGTTAATGCCATTATTGGCAAAGAGTTATGCCTTGCACTTTGCTTTGCAGTACATTACGCAGAGGTTCTTAAACAGAACGGAGGAAGAAGCCAAGGAAATTGAAGCTTTAGCTGCAGGTATAAAAGCCTACGGCACCTGGTTTACAACTGCGGCTTTGCAGGAATGCAGGGAAGCCTGTGGTGGAAAAGCTTATCTATCTGAAAACAGAATTGATGACCTAAAAAATGATTCTGAGATCTACACTACTTTTGAAGGTGACAATACAGTATTGATGCAACTGGTGGCAAAAAGCAGGTTAACTGAATTTAAAGAAGAATTTAGTGAAATGAATTTGTTTACAGTTTTTAACTATGTGGCAAGTCAGGCTAAGACTTCTATTACTGAGAAAAACCCTATTATAACCAGAAGCACTGACGAAAAGCACTTGTTAGACGCTGAGTTTCATTTAAATGCTTTTAAATATAGAGAAAGAGAAATAGTGGCGTCTGCTGCTAAAAGATTAAAACGCCATATTGACGATGGAATGGATTCTTTTGATGCTTTTAATGTTGCGCAGCACCATTTAGTAAATGTCGGGCATGCCTATATTGAAAGAAAAGTGTTGGAGCAATTTCAGTTACAGATTGAAAACACTAAAGATGAAAATAGTAAACAAACTCTTACACAATTATGCCAGCTGTATGCTTTACATACTATTGAGCAAAACAGAGGGTGGTATCTGGAGCAAGGTTATATGGAAGGAGTAAAAACAAAAACCATTAGAAAAGTGGTGAACCAATTATGCTGGGATATTCGTCAGGAAGCTATTGCTTTGACTGATGCTTTTGCCATTCCTGATAGTTGCTTGGCAGCACCTATTGCTTTTCAGCCTAATCAGATATAAGTTAATTTGGTGTAAAATTTAAAAGGGGTCAGAAATTTAATTTCCGACCCCTTTTTAAATATCTTATCATATTAGAAAGTAATTATTTACTCCTCATTCAAAATTATATTCAATTCCAAAATCAGCATTTCATCGGTTACCTTTAATAGGGGGGTGATGTTAGTTTTATTGCTTTCAATTTTATATATGGTTTGCTGATAACTTAAGAATAACTGCTTCTTACCTTTATTGTGAAGCTCCAAAATTTCGTAAGGTTCGTTATTGAAATCTCCAAATAGATAAAGCTTATTATTGAAATATTTGTAATGGTATTGATCCTTGTATTCAACAGGCTCTAAAAATTCTATTTTAGTTTCAGAAACCATGCTTCTATTTATATCTCTTTCTACAGTTTTTGTAAAATCTTTATCACTCGTTGGTGAAAACAAATTATTGTCCTGAAAAGTAATAAGGGCTTGTGGCTTAACTTTAGCAGTTTTAGCCTCTTCTTTTATTTCCTCCTCTCTACTTTTTGCTTGTCCTATTCTTTCAGATGATGTGATTTCTTCTTTCTGTGTAAAGTCAGCATTTTGTGAATATAAATCTTTTTTTTCTGCCTTTAGGTATTGGAGGGTAAGTAGTTTCATTCCAAACCAATAGATCTTCATTTTGAAGTTGAATGGTATTCACTGATTGTGAGGTGTTTGTATACCAATAAAGCCATACACTAAAAATTACTGCAACAGATAAGCTGGCAGTTAACCATTTTACTCCAGAACCTAATAACAAACTGCCTGATCCATTTACATCAATAGCTGAAAGTCTATGCTTTAGTTGCTGTTTTCTAACATCAGCAATACCCTCAATTATATTGCTTTGCAGGTCAAATTCAGCCTTTAAAAGAGGGTCTGTTTGAATTTTACTTTCAAGCATAGTCTTTTGCAATGGATCAATGGACCCATCGAAATAAGCTTCGATTAAGCGAAAATAATTTGTTTCACTCATAGTTTGTTAGTCTAAAAAGTCGCTGGCGGTGTATCTTGATCTAATCAATTCATCCAGCCGCTTTTTACATTTATATCTTTTAGTTTTTGCAGTATCACTATTAGCTAAGCCCATTTTTTCAGCTATTTTATCCATCGACATACCGTCAAAATAATGATAGGTTAATATCTGTTTACAGGATTCCCCTAACTCATTAATACATTGATGAATAATTTTAATCATTTCTTGTTGTTCAAAAGTATTTTCTTCACTATCCTCCTTATCACTTTCCTCAAACTTTCGTTTCCTGTCTAATTCTTTTCTCCAAAGATTCTGACAGACACTAAAGAGATAAGTACTTATTTTAGATGATAATTTAAAGTCTTCACTTTTAGCCTTTTGCCAAAAAACAATTAAAGCATCTTGAAATATATCCTTAGCCTCTTGCTCTGAACCATTATTTCTTAAAATCATGCTAACCATCATTCTGTAATTTTTCTTATACAGATAATCTAAAGCAGATTCCTTACCTGCTTTGATTTGTAAAATGATGTCAGCATCGCTTTGCCTCATGGGTATATACTGTAAAACTTAAAGAAGTAACCCTTACTTATTAATTTAATACTATAAATTTATAAAAAAATATCATATAAACCACGATTTATTGGACGTGATGTATGTTTATAATATATATTACGGATAAAAATATTTTTAACTGAAAGTCATTTAAGTTAAAAAGCTTTATTTTATCTCAATGATACTTTCATTGGCAATTGCATAAATCTTATCACTTTTTTTCACCTTAATATTAGCCAATCCGGTAAATTTACCAAACGCAGGTAATACTAATTGGTTTTTTTGAAAATGGAAGCAAGGTAAATTAAAACTGGCTCTAGCTTTTCCCTTCACTTTAATTCCCGGGTGTAAATGTCCATAAATGTGTAATAGTTCTGGATTATTTTTTGTGTGGTCTAAATTAACAGGGTGGTGAGATAATACGAAATTCCCTACTTTATAAGGCTCCTCAACAAGTGTGAAATTACTATGATGATAATTGATTTCCGGTAAAATATCGTGATTGCCTTTTACTAGTATAAATTCAATTTCCTCTCTTAATTTTATGAAATCAATAAAATGCTGCCATTCATTATTCAAATGGCTATGAAAAAGATCACCCAAAAAATAAACTTTCTTTGGGTGATTATTTTCAATGAGTGTTTTCAATCTACTGATTTCAGTTTCAATGATATGGCTAGGAACAGGGATCCCTGCTTTTCGAAAATGCGTAGCTTTTCCAAGATGTGCATCTGCAATTAGTATAGCCTCAAGATCTTGGATATAAATGGCTTTTTCTACCAAAAGTAATACCTGATTACCTAGAATCTGTAGTTGCAAAATCTTATTGTGCCTTTTCCCAGGTTTGTGTTCTATAAAAGAACGCTACGTAACCTCTAACCTTCAATTTGTCACCATCTCTCCAAATTTCGCAATCGTAGGTTTTACCATCTTCAGGATCAAGTATTTCACCATCTTGCCATTCGTTATCACCTGCATCGTACTTCATTCCCTGAATAATTTCCAAACCGATAATTTTTTCATTTTTTCTATCTCCAGGACAAACTTCACATATTGGATCTTGTTCCTCATTGGGCCCCCTGAAAATCTTAACTACTTTACCATAGGCCTTTCCGTCTTTTTCATAAATTTCAACTACGCTTTTAACTTTCCCTGTTTCATCATCGATAGTTCTCCATTTACCGAAGATGTCATTCTGTGCGGATACGCTCAAGTGCGCAGTGACTAAAAGAAGTACTACAAATATTTTTTTCATATTTTAAAATTTTATGGAGTCAAATGTAATATTAAAATTAAGAATTTTCCAGTTGAGCCTGAATTTTCGCCACTCTTTCTTCTAGTGTTTCAGTAGAGAATTTTTCTCTGTTGAGACGATCAACCATGATAGGAAACGAGAAGGGTGAAGGCTTATTTAGTTTTTTCAAAATTATTTTTTGTTGATTGATTCTCGTAATGGCTTCCGTTAATCGGTCTTTTTCCATTTGTTGCTGAAGTACTTCGTTATGAGCTTGTTGAAGAAGTAGATTGTTTGCTTCATATTCAGTAAATACCCCGTACATTATAGAGGAGGAAGCTTGCAAATGTTTTTCTTTTACATTTTTACCGGGGAATCCTTTAAATATTAGCCCTGAAATAGCTGCAATGTCCCTAAATCTTCTTTTAGCCATTTCCGTCTCATTCAAACCACTCATTATATCATTTTCCAGGTCTATTACTGAAAATAAATCAGTTGAAATGGCTTCTTCCATATCAAATAGTTCATCTGTAAGCAGCTCAAAACCATAATCGTTCATGGCTATAGAAAATGATATTGGCTGAGAAACACTAATTCGGAAAGCCACTAGACTCGCTAAAACTTCGTGGATAAAACGACCTTCGAAAGGATAAAAGTAAATATGATATCCGTCTTTGGAAATTAAGGTTTCGATTAATAACTCATTTTTATTCGGAATAACAGAAGTTTGTTGCTGTCGTTCCATGAGAGGTTTTATCGTTTCAATTTCTATATCATTTATAATGCCGTGATTAAAATCATCCAGTTTTTGTCTGATTGAAAAGGCCAATTGTGATGACAGTGGCATTCTTCCACCCATCCATTGAGGAATTATCCCTGTTTTTTTCTTACTAAGCTTTACCTGAACTGACATATCTTTAAGTCTCACAAACTCCAGGTTTCTACCTGAAAACCAAAATACATCACCGGGTTTTAATTTGCTGATAAAATACTCCTCAATAGTGCCCAGGTGGCCACCCTTTATGAATTTTACACTTAAAATTTGATCTCCTACTATTGTGCCAATTGAAAGTCTATGGCGCATAGCGATCCCTTTATTTACTACTTTCAAAAAGCCGTTTTCTTCTACCACTTTATGATACTCATCATAAGCAGAAAGGCTTTTACCACCTTCTTTGAGAAAATCGATTAGCCAATTCCATTCATCATCAGTAATATTTTTATAGCAATAACTTGATTTAACCTGTGCTTTCAATTGCTCAGGTTGAAAACCTTCTCCCACTGCTAAGGTGATCATAAATTGTAGCAGGACATCAAATGCTTTTTCTATTGGAATTCGAGCTTCAAATTTTTTCTCTGAAATGGCTAATCTCAAAGCAGCACCTTCTATTAATTCTAATGAGTGAGTAGGTAAGAAATAGATTTTACTAATTTCTCCAGGTCTGTGTCCGCTTCTTCCGGCCCTTTGAGCAAAACGGGAAACACCCTTTGGGCCTCCGACCTGAATAATTGTATCTACAGGTCTGAAATCCACCCCTAAATCGAGGCTGGAGGTACAAACCACGACCTTAATCTGACCTGAGTGCAATGCTTCCTCCACCCAGGTTCTAATAGGGTTACTCAACGATCCATGATGCATGGCAATGGCTCCTGCTAATTCAGGTGCCTTATCCAAGAGTTTTTGATACCAAATCTCAGTTTGAGACCGTGTATTGGTGAAAATAAGAGTCGTTGTATTGTTCTGGATGATAGGGATAACCTTATCAACCAATTTTATGCCTAAATGGCCTGCCCAGGGATATTTTTCTACTTCATCAGGCAAAATAGATTCTATTTGTATGTTTTTTTCAATATTCGCCTGAATAAAATCTCCGTTTTCAGCTCTATCACCTAAAAGTACGTCCCGCGCTTCATTTAAATTACCTATAGTGGCTGAAATAGCCCATACTCGAAGCTGTGATTCATTAATATCTTTCAAAACAGAAAGTGCTAATTCCACCTGTACTCCACGCTTGGTGCCTAACAGTTCGTGCCACTCGTCCACAATTACTGCTTCCAGGTTTTTAAAATAAGTAGAGCTATTTTTCTGACTCATTAGTAAATGCAAACTTTCCGGGGTTGTAATTAAACAATCAGGCGGGCTGGTTTTTTGTTTTTGACGATCCTTAGTTGAGGTATCGCCAGTACGGGTTTCTATTCGCCAGTCTAAACCAAAATCAGCCACAGATTTTTGCATGGCTGCTTGAATATCTTTAGATAATGCTCTGAGTGGCAAAATCCATAAAAATTTTAGACCTTTAGGCGATTTTGGCTTTTTGAGACTACCGGTATTTAAGTGAGAAAGAAGGCAGGCCATCCAGAGCGCATAGGTTTTACCACTTCCTGTGGGAGCGTTGAGTAAACCGGAGTTTCCAGAAAAATAGCTTTCCCAGGTATCAATTTGAAAAGGAAAAGCTTTCCAACCCTGATCCTTAAACCATTTTTTCGCCAACGGAATTCTTCTATCCATACTTCTCCAATAGCTCTTTTAAATCACTTAAGGTATTCGCTTCTTTCATCGTTTTGTCTTCACGCCATCTGCTGATTCTTGGAAAACGCAATGCGATGCCCGATTTATGCCTTTTTGACTCCTGTATCCCTTCAAAAGCTATTTCAAAAACCAGTTGTGGGGTAACAGTTCTTACCGGTCCAAATCTTTCTTTGGTATTTTTTTTCACAAAGGCATCTACTTTCCTTAGCTCGGCATCCGTTAAGCCAGAGTAGGCCTTAGCAAAGGGGATTAACTCATCATCTTGCCATACTGCCAGGGTATAATCAGAGTAAAGATCAGCTCTTCTGCCGTGCCCTTTTTGCGCATAAATAAGCACACCATCAATGGTGAGCGGATCAACCTTCCATTTCCACCAATTACCTCTTTTCCGACCCACCTCATATTCAGAATTGCTTTTTTTCAGCATAAAACCTTCCGTTTTTAATGACCTGGCTTTTTTTCTTATTTCTGCAAGCTCTTCCCAGTTTCTGAATGTCTGAGGTTCTGATAATTGCAAGTTGGGATGTGGATATTCTTGCAAAATTAAACGTAACTGCTTATAGCGCTGTTTTAAAGGTGCGTCTCTGATATCTCTTGTTTCTAACTCCAGAATATCATATGCCTTAAAAACCACAGGTGCGTTTTTTAATATGTTTTTAGTCAGGTTTTTTCTACCAATTCTGGTTTGCAAAAGCGCAAAGGGTAGAGGTTCTCCATTTTGAAAAGGCAAAATTTCGCCATCCAAAACAGTTCCATTTGGTAAATGATCTGCCATTTCCTGCAATTCAGGAAATTTTTCGGTGACTAATTCCTCACCACGACTCCAAATAAAAACCTCATCTATTCTTTTAATGATTTGTCCTCTAATACCATCCCATTTCCATTCTGCTTGCCATTCTTCTACCTCACCTAGCGCATGTACCTCTTCATCCGTAATAGGGTGTGCAAGGTAAAAGGGGTAGGGTCGAGCCTTTAAATCGTCTTTCCCCTCTTCTAATATCAAATCCGAGAAGTTAGTTTTTTGGGGATCCCAAGCACCCATTAATCGGTGTGCCACGATTGATTTGTCTATTTCAAAAGCCTGACTTAAGGCACGCGTAACCAAATTTTGTGAAACACCGAGTCGCCAACCACCTGTCATAATTTTAGTGAAGACAAATCTTTCTTGTCTATCAAGATTTGCATAAATTTCTTTTAATTGAGCCTCTTTTTCTTCATTAGATAATTCACCAATCATGAATAATTGATGGATATAATAGGCAAGGTTGTTCTCTACTTGTGCTTCCTCTTCATTAAATGGCAAAATGAGAGCAATTGTTTCTGCTAAATCACCTACTACCTGATACGACTCGTCAAACAGCCATTCAGGGATTTGCGCCCACTGACCGACCCACAGTTTTAGCAGTGTACTATTAACCTTTCTTCTTGGTCTTTTGTGGGTAAATAGGGCAAGTGCCCAAATTTTATCGGCTTCATCAGCAGAAAGGAAGTATTGTTTCAATGCCGCCACCTTATCGTTGGTTTTGTTGCTTTGATCTAGCTTTGTGATAAGTGAGGCAAAATCTTTCAAATGAATGGGTTTTATTCAAATTTAAGAACTCTACCCTTTTTAATATGTTTCGGATGTGGAAATTTATTTTCGTTCGAATTGATATCATACTGTGATTTTGTCATCATTTTTGTTTTCCTGCGGAACAAAAATACCGCCAAAATCTGACAATCATTGTACGTTTTTTCTACCAAAAGGTCGCCTCCTACGGGGCTTGGTTGGTCATGTTTACTCTCTCGGGAAAAGGGTATTATCATTTATGAATCATTGAAATTTGAAGGTATCAGCCTTGCCTTGATTCATTTTAGGAATTCCAGTCAATGTTTCGTTAGTATAGCTGGCATCCTGGGCTATTACAAGGTTGCTCTTCTCAGATTCCGTTTTGAAATGGTACAATAAAATATTTTTGTTTGCAAAAGTGTTAATAACTTTTGATAATGCTAGCCTACAACTCCTTTTCTAATCCTGTTAATTCAAAGCAGAGGCATTCAATTTTTCGAATGCTTCCATCACTTTCTTTAATAGGAAAGTAGTCAGCATACAGTTTAATGGATTCTCCGTTTCTTTTGGAACAATTTATAATTTTTTGTTTTGAGTTTCCAGTTTTTAATTGAGCTAAAATTGATTCAAAATCTTCAGTGGCAGTTGCTTTGTGGCTTAGTATAAATGATTGATTTTTACCTGTTATATCATCGTTCCTGTAGCCAAATACCTCTTCAAATTTTCTATTGACATTCGAAATGGTACCGTCTATTTCCATTTCCATTAAAATAGCAGATTCTTTTACCGCTAGATTAAAGGCTCCCATCTCACGGCTCTGCCTTTCCATTTCTTCTTGTGTAGCTTCTAATTCTTCTGCATTTTGCCTCATCTCTTCCTCCTGCGCCTGCAATTGTTCAGATCGCATTTGTGATTCTTCCAATAAACTTCTTGTTTCCAAGGAAATCTGAAGCGCCTTAATAGTGGAAGCGATACTTTCACCCACTTTTTCTATAAAATCGATATGATGTGCTTCAAATGGATGGAAAGAGGCCAATTCTATAATCCCGAAAATATCATCATTGATTTTCATAGGGCAAATGAGCAAATGAGTAGGAGTAGCTTCACCCAAACCGGAACTAATTGATACATAATTTTCAGGAATTTCTGATAAATAGATGTATTCTTTTTCCAGATAACATTGTCCTACCAAGCCTTGACCAGGCACAATTTCCTTGTCTATATATTTTTGGCGATTATAGGCGTAAGCACCCTTCATCTGAATTTTCACTTCATTATTTTCATTATGCACAATAAAAATAGAACCCTGATTGGCATTCAGATAGGTAACCAATTCCCCTATGAGTTTGGATGATAAAGTCTCAATATTTTCGTTATTAGCTCTTAACATTTCAGCAAATTTGGCAATTCCTGTGTTAAACCAATCACGCTTTTTATCCTCTTCCGATACATTTTGGAGCTTAGTTCTCATTTCAGCTAAGGATTCACCCAACTGTCCTTTATTGTCAAAAACGGCTATTTCTGAATCAAACTGGCCTTTACCTACTTCTTCCGCAAAATTTGTAATGCCTTTGAGGTTGAGTATTAATTCATTTAAGGCTTTTATGATGGAATTCATTTCATCTGTTGAATGCTCTAATTGCTCAGGTAAGTTACCGTGGGAAATTTCCCGAATTTGTACTTTAAGGAATTTAATTCTTAATAACACGGAGCGAATGATATACAAGGCAATTAACAAGCTAATAATACAAGCGATTAAGAATTCTACTGCAATAAGGGTAGTAATATTTGATTCAGCGTCTTCTAAATTAGCCACAACTTCTTTTTCTTCTTCTGCTAATTCACTCTTTATGCTATTGATGAGATATGTCAAATGAATCATATCTTCTATCATATCAGAGCTATTCAATGCAACTATATCTTTATTATTAATAGCTTCATATTGCTTAGATTTTAATTGGGAAATATGTTCTTCTAATTCTTTAACATATGTCTTAACGTTCTCTAGCTCAAAATTCATCAGTAAACTATCCAGATTGTCTACCGCGGGGTGAATTTCATTTAGCCATCTGTTTTCTATATCGTTTTTATAGAATTGCTCATTTGTTGTGAGATAGCGAAAAGATAAAATATTTGTTAAATCTACTAGTTGCTGAATTTCTGAAGCTTTTATGCTGCTGTTTTTATTAACTTGAATTAATTGACGGGCATCTGTAAGTTGTTTATTCCATGATCTGTTACTGCTAATCAGCATGATGATGGAAAATAAACCCATTAATAAAAAGCCAATGGTAATACGTCCTTGAAGGGTCTTGAAATCAATTCGAATATATCTTGAAAATGCATTTCTCTTTTTTTGATTCTCCTCGTTGGACTGGTTACTTTTCATTTTAGCCTTTATTGATTTATATATTTAAGGAGCAAATTAGAAATGATTTTCGGTAAAAACAATAAAAAAGGCTGTATCAAATTACATGATACAGCCTTTCACTCATAATGACTTTTTCTTACTTTTCAGCTTGAATATTACCATTAGTATCTAATACCAACTCTTTCACTTCCTGCTTAACATTATCTGAATGTTGAGTATGGTCTTTCACTGCAATGTGTGGTGCAATTACTAAAGCTACAATTGACATTAATTTGATCAGAATATTCATTGAAGGACCTGAAGTGTCTTTGAAAGGATCACCTACAGTATCGCCAGTCACAGAAGCTTTATGTGCTTCGGAACCTTTATATTCCATCTTGCCATTAATCAATACGCCTTTTTCAAAAGATTTTTTTGCGTTGTCCCATGCACCACCGGCATTATTTTGGAATATACCCATTAAAACCCCTGAAACAGTAACACCAGCTAATAAACCTCCTAATATTTCAGCAGAAGAAGTATCGGGGAATACACCTTTAAAACCAAATCCTACTGCAATCGGAGCTATTAAGGCGATGGCACCCGGTAAAATCATTTCACGGATAGATGCTTTAGTAGAAATATCTACACATTTTTCATATTCCGGCTTGGTTGTACCTTCCATAATACCAGGTATTTCTTTGAATTGCCTTCTTACTTCCTTCACCATATCCATAGCGGCTCTTCCTACAGCTGCAATACATAGCGAGGAAAAAATATAAGGAATCATCCCACCTACAAAAAGAGCGGCTAAAACCGGTGCTTTATAAATATCGATTGAATCGATACCTGAAATACCTACGAAAGCGGCAAATAAAGCTAAGGCTGTTAATGCAGCTGAAGCAATGGCAAAACCTTTACCTGCTGCTGCTGTGGTATTTCCTACTGCATCCAAATTATCAGTTCTTCCTCTTACTTCTTCAGGTAAACCACTCATTTCTGCAATACCACCTGCGTTATCCGCAATAGGTCCGAATGCATCAATGGCTAATTGCATGGCAGTGGTGGCCATCATACCTGCTGCAGCAATTGCTACACCGTATAACCCAGCAAATTGGTAAGAAACTACAATACCCGTTGCTAAAACTAAAATAGGTAATACTGTTGATTGCATCCCTACTGCTAAACCTGCAATAATATTTGTGGCAGAACCTGTGCTGGATTGATTTACAATGGAAAGCACTGGTTTTTTACCCATTGCAGTATAATATTCAGTGATGATACTCATAAGCGCACCAACAATTAGACCTGTAGCTATAGCCCAGAATACATCCATACTTGTAAATGCATAGTCTCTAATGATCATTGTATCAGGAAGCATCCAGTCAACAAGAAAATATGAAGCTATAAAAGTTAATACGATAGAAGACCAGTTGCCCATATTCAGCGCTTTTTGTACGCTGTCAGTCTCTTTAGAAATTCTTACAAATAAAGTTCCTACAATAGAAAATACTAATCCAAGTCCTGCAATGATCATTGGAAGAAGGATAGGAGCGATACCGCCAAATTGGTCATCAGAAATAATTTCTCTACCTAAAACCATGGTAGCTAAGATAGTGGCTACGTAAGAACCGAATAAATCGGCTCCCATACCTGCAACATCACCTACATTGTCACCTACATTATCAGCTATAGTGGCTGGGTTTCTTGGATCATCTTCAGGAATACCTGCTTCAACTTTACCTACTAAATCGGCACCCACATCTGCTGCTTTTGTATAAATACCACCTCCAACACGTGCAAATAGTGCAATAGACTCAGCACCCAAAGAAAAACCTGCCAACACTTCCAGGGCAGTGATCATTGCCGGACCGTTAACATCGCCTCCGGTACTTAATACAAAATAATTATAGAAAAAGATGAATAACGTACCCATTCCGAATACAGCCAGACCAGCAACACCTAATCCCATAACCGTACCACCGGAAAAGGAAACCTTAAGTGCCTTTGCTAAACTTGTTTTAGCTGCCTGGGTTGTTCTTACATTGGCTTTAGTGGCGATATTCATGCCTACCCAACCGGCAAAGGCAGAGAAAACTGCACCAATTATAAAAGAAATGGCAATGATGGGAGAAGATGTTCCTACCAGTGTTCCTGAATAGGCTAATAAAATACCGGCAATTAAAACAAAATAGAACATTACTTTCCATTCTGCTCTTAAAAATGCCATAGCACCTTTGGCTATATAACCGGCTAATTCATTCATTCCCTCATCACCGGAATCTTGTTTACTCACCCATGATGATTTGATAGCCATAACAATAAGGCCCACAATACCGAGAATCGGTACAATCCAGATAATATTACTCATATGTTTTCTCTATTTGTTCAAAACTGTGCAAATATAGGAGTCTACTTCATAAATGGAAATGAAATTTCATTAAAGATGGGGTTTGCCTGATTTATATTTTATATTAACACTGTTTTCAATCGCATTCGATTGCGAAAGGCAGACAATTGAAGAATTAGTTGTATAGAGAAAAGGCAGGTATCGATCGGTATGATCTTCGAAATAATTTTTATTAAATGGAGGAATGAAATTTCAGTGAGATATAAATTTAAGAGCTTATTAAAAAGTTGTAACGGAAAGTAGGATGCTAACCCCTAATAATATACCCATCCCCAGGCCAAATCCTCGCCAGGCTTCTTTTCTTTTTTTTAAAAGTGCCCCGTCTCTATATCCATCTTGATAAAATTCATTGTTACTATATTCACTATTATAATAATACCCAATTTTTGGAGGTATACCACTGGCAATTACAGTGGTTGCTAAGCCAGCTGGTGGAAAGACAAAAGTTGTAAGTGTGGTACCAAGTTTTACAGGTCTGCTATTGAAATTATCAAAACCTGCTCTCATTCCCAATATATAGCTTTCTGTAGAATCTTTAGGGGCTTGAAATATAGGATTTATATTATTTCTAAATTCTTTTAAGTAGTCTATAGTTCCATTTTCAAATTTAATGTATTGTACTTCTGCTGTAGAGATAGTGTAGATTGGCTTAGATTGAAAGTTTTTAGTGTATTTAATTAATTCGGCACCAATGGTTTCTACAGTGCATTCTATAGTGGTACTATCAGTTAAATAGATAGTATCCTGAGAAATACAGGTAAACGATAAAAAAACAAGGAAAACTAATACAAAATGTTTCATTTTAATAAGTTAAAGCCCAAAGATGCATTAGTGGTAAATCCATGGATGATTGAATTATTTCCTTCCAAATTAAAAGATGACCTGTAGCCAATGGAAGCACCAATAGATATTCGTTTTATATAATAATTAAATCCTGATTTTGCACTAAATATTAATCCAAATAAAGTTTTAGATCTATTGATTTCATAAGCAGAATAATTGCCTCTATCGCCTAGTAAATCACTAATATCAAAAGATTCAGTACTTTTTTCTGATACTAAACTACCACCAACACCTCCCTGAACATACCAAAAACCATTTTTCTTCTTTTTTAGTATGAGCCGTGGTATAAACTGATAGCTGTAATTTGTAATAGTAGCTTCTAGATCATATGAGCCATAAACGTCCTTGTATCTGGCAAATAAATTTGACTCTAAATAATCGACATTAAATCCTATATGATATCTGTCCGAGGATGGGTAGAATATTTCAAACCCAAAATTAGCTGAGGCCCCAAATTCCTTTTGAGCAGGAAAATTTAAATTATTTATAGCTAAAGAGTTTGAATTATATGATGAAAATGCATTATTTGGATTTACAAAAACTACTCCCGTATAAATGCTTAAGTCCAAACTAGGCTCGGGCAATCTTAGGGATTTGTCTTGCGTAAACCCGACTGCTATTCTAAAAAACAGGAATAATAAAATAATATTTAACCTCATCGTAAATAAATTTCTTCAGTTTTTATTTCAGAATTCGATCTATTGCTATATTGAATTTCTAAAAAGCGACTATCTGTTGTATTTCTATTAATTTGAATGGAATTATGTGAACCAAAAAGTAATTTTTCCCAATCCTCCTCATTTCCAAAGCGCTCACGAATTCTAAATATTGTTGGTTCTGCGCCTGATGCTACTTCCCACTCAATATATGCTATATCACCAATAATTTCAGCTCTTGTAATTTGGAGATTTCCTAAAGGTTTATTTTCAAAATATAGTTTTTGCTTAAAGATTATTTCATTACCATACAAACCAATTAAATCGGATAAATCGTCATTTGTATTGTCATAATTATGATTATAGTGATTAATTTTTATCACGACATCATGTATGCCATTATTAAGATTATTTAAATCATATGTGCAACTAATGTAATTGTCGTAATAAAAGGAGCCGCCTCCTATTTGTTCGCCATCTATAATGTACTCAACTGAAGTATCATTATATAATTCATATAGGTTTGTACTTATATTTTTTTTGTAAAGTTCAACAATATCTATGTTTAAAAAGCAAGTGCCTAAATTGGATCCATCCCTTAAACCAATAGCATCCATAGTATATATCTTTGGAGCTTTCGCTTTATTATTTTCATGCGGTTGGTAATCTTCTAACTCCGTGCAAGACGATAAGAGTAGAATTAATACATAAAATATAACCAGATTTTTATGTGTGATCATCGAAAGGAGAAAGTTGAAGTTTCTGAAGTAATATTAAAAGATTTTTTCTTCAATAAATAAATAAAACCCATAATTTTTTTCTTAATCGGGACGTAGAACAATTCTAAGTATATCTCAATCCTATAAATCAAATGGAAAAATATTTTAATTGAATTCAATATTTAAAAAATCATAATCTGATCTATTGGAGTATTCCATTCCTAACGTCTTTTTAGTCTTATCCCATTCGAATTGATAGGAATTTTGTGACCCAAATAGTACTTCTTGAAAACAGTTATCCTGCTGGTATAAGTCGCATCCGTCTGTATCGTAAAATCTATATACTTGTGGTTCAGTTCCATTGGTAAAATCCCACTCAATAAATGCGGTATCTTCTATGATTTCTGCCCTAGTAATATTAACCTTGGCAAGAGGCTCTATTTTATAATTCAATATCTGCTTAAATATTATACCATTTTCATTAAAGCCCAGATAAGAAGATAGATTATCTTTAAAAACGGAATTGTATTCATAATTTGGTACAACCTTGATAACTAATTCATAAATTCCCTCTTCCACATTGTCACCAAAAGCATATTGACAGAAATTATATTGACCGGTATTTACCGTAGACCTCTGCTGAAAGACACCATCTACAACAAACTCTACCATTGCTTCTTCCGCAAATGAAAAATCTGAATTAACGTTGAATTCGTAAAGTTCAATAATATCATGATTGTATATGCATGACCCCACGTTCGACCCCTGGGTTAAACCAATAGCATCCATGTTATATATTGTAGGTGCTTTTAGATTTTTATTCTCATAGGGCTTAAAATCTTCTAATTCCTTGCAGCCAGCAAATAAAAGTATAAAAATTTGGCAAATTAGAATATTCCTTAACATGCTTATTTGAAATGATTTAATTAAAAGTAAATATTAAAAGAATCTTTTATATTTTACTTGTATATCGGTAATATTTTTTCATACTTTAAATTGTATTAATTCCAAAGTGATTAACTATCATAATTTTAATGATTTTATTCAAATGAAACTATTTCAAGATTTATTTTTATGCTTGAGAAGACTCTATTTATTCTCCCATCACCGTAATAGTCAATTTCCTTCCAGAAGCGCTGTCCCTGTGTTCGCATAAGTAAACTCCCTGCCAGGTACCGGTTAATAATTTACCACCAGCAATGGGTAAACTTACTGAGCTGCCCAGTAAAGAAGCTTTAATATGTGCAGGCATATCATCAGGTCCTTCCTGGGTATGCTGATAATAAGATGCGTTTTCCGGCACCATTTTATTAAAATGGCGTTCAAAGTCGCCTCGCACGGTAGGATCTGCATTTTCATTGAGTGTAAGTCCGGCAGATGTATGATGAATGAAAATATGCGCTATTCCTGCCTTAAAGTTTTGGAGTTGGGGCATATGCTGTTCTATTTCACTTTCAATCAGATGGAAACCACGTGAGTAAGGTTTTAGGGTAAAGGTTACTTGTTCAGTCCGCATGTTTTTTGTTTCAAGGTAATGAGGAAATGCAATAAAATCAAGAAGTTATGAGCTTGGAACAAGCAATGCAAGCATTCCCATGAAAACACAAAGGCCACAAATAGAAAAATATAGAAAGAGTAAGAGTAATTTGTTTTATCTCCAACATAAAAACCTTAGTGGTCTTAGTGTCATTACAGGAAATAAGTAAGGATAATTACTACTAAAGTGCATCACTCCACAATTTCCTTCACCCTTCCTACCTCACCAGTATCCAGCATCACTTTAATACCATGTGGATGGAACGTAGATTTGGTTAAGATTTTCTTCACAATTCCATTCGTTAAATCGCCTGTTCTTTGGTCTTGTTTCTGCACGACTTCTACCTCTAAACCAATGCTTATTTCATTTCTGTTTCTTCCGTCACTCATAGTATATTGATTCTTTTTTATATTGCAATTTAGTGGATTTCATTAGTAAAATGGTAACTTTTTAATGCTTTTGAACAAGTAAAACTTGATCAGCTCTTCAACCTAACAGCTATCAAGTAAAAAATACTTAAATTTCGATCTAAGTCTATCAAAGAAATTAAATGAACACCAAAAATAAAGAATTAAGGACCGTAAACGTAACACGCTACGTTACTCCACTGCGTGAGGGTGGATCTATGCCTGCCATTGTGGAGGCAGATGATGGTTTTTTTTACGTTATAAAATTCCGAGGAGCTGGGCAAGGCACCAATGCCCTTATTGCGGATTTGATAGGAGGGGAGTTAGCCCGTGCCATAGGTATGCAAGTGCCAGAACTGGTTTTCATGAACCTTGCGGAAGGCTTTGGCAGGAGTGAAGGCGATGAAGAAATACAGGATTTATTGAAATTTAGTGTAGGGCTTAATTTAGGGGTACATTATTTATCGGGAGCCATTACTTTTGACCCAACCGTCACTACCCTGGATCCTTTAATAGCCTCTAAAATATTGTGGCTAGATTGCCTGTTGACCAATATAGACCGCACTCACAGAAACACTAATATGCTTATCTGGAAAAAGGAGCTATGGTTGATTGATCCGGGTGCTTCACTATATTTCCATCATAACTGGAGTAACTGGCAAGCTCATATTTTGACTCCCTTTGCGTTAGTAAAAAATCACGTTTTATTGAAACAAGCATCTCAATTGGAAGAGGTAGATACCCTTTGCAAGGAGATTTTAACACAAGAATTGGTAGAGGCAATAGTCAACTTAATTCCTGAAGATTGGCTCATAGATGAAAGCCTTTTTGAGAGTAAGGAGGAGCATCGAAATGCCTACACCACTTTTTTGCTCACCCGCATGCAACATTCAGATATTTTCATAAAAGAAGCACAAAATGCAAGAAAAGAACTTATTTGATTATGCCGTGATTCGCGTGGTGCCAAGGGTAGAGCGTGAGGAATTCCTTAATATAGGCGTTATTGTTTATTGCAAAGCAGAGCAGTTTTTGCAGCTGATATATACTATGGATGAAAAGAGATTGCTGGCCCTATTTCCTGAAATTGACCTTGAGTTAGTACATGCCAACCTACAAGCCATGGAGCACATATGTGCGGGTACTAAAGAAGGCGGAGCCATTGCTGCATTAGATAAAGCTTCTCGATTTCGCTGGCTAACGGCCACCCGCAGTACCATTATTCAGCATTCGCATGTGCATCCAGGGTATACGGCAAATGCACAAGAGACTTTAAATAAAATGTTTGAAGAGATGGTTTTGTGAGGAGGGTTAGTGAAATACTTTTGCTATTTTTATAAAAGCAATCTTAATTATTTACGCTAACCGATTTTTAAATTTTGAGAGTAGTTCAATTATTTATTATTTTTATTATACTTGTACCTAAGTCTACTGATAACTTTATTATCAGTATTTAATATTGCTCTTATTTTGAAAATTCAGCTAACTTTTATTTTCCAATTATTATGGATAGCCTATTCTTTTGGGCAGGCATCTTTTGAAGGCAGTTTTAAAAGGTTTCAGGTAATTGAGGGGTCGTTCAAAGAGTTGCATGTAGCCTATGATGAGCTAAAAGAGAAACATAAAGATCGAATACCACTTTTACTTATTCAAACATTAGATCCAGATCAAAAACTCATCTATCATTCCGATTTAGAACTAATTAAGAATAGTTTCAAGCCAGAAGTAATGAATAATCCATTTTACATGGCTCAATACCTGGAATTTGTTTCATTAAAGTTTTCCGATCGGTTGAATGCAAAGATGGATTTTATAAAGCAATTGAGCGATCAGGATTTTAATGCACAGGATTCCATTCTTTTCAAATATGAACCTGAGGAAGAATGGCCAAGTAAGAAGGCTGAATTGGAGCAGTCATGGTTAAGAAAACTAAAATTTGAATCAATTATCAGTGTAGATTTTGAGAAATTAAAAGCAATATCCCAAAAAGAGGCAAATGAATTACTGAATGAAGCATTTAGATTTTCTGTTTCTGCTGAAATTTGTAAACTCGAAAACGATTTATCGGGAATACAAGCCACTGTAGAGGAGGCATTTTTTAAAGCCTATTGCAATAGTTTCGATCCACATAGCGATTATTTTTCCATTTCTAATTCAATGGAATTTATCAATCAATTATCAACTTCTTCTTTTGGCCCTGGTATTAGTTATGTAAACTCAGGCAATCAATTTTATATTAGTGAAGTTACACCATTCAGTGAAGCTGATTTAAGTGACAGCATAGAAGTGGGGGACGAACTAACAGCAGTCTATTTAGAAGGTGAATTTGTATCGCCTCAATGTATCCCTTCACAGCTATTGTTTGATTTATTTTATGGCACAGAGCAAGAGGTTTTAAAGATTGAGCTAAAGTCATCCAAAACTAAAGTTTATCAAAAATTCGATCTATTAAAAATGGAATTGGCTTCGGTAGACAATCATACTTACTGTTATGAACTTGAATTAGAAGGGCATCAGTACGGTTATGTATCATTCCCAAGCTTCTATACTGATTTTACGGACAAAGAATATGGATCAGGGCAAGAAATGGCACTTATTCTGCTAAAGCTAAAAAAATATCAGTTAGAGGGGCTAATTGTGGATTTGCGAGATAATGGTGGAGGTTCAATTGAAGAAGCTGTCAATTTATCAAGTGCATTTGTTGATTACGGACCTTTATTTATTACGAAAAAGAAAGCGCTATCTGATGAATTATTGGTGAAGGATACTAAGAAAGGAAAGCTATTTGATGGTAAAATTATATTTCTGGTTAATTCCGGTTCTGCATCTGCCTCCGAAATTTTAGCAAATGCTATGCAAAATTATCCCAACATGTTGGTAGTTGGATCTACCACTTTTGGAAAAGCCACTGGTCAAACTATGGTTCCACTGTTTACTGCCGGTGGTCAAGAACCATTCGGGATGGTAAAAGTCAGCAGTTTGAGGATTTATAATATTGATGGTAAGAGCTATCAGGGGCGCGGTGTAGTACCTGATGTATTGCTTCCATTATATCCTACCAAAAGGTTTTATGGAGAGGCGGAGCTATTATTTGCTCTTGAAAATAAAGACATCAAAAAATCTGTTAAACCAAGATTTAAGAGAGAAATTGATTCGGATAAACTACAGGATTATTTAGATGCTTTATTAAAGGAAGACTCCCTCATGCAAAGTTATATCAGTTCCCATTCAGCATTTGAAAATGATATGATGAATGGAATTTACTATTCTATTCAGTTAGAAAGTTTACAAGCCTTTCAGGTACAGGACACATTATCTGAAAGGAAAGATGAATCATTTTTTAATATTGCTTTGCTTGAAGATAATCAGGCCTTTAAAAAAATAGGAGAGGAACAAATTAAAAAGATTCAATCAGATATTACATTAAGAAACACTTTACAGTTATTTAATTATTGGAATACAAGGGAAGATGAATAGAACTATTATAAACCTATTAGCATTTATATTTTGCTCATTTTTAAATATTTATACCACCTACGCGCAACAAGGGCCTGGTGAGTACATGAGTCAGCTAGGAGCGATTTATGAACCGGTTACAAAAGATACCTGGGATTATACGAAGCAGGTAGCAAGAGGTAGAAATGCCAGGAGAATTGACAAAAAGCGTACCGAGCTAATGCAAACACTCAAAAAGGAAAAGTATAATGCTTCCAGAGTGGGTACTTATGAGGGTGATCCGGCTCTAAGAGATGCTGCCGTTAATTATTTACAATATTATTACCTGATTTTAGCCGAAGATTATGGTAAATTGATTGATTTGGAAGATATAGCGGAGCAATCTTATGACGATATGGAAGCCTACCTGATGGCTAAAGAAGCAATTGATGAAAAGATGGATTCAGTATCGGAAAGTTTAACTAAAGAAACGGAAAATTTCGCTGATAAATATGGCGTTAATTTAGTCGATTCTGATTCACGTATTGGGCGTAAATTGAGTAATGCATCGGAAATAAACCAATATTATAATCAGGTATACCTGGTCTTTTTTAAAAGCTATTATTACGAAGGGCAGATGCTCAAA
Organism: uncultured Cytophagales bacterium; assembly: GCA_963719535.1. GTDB lineage: Bacteria > Bacteroidota > Bacteroidia > Cytophagales > Cyclobacteriaceae > Marivirga. Next base: position 12,943 of record CAVRCH010000015.1, on the reverse strand, counting down.
GCTTTTTCAGAAAATAACATTAGTGAGATTGAGCAATTCAGACAAACTTTAGCGCTAACAGCGATAGAAGGTGGAGAGAAATTGAAGGAAATAGGCCTTTTTAGGATGGATCGAAGGCTTAAGGATGCCGCACAACAAACCTTAAATTTCTTTCAAAAAGAAGCTAAGGACTATGCTGAAAAAAATGTGGCTTTTCTGGTGCAATCAGAAAAATTCCAGACCCTGACAAAAAATATTGAAGCCAAAAATCCGAAAAAACTAACCCAGGAAGAAGTAGATAGCTATAATGCAACTTTGGAAGATTACAATAAGGCTATAAATGATTATAATGATAGAAATGCCCGATTTAATAAATTAAGAGAAGAAAATGTAAAAAACTTTAATAAGGCTACTTCAGATTTTTACGACAAGCATATATAGTTGACTTTTACATAACTCAAAAGATAGTGGTTCGAAGTGTATTGGTGGGTAATTTAAACTTATCTTTATTTTTAAATAAACCCTAACTTGGAAGGTTATAGATAATAGTAAACAGACTACCAATAATATATTCATAGCATTTTTCACCATTTATATTAATAAATATCACTAATCACTATATGACTAACCAAATAAAAGCTTTTCTATTTGTGCTGTTAATTTCGGCTTGTAATCCTGCTCCAGAAGAGATTAACGATGCTTCTGAAACTCAGCACACCTCCACTTCTAAAATAAAAGTACTCAATTTTGCGAGCTTTCATTTTGGGTATTCGTCAGATGCCAATACTACAGAATTTGATGAAGAAAGTGAAGAAGCACAGGAGGCGGTGAGACGAATTTCTAGAATGCTGGCGGAGTTTAAGCCTACTATAATTTGTGTGGAGTCTGTTCCTGAAAACCATGAAGCACTTAATGCTTTATACCAGAAGTTTCTCAAAAGTCCTGATACTTTGATCACAGATTTAGGCGAAACAAGTATGGTGGCTTTTGATATAGCACGAATGAATGAAATTGATACAATCTATGGAATCGATAATCATATGGGCTATAATTACAGCGTAGGAGATTTTATAGAAAACAGCCCTGATTTGAAAAACTCAATAGATCCGGATACCTATCTGGAGCTGACTAATCACCCATTCAAGGATTATCCTGAGATGGCTAAACTAGAGGAAAACTTTGATAATTTATCCTTACTGGAGAAACTCCAATTTATGAATGAACCTAGGTATCTTGATAATTCCATCATTAGCAATGCTGATAAGTTATTTTATGTCGGTATCGATGATGAATTTCAAGGGGCTGACAATGCAGCTATCTTTTATCACCGGAATATGAAAATCTTTTCTAACCTCAACAGAATTCCTATGAACAAAGAAGACAGGGTTTTTATTCTGATGGGAGCAGCACATACTGCCTTTTTAAGAGAGTTTATGGAGCGGAGTCCTAAATTTGAGATGGTGAATACCTTGGAGTATCTGGAGCATTAGAACGTTGTTATTGGTATAATCGAGGAGTGGTTATTGATCTTTAGTCCTACTTTACTATATTAGTTTATAACCTAAAACCACTAAGAAATAAGATTTTACAACTTAAATTAAAGATAAGATGTCCTTAAGCTTGTATAATTAAATATAAGAACCGATGAAAAAATTTTCAAACCACTTACTCAAGATAGTAACCCTTTTATTATTTCTATCATCATGTCAAACTGATGATTCTGTTGACTTGGGAAATGAATTAAAAGGTGAATGGAATTTAGTTAATCTAAGCTGCTATTGTCCGCCATCAGATTTAAAAAAAGGTGATCATATTTGGGAGTTTGATTTAAATGCCAATGAGGTAAGTGTCCAAAATTTAACAAGTAACCCATTTCAAGTTTTGGAAACAGGAAATTATGATATTAATGTTACCGAATCCATCGTGATGTTACAAGGTGTTAGTTATGATTATGTCTTTCGCGAGGGAAAATTATATCTTTCGGACCAACCTGTGGTAGATGGTCCAGTACTGGAATTTGAAAGATAGCTTCAGTTGGTGGTAGGCTAGTATTCAAAAAAAACTTGAAGTTGAAATGGCAAATACATAGAAGTAGTTCCAGAAATAGCAGTTGATCTATTAAATGGGTAGAACAAGGATGGCGAAACTTTCTTAAATCCTTCTGGAAGCGTATATTGCTTTTTATGATCTTGCATTTTGTACAATGAAAAATTAATCTATGGAGAAGCTTTTTCAATCTATTGCTAAATACATTAAATTATCAGAACACCTGAAGGAAGAACTTAGGAGACGAGTAGTTTCTCAAACTTTCAAAAAGAAAGCATTGGTGCACGATGCCAGCAAAGTGTGCAGAGAAAGCTACTTTATTGAAAAAGGTATCATGCGATTATTTTACCTAAAGGATGGGAAGGAAATTACTGAATTTTTCTGTGCCGAGAATGAATGGATGAACTCACCAAAAAGCTTTATGCAGCAAATACCTGATACTTATTATATTGATACATTGGAAGATACTGTGGCGTGGAAGCTCAGTGTGAGTGATCTGGTTTACCTTTTTGAGAATTTTCCTGAAATGGAAAAATATGCCAGAATGGATATGGGTAGCACTTTTGGATACATTATGGAAAGATTGGCAGCCATGCGATTTTCCAGTGCAGCAGAAAAATATCAGCACTTTTTACAAACCTATCATGATATCCACCACCGTATTCCGCTTGGCATGGTGGCCTCCTATGTCGGCATCACTCAAGAGACTTTAAGCAGATTAAGAAAAGAAGCCATTTTTTGATCTGGGTCAAAAGAATTGATGCTTGTGATGAATAGCTTTGTGAGAAATTAAATTGAACCTATGAAAAAAAGAATCTTCATTATCGTATCAGTTATTTTTATTATGCTGGCAGTAGGACTAATCTACTTGTTCACTTACGTGCCCCCTCTATCTGAAAATCATGGTAAACTGAGTTATCAATTATATCTGGAAGAGACAGGAAATGAAACTGGAAAACGCCCTCTTGTGGTGGTTTTTGGTGGCGCTGAAGGTGGCAACGACTGGACACGCGATTATATGAAGGAAAAGCGGGATAGTTTGCTGGACAAAGGATATGCATTGATGTGCGTTGCCTATTTTCGAGGCGAGGGAATTCCAGAATCTCTCGACAGAATATCACTAAATGCTATCGCAGATACAATTTTAAAAGTGGCACAAAATCCAAAAATTGATGAAAACAAAATTGCTTTGATGGGTGGTTCCCGTGGAGGCGAATTAGTATTAAATTTAGCCAGTAGATACCAAGAATTTATAGCTGTTGTGGCAATGTCCACTTCCAATGTGAGTTTTCCTGCTATCACCTGGTCGGCCAATACTTCCTCCTGGACCTATAGTGGGGAAGAACTTCCTTATGTTCCAGCTACCTTAGAGACCATCTTTCCGGCCCTGGAAGGTGATCTTTTTGCTGCCCACAGCATGATGCTGAAAGATAAAGAAGCTGTAAAAAGGGCGGAGATTGCAGTAGAAAACATTAAAGGTGCAGTACTAGTAATCTCCGGGAAAAATGATGAGCAATGGCCGGCCACTGACATGTCGGAGCAAATGATGAGGAGGTTCGAAGAGCATAACTTTGCTTATCCCTATGAGCATGTGATACTGAATGGCGGTCATACCGCACCCCTCGATCATTTTAACAAGGTATATATTTTCTTAGATGAGAATTTGAAGGGCAGTTAGGCTTATATAGTCTCTACAATTTTGATTAAATAAAGCGTGAATTTTTTAGGGTATAACTTCCTTACGACTGACTCAGCCTGATACGCTTCTCAAATAAATTAATCACCATATTTTCTGTAGTAGAAAAAAAATGTGATATTACTCTTTTTCTAAAGGATAGGATAATATGAGAAAGCAACGTTTTACTTTAAAATTGTTCATTTGTAGGTTTAGTCTGTATTACTCAGAATTCACATGCGAATGCTTTCAGGAGTTCAGATTAACTTATAGTTTAGTTTTATTAATTTTGTTCAGCAACGTGGGACAAAGACGTGATCAAACGTATTTATCCTTAGTTTTATTAGTGTCGTTCACAACAGACGTGCTTCGGAAACCCAAGTCCCCATCAACATAAAACTGAAGCCATTGAACTAGAATATATGAATAGATTAATATTATTAAATCGAAACCTTGTTAATTTTGGAATTCCTCTTGCACTATTAGTAGCTCTAGTTTTATTAATGAAATCTTCATTTCTCAATGGGAAGGAAATTTTAAACTTTGCCATAACAGCAGACTTACTTTTGACGGTTCCGCTTATTTATTTTCTACTCATTCGCAAATCTGAAATTCCCAATACTACCGCTATTCCTGTTATGATAATAGGGCTAGTGCTTGGTTCCTATTTTTTACCTCTGGAAAGCCAAACATATTTGGTAATTTTCAAAATCTGGGCTTTACCAGTAATTGAAATCTCAATATTAACTTTTATCATAATTAAAATCAGCGGTGCTATTAAAAAATATAAGGCATTAAAAGGTTCCACACCAGACTTTTTTAGCGCACTTAAAAGCACTTGCTATGAAATGCTTCCTAAAAGTGTAGTCATCCCTATAGTGACTGAAATTGCGGTTTTCTATTACGGATTTATTTATTGGAAGAAAAGAAAACTGAATAAAAATGAATTTTCTTACCATAAAGATAGTGGAACAATAGCTTTGTTAGCTTCAATAATATTTATCATTGCGATAGAAACAGCCGTTCTCCATATCCTTCTCTCAAGATGGAGCAACATTGCAGCTTGGATTTTAACATTTTTAAGCATTTATTCTGGAGTTCAGCTTTTTGGTTTTTTAAAGTCCATGTACAAAAGACCAATAGCAATCAAAAATGACAAGTTATTGCTTTACTATGGGATTATGAACGAAACTAGCATTGACTTGAGAAATATTGCCTGCGTTGAGGTTTCATCAAAAGATATAGAACTGAACAAAGAAACCCGGAAATTTTCATTTCTGGGAGAGTTAGAAAGCCATAATATTGTTATTTCCTTGAAAGAAGAAAATACAATGATTGGACTATATGGAATTAAACGAAAGTATAAGCATTTGGCATTCTATGTTGACAAGAAAATTGAATTTAAGAATCAAATTGAAAACGCCTTAAAACACTATATTTAATGCTGTTTATATTTTATGTAAAAAAGATAACTGTTTTGCCTCTTTATAAAAAAACTTGAAGAACACCGTGTAGGCAGGCCCTAAATATTGATGAAAAAGCCATATTTTAACAATAATTTAAGTCCCACGTAAAATACGAGGAGTGCCGTTAGAAGACCTAAAAACTTTAAATTGAATTTCTTATTCAAAAGATAAGAACCCATACTTCCTCCAAGAATTACGGCAATTATTAATTTTATCACCAAATCATAATCTAAACGAAAAGTTCCGGCAACATGAAGTCCAATCAGTCCGGAAAGGGAGTTAACTAAAATGAATAGGGAAGCAAGGGAAGCTATTACCCTGGGATTTTGCCACTTCAACAGATTAAGGATAGGGGATAGGAAAATACCACCGCCTATTCCGGACACACCAGAGAGCAGGCCAATACTTCCTCCCATGATAAACTTCTTAGGATTGGAAAATTCCTTTGAGGAGAAGTCCTTTAAAATTCTTATAAATTGAAAAAACTTGCTAACAAATACTAAAATGAATATGGGAACAGAATTTAGGTATGACGTTACAAACATCAAGTAATCGGGCATACTGATGCTGTAGCTCAAACTCATTTTAGTTGGACCACTTAGGTCATAAGAATTAAGTACCGACTACCCTGAACATTATTCCTAGCTATTTACCCCCTATAAATCCATCGAATTGCCTAAGCTCTCCCACTTCTGTCGATGGTCCCAATCCATTAATTGAATGATTGATACCTCCTTGAAGTCCTGCGAATGTGGAGATATGTGTGATTATAATGCCTGAATTGTCAGGAACCTCCATAGCATTTTCTAGCCTGACATTATTTGAGACCGTTGGCTCACCACTAAAAAAACTATAAATTCCCAAGCCATACGCTTCATGATTTTGAACATTGTTGGCAACCTTGTAAGAGGCATAGCCGGGTTTTCTGTTATCATTCCATGCCTCATTGCTGGGTGGGTGATAGGGGATTTCAGATTGATAAAAATACGTTCTTCCGTGTTCTCCTTTCCAGAGTGTTTGGTACCCTTGAAAGTGCTCATTGAACAAGCCATAGATGGTCACATGATCTCCATTTACAACAAGCCCGTGTTTATTTTGTCCGTCCATCCATTCATTGCCCACACCATGATCTGCCCGCCATAACCAAAAATGATCACCAATCACATAATTGCTGTTAATCGTGACAGTTGTTTCCGCTTGACCGACTACCGAACCCCCAACTCTACAATAAATATCATGAAGGGAAGTGGGATTATCAGGGTAATCAGCATCAGAATCCTCTGATCCAATTCGAATAAGTGTTGGAGATAACTTTGGTCCCGCATCTACCATGAAACCAGCTAATTTTACTCCTGGTATATCAATAGTGGCAAGTGCAATCTCTCCGTTTTGAGGAATGATGGTTGGTAATCCAAGTCCTATAATTACGGTATTGGGTTTTGTTACATTAAGTGTTTCTTTAATTTTGTAGATTCCAGGCGTAAAAAGGATATGCATACCATCAGTCAGAGCCTTATTAAGAGAAGTCGAGTTATCCTTATCAGGATACGCGATGTAAAATGAGGCAATAGGTATTAGTTCACCATCCTCTTCATGATTGGCCCAGGAAGGACCAGAAGTTTCCCGAAGAAGGGCAGGAACGAAAACGGCGTAATCATTGGATTCTGTAAAGGTTAGAAATGGTTTTTCACGAATTACGGGTGTTTTATCAATTACTGTTATTGGGTGATCCGGCCATGTCTTTTTTGGTGCACCTTCCACGCCAACAAATACTCTGTTCCAGTTTCCGCCTTCCCAAGATCCAATGCTTGAATTTCTCGTCATCCATTGTTGTCCTGATGTTAAACCTGCCCTACCTTCTACAATAGAGTTTGCTAAAACGCCACCACTTGCCCAGCTGCCTTTATCGAAATTGATATCACCGACCACATGCATACGTCGGTAAGGAGCAGCTTGTGAAACTGCCCAATAAATCATTTCACTATCTGGTGGCACAACTTTGAAATTCTCAGCACCACGCCAAAACATAGTTGTAACTTTGTTAGCAATATTGTTGCTACTCGTAGTTGTGATTGATTGTACCGCTCCGTTAATAATAACATCACTGGGATATCTACCTAGACCAAGTGCCTGGACATAATAATCTACGGTGATGTCTAAATCATAGGTTCCCGGTTTGAATAGTAATGCGTATCGTTCTGAGCCAAATTCGTTATACTTCTGCTGTTCGTGTAACGCTTGGAGTGTCATCTTTATGGAATCCTGATCCATGGAATCGTCAAATACCAGTACGTTTTTTCCAAATTTGGAGGTGTATGGAGAAGTGTCCAGTACATAATCATTTTTATTTGAATCGGAACAACTAATAGTTATACTCAGTAGCAGTATTGAAGCTAAGATGTTGAAAAGATAGCTGGAAACGGAAGTATAACGCATAAGCTTTTGAAATAAAATACGGATTCAATTATACGATTTAATTTCCAGCAAAACGAATCTTTGTACTTTGATCTGCTACTACAAAATCGATATTATTTTCAAAGAATGACGTCCTACAACAAATGCTAAACCCCATAGGTTAATGGTTCATTAAGCTACTTGTAAATGGCAGCACTATAAGATATCTTTATAGGTATTTGAAAAATAGAGCCTACGGAGCTTTGCTTAACAAAAATACAATTTCATATGAGCAAAATTTTTTATGTTACTTTCTTTTTGACTATTTCTGCCCACACATATAGTCAAAATTCAGACTTAATTAATAAGGTCGATAGCCTTTTCTTTAACCAACAGTCTGAAAAAGCTGTGATTTTACTCATGGAGGCAGTAGATGATGGCAGTAAGTCACCTTATGTCTATCATCGTATAGGTATCTTGAAATTAGATAGTTACACCCCAAACAATGCATTAGATTTCCTTTTAAAATCACGAGAACTAAGTTTAGATGACAGCCTTAACACAGCTTTATTTCTTGATATTGCTCAAGCAAAGTATGCTATTTTAGATTACAAAGGCGCTTTGAATGAATTAGAAAATATTTATGATATTGAAGAGTATAGAATTCCATCACTAACCATAGCAATGAATGTATATTCAGATTCTGGTAAAATTGAAAAAGCGATTCAAATTTCAAAAGAAATTATAGCTTCTGAACCTCAGTCTTTGCCAATTATTGCCAATATTGGTTATCTGTATTTGGACTCAAATAAACCTGATAGCGCAATATATTATTTCGAGAAAGCAAATGGACTTCAACCTGATCACCCTATACTTCTCAACAACCTTGGCAATTCATACTACTTAAAAGGTAAATTGTCAAAGGCTCTCAATTTGATAGAAAGATCCATCTCGATTCTGGATACAAACCCTTACGCATTTAGAAATCGTGCACTTGTTCTTATTGCCCTTAATAGAACTAAAGAGGCATGCGAAGATATTGATAAGGCAATTGAACTTGGATATTTAGAAATGTATGGCGATGATGTAAGGGAACTAAAAGATATAAATTGCAACTAAAACAGTTTTTAATATTTTGCGGAACTCATAAAAATTGAAAAAACTAAATAACAATAAAAGATTGCTCATTTGAATTATATAATAGTACTGATACTAATGCACTCAATATTATTTTTATCAGTTCATAAATTCATCCTTCCTTCATTTCAATATGAAAATTTTGTGGTATTAAAATAGCGTGCTATATTGTTGAGGACTTCAACTCATCATTTCTAAAAACTTATCGATGATTTATCTAGCACCTCACATTCTCCAAAAAATACATCACTATGAATAGCACTTCACTACTATCACTACCTAAATTCATCCTGCTTCTTACTGTTAGTTTATTCTTCTGTTTCAGTGCCTCAACACAGGGGTTTGAAGGCTACTATAGATTTCCTGATCTCCATGAAAAAACCATCATATTTGCAGCAGAAGGTGATCTATGGACTGTCGCATTATCCGGTGGCTTAGCGAAAAGGCTCACCACCCATGCTGAAGACGAAATATATCCTTCTTTATCTCCCGATGGAAAAACGGTGGCCTTTTCTGCCAGTTACGAGGGGCCTACCGAAATTTACACCATGCCCATTGAAGGTGGCCTGCCCACTCGCTGGACTTATGAAAGTGATCCCTCCATCATGAATAACTGGACACCGGATGGTCAATTGGTGTACCAAACCCGTGCCTTTTCTAAAGTACCTGACAATCAATTGGTAGCAATTGATTTGAAATCAAAGGAAAAGACCAGAATACCACTTGCTCAGGCAAGCGAAGCTACTTTTAACAATACGGGCAACACCTTATATTTCGTTCGTCCTGCCGATCATCGCAATGTGACTAAAAGGTACAAGGGTGGCACTGCCAGACAAATCTGGAAATTTACAGAAGGTACTGAAGAAGCTATTAAATTAACAACTGATTATGCAGGAGAAAGTCATCACCCCATGTGGTTTGAAGGCCGTGTTTATTTTTTGACAGATAGAGATGGCATGATGAATATTTGGTCGATGAACGAGCAAGGTGATGATTTGACACAACATACGCAACACAAGGAATTCGATGTGCGCTATGCCAATATTTCAGCAGGCAATATTGTTTATCAAATGGGTGCCGACTTATGGCATTACACCATCTCTTCCGGCGAAACTAAGAAAATAGCAATTACCTTGATGTCGGATCTTGACCAACTGAGGGTGAAGTGGGAAGATAACCCTGCCCAATACATCACTTCTGTGCATGCAGCACCTGATGGCGAACGGATTGTTATAACGGCAAGAGGGAGAGTTTTTGTAGCCCCTGCAAAAAGTGGAAGGTTTGTTTCCTTTACCGAAAAGAAAAATGTACGCCTTAGGGATGCTGTGTTTTCCTCTGATGGAACCAAAATTTATACCTTGTCAGATGAAACTGGTGAATTTGAATTTATCAGCATGCCGGCAGATGGAATGGGAGACCAAAAGCAGGTCACTAAAAATGGTGAAATTCTAAGATATGAAGGAGTGCCTTCCCCTGATGGAAAGTGGATGGCTTTCAGCGACTTGGCAAGAGACATGTATGTACTCAATATAGCTAACGGAATGAGTAAAAAGGTTTCTTCTAACCATGAAGGTGGAGGGCAATTCTCTTGGTCTCCGGATAGTAAATGGCTTGCCTTCGTTCAATCGGCTGCCAACACAATGGCGCAAATAAAGGTATACAATGTTGTGGATTTTTCCGCTTTTGATCTCACCACAGACAGGGCCAACAGTACAAGCCCGAAATGGAGTGTTGATGGTGAGTTTATCTACTTTCTCTCCGATAGAAGTTTTACTTCATTAGTGGGAAGTCCCTGGGGAACGAGACAACCCGAGCCCTATTTTGATGCCAGTGAGAAAGTTTACCACGTATCCTTAAAGAAGGGTGCAAGATCTCCATTTCGAGAGAATGATGAATTGGCTAGCCCAGACAAGAAAGTAGTAGAAGAGGACAAGTCGGCCAAAAATGTTAGTGATACTAAGAAAGAAGTAGTGGTCACCATCGATAAAGAGGGCATCCAAAAACGTATGGTAGAAGTACCAATTGAACCCGGAAACTATAGTGGTTTGGAAGTAAACAAGCAGGCGCTCTACCTAGTGTCCAGGGAGACTGGAATAGGTGCTAAAAGCCACTTGTCCTTTGTTAAAATCGGCAATAAGGACGTGAAGCTTAAAAAGATGGTGAGCGACATCAATGGCTACGAATTGACTACAGATGGTAAAAAGCTACTGGTAAATAAGAAATCAGCTTATTATATGCTGGAGGCCGGCACATCGGAGGTGAGTGATTTGTCAGATAACAAAATTGATCTGAGCGGGTGGCGCTTCCCGATTGAGCCCAGAGAGGACTGGAAGCAGATCTTTACAGATGCATGGCGTATGGAACGAGATTACTTCTACGATGAAAATATGCATGGAGTAGATTGGGATGCCATGCATGCTAAATATTTACCCCTTGTAGAAAGGGTAACCACTAGAAATGAGCTATCAGATCTAATTGGTCGCTTTGTTGGAGAGCTTTCGGCACTGCATACCAGCGTGCGTGGGGGTGATGAAAGAAGTGATGCCAATAATATATCTGTAGCTAGTTTAGGAGCTATTTTCAGCAGGAACGTAGCCAAAGGTGGTTTTCAAATAGATTATATCTACACAGTGGATCCTGATTATCCGGATGAAAAATCTCCTTTGGATGATCCTTATCTTGATGTGAGAGTGGGTGATATCGTTACCAAGGTGAATGGAAAAGAGGTGCTGGCCGCAGTGGATATGGGCGAGCTAATCAGAAACCAGGCAGGCAATCAAGTACGTCTGTCCTTGCAACGCGGTACGGTAGCCAGGGATATTATAGTGAAACCTTTATCCAGTGAATATAACTTGCGGTATAGTGATTGGGAATATGGTAAACGACTTGAAGTAGAGAAAAAAGGCGAAGATGAGATTGGCTACCTTCATTTAAGAGCCATGGGAAGCCAGGACCTGAGTCAATTTTACAGAGAAAATTGTATCCTGTTCTTTTTGTGCCGCTAAGAGAGTGGAGAATACCAACTTTAATTGTCTCACCATCCCCGGCAGGAGTTGAGGCTTCTGAACCTTCGTTTTCCTCAGTCCCTTCTATTGCTTCTTCTGTGTCGCCACAAGCCTTGAGTAATAAGCTAGTACCTAAAGCTGCGGAGCCATAAAATAAGAATTTCCGTCTTCCTAATCGTCCTACCATAATCTATCTCTTGTGTAATTGTACTTGTAACCGACTACTTTTTGTGTGAGGAGGAAAATACAGAGTTAATAAGTGGTTGAGCTTTGTATGGTACGGTCTGTCCCTATAGATGTTTTGTAGTTTAGGATACAAAAAAACGTTTATCCTCTATCAGTCCTCTCCCCGTCTATAAAGTAGGTTTTTAAAAACTGCTTCTAACTTTTTGAAATAAATTACTTGTACAATACAAAAGGCTTAAGGAATTTCACTAGGTAACTGGTCATTTGGAGGGGTAAGAGGTAATGCCGTCTATTACCTTTGATTTAGAAACGGTTACGCCTTTGTTTTTGGCTGGTGCAGATCAGCAAAAAGCTGAGTTACGCCCTCCTGCTTTTCGGGGTGCGTTGAGATATTGGTTTCGTGCGATCGCTGCTGGTATTACAGATTTTGAGGAAGTTAAAAAGTGGGAAAAGAAAGTTTTTGGTAGTACAGAAGCAGGAAGCGCTGTTATTATTCGGGTGCAGGCTTCTAAATTGAGTAGCAGCAAGTCTCTTTCTGAAAATCCTGACTGTCCCGGCTTAAAATACCTTTTGTTCTCAGCTTACCAAAATCAAAGAGGTTGCTTTCCCCCTAAAGAAAAGTTCAAAGTAATTTTACAAACTCGCCCACAAACTCCTGAACAACTAGAGAAATTGCAATTAGCAGTAGGGGCAATGTGGATGTTAATTCAGTTTGGAGGAATTGGCTCTAGAAGTAATCGAGGTGGAGGGAATTTAAGAGTAAATGGAGTTACTCAAAATAATGTAGAGATTAATCTTCCTAAGTTGCAGCTTAACTCAGAAAAGTTAGATGCAGTAAAACAAGAACTTGAAACAGGTATTAAAACAATAATAGAACTATATCGATGTGTTCTTAATAAAAAGAATCTAAATCCCCAAACGCCAACTTCATTTGACACTATTCACAAAAAAACTGCTGATATTTGGCTATGGCAAGCTGATATTTCCGAATATAATGAATGTTGGGATTTTATTTTAGATAACTTTGGCAGTAAGTATCAAATTTTTCGTACCCG
>CAVRCH010000014.1:0-153633 GCA_963719535.1 uncultured Cytophagales bacterium | reverse complement strand
TATTCTAAATATTTAATTCATTTTTATAACCTTTAAGTATTAAATAAAGTTTTCGATTTTAGGGGTTTTAATTCAAGTTAAACCCTCAAAGGTTGATTAAAAAACTATTATTTAAAGCATTTATGAAAGAAGGTAGGCATTTTTGATGAAAGCTTCTTATTTTTGTCATAACTTTTCAAAATACATACAGTTTAACTAAAACAATAAGCAATTATAGATTATGGCATTTAATTTTTTCAAAAAGAAAGATAAATCAGAAGAAAAAGCACCTGTGAAAAATGACAGGTATAAATCATTAACTGTTCGAGAGGTAATCAATGAAGCAAAAGATGCTATTGTTATTGTGTTTGAACAGCCAGAATGGGAGTTTAAATACACCGCAGGCCAATTCTTAACGCTGATTACAGATATTGAGGGGGAAAGTGTAAGGAGAGCCTATTCATTATGTACCCGCCTTTGGTAGATGAATATCCTGCTGTTACAGTAAAAAGAGTGGAAAATGGAAAGATGTCTAACCATTTAAATGATAACATAAAGGCAGGTGAAGTAATGAAGGTGTTGGAGCCAATGGGTAATTTTACCACCGAGGTTAAAGCAGAGAAAAAAAGGCATTTGATCATGTTTGCTGGAGGGAGTGGTATAACTCCAATGATGGGTATTTCTAAATCTATTCTGCATGCAGAGCCTGATAGTATTGTATCTCTCATTTATGCTAACAGAGATCAAGAGTCTATTATTTTCAAAAAGGCTTTTGATGAACTGGAAGATACTTACGAAGGAAGAATGCATGTAATTCATATTTTGGATGATGCACCTTTAAACTGGCAAGGGGAGTCCGGTTTACTTAATGAAGAAATGCTTAGGAAAATTTTGGATAGAATTCCTGATTGGGGTTTAGAAAATACGCAGTATTTAATGTGTGGCCCTGAAGGAATGATGAAGAATGTAGAAACTTATTTGGATACTTTTGGCATTGATAAAGCTAATATTTTTAAAGAAAGTTTTGTACAAGGCACTATTGACAAGGCAGAGAAAGGCTCTAAAGAAGAAAGCCAGCAAAAAGCTTATGAAGTAACCATATTATTTGACGGTGAGGAGCATAAATTTGAAGTGCCAAAGGATAAAACAATTCTAGAAACTGCGTTGGATTTAGATATTGATTTACCATTCTCTTGCCAAAGTGGTTTATGTACTGCTTGTAGGGGGAAACTACTTTCCGGCAGTGTGCATATGGATGAGGATGAAGGCTTATCTGATGCTGAAAAAGCAGAAGGTTATGTATTAAACTGTGTGGGTCATCCTACATCTGCTGATGTGAAAATACAAATAGGTTAAACCTTAATACATAAAAATAGTAATAAGAAAGAGGTCTTGTACCTCTTTTTTTGTGCACAATAAAGTTATAATATGGAACTTACAATAAATAAAAGAATATTTTTACCTGAAGATTTTAAAGTAACTGACTGGGAAGGGCTAAAACCTTATTTCGATCAATTGCTGAATACCAACATCACTTCAGAAGAAGAGCTAAAAAAATGGTTTCATCAAATGAGTGAGTTGGAGGCTGTGGTATCAGAGGATATGGCATGGCGTTATATTAAAATGACTTGTGATACTACTGATAATACATTATCTGATGCTTATGAATATTTTGTAAGAGAGATTCAGCCTCATATAGCACCCTATTCAGACAAACTGAATAAAAAAGCATTAACTTCTCCATTTATCGATGCATTAAAGGAGGAGGAAGGTTTTGGAATTATGATCCGTGAAATGGAGAAAGATGTTAAAATCTTTAGAGTAGAAAACATTCCATTAGAAACAGAGATTTCCAGTCTATCACAGAAATTCGGTAGCATTTCCGGTGCTATGTCGGTCGACTATGAAGGGCAGGAGCTTACATTGCAGCAAGCAGCTGTTAAATTGCAATCTACCGATAGACAACTTAGAGAGGAGATTTATCACAAAATATCCGACAGAAGACTAGAAGACAAAGATGCTTTAGATGATTTATTTAATCAACTGATACAGCTCAGAACAGAATTAGCTCAAAATGCAGGGTTTAAGAATTTCCGCGATTATATGTTTACCGCTATGGGTAGGTTTGATTATGAGCCGAACGATTGTTTTGAGTTTCATCAATCAGTAAAATCTGAGGTGGTGCCTCTTTTAGATGATATTGCCACAGAAAGAAAAACGAAATTAGGTGTAGATACCCTTAGTCCATGGGATAAGGCAGTTGATATATCCGGTAAAGAAGCTTTGACTCCTTTTAATGGAGCTAAAGACCTGACAGAAAAGACGATTAAATGCTTTTCTCAATTAGATCCTTTCCTGGGCGACTGCCTAAAGAAAATGGATGAAATGGGACATTTAGATCTTGAATCCAGGAAAGGCAAATCACCTGGAGGTTATAATTACCCATTATCAGAGACAGGAGTTCCATTTATTTTCATGAATGCCACCTCTACTTTAAGAGATATGGTGACGCTTTTACACGAAGGAGGTCATGCGGTTCATTCCTTTCTGATGAATGATTTAGAATTGAATGATTTTAAAAACACACCGTCAGAGATAGCGGAGCTTGCATCCATGAGTATGGAATTAATCACCCTTGATCATTGGAATATATTTTTTGATAACGAGGAAGATTTAAAACGAGCTAAAAAAGAACATCTGGAGCAAATTATTGAAACACTTCCCTGGGTGGCTACGATCGATAAGTTTCAGCATTGGATATATGAAAATCCTAATCATACAGTAGAAGAAAGAACTGAAAAATGGAATCAGATATTTGATGATTTTTCTGATACCATTACGGATTGGAGCGGATTGGAACTAAATAAGTGTAAGATGTGGCAAAAGCAGCTGCACTTATTTGAAGTGCCTTTTTATTATATAGAATACGGCATGGCTCAATTAGGCGCCATAGCAGTATGGAGAAATTATAAGGAAGACCCGAAATCCGGTTTAGCTTCCTATATGAATGCATTAAAATTAGGCTATACACAGTCCATTCCAGAGATTTATGAAGCAGCTAATATTAAGTTTGATTTCAGTACAGAAAACATAAAAACACTCATGAGATTTGTGAAAGAAGAATTGGATAAAATTTAATCGGTATATTCCCTTCTGTTCAAGAAAAAAATCCTGATCAATTCCTGTTGATTAGGATTTTTTTTGTTCTTTGAAAAATACAATAGATATTTTTTGTCTAATTTATTAATAGAAGATAATGGTGCTAATTGAACAAAAAGGTAATAAGTAATAAATCGTAGGTAAAATTGCTTACAAAAATACGTGTTTCACCTATTTAATAATATGCTTTATTTTATTATTTTTATAATAAAAAAACCATGAATAATTCAACAGAAGGAGTAACCTTATCATCGGCCTTTGTTAAAGATGTGATTGATCTTTACGAAGGAAAAGAATCTTTTCAAAAGGAACTAAAAAAGATGGCGGAAGGGCTTGATTTAAGTAGTGCTATGAAATTTGTTCCAATGCATATTTATAATGATATGTGTAATTGGATTGAGGAACAAATCGGTCAGGCAAATACCAGAAGATTAGGAAGAAAAATAGGTGCAACAGCCTATCAAGGAATGTTGGCTAACGGATTTATTTCCAGCACCGCTACACCCTCACAGGTGATGAGTGGACTAGCTAAAGTAGCTTCAGTAATGATTAAGGATCCTGAAAAAAGAGGTTGGGAAATTTTGGAAGATAAACCTAAATACATCATTATGAGAAGAACTCAAACCTTTAATAGCACCTTACAATTTGGTTTGTTAGATGAATTAATTAGAATTGGTAAGGTGGTTTCACCTAAGGTGGAATACGTTAAAGAAGTAGCTAAAGGAGATGAATTTGATGAGTATAAAGTATCCTGGCTGTAAAAATAAGTCTTTAATTGAAAAGCCTTGACTATTTGTCAAGGCTTTTGATCTTATTTTTTTCTTTAGAAATAAAGTTTTATTAATTAATGTCCATTAATAATTCAATAGTTGCTCAATTTGATCAGCCACTTTATCAGCATCAGGCAACATGGCTTTTTCCCATACCACATTCAAGCCAATTGCAGGTAGATTAAGAGCTCCATACGATTTCACCGGGGCATCTAACTGTTGGAAACAATGCTGGTTGAGTCTTCCTGCCAGAGATTCAGCGAAAGAGTTCATTAAAGGTTCTTCTGTTAAAACCAAAGCTTTGCCATGTTTCTCCACGCTGGATTTTACCGTTTCCCAATCTAATGGATTAAGTGTTCTTAAATCAATCACTTCCACCTGCCCTTTAAATTTTTTAGAAGCGGCTTTGGCCCAGTAAACGCCCATTCCGTAAGTAATTACAACCATTGATTCACCAGCCTCTATTTTATCCTGTTGCGCCTCTTGGGCTATCCTTGTTTTACCTAATGGTACAATATATTCTGAATCAGGCTCCCAGGTTTTGGCTTCATCGGTACCAGGCACTTTAGACCAATACAAACCCTTATGTTCTAGAAAAACCACCGGATTGGGATCTAAAAACGCTGCTTTCATCAAGCCTTTCATATCTGCGGCATTGGATGGATACACCACTTTTATCCCTCTAATTGTTAATAAGGTAGATTCAATACTACCAGAGTGGTAAGGTCCTCCGCCACCATAAGCACCAATAGGCACTCTTATTAAAGATTGAATCGGAAACTGCCCATTGGAAAGGTAGCATGACTTTGACAATTCTTCTACCAGCTGGTTCATACCCGGCCAGATATAATCTGCAAATTGAATTTCTACAATAGGTTTAGCTCCCACTGCCGACATGCCTGCTGTACTACCAACAATATAAGCTTCCTGAATAGGCGTATTAAATACTCTGCCGTCTCCATATTTTTTGG
This sequence comes from uncultured Cytophagales bacterium, assembly GCA_963719535.1. Lineage (GTDB taxonomy): Bacteria > Bacteroidota > Bacteroidia > Cytophagales > Cyclobacteriaceae > Marivirga. The sequence continues at coordinate 148,754 of CAVRCH010000014.1, read as the reverse complement.
CCAAATTAGCAGCCTCTCTAAATACTCCCCCTAAAGTACCACCTACATCTTGTCCATAAAATAATGCTTCCGGGAACTCCTGCATAATATCGTCTACGGCATGTAGTGCAGCATCTACCATTACCACTTTTTCTGCTCCTTTAGGTTTTCTGTGTCCTTTTTCTTCTGTTACAGAGGTTGGGGCAAATTCATGTTTTTCTACATCAGCAGGGTCAGGGTCTTCCGCTAGTAATGCTTGCTCATAAGCTTCTTGTGCATTTTTATTAGCTTCTGTCTCGAGGTTTTTTAATTGCTTTTCAGTGATACCTATATCAAATAAATATTGATGGTATTTAGGTATCGGATCTCCCATGGTATGCAATTCAAGATCATCTGCTGTCCTATACCATTCCCTTCTTACACCTGAGGTATGATGCCCTAATAAAGGACAGTTGGCATGTAGCAATACCGGCCCTTTTCTTTTACGAACGTGTGATATGGCTTCTCCCATTTTATGGTAGGAATCAACGAAATCAGTTCCATTAGCACGAATTCTCTTTAATCCTTTAAAGCCTGCTGCAAAATCAAAGGCATCCATGGCACGCATTTCATTTCCTGTAGCAGAAATTCCCCAATCATTATCCTGGATTAGGTAGATAATTGGCAATTCTTTTAAAACAGCCATCTGAAAGGCTTCAGATACCTCTCCTTCTGTTACAGATCCATCGCCTAACGAGCAAATTACCACAGGTTTGTCACCATCAGCACCTAAACCATGTGCCTCTTTAAATTTTAGCCCATGTGCCATTCCTGTAGCAGGAATAGCTTGCATACCAGTAGCAGAACTTTGGTGAGGAATAATAGGAAAACCTTCTCTTTTTAATGAGGGGTGGTTGTAATAGGTTCTTCCTCCGGAAAAAGGATCATCCTTTTTAGCCATTAATTGCAGCATTAATTCATAAGGAGTTAAGCCTAAACCCAGCAAGAAAGATTCATCTCTATAGTACAACGCAGCATAGTCAATAGGTTTTAGCTGCAAGGCTGTAGCTAATTGAATAGCTTCATGTCCTCTGGATGTGCTATGAACATATTTAGAGCAAATGGTTTTGTTCTCATCATATATTTCAGCCATTCTTTTAGCTGTTAGCATTAATTGATAGGCCTTTAATAAAATATCTTCGCTTATTTTTTCCTGACTTTTATTGCTGGTTTTCGTGCTCATTCTTCTTTTTTTTCTACCTTCGTTGTACCCCAAAATTAGGTATTTTTGGGTTAAGGATAAGAGAATAATTTACATATTTGACGAGCTTAAAAATTCATTACATCAATGGCAACATATAAGGAAACTATCAGTGAATGGTTTGAAGGTTTACAAGCTTCTATTTGTGAAACTATAGCGAATGCAGATGGCAAAGGAGTTTTTAAAACCGATGAATGGCAACATAAAGCCGGAGGCGGAGGCAAGTCTAATTTAATGCTAAATGGTAATGTGTTAGAGAAGGCAGGAGTAAATTTTTCTGCAGTGGAAGGAGATGCTCCCAATGAATTATTGAAAACACTGGAAGTAGACAAAAACTCAGATCAGCCCTTACAGTTTTTTGCTACAGGGGTGTCAATTGTTATGCACCCTAAGAGCCCTATGGTGCCAATTATTCACATGAATGTGCGCTATTTTGAGTTAAGTAATGGTATTTATTGGTTTGGAGGTGGAATTGACCTCACCCCACATATTATTAATAAAGAACAGGCCGCTTATTTTCACAAGCAATTAAAAAATGTTTGTGATAAGCACGATATTACCTATTATCCGGAATTTAAGAAGTGGGCAGATGATTACTTCTATTTGCCTCATAGAAATGAAACCAGAGGAGTTGGAGGGATATTTTTTGATAGGCTTTCCTCAACTAACGATAAAAGTAAAGAGGATATCTTTGAATTTGTAAAAGCTGTAGGGGAAGTTTTTTCACCAACTTACAAGTATTTCATGTATCTTAACAGAGATAAACCTTTTAATGAAACCCATACGCAATGGCAACATTTGAGAAGGGGCCGTTATGTAGAATTTAATTTAGTATGGGATAGGGGTACTAAATTCGGTTTACAAACAGGAGGCAGAACAGAGTCTATATTAATGAGTATGCCCCCTGTAGCGCGTTGGGAGTATGATTATCAAACTGATAAAGATTTCGAAAAAGAAACTACTGAATTGCTGAAGAAAGGGATTAATTGGCTGGAGCACTAGAAAAAGTAGTACTTTAAATAACCCACTTTTATTGAACCATGAAAGACATCTTTATATTTATAGCCGCTGCATTTTTTGAAATATTTGGTTGTTTTGCTTTTTGGTCGTACTTCAAACTACATAAATCGCCTTCCTGGCTAATTCCTGGTATTTTATCTTTGCTGATATTTGCATTTTTACTAACTAAGGTGCAGACCGAATTTGCTGGTAGGGCATATGCCATTTATGGTGGTATCTATATTGTTTCTTCCTTGCTTTGGTTGCTTATTGTTGAGCAGCAAATGCCTGATAGATGGGATATTATTGGAGCGAGTATTTGTATAATCGGCGCATTAATTATTCTATTTATGCCAAGATAAAAAGTAGTTTTGTGTAGATGGCAGAAGTCACTCTAAGAAACCAAAAATATATGGACTACCAGACATTTAAACCACATTCCAACTTAGAGGCTCTAGTAAAATGCTATTGGACCTTAGAAGTGCCCGAACAAAAGGACGTTCAAAGGCAACTTATATTACCAGACGGTTGTGTAGATATGTGTTTCACACTTGGGAATGAAATTAAACGATACACTTCGAATGAAGATTACTTAATTCAGCCCAGACAAATGTTGCTTGGGCAAATAACAGAACAATTCTATATTAAGCCTACAGGATATGTGAATACTTTTGCTGTTCGCTTTTTCCCCTATGGCTTCGCTAATTTTATTGATATACCACTTAATGAACTCGCGAATAAAGAAACACCATTAAATAAGTTATTTGGTGAAGAAAAATCAGATAACCTAAGCCTAGAAATAATTCAGGCTAAAAACACAACTGAAAGAATTAATATTATTGAATCATTTCTTTTTAACAAATTAAATGACAAAACGACTATAGACAACATTGTGAAATCCACAATACAAACAATGTATTTAACAAAAGGGAGAAAGTCCTTAAAATCTATTTTTAAAGATGATTTAGCAAAGCGGCGACAGTTTGAAAGACATTTTTCGAAACAAATTGGTTTAAGCCCCAAACAGTTAAGCAAAGTAATTCGCTTACAAGCTACTTTACAAATGTTGCTTAATAATACAGCGGACTCATTAACAGCCATCGCCTACGAAAATGAATATTTCGACCAGGCTCACTTCATTAAAGACTTCAAAGAATTTACCGGAATAAAACCCAAAGATTTCCTGAAAGATGACAACATGTATCTTTCTTCACTTTTTTACAAAAAAAGCTGAGTTGTCGCATTTTTACAATTACGAAATGAAATACCAGCTTAGCTTTGGGTAATAAAAAATCGAATTAACCATGATAGTTAAGAGCTTCTTTTTTGCATCTGTTCTTGTAGGGCCTTGTTTTATTTCCTGTACGAACCCGAATAAAAATGACTCTGAAAAATTATCAACAGACTCAATATCAATAACTAAATCAAATAATATGAAAAGCTATATTTCAATCTTTGAGATTCCAGCGGACGAAATCTCCCGAGCAATTGATTTCTACCAGGTAATTTTGGACATTAAAATTGAAAGAATGGATATGCCAGAAATGCAAATGGGAATATTGCCGTACGAAGGACAAATGGTGCCAGGAGTTATAATAAAAGCAGAAGGAAACCGACCGTCATCTGATGGTGTAACTATTTATTTAAATGCTGGAGACGATCTTCAGGTAATTCTTGATAAGGTCGAAAAAAATGCTGGGCAAATTCTGGTTCCAAAAACGCTTCACGCAGATGAAAGTGGATACTTTGCGATATTTCTTGATTCAGAGGGTAATAAAATTGGACTTCATTCTCCGAATTAAACGAAAGAAAGAGCGAACAAATATATACCAACACGCTTCTTTTATTGTTGTTAAGTACCTTCTTCTCTTTAATTCTGGTATATATCATTTAAGCATGCTAAACACCTTCTCAATTCCATAATTTCCTCTAAATTTGCCCCATGCTTGAACAATTGATTGAATGGGACCAGCAATTATTTTTATGGCTTAACAGCTTTCATGCTGATTGGCTGGATCCGATTATGCTAGCTATCACAGGAAGGGCCATGTGGTTTCCGCTTTATGCAATTATCCTTTTCTTTATTATTAGAAGATTAAAGTGGAGGAGTATTTATATGCTATTGGCTTTTACCTTACTCATCACTTTGGCAGACCAATCTGCTTCTGGTTTTTTTAAGCCCTTTTTTGAGCGACTCAGGCCATGCCATCAGCCCGGTATTCAGGAACTTGTTCATACATTGAAGCATTGTGGAGGTCAGTACGGTTTTGCTTCAAGTCATGCTTCCAACACTTTTGCTTTAGGCATATTTATGTGGCTAATCTACAGGAATATTTATGGAAGATTAATGATTTTATGGGCAGTTTTAGTGTCTTACTCCAGGATCTATGCAGGAGTTCATTATCCTGCAGATATTATTATGGGAGCTATATTAGGCTTGATGTCGGCTTTAATTGTTTATTATTTATACAAAAGAATTTTCCCTAACGACTTAGAGAAAATTCATAGTTCTGTATAACATATCTTTGTATGAAGCGCCAATTGGAATGGCTTTCACCTTAATATGTACGCTTAAATCTTCTATAAAATCAATCTTTTCAAGATTTACTATAAATGAGCGGTGTACTCTTACAAAGCGGTAATCAGGAAGTTTTTTCTCTACCCCTTTCATTGTATGGTGCACAATATATTTTTTTGCTTCTGTGTTTATAACAACATAATCAGCCAGTGCCTCTACAAAAAGGATGTCTGCTAATTTCAAGTGAATAATTTTACCATCACTTTTTATAAAGATATGCTCTATTAAATTTTTCTTTTTACGGAAAGCTTCAATATTTATTTTCGCTTTATTAATGGCCTGACTAAATCTGTCATATTCAAAAGGCTTAACCAGGTAATCTGTTACTTTTTGGTCAAAAGCATCTACCGCATAGCTGTCGTTAGCTGTTACAAGAATAACTTCATAGCCATTATTTAATCTGGCTACTAATTCAATACCGGACATTTCAGGCATTTGTACATCCAGAAAAATAATGTCAATATCATGCTCCTCCAACAAATCTATCGCCTTAGTGGCGCTATCTGCCTCAATTATAAGCTTTAATCCTGAAGTTTCTTTTATTTGTTTGCTGATGTATTGTCTGAAAATTGGATCGTCATCCACCACCATGCAATTTAATTCTGAAGCCATAATCAGTTTAGTTATTTGTTTCTATTAACAAGTTTATGTACATATTTCCCAATTATATCGAATTCTAAGTTCACTTCATCATTTTTTTTGATTTTTTTGAAGTTTGTATGCAAAAAAGTGTATGGGATGATGGCTACCCTAAAAGAATTATCAGTGATATTAAAGCAAGTAAGACTTACGCCATTAATACAAACAGATCCCTTTTCCACTAAAACATTTTCTTTACTATCATACTCGTAATCGAATAACCAGCTACCATCTACCTCAGCTACATTAAGGCATTTCGCTTTAGAGTCAACGTGGCCTTGCACTATATGACCATCTAATCGGCCATTCATTTGCATGCATCTCTCCAAATTCACTAAATCCCCTGTTTTTACTTGACCAATGTTAGATTTTTGCAGAGTTTCATCAATAGCAACAACAGTGTGGGCATCAGGATGTAATTCTGTTACAGTTAAACAAACGCCATTATGGGAAACACTTTGATCTATTTTTAACTCATTGGAGATTTCACTCTTAATAGTAAGTATTAAATTACTTCCATCTTTTTTGGCAGATTGTACCTCTCCCAAAGTTTCAATAATTCCTGTAAACATATTGTAATATTACGTAAATGTGATTTTAATTAAAAACTTCAGTTTATAGAAATAGTTGCTTTTATTTTATTGTAAAAAGAACAATGAATGAATTTATCCTTTAATAGTCTTCATTATCAACCCATTTCATTAAATAAGTTCTACTATAAGTAAATCTTTATATTATGGTTCTGAAAGTAAGGTTAACCCTCGGACTTCTCACCTTTTTGGTGGGAGGCAGCCTATGTAACCAATAGGTTTGAGTTTCATCCTTCATTACCAGTAAACTGCCATTTTCAAGTATCAATGCCACAGTTTCTTTACTTTCCTTATGTTTAAAGGCGAATTTTCGTTCGGCACCGAAGCTCATCGAGGCAATGGCTCCATTCTTTTTCAAATCTTTTTCACCATCGCTATGCCAGGCCATGCCTTCATTGCCATCATGGTATAAATTAAGTAGGCAGGAATTGTAGGTCTCGCCTGAATGCTGTTCCGCTAATTTTTTTAATTCAAGAAGTTCTTTTGTCCACGGTAGCGCTTTTTTAGTTTTATTCGAGTAGGTATATTCAAAGCTTTTATCTCCGTACCAGGCGACTTTCCTTTTGGTAATAATATGCTTCCCAAACATAAGAGCTTCATCATTTTTCCATTCAATATTTTGTAAAAGAGCGAGATAATATTGTTGCGCTTTTTCCTGAATTACTATTTTCCCATAATAATTGACAGTGCCATTGTAGGGGAGTATATTTTTATCAGGCATTGGTATAGTTTCAAATAAATTCATTGAAATTAGGATGAGAGTTTGATTTAGAACACTGTTCTTATGTATATGTTCCTAAATATGTGTTGGTTTAACTATTTGTGAAGTGCTGTATTCTTATGTGGGATCAATGCTAAGATTACAGCTTGCGCATAATAATCAGTTCTGGTAAGGGCATTATCAGTGAGTTTTCCTACAGCTCCACCTTTTTGCTTGGAATTAGAGTCGCCAAACACAATATCATCTGCTTCTCCTAACTCCTTTCCTGCTTCAACTAACTCACTAATGGCCAGTGGCAGATAAAAGGTTCCTGTTCTCGCTTTACCTATCGTATTAGCTGATTTAATAACAACCCAGGCAAAAGCTTCCATTTCAGTATCTACTTTATCTATTCCTCCTTCAATGCCTACCCAATACTGCGCTTCAGGATTTTTTGTGAAGGCATTATTTGCCCTATTGAAAGCACCTTCTTTTGTTTCTTGCAGGCTCATTGGCTGTTCGCTTACATTGGATGGAACTGAAACCCCTTCAAATTCAAATTGAGATTTGGGAAACATCTTTTTAAAGCCCATTTTTATAGCATTTATCTTTACTGGGTTTTTGGAGGCGATAATTACTTTTTGAATCATTTTAATAAATTGAAAGGGGTGTTTACCGTGAAAGACAGTTATTGATGAAAATTTATCCTATGTTTAAGAACTATTAACCAAAGATTTTATAAATATACGATAATCAAATATGTTTAAAAATAAAGCAAAATTACTGAAGCAAGAATTAATCCAATCGTTTGGGAAAGTAAAGGAAGGTGCTTATTATTTTGAACATATTGATAAATACTTTAGAAAGAATAAGCAACAAAATTCCTATCAAACTATCTCCGATAAAACAACTGCAGACCTGGACTTTGAAGAGCTATTTATGGTCTTGGATAGAACCCATTCTAAAGTTGGGCAGCAATATTTATATAATCAGTTAAGAAACCCTTTTCTTGATGAAGAGAAGGTAAAAATAAGAGAAGAACTGATTGGGTTATTCATGAAAGATGAAGTATTTAGGCTTAAAATACAGCTTCAATTGAGGAGATTAGACAATTCAGAGGCTTATTATATTTCTACACTTTTTCAGGAAAAACCAATTGAGCCTCCTAAGTGGCATAGGTACTTAAAATTTCTTGCACTAATACCAATCATATCTTTTTTACTTATCCCCACAAGTGAAGTATTTGTATATGTTTTTGTGGTGGCATTTGTGAGTAACTTGGCAATCCATTATAAAAATAAAAATGATTTGTTTCAATATATGAGTTCTATTTCGCAATTGATTATTCTATGTAATAAGGCTCAAATAATTAGTAAAGAAAATGAATTCCAAGTGCTGAATCCCGACATAAAACAATCTTTGCTAGCGCTTAAAAAAGTAAAGCGCAAAATGTCTTTTTTTGCGGCTGAGACTAAAATAGATAATGAGTTTGCTGTTTTAGCTTTTGGCTTCCTGGAACTCATAAAGGTTCCTTTTTTAATTGAGCCAATTCTCTTATTTAGTGTATTAAAAAGTTTAGAAGATAATAAGAAGTCAATAGAGGCTATTTTCGATTTTATAGGCGAAATCGACTTGGCCATTTCTGTAGCTTCTCTTCGAACTGGTTTAGAAAATTATTGCATACCCACAGTTTTGACGGCGGACAATGAAATGATGATGAAAAATGTTTATCATCCTCTTATACCTAATAGTGTAACAAATAATCTGGTGTTGGATAACAGGTCTGTACTTTTAACAGGATCTAATATGTCGGGAAAAACCTCCTTTATTCGCACTATTGGTATTAATACGCTCACTGCATTTACTATCAATACCTGCTTTGCGGAATCTTTCAGTTTAATGCCCACACGTTTATTTTCTGCTATTAGAATCACTGATGATCTTATGAATGATAAAAGCTATTACTTTGAGGAGGTGCTAACGATTAAGGAAATGATTAATGAAGCCAATAGTGCCGAAGCCAATTTATTTTTGTTGGATGAAATTTTTAAAGGAACCAATACTGTAGAAAGAATTGCAGCAGGGAAGGCAGTACTTTCCTCCCTGGCTACCGGAAATAATAGAGTATTTGTATCTACCCACGACATTGAACTAGCCGACTTGCTAATTATTGAATATGAGTTGTATCATTTCAGTGAAATTATTGAAGAAGGAAATGTAGGCTTTGATTATCAATTAAAACCGGGTAAACTAAAAAACAGAAATGCCATTAAAATATTAGAAATCAATGATTACCCCACCCCCATTATTGAGGAAGCCAATGCATTAGCTGTTAAATTAGATGCAATGACCAGATTAAATAAGGAAGAATAGAGTAAAAGAAAGCGATTTTGTATATTTTAACTTTTATTTAGGGATATTTTTTAAAGTTTTTCGATCATGGTTAAAGATAAAGAAATACCAAATGAGCAAATTGAGGAATTATTCGAAACCTTAAAAGCAAGGTTTGCAAAAAATAAGCATCGCCATGAAGGGCTTGAATGGGTGGTGATACAAACAAAGTTGGAAGCAAATGCTTATAAAATAAACTCTCTCTATGAAATGGAAGCTACCGGTGGTGAGCCCGATGTGGTGGTTTTAGGATCCGATCAAAGCGAAGCAGGTGATTTTTATTTTTACGACTGCTCCAAAGAAAGCCCCAAAGGCAGAAGAAGTGTTTGCTATGATGAGGAGGCGCGCAAATTACGAAAAAAATATCCACCCGAACAGAGTGCATTAGGTATGGCGGCAGAAATGGGTGTGGAAATCCTGACAGAAGAGCAATATCGCGAATTACAGCAACTAGAAGAGTTCGACAAGAAAACTTCCAGCTGGCTGGCTACTCCTAAAGGTATTAGAGCATTAGGAGGCGCTATTTTTGGCGATTTCAGATACGGTAAAGTTTTTATTTACCATAATGGGGCTGATTCTTATTATGGATCCAGGGGATTTAGGGTTTTTTTGAAAGTTTAAATATTCATATTATTATATACCAACTTTTATTATTTCATGAGAAGTATTAAAAAAGTAATTATATTTAGGTTGATTTATTTTTAAAATTAGCTTTCATGTCAAATTGTGCAATTATTCTAAATATTTCCTAAATTGTTTACTTTTTTTGATTTACCTAAGCGCTACAGCTCAGGCACAAAACCAAGACCCTTCTATTCAGAAAGTAAACTCCAAATATCCGTTCAATGAGCGCATACATGATATTTTAAAAGATCGTCAGGGCTTTATATGGGTAGCTACTCCTAAAGGTCCCTTCCGATACGATGGCTCGCAGTTTTTAAAATTTGATCAATTTGGAGACTTGCCCAGTGTAAATTCATTGAAGGAAGACTCTGCACAAAACCTCTGGCTAGGCACAAGTAATGGTATTTATATGATCCCTGAAAATAGAGATACCCTGTACTCCTTCCTTATTAAACACCCCGAAAAAGCTGAAGATATCGAGAATAAGTTTGTGAGTATTCAAATAGATGATAAAAATGTAGTCTGGTGTCTTACTTATTCCGGTCAATTGTATAAATTCGTCAATAACAAAATTACTGTTGTAGCTGTCGATCCTCGCATTAAAGAACAATTTAGAGGTACTTTCAAATTGGTGATAGAGAGCAACACACTGTGGATCGGTGCTAATAGATCCTTCCTTTTTCAGCTTGATTTTGATGGCAAACTTTTACAACAAATTAATTATCAAAGTGATTACGGTGATTTTATTGTAAAAGATGATGTTATAGTAATTGAAGATGAAGGCAGAATCACCCAAATTAGCAAACTCAATAATGAGAGGGAAATTCTCGATCAAAGGCCCTACGATTTAAGCAATGTTGCCTTTACAAGATTATTTGATAATGGAAACGACAATGTTTTAGTTACACGGCATAAGGGCATATTGGTTAGTATTTCAGGTCATGGACTGCAGGATTTATCTGAATATTTCCCAGAGGATTTCAAGCTTTCCATTCGAATTATTTCCTTTTATAAGGATGAAAATAAGCAAATTTGGTTAGGGTCTCAAGAGGGACTGTACTTGCTTAGTTCGAGACAAAAATCTATTACACCCTTACAGCTACCTACGATTAAAGATAATAAATCTGAACAAATTAGCTTTCGCTCAATTGTCCAAATCAGTAAGAAAGAGCTCCTTATTGCAAGTTATCAAGGCTTGTTCACTTATCACCTTGATAAAAAAACTTTCACTCCAAATTTAATTGAAAAGAATGGTAAGCGATTGCCAATGACGGTAGCTTATACAATTTTACCTTTTAAAAAGGGGCTGTTGATAGGAACTGAAGGGGATGGCATCTTAAGATTTAACCCCATAAATGGTAGTTTCAGACCTTTTTCAAAAAACAACATAACTCAGCATCCGGGTATGGTGTATGCTTTGGAAGACGTAAATGATAAAATTATTATTGGTACGATGGCGGGCCTCTTTTTTACAGAAAAGAGATATCCAATAATCCTCCCTTTTCAGGAGACCGGTACCGATATCATGAAAGCTCATGTAATGGCCACCGCCCACTTTAATGACTCCCTGCTTTGGGTTGGAGGTAATACAGGTTTATTTCTAGTCGATTTGCTTAATTCAAAGTCTACATCAATGCCTCTTCCAGTCAAAAATTTGATGATTAGAGCCATGCTCTGGGATGGTTCATCTTTATGGATTGGCAGCACAAACCAGGGTCTGATTAAATACCATTATGAAACCGGTGAGACAAGGTTATTTTCAATGCAAGATGGACTGGTAAACAATCAAGTGAATAGTATAATGGCGGGCAAAGATGAGGCGCTGTGGATAAGCACTGACAACGGAATATCCCGTTTAGATACTGCTCAAAACTCCTTTACTAACTACTTTGTAGATTCATGGGAAGGCAAGAATGAGTACAATCATAGTGCCTCTTTTCAGACAATGGATGGCACCATTTACTTTGCGGGCGTAAACGGCATAGTCTATTTTAACCCCTTAAACATCAAAAAAGAGGAGCGAATATTTACAATATTAACTTCCGAAGTAGTAAAATACAATGAGGAGCTTAACCATTCTATTAAAGCTAATTTCGGTCTGTCTAAATCTGCAGCCATTAACATCACACCCAAGGATAAATATTTCTCCATTCAGTTTTCCAGCCTTGAAGCGGCGGTGGAAAAGATAAAGTACTATTATAGGGTGAATGAAATAAGCCAGGAATGGCAATACCTGGGAGAACAACAACAAGTACAGTTTCCGGGGCTTAGTCCTGGCACCTACTCTTTAGAATTAAAGGGCCAAAACAGGTATGGAAACTGGTCAGATATCAAAGTTATACCCATGACGGTTTTTCAGGTTTGGTACAAACAGTGGTGGGCTGTTTTACTGTTTTCAGTGGTAGCCTTTATGGTAATTTTTTCTATTATTATACTATTTATAAAGAACAAAAATGATCATAGAAAACTGCTGCTGGAGCAGATGCATGTAGCCAAACTTCGGGAACTGGATGAGGCGAAGACCAGGATATTCAGCAACCTCGCGCATGAGTTCAGAACCCCACTGACACTTATTCAAGGACCGGCAGAATTACTCTCTGATGTTAAAAATCAACCTAGAATCAAGCAAGCAGGGAGTTTAATCCGAAAACAATCCCAGTCCATGTTAGCACTGATTAATCAATTGCTGGATATCAGTTCTATAGATTCAGGGAAAGAATCTCTTACAATAACCATCATTAATCTGGATACATTTGTATGGGAAATTCAAGACCAATGGAAAGATGCATTTGAAGAAAAAGGAATATTTTTTCAACTTGAATACAATCAACAGCCGAACCTCTTTGTTGATCTTGATGCTGATAAGGTAGAGAAGATGGTCAGGAATTTGCTGTCTAATGCATTTAAATTCACTCAAAAAGGAGGATGGGTAAAAGTAATAATTGCACCTGAACCTCAACAAAATATTTTAAATATTACTGTAGTAGATTCCGGAATTGGAATGACTTCCGATGTGAAACAGAGTATTTTTGATCGTTTTTATCAGGCAGATAACGCTACCACTCGGGAAACAGAAGGAACAGGAATAGGACTTTCTTTAGTAAAGGAATATGCAGAGCTTATGCTGGGACGTATTGTTGTACAAAGCGAGCCCGGTGAAGGAAGTACTTTTCATTTATCTGTCCCTTATCATCATACTGATGCTATTCCGCAACAGATTGAGAAAATAGCCGTGCACGAAAAATCTGTTGCAGAGCCATATGAGCGTTACACCATCTTGATCGTGGAAGATAACCTGGAAGTAAGCAGGTTCATAGTGAGTTGTCTCGAAGAGCAGTACGAAGTAATCACCGCCGAAAACGGTGAGGTAGGTAAACAGAAAGCCAACGAAACGCTTCCGGACGTAGTTATTACTGACTGGATGATGCCAAAAATGGATGGTCTTACATTAATCAAACAATTGAAATCAGGTTTGCTTACTGCTCATATTCCTATAATTCTACTAACCGCCAAGGCAAAAGATCAGGATCGGTTGGAAGGCCGTACTTCCGGGGCTGACGGCTATTTGAGTAAGCCATTTTCTGCTGTTGAGCTTTTACAAATGATACAAAATTTAATTACGCTTAGAAACAGGATTGCTTCCAATCAGACTGTAAAAACTAATCAATTAATTGCTAACCCACAGGATTTGTTTCTAAAGAAAGTAGATCAATACCTGCTAAACAATATTGAAAAAACCGATATTACTGTAGAAGACTTTCTGGAGCATTTAGGAGTAAGCAGAACCCAATTACACCGTAAGATAAAATCTACTACAGGCAAGTCAATAAACCAGTATACGCGTGAGTACCGATTGCAATATGCCTGGGAACTCATTCAAAAAGAACCCTCACTGTCAGTAGCAGAAATTTCTTACGCCTCAGGCTTTAATTCTCCTTCTTATTTTTCCGGAAAGTTTAAGGAATACTTCCAAAAAAGCCCAAAAGCATAAACTTGCTTTAGTCGCCTGGTCCCTCATTGCCCAGATGCTTTTGCGTTCTTTTCTCTATGGTAAATTTTTTTTGGAACATCTATTGCCAAACTTGGAACATTTGGTTCTATAGGTCTTTAGAAAAATCTTTATTTTTAAATAATCAAAATCATTGATTGAACAGGTTTTGAATAACTTAGATGTACAAGCAAATCAAAAGAAGCAAAGTGCTAACTTGTATTTTAATGTCGTTTAGTTAAGCTTTTAATTAGAACCTCAACCTTGCATCCTTTCTTCCCGATAATTCGGGACAGGCCGGGGGGAGAAGGAGGTTTGTCTTAACTAAACCACATTGACTTGTATTTAGCAATGCACTCTACTATTGGAAAAACTAACGAAATATCTTATGAAAATAATATCCTTTTTAACCCTGATGATGTTGCTCACTGGACCTGCACATGGACAAGTGACAAGTGAGACAGATAAAGCACCAATTGAAACGCTGATTAACGAGGCCTTTGACCAAATATGGTCTACGCTGGATTCAAGAAATATTGAGAAATTCCATACCGCTGATTTTTTACTCATGGAAAATGGCGAAGTTTGGAACAACGATTCCATTGCCAATTACATGGACCGAGCAATTCTTCAAAAACCATTTCCTAAACGGGAGAATACCATCAAAATCATTGAAACTAAAGTCACTGGTAAAACAGCATGGGTGGCTTATCACAATGCTGCAGTATTCACTTTAAAAGGGAAGATCATCCGGAAAGCTGAGTGGTTGGAAAGCGCAACGGCAATTTTAACGGCTGATGGCTGGAAATTAGATATGCTCCACTCAACACGTATCAAGAATGAATAGAGCTGTTGTTTTAATAATTCTTTTCACTTTTATCTCTTTCTCTATCCTTGCTCAAAACCTTTTGATCATTGGAGGCTATTATTTTAACAATAATAGCAATGAAATGATCAGGAACCCTGGCATCCTGATTGTAGACGGAAAAATAGCCGCTATCAAGAAGAAAAATAGCAGGAATACTCTTAAAGTACTAAAATTAAAGGATTCCGACTACATTTTACCGGGTATCATTGATCTGCATGCCCATTACAAGGTACATGTAAACGGAAAGGAGAAAGAAGATACATTGGCATTACCCAAAATCTATTTAGCGAATGGTGTAACGGCTACTTTTACAGCCGGAGAGCTGGAGCCGCTTAAGATCTTAGATCTGAAAAGAAAAATCAATGAAGGCCAGCAAATAGGACCCCGAATATTGAATAGCGGACCTTATTTTGGTAAAGATGCCAACGTAAGAAATGAGTATTGGAGCGATTCAATCACTGCTGAAGAGATCGAAAAATTAGTGGATGATTGGGTAGAAAAAGGAATTGAGGGCATTAAAGTGAAAGGTATTAACTATTTGCAGCTAGCTGTGATTCTTGAAAAAGCGGATAGCTATGGATTAACCGTGACCGGCCATTTTGATTCGGGGTTCCGAAATACAATCAATCCTGAAGAAGCCATTACTTTGGGAGTAGATAGAGTAGAGCATTTTTTAGGGGGTGAACTGCTTTCTGACACAATCAGCGCCTATGAGAGCTTAGCCCTAATCGATCCTAGCGACCCACGGCTGGATAAAATCATTGATCTATTTATTCAAAACAAGGTATTTTATTCTCCCACACTAAGTGCTTACGGAATGGTCGGTGAATCTAAAGATGATGCCCTAAAGGATTGGGTTAATCAGCTGGATTATTTTACGGAGTACAGTCAACAGATTATTGCTAATCAACCACATGGCAAACCTTTTCAGGAAATGTTCCGGAAAATCTATGAATACAAGAAAGTAGAGATTAAAAGATTTTATGACGCTGGAGGGGAAGACCTGATTGTGTTGGGGACAGACAGGCAGCAAAGAAATGGCGATATTGGCGGATTTGCAGTTCATAAGGAAATGGAGGCTTTATTTGCTGCTGGTATTCCAGCCTACAGCATCATTCGTATAGCAAGTATCAATGGAGCGAAAGCCCTGCAAAAAGGAGATGTGCTTGGTTCTATTGAAGTAGGTAAATGGGCTGATTTATACATCACAAGAGGAAATCCTTTGGAAAATATTAGTTATACCAAAAATGTTCATACCGTGATTAAGGCAGGACAAATTTACTACTCTTCGGAATTATTGAACAGCATAAAAGAAAGTATTGGACCTGAGTCTGATGCAGACTGGTAAACAGAATAGCAACTTGGCACATCTGTTGCGAAACTTGGAACATTTGTTAGGATGCTCTTTAGCTTAAAGAGGTACATTTCGATATTGAAATAAAAAGAAATTCTCCACAGATGAAATTGAATTTAGTCCCTTTAACCGCATCATTACTCGCGCTAGTAACAGCTTGCGATAAGCCAACATCATCGCAAAATGCAGTAACCTTTACACCAAATGACACACTGGTTTATCAAATTTATTATGGAGAAAGGTTGGCAGGAGAACAATTACGCTGGCGTGCAGAAAACGGTGATTATAAATATTTTTACGAATATAATGATCGGGGTAGAGGACCAAGAATTGAAGAAACCATCACAATGAATGAGCAGGGAAGTATAGTGAAGCAATCTATAAAAGGTCACAATTACTACAAAGACGATGTGAATGAAACTTTTGAAGTGGCTGACAATCAAGCCAAATGGCAGAGCGAAATAGAGGAGGGCACTTCTTCAATTGACTCAAAACCCTTTTATTTCAGTCAGAATGGTACCCATGCATCGATGGAACTTTTAGTCAAAGAACTACTTAGCTCCGCTAATGGGAAAGTAGATTTATTACCGGGAGGCTCCGCAAGCCTTGTAAGTAATACACCCGTCACCCTTAATGATTCAATTGAGATAAAGTTGATAGGTTTAAGTGGCCTTGACTTCGCTCCTGAATATGTATGGGTAACTGCTAGCAATAACTTTTTTGGTTTTATCAGTGGCACAAGAAGTGTGTTGTCTGAAAAAAACAGAGGTTTCCTTCCTACACTCGACAGCATTCAAAAAGCAGTGTCTGAAAATTATTTTAGCGACATAGCAAAATCCTTAGTCTTAAAACCCAAAGAAGGGATTGCCATCACTGACGTTAATATCTATGATGCTCCATCCAAAACAATTAAAACGAATATGACTGTTTTGATAAAGGGGAATCGAATAGCAACAGCAGGAGAAGCCGCTAAAGTATCTATTCCCGAAGGATTTGAATTAGTGGATGGCAGTGGAAAAACCTTAATACCTGGATTGTTTGACATGCACGTGCACATAGATAATGAAGACGGTTTACTACATCTTGCTGCAGGGGTAACTTCTGTAAGGGATCTGGGTAACTCAATAAATGTAATGGAATTGGCTGAAAAATTTGATAATGATGTGCTGGTGGGACCAAGAATCCCAATAAAAGCAGATCTTATTGATGGAAAAGGTGAATTTTCCGGTCCTACCCTAAATTTAATTAGCAGTTTAGAAGAAGGGCTGGAAATGGTACAAATGCTTAGCGATAAGGGCTATAACCATATCAAGTTATATAGTTCTGTAAAACCCGAATGGGTAAAGCCAATGGCTGCCAAAGCCCATGCATTAGACATGAGGGTAAGTGGACACATCCCCGCCTATGTGATTGCCACTGATGCTGTGGCAGATGGATATGATGAAATACAGCATATTAATATGTTGTTTCTCAATTTCATGACCGACACAGTAGCCACTCAAACTTCACTTCGGCTGACTATGCCAGCCATGCATGCAGATGCTATCGATTTAAAAGGTAAAGATTTTCAGGATTTTGTGGCGCAGCTGAAAAGCAATAACACCATTGTTGATCCCACAGTATCAATTTTTGAGAATATTTATACATCAAACAAGGGAGAGGTTAGCAATATGCTTGCACCAGTGTATGACATGCTACCGATAAGTACGCAGCGTTATGCAAGAAGAGGCGGATTAAAAAGGCCTGAAGGTGCGAACGGAAAATATCAGGCGGCATATGAAAAAATGTTACTAATGATTAAGGCACTTTATGATGCCGGCATTACCATAGTACCGGGAACAGATAATGTGGCCGGCTTTGTGTTGCATAGAGAATTAGAAAACTACGTAAAGGCAGGAATACCCGCTTCCGAAGTTTTGTATTTGGCAACTTTGGGCTCAGCAAATGTAGCTCAATGCAACAAAGAGCTGGGATCTATTGAAGTGGGTAAGCTGGCAGATATGATATTGGTTAATGGAAATCCGCTCGAAAATATTAGTGATATTAGAAAGGTGGACTTGACCATTAAAAATGGAAATATATATGATCCAGCCACTCTTTATCAAGCAGCTGGTGTGAAGGCCTACCAATAAAAATAGACATTGAAAAGTAGATCAAAAATATCAAACCTTACTGCTTCTAGCAACTGGAGCTCATAATCATTTTAACTTGACCTTAGCATTAATAAATACCAAATTCATGACAATAAATAGATATCTTATACTCGTCATCCTAATGAGCATGAACAGCGCCCTTGTCCTTGGGCAGCCTGAAAAAAGAATTGCCTCTAATTTAAAGATAACCACCTTGTCCACTATGCTGGTAAACGGAAAAGGAATTGGAGAATGGGGCTATTCGGCATTAATTGAGGTAGATGGAAGGAAAATACTGTTTGACACGGGAAGTAGACCCGAAACTGTTTTGCTGAATGCCCGGGAATTAGCTATTGATTTATCTGATGTAGAGGATGTTTTTCTCAGCCATAATCATTGGGATCATATCGGTGGACTTCTTACCCTTAGAAAAGAGCTAAAAAGACTTAACCCCAATGCGCTCAGCAGAATTCATGTGGGAGAGGGTATATTTAGTAAAAGGGTGAATTCATATAATACCATTTTGACAATTAGAGATGAACTGGAAGCCGATGATGTTGAGTTTATTATTTACTCAAATCAACAGGAATTATTTCCTGGCGTATGGATAACAGGACCAATAAACCGAATCCATGATGAGCGAAACTGGTCTGGAAATGGTGAAATAGAAACGGATAGTGGTATTGTAGAAGATAATATTCCCGAAGATCAGTCTTTGGTGATTGACACGACAGAGGGATTAGTTCTGATTTCTGGATGTGGGCATGCAGGTATTATCAATACCTTAGAACATGTGAGTGCAAATGCGAATAGTAAAAAGGTTTTTACGATCATTGGTGGCTTTCATTTATTGAGTGCTACACAGGAGCAGTTGGAATGGACGGCTAGTAAGATGAAGGATTTTGGGGTTTCGAAAATTATTGGTGCCCATTGTACAGGAATTGATGCGCTATACAGCTTAAGGGACTTGTTAGAACTGAATCGTGGTGATGCAGTTGTGGGGTCAGTAGGTGATAGTTTTGACTTAAAAACTGGGATAAAAGCTGGCGTCATTGCCAGGTAAAAAAAGTCCTTTTTAGAGATGCTAACAAAGTATAAAATTGTATAAAGCTCATTTCATCAAGGAGTTGAGTCTCATTAAGTCTCGTCTTGCATACCTACTTCGTAATTTTAAACATTGGGCAGAAAATGACAAAGTGATCAGAAATGAAAAATAAAATCTATACCCTATTATTGCTTTTTACCTTATCCTATAACGCCAGGGCACAGCAAGAATCGATTCCTTATGTAATCCTTATTTCATTCGATGGCTTTAGGCATGACTATGCCGATAGCTTGACCCTTCCTAACATCAATAAGTTTATTGAAAATGGAACGCATGCAGAGGCGTTGGTACCATGCTTTCCTAGCCTAACTTTTCCCAATCACTATTCTATTGTAACAGGCTTGTACCCAGAAAACCATGGAATTGTAGAAAATAATTTTTATGATAAAACCCGAAAGGAGGTGTATCATTTTTATAAGAAAGAAACCAATAACAACCCCTACTATTATAATGGAAAAACCCTTTGGACGCTGGCCAAAGAACAAGGGCTAAAGACCGCTTCTTATTATTGGTTAGGCTCTGATTTGCCCGACCCATTATTACAGCCAGATTATTTTTACGATTATGGAAAGGGAGGAAATAGGCAGGATAAAATCGATCAGACTATTGAATGGTTGAATTTACCTTTAGAAGAGCGTCCTCATTTGATTTCACTTTATTTTAGCTTTCCAGACAGTCCTTCCCATAAGTTTGGTCCCTGGGGGAAAAACACCAAAGAAGCAGTTATGTCTGCCGATAGCCTAATAGGTGATCTACTACAAAAGGTGGAAAAGTTGGCTTTACCAATTAATATCATAGTAGTTTCTGATCATGGTTTAAGCGAAATAGAAGTAAAATCCAACACATTTATAGACTTTGAAACCCTTATAAATATGTCAGACACTAGCTTTATTGCTATTCCCAGTGGGGCAGCAGTAAATATCTACGGGAAGGATACTTCAAAGATAGATTCGCTATACGCTGTGCTAAAAAGCAAGGAAGAAAACTTTACAGTATTTAAGAAAACTGAATTTCCACTAAACTGGCATTATAATGCAAACTCTCGTATTGGAGATCTTCTGGTTCTTGCAAATAAGGGGTATTATATCCCTCGTAACAATCAAAAGGAAGCGTATGCAGAGCTTGAGTTAGGGAGTATGATTGGCATACATGGTTATGACCCGTACCAAAACAAGGATATGCACGGGATTTTCTATGCTATGGGGCCCAATATTAAAAAGGGACTAAAAGTTCCGACATTCCAGAACATTGATATTTTCCCTTTTATTGCAGAGCTATTACAGCTGGAGATCCCGGCAATAGACGGTAATAAAGAGACATTGAAATCGGCTTATTTTGAAAATAAATAACCAATGATGCCTCGGATCCAATTTGTTTAGCTTTTAGAAGCCCGTTGATGCACGAGTATCGACAGTCGCTCTTCTATTTACCCTTTCTCTTCTTCTTTTTTTTCAAAACAATGACCCTTCAGGGTATAACAATATCACAAAAGGACTGATAACGTTATCGAAACAATAAAAAATGGTACTACCATTAATTTAATGGTAATTCGGATTATCATTAGCAGGACAGGCCTTATTCATTTTAGGGGTTCCAGCCAGAGGCTGGTCAGGCTCCCTCCCTTTGGGAGAGTCTACCTCCCTCTGGGAGGCCTTTGGCTGAAACCTCAAGGAAGATAACAAGACTTTTGCTACAGTAGAAAATAGTGGTGAAGTTAATGGTTTTCTGCTAACTTAAATCTATGCGGCTATCCCCTTGAGGGGATTATAGGGGTGTTTTTTGAGATAGAATAGTTACGCCAGTTAAGGAAATTATATCTAGTTATATAGTAGAAAAAAGAAAAGAAAGAGTCTCAGAGCCTGCACCGAATTATCGGTAAATTTCTATTAGAGAAGTGTAAATAGCTAGCGCATTGGTGGTAAATTATATTTTTTAGATATGCTCAATATGATTTTCAATTAACATAGCAGTAGAACTTTAATAAAAAAAGAAGAATCAATTCTTCAATACTAATAAATTACTAAATTCTCTTTTTTTCGATGAATAATTCAATTTTCATAATAAATTTGAGAACTGTTGTTCTATATTTACAGATCATCAATGACCGAAACCATTATTAGTCCTCCGAAGCATCAGCGAAGGAGGATAAACCTCATCACTCTGCAAGCTTTGTTTAAGGAGTTTACAGCCAATATATTTGATAAAAGTAGAAAAAAAGAGGAAATTGATTTGTAATTTTATATTGATAGTTCTGACGCGTAGATTGAAGCTTCATTAAAATTTAGTTTATATTTATTTGGCCTTTATTAATTTTAGATGTCAAGTTCTAAATGAAATGAAAAAGTCATTTTTGAGTGGTGATTGTAACAGTACTAGTCGAAAAATGAGCAACTATGTATAATAAATGAAACTTTAAAATAATGACCTAGTAATTTTTAATATAATTCAAATTAGGGTATCCTAGTAGGAAAATTAAATTCATATTAAAGACAAATGACTAAAGATATTTACCAAGAGGCGGAAGAACAAATAATTGACAAACAAAAAATTGTTGATTATGACATTAAGGAATTTACAGTTGAACTGATAACTCAAAAGTATCTTCAAGGCATTGAAAAAGATGAAAATGATATTTTCATCCCTACCTATCAGAGAAATTTTGTCTGGAACCAAGAAAGGCAGTCAAAATTTATTGAATCGATGCTATTAGGAATCCCCATACCCTACATTTTTACGGCAGATGTTGATGAGGGGCGTTTAGAAGTTGTTGATGGTTCTCAAAGACTAAGAACAATAGTAAACTTTATTGAGAGTAAACTAATATTATCGAATTTGGAGATTCTTGATAAATTAAATGGCTTTAAGTATTCTAATTTAGGAATTGCTCGGCAAAGAAAGTTCAAAAATTCAACTATTAGAATGATTGCATTGTCCGACAAAAGTGATGAAGAAGTGAGATTCATGATGTTTGAACGAATAAACACTGGAAGCGATTTACTTAAAGACATGGAAAAGCGGAAAGGAATATTTGGAGGTAAATTTATTGATTTTGTTTACAAAGAATGTGCTGCACATCCTTTATTTATAAAACATACATCGTTTACAGATAAAGTCTTGCAAAGGGGAGAGCCACAAGAATTAATTATAAGGTTCTTTGCTTTTTCAGATCAGTACCTCGAGTTTAAAACTGGAATGAATAAATTTCTGAATGATTATACAGAAGTTAAAAATAAATCATTTGATAAAGACAGAATGTGGAGTGAGTTTGACAGAATGTTGAAATTTGTAGACTCTTACCTGCCAAATGGATTTAAAAAAAATGAAAACTCCGTAAAAACCCCTAGAGTTAGGTTTGAAGCTATTGCAGTGGGAATAAATTTAGCCTTAAGAATCAAACCAAACCTCAGTCCTAAAAGTACTACCTTCTTTAATAATAAAGAATTTTTAAGCTTGGTTACTGGTGGAAGTCACAATACTCCTGCAAATGTTCGGGATAAAATTGAATTTGTAAAAGAGAAGTTACTTAAACCATGATTACTGTTCTTAGTGATTTTGATACTAGAGTGAAAGAAATTGATGAGTATTATAAATTATTAAATACTATCATAAATGAGGGTGCCAAGCTCTACTATCCATCTAAACAGACCCATAAAACCAAGTTAGTAGATGAAGAATTAATCAAAGTGATGAAAGCTAATTGCTTTCTACTTCTTTATAATTTGATTGAATCGTCCGTCAAATCCTCTATAACTGAAATATATGATGCTATTACAAATGAGTGTGTCAAATATGAAGATGTAACTGATAATATTAGAAGGCTTTGGATAAGAGAAAAATATGACAATTTTAACGACAAGAAAAATGATTTTGTTTTTAATAGTATCGAGAATATAGCAAATGATTCCATTCAAATATTCTTTAATTCAGATAGAAGTATTTCTGGTAATCTCGATGGCAGAAAAATTAGACAATTTTCTGCAGAATATGGTTTTTCTAATAATACTCATCACAAAGCGAAAAATGGGGAAAAGCTTCATCTAGTAAAGACGCAAAGGAATAATTTGGCTCATGGTTCAATATCGTTTTCGGAATGTGGAAGGCAGTATACTTATGATGATTTAAATCAGACCAAAAAGCAGGTCTATATATATTTAAGAGGAATATTAAAAAATATTGAAAAGTACATAGGACAACGTCATTTTAAAAAATGACGTTTTATTAAATATTGTTATTTGATTGTAATCATCAGTCTTTTCTTGGAGGTGAGTGCATTTAGCTTAAAAGTTTTAAAAGAATGCATGACTGTCAATTGCAAAACAGAGAGAATCAGTTACGATTGTAATCAAAATTAACAATGGTTTTCTATGATTTTTAGTAATTTCGATTTTAAATCTCTTAGATTAGCGTTAAAAATAAAGAATGGCATTAGACGCAGAATTGCAAGGAAAGAAGTTTAGTCTCTCACAATTTGCTGTACTTACTAAGAGCATATTAAACTATCTGCCTGCTGTTATAACTGACCAAAAGGACAAGGGTGATTATAGGATATATCTTAGCGAGCAAGCTGGGCTTAAAAAATTCATCCGTCCAATTAACCTTAAATTTTTTATACATGATTCTGATGATTTTGCGCTGAGTTACAAATTACTCTTAAACTTGCTACTTAGAATTAAAAATGGCCATAGACATTTCACCGACGATGAACTGCTAACAATAGATCAAACTTTATACACGATCCAGCAGTCAATCGGGGCTGGCTTAGATTTACTTGTAAATCCTAACAGTGCAAGAAAACATGTGGGGAATAGGTTTGAAGAATTAATGAAATGTATCTTTACAGAAATAGGTGTAGCGAACAAAAAAACGGTTTTGAAAATCCCGTATGAGACTGACGAGGGCACGAAAGTATATAAATGTGAAAACGATCTTATTCTATCACCTTTTCCTGATGTTAAATCTACTTCTACATCTCTTGACAAAGATGAAATTGTTGTGTCAGTAAAAACAACATCGAAGGACAGAATGGGTAAAATGTTTATAGATAAAATACTTCTTGAACGCTTTGTCGGTCACGACCAAAAAGTGATTGGAATTTTCTTGAATGATGTACAAAGGAAGGAAGAGGCTAATATTAGTTTCACATTAGTCTCAGGTCTTTTTATGGTTTACAGTAATTTTCTAACTGAATTGGAAGGTGTTTATTACTTAGACCCTCCTCCTAATTCAAAAAAAGAACCATATAAAAAGTACATGAAATCTTTTTCGAATTTAATTACCAAAGATATTTGGAGGCTATTAACCTCTTAATTTTCTTCTTCTTTTTTGAGATTCAATTGAGTCAGTTTCTGACTTGATTCTACGTAGATGATCTTTATCAGAAAGCCTTTGTGAAATAATATTACAATACGAAGCTTTTTTCTCAATTCCAATCCATTTCCTTCCATAAGCTTCTGCCACAGCAAAAGTTGAACCAGACCCCCCAAAAGGGTCCAAAACTATGTCTCCTTTATCTGTAGAAGATAAAATAGCTTTTCTTAATAATTCAACAGGTTTCTGTGTTTCATGAGCATAACGTTCCCATGATTTATTGGATATAGTAGGGATTTCAAGAACATCCTTTGGTTTTGCTCCCAGTGGATTTGGTTGCCAGATATATTTTTTCCCTTCTTTCTTACCTTTAGAATACTGTGATGATTCAGCTTGAGGTCTTACGGGATATTTTAAAGTATGCTCATTGTAAGGGATCCTTACTTCATCTATTCTGAATTTAAAATCCTTTGACTTTCTGAAATGTAGTATGCTCTCGTGGGACCTACCCCAATCATTTCCTAGATTTGCTTTATTTCTGTAAAACCAAATCAACCATTTACAGCCTTTAAAAAGAGGGGCTGATGCCCATTTAATATCTGCTAAAATCTCGGAAAAACCACATATATAAAGTGATCCAGTATTTTTCAATATTCTGCTTGATTCCGTAATCCATTTCAGGCTCCATTCCACGTATTCCTTTTGTGAAGAAAAAGAATCCCATTCAGCTTTTTTTATGTTGTAGGGGGGGTCAGCAAATATCAAATCAACTGAACTAGGTTCTAAGGTCTTTAAAAAATCTATAGAATCAGCATTGTATAATTTGCCGTGGTCAGTTTCAAAGAACGTTTTGTATTTAATCGTTGGAAAATCTTTTTTCCGATACGAGATTTCAAGTTGCATTTCTTCAACTAATGATAGGACTTGATCTTCACTGTAAACTCTATAATTATTAATCGGATGTCTAGAACTTTTAAATTTACCGGACTTATCCCACCGCCTTAAAGTTTCAGAGTTAACATTTAGCTTTTCAGCTGCCTCACTTACAGATAGATATTTTGACATAAAAAAAGATTACACAACCTTACACAACATTACGCACCAATATTAGTAAAAAATTTGAAAATAAAAAAAATATCGAATGGCAATTATATTCAATATCCAATAAAAACCCGCGTTGGCACACGCCTGTCGCGTATGTTCTTACCACCTTGTATTATCTCGTTCTAAAATGGCCAATTTTTTCAGCCTCTCTTCAGCATTATCACCAATCTCCCTAGTTCGAGCATTAGTAGGCCTCTACAAGCGAGAGCTTTGATCCCCTGCAGGCAATTCCAGTCCCCACTTCTTCATCACCGGTGCTTCTAATGATTTTTGCCTGTAATCATCAGGGGAAGCCTACAATTCCTCCTGAAAGAAAAATAGGCATATTGCTCTGAAAGTCTAAAAATTCACCAAGAGTCCACAAAAGAAAACTTTGAAAATTATGATTTAGGTGAGGTAAGGATAGAAAAGAGTATTGCTGGCTCATGGAGAAAGCTGCTATGATGCGGTGCTGATCACCAAGAAATCTACACCAATTCAATTATTACGGGATTAAGAAAATCTACACCGATAAGCTCAGTCCATGATCTCACATTCCAGATATTTATATCGTATTTGGAAAATTTTACAATAATTTTTATTTAAAATTGCGGCTAACTTAATCGATAATCAAATTCTGTGAAATTGATCACTAATATGAACAATCAAAAGCGAAAAAACACAATTTTCAAATCTCTTAGCTTAGTTGTCGCCATTTTGTTTTTATGCAGTCACGATCTGTATGTAAAAATGGACACCTACTTTTTGCAGCCGAATCATACAGCAAAATTGAGCCTTTATAACGGCACTTTTGAAAAGAGTGAGAATATTATCACAAGAGATCGTATGCTAGATGCTTCTTTTATTGCTCATGGTAAACGAACAGCTATCGATTCAAGTGATTGGAAGGATCAAGACAGTACCATTACGCAGTTGACATTTAATACCGGTAAGGCGGGGACTTATCTGGCAGGTGTTTCTACTAAAGCAAGAGATATAGCATTGCCGGCACAAAAATTCAATGATTACCTTAAGCATGATGGTGTGCTGGATATGCTGGAAAAGCGAACTAAAGAGGGTGATTTAGAGCAGGATGCCATTGAAAGTTATCAGAAACATGTGAAAGCCATCTTTCAGGTGGGTGATGTAAAAACTGATGACTGGAAAGCAAAATTGGATTACCCTATCGAATTTGTACCACTCACAAATCCTTATGAAAGCTACAGTGGTGACTCATTAAAAGTGAAATTGTTGCTAGATGGTGAGCCGCTATCCAATCAATTAGTCATCGCTGATTACATCCCAGCTAAAAATTCTCATGCACAGCAAGATCATAGCCATGAGTCAGACGCAGAGGAGGGGCACTCACATGAACATTCAGAGCAGGTTAGCCAACATACTCATCCACAGACTAATCAGGAGGAGGAGTCGCACTCCCATGACAATGGACAAAAGTTACGGACCAACGAGCAGGGCATCGTTACGGTGAAACTTCCTGAAGAGGGTATTTACTACCTTCGTGCTATCCATATGACAGAATCCACTGATAGTGATACTTTAACGCATCGGTCTAAATGGGCAACCTTAACATTTGAGGTAAGCCATCAACACAATGCCACTACCCACACTCATGAAGAGGAGGGAAGTCTCCCAACTTGGATTTTTATAGTAGGGAGCTTGGTTCTCATTGGTATTTTATTTTTTGCGTTTAGAAAAAAGTAGATTCTATGCCTGATTTTATGAGACGAATATTGGTATTAATCCTACTATTCGTGCCTTTCCTCAGCATTGCGCATGGTGTAACAAATGCAGATCAGGAACTCTTACAGGATGGAGGTTTATGGGCCTATGTTCAGGTGGGGGCAACCCATATGTTGACGGGATATGATCACCTGCTTTTTTTGGCAGGTGTTATTTTTTATTTAAATAACTTCAGGGATATCATAAACTTTATAACCGTTTTCACCGTAGGGCATTGTATAACATTGGTAGGTGCAAGCTATGCCCAAATTTCAGCCAATGAACATTTGGTCGATGCAGTTATTGCTTTAAGCGTTATCTACAAAGGCTTTGAAAATTTGGGAGGTTTCAAAAAGATAGAAATTAAATCCCCTAATTTACTGCTTATGGTAGGTATTTTCGGGCTAATTCATGGTTTTGGACTTTCTACTCGACTACAGTCCTTTGATATAGGAGAGGGTCAATTTTTAGTAAAAATTCTGTTATTTAATTTAGGTGTGGAGCTAGGTCAAGTACTTGCATTAATTCCTATTGTATTATTGATAGCATTTTTGAGAAAACTAAATCAATTTCCAGCGCTTTATAAAGCCATCAATTGGTATTTAATAATCGCTGGCGTAGCACTATTTTTATATCAATTAAGCGGGTATTTTGGATTCTTGTAGATTGATTTAGATATCCGGCCAATTCCATTATTTATTGCTTATTAGGTAATCATTTTAAGCAACTTATGATATCGATCTTCTAGCATGCTCTAGAAAGCGTGCCATAGTCAGTTACACCACTCTATAAGACCCGTTTTTTTTTAAAAAATGTACTTTAGGGAATATTATGGTTACAAAAGGAAGGATAACGTTATCGAAACAATAAAAAATGGTACAACCATTAATTTAATGGTAATTCGGATTGTCCTAAGTAGGACTGGCCTTATTCATTTTAGGGATTTTGAATTTATAATTGGATCAGAAACAAAATGTTTGACCGCAGGGAGTTTTTTTGTTTCCCAATTAGAAATCCAAAATGCCGTTAAGAAATGAATACAGCCTTGATTTTTTGCTTCTTTTTGATTAAGCAAAAAGAAGGGGAAGATTCATTCAACCTGTACGGAATTATCGGTATGATGCAGTGACATAAGCAACAATGGCAGAGAATTATTGACACATTATTTATCTTATCAGAATGTAATTCTCCAATAAATTCACAGTAGAACCTAAAAAATAACTTAACTTCCCGCTAAATTTACAATCCGGAAGGATGCTTAATCATATAAACCCTATTTAAATTGAATAATAAAATGTTTGCGATCAGGTCATTATTTTTATCTCTATTCCTTTTACCTCTTTTTTTTCTTCTGATTTCAGGTTGCTCTCAAGAGCAGAGCAGTACCGCTGAGGATACATCTGAAAATTTGGTGAACCCTCAGGATTGGCCAGAAATCAAGCCGATCCCTTTAGATCCGGCAATAGAAGCACAAATAGATTCCATACTACCCAAACTGACCCTGGAACAAAAAGTAGGTCAGGTAATTCAGGCCGACAATGCATCTGTCACCCCGGAGGAGGTGAAGCAGTACCGTTTGGGTTCCGTGTTAAGTGGTGGGAATTCAGCACCGGGTCCATTACCCTATGCAGATACAAAAAAGTGGTTAGCATTGGCTGATGAATTCTATTATGCATCTATTGACACGGAAGGTGTTGAAATCGCCATCCCCTATATATGGGGAATAGATGCGGTACATGGTCATGCTAACCTCAGCGGAGCCATAGTTTTTCCTCATAATATAGGGCTTGGCGCTATGAACAATCCCGATTTAATCGAGAAAATTGCAGCAGTAACCGCTCATGAGTTGACAGTATCTGGTCATGATTGGACCTTTGCACCCACTTTAGCGGTGCCTCAGGACCTCCGATGGGGGAGAAGTTATGAAGGATTCTCTGAAGATCCTGAGCTTGTAAAGTCCTATGCAGATCGGATTGTCTATGGATTGCAAGGCCATGTGGGCACAGAAGATTTTATGGGCGCAGGCCGTGTGATATCCAGTGCTAAACATTTTTTAGCTGACGGTGCTACCGAAAATGGTGTGGATCAGGGTGATGCCCAAATAAGTGAAAAGGAATTAATTAATGTACATGCTGCTGGTTATTATAGCGCAATACCTGCTGGTGTTCAAACGGTGATGGCTTCTTTCTCGAGCTGGCAGGGAAGAAAACTGCATGGCGACAAAGAATTGTTAACGGATGTGTTAAAGGGCCAGTTGGGCTTTAATGGTTTTGTAGTGGGCGACTGGAATGGTCATGGTCAGGTGCCCGGTTGTACGAATACAGATTGCGCGCCAGCTCTGAATGCAGGCCTGGATATGTATATGGCTCCCGATAGTTGGAAAGGGGTCTATGAAAGCACTTTACAACATGTTAAGGATGGAACAATTCCTATGTCTCGCTTAGATGATGCAGTGCGCAGAATTTTAAGAGTGAAAATTGCCTCGGGCATATTTACCAAAGGTGCTCCCAGCACACGCAAAAATGCTGGAGATGAAAGTCTCCTGGGATTACCCGAAAACAGATCCATAGCACGCCAGGCAGTGAGGGAGTCAATGGTTTTACTTAAAAATAATGATGGCATCTTACCGATTGACCCCACAAAAACTATTTTGGTAATCGGTGATGGCGCAGCAAGCATTTCGAAGGCAGCAGGCGGGTGGACCTTATCATGGCAAGGCACAGGTCATACCAATGATGAGTTTCCAAATGGGGAATCCATATTAGAAGGTATTGAAGAAGCAG
The DNA here is from genome assembly GCA_963719535.1 of uncultured Cytophagales bacterium. GTDB lineage: Bacteria > Bacteroidota > Bacteroidia > Cytophagales > Cyclobacteriaceae > Marivirga. The sequence goes on along the minus strand of CAVRCH010000014.1, from coordinate 118,654 downwards.
TTAGTAAAGCCGGAGGTAAAGTAATTTTTTCAGCTGATGGAAATACAAACGAGGCTGCTGATCTTGTAATCGCCATCTATGGAGAAGATCCATACGCAGAATTTCAAGGCGATAGAGAAAATCTTGACTTTACTCCCAATGGTTTTGACGTCAGCAAATTGGCTGAGTTTCAAAGCAAAGACATTCCTGTGGTATCTGTTTTTCTATCAGGTCGCCCACTGTGGAGCAATCCTGAAATAAACCAATCAGATGCTTTTATTGCGGCATGGTTGCCAGGAAGTGAAGGCGGTGGTATTTCCGATTTGTTATTTCAAAGAGATCCGTCCTTTGATTTTACCGGACGTCTGTCTTTCGCCTGGCCTGCAAGTGCTGTAGTTTCAGAAGATTCTGAACCATTGTTTAAATTAGGCTACGGCCTTAGTTATGCTGATGCCGAATCGGTTGATCAACTTTCGGAAAACTCCGGTTTAGAAAATAGTGAAGTGAGCTCCACTGGTGAGTTTTTCAATAAAGGCATTCCTGTGGCACCTTGGGGACTATGGTTGAGATCGGGCGATTTGCTTAAACAAGTTGCTAGTTTCCCTACATCTGTGGGAGGCTTAATCATTAGTAAAACAGACCATGAGGCGCAAGAAGATGCCTTGAGAATCAAATGGACTCAATCAGATCGAGATCAAATGCGAATAAGTGCGGCTTCCCCAAGTGACATGTCGCGACAGTCAAATGGTGCTATGGAAATTGCTTTCTTAGCAAAATCATTTACAGAAGGTCAGGTAGTTGTTCAAATCGGCATGTGCGATTCGGGCGACTCTTGTAATGCAACACTTGATATCAGCATTGCTGCCGGAGATTGGAAAGAATATCGAATTAGCTTAAGCTGTTTTGGTAACCTCGGTGTCGATATGACTAAAATAAGCTCTGCTTTCATGATTACAGCCGGAGAAGGTGTTGATATTGGATTGAGTAATATTCGCTTAGCCTCTGATCTTGACGCAAAGCCAGGATGTGACGGTAATTAGTGCTTCTTTCTTCTTTAGCTATCCCCATTAGCACGCGTTTTTCAGAAAAACGCGTGCTAATAGCTATGAAAGTAAGAGCTGTCTCGCTCTAAAACATCTCATTTAACCCACTCTCTTTTTACTCATAATCACCCATCTCTAAAGCTCGTGCATGGTCAGGCTCATCTATGCGAAAGCTTTGATCTCCACAGGCAATTCCAATCCCCGCTTCTTCATTGCCGGGGCCTCCAATGATTTTTGACTGTGTTCATCAGGGGTCATAATTGGAATAATAAATACTATCACGTAAAAAATTGTAAAGTAATTTTAGGGCGATACTGCGAGATCAGCTACAGCGATGCACTTAGAGCAGGTGGCTTAGAAAATATAGGGCGGGATTGCCTTTTGTTATCTGACTTTTGGTCAGGTCAAAATATTTATGAAACAAAAGCAATGAAACCAATCTTCATTCATCAATAATCCGCTCTCATAAGTGAAAATTATACATTTGGAACATCTGTTATCAAAATTGGAACATTTGTGTAGCCGCCCTATGCTACTAGCTGGTAGATTTGAATGATCGATTGCTTAGCAATCGAAGATTAATAAAAAAGTAGCTCAGCATGTACTTATGAGAATTCTCCCATGGGGATCCCTTTGGGGCATAGCTTGAACCCACAAATTGGGGTGACAATTAATAAAAAAAATTATACGTATGAAATATTTATCGCTACCACTACTAATCTTTATCGCTTTTGCGTGCAATAATAATGGGCAAATAAACGAAAATAATGATTCCTCAATTACGGAAGAGAAGAACCAATGGACCACCAATCCTGAAGACAGCATGGCTATAGTGGCCATAGTTGATCTTCTCCAGCAAAGAGGAAAATTTGAGGAGCACAAAAAGATTTGGGCCGAAGATGGACGTTGGCTGCAGTCATTTGGTCGGGTGTTTTACGGTAGAGATACCATCATTGCTTTCAAAAAAAGGTTAGAAACCTATCCCGGTTATGAAAACTCCTACATTGGCCGACTGGATGAACCTGAAATAAAATTCTTACGGCCGGATGTGGTAGTTGTTCATCAGTACAAAGAGAGAGAAGGACAAACAGTTTCGAATATTGGAACACGAAAAATTAATCAGACCTACATCTTCACAAAGGAGGATGGCAATTGGCTGCTGAGAGATTTAGTAACCATGGACGAAAAACAGGCACCTCCAAAATAATCGGAATAAAGATACCAGCGCCCATCTTAATTCTGTCACTAGTAATTTATTTAGCCCTTGGAACATCTGTTAGGATATTTGGAACATTTGTAAAGCTGTTTTCTTGGATTGAACTCTATATTTCAGCCATGAAAACAATCATTAACTCTCGCAGATCCTTCTTAGGAAAATCAATAGCTTTTACATCAACAGTGGCTCTTGCTGGCTTTAACCTGAAAGCAGAAAAACCAATACACTCTAATCTTGAAGAGGTGTATGTAGTGGGGCCGAAGGAAGGCTTTACTCCTTTAATTGGCACCTTGGTTTCCATGTTTCAGAATATGACACATCAAGTGAAAACCAATATCAGTAAATTCAGCATGGAGCAACTGGACCATCAATTTGATGAAGAAGCCAATACCATTGGAGCATTGATATTGCACATTGCTTCCAGTGAAAAGTTTCATCGAGTGGGCACATTGGAAAACCGTCCATTAAATGAGGAGGAAATGAAATTCTGGGGTCCTGCAAGAAAACTGGCCGACCCTTCGAGTAAAGATATCAAAGGACACGAGATTGATTACTATTTAAATATAATGGATGAGGTGAGAAATGAAACAATGGCTGCCCTTCAACAAAAGGATGACGAATGGTTGCTTTCACCAGACCTTATGTTTTCTACTCCTGATAAACCAGTCAACAAATTTTACAGATTGTTTCATGCGTGCGAGCACATGGCCAACCATAACGGACAAATCAAGTTTTTGAAATCAAGACTCCCAGGCTAATTGCGTTGTATTCCTGAATAATAATCTATTTCACTATGGAGAAAAGAACACTAGTATTGAAAGTATTTATCTTAATTCTCATCAGTTGCTGCTGCCCCAAAGAAAAAAACAGAGTTATGCGAGATGCCTTGATAAATGACACCCACTCTTCGGACAATAAATCGGTGCCTTCGTCCTAGGTGGTTTTTTTAAAATTTGGAATATGACTTAATTAAAGTTGTTTAAATATGATCGCGCACAAATGAAGATGAAAAAAAGGATACTGTTATACTTTAATTTACTCGTTCTTTTTGCAGCTTGTTCAAGTATTAAAACTGAGAGCGTTAGAATTGATATGGATGGCATACTCGAAAATTATGCAGAAGAGTATTATGCGTTAAACCCCTTGGAAGCCACAAAAAATGGAATAAATACTTACAATGATCAATTAGCTATGACCGTCAGTGACGATTACCTGGAAGAGCTAATTTCATTTAATAACAGATATTTAGACACTCTTAAGAACATTCCGTACGAAAGTCTTACAAAAAACGAAAAATTAAGTTTCCAGATATTGAAAAGCGAACTGGAAATTGAAACAGAAGGTTTGTCCAATAAATATCTATGGATTACCCGGCCTGTTGACCAATTTGCCTGGAGCTTTCCTCAGCAGTTTGCAGTGCTGGCTTCAGGTGCTGCATATGTGCCTTTCAACACTAGAGCGATTATCGGAATTTTATGAGCCGTATGGTCGCATATATGAAATGGACTGATAAGACCATCGGGAATTTGCAAGCTGGTCTTGAGCTAAAAGATACTCCTCCTAAAGCAGCCATGAAGAAGGTGCCTGAGCAGTTAAGACCGCTTTATGAAAAAGAAGGATCGGAGAACATCCTTTACCAGCCGTTGCAAAATTTACCTATAGAAATGGATAGTGCTGCAAAGGCAAATCTCATTTCAGACTATTCCCGAGCTATTGAAAGTTACCTGAAGCCGTCATATAAAAAATTGAATACCTATCTTGAGAGCACCTACATTCCAAATGCCCGCGAAAGCACAGGGCTAATTGGCAATAGCGGAGGAAAAAAAGAATATGACTACTGGCTTAGAAAATTCACCACCACAGATATTAGCGCTGACTCCATCTTTCGTTTGGGGCTAAGCGAAGTGGCCAGAATAAGGAAAGAGATGGATTCGCTACGAATCAAAACAGGCTTTGAGGGAAATTTGTCAAAATTCTTTCAGTACATTTTAACAGATTCTCAATTTTTTCCTTTTGATACTGAGGATGAAGTACTTAATCACTATAGAAGTTTTGAAGCAAGGATGGAGCCTCAATTAAAAAAGTTATTTAACAAAAGACCTCGTGCAAGTTTTGAAGTACGTGCCACGGAAAAATTTAGAGAAGGAGGCTCCAATGCACAATACAGTGTAGCCTCAAGAGATGGAACCAGGCCGGGTGTATTTTATGAAACTGTTCGCGATCCTTCGGAATATAATGTATTTCAAATGGAGGCACTCTTTATGCATGAAGCAATTCCTGGTCATCATTATCAATTAGCCCTGCAACAGGAAGCTCAAATACCCGAATTTCGTATGTCCTACTTTAACACAGCTTACGTAGAAGGGTGGGCATTATATGCTGAAAGCCTGGGTAAAGAATTAGGAATGTATACCAATCCTTTCCAATATATGGGCCGCCTTAACCTTGAGATGGAGCGCGCAGTGCGCTTAGTGGTAGATGCTGGCATGCATAGCAAAGGTTGGAGTAGAGAAAAAGCGATCGCTTATGTATTAGAAAATCAACCAGTTACTCCTTTTGTAGCTGAGCAACGCATAGAACGTTACATGGTGGTGCCAGGCCAAGCCACGAGCTACAAAATAGGAGCTTTGAAAATTCTACAATTAAGAGAAAAATCAAAAAAAACACTAGGCGATCGCTTTGATATTAGGGAATTTCATGACGAAATATTAAAAGATGGCGCTATGCCGCTTACTCTATTAGAAGAGAAAATTGACTGGTGGCTTGCTCAAAGCTTAAATTAATAGAAATGAAAATAACCAAATGGACAACAAGCATCTTGCTCTGCGGAAGTCTCATGATATGCTCTTGCAGCTTCAATAAAATGTATCTGCAACCTACCAAAATCCCAAACCTTGCCAATCAGACCATCAGGATTGATAAAGAAACAGGAGATACGCTCGTCATCAATATTAGTGAGAATTATCAGCCTACTTTTGTCACGCTGAGAAACGGGCCTGCTAATCTTCCTTATAAAATTGAAAGTGTTGTTTTTGAAAACATAGATAAAACTCCATTAAATGGCTGGGTCATTTCTCCGAAAGCGAGCGATAATGGCCGGACCATTTTATTCTTCCATGGTAATGCAGGAAACCTATTCGGACAGTATGAACTTGCTTTGCCTTTTGTGAAGCGGGGATTTCAAGTGTTCATTTTCGATTATAGCGGCTTTGGTTTCTCTGAAGGAGAAGCCACCAGAAGCAATGTTTTAAAAGATGGGCGTGCAGCTTTTCAATTCATTCATGAAAGAGAACAAAATTCAAACCGGCAGTTGATCATCTATGGCCAGTCGCTGGGCGGTCATTTGGCTCCAGTTATTGCCAGCGAGTTTCAGGAACAAGTAGACGCATTGGTGGTAGAAGGTGCATTTTCTTCCCACAAAGACATTGCTGCTCACAGGGCATCGATCTTGGGTCGGATTTTTGTAGCGGAGAAATACAGCGCAGTGGAATCCATCAAAAAGTTGAGCAAGCCAGTATTGGTCATTCATAGTACAGAAGATAAAACCATCCCTTTTAAGCAGGGGCAGAAACTTTTCAGAGCAGCCAATCAGCCAAAGACATTTTATGAAATTGATAAACCGCACATGATGGGACCTATATTTTATGCTGATAGCATTATCAGTAAATTAAACAGCACGATATTGGCAGGCTCAAACAAAAGTGAGAACTTAAAAGAGCAAGAAGTATCTGCAAAAGCAAATAATTCCATGATATCTCACTGATTTACAATGCCTACAAGTAATTATTTATAATTAATTTAGTATATTTATCTAACTAAACGCTACTAACCATGAAGCAATTATTCCCTTTCGCATTCCTCTTATTTTTGTTTTCAGCATGCACCCAATCTGAAAAAACAGTAGAAGATACCAATTCTGAGCTCGGTGATATGGGCTATGCCTTTGCCTTATCAACCGAAGCCCAAACAGCCTTTGATAAAGGCTTTTTATTGCTCCATAGTTTTGAATATGAGGACGCGCGAGAAGAATTCAGAGCCGCGCAGCAGGCAGACCCTACTGAAGTAATGAGCTACTGGGGTTTGGCCATGTCGCACTACAGAGCACTGTGGGGTTTACAAGATATAGAAGAAGGTAGAAAGGTGATGGCTGAGTTTGGGAACAGCAGGGAAGAAAGATTAACTAAAATAGATGACCCTATCAAGAAGGCTTTTTGGGAGGGTGTTGAAATTTTGTACGGAGAAGGAGAGCTGAAGGAACGTAACCAAAAATATGTGGACCACCTGGAAGCAGTTTATAAAAAACATCCGGCAAATCAGGAAATAGCTGCTTTCCTATCGCTGGGCCTAATGTGGGCAGATTATAAAAATGAAGCGTATTTAAAAAGATCATCTGATATAGCATCGGAGATTCTTGAAGTAAATCCCACGCATCCCGGTGCCTTGCATTATAAAATACATGCCAACGATAATCCTGAAAATGCTGAAGTGGCCATTGAGGCAGCCAACAAGTATGCAAAAGTAGCACCTGCCGCTGCGCATGCGTTACATATGCCTTCTCATATTTATGTGGCTTTGGGTATGTGGAATGAATCGGTTGCTTCTAATGTAGAATCTTACCAAGCCAGTCTTGGCAGGATGGAAAGAAAAGCATTAGATGGTAAAAGCAGAGGCTACCATTCCATGGCTTGGTTACATTATAGTTATTTACAGCAAGGACAGTTGGAGGAAGCCACCGATTTACTCACTGAGATGATGAGTTACTATCAGGACTCCACCCATTCAGATTCCTACCTGATTACCATGCAAAACCAGCAAAGGATAGAAACAGGAGAGTGGCCAGCTAGTTTAAACCCCATTGATGTTAATTATAATAATTTAGGTCTGTCAGAAAAGGCGGCTATGCATTTCTTCAAAGCCGGTCTCAGCTTCGATAGCAGGGACAGAGGCAGGGATTATTGAAAACATTAATGCTTTGGGAACCCATGCAGCATCTGCAGAATTGGTGATTTCCGACAATGGCGTTGCCTCATGTAGTGCCGGGCCTACTCGTTACGCTCCTACCCAAACAGGCTTAAAACGAACTGAAGTAGTAATTTACCAAATGAAGGCCATGTTGGCCATGTTCGATAAGAATGAGGCCCTGGCAGAACAACACATGAAGGCTGCAACAGCTCTGGAAAGTGAGTGTGGATATGATTCAGGTCCTCCATTTATAGCTTACCCTTCTTATGAACAATATGGGGATTGGCTCCTGGCGCAAAACAGACCTGAAGAGGCGTTAGCACAATTTAACCAATGCCTAGAAGGCAGAACAAATCGAGCGAAATCGCTCAAAGGTAAATTGATTGCGCTTAAAAGCTTGGGTAAAGAGGAGGAAGCGCTTAAGGTGCAGAATATTTTAGACCAATTTTATACTCCCCAAAATGAATTAGCCTTATTGTAAAAATGATGTTGGTAATGAGTAAAGACTTCCAGGATTTTTAAATTCCGGAAGTCTTTTTAGGTATATAATTCAGCTTCTTTAATACCTTGCAGTAGTTCATCGTACAATGGAAGCTAAGAAAAACTCAAATATCAGCTTTATAATATTTTTATGGTTGATCCTTACAGCCATCAATATCAATAAGCCTTTTCATATGGACGATGCCTTTCATTTGGAGGCGGCCACATGGATAGTTGAAAACCCCACCAAGCCCATGTTGGCTAATATCAATTGGGGAGATTTTCCGGCACCCATTTATGAAGGGAATCAACCCCCTCTTTTATTTTACTTCATAGCACTTTTTATGGCTGTTTTTGGAGCGCATGAAGTCTTTCTGCATCTATTAACAGCTGTCTTTTGTTTTTTGGCCCTCTATTATTTTCATCGCATTTCCCAACTATTAAAAACTAAAAAACCCAAAATACTGCTTACGATTTTTGCTTTCTGCCCAGCCTTGGTAGTCAATCAAAACCTTATGACGGATGTTCCCTTAGTGGCTATTGCCTTATCTGTTATGTTTTACCTCTTAAAAGCACTTAAGACTAACAAAAGTAGCCATTATGTAGCAGCCGCACTCATTATAAGTATAGGGCTGTTGATTAAATACACACTACTTCCTCTGGTGGTGGTTATTTTTATAGCAATAATGCTTTCAGGTAACTATAAAAGAGCTTGGGTTATATTTATTCCGATAGCCATACTACTATTTTGGTCGCTTTGGAATCTCCTATCCTTTGGAGAGGCACATATTGCCGGTAGAGGAAATGCAGGGGTAGATTGGTATAAAATTAAAGGATTTATGGGCACTTTGGGCGCAATGTCAACATTTGTTATTGTCTTTGTATATGCTAATTTTCCCAGAAAAATCACTCTTTACTTGATTTTTGGAGTGTTTTCTCTTTTTGTAGCGGCAGTGCCTTTGGTTTATGTAGAGATCATTCCCGAATTAAAATTTAGCGCTTTGCTGAACTATACTTTTATGGCAGTCGGGTTTACATTTACCATTTTGGTGCTTAAGCAAGTAGTGGAAAAGCTTAATAAAGATAAACTACTTTACCTCAAATCTCAGGAGTTTACAATTGCACTTTATTTACTTGGTATGGTAGCATTTATCTTATTATTTGCTCCTGTTCATGCTACCAGACATATTTTGCTTTTGATCCCTTTTCTCCTTTTGTTGGGCCACCAGCATTTTAATAGAACTCCTGGATGGATCAACCGATTAACAGTTGCAGTTACTGTTGTATTAGGTTTATTGCTTAGCATCTCAGATTGGGTATATGCTGATTTTTATAGAAATGCCTCTGAAGAAATTGAAATTTCTCAGCACAAAGAACAAACTATTTGGTCAGTAGGTCATTGGGGATGGCAATGGTACTCCCTTAAAAATGGTTGGGAAATTTATGCTACTACTACCGAAACCGATATTGAAAAAGGAGACATCATTATTATTCCCCAAAAGATATCTCAACAAAGATTAAACCGAAATTTTAAGCTAGACACCCTCAATTATTATACGGAGGAGCCCAATTTGCTCACTTTCTTTTCCGGAAAGCATTTTGCAAGCATGTACAATACCTTTGCAGATAAACCCGCCTGGAATTTATCCACACAGCCTATTGATACTGTTTTTGTGTGTAGGGTGAGAGAAGGTTTAATTGAGTAGCTTGAGGCTAAGGCACCAAAAAATCAATTTTGGTTTTTTGGTGCAAAAATTACGGACCTATACACTAAAAAACCTTACACCTGCTGGAAAACTAACACTTAATAATCATTTTCAAAAGTGATATACTGTTCATTTTATTTACTCCTTTGTTTTTAAGCAGGCCCTAATTAACTGTAGACGCTTGAATGGAGCTTTTTATGCACTTGTAACTATAGTTACTCATCTAATAGTTTTTTCTTCTTATCTTTGCATTAGTGAAAAGAATTTTCGGCATAGCATTCATTAGTTTATCAGTAGCTATCTTACTGTTGCATAGCTTTGTGCCTCATCATCATAGCCCTGATCAATTCAACCTTCAGGAAATTCTAAAAAATGAGCCAGTTAAGTCGCCTATCGACTTACTGAAGGTGGGTTTTCATATCAACCTGGGAGCTAATCATCTTGAAAATTTTCAGAAAAGTAAATCATTAGTCGCTGAAAACAAGGGAATAGATAATTCACAAATTAATCAGGTCTTTATAATTCCTGTTTTAAAGCTAAATTTATCCTTTATTAAAGTATACACAGAAACTATTCATCCTCAAAATAGTAATTCTGTTTCCATTCAGTTTGTTAATTCATTTAATTACAGAGGTCCTCCCATATTGGCTTAAGAAATCGATTCAATATTTATCAAATTCTTAAGTAATTAACATTTTCATGTTTCAAAAAATTATTTCTTTCTCCATAAAGAACAAGCTAATTGTGTTCTTTGGAGTAATCGCCTTAATTGGGGGCGGTATATATTCAATGAGTCAGCTATCCGTTAATGCGGTTCCTGACATCACCAATAATCAAGTACAGGTAGTTACGGTAAGTCCTTCATTGTCCGCACAGGAAGTGGAGCAATTTCTGACCTACCCAATTGAAATTTCCATGGCAAATATTCCTAAGGTGGAGGAAATTCGCTCTATATCAAAATATGGGCTTTCGGTAGTCACTATTGTTTTTGAAGAGAACGTGCCTGTTTTAGAAACCCGGCAATATGTTCAGGAGCAAATTAATATTATAAGCGGAGAAATACCTTCAAAATTGGGCGCTCCTGAATTGATGCCTATCACCACGGGTTTGGGTGAAATCTATCAATACACCTTAGAGGTGGAGGAGGAGCATCGAGCAGAATTTTCTACCATGGAGCTGCGAACCATTCAGGATTGGATAGTGAAAAGGCAGCTTTCAGGTATCAAGGGAATAGTGGAAGTCAGCTCTTTTGGTGGCTATTTAAAACAATACGAAGTAGCAGTTGATCCAACTTTAATGGCACAGCACCAAGTGAGCTTTCAGGAAATCATTGAAGCCTTAAATGCCAATAATGAAAATTCAGGTGGCAGCTATATCGAGAAAAATCAGAATGCTTACTACGTCCGGACTGAAGGTATGATGATAGACCTGGACGACATTCGAAACACATTATTGAAGCCTGATGGAAAAGCACCTGTTTTAATAAAAGATATTGGCATGGTGCAATTCGGTAATGCCAAAAGATTTGGAGCTATGACCAAAGACGGAAAAGGAGAAGCTGTAGGTGGCATCACTTTAATGTTGAAAGGAGCTAATTCATCCGAAACTTTGGAATTGGTAAATGAAAGAGTGGCAGAAGTACAAAAATCCTTACCAGATGGAGTGAAAATCAAGCCGTATTTGGATAGGTCGGACTTGGTAGGTAGAGCAATTGATACAGTTAAAACCAATTTATTGGAAGGTGGTGTCATAGTAATTTTAGTGCTGATTCTGCTTTTAGGTAATTTGAGAGCAGGATTAATCGTGGCCTCTATTATACCTCTCTCCTTGCTTTTTGCTTTCATCATGATGAATATTTTCGATGTTTCAGCCAATCTGATGTCGCTGGGAGCTATTGATTTCGGTATTGTAGTGGATGGAGCGGTAATTATCGTGGAGAGTATTCTGCATATTTTATTTACGGTACATGTAGGCAAGCAATTGAGCCAAAAGGAAATGGATGAGGTGGTAATTGATGCTTCTCAGAAAATTTATAAATCTGCAGCCTTTGGAGTATTAATTATTTTGGTAGTGTTTTTACCCATTCTCTCGCTCACCGGAATAGAGGGAAAAACTTTTAAACCCATGGCACAAACCGTGAGTTTTGCAATTATAGGTGCTATGATTTTATCTATGACCTACGTACCCATGATGACAGCGCTATTCCTGAAGAAAAAAATAAAGGATAGAGTCACTTTTGCTGATAAAGTGATGAATAAATTGAAGAAGGTTTATAAACCTGTATTGAATACCTCTTTGCGCAATCCTAAAGTCACCATTTCATTATCCGTGATTTTATTAGCGGTAGCACTTTTTATTTTTAGTAGGATGGGCTCAGAATTTATTCCGCAATTAGAAGAAGGTGATTTAGCCATGCAAATGACATTACCTCCCGGCTCATCGCTGGAACAAAGTATAGCTACTAGTACTAAAGCAGAGAAAATCCTGCTGGATAATTTTCCAGAAGTTAAATCGGTGGTTTCTAAAATTGGCACTGCAGAAGTGCCTACAGATCCAATGTCCATTGAGTTGGCTGATATCATGATTATTCTGAATGCTAAAGATGAATGGACTACTGCGGAAGATCGATTTGGACTAATTGAACAGATGAAAGAGAAATTATCAGTGATTCCCACTGCAGTCTTTGAATTTACCCAGCCCATTCAGTTAAGATTTAATGAATTGATTACGGGTGCCAAATCCGATATAGCAGTTAAAATATACGGTGAAGATTTAGCTAAACTGGCTGATTATGGTAATCAGGCAGCTGCTATTATACAAGAAGTGCCTGGGGCGGAGGATGTAAAAGTAGAGCAGACCGAAGGATTGGCGCAATGGGTGATCACCTATAACAGAAGAAAAGCGGCTCAATATGGTGTTTCTATAGAGGAATTGAATAGTATAATCAGAGCTGCGTATGCAGGAGAAAATGCTGGGTTCATATTTGAAGGGGAGCGAAAATTTGAATTGGTAGTGAGGTTGAAAGAATCTTTCAGGAATGCTATTGAGTTGGATAAAATAACCATAAAAAGTCGATCAGGGCAGCTTATTCCACTCTCTGAGATTGCTAAATGGGAATATAAAGAAGGTCCTTTGCAGATTTCAAGAGATGATACCCGCAGAAGAGTAGTGGTAGGCACCAACGTGAGAGACCGAGATATAGCAGGACTTGTGGCTGAAATAGAAGCAAATCTGGGTAGTCAATTGAAAATGGAACCCGGCTACTCCATTAAATATGGTGGACAATTTGAGACGCTGGAAAAAGCAAGTAAAAGACTGGCCATTGCCGTTCCTGTAGCACTGGTGTTAATTTTCATCTTGCTTTATTTTGCTTTTGGAAAAGTTAAATATGCCTTGTTAATCTACTCTGCAGTGCCCCTTTCTGCTATTGGTGGGGTATTGGCTTTATGGATTAGGGATATGCCTTTCAGTATTTCTGCAGGCGTTGGCTTTATAGCACTATTTGGTGTAGCAGTATTGAACGGTATCGTCTTGATCAGCCATTTAAATGATTTAAAATCAGAAAAAAATATGGATTTATTGCAACTCATTAAAACGGGGAGTACGGATCGACTAAGACCAGTAATCATGACGGCTTTGGTGGCTTCTTTAGGCTTCCTGCCAATGGCACTTTCCACTTCCAGCGGTGCGGAAGTACAAAAACCTTTGGCAACCGTTGTAATTGGTGGTTTGATAACAGCTACTTTTTTAACATTGGTGGTATTGCCTTCTTTATATTATTTAATGAATAAAAATAAAGGAAAATCAGGCACTAAAGTGATTCCGGTAGTTGTACTAATGATTTTAAGTGGCTTAGGGTTCAATCAGAAAGTGAGTGCCCAGGACCAGGTTTTAGAACCAGAAGCATTGGTACTGATGATTGACGATGCGATGGAGCAAAATCCCCAAATCCAGAATGCTAAATTAAGAATTGATCAAGCTGAAAACTTTAAAACGCAAGCATTCGAAATTCCACCTACCAATATCAGTTATCAAAGAGGTCAGATTGATGGACCTGAAATTGATTATAGTTGGAATGTGCAGCAGTCCTTTGGCAACATTCCGGCAAATTTTAGAAGGCAGAAGGTGGCTAGCGCAAATATTGAATTGGCACAACAAGAATATCATCTGGCAAAAAAGAAGCTTGCTACGGATATTCGAAAAGCCTGGAATGATTGGGTTTTTAGCAAGAAGCAAGTGGTTTTTCTGCGAGAACAAGCTGAGCTACTTCAGAAAAACATGATGCAAGCTGATGAAATGGTAGAAAAAGGAGAGCGTGGCAGGCTGGAAACCTTAAGTTTATCGGGGCAATTGATGAGTATTGAAAATGAATTGATTCAGGGGAGGAAAAGACTTAACCAGAATATTCAAGCATTGAAACAATTATGCTTTTGTGATCAGTTGCCTGAATCTGCATCTGACTACAGTCGCTATGAATGGACAACTTCATTGGATTCATTGACATTAGATCCTGCTTTTACGCAAAGGAACAAACAACAGCTATTGGCAGCGGAGACTAACATTCATGTGGGCAAGGCGCAGTATTTCCCAAATGCCTACATCGGTTATGTGAACCAAAGTTTGCAAAATGTTACCGGCTATCAAAGTTTGCAGGTAGGGATTAGCATCCCTATTGTTTATAATGGTGTGAAAGGAAAGATTGAAGAATTGAAAATCGTGAAAGAGATTCAGGAATCGACCTTAGATTGGGAAAATAATGAAAGATACCAAAGGCTGTTCAGTGCGAAACAGGATTATATCAACTACAATTCGCTCATCGATAAAAGCACCTCTATGATGGAAGAATTAGATGAATTACAATCATCATCGGCGGAAGCGCTGGAGGTAGGAGAGCTGAATTTTTATGAGTTTGTGCAGAACTTAACCTCACTTTATAACATTCAAAAAACCAATTTAGAACTCCAAAAAGAGATCGCCAATATTTCAATTGAATTACAATATTTAACGCAAGAAAAATGAAAAACATCAATATATTAATTACATCATTCTTATTAGCCTTTGTAGCTTGTAATGGCAAAGAAGAGGCTATTACCGAAGAGCCCCAGTCGAACAAAAGTGAAATTACTTTATCAGATAGTCAATTAAAAAACACAAATCTGAAGGTAGGAAGGCTTAAAAGAGCCCCTTTAGATAAAACGCTCACCACATTTGGTCAGTTAGCCGTTGCCCCCGAGGATATTGCTGAATTGCATTTAGTCCATCACGCTTTTATAGAAGGCTCGAAGATTTTACCGGGTGAAACGGTTTCGAAAGGGCAGAGCCTGGCTACCTTTTCCCATCCAGATATTCTTGCTTTACAAAGTAATTATCTGGCATCTGTTAATAAACTAAAGCAACTGGAAGCTGATTATAACAGGAAGAAAAGTCTTGCAGAAAATCAATCCATTTCCATTAGAAGCTTGCAGGAAGCCGAAGCAAAGTATTTCGAGGAAAAGGTGAATGTTGATAGCAAAAAAAGTATGTTATTAAAATTGGGGGTAAACATAGCCTCCTTGCAGAAGGGAAATTTACAGAATATTTTAAGCTTAAGAGCGCCATTCAGCGGTGTAATTACAGAAGTTAATATCAGTAACGGAATGTTGGTGGAGCCCAATAAAAGTTTGTTTGAGCTGGTAAATTTGGGTGAGATGCATTTAGAGTTTAATGTTTTCCCTAAAGATGTAGACCAACTAAAAGAAGGGCAGAGAGTAATATTTAAAATTCCTGAGGGCACCAAATGGCATGAAAGCACTTTGCATTTTATCAATAAAAAGGTGACTGAAAATAGCGTTTTGGCGCATGCGGATTTACCTGAAACAGTAAAACTTCCTTTAGGTGCACAACTGGAGGTTCAGGTTTATATACAAACTGATAGCTTATTATTGATGCCTAAAGTTGGCAGCATCAGAAAAGGGGATGAAATCTTTATTTTCGAGGAGATTTCTAAAGGTAACTATCAAAAAATGAAAGTGAAGGCTTCATCAGAAAATGGTGAGTATCTTGGTATAAATCCAGCAGATATAGATGCTAATAAAAATTATGTATTGGAAGGAGCCTATTATTTGGGTAATAATTAGGTTAAGCCTACAGCAGCTCCTTCGGTTTAATAACTGTAAAAGATCAATATGAGGAGTATTCGGATCCAAATTCAGTAGAAATTAGCTATAAATTAATGGATTGGGGAGCAAAAGATGGATGGGGTGTTTCAGTAAATGTTTTTCAAAATGTAACCCATAAAACGATAGCGCTTGCAGGTAATAATATTAGAATGAATAGGGTCAATTACGTTGACATCTTTGGTCAATTTCAGGGATTGATAAAGCCTTTTACTAAAATAGAGGGTGTTTTGGGTAATGTCCCCTTTTTAGGATATAGCTTAATTTTTGACGCGCCAAAGCAAGAGTTTGTAGTAATTAATAAGTCTAAGCAGGAGAGTAGTATTGAGGCATTATAAATAGTTGTTTTAGTGTACTTGTATATTTTTGAGTCTTAAAAAATAATAGCAAATTTTATTTTATATTTAGAGCCGTGTTTTTTCTTCATAAAGAAAGAATTTAGACTTGGTTTAAGCTTTAAATCAGAGAAAGTGTATTCCCTGTTTAAACTGTGGTTGTTAGTTGAAATATTTTATAGGTGCAGTAATTTTATAATTTATATGGATCAGTCAAGAGATAAAAACAATAATAAATCCATTTTAGGAGTCATATTTGGAGTTTTAGTATTCGGGTTAGCTTATTTTGCTGTTCAACAAATATTTTTTAAAGCCCCTACTTTTGATAAGGCGATGATGGAAGCGGCTAGTGAATTGAATAAGAGTTGCCCATTCATGGTCGATAAAGATACAAGGCTAGATAATGCTGCAGCAATGCCAGGCAATGTATTTCAATACAATTATACACTGGTGAATTTAGATAAATCTGAAGTTGATCCTGATGCAGTTAAAAAGTACATTGAACCTTCTATTATAAATAATGTAAAGACAAATCCTGATCTGGAACTCTATCGTGAAAATAAAGTGACCATGGCTTATAGTTACAGAGATAAGAATGGAGTATTTGTTTTAAAAATCAATGTAACGCCTGATTTATATGAGGAGTGATTTGGAATTCCTAAAAAAGCATTTTCAAGTTATTCTAAATCAGCACTTTACTCACTCTTTAAACATTCTGTAGGGTTAACTTTAGCTGCTTTAAAGGATTGATAGCCAACTGTTAACCACGTAATTAATAAAACAATGATACCCGCACTTACAAAATACCACCATTCCAACTCAACACTATAAGCAAAATTATTCAACCATTTATAGGTAATAAAGTAGCTTAAAGGCAGCCCAAAAAAGGTCGCAATTAGAACTAGCTTAGTAAAATCTGCAGATAATAACTTAATAATACCAAATACGGAAGAGCCTAAAACCTTTCTAATTCCAATTTCTTTCATTCGTACTTCAGCAGAAAAGGCAGCTAAACCAAACAATCCAAGGCATGAGATGAGGATGGCCAGTCCGGCAAAATATTGAGATAAAGTAGCAACTCTTTGCTCTGCTACATATAAAGCTTGATAATCTTCATCCATAAATTTATAATTGAACTGGTATCCGGGATTAAATTTTTTATAAACTTGCTGAATACTGGCTAAGGTTTCTACTTGATTGTTAGGTGTTAGCTTTACCATGAATTGCATAGCACCAGTCTCTAAAATAAAAATGTAGGGTTTAATTTCTTCATAGAGTGATTTAAAATGAAAGTTTTTAGCCACTCCCACAATTTCTGCAGCACCATAGAAGTCGATCACCTGACCAATAGGGTCGGTTAACCCCATTACCTCTAAAGCAGCTTCATTAATGATGATTTGATCCACCTCGGACTGATAATTGTTTGAAAATGAGCGCCCTTCAATGACTTCGATTCCTAATAATTCAATCATGCCCTCCATTACACCAGCACCATTAAATGAGTATTCTTCCAGCGGATTCTTTCCCGGCCAATGAATGCCAGTCATTATAGTTGAGGGGTTTACAATAACTTCGGAAGTGCCTGAAGCATGGGACACTCCTGAAATATTTCTTAGTTCGGAAATAAAAGTTTCATCTAGTGCTGTTCCTCGAAAACCTTCTGAGTCAAAATAGATGATATTTTCCTTGTTGTAGCCTAAATTCTTAGTGTGGATTAGTTGAATCTGTTGATAAACAACCACCACCGATACTATGAAAACGATCGACAAAGCAAATTGGAATACTACCAAGCCTTTACGGATAGAGACTTCATTCTTCCCAATATTTAATTTGCCTTTTAATACTGTAGAAGGTTTAAAACGAGAAAGGTATAGCGCAGGATAAGTTCCTGCAAGTGATGCAGTAACTACTAGAATTCCCAATAAGACCAATATCATTTGAAGGTCTAATAGGAGGAAAAGATTTTTGCCTGTTAGCTGACTAAACTGTGGCAAAAATAGCTTTACCACAACTAAGGCTATTAACAAAGCAATTAAGGTAAGTAAAAATGCTTCTGCAAAAAACTGGATGATGAGAGAACCCCGGTTTGCCCCGATAGATTTTTTAATACCTACTTCTTTGGCACGCCCTAGAGCTTTAGCGGTAGAAAGATTCATGAAATTAATAGCCGCAATGAGTAGGATAAAAACAGCAACAATTGAAAACAATTTTACATATTCAATTCTACCACCTGCCTGAACTCCATTTTCATATTTACCATAAAGATAGACAGAGGAATAAGGTTTAATAAATATTTTGTCCGGTGATTCTTTATATTTTGTTGTGATGAAATCAGTTATTTTTTCATTGAATTCATTGGGATTAGTTTTAGGTTTTAAGATGATATAAGTCTGATATAAAAGCTCATCCCATGCATACCAATGCGCTTGTAAGTAGTCTTTGTAAGCTTCCCATGGTATCAAAAAATCAAATGTGTGAGTTGAGTTAGAGGGAATATCTTTGAAAATTCCTGAAACAATATAATCTTCATTCTTCACTTTTAAATTGATGGCTTTGCCAAGTACGCCTTCTGTAGTTTTGAATAGTTTAAGGGCGAGGGTTTCAGAAATTACGATAGAATTTTTTTCGGCCAGCACTTGATCAGGATCGCCCTGAATTAATTCGTAGGAAAAAGCATTGAAGAAATCTTTCCCTGCAAACAGACATTTTTCTTTCAGGTTTATGTCGTCAAAGGCAATGGATAGGTTAATATTATCAAAACCTTGCAGAGAAGAGGTAGTAACAGCATATTCTACCTCAGGCATTTCTTCAGCCAATGCTTCACCCAAAAAAGCAGGAGTTTTAAATTCAGTATCTATTCCTGTACCTGAATGCCTATTCACCATCACCTGATAAAGCTGCTTTTCATTCTGGTGGAATTTATCAACACTTAGCTCATCCATTACCCAGAGGTAAATAAATAAAGCAGTGGCCAGACCTGTGGAAAGCCCAATCAGATTAATAAAAAAGGTAGATTTATACCTTTTAAAGTTTCGGAAAATCAGTTTTAAGTGATGAAGTAGCATGGATTGAATAGCTTAAAGAAACGACAATATAGTGTATATTTTATTATCCATTTTAATTCGAATGATACTTAACTTAGAATTGCGATGGACTATAATTGTGTTGAGTAAATTTAAAAGGATCTTCGTGATTTTAAGTATGCAATGGCAAGAACATATCATATCAGATAGTAACATTCTTTTAGGAAAACCGACAGTAAAAGGAACCAGAATATCCATAGAACATATTATTGGATTGCTGGCACAAGGTTGATCGGAGCAACAGATTTTAGAAAATTACCCGAGTTTAACGCACGACTCGCTTCAGGCGGTTTTTTCTTATGTGCGGGAATAGTAAAAATACTTGAAAAATTTACTTTAAACCCCAACTTGTCATTTGAAAGTGCCTTAATCGTGGTAGATTTCACCTCGGTTAGTTGAAAAATTATTGAAGCTAGTCAATAATATTCCATAAGTAATTTGCCATCAATTGTTTAGGTATATTTTTTTATATTTCATTATATTTAACTTTATTAATAATTGTAGTGATTTACTATTTCAAATCATCTTCAATGCAATAAATAAACAATGAGAAACATATTTAGCCTTGCAATTTTAGTAGTTATAATAAACCTTCTCTCTTGTGAGCCAGATAGGGAATTTGAAACTAAATACCTGGATAACCCAACCACTGCAAAAATTGATATTCTTGCCCAACGTTATTTGGAGCTGGAACGATTTAGCGGTGTTATTTTAATAACCAAAGGCGATACCATTATCTATAATAATAGTTTTGGTTTAGCAGATTATGAAAGTAATATTGCCTTTTCAGATAAAACCTCATTCAAGATTGGTAAAATTTCCGAGGTAATTACAGCTAATATTATCAGAAAAATGGTGGAGAAAGATGCAATTAAATTATCCGATAAGATTAACCAATACATTCCGGAGATTATTGCTGAATTTACTATCAAAGATTTAATGGAGCACAAAACAAGTCTTCCAGCTTTAGCAACAGTAATTGAACAAAATCCTGACATCCCATATTCAACAATTAAGTTTACTAATTTAGCCATAAAGTCCTCCGATACGGCTCAATATAGCGAGTTGAATTATAATCTTTTAGGAGTACTCATTGAGAGGCAAAGTGGAAAAACCTTTCAGGAAAATTTGCAGGACTATTCCGAAAATTTAGGATTAGTTAACACCTACTTTCAAAGACTCGACACTGCATTGGCAGAAGGCTATTTGCATTATAACCACCGGGGCAAAGGACTTGAACTGCTAAAATCGCCAATTTATGATGCCAATATAGCATTTAGTAGCAACGGCATTAAATCAACCGCCATTGATTTAGTCAAAATAGTCAATTCTAATCCCAATCGGATAGAAAATAAGTTTTCTTACACTTCAGATGATGGCTTTAGTTACTCATTAACTAACATCCCATTAAACCAAACAACAATAATTATTTTAAGCAATCGAAGGCATCCAGTTGCTCAGGAAATAGCGAATAGTATCGATTCAATTCTTCAAAACAAATCATATAGAATTCCACTACCTAGAAAACCATTGGCTATTGATAAAAGTCTGCTTGATGATTTTACTGGCACTTATTCTTTGAATGAGCAGGTGAATTTTGAAGTAATAACTGAAAATGACAGTCTTTTCGTTGTGATGGGTTCTAACAGGATTCATCTCATTCCTCAGTCATCCAACCAATTTTACATGGAGCAAAATGATGCCGCTCAACGGTTTATTAGGGATTCTACCAATACAGTGATAGGAGTTGAGTTGTTAGATGGTTTTTTAGATGGAGAAATAGCAAAAAAAATGGAAGAATAGCTTCTGTTAATTTAGCGATTTCCAAACCGGCTTTTGATTGTTTTCCTAAACAAATGAAAGTGAAAAAACGAATCAGATAGAGTGGAATAGCCG
This sequence comes from uncultured Cytophagales bacterium, assembly GCA_963719535.1. GTDB lineage: Bacteria > Bacteroidota > Bacteroidia > Cytophagales > Cyclobacteriaceae > Marivirga. The sequence continues at coordinate 97,799 of CAVRCH010000014.1, read as the reverse complement.
TTAGTAATCTTGCTTTGTATTAAGTTTGTTTATGAAATTCCCAGTAAAAATTGTACTACCTAAAATATTTTATCACAACAAAATTGACTTGAGTATCAGTAAATATGCCAGGTCTTTTATTATGCAAGTAGCCATTGGGTTATTAATTTCTGCAACCTGCACTACGTCATTGGCCATCGCCCAAACAGACTCTTCAGCTGAAGTAGGTGACACTAAGAAAGAGCCACTGTTCTCATTGGGAATAGGCTTACAACATGGCTTCATTTTTGCCCATTCACAGGACGTACAAAATACCAGTGGGGCACGACCAACTGGTATAGAAGCTATTTTTAGCTGGCAGCGCAACGATTCTGCTATGTTTTCCTTATGTCATTGTTATCCACGCCAGGGTTTAATGCTGGCTTATTACGATTATGATGTAGGCTTGTTAGGCAAGAGTGGCACTGCTGCTTATTTCCTTGAGCCTACTTATAAAATTACAGATCGGGTATTATTTTCTTTTAAAGCCGCCGCAGGACTGTCATACCTCAACAACCCTTATGATAGCATAGAGAATCCTGCTAACCAATCTTACAGTACCCATTTAAGCATTTATTTATTAGTTGGAGTTGGCGTTTGGGTGCAATTGTCGGAACGCTGGTGGATAAACCCTACTATAAATTATCAGCACATTTCTAATGGAGGATTACGAGATCCTAACAAAGGAATTAACTGGCCTACTGCCGGTATTTCGGTCACTTACCAACCTGTTTATCGCCCTTGGTATACAGGGAGGAAGACCACTGAAAAATACTGGAAAGACTATTCGCCCCGGTACGATGTTACTTTAATGGGCGCTGTGCTTCGAGGCTTCGATCAGGACGGTGATCGTAAAAGGTTCATTATGGGAGGATTAGCGATACAAGTAGCAAAGCAGGTGGGAAGTTTGAATATGCTCACTTTAGGAGCCGAAGTATACCACGATGGCAGTGTAGCTGAAAACCTCCGCAATGACGGCATTGATGCCAGTCCTGTGAAAGCAGGAATGATGCTAGGTCATGAGTTTTTGCTGGGCCGTTTTCAGTTTAGCCAGCGGCTGGGTGTGTATATTTTTGACCAAACACCTTATTATGATCGGTTATATCACCGTTGGGGGGTACAGTATCGCATAAACCGACAGTTGAGTGCAGGAATAAACCTGCTGGCCCATCGGCAGGTGGCAGATTTTTTAGACTTCCGATTGGGCTATACCTTTCAGAAGCGGTATAAATAATAGTTTAAAATTAGGTGTTTTAATGGAGGAGAATTATTAAACCTAAGTATTGTAATGTTTTTAAACGACCGACAAATAAAATCAGCACAGATTGAAAAATTTTATATCAAATAGACTAATAATTATCGGAATCATATTTTCCTACATTTCTATTCTTAGTTGCTCACCGCAAACTGAAGAACATCTTAAATATTTGGGGCAAAAGCCACCTACACAAAATCCTGAAATTTTTGCTCCCGATATCATTTATAAAAACAATGAATCGTTATTCGGCTCGGTGTTTAATAAAGAGGGTACTGAATTTTATTATGGAGTAGATCGTAATGGCAAATCAGAAATTCACTTTTCTAAACTAGAAAATGATGAATGGACTGACCCAAAGATTTTGCTTTCCGATGATAAATACAGTTGCAACGACCCATTTCTTTCAAATGATGAAAAAAGACTATATTTCATATCTAGTAAAGCCGAAGGGAGAGATACGCTTACTAATATCTACAACATTTTTTATATTGAAAGGGAAGAGCAAGGGTGGAATTCAACAATGTTTAAAGTAGATTCCACTATCAATTCCAATAAGAATGAATATTATATGTCATTTACTTCTGATGGTAGTATGTATTTTTCTTCAAATGTTAACGCTTTGCCTGATAGACAACATAACTTCAATATTTATCAATCAAAATATAAAAATGATGCTTTTCAAAAGGCTGTGCCAATGGGTGAATCCATCAACACAAAAGCCTATGAAGCAGATGTGTTTATTGCTCCCGATGAGTCCTATATCATTTATTGTAGTATTAGAAAAGAAGGTTATGGTCAAGGTGACTTCTACATCAGCTTTAAAAATGATGAGGGTAATTGGATCAAAGCTAAAAATATGGGAGAGATTATTAACACTGAAGGACATGAGCTGTGCCCATTTGTAACTAAGGATGGCAAATATTTTTTTTACACGAGTAATCAGAAGTTTTACTGGGTAGATGCAGGTATTATTGACTCTTTAAAAGACTGATTGGTATATGAATTTACTTAAACTTAACAATTTTCTCTTTATTGGCGTTTTTAAATTAGATAAAAATTAAATCAGGCAAGTATTTGTATCGTAGGGTTTCCATAAGAAATGTTAACTGTAATGGTAAAATAAATAGCTAAAAATTCATAAATTAGGATTTAAATAAAATTGATTTGAAATCTGTTAAAATTCAAATATCGGACTTTGAGTTCAAGCAATTAGGATTGAATAAAAATACCTTTTCTCTTTCTGAATTGATTGAAATCATTGAAAAAAAATAACAAAATAAACCATAGAAAAAAGCATTCAGTTAGCTAACAAGTACGAGCTTTCCAAAATGACAATGGAAGAAATTAATGAGGAAATAAAAGAGTACAGGAATGCAAAAAATAATTCTTGATACCAACGTAATTATATCTTCCTTAATTCAAAAAAACTACCCTTATTTAATCGTTGACTATTGTATTGATGGCAATGCAATCATCTGCGTTTCAAATACAATTCTTCAAGAATATATAGAAGTTCTTAGTCGTCCGAAATTTTCAAGGTTTACGGCTTTATTTAAATTTCAGGTGTAAACGAACCTCGCAAGGAAAATACTTCATGTGGTTGAAATGTAAGGATTATTAATATTTGTACGTACCAATTAATTTTTGCGGATACAAAATTTACTTTAAAGCTCTTAATCAAAAGATTATTGAGTAAGCCAAAGGATATGCTTTCAGTAAAAAAATGAGTTTATCTCGATCTATTGAAGCCTATTTACAATATTTTAATGCGACAGAATCAGATTGCTAAATTATAATAACAAGGAAAGAACTTTAAACAGTCGCTATTACCGCTAATGACAGAAGACCAATTTTTTTAATCACTGAGTAAAAAATAACATATCCCACATCAGGTAAAAAAAAAGCCTTAACCAAAAAAAATAAATATTATCGTTTTTCACTATCTTTATCTTGCAGCTAATTAATCGATTATAATTTCACAAAAGTGCATATCGATTGCGTTGCAGGAAATTGGGTCGGCTCAGTGAAGAATGAATACCGAATGATAGACTTAAGTCGGTGCTTTGTACTAAGTAAAGAAATAGTCACCGCATAATTTTAGGATAGTAAAAGGTAGGTAAAAATAAAAGACTTGTAAGATGAAAAAAAAATTAAGCATTGTACTGCTAACAATTGTATCATTATCTTCAATGACTTATGGGTATTTTCAAAAGGAAAGAGCAGACGAACAAGCGGCTCTCGCTATTGAGAATGCTGAAATGGCAAGAGAAGCAGAGAACATAGCAGACCAATATCGAAAAAAAGAAGAGATGGCTAGAATGAATGCTCTTGACAACCAAAAAAGTAGCGATGGAGCAAGTTGACAGGGTTGTTAAATCTTTGGAAGAGGCAAAAATGAAAAAATAAACTGGACTCTTTTGCGAGAACAAATTTACTTCCTTTGTGAAATAACGAACTTCGGAAAGCCAGGCCGTCTTCTCAAAACCTTTAATTGTACCTTTTGCACAGCTAAAAAGAACAAATGAATAAATTAAAATTTTCAAAAGATGAAGGTTCAGAGTTCTATAAAGAACTTAATGCGAAAATCGAGCATTACTTTGCAGAAAAAGGTGTTCGAAAGACAGGAGACAGGAAAATGATTTTCAAAATCTTTCTGTACTTCAGTCTTGATATCTTATTTTATGGCCTTATGATAACAAGTGCCACGACTTTAGGCTTTTACATATTTTACTTACTAATGGGACTTTCAGTGCTGCTCACAGCTTTTAATATCTCCCACGATGCAGCGCACGGGGTCGCGGTAAAGAGCAAATTCTGGAACAAATTCCTGTTTTCACTTAGTTTTAACCTTCAGGGAAATAACGCTTACGTTTGGGGAAAGAACCATAACGAATCACATCATTTATACACAAATGTGGAAGGTAGCGATATTGATGTGTTGAATAATCCACTATTTCGAATGACTGAAACCCAGGAACTAAAATGGTTTCACCGTTACCAGTTTATTTATGCTCCATTTTTATACCTACTTTACTCTATAAATTGGTTTTTCTTTCGTGAGACCTTGATGCTATTAAATTATTCTAGCAGGACTATAAAAATTGAGATTCCGAAAAAGGAAGTAATTAAATTGATTACCTACAAACTACTCTATATTGGATATATGATTATACTACCGATTTATTTATTGCCTTTTGGATGGGAAACTGTTTTATTGGCATTTTTATTAAATCACTTTATGGTATCCCTCTTGTTTGTAGGAGTTTTAGGCGTTTCTCATTTATCCGATTATGTAGAACATCCTGTGCCTGACCAAAATAACAAGCTAAATATGAGTTGGCCAAAATTGCAAATGTGTACCTCTGTGGACTATAACGCAGATAGTAGGTTTTTTAATTGGACTTTGGGCGGATTCAATGCCCATGCTTTACATCACCTATTACCAAATATATGTCACGTTCATTATATAAAAATACTACCAATATTTAGAGCACTAGCCCAAAAACATGGTTTAACTTATATGGAAATGCCCTATAGGAAATCATTGGCATCGCATTTCAGGTTTTTAAAAAGAATGGGAACACAACAAAAATTTAAACCGATTCCTTTTGCGTGATAAACATATCCATATTCCCCAAGACAGTGATTTGCTCAAATACATTTACCGCCAAGTTGACAAAGAGCTTGTTGTTGACAATAATGTTTTCTTATTGAAAATATGGAGTAAGTTTATTTTTTATTTTTCACTTTCGATCTTCACCTACTCACTTTTATATTTCATTGAAAAGCCTGTGTATTTAATACTCTGTTTTATCTTATATGGCTTTGTGTCGTTACTTTTTGCCTTTAATTTCTCTCACGATTTTTCACATAACACTATTTTTACGAGTAGGAAGCTGAATAATATTTGTTTCATTTTCATTTACACTATTGTCGGAGCCCACGCAGAAGCATGGAAACAACGGCATATCAATTCACATCATTATGCACCGAATGTAAAAGATTATGATTCAGACTTAAAAATCACCAAATTTATCAGAGTTATTCCTGATAGTGAATATTATTGGTATCATAAGTATCAACATATTTATGCGCCAATTGCATACACCACCTATTCCTTATTTTGGATCTTTATTAAGGATTTCATCATCCTGTTTTCCAAAGATGAATACACCAAAAATAAAGGCCTAAAGTATCATCTTTCGTTTTGGCTACAAAAAATCTTTTACTTAACATTTATTCTTGTCTTACCTTTGTTGTTTTCAGGACAAGCTTGGTATATTATTTTATCAGGCTTTCTATTAATGCATTTAACGCAATCCTTATTTTTGCTCTTCACTTTTTTTATGACACATCACGTTGAAAAAACTGAGTACCCAACAACTGATGAAAACGGATACATCAAAACCTCCTGGTTAATGAACCAAATTAAAAGCTCAAACGATATGCATCCATTTAATGAGACCGCTAATTTTATTCTTGGGGGTTTCAACAATCACATAGCACATCATTTGTTTCCACATATTCATCATATTCATTACCCCAAACTCAATAGAATCTTGTATGCCATTTTACTTGAAAATAATATAAAACCAAACCAAACAACTTATTGGGGCGGACTATTATCGCACTTAAGGTTATTAAAACGAATGGGGAAAAGAAGAAAAGGCCTTGTAACAACATTGCCAGCCTAACCCATTGTTTAGTGAAGGCTGGGCAAATCACTAACCTGCTAACACTGGTACTACTCTATATTTAACCCTACAATTTTCAAACCCTCACCTCATTTCCGTCTTTTTTTATGAAAACCACCGCCTATATCCAGGTATTTTTCGGTGTTTGTCGATGAACAGTTTGGATATGAGAAGTAAAGGGTTTAGGTTAGGAGTTATAATTTACTCATAGCAATTTTCTGTTTGTAAAAATTTGAAAGTGAAAGGAGGAAAATATAGAAAGTATGTATCTTGAGGTACACATAGCCGCCGTTATTGGCATTTGTAGAACGTGACAATCATCTAATTCTCAATATTCTGACTCTGACTTTCACTTCATGCTTGTTCGCAGGAGAAACGGCAAAGAATGTAGACAAAGCACGACTTTTCCGAAGAATTCAGTAGCTAACTAGTCCAAACTCAAGTGATTCACTTTGATTCCTGAAATTAACAGAGCTAAGAAGGATATTGAAAAAGGAAAAAAACGATTTACACAGACTGCAGGGGTTCCATTTGGCTACATAAGGTATGAAACACAGAACTTACAGAACTTTGGATATCAAAACGGACTAGTATTTGACTTTGACATGACGGGGTGTGATGTATTTCAAGGACAGACTCAAGGATGTTATGGAGACTACATGGACAAAGTAATCATTGAAAAATTTGGCTCAGAATTTAAGGGAAATCTTCATGCAAGGGCAGACAGTCTTTTCCTTGCGAAGGCAAATACTAAAAATAAAACTGTTGCGTTATTGGGATTGCGACTGAACGACCAAGACTACCAAGTGAATTAAAAAGGACAGGAGATTATTTGACAACTATAAAAGTAAATAATCTGAATATCGTAAAAGATGAATCTGAATACGGAAGATGGCCCTTTTTTGACCTAGGCTTTATAATAGCAAAAGACAGCACGATTTCGGAATTTTATATTAGTAACTTTGTCCCTCATTTAGAGGAGAATGAGAAATTGAGAGATGATTTATTCAAAATTGCAGTTCAGGAACTAAAGACCAATTATTCAAGGTGGATACCAGGGACTATCAAAGGTATGCCAGTTAAAACCGATAATAACGTAAGGCTATTTTTTACGAAGGAAGAATGACGCCACATAACACTAAATATTGCTTATAGCGGGTGAATCGGAAAGTGAAAAATTAGTGACATTTAAGTAACATTTACTCGGGCAGAGACGAAAGCACTTCGAAAACCCCCACAAATCCATGTACCTAGCGTTAGGCTTATCCCCTCCAATAAAAGTAACAATGATCGAAATAAAATTATTTTCATGTTTTCATAAAAAGTATTAACTTTGTAATTACATTTAAAATGTTGAATTATGGAAGTTTCGGTGATACAAATAGGAAATTCGAGAGGAATAAGGTTTAGCAAGACTATTCTAGAGAAATACAATATCAAAGATAAGGTTGATCTGATTTTAGGAAAAGGGCAAATTATTATTAAGCCACTTTCCAAACCTAGGAAGGGATGGGAAAAAGCATTTAAGGAAATGTCTGAGAATAATGACGATCAACTACTTTTTAATGACGTTTTTGAGGATGAAAATCTAAATGAATGGAAATAAATCAGTACGAAATCGTCTTAACCAATTTGAACCCTACAATCGGAAGTGAAATCCAGAAAACCAGACCATGTGTTGTTATTTCTCCAAATGAGATGAATAAATACCTCAGAACGATTGTAATTGCACCCATGACTACAAGTTCAAAAAATTATCCTACACGAGTTGAAATAAAGCACGACAATAAAATAGGCTGGGTTGTGCTCGATCAGATTCGAACTGTAGATAAACAAAGAATCGTTAAACAGCTGGGAAGGCTATCAAAACCAGAAATAAAAGAAGTTAAAAGCATTTTGAAAGAAATATTTGTAGATTAATAACTAAGCCTAATATTAAGTATAAATCATGGCTGTTCAGTGCGTAATGAAAGTTCTGCTTTTCATGGAAAGCCCGTCAATCCGCACCTTAGATTGACTTACTGTTAAGAAAATAATTTAGTAAGCAATCCTACAAATTGCCTCAGTAGTAAACTGAAATTTTGTACTTTTAATCCGCTACGCTTCATATAGTGGCGTTGATTTGATAAGTAGCCAGCTTGAACTACTGCAGCCTTATGGGTAAACCAAATTAGTGCTTTCAAATTTTAAGATTAGAAAAAACTCTCTCACTCCCCCTGCAACAACCTTAAAGCCTTCTTCATAGTCTCTTCTTTTTGTCTTTTTTCATAAATAAGGGCGGGGGCGGCTCTTTCTGCGCAGTCACGCAGGGAGCAAAGCTCACAGGTTTCATTCACCAGTCGGATGGGGATAGCAGGATCATTCCAGAATTTCACCCGCTTTTTGAGTGCCGGTGTTATTAGCAAGCCGATAGAAACGCTGCTTCTTTCCTGGCTTCCCTTGGCAGCGGGCTTGGCTAAAGTCCAGATAAGGTACTCATTTTCTGAATCCACATACTTGCTTCTTTGTGCCTTGCAGAGAATTTGTGCTTCACTTTGTTTATTTTTTAGATCCAGTTCTTGTAGGATGTCGATGGAAATCCAGCGTCTGCAATAATGCTGGTCTTGTGCCGTGCCATGGGGGTTATGCAAGCCGGATAAATGCATTTCTTTAGTCAATTTATAGCGGTTTTCACCCACTGCATTGAAACGCAAAAAGAATAACTCCCTGATGCCAAATTCTTTAGGTAATAAATTGGTCAGCCGGTGGAATAAATTCTCAGGAGAACATCTGTATTCTTTTAAAAGATCGAGCAATAATTGCCCATCAAATTGATCCTTTTTAAGAAAATCTCCTATCTGCGGAATAAGTTTTTCCTTGGGAATAGCCAAAGCACAGGAAAAATAAGAGGCTTTGTAATTATTAAGCACTTCCTCAAAAGAATTAACTTCCAACCAGGCAGTGGTTTTAGGCCTGGGCTTAAGTTTTAAATGGGAATAAGCTAATTCTTGTCCTAAAATAAAGGCTTTTTGCCCCGTGTTGAGCTTCCCATTCAGCAAGAGTTGAGCAGGGTTTCCCTGCATAAATACTGAGCGTAAATCACTCAACTCCTGCTGGTTTTGCAATACATGATCAATAATACGGTATTGGTATTTTTCTTCAAGTAGTTTTTGTAGGGTGTCTAATGGGTAGGGGAAGTCAGAGGTATTGAGGTGTTCAACTCGAAAAGCATCCACTGCTTTTTCCAGATCCGGAAAATAGTTATCGTACATCTCCTGGTAAGAGCGGAGCATATTGAAATACAGGTTTTCCACCCGCATACCGTAATTTCTGCTGATTTCAATAATAGTACTCAAAAAAGCGCCGAGCTTATCAGGCGCATTGGAAAGCAGCTCCAGCAAGGTGGCAGGCTCCAATCCAAAGAGCTCTAGTGGCAGCTCTGTGAGCAAGTTGGATTTGAGCAACTCACTGACAGGAGCCAGGTTTTTACTTAATTGTAAAGAAATCAGCCAGTCATATTGCACACCTAAGGCTTCGGCCAGGATGCCAATTTTCTCCGCTTTAGGATATTTCTTTCCTTTTTCAATTTCATTTAAATAGGAGGGGGAGAGCCCGGTTTGTTGTGCCAATTGCGCAAAAGAAAGCTTCTTCTCCTGGCGCAGTTGCCGCACTTTTAATCCAAATATTAGGCGTACATTATCTTCTGAAACTGACATATTATTTTTAATTAATTTTTATACTTATCAAAAACAGGTTCGTGAAACACGAACCTTGGCTAAAGAAATCAACACCTTTCTTCATAATTTTCATTTGTAATTCTATCTATAATTTAGAATCAATTCGCGCAATTTTTCCTTCTCTTTCCCGATTTATCGGGACAGGCACAAAAGCTTGTGCCGACCCATCGGTAAGAAAAGTGGTCCGCCAGCTGGCGGATCGAGATAGCCTGCCAGCCTTTGGCTAGAGTTCTTATGATTCTCACCAAAATCAACCAACTTTTGTCTTCATTTCTCAAGCGAAGAAAATAATTTAATTTTTTTTTCGAAAGCTTTTCTTTCTTATCGGCTTTATGAAACCATTCGCTAATATAGCGAATTAATTTGTGTAGCGAATATTCGCTTGTTTAGTATTTTTCGCTTTTATACATTTGGCTAATCAAACATCTAAAAAACAAGCACATGGAAACTAAATCAAGAGCAAGAGAAAATGTAGAAATGCTTAGTGATGCACATCCACTTTTAACAGATGCCGCTAAAACTTTTCTTTTTAAACTAGATGAGCAATTCAATAATCAGAGACTTCACTTATTGGCAAAGCGGCAGCAAAGGCTTTCTCGCATCGCTAAAGGAGAAAAACTCGATTTTTTACCCGAAACGCAGCGTATTAGAGACTATGCTCACTGGTCGGTGGCACCCATCCCTGCAGATTTACAGGATAGGAGGGTGGAAATTACTGGCTCGGTTGATCGAAAAATGATTATTAATGCACTCAATTCAGAGGCTAAGGTATTTATGGCAGATTTTGAAGATGCCACCAGTCCTACCTGGGATAATATTATGGAGGGCCAACAAAATTTATATGATGCCATCAGAAATCAGATCGATTTTACAGCGCCTCATGGAAAAGCTTACCAATTAAAAGCGGACAGAGCCGTATTGAAAATCAGACCTCGAGGCTGGCACTTACCGGAGAAGCATTTTCAGGTAGATGGTCGTGCCATTTCTGCCTCTTTATTCGATTTCGGACTGTATTTTTTCCATAATGCGCAGGAATTAATCAGATCGGGAAGCGGTCCTTATTTCTATCTTCCAAAGCTGGAAAACCATGAGGAGGCAAGACTTTGGAATGATGTTTTCACATTTGCTCAGGAGGAGTTGGGTGTTCCCCATGGCACCATTAAGGTGACTGTTTTGATAGAAACGATAACAGCGGCCTTTGAGATGGAAGAAATTATCTATGAGCTGAAAGATCACATGGCAGGTCTTAATGCCGGTAGGTGGGATTATATTTTTAGCGCTATTAAAATCTTCCGTAACGATCCGGAATTTATTTTACCGGACAGAGATGCGATAACCATGGCAGTGCCCTTTATGAAAGCCTATGCCAATCTACTCGTAAAAACCTGTCATAAAAGAGGTGCCCACGCCATTGGTGGAATGTCGGCTTTTATTCCTTCCAAAGAGGAGGAGGTAAATAGACGAGCCTTTGATAAAGTGAGGAAAGATAAGACTTTAGAGGCAGAAGCAGGCTACGATGGCACCTGGGTGGCTCATCCTGGCCTAATTGCTCCTGTTTTGGAGGTTTTTAATCCATTTTTAGAAGGAAAACAGCATCAAAAAGAGGTGATGAGAGAAGATTTCAAAACCTCTGCCAGCGTATTAACCAATCCTGAAATCATTTATGGCCTGGTGACCGAAAAGGGTGTGCGCACCAATATCAATGTTGCGCTCTTGTACTTAGAATCTTGGTTGCAGGGCACAGGAGCCGCGGCTTTGTATAATTTGATGGAAGATGCGGCTACTGCGGAAATCAGTCGTGCCCAGTTATGGCAGTGGTACCACCATAATGTAGAATTCAAAAACGGCAGAATCCTGAATAAAGCGTTGTTTTTAAGGTTACTGAATGAAGAATTAAAAGCAGCCAAAGAGTACTTGGGTAAAGAAAGAACAGACACAGCTAAAATTGATCTGGCTGCAATTCTACTGGAAGACCTGGTGATGAATAAAGAATTTGAGGACTTTCTGACATTGAAAGCCTATCCATTTTTATAGGTAATATTAGTCTTTCAAAAGTAGATGGCAATGTTCTAAAGTTAAGAAAATCCGCTCGGCTACATAACGACCAGCCTTGGGCTCGGGATTTTAATTAAACCTTAACTAAAGAGTATTGAATCTTCAAAAGAGGCATAATATCGCTATAAATGTAAATAATAATCTAAAATTTCTCCCCCTTTGGAAGATCAAAGGGGGCCTTAAATATAATTGACATGAACAAGCAAGAAAGAATTAACGAATTAGTAACAGATTGGACGACTAATCCAAGGTGGAAAGATGTAGAACGTGCCTATTCAGCAGAAGAGGTAATAAAATTATCAGGCTCGGTAAAAATAGAATATAGTTTAGCCAGGCAAGGTGCCGAAAGACTTTGGGAATTGCTCAATACAGAAGAATATGTGGCCGGATTGGGTGCTTTAACCGGAAATCAGGCTATCCAGGAAGTGCAAGCCGGCTTAAAGGCTATTTATTTAAGTGGGTGGCAAGTAGCGGCAGACGCCAATCAGGCTGGGCAAATGTACCCCGACCAAAGTCTGTACCCGGTCGATAGTGTACCTAACGTAGTGAAGCGAATTAATAATGCATTGCTTAGAGCAGATCAAATTCAGTCAGTGACAGGAGACGGAAATGTGCATTGGATGGCGCCTATTGTGGCCGATGCCGAGGCCGGTTTTGGAGGAAATTTAAATGCATTTGAATTGATGAAAGCGATGATTGAAGCAGGTGCAGCAGGTGTTCATTTTGAAGATCAGTTATCATCTGCCAAGAAATGCGGTCACCTCGGAGGTAAGGTATTGGTCCCTACGCAGGAAGCTATTAACAAGCTGGTAGCTGCTCGATTAGCTACTGATGTGATGGGTGTTCCCACCATTATTGTGGCCCGTACCGATGCCGATGCCGCCAACCTGATCACCAGCGATGTAGACGAAAGGGATTTACCATTTATTACCGGAGCTCGTTCCTCTGAAGGTTTTTATTCGGTCAGAAATGGGATAGAGCAGGCGATTAGCAGGGGAGTGGCCTATGCGCCCTATGCCGATTTGGTTTGGTGCGAAACTTCTCATCCTGATTTAGGGGAAGCAAGGGAATTTGCTCAGGCGATTAAGGAGAAGTATCCTAATAAAATGCTTGCTTACAATTGTTCTCCTTCCTTCAACTGGGCAGCTAAACTGACTGAAAATGAGATGTTGGAATACAGAGAACGATTAGCGGACATGGGATACAAATTCCAGTTTATCACTTTAGCAGGTTTCCATGCATTAAATACGGCCATGTTTGAATTAGCTACAGCTTATAAAGAACGGGGAATGGCAGGTTATTCTGAATTGCAGCAAAGAGAGTTTGCATTGCAGGCTAAAGGCTTTAAAGCAGTGAAGCATCAGGCCTTTGTAGGAACTGCCTATTTTGACGCAGTGCAAAGCACGGTTACTCAAGGTAAAGCTTCCACTCAGGCGCTGAAAGGCTCTACGGAAGAGGCGCAATTTTGAGTGAGATAATGATGTTTTTAAATCATCATATTATATTGTTTCCATAGTCAATATAATAGGGAAAGGATGCTCGAAAGGGCGTCCTTTTGTTTTTTGAAAGAGGAGAATCGCTAAAGCAATTTAATGTTAACCACCAAGGCACGAGGACACAAAGGGAATGCATTGCGTTTTCAAAGGCTTATAAATAGAAGAATTGATTGATTCCCCTACACTATTTCCCACGGTCTGGGGCTCACGGAACATCTTTAGAAATGGCCACATCAAATAGATTTTGTCATCATTTTTGTTTTCCTTCGGAGCAAAAATGCCGCCAAAATCGAGCAGTCATGGTACTTTTTTTCTACCATAATGTCGCACCTACGGAGCTTGTAATTATCTTGTGAAGGCGTTTTAAAAATTATATTATCATAAATACAATACGTGGTCGATCTCTCTCTCTATTGGAGAGGGTTGGGCTCGGGCTATATCATCATCACAAGATTTTTTTCGACATTTTTGCTTTCCTCATAAGAATGAGAAGAATTGCTAAAGCAATTGAATGCAACCAGTAAGCCACGAGTAGTCAAAGGAAATGCTCTGCGTTTTAAGATACATTGGAATTTTGCTACTGTAAATGATTAGCAATTATTTTTAAACTTTAGGCAAATAACTCTGCCGATCTTTGCGCTATTCCACCTCAGCAAGAGTAACCACTTCGGCTGTAGCCGAATAAAATTATCTGGTATTGGTATTAATTATTAGCAGAACAATATGAGCAATCTCATCTTATTCAAACATTACCCATTAACCTATTGTGCTTAATTAATAAATATTAAAACATATTTTATATTTGATTAATAATATATTTTATATAAATTAGTATTAAAATACTATCAATTAAACCAATACCTACAATGGATAAGCTCATAAAAATAGCTGTCAGTCAGCTCGGAGAAAAAGAAATAACTGGCTCACAGGAGCATAATCCAACTATTCTGCAATATGCAAAAGATGCCGGTTTTGATTGGGTAAACGATGACGAAACACCCTGGTGCAGTATTTTTGTGAATTGGGTAGCTAAGCAATGCGACTTTATAGGAACCAATAAAGCGAATGCCAGATCATGGTTGCTGGTAGGAGAGAAGGTGGATGGGAATCCTGAGCCCGGCGACATAGTTATCTTCTGGCGGGAAAGTCCGAATTCATGGAAAGGTCATGTAGGCTTCTTTTTCGGCTATTCTTATGATACCTCGCGCATCTATTGCTTAGGAGGTAATCAGGGTAATCAGGTTTCCATTTCTGCTTATCCAAGTCATACTTTGCTAGGATTCAGGCGCTTAACCCCTTCAAAAATAATGCAATTACCCAATCCTGATTTACAAAAAAATGATGCCGGAGAGGCAGTGAAGCAATTACAAAATGCGCTAAAATTAGCAGGTTTTGAAGTAGGCACTTCAGATGGCTTTTTTGGTCCTAAGACTGAAAAAGCAATGATGTCGTTACAAGCCATGAGTGGTTTCTTAAAAGTAGATGGCATTTACGGAGAAAAAACTAAAAACTATTTACAATCAATTATAACATCATGAACGAACCAGTAAGAATTTTATCAATTGATGGCGGAGGTATTAGAGGTATAGTGCCGGGAGTTATTTTAGAATGTATGGAAAGAGATTTTAACATTAAAGTGTCAGAGTATTTCGACATGATAACAGGCACCAGTACCGGTGGAATTTTGGCTTGCGCTTATTTAGTTCCAGATGAGAATAATCCAGATCAAGCAAAATTTACTGCCAGAGAAGTAGTGGATCTATATTTTGATAGGGGAGGAGAAATTTTTGACATCCCATTTTTCCATAGGTTGAGGACAGGCAAAGGGATTTTAGATGAGAAATATCCTGAAAAAGGGCTGGAAAAGGCATTAGATGATTACTTTGGAGATTGTTTGCTAAGTGAATTATTAAAGCCTACCATCATCACTTCCTACGATGTAGAAAATAGAAAGGGTCACTTTTTCCGACAACATATGGCTCATGAGGCTGCTTGTAACTTTAAAGTAAAGGATATTTGCCGGGCTACCTCCGCTGCCCCTACCTACTTTGAATGTGCTAAGATTGCTGCTTTATCCGGCGATGAATATGCCTTGATTGATGGAGGCGTTTTTGTAAATAACCCTGCTTTGTGCGCTTATTCCGAAGTACGTAATTTTTCTAAACTTACTGCTAAGCATATGCATATTCTGTCTTTAGGCACAGGACATGATATGGAATCTTATCCTTATCATAAAGTAAAGAATTATGGTAAGGCACAATGGATAATGCCTGCTTTGGATATTATGATGTCGGGAGCGGCAGATGTCACGCATTTTCACCTGCAGCAAATTTTTGATACGATCACTGAACCTAAACAATATCTACGCATCAATAAGAGATTAGACGAGCATATTAATTCAGCAATGGATTGTGCCACAGATGAAAATATGGATGCTTTGGGCGATTTTGCTCTGAAATTATACAAGGAAAATAAATCAAAAATTGCTGAGTGGTTAGAGATTGTAAAGAAGAAAACAGATGCTGATTTAGATCCATATATTGCATAATTTTCTATAATTCTTCTATTTCCTACTATTTTATAAGGGCAGGAAGCATAAAAGCATTAATTTTGGTTAAATTTTATTATTCCTATGACCAATAATGACATTCTCAAACGCATCCGTTATGTTTTTGATTATAACGATGCAAAAATGATAGAGATTTTTGCTCAGGCTGATTTCAAAGTTACCCGACCTCTGCTCAGCAATTGGTTAAAGCCGGAAGAAGATCCTGAATTTAATAATTTGTATGATAATCAATTAGCAGCTTTTCTTAATGGTTTGATTAACGATAATAGAGGGAGAAAAGAAGGGCCACAGCCTGAACCCGAAAATCAAATCAATAATAATATAATCCTTAAAAAGCTTAAGATAGCATTAGATTTAAAAACCGATGACATCGTTGAACTATTCAGATTGGCAGACAAGCCGATTGGTCCGCATGAGCTAAGTGCATTTCTGCGCAACCCTAAACAAGCCCAATACCGACCTTTTATGGATCAGTATTTAAGGAATTTTCTGAACGGATTGCAGATTAAGCATAGGGGGGGTCTCGGGTAAGCTTAACCACCACCCTTTCTCTATTAAAATTATGAAGACGTCAAAGTGAACTGCTAAAGCAGTTTGTATTTAACCGCAAAGACCCGAAGACACAAAGGTATACTTCGTATTTGTTATATAAAATAATAATAGTTAAGGAAGTAAAATTGGAATTGAAACTATCCCGTTTTATTTTTCAAGGCGATGTCAGAGTAGGAATTGGTAACATAAAAAAACCGCTTTCTCAATAAAAAAGCGGTTAGAATTTAATTTCCATATAAAGTTGAATGTTATTTAAACTCCTCAACAGCATCGCTTAAATCGTACACTTTGGCATTGGGTAATAGCTTTTTTACTATGCTAAACCCTGCAGCGGATCTGTAACCACCGGCACAATGTACAATTACCGGTTTTTGCGTGTTAATTTCAGAAGCCCTTTCTCTTAGTTCAGGTAGTGGTATATTTTTGGCATCATCAAAGAATTTACCATCTTCCACTTCTGATTTATTTCTGATGTCGATAATTGTATAAGCATCCGGATTCTTTTTAAAATCATCGAGATTAACCTGAGCATCAGTCATTATTTCTCCCTTAGGCTTTGTGACTGCAGCTACTAAATTATTCTCATAACCTATTTTTGCGGCACGGTAAACAGCAAAATCCAAAGCTACCTTATTTTCAGCTACTAAATAATAGAATTCGCCCGGAGCTACGATGGAGCCTAACCATGTTTCAAATTTATCACCTTCATTGTTTTGGATATTGATAGCACCTTTCAAATGACCTTTTTTGAATTCCTCTTTAGCTCGGGTGTCAATGATGATTGAGCCTTCAGGAATTTCTGTTCCTTCTTTTTTAGCTACATTTTTAACAGCCTCTTCTAATGCTATTGCGCCTTTTCTGTTTACTTCCACACTGTTAGGGAAATATTTAGGGATAAAAGATTGCCCTTCCAGAAAAGCATCGATGAACTTATCTTTTTCTTTTATTTGAAAGGCCCAGTTGTTGTTTTTTTCCTTAGCAATGGTGCTGGTTAAATCGCTGCTCATATTTTTACCACATAAGGAGCCTGCTCCATGTGCCGGATAAACAATAGTTTCGTCTGCTAAGTCGGCAAAAACATTATTCACAGTTTCGTACATCATCCCTGCTAATTCTTTGCGACTTACCTGAATATTTCCCGCACCTTCTCTGAGATCTGGCCGGCCTACATCACCTACAAACAAAGAATCACCAGTGAAAACTGCTTTTTCCCTTCCGTTTTCATCTAATAATAAATAGGAATTGTGGTCAGGTGAATGGCCTGGTGTAAATAAAGCTTTGAAAGTTACATCTCCGATCTTTACTTCCTCACCATGGGCCATGGGTTGAAAATCATAACTTACTCCCACTTTTTCATTTACGTAGATTTTTGCTCCATATTTTTTTTGAATTTCTAAATGGCTACTGATGAAATCAGCATGTGGGTGCGTTTCAAAAACCGCTACTATTTTGGCATTGTGTTCCTCTGCAAATTTCTCAAAAGGAGCGATATCTCTATAAGGATCTATTAATGCAACACTTCCTTCACTTTCAATTGCGAATGAGCCTTGTGCCAATGCCTCGTCATAAAAATGTTTGATGTTCATAGTTCGTTAGTTTTAATTTAGATCGTATTTTATATTAATTTTAACGTAGAGTCTGCTAATAAGATAGTAACATATGTTACGGTGGGAGGAATTAGATTTTGTCATCATTTTAGTTTTTCTCTGCTGGGTGTGAAAGAATGCCATAAAAATTAGACAGGCATTGTATCTTATCCTACCAAGATGATTTTGCAAATTCAAAAATGTAATAACGTTTATTCTTTGCGTCTTGGCATCTTTGCGGTTAACCATCGCTTTAGCGATACATCACATAAACAACTCTTTATAAATCATGAAAGAACCCATGATGAGCACAAACCAGCCAAATCCTTTTTTAAGCCTTTGCCCATCTATTAAGCCAGATAAATAGGTACCTATAAATATACCAACCGCTGCAATGAGCGTGAATATGGTGAGAAACATCCAGTCAATATCACCCCCTGCTTGTATGTCTCCAATAAATCCTATTAAAGATTTCACTGCGATAATAAGCAAAGAAGTGCCAATAGCTTCTTTCATAGGGAGTTTGGCTAATACAACCAATGCAGGTATAATAAGAAAACCACCACCTGCCCCCACTAAACCTGTAAGTGCGCCAACTACCGCACCTTCAATAATAATTAAAGGATAATTGAATTTTTTTGTGCTTTTTACCTCTTTAAGTTCTTTTTTTAAGGCTTTCTTATCTTTTATCATGGAATAAGAAGCTGCAATCATTAAAATGGCAAAAATCACCATGATTCCGATAGATAAGGTTATTTCTAAATCTCCAATAAAAAACCATGATTCAGGGAGGGAAGGCACCAAAATTAAGCGTGTAAGATAAACTGAAATAAAGGCTGGTATGGTAAAAACTATACCAGTTTTATAATTCACTAAACCTTTTCTCGCATAATTAATTCCGCCTACTAATGAACTAAACCCCACTATAAAGAGGGAATATGCCGTGGCAGTCACAGGAGTGATCCCTAGTAAATAGACCAATACAGGTACCGTGAGAATGGAACCTCCGCCACCGATTAACCCCAATGAGATGCCAATAATGGCTGCTCCTATATATCCAATTATCTCTATCAATGCCATAAGTTAATTTAAATTTTGGACAAAACTAGAGGGTTGTGAGGTATAAAGGTGTAACAAATGTTACTTACTTGGATGATGGAAAGTTATTTTAATTTATGTGTTTTTTTAATTTAGCATTAAAAAATTGTTCTCCGGAAAATGTCCACCTGTCAATTACTATTCCTTCAGGATTAATCAAAATATAACTGGGGTAGGAAGTAACTTCATACTGAAGTAAAAGCCCACCTCCTTGTTGGTGTTTTCACCAACAAGTTAGAAATGTAGAAAATCTAAGTTCACCCCCACCCGCTTGTTGGTGTTTTCACCAACAAGACAGCTAACAAAGCCGAACTTTTCAGCCCGCCTTTTCACTCGAAGGAAAGTAATAATTTATTGATAGATACTATCAAACCTATCCAAATTCATTACTTTTACCCACTCACCTCCTTGGTGGTGTTTTCACCAACAAGTTAGAAAATGTAGAAAATCTAAATTCACCCTAGCTCTTCCATATAATGAGTTAAAAAACCAAACTCATCTTTATTTTGCTCATAAAATCTTACAGAGGAGTAAAAGTACTCCAAATAACTGTTCGCTAATTCCCACTTCCCTTTAACTGGATTGTTGTGAATATAATCTAGTTTTTGTTCAATAACTTCTCTCGAATCAAAAAACTTACTAAGGGAATTTCTTTGCCAGAATTGATATTCTCTATCTTTTAAATTGACTCTGAAATGTTCTAACACTTTAGGGTGATGCTTTTTTAAGTCAAACTTGATCATCTGACCAGTAAACTTCATAAAGTTTCTTTGAACATCTTTCAAAAAATAGGGAGCATTAATTTTCCAGAGCAAATGAATGTGGTTAGGCATTATTACAAAAGCATAAACTTTTACCTGTCCTTTTTCTACCAAAAATCTTAAGCTTTCTACCAGAATACTCTTGTATTTATCAGGTTTTAAAAGCTGTTTCCATTGATAAATTGTAGCGGTGAAAAAATTAATTTTGTATTGTTCATCTGAGATTATATCCATTTTTTGATATTAGGTTGAAAGTAATAGATGCATATTTGCAATTTAGTATTTTACAAAAAATGTTGGTGAAAACACCAACAATGTGAGTGCTAGTGAAATGCTAACTCTTTTTTTTTCAAGCAGCCCAATAGTTTACTAATACAATTACTTATAATGAGAAATATGTTCGAATTAGTACCAAATGTTTTATATACAACTTTTCCGAATATTGTTGGTGGTTACTTTCTAATCAACCTTCCCACCCGCTTGTTGGTGTTTTCACCAACAAGCTAGCTAACAAAGCCAATAAAAAAAGCCGAACTTTTCAGCCCGGCTTTTCACTTGAATAGGAAAGCAATAATTTATTGATAGATAATATCAAACCTATCCAAATTCATCACTTTAGTCCATGTTTTAATGAAGTCATTCACAAACATCTCTTTAGAATCTTCCTGAGCATACACTTCAGCTAAGGCTCTTAATTCAGAATGTGAACCGAAAACTAAATCAGCACGGGTTGCAGTATATTTAGCTTTTCCTGTATTTCTGTCTTTACCTTCAAACTTTTCTTTGGTTTCGTCAGTAGCTTTCCATTCTGTACTCATATCTAAAAGATTCACAAAGAAATCATTGCTTAATTGTTCTTTGTTACTAGTAAGCACACCATTTTCGGAACCATCGTAATTAGCACCTAAAGAACGCATTCCACCTACTAAAACAGTCATTTCAGGTGGTGTCAAAGTAAGCAATTGCGCTTTATCTATTAATAACTCTTCAGTAGAGATGGTATATCTGGTTTTCAAGTAATTACGAAATCCATCTGCCATCGGCTCAAGTAATTGGAATGATTCTACATCAGTCTGAGCCTGGCTAGCATCCATTCTGCCCGGAGTAAATGGCACTTCAACTTTATAACCTGCATTGTTCGCTGCTTTTTCAACACCAGCTGTACCTGCTAAGACAATTAAATCAGCCATAGATACTTTCTTTGCTCCAGACTTCTCATTGAATTCTTTTTGGATTTTTTCTAAAGCGCCCAAAACTTTCTGTAATTGTGCCGGATTGTTTACTTCCCAATCTTTTTGAGGAGCTAAACGAATTCTTGCACCATTGGCGCCACCTCTTCTGTCAGATTCGCGATAGGTAGAAGCAGAAGCCCATGCGGTAGTTACCATTTCATTAATGCTTAATCCTGAGTTTAGAATTTTCAATTTTAAGCTAGCGATATCATTAGAATTAATTAATGGATGATTTATTGCAGGAATTGGATCTTGCCAAATGAAATCTTCTTCAGGTGCTTCTGGTCCCAGATAAGTTGTGTTAGGCCCCATATCTCTATGTATTAATTTAAACCAAGCTTTAGCAAACGCTTCATTAAATAGCTCAGGATTATCTAAAAATTTGCGGGAAATTTTTGCATAAGCAGAATCATACCTTAAAGATAAATCCGTAGTAAACATAGTCGGTTTATGCTTTTTAGTAGAGTCAAAAGCATCAGGTACCATCACTTTAGGGTCTTTAGCAACCCATTGATGTGCTCCTGCAGGACTTTTTGTCAATTCCCATTCATGCTCAAATAAGCTAATAAAATAACCATGGCTCCACTTTGCGGGAGTGGTTGTCCATGTAACTTCCAAACCAGAGGTAATTGCATCTACTCCCTTACCTGATTTGTATTTGCTTTTCCAACCAAAGCCTTGTTCTTCCATTCCTGCAGCCTCCGGAGCAGCTCCAACATTGCTAGCGTCTCCAGCTCCATGCGCTTTTCCTAAAGTATGTCCTCCGGCAATTAATGCAACAGTTTCTTCATCATTCATTCCCATTCTTCCGAAAGTGGCACGAATATCATGTGCTGCCAATATAGGATCAGGGTTTCCGTTGGGTCCTTCAGGGTTAACATAAATTAAGCCCATTTGTACAGCTGCCAAAGGATCCTCCAGTTCACGATCTCCAGAATATCTTTTATCATCGCTCAACCATTCTTTCTCAGAACCCCAATATACATCCATATCAGGCTGATAAACATCTTCTCTTCCTGCAGCAAAACCGATAGTTTGAAAACCCATGTCTTCCAATGCCACATTTCCGGTGAGTACGATCAAATCTGCCCAGGAAATTTTGTTGCCGTATTTTTGCTTGATAGGCCACAATAATCTTCTTGCTTTATCCAGGTTTCCATTGTCGGGCCAGCTGTTTAAAGGTGAAAATCTTTGTTGTCCGGATCTGGAACCACCTCGTCCATCAGCACTTCTGTAAGTTCCTGCGCTGTGCCAAGCCATTCTAATAAAGAAAGGACCATAATGGCCATAATCTGCCGGCCACCAATCTTGTGAATCTTTCATTAAATTTCTGATATCTTGTTTCAATGCAGCATAATCAACATTCCTGAACTCTTCAATATAATTAAAGTCAGCTGCTAATGGATTTGATTTTTCTGAATGCTGACGTAGCATGCTTAAATCTAGTTGATTTGGCCACCAATCTGCAGTGCCTTTGTTGGCTGGGGTGCTCTTAGTAGCGCCTGAATAACCATCGACTCCGGCAGTCTGCTTATTTCCGTCATTACACGCTGTCAACAGCGTAATAGCGATCAGCATAATTGATAATGATAGTATTTTCTTCATGTGTTTATAAATTATATATTAATTTCTGTGGCGAAATTATGTAGAAATTGACTTAGGATAGTTATTTAGTAAAATGATATTATTTATGATAATATCGATAAAATCAATATTTATTTATAAGTCGCAGGCTTATTGATTGTTGATGAAAATTGCTGTTTCAAAAATCTTTCATCGAATATTAATGAGAGGTAGGTAGAGAGGTGTTTTGGAAGTTGCAAAAGTAAAAAGCCGGCATTAACCGGCTTTCTTACTATCTATTTTTTTGGAATATCGCAATTTCCGTTCGCACAGCTATTACCCCCACAACCTTGATTAAGAAGTGCCAGAATTGAAAATATAGCACCAATTCCGCCAGCTAGAAAGTCAGATTCTGTTATACCTATAAAAACTAAGTATAGTCCTATGGCCAGCCTAAGCCAGCGTATGAGCGACCATGGTGTATGTAAAACCGTTCTTATCATCTTATTTTTTGGTTTAAAGAGCTCCACGCCCCACCATTATATACTTTTTCATATCCTTTTGATTTTAAGATACTTTTAGCTCTACCGCTTCTCATGCCTGAGGCACAGCAGGTAATGATGGCTTTGTCCTTATTTTTTAATTTAGAAAAATCTGAAACCAGATTCTCTACAGGGATATTCATCGCTTGTTTAATATGACCACCTTGAAATTCCCCTTTAGTTCTTACGTCTAAAATGATGGCGCCATCATTGGCTAATTGTTTTAAATCGACAGAAGGGCCTAATCCGAATAATTTTTTTAGAAAGCTCATAATGCCATTGCAAAATTATGTGCTTCAAACCATGAGCCAGCATTGTGGCAAGTGATCCCCTTGGCTTCTAAAATCTGCTGCGCCATTCCACTTCTATTACCTGAGGCACAACATAATATGATTTCTCCTTCAATCTTGCTTATTTCTTCCACTTTATTAGCAATATCTTGCAATGGAATATTGATTGCACCTTCTGCGTGTTCCAGATCAAACTCTGCGGCTGACCTCACGTCAATTATAGTTGTACTATTTATTTTGCTCATTCTATTTTACTTTAATTATGTTGCAAAGTAAAGGAGTTTCAGAAGATAGTTTGGTAACAGATGTTACCAAGATGATTGAAATTTTCGATTTAGTTTTCATTTTAATTAAACAATGAAATGTTTGCTTTGTAAGGATTTATCTATTTAAGTTATCATTATTTGAATTTACTCTTGAGCAGAGTAAAATTTACAGCTTTGCTTCGTAGCTTGTCATATACCATTTTTGTAGAAACTTTTATTCGGAGGTTTTTGAAAATACTTCTCCCTTATCGGTCACAAATCTCCCTAAATGAGACATTTTAATTTTAAAATAGGTCAAATACTGCTAATTATGTTGTATCTTAATTCGCATAATATTTAGATTTCAAATTAATAATTAACCAACAACCTGACCCTATTCCAATTGATAAAAAACTACTTTTAAATTGCCTTGATAAGCTCAACTTTACTAAAGTCATTTTGATTCATCAATATTTTCGGATTATCATTAGGAATCTTTATATGTAGAGTGTTCCATCAATCTAAAAAACCAAAATGCAATGCTGCCTTAATGATCCCAATGCTGTTTCTAGCACCAAATTTACTCATTAAATTCATGCGGTGAGTTTCAACAGTCTTAACGCTAATAAATAATTTTTTAGAGATTTCCTCTGTGGTTAATTCTTCATTGATGGCTTCCAGCACTTCCTGTTCCCTTCGAGTCAGCTTCGGGATAAATTCTCCGTGCGGTTTTTGTCCAAGAACTGAGTTCATCAGTTTCCGTTTTATTTTCTCTTGAAGGAACTGTTCACCTTTCAGCACCGTCTGAAGAGCCATAATCAACTCGGGCTTCTGCGTATTCTTCAGAAGGTAACCATTGGCACCATTCCTCAACAGTTGCTTGACAAACGAAATTTCTTCAAAATTAGTGAGAGCAAGTATTTTAATGTTTGGATGTCTTTTATGGAGTATTTTACAAAGTTCAACTCCATCTATATCTGGCAGATTTATATCCAGCAGCAAAACATCTGGATTATCATGTTTTATATTTTCCAACGTTTGAGCAGCATTCTGGTAGCGTCCCACTACACTTATCTCTTGGGTATCAGAAAGCATTGCTTCAATACCCTGTAGCACTAAGGGGTGATCATCAGTTATGGCAAGTCTAGTAATCATTTAGTTTAAACGTATCAATTTCAATGGTATAAGAAGTCCCTTTTGAATTGGAAATAAAATCTTTTGTAGCATTTAAGTATTCAATTCTAGAGTCAATATTTTGGAGACCTATGCCCCTTTTTTGCAAGAAGGTAGGGTCGAAACCGGCGCCATTGTCCTCTACTGTTAGTTGAATCACATTTTCACGTTGGCTGGTCTGAACAGTGATAGAATTGGCACCGGAATGTTTAATGCTATTGCTCACTAGTTCTTGGACAATCCTGAAGAGATTGATTTCATTATTTTTGGAAATGGTCAAGGGATTTCCTAAATGTTGGTACGTGATTTCCGGTTCGTGAATTTCATTCATTGTGATGCAATAATCTTCCAAAGCATCTACAAGATTAAATTTCTCCAGTGAGGGCGGTACCAAATTGTGTGAAATAGCCCTCACTTGCTCACTCGATTTGTCGATCATAGCAACAACCTCATTGACAATGGCTGTGTTATGCTCTAACATGGAAGTCAATTTATATTTAATTGCAGAGAGATCACCGTTTACACCGTCGTGAAGTTCTTTAGCCATCCGGAAACGTTCTTTCTCTTCACCCTCTATTAAGGATTCTAAGGTTTTTACCTGTTGTTCTCTTTTTAAAGTTAATATTTCCTGATTCTTTCGCTTTTGTCGCTGTTGGAATAAAAACCATCCTAACAAAGAAGAAACCAAAAGAAAAATAGCAATGGCGGTCATGATGCTATTTTGTGTTTTTCGTTTTTGGAGTTCCAACTGGTTTTCTTCTATAGCCAATTTCTGTTCGGCTAATTCTTTGTCTTTTTTTTCGGTTTCGTATTTTTCCTGAGCATCTGCAAGTACTTGTTTATTTTCTTTCTCTAAGGTAGAATCTTTAATTATGCTGCTTTTTAAAAGAAGCTCATAAGCTTTTTTATATTTTTCTCTTTTGGCTT
Organism: uncultured Cytophagales bacterium; assembly: GCA_963719535.1. GTDB lineage: Bacteria > Bacteroidota > Bacteroidia > Cytophagales > Cyclobacteriaceae > Marivirga. The sequence goes on along the minus strand of CAVRCH010000014.1, from coordinate 72,024 downwards.
CAGTACGTGCCCAATCCTTATAGGCTCTTATACCTATTGAAGGTATAGATTCCTCTAGATACAAATTTTCGAATTCTTCAAAATATTTGGTGGACAAGGTATAATTTCCTCTTTCATATTCATTTTGTGCAAGTGTAATATTACTGGCAATTATATCATGTTTTCTATTGAGTTGTTGAGCAAAACTTTTTGCTTTTAGTAAGGCAATATTGGCTTCGTCGAGTCTTTTTAAATTTTTGTAATAGATTCCTAATTGATTATTGGAAAAATAACAGATTTCAGGTGATTGATGTTCTTCGCATAGGACTAAGGCCTTATCGATATATTTTTTTGCTTTTTCATATTTTTCTTCATCAATACACATAATTGCTAAAGCATGTAGGGCCCCCGCTTTTACTCTTAATATATTAGCTTTTTCACTACTTGAAAAGGCTAGCTCAAAATACTTCAAAGCTTGGTCCTTAAGATCAAGATTGTAATAAATAGTTCCTTGATTATAATACATAAAGCAAACTTCTGCATCATTGTTTTTAACCAAATCAATAGCCTTTAAGTTATAATCAATTCTTTTCTCATTTTCATTGGTATGTTCGTATGACAAAGAATAATTTGAGTAAATTGTCGCTCTTACAAGAGTGTCATCATTTATTGTCAATAGTGCTAGTCCTTTATCATAGTAATATCTTGCAGAATCAATATTTGAAGTATAGAAATGACTTAACCCAATCCCCGAGTAGATGTTAACCAATTTATAATCATTATTTTTGCGCGATAACTTAAATGCTTTTTGAAAATATAATCCTACTGTATCTAAATTTTCCGAATGGTAAGCTTCAGCTAACTTAATATATAACTTCAGTTTGGAAGTATCATGTTTTTGATTCTGGACTAACTGTTTTAAACTATCAATTGTGTTGTTTTGGGCAGTTAGTGAAAAACCCAATAAAATGAAGTAAGTAATTAGTATGTAATTTTTCAAAACGATTAAGTTTCAGCCCTATAAATATACAATTTATTATGGTTTGTTAATAATGGCTATTGACACATTGATTCTCCATCCAACATATAGCGAGCACCATCAATAAAAGTTTTTAAACCAGAATCATCAGTGGTCAATTCTAAGGTATATACTTCTGCATTGTCAAAACTTAAATTTAGCCATACCACATTTTGGGCCGTATAGATCTCATAATTTCCGGTACTGTTAGTTTTAGTGTTGTTATAGCGATTAGCATTCGTTGCGGTATCCATAGAGGCATTCGCGCTGGAATAATAGGAGAAACGACCATTGTCGCAAAGACTCACCGTCCTGCTTTCGTTGTACCCTGAAGAGCCTCCATTATAATCGTGACTGGACCTCGTGAACATGTATTTTAAGGTCTTGCCCACAAGCCTGTCTTTCCAAAATTGTACTGCATCGTTATTTTCCCTCTTAGGTTCGGAGAAGCGAACCGTTTTTAAAAGTTTTTCCGCTTCCTGTTCATGAAGGTTAGAGAATTTGTTCCTTTCCGTCATAATCAATAGACTTAGGCCACTGCCAAAATCATTTAGCAATCCTACTGCGAAGGATTTTACTTCGGTACCATCATATATGCCCTCATAGTATCCTTGTACTCTTTTGTTGTTTACAACCTTGAATTCCCCTGATGGATGGAGGGATACGCCATCTTCTTTAATACCTTTGTCCGCTAATTTTTTTAACTCCTGTGGGCTTTTACTGTGGTTTTGGAGCAGCATCATCATACCGGGTAGGGTCTCATGGCCTAAAAGAATGTAATCACCTTGTATTCCACCAGACCAACCATCCGGGATTTCAAATTGTATTCCCAGTTCATGTAATTCCACATGTTTTGGCAATTGGGCTCTCATAATCGTATAATTCGCTGTTAATGCGAATACTAAAATGTAACTTATTAGTCTCATTTGTTCTTAGGTTAAGTATCGTATTACCTCTCTATTCTTTGACGAATACTGAATTTGCAGACGATGCCGCATTGTCTTCGGTTAAAGGAATAACCATACCATTTTTCCATAATTTAGCACCACCCCTATCATAACCCACCACATAGATATCAGTACTTGAGACATAGACTGAACGAGCAACCGAATAATTAGTACCATCTGTCAAGGAATTAGCCACACCGTTTCTCCAGACTTTAGCTATTCTTGAACCTCCTTCATCTTCAAAACCAGCCACATAGACATCGCTACCCGATACATAGACTGACTCTGCACTAGCATTATTACTATCTGTTAAAAAAGTAGCCACTCCATTTTTCCAAACTTTGGCTATTCTTTGACCTCCTTCATCTTCAGAACCCGACACATAGACATCACTACCCGATACATAGACCGACCTTGCAGAAGAAAACGAGGTGCCATCCGTTAATGAAGTGGCAACACCATTTTTCCAGATAGTAGCAACTACAGTATTTCTATCCATATTTTCATTATAAATACTATTAACACCCGAAACATAGACATCATTACCATAGACATGAACTGAATAAGCCTCACTGAAAATACCTCCATCTGTTAACGAAATGGCTTCGCCGTTTTTCCACAGTTTAGCAACAAGAGTAGTATTAAAAGATTCATAACCAGCTATATAGATATTATTTTCCGATATGTAGACTGAATTAGCACGAGATTGTGTAAGAGCATTACCATCTGTTAATGAAGTGACTACTCCGTTTTTCCACAGTTTAGCAGCATCTTTTCCATTAGTATATGTTTCATACCCAACTACATATACATCAGTACCAGATACATAAACCGACTCCGCAAAAGAACCATGATAACTACCATCCGTATTACTACCATTGCTCAATACAGTGGCGACTCCATTTTTCCAAATTGTGGCTTCTTGATTGCCATTTCCAACTCTGCTAAAACCAACGATATAGACATCATTTCCTGCACATTCCGATGCAACGCCCTCCGACACGTTATAGCAAAGGTCCATTTTACCTTCATCGGCAACCAATTGCGTAATGCCCAATAAGATATTGCCACCATTACCAATTTTCCCAATAAGGTCAACAAATTTAAGTACTGTACCGAACTTCTTTAGGTAATCTTCCAGTTCTTCCGCACTACCTAAGCACGTAATAAGGGTTTTGGTCTGGTTAAAAAAAGTATACAGCACGTCATATAATAGTCCCAGTTTTTCCTGTTCGGTGGTCGCATCAGGAAAGGAACCAAATGTCTGCGCATGCTGTTTAAAGTCCGCGATGATGGGCTGGACACAATCGCCTAAGGGCAGTATTTCTAAAATAAGGTCAACGCCCCAGTTGGTAATGTTGTTCAAGAGGGCTATATCATTTTCAATGGCATCGTCCACCAATTTGCTTGTTCTGATTTTAATGTCATACTGCCCCTCATTCTCAAAGGTGTACGTGTATTCCACGGGTTGCAGACCGCTAGATAGTTCGGTGCCCCCATAGGCACTTGCAAAAGCGCCTATGGCATCCCCAACCGTGGTCGGTATAAAGGTAACACGCTCTACATTGATGTTTTCTATTTTTACGTCATCTTTATAAATGCCGATTACCGTCTCATAGGTTTTACCAAGGTTTACAAAAGTAATTTCATTATTGGTCACTCTTACATCTACAGGGTCAAAAGAATAGTCCAGCTTAGCACTCTTGTTGGCTTCTGGAAACAATAGCTGTCTGTAAAATACGTCTATTGTTTCAGCAAAAAAAGTATTCGACGTTTCTAGGGGGTTTGTACCCTCAAGTAGCGTTTTTTCGAAATTAGTTACAACCTGTTTAAAGTTGGAATCATTTAAAAGCAGCGTAATCAGTTCTCGTTTCGCTTTCTTTTCCAATACTAAAGATATGGGCATGTTCATAAGTATGGCAAGCACTGTGGAGGTTGAGTTAATTTCAAAATCAGTCTGTTCGGGATAAGCGTATCCCATTAGGATAACTTCACCATTCTCATCGGTCACCATTAGAGTAAGAAATTCATTCTCTAAGGTAGTGATTTCATAAGTACCATCGGTAATGGTAAACATATCCATTGGTGAAAGGATGTTGAGACTGTTCACATCAATAGCGCTGCCAGCAGGTAAAAGAACCGCTCCAGAAATGTTAGTTTCTAATTTTGGGTTTCCTGTAATCGGTTCTTCCGGTAAAGCCTCTTCTTTATTGCAAGCAAGTAATACTGTGAAAATAAAGAGAATGAAGGTAGTTTTTAAGGCGTAAGTTGTCATTTTCTTGATTTAAGATTAATACCCAATGGTCCATACATCATTGTATACCGCAGAACTCTGAAAACCACCACCACCGGCTATTTTCCAGATTTTGTTTTCAAAGGTCAAGGCGGCCTGCGATGCGGTGGGCGTAAACCCTGCATCTTCTGATGCGATTTGCCAGTTAACACCATCCTCGGAATACCATACATCGGTTAATTCTATGAGCTCATTGGTCGCTTTGTTAGAGCCACCTAGTAGCCATATTTTGTTGTCCCAGACAGTCAGAGAATGGTAGTGCCGCTGGCCGAAGGGCGCATTTTCGGCTTCCAATGTCCAGTTGATTCCATCCGTAGTGCTATAAATATTTGTATCTGAATATGCTCCTATTCTCCAAATCTTACCTTCAAATACAATGAATTCGGAAAGATTTAGATTGATGCCTGCATCTTGTATTGCCTGTGTCCAGGTAACACCATCTTCGCTATACCATACTTGTTTTCCATTAAATGAATTGTTCACGTCCCTTCCGCCAAAGAGCCAAATCTTGTTATCAAAGGCGACAACTTTATGTCCAAAACGAGGTTCAAAGCCACCGTCGGCAGTTGCTTGCACCCAGTTTTCCCCATCTTCGGTATACCAGGCATCATTTAACTCGTTTCCGGCCGAGTACCAATTGTCACCACCTATTACCCACATTTTATTGTCAAAAACAACCGAAGCATGTCTGCCGCGAGGACCAAAGGGCGCACTCGATGTCGCTTCGGTCCAATTTTCTCCATCACTACTGTACCAAATATCTTCATATCGAGCGCCACAACAGGTTACCCCGCCGATGACCCACATTTTGTTATCGAATACTACAGAAGTGTGTATTGCTCTAGCCTCAAAAGGCGCATTACTCGTAATTTGCGTGGCAAAGACCAAATCACGTGTTGTAAAATTACTTAAGGTACTTTCCGTCTCAGCGCCAAAACTATCCTTGGTCACAACACGCCAGAAATATAGGGTGTTGCTTTCTATCCCAGTTGTAAGTTGAAACGAAGTTGCGGTAATGTTCTCCGCAATTTTTGTTGTTGGGTCATTGGTAGTATCCAGGTATACATCATATAGAATGGCGTCATTCTCTGCATCTGTAGCGGCTTCCCAGGTAAATTCAGGTGTAAATGAAACTTCTTGTTCATTAGTGGTGGGCGTTAGCAAGACCGCAGCAGTAGGGGCGGTGTTGGGTCTGGAGGTGGTAACAAATGTGTAGCTTGCTTCAGAAGTCATTCCTTCAGGGTCCGAGGCGATCACCTTACCGGAATAAGAAGTTTCATAGTCAAGCCCTGTAAGCTCATATTCAGTATCGGGGCTGCTTGGCAATAAGGTTTGTTGTCCCAAAAGGACTGAATAGCTTATTTCATCTCCATCCGGATCTGTAGACCTTGTCCAATTGATTGTTGCGGAATTGAACGAAACAATTGTGGTCACCTCAAAGGCATTTGGAGCCTCGTTTATTATCTTTTCTTCTTTAGCGCATTGTGCAAAAACAAGAATGCATAATGAGATACTTACAACTTTAAGAATATTTTTCATGATAAATGTTTATTTGACGTATTTATGCAAGCTAATGGAAAACGTCAAAAATAAGCTCAGGGCATTCTCTGAATTCTAAATACCAGGGAATACCCTTAAATAGAAAGCTGTGATGGGTTGGTCATTAATAATTGTAAATAGATCTAATTGCAAGTTATTAGATGCTTTAATAGGGACTACTAGAAGTTATATACTAATTCTTTTTAGGGCTACACCTTAAAGGATAACTGTTATAATAACTAAGATATATCAAAAAAAATCGATTTAGTTAGGTGTTTTTTTACTATTAAAGGATTTTATGTAGGGGTAGCCTATCCTTTTATTTTTTTGATAGTGACAAACTGGGCACTTTGAAATGACGATCTACTATTTAAATCCCTTTGTACAAAACCTTGTTTTACTAAACCTTCGATTAATAAGAAATATCTATCAGTGCCCTCATTTGACTCTGACACTCCTTGAACCCAAGGTAAAAATGATCTGGAATTAAGCAAACCTCGAAAATAAATTTAATATATTGAAAAAATAACATCATGGATAAGATTATTTAAAAATCACCTTATCAAGCTAAAATTATTTTCAATTACTTATCATCATAATTTATACTTTTTGTAGAAATACCAAAGGGTAAATAAAGTGGACAAAAACTGATAAAGCTGGTTACCACGAATACTAGCGCTAAAATCCCTAAAATTATAGCTATTGTTCCATTGATAATTCCTGTAAAGTATAAGATACCTACAGTAATAGCTAATAAAATCCTGATGATTTTATCAGCTGTTCCCATATTTGATTTCATAATTTTGATATTTATTTTATGAAAGATAGCTTATCGCTTATCAATGTTTAGTAACATTTGTTACACTCATAATCTTATTATTTTTTGTAAAGAGAAGTGATAGACTAAAATGCTAAACACTTCTAAAAGAATTGAAATTTTACAATATTATGTAACTACTCCAAAGATTTTAAAAATGCTCTAAAATCTTTGGTATTAAAATCTCCCATACCTTCATGGGTTAGTACTAACTCACCTTGGGCATTTATCACGTAGGTTGTAGGTATGCTTTGAGAATAATACAATGCCGGTAATCCACTTGGAACTTGGTAAATCTCAAAATCAAAACCTTTTTTTTGATGCAATTTTATCGCTTTAGAAAATTCGTCATCTACTGAAAGCATAATAAAGGCTACTTTATCTTTTTCAACGTCCTTGTAAAGCTTGTTGATGCCTGGCATTTCAGCCAGGCAGGGTGGACACCAGCTGGCCCAAATATTTAAGAAAATTACCTTTCCTCTCAAAGATTCCATTTCCACTTTTTCTCCTCTGGAATTAACCAATTGCATAGAATAATCTGCTTTCGGGTAAGTAAGCTCACCAGTGAATTCTTCTATTTTTTCTGTGTCTGGATCCATTAAACCTGTTGCCAATACTCCGCGTTGCACGAACCCAATTACCTCCGTGTGCAATCCAGTGATATATAGGCCACCAAATATGCTCAAAATAACAGCATATTCAATTAAGCTTTTTTTAGTGCTTTTTTTCATCATTTAAATAGATTATTTTGTGATAATTAATGAGGCAATTTATGTCTGATTTTACCATAAACATAGGTACCTAAAACGGCTGATGCTATTACTATTAACATTACTCCTACGCCATTGCCCAATAAAATAAACATGGGACCCGGACAAGCTCCGGTAATAGCCCAACCTAAACCAAAAATGGAACCACCAATTAAATAACGTGCCCAACTGAATTGCTTAGGGACAATAAGGATAGGTTCTCCATCAATAGATTTTAACTTTTTTCTTTTTATAAGTTGAATCACTATAATGCCTACAAAAATGGCTGATCCTATAACTCCATACATATGAAATGATTGGAATTTGAACATTTCATAAATTCTAAACCAGGAAATCACTTCAGCTTTTGCCAGTGTTATCCCGAATATTGTGCCTATTAATAAATATCTAAAAAATTTCATTTCTTTTTTTACAGTAAGGTGTTTGAATTAAAGTACTAGCAGGTAGGGAAGTATAAAATAAGTCATTACGAGGCCGCCAATAAAAAAGCCAATTACAGCCAGTAAAGAAGCAGGTTGTAAATCACTTAGGCCGGAAATGGCATGTCCGGAGGTACATCCACCGGCATATCGTGTACCAAATCCTACTAAAAAGCCTCCTACTACCATAAAAATAATTCCTTTTACTGTCAGTAAAGATTCCCAATTAAAAATTTCCTCCGGTACAACATTTTTACCGGGGTTTTCTATTCCATAAGCTTGCAACTCGGCAATTGTGGTAGCAGAAATATGTGCAGCCTGATCATTACTTAAATACAAGTGGGTTATTAGACCACCCAATACCAAGCCAGAGGCAAAAATTAGATTCCACATTTGATCTCTCCAGTTAAAATCGAAAAAATCGCAAGATTTTCCTGCTCCCAATATTGAGCACATAGTTCTCAGGTTAGAGGAAAGTCCGAATGACTTGCCGAAAAACAACATGGAAAACATTACCAGTGCAATTAAAGGGCCTGCAACATACCAGGGCCATGGTTGGCTTATCCAATCTATTACTTGATTCATAAATTCTGAGTTTTTTATTTATTTGGTGATGATTTTATTGAACACATTTTTTGTCTGATTGACTTTAACATGAAATTCAAAATTAATGTTATAACATTTAATTACATGTAACAAAAGTTACAAATTCATGATTTAAATCAGTCTATTTATATTTACAGGTAAACCGAATGCTTAAAATTTATAGTTTACAATGAGTTGAGAATGGAAAATTTTTTCTTTTAAAAAGGGATTGACAACATCTTCATTAGCGAAAAGCAAGGTATTAAGAAACCTGAAACTCAGGTTCTCCCAATCCTTGTAAAATTTGGCTTGAATATCTAAACTTAGCTGGTTAAAATAACTATTTTTTATCTTATTATTTACTGAATCCTCTTTTTCCTCAAATGAAGTTCTCACACCGTAAATACCAATATTCAGATCATTCCATTTATTAAAGGGCTGTAAATCTATTTTTAAGGCCTGACTATTAATCCCATCTAATCCTTCTATTCTATGGCGGCTTATGAAAGTGTAAAATGGCTCTGCCCCCCATTCTTTTGGGAAGATAAATGGTGTATCAGAAAGACTCAGGGTGGTATTGTAGGAGAATTGCAATCTAGGTAATCGCCATTGTAATTGCCCCGAAATAATTTGATTGTAATTGTTATTCAATTGATCAGTAAATATTTGTTGATCATCCCTTCCCTGCTGGAACACATATTGCACGCCTATTTTAAAAGAATTTGTTATCCACTCCAGCTGATTAAAATTAACGTAGCTTAATTGATCAACAAAATACTGCCAGTTATGATAATTCAAATTGGATGAAATTTTATAATGACCGCCTAACATCAATAAATTAATATTTTTATGAATGATTGAATGGGTCTCAGGTTCTTCAAATCTATCATAGAGACCTATACTTTCAGCTATACTTACCCACTCTGTTGTAGCTCTGGGTGAAACTTTATTAAAAACTCCTCCATTAATTTCAAATCGATGGCCTTCTTGCCAATCGAACCATACCCCTTGAAAAGCAGAAGGCTTCATGCGCGAATCTTGTGGATTTACAAATGGGGTTTCGACCAACATTTTCCCTACCTTAATATAAGAATCCTTGTATCTATATTTTACAAATAATTCTTCCAGCCTGTCCAAATCATGTTTGTTGCTTGTATTTTGCAAATCAAATAGTTGACGCTCCCATTTAGGAGCAAACTGATAATCCTTAGAATTTAATTTTGTGGATGCTATGTTATAAGCATATAAACCACCTAAACCTAGTTGAAAACCTTTCCAATAGGAGCTGTGATAATACAGTCTGCCACCTACGGCCAGAGCTGAATGATAGGTTCTGCTATCGGGGCGAAAAGTGTACATCATATTAATCCTGATTAATCCACTGGTATTTCCTTTTTGGAACCATTCTTTAAATGATTTTGCCTCATTAGGATTGAAGGATCCATGATTAATAGAGTCAATAGACTCATATTGCTGGTTGTTATTTTGCGTAAATCCAAAAATTGGGCATAATAATATCATACCCATGAAAATTATCAGGGATTTCATAAATATAATTTAAAAAGTCAGGTAGAAATTTTCTACCTGACTAAATGAAATGAATTATTTTAGAGTGGATGGACAAACATATTCAGTGGTTGGTACATCAGTTTCAAGAACTGCTTTAATGCCACCTGAAATATTCACTAGGTCGTGAATTCCTCTTGATTTGTAAATAGAGGCTGCAATCATTGATCGGTATCCGCTTTGGCAATGGATGTGGTAAGAGGCCTCTTCTTCTAAGTTTTCAAAATTTTCATTGATGAAATCTAAAGGTAAATTGATAGCGTTTGAAATATGCTCCGCATCAAATTCACTTGGCTTTCTTACGTCTACCACATTTAATTTATTTCCTTTATAATCCTTTGCAAAATCTTCTGCTGAAATAGATTTTACATGATCTACTTCTTTACCAGCAGTTTTCCAGGCTGCAATTCCACCTTTGAGGAAGCCTAATGTATTGTCGTAACCAACTCTTGATAAACGAGTTACGATTTCCTCTTCTCTGCCTTCATCTGCCAAAAAGATAATGGGTTGCTGTAAATCAGGAATAAGCGCACCTACCCATGGAGCAAAGCTACCATCAATACCAATAAAAATCGAGTTAGGAATATGAGCTTTCTCAAATTCGTCCTGATGTCTGGTATCTAAAACTAAAGCACCTTCATGATTCGCAATTCCTTCAAAAGTATCTGCATCTAAGGGCACATTTCCTTTTTCCAATATGCTATCTAAACCACTTGTATCCGCAGACTTGTTCATAGCGACATTTTGCGCAAAATATTGAGGCGGAGGAAGCAAACCATCGGTTACTTCTTTAATAAACTCTTCCTTAGACATATCTGCTCGTAATGCATAATTTGTTTCCTTTTGATTGCCTAAAGTGTCAGATGTTTCTTTACTCATATTTTTACCACAGGCAGACCCGGCACCATGAGCAGGGTAAACAATTACCTCATCAGGCAGTGTCATTATTTTATTACGCAGGCTGTCATATAACCATCCGGCTAAGTCTTCCTGGGTAATGCTTCCTGCTTTTTGAGCCAAATCAGGCCTGCCCACATCCCCAATAAACAGGGTGTCTCCACTAAATATTGCGTTTTCTTTACCATCTTTATCAATTAGTAAATAGGTGCTGCTTTCCATGGTGTGACCGGGTGTGTGCAAAACTTTTATTTTTACCTCACCTAATTTGAACTCTTCACCATCTGCAGCTTCGTGCAATTTAAAATCTGTTTTTGCACCAGGACCATAAATAATGGTAGCGCCTGTTTTTTCGGCTAAATCAACATGACCCGATACAAAATCAGCATGAAAATGTGTTTCAAAAATATACTTTATTTTGGCTCCTCTTTTTTCAGCTTTTTCAATATAAGGAGCTGACTCTCTTAAAGGATCTATTATTGCTGCCTCACCATTGCTTTCTATGTAATAAGCTCCCTGAGCTAAGCATCCTGTATATATTTGTTCTATATGCATAACATTTTTTTTTAATAACTTTAAATATTCTTCAAATATACGTGGTTGATAATTTGCTAATTGTAACCATTGTTACAGATAACTTAAAAATAAAAAATTACCTCATTTTACTCCTCTTAATCAAAAAGCTCCCTAATACTTTTTGAAGGTCTTCTTCTATGTTTATTTTAGTTAAGTCAATTTTATATTGGTGGCATTTCATCTCAATTTCTTTATAATACGCATTAGCTTTTTCTTTATAGAAATCTTTTACCTGATTAGGGTTTAATTTCATTTGCTCACCAGTCTCTAAATCTTCAAATAAATACGGTCTATCCTCCATTTCAAATGCCAATTCCGTTGAGGGATCGTTTACCTGAAAAAAGAGTACCTCATGTTTATTGTGTTTAACGTGCTGAATGGACTTGAAGAAATCTTCTAGTTGATCAGCCTGAGTCATCAAATCACTAAATATGATAATGAGTGACCTTTTATGGATTTTTTCAGCCACCACATGTAAAGTTTGGCTTAATTCCGTGTTCTCCTTCTTTGGGTCTACCAATAATAAGCTTTGTAGATGTAAAAAAATGTTTTGCAGGTGAGCTCGGGTAGATTTTACTTCTGTGAAAGTGTTTATTTTATCCGAAAAAGTGATAAGACCCACTGCATCGCGTTGTTTTTGCAATAAGTAGGCTAGCGAAGCAGCAGCTAAAATGCTGAACCTTATTTTACCATAGTTCTTTTCAGGATAATACATGGAAGTGCTGCTGTCTAAGAGTATGTAAGCTCTTAAATTGGTTTCCTCATCATACCTCTTTGTATATAACCTGTCTGTTTTTGCGAATACCTTCCAATCTATATGTCTGGTGCTTTCACCGGTATTGTACAATCTATGTTCAGCAAATTCTACAGAAAAACCATGAAAGGGCGATTTATGCAAGCCGGTTATAAAGCCTTCCACCAATTGTTTAGCCAGTAGATCCAGAGATGGAATTTCGGGTAATTTCTCTAAAGATATATCCATTATTTATAACCGTTTTGATTTTAAGTCTAAGTTAAGTTTCTGCAAATTACTAAGTACAATTTGCAAATATGAAATTGATTATACTATATTTAGTTTCAATAACGAAAAAACAATCAAATATTTATCCTACGAGAAGTGAAAGAGCACATGGAAAGAGAACAAGAAGAAATTTTTTCAAAAAGAGTTAGAGCAGGAAAGAGAACCTATTTTTTTGATGTAAAATCAACCAAATCAAACGATTACTATGTTACTATAACTGAAAGTAAGCGTAAATATAAAGAAGATGGCTTTAGCTATGAAAAGCATAAAATCTTTCTTTATAAAGAGGATTTTAATAAATTTTTGTCAGCACTAACGGAAAGTGTAGATCATATCAAAACTGAGTTAATGCCTGAGTTTGATTTCACTCAATTCGATAGGGAATATAGTGAAAATGATAATGAAAACGAAGGGGATAACATGTCCTGGTAAGAAATTCGCCTTTCAATAGCTCCTCTTATTTAAAAAGGAGCTTTATTTTCTTAATTTAATATTAACTTAGTGCTGTGAACAGACTAAGACCCATTTTCTATCTCCTGGGAGGTATATCTATATTATTTTCAGTAAGCTTACTTTTTCCTGATATTGTTATCTATATAACTATATCTTTAATTGTAACAACTATCCTCAGGCCTCTTACTAATTATTTGGATAGTTTATATTTTTACGGTTATAATCTTCCTCGATTTTTAGCAGTTTTAGTATCGTTTCTGGTACTTATTATTTTCTTAACAGCTTTTGTTGGTTTATTTATTCCTTTAGTTTCTGACCAAATTAAAATACTAAGTGCTTTAGATTACGATACACTTTATCAAAAAATCTCGGAGCCTATTCAATCAATTGAATATTTTTTAATTAATACAATTCCTAACTTTAAAGAAACCGGATTTATCATCAATACCCTTAGGGATAATATTTTAAATTTTGTGCAATCTGTTGATGTGAGTCAATTGATTAATAAGTTAATCTCTATAACAGGAAGTTTCTTTGTGGGTATTTTGGCAGTTTCTTTCATTTCATTTTTTATGTTATTTGAAAAGGGTTTTGTCCGTAGAAGATTCATTTCATTCATTCCCAATAAATATTTTGAAGTATCGATCGGAGCCATTTATAAGATTGAAAGCTTATTAAGTAATTACCTCTTAGGACTTTTATTTCAGATGATAGCCATATTTACAATTGCTTCGGTAGGTTTAAGTATTTTCGGTATAAAATATGCCATCACTATAGCAGTTTTTGCCGCAGTAGCTAATCTAATTCCTTATGCTGGCCCCATCTTAGGAAGTATTTTTGGTATAATTGTGGGTGTTACTACAGGTGGAATATTTGAATTTAATAATGAACTATTGTTTTTGGTGGTGAAAATTGTTTCTGTTTTTGCAGTGGTGCAAATAACAGATAATATTTTATTGCAGCCACTCATTTTTTCAAAAAGTGTAAAAGCGCATCCTTTAGAAATATTTGTTATTATCTTTGCAGGCGCATCCTTGGCAGGAGTTTTAGGTATGATTGCCGCAATCCCTGTTTATACGGTGATAAGGGTAGTTTTTATTGAGCTGTACAGAGGATACAAGCAGTATAAGATTTTTCAAAATTAAATAAAATCATTCATGGGTTTAAGATGTGGTATCGTAGGTTTACCTAATGTGGGCAAATCCACTTTATTCAATGCATTATCTAATGCAAAAGCTGAGGCAGCAAATTTTCCTTTTTGTACAATTGAACCCAATGTGGGTGTAATAAGTGTGCCAGACGAACGATTAGGTATTCTGGAGAAGTTGGTTAAACCTAATAAGGTGGTGCCAACAATTATTGAGTTTGTTGATATAGCAGGCCTTGTAGAAGGTGCGAGCAAAGGAGAGGGGCTAGGGAATAAATTTTTGGCCAATATTAGAGAGGTTGATGCCATTGTGCATGTGGTGCGTTGCTTTGAAGATGATAATATTACCCATGTAGCTGGAAGAGTAAACCCTATTGCCGATAAAGATATTATTGATACAGAACTGCAATTGAAAGATTTAGAATCTGTTGAAAAGAAAATTCAGAAAGTTGAAAAAATGGCTAAATCGGGCGATGCTAAGGCCAGACAAGAACTCACTATTCTAACTAAATATAAAGAAACTCTTGAGGCAGGTAAAAATGCCAGAACTTTAGTGATGACTAAAGATGAAAAAGAGCCTATCAGGGATTTAATGCTTCTAACGGATAAGCCTGTAATTTACGCAACTAATGTAGAAGAGTCTTCAGCGGTTTCAGGCAACGCTTTGGTAGATAAATTTAAGGAATATGTAAAAGACGAAGGGGCCGAAGTAATTGTAGTAAGTGCAGCCATTGAGGCACAAATTGCTGAATTTGAGGAGCCTGAAGAAAAAGAGTTGTTTCTTTCAGAGTATGGGCTTAAAGAATCTGGTTTAAATAAATTGATTAGTGCTTCTTATCATATACTTGATTTAATTACCTACTTTACTGCAGGCGTACAGGAAGTACGTGCATGGACTATCAAAAGAGGATGGAAGGCACCTGCAGCAGCTGGTGTAATTCATACAGATTTTGAAAAGGGGTTTATTAAAGCGGAAGTCATTAAGCTGACAGATTATGAAAAATACGGGACTGAATTAGCCTGTAAAGAGGCTGGCAAGATGTCCATAGAAGGAAAGGAATATGTAGTGAAAGATGGTGATATTATGCATTTCAGATTTAATGTTTAATTTATAAAAAATTATAAATTTTAAAGATGGGTTGATTTAATTCTCCCATCTTTTTTATTTTTAGAGGCTTTTCAAAGTTTTGATTATCAATCTTTAATCTTTGATTTTCCGTACCTACAACATGAGCTACAGTGTTTTAAAGATGGTTTTGAAAAAAAATGTGTAAAAATTTTAAACATTTTTAGTGTACGCATTGTATAAAATATCTAAATAAAGGGGTTGTGAGAGTTAGATTAATTTTTAAAAATAAAGACAAAGGGGCTTCAGTTCCCTTTCATCACCAGTATTATTTATTCAGATTTTTTAAAGGTTTGATTAAAAAATGTGGAGATGAATCGTATAGTGAATTTACTCACTATAACTTTTCTGGATTGAAAGGTCAAACTACTGTTAGTAAATCAGGGCTACATTTCTACAGTTCTAAAATAACAGTAGTATTTTCTTGTCAGGACAAACAGTTTATTGATTCTATTATTCAAGTTTTATTTTCTTTACCTGAAATTAAACTAAATGGGCTTTCTATTATTCCGCATTCTGTGGAAATGGAACCTGAGATTGAATTTAGTGAGGAAATGAAATATATCTGTATTTCTCCATTGGTTTTACTCCGACCCGAATTTTCTGATGATTTAGCAAAGCGGTTCATACACCCTCAATCTGAAGAGTTTAAAGATCTATTAGTTCAATCTATTACTCAGAAAACAGATATTTCTTTAGGTAATGACTTTGATTTCAGACCAGATGAGGAATATTTAAAAAAGTTAGAGGTAGCAGGAAAAAAATACTCACGCGTTTATCCTCTCTTCGATCAAGATATTCCTTATGAGGTACGGGGTTATACTTTTCCATTTATATTAACAGCACCTATTGAACTACATCAATTCCTTTTTGAGTGTGGACTAGGGCTATTTAGTGAAAAAGGTTTTGGGATGCTAGATTTAGCGACAGTTATACCTGGAAGTAAAACCGTTCCTTATTTTACCGGGCAGCTCGCGAGTTAAACTTAGCATATCCTATAAGGCGATCATATCTTAATTGTTGGTTGGCATAATAAACTAAAATATCGTACTCGTTCTCTGTGTCGATATAATTACCATCGTATTGATAATTATTTTCGCCTTCTCTATAATAAATATATTCATAGTAGCCCTGTTTCAATAAATATTGGTTTTGATATCTTCCAATATTTGGATTGAATTTCATTTTGCTTTTTTCATTTATTTCCCAATTGTTGAATTCGCCAATTATATATATGTTGTTGCTTTGTTGTGGAGCTTCAAGTTGGAAAGTTGTTTCGAAATAATCATTTACCAATTCATCCGTTTGTCTTTCCCTATTTCCAATGATAAAAGCACCGTTTCTATCATTCCATTCTCTATAAGCTTCAGACGACCTATTATTATCAATTTCGGCTAAGGCGGTAATAGGTTTTTTGTCTTTATCTATGTTAAGAATGTTGGCCCCCCTAAAGTTTACAGTGGTTATATCTATAAATCTGAATTCATTTATTCCCTGAAAATTAAGTTCCCCATTATAGAATTCATATTCTAATTTCTTGTTTTGGTTAGTGATCCTCATGGGATCTTTGGGTTTTTTTACGGTGAGCCAGTTGCTATTTTGTCTAACTTGAGGATATATGTCAGATCCTGTGTTTATAACATTTATTTGATTGAGTAGGATGTCAAATGTAAGTTCTTGATGTGTTCTACGTTGCATAACAACGTTTGAAGGTATAATTTCATAGGCTATTCCCGCCTTATCTTCATAAACCATAAATCTTTCGCTAAGCACAATATCCTCTTCATTATTACCTCTATAAACTACTAATAAATAATTGCCTGATATATTTACCTGTGGAAGAGTTAGTGTGTAATGAACATAAGACATTTTGGTGTCAAAAGAATATTCAAAATCTCTAATGCTAAACTGATTAAAATCATCTAAATAATCCAAAGATTGCAGATTGCTTTTACTTGTCCAGTCTTTATTCATATGGATTATTCTGGCCTGATAAAGCATTTGTTGCTCATTTATATCATCAAAACTTAAAACCAGTCTTTCTGATGAGCCAAGCTCCACAATAGGGTTATTAGCGCTTACAAAACTACCATTTTTGAAATGTGCGATTTGTACAGTTTTTATAGTAGGATCATAAGTAGTGTTAATGTATGATAGTTGGGGATAGTTAACCCTGGCTGTACTATTACCACTGTTAGTGCTTGTGGGTTGAAGAGGAACACATGCTTTTACAATTAGTACTGTGGCTGTTGCCAATAATATTTGCTTTATTTTATTCTTGATTCCAACCATTAATTTGTATTTTGTGTCTAAATATACACGAATCCTTTTGGTTTCACTATGCCAACAACCAAAGAACTTATATCTGGTTGCCAAAAAGGCGACAGAAAGTGTCAGTACGACCTTTATAAACAATTTGCCTCGGGCATGATGGTAGTCGCTACGCGATATTCTAAATCAACGCAAGAGGCAGAAGATATATTACAGGAGGGTTTTATAAAAGTGTTTCAAAGTATAAAAAACTTTAGAGAGGATTCAAGTTTAGGGTATTGGATTAAAAGAATAGTCATCAATACGGCTCTAAACCACCAAAGAAATAAGCTTTATTTATATCCTATGGTGGATGTTGATGATATGAAAGATGGCTTAAGTGCTGTTTCAGTGGAAAATTTGGCTTTGGAAGATTTGATGGACCTGGTTCAAAAGCTTCCAACCGGTTGTCAGGTTATATTTAACTTGTATGCAGTAGAAGGGTATCAACATAAAGAAATAGCAAAAATGCTCAATATAAGCGAAGGGACTTCAAAATCTCAGTATGCACGGGCAAGAAAATTATTAATGGATTTTTTAGAAAAACAAAGTAAGTGGGGGAATGAAAGAATTCAATAACGATAAGGATAATTTCAATAAATCATTAAAGAAGAAATTTGATGCATCAGGCATTGAGCCTTCTAATGCTGTATGGGAAGGAATTGAAGGGGCATTATTAAAACATGAAAATGTTAAGATGCAGAAAGCAGCCGTATTTTATAGAAATATAGCGGCTGCTGTGCTTATAATAGCGGCTGTGTCCATTTACTTCAACGTACAAGAAGTTTTTAATGGTTCCAATCAAAGTATAGAGACTGTTGATATCACCAGTGTGGAAAGCAATGAATCCAATTATAATTTATACGGTAGTCAGTCTGATATTATCGCCCCGCCACAGATAACAGAAAATGAAACTGAAGTTTCTAACTCTTCCGAAACAGTACTAAATTCTAAAGTCATTAAAAACCTCAAAGAGTCTTCAAATGCCATTTCAGATGAGCAAGGATTTGCAGTGGTGCCAAATAATATTGGCGAAGATAGTAATAGTCAAAACTTTTTACTTTCGGATCAAGATCAGGATAACGATGAGAAAATTTACAGTAAGAAAACTCTAGCTGTAGCTTTAAATGAGAGTGATTTACAAGATAAAGCCATCATTAATGATTTGTCTGAAAGAGAGAATTATTTACCAAATGCAATTGCACTTAGCAATGCAGGAATTAATAGAATTGATAATATTGCACCTGGTAGTTTTGAGGCTGAAAATATTATTACGCCAGAGGTGGAAGTAGAAGATGTTGCTTATTTTGCCATAAGTAACCTTGATAAAGTAAATAAAAGTTCAGGTCTTGCTTTTCAATCTGCTTTTAATGTAGGTTCAGGAAGTTTCAATCCTAATGCGAATAGTTCAGCAGGGGCTCCACAACCTGGTTTTGCGGCCTTAGGCGCTCCTGGATCTGCCGGAAGAACAAGCAATGATGCTGCATCACAAGAATTTAGTGCTGAAAGACAAATAGTTGATGATTTGAGTAATGCACCTATAAGAAGTAATATTTCCATGACATTTGGATTACACTTTGGTGTTCACTTAAATGAGAGATTGAAAATAAGAACAGGCTTACAATATGGTAATTACAGGTCATCTACGGAAAGTAGTGCAGTCATTAGAGATATTAACAGTGACCAAATATTCCCTTATCATGGAGCAAGTAATGCTACAGAATTAGCTGATGGAAAGATTGTTAATATTACTTCAGAATATAATGTATACAACGATTTTCAAATTCTTTCTGTGCCACTCCTTGTGTCGTATAAATTTTTAGATAGAAAATTCGGCATTGGGCTGATGGCTGGAGCAACTGCAGATATTATGTTGCGAAATACTATAAGAGGGGGTGATGACCAGATTTCTGAAATATCCTTTGAAAATAACGAAAGTCAATCTTACAAAAATCTATTTTATAGTGGAGTGGCTGGAGTTGAATTTAGTTATAACTTTACAAAGAATTATTCTTTAAGCCTTACGCCAACTTATAAAAAAGCTTTTATGAATATCACTAATGATAATGCGAGCTTCAACAGCGCGCCAGACTTTTTAAGTGTAGATATGAGTTTACAGTTTACATTTTAATCAACCAAAAACTGATTTGATTAAAATTCTAAAAGCGGCAGAATAATTATCGATTTTTAGATTTCCACCATTCAACTGGAACAGGCTTTTGTCGTTTTTCTTGATTATTACTTTCTGACTGATATTCTCTGTTAAGGTCCTTAATCTATAGAATTTTATTAATTGTTTGAAGGGGATAAAAAAGGCAGATTCACCAACGATATTAATTTCCAAAACCTCATCATTACTGTTTAGGCTAATTTGATGCTGTTCAGATACTATTGATAAATCTGCATTAATCTTTACTTTTTTCATCTGTTAGAGACTTTATTTTGCTTCAGTGGTAGTTATGCTTAACTGCCCATTTAAAGTCCACTCTGTTTTTTCATTTGAACCAACTTTTTTAGGTACACCAATAACCAGATCGCTAAAGTTGTAATTTATCTGAGCGTTTCTTCCAGTTAATTTGTCATATAAGCCAATAGCTAAATCTGGCCAGCTTTGTGTGTTTTCTGCTTCGTTACTCATTATTCGTTTTTTTAAGTTAATAATGCATATATAACAAAGGTATATATGTTTTGTTTGAAAAAATTAAGAAAACGAATTGATTGGAACCATGCACAAAAAAAAGTAGCTATTAAAAAGCTACTTCATAAATTTTTATCTTTTATTAATGAAATGGGATTATCACCTATTTCTCATCGCTGTTAGACAGATCATCTTTAATAGAATTAAAAACAATATCTAAATTATTAAAATCGTAAGGAGAGATTATGAATTTAGCAGATTTACCGTAATCTACTATTGGTGTTTTTAGTATGCCTGGATTTCTTTTTATGAGACCTAGTAAATCGTTGTCATCATAATTACCATCTTCCATATCATCCTGATAGAATTCACTTTCTTTGTTAATAAGTTCTGAAACATTCACACCTAGCTTTTGAGCTAAATCAGCTAATTGCCTTTCAGTAAATTGTTCTTTATAAACATTGAATTCGTTAATGTAGTGTTGATCTAATGATTTAATGTAACCAAGCGCTTCTCTCTCCTTTATTTGATTGCTATTGTAAATAAATTTTATTTCCATATTAACTTTATGTCTGGGTTCCATAGCTATATTAACTAAAAATTGTTGATCATGTTGCGAAATTGTAGTATTTGATCCTTATTCAATTGTTTACAAATACAATTATATGTTTAAAAAATATTTAATCTAAATTTAAGATACAGATTAAATTCAGGGTTGATATTGGCATTAGTAAGACCGAACCCTGGTATTATGTAGGTATCTGCTCTTTCAAACTGGGTGTAATCCAGTGCTGTTTTCAAACGTAATTTAAAACCAACAGAAAGAAAATCTGGTATTTTCTTCTTAAATAAATTGCTGATTTCTTTTTCTGAAGTTAAAACAAATTCAAACCATGTCGCGGTTAAGCCTTGCCTGTTAATGTTATCGGTGGTGGGGTTAAATAAAGGATTTAATATCTGGTAGTTTATTGTCTCACTATATTGTGCTTGTGAATACCGCAAACCCAATATGAGGTAATTGCCAGGGATAACAGTTAGATGATAATCTACTCCCAACCTGAAGTAATCTCCAGAAGACTCATATTCAGCATTACGGTAACCTTCTTGCGGCCTTAAAGAAGCCAGCCCATATGCGCCAACCACTGAAACCTTCTCATAAATTCTGAAATTTATAGCAACTTCCCATTTCTCGCTTTCATCCAAAAGTAATGTGTGCAGTTTCAAATAATCTAAAGCAAGGCCAACACTCAATTTATTAGAAACTTCTGAAGTATCAGTAGGGATTACTATTTCTTCTTTCTCTTCTTCTCTACCTGTAATGTCGACTACCCCTTCTATTAAAGTAGAATCTTGCTCTTCTGGTTCGCCTTCCTCCTGAGAAAAAGCAGTGAAACTTAAAAAAGACAAAGTAAATAGAAAAAGTATTTTATATTTCAACATAAATAGTCAATTGATTGCTGCTACAATTTATCACCGGATCGCATCCGAATGGCCCACTGATAGAATCAGATTCAATTTGGATCTATAATTTGTAGATTTTTGGCGCTTTTGGTAATTCTATTATTGATAACCGTATCCTCCAGTGTATATGAAACGGTTAGTTTTTTAGTTATATCACTATAACCAATTTTAATCAGATATTCCGATTGAAAGTGTCTGGCATTTATGGGTATTCTAAAGCTACTGGCGCTATCCGATTCATTATTCTCCTGCCTAAATGGGTATACCACATCATTAATGGAGTCAATACTTATTAGTCGATCTCTGGTAGTCTCTGAATCTTGGGAATTACAAGTCTCAATGAATTCATTATATAGCGAGTCCTTCACCTCTAGTTTTGCAATTTCTGCTTCCAAAAGGGCAATTAAATCTGAATTATCTTGCTCTACCCAAAGTGAATCTTCCTAAATCGGTTTGTTCATTATTAAAGTATCAAGAGTGGCCAAAATTAAGCGTACCTCCAGCTGTCACAATAAGGTTTCAAAGGAGGTTTCATTCAAATATACTTAAATTGAAATACGGATAATTATTAACGGGGCCGCAATCATCGCAGGTTTCGCAACCAACTATTAATAATGTTATGAAAATAAATATGCTTAGTTTTTTCATTCGCAGTTTCCTTGATGCAAATTTACATTTAATCGAGTAATTTCCCTGTTTGGCGAGTGCTTATTTCTAGCCTTGTTTGTTATTGGAGTACAAAAATCAGGCCTTTTCTAATTAATTCTGAGTAAAAGCGTAACTAATCAGATTGGCACCCATTTGCAGCGCCTTCAATCGTACGCTCTCCGGGTCATTATGTATGCTGCTATCTTCCCAACCGTTGCCTAAATCACTTTCATAGGAGTAGAAGCAAACCAATCTTCCCTCAAAGAAAATACCAAAGCCTTGTGCTGGTTGCCCGTCATGCTCATGTATTTTGGGTAAGCCGTTGCTGAACTTATATTTCTGATGGTAAATCGGGTGGTCAAAAGGGATTTCTATAAATTCATGATTTGGAAAAACCTTCTTCATCTCTAACCTTACGAATTGATTGAGCCCGTAATTATCATCGATATGTAAAAAACCACCGGCTATTAAATAATTTCGTAAATTTTCAGCTTCATCATCTGAAAAAACCACATTCCCATGCCCGGTCATATAAATATATGGATACTGATATAGTTCTCTGCTCCCTACATCAACAACATAATCTTTCTGATTAATGGAGGTATTCAAATTTTCGTTACAGTAATTAATCAAATTAGGAAGGGCAGTTTTATTAGCATACCAATCGCCTCCTCCATTATATTTCAATTTAGCAATCTTAACATTTTGTGCCTTTAGAGAAGCGCACGAAAGCATGATTATAAATGATAAGAAGATTAATTTTAAATTCATTCTACAATTTCTTCAAAGTTTTTAATTTTTAAAAGCAAGCCATCCGGCAATTCCGATGCCTTAAGTGAAGTATATAAACCTACTACCTCCATTCCTGCTGCTTTTGCCGATTCAATGCCTGCAAGTGCATCCTCAAATACAACGCATTCGGCAGGAGAAATATTCAATAATTCTGCTGCTTTTAAATAAATCTGTGGATCTGGCTTCCCTTTAATTACCATGGTGCTGTCTACCACCGCGTCAAAGTAATGTCTAATACCTAACCCATCTAGCGTAAAGTCAGCATTTGCGGTGATGGCTGAGGTTGCTACTGCCATTTTGAGACCTTGTTCCTTAGCTTGTTTTAAAAAATCATAAAGTCCGGGAGTAGCTTGCAAGTCGGCCTGATATAAATCTCTGTAAACCTGTTCTTTTTCTTCTGCTAGCTCCATAATTTCAGCAGGAGATGCATTTGGTTTTAGGCCGTGTATCACTTCCTGAATAGTTCTGCCATTTAAGTGAGTTTGGAAATATTCTTCCGTAATTTCTTTATTAAATTTCTTTAAGAATATTTTTAAAGCCTTTATGTGATAGGAGATGTTATCTACTATCACCCCATCCATATCAAAAATGATTGCCTTTTTATGAGAGAGTTCTTTAATCACGAGTAAAATTTAGTGGATTATGAAAATACTATATTACAGCACAAAAGTATTATTAAAAATGGTAGATTCCTTCTTAATTGATGCTTATTTATATTCTCAGTAAAACCGCTTTTGAAGCCTGCCATTCTTAAGAAGATAGGAGTGAAATTTATAATTATTTAACAATTTTATAAATTGAAAGCTGCATTAAACTTGGCATTCAATATTAATTTTAGGCTATGATAAAAATTTATGCTTTAATACTTATCCCCTTTTTATTTGCCTGTAATTCTGAAAAGGTAAAGGAGTACCCTGTTTTTGAGGAAGAGACGGCTCATTTGAGAGTAGATGTTTTAAAGCCTTTTTATCATGGTGTGGCCTCTGGCGATCCTATGCAAAGCAGTGTGGTAATCTGGACAAGGGTGACACCGGAAACTAAAATACCTGAAATAGAAGTGCAATGGGAAGTTGCTTCCGATTCCCTTTTCCATGAAATTGTAAAGAAAGGTGATTTTATAACAAATCCAGAAAGAGATTATACAGTGAAAGTGATAGTGGAGGGTTTAATAGCAGGTACTTCCTACTATTATAGGTTTAACGCATTAGAATCCACCTCCCTAATAGGTAGCACTAAAACCGCTCCGGAAAATCCAGATGAAATTCGTTTTGCCGTAGTAAGTTGCAGTAACTATCAATTTGGTCATTTTAATGCTTATGGTAATATAGCCAAAAATAAAAACATAGATGCTGTAATCCATTTAGGGGATTATATTTATGAATATGGTAAAGGTGTTTATGGAGATACTACTACAGGTAGATTTCATTTGCCAGAAAACGAAATTATATGTTTAAAAGACTACAGAACTCGTTATGCTCAGTATAGATTAGATCCTGATTTAAGAGCTGTGCATGCACAACATCCTTTTATAACTGTATGGGATGATCATGAAATTGCCAATGATTCTTATACCAGTGGAGCCCAAAACCATCAGGAGGAAGAAGGTAGTTATGAGGATAGGAAAAATGCTGCAGTTCAAACTTATCATGAATGGATGCCTGTAAGAATGGTAACGCCTCTCTATAGAAAATTCTCATTTGGCAACTTAGCGGATTTGATTATGCTAGATGAAAGATTGGAGGGTAGAACCGCGCCACCAGATAGTATCAATGCTCCTGGAATTAATGATCGTACCCAGAGAATGTTAGGAGAGGAGCAGCTTTCCTGGTTAATAAATCAGTTGACTCAAAGTGAAGCTAAATGGAAAGTAATTGGCAATCAAGTGATTTTTTCTTACTTAAACTGGGGCTATACAAATTTTAATATCAACTTAGATTCATGGGATGGTTATCCTTATGAGCGCAATGAAATAGCAGAACATATTCAGAATAATGGCCTGAAAAATACCATATTTATTACTGGAGATACACATTCTTCCTGGGCTTTTGAAACTACCCACAATCCTTTCAGTAATTATAACCAAGCGACAGGGGAGGGTGCTTATGCAGTAGAATTTGGTGTTATGAGTGTTAATTCAGGTAATGCTAACGAAAGGTATCCTACTGATTCAGTGAGGGCACACGAAAAAACAATTGTGAACACTGCTACTAATCCTCATTTGAAATATGCTAATTTAAGAGACCATGGATATATGATTCTTTCCCTCACCGATTCTTTGGCACAAGCCAATTGGCATTTTGTTAAACATATGGATAGGCGGAGTTCTGAAGAAAAGGAAAGAATGCAAGTTAGGGTAAAAGCTGGGAATAGTAATATTTTGGAGTTGTAGGTGATCGCTAAAGCGATATAATAACCACAAAGATGCCAATGCACATATGAAAATGCTAAAGCATTTAAAAACTAACCGCAAAGTCGCCAAGGCCCTAAGTATTTCTTCTTTGCGTTTTTGTGTCTTTTGGTTAAAAATTTGTATTGACTGCAATTATTTTTAAGCCAGTTGGTAACGCTTGCCGGGCAGGGATTTTACGATTCCCTGGAATTCCAGGTTTAATAGAATGGAAGCTAATTTATTTAAGTTAACCTGGCTTTTAATGCTTAATAAATCTACAGGAAGTATATTTTTATTTTGCATTAAAGTATTGATAACACTTTGTTCATCTTTGTTAAAAGCGGATAAATTTAGTACTTTTTGCTTGATAGCAGCCTGGTTTTCCAATTCCCAATTCATTAAGTAAAGTACATCTTGTGCCGTTTCTACCAAATGGGCTTTATTTTGCTTAATCAGTTTATTGCACCCTTCCGAATAGGTATCATGCACTCTGCCCGGAAAAGCAGCCACCTCACGATTGTATGAATTAGCCAACTCGGCAGTGATTAAAGCACCGCCTTTCTTAGCAGCTTCAACCACCACCACCAAGTCTGCCATACCTGCAATGATTCTATTACGTGCCGGAAAATTAAAAGCATCCGGTTTAGCACCAAAGGCTTGCTCGGTAATTAAACCACCGCTTTCCAGCATATCTTCTGAGGTAGTGCGGTGAGCTGCCGGGTAAATTACATCGATTCCGGAACCCATCACTGCAAATGTGCTTAAATTATTTTTAAGGGCATTTCTATGAGCATGGATATCAATACCATAAGCGAGACCACTTAGAATTACAGGATTTAAAGGGGCCAGAGTAGCAATAATATCTTCAGTAAGTTTTTTTCCGTATTCAGTAGCGTTTCTGGTGCCAATAATGGCAATTGTAGGCTGTTTTTCATTAGGAGGAAAATTCCCTTTGGTATAAATTAAGATAGGAGCATCGGGTATTTGCTTTAGTCGATAGGGGTAATCTTTTTCTAAATAACTGGTAATTTTTACCCCTGTTTTTTCAGCTTTGGTAAATTCCTTTAAGGCTTTTTCAGAAATTTCCCTACTTAGTAGTTTGTCAACAGTGCCTAATCCGATACCTGGTATTTTTAGTAATTTAGATTTAGGTAATTGCAAAACTTCCTGCGCAGAACCTGCATAGGATACAAGGTTTTTTACAGTGATGTTTCCAATTTTTGGGATAAGATGAAGTGTAAGCAAAGCATGTTTTTCTGCCTGCATAAGGGGAGTGTTTTTGGTTGTTAAAGTTTGTCTTTTATTTCAGTTAGAAATGTTTTGATATTACGTAACGAATCTAGCATGTCCATTTTATCCTTCACAGCATGCACATCATTTTTAAGCATATCCTTGGCTCCTTGCAAAGTAAAACCTTTCTCTTTTACCAGGTGATATATCAATTTTACATTCTCAATATCCTGCTTAGTAAACTGACGGTTACCTTTACGATTTTTCTTTGGCTTAATGATATCAAATTCACCTTCCCAAAAACGGATAAGAGATGTGGCGACATCAAATTTCTCTGCTACTTCACCAATAGTGTAGTATTTTTTCTCTATTTCTTTTTCTATGTATGGCACTTTATATCAATATTGGTTTTGAATATAGCGAATATTACCTTCAAGGTCAATTATTATTTTGGATTCCGGAAAATCTAATTCAGTTAATTCCTTAATTTTTAATGCAGCACGGTTATTTTCATCAATTTCTGGAATACCTCCATTTCTTTGAATAGCAGAAATTATTTTCCCTTCAATAAATTCACCTTTATTACTCACTTTAATCTTAGCAATAGGAGCGAGACCGCTTTCTCCACTTAAATTAAACCTTCCATATGTAGCAAAGTTGCCTAAACTGTAGGAAATAAATCTGTTTTTATAAACTTCCACTGCTCTGGCTACATGCGGGCCATGTCCGAAAATAACATCTGCGCCTGCATCTATTAGTGTGTGGGAGAACTTGTATACATTACCTCTGTTTTCTCCATAAAAGGTTTCAGTTTCCCTTGTAACATGCTGAAATGCTTTACCCTCGGCACCACCATGAAAAGATACAATCACAATATCAGTTAAGCTATCTAAATGCTGTATGATAGCAACAGCTTCAGGAATATTATTGATACTTTGGGTACCGTAATTAGGGGAAAAAGCAGCAAAGCCGTAAGTGATATTTTCTTTCTCAAAAATTTTAAACGGGTGAGTCAGCTGTCCGGCATGGTGGATGCCCAGGCTGTCTAAAACCTTCATAGTATTTCTTCTACCTTCATCTCCAAAGTCACCAGCATGGTTATTGGCTAAACTCATTAAATCAATTCCAGCTTCTACATAGCGTTGAGCCAGATATTCCGGACTTCTAAAAATGTAACAAACATCAGGGTTAGAACAATTTTTTTGAGTGCCTCCCTCACTGAGAATAACACCTTCCTGGTTGCCAAAAGTAAGATCTGCCTCAATGAGTATATCTTTAACTCCTGCCAACATATACTTTCCAGAATCGGCTGGTAAATAAGAAGTATTAGGAAAATTAGTGCCTATCATGATATCACCAACACCAATAATACTAATCACCTCTTTTTTAAGAGGGTGCATGCTAATTCTTATCTCTTCCTGGATTTCAACACGCTCCACAGATTCAACAATCAGTGCAGTATCTTTTAAAATCACCTTAGTATCCGGCTGTATCTCATCTGCTAAAAGTGAATCTTTAGAAGATTGCTTGGGCTGAGAGCTACTTTGTGGAGTAGTTTTACAAGCTACAAAGGCCAGACTAATAAAAAGTAAGGTGAAAAGGTTTTTAAGCATTTTATTTAAAAAGTTATGTAAAGGCTAATTAAAATTTGTATCCTTTAAATTCATGATTGATTGAAATGTAGAAAAAAAAGCAGCCGTTTGACTGCTTTTCTTTCGTAAAGCCTTAAATTTTTTATCCCAGAGATTGATTTTCTTTAACAGAAAGCTCCAATAGTTTTTCATACTCTCCATCGGTTACATCCTGATAGAAATAATGAACCGGATTAATAGGGCCACCATCGTGGTGTATTTCATAATGTAAATGCGGAGCTGTAGATCTACCCGTATTGCCAACAAAACCAATGCAGTCACCTCTTTTAACTTTATCACCTTCTTTTACATTAAATTCAGACATGTGGGCGTATTTGGTAATGAATCCATAACCATGATCAATCACTACTAACTTTCCAAAACCACCAAATGTAGTAGATACTCTTACTACTTCTCCATCACCGGTAGCATAGATAGGGGTGCCAGTAGGAGCTGAGAAATCACAACCATTATGCATTCTTCGCACTTTCAAAGTAGGATGCATCCGCATACCAAAACCTGATGCCAACCTTTTTAACTCTTTATTAGGAATAGGCTGAATGGCAGGCATGGAAGACAGCATCTTTTCTTTGTTTTTAGCTAATTCTAAAATCTCATCATAAGATTTCGTCTGGATGTACATTTGCTTCTTCACCTTATCAAGGTCAGAAATCATATTTAGTATTAATTTTTCACGCTCTAAATTACTTTCGATGATATTTTTATATCTCTCGGCACCACCAATACCGGCTTGTCTTATGCTGGAAGGGATAGGGTCGGTTCCCATTATGTTTCTGTACACTTCATCATCTCGTTCTTGTAACGACAATAAAACTTTTTGCATGTTTTTCAATTCTTTATTCATCATATCATAATAGAATTGAAGTTCTTTGTTATCCTTTTTAAGTTGTGCTTCTTTTGGGGAGTCGAAATAAGAATTAAAAATAAAAAAAATACCAATTGCAATGATGAGTGAAACGGAAAAGAAACCTAATAAATTAAGGAAGATGTCCCACTTAGATACTTTTACTCGTTCATATCTACAAGTTTCTGTATCGTAGTAATATTTAATTCTTGCCATCCTGTTATAGACTAGTTAAAAAATCTTAATTTTGTATTCTTATAATATAAAGTTACAAAAATGCACAAAGGTTCAGGAAAAATCAATGTTTTTTCCTTTAACGTATGTATTTAGGCAAATATAAAGAAAAATATTTAAAGTAAAACATTAAATACAAACATATTACTCAATGACTTCTAGTGAGATACGTAAAAAATTCTTAGAGTTCTTTAAAAGCAAGAATCATAAAATAGTTCCTTCTGCGCCAATGGTTATTAAAAATGACCCAACCCTTATGTTTACCAACGCAGGGATGAATCAGTTTAAAGATTACTTTTTGGGCAATCAGCAGGCAGAAAATAATCAAGTGACAGATACACAAAAATGCTTACGTGTTTCCGGCAAACATAACGATTTGGAAGAAGTAGGGCATGATACCTATCATCATACTATGTTCGAAATGTTGGGTAACTGGTCCTTTGGTGACCCTGAAAAACCCGAAAATGGTTATTTCAAAAAGGAGGCAATTGCCTGGGCATGGGAATTACTTACTGAAGTGTATGAACTGCCTCAAGATAGATTATACGTTTCTGTTTTTGAAGGAGACGAAACGGATAATATAGCTTTTGATCAGGAAGCATTTGATTTATGGAAGCAATATTTATCCGAAGAGCGCATTATAAATGGTAATAAAAAGGATAATTTCTGGGAGATGGGTGAAACCGGACCTTGTGGACCATGCTCAGAAATTCATATCGACTTAAGACCTGAGAAGGAAAGAAAAGAAATACCGGGTAAAAATTTAGTAAATAACGACCATCCCCTGGTGGTTGAAATCTGGAATTTGGTATTTATTCAGTTTAATAGATTGGCTGATGGTAGTTTAAAAAACCTGCCTGCTAAGCACGTAGACACCGGGATGGGTTTTGAAAGACTTTGCATGGCAATTCAAAACAAGCAATCAAATTACGATACTGATGTATTCACTCCTTTGATTGAAGAATTAGCCAGGATTTCAGGTCAAAAATACGGTGAGTTATCGAAAACAGATATCGCCTTTAGGGTGATTGTGGATCATATTAGGGCAATTGCTCTGTCTATTTCAGATGGTCAGTTACCTTCCAACAATAAGGCCGGCTATGTAATTAGAAGGATTTTAAGGCGAGCAGTGAGATATGGATACACATTCCTGAATTTGAAAGAGCCCTTCTTATTTGAATTGGTGAAGGTATTATCTCAACAATTTAAAAATGTTTTCCCTGAGTTAGCTGCACAACAGGAATTGGTTGAAAAAGTAATTAAGGAAGAGGAAACTGCTTTTTTAAGAACTTTGGAGAATGGTCTTAAAAGGCTGGATATCATAAAAGCTGATTTAAGTACAGAGAATGAAACATTAATTTCCGGAGCTGTGGCTTTTGAGTTATATGACACCTATGGTTTCCCTTTTGATCTAACAGCTTTAATTGCCAAGGAAAATGCTTTAGAAGTAGATGAAAAGTCGTTTCAGGAAGAAATGGCTAAGCAAAAAACACGCTCAAAATCTGCTTCCAAAATGGAAACCGGTGACTGGGAAATTGTGAACGAAGGGGCTGAAGTTCAGTTTTTAGGTTATGATCAGCTGGAAACAAAGGCTAAAATATTGCGCTACAGAAATGTAAAAGCTAAAAATAAAACGCAGGTTCAGCTGGTATTAGATAAAACTCCCTTTTATGCAGAGAGTGGTGGTCAAGTAGGAGATACTGGCGTATTGGAGATTGGTGATGAGAAAATTCATGTAGAAGATACTAAAAAGGAGAATGATCTTATTGTGCATTTTGTAAGCAAAGTTCCATCCGATTTAAAAGCTGCTGTTAATGCAAAAGTAGATGCCCACAGAAGAAATCAAATTATCTACAACCATTCTGCTACTCATTTATTGCATGCAGCATTAAGACAAGTTTTAGGAGACCATGTGCAGCAAAAAGGATCATTGGTTTCCGACAAAATACTAAGATTCGATTTTTCTCATTTCTCTAAAATGACCGCAGAAGAGTTATTGAAAGTAGAGAAAATAGTGAATACTAAAATAAGACAAAATATACAGAAGCAGGAAGACAGGAACATTCCTATCGAAGAAGCCAAAGCAAAAGGCGCTATGGCACTTTTCGGTGAGAAATATGGCGATACTGTAAGAGTGATTACATTTGATCCTGAATTTTCCGTTGAACTTTGTGGTGGAGTGCATGTAAATGCTACTGGTAATATTGGTCAATTTAAAATTGTTGCTGAATCGTCAGTTGCAGCAGGCATAAGAAGACTGGAAGCTTATACAGCTGAAAAGGCAGAGGATTATGTGCTGGAACAAGAAACTACTTTAAGAGACATCAATGATTTGCTAAAAAATCCGTCTGATTTGAAATTAGCGGTAGAGCAATTAATCAAAGAAAAATCTGAATTGCAGAAAGCTTTAGATAAAGAGCAATCAAAGCAGTCAGGTCAGTTAAAAGAGGATTTGATTAAAGGATTGGAGCAAGTAAACGGGGTAACCACCATCATCAAACAAATTCAATTACCCAATGCAGATGCCCTGAAAAAGCTATCTTTTGAGTTAAAAAATGAAATTAGTCCATTAATTGTTGTTTTAGCTTGTGAAATTGACGGAAAACCACAAATTTCGGTGGTGGTTTCAGAGGAGTTAGTAACCTCTAAAAAGCTGAATGCCGGCAATATAGTAAGAGAATTGGCTAAAAATATTCAAGGTGGTGGAGGTGGACAAGCCTTTTTTGCTACAGCCGGAGGTAAAAATCTGGAAGGTTTACCCAATGTGGTAAAACAAGCCAATGAAATGATAAAGGAGATTTTGTAATTAATGATGGACCCAAAAATCAGAGATAAATATACAGTAGTAATTGGCCTGGAGGTACATGCCCAGCTTTTAACAGAGAGTAAAATATTCTCTTCTGATTCAACTGCTTATGGCAGTGCACCCAATACCAATATTAGTGTAATTACTTTGGCACATCCTGGTACATTGCCTAAAGCCAATAGAAAAGCCGTGGATTATGCTATAAAAATGGGTTTAGCATGTGACTGCGATATTACTGAGGTAAATATTTTTGCGCGAAAGAATTATTTCTACCCTGATTCCCCCAAAGGCTATCAAGTAACACAAGATAAAGCACCTATTTGTACCAATGGGCATGTTTGGATAAAGCCGGTAGGATCCACTGAAGAGAAACCCATAAAGCTTACCCGAATCCATATGGAGGAAGATGCTGGGAAATCCATTCATCTGGAAGGAGAATCCGAAACTTTGGTAGACTATAATCGATCAGGAGTGCCTTTGATTGAGATTGTAAGTGAGCCTGATATGCGAACTTCAGATGAAGCCCACGCTTTTGTGACTGAAGTTCGAAAACTGGTAAGGTATCTGGAAATATGCGATGGCAATATGGAAGAAGGTTCCTTTAGATGTGATGCCAATGTATCAGTGATGCTACATGATGCAAAGGAATATGGAAGTAAGGTGGAGGTCAAAAACATGAATTCAATCCGGAATGTAAAACGTGCGATAGATCATGAAGTAGAGCGACAAATTCTGTTGATTGAGAAAGGCGAGAAAATATCATCAGAAACTCGTGATTTTGATGCTGCATCAGGCACAACTTCCAGCTTAAGAACTAAAGAGGATTTAAATGACTATCGTTATTTTCCGGAGCCTGATTTATCTCCTTTAATTGTGGATGATGCATGGATAGCAAGAATTAAGGCAAAAATGC
The DNA here is from genome assembly GCA_963719535.1 of uncultured Cytophagales bacterium. Taxonomy (GTDB): domain Bacteria; phylum Bacteroidota; class Bacteroidia; order Cytophagales; family Cyclobacteriaceae; genus Marivirga. The sequence goes on along the minus strand of CAVRCH010000014.1, from coordinate 38,954 downwards.
CTGCTTTGCCTCGTGAGTTAGCCAAAAAGTTTACCGAAAAATATGGTTTACCGGAATATGATGCCCAAGTATTGACTGAAACTAAAGAAATAGCCTTATATTTCGATGCACTTTGCGAGCATTGTAATAATTACAAATTAGCTTCTAATTGGATGATGGGAACTGTTAAATCCTATTTGAATGAGTCATCTACTCAAATCAAAGATTTCCCAATTGCGCCTAATAGGTTGGCTGGGCTTATTGAGCTGGTGGATGAAAATAAAATCAATAATACTGTAGCCACTCAGAAAATATTTCCTGAGATGCTACGTAATCCTGGCAAAGAGGCAGCAACAATAGCAAAAGAAGAAAACTTATTGCAGGATAGTTCGTCAGATAGCATTCAGCCGATTATTGATGAAGTATTGAATGAAATGAGTGGGAAGGTAAAAGAATATAAATCCGGTAAAAAGGGCCTATTAGGTCTGTTTATGGGAGAGATTATGAAACGTAGCAAAGGCAAGGCGGATCCAAAAATTGCCGATCAATTACTAAAAAAGACTTTAGACTAAAAATGAATAAGATGTTGAAAAAAGGAATAATAGCATTATTAGCCATAGTATTGGTTTATGGATGTGATAGTAAAGAAGAAAAAGGATCAGTTACTATAAAGGGTACTGTGGAAAACCCTAAAGCTGATGGATTAATAACGCTAGCGAAGCTTAGTGCAGGGAGCAGAGAGGTAGTGGACACTTTAACCTTAGATGAAAATAATCATTTCGAAGTGGAAGTAACCAGTCCGTCACCAGAGTTTTATCAAATTAACTTTTATAATACGCAATTAGCAACACTCATTGTAAATGAAGAAGATTTGAACGTGGTGGCTGATGGTTCAGCAAAAGATGGAAAGATGGAAATTACCGGTTCAAAGGATGTGGAAAATATGCAAGCCATTCAAGACATGGTAAAAGCCCAGAGTGATGAGGTGCAAAAAATTAATGAGGATTTTATAAAGGCCAGAAACGCACAGGACGAGGAAGCAATGAAGAATATTCAGGATGATTTCTTGCTTATTCAAGAGAAAAAGAAGGAGCAAATCAAGTCTAAGGTGAAGGAGATGTTGCCATCAATTGCCGTAATTCAGGCAATGAATTTCTTTAACCCAAATGATGATTTTGAGTTTATGCAAACTGTTGCTAATAGCTTGTATGAAGCACATCCCAAGTCAGAAATGGTGACATTTTACAAATCGCAGATTGATGATTTAGCAAAACTGGCGGTAGGAGTTGAGGCTCCGGATTTTTCTATGCCAACACCTGAAGGGGATACAGTTTCTTTAAGTGACTATCGTGGAGGATATGTATTAATAGATTTTTGGGCGGCATGGTGTAAGCCTTGTAGAGAAGAAAATCCAAATATCGTAGCCGCATACAACAAATTTCATGAGGATGGATTTGAAATATTAGGCGTTTCATTGGATCGGAAAAGAGAAGATTGGTTAAAAGCTATTGAAGACGATAACCTGGAGTGGACGCAGGTATCTGAATTGCAATATTGGCAATCGCCCATCGTGCAAGAATATAAAATCAGTGGAATTCCTTTCTCTTTATTAATTGGACCGGACGGTAAAATTGTAGCCAAGAATTTGAGAGGAGAGAAATTACACTCTAAACTGAAAGAAATTTATGGTGGTTGATTCTCCACAAGATTAAATAAAAAAGGGCTTGTTTTCTAAGGAAAGCAAGCCTTTTTTATTTGTACTAAACTGCACGTTAGGGTAATTTCACTGTATCCATTTTCATATAAAGCAAATCCGGATGCTCATGAATTTTTTTAAAAACCTGAGCAATGCTTTGCCTTGTAGCACCGGTGAGATCTGCAATGTCTTTTTGGGTGAACGTTTCAAAAATATTTACAGATTTACCTTTAGCATCAAATATTTCTTTATTGAATTCACGATAAAGTCTTTGTACCCGTGTAAGTATGTCTTCAGAAATAATGGTGAAAAACCTTGTTTCAGAACGGCACCATCTTCGTACTATGTATTGATTAAACCATTCTGAGATCTCATGATCTTCCACTACAATTCTTTTGTAAAATACCAGGTCGTAAAGTCTTAATTGAACATTAGATAAGCATTTTGCAAATTCCTGAAAATTTCCATCTAAATAATGTAAGTTACCGAATATGTCTCCTGGTTTTAGGATTTCAAAGGTGCATTCGGTACCATCTTTGGCATAGCTCCCTATTTTTAAGGTGCCTTTAACTACTTCATAGGCAGTGTATAATTCCTCTGATGGTTTATAGACGTAGTCACCTTTCTTAAGTTCAAGTATGCTTACCCTATCTTCTAATGATTGCTTGTATTTATTCGAGTGAGTAAGATGATCGTAGAGTTTGAAATATGATGCTTGACAATCCATAACTTTAATTATTATTAATTATTCAACAATTCCCGGATACAAAATACCTTCAGTTTCGGTTTCAGGTAAATTCAGAAGCTTAATAATGAGTGGAGCAACATCAACCAACGACATTTCTTTCAAAACTGCTCCTTCTTTAATACCGGCACCATAAGCCACAAAACCAGTATAAATGTTGCTGATTTCCGGGTAGAAACCATGTGTTCCACCACTTCCTTTTTTGAGGGCTTCTCCTTTTACTGAAGAACTCATAGCAATTCCTTCAATAGGCGCCAGTCCAATAAAAGCATTTGGATCGGCTCCTACATCAGCCAGCTCCTTTTTATCTAACACCCTGAAAAGCTTCTTATAATTGGCAGGCAGTTCATTCAAAATCTGATTTACTTGAGCTACCGATTTTTTATCTTTCGGATCATTGAGATGTAAGAATGCAGCAGCACCTGAGGTATGAAATTTAGCTTTAAAGGCAGCTCCTTTTTCTTCTCCAATGATTAATCCGGCTTCTTTTAACCACACATTGGGCGACAAAACTGAATGAATATCTACAAAACCGTGGTCTCCTGTGATTATGAAAGTGGTTTGCCCCATCATGTCTAATCTTTCCACAGTTTCTAAAATCTGACCAATGGCTGCATCTACTGCGCTCACAGCTCTTTCTACCATATAGCCTTCTCTGCCATCAGTATGCTGGAAATGATCGGCAGCAATCAAGTGTACAGCTAATAAACCAGGTAGATAAGTCTCAAAAATGTAAGAAGCAGCGGCAGCAAATTTCTGCTCCCTGGCAAAGTAACCATCATTGCCAAAATTATTATTATTGATCTTGCCAATAGCATTCATTTCAACTTCTTCAACAAATCCACTTGGGGTTGCAAATTTTCGTAAAGGAGCAAATCTGTCTTCATTTTCATTTAAAGACCATATTTCAGGTAAATTATAGTCAATTGGCGCACCTACCGTAACAGGCCATGAAATAGCCCCACTTTTAAGTCCAGCTTCCCTGGCTAAAGAGAAAAGAGTAGGTGTCTGAATGCTATCATATTCCCAATACCACCTTCCTGTAGAACCTTTTGGCTCGAATGGTGCATTATAATAAATACCATGTTTTGCAGGAAGGTTTCCGGTAACCATGGTGGTATGAGAAGGATAGGTTACAGAAGGAAATATTCCTTTTACTGCTTGTGCATGGCTACCTTTTTCAGCCATATGTTGAATGATCGGGGCCGGCCATTTTTTATCTAAATAGAAGTCAGGACGTAGGCCATCAATTGATATTAAAATAACATGTTGTTTCTTGTTTTCCTGTGCAACGGCAGAAAAAAAACACAAGATAAACAGGCATAAAAGCGTAAAATTTTTCATATTTAAAGGTATTGAATTATGGTGAGTAAAAAGTTAAGGGAACATTAAGATTATGTTCCCTTATTAATTGAAATGATACTTTTAAGTTAACCTTGGTTAATCAGTTCATTTTGGAATAGCTAATGATGATGATGATGAATTGAAATCAACTGATCATTAATTTAAGCCAAGGCAAACGACTCCTGCGGTCGTGTTATGTCTCATAGGAGGTTAATCCCAAAAGATATTGTCCGAAGGATAACTGAGATGTTAGTATCAGATTTTTTTAAAATTCTTTAAGTCCGGATAAACTCACGTATTCGGGGCTTTACTTATAAACTGAAAGCCGTATAAAATTCTTTGTTTAAGAGATTAAAAAAATACAAATTAACGATATACATCAAAAAGACTATGTTTTTCCCGTTTTAGTCGAAATAAATCTTTGTATTTAGTAAAATTTTTGATTTTAATTGTTAAAAATCACTATATTATAGTTTAGCACAAACTATTGAATGTATATTTATAATATTTCAAAAATTAAGATGCGAGATATGGTATTGAAATAGTTCAATGATTTATTATTTTATGTTCTTTTTTTATGAAAAAATTTAAAAGCCTATTGAGGTTAATCCGGAAAAATTCTATTATTTTTTCTGCTGCGTTTATGCTGGCATTAGTAGTGTCTAACGCTGGCTTCTTAATTTATAATAATCAAGTTCTGGACCAAACTACTTCTACGCAAGTGCAGACACAGGAAATAAAAATCTTGTTGAAAGTGCTTTGGGATGATGTGGTCAGAAACCTGGATGCTGGAGTAAGAGGGTATGCCTTAACGGAAGACGAATCACTACTTGTGCCCTACAATGAAGGAATAAGATATTACAATGAATATCACCCAGAATTGGAGGCCAAGTTGAAAGCACAAGGTTATCCTAATATGTATGATTTTCAGAATCTGAAAAAGGGTTTTCGAGATTACCTGGAAATTTCAGCGGAAATGGTGGAACTGGTACGCCAGGACGAACTCGAGCTTTTTGCTTCAGAATTGAAAAAAGACCGAGGTCTGACATTATGGAGAGTTTATGAAAAATTTGCCTCTGAAGTAAATTCCTATCAGGATGCACTATATTCAGAGGCCACCGAACGATACAAGGCAGCAAATTCAAGTATGTCTTACATACAAATTATTTTGGCTATTATTGGTGCACCCACTCTTTTATTTGTGATTATCCGAATTAGAAAAGGTGAGCGGAATCGGCGAGAGTTATTCGAAGAACTTGAGAGAAATAATAGAGAATATATTTTTAATCCAGGTACTTCTTTCGAAGTGAACAATGAAAGGGAAGTAATTCAAAATTCAATTATTAATTTTAAAAAAGCAGCTCATTTTATAAGCGAAGTGTCAGCAGGTAATCTTAAGGTTGATTGGGAACAGCTTTCTGAAAAGAATAAAGCGCTTAATGAAAAGAACCTTGCAGGTGAGCTGGTTCATATGCGTGAAGAAATGAAGGAGTTGAAACAGGAAGATGCAAAACGTTTATGGGTTACCGAAGGACAAGCGAAATTTTCGGAAATTATCCGTTCCTCACAGCATGAACTTCAGCTTTTGTGTGATCAAACCATTAGCTTTATTGTAAAATATCTTGAAGCGCAACAAGGGGCTGTTTATTTGCTACAGGAAGAAGAAGATGAACCTTACCTTGAAATGAAGGGCTGTTATGCCTTCGATCGTAAAAAATATATTAAGAAACGAATTGAAAAAGGACAAGGCCTTGTTGGGCAAGCATATTTAGAAAAAGCACCAACAATGATTACAGAAGTGCCTCAGGATTATACACAAATTACCTCAGGTTTAGGAGATACAACCCCCGGCTGTTTGTTGGTGGTCCCCTTGCAGTACAATGAAAAGGTAGAGGCAGTTCTTGAATTAGCCAGCTTTCAGGTTTTTGAAGAGTATCAGCTGGAATGGGTCGATAAAATTGGGGAAATTATGGCTTCCACGCTTATTTCCATAAAAACGTCAGAGAAGAGCCAGAAACTTCTAAAGCAATTTCAGGAGCAGACAGAACAACTTAAGTCACAGGAAGAGGAGCTTCGACAGAATATGGAAGAGATGGAAGCTACGCAAGAAGAGATGAAGCGGAAAGAAAGGGAGCTGGAACGTAGGGTGAGTGAAGGCAATAATTAAATTTTTTTATTTTCTTCAGACCTGAATTGAAAATAATATAATGCTAAAATGTTTGAAATTGTCAATTTTTAACATGCTGTTTTAGTTGTTCGAGGAAATGCTAAAAGTTAAGGGAATATAAAGATTATGCTCCCTTATGGATTGAAGTAGTGCTATTAAGTCAAGCTAAATTTTCAGTCATTGGATGAAAAAAAGCTCAACTTAACAACATTACTGATTGAGATGGAATGAAAAACAAAAATTAGAACGAATATCTCAATCCTACCTGAATACGCCAAGGCGTACCATTAATGGGTAAAGTACCCACGTTACTTTCTACATTGTAAGTGTAATTTTGTTCAGCCTGATCGAATCCTGTAATTCTCAATAGGTTTCTGTTGCCAAAATTATTGTTATTTCCCCATTCAGAATTCAATAAGTTGGCCACGTTGAAAATATCTGCTGATAATTCGAAATTATGTCTGTCTCCAATATTAATTTTCTTGAGCATTCGTAAATCCAAGAGTGAGAAAAATGGATTTACTCCACCATTTCTTTCGGCTACTTGCCCAAGGTTATTATTGATATAATCTTTTACACTTTGTGATGTCTCCGGATCATCTAACAAACCTTGCATTCCTTCTCTAATATTGGCTGGAGTATTTGGATCGTTAGGATCAAAAACAAAAGCGAGATCATTCCTCAAGTTAAAATCACCATTTACACTACCATTGGCCACTAAAAATGAATAACGCGTTCCACCAATTCCTGAGAAAGTGAATCCAACATTAAATCCATAAAATGTAGGAGAGATACCATTCACTACTAATTTATCAGTAAAGTGATTATCAGAATAGCCTGAACTCAATGCTCTGGGATCGTCCACAACTGGTAAAAAAGTAGAGGTGTTGGCTACGCAGCAGTTGTAAGATGAATTATCCTGCGCATCATTTCTCGTATAGCTCACATTGATGTTACCATCTTTACCAATTCTTAAAGAAGCATCAATAATAGCAGCAAATTGAGTTAGTTCTCCATCAGAAGTTAATAATAAGGTTCTACCAACATCCATTGATTTTCTGGAGTCTAACCAATCGGCCTGGCCATTGGTACCAATAGTATTGGCAGGCACAAATACACCTCTGTTATTTTCATTACTCAATCTAAAATATGGTTGATCTACTAAATTGGTTTCCTGATATACATAATTGTTATAGGTTCTACTAAATAATCCATTAATTCCAATTCTCAATCTATCGCCAAAAAATCTGTTATAAGAAATATTGGCTTTGAAAGTGTTAGGCACCTTAAAATCCTCGCTCACTGCATTGATAGTCGCAATTCCAACTTCAGCACCTTCTGGAATGCCGGGAGCGGTAGATGGGTCTTCACGATAGCTGTTAAAGTCAGGGCCAGGAATTAAGTTAGGGTCACGCACATCCACAGCAGCCAGCATTTGTCCGCTGTTTTGAATATTGTTTACTTGAGCGTAATAATGAGGCTGTGATGAAAACAATCCACCACCAAATTTAATAATATGCTCATTTTCACCTTTTACATTCCAAATTGCTTGAAATCTTGGTTGTAAGTTGGCAAAATCTGCCGGTTTATTGTCGGTTCTAATACCTAATTCCTGGTCTACGGTAGGGTTATACTGTGCTGCATCCATGAAAATGGTCGCATCATAACGCAAACCAAATGTGGTTCTGAAATTTTTAAGCATTTCAAACTCCACCTGACCAAATAATGATAAATCCATCACGGTTTGCTTTAACAATCGGTAAACCTTGAGTAGGAACCTCTCTCACATATCTTGAAGGCATTTGGTTTTCAAAGTCCTGCATGTTATCGAAGAAAAATCTACCATTTTGCTCATTGGAAAGTAAAGTTTCTAAATAAGTGATCATATTATCTGTACCAAATGAGAAATTGTATTTTCCTTTAGTTAGATAAGTGGTGTTCACTAAATGAATCTGTTGCTCTAAATTTGTTTCTGGCGTAAACCTTTGGCCTCCAAACTGGAAAGTTCGTGATTGCGTTGCATTCGGGTTACTTTCAGTAGGGAAAGGGCTGGTTAATTGTACAATAGCCCTTGGAATATTAGCTCTTGGCAACTGGCTGCTAGGTAAAAATTCCCTTTCTGCATTTTGAAGTTGCAGTTTTAATTCATTCGTCAAAGAGGGGTTTATAGCAGAACGCAAAGAGAAAAGTAAGCTATTTTCTCTAGAAGAAAAATCCGACCATGTTTCTGCTAAATTGATATTAGAATTATCATCTACACTAAAAGGGTTGTTCCAATCGGTATAGTTATTCCTGATCGTCAATCTGTTTCTATCATTCAACTGCCAATCTATTCTGGTAAATAAGGTGTTGGCTACTGTGGTTCTGTCAAACTGACCCACCTGCTGGTCATCACTCACTCCATATATGTTTCTGGCGATATTAATAGCTTTGTCGAATGTATCTTGTCTGATACCTAAACGTCTTTCATCACCTTCATTGTTAATATCAGCAATAAACTCAGGCTCACCGGCATCTTGCCTGTCGTAAGCCACAAAGAAATGAATTTTATCTTTAATGATTGGACCTCCCAAACTGAATCCCCACTGATAATTGTAGAAATCCTGCGTTCTTTCATTGCCTCTGATGTCCAAGTTGCTTGATAGGGCGTCATTTCGGTGATATACAAAAGCAGAACCTTCAAATGTGTTAGTGCCAGTTTTAGTTACTGCATTCAATGCACCACCTGCTTGTCTGCCCTGGGTAACATCATAAGAATTGGTTACCACTTCAAATTCACGAATGGCTTCCATAGAAATGGTGTAAGGTCCACGGCCAATTTCCCCGGCAGTTAGTTGGTTTCTTGCATTTACGCCATCCACAGTTACGTTGGTGGAGGTTCTTCTTTGCCCACCTAAATTGATTGCTCCACCACCTTGCAAGGGGGATAACGCTGTTAGATTAGAAAAATTCCTACCTTCATTGGGTAAATTCTTCATTGTAATTGCATTGATGGCAATTCCTGAGCCTACTCGGTCCACTCTTTTGCTCAAATTATTACCACTAACCACCACCTCTTGTAATTGCTCAGTAGAGGTAGACATAGCTATGTCAAAGGTTGCTTTATCTCCCTGGTTAAGATTAATGTCAGTTTTTTTCTGCGTTTGGTAGCCTATAAAACTAATAGTAAGTGTATAAGGCCCGCCTAAAGGTAATTGTCTGAACTGGAATTCACCATCAATTTCTGTAATGGTAGCAGTTTCAAATCCGGTAGATTCATTTCTTAATTGAACGGTAGCTCCCGGTAATTCGCCTGTCTCGGAGCTGGTTACTTTCCCACTGATGGTAGCATCAGTAGATTGTGCATTAAGCTGCTGAGGATTGAATATCATCAGCCAGAAAACTCCAATTAGAAGCAAGGTCCTGATTGCTAATACCGTAAATCTTTTTTTCATGTTTTCTAATTTTTAAGGTGTTTGATGCCATCAAAATTAGAAGTCGTTATTGGTGAACAGATGTTAAAATTTAACATCTGTTCTGAACTTAAACATTTATTAATATTGGAATAATCTTAAAGAAATATGTATATAAGCTATCCGTGTGACATGAGTTTTTTATGTTGGGAGCTAAGATTCAGTGAATTAGCTCATTATTATTATCTGTCGATTTAATTCATGGTATTCCCCTATTATTTTTAAGGTAATATTGTTATAAAGAAACATTATTAAGACAACCTGTTTTTGTTAGCTAGATAATTATGTAAAGCGGTTTTTGTATTGAAATGGCTTAGTTTGGCTCACCAATAAAATTCAACACAAAACCAGCATAAATACTTCTTCTGGTTAAAAAATTGGGAGTATAATTACTGTAGTCATAATTATAGCTGACGTTAATGGTATTTTTTCTGTCAAAATGTTAGCTATTGAAACAAAAAAACTCCGTTGTTTTTTCATTCAGATGGAAATATTTTGCTAACCCCCAAAGAGATGTTTGCATAGGGATCTAATGTCATGAGTGTATTTGGGTCTTCAGGTTGATAGACGTTTAAATTATTGTTGAATGATGCAGATGTGATGAAATCCACCTCATTTCCTTTAAAAGTTTGGTAAGTAGCATTAAAAGCCCAGCCTTGAAAAGGTTTGTAATTGATCATGGATCGTGAGAACCATTGAATATCACGGTTGGCTCTTTCTATAAATGATATAGATTGATCAATCTGCAATTTGGCATTCGGTAGGTAAGCTAAGCATAGTTTCTGAACCCCTAGTATTTTCAAATGAGCCCTTGAAGTTGTAATAAAAGCTTTGGTCAACAGCTATCTTAGCTTTTTATAACTTAAATCAATCCCGCTTTGGTGGGTAAAAGCATATTGATGGGTTTCCAGTATTTCTTACCTGATAGTATCTGCCCACACCAACTTTAACCTGCAAATTGCGCAGTGAATTCCATAGATAATTCAACTGGTAGCTGTATAAAAAATTGGTAAGTTGAGGACTATAACCAATCTAAAACCAGACCCAACTGAATGCTGATGCCATTTTTTACGATAAAAGGAATAAGCTTCATGAATAGCCACTTCATTGCTTCCCGAATAAGATAAAGAAGGATGCTCAGGGCGCATCGCAAAATCATACTGGGAAATTCACCTGACTGAATTTTCTTCTGGCTCCAGAAAGCATAGCCAGTTTTAAGTAATTGTTCACCATTAATCCAGGAGAGGTGCAAAGCTCCGTAGGGGTCATTGTTTATTTCGGTATAATTGAGGTTGCCAAAATTAAATTTGTTGGAAACAAATGAGTTTCCCAAGATCGCAGTTAACTGTACCTTTGCGAATTCCTGGATCCATTGTAGTGTAGATAAGCTTCTGGTAAGCATCCTGCAAAAAGCCATTTTCAAAGCTAGGATGCCTGTACTGAAAATTGTAATTATCCTTCAGACCATATTGGTAAAATTTTAACGATCCCCACTTATGGTGTGAACTGAATAAAATACCTGCATCCAGCGAATTGAAGGCATTGATATTTTCAAAATTTGAAGGATTGGCTGCTTTCAGCAAGTCATCAAACTGATAATTGGCGAAAACTCCTATAAAAGATGACTTTCCTATACTCCCTCGTGCTGAGTAGCCGACACTTGCCATAGAAATACTAGCAGTTTGTTGCCAGTATTCTGGGAATCTGTCAGCTGTTTCCAGTACTATGGTTCCCGATGTTGATTGGCCGTACTCAACCGGAGGGTTGCCTGGAAAAACAGTTACCCTTTTGAGAAAGTCTGTATTGAAGATGCTTAATGTGCCAGTGTTGGTGAGCTGTGCATATTTAACCGGGCTTTTAATAGGTACACCATTTAAAAAATATCCGGTTTGGTTAGGCGAGGCACCTCTAAATGATACAGCTGCATTTTCATCTGTTGTAGTGGAAGAAACATTGGTATTAACAGCTACCAATGCATCTGCTTTCGATGTGGGGTTTTGATAAATATCAAGAGGTGATAACTTACTGAAAGAAAAGTTTTCAGCACCCAACACGGTGGATTTCACAGTTACTTCTTTTAAAGTAACTTCATTTCTCTTTAAAAAAATAGTTAAGGTGTCAGTTTCGGGATTAATAATGATCTTTTCCCTGTAGCCGGTAAAAGATATAATGATAGTATCATTTTGCCGGATACCCTTAAGTAAGAAGCGACCTTCCTCATCCGTAACTGTGCTTTTCTCAATTGCAGAAGGTAAAAGTATATGTGCTCCCGGTAAAACCTCTCCGGATACCCCATCTTTTACGATTCCTGAGATATAGGTTTGTGAAAAGCCGGTATTTATTCCGGCCCACATTAGCATGATCGTCAATAAATGTTTCATGATAAAATAAGTTAAAGGAGAAGAACTTACTTTTGTGCCTTGGGTAAAAGCACCTTCGAAACCCAATTAAATCCAGGTTCAATAGATAAGGCTTTCTGGTATATATCAATTGCCATTTCATTTTTACTATTCGCCTGATATACCTTACCTAAATTAGCAAGTGTATTTATGTATAGCCAGTTTTTAGTTGTATCTCCAGCTGTTTCAAATTGCTGAATGCTTTTCTCAAAAGCTTTTTCTGCTTCAATTTTGTTCCCACCAAATGACTCAGGTGTATAAAAGAGTGAACTAGCTCTTACCATCCAAACTATACCAGAAGTTTCAGTTAGTTCTAGTGCTTTTTCTATTGCGCTTGAGCTTTTAGGGCCATATATCATTCCTTTCCATGGTGAATAACCCATTATAAATCCATAGACTGATGCGCGTAGAGAGAGTGCATTGGCCTGGTGCTTTTCAACTTCTTCCAGCTCTTCGAATAAGTCCAGTGTAGGGTCAACATAATCGTCAAACAAATCCTCATTTTGAGTGATCATGGTATTATTTAGTAGGCCGTAGTGTGCCACAGCTTTTTGCCACGGATCTGCACTCTGAGCGATTGCTTGTTTCCATAAAGCTTCACTACTAATAAGGTAAGCTTTATAAGCGGTTTCATTTGCTTTCTGTGCTGTTAATGAATAGCATGAAACTAAGTAGATAGCAGCTAAAGTGATGATCTTTTTGATGTTTTTTTTCATGATAAAGTAGTTTAAATTGTAAAGTAAAATTGTTTTAAAAAAGACTGAAAATCAGTCTTCTGTTTATCGAATGAGAGCTTGAAATTACTGAACAAAGAGTGCTCATTGATATTCTTTATTCCAGCTTAATTTTCTGAAGTATTTTTCAAATGCTTACGAAAAAAGTTGAAGGTTGCCTCAATGCTTTGCTTTTGCGCATTTATCGAGGCTTCTAACTGTCCACCGAAAAAGGCAAGGTCTGATTCAAATTTGTCAACATCATTTATCTGTGCGAATAATAAATGGCCAGCGTTAGGAAAATGTAAATACTTTTTCTCATAAGGAAATTGATTGTCTTCTAGGCGTTGCATGATTCGTTCTGCCATCTTTTCGGAGGGCCAAATATTATCCTGTCCTCCTGAAGTCAGCAAGATGGGTGCATTAATTTTTTCAACCTCAATTATCGCAGCACTTTCCTTATCCGAATGTTGCTCGAAACCTGCCTCATAATAGTCTGCAATTCTACTAGTTTGCCATCCGGTTGCCGGTTTACCATAGGGCATAAAGGGTATAGGCTCGTCTAAGTAAGTCCATGAAGATTGTGCTTCCATCATGTTTTGACTTAAGCCGTACCAAACGACATTGCTCGGAACATGAGCTACTACTGTTTTTATTTCAGGCCTTTTGCTAGCGAGTAAAAGTGCAGCTTCGGCACCTTTAGAGACACCTAGTAAACCAATCTTGTTCTTGTCAACAGCTTCATGTTGATGGAGAAAGGCTAAGGCATTCTCAAAATACTCTAAAGGAATTTTATTTAATTCATCCGGTAAGCTGTCTGTTTTAAAGTAAGCAAGTCTGAGAACCACATAGCCTTGAGAAGCTAGTGAATCCATCATTGACTTATTAAAAGGAATACCACCTTCAGAGCCTCCTAAAGTTAAAATTGCTGGTAACTTTTCTCCTGCGGCAGTACTAGGGAGTATGAGCTCCCCTGTCATTCTCGATTCATTGAATTGAATAGACTTTAACTGGCTGGTTTTATTTTTCTGTGCCAAAGTTACATCTGCAAATACAATAACATATAAAATTGCAAAGATTAGATTTTTCATAAAATTTATATTAAAGTAGTTTATAAAATAAAGTAAAATAGTATTAAAAAAGACTGATTTTCAGTCTGTATTATTGAGCAATCACTTTTATTTAATTAGGTTTTATGTATGATCTCAAAGCGTTTAAATAATTTTCGAAAGCATCAATTCCTTTCTTTGTAATTTTGCACTGGGTAAGTGGATAGTTATCCTTAAAGCTCTTTTCAACTGAAATATATCCCGCATCTTTTAATTTATTAACCTGAACGCTTAGGTTGCCAGCAGTGGATGAAGTTTTATCTTTAATAAAATTGAAATCTGCTTCCTCTACATTCATGAGTAAGCTCATAATGCCCAATCGTAATTGTGAATGAAGTAAAGGATCTAATGGAGCAAACATCATTTTTATTTAGTATTTTTTAATAGGTGTCCGGGAACAACAAAACTACAGATAATAGCCAGACTCAAAAGCAAAAGTTGAAATTCGAATGCTAGGTAGGCAGCGAATATACCAAGTAATATACTGATAACTCCACCTATTGCAAGAGGTTTAAATTTTAATATTCCGGCCGATGAAATCGTAGCCATTCCGTACAAGAACATAAATACAGGATAGACTCCATTCCAGTTCAATTTTGGACTGATTGCTAATAAGGAAAGTATAACAAGTAAAAAACCAAGCCATATGTATGCCATTGCTCTGTTTATATAAGTATGCACCTTTTTTTTCTTTTCTTTTCTTGCAAAATAAATGGTATTAATAATGCCTAGAAGTGGCATACTTATCCATACGTAATAAGCTTCATTTATGCCCATATGATACTGCAGTAAATAATGTGCTATAGCTGAAATGGCTACTCCATATCCCCACATTAAATAAATGATGCTATCCTCTGCCAAATTATGTTTGCTGGCACTTACCATCTCTGAAATAATTTTCAGGCTTTCATTTATTTCTAAATCTTTGTTTTTCATTTTTTTTAATTAAAGTGCACCAAAATTAACTGTTAGTTTAAAACCTAAATTATTTAAATTGCTTGGGTTGAGTAATGCGTCCGCATTTAAAAAAGCAGCTCTATAATATACTCCTGCACCTAAATATATATAAGAACTTGGAGAATACCACAATTTCAAATTAGGCTCAACAAAATAAAAGTCTTCTGATGTTTCCTCAATCTTGTATCCCCCTGAGCCTATAAGTAAATCAGTCCCAATCCTGAATTTCGGATTTTTCAATGGCCTAAAGTAGCCAAGCATAAATCCACCGTAACCGATAGAAGAAAGTTCACCATCTTCTGCATTAATGGAGTTCAAAGCACCATACCCTGCTCCACCCAAATAGAAATTCTGGTTGATTACCCATGCACCACCACCTCCAAAAAATATAAGACTTCCAGCAGAGTTGTATTCTGTGTTTACATGAAAACCACCAAACCCACCTTGTGCATTAAGGTTTAGAGATGCAGAAATAGCGAGTATGCTTATTAGCGATAGCTTAATTAAAAGTTTCATAATAGGCTAAAGTTTTGATTACATTACAAACATAGTGTAGTTTATAATATAAACCAAATTACTTTATGAATTTAAAGTGCTATTTTTTGTGAATTAATAAAACGAAGGGGAAGCGCAATTGAAAGTTCTTTATTTTTAGGTAACTATATGGAACTTATTACTGTTGAAAATTCCTAATTGTAAATCTCAGATGCCATTTTAGGTATTGATCTTCTAAATAAATTAGTTTCAGTAAACTTACTCAGCCTCTTCAAAGGCTGGCAAATAAATAGTAAAAGTAGTTCCTTCATTTATTTCACTTTCAATTTCTAAGCGACCTTGGTTCATAATAACAAATTCATTGACTAGCTGAAGGCCCAAACCGATCCCGCTTTCTCCTTTGGTTCCCTGGCTTCTTTCAAATTGATATTTATGCGTTATTGCTTCAATTTTATCTTGTGGCATTCCTATTCCCGTATCTGCCACCTTAATGGCAACAAAATTATTTTCTTTCCTCGCGGAAATCATGATGCTGCCTTTTTCTTTAGTAAACTTTAATGCATTACTAACGAGGTTTCTCAGGATAGTTTTTAAGCTGTTGTTATCTGCCCATACTGTCAAATCCTTTTCAACTTTAGCTGCTAGTTTTATTTTTTTGGCTTCGGCCATATTAGAAAATAAGCTCAGCAGCTCATCTGTGATGTTTTTTAAGCTAAGTTGCTCCGGATTGTAAGGGATAGCACCTTGCTGTGTAACCGACCAGTCTAGTAGGTTATTAAGAAGGGTAGATAAATTGTTGATGTTTGTTGTAAATAAGGAATGAATATGCCTTAGATCTTTTTTGTCTTCTGCTTCAATACTCATTCCCATAATGGTAGCTAGGCCCTTAAAGGAATTTACAGGTCCCATTAAATCATGTGCAACGATAGACACAAATTTTTCTCTGGTTTCATTAATAGCTTCCAATTGATCCCGCTGCGCTTCTGCTTCCTCTTTTCTTTCGTTTAAAATTAAATTAAGCGTTTGTTTTCTTCTGCTATTTCTATAGTATAAGAAGCTGAGAATACCCAAAAGCAAAATAATGATAGCCATGGATAGAAAGATGATATACTGATTTTTTTGCTCCGTTTTTAACAGTTGAATTTCAGTCTCCCGCTGACTCACCTCATATTCGGTTCTTAAATCAGCTATTTCTCTAATTGTTTCTTCATTATTGATGCTGTCACGATATGCCAGGTACTGGCTTTGATGAAGATAGGCTTTATTTATATTGTTTATAGCTTCATATAACTCAGCTAATTTAAGATGGGCATCACGTATTTGCTCTTTTAAGGAATATTCTTTAGCAACATTGAGACTATGTTCCGCATATTCTATTGCGCGTTTTAAATCATTATTATCTTTATAGATGTCAGCAATGTATAAATCATAAACTGCGATAGGATAAAAATCACCCATGTCTTTAAGGATAGCTGTGGCTGAATCCATTTTGTTTTTAGCAGTTCGGTGTTCACCTTTTAGGGCATGCACCATACCCATATTGCCCAAATTATAAGCGGTTCCTATTAAATATTCTACTTCTTGAAATATTTTACCTGATTCCTTAAAGTAAAGTAGAGCAGAATCCAGTTTTCCTGCGTTCAGATAACCGTCACCTGCATTTAATAAAACCGTTGCTAAAGTAACAGAATCCTGCTCTTGGCGTAAAATTTCTAAAGATTTATTATAATATTTAGAAGCATTTTTGTAATTCTCATTTCTGATATATACATCACCAAGCGCAGCATATGCTGCTCCTATACCTGCTTGATATTTTGCTTTTTCAGCTGCTTTAGCTGCTTTAAAAAGCACATTGATAGCTGCTGTTAGATCTCCTTTTTCTTTTAGTATTTGCCCTTTTTGAAGTTGACCCCTATACAAATATATAGAGTTATGAATCGATTCTGAGAGTTGTATTAAGCTTTCTGAATGTTTAATTGCTAAGTTCAGATCTCTTTCATTCATAGCAATTTTAAATAGCAATTCTAATCGTACGGTATCCTTGGCTTTATGCTTATTTAATACATTAACAAGACTATCTGCTAAGTTTTGGTTTTGACTAAAGCCTGGATTAAAAAATACTAAAATCAGTTCTGTTGTCAGAACAGATTTTAGTATTACTTTAAAAATTGGCCTAAGCATTAATTACCTATTCTTAATTGAGGATCATCCACCAAAGACTCACCTCCAATTTTATACCCAATACTATAAGATTCTGAACCTGTTGCATTTGGGCTTACAGTACCTGTCCAATCGGATGCTGGATTTTTTAAATCTATTGGTGCAGGATCCACTGAAAATATATCCTGACTATCTGGCTTAGCAGTGATTCCTGTGATTTGGTCTATTCCTCCATTCGGAACTAGCTTCCATGTAACTGTATCGCCTGGTTTTACATTGGTAGTGATGTTATCTTTACCTGAGTGACCTTCATTATCGGTTAAGTAAAGCTGATTGTTACCTTCCTGTTTACTGATGTTGATGATTTCTGTTGACATAGTTTTTAATGTGATTAAATATTAAAATTCTAATATACAGTCTTTAATATAAAATACTGAACTTATTCGATCAAAAGTAATCAAAAATAGATGTTTATACACTAACAACTGGTAAAATGAGCTGTAAACAGGGTTATTTCCTAATGTTATAGCATTTACTAATCTTAAATTAAGGTCTTAAAATTACTTCACGATAGTCTTAAGTAAATTCCATAGCTGTACTTTCTTTTGCGTGTCTCTATTGAGCTCATTTAAGTTATGAGCATAAATAACTCTCGTGGCATTTAACATATGGATTTGATATTGCTCTTCTTTAATAAAATCCTTGTGGAAGGAGAGAAACAGTTTTAAATTATTAAGAGATTTTAAATTTTCAGGATGTTCTTTAATGATTTGGTAATGCTGTTCCTTTACCTGTATAGCAGTTAATAATTTTTGAAGGGTATCTTGTTCGGTTTCGGTAAATTCATCATCAACCAACACTAGCACAGGTTTAGTAGCTAAGACTGTATCTTTTACCGGAGCATTAACTTGAGGATCAGGTTCAGCTACTTCAGGTTTTTTATCATCCGCAGGCACCTCGTATTCGGTTGTCTGACCCTCTTCTTTTACTACATAAAGATAGTCTCCTTCAAATAAGAATGGCAAATACTCATTATCAACCTTCATTTGTATCTATTTTAAAAATTGATTTTAATTCAGTAGCATCTTCAGGATTCATTCTTTTGGCTAATACTAATCGCAATTGTCTTCTTCTTAGGGCTCCGTCAAATAACTCCTGTTCTTCTTCTGTTTCAGGGCTTAGTTCAGGCACATCAATGGGTCTGCCACCCTGGTCTACTGCCACAAAGGTGAAAAATGCAGAGTTCGAAGCGTACTTTCTTCCTGTAGGTATATTTTCTCCTTTTACTACTATGTGTACTTCCAAAGAAGAACTGAAGGCGCGTGTTACTTTGGCTTCCAGTGTTACCACATCCCCTAATGCAATAGGGTGCTGGAAAGATATATTATCTACTGATGCGGTTACTACTATTCTGTTACAATGTTTTTGTGCCGCAATGGCTGAAACAATATCCATCCAATGCATCAATCTGCCTCCCATTAAATTATTAAGTGGGTTGGTATCATTGGGTAATACCAACTCTGTCATGATGGTATAAGTGTCTTTTGGGTTCTTTGCTTGTTTCGCCATATTGTAAAATTTTCACAAAGATAGGATACCATGATTTTGTACCCTAATCTTATTTTTATTTTAATGGTTTTAAGCAGGAAAGAATAAATGGTATCTTGCCAACTCAATCCTAGAAAAAAAATGAATAAATTAATATTAATTGCCCTTGTTTTATTCTCAAGCCTCACTTCTTTAAAAAGTCAGGATTTAAGTGCGCAACAGGAGTTTTGGAATACTTTAGGCCAACATTGCGGAAAAGCTTTTGCAGGTAAAATGATGACAGAGCCGGTTCCTAAAGATTTTAAAGATCAGGAGTTAAAGATGCATGTAATTGCGTGTTCTGAAAATCAAATTAAAATACCATTTGTAGTGGGAGACAACAGATCACGTACCTGGGTTTTCACATTGCAAAATGATAGAATTCAATTAAAGCACGATCACAGACATGAAGATGGTACTTCCGATAGAGTAACCATGTATGGCGGTACTACAACTAATACCGGTTTTAAAAGCTTACAATATTTTCCGGCCGATCAGGAAACCACTGATTTAATCCCTTATGCAGCAGGCAATATATGGTGGGTAACTGTAACGGATTCAACCTTTATCTATAATCTAAGAAGAGTCAACAGCAATACACCAATCACTGTTGAATTCGACTTAACAAAAGAAATTGAGGCACCAGAAGCACCCTGGGGTTGGGAAGGCGAGTAGTTTGATTTTAATATTTAGTAATTGAATTAATTCAGGAGTAACAAAATTATAAAGTATGTCTAATATCTCTTTAATTATAGAAGAAAGAGCGGCTAATATTGGTAATTTCATGGTGGGCAGGCTCTTGCCATTTAGGCAAAAAAGAGCAGTCGGCCCATTTGTTTTTATAGACCATATGGGGCCTGCCAGGCTGAAAGATCATGAAAACCTGGATGTGCCACCGCATCCGCATATAGGTTTATCTACCCTTACCTATTTGTTTGAAGGATCTATTATGCACAAAGACAGTATGGGCACCGAAATGGAAATAAAGCCAGGTGCCGTCAATTGGATGACCGCGGGCAAAGGGGTAGTGCATTCCGAACGGACGCCGGAATATTTAAGGACTTCTGATAAAAATTTACATGGTTTACAAATTTGGGTGGCCTTACCTAAGGATTTGGAAGAGTCAGAACCTTCCTTTACTCATGTAGAAGCCTCCCAAATTCCTCAATGGGAACAAGACGGATTGCAAATTAAATTGATTGCCGGTAAAGCTTTTGGCAAGAAATCTCCCGTACCTGTACACAGCAATTTATATTTTATTGAAATTAAGAGTACTAAAAAGCAGAAAGTTAATATTGGTAGTGACTTATTTGGAGAGAGTGCATTGTATATTTTGGATGGCCAGATAGAAAGCGAAGGGAATGCTTATGAACTGAAACAAATATTGATTGCCAAGGATAGTACGCTTTGTGAATTCGAAATAGGTGAAAATACCACTGTTTACATCTTTGGAGGAGAGCCTTTTCCGGAAGAAAGATTTATCAATTGGAATTTCGTTTCTTCCGATAAGGAAAGATTGCAAAAAGCCAGAAAAGACTGGATCAATCAGGATTTCCCTAAGGTACCAGGTGAAAATGGCTTTGTTCCCTATCCGACATTGAAAAAATAATTGGTGATTGCATAAATAGTGAATACAGCTTGTAACTCTAGTCAAAGGCTGACAACTATACCTAGAATGTGATACAATAAAGAAATCATGCCAGAGCATTCTTTATTCCTCATATATCTAAGTTATCCTGCATGAAATTCTCCATTAAAATAGAAATAGGAATTAATATATAGAGTCGTTTGAATACAAATTCTTAGTATTCATCAAGAAAAATATTCAATTTCTTACAACTAACAACTTATAAAAGCGTAATATAATCCATGGAATATAAATCCATGGAATCAGAATGAACTTATGGAAATAGAAAAAGCTTTAAGCCATCAATTCAAAGACAACAGTCAAAAATTAATAGCAGAACTGCTTTATTCGGCCAGCTGGTTAGAAAACCTGATTGCTAAAGCTTTGGATCCATTGGATATTTCATTTCAGCAACTTAACGTACTGAGAATTATACATGGCCAGAAAGAGGGGAGAGCTAATGTACAAATCATTAAAGACCGTATGATTGATGATCGCTCAAATGTTTCACGATTGCTCAATAAGCTTTGTGAGAAAGGATTTACCCAAAAAGACAGATGTAATATAGATCAGAGAGTGGTTTATATAGCACTTTCAGAGGCAGGTGTAGAAATCATGAAAAAAGGAAAGGCTTTAATTGAAAGCATTCAGTTCTCGCCGAATGATGAAAAGCTTAAGCAGATCAATGAATTATTGGAAGAGTTAAGAAAATAAATTAAAAAGTCGATTAGTTAAGGCATCCTTCCTTCTCCCCTCGGAGAAGGATCAAGGTTGAGGTTTAATTAAAACTTAAATAATCGAAAATTTCAATCAAATCAATTATAAAAATTTAAAAGAAAGATGGATAACAAACAAGCATTATTAGCGCCTATCAAAATAGGAGATTTACAATTAAAAAACAGAGTAGTAATGGCGCCTATGACGCGTAGCAGAGCAGATAACCCGGGTAAAGTGCCCACCGCCGATTTGCAGGGTCAATATTATCAGCAGCGCGCTTCAGCAGGGTTAATTATTACTGAGGGCTCTCAGGTTTCTGAAAAAGCAGTAGGATATATCAACACACCAGGTATATATACTAAAGAGCAAACTGAAGGCTGGAAAGAAGTAACCAAAATGGTGCATGAAGCTGATGGCAAAATATTTATACAACTATGGCATGTAGGCCGTATTTCTCACCCTGATTTCCACAACGGAGAGTTACCTCATGCACCTTCTGCTATTAATCCGGAAGCAAAATCTTATACACCTGAAGGTTTTAAGGATACCGTAGCTCCCAAAGAGATGACGATAGAAGATATTAAACAAACCATTCAGGATTTTAAAAATTCTGCCAAAAATGCATGGGAAGCAGGATTTGATGGGATAGAAATTCATTCCTCAAATGGTTATTTATTACATCAATTCTTCAGTAGTACTTCCAACACAAGAACTGATGAGTATGGCGGTTCCAAAGAAAACAGGGCTAAAATTTTATTCGAAATAATTGATGCTATCAAAGAAGTAATGCCGGAAAACAGAATTGGCTTACGATTAAACCCATCCTTGCATGGTATCTTTGGAATGACATTAAATAAAGAAACGATTCCTACTTTCGATTATATTATTGAGAAGTTGAACGACTATGATTTAGCTTATCTACATCTTTCTGAACCATTTAATGATGTTTCTGATGTAGAGGGTGCTGAAACGCAAATAGCTAAAAGATACCGACCGATTTATAAAGGTACTATTATCATCAATGCCAATTTCGATCAGGAAAAAGGCAACAAAGTGATTGATGCTGGCGATGCAGATATGGTTGCCTATGGTAAACCTTATATTTCCAATCCTGACTTGGTGGAGCGTTTTGCTACAGGTGCTGAATTAGCAGAATTTGATACAGATACCTTTTACACCCCAGGCCATAAAGGATACACCGATTATCCTAAACTGGAAGAAGTAGCTAAATAATTTTTTTAGTAGTAGTTTAATGGTTGAGCCACCCTGATGAGAATTGGGGTGGCTTTTTTTGTAAGGTGTATAAATAGACTTAAGAAAAGAGTAGTTAAATTAAAACAAATGAAAAATGAACAGTTTGTAAGACATACTTTACATTAATTTAAAAACTAAAATATGTTAATAAGTGGAGGATTTTGATTTCTATGAAGAATATTAGTCAAAATCAAATAGTTTTTCAGACTCGATTTTTTCTATTAGTTGGTAAAAAAGTTCATAAAAGAATGGTGGATAATCTTCCAGACCTAGTGTATTGTCTGAATTTTGATCAGTTATATTCAACAATTGTGCATTACAGCTACTTGAGGAAATAATACTGTCATTTCCTTTATAAATAATCTTGTAATTTCCGTTATTAGTAAACACATCAATATCATATTCATTATTGCTATGTGAATTTAGATTATTTTTAAAATAATCAATAAGATAAACTGTGTCTCCTATTAATTGGTGGTAAATACCAGACTTGGATTTAAATTTATATTTTCTAAGTATGTTTATCCTTGATTTAAGGTTGTTCAAACCCCCACAAATTTTAGTTAAGTATTCTACTACAAGAAAAGAATTCAATTTTCTACCTTCAGTATAACTCAAGTGGTCGATTATAGTATTAATTCTCTGATTGGTCGATTTATATTTAAAATTTAATTGTTTCTCCAGCATTCTTGGAGTCAGTTCACCCTGCATACACATTGCTGTTAAAATCTCGGAGGTGTAATCAATATGTATAGTATAAAAGTGCTCTTCATTTTGATGAACAGAATCCTTAATTATTGTTCTTATCTCATTACGTAAATTATTTTCATTTCTAAAATGAAAAACTGCATGTGAATAAAACTTATCCATATAACCCTCAAAATCTACATCTGAGCCATACCTGTGTTTATAGATATACTGGATGTTATTTATATCGCATACTAAAATAATTTTATCAAAGTCAAACTTGAATCTGCCAGATTGATAATTGGTATGCACTGAAAAAATGTTGAGGATTCTAAAAATGTGATCAGGATCTAAACGATCCAAATCTTCAATGACTAAAATGGTTCTTAGATCCTCCTGTTTTAGTTTTTCAATTAATTCATTGATTAATTCTGTTGTAAAGTTTTCTTCATATAAATTTCCTAATTCATGGGTGTGAGAACTAAGAAAGGATGTTATTTGAGATTTTTGATTTAAATTCTCCTTAAACTCTCCGATATGATTTTTTAATTCAGAGTATCCTTCAACTATATTAGTTAAATCTTTCCCCACTTTTGGTATCATTTTAAGAAAACTACCAAATGCTTTCATATCGATTGATTGAAACATTTTAAAAGCTTGCTCTTTATTAGTTCGTTCAATTTCCTCATCGACCACTCCTTTTTTAAGTAGCTCAAATAAAACATCATACTTTATGTATTCGAAAATATCTTTATTTGAAGCGACAGAATAATTAACAGGACTTATGGTAATTTTGGAATAACTTTCAGTATTATCATTAAAAAAGTTCTCTAAAAAATAACTTTTACCTATCCCAAATCTACCAGAGAATACAATTTGGGTGTTTTCAGGAATCTGTAAATGTTCCAGAAAAGATTTTGATATTTCTTCGGTTGAAATTTTCATAATTACTTTAATTCTGTTTCTAAATATTGAGAAAACCCATTCATGTGATAGTGAGTATTATTATGGTTGATATTCTTTAGTTTTCCCGATATTTTTTTCGAGATATTGTCACTCAGACCTTTCTCATCAAAATCTACAATATCGATTTCTAATTTTTTATTAAACATCAATGCAGTATCAATGGTATTGTTGATATGGTCATCTGCAAATGAATAACCAACAATTAAGAATTTATCTGCTTCTAGTAAATCTTTTTCGAAAGAGGAGAAAAACTCCCTTATGGGAGGGACTTGCGCTTTTCTAATTTTAGCATACCCCGTTATTATGGGTATTAAAAAAGTACCATGATTAGGTTCTCCATTATTTATTTGTTTTGCATATATACTAGGCGGTTTAATCTCATTATTGCAGCTACTCCAAAATGTAGATTGATTGAAGATAGGAGTATTCCAATATATGCTTCCATGTAAATTGAAATGAATAGGAATATCTCTCGCATTAATTATTCTTGATATATCTGGAAGATTAGTACTAATACGGAAACCAGTTTTCTTTTTATAATTGTATCCATCAAAAATTTCATCTACTTCATTAGGTAAAATTCTATCATAATTAAGTGAATAAAACCGTAAACAAGTAGTTATTGATTTTAAAAAATACCAAGATTTTAATAGTTCAAGAAATTTCTTTTTCTCAGGCCTTAAAGAACAGTATTTAGCTAATTTCTTGTATAGAATATAATTATAATTATAAAACAAAAGTTTGACCGCCCTTTCATAATTTTTATCTCTAAACTTAATGTCATTGCAATCCTCCAAATCCAATTTATCTATTTGAATCAATAGGTTTAGAGTTTCTTTATCAATCTTGCAAAAAGAATTATATATATCCCTATAGCCACTTATTACATCTGACCTCAAAAAATGAATGAGAGAATCTAGAAAGTGAATAATTGACTCAAAGTTGATATTAGTGTAAATTTTTTTACTTCTTAAAAGAATATAAATTCTTTTATTAATGGCACCTACTTTCTTATCTACCAATAATGCCTTTGTTAAATTACACGTTGACGGAGCACCAAAATCTAAAACAGATCCAGCTCCAGTTAAAACAATCGTCCTTTCTTTTTTCATCTATTCAAAGATTGATTCCAATTCATTTTTTAAAACTTCTATATCTTTCACTTTAACTGTTTTAATTAATATCGACTTAGAGCCTATGAACTCAAATAAGAATTTAGATTTTAGATAGCATTTGCGATCATTTGTTATTAAAGCATAACATTGTAAGCCATGGGCTGAATGTTTTGCATCATTAAATAAATTTTTAGTTGTTACTACAAAATCTGTAGTTGAGAAGTATTGAGCACTCAAGTCACTCCATGATATAATGGCTAGGGCAAGTAGAAGAGGGTATCTTTTCATATCAAACTTTTTTAATATCTTTGATCAAGATAGTATTTGTTTTTAGCTCAACAGTATTTAAGAGAAAAGAGCATAATTAGTCAAAATAATCTGGTTTATCCTCCTCTTTCCTACCATTTCTCAGCCATTTATTAAATTGATCATCGTAGGCAGGATTGTCCTGATAAAGCTTATCAATATCCTCTAGAAGGTTAATTTCGGGTAAATATAAATTAACAATGTCTCTATCTAATTCTTTATTAGTGATATTTATTGGTTCAGTTTTTTTTATATTCATGGTTTAGTCTTTCTTTTTGTAGAATTATATTAAAATAAGTAATTTTTTATAGAACTGAAAATGTTATTTCACTTTTAATTTAAGTGTAATCATAAAAGAACTACGAGATGAGGAGTTTAAACCCCCAGCTTGCTAAATTTAGGGATTTTTAATGAGTTAATATTTGCTTAACCGTAAGTGATGTAAGGCCAAAGAATGTGATAAAAACTTAGAATAGACAATTTTTGTAAATTTGTAGTAGAGAAAGTATCTATTTGAAATCTTTTATATATGATAATTTATGTAACCTTATATTTTATTATTAGCTGATTGAAGTTAAATCAACTTAAACCAGTATAAAACATTGCTCTTTATTAATTTAAGACAATTATGAATATAATTATAGATTGTTTGTTATTTTTGACTCCTGATGTAAATAAACAAAGACTAATTAAATGACAATTTTTCATCTTAATAGATTAGAATTTTTACCTAGAAAAGGTTTTGAAGGGTCTCACAACTCGAGTGACATTATGAAGGAAGTCTATGATTACCTAAAAGAAAATCTCACCAAGGGAAAAGGTATTATTATAGATAGACACGAAAATATTGACGGAAGTAAAAGAGAGCTATTCGTTTCTGGGTTAAGAATTTTACCTGGAGAAAAAAGAATGCTGTTTACATTAGCTTTACTGAGATCGGGTAGAAAGCCTAAGGTCAAAGATGGAGAAACTTCGGAATTAAAAGATTTGGAAGGAGACATTGCCGAAGAAACTCACTTTTTTATTGACTATAACAGAATTCATCCAATTATTTGCGTTGAGTATAATTACCATGGTGCGAGGGGAAGTGATATTGAATATTACTTGAGACAAATAGCTCACGAAAAAATCAAAAAGGCAAAGGGTACCTCTCTAACTTTAATTATGAACACAAATATAGACGAGGTAATAAAAAATTTCGAAAATACTTTAAAGTTTGAATTTAAAATTAACCCTACCAAAATAGAAGAATTAAATAAACAGACCAAAGGCAATTATTTTTCTATGATGACGGGGTTAGGTCAGAAATTAAAGCCGCAAGCCTTAAGAATCAATGCTATGTTTCAATCACAAGGTAGGAAATTGACAATAAAAAATAAAAAGAATGATGAGGCCAATGCGATGATAAAGGATTTATTACCTAGATTCAAGAGTAAATTTTTTATCGAAAACTTTCAGGATTTTGTGCTGACTTATGAAAGTATCGACGGTGAAGAGTTAACGGAAAATCTAATGAAGTCAGTTCTCAGTTTTGAAAAAGAGCTGAAAGACGAACACTTTAAACTTAGAACAATGTACGATTTTGTAGAAGAGGATTTCAATACGTCAATCCAAAATGTATAAATTTATATTAGATAAATATTTTGAGAGACCAATTCTTTGGGACTACATTATTGCTGTTTTAATAACGACAGGATTGTATTATATCAAAGAAAAAGGAGGGCTTCAATTTGCTGAAGAAGATGTATTTAAACAACTTATTTCTGATTTAGGTAATATCAGCTTAACCTTGGCGGGCATAATTCTTACTTTAATCACAATATTCATTTCTTTTAAAAGTAATTTCGATTCAAAAAAGGATTCAGATATCGAAGTAGAAAATAATCCATTTCAAACATTCTTTCAAACAGATTTGTATTTCGATTCTGTTAAGTATTTTAGAGGTGCTATGAAATCACTGCTGTTTATAGGTGTTTTGAATTATGCCCTCAAAGTCTTTATTTCAATATACTCCATCAATCACTGGTATTTGTTAACTGTCACTTCAATAATTATAATTGTTTTGACGATGATAAGGTCTCTGATGGTTTTAGGTTTGATATTAGATTTACAATCGGGCAAGAAATAAATGAGAAGTCGGCACCATGTCGGCACAATATAAAATAAAAAAACCCGTAACCAATTGATTTACAATATGGTTGCGGGTTTTATATGTGGAGTTGGAGGGATTCGAACCCTCGTCCGGATAAGGAAACAATGCATCTTCTACATGCTTAGTCACCAATTGAATTTTCGTCTCTGCTATGGAAGGTAACAATCCTCGTGCAGAGCTTATCTATTAGAGTTTCACAACTATTTAATAGCATCGTAGCTGCTAGTTTCTCCTAGTCGACACCCCTTGATCAGCCCCGGAAAAACGAAGCGCTGAGGAATGTGGCCGGGGAGTCCTTGTGGGGACTCAACCCATTGAAGCCCTTATCTCTGTAATTAAACTGAGATTAGGCAGCCATGGCGTAAGTATTTTCGCCAATTATAGTTTGCGTAAATTACTTGCGGATGTACACGCTCCACCCGACATGCTGATACACAATTCACACTTACCGTCAATACCGGTCAACCCCATAGTCAATTGTTAATCCCCTTTCATTCAAAAGGGATACAAAGGTACAATAATTCAATCATTAATTGTATGTTTCCTTAATTCATTTATCACGCTTTTGACGGAATAAGGTTTAATAATTTGGTAAAGAAACAGATTTTATAGTTTACATGCATCTCACTACCCATAACCTTTGACCTAAAACTTAAAACCTTTTATTCACCACCAAACCCTAAGCACCCTGAAGCATTGAGTAATTTCCGGACTGACCTGACGGTACTGACCTATTTGCTATCATCTATCCTCAATTCTCTCATCTCACTCTCTGTACTCATTTCTCACTACTCAATACTTATAACCTAAAACCTATTCCGTTTCCTTCTTCTCGGGATCTTCGCTTCGCTACTACAACCTGAACCTAAAACTTAATACCTACAACCTTAATAAACTCTCAAACAATAAAATTTATTATTTATCCTATTCAGTATCAGTCACTAGTAAATTCATAATATTTTTTTTAAATCACTGTTCATATTTCCATAACTTCTGCCTACCTTTGCAACGGCAAATCGGCACGACCAGCTCCTGCTGAATTCCCCCAGGACCGGAAGGTAGCAAGGGTAGGCGGTCGTAGCGGTGCGATGTTGGTTTGCCATTTTTTTCCTTTCTTTCGATTATCTCCCTTATCTTATCAAATTTCAGCTAATATTTAAGATTAAAATTCTAACTTTGCTTATGCATAATTAATCTTAAAATATATAACTATGAAATTCTTTATTGACACCGCCAATCTTGATGAAATCAAAGAAGCTTATGACCTAGGCGTATTGGATGGTGTAACTACCAACCCAAGTTTAATGGCTAAAGAAGGCATTAAAGGTGATGATAACGTAAGAGCGCATTATAAAGCTATCTGCGATATTGTTGATAATAATGTAAGTGCTGAAGTAATTGCTACTGATTTTGATACGATCATTAAAGAAGGTAAAGAATTAGCCAAAATAGATGATAAAATTGTAGTGAAGGTCCCAATGATTAAAGATGGCATAAAAGCCATTAAATATTTTTCATCAATGGACATCAGAACCAACTGTACTTTGGTATTTTCTGCCGGACAAGCTCTATTAGCTGCCAAAGCAGGTGCTTCCTATGTATCTCCTTTTATTGGTAGATTAGATGATATTTCAACAGATGGTTTAGGCCTAATAGAAGATATTATCCGTATTTATGATAACTACGGTTACGAAACTGAAGTTTTAGCAGCCTCTGTACGTCACACCATGCACTTATTAGAATGTGCTAATATGGGTGCCGATGTAGTAACTTGCCCATTAAATGTAATTACTGCTTTATTAAATCATCCGCTAACTGATAGTGGTTTGGCTACATTTTTAGCAGATCATAAAAAAGTTAATTCTTAAATACTATCAACTTTTCCAAAGTTTTAAACTTTGGAAAAGTTATAGTCTGTTCTTTATATTGAGTGCTATGTATATTATTAAAGTAAAAGGAAAAGCAAAAATTCCTGATTATATTCAATTGAGAGATGAAAATTTCGTTCTAATAGCCTATTTCCGAGCGGCAGATAGGCCCTTAAAAAATATGGAAAAGTATGGATTACAGGGTAAAGAGGAGGCATTGGAACAGTTAATTAATGAATTACCATTTGGTAAAATTCAAGCGCTAGAAATTTAAGAGTATGTCAAAATCATTTTCTAATGATCCGGTAGTTCACATTGAGAACGTTACAATTTTTCAGGAAGAGGTCGCCATCTTAAGCGATATCAATCTTAGTATGGAAAAAGGAGAATTCGTTTACCTGATTGGCCGGACAGGAAGTGGAAAGAGCTCATTACTAAAAACCTTATATGCCGATTTGGAATTGCGACTAGGCACCATGGAGGTAGCAGGGTTCAAAATTAATGGTATTAATTCCAAGAAAATAGCGCAATTAAGAAGAAAAATAGGAGTGGTTTTCCAGGATTTCCAGTTGCTCCCCGATAGAACAGTGGCAGAAAATTTATTTTTTGTAATGAAGGCAACGGGCTGGAAGGATCGCTCAAAAATGAAATCCAGGATGGCTGATGTGCTCATGCAAGTGGGGCTAGGTGCAGTGGACTCTAAAATGCCACATCAACTCTCAGGTGGTGAGCAACAACGTGTGGTTATTGCAAGGGCATTACTCAATGAACCAGCCTTGCTAATTGCAGATGAGCCAACAGGTAACTTAGATCCCGAAGTTTCTGATGGTGTTTTCAAGTTATTTACTGACATTAATAATAGCGGCACCGCCATCTTAATGGGTACTCACGATCATGGTTTTTTAGATAAGCATCCTGCCAGAGTACTTAAATGCTACCAGGGGAAATTACTCGATTCTAAAAAAGATCAATTCGATTTAAAAAGCAATTATTGAAAGTTGCTGTGGTACATCTTCTTTGATAATTGGCGAATTCATTGCTTGCTGAAGTCTTCCTTAAGTCAAAATCATTTTATTTTCAGCTCTTCAATTAAAATTAGATTGTAATAGTGATAAATTGTTAGATAATCGAGCTCCCTCTCCTTGCCTGTCCCGACTTATCGGGAGGGAGAGCCTGCCAGCCTTTGGCTGGGCTGGGGTCTTAAATAGCATTTAAAGAAAATACTTAACCCGCGAGGAAAGCAAAAATGATGAAAAAATCTTTCTGCTCCTTTGTACATCTTATAAGTCGCCAGACGGTTATTTGACAGCTTATAAAATCGTCAGACGTCTGCATTCCAAAGAGTTCTGTGTTTCACAAATCTCGAGAAGCACTGTATGAAAATATAAACTTCAAAAACACTTCCTTCTTTTGAAAGTTACACATCATTAGAAAAACATTTTTTAATTGAACATGCAACGCATTCCCAAAATACGACCTCAAATATCTTCTGCTCATGTTGATGAATCGACATCTTTAGAAGAGCAGTTCCAAAATGAAACCCTTCGCCCTGTCGTTAAAATGCAGCATGATTTGCTAATAGTCTTCTTTAAGCAATATTTAAAAGAGAAAAAGAATCAGTATTTCCAGCTTACCGCAGAAAAAAGAGTGGAATACATAAAAAATACCTTTAGTAAAGATTTGGCCTTTCGCAATATGCTCAAAGGCTTAATTGTAGGTCAGTTCACCCTTCAGGAATATAAAGAATACGCTAAAAACACCTCTGCTTTGAACAAAAGAATACTTTCCATCACTCAGGAGAGAATACTTAGCAGCATGATTGAGTTACAAACCAAATAAATAAATGTTATTAAAGTTAAGCAGGATCTAATGGCAGTGGCAATACTGTTTTAAGGTATTGTTCTAACTCTTGTCTATCTGAAAACTGTTCCAGGTTAAAGTCTTTAATTTCCTGAGAAGTTTTGCTTTTAATGTTTTTGGCAGAAATTTTTGAAAATATTTCGGAGGGATCTAAAAACTGCGCATGAAAAAGAGGTTTACCCTTAAGATGGGCTATTAATCCCGGAACTAAATTTTTAACTACCCATTGCTGAGCAGTCACTGAAATCACCCCCATTTTTCTTATGTCGGCCACAAATTTCTGTGTATTCAATTTTTTAAAGGCTTCTAAAACCGCTGTATTTATAATAATGA
This sequence comes from uncultured Cytophagales bacterium, assembly GCA_963719535.1. GTDB lineage: Bacteria > Bacteroidota > Bacteroidia > Cytophagales > Cyclobacteriaceae > Marivirga. The sequence goes on along the minus strand of CAVRCH010000014.1, from coordinate 7,266 downwards.
AATCATCATCATTTACTACTTTATTCTGATACTCTAAGAAAAGAGCGTCTAAATCTGGTTGATAGTAAACCTTTGCTGTTTTATTCTCAAAGAAAATCATTGGATCATTCATATTCTTTAATTTTGAGTGATATTCTCTATTTTGCAATAAAAATACTTAAATAAATATAACTAAATACTATCAAACATATTATTTTTACTATTATTTGTAATATGTGATTATTCAGATTGTGGTTTTATGATTTAACACTACTTAAGAAATCTTTTAGTTTGTAATCTTAAATCTTCTCTCTACATTTGCCTTCGAATGATGGTTTTCTATACATCAACGATGTATGGAGATTAAAAGGGAATCCGGTGCTTAAATAAGTAATTATTTATTATTCCGGAACTGTCCCCGCAACTGTAAGTCCATTTTTAATGATGAGCAATACCTTTGCCACTGACCGCTAGCTAGCGGTTGGGAAGGCCGCTTCATCTTGGACGAGTCAGGAGACCTGCCAAAATTCTTAACTATTTATGACTTTCGGGTGAAAGGTCAGGAATGTACGAAAGCAATAAGCATACTTTTTTACATCTGATTTTACATCTGTCGCATTTTAAATTAATCTTATGCGATTAGGTATAGTAATGCTATTTTGGGTAATATCCCTCAATATTTACGCGCAAATTCCGGTAGACTCTGCTCTAATATTGCAGGAGGTCACTGTTATGGGCAATTTCGAGAAGCAATTTCTTCCCGGTAACAATATTATCATTTCCAAAGCTAAAACGCTGCAATTTTACCAATCAGATAATATCAGTGAAGTATTAAGGCAGCAAAGCAGTATTCATATTAAAGAATACGGAAATGGCATGTTAAGTACCATTGCTTTTAGAGGGACAAATGCTAGTCAGACTTCAGTACTTTGGAATAATTTTAATATCAATAGTTATACGCTGGGGCTAACTGATTTCTCTCTGATACCTACGCAAGCCGTTGATGAAATAACCCTCATTCCAGGTTCAGGCAGCAGTATGGGGGGGGATGGAGCATTTGGAGGTAGTGTATTATTGCAAAATAATTTAGATTTTAATAGTAATAAATCTATTAGTTTGAGTCAGCAAGCAGGTAGTTTTGGGCAATGCAGCTCTGATATTAATGCTAAAGGTTCTTTCAACAAGTGGGCTTTTGATACAAAGCTTTATTGGGGAAAATCCGATAACGATTTCGAGCAACTCTCCACAGGTAGAAAGCAAAACAATGCCTACTTCGAAAGAAAAGGGTTCAATCAAACTATTGGCTATAAGATAAATCAGGGAAGCAAACTAAAAGTGGCTATCTGGTATAATGATAATTTCAGAGAAATTCAACCGCCGATTGGATCCACTAGAAATATCAATAATCAGGAGGATAAGAACTTGAGATCGACCATCAATTACGAGTACTCAGATAATAATGGTAGGCTATCTATCGGTTCAGGATTTTTTCAAGATGAACTGACTTATCGTTCAGATCAGTCAGTTTCTTATTTCAGGGTGAACAGAATAGAGAGCTTTGCAGATTATAAAAGTAGCCTTTCCAAACATCAACAAATAAAAGTATCTGTCCGGCATAATTTTATAAATGCAGAAAATGAGGAATATGACCGGGGAGTTGCAACAGAGGAGAGATATAGTTTAGGATTGCAGATGAAGGGAAGGTTTTTAATGGATGCTATTGATTATGCAGTTCACGTAAGGCAGCAAATAGTAAGTGGCGTTCGTATCCCTGTTTCTCCTTATGCTGGCTTGTCCGCTTTAGTATGGAATGAAAAAAATCACAAGCTGCAAGTTAAAACCAATTCTTCTTATAATTTCAGATTACCTACACTCAATGATAGGTTTTGGAATGAACTGGGTAATCCTGTACTATTATCTGAAACAGGCTGGAATAAAGAGTTAGGTTTGTTAAGTCAGCATCAAATAGGTAATGCCCAGATAGAAACTTCAGTAACGGCTTTTCACAACTTGGTGAATAATTGGATTCAATGGACACCAGATACAACAGGGCAGTTCCGGCCTAGAAATATCAAAAAAGTGCTCGCTAGGGGAATAGAATCATCAGTTGCAGTTGAGATGCCATTAGGAGGTAAGTGGATTGTGCAAACCAATCTACATCATAGTTTTACACAATCCACAGTGATAGAAACCGAAGGAAACCAACGGGAGGTAGGCAAGCAACTGATTTATACGCCTTTCAACAAAGCGAACGGATCATTTTCCTTAGTATGGAATAACTTTTCTTTTAACTCTTTTCATCAATGGACAGGCAAGGTTTATACGACCAATACCAATTCAGAAATATACGCTTTGGAAGCTTTTTTTCTGGCTGATGTGGGAATAAGCTGGCAATCTGTTCAATGGAAAATTTCTGGTCGTGCGAAGAATGTTTTTAATAGAGATTATAGAGTGTATTCTGGCTACGCTATGCCAGGAAGAAATTATCAATTATCAATTCAATATCAATTAAACTTTAAAAATCAATGAAATTAACTTTACGAAACCGCTCATTTTTAGCCTTGGTGGCTATGTTTTTAATATTTACAGCTTGCGATGAAAATGATGAAACCAAAAATGGTAAAGGATCTGTACTTATTTTACATGAGGGTAATTTCCAGTCTTCAAACGCTACCATTGGACTTTACGATCCGGAAACTAAAAATTATACCTCAGATGTGTATTCTGATGAAAATAGTCAATTTATTGGAGATGTATTACAAAGTGGGATAATTAATAATAACAGTTTTTATGGTGTGTTAAATGGAAGCAATTATGTGGCTGTTGCAGATGTAGGCACCTTTAGTATAATAGACTCTATAACTGATGGCAGGATAGATAAACCGAGAGCTATTGCAATAAAAGGCAATACAGCTTACTTGAGTAATTGGGGACCTTTTGGTCAAGACACTCCACTCAGTGATAGTAGGATTTTGGTAATCGATCTAAATACGCAACAAGTAACTAATTCAATCGATACAGAAGAGGGATTGGAGGATGTTAAAATTGTAGGTAATAAACTTTTAGCTACTAGATTTTATTTTGGCAATTATAGGGGCCTTACCATAATAGACACAGAAACTAACCAAATAGATACTGACATTGAAGTTCCGGAAGGTCCTGAAGAAATTCTGGTTTCAGAAGAGGGTGATGTGTGGGTTGTTTGTAATAGTGGTGCTTTGGCAAAAGTTGATGAAGTAGCTGGAACTGTTACAGAAACCCTTGATCTTGAAGGAGAAATCCTTGCAGATGCAGCCTTTTACAATAATGAAATTTACTACCTACAAGATAGTGAAGTTAAGAAAGTAAATCCTTTAAATGGTGAAATTACTTTTGTATTTACAGTTTTGAAAATTAACCTTCCCTATGCTTTTGGAGTAGATCCAGCAACAGGTGATATTTACATTGGAGATGGAGTAGAGTTTGGAAGTGAAGGAATAGTATATAGATACGATGTTTCCGGCAACCTTCAAGATGATTTCACTTCAGGCATTTTACCAACACAATTTATATTTAATTAATATGCACCCACAAAAAGTACAAAAATCTATCACTAAAGTGACCAAAGCGGTATTCCCTAATACCACCAACCACTACGATACTTTGTTTGGTGGTACCGCATTACAATGGATGGACGAGGTGGCTTTTATTACAGCCACCCGCTATTCGCGTCAGAAAATGGTTACTGTAAGTAGTGATAAAATAGATTTTAATACTGCTATACCTGCCGGCACCATTGTGGAGCTGGTAGGTACTGTGGTCCGTGTAGGCAGAACAAGTATGGAAGTGAAGGTTGATGTATTTACTGAAGAAATGTATTCAGAAAGTAGAGAGAAATCAATCTCAGGTAGATTTACCATGGTAGCCATTGATGATGAAAAAAAACCTATCGCTATTTTATGAAGAATAACAAAAAAGAGGCCCCTAAAGTAGAAGAAGGAGATTTTTATGTGGAGAATGGCTTTTTTGTCTTCACTGAAAAGTATCATTTGAAAAGAGGCTATTGCTGTGGTAACAAATGCAGACATTGTCCTTATGCATTTGAAAATGTTAAAAAATGAGTGGTAGAGTATTTTTTTTAAATACTATCGCTTATTTTCGGGTGATGTTAATTTCATTTCAAATTGAAAAAAGATAGAAGATTACAGGTTTGTCTTAATTGTGGAAGAATGCTGTCTCCGCAAGATAACTATTGTCCTGAATGTGGGCAGAAAAATTTGGATCAACGGGTGTCTTTGTCTGTTTTTCTGCAGGATTTCTTTTCTAACTACCTGAGTTTTGACACTACCATTTTCAGAACTTTAAAACCTTTCCTATTTAATCCAGGAAAGTTAACTATAGAATTTAATGCAGGGAAAAGAAATTTTTATATTCATCCCATAAGACTCTATCTTATATTTTCTTTGTTTTATTTTTTTATTATAACAGCTAATGTTCCTGCGAATTCTGTAGATACGTTCATGAATAATGTCTTTTCTTCAGTAGACAGCAAGGCAATTATGCAGGAACTGGATTCATTGGAGAGAGTACAAGTGGAGGAAACTCTTAGTGAAAATGGAATAATGGGTCTCGACTCAATCTCGGCTTCACTTGATTCCACCTCAAGGCCTATGAAATGGTCACAATGGAAAGCGTATGCAATCGATGATGAAATTTCAGATTCTTCATTTAATATTATCTTAAAAGATAAGGCAAAAGGGTTGCATTCTAATGTAGGGGTGGGAAAAATAAGAGCATTTATAGCCAACTCCAATGTGTTTCTTATTAATGCTTTAAGAAATCTGCCTGTGATGATGTTTGCTCTTTTACCTTTATTTGCTTTATTTCTAATGCTTTTACATTTCAGTAGTAGAAGGTATTACGTTGAACATTTAATTCACGCTATCCATTTGCATGCATTTGCTTACATGTTTTATGGCTTTGGGATGCTGTTAATCTTTAATGTAGAGATTGGCGAAGTGCGGGGATGGTCCCTCTTTATTTGCTTTTTTGTGGTGAGTCTCTACTCGTTTTTGTCTATCAGAAAAGTCCATAAAAATGGTTTTCTCAAAGCATTTTTTAAGTTTTCATTTTTAGGATTTATTTATCTTTTATTTCTGATGATCGCCGTTGGCTTTGAACTGTACATATCACTAATGCTATTGTAAAACCAGCAACCAGTAATGAAATCTAAAGCGACTAGAGAAAAGATTGCAATAAGCTGGAGTGGAGGAAAAGATGCTATGATGGCTTTACATCATTTGGTTAATACTAATCAATATGAAATTGATCACTTGCACACTGTAATAGGGGAGAAAACTCAGCGTGTTGGCATGCATGGTATCCATAAAGAGTTAATTAAGGCACAGGCAGCAGCTTTAGGAATTTCCTTGATAGTTAGTGAATTGCCTGCCGATCAAAGCAATAGTTCTTATGAGACAGTGATGAGAGATTATTTTAATAATTGCCGTAAAAAGGAGATTTCTCGTATTGCTTTTGGAGATATCTTTCTTGAAGATTTAAAAGAATACCGTGAAAAGCAGATTGAAGGAACAGGAATAAAAGCAATTTTCCCTATTTGGGAAAAAGACACCCTGCAGCAACTTGAAAATTTCCTGATTTAGGTTACAAAACCAAAATTTGTGCCAGTGATGCGAAGTACTTTAAAATGAATCAGGTGGGTAAAACCTTAACACTGGATTTAATAGCAGACTTGCCCAAAGAAGTAGACCCCTGCGGGGAAAATGGAGAATTTCATACTTTCGTGTATGATGGTCCACTATTCAAGAGTCCGCTAAACTTGCTCCTTAATAAGGTAGATGGCCATTTCTATGAATTCCAGGTTGAAAATAATGGAAAAATAGAAGATAGAAAAGTAAGTTCTACCTTGCCGATTTTAGACTTTTAAAATACATTAATGACTCTTTAGATTATCTGAATATAATAACCTGATAAGATTGATGGTAGTCTGATTCGAATGAGATCACTCGAATAGCTTCTGACGAAAATTCATAGTCAAAAAGACGGTCTATCGTTCCATCTGCATTGATAAAATAAATAGTAAAGTCATCTCCTTCAACCCTTTTTAATTTCCCGTATATCAGCTCTGATTCTGACTCATCTTGAAATTCCAAAATCTCGAAATTCGCTTCTGCCCATTCTAATAGTTTCAGTGTATCACTAAATTCAAAACCAGTAGGCTTGTGGCCTGTATATTTTTTAACTTTAATACTACTTCGATATTAGTTTCAATATTGCTATGCACCCGTTCTTCAATGGCAGATTTCCTGAAAAGTTTATAACCATCAATTAGATAATCAACCGGAATATCTTTCACTAAAATCCACTCATCATTTTCATCAATTATTAACCCTGTTTCGGTTTCTTCCCAATTTCAATCAAAAATGTTTCTACCTTCGTCAAATACTTTTAAATGTGTTTTTTCTTCTTGTAATAAGCTGATATGGAGATAAACATTATTGTTCTTCTCTCATTTTAAACCCGTCTATAATAGGTGTTGCTTCTTTGAGGTCGGATCCAAAATAAATAAATCCACTGCAGAGGGTCCGCCACCTGAGAATCCTGCCATAATACCTGACTGAAAATCGTTTTGAATATGAACAGATACTCCGTGTTTCTCTAACTCATCTTTTAATAGATTAACAGGGATTTCTGTCCCGGAAAATACTCTGATTAGTTTATTTTGATTCTTCATAATATAACCAATTATTAATGACTAATTAACTCCTATAATTAAATAAAGGTCGTAAAACAATAACGAATCTCTACCCATAAAACGATACTAATCAGGTTAAAATATACTATATCGAGTGTATTTTGTTCTGTATCGTAACCATACCTCTACTTTAATTCCAATAAAACTACATTTTCCACATGGTGCGTCTGCGGGAACATATCCACCGGTTGTACAACAGTTACTTTGTATTTCTCATCCAGAATAGCTAAGTATCTTGCCTGGTGGCTGGGTTACAGCTTACATAAACTATCTTTGGAGCGGAAATCCTGAGTAGCATGTTGAGTACATCCGATGCATACCTGCGCGTGGAGGATCAGTGACAATTACATCAGGCTGCCCGTTTTTCTGAAGGAATTCCTCATTAAGAATGTCCTTCATATCTCCTGCATAAAAATCAGTATTGTCAATTTTATTGAGTTGGGAGTTGTCTTTTGCGTCTTCAATGGCCTCTTCTACATATTCTATCCCAATCACTTTTTTAGCATTTTTAGCAACGAAATTAGCAATGGTGT
>CAVRCH010000013.1:112500-1263939 GCA_963719535.1 uncultured Cytophagales bacterium | reverse complement strand
ACCTTTTTAAAACTTTTAGAAATGTAATCCGAAAATTGCTCTTTTGCAATTGGCTCTAAATATGTAATATGACCAAATTTGTATAAAAGGCTGTTCTTATTTCCAAATAGCTTGTTCATTTGGTAGATATGAGATCCGGAGATGCAGTATCTAACATGATTCTGTCTTTTAGCAATCTCATGGAATAAGTCTAAAAATGACGGTTTGATCTTGTTCCATGACAGTACACTTTGAAATTCAGATAAGCATATCAGTAAATCAATTTTTTTCTCCTTTGCTATCTTTTCTGGCAAATTTAAAATTTCTTCCTTTTGTAAGGTACTAAATGGTGCAGTGCAGGCTGATACTGAAATTTTATAACTAGCATTTTGTGGCTTCAATGTTATAGAATATTTCCAAAGATGACATTGTCCGCAAATAAGACTCTAAAGAATCTTTAGAAATTGCTTTTAGGCTATTTAGGATTTCAGAAGCATATTTGCATAGAAATTCATCTTCTGAGACTGAAAAAAGCATATTTAAAGAAATGGACACGATTTTCTTTTCAACTGATGCTTTTTGAATTGAGTAGTTGATTAAAGATTCTTTCTCGAAATTGTAAGGCGCAATTATTACTACATTATCAAATAAGCTTATTCTTTCTATTAATTCAGTCTTTTCGTCAATTAAAGATACAAGGTCGTTTTTCATCAATTGGATAAAAATTAATAACTGGAGGTTTAATAGTACTTACAATTAAATGAGAATTAATATAGGATACCACACAATTCACCTTCTTTAGAGATAATCTACTAAATACTAACCGATAAGTTAGTAACTAAAACCTATTCATCCAAAATCTTATCCTTTCCTTCAACCGGAAAATCAATTCAATCTGATTTCCAATATTGATTAGACAATTATTTTTGGAGAAAACTAATTTATCTTTTCTTCCCAAATAATTTATTCATTTCTTTAATCCCCTTTGAAGGAAGTTCTTCCCCCACAATCGCATCAAGTACACCATCCAGTATATCTAAATATCTTGAAACCTCAATTAAAACCACTAGCGAAACTTTACCAGTTGATTCTAAGCGGACTATTGTTCCTCTATCATAGCCGGTTTGAAAGGAGAGTTCTTCCTGCGTAATGCCCTTGAATTTTCTTCTGTCTTTAAGTGCTTTGCCAATTCTTTGAAGAATTTCTGTATTTGAATAGAGCTTGTATGCTTTTGACATAATTATTTTTGTTGTATATATACAACAAATTAACGAAAAATAGATGAAATGTTGTATATATACAACATCATTTTACCAATCACCCCACAACTTTAAAAACACTTTGGGGAAAAGTTCAAGGCCATTCATTACCGTTTCTTCTTCCTCTTTATTCCAATCATGGATTCCTCCGTCTCTTTCAATCAGTTTCATAGCTTCTAAAAGCGTATCGACATCTTGAACTTGTTCTATATCTCTAGCTAATCTTTCATTGGCTAGTTCCTGGTATCTTTCTAATCGGGGAACAATAAAACTGGCAATAGTGTGATCTAATCCCCATGTTTCACTGTCATCAAAACCTCGTTCAATTCTTTGCTTTATGAACTTCTCTTCCCTCTCGTCATCCTTTTCTGTAAGGGAAAAGCAGATGTTTGGGATGTTTAGGTATTTTATGTCAATTGGTTCGGTTTTCATAATCAAGTATTTATTGTTCCTTATCGTAGTTAGTAAAAAAAATCTGACTTTCTCCCTGAATTTCACCTTTTTGATCTAAATAATAAAGTCCTGCTATTTGATTATCAAAATTTGGTGCATTTTTAAAATCATTAGTTAAAATTTGTTTTTCACCCCGTACAATCCAAATTAAATTTAATTCGGATTCTTTTAGAAAATTTATCAAATGATCTTTCCTAATTAAAAGGCAGGATGGTCCTTCTTCATAAACAGAAGGATCAAAGCAAACTAACTCATTTTTGACATTAAGGTATTCGCCTTCTCTATCTGATTGCTTAAGACGTAGGGCGATAAAAACCGAAGGTTTAAAATAACTAATATTAGAAACTTTTGAGCAATCATATTCCTCTTCCCAATGAAAGTTTAATGCGGTATGAAAAGCTTCTGCTATAATTTTTCCAGATTTTCTATTCTCTAATTGCCTAGGCATAGAATCACCACCTGCATATTGATTGGCTTGGAAGAAGATTGAAGCAGGTGACCAATAGAACTCTCTACTAAACACCTGATAGCGAGTCGGAACAGAAGGGAACCAATATTTCCAGCTATTTTCAGCTTCTTTTTCTCTAAGTATTTTTGAAAGTTCTTTTTTAGTCACCAACCAACTTCCAATATCGTACCAAATTCTTTTACCTTTTGCACTAAATTTATCTTCACCTACTTTTTTTGGTTCCTCCCATTCTATAGTCTCAGCGAGATTTATCCATTCAACCTCATTCGAATCTTTTACCGTTAATAAGTCAATTATCTCCGGAAAGTCACTAGATTTTTTCTTCCAAGATTCAAAATCACCTTCCCAGCTTTTATAATTTTGGTTTACCCACCAAGGCTCTTTTTTATTTTATTAATATAATTATTGCTACTTATTGACTTAAGTAATATAGTAGGATCAATGTCTCGTACATAAGGATTCCACGGACCTTCATATTCAGAAAACTGTTTGTTTTTACTCCATGGATTGCTACTTTCGTCAATCAAATTGCAATTGTCGGAAACTACGGCAAGAATTTCATAAAAAGCTAACCACTGATATTTCTTACCAATTCGCTCCAAGTTTCCACTACTTCTACCAGATCCTTGTTGTAGATCAAAATTGGTAAAAATTTCTGGATCATAGCCTAGTTCAAATATCCTCTGAATTGCATAATTACTTAAAGCATCATAATTGACATCCCAGTTGCTGTAATGCAGATTGAAAGACATATCTTCCGAAATCACCATATCCTCCCCCTCGGCCATATTCAGTCGTCATGGAGTGCAGGATTGCTGTGGCACCCCATTTAATTCCCCCATAGATGCCATCATTGTCTTCTGGTTTGTACTTAGAATCTATTTCTTCAATAGTTGGTAAATTACTGGGTAACTTACTTTTATATGGCGGACGAATTTTATTAATATTTATAGAAAGTTTTAAATTAAGGCTAATTGCATATTCAATCACACCTCTAGCATAGTCACGAAGCAAAATATGTGGATAGACATATTTCTCATCAAATACAATTTTATAAATATACTTGCTAAGTGAAATTATAGAATGATGATTCTTAGTTCCTAAAGTACATCCGTATGCCACAGCATACAATCTTTCGTAGATGTATGAATCATATTCTCGAATTGTTGCAATACTTTTTGTAATACGGAGATTCTATTTTGCAAAAGACTAACCAATGCTTTAGTAGAAGCATCTCTTAAATATCTATTTGAACTAGAAAGAAACCAAGCTAGCATAATTGCTGCTAACCTTATGGATTCTTCATCGATTTCTTCTTTAGGATATTCGCTCCATGCCCAGTCGATTAATCGCTTCACTGAATTATGACTAGAATTCTCTCCATATTTATTTTGTAGCCAAGTTGTCCAAAATGCATCTCGTTCAGCCAATGATTTATTATATAGATTATGATGAAGTCTATTGGCATTGAAATAAAAATCTGGTTTTAATGCCATGGAAATCGACATATCCAAAAATCTATGAAATAGGGTTTCATTTTTTACAATGACTTCATTGACATATTTTAAAGAATTATCGCCAATAGTATCTTTTCGTCTCCAGATCAAACTATTAATAAAAGCAATAGCTGTTGCATTATAATAAGCTAAATCTGGTACCACCTCATATAGTTCCTTATTTATACGTTCAGGTATCTGGATTGAAAGAGCTTCAAGAAAATGTCGGTTAAAAATCACTTCATTTTCATCTTTGAGTAATGCTCTTAAGGTTCGGATTCAAATGATTTTTCGGGATAATTACTATCAAAATATTTATCTAATAATGCTGAAATAATGAGATGATCTTGGAATCGTTGATAAGCAAAGTGAATCCCCTCATAATGATGTTGATTTTTCCAGTACAAATCTTCATTGATTATACCCTCAGAAATCAAGCATTTTAGATATTGTTTATCAATACTACTACATTTGCCTTCAAAAACTTTGCTTACTATTTCGTCTCCAATAAGGTATGATATATGGTCATTTTCTTCTTCAATCATCCTCAGCAAAATCTCTTTGATTGCTTTTTGAAGTAATTTTAATTTAATATCATAGTGTAATTGATCTGGTTGAGCTAATTTTTCTTCAACACCTTCAATGTAATTATCTATAATTGCAGTAATACCCTGATATCCGTCAGGTATTTGATTTAAACCTTTTCTGTATAATCCTTCACAAAAAAGCTTTAAGAAAAGAGGGTTCTGGAATTCGGGCCGAAGTAAGGGGGAGCCAGGTGGAGTGATTTGAAAATGTTTGAAAAAGTGTATTGAAGCTTCATATTCAAGACTTTCAAAACCTGGATGGTATAAACGAGTGGCAACTGAATCAAGGTCTTTTTCTGGAGCTACTAAATCTTCAAATGAATCCCGAATACTAACTATAAGTCCAAGCCATGGATATTTTTCAAAAGTTCGAATGAATGATTTGAGTTTCTTTGGCCAGATGTATCTACCATTTCCTTCGTTAAGAGCATCAATAATGAATAAGATTCTACTTTGCTGACTTTCGGCTTTCGCATTCACTGCACCTAAAAAAGCATCTTCATTACCTACAAAACGCAATTGATTTCTTAAAATTTGCGTCCAAGGCATTTCATTTGTTGAAAAGTTTTCGCCTAGAAGGAAGAGACTTGTCATACTATTTCTTTGTCTCTCCGTGACTATATCAGCTAGGGCATGCGATTTTCCGATACCAGCTGGACCAACTAATACTAAAAAAGGTTTATTTGCAAGTATACATACTTCCGAACCCAAAAATCATGAAAGTCATCTAGTGCTATTGATAGTTTGTGTAATTCGTGAAGTTCACCACTGAAAGCACGAGCATTGTAATCGATTTTCTCTCCTTTTCTTTCCTTATCATCCTCAACCTCTTTTTGCCAACCATAAAGCTTTTCCGATATTTCATAAACTAATTCTTTGATATTGTCTAGTTCGATTTTAAGATCTTCATAAGGAATATTACTTATCCCAGAAAATGAAGTTCTTTCATAGACATTTCTAAGTACTAACAGCAGAATCTATTAGAGTAATTTCTTTTTCAAAACAATCCTCTTTTTGCTTCTTAAGTGTATTCTTCTATGTTTTTCCAGAATTGTCTCATAATAACCATTGATTTGAAAAGTGAACTTTTGGTCTCTGGTAAAGCCATTATGGAAATTCAAAAATGGTAAACTGAAATTTATTTCCGGTGTGTATCTGCCACCTAGGGCATCGATACCTTCCTGATTTTTTAAGTCAAACCAACTATCCGATAATTCTCGTTCATTAAAAAAATAATAGATCAATACCTTCCCATTTTCGGGCTTTCTAAGTCGAGTTTCTAATTCATGTTTTCCCCAATATTCAAAGTTAACTTCCATCTTTTTTGAGGAAGCGTATTTTTTCCATAGGGTAACGTGATCCTTCCATTTTTGGAGCATTGATTTCCCACGGCTTTTCCCGTCTGGACGGTCAACTGGGATGGCTACATAATATTTTATTAAAGTTGGGTGGTGATCTATAGCTGTTCTAACTGACTTATCTATTTGTGTCCACTGACTATCAGATAAGCTATTAATAAATATACTTTGCTTGCCAGCAGTGGATATTCCCATTGTTTAATTCCCAGTAACATTCCTTTCCTGCATCTGGTTTTCCAATTCTGAAGAACTTCATCTGGTCATTTATTTTTCTCTGACCTGCCAATTGGCATATTAGTTCCTCAAAGCCTTCTCTTTGCCCTTCAATCGCTCGTATGTTATTCCAATTAATGCTCAATTTAGTATTTATCAGTTTATTAAATTATAGAAGATAAATAGCATCACCTATCCAATTCCTTTTGTATCACTCTAAAACTCTCCAATCCAGCTTCTATATTTTCTATAATCTCGCTTGCTAAAACATCTGGGTCTGGAAGGTTGTCAAGGTCTGCCAGGCTTTTGTCTTTAAGCCAAAAAATATCAAGATTGGTTTTATCGCGGGCAATGATCTCTCATAGGAATATTTTCTCCATCTGCCATCTGGATTTTCCTCTGACCAGGTTTCTTTTCTTTCATTCCGATTGGGTGGATTATAACATTTGATAAAGTCTTGCAAGTCATCCAACTTCATGGTGTTCTTTTTCAAGGTATGATGCACATTGGTTCTGTAATCATAAATCCAGACATCTTGTGTCCAGGCTTCTCTGGAAGCTGCTTTATTATCAAAGAACAGCACATTTGCTTTTACTCCATGCGCATAGAAAATACCAGTAGGTAGCCTTAAAATGGTATGGAGCTCGGTGGTTTTCATCAATTCCTTCCCTCAACCGTTTCTCCTGATCCTCCTTCGAAAAGGACATTATCAGGCAAAACAACTGCTGCTTCTCCATTTATCTTTAATAAAAGATCGGATATGCTGCAGAAAATTTAACTGCTTATTGCTTGAGGTAGCCCAGAAATCTTGCCTGTTATAGCTTAGTTCTTGCTTTTCCTGCTCACCTTCTTCATTGGTGATCGTCATGCTGCTTTTCTTACCAAAAGGTGGGTTGGCTAAGACGTAATCCACACGATTTCCTTCATCAGCAATTAATGCATCATTAGGTGAGATGAAAGTATCTCCATCTATTTCACCTATGTTATGCAAGAACATATTCATCAAGCAAAGCCTACGAGTACCGGCTACTATTTCATTACCAGAAAAGGTATTGTTCTTCAGAAAAGCTTTTTGCTCTTTATTTAGCTCATGGTTTTTGATAATATAATCATAAGCTGCCAAGAAACCTGCCGTGCCACAGCTTGGGTCATGTATGCTTTTCATCGGCTCTGGTGCCACACAAGCCACCATAGCTTGAATTAAGGAACGAGGTGTAAAATATTGACCGGCTCCACTTTTGGTATCCGAAGCATTTTTCTCCAATAAACCTTCGTAAATATCTCCTTTTACATCAGCACCCACCATAGTCCATTGCTCTTTGCCAATCATATCAATTACCCTGAGCAATTTAGAAGGATCTTGAATTTTATTTTGAGATTTAGTGAAGATTTGACCTAAAATTCCTTTTTCTGTGCCTAAAGATCGCAGCATTTGGCTATAATAAGCTTCCAACTCTGCACCACGTTTTTTAACTAAGTTTCCCAATTGCAAAAATCACCATCTTCAATTTCATTGCCCTCCAAATCCTTAATTCGAGGAAAATCCATCTTTTTATTATAAGGCGGGCGAGTGAGCTCATCTGCCATTTTAAGAAAAAGCAGATAGGTGATTTGCTCTAAATAATCACCATAGCCTACGCCATCATCACGCAATACATTGGCAAAATTCCAGACTTTTGATATTAGGGATGATTCGGTCATTTTATATTTTTTAAATCAATTTGAAATATTTCTTCAAGATTTGACAGAATAAATTTTTTCCTATTGTTTATTGCATTGATGTTCCATTCATTTGCAGTGTTATCATGATATTCATCAAAGATTCTTTGACTAATTCTGAATGAAGTTACTTTCGTGATCCCTGATCTCCATGTTTGCCTTTCCCCTTATATATTTGAATTTTATCATCGAAGGCATTGTTACTAGCTTCAATATTTTTTTTGCCACTTAATAAGGTGAGATTACCTATAGTTTGAACTATTTCAGATCCATCATCATCCCCCTCGATAATATGTTTCCAGCCATATTTTTCCTGGTAACTTTGAGGTAGTATATGCTCCACATGTAAATTTCGATCCCAAATATAAATGAACTCTGGTTTGTCAACCTGATTAAACTCAACTAAGGCTAATATAGATTTGCACCAAGGTTCCTGATATACATTTCCACTGAGAGACGTTTCTATTCTTTCTTGAATTTTATTCTCCTTCATTATTCTTTCAAGATCAAATTTAATTTCATTTATCAGTCTTTTTTCTTTAATCCATTTGATTAAATTGAAAGAGGTTTGTTTAATTCTTGATAATGTAAATCCAGCAATCCAGTGCAGATAAAAAAATCTTCTTATAGCCTTTTTTAATTCTCTACTATCTGGATAATCGATGTGGATTATTGTAGTCAAAATGGTTTTCCAATAAATTGACCATTTTAAATAATAAAAGGAATAGTCTACCGGATCTTCACTTTCATAGATACTGTCTTGATAAGCAGAAATAAAAGACTTAAAATCTTCTATTACCTCTAGAGGATCTTCATTTTCAAACTGCTTTTCCAACTCGTCATAAAGCGACCTTTTCGGATTACTTCCTAAAAGATAATACTCATACATCACAAATAACTCGTTCAAACTTTCTTCAACATCAATTGCTATTTGTTCAGAAGCAATCCAATCTTGCAGAAACTGGTTTTCCTTTTGATCAACAATATCTTGATCATAGCTCATATGAACTTTGCCAATCAAGAAGCTTTTTATGAGATCTGAATTGGTTAAGTCTAAGCCTCTAGCATTTAGCACCTGAAAGAGCTTAATTGCAAAACCTACATTCGAACAATCAATTCTAATAATCTTTATTTGATTAAATATGTAGTTTAGGAGTTTACCACATTCTTCCTCTCCTAAATCTTCTAGTCTCCACCGGAATTCAACTGCCGAGTTCATAAACTTATACTCTGGAGCTTCATCCTTTTTTAAATCCTTTTTATATGGTTTTTTGAGTTCTAATGTGTTGCCTTTAATAATATATTTATCAAATGCAGAACTATGATTTGAATGCGTAGAAAGTCGTAATCTACCAAACTTACCGCTGACAGTGATTGCATTTTTTATTTGATCTATACCAATTGCAAATGGATCTTCTTCACTCTCCTTTTCATTTATTTTAGGATATAAATCACGAATTGTAGCCATTAATATTATCAAAGTGGTTAATCTTTGTTGACCATCCACTATATCTAAGTATTTAGATTTATCGGAGGACTTAGCTGTTATTATAGAGCCAAGAAAATAATTTCGTTCTCATTATTAAAGCTTTCTAATATATCATCCCAAAGCTTATCAATTTCATCATCACCCCACTTATAAGGTCTTTGATAAACCGGAATCTGATACAGTGCATCTGAATCCGTTAGGAGTTTATTTATTGATAAACTGTTTGGTTTAAAACTATCTTCCATAAAATTTTGGTTTACTTATTATTTAATTCTCTCTAACAATTTCTCAGCTTGGCCCCCCAATCAGCTTCTTGCTTGCAAGCTTCCAATTCTTTTTGGGTTAATAATTTACCTGAAAAAGCTTTTTTCAATATACTTTGTCGCAAGGCTTCTGATTTCTCTAAACTTTCATTGATACTTTCAGCTAGTTTGTCACAAACTGAAAGTCTAGATTCGATTTCTTTAACAACAATCTCCATCTGAGCTTTTGGACCTATAGGAATAGTTACTTCTCCTATAAGACTGGTATTTAAATTTGGTCTGGGCGGCACCCTGATTAATCGCTCTTAATTCAGATGTTTTACCACACCAAAAATAGTAATGATAAAGTAAATTATCTTCATCTAAATTTAAGAACGCAGCTATACCATCATTAAAAGTCGTTTGAAATGTACTGATTTTTGGAACTCCCAATGTTGCACCACTATTTGACAATAATAATGTATTAGCTTTAACTAATCTTGTTTTTTTTAACCCAGCCTCTTTAATGGAGTAAGTATAATTCAGGAGAAAAGCACCAGTACCTCTAGTTAAGTCACCAACCTTTAAAAAGGGAATATTGCCATTATAAAATCTATCATCACCAGCTGGTCTAGGAGAGCCACCTCTAACAACTTCGCATAATTCTTTGATTTTATAAGTATTCCAATCTTTTGTCATGTCGATGGTTCCAAAACCATGCACAAAAGCCTTCTTAAGTACAGATTGCCTATAAATTTCAGTTTGTCTTTTGCAGATTTTAGATTGGCTATTCCATCATCTAACCCACTAAATAGTTGTTCTATTTTGGATACTATGGCTCTTTGTTCAGGGAGTGGAGAAATGGGTATAGTGATTTTCTCCAAATCTCTTTTTGCAAGACTTGGTATGGTTGTGCTTTTATCAAGTTTGTGAAAATTGAAGCTCTTGCAAAAAAAATACAAAAACTTACTATTTAAATTTTCTTTTGGACTTAAACCAAATGCAGTATCAACATTCCAGAATTTTTCATTTACATAGATTGGACTATTAATTGTTCCTTTCCTACCTATTATAGTTGTTCCAGCATCACAGATGTACTCATTAGAATATCCGAAAATGCCAGCACTACCGTAAATTGGGTATTTTCCTTCTCGATTAATTACCTTCTTCTGATTTTTTCCGCTGACAATATTACAGACCTTACCTAATTCTATTTCTAACCAATCTGTTCTCACTTATTTATTTTCTTCTTTCCCATAATCGTTAATAAAAAGTTATTGACTTTCTTGTTAATTATTCTTCAGGTAGCTGATCCAAAACATTAATTTTAAAGTAGGAGTAAAGTGACGGATGAACATAAAATCTACTATTGGTTGAAACATCATTTCTTCCAATTATTATATCTCTGTCATAATAGAAGGCAAGTTTGTATGTTGTGCCTTTTTTAATTCCTAAAATCCCTATTCTAAAAAGAATAAATAATATTTTTTTCAAAAACGAATTAAAATGAATTTCATTGGATTTCCATGATATTATTGCCTGTAATAGGTTGCCTGAGAATTTTAATTCAGGATTATCATCAAGATATATATTTGCAAAATCGTCTTCATTTAAGGATTTCAACTTGAATCCGTTATTTGAACCTCTAAGAAATTCACAGATTTCTGTAATTTCGCCATAGTTTTCTGACCATTCATCCTCTATTGCTTGAAAGCGATCTAAAGAGTATGTTGGTTCTGCCTTGGACAGTATGTCTTTAGAAAAAACGTATTTGTCTTTGGAATTTTCTATTGCGTGATTAATGTAGGATAAAACATCTCGCGGTCTGTAATATGTGCGCTCTAAAACAAAATCGAAACCATTTTTATTCCCTCTTCGTGAATTAAAAAAGGCAGATTTTACATCTAACTTATCATCAGATAATAACTTCAACCTATTATCTGCAAAATCAAGTAATTCTCCTTTAGTCCAGATCATTTCAGAAAACAAGGGTTTGAACTTTTCCCTCTGTCCCCCTTTGTTTTTTAAGCCAGAAAAAACTATTTCGTTTAGGTTCTCCCTTATCGATATAATAATCTTTACTCCTTGTAATTGCCTAAATTCTTTAATTGTTTCAATCATAGCCCCAATTAACTCATAACGGAGACTATCTTCGATCCATTCTTTATCTAAGTCATCAATAACTATAAAGAATTTCTTTTGATGGGTGGCAAATAGATCATTTTTCATAATCTGAAAAATATCTAAAATTTCAATTGCTTGAGAACTATGAATAATTGATTCTGCTTTCTGTTTTGCTTCAACGGTTATTTTGCTATCCTCTTGCAATCCTTCTGTTAATTGAGCGTTTAGTGCTTCAATAGATATTCCAATTGACGAGGCAAAGTTTTCTCTAATTGATTTCTCAAATGATTTGACTCGATATTCTGTGTTTTCCCAAAAATCATCAGTCCATTCCTCCATATATTTTACAGCCCTTTCCTTTTTGGGGTCTATTTTATTATTCCCTAATAAGCTTTGCAAAAACGTTCTTTTCTTAATTTTTTCTTCTGTGTCACTGAAATAGAGTTTTAACAGTTCAACCATAAAGACATGTTTCCAAAGCACTTTATAAAACAAATTAAGATTGACATCTAATTTTTTAAAGTATTGTAAAATTGTTGAATTGCTTAAAAATCTTAGTGACATTGCTTCGGGTGCTATTTCGGTAACCTTTTGGCAGTTCTTTTTTACGTATTTAATAATTGCACTTTTGCCTGTACCCGTTCTTCCAATTAAAATTGATTTTTGACTTTTTGTGTCAATGATTTCTTCAAGGTTGTCGATATCCACAAACACATCGAAAAGAATATCATCAGTTTCAGCGTCCGGTGAGCCTATATTTGAATTCTTTTTAAATTTAAATTTCTTTTCTTTTTTAGTCATTATTTTCTGGATAGTAGTAATATTTTTAAATTATTTCAAGCATATCATGCTGTGAGTTGCCGATTTAGTTCCTCAAATAACATTCATCCATTTCCTCACCAAATAAAGCCCACATTTTCCCTCTTCCTCCTTTGGCATCAAAAGGGGTATAGTCTAAATCATCGGCTTCTACATGGAAACTATTAGCAATATGGTCTTTCATCATGCGCAACCATTCCATTTGTTCGGAGTGAATTTATTGTGCTTTCCGGCATTTTGTTTAAATACCCAATCCTGAAAGTTTTTATCTACCGTTTTATGATAGGGGATGAGTTCTTTATCAATTCCGCTTACTTTCCTAATTAAAGAGACTAAAGCAACCAATTCATTTTTCGGGCTGTTTTCCTTTACATTTTCCAATTGGTTGTAAGCTTCCCATACATAATGAGGTGCAAGTAATGGCTTTTCTCTTTTGAGCTTTTCCATCAGCTCTTTTATCATCTGATAACTAAGGGCCCTTCGATTATAAGCCTGATCGTAAAAAATACTTAAGGCCGTAATTTCGTCTTTATGTTCTTCCATATAAGAGGAGAACTCCTTCACCACGTCTTTGGCTTTATCCGTAGTAAAACTATCCCATTCCGCACTGATGACCTTATCTTGATTGATAGTGTCAATTACCTGATCATGTACTTTGCGTACATTTTCAATATACTCATTTAATTCCCCTGTAAATACTTTAGTTGCTTCATTACGCTTTTGCTCCAAAGCCTTATTGAGTGCTTTTCCAATATCATCAGGTGATGAACCAGCATATCCTTTTTGAGTATCTTCTTCAATTTGAGACGTTGTATCAGGGTCATAAGCCTCTAATAGTTCTTTGCTGATTGTATTTAGGGCCTTCCCATTAGTAAGCTTTAAAAGTTCTGTTTTCTCGCTTTCGGTAAGTTGTTTGTCTAATCGTATCAAACGATTGGCAAGGGAAGTAAATAAATCTTCATCCTGAGCACCCATTGCCACTGCTCCCAATAAATCTTTAAGCGGAGTTCCTGGCCTACGTTCAAGCGGTCGGCTATCCGTTTTCTTGGATTTGGTAGCACCCACTGCATCCACTATTACAAAATGGGTTTTGGTGTGTTTAGCGGTACGGGTTACTTTTTGCAAATCATCAAAATTGATGGTGCGTGTACCCCTTCCTTTCATTTGCTCAAAATAATTGATGCTTTTCACATCACGCATAAAGAGCAAAACTTCCAACGGCTTTACATCCGTTCCGGTCGCAATCATATCCACGGTAACCGCAATTCGTGGTGCCCATGAATTACGAAAGCGATTCAGTACCGATTTTGGATCTTCTTCAATTTTATAAGTTAGCTTTTTACAAAAGTCATTGCCCTCTCCAAATTCTTCTCTTACGATATTGATAATATCATCCGCATGGCTGTCCGTTTTGGCAAAAATTAGTGTTTTAGGCACTTCAAACTCCCCTTTTTCATCAAATCGGTCTGGAAAAATTGTAGGAAGCGCCTTTTTAAAAGCCTGAATAATAGTCCTGATCTGATTGGGGTTTACAACATCTTTATCCAGTTTGTTGGGAGTATATTCAAAGTCTTCATCCAATCGTTCCCAGCGTTGCTTTCTGCTTTGCTTATCTCTTTTTTCGATAAACTGTTCTGTTTTGGCTTCAATTTTACTGCCCTTCTTGCTGATTTCGGTTTCTATCGTAAATACATCATAAGGAACATTTACTCCATCGGAAACGGAATCTTCATAAGTGTATTCACTCACCACATTTTGATTAAAAAAACCAAAAGTCCTTTTATCAGGGGTGGCCGTTAAGCCAATTAAAAAAGCATCGAAATAATCGAGTACTTGCTTCCATAAATTGTAAATAGATCGATGGGCTTCATCTATTATGATAAAATCAAATTGCTCAACTGGGGTTTTTACTAGTGTATTCTACCGGTAATGGTTCTTTCTTCTGCCAATTCCAGCCTTTTTCATTAGGATTCTCTTTTTCAACATCCTCATCCAATTCTTGTCCTTTCAATATGGAGTAGAGTCTTTGAATGGTAGAAATACATACCTGACTATCTGTAGCTATATAGCTTGAGCTTAGCCTTTGTACATTATATAGCTCTGTAAATTTCCGGTTATCGTCAACGGGCTGATACTTTCAAAAACTCTTGTTCGGCTTGCTCTCCCAAGTTTTTGGTATCCACCAGGAATAAAATTCTTTTGGCATCCACATGCTTTAATAATCTGTAAGCAAAAGTACAGGCCGTAAAGGTTTTTCCTGCACCGGTAGCCATCTGAATCAAAGCTTTTGGTCGATTTTCCTTAAATGAATTTTCAAGATTATTAATGGCTTTGATCTGAGCAGGTCTTAATCCGGTTTCAGGTAAAGTGGGCATTTTTTTTAGCCTTGCCCTCAATGTTTCACTTTTTTCAAACCAATCCAATTAAAGTTTGCGGTTGTGAAAATGAAAAACAGGTCTTGACCTAGGCTTAGGATCTCGGTAATCAGTAAACCGAGTGATTACCCCCGTACTTTCATAAACAAAAGGAAGTGGTTCTTTATTAAGGTTATATTTTAAAGATGCATTCGCATATTGCGTAGATTGGTCTTCTACTACCGTGAGTTTTTCGCCTGATTCTTCTCTTTTAGCTTCAATTACTCCAACTGGTTTGCGATTGACAAATAGCACATAATCAGCTGGTCCAATGTCTGTTTGGTATTCCCGAACCGCTATTCCTAATCCTGCCGATAAGTTTACTTTGGATTTATCTTGTACCAACCACCCAGCATCCACCAGCATTTGATCAATGCGGTCTCTGGCAATTTGCTCAGGGTTTTGGTTGGCTGTTGCAGTCATTTATGGATTAAATTGATATAATAATGACTTAAATTAAGGCAAAATTTCCTAGAATCACATAGGATGACCGTATTATTCGATGAATCTGATGAAGATTTTGACATTAGTCAAATTTGATACCTTAAGATCATCAGTCATATTATTCCTTAAGTAGAAAGCTATGCAGCAAAAAATTCTATTAAATTATCAACTAATTTATTCTGTACTTTCTCGTACATTTCCTGATCCTCCGGTTTTGTTGATTTAAGACCTCTTGGATGTCTTATTCTCCAATGCCTACTGTACTCTACCAAGTATTGAACTGGCCAAACGCCTCCATTTGCACTCATTTTTAAAATGATTTGTTCTAAAAACTCTTCCTTCTCAATGTATTCAACATCTTCAAAAACCAAAGTTGAGATATATTTACCATCTGAGGAATCGACTTCTAACAAGAAAAATGGATCAGGATCCGTTACTTCAATAATTAAAATTTTTCGTTTCTGTCCATTCATGTTAGAAAATACAAGGTGTTCAGGAACATCTCTTATGACATACTCGAAAGATAGACCAAAGCCATTTGCAGTAATTTCAAAAGCCTTACAAAAGGTGAATAACCCATTAGGGATTTTAGAGTAATCAAACTCTTTAAACTTCAAGTTTGATTCAAGCTTGGCTTTAATATTGTTAACATCAAATGATTTTCCTCCAAAACTAAATCTCAATTCTTTATTAGGAATGTCTTTATTGTAGGTATTTGATTTCCTTATCTTCCTATTATTACTTGTGCTTCTTTTATAAACAATTTCTGGTCGTTTTTTCACAAAGTTATTACCAATACTTATAGGTATTTTAGAACTTCTTTTTTGCTGATTATGACCTTTTTGACTTATATCTGGGACGATAGGAAATTCCTTTTCCAATGGGTTTCTTCTTTTTATCAGAAGCATCTTTGGTAGATTGAGTCTCGGTCAATTCGGGGATAATTACTTTTATTACTTCAAATGGTAATGTCTCATTTATGTCAATATCATTTATTTGAAGCACTAAATTGAAATTTGCGTATTTTTTAACGCACACATTCATCTTTACATCTTTTAAATTCAATTGGCTGAACGAAAAGTCCCTTTTTGATATAGTTGGACTGAATTTAATATCATCCCAATATTTTTTTATTGGTTTACAAAATAAAAGGTAAGCAACATTGAAAATAAAGGTTTGATTTTTCAATAAATTTTTAGGAAGAAAATCATTGAACTGCAATATTAATTTTTTTTTAGAATCCTCTTTTATTATTTCGCGGTGATCCAAGGCAATGTCTAAAAATTCATTTTTAAAAATGAACGAACCTATTTCACTGGTGATAAATAGTAATACCCGAAATAGATCGTAACAGAAGAAAACATAATATTCCCCATTATGCTCTATTCGATATATCATTGATTCATCATATAATATTCTAGGATTATAAAAATCAAAATCTCCAGTCTTTAAATCCTTGAAATTAATGCAGTCACCTTTTCCAAAATCTTGAAAATGTAAATCTGCTTTTGGAAAGGCATTAGGGTTTAAATGTTCAAAATTTTCAATTTCCCCTCCAATTAAAATGTTAGGAGTCCTATCAACTGGAAAGTATTCTTTTTGATAATAAGGCTTTATACCTATTTTTTTAACTTCGGTTTCCAACTGCCATTGATGATCTGAAAAGACTGCATTTGGTACTGAGATAACTTCAAATGCCATAATTATGCAGTTTTAATTAATGCTTGTCTTGATAATTCAAAAGTCCCATTTACAATCCCTTTAGTAATTTGAATTAATTCATAGTTAAGGTACTCTTTTCTTATGCCTGCTTTTCTTAAGAGTGTCCAGTAGGTAATTTCTGCTTTTTCGTCTTTCATTTCTAAAGCAGATATAACAAGTCTTTTTTTTCTATGAAAATACTTCGACTCATGAGTTTTAGATAAGTATTCTTCACAATTTTTAAGCTTCTCTTGATTGTTATAAAACATTTTTTCTTTTTTCACCATTATGAGAAGTAAGCTTTTTGTAATCCTTTTTTTTGGATTTTCTTTCAGAGCATTTGATCTTGCTATCCTTAATTCTTCGAGAATTTCAAGATCCCTTGCTTTCCAATTAATCCTTAATTTCGAATTTGGCTTAGATTTATGGTATTGCTGTTTTTGTAACCATTCTTTACAATTCCGATATAAAAATGCAAATAGGGCAGGCTTCTTTTTTCTTAGTTCAGTAATACCAAATTTTGGGTTTTTCCTAATATGTTGTTGCCAAATTTCCTGCTTCTCCTTCAATTCAGTTTTAGGTGTGGAATCGCCTACTACTTTAATTGATTTAAATTTATTGATCGTCTTGGAGTCACATCCTAACATTCGGGCAATAGCTCTTATACTCATTTTTTTCTCTACCAAAAGTTGATTTAGTTTAGAATGCCATACGGAGCCATATTCTTTTATTCTAACAAAATATTTATGCTGACTAGCTATATAACTATGAGTATACTTATGCCCGCAATTACATTCAACCACCGTAATTTGCCTTTTGGATTTATGGTCAATGTGTCTTGAAAATGTAGTTTGGATAGATTGATTGAAATGCTCGCATACTTTATTTAAGCAAGGGTAATTTATATTTTCGATTTCATTGATTTCCAGGCTTCCATTTTTTGTTTCTAAATATTTGAAAAAATTATGAATTAAAATATGTCGAGAGGGGTCGAAGCCCTTTCTGTGTTTTCTAAATATTCCTTTTAACCAACAAGAAGGGTTATCCAAATTTACTGATGACTTAAATTTAGCCAATAGAGTGTCGTTATATAAGTCAGTAAAGTTTTTATATAAAGCCTGAATATTTAGTTGATTTGCGTTTTTAACCAAGCCATGTTTAAATAATTCCTTACGATAGAAGAAGGGGTCATCAGCATCAAAAGGATTTTGCTTTCCTTTCAACAGTTTTTCAATATCCTTACAAATATTGAGGTATTCAATAGATTCATTTTGTTCAATTAAGCTAAATTGATCTAAGTGATCCTCAAGAAATAAAAACTCATGTTTGTTAAAATGAACTCTACTCTTATCTAATTCTAGTAAATATATGTTATGTTGAGTGCATATTTGTATTGATGGGATTTGATGGGTTCTTCTCAAGTAGGGTGATATATTTTGAGATTTATCTTCTTTAACGCACAAGGGGCAATATTTCGGTGATTTGCCAGCGGGGAAAATCCCAGCGTTAATTCCGATCAGCGTATGAATATCTCCTGATTTACTTAACATGGAGTGTCTAACTTTCTCAACTTTTGTTGGAGTTAAAAATGACTGATAATACGGAAAGAGAGTGTTATCGGCCAAAATCATTTCAACATCCTTAGCAAACATTTCTAGGTTGTATATTAAATGTTTTAATCCGCTAGGAAGATCAAGCGTTGCACTAATACTTTTTCTGTCAAAAAGATTATGTAATAAATGCTTGGGGCCTCGGCTTCCGGAAATTTTTAAATATCTGGCAATCACACTGTATAGAATTTCATCAGGATATGTATGAGGCCAATAATAAAGCATGTTTTTACAATCTAAATTTTTCGAATTCGAAAATATCCCCAAATTCCTTTACCTTTTGATAGGTCTCGTCTTTATCTTCACAAAATAGATTAGCAAAGGTATTTGCAGCCAGTACTTCCTCTTCCTCATTAATATCCTTCTTTTTACTTACAGTTTTAGTTTTTTCAGGTTTTGATGTGAGATCTAAGATTATTTTATCTGCTATTTCTTGTGCACTTAATTCCTTATTTCTTTCTAGCGTTTTTGTTACCTTGCCTTTGAAAATATTTGATGAAATCTTTTTTTCGACTAATTTATTTTTTACTTCTATTGATCTGTAATCAGTGTAGTCAATTTCTTCTAATGGGAAATTATAATTACGTTCCTTTATTTTATCTTTCCGCTTTATTTCAAATAGAGGCTCATCGATATAAAGCCTTTCCCTAATTACTTGATTGATTAAGGAGACGGTAAATTTCTCTTTATTATAATCAAAGGCCAAATGATGCGCAATTTTAAAGATTTGGAATGCGCGAGAGTAGATACCTTGAGAATAATGATAAAACAATCGTGGCCAGTCGATATTGTCATCAGCTTTCTCATCTGTATACTGATAAATAAAGAGGCGTTGAATAAATCTTTTCCACTCCCCATCTTCTGGCTTAGGGTTCCATTCCAAGAACCCAGATGCAGTAAATCTCCTAATTAGTTTGTCATCATCTTTGAATATTGCGATGCCGTCTCTAGTCCCTACAAGCATGATAGGGATACCTAATGTATTATCTAAATTTAAAAAGAAGCGAAGCATTCTTTTTTCACCACCACTTTTTTGTGCATCCAAATGTTGTATTTCATCTACTATTATAATTCCTATATGATGTTTGAGAACTAATTTAGATAAAGCGTTAACTCGATCACTTTCAGAATCTTTTTTTTTGCAGTAATCTTCTTCATATGTGGAATCACCCAAAATTTTATCAAGCTCTATAAAAAAAAATCGACATAGGTCTTTTATACTACCATCCTTTGGACATTCTACCTTCACAATCGGAATCTGAATAAAATTTTCACAATCTAAATTCTTATGCAATATTGCTTTAGGAAAAGTGCTAGTGGCCAGATTTACAGCGGTTGTTTTTCCTATTCCACTTATTCCGAACAAAGAACAACTGTTGCTTACTGCAACTTTTGTTGTCAGATCCTTTATTTGTAATAAATCTCTATAATCCTTGATTACTTTTTCTGTGGTGTTTTCCTTAATAGGGTTTCGAGAAGAATAGCTTGTGAAAAGTGCATTGACAATCATCTGGTATACGTCCCAAATTCCGTAATTGGGCAATACAAAATCTCTTTGTAACTGGTTTAAATAATCTCTTCGTATATGATAAGGCTTTTCAATTGTTTCCTCTCTAGTGTGTATGGAGTTTGTCGCACAATATCGGAAGTAATCTTTAATGTTATTCAACCTAGGTAAAGCTTCAATCAAAGGATTACCCTCATGATCAGGGTTATCTGACTTTACATAAACTGCTTCATGTAATTTATTCATTGTCCATATTTTTATAAATATCATCTAAGATATCACCTATATCACCTTCTATTCTTTTGTTCTCTTTTGATGTATTGATATCAATGATTTTTGTATCTGAATTAGGCTCTTCTGTGGATTTAAATTCTTTTTGTTGTCTATCGTATTCTTTTTCTCTTTCCCTGTTGTAGCTCACCTTGGCCTTACTAGTACTTTTTTGTCCTTTAGATTTTCTTTTCTTATCATTTTCTTTTTTAAATGAATCGGCCATATCTAAAATATCCATACTTCCAGAATCTCTATCATGCTCTTTTTCTTTTTTTACATTCTTTCGAACTTTGTTAAAAGCCCTAATTTCTTTTAAACTTTTATTAATTAGTCCCGGGTTTTTCTGCTCATTAATGCTACATTTTATAATTTCATTGTTGAAGAAAAGATTAATGGTATTCATATTATTCGGATTATATGAAATATCATATTTTAATTTGACTTCTCCTGTTTGTTGCTGTATATTCCGCAGATCCTTATGAAGGGGCGTTTCATACTTGATATTTTCAAACTCGAGATCATGCTTATTTAGTTTGCCTACAGCTCTTGGTAGCATTAACTCCTTGAGATTTGAAATATCACTAGAACGAAGTAATCCTGTTCTGTTTTTCATTCCCCAATTCCAAACTTCGATTGGTGAAGGATCAACTAGTCCATCCTTCAACATTTCAGGAGCTAGCGGATATTTTTTCAATGAACACTTATGATTGTAATTAGCCATTGCAACAGCAATCATTGCAGTATATTGCTTTAAAGTGTAAGTAGCTTTTTTTCTAGCCTTTTGAGTACCTCTTCTACCCTCAGAAGCATTTTTATACCCAATTTCCTTTGGGAAACATTTTAAATCTTTGTGATAAATTTTAAAAAAATTTTCAACTAAACCTTTTAAATCGGCTCGGTAAGCTTCCTTGTTCTCAATATCAATACTCAAATCAGTTATAATATTATTCGAATTACGACTCACTAATTCGTTTCCATTATCCGTAACAATTTGATACGGAAGAAAATTACTAGGATAAAACGCACTAGTTGCATCAACATTAAACTTGTTCAAAGTACCGAGTAGCATATCATTAGCAAATATTGAAAATCCTTTGAAACTGTAATACAAAGCAGTACTAGCTTCGTGGTAAGATGGATTTTCTAAAGTGACATAAATTCCAGTACATAATCCACTAAATATATCTGCAACGAAATATACTGTAGGGCATCCAATTGGTTCACTTAAGTCAATTTCGGATATAATTTCCACGTCAGAGGGGGTAGAATCTATCTGAAAAATGCCAGGTCCGAAAACGCTGTTATAAGACGATCCGGTTACCAATCTATGGTCTTTATCCCTTGATAACACCCCTTTTTCTATTGCCAATTTATCACTGCTTGATAATTTTTTGGTGCCCCAATAATAAAACTGAGTTAAACTTGGATAATTTTTAGTGTCCTTATTATCAAACTCCTTTTTATATTTTAATCTAATGTAGTTTAGATAAGCTCCTCTTAAGGTACCATCTTTACCTTGGGGTCGATTTGCAATATAGGCAGCTTGAATCTCCTCTTTTATTTTATCTGTTATTGTAAATGCATTTTTTTGTTCTATTTGTCTCTCTTTTCCTCTGCCGCCAGAAAGATAGTATTTCGGTAATATTGCATATTTTGTCTTGCCATTTCTCCAATAATTGAAAATATTTCGCTTAACAGTATGTCTAGAGACATTATACTGTTCTGAAATCACTTTGCACTTTTTATTTAAATTGGAAGTTTCAAAAATATTAGGTTCATCTGTGACAAGATCTTTTATTTGCTGCCATGATTTTTCCCACCTTTCCAAGGTTTTATCTTTTAATTCTAAAATTACTTCATTCAGGATTGTGGTATTAAAATTTGAAGGTGGGTTAGTTGGAACTGTATAATTGTGTTTTGTAAGCGAATCTATATCCAGATGTTCCAGTTGATTTTGTTCTTCACTTAAATTGATTAATACGCAAATATCTAATTTGACATTGAAGTATAGAACTCTATAGAAATTGGAATTATGCTGCAATATCTGATTTACTAAGAGCTCCATTTTTTAAGATTTTGATTTGACTGATTTTAACATTTTCTGAAAAGAAATTTTGGTTTAAGTCTAATTGAAAAATTCCTTTCGCAATCAAGACTTTAAAAACAGTAACTGATGTACCTGTATCAAGTAGTAAATCTTCATCAATTATTTGCGCCACTTCTAATAAGGAATGATTTCTTAAGTTATTTGAACATTCATTTACAAATGAATAAATGGCATCAACAGTATAGAATGAAATGGATTTATCTTTAAAGGTCTTCAAGTCATTATGTAGTTCATTAATATTTTTTAAATACGTTTTTGATTGAGGTAATTCCTTTTCAGTGCACAATTTCCATTCAATACCATTTCTTTGCCAGTATTCTTTTTCTACTTGAAATAATTGCATTTGCCTTTTACTAAGGAATTCAGTAGGCTTAAAAGTCACTGCAAGTTCCGACTTGTCCTTTAACCTAATTAAAAAATCAGTGGTTAATACATGTGGCTCGTCTGACTGTATTTGCTTTATATTAAAATACTTAAAAATATCACTCACTTCGTCTAATTTCAATAAAGGAAATTGTTCCCTTATGTCAATAATATTAGGGTTTAAATCAAAAACTGTAAATAGGAAGATTTCATAACTGGAAAGTAGATGGTGAATTCGAGGTATAGTTATCCCCTTTTTTCTAGTGTTGTTTCCTAGTTTCTTATTTCGCTCTCCTGGAGAAGTGTAGATGCCAGTTTTTGGAACATATTCTGTGGCTTCGTACCAAGGCTTATAATCAATACCTTCACCAACACCTTGTCCGTCTTTAATTTTGGTTTTATATTTTTTAGGGGCTCCCATTTTAATAATTTTTTTAAAGTTAACATTTTACATTGATGTTCAAACTATTTTAAACAAAAAGGTGAAACTTTATTAAACAAAAAATATTGTGAAAAGAAGTTTTTATTCAAAATTTAGACGCGAAGGAATCTTCCATTGTAAAGGACATAAAAAAAGGCCAATTAAGGCCTCTTTTATCTCAAATCATTGTTCAAACTTTAATAAACATGTTCAAACTTTATTAAACTTGTTCAAACTTTAATACCGAACCCCATTCATTTCTTTAAATTTTCTATATCTTTTACTCCACTGTAACGCTCTTAGCCAAATTCCTCGGCTGATCCACATTACAATTTCTCATTACTGCTATATGGTAAGAAAGCAACTGCAATGGAATAGTAGCCACCATGGGCATCAAGGCATCGTGCGTGCCCGGTACTTCAATGGTAAAGTCAACCATACCCGGTATTAATGCATCACCTTCGGATACTATGGCAATCACTTTTCCTTTTCTGGCTTTTACTTCTTGGATATTGGACACAATTTTATCGTAAGAACTGTCGCGGGTGGCAATAACTACTACCGGCATTTCTTCATCTATCAAAGCTATTGGCCCGTGCTTCATCTCTGCAGCCGGGTAACCTTCTGCGTGGATGTAAGAGATCTCTTTCAATTTAAGCGCGCCTTCCAAAGCTACAGGGAAATTGTAACCTCGTCCTAAGTATAGAAAATTTCGTGAATCCTTAAATAACTCTGCAATTTTCTTTACCTGATCATCAGTTTTTAAGGCTTTTTCTACTTTGGCTGGTATTGATTCAAGTTCTGCCAACATAGAATGATAACGTTGCTCTGACATAGTTCCTTTTCTATGGGCTATTCGAAGCGCAATCATAGTTAAAACCGTCAATTGAGCCGTAAATGCTTTTGTACTAGCTACACCAATTTCAGGGCCTGCATGGGTATAAACTCCCTCGTGAGATACCCTTGAAATGGAAGACCCTACCACATTACAAACTCCCAGAACAATCGCTCCTTTAGACTTAGCTAATTCCATAGCAGCTAAAGTATCAGCTGTTTCACCGGATTGCGATATAGCAATTACAATATCACCTTCTCTAATGATAGGGTTTCTATACCTGAACTCTGAAGCATATTCCACTTCTACTGGAATTCTACAGAATTCCTCAAAAATATACTCTGCTACTAAACCGGCATGCCATGAGGTACCACATGCTACAATTACAATTCTCTCAGCATTAATTAAGGCGTTGGCATATTCCCTTATACCTCCAAGCACCAGCTGTCCCGTATTGGCATTTAACCTACCACGAAAGCAATCCTTAATAGATTTAGGCTGCTCAAAAATTTCTTTTAGCATGAAATGTTCGTAGCCTCCTTTTTCAATGGCTTCCAATTCCATATCCACCTTTTGAATATAAGGAGTCATTTTAACATCCTTAGTATCTCTTATGGTAAGTTCACCATCTTTAATTAAAGCGATTTCATAATCGTTTACATACACTACTTCGTTCGTGTACTCTACGATAGGAGTGGCATCTGATGCAATAAAATATTCGCCTTTTCCTATACCAATTACCATTGGGCTACCTTTACGGGCCGCAATTAATTGATTAGGATTTTCCTTTGAAAGTATAACAATAGCGTAAGCACCCACCACTTTTGTAAGCGCCAATCTTACAGCCTCTTCAACGACTACCTTCATTATTATTATAAATATCTTCTATGAAGTTGATAAATACCTCAGAGTCGGTTTCACTTTTAAAAGTATAACCCTTTCCTTCCAGGTCTTTTTTAAGAGCTGAGTAATTTTCAATAATACCGTTATGTATAATAGCTAAATTACCGCTTTGCGAAAAATGCGGATGAGCATTTACATCATTAGGTTCACCATGAGTAGCCCAACGAGTGTGGCCCATACCTACGGTACTTTGGAGATCTTTATCTTTAATAAATTCCTCCAGCTCACTTACCTTGCCTTTTTTCTTATAAACCTTTAAGCCGTTATCCATCAAGGCAATACCTGCACTGTCGTAACCTCTGTATTCGAGTCTTTTTAGGCCTTTTATAATAATATCTGAAGCCTTTTGGTGCCCTATATAAGCAACAATTCCACACATAATAGTTTAATTTTATTGAAAGGTAGTATAGTAAATCCTCAATTTTATGTCAGATTTATTCACTAAAAAATTATTGAAAGAGCCAATAGTAAACTTGGCTCCTCATCAAAAGGAACTGGGTTCCTTCTTATGAACCTACCTGTAGCAACAATTGAATTATTGCTACTCCAAAAATCAGGATTCTCATATACTTCTTGCAAGAAGAAACTGATATCTGCTGAAATTACTTTTTCTGCATCATTATATCCCAAACTAATAGGTGAGGTGGCTCCATTTTGGGCTGCCAGACCACCATTACTATTAAAATTACTTTGAATAGCCCTAAATCATCCCCAGCCCTATCTATTGTTTCATTTTCTTCCAATATGTAAGGTACAACAAAATTTGGTGGGATTTTTGTTCCAAATAGTATTTCTCACCAAGAAGTCAGGATTTGAAATCACAATTTCCGCCTTATTAATTAACATAAAATCAACTGAATCAATAAAACTTCTGAATAAGCTAAAGCAATACGTGGAGTAATTCCTAAAAGATTATTGAAATAGACTTTAGAAGGATCATTTAATTCAAAGCTCTTTTTACCAGAATAATCGGCCGGTATTAGCGAACCCGGTTGAAAATCAACCTCCGTAAAACTTGACAGGGCTTAAATTTAACGTTAACCTTCTTTCTACTGTGTCGGCAGGATTTTGATATATTAACTCGAAGAATGAAGCTCCTGCAGTTAAGTTTAATCCCTGTATTTTATCGTTTCCTTCCGTTGTTTCAATCTTGAAGCCACGAAATGCATTAAAAGTTGCTCATTACTCAAATCAGTCATTGGCAATATTACCAGCATAGTATTGGCAAAATCGAGATCAATAGAAACAGTACGTAGTATCCGGATTAACAGGTAAAATAACCACACTGGTATCACTCGAGATTTGAGTTTGTGCAGCTATTTCATAATACCATAAATAAATGAGATAATGTAATCGCCCGTCTTAAGCGTATCCGCCAGTTGGCTAATTTTAAAACCCTGCGGTGTATCAAAGGCATCCCCCAAAAAATAAGTGTAATTCATATAAAAGCGAGCGCTTACAACTGTAGCTGCAGCATCTACATTAGTTCTTGTGGAATTAGATCCTAAGGTCAATCCAAAGTTTCCGCTAAGTGAAACATCTCCTATTTCAGGATCACTATATTTCCCTATATAAATTCTACCTTCAGAGCCATCAATATTATTGGAACTCACTATTGCAGTGTCAAAAGCATACTGAGACATTTCCAGCGGAAGCTCAATAAACCGCAGGTCCGTGTTATCGCCTCCTGGAACTAAAGGTCCTGAAACTTCAATAGGTTCTTCACATGATTGGAAAAATAGGGCCAGCAGAAATACTGGCCCTAGAATGGTAGCAGGTTTAACCCGCCAATTCTGTATATAGATTGAAATAAGATTCTGAGAATCCCTCACCTTTTTCAATGGTATCAACTTTTTTATCTTCATCAAACGTTGAAAATAATTCATCCAAATTTTCTTTAAACTCATCCCCTGATTTTATTACTGCATCTGCGTACTCCGCACCGATTTTGATAAACCCTTCAAAATCGCCTGACTCTAAATTCGATAACATGCTATCATCAATATCAAGCATTTTTACCTTATCTAGCAAATCAGTCCCAAATTTATGAGAGAATTCCGTATTATACATAGTAAATACAGATTTTGCATCTTTAAATATTGGATCGTTCTTGTAAGTGGTTTTAAGGTACATTGGAATCAGACTTGTCATCCAATCGTTACAATGTACAATATCTGGTGCCCAGCCCAGTTTTCTTACAGTTTCTAACGCTCCTTTACAAAAGAAAATTGCTCTTTCATCATTATCTGCATAAAAATTATTTTCCTTGTCGTGAAATACTGACTTTCTTTGGAAATAATCTTCATTATCGATAAAATAAACCTGCAATTTAGCATTTGGAATAGAGGCTACCTTTATAATTAAAGGTTTTTCTTCTTCACCAACAGAAATATTAATTCCAGACAAACGCACTACTTCATGTAATCTGTTCTTTCTTTCATTAATAAGTCCGAATCGCGGTACCAGTATGCGTATTTCCATGCCTCTTTCCTGCATGGCTTGCGGCAACTTTCTTACAAAATCTGCGACTTCTGATGTTTTTAAAAATGGATTAATTTCATTGGCTACGTAGAGAATTCGAAGCTTTGACATATGTTTATTGGATTTGATTAACTCATAAACGAAGCACAAAAATACAAAAAATTCCGCTATTTCCATTAAAATTTATAACAAAAAGCTAGTTTTGTGCATAATATTTCTAATTTAGCGCATTTTTTATGATAAATTGTGAGTCAATAACTGATATACAAAGGGTTATATCAAAACACCGCGCCAATGGCCAAACGATCGCTTTTGTGCCAACAATGGGTGCCCTTCACAATGGTCATTTAAGCTTGTTAAAAGCCGCGCAAAAAAAAGCTGATATTGTTATTTGCAGCATTTATGTTAACCCTACTCAATTTAATAATGCAGATGACCTGAAAAATTACCCCAGATTATTGGAGCAAGATGCCACAAAGCTGAAATCTGTTGGTTGTGATATACTTTTCTCACCTTCTGATGATGTGATGTATCATACTTCATCTACCCTGAAATTTGATTTTGGTGAATTAGATAAAATTTTGGAAGGAGCCTTTCGTCTCAACCATTTTAGTGGTGTGGCCTTAATAGTTTGTAAATTATTTCACATCATTCAGCCTGATTATGCCTTTTTCGGTCAAAAAGATTTACAACAATTGGCCATTATCAGAAAGCTGGTCTATGAATTATTTTTCAATGTGCAAATTGAAGCCGTTCCTATAGAAAGAGAGGAAGATGGCTTAGCTATGTCCTCTCGTAATGGCAGGTTAAATGTTCAGGAAAGGAAAGATGCCGTTATTTTTTATCAAAGTTTGATTCATGCTAAAAAATTATTGCTCTCAGGTGCCACTAGAGAGGCAACCTTAGAAGCTGTAAAAAATATTTTTAAAGAGCACCCTGCCCAATTAGAATACTTTGATATAGTAAATGATGTGGATTTAAAACCCAAACAAAAGAACTACTCTGAACCCGATACGGTTTTATGCATAGCGGGATATATAGGAAATGTGAGATTAATAGATAACATGTATTTAATTTCATAACTTTGCCGCCCAATTGAAAGGATAATTTATGTTAATTGAGGTTTTAAAGTCAAAAATTCATAGAGTGAAGGTCACTCAGGCTGAATTACATTACGTAGGGAGCATTACAATAGACGAAGATCTAATGGATGCCGCTAATGTTATTGAAAATGAAAAAGTGCAAATTGTTAATATAAATAACGGTGAGCGACTGGAAACTTATGTGATTAAAGGTGAAAGAGGCAGCGGTATGGTATGCCTTAACGGGCCTGCAGCACGGAAAGTACAGGTAGGTGATATTATTATAATTATAAGCTATGCTCATATGGCTTTTGAAGAGGCTAAAACCTATAAGCCTACATTAATATTTCCTGATGCTAACAATAAAATGAATTAAGCATTGAGAAAAGGAATTAAATCTTTCCTGAAATATACCATCACCTTAGCTATAGCCATTGGGTTGTTTTGGTATTTATATAAAGATATAGACTTTTCAGATATGCTTGTAAGGTTCAGAAAAGCCGACCTTCGCTGGGTTTATCTTTCTGTAACTCTTGCTATTTTAAGTCACTTAATACGCGCATACAGATGGAACATGCTTTTAGAACCTATGGGATATCATCTGAAAACATCCCGTACTTTTTTGGCCGTTATGGTAGGCTATCTGGCAAATTTTGTAGTGCCGCGGATGGGAGAAATATCAAGATGTGGAATTCTAAAGAATACAGATGATGTACCGGTAAGTAAAGGCATAGGTAGCGTAGTTACAGAGAGAATTATTGACTTACTCTGCCTAATTACTATTGTCTTTATTACATTAATCCTGGAGTTTGACCGATTCAGCGCTTTTTTATTAGATTTAATTTCACAAAAAACTGAAGGAATTCAGTCCAATTATAATACCCTAATTTATATCGGTCTTATACTAGCAGCTTTGGGTGCTCTCCTTATTTATATCATTAAAATTAATCACCATAAGCTGAAAAGCAACTTACTCTACAATAAAGTGATAGCTTTTATGCGACAGTTAGTGGAAGGAATAATGTCGATTAGACATCTTAAAAAACCACTTGCTTTTTGGCTTTCCACCTTCTTCATCTGGGTGCTTTATTATTTAATGACCTACGTAGTAATATTTAGCTTAGAAGAGACTTCACATTTAGGTATTGTGGCAGGTTTTACAATGCTGGTATTAGGAGGTGTTGGCATGGCAGCCCCAGTACAAGGGGGAATAGGTGCATTTCATTATTTAATGAGTGCTGGCCTACTTTTATATGGCGTCTCGGCAGAAGATGGTATATTTTTTGCTTTCCTTTTACACACAACAAACTCTTTGGCCATTATGCTGGTAGGGATAATTTCTTTTTTCCTAAGCATGATTATACCAAAAAGGAATTCAAAACTAGAATATGCCAACAGCTGATAAAATATTAAATTCTCAAACATTAAGTCTGCTTGTAGATAAGTGGAAGGCTGCAGGTGAAAAAATAGTATTTACCAATGGCTGTTTCGATATTCTACATCTTGGTCATGTAGATTATCTAGAAAAAGCTGCCACCAAAGGAACCAAACTCATTGTGGCTATCAATACGGATAGTTCTGTGAAAAAACTTAAGGGGGAAAACAGACCAGTAAATAATGAACAGGCAAGGGCCAGGATTTTGGCTGCTTTGGGCTTTGTAGATGCTGTTACATTTTTCTCCGATGATACACCAGAGGCAATCATTGAAACCTTAATTCCGGATATATTAATTAAAGGAAGCGACTATAATATAAGCAACATTGTTGGGGCAGAATTCGTATTGCGAAATGGCGGAAAAGTAGAAACTATCGATCTGGTAAAAGGCTACTCCACCACCCAAATAATCAAACAATTAAAAAAATAAAAAAATGTTTCTAATAGTAATTTTAGTGGTTTTTGCCATCGTAAGTTATGCGGTGCAATCACGTTTGAAAAATAAGTTTAAAAAATACTCCAAGGTAGCTTTACATTCTCAAATTTCAGGTAAAGAAGCTGCTGAGAAGATGTTAAAGGACAATGGAATCTATGATGTAAAGGTGATGTCAGTGGCCGGCCAATTAACAGATCATTATAATCCGGCTAACAAAACTGTGAACTTAAGTGAAGAGGTATATTCACACCGTTCTGCGGCAGCCGTAGCCGTTGCAGCTCATGAAGTAGGCCATGCAGTACAACATGCTAAAGCTTATGCGTTTTTAGAAATGCGCTCAGCCATGGTGCCTATTCAAAACGTAAGTGCAAAAATTATCAATTTCGTTTTTATGGCTATGCTATTTGGCGCCTTCTTTTTACAAGGTATGATAAATCCTGAAATAGCACTACTCGTTATCATAGGCTGTTATAGTGTTTTCACTTTATTTGCATTTATCACTTTACCAGTAGAGTTTGATGCCAGCAAAAGAGCACTTGCTTGGATGACTACCTCAGGTGTTGCCAGCTCCCAGGAGCATGATATGGCCAAAGATGCTTTAAAATGGGCAGCCATGACTTATGTAGTAGCTGCAATTGCATCATTGGTTACACTGGTTTATTATATCATGATGTTCTTAGGTAGTAGAGATTAGTGGATTTTTCCTATATTTGCAAAACTTTTGGGGGAAACACCCTGTTTCTCCTACTATTACTTAAAATATTGTAACTAATGAACTTTCAACTCACAGAAGAGCATTTAGCTGTTCAGGCAGCCGCAAGAGATTTTGCACAAAATGAATTATTACCAGGTGTTATCGAAAGAGACACTAAAGAGATATTTCCCGCTGAACAAATTAAAAAAATGGGGCAGCTGGGTTTCATGGGTATGATGGTAAATCCTAAATATAATGGTGGTGGAATGGATACCATCTCTTATATATTAGCCATGGAAGAAATTTCTAAAATTGATGCATCTGCATCAGTTTGCATGTCAGTAAACAATTCTTTGGTTTGCTGGGGATTAGATAAATATGGTACTGAAGCACAAAAAGAAAAATATTTAACACGTTTAGCAACAGGTGAAATTATTGGTGCTTTTTGTTTATCTGAACCAGAAGCTGGCTCTGATGCCACTTCTCAAAGAACTACTGCCGAAGATAAAGGAGACCATTACCTATTAAATGGCACCAAAAACTGGATTACTAACGGTAATAGCGCATCTGTTTATTTAGTTATTGCACATACAGATAAAGATAAAGGCCATAAAGGGATTAATGCTTTTATAGTAGAAAAAGATACCGAAGGCTTTGTTATTGGTAAAAAAGAAGAGAAAATGGGGATCAGAGGCTCAGACACTCACTCTTTGATGTTCCAGGATGTTAAAGTACCAAAAGAAAACAGAATTGGCGAAGATGGTTTTGGTTTCAACTTTGCCATGGCCACTTTAAATGGCGGAAGAATTGGTATTGCAGCTCAAGCGCTCGGTATAGCATCAGGTGCGTATGAGTTAGCCCTAAAATATTCAAAAGAAAGAAAAGCTTTTGGTAAAGAAATTAATCAACATCAGGCTATTGCCTTCAAATTAGCTGATATGGCTACTCAGATTGAAGCCGCGAGATTATTATGTTTAAAAGCTGCTTGGTTGAAAGACACTAAGCAAGATTTTTCCCTGGCTGGTGCAATGGCTAAATTATATGCTTCGCAGGTAGCAATGGACACTACGGTAGAAGCTGTACAGGTTCATGGTGGTTATGGTTATGTAAAAGAGTATCACGTAGAAAGATTGATGAGAGATGCCAAAATCACGCAGATTTATGAAGGTACCTCAGAAATTCAAAAAATTGTGATATCTAGAAGTATCTTAAAATAAGATAATCCGTTTTAGTTCGTTACTCATCATAATCTTACATTAAATGTAGGATTATGTATTTTTTAAATTTTGATATATAACCATCTTTAATTAGATTCGTACAATATATCTAGAATATTTTTTTACTTTTCAAAGGATATCCATTCATAAAACAAGATAATGGAAGATTACAACAAAATCATAGAATCGCTTAGCGTTAAATTCGTTAAAGCCAAGAATATTAAAATACTGAAACCTGTTACCGTAAACAACCTATACGAGGTGGAAAACAAGCTTATACTTGTGAATAAAGGTGAAGTTTTAGTGGGTGAAGAAAAACTGTTAGTAAAAGAAGGCGATTTCGTGTTCATTCCTGGAGGAAAATCTCAACAGATTACTTACGGAAGAGGAAGCCAGATTGCTTCAGTTACCAATGATAATTTTATCACTAACAAAGGAGAATATTTTCTTTCCATGAGTCATGATGAGTTATTGGCAGAAGGTGGAGACAGCTTCAGTTATATTTCATTTGAAGCTAAAGTTTTTGATTCAGTTAATTTTTTCGCCTCTCTCGATATACCGCCATTCACTTTTAAGAATGAAACCGTTAAATCATTACATGATAGAATTTTTGACGAAATAAAGACTGACGAGCCTGGTTCTGAAAGAATGGTAAAGGTGCTTACTGAGCATTTATTAATTGAAGTTTTTAGACATATCGTTAGAAATAAATTATTTGTTGAGCAATTAGCTACTAATAGTACTTATTTTAAAGATCCAAGATTAATTGACATCTTTAATTATATTAACGAGCATTTAGGCGGTGATCTTTCTAATAAGAAATTAGCAGAAGTGGCTAATGTGTCTGAAGACTACGTAGGCCAGTACTTTAAAATGCTAACTGGCATAAATCCTCAGGATTATATTGAGTACCAAAGAATGGAGGAAGCTGTTACTTTGTTGAGAACAAGCAAAAAGAGCATCAGGGACATTGGTCAGGAAGTAGGATATAAAGATACAGCCTATTTCTGCCGAAGATTTAAAATGATGTTTGGCATTCCTGCCGGTAAAATGAGAAGAAGAGAATCTTTAATGAACGTTTAATCTTTTATTAATTAGTGATTTTGCTTCAGTAATTTCAATTAACAACTCAGGATTGCTCTCGATAGCATTTCCTACTACAATAACATCAGCGCCTGACTTCCAGGCGCTTTTTGCTTTTTGTACAGAATTGATTCCTCCACCAATTACTAAGGGGATATCAATAGCTCGCTTTACAGAAGCAATCATGCGTTCAGAAATTGTATCTTCTGCGCCACTACCCGCATCCATGTAAATTAATTGCAGACCTAAAAGCTCTCCTGCAATAGCAGTGCTCATAGCAATGTCGTATTTATCTTTCGGAATCGGGTTGGTATTGCTCATATAGGAAACAGATGTTTTATTTCCTCCATCTATCAGCATGTAGCCTGTAGGTAGTACCTCTATTTTGCTTCGCTTTAGTATGGGAGCAGATAATACGTGCTGACCTATTAATAAATCGGCATTTCTTCCTGAAATAAGCGATAAATAAAGAATAGCATCAGCCTGCAAATCTATATATTGATTGTTTCCCGGGAAAAGAATAACAGGAATTTCTGTTTGTGATTTAATATGTGAGATGCAGGGGCCTAAAAAATCAGATAATATTAAACTACCCCCCACCATAAAATAATCCACCTCATTTTCTATGGCAGTGTGAATAATTCTCTGCAATTCTAATAAATCCTTTATTTTATCAGGATCTATGAGTAAGGCAAAAGATTTCTTCGAGTCGTTTGCTTCAACCTGGAGCTTATTGAGTATCCTCTTCTGATGCATTATTCTTATTAATCTCTATCTGATTTATAAAATCTAAAATTTTATCTTTTGCCAAAGCTAACAACATAGCGCCTATTTCCGCTTTAAAAACATCAAATACACCTGGGGAGCTATCGTCTCTTCTAATTATAATACGCTGAGCATTATCTACCTCCCTCTCATCTTCGTAAGATTCTCTATAAACGGTAGTTTTATTTGATTTAGATTTAGTAAAAAGTTTTACCAATTGATAAGCCACAAAAACTCCTCCAGCCACCATTAAAGCAGTTTTACCGTAATCCCCAGCCTTGCCTGAAAGTTCTTTTACCTGATCAGACAATTCTTGCTGATATTGCTTTTGTTTATTTTTTAATTGATTTGAATCACTCATTAAATTAAATTTTATTTTCAAAATTGCTTTAACTTCTCCTTTTAATCTCTGACTTAAGCTTTTCCTTTAGATTTTTGTTATCCTTCACAAGGAAAAATATTATTGAAATTACTAAATAGATTAAGGAAACTAATCCAAAGCCTTTTACCATACTATTAAACTCCTGAGCAAAATAAAATGCCAGCGTAAAACTAGCAAACAATACTAAGGTGGTTACACTTACTAAAAATAGCAATAATGGTAGAAGCTTCGCAAGAGTACTGGAAACTTTTTCTTCAATTTCATCCTTAATCATGGAGATTCTTATCTCTATGATTTTCTGGATTGTATCAATAAATTTATCTACTCCCAATAATTCTAAAATTTTATTTTTCACAATAATAATATTTATGAGTTTACAAGTTAGATAAAATATGAAGGATGTTAAATTTACATATAAATTAATTATAAAGAAAACATGCAAATAATTGCTGATAGTGGCGCAAGTAAAACTGATTGGCGTTGGATAAGTACAGAGGGCAAAATAACCCAAAGCAAATCAAGCGGTATTAACGCTTATCATATTTCATCTGATATGTTAAACGACTTATTAACAAATGAGTTGAAGTATAGTTTTGATGAACCAATTAGCCAAATCCATTTTTATGGTGCAGGTTGTGGAAGTTTAGAAAATAAAGAGAAAATTAGGGCAGGGCTTTCAAACTACTTCAAGACCGATAAAATTGAGGTGCAGCATGATTTATTAGCCTCAGCTAGAGCCACATGTTTACGTGAGGTTGGTGTCAGCTGCATTTTAGGCACTGGTTCCAATGCCTGTGTGTATAATGGAAATGAAATTACTGAGGAAATGGTTTCTTTAGGGTATGTTTTGGGCGATGAGGGTAGTGGAGCATACATTGGGAAACAACTCATCAAGGCTTATTTGGAAAGAGAACTGCCAGGTGATTTAATTTCTAAATTTGCTGCAACTTACCCTTCTATAGACAAAAGCGTTGTTAACCATCATATTTATCAAAAGCCCTACCCTAATAGGTATTTAGCACAATTTTTTCATTTTGCTATTGAAAATATTTCGCACAAATATGTTTTTAATCTTATCAGAACCAGTTTTCAGGCATTTTTGGATAAATCGGTATTGAAGTTTGAGAATCATAAGCAAATACCTATTCATTTTGTAGGTGGTGTTGCTTACCATGCGAATAGCATATTGAGACAGGTGCTCACTGAGAACAATTTAATAATAGGCAAAATTATTGAAGGCCCTATTGCAGGCTTAACGCTCTATCATCAGCAAAAGGCTTCATAATAATTGAAAAAAAAGTAGTTATGAAAACTTTTTTGGCTAAATATCTATTCTGAGTACTTACAAATAGTATCAATCTCAAATTATAGCTTTTTAATGCATCATATTGAACCCTATTACAACTGGTTAAAATTTTACGATTCCTCATCGGATTTGCTCTCTCCTTTTCATGGAAAGGAATATAATTATGAGCTATATACTGATACTATTTATGGCTACTACATAGATCCTGCATGGGATGGAATTGGCTCAGAAACACTTTATATCAAAATACTTTTTGCAGATTATGAAAATGGTTATGCAGTAATTGAGATGATTGGTGAATGGAATGATGCTCTGCATAATGATATTATGCACTTGAAGAGAAATATTATAGAGCATATGTTGCTTCAGGGCATCAACAAGTTTATTTTAATAGGGGAGAATATATTAAATTTCCATGGATCAGATGACTGCTATTATGAAGAGTGGTTTGAAGAAGTAGAAGAAGGTTGGATTGTGGCAGTTAATTTCAGAGATTTTGTGACGGAAGAGTGGACCAACTTCAATGTAGACTATTATATTAATTTTGGAGGTCAGTTTGATCACATGAATTGGAGAACCCTTAAGCCCATTGACTTTTGCTTTAAAATTGAGCAGGCAGTACAAATGAGAATTGGCTAAAACTAATCATAAAAAAACTATCCTTAGAGTTCCGCAGAGTTCTAAGGATTTATTAATAGTATAGAGTCTTTGACTCGAATTGAAATAGTTTATTAGTTAAATGTTCTTTTAAATGAACCAACACATGACATGAGTCGCAGACTCAGTTGTATTAAGTAATCCGTAGTTCGCTGCGCTAAAACTAGGATAGAAGAAAATTAGTAATTAGGGATAGTATATTTAAATTACCTTGCCTATTCAGGGCACGGAATAACCATAGCCATTTTATGCACTAAATATTTTTTGCCAGTTTTTACTTCCTCACATTTAATTCGCGTTCTCCGAGGTTCCAGTTTTCTAAAAACTTTATTTTCCAGACTAAACTTAACGCCTAAATCTAGTTGCATCAGTGCTATCTCTAATGGGTTGGCATCTAAATCGTGTACTTTTAAAGCAGCCGCCAGATTTATATCAGATAGGGAGCTTGCCTTAGGATTAATCATATATTTTCTTAATGCTGATAAAACATTCGAAGGGAAAATCTCTGAATGCTGAAAAGGTTTCATCAATTCCTTAAAGGCGAGTTTCCATTCAACTCCATGTGGCAACACTTTATTTTTATATTGTAAGTAAACCCTATGATGTGCCACCTCGTGCACATAAGTAACCAGGAATGCATAAGTATTCAAGTTTTCATTTACTGTTATTACGGCTAAATCTTCTGAAGGCTTTTTTCTAAAATCACCCAACTTGGTATTGCGGGCTTTTGAAATTACAAATCGGAAGGGTGCCTCCTGCCATAATAAAAATGCCTCT
Organism: uncultured Cytophagales bacterium; assembly: GCA_963719535.1. Classification (GTDB taxonomy): domain Bacteria; phylum Bacteroidota; class Bacteroidia; order Cytophagales; family Cyclobacteriaceae; genus Marivirga. The sequence continues at coordinate 1,226,839 of CAVRCH010000013.1, read as the reverse complement.
TGAACAGCCATTTCGGGGACAAATCGTCTTAATCTATCATGTATTTGTTGTTCGTAATAATTCATTGGGGTATTTTCAGAAGCAGATTATAATTATTGATTAAAATTCAGAAATAATAAAATAATAATAAGGACTTAAAATAAATCATTTCAAATCCGCAAGAAAGTTTTGTAAATTTCAATTTTAAAGTGTAGTTTCATAGCCCTTGTAATAAAATTAACTACAATAAAGGGAAGATTCTATATAAATTAAAAAGATTTACAAAAGCTAAATTACTAAATAATGATCCAAATCATACCTTCAATTGCTGTTAAGAACGGAAAAATTATTCGTGCGCAAGGTGCTAATATTGAGGATGCCAAGGTCTATGATGGAAGTCCAATTGATGTGGCTCGTAAACTGGAAGACCATGGTATAAAAGTAGTACACCTGGTTGATTTGGATGGAGCGCAAAAAGGATCGCCAGTTAATTACCATGTTTTAGAAGCCATACATGGTTATACTGATTTGGAACTTGATTTCACAGGAGGAATTAATACAGATGGCGATATAAGCAAAGCCTATGAATATGGTGCTGACTATATTACAGCGGCAAGTATAGCAGTAGAAAGGAAAGATTTATTTGCTTCCTGGATTGTTTCTTATGGCCGCGAAAAAATAACTTTAGGAGCCGATGCGCTTGATGGTAAAATTGCTTACAAAGGCTGGAAAAAAAATACTGATATAGATATCATTGAGCATATTGGTTATTTTTATGAAAGAGGACTGAAATATGTTAAAACCACTGATATCAGTAAGGAAGGTTCCCTTTCGGGCCCATCTTTTGAGCTCTATGAAAGAATTCTAAAAGAATTTCCTGAAATCTGCGTCCTTGCCAGTGGTGGAGTAAGAAATATTGATGATATCAGGAAACTAAATGATATGGGCATATTTGCTGTTATTTTTGGTAAAGCATATTATGAAGGCAATATAAAGCTGGAAGATTTAAAAGAATTTTTAGTTTAAGAGAATATTCATCCAATAGGCCATTGAATAAAAATATATTTAACTTATAAAACTATCTAATATTCATTTTAGGACTGTTTCTAAAAATTCAATACAAAGTCATACTTTATTTTTAAGAAAAACGCTTACCCACAAGCTCCATAAACTCCTGTACTTCTTCAGCTTCTAAATCCCATTCGTATTTAGCGACATAAGACTTCTTGATAAATGCATAGGCTTCTTTGTAATTATCCATAGCCTCTACTTCATCCAGCGCAGTCATAAATTCTTTCTGATTTCCATCAAACAACTCATTTACAAACATAAAGCGCTGATTCAGCGTCAACTGCTGCTTTAAATTTTTAGCATTTCCTTTCGATAACCTATCTGCTAAAGAAGGTTTTTCCGGCTGCTTAAATACATCATTCAACGTTCCCTTTTCTCCAATACTTTCAGAAGCTTCCTGCCCGTTACCATTTTCTAAATAAATGTCTGAAATCGTAATAGGCAATTCCTCAGAAAATGCCTGCAAATAGGGCTGGATGTCCTCCGGCTGATCATCAGACTGACTACAAACCTCATTGAATAACTCAAAGGCCTCATCATTAAAAGCAATCTCCATTTTATGAGATTTAAATTTTTCGATCAAGCCATCTAAAAGAAAATCATTTATTTTAATGTACTTTTTCAAATCTTTCAAATCATTCAGGCTGATCCTACTGCCGTCTCTCTGATTAATTTCTTTAGAGAAAAAGTCGTAAGGAGAAAAAACAAGCAGAATACTGTCTTTTACAGATTCCTTTAGAAGTGGCTCAAAATGCTCCTTTTTTATAGAAATATGTCTTGAAAGCGTATTCATAAAGTCTGTCATAGCTTTTTTCACCTCAGCATTATGGTAATCAAAGTACGGACTCTGTAGTTTAGCATTCTCTTTTTTCCATTTTCTGAACAGGTTTTTTAAGACAATTAAATTAGTTTGCTTAAATTTAGAAAGTGCTAATATTTCCTGACCTGTTATATGAGTTGTCTCATAAAAAAACGATTGACAAATTTGTTTGGCAAAAGCTTTGGCATAAGCATCAATCGCCTGATGATTTAATTTGCTCTCCATTGTTAAATTTCCTTTTTTTGTATTAAAGTATTATGCCTGAAATTCACATTACTAATCTTTATGAACGCAAGTTAATAAGTAATAGCCAAGAAAAAACGGCATTACAGCTAATACACGAAAACTTTATAGATTGGATGCACGCTTGTGGCAAAAAAGGGCGCTGTACCACCTGTAAAATGATTGTTATAGAGGGAATGGAGAACTTAAGCAAATTGACAGAACCTGAAAAAAAATATAGATCACAGAAGAGGTTAGCTGAAAATGAAAGGTTAAGCTGTCAAACAAAAGTATTGGGTGATATAAAAATAAAAGTAGCCGAAGCAAATAAGTTTCCACACATGGACTATTCGGATTAAGTGGTTGACAGATTTTAATGAAAATATATAAAGTTAAGTAATGCTATTATGTTAATACCTTCTCTATCTCCTAAAAGATAGGGATTTAAGGTTGGTTCTGCCTGCTGCAGGCAGAATTTGACATGAAAACTTAACTTCATTGTATTTAAAAGAAGCGAAAATGTAGCTGAAAGTTTAATGAAAAAGAAAAACCTGAAAGGTATTAAAAGTACCCTCAAGCAATTATAAAATTATGTTTACAGAACCACATATTGGAAGAGAAGAGGGAGGTAATTTAAAAGGAAAAGGCTGGATTGAATTAATATGTGGTTCCATGTTTAGTGGCAAAACTGAAGAATTAATTCGCAGGCTCAACCGTGCTTTAATTGCTAAGCAGAGGGTAGAAATCTTTAAGCCAAAATTAGATACCCGCTATGATGATACCGAAGTGGTATCACACAATAAAAATCGTATCCGCTCTACCCCGGTAGACTTTGCAGAGGATATTTTACTATTAGCTGGGAATTCACAAGTGGTTGGAATTGATGAAGCACAGTTTTTTGATGCAGAAATTGTAAGTGTAGTTAATAAATTAGCTAATCAGGGCAAAAGGGTAATTATTGCAGGCTTAGATATGGATTTCAGCGGAAAAGCTTTCGGGTCAATCCCGGAACTAATGGCTATTTCTGAATACGTAACTAAAGTACACGCTATTTGTGCACAATGTGGTGGTATTGCTACCTACTCTTACCGATTGACAGCTAACAAGGAAAAAGTGATGCTAGGGGAAAAGGATAAATATGAACCACGATGCAGAAAATGTTTTTTAAATAAATAGGATATGAAATCAATTATGCTCCTGAACGTTAGTCAAAGTAGCTGTTAATATTTATTGTAATGGTAAAATTATATCAATCAATTAGGGTACCCCCAAGCCCCCAACCAGCTGGCGGGGTATCGCTGTGATTGAGCTACATTTAATAATTAAATAGATACGATTTTCTTAAATTTTTATCTCCTAAAATGAAAAAAATGCAGATACAACTCATTGATTTTGCTTTACTTAAATCGAAGAGTTTATCCCCTCGAGGGGATTATAGGGGTGTTTCCTTGAGAATTCCAGCCAAAAATAGAAGTGAATTTCTAGCTAAAAAGTCTATTATGTGGCCTGATAACTATTCTTTCATGAAAGCCTTTATTAGCAACACATTTAAAGAATTAAACCCTATGTGGAAGAACCTGGTCTTTTTTTTTACCCTTCTGCTGCTGACTCAAATATTGCCAGCACAGGATATACCCTTAGGCACATGGAGAAATCATGCAGATTATTCTAACTCAGAACTAATTGCTCAATTAGATAATAAAATTTTCGCTGCAGGAAGTAATGGCCTGTTTTATTATGATTTGGAAGATGAAAGTATTAATACGATCAACACTACAAACGGCCTTTCCGGACTACAAATCACCGCAATAACAGCTATCCCCGTACAAAATCAATTGATTATTGGCTACCAGGATGGAACTATTGATATCTTAGATCAAGATTTAAATATCAGCAGCTTTCAACTTATTAGAGATGCGGACATAACAGAATCAAAAAGAATCAATTCTATATTTTATCAAAATGATATTACCTATTTAGGTACTGGGTTTGGCGTAGTATTGTTTAATAGCAGGGAAAAGCAACTCATTGATTTTTATAGCAATTTAGGCGCATCCGGCAATCCTCTTGGCATTTCTCACATCCAATCTGATGGAACTTTATTATACTTAAGTACCTCAGAAGGCCTGTTGACAGGCTCATTAAATGCTGAAGTGAACCTCAAGGATTTTCAGAATTGGGAGAGAAATCCTATCTCTACTACAGAGGAAATCCCTCTTTTAAAAACTGCCGTTTATGAAGGGAATATCATATCCATCGCAAATAATGCAATTGTTTATCAGTTGATCAATGAAGAATGGGATACCTTATATCAGAGTACCGATCGTATTAATAATCTGGCTATAAGTAATAATGAATTATGGTTATTAGCTAACAATAAAGTATATCAATTCAATAACAATTCTTTTGAAGCTATTTTCATCAGTAATGAAAATAATGCTCTCAATGATTTTATATCTGAGGGTAGCAACTTTTTTATTGCCTCAGGTTCTGAAGGACTGCTGAAGGTAACTGAAAGCAATGCTCAATCCATCATTCCCCAAGGCCCGAAAGGCAAGCCAACTGTATTAAAGCAGATTGAGGCCTTTACGTTTACTTTAAATGAAGAAGTGCCAGGCTTCTCCTATTTTTTAGACGGGCGATGGAGGTATGTTGGCACCATAAATAATGATCCCTTGCCTTTATTTAAAGATCTAACGCTGGATTTATCTACTGGAAATGCTATATTTTTGGCAGAAAATGAAGGGCTATACAGTTGGGATTCTGAGACCATCAACTCCTTACCCTCCACATCAGCCTTAGCTGATAATGACTGGCGTGCCTTAGCTACAGATCAGCAAACCAATCTTTGGCTATTGGGAAGGTCAGAAAATAATGAATGGGTAACTTACAATTATACAAATGATGCACTGTTTAATCTGGATCTTAATCCTGCCACTCAAATAAACGATTTTGAAATTCTATTTAATGGAAATCTGTACTTTGCTACCAACAATGGAGTGTATGTTACCAATTCAAATAATAGTGCAAGCCGTATGCTAAATTCAACTGTAGGCAATGGTAATCTTCCCTCAAATGTAGTTACGGATTTAAGTTTAGATTTATCAGGAAACTTGTGGATCGCTACTGCTAATGGCGCTTGCTTTTTTACCAATTTTCAAGGTGTTTTGGCAGAGCAATCGGTGGATGTATTACGCCCTATTTTGGAGGGCTTTTTTCTATTTGATGAAATACGAGTAAACCAGATTTCCATTGATGGAGGCAACAGAAAATGGATGAGCACAAGGGATGGATTATGGCTTTTTGATGAGAATATCAATGAAAATTTATTGCATTTGAGAAGATCTAACAGTCCTATAATAGAAGAGAATATCTCACAAATTAGCATAAATCCGCTCAATGGTGAGGTTTTTATGGCTTCCAGCAGCCAGTTTTTGTCTTACAGAACAGATGCAACTAGCGCTTTCAACACTCATTCTACGGTGGAGGTTTTCCCTAATCCAGTAAATTTAGCGAGAGACAATTCAGTTACCATTAGAGGCTTGGCGTATAATAATGAGGTGATGATTACCGATTTAGCAGGCAACCTTATTCATAAAGGTAAAGCAAATGGTGGTACTTTCAGCTGGAATTTGAGTAATTATTCAGGCTTCAGAGTAAAAAGAGGGGTTTATATTGTGTTTTCTGTTAATGAGGATGGCACCGAGACTTACCAAACTAAGTTTGCAGTGGTTAATTAAGTTTACTTTTTAATCTAACTTGACGTTCCGCCTAGGTTTGTGTCTCACAAACCTGAATATAATTTGTTTAAAATAGATAAAATAACTTATAATTAACTTAATTCAAATGTAGGGATTGGAAAACTAACTAGTTTTGGCTTTATGTTTCGTGAGACACGAACCATGGCAGCAAAACTTACCTTAATTGAAAGATAGATATTGAAATATTAGCCAGTTTTGAAAAGTAGTAATCTTGATATACTGCTGTAGTTTCAGAAAAAAATAATCTCCATTTTATTTGAAAACAATTGCTCGAAGAGAGCGCGCTGGTTGACAAAAAGGCGGGGGGCGCGATGCATTGTAGCGTGGAAGCATCTTTTTGTCTTGATTTTTTGTTTCTTTTGCATCAAGGCAAAAGATAAAGAAGAAAGTTTAGCATTTACTCAAGTTATATTTTTTGGATAAGTTGTCTTTCAAGTCATCAGCAAGTACATTATGTTACACAAAACCAGAGGCATTGTTTTAAATCACATTAAGTATGGAGAAAGCTCAATAATTGTCCATATTTATACGGAGGAATTTGGCGTGCAATCCTATATAGAAAATGGCGTACGAAAGCAGAAAGCTAAAAATAAAATAGCACTTTTTCAGCCTCTTACACTACTGGATTTAGTTGTCTATAAAAAAGCCAACAGCAGCATTAACAGAATCTCTGAAATTAAATGCAGGCAACCATTCCAAAGCATTCCTTATCAGATTACAAAATCTACCATAGGCATTTTTATTGCGGAAATTTTAAGTAATTTACTAAGAGGTGAAGAAGAACCTAATAGCGGCATGTTCGAATTCCTGCAAGAAAGCCTGCTCTTTTTCGACCGAAAATCTACAGATTATAATAATTTCCATCTGCAGTTTCTAAATGATTTAAGCGTATATCTGGGCTTTTCAGCTGCCAATGCGGATGAAATACTAAGCGAATTGAAGCCCTACCATAGCACTAAAATAGATGTGTTAACAGAGGCTAAATTAGATGAACTCTTGTCTGGCACTTTATCAGACCCTATTGCATTAAATGGTAAAGAAAGACGTGCACTCCTTCAAATTATCCTGCAGTTTTACCAGATTCATAGTAATTCCTTGAAAGAGATAAAATCTTTGAAAGTATTGCATGAGGTGTTGAGGTGATCTTTAAAAATAGCATATTAAGTAAATATTATCTTTATTTTAAAGCCTTGAGGTATGATGCTAAACTCGTAATTTAGAGGCTTAAATAAAAAGCTAAGAAATGAAACTATTGAACACAATAATTATGGGAGGTAGCATTCTGTTGATGGCTACCTCCTGTGATAACAATGAAACACAATACGATAATCCTTGCCTGGAATTTGATGTGGTAGATTTACAAATGAATAACAACGTCGTAGCCATTCAGAAGCAATATGCAAATGAAAACCTATTTATGAAGCGTTTCAAATAAGCTCAAATTCATTGGATACAATATAAAAACAGACATATTCGAGCCGTTTATCCTGCTAAAAAAGAAGATGTACAGAGAGGAATTTGGAATGGACTATAACCATTGCAAATGTGAAGAGCACGGCAAGAATTACAAAAGTAAGAGTAGTGGAGTTAAACAGATGGTTAAAGCCCCAAGAAAACAGATGATAAATGTCCTACCTCTTGTAATTAAAAAAAGGCTGTCAAAAAATAATTTTGACAGCCTTTTAAACACGCGGTTTATAATTTTATTATCTGAACTTATAAGGTGAAACCTACACCAAAAGAAATTACCAGGTGCTATTCTTGTAAAATACTGATCAGTAGACTGGAAAGCCGTATAAAACTCTTCTCTAACATCATCTAATATATTATCTATACCAATATTAATTGAGAATTTTTCTTCTTCACCAAAACGTTTATTTAAATTGAAATTTAAACTATGAAATGGTTCTGCAAATACATCTGGAAATAAACTTCCTCCAACAAATACAAGGGTAGGTCCTTGAACATTGTAAAATAACCCAGCTTCAAATTTTTTATCTATATTATCATAAGTAAAACCTGTATTTATAACATATGGTGCTTGTCCAGCCATCTCCCTTGTGTCATCAATCTTTGTCCAGGCTTTTCATAGCTTTTTCTGGCTTGAAATTCATTATCAGACATTTTTAGTACTGATTTAGTATAAGTGAAGTTACCACTTAAGCTAAACATACTCAATCTAGGAGTTATAAAATCTAAAGACTTCCTAAATTCAACTTCAGCACCATATGCTTCGGAATCACCTACATTTCTGGGTTGAAACTCATTAGTAGTTTGAGCTACAGAAATCCTAACAATCTCGATAGGATCTTGAAATGATTTAAAAAAATTCCTGCTGAAAACAATTGCATTTCTTTTTAGATACATCTCCCATCTTAAGTCCAGATTATCAATAAGAGTAGATCTCAAATTTCCATCCCACATCTGGGTAAGGAAATAACCCTCCATTGAAAGTTCTATTACTAATGGGTCTAGAATTTGTGCAAAAGACATTTCTTTAAATGACGGTCTGGCAATTGTTTTTGAATAAGAAAAACGTGCGTTTTGTTGGTCCTTTATGTTAAAAATGAGATTAATCGATGGAAAGAAATTTAAATCATCCAAAACTTGTTCATTATTCAAGTCCTCAAAATTTTCATTTGCCCATGTTAATCTCGACCTGTATGTCTCTGTACAAATTTTTCAGCTCTTAAGCCTAATATTGTTTTCAAATTTTTAAAAGGAGAGAATTCTGTTGAAACATAACCCGCTATATTACCACTGTAGAATTAAACTCATTGGGTTCGGATCATATTTATGATTGGAAGTAGCCTCTAGCCTTCATTTGGATAAAGATTTTCATCTTGCAAAATATCATTAGGATTCCACCAGTCAGGTTGCGAACCAAGGAATGCCATTTGGTAAGACTCAATTTTAAAATCTCTTTCTTTAAAAGCATAGCCTACCACCAAATTTTATTTTCGCATCTGATGTAAATAACTCCAAATTTTTAGTTACATCTACTTTACCTACTATATTTACTTCATCTAAATACCTCCAAATACGTGACGGAGATAGCCTGACCCTGAACCAATGGATCGTTTTCTCAAAAAATCTTCAGGCTGTTTTCCTGATATCAGGATCTTCAATAATTGAAAATGTCGGAGAAAGTCTCCAATCTACCTACCATGAATTATCACTAGTATAATGTTCGCCCAACTAATAAGAAATTGGTTAACCCTCTCTGAGAATACGCTAAATTCGGAAGTAGCTCAAAAGCTGACCCCTGGATCCAGGTCATCAACAATAGATAAACTGTCCAGACGTACTTTCTCCATTTTGAAGATGCAACTTTAAGACAAACTTACTATTATTGGTTTTAAAAGCTATGCCACCATAGCACCTAAAATACATACTGCGCAATCCCCTAGCTGGCCTCTCTCTACTTCCAGGTTAATGTTACTGTCGTTATTTGGCTAATCCATATCTCCATAATTAATCATCACGAAATACCGTAGCATTTTTATAATTCAGAGAAAAGTGTAACCCATTTTAAATTTCCATTATTGAAAGCATTTTGATTACCAGTAGTCACTCCTACGCTAAAATCCATACCACTGTTTTGCCTCTAGAGCCCCTAATGTAGGATTAAAAACCTAATTGCCTAAATCAAACCCTTCATGATAATTGGGTTGCCCCAAATTAGCTAAAGCGGAATTTCATCGCAGAATAATTAGCGGATTGGCTCTTACCATCATCGTAACCTAACAAATCAGTACTTCCTCCTTCATATGTAAAAAATTCCTACTAAAGTGCATAGAAGGATTGTAAGATACCACCAATAGAAACATCTAAAATCCGTTCTTCTGGAAAATCTTTGGTTTCGATATTTACAATACCTCCCGTAAAATCTGCTGGCATATCGGCTAATAGATTTAGTGACAATAATATTATCAATAAAACCAGTAGGAAACATGTCCATTTGTAAGCTGTTTCTATCAGGATCCAAACCCGGGATATCCATACCATTTAAAATAGATTTGGTATATCTATCTCCCAAGCCTCTAACATATACGTATTTTCCGCCTTCCACAGAAACTCCAGTCACACGTTTTACAGCAGCCGCCGCGTTTCCGTCACCCATTTTTCTAAAGTTTGCTGCAGAAATACCATCGATTAAATTAGGCGATTTTCTTTTTATAGTTAAAAATGCCGCCTCTGTGGTCCGAAGAGCCCTAGCTGTTACCACTACCTCACCCAACTGTTCAATATCTTCTTTTAAGGAAATATTATCAACAATAGTTACTTGACCACTTTGCACTACAACATCTACAATATTGAGTTTACGGTAGGTTACAAAAGAGGCTTGAAGAATATAAGTTCCAGGCTCAACGTAAATTTCGAATTTACCATCAAAATCAGTAACCGCTCCGATAGAAGTATTATCTATTATTACGTTGACCCCATATAGCGGTTCACCATTGGCAGCATCAGTTACAGTGCCCCTAATAGTTCCGTTTTGCGCATTGGCAAAATTTAAAGAAACGAATATTAAGATAGATAAAATGAAAAATGTTTCTTGACATCATATTGTTTTTTAATACGATGCAAATTTCTAAATATTAAATCAGAATGTGTTTACTAACAAATTATTGAAATGTTAAAAGATTGTTAACATTGTAATATTGCGATAATATCAAATTTAAAAAAAAGGTTGCTAAAACAGAACCTTTTTTTTAAATATTTTATTTTTTAATTAAAAATCTTCTAATGTCCAGCCTGAGGCTGCCCAAGTCCAATCCTGAAATACGATTTATCAGCACCAGTGCTGGGCTCAGTTACGATTGTGGCTTCGGCTGCAGTGATATCAGCGTAAAGCAGTATTATTAAAAATAGCACCAATTGTTCTGTTTCCTTCTTCAAGGTGGCTTACATTGAATTGAAGATTGTTCAACTATTGTTCCGTTGGTAGAATAGTTAGCTACAGAACCTGTATCATCCAATTCAACATCAGAATTTGCTTTAAAGTTGAAGAAATAAATGTTCTCAAGTCGAACAGAATCACTATCCCTTAAGTGAACATATTCTCCACCTGGCGTCTAATGAACCTTTTACAGATCCATTGATCAAAGTATATCCACCTTTATCTAAAGCGCCTTCCGGACCATCTAATTCGAATGCACTGTCCGAATCTGCACCTAATATACCAATAAAATTATCGATAGTACCTGTGCAATCTTGATCGCAATCAAATCCATCGTCACCTGCATTCCAGACTAATAAGCTTAGATACATTTACATAACCTCCGAACCGCTCAATACCATCATCCTGATTAGCAACAACTTCTACATTCTCAACAACTGTTCCAGAACCAACACCACCTAAGGTGATACCGTTGATCTCATTACCTGAACCAATGTTAGTACCACCATGTCGGATTGAAACATAACGGAAGATTCCAGAATTGTCAGTAGCATCATCTCCACCGTATAAACCACTAGGATCTGCTGTTGGAATACCTTCTATTTGTTTTACTCCAGCAGCAACTGCAACCGGAGCATCTCCTAAAACTATTAAACCACCCCATAATCCGTCTTGGTCAGGATCTAAATTTGGAGAATCAATTTGACCAGACACAATCTCATCAGCTACAGAAGTAAAGATAATTGGTTCCTCAGCGGTTCCATCGGCAATAAGAGTGCCACCTCTAGCAACTAACAATACTGTAGAGTTAGCACCCGCACCAGCTTGTCCTTTAATAATTGTACCTGGATCAATCGTTAAGGTAATTCCATCTAAAACAATTATTCTGCCACCCAATACATAGACATTATTCTTTGTCCATCCTGTATCTTCAGTTATGTTCTCTGTTACTCATAATCGTTTGGCTGGAGGTGCCTCACCTACAGATAATACATGAGTTACAGTTGCTTCGTCACCGTCTTCGTCAGTAGCAGTAAATACAAATACTATATTTTGATCTGCATCAGCTTCAACAGCAGTATAAGTAAACTCAACTGTTTCAGAAGTTTCACCATCAAAAGTTACTTCATCGCCATAAGCAGCACCGTCTTTTGTAATGCTAAAAGAAGCTAAACCATCTGGAGCAGTTAAAGTAGCAGTTACCGGGCCTAATGTTCCTAAATTTTCAATTTCCGCTACTGGTGGAATCCCTGTAATTGTTACACCAGCATCTGGAGCTGTTGTATCATCCTCATCACATGCTGTGAATCCGAATCCTATTGCTAACAAAAGCAATGTAAATAAATTAAATTTTTTCATCGTGAATAATTTTTGTTTTTGTTTATACATTCAACTAGCACAAAGGTGGATATTTAGTATTACCTGAACTTGTATAAGCTTTTAGCAAATTGTTACCAATTACTTCACGATGTTAACTTTGTGTTAAACTAAAAAAGCGTCCCAACTGGAACGCTTTTTTAGGTGTCTACTTATTTTTGATCACAATCTTCTCAATATTGTCTAGTTAAGGCATTTGTCCTTCAGCACTCGGAGAAGGATGGAAGATGGTTTTTAAGAGTACTTAACTAAGCCATATTGTTTTATTCTTGACTAAAATATTTTAACCAATAGGAATCTTATTCAAGATTTTCTGGATAATATCTTTAGTAGTTACTCCATCAGCCTCTGCTTCATAATTCAATAATATTCTATGGTTCATTACGTCATAGGCTATTTCTTTAATGTCCTCAGGCAACACATAATCTCTGCCTTCCATAAAGGCGATGGCCTTTGCACCTAAATTCAAATTGATACTTGCCCGTGGCGATACACCATACTGGATATATTCTGCCTCCTCCTTTAAATTGTAATCTGCAGGATTTCTGGTGGCATAAACCAGCTCTATAATATAACGTTCTAAAGATTCAGAAATCTCTACTTTATTGATTTCATCTCTGATCTTAAATATATCTTCTTTGGAAAGTAATACATTGACGTCTTTGTTAAATGACATATTAGACATCCTTCGCATCACCTCCAACTCCTGATCCTTGGTTGGATAGTCCACAGTAACTTTTAACATAAATCTATCGACCTGTGCTTCAGGCAATGGGTAAGTTCCTTCCTGATCTACCGGGTTTTGGGTGGCTAAAACCAAAAAGGGCCTGTCCAGTTTATAAGAAGTTTCGCCAATAGTTACTTGTTTCTCCTGCATAGCTTCCAGTAAAGCAGATTGCACTTTTGCCGGGGATCTGTTTACCTCATCGGCCAAAATTAAGTTGGAGAATATTGGGCCTTTCTTTACCTCAAATTTTCCATCTTTCTGATTATAGATCATAGTTCCAATCAAATCGGAAGGCATTAAATCAGGTGTAAACTGAATCCGCTGGAAATCTAAATGTAAAACCTCCGCTAAAGTATTTACGGTTAAGGTTTTTGCTAACCCAGGTACACCTTCTAATAAAACGTGACCATTCGTGAATAAACCTACCAACAATCTGTTGATCATATATTCCTGGCCTACTACCACTTTACCAACCTCTGCAATTACGTCTTTTACCTTTTTCTGCAAAAGGCTTTTTTCTTCTGTTACTTGAATTTCTTCCATATTTCTATATGCTCAATCAAAATTACACCAAAACTATTAAAATGAAACGATACTATAAACGGAATCATTGTAAGAATTCAATTTTTTCCTTCCTTCCAAAAAACCTAACTCAATCAGAAAGGTAAAGTTACAAGCTATTGCACCTAATTTTTCTACCAGAACAGCTGCAGCCTGTGCAGTACCCCCTGTTGCCAACAAATCATCGTGTATCATTACGCGCTGCCCCGGCTTCACTGCATCTGCATGAATTTCCATTGTAGCACTCCCGTATTCTAACTCATAAGCATGTTTAATGGTTTTATGAGGTAATTTTCCTTCCTTACGCACCGGAACAAAGGGAATACCGCATTTTTCAGCGATCATCATACCAAATAAAAAACCTCGAGATTCCACTCCTACAATTACATCAATATTATCGTCCTTAGCTTTTTGCACTAACCAATCTACTATTTCCCGTACTAGCTTTGGATCTGACAAAACTGGGGTAATATCTTTAAAAACGATTCCCGGCTTAGGAAAATCAGGTATATCGCGAATGGCACTATTTAATTTTTCTGCTATAGTCATATAAATTGGAGATTCAGGTCTGACCTTTTAGGTCCGACCTTAGATTGGAACTATATTGTTTGCTATCTATTATAGTAAATTTTTAATTTTATCATCTGATATCGAGTTATAAGAGTCTTCGTAAAAACAATCTCTTTCTAAATTCAGCATTTTTAGTGCTGTTTCAATTTTACATAATGTGCCATTTCTCTGACCAATATAATCTTTGAAGGAAGAGAATTCCCAATCTTCCATTTTAGCACATAAGCCTGCCTTATATGGATTTTGATGAATATAATTCAAACATACAAAATCATAATCATTATTGTCATAAATCAACTTAAACTTTGCTTTTTGTCTAAAAAGTGAACCTGTTCGGTTTACCGATTTATTATAGGGAATTGTATAACTACTTTGCAAAAGTCTAAAACCATTCACTAAAGCCTGCATGGTAATACCGCCTATTTTCTTTTCAATTGCAGATTGTTCAGTAGCTAATATCATAAAATGAAAATGATTGGGCATAAGGCTGTAAGCATAAATATCTGCAATAGGATAAATGAATTTCCGTACTAATCTTAGAAAAAATAGGTAATTCTCCCTTTCTGAGAAAACCTTTACTCGATTGTTTCCTTGATTATATATGTGATACAATTGGTTGGCTTGTATTTTCATAATATTTAAGAGTTTTCATAAATAAACTGAAGAGTCTAAGTCTAAAAGCAATGTCAGACCTAGAAGGTCAGACATTGCCCTTAGCCTCATTCCAATAAGCATCCATCTCATTCAGTGTCATTTCGCCTAATTGCTTACCATCCTCTTTGGATCGGGTTTCTAAATACTGAAATCTTTTTATGAATTTTTTATTAGTTCTTTCCAGGGCTTCCTCGGGGTTAATATTATTAAACCTGGCATAATTTATCAAACTGAACAAAACATCTCCAAATTCCTGGGTGGCCTTTTCGTGGTTACCAGCCTCCTCTTCTTCCTTAAATTCCTGCAGCTCTTCCTGCACTTTGTCCCAAACCTGCGTTCTGTTATCCCAATCGAAGCCAACTCCTCTGGCTTTTTCTTGTATGCGCATGGCTTTGATTAAAGCAGGTAATGACTTTGGCACTCCACCAAGTACTGATTGATTACCTTTTTCCTTTAATTTATTCTTTTCCCAATTGGCCAGTACGGTTTTCTCATCTTCAGCTATTACATCTTCATAAATATGAGGATGCCGGGTAATCAATTTATCAGCAATCCCATTAAGTACATCAGTCATGTCGAAAGCTTTTTGCTCATCAGCCATCCTAGCATAAAATACTAAATGCAACATGATATCTCCTATCTCCTTACGTACCTCGTTCAAATCGCCCTCCAAAATGGCATCAGACAATTCAAAAGTTTCTTCTATGGTAAGGTGACGGATACTTTCTATGGTTTGCTTTTTATCCCAGGGACAAAGATTTCTCAATTGATCCATTATGGTAAGGAGCCTATCAAAAGCTGCTAATTTTTGGGGTCTATTTTTATCCGGGTATTCGGGTACTTCTTTCATTAGATAAATTTTTTAAATTTTGCCTGCTAAAACTATCTCTGAAATAGAAAGTATAGAACGAAGGCATGGTTTGAGAATAAGAAGCAATTTAAGAAACTTTGCCAAGTTTGTAGGCGTTATCCAAAGAGAGTATTAAATTTGCAGAAATAAAAAGCGAGTTTGATAACTCCTTTAAACAGAGATAGACATGACAGTATTTTTGATAACAATTGGGTTAATAGGAGCATTCTTCATTTTGATGTCGGTTAGGCTTTTATTTATTAAAAATGGAGAGTTTAAAGGCACTTGCGCCTCTCAAAGTCCATTTTTAAATAAAGAAGGTGAAGCTTGTGGTTTTTGTGGTCGCGAACCTGGTGAGAAATGTGCTAATCCTGATTCAGAAGTAAATAAAGTTTTAAGCAAATTTTAAAATACTTTAACCCTTAACATATTTACCCACAAAAAAGGCTCAATTGACTGAGCCTTTTTTATTAAAGAAAATTAAGTTTTCATTTAGAATAGATTGGCAAAGAAACCAACAATTTCATCACGAATGGCGGGATTTGCACCAGATGCCAAGGCCACTGATATAATAAGACCTATCATCGCATAAGCAAAATCTCGGAAAATCATTTTGCCTGCTTTTATTTTATGTTTTCTGCCTTTTTTCTTTCTGGAAAGACTTACAGCAATTTCCCTTCCTCCAATTATACCTAAGAAAACCCAGGTGGTGCTCATTGGCACGGTGCTGATAAAAAGCTTGTAAATCAATAATAATACATAGGTGAAATCCACCAAGGTGGCAGCTCTAACATCCGAAATTCTTACTTTTTCACTTACAACTCGCTGAATTTTATCTCCACGTAGGTAAAACAACAATCCCAGACCCAGAAATATAGTGCCTGCAAATATGAAAAACTGAAAACCAGTCTGCTGTCTTGGTAAGAAAACGGCCACATTTGCACCATCCTGCATAACCCAGACTGCCCAGAGTGCCCCACTTACCACCCACTGCATTATACTCCAGCCAATATGCATTTTCCGGCTTTTGAAATACTTTTTGATAAGATTATACCCCAAATACCAAACAACAAAAGAAAGTATAAATGCATATACATAACCTGATAAACTTTTACCTACCATAGAGGTAATTCCGCTAGAGTTAGCAGTGAACACACTTAACATTAAAAAGGTAGTGGAAACCGGCATTCTCATTCTTGTAAGAATAAGTAATACTAAGGGTGCTATAATTTGGAAAAAACTGAAATTTTCAGGGTGAGGATAATTACTGGTTCCATCCGGGTTTAATAGTCGCTGATAAGTTACATCTCCATCGAAATAAAACCAGCTAAAAGCTACTGTGGCAATAAAAATAGCTCCTACGAATAACCACAAAATCCACCAGGGCCTTTCTTTATTACTTTCAATGAAGGTACCTAATGATTGAATACTATCGTTGGCCACTGCCGCATAAGCTGCAAAAACAAAGCCCAACCACATTGCCATCTGCCCGTATTGTACCAAAATAGCCGATAGCAAAAATCCTGTAAGAATAATTGCTAAAAATGTTTTTTCCTGGGTTAAAAAATCCAGTACGTTCAAATATGGCCTATTTCTTTTAACCCTGTTAAGTCTTTTCACTTAAATTAAAATTAAATGCAATTAAATCTTAAAAATGATATCGCAAAATTATGTTTTAATTTAGTCTTTTCAATTGATTGTAACATTTTTATGGAAAAAACAGATTTTAAAGCAAAGCTGAATATATTATTGAGTAATATTTATTTAGTAGAACATGTATTTTAGTGTAATATACTCGATTTAGAAATATTGTTTACACCAAATTGCTATACTGCTTTCTTATTTTTAGTAACTTTGCATGTTAAACAAACTATTAGATAAGTGACCTTAATTAAATCAATTTCAGGCATCAGAGGAACCATCGGCGGAAGAGCCGGAGATGCATTGACTCCAATTGATATCGTAAAGTTTTCAGGAGCATATGCCGCCTGGTTAAAAACTAAATCTGATAACAATAAAATAGTCATTGGTAGAGATGCCAGGCCTTCAGGCGAGGTAGTATCTAAACTGGTAGCAGCCACTTTGCAAAGCATGGGAATGCATGTAGTAGATTTGGGTTTATCAACCACACCTACTGTGGAAATTGCCGTTACTCTAGAAAAAGCAGCCGGAGGAATCATTTTAACGGCAAGCCATAACCCTGTACAATGGAATGCACTTAAACTTTTGAACCACAAGGGTGAGTTTATTTCAGAGGCAGATGGGCAAGAATTGCTGGAAATTGCCGAATCAGGCAAATACACTTTCAGTGAAGTGAAAAAATTAGGAAAATATACTACACAGGATCATTATATTCAAAAGCATATTGACATGGTTTTGAATTTGCCCTTAGTGGACATTACTGCTATACGCGAACGAAAGTTTAAGGTAGTGGTGGATGCTGTAAATAGTACTGGGGGTATTGCCATTCCTAAATTACTAAAAGCATTAGGAGTTGCTGAAATCCGTGAGCTTTATTGCTATCCTGATGGTAATTTCCCTCATAATCCTGAACCCTTACCCGAAAACATTACACAAATTTGTAATGAGTTAGCCAACGGCCATTATGATTTGGGAATAGTAGTTGATCCTGACGTAGATAGGTTAGCCTTAGTTACTGAAGATGGCACTCCTTTCGGGGAAGAATACACATTAGTAGCTATAGCAGATTATGTATTGAGTCAAACACCGGGCAATACTGTTTCCAACTTGTCAAGCACAAGAGCTTTAAGAGATGTAACAGAAAAGCATGGCTGCGAATATAATTCATCTGCTGTAGGGGAAGTGAATGTGGTAGATCAAATGAAGGCTACCAATGCTATTATAGGCGGGGAAGGTAATGGAGGTATTATTTACCCCGAAAGTCATTATGGCAGGGATGCTTTAGTGGGAATAGCTTTATTTTTAACTCAGTTAGCGAAAAGCGGTAAATCATGTTCACACCTGAGAGCCGGTTATCCAAATTACCATATCTCTAAAAATAAAATAGAGCTAACTCACGATATTAATGTAGATGCTATTTTAGCAGGTATTCAGCAGAAATATAAGAACCAACCCATTAATACTATTGACGGTGTTAAAGTTGAGTTTGATAAAGAATGGGTTCATTTAAGAAAATCTAATACCGAGCCCATTATTAGAATATACTCAGAATCGGATTCGGAATCTAAAGCAGAGCATTTAGCCCAGAAAATGATAATGGATATTAAAGAAATAATAAATCACAAAGAAGACTAAAATTTTTTAGCATGGAACGTATCTATTTGGATAATGCAGCAACGACTCAACTTGACACCGAAGTTTTTGAAGCAATGCAGCCTTATATGCTTAACCACTTTGGTAACCCATCTTCTATTCATGGGCATGGCAGAGATGTGCGATCGGCCATAGAAAAATCCAGAAGAACCATTGCTGAATTATTAAACACTTCCCCTTCAGAAATATTTTTTACTTCAGGAGGTACTGAAGCAGATAATACTGCTTTAAGATGTAGCATTGAGCAAAAGCAAATAAAAACTGTTTTAACTTCCAAAATAGAACACCATGCTGTTTTGCATACGCTGCAGCATATTGAAAAATCAGGTCAGATTCAACTCCATTATGCACCCCTTGATGAGAATGGCAGCGTGATTATCAGTGAAATCGAAAAATGGCTCAAAATTCATCCAAACAGCTTGGTTTCTTTGATGCACGGCAACAATGAAATTGGTAATTTATTAGATATCGAGGGAATTAGCTGGCTTTGTAAGCAATATGGTGCTATTTTTCACTCAGATACCGTGCAAACTATGGGGCATTATGTGCATGATTTGCAGGAGATAAAAGCTCAGCATATTGTAGGTGCTGCCCATAAATTTCATGGACCTAAAGGTGTAGGTTTTTTATATATTAATGCGGAACACAGCATTCATCCTTTTATACATGGAGGAGCACAGGAGCGAAATATGCGTGGTGGAACAGAAAATGTGTATGGCATCATTGGTTTGGCCAAAGCAATGGAAATTGCCTACCGGGATATGGAAGAACACCATAATTACATTCAGGGCCTAAAAGACAGAATGATAAAAGGGTTAAAACAGTCTGTGGAAGATGTATCATTTAATGGACTGAGCGCAGATCCAGATCAAAGTTTATATACTGTACTCAACGTTTGCCTGCCTCCAACAGAAATGAGTGAAATGCTCTTATTTAATTTAGACATCAAAGGTATCTCTGCAAGTGGTGGCTCAGCATGTAGTAGTGGCAGCAATGTAGGGTCGCATGTACTAGCGGAAATGGTTCGCGACCAAAACAGGCCTAACGTAAGGTTCTCTTTTAGCAAATATAATACGCCAGATGATATTGATTTTGCTGTTAAAGCAGTGGCAGAAATTTATGATAAAAGCGAGGCTCTTAAATAATGCTTAGTTAAGCTAATTTTTATACCTGCATCAATGCTTTTAAGAAGCCCATATTTTCTCCTTTTTCCTTTACTACAATTACTGGAATATCTGCGTCATGAGTAATCACTTTTTCAATAATGCTGCCTAAAAGTAAGGAGGCTATGCCGGTTCTTCCTTTCGAACCCATGATCATCAAATCCGCATTAATTTTACACGCGTATCTAAAAATAGTATCAGCAGGAGAGTCGGCATCATAAATGAAGTCGCAGGAAAGCTCTTCGTTACAATTAATCCTCTTTACGAATTTATTAAACTCTTTTTCTGCATTCATCCTCATAACCTCAGCAAATTCTTCTTTAGATTTACCCGTTTTATAATAGCCAGATGGAACTTTAAAAACATGTACTATTT
Organism: uncultured Cytophagales bacterium; assembly: GCA_963719535.1. Classification (GTDB taxonomy): domain Bacteria; phylum Bacteroidota; class Bacteroidia; order Cytophagales; family Cyclobacteriaceae; genus Marivirga. The sequence goes on along the minus strand of CAVRCH010000013.1, from coordinate 1,206,512 downwards.
TCAGGTTAGCGCCAGTTCTCTGTGTCAACTCCAACGCTTCTTCTAACGCCAGTCTTGAATGTTTTGAAAAATTCACGGGCACCAACACCGTAGCAAACGACTTCGGCAAATTTTCAGGAACCAACAAAACAGAAGCAAGCGCAACTTTTGCTATTTTTTGGGCCATCACACCTGCACCTCTCATCTCCTTTTTTCTACCCAGCACAATCAAATCCGCACATTTGATATCTACCCATCTTAGCAATTGATAAGCTGGATTACCATCTTTTATTTCAATAATTTTTTCACATGAGTAACCGCTGCTCCACACTTCTTCTATTTTCTTTTCCAGCCTATCTTTTATCGACTCATCCGTAGGTGCCAGCAAATCCGGGTAGCTTTTTTTTACATCTGCAGGAAGGTTAAAAGTATCCGCTATGTGAAAGAAATAAACCTTTTCTGTATTAAAATGCGCTGCCATTTTAGAAATATAACGGATCAGAATATCATCCATTTCAGTAAGATCTAAGGCCACAAGAAGTCTTTCTAACTTATACATGATTTTTATCTTTAGCTGTTAAACAGAATAAAAATTTACTTTTACTTCTCGGCAACTTTTCTTGCTTTTAATTGCAAGACCAGCTGTTACTTATCAAGGGGATCTAATATTTTATCTAAGGCCTTATAAGCTCCAGCGGGAAAATGGCCTTGGCTAATATACGAGAAAAATCTGATATAATGAAGAGGCTGGCTTTTGACCTATTTATAATTTCAACAGCGCTTTAAGGAAACCCATATTTTCGTCTTTGTCTTTTATGACAGCTAATGGAATATGCGATTGATAATTAATTACTTTTTCAGTAACACTACCTAATAATATAGAAGCCATGCCTGTTCTACCTTTAGAGCCCATAACAATTAAATCTGCCTTTTCCTTTTCAGCATATTCATATATTTTATCAGCAGGAGAACCTTCATCCAGTACATATTGACATGAAATAGCATCTCCAAAATTATTTCTTTTCATAAATTTTTTGAAATCAGATTCCGCGTGATTTTTCATGATTTCAGCAAATTCCTCTCTGCTCTTACCTGCTTTATGATAACCTGAAGGAACATAATAAGCGTTTAACGCCTTTATTTCAGCTCCAGAAGCCTTCTTCAGATTAATGGCAGCCTCCATTGCCAATTTGGAGTGCTTTGAAAAATCTAAGGGAATAACAATTTTACTCAACTTACCTTCAGATTTTTCAGGAATAATCATCACAGAGGCATGGGCTAATTTAGATACTTTCTGAGGCATCACCCCAGATCCATTTGATACATCTTTTCTACCCATCAAGATCATATCAACTCTTTTTACATCTATCCATTTCAATAATTGATCTATCGCATTACCCTCCTTTAACTCTATAGCAATTTCACATTCATAACCACTTTCCCATTCTTTCTCAATTTTCCCTTCCAAAAGTTTGTGAATCGACTCATCCTTTGGCGCTAGCAAATCAGGATAGTTTTTTTTCACTTCTTCAGGTAAATCATAGGTATCAGCTACATGAAAAAAATAAACTTTTTCTGTTTTATAAAGCTTTGCCATAAAAGATGTATACCTAATAAGTACATCATCCATCTCAGTAAGATCCAATGCAACAAGTAGTCTGTCTATATTATACATAATTTATCAATTAGCGTTAAAAAATGCTTCTTAGTTATTGGAGTAATTTAATAATTTATCTAACGAATTATAACTAACAAAGTGGTAGTTAGGTCGTGCTTTTCTATATATTCTCAAGGCTAATGCTTTACCCTGATCGGTTTTGAGCATCTCAGTATACAACGGCATTAAAAATTTGCGCCTACCTGTCTCAATTAAAAAGGCTTCCATATTAGGATAGGCCACATAATAATTATGCTTAATAGCCAGCCTAAACCACTCTGTCAAAATCTCCGCATTTCCTGATTCCGTAAAAGACTTTTCTAAATCAATTAATTGCATTTCATCTTTTCCTATTGAATCAGGCAGTTGTTGTAAAAAGTGAAGCCATTCATGAGTGCTCCACTGCAAATGGCTTAAGGAATCTTCAGGATTTTGAAGCCAGTTTTCCAAAAATTTATCAACATCCTTAAACTTTATTGAAGTGGGCGGCTCAAAATTTTCCGGTAACCCACTTTTATAAATCCACTCATTTAGTAACTCATCAGAAGCATCGACATTATGCTTTGCTAGTAAAAATTGATTAACATATAATATAAAAGATTTTGTATTCATGCTTTTAAAAGCGTGTTCTTTAAAATATTGCGTGAGAAAAAGGTCGAAATTCTCTCTGCCGGATAATTTTTCCAAGGTTTTCAAAAAGAAAAAGCCTTTATCGTAAGCAACCGCTGTCATTCCAACATCAGGATTTCTACCTTCCAGATTCAGTTTTAAATGAGTATCTTCTGGCCGATTAGCATGAATCATATCTGCCATTTCTTGTTTTAAATCTCTATAGGATATTAATGCAAGCATATCGGCATAATCCTTTCCATATAATGATTCAATAATTCTATTTTCAAAATAAACAGTAAAACCTTCATTCAGCCAAAAATCTTCCCAGGTAGCATTAGTTACAAGATTACCGGACCAGCTATGGGCTAATTCATGTGCAATTAAAGAGGTTAAAGATTTGTCACCCGCAAGTATTGTTGGAGTAGCAAAAGTTAACATAGGATTTTCCATTCCACCAAATGGAAAACTTGGTGGAAGCATGAGCACATCAAACCTGCCCCATTGATAAGGCCCATAAAGCTGTTCGGCCGTGGTAAGCATTGCTTCCATATCCTCTAGTTCATTTTGAGCTTTCTCTAATGTAACAGGCTCAGCATAAACCCCTGTTCTTTCACCTAAATTTTTAAAACTCAATTTGCCTACCGCCAAAGCCATTAAATAAGCTGGTATAGGATGTGGCATATTAAAGCTATAATTGCCAGTTGTATCAATTTCACGAGGATTTTCTGCGCTCATCAGAGCTAAAAATCCTTCTGGCACTTTCACATCAGCGCTATATGTAAAACGTATGCCGGGGGAATCCTGAATCGGAATCCATGACCTGCATAAAATGGCCTGTGACTGTGTAAATAAAAAAGGAAACTCTTTTCCAGCGGTTTGTGCTGGATTTAACCATTGTAATGCCTCTGCCGCTGGCTTAGTTTTATAGTGAATGGAAATTGAGTGGGTTTGACTATCTATTGGAATTTTTAAAGCTTGGCCTAAAATGTTATCGATTTCTCCAAACGTAAAATTATTAACAGCAATAGAATCATTTAAAAAGATACTATCAATTTCAAGATTTTTAGTATCAAAAATAATTTCATTTGCTCTTTTCGCGCTCTGTATTGTATACTTAGCCTTAGCCTTTATCTTGTTTATCGCTAAAAAAAACTTCTGCCTGCCAGTCTAAATGTAAAATTCTGGCATTTTGAGGATTTGCAAATGAATGAGAATCTTTACTGAGTAAACTAATTTTTTTAACTCGGTTTTCTTCGGTACTTTCATTCATTTCACAAGATGAGGATAGGATGATTAAAAATATATAAATATTAAATTTAAAGTGCAAAATCTTCAAAATTTAGGTTTCAATCAAAATTACAAAATTAATTAGTAAAAATAATTGCTCAGATCAAATATGGGCTTAAATTTCACAATTGATTTGTTCATGGGTTTTGCACTAATTAAAATCCATGTTTAAACAGTTTTGGCTAAATTGAAGTTTGAAATAATAAGTTCGTATATTAAAAAATATATAATCCGTTTATCGAAAACTGAAGAGACATATTGCGGATGCCATAATTTGTTATCATATTTGAAGTATTATGTTTAGAATGTCAGGAACACACCAGAGACCCACCGTGGTAATCGATATAGAAAAGGGCTTCTTTGAGCTATCAGGTTCATCTATTCCGGAAAATCCTATGGAAGTGTTCAACCCAATATTTGATCACCTCAATAGGTATTTGGAAGATCCGAAACCATTAACTGAGCTTAATTTTAGATTAGACTATTTTAATACCTCTACCTCTAAATTAATGTTAGATATGATCCATAAAATGGAAATCCTTAAAGACAAGGAAGGTTTTGAGGTTAATATTAGATGGTTTTACAGGGAGAATGATGATGACATGATGGAGATCGGAGAAGATTTTGCTAACCTTTGCAGATTAGATATAGAGATTATTCCTTACAATTAAAATAATATCTTCAAAAACAACTTTTTATTTTAAGACTGTTTTATTTTTCTCAAAGTACCTACAAAAGTGTGTTATTTTACACTCCTCACATTTTGGCTTACGCGCTACGCAAATATAACGCCCGTGAAGTATTAGCCAGTGATGCGCTACATGAACATATTGGGAGGGTATATTTTTAATAAGTACTTTCTCTACTTCAAGAGGTGTTTTGGCATTCATATTTACCAAACCTAATCGCTTAGACACCCTAAAAACATGTGTATCTACCGCCATAGCAGGTTGATTATATACTACAGAAGCAATTACGTTAGCTGTTTTTCTACCAACACCAGGCATTTTTTGCAAATCATCAATGCTCTCAGGCACTTCAGAATTAAACTCTTCCATTAATATTTTAGCCATACCAATTAAATGCTTGGTTTTGTTATTCATGAAAGAAATGCTCTTAATATAAGGCAAAACTTCATCAAAATGTGAGGCTGCTAAATGTGAAGGAGTGGGAAAAGCTTCGAAGAGCGCAGGAGTTACGATATTTACACGCTTGTCGGTGCATTGCGCAGATAAAATAACAGCCACAAGCAGCTGATAGGGGTTTTCATAGTGAAGCTCCGTTTCTGCTTGTGGCTGATTTTCTGAAAAATATTCTAAGAATGCTTGATACCTTTCTTTTCTTTGCATTGGTTAGTCCTTTACAGGATGCAAATTAAAGTCTTTTGAGTATTCTAAAATAGCATTTACTACTTTTTCTGAAGGAGCTAACATGCTCCCGTCCAATTGCTCTTTTAATCCTTGCAACTCTTGATATTGCTCCAGCAAAGCATTATCAATGGCTAAGGCTTTTTCGATTAGTCGATTTTCTTCAATGGTTGTTTCGTCATAGACATACCTGATTAAATCGTCATGAGTAAAAATTTTGGTCATAGGCTATATTATATTGTTGCATCTTTTTCCTCAAATTAATGAGGGCATAGCGCATTCTTCCTAGTGCAGTGTTGATACTCACCCCTGTTTGATCGGAAATTTCCTTAAAGCTCATATCCATAAAGTGTCTCATAATTAACACTTCTTTTTGAGCATCAGGCAATTCCTGAATTAATTTTCTCAGGGACTTGTGCATATCTTTTTTCATCTGCGCATCCTCAAAGCTGCCTTCTGCAAACTCTAAAGTTTCGAACACACTGTTTCCATCGTCCATAACGATGGTGGGGTACCTTTTATTTTTCCTGAACTTATCTATTGCTAAATTATGTGCAATGCGAAGTATCCAGGGTAAAAATTTACCTTCCTCATTATAACGTCCGGATTTCAAAGTTCGTATAGCTTTGATGAAAACTTCTTGCATTAAATCTTCAGCAACGTACTGATCTTTTACAATCATGTAAATTGTGGAAAAAATTCTCGACTTGTGGCGGATTACTAATTGTTCAAACGCTACTTCATTACCATTGATATACTGGTTCACCAATTGGCTATCATCCAGTTTTGTTTTTTGACTATTCATCTTAAAACACCTTGTTTAGTTTGGTAAATGTTTACTCTATAGCGTTGGGTTTGATGTGAAAAATTCTTTAATAATTTTAAAAGTATAGTTTTTGTTTGTAAACACAAAAAAAAATTAAAAATATTTTTTATTGGTACAATTTGCTTGCCAAGTTTTAATCCTTTTCAAATGCTCTTGTAACAACAAAATAAGAACGGATTTAGTAATTTAACATTTAATATTTATAATTAATCTACGTATTATGTTAGTTATTATTTCGAAATAAAAATTTATTTTTATATATTTAACATTAATTATGAAAGACCAAGGAGAAATAACTGATTTATTGGTTCGAGCAAATAATGGAGATTTATGTGCTTACAATAAAATCTTTCCAATTATTTATTCAGAGCTAAGGCATATAGCTCATCGTATCCGCTTTCAATTTTTTGGTATTGATACTTTAAATACAACAGCTATTGTGCATGAGGCATACCTTAAAATTATTCATTCAGAAACAGATTGGGAAAGCAGAGCCCATTTTTATGGTGTAGCAGGTAAAGCAATGAGGCAAATATTACTCAATGCCGCCAGAAGAAAAAACGCAATTAAAAGAGGTAAAGCAGCTGAGCATGTTTGTTTTGCAGAATGGGAAGAAAAAATTAATTTAAGCGAGGAATGCTCCGATGAAATATTAATGCTTGATGAAATATTACTTAAGTTGGAGGAAAAGGATGAAAGACAAGTAAAAATTGTAGAGTGCCGTTTTTTTGCCAATATGAGTATTGAAGAAACCGCTACAGTATTAAATATTTCCCCAGCTACTGTGAAAAGGAGCTGGCAAGTGACCAAAGCTTGGCTATTTACTGAAATTCAACAAAGTAAATCCGCCTAATATGGCTTATGAATGGAGCCAACTTGAAGAAATATTTGATGAATGTTTGAAGAAACCTGCATCCGAAAGGGAACAATATATTGTAAATAAGGCGGGAGAAAACCAGCAATTAAAGGTTACCTTACTATCCATGTTGCACAATTCAGGGGAAGAGGAAAATTACTTCCAGAATTTACAAGGAGGAATTGCTAGTGCCCTTAATCCTCGAAAAAACCTGGAAGAAGCTTTTAATCCTGGAGATATTATTGGTAAATACAAGATAGAGTCTTTATTGGATAAAGGAGGAATGGGTGAAGTTTATCTGGCCTCCAGAAATGATGGGCAATATGAGCAATATGTAGCTATAAAATGCTTCCCTAATGCTATACTTAATAGTAAAAACCTGGAGAGTTTTCAGCAAGAGCAGCAGTTTCTGGCTACTTTAAACCACGGTAATATTGTGCACATAATTGATGGGGGATCTATAAATAGCATTCCTTACATAATTATGGATTTTGTTGAAGGCCGGCCAATTGATGAATACTTAAAAAGTAAGCTACTGCCAGAAAAAGATAAGCTTAAGATTTTTTTAGCTATTTGCGAAACGATCCAGTTTGCACACAATCACTTAATTCTACATTTAGATATAAAACCAAATAATATACTCATTTCTGAGGAAGGAAAATTGAAACTATTAGACTTTGGTATTTCCAGGAAAGCTGATGTAATTAATGAGAGAACAGAAAAATTAATGGCAACGCCTCTTTTTTCTGCACCTGAGCAATTAAAAGGAGAACCTGTAAGTACCTGTACAGATGTTTATCAATTAGGAGTATTATTACACCTCTTTTTATCTGGAGAACTTCCTTTTAATATTGATCAGGATATGCATCACTTCAGAACAATCAAAATTAATAAGCTTTTAATTACTCCTGAACTTCAATCTATAATCCTTAAATGTTTACAAAGTAATCCGCTCGATAGATTTTCTTCGGTTAATGAATTAAGTCAGGAGATTAAAAGCTATCTTGAAAATTATCCGGTTAAAGTACACTCTAGTAGTTGGAAATATAAGTCAGCCAAATTTCTCCAAAGAAATAAAACCTCATCGTTCTTAAGCTTCATATTGATTATTTCTTTGCTCTTAGGAATTGTTTCATCTAACCAACAAGCTAAAATTGCCCACGAACAAACTTTTAAAGCAGAGTTAGCCGCAGAGAAAAGCAATCAGATTTCGGAATTTCTCATTTCCATATTTGAATCTGCTAACCCTGAATTACGAGGTACTGATAAGGTGGAGGTAGAAGAGTTACTACAAGAAAGTGTTAATAGAATTAAGCTATATCCTGACGAACCATTGAAGGCAGAATTATTGTCTGTTTTAGGAACTACCTCAGCTAAAGCTGGAAAATTTGAATTGGCCGATTCGCTCTTATCCCAAGCAATTATATTGTTCGAGAAATTTGACAAAACTCCATCTGAAAGCTATTATCTGTCATTTTATGAATTATCTAAATCACGCATGTATAATTCTCAGCTGGAAGAGAGTATGGCTATTCTGAAAGCAGGTATAAATAAGCTCTCTTCGGACAGAAATAACATTGATAAATATGCAGGCATTTTAAATTTGCAATACATTTTAATTTTGATGGAATCAGGTAATTTAAATCAGGCAGATAGTATGTTTAATTTATCTAAATCGGTATTTGAAGAGTTTTCAGATCCATTAAGAAAAGCTGAAGCCTTTAATGTGAAAGCAAGTATCTTACTTTATCAAGGGAATTTCGATTCATCCATTTATTATCTTCAGAAAAGCTTATCAATTATTGAGAACCATTACACCTCCAATCATTCATTTTACCTAATTGTTTCAGAAAACCTTGCATCTGCTTACAGACAAACAGGATCATTAGAAAAAGCGCTTTTAATAAAAAAGGCTACAATAGCCAAAACAAAAGAAATTTTTGGCAAAAAGCATCTTGAATTTATTAAATCAGCCAATGGATTAGGCCTTATTTATAAAGACATGGGAAGTTTAGATTTAGCCTATGAATATCTTAATGAAGCTTTAGAATTAACGGAAGAAGTATTAGGAGAATATACATTAGCATATGTTTCAAGTGCTGGAAATTTAGCCCTAGTATTAGGTGATTTAAAAAAGTTTCCTGAAGCTGAGTATTACTCTCTAAAAGCCAATATGAATGCAAAACAACTGGTGGGCGAGGAGCATCCTTTTTATTTATGGAGCTTGGGCATTTATGCTGAAGCGTTGGCAAAGAACCTAAAACTCAAAGTGGCTGAATCGACTTTTATTTTGGCCATTAATGAACAAACTCGAATTATGGGTAAAGAACACCCTTGGGCCATAAAATCTGTGGAGGGGCTGGCGGAATTATACAAGCGAAAAGGCTGGCAACAAAAAGCTGATTCAATACTTTCCCATTATGATTAAATTACCAAAGCTAAGCTCTCCCTACAATAAAATACAGTTTAAAGTGGCATGCTAACAATCATTCTTTTTCAACTAGTCATTTAGAAACGGAAAACTAATAAGCATTGCAAAATTGCTATGACTCATACAAAATTTAAAAAACTTAAGAATACTATTATTTAATCAGAGATAGATTTACAAAAATACACATAGAAGTCCCTTAAAAGATCAAAACCCCTTCATTTTCCATAGCTCGAAAAATGGGCTCTACACTTTGTGCAGAATAGGTATCAAAAATTCCTGATTCATGCTTTTGTAAAATGGGAGGTAAGCCAAACTACACCAAAATCTAATGAACTCTAATTATGTAGTCATATTTTTTCTTTTTATTTTATTATTATTTTTTTTAAATAACCATTCTTTTTAATATCTTTAGAAGTAATTATGAAGGAACAAGCAGAAATTAACGTTTTATTGATTAAAGCTAATGATGGGGATTTAAATGCCTACAATAAAATTTTCCCTTTAGTTTACAACGAACTAAGACAAATTGCACATAGAATCCGATTTCAATTTTTTGGATTAGATACCCTTAATACAACAGCTATAGTTCATGAAGCGTATTTAAAACTCATTCATTCAGAAGCAGATTGGAAAAACAAAGCGCATTTCTCTTCAGTAGCTGCAAAAGCCATGCGGCAATTACTGTTAAATTCGGCAAGAAATAAAAAAGCAGAAAAGCGTGGCGGCAATTGTATTAAAGTATCCATTGAGGAGTGGGAAGAACAAATATCATTATCTGAACAATGTTCAAATGAAATTTTACACTTAGAAGAAGCCTTAGGTTTACTTGGAAAAAAGAGCGAGGAACAAATGCGATTGGTGGAGTGCCGGTTCTACGCCAATATGAGTATTGAAGAAACAGCTGAAGCTTTAAATCTTTCAACTTCTACTGTCAAAAGACATTGGAATATAGCAAAATCCTGGCTCTATATCCAAATTCAGCAGCAAAAAACAGCCTAAACTATCATGGAAGACTACAGCTGGGAAGAACTAACACAACTATACAATGAGTGCCTTACTTTGCCAGCAGCACAACAGGCCACATTTCTTTTAGAAAATACAGCAAGTAAGCCTGCCCTACGAAAAAGATTAATGGAAATGCTTTCTCAATCCAATGAGGCTGAAGGTTATTTTAATGAGTTAAAGAGAGACATTGCTCAAGGACTGGAAACCGAAATTCCTAATTTAGCCAAACCAGGTGAAGTCATCAATAATTATAAAATTATTAAGAAAATTGGCATTGGAGGCAGTAGCCAGGTTTTTTTGGCAGACCGAGTGGATGGACAGTTTGATAAAAGAGTAGCGGTAAAAATTTTTAAGAAGAAAGATGCCACGTCTTTTTCTGACAAAACCGAAAATGAAAAACAATTTTTAGCCTCTTTAAACCATCCCTCAATTGCACAAATATTTGATGGAGGCACCTTAGATAGCGGTCATCCTTTCATCATTATGGAATTTGTGGAGGGTGAGACTTTAAAAGCGTATTTCCAGCATAAAAAGCCGGATCAAAAAGAATGCCTACAGATGTTTTCAGAGATTTGCGCTGCAGTGAGAGAAGCCCATAGTAATTTAATACTTCATTTAGATATAAAGCCGGGCAATCTCATTATCGAGAAAGATAAAAGAGTAAAGCTACTAGACTTTGGTATTGCACAACGTTTAAAAGAAACTGTATCAATTGAAACGGTTGGCAAACTCACCTTCAATTTTGCGGCCCCTGAGCAGCTTGCCGGACGAGCACTTTCAGTTCAAACAGATATTTATCAATTGGGCCTTTTACTTTATTTTTTATTAAGCAAAGGGCACATATTGGAAGGCAAAAAGCAGGTGATAAGTCTTTTAGCAAGTGTGGATTCCAAGGTTATTAAATCTCGTGAGTTATTGGCAATAATTAAAAAGTGCCTTCAACAAGAATCTGAAAACAGATACCAGTCAGTTGATAAATTATTGGCAGATATTAAGAACTTTCAAAGAAAGTATCCTATAAGCACCTATTCCAGTAGATGGCATTATAAAGCACAAAAGTATGTACAGAGAAATAGTGTAGCTACGCTGCTGCTTAGCTTAGTTTTTATTAGCTTAATTGGAGGCACCATTATTTCTCTTCGACAGGCCAAGGTTGCTGAACTGGAGAAAGAAAAAGCAGAAAAAGAAAAAGCAATTGCTGAAAATATAAAATATTTCATGTTTTCATTATTTGAAGAAGCAGACCCTTCATTTACACAGGGTGATACACTCAACATATATGATTTCCTTAAAACTAGTTTATATAATATTGAAGAATTTGGAGGTGGTGCAGCAGTAAAAACAGAAATGTATTCTGTGATAGGCCAAACCTTCGCGTCATTACATGATATGGATAACGCCTCAGAAGCTTTAGAAAAAGCTAGATTATACGCTAGAACATTAAAAAAAGATTACCCTCGATCATACATTACTTACTTGTATTTTGAATCGATAATGCATCGAGAACGGGGGTATTTAGACAGTGCTGCAATAACTTTTTCGAGTATTAGAAATATCTACGAAGACAATCAACTCGAAAGAGATAGTATTCTAGCAACATCTCTATTAGTATATTCGAATATTCAAAGAAAAAGAGGCGTAATAGATTCGGCCTATAGTCTTATTACTGAAGCCATAGAGCTAGAAAAAATCTTACATCCTAATGATTTAGAAAATCTGTACATTGTTCAAATGGAATTGGTCAAAGGTAGTATCGAAGCTGATTTGTTTCTTTTTGAAAAAGCGATCAGTACGTTAAATAAATCATTGGCATTATGTAAAAGTATAGTAGGGGAAAATCATCCTGGAATCAGTATTTTCTACGACAAACTTTCTGAAATATATGCTGAAATAGACAGCATTGATAAAGCAATATCACTTAAGAAAAAATCCTATGTTATTGATAGCTTGATCTATCAATTCAAAGGATCAAAATTTGCAACAGCCAATTTTAAATTAGCGAAACTTTTCAGCTTGAAGCATGACATGGATTCAGCAAAACTTTTTATCAAAAAATCTTACTTGATATTTAAATCAAATTACGATGAAGAACCAAACCAATATTATGCAGGAATGCTTCATGTTTTAGGAAAAATATTAAGTGCAGAGGGTCTATACGACTCAGCAAACATTAATTACGAGAAATCTATTAATATGATGAAAGAAATGCAACAAGATTATTTACCATTGATGGCTGAAAATTATTATTACTTATTTAAAAATTATGAAATTAAAAAAGACACTACCTTAATGATTAATTATTTAGATAGTAGTAAAACAGTCTATAGTTTTCTTCAACAAAGAAAAAATGTTAGCCAAATTGAAGAAATACTTCAAAAAATTAGCAAGCATTAAGACAATTATATACTAAATCCTAGATTGAAAAATACTTGAATCAATCTTTTCAGCAGAATCTGTGGAAATGGTACCACTAATGATGATCTGATTGATTAGAATCATTGGGCGTATCCCAAACAATATCATTTATTTCATCTGGTTCAGTCCTATCAACGTCCCCAACATCTTGTGTAGCAGCTGGATTTACTTCCTCCTGTAAGGAACAAGCGCCAAGACTAACTAATGCAATTAATACTAAAGCAATTTTTTTCATAGTGATTGTGTTATTTATTAGGATATCTTTACAGTTAATATCAATAGATACTATTTCATTTAAATATAAACCAATAAACGATGAAATCCAACATCCTTACTTCAAAAAAATTATTTCATTTTGAATAAACCATAAAGCTTTTAGTGTCAGGGTCAATTACTGCAAACTTTTAGGCATCTTCTGTGAAGAAGTATAAATGATCCCAATTGTAAGGCACACTAAGTTTTTGTACTTGTCTTTCTGTTAAATTATCTACCACTAGCATCTCCTCTTTATCTAAAATATAAGAGTACTTACTATCCCAAAAAGAAGCTTGAATCCTTTTTGCTTCAATTGAATTATTTAATTTTCCTTCATTGTTAAAAAATATCAGGCCTTTATCTGCTTTACAAACTAACCTATTCTCTGTTGGAAACATTACCTGCAGTTTATTTATACCTGCATTATTTGTCTCAAAAGTGTTTATTAGTTCGAAACTTTCAGTATCATAACTAATTTTAGTTTAATCTTAAGACTTGAATATGCCTTTTTTATTAAACTATTTGAAATGAGACTAAAATGATTATAGAGAAATTTAATTTATGACATTCCTCTTAAAATAAATTATTAGGTATTATTGAAGTTCGGGATGCGCCTCATAAAATGGCTTCATCTTTTCTTCGTAGCTTTTGTTTTTCCAATTTCGATAGGCTTCTTCATCACTTATATGCTTTCTGTTGGAGCTGCCAGCATTTCTCTCTACGTTTAGGTAAAGCATCGGGCGGTAATCAAGATTATCATTCTCACTGGAATATAATATGTTTAATTCATCATCGTCAAAATATGATAGTAAAACACCTGGATTATTATCACAAATCCATTGCTTTATAACTTCGCGTGGTACATAAATAGGCATTCTGTTAAAAAAAGTATTAGTCAATTGATACAGATATCCAGCATTTCCTGCAAATTCCACTAAATCAAAATACGGGTCACTGTATTGCCAAATCTCTTTTCCTCCTAAACTATCCCAGGGCACTGTTTCATTCGCCATGTTCCATGTCACAAAACTTTGATCAAATAATGGCGATTCATTACTATAAAATCCAACTTGCAAAAATGATTCCTCTGGAAAAGTGGATAATCCAGACAAGTAGATTACAGCTTCATTTATATAAAAATCTTCTCCACATATATCAGTTTCATATGCTGCATCGATTACTTCCTTAAGGTTTTCAAACTTCATTAAAGCATGAATACTATCAGGATCTACGTTATCACTATAATCCCCTACAGATAGGATAAGGTTTTTACTATTTGGTGTTGGAATATCAAAAAGATCCTCCTCCACAAAAAAATCTGCCTGATTATAAATAGTTACATCCTGCGTTCCATCATAGCCCTTAAAGCCGTCCTGAAAGTAAAAAGAATTGGTATTACCATCTTCACCATCGGCTCCATCCTGGCCATCAGCTCCGTCTTGCCCATCTTCTCCAGCGACACCTTGTTCACCTTGCGGTCCTGAAGGACCAGGTTCACCTTGCTCGCCTTCACATGCAAAGAATAGCATGGTTGCCATTACTAAGATAATTTGCGTAAATAAATTTAAGGTTTTCATGTTTTTTTAGTTTAAGTTTTAAAAAATATTACTGTGTTACTTAAGTCTCAGATTAAATCATCTAAAAATTCAAATCTCAATTAGATTAATTGTTAAAAAGCCGCCCAAAATGGGCGACTTTCAGGTTAAAAATGAAAAAACAACACCTAAACAATTACCTATTTGTTTAGGTCTCGTTTCGTTTCTACATCTTACATTTTTAAGCTAACACCCAATGTTAGGTAACTTAAAGCTCCTTTACCACCTTCTACATACACACCGAAATTTTTGCCAAAATAATATCTGGCTCCTAGAATTGGTCCAAAATCAAACCTGTTATTATTATATCTATTATCTGCGAGGTATCCTGTATTGTTGAAAAATGTCATGCCTATAATTAGGGTAACATATAAATCCAGTTTGGTATCATCGATGCCGAAGTCAAGCGCTTCATTAAGTAAAGAAGAATAATGAAATGAACCTCTTACACCTGCTGTGAAAATTGACGAGCCACCTTCAACACCGAAAGATCTGTAATTCCAGGAAGCATATCCTGCATAAGGCCCCACTCCAAAATACTCATGAATTCCAAGTTCGTAGTTTGCCGTGAGTGCTGGGAATGAAGTTGACCTGGCACCAAAAGCATAGCCATATCCATAATACCCAATTCCAAAGCCTGCGTTAAAAATGTTATCTCCTTTTTGGTAGACCAACTGATCTCCATCTTGTGCCTGCGCAGTGATGCCTAGCATCATGGCGGCTAATATTATATATATATGTTTTTTCATGATTTTTTGCTCTAATATGTACACAGGAAAGATGGAACTGTCCTGTGTACAATAATTATTTATTACTTATAAATTATCGTTTTGAACTCCTCCACTATTGGAATTACCAGAAAGTTGGTTGTTAGAAAAGGTAGTAGTGCTTAAAGAATAACTACCTCCGGATTGTATTCTTATCCCATATCCTCCACTTTGTGAGATAGACCCATTAATAATAGAGCAAATAGCACCATTACCTACTTCAATATTTGCCTTTCTATTAGCTCCATCAAATCCTGTCTGTCCTCCATTCTTCACTTCAAATTGCTCCAATACGTTATTGGCATTGTTAGAAAGAAATCGTAAACCTGCCCAATAAGCATTAACGTTCTGCTCACCTCTGAAAATGATTTTATCATCTGAAATGCCAACTGCATTTAAGGAACCTGTTGTACGCACTTCTATACCAGATCCTGGTTGGCCTAAAAATTCTGCACCCGGTCTAATAACGATATCGCCATCCACTTCTTCCTGACCGTCGGAGAGTCTGTAAGGCACAGTCAATTTTTTCCATATAGCATCCGCAGTTATTCTTCCGGTTCTCTTACTATCAATATAATCGTCATCATTTCCGGTAAAATCAGAAGCCTCATCAAAAAAGCCATAGTGATCCATTAAAGCAATTACAGGAACAACGTTATCTGTAATTAAATTATTCCCAAAAGCGTCTAATATTGATTCATCATCTCTCACATAAAGTCCTGCATTTCCGCTTTTTGTGAGTGTAGAATTGGTTATTTTTAGCCTACCACCATCTTCCACCATGACGTTTGCTTTAAGATTAGCGCCATCGAACCCATCTTCTCCACCATTGCTAACACTTACAAATGTTAACTCATTAGAAGTATTATTAGATTGAAAAGCTATGCCTTTCCAATACCCTCTTGTATCTTGTTCGCCACTGAAAGTAATCAAATTCCCGCTTGTCCCTATTGCGTTGAAAGAACCATTGGTAGTAATGTACAAGCCTGAAGATGGAGTACATAAGAAATTAGCACCAGCAGCTACTTCAATGTCTCCAGAGATATTCTCTGTTCGAGTAGGCAATCTATATGGAACGTTCAATGATCTCCAAAGAGCGTTTTCGCTAAGTGCTCCACTGTAAACTGTATTTATGAAATCATTAGTATTACCAGAATAGTCTGAATTAGGATCTAGAAATTTGTAACCTCTTGTTACTGTTGTAACTGGGAACAGATTATCTTTAAAATCATTACTTTCAAAGTTTGGCAATTCAACCTCATTAGTTCTAATATAGATTCCGGACCCAGCGCCATTGATAAAATTGGAATTATTAACTACGACTCTAGCATTATCATCAAATGTTAAATTTGCCAACAGATTTGCGCCATCAAATCCTGACTGACCAGCAAATTCAATTGTTAAATAAGACAGTAGATTACTAGTGCTATTAGTTTGAATATTAATACCTTTCCAGAACCCTGGTGTTTTTTGAACCCCAGTGAAAATTATTCCTGAACCAGCAGTACCGTTAGCAGCTAATGTACCATTGCCTTCCACTGATAAACCTGAGTTTTGTACAAACTCAACTACTACCCCTGGATCAATTGTTAATGATGCTGTAACATTAACAGTAGTTTTAGTTACACGATAATCCGCTATTGTAGGATCAGTAAATATATCAATCCAAGTCTCGTCAGAAGTAATATCTGAATCCACAATCACTGTTTCAGCAACTGCTTCATCCACTGTGATAATTGCTTCATCTGCAACATCGGAGTTGTTTCCATCATTTACTAGAAGTCTTGCAGTATAATTGCCTGCAACATCAGGTCTGAAGGTAGCTATAGCTTGATCACTACCTGTTAGTGCAGCACTACTTGTTGCAGGTACTGTTACTAATTCCCATTCGTAAGTGAGAGGATCGCCATCTGCATCAAAAGAGTCTGAGCCGTCCAGAGTAACAAGAGCTCCTACATTAGAGGATAAGTTCGGACCCGCATCTGCAATGGGTATAGTACCAATCACTATTTCTTCATCTTCACCACATCCATAAAAAATCATGGCTAAAATAAATAGCCAACTTAATTTTGTCATTGTTTTTAAATTTTTCATAATAAATATTTAGGTATAGTTTTTCCTTTCATCTTACTACACACCAATTTTTTCTCAATTGGGTCATATTTCTCAAAAAAAATTAAAAAAATATCTTTCCTCAACAAATTCCGTTTTCCAGGGTTGGTACTCTATCTTTGTAATCTTATGGAATTGCTTAAAAATCAAACAGGTCAGGTAGATTTCGAATCTCTTGACCCTAAACAATATATTATTATTAAAGGCGCACGGGTAAATAACCTTAAAAACCTGAGTGTCGCCATCCCTAGAAATAAATTAGTAGTTGTTACTGGCTTATCGGGATCAGGCAAATCTTCCTTAGCTTTTGATACACTTTTTGCTGAAGGGCAAAGAATGTACGTGGAAAGCTTAAGCTCTTATGCCCGGCAGTTTTTAGGCCGAATGGAGAAGCCTGAGGTAGATTATATTAGAGGTGTTTCGCCTGCGATTGCCATAGAGCAAAAAGTGAACACTCGTAATCCAAGATCTACAGTAGGTACTACCACTGAAATTTATGATTATATGAAATTGCTATTTGCCAGAATAGGTATTACGATTTCTCCGGTAAGTAAGAAGCCGGTTACAAGAGATACCATTACCAGCATTTCAGATAGTATTCATGAAAAAAAGGAGGGCACCAAATTCATGATTCTTGCTCCTCTTATTCAGCAGGAAGATCGTACTCTAAAAAAAGAGCTTGAATTATTGCTAAGCAAAGGATACCCCAGAATTGTAGCGGATGATAAAGTCCTTTTTATTGAGGATATTCTTTCAGATGTAAAAGGTCTTGAAAAAAAGAAATTACACATATTAATAGATCGGGCCTCTGTAAAGAAAGACGATGAGGATAACCTCTTTAGAATAAACGATTCTATACAAACTGCCTTTTTTGAAGGGCATGGAGAGTGCATTATTGATTTTATTGACGAAAAAAAGGCATATAATGATCGTTTTGAAAAAGACGGAATTGTTTTTGAAGAACCCAGTGTCAATTTATTCAGCTTTAACAATCCTTATGGCGCCTGCAGAACTTGTGAGGGCTTTGGTAAAATTTTAGGAATAGATGAAGATTTAGTAGTGCCAGATAAAAGCCTCTCGGTTTATGAAGGTGCCCTTGCTCCCTGGAAAGGTGAAACCATGAAATTATGGGTTCAACCACTCCTAAAGCATGGAATAGAATTTGATTTCCCAATTCACAGACCTTATGAAGAATTGACCGAACAACAACAGCAATTAATTTGGGAAGGGAATAAATACTTTAAAGGGTTAAACGAATTTTTTAAACATTTAGAATCAAAAACACATAAAATCCAATACCGTGTAATGCTATCCCGCTATAGGGGCAGAACGGTTTGCCCCGATTGCAAAGGGACTAGACTAAGAAAAGATGCAGGTTATGTGAAAATAGATGGTGCATCCATTATTGAATTAGTACTAAAGCCTATTGACAAACTCATCCAGTTTTTTAAAAATATTAAGCTATCAGACTATCAGCAAAAAGTAGCCGGAAGAATTTTAAAAGAAATTGAAAGCCGACTGCAATACTTAATGGAAGTAGGATTAGGTTATTTAACCTTAAATAGATTAACATCCACACTATCCGGAGGAGAATTTCAACGGATAAAACTAGCCACTTCACTAGGAAGTGCTTTGGTTGGGTCTATGTACATTTTAGATGAACCTTCCATTGGTCTGCACCCCAGAGATACCAAAAGACTAGTTTCTGTCTTAAAAACATTGCGTGATTTAGGCAATACCGTAATTGTGGTAGAGCATGAAGAAGAAGTAATGTTAGAGGCCGATCAAATTATTGACGTTGGTCCGGATGCAGGTGTCCATGGTGGTGAAATGGTTTTTCAGGGCAGTCTTGATGAGCTGAAAAAAGCAGATAATACGCATACTGCTCGTTTCTTGAACGGCACTAATGAGGTAGCCGTACCTAAGCATCGTAGAAAGTGGAAAAATAGCATCATTATTAAAGGAGCTAGAGAAAATAATCTGAAAATTCCAGAGGTAAAAATTCCATTAGAAGTTCTTACCGTGGTAACAGGAGTAAGTGGTTCAGGAAAATCTACCTTAATCAAAAAGGTGCTATATCCGGCTTTAGCCAAAATAATAGGGCAGGGCTCTACTGAGAGCACTGGTAAATTTGACAAGTTGGAAGGGGATTACAAAAAAGTAAAAACTATTGAATTTGTAGATCAAAATCCAATAGGTAAATCATCCAGATCAAACCCTGTAACTTATGTAAAGGCTTATGACGCCATCAGACAATTATTTGCAGAGCAAGGATTATCCAAACAAAGGGGTTATAAGCCGTCTCATTTTTCTTTTAATGTGGATGGCGGACGCTGTGAAATGTGCCAGGGAGAGGGCATTCAGAAAATTGAGATGCAGTTTATGGCCGATATTGAACTCACCTGTGAAAGTTGCGGAGGTCAAAGGTTTAAAAATGAAATACTGGACATTACTTATCAGGGCAAGCATATAGCTGATGTTTTAGACTTAACAGTTGAGGAAAGTTTAACTTTTTTCGAAAAACAAACCCCGGTGATTAATAAACTACAACCTTTATTTGATGTAGGACTTGGCTATATTAGATTGGGGCAATCCTCTAATTCATTGAGTGGTGGAGAAGCGCAAAGAGTAAAATTGGCGAGCTATTTAGGTAAAGGTGGTAGTATAAAAAACGATCATCATCTCTTTATTTTTGATGAACCCACCACTGGATTACATTTTCACGATATCAAAAAATTATTGGAATCCATCAATGCATTAATTGAGCAGGGTAATTCTGTTATTATAATAGAGCATAATATGGAAGTAATTAAAACAGCTGATTGGATAATAGATCTAGGTCCAGAAGGTGGCGAAAATGGTGGTTTAGTTAAATTTGAAGGTACACCAGAGGAAATGGTGAAAATAAAAAAGAACCATACTGCAGATTATTTGAAGGGAAAAATTTAGATCTACTTGTTAATTCATTGTAAATATTAACACTATGAGAAAAACGAGATTTTTTGTTTCTTGATAGTTAATATTTAGACACTTTCGATGAAATACAAAAGTTGCAAAACTTAACAACTATAAACTCTAAATTTATAAGTTCATCGTTTAATACTATAATGCAATTTTGGAATAAAATTTTCATTAGTTAATCTTCAACTACACCCTCCTAATTAAAGTGATGCTCTAATATTTAACTATTTTATAATGACATTCCAGCCTGCTCAACTCCTTGAGATATTAATATATAATTACTAGAAAAATCTTCGTAATATGCTGACCATTTATGTTATTGTGATTCGACTAAAATTTTGAATTTTATTAAAAACGCCCTCAACTTTGCATCATTATAAACTTAAAAATCTATACAGTTTTATTATGAAGAAATTATTATTAATGATGACGGCAAGTGTTTTTATTTTTTCTGCATGTTCAGAAGATGAAGAAGCTTCAACCTACGAAAAAACGGAATTTTATGGCACTTGGGAATTAACTAATTCTACGTCTGCAGATTATGCTGAATGCCCTGATAATCCACCACTTTTAACGATGGGAGCTGCTGAAATATCTTTCCCGGTAATTAATACTAGTAATGGTTGTAACTCTGGTAGCTTTGAAACAGCATATGATTTTAACGGATCTAAATTTACTATTTCGTTATTTGGCCAACAGATAAATTATACTATTATTTCCCAAACAGAGAATGAGTTTACTTGGGAAGATGATTTCGAAGGGAGTCAAGAGACCTATGTAAAAGTTAATTAATATTATCCAGTACTTTATAATTGAACCCTCTGATGATTGAATTCACCAGAGGGTTTTTTTATTTCAAAAATAATCTGTGGATTTTTTTTATTTATGCTTATGCCCGGGCTCATATATTAGCCTTAAAAAAGTGCTTAGTCTTTCTCGATCTCTGTTTACCGGAATACCCCCCACAATACCAACTAATAAATTATCCGAGATAGAAACTCGCATCTGTGGTCTTATTACCATTTCAAAATTTTGGCCATCCACTATTTTATTAAATTCCACACCTATAAAATTCCTTGTATTAGGAATCATATAGTGAATATTAGAGTTGATTTCGTATTCCAACTCGTGGTCCAACTCATTATTAAAAGGAATAAACCATCTTGGCCCGGTATAGACCAAAGTGTGCCAGCCATTTCTCCAGTTGGTTGCTGCAATAAAAAATGGGTTAACAACATCTCCTTCAAAAACTGACCTGGTGGAAATACTGTCTAATGCCGTAAATACGAATTCATTAATAGCACCGAAAGCCATTGAAGTGTTTAATCTTTCGGAAACAAGAAAAGTGTATTGAAAGGCTGATTTAATAGATTCCACCCTGTTTGAAGGTCTCATTCTACCATTGGAAACTTCCAATCCATTGGAGCTATAAATAGAAACAGGTACTTCTAATTCTAGTCCTAATCTATCGATTGGTGCCCACTCATACTCAATCAACGCTTCGTACTTATCAAAGTTAAGCCTATCAAACATGCCTACACCAAGGTTCCATTCTCGTTCGCCTTTTCGTGCTCCTAAATCCCTGATTAAATCTATAAAGAGGGGTTCGGCATGGTTAATTTTTAAGGGCTCTTCTTCCTCAATCACTTCTTTATGGGTATCCTGGGCATACAAAGTATTTGTCAATACTATGGATTGAACAAGGATTATTAGATACAAATATTTACTGTAAATCATTTCATAGAATTATATAGTTATCAATTGCCACAATTATTAAAAGGGCATATTATAATATGGCACCCTTATATAAGGATACTACTTTAACTTAATACAATGTCGATTTACAAGGATTTAGGTGGTGGAATATCTATATTTTGAAATCCTTTAGATGATTTCAAGTGTTTGGCAATATTGTAATCACTATTATTGATAGTAGGCACATAGTAATTAGAGAAATGGATATCATTAGGCAAATATTTTTGTAGTCCATCCGCTAAATTATCAGAACTATCATCTTCCTCATGTGCCTCAAAAAGATCAGATTCAATTAAACCTTCAATTACAATTTCTAAAATATTTGAAGCATCATTTGGTATTTCCTCTAGAAGATTAACCCTTTCCATCTCAGGTATAAAAATATTGTTAAGCAACAATGCTAATAAAAAAGTCGCAATAATACCTTTACCGGTTTTTGACTGTATGTATTTTCTAACTATTTCCAATAGCTTTAAATTCTAAATACAAACGTAGCCATATTTTTTTTAGTTTAAAATTTTATTGATTTAATTCACCTGAAATTGGATTTACTTTTGGAAATACAATTGCAAGCTAAAGGGAAATACTTCTATATTTTAACAAAAACCATGCAGTGCTGCCATGGCAGGTTATCAAAATTTTTCTCAAGCTTGAAACCTGCCTCTTTCATTTCTTTTACTGCTTGCTTTTCCGTCATTTTATGAACTTTCTTAATTGGAACGGTATCATCTTCTCCCCGATATTCAATCAGGTAAATTTTTCCTTCAGGCTTTAATGCTTTTTTAATAGAAGCTATCATTTCAATGGGATAGCTAAACTCATGGTATACATCCACCATAAGTATTTTATCAATAGAATTTACAGAGAGATTCACACTTTTATCGCTTCCTTTAACCAGTTCAACATTTTGTATTCTCTCCCTTTTAAAATTTTTTCGCATTTCAGCTAACATCTCATCCTGAATGTCTACTGCAAAAACTTTCCCTTTATCAACCATGGGGGCCATTTTAAACACATGATATCCTGATCCAGCACCTATGTCTGCGATTATATCAGTGCTTTTAATGGACATGTTTTGCAAAAGTCTTGACGTATTTTCTTCTTTTTCACGTTCGGGTCTTTCCAACCAGCTCATACCCCGGTAACCCATCACATGAGCAATCTCCCTTCCCATATACCTTTTACCGATGCCATTAGGATCACCTTTTTTAAAGGTATAGGAAGCTTCTTCAGATGTTTTTTGAGCACAACAATTATAGAATGGTATAATGAAAATTGACAATAAAATGAACTTACTAAGTTTTTTCATATCTGTTGAATTTTGGACTCTTTTCCTGACAAGGTAAACAATTCAAATTAGTATAATCGCTACCTTAAAAGCTATTTTTTATCATTATAATAACTCATTGAAGTAAGAAGAAATACTCAGAATTGTTTAAAAGGTTCTTTCATTACATCGATGCACTTGTAACTAAACCAGACCAACTACGTGAAATAAACTATCAATTTTTTAAACTTAAACCATTTTAATAATGAGTATTGTACAAATTATTTTAGCTATTTTTTTACCGCCGGTTGCGGTAGCTATGGACAAAGGCCTTTCCGGTACTTTTTGGATTAACTTAATCCTCACTTTGATATTCTTCATTCCTGGAGTTATCCATGCATTTTATGTTATCACTAAATAAACTATCAGATGAATAAGAAAAAAGAAAAATTCGCACGTTTTGGAATTGCAACAAAAGGTTTTGTCTATTGTTTAGTTGGTGTACTTACAGTAGCTGCAGCCTTTGGAGAAGGAGGGAAAAAGACTGGATCCAGCGGAGTTTTAGATACATTAAGCGGTCAGCCTTTCGGACAGATCTTACTGGGTATTACTGCACTTGGCCTTTTGGGTTTTACGTTTTATCGGTTTTATCAAGCAATCGCTGATCCACAAGATAAAGGTAATGACCTCAAAGGATTCGTTACTCGTTTTGGATTTGCGATATCTGCGATATTTTATGGCTTTCTAGCATTTACCGCTGCAAAAATGATATTTGCAAGTAGCTCTAGTGGTGGCGGAAATGGCCAGGAATCCATAGCTGCAACATTACTAAGCAAGCCTTTCGGACAAATACTAGTAGGAATTATAGGAGCTGCATTCCTTGGGAAAGCAATTTATCAACTATATAAGGCCTATTCGGGAAAATTTAAGGACAATGTGCAAGCCGCAGAGCTCGACAGCAAGGTTGAAAGCATGGTGCTTAAAACTGGCTATGTGGGCTATACTGCAAGAGGAATCATTATTGCAGTAATCTCATATCTAATGTTTAGAGCAGCATTTAGTGCTAATTCTGATGCTGCGGGAGGAACAAAAGAAGCTTTTAGCTTTCTACAAAACGAATTTGGAACAATTGTTTTGGCCGTAATAGCAGCCGGTCTTTTGGCCTATGGTTTTTTCATGTTGGTAAAAGCCAGATATAAAACATTGGGAATTTAAAATAAAAATGCCGAGTAGTAGGGACCAATCTCCAGATAAATTGCGTGGCTTTAGAAGCAACATTTATCCCAGACAACTTCGCTTAGTATGACTAATTGGGGTAGCAATTTAAAGACAAATTATATACATATGAAACTCAAGAAAAATAAATATTTAACAGAGAAAAATTTCGAAACTTTTGAAGCAGTAGCAGCTTTCGGAATAAGTTTTTTAACGAAAGAATTAGTTAAAAAAGGTTGGGAAAAAATCACTAAAACGCCCCCTCCGGAAAACCCTTACTCTACCAAAGCAAGTGTTAAGGAGGTGATATTATTTTCTGTGAGCCTAGCCCTTGTTAGCACTAGCATTAAATTATTAACTAGAGGAGCATTAGCTAAACAATGGGATAAATTGGAAGGTAATCTTCCAAAACGTTTGACTTAAGGAATTGCCATCACCTTAAAGTAAGGTTTCAATTTATTCTAGGCAATTAATATTAAAATCTATTGAAATAGCATCTGGTTTCTGAAAGATGTTATTTCAATTTGTATTATTGTAAATAATAAAAAACCTTATTGTGATCTCATAAACAAATTAAATAAAGCACTTATCCATTTGTAACCAATCAAACTGTTTATTATCCTCAATACAATTTTAGGGTAATTGTCTTAACCAGACATCAAAGTGATTATGAAATCAACTTTCCCAGCTCAACTAAAGCCCACCAGGCAATATAAATGAGAGCCGCAATTATAGCTATAACAAAAAGAATAACTAAGTATAAGAGCCCTTTGCCAGAACCCTGATGCTTTCCTTCGTCATAATACTCTCTTACAAGCCTTAAATTTCTATCATTGGCTTTAAACCAAACATCGAAAACAACACCTAAAACGGGAATAGATCCAATTATTGCATCAACAGAAGAGTTAATAAGCATTTTAGTCATCAGCTTACCACTGGCTCCATGTTTCTTTGTTGTATAAATGATCATTAATGAAACTATGTAGGAACTCAAATCCCCAAGACCAGGAATTATGCCGATCAGAGGGTCTATTCCAAACTTTATAGAGGTGGATGGAATAGTGAATTTTGAATCCAGCAATTGGGAAATTCTTCTAATCCATTTAAGGTTTGGCTTTGAGCTTTGTGCCATAGGTATATTTTTTGATTAGATTATATAAAACATAAAAAAATAATTCCAGTAAAAGATATTAATATCTATTTTGAATTAAAACTAGACAGACCTGGCTATTAATAAATATTAATTAAAAAAAATTTACATATCTGTTCTATTTAACAGAATTTCTGTAAATAGAGTTACCTAAAGAAACTAAAATCATTATGTCAGAAAACGAATTATTCGACAGAATAAAAAAAAGAAACCCAAATGAACCCGAATTTATACAGGCAGTAGAAGAAGTTATTTCTTCTGTTGGTAAAATTTTAAAAAAACATCCTGAATATCACCAACTTAAAATTTTAGAAAGAATAGCTGAACCAGAAAGACTGGTTTCTTTTCGTATTAATTGGATTGATGATGAAGGCAACGTGCAAGTAAACCGAGGCTTTAGAGTGCAAATGAATAGTGCTTTGGGCCCTTACAAAGGTGGCTTGAGATTTCATCCTTCAGTTAATCAAAGTATTCTTAAGTTTTTAGCCTTTGAGCAAATATTCAAAAATGCACTTACAGGCTTACCATTAGGTGGAGGTAAAGGAGGAGCTGATTTCAACCCTAAAGGAAAATCTGACCAGGAAATCATGCGTTTCTGCCAGGCTTTTATGGTGGAGCTATACAGGCATATAGGTCATTATACCGATGTGCCTGCTGGTGATATTGGTGTTGGAGGGAGAGAAATTGGTTATTTATTCGGTGCTTATAAAAAATTGCAAAATGAATTTACCGGGGTGCTGACAGGCAAAGGACCGCAATGGGGAGGAAGCCTTATAAGACCTGAAGCCACAGGATATGGCTTGGTTTACTTTGCTGCAAATATGTTAGAAAGTGTTAAGGACACTTTAGAAGGTAAAACCTGCCTTGTTTCAGGGGCCGGAAATGTGGCTCAATTCACTTTAGAAAAACTTATTGAATTAGGAGCTAAACCCGTTACCGTTTCAGACTCTTCTGGATTTATTTATGATAAAGATGGCATTGATGAGGAAAAGCTTGAGCACATCAAATATATTAAAAACGTTTGTAGAGGCAGAATTGAAGAGTACACAGAAAAATATAAAAATGCTGAATATACTGAGATAGACTCTGATGCTGAATTCAATCCCCTTTGGGAAACCAAAGCAGACTGCGTGTTTCCTTGCGCTACACAAAATGAAATAAATAAAAAAGACGCCAGCCACTTAACTAAAAATGGATTAAAGCTTTTGGCAGAAGGAGCAAATATGCCATTAACAGCCGAAGCTATTGACATTTTACAGGAATCTAAGGTGATGTATGCACCGGGCAAAGCCTCCAATGCAGGAGGGGTTGCAGTTTCTGGTTTAGAAATGACACAAAATAGAATGGGGGTTTACTGGAGCCGTGAAGAGGTAGATGAAAAGCTTAAGGACATCATGAGAAGAATCCATAATGACTGTATTGAAACCATTAAAGAATATGAATTAAGCGATCACAATTATATGGAAGCTGCCAATATTTTTGGCTTCTTAAAAGTAGCAGATGCTATGAAATCGCAAGGTGTTTTTTAATAAAGAACTAGCCTTTTAGCAATACAAAAGCACCCCAATATTTTGGATCGGGGTACTTTTGTCTCAATTTTAATTGAGCAATCTTAAAAGCATTTTGCATATCATTATTCTCTAGGTAAGCCGAATAGAAATAATTCATGAGTTGTTGGGTAGCCTCGTCATCTACTTTCCACAAGCTCATGATGATATGCTTTGCACCAGCAGCAAAAAAAGCTTTTTGTAGGCCATAAACCCCTTCTCCAGGATAATAATTTCCCAAACCCGTATCGCAAGCTGAAAGCACTACCAACTCAGTATCATCAAGGTTTAAATTGGTGGCCTCATAAGACCTTAAAATGCCTGCTTCTCTGGTTTCAATATCATTCTGATTTACACCCACAAATGCGAGACCTGAATTCAATAGTAAAGCAATTAAATTATCATTATTTCTTTCGGCATCTAAACCTATAAAAAATCCATGTGTGGCAATATGCACTATTTCAGGAGATTCTATATCTTTTACTGCAGCTGATGTGGCTCCTGTACCTTTATTTACCTCAACCTTCCAGTTTTTAGCTTCCAACTGTGTGGCAATTGCGCTTATTTCTTCTTCGGTACCGGGCAAAGCAAGAAAAAAGTTAGTTGCATTTTTAGGATCTAAAGTAAAAGAAGGGTTGCCAACTAGTACCGCCCTTTTTTCAAGATTACCTGCCATTTCCATTTCCTTGGTAGCTAAATGCTTAGTGGACTCCATCATTAACACATCTATTTCATCTAATAAGTATTTATTGCTTTCTTTATTAAAGAGTGTATTCAAATTAATTTGATGATATATACCATCCGGCGAAAAATAAACTTTTGTAACCTTTGTCCCCTCCGGCATTTTCTTCCTGGCCTCTTTTATAATTGGTTCCCAAAATACTTTGTAAGACACCGAATCCTCTATCTCAAATTTTATAGCGTTTTTATAATAACTCATTCTCTCCTTTTCCAGCAATCTATTTGCTTTACTCATAATCATAGCCATGTGAGGCTGATCAACGGTTTCAGATGTTAATATCAAAGCTAAATAGCCTAATCCATTAACAATACGAATGGTTTCTACAGCTACTTCCCCTGGCTTCAGCTTCATTTGAATATCCTTCCAGTTAGTTTCGGAAATTACAAATCCTTTTCTAAAGGGATCAGAAGCACGTGATAATTCTATCTCTGATTGTTCAATCTCTTCTTGTAATTGATTAATTTCCTCTAAATCAGGGTTAGTTTGTCCTAGCAGACTAATGAGCATATATCTTTTATCGATCCAGTCTAAAAACTTTGTTTTTGCCTTCTCATCCTGACTATTAAGAATTCTTTGCCTCATTTTATTAGTGGCATTAAGAAGTAACCCTTTTGTCATAATTCTATTATTGTAAAGGTCAGAAGCTAAATCAAGGCCTGTGTACAAAGAGTCAGAATATTGTATGCTGGGAATTAGGCCACTTGCTTCAAGGCAGAAGTTGGCGAAATTCTCGAAATAAAATTGCTGCATTTGAAAAAATTTTCTCTTTTCTGCTTCCGTTAAAAATGAGAAATTATACTGAATTTCTTTCTCAAGCCTGCTAAGTAAGATACGCCAAACTTCACTGGATTTGCTATAATTACCGGCCCAATTATAAACAGCAGCTAAATTGAAAAGTGTATTTTTATACAAATAAGCATCATATCCGCTATGGGTATTTTGAATTTGTAGCGACTTTTCAATAAAGTATATAGCGGTGTCATATAGCTCCAGATGACCCAATTCAGCACCTAAATTAACCAAAACACTTTTATATGACGTGAGAGTTTGTAAGTCTTTAAAGTTTCCCCATTCAATTGCTTTATTCCAATAATATATAGCTGAATCAGGATTTCCTGTATTACTATGTAGCGTTCCTAAATTGGTTAAAGATTGTAAGTAATCAGCGGGCTTAGATTGTTTGTTAATTAAAGTATTGTATTCGATAAAATAGCTTGAGGCATTTGCCAAATCTTCACGCTCCATATAATAATTACCTAAATTATTTAATAGCGTGGTATAAAAATAAAGCGTTTTATAATCATCTGGGAATGTGATTCTAATGGATTCAGCCAGTGGTTCCAGTTGTACAATTGCTTCCTGGTAATAGCCCTTTGAATTAAGAAAAGAGGCATAAAGAGCCGTCAGCTCGATATAATTGCGATAAAAGCCATAGATATTCTTTTTATAATTTTTACTATTTTTATGTGATGCCTCGTCAAATAATTGCATTCCCATTTTATAGTAAATTTCCAAAGAATCTGATTTACTTACAGCATTATAAATTTTAGCCATATTAGCGACAGCCTCTAAATAATCGACTGTATTAAACTCCTTTTTAGGAAAGGCTGAAAGAGTTAATTTGAAATTTTGGATAGATTCTTCAAAATGGCCTAACGACATTTGCGCGTAAGCAACATTATTCAAGGCAACAATATATTCAGCTCTTTCAGATTTGGTAGGTTCACCTATAATTTTTAAGGCCTCTTCAGAATAATTAAGCGCTTTAGAATATTCACCCATATCATAAGCCGTCTTCGATTTTAAATTTAAATCCTTTATATCTTGTGTAAAAGATTTTTGAACTATTAGTATACTTACGATTATCAGCACATTACGCATGCTATAAAAATATGAAATGAAACTTTAATTAAAAATAAAAAGAAGCACCAATTTGAAAATTACCATGTCAAATTAGACTTTTTAGATAGAGGAAAACAATCTATATAGGCTTAGTAATTCAACTTAAAAGTGTTCTTTACATTATCTGCCCTCCTCAAATTAATCTAATTTATTTAATTGAAATATGAACGTACCCCGGTCATCATGTACTTCCAAAGTGATATTGTTTCTGGAAAAACGGGTAAGTTCACCGTAATAGGAAAACTCTGTCCCATTTATATCATCAAAAAAAAACATCTCAAGATTAAAAACTTTCTCTCCATCATCATATCTGTCTAAAAAAAGATACCAAGTACCATCAAAAATTGCATTTAAGGAATTGTCATCGTAAATAGCCCCATAATCAGGATAAAAGGTAATGAAATCATCCTGATAATCACTCAATATATTATTTCTGAACAAGGCATTATCTCTTTTATAAAATGCTTTATCAAAATACCAGGTGCCGGTTAGTCTGTCTTCTCTTCGGTCGAGAATAGCATCATCTGAGCATCCACTGAATATAGAAATTAGTAATAAAATGAGCAAATAGACTGAATTTTTCATACTAGATTGGATTGGTTCAATTTTATTTAATCAAAAACTAAACCAAACTTATTTTACGTACTTATTTTTTTAAATACCCAAATATTATATTGCTTTATAAGTTCAATTTATTCATATTTGAGAGTTAAATGGGAACATTATTAATTTACATAATCGTTATTGTCGTCTGTTCTTGGATAGTTTGGAAAGGCGGCAGTTTATTAGAGGAATCTTCAGAAAAATTAGCAGCATATTACAGATTACCTCCTGTAGTGCAAGGCACAATCATTACTGCTGTGGGCTCCAGTTTCCCGGAATTAGCAGCTACAGTTTTATCTACCAGTATACATGGAAAATTCGATTTAGGTGTAGCGGCTATTATAGGTTCTGCTATATTTAATATTTTAGTTATTCCAGGTTTATCAGGAGTTATTGTAAAGCGTATGCCTACAGATATCATGCTCATTTACAAAGACGCACAATTCTATACTATATCCATAGCCGTATTATTCATTTCTTTTGCTCTTGCAGTAATTTACTATCCTGTAGACACTGATCCTTTGTATATTCAAGGAAATATGACTCGTTGGATTGCCATAATACCTATGATTTTCTACTTGCTATATGTGTACATTCAAAGTATGGAAACTCGTGATTTTCGAAGAAATGCAGAAAAAAGAGAGGTTTTAGGCATAACAGGAGAAGATATTGAAGTGGGTAAAGAATGGTTTAAACTTATTTTAAGCCTAGTTTTAATTGTAGCCAGTGTGGAAGGATTGGTACAAGGTGCTATTTTCTTAGGAGAATATTTCAATACTCCTGATTTTATCTGGGGAGTTACTGTTTTGGCAGCTGCCACAAGTATTCCTGATGCAGTAATTAGTATTAAAATTGCCCGTAAATTTCAGGGGTCTGTCAGCTTAGGCAACGTATTGGGAAGTAATATTTTTGATCTGCTAGTAGCTGTTCCTATTGGTATTTTAATTGCTGGAACAGCGTTGGTCAACTTCACTATAGCTGCTCCATTGATGCTATTTTTAGCATTTATCACTATTGTAATGTTTATTTTCCTAAGAACTAATTTGGCCTTACTACGCTGGGAAGGTTTGGTTCTTCTTGGATTATATGTGTTTTTTGTTGTGTGGATGATGCTTGAAACATTTGGGATAACTTCTTTCATCATTAAATAATCCTTTCAAAAAGAAATATTTAGAGCAACATTTTTGAAAATTAAAAAAGGACTTGGTCAAATTGGTACAAATTCTCATAAATTGACTCAAGACAACTTATTTTCCCAAAATGAGCTAATTTAGAAATACATAGTAGAATAAGCTTACTCTATTAAAATAAACTCTATCTTTCCCACAACCCTACATCACTAATCAAGTATATGCTTGCAATGTGGATTTAATGACTCCAATAACTTTAATGAGCCCAGTAAGAAACAGTTTATTGAACACGATACAAATATGATAGAAAACATAGAATTACAGTTTCTTACTACCAATGATTACCAAGAATTAAAAACCTTGATGATAGATGCCTATACGAGTATGCCTAATTCCTATTGGAGAGAATCACAAATTGAGACCTTAATTACCATGTTTCCTGCAGGACAGGTACTCATAAGAATTAATGGCAAAATAGCAGGTTGTGCCCTATCCATCATAGTGGACTATGACAAATTTGATGATACTCATACTTATAAAGAAATTACAGGGGACTACCTATTTACTACGCATACCAATACGGGTGATGTGCTCTATGGTATAGATGTTTTTATTAAAGCTGAATTTAGAGGCTTAAGACTAGGAAGAAGACTTTACGATTATAGAAAGGAACTCACTGAGAAACTCAACCTACGAGGAATTGCTTTTGGTGGTAGAATTCCCAATTATTACAAGCACGCTAGCAGCTTAACGCCTAAGGAATATATTGAAAAAGTAAAAAGAAAGGAGATACACGATCCGGTATTAAATTTTCAGATATCAAATGATTTTCACCCATCGAAAGTTTTAACAAATTATTTAGAAGGCGACACAGACTCAAATGGTTTTGCTGTATTGCTAAAATGGGATAATATCTATTACGAAAAAGTCAATACCAAAGCCTCTAGTAAGAAAAAGGTCATTCGAATTGGACTCATCCAATGGCAAATGAGGCCTTATAAAAATTTGGAGGAATTAATGCAACAAGCTGAATATTTTATTGATGCAGTTTCTGTCTATCGCTCAGATTTTGCGTTATTTCCAGAATTCTTTAATGCACCTTTAATGGCAGAAAATAACCATTTGCCAGAAGCAGAAGCCATAAGAGAATTAGCTAAATACACCCCTGAAATCGTGAGGCAGTTTACAGAGTTAGCCATTTCTTACAACATTAATATAATTACGGGTAGCATGCCAGAAGTAAGAGATGGATTACTTTATAACTCAGGCTATTTATGCAGAAGGGATGGTTCCAATGAGCGATACGATAAACTGCACATTACACCCAGTGAGGTAAAGCTTTGGGGGATGCAAGGAGGAACTGAACTTAGCACTTTTGATACTGACTGTGGCAAGATTGGCGTACTCATTTGCTACGACTCAGAGTTTCCTGAATTAAGCAGGCTCTTGGCAGATGATGGAATGGACATACTATTTGTCCCGTTTTTAACAGACACACAGAATGGTTATTCAAGAGTAAGACATTGTGCACAAGCCAGAGCAATAGAAAACGAATGCTATGTAGCTATTGCAGGTAGCGTGGGCAACTTACCAAAGGTACACAACATGGATATACAATTTGCTCAATCCATCGTATTCACGCCATGCGATTTCTCATTCCCAGCCAACGGTATTAAAGCAGAAGCTACCACTAACACTGAAATGATACTTATCGCAGATGTGGACATTGATTTATTAAGTGAACTCAATCAATTTGGAAGCGTGAGAAATTTGAAAGACAGAAGAACAGACATTTTTACACTAACAAAGAATAAACAAAAAACTATAGAAATGGCATCTCCTACAACTATAAACCCATTAGTAGCTTAAGAATTTGCCTTGTCAATAAATGCATAAAACCTATTTATGTAAAAGCAAAACGGCAAGGATGTCACTCAACGTTGAGTGACATCCTTGCCGTTTATTACTTCATTAAATTAACTTAGTTATTCTACTTACCTGTCTCCGCAAAATACTGATGAAACAAGGCAACGGTTTCAATCCCTTTATAGTAATTTTCCAAACCGAAACTTTCATTTGGAGAATGAATGGCATCTGAATTTAATCCAAATCCCATTAAAATACTGTCTAAACCAAGCACATCTTTGAACAAAGAAACAATAGGAATACTACCTCCTTCATGTGTTGGAATCGGCTTTTTACCCCAAACCTTTTCAAATGCTCTTTCTGCAGCTCTGTAGGCTTCCGAATCTGTAGGAGTAACTGCTGGCATACCACCATGATGGGGTTCCACCTTTACTTTTACACTTTTAGGAGCAATAGACTCAAAATGCTTTTTAAATAATTTGGTGATTTCTTTATGATCTTGATCGGGCACCAAACGCATAGATATTTTAGCATAGGCTTTTGAAGGTAATACTGTCTTGGCACCCTCTTTAATGTAACCTCCCCAAATACCGTTCACATCTAATGTAGGTCTAATTCCTTGTCTTTCCAATGTGTTATAGCTTGCTTCTCCTTCCACATCGTCAATGGCCAAATCCTTTTTAAAGTCATCTAAATTAAACGGAGCCAAATTCATTTTTTCTCTTTGAGCAGCTGTTAATTCTACTACTTTATCATAAAAACCAGGTACAGTGATTTTATTATTTTCATCTTGTAAAGATGCAATCATTCTGCATAGCACATTAATTGGGTTAGCCACTGCCCCTCCATATACACCAGAGTGTAAATCTCTATTCGGTCCGGTAACTTCCACTTGCAAATAACTTAGCCCTTTTAAACTAACAGCCATGGAAGGATGCTCATTGGCAATCATGGAGGTGTCGGAAATCAAAATGACATCAGCCTTTAATTTCTCAGTGTTTTCTTTAATAAATATCTCTAAATTTTCAGATCCTACTTCTTCCTCTCCTTCAATCATGAATTTGATATTGCATGGTACACCACCATTTTGCATCATCATTTCAAAGGCCTTTACATGGATATACATTTGGCCCTTATCATCAGCAGCGCCTCTGGCTATCATTTTGCCATTCTTAACCACTGGATTAAAAGGATCAGACTCCCAAAGCTCATACGGATCTGCAGGTTGCACATCGTAATGGCCATATACTAAAACAGTAGGTAATTTAGGATCAATTATTTTATCAGCATAAACGATAGGGTAGCCGGCAGTTTCACAAATTTCCACATGGTCTGCGCCAGCATCTATGAATTTACCTTTTAAAAAATCCGCAGCTTTCAGTACATCCTGCCCAAACTTTGGGTCGGCACTCACGCTGGGTATTCTCAGTAAATCGAACAATTCATCTAAAAACCGCTGTTTGTTATCGTTTAAATACTTACTAGTATCTGCTTTTGTAATCATAATTTATAATTCTATAGTTTTAGTTCATTTATTATTAAAATCCATCGTCATCATCTGCAGGCAATACTGGCGTACTGGTTTCAGGAAGAGGATTTGCAACTGGAGGTGCTTGTGCTGAACTTGCATCTGAACCCATTTCCAGGTAATACGGAGCATCAATATCGTAGTATTTTCTTCGGTAATTTTCAATAAAATCAGTCACCTCCAATTTGTCCCCTGTTAAGAATACAAACTCACCTACTTTTGCTTTTGTTGCCTTTGATTTTTTATCGATCATATCGTTAGCTGCTGCATTAGAAGAATAAAAAATAAGTCTATTTTCTTCATAATGGAAATAATACCAACATGAAGGAGAAACTTGTAGAAATATTTTTATAGAGGTACCAATATCCTTTTTATCAATTTCAACAAAGCCATCGATATTAGCATTTACATCAGTAGCACCTGTGTTGGAGAACCCAATTTTTCCTATGTTGTACCAGGCCGAGTTTTCATTTGACCATTTTAAATCCAGGTTTGTAATGTTTAATGTTTTAGTAAATGATGATGAAATACTATGAATAGGGACATAGTCGTTAAAAACATTTTCTTCATATCTCTTGGCTATATTATTTCCGGCAATCTCTGCGATTTTTGGCAGGAGTCTATCTAAATCCTTTGTAGCCTCAGGTAAACCAAGTCGCTGCACTACCTCTAGCATATCATTTCCAATGATAGGAGTAAGGCCTCCTGGCAAGTTAAATTCAGTTGTAAGCATTACATTAAATACGAATTCTTGCTCAGCAAGGTCACCCGAACCGGAACCTGCAGCTACTATTTGTGCGTCTTTACTATTTTCAATAAAATTTAACGGCCCTTCGAATTCAATTTTTTGACCCTCCTCATTAAAAGCAAAATATTTACCTGCATAAGAAAGCCCAAGACTTTTATCCTTATTTTCAATCACAAACTGATCTTTAGAAGCTTTATACCTTAATAAACCACTAGGTTTGAAGAAATCCTTATCAGCAAAATCTCTTTTTTCATTAATGAAAGTTGCATATAATTCATTGTTAAGATTATCGAAATGCAGCCCGGCCTGCAATGGATTTCCCATTTCAGTAACGCTGTTATCAAAATCAAAAACTACTTCTTTTGCACTACCGTCACTCGTATAACTAATCCAGGTATCATAATTAGGGATGTTTTTTAAATCGAGCTGAACATAACCTTTCAAATCCAGAGCAGGTTTATCTGCATACATAGTTACACTGCCTTTATAATACATTCCAGGGCTGATAAGCATTCTATCGTCTACGGAAACTACACCCCCTGATACAGTTCTCAATCTTTCTTTGCCTTTTGTCTCTACTGCTACAGGTACTAATTTAAATTTCCCCATTTTAATAGAAAAGGTATCTCCAATGGAATTTACATACCTATAGGTAGCATCACCCTCAAATTTTTTCCTTGAAATAATATCAATTTCCCCATCGTAAAGGTTATGATATGCTGTAAGGGTATCTAAAGTTAATGTAGCATTAATTAGCTTTTGCATTGCTGCATTTTCACCAATAACAACTTCTCCTTTAGCAGGAGTTATTCTAGCATCAGCTACTTCAATATAGGGTATTCCTGAAACGATAAGAGATAACTGATCGATATCATAAACTGCAGCTGTGGCATTAAAAACCAAAGAATCCTGATCCGGGTTAGTAGAATAGAAATAAGAGTTTCTCAAATCGGCCTGTGCTGGTTTTTGCATAAAAATTTGCTTTTCTTCCAGTTTCCAGATTGCTGATGGAATGGAAGTTTTATAACTAGCATAAGGGAAATTTAGTGCTGCATCCCCATCAATTTCAGGGTTTATACTAGCGGTATTGTTAGACAGATCAAAATTAAGTTTAACATTGTCAGAAGCTAATGCAGGCACGGTATCAGTGGATTCAATGATAAAATCCGCATTTCGGGCGGAATAACTTAATTCATTGAAGGTATACCTTTTAGACTTCGTTTTTGAGCCTCTGGTTGCTAATTCACCTTCTCCATATACTCCCTTTGTTGAAATAACTGTTCTTCCATTTAAAGAAGCCGTTTTTCCATACATTTCAAAGGGACCGGATTTGTTGGTCAAATACAAACTGTCTTTAGAAGTGAGCCATGTCATATTAGCATTGGTAATTTCCATATCTGGAAAGGAAGCTCCATCTATCGTACCTGGCTCCATTTTAGCATAGGAACCGATTGCGGTAATTGAATCTTTAAAGAAGGTGAAATTGTCGGCATTTAAGGTGGTAGTCAAGAACTCCATTTTATTACCTCCCCTTAAGCCTTTATTATCTAATTTAATATTTCCATAAAATCTACCGGTTCCTTCTAATAAATCAATTCCTTCTTCAGGCAAGGGGTGATCAAAACCTAGGGATTTATCTGGCATCACTTTGAGCTTCTCTTCAAACTCAGGAAATATCCCTGATGATTTAAAGGTTCCATCAAAAGCTATAGAATTAGGGTCACTACTACTTACAGAATCTATAGAAAAAGGAGGAATCTCAAAATATAAACTCTTGTCATACACCCCACCTAGAATCTCTTGCCCCAAGAAATACACGGTGGCCCCTTTGGTAGAATTAAAAATAGGATAACCAGGAAAATCTCTAGTAGCTGATTTATTATTGGGTTTGTTAATATATAATACTCCAGCTGTCTCAACCAACTGATTTTGCAACTGCTCTTTATCAGATTGCTTTGGTTTATTTTTATTTTTTGAAAGATTAAAAAGTATTCGATCTATTTGAGGCATAGATATAAGAAAACTATCGTAATCCATTTCAAATTGATTACCGATATACTCATAGTTTCCAGCCACCACTGTCCCATTGAATACAACATCCCTGTTCTTTTTGAGCACTACAATACCACTATCAGGCTTTATTCTAACTCCTAATTTTTCATTAACTTCAAATTCCTCGACCCCTCTTAAAGTAAGGGTACCATCATCCAGGTTAAGAACTCCGTTAGGCACTCCTGAAGAAACTGAATTTATTTTTATATTATCATAATCCTTTTTACCCCATTTGGAGTCCACGTAATGATAAGATTTTTTTAGCATTTCAATTTTACCGCTTCTGTTATCATATACCAAAAATCCGTTTTCCATCAACAACTGCATAGACGCAGCCAACTTTTTTTCATCCACATTCATTTTATTAACCACCTCATTCAAATAAAAGGTTTTTTGTCTGGCTTTTCTAGAGTAAGCCACGACCAATTGTAAAGGATGAAAATTATA
This sequence comes from uncultured Cytophagales bacterium, assembly GCA_963719535.1. GTDB lineage: Bacteria > Bacteroidota > Bacteroidia > Cytophagales > Cyclobacteriaceae > Marivirga. Next base: position 1,168,435 of record CAVRCH010000013.1, on the reverse strand, counting down.
TAAACCAGAGAGACTGTTGTAACGGTACTCATTAAAGTATTCTGAAGATTCAAATGTTGCAGGAACCCTATTTCCAGCGATTAAAATAGAAATATCTATCACTGAGGAATCAAGTAGCCATTCTATTTTATCGGCATAAAAATCCATACTGAAATAGCTGGCGTTGAAAGGGCTTTTCTTAAATCCTCCCTTTCCTTGAAGCAGTGTCAGTTTATCATCTCTCACACTATAGGAAAAACTAACTCCAGGGTGATAAATAGAATCTTTTCGCTGATACATTGCAACATTTGCAACATTTGCGGTAAATGTTGAATCTCTGAAAACAAATTCTTGCGAGTTGGCCTGGAACTTCTTTACAGCCTTGCCCTGTAATTCCAATTGACTATAATCATTGTTAAGAGAAGCAGTAGTAATCGTTTTACCTCTTAAGGTAAACCCTCCCGTAATACTTAATCCCTCTTTTTGAAATAGATTTAAATCGAAGCCTGATTCATATGATTGAAATAGAGGGTACCTAGCCTTCTCTTTATTCCTTATGTTCTCAGGTTTGTATTCCAATAGACCTTTCACTGCCTGAGCAACTTTCTCTTTATAATGTAAAGTGGCCGATTCTACCAAGAAAACTGGCTTATTTACTTCAATCGTATATTCAGGTAAATCTGCATATAATTCGCTTTCTGGTATTCCCAGGTTTTGCCAGGTAAACTTTCCTCCCTTACCCACGAATGTATTTCCTAATAATTCTAATTCGCCTCCAGTATCAATGATTTGGGTGGTATCCAGTTGCGATTGAAATTTAATAGTAGTGTTTTTGAAAATTACTATAGGCCCCACTAATTCAGGCATGGGAGTTTTATAAGCTACGTAGGAAGGCTCCTCATTTGCTTTCAATTCATCACTTGAAGTTTCCTTCGCTGTATCATCCCATGAAGTGTTTCCCCAGCCATCATCATCTCCCCAATCATCAGCTTCGTTGCTACCCCATGTATCTTCATTCCCTTCATCTACCTCTTCCACAGCTTCTGGTATTTTCATGGTTTCTGATGTAATCCAATCGAAAATAACACTGCCCTTATCAAAAGCTAACTCATAAAATTTACTATGATACAAAGCCTTATTTTCTAAAACTTTTTCAGCATTTCTAATTAATATACCAAATTGTTGTGTCTCCAACTCTGCCAAACCCTTTTCTACCATCATTAAGAAAGTTTCAATAGTAGCAGTAGGGTTTTCCAGATTAGCTACTGCTGCACTTATGGTACTAATAAAAGGGAGCCTATAATCCCTTACGTTCAACTTTCTTATCAGTAGTGAATCATACAAAGCTTCAGTTTTGGCTTTTGTAGTTGCAGAGTAAGTGGAAGGATCTTGCCAGTATTTCTGGAAAAACAAAGACACAGCCTCTCCCTTTTCGGATTTTAATTCTGCCAAATCAGATTTAACCTGAGTGAGAAAATCCACTGGTGTAGTAGCTAGTGAGTCCTGATCCTGAGTAAAAGCAGGTAAACTAACTAAAAATAAAAATATGTAAATCAGGTGTTTCTTCATTCATTTTTTTGCAAGCACAAAGCCGCCCATTGGTTGCGCGCACTTCTTTTATTCTCTAATAACGCATATTTACCAGATTCATTCAATAATGCCTCAATATCTTCTTCATAGAAACCACTTAACAATAGATAAGCATTTTTATGCATGTGTTTACTTAACATAGAAATATCTTCCAGCAATATATTACGATTTATATTGGCCAATATTATGTCGTATTTATCCTTTTCGTCTATGGAACTTACATCACCTTGCCAAATTTTTATTTCTGCCGATAGCGTATCGTTTAACTCAAAATTTTCAATTGAATTTTCAACTGCCCATTCATCAATATCATAACCATGCACTAATCGCCCCCCTTTCTTAGCAGCCATTATACCCAAAATGCCAGTTCCACATCCTGCGTCCAGCACCTTTAATCCAGTTAAATCCATTTGTAGCAAAAAGGCTAAGATTTGATAGGTTGTTTCGTGATGGCCGGTACCAAAAGACATTTTTGGAGTTACTACTATTTCGTAGGGGAAATCAGCATTTGAGGGATGAAAACTAGCCCTCACCAAGATTTTATTTGCTACCTCAATGGGTGAGTAGTTTTTTTCCCAATCTTCATTCCAATTCTGTTTCTCTACTACATCAATTTTAAAACTAAAAGAGCCTGCAGATTGATATTTTTGAAAGATTTGTTGAAATAACAATACAGGAATATCCTGATCTTCATCGGCACTGGCAATTAATCCGCTGGCATCTTCTTTTTCCTGAAAAGTAGAAAAGCCGATCTCTGCGAGTTCGGCCATCATTATTTCTATATAATCAGCAGGACAGTTTATGTCCAAAGTTAAATAACTCATTAAAATGATTTAATTATATCTACGAAATCACGCGATTTCAAAGAAGCACCTCCTATTAAACCACCATCCACATCCGCCTGGGAAAATAATTCCTTTGCATTATCTGGCTTGCAGCTTCCACCATATAAAATCGAAGTTTCTTCTGCTGCATTTTTACCAAATTTACTTGCAATATGCTCACGAATAGTTTTATGCATTTCTTGTGCCTGAGCTGAACTAGCCGTTTTACCAGTACCTATAGCCCAAATTGGTTCGTAAGCAATAATAATGTTTTTGTAAGCTTCGTCGGATAAATGAAATAAGCTGTTAGTAATTTGATTAGTAACATAAGCATTTTGCTTTTCAGACTCTCTAATATCTAATGGTTCTCCGCAGCAAAAAATTACTTTAAGGTCGTTTTTTAAGGCGATGTCAATTTTCTTTGTCAGTAGTTCATCAGACTCTTCAAACTGCTCTCTTCTTTCGCTATGACCTAAAATTACATATTGAACTCCTAAGGATTTTAACATAGAAGCTGAAACTTCACCGGTATAGGCACCTGATTCTTGCTGATGGCAATTTTGAGCCCCTAAAGAAATATGACCTATTTCAGGAATTAAATTCTGAATAGCATAAATAAAAGGGTAGGGTGGGGAAATAATGACTTTTACATCTTTAGGTGCTTCATCATCAACCATATTCGAAATTTCAGAGGTTAAAGACTGCGCTTCAATTAATGTTTTATTCATTTTCCAGTTACCTGCTACTATTTTCTGTCTCATAATTCAGTTTTTTCAGATTAGAATAACACAAAAATAGTAAGAATAAAATAAAGTCCATTGATTTTGGACTTATAAGCCACAGGAATTTAAAAACTTCGTGTTTTAAATTATTCAATTAGAAACTAATCCTCAAAACTTATACTTAATAAAAGCTTATTACCATTTTTTCATATCCACCATTGGTTCAAAATAATCAATTTTAGTAGGCTCTAACAGCTCTTGATAAGTTTTCCTATTCAACAAACCGATGGTATGGACATTAAACCCGTCAATTTTAGCTAATTCCGGCAACCAGTATCTTACATAATCGCCTTTAGGATCATATTTTTTTGCCTGGCTTAAAATATTGAAATATCTATTTTCGCGTGGATCATTTCCCACTCCTGCCACATAGGCCCAATTTCCCCAATTGCTGGCTACATCATAATCCAGCAAAGCATACTCAAAATACCAGGCTCCCATGCGCCAATCGATACCTAAATCTTTTACTAAAAAACTAGCTACATTCTGCCTGCCACGGTTACTCATAAATCCAGTCTGATTAAGTTCCCGCATATTGGCATCAATAAAAGGCACTCCCGTTTCACCATTAGCCCATCTTTCAAAGGTTCTTGTATCCCTCCACCAGTCAGTTTCTTCTCCCCTTATGCCTCCGGGTTGAAATAATTTATGCTGGAATTTCTTCAGCACAAAATGGAAATAGTCCCTCCAAACAAGTTCAAACACCAACCAATAAGTGGATTGGTTTTTCTTTCTTTCCTTTTCGTATTTTTTTACTTCATAGTAAATTGATTTAGCAGAAATACAGCCTAAAGCCAACCATGGAGAAAATTTAGAAGAGTAATCAGCTCCTAATAGCCCGTTTCTGGTAATTTTATATTCTTTCAACTGGTCTGTTTCCCAAAAATAATGATTTAGCCTTTTCCATGCAGCATCCTCTCCACCCTCAAATTTTATAAAAGCTTTGAAAGATGATGTTTTTTCAGGAATTCCTAAGTCTGCCTTATTCAAGTCCTTTTCATTTAGCTTTATAGCATTTTGAAAATGAGTTGGAGCAGCAAATAGATCTCTAACCTCAGTCTGCTTTTCATTTTCCTTTCTAAACTGTGTAAAAACATTGGGTAACTTACCTATAGGCCAAGGAATATCATCTTCATGAAATAAGGTGCTTTGCGTGTATAACTGTAATAGAACTCCTTTTTTAGTTAGCCTTATTTCCAAATTTTTCTCTACAGCATTCTCGTATGTACCTGGTTCTTTCGTGCTAAAAACTGCATCACAATTGTACTTCTCTACAAAATCAGCAATTATTAACTCAGGTTTACCTTTTCTGATCTGTAATTCCCCTCCTCTTTCATTTATATTATCTTTAAGATTTTGAACAGATTCCCAAATAAAATTTAGTTTGTTTGCTGATGAGCGTGGCAAATCTATTGGAGTTGTTTTCCATAAGTCTTCATCAAAAATATACAGTAATATGCATTCCCGAGATTTATCTATGGCCTCCTGTAACACTTCATTATCAGTGAGCCTCAAATTTTTTCTAAACCATATGATAGATCTGTTGAATGTCATAAATATTACTATTTTAAATTAGCTATTTTTCTATATTTCAATGAATTTACTTACTTAATAATTTCATCTTAAGCATAACTCATTCATAGAATTTTATGTTTGAGGCTTTTTTAATAAAAAATACGGGTATAAATTGAACCTTTATAAATTAGCAACGCTGTTACATGAAAAAAATTAATTTTCGATCTATCAAAAGCAGGCTTATAGTAAGTTTCAGCTCTATGGCTTTGCTTATTGTAGTGGTAGTTTTGCTTACTCTATTTCAAATAGGAAATATTATGCAGCTTGGCAATTCATTACTTGAAAATAAACAGCCTTCGCGCATGTATCTGGAGACCATGAAAAGTGGTGTAAATAACTCTAATGTAATGATCCAAAGCTATTTATTAAGCGGAGATACAGAATTTGGAAATAAAAATGAGTCAATTTGGGAAAATAAAATAAACCCGGCAAGAGATACACTCAACGTACTAAAAGAGCAATGGGATAATGCTTCCAATTTAATTTTATTAGAGAAAATTAACAGATTAGCAGAAAGAATAAGAGCTGCCCAGGCTCAGGTAGTTAATCAAGCCAGTTTTGAGACAAATGTGCCTGATGTTGATTTATTTTCCTTTGAGGCTATTCAAAATGATACGGTTTTTCAGTATTCAGAACTTCAAAGCTGGATTGATGATCAATTAAACCAAGGTACTGGCAAAACTAGTAATGGCGATTTGTTTATAAATAACCTTGCAGGAATAAGCGAGGAGTATAATCAAATATCCGATAAATTATTTTTGGCTATAGAATCGGAGGCACAGGAATTAGGCGAAGAAATTTTCGATACAAGAGACAGGTTTGTTGTTATTGAATCTATAATGGTTGTAGTAGCAATTATTCTTTGCTTTCTTCTATTCAGGTTTGTTTTAAAAACTATTCTAAAAAGTATTGAAAAAGTAAACCAGACTGTTAGGCTTTTAGGTGAGGGGAATATTCGGAAAGCCATATGCAGACTGATGACGAATTGAACAAAATTTTGAATGAAATAGGCCATTTATCAGATAATCTTAAAAATGTTCAAAGGTTTTCTTTAGAAGTTGGCAAGGGAAATTTCGACAACGATATCTCTGTATTCAATAATGAAGGCGATATTGGTAGTTCATTAGCCGAAATGCGCGATAGTTTAAAAACTGTATCAGAAGAAGCTGTAATAAGAAATTGGAGTAATAAAGGATTTGCTGAGTTTGGTGATATACTTAGAAAATACTCTAATAATATTGGCAGCCTAAGTGACCATGTAATTACTTATATGGTAAAATATTTAAATGCAAATCAGGGCAGTATTTTTATTGTAGATGAAAATGAAGATGATAAAAAAGTTTTAAAATTAAGATCTACTTATGCCTACGATCGCAAAAAATTTATTGATAAAACCATTGAACCTGGACAAGGAATGGTTGGGCAGGTTTATCTTGAAAAACAAAGCATTTACCTAAAAGAGATACCTGACAATTACATTACCATTACATCAGGCTTAGGAAAAGCCACCCCAAATAGCATATTTATAGTGCCATTAATGGTAAATGAAGAGATTTTTGGAGTTATTGAAATAGGTAGCTTTAATCAATTAAAGGACTATGAAAGAGATTTTGTAGAAAAAATCAGTGAAAATATTGCCTCCTCTATTCAGGCTGTAAAGGTAAATGAGCAAACTCGAAAATTATTGGATGAATCTCAGGAAATGACAGAGCAAATGCGTTCTCAGGAAGAAGAGATGAGGCAAAATATGGAGGAGTTGCAAGCGACACAGGAAGAGATGGAGCGTACTCAATCTGAAAATAGTGAGCGAATTAGAGCTATCGAAAAAAGTGGTTTAGCATCACTTGAGATGAAAGCAGATGGTGAAATGGTGCAAGCAGATAGTGCTTTTATAAAATTATTTAAATTTAGCACCGGAGACCAGCTTAGAGGTTTATCTCATAATCAAATAGTGAATGCTGACGACTTAACAACTGAAACATATAAGACTTTCTGGAATGAGCTAACTAATGGAAAGTCCTTTTCAGGAATTCTAAAAAGAAAAACTTATTCTGGAGATGATGTCTGGATAAATGCTACTTACACTCCTCTGAAAAATCAAGGTGGTCAAATAAATAAGATACTTTTATTTGCCCACGATGTAACCTCGCTCGTTTTAGATACTAAAGAGTTCCAGAAAGAAAAGGAAGCACTTTTAAGAGATATTCAGACTCTGCAAACCAAGATTGAGGGGAGCAAGAGTACTTCATTAGAGCCCTCGGAAAGTCTTTCAGAATTAAAAGCCCTTCAACATAATTTAAATAAAGAGCTCAAACAAAAACTTAGTGAAAACGAAGTTCAACTCAAAAAATCTTTGGAGCAACAAAAAAAGAAATTAGGACTTTAAACTGATTAAAAGAAAGCTGTTTTTGAATGTATTATTATTCTAATAAACTATTCAATCATGGCTAATTTTTTTTGGAACAAAGTTAATAAATTCGGGTTAATACAAACATTATGCAAAAACCAATACAAGGTAAAACAGGTGTACTTTTAGTGAATTTAGGAACTCCTGACTCTACAAAAACAAGCGATGTAAGAAAATATTTGAGAGAATTTCTTATGGATAAAAGAGTGATTGATATACCCTTTATTCCGCGCTGGATGCTGGTAAATTTGATTATTGCTCCTTTCAGGGCTCCTAAATCAGGAAATGAATACAAAAAACTTTGGGTAGAACGTGGTTCACCTCTTAAATTCTATGGGGAAGATGTACGTGATTTGCTGACAAAGAAGCTTGAAGATAAATATGTGGTAGCCCTAGGAATGAGATATCAATCTCCAAGTATTCAAAGTGCCCTGGACATACTAAGGTCGCACCACGTAGAAAAAATAATCGTTATACCCATGTTTCCGCAATACGCATCAGCCTCCAGTGGTTCTGTGCACGATAAAGTAATGGAGATTGTACAAAAATGGCAGATTATTCCGCAAATTAACTTTATAAGTAACTTTGTTGAGGAACCAGGTTTTTACAAAACTTTTGCCAAGATTGGTAAAAAGTACTTCGATAAAAAATCTTACGATCACGTCTTATTTAGTTTCCATGGCTTACCTGAAAGGCAAATTAAAAAAGGATCTGTGGATAATTACTGTAAATTAGCAGACTGCTGTAAAACCTACCATAATAAAAACAGATTTTGCTATAGAGCACAATGTTTTTTAACCGCCAGATTAATTGCCAAGGAAATGGATTTACCTGAGGAAAATTATACAGTAACATTTCAGAGCAGGCTTGGCAACGATCCTTGGATTAAGCCCTATACAGATGAAGTCCTAAAAGATTTGGCTAAAAGTGGAAAAAAATCTGTATTAGCATTTTCTCCTGCATTTGTTTCCGATTGTTTGGAGACTACAGTAGAGGTAGGCGAAGAATTTAAAGAAGAATTTATTGAAGCAGGAGGCGAAACATGGGATCTTGTGGAAAGTTTAAATGTTAACGAAGAATGGATAGACGGTCTAAAATCAATCGTGTTAAAAAATGCCTGATGTGTTAAAGATTGATAAAATATTTGATTAAATTAAAGGACTTTTTATAACGATGAGTCTATTATTTATTCAAACATTCACTTTATTAATTTTGACTTCCATTGGCTTAAAAGCTGAAGAAGGCATAGAGAATAATGACTCTATAAAAAAGGTACTAGAGGCTCAGATAGACACCTCAAAGTTTGATAATGAATATAAAGTTTTAAGTTTTTTACAACTTACAAGCCAGCTTAACTTAAATAATCCTGCTGAAGCTCTGTTTTACACAAGAGCATTAGAAAATAAGCAATTGATTAATAATAACACTACAGGGAAAGCCTATATACATTCCTACAAAGCAAATTATTATTGGTCGCAGGGTATTTACGATGCAGCCCTTCAGGATTTTTTTATAGCTCTTTCTTTATTTGAAGAAAGTGGTAACAAACTTGAAATAGCTAAGCAGCTAAACAATATAGGTGAAACTTATAAAAAAAGGAATGATTATGAAAAATCTGCTTCTTTTTTAAAGCAAGCTTTAATTACAGCAAAATCGGCAGAAGGGCTAAAACCAGAACTAATATTAGTAAATCTCGGCCAGCTTTACATGTTACAATCCAGGTACGATAGTGCCTTATATTACCTTGATGATATATTGGATAATCAAGAATTAGAAAACACGTCTGCTTTAGGTTTTGCTCATTTATACAAAGGAATCATTTTTAGAGAAAAGGGCAATTTTGATTCTGCCTCTTATCATCTTCATAAAAGCTTAGTTATTTGGGAACAAACCTCTTTTTTAAGGAGCATAGTAGAAACCAATACAGAAATGGCCAAACTTGCCATCCTGGAGAATAATTTAAAATTTGCAGATCAGATTTTACATAAAGCGGAGGATGAAGCACTCAAGATTAATGCCCTGGATTTGTTAATGAGAATCTATAGATACCAAATAGATTTATCTAAAAAATTTAAGGGTAAGGATTCTATTATTTATTTTTATGATAAATACATTGCCATAAAAGATTCTATTTTTAATGAAGAAACCAGGTCAGAGATAAATAAATTATCCATTCAATATGAGCTCTCAAGGAAGGAAAAGGATTACTATAAACTAGCATTAGAGCAAAACATACTAACCAATGAAGTAAAGACGCAAAACCGTTTTCTTATATTTTTAAGTTTGGTTATTGTTTTCGCCACCATTTTTATATTAGTACTTTGGAAACAAAGGAATAAAATGATAAAAGCACAACAACAATTACGCTTGCAAAAAGAAAATATTGAAAAACAGCAAGAGGAGATTTCAAAAAAATCATTAGAGTTGGCAAGTTTGAATAAAGAACTTTATGCCTTGAATCAGACCTTAGAGGAAAAAATTATTGAAAGAGGTGACCAATTAAATTTAAGAAATAAACAAATTGCTCAATACACTTATTTTAATTCCCATAAATTAAGAGCTCCAGTTGCAAGCGTCCTGGGCTTAATTAACGTATTAGAATTATCTAAAAATGGTACATTTGACCATCAGATCTTAGAGTATTTGAAAACAAGTGCTAACGAATTAGATCTTATTATTCATAATCTTAAAAATATACTGGAAGCTGAAATTGATGATTTTACCGATGAAAGTTAATCTTTATTCTGAGGTACAGGTAAAAGAATCTTAAAATTAGTACCTCTTCTTACTTTGGATGTAAAACTGATTTTGCCAGCCAGCATATTTAAGGTATCAACCACAATATAAAGACCCAAGCCACTTCCTTCTACTCCTTGGTGCGCCCTAAAGAACATATTAAATATTTTTTCATGGTGCTCTTCAGGAATGCCCTGCCCATTATCTTCTACATTTATTTGATAATGATTGTCAATTAATTGAGCGGATACTTTTATGTAGAGCTCTTCCTCTTGATAGTAGTTATGATATTTGACCGCATTTGTTATTAAGTTACTTAATATAATATGAAGCCTCTTTGGATCAGTAATAACCTTAAAATCAGAATCATAATGCCTTATCAGTCTGATTTTATCTGCTTTTTCATAATACTTTATATCATCTACTATGCTATCCAACAAAACATCTAAGCCAATTTCTTTAAACTCAATAGGTTTCTTAGAGTTAGTGGAAAAATCCATAATACTTCTAATGAATTCTTCCAGTTTATTGATACTGGTATTCATCAGTTTAAAATAGTTGGTCCTACTCTCTTCGTTTGTATCTATCTGTGCTATCTGAATTAATCCTCTTAAGGATTTAAGCGGTGCCACCAAATCGTGCGATGATCTGTAAACAAAATTATCCAGTTCATCATTTAAAGTTTTCAACTCTTCATTGGCAAATTTTAACTGTTCTTGTTGAGAAACAAGCTCATTTGTTCTCTCCTGAACCATATGCTCAAGCTTTTTATTACTTCTACTTAGCTTCAGGGTTCTATACCTTATAACTAATAAGATAAAAGAGCTTAATAATACAGCAAAAAGCAAATAATACCACTTGTTGAGGTACCATGGTGTTGGAAGATTAATTGTGATTTTGAACGGCTGAATTTCAACATTATTGAGATAATTATGCCTGGCTTTCACTTGAAAGGTAAATGTACCACCGGGTAAATTGGTATATTCCTTTACTACATCAGTATTCCAATCAGACCATTCTTCATCAAATCCTTCCAAGTAATATGAATACTGTAATTCTTCTGTTATAAAGCTTGGTGTGGCGTACTTAAAACTAATACTATTTACAGCTTCGCCTACAAAATCAATAACTTGATTAGACTCCTTCACATAAAAGGTGCTGTCTCCTATTTTTATTTCTCTAATTACTGTTTTGGGATCAAAAGTAAAATCCTCTTGCGGATTTATCCATTTCAAATAACTTATTCCAAGCTCATTAGCCAACCAAACATTTCCACGTCTATCAACCATGATTATATTTTCGAAATTTGAACTTATGCCATTGTTGTCATTGTAGCGATGCAGTATTTTACCAGATTCATTGAAAATGAAAATACCTTTAGTGAATGAACTTGCAACGAACAGGGAATCTCGTAAAGGTTTAATATCAAATAAAAATTGGCCTTTCTGGCGAAAATAATCATTCATTTCCCCCTCCAATAGGGTTGTAGTATAATTAGTAGTATCTAATTTGTGAAAACCTGATTCAGAGGTAAATATAATCCATTCTCCTTTGCTGTTTTTCTCAATACCAAATGCGGCATCATTCTTAAATTTAAAATCTGTATTCACATATCTCACCGTATCACCATCTGGCACCGCAAGACCTTTTCCATAAACAGAAAGTAATAATTGGTTACCCACTTTAACAGAATGAGATGCATCTACTTTAATTTCCTTTAGCAACTCCCCATCCCAAACTAAAAAATGTTCATATGAATTAAAATATATTTTACCATTTACCTCATTGATAAAATGTGATAAGCGAATTACATCAGTAATATTACTTTTGTCACGGATAGAAGTATATTGCATAACTCCCTTAGCATCTCTTTGGAAGTAACCAATTTCATCTGTGCCTACCGTGTAAATTTTATCTCCAACTATTTTGATATTGGTTACTGGTGAAAACTTATCGCTCTGGTGTAAATACCAGGAAGCACCATCAAACTCCAATAATCCATTTTCATTACCAATATAAAGTATACCATCCTCATCTTCTACTACTTTGTAGTTATAGGAGCTACCCTTGTACAAGGAACCCCCAAAATTCTTTATAACAATAGAATCATTGTGATTTATACTATTTTGTGAATTGGCCTGGGGAATTTTGAAAAAGCAAAAACAAGATAATAATATTATAAAATATTTATTACGCTTCAATACCATATTTAAAAAGTACAATAACCTACAAAGATAATGTTTTTTTGATTTCTAAAAATAAAGTTAGATGAACAGGCCATATCGATAGATATAAAAGGTTATACAAAAGAAAAGCCTCCCTATTTCAAAGGAGGCTCAACGTAATTATCATATTTTATACTCTATCAGTTTAATTCTATAATCTCCTCAAGAGAGTTCATGAAATGGTACTCTGTTATAGCTAAAGAAGAATCTTCAATAAGCTTAATCCATTTACCATATTTAAAAAACCACTTAACTCTCATCGAAATAAGCCCTTTTGTATAAAAAGAATACAAGAAAGGATGTAAAGCGATTGCGATCGCCTTTTCATTCTGTTTTAGAATTAAATGCTCTAAATCTTCTTCTAATTTATCTGATACTAAAATAGAAGCCATAATTTTACCGGTACCATTACAGGTAGGACATTTCTCCTGGGTTACTATATTCAACTCAGGTCTAACTCTTTGTCGGGTTATTTGCATTAACCCAAACTTAGACAATGGAAGAACTGTATGCTTAGACCTATCTTCACTCATGAATTCCTTCATGTTCTTAAAAATAAGCTTTTTATTTTCAGGGTTTTTCATGTCGATGAAATCGACCACAATGATACCACCCATATCTCTTAACCTAAGCTGACGAGCAATTTCCTTGGCTGCCTCAATATTTGTATTAAGCGCAGTATTTTCCTGACTCTCCTCGGTGCTGGATTTATTACCACTGTTCACATCAATCACATGCAATGCTTCTGTGTGTTCTATGATAAGATAACCACCACCTTTAACATTTACTGACTGCCCAAATAAAGATTTAAGCTGTTTTTCGATGCCAAAATGTTCAAATATTTTATTTTTTCCGTTGTAAAGTTTGAGAATTTTCTCTTTACTCGGGTCCATTTTATGGATAAAAGATTTGATTTCGTCATAAATCTCTTCATCATCAACATGAATATTATCGAATGTTTCATTCAACATATCTCTTAGGATGGAAGAGGCTCTACCTACCTCGCCTATAATTTTATCTTTGGCTTGGGCATTAGGAAGTTTTTTCATTCCATTCTCCCATGTTTCCAATAGGTTGCGAAGGTCAGTATCCAATTCGGCTACTTCTTTACCTTCCGCAACTGTACGGATAATTACACCAAAGTTTTCAGGCTTAATAGAAGATATCAATCTGGTAAGTCGCTTTCGCTCGTCACTACTGGATATCTTTTTTGAAATGCTAATTCCGTTGGCGAATGGTACTAAAACCAAATATCTGCCTGGAAGTGACAACTCACATGATAGCCTGGGGCCCTTAGTAGAAATAGGTTCTTTGATAACCTGAACCAAAATCTGCTTATTTCTGGCTAAAACCTGAGATATTTTACCGAACTTATCGATCTCCGGTTCAAGCTTGAACTTACTTAACTTGTAAGAAGTATTACTACGAGTAGTGGCTGATTTAGTGTATTTAAGTAATGAATTTATTTTAGGTCCTAAATCGTGGTAGTGCAAAAATGCATCCTTTTCATAACCTACGTCCACAAATGCAGCATTTAAACCCTGCATTACTTTGCGAACTGTACCTAAATAAATATCACCTACACTAAATTGTTCCTCCTTATTATCGTAATGAATCTCTACAAGATTTTTATCATTCAGAAGGGCAATACGGCTTCCATTTTGAGTTGAATTAATGATTAATTCATTGCTCAAAGCTCAAAATTTAAAGTGAAAACTAGTAAAAACTGTATTATTTGTAAAATCTAAGGACAAATACATGAGAGATGAACGCTTGGTTTTAAACATCAAACGATATTTTAAGATTCTCAAGCAATTGCCATCTAGACTCTATTTAAAATACATTAAAGAAGAAGTATATTACTTCTTCTTATGTCTGTTTTTTCTTAGTCTTTTCTTTCTTTTGTGGGTTGAAATCTTGTGTCTTTTTCTTTTTTTACCGCAAGGCATAATTTTTAAAATTTTTGTTAAACAATATTATTTTAATTCATTTAAGTAACTCTCAACAGCTGCTAACACCTGTTCATCATTACTCGTATTCTTAATTTTCTCAAATAGCGCTTTGGCTTTTGGCCTCTGTCCATCATTGAAATAACTTAATGCTAAATAAAACATTGCCTGCTCATTGTCAGGATGATTGTTCAATAGTTGATCAAATCGTTCAATTGCGTTTTTATATTGTCCTGATTGAATAGACAACACTCCCAAATTAAATAAGGCATCCTCATTATTTGGATCACTTTCCAAAACCTCCCTCAACATCATAATACCCGACATGGGATTATCTGTTGAAACGTAAGTCATGGCTATTTTGGTTTTAATATCTAATCTACTAGCATCATTTGATAATATCTTTTGATAGTAAAACCTCACTTTTTCGCCTAATTCATTAGCTTTCTGGGCATCTACCGCAAAAGAAAACGCATCATAATATGCATCACCAACTGCCTCTAAATTATTGGTAGCTAACTCTGTATATTTTGCAGCACTATCTAATTTGCTTGCCTCTTTGAATAAAACAGCCAAAGAATCTGCAAATATAGCACTTTTTTCTTCGCTTTGTGCTGAAAGGTAACTATTTCTTAGGCTGTTAATCTGCTGCTGCATTTCTTCTGTAATTCCTGATTGGTGCTGGGCGCTGGTACCAACATCATTTTTAGGACTAGTTTCATCGCTAACTTCAGCAGAATCAGCCTCTGCTAATTGCTCATTTTCATTATCCACCACAATTTTAGGGAGGAGGAATAGTCCTATCACTAAAATAATGGCAATAACTAGAATTATTATTCTTGATTTGAGCATAAAAGCTAAAACTTAAACAGCTTCTTTTATTTTATCAGAAGTTTTAATTTTTTCTACAAATACTTTTGAAGGCTTAAAGCTAGGAACAAAATGTTCTTCTATTACTATAGCAGTATTTTTTGAAATGTTACGAGCAATTTTTCTTGCTCTTTTTTTATTTACAAAGCTTCCAAAGCCTCTAACGTAAATATTCTCTCCGTCAGCCATTGAGTCCTTTACTACTGTAAAAAATGCCTCAACAGTTGCTGTTACATCTGCTTTGTCTATTCCTGTTTTTTCAGAAATTTCGGTTATCACGTCTGCTTTAGTCACGCTATTTTATATTTATGGTAATTAAAAAAAATTAAGTCCCAATTATTTTGGGAGGGCAAATGTAATTCTACATTTTTGAATTTAAAAGTAAATTCACCGAAATATATTACAGTTTCAATTGGAATATGATATTATAACCAATTAATTATCAAACAATTGTATTGTTCTTAGTTGTAATAGTATTTGATCTCTAACTTTAAACAATTTGCTGATATTTTATATTTTATAGGTAAATCGTCAAAAATGCAGGAAAGTCTATCTTCTCTTCTTATATCGTGGTATCAAAAGCATCTTAGGAAATTACCGTGGAGAGAAACGAGGGATCCTTATAAAATTTGGCTGTCGGAAATCATCCTTCAACAAACCAGGGTAGCACAAGGATTACCTTACTATGAAAAATTTGTAGAGAAATATCCCACAGTTTTTGATTTAGCTAAAGCCCCTCAAGATGAAGTGCTAAGGTTATGGCAAGGTTTAGGCTATTATTCTCGAGCTAGAAATTTACATATATGTGCACAAGAGGTGGCAGATAATCATAATGGTATTTTCCCACAGGAATATTCTGATCTACTTAAATTAAAAGGTATTGGAAAATATACGGCAGCTGCTATAGCTTCATTTGCATTTAAAAAACCTGTACCCGTGGTAGATGGGAATGTTTTCAGGGTTTTAGCTCGTCTTTTTAATATTGATTTAAACATTGCCGATACTAAAAGTTTTAAAACGTTTTTTGAAATTGCCAAAACGTTAATTCCATATGACAATCCGGATTTATTTAACCAGGGCATGATGGAATTAGGCGCTACCATCTGCTCCCCAAGCAATCCTGGATGCTTGATTTGTCCTTTGGCTACAGGCTGTATTGCCAGAGAAAGGGGCTTACAAAAACAGCTCCCTATTAAGGAAAAGAAAATAAAAATTACCAGGAGATTTTTTTATTATTTAGTTTGGGAGCGAAATAATCAATTAGCTATGAAAAAAAGAGGTCCTAAAGATATTTGGCAAGGCCTGTTTGATTTCGACCTAATTGAAAAAAAAGAGCCTTTAAATGAAGAAGAAATTACAGAATTTGTGAAGGAAATAAACCCTTTCAGTAAGGTGTTTAATATCTCTCCACCCATCCAGCATATTTTAACTCATCAAAGAATTGAGGCTAGATTTGTAGAAATTTACATCGACAAGTCTTCGGACTTAAGTGGTAAAACACTCAATTTCTATGATTTTTCAGAGATTGAAGAGCTGCCTAAACCCATATTAGTAAATAAATATTTGAAAGGAAGAATTAATTGAGTAATTTTAAAATAAGCGAATAAGTCTCTACCTTTGCAATCTATAGTATCTTTTGTAGATAGTAGTACTAATTTTTTAGAACCAAAAATCTTATCAACATGTCAAGCGGAGTTAATAAAGTAATTTTAATTGGTAATTTAGGCAAAGATCCGGAAGTACGTCACTTAGATAATGGAGCTTCAGTAGCCAATTTTTCTATCGCTACCACTGAATCTTACAAGGATAAAAATGGCCAAAAAGTGGATCAGACTGAATGGCATAATATTGTGCTTTGGAGAGGATTGGCAGATATATCTGAAAAGTACCTCAAAAAAGGTGATAGCGTTTATATTGAAGGTAAATTAAGAACTCGATCATGGGAAAAAGATGGCGTTACAAGGTATACTACCGAAGTAGTGGGCGATCAAATGACCATGCTAGGAGGTAAGAGAAATAGTGACGACAGTGGCCAGGATTATTCTTCAAATAGTAGTCAGCCAAGTTCAGGTAAGATGCAGGAAACTTCATCTGGTGCAGCACAAACCCCAAATACGGACAGCGAAATGGATGATCTTCCGTTTTAAAAACTTAACAATATAATATAAATTGGACGACCCTCTCCCTAGTTTCTTTTTAATTGCAAGCGTGCTGGATTGGACCCCCAACTGGTTCTATATCCTCAATGGTGCTTTGCTCTTATTGCTTTTAATGATGTCGGCCTTAATTTCGGGATCAGAAGTAGCTTTTTTTTCACTTTCTCACGAGGATTTAGCGAAATGCAAGAATAGCAATAATCCCAAGGAACAGAATATTATAACGCTCCTAAAAAATCCTAAGGAGCTATTGGCTACTATTCTAATCCTTAATAATTTCATCAATGTAGCTATTGTAACACTCTCTACTTTTATCACCTGGGAAATTGTAGGCACCAAAGAAACAGAGGGGCTTTTAGTGGTGATTCTTACAGCAGTGGTTACTTTTTTGATTGTATTTTATGGTGAAATAGTCCCTAAGGTATATGCTAACCAGAATAATTTAAGCTTTGCTACAAGAATGTCATCTTTCTTAATTGCGGCAGGTAAATTCTTCACACCCATATCCTGGGCCTTAATGTCTATCAGTAATATTATAGAAAAGCGCGTAAAACAAAAAGGTTTCAATATATCTGTAGATGAATTACATCAGGCACTTGAAATTACCTCTAACCATGAAACTACCGATGAAGAAAGGGGTATTCTAAAGGGTATTGTGAACTTTGGCACTTTATCAGTGAGGCAGGTAATGAAAACTCGTATCGATATTACTGCTTTTGATATTGAGGAAGACTACCACGTTTTAATGGATCAAATTAACAAAAATGGCTTTAGCAGATTGCCGGTATATCGTGATACGATAGATAAAATAGAGGGTATTCTTTATGTGAAAGACCTCTTACCGTATATTGATCAGGATGAACATTTTGAATGGCAAAAGTTATTGAGACCGGGTTTTTTTGTACCTGAATCGAAAAAAGTAGACAGCTTATTAAAAGATTTCCAAGAGAAACGTGTTCACATGGCCATTGTGGTAGATGAATATGGTGGTACTTCAGGTTTAATTACTCTGGAAGATGTTATTGAAGAAATTGTGGGAGAAATTAGCGATGAATTTGATGAAGATTTTGATATCGCCTACAATAAATTAGACGAAAATACCTATGTTTTTGAAGGTAAAACTTCTTTAAACGACTTTGGGAAAATCATTAGTGAAGATCCTTCTTATTTTGACGAGGTAAAAGGAGAGAGTGAATCCATTGGTGGTTTGTTACTTGAAATTAATAGTAAATTACCGCGTGCCGGAGAGAAAATTAATTTTAAAAAGTACGTATTTACCGCTGTTTCTGTAGATAATAAAAGGATTAAAAGGGTACGAGTTTTTATTAAAAGGGAGGAACCTTATCATCCAAGGTAAAAGCTATTTACTGAATTTTATAGGTGGACTGTGAGCCACCGTCCACGGGAAAGTTGCTACTGAAGAAAGGTAGAATACACTTGTACGCATTAGATTCCAATGTAAGGCAATAAATTTAATCGAATGTGCTTTTGAGTTCTTCAATTTCCTCAACTAATAAATCGTCCAATCTGAAAATATCACCTGGAACTTTTGTTAATTCTTCAAACTTTCGGCTTAACAAAATAAGATGATGCAATTTATTTTCCGGATTTAGAATTGTGTCAACCCAAACTTTACCTGAATATGCCATGTTTGAAAAAATATAAGTATTTCCATCAAGCCCGGATTCGTTATTTTGACAAACCTTGGAAAGTGCAGAGTTATATAATTGCGAAATTTTCAAAGCATCTTCTTCAAAGATTGTTTTTCTGTATTTTTCCACTACTATTTTATCATCTCTATTATTAATTACTGAACTCCAAATGCTTAAGCTAGATTTGTGATACACTATATTAAACTTATTTTCTTCACCATTTTTCTCAATTTCAATTGCTAAAACGCTCTCCTTACCAAAAGATGGTTGTGACAGAAATTGTATTATTTGAAAATCTGAAATTTCATCACATAATACCTCTTGAATTTTCCTGTTGTATAACTTTAATACTCCAAATCCTTGGCCAATCGGTGATAAATGATCTGACCTCATGTTTTCATGATTTGACTCCTGGGCAGATGAATTTATTGCAAGAAGATTGGATAAAATCAAAAAAACTATTAAAATAAATGATCTCATGGCTTTGGCTTAGTTGAATAAATTTTTGAGATATATTAGATATTGTTTCTGGATCAACGACCCTAGAAACAACCACATTAATTCTAATATAAGTTAATTTGATAAAGCTGACAAAAGTAATGTGGATAAAATGGGTTTTACCCTTTCAAAGTATTAACCAAATCTATCACCGTGCCGGAGGACCTTGAAGTTCTAGTTACAGCAATGATGTTAAAATATGATTGAAAGAAATAGTCTTATCTTACTTAAGAAACCTTAAAGGCCTTAGTATAAGTCCACCTATCCCCATAAACAATTTCTCTATCTCCTAAAACATATGGATAATGATGTTGCAATTGCTCCCCAAACTTATCAATAGTATAAATTACCAGAGCTTCTTTATCAATGCCCTCTTCATCTAAAACAAAAGCATCATAAACAATGGCACAAGCAGTGATTGTAGCTCTTGCTAGCAGCAAGCTTGCCTTCTTTTTTAATTTCTCTATGTAGGATCCTGCATCCTCATTTTGCTCCTTGGTGGTGAGCCAAAACTCATAGGTTTTTTGATTGGCATCTACCAGCATGGCATAGGGCACCACCGCATCTGGTTCAAAAGCTAACTTTTTAAACTGATCCATGCTTGCTTTAATGAGCAAACTCAAAGAATCACTTTCTTTTATGTAGTAGGGCGGAAGTACCTTCGTTTTATTCATTTTCTTTTATTTATAAAGCGAAGAACTCAAAATTTTTAAGGAATATAAATTCAAAAAAGACATAAACATTACTTTTGGAAGATATCAGTCCATTTTACAGAAATGCCCTTTACACCAATTCCTTTTCTACACCTGCCATGCTGTACATAATGGATTTAGCCTCTTGTATGGTTTCAATCTCATCAATTTTAAGCATTAGCTTGTCTTTTATTTCTTTCATCTGGCATTTTCTCGGGTGTGCCTGAACAAACTGAAGTACTTGTCCAAATATGTCAGATTTGAAGTATTTTTCGTTGCTGGATGGTACAAAATAAGCTTTTATAATGCCATTTTTAATCAGTAATTTCTCAAAACCTAAACGTTCAGCTTTCCATCGAATGCGGACTGTTTCAATTAAATCATACACAGGCTCTGGGATTTTGCCAAATCTATCGGCTAAGGACTGCTCAAAAGCGGATAGCTCCTCCTCATTTTTGATATTATCTAATTGAGAATACAAGCTCAATCTTTCAGTGATATTGGAAACATAATCTTCCGGGATCAAAATCTCCAAATCTGTTTCTATTACGCAATCTTGTGCTATTATTTGTGCCTTTTTAGCTAGCTCATCTTTAAATAAGTCGGCAAACTCTGTTTCTTTTAACTCAGAAACAGCATCATCCAGAATTTTATGGTACATATCAAAACCTAAATCGGTTATGAAACCACTTTGCTCGGCACCCAGCATATTGCCAGCACCCCTAATATCCAAATCACGCATGGCTACTTTAAAGCCATCTCCTAAATCGGAAAATTCTTCTAGTGTAGTGAGTCGTTTCCTGGCATCAGCACTCAAGCCAATAGTAGGTGGTGTTAGGAGATAACAAAAAGCTTTTTTATTGGATCGCCCCACTCTTCCTCTCATTTGGTGCAGATCGGACATACCAAACATATGTGCATGGTTAATGATAATGGTATTGGCATTGGGTATATCCAAGCCCGATTCAATAATATTGGTTGACACCAGCACATCATATTCCCCTTCGATGAATCGCATCATGGCCTTTTCTAGTTTAGGGCCTTCCATTTGCCCATGCGCCACTCCAATGCGGGCATCAGGCACTAGTTTCAGGATGATATTACCTACTTGTTCAATATCTCCAATTCGATTATGAACAAAAAATACCTGACCTCCACGCTGTAACTCAAAGCTGATGGCATCTCTGAGTACTTCCTCATTAAAGCTATGCAATTCTGTAGTAACCGGCTGCCTGTTAGGTGGCGGAGTAGCTATCACGCTTAAATCTCTGGCCCCCATTAAACTAAAATGCAATGTTCTTGGGATAGGTGTAGCAGTTAGGGTTAACACATCTACATTTACCCGGAATTCTTTGAGTTTATCCTTCACCTTTACGCCAAACTTTTGCTCTTCATCTATCACTAAAAGACCTATATCTTTAAATTTTACATCTTTATTTACAATTCGGTGGGTACCTATTAGGATATCCACTTTACCTTCTTCCAAACGTTTTAAAATTTCCTTTATTTGCTTGGTAGTTTTAAAGCGGTTAATGTATTCTACAGTAACCGGTAAATTCTCCAGTCTTTCACTAAAAGTACGAAAATGCTGCATGGCTAAAATAGTTGTTGGCACCAAAACAGCTACTTGCTTACCATTATCTACAGCCTTGAAAGCCGCTCTGATAGCAACTTCAGTTTTACCAAATCCCACATCTCCACAAACCAGCCTGTCCATAGGGTGGCTCAATTCCATATCAGCTTTCACATCAGCAGTGGCTTTAGCCTGATCTGGTGTGTCTTCATAAATAAAGGACGATTCCAGCTCGGCCTGCATAAAAGTATCTTTACCAGTAGGGAAACCAGGGGCTGATTTCCTTTTTGCATATAATTTTATCAGGTCTTTGGCGATGTCCTTTACCTGCTTTTTAACTTTCTTTTTCTTATTGTCCCACTCTTGTGAGCCTAACTTAGAAATAGAAGGAGTAGAGCCTTCCTTACCACTGTACTTGGAAATTTTATGCAGAGAGTGAATGCTTACGAAAAGCAAATCATTGTCGCGATAAATTAACCGCACCACCTCCTGCTTTTTGCCTTTGTTTTCTACTTTGTCCATACCCGCAAAGCGACCTACCCCGTGATCAATATGTGTTACAAAATCTCCTGGCTGTAAATTCTTTAGCTCACGAACGGTAATGGCCTTCGATTTACTCTGCTTATCTTTGGTTTTGTAGCGATGGAATCTTTCAAATACCTGGTGATCTGTGTAGCAGGCTAGTTTCATTTGGTGGTCTATAAAACCACCTCGCAAGCTAATAGCCATTGACTGGAACTTGATGAATGGATCTATTTCGGAAAATATACTGGTAAGCCTTTCCGTTTGCGAAACTGACTCTGATGTAATGATATTTATAAGTCCTTGTTCCTGATTATGATTGAGGTTTTCACCTAATAAATCAAAGTTTTTATTGAAGGAGGGTTGTGGTCTGGCATCATATTCAAAAGTGAAATCAGCCCGTTTATGGAATCTATTGCCAAATTCGATGGTCACATATTTGTCCAACCCTTCTTGCATACTGCTGCTGGTTTCAAAAAGCATTTCCGGCTTTAAAACCACATGTGTATCTTCTGTACTAGCTGTAATTTGTTGGAAAGATTGAGAAGCTTTTTCAAAATACTGCTCGATAACATCTAAGGTTCTTTGGTAATCCTTGATCCATATTTTAGTATTCCCTGGTAAATAATCCAAAAATGATTCCCTTACCTCTTGCAACAAGCGAGTTTGTACATTAGGTATAATGTTAATTTGCTTTACATTTTCTACTGAAAGCTGGGAGGCAACATCAAAAGTTCTAATACTATCTATTTCGTTACCAAAAAGCTCTATTCTGAAGGGTAAATCACTGGCATAAGAGTAAATATCTACAATTCCTCCTCTGATGGCATATTGACCCGGCTCATACACAAAGTCCGTAGGCTCAAAATCATAGGTTTGGAGTAGCTCAGCAATAAATTCTACATCCAAATTTTCACCTACTTTAGCAGTAAAAGTATTAGAAGTTAAAGACTTTTTATTAATTACTTTTTCAGAAAGTGCCTCCGGATAGGTAACAATTATTTCCCCCGATGCAGCTTTGTTATTAATTCTATTGAGAATTTCTGCCCGCATGAGCACATTAGCATTCTCTGTTTCGTCAAATTGATAGGGTCTTTTGTAAGACGTGGGAAACAGAAGTGCATCTTTTCTATCCAATAGATTCTGTAAATCGTGTTGAAAATAGGCTGCTTCCTCTTTATCATGCAGAATAACCAGGTGGTTTTGATGGTTTTGATCTTGTACTGCTGCTAAAAATACAGCGTCCAGACTACCAACTATCCCCTTTAAATGTAGGTTTTTATTTTCATTGGGCTTTATTTCAGCCGCAATGGTTTGAAGGATAGCATCCTCTTTATATAGCTTTAAAAAATCTTTAATTTTCAATGTGTTGATCCTTATTTGTTATACTACATCACTGTAAGTCAAATCGATGATTATTAATAATTGCAAAGGTAAGCAAACTATTAGGATAGAAGTACAGTTCAGTATACTAACAATTATTTATGGTTTTAGTTAGAACCTCAAATGAATATAGACACAGAAAACTGAAATCCCGATCATTTTTGTGCCGATTGAGGATTTAATTGTAGCTTTTATTTTCTTTTATATCCTGCTTTAAGGTAATTTAAAGTGGATGTTACCGAATCTTTTCTTAAGGTTTTTACTGGTTTATGGCTTACACTTTATTGCAGCCCATACTTATTTAGATATTGCTTTAAATCAATTAACTTTATAAAGTATCCTTTAAAATAGGGCCCGCTTAAAAAGGCTCAGGCACCTCAAGTATAAGTTACTCGCCAAATACCAGCACTTTTAGGCCCCCATCTTGGTGGTGATGATTGTATACCTCTGGATATTTTTGTAATGCGAGTAATTTACATTTTTAAGATCAGCAACTGGTCAGAGTCTGTTTGATTTTAGAATTAATTTTTAGACCCACCCCGACTCTTTGCACCTGTATTTCCCGGTCTGTTTGTTCCGGAACTTTCACAGGGGCTAGCTGGTCTGTTATTTCCCACTCCGAATACCGGAACATTGTCTGCATCAATACATACAGACCAATGCCCCATTGAACCCGGGTTTGTAGTGCTAACCGTAACAGTCAATGACCCTGTGAATAAGTAATACTGACCTTGTCTTATGGTATAAGGCTTGCCATTTACGGTAACATCGCCACCTCCAGCAATTGCCTGAAAAAATAAGCTGGAAGCAGCACCTGAATAGGTAAATTTATTATCTCTTAGATTAGTTCTATTAAAAGTGTCGTTTGGTGTAACTAAACAAAATTGCCATTCAGCGTTTCCAGGATTAATCCTTGGGCCACATGTATTTTCCTCTTCCTTTACTTCTATCGACAAAGTCTGCATATCCTCTAAAAATAATCAAAACTTTTCTTTTAATTTTTATTAAGGATGAGTTTCTCGATTAAACTAAGACAATGCCAAATTTTGTGATTCAATAATGGTTAGTGGGAAGTACTAAAACTATGGAAGGTACAGCTTAAATAAGTGAAGCAAACTATTAGGATAGAAGTGCAGTTTAGTATAATAACAATTTTTAATGATTTTAGTTAGTACGCCAAATGAATAAAGACACAAAAAAAGAGCTAACATTTTTCGAGAGGGTAGAAAAAATGCATCCCTATAAAATGATCCTTATTTTAGGGATAATCGGAAGCAGCCTTATATTTTTCTTTTTGTTATTTTCTTTTTTCGTCAGCCTTGGTAATGAAACAGCACAAAAAATAGAAATTCCAGTCATTTTTGTATTAAGTTCTGTTTTAATCGTGGCTTCAAGCTTTCTCCTACAACCTGCACTCAAGTATTTCAAAGCTGAAGCTTTCCCTACATTGCTTACTTCCCTAAGGCTTACATTTCTTTTGGGACTTGGTTTCGCTTTTTGTCAGCTATTAGGTTGGAGCGAATTAAAAGCTGCTAATATTTTGTTTAAAGGAGATGTATCCGGGTCTTTTCTTTATGTTTTAACAGGGTTACATGGGTTACACTTTATTGCCGCCCACACTTATTTAGGTTACCTCATTTTTCAGACTCAAGCCATTTCACGGGACCCGGTAAAAATATTGATTGCAGAAACCAATCCGTTTTGGCATCTAAAGTATGAGCTGCTCACAATGACCTGGCACTTTTTAGGAATATTGTGGATGATATTAATCATTAGTTTTTGGATTTTTCTGTAAAATTACCGTGTTAGAGATTTTGAAAGGGTCAGAAATCTAAATTATCACACTCATATGGAATAGCAATTATTTAGGCTACTCATGCAAAATGAATTTATTTTTCCTTTTTTGGAGGTTTACAGGTAAAACAGAAATCTGACATCGTTTCAATTTGTGCTAACACTTTTTGGTGTTCTATTTGCAGCATTTCTTTCTGTTTCCCTAAATCAGTTAGTTTCAATACCCTTGCGCTTTCGCTATTCAATTCTTCCTGAAGTTTCATAAAAATGGGCTGAAAATAAATTGGATCGGAAAAAATACCTTTTTGTTCATTCATTTGCTTCCTGAATTTTCGGGTATAGAGTTCTGTTAGGTCAAAGTTATATTGACCAAAACTCAATAATTGTTGCACTATGGCAGAGTCTGGAGCAATAATTACTGCAGCCTTTTTATTAAAAACAGTTTTAGCTTTATTATTAAAATTTTTTGTAAACATAAACTCTACAATGCTCATACTGAAGCTAAAGTCTATATTTGCTCCAGAATAAATAGAGTATGTTTTTAATTCGCCATCGATTTCGGTTTGTGGAGATTGAAAATCACTTAACTGTAACTGGTAATTCGGTGACCATTCCAGGGTTGATTGGCTATAGGTAAAGCTGATGCAGAGAATTACCAAAGCCAGTGTGAAGAAGGTTTTCATAAGTCTTACAATCTTAAATATGGGTTAATACTAATGCTGTTGTATTCTATTTTACTATTTTTTTAAAAAATTATTAAATAAAAGTTTTTAAAACAGACTTTTATTATTCTCATCAGTCATTCTTCTCAAAATGAATTTTTACATACTCAATATTCTTTTTGTTTGGAGAAAGCAATATGCCGTAATTCTCTTTTAATGTGCTCTGCAACTCAGGAAATTCACTTCTTTTAATATTAAAATTGAATTTCTGGGGCAAAGAAACATCAGTTAAAATGTATTGATCATAATTGGAATTAAGCGTTTCAGCTAATTGATTTAAATGAACGTTTTCTAACTCGAATTCTTTCCTGTAAACCCCTACCACTGATGAATTCGCAGAATCATTTTGATGATGAAGTAAAAGGCTCGTGTCAGCTATTTGAAGCATCCAAACCTCCTCCAGTATATTGTTCCTTTGTACAGTGAAACCATAAGCACTTTGCATTTCAGCTAGAATTGTCTCCTTTATCGAAACACTATCACCATAGCTTTTAAAGATTACTTTAAGAAACTGATTTTCTTTACCTTTTGCATCTAAATCTATCTGCTTTTCCTCCACATTGAGCAGATAAGCCATTAATGACGGAAATTTAATGTCTTTAAAATATAGCGAATCAGATGATATTGTTGATCTTTGAGAAGGGTGATAAGTAAAGCCAACTTCTTCAATTTTTAACTTAAATTTTTCGTTTTTTACATTAACTATTTCAGATGAGTGTTCCATAAAAAATAATGCTATACCTATAAAAATAAAATTATGTAATGCATGTAAATAGAATCCCCAAATAAACCCGTATTTTACTCTTAAGTATCCTATAAAAAGACCTAAAATGAATTGTGGCATCACTATTATAGGCGACAAAATTAAGAGCATTTTAGAGTACTCGAAATTGGTAATATGAACTGCAGCAAAGAGTATAGCAGAGAAGAAAAATATACCCTTATAATACTTTTCCCAATTCTTCTCAATCAGAAGCTGGAATGTCTCTTTGTTCTTTTTTCCCAAAATGGAAGCTACGAAAACCAGAATTCTCAAAGGAAAATTATGTCTAAGACGCAGGTACAATCTAAAAATCACCTCTTCAATAAACGGCACTATTAATACTCCAGCGAATAACACGAGCCATGCAGAATAGGACTGTAAAAAATTAGTCATATCATGAGACTCCAAATTCAGCAGACCGGTACTTTCAAGTACGGAAATAACCGCTATGAGTAATAGCATAATTGGCAATTCCAATAGTCAAAATAGAGAATAATCGTTTGGCTTTAAATCCGTCTTTGGCGGTTAAGTCCTTTTTATCTTCAGGGCTCTTAATAAATGCCCAAAAGTCAAGTCCAGCATTAGCAATTGCTTTTATCATTTTGTGAGTTAATCTATAAAGTCAATTTTAGAACTGACCATTGAGTATGAAAAACGGAAAGTAGTTATTTATTTCCAAGCAGTCATCATGGACCGTTAATTTACTGTAAAATTTGTAAGTCAGGAAGTAATCAACGGGATTAGATATTAAATTTCAAATCTATGCCGCCATTAGACAAAAGCATATAATACATGCTTTTTATAGAAGCGTTTTAAAAGATTTTCCCTTTTAAGTCAACTTTAATTTTACACTTCTATTTCTTCACAAACCTTTCTCTAACTACCTCACCATTATATTCAAATGATAGAATATACAGGCCAGTAATGAGTCCGCTCAAATCTACAGCATTTTCATTACTTTGAAGCTTAAATTTTTTAACTTCCTTTCCCATTTAAATCGATAATAGATCCTGAAATATCATGAGAAACTGCTCCTTTAATTATTACCTGGTTAGCTGCCGGGTTGGGGTAAAGGATAAATTTGCTGCTAATTTGTTCGGCAGTGTTTGAGGTAATTGTAAAATCAGTAGTATTCCTATAAAGATAGCTGATGCGTCTTCCTGCATCATTTATTCCGGTAATAAGCACATCTGGTTTTCTGTCATTATTCACATCTTCAAATGAAATAGAACCAGCAGCCACGTTTTCAAAGGGGGTTTCTACTACTTCTGTAAAATTACCCGACCCATCGTTTGTATAAAGTAATGTCATATACTCACCTGAATTCTTTAACCCCGAGATTAAAACATCTTTAGAACCATTTCCGTCCACGTCTTGGAAAGCGATAGCACTATTCACCAATCCTTCAAAAGGTGCATCAGCAACTTCAGTGAAATCACCTTCTCCATCATTCAAATAAAGTTTAGTAATATATTCTCCAGTTATGTTCCGACCAGATAGCAGTACATCTTGTGTGCCATTACGATCAACATCAGAAAATGCAACAGCACCTGCCGTAATCCCTTCAAAGGGTAGCCCAAACTGAGCTGTGAAGTTGCCTAAACCGTCATTTAGGTAAAGCCTGGCGGTTTGTTGCCCTGAATTAGAAAAACCTGTAACCAGCACATCCTGAGAACCATTTTTATCTACATCAGCAAAAGCAATAGAACTATTATAAACCGCTTGAAAAGGTGTTCCTGTAGCTTCGGTAAAATTGCCGTCTGCCATCATTCATGTAAAGTTTAGCGATAGCTTCATAACCTTCCAATCCAAACCAAAGACCAGTAAGGAGCAGATCCTGAGAGCCGTCACCATCCACATCAGCAAAGGCAGTAGCACCATTACGAACTGGGGCAAAAGGTCCTTCATCTATCCGCAGTAAAGTTGCCTGCGCCATCATTTCGGTACAGAATAGAGTATAATCTACTGAGTCTATCTTGTCCAGTAATGAGCACATCATCAGAACCATTACCATCTACGTCAGAGAAGGCTATAGAGCTGTTACTAAGTCCTTCAAATGGTGTTCCGGGTACTTCTGAAAAATTGCCAGCACCATCATTTTTATACAATTTAGAGATTGGTCCGGAAGTACTATTTCCTGTTATCAATACTTCCTGTACACCATCGCCATCCACATCTGAAAAGGCAGTAGAACCAAAATAAACATCATCAAAAGGGCCAACCTTTACTTCATCAAAAATTCCAGCACCATCATTAAGATAAAGGTTGGAAACAAATTCTCTTGAATCATTTTTACCTACAATCATCACATCTTGCTGTGCCATTGCCATCCACATCAGAAAATACTGCCGAGCCTTGTTGAACTCCTTCGAAAGGACGTGCCTGATCTTTCGAAGAAGTTGCCCGCTCCATCATTTATGTAAAGCTTAGCAATTAGCCCAGAAGAAGAACCAGCCCCAGTAATCAGCACATCCTGAGAGCCGTTACCATCCACATCGGAGAAGGATATGGAGCCATAATAGGAGCTTTCAAAAGGTACCCCGGCAACTTCGTTAAAGTTTCCTATTCCATCGTTAGCATACAACTTGGTAACAGCCCCACCCGAACCATCTAAGCCCGATAGGAGAACATCTTGAGTGCCATTGCCATCCACATCTGAGAAAGCTATACTACCATCTGAAACATCTTGAAACGGTGATTCAACAACTTCCGTAAAATTCCCTGATCCGTCGTTGATATAAAGCTTAGTTAAAGAACGGTCCAAAAAACCTGCATACCCTATAATTATAACATCCTCAGTGCCATTCCCATCCACATCAGAGAAGGCTATAGAACCTGCGGCAACACCCCTGAAAGGAGTATCTGTCGCTTCGGTAAAGTTGCCACTGCCATCATTGAGGTATAATAATGCCACGTAGTTATCTAAACTATTTTTACCTGTAATCAATAGGTCTTGACTACCATTTCCATCTACATCCGAAAAAGCGATAGCACTATTAAAAATATCTTCAATGGAAAACCCTGTTTCTTCGGTAAAGTTGCCACTTCCATCATTCAGATACAATTTTGCTTCAGCATCATCATAACTAATTTCCCCAATAATTAAGAGGTCCTGACTACCATTTCCATCTACATCCGAAAAAGCGACAGAACTATTTTGCAGCCCTTTAATAGATTCCCTCGAAAATTCAGTGAAATTTCCAGCGCCATCATTGGTGTATAGTATAGAAAGCAACACATTGGAAGCATTTTTACCTGTCATCAGCATATCTTCAGTTCCATTACCATCGATATCCGCGAAAGCAACTAAGCCGTCTCTTAGCTCTGCAAATTTCGGGATGATCTGAGGTACAGGATTCGGTGGAAGTATTTGCTCAAAGCTTACCTGGAAAGCTATAAATCCCTCATAAACGCCTGTAAATGGGTCTACTACCTGAGAAAAATTACCAGAACCATCATTTAAATATAATCTAGCAATACGGAAACTATCGGTGCGACCTGTTATGAGCAGATCTTCAGCCCCGTTTCCATCCACGTCAGAAAAGGCAATTGAAGAAGATTCAACACCTTCAAAAGGTGTACCAGTAACTTCATTAAAATTACCAGAGCCATCATTTAAATATAGTTTAGCAATACGACTGTTAGCGATTGACTGAAAGGAACTATTTACACCAGTTATTAAAACATCCTCGGTTCCATTCCCATCTACATCAGAAAAAGCTATGGATCCAAAAGCAACGCCATCGAAAACTGTTCCAGTGGCTTTTGCAAAATTGCCAATGCCATTATTAAGGTAAAGTTCAGAAATGTAATTTGAAGCTAAAAGCTGTCCTGTAACTAGTAAATCGACTGATCCATCATTATCTACATCAGAAAAAGCTATTGAGGATCTGATAACTCCTTCAAAAGAAGTATCGAACCCTTCTGTAAATTTTCCTGAACCATCATTTACATAGAGTTTGGCTGAATAAAAACCAGAAGCCAGCCTTCCTGTAATGAACACGTCCTCAGTACCATTTCCATCTACATCAGAAAAAGCTACAGAACTGGCATGTACTTCATCAAAGGGTGTTTCCACTACTTCTGTAAAATTTCCTTGGCCATCATTTAAGTAGAGCTTAGTAATTTCTTGAAAGAAAGCATTTAAACCCGTGATAAGTACATCTTCTGTACCATTACCATCCACATCGGAAACAGCCACTGAACCGCCTAGTACGTCTTCAATAGGTGTCTCCTCTACTTCTGTAAAATTTCCTTGGCCATCATTGGTGTAAAGTTTGCTGATTGCCAAATTGGAATCATTAGAACCTGTAATTAGCACATCTTCTGTACCATTCCCATCCACATCTAAAAATACAATGGAATTTTCAGATACTGTTAAAAAAGGTGTTTCAGTCAATTTAGTAAAGTTCCCTTCTCCGTCATTTAAGTAAAGGTTTGAAGAATATGAACCAATAATTAAAACATCTTTACTACCATTTCCATCCACATCAGCAAATGCAACTGAGCCATCAACAGCTCCTTCAAAAGGAGTTCCGACTAATTCTGTGAAATTTCCTAAACCATCATTTATATAAAGCTTAACGGAAAAAAGACCAGACTCTAGTCTTCCTGATATGAGCAGATCCTCCGATCCACTCCCATCTACATCAGAAAAAGCAACGGAACTAAAGGTCACTCCATCAAAAGGTGTTCCTTCTTTCTCTGTAAAATTACCTAAGCCATCATTGATATACAGTTTAGAAATAAGCCCATCACTCGATTGACTATTTCCTGAAATAAAAACATCTTCAGTGTCGTTGCCATCCACGTCAGCAAAAGCAACAGAACTATATGCAACCCCTTCTAATTTGGGAATAATCTGAGGTGCAGGAGGCGGTGGAAGTATTTGTTCAAAGCTTACCTGTGCTAAAAGAGCTGGTGCAATAAATATTGAAAGCAGTAATAATTTTAATTTACGCATAGGAGGATTTTGGTAAATAATTTTGAGTTGCAAAAATTAAACAACAATATAGCATTATTTGTTGAAAAAAACCGTTTGATTATATCTCTACAAAATATAATTTAGTGCCATTAAAGCTACTATATCCTAATGTAAATGGTGCTACTCTTTTCTTTGCATCGAAAGAGTTTACTTCCCTCAATACAGGAAATCTTCTCAAGTGGTTCGCTCAATCCTTTTTTCTTTCAAAAGCCTTTCCTTTGATATTCCTTTTGCAGCTTGAATCATTGATGAAGGTCAAATGGAGATAAATTTCTCACGCTGTGCATTGGTATTTTTTCCCGAAACAAATATACTTTACCGGACTATATAAAAATGCTCCTTCTGCCACTCAAATCTGGAAAACGTCTAATTTTAGTATAGATTAATCGGTATATACTTTCCAATTATATTTATTTTTAACATCTCTTAATATGACTTTTTAAAGAATTAATTAAAATAAAGTCACTATATTACATTCTCATTAGAAGTTGGAACATTGAATATTAGAGTCACTTTATTAGCCTTAATTTTATTAAGTGCTGCTTGCGAGACCAAATTACCCGAGGAATATCAACAGGTATACCAGAATTTACCGCAAAAGGTAGACTACAATTGTGACGTGAAGCCCATTTTGGCAGACAAGTGCTATAACTGCCATGGCCCTGATGTTAAATCGAGGAAAGCTACTCTTAGACTTTTTAATCAGGCCCTAAATAGTATCTGGAACTTGAGCTAGCAAGTAGTTAACTTTTCTTAAGAGTCGTTAGTCTGGCAAATGTTCAATTTAAAGGATGTTACTCTTACGAAAACCTGAAGAGACTGATCGCTTCATCCAATAAAAAAACTACTAATATTAAAGTAAGCAGCAAGCAGATATTGGTAGACCTGGCCTTAAATCTATTGTATATTGCCCTCAACAGAAAAATCAAAAAAATGAAGACTCCTGCTATAAATACAATAACCTGATAGGGTGTTATAACATAGTAGGTATGATATATTTGAAAGTCTACAGGGTTTTTTCGCAGCAGTAAAATGCTCATAATGCTAGTGATTAGTATCATCACAGAAAGAATAAGTAAATCTATTTTTAAGGTTTTCATTCTAACATATTTCTCCCAAAATATGGCTTTAAGGTATTAAATACTTTGACTATAATTTAAAAAGTAAATGTAACTCTTACTCATCCATATAATAAAATAACTTTCATTAATAAGGCCAAAAATTAGACTTTGGGCTATTTTTTGGCTATATTAGTAATGATCGATCTTACAATTAGGATCCGAAATAAGTGACTCTAAAGTGATATTACATGTACTTTCCTTAACAGGGTGCTTTTACAGCAACAAGGATTTTAGGTATTGTACCTGTGAAATATATAACAATAGGAATGCTTCGTGTAATATAATGAATTTTTAAATGTCTATATTTCCTTCAAATACCTATAAACACCCATTTTTTGAAATTATTTATAAAATACATGATTAGTAACCGCTGCAAATTAGCGGTAAAAGAAGAACTAACTAAGCTAGGGTTACACTTTGTGGTAGTTGATTTAGGAGAGGTTGAAATTATGGAGGACATAACTGCTGAACAGCGTCTTCTATTACAACTCGGACTTGACTCATCCGGGCTTGAGCTAATGGATGACAAAAAAGCCATACTGATCGAAAGGATCAAGAATGTAATCACAGAAATGATTCATCATACTGAGGAGCTGCCAAAAACGAACTTTTCGGATTTCATTAGTGAAAAATTGAATTATGATTATACCTACCTTTCCAACTTATTTACGGAAGTAAAAGGAATTAATATCAGGCAATTTATTATTATACATAAAATTGAAAGAGTGAAAGAGCTACTTTTTTATGAGGAGTTAAACCTTACAGAAATTGCCTATCAAATGCACTATAGCAGTGTAGCACACCTTTCTAATCAATTTAAAAAAGTAACGGGGATTACACCGTCTGCCTACAGGCAATTAAAAGACAAAAGAAGAAGCGTTGTAGAAGAAATTGGCAATTAATAATGATTTTTATAAAGTGGGGTTAGATAAATTGGAAAGTAGCGCGAAAGAATCACATTATGTCAGGAGTTTGATTGAAGCAAGTCTTGATCCACTCGTTACAGTAAGTAATAAGGGCAAAATTATGGATATGAATGAAGCCCTTGCTCATATTACAGGCTTAGACAGGGCGGAACTTATAGGGACAGACTTCTTGAATTACTTTACTGAGCCTGAAAAGGCTAGTGAAGTTTACCTGGAAGTGTTTGCTGAGGGATCCGTAACTGATTTCCCACTTACTATTCAACATAGAAATGGTAAGCTTACCGATGTACTATTCAATGGATCTGTCTACAAAGATCAAAAATCTCGCGTATTAGGAATTGTTATTGTAGCCAGAGATGTAACAGAGCAGAATAGAACTTCTACAGAATTGATTGAAGCAATTGTTTTTGCAGAACTCGCTACAGCAATAGCTGAAGAGGCTAAAAATAAGGCGGATGTTGCCCTTAAAATATCTGAAAATGCTGTAAAAGCAAAACAGCAGTTTTTATCTAATATGAGTCATGAAATTCGTACACCAATGAATGCAATCATTGGTTTTACGAAAGTAATGTTAAAAACTGAACTCCAACCGAAACAAAAAGAGTATTTAACAGCCATTAAAACCAGTGGCGATGCGCTTATTGTATTAATTAATGATATCCTGGATCTTGCCAAAGTTGATGATGGCAAAATGACATTTGAGGAAATTCCCTTCAATATATCTGCTTCAATTTCTGCCATTTTGCATTTATTTGAACTCAAAATACAAGAGAAAAACCTCACCCTGAAAAAGGAGTATAATTCAGACATTCCTAAGGTGCTATTAGGGGATCCGTTACGGCTCCATCAAATTTTAATTAACCTTATTAGTAATGCCATAAAATTCACATTAAGTGGTTCTATTACAATAAGTGTACATTTATTAAAAGAGGACGAAAACGAAGTGCAACTTGAATTCGGGGTAACAGATACTGGCATTGGTATTAGCAAAGAAAAAATAAATACCGTTTTTGAAAATTTTCAGCAAGCTAGCAGTGGTACTTCCCGACTATTTGGCGGTACCGGTCTGGGATTGGCCATCTCCAAACAATTGGTAGAGGCCCAAGGAGGAGAAATTTCAGTAAAGAGTGTTGTAGATAAGGGTTCTGAATTTGCTTTTACACTCAATTTCAAAAAGACCTCCAAGCCTGCAGAGTCTGAACCTATAATGGAACAGCCTGATGCCCCTATAAGAAATGTTAAAGTTTTAGTGGTAGAAGATATTGCACTCAATCAATTATTGATGCGCACCTTGCTCGATGATTTCGGCTTTGAGTGCGATATAGCAGCCAATGGAAAAGTGGCTATTGAGAAGATGCAAAAAAAGGCATATGATATTATATTAATGGATCTTCAAATGCCTGAAATGAATGGATTTGATGCCACTGAATATATTCGACAAGAATTAAACCTTCAAACACCTATAATTGCTTTAACAGCTGATGTTACTACCGCTGATTTGGCACGCTGTAAATTAGTAGGGATGAATGATTACATCTCTAAACCAATTGATGAAAAATTATTGCACCGAAAAATGCTATTATATCTCCATAAAGCTGCGCTAAAAAAGCAAAAGGAATCAAAAAAAGGAGAAGCTAATGGTAAAAAGAAATACATTGATTTGAAGTACCTGATTGAACGGACTAAATCGGATCCACTTTTAATGACAGAAATGATTTCCCTTTATCTAGGACAAACTACCTCACTTAGAAAAGAAATGAAGGAGAGCTTGAAAAATAAAAATTGGAAAGCATTACAGTCTATTGCCCATAAATTAATCCCTTCCTTTTCAATTGTTGGGATTAGTTCTGAGTATGAAACGCTGGCCAAAAATTTGCAAGAGCTGTCTCGTAATGGAGAAAATAAAGAAGAAATACCGGCGATTGTATTAAAACTTGAAAAAATATTAAACCTTGCCTGCAAGGAGTTAGAAATAGAAATGAACTTTTTAAATAAAACGAACCCATGAATAACCCAAATAAACCTAAACTTTTCCTCGTAGACGATGATGTGGTTTATCTTAAAATGCTTCAAATTGAATTACTCCAGCTTGGTGATTTTGATATAAAAACTTTTGTTTCTGGCGAGCATTGCATCGAACATCTGTCTCAGCAACCAGATATTATTATATTGGATTACTTTCTGGATGGTACCACTAAAAATGCCATGAACGGTTTGGAAGCACTGGATAAAATTAAGTCCTTAAATCCTCAAATACCTGTCATCATTCTATCGCAGCAAGATAAAATTGAAGTGGCAATCAATTGTATGCACCTTAAAGCCCTGGATTATGTGGTGAAAAGTGAAACGGCATTTGTACGTCTGGAGAAGATTATAACTGCTGCTATGGAAAAAATGCAAATGCAAAAACAATTAGGCTGGTACATGGAAAGAATGTAAGTTGTTCATTGGTTTTTTATAATTTTCTAAGAAGTCAATCTGTGATATGTGTAAGAATCCCTTCCAAAAATGTAACGCCTTTTTTACTCACAATTATATCTTTGCAGTGGTTAAATAAACTATCCTTTAACCCGATATCACATGAAAAAATTTAAACTAATTGTATTATCATTATTGTTGTTTTTGGCTATTGCCCCATTACAAGTAAATGCAGAAGCAGTAAAAGTTGTTGCTACTCCTACTGGAACATGTATGGAATCAGCAAGAGCAACAGAGCTTTTGAAAAGACTTGAAGAAATTAACACGCTGGATAAGTCAGCTATGACTAGCGCAGAGAAAAAAGAAGCTAGAAAAGAAGTTCGTGCAATCAATAAGGAATTAAAAGAACTTGGTGGTGGTGTTTACATTTCTGTTGGAGCAATAATTATCATTTTATTGTTATTAATTATCTTATTATAAACCGATACATTTTAGGGCTTGCTTAAAAACTGCTAAATTTAAAAAAATATCCCTTTTAAATCTTTAGGTAATGATTATTCTGAATTAGTTTTTCAACAAGTGCAAGCCTTTTTATTAAAAAGCCCCATAAACTTTGCACTAAAAAATCAAAAAATGATTTTTTAGTGCAATAGCCTCAGGCACCTCAACCCTGCCTGCAGCAGGCAGGTACTTCCTGGGCTTCAGCTCGAAGTATAAGCATACATCTTCACTTTGTCCAGTTGCCAGCCAAAGGCTGGTCAGCCTTTGGCTGATATCCTGTCCCGGTTAAAACGGGATGAAGCACCTGAGACTTTTTAAGCAGGCCCTCATTACAGTATTTAAGAGGCGTTGTCTGATGATGAATCAGGCAACGCTTTTTTTTGCTCGGAGATCAATAAATTTCGGCACTAATGTTTTAAAAATCATTAGATAAAATAGTAAAAATCTGTGATATATGTAATAATATTATATCCCGATGTAATCATATTCTTTCTTATATCCCCTTAATTTGTACTCATAGAACTAGAGGTGCAAAGTTGTTTGTAACGCTATTCATGTACATTAAAAAAGACGAAATCAACACTTAACTAAATTAAAAAAATCATGGGAAATCTACTTTACATTGTGGCTGTTATACTTGTTATATTATGGGCAATAGGCTATATAGGCTTTAGCGCAGGGGGCATTATTCACGTTTTATTGGTAATAGCTGTAATTGCGATTATTTTCAGACTAATTAGCGGTAGAAGAATATAATTTAGCTCTTTTAAGACTTCAACTATGACTAACTGGTCTGAAAAGAAAGAAAATCTAAAAAACATATTTAGCACCCTAAAGGAAAAAGACTCCCTGTTGGAAGAGCAAAAAATGGAAGAAGTATTAAGCCGACTAGAAAAGCAATTGGGCAAAACACGTGAGGCACTTTTGAAATTAATTAAAAAAATATAACATCAATTAATCTGCCCCAACAGGCCAAACTAAATCTGATTTCTTTGCCAAGGCTGCCCAAAAGGCGGCCTTTTTTACGACTTGAATCCAGCTTTAAAAAAACTCACCCCATTATTAATCTGTTAATTATATAAAATTCAAAGCTTTTTCTGTAATAATAAATAGCTGTAGGTTTCCTAATTTCGAAGTAAAATAAACTATCATGCAAACGAACCAACTTTTTCCTGATGTTTCTTACCAAAGACGCCCGAAAATCAAACCATTTATAAAATTAAATCTTGTAGAAATGTTCCCTAATATTTCTAGAGATAAGCTAGCAAATACTACTTTAAATAAAACATTGCAACAAATATTTCCGGATATTTCTGCTCAGTTACGCTCCAAACAAGAACAAAAAAAAATAACATCCACTTTTATAGAAACAAGTAGCTTGTTAGGTAACAAAAGTTTTCAATGGCTTATGCTGATTCTCACATTATCCGCTACTATATATCTGTATTTCAACACCTTCACTTTAGATTTATAGGCGTCCTGAATCATAAAATAGGAACTGAATTAGGGTTTATCAGTCAAAATAGGATGGTTTTTAGTTTACCGTACCCAAAACCTTATGGAGTTTCATTAACAAATATGTGAATCATGTAATTCACTTCATTTGCAGTGTAACCTGTTGCCTAAAATTTAGCTCAACTTTGCATCTCAGAAACTTGCTTTCGGACTGTACGCCAGATGCGTAGCTTAAATTTAAAAATAATGTTAATTAAGAAAATGATTACCCTAGTAGCTATTGCCTCAGCGGCATTTTTTGTAGCTTGTAAAGATGATGATACCTTATCTCCAACTAATGATAATGAAACAATAATAACCTATAGCCCAACCAATAATGCGACCAATGTAGCACTCAATAAAGTAGTGTCTGCCAATTTTAGTGAAGAAATGCAAGCCTCCACTATTAATGCTACCAGTTTTAATTTAAAACAAGGAAGTAACAATATTGCGGGGAGTGTTTCCTATTCTGGTTTTACAGCCATTTTTACTCCTGCAACAGCCTTAAACCAAAACCTGGTTTATACTGCAAACATTTCAACCGAAGTAAAGAACAAGGAGGGTATGCCAATTAAAGACAATGTAACCTGGAGTTTTACTACGGGAACAAATGCTATAGGTATGGCATCTATTGATCTTGGAACATCAGACCAGTTTGTAATTTTAGCTAAAACAGCCATTACAAATGTGCCTGCATCTGCTATTACCGGAGCCATTGCTTTAAGTCCTGCTGCTACCAGTTTTATTACAGGGTTTTCATTGACTGATAATACTGGTTTTGCTACCTCTTCTCAAATAACAGGGAATGTATTTGCGGCTGATATGGCAGATCCAACTCCTATCAACCTTACAACAGCAGTCAACGATATGACAACAGCTTACAACCAGGCTGCGGGTCTTACCTTACCTGATTTTGTTGAATTAGGTGCAGGTAATATTGGAGGACAAACGCTAGTGCCAGGTC
This sequence comes from uncultured Cytophagales bacterium, assembly GCA_963719535.1. Classification (GTDB taxonomy): domain Bacteria; phylum Bacteroidota; class Bacteroidia; order Cytophagales; family Cyclobacteriaceae; genus Marivirga. The sequence goes on along the minus strand of CAVRCH010000013.1, from coordinate 1,129,335 downwards.
TTTATAAATGGACTAGTACTGTAACTGCTCCGACAGATGTGGTTCTTTCAGGAGGTGCTGATGATGTTTGGGTCTTCCAAATTTCAGGTGACCTTACTATCAGCTCTGCAGTGAATTTTACCTTAAGTGGTGGTGCAAAGACTGAAAATATATTTTGGCAGGTTGCCGGTGAAGTAACGCTTGGTACTACTGCAAGCTTTAAAGGTGTAATTTTATCAATGACAGGGATTACTCTTAATACAGGTGCAACATTGAGTGGACGTGCATTAGCACAAACCGCAGTTATACTAGATACAAACATTGTAACGCAACCTTAGTATTCCCTGAACCATTTAAAAAATCCTAATCTGAGCTGATACTTAGATTAGGATTTTTTTTTGCCTATTTCTTTAATTACCGACTTTTCCAAAGTTATAAAATTTTGAAAAGTTTATGCCCTGATAACCAGGTGTATTTTTCACCAGGCTTTATTAGTTCATCCTAGGTCGCTTAAGATGTCTGACCTTTTCAAGGTACCGACATCAATCTTCGTCTTATCTAAACATATACGGTCTGACTGGCATCTGACCTAAGTAGGATCCTAGATCAGTACCGCAAGTCCGCTATTTTTCCACTCTAATTCTCATCTAAAAACCTTAATGGATAACCTTTGTCTGTTCAGAAGCTTTCCACCTAAGCAGTTGCAAAGCAAACAATATTTACAGTTGTAAAAGTCACAGAGTGACGACATTCTGGTAGCGTAGGGTGTCAACCTTAAGTTAAATACACAACGTTTGCCAATTTTGGCAACATTTTTTAACACATTCAAAGCATGGAAAGCAAGAATAGTGGCAAAATATTAATGCTGTTAAATATTCCAATGTCAGACGTTTGTTCATTATTTGCAAAAGGTGCAGATATAGATAAACTTATCAGGTAAAACAAGGGTAGTAGTTTTGGAACGTCAGACATTTAAACAAAAAACCTATCAATCCTTTCGGGTCAATAGGTTTTTAAATAAAACTAAACGTTTAAAAAATTTAGATACCCTTAAAAGTGGTACCTACAGCAAGGGCAATAAAGCCTACTAAAAGTAAAATATAATTATGTTCACTTATAAAATCTATTTGCGTGTAATGCCCGATAATGCCCAGGATACCACAGATCAAACCAATGATCCAGACTATTTTATTAGGTGCTGATGGATATTTCATGTTTACTTGTGGTTAAAAAGATAGAAAACACCTAATTGGATACCTCTATTATATGCGTTTACATTGTTACTTGCATTTATACTGCTTAAACCATGATTATAACGAAGGTCATAACCAAAATTTGATTCTGGGTTTACATAACTAAAACCTACCGATAAGCCTAAATCTAAAGACTCGAAATCGTCTGATACATCCAAACTATTATTGTTAGCCTCCAAATTAGCACTAGCTAAAATACCAACTTGAGGACCCGCCTGTAGTCTAAAACCATTATCGAACATATATTGTAATAGAACAGGAATATTGATATAATTAAGATTTAAATTAAAATCAGTGCCAGCTTCTGTAAATTTCGCTCCTTGCGTAGAGAAAACAATTTCTGGTTGTAACGCAAATTGATCCGTAATATGAAAATGACCTAAAAGACCTAGATTAAAGCCAAGTTTAAAGTCATTATCAGAATTGTTGTCATTGCTCACTGTAAAGGCATTTAGGCCTCCTTTAATTCCAATATTAGCATGTTGCGCAGAGGCAATACCAGCCATTAGAAATACAAAAAGTACTGTTGTGGTAATTAATTTCATAATTGTGATTTAGTTGTTTTCTGGGATATTTTAACCCGGATTTATATGATTACAAATATGGCTAGCTCGAAAACTTAAATCGTTGCAGTATTAACAAAACATCTTACATAAATCACACTTGAGTTGTGAGATATTGGTTTACTATTAATCCGGTAATGTTGATATTAGATGCAGAATTAAGCTAATTTAATTTTGTGATGAGGGACGATAATGAAAAGCTAAATGCGGTGAAGCTAAAAAAATTTAACTGTATTAAGCCTTAATTCTATTTTATATATAAGTATTTATTGCAATAACACAATTTCTAACATGCTTAAGTTCGTATACTTATTTATGTATTTTTTTTAACTAAATTCTAAAACTTATGAAAAAATCATCATTAATGGTATTAGTAGTATTATTTTTTTTAGCAATTAGTCCTTTACAAACTAATGCAGGAACAGATATTGTTAATAATCCAAAGACTACTGAAGCAGGTACTGAATCTGCCAGAGCTCAGCAATTATTGAATAGACTAAATGAAATCCATCAATTGGATGTAAACGCAATGAGCAGAACTGAGAAGAAGGAATATCGGAAAGAAGTTCGTGCGATTAAAAAAGATTTGAAGCAACTAGATGGAGGAGTTTATATCTCCGTGGGAGCAATAATAATTATTTTATTATTACTTATTATTCTGTTATAATAATCATAAAAAAGCGTTTTAGAATAATTTCTAAAATGCTTTTTTTAATTGGCAACTTATGTGATTTATCGATTACTCGAAATCATTCACCACCTCATCAATCTCTTCTTGCTTTTTCTTGGAGTATTTTCCTGAAGTAGCATAAACTATTTTTCCGCTTTTATCTATTACAAAAAAGTAGGGGGTATCTTTTTTCTCAAAGTCTAAAGCTTCCTTATAGTCACCCAATTTACCGCTGTAAACTAAAACATTGGCGTGTAATTTTTGATCAATGTCCTTCTTCATTCTTTTGATGGCTGCATTAGAAGCACCTTGTTTAATACCCGTAAACATTGGCACAAAAATCACATTTACATCTGCCTTCATGGTGGGGATCAAGCCACCTGAATCTCCTTCTCTTACGTACTCATTGTATATCGGCTGAAACCAGGATTTCAAATCGTCCTCAGCTTTTTTGCTATAGGCCAATCCTATTAAAGTAAACTTATCTTGTGTGTCGATGGGCACAGTTATTTCCTGGTCAGTTAAAGTAATGCCGTTCATGGCAGGGAATGGGTCACCCATCTGGGCTTTAGTGATAAAAGCAGAGAAAAAAATAAAGGCGAACACTGGTGTGAATTTTTTCATAATTATAGTTACGGTAAATCTTAACTTCTGTTGAATTTCAATGTTAATACAACTTAGTAAAATAGAGTTTATTTTACAAAATGTTGTAATTAACGCTAAAAAGTTAATTGTATGAACGAGTCCTACTTTAACTGCCCGCATTGCTTCCAGGAAATCAGTATGTTAGTGGATATGAGTATTCCCCGCCAGGAATATATTGAAGACTGTGAAGTATGCTGCAATCCTTTACAAATCTCTCTAGAAATGCAAGAAGGTGAAATCATTTATTTTGAAGCTACGCCTGCCCAATGATTTTTAGTATATTCACCATATAAAAACTATTAACATGAAATGAGCAAGATTGAGACACACCAAGTGAGGATGAATATCAATTAACGAATTCCATGAGACCTATGAAAACAAATGTATACACATGAAAATTGACTTATCCAACCAACATATTCTGGTAACAGGAGGCACCCGAGGAATTGGAGCTGCCATCACCAGGGCCTTAGTAAATTGTGGAGCCACAGTGGTGGCCCATTATAACAATAATGAAGAAGCAGCACAAAATATTAAAAAAGAACTTGGTAATGCTGTCCATTTATTAAAAGCTGACCTCTCAGGTGCCATGGAAGTAGCTCGCCTATTTAGCGAAACCCTCTCTTATTTTAATGATAGATTAGATGGAATTGTAAACAATGCAGGCATTGCTATTTCATCTGATATACATAAAAATGCAGTTGACTGGACAGATGATTGGCTAAAAACCATGGATGTTAATGTGAACGCGGTAGGTTTATTATGTAAGCGAAGCATTGTGCAATTTCAAAAACAAGAAAGTGGAGGAAGAATAGTAAATATATCCTCAAGAGCTGCTTTTAGGGGAGATACAGCCGACTATTTAGCTTATGCTACTTCAAAAGGAGCTTTGGTTTCCTTGACAAAATCAATTGCCAGGGCCTTTGGCAAAGAAGAAATTAAGGCATTTGTGGTGGCCCCGGGTTTTGTGCGAACGGATATGGCACAAAAATTTATTGACCAGTACGGGGAGGATTATGCCCTTAATGACATCGCGCTTAAAAAATTGACTGAGCCCAATGATGTAGCACCAACAATTGCTATGCTACTTTCAGGCCTGATGGACCATGCCACAGGCACCACCATTGACATTAATGCCGGAAGTTATGCCCATTAAAACTGAGGATGGAAAGGAAAGGTGTCCCTGGTGCCTTGGGTTTCAGGATTATGTGGCTTACCATGATAAAGAATGGGGCGTACCGGTGCATGAAGATAAAAAACATTTTGAATTCCTGATTTTGGAAGGTGCTCAGGCAGGCTTAAGCTGGTCGACCGTATTAAAAAAGCGACAAGGCTATGCGAAAGCTTTTGCCAACTTCAACTATAAAAAGGTAGCACAATATACAGAAGATGATGTGCAAAAACTCCTCAATAATCCTGATATAATCAGGAATCAGTTAAAAATAAGATCTGCTATTACCAATGCGCTCAAATTCCAACAAATTCAAAAAGAATTTGGCAGCTTTAATACCTATATTTGGGGTTTTGTAGGTGGCAAATCTATTCAAAATGAATGGACTAGCATGAAAGAAGTGCCTGCTACCACCGCCGAATCTGATGCTTTAAGCAAAGATTTGAAAAAAAGAGGCTTTAAATTTGTTGGAAGTACCATCATGTATGCGCACATGCAAGCTTGCGGTTTGGTAAATGATCATCTGCTGGGGTGCTATAGATTTCAGTCTGTCGCAGATTTATCAAAATAAAAAAATAGAATTTCCGAAAAGTAAAAAATCAACATGGATTTAAGCATTGAAAACATACTTTTAGTTGGATCACTACTTCTATTTATCAGTATTATTGTCGGTAAAACATCTTATAAATTTGGAGTACCTACCTTAATTTTATTCCTGATTATAGGCATGCTGGCTGGATCTGAAGGCATTGGCAAAATTAACTTTGACGATCCGGGGCTTGCACAGTTTATAGGAATAGTTGCTTTGAATTTTATCCTCTTTTCTGGTGGTTTAGACACTAACTGGAGTTCCATCAAACCTGTTTTGTGGCAGGGAATTACCCTATCTACAGTAGGGGTTTTATTCACAGCCGTCTCTTTAGGAACCTTTGTTTGGTTAATAACAGATTTCACCATTTACGAAGGATTATTATTGGGTGCTATTGTCTCCTCTACAGATGCAGCAGCCGTATTTTCCATTTTAAGAGCCAAAAGCCTTGGGCTTAAATCAAATTTAAGACCTACACTTGAATTGGAAAGTGGCAGTAACGACCCAATGGCTTATGTTCTTACCATTGCATTTCTAGGGTTGGTCATTAATCAAGATGCTGGCCTGGTCTCGATTATTCCACTTTTTTTACAGCAGATGATTGTTGGAGCGATTATAGGATTACTTCTTGGCCGCCTGAGTAAATTAATTATTAACAGAATAAGCCTTGATTTTGAAGGGCTTTACCCTGTCCTGGTGATTGCCTTAATGTTTATCACTTTTTCTCTGGCTGATTTTTTGGGCGGTAATGGCTTTTTGGCTATCTACTTATGTGCAGTTTATTTGGGCAATCAGGAACTGATCCATAAAAAAACCATCATGAAAATGTTCGATGGTTTGGCTTGGTTGATGCAAATAGTGCTATTCCTTACCTTAGGATTATTGGTTTTCCCATCAGAAATAGTTCCTGTCATGGGCATAGGTATTCTTATTTCATTATTTCTTATTTTCGTTGCTCGGCCTATAAGTGTCTTACTAGGATTAATTTTCTTTAGGATGAAAATCCGAAGACGCTTTTATATATCCTGGGTGGGCTTGAGAGGGGCAGTACCGATCGTGTTCGCGACTTACCCTTTATTGGCAGGAATTGAAAAAGCCAATATGATTTTCAACATTGTGTTTTTTATTTCCGTTACTTCCATATTAATACAAGGAACAACACTTTCTGTTATTGCCAAGTGGTTACATGTGGCTCTACCGGAAAAAGCCAAACCTAGATCTCCGGTAGATCTTTTCTTATCCGACAGAGTTAAAACAGAAATGGCAGAAATTGAAATTAAGGTAAATTCCTTTCCGGTAGATAAAAAGATTATAGACCTTGATTTTCCCAAAACTGCAATTATTGCCATGATTAATAGAAATAATAATTTTATAACTCCGAACGGATCTACCGAAATTAAAGCAAATGACACTTTAATTGTATTATCAGATTCCAATGAGGCAATGAATAAAGTTTATGAATGTTTAGAGATGGACATGCGCATTTAAGTATATTTGAAGTTAAAAGAGTAAAAGCAGCCTAAAAGCTCCCTTTTTAATTAGTAAAACACCAGTATTTATGGAAAAGCCTGCCAACATTATTGCAGAAAAGAAACAGTTTTTTGCAGAGCAGATCAATCATGTAAAAGAATCCCAATTGAAGTTTAAAAACCTCACTAATCGTTTTGGCTTCTTCAGAATTATCTATTTTATTGCAACCATTGTAGTGGCAGTCTATTTCATCAACGAAAGAAATGGAAGTGCCACTGCCATGGTATTAATTCCTTTTCCTGTCATATTTGGTTGGTTAGTTAATCGCCACAGCAAGCATAAAAGGAAGCTAAATATTGCTTCAAATAAAATCACATTCTTAGAAAATGAAATGAGTAGGCTGGATTTATCCTTGAGCCATTTAGATGGTGGAACCGAATTTCAGGATTTTGCACACCCTTACACACCCGATTTAGATGTTTTTGGCAGGCACTCTTTGTTTTCATTAATCAATAGAAGTGCTTTAAATTTTGGTAGAAATACCCTGGCTAATTGGTTTTTATCTGCAGCCAATATAGAAACCATTCAAGCGAGGCAGAAAGCAGCGGCTTCTTTGCAAAATGAGCATGAATGGCGAATGGAGTGGTTTGCCGAAGGGCACTTAAAGGAGTTGGAAGAAGTTAGCGATCAGGCTTTTTTATTCAATTGGTTTGAAGACGATCAGGCTGTTAAAAGTAATGCCTTATTAAAGATTATACCAGCTATTGGATTAATTCAATTGGCTATGTTTGCCGTTTTAGCTTTTCTGGGTATCCTGCCATGGGGGTTTGTAGGCTTAGGTTTGCTTATCAATATTCTATTACTTTTACCGGTGCAAAGAAGAATCATGGAAGTGTATCGAGCCACAGAAAAGGTTTCCGATATGTTGCAGCAGCATAAAAACCTTTTCAAAATGGCTGAAGATAAAAACATCGATGACCCCTATCTAAAAGATATCAGCAAAGTTTTCAAAAACCCTTCCGCTTCCGATAAAATCAAGTCGCTTTCTACAATTCTTAGCTGGCTGCATAGCAGAAATGGCATGATGTACTGGATAATTAATCCCTTTATATTATCCGACTATTGGATAACCTTAAAGAGCCTAAGCTGGAAACAAAATTATGGCAAATTCTTACGAAAATGGTTTATGGCCATTGGAGAATGGGAGGCTGTTTTAAGTCTCTCCGCCTATGCATTTGCTCATCCACATTATATAAAAGCTGAAATTACTGATAAAGAAGCAGTATTGGAAGGTAAAGATTTAGGTCATCCTCTATTACCTCATCACGAAAGGGTAAATAATGATTTCCTGATGGAAGGAAAAGGGGCTGTTACTTTGATTACAGGTGCCAATATGAGTGGCAAAAGTACTTTTGAAAGATCGATTGGGGTAAATTTGGTCTTGGCTCAAATGGGTGCTGTTTGTTGTGCTGAAAAATTAGTGCTAAGTCCTTTAAGGGTATTTACCAGCATGCGTACCCAGGATAATTTAGAGGAAAATACCTCTTCTTTTTATGCAGAGCTTAAGCGATTAAAAAAATTAGTAGATTTAACGCAAGAGAATAATGCCACCACCATATTTTATTTGCTCGATGAAATACTAAAAGGCACCAATAGTGAGGATAGAAATATCGGAGCAGAAAGTCTGATTAGGCAGTTAATGAAAACTAATAGCATTGGCCTCATTAGCACGCACGATCTATCACTGGCGAAGCTGGAAACTCAATTGGAAAAATTTCAAAATTACAGTTTCAACAGTGATGTGTCAGGAAATGAAATTTTATTTGATTATAAATTGAATGAAGGCCCTTGCCATACCTTTAATGCGGTGCCACTCATGAAAAAAATGGGGATTGAGATTGTTTAGAGATTTTTGAGTCCGATTTGTTTCAATTGGAGAGACCATTGTATGGCCATCCCTACGGGATTTTGGAAACAGTTTTGCAATTATTTCTACCATAAGGTCGTTCCGCTGGAACTTAAATGCCAGAAGAAATTTTAAATAATCAAAAATAAATAAATTGGCTGATTAATCTTAGAATACCTTAAAACCTCGTAGAGGTGGCCATATGGTAGAATACAAGCATACTGTTTCACAAGTCCCAGGGGGACGATCTTTGATTTGAAGATGATTATTCAAACAAATTACTTTAAAAATTGACGCACTCAGTTGTAAACTGATGGCCATTTTGTATCATGGCTTATTTACTTTTCTTAGCATCACCTTTAAAACTGATGGCCAACCGAATATAAGATCATCCCTACGGGATTTGGAAATGATTATACCACATTATTTCTACCATATGTTCGTTCCGCTGGAACTTAAATGCCAGAAGAAATTTTAAATAATCAAAAACAAATTAATTGACTGATTAATCTTAGAATACCTTAAAACCTCGTAGAGATGGCCATATGGTAGAATACAAGCATATTGTTTCACAAGTCCCAGGGGGACGACCTTTAATTTGATTAAGATCAATCAGACCTGCCATGTTGCCCTATCTAATTATCTTTAGAGAATATTAGAAGTCTTAATCATAAAATTCAAATAAATATTCTTTATCAAAGCTAATAATATGCTTATCCAACAAAGCTAAATATTCTTCTTTAAACGATTTATTCTTATGATGAGCCTCTTGGTTAATAATATATTGAATTACACTGTTTCTTTGAGATTTCGAATTTGAAAACGCGGCGTACCCTTCTTGCCATCTGAACTTTCCTTTTACTAAACTATTATCATTTATCCATTTGGATGAAGTGGCTTTAAGCATTCTCATTAAATCAGAAATACTACTTGTAACAGGTAATTCAAAGAAAACATGTACATGATCTTTCCAGCCCCCAACCGCTAATGGAAAAGCATTATCATTGGATAATATACCTGACATATATCTAAATAAATCGCTTCTGAAATTATTAGAAATAAGATTTTCCCGCCCCCGAACGGCAAAAATGCAATGTATATTTACTTGAGAATAGGTATTTGCCATGAAGAAGGTTGGTTTTGAATTGAAAGTTAAATTGATCTTATATTATCATACTAATGTAATTAGTTATTTTGAAAAAATCGAAGGGAAAGATAAAAAAGACATTATTAATATTTGTAGAAATATAGATTCATTCATAGCCTTTAACAAGGGAATAATGCTGATCGCCTGCTGATTTTATGGTCACCCTCTACGAAGTCCTTCGGACACTATGGGATTTTGTAAACTCATCTTTATTTCTATCATAAAATCATTCCGATATAGCTTAAAACCTCGCAGAGGTGACCATTTGGTAGAAAATAATATATTTTGGTTTCAAAATCCCCAGAGAGTCGGTCATTGATTTGAAGAAGTTTGATCAATCCTTGTCTCGTTAAATTTATCCTATTCAACTCTGATCCATTCAATATACCCTAATTAATCCCTTTTATTCTGCACTCAAAAAAATTCGGCATAATTTTATTTTTGAAACTGTTAGCTTTATATTTCAATTTATTAATTACACCACATGTTCAAGAAAGTTTCAATTGGAGTTTTTATTTATTTAAGTTTGGTCTGTTGTAATTTAACAGTTGCTCAAACAGAAAAATGGAAGGTGCTGGATAGGAATGACAATACGCCAATTCCTTTTGCTCACATTGCTATAGCTAAAAAAAGGATTTTATTGAGCTCTAATATGGATGGTGCTTTTAACTTTCCTAAAAACATCCAGGGCACAGACCTCATAAGTATCACTTTTGTAGGATATGAGAAAATTGAGCAGACATTTGCTTCTCTTAAAAAAATATATCCTAATAATATCATTTACCTCAAAACCTCCACTCCAGAATTGGATGAGGTAAGGGTTACCTCTGGGGTTAATCCGGCTATTGCCATTGTGCAGGAAGCAGTAAAAAGAAAAGATGAAAATGATCCGCTTCAATTGGATAACTTCTATTACCAATCTTATAATAAGCTAGTCTTTAAATTTGTACCAGAAGACAGTCTCATTTTTAACAGAGAAAATTTTGATCCGAATAAGAAAGTAGAGCCTGTTAAGTTGGCAAAAGATACCAGTGAAGCCAAATGGATGAAATCCTTTCTGGATAAAGACCTGTTTTTAGTAGAAACTGCCTCCGAAAAATATTTCAAGTACCCCAATAAAGAAAAGGAAATTGTATTTGCTAACAGAACTTCAGGCTTGGAACAAAGTTCTTTAGCAGCGCTGGTGACAGATTTTCAACCATTTTCATTTTATAAAAACTACATTAAACTACTGGAAAAGGATTTTCTAAATCCATTGAGCCCAAACAGTGAAAAACGCTACGATTTTAAACTAGAAGGGAGTTTCTTAACAGGTAATGACACTCTATTTGTCATTCGTTTTCATCCTAAAACCAATAAAGTTTTTGATGGATTACAAGGTGTAATGCATATAAATTCGGCCAATTATGCCTTGGCCAATGTAATTGCTGAGCCATCCCAAATAGAAGATAAAATTTTATATCGAATCCAGCAGCACTATGAGCCTTTAGCTAATGGATTTCATTTTCCTTCAAAAATGAGAGTGTTTATCACCTCCCATATGATGGAAAATGATGGCTATCGTATGCTGGGTACAGGTGATTTTTATTTTGATAGCATTCAGGTAAACAACAGAATGTTTGGTGATAGGGTGTTTAATGATGTAATTTTACAGATTGACCCAAAAGAAAGAGCGGAAGAGGAGAGCATTCTTGCTATGAAAAGAGCGGTGCCGCTGGATAGTAAAGAATTGCGAACCTATGAATTCTTAGATTCAGTAGGAGATAATCCCAGATTTAAAAGAATACAAAAATTATTTGAAGCTTTAAGCTATGGTAGGTGGCCCCTTTTTGGAGGCATCGATTTAAGTTTAAATAAGCTCCTGGCCTTTAACAAATATGAAAACGTAAGGTTTGGAATTGGGTTAGTAACTAATGAACAATTCAGTAAAAACTTAGAGTTAGCAGCTTATACAGGCTACGGATTGAGAGATGAAGCCTGGAAATATGGCGGATCAGCGAAAATAAATCTTTACCGTTTCCGAGATTTATATTTTGACTTTTCCTATAAAAATGATATTGAAGAGCCGGCTTCTACCAGTTTTTATGATGATCAAAAACTATTCAATAATGAGATTTTTCGAAATTTCTTCATTGATAGAATGGACCTGATTGAGGAGTTTAGCGCAGGCTTACATGTTAAAAGCGGGGCATTTTTAGGACACAGAATTGGGCTAACTCAAAAAACTGTTGAGCCATCCTACGATTACAGCTACCAGCAAAGTGAAGCTTTTCAGTTGACAGAATTAAACTACACCCTACGCTTTGTAAAGGGAGAGCGATATACAAAAGTGGGGAGTAAAAAACTTTATAGAGGGCATGCTTACCCTTACTTTATGCTCAAAGGTAGCAGAGGATTTTCCTCCCTGCTAAACGGAGATTTTGATTATTGGAGGTTTACGGCAAAGGCGGTGCATGAATATAAAATACCGGGCATTGGAAGCAGTAAAATAAGTGCTATAGGTGGCTATGTAGAGGGAGATGTGCCTTACAGCTTATTGTTCAATGGGAGAGGCGCTTCCAGAAACAATAACTTTTTTATAGATAATCACTTTCAAACAATGGGCATTTTTGAATATACTGCCAATTATTATGGGGCAATATTTTTACAGCAAAATTTAGGCTATTTAGGTATTGAACATAAATTTTCTAAACCTGAACTTCATTTAATTCACAACAGTGGTTGGGGAAAGTTTAACAATCAGCTTGCACACGAGGGTGCAGATTTTAGCTTTCAGGATTTTTCCAAAGGCTACCATGAATCTGGTTTTATGATAAAGAATATTTTAAGGGCTGATTACCTTGATGTTGCCTATTATAATTTACATTTGGGTATAATAAATCGATTAGGTGCATATGCTTTACCGAATTGGCAAGACAATCTTTCCCTCCTGATAGGTTTGGAAATAGGTCTTTAGAAGATTATTGTGCTTTTCAGTATTGCTTCTTTATATTAATATCTTTTAAATTAGCATCTAAGTTTTCAATTGCGTCCTTAATCATCCTGACGGTTTCCAGGTAAAAATCAGGGTTGATTTTATCTGCAGTATCTGTTGGTTTATGATAATCCGCATGATCATCTACACCAAAATAAACAAAAGGAATTCCTGCCTTATGAAAAGGGGCATGATCTGATGAGTTTACCCAGTTTGGTTGTTTTTTAGGATCATCTCGGCCAAAAAGCACTTTCATTGATTTACCTCTGGCAGCTTCCTGTATAAATGGCTTCATAGCCGGATGGAAGTGCGTTCCAACAGCATAAATCTCATTTTTGTCTCCCCTGCCAATCATATCCATATTTATATTCAACTTAAGCAAACTACTATCAACAACTACTGATTGCATAAAATATTTAGCGCCTTGTAATCCTTCTTCTTCGGCATCAAAAAAAGCAAATAACAGCGTGTAATCTGGTTGATTTTCACTGAAATATCTACTTAATTCCAGTAAAGCAGCAGTTCCACTGGCATTATCATCGGCACCGTTAAAAACGCTGGTACTATCTTCCATACCTACGTGGTCATAATGAGCAGATATAACAACAATGTCTTTATGGGTAAAGCCTTCCACATAGGCTAAAATATTTACTGCATTCTTTTCCACAGGGTTTTTTCCCCTGCTTTTGTATTGAAACTTCTGGGTATAGCCTGGAACAAATGCAGGGATGCCTTGATCCTGTAGTTGGTTAATGATGTATTTGCGGGCTTTCTCACCTCCTTTAGTCTCCACTTTTCTACCCTGCATGGAATCTGCTGATAAAATATATAAATGATTGAGTACTTTTGAGGAATCAGGAAAACTCAATTTTTTTGCATCCTGGGCGTTAGAATAAAATGCGAAAAGCAAAATTGATACCTGTAAGACTAAATAGCGATAGTAAATTCGTTTCATTCAGGTAATTTTAAAGTGTATAAGTGTTCCAAAATTTTTATTTTATTACATTGCTGCATAAATTTAGATATAATGCATCTAAGAAAAAGACATTAGTAACAAAAGATTTTCATTTAGTTTCAATTATTTTTTATGTATTTAAAACTTTCCTTTTTATTATTTCTTGGTATTGCTTTTACAGAGAGAATTTCATGCCAAAATGCTTTCCCGTTTTTTGTAGAAACTGATAAAATGCCTGAAAATCTACTTAGTGAAAGGTCAGTAGTTTTTATGAATGTGAAGGACCTCAACTGGGAAATTAAGGCAAATAAAATTCATCAGTATTTTAATGAAGTAGGGATAGACGCAGTTGCCTATTATGCCCTTTCAGATATCATGTCGGGCCATGATGCCACCAATAGCTTTTACAATGATATTACTAAAAGAAGCATAGAAAATATGATTATTATTCATGAAGCTAATCATGAATATATTTTATACATAGGCCGTATTTCTTCAGATGGACAATTTTTTCAAGAAAATATGCCTGTTTATAATCTGAGTGCACCTGAATTGGACGCACTTGGAAGCCTTTTGAAAAGAAGAATTAACCAGTCCGGACTTGAGAGAGATAATTTTCTGATCATTGATGTGCCTGAAATTTTCAAACGCACCAATGTAATAAAATCAAGAAGGGTGGCAGACTACAATGCAGATTTAAGAATTGATAAATTAGCGGTTCCGCAATTTCAAAACAGTGTAATGATGACAGGAAATATTGACGAGATAAACCAGGAGTTAGACACTATTATGAATAACCATTATCCATTCAGGTTTGGGTTAGTGAAGCCTGATATTACTGACGAAGAAATGATTGCACAAGGGTATTTAATGGTACTCAGGAAATTGGAAAACAATGGAGAAAGCCTTAAAAGAATGCTTGGATATGATTTGAAAGAAGATGAAACTATTTACATTTCCGTAAAAAATGGAGAAAATTCCAAAATTTCTAAATTTTCTAAAAGTGATGTTGTCCATAAGTATTACGTTCAGCAACTATATACTAAAGATATTTATTTAGGAGCAGAGTGGGATGCTGATACCACATGGCAAAAGGCGCTCATTAATCATGCTGAAAATATTAATGCTGCACTTAAAAATAGGTAGATTTAAATACCCAGGTTTTGCGATGCAGATGTTAATGTATGTCACACTAAATACAAACTGCAAAGTTTCAAGACAAAGGGGTGATTAGTAATAACGTGAAATATTGCATTTTTGCCATTTTTGAAGCAGGCACCTCGCTGTCTGAACCATATTTGTTTGAATATATTAAATTTTCTTTTGCCGCGTCACCCATCCATTTAGCACCCATTGATCCATGTTGGTATTTTTTTTATTATAAAATTGTCAGTTCCATTGATAAACTCTATACCTAAAACTATTATTATGTTTGTTCTGTCCAGAAACACGAATGGTCAAAGTGGTCAATAGAATTTTCATGTAATTTTGTGTGTTGTCTTTTAAGCTGCTGCAAAACAATTGAATTTCAGGAATATTTTTGCCTATCTGATTAATGCCATCCGAGAACCCAGCCTATTTTCTTTTATACAAATAAACAAACTGGATGTGATCGAATATCTTATTCTAATTGCCAGCATTGCTTCTTCTCCTTAATAAGACAGGCAATTCACTTAAATTATATTAAATGATTGTCCGTAATAGTACCTAAATCAGGTGAAATTTTCTTATATTTAAACTATGAAGAAAGACCATTATTGGAAAAATGACAAACAAGTGTGGGAGTGTAATCCTGTCATTTTAGAACTAGTCTACGTAATGGACAGTTATGGAAGGAAGTAAGTTGCCTTTTAGCTATTGGTTGGCTGGAATGCAGTTTCTTACAGCAACGATCAGCAAAAGAGTTTTCCAAAACATCAAGAAGAAGGCTATGTTGCATAAATTGCGGATGGTGATGGGGCATCGGGATAATTTATCAACTAACTGACTACGTTGAAATGGATGAAGGTTTTTTTGAAACAATAAGAGGGGTCGTGGATCAAAGAAGCAGGTAAAAGTTTTAGTTTCTGCCGAATCAAAAGAGATACCTGATAGTAAATCTGACAAGAAAAGATCTGTTGGCCATATTAAAATGACCGTTATGGATAATTTAGGTTCTGCAGCAATTAATAGGCAAGTAGAAAAGCAGGTCAGTAAAGACTCAATAGTAATTACTGATGGATGGAGAGGGTATAATCATTTATCTGATAAGGTGAAACAGCACGTAAAACTTATTGCTGGAACACCAAAAAAAGCTGGAAAACTATTTCCCTGGGTGCATACTGCTATAAGTAATAGCAAAAGAATGTTCTTAGGCGTTTTTCATCGAATTGATAGTCCCTACATGCAGAACTACTTAAATGAATTCTGTTATAAGTTTAATAGAAGATATTTTAAGGATAAAATATTTGATAGACTAGTAATTGCATCGATTTCCAGCACTTGGTATGGGTATCAATGCGGATAATCATTTTATATTAATTACAAGCAATTGAATTATCTATCTGCAATAGATACAATGTAAAATATTCAATCAATTTCAAATGATTCTTTTGAAGAATATAATTTTTTATCTATTTTTAAATACAAAAACCTACCAAAAATATTGAATATCCGAAGAAAATCATCCTCATGCGCCATAAAATTATTACTGTTATTTACAGTAATTTGGACAAGTTGCTCTGAAGATGAGCAATTATTGCAACCAGCTAAGACTTACCCATTGATTGATCCTGAGATAATACCTTTTGTTCAGGAATTTATGACACAAGGCAAAATGAGAGGAATTGAGCTTTCAGTAGATGGTATACCCATAGTAATCGTAGATTCGTTTAGCATTGAGGTTAATAATCCCTTAGCTATTGGTTATGCATTTTATAATTACAAAAACACAGGGACCAGGCGGATCGAAATCATAAAAGCTAGCTGGATAATCAAAAATGATATATTTAAGGAAAAACTTATTTTTCATGAGCTGGGACATATTGTGTTAAATCGCCCTCACACAGATAAAACGTTTCCCAATGGGCATCCTGCTTCTATTATGAATGGTTTAGGTATAATGCCATATAGAAGAGGAGGGTCAATAGTGCGTGATTACTATATAGATGAACTATTTAATAAAGGTGCCTCTACACCAGAATGGGCCAACCCTGATACTTTGATCGAAAATATTTTCTCACCAGAAGTGTCAATAGATGAATGGAGAGGAGGGGGGAGAATTGGTGATTTTGAAAATAACAGTGGGTATCAATTCTATATTTCTGTTCGATCTGCTTTCCCAAGCCCAAATATTTCATATTTAGCATTGTCAGCAACTAATCATCCCATTGCTGGTTCATCATTGTTTATATCTAATACTTTTCAAATAATTGATTTTGTCGAGTATTCCTCATTAAAGCTTACCGCAGAAGTAAAACCCCTTGACGTGTTTAACGGCACCATAAAATTACAACTTAGAACAATGTCGCGTGAGGGTACAGACTATAAATCAATAGATATAATAACAACATCATTTGACAACCTCAAGGCGGATGAGGTAAATTATGTTGAGACAATACTATATTTCCCAGCGAAAGAAATAAAAGCAGGATCTGTCAGAATATCGTTCGAGCCTAATGTAAAGTCAACAATCTTGGTAAACAATGTGAAGGTTGGCTTCTGGAAATAAGCAAGTATTGGTGCATAAAATTTTCAGTTATAGCTCGCTTTCCTTTTGAAATATAAGCTGAATTGATTTAACAATAGTTGAAGGAAAACTCACGCAAGGCTATTTTTGAATCAGACAATCACAACATACATTCCACTTACAGAGCTAACACTGCTGCTGAAGTCTTAATTTTGCAAATTATCTTTGATAACTAAATAGCACCAGTAGGTACTAGATGCGATAAGTTGGCTGTCCGCACACAAGGAAAAACACCTATCCGTTTTCCTTTGAACTAATTTTATCATATTATTGGATAAGGAAAATTTTGGTTTGTTTAAAGGTACGTGCCACAGGAAACATTTCTAAAATAATTCTAAATTATAACTTTGTGTTGAAAAATCAGGCTCATTGTAAAACTGAGAACAACCTATTGAAACTATGACAGGCTAATCTAAACAATTTATGCGGTTTCCACCAAGGCTAGCTTCTGATTACAGTGATCCTCCACCAAGGGTACGCACCGTGTCTAGATAAAAACGAGACTGCTTGCCGGCAAGCAACAGGTCCTCCTTTGATTACTAACCACTACTTGTCAGCACAGGAAAGTTGCCACAAAGTGGAAGCATAAATTGCTGGCTAATTACTGCTGGGTT
Source organism: uncultured Cytophagales bacterium (assembly GCA_963719535.1). Lineage (GTDB taxonomy): Bacteria > Bacteroidota > Bacteroidia > Cytophagales > Cyclobacteriaceae > Marivirga. The sequence goes on along the minus strand of CAVRCH010000013.1, from coordinate 1,111,672 downwards.
TGCTACAGAGTGCTGAGCAAATTGGTTTTATTTGATGTTATGCAGCGTAATTCCATTGTTCTTTTCTTCTAAAAAGTTGCAGATGTCTTCCATTTGCTGCTGGTTTCGAAATTTAATCTGAACTGGATAATGAATAGTTCGTATTTGAACTGTATTATTTTTTAAATGCTTTAATCGAGATATATCGTCATATTTAAGATAGAATTCCTTTTTGCCTTTAATTAGAATTCTATCTTCTGCAATAGTTAGGGTACCTTTTCGCCAACTTAAATGTCCTAGAAGGAGGCCAGTTGATATGAAAATGGTACTTAACGCTATAAGATGAAATATTGAATTTCCGACAATTTCAAGAAAATAGAATATCTTGAGTTCAAGAGATAAGTATCCGCTTAAATACACTATAAATATAATCAGCAATATAAGTAGAATTCCAAAGCCTAATGGCCAATATGAAATTTGCTTTAAATCAGTTGGTTTTCGGTATAAGTGGAACTTAATTTTATACATGCGCTACAAATGCTACATAACGTTATGCCTATGATGGGTGGGGCTTAGAAAACACTTAGCTTGCCACCTGCACACAGCCACAGCAATTAATAAATTTACACATTGTGGCTGACTTTCCAAGTACCTCTAAAATTTCCTGACTGATGAAACCCCATTCATTCATAGCTAGTGTTGTAAAACGTACTCTATTCAAAAATGCGGTAATTATCAGTTATTTCTTTTTTTAGTTTAATCCACTCTCCGTTGTCTTCAATCTTTATCAATTGCACCTTTATTTCCGATTCAAAATTTGTTGGCAAGAAAGGTTCTTGCATTGAGTAAATTTTTAAAGTGTCTTTTTCAGTTTTGTAAATTAATCCGCCAAAGCCATGAAAAATATATTCAGAAATTGAGTCTGTATCAAAGTTTGATTCTCGGATAGGAGATACAACTGTAATCTTGTGGTCTCCTGTTAATCCCCAGTTTATACTTTTTAAATATATTGAAGCATTTTTACTCGGAAAGTAAAGTTCTTTTCTTTCAAATACAGGTTTTCCTATTTCGTCCCAGCTTGCTAATTCACGTTCGAGTTTCATGCCTAACCAAAAGGATATAATTATTAATAAAACTGAAATGATTAAGAGTGTTCTTTTTTTCAATTTGGTGATTTCTTTACTGTGAATCTTTAATCTATTTTAAATTGGTCAGAAACCCACTTTTTAGTTTCTGAAATATGCTCTTCCTTAAACAGCTCATTCATCATGCGCCAGTAATGCTCCGTACAACCTGAACAATATGCTACAAGCGCCCTGCTTTCTTTTGCTTTATTAATTAATTCTTTTTCTGCTTCAGTTAGTTTTATCAAGTCCTTTTCTTGAAGAAACTCTAGGACAAACACGGCTAAGTATTTTTCGGCTGTATTTCCGTTGATTACAATGTCCCTAAACTTGTCAAAGTTCTGCGACTGGATGATTTTATCAGCGTTCTGTACTACTTCACTTGGTTCTCCAGACTCACCACAAGCAAAGCCAAGTAGTGGTAAACTACTGATGTCAGCTTGAGCCAACAATTGTGCACAAGAGAGCAGTAGTATTATTGTTACAATAAAAGGTCTAATTTGCATCACCTGAAAATGTTTTACAACGCCTACATAAAACCTGTTTGCCTATGTAAGCTATGAAAAGCTAAACTGAGCAATTTATGCCGTTTCCACCAATGCACACTGTTCATTAAACTGATGTCCATATACATCATGTCCAGTGGGTCGGTAAAATAAGGTCCGCCCGATGATGGCAAATATTGAAATTACTTGAATTACCTTAAAAGCTAATTGAGCCCTACAATGCTCAGTCCTCCGTTGATGCTGTTGCCACAAAGTGAAAGCATAAATTGCTGGCTAATTACTGCTGACTTTGCTACAAGGTGCTGAGCAAATTGGTTTTATGTGATAACTGTATTTTAATCTCCATAGTAAAAAAGCCCTTCAACTGCAGTTGATCTATATTGACTTGCTTCTAGTTTTGTCCAGCCCACCAACCCGAAACTTGATTGTACTAAATATAGAGACAAATATTCAAATGGTTCTTTAGCAGCTAATATTTTAATGGCTCCATTTTCAGGAATTGTTGCAATAGGTTTAGTTAGTTGCTGGTCTTCGAAAATTGTAATTGGTTTTAAGGTGTAGGAATCAATATTTACTCCGTAGAGAGGTTGTTTGACTTCTTCGATATTATTTTTTTCAATTTTGTATTTCTTTTTTACAAAAAAATTAAGGTTTTCTCGTTCTATAGAATAAATAAAGCCATTCCCCGGAATAATTAGCTGTCTACTATAAATCTGTCCCAGTATTTTGTGAGGTTTCTCTGACTCAAAAATTGTAAAACCTATCTCAGGCCCATCTATCGAACCCCACGTTATAAAATGCTTCTTGTCTGAGTTTTTGCTTAGAAAAGTTTCAATGAGTTTTACTGAGGAGTAGGCTACAATATAATCTCCTTGCTCGAGATATTGGTATTCTAAATCCAGTTTTCCATTAAATACTTTAGAAGTATTCAAATCGTATTTAATATACTTTGCTAGTTTATCAGTAGAATTTCCAAACTCTAATTTTTCGAGATTTGAAAAAGACTCGATTGTTTCTTTTGTCTGTGCAACGGAGAACAATGGAATAAAAATAAACAAGAATGATATCAATACTTTCATTTACTACTCTTTACAGTTAACGATTAGGCTAAAAAGCGTTGCCATCCCGAAGGGTGGCTATGATTTTTTAGCCATTGTTAGCCACTTTTTTCTTTTTAAATAATCTTGGGTCAAAGTCATCAGTCTCAACGATAATAGTATCTCCTTTGATTTCACCCGTATAAGTTCTTGTATTATATCTAACTCCAATGTCCCACTGTTCATTACCATTTGTTTGATAAAGCGGAGTAACTGGATTTTTATAAAACATCGAATCATTAACTGACAGGCTGAACAAAATCATATTCCCATCCATTTCAAGCTTATTTATTTGCGCCATGAAGAATCCTGGATAATATCCCTCTCTAGCTTGATCAAAGTCATCACTAGTTCCATAATAATAGCTTTTTCCATTTTCAAACTCTATATAATGGTTCTCAATCAAGTCTGCTGTATTGTGTTCGTAGATATATTCATAAACTCCCGACAATTCAATTGATTCGTCAATTTTTGGTCTAGTAATTACAGGTTCACTTTTGTCGATTTGTTTGATTTTTCCATTTTCTTGGATTTGATAGGTTGTCGTTGATACTCGTAATTCTGTCGTGTTTGGAACTTCGTTATAGTCTTCATCTATCTGCCATGATTTTGATGAATCAGTTACTATCAATTTTAAATCAGCAGTCAAAACTGCACTCTCTAGTGTTTGTCCTTGTTCGCCAAAACTAGTATTTCTTAGGATGTTAAGTGAGTCAATTTTTTTTCCTTGTTTGTCGAGAGTTATTAAAAACGGTGCTAATCCATTGTCAGCGATTGAATATTCAATTATGCCAACAAACTCTTCTTTTTTAAACGCAATGCCAAAAGGAGCGTAAGTCCATACATGTTTATATTTTTCGAATAAAGTCGAATCATAACTCTTTGAAGCATCCATCTTTGAATTAATGTCAAACTTGAGCGGAAGTTCTAAAACGTCCAATGTTTTCAGATAGTCTGAAAATCCTTTTTTGTCCTGAGAACAAGAGAAAATGGAAATTGACAGAATTATGATTAGTATTTTCTTCATTCTTCTAATTGTGGCTAACATAAATATATCAACATTGCTGATACATTTTAATATCGATTCATCTTTCAGGTTGCATTTTTATTTTACCGACAACCTCCCCACGGAAACGCCTATCAACATTTACAATAAACACAGAATAAAGTGACTGCATCGGCTATTTTATCCTACTTATACTAAAACTCAGTAAAAACATCCTCCTCCACGGTATCACTCACCTTAATATCCCCCAATTCTCTTTCTCCTCTGCCGGCAGATAGCTTCACTCCGTCAAAATCTTTATAGTCGGACCATAGATTACTGAAAGTAGCGGCTGAATCAGAGGCGTTTTGAAAATAATCCCATTGCATAATCATGTAGGTTTCAGGATTTATATAAGCCTGATACTTATTCTGTGGAGTATAACCTACGCTATCAAATTGCAAAGAGATGATTTCTGCAGTTTCTCCCGCCAGAGTGGTATCAGTACCTACATATTCCAACTGAACACCTGGGTCTTTCAATTTGAAAGGAAATATTAACCAATAAGAGTCATTCACCCATATTTGCTTGCCTCTGTCTACCAAATTAGCTAATGAATCGGGCTGAGTAATCAATTTATTATTAACCATAACTCTACCAGTGTCTTCGTTAATGTTTACAATAAACTTTGTATTGGCATTCGGAAAATCAATCCTTACTAAACCAGTATATTTATCCCATATTAAATCTCTGGCACCTAAAAAATTCCAGGAAATGTATCTTTTTTCATTCCATTTTTCTTTTCCTCCGTGTGCTTCAATTACTTTATCCGCGAGGGCAATGGCTTTTTCATCTGATCCCGCAGGATCGAAAGCAGATTCTTCCACCTTTTCAACATCTGTTTCCTGGGTAGAGTCTCCTTGCTTTTCTGAGCATGAAAACATAAAGAAGGCAAAGGCAATTAATAGTATAGTGTTTTTCATCAATTCTGGTTTTTAGTAATACTTAAAAATAGTGCAATTTTATATAGCACACAATAATCTCTATTAATCATTTTTTCCAGGTGTTGTTTAAGTCTGATATAAAATTAAATAAACTTTTATTGAAATAATTGACACCTAAATTGAACTTTATCGTAAATTACATGTAGGTACATTTAATTTTAAGATTATGCAAAGTATATTATATAAATCAGATTCAAGAGGACATGCCAACCATGGCTGGTTAGAGTCCTTCCACACTTTTAGTTTTGCCTCCTACTACGATCCCGAAAGAATTCACTTCGGAGCTTTACGCGTACTCAACGATGATAAGGTAGCCCAGGGAAGGGGATTCGGGAAGCACCCTCATGATAATATGGAGATTATTTCCATTCCACTATACGGAGATTTAGCACATGAAGATAGCATGGGGACCCAGGCAGTAATTAAACAAAATGATGTTCAGGTGATGTCTGCCGGTACCGGAATTGTGCATTCTGAGTTTAACCTAAATAAAGATAAGCGTACTGAGTTTCTCCAAATTTGGTTATTCCCTAATAAAAAAGATGTGGAACCGCGCTATGGACAATTGTCTTTTGATCCTGCTAAAAGGAAAAATAATTTTCAGCGAGTGGTAAGTCCGGATGCTAATGAATTAGACACATGGATTCATCAGGATGCATGGTTTCACTTATCCGATTTCGAAAAAGGTTTTAGCAAGGAATATACCATTCAAAAATCCGGTAATGGTTTATATGTATTTGTATTAGAAGGCAGCTTACAGGTAGGAGATCAGAAACTAAGCAGAAGAGATGCTGTGGGGCTAACAGAATTGGAAAAAGTGAACATTTCAGCTCAAGAAAATGCTTCCTTTTTATTAATGGAAGTACCAATGGAATGGTAAAACTTTGAGACTCTTTCTTTTTAATCAGAAAGAGTCTCTAATACCTTCCAACTATTTATGTATATCTCGTGTCAATCTAATACTTAAGTTTTTTATGTATTGGTATGAGAAAATCCTTACTACTTTCATCTCTTCTAATTTTCAGCGTATCTTTGTTCGCTCAGCTTAATCATCAGGTTAGTGTACAAACCGGAATTTACAACAATCAAATTGTTAGGTTTTCCACAGTGGAAGGAGCAGGTTCTTATGATCATAAGAATAGCTTTATGGTCGGAATTAGTTATGAATATCGACTCAATTCCAAGGTTTCTATAAAACCACAGTTCAATTGGCAAAGCAGCAAGTTAACCTTTAATAACGTTGTTGGAGGAGATGTTTTTATAAGACAAAATATAGAAATATCAAGTATTAATATACCAATCTTGATTTCTTATAATTTTAATAAATTCTTTTTTATTGATGCCGGTCCGGTTATTCATTTTGAAACAGAGAACGCACCTCAAAACTACCTTGATCATCAAAATGGAATAGGATTTGCCTTAGGTGCAGGAATACAATATACCTTTTCCGGATTTTCATTGTCTGCCAAACCTAACCTTCAAATGCTAAGCCTTTTACCTTTCGGAGCAGAAAATTATCATGAAAGACTACTAAGTTCAGGCTTTGTTTTTGGCTTAGGTTATAATTTTTAATCCTTTCCTAAAATTAGTCCATCCCAAAGCTATTTTATAAATTTAGCCCTATGAATAGGGAAACCCGACTAAGATTAGTTATTGGCCTCAATATAATTATCACCGTATCGCAAATTATAGGTGGTATTTACGCCAATAGTTTAGCCCTAATCTCGGATGCCATGCATAATTTCAGTGACGTGGCTGCCCTCATTATCAGTTTAGTCGCCCTGGTTTTAGCTAAAAGAGCTGCTACTTATAGCAAATCATTTGGTTACAAAAGAGCTGAGGTTCTCGCAGCTTTTGTAAATTCTGCCGTAATAATGGCAGTAGCACTCTATATCATTATAGAAAGTAGCAGCCGCTTAACAGAAACCTCCTCCCTGGAAATCAATAATGATATTATTATTTGGCTGGCATTTGTTGCCATTATTGGGAATGGCTTAAGTGTATGGATTTTATCCTCTCAGATAAAAGACAGTATGAACATGAAGTCGGCATTTCTACATTTAATGTCGGACACTTTGTTTTCGGTAGCTGTTTTAATAGGTGGCCTGGCCATGAAATATTATGGTGTGGTTTGGGTAGATGGCGTTTTATCCATACTGATTGGAATTTACTTAATTGTGAGCAGCTGGCGTTTATTAATAGACAGCATGCATGTGTTGCTACAGTTTGTACCCAAGGGAATTGACATCCCCCAATTAGTAAAAGCTGTGGAAGAATTGCCGGAAATCAAAAACATCCATCATGTACATGTTTGGCAACTAGATGAGCACACCATCCACTTAGAAGCACATGTAGACCTAAACAAGAATTTACCAGTGAGCGATACACATGCTATTCAGTTAAAAATTACTGAGTTGCTAAAAAGTGACTTTGATATTGGGCATATTACTTTACAATTTGAGCACGGCTTGGATGAGCCTAAATCACTTATTCAGTAAGGTGTTCCTTTTTGGTTTATGAAATTAAAACCTTGAGGCTTAAAAAATATATAACTGATACTTGCACTTAAAAAACCGTTCTTTTCATACTGAATAGTTTCATTAGGCAGAGCTATTGGGAAATTATGGGTATAATTAAGCATTACACTAAAATGTTTAAAGTTTAAACTGACCGGCATTTGTAGAGCATAATTCATCAGTCCAAAAACATGATCTTCTCTTAGGTTATTATCCAAAAAGGAATTCAATACACTTGAAATTTGCTCATTAGTGTAGCCGTTTCTTCTTAAGTATAAATAGGAAGCATCATATCTTTCCTCTTGTAATAATTTAGTAAGATAAAGATATTGCCTCAGCATTAAATTAGGATATTCTTGCTGATTGATAATCTGCCTGAGATCTATAGCCGGGTTATCAGACTGCTTATAATAAATAATAGAAGCATTCCCCCATTGCACCGTGGAGCCCGGCATTACTGTTATGGATTTTAATAATCCATTAAAACTCCATCTCTTTTTAAAATTTGCGCTAATAGATAACCTATGAGCCGCTTGATTGCCATATAAATAAGCATAGTCAATACCAGCATCAAAATATTGATAGCTTAAGTAATTCGAAATATTAGCGGCATAATTAAATGGTTGAGAAGAAAGTGTGTCGTTGTAAAAGTAAAAATCGTGGCTAATATTAAAATTCCAATGTTGGTAAAATGTATCGAAAAAGCCTGTTGATAAAGCAGTTAAAAAATATCCTGGATCATAGCTGCTATTGTAAAAACCATTTACATCAGCATAAATGCCACTAGGGTGAAAATAGGATAATCCGGAAGAGAGCCCAAACTGATTAACATCCTGCGATCTACCTGCGCTTGTAACCTGACTCAAATACGCGACCCTAAACATGGCAGCATGAAACCTTATTTTCTCTGCCGCTAATAAGCTATCAACCAGGTTTAAAACATACAGAGAACTATCACTTTCAGCAAAAAGCAGGTCTAACTCCTGATAAAGTGAGTCCAACCTATCATATTTGGAGTTCTTTTGCTCTTGTGCGTTGCTAAGCTGTGCTATAAAAACAAAACACCCAATTAATAAAATTAGGCGTAAAGTTGGTATAAATATCCTATGGCAATATATCTGAAAAGCAATCAATTATCTCTAAACTTTCTATCCTGTCTGTTTTGAAAATTTTGCTGGCGTTCTCTTCTTTCCTGCAGACGTTCAAGTAAAATTTTTCTAAAATCTTCCTCTGCTTTTCTGAGTGCTATTAGTTGCCTGTTAGTAATCACGGTGTTTAATCGTTCCGAATACTTTCTTTCCAGATCCAGCTCCCGCTCCTTCAGTTGAAGGCCCAGTTTAAGTAGTCTTTCACTCTCTTCTTCATTCATCTCAGACTGCCTGAAGTCCTTTCTTGCCTGAAGATACTCCTGTTGCAGCCCTTTTCTTTCGTTGGTAAACTCATTATACAGTGGCCAAAATTTCTGAGCCTCTTCCGGACTTAAGTTTAGTCGTTCGGTAATCATCGCTATTCTTGCTGCCTCAATCTTATCCTGGGCACTTTGAGCGAAGGAAATTTGAGGGATAATTGCCCCTGCTATAAGAAGGACAATAAACATATTAATTAATTTTTTCATTGCTCTATGATTTATTATAAGCTGTAGTATTCATATAAGTCATCTAATTCATCATCGGAATAATTCTTAAAAGTATCCGTCTTAATCGAATTTAAATTATCTAAATCCTCCGATCTCAAAGCTTCCTCCAACTCATTTATAGTTAAGTCCGATTGTTCTAAATAAGCTACTATTTCATCAGAACTCACCTTATTAATTATTGCGTAGTAACTCCCAACTTCTGTCTTATTTATTGAATCTTTTAAACTGAAAAAAGCAACAATCAGCACCACTATGGCCGCAGCTACCGACATCCAGAAAGGATTGAAGAATATTTGCTTCCCGGATTTACTGACTTTTTTACTTTCCTGATTTTCAATTTTATCAAAGACATTATTTTGCAACTGATCAAAGTAGCCATCAGGAGCAGTAAAAACTTCTTTTTTTTCTACCGTCTCAAGTTTGCTATTATGGTTCTTATCTTTTTTCATTTAATATTTAGATGCTTTTAAATTCAAAAGGTTTATTGCGTAGCTAAAAAAATTTCAATTTTATTTACCGCCTGATGGTAAGTAGCTTTTAGTGTTCCAATTGCATTCCCTGTAATTTCATGTATTTGCTGATAAGATAATTCTTCAAAATACCTTAAATTAAATACCAATTTCTGTTTCTCCGGTAAGTTAATGATCGCTTTTTGTAATAGCAATTGAATTTCATCGCCGGAAATGTGTTCATTTGTGCTCAATGATTGAATAAGTGAGGTACTATAATTTTCCTGGTTATTGAATTCTCTCTTCTTTTTTCTAATATGCTGTAAAGCTTCATTGATTGCTATTCTATAAATCCAGGTAAAAAATGCTGATTCCTGGTTAAACCCCTCCACCTTATTCCATATTTTAATAAATACTTCCTGTAGTACATCATTGGTATCATCATGATCAATCAGCATTTTTCTTATTACTGCATAGAGTTGCTGCTGATAATTATCCATAAGCTTTTTAAAAGCCGATTTTTTAGTATCTGCATTTTGTAATTCCGCAACTAATGAAATTTCATCTAATGGCATAAACTTCTTTGGCTAATAAAAATAACCATGAGAAACTTATTTTCTCATGGTTTACCTTATTTTATTTTGTATTTATTCAGCTGTTACTGTGATGATTTCATCATTAATTGTCACAGTAAAGGTATTATCGCAGGTGCCGTTTCCATAGTCTACTGTTCTGGTGCGGGTTCTTTTGTTATTAGAAAAGCTTACCTCTTTAATTCCTTTACTGAAAAGAAAAAATCCGGCATTCTTGCAATTAAAGTCTGCGATGATAGGCTCAATGATAGTGTGCGACCAATTAACTCCTCTAGTAGAACGCCCATTAAAACTTCCTGTAAGTCTGAATACATTATTGCTTGGATTTCCATCCCTAATTCCATCTATCCATTCTCTTTTTCTCTCACCTGTAATGGTGAATGTTTGCTCTCCACTGAATAGAATGGAAATGTTTACTGTGTAGTTATTTTCGTAAAAACCCTCTTCGTTTAAATTATGCTTTTCAATAAACAGTTCTCCCATAATCTGATTGTTGTTTACAAAATAATTTTCAAAAGTGATACTACGGTCAGCGCTATAAAAATTACCTTTTTCACTGTATTTAACAATTATTTTCCCACTTCTTAGTTTTCCAAACGGGCCTACACAGCCTTCCCCGAAATCTATTGTTAAAGTAAGGGTTGCTTCATCCCAGCTTCTGCTAAAACAAGCTTCATCATCAGTTCTAAAAGTACTTTCCGATTGAAACTCCATCACATCAGCTGAGTTAGCAATTTCTACATCTTCATCAGCAATATCCTCAGCCAAAACCGAATTCTCAACTAATTCAAGTTCCTGCTCTCTAGTCATATCCATATTTTCACCCTCCTGATTACAAGATTGTAATGTGAGTACTACTAAAATTACACCCAACAGAATTAAAGTGAATTTTCTTAATTTTAATGAATTTAAATCTTTCATGATTTCTTCCTTTAATGTTTATATGTCCATTGGATGCACTAACTTTCAAAAGGTTTATTTTCATAAAAAATATATTTAAAATGATGAGCCTCCTTCTTACCAAAAAGTTACGTTTATTTAAAATATTCCTTAATAATTTGGTGCTATTGATATTATAATCAAGTTTTGTCTATTCTATAAAGTAAAATAAAATGCCTGGTAAAAAAGTATACACTATTAAGGAAGGAATTTCCAAAGCCATGAAATACTGTGCCTATCAGGAAAGAACCCAACAACAGGTACGCGACAAATTGTATGAATGGGGTTTATATGGAGATGAAGTAGAAGAGGTTATCAGTCATTTGATTACCGAAAACTTCTTAAACGAGGAACGTTTCGCCGTTTCGTATGCATTAGGGCATTTCAGGCAGAAAAAATGGGGTAAAATTAAAATTAAACAGGGTTTAGAACAGAAAAAACTTTCCAACTACTGCATTAAGAAAGGTTTGAATGAAATAGATTCCTCTGAGTATGATGAAACGTTGCATGCTTTACTCCAGAAGAAGTACTCCTTACTCAAAGAAAAAAATCTATATATCCGTAAGCAAAAAGCCGTGCAATATATGCTCCAAAAAGGCTATGAGGCAGATTTGGTTTGGGCTACAGTAGAAAAAATTATAGCAAACTAACAAAAATAAAAATGGGTAAGGCAAAGATTCAGGCTATTGAAAGCCAGTAGGTCTTTACATTACCCATCTGGAGTTTTTCACAATCTCTTTAGAAGACTAATTGTGATTAATCTTCATAAATCAATTTTGCATTTGCTAACATGTTGCTCAATTCATCCTCGGACTGTATATAGTTATAATTTTCATTAAAAGCTCCTGAAGGCCTTTTACCCACGATATAATGCTTAACAACCAGGTTAGAGGGAGCATTAATTTCGATTTGATCTGAAATACGAAGCCTTTCTTCACCTAAAGACTGCGACTCTTCTTCTAATTCCGAAATAATAATCAATTGATTATTCATTGCATAAACATCTTCTATTTCCAATTCATGCATTGTGCCCGAGATTTCCACTTCTACACGGATGGTTCTTAATTCATTCTCATCGGTGGAATTAGGCATTTGCACATCAATACTGGGCACCTCCACTTCTTCCTCCTCCATAGTAACAATTACTTTGGGTACTTTTACCGTTTTAGTTTTAGTATTTACCTGCACATCGGCCCAGTTTACATCATACTCTGGTGCCTCTCCCTCTTCCACTTCTAAGTCTACTTCAGGCATCTCTCCTGATTCTTCTTTTTCAACATTGCAACCTAATAAAAGGAAAGAAAATACAACAGATAATAAAAATAAAGTTCTCATAATTAATGATTTAGTTTAAAAAATACACTTTCTCTCAAGTATTTTAACTAAGTAAATAATAATAGGTTACGTATGTAGGCTATTTATTTAGAAAAACATCAGATTTATCTCTTACTACTTCCTAAAATAACTTTATTGGGTAAGTTGGGAAAGCGCAATACTACAGTTTGTTGGCTAATATTAGAGAGGAAAGGCTGGAGCACCTCACCACTCATTCTCTCAGCATCTTGCAGAATACCAGATTCCAAAGCAGCCGCTTTAATCTGACTTTCCGCTTTAGCATAAGTTTCCTGAATAAATTCTGCTGCTTTATCTTCATTATCAAGATATTTATAAATACTGTTTGTAGCTTTGAAATCATAGAGCTTACTATTTTGAAGATCGATTTTAAAATAACACAGCTCAGCAGGGGGCAGGTCTATAAAGATGGTGTCATTTCCAAATTCAATATCCTGCTTTTGAATCTTAGTTAAATCAATGCAAGCCACCGCTTCACCACTTGCAATTATCACCGCTTTCATATCTGAACCCAGAGGAAAATAACGAGCCCACTTTTTAGCTGTTTTCTCTGCCTCAATTACTTCTTTAAACCTATATTTAACAAGCTCCAGTTTACCGAGCGCTTCTATTTCCTGTAAAATCGTAGTGTTTTCCACTGTTAGCTTTTCTGGAGTACTAAAGTCGGAAAGCCTCCGTAGCCACAGAAAAATCAATAGCAGTACAACAATGGCCCAGGGAATAAATTTTAAAAATAGCCTAAAGTTCATATGGTTTAATTAAGTTCGTATTTGAAAACGGAGTCTATTCCAATAAAGGTACAAAATCATTTTTAAAGCAGGAATTAGTGATTCAATGGCGCGATAATATCAATATTTTAAGCAAGCTTAATTTCTTTAAGTTAGGCAACGCTTTTAAATTATGGTATAGTTATCATCTCTCAAAAAATAAAGGATTGCCCAAAATGAATGGAATGCCTATGTCTATCTCTATAGAGCCTACCACTTCCTGTAATTTGCGCTGCCCGGAATGTCCCAGTGGCTTACGGTCTTTTTCAAGGCCTATTGGCATGCTGGCTCCTGAAACTTTTACCGAAATGCTGAGTCAGTTAAAAGACTCCTTAATATATATGTTATTTTATTTTCAAGGTGAACCCTATCTTAACAGGCAATTTCTCGATTTGGTAAAAATAGCACACGATCATAAAATATATACTGCCACTTCTACCAATGCGCATTATCTGGATGATGCTACTGCCAGGAAAACTGTGGAAAGCGGCTTGGATAGATTAATCATTTCAATTGATGGCACCTCGCAAGCTACATATGAACAATATAGAGTGGGAGGTAAGTTAGAAAAGGTAATCGAAGGGACTAAAAATATTATCCGATGGAAAAAAGAGTTGAAGTCTAATACACCTCATGTGATTTTCCAATTTCTGGTAGTTAAACCCAATGAGGCAGACATTCCTGAAGTTTATCAATTGGCTAAAGAATTAGGCGTAGATGAAGTAAAATTAAAAACCGCCCAGATTTATGATTATCAGAATGGCTCTCCATTGATTCCTGATAATCCTAAATACAGTAGATACAGAAAATTAGCGAATGGATTATACTCCATCAAAAACAAATTGCTTAATCAGTGTTGGAAAATGTGGCATAGTTGCGTAATCACCTGGGATGGCCGCGTGGTGCCCTGCTGCTTTGATAAAGATGCCACACATCAATTAGGTAAGCTCAAAGAAAATAGCTTTCACGAGATCTGGAATGGACCCCAGTATAAAAAATTCCGCTCGCAATTATTACAATCTCGCGAAAAAATTGATATTTGCCAGAACTGCACTGAAGGTACCAAAATTTGGACTGAAGAGTGAGAAACAATAAAAATTATTAGCAGTCGTTTTTCTGCAACTGATTCAATTTTCTTACATGCTAGTCGAATTTGTATTAAAATACTTTAAAATTTGATTTTAATAGTTGAATTTAGTGGTCAGTAAAGTTATCTTTATGAAAAATTTTATATATTGCGTTGATATATAAGTGATTAAACAGTGTTTATTAAACGAATACAATAACAGGTTATGAAAAAGTTTGTGTTTAAATTTCAAAATGCCTGTCTGGTTGCAATGGTTTCTTTCCTATTTGCATGTGGAGGGGGTAATCCTACGGCTAACAGCCCTGGGGTACTAAGTACCACAACCGGACTTGAGTACAACAGTGACGAAGGTTTTCAGGTAGCTGATTTCCGTGGTCAGCCAGACGGACCAAATTTGGTTTACATCGAAGGTGGTAGAACCGTTTTAGGTTCTTTCGAAGAAGACATTTTAAATACCAGAGATAATATTGAAAGAACTGTAACAGTTTCTTCCTTTTACATGGATGAAACTGAAGTGGCCAATATTCACTGGTTGGAATTTCTTCACTATGTGAAATTAGACTCTTCAAGAGACTATTATCAATCAGTTTTACCGGATACAACAGTATGGGCTAAAAATTTAGCTTATAACGATCCTTATGTAGACCATTATTTAAGATACCCTGGCTTTAGATACCACCCGGTAGTAGGTGTTACCTGGTTGCAAGCCAATGAGTATTCTAAGTGGAGAACTACTATGGTGAATTTGAAATTAGCTGAAGATGCCGGTTTAGAAGTGCCTGCTGAAACAGGTGGCAGAATTCCATTGGAAACTGGCGTTGTTTTACCAGACTACAGATTGCCAACAGAAGCTGAGTGGGAATATGCTGCTACAGCTCTAATTGGAACTCAGTGGGTTGACGAAGTTCAACTTTACAAAAGAATTTATCCTTGGGATGGTCACTCTTTAAGGAACCCTTACGGAAAAGAAATGGGTTATTTCTTGGCCAACTTTAAAAGAGGTAGAGGTGATTACGGTGGAATAGCTGGTAAATTAAATGATGGTGCATTCGTAACAGATTACATCTACAACTACCCTCCTAACGATTATGGCTTATACAACATGGCCGGAAACGTAAACGAGTGGGTGTGGGATTTATACCGCCCGCTTTCTTTCCAGGATTTTGAAGATTTAAACCCTGTTAGAAGAGATGGTACTTTAGATCCTGCTGGCGACTACGATAATGGTGCTAACGATCCTAACGTAATCAATTCATTGATCACTGACGAAATTAGAGTTTACAAAGGTGGTTCATGGGCTGATGTGGCTTACTGGTTATCACCTGGTACAAGAAGATTTATCGAGCAAGATTCTGCCACTTCAACCATAGGGTTTAGATGTGCGATGATTAGAGCAGGTGGAAATAAATAAGAAAATACATTCAACTATAATAATGAAAGCCCGATTTAGTCGGGCTTTTTTTATGTGTGAATTCCAACAAGCAATCACTTAATTATTTTTAAATTGAAGCATTCTTATCTTCCAAATTATCTAACCACTCTATAGCCTCTTCAGTTTTTGGAAATACTTTATAGGGAACAGGTTGATTTTGGAAAGATAAAATCATCTTTAAGACAAGCCTAATCGGAGCACTGGGAATAACATAGGCTGTTCCTTTACAGTAATTTTTTAGCAATAGCCAATGCTCGTCCAACCATTGAGCTTGTAATTTTTGGTACTTCAATTTTGGCGTAACTGCCTTGGTTGCATCAAAAACCATAGCTAACGGTTTTCTATCATCATAGCAACTTTCTAATTCATCTAAATAATTATCAAAAGATTCATCAGTAGGTTTACTTCCAGTAAAAGTAACTGTAACATGCGACAAATCGCTTTTATCAATTACTGCATATTTTGAGGGATTCACCATGAAAATTTCTAATTGAAGATTAGATTTAACTAATTATGTATTAAAACCTCAACAAAACTAAAATGTTGTAAGCAAAGTAATATTTACCGAATTATTAACATTCCAGGGTATTAGAAAAGCTGCGTAAAAAGGTAAATATTTCTTAAGAGAGGTATATTTGAGCATAAAAAAAGGCTCTTCAATTAATATGAAGAACCTTTCCGTTAATAATTATTGCTTAACCTGCTACACTAAAGAAGGAATCATCTTTTGCAGGTAGTTCAGTATGGCCCATTAAGTACTGATCCACTTCTCTGGCCGCTTCTCTTCCTTCCGACATAGCCCATACAACCAATGACTGGCCTCTTCTAGCATCACCTGCTGCAAAAATTTTATCCACATTGGTTTGATATTTTTTAGCTTCAATGATCCCTCTTGGATTTCTTTCCACTCCAAAGCTATCTAACAGGCCATGTTCAGGTTGTGTGAATCCAATAGCTAATAAGGCTAGCTCACATGGCACATCTCTTTCTGTACCTTCAATTTCCTGCATGGATTGCCTTCCCCCCTCGTTAACCCATTCAATATCCACTAATTTAATATGGGTAAGGCCTGATTCGTTACCAATAAATTCTTTGGTGAGCACACCCCATTTTCTTTCACCACCTTCTTCATGAGAGGAAGAGGTTCGAAGTGTCATAGGCCACAGTGGCCATGGATCAAATTCACCTCTATTTAAAGGCGGCTTAGGCATGAGTTCTAACTGCAAAACGGAGGCAGCATTTTGCCTATGTGAGGTGCCAATACAATCCGATCCGGTATCACCTCCTCCAATTACAACCACATTTTTACCTGTTGCTAATATTTTCTCTACTTCATCGCCGGCAACTTCCTTGTTTTGTAAGGTCAGAAAATTCATTGCGTAATGAATACCCTTTAACTCCCTACCTGGAATAGGTAAATCTCTTGGCACGGTAGATCCGGTACATATTACTATAGCATCATAATCTTCTTTTAAAGCATCCGGGTTTATATTCTTGCCCACTTCAGCGTTGGTTTTAAACCGAATTCCTTCTTCCTCTAAAATGGCTATTCTTCTTTCCACCACCCATTTTTCCAATTTAAAATCAGGAATACCATAACGTAAAAGTCCACCAACTTTATCATCTCTTTCAAAAACAGTTACCCAATGGCCTGCTTTGTTCAATTGAGCCGCAGCAGATAGACCGGCCGGACCCGATCCGATTACAGCTACCTTTTTATCGGTTCTCTGCAAAGGTGGGTTAGCTTTTATGTACCCCATCTCAAATGCTTTTTCAGCTATAGACTTCTCTATATGCTCTATGGCAACCGGCGGTTTATTAATACCAAGCACACAACTCGCCTCACAAGGAGCAGGACATATACGGCCAGTAAATTCAGGAAAGTTGTTGGTTGATTGCAAAATTTCAATCGCCTCTTCCCAATTTTCTCTGTAAACCGCATCATTAAATTCAGGAATAATATTACCTAAAGGGCAGCCTGAATGGCAGAAGGGTACCCCACAATCCATACATCTGGCCGCTTGCTTTTTGGTTTTTATTTCAGGAAAGGGTTGGTAAATCTCTTTAAAATCTTCCGTCCTTTTCTTTGGAGCTCTCCCTTTGGGTAACTCTCTATCAAATTTTAAAAATCCGTCTTTTTGTCCCATTATGCTACAATTTTTTCAGGTTCCCTATTCTGTTCCTTCTGCTTTTTCTCTTCCATTACACGCTTATAATCGTGTGGTATCACCTTAATAAATTGTAATACAAAATGGTCAAAGCTTTTTAATATTTTTTCTGCTTTTGCACTGCCGGTTAATCGGTAATGCAGTTCTATTTGTTCCTTTACAAATGAAATATCATCTTCAAGTAATGGATCTAAACCCACCATACTCTTATTGCAATTGCCGTCAAAGGTCTTTTGTTCATCCAATACGTAAGCGATTCCTCCACTCATACCTGCGGCAAAGTTTTTCCCTGTTTCACCCAGTACAATTACTCTCCCACCTGTCATGTATTCACAAGCATGATCACCAACACCTTCCACTAATGCATTTACTCCGGAGTTTCTAACACAAAAACGCTCTCCAGCCATACCATTAATAAAGGAAGTTCCGGAAGTGGCTCCATAAAAGGCTACATTGCCTATTATGATGTTCTCTTCTGCTTTGAAGACTGAGTTTTTAGGAGGATAAATAACTAACTTTCCTCCTGATAATCCTTTTCCAAAATAATCGTTGGATTCGCCCTCAATTTCAAAGCTAACCCCTTTTGCTAGGAAAGCTCCCATACTTTGTCCGGCTGAGCCCTTAAATTTATATTTTATTGTATCGTCCGGTAAACCAACCCCTTTGTATATTTTACTAATTTCATTCGACAATATGGCACCTACCGCTCTATTAATATTTTTAATTGTGAAATTATGTGATACTTTTTTCTTGTGATCCAGCGCAGGCCTTGCCCTTTCCAGGAGTTCCCAATCCAGCACATTATCAAGCTCATGATCCTGTTCTATTTGTTTAAACACACCCACCTGCTCCGGAATATTCTCTTGGTATAAAATAGGACTTAAATCCAGATCTTTCAATTTCCAGAAAGGTAGATCATTTCTTGTTTTCAATATTTCCGAGTGACCTACCATTTCGTCAATTGTACGGAAACCCAGCTGCGCCATGATTTCTCTTAAGTCTTCTGCTAAAAAGCGGAAAAAATTCACTACATGGTCCGGATTTCCTGTAAACAATTTCCTTAATTCAGGATTTTGAGTGGCTACACCAACCGGGCAAGTGTTAGTATGGCATTTACGCATCATAATACAACCCTCTACAACCAAGGCGGCAGTAGAAACACCCCATTCTTCAGCACCCAATAAAGTGGCAATCGCTAAATCACGTCCGGTTCGCATTTGTCCATCTGCTTGTACTGTAATTCTGCTTCTTAAATTATTTTTCACCAGTGTTTGATGAGCTTCTGCAAGACCCAACTCCCATGGTAAACCTGCATGTCGGATAGAGCTTAAGGGAGAAGCACCTGTGCCTCCATCGGCACCGGAAATTAATACTACATCAGCGTTTGCTTTTGAAACACCGGCAGCCACAGTGCCTACACCGGCCTGAGAAACCAATTTCACATTAATTCTGGCAGTTCTGTTAGCATTTTTCAAATCGAAAATGAGTTGCGCTAAATCTTCAATCGAATAAATATCATGATGTGGTGGGGGAGATATCAAACCGACTCCCGGAGTGGAATGTCTTACTCTACCTATCCAATCATCTACTTTATGACCAGGTAGCTGTCCGCCTTCACCAGGTTTAGCACCTTGAGCCATTTTAATTTGCAGCTCAGCCGCATTGGTTAAATAATAACTCGTTACACCAAATCTTCCGGAAGCTACCTGTTTAATAGCAGATCTTTCCCAGTCACCATTTGGTTTTACTTCAAACCGCACTTCATCTTCACCACCCTCTCCACTATTGCTTTTGGCGCCAATTCTATTCATGGCAATTGCTAAAGTTGAATGGGCTTCATGAGAAATTGAGCCGAACGACATAGCGCCTGTCGCAAATCTTTTAAAGATTTTTTCAGCAGGCTCCACTTCCGATAAACTAATAGGAATTCTCTTCTTAAAATCGAAAAGGCCTCTTAGCGTTAATGTATCTTTTGTCTGTTCATTTATTTTAGAAGCATATTTTTTATAGACCGAAAAATTATTGGTACGAGAGGAATTCTGTAAATAATGAATAGTTTCGGGGTTGAACATATGTTTTTCGCCTCTTTGCTTCCATTGATATACTCCACCAACTTCTAATCCTTTCTTTACTTCTCCATTTTGCGGATATGCCTGTACATGTCGCACTAAAACTTCTTTTGCCAGACCATCAAAATCCATCCCTTCTATTCTGGAGATGGTACCGGTAAAGCATTTTTCAATTACAGGAGAGCTTAAGCCTAAAGCTTCAAATATTTGAGCAGATTGGTAGGACTGCAAGGTACTGATGCCCATTTTGGACAATATCTTCAATAAACCGTATCCAATCGCTTTTTGATAGTTTTCAATGGCTTCTTTCTCAGTTAATTTATCGTCTACCAAACCTTTAGCGTGTAGTTGTTTAATAGATTTTATCGCTAAATACGGGTTGATGGCACTCGCCCCATATCCTATAATAGTTGCAAAATGATGTGTTTCGCGTACATCACCAGCCTCAACTATAAGCCCGGTTTTAGTTCTTAAATTTTTCTTTACCAGGTATTGATGTACTGCACCTGTTGCCATTAAAGAAGGAATAGGAGCATGATCTTTATCTATATTTTTATCTGATAAAATAAGCACTACTTTTCCTGCTAAGGCTGCCTCTTCGGCTTGTTTTGAGATATTATCTAAGCCTTCTTCCAATCTGCCGGGCTCGCCATCAGCCTTAAAAACACAGTCGATTAAGGCATAATCGAAACCGATATCTTTTAAATATTTAAACTTTGCGATATCCGAATCCAATAACACAGGCTGCGAAATATGTATTTGCTTGGCATGTGCCGGGGTTTCAGCCAAAATATTCAAACTTTTACCCACTCTTGTAAATAACGACATTACCATTCTTTCACGAATAGGATCAATTGGAGGGTTACTTACCTGGGCAAACAGTTGCTTGAAATAGTTAGATAAATGCTGGCTTTGTCTACTTAGTATGGCAAGAGGTGTATCTGCACCCATTGAACCAATAGGCTCTGTTCCAGTTTTCGCCATATCAGCTAAAATCACTTTCAACTCCTCTGAGGTATATCCATAAGCCTTCTGCTTTTGCATTAACTGCTCAGGATTTAAAATTTCTTCTTCAATTTCCGGCTCTGGGAGATTTCGAAGTTTTATTCTTTTAGCATTGATCCAATCGGTATAAGGTTTGTCGTGTGTAATTGGTCTTTTAATTTCATCATCAAACATTACCTTATTTTTCTCTATATCAGCCATCAACATTTTGCCGGGCTGTAATCTGCCATTTTGCAAAATATCTTCTGTATTTACCGGTAAAGCACCTGCTTCAGAAGAAATGATTAACCTATTCTTATTCGTAATACAAAATCTGGAAGGACGTAAACCATTTCTGTCCAGAGTAGCTCCCACTTTGTAACCATCTGTAAAAATTAAGGCCGCGGGACCATCCCAAGGCTCCATTAATGAGGCATAGAATTTATAAAAAGCTTTTCGCTCTTTGTCCATCATGTCATTATCCTGCCAGGCTTCAGGTACCATCATCATCATCACCTGCTCTAATGGCCTGCCGTCCAGCACCAACATTTCTACCATAGAATCTAAATTGGCAGAATCTGAATGCTCCGGATTTGTGATGGGTAACAATTTCTTTAATTCCTCATCCGTAAAAGCCTCCGACTTAAAAATGGATTCCTTGGATTTCATTTTAGTTACATTTCCTCGAATGGTATTGATTTCCCCATTATGAGAGATGAATCTAAAAGGCTGTGCTAATTTCCAGTTGGGAAATGTGTTGGTAGAAAAACGAGAGTGAATGATTGCAAAGGCGCTTTTCAGACGCTCATCACGCAAATCGCCATAGTATTTTCTTAACTGATCCGTACGTAATTGTCCTTTATAAATAATGGTGCGGGTAGATAAACTACATACATAAAAGGCTTTATTGTTACCCTGTACATTATGCCCAATATGGTGTGTAGCATAATTTCTTAGTACGAAGAGTTTTCTTTCCAATTCTGCCTCCGAAATATCTTTTTGAGATTGAATAAATACTTGTTCAACTTTTGGTTCAACAGGTTTTGCACCTGCCCCAGGCACGCTATTATCAACCGGCACTTCTCGGTAGCCCAATATATTTAAGTTTAGCTCCTCCGCAAATTGCTGAAAAACCTCTTTACAAACATCTGCCACCTTGGTCATTTTAGGAAAAAATAGCATCCCTATACCCACTGGTTTTTTAGAATTAAACTGAATTTCAGCTTCCTTAGCCACTATGTTAATGAATTCAGAATCAATTTGAAGCAAAATACCAGCACCATCTCCGGTTTGTGCATCTGCCCCGGTACCTCCTCTGTGTTCCATATTTTCCAACATATCCAGTGCATCCTGAATAAGCTGAAATTCTTTTTTTCCATCTATATTAATGATGGAGCCGATACCGCAGGCATCATGCTCAAAAGCAGGATTGTATAAAGATTTGTTCTCCATATATTATGATAATCAATGAGTTGTAACTATATAAAAAAAACAGCGTGAATTTGGTTCCAAAAAATGTCAGGAAAGACAGAAGAGCATCAAACACACTTAGTGTCCAATTTACACTAAGAAACTAAAAATTGCAAGTATTGTTAGGTAAAAAACGTAATTTACCTTTTAAAAAGGTGTTTTTTCTTAATTCTCCTCTCTAAAAGTACGTTTTTTTGAAATTTCATGAGTTTATATTCTGATAAAATAATTCAAAATATTTTTACAAAATAAGCCAAACCCTTTCAGAATTCTCCCTGAAAGATATCTATCTGATAAAAGAACCTGTTAACATCTAAAGCTATAGGAGAGTTTCAAATTAGTACGCTTCAAATCATTTTACCTTCTTTGGCTAATTCCCTGGCTATACCTTCTACAAGCTCCTCTTTTAGTACTTTCATTGATTTCCGTCTTAAAGCCATTAGCGAACAATACCGGAGCACATTACCGATTGTAGCTCCTGTAATTTCAAAGTCCTTAGCTATTTGTTTCAGGTCTATAGATTTTTCAAGCGTCAATTCATCGTCAAATGCTTTTACCCAAAGTAAAAACCTTTCTTCCACTCCCGGAACAGGAAAATAAACCACTGACTGAAAACGTCTTAAAAAGGCCTTATCCATATTGGTTTTAAGATTTGAGGCCAGAACAATCAACCCGGGATAATCCTCTATTCTTTGCAATAAATAAGAAATTTCCTGGTTGGCGTACCTGTCGTTGGAGCTTTGGACATTAGTTCTTTTACCAAATAGGGCATCGGCCTCATCAAAAAACAAAATCCATTCTTTAGTTTCCGCAGTATCGAAAACATTCCTCAGGTTCTTTTCTGTTTCCCCTATATATTTAGAAACCATCATGGACAAATCAATATGGTACACTTCTTTATTATATTTTTTACCTAATAAAGAAGCCGTTAAGGTTTTACCTGTACCAGATGGGCCATGAAAAAGTGCCCTGTAACCTCTTTTAAATTTTTTACTTAGTTTCGTTATTTTTGCCAGCTCCCGATGGTGACCTAACCAGGCATCCAATTCATCAAGACTTTTAAGGGTATCATAAGGAAGTACTAAATCTTGCCACGATAGCGGGGTATTTAGCAAATGAGCAGGGAAATTACTGTTATATGTCGGTTTAAACTCCTGTCCCGAAATGATATAGTGTAAGCATTCCTCAGTGGGAATGATTCTGCCGGATAAAGGTGGATCTCCCTGATCTACAGCTTGTAATTTTACCAAGTTATGACGGTAAAGAGGCTGACTTGCATCAAAAATATATTGCAGTGATAATTTAGAGGAGAGATTTATTCCCCCACATAAAAAAATGGCCGTTTCGCCTGTGGGTAAAAAGGAACTTGTGTTTTGGCTGATTTTACCCCCTAATTGCGTATAGTTGGCATTTGTGATCTCATTATTAAGAAAAAGCCTATCCAATATTTCCGGTTTAATATACGGTGCGAGTGCTAAAATCAGCACAATTCTTTCCTCTGCTACAAGCCCTGTTCTTTTCAGTATTTCAGCATAAGGATCACTGGAATAATTAGTTAAATTTTCGAAAAAAGTATCTTCTTCTATATGCAGATCCGTCGTTAATAACTTTAGTCTGCTATTAATTATATGATTTAAACTTTTTAAATCTTCATGAAGCAAAAATTTCCGTTTCATTAATAGGGATTTATTTGGTTGCTTGTTTTGAACTAGATTGACAAATATTAATAGATAAATTTAAAAATACTACAAATGCATAATGAATACAGTGATCAGGATGATTATAAATCCTGATCAATACTGATTATAAGCTATTTCTTCGATTTATTTTTTGATTTCATCAATATTCTCTTTTACTTTAGTACGTATATTAATGATATTTCAATAATTCTTTAAAAGAAACTAAATGCCATTTCAACCAAAAGATTCCTCACAAGACGGTCATAAAAGAGGCCGACAATCTAATTCAGAAAGATCACAAGGCTTGCAGCCCAGGCAAATGAGTAGGCGTATGGGCCGCAGCATGAACCGATTTGAACCAAGTGTTGAGTCGAAAGCATCAGATAACAGCAGCTTAGATGAAACCGTACAAGCCAAAATGGAAAATGCATTTCAGGAAGATTTTTCTGATGTACAATTGACGAAAGATTCTGACCAAGCTACCAAAATGGGCGCTCAGGCCTTTGCTCAGGGAAATAAAATCCACTTTGCCCCAGGCAACTATAAACCCCATACCACAGAAGGACAGGAATTGATTGGCCATGAGCTAGCCCATGTAGTGCAACAAAAGCAAGGCAGGGTAAAAGCGACCACTCAAGCCAAGGGTGCTCCCGTAAATGATGATCCTGCTTTGGAAAACGAGGCAGATATGTTGGGGAAGAAGGCGGCTAGAGGGGAGCAGGCTGTGGTGCAGAAAAAGAGTAAAAGTGGAGAGGTGCAGAGGCAAAGTCAGGATGATTTGGATAAGCGCTTAGATGAAATAGAGGCTAAATATCGCAGTATGATTGCCGATGCCCGATCCTTAGGACATGATGTAGCCGCTGACAATCTACAAAGATTTTTAGCTGGAACAGGCGGTACCAAAACGCTTGGTACAGCATGGTTAAGAGGTTTCTCCGCAATTACAGATGCTGAAGAAGTAAATCAGTCTCGATTTGAAGACCAATTATATGATAAGGCCTTGTCTTTACGTTCAGGGGAAAGCGAGCGCTTGAGTGATTATTGGGAAAAACTACTAACGGGCTCAGTAACGACTGAATTATTTTATGCTAGCGGCACGAGTACTATCAAAAGCTCGGGAAGTTTTAATTTATCTAGAGATGGAAATGAGGTAGAAATTTCCGGAAATGTTAATCATCATTGGTTTGATCCATACGATTGGCATGCTGGATTATCTGCCTACATTCCAGGATCGGGAGTAATTAGTGATGCGGATGCTTTATTGCTTCAACAGCACCGCGGGGCGGGTCCGTTTGATATGGAGTCGGATTGGCAACAGGCCCTTTCCGCAAAGATTAATATAGATAATTTTCTATATTTTGATAGTATGGATTATAATTGGACTGGACCATGAAAAATGTAATCGTTGTAACTGTAATTTTTATTTTATTTGCATGTATGAAAAAAGATTATGTAGAATTTGTCCCTGTCTACTTAGAAAGTGATAAGCTAATTCAAAAGATAGAATTGTTAGATGAGGAGCTTAAATCTAATGTAGAGATGGTATTATTATATTATGAAGAGAAATACAAGATAGAAGATGGAAAGCTTTATATTACTAAACAATTAGCAGATAATAAAGAATTAATTTGGAACTATACTAATAAGGCAAAAGACAGTATTTGGCTCAAGAAACATAAAGCAATCAAATAATGGCAAATCAACCAAAAGATTCCTCACAAGACGGTCATAAAAGAGGCCGACAATCTAATCCAGAAAGATCACAAGGCTTGCAGCCCAGGCAAATGAGTAGGCGTATGGGCCGCAGCATGAACCGATTTGAACCAAGTGTTGAGTCGAAAGCATCAGATAACAGCAGCTTAGATGGAACCGTACAAGCCAAAATGGAAAATGCATTTCAGGAAGATTTTTCTGATGTGCAAGTGACGAAAGATTCTGACCAAGCTACCAAAATGGGCGCTCAGGCTTTTACGCAGGGTGACAAAATCCATTTTGCTCCAGGCAATTATAAACCTCATACCTCGGAAGGCCAGGAATTGATTGGTCATGAGCTAGCCCATGTAGTGCAACAAAAGCAAGGCAGGGTAAAAGCGACCACTCAAGCCAAGGGTGCTCCCTTAAATGGTGATCCTGCTTTAGAAAGTGAAGCAGATGCGATGGGAAAAAAGGTGGCTAGTGGGAAGCAAGTTGTTGAGGTGCAAAAGAGTGAGAATGGAGTGGTGCAGAGGCAGGAATCTCAGGGGAATCGAAAAGAAACTTGGGAGGGATTAAATTATCAAATTAAAGAGAATTTGAAATTGTGGATTAGTGAGCAAATTGATGCGATTCAAGATGTAGGTATTGTATTTGGTTTAGAGAAAAAAAATGAATCATCTATTAAGATTCCGACATTTTTTTCACTGCTTTTAAGATATATTCCTGCAGTCTCTCCTCACGTTAGTTTAGGTACTTATGTGATTGAAACCATGGCTAATAATTTTATTAGTTTTGTAGGTTCTTCCGATAGAGTGAATTTTTCAGACTTTTTTGTAAATTATAGAGAAGCTCAGACCAAATTCAGAAGGATGTTAATGGATAACAAAATTCATTTTTCAGATTTTTATATAGAAAATGGTTACGATGAAAACGATATCCCGCAGCTCCTAAGTAGTTTAAATGGATCCATAAGTAGTTTTTTACCAACAGCAATAGAAGCTAAAAGAAGTTTTATTACTTCTTGGGTTTCATCAGCGACTGATATCGATGCTTCTCTTCCACAGTGGCTACAAGTTGAATCTGACCTAAGAGCTGGATCTAGAGCAGGCTACATTTATTTAAGAGTAAAAAGAGCTGTGCTGCCTGGAGGTAATGTAAATTATAGTAATTGGGAAGGTCCATTTTTAGATGATATAGATTTTCCAGAAGGGACAAATCAAGTCTTACAAGAAGTCTATGGACAGAACACTAAAATAACGGAGTTACCTTTTGAGATACAACTTCAAATAGATAGTATTACACCGGCAGGCACCAGATTGGTAAATCCTAACGAGTCCCGAACACTAGCAATCAAGAGGAAAACTACATCAAGTGAATTAGAGGCAAATCAAGTGTTTGAGACGATATATGGAATGACTTCGATAATGAATGATTGGTTAGGTTCAGGGATGGTGCCTGAACTAAAAGATTTAGTAACTGACTAATCTCAATATGTTTAGAAAAATTTGTTTAATATTGTCAAGTTGCTTAGCATTATTTATATCATGTAATAATAATTCAACTACATTGAATTTGAATGATAATCATTCCTTTTCCACCTCAGCAATTATTCCACTCAATAAAAACAATTTGCTGATTTTTGGAAGCAATCATCACTTATATTCAATTCAGAAAAACCCTTTATCAATTAACTGGAGAACGGATTTAGAAAGTGAAAACGCGAAATTTCTAATCAATAAGAAAAGAATATTCCTTACTATAACTCCTGAAGTTCGGAATACTCATATTCTGTCAATTTCGGAAGAAACAGGCGAAGTAAAATGGAAATCATTTTTTGATGATCAATGGAAGGTCAATGACTACTATTTATCACAGAGTACTATAAATATATTGGTGGAAAGCAAGCCTGTAGCCGGAGAACCTGAAAGATATTCTGTAGATTTTACAACAGGTAAGATCGAAAAAACAAAATCTTCCCTTAATGTAGTTTTTGAGACGCCTACAGTTCAATCAAATCTAACTAATACTTTACGGTTGCAAAATCAGATTTTTCTCAATAAAACTATTTATGAAACGACCGATTCATCTACAATTTATCTTGATGGTTATAAAATTTATAAGCTAACGGGAGAAGTCAAGGTGTGGGATCACACTCTTTCTGATGTTTTTTACGTTTATGGCACTCTTAATGATAATATTTACATAGGAGTGGAATCAGGTGAACAGTTATCGTTTACTAAAATAGACACCAAAACAGGGGAGAAAACACTTTTAACGAAAATAGCTCATGTCAGTAAAATCTCTTTTGCAGAGGACAAAATATTAATCATTGAAGATGGAAAAAGTCTAAGGATTATGGATTCAGAAAATGATTCCTTTATGTTTAACCAAAGTATTGATGGTATAGTTGCTTCAACAATTCATGAAGGAGACTTAATATGTTTAACTAAAGAAGGTGAACTTAGTATTCGTAGGTTAAACTCCTTATTTTCTAAGGAAGAATAATTCACCTCTGCAAATTTCTCAACTGACTTCATTGCTTTTCCTATACTTTAGTCATTAATTTCCGCAAACCCTTGCATTTCTTATCTCAATTCAATATTTTTATTGATTAATCCTGCTTTCTTTATTTATAAGATCGCAGTTGGGGTATTTTATTTTATAGCTAAACTTTAAAATAAGTAAACCGCCAGCCAAAACCTTACCCCATCTTGGTCAGCATTATTATACTTATACTATAAAAGAAGATTCAAAAACACATTAATCAATTAACTCAACGGCCTAATCCGTGCGCATCCCTCTCCTTTTCCCGATCGGTCGGGACAAGCGGGGAGGGACCGAGGGAGGGGCTATAATCAAGATAGAAAAAACAATTAAAATCATAGACCCATGAACAACTTTACAAACCTCAAATCATTAAATTATCTTTTCACTGCATTTACCTTCATAGCATTATCCTTTCTTGCTTCCTGTGGGGGAGATGACGAAGCCTCACCAGATTGTAGTAGCCTTGAATTAACTGCTACCGTAGAAGGCACAACTATTACAGCAAGTGCTGATGGAGGAAATGCTCCTTACCAATTCAGCTTAAATGGTGGCACCACGCAAAGCAATAGCACCTTTGCTAATTTAGAGCCGGGCACTTATGCAATAGCTGTAACGGATGCCAATGAGTGTACCGATTCTCAAAACCTTCAGGTAATTGATCCTTGTGCCAATTTCAGTATTTCTGCCACCGCTTCAGCATATGAAATTACCATAGCGCTCACAAGTGGAGAGGCTCCATTTGACTATGAAATTAGCTATGGAGGAGAAACCTTAACAGGCAGCTCAGATGTGAGAAGTTTTACCTTAGAAGTAGAAGAAGCAGCTGATACAGAAATTACCATATCAGATGCTTCTGAATGCGTAGTAGAGGCTTCGTTAACTGCAGAAGAAGTACGCACCTTCACCGACAGTCGGGATGGACAGGAATATTTAACCATCAAAATAGGTGAGCAAATCTGGTTTGCTGAGAATTTCAACTACAATACTAACACGGCAGACTCTACAAGTAGCTGGTACTATGATGATGACTCTGTTGCAAATGCTGCTGAGTATGGGAAATTATATAGCTGGTATGTGGCTCAGGAAATTGCTCCTGAAGGATGGGTTTTGCCAAGCGAGGCTGATATCGATGAGTTGAATATTTTCTTGGGAATCAATGCGGGAACAAAAATAAAAGTGGGAGGTGGTAGTGAATTTGAAGCAAAGTTAGCTGGGGTATGGGTCGCTAATTCTAATAGCTTCTTTGATTTAAACGAATTCGGTGATTTTTGGACGAAGTCTGAGCAAGATAATTTTGAAGCAAAGGTATTTGGTATTTCTGAAGTAAGTTCACAAATACGTGAAGGAAGTAGTAACAAAGAAAATGGGTTAAGTGTGAGATTTATCAAAAACTGAATTAGGAAATTATGTTTCAACTAAAATTTATGTTTCACTTTATTTTAACGTTTGCTTTTTTAAGCAATCAGTATATTTGGAGTCAAGATACAGAAGCCCCATCAGTTATATCTACAACACCTGAAAATAATGCACTTGATTTAACTGTAAGAAATGTAAATTTAACTACAATAAAATATAATGAATTTATTGTAGAGCCATCAACTGGATATGATTCATTGGTATCGATTAATCCCTCAGTTACATTAAATGATGTGACTTTCAGTAACTCGCAAAATACACTGGAAATAGAATTTTTAGAAGCACTTTTGTTTGATACAGAATATACAGTAACAATTACTGGAGCTAAAGATGCTGCAGGTAATGTGGCAGAATCATATAGTTACTCTTTCACCACCGGCTCCGCCACCTCCATTAATACCCTAATTTTAACAGAAGAATTGTGTATAGAAGGAGAAGCTGCACTCTCCCAAATAGTAATTAGCGAGGGTGCGCCTGGTAATTTTTTTAATCCGGGCAATGAGGGAAGCAGGCAAAATATTCTACTTCATTTACCGGATAACTTTGAGTTTATTACTGATGGGGCAACATCTCTTTCCGTCAACAATGGAAATTCTTCTGATATACCTACAGATGATCTGTCTTTTGAGGTATTAAGCACAGGAGCCAATGCCGGTGATCTACTTATTGGTTTTGAAAGGGGAAATATAACTGATTCAGATTTTGAGGACATTATTAGACTCTCTAATGTTAAAATCAGGGCGCTTGCAGGTGCTATTGCCGGTGATTTTGAAATCACCCTTTCTGAGGTGGATGCCTCATTTCCAGGTTTAGAGGTTAGTGATGTGGTAGGAGAATTTTCTGCGAGAGAAAGAGAAAATGTGAGTATCTCCAACTCAACTAATGGCAATGAAGCTACGGTCAACGTTTGTCCCCAAGGCTTTATGAATTTCATTGCTTTAGGAGGTACAGGACCCTATACATTTTTCAGGGAAAGCAGTGACGGCACTATTACGGAGGAGTTGGATGGAGACTACTCAGCCATTACCAATAGTATAGAAGTGAACTTAGCTACAAGTAATATGGAAGACGGAGATAAAATATATGCTGTTTCTGCTGGATCAGCCTCTCTTTGTGCGGGTACAAGTGCCTCCCAAACAATTACTTTTCAGACTTTTTTGGAAAATCCTTTTATAACAGTTGGAGGCACAGTCCTTGAAGAGTCTTTTCAAACTATTACCTTTGCCAATAATACCCCTGACCCCATTCCTATAGAGCTACCTTCCGGCTCCTCTGGAACTGTAGAAAATTATATTTTTGATTATCCGGGCCTGTATTTTGACGATAATGATGACCGATACTACTTCTCTACAGACTCAGCCAACCAACTAGCCCGTAATTATTACTTCCGCTTCAATCCGGACTGTGGTGAATCCTTAATTTTTGTCATCAGACTTTATGACGTTGATGGGGCCAGTCAAATTAGTAGTCAGGGCATTACAAATGGCTCCATGTGCAATAATTTAGTAGATCCTTTTGAAATTGAATGGATTGGCGAAGGAATAGGCGATCATCAGCTTTTAGATTTTGAGCTAGTTAGTTATAGTTATATTCCTTCTATTTTATCTCAAGGATCCAATCAAACATGGTATATTAATCCCGCTGAAATACCAGCTAATGCTAATACACTTCGTCTTAGAATAAATGCGATGAGGGCTGATTCATCTGAATTTTCAATTCTTCAAACCATCAATATTGTCAGTGGCATTAATCCTACCGTAAAATTATTAAACAGTGGAGATTCATTGAATGCAGTATCAATTTATTGCCGAAATGATGAGGCGATAGAGTTGTTCGTTGCGGAAAATGGTGATGCTTTGTACTATATAACCAATACTAATGACACTTCAGGAGCAGAAGTTTTATTGCAGGTTCCCCGATTAATTTTTACAGCTGCTCCAGGCAGTATTACAGATCCTTTGTTACCTGAAAATTATTTGCCACCAAATGAGGATGGCTATAGCTTAAGAGTTGAATTTTTAAGTCCTCAGAATTGTATAGAATCTGAAATTTTTGCCTTTTTTGTTAACGAAATCCCCAACTCACTACCCGAAACCACTATTTTCAATTGCCGCACTTATGGTATTGAAGGCTTTGTGCCTCCATTGGATTTTGCAGGAAATGATACGGCCAATTTTGATTTGGTGTGGTACAATGAAGACCAGGTAATATTGGATACTACCTGGGTTTTTGATCCTGGCATCTCCGATCAACGTGTTTCGGAAAATGTATTTTTCACTCAATTAGTAGCAAAAAGCAGCCAATGCGGAAGTAATTTGAGCAGACTGGAAGTAATTGTTGGTCAGGAACCCACATCACACTTTGAGTTCACCAATTCATGCGACAATACGGCCTACTTTCAAAATCAGTCTTCCGCCGGAATAGGGCAAGATGCCATTAGTCAGTATTTATGGAAATTTTCAATAGAAGATAGTGTTTACACTATTTCGCAGCAGGCAGATACCAGCTTTAGCTATGCTAATCCCGGAGTTTATGATGTAACCCTAATTACTCAAACTACCATCGGCTGCACAGACACTCTTTCTAAATTGGTAACCGTATTTGATGAGGCTGATGTTCAAACCATCAACCAAAAAGCTGTTTACATTGAAAACTTCAGTAGCGGCAGCAATGGCTGGATTTCCACCACAGATAACAATAATGCCCCTGCTACAGCCCGCAATAGTAGCTGGAATATCAGGCAAGTAGAAGGCCAAATCGCATGGCATGCCTTTAATGATAGCACCGGCACCTATAACGACAATGAATTTAGCTGGGTGCAAAGTCCTTATTTTAACCTGGATAACTGGAACGCCCCTAAACTCCAAATGGATATCTTATTTGATACTCCTGAGCTGGAAGGAGCCGTAGTGCAGTACCAGGTAATTGATTGCAGCAATACAGAAGTTGAAAGAGTGTGGCGCACTCTCGGTGAGCAAGAAGGAGGACTTAACTGGTACAATAACGGGAGTATTTCAGCCGGACCAGGAGGCAGCATTAATGGTTGGTCAGGCTTATCAACTTCACAAGGTTCAACCACTGCAGAGTGGGAAACTGTGGCATATAATCTGGGGACCGTAAAAGCGGAGGCTCAAGGAAAGCTGGTGCAGTTTAGAGTTGCTTTTGCCAGTTTGGCTTTAGGAGGCAACAGAGAACCCAGCCGTAAAGGATTTGCCTTTACCAACCTAAGCATAGTAGAGAAAAATCGTAATTCTTTAATAGAACATTTTACCAGCCTTAATCTCGATGTTCCAGATCCTGAAAGAAATCGTCTGGCAAATTTTGCGAATAGTAGAGAAGATGTGATTTATTTGCAATACCATACTATTTTCCCTACACCGGATTCCTTACATTATGGCTACCATTTCAGGCTCAATGCTAGTAATGATCACCTTACGCGTTCCTATAGTCGGTATGGTTTTGATAAGCCTATTTATACCATTATGAATGGTAGATTTACCAATAGAGATCCTTTCTTTGCCTCAGCATGGGGAGAAAAGCAATATAGCAGTGAGAGCCTGCTGGCAGCGGCCTTTGAAATGGATGTAGATTACAGTTATGAGGAAGGGAAACCACTGCAAGTGAAAGTAAATGCTACTCGTACCAAAATTCCTGTCCCTCTAATCGATACTGTGCAAGGGGGTATTTTACTGACCATAAAAGCGGCTATTGTAGAAAGAGTAATTACTAACAAAAACAGTGATGATACCCTATTCAATGTACTGGTAAAACTAATACCAGATCATTCAGGCGCGGCCCTGAAGTCTACATGGCCTTCAGGAGAAACCCTGGAGTTGTCAGAAGAGTGGGTTGTACCCATTGAGGCAACTCCGGGCCAATTTAGCATTGTCACCTGGATAGAAACAGCCTTCAGAAATGAGGTAAACCAGTATGGGAAGGCTATGATTGAGGTCTTTCAGGCAATAGAGAAGCCCATTGACATAGCATTAATACCTGCACAAATTCTGTCCAACAGGCAGACCATGCAGGGCAACTGGGTGATTTACCCAGTACCAGCCAGGGAGCATATCAAAATACAGCGACAGGAAGAAATCTACTCTCCAATTTCTTGGCGCATCATCAGCACCACGGGAGCAATGATAAAAGAAGGCCGCTACAAAGGAGGCTCCAATGCAATAGATATCAATATTGCAGGCCTAAACGCTGGTATTTATATGCTGCAAATGACCAGCAGCGAAGGGCAACTGCAAAGGAAGTTCGTGAAGGAGTAAGCTCAAAAAAAGGTTTGGCTAAAGCCAAAAAAGGCATCTCTCGCGAAGACGCCAAGCCGCAACGGCCCGCGAAGGGATGTATGTTTTTTGGAAATGTTATGTGTACCATGGACTGTGGCTCACAGTCCATTTACAGGATAATAAAATAGAAATTAAAAGGTGGACTAATTATTTTCTCTGCGTAAAACTTTGCGCCACTGCGCCTTAGCGAGTAAGAAACTTTGGCTAAAGCCAAAGGGGCTGGTTCCGTGAATATGGAACGGCAGTTTTTTTTGAAAAGCAATGATTTCAATGTAATGTGACTCACATTCTATTTGTTAATAATAATGGAAAAGTGACCTTCAAAGGAAAAATCAATAATTCTATTGTCCTCTAAGCCTTCCCGATGAGTTTAGTGTAAGTCTGCGAGAAAACCCCTCGCTTTAGCGAATAAACAAGAATATTTGGAAAAATCTTGCGCAATCGATTGCATTTATTAAAGTTTTTGTATCTTTACCTTATAACAAAAAGAACTAATAACATTTTTTATCATAAAGTAAATAACCATGAGTTACAACATGTTACACGCGGTACACCAAAGCCAGGCAAAAACTTTTGGAACAGTAGATTTAAGAAAGCATTTTTTAATTGAAACGATATTTAAAAAAGATGAGCTAACTGCTACTTATACTTTGCACGATCGACTTATTGTAGGGGGAGTAATGCCCGTAACAAAAAATATTAAACTACTAGCCTTGGATACTTTAAAGGCTGAAAATTTCTTGGATAGACGTGAAATAGGTATTTTTAACGTGGGTGATACTGGCAAGATTACAGTAGATGGCACTGAATATGAATTGCAAAATCAAGAAGTGCTTTATATTACTCGTGGAGCTAAAAACGTAGAATTTTTAAAACCCTCAGCTGGCCAACCTTACTTCTATTATAATTCTGCACCTGCTCACAGATCATTTACCACAAAAAAGATCACTAAGAAAGAGGCGGAAATAGTTGAATTGGGTAATCTTGAAGGTTCCAACCACAGAATAATTAATAAATTATTAGTGAACAGCGTGGTAGAAACCTGCCAATTACAAATGGGACTTACAGAATTAAAAAAGGGAAGTGTTTGGAATACTATGCCAGCACATGTGCACGACAGAAGAATGGAAGCTTATTTCTACTTTAATTTACCTGAAGAACATATCGTTTCTCATTATATGGGTGAACCACAGGAAACCCGACATATATGGCTAAAAAATCATCAAGCCGTAGTTTCTCCGCCCTGGTCGATTCACTCTGGAGCAGGCACTACCAACTACTCTTTTATATGGGGGATGGCCGGAGAGAATCTGGATTATGGAGATATGGATATGGTTTCAACAAAAGAAATAAGATAATTATGACTTTATTTGATCTAAAAGGTAAAAACGCATTGATTACGGGCGGAACACACGGTTTAGGAATGGCAATGGCCCTAGGCTTAGCAAAAGCAGGTGCTCATTTAATAATAAATGGTCATTCTGAAGACAAAATGGCTCTGGCAATAAAAGAGTATGCTAAAGAAGGGTTTAAGGTTTCTAGTTATTTATTTGATGTTACGAACGATGTAGCTGTTAAGGAAAATATCGATAAAATTGAGAAAGAGGTAGGACCTATAGACATATTAGTTAATAATGCAGGCATTATCCAAAGAACCCCATTATTAGAAATGGAAACAGCCGATTTCCGTAAGGTAGTAGATGTAGACCTTGTTGGCCCCTTCATCGTTACTAAATATGTAGGAAAACATATGGTGCAGAGAAAATCGGGAAAAATTATCAATATTTGTTCCATGATGAGCGAGTTAGGTAGAAATACCGTAAGTGCCTATGCCGCTGCCAAGGGAGGTTTAAAAATGCTAACCCGCAATATGGCTACGGAATTGGCTAAGCATAATATCCAAACAAATGGTATAGGCCCAGGCTATTTTGCTACTTCACAAACAGCGCCTATCAGAGTAGAAGGCCATCCTTTTAACGATTTTATCATCAGCAGAACCCCTGCCGGGAGATGGGGTAACCCGGAAGACTTAGAGGGGACTGCCATATTTTTAGCAAGTAAAGCTAGTGACTTTGTAAATGGCCAAATTATTTATGTTGATGGCGGCATACTGGCAACAATTGGTAAACCAGCCAATGAGGCGTAAAAGTAAATGAAAAAGAAGACCACTATTCATGATATTGCTAAAGCATTAAATATTACAGCTTCCACTGTTTCAAGGGCTCTGACCAATCACCCAAGAATCAGTGATGCTACCAAGAAATTAGTACATAAAGAAGCTGCCAAATTAAATTATCAGCCTAATCATTTAGCCGCTGCTTTAAGAAATGGTAAAAGCAGAATTATTGGCATTATCGTTCCAACTGTGAATAGGAGTTTCTTCTCATCTGTGGTAAGGGGAATCGAAGAAGTAGCTAATAAGTGGGACTATAACGTGATGATTTGCCAAAGTTATGATGATTATGAAAAGGAAATTGCAACGGTTGAAGCCCTGTTAAGCGCTCGTGTTGATGGCGTAATTACTTCTTATGCTAAAACCACGAAAAATTTCGACCATTTTAAAAAGATTATTGAGAAAGGCTTACCGCTTATCTTTTTTGACAGGACCACAAATCAGACTTGAGGTAAGTAACGTAGTTTTAGATGATTACCAGGGGTCATTTCTAGCAGTTGAACACCTAATTAAAGAAGGTCATCATCGTATTGCCCATTTCACAAGCAACAGAAAAGTTTCTATATACAAAGAAAGACTCCGTGGATATAAAGACGCTTTAAAAAAGAATGGCATCGCTGTAGACAAATCCCTGATTTTGGAAACCAATATGCAGCTAGAAGATGGCCGTGCTTGCATGGAAAAATTATTGAACAGGGAAGATCGGCCTGATGCAATTTTTTCCTCAAGTGACTATGGCATTATGGGGGCCATGCAGGTACTGCAGGAAAATAATATCAAAATTCCTGATGCAATTGCCTTAGTAGGCTTTGGAAATGAGCCCTTCACCTCATTTACCAGCCCCTCACTAACCACTGTGGACCAGCACAGTTTAGAAATGGGACACGCTGCCGCTGAATTATTTTTCGAACAACAAAACAAAAGCAACGCCAACTCTAAAGTTTATAAAAAGGTATTGCTTGAGCCCAATCTTATAATTAGAAATTCCTCCTTGAAGCAGGGAGGTTTGTTGAAAGTAACAGAATGAGGCAAGCTTGTATCAGTTCCTGACAACCTTGTCATTACTAAAAGTCTATTAGGATCGATTCCAAATGTAGCAAGTTGCTCACTTGCAAGTATTGCTTTTTGCCACTGGTCTTTCTTACAAGTCCATTCGCACATTCCTTCCTATAGCCAAATTTACGTTTAGCGCCATTCTAACCCCTTTTGCGTACAGATTGTACGATTTTACCCCTCCTTTCGAATTTTGCTGATTCAAATTATTCACAACTTGTAGACATAATAAATTAAACGATAATTATACTATTATGAAAAAACTACTATTTAAACGATTCATGCTTTTAGCAATTATTAGCCTGGGTTTTCTTAGTGCTTGTGACGAAGATGAAGGCACAACAGAACCCCTAATTCCAGTTATACTTTCTATTTCACCAGAAAGTGGTGAACCAGGAGATCAAGTAACCATTAGCGGAACAGATTTAGCTAATGCAACACGTGTAACTTTTGGCAGCGTGGAAGCAAACATTACCAGTAATACAAATTCAGAAATAGTAACTACTGTTCCTGAAGGTGCTTCTACTGGGAAGGTAAGTGTGGTAACTTCAGGAGGAACTGCGGTTTCCACTGCTGATTTTGAAGTTATAATCATAGGTGCTGCAACAGTTACATCTGTTAGCAGAATTTCTGCTCAGGCAGGAGAAAATATCACCTTAAGCGGAACTGAGATGACTACAGTAAGCTCAGTAAGTATTGGTGGAGTTGAAGCGACAGTTGTTTCCGCTACTGACACTGAAGTAGAAATTACTGTAGGTGAGTCTCCGTTGGGTCTTTCTACTTTTACTGTAGTGAATGAAGGAGGCTCTGTTACAACTTCTACAGAGGCGCTCACTTTTTATGTGATTGAAGTACTACCTGATTTTTATGATACTTTCGACAGAGATACTTTGGTGTTTAGTACCGGTGGGGATGCGGAAATAAGCGCTTTTGGTCTAAGTAATGCAGTACAAGATGCTACTATGTTGCCGGCTCCATTTCAGGGTAATTTTTATCATATAGAAGGTCAAAGCGATTTAGACGACTCCGGAAGCTATACTGGGCAAGTTGGACACAGAACTCAGGATGTTGGATTTTTTGCTGACTTCTTTGAGCCAGGAAGTGACATTACTGAATACTATTATAACGTAAACCTTAACTTCGGAACGCTTCCAACCGATTACGATGATGTATTAGCGGGCCTTAGGCTAAGATTCGATGAAGGTTATGATGCTGACAATGATGGTTCAACTTCTGATGAGTATCTTGAGTTCTACCCTACACCTTCAAAATTATCAGACTTGGGATATGAAATGGATGAAAATGGATGGTATGCACTTTCCATCAATTTTGACCAGTTTGTTGAGAGTGGACCAAGAGATAATGCAGGTTCATGGGCAGTATACTCTGTTGATCAAATGACAAGATATGCATTGGCAAGCAGACGAGAGCATGCGGGACCTTATTCATTAAGTATGGATAATATCTTTATTACAAGAGGAGGGCCTTACAGTTTTCCTGAATAAGATCTGTTGTTGAGTTTAGTGGAAGAGGCGGTGAAATACCGCCTTTTTTTATGTTCAATTTAAATCAACTATCATAATTAATACAATGGTACTAAGGCTGTGTATCTAATTATCTTCCCATGTTTATTAGGGGTAGATTTCATTTCAGAATATCCGCTTTCGCTAAGAAGATTCTACATTTATCGACCCTCAAAGCAATTTTATGTACCATTCTCAGGATTGCTTTAAACAAAAACTTTTTACATAGAACTGCAGAAGAAGATTTGCGATGATTTGGTAAATAGAGTGTAACTAATTGAAAATGAAAAAAACCAACCCGAGAAGGTTGGCTTAGAATTATTAATAGTTTAAAAATGCTGGCCCGAAGGATATAGGCTATTTCATTACTTTTAATACAATTTCCTCGTCAGGGTATAAAAGATACAAGAAATATATACCTTCTTTTATGGTATTACCTAGTTGTAAAGTATACTTTTCACCGCTCTTGTTCACCTCAGGCACTGCAATTAATTCGCCCAACATATTATAAAGTAAAGTTCTTTGAGGGGCCTCTGCCGCTTCCAAAGTTATTGACTCTTTGAAAGGGTTGGGATAAATTTTCACTTCTTTGTTTTGGGCACCGTAAACGGCCAGGGGCATAATCTCTCTTATCATAATTCTGATCGAATCAGTACGTTTGCTCCCTCTGTTATCCGTTGCTTCCGCTAGAAATAAATACTCTCCTGGCTCCATATTAAAAAGTTCCGGATCTTTATTTTCATCGAATCCCCAGGTGTAAGGAATATTAGTATCCTGCCCCAAAAATTCTCCGTTTAAATACAGTTTGACTGTACTAATTGAACCATCCGCATCTGAAGCACCTACATTTACTTTAATATTAGCCCCTTCTTCAAATGTATCACTTGAAAGTGGAGTAGAAAATGAAAGATTAGGGGGTTTATTTACCACAAAATTCTGAATATCTATATTTGTTAATCCATCATTATCATAAGCAACCGCCTTTAAAGAATAGTCTCCAGCAACTAAATTAAACAAGTCGGGTTCAGCGTTTTCATCAATACCCCATAAAAATGGTGCTTCAGTTTTCGTGCCAACTAATATGTCATTCAAATAGAGATCAACTCTTGCAATACTACCGTCAGTATCAGACACTGTAACCTCCACTTCAGCATTTTCCTCCTCTTCAATTATTTTTGTGTTCTCAGGTCTCACAATTTCAACAGCTGGTTTCCTCCCTGCTAGAATTTCGATTTCATTATTGACGCGATTGCTATCGTTATCGACCGCTTCTGCCTTAAGTGTGTAAACTCCTGCCACTAAATTTGAAAGCAATTCATTTTCACTGCCGCTCCATTGATAAGGAGCGAATTCATCTTTTCCCACCAACTCTCCATTAAAATACAGGTTTACATAAGCAATTATACCATCAGGGTCACTGGCTAATACTTCGGGAGTTAGAGAGGTTCCCTTATCTATGTTCTCACCGGAACCGGGAGTGGTAAAAGAAAGCTGTGGTAGGCTTTGCTCTGCTGTTAATCTGAGTGCCAACTGTGCATCAAACAATGAACGTGGTTCTACCATTGTGCCTGGCATCTGATTTAGTCCTTCATTTTGAAAACTAACTTCGGTATTAGATTGGAAACCTACAAAGTAAGGGTCGGCATAAGTGTTACCATTTCGGCTGTTAACAGACCAGAAATTATAAGATTGGTTGGAGGAGGAATTATGTCGGAAGTTCCAGAATACTAAATCGCGGGCGTGGTGAGGATAACTTTCGTGCGGACCTCCATTTCGATCAAAAACACCGCCTTCCACAACGTCAATAAGTGTTGCATAGGGCTGTCCACTATGAGAATCTAATGATTGATCCTCACTCATGGTGCACCTTACGTAAACTGTATTTACTCCGGCATAGCCCGTACCTGGACCATGATGCTGATTGGCTTCATCAATGCAATCTTTCACCAGCAAACCATAGCCCCTCCTTGTCAGAAATGAGGCATGTCCTTTTTTACCTGATATTAAAACATCCTGGATAGTGACCCCGATGGACTGGCGTACATCAATATTTTCATTCCAACTACGGAATTCACAATTTTTGACCCAGGCATTTTTAACCTGTAAAAATTGTACGGCACTCCATCCATAATCATGAATATCATCTTTATGGTGTACAAAATCTTCCGGATAATTTTCCCAATCGCTGGTAAACAGTATATCTTCTATTCCTACCTCTTCAATTACTCTTAATTCTCTCAAATTAAAACGTGAGGACAGTAGAGGTAACTCAACTTGTACAGGGTTCTCAAAAGTTACTTTTTTTCCTTCAATAGTTTTGATAAGGTGTGGTTCAAAAACACTCATTCCTCCTGAAGCACCGAAAAGCCTGTCCCATGCAGTAGAGAGTTCCAGTTCTCCAAAATGGGCTCTGGCAAATTCCTCACTCTCATGACTGATATAAATAGATTGGCCCACTGACAAACCACTAGCATCAGCCACATTCACTGAAAAAGCTCCTCGTGCTACAGCACCTGTAATTTCTGTAATTTGTGTTGAGCTAGTGCTTTGCGGTTTAAATTCAAATTGCCAATGCCCGTTAGCCACCCGCATTTGGTCCATAAAAATTTCAGTTTCTCCTTCTGCACTGCCACTACCTTTTAACACAATGTTACTTTTGGAAATTGTTATTCTTTTACTAACATCGTTGTCTGAACTTACTATATACCTACCTGCAGGAAAATATACTACACCGGCTTGTTCTGAAGCTTCAGCTGCATCAATTGCAGATTGGATAGCAGCATCATCGTATGAATCATCATTCGGTATGGCGCCATACTCTGTTACATCATAGTATGTCCAGGTAGATACCTCAGGCAGCTCTTCCCTGGAAAAACGGTAGCCGGCAAAGCTAAAGTCTAACAGTTCAGGCGAAATTTCCGTATTGTAATTATCCAGATAGTTTTGCCAAATAGGAGGCGTTTGAGAAAATGCGACATGAGACACAATAAAAAATACTGCTGCTAATTTCCACTTCATAACTATTTACTTTACATTTTTAGGAATCGAAAGGAATGATCCTTTAAAACTTTGATTCAAAAGAGAAATATCAATAGATTCATTTGTACCATTAGGTATTACTTGAATAGAAGCTTTGCCATTTGCCATACTAATCACAGAGCTACCATTTGGAGTACCAAGGCTCTCCAACAGATCACCACCGCGAAGGCATTGGAAGTAAACTTTTTCTTCATACTCAAGGCATCTTAAGCCATTTTTATCTCGTGCCACCACTGTTACAAGATAATTCCCGTTATCTAGTGCTTCATATTCCAAAGCAAGTTTCTGCGGTGCTTCGGCTTTTTCAAAACGGTAATTGACAGTAAGCGTATCAGTGGCAATTTTTTTGCCTCCTTTATATCCTACAGCAAGCATTTTATTATCTCCTTTTTTAAAAGCAATGTCCCAGTTTAACCCACAGGCTGGGAACTTCTTAATATCTTTTACTTTTCTACCAATGCTCACATCGTTTACAAAAAGCTCAACTTCTTCGGCATTGCTAAAAACGCTTATATTCCTTTTTAAATCTTCAGGGCCTGAGCGTTCCTTCCAGGTGTGCGATTCTATATAAACAAAAGGCTCATCGGACCAATAACTCTTAAAAACATAATAGGCATCTTTCGGGTTGCCTGCCCGATCCATCAAGCCCTTTTGATTCATGTATGGAATATCGTTTTCAGGTCTTAGTGGAGTGCCAAAATCCTTAATTGCCCATTGCGCATTACCCACAAAACCAGGGTAGGTTTCTGATACCCTCAAATGCCAATCAAATAGATCCACTATATAATTTTCGCTCCAATCACCGGTTTGAGCAATATTAACTACCTCAACCTGATTAATAGCTTCCTCCCAACCGGAAGGATTGACCTGACCGTCACCATCAATCGGGTTCTCTGAATGTCTGCCGAAATGGCTTGAACCTCCATACTCCATATGGATGAAGTGGGGATATTTAGAAAATGACTTTTCTATAGCTTCTTCATAGTTTTTATAACTTCCTGAGTACCAACCTGACCATATGGACGGACTAAAAACATCCACAATGTCGGATCCCTCATAATACTTTCTAATTGAAGTTTTACGATAAGGATCCATTGTATGGGCAATAGTATTGAGCTCTTTTAAAAATGCATTGATATCATCTCTGTTATCTCCATTGGGGAAATCCGGTAGCCAATAAATTTCATTTCCTAATGACCAGGTAATAATGCTAGGGTGATTATAATTCTGATTGATCATTTCTTTAAGCAACCGGCTTGTATTATCTTTCCATACCTGGTTTCCTACCCCTCCTCTACACCAGGGCAGTTCATCCCAAACTAAAATTCCCAACTCATTACAAGCTTTATATACTTCAGGATCCTGTGGGTAGTGCCCCAAACGAACAAAATTAGCTCCCATTTCCTTTAGCAATTCTATGTCTCGCCTGTGCAATTTGTTAGGCATTGCCGCTCCATAACCCGCATGTTCTTCGTGCCTATGCGTTCCTCTCAACAAAACCCTTTCACCATTTAGGTAGAATCCCCCATAATCTTTAAACTCAAACCATCTGTAACCATAGTGCACTTCGTAAGAATCAACTAAAGCATTGTTTTGATACAGTTTAAGCTCTGCAGTGTACAAAGCGGGATTTTTGATCCCCCATAGTTCCGGATTTCTGATGTCGAATTCAAAATCTATATTTCCAGAAGTCGTAACCTGTAGGTCTTTTTTTAAGACAGTTTTTCCTTTAGGTGAAACAATCTCGAGAACCATTTTGGCCTGTTTTTCCGGGGCCTGATTCAACTTTACTTCAAGCTGAGTACTCGCCTTTTTTTTATTGACAGATGGTGTGGATATTTTTACATTATTGATGTGTGTTTGATTCACTATTTTGAGCCAGACATCACGTGTAATTCCTCCAAAAATGAAGAAATCTGACTTTTGAGAAGGTATTATTTCCCGATCATAACTATTATCTACACGGACCATGACCGTGTTTTTACCATTTTGTAGTTCATCTGTAATATCAATATCAAACCCGACATATCCACCTATATGTTTGCCACTCAAATGCCCATTTACAAAAACCTGTGTCACTAAGTTGGAACCCTCAAAATAGAGTACATATTTTTTATTAGCTTCTACCTCCTTTAGGTTTAACGTTTTTCTGTACCAGCTTGCATCCCGCCTGTAACCTGGCTGCAGATCAGTGGCATCCAGGCTATTCCAACTATGTGGAAGGTCTATTGCTGTCCAATTATTATCAGATTGAGCATCTTCAAAATTTTCATAGTTCTTTTCAAGGTATTCCCAATCAACATTTATGTTATTTACCTCCCTCTGAGCGTATGAAGTATAGCCAATGAGTAGATAAAAGATGATTAATTTAATTTTCATATCTGCACATGTATTTATTTTCAAAGTCGGCCCTGCGGACTTTATAATTTATTTTGGTGATAGCTGTTCGTTCAAGTTATCACTGCGTTATGGAATTCTTATTTCAATTATCATTTTACCATTTACTTAAGCGCTCCAGGCTCTCAAGAAAATAATAATCAGCATAACTTATTGGCACGTCTACTTCGTCATTTTTTGGCATATTGCCAGTACTGTGAGCAAGAATAAAAGGAACCTCATTGGATGCTGGTAACAGGTATTTCTCGGAAGAAAGCGTTTCGATTATTGTTTTAGCGGAAGCCCTGTAACTACTATCCCCGGTTATATGGCCCAGCTCTATTAATGCAGAAGCACATACTGCCGCGGCAGAAAC
Organism: uncultured Cytophagales bacterium; assembly: GCA_963719535.1. Classification (GTDB taxonomy): domain Bacteria; phylum Bacteroidota; class Bacteroidia; order Cytophagales; family Cyclobacteriaceae; genus Marivirga. The sequence continues at coordinate 1,067,345 of CAVRCH010000013.1, read as the reverse complement.
ATCTCTAGGTGCATTGGGTATATCTGGAGCATTAAAATCCCAGTAGGGAATGCTATCCTCTGGCAGGTTTGGGTGGCTGAAGATAAACCGGACGATAGACTCAGCCTGGTTCAGGAAATCAATATTCTTTGTATACCTGTAAGCAATGATAAACCCGTACAGACCCCAGGCCTGCCCCCTGGCCCATGAGGAATTATCTGAATAGCCCTGATGGGTTATTTTTTGCAAAACCTCTCCGGTTTGCGGATCATAGTCAACCACATGGAAACTACTATTATCCTCTCTGAAATGGTTTTCAAGCGTTTTTTGTGCATGTGAAGTAGCCATCTGATGGAAGCTACTATCCCCTGATAAAATCGTAGCCTCAAAAAGAAGTTCTAAATTCATCATGTTGTCAATTATAACAGGAAACTGCCACCTATCGCCCCCAAAATCCCAGGATTTGATGCAGCCGGTGCTAGGGTTGAACCGGGTGCTAAGAGTTGATGCACTTTCAAGAATTACTTCCTTGTACGCTTCCTGACCGGTGATTTCATAAGCATTGCCATAACTGCAATAGACTTTAAACCCCATGTCATGGGTTTTTCCATTAAATTTTTCCTTTTCAATAAATGGAAGCCATTCCATTGCTTTATCGAGATAAGCTTCTTTTCCCGTCAGCTTGTAGGCGTACAATAAACTGCCTAGAAAAAAGCCACTGGTCCAATCTGATGAAGCTACTCCGCGCACCGCACCACTTGGCTCCATACTTCTCGGAAAATTTTCGGAACCCACATCATAAGTAAGGAAATAATTTAACCTCTCTAATGCTTCTTCAGAATGAATTTCCTGAGGAATTTCCGCTTCCGCATCATTTTCATTTTTATCTAAATTCTGGCAGGAGAGGTTTAACCATACCGACAGAAATAGAAAAATATATAGGATAATTCTCATTAGTAAAGATCGTTTTGTGTGATATTTCTATTTACACTTATTTCAAGTTGTGCTTTAGGAAAAAGGTAATCGCGAGCAGGATTGAAATTAGCATTTGGCTCAAGCCCACCAGCTCCGAAAGCTTCTGTTCCTAGTTGTCTTCTAACAATATCGTACCAACGTTTAAACTCAAAAGCAAACTCTAATCTTCGTTCTTCCATCACAAGATCCAGAAATGCCTGATAGCTGAGGCCTGTGTTAACATTTTCCGGAAACATATTATCATTGCTGCTATCACCATCGAGTTCTCGCCTTGCCCGGCTTCTCACTTCGTTCACATAAGACTCCGCCTCGGCTGTAGCACCCGTATTAATTTCATTTAAGGCTTCAGCAGCTATTAATAACACTTCAGAAAATCGCATGGCAGCAAAATTATGGTCAGAATCCCTTCCATTTAAGCCCGCATCTCCAAAATACCTGTAATATTTAGCGATATGAGGCCTGGCAACTCCCCGTGAGGCTTGATTCCATGAGGTAAAAGGAGTGAGGGTATCGCCCATAATAGTAACAGTGTCAAAACTCACTGCTTTTCTGTAATCCCTGGAATCCCAGCTATTATACACGGCCAGAGGCGGTACTGCTACACTCCATCCTTCTCCATTTGAAAAACGCTCATCTCCTCTTGGCCCGGTAACTGAAGCCAGGTAATCCCGGGTGTAATTTCCGAAACCTGACAAGGAGCTTTCATCTTTACCTCTAAAATCAATTGCAAATACGAACTCCTTAGCTACATCAGGTTGGTCCTGAATAGATGCACCTCCTTCAGGGCCAGCGTTAAATAGGTTTTGAAAATCTCCTGTTAATGCATAATCGTAAAGACCTCTGTTATCTATCACAAATTTGGCTTCATCATAAGCCTCTTGCCAATTTTCATTAGTTAAATGCACAGAAGCCAAATAAGCAGCAGCAGTACCTTGTGTAGGCCTTGATCTTATACCTTGATCTTCCGGCAGCCATTCTTTGGCATACTCTAAGTCACCAATGATTTTACTGTAGATAGTTTCTACATCATCCTGTGGTACAGTAAAGCCTGATTCTGCATCGGTGAAGGTATAATCTACATAGGGGATTTCACCATAAAGCCTAACCATGTGGTAATAAACAAAAGCTCGTAAAAACCTGCCTTCAGCTGTCAGTCTGTTTTTAACTGCTTCTGGCGCTTCAATTAATTCAGCGCCTTCAATAGCAATATTGGCAGAAGCAACAGCTTCAAAACCTCGTACCCACATGGCTTCTACCATGCCATTGGAAGCATCCATTTGAAAATTATCTACCTGAATTCTGATGGCAGTGGTTGTAGGATCGCCTATTGTAACCATGTCACCTCTTAGCAATAATGCTAAAGTTAATTTTCTACCCCAAAACTCTTCAGAGGCAATAGCCGAGTAGGAGCCATTTAAGGCTGCAACCACATCTTTCTCTGTTTTAAAGAACCCTTCAGGGGCCAACACTCCTATCGGTTCTTCATTAAGATCTTCACAGCCTACCAGGCATAGTAAACCTATTAATGAAAGTAATATTGTTGCTTTCATAAAAATTCTCTTTGGAAATTCTGCAATCGTTTTCATTATAGTCCAATTTTAATACCTACTGTGTAATTTTTAACATTTGGATAGCTACCGTAATCTAAACCTCTCATTAAGTTGCTATTAGCATTATTAGAGCTATTTCGGTACCCTACCTCTGGATCCAGGCCAGGAAAGCTGGTAATAGTTAGTAAGTTTTGAGCACTTACAAAGATGCGGAGTGATCTTAACTTAAGTCTTTCCACTGTTGCTTTAGGGAGTGTATATCCTAAAATTATATTTTTCAATCTGGCATAGCTTGCATCATAGACCCACCGAGAGCTTACTCTTTTAGATCTGCCGCCAGAAGCTTTAGGTACATCTGTATTAGGAGAGGTTGGAGTCCATCTGTCCAATGCTGTTTTGGTAGCATTATTAGCTCCGGATAATATATCAAGTTCCATTAAAGTATAACTTAACATGTCTCCGCCCTGTGAACCTTGAATAAATATATTTAGGTCAAAATTCTTGTAGGAAAAAGTGTTGTTTAATGCCCAAATAAAGTCTGGGTTGGGATCTCCTATTACTGTTCGGTCCTGATTACTTAACACCCCATCCGGGTTTAAATCTCTGAACTTTTCACCCCCTGCTACTTTTTCGAAGCCGGAACCATCTAAAAATTCATCTCCGTTTTGATAAACCCCTTCATAAATAAAACCATAGAAAACACCCACAGGTTGGCCTGCTCTTAGTATTTGTGTATCATCCGCCAGCAAAAAATGTCCCGGGGCTGAACCATAAAATATATCTGTGTTATCATCTGGCAGCTCAAGTATTTTGCTTCTGTTAAAAGAAACATTAAAGTCAGTAGTCCATTGGAAATCATTTACAAAGTTTCTTGAGTTAAGGGCAAATTCTACCCCTTTATTTTCTACTTTTCCAATGTTTTGAAGTTGAAATGACCGTCCGGTAATAGGGGCCAAAGGTCTGGCAAACAACAAATCTGAGGTAGTTTTGATGTAATAGTCAGAAGAAATATTTATTCTGCCATTCAAAATACCTATATCTGCTCCAATATCAAGCTGAGAGGTGGTTTCCCAGGTAAGATTAGGATTCTCCAGATCTCCACCTTTTACAGCATTTACTAAATTACCACCACTTGTGCCATATATAGACTCTAACTTAGAAAGAGATTGATATGGACCTATCGCCTGATTACCTACTAAACCATAACTTACCCTCCACTTCCATTGATTAAAAATTCTTTGGTTTTGTAAAAATGGCTCTGCCATCATATCCCAACCTATTGCACCTGAAGGAAAAAATGCCCATTTGTTATTGGCTGCAAAGTTTGAGGCACCATCATACCTGGCTGTAAAAGTAAAAATGTACTTATCTAAAATGGAATAGTTAGCTCTTGTATAATATGATTTTATAAACGATTCTGTAATCCCTGACTCAGGGAAATCAAGCGTTGAGCCATTTTGTAAGGCCCAAAATGTACCAGCATCAGTTAAATAATTAGAACCTCTGGCCGATAAATCCTCTCTGCTATTTGCCTGGTAAGAGTAACCCAATACTACATTTAGATTACCGGTGCCAAAATCTTTAGCGGCTGTAAAATAATTTTCGTTGAGAAGAGAAGAGCTTTTTTGTGTTTCCAGAATTGCCCTTCCACCATCACCGGCTCCTCTCAGTAATGTTGTAGGGAAATATTCGCCTTCCCTTTGGTTACTTACTGTGGCTCCAAGTGTAGTTTTAAATTTAAGCCAATCCAACAGATCAATTTCGGCAAAAGTATTAATTTGAAATCTGTCATTTAAATCTTCTCTTACATACTCTGAAGTGAGCGCATAAGGATTATCAATGTCATCTCCCACTTCAGAAATGGTGAAATCGCCATCTGCATCATAGATGCCCAAATCCGGATTGAAACGGAAAGCTGATGAAACTGCACCTGCACTTCCTGAACCACCTGTAGTTTCTTGTGTTCTTATTCCACTTCCGAAGCTTCTTCTTGCATATAAATTAAGTCCAATATTTAAATACTCCTTAGCCTGAATGCTGAGGTTACTGTTCAAGGTGTATCTTTCATAATCAGAATTTAAAATAACACCCTCCTGACTAAATGCTGTACCGGAAATATAATATCGCACGTTGGCTGAACCTCCACTGATGGACAATTGGTTATTTGAAATATAACCACTTCTGTAAATCTGATCCTGCCAGTTTGTATTACCTCCAAAGTTGGTGTAACCGGGATTTATCTCTCTTATGTAGTTTCCAAATTCATCAGCATTAAGCAAATCCAGGTTGTTTAATACCTCCTGAACTGAATAAGAAGAGTTTATGTCTATTTTTACTTCACCTGAGGATCCCTTTTTAGTGGTTACCATTATTACTCCATTGGCACCTCTGGAACCATAAATAGCGGTAGCCGAAGCATCTTTTAATATTTCAATGGAGGCAATGTCTTCGGGAGGTGGCATTTCTGCTCCAACAAATCCATCTACTACTCGAATGGGGTTGCTCGAAGCATTTAAGGATGTACCTCCTCTGATCTTTACATTAAAATTAGCTCCTGGTTCACCCCCATTATTGGATTGAATTTGTAAACCTGTCGCTCTTCCTTGTAATGTCTGAATGGCTGATAATGCAGGAAAAGCCGTGATGCTTTCTTGATCAACTGAAGCTACAGAACCCGTTAAATCACTTTTCCGAACCGCACCATATCCAACTACTATCACTTCACTTAGTGCTTCAATGTCGGATTCCATCATAATATTAATTACATCCTGATTACCAACAGTAACTTTTTTGGTTTTATAGCCAATAAAAGACACAATTAAAACATCTCCTGCAGAAGCGCTTAAGGAATATTCTCCTTCTATATTACTAGTTGTTCCTGATTGAGTACCTTCTATTACAATAGAGGCTCCTGGTAGCACCAGTTCCTTACCATCTTCCTCGTAGCGAATAGTCCCTTTAATGACTCTTTCCTGCGCCAAAGCTGAAGACATACTTACTCCACTTACTACCAGCAGTAGGAGTATAAATTTTGATAATGTTGTTTTCATGCTATTAACTTTTAAAGTTTTAAAATAGGTAAATCATAAGCAAAATCATTACAATTATGAATGCTTGTAATATGAATTGCAGCCATCGTGAATTAAATGATTTTTTATTTTTTGTTTGCATAGTATTAATGTTGACACAATTATACCTTTATGCAACATAAAATAAATCCTAAAATAGGGGCACTAAAGTACGGAGAAGTTCAAAAACAGCTAGAAAGGGTGCTTTTATAAATCAGTGGTGAATTTTTTAGCATATGCGCTTGGAGACATACCATGATGCTTCGTAAAAGCTTTTCCAAAATATTTTGGATCTTTATAACCTACTTTAAAACAGATTTGCGAAATGGTGATTTTACCCTGCTCCAGTAAATGTGCTGCTCTCTTCATTCGCATGGATTGAATAAAGGCATTAGGCGTCATGTTTGTCCAGGCTTTAATTTTTGTAAAAAGCACAGTACGGCTCACTCCCAGCTCTGAAGCAAAGAATGGCACATCTAAAAATTCATTCGCTATATTTTCATCTACAATATGGATTGCTTTTTTGAGTAATTCCTCGTCCAATGAAGAAACGGTGATTTCACTTGGTTTAATAATGGAAGCTTCAGCAAATTTCTCACGTATTTTTCCAAAAGTGTTTATGAGATTTCTAGCTTTTAGCTGGAGTTCTTTCACATTAAAAGGTTTACCAATGTACTCATCTGCACCTGACTCGAGGCCTTCAAATTTAAATATAAGTGAAGTTCGTGCTGTGAGAAGTATTAAAGGTATATGGCTGGTTTTTAGGTTTGATTTAATCCTTGAGCAAAATTCAATTCCATCCATTTCCGGCATCATCACGTCACTGATTATAAGATCAGGCACTACCTGGTTGGCTAATTTCAACCCTTCTAATCCGTTTCCAGCTTCCTCTACCCTATAAGTGTTCTTAAAAATGGAAGATATGAACTGACGAACAGAGGTGTTATCTTCTACCACCAATATACAAGGCTTATCATTTTCAACTACCTGAGCATCTATGAATTGTTCTCCAATCTCATCAGAAAGCATTTCTACTGCATCTTCACTTTCCGTCTCGTAGAGGGTTACGTCTTCACTATCTTTAAAATCCTGAATAATTTGATCCGTAGTGAAATGTTGCTTTCCTAAAGGAAGACTTACCTTAAAAGTGGTTCCTTTTCCCTTCTGACTTTCAGCACTTATGCTTCCTGCATGCATTTCAACCACGCCTTTAGCTATTGCTAAACCTATTCCAGTTCCTTTTTGATGCTTATGTTTGATAGTTCCTTCTACATTGTCCACCTCATAAAATCTATCAAAAATATTTTCAATGTGTTCAGGGTCAAGTCCCACACCTGTATCTTTTATCTCAAAATGAAAACTTTGACTGTCCTGCCAGGTTTTTAAACTAATTTCGCCTCCTTTAGGGGTGTATTTAAAAGCATTGGAAATCAGATTATAAAAAACCCTCTCCATTTTGTCACGATCATACCATAAAGGAATGTTACCTTCTTTTGTTTCAAATTTATATTTAAGGTTATGTATCTTAGCGTACTGCTTAAAAGAAAGAAAAATTTCCTCTACAAATTTCACAATATTACCTTCTGCAGCTCTTATTTTTTCGTGTTTGTTCTCAAACTTCCTAAAGTCAAGAAGTTGATTTATTAATTTGAGAAGTCTGACAGCATTTTTTTCTATTACTTTTAACTGCTTATAGGTTTTATTACTTCCTTTATACTCTAATAAAATTTGCTCCAAAGGACCCAAAATCAAAGTTAAAGGAGTTCTAAATTCATGAGAAATATTCGTAAAAAACCGCAATTTCAGTTGGTTAACTGATTTTTGCCTTTCATTTTCCACATGTTCCAAATCTAGTTCATGCTTTAGTTTTGACCTTGACAAAACAATATTTGTTAAAGCATATAGTGCCAGAACCGTAATTAAGAAATAAATAAGAAAAGCCCACCAGGTTCTCCAAGGTGCAGGTTCTACCACTATTTTTAGTTCTGTAATTCCTTCGCTCCAAATACCATCATTATTGGCACCTTTCACCTGAAAAATATAGGTGCCAGCTTTTTGAATAGTATATGTAGCAGTATTTTTATCAGTAATATTCCAATTCTGCTCCAATCCTTTCAAGCGATAAGAATATAAATTTTTAGCAGGATTAATAAAATTTGGAATGGCAAACTCAAGTGTAAAAATAGTCTGATCATAGGCTAAGGATATGTTATCAGTTTCATAAATAGATTGATCCAAAATGCCGTCTTCTCCACCAATTTTAACGCTTTGATTAAAAAGTTTGAGGTCAGTAAGTACAGTAGGTGGAGCATAGCTGTTGGCATTTATTTTTCCGGGATGAAAAGAGGTTAATCCCTGAGGGCCACCAAAATACATTCTGCCAGACTTACTTTTATAACAGGCATTATTATTGAATTCGTTGGAAACCAATCCATCAGACTCGTCATAAAGTAAGTGGCTGTTCTGGTATGGCTCATATTTTATGATGCCTTGATTAGAACTAAGCCAAAGATATCCATTTTCATCCTCCAGGATGCCGTGTATAATGTTAGTTCTTCCTTCTGCTGGTAAATAGGTTTTATGTGAAGTAAAAGTGTTCGTTTTTTCATTGAAAACGCTCAATCCTGAATCGTAGGTTCCCACCCAAAGTTGCTCTTTACTGTCTTCAAATAAAACCAGAACATCTTCACCCGATTCTTTGGAATCATCGTAAAAAAATCTCTCAAAGTGAAAACGCTTGCTTTCAATAGCCTCAGCAGACAATTTATTAAGGCCATACTGAGTACCAATCCATAAGTTTCCCTTGCTATCTTTTTTTAGCAAACGAATTTGATCATTGCTAATACTTGTAGGATTAATATTATCATGTGTAATTACAATAGATTTTCTTGACTGAACATTCAATAAATTAAGCCCCCCGCCAAAGGTACCAATCCAGTATAAGGAGTCGTTCTCTTTCAAAATGCTATATACACTATTATGAGAAATACCTGAATTTTCCTCAAAATGCGCAATCATTTCGCTTTTGGAGATATCAAAAATATCAAGTCCGGTATTTAAAGTGCCAACCCAAAGCTGCTGATCAAATATTAGATTTAAAGCTTTAATATTGTTACTTGAAATCTTGATATTGCTTCCATTTTTTATCGAAGAAATACTCCCGCTCTTTTCATCTAAAACATTGATACCACCTCCTTCAGTGCCAATATAAATTTGACCCTCATTACCTTCTACTATACTACTAATTACATCATAGCTTAATCCATTTCCTGCTGGCAACTGAGTATAATTAATGAAGTTATTATTAGCCTCGTCCAACATATTTACTCCGCCATAATAAATGCCAATCCATAGAGAACCATTGGCATCCACAAAGGTAGATTTAATAGTGTTTTTGGATAAACTCCGGGGTTTATTAGCATCGCTTAAAATTTGAGTAAATTCACCAGGCTGCTCCATTTTGTTCAAGCCATTATAGGTACCCACCCACAGAATATTACTTTTATCAAATGAAAGTGATCTGATATCATTGTTACTGATACTGTTATTCTTTACGCTGTTTTCAAAAACTTGCCATTTACTACTTTCAGGGTGAAGTTGATACAAACCTCTTTTAGTACCCACCCATAAATTACCAGAACTGTCTTCATTGATAACCTGGCAGAACATATTTTGAGAATCTTCAGACTTACCTATTGGCATATTAAGCTGCTCAAATTGGTACTTCCCATTTTCATCAGATATCATCTTATTCAAGCCATTTGCAGTTCCTATCCAGATTTGCCCTGATTTATCCTGAAAAATATCCAAAATGTAATTATCACTGATACTTTTACTATCCAACGGGTTGTGAAAAAGCCTTTGGAATGAGCCATTCTTAAGTATGTTTAATCCTTCTGAGGTCCCTACCCATATTTCCCCATTCTTCATCTCACAAATGCTCCAGATTGTATTGTTACTTAAGGAATTAAGATTTTCCTTCTCGTTATAATAACTATAAAACTGACCTTTTTTGTAGTCAAACCTATTTAACCCGTTGTAGGTGCCTGCCCAAATATCACCAGAGGAAGCCACTAACAGCTCCAATACATCATTATTGCTAATTGTGGTTGAGTCAGATGGATCATTGCGAAAAATGGTGAATTTATTGCCATCGTAAGTATTCAATCCATCTCTGGTAGCAAACCACAACAATCCTTTATGGTCCTGAGCGATAGAAATGACCGAACTTTGCGAGAGACCATCGCCTGTAGAAAGATGACGAAAGTTATAATTATCCTGGGCTGTTGAACTATAAAAGGTGAACAATAATAAAATAAACAGTAAGCGAAACTTCGTTAATTGATTATTTATTATTGTTAGCAGCATTTTAAGAAGTCCTTTGTCTGTCTTAAAATTAGCACGATTATTAAATAACATTTAATAATTCAATCTTTTTTTAAGTTGGTATCTATAGAGAGAGGGTATTTCTATTAACTCTGTATTGATTTTTTCCAGGTAAGCATCCGGATTGTATTCTACCTTGATTGGCCTGTTGGCATGCACTCCTACCAGTCGAGCCTTAGGCCCATCTTTCATACCATTTAATATAACAGCATTTTTTTGATCGAAACCGTCTTGAAAATTAATATATACGTTCCAAAATGTGGTAAAGGCTCCATGAGATGGCTTCCAGTATCCCGCACCACCGCCTGCAAATAAGGGATAGCTTTCATTGCCATTTAAGGCAACTGAAACTTCTATGTTATCAAATAGATTTTGGTGATTTACACCAGAATGTTGATCAAGAATAGGTTCTACTGCCACTTTGCAATCCAGGTAAACACTTTTAGTAGAGTAGGTATTAAAACTCAGAGGATGTCTTACCTTATTTTTTACGTGCAGGTTTTTTACTAAAACATTATGAACACCACTCATAGCTACGGAGTAGTGGGCTAATTTTTGCCCAGAGGTTTCAATATCTTCTATTGTTATATTAGAAACCTCTTCCGTTAAAATCCCACTATCAGAATTCTCAATTTTAATGTCTTTCACCCATCCGTTGAATAGCCGGGTTAAATAAATTGCATTGTATCCATCTTCTACATGGTGTGCAATAGTTGGCGCTATCGGAAAGGTCACTTTAAAGTGCTCAATTCCCACTTCCGTTAAATGCTTCCATTCAACTATGGCTGGTTTCCATTCCGGTGAGATATCCAAAAGGAGAGGATCCTTTATAGTGAGCTTATTTCCAGCAATTTTCGTAATTATAGTCCTTTGCCTCACGAGTGCATGACTTGGGTACTTCCAATGGTGAGATCCCACTTTTAAATCGTATTCGGCATATAATGCTTTAATAAGAGAGCCTTCCTCTCCGTCTTTATTATACCATTCAATCTGAACAACATCACCTTCATTAATATTAGTAGTGCTTTCTACCCTTATTGATTTTTCACCTTGCTTACCTTTTAGTAAATTGGTAAGCACATTAACGGGCTTGTCATACTTTTCCAGGTATTCTTTAACTCGTACCTCCGGATACTTTACCCAGATCGTCCCTCCAGCCCAGGCATATTGTGAAAACGGGAGATCGATATTGTTTTCCGACTCTATTTGTCTCTTGTTGAGTGTTAACAGGTACTCTCTCAATTCGGCTAATGGTTCGGGATCATTAAAATAACGCATGGGCCGTGGACAATAAATCTCTGTTCCATTTGCACCACTGCCAGCACCTCTCAGAACGATGTTGCTTCGTTGAATATATAAAATATCGCTCAAAATGATTCTTCCGGCTGGCAATTGAATAATTACTGAGCCATCAGTATTTTCAGCTTGCTTCATTAATTTTTGCAAAGCTTTCGTGTCATCTAAACCATCATTGGGAGTAACATCATAATCGATCGCATTAAGCACGAGTCCGTTCTTAGCAGCAGTAGGTTGTTTTTCTCCATAGTGATAACCTGCATAGGAAAAATCTGGAAGGTATTCACTTGAATTTTTCTGAAGTATTTTTGGTAAGTCTTGCGCGTAAGAACTTGCCAGAATAAGTAGTGTAAATATGCAGATGATCAAGGTTCTCTTTTTTATCATTTAGATTTATTTTTTTAATATCTTATTTCCTAGCTTCATGAATTAGCTTATCATAAATCTAAGGCTAAAAAATTAATTAAAAATTCAAAAGAGGGGGTGAAATAGTACGGAGCTGTTCAGAAATCTTAAATCTAATATTAACATCCGCTTAAATCAGATCACTGAATTTTTTGTGCAAATAACAAGGATAATTTTTGCACTACTTTATAACAAAGCTTTCGTAGGCGTCTAAAGACGCTTACAAGATCTCTAATATGTACCGAAACATTGGTAAGGCGCGATGGCGCAAAGTTTTCGCAAAGAAAATACTTTGTCATCTTTCTTGAAGTTCAGTTCGAACAACTACGAAAACTTGATTAACACTGTTCACAATAAAAACCTCATGTCTGGCTCTCAACTTAAGCTGACACGAGGTATAATTTAATGAAAGGCTTGAGCTTTGGTCAAAAAACCACTCTAAATAGCTGCCTTTCACTGCATGATCTATTGTTCCTTATGTAAAGTCGATAGGATAACCTGCAAAAATTGATCGCCAGCAGCCATGGTATCGTAAAAACCAGGAGCCATAATTCTTCTCCGTAGAGGAACAAAATCAGGACTAAGGCACCAGATAAAATCAAGTATAAAATAAGCCCCTGAAATCTTGTTCTTTTATTTAAGACCAATACAATAGCCACAAAAATTTGTAAAACTCCCACCAAAAATTGAAGAATCACTAAAAATATTATAAAGTCCTTCTTCGCTAGAGCAATTAGTGCTAAAATTACAGCAGCTGTCAACAGAGTCAACTGTAAATAGTAGTTAAACCTGCTCATTTTTCTGCAAATTTAAGCTCTTGCTTGGCTTTACTTCGTAGTTTAAAAAACACCAATAAATTAAAGAAATGCATGGCACCAAGTATTAAAATAATGGACCCGAGCTTTTTACTTAATTTTTCCATTAAAACCTGTACTGTTTCAATTTCACCAATAATCTGAAGGGTATAAATAGCATAGCCTACATTGATTAAGTAAAAACCCACCACTAAAAGCTTATTCACACTATCGGCTAATGCTTCATCTCCATGAAATATTTCTACTAAAAAAATTCTTCCGCTCTTGAATAATGTGCGCGCCACCCAAACTGTTAAAAGAATGGTAACGGGAATGTAAATCAGGTAACTTAGGATATTGTAATTCATAATTTCCAGTATTTAAAAGTTAATATTCAATAGTTATTTAATTTTCAATATTTTGTGAAAGTTTTGAGTAAAAAAATAGTTTTAAAGTTTCATCAGTAATTTATAGAACCAGCTTTGGTCTGACTTAGAGAATTTCTCTATTAGACCGTCTACCTTATGAGTAAAGCTTTTTAAATCTCCAGTTACACTTTTGAACTCCTTCAATTTAGCATCGTTTTTACCCTCTATTTTTTGCACCTGGTCAAGCACTTTTAAAATAGGCTCTATTTCTCTTTTTCTTCTCTCCTTTGCGACTTGTCTGGCTAATTCCCAGATATCTTTCCCCGTTTTAAAGTACTCCTTACGCTCTCCCGGCTTATATTCCTTCTCAACAATACCCCAATCAATTAAGCCGCGGATATTCATATTGGCATTTCCTCTGGAAATTTGCAGCTCCTCCATTATATCTTCAGTAGATAAAGCCTCAGGAGATAATAATAATAAGGCATGAATTTGTGCCATTGCTTTATTGATACCCCAGCTGGTACCCAAAGTACCCCATGCTTGTATAAACTTATTTTTTCCTTCTGTATACTCCATTGACACAAACATAAGCAATGTTTTTAAACTTTCAATAAATATTGAAAGTATTTTTATTAATTTTATTGACTATAAGCAGTCACCTACTTCTTTGTACCTATAAATTCTCATTGCCTTACCAAACACCAATTTCCAATAACTTTTGTAATTTGCCTATTCATTAAAAAAATCAATCACTAATGAAACTGCTTTTTCTATCACTCTTCACCTTCCTATTGGTTTCCAGCCTCAAGGCACAACAACTTATCACTCCTTTCGAAAAATCTGACGGTATTGAAACAGCTACTTATCAGGAAGGAATAGCCTACTACAAAAGCCTGGCAGCCTCCTTTCCTGAAATAGAAATGCAGGAAAAAGGCTTAACTGATAGTGGTGAACCCCTTCACCTGGTAATACTCAATAAAGATAAAAACTTCGATCTCTCCGCTATTAAAAACGGAGAAAAGACAGTATTCCTCATAAATAATGGCATTCATGCAGGTGAATCAGACGGGATAGATGCTTCCATGATGCTCCTTCGTGATCTAGTTCAAAATATCGAAAAGCACCCTTTTCTCAATGATGTAGTTATTGCCGTTATCCCTTTTTATAATATTGGTGGTGCACTGAATAGAAACAGTGTTTGGCGAGTGAATCAGAATGGACCGGAATCATATGGTTTCCGGGGCAATGCTCAAAATTATGACCTTAACAGGGATTTCATCAAAATGGATTCTAAAAATGCTTTCTCTTTTGTGGAGATATTTCATTCCTTAGATCCTGATGTTTTTGTAGATACCCACGTAACCAACGGCTCGGACCACCAGCATGTATTAACCATTTTAAGCACGCAGCATAATAAATTAGGAAACACTTTAGGCGCTTACCTGGAGAACGAATTCGAACAAAAGGTTTTCCAAAAAATGGAAGCACTCAACCATGAGCCAGTGCCTTATGTAAATGTGCATGGAAGGTCACCGGAGGAAGGCTGGACACAGTTTTGGGATGCAGCACGCTATACAAGTGGTTATACTAGCTTATTCCAAACCATAGGATTTATGACAGAAAGCCACATGTGGAAACCTTATGAACAACGAGTGAAAACGAATTATGACTTCCTATTCAGCATGGCTCAATTAGCAGCTGAAGAAAAGCTAAATATTAAAGCTAAAAGAAAAGCAGATCAACAGAATTTAATGGAAACTGATAGCTTAGCTATATTATGGGAAAATAATAAGGATGCTTTTAAAATGATTACATTATTAGGGTATGAAACCTCACACCCTGAAAGTGATTTAACCGGACAACCATTATTAAAATACCACAGAGATAAACCCATGGAAAAAGAAGTGCCTTTCTACAATGAGTACATCGTACAGAAGAAAGTAAAAGTGCCGGATTACTACCTAATTCCCCAGGCATGGAACAAGGTAATCGATCGATTGAGAGCAAATGGAGTTGAAATGCAAATAATAGAAAGTGATAGTACTTTCACTGTTGAATCATATAGAATAAAAGATTTCAATACCGTTAAAAGCGCTTATGAAGGCCATTATTTACATTATAATACCAGCGTTGAGGCTCAAGAAAAAGAAGTACAGATGAGAGCGGGAGATTTTATAATTCCTTTAAATCAGTTAGCAAAGCGATATTTAGTGGAGGTGCTAGAGCCAGAAGCCCAGGATTCATTTTTTAACTGGAACTTCTTCGATTCCATTTTACAGCAAAAAGAGGGATTTTCAGACTATGTATTTGAAGAAAAAGCTTCCAGAATCTTAGCAAATTTTTCAAACGAGCAGCAAGAAGCATTTTTTAAGCTTAAAGAGGAAGATAGTAGTTTTGCTCAAAGTAATTATGCGCAGCTCGACTGGATTTTCAAACGTTCGGAGCATTATGAAGCAGCACATATGAGTTATCCTGTGTATAGGCTTATTAAATAATGTTAAATTTCTGGAAGAGTCCATTTTTGAAATTAGGAATTTGCACTATTATTGGTGCTGTATTAGGGTATTTTTTAGGTAATATTTCTTTAGGTTTAGGCATAGGTTTTTCATTAGGCATTGGCTATGGATTTTTAATAAAAGATGAAGAGTAGTTTACGACAAAAATATTTTCAGGCTATTAATACCTTGCATCTACAGGATGGAGCTACTCCAAATGAGATCAAACAATCTTATCGTAATTTATCTAAAAAGTACCACCCAGATCTATACAAAGGAGATAATGGAGACACCTTCAAAGAAATAAATAGTGCCTACCGCTTTTTAAAAAAACACCCTGAGCCACCTGAAGAGGTATATCAATCAACCCCTCACCCTACTTATAATGAAAGTGATATAGATAGAAGAAGAAGTAGATACTGGGCTAAAAAGGCTGAAGAAGCGGAGCTAAAAGAACACATGTATGCCTGGATATTTTCTAAGGGTAGAATAATTGTTTTTGCGTTGATATTTGTCAACACTTTACTTTCAGTGGATTATTTGCTTCCTGAAAATAGAGTAGAAAGCGATATTAAAGAGTTTAAGTACATTAGGCAAAGAAGCAGCCGATATAGCAATGGCAATGAGTTCCTCTATGATTTGAAATTTAGAGGTGGTCAAAAAATCCGAATAGCAAATACAAATGGTTATTCATTTAAGCAGGGGGAACAATTTACGGTGTATACAAGTCCCATTTTTCATCAAACCACCCAGGTAATCCCTTTAACAAACCCTAATATTACATTTTATCAAAGTTTCAGCGTTTTTAAAGTTTTCGGATTTATTATTCCACTGGTATTCTTAGGTACTTTTTTCTATTTCTATGGAATAAAAAACAATGATTACCGTCTCACCATTCTTTTAATATTAATAATGAGTGGCCTTATTCAATTAGGTTTACTGTTATCGGTATAAAAACCTCTATTATCATAATTTAGAGAGATTCTTGATATTTATTTACATTTCACTTATTTGGCTAAAATTTTTTTAATACAATTAATTCTTCCTATTTTTCTACTATTATATCCCTCATAGCAAATGAATTTTAAGGCAGGTCGAAAAATATATTTCTTCGTTGTAATTATAGGCTTACTTATGATTACCAATGCTTTATTAATTTACCAGAATACTGAGCGAATCCATAGAAACCAGCGCTTACTAGAACAGACAGAACAGGTAAAGATAAACGCCCAAGGTATTATTCAGAGTTTACATTTGATGGACTTGGCAATAAGGGCTTATGCACTGCTTTCAAAAGAAGAAATGTACATTAGCCCAAGAGACTCATCCATACGTTATGCCAATATACATTTGAATTATTTAGAAAATGCGTTGGGAAATCAGGGCTATTCAATGGAAAAATTTGAGCTTCTTAAAAATTCCGTTAATGAATACTACCACTTTATTACGAATGAGGTAGCTTTTGCTATAGAGGAAGGGGAAATAGAAAAAGCAAAAATGCTGATAGCTGAAGATAGAGGATATAATGTAGCAATGAACACTTATCAATTTCAGGCCGATATTATGGCTTTCGAAGATGATATAGCAACAAAGGCCGAATCTTCTTTTAAAGAAGCCGTAAATAATACCTATTGGCTTCAAATTCTTTTGTTTTTTATAACCATGCCTACTTTAATTTATGCGGCCTTTTATAGTGTGAAGTCTTTACGCTATTCAGAGCAATTACGGCAAGCCGAAAGAGAAAAATCTGATTTGCTAAAAAATCAAAATACCAAATTAGAATTATTAGTAAGAGAAAGAACAGATGAGATTCTAGCTTCTAATGAGGAAATCAGGGCTCAAAATGAAGAGATCAGTTCCCAGAATGATGAGATCATGTCTAGGAATGTGCAATTAACAGATCAGCAACAAATAATAAAGGAAAAAAACGTAGAATTGGAATCTCAGAATGAAGCTTTAAAAGAAGCTAAATCCACTATTGAGCAGCAACAAGCTATGCTATTATTAAGAGTTGATGAATTAGATGAAGCCATTACACGTCAGAACGAAGAGCTAAAAAACACTAATTCAGAGATGATTGCTCAAAATAGCAAGCTGCAGCAATTTGCTTATATCATTTCCCATAATTTAAGGGCTCCTATTGCTCGGCTATTAGGCTTAGGAGATTTAGAGGAAAGAGAATCTGATCCTGCAGAAAAAGAAAAAATCATTCAATTGATGCGAATGGCTTCTAAAGAATTAAATCAGGTGATCTCTGATATTGGCGAGGTACTTCTTATCCAGAAAGCTGGAAATAAAGTACTGGAAAAAGTTAACCTAGAGGAAACGCTAGATAAAGTTAGACGCATACTTAGTAAGGAAATTCATGAAACACATACTCAGTTTCAATCTGATTTTTCTAAAGTTAAAATCATCACCTCCTTGCCTCCCTATATTGAAAGTATTTTCCTGAATTTAATCAGCAACTCCATTAAGTATCGCAAAAGTAATGCAGCTCCAAAAATTAAGGTGAGTGCCACCCACGAGAATGAGCAAATTACCTTAAGATTTAAGGATAATGGCATGGGTATTAATCTCGAGAGAGATAAGCACAATCTATTTGGATTATATAAAAGATTTTATTTCCACGTAGAGGGCAAAGGCCTGGGCTTATACCTGGTAAAAACACAGGTGGAAGCATTGGGTGGTACTATTGAAGTTTTAAGTGAGATAGAAGATGGGGCTGAGTTTATTATAACTTTCACTTCAAAGTAACAATTACCTTCTTTGTCTCATCAAGGCAAACCAAAAATTAGTATGTATTAACAGATTAAGCTGTTAAATTAACTTTACAATTAAAATCAACAGGGGTTCTTTAAAATCACTTATTTTTTTTAATTGCACTAAATTTAAGTATTGAAACAAAGATTACACCACCCAAAATATTACCTACTGTCGACCAAAGTTGAAAGTGTCCGTATTCCGCAAAAGTAATATCAGTAACCAGTAACCCAGCAAAAACTTCGATTGAACCCACAATGGAGTGATGCAATCCTCCTATCCCTATTAAAGAAGTAACCAAAAATACCATGAAAATTCTACTTATTGTTTCTTGGGAGGAACTCACTAACCAGGAAAGTAGCCCCATGAGCCACCCAGCCACAATAGCGCTAATTAAAATGATATGAAAGGGATGATCTACAAGCTTGTGAGCTAATTTATAAAAAGCCTCGTGGGAAATAATTTCCATACTAGGACCCAGGATTGTAAGAATAAATGAAATAAGATAACCGCCAAAAAGATTGCCGATATATACCAAACCCCAAACTCTCAGTAAACTTTTGATACTAACCAAACCATTAAGTACAGGGGTAAATGCCAAATTGGTGTGTTCTGTAAATAATTCCGATCTACCAATAATTACAAAAATAAATCCGATCGGATAAGAGAGTGCCAATAACCATTCTAAAAAAGAAGGGGAAAGCTCTTTGCTGAAAAGAGTATACATGATGCCCACCAATAGTAAAGTAAAACCCACCTCCATTCCACCTGCAATTGATGACATAAACAAACCCTTGGAAGATCTTTTATGCTCTGCCCGACCTTCTTCTACCTGCTCCTCATAGATCCCGGTCGCAGATTTAGGTTTATTTATTGAATCCTCAATTTTTTCGCTCTCTTTACTGTATTTGGCTCTCATGGAAAATATTTAATGGCTGAAAATAATTTTTTATATAAAAATAGAATAAAATATGATTATTAACTAAAACTTGCATCGCGATCTAAAATTTCTGATTAGAGGTAGGTATTTAAAAAGGTATAAATTAATCACTCGATAGATTATCGAAACCAGCCTTATCAATAGGTTTAAATCAGCCCTGGTTTAAAGATATATCTCTGTACTTGAATTTAATCTAAAAAGTAAATGAAGCACACACTTAAATTTTATCGATAATCCGAAGATAATACATTTTTCAAGTTCTCTGAAAAATTTAAATCTACTTGCTGAGGAAAAAATGAATAGATAATAAAAACGCTTTATGATATCATTAATCGACTTATACTTGATAAACTTTAAAAAGGATTTGAGAGCAAATAGAAACCCTCAAGAGTTACAAGCATATATTTATGAAGTAGTGGATCATACATGAAATTTCTCTAAATTGCTTATCAACTATTCCATACAAGCCTTTAAACACCACATATGAACAACCTCATTTTTCTCCTTTTATTGCTTTCATTTGCCTGCGACCCAAAGTCGACAATTGATAAAAAACAATTAGCCATAGAACTTGACAGTATAATGGTAGAGGATCAGAAATATCGAGATGAGATAATGGAGGCTCATGAAGAATTTGGGTGGAACTCAACTCAGGCTGATGAACTCTGGAAAAAACAGCATGCAATTGATCAGTCGAATCAGAAAAGAATTCTCGAAATTATTGAACAGGTGGATGGTTATCCTGGCAAAAGCATGGTGGGTAACTCAGCCAGTACCGCCACTTTTTATGTGCTGCAACACGCTCCAGACAGTATTCAGGAAAAGTATTATGAATTAATCATAAATGCAGCTATTGAAAATGAACTTGATAAAGTATTAGCAGCTATGTACCAGGACAGATATTTAATGCAAAGGGGAGAGCCGCAAATTTACGGTAGCCAGATAAAAATAGAATACGAACCTGATTCTTTAACAGGTAAAAATACAGACAAGGTATTTCTTTGGCCTATTGCAGATACCACCAATATTGATTCACTACGGATGGAAGTGGGCATGGGTCCCCTGGAAGATTATCTCACCAAATTTGACCTTAGTCGCTGGGAGTAAATTATAAAAATAAAACTTATATGAAACTTATAAATTTAACATTTGTAATACTTGCCCTTGGTTTGCTAAGCTGTAAGTCAAAAAAGCAATCATCCGAAATGCCAGACACCTACCTCGATATGAAAATAGTAGGTGAAATGAAAAATGTAATGTGGAAAGGTGAATTGGGGAGCAGCATAAACCTCGATACTATTTCAGATAAAACAGGACTATACGGACTTGGTCCGGTAAGCTATCTTACAGGTGAATTAATGATTAATAATGGAGTATCTTATGTTTCAAAAGTGTTATCCGATTCAACCATGAAGGTGGAAAGGCGATTTGACGTTTCAGCTCCTTTCTTTGTGTATACTAATATTACGGAATGGGATGAGCTTAAAATACCTGCAAACATTAAGTCCATCAAGGGTTTAGAGAAAGCTGATAGATGATAAAACAGCTGAATTTAAAAGACCCTTTGCGTTTAAGTTGCAGGGTACGATTTCAAATGCTCTAATTCATATACAAAATTTGCCAAAAGGAGCAAAAGTTTCCTCTCCAGAAGAGGCACATCAGGGTCAGGTGAATTATGAACTGAAGGATGAAGAAGTGGAAATTATTGGCTTTTTCTCCACAAAACACCAAGGTATTTTTACGCATCACGACTCTTTTTTGCATATGCACTTAATAACAAAAGATAAAAGCAAAATGGGGCATTTGGATGAGTTGGAAATTAGCGAAATGACACTTTATCTTCCTAAAAATTAATCAAAATTAGGCACAACCTTGATTACTAAATAATTGATTCCCTCAATGAGTGAAAAAGTACATTCATTGTCTTTTGATGAATCTTTAGGATTTGATATAGAATTGATTTATGTTAGGGGTTAAGTTATAAACACTGACAGTCTATTGTTACTATTTTCAATAGAAAAAAATAATAACAAGTATTGTACTATTCAATATTTAGCTAAAGAACCATTAAGTAGTATAAATTCAAAAAACCCAATCATGAAACAAATAACCTTAATTTGTATTCTCTTTTTTGTTGCGGATTGCTCTTTTGCTCAAAATCCGCAGAAGATTGAAGTCAATAAAGAGTATTCTAACTTAGAAATCAGCGGAAATATAGATTACAGGGTAAAACTTGAAAAAGGCAGACTTTATGCATTTTCAGTTCTTCAAAAAGGTATTGATGTGCAACTGATTTTAACTAATGATGAGGAGCAGCCCCTCCTTGAAAAGGATTCACCTAATGGTCAAAATGGTTATGAGAAATTCGAGTATTCACCTAAAGAGAATGGGCAGTTTATTTTGAAAATTGAAAGACTTGAAGAATATGGAAATTCTGAAAATGGGCAAATTACTATTTTCATCAAGAAATATACTAAAGAAGAACTCAAGTTAAGAGAAAAAATTAAAAAAGAATTAGAGCCTGAAAACAGAAAAACTGTTCAAACCTTAGATATTGATCATTTCTGGGAAGCTTTCGACAAATTAGAAACCTGCAAAAGCCTTGACGATAGTATAGCAACCTTTCAAACAGTTTACCTTGATAGAGCCACTGATGGATTAAAAGACTTTATTGTAGAGAGAGATTTTACAGCTGAGGATTTTGTTGATGCGGTTGCAGTTCTCCCGAAATTTTACAATTCTATTCGAAAAAGTACTTATGAAGTCAAAAGTGCTGTTCCCTTAATTGAAGAAATCGTGGAGAAGTTCAGTCAAATTTACCCGGGATTTGAACCGCATAAGGTCTGCTTTGCTATAGGAGTGGTCAATACCGGGGGTACAGTTTCGGAAGATTTTCTACTTATTGGGACAGAAATTGTAACTTCCACAAACAATACAGATTTAAGCGAATTTACAAGCAAAGCCTTGAAAGAACAATTGGCTAGTAGTAAAGATATTGTTCAAAGAGTAAAAGATATAGTGGCTCACGAATATGTACATACCCAACAACCCCCTTCAAAATATGACGAAAACGCTATAAAATGCTCCCTTTTGTATAGATGCATGAGAGAAGGATTTTGTGATTTTATTGGCGAATTAATTTCAGGTAGTAAAATAAATCTCGTTGCACAAGAATATGGAGATCAGCGAGAAAAAGAACTTTGGATAGAGTTTAAAAGTGAACTTTGTAATAACAATCCTGATAATTGGCTCTATAATTACTCAACAACAGAAGAAAAACCAGCAGATTTGGGCTATTATATTGGTTATAAAATAGCAGAAGAATACTACAATAATTCAAAAGATAAACAACAAGCAGTTATTGATATAATAGAAATGGATGACCCTATTACATTTTTGCAAAAAAGTAAATATGATCAGAAAGTTAAAGAGTAATGATATTTTGTATAAGGTTTTATCAAATTACCACTGTTTTATGAATTAAGATTAAATGAGTATTTAAATATATTGAAATGAAAAAAGTCCAACATAAGATTAAAAAGCAATTTCCGCTGGTAGCGAGGTATTTCTTCGACTTTTTGGTGGTATTTGCGGGAGTTTTTTTAGCCTTTTGGCTTAATGACAGGAAAGAGAGGCAAAAAGAAGAAGAGGCGCAGCGTCAAATTTACATTGCTATTTATGAAGACCTAAACGCCTTTTACATTTCTGGTAGAGAAGAAAATGAAGGAGGATTTATTAACTTTTTTAGTGAGGCTAAATACGATCTAGACAGCCTTATTTCAATAAAACAAATTCCTGCTTATCAAAGGTTTACGGGAGACTATTGGGACATAGAAATGATAAATTCTATAATCGAAAGTGGACAATTAAAAGACATAGATATTGAAGTATTTAAAGCAGTTACTGGCTTTCAAGTCATGCACAATGTGTTATTAAGTTATATAAAAGACTATAATGAGTATTACGAAAAATACATTACCTCAAACTACGATGAAGATAATATTGACTATTTTTATAAGCCAGGAACCAATGAACTGAAAAGAAAATATAAACTTCCTTTCAGCCTTCTCAATCAATTAATAGAGCAATCAAAAATGTTGGTGGAAATTGCTGGTGAAGCTAAAAACCATTTTGAAAGAGAAATGGTAATTCAAGAAAAAAAGCCTCTTAAGTAAATAGAAATCAAAGACTTCTGACCTTAAATTTTCAAATACATTCTTCCTATGATATAGTATTAGAGGCATTAGTATTTTCATATTTTGGCATATTATTGCCTCACCAAAATTTCAAAAATAACCATTGGCATCCATTATTTCGTTACCATCTGGTATCTGAAACGAGACTAGAATTATGGTTAGAATAAAGAAAAAAATACTTTCCATTTTATATTATGTAAAATACAGACTCTCCCTAGTGAAACTCAGGCTAGGAAAAAAGCTTGGTCTCATCCGGTCTGTCATGATAATGCATTATCAAGGCTTTGGGAACGACAAAGAAATTTTTTTCCTGGGAAGAGTATTGAAAGACAAAGGCATAGGCATTTCGAAATTGGAGGATAGCAGGTGGCGAAACTTTAAAAAAATGTATAAACGCTTTATGACCTGGGAAATCCCACATGCTAAATTGGAAGCATCTATTCACGGCATTAGCAAAATAACAACAACTGATGAGGAGGGTTATTTTGAATTCAGAATTAAATTAGCTCAACCCCTAATCAGTGGCAACTCTTGGCAGAAAGTGAGAGTAGAATTGCTTAGTCAAATTGTTAAAAACCAACCAGCTCCGGTAGTTGATGCACCTATTTTTGTCCCTTCTGAAAATGTGGAATTTGGCGTAATTTCAGATATCGATGATACTGTTGTGCCCACTGGAGCCACCAGGGCATGGGAAATGTTTAAAACCACATTTTTAGGCAATGCGCAAACACGGGTTCCATTTCCCGGAGTAGCAGCATTTTACCAGGCGCTTTCCAAAGGGCTGGTAGGCTATGAAAACAATCCTTTTTTCTATGTCTCTAGTTCTCCGTGGAATTTATACGATTTTCTGAAGGAGTTAATGGAGGTTCATCACCTGCCTCAAGGCCCTTTGATGTTAAGAGATATAGGGTTGTCACGAGAGCATTTCATTTCAGGTAGCCACACAAAGCATAAGTTGATCCAAATTGAGAGAATCTTCGACATCATTCAAGATATTCTATTTATCCTAATTGGTGATTCGGGTCAGCATGATGCGGAAATTTACCTGCAGGTGCTTAAAGATTTTCCGGGCAGAGTGAAAATTGTTTATATTCGAGATGTCAACCCCGACAGCCACAAGAAGATGCTGAAAATGGCTAAAGAATTTGAAAAATTGGGCGTTGAAATGATCTTGGTCACCAATACCTTAGAGGCCGCACTACATGCCGTTTCCAAAGGCTGGATTATGGAAGAGGATTTTGCTGGTATTGTAGAGGAAAAGGAAGAAGAGGCAGATATGATTTAACATCTAATCGTCATATATGAGTTTGCAAGAAAATATATATCCCTCAAGCAACCTTGGCCCCTTCTTTAGTATCTATTTAACAATACCCATGTCATAACCAAATATGAAAAATCAGAAAATCTTACTATTATTTTTAGGTACTGCTCTATTTTGGAGCTGTTCAGTAACGCATAATCAGAAAAAAGGCACTGTAATGCCTGAAAGTTTCAATTTTGAAACGGCATTCACTACCATTAAAACAGTGATGATTTTGCCATTCGAAATAGATGGGGTGTCAAAAAATTTCCTGTTTGACACAGGGGCAGATTTCTCAATTATTCAGCGTGACTCTATCTTAGGAAGGACTGTAAATGTTGGAGGTGCTACCAAACGAACTCAAAAAATGGGAAAAGAATATGTTGAATCCCTAAAGATTGGGGAGGTGGATTTCCGCAACACTTTTGCTGTCAATGGAGATTTAGTTGGCTTGAAAGAACAAATCCCAAACTTTGGAGGGCTTATTGGACAATCGTTAATTAATAAAGCCAACTGGCTTATTGATTACCCCAATAAAAAACTACGCGTATCAAATGAAAATTTGGCAGAAGAATCCTTTACAACACTTAAAATTACTATGGAGGGAGGAAAACCCTATACCTACATTACAATTAATGGCATAGAACATAAGGTTCTAATTGATTTTGGCTCGTCAAGCGAGTTCAATCTACCTCAAGAATCAGAACTCGCAAAAGAGCTTATGAGCCAGCACCATTTTGATGATAATGTACGAGAAAGATATTCGATTGGGGGACTGCAGAAAACCAAAGAAAAAGTAGGAATAGTGCCCTTGATAAAATTGGGTAATTTGACCTTTGAAAATGCTAATACAAGAATCAATGTTTCCAGCCGACCAAGAATTGGCATTGCCTTTTTCAAAGATTGTATAATCTATATTGACAATATTAATAATACCTATCAAATCAAAAAACAGCTCTAAAATATATTGCTAAAAAACACTAGTGGAGATCTCTCCCCTAAACATACCTGGTATTAATAGCTAAGTTTAGTTTAAAGTGCAAAATTTAAATTACCTGGATTTTTAATATTGAATTACTTTTTCATGATTAAACTAGCTTCTAACACATATTTTAAAAAATAATATCCAATAAAAAATAACTTTCTGTAAGATTTAGAAGAGCTAAGACAACATATAGTACAAATCAGTATTTAAAATTGTTGTCTTATGCATCTTTACAAAATTTTATTCTTCATCATCTTAATTGCCAGTGTCCCTTTTAACAGCTACACTCAAAATGTACAACTTACTTTTAAAAAGTCTCTTCGCCAGTATCTCAATATTATCCATGTAAATAAAGGATTTAATGGGGAAATACTTGTCGCTGAGGGTAATACTATCCTCTTTCAAGAAGCAATAGGAATGGCATCCTTCGAAAATAATGTTAAACTTCCGGTTGGAGCAAAGTATCGAATAGCTTCCATTACGAAAACATTTACAGCAGCACTGATCACTATTGCTCAGGAAGAAGAAAAGCTAAATGTACAGGATAAAGCTATTGAATACGTCACTGATCTGTCCCCCAAGTTTCAGGAAATTACAATTGAGCAGCTACTAGAGCATCAATCAGGATTACCCCATAACGAAGGAATTAAAGATTACTGGAAGGTAAAATCGAAACTTCAATTGGCAACCCACCAGGTTCTCGAAGAAATTAATCAGCTTGACTTGCTTTTCAAACCAGGTGGAGAAATGAGTTATTCAAGTTTAGGTTATTACCTTTTAGCTGTCATACTTGAAAAGGCTTACAATTTAGAATTTGAACATATTCTAAAAGTCAAAATACTGGATAAGCTGCAATTGACAGAAACCGGGATAGTGGATAATTTAAAAATAATTCCTAACATGGCATCAGGTTATCATTCACTAAGTGGTGATAGTTTGGTGGTGGCTCCTTACCGTAATTACTCTACGCTTAAAGGTGCAGGAGATATGTATTCCACCGCTACAGATTTATTGAAATGGAATAATAGTACTTATGCAGATGTAAAGAGAAACAAGAATACAAAAGCTCTGAAGGAAGCGGTTACGGATGGCGTGATTTATGGCTATGGATGGTATATTAATACCAGCAGGCCACAAAAACAGTATCATGGTGGGGGAACCTGGGGATTTTCTTCTTACAATGCAAAATATCCAAACCACAATATAAGCATTATCATACTGAGCAATATCTCCACTTTACCTATGAATGCCATCGCATCGGATGTGGAAAAAATTATTTTTGGAGTACCTTTTGAAATGCCCGCTATCGAAGAGGTAACAAAAGATTCCTTGAACCTTAAAGTATATGCAGGGGATTATCATTCCGATCACAGTGACATGACACTCAGCATCGCTTTGATTGAAAATGGTCTATATGCAAAGCTCGGGAGAAACCCTCCCTTTCAAATTTATCCCAAAGGGAACCATCAGTTTTTTGGTAAAAAAATAGAAATTGATTTTACTTTTGAAATCACTAATGATTTAATTTCAGGTTTAAAAGCAGAAAGAATGGGCCAGTCATTTCATTTCAAAAAGGAAGCTAATTAATGCAACCCGCTTTTTTAAAAATTGTAGAAGAGCACCAGGGCATTATTTACCGGGTTTGCAAAATGTACCGGGATTCAAAAGAAGATCAGGAAGATTTGTTTCAGGAAATTGTGCTTCAACTTTGGAAGGCATTTCCAAAATTTCGAAGAGAAAGCAAAGTGAGCACCTGGATGTATCGCATTGCTTTAAACACAGCCATAGCAATTTTTAGAAAGAATAAAATACAGCTCGAATTCACAGAATCTCTTCCTAAAAATGATCTCTCTGGTCATTCTGGAAACCCCTCCGAAAATGAAGAGAGAATGTTTGAAGCCATAAGAAGATTAGATCAAACAGAAAGAGCACTGATTGCCCTGTTTCTGGAGGACTACCCTTACAAGGAAATCGCGGAAATTACAGGCATAACTGAAAATTATGTGGGAGTAAAAATCAACAGGATAAAAGAAAAACTTAAGACAATTTTAAATTCATAAATTATGGAATTCGATAACTTAAAGTCAGATTGGAAAAAAACAGGTCCCAGAAATAAAAGTCAGGATGAACTACTAATGATGACTAAAATAATAAATCATCCTTATATTAAAAGAATAAGAATTAAATTCTTTATTGAAGCTACACTTTTGATTACTTTTTTAGTGCTTTATTACGATGGCTTTGATGGAGCAACAAAACCGCTTTGGGCTAACCTCCTTTTGATTGGTGCTACCACTAGCTACATCATTGTTCGTTTCATAGGCTGGCTGGTTTTACGAAACCCAGTGCAAGGAGACAACCTGAAAAAATCATTGGTGAAATTTTCACATCAGCTAAAGCAAATAGCTGTGTCAGTTCTCATCTCTTCTTTACTTTTTGGCTCTGCTATTATCTCCTTTTTCACTTCCTCTGTGGACTTTACTAAAGAAAAGTATTTTGTACTAGCAGGAATGATACTAACATTATTGTTTTTGGTTTACCTTTCCGTTCCGGAATTGGTTAAAAAGAATTGAGAGTATTAAAGTAACTCTTCAGTCCTTTAAGGATGACTCTCAATAAGAATAAAATGCTTCTCCGTTTTGGAGTTCAATGCTTCATGTTATTCAGTCTCTATGAAAAATATGGCTAAATAAATACTTAAGACATTGTTATCTCTAAAGAAATAGTGACCCACTAAAAAATTGCCACTACACTTATCCCCACATACACTTCGTAGTGATTAGTGTAGGTAATCCCACACCTCTATTTTCAGGCTAGTAATAGCAACCTGCAATCGTACAAACTGTATATTTCAACAACAGTAACTACACAATAAATCAGCAACCCCTGACTAATCAATTTACCTCCTTTTAGGTTTCTAATAAGATAAACCTGGCGCTTTATAGAGGTAAGTATTTGATTGAACCTGCTTAAGTATAAAATGAGCTACGTCAGCACGAGAAATTTTGAGTTTTAACTTTTTTTCTGACCGGCTAAAACCATGCTTATAGCTTCTGCTCAGTGACCCATCTGTAAAAGCGCCAGGTCTTATAATGGTCCACTCCAGTTCACTGTGTCTCACATAAGTCTCCTGTAGTTCATGATCCAAAAACACTTGTTTTAAAAACCACCCGAACATAATATACTTCCAAAAAAAGTTCAGATTGCTTTGACTATCTCCGGTACCAAGAGTTGTTTGACAGATCAATCGCTTTACTCCATGCTCAGACATACCTGCTATGATATTTTTTGTGCCGTCCGAACGTACTTTACCTTTTCGGCTCTTACCAGATCCCAAGGCGATAATTACTACATCATGACCTTTAATTGATTCAGCCACGCAATGGGGGTTTAATACATCCCCTTCAACAACACTGAGTTGTGTATCAGCTAGTGTATTGAGTTTTGCCTTATTTCTGCAAAATGCAGTAACTTGATAATTTGCAGATAAAGCCTGGTCCACTATATGTTTACCAACTGTGCCTGTGGCACCGAAAACGATTACTTTTTTCATATTTATGTTAATTTTATAGATTGATTATGTTGTTGTAAGAAACCAGGAAATAGAACCTGAATTATCCCTTGACTTTTATTCGCTTAGCACCAACTTTGACTTTCCAGAAACACCAAATAAGTGTTGCATACTCCAATGCAATTAGCCAAAACCCCGGGGCAAGGAAGAAACTTTTGTAGCTCCCGCCTTGCGGAATGATCAAAAAAGGCACAGTGATAACCGAATCCCAAAAAATAGCAGAAAGTACCACAAGAGCGCTTAATTTTAATCCGCTCATTGCAGATACTTTTTTGTAGAAAAAATGCGATCCAATTAAGGCTATGGGAATAATAGCTACAGCCAGAAAAATATTTGCCTGTAGCTCCGGATCATCAAGAACCGAAATGAAGTATGAAAATGAATAAACGCTTACTCCTAATATCCAAATAAAGGTTCCTAAAACTATTGCTTTTACTGTTCTCATATGCTTTGTATTTCAAATTGTTGATACAAAGTTGAGTATAACAAAGCGTAAGCATTTGTCTGAAAAGGAGATTGTTTTGTTCGAAATGGATTAACTTTTTATTTCACTGGGACGGAAGCCAAATTTTTTGTGAAAGGCATTTGAAAAAGAACTAAGACTATCGTAGCCCACATGCCATGCCACTTCCTGCACTGTCATCTTTTTATTACTCAAAAGCCTATGTGCGGTGCTTAGGCGTTCGTTTTGTAAGTACTTAAATACCGGTACGCCAAATAATTCCTTAAAGCTCTTTTTGAGCTTAAAGGTGTTGAGTCCAATTTGTGCGGATAATTCGGTGAGAGAGGGAGGCATTTCTAAGTTACTGACAAGAATTTCCTTGGCCAATTGTAATTTTTGACGCTCCTCAGAGGGTATTTTGTGGTTTGACAATAGCGAAAGCTGACCAAAAAAATGAGCTAGCAACGAAGTCATCTGGCTTCGAAAAAACATCATTTTTGCCTTACCCACATACCTGGTTTTAAAAACCTGTTCCAGAATAGATTGCATTTCGGGTGTCATTAAAAAACCGGGGCCTTCTACATAATGATCACTCGGGTTCACGAGGGCATTGAGCATTTGGCTAAATAGTTCTCCTTCGCCATTGGGCAGCTGATCGAGATAGGTTGCTTTTGTCGCAATCACGATGCATTCCAACGGCTTTGAAGAAGAGATTGTATGAGCAAAAGCTACCTGCTCATCAGCATAGAAGGAGAGTGCTAAGCCTTTAGTGTGACTAAATTTTTTATCTTGCCCACCAAACTTAACAGTTAAATCGACATTGCCTGCACCATAAAACGCCACTGCTATAACAGGCTCATCAAAAACACAGGCATCGATGATTGGCTCATCTGATTTGCCTGTTTCTACCAGAACAGTAAAGTCATTAATATCAATGATGTCTCTTGTCAACTTACCACTTGGTTTTATATAAATGAAACTTGCCTTTCAGTGAAAGCAAATAAGTTTGAAAGATAGCCAAATTCATCCACTCAAAGCAAGCAACTGCATGCAGTAAAATTATATTTCTTTTGGTTCCGGTTTTAGTGAAGAAGAGGAAAAATCTTCCCATTCGATAGGTTTATCATTTAGCCGCGATAACATAGCAATTTGACCGATATGCGTTAAAATATCTGACAAGGGGCCTTGCAGGAGCCGCTTTGAATAATTCAAATCCAAATCCTTTTTGGCAAATATTTTGTCAAGATTTTCAATCCCCAGCACAAAACGATTGATTTCAGCATCCAAATCCATCTTTTCAGGTTTTTCTTTCAGGAGTTTTTCTTCCTGAATAAAAAAAGTAGTCGCACTTAAAACGGCATACATGTGATTAACGATCTCTGAAGGCGTTCTGCTTCCCTGACCCAATGAAAAACCACTAAATTCACTGTCCCTGTATTTTACGGATTTATCAAACCTATACTTGATGGTGGCCAGGGTATGTCGTAAAAATTCATTTTTCATTTTATTTTTTTATCCACTTTCGCCTAAAAAGCCTCGATTAGAAATCAAGTTAAACATTAAAATTTAATCTACATTGTTTTACCTTTTTCCGTGATAGCATTAATGAATTCCTTCAACCGGGATTCTTTCAATTCTGCATATAATTTCTTGTTTTCATTTGCCTGATCGGCCAGTTCATATTTTAGCGTTTGATATTGCAATCTGGCAAGATCATTATTTCTTAGAAAATTTCTAAAAAGCAGATGCCTGTGCAATTCCTTACTCTCTATTGGACAGACATAAAGATGGTGACTGATATTATCAAGCGTATTGTTAATTGGCGTGCCACTGCGTTTAAAAACCTCGCGTTCTTCGATCCCTTGGTCTCCGTTGTGAAAATATCCGATTTTTATGAGGCCCTGTTTGATTTTTTCAAACTCATTGGGTGTCCTAAAAACAATATCCATGTCGATAATCGGTTTAGCCGCCAAGCCGGGCACAGAGGTACTCCCAATATGCTCTACTTGATACTCAAGTCCTACTAAGCCTTTATCGATTTCCTCTTTTAAATCCTCAAAGTGTTGAGCCCACTGTGGGTCGTATTTATGGATTAGCATTTTTGATCATTAAAAAATTTATAAAATATTGGTTGTTGACATCTTTCTTTAGACCTTTTAGAGAGCCCCCTTTAAAATCCTTTCCAAATATGGTTAGAGAATCAAAATTATGTATTATTATCAAAAACGGCCTAAATGGCTCAGTTTGTTATCTCTATTAAAGGGTATGATAAAATCGCTTCAGGAAAAGGAGCTGGAGCATAGCTCCCTTCAATTGATAAATCGGTCAATTCTTTCCCTGTAGTTTTATCTATGTAATACCTTCCGAAAGCAACATCATTATCTATCATGATTTCATACATATTTGCTTTTTCAACTACCGTATTCTCAAAACCAGCATGTGGAAGATTAAAAGCTTTTTTTACGAATACGAGTTTTGCTGAATCTTCTTCTGTAGCTATGTAAAATTTTTCACTACCTGAATAATCTAACGGGGTCACTGCTTCCGTTTCGATATTAATGGAAAAATGATAAGTAAGATCACCAGCCTCATTTTTTAAGGTAATAAACTTGATGGATCTTTTGAAATTAGCCACGATTTTTTCGCTGTTTACCCAGGTAGTTATTTCAAAATCAGAAAAATCAATTTTTAGAGCCGGGTACTTGGTTTTAAAAATATATTTGGCTTTTTCGATTATTGATTCTTTGCCTAAAGCCTTAGCAGTTTCTATCTTATTTTCCATGTTTCGATCTTGAGAAAAAGCACTTGTACCAAGAGTTACTAAGATTAGCATAGTTAAAATAACTTTTTGAATCTTTAATCCCCCGAAAGCATTAAGTTGCACCATTACGAGCTTAAATTTATACTTTACATCCCGCCAATGCAGAAAAAAAACAGGATTTCATCTTTGTAAAATCAATCAAGCTGCTTTTGGCTGAATAGTCTTACCTTCTAATTCTTTTTGCTAATTGTCTAAAAGTTTCCCGGCTATTTTGTGAAATTTACTTCTAAAAAATGGATGCAACAGTACGTTTTGAAATTTTTTCTTGTACTGAAAATCGAACTGCATAACTATTTTGGAAGTGGCACTGTCTATGGCTTCTACCTCCCATGAACCTTTTAGAAATTTAAAGGGGTACGGATAGCCGGGCACATCCGTGTGCACTGTATAAGCGTAGCCTTTTTCTGCAGTCCATAGGGTACAGGTCTCTGCCCAATTATCCTTCCCGTGAGAGCATGTACGCACCATTCCAATTCCCTCTCCCGAAATTATTTGCACATCATCGATATTTGGCGCAAACATGTGATAGTTACCTACATCTGAAATCAGTTTCCAAACATTTTTCTTATCAGCTCTTACAATCCGCTCAAATCGCCACTTTTTCCCTGCTTTCTCAGGGTTGCTATCCATCTTTGCCAATGCGCTGGATTGATTTACAGCCATAAAGAGCACAATGATTGCAACTGCAAGAATCATTATTTCTCCAGAGAATGAGATATTAAACGGATCTGTTGCTAAAATGATTATACTCCCGATGACCCACAGAGCATCCTGCGTAATAATCCATAAAACCGCTAAGGCTCTCTGCCTGACAACCTCATATCCGATGGTGATGGCAAAGAAAATTAATGCGATGCCGGTTATCCAAAACACAGTATTGTTGAAGGTTTCGAAAATGCGAGCGAGCTGTTGATTTAGGAAAATCAATATGATTCCGAAAATTCCTGAAAAAATAGCATTGAAGAGTAAACTGTATTGTAGTCTGTTCATCTTTAGAATATTTGTTTTGACAAATATCCCTTAAACATCGTCCCGATCTCTTGACAAATGTTAAGAAATAGTCCGAATACTGTTTTTTCGCAATCTGCTCAATGATTCTGCTGTGATACCTAGCATAGCAGCGATGTAGTGTAAGGGCACACTATTAAAAAGCTCTGGTTCTTCCTCTAATAACTGTTCAAATCTTTGCTGCGCTGTGGTATGCAGATGAGCAAACATTCTTTTCTCCAAAAGAGCGAAGGAACGGGCAAGCAGTGTATTATCAAATTCCAGCCATTTAACCTGCTCTTTACAAAGGGCAAAATGACTTTCTCTGCTGATAACAAGAATCCTACAGTCTGTTAATGCCTGAATATTCCAATAATTTTCATCCTCAAAAACAAAACTGGATACTGAAGTGATGAATTTACCGCTGGAACCTATCCATAACGTTATTTCTTTTCCATCAGCAACGTCATACATCCTGAAATAACCGGATTCAATAAAAGCCATCTTCCGACATCGCTGGCCGGACTTGAGAAAGTAATCTCCTTTTTTGATAATTTCAACCTCAAAGTACGACAGGATGGATTCCAAAGACTTTTTGTCGATATCGACCTGACTCGCTATACAGTTTTTTAGTTGCTCCATAATTTACTGAAGACAATTTAAGCAAACTATGGCACTTAGTAAGAATATTCTTTAGATAGAGATTTTACTCTTTTACAAAAAAAAAGTTTCTACCTCTCGAACAGTAAAATAAGCTTTAAAACCTTGGGTTAAAGGGTCTGGAACTGTTCTTTTTTTTGAAGCCCTAATCTTTTTCGCAGGGTATATGATATTACAAGAAATACTAGTGCAATAGGTGGCGAGAAGTAACCCGGAACCGGAGCATGTATCTCCGCCAGCATCGCTATCAGGAAAAGAAAGAAAAAGCCCGAATAAGCTAAATCCTTCAAGAAATCAAATCTGTTTGACCAAATCGCAATTAATCCCAGTCCTTTAGCAATCATCAGCGGGATAATCAAATATACCGGAAAACCGATGTCCGAAAACCGAGTTGCAAATTCAGGATTAAAAATACTGTTTCCAATCGTTGCAACGATCATTGCTGTAAGTAAAACGGTCGTAAGGAGGTAAATAATCTTTCGTGCTTTACTACTCATTACCCTGGGCATTTATTGTTTTAAGAACTGTTTCCAATCTATCCAGAGCAGAGCCCCATCCGTTGTAAAAACCCATTTCTTCTTGTTGTTTGCAATATTCGGCTGTAGGATGAACTACGCTGAAAGTAAATTTTGTCTTCACTCCTTCTGCTTCAAAGAAAGTATGTAATTCCACACCTTCTGTCATAGGTCTGAAATCAGCCGAAGAAACAATCTTTTTCAATTCAACAATCTCTTTGTAGGTTCCTTCTGAAATGAATTCTTTTCCATCAGGCATTGGCATGGCATATTTCCATTTTCCACCGACTTTAAATTCATGTTTGATCACTTTTATGTCCATTCCGTTCGGTGCCCACCATTTCAGAATATGCTCGGATTTCGTCCAGGCATCCCATACTTGTTGAAGTGGTGCATTAAATGATTTTTCAATAGTCAAAGTTCTGTTTTTTAAATCGCTCATTTTTTATTCTTTTTTGTTTGTAGTTTATTCATGTAATTTTCAAAAGAATCAATTCTATCTTCCCACAGTTTATGATACTGTTTGATCCATAGAAAAGCCGGAATTAATTCCTGTGCTTGAATCAAGCATAAACGCTCTCGGCCAGTTTTACTAAAAGTGACAATACCACATTCATTCAATACCTTTAGGTGTTTTGAAATGGCAGGCCTGCTAATTTCAAATTTTTCAGCCACCTCATTTACCGTAAGTGCTTCTGCAGATAACATTTCAATGATATCTCTTCTGACTGGGTCGGCTATTGCTTGAAAAACATCTCTTCTCATAGTATATGTAACTGATTGGTTACAAATATAAGTGTAATCATTTGGTTACGCAAATTATTTTGCAAAAAGAATGAATTGTTAAAAATATTACCCTCCCCTTTGTGGACTACGCAAGCATCAGAAGGTAAATCCAAATTATTCTCAGAGGCTATTTCCAGATTCACTATAGTGAACAATGGGTAATCCAATAGTGATATGCTTTCTTTTCTGTGTATCATTTTATATTACCATCAACGATGAAAGATAAGAATTGAATCGATCAATGAGCTATTATTTCTCATCTTCTTATGGGTTGGTATCTATTATTATAGCATTGGTTAATTCGCTTTCTGTTGGTTTATGAAATTCCCCTTCCATAAAATCAAACATTCCTGGGGTAACTTCGAATGAGAAAGTTTCACCTTTATTCACGTTTCTATCTAAAACTCGTTTTCGTCTAATGGAATGTTTTGCAGATATATAGTGCAATTCAATTTCTTTATCATGTTTCTTGGCTAATTGCTGGAATAGTTTTCTTTTTTCTCTTTTGGTAAAACCAAGATCAAGTATCACATCACAATCTCGATTAGATATATCTTTCGTCAATTCCCATATTAGCTTTTCGCATCTTTCAACTCTTTCCATTATCCATCTTAGACTCATTGATTTAGGAGCATCATCTCCATACAATTTCCACATCCAATTATCTATTGATAAGTGAATTCCTTTAACTTCTTCTGCTAATTTCTTTGAATATGTTGATTTTCCTGCTCCTTGCGGTCCAAAAACAATATGTATTTTACTCATTCAATTTTTCTCTATTTCGACACTCCATTTTAATTAATCTCTCCTTTTTTGGCATTGGAAAGCCCTACTTGCAATTCTTTTTCAAATTGTGAGTTTGGGTATTTGGTAAGTCCTGCCTTAAAATATTTGATGGCATTTTGGAAATCTTTATGTTTTAAGTAAAATTGGCCGAAACGATTTTGCCAATAGGCTGAAGCGTATCTTTTTGTCGTTAAAACATCTTCAAATTCGGTCATAAAAAGAGTAAAATACTCAAAGTTATTTCTCTTCCATGCTAGCCAAATGAGAGCATCTTTTATGCTATTATCTATTTTCTTATTCATGCTAAATCTTTCTGCCCGTTCTTCGAAATAGGAAGTCAGGTAGTCCATTCCACCTAAATCGATATATTGTTGTATGCTTTCAAAAACTGGTGAATTATAATTATGATAGTAATATTTTAGCCCCTTGTAAATTGACAAATGAGCCAGGGATTCATGCACTTCATCATTAAACAAACTGTAGTTCCAGATGAGATTTTGGGGTGCGTTATTTTTTAGTACTTCATTGAACGCATCCGTAGAACTTATATAATAAATATCCTTTCTGGAGTTAGCCATGAACAAGTACACCTCTTTTTCCGAAGTGAATTCTTTCACTAGGTCTTCGGAAGCATAACCTCCATCAGTTATGATAAATCCATTAAAGGTTTCACTTTGTCGCATCATCAATTCGCTTAGATAATAAGCAGCGGCTTCCCATCCGAAAATCAGTCGATCATCACTTGTCCTGTAGTTGGAATCTATATAATGAACGACTTCTTTGACTAAAAAATCAGTGAACCTTTCATTTTCGTTGCTAAATAAATTTTGTCGTAGTGAATTGCTGGTATTGATTCCTACTACAATCATTTCTGGAATAGCGCGAGGGGTTTTCATGGCTGTCTGAATCGCCACACCACTCAAGAAATACCATTGTCCATCTAAAATATATAGTACAGGATATTCCCGGGCGGAATTAGAATAACAATCTGGTATATAGATTTGAATCGCTCTATCTTGATTTAATTTTGAAGACTTAATTGTATGATTAAAGCCAATACTAACAGGTGTACTATCCTCCTGAGCTACACATGGTCGTGTATTTATAGAACAAAAGACAATGAAAATGAGCAATCTTTTCATAGGCTGGGTTTTTCTTTTGTAATTTCTAATGTTCTACAATATAAGAAAAGTAAAAGGTTTAGTGCTTATAATATTCATTTCCTATTGATTTATATTTGTCAGTTCTTCGCTAGCCTTCCACAATTTTTTGGCAGCATCTTCATCAATAGCCCACGGTTTAGGTTTCTTTTCACGACAATTTCTAAAATATTTTCCTGATAACCCATCCAGTTCAAGTGATGTACTAACAAAGACAGATGTTCTTGCTCCTTTTTCAGAGGTCTGTAAAAATGGTTTCATCAATAGCTGAAAAATTTTGCCAATCCACCCATTTTGAGCTCCCAGTCCAGTGCTCACTTCACCCGGGTCAACCGTATTGACAGTAATGCTACTCCCTTCTAGTCGCTTTGCCAATTCTAGACTAAATAATACGTTGGCAAGTTTAGAATGACTGTACACTTTGAGTGCTTTAAAACCGGTATTGAAATTTAAGTCGTGGAAATTTATCCCTTTAACAAGCGAGTGTGCTCCAGAAGCGACATTAATAATGCGGGCACTAGAACCAGGCCTCATAGCCGGTAAAAGTAGATTGGTCAGTAAAAAAGGGGCAAGATGGTTGACTGCAAACATCTCTTCAATGCCTTCAACAGTAGTTTTATGATTAAAATTAAACACACCTGCATTATTGATCAAAATGGTTAATGGCTTTTGAGTGGATAAAAACTCCAGTGTTATTCTACGGATATCTGCTTGAGAAGAAAGATCACCAATTAGCAATGTTATTCGGCTGTTACCTGTATTTTCAACGATGCTTTGGGCAGTAAGTTCTGCTTTAAGTTGATCTCGGCAGACCAGAAAAAGTTCTGCTCCCATTTCTGCGAGTTTAAATGCAGTCGCTTGTCCTATGCCGCTGGTCGCACCTGTAATCATGCATACGCTATTCTGTAGTCCCTCAGTGGTGCTCATAACTTACCTCTTTTAACCGTGAACCTTTAATAAGTAGCCATAGTGTCAGTATGAATTCAGAGCAAAACGCAGGAATTGCAATCGTAATTAAGAATCCGTGCTCATAGTTTGCATAAGCAGGGGATAAGAAACTTGCAAAGCAATCTATTTGATACCCGACCCCTGCAATCATCAGAAAAACGCCAAGCAGTCGAGGTACATGTCCTGATGTGTAGGATAGATAACCAATTACTACCACATGTAGTCCAAATATCATGAAGGCAATATTAACGGCATACTCATATCCTACAAAATAAAACATCGCATCGTTTTGCAATGCATTAATCATTTCACCTGTTGAATGAGAAGTGTTTCCAATTAATTGTAAAGCATGAACCCATTGAAATACGGCCATGGCCATAATCGGTGCAAAGACTAGACGAAAGATCCATGCCAATAAAGAAACTGCTTGATTGGTTTGATAGAAGAAATGATATAGTGCCCATCCGGCAACAGTATCGGCAACTATTACAATGAGCCAACAGACAATAGCCAGTCGAAAAAGGAATTGGTTCGAAGTAATATTAATGAAGGTGTTAACTTCATCTCCCAAAATAATAAGTGGGTTTATCCAGGAATAGAGCGTTACGAAAATGGCAATCAGGTAGGCTATTCCGGCAATAATTGCTGATTTTTTCAGCGACATAATGGGGCTTGGTATATTTTTCATTTGAAGTGAATTGAATATTTAACTACGGATGAATAAAGTGCTTATCTGATTATCTACTTATTTGCGGCAGTTGACTTTAATCGGTTTACGATGTCTTCAATATTGTCAAGCTCTTTTGGTAGACCTTTCTCTACAGTAAAATTATACATCCATGCAGGAAGGGATCCACCTGGGTCAGTATAGACCTCATAAGTTGCCTTGCTGGTATTCTGGCTTTTTGGTTCAAAAATCCAAGAGCCGGTAGCGATTGGCATTCTAACGATCCCTGTTTCAGCAGGAGCTTTCTCCCATTCCTGATGCCAGGTGATTTTATAAACACCAGAATTCGTGTTCTTTTCAATTTTGAACCTTTCACACATAGATCTGTCCTTGAATGGGAACGGAAGTTTAAATATAGAGTACACCAGCAGGTCGTTTGAATCATTTTCAAGCACATCAAAGTACGCCTCTTTTTCGGTGTAAAATTTCTGCCAATGAATTATTCTGTACAATAAAGCTTCCACAGCTTCCTTTGGGGTGGCATGAATAATTCCTGCGATCTTGAAGGCCTTGAACCGAGAGTTTTTAACTGTTTTTGAATATGCTTCCCAATTTTGAAATTGACCATCGGGTCTTTTCTTTATTTGCTTCCACTCATAGGCTTCCCACTCCTTGATGCTCTTGTTTCTAAGTCGGATTCCCCTTTGAGTAGTGCAGCTAAAAAGGATTGAACCGACTAGTGCGAGAAGAATTAGACGATAAAAGCAAAAAAATGCTTTCCAATTGTTGCTGACTTTTAGAATTTGCATAAAATTGACGATTGTATTGGTTTATTATACAAAAGTCGGAGCATTTCAGCTGCCATGCATTCACCTGGGTTAACTTCGTGCTAAAGATTGAGTGAAATTTGAAAATTATTTTGACCGGGTCAGTCGTTTCCGTATTCGGCTGAGAGATTGCGGTTTTATACCAAGATAACTTGCCATGTGATATTGAGGAATCCTTTCCAATAATGCAGGTTTTAATTCCCTGATTTTCAAATAATGCTCTTCTGGGGTCAGGTTTCGAAATGTGTCAGATGATATTTGTTGATTCGCCAGCAGGTCATCACTAATTTTTCTAAAGAGCGGAGCGAACTGAGGAAATGATTGCAGAAATTTTTCTGTTCGATCTGAATTCCCATTTGAGAGCACGCAATCTTCCATACATTCAATAAAGTAGTGCGAAGGTTCATTACGAACATAACTTACCGGAACAATGGGATCATTTTCCAAGAAAAAATCAATGTTTTTCTCTTCCCCATCTTTTAAATAATAGCTGCGCACACATCCATTCAATACCAGAAAACAATCCTTGGCTTGCTGACCTTCACTTAGAAGAACAGTACCCTTATTATATTCTTTGACGATGTTTTGAGTCTCTATAATATGAATATCTTCTTCAGAAAAAGTGGCGTACTTTGAAAGAAATTGAAGTAAGTTTATTTTCATATTGGCGGAATTGACTGTAAGCACTAGGAAAACGTAAAATAGTAATAGAGGGTTTTTCCAAATTAGTCAGCCTTTGAAGACCATTTAAAATCAGAATTGAACAACAAACCTATTCACTAAATGGTAGCACCAAGCCCTACTCTCCATTCACAAATTATCTTTAACAAGAATCAAAAAAGCCAAAAGTTGTTACAAGTAGTTAATTATTAATTTCAGATAAGAAAATCAGTACTTGTTTCAGAAAAATGATAAATTGAGCTCACATTTGCTCCTGAAGCATTGGTAAAAATGATGCCTGTATTACTCAACATAATTGGCGGTTTATGAAAACTAACTTAAATGAAAAATTTACAAAGATTAATAACCACTGGCATCCCTACATCATAGGAGAGTTAAATGAAAACTATGTTAAACTGGCAAAACTTAAGGGCGAATTGGTATGGCACAGCCATGAGGAAGAGGATGAAATGTTTGTCGTCATTAGTGGTACATTATTGATGGACTACCGAGACGGAACCACCCTCTCAACCGTACCGGGCGAGATTTTGATTGTGCCAAAGGGAGTAGAACACAGACCCTACACCAATGGAGAAGAGGTAAAAGTCATGCTGATAGAGCCTAAAACCACTCAACATACGGGGAAGCTTAAAGTAGACCAAACTGTAGAGAACCTTGAGTGGATTTGAGGGTGAAAATTAATGTCTGAACAGGATGTGCATGATTAATAATATGAACCTGATGAAAATAGAACCAGATACAATTTATCTTGAATATCCAGCCATCTCATTAATCATGTTGAGACTAATTGGTATAGGATATAGAAAAAAGAAAAGCCTATTCATTTTACTCCTCCTCTTTACAACCTTTTCAACTTATGCTCAGATTCATAAAATTTCACAGATTCTCGATGAAATAGATTCCAACAACCATTTAAATGGTGTAGTCTTAGTTGGGAAAGAGGGGGAGACAATCCTTCAGAAAGCTTATGGAATGGCTAATTATTCGTCTGAAATTCCCAATAAAATGGATCATAAATTTTTAATTGGCTCGATGTCCAAACAGTTTACTGCCTTGCTGGTAATGCAGTCGGTTGAAGCCGGGAAGCTAAATCTGGATGCTCCAATTACCACTTATCTGCCAGACTTCAGAAAGGAAACTGGAGATAAGATTACCATACGGCACTTGCTCACCCATACACATGGTATTCTCAATGCCGATCTGAAAGAACGTAATCGACCGATGCCTCAGGAAGAATTTATCGAAAAATATTGTGAAACAGACTTAGAATTTCAACCTGGCTCTCAATTCAAGTATTCCGATATTGTTGGATACTATTTACTCGGAGTCATACTGGAGAAGGTAACTAATAAGGACTTCGCAACACTTTTAGAAGAAAACATACTTGTGCCACTAGACATGAAAAATACAGGATATTATACGGAAGGAATTATCCAGGAAAAATTCGCTTCAGGTCATATTAAAAAGGGAAATAGCTTCCAAAAGGCTCAAAAATGGCACATGTCACAATCATTTTCAGCTGCGGCAATGTATTCTACGGTAGAAGATTTATTTAAATGGGACCAGGCTTTAAGAGGAAATAAATTGCTCTCAAAGGAAGGAATACAAACAACCTTTACGCCCTATAGCAATACAATAAAATATGGATTTGGCTGGTATCTAAATGACCCGGTAATTAATGGGGAAAAACATATATTTGCTGGACATAATGGTAGTGCAAATGGCTATAAATCTCAAATAATGAGAGGCTTAAATGATGATTTAGTGATTATTTATCTCTCGAACACCGACAATTATGTGGAGTTACGGTATCCTATTATTGAAGCGATGATGAGTGCGAAAAAGTAGCAATAACTGCACAGTCATTTAAAATCACCTCTTTAAGAAAATATATGATTTGACTGGGAATGTTAGCCAAGCCAATAAAATGTCAGAACAGGATGTAAAAGGTTAATAAGATATAAGTGATGAAAGTAGAATAAAGACTACAATTTATCTTATATATATATAACCATCTTATTAATCCTGTACATCTTTATCCCCAAAAAACCTCTTTTGAAATACCAAAATAATGGCTACTCCCGTGAAAATTGAGGCATCCGCTATGTTAAAGATGGGCCAAAGTGATAGGTAATCACCACCCCAAAAAGGTACCCACTCTGCTACTCGGCCTTCCCAAATATCTATGTAAAACATATCCACTACCTGCCCGTGGAACCAGGGAGTGATGGAGTTATAAGGTGCATTATCAAGAAAAACACCATAAAAAGTACTGTCGATCACATTCCCCATGGCGCCTCCTAAAATAAGAGCCATGCTCCACAACACACCCGGGTGAGTATTGTCTTTCGCTAGTTTATATAAATAATAAGCTATAAAAACCATGGCCACTAACCTAAATAAGGTTAGGCCCAATTTTCCATATTCTGAGCCAAATTGCATCCCAAAAGCCATTCCCGGATTTAAGGTGTAGTATAATTTGAACCAATCACCAAAAACTGGAATCTGCCCACCGGAGCCTAATTCCATATTGAAATGAACAAACAACTTAACAGCCTGATCGAGGATAATAATGGCTATGGTCAGGAAAAAATACTTAGAATACTTCACTCGTTTAAATTTTTATAAGGAAATGGATAGTTTAATTGTTAATTCATCAATCTCAAAGGTTGTACCATTGTTAACATTCGCCTTCAAATTTAATGAAAGTGCCTGAGTTTCCTCACAAATATAGGCTTTGTTTTGATTTATGGCTTCATCCACCAAAGTATCGCCTTGTTCCACCAATACATGGATCTTATCCTGCACTTCCAAGCCCTGGTCCTTGCGCAAGTTTTGGATCCTGTTCACCAAATCTCTGGCAATGCCTTCCTTCCTCAGCTCATCATCAATGTTAATATCTAAAGCCACGGTAATACCTGCTTCGGTAGCCACCGACCAGCCCGGGATATCTTTGGAGGTTATCTCCACATCCTCCAAAAGCAAAGTAACCTCCTCACCTTCTAAGCTGATGCTGATTTGATTCTCTCTTTCAATGGTGGCAATTTCTTTCTGACCCCATTCATTGATTATATTAGCTACCAACTTCATTTTAGGTCCGAAATGCTGACCTAGTTTCCTAAAATTCGGCTTCACATTTTTCACCAAGACTCCGGAAGCATCATCAATATATTCAACGGCTTTCACATTCACTTCAGAAAGGATAAGGTCTTCCACCGCTTGTATTTGCTGCTTGGTTTTTTCATTCAATACAGGCACTAAAATTTTAGCCAATGGCTGTCGTACTTTAATTTTTTGCACTTTACGTATAGAGTGCGTTAAAGAACTAATCAGTTGCGCCAAGTACATTCTTTCCTCTAAAGCTTTGTCTATTACCTGCTCGTCTGCAGTGGGGTAATCTACCAGATGGACTGAAAGTGAAGTGTCTCTTTTACTCACTTCATTCAAATCTTTAAACAACTGATCCATGTAAAATGGGGCAATTGGGGCCGAAATGATGGCAATTTTCTCTAAACACTCATATAAAGATTGATAAGCGCATTTTTTATCTTCATTATATTCACCCTTCCAGAACCGTTTCCTGTTCAAACGCACATACCAGTTGCTTAAATCATCTGCTACAAACTCCTGAATCAGACGAGCTGCACGGGTAGGCTCATATTGATCGTATGCTTCGTTAGTAGCTTTAACTAATGAATGCAATTTAGATAAAATCCATCTATCACTTTCTGTTCTTTTGCTCAAAGGGATATAATCATCTTCAAAAGTGAACCCATCCAGGTTGGCATATAAAGCGAAGAAATTATACGTGTTTTGCAGAGTTCCGAAGAATTTTCTTTGAACTTCCTCCACGCCTTGCATATTGAATTTGAGGTTATCCCACGGGTTGGCATTGCTGATCATGTACCAACGTGTAGCGTCCGGACCGTATTTCTTTAGCGTAGTAAATGGGTTGATGGCATTGCCCAATCTCTTGGACATCTTATTACCGTCTTTATCCAATACCAAGCCGTTGGCGATTACATTTTTAAAGGCCACTTTATCAAACAGCATCCCGGCAATGGCATGTAAAGTAAAAAACCAGCCCCTGGTTTGATCTACTC
The DNA here is from genome assembly GCA_963719535.1 of uncultured Cytophagales bacterium. Lineage (GTDB taxonomy): Bacteria > Bacteroidota > Bacteroidia > Cytophagales > Cyclobacteriaceae > Marivirga. Next base: position 1,022,891 of record CAVRCH010000013.1, on the reverse strand, counting down.
CTTCTGCAATAAAGTCTGCAGGGTAGTTTTTATCAAATATCTCTTGGTTTTCAAAAGGATAATGCCATTGTGCATAAGGCATGGCACCTGAATCAAACCAAACATCTATCAAATCTGGCTCGCGTGTCATTTTCTGACCAGTATCGCTTACCAAAAAAACATCATCCACATAAGGACGGTGTAAATCAAAATCCTCCGCTAATTCACCTTGCATAAAGCCGGCTTTCACAGATTTATTTACTTCATCCCTTAATTCTTGTAAAGACCCTATACATTTAAGCTCTTTTCTATCTTCCGTTACCCAAATTGGCAATGGAGTACCCCAGTAGCGTGAGCGACTTAAGTTCCAGTCTACCAAATTCTCCAGCCAGTTGCCAAACCTGCCTTCTCCGGTAGATGCCGGTTTCCAGTTAATGGTTTTATTCAGCTCCACCAATCTATCTTTCATGGCGGTAGTTTTGATGAACCACGAATCTAATGGGTAATATAAAATGGGTTTATCCGTACGCCAGCAATGTGGGTAGGAGTGTTCATATTTTTCTACTTTAAAGGCTTTATTATCTTCCTTCAGCTTTATGGCGATTAAAACATCGGTCGGTTTAAAATCCGCTTCGTTTCGCGTGGCATCATCGTAGTATTCTTCCTTTACAAATTTATTGGCAAAATCAGTTACCTCGGCCACAAATTTGCCTTGCTTGTTCACTAAGGGGGCAGGCTGACCTTGCTCATCGGTCACCATTACAGCCGGCACATTATTTTGCTGCGCTACTCGGAAATCGTCTGCACCAAAAACAGAGGCGGTGTGAACAATACCAGTACCATCTTCGGTGGTTACAAAATCTCCAGGGATTACTCGGAAAGCATTTTGCTCTAATTCGTCAGAAGTTACGTAGGGCATCAATTGTTCGTAGCGAACTTCCATTAGATCAGTTCCTTTAAAGCTTTGCTTAATTTCAAAAGGAATTAATTTATCCCCTTTTTTATAATCAACCAGAGCAATGTCTTTTGCTTTTTCCGAGAAATGCTTACCCACTAATGCTTTTGCCAAAATTACTGAAACAGGCTCAAAAGTATAAGGATTGAAGGTTTTCACTTTAACATAATCAATCTTCTCTCCTATGGCTAAAGCACAGTTGGAAGGCAATGTCCAAGGGGTGGTAGTCCATGCCAGGATGCGTACATCTTCATTCTCTTCCTCAAAAAGAAAGGCTGATTTATCCGTTTTCTTCACTTTAAATTGTGAAGTAACAGAAGTGTCTTTTACATCTCGGTAGGTGCCTGGTTGATTGAGTTCATGGGAACTTAAACCAGTACCCGCAGCAGGTGAAAATGGCTGCACTGTATAACCTTTGTACAATAATCCTTTATCGAAAAACTTCTTCAGCAAGTGCCAGAGAGTTTCCATGTATTCTCTTTCGAATGTGATGTAAGGGTTATCTAAATCAACCCAATAGCCCATTTTTAAGGTAAGATCATCCCACTCACCTTTATATTTCATTACCGCTTCACGGCATCTTTGGTTATATTCTTCTACGGATATTTTCTTTCCTATATCTTCTTTGGTAATGCCCAGTTCTTTTTCTACCTGAAGTTCAACAGGTAAACCGTGGGTATCCCATCCACCTTTCCTTTTTACCTGAAAGCCTTTTAAAGTTTTATATCTGCAAAAAATGTCTTTTACGGTACGGGCCATCACGTGGTGAATGCCGGGCGTTCCGTTAGCAGAGGGAGGTCCCTCATAGAAGGTAAAAGTAGGGTTGCCTTCTCGGGTATCAATAGATTGTTGGAAGATGTTATTTTCTTTCCAATAGCTTAATATATCATCTGCCAGATCGGCATAATTCAGGTTTTTGTACTCTTTGTATTGACCCATTTCTATTTTGTATTTTTATCTTTTGAACCCTCGCGTCTAACGATAACGCTTTCCTTGCTGATTTGCTTGAGGTCAATCTCCTCATCATCTTCCGCTCGGTAGAACCCATCATCGTATTGCTCAATCAATGGATGAGAATCTCTTCTGCGTTTTCCGCTGTCAAAAGTAAGTAAAAGTGAAGGTAAAACAATCAAATTTGTAAGCATTGCCACTAATAAAGTAACAGATGTCAGAAATCCTAAGGCTACTGTGCCGCCAAAATCAGAGGCTACGAATACAATAAATCCGAAAAATAGCACTATGGAAGTATAAATCATGCTTTTCCCGGTTTCCTGTAAGGTTTTTGTAACCGCTATCGGTACAAAGAAATTATTGGCGAAAAGCTCTTGCCTGTATTTAGCCAAAAAGTGAATGGTATCATCCACCGAAATACCGAATGCGATGCTAAAAATAAGTGCCGTACTTGGTTTAAGAGGCACACCGAAGTAACCCATAATTCCGGCAGTCATTATTAGTGGAATTACATTGGGAACCAGCGATATCAATATCATTTTTAGATTGGAGAATAAAATACCCATCACAAAAGCGATTACCACAAAAGCCACAAGCAAACTCAACCTTAGATTTTCTACCAGATATCTGTTGCCCTTCACAAAAATAGGAGTAGTGCCGGTTACCACAATATCAAAGTCTGTATCTTCAAAAATCTGATGCATTCTAGGCTTAATCACATCTTCTACCAGAACATCCATTTTATCTGATCCAATATCTGCTACTTTTAGGGAGATTCTCATAGTTTGCAAATTATCATCAGTAAAGTTGCTCATTATCGACTTCTGATCTTCCTCTTGCTTTAAATAGCGCAGAATAAAATTATAATCGCGCTGAGTAGGCAAGCTGTAATATGCCGGGTTATTATTATAATAGGCCTGACGGGAAGCCTTCACCATGCTTACTATGGAAACAGGTTGGCTGATAGCTGGAATACTATCCAGGAATGTTTCGAACTGCTCTACCTTTTTTAGTGTATTTAATTGCGTAATGCCTCTTTTCTTTTGGGTATCTATAGCAACTTCCAGCGGCATTATTCCACTAAAGTTTTGCTCAAAGAACCTTAAATCTGTTTTTGTTTTGCCATCCTCAGGCAAATCATCCACCATAAAACTGATAGAGTTGATTCTAAAAACACCTACAAAAGCAGTAGCTACGATGATAACTGTGGCAATATAAATTTTAATTCTATGCCCATGCACTGCATTATTCAACCATTTAATGGCGAAATCAGTCATTTTGAAGTTGAGATGCTTAAGCTGCTTTCGACCTGGCTCAGGTAAATATGAAAAAACTGCCGGTATTAAGATAATACTTACAAAAAATGTAGCGAAGATATTAATACCCACCACAATGCCGAACTCACGCAATAATTTAATGTCGGTTACGGCCAGCACAAGAAATCCGACTGCAGTTGTAAAATTGGTAATCAAGGTTACCACACCAATTTTTCGCACAATGGTGCTAATGGCTTTTATTTTATTACCATGTAAATCAAATTCCTGATGGTATTTATTGAGCAGGTAGATACTATTGGGGATACCTATGACGACTATTATAGTAGGAATAAGTCCCGTAAGGATAGTTACTTTATAGCCAAGAAGATCCAGGGTACCCATTGACCAAATCACCACTGAAAAAATTACCACTAAAGGGAATAATACAGCATCCCAGGAGCGGAAAAAGATAAGTAAAATGATGGCAGTGACAATAACTGAAAGCACCAATAATTTGATGATTTCCTGCTTTACCTTTCCCATCATGATGGAGCGCACAAAAGGCAGTCCTGCATAATGAAGCTCAATACTGGTTTTATCTTCAAAAGCATCGCCCACCTGAATAATATCATCCATGAGCCTTTGCCTATCTGCAGAATTGAGCACTTTTTCATCTACTGAAATAACTATGGCCGTAGCACCGTTATCAAAGTTGAGTAATTGCCCTGAATAAAATTTCTCGTCAGCTATTTTCTGGAGCAGGCTATCTAAGCCTTCCTGTGTGGTGGGCAAGTCATCATTTAACGGCTGCATCTGAAAGCGTTGCTCCTCAGTATTTTTTTGCAATTGCTGAAGGTTAGCGATAGAAAGCACATTATTTACACCATTAATATCACCAATGGCCTTGGCTAAATAATTGAGTCGCGCAAAATTTTGTGGCTCATAAATACTGCTATCTTTTATACCAATTGCTAATATATTGCCATCATCACCAAAAAGTTCTTTAAATTGCTTCAGTGCAATGAAATCTTCATCGGTATCGGGCACCATTTGAGCCAGATCATAATCCATTTGAATATTTTTGGCACGGTAACCCATAAAAATGGTCACTAGAGCCAAAAAGATGATCAGGAAGAGCCTATATTTTATTACGTTATGAGCTAGTTTCGTCCACATATTTTTAAACAAGCCGCAAAGGTAATGATTTTTACTAGTCTAGTAGCCTATAAACCAAAGCTTTTACGGGGTGATGTAGTATTTTAAGTGATTTTCAACGGTTGAATATAAACTACTTAGAGTTTGTAGTGTTTATCGATCAAAACAATTAATAGTTTGGAAAACAAGCAACAAAAGGTAATAATAGTGGGGGGCGGTCTTGCCGGATTAGTAGCGGCTATAGTCTTACAAAAGAGCAATGTCGCAACTTTATTAATTGAAAAGAAACATTATCCCTTCCATAGGGTATGTGGAGAGTATATTTCCAACGAGGTAGTACCCTTTTTAAAGCAGATGGATTTATTTCCATCGCATTTTAATCCTTCCCAACTGAACCGTTTCGTTTTATCTGATATTGCTGGAAAAACTGCAGAGATTCAATTGCCTCTTGGCGGTTTCGGCATCAGCCGCTATACTTTGGATGAATTCTTATATAAGAAGGCAGTAGATGTAGGCGTGGATGTTCAATGTGGAGAAGAAGTAACTCAAATTGATTTCCGGGATGACAATTTTAATGTCGCGCTTAAAAGTGGTAAGGTTTTAAGTGCAGAATTTGTAATCAATGCTTACGGTAAACGGGCTAAATTAGACAAAACCTTCAACAGAGATTTTATCAATAAGAAATCCCCTTTTATTGGAGTGAAATACCATGCGTATTTAGATTACCCAAAAGATGAAATTGGCTTGTTTAATTTCCCCGGAGGCTATTGCGGAGTAAGTCATGTGGAAGAGAATATGGTGAATATCTGCTACCTCAGCAGGAGGGAAAATTTAAAAGACCATGCCGGTATTCCAGAAATGGAAAAGGCTATTTTACATCAAAACCCTATTTTGAAAGATATATTCACCAGAGCCCAATTTTTGAGGGAAAAGCCTGAAGTAATCAATGAAATCTCTTTCGAAAAGAAAAAATCAGTGGAAAATCATATGCTAATGGCAGGTGATACTGCTGGATTAATTACCCCGCTATGTGGAAATGGTATGGCTATGGCCATTCATTCGGGCTATATAGCTGCTCAGGTGCTGATCGGTTTTTACGCTTATAAATTAGACTCCAGAAAAGCTGTAGAAGAAAATTATGCTAAAACGTGGCAGAAGCATTTTGCCAAAAGGCTATGGTATGGCAGAACCACGCAAAATTTATTTGGCCATTCAGGTAGATCCACGCTAGCGGTAAAATTGATAGAGAAATTTCCGCGTTTGGCCAAAAAAATAATACAGCAAACCCATGGAGAGGTTTTTTAAAGCTGTCTGTATATAATTTGCAATCAAACAAGCCCTCAATGGGCGTAGTCAAATGCTTTGAGGCATACATTTAGCGCATTTAACGTTAACAATTTGTCTAATTAATCCCTCTTAGTCCCTTTTACAGAAGGATGAGCGTCTATACCTGCCATCATTATTTGTAATCCAGCAAAAAATTTTGAATGCTTTGACAAAATCATGACTTTATTCAATTTGATTAGTTGTACACAGATTTAAAAATTGACAACATTTCATAATAAACCCTAACTTTGCCTTCACACAATCAAGAAATCAATTTAAAAAGTGAAAAAGATAGTCCGTGTCCTCCTATTTCTGATAATCTTACTAATTATTGCCTATATTCTATTGCCTAATTATGCACAAAGGGCATTTATTCACCTTACCGCCAATATAGATGATTATGAAATATTTGAAAACAGGGTAGTCACCGCCAGTAATCCACAACCATGGCGATTTTCACCGAATTACAATAAATATGAACTCGGGTCAACTTACCAGGAGACTTTAGACAAGTATGAAACTACAGCTTTTCTGATAGTGCAAGATACCTCCATTTTGTTTGAACAATATTATTTAGGCTATGATGAAACCGACATTTCAAATTCCTTTTCGGCAGCCAAAAGCATCGTGAGTTTACTGGTGGGCATTGCCATTGAGGAGGGTAAAATAGAAAGTGTATTTCAGCCTGTTGCTGATTTTCTACCCTCATTTGTTGAGGGAGAAAAATCGGAAATAAAGATTAAAGACCTACTAAGTATGACCTCAGGCATAAAATGGGATGAAGCCTATATGAGTCCGTTTTCTGCTACCACCCAGGCTTATTATGGAGAAGAATTAAAAAGTTTAGTGGACAATTTAGAAGTAGAACAGGAGCCGGGACAGGAGTTTGCCTATAAAAGCATTAATACGCAGGTTTTAGCTGAAGTTATTGAGGCCGCTACCGGACTTTCTATCAGTGAATATGCTACCAACCGACTATGGAGAAAAATTGGCGCTGAAAATGATGCATTATGGAGCTTAGACAAATCAGGTGGTATGGAAAAAGCCTTCTGTTGCTTTAACAGTACGGCCAGGGATTTCGCAAGAATTGGACAGTTGGTACTTAATAATGGGCAATGGAATGGAGAAAAAGTAGTTTCAGCTGAGTATATTGAAGTAGCCACCAGTCCCTACAATAAAATAGGAACAGATGAGATTATACCTCATTATGGCTACCAGTGGTGGGTTTTAGACTATAATGGAAAGCAAATTCCTTATGCCAGGGGTATTTTAGGACAGTATATATTTGTATTGGAAGATAAAAATGCTGTGGTCGTAAGGCTGGGCAAACAAAGAGATAAAATTTATGAAGGGGAGCATCCGAAAGATGTACATGCCTATGTTGAAGCTGCTTATGCACTATTGAAATGAAAAATATTAAGTTCTTAAGAAAAATTTATTGGATACTATTTGCTCTATTATTCTTGGTATTCTGGTACGCATTGCGTCATGCAGAAGATCAGGCAATGGAATTTACTTTACTTGCGTTGCTTATCTGGGGTATGACCTTTGGTCTAAACCGCTACATTAAAAAACTGGAAAAAGCAGAAAATGAGGAAGAGAAAAAGTGAGCTAGGGAGTTAATTTCAATTGAGATTCTCTTCTTCTAACTCAAAAAATTCATAAGCGCCAATGGCAGGCGTTGCCCCACGGGGATTGCCTACAATATCCAAATTAACTTCTTTATTCACTCCATTTCCAATAGCAGGAGAGTTACTTAATACGCGAAAATCAAAATTAGCTGGCCGGTTAAATAATGGATCTTCATTGATTATTGAATTATTTTGGTTCAGACTTTCTAATCCTGTTCTAAATAGTGAATGCGAGAAATTCAAGGTTAAATTACCTTCTAATTGCTCAAAAAACCCTACTTCTTCACTAATTCTCCCATAAATTATCGTATTTATCAATTCCACTTCCATCGGGTTTAAAATCTGGTTATCGTCATTATCAATCGCAAAGTCTGAAAAGAAGGCTGCGGGTTGCTCTCTGGCTACATTGAAATAATTGGCAATGGTGCAATGTAAATAGGAGGCTGAACCTCCTCCTAAATGGGTAACTGTTCCAGATATGCTTTGGTAAAAAACACTATTCAAAGCTGAAAAATCACTGTTTAAAGATAGCACTGCCGCAAATGACATATTCCCCACCCTAGAGTTGGTAACATTCACATCTGGCAGCCCATCCTGGTCAAAAACATTCAGGTTTAAACCCACAATGCCATTTTTAATGTCCACATAGTTCAGCGAATTATTATTACTGTTGGCGAGAAATACCAAACCTCCCCACTGACCCGGAGTACTGGAAAAAGGCTCATCTAATCTGTCGTTAGTAAAAATAATGGGTTGCTCTAATGTACCTTCTGCCACAACTGTGCCATCAACTAAAATAAAAGAATTATTGGCACTATAAATTTTGGTTCCAGCTTCAATGGTGAGTGTGCAGGCAGAATCAATTAAAATATTATTTGACAATACATAAGGTTTCTTGGCTGTCCATATGGTGTTGCATGCTACAACAGAATTACTCAAATAGTTTGCATTTTGCCCGTAGGCTTCTACAATTACTGATTGTAAAGTGCTTTTATTCAAAAATTGGAGGGCATCTCTAATGACAAAAGGGTTATTTTCATCGGTTTGATCTATTTTAGCTTCTATTAATAAGAGCAGGCTGTCGTTCCCTAAAAGTTGTTGGTTTGAAAAACTCTTGCCCACCCGCCCATTGAGTATTAAATTGAAATCATTTAAGCCTTCTAATAAGCTAATTTCATCAATAGCAATTGCCTTACTCGATGGGTTCTTAACTATTAGGCGTTGGGTAATACTCTTCCGTTCAGCAAAAATAGTGTCGAATTGAATGGTATCTGTAGAAAATATGAGACTTACCGGTTCTTCAGAAATCTCAGGATCATAAGAACAGGAAGAAATCAATAAGCCACCAAATATCTGAAATAGAATGACTCCCAGTATTATTTTAGGTAGTTTCATTGAGTTTACTCGCGTTTTCTGCAATCTGTAAGTTTTCAATAATATCTTCAATTTCTCCACTCATGATAGCCGGCAAATTGTGCACTGTATAACCAATTCTATGGTCTGTTACCCTTCCTTGCGGATAGTTATACGTACGAATTTTCTCGGAACGATCTCCACTGCGCACCATTGTTTTTCTTTGTGCTCCAATTTCGTCCATTTGCTTGGCTAATTCTATTTCGTATAAACGTGAACGCAATACTTTTAGTGCTTTATCAAAGTTTTTCAGTTGCGACTTCTCATCCTGGCAGGTAACTATCATGCCTGTAGGTAAGTGGGTTAAACGCACAGCAGAATAGGTGGTATTCACAGACTGCCCACCAGGCCCTGAAGAGCAATAGGTGTCTTTTCGGATTTCGTTCATGTCAATTTCAACTTCCACTTCATCTACTTCCGGCAACACCGCTACCGTAGCTGCTGAAGTGTGCACTCTGCCCTGAGTTTCGGTGGCGGGCACTCTTTGTACTCTATGCACGCCCGATTCATACTTCAGCGTGCCGTAAGGTTCGGTACCTGTCACTTGGGAAATAATTTCTTTATATCCCCCTGAGGTGCCTTCTGTTAAATCAAGTACTGTTAACTTTAGTGAGTTTTTTTCAGCAAAGCGCTGGTACATCCTAAATAAATCGCCTGCAAAAATGGCTGCTTCATCTCCACCCGTACCTGCTCTAATTTCCAGAACTGCATTTTTCTCATCTTTAGGATCTTTAGGAATTAACATTTTTTTCAATATTTCTTCCTGCTTTTCCTTCTGGGGGTTGAGTTCCTCCAATTCCATTTTAGCCATTTCCCTAAAGCCCGGATCCTTTTCTGTTTCTAAAATGGTTTTCGCTTGTTTTAAACCATCTAATATCTTTAAGTAATTATCATATTCCTTCACCACTTTTTCCAGGTCTGAATATTCCTTACTAAGCTGGGTAAACTTTTTCATATCAGACATAGCATCGGGCTGCACCATCAGTTGACCCACTTCCTCAAAACGATCTTTAATATTTTTTAATCTGTCAAGCATACTTATTCCTAAAATATATACAAAGCTAATAAATATTTAGGGTATTGAATCTTTAATTTGAAGCAATCACAAAAAGTATGAAATTAGATGATTAGTTGAAAAGGAGCACTTCTTTTTATTATTCGTAGTCAATTATTGAGTGTTAATAGATATTCTCTTCTTTTTTCACTTAAAAATAGCTACTTTTTGCCTTTAAATGAGAAAACTTAAGATGAGAAATATCCAAATTAAATTAATTGTGCTTTTTTGCCTGTTATTTTTAGCAAGAACAGGGTTTTCTCAGGAGAGTAAATATAGGTTTCACAAGGTGTTTTTCTACAATTTCACTAAATATATCGAGTGGCCTGCTAACTATCAGGATGGTGATTTTGTGATGGCTGTGTACGGAGATTCGGAAATTACAGACCTTTTAAAAGAGATGGCGGAAATTAAGAAAGCGGGAACACAAACTATTAAAATAATTACTGTTGACAAAAACAAACTGAATCAAAAAATAAATTTACTTTTTCTACCTGAGAAACAAGCCAGTGATTTTGACAGGATAAAATCAGTGCTAAGCAATAAACCAACTTTATTAATAACCGAAACGGAAGGTTTGGCCCGGCAAGGCGCTATGATCAATTTTAAAGATGTAGAAGGCAAATTGAAATTTGAAATAAACACTCCGGCAATAAACCAAAGTGGATTAAAGGTATCAAGTGAATTGGCTCGTTTTGGTGAAGAAGTAAAGTAAAAAGTACACCGACATAAGAAATGCAAATTATATGAAATATCTAATTATCAATATAATTTAGTAAGTTTAACATTATATTTTCAGCAATACATTCAAGATGAAGAATTTTCGATTTACGATAGGTAACAAAATACTAGGTGGTTTTATCACCCTAATTTTGATTTTTATAGTTTATGCAGGTATCACTATATTTACTGTAAGCAAAAACAGTAATTTAACTGAAAAGAACTCAAATATTATAAAGCCTTCTGTTACAGCTATTAAGGATTTTAACTTGCTTATTATCAGATCCAAAATGCTGGTTACCAACTGGGTATACCTTCAAGATAATGAAGGCGACAAAGAAGACTTAAAAAATATTCACGAAACAGAATATCCGGTCCTAAAAGAAAACCTTACTACTTTAAAGGAAAAATGGGATGAGGAAGCACAATCCGATAAAATGGATAGTCTTTTCTCTCAGTTTGAAGAATTAATAGATGTACAGAAAGAAATAATGACCTCATTGGTTTCTTTTGAGGATTATGAGGATGCCATTGTGAAATTTATGGCTTCAGAATCTTTGGAAAGGGAGGTTTTACCCAGAACTGATTCTATTATTTCCAGATTGAATAAGGTGATGGAAAATAAGCAGGAGGAATCTGATGTTTATGAAGCCGAAGTTTTAGAGACATCTACCTCACTAAGAAACACTTCCATTATTTTAGCTATTATATTCATAGGTTTAGGTTTATTAGGTGCTTTCTGGCTAGCCTCTTCTATTACTAAGCCAGTGAACTACATTAAAGACATCATTGTACAATTAGGAAAAGGTATTTTACCTGAAAATAATACACGTAAATTTGGCAACGATGAAATAGGGGAAATGGCTGAGGCCATGGATAAATTGGTTGTTGGCCTAAAAGACACTTCCTACTTTGCAGAGAATATCGGTAGCGGTAAATACGATTCAGATTACCAGCCTTTAAGTGAGAAAGATGTATTGGGAAATGCCCTTATTAACATGAGAGGCAACCTCAAACGTGTAGCGGAAGAAGATAAAAAGAGAAACTGGACTACCGAAGGTTTGGCCATGTTTGGTGATATATTGAGAAGAAACAATGATAATATTTCTAAATTATCAGATGAGATTATCTCTAATTTAGTAAAATATACTAAATCAAATCAGGGAGGCTTGTTTATCATTAACAGCGAAAATGAAGACGACCCATTTTTGGAACTTACCGCATGTTATGCCTGGGATAAAAAGAAATACCTGGAACAAAAGATTTATGAAGGTGAAGGATTAACCGGACAAGCATGGTTAGAAGCTGAAACCATTTACATGACTGAGGTTCCTCAGGATTACGTGATGATTACTTCAGGATTAGGAGAAGCCAATCCTAATAGTTTGTTAATAGTGCCTCTTAAGGTCAATGAGCAAATTTACGGTATTATTGAAATGGCGTCTTTTTACGAGTATCAAGCACACGAAAGAGAATTTGTGGAGAAAATTGCAGAAAATATTGCCTCTACTATTTCGTCTGTTAAAATTAACGAGAGGACCTCTAAATTGCTTAATGAGTCGCGTGAGATGACTGAGCAAATGAGATCGCAGGAAGAGGAAATGCGTCAGAACATGGAAGAATTGCAGGCCACTCAGGAAGAAATGGAGCGCTCGCAAAGAGACCGTGAAGACAAAGAGAAAATCATCAATTATACTAATATGATGATTGAAATGGATGCTCAATTTAAGGTAAGCAGCATTAACAATATCACCTCAGAAAAATTAAAATACAACTATTCGGAATTAAGCGGAACAGGTTTTGAGGGTATTATAGAATCAAAAGAAAATTATAAGGCAATGAAAGCTGCCCTCGGAGGTGGTAAAACATGGTCAGGGGTTTTGAAAGTGAAGCATAAAAGCGGAGAATCTCTCGCTGTGCAAATATCTGCAGGAGTATTGCATAATCAGGGTTCCGGCGATAATAAATTTCTTATAATTGGTGCGTTGGTAGAAACCGAACAAATTATATAATGCTAGCAGCGAGGAAAATATTTATATCTGCCTTATTGCTTTCCATCATCGGTTGTGGATTTTCAACTGAAAAACGTAGGCCTAAAGCTATTGAGGAAACGCAGGACGAAAGGAGTATAAAGAAAATATCTGATGCTGAAATTATCAACCGTGTCAACAAGTTAGGAGATTCCATTACAGCAATGGCTCAGAAAACATTTATGAATAAAATTTCTGCGCAATATGAAATGGGAGGCTTTGAAGCAGCCGCACAATACTGTAGCATGAAGGCTTATCCATTAACAGATAGTTTAGCTAATCAATATAAAGTTTATTTGAGCCGCGTAAGCCTTAAAAACAGAAACCCTGCAAATGAAGCAAAAGGTTTAGAAAAAGGCTTGTTGGAAGCTTATGCAGATGCACATGAAAATGACATTGAATTAAATACCAATGTGCAGTTTATTCGACCTGGAGATAGTATTTTATATAATAAACCTATTTTTATAGCCTCTAATGTCTGTCTCAATTGCCATGGCTCAAAAGATGACATCTCTTCTGAAATTCAGCAGCTTTTAAGCGCGCAGTATCCGAACGACAAAGCCACAGGTTACAAAACCGGTGATTTAAGGGGTATGTGGAGTGTGAAATTTTTAAAGAAAGAGATAGTTCAGGGGCTGTGATTTGGTTCGTTGTGGTTTATGTGTGAAACTGATTTCGCACATTCAGCGCTTACCTCTTCACTGATCGTATTGACCTTGGGCTTTGACCCTTATGATCTTAAGTTAAGCTTCATTTTATACCCCAACCTTGGATTCTTCCCAGAGGAGATATACAGAAGCCATCCAAAGGGTGGTCAGCCTTTGGCTGAGAAGATTATCTTAACTTAAAAGCATTGGGCTTTAACTCTAGGTTTGCTGATGTCAGCCCCTTTGGCCTTGGGTTCTACACATAATTACTACAGACCGACTTTCATCCGAAAATCCAGCTCGACCAAATCTGACTATTCTGAGGAGTTAGTCTTTTCAAAAAAGGTTCTTAATCGTCATAGTGCTTCATACCAGGGAGCTTCACCGATACTTCTGGGTAGGCAAAAAAATCTTCCGCTGCTCTTCAAAATATTTGGGGATGTCTTTCTTCATAAAACTGAAGACTAACTTCTTAAACGATAAAAAGTCACAGAGTGACGACATTATGGTAGCGCAGGGTGTCAAGCCTGGGTTAAATCCACAAGATTTGCTAATTTTGGCGACATTTTTGTTCCCGCGCAGGAAGGAAAACAAAAATGATGACAAAATCTATTATGAAACTTTATTAGTCATGAATAGACAACTTTCCATTAAATTCGTGGTGACACCAAAATTTCTATTGTCTTGAAGGATTCCACAGCTTTTGTAGCGTGGTTTTAATTTTGGATACCCAAAAATCTCTTTCATACACCACAAAATCAAACTGCTCACCTGAATTGGTGATAATTCTTAGGCCATTTTGGAAAAGTTTTGCAGTTTTTTTAGGTTCTACTTTATTTATCTCCGTTAATAAACATTGCTTTTCACCGGATTGAATATTGAGCTGGTGCGATTTAAAAACCAATCTCTTATCTGTCAACAATAGTTTTCCCCCTACTCCCTCAATCCCGCGGAACAGGGTGGCCGGTCCTTCATGCAGCTCCTCTTCTTCTTCATTGACCTCGATGTCAATTTTCTTCATTAATCTGTCGGTCATTTTTTTCAATAAAAACAGGTAACCAAAGCCGAAAAGAACACCAAAGAAGATCATGTTAAAAATAAAACGACTCCAGCTGAATTCATTTTCTATGAAGAAATAATAGAATAGGCCATTGAGAACAGCAAACATTAATCCTGAAGAAAGAGCAAATGAAACTTTATATATAAAAGGAATTCTCATAAATTTTACTAATACAAAAATGGACTGTAACTAAGCTTAAAAAAGTCCTTTTCGTACTTCAGAGATGCAATCTAAATGAATTTCTCTTAGTTTAAAAGCCTACTTAAGCACAATTTGTCATTAATCCTCTTCAATTATATACACTACGTTGATAGTTCGCGAGCCATGATACATGTAGGCGCGAACCATGACGATAAAAGGTATAGCCTCCCCGCTTTAAAAACAATAATTACCTTTATTCAGGTTAAGGTTTGACAAATTAATCAACCAAATAATTTCAAGCGAATCCCTGCTAAGGGGGATTAAGGGGCAATGCTATTAAGCTAAGACAATTATACTCATCTCTCCAGGGAAGGATTTAAGTACAGCCTGCCAGCCTTTAGCTGGAGGTTAAATTAAAAGCTTAATTTAAGAGCATTGGGGTTAGTAGGGTGTTTCAATTATCAAAGTAATTCTGAAAATACTTACTTATCAGAAACCTTTTCGGCAAGAATTTCCTCGCTAGCTTTCCATAATTTATCCTGAATAGCTGAGTTATTGGAATCGGAAGAGGAGCGAACCGGCTTTTTATCTTTAAAATAACTTCCATTTAAATCTTTGGAGATATCATTAAGCGCCAGGTATATACTGGTAGAGGCTCCTTCCCGAGTAGTTTTCATAAATGGTTTACCCAATTTCCACATTACTTTAAAAGGACCGGATAAATTATCTCCAAAGCCTGAATCAATTACTCCTGGATGTAGAGCGTAACTTTCAAAACCTTTTTGAACCAGAGATTTGGTGAATAGCACATTATAAAGCTTGGCATTACCGTATGCTCTAATGGTGGAATAATCTTTTTCAAGGTTCAGATCATGAAAATTAATCTTGCCAGCCTTATGGGCTTCAGAGCTCACATTAATGATTTTAGTTTTACTCTTTTCTAATAATGCCCAAAGCTCCTTTACTAAAAAGAAATGTCCTATATGGTTAATTGCTAAGTGTAACTCCAGACCGTCTTTGCTACAAATTCTTTTTTCAAATGTACCGCCTGCGTTGTTAATAAGCACATCTAGATGAGTATTGGAGGCTAAAAGTTCTTCTGCAGCATTTTGTACCGTTTTTAAATCGGCTAAATCGCATTTTACAATCTGAATTTTATCTGAATTTGGAAATTTATCTAATAAATCAACGGCTTTTGCCGGACTGCGGACAAGGAAAATCAATTCATGGCCTTTTTCTAATAAAGCTTTAGCCGTTTCAAAGCCAATTCCGGAAGTAGCTCCAGTGATAGCAATTTTTTTCATATTTCTCTAATATTAATAGAGGAACGCATTTCTCTTATTATAGTTAGAAAAAATATTGCTCATTAAAAATCTAATTGCTTTTTATAAGAGCGGGATACTTTCAGCCATACCTCTTCAACTTTTACCTTATCCTGTGTGTAGGCAGAAATTTTTAATTTATTGATAACAAAAGAGCGATGAATTTGAATAAAAACAGAATCATCTAGTTCCTGCAAAGTTTCTTTTAAAGTCATTTTGGACATAATAGGCTTTTCCTTCCCCACATAGAATTTAACATAATCTCCCATGGCTTCCAGATATATTATATCGGCATAAGGGATTTTGATCATTTGCCGATCCACTGAGATATACAGATGATCTACTAGTTCCAGCTTTTCGGTCTTTGCGGTCTGGGTTTGTTCAATAGGATAAATGGCTTTAAGAAAGCGCTCGAAAGAAACAGGTTTCAATAAATAATCTAGTGCTTTTACCTCAAAAGCCTCCACGGCATAGTTTCTATGTGCTGTAATAAATATAACGTAAGGAATTTTGGAAATGCTTTTTACCATAGTAAGTCCATCTAAACCTGGCATTTCAATATCCAGGAACAATAAATCTACCGGCTCATTGGCTAAAAACGCTCGTACCTCCCAGGCATTTTTAAATACTCCTTTTAAATTTAAATAGGGCACTCTTTCCACATAAGACTGGATCAATTGCCTCGCCAGTGGTTCATCGTCCGCAATGATACAATTATAACTTTGCATGAATAGGTAAAGCTATTTTTAAATGGTAGATGTCATTTTCGGTAGTTGATTCCATGGTAAAATGGTTTCCATAAAAATAATCAAACTGCTTCTTAATGTTTTCAAGACCTATTCCTTTAGTGTTTTTATTTTTTTCGGGATTAAAAGTATTTGAGGATTCTATCCGAAGACAATCATTTTCACTATTAATTTTCAAATTAATAATTACATCTCCCTGGTTATTCATGGCACCATGTTTAAAGCAATTTTCTACCACAGTGACCAAGACTAAAGAAGGAATTCTGATATTTTCAGATTCTTTTACCTCTATCTCCCGTGTTAAGGATAATCGATCTTCATAGCGCATACTTTCCAGATAGATAAAATCATTCATAACAGCAATTTCGTTTTGAATATTTACCAAATCACTTTTTTCAGCATGAAGAATATAATCTAGCAAACTACTTAATTTTAAAACTAACTCAGGTGCTTTGTCAGATTTTTGTAATGTTAGGGAATACAAATTATTTAAAGTATTGAATAAAAAATGAGGGTGTAATTGTGTTTTTAAGAAACGCAACTCAGATTCTGCCGCATTTTTTAGCGCCCTTTCCTTTTCTTCTAGTGTTTGACTCCATTTTCTAATGCTTTGTATAGCTATAAAAAGTATTACTACTAAGAACAGAATAGCTGTTAAAGTAAGTAAATCTCTACTTGCAGGAGGCATCCTATTAAAATTATAATCTGCCACAAACATAAATATGGCTGTGTTGATGAGGGTGGCTATATATAAAGAGGCAATTAGTATATAGATTACATAAACGAAAAACCTGATGTATCTTTGCTTTAATAGGTATTCTTCAAGCAGATAATAAGTGATCAAATACGCGCTTCCTATGGGTATTGGAGAATAAACCAAGGTTAAAAATAAAGCCTCCTGCGAGTCGGCTCTGTAGCCAATAATTAAAACGCAAAGTGATAGGGCCAGTGCCCAGAAGGTAATATGAAATATAATTTTATTGAACATTAGCGCTAAAGATACAAATTTCAGTAATTTAATAGGAAGAAAGTCGGCAGGCTCTTGTTATAGGTAGGTAGAATGCAATATTTCCGTTTAACATTCTTCATAAGTTATCCGACCTTGCATATCTACAAACTATCGATAAATAAAATGAAAATTAAAGATACTTTTTACAATTGTACTTCACTAAAAATTTAAAAACATGGGATTTTTTGAAATGCACATTGAAGGCGGAATAGAATTTATGTCTATTCTTTTTATTTTATTAATTGCCATATTAGCCACCGGTGTTCTGGCACTGATCAACAAAAAAGAGCCTGCTAAGCAACAGAAATGGATTAAAATTAATCAAGATTTGGCACTTTTTGCCTTGGTTTGGGGCATTTTGGGACAAACTATTGGTCTTTTTGCCGGTTTCCAGGCGATAGAAGTTGCCGGGGATATACCACAGGGAATTTTAGCCGGTGGTTTGAAGGTTTCCTCATACCCAACTATATATGGTTTAATTATTTTCTTAATTGGTAAGGTATTTAAGATCATCACAAATTTTCAAAGTGAGGCATAGCATCTAAGATCAACCTCAATATCTCCCATGAAGATTCGAAGATTGCGAGGGCTCTATTCTTGTCTTCATGGGAAATATAATTGTATACAAATTTTAATCTAAAACTCTTAAATAACGGATGACTGCACATTTTAACAAATTAATTTGGTTGATGCTTATCTTTCTGATTAGTTGTTCACCCGCTTCTGTAAATGAAACAGAAAAAATAGCCACTTTTAGTAAAGTGTGGGGATTCTTAAAATATCATCATCCGTCTATTGCAAAAGGGGAAGTGGATTGGGACCTGGAATTCATAGAAAAGTTGGATACTATTAAGCAATTTCATTCCAAAAAGGAGTTTAATGGTTTTTTAATTAGTTGGATTGACGGCTTAGGCGAAATAGAAAAATGCGTGTCATGCGATAAAAACATTATGGATAGTTCCCTATATAACCATCCGAATGAATGGATTCATGATTCTGATGTTTTAACTGAAGAGCTTATTAAAAAGCTGGATTATATTCAATCTAACAGAAATCAAAATGACAATTTTTATGTAAGCCAGCATGAAGAGAATGGAAACACACTTTATACAAACGAAAAACAGTATAAGGATTCTTTATCTCCTTCTTTAAATTTACGGTTATTGGGTCTTGCGCGATATTGGAATATCATCAACTATTTTTTCCCTTACAAACATCTTATAGATGATGATTGGGAAGTTGTTTTGCAAGACATGATTCCTACTTTTATAAATGCGACAAATATAGCTGACTATCAACTTGCGGTATTGAAATTGTGTGCAAAAATAAATGATTCGCATGCCTATGTGCTATTTGACAAAGGGTATACTGATCAATTTTTTGGAAATAAATATGTTCCCTTTAGCTATACAACATTTAAAGATAAGATTGTTGTAACCGGATTTTATGATGATTCACTTAGCAAGGTAAATGATATTCGACATGGTGATGTTTTTACTTCTATAGATGGAAAAAGCGTTGCTGAATGGATAAATTACTTTGATCAATATTACGGTTCATCAAATAAATCATCATCACTTCGCGATATGGAGCCTTCAATTTTTAAAGGGAAGTCAGATTCAGTCCAGGTTATTGTTGAGCGCGATGACAAAACTTTTGATAAAGTAATAAAGCGCTATTTACTCGATGATATAAATTTCAACTTTGAGTACGATGAAACTATTTTCAAAATGATGGATGGAAATATTGGCTATGTAAATATGGATTTACTTTACCCGGAGGATGTAAAGCAGGTTATGGACTCATTAAAGAATACAAAGTCGATTATATTCGATGTTAGAAATCATTCAAGTGGCGGTTCAATGTATGATGTCTCCAGGTTTTTAAACCCTCAAGAACAAGCATTTGCCAAATTTACCATTCCAGACCTAAATTATCCCGGTCTATTTAAGTATACAGACTTGGTAACTACAGGAACAAACAATGAAGACTATTATAAAGGGAAGGTGATTTTGCTTTGCAATGAATGGACGCAAAGTCATGCTGAATTTACTCTTATGGCACTACAAACCGCACCCAATGCCATTACTATCGGAAGTCAGACAGCGGGAGCGGATGGGGATGTTTCGGAGATTCCCTTTCCCGGAGGAATTAGATCCTTAATGTCAGGAATTGGAGTCTACTACCCTGATGGAAAAGCAACTCAGAGAGTTGGGATAGTGCCAGACATAAAAGTACAACGAACAGTAGAAGGGATACAGCAACAAAAAGATGAAATACTTGAGAAAGCATTGGAAATAGCTAGAAAACCTGATCTATAGTAGCCGTTCTATGTTAACAGAGGACTTTACGATAAAACATGCAAGTCGTTAGTTTTAAGTTTGAAAGGGTTTGAGTTTTGCTTAAACCTTTTTTTCGTTGAAACTCGTTATGCAACATATGAACACAAGTGACCACAAAGAAAAAGAGCAAGAGAAAAAGAAGAAAGTGCTGGAAGAGAAAATAGCAGCTCAAAAGAAAAAAGAGAAGAAGAGGAAAATGAAGAGGAAGAACGATCCGGTCTTTTTCCTAAAGGAAGAGATTTCAAAAAGTCTTTAGGTTGTGGGTAATTGAAAGCACATTATAGATGAATCATTTTGCACCATATCGCTATTAAGGAAACAGCAGGTAATATCAAGTATTTTTCTGCTTCATTTTCTTACCGATCTTTGTTTCATAAAATCTAATGCCATATTTAATGTAGCACAATTAATTTGTAACCTACTCCCCTTAGGTTCACTAGTTGAATGCTACTATCGTTTTTCAAATATTTTCTTAAACGAGAAATAAAAACGTCCATACTGCGTGAATTAAAGAAGGAATCATCTCCCCAAACTTTCAAAAGAATACTGGTTTTAGAAACCAATTGGTTCTGATTGTCACATAATAGCTTAAGCAACTCAGATTCTCGCATTGTTATCTTTGTTTGTTTCCCGGTTTCTTCAAAAAGTATGCATTGCCTACTATCAAAAGTGTAGCTGCTTAATTCGTACAGTACTTTTTCTTCCTCATGGCTTGGTTCTACCAATCTTTCAGTATTTAAAAGTACCTTCACCCTAATGGATAGCTCTTCGTAGGCAAAAGGCTTTCGAAGGTAATCATTTCCTCCAGCCTTAAATCCTTTCACTACATCCGCTGTTTTAATTTTAGCTGAAAGAAAAAGAATAGGAGTTTTTCTATCTGTATTTCTAATTATTTTTGCCACATCAAAACCATTGCGTTTAGGCATCATCACATCTAATATAAGCAGGTCGGGGGTTTCCTCATAAAACATTTTTAATGCGGAATCTCCATCATTTTCAACAAAAACATCGTAGCCTTCTCTTGCCAGATTTTCTTGAATAAGCATAGCCAGGGAAGGTTCGTCCTCTACCAGCAGTATCTTAAATTTCGGTTTCATTTTACCTCCTCCTTCAATAATTTTACACAAAATACACTCCCTGTTTTAGAAGACTCTTTAAGCACAATTTCTCCGATATTTTCCTTATTAACCTTCTTGAATGGTATAAACCAATACCTAGACCCTTCACTTCATGCGTATCAGATGGTACCCTGTGAAACTTTTCGAAAATAAGTTCATGATGTGCTTTCGGAATTCCTTTACCGTTATCTTTAATACATATTTCAACAGCAGTACTGCTTTGCATTAAGCAGATTTCAATCTTCGGGTTGTTGGGATCTCCATATTTTACCGCATTGTTTAAAAGGTTGAGTAACACTGTTTTTAAATATTCTCTGTTGGTAAGAATTGTAATATCTTCCTGTAATGATGCATTAATGATTACTCGCTTTTCCGATGAGGTTTCTAAGTAGCTAATTATTTGCTGATAGAGCTCGTTCAAACTGAATAGGTCTAAGTTCAATTGCTTTTCATCATTAAAAGAAGCTTTTACTATTTGGTCGACCAACTCTTCTATTCTGCTGGCATGTTGTTGTGCTATTTTTACGTATTTGTCTCGATGACCAGACTCATGTTTACCTATAGTTTCTAATGCAAGACTTAACGTTGCAGTAGGAGTAATTAATTCATGAGTTACATTGTCGATAAAGTCATCTTTAAGCTCAGATAATCTTTTATGCTTTTTAAGTAGCTTGTATAAATAGTAAAAGCTAAATATTACTAAGGTCAAAGCTATGACATTTAGCGAAAGCAGTACTGATGACCTCTTCAAAATTTCATAATGTGGGTTTTCAATCTTTACGCTTATTAAACTCTCTCCCTCTAGTTTTACAGGAAGCATTTTCACCTTAAATCCTTTATTGCCTGTATCGTATTTGTAAGCGGAGTTATTTCTTATGAAACTAAAACTTTGATAAATTTCTAATTTCTTAAGCTCTTTTTCCATATTTGATGATAGTACCTCTTTTGAAATAGAAATGCTATCTGTATACGCTTTTAAATTATCCCCAATCTCTTGTGTCCAGTAGAGTATACTTTCGTTTTTTAATAACTGCCAATTATGCTCTACTGCTAATTTAATCAAATCTGACTGCTTAGCAGGTTTGTTAAGCTTTTTTTCAAGTGATTTTGATAATGTCTTGTAGTCTGTTTCTGCATTAATAAATATTAATTGAGGACCGTCCTCTGCCTCTTCATAAGCTAATTTCACCTTATTAGTATCACTTATTTCTACTGCAAATAATGAATTAATTTTTCTTAATCTATGCTCATTAGTTTCATCCAAAGCAGTTTCAAAAGCTTTGTTTATATCCTTATTAAAGTCTTCTGTTCGCTGTAGGTAGTAGGTATATGCATAATAAGCTTGTAAGCCAATAATGCTAAATAAAGAGCTTGAGATTAAGAATGTTAACCACCTTAACTTATCTGTCATAAGATAAAAATACTGAATCATTTATTAGAATCGGTGGCTATTAACAAACATTTACATTTCTTAAGACAGCCCTTCGCTATTGTACATTAAAGATTGCCATACATTCGCTTAAAAAATATAAAAGATATGAGAGTTATTTTATTATTTGTATTGCTAATAGCAACAAAAAGCGTTTTCTGCCAAACCATCGAAATTGGCCAAATGGTTCCTACTTTTCAAGTAGAATTGGTGGATGAACAGAATGAGATTTTTCACTTTAATCCATCCGATGGTAATGTTGTATTGATAGACTTCTGGGCCACATGGTGTGCTCCCTGTATAAAGGCTATGCCGCACGTGGAAGCATTGCAAAAAGAATTTAAGGGACAACTTAAAGTACTTGCAGTAAGTGATGAGGCCTCAGAAAGAATTTCTCGATTTAAACAAAATAGACCTTATGCTTTCATGCACGCCAGAGATACCGGTAATTTAAGAGGTTTATTTCCTCACAGAGTAATTCCTCATTCCGTTTTAATCGGCCCCTCAGGAAAGTTAATAGCGGTTACCTCTCCAGAAAATATAACAGCAGAAGTTATTAGAAATGCAATTTCCGGTAATAATGTGGATTTACCCATTAAAAGAGATTATACCGAATTTGATCCTGGCAAAGAATATTTTACATTTGATACTGAGGACAATTACTCTTTTCAATTGCAGCCGTATAATCCAGGAATGCCCTCTTTCAGTAGAAGCTATCAGGAAGGAGATTTTGCAGAAAGAAGATTAACCATTTTCAATCTGAATATACCAGGCCTGTATAGAATAGTACATGATATCTCATCCTATAGGCTAATCTATGAGTTTGATAAAAGTTTGGTGGATTGGGAAGACGAAAAAAATAGATACTGCCTCAATGTGATTACCCCCACAGCAGCAGAGTTGCATCCCTATGCACAAGAACAAATAGAAAATTATACAGGAGTAGTTGCTAGAAAGGATAAAAGGCCTATGGAGGTATTGGTTATTTCGAAAATTGATCAAGGTATTCATGCAGATATAGCCTCAGTTAATGGCATGACCGATGCCAGAGGCGATGGTTTTACAAATACTGGAGCCACGATAGGGCAGTTTTGTGAATACCTGGAAAACTTCGGAATAGTAGGAATGCCTGTAGTAGATAACACGCAAGATAAGCAACTTTATAATATTGATTTTTCATTTGATCCTGAGAACTGTAAGTCCTTCAAAAAGGCAATGAGTGCTCTGGGATTGAAATATGAAAAAAAGGAAATAATTACTCATGTTTTACTATTGTCCCTTAAGGAGGAGAATATTTTTACCAGTAAAGCTTTAGATTAATAGTTCGGGACATGTCCCTATTACCCTAAAAACATGGATTGGAACAGCTATTTATAGCGAAAAGCGTCTCAAAATTGAACTATTAGGTGGTAATTGCTTACTTGGCCTTCATTTTTTGCTAAACACCGAAGGCCTCCACATCTCTTTTTAATGATAATTTCCCTATATTAACCCTAAAATTGAGAAGTTATGCAAAAGGTACTTATCGGATTGCTTTTACTGGGATGCACTACCATAGCTACGGCACAAAAGCGAAAGCTCACGCCCAATATTTCTAGCTTTAACGATAATGAATATGCGCCAAAATTAACTGCTGACGGTCGCACAATTATTTATTTGTCAGATAATTCAATTTCCGGAGACCCAGAACTTTTTATCAGTTATGCCATCGGTAGCAACAATTGGAAACCGGGGAAACCATTGGATATTCCCAATCAAGATATGATTCCCTTTGGTGCCTACAACCTTTCATATGATGGTCAGCAATTGATCTATGCCACTAAAAAAGGACCAAAAATTGGCGGCTACGATATTCAATTTCAGCAAAAGGAGGACGGTAAGTGGGCTAGTCTGATCAATCCGGGCAAGCCGCTCAACTCCCCCTTAAATGAGATGGACCCAACACTTTCAGCCGATGGCAAAACTTTATACTTTAGTCGTTGTGAAACGCTGGATCCCAATAGTGGCAACTGTACACTTTTTGCAGCAGAGTATTTAGGTAATAATTACTGGAAAGAACCACAGGAGATTCAGCTGGACCTGGCCTCTCCATCCTTCGTTAACCCGGTAATTTTACCCGATAATAAAACCCTCTATTTTTCTGCACTCAATAGCAGTGGTAATTACGATTTTTATATGAGCCGCAGGGAAGGCGATAGCTGGAGCAAACCTGTCGCTATGGACTTTTTGAACACGGATGCACATGATCGGTACCTGGGCGTCACCGCTTTGGGTGATGTAGTTTACGTCCATGAAGAAGATAAACTCGGCTATGACTTGTACATGGTAAAAGTACCTGAAGAGTTTCAGCCGGCTAAGGTGTATTACCTGGAAGGCACAGTCACCAATCTGCCTGCTAAGGCTTTGGTTCGGGCTACTGATATTGAAACAGAAGAGGAACTGGCTCGTCTCATTCTCGACCCGGAGGAAAAGACTTTTGGCATCTATTTACCCGAAGGCCATCCCGTTGATTTTTCCATCGAAACCAAAGAGGCGGGCTTTGGCTATTACCATGAATTTTTGGATCTGGAAGCAATGGGCTCTTCTAAAAAAGTAGTGAAGGATATCACTCTGCCTACATTGCAAGGCGCTGGGCAATATCCGGTTTCTATTGCATTCAGAGAGCAATCCGTAGATTTCGCTGCAGGTGCCGACGAGGAGTTGGCCAGATTGATTAATTTGATGAAGCGAAACCGTGCGTTCCACTTTAACCTCGAAGTATATCAGCAAAGTATCACTGAGTCGGAACAGTATACCGATAGTCTGCCAGAAATCCGCTACGATACCATTGCGACAGAAGCCACCATGGCTTCTTAGGAGGATGGCATGGCTGTAGCGCAAAAACCTATGGAAGAAATAGTGGCCATTTACCACAATGACTTAACCCAAAAGAGAGCTGATGCTATTAAAGCCTATTTGCTGGGGAAAGGCGTGCCGGAAAGTATGTTCAGCACCAGCGGCAAGGGTGAAAATCGGGATTTGGATTATTTGGAGTCGGGTAAAGTGGTTAACTATAAGGTGTTTTTTCGCTTAGAATAGAGGTGGACGTTTTTGGTAAATGATAGCGGATTAGAAAAGCAAAAATAGTGTTATCTTAATAGGAACCACTTGTGAAAAAGCTGAGACAAATGATTAGGTTATAAACCAAAATAACTTCTCAAACTGGTTTGAACGTTAAAAATATAAGTAGTGGCGGTTTTAAAAGCTCAAATCTATCATGTACTACTAGGATTTAATTTAAATGCAAATTTTGCATTAACACCTTGCCCGCTATTACTTATATTTAGTGTCACCCACTGTCTTTCCTCCAAATTTTATTTTGTTCGTTCCCATTATTAGTAGCCACAAACAAATTCCAATTTCTCCAAGAGGTGCAGGATATCCTACAATGTGAGATATAATTGTTTTATAAAAGTCCGGATAAATAAAATCGCCAAAAAATGTTATCAAATAACCAAAGCAACCAACCATTAAAAATATGCCTAAAATTCTTGGAAGAAATCCAGATTTATAAACCAGAAAACCAAATGGTAAAAGCCAAAGTCCCCAAAATATTTGTGAGAGCTGAACTCCGCTATTGTAATTTTCAAGATATAGCATTACTTGAGTTTGGAATTCTGCTTGTCCAAGCTTTTGTGCATACTCAGATTTATTAATTAAGGTCAGTACAGAAAATTTATTTAGAATATTAACAAATGAAATTGGTACACTTAATAGCGCAAATAGCACCATAAATTTTGCAGAAACTTTGTTTACGTCTTTTAGAAGACTATAAAGCGCCAACGGTAAAAATATAAAAATAAGAAACGAGCAAATTGCTGTTACAATTCCAAGCCTAAACAATAGTTCTGAATCCCTTATGTTTTCTATAGTTTTTGTGGCATTTTTAAAATCAATTAATTGTGATGGAACATATACAAGGTAGGTAAATCCACAAATGATAAGTAACAAATAGAATAGACCTGCAATTCTGGCTTTTTTATTTCTTGACATAACTTCCGTTGTTAAATAGCTTTTTCTTTAGGCCACTTCCAAGCGTACCAAACAATTAAGGCCGTAATAATGCTT
This sequence comes from uncultured Cytophagales bacterium, assembly GCA_963719535.1. Taxonomy (GTDB): domain Bacteria; phylum Bacteroidota; class Bacteroidia; order Cytophagales; family Cyclobacteriaceae; genus Marivirga. Next base: position 996,500 of record CAVRCH010000013.1, on the reverse strand, counting down.
TCTAAAAACGCTAAGAAGACATAAAATAATACCATTCATTAGTTGACATAACTCCTATGAGGATCATCATTAATGTAAATAATGTACCAAATATGATATTAAGTATTCGATTTATTTTGGATTTGAGGAAAATTGAAACTGCCACCATTAGTGATGGAACTGCCAAAATTATTGATGCTATTAACAAAGTGGTGGGACTGTCAAGAATGTTATCGCCCGTAATTAAGCTGTTTATTTTGTCAGGTGTGTATAGTTCAAAATAGTCGCCATATAAATAGCAAAAAGTTGCGGAAGTCCACAAAGAAGCTAATTTGATTTTGATATTGACTTTTTGATCTTCAAGCATATTTTCTTTTTGTGATTTACAATTCTTTTTTAGACAGATGCTAGATATTCGGTAAAGGTTGCTTGAATTTTTTAATCCGGGTCACTAATTGTGGGTAACAAGTGGCTATCGTTGATACATTTTATTATCAGACTATTTTAATAGATTTTTATTATTCGACAGCAAACGCCTCTATCTATTGTACAATTCATAAAGTACCTCAACATAGCTTCATACCTTAATAGATCCTAAAGTTTCATTGTAAGGCAATGCAAAATAGCTAAGCTGGGGTATATAACATGAGTGTAAAAGGTGGATAATGCTTAAATTAAGTGCAAAGGAAGCAGGAACTCATAGCAGGATTAATTCGTCATCTGTCAACCTATTTTAAGGTGAGACACACTTTTAAGACCTGGTTTTAAACTTCACCTTTTGACAAATACACAGTTTAATTAAGGAAAGAATAGAGCTCAACACTGCATTTCCCATGAACTGCACAGGCTGTGGTCGGCTACCCCTCAAGAGGCACAAGCTGTTGCGAACACCTAGATGCTTAATTGTTTTAGTACTTTTTTTTAATTAAATCAATACTTGTATTTTATGCTAAAATCATGTGGGAGCTAAGTGTACAAATTAATACTAAAACGAATTTATCCATCTAAAGTACAATAGGGTGTATGTAATTAAGGAATTAAAAAAATTATAGTTAAAATCAGCATTTTTCAATATATTGTATAAAATAAGGTCATGAGTAAATTAAATGTGGATATTCCATTTCTAGCTTTCGGTGCTTCATTTCTCTTCGTAAGCAACTGATACAAAGGAATGAGAAATTCTAAGTACTTGGATAGTCTTTGGTAGAAATTTACTCTCCTAAAAAATTTCAAAGTTTTTAAAAATGAACATTTGCACTTTTTTGAAACTCCATGTTAAAAAATCAATTCTGATTATGACGCAAACTCAATTGATAAATACCTTTTTAGACCAAAGCAAACATCCTATATGGATAATTAATCTTAATTATCAATTGATTTATGCCAATAGGGCATATCAAGATTTCATAAAAGATGTTTCTGGAGAGAAAAGGAAGCTAAACGAATCAATATTTTATGAAAGTGACACTGAAGTTGATATCAAGAAATGGAAAACTCTTTATAGCAGGGCTTTTGAAGGAGAACATTTTGAAATTGAAGAGCACTTCATCAATCAAGAATCAAATAAAACGCAGTGCAGTCAAATAACTTTTGAACCATTGGTTGGAGACGATGGTGAAGTTTTTGCAGCAAGTTGCCAATCCAAAGATATTTCTTACATCGTAAACCAAAGATCTGAGGCTAAGCAATTGATTGATGGATCATTAGATGTTTTTTGTACGATTAATGAAAAGGGCAATTTCGTATTTGTTAGTTCTGCAGCATATAGTCTTTGGGGATATACACCCGAAGAATTAATGGGTAAAGCCTACAAAGGTTTAGTATTGGAAGAAGATATAGCTAAAACGGAGGAAGCTGCGAATACTATTCTTAGTGGAATAGCCACCAAATCCTTCAGGAATCGCTATAGGAAAAAGGATGGCGGCATTGCCTATAATTCTTGGTCGGTAAGGTGGGATGAAAGCACCAAATTGCATTACTGTGTTATTAGAGATGGTAAGGAAACTATAGAACAAGAAGAAAAGTTGTTGCGAAGTGAACAACGTTTTAAGGCCTTGGTTCAAGGGGGTTATGACCTTTATGCCATAATAGATGTACGAGGCCGTTATATCTATATGAGCCCATCAAGTACGGCTATTATAGGCATACCGCCAGAAGCATTCATAGGTAGAGATGCCTTTGAATTCATTCATCCTGATGATATTAAGCAAGTCCGATCCAGTCTAAAAAAAGTAAGAACCGAAGGTAAAGTGGTAATGGAACTCTATCGCGCTAAAAATCAGTATGATGAATGGCGATGGGTGGAAACTGTGCTCACTAATATGTTAGACAAACCTGCCGTAAATGGAATCGTTATTAATTCGAGAGACATTACGGAGAAAATTGAACAAGAAAATGAAATTCTATTTAGTCAAAAGCGGTTTGAGGCCTTAGTCGAAAACAGCATGGATGGTGTGATCATCATCTCAGCAGAAGGAAATACAACCTATGTATCAAAATCACTAGAAAACATTTTAGGTTATTCTCCAAAAGAGTTAATGGATATGGACTTTAGAGAATTAGTTCACCCTGATGATTTACCTAAGGCGGAAAGTGCCTTGTTGCTCTGTATAAATAACCCTGGAGTTCCTATGAAGGGCTACACTTCCCGGGTAAAGCACAAGAATGGATCCTGGCGATGGATTGAACCTGTCATCACCAATTTACTTCACGATCCTTCTATAATGGGTATTGTAGATAATTTCAGGGACATTACAGACGAAAAGAACCTGAGGGAATTAAATCGGGAGGTTGGTAAACTTGCCAAAATTGGAAGTTGGGAGTTTGATGCAGTAAATAATACTATCTTTTGGTCAGACGAGGTTCACCAAATCTATGGAACAGACCCCCGCTCCTTTGTGCCGAAGGTGGATGACGCTATCAGTTTTTACAGGGAGGATTATCGCGATCTAGCACTATCCAGTTTCGAAAGATGCATTCAAACCAAAGAACCCTATAGTATTGAGGCGGTTATTGTTAATTCTAATAATAAAGAAGTTTGGGTACGGACGACTGCGAAAGCAGAATTTGTGGACGATGTATGTACACGAGTTTATGGCAGTTTTCAAGATATAGATGATACCAAACAAGCCGAAATAAGGCTTCAATCGTTGGCGAGCAACTTTCCTGGTGTAATATTTCAGTATATTATTAATCCAGATGGAACTGACACTTTAAAATATGTGACGGAAGGTTCAAAATCAATATGGGGCTATTCAAGGGAAGAAGTAATTCAAAACCACCAACTGGTTTGGAACAGAATAAAAGCAGGAGGTGAGCTTGAAAAACTTCAAAAGAGCATCTCTGATTCCATAAAATCCAAAACAAATTGGACAAGTCGTTTTAAATATGTGATGCCTTCAGGCGAACTTCGAACGCACTTAGGGAATGGAACACCAACTTTTTTAGTAGATGGCACTATTCTGTTCGACTCAGTTGTACTTGATATTACTCAAGAAACTCAAAATGAAGAACTGCTCGAGCAAATTACTGATATGTCGAGAATTGGGAGCTGGGAGATGGACTTGATCAATGATGAAGGCGAAGAAATGTATTGGTCTCCTATGTTATATGAAATATTGGAATTAGACGATAATTACAATCCAACCTTAACTGGCGGTATTGAATTTCATATTGGGGAAAGCCAGGACCGTATAAAAAAAGCGCTTCATCGACTTATCAATGAGGGCATCGAATTTGATGAAGAAATATTGGTACGCACCGCTAAAGGGAAAAAGCGATGGAATAGAGCAATTGGTAAGTGCGAAACAGCTAATCAAAAGGTAACCAGAATTTATGGGAGTTATCAGGATATTCATAACCGAAAAGAGTCTCAATTAGAATTATTAGAAGCCATAAAAAAAGCTGAGGAAAGTGATGCTAGATTTAAAGCTTACACAGAACAATCACCTATTGCCATCTATACTACTGATATTAATGGTAACTGTATTTATGCCAACGAAACTTGGCTAAAAATGTCCGGTATGTCACTAAAAGATGCCTTAGGTAAAGGATGGATCAGTGCATTACATCCAGATGACTTGGAGCATGTTCAAAAAAATTGGTACAAATCGGTCAAATCAAACGGCAAATGGAGCTATGAATACCGATTTATAGATAAAAAACAGAATGTTACCTGGATTAACGGTACTGCAAAAGAATTATTTAATGACAAAAATGAACTCGTTGGCTATTTGGGTTCCAACGTAGATATTACTGAACGCAAAAAAGCAGAGCAGGAAAAAACCAGTTTACGAGAAACTATTGAAAACAGCTTGAATGAAATTTATACATTCGATGCTAAAACATACTTATTCACTTATGTCAATCGAGGTGCACTGTGTAATTTGGGCTATTCAGAACAAGAAATAAAAACCTTAACTCCACTTGATCTAAAACCCGATTACACAAAAACCTCTTTCAATCAACTTATAGCTCCTTTAAGAAGTAATGAAAAGGAGAAAATTATATTTTTTACGAACCATAGAAGAAAAGACGGAAGCCTTTATCCTGTGGAAGTCCATTTGCAGTTAGTATCTGATGGCAACATTAAACGCTTTCTGGCCATAATATTGGATATTACTGAGCGGAAAAAAGCCGAAGAAGAAAACAATTTCAAAGCTAATTTATTGAGTACGATAGGACAGGCGGCTATAGCAACAAACCTGGATGGAATTGTTAATTACTGGAACAAAGCTGCTGAAAAGATTTATGGTTGGAAACGGGAAGAAGCACTAGGAAAGAACATTATGAGCCTCACAACTCCAGATACCAGCAAAGAAGAAGCTGAAAAGATAATGGAAGTGCTCAAAAAAGGACAAACATGGTTGGGAGAGTTTAATGTACAAAAAAGAGATGGAACAAGTTTTCCAGCCATGATATCCAATTCTCCAACCTATGATGAGCAGAATGTATTATCTGGTATGATTGGTATTTCTTCAGACATTTCAGAGAAAGTAAAAAATAAGCAGTTACTAGAGCAGTATACACTCGAACTGGAGCGCTCAAACGAAGAACTGGAACAATTCGCTTTTGTTGCTTCTCATGATCTTCAGGAGCCTTTGAGAATGGTTTCTAGTTTTATGGAACTATTGAAGATAAAATACGGGGATAAACTCGATGAAAAGGGACAACAATATATCTATTTTGCTACAGACGGTGCTAAAAGGATGAAACAGATTATACTTGATCTGTTAGACTATTCCAGAGCAACTAAACATACCGATGGAATAGAAGAGGTAAATTTCAATGATGTGCTGTCAGAATTTGAGCAACTCAGAAGAAAACTTATTGTAGAAAAATCAGCCGTAATAAAGTCTAATACTCTACCTACACTAAATACCTATAAGGTAGCTAGTGTTCAGATAATACATTGCTTACTAGACAATGCACTTAAGTATACTGTAGATGATACTCCACCCATCATTGAAATTAATGCCAAAGAAAACGAAACAGAATGGGTATTTTCGATCAAAGATAATGGGATAGGAATTGAACCCCGATTTCATGATAAAATATTCATTATTTTCCAAAGACTCCATAATAAGGATAAATATACAGGAACGGGAATAGGTCTTGCTATTGTTAAAAGGCAGGTTGAATTTCTGGGTGGCAAGATTTGGTTAGAATCTGTTCCCGGAGAAGGCACAGTGTTTTATTTCTCGATTCCAAAAAAACGAAGTAGATATGACTAATATAAAAAGAAATATTGCCCACATCCTCTTGGTAGAAGACAATGAAGGAGATATTTTTCTCACCCAAGAAGCTTTTGAGGCATGTAAAGTAAAGACAGAAATAAGCATTGCGAAAAATGGTCAGGAAGCAATTGACTTTCTTTTTAAAAAAGGAGATTTTGTCAATGCGAAAAAGCCTGACCTCATTCTTTTGGACATTAATTTACCCATATTCAATGGCCATGAGGTTTTACGGCAGATCAAGGCGGACTCCACTCTCAAAAAAATCCCGGCAATTATGCTAACCACATCATCCAATCAAAAAGATGTGGATGAAGCTTATAAAAATCACTGCAACAGCTACGTGAAAAAACCACTCGAAATGAGTGAGTTTTTAGGTGCGATACTGAAAATCGAAGAGTTTTGGTTGCAGCTCACAACATTGTCAGAGTAACAGAAAACCACAATGACAAGCAGAGGCTTAAAGCCTTGACATTAAACTGCAACACTTAGCTTTACTTTCAAAGAGGGCAGCAGTTATAGATGAGCACTGATTTGCTCTAAAATGCATTTCCCACCACTGGACAGGCTATGTTAGGTCACTGCTCAGACTGCCTTGATTAAAGCTTGAAAGGCTCGCCTGAGGGCTGAATACAAGGAGTTTTTGACAATGGTTTGCAAATAACCAATTTTAAACGTTTAATGTCGGATCTCTGGAACTAATAAACTGGCAAATAAATGGAGCACAACGTCTAGTATAAGAGCAGTAGCGGATCAAAACGCTCTTTCTTTTCGGTCATCAATATATTTAAATAAACACAAAAACGGTTTGAATTTGCACCCGAACCGTTATTGCTTTTATACATTGTCGGCGGTAGTTTTTATTACCTACCCCCAATTAGAACTCTTTTCAAGTCACCTTTTTCTTTCGTTAACAGATAAAATAAATAAGGTGCAAAAACAATTATTCCTAGAATCATTGCAATAACTGCTATTAGAATTGATTTAATGGAAAACTTGTCTCTCCAAGCAATCCATAATGTCGATAGTATTAAATAACATTGAAAGTCTAAAGCGAATTGCCCCATCCACGTCATTGAAGTAGCGAATTCTTGTGCTCTTGCCAAGAAATTGGCTCCATCATTTTGAATTGCAATAACTGTATAAATTAATAAACCAAGTGTCTGGATTATTAAGAGACCCTTTAAAAAGTAGTGTTTATTTTTTTGTTCCATGATAACTTTAGTTTTGAGTTATTAATTTTCTTTAGCTGAAGCCCACATTGGTCCAATTGCCAATAGAAGCACTATGATATTGAAAAAAGCATTTGAACGATTACCAGAAGCGATTGACCCCGCACTATCCAAAACAAACCAAGAGAGTAATCCAATAAGAACACAGCGTCTTACAAATTCGGGGGCTTTGTCATAAACCCAAAGAGATACACACCATATCATTACTCCCCATCCAAATAGAAAACCGCCTGTTAGTGCGGATAAAAACCTAGTTGTAGGTTCGGTATAAACTTGTGCCCCATCTATGGGCCAACTTAATAGGTCCAAGGTCCAACGGGCAGCTTCTGAACTGCTTTGCATAGTACCTAAAAAGAATATGGGGCCAAATGATCCTACAACAAATGCGGTTATTTTTAAATATTGCTTATGGAATTTCTGCGTTCTGAAAAATGAAATTTTCATATCTGACCTATTTGATTGGATCAAATTTAAGTGCTGGTAGTCTGATTTTTTAGACGCTCCCGTCTATTGAAGGAATAGAATTTGTTGTTTTGAATAGCTTCACCATTTCTCTTATTTTCTCAAAGTAAGCTGCAATCCAATCTGGATTTAAAGTCTCATTCGTGATTTGAAGAAAAAAGTTTTCTATACTGAGCATCAATACCATTTGAGCCAAATGGTTATTTTCTTTTAAATCAATTACTTTTTTCCATATTGGCATAAACCCTGGTAAAGAAATCTTATTGGTTTTGATAAAACAGGTCTGAAAACCTGAATTATCTCTATGAATTCTTAACTGGCGATTAAAGAGCAAGTCAAGTTTATGTTCAAGGATTATTTGAGTCAATTCCGCTTCATTCTGAGCATTTGATTCATTGTCGCTCATTACTTTCGCCTGTAATAAATGAAAATGTAATAAGCGTTCAGTAAATAGCTCCAAGTCAGAAAAGAAATGGTAGAATGAGGATTTATTTTTGCCAACTGATTTTGCAAGTTTCTCAATTCGTAATGTCTTGTGGACCTTCAAAAGCAAAAGTCTGGTATCCTGCTTCTATCCATATTTGCTCTTTATTCATTTTGTCTTTTTATTACCGCCAACGTATAGCAAGTATTGACTGGGGCGTAGCCTTTGTCAATATTTGCTGTTGTCTTTAGTTATTTTTCAATTAAGCCTTAAGTTAATAAATAAATTGAATTGAAAAATACGGAGTTTCTTTCATTAGCGCCTCTGTTTTAATTGCTCTGCCTGTTGGAGGAATGACTAATGGTTTATAGGAGAAACTATGATCCGCTGTTATTACGGTAGAAAAGCCCTCAACTCACGATTAAAAAGCAGTGCCTTATTACATTAAGCGCTTGATTACTTGACTTTTTAGCTGTAATCGGCTAACTTCATGGTAAGTTTTTTTTAACTATCTTTACCGTTTATAAGCTCTGGCTTATACGGCTCGCCCGATAAAAACTTAGCGCCTAATCAGGCTTAATGCACTCTGCCTTTTTTATTCTCCGCTTTTTCTACCAACAGGCTAGCAGAAAAATTGCTATGAAAGAAATTAAATACAAAAGCGCATAATAACATAAACATAAAAGTTGTCATTATCCACGCAATATGGGATATAATAACAATAAAACTGCTGTTATTTCTTCCTTGTCCTGAATTTTTATGCACAAAAAAGATAGTGGAGACGCTTAATTTCTACCCTCACTACAAGAGGAATAATTTAAAGCATCAATTTTTTTCAGAAACTTTGTCTTTCTGCCCTGCAGCATATTTAGTTTCACCTCACCTCCACCTTTTTCACTTCATTATTAGCATTAAAAGTTGGGAAATACATCAGCTCAATTTTAGCCGGGTTTAAGGTATAGGTTCCTGAATAACGAGGCATCAGACTGATCTCATAGGTGTACTCTCCTTTTAACAGTTTTTCAATAAAAATAGCCGTCTTATTTTTAAAGTACTCCCTGTGTGCTTCGCCTCTTAAATTATTGCGCTTATCAGCATAAGAACAAGTGCCTGGAATAGGGATGTTGATCATTACATAATCTGCATCCTTTTCTACTTTAACATTCACCACCAATTTAATCTCCTGGCCAGCCGCTAATGTATTCACACCACCTTCAAATTGTGAACTGATTGTAAAATCTCCATTTTTTTGAAACTTGCCTATTATTCCAGAACCTTTGGTAGCTGGTAAAGTATACGGGGAAATCTCCTTTTTTGGATAGGGTAACATTTAAATCCGGCTGTAGCTTCATTTCAAAAGGGAATTCGCTCACTGTCTGATCAATATCACCGGAAAGGACGATGCTCGGTTTGCTCAATTCACTTTTTCCATTGAGTAAATCCGGAAGAATAGTTTCAATTATCTTGGCAGATTCGTAGGTATTTCTCCAATAGCCATTATTCCTGATTTCTAGAAAATAGCCTCTCATTTTCTTTAATTCCTGATCATAATTAGCTGAGTCTGCCTGCAGGATTTGATAAGCCAGCAAAGTGGTTTGCAGGTCATTGGTAATTAAATTATCCTCCAGAGAATCATTTTCAAAGTATAAATTGCCAAATAAGGTGCGCTTTTGGTAGTGTATGAGTGTATCTGCATTATAATCCAATTGGCACAATTGCTTTAAACGTGTCAATGATAGTAAAGCATTCAATGATTCGTCTTTCTGCTCCTCAAGTGCATTTATATAGGTTGGGTAGGAAATTTTTGCCTCAATCATCTGCAGCATTCTTAAAATTCGAATGCTTTTATAGAAGCTCGGCCCGTTCTCCAGCTCCCAAATCATTTGCTGTGCAATTTCGTCTTTGTCAACTTTGGTTTCATAGCCTTGCTTTTCTGCTAACACCATTGCCTCCAAAGCATGTAAACTAATCCATTCATTAAAACTAGAGTTTTTCCACCAACCCCATAGGCCTTTGCCTGTTTGGTTTCTGTGTAAAAGTCGAATCAGTTTTTTAACCTCTCTTTCATTCTTAAATTTTTGCTCTTTAAAATCTGCTAAATTCTTCTCCACCAATAGGGCTTTCAGTTTAGAGGCTATTTGCTCATTGCAATAGTACTCGTATTCAAGTACATGACTAATTTCATCTTCTATAATTTCAAGTAGATCGGCACGAGCGTATAGGCTCACTTCCCCTAATGCGGGATCAAAATTTAAATTAAAAGTGGTGTCATTTTCCAACACATAAAAGGCGCCTTTCGTCTCTTCCAAGCCCTGAGGAAATACAGGGATGGTCCTCTCTTCCCCATCAAAATAGCCATCTTCTTTCTCCATAAAATACTTAAGGGTGATAGAATCTGCTGGAGCATTAATTGGCAGACTATCAACCAGAGAGTTTCTCAAAAGCTGCTTTCTGCTGAACTGCATTTCTCCATTGATTTCAAACTGGCTATTTACTTGTAAAGAATCATTGGTGTAATTAAGCACCTTTCCTATAGCTATCGCTGTATCGCTTTCCACTAAAAAACGAGGCACTGCCAACTGGGCCATGAGTGGTTTATAGGATTTAATAAAGCTTTTAGACTGACCGGATTGCCTTTTGCCGTTCATAGCCAGATAAAATGTTTCCCAGCCAGTGACATCATCCGGGAATACCACCTCAAAACTAGCTTTTCCACTTTTATTCGTACGTAATTTTGGTTGCCAGAATGCATAATCCGAAAAATTATTTCTGATAGCACTGGATTGTGAGGCCGACTCAAAAAATGCCTCGTCATAATCAGCACCTTTGTTAGAAAGAGATTGAGGGTTTTTGAATGCTCCTGCTTCGGTATCTATAATGACAACACCATTTGCTGCTTGGGAACCATAAATTGCTGTGGCTTTTTCGCCTTTTAAAATTTGTATTCCTTTGATGATATTGGGATCTAAATCTGCTATATCTCCACCGTAAACCACGCCGTTGATGATGTACAGTGGGGTGCTCTCAAAGGTTTGAGTTGAAGCTCCTCTAATTTTAATCTCAACACCAGCTCCCGGTGCTCCGGAGCTGAAGGCTACTCCGGCCACTCTGCCTTGCAGACTTTGAGAAGCCAATGAGCTAACAGCCTTGCTTAAATTATAATCCTCAACAGCTCCGTATCCCGTTACAATAACTTCACTTAATTGCTGGACATCTTCCTGCAGGCCTATGTTAATTATAGTTCTGCTACCAATTTCAACCTCTTTACCAACCATGCCGATAAAAGAAAACTGCAAAGTATTATAGCCAAAAGGTACTTTTAAAGAATAATAGCCTTCCAAATCAGTATTAACTCCAAAACTCGTGCCTTTAATCAGTACGTTGACTCCGGGTAATGGCTCCTCAGAATCTTCATCATACACATAACCTTCTACCATTTCACCGGCCCCTGAGTACTTAAATTTTTCTCTATAGGCCCTGGAAATTTCCTTTTTCTCCTCATGATTACCGTAGTTCGCCTTGAAAATATTCGCCTCAATTATGTTATTAATTGTTGTACTAAAACTGTCGCCTTGCAAAATTTCCGGCTTTTGAAACTCATAATAATTGAGCCCATTTACTTCTATTTTTACCGAATCTTCCACATGATATTTGGCATCAGGATAAAAGAAAATCAGTTGATGATAACCCTGTTTCAAATCGTGTAAAAAGGAAGTATAACCCGGGTAAACTCTTACAAAATCCGGATCATCATAACGGAAAACCAGTAAATTAATAGCTTGTTGCTCGGTGGCTTTCTTGTTAGTCTTAACTTCCTGCAATAACAATCTACCCGCATTTTTACCAGTGAAATTAGGATAAGCATACCTGGCTGTTAATGCCCTTTTAGCATCCAAATACCTTTGCCATGCCGCTTTTAAATGCTGTTCTGCAATGACAGAATCTGATAACTTATTATCAATTCTATATCTATAGGAACTCAGCGATTTTGGAAAGTGGCTTGTGGGTACACTTCTCATTTTTAACAATTGAGGGGCAAAATCATATTCGAAATATGGCTCATGCTGGAAGTCCAGAGAATAACTTTCCATTAATTGGAAGGTCACACTTCCAACGATTGGCCCTGCCAAAGCCTGACCACCCTGGTTTTTTGAAAACCCGTTGAGCAATTGGACTTGATTCCCTTTTTTGATGTAGGCAAATCGCTCCCCAAAATTATTACGATAGGGAAATACATACTTGTATAAAAAGTTTTGTTCACTTGCGCTAAGTTCCGCTTCCGTCTCTTTAATACTTATGCGCTGATGCTTATTTTTATCATCAATACTAAAAATGAGCTTCTGCCCTGCTGGGAAGTACAGACTGTCAATTGTGAATATCTTTTTCCGGGTCCTTAATTTTACCTGGTGAAAACCGCTATCTATTGCAAATGCGTAAGGGTTTGAATGATTGGACCAACTAAAATACACTGGTTTTCCATCCACATACACTACGTGAACGGCCTCTGGTGCCCCATCTTTAAACACAAAAGGAGAAAATTGGGTGATGGAATCAGATGTTGTATAGGTAAATTTCCTGATGTTATTTTCCGGATAAATAAACTGATAGTATTCTATGGAGTCTAGCCCGGCATGATGCTTCCATTCTGAATAATTCAGCAGTTTTTCGTAGGAATTTTGAAAATCACTATTGTCAACATGAAACTGATTGATCAACTCCTTATGCTTTCTTTCTTTTCCTAAATAAGGCAAAGAAGGGGGATGGTAGCCAAACTTTTTAGTAAGCGCGTAGGCGGTTAAATCTACATCTTCTACTGGCTTACCTGCTGCATCAGTCACAGTTAGTTCCAACTTAGATTTTTGACCAGGGTATACAATTCTTGGTTGCGTTACTTCTATTGTAAGCTCCTTTTCCCGTAAAGGTATTTCATAATTTTCCTCTACAATTTCCCCTCCCCACAAGTACTGTAGCGATATAAAGTAATTTTGCTTTGAACCTGTTTTTCTTTTATAAATGAGTTCGCTGGTGTAGCCAGAAGCAATTTCTCTATTCTTTTTGTAAAGACTATAGCTAAATGGTAAGTTCCGGGGATTATCTATTTGAATAATAAGTGAGTCTGGGTTTCTCTCAGAAAAACATTGAATTAAAGAGGGCTGCCCGGAAAGGTCAAAAGATCTCTCAAGGCTGTCTGAATTAATGATGTAGCTCGAAAAATACTGATTATAAGGGACTAAAAGGGGAGTCTCTCCTTCAAAAAGGAGCGATCTATTTCCAAAATTATCAGCTTTGTATACCTTCACTTCCTCCTTTTTTGGCACGCCATTGTTTTCATACCAGAACTTGATGGAGTCTTCTTTTAATGCTATCTCGAAATTTTCCTTCTTGTAGGAGTAAGTGAATTCCTGGTTTTTTGAAATGACCTCATTATCTGAGGTGATTAATTTCACATTAACATTGTACTCAAAATTTAAAGCCGGAAATTCATCATCATTAATAACAATTTCCGTTTCTTTTTCCGGGTCCAACGGCTTTTCAAGGTATAACAGCGTATCCGGAACGAAAACTGCAGGTTTAAAGAACTCGTCAAGCTCAATCGGTGTCACCAAAATCTCTAATATACCATCCAATAAATTCAGATCATTTTCATCAGTGCCTGCTACAAAAAGAGTTGCTGAATCATTTTTATAATGGTCCTCTTGTTCCGCTCTTAATTTAAGTTCAATGCTTTTGAGCTCATAATCTTCATATTTAAAGTAGCTACTTATATAATCCTTCTCATTTTCTGATTGCAATTGGACCCTATAATCTCTGTCTAACTGCAGGTCTAATGAATCATGTAATACAAAATAAGCTTCATATGCTCCCTTTCTATAGGGAGTAATAGTGGAAAGTTTAATGTCTTTTCCTTTATGGTAAATAGTGGCATTTAAACTTTTCTTTATTGGTTTACCATTTTCTTTTACCACAAAAGCTTTCAATTTTACTGTATCTCCAGGTAAGTATTTGGGTTTATTAAAAACCATATAACCTGTGTGTTTATCTTCTGTACGATTACCGTAGTAATCGCAATAATAGTCATCAAAAAGGCAGGCAGTGTAGTGAAAAGCCCTTACAAAAAACTCCTTGATTTTATAAATAGAACCTGTTGGCCAACCTCTTACAACTGATCTTACTCCATCTACAGGGATGTAGATCACGAATTTTACTGGTTTCCATGCGTATTCGAGGGGCGTACCATATACTACTTTTCTGAATGTTCTTTTTGTCCATGGATTATTATAGTCTCTTTCTAAATTATAGAAGGCGGTAAACCCATTTACTTTTACTTCTAACAAGCCTTTTTTATTCGCCTTTTTCATAATAAAGGCACTGTCTTGTTTTTGGAACTTAATTTTCTCGATTGCCAATTTTAACATCAGCCTCAGAAATCAGGTTTCCTTCTAAATCATATACCTGGATTTGCAGATCAGTATTATTGTTTAAAATAAAAGCCTCAAAATGCTGGGTACTGGTAATTGACACTCTTTGCTGATTTTCTTCACTATACGTTTTCAGGTAGTGACCTTGTGGAAGGGGCTTTTCGTACTCTTTATTAGTAGGAAAAGAATCGATTTTGGTATGAAAAAAAGTGGAATCAATTTTCCATAGACTATTACTATAGATCTTCATGGCTTGCGAACTGTTTATTTGGTATATGTATGTGTAGTAGCTGGTTTTTCTACTTTCCAGTAAGCTCTGACCCTTTAGTTGATTACCAAAACAAGCAATCCATATGATGATAAGTATTGAGAAATTAAGGTAAGACTGCTTCATATTTCTACGCTTTTTCTATAGGATGACATAAGCTATCCTTTTCCATAAAAATATTAGTTTTTTTTTTAGATCTGGCTTATGAAATGCATTTAATAAGGATCATATGCTATATGATTATCTCTTCACTTTATCTTCAAAATGTTTAACATCTGTAAACACATTGTTTTCTGCTTCACTAAGATTAGGAATCACCGTAAATTCCCCTGTAGTTTCTAAAATCAATATATCAATTTTATGAATGTCACTAATCCCTTTTTTCCGAATAGCCACATTAATTTCTTCTCTTGTAATCCGTTCTTTTTTAATCACACGGTGCATTAATTCACCTTTATAGATGAGCAACGCAGGCTGGCTGGTTATTAAATGTTTAAACCAGGGAGATCTCACAGAAATCCACGTTATTAAAAATTGAAGAAAAATAAGACAAAAGAAGGCAACCAGACCATCTGCGAGGGCAACACTTTTATTAAGTAGTACTGTTGCCAGCGTAGATCCGATGGCTATGGTTACGATAAAATCAAAGGCATTCATTTTGGACAGCGTTCTTTTCCCTGAACTCAAAAGAAGCACTATCAAACCGATATAAGCGAATAAAGCAATGATTATAGTCCTGAGAATGCTTTCCCATGAATTAAAAAAGATGTTTTCCATTATTGATCATTTAAAGTTTATTGGATCTGGTTAGGCGCATTCTGTAAAAACAATTACCACCAAAACTATAATCAGAATTAAGCTTAAACAAGCACTCCCAGCTTTTTAATTCCGTACGCGGCTAAAGCTGTCTTTATAGAATTACTCAATTCTACTTTTTTACAATTTAATTCTGACAAACTGTGAAAAGTGTCAAAAGTATGAATTTATCAATGGAATATCTTATATCTCTTTACGATCATCTTACAACATTTACGCTTCAAATGCGATACTATATAGAACGAAATCAGAAGGTCACAGCTGTTTATCTCGTTTAATTAAGATGATTTTTATCATGTATTTCACCATTAATAATCAATAAAATCAACAATGAGTGCTTTAAATTTGTCATTGTATTAAAATCTACAACAAATGTCACAACAAATAAAAATAGTAAGTTCTGAAGAAGCCGTTTCCCATGTCAACTCTCATCAACGGGTATTTATACAAGGTGCCGCAATGACACCGGTAGCACTAATTGATGCCCTGGTAGAAAGGCATGATGAACTAAAGGATGTAGAAATTATGCACATGCATACCGAGGGGAGGGCTGGCTACACCGAAGAAAAATATAAGGAAGCTTTTAGAATTAACAGTTGTTTTGTCGGAGGAAATGTCAGAAAATCCATTCAAGAGGGTAGGGGGAATTATATTCCCATCTTTTTAAGTGAGATTCACTTATTATTTAGAAGAAACATTTTACCATTGGATGTAGCTTTTATCCAGGTTTCCCCACCGGATCATCATGGCTATTGTTCACTGGGTACTTCTGTAGATATCACCTTGCCTGCCATTGAAACTGCAAAGATAGTGGTAGCGCAAATTAACCCTAATGTACCGAGAACGCATGGTGATGGAATTATTCACATCAGCAAAATCAATTATGCAATTGAAATGGATGAGCCTATTCATGCACATAATCAAGCTGTTCCCACAGAAATAGAGAAGCAAATTGGTGCTCATGTAGCAGGATTGGTAGAAGATGGCGCGACTTTACAAATGGGAATTGGAGCCATTCCTAATGCCGCTCTTAGTAATTTACATAACCATAAAAATTTGGGTATTCATACCGAAATGTTTTCAGATGGAATACTTCCTTTAGTGGAAAAAGGCATCATTACGGGTAGCAACAAAGCCGTTAAAACGGGTAAACTGGTCACCTGTTTTGCAGTAGGATCACAGAAGTTATACGATTTCATGAATGATAATCCTATTGTTCATATGAAAGAAGCTGCTTATACCAACGATACAGCCATTATTAGAAAAAACCCTAAGGTAACAGCCATTAATTCAGCTATTGAAATTGACATAACCGGGCAGGTTTGTGCCGATACTATAGGTAAGTTCCAATATTCAGGAGTAGGGGGCCAGATGGATTTTATTCGTGGGGCCTCTTTATCACAAGGAGGGAAAGCCATTTTAGCTATGCCATCCATCACCAATAAAGGGGTGAGTAAAATTGTGCCGTTTTTGAAAGAGGGTGCCGGAGTAACCACCACCAGGGCCCATGTGCATTATATTGCTACAGAATATGGAGTGGTTGATTTATTTGGTAAAAACTTAAAGCAAAGGGCGCAGGCACTCATTTCTATAGCCCATCCGGATGCGCAGGAGGCATTAGAAAAGGAAGCTTTTGAAAGGTTTAAATGATAATAACATTTAAAAAAGGTCTACCATGATTTTAATAGAAAACTACATGATAGAACTTCGGAATAAATAATGAATCGAGGATGCTGTATCCGATTTTACAACTGTAACGGATAATTTGCAAGTCTCTTTTCTTTTCTTTTTGCTTGAACAAAAAGAAACAAAAATTCAAGGCTGTATTCATTTCTTAACGGCATTTTGTATTTCTAATTGGGAAACAAAAAAACTCTCCGCTAGCCAGCGGATCAAACATTTTGTTTCTTATCCAATTAGAAATACAAAATCCCTAAAATGAATAAGGCCAGTCCTTCTAATGAAAAGCATGCTTAATATTATATCTATGATAGTAAATTAAAAATGAGCAATTTGCGCACCTTACTATTGCATATCGCTCATTTTTACACTTCAGAACTGTAATTAATCCTTTCCGCCATCTCTATTAGGAGACCTGGGCTCAGGCCACTCATATAGCTCATTGGTACGAGGATTTATTGGTAATACAGCTTTCACACGAGAAGTTGTTTCTTCATCCTCACTAGCCATATAAGCCATAATAGCAGTTAAAATGGCATTATTGCGTACATCATCAAACACAATTTTATCATAGGTATCCAAATTGGTGTGCCATGTGTAATTCCAATAGCTCCAGCTTAAAGAGCTTAATGAAAATGCCGGAGCGCCAGCCGCCACGAAAGAAGCATAATCGGAACCTCCCCTTGAAGGCGTACCCGGAAACGTAGTTTCAATTTCATTTTTATATTCATTAGGAACCGCTTGCAGCCATCTGCCTATATAATCGTACGAATTTAAAAAGCCTTGCCCAGAAATTCGCACAACCCGACCTGTGCCATTATCCTGGTTAAAAACTGCCTGCACATTATCCACAATCTCAGGATGATCTTCTACAAAAGCTCTTGACCCATTTAAGCCCTGCTCTTCACTACCCCATAAACCTATGAGAATAGTCCGTTTTGGATTAGGATAAATCTTTTTAAGGATTCGTGCAGCTTCCATCATTGTAATGGTGCCGGTTCCATTATCCGTGGCACCTGTGGCGCCATCCCATGAATCGAAATGTGCTGATAAGATTACATATTCTTCTGGCTTTTCTGTACCCTTTATTTCCGCAATGGTATTAAAAGTAGGTACTGTTCCCAACTCTTTAGATTCTGCAACCACTTTAATCTTAGGTTTATCCCCATTTTCTGTTAATCGATAGAGCATTCCATAATCCTCTAATGACAAATCGATAACAGGTACTTTTTTGGTATTGGCACTAAATATTTTGTTGGCACCAAATCCATTTGACCAGCGTGACTGCACTATTGCCACAGCACCCGCATTCTCTAAAGCCTCATTAATAGTTCTTGAATTGTATCCTGTAGCATCCATTCTGCTTCTCCAGGCTTCTGTCTGCGCATCTCTTTCAGCCTTCATTTTTTCAAATGATTTCTGGGTAGCAAATTCCTCCCAGTTATAATCAGGTCGGCCTGTAGGTTGATTCATGGAAACCAAAACTATCTTACCTTTTACTGAAGGCAACCATTTCTGAAAAGCAATTGAGTCCTTCACATCTGGAATAATCATTGTTTCTGCTGTTACGCCTTTTTTCGCGGTGCTCGGACTCCATGCTAATTGCATGCCGCTTAAACTAACCACCCTAGGCTCTACCAAATCCACATGCGTAATTCCGCGCTCCCAACCTCTCCATTTGCCCCATTCCTGGTTTTCGGCTTCAATACCCCACTTTTTATAGGTAGCCACTGCCCAATCATTAGCTTTTTTCATTTGCGGAGTACCCACCAATCGGGGCCCTATTCTATCCATTAGTTCATAAGCTAAAGGCTCTAACTGTGAGTTTTCTTCCCCTTCTTTTACAATAGCCTCCACGATTTCATCAGTGGTTTGAGCAAATGTATAAGTGCTTGTAAAGGTGCATAGCACCAAAAATAATAGTGTAATTTTTTTCATAGATTCTTGGTTATAATTGAATTACCAAGATAATGAAACTATTTGTAGGATAAAGCAACTATTACATGTAAGGAATTCTGCATGTTTGGGAAGAGAAGGAGTACAGATTAATGATTCAAAGCTTTCTATCAGTTAATAGAAAAGGTCTCTATGTTCTTTTCTCCCTATAATCCACCGCCTCAATTGTATTATCAGCTTTTGCAATATTGGTTTCTTTTCCGGGAACTATGTCCGTATTATGGGCGGAAACACAGAGCCAGTAATCCTCCTTTTTCTGTACCACAAAAGTAAAAATAGTGTTTCTGGCTTGTGGGTTTTGCCCTTCTATTTTGGTTTGTCCGTCCAGGTGTAACCTGGCATTTACCACAGCTATCTCTTCGGAAAGGTATTTGGTTTTTACCTTACGGATAGATAAATCAGAATCCCTGAACAGGTTTTTTAAGCCATAATCGTGGGCTTTAAAAATGTCTTCTTTATTATGCCACCATAGCCCTACTACATTTACAAATTCTGCATCCTCTGCAAAAAGATCAGCTATATCTTTTGCATTTCTATTATTCCATGCTGCCACAAATTGTTGCGGAATGTCTTCGGGGTTTTTTAAAGATTCGTAGGAGGTCATTTCAGTAGTTCTTTAATGTTTATAAACTCCTGACCAAACATTTAGTTTCAACCGGTTTTAGTTGTAAGCGCTATGCACAACCAATCCTCTTCGGTAAATTGTAGCACAAAACTGAAGACCTGTTTTTGATAAGGAATTTTATTCTTTGCCCCTGGTAAGGACTGTAGTTGAATGCTTGCTTTAACCTCTGCAATAGTGCTAGTGACAAATTTGGTTTCTGCCGACATAAGCGAAAGCTTAACTTCTTTAAAATTAAACCTAAGTCCATTTTCAAAAGCGCTATAGAACTCCTTGTTCTTATGTTTCCACAAACCTTCTACATTTTCGAGCTCGGCACTTTCATCAAAAAGCTCTATAATTTCATAGGCGTCTCTGTTGTTCCAAGCATTTACAAATGCAGCAGCAAATTCTTCGGGTGATGACAACTTTTGTTTTTTATAAGGCTCCATATTTATCTCCTTTTTTTTAAATCAAAAAACCCCTGAACGGTTTAAAACGCACAGGGGTTTATTTATTGTTTTGAGTCCGCTTATTTAAGCTTTCTTTTCACTTCTTTTTCTTCAAAGCCTTCGATCACATCACCGATTTCAATGTCGTTATAGCCTTTGATGCTGATACCACATTCGTATCCTTTTTTCACTTCGGCTACATCATCTTTGAAACGTTTCAGTTGGTCAATATCACCCGTGTATTTCACAATACCGTCACGGATTAACCTGATCTGGTTATTACGCTTCACGAATCCGTCAGTTACCATACAACCTGCAACGGTACCCACTTTAGTAATTTTAAAGACTTCTCTTACTTCAATATTACCTGTAATGATCTCCTCAGTTGTTGGTGCCAACATACCTTCCATCGCATCTTTGATCTCGTTGATGGCATCATAGATTATAGAATATAGTCGAATCTCAATCTCCTCATTCTCAGCAATTCTTCGAGCATTGGTGGAAGGTCTCACCTGGAAACCAATTACAATCGCATCAGAAGCCGAAGCTAATAACACATCAGACTCTGAAATCTGACCTACCGCTTTATGAATGATATTTACCTGTACTTCTTCATTCGACAGTTTCAATAGTGAATCTGCCAATGCTTCAATAGAACCATCCACATCACCTTTAATAATTACATTGAGCTCTTTAAATGAACCAATGGCCAATCTACGACCAATCTCATCTAAAGTAATATGCTTTTTAGTACGCATGCTCTGCTCTCGCTGAATCTGCTCTCTTTTATTGGCAATTTCTCTCGCATCACGGTCATTCTCCATTACGTTGAAACGGTCACCCGCTTGAGGAGCTCCATCTAATCCCAACATTAATACCGGAGTAGAAGGACCTGCTTCTTTCAGTTTATTACCTCTATGATCAAACATGGCTTTAACTTTACCATAATGAGATCCTGCCAACATTACATCTCCTACCTTTAAGGTTCCGCTCTGCACCATGATAGTGGTTACATAACCTCTACCTTTATCTAGCTCAGCTTCTACCACTGTACCGGTCGCATTTCTGTTAGCATTGGCAGTAAGTTCTAATACTTCCGCTTCAAGCAATACTTTTTCTAAGAGGTCATCAATACCTTGTCCTGTTTTAGCAGAAATTTCCTGGCACTGGTATTTACCACCCCAGTCTTCTACTAAAATATTAATCGTTGCTAGTTCTTCTCTAATTTTATCCGGATTGGCATTTGGTCTATCCACTTTATTGATGGCAATTACCATCGGAACACCTGCCACTTGGGCATGATTGATAGCTTCTTTCGTTTGTGGCATTACTGCATCATCAGCTGCAACCACAATCACCACCACATCCGTTATTTTAGCACCCCTTGCACGCATGGCAGTAAATGCCTCGTGACCCGGTGTATCTAAGAAAGCGACACGTTTTCCTGAATCTGTTTCCACAGAGTATGCTCCAATATGCTGAGTAATACCACCTGCTTCACCTTCAGTTACCTTCGCTTCACGGATATAATCCAAGAGGGAAGTTTTACCATGATCTACGTGACCCATAATGGTAACAATAGGAGCCCTTTCCGTTAAATCTTCTGGGTTATCAACAGTTTCAATTACCTCAGTCTCATCATCCGATTCTGTAAATTTAACGTCATAGCCAAATTCATCTGCAATAATAGTAATGGTTTCCGCATCTAGCCTCTGGTTGATAGAAGCAAAAATACCTAAGCCCATACATTTAGCTATCACTTCGTTCACACTTACATCCATCATAGAAGCTAAATCATTAGCCGAAATGAATTCTGTAGTTTTCAGGATTTTTGATTCTTCTTCCTGCGCCTGCAAATCGCCCTCTCTTCTATCTGCCTGAGTTTGTCTTTTTTCTTTTCTGTATTTAGATCTATTTCCACCTGCTCCACCGGTATTTCCTTTACCGCTAAGGCGAGCCATAGTCTGCTTAATTTGTTCTTGGATCTCCTTTTCAGTAGGTTCAACTTTTTCTACGCGGCCTTTTCTGCCACCAGCAGCAGCACCACCTCTTTGGTCGGGCCTTCCGCCTCCACCACGCTGATCTGGTCTACCACCGCCAGCTGTACGGTTATCACCTGGTTTGCCAGGGCCACTACCACTAGCTCCAGGCGTTCCTGGTGCATTAGCGATTCTTTTTCTAGGTCTTTTACCTCTTCTGGCTTCTTTTTTATCGTCAGAGGATGCCACAGGTTTTACACCTTTTTTACCTCTTCTTTCTTTTTCTTTAGGTAATTCAATTTTACCCAATACGGTTAACCCTTTAAGAGAGTCTGCTCGAGCAGCAATGGTAGGTTCTTCCGGCTTCTCTTCAGGTTTATCTTCCTTTTTCTCAGGTGCTTTTTCCTCAGACTTAGTGGTATCTTTAGCTTTTTCTTCCGCTTTAGGCGTTTCCTTATTCTCCGCCTCTGTTTCTTTCTCAGCAGGCTTGTTTTCTGCTTTCGGCTCTTCCGTTTTAGTTTCTTCAGCTTTTGGAGCTTGCTCTTCTTTCTTAGCCTCTACTTCAGGTGCCTTTTCCTCTTTCTTAGGAGCTTCCTCTTTTTTCGGCTCTTCTCCTCTAGGTTCCTCCGCTTTAGGCTTCTCTTCCGTTTTAGCAGTTTCAACTGCTTTTCTAGGATTTAAATCTATCTTTCCAAGCACTTTAATACCTTGCAACTTCGGAGATTCAGATTTGTAAGAAGAGTCATCCTTCTTTTCCTCAGATTTCTCTTCAGCTTTAGGTGCTTCTTCTTCCTTTTTAGGAGTAGGCTTTGGATCGTCACCCGTAGATTTATTAGATCTGGATCCGGTATTTTTAATCAGAATACTATCTTCCTCCTCGTCTTTATCTACAGTATCGCCATCCGAATCGATGGTTACGTTACTGTTATGCTTTTTACCAATGGTTAAACCGGAGGCTTCTTCTTTTTCCATTGCGGATGAAGCAAACTCCTTAGCAAGCATAACAAATTGCTCTTCAGAGATTTTGGAATTAGGTTTACTGTCTACCTCAAATCCTTTTTTGCTCAAGAATTCCGTGATTGTAGATAATCCTACATTCAGTTTCCTTGCCGCAAGGTTGAGACGCATCATTTTTTCTTCTGACATAAATGCTTTGTATTCTTATTATTATTAACCCGGGTAACAAATATGTTACTCGAATTCCTGACTAAAGATCTTAAAGATCTCGTCAATTGTTTCTTCTTCTAAATCAGTTCTCTTAATAAGCGCTTCTCTGCCTACTTCCAGCACTCTTTTAGCGGTATCTAAACCAATTTTCTTCAATTCTTCAATTACCCAATCTTCCAGTACATCACTGAATTCGTCAATGAGTACATCTTCTTCCTCAGCAGCAGAGAGTTCTCTGAAAACATCAATCTCCATGCCTACTAATTTGCTGGCTAGTTTAATGTTTTGACCACCCTTACCAATTGCCAAAGATACTTGATCAGGCTTTAAAAATACAGAAACTCGCTTTTTATCTTCTTCCATCTTCATGGAGCCGATTTTAGCAGGACTAAGAGCTCTTTGTATATAGAGCTCCATATTTTCTGTATAATTAATTACATCAATATTTTCATTTTGTAATTCACGCACTATCGAGTGAATTCTTGAGCCTTTCATACCTACACAGGCACCTACAGGGTCAATTCTGTCATCGTAAGATTCAACTGCCACTTTAGCTCTCTCGCCCGGCTCTCTTACAATTTTTTTAATGGTGATTAACTCATCATATACCTCAGGCACTTCTTGCTCAAATAACCTTTCCAAAAATACAGGAGAAGTTCTGGATAAAATGATTTTCGGATTACCGTTGCTCATTTCAACTCTATGAACGATGGCTCTTACGCTATCACCTTTTCTGAATCTATCTTTTGGGATTTGCTCAGATTTTAATAATACCAGTTCATTACCATCACCATCAGTTAATAAAGTTTCTCTACTTAAAATTTGATACACTTCACCGGCAATGATCTCACCCACTAATTCTTTATACTTAGCAAAAAGAATATCTTTTTCAAGATCTTTAACCTTCTGAATTAAAGTCTGACGGGCAGTTGTTACGGCTCTTCTTCCAAAATCCAACAATTTTACCTCTTCAGCCACTTCCTCACCAATCTCAAAATCAGGCTCAATTTTCTTGGCTTCAGATAAACTAATTTTATCATGCTCCCAAATGTCTTCAGAGTTGTCGTCTACGATTTCACGGAAACGCCAGATTTCTAAATCTCCTTTATCAGCATTAATAATAATATCAAAATTATCATCCGTTTCGTATTTTTTACGGATCATAGTTCTGAACACGTCCTCCAGTATTCTGATCATGGTAGGACGATCAATGTTTTTCTGCCTTGCAAAATCGGCAAACGATTCTATTAAATTTAATGTGTCCATGTTACTTAAATGAAACCAAGACTTTAGTTTTTTTAATTGACTGAAAAGGAACGGTTACTTCCTCCTCCTTGATTTTCTTTTTACCTTTTTCTTTAATTTGTTGGTTCACCAAAATAAAATCAGATTCAACGCCTAACAACTCTCCTGTAATAAAAGTGTCATCAATTGTCTCTATTTTTAATTCTCTACCAATATTCTTTTTATACTGTCGCTCGTTTTTCAGCGGATAATCCACACCCGGAGAGGATACTTCTAAAATATAGGGCTCATCACCCATTACTTCATCTTCCTCTAAGCGCGCACTCAATTGTCTGCTTATACTTGCGCAAAAGTCAATATCAACGCCTAAATCACCATCTAACAAGATCATAATCTTTCTTTTACCGCTGCCTGATACCACAATATCCACAATAAAGTAGTTCGGATCAGTAATGATTTCCTGCAAATACGCATTTATTTTCGCTTCCAAATCCATTATTCTACGATAAAAAAGAGGGGACTAAAAGTCCCCTCGTTGACGTTATTAATTAACTTTGTTGCAAATTTAGAAGAAAATTCTGAGCAAAACAAATGGCGTGTGTTTATTCATGCATTTAAAGGTGATTATAGCTCTAATATCTTAAATGCTTTGTTATTACTGTATATCGAGATTTCGTTTTGCCAGAAGATGCCTCAATTATTTCCTCAAGGAACACCCTTAGAGTCCCCATTTTCCCCAATTAAGTAAATAAAAAGGGGCTTGGGGACAATCTCATAGATTTGTACTAATAGAATACATGAGCTTAATCTCCATTTTCAACTATAAATAAGTCTTATTTTCTCATTTGAAGCTCTGATCAAGCAACTACGCTGAATTGATTATATCAGACATTTGACCATAATATTTTGATACTCATACTATTTTCACTTCAAGTTGTGCCTCATTTATTAATTAAAGAGGTTATAGAATGGTTCAAACAATGATTAGGGTCATTATTTCAACATATTTCTATTCCTTGTTAAAGAAACTTGAAAATATTCCCAAAAAGAAAATCTAATTTTTAATTTTGCAGGATGATAAACGAATTGAAGATCAATAATTCACTCACAAGGAAGAAAGAACTTTTTCAGCCCATTAACCCACCATTTGTTGGACTATACGTTTGTGGTCCTACTGTTTATAGTGATGTACATATGGGTAATGTGAGAACTTTTATGAGTTTTGATGTAATCAACCGTTATCTGCGCCACCTTGGTTATAAAGTGCGCTATGTGAGAAATATTACAGATGTGGGTCATTTGGTGAATGATGCCGATGAGGGAGAAGATAAAATTGGTAAAAAAGCCAAACTTGAAAACCTAGAGCCCATGGAAATAGTGCAGCGCTATGCTAATGGTTTCCACCAGGTAATGGATTTATTTAATAATTTACCACCTGATATTGAGCCTTCTGCCACCGGACATATTGTAGAGCAAATAGAAATTACTAAAAAACTTTTGGAAAATGGTTGGGCTTATGAGAAAAATGGCTCGGTATATTTCAATGTAGAAAAATATAATGAGGCCCATGAGTATGGCATCCTCAGCGGTAGAAAAATAGAAGATTTACAAAGTAATACCCGTACGCTGGATGGGCAGTCAGATAAGGAAAACCCTTTGGATTTTGCCCTTTGGAAAAAAGCTTCTGATGAACATATTATGCGCTGGCCTTCTCCTTGGGGAGATGGATTTCCGGGATGGCACTTAGAGTGTACCGTTATGAGCACCAAATACTTGGGAGAGACGTTTGACATTCATGGAGGTGGTATGGACTTGAAATTTCCTCACCACGAATGTGAAATAGCTCAGGCAGTAGGTGCCACTGGGAAAAATCCTGTCAACTACTGGATACACACCAATATGCTCACAGTAAATGGTCAGAAAATGAGTAAATCTTTAGGCAATTCTTTTCTTCCCACAGAGCTTGTTACTGGCGACCATAAAATGCTGGATCAAGGGTACACACCTATGTCGGTGCGTTTTTTTATGTTGCAAACGCATTATTCCAGCACCCTGGATTTTAGCAATGAAGCATTAAAAGCGGCTCAAAAAGGCTATCGTAGATTAGCAAACGGCTTAAAAGTGCTCAATAAACTGCGTTTTGTCGCTGATGAGGGTGTTAAAAACGAGCAAATAATCACTCAAATCAATCAGATCTGTGATGATTGCTACCGCTCAATGAATGATGATTTTAACACGGCAAAAACTGTTGCTCAGCTATTTGATTTATTGAAGAAAATCAATTCCCTGCAGGGAGGTCAACTTAAGTTTGCTGAAATTGGTGAAGAATGTTTTAACAAACTTCGCCAAACTTACCTGTCTTTTATGGTAGAAATTTTGGGTTTAAAAGAGGAGAGCCCTGCAGAAGTACATCCTATTATTGATGCTTTATTAGATGTGTACAGAAAAGCTAAAGAGGAGAAAAACTATCAGCAAGTTGATGAAATTCGTGCTATCTTGAAAAGCAATAAACTTCTTATAAAAGATATGAAAACCGGGGTAGACTGGGCTTATGAGGAGTAATAAGGCTTTCGGCCAAACTACTAACCGCAAAGGCGCTAAGACGCAAAGAAATGTTTCGTCATTTTTGGTCTTAAGGTCTCCTATAATAAAATCAAAGGAGGAAAGTTATATTGGATTTTAAAGCGTGTCTGACGTTTGCAACGTGCCGACATTAGATTAGTCTCGCGTGCTAACGCCTCCCTGGTTTGGATTGGACAGATTGCGGTTAGCCTTCGCTTTAGCGTTCAAGCTCCCATATTTTCCCATTATCGATTCGATAAATTCAACCCTAATTTAATACTCGATTTTACGTATTAACTGACAAAAGTCATGAATAATTACATTATCTGTATTTATTATTTATTTTTATTAAATTATATTTAACGTATTGATCTTTTTATTACCTTTGAAATATCAGAACGGAAAAAAGAGCTGTCTGATTTTAAAATTGACACATTGTAGGGTGATGAAACTGGCAGACATGCCCTCCTATCTCGGGGGTGAAGGGTTCAGGATAAAGCCTGGTAAGCTCACGATATTTTGCTTTGCAGGATATCGTGATTATCGGTCTAACTGCTTCGTGGAGGTTCGAATCCTTCTCCTACAGCATATTAGGGGTTAACTTGCCGCTGCGTTTTTTATAAATGCAGCGGCTTTTTTATGTCGTGATATTTTCAACGCTTTTAATATACGTTGAACTTGTGACCATTGTGCTAAAATTTGTTAGGTCGGTTTTTAGAGTAATGAGACGGCCATAAAGGTGGCTAACGGAACTCCTTTTTCAGTGCTATTGAGCTGAGACTATCTCAGCCAAAGGCTGACCAGCCTTTGGCTGGCTTCTCCTACAGCATATTAGGGGTTAACTTGCCGCTGCGTTTTTTATAAATGCAGCGGCTTTTTTATGTCGTGATATTTTCAACGCTTTTAATATACGTTGAACATGTGACCATTGTGCTAAAATTTGTTAGATCGGTTTTTAGTGTAATGAGACGGTCATAAAGGTGGCTAACGGAACTCCTTTTTCAGTGCTATTGAGCTGAGACTATCTCAGCCAAAGGCTGACCAGCCTTTGGCTGGCTTCTCCTACAGCATATTAGGGGTTAACTTGCCGCTGCGTTTTTTATAAATGTAGCGGCTTTTTTATGTCGTGATATTTTCAACGCTTTTAATATACGTTGAACATATGACCATTGTGCTAAAATTTGTTAGGTCGGTTTTTAGTGTAATGAGACGGCCATAAAGGTGGCTAACGGAACTCCTTTTTCAGTGCTATTGAGCTGAGACTATCTCAGCCAAAGGCTGACCAGCCTTTGGCTGGCTTCTCCTACAGCATATTAGGGTTAACTGGCCGCTGCATTTTCAAATGCAGCGGCTTTTTTTCAACCTTCTCTAAAGCTACGGTTGATAAAATCGTAGAGTGATGAAACTTTCATCCCGCTGGCTGTTGGTCCTATATTTCCAGGGTAAAAAGTTCAGGATAAATACCACTTGGTTGGTTGAAATAAGATATTTTAAAAAGGATAACCAATACCGAAATTCCACACGATATATTGTTGCCGCCAGCTTTTATCTCCAAAATTATAATGTTTACGCCATATAAATTCCGCAGGTCCATCCGGATCCGTTTGACTAGGTAATCTCAGAGGAGTAGCTACATCCAATCGAATAACAAAAAAATCTAAATCTACTCTTAAG
This sequence comes from uncultured Cytophagales bacterium, assembly GCA_963719535.1. Taxonomy (GTDB): domain Bacteria; phylum Bacteroidota; class Bacteroidia; order Cytophagales; family Cyclobacteriaceae; genus Marivirga. The sequence goes on along the minus strand of CAVRCH010000013.1, from coordinate 967,852 downwards.
CCTATCCCTGCTCCCACTGCAATTTGCTCATACCAGTTCGGCCCAAATTTTCCTCCTCTTTCATTTTCTTTTTGCATCCAAACGTTCCCTGCATCTGTAAAAACCGCTCCTTTTAATACTGACACAATTGGAAACCTGTATTCTATATTTGCCTCCAATTTAATATCTCCTGCCTGATCAAAAAAAGCTGCTGCACTTCTAGGATCATCAGGCACATAAGGGCCTGGTCCAACTGACCTGATTCGAAAAGCCCTTAAGCTATTTGGCCCTCCGGAAAAATATTGTTTAGCGTAGGGAAGGGTGTTCGAGTTTCCGTAAGGGAAGCCAAAGCCTGCAAATATCCGGGCCACCAGGCGGCCCTCCTCACTAGTATTTAGGTAGTGTCTTATATCCACATCAAATTTTGAAAACTGCGCATATCGCTGACCAAAAAGCCTTTGCTCATCCCCTGTCCTTCCTGCCAAATTTTGAGCTAAAGAAATAGTATTTCCTGCAAAATCAGCATTGAATAATACATAGAATCTACTTTTTTGATCAGGCCGATTTAGCTTACTGTATTGAAAACTATAATTGAGCCCTGCTATAAACTGCTGTTCAAAACTTAAGCGAAGAATCGGATTATCTTCCAAAACCTCGTTAAACTGCGTAGATGTATTCGTAAGGTCAATCCAATTGATAGAAATTGGGTTTATAGTGTGGGAAACAAAGGCATTAGCCGTCCACTCATAACCAAATTGCGCAAGAAAAGAGTGTAATGAAAATAACTGAACGCGTTGCAGTAGATCATAGGAAAGCTTGATTTTCGTTCTGGGAATCGAGTACCTGAACTTTGTTTCCAGATGAAAAGGAGCAATAAGCCTGGGTACCATTAACTCACCTTCCAAACCCGTTTCGAAACTGCTAAGGCCGGACAACTCCCCTCTGGAAAGTTGCACTTCGTATCCTAGTTTACCTCGTAAAGTAAATGCCTCCCCGCCCTGAAAAAGATTGCGATTAGTATATTCAAGATTTAAGGTAGGCCCTACAAAATTATTAGATTTAGAAACAGCCTGTAAATCTGCTCTTACTGCTCTTTTATTCAAAGGAGAAAGAAAGATGGAGGTGTTAAGTCGGCCGTATCCATCATCGGTGGTGACAGAATCATCTTCATATCTGATATTCACAAAACGATAGGTTTGCAGAGAACTGAGTCTTCTATTGGTATTTTCTTCGTTAGTATTGTTGTAAAAATCGCCCTCTTTTATAAGAATGTAAGGATACATTCTATAGGGCAGGAAAAACTCTTCCTCCTGAATAAATTCAACGCCTTCGAACTTAACAGAATCCTGTGTATTGCTGGCTGTATCAGAGGTTAGTGTATAGTTAGGGTAAACGGTTATTTCATCAATTTTATACCTAAGTAAAGCTTCTTCAGGCGTCATTTTTTTTACAGACAGCTCAAGATTGCTTTGGTTTACCTTTTCGGTAGCTAGCGTGTCGGCTGTAAAATGAAAATATTTCTCATTAAAATAGTAGTAGCCATGTACCCGCAGTAATTCTGATAGCACAGTCCTTTCTTTCGTCAGCTTATCCAGAGTATAAGTGGTTCCTTTTTTAATTTTTGTTTCCCTGGCAATATGGGCTTTCACTAATGTGTCTATTGCCGAATCACCTGTAGCCTTAAATTTATACTCTGCAATATAAATTCTATTTCCCGGCTCAATTTCATAGCTGGCATCACCGGTTTTTTTACGATGCGTAGTATCAGAATCAATAATACTATTAAAATACCCTAGATTTTCCAGCCGATTGTACATGAGTTGTTCAGTCGCCTTCGTATTTACATCGCTCATAAGCGCAGGTTCCTCACCTATTTTCTTATTTACCCATTTGGCATAAAAGCCTGCTTTATCCCTTTGCACCTTTTGATGTGCCCAGAGTCCTAAACGAATTCCCAGAATTTTTTTATTGGGTTCAGGAATTGGAAGATCTTCTATTTCATTTAAAATCTCCTTTTTATAGCTCCCTGGTGTTTTACCTTCAAAGGAAATGTCTGCACCCACATATAATTTTTCATCTTCAGGTAAATGTTTAAGCGTGTTACATCCAGCCATAACACCAAGGAAGCACACAAGGAGCGCAATATTTATTACAAAATATCTATTCATCTTCTTTACCTTCTTTGTTTTCATTCTCCTCTTCTTCATTCCTCCACAACTCTCTTAACTTATCAAATTCTTTTGTAAATTTGATAGACCCTCCAGTTACAATAACCTGGCCATCTAAAAACCCTTCCCACTCATTCTTACGAAAGGCGGTAAGCATCCATCTTCCGTCTTCGGTTAGCAGATATTCGACCATAACATTCCCTAGTACCTCAGAGGCTCCCTGAGTTTGTCGTTGTTCACCTTCCAAATCAACCTGGCTTCCTACTTTTACCCTTACACGGTTATCAAACAAAGATTTACTGAGGCTGACGTCTAATTCTGTTCTGCTTTGTCCTGTCCCACTTTCATAATCCTCATAGCTATTTAAACCAAGATCTAAATCAACCCCTTTTACGTATTTTCCGCTTAACTTATTAAGTTGGTTAGATAAAATCTGGCTGGCACTATTTCTGGCTACAGCTTCCGAAGAGGGGCCTTCCGTATCAGTTCCCGCGGGAAAAAACTGATTTAACACCAGAAGAGAAAAAACCTGTTTATTCAAGCGCGATTCGTTGCTACTGATCGCCTGAACTTGCTGGTAGATATTACCTCCAAATGCTCCTCTGGCAGACTCTGGCATATCCAAACCAAAAGAAATTTCAGGTTTGGAAATGGAACCTTTCACAAAAAGCTTAACAATAAAAGGTAGGCTTTGACGATACTTGTTTTTTTCATCCTGGCTTAACTTTGTCGTCTGGTCTTGCATTAAACTGTTTACAGAGGTTTCCACATCGTATAAAGCAGTTATATTTAAATCGGCACCGGTGGGGTCACCCGACCAGCTAATTCTACTGCCTTGCTTAATTTCAAATTTGCGCTTTACCAAATCATATAAGCTTAATTGGTAATAACCGCTGTTGACTTCATAGGTGCCGGTTAAATTGGTAGTTCCATTCTTACGTAACTGAAAATTAAGGTTAGATTCACCTTTTACTGTCAAATAATCACCTCTGCGTTCATCTACAACAATTTTAAATGCAGCATTTTTATCGGTTTTAATATTAGCACTCAACTCAATTCCCGTTGTGCCCAGGCTGGCTGTAGTACTAATACTATCATAAACAGCAGTGTCTGAAGGCTCGTAAGGGCTTTTAAATTCTACGATTCCTTCCGATTCCACTAAATCTGCCTCAGATTCGGGTATGATATACGTAAAATCGGTATTATTATTGATTCGCACTTCGGCCCTCACTTTGGCAGCATCCAGTTTGCCTTCCCATCGTATGTCAAGATTTGCAAACACTTTCCCAAAAAACATCTCATTATCCTCCTTTTTAGAATTGAGTAATTGAAAATTATTGGCTTTTAAATTAAATTGAATATCAGGGTTGGTAAGATTTGCAGTTTGCATAGACCCGTTTAAAATCATCTTCTGTCCCTGTTCATCCACCAGCGTGAAATCTTTTAGTATAACTTCTTCATTTTCTAGTGTTATTGTCTCGTCAGGCAGTTTGAGCCTGTTGTTTAAAGCTGACAATACAATGCTAGCGTCTGAAAACTTTAAATTACCTCCATACTGTAAAGTTTTTTCCTGGGTATTATTTACATTAAATTCACCTGATAAAGAACCTGACGCATCACTAATAAAATCTTCAGCAAAAGAACCAATGAAAGCTAAGGATATGTTTTTAATATCTGTTTTGGAATCGTAAAGCAGAGAATCCCCGGAATTATCAAACCACCCATTACTTTCAATTTGGATGGGGCCTTCAAAGTTCAATTGATAGGCATATCTATCATTTTTTTCGGGGGATACTTCAATCTTTACATTTCCTGCCTCCTCCTCCATTATAAATAAATCATTGATGGCGAAAGACGCTTGCAGCTCCAAAGGATTTTTAATATCCAAAAGTTTAATATCACCATTCAGCATACCTTGAAGAGGGCTGTCTTCTGCGTCAATTATCGCAAAAAGGGTGGCCATTTTAAAATTTTGGAAAGCTAAAACGAGTGAAGTGGTAGTATCGTTGGCATTTTCTGTATGTATAGAGAAGCTTTGCTGATTCCTTTCAAAAACAAGATTATTAATTACCGGATGGCCGGATTTATAGGTGATCTTATTTTGTTCATTCATATTCCAGGGCTTCCCATTAAGTATAAGGTTTTCTGAGGCAATATTCCAGTTGAGAGAGTCATTGCTACTTTTGGCATTGGCATTAATATGAAATAAACTATCCGTATTTTCATCCTCCATAAATAATTTAAACAAGGCTTCCTCCTCATTAACATATGCTTTAAAGAGGGTTGGATAGATATTGAATAAATCAGAAGTTATTCTGTTAATGGCTACAGTAGATTCCAGGTTATTAGTATCAGAAATGATATCTACCTGAAGACTGTCGATATCTATATCTTGAAAATGCAAAAATGGTATGTCCAAATGCACCTCCACATGGTCATGTTCTTCTGCAAAATCCCCACTGATGCTAATCGGGTCAAAATATAAATCTAGCGGGATAAACCTTTCAAGGTTGTTACTTAATGCCGCATCTAATTTAAAATCAAATTTTAAATCATTTGAAAGGCTGTCCTGACTAAAAAACTCCTGCGCTAAAATACTTGGCAGATTAAAATTTAATGCAGATAAGGACTGAAGCGATTTATTAATTTGTAGGTTAAAAGCAATTTTTTCCCAGTTTAAATTTACCATTCCCGAGTCTGCCCTGTTAAACATTTCCAGCTTTAGGCTATCAAATGGATAAGATCGATTCTCTGTTCCAATGCTAAAATTAGACAGGAAAAGATTTCCGGACTGTTCCTTTTCGTCCATTCTAAAATTGGCAAAAATATCTGCTTTTAAAAAGCTTAATGAATCCGCCACACCAAATGCCAACATATTCATTCTTTTGATTTCTGTTTTAAGTTGCAAGTTTTGCCTTACGCTATCAACGTAGCCATCCACATCAAGGGAAAAATCTAAAACCGAATTAGTGTAGGCAGTATGCAGCGAAAGTTGGTTATTATCTATTGCAGCATTGAGTGCTATGGGTTTGAAATCATTATCTAAATAATGAAAATTGGGTAGCTTTAAATCAACTGTAGTTTGCATGGCGTGAAGCTCCAAACCTTTCCCATGTATTTCCAGCTCCAAATCCGTTTTATCAAAGGAAGCGGTATCTTGTAACCACTTATCTAAAGCAAGATCTTTGGCGCTTACTATTAAATCATAGGTTTCCGGAGTGTTTGAATTAAAATTACCCTTAATAACCAATTTCGTTACCTGATCTAAAAATGCATTTAAATCTGCTTTTGCAACTCCTGCATTCCAGGAAGCGCTACCGTTTAATTTGATCGTCTGAGGATAATATTCCGGATAGGTTGGTGGTAAAAACCCTTTGAAATCTGAGGTTTTAGCATCAAGTCGTATACTATTTAAAGCTACATTCATATTTGCTCCTGACAAAAGTCTTTCTGCATATCCGTCAACAGATAAATTTAAATGCCTCCCATAAAAAAGTTTTAATTGGTTAATATCCATTCTTTCAGCGGTGCCATTCAAATTTCCGTAGATTTTTACCGGATATCTGGCTAAAAGTTGAAAATTGCTATCTGTTTTTAGTTCAGGAGCAAAATAATAAGCGTCAGTCAGGTTAATTTGTGTGCCAAGTCCCAATTTTAAATTAATATCTGTTTGATTTAAATTACCGGCAATTAGAGAATCTAAGCTTTCAAACTGTACTTTCAGATTGGTTTCCAATGCTGATTGATTTGTTTTCAAGACTAAGTTTTTAATATCAACAAGATTCTTATCTAAATTAATTGCTGCAGACAATTCTTTCAGTTTAAAGGCTCCAGAGTCTTGAACTGACAACTGAATTTTCTCAAGATTAAATTTACCAGGAGCATACTGCAATTGCTCAAGGTTTAAATGAAGATCCTGAAAAGCCATATGGGAAGCATTAAAAGATTTTTCTCTCCCTGATGGGTTAGGTTTTTTACCTTGATGAAGTTCGAAGTCTGCCAAATTAAAATCAAATTGGTTAACCTGAACTTGCCATTCCGGCCATTGAAATGCCTCTGCGGTATCTGTAGTAGCAGTTGTATCAGCAGAATTACTTGTCTCTGCTAGTTGAACAAACAATGTGGGCTGCTGATATGAAAAATTATCAACTCTTATTTGATTATTATTGAGATCTACCTGGCTGTCTTCAATTTGTAAGTTGTTCCAAACGCCTTTAATTTCTGTGTTGTTAAACGAAGTGGCATAATTTATTTCAATGTCTTGTAATTGAAGTAATTTGAGAGTAATAAATGGGAGGGCATTAGTCTGCTCACTTTCTTCAGTTTCAGGAAAGGGCTCTGCCTGGGCATAATTTAATTGCACTCCTGACAAAAGGAATTCGTCTACAGAAAACTTCATGCTGTCCAGGTCTAATTTATTTAATGCCGCTTTTAAATTTTTAAGTTTTAAACCCGTATTTAAACCTATGGTAACATCTTCATAAGCCACATCAATATCCTTCAGACTTAATTTTTTAATATCGAAGCTGCCTCCTGATTTTGTACTATCTGCCGCTTGTTCCGTAGGCTGATCCGCACTGTTTTTTTGGGTAGAGTCTGAAGCGAATGCATCAATTATAAACTGATAATTAAAAGTAGAATCTTGTTCTGTATTATACACATTGGCTTTTAGCCCCTCTAATTCAAAATTTTTGATGATAATATTACCTGAAATTGCGGGTCTCCAGGCTATGTCCACTAAAATTGATTGAGAATATAGAAGTGTATCTTGTTGTTGATCTTCCAAATAAATCCCTTCAATCACGGCTTCTCCCAAAAAGGAAATATAAAGCCTCTCTATGTCTACTTTTGTGTTTGTTTTATCACTTACAAAGTTTGTAGCATAATCAGTAATTTTCTGCTGAACAGCAGAAATACGTAAGGAAGCAATTATTACAATAAGTAATAAAAAAATAGCGCCAAAAATATATAAAAGTATCTTCCCGAACTTTCTCAAATCAATCTAAATAAGTTTTAATTGTGACTCAAAATTAGGTGTGGAATCTAATAAAAGAGTTCAGACTTATACTTTATACGGATTGGGCGTAAAAAGATTGCATTATTTCCTAATATCTAAATCCTCATAATGTTCTCTTTCTCTGTAGGGATGCTTAATATTAAATAAATTAATTAAAACATTTTCTATAAGAGGGCCCATCCAAATTAATATTAGTCCTGCTACTCCTAATATAATGGACTCTTGCTTTACAGTTTGCATATTATCCAACCAAAACAAGGCATGCAAAACTGACGTGATTATTCTGAGTATTAATGTCCAGTTTTTCCGCCAGGTAATAATTATTAAAATATTTTGTAATACAATAAGCGCTGCAAAAACCATAACATAGTCACTTACAAACCAGTCCAGAAATAGGTTTTCAAAAACAGTTCTTTCTAAAGTAAATCCAAAAACAGATTCTGCTATCCACATGTTTTTATAAACCAGATAGAAAATTAAGATTTGAACAAGACTTATAAACAACCCGACAAAAATTCTCTTTTTAATCATCTTTTTAAATTCAACCCAAAAGATACAAAAAGGATATAAATTAATTTCCAGTTTTCAAAAAATTTATATCCGTTACAACAAGTAAAAAAGTTTGGTTGTGATTATTCAAAGTATAAAATAGTTGAGCCTTCTTTGCCCTGAATTGCTTCTTTTTTCAAAAACAATTGAAAAAGAGGTATGAAAAATAAGCAATTAGCCTTAAATTTAACTGTTAACTCTAAAATTATGTCAAAAACCATTATAGTATCTAATAGATTGCCTATTAGAATAGAAAAAGAGAATGATCAATTAAAATATAAAACAAGTGAAGGAGGCTTAGCTACTGGTTTAGGCTCCATATATAAAGAAGGAAATAACATTTGGATAGGCTGGCCGGGAATTTCTTTAGAAGAAAATGAAGAAGAGCAGGTAGAAAAGGAATTGATGAACCGCAATATGAGACCCGTGTTTTTAAGTGAACATGAGGTGCAAGAGTTCTACCTGGGCTTCAGTAACCAAACTTTATGGCCGGCATTTCATTATTTTATTCATCATATGCGCTTTAAAGACCGTGAATGGGAAGCGTATAAGCAAGCTAACCAGAAGTTTGCAGATGCCATCTCTAAATGGATAGAGCCAGATGACACTGTATGGATACATGATTATCAATTGTTGTTAGTGCCTGAAATGCTAAGAAAACAGTTTCCAAACATCACTATTGGTTTCTTTCAACATATTCCTTTTCCTTCTTATGAAGTTTTCAGAATGATCCCCTGGAGGAAAAAGCTTTTGAATGGGGTACTTGGGGCAGATTATATTGGTTTTCATACCTATGACGATATGCGCCATTTCCTAAGTAGTTGCCATAGATTGGCAGGTTACAGTTATAACAGGAACCAGATTTTAGTAAAAAACAGGTTGGTAGAAGTGGATTCTCTACCCATGGGGATTGATTATAATAAATATGCAGACTCTGCTAAAAGCAAACAGGCAAAAATCAATGAAGAGGCCTACCGAAAAGCATTGGGCAAGCAAGAGTTAATCCTCTCTATGGATAGGCTTGATTATTCTAAAGGAATACCCGGAAGGCTTCAGGCGTTTTCAAAATTTTTAAGTAAATATCCTGAATATCAGGGGAAAGTTTCATTGTTTTTGATAGTAGTACCTTCAAGAGATAAAGTGCCAAGCTATAAAGCGCTTAAGGAGAAAGTGGAGTTTTTGGTAGGCCATATTAATGGAAAGTATGGCACGATAGATTATGTTCCTATTCATTATTATTATAGAAGCTACCCTATGGAAGATTTGTCCGCTTTCTATAGAATGTGTAAAATTGCCATGATAACTCCCAAAAGAGATGGGATGAATCTAGTATGTAAAGAATATATCGCTTCCAGAGAAAATGAGGATGGTGTTTTAATCCTCAGTGAAATGGCTGGAGCAGCTAAGGAGTTATCTGATGCTATATTAGTGAACCCGAACGATGAGTCGGAAATGGTCGAGTCAATCAAAACCGCACTGGAAATGCCTCTGGATGAGCAGAAAAGGCGCATGAAAATTATGCAAAAAACTGTTCAGAAATACACCATTTTCCAATGGGTAGATTTATTTATAGGTAATTTGAAAAACTTAAAAGAAAGACAAGCGTCAATGGCAACTAAAAAATTAGATGACACTATTAAAACTGAATTAGTAACTGAATTTAAAAAGGCTAAAGACCCAATTATCTTTTTAGATTATGATGGTACTTTAGTTCCTTTCAATGATAACCCTGAGGAATGTGCGCCAGATCAGGAACTAACAGACATTTTAAAAGTACTTTCTAAAAAAGCGGAACTCGTAATTATAAGTGGGAGAAAAGCCGCTACCCTGGAACTTTGGCTATCAGAATTTAATATTGATTTAATTGCTGAGCATGGCATTAAAGTAAAACGTAAAGGAGGAGATTGGGAGGAAAATGCAGATTTAATCTCTAATGAATGGAAAAATGGTGCCAGAGATATCATGGAGTTTTACATTCAAAGAACTCCGGGATCATTTTTGGAAGAAAAGGAGCATACTTTAGTGTGGCATTACAGGAAAGTGGAAAAGGGCTTGGGTAATTTAAGGTCGAGAGAGCTCTCAAGTCATATGAAGCATTTTATGTCTAATAAAGGGCTTGATGTAATTGATGGCGATCATGTGGTGGAAGTAAAACCTTCGGCTATTAATAAAGGTAAAGCAGCCTTAGAACGTATAAAAGGTATTAATCCTGATTTTATTATGGCTTTTGGTGACGATAGAACTGATGAGGACACTTTTGAAGCCTTAGGTGAAAAAGCCAATACCATCAAGGTGGGAAGCGGATTCTCATTTGCTAAATATGCTGTGGAAAATAATGAAGAGGTAAGAACATTATTACAAGCGATGATTGCGGAGTAAGATACTCTTGTTTGTAGATTTTTATTCTACAAAAAAATTTAAAAGAAAAGGCCGATGACTATTTGATCATCGGCCTTTGTATTTTAAAATGATATAATTTACTTCGCCAACATACGATTCATTTGAGAACCTTCTGCTGTTTTTACCTGATAAATATAAATACCAGCCGGCAAACTATTCCTGTCAAAATCAACAGCGTGTTGGCCAGGGGTTAAAGTTTTATCCAAAATGGTGCTCACCGTTCTACCCATCATATCGAGTATGTGCACCTTAACCTTTCCTGCTTTATCGGTGGTAAAAGATATAGTAGTTCTATGAGTGAATGGATTAGGGTAATTCACCAAGGCTAAATCTATCTGCGGATTGCGGGTAGAAGAGATTACTTCTTCTAATACGGTTACCTGAAGAGAAGCGACTATGTTGTCAGGATTAGTCACATTTTCGGTCAGCACTAGTTCTCCAATTATAGTATAGGTATTCGCTTCTGATGGGTCATAGCCTGCATCGTTCCAACTGATTGATAATAAGGTGGTATCACCATTTTGTAATGCCACGAAGACAGTCGAGGGTAGTTCCAACTCTTCAAAACCAGTACCAAACTCCACTTCGATTGGTTCAAGTGCTCTTGCTTCTGTGATCTCAACTCCTTTAACAACTACTACAATTAAAGCCGTAAGTTCTGATGGATTCCCTATACCTGACAATAACTGTAATTCTCCACTTAGAGAATAATTACCAACAGCATTGCCATTGTATGCACTTTTATTCCAGATTACCTCTAATAATCCCGAAGCGCCACTCTTTAAGGTAACAGATACCTCAGATGGCAATTCCAATGCTTCCACTAAAGTAGCAAATACCACTTCTACTGTATCCAGGTCTGCAACAGAAATAATATCGTCCGGATTCACATTTACCTCAATTGATGCCACTAGGCTTGAGGGATTAGCTATACCTTCTGTTAATTGCAGCTCTCCTATTATGGTATTGCTCCCAACAGTATTAGGATTATACTCTGAAGAATTCCAGATGATATCTAATGTTGCAGCTGCGCCACTTTCCAAAGTTACTTGTGCTTCAGCTGGCAATTGTAACTCACCAAACTGAGTACCCAGGTCTACTTCCAAAGGTTCAAAATCCATCACCGAGGTTACAATATCCGCACTTACGATCACGTCAATTGATGCGGTTAAATCTGAAGGATTTAATATACCCTCCTCCAAAATTAGAACTCCTGAGATAGTGTTTGTGCCAGCTACTGATCCATTGTAATCGCTTTCATTCCAGGTTACGGAAACCAGCCTGGCCGTACTGTTTTCTAAAGTAACTTCTATAGATTCCGGCAATTCCAAAGCCTCAAAAGGTGTAGCAAAAGATACCGTCACAGGCTCCAAAGAGGCTACTTCAATAATCGCTAAAACAGGTGCTTCTTCAGCTACCAACTTAAACCTCGCCTCCACCGGGAAATGGTCAGAAGCAGTATTATTATAATCAGGAATTAAAGCATAAGGTATTACCACTCTTTCTGCACCTACAATATGATCATCAAATAAGCCTTTATTGATTGTTATATGATCAATTACGTTTTCATTAAAAATAAATGAGCGTAACCCTGCTTCACTCAACGGTAAAGTCGTTCCTCTGTAATTTTCCGTATCATTCATGAATTTGAAGAAGGAGGATTCTCCTGAATCGGGCACTGTGGCCGCTCCGGTATCTGCTACTGTCTCATCCAAATCATCATTATAATCTCCCAATAAAATGATGGATCTGTCACTATAAAAAGCGTCAATGGAATCATACAAAACCTCCACGTCATATCTTCTCATAGCATAGCGCGGGTTGCCTGACGATTCTCCACCACCATTTGATCTGGCATGCACGTTGATTAAACTTATTTCTCTCTCCACTCCATCAATTGTGGTGGTTATGTCCATCATAAAAGGCAATCTACCGCTGGCCCAAAACCTTGTAGGGTCTTCTCCCGGATAATTAGGTAAATCGGTAGTTACATCCACACCTTTCAGTAAAACTTTAGTTCTTATTGTATCAACCGTAGCCGTTTTGAAAAGATAGGTTAGTTTCTGAGCACCTTCAAACGCATCTGCACCCTGCGAGGCTTCTGGAGAAACTACCCCTGCATAACCCTCTAATTCGCTCACTAACTGATTCCATATTTCCAAATTAGTGATTTCCTGGAAGGCATACACATCCGCATCTAAATCCAAAATCATAGTTTTAACACGGTCTAATTGGGTTTGTACATTGCTGGTGGTGGCATTAGCTGCATCACCAAACCACTCTATGTTCCAGGTAACTACGTCAAATGTAAAGTCTTTTTCAATTGTGGTATGGTTAAAATAGCCAAAACGCTGCTCTGCCAAACCCTCTGTTGAAATAGAAATTCCCCCTGTCTGTGCCAGCACTTCCGCATCATCATTAGCCGTCATCCGGGCTTTTAAAGAATAATTCGGACTAGTGGAAATGTCGTTAGCATCTACTACCAGAGTAGAGAAAAAGTTAACCTCATCGGTGGATATTTCTATACCTGCATCTGCTGTAAAAGTAATATCCGATCGAAAATTCTGACCTACAATATTAATATCTCTAGATTCTGAAGAAGCTCCAGGCTCTAAAACACCGTAATGGTAGTCGGTTATAGAAAAATTATTGGTAGATAGAAATGGTGCAGGAGCTTCATTAGTCGTCAAAATTTCAAATTGATCCACCATCCATTCAGCAGCACCATCTGTAGGGTTTGAGGTATAAACGAAAGCCACACTTAAATTTTCCTCATTCTTATAGGCTGATAAATTAATATCGTTGGTGCTGGTCCAAATGCCCGTTGTAGTGGGAAACTGCCCATTGATTTCAGTCCAGGTGTAAGCTTCGTCTGTAGGGTCTGCTAATCTATCGTAATCAGTTGAAACAACCAACTTCAAGGCTGGCACAGCCTCATTAAAAAATGAGCGTGTGTCATAACTCATTAAAATAAAATCATCTTCGGTGGCCATGTTGATTGGAGGACTGATTAACCAGGTAGTATTTTCCTGTGCACCACCTGCAAAACCATTCATTACAGCCACAAATGGGCGATTAGTATCTCTTGTTTGGTCAGTTATTTGCCAATTCTGAGCACCTACTTCCTGAAATCTTTGCCAATTAGGCTGCTCAAAAAAGTTAGCATTATTGAAGTCTTCTACATAATCTAAAGTCAAAGGAGTGCCTTGCTCTAATCCACTTAATGCAATATTTACATTAGGGTTGCTGCTGAAACTAATATTTCCTTCAACTAATCCACTAAACCCCGAATTTGGTGAAAAACGCACAAAAACAGTGGTTTCAGTAGCTAATTCTGCTGCTGAAATGCTGAGTGAAGGACCAAAGTTGCCATCCACTGCACCCGCTAATTCAAAAGAGGAAGAAGCCGTTAAAGTTAAATCCTCATCAGTTACCGTTTCCAGAATATTAAAAGACTGAGGTTCAGAAGAATTTCCTGAAAGTACTGCTTCAACGAAATTGATTTCGTTCACAGAAACCGGTATATCAATTAAGGTTCTGATATCAAAATCATCTACGCTGATTCGTGAAGCACCTGAACTATTGGAAATATATCTTACGGCAATCACTACTTCAGAATTTTGGTAGTTTGATAAATCAACTGATACCTCGTTCCAAACTCCATTTGCACCTGCAGGTGTCGGGAAATCAACGCTTACGTTTTCCCACAAATTGGTATCCCATTCAGAGCCATCAAAAGTGGTAGAAACAAAAAATTCCGGTTCAGGACCATTAAATCTTCGCTCTGCAGCAAGTTTCACAAATGTATTTTGTTCTACTGCAAATTTTGGAGAAATAAGCCAGGTATCTAATTCCCTAGGTGCACCCTCAGCAAAACCATTAGATCTTAGTCCTGAACCTGTTTGTCCAAAATTGGAGCATAACCACGGCTCAGTGTTTAGGTTTGACTGAACAGGAGTTACAATATTCCAATTAGCAGGAAATGCATCCGCACACTCTTCAAAGCCCTCAGTAAATGGTAAAGTAACTGTGTTGAGGGTAAAAGGAGTGAAGAAATCATCTTCTCCTCCATCCTCTTCAGTATTAATGCCTGTGAACCGTATGTTATCAAAGCGGTTATTTCCAGAAGAAGAGGTTGAGCCATCTAGAGTACATTTTAAAACCAGATTATCTCTATTATTAACAGCCTCAATCGCACTTAAGTCAATAGTTTTTAAGACAAAAGTTGAAGTAATTTCATCCACTGTTTGTAATTCAATAAAATTTGCACCGCCATCAATTGAATATCCCCATGATTGTGTTTGAAAACCTGTTCCTGTTCCCCTTGTGGCATAACTAAGAATAACATCTTCATAATTCAATGTTGATAAAGTTATAATTAGAGGATTTCCATTATTATTTGTATCTGCACCTCCTCTTGGAGCCAATGAGCCTCCATTTTCTGATACACTAAATCCGTCAATATCTACTGTAGATCCTGCAAAACTATATGCCTCTGTAAACTCATAACTTATTTGGCCACTACCTAGAGTAGGTAGAATGGGCTGATCCCAATTTGTATTACTTTCAGGGATGTTAATATTAAAATCCCAAAGCGCAATACTTTCTCGATCTTGTGCATTAGCTGAATATGCTATTGTTAAACTTAGGAAGCTAATGACCATGCAGGCCTTTATAAGCCATTCAGGTTTTTGGTTGTAATTTTTCCTCATAATTATATCTCTTTTAATTGAGCTATAAAATTAGATTTTTATATTAAAAATTACACGAAATAAACGACTAATAAATAGTTAAGAATTAGTTAAAAAATATTAATGTAAAAATAATATTCAAATGAAGATATTGTAATAATTACAATTTGTGGCTTGAGGAAGTCACAGAAGTGTCTGATTATGAGAGATAGGTCTTAAATTTCCCCTTGTTAATTATATTATTGTTTGTTTTAACAAGCTATTAATTGCGAAAAAATTTGTATTATTACACTCACACAAAGGGGTAAATCTTACATACTTAAAAATACTTTTTAATTGAAAAAGCCTCCGGCTAAATATACTCAGCCGGAGAAAATCAAACTCTTCTTTAAATTGCCTCGATGGCATCATCAATGGAATTTTTACCTGAAAGCAACTCCAGAGATTTACGGAAAGTAGCCGCTTCATCAATACTTTTAACTACTACATCAGCTACGTCCCATCTGGAAATTTTGCCTGATCGCTCATCGGTTCTCTCACCATAATCTACCTTCCCGGTAGGATCATCATCGGTTAGCATTCCTGGCTTTATAATGGTGTAATTTAAACTAGTTTGAGTTAAGTAATCATCTGCAGCAGATTTGGCACTATAATAATTAGCCATGTTTTCGGGCCATTCTTTAGGGTTAAAGTCTGCTCCAAAGGCACTAATCATGATAAACCTGATAAATTTGTGGCTTATAGCCTCATCAATTGCTTTGATAGCCCCTTGTCTATCAACCGCTTTAGTTTTGTCTGCTCCTGTACTTCCTCCACTTCCCGCCGAAAAGATTACTGCATTATTACCCTTATACGCGTGGCTGAAATCGGATTCAAGATCTCCTAAAACTGTTTTAATTCCTTTGCGCTCAAATTGGTCTCTTTGAGATTCATCCCTTACCATGGCGATGGCATCGTGTGGAGAATTACTATGTATTTTATTAACTATTTTTTTACCAATTTGACCATTGGCTCCTATTACTAAAATATTCATATTAAAAAGTTTGGTTCTATCCTAACAACGTAAAAAAGGTGCTGGGTTTTCGCTTTTTAATTTTTAAATTAGAAACTGCGCACTATTGATTATGACACTGCTATGTAAATTATTACAAATCAAGCTGATAAATATTAGATACTTGTAGGAAGAAATAGATGAAAAAGGCGTTTAAGCAGAGTGCAGAAAGAAAGTTGAGCCCCATAGTCCATCCGAAATTCGCGTTTTTATTATCTCTGTTTACTAAATAGAACCAAATGAAGAAAAATAGCACGGTAGGCAACATAAAAAGTAAAAAAGCTATTGCCATTTTTTGATTATAATAAGTGATGAAATAATATTCAAAACCTAAAACTGCCAGTGAAAAAGTGATCAGTGTAAATAGAAATGTTCCCTTTATACCTAAAACGATGGATAAAGTATTATCTCCTCTTTTACTATCCTCCACATGCTGGTAGACCTGCGTCATAGGGTAGGATCCCCACAAAAACAGGGAAGTAAGTAAACCCGGAAATATCACTTTCCAAGACAATGAAATTTGCCAGGAAAAATCATTGATCCCAACATAAGCCATATAAAATGTAAAAGCTCCCTGGAAAAACCCAGCTATTAGCCAGCCTAAATAAGGGTACTTCTTTAACCTTATACCCGGGTGACTATATGCTTTAGACGCCAAACCATATACAAAAACTAAAATAGCGAACTCCATACTTATTAACCATGCCAAAGCAATGCCTATAAAATCGAAAATCAAACTAGTGTAGTATAGGCCAATTGTTACTGGAGGAGGGTTTTTTAAAAGTCCAATGCTACCTTCATCTTTATCAAAATAGCTGTTATAGGCATTACTTGCCGGATAAATGAATAAGTGCAGAATTACAAATACTAAAATTAATCTATCAACATCTAAGTTAGGGCTTATCGCTAATGCAAATAAAAAGACAGGTAATAGAAAAAACGAGAAGGGTATTCTCAGGTGTTTGATAATGTGTATGATTGATTTCATTATTCAAAATTAAGTTAATTAAGTAATATGTAGACGGTATTTCAGCAATTACCGTATAAGTTTATTGGTTTAATTCATTTTTGATAAAATTTCACCCCCGCTTATAAATATGTCTTGTCTATTGAAACAAGTTGACAACTTTTTGCTTAATATAGGCATTCGAACTATTTTTTATGGCTTATATTAATACTATTTCAACATCGAATCCACAAACAGCTATTCCACAAACAACCATAGCCGGTTTTATGCAAAAAGCGATGCGTTTAAATGAAGACGATAGTCGGAAGCTAAAAGCCGTATTCCGTATGTCGGGAATTAAAAAAAGACACACGGTTATTGAAGATTATAAACATAGTGATGATAAAAACTGGTCTTTTTATCCTATTGCTTCAGAATCTGCTGTACAGCCTGACACAGAAAAAAGAATGCGCCTGTTTCAAAAATACGCAATGCCCTTGGCAGAAGATGCTATTAACCCGATTTTAAAAAGCCATAAAGCTGATTCCTTTACCCATTTAATTACTGTAAGCTGCACCGGTATGTTCGCCCCCGGACTTGACATACAGCTCATTAAAAAACTGGGTTTAAGTAGTAGCATTGAAAGAACCAGTATACAGTTTATGGGTTGCTTTGCTGCATTTAATGCTTTAAAATCCGCTTATCATATCTGCCGTTCAGAGCCGGATGCGAAAGTTTTGATTCTTTGCCTGGAGTTATGCACAATACATTTTCAAGCCGAATTTAATGAAGATAATTTATTAGCTAACACCCTTTTTGGAGATGGTGCCGCAGCCGTTGTGGTTTCTAATGATGGAGAAGGAGCGCCCTACGCGATAGAGGGTTTTCAAAGTGTAGTAGACGACAACTCTGAGCAGGAAATGGCCTGGAATATCGGCAATCTGGGTTTTGAAATGAAATTGACTTCCTACGTGCCCGATGTGATTGAAAAAAACATTGCCCGCCTTAGCGAAAAACTGATGCAAAAGTTTCAATTACTGTTATCTGACATTGATCATTACGCTATTCACCCTGGCGGAAAACGTATTTTACAAGCTGTTGAAAATGGTCTAAAGCTACCTAAAAGCATCAATGATATTGCGAATGAAGTGCTGGAAAATTTCGGAAACATGTCATCGCCCACTGTTCTTTTCGTTTTGGATGAGCTAGGCAGAAGAATTGGTCCCGATAAGAAAGTATTAAGTTTTGCCTTTGGGCCAGGGCTAACCATGGAAAGTATGTTACTCAAAAGCATTTAAGGAATGGTGGATTTAAGCTATCGGTCGGAACAGGAAGAAATCATGGATGATTTATCCGATAATAGCCCGAGTTTACATCGAGCACTCAAAGAATTAGACATAATCAATAAATGGCTTGGTGGAAATGCCATCACTTTAAATGAAGTTTACAAAAGCCTGGCACATAACCCTCACAAAACCCATAAAATTGCTGATTTGGGCTGCGGCAGTGGTGAAATACTCCTCAGAATTGCCAAATGGGCTCGAAAACATGATATTAAAGTTGAATTACTCGGGTTTGATGCCAATCCTAATGTTATACAATATGCTCAACAACACTGCGCTGGTTACCCTGAAATCACTTTCCATGCAGAAAACATATTGGAAAAAGAGTTTCAATCACGTCAATTTGATCTATTGCTTTGTACTTTGTTTTTACATCATTTCAAGGAAAAACAGCTGATTCCGTTAATTACGCAATTTAAGAGGCAAACTGAAAAGGTGATTATAAATGATTTGCACCGTCATTGGTTTGCATATTACTCTATTCGATGGATTACTCGTTTTTTTAGCAAATCGACCATGGTGCAAAATGACGCTTGTTTATCGGTTTGGCGATCATTTACCAAATCGGATTGGAAAAAGATCTTAGATAAAGCACAAATTTCAAGTTATACAATTAAGTGGCGATGGGCTTTTCGTTGGAAGATAGTGTTTTAAATCTTAAGGAAATATACAGAGGGGTACATAGGAAAATACTGCATTACAAAAAGCAATCCTTACCACCTTTATCTAGCTGCTCTGATCTTCTCTTCAGCCACTTTTTCGTCTTCTTTATCCACATCTAATTCTTCGCTATCATCTTCAATTAAATCTAAATGTAGATCAATAGAAATAGGAAAATGATCGGAACCTATGCCAGGCATCCTTCTCATTTTGTGTACTCTGAAATGACCTGAACAAAAAATATGATCTAATGGCCACCTGAATAACGGATATTTGGCATGAAAAGAACTGAAAAAACCTCTACCTCTTCTAGGATCAAGCAATCCACTAATTTTCTGAAATAAAGTAGAGGTATAACTCCAGGCTACATCATTCAGATCTCCTGCTACTATAATAGGCATATCTACTTTTGCCGCCTCTTTCCCAACCAGGAGAATTTCCGCATCCCTTTCTGTAGAATAAGGGTTTTCACTTGGAACTGGCGGCTCAGGATGAATTGCATAAAACTTAATCTTTCTTTTATTTCTTAAAATAACATCCATCACTACAGAAGGAATTTCTTTTTTAATTAAGTGGCGTACTTTTATATCTGTGAGTGATAGTTTTGAAAAAATAAGCATTCCATACGTATTTTCTCTGTCTTCTAAAATCTGGTATTCATACTTTTCTCCAAAGCCATCTAAACATTTATCCTTCCACCATCTATCAGTTTCTACCAATAGCACTAAATCGGCATCCATCTTGTGTACTATTTTATTGAGCTTTTCAAATTTTCTGTTGTATTGGTATACGTTGGCAATTAACAACTTAATATCTGCCTGTTCACCTTTGTCTGCTGTTTGAATTTGTTTGGGTGAAAAAGGCAGATAGGGATATATTTGATAGCTTAGGTAAAGGAAATTAGACGTTAATAGGCTAATAAAGATCCAGTCTTCCATATGGGAAATCCCAATACCGTAAATATAGCCCAGTGCAATCGCCACATTTATGACCCATTTTTGAGCCCGAGGAAATTCAAATACTCTGAAAGTCCAGTGATCTTTGCGAATTAAGGGAATTAGGCTAAAGAGAATGATTATCCCCGACAAAACCCACAATACGATTTGTAAAACTTGCTGCAATTAATTTTCTTTTCTTGTTTTACAAATGTAGGGAAATATCTGGCTTTGCAGAAAATATTTTATGATCGGAATTTAATAAGGGTAAAATAAAAATTTTAATGTGTGAAGTAAGCAGTAAAACACTAGCACCTTTTGATTTTACCTTTGGCTTATGTATTTTAGAAATGATTTTCTATATTTTTTAAGTTTTCAACAATTAACATTCAACTCACCATGAAGCCTTTCCTCTTGCTGTTAGTCCTCTCTTTTATATTATTTTCTTGCGGTTCAAATACCGAAAAAGGTAAAATATCTTCTTATTCTGATTTTAAAGTGCTCATTGATACCATACAGGTGGATCCTGGGGATGATATTTTGATGGCAGGGGCTGAAATTAGGAATCCAGGAATTTCAAAAGACAATAAATGGCTCTACAGCTGGGATCAGAAAAATTATGCAATAGAATTTGTCAATTTGGAAGAATACAAGCTAGAAAAGAAAGTGCACTTGGAAAAAGAAGGTCCTCAGGGGATCGGCCCAAATTACTTTTATCGTGTAGATGCCTTCCCTAATGAACTTTTTGGGTTTGAAGACTTTGAATCCTACCGTGTTTACAATCTACAGGGGGATTTACAAAGGAAAATTAGTTTTGAGGAGGACTGGATTGCTGATCAGTTGAAAAGATCGGAGAATTTCGAGTTGTACTCAGTAAATGAAAAGGGCAGTATATTAGCGGGTATACCTTTTGATTTCAACAGCTTCGATCCGCTATTGTTATTAATTGACTGGGAGAATCAAAAAATGAATAAGGTTCAATTGAAAGAGTTTGATAAACTGAAAAAATATAGTGTCTTGCTTAAGATGGATGGTAAGAATATGGCAATATCCAGACAAGATATTTTCATGAAGTTTCAAGGGGACAGCATAATTATCTCTAATACAGCTTTTAACGATGTGTATCTTTACAACATTAGCACTCAGAATTTAAAGTATGTGGCTTATAATCAACAGATAATTTCTAATAACAAGCAAAAAATCTATAAAAATGAAACCTCATCGGAAGAGGAGTTTAATCAAATAGCCAATGAAATACGAAGTGAAGTAGAGTTCACTCAGTTTTACTATGATGAGTCAAAACAAAAATATTATCGCTTTGCCTCTGAAGTAATTAATACGGAGGAAGAGGAACCCAGAATAAAGGTTTTTGTGACCATTTACGATAAAAAATTAAAGTTAATAGGCGAGAAGGAATTGATGACTTTCAAAAGTGCTGTGACACCACTTTTCATAAGAGATGGAGCTGTACATTTTTATTTAAATATGGAAGATGAGTTGGGCTTTATAAGAATACGCATTGGTGAAAATTAAATGCAAAGATTAAATCAGTATGAGGTCTCTCCCCCAATCCAATAAAGGGGGTCTGTTGGGATGAATAACACTTTGATTCAGTACTAAATATTTCCCTTTCTTCATTATAGCTATATCAATTTGTAAATCAATCAACAATTCGGAACTTTGATTCTCTAATTAGGTTAACTAATAGAAACTAAATAGATTTTTTAATCCTTAAATCATTATATGGCAGAAACATCTCATTGGTCTGGATCCGCTCAATACCTATGCGACCCGGCTTTGGCACAGGCATTTCATATGGCGCGCACTCTTGGCATGCCTCTATTAATAGAAGGAGAACCCGGCACTGGCAAAACTGAATTGCCCATTAATTATGCTAAAGACAGAGGCCTGGATTTAGAAGTATATCCTGTTGGCTCAAAAAGTAATGTAGAACAATTTGTGGCTCGTTTTGACCATGTAAAATACCTGCGCGATTCTCAAATTGAAATTTTAAATGCGCAACGGGAGGAAAAAGGACTAGAAAGCAAACTCACAACTGGCAATAGAAACCCCGAATTTTTAGTGATTATGTGGTAAAAGGCCCTGCTGCCATTGCTTATAGTAAAGCAAACTCTGTTTTACTCATAGATGAGATCGATAAAGCACCTCGTGAATTTCCTAATGATTTGTTGTATGCTTTAAGCCATAGAAAATTTATCCTGCCTGAATCTGGAGAGGTAATTGAAGTATCTGAAGAAGATATGCCCGCCATTGTTATTACTTCTAACAGAGAACAAGAACTGCCAACGGCTTTTAAAGGCCGATGTATTTACCATTATATTGATTTCCCGGATCAGGAGGTAATGAAAAAGATTATAGATAAACATCATCCCGGAATAGATGCAAAAGTAGTTAGGACAGCTTTGGATGTTTTTTACCATCTGCGCAGATTAGGTTTAGACCGTGCTCCAACTACAAGAGAAATATTAAATTGGCTGAAATATATGAGGGACGTAGCGCCTAAAGATGCGGTTAAAAAAATCGCAGGTTTGGAGGGGATTGGCGCTTTAATTAAAACCCAAACCGATATGGAAAAAATTAACCGCATGTTGGGGGCCGATAGCGGTGCTTTTGGAGGGTTGAATTAGCCCCTTTGCCTCCACTCGCAATGCTATTAAGTTAAGCTTTTTTTAAGACCCCATCCTTACATCCTTCCCCGAAAAGAGAAGGAAAAGTGGTCTTAACTTAATAGCATTGGCTCCCTTCAAATATGGAGCCACACAGAAATACTTTTACTCTTTAATTTGAAGTCTTTTTACAAAAATTTAACAGAAATGGTGATAAATCTTAATTTTTTCTGCTCATTTTAATCGAAGTGACTATCCCCTTAAGGGGATAATAGGGGTGTTTTGTAGGATAACAGAATTAGTTTAACCAAGATATAATTAGTAAAATTTAACAATAAAATCAGGAACAAATGTTAAACTCTTTACCGGAACATTTCAGATCACATGGCTTAAAAGCAGATGTCCGCACACTGCTTTTACTCAGGAAAGCTATGCAAAAAGGACTGATCAAAACTTTGGGCGATGTGTATAATGTGCTTAAAGGCATAATAGTAAAAGAGCCAACAGATTTAGGGCCTTTTACTAAAGCCTACTATGCCTATTTTCTCTACATCCCTATTGAGCCAGGACAAACATTGGAAAATGCCATACTCAGATCTCAAACCTTTCAACAATGGAAAACGCAATATCTGGAAGAAGCTGACCGCGACATTTCTGACGAAGAATTAGTCAATACCTTTTTGGATGAAGTTCATTTAACCAGTTATGACATCAAAGAAGTAGTTTCCGGCAAAGAAATTGGGGACAAAGATAACCCTGATCAGGAAGATAGAGACGAAGTAGACCAGCAGGGTAAACCTACAGAACGGGAACTCCATAAAATGGCTGACTATTCAGATTTATCCTTGGAGGAACTATTGGAGCGCATGGAAAAAGTGCGGGAACAGCAAAAAACCAGGCATGGAGGTGGCAGTCACTGGATTGGAACGGGAGGTATTTCCCCTTACGGCCATGGTGGTGCCGCAAAAAATGGCATCCGCGTGGGTGGACAAGGAGGTGGAAAGATGGCAAGAAAAGTATTGGGAGATAAAAATTATTTTCCTATTGACCGTGATGCCCTACTCAATGACAACAATATTGATGCGGCATTGGCTTCCATCAAAGGGGTAATTGAAGAAAGTGCCACCGAAAAACTAGATGTGCCATTGACTATTCAAGCCGGATTAAAGCGCGGAGGATTATTTATTCCTGAACTTAGCAGTGAGAAAAACGAGGAGTTAAAAGTAATCGTGTTGATAGACAATGGCGGATATTCTATGTCGCCCTATGTAAAAAGTGTGCAGAACCTTTTCCGCAAAATGAAAACACGTTTTGCCCATGATTTAGAGGTGTATTATTTCCACAATATTATTTATGACCGAGTTTTTGATGATGAGCGCAGAAGAAAGCCAGTATCCATAGAAAAGCTGCTGAGCCATAATAAAGATTACCGCGTTTTCTTTATTGGCGATGCTGCCATGGCGCCTTACGAACTCAATTCTATGAGCATCGGCAACATAAAGGCCGTCACTCATAAATTCAAAAAAAGCGTTTGGCTCAATCCCGAGCCGCTCAAATATTGGCCTCATACTTATACCATCCAGGTGATTAAGCAACTGGTTCCTATGTTTCCACTGACTCCGGCAGGTATTGAAAGAGCGGTGAGGAGTATGAATAGTAAAGGGGCGGAGGGGTGATGTTAATTGAGGGTTGGCCTCTAAATTTAATTTTTGGATGAGGACTTTTCATTTTGTTCTTTATAAACCTGAGTGACTCCGGATAAAGTAGATAAAAACCAAAAGACAAATAAAAATAAGAACCATTTTAGAACTTCTGTGGTCCTTACTATTGCCTTATTATATTCCTGGAAAAGTTTTAAAACTTTTTCATCACTATTAATGGAAGAAATATCTTCCGGATAGCCAAATGTTTGCAAACTAGCAGTAAAAGGTAGTGATAACCATAAAATTATTAAAAGCACACCAAAAACTATGGACGTCATCTTAAAATGAGCAATTGCTTTGTTAATTTCAGAACCATTTTGTTTTTTTCTTCTTTTATTAATTACGAATAAAAAAATGGAAGCAAGTACTAATGCAGGACCAAAAATGTAAAGAAGGTCTATGTTTTTAAACATAATAATGTTCTATTTGGGGAACTTTAATTGTTGTTGGGGAACTTTAATTGTTGGTTTCTTAACTTTTCTAAATAAAGGTAGCAAAAAGAACTCGTTCTGCAATTAACTGTAAAATTGGCGTAAATTATTTCTCCGGAAAAGTTATAGAAGCTATTTAGCCTCTTTCGGTTTATTTCTTTAATCCCATCAATTTAGCTCTCAATATCTAAATTTTATTTGAGAAGTTTAGGCTTCATAAAGAAATACTTTATTTTGATAAATCTCTTCTTTCAATACAGGGTTTTTCCACGATTTGATAGTAATCAGATCAACTTTTCGATTGAGAATATCTTCTAACATTTCTAGCAACAAAAAATAGTTATCTGCATAATCCAGCATATGAATATTTTCAGAAAACTGAACACGAATGATTTATTCAGCAGCAATGCATGCACTTAAACAAAAAGTTAAAAGGTTGATTTTAGCTGCTGAACTATATATGCTTTACCGCTCATAGATTAGTTCTGCCCATAGCTTCTGTGCTTCCTGGTCCACAATGTATGTCCATTTTGTACCCCACTTTTCGCCTGAAGCTTTATACAACTGCGCTGTATTGGGGCGTTCTGTTTTCTCCAAAAGGTCCATACCATTTAGTATATTGGATTGAGAGCTTAATACAATAGGTTCAAAACTGCTTAAATCTATTGAAGAATTCAATTTGTATGCCGAAATCCGAGTATTAGAAAGCTCATCATAATAACAATTCACAAAATCAACTTCCGGTATATTAATACCCGAATGAAGTTCATAGGTATCAATAACCAGCTGACTGCAGTCCGTAGAATTTGAAAATGTTAAATAAATGAAAATGATAGGTGTTGCTATAAATAATAGTGCACCTGCTCTAATTATGTTCTTCCTTTTCATCGCTTGGTTAGTTTTGGGTCATAAGTAGGCATCTTTACCTTGATATTTCTACAACTGCTTCACTGTGCCGTTAATATATACCATAGCAAAAAATCCCCGCCATTTTAAAATAGCATGGACTCGTTGATGCTACCTATAGAAAATTAATCTAAATCATCCTCGTCATCTTCATCATTTTCATCAACTTCCTCTTTTTCTTCATCGTCTTCTTCTTCCATGCCCTCAGGAACCTGCACTGCTTCGGGATCGTCATCGGCAAAATCCTCATAATCGTCTTCATCATAGCTCTCCATAGTTCGTACCAAATTGCCACTTACTTTCACAAGATAAATTGTGTCATCTGTGCGAACTTCAACAGCCTTTACAGTTTCACCATTCGCATTTTTGAAAGTTATGATATTGCGCTCCTCATAGCCATCTGGATATTTCTCCACCAATAGTTTTAAAATTTCCGGGGTCAATTTTTTAAAATCTACAATTACTCGTTTCATTCGTTACGTTAAAAATTACAACTCTAAAACTAGGCAAATATAAGAAACGCCATCATTATAGAATCACTTTTATAAAATCTCTTACAACTTAAGAAAAAAAGCTAAAAGGTCGATTAAAGGTACAAGTGAAATCAACTTGAAAGCTTACCAATTAAACATAGTGTTTTTTTCTTCTATTTCAAAAACTCTTCCAAAAACACCTTGATTTTTCCGTAGCCTTCTATTTCATTTTCCTTTTTACGGAAGCCGTGTCCCTCATCAGGAAATAGCACATATTCTACAGGTACGCCACTATCCTTTACATTCTGCACCATTTCATCGGATTCTACTTGTAAAACCCTGGGGTCATTACTTCCCTGCAACACCATCACCGGTTTAGTAATTTTATCTGCATGAAATAAGGGCGAAATTTCATACAGTCTTATCGAGTCTTCAGTATTTGGGTTTCCCAACTCCTTATACAAAGCCGTTTTTTGTGCTTCCCACCAGCTTGGAATAGATCGCAATGTTCTGATCCAGTTGGTAACACCAAAAATATTTACACCTACATCAAAAGCATCCGGCTGAAAGGCTAAAGCAGCCATTACCATATAACCCCCGTAAGAGCCACCAATAATCCCTACTCTTGAAGTATCGGCCCATTCTAAAGTTGCCAAATAATCTTTTGCATAAACACAATCCATCAAATCGTCTTCTCCATGTTTTTGGTCGTCTAACCTATTGAAAGTTTTACCATAACCACTGCTGCCGCGGTTATTTACACCAATAACAGCGTAACCATGATTCACTAAATATTGAATTAAAGGAGAATAATTTAAACGTGTTTGTCCACCCGGCCCACCATGCACCCATACTAAAACCGGCACTTGATTATCGGCTGAAGCTTGATGCGGTTTATACAAAACAGAAGGGATTTCCACATCGTCAAAAGAGGGGTAACGAACTACTTCGCCTTCCACTAAATCCTCTTTATTCATATTGGGGTTTAAAGATTCTGTGAGTTTTTTCAGCTTCTGATTTTCAA
The DNA here is from genome assembly GCA_963719535.1 of uncultured Cytophagales bacterium. Lineage (GTDB taxonomy): Bacteria > Bacteroidota > Bacteroidia > Cytophagales > Cyclobacteriaceae > Marivirga. The sequence continues at coordinate 940,949 of CAVRCH010000013.1, read as the reverse complement.
AATCATACACATAAATATTAGTTGGTGATTTGGAGCTCCCTACCGACAATCTCATTTTATTTTCACTCCTGGATATGTCCACCCCATTAATATTTCCGCCTTTAATTTCAGGCATTTTCAACTCTCTATTTTCTTTGGTATTCGTAATTTTTACAGTGGTCTTGGCATCCTCATTTAACCCTGTTACTTGATAAGTACCCTCCCATGAAAAATTACTATACCAGATGTCCCATTCTGTTTCCATAACCTTTTCAGATTCCCCTGTTTCAAAATTGTATTTACTTAAATAAGTGTATTCCGTATCCTCGTTACTTAAATAAAATAAGAATTGGTTGTCTGAACTAAATTCTTGCGCACTATAAGAGGCGGTTGGGTTCTCAGGGGAGATATTCGTTTTTTCTCCGGATGCTACTTCAATAATGAACAATTCATTCATTGAAGTGGTAATAGGTTTTTCAATGGCTACGTATTTTTTATCATCAGACATACCTGAAGGAAAACCACCTTCTTTATTCTCAAAAATTAATTTGCTTTCAAAGTTTTCAATATCCATTTCGTAGATGTCGAAATATTGCGGATCACGCTTATTAGAAGTATAATTAAAACTTTTCAAATCTTTGTTCCACCCTATAAAGGAGGCTTTTTCTTGTTCCGCCGGCGTTAGATCTGTTACCTCGTTATCAGTATCCAACAAATAAATATGACTGATTTCATTTCCACCTTTGTCTGCAGAAAAAAGTATTCTATCATCATTAGGAAAGTAAGAGTTAGCATACCAGGATTCTTCTGTATTAGTTGAGAGCGTATCCATTCCGGAACCGTCTGTATGTAAAGCATACAAATTGTATATGCCTGTTGAGTTACTTGAAACTAATAGTTTGGATTCGTCATGAGAAAAATACCCTCCATTAAAATTGACGTTATTATAAAATTCTTCAATAGAATATTTATCGAGCTCTTTACCCTCCTCGGCTTTTTCGGTATTGCAGCCAAACAGGAAAAAAATGAATACGGTTATACTTATTCGAGATAATTGTTTCATAGTCAATCGATTTAATCTTTCGCAAGGTACTTTTTATATGGAAGATAATGAATTGAATGATCAAAAATTTAAAACATGGTGAAAAGAGGGTCTTATAATTAAATGAAATGAAGCAAGTTTCAACATTTGAAGTTACAAAATGCAAAATCTATTAAGGCCTATGGCTTTTTAACCTTTGATTACATCAATCTTTAAAAGAATTTTATTCAATAGTTTAATAGAAAAATATCTGCCGACTAAAAGTAGTTTTTCTAAGTGTGGCTTTAATTCTTTAATTATACCTCTTCGTTTTGCGTGCAGGAAAACACCTGATGTACCTATACAATTTACATTTAATGATTCCACAAATTGCCTCGCTTTATTATCTTCCATAAGCAACCAACTGGAATTTAATTATTTGTATAAAATAACTGATTCAGAATCAACATAACCCATAACTAAAGATAAGTGGTTATAGGCACTAATTTTTTACAATTTGTGGCTTTAATTTTTCAATCTGAGTTTTATCAAAGTACAGTTTATCATATTTAACAAGCTTATTCTACATTGCCTCTGCAATATAATATTCTCTGAAAATTTCCTCAATTATATGAAGTTAATTGATATAAATTAATGATATTAATGTCACTAAATCATCAACAATAATCTTCATTTCTATTCTTTATTTAACTTATCCCTATCAGAAAGCATTTGTTCTTAGCTCTGTTTACTAAATGGTATGATAATTTTTGTTAATTCTTTTGCAAATGCAAACCTGCTTAATCATGACATTTGGCTTGTTGTTCCTAAAGTAAGTTTCCTTCTTGAAACAAAATCATTATCAACAGATTAAACCAAACCTACTCCCTCACCCAACTCACTTTTTCATCTAAATTACCTCTTTTACCTTCCGGCCAAAAGCCTTCTTTAGGCATACCTACATATAAAAAGCCTAATAATTTATCCTGAGGCGCTAATCCAAAGCTTTCTTTAGCTTCTTCCCAATAAGTAACCCCACCGGAACCCCAGTAACAGCCTATTCCATAAGCTGTAGCTGTTAAATACATGTTTTGCACTGCACAAGCTACCGCTTCAATTTCTTCCGTTTCAGCAATAAGCACTTTTTCGCTTCTTTTCATGCAAATGGCTATAATATGGGATGCCATTAAGGGTTTTTCTTTGAGCTTTTCAAAAGTTTCTTCTGAATAATTGCCATTCGCTTCTGCTCTTCCTTTATAGATCTCCGATTGAAAATTACCCAGTGTTTTTAATCCTTCTCCCGTGAAAACAACAAATTGCCAGGGCTCGGTATGTTTATGGTTGGGAGCCCAATGCGCATTTTCCAACATCTGTTGAATAATATCATCAGGTACTTTATCACCTGTATATTGAGCAGGAAAAATAGATCTTCTGGTTTTTATTAATCGGTTAATTTCTGCGCTATCGAATGGTTTATGCATGTCTTTTTTTTGGCAAATGTACTACTCATTTGGAAATACTCTCGGCTATACCTATTTTTATTATTAAGCAATGGAATCATGACTAAAATAATTTCTTTTATCTCACGCAAGGGCGGAACCGGCAAAACCACTAGTGCCATTCATTTGGCCACAATGTTACAGAGCCTGGGCTATTCATTAGCCATGTTGGAGACAGACAATAATTACACCCTAAATACTCTGCGCAAAATGGAGATGTATAAAACAGGAGCCAAAGAAAATGCGGTTTTTCGCATCATTGCTTCTGCTGATGAAACAGTTTTGCAAGATATAGATCAACTGAAAAAAGATAATTTTGATTTCATTTTGGTAGATAGTGCGGGAAAAACTACTGATGAGCATATTAAAAGGTTAAGCATAGCCAGCGATTTGGTGATTGTTCCCACCAGTTTAACGCCCAACGATTTATTGGTAACCTACCAAACCATTGAAGATATTAAACCGGCGGGCGCTCATAATAAAAGTCTGAAAATTTTGGTGCTGCCCAACAGGGTGCATACTGCCACCAAAATTGATACTGTGAAAGAAGCTTTATCAGAATTAGATGCCACCATTTTAGAAGTGAAAATTCCGGCTAAGAATATTTATGCTAATTTCAGCACCATTCTCCCTGAAAAAGAGTTTTTACCTATTGCTAAAGCTATATTATCTCATATTAAATAACCACAAACCATTATGGCTAAGAAAAAAGATACCTTAAAAGATTTAAATGAATTCATGAGAAGTCAGCAAGGCAAAGCAACTACAGATGAATCTTACCTAGAAAAAAAGCCGACTAGCTTAGCTGAAGTGGAAAAATTAGGTAATGATGTTAAAAAGCTGGAAGAATTACCAGAGGGCGCTCTTCACGAAGAACAAATTGCTGATTTAATTCAAAAGATTGCAGAAAGTCATCAACTCAGTGCAAGACATATATTATTTAAAGTGTGCGAAAAAGTTTTACAATCAGAAGAGAATGCTGATAGTTCAGATATCATGCTTTTAAATACGATTTTATATCTGCGGCATAATGATTTATTGGTTCAGAAATTAGGCTAATTATTGATGCAAGAATAATATAATTATGAGCAATTACAATATCCCTACCCAAACCAGAATTGGCCATGTTCACTTAAAAGTAGCTGATCTACAGCGCGCTATGGATTTTTATTGTGGCTTATTGGGTTTTGAAATCATTACTCAACTAGGAGATAGTGCAGCTTTTATCTCTGCAGGTGGTTATCATCATCATATTGGATTAAACACCTGGCAAAGTAAAAACGGACATCCTCCAGCTTCAAATGCAACCGGTCTTTTTCACACCGCCATTGTATATCCAACCCGAAAAGATTTGGCGGAAATATTTGTCCGCCTTCAAAATGTCAATTACCCATTTACCGGTGCGGCAGACCATGGCGTTTCCGAAGCCTTATACCTAGATGATCCGGATAAAAATGGGGTGGAGCTGTATTGGGACAGACCTAAAGAACTATGGCCAAAAAATGAAGATGGTTCTATTGAAATGTATACTCGAAGATTGGATTTAGAGGGTTTGGTGAAGGAATTGGGGTAGATGATTTACATAAATTTTAAACGTAAAAACCTGGCAAACCTTAATCAAGGGTAAATTATTCCCAAGCGGTAACACTTTAGCAGAATAAATTGCAAACATTAATAGCTAGCAAGTTTGTAAAATACGGTCATCCCTCGGGATTTATTCAACATAATTATAAAATTACTACCATATCGTCGTCTCTGGAACTTTGGCTTGTGTTCTTGTCCATCAAAACTCTTTTCTTACAAATCTAATAATTTATCAGAGCAAAACAAATCCAAAGAGCCTTTGATCTGATCAACAATAAAACCTCGTGTAGAGGCCTGACCCCGATTAATTATCAAGCCTCGAGGTAGACATTATTGGAGTAAAATGATTTCCCAAGTCCTGTAAAGACGACATTTTGCTGTAAAAGATAACTCTTGGGTTATATTGATTAGTGCTTTTAGTTACACATTTTTGGAGATAGTGTAATGAGTTGCCAAATACAGCTCTTTTATTGCCAATTTAACATAATAAAATTTCTTCCCTCTTTATCACTTCACCGCTGCAATGGTCAATACTGAAACCTTTGCTCCTTCTTTAATAAGGGGTTGACATGCTGCCTGGATCGTAGCACCCGTGGTCAATACATCATCCACCACCAAAACGCGCTTTCCAATTAAACTTTCCTTACTATTGAGCAAGCCAAACGTCTCATCTACATTACTAAAGCGTTCCAATCTGTGCTTTTTCGTCTGGCTTTTACGGTTCACCTGCTTTTTCAATAGTCTTTTAAATGGCCGTTCTAAAGCTATACTTAAGCCCTCCGCAATTTTATCGCTTTGGTTAAAGCCTCTTTTCCTGAATTTTTTGTAATGCAGGGGTACCGAGGTTATGATATCCCACCTTTCATCATATTGAAAATCCTTCAAGTCTTTTCCATAAACTTCACCTAAAAATACCCCTAAGCCTTCCTCTCCCTCGTACTTTAACTGATGCAACAATTTTTGTATTACACTATCTTTTTGATACCAGGCATAGGTAAGTGCATATTGTAAATTGGGTATTTCGAAAAACCTGGGATGTAAAATATTGGGTTGGTCTTTGTGAATATTACTTAAATTTATTTCTGATCTGCAGTGAGTGCAGATAAACTCTTCCGACTTAGTTAAAGTTAGTTTACATGCTGAACAGTAGTTAGGAAAAAATAAAGAAATAAAATCATATACAATTAGCGAAAAGGATTGGGTAGATACCATGACAAAAGCTAACTTTACGGGTTAAATTGCATTGATTAAGGATTTTACCTTGAAATCTAATGCTTTCAATAATTTCTGATATAATATATGAACAAAATAGAAGAATTCAATGAATATCGTTCAAAAATGAATGATAAAATAGTAGGATCCAATAACAAGATCTTAAAAAGGATTTTTAATTTAGATACCAACGCTTTTGCTGAGGGTAGCATCGATAAAAAAACCAAGGAGATGATTGGGCTTTCCAGCTCAATGGTGTTACGTTGCGATGATTGTGTGAGATACCATTTAGGAAAATGTTACGAATTGGGTGTGGATGACGATCAAATTTTCGAAATTTTCTCTATCGCTAATTTAATCGGTGGTACCATTGTAATACCACACTTAAGAAGAGCCGTGGAATTTTGGGAAGCCTTAAAAGAAAACAGCGAACAAAATGATTAAAAAAGACCTGGATCTTGAAAGGAAATGGCAGGCTTTGCGATTGCAACTGAAAGACGCAATTGGCAGAAAGCCCAAGGACATGAATGCTGTGCTTTTTCTTATCGGGGTTCAGGAATTGGGAAAAGGCCCTCATAGTTTCAGTAAAGAGGAAAAACAAGACTTAATGCATATTGCCATTTGCAAAGTATTAAGTCTTTCCGGCTTTTATGAATTAGAAGGAATTGATGAGCAGGGGTGGCCACATTGGAAATTAGTGAAACAATTACCCCATTTCGATATATTAGAACAGGAAAAATTGCTTAAAATGCATGTAATTGAGTATTTTGAGCAAGAAATTGGACTTTAAGTCTGCAAAATTATAGAAAGTACAAATGAAAATTATTTCTTATAATGTAAACGGCATTAGAGCCGCCGAGAAAAAGGGTTTTGGAGATTGGCTTAAAAAAGAAAACCCTGATGTAATTTGTTTACAGGAGGTAAAGGCCAATGAAGATCAAGTTGATTTGTCAATTTACAAGGAGCTAGGTTATGATATTTACTGGCATTCGGCACAAAAGAAAGGCTATAGCGGTGTAGCCATATTTACCAAAATACAGCCAAATAAGGTAGCCATTGGTTGCAATATGGATATTTATGATTACGAGGGACGAGTAATCCGTGCTGATTTTGCTGATTTTTCCGTGCTCAATACCTATATGCCAAGTGGCTCCAGTGGAGATGCACGTCAATCATTTAAAATGCAGTGGCTGCAAGATTTTAGAAATTACATCATAGAATTAAAAAAAGAAATTCCTAACCTGCTTATTTGTGGTGATTATAATATCTGCCATCAGGCTATAGATATTCATGACCCGGTGAGTAATAAAAAAAGTTCGGGTTTTTTACCGGAAGAAAGAGATTGGATGAGTGCGTTTATAGGTGATGGCTTCATCGATAGCTTCCGTCACTTAAATAAGGAGCCTGATAATTATAGTTGGTGGAGCTATAGAGCTGCAGCAAGGGAAAGAAATAAAGGGTGGAGAATAGACTATCACATGATAACAGAATCTCTGGAAAAAAACCTCGAAAGCGCAAGTATTTTGCCTGATGTGCATCATTCCGACCATTGCCCAATTAAAATAGTTTTAAAACCTTAAATATTCATTAAGTCTGTGGAAATCATTGTGATAAAATTCTCGTTACTAAATAAGTGAACAATAAGAATCAAATAGCGAACATTCTACAAAAACTGAAACAGTACAAACGAAAGTACTTTTTAAATCAGCTATTTAAGGGTTTTCTGATCTCGCTTGCCTATTTACTAATCGCTTTTTTAGGATTAAGCCTGGTGGAGTATCAAATTCAGTTTAATAGTGGATTTCGTGCCATCCTATTTATCATATATATAGTTAGTGGCCTATATTTCCTTATCAAATATATTGCGATACCTGCTTATCATTTAGTAAATAATGGAAAGAACCTAAGCAATAAAGATGCTGCTACTCAAATTGGCGCTTTTTTTCCTGACATTAATGATAAGCTACTAAATTTCATACAGTTAAATGATTTAACAAATCAGGAAAACTCTCTCATTCAGGCTAGTATTATCCAAAAATCAGAGGGTCTAAATATTTTCAACTTTAGCGATAGCATTAAGATTCAAAAGAGCAATAAAAAATATTTCCCGTTCGTAATCGTCCCAATTATTTTATTGATAACAATATTAATGTTCGCCCCTTATATGATAACAGAGGGTAGCTATAGAATTATCAAATTTAACGAAGAGTTTGTGCCTGAGGCACCCTTTACGTTCCACGTGGAAAATAATGAACTAATTGCTTTCAGGGGAGAGCCCTTCTTGCTCGATTTGAAACTATCAGGTGCTCAAATACCTGGTGAAGCATATATTTTTAGAGATGGAATTAAGCAAAAGCTTCAAAAAATAAGCCCTAACTCATTTGAGTTTACCATAAATAACCCACAAAGCGATACTGAATTTTATTTTGAAGGGGCTGGATTTAAATCAATTAGCTATAAATTAAAGGTATATGATAGACCTGTAATCCAAAATATGGCAATTGAACTGGAGTATCCTGCCTATACTGGAAGCAATAGAGAAAGAGTTGAAAATACTGGAAATTTAATTATTCCTGAAGGAACCCAGGTGAAATGGTGGGTAGAGAGTAAAGCGACAGAAGAAGTAATTTTTCAGACCAATAAAAGTAGTGATAACCAAATCAAATTTGAAAAAATTAGTGATCAAAGCTTCCGTCTCCAAAGAACACTCTACAATTCTGAAGATTATCAGATTCGTCTCTTGAACAGTAATGCAGAAGCAGCCCAAAAAACGGATTATTATGTTGAAGTAGTAAAAGACAAATCACCAGACATTACCTTAGAGGCTATTAATGATAGCAGCTTATTTAATCAGGTGGCATTAGCCGGTGAGATTGCCGATGATTATGGGTTTTCCAAACTTAATCTACACTACAGTATAATTAATAATGGTGAAATAAAATCTAAAAGTATTGTTAATTTACCATTTAAGAAAGACATCTTAAATCAAAAGTACTTTAAACTGTGGAAGATAGATTCTCTTCTACGGAATGAAAACGATGTTATCCAATACTATGTAGAAGTAGCAGACAATGACGCTGTAAATGGAGCAAAAAGCACAAGATCCTCCATTAAAACTTTGAGATTACCTAATCAAAAAGCAATTGAGGAAGACATTAAAAAAACAGCTCAAAACACTGAAAATCAATTAGATAAGAACATTAAAGAGTCCAGGTCACTTAATAAAAAGCTTCAGGATTTAGAAGAGGTTTTGAAGACCAAGAGAAACCTTAACTGGGAAGATAAAAAGTTATTAGAGGACGTTTTACAAGACAATGAAGATTTAAAGAAACAGCTTCAAGAAATAAAGAATCAAAGTGAAGAAAATAGTTTAAAGCGGGAGAAATTCAATCAGCAAAATCCTGATTTGAAAGAAAAATCAGATCAACTACAAAGTTTGATGGAGGAAATGCTCAGAGATGAAAATGATGAGTTATTAGAAAAGCTAAAGGAATTGATGCAACAGAATAATTCCTCAGATGAATTCAGAGAATCAATTGAAGATTTGAAAAAGCGAGAAAAGAACCGCTTGAAAGAAATGGAGCGATTAATGGAGCTTTTTAAAAGGTTGGAGATTCAGTATGACATGAATCAGGTAATGAATGAATTAGAAAAACAGGCTGAGCAACAAGCTGAGCTAAGTCAAGAAAACCGGGAAAAAGCTGATAATGAAGAGCCTGGCACTCAAGATAAGGCTAATTCCGATAATAAAGAGGCATTAAAAAAACAAGAAGAATTGAACGAGGCTTTTGAAGAAAGCAAAAAGGCCATGGAAGATATTAAGGAAAGAAATCAAGATTTAAAACAACCTAACGCAATTAAAAGCACTAAAGAAGAAGAAAACGAAGTAGATCAGGCACAGCAGGAGAGTAGCCAGGAATTACAGAAAGGCAATCAAAAAGGAGCTAGTCAGAAACAGAAGAAAGCTTCTGATGCAATGAAACAAATGAGTCAATCAATGGCTCAAATGGCATCAGGCATGCAAATGGAAATGATGCAGGAAAACATTGATGATCTCAAAGACATAGTAGATAACCTCTTAAAGCTCTCTTTCAGGCAAGAAGACCTAATGAAGAGCTTTAGAGAGGTGAATGCTAGTGATCCCAGGTTTTTAAGTCTATCTGAAAACCAGCTCAACATGATGAATGATTCAAAAATCATTGAAGACAGTTTAACAAGTTTGGCAGAAAGAGTTTTTCAACTAAAGTCGTTCATAACAAAAGAAATGACAGAGATGAATGAATCAATGCAAAAAAGCATTGCAGCATTAAAAGAAAGAGACAAAAACCTGGCAGTAGGTCAACAGCAGTTTGCTATGACTTCTATGAACAATCTAGCTTTAATGTTGGATGATGTACTGGAGCAAATGCAAATGGACATGCAGGCAAACCAGGGTTCTGGAGAAAGATTCCGGTTCTGGCAACGATCAAAAACCCGGCGCTGGGGAATTACAAAAAGCGCTTAATCAGGCCACTAAAAAACTATCGGAAGGCCAGAAAAGTGGAAGGCAATTATCCGAAGGACTAGCTGAGCTAGCAGCAGAGCAAGCCAGAATAAAAGAGATGATAAAAGAGATGATGAAGGGTGAGCAAAAAGGAGAAGGGGAGGGAAGGGAAGCAGGAGGCCTTGGTGAAGTAATAGAAGAAATGGAAAAGATTGAAGAAGATTTGGTGAATAAGAGGTTAAGTGCTAAGTTAATTGAGAGACAGAAAAGAATAGTTACTCGCTTATTAGAAGCTGACAAGGCCAAGCAGGAACAAGAGGAAGACAATAAAAGAAAAGGTGAAACAGCAACTGATTACGAAAAAGTGCGTTTACCTAACGCCTTTGATGAATATTTAAAGTTGAAAGAGCGGGAGATAGAACAATTACAAAGTGTTCCCCCTAGCTTTACTCCTTACTACAAAAACGAAATTAATAAATATTATAAACGCCTAAAATCTACAGAAACAACAACATTATGAATGAAATCACAATAAGTATTCCATCCTTAACGGAAAATATCAGAATTGTTGAAAGTTTTATTGACAATGCAAAAGAACAGCTTGATTTAAGCGATGATATTTATGGCAACATTATGATTGCCATAACTGAGTCAGTTAACAACGCAATTATCCACGGCAATTCTGGAGATAAAACAAAAAACGTGGAACTAAGATGTGCAATGGAGGATAATGTAGCTGTTTTCTACGTAACGGATGAGGGGGATGGTTTTGATTTCAATTCTTTACCTGATCCAACTGCGCCTGAAAATATAGACAAGCCAGGAGGAAGAGGCATATTTCTGATGAAAGCCTTGTGTGATGAGCTGCAATTTCAGGAAGAGGGGAGAAAGGTTAAGCTAAGCTTTTACGTTGATTAATGGGAGAAATAAACTTTTTTAAAGAAGATGTAGCAGTCGATTTAAGAAAACTAAAGCGCTTTAAAAACTGGATTGTACAGATAGCAAAAAACTATAACCAGGATATTAATTCAATTAATTATGTATTCTGCAGCGATAAATTTTTGCACCAAATTAATCTGGACTACCTAAACCACGATACTTTAACGGACATCATTACTTTCGACTTAAGAGAATCAGACAAAGAGCTATCCATTGAAGCAGATATATTTATAAGTATAGAACGCATCAGTGAAAATTCGAAAGAACTTAATCAAGAATTTAATCAGGAATTAGGCAGAGTAATCATACATGGTTTATTACACTTAATAGGATTCAAGGATAAAACTAAAGAAGAGAAGAAAATAATGAGAGTTGAAGAAGACAAAGCGCTACTTGAACTTTAACTATACAACTGTTCCACGTGGAACAGTAGGAAAAGCAATCGAATTAATTAATAAATTTTGATGTTCCACGTGGAACACCTACAAATTAAATATATGTTTCAAGAATACGATGTAATTGTAGTAGGAGCTGGTCACGCTGGTTGTGAAGCTGCTGCAGCAGCAGCAAATATGGGGTCAAGCGTTTTGCTCGCTACTATGAATATGAATACGATAGCACAGATGTCATGCAATCCCGCCATGGGGGGAGTGGCTAAGGGCCAAATAGTGAGAGAAATTGATGCATTGGGCGGCTTATCTGGTATAATATCTGATAAGTCCATGATACAGTTCAGAATGCTTAATAAATCTAAAGGGCCTGCGATGTGGAGTCCAAGAACACAGAACGACAGGATGCGATTTGCAGAAGAGTGGAGATTACAGCTTGAGGCTATTCCAAATGTAGATTTCTGGCAAGAAATGGTTACTGGTTTGATTGTGGAAAATGGCAAGGCTGCTGGTATAGAAACAGGGATGGGTCTTAAGATCAGAGCAAAATCCGTTGTACTAACTAATGGAACTTTCCTAAATGGAATTATACATATTGGAGAGAAACAATTTGGTGGTGGTAGATCCGCTGAAAAGGCTTCCAAAGGAATTACTGAGCAATTAGTACAATTAGGATTTGAGGCGGGCAGAATGAAAACAGGCACACCTCCTAGAGTAGATGGCAGATCATTAGACTACTCTAAAATGGAAGAACAAAAAGGAGATGAACACCCAGAAAAGTTTTCCTTCTCTGATGAAACTAAGCCTCTGAAAGAGCAAAGAAGCTGCTATATAACTTACACAAATCCTACAGTTCATGAAATCTTAGAAACAGGATTTGATCAGTCACCTATGTTCAATGGGAGAATCAAAGGATTAGGGCCACGATATTGTCCTTCTATTGAAGATAAAATTAATCGTTTTGCGGAAAGAGATAGACACCAGATATTTGTAGAGCCAGAAGGATGGAATACAGTTGAAATCTATGTAAATGGATTTTCTACTTCTTTACCAGAGGAAGTACAGTTCAAAGCTATCCGAGAAATTGAAGGATTCAAGAACGTTAAAATGTTTAGGCCAGGATATGCCATTGAATATGATTTCTTTCCACCTACTCAATTAAATATAACGCTTGAAACAAAACTAGTAGAGAACCTCTATTTTGCCGGGCAAATAAATGGCACCACAGGATACGAGGAGGCAGCGTGCCAAGGATTAATGGCCGGAATTAATGCGCACTTGAAAATCAATAATAAGGAGCCTTTTGTACTCAATAGATCCCAAGCATATATTGGTGTATTAATAGATGACCTCATAAACAAGGGTACAGAAGAACCATACCGGATGTTTACTTCCAGGGCTGAACACCGTATTCTTTTAAGGCAAGATAATGCTGATATCAGATTAAGCCCGCTGGGTTATAAAATAGGACTGGCGCAAGAAGAAAGATTGAGGAAGGCGGAAGCTAAGCAAGAAAGTATCGAACAAATTGTTGCAGACCTAAAACTTCTTAAAGTAAAGCCTAACGAAATTAATGAGGAATTAAAAAGATTTAAATCAGCACCAATTAAAGAAACAACCACCGCTTATAATATATTAAAAAGACCAGAAATAACCTTTAAAGAATTGAAGGAGCTCGAAAAAGAATTAGGAAATTACATATCGAGTTATCATCAATCAATATTGGAGGCTTCAGAGATAGGCATAAAATACGAGAGCTATATAGAGAAAGAACATCAACTAGCTGAGAAGATCATTCATTTAGATGAACTGATTATAAAAGACACAATAGATTTTACAGATATACCCGCATTATCCACGGAAGCAAAAGAAAAATTTAAGAAGATAAAACCAAAAACCTTAGGGCAAGCTTCAAGAATAAGTGGAGTGAGTCCTGCAGACGTATCCATACTAATGGTATATTTAGGAAGATAATTATGTACGAAAAACTAACTGAATGCCCTGTTTGCGGAGGAAGTAACATTAAAAACCACAAAGTAGTTATTGACCACTCCGTTAGTAAAGAAAGCTTTGTAATTACAATTTGTGAAAGCTGTCAATTTCAATTTACTAATCCACGACCTACAGAAAAAGAAATAGGCAAATATTATCAATCTGATAATTACATATCCCATAGCAATAAAAGCAACTCACCTATTAACTTGCTTTATAAACTGGCAAGGACATTTGCCATAAGAAGTAAAGTTAAATTAATCAATGCTATAGCGAAAAACGAAAAAGGTAGAATTTTGGACTATGGATGTGGCACAGGATACTTTTTAAGATCAATGAAAAAAGATGGCTGGAATATTGTAGGGATAGAACCGAATGCTAAAGCAAGAGAATTAGCAAAAGGACATACCGGAGAGGAAATTCAAGAAGATATCAGTTCTTTAAATATGAAGAACAAAAAATTTAACGTGATTACATTATGGCATGTTTTAGAACATGTACATAATCTTAATGAAACAGTTACGGCATTAAAGTCTATGTTAAAAGAAAAGGGTAAAATTATTATAGCAGTCCCTAATATATCGAGTCTGGATAATGAATTATACAAGGAAGACTGGGCATCATACGATGTGCCACGACATCTATATCATTTTGATCGCGACTCTATGAAGACCCTCATGCTAAAGCATGGCCTGAAAGTGAAAAAGACTTATCCTATGAAATTAGATGCTTATTATATAAGCTTACTAAGTGAAAAATATAAAAGTGGGAAAAGTAACTATGTGAAATCAGCCTTAAATGGCTATAAATCAAACACTTACGCTAAGCATAATAAAGAAAATTACTCTAGTTTGATATACGAGATTAAGAAATGAAGAAATACATAATCCCTACCCTAATAATAATTATAATCTATGCCTGTGCCACAGTACAGTCGCCAGTGGGAGGAGAAAAGGACACAATCTCCCCAGAATTAGTCTCATCAACACCAAAACATCAAAGCCTGAACTTCAAGGGCAAAGAAATAACTCTCCTTTTTAGCGAATGGATGAAAGTAGAAAATCTACAAAAAGAACTCATCATAACACCAAGGTCCAAAATAGAGTACACCCATCTTCTTAAGAAAGAACTACTGACTATTACTTTAGAAGAACCGCTAGCTGACTCAACTACCTATACATTAAATTTTAGACAATCATTAAAAGATATCACGGAAGGCAATTTATGGGAAAATCCTGTTTTAGCTTTTAGTACAGGCTCATACCTGGATTCTATGGAGGTTAAAGGTAAGGTTATGATGATTCTTACAAAAGAGCCTGCAAAGTCCTTCACAGTCGCTCTTTACGATGCTAATTACGATACTGCCAATTTAAGACAAGGCGAACCCGTCTATTTTACTACTACAAATGATCTCGGAGAATATAAATTACAAAACCTCAAACCAGGCAAATACCTTCTATACGGATTTCAAGATGCCAATAACAACCTAAAAAATGAACCTGCATCAGAGGCCTATTCATTTCATCCGACCAGCTTAGATTTATTTGATTCTATTCCTGATATTAATATGGAAGCTTATAAAAGCAATGAGGACACACTGAAATTAAAGAAATCTTCTCCAACAGGCAGTGATTTTGTAATAAACTATAATAAGGGCTTAATAAATTATAGAATTACAGATATCAACAACCCTGGTAGCTATGTATTTGCCAACGATGAAGAGCAAGCCAAGAACATAAGAATCTATTTAAGTAACTTTAGAAATATTGACTTTGATACAGATTCATTACCAGTTCAGGTGGAAGCATTTGACTCAATAGGAAACGAGAGGACGGATACCATATTCGTAAAATTTAGAGAAAGTAGAATAAAATCTGAAGACCTCAAAATCTTACAAATGCCGAAAAAGGATATTCTACCGGGCAATCAAGAATTTACCATTAGTCTTAACAAACCAGCATATGCAATAAATACTGATTCAATCTATATCAAATACGATTCAGTATTAATTAAAAATATAACATTGGCAGATATAACACTATCAAACAATAAAAAGAAGGTAAATATCAATACAGAAATATTTAAACAAAAAATTGATAGTATAGATAATAGAAGAAAGCAAATAACCGATAGTATAGCGGCCCTACCAAAAGATACCACTAATAAAAAGGAGACAAAAGCATCGAGCTCGGAGGAAGGAGGAGAAGAAAGTAAAAATATAATGGCAAAAGGCAAGTCTGCAGATAAGCCTGGCACAGAAGGAAAGAAAATAATAAGAGGATTACATTTATACGTAGGTAAAGCAAGTTTTATTGGCGTAGAAGGAGACTCCAGCGCATCAAATAACGTAGTTTTTCAATTCAAAAAAGAAGAAAACTATGGTACTATTGAAGGAAAAATAATAGGTGGAGATTCGACAGACTACATTATTGAGTTACTAGATAATAAATATAACGTAGTTGATACCCTATACAACAAGGATGAATACACTTTTAATTATGTAAAACCTGGAGACTACTATTTAAGAGTAATAATAGATGCTAATGGAAACAAAAAATGGGATCCAGGAAACGCACTAACTCTTAAACCACATGAGGAAATAATCTATCTCAAGGAACAGTTTCCAGTACGAACAAACTGGATAGTTAGCGATAAAAACATTGTGTTAACAAGGGATGAAAGTGTGGATAAAGAGTAAAAAGAAGTGGAGTTACCAACATCTATTCACAACCATAGGTATCAACAAGCTAACATCTTAGTAAAACATCAGATAACTCGGGGATAAATAAGCATAAAATTCTATTTACCCACAGCATAAAAAATAAATAATTAGTATGAGGAGTTATTAACATAGCAGATGCAAAATGTTAATTCACTATAAATTAAAACATTAAAAGTTAATAAATATAAAACAAACAGCAACTTTATAAACATTCATATTAAACTAATATTAAAAGAAAAGTTTTCAACATATCCACAGCCTTAATAATTAATAATAGTTTAATTAATAGATATATAATATAATATAGGTGTGTGGATTCTGTGGATAAAATTAGCGGGGAATTAAAAAAGCTTAAAAATGAAAAAGATTTTTCTAATAACTATCATTATTCTTAAGTGCGCAGCAATAACGCTAAGTGCACAAAATACCAGTGAAATTGCCCTGGCAAATGAATATTATAGACAAGGGGAGTTAGATAAAGCACTGGAATTATTCGAAAAGTTAGCTGAAAAACCTCAAAACATAAATTATATCCACAATAACTACCTTGAACTACTTGAAATCAAACAACTTACAGAAGAAACAGAAAAATATTTATTGAAGGTAAATTCGATTTTTAATAATAACATCAGCTTTGACGTTGACTTAATAGATTTTTACTTATACACATCTGACAGTGCTAAAGCGGATCAATTTTATAAAAAGCTGGAAGAAAAAGTACTCAAGCAGGTAAATAATATGGTACAACCTGCGGCTCAATACCTGGTTAATAAGCAGCATAATACCTATGCAGAAAGAATATACCTTGCTGCAAGAGGCAAAGTGAATGACCCAATTATTTACAGTTTACAATTGGCCAACTTATACAGATATTCTAATGAAAAGGATAAAATGATTAGAGAGTATATGGCATTTGGCTCTGAACGCCCTAATCAGCTACGATATGTTAAAAATATGTTACAACTCTCACTTACAGAGAAAGAAGATTTAGAATCGTTTATAGGTTATTTAATGGATAAAACACAGAAAGAACCTAATAATGATATTTACAGCGATATGTTGATTTGGGCAAACCTACAAATAAAAAACTTCTATGGTGCCTTTATTCAAGCCAGAGCCATAGATAAAAGAGCGGGTTTAGCTGGGGAAAATAGCATTGAGATTGGCATGTTAGCTTTTGAAAATGAGGAATACGAAACTTCTTCAAGAATTTTCCAGTATTTGGTAGACACTTATCCTGATTCACGAAACTTCATTTACACTAAAAGAATGCTCATTGAGAGTAAGGAAAATATTGTTAAAAGTAGTTTTCCAATTGACACGGCAGCTATTAGAGAGTTAGTAAAATCTTACGATCAATTAATAGCAACCATGGGATTATCTTATAATACTTTGGAAGCATATAGACAGAAGGCGATGCTACATGCCTTTTACCTAAATGAGACGCAAAAAGCTATCGAAATATTCAATAAAATCATTAGCTTTAATAATGCCGATCCTGATTTAATATCACAAGTAAAATTAGATTTGGGAGATATTTATATCATTACTGGAGAGTCGTGGGAATCTGTGCTTTTATATTATCAGGTGGAGAAAGCTAATAAAAACAATGCTATTGGTGAAATGGCAAAATTTAAAAATGCTAAACTATCTTTCTACAAAGGAGACTTTAAATTAGCACAGGAACATCTGGATATCCTTAAAAATGCAACCAGGAAAGAAATTGCTAATGACGCTATGGATTTAAGCATATTGATTAAAAATAATACCATACTAGACTCCACTCAACAAGCATTAATTGATTATGCTAATATAGAACTATTGCTTTACCAAAATAAAAGAGATGAAGCTATTCGTAAATTAGATAATTTAGTGATTACCTATGAAGAACATCCTATTTTGGATAATTTGTATTGGTTAAAAGCAAGAATACATAAGGAAAATGGAGAGTATGAAAAAGCGACCAATTTGTTAGGTAAAATAGCCAACGATTTACCTTATGGTATTTTAACTGATGACGCACTTTTTGAAATGGCTAATATTTATGAAAAACTTGTAGGTGACGAAACCAAAGCAAAAGAACTTTATCAACAACTAATGGTGAAATATCCAGGAAGTATATTTGTTGCCGAATCCAGAAAGAAATTCAGAATACTAAGGGGGGATTACATTAATTAAATTATAATAGCCAATCTATTAAATTTATAAATTCGTGAGAATCACCTAAAAAATTGAAAAATAATACGGATAAAATGAAATGATTTCATTATTTGGTATCTTTTTCATAATTTTTCTGTACATTTTAAAAAAAATCTCATGGAACCTACCAGAATTTTTGATTTACTAGAATATCAATTAACAAAAAATCCTTTAGCGGATTCCTTAGCCTGTAAAGAAAAGGATAGTTGGACTAAATATAGTACCCAGGAAGTAATTGATATAGTGAATGCAATTTCTCGTGGATTCTTGGCGCTGGGTTTAGATAAAGATGATAAGGTTGGGATAGTTTCAAACAACAGACCGGAATGGAATTTTATAGATTTGGGTCTACAACAGATAGGTGCCATTAGTGTGCCCATGTATCCCACTATCACTGAAAAAGATTATAAATTCATCTTTGAGGATTCTGACTTACAATATGTTTTTGTATCAGACTTCGATTTATATAGCAAAGTAAAAAAGGCTGCGGCCGGCATGGACCGTATTAAAAAGGTTTATTCATTTGATGAATTACCTAATGTAGCACATTGGACAGAAGTAAAAACATTAGGAGAATCACAGTCAAAAGATCTTAATGTGTTTAGATCGCAGGTACTACCGGATGATTTGGTTACTTTGATTTATACCTCCGGCACAACCGGTAATCCTAAGGGTGTTATGCTCACACACCACAATATTTTAAGTAATGCCATTTCCGTGGGAGAGAATTTACCAAAGGACTTAGGAATAGTAAGAAGCCTGAGTTTTTTACCCATTTGCCATATTTTCGAGAGAACAAGCATTTATTTCTATTTGTATCGTGGTATTTCCGTGTATTATGCAGAAAGCTTAGAAAAAATTGGTGATAATCTGAAAGAGGTAAAGCCACAAATGTTTACAACAGTTCCTCGTTTGCTGGAAAAAATATATGATAAAATTGTTGCAAAAGGAACCGAACTCACGGGTATTAAAAAGCAATTATTCTTTTGGGCATTGAATCTAGGTCATCAATATCACAGGCAGAAAAATCAAGGGTTCTGGTATGATTTCCAATTAAAGCTAGCAAATAAAATTATTTTTAGTAAATGGAGAGAAGCTGTAGGCGGTGATATCAAAATAATTGCTTCAGGTGGTGCAGCCCTTCAACCACGCTTAGCTACTATCTTCTGGTCTGCCCAAATTCCTGTTTTGGAAGCGTATGGTCTAACAGAAACTTCACCTGGAATTGCTTTCAACAGATATAACAAAGAAGATATGCGTATTGGCACGGTTGGCCCGGCTATGGAAGGCATAGAAATAAAAATTGCAGAAGACGGTGAAGTACTTGCCAAAGGACCGAATATTATGAAAGGCTATTACAATCAGCCTGAAAAAACCGCTGAAGTGATTGATAAGGATGGCTGGTTTCATACCGGGGATATTGGCGAAATGATAGAAGGCAGGTTCTTAAAAATTACCGATCGGAAAAAGGAAATGTTTAAAACATCAGGGGGTAAATATATTGCTCCTCAGCTGATAGAAAATAAACTAAAAGAATCCACATTTATTGAGCAAGCCATGGTGGTGGGTGACGGACAAAAATTTCCTGGAGCCTTGATAGTTCCTAATTTCGAAGTTTTGAAAGATTGGTGCAAGCATAAAGGAATTTCTTATTCTTCAGATAAGGAAATGATAAAGGAGGAAAAGGTAATTACTAAACTTAATAAAGAGATTGAAAAGGCCAACAATCAATTTGCGCAGTGGGAGAAAATAAAAAAAATCACCTTAATTCCATCCTTATGGTCGGTAGAAGCCGGAGAATTAACAGCTAAACTGAGCTTAAAAAGGAAAATTATTTCGCAAAACTATCAAAACGAGATTTTAAAGATTTATCAAGGCTAAATACCAGATAAATCGCATTAAAAAGCTTCATTTTCCCTAACATTTTTGTGTTTTTACGGTATACTACATTATACCGATAATTTAATAATTATGAAAAACACACTCATTGTCTTATCAATATTCGTTTTTTTGCAATTTAGTTATGCTTGTTCTGCAAATATTGGAAAAGAAGAAGTTCCTACCACAAAAGTTAAAACAGTAACTATAGCAGAAGGGCTTGATTCTCCCTGGGGAATGGCATGGCTTCCGGATGGAAGGATGCTCGTAACAGAAAGAAAGGGAGATATCATAATTATTAAGAATGATAAACTAACTGGTGAGAAATTATCCGGGGTACCCGAAGTTTATGATAATAATCAAGGAGGTTTATTGGATATTCGTTTGCACCCTGATTATGCTAATAATGGTTGGATTTATTTTAGTTATTCTAAACCCGGGGAAGGTGGAGGTAGCACAGCCATCATGAGAGCTAAAATTGAAGGTAACTCGTTAGTTTCACAAGAATTGATTTATGAATCATTTCCGAAAACCAAATCAGGAGTGCATTTTGGTTCCAGAATTGACTTTGACGACAAAGGTTACATGTTTTTCTCTATAGGAGAAAGAGGAGAAATGAAAAACGCACAGACTACTGCTAATCCATTCGGAAAAATTCACAGACTGCATGACGATGGAAGAATTCCAGAGGACAATCCTTTTGTTGCCATCCCAGGAGCGGAGCACAGCATTTGGTCTTACGGACATAGAAATCCTCAGGGATTGATGTTTCATCCCACCAGCGGCGAGCTTTACTCACATGAACACGGCCCAAAAGGTGGTGATGAATTAAACATTGTTCAAAAAGGAAAAAATTATGGTTGGCCGCAAATTACTTATGGTATAGACTATGACGGAACAATAATTTCCAATCAAACAGAAAAAGAGGGCATGATGCAGCCTATTCACTATTGGGATCCATCTATTGCACCCTGTGGGATGACTTTTGTGACCAGTGACAGATATCCGGAATGGAAAAACAATATCCTGATGGGCGCACTCAAATTTCAATATTTAGCTAGAGTGGTAGTAGAAAATGGGGCATACGTGAAGGAAGAAAAGTTATTAGAAGGCATTGGCAGAGTGAGACACGCAGCACAAAGCCCTGATGGTTTTATTTATGTAGCAGTTGAAGGACCCGGTAAAATTGTAAAATTAATACCGGGAGGATAATACAGTTAAAATTTTAGTACAATGTTTACAAGTAGATTTTTTATAGGTCTTATTTTTATTTTTTTATTAAGTTCTTGTTATGAGTATCACATTGAAACAGAAGACCATGTAGTACTTAATAATATAAATATCTCACCGAACCCAACAACGGACGTTTTGGTAGTTAAGGTGCAAGAAATGGTAGAAGACCCGGTTAAATATAGAATCATAAATTCATATGGTCAACCCAGAGTTACAGGTGAATTAAATTTTTCAGAAGAGAATGAACAGTTTATTGAAGTTAGCCATTTTAGTACGGGCTATTATACACTGGAGCTTACCCTAAATGAGGTAGATGTGTCTTTCAAATTTCTGAAACAGAAGTAATAACCTGACTTCGATTCTTAGTTTGATATTAAGAACAGTCAGCCAATAGATGAGTTTTAGGTAAAACTTCTGAAGTAAAATGGGAATTTGCTAATAAGTGCCGAACACTGGTTAATAGAGTTGCGAATTAAGTGAATTTATATTTGAGGGAAGTTAATATGATATTTTACCGCAAATATTCTTAAGCTGATGATGAAAGAAGCGGAGATAATAAAATTCCAGTCCCTGGGAACATCAAAATAGTTGAGAAGCACATAGAATAGCCCACCCGCTAAACAGGCACTGGCATAAATTTCTTTACGGAAAAGAACAGGTGTTTCATTAATTAGGGTGTCGCGAATTACTCCACCAAACACAGCAGAAAACATACCCATTAAGGCGGCAATTTCCCATCTTACATCTAAAGATAACGCCTTTTCAACTCCCGCAACAGTGAAAAGGGCTACGCCAAGTGTATCAAATAAACTGAGTGTTTTCCTTAACTTTTGCAGCACTTTATTTAAAAAGCTGGCAATAAATATCCCTACTAGAATAGTATATACAATGTTCATATCATTGATCCATGACAGAGGGTAACTACCAAGCAAAATATCACGCAAAGTTCCACCACCTATAGCAGTAACGAAACCAGTAAACCCTGCGCCAAACCAATCTTCAGATTTACCTTGCACAGCCAGAGCCCCTGAAATAGCAAACACGAGGGTACCTAAAAGTTCAAGAATATATTGGATGTTCATTTAAAATAATTTTGATAAAGGTAATGCTTATGATGAGAATTTTGGGGCAAAAAGGGGTTGAAAATGACAACGAGAGATTTAAATATTACTATAGAGGCTTTATGGATTAATTTTGGTTATTTTTTTCTGGGTTTCAAGGTATGTACTTAGGGCAGCAGCTCCATACCAGCTAAAAAGCTCATAATCAAGCAAACCTTCCTTAATAGCAGGATCAGTGGCTAATAATTTCTCTGCTTCAACTAAACTTTCTTCAGTAAGCACAAAAATCCCTCTATAATTTTGATTATTTTTCATTAAGGGACCCGCGACAATTAACTCTCCGGATTCGGCTAAGCGACTAATATTATCCAAATGACCTCTAAATAGGGAGTCTACAATATTTTTTTCTGAAATACTTGTTTTTCCGGTTTTTAAAATGACCAGCGTATAGGCTTTCATTCCGTAATCATCAGCACCTAAAGAATCGGCTAGAGCCTGATCGAAAATTATCTCTCTATTTTGTGCCAGACTTAAAGAAGGAAGAATGGAGAAGGAAATATAAAGCAGATATTTTACCATGATTTTAAATTTTATTTTGTAATGCTAAGCATTTTCATTAAAGATATAGATAATCTAAACATTAATGAAGAGCAAACTCAAAATGAATTAGCAACTTAAGTCAGTAATTTGTAAATTGATGTAGTAAATCAAATACAATCTTTTCAGAATTTATTTTTTGATAATGAAAAGCACACTTTTTTTAACATTCGTAGTGATTTTAATATCATTCGGTACTGGATACTATTTGGCATCCATAAATAATAAGCAAAAGAAAGAAAACGATCAATCATTCATTAAAACCAACGAAAACATGAAGTTAGGAGCCTTTTCAGTAAGCTTGAGTGTCCAGGACCTTCAAGTGTCACAGCAATTTTATGAAAAGTTAGGCTTTTCTGTATTTGCAGGAAGCATAGAACAAAATTATATGATTATGAAAAATGAGGAGACTTTAATTGG
The DNA here is from genome assembly GCA_963719535.1 of uncultured Cytophagales bacterium. Lineage (GTDB taxonomy): Bacteria > Bacteroidota > Bacteroidia > Cytophagales > Cyclobacteriaceae > Marivirga. Next base: position 917,741 of record CAVRCH010000013.1, on the reverse strand, counting down.
GCTATTTCAGGGAATGTTTGAAGATAACATTTTAACATTCAATCCCGGATGGGATCAAAATGCGCAAAAAATTGAGCAATTTGATGATGTACGAGAAATCCAAAAATCCTTAAAAAGGCAGCGCATTAAATTAACTTCTGAAGCCGACGAAAACACAGAAGGTCCGACAAGTATGATGCTGAAAGACCCTGATGGGAATCTTATTTTAATTGATCAGCACATTTAATTTTTTGTTTTACATAAAATTTATTTTGGAATTTGCTGACTCAAACAATGGAGTGTTCCGAATCCCCAAATTAGATCGATGCAACTAATACCTATAATTTCTCTATCCGGAAAACAAGTAGCAATTGTATTAAGAGCCTCTCTATCGTGCACATCATTAAAAATCGGCACTAAGACAGATTTGTTTAGAATAAGAAAATTGGCATAACTTGCTGGAAGGTGCAAGCCATCAAAAATGATACTCTCAGGCATAGGTAAAGTCACGATTTTAGGAGAACGTCCATTCTCTAATTTGGAAGCTTGCAAGCGTTTATAGTTTTCCTTTAACACCTTATAATTAGGATCTTTTTCATCCGCTTCCACCACCGTTAAGATAGTTTCGGCATCAACGAACCTACATAAATCATCAATATGGCCATGCGTGTCATCTCCTTTTATGCCATCACATAGCCATATTACATTGTTCACTCCGAAATATTCGAGAAAGATGGCTTCATAATCGGCTTTTATAAGTCCTGGGTTTCTCACTTGTACATCGGGGTGCAGTAAACATTCTTCAGAAGTGATTAAAGTGCCTAATCCGTTGGAGTCAATTGCTCCTCCCTCTAAAACAACAGGTTTTCCTTTGTACATAACCTGGGTTAGTGGGACCTTAAGGTAATTAGCAACTTTTATAGGAATGCCTCTGTCTAATCTGTAGTTTTTATATTTTGCCCATCCATTAAAATTAAAATTTAAAGCTTCTCTGCTTCCATCATATTGTACGATAATGGGCCCAGAATCACGCATCCAACTACGATTAGTTTTATGAATAATAAACGAAACTGCTTTCAGATTTACATGTGCCATTTCTAAAAGAGCTTGTACTTTCTGTTGATGGATTTCATCGGCTACTACAACTAAAACCGGTTCATTTTTAGCAATCTTCTTAATGAATTCAACAAAAGCCCATTTTATGGCTTCATATTTTCCGGGCCAGTCGTTTCCATTATGTGGGAAACATAATAAAATGGCTTCTTGATTTTCCCACTCAGCAGGTAAACGTCTTATGTTTTTTGTCATATTATTCAATGGCTCGTTTGGTTATTTCACCGTAAAAATCAATTCTCCTATCACGGAAAAAAGGCCAGTTCTGTCTTACATTCTCCTGTTTTTTCAAATCAACAGTGGCTAAAAGAATTTCTTCTTTGTCTTTGGAGGCTTGAGCTAGAATCTCGCCTTGCGGACCGGCTATAAATGAAGAACCCCAAAATTCAATGCCTTGTGTCCCAGGCAAATATTTTTCTAACCCAATTCTGTTTGCTGCCGCTACAAAAACCCCGTTTGAAACAGCATGACCTTTCATAGCGTTCATCCAGGCACCATGTTGATTTGTTCCGAACTCTTCTTTTTCCTGAGGATGCCAACCGATAGCTGTAGGATAAAAAATTATTTCAGCACCTTGCAGTGCAGTGAGTCGAGCCGCTTCGGGGTACCATTGATCCCAACAAATTAGCGTTCCTATTTTACCTTTTTGTGTTGGAAACGCTTTAAAGCCGATATCGCCTGGTGTAAAATAAAATTTTTCGTAAAAATGTGGGTCATCAGGAATGTGCATTTTTCTATATAAACCAGCTCTTGAGCCATCAGCATCAATGATATATGCACTGTTATGATATATTCCAGCCATGCGCTTTTCAAAAAAAGGCACGATAATTACTACTGCTAATTCTTTGGCAAGGGCGCTAAAAGCCTTGAAACTTACTCCATCTAATGGCTCGGCCAATGCAAAGTTTTCTGTATCTTCACTTTGGCAGAAATAATGACTGCTATATAACTCAGGTATACAAATTACTTCAGCACCTTTTGAGGCAGCATCACGTACCCATTTCAGGCATTTTGTAAGGTTATTGTCAGGGCTATCGTTTAAGTTAAGTTGCACAACAGCAACTGTGTAAGTGTTTTTTTGCATGAAGATTTAAAATAATTCTGTATAAAAATAAAAAGTAATATAGTAATTACTAGAGTAAAGGTGTTTTTTTTACAATCGAGGACCAGGATTTACTTAATACCCGGTTGTTTTATTGTGTATCCTGTTTTGGCCTTATCGTTTGCCACCATTTCTTCAACATCAGTCAGCAGCTTTTTAGCATCGTAGACTATTCCATCCTTAATAGTGTATTTTACGCCACCAACCCTTACTACTTCATTATCCTCTGTTAATTTTATTGCGCCCGTTCCATATAGAACTTTTAGGTTTTGTAGCGGGTTTTCTTCCACAATTACAAAGTCTGCCAGTTTACCTATTTCAATAGAACCAATTTTATCATCCATCCCTAAAGCTTCAGCTCCGTTTAGGGTGGCTGACATAATAATTTCCAAAGGATGAAAACCGGCTTCCCGTAACAATTCTAATTCACGGATGTAGGCAAATCCATAAAGCTGAAAAATAAAACCAGAATCTGATCCGGTAGTCACTCTTCCGCCACGGTTTTTATATTCATTTACAAATGTCATCCACAACTGATAATTTTTTCTCCAGCTAACTTCTTCTTCGGTGCCCCAATAATGCCAGTAAGAGCCATGAGATATTTTGCTGGGTTGATAAAACTCCCAAAGAGAAGGTAAAGTATAATTTTCATGCCACTCAGCTCTGGAGGTTCTCATTAGATCGCGGCTCGCCTCATAAATATTAAAAGTAGGGTCTAAAGTGAAATCGAGTTCAATTAACTCATTCATTACCGCATTCCATTTTTCGGAATAAGGAGGAGCTGCCTGATCCCATAATTTACCTGCTTCTGCAAAACGGTGTTGTTCATTATTATAATTATAATCCAAAGGAAAATCCTGAACCGTTCTATTTTCAAACAATGCTTCCGGTAAGCCATACCAATGTTCCATAGAGGTAAGTCCTGCCCTCGCAGAATTTAATACATTCCATTTGGCTACGTGCATTTGGGCATGATGGTAGGCAGATCTTAACCCAAGTTTCTTATTTTCATCGAGGGCTGCGGCCATAATCTCCGGGGCTGCACCAAAAAATTTAATACCATCGGCACCGTTCTTGGCATTATCTTGTACCCATTTTCTAGCCATTTCAGCAGAACTAATGGGTGAATCACTGCCTTGCCCGAAAGCGGTATAGGCTAAAATTCTTGGTGCAGTAATTTCATTTTTTAAGCTTTTGTTTTTGTGCTCTAATACCCATTTAAGTCCATTTCCTGCAGAAGGGTCTCGTATAGTAGTAATGCCATGAGCCAGCCATAATTTAAAAACATATTCTGCGGACACCCCCTGGGCAACACCACCAATATGTCCGTGCATATCAATAAAACCAGGTAAAATGTACATGCCACTTGCATCTAATTCTTTCCCACCTGATTTTAGTTGAGGTCTTTTATTGGGATCTATTTCCACACCGGGATAGCCGACTGTTTTAATTTCTTTAATGATGTTATTCTCTACTACAATATCTACCGGACCGGTTGGGGGAGCACCATTTCCATTGATGAGTGTAACGCCTCGAATAATTAATTGTGACCACGGACCATCTCCTTCGGCTCTTTTGGGTGCTTTTTCAATTTGAGCACTTAATGGGACTATGCTGATCATTAATATGCAAATGAGTGAGTAGTATATATATTTCATAAAACACTATTAAATATTTTGAAAGAATAATACGTTAATATAATTATTATACTTTGTAAAGAAGTCTTGTTTTTGATAGGAGGTATAAAACATTCAGGAAAATAGCTTACCCATTTAAAAATTTGAATTTAAAAATGCCGTGCATCTTGAATTATTTGGCCATGGAGTGATCTATTCTCTGAATTACGAACGGATACTCATTAATAAAGAAAGATTCAAGACTACTGCTCACGTAGGCGGCTACCTTTTTTCGAAATCCATAGGTTTCCGAGCCTTATGGTTGCCCATTATGCTTAATCAGCTTTTTTCTTTTGATCAACACCATATTGAGGTAAGTTTAGGGCATATTTTTACTAAGGATAATATCAAAGGAGTAGAGCCGCCAGCTTCGTACACTTATTTGTATCACAATACGGACTGGGCTCATATTGCCGGGGTTAGGATTGGTTATCGTTTTCAAAAACCAAGCAGTCGCTTTTTATTTAGAGTAGCATTTACTCCTTGTTTTGAATATAATAAAAAAGCACCCCACCGGGAAATTTTATTTGATTTCTACCCCTCAGGCGCATTGACTATTGGCTATAATTTTTAGTTTAAAGGTAGTAGATTTTGCCAACGTATTTTAAAACTTAAAACCGAGCAGTATTTTCCCCTGTTGGGATTTATAAATGCGCTATCTAAAAATGATATAGGAAGGCCATACTGTAAATTAGTTGTTCTAATAATCAAGCAATTCTGGTGTTACACCCAACACTGGAAAGATTACATAAATCTTACATTCATGCCCCTAGTTTGAACTTTTTCATTTCAAATTGAAAATATTGACGTAGATTTCTGCGAGAAAAAATCTTAACCCTATAAAAAAGAACATGAAAAAATTCACAAAATCGATTATCCTAATTTTCACAATATTGTGGAGTTTTGGAGCCATGGCTGAGGAACCTGGCCTTTACGTAAAGGCGGAGTCAGGTATTAACCTAAGGGACAATGCATCTACCAGTAGCGAAGTGCTTGCAACCATACCTTTTAATGAAAAGGTTAAATTAGTAGAAAAAGAAAATGAGGACTGGTGGAAAGTGGAATACAATGGTAAAATCGGGTATGTTAGCGCTAAAAACCTTTCTGAAGAGCCTGTTCAACAAAAGAAAAACGTAGCAAGCCAACAGCAAAACAAAAATAATAGTTTTAGCGCCAATTATGCCGGAGCCGCAAATGGTTATACAACCGCTATAGGTATTAGAGGAGGATATACTTCAGGGCTTTCATTAAAACATTTTATTAAAAATGAAGCAGCACTAGAACTTATACTAGGCTCGAGATGGAGAGGGTTTTCTATTACGGGATTGTATGAAATACATAAAGGAGGTGCTTTTGATGTGCCTGAGTTATCATGGGTTTATGGTATTGGTGCGCGCGTTGGCTTTTATGATGGTAGATATTACTTTAATAACAGAAACAGAAACAACTGTAACGACCCTAATGATCCTGACTGTTTTGCTTATTATGATGAAAATAGACCAATAGTGGCTTTTGGAATCGTAGGAATAGGCGGACTGGAATATCAATTTACAGATATTCCTTTTACAATTAGTGTAGATATAATGCCTAATATATACTTAAATTATTGGAGTGGTAATTTTATTGATGGAAGTATGTCAATAAGATACATAATTAAGTAGTTTACTGTTTTATTATTTGATAAGTATTAAAAGCACGGTTTAAGTAACCGTGCTTTTTTATTTACCAACTTTCCCTATCAATATTTAGTTAAGTCAAATCTTTAAAAATTAACAGTTTTTCAACTTTCTTCAACAAAATGCGTTTTATTAACATAATGAAAGTATATTTGTAGATTAAATTAAACAGTTTTTTAAACGAAGAAATAATGTTGTTAAGCTTCAAATTCATAAAAAATTGTTTAACTAAAATTTAAAATAGAGAAAGAAAAGGAATTATGATTTCACTGGATATCCATTTAATGAATCCAAATGCCAATATTGAGGCCGCAACTTTAGATAAACTAAATGCATCCATAGAAGTCATCCATCCAATAATGTGCTGGGATGTAGCCTCCTCTAACATGAAAAAAGTGATAGGGACCCTTGATTTTGAATGTCTCGAGGAACTCTCAGAAAGATATAACTGGGAGATGGATTTTGATATATTACACGAGAAAAAATTTGATGCTTTAGTCTTGACTGATGCTAATCAGAAAATTAAATGGGTGAGCACAGGTTTTAAATCCTTAACAGGTTATCCGCCTACCTTTGCATTAGGAAAAAAACCATCCTTTTTACAAGGCAAAGAAACTAAGCCAGAGGAGAGAAGTAAAATAAGAGAGGCCATAAGTAGAAAAGAACCTGTAAAAACCAAGCTTATTAACTATCGCAGAGATGGCTCTGATTATATCTGCAATATTGAAATCCTACCTATTTTCACCAAAAGCAATAAATTAACTCATTTTTTAGCGATAGAGAATTTAATTGAGGTATAGAAATTCCAAATTTACCATGTCCTCAATGCTGGAGAAAAAGTGGACACCTGCCTAATAAAAACCCACTTAAAACAAATCACCAAAACTAAAGGTTTTCATAATCATCAAAATATAGAACAACTCAATCAAACGACCGCCTATATTAATGAGATGTTTGGTCGTTAAACTAGTGAGGTTTCTTTCGGATAAAGGAAATTAGCCATGAAAAATTCACGCTTTAATTTGCCAAAAATTATAAATGCGCGAGGATTATAAAAACGACAAAAGCTAATCGCTCACTGTCTTTGTCGGGCATTGATTTTTCAGATCATTTGAATTATAGAGATTTGGATTCAGCACCTTGATGAAGATGAAATTCTATCTCCAGAAGAGTAGTTTTTTATGGCCTGGTTTAATATAGCCAGGCCTCAAACAGGATACTTTTTTTTATAGATAATAGCTTTTTACAGTTACACTTCATATTCCTCATAATTAAACTACATTTTGATTTTTTAGTAGGCTATCCTGAAGTAAATCAATGCCGTTTTTACCGGGACAAGTACTGATACCGAGTTTCTTAGCCGCGAGAGACGTTGAGCCATTTGCACTTTGACCGATTTTATTTGAAGCACCTGAGACATTTTAAGGAGGCCTTATTTATTCGCCTCGCTTTTCCGCCTTTTATAGAGAGGAAATATAATATTTTCCCACTTTAATTAATTTAATACAAAAGCAGTATGCATTTTACTAAGAAATCTTTGTATATTTATTTTGATTTAAGGGCTCCCAACCCAGCTATTAAAAAGTATGGTTAAAATAATTACTACTATTTCATTTCTTCTTCTTTTGTTGCCGACAAGAAGCGCTGGTCAAGACCTTTCTGCTGATGAAGTGGCTACTTTGAGTAGAGCCTACCAGGATAAAGCATTGTGGTATAAGGAAATGCCCCACTTTAACCGAGATAGCACTGTTTTTTATTTAGATAAGGCTGCTTTACTACTCCAAAATAGCAAGCCCCTACAATACGAACGCTTGGCTCATTTGTACCGAGACATCACAGATAGAGCAAATAGGTCGCATAACTTTAACGTAGTGGATTCGCTGGCACCCATAGGTTGGGCTTTTTACGAAAAAATCCCGGAAAGCAAAAAAGATAAGGTTTTAGGGTATGATTTATTGCTTAATTGGGCTTTGATAAAAATTATAAGAGGAGAGCCAAAACCTGGTCTGGAGCTTTTTATAAAAGCGGTGGACTTACTAAAAGATGAAGATCGACCTGAAATTCAGCTCAAAATAATGAAAGATAAAGGCCGGTTTCTTTATCAATATGAATTGCCGGAGGAGCAAGAAAAATCTTTTCATTATTTAAAGAAAAGTATGATTGGCTACGAGAATTCAAATTATCCTGAAAAGTATGAAGCGTTGATTCTCAGCTACAAACTTTTATCCTACCATTACTATGATCTCTCAAAGCTTGATTCAAGCAACTATTACTTGTATAAAATAGAGCAGCTACTACCTCAAATCACAAATCCCTTTCATCATGCCTGGTATTCCTATGCAATGGGGAGCAACCTTATTGAAAAGGAGAAATACGAAGAAGCAAAATCTTACTTATCAAAAAACATAAAATTTTTAGAGGAAAATAACCTTCGTACAATTGATGTTTACCAATTCTCACATGTTCTGTTGGGTGATATAGCTGAGGCAGAAGGCCAATTCGATCAAGCAATAACATATTATGAAATTGCCAAGAACTCATCAATTGCTATAAATACAAAGGCAAATACAGCCGAATTTATTGGGAAATTATCTAGTTTGTATGCCCTTGCAGGAAATTATAAGACTGCTCTACAGTATCATATTGACTGGGCAAATCTCAATGAAATTATAGAAGTGGAAAGAAATGAAAGAAGCCTTCGTGAAAATGAGTTACAGTCGAATGTGTTCAAACAAGAGGAAGAGATTGCTGCTAATCAGCAAAAACAAACTATCTATATTGTTGCTTTATCCATTGGCGTATTATTGCTCGGATTACTATATCGTAATTATAGACTAAAACAAAGGAGTAATCAGAAATTGAAAGAGTTGAATGGAGAGTTGGGCCATAAAAATGAGTTGCTTGATAAACGAAATGCTGAGAACGAACTGCTCCTCAAGGAAATTCATCATCGTGTCAAAAACAATCTTGAGTTGGTAAAGAGCTTAATTGCATTACAATCAGCTCAGATAGAAGACTCTGCAACTAAAGATGCCATGATTGCAAGTCAAAACAGGGTGCAATCAATGGGTATTATACATCAAAAATTATATCAGGGTACAAATTTAGGTAGCATTGAAATGAGAGATTATTTCATCAACTTAAGTGAAGGTATCCTTGACACCTTCAATGCAGAAGAAAAAGTGAAGATTGAATGTGTGATGGATAATTTAGAGTTGGATGTGGATACGGCCGTACCTATAGGGCTTATTGTAAACGAGCTTTTAACTAATGCGCTTAAGTATGCTTTTCCCGAAAATGAACAAGGTACCATACATATCAGTTTAGAAAAAACTACCGATAATTACTTAAAATTAAGAGTTAACGATAATGGAGTGGGTAAAGTAGTTGGTATAGCTCCAAAAGGCACGGGTTTTGGCACGCAGTTGGTGCAATTGCTTACACAGCAACTAAATGGCAAAATGAGTGAGCGAAGAGATAAAGGAACTCATGTTGAATTTGATTTCTTACTTAAAAAAAGCGCGTAAATGAGCGGAAAATTTAAAATATTAATTGTTGAAGATGAAATGGTTATTGGTGCAAATATATCCTTACAACTTACAACATTAGGTTACGAGGTAATAGGTATAGTTCCCAGAGGAGAGGAAGCATTATTGCAGATACAAGATAATCCGCCAGACATACTATTACTCGATATTAATCTAAAGGGAACTTTAGATGGTATTGAAACTGCAGTGGCAATGCAAAAAACACATAACATTCCCATAATTTATCTAACAGCTAATACTGATGATGAACATTTCAATAGAGCCAAAGAAACGCATCCATATGGTTTTATATCAAAGCCTTTTAAGAAATTAGATTTGCAACGCACACTAGAGCTCACTATCAGTCAAATAAATAATTCTCCTGAAACAGACCTTGTTTCAGAGAATAATAAACCGTTTATTTTAAGCGATAGTCTTTTTGTTAGGCATTTTAGCACTATGGTAAAAGTCTATATCAGAGACATTCTTTATATTGAAGCAGAAAGAAATTACTGTCGTATATTTTCAAGCGATAAAGAGTATTTGCTTGTGACTACACTCAAAGAGCTTGATGAAAAATTACCGTCACAACATTTTTTAAGAATTCATCGATCGTTTATCATCAATATTGCTCATATAAAGGAAATTGCTACTACCAACATTGTTGTAGGCACTAAGGCTATTCCAGTAACGAAGTCAGTAAAGGACGAACTATTGAAGAGAATCCAAACTATTTAGAAGCTTTTTAATTCTCTTGTACAATTGCAATACGCTTTTATTCCTCTCAAACAACAACCCCAATGCTCTTAAGTTAAGCATTTATTTTAGTCTACTTTTGATAAATGAAAATCACGCAATAAAAGGCATTGCTTTCCCGATTAGTTCTTTTTAATATTTAAAAATAGGTAAAAGACCTCAATAAACTAGAATATTCCTTTATTGTGAGGGTTAACTTAAATTTTAATGATTTTTATAGTCAAATTTTATTCTTAATATTTTTGCTTTATCAAAAAGATACAACGCCAGAGGCATTCCAATCCGGAAAATCAAGACAAAAAGATGTCAGCCTTTTGTTGAGAAAATTTCCTTAAAATAATACTATTGATAAAAATCCTATCCAACTAGATTTTGACCAGCCTAGTGCAAGAAGATCTTTGATGATTATAGTTTCGTGGTTAAATTCGTAGAAAAATTTAATTTCTCCCGCCTTTTTTCTTTAATCACTAAACGATAATTTAAAGAGCGTTTATGCCACTTCCCCTTTGAAGGCTGGTGTTTTGCATTAATGCTCAGGCAAAAAAATTAGGAAGTATTTCGGAATTAATTCCTTCGGACAGTAAAACAGTGCTTTCGGACAGTAAAACAGGGTCTTCGTCCTAGATCGATTTTATTTTAGTGTGAATATCAGTTGTTTAGCATCGCAATTAGACGCATTAACACTAAACCACTCTAATTATGAAAAGAGTAAGATGTATTTTATCAAGTGCAATCGATACTGTGTTTAGCATAAGTTTGCTCACTGCGCAAAGCAACGATTTCAACATTTTAAATTCTACTAAAATAGAAAAGAGTTCAGGTGATGCTAATCAATTAATTGAGAGAGTTAAAAAATTGAAGAAAGGCTATGTAGATACAGACCTTATCAGAGAAAGTTCGGCAACGAACTACTTTGACCTTGTAAGTAAAGAAAAAGGAAGGCAAATGTATGCACTATGGAATGGCACGCTACAGAATAGCTCGTCACATTCCTATAAATTAGAAGTAGAATTAAGTATTTAGATTAGGGGTAAAGGAGGGCGTTAACGAAAGTTAACACCTCTTTTTATATTCTTGATTAACCACCGAGGAAAAAACCGTGATACCCTTTTCGCTACAACCATTAAGTAAAACCAATATTACTACCCCATGCTATTAAGTGAAGAGCATTGTATTACCAACCCTTATTAAAAGGACTTAAGTCATTTTAAATCCCTAACTAATGACTTGTCTAAATAAAAGATGTAGTAATTAAATACATCAGCTTGAATAAAGCTATAGATAAAATTAATAGCACGATGAAACTAGTAAGTCAAAAAACAGAACGTCTTCACTCCTTAGATTCCTTGCGAGCCATCATGATGATGTTAGGAATCGTATTACACACCTCCAATACCTATTCTGGTAGGGGAGTTGGCGCAGGCTGGCCGATGAAAGATCCTGTAGCAAGCAATGAGTTTCTAACCTGGATGGGCTATCTCATTCATAATTTTAGGATGCCAATATTTATGCTGGTAGCAGGCTTTTTTGCTGCATTATTGTTCTATGATCGTTCACCAAGAAAAATGATCATTAACAGAGTCAAAAGGATCGTGTTACCTTTTGGGGTTTTCGTCCTTCTACTATGGCCTCTAGTAATGCTGGGTTTTTCATATTCGAACCAGGTATTTTCACCCGACCAGACGGTAGAGCAGGGTGTATTTGTGGCCTCTCGTGATACGACTCTCTTAACGTATATTGAAGACCCATCGAAGCTTATTACAAAAGGGACTATGCACTTATGGTTCTTGTACTATCTTATCATGTTTTCTGTAGCGTCTTTCGCATTAGGGGTACTGTTCCAAAATTTACCTTCTATAACAAGTAAAATAAAGCTAGCTTTTGATCAAGTTATTAAAAGGCCGCTACTGAAACTTACGGTGTTTTCATTAATTACATTTTCATTGTTGTTGGCAATAGACTCTTATTGGGTGGCGACTTCCCTAAGTTTTGTACCTGATGCCGGTACTTTTAGTTTCTACTTCTTCTTCTATTTAGTGGGCTGGGTATTGTTCAAATCTAAACATTTATTGTCAAGCTTCATGCAATATGATAGGTTGTTTACTTTTCTGGGCTTAGGCATATTTACGATCTATTTTTTAGTGGATCTAACTGCGTTTTCAAACGCGTTTCATGCAAGCATCAGGTCAGTAATTTGCTGGCTTTTAATTTTTGGTTTTACTGGTATGTTTTTGAGGTATTTCAGTAAACATTCTCCATTGATGCGCTATATATCTGATTCTGCCTATTGGGTGTATTTGCTTCATCTACCATTAACAGCATTCTTACCTGGTTTAATAGGCGGGTGGGATGCACCGGCAATCCTTAAATTCACCCTTGTTGCATCGGGTACCACATTCATTTGTTTTTTCACCTACCACTACCTCGTCAGGTCCACTTTTATTGGGGAGTTTTTAAACGGAAGGAAATATTCTAGAAGCCTCGCTGACATAAAAACTTTGGAGGAGCCCGTAACGCCTAATATGACTTTAGTAACTGAAAGCAAATGATGAAAATAGAGTTAGCAGAAAAAGTGGCAACCAAGCCAAAAGGGATTGATTATAAAAACACTGGTATGCAGGACATAAAATCTGGTAGAATTCAATCTTTAGATTTTTTAAAAGGTCTGGTAATTTTGCTTATGGCTTTGGATCATGTAAGAGATTATTTCCATTATGATAGTTTTTTCATAGATCCTACTAATATAGAAGAAACCAATTTTTGGTTCTTTTTTACACGATTTATTACTCATTTTTGCGCCCCTGTCTTTGTTTTCCTGGCCGGCACTTCCGCTTATTTTGTCCAAAAGAAAATAGGTAAACCCTCAATTAGTGCCTGGCTATTAAAACGTGGCCTTTGGCTCATCTTTGCTGAAGTGATTATCATATCTTTTGGGTGGCGTTTTCAAATGAACTTTAATCCTATTCTTTTTCAGGTCATCTGGCTCCTGGGCGCATCTATGATCTTTTTGGCAGTTTTCGTTCACCTACCTAAAAAAGTAATGATTGCACTCTGTTTGATCGTGATTTTTGGTCATAATTTATTGGACTCATATAATTTTGATCAGCTGGGTGGTTTATGGAATGTATTGCATTTGCGAGGAGTAATAGAATTTTCTGATACTATTAGCGTGCTTATAGCTTATCCTCTTATCCCCTGGGTATTTGTGATGCCATTGGGTTATTATCTGGGAAAATTATATGAGCCAAATGCAGATCCTAAAAACCGGAAGGATCAATTGATTATAATCGGCATTACGGCTATTATACTTTTTTTTATTCTAAGATGGATGAATATTTATGGCAACCTTTCGCCTTGGGTTACCTATCTGGACGATACTAAAACCTTCATGTCATTTTTTAATGTAAGTAAATATCCGCCCTCTTTATTATACCTATTAATCACACTAGGTCCAGCGTTAATTGTGCTTTCCTTAGCAGAAGGTTTAAAAGGAAAGCTGTTTAATATCGTGGTTCTTTTTGGTAAGGTCCCTATGTTTTTTTACATCATTCATATCTATTTTATTCACATTTTAGCCGTGTTTGCAGTGTATTTAAGCGGTTATGATCCTCAACTTATGGTGTTTGAGGTGTGGATTTCCTTCGTGCCTGAACTGAAAGGGTATGGGTATTCTTTAGGTATGGTCTATATCATTTGGCTAGGGGTTATAGCTAGTCTGTACCCTTTGTGTGCATGGTACTGGAATTATAAAAAGGCACATCGTCAATATTGGTTTTTAAGCTATTTATAATGAATTAAAACAGATCAGATGAAAAATAAAATTTCAATACTATTCGCTAAAATTTCTTTCCTTCTAATCACCCTTTAATATTAAAACATATGACTACCGCCACCTCTTTACCACCGACACAACCAACTTCTTTAACACCCTTAAAACCGACTGACCGCATACATTCTTTGGATGTGATGCGAGGCATTGTATTATTTGGTATTTTATTAATGAACATTAATCAGATGGGCCTGGCCGGAGCATATGGCGATCCCTCTGTTTCAGGTGGATCATCAGGCTGGGCTCTGTATACTTGGATAACAACAAACATGTTGTTTGAAGGCACTATGAGAGCTTTGTTTTCACTCTTATTTGGTGTGGGCATGTTTATACTGCTTGATAGGCTGGAAAAAAAGGGAGCGGGTTTAAAAGCTGCCGATATCTATTTTAGACGCTTATTATGGTTGCTCTTTTTTGGTTTGGTGCACGGATACTTACTATTGTGGACAGGTGAAATATTGTATGACTATGCTCTAATGGGTTTCCTCGTTTATTCATTTAGAAATATGTCTCCTAAAAAATTGATCCTTATTGCAGTGTTCTTGTTTGCAGTAGGTAGTTTGTGGAGCTACTTTGATTATAAAGGTGATGTGAAATTTATAGAGGATGTAGCCCTCGTTGAAAAACTGCAAGAAGAAGGTAAGCCCTTGACTAAAGAATTAAAAGCGACCCAATTAGAATGGGAACAAAAAGAATACAAACGTTCTCCGGAAGCAGTTGCTGAATTTACTAGCAATATGCGGAAAAGTTATTTTGAGTTGGTCGCATTTCTTGCTCCAATAAACAGACATAGTGATGAAAACTGGCCTTATCGTTTTGATGTATGGGATATCCTAAGCATGATGTTGATAGGAATAGCCTTCTTTAAATTGAAAATTTTGTCTGCTGAAAAATCCTATAGATTTTATGGCTTAATGGCTTTTCTAGGCTATGGGATAGGACTTACTGTCAACTTTTTTGAAGTTTCTTATATCATCGATCAAGAATTCTCCCTATTAAGCTTTTCAAAAACCAATATCACTTATGATTTAGGTCGAGTTGGAGTAGCTATGGGCCATGTTGGCCTAATCATGCTTTTCTGCAAACTTTCAATACTCAAATGGCTGAAAAGCAGCCTGGCATCTGTAGGAAAAATGGCTTTAACGAATTATGTCATGCACTCTGTTTTTGCCTTGATCATATTTACCGGTGCTGGTTTTGGGCTCTTCGGTAACTTTATGAGACACGAGCTGCTGTACATAGTGTTTGCTATCTGGATTTTCCAATTAATCATAAGCCCTATCTGGCTTAAATATTTCCACTTCGGACCACTAGAATGGATCTGGAGAAATTTGAGCTATCAGAAAAAGCATCCTATTAGAAAGTGATTTGCTGGCTAGCTGCCGTAATAAAAAACTCAATAACTATGAAGAAAAAGACGCTATTGATACTAATAAAGGTGATCACGTTGACAGCACTTTCAACTCATTTAGAAGAAAATCAAACTTCCTTTAATGCCGAAAAAGAAGCTCAAGCGTATCAACTCTCTAATGAAAGGGAAGAGACCGTTTATGAATTCAAAGCTATTCTTGATCCATCAAAGGTTACAGAGCTAGCTTATATTAGGAACGGTTTCCGGAAAGGAAGGCACAAATAATCCAACTATATTTATTGAAAAAAACATGAAGATCTACTATTTCATTACCCTTTCGGTTATATTCTTATATGCTTGTGATAAACCTCAAAAGACATCTAATTCAATGGATAGCAGCTGGCCCACTTCCACATTTGAAGTTGAAGATATGTCAAAAGTGCCAATAGATTCGCTAATTGCTAATGTAAAGGTAGGCACTTACGGTAATGTGGATGAGTTGGTAATCTTAAAGAATGGAAAATTAGTGTTAAACCAAACTTTCACAAATGACTACAAACAAATTAGTGCGGGAATTACAAATGAATTAGGATGTGGCTATGATACGTGTGAGGATTCTACAGTGTATGGAGACTATAACTACTTACATCCTTACTGGCATCCTTATTACCATCAGAAAAAAGTACATACCCTGCAGTCTATTACTAAATCAATCTCTTCTCTCATGATCGGTTTGGCTATTGACCAGGGGCATATTGCCTCAACCTCTGTTAAGCTGATAGACTACTTAGAAGACTATGACTTATCAACAGTAGACGAGTTATTTCGGATGGCCACATTAGAAGATTTACTGACTATGCGCTTAGGCATGGAGTGGTATGAAATCGGTGCGCCCTTGAGCAATAACACGACCGAACAGCTAGAAAAAAGTGAGGATTGGATTCAGTTTACGCTTGACCAAGCTATGGATACTATACCTGGAACTACCTGGGTCTATAATAGTGGAGCTAGTCAATTAATGTCGGTCATTATTAAAAAAGCCACAGGATATGCATTAGATGACTATGCTAAGAAATATCTGTTCGACCCCTTACAGATCACGGACTTTCATTGGAAGCATACACCCAAAGGTTTACCTGATGCTTTGGGCGGACTATACCTTAAAGCGGAAGATCTAGCAAAAATCGGTTATATGGTATTGAACCATGGGGAATGGAACGGAGAACAAGTCATTTCGAAAGAATGGATCAAGAGAAGTACTACTAGAATTTCCGATTCAAGTCAGATCGGAGATTATGGCTACGGCTACCAGTGGTGGAGGCCAGATACTGGCAAAAAAGAAGTATGGGCAGGTTTTGGCTTCGGTGGACAATATGTTTTGATTTTCCCTCAATTCAATACGGTGGCTGTAATCTACTGCTGGAATATTTTTGAGGAAGAGGTAGAAGACCTCCGAAGTGCCATCATAGAAGTGATTATTAAAGCAAATAAATGATTCTCTAAATCTTGAAAAGCTTAAAATTGAAAATATTATTTATATGAGATTTATGTCCCTTATTTTAACGCTTGCCATAGCATCAGCCTGCAGTTCGCCAAAGGAGAAAATTGACCAGACAGATTCGACAGCATTAAGCGTATTAAGGTCAAGTATCGATTCACTTATAAGTACTCAAATCCCCGATAATGCTCCTGGTGCTGCAGTCCTTGTTGCGCATGACGGGGAGATGCTCATTGGTAAAGGATATGGCCTGCGAGATTTAAAAAGCCAAGCTCCAGTGACAGCCTCCACTAACTTTAGAATGGCCTCTGTAAGCAAGCAGTTTACAGCATTATGTGTGCTTGACCTTGTAGATCAAGGCTTATTATCTCTAAATGATTCCATCACAAAATTTTGGCCCTACCCTGTCTTCAATAACATCACCCTCAAACAGCTGCTGAACCACACTTCAGGCCTTGCAGACTATGAGCTGACCCCTTACTTCTCAGAGGAGTGGGATAAATCAATAGTAGTGGAAAATAAGCATATTTTGCAGTGGCTTGCCACCAACCCAGAACCAATATTTGAACCAGGTATTAATTGGGAGTACTCTAATACGGCCTATCTGGTATTAGCATTATTAGTGGAAAAGGTGAGCGGCCAAGAATTTGCCTCTTATGCCAAAGAGCACATCTTTGAAAAGGCTGGAATGACCAATACCACCTTTTATAATTTAGCACACCCAGTGAAAATTAGTGAAAGGTCTTTTTGCCACGACAAGGATAGCTTAGGCAATTGGGAAAAGATTGATGGCTTTTATATGAATGGAATTTTAGGTGATGGGGCAGTTTACACGAGCATTAATGACTATTTCACTTATGACAATGCGCTGCGCAAGCAAACAATCCTGCCTAAGGAAATGCACGAACTAGTTTTTAAACCGAGCGCTAGCATTCCTGAGGCATTTTATGATTTTAACTTTTTGAATGGCGCTCAAGAAAAGTACGGTATGGCCTGGTTTCTCACCGAAAAATTCGCCCTACACACCGGGAGTTGGAATGGTACGAGAACAATTGTAGTGAGAGAATTTGAAAGACCTTTGACCATTGCCATTTTTCTAAACTCTAATTCCTCTGAAGCAAGAGTAGCACTTATAGAAGCTACTTACAGCCTAGTTGATGAATACTTAAACACTAAAAATAAATAGCATGATATCATCATGATCATTGAAGAATTAGACCATTTTGGCTCTATAAAAATTAAGGATCTTAAAATGCTAGTGGCCTATATCGATTTTAAAAAGGTTTAGGAGTACTAATAAGATATGGAAAATAAAGAAGCGGGATTAAAGCGAGTATTTGGTGTTTTTGGCCTAAGTACCAATATCATCAACATCATTGTCGGGGCAGGCATCTTTGTACTGCCCGCCATCGTTGCTGCAGGACTTGGGCCTTCAAGCATTTTCGCGTACCTCTTTTGCGGATTACTCATTTCTTTGGTGATGCTCTGCTTCGCGGAAGCTGGAAGTAAAGTGACCACCTCCGGGGGTGCATACATATATATTAAAACTGCCTTTGGAACTTATTTCGGCTTTTTATCGAGTGTGCTATTTATTTTAGCTTCTATGGCCGCTGATGCAGCGGTTGCTAATGCCATAGTAGATATTGCTGGTTCAATATTTCCTCTTTTTAAATTACAGGTAGTCCGAACGCTGTCATTATTACTACTATTTTCAATCTTTGCCCTCATCAATATAAAAGGAGCAAGTAACGGAATAAGGATGGTACAAGTATTTACCATTATAAAACTAATTCCATTATTGTTAATTGTTTTCTTCTCATGGGGCGCTGTTTCTGTTGACAATCTAGCGATCGTTTCATTACCTAGCTTCAATAAAATAGGTGAAATCTCCTTGATCTTATTTTTTGCCTTTCAGGGGGCCGAAAGTAGTTTATCTATTAGCGGAGAAGTAAAAAACCCTGAAAAGAATATTCCTCGTGGAATATTCTTGGCCATATTGGTAGTTTTAGTATTGTATATTTTATTACAAACAGCTTCAATAGGTGTCCTGGGAGATACTTTAGCCACCTTTAAGTCAAATCCTTTAGGGGCAGTAGCCAATCAGGTTTTTGGTCCTGTAGGTTTTACATTGATGACAATTGGTGCAGCTATATCCATGGTGGGCTATTTAAGTAGCGCCATATTAAGTATGCCGAGAATTCTATTTCAAGCTTCAAAAGACAATGTTTTGCCCATTCCAGCTTTGAAGAAAATCCATAAAATATTCCAAACACCTTATATTTCAATTATTACTTATGCCGGAGCAGGATTTCTATTGGCAGCGATTGGAGCATTTGAACAATTAGCCATTATTTCCAGTGCTACTGTTTTACTCATCTATTTAGGGGTCTCATTAGCAGTCATGAAACTAAAAAAGGAAATAAATAGCGAAAAGAAAACATTTAAGATCCCTGGGGGCAAATTAGTCCCCATTCTTTCGAGCATG
This sequence comes from uncultured Cytophagales bacterium, assembly GCA_963719535.1. Taxonomy (GTDB): domain Bacteria; phylum Bacteroidota; class Bacteroidia; order Cytophagales; family Cyclobacteriaceae; genus Marivirga. Next base: position 898,749 of record CAVRCH010000013.1, on the reverse strand, counting down.
ACCATCATCTATTTATTATCTAATCTAGCCAAAAACGAATTCATTGTCATAATAAGTGCGATAGCTATTTTGACACTTGTATATTATATTTTAAAAAGAAGCGCTGTCAGAACTACCGAAAAATAACATATATGAAAACTAAGCTTAAACTAATCGTATTGCTTTACCTTGCCTGTATAAACTGGGGCTTAGGTCAAACATCCCAAGGGGAATTGTCCATCAATTTGACCTTTTCAGAGGACGTCAGAGAATCCGTTAAGACAGAAGGTCGTTTATTCATCTTCTTAACTAAGAACCCGTCAGCAGAACCTCGCACTCTAATTGCTCCGTTCCCGTGGGCCAAAGCGCACATTTTTGCTATGAACTTCTCTGACCTTAAGCCAAAAAAAGCCTTAGAACTAGACAAGTCTATGCCATGGTCCAAAACTAGTGATTGGTCCTTGGGTAACATTCCTGCTGGAAAATATTTCATTCAGGTCTTATGGGATCAGGACGCGCATTCAGCTGGAGTCAATGCTCAAGGAAATCTACATAGTGAAAAAATGGCGGTGGATATAAGTGGAAAAACAACTATTGCGCTTTCAGTCAATAAAACTATATCCGGACCAACAATTATTGAAAGTGAACATGTCAGACTAATTGATTTCAAAAGTGATACTTTATCAAAATGGTGGGGAAGGTCATTTTCCATGAAAGCATCCATATTATTGCCTTCAAATTATGATACGGATAAGGAATATCCAATTAGTTATAATATAGCCGGCTATGGAGGAAGGCACGATAGAATAAACAGTGTGTTGAAAGATGAAGATTTTATGAATTGGTGGGAAGCCGATGACTCCCCACAAGTCATCTATGTTTTTCTAGATGGAGACAGCCCCTATGGAGATTCGTATCATATGGATCTCAGAGAATAATGGTCCACACGGCTACGCGCTGATTCACGAGTTGATCCCTCATATCGAATCAAAATTCAGAGGTACTGATACCGCAAAAACAAGATTTGTGGATGGATGCTCCACTGGCGGCTGGGTATCTTTAGGCCTTCAACTGTACTATCCCGACCAATTTAACGGCGTGTTTTCCTTTAGCCCCGATGCGGTTGAATTTGAGAATTACCAGTTGATAAATATTTATAAAGATAAGAATGCTTTCGAGAATGAGTTTGGATACCAAAGGCCTGTAGCGCGGACTACTGATGGAGAGCCTATGATATCAATGAAAGAGTTTATTCAATACGAAAATGTACTGGGTGCTGCTAACAGCTACCTGAATTCCGGGGGTCAGTTCAGTGCTCACACCTCTCTTTACAGTCCTAAAGGAGATGATGGCTTACCAATGCCTTTGTTTGATCCTGTTACTGGTCAGATAGACTCTGCGGTAGCAGAATATTGGAAGAAATATGATTTCAAAATCCACGTAAAAGAAAACTGGCCAATTTTAGGTCCTAAATTAGCCGGTAAGATATACCTATGGATGGGAGACATGGACAACTTTTATTTAAATAAAGCTACCAGGAACTTTGCAGAATATTTAGAAAGTACCAAAAGTCCTCAATCTGATGCTTTGATCGAATTTCAACCAATGGAAGGGCATTGCTCTCAATTTTCGTACAAGCTGGTTTTAGAGAAAATACAGGAGAGGCTTGATTTGATTAATGCAGGGAATGCTAAATGAGGAAAAAAATCAAAAGATATTGAGCATTTATATGTCATATAAAAATCATTTAAAACTATCAATTATGAACAATTCTACATTATCTATCACCTTGATTTCCCTTTTTGCCCTCCTTATTTCCTGTAAACAGGAAAAAGAAGCACCAAAGAAAATGCCCGAAGGCACCATCAGCGTAAAAGTAAGCTTTATCCAAAATAAAGAAAATTTTGAAAGTGAAAGCCATCGATTGGCAGCCTTGTTTGAAGTTTATGCTGAAAGCCAAAAAAAAGCCTCTCCTATGATGGCGACTTTTATGGGTACGGAGGGTTATAATCATCTATGGGATGACCTTTCACCAGAGGGCGTTCAGCACAATTTGGCGAGGTTGAAGCTATTCCATGAAACTGCCAATTGGTTTGATTTAAAAGACCTACCTGAGCGAGATAAAGTCAATTTCAACATCTATAATAGAACAATTGCCGATCAATATGCGCTCTATGGCCAATTCCCAGAGCAGTATTTAGTAGTAGATCAGATTCAGGGAGTTCACAACATGATTCCAGCTGTGATCCAAATGATGCCTGCTAATTCAACTGAAAGCATCGAAAACTTATTGGCCAGGTTGGACAGTATTCCCGAATTGTTGACAAAATTAGAAATGATTTTGGCTGAAGGTATTGAGAAAGGTATTGTAATGCCACGAACTACAGTGGTCCAAGTGCCCGATCAAATAAAACAAATGATCTCTGATGAACCTGAGAAAAGTATTTTCTACGCACCATTTAGCAATCTAAATGAAGAAATAAATTTGGAAGGTCAGAAATCGGCACAAGAAAGAGCACGAGTGTTAGTCTCTGAAGGAATAAACCCAGCCTTGCGAAGGTTCGCACAGTTCATGGACCAAGAATATCTTCCGAATGCGCGTGATAGTTATGGACTTAAAGACTTGGCTAACGGAGAGGCCTGGTATAATGAACGGATAAAATTTTATACCACCACGAATATGACTGCCCAAGAGGTGCATGATTTAGGTCTCTCTGAGGTAGCGAGAATCAAACTGGAGATGGAAAAGCTTAAAGCCGAAACAGGTTTTGAAGGTGACATTGAAGCATTTAATACTTTTTTAAGGGAGGATCCTCAGTTTTATTTTGAAACTCCTGAAGAGTTATTGATTGCTTATCGAGATATTTGTAAGCGAATTGATCCAGTTTTACCTACACTTTTCGGTAAATTACCCAGGTTACCTTATGGTGTAAAACAAGTTCCAGCCTATTCTGAAAAAGGAACTACAGCTGCCTATTACCAGCCAGGCTCTTTAGCCTCCGCAGTAGCGGGTACTTTCTTCGCTAACACTTATAACCTTAAGAGCAGACCAAAATGGGAGATGGAAGCATTGAGTATACACGAAGCCGTTCCAGGGCATCACTTACAAATAGCTATTGCTCAAGAACTGGAAGGTCTTCCGGAATTTCGCACAATGGTATTTTTTACAGCCTTTATAGAAGGATGGGGGCTTTACTCCGAGAGTTTAGGTCCTGATCTTGGAATGTACAAGGACCCTTATTCCAAATACGGACAGCTTACTTATGAGATGTGGCGTGCCATCCGTTTAGTAGTAGACACTGGTCTCCATATGTTCGATTGGACCAGACAAGAGGCAATAGATTACTTTAAACTGAATACAGGTAAATCAGAAAATGATATTACAGTGGAAGTTGATCGGTATATCGCCTGGCCAGGACAGGCTTTAGCCTATAAAATTGGTGAGCTTAAAATTAAGGAACTGCGGAAAAGAGCGGAAAGCGCACTGGCAGATCAGTTTGACATTAGAGCCTTTCACGATGTGATTTTAGGAAGCGGGGCATTGCCATTAGAAGTTCTGGAGGAAAATGTGGATAGTTGGATAAGTCAGCAGGAGTCACAATAAAATGGTGACCTGGATACTAAAGCAACCTATAAACTAATTGTATTTTACATATTCAAAAACACCCTACTTTTAATTTGATATAATCTATCTGTTATTTAGGGACGGCTTTAAAAATCTTCGGAGCCTTAAATACTTGTGTTCGAAGTGTCCTGATAGCTATCCGGGGAGTGTACTTGTATTTTACACCTACCAGATATAGACAGTTTGGAGCTTATAATGTTACGCTTGTCCCTGGCAAAATATGATTGGGGTACTTACCTGTAGATTGAATAAGTACATTTTTAGATTCTATCTGATTTTAAGGAGGCCCTATTTAAAGTAGCACTGAGTCTTTGCAAAAAAGACACTTAGTAACCTTTTTATTGCTACTCCAGACAAAACAACTGATCCTACCATAATTGAGCAGCAGCCTCATTTCATATTTATTATTGAGAAATATATTTATGTATCTTGTTCTCTTATTGCGTGCATCTATCATAAATTTAAAGCCTTGAAAAGAATCACAGTAAAAAAAGGACAAATACTTCAAAGAAAAGGAGACTTCAATAGTAAAGTGTATCAAGTCGAGTCTGGGCTGTTACGTAGCTACGCCATCAGTGATAAAGGGAAAGAACATATCTACATGTTTGCTCCTGAAGGGTGGATTATTGCAGATAATGCAGCCCCCAATGAATACTGTGATTTATTTATTGATGCGCTAGAGGACTCTATTCTTATCATGAAGGAAAAAGACATTAACGATGAACACGATGTGTCAAAGTTATTAAAAAGGCTCAATGTTCTTCAAAAAAGGGTTATTCGGTTGATGTGTGCAACTGCTATTCAGAGGTACGAGCATTTTGTAGAAACCTATCCTGAAATTGTGCAACGAGTACCTCAAAAAATGATTGCCTCTTATTTAGGTATCACACCTGAGGCGCTTTCATCTGTGCGAAGAAAGCGGAATCAATAAAAATAATTTCCCTCCAATATCATTTCTTAATCTACATTAATGCAATAGCTTTTTACCTGAGGTACATTTGGGTCATATTAAAGTAAGAATTTTTATGACACCAAAATCATTAACTATTGACAACCCTAATTCGCTGGTGACATTCACGGTTAAAAAGCTAGGTTTTCTAACCATAGAAGGAACACTCAGAGATTTTACCGGTGAAGTGACTTTTGAAAAGGATGCTTTAGATCAATCCAATTTTAACGTGAGTGTAGGTGCGTCAACTATCAACACCGGCAACGAAAAGAGAGATCAGCATCTGAAAAGCAAAGACTTTTTCCACGTAAACGAGTATCCAAAAATACATTTTCAAGGGACTTCCATAAAATCAGATGCTAAAGGATATCAGACGATTGGCCAACTCTCCATCCTTGGCATTAGCCAGGAAGTGAGTATTCCTTTTTCATTTCAGCAGGGGGTATTTAAGGGCGAATTTTCTTTGAATCGATTGGACTACAAGCTTGGAGAAAAATTTCCAGCATTCATTATAGGAAAAACGATTCAAATTTCCATCAATTGTAGAATCAATCACTAATTCAGCTCTAAACCTCGAGGTAAATTACCAAGGAGTTCAAAAAACCATTCCCATATGAAAAAAATAATCGCCTTTGGAGCGTCTAATAGCCCAACTTCCATCAATAAAAGGCTGGCGATTTTTGCGGCTAGTCAATTGCAAGATGTGGAGGTGACCATTCTCGATTTGAACGATTTTGAGCTTCCGGTTTATAGCCCGGCCATAGAAAAAGCAACGGGTGTTCCCTCCAGTGCTCGCTCTTTTTCAGAACACATTAAAAATAGCGATGGTCTTATAGTATCCTTAGCAGAATATAATGGATTACATACTGCAGCTTTTAAAAACCTGTGGGATTGGATGTCCAGATTGGGAACGCCTAACATATGGCATGATAAACCCATGTTTCTGTTGGCTGCAAGTCCTGGCAGAAGGCCAGAATCGAATGTGATGAAGGTTTCAAAATTCCTGTTTCCTCTTTTCGGAGCAAACATAATTTCCAATTTTAGCCTGCCCTCATTCAATCATTTTTTTAAAGATCAAATGATAGTAGAGCCACAGGTAAAAGATCAATTCATACTACAATTAAACAAATTCCAACAATATCTGTCAAAAACCTAAATCAATTAATTATGAAAAATTTAAAATTCTTATTCAAAATAAGTGCGGTACTTTGGATCCTCTGGGGCTTGGTGCACATTTTCGCTGGTGTAATGACCATGAAGGGTGTACTCACTAATGATATCAGTGCCTCGATCATCGGTATAGCTGATGGAGTGGACCCTGAAAGTGTCAGTATGGATTATCCCGAGGCTGCAGGAGCAGTCATCGGGCAGCACGGGTTCAATTTGCTTTGGATTGGCTTGACCACCTTTATTTGTGCTTTCTTTATCTGGAAAGGTAATCAAAACGCCATCTTCCTGGCCGCACTCACAGGAGGCCTCGCAGATCTTGGCTACTTCCTATTCCTGGACTTAGGCGGATTTGTCAACTTCGTACCAGGTACCGTAATGACGCTTATATCTAGTGCCGCTATCTTGACTAGTTTCTATGGCTACTTTAAAGCTAAGAACAATTAAACATTATGAAGAAATTTACTTTCCTGCTTGGGTGTATATTTTCAATATGGTGTATTACGGCACTCTATGCCCAAGAGGAAAGTAAATTTTCTGATGTTCCGCCCATTGAGCAAATGAGGGCGGAAGAAAACTATTCATTTCTTGAGAAAAACGATTCACCAAAACTGTTTTTAAAGTCATTGAAATGGATTCCCATCAGCCGAAAAGAAAACGTTTTTCTATCATTAGGTGGCCAATACAGACCAAGAGTTGAATATTTTAACAATGTAAATTATACTAACCAAAATCAAAGTTACTATTCACAGCGCCTTGCTTTGTACGTAAATTTCACCGTGGGAAAATATTTCAGGGTTTTTGGCGAACTCTATCATGGAGCCACCACTGACGGAAAAATATTCTTAGAATCCGATGTGCTGGACTGGCATCAAGCATTTATTGAGTTTATAATTCCGCTCAAAGAAAGAAATAGTTTATCATTGCGATTTGGGCGACAGGAGTTAAGTTTGGGTGGCAGTCGGTTCATTGGTTTGCGAGAAGGCCCAAATATTCGGCAAAGTTTTGATCTTGCAAAATTAAGAGCAGTCATTAATGACATTCAGATTCTCGCTTTTTATGGAACGTATGTAAATCCAAATTTCGAAGCATTCGATAACAGATTCGATTTATTTAATTCCAGCGGTGCTGACCCGATTGTATGGAGTTTAGGAGGTAGAATTCCGCTAAATATAAAGACAAATCACTCACTTGACCTTTACTATGTAGGCTTTCAATCAAACCAGGTGAAACTGAATGATGTAATAGGAGAAGAAAACAGACACAGTCTTGGTGTGAGAAGTTTTGGAAGTGCTGGGAAACGGTGGACTTTCAACACAGAAGTGATTTACCAATTTGGAGATTTGGCTGGGAGCGCTATCAGTGCCTACAATTTGGAGACTGACTGGAAATACTCATTAAAAACTAAAACACGGACAGTTCTTGGTCTTAAGCTGGACATCTCTTCGGGCGATAAAGAACAAGGCGATGGGCAATTGCAAACGTTTAATCCTCTTTTTGTAAATCCGGCCATTTACAGTCTGGCGGGTTTAAATACCCCAGCTAATCTTACAAGCCTTCACCCGAATGTGACTTTCATTTTCGATAAAATTACATTTTTTATGGATTATGCCTTTTTCTATAGAACTTCCCTCAATGACGGTTTGTATACCCCTGCAAGGTTTTTAATCCGAGAAGCCAATGGGTTTTCTGAGCGAAAAATAGGAGATAGCTTTGGGCTTCAAATGAGTTATTATTTAAATAGAAATACGTCCTTCGACCTGAGGACTACCTATTTTGTTGCTGGAGATTTTATTAATGCTTCAGGAACTTCTGAGAATCCTTTTTATATCGCTCCTACAATCAATTTTAGATTCTGACACCTTATAAATACTCAGAATGTAAGGCACTGAATTCCTGGCCTCCGTAGGCTAAACATCATAATCCTTTTTATCTTACACTCATCAAAAAAAGGAAAGATAAAAGTCATTTTAAGGAAATTTAATTGGTGTCGGAAACATCTATTTTTATTGTAAGTGAGGTTTTCCTGACTTAGCGTTTTAATAGTTTTAGTATTTGAGCTTAAGGCCTAATGTAAACCCCTCATATTACAGAAGAATAACAACTATTGATTGGTAAAATGTGGTTTCAGTATAAGGTGTACAGGCGAATCGACTTGAAATTATAAAAGAAATAATGAAAAAATTATGTTACTATTCAATTGTTAGCCGTAATTTTAACGAAGACCCTACAAACAATGAATATTTTCAATAAAAAATTTCAGACAGATAAATCGGACAATGTACTTATCCAACAAATTTTGGAAGGTAAGAGAACCGCTTTGACAACTCTTATAGAAAAGCATCAACCGTTTATTTACAACCTAGCTTGGAAATTGACAGGGAATATTTCGGATGCAGAAGATTTGACCCAGGAAACATTGATCAAAATAATTTCCAATTTAAGTTCTTTCAAACAAAAAAGCTCTTTTACTACCTGGGCTTACAGAATTGCTAAGAATCATTTTTTAAACAGTCAGAAAAAGGCACCTAATATCTTTGCCAGTAGCTTTGAAGAACTGGGAACTCGTTTAGATGCTGCTCCCAACACGGATTTATCCGAAAGCGAAAAAATAGAACAACGAGAAGCTATTCGAGAAGTAAGGCTGCAATGTTTGTCGGGAATGCTACTCTGCCTGACCAAAGAACAAAGATTGATATACATTATCGGTGATATTTTTGGTGCAGACCATACTATCGGTTCGGAAATTATGGAAATAAGCAAGGACAACTATCGAATGAAATTGAGCAAAGCCCGAAAAGATTTATACAATTTTATGCAAAACAAATGCGGATTGGTCAATAAAGCGAATCCTTGCAGATGCCATAAGAAAGTAACCTTTGCCACAGAAAATGGAATGGTAGATGCCAAAAATCTTCTTTTTAATCGAAAAGAATATTCAACCTTTAAAGAACAATTAGAACCAGATGCTAATTATTTGGTGGATGATTCAGAAATAAAATATGCGGAACTGCATCACGACCATAGCTTCAAAACCGCTTTCGATAAGAAAAACTTCCTCGTGAAAATTTTGGAAGGAGCCAATTGGAAGTCCCGTTTGAACTTAAATTAGCAACTGAAGCTACTGATTCGAACTTGAAAATTTGTGAATAGTTAAAAAGAGCTCATTATAAAAAAATAAGATGTATATCCTAAAGCGCTACTCTTTAAAGAGTGTTATTCTCTGGACAAAAAGAGAGATCATATTTTTTATTTTATTTACTACAATCATTACTGTAGCATTTGAATTGCTTAATATAAAATGGTTACAAATTCCATTTGCGCCTGTAGGACTTATTGGTACTGCCGTGGCTTTTCTTGTTGGCTTTCAAAATAATTCTGCATATGATAGAATCTGGGAAGCTCGGAAGATTTGGGGAGGTATTGTAAACACTTCTCGCTCATTAATCATTACAGTGAAGGATAGTTTTTATATACACAATATTTCAAAAGCAAAACCGGAAACAAAAGAATTAAGAACTATCACCCATAGGCATATTGCCTGGCTTACGGCATTGCGATTTGCTTTGAGGACTAAAAAATCATGGGAAGCATCTTATGACTATATGCATTCCAAGGTTTCGTTTAAATATAATGTTCCAGAGCACATGACTACTTTAGAGGATGAGCTAACTGCCTTCTTATCTAAAGAAGAATTTGATTATGTTTTGGCTAAAGACAATAAAGCCAATGCCATTATGAGTCTTCAATCAAATCACCTTAGAAAGTTGACAGATGAAAAAAAGATTTGGGACTTTAGTTTATTGAATTTACAAGAAATGTTACGCGAATTGACTGTGGAACAAGGAAAAGCTGAAAGGATCAAAAACTTCCCTTACCCAAGACAGTATGGAAGTATTGGGTATCATTTTGTACATATATTTATGTGGTTATTGCCACTGGCCATCATTCCTTCATTTTCGCAAATGGGAATGGAGATTTCCAAAACTAATCCATTTATTGGTAATTATTTTGTGTGGTTAAGTATTCCGTTTACTACTATTGTAATATGGGTATTCAATACCATGTTAAGAATAGGTCTGGCGGGTGAAAATCCATTTGAAGGCTCTCCAAATGATGTGCCGATATCAAATATTTCCAGAGGAATATCGCGTGATATCTTAGAAATAATTGATGAAGACCCTGATGAAATTCCTAAGCCATTTGAAAATATCAATAATGTGCAGATGTAAAATATTGGTAACTGACTAAAAATTATTCAAAAGTCCTTACAAATTCATTTTTTTCTTGTCTAAAAGAGCGAATCAACAATTGACTTATGGTAATGGCAAGTTTTGTAACCACAAAAGCAATAAAAGGCGATGAGAGAATACATTGAACATATCACCGGAAAGATACCTGATGAGGGTTGGATGCTATATCAACAGCATTTGAAGGTTCTGAAGGCGAAAAAAGGACAAATAATCCTTGGTTTGCATAAGCCGTGCAAAACGATTTGGCACATGACAAAAGGTGCAGTAAGAAAGCTTGAGATCGATAATGGTATTGAAAAGACCACTCATTTTTATGTAGCACCAAAAGTATTTACAATTTTGCATAGTGCCCTTACCGGTGAACCCAGTGATCTTGCTATCATTTGTGAAGAAGATTGCGAGTTTCTAACCCTGGATATTGAAGAACTTGCAAATTTGTATCAAAAATCCATCTATATTGAGCGTGTCGGAAGAAGAATGGCGGAAGAGGAATTCATTGAAGAATTTAGCATGCGCAGGATGTTTCTCAAGCTGGATGCCTTACAACGCTATGAATACATGGAAAAAAAGCATCCTGAAATTCTTAAACGTTTCCAACTCAAGGATGTGGCCACTTTCCTTGGCGTAACCCCAGAAACGCTGAGCAGACTCAGAAAACTTCGTTTGTCAGTTTAGTAACCACCGAACTTATCATTTGTCAAGTGATTTCAAATAATCAGGTTATATTTTTGAAGGATAACATTGATTAATTATTTCATGGACAATACTACTTTTAAAAATCCATTAGACAAAAACCTATCAAAACGGATACGCATAGGCGTATGGGCAAGCTTCGTTTCTGCTTTTATGTTGATTGGAATCGGCTTGTTTTGGGTGATACATCCAGCTGCCTCGGAAGCTTCATTTTCCATAGTTGCTGACTCTGAGGCAGCCACCCGTTTTGCTAAAATAACTGCTATTTTTAAAGCCGTCGGAGATATACTTCCTCCAGTTTTTGTTTTGCTTGCAATTGGTATGCGGCAATTTCGCTTGGCAGGACTATTTCATGTAGTTACCCTGATTTTGGTCATTTTAGTGGATATGGTTAGTTGGGGACTATATGTGCCTAATGCAGGCCCATCCGATGTCATCCAACATATTCCTTTTGCGATACCGATTACAATAGCGGCTTATTGCTTTCTAAAACCCACTACTAAAAAATAATCCTCATGCTTTTATTTATTCGTATTTTCCTTATTCTTTATGGTTTAATAGCTGTTGGAACCGGTTTTCATGCTATAACTGTTCCTTATGACGTTGCAGTTGAACCTATGGTAGATAATTCTCATCGTTTCATCGCGGCCATTTGGGCTACACTGGCATTAGGGTTTTTCTACTGTGTCTGGAATCCTTCGGAAGTGGTGCTGTTCCGGTTTTTGATGATCACGTTATTTGTTGGCGGGATTGTTAGAGCTCTTGCACTCATTAACTATTCACCTACACCAATTATCTGGGCGGTGATTTTGCTGGAGTTGATACCAACCCCCATTATGTGGTATATGCATAGCAAATTATTTAATAACGGAGTACTAATATAAGGTCTGTTGACTATCCGAATTTGAAAAGTACATTAATAGAAGTCTTTAGCTTTAGAGACTTGTGTTGTTAAAAAACCTACTTAGCAGGATAACCGAGTACTTAAATCTTAAAGCTATTCGCAAAGGTGTTATACGTTTCTATGATTGTTTGAATTTGTGCAGCCTTATTTTCTAGGAAAGTGTTAACACCATAATCAGACATGTTCGGATGGATTTCTCTCAAATTGATTTCACTCCAAACTAATAATTCAAGTATCACTGGAGCAAAGGACAAGCCTTTATCCGTTAGCAAATAAATATTGGTCTTTTTATTATCTGATAGTTTATGTTTAGTGATAATACCTTGTCCTAAGAGCCATTTTAGACGTGATGCGAGTATACTGGCAGCTATTTTTTCCTCTGAATTTTCAAAATCCTTAAAAGTGGTTTTCTTGAGTATCAGCATATCCCTGATGATCAACAGCGTCCACTTATCACCGATGATGTCCAGAGAAGAAGATATAGGACAGTTTGAACGAAAAGTTTTCATTTTTTTTACTTCTATTTTGAAAGTAATTTGTATATTGCTTCTGAATCGAAAGTAAAAGTACAAAATTTCATGGACAAAAGCTGGATAAATAAAGAAGAATATCCTTTCAAGGAGAATTATATTGACCTTGCAGTAGGTAAAATGCATTACGTTGATGAAGGAAATGGCAGGCCGATTGTTTTTGTGCACGGTAATCCAGGTTGGTCATTTGAATATCGCAAGCAAATAAAAGCGCTGAGCGATACAAACCGATGCATTGCTCCAGACCATATAGGATTTGGACTCTCTGACAAACCTTATGAGTGGGATTACCTGCCAGCGAATCACGCGGCTAACTTTGAGGCATTAATGGACTCACTCAAACTAAGTGACATTACTTTGGTAGTTGCAGATTGGGGTGGTCCAATAGGTCTATCTTACGCCCTTAAGCATCCTGAAAAGATAGATAAGCTCATCATTATGAATACTTTCATGTGGTCGGCAGCAGATAGTAAGGGAGCCAGAGCTTTTAGTAATTTCCTAGGTGGTCCCATCGGGATCTTTTTAAGTAAATACTTTAATTTTTTTGCTCGAGTTGTTAGCAAGCAAGTGGTTCATGATAAATCAAAACTGTCCAAAGTAGCTCATGAACATATGTATAAACACTTGGCTTCTCCAAAAGACAGGAAAGGGACGTGGGTTTTTCCTAAACAGATTATTGCTTCTAGTGAATGGATGGATAGCCTTTGGAAACAACGAAGTGCGATTGAACACATACCTGCAACTATTATATGGGGCATGAAAGACCCCGCTTTTCCTCCTGATGGTTTACTCCCTTTTGAAAGTTTCTTCAAGAACTATACTACGGTGAAACTGGACAAGGTAGGGCATTATCCACAGGAAGAGGCTCCTGAAGTACTCATTCAAGTACTTCAAGAAAGAAATTAAAATCGAATTAAAAAAAAACAATATCTATCATGAGTAATTGGACAGCACAGAATTTACCGACCAATCTTTCTGGCAAAACCTATGTAATCACTGGAACCAGCTCTGGTATAGGAACTGTAATGGCCTATCAATTGGCCAAAAGAGGGGCAGTAGTAATTGGAGGAAATAGAAATATAGAAAAAGCCCACCAGGCACTAAAGGAGTATCAAAAAGAAGAAGATGATTTAAGTAATTTTTCCACCGAACTTCTTGACATTTCCTCTTTACAATCCGTTAGTGAATTCGCTGAAAAGATCAATGCTAAAATAACCCAAATTGATGGGCTCATATTGAATGCTGGAATCATGGCATTGCCTAGAGAAAGGAATCTGTCGATGGATTTGAATTGCAAATGGCGACCAACGTGCTGGGGCATCACCTTCTCACTTCTTTATTGATCGAAAAAATAAAGCAGGCGCCCTCGTCTGTTATTGTATCCACTACTTCTTCCGCTAGTGGCACGGTAAGCAATAAGAAAATATGGGATGATTTAAACGCTGAGAAGAAATATGACGCATGGGAAGTCTATGGTTTATCAAAAATAGCTGCAGTTCAGTTTCGGGATGGACTCCACGAACTTCTTATAAAAGCGAATCTGGATGATAAGATCAAAGTAATCTCCACGCATCCGGGTTTGACGGCTACGCCCCTATTCGATGCAGGGAAAGGATTTATTTCCAACATCTTCAGAAGCGTAAAAGGCATATTCATGATGACGCCTGCTCAAGGTGCGCTATCTAGCCTGAGAGCAGTATTAGACGACTCAATACCAAGCGGCAGTTTTGTTGGCCCGGGCGGAATCACTGGATTCAGCGGTAATCCAAAAATCATCAAAGAGTACAATCCGAAACTATCTCTTGACCCAGTATTAAGAAAAAAGATGTGGGACTACTGCAATCAGGCAACTGGTGCAACTTGGGAGATTTAATCTCTAAGAACTAAAACCATATACTCACAAACAAACAACAAAATTATGCTAGCAGGACACTTCTCTACCGCCCTTATTGCCCATCAAAAATTTCCCCAAAAGGGAGCTTTGCTCTTCTTCTTGATTGCTTCTCAGCTACAAGATCTGCTTTGGCTGAGCTTTCACTATGTAGGTTTAGAACCCACTGTTCCAGCAGACTTGCTGGACGTTACATTGATGAGTATAACCGCGGATATGGTCTACAGTCACGACCTTTTGCCGCAGCTTGTATGGATGGCCCTTGCTTTTATTATAGGCCGACTAATGTTCAAACAGAATAACATTGCTATAGCGGGTGCCTTATTAGTATTAGGACATTACTTGCTAGATCTGCTATCAGGCTATCCTCATCACGTGTTTGGTAGAGGTACACAAGAGGTAGGTCTGGGGCTATACTACTCTCATGTGTATCTGGCCATATTAATAGAGGCAGTATTTACAGCTATTGTGTTGGTTTACTATTTTAGTGTTGATTCGAACAAGAGCAATCCCCGTAGCCAGAAAAATAGGCTGCAAATAGCTGGGCTTTTTGTGTTCGGCATAGTCTTTCTATTGACAATAGGAAGCGTCTCTTTTCGCCAGTGGTTTAATATAGCTGAGTTTGATGCGCCTTTTAACACCACCATGCTATCGCTTGTGTTTACCTATCTGCCTATGATCGTTTACTTATACTTCTTCGCGGGACGTGAACAAAGTACTAGTTAATAACAAAAGCAATAACTTGGAAGCAGCTTTTAAACGGAATATATTAAGGCTCGAATTGATGAGATTTTATTCCACTAAAAAACATAATTTCGTAAATTTTTAAAATAAATGAAAAACTGGGTATTAATTTTCTTAATAGCACTTTATAGTTGCCAGAAACCACTATTGCCCTCTAACACTACGCAACTTGATTTCCCTAAGCGAGTAATAAATTCGGCTGATAAGCCTTTTCTATTTACATACTTTGCAGATTCTTCGATAAGTGATAAGCGATGGGATGAGCGCTCATTAAAACAAAAAACCTTAGCTGAAATTGCCGAAAAAACAAATACAAGCGCTTTGCTCATTAGTCGAAATGATAGCATTTTATTTCAGTGGTATGATGATGAAGTATCACCAGATTCTTTGTGGGCTACATTTTCTTTAGCGAAGAGCATGACGGGTGCTTTGATAGGCATTGCTATTAACGAAGGCTTTATTAAATCAGTTGATGATCCTGTACCAGACTACTTGCCAGAATTGCCTGTTAGTCCTATAGATACATTACGTATTTCACACCTGCTCGAAATGATGAGCGGCTACCATTTAGGTGAAGGAAAAATATTTTATTCTAAAAATCATATGGCAACACTCCAAAAACTAAAGATCAAGTCGGCTCCTGGTGAGCAATTTGAGTACTGGAGTATTGTTACTCAGATTTTAGGAGAAGTGTTGACAAAGGCAATCAGTCCACTTTCTATGGCTGAATATTTAGAAGAGAAAATTTGGCAACCAGCTGGAATGGCGTCAAACCTTAATTGGCGTTTAGATCGTGAAAATGGAACAGAGAAAGCTTTCTGTTGCATGGAAATAATGCCTGAAGATCTACTTCGATTCGGATACTTGTATTTAAATAATGGCTTTATGAATGGACAACAGATTGTTCCTCAACAGTGGGTAGAACAGTCCACTCAATTACTAAATATCTCGCCTGATGGTATGGGCTCCATTCCTATGGGCTATGGCTATCTTTTTTGGTTACCAACCCAAGAGGATCACCTATTTATGTCACGTGGATACCATGGTCAGTATTTGATGGTGAATAGAAAAACCAACATGATGGTGGTGCGAATGGGCACCAACAGAAAAAAAATGGGCTTTTTCGGATGGGATGATTTCTTGGTTAAATTAATTTCAGAATAAACTGCACTTGGAATTTGCATTGGTCACATGTACTCTCGATAATAGTTGCACGCAGATTAGTTCTGGCAGCCGTCCAAGCTGACAAGCTGATCTTATTGAAACTTCCGAGACCCTCCTCCTTAAAAATATATTCACTATTTTCTCCCTAAAGTCTTTACACATAGGGAAATCTCTTGTCTAAGTAAGAAAAGAGATTTGTATGAAGCAATCTAATCAAAAAGTACTTATTACAGGCGGTGGTTCCGGCATCGGGCTTGAGCTTGCCAAAAAATTCTTATCCCATAATAACACGGTGATTATTACGGGCAGAAACCTGGCAAAACTCGAAAAGGTGAAGAATGCACTTCCTGAGATTCATATTTTTCAAAGTGATGTGACCGATGAAGAGGCGGTGAAAACACTGGCAGAAACTATTCAAAATGAATTTGGAGGCATTGATGTATTGATTAATAATGCGGGTATCATGCTTTTATTGGATGCCGGCAATGAAGCTAATGATCTACAAAAACAATTTGAAGAAATACAAATCAACTTTCATTCACCCATTAGAATGTTGCAGCACTTTTTACCTCAATTGAAAAAGAGTGAAAATGCAGTTTTAGTCAACGTGTCCTCTGGTTTGGCCTATGTGCCTTTTGCACAAGCACCAGTGTATTCTGGTACTAAAGCAGCTATTCATTTCTGGACTCAATCCATTCGGCCACAGTTGAAACCACTCAATATTAAGGTCATCGAATTATTACCACCGGTGGTCGATACCAAATTAGCGAAGGATGCTGATTTGAAAGATGATAATTTGAAACCCATGCCACCCGAAAAATTAGCCAATATCTTTTGGAAAAACTACAGCAGTGGCCAAGAAGAAATTACACCAGGCATTTCAAAGGCATTAAAATTAATGAGCCGATGGGCTCCTCGATTTATTTTCAAACAGCTCAATAAACAACCGATTCCAAAAAAATAAAACTATGACAATGGATAATTTTACAATTTTCAATATGCAAACTATGGCAGGTTTGTTAACATTTTACTTTGCGTTTAAATGGTATGTGTTCCCAAAACTTGCTAAGCTTTCCATTTATGATGCACTTGTGCCAATGGTGCTCATTCACGGTCTTCGGTATTTAGGAATGGCATTTATGGTAGATACGCAAGTCTATGATGATTTTCCAGACGATTTGGCATTTACAGTTGGAATTTGGGATTATTGCACCGCTCTTCTTTCTGTAATTACAGCATTTGCATTAAGAAATAGATGGAAATATGCTATTCCATTGGCTTGGGTATTCAATATTTTTGGATTTACAGATTTAGTAGTGGCTTTCCCGCAAGTTTTTGCGATTGAATTTTACAACTACGACCTAGGCACAATGTGGTGGGCCTTTACAACGATCGGAGTAGTAAATGTGATAAGCCATTTTTATATTTTTAGCAGGCTTATAAAAAATTTAAAAACTAAATAATATGAAACGAACAATATCCATTGTTGCCATTATTGGCATAGGTGCATTTGCCGGAAATATGCTCAACATCGGTTTGAGTCACGTCATGTATTGGCAGTCGCTTGACCCTATAGAATTTATGAAGTTTTTTGCCATCGATTTTCCGCTCCTGCTTATGCCAACAGCAGTAACGGTCTTATCGGCCTGGTTAGGGAGTCTTTTTGTGTTTTTGAAAAGCAAGAAAAAATCGGAAAGCCGAAAATATTGGCGATTTGCTTTTTGGGGATTAACACTTGTCTTAATTCAGACTTCCGTGTATCATTTACCAATGAACTTAGATTTTATGGCTTTAAAATACGATGCTTTAACAGCAACTAGTAAACTAAGGGGCTGGATTATTTCGCATTGGATAAGAATAGCCATTACAATTTTTTCAGGCATTTATGCCCTTAAAGGATTTCAAAAATCAACATCAAATCAATAACAACTATGGACAATTTTACCATTATTAACTTGCAAGCCGTTAGAGGCACAATCGGTATCATCTTAGGTTTTAGATGGTGGATCAAACCACGCCTTGCCAATCTCTCTTTGCATGACGCGCTTTTACCTTTTGTATTTCTTAATGTTTTTAGGTATCTCGGATTGTCTTTTATGGCCAAAGAGCAATTTTATGATGGATTTCCAACTACATTTTTGAATACGGTAGGCATATTGGATTTCACTACAGCCATTTTGGCTGTCATCGCTGCCACCGCATTGAAAAACAAATGGAGTAGGGCAATTCCACTGGTCTGGATTTTCAATATCGTGGGATTTGGCGATTTGATTACAGCTTTTCCTCAATTCTTCGGATTGAAACTCTATGACCAAAACCTGGGCTTTATCTGGCTGCTGTTTGTAACCTATGGGTTAATCACTTTTTTAAGCCATATATACATTTTTGGTCGACTATTTAAAAACTTAAGAAAGAAAAAAATGCCTATAAAAACAGTAGCTTCCGTACTCATAAGTCTTGGTCTATTTGCATCTCAAAGTATAAAAGCGCAAGATGTATATGCAGGAAAGGCCACGAAGGTAGAAGAGGAAATATCAGCAGAATTTCCTTTTGAATCTAAATTCATTGAGATAGGCCATGAGAAAGTACATTATGTGGAATCAGGTGAAGGCGACCCTGTTTTACTCCTTCATGGCTTACCTGCAAATTTGTATTTGTACCGAAACATTATTCCCAAAATTGATAGCAACAAAAAAGTAATAGCGCTTGATTTTTTAGGCTTTGGCAAATCTAGTTTTCCTGCAGATAGCAACACTTCTGTTGAAGTACAATATCAAATGCTCAAAGATTTTATTGAGAAGAAGGAATTGAAAAATGTGACACTTTTTGTTCAAGACATTGGATCAATAGCAGGCATGCTCTATGCCATAAGAGAACCGCAAAATGTAAAAGGGATAACGCTGTTCGAAGCGCCTTTTATGCCTGCAGAAGTAATGTACGACCAGCTGCCTTTTAGCTTTCGAGCCTTTATGAGAATAACACGCACCAAAAAGGGGAATGAAAAGTGGATGGTCAAACGTAATTTTGCGGGTAAAAAGTTAGCAGTCAATTTCTTTACAGGTAGAAAATTACCGAAAGAAGCCTATCCATTCTATACGCAACCTTGGAATGAAAAGGAAAGACGCTACGCCATTACAAGAGGGCCAGACCCTGCTGTTTTGTCCTTTACAAAAGGAAAAGGCGAAAGTGAATTCGCCACATTATTAGACACTATTTCAAATGGAATGAAAGCAACGGAATTGCCTATTCTATATTTCTACGCTAAGAAAGGTCTGGTCAATAGGAAAGAAGCCGTGGAATATGCAAAAGAGAATTTCAAAAATGCAACGCATATATACCTGGGAAAAGGAAAACACTTTCTAACCGAAAGCCACCCCAAACAAATGAGTGAAGAATTTAACCAATGGTTTGATTCCTTGAATTGAAATATGCTATACTAATAATAGGCAATTCTATTATTTTTTATAGGTAAAACCATTCCCGCCATACTGGAGACAGCAATATCGAATGACACTAAACTGGATAACATGGCGGGAATTTAAGTTTGGAAAAGCTGCTATATTTTCACCTCCAGCTGTCCCTATTTTACGAGAGAACTTGCTCGAGCGAGCTTTTTAGCCTGAGCTCATCCGAAAAAGAGGGTGGTACTAGTTGTAAAGCTAGCACCAGTAAGGAAGATTTTCGCCAGCAGGCATTTAATTAGTTCTTAACTTTTTCAATCAACACTAGGAATTCTCTGCAATTCTCAGCCGATAGCAGCAGAATTATTCTAGATCTTAATAAAGCAATTAAAATACATTTCCTTAGCCGTTTTCACTTTTCTATTTCCAGCAGAACCGCTTCCAATACATTATACCAAGATTTTTCACTATATTTTCCATCATTTTAGACGATTATGAAGTAATTCCACGAGACATAGTGTGTGGGTTATGATGCTAATACAGTAAATGAAAAATTTATCGCTACCAACCTCAGTAAAAGACCACGTCATAATTGCCTACATTATCGGCTTATTGTTAGTAGCTTTCTTTGATTTGGTATGATTCGGAATAGGTTAATGAAATGGTAACGGGGTTGAAGGGTATTTCCAAGCCTCTATCCTATTCCCTATAATTTATAATTTTTCCTTCGGACAGAAAACCGGCACCTTCGGACAGTAAAACAGGGTCTTCGTCCTAGATCACTTCCGTTTTTCATTGAATATCAGTTGCTTAGCATATGTTTAAGAAGCACTCGAACTAAATCACTAGAATCATTAAATAGTTTAGGGGGCAAAGAGGGTTTTAAAGAAAGTTGATCCATTTTTTAATTCGCGGTATCAACCATTCCAACGAAATGCCTTTTCACTCCCACATTTTAATCATTATAGAACATCATCAATCTTATCATGAAAACTTTAACACAAAAAAAAGAACGACTTCATTCCCTGGATTCCTTAAGAGCCATTATGATGATGCTGGGAATTGTTTTACATACTGCCATCACTTATACTGGTGGTGAACCCGGTCCTGGCTGGCCTATAAAAGATCCTGAGTCAGGGAACGAATTGCTAAAATGGTTGGGCTATACTATTCATAATTTCAGGATGCCTGTTTTCATGCTGGTAGCAGGTTTTTTTGCTGCACTCTTGTTTTATGATCGCTCACCAAATAAAATGATTATTAACAGGGTGAAGAGAATCGTACTCCCATTTATTCTCTTTGTTATCTTACTTTGGCCACTGGTAATGCTAGGGTTTTCATACTCGCAACAAATCTTTGGTCTTACTCATAATTATACCTTCTCTAGTTTTTTCGAAAATCCATCTAATCTGATCCCACAACGCACCATGCATCTTTGGTTTTTATATTATCTGATTATGTTTTCTGTTGCTTCATTTGGATTGGGAAAGCTATTTCAAAACCTACCATCTGTTACTAAGCCTATTAAGATACTTTTTGAGAAAATTATGAGCAGACCGCTCCTGAAGCTAGTTTTCTTTGCACTGATCACCTTTTCTTTACTGCTCCTAATAGACTCGTATTGGGTGGCCACCTCCCTAAGTTTTGTGCCTGATGGCGGCACTTTTAGTTTTTACTTTTTCTTCTATTTAACTGGCTGGTTGCTTTTCAAATCAAAGCATTTATTATCGTCCTTTATGCAGTATGATAGGCTATTTACGTTCTTAGGCTTGGGAATCTTTACCCTGTATTTTTTAGCGGATAGGACAGAATTCTCCGATGCGCTAACGGCAGGGATAAGATCGGTGACTTGTTGGCTCTTTATTTTTGGCTTTACCGGACTCTTTCTGAGGTATTTTAGCAAGCACTCTGCATTTATGCGTTACATTTCAGATTCTGCCTACTGGGTGTATTTGCTGCATCTTCCCTTAACTGCATTTTTGCCAGGACTACTGGCAGGCTGGGCAATACCTGCTTTACTTAAATTCACCATTGTTGCATCAGCTACAACCTTTATTTGCTTTTTCACCTACCACTATTTAGTGCGAGCAACCTTTATTGGAGAGTTCCTAAACGGAAGAAAATATTCCAGAAAACTTGACGATATAAAGCCTTTGGAAAAGCCGGTGATTCCTAATATGACTTTAGTAGCTAATGACAAATGAGGCTATCTTATGATGGGTCAAATTTTTGTAGAAACTATTGACAAATTAAGATCAGAGTAAAGGAAGAATGCATTGTAAACTGATTATAACAACTTTAATATCATTAGCTAATTGTTTTGCAATATTTGAAAAATAACCAATGAAGAACAAAAACTACCTATCAGCATTACTTTTTACAGCTGTTTCATGGCTTATTACTTCGCATTCTAATGCCCAAATAGCAGATTCCATAAAATATGAAAATGGCTTCCTTCACTATCACGAATACGGCTCTAAAAACCTACCGCCAATAATTATTTTGACTGGTGGACCTGGTAATTCATATAATCAATTAGAAGGTCTTGCAGAAACCATAAGCACAAAATTTAGAAGTATTTTACTTGAACAAAGGGGAACTGGAAAATCAATTCCGATTCCATTCGATTCCACGACTGTGAATATTAATGCTGTAACAAAGGATATCAAAACATTGATGGATAGTTTAAAAGTCAAAGAATCTATAATACTTGGGCATTCCTGGGGCGGAATGTTGGCTATGAAATTTGCCTCTGAATTCCCCAATAGTGTAAATCATTTAATTTTAGTTGCACCTGGACCTCATAAAGATGCAGGAAATGGGTTTAATGTACTGTTTACAAACCGGAGACATACGAGAGGTTTTGAAGAAGAACAACGATTAAAACAACTGAATGAACTTATTGCCAATAAAGAAGCAGATTCTGTAGAAATTATTGAATCAATTAAATTATTTAGAAGAGCCTACATATTTGCAAATCCAATCCCAGACAGCGTGTCTCAAAAAGTCAATTCTGAGATTAATAGTAAAACTGGTAAGCTACTTTGGAATGATATAATTTCAACCTATGACGTTTCCAAAACACTAAAAAACTATACTGGTGAAATTGATGTGATTACGGGAAGACAAGATGTTGTGGGCTTTTTTTCATACGAATTGAAACAGGATATAGGAAATGCTAAAATTCACTGGATAAACAAATCGGGACATTTTCCAATGTATGAGCGACCATCGGAATTTTATCGAATTTTATATGAGGTTTTGAATGTACAATAGAAGATAAAACAAGAACCATAAAATTAACTTATGAAAATCAAAAATACAGCAATAGCACTTATCACAACGATAAGCCTTTTTACGGGCCATCTGCTTGCCCAAAAAAGCAATTATAGTGAACTTATTGCCAAAAAAGCCGACAAAATAGAGCAGAAGGTGATAGACTGGCGACACGACATCCACAAAAACCCTGAATTGGGTAATCGAGAAATTCCGGACAGCGGAACTCGTTACGAAGCATTTACAATCGCTGGGCATAGAAACCACCACTAAACTAGGAATTACAGGCGTTGTAGGTATTTTGAAAGGCGACAAACCCGGTCCTGTTATAGCATTGAGAGCCGACATGGATGCCTTGCCAGTTGAGGAGGTAAATGATTTGCCCTTTGCCTCCAAAGTAAAAACCATGTACAACGGTAAAGAAACCGGTGTGATGCATGCCTGCGGACATGATGCGCATGTGGCAATCCTGATGGGGGTTGCGGAAATCCTTGCAGGCATGAAAAACGAGTTAAAGGGAACTGTAAAATTCATTTTTCAACCCGCTGAAGAAGGTGCTCCTAAGGGAGAAGAAGGCGGTGCCGAACTGATGGTAAAAGAAGGTGCTTTAGACAACCCAAAAGTAGATGTTATTTTTGCATTGCACGTTATTGCCCAAGTTGAAGTGGGAACAATCACCTACCGTCCTGGAGGCATGTTTGCAGGAGTGGCTGACATGAAGATAACGGTCAAAGGAAAATCTTCACATGGTGCAGAACCCTGGGCATCTGTGGATCCCGTGGTCACATCGGCCCAAATCATTAATAATCTTCAAACTATTATTAGTCGCAATGTTAACATTACCAGAAATGCAGCCGTAGTTACGATTGGAGCTATAAATGGAGGAAATCGTTCTAATATTATACCAGAGCAGGTAGAAATGCTAGGCACAGTTCGCACTTTAAGTGAATCTGACGAGCAACTTATTTTTGAACGTATTCGCCAAATCGTGACTAAAACGGCAGAAGCAAACGGTGCCGAGGCCATAATAGAGCTACCCTATTCATCACATTACCCGGTAACCTTCAATAATCTTGAACTTACTGCCAAAATGCTACCTAGTTTAAAGAAAGCAGCTGGAGAATCGAATGTTATTTTGGTACCAGCAGATACTGGAGCAGAGGATTTTTCATTTTTTGCAAATGAAGTACCCGGACTCTATTTTATCATTGGCGGTTTGCCAAAGGGTAAAGATCCAGAAACTTCGGCTCCGCATCACACGCCAGAATTTTTTCTTGATGAAAGCGGCTTTGTTACTGGAATAAATGCCATGGTCAATTTAGTAGTGGATTATATGGAAATGGAGAAACTATGAATTCAAGTCAGTGGATAGTCCTTGTTTTTGGATTGTTGTATTTTGGTTTTATTCTTTTTACCCGAAAAAAAGGAGATTTTGAAGAGTTTTCTGTAGCAGGCAGAAGCCTCGGGTTCTTTCTCATCTTTTCGTCATTATGTGCCTCATTCATTGGCCCGGCCTGGACCATGGGTTTGGTGCGGGAAGGTTTTTCCAGTGGTCTGTTTATGGCTTATCTCATCCCTTTTTGTGGATTGGGGCTAATCTTGGTCGGAGTTTTTTTAGTCCCAAGAATTAGAAATAAGTTCACTGATATTTATTCAATTGGCGATTTGGTTGGAGGTATAAAAAGCCACAACCATAAACTGGTGCGGCTGTTAACTGGCTTCTTTTCGCTTCTTTTCTTTGGAGCATTAG
Source organism: uncultured Cytophagales bacterium (assembly GCA_963719535.1). Lineage (GTDB taxonomy): Bacteria > Bacteroidota > Bacteroidia > Cytophagales > Cyclobacteriaceae > Marivirga. The sequence continues at coordinate 874,423 of CAVRCH010000013.1, read as the reverse complement.
CCGTTGCCATGAGTTATGCAGGAGGCGAACTCATTAGCAACATCTTTGGCTTTTCGAAAACCTGGTCAATCATAGTTGTGACTACAATTGTAACGCTATATTCTTTTTTGGGGGGAATCAGAGCCACTATACAGACTGACTCTATTCAGTTTGTTCATTTCGTTATATTAATTCCAATTTTAGCTTTCCTTCTTTTGACGGGCGATAATTTTGAGTGGTCTGCCTATACCGAGACAGTATCGATCCAGACGACTGAAGAATTCAACATGAAGCCCACAGTAGGCATTTTGGGTCTCTCATTGCTATGGCTTATGAGTGCAACAGGGCTTGATGCTGGTGGTTTATCGCGATTTCTTGCGTCCAAAAGCAATAAGGTAGCTCGAAATGCAACGATAGCATCCGGAATATTCCTGATTGTCTGGATGGTGGCTATGATTTTTATTGGTAGTGTTGGTCATTATCTGTATCCAGACTTGGGTAATAGCGATCAATTGCTGCTGCATATCGCTTCCGAGCACTTTCCAGGCTTTTTGTACGGTATATTTATCGTTGCGATGATTGGAGTGGTAATGTCTACCAGGATACTATTCTAAATGCAGGCAGTATATTATTCAGCGAAGATATAATGGGAGCGATAAAGCCGATTTCAGCCGATCAAAAGTTGCTGTATGCTAAAGTTTATACAGTAGTCATGGGGTTAGTTTGCATAATTATCGCCAGCTCTTTAACCTCTGTTTTGCAGGTAATCATGCTTGTCACTAAATATTACATACCAGTATTGATCCCCGTTATAGTCTTTTCAATTCTCAAACGAGAGTGCCATTGGCAGTCAGCCCTTACCTCCATGTTAGTCGGACTCATCTCATATGAAATTTGGAAGCATTTTTTCAATTACATTTTCCCAGAATTATTTGCCGCCCTTATCCTCAGTACTCTTTCTTATCTTATTAGTGATTATATTCTCTCCAATAAAACTGCTAATTCTAAACTGAGTAGCTGAAATCTTCTTTTTTATTTGCACTGAAAACAGGAAGGCTTCATAGGTTCCTCCCTCATTACCTTTACTTTTGCATTTTCCTTCGGACAGAAAAACACCACCCTCGGACAATAAACCATAGGACTCGTCCTTGATCGGTTTGTATTTATTTGAATCTTCGCCTCCTTAGCTGGTGAAGGGCACTAGATAGCTGTCATCAAAAACTACTTAATAAAAATTATCTTGATATGAAATTTTATCCTGTAACCTCAGTACGTTCAACCGGCGTCACCTCTTTTTTGCGCATACTTTTTATTACAAGCTTCGTAGTTTACTCTTTCAACTTGGCAGCTCAAAATCAGTCAGCTCAGATCAATGGGACTGTAATGAATCTAAGTGATGAACCCATACCCTATTGTACGGTGGTACTTTTTGATAGTGATTCGGCCCTGATTCAAGGTGCAATCAGTGATACTAATGGAAATTTCATCATTAAGAACATCACAGCAGGTACTTACAGATTAACGATCAAAAACATTGAATACGCAGCCTATACCATACCAAATTTAAGGATAAATGAAGGGGAAGTAAAACAAATAGGCTCCGTTAGTCTTCAAGTATCAACTGATCGGATGGATGAAGTAGTGGTAACAGGAAAGCGGCAATTGATAGAGGTACATCCCGACAAATTGGTTTTCAATGTAGCTGGAAGTGTAAATGCTTCAGGAAAGAACGGTTTGGAGTTAATGAGGGACGCGCCAGGAGTCATCTTAGACCCAGACAACAACATCATCTTACAGGGTCAGAGTGGCGTGAGGATATTTATTAATGGTAGGCCAAGCAGGCTTTCAGGTAGTGATTTAGCCACCATGCTACAAAGTATGCAATCCGATAACATAGAAGCAATTGAGGTCATCACTAATCCTTCTGCCAAATATGAAGCAGAAGGCAACGGTGGCATTATCAACATACGGCTGAAAAACAACATCAATCTGGGGTATAATGGTAACCTTAACCATAGTTCCTCAATGGGTAAGTCACCACGGATGAGCAATGGTGCTACGCTAACTTATGGAAAAGGCAAGCTTGGTTTTACCGCCAACCTTACCCGTTTCGATAATATTTTTGAACAGGGCTTTATAGACAATCGGGTACAAGAGGGTTTTGAGGTGAAGCTTAGAAATTCAGACCTACAAAAAGCACAAGGCTTTAACTTTTCAACCAGCCTCACTTATGACATTAACGATAAGCATTCGGTGAACTTTTCCGGCGGTGCTATTCTGACAGATGGAGATTATACCATTAATGCTATAACCAATATTTCCAGGGAGACCATGACAGCAAATGATCAGGTGCTGGTATCCAGAACATTGACAGATTTGAATTCGGATAACTTAAATTACAACCTGAACTACCAGTGGAAACTTTCCGAATCGTCCTCTTTGAGCACCGACCTCAGCTACGGCAGCTTTGTAAAGGATACCCGTATCTATCAACCGAACACCTATTTTGAAGAGGATGGTACCACGGAGATTACCGAGGTAAACAATGGCTTTGATATAGATTCAGACATTAACCTATATTCAATCAAAACGGATTACGAAAAAACCTTCAAGAAATTTACCGTATCCGCAGGTCTTAAATACTACCAGGTAGAAACAGTCAATGATTTTATAGTTAGTAATGTGGTAAATGGCGAATATTTTATTGACGTAATGAGGAGCAATACTTTTAATTATAGCGAAAAAGTAGCTGCCGCCTACCTTAACAGTAATTTTAACTTTTCAGCAAATTTGAAAGCCAATATAGGTCTTAGGGTAGAAAATACCACTTCTCAAGGTATATTAGAAAGTGAGGTAGCCACTCAAAATGACAACGTAAAAAGGAATTACATTAACTTCTTTCCCAATCTGGGACTGGCCTACAACAAGGGAAAATCAGCTATCAATGTTGGCTACGGAAGGCGAATTGCAAGGCCTAACTACCAGCAGTTAAACCCATTCGAGCAAAAAGAAAGTGAGCTGTTCATTTTTAAAGGAAATCCCTTTCTTGCTCCCAGTTACACAAGCAACTACCAGTTAACATATTCTTTTGATAAAGCATTAGTTATTTCAAATACCTACAGTATTACCAAGGGATATTTTGCCACTATCAATGAAACAGATGGAGCCGTTGCAATTTTTATACCTCAGAACATGCAGAACACTACCAATTATGGCCTTTCTATCAGTTATCCGCTTCAGATTACCAAATGGTGGGAAGCTAGGTATAACGCGACCTATAGCTACAGAACGTATGATGGAGATTTTGCCGAAGCCACTATTAACATTGATGCCCATATATACTCTGGGGCAACTCAAAACTCTTTTAAATTACCGTGGGGCCTCACCATGGATGTAAGTGTATTTTACAACAGTCCTTGGATATGGCGAGGTTCTGTCAATATAGAGGCTTATTCCGGAGTGGATGTTGGCCTTAAAAAGAAGTTTTTTGATGACAAATTGCAGCTGATCATAACCGGTAACGATATATTCAATGGTTACACCGATTATCCCTATTCCGGAGAATATGGAGGAATAATCATGCAAGGCATCCGGTCCTTCGATAACCAGCGGGTAGGATTTAGTCTCACTTATAAATTTGGTAACCAAAATATAAAAAGCCGCAAGCGTAAAGGAGGGCTGGTTGATGAGTTAGACCGTATTAATGATTAGAAGTGGGTTTTGTCTGTTCCTTTCATAAACGTATTTCTAGTCGGCACCGGCAGGCTTGGTTTATCAAGGACAAAATCAATGGGGTTTTTAACAAGCAACAGGCTCATTTCACCTCAAGGTTTTCCTTCAGACAAAAAACAGGTTCTTCGTCCTTGATCGGTTTCAGTTTTCAGCAATAAGTGCTTATTTAGCTAAACTATTCAATAAGTAACTTGCCATTTACTGGGATTTATGACATTAAAAAAACTATATTGTTATCAACTATTTAGGGAGTAGGCATAGCATGTGAGAAGTACGCTAAACCAACTAGAAATGCTGGAATCTCATAGAACCACTCAAACCACCTAATGTAATTTGATTTTAAATTAAATTTGATGAAAACAATCAATTCAACTAAGCTTATCACCTTTGTTTTAGTATTAGTACTGCATTCGAATCTGCTTGCTCAGGAATTGCAGAAAACAGAGCCTGAAAAAGTCGGCATGTCATCTGAAAGGTTAGCATATTTAACCAATACATTTCAAGATTATGTAAAAAATGAAAAATTATCAGGGGCAGTGATATTGGTAGCCAGGCGAGGCCAAATAGCTTATTTCGAATCTTTTGGAAAAAGCGATATCGAAAACAATATTCCAATGACGGATAATTCGATTTTCCGTATAGCTTCGCAAACAAAGGCCATCGTAAGTGTGGGAATAATGCTGCTTCAGGAGGAAGGTAAATTGTTAATTTCAGACCCCGTAGGGAAATACATCCCCGCCTTTAATGAGACTACAGTGGCTGAACCTATAGAAGATGGTGGCTATGAGATTGTAAAAGCGAAGAGGCCCATTACCATTCGCGATTTGCTAACACACACTGCAGGAATCGGATATGGTGGAGGGATAGCCAGTGAGCTTTGGGAGAAAGCAAAGATTCAGGGTTGGTATTTTGCTGACCGCGATGAACCCATACAGGCAACTGTAACAAGAATGGCCAGCTTGCCATTTGAAGCGCAACCAGGAGAAAAATTTATATACGGGTACAATACTGATATATTAGGAGCATTAGTCGAAGTGATATCCGGTGAGTCTTTGAACACATTCCTTGAAAACCGCATACTTGATCCGCTGGGAATGAATGATACTCATTTTTATCTACCAAGCAATAAAAAAGAGCGACTCACTGCTGTTTACTCTTCCACAGAAGAGGGCTTGCAAAGAGCTGCTGATGCTGGGAAAATGGTGGGGCAAGGAGCATACCTCAATGGGCCTCGAAAGAGTTTTTCGGGTGGTGCAGGTTACTTAAGTACTGCAGTAGATTACGCTAAATTCCTCCAAATGATGTTAAATAAAGGCGAGTTCAACGGGAAGCGAATCATTTCACCTAAAACTGTAGAACTCATGACGACCAATCACCTGGGAGAGGTTCCTTTTCCCTGGGAACAAGGTACCGGATTTGGTTTAGGTTTTTCTATGGTTACTGATTTAGGAGCAAGGGGTTTGCTAGGATCAAAAGGAGAGTATGGCTGGGGTGGAGCCTACCACTCTACCTACTGGGTAGATCCTGAAGAACAACTTATCGTGGTTTATTTCACACAATTGATCCCTGCGAAAGGAATTGATGACCAAGACAAACTGAGAGCCTTGGTCTACCAGGCCTTACTGAAAGAGTAAATGCATAAAGAACAGTAGCTTTCCACCAACACCTGAGCTTCAGGATTTTATTGCATCCTATTTCATTCAGGAAGTTCCTGAAGGTGAAACTGAGCCTTTTTTTCAACCGCATTGGCCATGAGTGGAATTATATTCACGGTTTCCAACAGTTTAGGCTCTATAACAGCCAAAATTGATGACAGATATTTTTTTAACCAAAAGAATTCCAACAGGAGAAAAGGACTACAGGTTTGAAAAGCTGCTGGATTATATTCATGAAATGGAGGGAAAACCTTAGCCGATAGTGAGGAGGAAAGGGCGAAGAGCTTGCTGAATTGATCATTGAATTTTATAAAAAAAATACTGCTGACTAATTGTAATAAAACCAATCAAAATAAATATCTATTAGCTTTAATTCTATTTACAATCACCCCTAAATTTTCCTTCGGACACAAAACCACCCCCTTCGGACAGTAAATCAGGGTGTTCGTCCTTGATCGGTTTTCTAAGGCTATCCAAAGGCCTTATTTAGCGAAAACAGTATTTTTATTATTTTAATAAAAAAGGAAATACAAATGACAGCAACACAAGCAATGATCATCCTTTTTGGCATCCTTTATCTTGGGGTAGTTATTTATTTCAGAAAAAAAAGGAGATTTTGAAGAGTTCTCGGTAGCTGGAAGAAGCATGGGTACCTTTCTCATATTCGCCTCCTTGAGTGCTACCTATATTGGCCCCGGTTGGACCTTAGGCATGGTAAGAGATGGATTCAGTAACGGTATGTTTTTGGCATTGATCGCTCCTATTGCCGGTATTAGTTTAGTGCTTGTCGCCATCTTTCTAGTTCCTATCATCAGAACAAAATTTTCAAAGAGTTTTTCAATGGGTGATATAGCAGGAGGTACTAACAGCCATAATCATGTTTCTGTGCGCATCCTTGTAGGGGCTGTCAATGTAATCCTTCTGTCTTCAGTTGCAGTAGCCATGAGTTATGCTGGCGGAGAATTGATCAACAATGTTTTTGGCTTTCCGAAGCTAGCCTCTATAGCCATCATGACCGCCATGGTAACTGTATATTCTTTATATGGAGGAATTAGAGCCACCATTCAAACAGATGCCATACAATTTATACATTTCGTTGTGCTTATTCCGATTTTGGTTTTACTGATGATTTTCTCTGAAGGCTTCGAGTGGTCGGCCTACACTACCTTTGCAACAAAAACCACTGAAGCTGCCTTTAGCGCGAGTGATTTCACCTTGATATTGGGTACGGCACTTTTATTTTTATTAGGCAATGTTGGACTAGACGGAAGTACCATGAATCGATTTCTTGCTTCTAAAAATAAAAAAGTAGCCCGAAACTCCGCTGTTTATGCGGGAAGCTTTATTTTTTTCTGGCTCATTCTCATGGTGTTCATTGGAAGCGTAGCCGCTTACCTTTACCCCAATTTGGGAGATAGTGACCAAATCCTACTATTTGCGGCTGAAAAACAATTCCCTACCCTAATTTATGGCATTTTTATTATTGCTATGATAGGTGTAGTGATGTCTACTCAAGATTCTGTAATTAATGCTTCGAGTAGCAGCTTTTCACAAGATATTTTGGAAGCTATTAATCCAAAAATCACTGATGATAAAAAACTATTGTATTCAAAAATGTATACGATAGCCTTAGGGGTGGTAGCTATTGTTGTAGCCAGTTTTCTTGATTCTGTACTTAATGCCTTAATGGCTCAGCTAGAAATTTATATCCCAATAATGGTTCCTATCATCTTTCTTTCAATAGTAAAAAAACAACATTACTGGCAAGCTGCTATAGCAGGAATGATCGGAGGTCTTATAGGATTTTTTCTTTGGAGGCACTTTGGCCACCTAGCCATTCCATCCACAGCTGTAGGCCTAGCAATAAACTGTATAGCCTATTTATTGACAGATCACTACTTCAAGACAAGGGGTAAAGTACAGCCAACTACATAGGTTTTGATAGTATGAAGTTGTTCAGCTTGTAACAGCAAGCCTTAATTTAAGGCTACCCTCCTTAACTTTTTCTATTGTCAACAGCATTTTATAGTAAGGATAACCTACTATGACTGAAACTTCTTTTAGCTCTGGTCCCTGTGGCCTTCGGACACAAAACCACCCCCTTCGGACAGTAAATCAGGGTGTTCGTCCTTGATCGGTTTCTATTTTCATAGCTAAACGCTTAATTAGATTCACTACTTGAGTTTTCGGCTTTTCTCAACATCGCTAATTAAACGAGTAATTATCGGAAGGAAGAGAAGAAATAAAATATACGGACGCCCAAAAAAAGTGAAATTTCAACTTTTATGTAATCAGCCAATTGTTGTGGGTCATTTTTAAGAACGACATCAATTTTATTTAAAGACCATTAAAAAAATCATTTAAACAAACAACAAAATGAAAAACCATATCTTATCAGTATTAATTATTACAGCGTGTATCATTACTTACAGTTGCAAATCAAATACACAAGAAATTAATTTAGACGGTAATAGAGATATTGTAAAAAAATATCATAATGTTTGGTCTAACGGACAGACAAGTCTTCTCGATACAATAATATCCCCAGACTTTGTTTGCCATTTTATAGGCGGACTCGAATGGTATGGAATTGAAGGAGCAAAAAATTCAATTATAAATCACAAAAAGTCATTTCCAGATTGGACAGAAGAGATTGTTGACATTATTGCTGAAGGTGACAAAGTAGTGACAAGGTATAAATCGACAGGTACTCATCAAGGGGCTTTTAATGGCGTTGATTCTACTGGTAATAAAGTTATTATTTATGAAACTTCAATTTATCGGTTAGCAAACGGAAAAATTATCGAACAATGGGGATTTCCAGACGAGGTAAGTTTAAGAAGTCAACTACAATCAAAGAAATAACATTGAAACAGCACACAACAGCAAATATTATAATAACCAACTAATTATGAATAAACCAATCCTTAAAATTCTTGCAGCTACTGTCTTGCTTATCATAGGCTTCATGGGAGGTGCTTTCTACAATAAATCTACTGATGAACCTAAAAATGAAATAGTAAGCAGTGGTTCCGACTTTGAAATGATTCAAGCAGTAACGAACGAATTTGTAACCGCCTGGATAAACGGAGACGCTGAAGGATGTGCTAACACATACTCGGAAAATGCTGTATTTATGGTTCCAGACCAACCATCATATCACGGAAGAGCCACGATTAAAGACTTCTACGAAAAAAATTTTAATAAAAGAAATGATTCGACTCAAATACAAATGACAGAAACTGTAAAGGAAGTATTTGTTCTTGACGATTGGGCCGTAATCAGGGGTTCTGGCTCTCTACAAAATGATTACGAAGAAGCGAGGGGAACTTACAAGTGGATGATATTGAGTAAGAAACAACCTAATGGCAAATGGGAATCAGTATGGGATATTTATAACGATGTGGAAGATATAAAGTGACAGTTGCTAACTAATTAAAAAATATGAGCAGGACAGGCTAAATATTTTCCACCCTGCTTTCCTTCAATGCTAAAATTTCCTTCGGTCAGAAAACCAGCACCTTCGGACAAAAAATCAGAGTCTTCGTCCTTGATCGGTTTTTATTTTCATGAATTAGCGCTTATTTAGTTTAGTTATCAAATATGACAAGCGTGCTATACTAAACGTGGTTTTATGTTCTTACTTATTTTGAGGAGGGCTCGAGGTAAAACTAAAATTATCCTCCATTTACCTTAATTCAAATCGAAATATTATGAAAAAGCTACGACATCAACCGACTTTATTATTGATGTTACTAGAATTGACTTTTGATAGAAATTGAATGAGAAGCGCGTAATGCCGAATAAGTAATAAGGAGGGTTCATAAAAAAAGCGGGAAAGCCGAAACCCGATTACAGTAGGCACCAAAAGGGATGATTATGGAATTGAAAGTTATTGGATTAGGCCTTGGCAGAACCGGCACCTATTCGTTAAAAACAGCATTGGAAGAACTACAGTTGGGACCTTGCCATCACATGGAGCGTGTGGCTCAAAACATGGCAGTTCAACTGCCTCTATGGAATGAAGCACTGAATAATCCGACCAATTTTGAAGCTGTTTATGAAGGTATGCAAAGCGCGGTTGATTGGCCTACCGCTGCATTTTACAAAGAGTTGTATGCAAGTTATCCGAATGCAAAATTTATTTTAACCCACCGTAGCAAAGAGTCTTGGGCAGAAAGCTTTGGTTCTACTATCTATAAACTGCTTACCGATAGGGAAAAAGCACCTCCTCCAGTACAGGAATGGCTCAATATGGTAGTGAGGGTTATTGAAAAATCAGGTTTTCCCATGGGCCTTGATTTTGAGGGCCTGGCAAATAGATATGAAGCACATAATAAAGCAGTTCGGGATTTAATCCCACCAAAGCAACTATTGGTATATCAGGTAAAGGAAGGATGGGAACCTTTGTGCAAGTTTTTAAACATGGAGATCCCCGCAAAGGAGTTTCCTCGCACCAATAACAGGGAAGAATTCTGGGATTTGGTGAACGCTGCTACGAAGCCAACATCTTGATGAAAGCGGGTTTGACTACTTCTTCTATTGAGCAAGAGAATAAGTAAAAGCACTACTAATGGAAAAACTCACCTTAAGATCATTAAAGTCCGAATTGGATGGGAAAATAAGAATTTCCATTGGAACTCGAGATAATTTCCTTTTGAACTATGCTGCGATGTTGCTAGAAACACAGATGAAAGAGTTGGTCTCAAACATTCAATTTGCTTATTTTCCGGGAGATCACTATACGGTTTACACACCTGAATATGAAAAAGAGGGGACTCAATTTCTAAAAAAAGGATACTTAGAACGGCTTAATAAATCTGAAGAATAGAAGTAAGTGCATACCATTCAAAAAATTTAACCTTATAAACAGGATGCTACTTACCGATATCGATTTTTTAGAATATGTTCCAGAACGTGATAGGATGATAAATGCTACTGTTATTGCAGCGCTTGTCTATCAAATTGCACAAGAGGATGTGCGTTTGCCAAGAGAGGAATAGTATTGTTGACCTTCTATTTACATTACATTAAAGCATATAAATCTGAAATAAGATGCATTTTAACATCATCATAATTACTACAGCTAGACCGATGATAACAATAAAATAATTTTTAAAAATAATGAATATCACTATATACATACGCCTATTAAATTCTTAAAAAAAGATAAAATAATCACTTATATTGTACCACTAAACTAAAAAATATGAAATATGTAATTTTAAGTCTACTGATTTCACTTTCTTTTTCTGTTCAAGCGCAATGGTCAAACCGATACCCATTAGTGGAGGGTTTTGGACATCACGTTTATTTGGAAGGGTTTGAATTACCAGTTTTAAATCCCGGACCCACCGAACCTGCTCCCTCACCCTCAAATGACCAGGTGGTTTTTTCAGCTAAAGGTTGGTTATGGCTTATGAATCTGCAAACATTAGAAGCCAAAAGGCTAACCTTTTCTACTGATATGGATTTCAGTCCTAAGTGGTCTCCTGATGGAAGTAAAATAGTCTTTGTCCGTGATAATAGCCTTAATATGCAAATAGTACTTCTAGATTTGAAGGATAAGACCGAAACAATTTTAGTGAATTCTAACGCCTTGGATTTAGATCCAATCTTTTCAGCAGATGGGAATTTCATTTATTATTCTTCGGCAAAAAATGGAGCTTTCGACCTTTGGAAATTAAACCTTTCGACCTTAGAAACTTAGGCGCTAACCGAGGAAAGTAAAATCGTGCGGCTTCCTGTTCCAACTAGTAATGGAGATCATATCGTCTATCTTGATAAAAAAGGATTTTCATACGATGCCATAAAATTGTTAGATGTGGAAAAAGGAACTTCCTCCCTTTTGATAGAAGACAACTTCATGTCGCAGGCCGCTTTCAGCTTGTCGCCTGATAACAAAACCTTAGCCTATACCTGGGCCAACGGAGACGATTATGAGCTGCACTTGCTAAATATCCTCGTTCCGAAAAGTAAAATGCTATTGACCAAAAGCAATGGACTCCCTTTGTCTCCAAAATTCAGTTATGATGGTGATTGGGTCTATTACACAGAAAATAATCAAAAGTGAGCGGTCTGAACTAAAAAGAATATCAGTCTATGGTGGTTCGCCTGAGGTATTAAAAGTGAAGAAATGGGACTGGGGCAAAGCAACTGGAAAACTTAAAATTATAAGTTTGGTGGATGGAAAAACCGAAGCCGTGAGAATGAGTGTTGTTGATGAAAATGGACACCCCATCATTCCCAAATCAGGTGTTGTACACTCAGAAGGTCAAAATGGAACGGTATTTTTTTACTCGCCCGGAGAAATAGAGATAGAAGCCCCTCTAGGAAAGCTAAGCATTACTGCGGTTCATGGCTTTTCTACAGTTAAAAAGAATCAAGAAATAACATTAGCATCAGGAACTACTACCACAGAAATAAAACTGGACAGGATTTGGAATGCAAAACAAAATGGATGGTATGCAGCAGATAATCATTTTCATTTAAATTATGGTGGCACCTACCAATTGGATCCTGAAGATATTCGCCTAGACCTTAAAGCGGAGGAGCTAGACATTGCTTTCCCTTTAGTAGCAAACCTGGGAAATAGATTTCTTGAGCAAGACCTGATTAGTTGGGAAAGCAATGAATCTCCCATCATATCTTTTGGTCAGGAAGTACGGTCGCATTTCTTAGGTCATATAAATTTAATAGGCGCTAAGGAACTATACTGGCCTTGGGTTTGGGGTCCCTCTTATGATATTTATGGAAATGATGACAGGCTAAATGCTTCACCACTGCGTTTTGCTCGTGAAAGAGGTGGACTTGGCGGATATGTTCACCCTGTGGGAGCAAGAGATCCTTTCAAAGAAGGGAATGCCCGTGAGGTCCCCATTTCATTAACAGCAGATGTTGTTTTAGGGGATGTAGACATTTTAGAAGTCGGCTGCCTTTGGACAGATGAAATTGGTACTGCTGCCTTATGGCATGAGTTTCTTAACCTCGGTATTCCGCTTGCGCTATCTGCAGGTAGTGATGTGATGAATGACTTTTACAGAACCATGGCCATTGGCGCAACTAGAGTATATGTGAAAACTGAAGGCGAATTAACCTTAGAAAGCTACCTTAAAGCACTAAAAGAAGGCAAAAGTTTTGTGAGCAATGGTCCTCAAATCTTATTTTCAGTAGAGGATAAGGAAGTGGGTGACGTCATTACATCGGAAAAAGACAAAGCCAATTGGAAGCTTACTGTGCACTCACCAGTTGATTATGATAGGGTGGAAATTTTTGTCAATGGGAAGGTAGTTTGGGATGCTAAAAGTAAGAAAGGAACTAGCGAAACATATACAGGGAGTATCAAAGTACCTGAAGGCGGTTGGGTTACAGCCAGAGTTTCTGGCACTAAGTCCGAATGGCCAATGATGGATGCTTTTATATTTGCTGAAAGCTCTCCTATTTGGTTTAAAGAAATAGGGAGCATAGAAAGCAAAACTAAGGTTAGTGCTGCCGAAAAACTTCTCGAGATTTTAAAAGTATCAGAGCAGAATTTGAAAAATGGTTTTGGAGAAGCTGATATCCCTAAACTTGAGGCACATTTCAATAAAGCAAAAGAAAAATTAGTGGCAATTATAAGTGAAGGCAAGTAGTTCTTCGCAGTTGTCGCTAAATGTAGTAAGTATAAAATTATCCAGTTCTAATTGATGATAGAAAATACCACGAATTCTCTAAAACAAATCACCCTGGCAGCGATATTGTTTTTTTTCTTTGCATTATCTGCTTGCGGTCCAGAAAAAGAGGAGCCATACCTTATTGGCTCTGGCTTTGGTATCAATAGTGCTACTTTATTGGTGGAGGAGATGAGCCGCGCTCGCACCTACTATAGAGATACTTTAGGTTTTAATGTGCCTGCTAAAACTGAAAAATCGGCAGTTGCCGGGATCAATGTGGCCGCGATTTCCTTTCCGGACATGTCTGGTTTCGAACTACTTGCTCCTGATGATTCTATTGCTGAGGAGCAAAAGGCAGCAGCTATTGCGTCTTTTTTAAACAAAAATAAGCATCGTAAAATATATTCAGTATCCAGCTCCTCTACTGATTCCACTTCGAATTGGCTCACCTCTCAAGGCTTCCAAATGGATTCTGCAATGGCTTATCGCAGTTCAGCAGAAACCCCCAAGGGTTGGTCAAGAGATGCCGGCGGACCGGATACACGCAGGCTTCATTTTGCTAGTCAGGATCAAATGGCTCAGCAGCCTGCCTTTGTAGAATATATAGATTTCGATTACCCAGGCATGCAAAAGCAGTGGAATACTTATTACGCATACGGGCGCAGATACAATGTACACCCTAATGGAGTGGTAGGAACGGCAGCAATTGTCATTGCAGTTAATGACTTGGAAGATGCTATTAAAGCGTATGAGAAAATGGGTTTAGTGCAATTAAAATCAGATAATTCTAAAAACATAGCCCGATTTAGGCTGATACGAAATCAGGAAATCCATTTAATGGCCCCAGCTTCTGTTGATGATGAGATTTCTACTTTTTTAAAAACGAATGGACAGGGTCTCTATGCCGTGCGTTTTGAAGTGGAAGATTTACTGAAAACGCAGACTTTCCTTCAGGAAAGATTACCTGAAGACGCCATAACAATTCTGGATTCCGCGCAACGATTGGTGGTATTTCCAGCCTATGCAAAAGGTGTGCAGCTTGAATTCATTCAGGAGCCTCAAGAACAAGGAGCTATGGCACTTAGATTAAGACCAGATGCTCCGCTTGATAGCACCGCCACCTTGCATGCGTCTCAATTATATGCGAAGTATTGTGCACTATGCCATGGGGATGATCGCCAGGGATATGCAGCAGATAACGCACCATCCTTGAGGTCAAATTCATTATTAGCGACTAGCAAAGGCACCAATTTCATGCGATATACTATCCAGTACGGTCGAGAAGGTACAGCTATGGCAGGATATCGAGATCTGCAAGGCGGGCCATTAGAGTATATTGAAATAGAGTTGCTGCTAAAGTGGCTATACGAAAAGGCTGGTGTAGAAGAAGGGATAACATTGTCTCGGGAGCCTATAAAAGGGGATATTGCACTAGGCGAAAAACTATATAACACCAATTGCTCTGTCTGCCACGGCAAAGAAGGCGAAGGTATTTCTGCTCCTGCTTTAGGAAACTCCATGCTTTTAGCTACCGCCACGGATCATTTTCTACGTTATGCCATAGCCGAAGGGCGTGATGGCACACCAATGATTGCATTTAAAGAGCAGTTGAATGATGAAGAAATAGATGGGATTACTGCCTTCCTCCGCAGCAGAGCTGCAGGCTGGGATATTCCTCAAAAAGATACAGTGTCCATCCCTAGGCCTGAGAATTATATCTTAAATCCGAACAGCAAATCACCTCAATTTACTTTAAGAGAAGGGAAATATTTACCTGCTGAACAATTGATGAAAGCCTTGCAGGATAGTTTGCGCATCGTAATTCTAGATGCCAGATCGGAAGTAGCATGGCGCCAAATGCATATTCCAGGCTCTATTCCTGTGCCATATTATGAGGAGCCAGAAACATTTGTGAATACCATCCCCAACGACAGCACCTGGGTCATCGCCTATTGCGCCTGTCCGCATGCCGCCTCAGGAAAAGTGATGAACACCCTCAGAAGAAATGGCTTTAAAAATACCGCTATTCTTGACGAGGGCATCCTGGTGTGGGGACAGCTTGGCTATCCGGTGCAAAATGGAAATTAAATGAGATAGATGCCCCTTTACTCCTAAACTTTCCTTCGGACAGAAAACCACCCCCTTCGGACAACAAACCAGGGTCTTCGTCCTTGATCGGTTTCTATTTGCAGGTGTAAGCACTTAATTAGGTTTACTATTTGAGGTTAAAGCTTTTCGAAGCAATGTTCCCTCAGCAATGGTATTCTGCAATTACAAAACATTAGCAATAAAAACAGTATGAATAAATTCCCTAACGCATTCGTCATTATACTTTCTGCAATACTTTTTGCATGGGTATTAACCTTCATCATTCCTAAGGGAAACTATCAGCGAGAATTCGATACGATAAATAACCGAAACAATGTGGTACCCAATTCATATGAGCAAAAAGAAGCACCACATCTCTCAGCTTTCAATGCGCTCCTGGCCATACCCAAGGGTATTGCTGGGCGAGCTGATTTAATTACATTAATTCTACTGCTGGGCGGATGTTTCTATTTAATTGAAAAGACGGGAGCGCTTAATCAGGGGTTGAATCAACTCATCACATTACTGAAAGGAAAAGAGCTATTTGCATTGGCAATTATCATCTTATTGTTCTTCACTGCCGGATTTACCATTGGATTACAAGAAGAAATTATAGCCTTGACGCCTATTTTACTATTGTTTGGACGAACCCTTGGCTACAATCCATCAACAATCGTAACAGCCAGCTATGGATCAGCCGTTGTTGGCGCTGCCTTCAGCCCTTTTAATCCTTTTGGAGTGGTGATTGCTCAAAAAGAAGCCGAGCTCGAATTACTATCAGGCACAGCCTACAGATTAGTATTTCTGCTGATTGCCGCTATAGTTTGGACCTTAATCGTCCTTCACTATGCGAGGAAAAACCGCGTGGAGAAAGTTAAACTGGAATTGGAGATAACAGGACTAACGGTTAGAAACAAAATAATTTTGGCATTACTTGCCCTTACATTTGCTATCGTTACCTATGGCTTGATTGT
The DNA here is from genome assembly GCA_963719535.1 of uncultured Cytophagales bacterium. Classification (GTDB taxonomy): domain Bacteria; phylum Bacteroidota; class Bacteroidia; order Cytophagales; family Cyclobacteriaceae; genus Marivirga. The sequence goes on along the minus strand of CAVRCH010000013.1, from coordinate 858,343 downwards.
GCTAAGCTGGGGTTTTATTGAAATGTCTGCCTGCTTTTTTGCTTTAGGCTTAGTATGTGGATTAATTGCAAATTTTGGTTTCAATAGGACTACTGAGCTATATGTTGACGGTTTTAAAGAAATGGTTTTTGCTTGTATAATTATTGGTCTTGCAAATAGTATTTCAATTATTTTGAGTGAGGGATTCATTGTGGACACTATTGTGTACGGACTTTTTTCTCCTTTAAAAAATATTTCCCCCTCCATTTCTGCTGTTTTGATGATGGTATCACAAGCCATTCTTCATTTTCCTATACCAAGCTACTCAGGACAGGCTATTCTAACGATGCCCATTTTAACACCACTGGCTGATTTGATTGGCCTGTCACGGCAAGTGTGCGTTCTTGCTTATCAGTACGGAGCTATCACAATGGATATGATTGTGCCTACAAATGGTGCTTTAATGGCTGTATTAGCCCTCGCAGGAATTAAATACAATCATTGGATCAAGTTTATCATAAAACCTACCCTCTTAATCTTGGGAATTGCTGCTATTGCTATTTTAATAGCGGTACAAATTGGATATCAATAAAGCTAATAACAAGTCAAAAAGCAGCATAGATTGATCCTAATTCCAATTGCTCCTATTTTCCTTCGGACATAAAACCACCCCCTTCGGACAATAAACCAAGGTCTTCGTCCTTAATCGGTTTTTGGTTTCATGGATTAGCGCTTAATTAAATGTATTATTTGAGTTTACATCGTTTCGGAGCTTTGATATTTTACATAAAATTTATCGGAGGATAGAGAAGAAATAAAAAATACGAACGAACAAAAAAGGTATAATGACAACTTTTATGTCATTAGCCAATTCTTATACCTAATTAAAAATGAAAAAGATACTTAAGTGGATTAAGCGAATTTTAATATCAATTATTGGGCTTATTATAGTTTTAATGCTTGGACTCTATGTCACTTTTTTCTTTTGGAAAAAAAGCGTGCTTCAAAATTTACCTCAAAATTCGAAAGTCATAACTACAGCCGAAGGGCCTGTGGAATATACTTTAAAGGGTACTTCAGCCCCATATATGCTCGTTATTCACGGCACACCTGGTAGCGTGCATGTTACGGGAGGCGAATCATTTCTTGATAAAGAATTTAGCGTATTAGGAGTTTCTAGACCGGGCTATTATCAAACTCCTTTATCCTCAGGCGGAACTCCCAAAGACGAAGCGGCACTGTATAAAAGCTTATTAGATAAGCTGAAAATTGATTCTATATATGTCAATGGAATTTCTGGAGGTGGACCGGTAAGCATCCAGTTTGCAATCGACTATCCTGAAAGGTGCGCAGGGCTGATCTTGAGAGCTGCAGTTTCCGAAAAAATTGAGGAACCAGAAGAAGAAGGGGGCCTTTTAAACTCATTTTTCCAGACAGAGTTTGGTACATGGCTAGGAATTCAAATTGCTAAAACTCAAGTATCAAAGGAAGAGGGGGAAAAGATGGATTGGTTTGTAGAAAGAGGTTTATACCCATTCGCATCTGTAGAGGAGGGAATAGAAAACGACACGAAAGAGTTTCTAAATTTAAAAGACTTTGAATTTGAGAAAATAACATCACCAACCATCCTATTTCATGGAGATGAAGATGACAATGTGCCCTTTTCTCACTCACAGAATGCTGCCAAAAGAATACCAAATTCAACTCTTTTTGAAATGTATGGAAAAGATCATTTTGTTTTTATTACTTCCTACAACGACACGATTAATAGCGAAATTATGAGGTTTATCGACAATATTGAAACAAATGAAAAATAAGTATAACGCTGTATATGAAATCATAGCCCCCATTCGGTCACTACGCTTCATATACTTGGACGTTATATGCAAAAACTAGAACCCATTAACCTAAATTCAAAATGATATGATTTTTCAAAAAGTAAGAATTATTTTTATCTCATCTATTCTATTGCAGTCTTCAGTACTCTATTCACAAGAGACATATAAAGATATTTTAGGTAGAGACTATATGCCAGTCAATCAAGAATTGTATGAAACGATTGTGTCCTTAGATAAAAAATTATTTGATGCCTACAATTCTTGTGATATGGATACGCAAACCGCTCTTTATTCAGAAGATTTAGAATTTTTTCACGATGAAGGAGGCTTGTCCACCTCAAAGGAAAAAGTTCTAATTGCCATAAAAAACAATATTTGTAATAAGACTACGAGAACATTAATTAAAGGAAGTATAGAGGTGTACCCTATAAAAGATTACGGAGCTGTTGAAATTGGATATCATACATTTAATGACAAAAAAACACCAGAAATTAAATCTAAAGCAAGTAGGTTTATATTGATTTGGAAGCAAACGGAAGAGAAGTGGACTGTGACAAAAGTTATCAGTCTTCATTAATACGCGAAATTCCAGCAGCTAACAAGTTATGCTATGAAGTCCTTATTTAGCTTAGCTCCTATTCCCCTTTCTTCCTAAAATTTCCTTCGGACAGAAAACCCACACCTTCGGACAATAAACCAGGTGCTTCGTCCTAGATCGGTTTCTGTTTTAATGGGTAATCACTTAATTAGATTTAAGTTATCGGCTGTTTTTATCATCGATAGTTTAGACAGCGAATTGTCAGAAGGAAGAGAAAAAACTAAAACATAGATACTCACAGAGAAGGTATAATGACAACTTGATTGTCATGAGCCAATCGTAGAGCGTCATTATAGAAAATCACAACAATGAAGAAAGTAGTCGTAAGAATAATCCAGGTAATAATCATTCTTTTAATCATTTTCTGTGCACTTTTTTATGGGTTTCAAGAAAAACTAATATTCACTCCCGAAAAGTTAGGCGAGGATTATCAGTTTAGCTTTAATCAGTCATTCGAAGAGCTGAATATTAAGACAACTGACGGCATCTCACTCAATGGACTATTATTTAAATCAGATAGTTCCAAAGGCCTACTTTTCTATTTGCATGGAAATTCAGGTTCACTCAGCTCTTGGGGGAATGTTGCTGAGGTCTATACCGATTTAAACTACGATGTTTTTATACTTGATTACCGAGGGTATGGCAAAAGTGAAGGTTCAATTAGTAGTCAAGAACAGCTTTATCAAGATATACAAACTGCCTATGATGAAATGCGAAAAGAATATTTTGAGGAAAATATCATTGTTCTCGGCTACTCAATAGGATCAGGACCTTCTGCACATCTTGCCTCAACCAATAATCCGAAATTACTCATCTTACAAGCTCCCTATTTTAATTTAACAGACCTATTAAAACGGTTAAGTCCATTGGCTCCTACATTTCTCTTGAAATATAAATTTGCCACCAACGAATATTTGAAAGACTGTAACATGCCGGTGGTAATTCTTCATGGCGATCAAGATAATGTGATCTATTATGGATCTTCATTAAAACTTAAAGAACTCTTTAAACCCCAGGACAAATTAATTACACTTAATGGACTTGGGCATAATGGAATTACGAATACTGAAATCTACAAAACTGAAATCGCAAAAATATTAATGCAATAGTCATAAACCGAGCATACCAACCGAAATGAATATAACAGGTCGTTAAAGGTTGGTTTACTATGCTTCTTAACTTTGACTATTCTTCCTTAGGGATTCCTATGGAGCAGGTTTTAATAAACAATTATATACATATGAAAAAATACCATTTTACTTTACTTGCACTAATAATTTCTTTTGCCTGCGCAGAAGCGCAAACGAGAATTATCGACATGCACGTTCATTCCTACTCTGATAGCGACTTTGGGGAAAGAGAACCGGCTACAGATCATTATGGAATCAAAGGTTCAACAAATGCTGAAGAACATCGTCTGGAGACTTTTAAGTATTTTGAGCAATTCAATATTGTCAAGGCAATGGTGAGCGGAAACCCTGAGAGCGTAGCAATATGGGCAGAAAAAGATAATTCCGATCGGGTGATTAAGGGCATTTTGCAGTTTGCTCCTGATACCTACAACATGGATACAATCAGGTTTGAGCAAATGATAAAGGATGGGGAAATTGAAGTATTCGGAGAAATTGGTGCCTACTACAGTGGTACCACCCTAAGCGATGAAATCTGGCAACCTTACCTGAGAATTTGCGAAAAATATGATATTCCGGTAGCCGTGCATACTGGTGGTGGAGACCCGGGCGGCACTTACAGTTGGGCCCCAAAAGCAAGGCTTAAATTAGGCGATCCCTACCTGATTGAAGATGTGCTGGTCAACTATCCGAAACTCAGAATCTATCTGATGCATGCCGGTGGTGAAGACTGGCCTGAGCATGCCATCCGACTGATGGCCTACTACCCACAGCTATACACTGATCTGGGTGTCATGCTTTGGGTGGAACCCAATACGCAACGTTATATTATAGAATTTCTCAAAAACATAAAGCATGCAGGATACCTGGACAGAGTGATGTTTGGCTCAGACCAAATGATATGGCCTTATGCAATAGGTAAATCAATCGATTTTTTGAATAGTCTCGACTTCCTCACCGAAGAGGAAAAAGAAGGTATTTTTTATAGCAATGCTGCGAGGTTCTTGAAATTGGAATAATAACATTATCAATAATAAGCACATGAGAGCAAAAATAACCAATCTGATAGCAATTTTATTGTTCTGTACAATAGCTGTTCAGGCACAAACAGAGCAATCTAAAGATACTTCATCACCGAAGATTTTTGTTGTCCTAGACATTACGGTCAATGACACCATTATGTATGAACAATACAGAATAGAAGTGGAACCCATCATAATGAAATATGGAGGACAATATTTAGTTCGTTCTGGAGGGATGGAGTTTGACAAAGATCCTGACAAAAAAGTCATACCCGGAGAAGGAAATTGGAATCCTAATAGATTAATAATTTTGGAATGGAATTCAATGGAGGAACTTCAAAAATTCATAAACTCGGTTGAATATCAAAAAGTAGCGGAATTAAGAAAGAATTCTGCCACAACCAGATCAGTCATTGTAAAAGAGAATTTGACTGATTGATTTAAAATCTAATATTAAAGAAATTGAAAAGCCAGCAGGCAACAATTCTATCTAAATAAAATAATTATATGAATAGAACCTTACTATTCCTGACTTATGTGTGCCTGCTTGGGTGTTCTGAGAACCATGAATCATTGAAAAGGCCGGTTAAAACTTTTGGATTCAATCAAATCCCTGATTCAAGTTTTGTGATACAGTCACAAGTACAATTTGACACATCTGATTATATTATTGAGCCTAAGCATTTAAAGAAATATTATGACCATCCTGGTGAATTGGGTTATATAGCTGAGGGTGAAAATTATGATTTCAAATCACTTTCTGTAATCATGGCTATGGCAATGCCAAATGGAGGTGCTCCATTGCATTCGCACGGCATGGAAGAATTGCATATAGTGTATGAGGGTACCATCGAGTACATGATCAATGGAAACCGATTTACGGCAATTGGACCCTACATCGTGAAAATTCCAGCTGGCGCTCCTCATGCATTTATGAATAAAGGGGAAAAGCCAGTCAATATTGTGGGTATATTACCTGAAAATAACACGAGCTATCATGAAATTGGACCAAATCCGCTATTAGAAAATAGCTTAAAGAATGTAATCGGTTGGAGGTAATGAAACTAAACAAACAGACCAGAAACCCTCTATTCTTCAATTTTAAATGATAAAAAAAGCAGTATAGCTAAAGGCAGCATATTTCTCATTACTCAATAGACTATCTAAAAAATAAACTTATGAAAATTTTATTATCCACTTTAACAGTCTTACTTATCAGTTGGGCAGCTTTTGGCCAAACACTTGGTGAAAAATACGGGAAAGATGTAGAGTCCATTGACGCCATCATCGCGGCCTATTACGATGTAGTTTCAGGTTCAAGTACTGATCCCTGGCAGTTTGAAAGAGACCGATATATTCATTCAAAAAATGCCGTCATAACTAGGCTTGATGAAAATGGCAAAGCGGAATCACACGCCTTGGAGTCCGAATATATTCCGTTGGCCTTACGACCAAAAGAGGATTTCTTCGAAAAAGAACTAAAAAGAACAGTTACTCAATTTGGCAACATCGCTCAAGTTTGGAGTGCATTTGAAGTGAGAACAGACCCGGAAATGGTTACAAATATTAGAGGCTTAAATAGTATCCAATTGCATTACGAAAATGGTAGATGGTATATCGATAGCTGGACTTGTGAAATGGAGTCTGATGAAAACACTTTTGTCGCTCATTTTTTAGAAACAGAGTACTAGATCTCACAGCTTTTAAAACTAAATATTTCGAGTTATGACCTATATAATAGTTACTATCTTATATCTGCTTATTCTTGTTGGGGTTATTATTTATAAAAGCAGGTCTGTAAAAACTGAAGAAGATTTTCTTGTAGCAGGTCGGGCTGTGCCTGTTTATCTTTTGGTGGGCACTTTGGTGTGTACCTGGATTGGTTCCGGGAGTCTTTTTGCCGCGGCAGGATTAACATTTCGGTCTGGATTTTCTGCACTCTTATTTTCTGTGGGCGCATGGATAGGCATTATTTTGGTTTACTTTATCGCAGCACGTGTCAGGAAAATAGCTAAGTACACCCTGACCGATCTTCTGGAAGCACGATACAACAAAACGGCTAAATTGCTAGCTACTATCACCATCATAGTTGCTTATGTCATTATCGCAGGCTATCAATTCAAAGGGGGAGGACGTCTCTTAAATATAATAACGGAAGGCAGCATGAGTGCTGAAACAGGTATGCTTATTTCCTGCATTATTATCATATCATTTACTGCTTTAGCGGGAATGGTTTCTATTGTATCTGTCGATGTTTTTAATGGTATTATTTTAATTGTTTCGATGATTTTAGTACTACCTTTTGCCATCGAATCTGGAGGAGGCTTCAATGAAGTGATCTCAACTATTGAATCTAAAAATCCAGATTACCTCTCCGTATTCGGGGGTCAGGATATAAGCTGGATGATTGGGATTATGTTACCTACCTTTCTGTTACTCATGAGTGAGAGTAGCGTTTACCAGAAATTCTCCTCTGCCAAAGATGCTCAATCAGCCAAAAAAGCTGTGCTATGGATGCTAATTGGTATAATATTCGTTGAGTTACTGATGTGCTCTGTGGCTATAGTAGGCTACAGTTTGTATGCAGAAGATGCACGTTTCTTTTTAGGTGATGGCATCACTATTAATAATGCAATGGCAGAAGAAATAATTCTCAGAATAGGTTTTGAGCAAGTGCCTGCTTTCATTGGTTCCTTACTTTTTGCTGCTGGAGTAGCCATCATTTTGTCTACCGGAAATACGATGTTAATGGTCACCTCCACCAATGTTACACGTGATCTATTACAGCCCTACTTTTTTAGAAATGCCTCAAGCGGCAAGCTGCTTCATGTACAGAGAATTACAATTGTGTTCGTAGGCATTTTAGCTTATTCACTTATGTTTTTGTCAGACTCTATACTTGATCTGGCACTACTTTCTTATACTATGATTGGCGCCTCTTTAGCCCCAGTGTTGATTGCCTCCTTTTTTTGGAAGAGAGTTACTACCGCTGGAGGTATTTCTTCAATTATAGCAGGAATGTTCTTTCCTATATTTAATAAAATCTTAACTGCTTTAGGAGTGTCATTCAGCTTGTGGGACTTCAATTTGCCCATCAGTACAGACTTCATAGCCATTCCTTCTTTAGTGCTAAGCCTTACCGCTTTAATAACCGTGAGCTTACTTACACCCAAGTCGGATGAAGCCAAATGGAAACTATTTTTTGATAAGAAATAAGTTTTTTTTCAGCTACTATCTTATACTGATAAGCGATATTTAGTACCACTGAATAGATCATCACTCAAAAGCTCAATCACTCACTTTTACCCAAAGCAGCTTCATTTTACCTCAAAATTTCCCTCGGACAGAAAACCAGCCCCTTCGGACAGTAAAACAGGGTCTCCGTCCTCGATCGGTTTTCTTTTTCCTTCTTTTAACTTAAGTTGATTTAAGTTTTAGCTGTTGTGATAGGCAGCTCTAAAAAATTATTAACCGTAAGATACCACTGACCATGAAATCGAATAAATTAATCTTAACCCTATTCATAGCACTTCTATTAATCATATCAATGAAAGTTTATCTCAACCATAAAAGATCAGAACTTGCTAAACCAATATCGCCTAAAGTTAAATATGAAGTGGCAAGCCAATCGCGGCAAGGCGAAGAGAAATATTGGGAAGGAGATTTTTAGTAAAAACCTTATTAGTAGGGATTAGAATATAAAAAACTTAATAAAAAGAGCTACATTAAAAGAATTAAACCATTAAACTACAATGAAAAACTATTCAATAATTTTAGCTGCCCTTCTTCTATGGGGTTGTGAGACTGAAAAAACGGAAAGCGCTAACGTTCCTGAGGTAAGTGAAAGCACACTTAGAAACCACATTGCAGAACTAGCTTCTGATGACTTCCTGGGAAGGATGCCCTTCACTGAAGGCGAAGTAAAAACGGTCAATTACTTAAAATCAGAATTTGAGAAATTAGGACTGGAACCCGGAAATAACGGGAGCTATTTTCAAGATGTACCCCTGGTAGAAATCACTGGAACTCCATCTGAAAAGATGACCATCACAGGCGATGGTATCAATATCGAATTAAACTACCTGAAGGATTTTGTGGCCACCACCAATAAGGTACAAGAAGAGGTAAGCCTTGAGAAATCTGAATTGGTATTTGCCGGTTATGGCATCGTGGCACCTGAATATGACTGGAATGATTATGAAGGAATAGACTGGGCTGGAAAAACGGCTGTTGTGTTGGTGAATGATCCTGGCTTTATGTCAGGTGACTCCACTCTTTTCAAAGGTAACGCCATGACCTATTACGGCCGTTGGACCTATAAATATGAAGAAGCAGCCAGGCAAGGAGCTGCGGGCGTCATCATTATTCACGATACCAAGCCAGCTTCTTATGGCTGGAATGTGATAGAATCTAGCTGGACAGGTGCTCGAATGGTGATAGAAAGCGATCAGCCATTGGCAGAAGTGGAATCCTGGATTAGTCAGGAAAGTACACAAAAGCTATTTGATGCTTCTGCTATGAAAGGACAAGACTATAAAACGCTGGCGCGAAATAAGGACTTTCAAGCGATCCCTTTAGGCTTAGAGGTGAGTGTAAGCATCGAAAATAAAATCAAAAAAGACGTTTCTAAAAATGTAGTGGCCATGATTCCTGGTACCACTCAAAAGGATGAATTCATCATCTATTCAGCACATTGGGATCATTTAGGGGTGGGTAGTACACTAGATGGAGACTCCATCTACAATGGAGCAGTAGATAATGCCTCCGGAACTGCAGGCCTTTTAGCTATAGCAGAAGCTTTTATGAAAAATGGACCTACTGAGCGTTCAATCGTATTTTTAGCGGTTACTGCGGAAGAACAAGGCTTATTAGGATCCGCTTACTATGCTGCCAACCCGATATTTGAGCCGGGTAAAACGGTAGCCAATATTAACATGGATGCTCTTTTTAGCCCAGGTAAAATGAAAGACCTCACCATTGTAGGTTTTGGGCAATCTGAAATGGACGAATACGCTAAGACTGTGGCAGAGAAACAAGGCAGGTATATTATTCCAGACCCGGAAGCTGAAAAAGGTTATTTCTTTAGGTCAGATCATTTCAACTTTGCCAAAATAGGCATCCCAGCCTTATATTCAAGTGGTGCATATGAAGGTTTTGATCATAGCATAGAGGAAACAAAGACCTTTTTTGCTCACTATGTGGAAAATGATTATCACCAAGTTTCCGATAACTATGTAGCAAGTAACACCGAATTAAGCGGTGTTCAGTTAGATCTACAACTGTTTTTTGAGGTCGGCTTGAAAATAGCCAATGAGGAGTACTTCCCAAAATGGTACAAAGGAAGTGAATTCAAGGCAGCAAGAGAATGATTTCACGATTTTTTCATCCCACTACGTACAGCTCATAATAAACTCAAAAGAAGTATTCACTAAATGAAACTGTAAAACTATGAAATTCAAACACCTACTAATTAGGTTTATTTCGTTTTTATATTTATAATTTCTAAATGAAGCATTACTAATACTAAATAAAATATCTCCGAAAGGAAAAGGGTTGGACACAGCAGGGCTTGGCTGACGAGTTGGCTAAGTAATAGAAATCCTATATTTCGTAATTTCCGATCCGTGCTAGCACGGAGAAAAAATACCGCTAAAGGGGTATTTCTTTCTTCCCTAAAGCAAGTGAAATTTGTTTATACAAAAAATCTTAAATCATGAAAAATTTACTGCTTGTTTGCGTACTCCTATTTTCAAATGTATTTTCAGAACCTTTCCTAACGGAGAAAGATATGAAAGTAACCAGTTACGTTAAGAAAAAGCAACACCGAAAAGCTCCTAAGAAAGTTTATATCAGAAGTTTTAAAGCACTGTTTGAAGTGTTTGAAGAAGCCGAAGCCTCGACTATGGGAAAGCGCAATGAGCGAGCAAACCGGACTACTTTCACCTCAGGTACCTCTACAAGAATGGGTGTGCAGATTGCAGGAGTAGATGTGGAAGATTTTCAAAAAGTCATTGACGATGCTTATAAGTCTTTTGTTGATCAACTAAAAGAGCAAGGCTTCGAAATTATGACAATAGAGGAAGCCAGCAAAATTGAACTCTACTCCGATTACACAAGGGTGCAAGGGGGAGCTTCTTCCGATGCCCAAGCAACCGGCTTTGTAATGGTAACCCCCCAAGGCTTCGACTACATGGTGAAGCGTATTTCAAAAAATGGAAAAGAAAAGGGAACATTCATGGACTTGGGACCTAAAATATCGAAAGAATTGGGAGACGTATATGTAGCTGACGCCATCTTTATCTTTCCATTTGTCGAGCTCTCAGCCAAATCTTCTAGTTTAGCGAATATGAGCTCAGTGAAAGCTAAAATAGGCCTAGAAATGGAATCTTTTATGAACGCAAGTATCACAAACGAACAGGATTCTTGGAAGAGTTTAGCAAGTGGGTTTACAAGTCCCGGCACATCAGATCTATTGAGTTCACAAATACGCTTCGTTTCAGGTGGTGATTTTGCCAATAATCCATTTTTTGATGCAAAAGTAGAGTTGAAAAAGACGGTAGGATTTGACGATGTTTTTAAGGACAAAAAAATTAAGGAGGTAACCAGTGCACAAGTAGAAGTATTTGAAAAAACCGCATATAATCGATTGATCATGGTCTCAGGTGATGAAAAGTCGGTGGCATCCCACTTTGCCGAATGTGACCAAGAGGCGTATGTGACCGCTGCTTCAGGCGCAATCAAAGATATGATGGCTGCCGGAATTACTAATTTCGAAGAAATGGCAAATGATAAATAAGAGCTTACTATTTTCAGGATAACAAACCCACCTTTACAACAGGTTTTAAAAGACCAACGGCTATGTTGGTCTTTTTTGTTTATCTGTTTGTCATACATTTTACTTGTCTGCCTAGTTTTAGGACCAACGTTCAAGGGTAAGTTTCTCAAGCTATCAACTTAATAGCTTAAGAGAGCTCTTATAAATTAAAGGCCTCCTCTAGCGCCATATGAATTGGTATAGGTACGATTGGCTGTTAGGTATTTATAAGTATCAACACTATAGGTTTTATCGTCCTTTTTAATTTCACCACCACCCAGCACAGATTCTATTACCACAGGAACCTCTTCCGTTTTATCTTTAGAAAAAAGCTTAAAGTATACACCTGGCTCAAGCGTAATAACGAAGCCTTTATTGCCAATTTGATAATAAGGAAGTTTAATATTGGAATCGACACTTAGTTTATCGGTGATGGGCCAATAGGCAGAAGCACCGAAATATCAGTTACTACTGAGAAAGTCAAGATCAATGTCAGCTGCCAGCACGTCTACTACAATAAATTTATCAAGCACTTTTGTAGGGTCATCTTGAAGCATTTGTGTTTTGGTAGGTTTGAGCATATATTTGGCCGATGCCAATGCTCATAAATACGGCTGCGAATAAAAGTTTTTTCATCTCTACGTTATTTTAAGTTTTATGACATAAAAATAACACTGATAAAAAGGTTATAACATCCCCTACAGGGAGCATATGATGCTACCCACTAGCAAGGATAAACCTAGATTAAGGCTTGCTTAAAAATAAAGTATATTATAAAAATGAACTTTACGGCTGTTTTGGCTGTGATTATGGATTAGTAGTTATTCAGCAAGTGCAAGCCTTTTTATTTTTTAGTGATCCAGCCATAAGCACCTCTTATACAACTGGGCGAAGTGAAGATGTATAAGAGTCACTTGAGATTTTTTAGGCAAGCCTAGATTAAATTATTAGAGTAGCCAAATTTGATAAGCCCTACTAAGGAATTGGTTTTGGTTTTTCTGAAGATATTTTTTCGATGTGTTTCAACAGTTCTTTCAGAGATGAATAGCGCTTCGGCTATCATTTTATTCGTATATTCTTTTGCTATCAATTTTAAGATTTCTCTTTCTCTATCGGTTAGCAATTTATGTTCTTCAGGAAAGTTCAAACTTTCAATCAACATTTGATTAATTTCATTGCTCATAAAGACCTTACCTCTTGAAACTTGATTAATGGCGGAAACTAATTCCTTATGCGTGTCTTTTTTAAGGATATATCCTTGAACACCTTCCTTAAGGATCTCCTTGACCAAATGCACTTCGTCATGCTGACTTAAAATAATTATTTTGGTTTGAGGTAAAATGCGCTTTACTGTTTTTACTAAATCGAGGCCGTCCATGCCTGGCAAGTTATAGTCAGATACTAGGATGTCAATTTCATGATTTTTTAGATATTCCAAGGCCTCCTCTGCAGTGTTTTTAGCAGCCACCACTTCAAAGCCTTCTACTCCGTCGAGTAAAGACTTTATTCCATCCATCAAGATAATATGGTCGTCTACTAATAGAATTTTCATCCGCATCTTCTTCTTTTCACTTGATAATATACGACACTTTCTGAACAATTGCATGGCATAAAATTATCTTTCTATGGCCAATAATAATATCCCTTCTTCAAGGTATTTTTTAATTGGATTTCGTGGTATTAACTAGTTTCTCACCATTTATGAATGCAAGTATTGGGGCAGTTACTATGAAGGTGGTTCCTAATCTAGCAGGGGCGCTATCAATTTCTATTTGACTTTTAATTAAATTAGTACGGGTCTGTATATTTCTCCAACCGTTTCCTTTGCTTTTAAAGAGCTTATTTTTGTCAAATCCCTTCCCGTTGTCCTCTATAATTAAGATTAATTCAGTTTCATACTGATCCAATTGAATGGTAATTTTACTCGCTTCAGCATATTTGAGTACATTATTCACCCATTCTTGGATTATTCTATAGATGGCTACTTCAAAAACTTCCTTAAACCTAGTATTTAATTCGAAGCTAGTCACTTCGATTTTCAACTGTTCACTTTTATTAATTCGAGCAGAAAACTCCTTTACGGCTGATAAAACTCCTTCTTGAATTAAAGTAACTGGCATTAGGTTGAATGCGATTGCACGGATTTCTGAATGCATATCGTCTAATATTTTTTCGGAATGTTCAAAAGCTTTAAGTTTTCGGTCATCTTCATGCTCTTGGTTGAAGTTATTCATGTTAAGCCTGAGAGCACTTATTAGTTGACCAAAACCATCATGTAAATCCGAAGCAAATCGCTTTCTTTCTGATTCTTGCGAGCTTAAAGTAGCTTCAATTTGAGCCTCTTTAACTTTTAAATCTTTTTCTTTAATCAGCAATTGTTGTTTACGCTTTGCCCTATTTCTGAAAAGTAGGAAAACAGTAATCAGTAAAACCAAAATGGCTACTAGTGCAATTATCATCAGCACTTTCCGTTCGTTTTCTGCTGTTTTTTTGGCTATTTCGGCAGTTTGAAGCGCTATTTGTTGTTCTTTCTTCTCTGTCTCGTATTGAGCATCTAAGGCTGCAATGGTTTTTGCTTTTTCTATAGAAAAAATACTGTCTTTTATTATTATACTTTGATTTAAAGCATGATGTGCTTCTTTGTAGTCACCTAATGATAAGTTGGATTGTTCTATCATTGAATAAGCAAATTTTATAAGATCCAAATAACCGATCGGCTCTGCCAGCTTGATGGTCTGTTGAAAATAGGTAATTGCTTTTTCAAATTCATTCGCTGTAAAGTAGGTTTCTCCTACGATGACTTTATTAACTGCTAGTCCTTGTTTGTCTCCAATAGCTTTCCTTATTGAAGTAGACTGTTCGATATAGGCAATTGAAGTATTAATGTTCCCTTTTTGAGCTTCATAATCTGCCAAATCGAGGTATGCATAACCTAATCCAATGCTATCGCCCATCTGTTTTCTGATGTCTAAAACCTGAATCATAATCGGATAAGCGGACACATAATCTCCTTTTCGTTTAAGAAATGTAACCTTATGAGCAAGTGAGGTGCCCAAACATTCTAAATCTTTAATGTTTTTACAGAGCTCATATGATTTCGAAAGGGCGTCAAAGGCTTTATTTGTTTCTCCTGTTTTATGATAGAAAACAGCTAGTTCATTATAAGTTCTACCTATTCCTTTATCATTATTAAGAGTGGTGAATTTCTTTAATGCGACCAGATAGAATTTTAGGGCATTCTCGTAAGAGCCAGATAAATAGTTTATTACTCCTCTGTACAAGTATCCATAAGCAACTTTATCCTCCCAATTATTTTTTTGCGCTAATTCAATTAGATAAAGCATAGTAGTGTCGGCTTCATCAAATCCTTGTGCATATATTTTATAATAATTCTCTAAGATGAAATTAACTCTGGTAGAGTCAGGTCCCTTTGTTATTCCATTCACTAAATCATTATTTGGCTGAGCAATGCATGCAGCAGTGTTGAGGAAAAAAAAAAGTAAGATTAGCCTTTTCATGCTGTGAGGTTAAAATGTTTACAATGTTATGTTTTCAGTGTGTTTACTGATAGCAACAGCTACTTTGCAAATGAAAGAAGCGCCAGACCTTCCAGCAGTCGATTCAATGTCTATAGTTCTATTAAGTAGACTAATTCGTGACTGAATATTTTTCCAACCATTTCCTTCAGATTGTATAAGCGTTTGCTTATTTACACCTGGCCCATTGTCCTCAATGATGACATTTATTGCGTCATTGTACCTTTTGAGTTGTATCTCTATCTGGCTGGCTTGAACATACTTGATTAAATTATTGACCCATTCTTGAATGATTCTATACAAAGAGATTTCCATTACTTCGGGAAGGCGTTCCTCAAAATCTTTTCTGTTACATAACTCGCCTGCTAATACGTATTTATCAGGCATAGCTTGGAGAGATGAAATTTGTCTGGATACGCTATCATAATTTGTACCAATGAGTAATTCTTCAATTGTATTATAAGTATCAGAATTTAATTCATGCTGAGCAATTAAATGAATTTTTATGAAAAAAAGAGAAATAAAGAAATGACTAAATTTTATCATTAAATTGAGGTAGTTAATAAACGACTGAAAAGTATAAAAAAAGGATCGCATAATTGTACGATCCTTTTGAAAAATATTATTTTTTTATTAAAAGCAATGCTTGAGCATTCGAAACGGCGGGTGCAAAGCTAAATATGCTTGAAAACATAAGCGCCTATGGCTGAAAATATAATTATGTACAAGATCGCGAAAGAATTGTCAATGAAATGACAGTGGAGCGCATCAAAATATTATCTAATCAATATTTAGATGAAACCAAAATGATTTGGCTGGTAGCTGGTGATGCAAAAACCCAGTTGAATAGAATGAAGGACCTAGGCTTTGGTGAGTCTATCTTAATTAATGATACTAAAATGAAAGACGACTGAATAGATTCACAAAATGCATTTTACAGTCATATAATTTGTGCGTGTTCTTTCCTTTATCCTGAGGTTCTCATACTAACAAGTAATAAGCTTTATCAAGGTTTTTGTCAAATGCTACTTGTGGAGATAAGGATTTTTTATCTTTAATAGTAACCGGAGCCAATACAGGCTTGCTTAGGAAAACAGCTTAACGCTAGCAAAAAAATGAGCTAAAGTGATTTTGGCATGAAGAAACTTTAAAAGTTATTTTTAAGTTCGAGTGCAATATTTTGCTCTACATTATGCATTTCTTCTAATATCGATTCATAACGAAGCAACTTAAAATTCCTGTTCTTTTCCAATCGCCATAAAAAACTAAGTATTTCTCTTCTATCAGATGGGGTTAGTTCTCTCGGCTCAGTTATTCTGATCAAATTTCCTTTATTATTAAACTCCATATAAGGGTGTAGTAATTCATTAATTGCTTCGAAATAGTTTTCAAATGACTGGAGTTCGGTATTTGTATCAAGTACTTCTAGAATCCCGTAATAGTAGTCATAAAGTGTCATTATTTGTAATCGTAGCGAATCGTTCTTAATAGTCTTTAATCCTGCGGCCTTCAAAGATTCATAGCCTGATCGATTGACTAACGCAGTATAATCTCGAAATAATGCAGTGTAATAGAAGGCAATTGAATCTTGTGAAATAGGGTCATTAGCAATTAAATCTCTAAACACCTGGTTAGCCTTTAAACTGTATTTGTGATTGGTAACATTCGCTTGAAAATCTTCAAAGTCTTTATTGATCCCATTTCTGATTTCGATAAGAATTTTTTGCTCAGACTCACTATTATTTCTGTTATAACTCCAGTTTGACAGCGCAAATGCAGAGATTACGGCAATAAAAATGGATAAAGATTCGAAGGCGTATTTCTTCCAATTTATTTTTTTCATAGGGCAGCTATGTCTTTTTCAAAATATAGATAAAAATAAAGTGCATGACCAAAATTGGAGGTATCAGTTGAAACAAGACGGTAGCCATTTTTAGAATATTCATCAAGCTTTGCTTGAATATCAGCTTTCGAATCATTTATCACATGATATTTATCAAACGTAAATTTTGAATAGTAAATCAGGGTTTCAACTTTGTATTCTTTCATATTGCAGCTTTTTATATTTTTATTAATACACAATAGTGAAGCACTTTTGCGGATTATTTTAGGATCAGATACTTTGAGTCTGGGACACGTTTTTTGAAAGAAAACTATTTGTGAATGTTTGTAACCGTCTCCCTTTGATAAACAAAAATCCAATATACTAAATGGAATAATACCATTTTCGTTTTGTTGAGATTATTTAAATTGAAGCATAGGCATTTATTCTTTTTAAACGACATCACGTCTTTAAATCTGTTCAGTCATGTTTAGGGCTCGCTTTCTGTTTCTACTGATCCCTAAGTTGTTTTTATTGAAGCTTCATAGTGCATTAAAAGAGAAACTCCCTCAAAGTTTTCATCCGTTTCGGACTTTTGACAGGCTGGATTACTTATCTTTATTAAATAGTAAAAAATATAAAATATGGATGAGACGCATAATTTAACGGAACAAAACGGACGCATTTTCATCATAACAGGGGCTAATACAGGTTTGGGTTATGAGAACAGCTTATCCCTGGCGAAAAAGGGAGCGAAAGTGATTATGGCTTGCCGGAGCTTGAAAAAAGCCAATACCGCTAAAGACAGTATAAAAAAAGAAGTGCCCAAGGCAGATATAGAAGTAATGGAAATAGACTTAAGTAGTTTAGATTCTGTGAGGAATTTTGCTCAAGCCTATCAGTCAAAATATGATCGCTTGGATGTTTTGATTAATAATGCCGGTGTAATGATGCCACCTTATACAAAAACGGATGATGGATATGAGTTACAATTCGAAGCAAATTTTCTAGGTCATTTTCTTTTGACAGGCTTATTAATGGATACCATCTTAAAAACGCCAGATTCCAGGGTGGTCAGCTTGAGCTCAATCGCGCATAAAAACGGCAAGATCAATTTCGATGACCTGCAAAGCGAGAAAAAGTATTCCGCATCAGATGCTTATGGTCAATCTAAGCTAGCCTGTTTGATGTTCACTTATGAATTGCAAAGAAGGTTAGAGAAAGCAGGGCATGATCAAACGATATCAACGGCAGCCCACCCCGGCATTTCCACTACTGAATTAGCCAGGCATATGCCAAAGGTAGTCTATACCATTTTAAAGTACACTGTTGCACCCTTCTTAACACATGCCCCCGAGCAAGGTGCTAAGCCGACTCTTGTAGCTGCCATTGGTGAGGCAGAAGGGGGCGACTATTTCGGACCAACCGGATTTAATGAGTTCAAGGGAAAGCCAGGCAAGGTTTCATCAACTGCTTTGTCAAAAGATGAAAATGTGGCAAAGCGCTTATGGGAAAAGGCAGAGGAATTGGTAGACTTGAAGTATTTATAGGTAAAGCCTTTTATAGGAGAATAATGGAACTTGCGGCCCATCAGCTTTAAAATTAAGGTGATTGCTGCCCGAGCGATCATAATTATTAATTGCATACCAACATCTCCCTCTTTTCCCCTGAAACCAGTACCTCCCTATAGGTGTTTTACATTACCTTTCGATGAAAGATTAGCATTTGATAAAGAAACGGTTTAGGTTAGGGGTCATAAATTAAATAGTAGCAATTATTCTGCTGCTAAGCGTTTACAGTCGTTTGACGGCGGGTAATTTAAATCTATCACTTAGGGGAAGTGATAATAATAGATATCAACAATGTTAGGCAATATTTAAAATGAAAAGAACACTTCTGATAATTGGCGGAATAATTTTAATCGGAGTATTGATAGTTGGATACAAAATCACTTCGGACTTAAATGAATTGGAAGAAGCGTTTCACTCGGAACATAATTTAAAAGACTCAAGTGTTGTACTCTTAAAATCTCAGACTTCTCCAAACAAGAAGTTTCAATTCTTCGAGTATCAATTTGACAATGGGGGATTTGGATATTCCAGAGTATTTTGGTCTGTAATAAAAAACGATTCGTCAATAATGGCGCTTGAAAAGGGACTTTTGCCAGACGGATATAGGGCATTACAGTGGACTGATGATAATGAATTACTTATCGAAAAATGGGAACCTTATTATTACAAAGACGAAGAAGTTGAATTGACTGACAATAGCACAATTAACGAAGTGAAAATTAAATTGAAAAAATAAAAACATTGCCTAACGCATATAGCTTATGGCGGGTAGACGGTAACCAGCAAGGTTTTCGCTCCGCAGCCAGCTTTGGTTTCGGTGGACAGGAAAGTGCTTCGAAACCGCCACAAGCAATATGCAAACCGTTAGCAATAATTGAAAATCCACAATTGAAGAAAATTACTGAAGTACAGCATATTGGAAATGGGAAAACGAAGGTGAACTTCAAATTTCCAATAACCTTGTTCGAATTCCTTTTCCTTTTTATTCTTGGGATAGCTTTAATTGTATTAGCTTTTCTTAATATCAACATTTCCAATACTTTAATAGCTAATATTCTAATAGGAATACTTGGAGCATTCGGGCTTTTACTTTTTCTTGGATTTATAAGTTTAATAGCACTTAATTTTCGAACATTGACGATCAATAATCAGACTGGAACGGCTGTGTTTAATAAATGCATAGGCAAAACATTCATACAAATTGACGACATAAGTCACGTCTTGATAAAGAAGAAAAAGAATTCCGGACTAACGAACTCTAACGGAGCAATCCAAGGACCCGATTCAATCGCTAGCTCAATCCACTTACAACTCAAGAGCGGGAAATTGATCAAATTAATTCCTGTGAAAGGGGTGGGAACTTTTAAGAAGAATGCAAACGGTAAACTAATTGAGCTCTCTAAGAATTCGGCCAAGGACATTGCCGAATTACTGAGTGTTAAAATACTAACTGATTAAAATATTGCTAACATCACCTATGAATGAATGGGGTTTCATCAGGCAGGAAAGTTTTGCGGTGCTTGGAAAGTCAGCCACAATGTGTAAATTTATTAATTGCTGTGGCTGTGTGCAGATGGCAAGCTTAGTGTTTTCTAAGCCCCACTCATCATAGCTAGGCGTTGTGGAGCATTCAATGAAACAATCCTTAATAATCATCCTACTAATGTCTGTCTTGTATGCTTGTACGCCAAAAATTGACAGACGATCTCGAAAATATTTCAGACAAGAAATTCGTGATAAAGAAGTAGTACTTTATGCCAATAGAGAAAGTGGTTTTAATTCTCAACTAAATTTCACATTGAGAAAGGATAGTTTATATGCATTTACCTATAAATATTTTGGACAAGAAACGGTCATGGTTGGAAATTGGTCAATGAGCAATCAAATGGATACCATATTCTTCGACCCATATCTTGAACATAAACTTGCAGATTATGCAGTAATAGCTAATGGTCAATTAGAATTTTACACAGATAGTAAAAGAAAAAATTCCATGAGGATTATTGAAAATAGCCTAGAATAGAAACGACTCCACAACACGTAAAAACCCATTTGCTCCGCACCTTGTAGCAAATTGAGTGCTAAATAGCCCGTAATTTATGCTTGCTTTTCATAGCTGGCAATTAGGGATATTGCTTTGGCAAACTACAGAGCCTGATTATACTGATCTTTTGCAATTAATGAAGTGTTTCAGTTTGTGGAAAAAGCATAAATTACTACTTTCAGTATTTCATAGCCTAGTATAACAAACGGGTTTTATACAGGCGTTGCACTCCATATTTTGCAAGACTTATTAGGCTGAGCTAGCCGACATTAAACGTTTAATATCGGTTATTTGCGAATGATTGTCAAAAATTTCTTGTTTTCAGCCTTGAGGTGAGTTTTTTCAAGCTTTGATGGTCGAGAGACTCAAAAACTTAGCGAAGCATGAATAAAAGAGTTTAAAAGCTATGAAAACTAACCTATGTCGGCTGAAAACTGACCCTTTGGCAAGAAAAAACGTCTCGCTAAGGAGGGTTTCGAGGGACCTTGGGCCATGCAGCGTAAAGAAATGACCAATCCTGCAGCGGTTAAAAAAGAAATTGAAGAGAAAGTGACGAAGGAGCTTTCCGGCTTATTTCTTTTGAGCGGAAGGATGGACATTTTAGCTGAAGGGCCCACAGTCTTGACTTTTTGATACTTTTTTGTCAAGAAAAAAGTATGGCAAGACAAAGGACCAGCCAAAGAATAGATACGTAGTGAAACACCAGCTATGAATGAATGGGGTTTCATCATTCAGGAAAGTTTGGTGATACTTGGAAAGTCCGCCACAATTAGTAAATTTATTAAACAAAAAATAGGTTATTGTGGCTTGGAGCAGATGGCAAGCTTAGTAGTTTCTAAGCCCGACTCATCATAGCTATAGGTTATAGGGCATGACTGAATAACTTATTGCTTACCAAAAATGAAGACCAAATTTATTCTAATTCTTTTTAGTGCCTTTGCAACGCTAAGCGGACTGGCTTATGAACTTGAATATTTGGAGAAGATTGAGAAAGATTCTTATGTCGCATTTCTTTGGGTTCTGCTAGTGCCTGGTTTTATTCTATATGTTATTGCAACAGGAGACATTCACGGTTGGCAACCAGGCCCAATTGATCAAAGTGGAAGGGTCTTAGTCACGGGTTTTGGTTCAGCTATTTTTTGGTCAACCTTCATCTATTTTATTTACAGACGTAGAATTAGAAAATCACTATAGTGGCTCAATATGAATTGGATTATACGAAGTACTCAAAAACTTAAATTTCACACGAATCTCAACGAACTATTGAAGCCTATTGAAGATATGATTGGTGAATTCAAATGGATGCTAACTGACCTTGAATTCATCATGGATCAACCTCTTGATTTTCTAAGTATGGAAAAGGATATGTGCATTCTAACTCCAGAACAAATGGATCGAGTGAGAAAACAACATGCTCAGTTCGTTTGGGGAGCGATTATAGCAATTCCAAAGTCAGCAGAAACCAATTTAGATGAACTTCCATTCGTTGAAGGGAATGATAACATTTGGAAGAATGGAAATATTCAACACGAAGAAGGTCAAATTGAAATTGATTGTTTTGATAGTGGCTATACAATTGTAAAATTTAAGGACAGACAATTATCTGATACATTCAAAACATACTTTGAAGAAGCTATTGAACTTGAAAGGTATAAATGAGACGCCCTAAAACACCAGCTACGAATGAATAGGGTTTCATCAGTCAGGAAAGTTTGATGGCACTTGGAAAGTCAGCCAAAATTAGTAAATTTATTACAACAAAAAATAGGCTATTGTGGCTTGGAGAAGATGGCAAACTTAGTAGTTTCTAAGCGCCACTCATCATAGCCAGGCGTTGTAATCGCATGAAGATGATCAGACTATCTACCTCATTGACTTTATTTTGGAAATACATATTTCCTTTAATTTTTATTGGGGGATTTTTAACTTTTGTGATTAAGGGCACAGGAGAAAATGAGTTAGATTTATTATCTGCAATTTTTGCTGTTTTTCTTCTCTTATCAGTTCTATATTTTTTCTTTATCAGGACTAAAAATCTTTACATGGATAATCAATATCTCTATTTGGACAATTTTTTCAAATCTGCTAAGATTCCACTTTCAAATATGAAAAGTGTATCACATATAATAATGTTTCCAAGGGTTATTTTCATCACTTTTAAAGAAAAATCTGAATTTGGAAAACGAATAATTTTTATTGGCTATACAGAATTTTTTCTTTTTTATTCAGCTCATCCAGCAGTCCAAAAGCTGAGAAGTAGAATAAAAAACACTTAACGTATAAAACCCCATTTGGCTCTCCACCTTGCAGAGAATTGAGTGCTAAATAGCCCATAATTTATGCTTGCTTTCCATAGCTGGCAACCTAGGGATAGTGCCATGGTCAAGGATAGTGCCTAACTATTCTAAGCTTTTGCAATTAATGAAGTGTATCAGTATGTGGAAAAAGCATAAATTACTACTTTCAGTATTTCATAGCCTAGTATAACAAACGGGTTTTATACAGGCGTTGCACTCCATATTTTGCAAGACTTATTAGGCTGAGCTAGACGACATTAAACGTTTAATATCGGTTATTTGCGAATGATTGTCAAAAATTTCTTGTTTTCAGCCTTGAGGTGAGTTTTTTCAAGCTTTGATGGTCGAGAGACTCAAAAGCTTAGCGAAGCATGAATAGAAGAGTTTAAAAGCTATGAAAACTAAGCTATATCGGCTGAAAACTGACCCTTTGGGAAGAAAAAACGTCTCGCTGAGGAGGGTTTCGAGGGACCTTGGGCCATGCAGCGTAAAGAAATGACCAATCCTGCAGCGGTTAAAAAAGAAATTGAAGAGAAAGTGACGAAGGAGCTTTCCGGCTTATTTCTTTTGAGCGGAAGGATGGACATTTTAGCTGAAGGGCCCACAGTCTTGACTTTTTGATACTTTTTTGTCAAGAAAAAAGTATGGCAAGACAAAGGACCAGCCAAAGAATAGATACGTAGTGAAACATTGGCTATAATGAATGGGGTTTCATCATTCAGGAAAGTTTGGTGATACTTGGAAAGTCCGCCACAATTAGTAAATTTATTAAACAAAAAATAGGTTATTGTGGCTTGGAGCAGATGGGAAGCTTAGTAGTTTCTAAGCCCGACTCATTATAGCTTTAACGTTGATATAACAATGTGTGGTGCATACAACCAACCCACGGATGAACATAAAAATTTGAATATTATGTTATATGAAGCGAAAACACCAAACGAATATCTAAAAGTAATCGATGATGATTGGCGAAAAGACAAACTGATTAAAGTACGAGAGCTGATTAAAAAAAACGCACCCGATTTGAAAGAAGGAGTTCGATACAAAATGCTGTCCTACGAGTACGGCGGCAAAGTAGTGTTCAATTTAAATGCGCAACAGGCATATGTAAGTTTGTATGTCGGGAATGTTGATAAAGTTGAAAACTCAAGAGAATTGCTTAAGGAATTTAATGTTGGTAAGGGATGTGTACGGATTAAGAAAAGCATTGATTTGTCAAAATCTGACCTCGAAGAATTTATTAAAAAGACGGTTGAAGTGTGGAAAAAAGGGGGGGATATTGACTGCTAAAAAGTACGCACCAAAACTATGTATAACTGCAATTACGGCTGATTCGACTACGTCCGAACCCGCTCGGAATTGCTAAAGTTGGCGCTAAACCGAAAATTAACGCATATTAACCTGTAACTGACGGTTATACGAGACCGTTGTGGTGAATTAAAAAAATGAAAAGACAACTTCAAAATGCACTTGTCCTAATAATTGGTTTGTCAATTCTAGTTTCTTGGTCTCCAATCGACATGGAAAAAGGAGCGTTGGTTACTATCTCAATGACGACTGATGGTGCAATGCAGAAAGGGTATGGAATTATCATGACTTTCAGAAATACTGAAAATCAAGAGACAATTGAATCCAAATCCTTAGGACCGATTTCTCCACATGCAATGTTTAAGGACTTACCAGCGGGAAAATATGTTGTAACTAAGATTGAAGTTCCATTAGGCCAGCTTATGTACATAAATAAATCTAAAGACCTTACAGATTTTTTTGGAGTACTCGAATTTGAATCAAATAAAGCATATTACTTGGGCAATTTCGCGGGTAACAGAGAAATCGGTCGGAATATTGTTTTTCATCTATGGCCAGACAAACCAGATGTTCACCCTAAACTTTTGAAAAAGCTAAAGAAAAAGAAAATTGAACTGACAGAAGAAGATTTAATCAAAGTCTTTCCATACGAAAAAGAAAAGGTGACCATGTATTAAAAGAAAAACCCACCAACAATCGCTACGAAAACATAGGGCGACAAGAACTGATAGAAAGCTATAATCTTCTTAGTTTAGTCCGTCACGGGTGTACGCTAAAGTTCTCCGAAAAGCCCCCAATAAAATTCAAAACATTGCCAGAAGAAAATTAAGAATGATTAATAACTCTCAAGATTTACAAGACCTGAGAACTCCACCTTCGAATCGGCTGGAAAAATTAGGTGGAAACTTAAAAGAATTCTACAGTATTAGAATAAATAAGCAATGGAGAATAATCTTCAAATGGGAAAATGGAAATTGCTTTGAAATTACGGATTATCATTAATTTGAGATTATGGAAAAATTAGACAACATACATCCAGGAGAAGTTCTCAATGAAGAGTTCTTAATACCCATGGAAATTTCAGCATATCGACTGGCCAAGGATACTTTTATACCTCAAACCAGAATTAGTGAAATTATAAAGGGACGCAGAAAAATTACAGCTGACACCGCTTTAAGATTAGCAAAGTACTTTGGAACATCAGCTAAATTTTGGCTTGGTTTGCAAGATGATTTTGACATTGAAGAGGCAAGTAACAACAAACAAGATGAACTTAAGAGCATTCAACCAGCTAATATTAAAGCAGCATAACATCCAAGCAAATAAAAATGGCGTTTAGCAGGCAATTGAAATATTCTCGCTTTTTGTTACCTTTATCTGAGGTTGAAGGTGAGGGCTTTTATTCCGCCACAGTATTTAGCCAAAACGTTGTGTAACATTAAACAAAATATGAAAAACATTTAAATTTGAATATTCTAAATTAATTTTAAATAATAAAACTATAGATTCGAATATGGAGAAAAAGAAATTACCAAATGGAAAATTGATATATGTATTGGCAATGTTGAGTTGTGTGCTATTTTTTTTCGGCGGAATTACTATTGTATTTGCAGGTATCTCATATTTACTAGCTAGAAAGTCTGAAAAAATATATGAACAAAATCCTAGTGCATATTCTAATATTAAGAAAATAAAAAAAGGAAAGATTATTGCTATTATCGGCCTAATACTAAATGTCATAATTGTTGGTATTACTATCTGGACATTAGCTACAATAGGATGGGAAGCTTGGTCTGATGAGTTCATTAGAAGATGGAACGAGGGATTACAAAACAATAGCCACTAAATAAAAAACGTTGCACAATCTTTTAAAAACTCCCAAATCTTAAGATTTTCGGAGCTTTTAAGGGCGTATCAGATCTTGATTTTTTAAAGTAGGTTGGAAGTTTTCGCTTTTTATCGAGGCTTAAAAATGAGAATTAATTAATAAAGTATGCAGCCGTCAATTTGGCTTGTTTGCTCGTGATGTTGGCGATTTTTTTGGTGAATTTGAAGTATTTTTTGGTGTTATAGGCCACCGCAGCCATCATCATTACCTTAGTGATTTGCTTGACTCCAAGCGTATTCACCTTGCTTAAGCCCATAATTGCGATAAGTTACCAAAAACGGGATCTATGGTCGATTGCCGTTTGGCTTTCATTTACCGGCCTATTTTACTTTTAACCCTTCTAATAGCTCGTTTATATTCTTTTCTGTAGGAAGTAACTCTTATCTTTTTCCTTTGCATTCTAATATAAAGGGCAATCTATGCAGTCTAACCTACGGGTGGCATAGTGCATAGTGATATCTAACATCCCTTTTACATCGTACTTAGCGCCCTTAAACAAAAGCTTTTTATTATTTTGACATAGGTAATAATTTCCTTCGGCTATGTAGGTAAATCCATCCAGCTCCTTTGTAAGTCCCCCCGACTAAAGTGCGGGGCAAGCCGTGAGGTGGTATAAAGGAGTCTATGGCTTGCTTTTCTAACAAAGCATAATTCTCTCCACTGCTATAAGCGGTGTCGGCGAGAATATTATGCCAAAGTATTCCTTGTTTATGAAGCCTTGGCTTTAGTTTATCGATAATGGTAGGAAGGCACGGATTATCTTTCCTATCTGTAAAATCTGCCGCTATGTGACTAATCACCTGATGAGCTGTGTCTACAGCCATCTGAGAAAGGTAATTGAGCTTCCTTGCTTTTCCTGGTTTAACACTTATTCTGGCATCTGGATCAGTAGGGCTATAATGCGTTTTATTACTTGTATATTTTGAACCTTTATTACCGGCTCCAACAAGCTGATCCTGTTCCTGGCTCCAATTTTTATTACGGCTTTTAATCTCTTGTAACTCCGCATTACTAGCGCTGATACTTTGTTGACTCTTGCTGGCCTTATTTACATTGGCCTTACGAATACGGTCAGGTTACTCATATAACGTACTTTACGCAAATGCTCTTCTGGCACCTTTAATTCGAGGCTGTCCATATGCTTACGCTAAAGCTTCTGCGTAGGCGCTGCTGGCATTGGATTTAACGGGTGCAGAGTCTATTGCCTGAGGATGACCTGAAACCATTCCTTTTGCTACACACATGCCGAAAATACGTTCAAATACTGATTCGGAGACTTCCTCGGGCAACAGCTGTCTGGTGTGACTTAGCGTGCTTATGCCAAGGCCGTTCTTCGTAAGTATCGTAATTGAGGAAAAACAGATTATCTAAACGCATAATGCAGTGGTCGATTAACTTACGGTCGCTAATGATATTTTCTAAATACCCTACTAGGCACAGTTTAAAAAATAAGACTGGATCTAGTGATTTCTGACCGAAAACACCGTAGTATTTGAGCGTCACTTTGTAGAGAGAACGTAAGTCCAAAACGTCTTTAAGTCTCCTGTTAAAGCTGTTTAAAGGCACTCTATCAGAGAGCTGCAAGGTGGTAAACAGCTTGGGTTGGTGGTGCTTTTTTCCTTGCAATAGTTTATTTAAAAATACTGAAAACTATAGAAAGAGGCAATCAAACTTTCACTATTTTTGAGTTGTGCAACAGGCACAAACACTATCATTCATAAGCTTGCAAAGTCAGGTGGAATAAGATACTTTTATAGATAATTGAAATTTCCAGTTTACGGATGATAGTTGAAAGTTACCTACAAAATCGGTATAGGAGCTGCAAATAAATTTCTGAAAGAGAAGGGATTTGTGTTCTCCGACTTGCAATTGACATTTACGAAAAAGCTAAAGGACGGACTTAGTGGTGAAATTGGGCTTTAAGGCAATGTCATATAGTCTATCTTCGAGAAAAACGTAATCGAGCATGAAAAAAATAGTGTTTTTATTTATCTCTCTGGCAAGTTTTACTTTGTCAGCACAGCAATCGAAATTTGAGAATGTTTATTCTTTTATTGAAAATACAGCCGTATTTGAAGTCAACCAGACGGAAGGTCACACGGTTTGTATTCCTTTTAAATCGGTTGGTGAAGCATTGAATCTTCAGAAATCGAAGTCAGAAAATGTGCTTTCGTTGAATGGAAGTTGGAAATTCCATTTTGCCAATACACCCAAAGGTACACCCAAGGATTTTTTTAAATCAAATTTTAATGATCAGAAATGGTCTGAAATTACTGTTCCCTCCAACTGGGAAATGCAGGGTTTTGGCGATCCCTTGTTCCGAAATGTTGCACACCCATTTAAATCCAATCCGCCTTCTGTTCCGCGCGAATACAACCCGACTGGCTCGTATCGCAAAACATTTACCCTACCAGCAAATTGGAAAAGCAAACGCATTTTTTTGCGCATGGAAAAAACCGCTTCCGCATCGTTTGTCTGGATCAACGGACAGGAGGTTGGTTACAACGAAGGTGCATTCGAGGCTGCTGAATATGATGTAAGCAGTTACTTGAAACCAGGAAAAAATACCATTGCCGTCAACGTCATTAAATATTCAGATGGTGTGTATCTCGAAAGCCAGGACTATTGGCGCCTGGCAGGTATTTTCGATGATGTTTGGTTGTATGCAAAATCGGATGTGCATCTCTTCGACTGGTATGCCACTACCGATCTGGACGAAAACTATGAAAACGCAAAACTAGATTTACAGATTACGGTAAATAACCAATCAAAAACCGATAAAAAGAACTACAAGGTTCGCGCTTCGCTTTATACTTCAGACAATGTGTTGGTTCAGAATTTTACTTCTGATGCAGTTCAACTCACTGCTGATAATAAGCAAATTATTTCTATTTCATCAGCAGTATTAAATCCCAAAAAGTGGACCGCAGAAACGCCCAACCTCTATACGTTAACGCTGGAATTAATTAATGGCGAAGGTAAAACCGAAGAGGTCATTGCCGGTCGCATTGGCTTTAAAGAGACTGAAATTCGTCACCAGGTTTTCTATCTGAACGGAAAAGCCATCAAACTGAATGGTATAAACTCACACATGCAACATCCAGAATTGGGGCACACTATGGACGAAGCTACTATCCGGAAAGACTTTGAAATACTAAAACGATTCAATATCAATTGTGTACGGACGTCACATTATCCACCGGTTGCAAGGTATCTGGAATTAGCAGACGAATACGGATTGTATGTTATTGACGAAGCAGGAGTTGAGGCGCATGCCACTGAATATTTGTCCAATAACGCTGAGTGGGAGCCCATGTATCGTGAACGTGTTCGGAGAATGGTGCTTAACGATCGTAATCATGCCAGTATTCTGTTTTGGAGTGCCGGAAATGAAAGTGGTGAAGGGAAAAATATTTGTGCCGTGATTGATGAAGGACGGAAATACGATACTACTCGATATTGGATGTATGGCGGAAATGCTTTTTCGCATGCTTGCGAAGAGATTATCGGACCGCGTTACCCATCACCTTTTGAACTCAAAAACCAGGTGGGAATGGTTGATGAAAGTGTTGATCCGCGACCATCGTTTATGGACGAATACCTTTCGGTGGCCGGAAATGCCGGTGGCGGACTGGACGAATATTGGGATGTGATTTACGAGTATCCACGCATCATGGGAGGAGCAATCTGGGATTTCGTAAGTCCTGGCTTGCGTGAGCCAGTTCGCAAACTGACAGATTCTTCACCCAACAATATAGCAACGCACATCATGGGACGCGCCAAACTGATTGCCGGTCACGATGGAAAAGGCATTGACTTGAATGGTCACGATCAATGGGTGGAAGTTTATCAGGATAAAAATATTGAAATCTCGGGTGATGAATTAACAGTTTCGCTTTGGGTTTTTCCACGTGAATTAATGAAAATGGGTGGAACATTGCTCACCAAAGGAAACTATCAATTTGGTTTGCAGCAAATGGGTGCCGACTCTCTCGTGTTCTATATCAACACTTCGAAAAACTACAATTCGGAAAAAACAGTCGTCAGTGCTCACTTACCCAGCGATTGGACACAAAACTGGCATCATGTGGCAGGTATTTACAATGGGAAATCGATATCACTATTTATTGACAATAAAAAAGTGGCCGAAGAACCGGTCACCGGGAACATCACCAATTTTCCTTTTCCTCTTAACGTGGGCAGGAATGCCGAGACACATGGTCAGCATACCACCGATTATTTGTGCGATGCCATTATCGATCAGGTGGGTATTTTTCCGGAAGCGATTGAAATCGATGATTTATTTGCAGCAAAACCAGACTTAAAAAATCGTGCAGCTTTGTGGCTCGATTTTGAACAGGTGCAAACAGAAGGTGAGTTTTTTAGCTATGGAATTGGCGCGCGTACCTATGGATCTATTTGGCCCGATCGGGTTCCGCAACCTGAAATGTGGCAAATGAAAAAGTCTGCTCAACCCATTTCTGTAAAGTGGAGCAATGCAGAAAAAATGGAAGTTGAAGTGCAGAACCGAAACTTTTTTACCAATACGAATGCCTTTGAAGCACGTTGGAACCTGGAGGAAAACGGAATATCAATAGCTTCCGGAAAATTGGAGGTGGATGTGGAACCAGAAGCCAAAAAAACCTACGTGCTTCCTATCCCAAAGCCTCAGCTAAAAGCCGGTGCAACCTATTTGGCAACCATTAGTTTTCATTGGAAAGAAGCTACAGAATGGGCACCGAAGGGTTTTGAACTGTGTTGGGATCAATTGGAATTGCCATGGATTGTTCCTGCCGATAAGAAATTGGTACAGCATCAAACCAACACTTTAAAAGTGACAGATAATGAGCAAATTTTGATTGTGTCCGGAGAGAATTTCGAGTATACCTTCACTAAAGCAGATGGACAATTGTACTCCATGAAATACAGGGGTACAGAATTGCTGAAACAGGGAGCACAACTCAATGTTTGGCGCGCCCCTCTGGCCAATGAAGTGGACGACTGGACCACTTATTCGGCTACTGTATTTCCTAGAACCGAGGGCTATGGAAGGATGGTTGCCACTGCATGGTATTCCACCGGTCTGGATAATATGAAGTCAAAACTTGAATCATTTCGGATTGAAAATAAGGAGGAAAATGTAATTGTCATTATTCGTGAAATTGCTCTTTTTGGAAATTCAGGCAGGGGAGGCTTCGAAAATGAAATGATTTATACGATTTCGCCTGAGGGTGAAATTAGTTTACAGCACACGATTAATCCGAATGGAAAAATGCCCATGTCGTTGCCTCGCATCGGAACAAAATGGGTTTTCGATGAGGAAATGCAAAATGTAGAATGGTTTGGACGTGGACCGCAGGAGAATTATCCCGACCGCAAAACCGGCTACCGTATTGGGACTTATCAGTCGACAGTTGATGCGATGTTTGAGCCCTATTTAATACCTCAGGATTGTGGCTTGCGCACCGACAACCGCTATGTGCGACTGACAAATGCTGAAGGAATCGGTATTGAGTTTTCCGCGACCCAACCCTTTAATTTTAATTGCTATAATTACAGCACCGAAAATTTGTCAAAGGCAAAACACACCTTTCAATTGACCAAATCGGATGGTGTAACATTCAATTTCGACTACCAAACTACCGGGGTAGGATGCACGGCAATTGGGGTGCTTAATAAGTATCAAACTATTCCACAAACCATACAGTTCACAAGTTCCATAAAACCATTTAAAATCAACAAGTAAGCCTGAAAAATTACTGGCTACAACAACTAAGCATTCGTGTGGTCGGTACAGCTTGTGCCGCCTGAGCGGTAACCTAACATAGCCTGTCCCGCGAGCGGGAAATGCAGTGTTGAGCGAATCTTAGCCTGCCAGAATTGCTGCTCCCTTATGGGTAAATCGAAGTGATAGCGTTTAATATCAAGGCTTAGAAGTGTGGGCTTTTAAGCTGGTAGGAGTAATCAAATCAAGAATTTTAATGCTTCATCTTATGATTTTTGATATTTTCATTGACTGGGAAGCTGTTTTTTACCTACACTTTGGTATTTTGCTTTGCTTTTCGATGATTAATTATGATTTGACAGGCAAAGGATTTATGTTGTGAGTGAATCTAGAATAGTTAAAAAATAGTCGATTGTAAATGTGTAAGCGTTTGCGGCCGTTTGTTGTCGGTTAATTAAAATCATTAATATAAAGTGCGATAATAATATGTATCAACAATGTTGATATATTTATGTTATGCCTCACCTAAAAAACTGAAATAGGGATAAAAACCTTTGAAATATGGACAGAATCGTAATAATTACAGGAGTAAGCCGAGAATCAGGACTTGGCTTTGAAACAGCAAGGCAAATGAAAGACCTTGGATATAAAGTTATTATAACAGCCCGAGACTTGGGCAAAGTTTCAGAACTTGCTGAAAAAATCGGAGTTTCTTCCCGTCAATTAGATATTACGAATGATCAATCTATAAACGGACTTGTAAAAGACCTTGATAAGGAATTTGGCAAAATAGATGTTTTGATTAACAATGCAGGTTCGTTCTTTGACCAAGGCGGAGAACCACTTTCGGCAGATATAGGGTTTATTAAAGAAGCTCTTGACACAAACCTTTTGGGTGCTTGGAGAATGATAAAAGCATTTTACAACCTAATTGAAAAAAGTGGCCAGCCCAGAATTGTTAATGTTTCAAGTGGTGCAGGTTCATTTAATGATTCTATTTTCGGTCTTGCTTATCATTTTAGCAAAGTGCCCGTTTATGGAATTACCAAACTTGCTCTTAATGGACTAACAGTGAAGTTCGCAACACAATTTAAAGACAGTAAAATCAAAATTAATTCCGTTGACCCAGGTTTCACAGCTACTTATCCAGGAACCGAAGATTGGGGTGGCAGACCTGTAAATGAAGGTGCTAAAGGAATAGTTTGGGCTGCGACACTTCCTAATGATGGGCCTTCAGGTGGCTTTTTCAAGGATGGAGAACCAATAAATTGGTAATGGAACTATATAATGATGTACAAGCTTTTCACGCCAAATCAAGAAAAGAATGGCGAAAGTGGTTGGAGAAAAATCACTCGAAAGAAAAGTCTGTTTGGCTCGTTATCTATAAAAAGGAAAGTGAGATACCAAGTGTTTATTATCCCGAAGCGGTTGACGAAGCATTGTGTTTTGGTTGGATAGATAGTAAACCCAATAAACGAGACGAAGACAGTTACTATCAGTTTTTTGCCAAAAGGAATCCAAAAAGCAATTGGAGCAAAGTGAATAAGGAGAAGATTGCGAAACTCATTGAAAAAGGTTTGATGCAGTCGGAAGCACTTGAAATGATAGAAATAGCAAAAGAAAACGGAACTTGGACTGCCTTAGACGAAGTTGAGAAACTGATAATTCCTGACGACTTGCAAGAGTTATTCTCAAAGAATAAAACATCATTTGAAAATTGGCAGAACTTTCCACCTTCTTCAAAAAGGGGCATTTTGGAATGGATTTTAAACGCTAAAAAGCCCGAAACTAGATTGAATCGAATAATGGAAACTGTTTCACTTGCTGAGAAAAATATTAGAGCAAATCATTACAGACAACCTAAAAAAAATAAAAAGGCGAAGGCATAACAACGGCTATACGTAATGCGGGCGAAAGTGCTAATATGAAAGTAATTACATTAATTAAACTAACAGCTAAACGGAAAGTGAAGTGCCTTGAAATCCCGCACTACGCATAGCCGAGCTGTTACCCACAACTTGAAAAAAAATCGTAACAACCAAAAAAGACCGATATGAAAAACATACTGATAATACTTTTTACAGTCTTTTTGACTTCATTCTCTTTCGGACAAGAAAAAAGCAAAACCAAAGAAAAACGTGTAGTATCAAGAGTTGATTCTACAAATAATCGAGAATTGGTTTTAATCCAAGAATTTACTGTCAATTCACCAATCGATTCTGTTTGGAATGCTTACACAACCAAAAAGGGTTGGGAAAGTTGGGCAGTTCCTCTCGCAGAAATTGATTTAAAAGTTGGTGGATTTATAAAAACCAATTACAACAAAGCAGGAAAAATTGGAGACAGCACAACAATCGTAACACATATTATTAATTACGTTCCCAAGAAGCTGATTACACTTCAAGCAGAGATAACCGAAAATTTTCCAGAATTTATGAAAAAAGAGGAAAAAGACTTTTATAATGTAATCTACTTTGACGAAATCGAAAAAGGAAAAACAAATGTAAAATCATACGGAATTGGTTATAAGAACAACCCTAAATATCTTTCGCTAATGGATTATTTCATACCTGCTAACGAAAAGTTATTAATGAACTTAATTTTGCTTTTAGAAACAGACACAAATTCAAAAAAGGAATAACATGGACAAAGCACTTCAAACAATGATTGACAATATGCCTGAAAAAACGGGCAAATCCTTGAGCGAATGGAAAAAGGTGCTTAAAGTAAAGCATTTTTCTAAACATTCAGAGGCAGTAAACTTTCTAAAAAAAGAACATAATGTAACTCACGGATTTGCGAATACGATTGTAGCATTGGCAAAAGAAGAAAACGAGTCGCCAACCGACCTTGTAAAAAACCAATATGAAGGAAAAGAAAACTTGCTTCCTATTTATGAAAGTCTGTTAGCTCTTGTAAAAGAATTTGGAAAAGATGTTACAATTACACCAAAAAAGACAGGCGTAAGCATAATTAGAAAAAAGCAATTTGCTTTAATAAACCCTGCAACCAAAACTCGAATTGATTTAGGACTAAAGTTAAAAGACAAGCCGACAACCGACCGACTTGAAAATTCAGGTCCATTTGGTACAATGTGTACGCACCGAGTAAAGCTATCTAATGTTAGCGAAGTAGATAGCGAACTGAAAAAATGGCTGAAAGAATCCTATGAACAAGCAGAATAAAGACTGTGGCTAACATCTAAGCATTCCTGTGGTCGGCACAGCTTGTACCGCCTGAGCGGTAAACCAAGATAGCCTGTCCCGCGAGCGGGAAATGCAGTGTTGAGCGAATCAGTAGCCTGCCAGATCTGCTGCGCCCTTATAGGTAAATCGAAGAGATGCGGTTTAATATCAAGGCTTAAAAGTGTGTACTTTTAAGCTGGAAGGAGTAATCAAATCAAGTATTTTTAGGCTTCATCGGATGATTTTTGATATTTTCATGGATTACGAAGCTGTTTTTACCTCATTTTAGAAGATTTTGAGCATAGTTTTGCCTTTACGCCTGTTGCTGCTTTATTTTTTGGTGTAGTTGTAATTTTTTGAGGCAATGAAGAGGTGATCCCATTTAGTCGAAGCCAGCCACTGTTTGATCCGAATTAGCCACCAATTTTTTATACTTTTTTTCCAATACACTCAGTTTTCTTTTAAAATCACGGCCTACCTAAAGGTATTTTGAATTGCTTTTTTATAAAATATTAGGCTATAATGAGAGGAGGTGTTATATTCAGTTCTTAAAATACGTCAACCGGCAGGAAGCCATTGGTAAATTGTTTTTAAGCGTTTACAGTCGTTTGTTGTCGGTAAGTAAAAAATGTAATAGATATATCAACACCAAAGTGTTGATGTTCGCGTGTTAGGGTTAACGCTAAAACAACTTTTGAGAATTAAAATGAACCAGACATTTAGAATTTTAACAAAGGTAATTTTATATACTTTATCTATCCTCTTGCTTCTTTCAGTTGCAGGTTACTTTTACCTATATGTGCTTCCAAAAGGACCTGAAATCACAGAAACCAGTAAAATTAATATCGGAATAGACTCCTTTGTTATCTACGCATATAAAAATAATGAGAGAAAATCGATTAAGGTATGGACTTACAAACCTGAAAGTTGGAATGACAAAGACAAAATAGTCTTCATTATGCACGGTGGAGGACGAAATGCGGATGACTATCTTAATGCTTGGACTGAATTAGCTGATAAAAATAACCTTTTAATAGTTGCGCCTGAATTCGAGAATAAGTTTAAAAAATATACAACCAACGACTATCAAGAAGGAAATCTGTTTACCTTTTTTGCAACTAAAAACCCCAAAAGCGAATGGGCATACACGGTGGTCGAAAACATATTTGACCATATTAAATCGGTTAATAACATTTCAAACCAACAATACGATATTTTCGGACATTCCGCTGGTGGACAATTTGTGCATAGAATGGTAATGCTTATGCCCGAATCGAGAATTGAAACGGCTATCGCTGCAAATTCCGGCTTTTATAGTCTACCCAACGAGAAACTTGAATTTCCGTATGGCATTAAAAATATAGAAATAAATTTGCAAAAATCTTACAATAAAAGATTGATTATTTTATTGGGGGAATTAGATAATGACCCAAGTTTAGGGACTTTCAGAACTACGGATTTGGCAATGGAACAAGGAGCGCATAGGTTGGAACGTGGGACAACGTTTTTTAATGCGAATTATGAATTGAAGAGCAAAAATAATTGGACATTTAATTGGGAAATTGACACCATAAAAAATGTAGGTCACGACTATAAAAAAATGTCTGAAAATGCAATTAAGTGGATAAAAAAATAACCCTAACACTAAATATAGTGACATTGGGCAGACAGTGCCAAATTTGAAAATGATTATATTTAAGAAAACATGTTGGGAATTGGTAGTTTGCAGCCTTAAAGTGCCCAACGCCCTATATTCTTAACGTTCTAAGCAATCAAAACAAAACAATGTGCTTCAAACAAAATGAAAGAAATAATTCAATCAACCATTAACTTATCGGACCAAATTTATGAACTATTTCTAAATTCATCAAAAAGAAATGAGGTAAAAAAAAACCAAATATTATTCAATGCGAATGCATCCACTAACAAAATTTTATTCCTTGAAGTAGGAATTTTACGCGGCTACAAAATTATTGATGGCAAAGATTTCACACATCATTTTTATTTTTCCAATTGGTTTGCTACAGATTTTGAAAGTTTTCTAAAGGAAAATCCAAGTCAGATCTATATTGAAACACTAACGGATACTATTTTTTACGAATTCAATAAGAAAGACCTTCTTAACCTTTACAAAAAGCATCATCAATTAGAAAAATTGGGTAGAATAATTGCAGAAAAAGCATACCTAGCAACCGTTGAAAAATTAGCAGATATGCAAATACTTGATTTAAAAGAGCGATTCAATAGTTTAATTAATAAAAATCCCGAGCTATTTCAAAAAGTGCCACAAAAACATATTGCTTCCTATTTAGGAGTTTCAGAACAAAGTTTGAGTAGAATAAAAAAAATTTGATTTCTTAACAAATGCGAATGCATTATAATTTAAAACACAATTTCTTTGTGATTATTAATAATTTAACAATTCACAAATGAAAACTATCTTATTTATCACCTCTTCTTTCTTACTTGTATTTTCGAGCAACATAAATACTAAATTAAAAATACCGTCCGAGAATATTTCAATATCAGCAACAGTGGACATTACATTACTTAAAGGTAATTGGAAAATAGATTTAAGTCCGGAAAACGATTCTGATGATAACTTTGCCAAAATGATTATTACAAATGTTGATGAAAATTCACTTGAAGGCTATTTTTATAGAGACGAAGTAAAAATTCGTGAGGGTAGAGTAAACACACAATCAGGAATTATTTATGGAGCTTTGGTTTCGGGAGACAATTCAGGCATTTATAATACATCTTTCTACTATAAAGATGGTTTTTTGTATGGATCAACGCATTCAGTTGACAAAGACTTTTTAGCTGTTTGGAAAGCAATAAAAGAAACGAAATAAGATCATGAAGTTATTCACTATAATATGCTTAATTTTCAGCATTACTTCTTGTGCACAAAACAGAATAAATAAGTCTGATTTTCTCCCAAATTTCAAAGAATCCAAAGAGACAACACACGAAATATCTGAAAAACAAAACTATACATTTGGATATTTGGAAGTTTTGGAGAATAGGCAAAATCCAAAAAGTAGCACTATACAAATACCAGTTTATATATTCAAAAGTAGAAGTGAGAATCCAAAAAGAGACCCAATTATCTATACAGTTGGTGGCCCAGGCTCAACAACAATGCCTTCTGCTCAATATATGGAATACTACAAATATCTTGACGATAGAGATTTTATACTTATAGAACAGCGTGGAAATTATTATGCGAAACCACATTTAGACTGTCCAGAATGGTCACAAGCTATATACCAATCCAATCTTCCCGATTTTGATGATAAAAAATACGATTCACTTTTTGAACAGGCTTCAAAAGACTGTCGTCAAAGACTTATTGAAAAAGGAATAGACCTAAATGGTTATAACACAAATGAAATTGCAGAAGACATCAACGATTTGATTACTGTTTTGAATATTCAAGAATATAATCTACTTAGTATTTCCTACAGCACAAAAATTGCACAAGTATTATTGAGAGAACATCCTGAAAAAATTAGAAGTGTTTTAATGGATTCGCCACTTCCTTTAGAAGTGAATTATGAAGAAGAAAGTGTTGGTAATTTGTTGCAGTCAGTCAAAAAATTGCTTTCGGATTGTAATTCCAATAAAGATTGTGCTAAAGCCTTTCCGAATTTAGAACAAAGATTTTTTAATTTTCTAGAAGATAAAACTAACAATCCATTAGAAGTTTCTGTAGAAAATCCAAAAAGTAAAAAAATGGAGACATTCATTCTAAAAGGAGAAGATTTGATTACTGTTTTCTCTTCTGCTGCAACAGGAGCGGTTGTTAATATACCTTTTGAAATCAATAAACTTTTAAATAACGATTTTACTTCCCTAAAAAAGCGTTTGTCAAATTTATTTAAAGAACCGAGTAATGGAGCAGGAATAGGAATGCGTCTTTCAGTTTGGTGCGCTGAAGAATATCCTTTTAACTCTCAAGAAATCATCAAATCTGAATCAGTCAAATATCCACAAACAAAAGGATTATCGCCAGCAGTATTTGAAAAGGAAATTTGTGAGATTTGGGGCGTTCAAAAAGTTGCAGACATTGAAAATGAATCCATTAAAAGTAATATTCCTGTTTTATTGATAAGTGGGGAGTATGACAATGAAACGCCAGTGAAATGGGCTGAATCTATGGCTAATAACCTGACGAATAGCTTCCACTTGGTTTTTAAAGGTTGGAAACACGGCCTTACTACTAATTGGAGCAATCAATGTGCAATGCAAGCAGCGAATGATTTTTTTAACAACCCGACAATGAAACCAAATCCAGAATGTTTTGTGGAAATAAAAAGTCCAGAATTTAAGACCGTGGAAGAATAACTGCTGCCAACATCTAAGCATTCGTGTGGTCGGTACAGCTTGTGCCGGCTGAGCGGTAACCTCACATAGCCTTTCCCGTATGCGGGAAATGCGGTGTTGAGCAAATCAGTAGCCTGCCAGATCTGCTGCGCCCTTATGGGTAAACCGAAGAGATAGCGTTTACTATCAAGGCTTAAAAGAGGGTGCTTTTAAGCTGGAGGGAGTAATCAAATCAAGTGTTTTTAGGCTTCATCGGATGATTTTTGATATTTTCATGGATTACGAAGCTGTTTTTACCTCATTTTAGAAGATTTTGAGCATAGTTTTGCCTTTACGCCCGTTCTCGTTTTATTTTTTAATGTAGTTGTAAATTTTTGAGCCAATGAAGAGGTGATCCCATTTAGTCGAAGCCAGCCACTGTTTGATCCGAATTAGCCACCAATTTTTATGCTTTTTTTCCAATGCACTCAGTTTTCTTTTAAAATCACGGCCTACCTAAAGGTATTTTGCATTGCTTTTTTATAAAATATTAGGCTATAATGAGAGGAGGTGTTATATTCAGTTCTTAAAATACGTCAACCGGCAGGAAGCCATTGGTAAATATTTGTAAGCGTTTACAGTCGTTTGTTGTCGGTTAGTTAAAAATATAAAGCAGCTAAATGCACCTTCAGGTGTATTTAGCGAATTGTTGTGCTTCATTTGTAATAAATTCGAAATAAACGAATTTTGTTTCGAATATTTCGTATATTTGCGATAAGCAAAGCAAATCGACATGAATAACATTGATAATATAGAAAGGCCTTCTAAAGAGGAACAAAAAGCAGCCATGGAATCTTATGATGCTTTAGCTTCAGCACTGGACCAAATTCATTCCGATTATCCTGAAATTGAAATTGAAGAGAATAACGAGAGAATAAAGATTCCATTGAAAGCATTGCAACTTCTAGCTAAAATTCTAAAAGAAACCAGCCAGGGCAAACCGGTATCTATAGTTCCTATTGCAACAGAAATTACTACTCAAGCAGCTGCGGAACTTATAGGGTGCTCAAGGCCACATTTAGTTAAGTTACTTGAAAGTGGGGAAATCAACTATACAAAAATTGGCAAGCACAGAAGAATCAAATATCAAGATGTAATTGATTATAAGAGAAAAATGAAAGCCAAACAACGCAAGTTGCTTATAGAAATCATGAAGGCTGACGAAGAAACAGGTTTATATGATTCATAGTGTCAGATTCACTTGTGTTCTTGATACAAATGTGATTTATCCTATTGATATCAGGGATCTTCTCTTTTGGTTTGCCTCATATGACCTTTTCACCCCCAAATGGAGTAAGCACATATTTAGGGAATGGGAAGACGTCATGAAGCGAAAGGGTATTCCTGATGCGGAGATCAAAAAGAGATTGAGCAAAGCGCAACTTGCTTTCCCAGATGCATTAGTTGATAATTATGAGCCACTTGTCAATTCTTTAGAATTACCTGACGAAAAAGACAGGCATGTATTAGCAGCGGCAATTAAAACCAATGCGAATATTATTGTTACGAATAATATGAAGGACTTTCCTAAAGAATACTTGGCAAGTTTCGGATTAACAGCAAAGACTGCAGATGATTTTATAACTGACACCATTGACCTAAATACTGATCTTGCTTTGGAGGCTTTTAGAGCATTGGTTTTGAATAGAACTAATCCGAACCTAGATGAATTTGCAATATTGGATAGGTTTCGTAAAAACGGACTGATTGATTCAGCTAATTATCTGCATGCTTTAATTTGAAAAATAAGTAACGAAAGCACAACATTACCTATGCACAATGGCTGTTTTGCAGGTAATCGAAGTTTTCTCTCTTTTTGCTATCTTTATCTTTAGTTGCTAATTAAGCAGTTTTAAATCAGCCACAGTGCATAGCCATATCGTTGAACTAAACCGTTTCTTTGAGGAAACGGTAAAATGTAGGATGATTAAATTGTAATGGTAAACAAAAAAAGTTACCATTATGAAAGATCAAGAAAAGAACACCACAATTGAGCTCTTGAAGAGAAGCTGGAATTCCGCAATTACAGTACGAGCACAGTAAAAACCTACTGTTCGCTCATGTCCCACATGGTGAAAATAAGCCAAAGACCATTAGAGGCAACAAGTTTATCACAGTTTAAAGATTACCTTCACAAGATAGTAGTAGGTAAAGGTCTTTCAGCTTCTACTGTCAATCAATATATCAGTGCATTCAAAATGGTACAGACTGATGTATTAGGCAGGAAGTGGAAAGACTTCAAAATCAAGCGACCTAAACGAGCTAAAATACTTCCTGTAGTACTTTCTACTGAGGAAATTGAAAGGCTTATCAATGTGAACAATAACTTAAAGCATAGAGCTATCATTATGCTGGCC
This sequence comes from uncultured Cytophagales bacterium, assembly GCA_963719535.1. Classification (GTDB taxonomy): domain Bacteria; phylum Bacteroidota; class Bacteroidia; order Cytophagales; family Cyclobacteriaceae; genus Marivirga. Next base: position 816,861 of record CAVRCH010000013.1, on the reverse strand, counting down.
TATTCTTCAGGGCTTAGGAGAAATGAGGTGCTCAACCTGTTACCTGAGCATATTGATTCAAAACGGATGCAAGTTCGGGTATTACAAGGAAAAGGAAAAAAAGACCGGTACACATTGCTTTCCCAAAAAACACTGGAAGCTTTGCGTCTTTATTATGTACGAGAACGACCTGAAAAGTACTTATTTGAGCCTGTCAATAGAAAAGGGCAGCGTTTGGCAGCAACTACTCTAGTAAAAATTGTTAAAAACAAGCTTAAACTTGCCGGTATCAAGAAAGCTGTATCATTCCATACTTTACGGCATACATTTGCCACACACCTGTTAGAGGATGGCGTGAATTTAAGGCTTATACAGCAGTTTATGGGGCATACCACACTTAAAACAACCACAGGTTATTTACATCTTACCAAGCCGGATCCCTGCAGTGTTTCTTCTCCACTGGATACAATGAAAGTTTAAAGGTGAGAAGATGGAAAATAAAAGACAGAAAACAGAACTGGCTGATATTTTCAGTGAAAATGCTTCCTGTTATTTGAAAGCCGTAAAGCTCTGCCCTGTACAAAGGAAAGCATATAAAGCTATTACCCAATGCCGAAGTGCATCATTGGGAGGACATATCAATAGCTGTGATAATTGTGGACATCAGGAGCAGACTTATAATTCATGCCGAAACCGGAACTGCCCAAAATGCCAGTTCGTAAGAAAGGCACAATGGGTTGATAAACTGGCTTCAAACCTTCCTGCTACCAAGTATTTTCATTTGGTATTTACTGTACCTCACTGCTTGAATAAGCTGTTCTATATAAACCAGAAAACAGCCTATGGCTTGCTTTTTAAAGCGGCAGGCCAAGCTTTGATCCAGTGTGCCAAAGACCCTAAATATCTTGGGGCAAAAGCAGGTGCAGTAGCGATATTGCATACCTGGGGTCAAAACCTGAGCTATCATCCACATATCCACATGATTGTGCCAGCAGGAGGATTGACCGAAGACGGAAGTGAATGGATACCCTCTGCCCCCAAGTTCTTCCTGCCTGTTAAGGTATTAAGTGCCGTATTTAGGGGTGTTTTACTTAGGTTGCTGGAAGAGGCCTATGAAAGCGACCAGCTTATATTACCTGAAGGCACCAATTTGATGCAGCTCAAACAACAGTGTTATAAAACCAAGTGGGTAGTCAATAGTGAAAAGCCCTTTAAACATGCAGATAATTTGATTAATTATTTAGGCAATTATACACACAGGGTAGCCATTAGCAACGAAAGGATTATAGGCCATAAAAATGGGAAGGTTAGCTTTTCTTATAAAGACTACCGGTGTGGTGGGCTTAGAAAAGTGATGAAATTGGAGGCAGCCGAATTTATAAGAAGGTTCATGCAGCATGTGCTGCCTGAAGGGTTTTGTAAAATCCGGTATTTTGGGTTTATGTCCTTGTCCAATCTTAAACAAGCCAGGGAAGACTGTAACTTTCTTATTAATAAACCCACATACTTTCCAAAATTAGAAGGGCTTAATGGGATGGAGGTTTTTAGGCAAATAACAGGAAAAGACCCAATTGAATGCCCCAAATGCAAGAAAAAAGGCATGAAGACTAAACCACTGCCCAAAAAGGAAAGGCCCGGATAACACACTACTGAATTAAAAGCTCTTTGAAAGACTGTACACTTTACCGGTAGCGAAAAAAGCTACAACAGGAAAGGTACGTCTGAATAAATAGACATTGAATGAAAGCTAACATAGCAAAACATCAGCAAGTAGGCAAATACCCCTTAAGCCTTGAGTAAGGCAAAGCTTTAGAAGCTAGACTACACTTACTATGCCCATAGCCGGCATCGGCTAAGTCCAACACCGTTTTATTCATCATTCTTCATGCCTCTCATTTAGGCACCAATTTATGGTGTTTTTACCTATTTTTATTTACTTTTAGAGAACGATGAATAAAACGCTATAATGTTAGCTACAATTCCGCATAAAGCTAGAATGGACCTGGTAAGCTAACAAAGTAGTGGGAAAATTGATACTAATGAAATTAGTGATAGCTATCTTTTATTTTCTTGCAATATTTTAACAGAATTTGATTCAGATTTTAATTAATGAAAAACATTTTAGCGCTATTAATATTTTCTATTTTAGGCTGTTCTCCCAAGCCTGATAATAAAGACCAATTAAACGAGAAGGTTGAAGTAGATACAATTTACACAACATCACCTGCAAAAGATCCTTGCTACCAAAAATTAATTCTTGTCATAAAAGATGCTTTTGACGAAAATCAAGATTTGAATTTTGATATTGGTAAAACGGACACCTTGAAAATCTATGTCCCCAGATTTGAAGAACATCAATTACAATTAAAAAACGAGAAAAATGTAAAAATAGAATTCATAAATTCAGATTCACACTTATACGGTATTACTCCTTTAGACTCAAGTTTTGAGTTTGAGGTGATTTTGGAATATGATGTTGGAACTGTAGTGTACAAATATCAGAAAAATGACTCAACTATTTCAACATTCTCTGCAAAAGACAATTTTTCTTTTGGGGTGCAAAAATTCGAAACGAACTAGGACAAATAAAAGTAGCTAACATTCTGTAATAAATCATGGCGGTTCAGTAGTTTACGACACTTTGGTTTTTTATAAGAAAGCCCGGCAATCCGCACGATTGACTTATTGTTGGAAATTAAATTTATAAGCCAATCCTGCGGATTGCCTCGGTAGTTAACTGAAATTTTAATACTTTTAATCAGCCACGATTCATATAGTGACGTTGTGTTTCATTAAAATAGAATATGCCGATTAATATTTACATAGAAGCAACAGGTGAAAAAGTCGAATGGCTTTGTGATGGTGTTTGGGACTTACCAAATCAGATTGATGCACTCGAAAGTTGGCTAGAAACAAAAAGTAAGGATTTAAGCCCAAATAACTATGTGGCTGACATTGGATTCGACCTAAGAAAAGATGCTTCTGGAGGTGGGGCTGTTTTAAATTCAAATTCAATGAAAATTATGGGAGAATTAGGAATGGACCTCTACTTCTCTGAATATCCAAATATAACAAATGAGTAAAATTCAGGACATAGAAGATATTTTCTCAATATTTCATGACGGGTTCATTGAAAGCTATCAAATTGACTCAGATACAGTTGATTTAAAAATCGGAATACAATACTTAGCCGAATTAATCGATGAACAGTATAAATATTTGAATCTAAGGCTTCTAGGAGTAGAATCAATAAAATATGATGCTTGGACTGCCGAACCATTTGTTATGACTGATTGGAATACGGTTTTTGATCTCGGTATTGAAATACTTAGCACTGAAACTGATAATGAGGGACAATTAATTGTTCATTCTAATTGTGAGAACGCTGCCAATGATTCATTTCAAGGTGGTAAACTAGCAATTAAGTGTACGGATTATGAATTGTCAGATGAGGAAGGTAAGAGCCTGACAATAGATAGATTAAAGGAATTATCGTCATATTATTGGAATAAGAAATTTGGAAAATAAATAACGAAAACACAACATTATGTATGAAATCATAGCCGCACAAGCCAAACGAACTAACCAAAGCTACGATTCATACATTTAGCGTTAGAGCCAATTTTAAGAAACACGATAGATCAAAGGTTTCAAAATAGATAAGTCAGGAAGTATTTTTGATTTTGTCATTTAGCCAGAAGAAATAATCCCAAACTTAAACCTTACCAAACAAATGAGAAAGTCTAAAATTATAATTACTATAATAACGTTGTTCCTATCCTTCAAGGGAATAGCACAATTTAATGAAAATGACGAAAGGCAAATAGTAATAGGGAAAGTTGATAGCTTATATTCAAATATACTACAAGAGCAAAGAGAAATATGGATACACCTTCCAGAAGACTTTGATAATACTGATCAATATCCTGTTATTTACGTACTAGATGCATCTCAAAATTTCTATGTTGTTACCGGAATGCTAAAACAACTATTACCTTGGCAAATCCCTAATTCTATTGTGATTGGCATTACAAATACGGATAGAACAAGAGATTTCACGCCTACTAATGTTCCTTTTCAGCGCGGACATGAATCCGAAACTTCTGGAGGTGCCAGTAATTTTATCAAGTTTATAGACGAAGAGTTAAAACCATTTATAAATAACAAATATCCAACGGAAAATAACAACACCATCATTGGACACTCTACAGGTGGTTTATTTGTACTTTTCTCATTCTTGCATCACGAAAATTCTTTTGATAATTATGTAGCAATAGATCCAAGTCTTTGGTGGGATCAGGAAAATCTAGTTAAAGAAGCTCAAGAGCTACTAAATAAAGGAAACCGAAGGGAAAAATCATTATATATAGCAGTAGCTAATAGTATTGGTAAGGCAATGGATACAGTAAAGGTTAGAAAAGACAAAACTGAACAAACCGAAGGTATTAGGGCTAATTTAAAATTTCATGACTTACTAGTGCAAAATAGTAAAGAGCTTAATTTTACATGGGAATATTTTAAAAAGGAAGACCATGGGAGCGTTGTTATACCAGCTCAATATAATGGATTGCGATCCGTGTTCTCCTGGTTTCCATTCACTGAAATGTGGCGTTTTAATACACCAAAAGAATATTCCATCGAGCAATTGACAGAACCATTTCAGTCCCATTATGAAAAATTAAGCATTCGTATGAAACGTGAAGTAAAACCTGACTGGGAATTATTAAATCAAATTGGGTTCTTTATGTTGGATGGACATAACCTTCCTAAAAAAGCTTTAGCATATTTAGAGTTGAATGCCGATTTCTATCCTAATGAATCTAAAAGTTTTGTTGCTTTAGGTAATTATTTTTCATCTCAAAAAAATAAATCAGAAGCAATTAGATACTATAAAAAAGCTGTCGAAATAGATGCAAATCAAGAAGCTCAAGCTAAACTAAAAGAATTAGACAAGTAGTAAAAGCTGTCTCTACATGGTATAAAACCCATTTAATCAGCACCTTGAAGCATAATGAGTGCCTCGCTTGCCCGCCTCTGGTTGGCAATTATGCTAGCATTCCATAGCTGGCTGTTAGCCACCCAGGTCATTTGGGGCTTCTGAATTCTAGCTTTATCATTTAAAGTAAAAGTGAGGGTTGGCGAAAAGCGTATAAATTGCTACTTTCGGTATTTCATAGCCCAGTATAGCAAACGGTTTTTATACGGGCGTTGGAGAGCATGAATCAATGAATAGCAGAATTACACAAATATTAGAGCTCGAAGAGGCAGAGAAGTATGAGGAAGCTTTTCTTCAATATGAACAGCTTGACTTAAAGGAATTTGATAATTGGAAGTACTATTATTTCTATTTGTGGTATGTGAATGTAGAATACTTCCCCTTAGATCTGAGTGAATTTATTCAAAAGCATAAACTAGATGAAAAATTAAAAGAAGTAGCTGAACTTGGTTTTAACTACTTTGGTGAGTTGGCCGAATTTCAGTTTTTCGCTGGCTATACAATAAATCTTTTCCCATACTATTATGGTGATTATGAAGAGTGGGAACAGCGAGGATATGAACTATTGAAATCAGCTCATGAATTGGAACCAGATAACCAAATTTTTAGTATTTCATATCAAGGCAGTTCCTATGGATCAACCCATTATTATAATCTGGCAAAACAGAAGGCAACTGAGAAGGTGAAAGAAACATTTACAGGTAAGGGATTCTTAAATAGATATTTTACAGATGTACTATTGGCCGAATAGACGCTCTCCAACATTCTGTATAAATCATGGCTGTTCAGTAGCTTATCGTGACTTGGCTCTTATTAGAAAGCCCGTCAATCCGCAATTGACTTTCTTATGAAATTAATTTAGTAAGCCAATCCTGCGGATTGCCTCGGTAGTTAACTCAAATTTTTATACTTTTAATCAGCCACGAATTTATACAGTGGCGATGTGCTTAATTATGAGAAACACATTATACATATTAACATTCATCATTTTATTCACCTCTTGTAAGCAAGAAAAAAGAGTGGCTGAAAGAATTGATTTTTCCACTGATTACCAATTTTCATCTGAAATTGAGAAAAAAGTACTCACTGATACACTTCCTTGGAAATATCAAGTATCGGCTGCTGAATATGCTAAAAAGGGAGATTATCGGAATGCATTGCTTCATTGGGATTTAGCCATGCCTACCAATGATATAAGCTACACCCAAAAGCAGGAAGATTCTATCAGACTTATATATTCAGTTGTAAATGCTAAGGATTATATAATTGAAGAAGCAAAGAAAAACCGGGTAGTCATTATTAATGAAGCGCATCATAATTCTATGCACAGGGTTTTTACAAAATCACTGCTGCAGCAATTGTTCAAAAATGGCTATAAAAATTTAGGACTTGAAGCTTTAGACAATGGAAAAAGATTAGATACTATGCTCAATAGGAGAGGATATCCTATTCAAAAATCAGGATATTATGTTCAGGATCCTCAATTTGGCAATTTAGTGAGAGATGCTTTGGAAATTGGATATGAAGTATTTGCATATGAATACACTGGAGAAGGATATGGAACCCCCAGGGAAATTGGCCAAGCCAAAAACATTCAGAGTAAAATCGATGCGAAACCAACTGAAAAGTTTTTAATTCATTGTGGATTTGATCACGCTTTAGAAGGAATTCATAACTCTTGGGAAAAAGCAATGGCCGGAAGATTAACTGAATATACTGGCATAAACCCTTTGACTATTAATCAAGTAGTTTACAGCGAGAAAAGTAAACCTGAATATAGTCATCCACTTTTGAAAGCATTAGATATTAAAGAATCGTCAGTAATTGTTGATAAAGACAATAAACCATTAAATTATGAACGTGGACAGGCGTGGACTGATATAGCTGTTCTTCATCCAAATACAGAATATATTGATGATAGACCTAATTGGCTATTTGAAAATGGAAATAAAAGCGTTTCTATTTCCTTAACTGATATTCAAATTGAATTTCCAGTTATGGTTTTAGCTTTAAAAAAAGGGGAAGATATAAATTTAGGTGTTCCAATTGATATTACAGAAGTTGATAGTCAAACAAAAAATTGTAATCTCGGGTTGAAAAACGGAGTTTACGAGGTTATAGTTACAAATGGAAAAGAGACTTTTAAATTTGACCAAAAAGTAAAAAACTATTGCCCACAATAGATGCTGTGAAGAGCCATAAAAGTACCGCATACCATAAACGGTAGGTTTTTTCTACTAATTAGGGGAAGTTTACAGTGCTTGTAGATGCCCAATTATGATACAGCTGTTTAACTTTCTGATATCGAGAATTAACCTATTAACTGATTTAGGTAATAGGCTATTTTCATGTATAACATACATCGCAACTATCCAAACATTATTTTAAAATGGTGATTTTCACGCAAAAATGAGTGTTTTAGCATAAAATTACTCCTTTTAAATTACGTCATGCCTAATTAAAGCGATAGTTTCCAAACTTGCATTAGCCAAATTTTTTAAGCTATTTCAAAGCTTTTAAATAATTAAGTGTATGATTAAAAGTATTAAGAAGAGTGTTCAAGGTTTTATTACTTCCTTTAAGCCAACATATGCTGTGGAAGTAGATTTGTATCACGTTATCCCTGGGCTGCCTGTAAAATCTAAAAAGGAGCGCCATGATTTTGACAAGGGAGAATTTCAACAGGCAAAAACCTTTTTTGATGGAGCTATTGACAAGACTTCCGGACTAAAGCTAGCTCCTGCTGAAATTAAATTAATAAAAGGAAAGAAAAAGGTGCTGGAATTTAAGCATTTTGGCCCTATAAATGATATTAGGCCGGCAAAAGCTAAAAGAAGATAATATTTTCAATGGCTTATTGGGTAAAAAATCTCCATTGAAAAATGGAGGTTTCTTTTCTATCAATTTTATGAAAACACCTACACTCAAGTATTAAGGTTTATGAAAATCCATCAACCGGCAGAAAGCCATCTGCAAAGTTTTGTAGACCTTTACATAGCTTAACTAAAATCACCTTTTGGTAATCTGAATGTTTCTACTGTTATTTTAATGAAATTCAAGATCCCGATTTAAAAACAGGAACGAAGCAATCTTATTCAATTGAAACGTCTTTGCGAGTGCAACGAAGCAATCTTTCAAAATTAATAGTAATACTCATTAGAATAAGCGGCTTTACTAATAACAAGATTGCTTCACCTAAAGGGATTCGCAATGACCTTACAAAGTCGTTAGTTATTGCAAAAAACTAAGTGGTCTTAATAATAACGAGATTGCTTCGCCCAAAGGGGATTCGCAATGACGGTATATAATCACGTCATCCAAATTTGTTCGTTTTTTCTAAAAATGGGAGCTCTCGCAATGACGTTCTAAATTGGAAGATCTAACACTATGGAAGCTATAAATTATAACTTCATATTAAATTCGTGGTAGAGCCATCTGAATAGTACAACTGACTAAATTGTAGGAGTGGAATGAGTGTCAACCCTACAAAAAATGTATTATTCTGAAGCCCATAGAACCCTTTCTAATGAGATTCCTTCAAAAAACTGTTTCAACAATTGATTTATTTAGTAAATTGAGTGAACAAAGAGGTCAGGTTCAACAGCATGTAGAAACTGTTAGGTATTGTCCGCTTAGAGATAAGTTCGCCAATTAGGCAGATTATAGGCTTAACGAAATGCATAATTTGTTAAAATCATAAACTAATACGCTATTATGATTAGAAAAGAGTTTTTAAAACAAGCGGGTTTAATGGGTGCTTCAATTTTAGTATTAAACGGCTGTAATTTATTTGTTGCCAAAGAAGAAACACTTAATGCAGATTCATTGGGTGCTAAAATCTTGAAGCCTCAATCAAATGAAGACATTTTTGCCTATATCAATAGAGTCAACGGAAAGTTTGATAATACCTTGTACAAACAAATTCTAGGAGCCTCCAACGAATTTAAAGAAGGAGATAAAACGCTTCATATAGCCGCTGCTGATGATAGTTCCAGGAGCCATGCCAGGGAATTACTCGGTAATACAACAATCAAAAGTTTGAACGAAAATGTGGTTTTTAAAGACGAGCTACTAGAGTTAATTCAACAGTCCATCCAGCCTAATCCGGAAATAGAGAATTGGACTTTGCAAGAGCTGAAAGATTTCACACTTACGCAGGAAGAAGCGCAAATCAAAGAGATTATGCCGAGCCTTAGCAGTGATAACATTGCCTGCTTAGTTAAATTAATGAGCAATGAAGAACTCATTGAAATTGGAAAGAAAGTTTTCAACCCCTTGCCCAATAGTAAAATAGGCAGCAAAGGATATATGGGCGCCAGGGTGCAGCCCAATTCCCCAACTGACAACATTGAAGATATTTCATGGCAAGTGTTTAATGCCTGGTCGTATGCAGTGGGAGATGTGGTGTTAGGAACCAATCCGGTATCCAGTGAACCGGCATCTGTAGCCAAAATTGAAAAAGCCCTTTTTGATATTATTTCTAGTTTCAATTTAGAAGATACCATTCCTAATTGCGTGCTTTCACATGTCGACATTCAATCCATAGTAGAACAACAAAATCCCGGAACAACGGGAATTTGGTTCCAAAGCATAGCGGGAACGGTAAATGCCAACAAAACTTTTGATGTTACTATCGATAAAATGCTGCAATACGCCTCGCAGCGAAATGGCCATTATGGATTTTATGCAGAAACCGGACAAGGGGCTGATTTAACCAATGGCCATGCGGAAGGCTTTGACATGGTGATGCATGAATCCCGAAAATATGGATTCCTTCGGGTGCTGAAGCAAAAAATCAATGCCCTTAAAGGGGATAACAACTCCTGGGTACATGTAAATGATGTGGCAGGATTTATAGGACCTGAAGTATTCAGAACCAAAGAACAATTGGTGCGCTGCTGTCTGGAAGATACCGTAATGGGCAAGCTCCACGGCTTAACCATTGGTTTAGACATCTGCTCCACCTTGCACATGGATGTAAACCTGGAGGATTTAGATTGGTGTATTGAAAATGTGATGCCGGCAAACCCTGCCTACTTAATGGCTTTGCCCACTAAAAACGATCCAATGCTCAGCTATTTAACAACCGCTTTTAGCAACCATGTGAAAATAAGAGAGCAGTTTGGCTATAAAGTAAATGATGCCATGTGGAAATTCTTTCAAGATTTGGAAGTAATTGACAAAGAAGGAAAACCTACTAAGCATTTTGGAGACCCAATTTGGGTTTATGCCAAATTCCGAAAAACAAAAAATGATGCAAGACCTTTGGATGAAATTTATGAAGAAGGACGACAGGCGATCGATCGGGTAGAAAACCGCGGAGTGACTATTGCACAAGGTTATGGAGATAATTATTGGGATTTGAAGCCGAAAATAGCAGAACGTGTGCAGTTTTTATATGAAGATGCCAAAGTAAGCCTCTGGACAGAAATTAATGCGCCTTTTATTCAAAGTATTCCGGCTTCTGTTGCTATTGCCACCCAGTCCAAAAATAGAAAGGACTATGTGTATCATCCAAACTCTGGAGAACTATTAAGCCCTGATGCCATTGGAAAGGTACAATCGATAAAAAATTCATGGGAAGGCAATACACCCGATATTCAAATTATTATTTCTGACGGATTAAATCCCAGGTCCTTAATGGACGAGGGACATTTATCACCTTTTTTAGAAGAGCTGACCACGAAACTCAAAGGACAAAATTACACCTTGAGTAATCAGCACATTGTAATTACCAATGGACGCGTACGTGCAGGTTATGCTTGTGGAGAAATATTATTTGGTGAAAAGTCAGCACAGCCAAAAAGTCACGGAATTGTGCATATAATTGGCGAGAGACCCGGCTCTGGGCATCATAATTTTTCAGCTTATTTAACAGTGGCTTCCTCTTCTTCCTGGAATGCCAAAGGAAGCGTAGATCATGATATTTCCAGGGTAATTTCCGGGATTTCAGATACGGCCTTGCACCCCGAAGACGCGGTTTTAGCAGTTTTAAATAGCATGAATAATCTATTCGCAAATTATGTATAAATGCTCCTGAAAACCTATCATCAAATGGGCGATTGAAAGTCAATAATTACTAAAAAGAGTCTGTCAATACAGCTACTTGAAATGTCATTTGGCCTCTGCATGTAGCAATAAAAGCTTGCCTATGCAATGATAATCTCTTGATCATTATAAACCTTAGGAAAACAATAATTATGAAATATACACTCCTGCTTTTAATCTTAATGGTAATGCTTTTGAGTAATTGTAAACCTCTACCAAAGGACAAGTTATCGCAATGGAATCAAAAGATTGATGTGGCAGTCGATAACGATACAGTACACATTACAATAGCTAATCCCATAAAATGCCCATTAAGAATATCAGTCACATCTGCAGATAAGACACTTCAAGCAAAAATGGCAAAGAATTTCCCTGTAATTGTTCCCGCAAGCGGTGATACCATGTTTTTCTATGGCACCAATAAGACCAAAGAAGAAATAGAAATAAAGTTCTCGGCAATGATGGGTGATCCCAATGACAGTGTACATAAAAGACCGGTGAATCTTCCGTTTATGAATGGCTACCAGTATAAAGTTATTCAAGGATATAATGGAAAATACTCTCATCGTTCGCAGTATTCCAAACATGCCCTGGATTTTAACCTGAAGGTGGGAGATACTATTTGTGCTGCTGCGGACGGGGTAGTTGTGGGAGTAATTGAAGGCTACAAATTAGGTGGAGATTCTAAAAAATGGAGAGATTATGCCAACTTTATCACTGTATTCCATCCTGAAATGAATTTATATACTCAATATGTGCACCTTATGCATCAAGGAAGTTTGGTGGAAGTGGGTGACAGTATTAAAAAAGAACAAGCGATTGGTCTTTCAGGGAAAACAGGATACACGGATGTTGCGCATCTCCATTTTAACGTTTTGAAGGCAAATACTTCCGGAATGGAGTCCGTATCCATTGACTTCGTAGAGGGATATAAGGGATCTGAAATGAAAAAAGGGGACTGGATTAAAAATTAAAGCAGTCGCTGTTGTCAATGCTTATCAATTTGGAAATGGCAGTTTCAGCCTTTTAATACCTATGGTTTTGGTAATCAAATATTTATGTTTAGTTAAATTGAATACGATAAATTCTTCCAATTCATTTTTTTTCACTTTTAGTCGCAATAGCAGTCTTATTGATTAGTGTTTGAATTTATTAAGCTGATACTATCAATGGATCAAGCGCTCTACAACCGTTAATACCCAAGTAAATAGAGGAAGATATTATGACCAGTAAGAGTAAAACCGTACTTTTGAATTTCCTGTAAATTAAAAAATATTATGCTTGGTTTAAAACTTGCCACGGATCCTCGTTGGGCCCATTTAGTGGAAACAAATATTGAAGAGATCCTCACTGACCATGCATGGTGCGAGCAAAAAGCAGCTACCAACGCGATTACGATCATCACTTTAAATTCAGAGCATGAGGAGCTAGTGACGGCACTATTAGAACTGGCACAGGAAGAGTTATCTCATTTTGAGATGGTGCATAATATCATCAAAAAAAGGGGCTATACTTTAGGCCGTGAACGCAAGGATAGCTACGTAAACGAATTATTCAAAATTCGTGTAAAGGGAGGCAGTCGCCAACAGAGCCTGGTGGATAGACTATTATTTTCTGCCATGATTGAGGCCAGAAGCTGCGAGCGGTTTAAGGTTTTATCTAATAATATCAAGGATGAAGAATTGTCGCAATTCTATCATGAACTGATGATTAGTGAAGCTGGACATTACAATACATTCCTGCGTTTTGCCCGTAAATATGGAGAGGGTATAGAGGTAGACAAACAATGGAAAGAATTAATAGTAGCAGAGGCTGAAATTATACAGCGCTATGGAAAATCTGAGGCTATACATGGATAGCTTGTAATTATAAAAATCATTGTGCTGTGCTATTAGTGATGAAACCAATGGCTGAAGGGCCCACAGTTTTGAGTTTCCCCACATGGATGCCTATGGCGTTGATACTTTTTTGTCAAGAAAAAAGTATGACAATGACAAGACCTACCAAAGAACAGAGACGGAGTACAACACTCGCTCTGAATGAATGGGGTTTTATCAGCAAAGGAAAGTTTGGCGGTGCTTGGAAAGTCCGGCACAATTAGTAAATTTAATAAAAAACGTTAGGCTATTGTGGCTTGGAGCAGAGGGCAAACTTAGTGCTTTCTATGCCGCACTCATCATAGCCTTTACAAACATTGCTCAATAGAAAACAACAGACAGAATATTTAAAACGAGCATTTTAAAAGCCCTTTTGTATACAGTTATGATTGTTACTATTGAGACAATTGTAACTATAGTATTTCAATTTTCGATCAATAATTGGATAGCAGACCCGGTATATATTAATCACTATTATTCTGCAAGTAGATTAATAGCAAAACTTTTGACTTATACCTTCACGCTATTGCTGATCAGTAATCAATGGAGTAATTTCAGTTATAACTTAGAAAAAATAAAGAAATTTGATTGGAAAATAATTCTCTTACTAGTAATTACAGCACTTGGCTACGAGTTTTTTAGTAAACCGCTGTGGGACATAAAACTAATTATAAATGCTACTAACAAAATAGACCTGGAATCTATTAATAATGCTACGGATAATTTATATGAATTATCAAGGTACACATTTATTAGAGGTGTAATTATTGCACCAATTTTGGAAGAACTATTCTTTAGAAAAGTCTTATTTAAAGGATTAAGCAAACAGAATTCATTTGTAATATCAGTTATCGTTTCAAGTTTATGTTTTGCTTCGATTCACATCATTCCAGATTGGCAAAATGTACTGCCAACTTTTATTTTTGGCGTAATTTCTTGCTTAATTTATAATCATACAAAGAATATTTTATATCCGATTTTATTCCATTTTACATGCAATCTGATTACCTATATTTTAGTGGCTTATCACCACCAAATATTTATATTTCAACCAGAATATATTTACAAATGGCAGTATTGGTTAGCATGTATAGCAGGCGTTGGATTCACATTATTTGGACTAAGAAAAATAAAACAGCTATCGTAAATTAAAACGCGAACAAAGGATATTTGCTCCCGTTCTCTTATATAAATAAAAAGAACTAGGATGAGCGAATTAGAAGAGAAAGAAAAAAAACTGGAGACTATCAACCCAGCTACAGAAGAACAACTAGCGACCTATTCCTCCATGACTGATCAGGAAATGCATACGGCTATAGAAAATTGCCATGAAGCATTTCTACAATGGAAGGAAAAAGCCCCTGAAGAACGAGCCAAAGTAATTAAAGCTATTGGTAAGCAATTGATGGATAGAAGTGATGACTTGGCCATTATGATGACCGAGGAAATGGGTAAAATGCTCAAGCATGGCAAGCAGGAAATAGAACTCTGTGCAGGCATTTGCGAATATACTGCGGCCACTGGCCCCAATCACTTGAAGGATGAAGAGCGTGAGTTGCCTGATGGAGGCAAAGGGCTAATTACCTACTCTCCGATAGGTGTGATTTACGGTATTCAGCCTTGGAATTTCCCTACCTATCAAGTAGTTCGTTACGCAATTGCCAACTTAATGGCTGGTAATAGCGTTCTATTGAAGCATTCCAGTACTGTAACTGGTAGTGCATTATTGATCCAGGAAATTTTTGAAGCTGCGGGTTTACCGAAGAATCTTTTTACCGTTTTGATTATCAGCCATGAACAATCTAATGCGGTTATTGAGCATAAGCGCGTGAGAGGCGTTACCCTTACAGGTAGCCCTGGAGCGGGTAGAAAAATCGGCAAGATGGCTGGTGAAAATCTGAAGAAAAGTGTACTCGAGTTAGGCGCTAACGATGCCTACATTGTATTGGAAGATGCTGATGTGGCGCTTGCGGTGGAAATGTGCGTGAAAGGACGTATTTTTAACAACGGAGAAACATGCGTGGCAGCCAAAAGATTTATCGTGACAGAGAAATTGTATGACAAATTTAAAGAGGGATTTGTCAAATCAATGGCAGGCATCAAATATGGCGATCCTAAAGATGACAGCAATGACTTAGGCCCAATGGCGCGCAAAGACTTGCGTGACGAACTGCACGACCAGGTGGAGCAAAGTGTTAAAAATGGCGCCGAAATATTATGTGGGGGCAAAATTCCGGATACGAAAGGCTTTTATTACCCCGCTACGGTATTAGGCAATGTAAAGCCTGGGCAAGCAGCTTATGAAGATGAACTTTTCGGTCCTGTGGCTTCCCTAATTAAAGCAAAAGATGATGAAGATGCCATGCGCATCGCCAATGATAGCAAATTTGGTTTGGGTGGGGGCATTTTTTCAAGAAATGAGGACCGCGCCATCGAATTGGCTAGCAAACATTTTGATACAGGTATGGTCCATATCAATTCTTATGGATTAGCCTTTCCCAATATGCCGTTTGGTGGAGTGAAAAATTCCGGTTACGGACGTGAGCATGGTGGTTTCGGGATGAAAGAGTTTGTTAACGCAAAGGCTATTACTATACCAAAATAAGGCACAGTAATTGAATAATCAACTACTAATAAATAGTTTGATTGAAAGCCACTGGATGTAATATTCAGTGGCTTTTTATTTGCTGGTAATCCTGTATTCGATTAACATCGAGTTCAAGGGAGTCACATTGCAAAAGTAGAGTATTGAGGACCAGACATCTCACGTAGTTAAAGAGAGTGCTTTGGCTTTTATCGGCAATGTCGATGCTTTTTGTCAATATTTCGCACTATAGGCCAACGCCAGGAGCACTTTTAAAGGCTTCTTCAATCGGGGCATTACTTTTTCTCTTAATTTGGAATGAAATGAAGGAATAGGCAATCTAAGTTTCGGAAGTCTATGCAAGGCATCAGGTTTCTGGCAGTAGAGGCATTTCTTTAACACTAAATATAGGTCATTGGGTAGAGAGTGCTAAAGTTAAAAATGATTATATTTAAGAAAGTATGCGTGGAATTGGAAGTTTGGAGCCTTAAAGTGCCCAGCGCCCGATATTCTTAACTTTAGGCAAAATACTCAAAGACTATGAAATACATAATAACCTTATTTCTTGCATTAGTTACCCTCAACATCAAGGCGCAAAATAACCCTTATGATATTCGAGAAGCAATAGCAGAAAGCATCGAATCGCTGAACACCCAGCCGGTAAATGTCTTTCGGGTATTAAATAAAGAAATTAGCGGTGGAGAATTTTCAATACCCATCAGAGTGTATTATCCTTCAAATCAAGATTCTCTTCCCATTCTATTTCACATTCATGGAGGAGCCTGGATAGCCGGAAATTTAGACACACATGATAATATCTGCAGACGATTGGCAGTTGAAACCAATTCAATCGTAATTGCCATTGATTATAGAAGACCTCCAGAACACAAATATCCAATAGCACTTGATGATTGCTTTTTTGTCTTGAAATGGATTGCTCAAAACAAAGAAACACTAAAAGGTGATGGAAGATTGTTTTTGATAGGTGATAGTGCCGGTGGTGGATTAGTACCTTCCTTGTGCATCAAGAATTTGTCATCTGAAAAGCCTATAAAAGTTGATGGACAAATTTTGATTAACCCTGCGACTGACCTACGAGACGAATCAGCATCTTTCAAAACTTATCACACATATATAGATTGGTATGTGCCCTCGGAAATAGATAAAAACAATGCTTTGATATCACCCTTGGTATTCGACAATTTCAGTCAGTTACCAAAATCAATAATAGTTGTTTCGGAAAATGATCAAATCAAAGAGGAAGGCATACAATTTCACCAAAAAATTATAGAAAGCGGTAATTCCTCTGCATTTCTTGAGTTAAGGGGCATTGGCCATTTGGGCCCACTATGGGCAGGTAACTCAGAAAGAGTGAATGAAGCTTTTGAGTTTATAGTGGAAGAATATAAAAAATGGGTTAATGAATAAGTGCTTTGCCTCACAACTAAGCATTCTTGTGGTCGGTACAGCTTGTGCCAACTGAGCGCTAACCTAACATTGTAGTTTGATCCGAATGAGCCATCTATTTCTCAATGCTTTTTTATAAAATAGTAGGCTATAATGAGGGAAGGTGTTATATTCAGTTCTTAAAATACGTGAACAGGCAGAAATCCATTTGCAAATGTTTCTAAGCCTTTACAGTCGTTTGTTGTCAGTTAATTAAAATCACTAAAATAGTAATGCGATAATAATATGTATCAACAATGTTGATATATTTATGTTGTACTTAATTGAGCCTCTTCGAAATGAAATTATTTTTAACGCAAGGTTGGACAGGAACAGAAAGACTAATAAAAGACAACCCTGACGAAAGTGATATATCCAAACTACTTAAGTCGCTTAATTGGAATGATTTTAATTCAGTGATACTACAAAAGGATCCGGAAAATTGGATTGATGTAAGTGGAAATCTAGACAAAGATGGATTAGCAATCGTATCAGAAGAAAATGGAATAGCATCTGTTTCATATAAGGCTCCACAGTCTATAAACCAACTCGATGAAGCTTTAAATCTATACCTAAAAAACGACCCTTCACTAAAGGACAAATGGTTTAAAAATGACCAGTCAAACACAAAAACATCTAAAACATCAGAAACAAGTAATTACGAATCTTGGAGAAAAAAATTTATTGAACAACAAAAAGCCTCAAAGAAGAACTTGAAATATGCCATCTTTGGTGGGGTCATAATAGTAGGATTTGTAAGTGCATTTTTATATTTATTCTGTAATGATGAGCTAAAATTTATCGGACATGACACGACTGAAGTTACCGCCTCTGTAGTAAAAATTGAAGTGATTCCAGCTTATGGAGGGCTACGGCAGTCTGTAAAATACAGCTTCATTTACGATAAAGAAACATTTATTGGTTACTTTATTGCAGGAAGGTCAGAAACTAGATACAAGGAAAGAGATAGGGTCAGAATCAAATTTGCAATTGATGATCCAACTATTTCGAAGAAGATTGGAAGATTAAAAACTAAGTACAACATCACCTATGAATGAATGGGGGCTCACCAGTCAGGCAAGTTTGGTGGCATTTGGAAAGTCAGCCACAATGTGTAAATTTATTAATTGCTGTGGCTGTGTGCAAATGGCAAGCTTAGTAGTTTCTAAGCCCCCCTCATCATAGCTAGGCGTTGTACCCAATTAAAACCGAGCTCAAATCTGAATGTATAGTGTCGAGGAAATAAGAGAAAACTACAAAGGATTTTCCGATTCAAAAATCGAGAATATTGCCAAAAACGAATCGAAAGGTTTAAGAAAAGATGTACTCGGAATTTTAAAAGACGAAATTGAGAAGCGGAATCTTGACAAGAACTTGATAAGTTGGGTTGAAACAGAAACCAAAAGTTTTGACGGAATAGAACGCGATTCACTGAAAACTAAAATTCAAAATCTGAATTGCCCAAAATGCTCTGAAAAGAAAGATAGACTTTACGGATTTGAAATTAACCAAATCGTATCGATTTTACTTTTTACAAATGACACTCGGAATGAAAAAATATTATGTTTAAGTTGTGGAAAAAAAGCAAAATTTAAAGCGATTTTAATTACTTTTTTTGCAGGTTGGTGGTCAAGACGTGGAATTTTTCTAACGCCTTTTACTGTTTTAAAAGATTCATTCAACTTTCTCTTTATCGAGAAAATTAGTGATAAAATAATTAACCGACTGATTGATGAAAATACAGGATATTTTCGGAGAAAAGGAATTGAAAAAGAAACTTTAAACCAATTGATAAAACGAAGAAATGAAAAGGAAATTTCAGAAGACGAAGGATACGATTTCACCTAATAAAATAACTGGGTACAACAACGTATATAGCTCATAGCTAATTAGTTGATTAATCGAAGTTAAGGCATATTTGCAAGTCCGCCAAATTTTTTAATTTGGCTTATTGAGAAAAAAGATAATAAGAAAAATTAAAAAATTCGGCTCGTGCTTCATCCGAAAATAATCTCATAATTTGCACGCTACGAGCCATATACACAACCGTTGTGGTGCATAAAGTAAAATGAAAACTCTTCTAATCATATTGGCAGTAATTGGCGGAATTATCGGATTGATTTTTCTTGGACTTGTCATTGCCGCAAATAGAAGACGACCAAAATTTAATAACAAAAGATTTACTGTACTCGAAAAGAATCTCTTAAAAGAGCTTTTTGACCTCTTCGAATCAGATGTGTCTAACAAGCTTAAAAAGCAAGTTGAATATTTCGAACCTAAACGTAAATGGAGACAATATTGGGAAAAGAGTATGTCAATGGAACTTTATGGAGACAATGACAATCCTCTATCGGACGAGCTTCGATATAACAGAAGAGACGAGAGCAAACTTGCAACGATTCGCTTTAAAGTAAATAACGAAAAGTATTCAGTTGAATTCGACAACTATGATGGTAGACTTTGGGGCTGGAAAATAAGACCTAATCCCAAGTCGATAATGAAGGTGGATTCATTTCAAGTAACAAGCAAGAAAATTAACACCGATCCAAACTCTTTTGCTCAACCTTCATTCAAAAAGGAAAAACAAAAAGAAGTTCCAACCTTCACTGGTTGGCTGTCCAAACTGACTGAGATTGACAACATCAAGGAATCTTGGCAACCAATCGGCTCGGAATTTCTCGGAAATTATATGAAACGAATTGACTCAAAACTTCCTGACGGATATTTGGAATTAGCTGAGCAAACGGAAGGTCT
This sequence comes from uncultured Cytophagales bacterium, assembly GCA_963719535.1. GTDB lineage: Bacteria > Bacteroidota > Bacteroidia > Cytophagales > Cyclobacteriaceae > Marivirga. The sequence goes on along the minus strand of CAVRCH010000013.1, from coordinate 797,177 downwards.
GGAATTTGAGCAATACAGAATTTTAGGCGTTTCAGAAATCTATGCAACAGGACTTGATGATGGCAATTATTACCACTTAGCAGAATTTTACGATGGAATTATTGCGATTAAAGAAGGCGAGCAAACAGGTACAGTCTATTACTGCCATTATTCTGGATTGTTGGATGAATTGAGCTCCGATTTTGGAAAAGAACTAATTGAAAAAACAAAAAATACGACACCACAACACGGTGTATAGTGCATAACCTTCGGGATACGCACCATACACAGGACGTGATAGGGCATGTAAAAGACGTCAATGGCACTCAGAAGCGAGATAGATATATCGAAAAAATTTGAACAATCATTTTCGATTGAGGATTCAGGGATTTTTAAGGCTAAATCCTTCAAGATTGATTATAGCCAAGAACAAGGATTGACACGCTCCCAACTGAAAAAGTTACGCAACGAGTGGATTAAGATTTTACCTCAACTTGATAATGTTGAATTTGCTTTTTTTGGGCATCAAATAACTCAAAGATTTTTTCAGTCAATTTGTTTAATGCCCAACCTAATAGGACTCTGGATTAAAAGGAGTCAACTTGATGACCTCTCAAAATTAAGTGATTTAAAATCTTTGCAGCACTTAATAGTAGGAGGTTCTGCCAAAATTCAAACATTACATGGATTAGAGAAATTAACAGATTTGCGATCTCTGGAATTAAGTAATTTTTTAGGATTAAGGAATCTGTCAGAGCTAACCCACTTAACTAAACTAGAACGACTAGAACTATATGGTAGTCTGGATGGGAAAAGATTACAGCTTGATGATATTAGCGCATTGTCAAATTTAGATAACTTAAAAACATTAGTTCTTGACATAAAAAGTTCAGGTGTAGATATAAATCCGGTATTTGGATTGAATAAATTGGAGACATTAATTTTACCTGAAGGGTACTTTAAAAATGTGACAAATAGTGAGATACTCGTAACGTTTCCAAAATTAACAAAGGGACTGATTAACAGATAAAACGCATTCTAACATTAAATATAAGCAATAAGGATTTTTGTGGATATACAAGCTCGAATATTTCAAGTTAGCCCACCAAATCTACCGGTTTGACTGTTTGAAAAAGGGGTAGATATGGCTAATTAGTAAATTGATTCCAAACCGCAATTAAATCAGCTGCCTGCTTATATAATTACTTTTAGCGCAAATATAATGACTTCAGAATTCATAAAACATATTAAGAAAATATTGCCTTTATCCGAAAGTGATTTGGTTAATTTCTTATCTAAATTTAAGACGGTGCACTTGAAAAAAGGGGAGTATTTTATTAAAGAGGGTCAATTAAAAAAGGAATTGGGATTAATTGTAAAAGGGTGTATGTTTTGTTATTACAATAAAGATGGAGAGCAAGTTATTGATGAATTTTCCTTAGATTATGAATTTATAACTGATTACTTTGGGTATTTAACTAATTCACCTGCTGAAAAAAATGTAAAATGTATAGAAGATACAGAATTGCTAGTGTTACCTTTTGAAACTCTAAAAAATGAATATTCTAATAATTCCGATTATGAAAAATTTGGCAGGATAATGGCGGAAGGTCTTTTTATAAATTGGCACCAAAAGGCTAAATCTTTAATGTTAGAAGATGCAGAGACTAGATACTTAAAATTAATATCTAAAAGACCTGATTTGCTACAAAGAGTGCCTCAATATTTAATTGCTTCATATTTAAATGTTAAGCCTGAAACCCTCAGTAGAATTAGAAGTAAAACATGATCAAAATGATTTCTTGATGTAGGTCAATGAAATCAACCTGGTACTGCCATTACATTTGTGTCATAATCATTCATTAAAAAAAAGAATTATGAAAACTAAACATTTAGTATTAGGAGCAACTGGTGGAATTGGATATTCATATACGTTTGAATTACTCTCTAACAATATTCAAACAACAATTCTTGTAAGAGACAAAGAAAAAGCAATTAAGTTATTTAATAACAATCCATTATTGGAAGTTATAGTAGGAGATGTAAATAATCTTGCTCAATTAAAAGAAATTTCAGCAAATAAAGAATTTATCTTTCTCGGTATTAATGTTCCTTATCAATTATGGGAGGAACAAATGGAGAGCATAGTGTCGAATGTAATCATCGCTGCCAAGCAGAATAAAGCAACAATTTTATTTCCCGAAAATAATTATGCATTTGGAAATATTGATAAACCCATAACAGAAAGTACAGTGCCACAACCAAGCACAAAAAAGGGAAAACTGAGGTTGAGATTAGTAAATAGTTTAAAAAAAGCAAGCGAAAGTAAAGATTGTAAAGTTATAATAGTTCGTCTCCCGGATTTCTTCGGTCCAAATGTTACTAATGCTTTAATTAAACCAATTTTTGAAGAAGCAATACACAAGAAAGCTATAAAATGGATTATAAATGCTGACATACCGCATCAATTTGCATTTACTCCTGATATTGCAAAATATTTCTATTCATTAACACTTGAAAATAATTTATCTAATTTCTTTTTAATCAATTATAGTGGAATTGCGGTCAGTAGTATAAAAAAATTAAGTGAGAAAATTAGTGCGATTCAAGGAAATCCAAAGAAGGTGAAGGTAGCACCTAAATTTATACTGAATATAATTGCTTTGTTTGTCCCAGAAGTAAAAGAATTAAAAGAAAACTATTACCAATTTGAGAATAGCATTATACTAGTTGATGATAAATTGAAAAAGATGTATCCAGAAGTTAATGAAACAAAATTAGATACAGCGTTAGAAATAACACTTGGTTGGTATGAAAACAATATGAAATAGAGTAGATACTTGCCCTAACAATTAAGCATTCGTGTGGTCGATACAACTTGTGCCGACTGAGCGCTAACCTAACATTGTAGTTTGATCCGAAGTAGACGCCAATTTCTTTATACTTTTTTTCAAATTCATTCGGTCTTCGTTCAAAATCACTGGCTACCTGTAGGTACCTTGCATTGCTTTTTTATAAAAGATTAGGCTATAATGAGGGGAGGTGTTATATTAAGTTTTTAAAATCCGTCAACCGGCAGAAATCCACTTGTAAATGTTTTTAAGCGTTTACAGTCGTTTATTGTCAGTTAATTAAAATCACTAAAATAGTAGTGCGACAATAATATGTTTTAACAATGTTGATAAAACAATATTGTGCCCAAGCTTAAAGAATCAACTAAATTAAACTGAAAAACACCATTTTTAACAAGTATCAATAAGATTTTAGACAATGAAAACCTTAAAAATACTAATCTTTTGTGTATCCCTATCTATTATTGTGGGGTGTGACAAAGATAAGTCAGAAGAATTAAATAAAAGTATAGACGTTGAAAAATACGTGGAACAATTGAAAAAGGGAGAATATGAATCATTCCATTTGCCAGAATTTACTTATAAGGACATTCCAGCGCTTCTTGAATATAGAAATGACAATCAGATAATAACAGATTTTCCACATAACGGAATTTCTTCTCTATGGATGCCCGAGTGTTCTTTAGGTATGTATATCTTGTGGACAATAGAATCAATTCGTGCAGTAGCTATTGACAGTGAGTTTTTGATTGGTAGGTTTCCATCACAAAACCCAATTATTCAACGAAGGGAAGAGCCCATTGATTTAGAATCAGGTAACGAAATTCAAGAATTGATTTCAAAGGCTTATTATGATTGGTGGCAAAATAACAAACACCAGAATTTTGATAATTTCAAAAATATTGACCCACTTTCAGGTTTAGATTGTAGATGGCATTAAAATACAAAAGCCAGGGCATAATAATAAATATTCTAGTGCGGGGCGATAGAGGAAATTTGAACCGTTACCTTGACAAACCTTAGGGTCATTCATAAAGTGATTTGAGAGATTTCCATGTTAAAAAGGGAGGAATAATCTAAAACATAGTTGTAAATATTTATCGTTATATTGATAAAAAACAGATAGTTATGATTATATTAACATTAATTCTATCTGAATCAACTAGAGTTTTTTTGGCTTCATCCTCAGTAGAAGATAAACTTCAACAGTTTTAGTTTCTGACAATATCATTTTAAATAAAAAATAAGAATGGAAAAAGTATTTAAAATTTTTCATTATCTAAGTTTTATAAAATACCCCCTTTTGATTATTGCAATCTATTATTCTTATAAACCTATATTCTCAGACGGCAAGGATCTTTTAGAGAATTACAATTATGGGCTGATTTTTTTAGGACTTGGAATGGGGTTTGATTCCTTGAAGAATTATGGGAAACTAACCTGGTTGGACAAAAAGGTTTATCATAAACCAAAAGTTGCAAAATACTATTTTAGCCTTTTGGGATTATTAATTTTAGGTTTAGTTGTATTTGGCGCCATAGGATATTTTTCAACTGCTCAAAGTGCTTTAAAGGAGTTATCAATTGGATTAATAATTATTGGCATTGGAACTATTGCAGTATTAAAAGCAGGTATGCAAGCAACTAAAGATTTTATAGAAGCAGAAAAATAGAAATTTATTGAAACATCCTATTGAAATCATGGCTGTTGACCAGGTTTGCAAAGCGTTGGCTTTTTGTAAATTGCCTCGGTAGTTACCTGAAATTTTTATACTTTTAATTGGCCACTAACTTATGCAGTAGCGTTAGTCAGAATAAACAAAAGAATGAAGTATTGGAAAATCCAACAATAATGAAAATTCAACAACAGTTTTTAATGACTTTAATAATTATCTCATGGGTTTCAATGTACGGGGTAATAAATGTAAATGCACAAGTAGAAGATAATTATAACTATGATGAATCAAAAGTTCTAGCATTTAATTTACCCGAAACCCTTCAGTCAAAGGATGGTTTAAAAATTAATTCAATTCAAGAATGGGAAAAGGTAAGACGGCCGGAGGTACTTGAACTTTTTGAAAACAATGTCTATGGACAGGTCCCCAAAGATTTTGACCGAATCCAGTTTAAATTGAAAAATGAGGATAAAAACGCAATGGAGGGTAAAGCAACTTTAAAGGAAGTTGATGTTACGATCTTTAGAAATCAAAAGTCTATTACAATTAAGTTGGTTATGTTTATCCCCAACAAGAGGGATAAACCGGTGCCCACATTTCTGTTAATTAATCATAGAGGAATGCGAACAATGGATGTAACTAGAAAAAATCCTAATGGATTTTGGCCTGCAGAGGATGTTGTAAATGCTGGATATGGGATTGCTGGGTTTGATGTTATTAATGTCGCTCCGGATGATAAGGATAAATTTACCGATGGAGTTCTGGAGCTTTATCCTGAGCAATTACAAATGGATAATGGAATGCGGGCATTAGGAGCTTGGGCATGGGGAGCAAGCCGAGCTATTGATTATTTTATGACAGATAATGCTGTGGATGCTGAAAAAATTATTTTGGTTGGACATTCAAGGGGAGGAAAATCTGCGTTGTGGTGTGGTGCCCAAGACAGTAGAGTGGCACTTACTATTTCAAATTGCTCAGGAAATTCAGGAGCAGCAATTTCCAGAAGAAATTTTGGAGAAACAATTGAAAGTATTTATGGCAGGTTTCCATATTGGTTTTGCTCCAATTATCAACAGTATTCTGGAAATGAGGATAAACTTCCTATTGATCAGCATATGCTATTGGCTTTAATAGCACCACGTGCAGTCTATATAGGTACGGCGAAGGATGATCTGTGGTCAGATCCAAAAGGACAATATCTTTCTTTGTTTGAAGCTCAGGATGTCTTTGAATTATACGGTATTGAAACGAATTTGTCCTCGGAACTTCCTGATGTAAATGATCAAATCATCAATAAAACTATGGGATTTCATATCAGGGAAGGTGAGCATAATATGACTCCATATGATTGGCAACAGTATATTAGTTTCGCGAATACCTATTTTATCAGATAATATCGCTAACAAACACTAAAATGAATAAGCTAACTGCGCGAATAGAAAGGACATTACGGATCAGAAACTTCAGTGTATCTAATAGCTGGTGGGCATACTCATTTTAGTTGGAGGTAGTACGCAAGCTAAAAAAATCATGAACGAATAGAATAATCTGATATAATGGAAATTAAATTTATAAACAGGTCTGACAATAGCATAGAAATCGAAAGACCACCAGGAGAAGAATTATTAAATTTTCTATACCATAATCCTTTTGGAGAAAAACTAATTTTGCCGATTGCAAAGCAAAAATTTATTTCAAAATGGTACGGAAAAATAATGGATAGCCCAAGTTCAAAAAAAAGAATTGAACCTTTTGTTAGGTCTTTAAACATAGATATGACGGAGGCACAAAAAAACATTGACGAATTTGAATCCTTTAATGATTTTTTCACAAGAAAGTTAAAGCCAGAAGTTAGAACCATAGGAAACGGACTAGTATCACCAGGAGACGGAAAAATTTTAGCGTTTAAAAACATTTCAGAAGTAAACACTTTTTTCGTCAAGGGAGAACAATTTACTCTAAAAGAGTTTCTGCAAAATGACAACTTATCAGAAAAACACGCGAATTCTTCAATGGTAATTTTGAGGTTAGCACCAAATGACTATCATCGTTATCATTTTCCATTTGGTGGAATTCCATCACAACCAGACAAAATAGATGGAGTTTATTATTCAGTATCGCCTATTAGCCTTAATAAAAAATTTTCCAAAGTTTTCTCTAAAAATAAAAAAGAGATTTGCAAATTGAAAACAACAGATAAAGGCGAAATTCTTATTATACCAGTGGGAGCAACAATGGTGGGTAGTTTGAATTCAACATTTGAACCAGACTCATTGGTAGAAAAAGGTGAAGAAATGGGTTACTTTGCTTTTGGCGGTTCAACAATCGTTTTGTTATTCAATTCTAGTTCATTTGAGTTGGATAAAGATTTAATAGAGAACACCAAAAATAAATTGGAAACATACGTGCAGATGGGAGAAAAAATAGGAACCGCAATTACTAAACAGTAATTTGTTAAGTAATAAAAATTGATCATAGTTTACGTTGCAAACATTTATACATTATTTTTTACATTTCGGGTTTCCTTTTTTTATAGCATTTATTTTTTTCAGGAAAGATTGGAAAAAAGTGTATCTAATATTAATAGCTACAATGTTGGTTGATTTAGACCATCTATTTGCAAATCCCATTTTTCAAGCAAACAGATGTAGTATCAATTTTCATTTTTTACACACCTACTACGCAATGATAATATATACGATACTACTCTTTTTCCGGAAACCATTCAACATAATTGGCATAGGACTTTTATTCCATATGCTGACAGATTTTATTGATTGTTCAATAATGTTTCGAACTGCAAAGAATGCTTTACCAATTCGCCAGCCATAAGGCTATTAAGAGAAACTTCAAGGCTAATCGGATTTTGAAGTTTGAAAATTTAATTAAATATCTATTATAAAGAAGAAATGCCTGGGTACAGAAATTAAGCATTTGTGTGGTCGGCACAGCTTGTGCCGCCTCAACGGTAAACTTAAAAGCCTGTCCCTCCTGCGGGCAATGCAGTACTGAGCGAATCAGTAGCCCACCAGAACTGCTCTCCCCTTATGGGTAAACAGAAGTGATGTAGTTTAAAGTTTAATGTCAAGGCTTAAAAGTGTGTACTTTTAAGCCGGAAGGAGTAGGCAAATCAGGTATTTGAAGGCTTCATCATATGACTTTTGATGTTTTAATGGATTGCGAAGCTGTTTTTCCCCTCTGGCCGCTGCCGCTTTATTTTTTATTGTAGGTTAATTTTTTGAGCCAATGAAGGAGAATGTCCTCTTTGGTCGAAGAGTGCCACTGTGTGATTCGGATTAGCCACCAATTTCTTTATACTTTTTTTATAATTCACTCAGTCTTCCTGTAAAATCACTGGCTACCTGCAGGTATTTTGCTGTGCTTTTTTATAAAATAGTAGGCCATAATGAGGGGAGGTGTAATATTCAGTTCTTAAAATACGTCAACCGGCAGAAATCCACTTGTAAATGTTTGTAAGCGTTTACAGTTGTTTGTTGTCGGTTAATTAAAATCACTAAAATCGTAGTGCGATAATAATATGTATCAACATTGTTGATATATTTATGTTGCCAACAATAATAGTACTATACCCTATAATTACTTTAAAGTGATTTTTACACACTTAATTTACAGATATTTAAACCTTAAAGTGTAATTTTGATTTATTTATATTACCTTTGCAGTACAATTTCATTTTATGACAACTGAAACAGAAGTGTAAACGTTCCTCAAGGAATTTAAAGAAAAAATGAATTTTTGGAATGTTTTATTTAGAGATGAAAGAGGAAAGAATGCGCAAGCATTAGTGGATTTAGAATTAAGGCCTGTTGATAGGAAGCAAGTATTAGAGCAGCTAATATCAATAGATTACAGCGAAGGTCCTCTCGAGGAAAAGCTTTATGGAGGATCTGACATGTGGGTCTTCGGTAAAACCATAAAGAAGAAAGAGGTTTACATTAAAATAACTTTAGGTGCTTTTGGAGCTAGTGTGATTTGTATTTCATTTCATCTTGCTAAACATCCAATGAATTACCCATTTAAAAAGTAAGCTATGAAAAGTCCGATTACAGGTAAAGATATGATCTTGACCAAAGAAAAAAGATCAATTGATTTTAGAAAAGAATCGTTCAATGTAGTGTTTCATTTTTACAAGTGCGAAGATAGTCTTGAACAATTCACAACAGATGAATTGGACGATGTAAACATGAACCAGGTATATAATCAATACAGAGATAGATTTAATATCCCTTTTCCAGATGAAATCACCAAGATCAGAGAAAAGTATCAGCTATCAGCACGTAGAATGTCTACAATTCTAGGTTTTGGAATAAATAGCTATGGAAAATACGAAGCAGGTGAGATGCCTAGTGTATCTAATGCAAGACTAATACAAATGATTGATGACCCAAAAAAATTCATTGATCTTGTCGAACTATGTGATGACTTAGATGATAAAACGAAAGAAAAGCTCATCAAGCATGCACAAAGTATCATTGAAGAGAGAAAGCGAAATATTTTTTCATTTAATTTAAAAGATTACTTGTTAGGTAATCACCTAGCAGATGTTTATTCAGGATATAGAAATCCAAATTTTGAGAAATTCTCTGAAATGGTTGTCTATTTTTCAGAGGAACTTGAACCTTTTAAGACTAAAATGAATAAACTTTTATTTTATGCAGATTTCTTAATGTTTAAGCAAAGCTGTTTTTCTATAAGTGGAGTAAGGTATCGTGCAATTGACATGGGGCCAGTGCCAAATAATTTTCAGAGTATTTTCGAGTACCTTTCTAATAATAATGTAGTTGATATAGACTATATTTCGTTTCCACAAGGATATACTGGGGAAAAATTCAAGCCTAGAAAAGATAGGAAATTTAATATTGAATTATTCAGTGAAAATGAATTGACCATCCTTAAAAAAGTTGCTGAAACTTTCAAAACAACTACAACAAACAGCATTATTGAAACAAGTCATTTGGAGGACGCTTGGAAAAGAAACGAAAAGCAAAAAGGTGTAATTAGTTATGATTATGCATTCGATTTGAACTACATTTAAACTGTTGGCAACATCACATAAAACCAATTTGCTCAGCACCCTGTAGCAAACTCAGCAGTAACTATCCAGCAATTTATGCTTTCACTTTGTGGCAGCTTCATCAACGGGGGACTGGACATTGTAGGGCTCAAAAGCTTTTAAAGTTATTCAGTCAAGTCAAATATTGGCCAAAATCTGTCCGACTGGTTTTTACCGACCCACTGGACCTACCGTATTTGGACAGCATCACTTTAATCAACATTCTGCTTTGGTGGAAACCGCATAAATTGCTTAGTTTAGCTTTTCATAGCTTACATAGGCAAACAGGTTTTATGTAGGTTAGGTTTTATTTATGAGCCAGAAATTAGAGAAAAATATCACCAAAGTATTTCATGTGGCTTTATTAGCATCCTTCCTTACTATTGCTATTCCAATAATTTTTGCTCTTATAACTAATTACAATCAACCAACTGTAATCATCTGGTACATCGGATACGCAAACCTTTTCGTTCTATGGCCATTGATTATACTATCTCTCATTGGATCGGTTATTCTAAACTTTAAATATCATGGATTATCTAGAGGAACCGAGAAATCCTACAGTAAGAGTAATAACTGCGATTTTGGCAGTAGCGCTAGTTTACCTAGGAACTAATGAACTTAAATTCCAAAACAACCGATTGGACGTGACCTTTAAAAACAACACATCTAAAATTATTAAGCATATTAGGTTATTTGGCAGAGGCGCGCTCACTCAACTTGATTCATTAGGGCCCAATTCTGACACAACTGTAATTTTCAGAGGTAAATCAATTCTACGGAAGATTGATAACGACTATGAAAATGAAGTAACTCTTCTTTATTACACCGATTCAACACATTTCAGACAACCAATCCTTCAAGGTTTTGGAAGATGGAGAGTATTTAACGGACCCTTTCAACTTAACTTCTATGGTCCTGATTCTGTTGAATTAAACTACTTGGAAAAATGACAAAACCTAACATCCTGTATAAATCATGGCTGTTTGTAGGTTTTTGTTCCTTTGGCTCTTTGTAGATAGCCCGGCAATCCGCAGGATTGCCTTATTGGTAAAAATTAATTTAATAAGCCAATCCTGCGGATTGCCTCGGTAGTTAATTGAAATTTTTATACTTTTAATCAGCCACGAATTTATACAGTGGCGTTATGGGCAACCACCTGAACAGACGATTTAGCAACACCATCTGCTTCATTAAAAAGTAAAGTGAAATCAAAAGAACCAGTTTAATAAATGGGAAATCTTGAAAATAATTGGAGTCAAAAAACACTTACAAATTTAGAAAAAGACGAATGGTTGAGCTTTGGTAATGACAGCCGATTGATAAGACGATCAAAAGAACTTAGAAATATTCCTTTATCAGAATTCACGACAGAAGATTTGCGGTTAATGATTGGGCAAAAAGTTGGTTTAGAATATTTAGTACCGCTCGCCATAGAAATGTTAAAAGAGAACCTATTTGCCGAAGGTGATCTTTTTGAAGGGGACTTATTAAAAAGCATGCTTTCAATACAACCAGAATTTTGGGAAAAAAACAAAGAATATCAATACGCTTTTAATAATGTAATTACAGACAGACGAGAGGAAATTGAAGAGAGAAATTTTGATTTGAGGACATTTTATTCAAGCCAAAGTTAAAATGAAAAAAAAACTGCCCGTAACAATGTTATACTAAATAGGGGTTTTGTGGGTTAAGTACTTTCGGTGGTTTTAGCTACTTTGCTACGGGGGACAGCGATTCACTTCGATCACCCTACTGAGTATACACTTAACGATGATTTGAAAATAAGAATTTCAATCAACCTCTTTTTCTTTAAAACGAATTATTTTTAATAATAAGGTCATTTATTTGATTCTATTTGCTATATTTGATATCAAATAAGCAATAGATGATACGAGAAATTTCCAAAGATCAGGTATTAGACCGCATTCGCTTCGAAAATCCATGGTGGATAGAAGGCAAGATTGAATCTGATTACAATGAGATGCCCCGAAGATTATATTTTGAACTATTCAAACCATTAGTCAAAGAAAGAGAAATTAGAAGAGCCGTGGTCTTGATGGGTCCAAGAAGAGTTGGAAAAACAGTTATGCTCTATCATATGGTTCAAGAATTAATAGAAAATGGAACAGATCCAAAAAAAATAATTTTTATAACTATAGAGAATCCTATTTACAACAATATATCTCTTGAGCAACTATTCAATTATTCTAAAGAAGCCACTGGGCTAACTGATAAAACTGATTGGCACATAATATTTGATGAAATACAATACTGCAGAGATTGGGAAGTCCACTTAAAGTCATTAGTAGATAGTTATAGAAAAGATAAGTTTATAGTATCCGGCTCTGCTGCTGCGGCCTTAAAGTTTGCAAGTAATGAAAGTGGAGCAGGTAGATTTACAGATTTCTTACTTCCTCCCCTTACCTTCAATGAATATATTTCTTTAAAAGGTTTAGACAGACTAATTAAGCCTATACAGCTAAATTGGAATGATAAACAAACAGAATTTTATTCGACAAGTTATTTGGATGAGCTTAATAGGCATTTTTTGGATTACATCAACTTTGGAGGCTACCCAGAAGTTATACTGTCTGAGAAAATTCAAGCAAACCCTGGCAGATATATTAGGCAAGATATTGTAGACAAAGTTATTCTTAGAGATTTACCTAGTCTTTATGGAATAAGTGACACTAGAGAATTATATTCTCTATTTACAACAATTGCATACAATAGTGGAGGTGAATTTTCGCTTGAGACATTGAGTAAACAATCACAAGTACCTAAAAACACTTTAAAAAAGTATATTGAATATCTAGAAGCAGCATTCCTAATAAAGCAAGTAAAACGAATTGACCAAAGTGGAAAAAGATTCAAACGGGATAATTTTTTCAAAATTTACCTTACAAATCCTTCTTTAAGAAGTGCATTATTTACTCCTATAACTTCTACTGATGAAATGATAGGTAACATGGTTGAAACAGCAATATTTGCCCAGTGGATGCATAGGGATTGGTTTACACCTTATTATGCTAGATGGAGCAATGGCGAAGTGGATATGGTTGGACTGAGCGATACATTAAGGCCTATTTGGGCTCTTGAAATCAAATGGTCTGATAGATATTTTGAAAAGCCTAAAGAATTAAAAAGCTTAATCAAATTTTGTCAAGAAAATGGTATTATTACACCAATTGTAACGTCAATAAGTAAGGAGGGAGAAGTCACATATGCAGATATTCATTTTCAATTTTTACCTTCATCAGCTTATGCATACACAGTTGGCAAGAATACACTCGATAAGAAAGTAAATAAATAAACACTCTATAACAAATTGTAAAAATCATAGCCACCCACCCTGCGAGATGGCAACGATTCTTACACTTAACGTTGTAACACATTTAAAAATCCCCAGAAAAGATTACTTAAGTATGAAGATTTTGATATTCGGAGCTTCCGGTTCTGGAACCACAACTTTAGGAAAGGAAATTGAAAAAAGAAGTGATTTTAAACACTTGGACGCTGATGATTACTACTGGAAAAAAACTAATCCGCCTTACCAAATTAAAATACCTTTAGTAGAACGGAATGAAAAACTCAAAATTGACTTTGAAAAATTTGAGAATGTTATCATAAGTGGCTCAGTGGTTAGTTGGGGAAAGGAATGGGAAACAGCCTTTGATCTAGCTGTTTTTATTCGATTGGAAAATACTGAACGAATGGAGCGATTGAAAAAGCGCGAAACTGACCGTTATGGTGAAAAACTTCTAACTGACAATAAAATCCGGCAAAATTCGAATGAATTTTTGGAATGGGCAAACCAATATGAAGCCCCAAAGTTTAATGGTCGTTCGTTAAAAATTCATAGCAACTGGATGGAAATGCTGGATTGTAAAGTTTTAAGTTTGAATGGAGCAAATGAATTAAGTGATAAAGTGAAGATAGTATTGAACGAAATAAAAACATGTTACAACAAAGGCTAATCATCCATGCCTTCAGTTAGTGGGACTTGAAAGCTTATTTCAAATTATTATCTTAGCGTCTGTTGGATGCTTGTGCCGCTCTTCAATTGGCACGGTGTATTCGGTCTTTGCCAGTAATATGATTAAATCGAAAGGGAAAATTAGCGTCTAAAAGAGAAATATATGAAATATTCAATACTATTGATTTTTGCTTTTTTGCTTCTTTCTTGTGATAAAGAAGACGATAACGCTACCGTTCCAATAGTAGAATTAGCATTATATTTTCCACCATTAAATTCTGATGAATGGGAAGTAACCAATCCCGAGGAGTTAGAATGGAATACAGCGGCAATACCCGGCTTATTCACTTATTTAGAACAGAATAACACACGTGCTTTTATAATCCTCAAGGACGGTAAAATAGTGATCGAAGAGTATTTTGGAAACACCATTCTTGGTGGCACAACCTTTAATGAGAATTCTCAATGGTACTGGGCTTCAGCGGGTAAAACCTTAACGGCTGCTTTAGTAGGGATCGCCCAACAGGAAGGTGCTCTCGAAATTAATGATCCTACCTCAACCTATTTAGGAGAAGGTTGGACAAGTATGCCTTCAGAAAAGGAACAAATGATCACTTTGCGCAATCAATTAACCATGACAACTGGATTGAATTATGAGGTAACGGACTTAGATTGCACACTTCCTTCTTGTCTCATTTACAAAACAGATCCAGGGCAGCAATGGTATTATCACAATGCGCCTTATACCCTGCTTGAAACGGTAGTAGAAAATGCCACAAACACCAACTACAATACTTATACCGATGAAAAAATTGAATCTAAAATAGGTATGAATGGCCAATGGAGAAAACTTGGTTACAATAATGTGTATTGGAGTACCGCAAGAGATATGGCAAGATTTGGTCTTTTGATCCTTAATGAAGGAAAATGGGAAGATGAAGTAGTCCTTTCTGACATAGCGTATTACAATCAAATGCTTAGCCCCTCACAGGAATTAAATCCATCATACGGTTATTTATGGTGGTTAAATGGGCAGGAATCAGTTATTTTCCCGGGACTTTCCAACTCATTCCCAATACCATTATCTGAGAATGCGCCCCTTGATTTGTTTGCCGGCCTTGGAAAAAGTGGGCAATTTGTGGAAGTAATCCCCAGCAAAAATATGGTGGTGATAAGAATGGGGGAATCTCCGGATAACTCATTAGTTCCCATAGCCTTTCATGATGAAATGTGGGAAAAGATTAATTCGGTGATAGAGTAATGTTGTAGCCAATTTGAAAAAGACTAAATGAAACGACTTCTGCTATTCGTCTTCTCAATTCTTGCTGTCTCTTGTACTGACGGAAAACCGACAGAGGATTTAAAGACTCGAATTGAAACTAAACTCAAGGACGCTGTAACGCAATTTGAACCGACAAATAATATGTTCTTGTTTACGGTTTACTCCAATGACACAGCAATAGTTCAAGTCGTACATCGGAGTTATATTGAGCTGACACGGCAACCAGATGACAATTTTGGCCTTGTTGTTAACGTGACTTTCGACCCGACATTCGCAGAGGAAGTTGATAATCACAAGAAATTCAAAAACTTGGCCATTTCAAAGGAGTTTGTCAGTTATACATATGGCGGGATACCCTGTTACGCGCTCGACATCGACAAAAATGCAGACAAGGGAGCTGAAGTGCTGACAATACTTTTAATTGAATTGTATGGGTTTGACAATGACACTAATTTTGAAACTGATTTGCTTGACCTAGGACGACTAAAATGAAAAGAGACTGGCCACAAAATCAGGTATAAACAATGCCCTTCGGAACTGTGCATAGCCATGGCGATAAGTACCTTTAAAGGTACTAATACACATTATTTAGTCTTCTATGATCATAAATTTCCATTACCCTTCGAAAAGTATTTGCAACAGGCACCAAGGAACTGTATTAAATAGTAACTTAGCGAATAGTCTTCATCGTTAAACCACACCCACATTTTGCCATCTGAATCTTTCAAAATCCAGCGTATAAGTTTAAAAGAGAGTTTTGCTACTCTTAAGTTTGTTCCTCGTTTCTTTAGCGAAATCAGGAAGGTGAATCCCGCGCTCTTTTATACCAACTTAGTGTGCCGCATCATCGGTGCGCTGCTTCCGGTGAGTATGCTGTGGGTAGGTAAGCTGATTATTGATGAAATTGTGTTGCAAATCAATGCAGATACACAAGATATGGATCAGCTATGGATGTGGATAGGGCTTGAATTTGCTTTGGCCGTTGCCTCTGACCTCCTCAGCAGACTTACCACCCATACCGATGCCTTGCTTGGAGACCAATATTCGATTGAGTCATCAGTGAAAATCATCAAAAAAACCGCAGAGCTTACGCTTTCCCAACTAGAAGATTCGGAGTTTTACGACAAATTGGAGCGTGCCCGTCAGCAAACCACGGGGCGTGTTGGGTTAATGTCCAATATACTCACCCAGGGTCAGGATATTATAGTGATTGCCTCGCTACTTACCGGTGTAGTGGTATTTGAACCCTGGTTAATCATTTTATTGGTGCTTTCTATCATACCCACTATTCTGAATGAAATTAAGTTTAGCGGCACCAGCTACTCACTGGCCAGAAGCTGGACGCAAGAGCGCAGAGAGCTGGACTATCTCAGGTATGTGGGCGCAAGTGATGTAACAGCAAAAGAAGTCAAACTTTTTGGTCTATCCGGCTACTTAGCAGAAAGGTTTAGTGTACTGTCTCAGCAATATTACGAGGAGAGTAAAAAGCTGTCCTACAAACGCGCCATTTGGGGATCCTTTTTTAATATAATAAGTACTTGCGCCTATTATGGAGCATATTTACTCATTGTTTTTCGCACTGTTGTAGGCGTACTCACCATTGGTGATCTTACTTTTCTTTCCGGCTCCTTCAACCGCTTGCGTAATAAACTGCAAGGCTTATTCATAAGATTTACCGCCATAACGGAGCGGTCCTTGTACTTGCAAGACTATTTTGAGTTCCTGGATTTGCGGACGGGCCAAAGATTCAATGCAATTGCAGCATCAGAAGAAAAACTTCCCTTGCCTGAAAATATTAAGGAGGGTTTTGAATTTAGAAACGTAGGGTTTAAATATCCACGTTCCGAGCATTGGGTGATTCGCCATGTGAGCTTCAATCTCATGGTGGGTGAAAAACTGGCTCTTGTAGGTGAAAATGGAGCTGGAAAATCAACCCTCATTAAGCTGCTATTACAGTTTTATGCACCAACTGAAGGCGAGATTTTCTTAGACGGCATACCCATTCATCAATTTGATCCGGCCGCTTACCACGACCGTTTTGGGGTTATTTTTCAGGATTTTGTCAAGTTTGACCTTAGTCTGAGGGAAAATATTGCAGTAGGCGAGATTGAAGAGCTGGAAAACCAGGGTCGGATTAGAATGGCCGCAGAGAAAAGCTTGGCCGAGGAAGTAATTCAGGAACTTCCCAACGGCTACGACCAAAAATTGGGCAGGCGATTCAGAGATGGAAAAGACCTTTCAGGGGGCCAATGGCAAAAAATAGCGATGGCACGTGCGTATATGAAAGATGCTGATGTGCTGATCCTGGATGAGCCCACCTCAGCACTGGATGCTCGTGCCGAATCGGAAACCTTCAACCGCTTTATTTCCTTAACTCATGGCAAAACCGCGGTTATCATTTCGCATCGCTTCAGCACTGTACGGATTGCAGACCGTATTATGGTGCTCAAAGGCGGAAGTGTTTTAGAAATTGGAACGCACGAAGAACTGATGGCGAACAAGCAATTATACTCAGAACTCTTTAATTTACAAGCAGCCGGTTATCAGTGAGGGAATTAATTGCGCAAATCTCGCCATTCCAAATTTACTGAAGTAGGAAGGAAATATTTGGAATCCCCCAGCCAACGTACACCGTCGGTGCAAGGCCATTTTAATAGGAGGATACAATTATAAAATAAAACCAGTTCAATTTTCAAAAGCTGGCAGGAGCTTTTAGCAAAACTGTACTCAGGCTGGGGGGTTGTACCGATAATTTGGTAAAGGCACATAATTAATGATCAATTTCCTTGGTCATGGCTTATTAATTTCTGGAATGACGGTACTTTGTTGTTGTCGATAGAGGCGGACCTTGAGGACAAAAGCCTTCTATAGGCAGATAGATACAGAGCGGTCTGGGTTGATGCGTGGAAGCCAGTCTTTGGCTCAATAAAGCGGCCGACTTAACAACTAACAGAGAATTGCTTTTCGGGAATAGTCTACTGACTGCCCTCATAATTTATAAGCCATCAAAAAACGTATTCAAATCTAGAAGCTTTTATAACATTATATCATCCACTTACAGCAGAAAAATCCGAAATTTTAATCAAAGCCAGCGCCCCTTACCTGATTGCAAAAATCCTTCGGTAAAGAAACAGGCACCTTCGGACAGTAAAACCCTAAGCCCGTCCTAGGTCGATTCTTTATATCAAGATAAATCGCTTGTTTTATTACCTGTTGAGTCATGTATATAAAGTAAAACAAGAGTAAATGAAAAGGTCCCCATATTCTTTACATCATTCTTTTAATCTGCTTATGAAAAGATTATTAAAATTGGGTCAAATAACTTTCACTAATGCAATTGGCTTAGCCTTAATTGAAATGACGGCACTGTGGCATATTCTATACTGCTACCAGGCTGAGGTATTTTTAATACTTAAAGATTTACAGATAAGTAAGGTTTTCGATATCAAACAAGCCTTTTAGAAATCATGAACATTAAACCTATTAATACCTCCAATAGAATCATTTATTTAGATGTGCTGCGTGGCTTATCCATCCTATTTATTTTTGTAGCTAACAGCTATTCATTTTCCGGCTGGTACGGAATGCCGGATGAAATGTACACTGAGTTCAGCGGAGGCCATTTTAATACAGTCGTCAAAAAATTAACAGTGGTCTTGGTAGATGGAAAATGGTATTCCATTTTCTCCATTCTCTTTGGCATCGGCTTTATTATGCAATATGAAAACGCCAAAAAGCTAAATAAATCGTTTTCGCTTTTCTTTAGTAAAAGGATGTTGGGGCTCTTGCTATTCGGCTTAATACATTTGTTCTTTTTCTGGTTGGGCGATATTCTTACTTTGTATGCCTTATTAGGATTTCTCTTGATCTTTTTCAGGAACATGTCGAACAGAAAATTAATGTTCTGGGCAGTCATATTGCTCTTGCTTCCCATTGTTCATTTACTGTTGATGATAGGCTTTGATAATTTCTACCCACTGTCATTTTTTGAGCCACTTGCCCGCTATCTTAACAATAATAACTTTCCCATTGCTATGACCATTAATGAAGTAGATTGGTTTGCTTTCGATCATAACTTCCTCAATGTAAGTAGTTGGAGCCAGTTTTTTACGACTAATTTTGGTTTACCCATCCTTCGTTACCTGGAAATACTCATGGAAGGAAGAACTTTCAAAGTATTGGCTTGCTTTTTAATTGGTATCTGGGCCGGAAGGATGATCCTCAATGAAGGGTTGTTAGAAAACAATAGCCTGTTAAAGAAAATCGTGCTATATGGATTTTTAATAGGCTTGCCTATGAATGTTTTGCTGGCATTCGCAAAAACACAGTCTGACGGGATATGGACCATTATCAATTACACAAGTTATGCCTTTGGAGTAGTTCCGTTAGCTTGTGCCTATGCAGCCGGAGTGGCATTACTATTGCAAAACGGTCATAAATTCTTGTTACTATTGGCTCCGGTAGGTCAAACTGCCATGAGCAATTATATTTTTCAAACGCTCATTTCAGTCATCATTTTTTACGGTGTTGGATTTGGACTCGCTTTCCAGCTACCCATATGGCTTGTGATTGTTGTAGTGCTTTCTATTTATACTGTCCAAGTGATCATAAGCACCCAATGGCTTAAGTATTTCAGATTTGGTCCCCTGGAATGGTTGTGGCGCATGATGACCTATCAAAAATATATTCCAATCAGGAAAATAGAAGCTGACACTTCACAAAAACCTATCACCCCTGCAGTTTGAAATATTGAGAAAAAAGGAACTTTAGTGAAGTGTTTTCTATAAATTATTACACCTATAAAAAATTAGGTGTGTTTTGTGCCAGTCTAATACTATCTAAATCAATGTTGTTTAGTTCAGACAATCTTCTCAGCCAAAGGCTGAACAGCCTTTGGGCGCAGGTTTAAAACTAATGCGTAACTAAACGACATTAATATCTAAATGTACTTTTCAAATTAAAAGTTGTATATTCAATCTCCAGTAAAGTTTTTAGTAGTTTAGAAGAAATATGTATAGAATAGTTACCATAGTTTTACTACTTTTCTTTATTTCAGGTAGTATTTATTCATTTAATGCCGCCATCCAAAATATTACACCGCACCATAATATTATATTTATAACATTGTCAGTAGGGGTCATTTCATTGCACGCCCTTAAAAAAAGATCAATTCCGCATCGATTCACCTATAAAAATAAGGCCTTTTACCTGATTTTAAGTTTCTGCTTAGCCATAAACACATCTCTGGCACAAACAGAAATAACAGAAGCCCCTGCGGGTGAATCTTTTGAAGAGTTATCTGTTGAGGCCTCATTATTGTGGCTAAACAATAACTACGTTGAAAGTTCGGATGATTTTCATGAAAAAGCGCTACTGACTTTAGACCGGGTTTACCAACTAAAAGATGAACAACTTAAAGCGGAAACACATCTACTTTTGATGCGCTGGCATGCCTTTCATGTTCCTTTTAACAATGATTCGATTTTTCCTCATGGCGAGAAAGCAATTGCTTTATTTGAGAAAACTAATGATGAGGTTAAATTGGCTGCTTCAAGTGTGACATTAGCCTCTCAATATATTGAAAAAAATGAGCTAGAAAGAGCCGAAAAACTGATTTTTGATGCCATTAATATTTATGAAACTTTGGAAGATGAAAAGGCTTAGGTTCTGCTTATAGGACCCTCTCTAGTGTTTTCCTTTCACAAAAAGAACCTGACTTAGCCATAAAATATGGATTAGAAGCTTTAGAATTGAGTGAGAAAGTAAAAGACTACGAAACTAACCAGGAAATTTGGCTGGTGCTTGTTTTGGCCTATCATGAAGCCGGGGAAATGCAGCTGGCTATAGAGGCTGCTGGTAAATGCATAGAAACGATCACAAATAATAACATCGATGATGAATTCAACCTCGCTCGGGCATACGGTTACCGAGGAGATGTGTGGTCGGACATGGGAGATTATCAAAAGTCTTTGGACGATAATTTGAAATCATATGCCATTATTGAAGCCAAAATAGGTGCGGAAAGACCGGCAGCGAAAACATACCGAAGTGGAATTGGATTGGCCTATTATCTCAAAGGGAATTATAGGCAAGCCCTTCCCCATTATGAAGCAGCGATAGATGGATATATCAGCCTGGGACAAGGGAGCCAACCAAAAATGCAAAAGATATATAATGAAGTAGCAGATTGTTACCTACAACTTGGTTCTTATCAGAAGGCACATGAATACGAACAATTGGCGCATGAAGTATATGAAACGCTCATGCAAAATAAAGTAGCTAATCTGGAGGCAGAAGCGTTGATTAAATATGAAACAGTAAAAAAAGATGAAGCAATAGCCTCTCAAGCAGCTTTAATCGAGCAAAAAAGTAAAACACAGACACTCACTATTATTGTTACCTCACTTTTGTTGGTGTTTTTACTATTCTTACTTTATTTTTTTTATAGGAATAAAAAAGCCACTCAAACTATTCGTGCCAAAAATACAGAAAACGAACTGCTGCTTAAAGAAATTCACCACCGTGTTAAAAATAATCTGGAACTGGTAAAGAGCTTAATTTCATTGCAATCTGCTCAATTAGAAGACTCCGCGACTAAAGACGCAATGATTGCAAGCCAAAACCGGGTACAGTCCATGGGGATTATTCATCAAAAACTATATCAGGGCACAAACCTGGGAAGTATAGAAATGAAGGATTACTTTGTAAATCTTAGCGAAGGTATTATTGATACCTTTAATGCAGAGGAACAAGTGAAGATAGAATGCGCTATGGATAATTTAGACTTAGATGTAGATACGGCCGTTCCTATTGGACTTATTGTAAATGAGCTTCTCACTAATGCCCTTAAGTATGCTTTTCCTGATAATGGAAAAGGTACTATAAATATCAGTTTAGAAAAAACTGCTGATAATAATTTAAAATTGAAAGTGAACGATAATGGAGTAGGTAAAGTAGTAGGCATAGCTCCAAAAGGAACTGGTTTTGGCTCACAGTTGGTGCAATTATTAACACAGCAACTGAATGGGAAAATGAGAGAACATACCAATGCTGGAACTCATATTGAATTTGATTTCTTTATAAAGAAAAGCGCGTAAATGAGCTTATCTTTTCAACCTCTATTCTATTTTAAAAGCGTTTAGTAAAGACTATACGTTAGCTGGGGGCTTCCACATAGTTAATTACGCTATGGTTTATTCATTTTATCTATTTTTTAAAGACTAAATTAAATAACTATTTTAGGCGTTTAGATTAATGCATTTCGAATAAATAGTTATTATGAAAATCGATAAAATCAAAAATTACAACCAAAATCTATTGGCCATTTTAGGAACAGTAGTGCTTCTCATCGCTATTATGGGCCTTATTCTCATGGCTATATTTTTCATTTCAGAGTTAAACAGAAATAACTACAGAAATACAGAGGAAGGAATATTATCAGATGAAAAAATAGAAGAGCTTCAACAAGAAAATAAAAGGAAGCAATTAATTTCTTACGAATCGCCCAGGTTGGTAGACACGCTAAATTTAGTTTATATTATTCCGGTTTCTCATAAAACGTTGGAAAACGAAGAGAATATTGAGGAGGATGCTTTATTATCAATGGAGGCCCCTGAATATTACGGTAGTAGTAAAAGATATTCCAATCGCTATTATGGGGATTTTAATAACATTCTTGTTTATGATTACAAAAATCAGGAAGTTCTTAAACTGTTTGATAGAAGAATTAATTTTGCTAACATACAAACGGAGTATTTTGAAGATGATGTTTTAGTTTTATTCAAAGCATCCATAAAAGACACCTACAAAGATGGAGTAGTCAATCAGATGGATTACAAAACACTTTTTATTTACTCCCTACAGGGTAAAAATCTTAGAGAAGTGCAATGGGAAAATGCAGATGTTTCGGAGTTTAACTTTGTGGAAAACAGCAAAGATTTAATTATTAATTTTGGAATAGATCATAACCAAGATGGCAAATTTGATTCCTATTCTGATCCCTCATTGATCAAGAAGTATGATTATTCCACCGATAAATTAACAGACATTGTGAGTGATCAGATGGACAGAGAGACTCCAAATGAATTTGGAGGGGACTAAAAAGGAATAATTCAAATTTGTAAGAAGCTTTTAGCAAACAAAGTGGTTAGGCTGGGGGGGTCAGATAATTAATGTTCTATTTCCTGCGTCATGGATTTTGTTTTGGCAGTTAGTAAATAAAATTAAACTAAAAAGAGCCGCAACTAAGTTAGGGAGATTTATTTGATTTTTGAAAAACACCCCCTGCTAGGTTTCCAAATAAAGTTATTTGCACTATTTCGTTATCCCTTTCTTCAATGGATAATTTTTCACGTTTTATTATACTCAAAAAACATATATAAGTATTGAGACCGCTTCTAGCCATGCTCACTACCGTGGTAAAAGATTCCGCTTGTTTATTTCTGCAGAAAATCAGTGTAAAAATCAAATTAGCAATCAAAGCTATCCATATTTGGCTCATAATTCCCTGCTGGCTATCCGAGAAAAAGTAGCTTAATTGATAATTCTGTTTTAGTTGTTTGAAAAAGGGCTCTATCGCCCATCTGTTTTTGTAAATATGACTGATGGTCAGTGCTTTGTATTCCACTTGGTTGGTGATAAACTTGAGTACTTTAGCCGAATGGGGATCTTTATAGGTTACTAATCGTAGTTTTAGCCCCTCTTTCGATCCTTTTAATTTCACCTGTATCATTTGGTCTTTAAGTACTCCTTCACCCGTGGCTAAGTCTAAAATATCCACAGGATCATCTCCTAACACTTTATAGGAGGCATTTTTATTGAGCAGGGTGACAAAATAAACCCCTTTCTCATTCCACTCGCTATAGACCTGATAGTTTACATAGCCTTTATCAAATACATACAAATATCCTTCTTGTACTGGTAGCTGTCCGAGGAAATCCTTGTCATTTTTAGCGGCAGCCCCCAGCTCAATATGTTCAGGCACCAAACTGTCAAAAGGTAGCAGGGTCTGGGCTTCAATTCCGCCCTTTTTTTTACCCTCCAAAGGTTTACGGCCAGCTCCTTTAAAAACCTCGCTGAACAGGGTAAAAGTAGTACTGTCAAAACGTTTAAGCTTCTCACCTGAGGCTTCTGCATTGATGGGCAGGACTAAAGATTGACCTTGTAGCTCACCCTTATAATAATCCAGTAAATTATAATACAAATCCGCAAAAACCTCGCTATCTCTGTTGCAGTTCGCATCGGAAAGGGTGCTGACGGCAGGCAGCTTATCTATCCCCAAGTAGCACAATTTTCCTTCTAAAAACAGAAGGCACTTACAAAGACTGTTTAATGACCCTGACTTGCTGATGACGCCATAAAGCATAAACACGAACTGCTTGTAGGTGCTCATGGTCTTGTAATATTTGTCGGAAGCAAACTTAGTAACTGATTTTTGAACCAGTTGGGAATGAAGGAAAGAAGCTGGCAGATTATTGGTTGTCCTGATAATTTCGTACTTTTCACCCGTAATATTGTTAGTGTGAGAATTTTCAATATTACAAAGCAAAGGTGAGATTGAAAAATCTTGCCTTTGTACTTTTCTAATAATTATCATTATTTCGATTCTTTTAATCGGATGCCACTAATTTACAATTATCTTTTGTCCTTACTTACTGCGACACTTATTTTTGGGTATTTTGTTTATTTTGGGTAGTGAGAGAACTTTTGAAAAGCCCCAAGCAAATATGGTGCGTAGGCAAGGGGGTTCTACCGATTGGTCGGTACAGGCAGATAATTAATGCTCCATTTCCTGCGTCACGGCTCATTAATTTCCGGAATGACGGCACTTTGTTGATGGTGGGTGAGGTTAAGAAATGAGAATCACAAAATGCTATAAACTAACTTCAAAAACCCCAACAGAACTCGTCATTCCAAAATTTTGTGACGAAGGAGCAAAATATTTGGAATCCCCTAGCTCAAAGCAAGCTGCCTGCCCAGAACCATTTGGAAAGTAAAATGTCAATCATAACCCTCCGCCTCATCATATAAATCCCGCATCTCAGGATTTACTGATTTAATAAGAGCCTCTTTCCATTCCCTTTTCCAGGTTTTCACTTGTTTTTCTCTTAAAATAGCAGACTCTATGTCTTCAAAACATTCGAAATAGACTAAGTCAGTGCAATTATATTTCTTGGTAAATTTAGAACCTTTTCCATTTTTGTGTTGCCATGATCTGTTTCTGAAATTATCACAAACACCTGCATAGAGAGTAGTTCTATGAGGGTTTGACATGAAATAAAAGTAGCCACCTTTTGGTCTCATTTTACAATTATAAATAAAAGTACTATTGTGAGCAACTTTCCAAAAAGCTTCAAGCAGAGTGCCTGCGTAGGCAAGGGGGTTCCGGATATTTCCCTCGTGCCTCGAGAAATTTCCGGAATGACGGCACCTTGTGGCTGGCGGACGCGCTTTAGTAACAAGAATTAAATAACGTTAATATACACCAACAAAAACTACAACAAAGCTCGTCATCCTGAAAAATTTTGGAGTGCAACGGAAAAATTTATTTAGGATCCACCCAGCCATCAGCAACCTGCCAGCCAAGAACCACTTTGGATGAAAAATGTCATCCATTTATTAGCAATCCCCACAAAAACTGCCAATAAGTTAATGGAAAAATATGGCACCCTGAAAAAATTCCAGTTGGATTTCTAACTATTCTAACGTATCCTTATACTTAGTTTAGACAAACTTGCTAATTTCAATACGCAATGGAAGAGAATACCAATAAACCCAATAACCCAAATCAAACTGGTAATAAGCCAGGCAAAAAACCCTATTATAAGAAAAGGTATAATCCTCAACCCCAAAAAAGGAAATTTTGGAATGCGGATAAGATTGTCGGGCTATCAGCTATGTCCATTGCCCTGTTTACCTTGGTCGTATTAATGTATCAAAGCAGAATTCTTGAACGACAGTATGAGTTGACGGTGCAACAACAGAAAGCTTCAGTACTTCCTTATATTCAAGTATACAGTCAGTCAGGGGAAGGTGGTTATTCTATAAAAATTCAAAACAAGGGCATTGGACCGGCATTTCTTAAAGGTTTATACATAAAAGAAAGCGATTCAACTTTTTTTCACTATAACCTTAAAGACTTTTATGATGATAATAATTCTGACACTGTGTATTCGCATAATAGTAGCAGCATAGTTGATGGGTTGGTATTGTCTCCTGGTGAAGAATGGGAGCTTTTTTCTGCCGGAGGAGGTAGCTCAGGTCTAAAACCAATTATAAAGTTTTTTGAAAGCTACTTTTATTTTGATAGTTCAAAAATGTTTATCATTGAATACGAATCTGTATTTGGAGACGCATGGATAGCAAATTCATCTCTTAAAAACATTACCAAAGATGAATATGGCGAATTTGAAGTTTTTTATGATTTGACAGAATAAGGCATTTAATAATATATTTGCCTTGATACTGGCAATGATGTCTGCCCAGAACTGCTCCAAAAAAGCTGATGACGTCTTTTGAAACAACTGTAACGGTTGTTAATAGACCTATTATAAAAATTAATCATGAGCAGACATAACATCAAAACATTTCTGGCCCGCATTAAGCAAATTCCCCTTTTCTTTTATTTAGTCAAATGGCTTTTCTTTTCCCTTTTAGTTGGAGTTTTAGCCGGATCAGCCTCGGCTTTCTTCTTGGTAGCCTTGAGGTGGGCCACTGATTACAGGGAAAGCAATGTGTGGATCATTGCTTTGCTGCCCATAGGCGGATTAATCATTGGCTTAACTTATCACTATTTCGGAAAATCGGTGGTAAAAGGGAATAATCAATTGCTGGACGAATATTATAAGCCCACTAATATTATTCCGTTAAAAATGGCTCCCCTGGTGCTTTTTGGCACTGTCATCACGCACCTTTTTGGAGGGTCAGCCGGTAGGGAGGGTACAGCTGTACAAATGGGGGGTGCTATTGCAGACCAGTTTACGGCTTTGTTCAAATTAGACAATCAAGACAGAAGAATACTGATCATCATAGGAATTAGTGCCGGCTTTGCTTCCGTTTTTGGTACGCCCATAGCAGGAGCAGTTTTTGCTGTGGAGGTGCTGGTTATTGGCAAAATGCGTTATCAAGCAATCTTACCCTCTTTTTTAGCAGCTATAATTGCCAATGCGACATGCAATTGGTGGAATGTAGGACATGTGCACTACCAAATACCATTTGTGCCTGAAATGAGTTTACCAAACTTTGGCTGGTCAGTACTGGCAGGTGTTCTCTTTGGGGTCGCTGCCATGCTGTTTTCCCAGTCCACCCACTTTTGGACCCGTATATTTAAGTCAGCCATCAACTATTCACCTTTAAGACCTTTCATAGGTGGAGCTGTGATAGCCCTCGCTGTTTATTTTATCGGGAGCACCAAATACATAGGTTTAGGAATCCCGGTGATTCTTGAAGCCTTCAGTGAGGATCTCAATTCATACGATTTCCTTGTTAAGATTTTATTAACCTCCTTCACTATTGGTGCCGGGTTTAAAGGGGGCGAGGTTACCCCTTTATTTTTCGTGGGCGCCACGCTGGGAAATGCTTTATGTTGGTTTATTCCTTTACCCACGGCGTTGCTGGCCGGAATGGGTTTTGTAGCTGTTTTTTCAGGTGCAACCAATACCCCTTTAGCCTGCATTTTTATGGGAGTTGAGCTCTTCGGGGCAGAGTCAGCGGTGTTTATAGCGATTGCGTGTGTGGTAGCCTACTTGTTTTCTGGAAACACAGGAATTTATACCTCTCAAAAGGTTGCGCAACCTAAACAACATACTTTAAAGGATACAAGTCAAAAAATTCAGTACTTGAAATCGAGGGTTTAAAGAGTAGTGATAGCTGTAAAATTACCTTATCCTTCAATTTTTCTCAAGGAACAAGAATGAAAGAACTAGCGTTATAATAGCAAACTAAATGTATCCCCAAAATAACTACCTATGGAAACGACCTTAGATAATATAAAAAATACTCCAATAGCAGAACAAACAGCTATTTTTCGAAAGCAGAAGGCGTTTTTTGCAATGCGCATCAAGACCAAACCCTATGAATTCAGAAAAGCGCAGTTGCAAAAATTGAAAGCACTGATTCAACGCTATGAGGAAAGAATAATGAAAGCGCTGGCTGACGATTTTGGTAAAGCCAGCACTAGAAAGCTACGTGACCGAGGTAGGTTTTATGTATGAGGAAATCAACTATTCCTTAAAGCACCTAAAATCGTGGATGAAGCCCAAAAAAGTGAGCACCGCACTAATGCACTTCCCATCAAGCAGTAACGTCTTATATGAACCAAAGGGTGTGACTTTAATTATTGGGCCCCTGGAATTATCCCTTTCAATTATTGCTGGCTCCCGTAGTGGCGGCTATATCCGCCGGGAACACCTGCATAATTAAACCCCCCGAAGAAACACCGCATATTTCCGGGCTAGTTCAAAAGATGATTGCAGAAGCATTCCCCGAGGAGTTTCTAGCCGTCATCATGGGCGAAGGTAAAGTGGTAGTACCCCAACTGATGGAAAACCATACTTTTGACCATGTGTTTTTTACAGGGAAGTGTCCCTGTGGGCAAAATCATTGCTAAAATGGCTGCTCCAAAACTGGTGCCCACCACATTGGAATTAGGAGGAAAGTCTCCAGGTATTATTGACAAGTATGCCAACCTGGAAATTTCCGCACGCAGAATTACCTTCGGAAAGATGATCAATGCTGGCCAAACCTGCGTAGCACCAGATTACCTATTGGTGCACGAAAGTGTTAAGTCACAATTTTTGGATGAGTTAAAAGCCTGCATAATGGACTTCTATGGCATTTCGCCATTGGAAAGTAAGGACCTCACACAAATTGTGAATGAAAAACGATATAATACCTTAAAAGATTTTTTAAAAGAAGGAGATATTATTTTTGGTGGAGCATTTGATGATGACCAACGCAAAATAGAGCCTACTTTAGTGGAAAATGTAACTGAAGAAGATCAATTATTTCAGGAAGAAATCTTTGGACCCATATTACCAATTTTCAGTTACAAAACTGATGATGAAGCCATTGCCATCATTGCTAAAAACCCCAACCCGCTATCCTTGTATTTATTTACAGAAAGTAAGCAGGCTGAAAAGAACCTTTATTGACAAAGTACCATTCGGTGGTGGGGCAATTAACAACTGTATTGTGCATTTAAGTAACCCGCGATTACCTTTCGGTGGTATTGGAAACAGTGGACAGGGAAATTACCATGGCAAAGCAGGCTTCCTGACTTTTTCTCATGAAAAATCTATCATGAAATCGGGCACCTGGTTTGATTTGAAGCAAAAGTATCCTCCTTTTAATGATTTAGGCTTGAAAATCATTAAAAAGTTTATGAAGTAAGAAGTATGTGAGTTTTGCAAAAGCCAAACATCTCCTCCTCGTTTACAACGAGGAGGACCGAGAATCACGATTGCATCGTGGGTCAATGCTTTGAAAAAGCATTATCGATTCAAATGATCGTAGTGTAAATCTTTAGAAATTCTTCATTATTCGTATTGGTTTTTCAAAACCATTATCTAATCTTCCAGCTAATAAAAGCTGATTAAAAATATTGAACGGGCTCTTACATTTTTAAGAATTTATTTGATTAAAAAGTTCTTTAAAATTGATGTCCAAATTTTCAATTTAGTTTAAGGGCTTTGCAAAAGCCTCTCTCGGCAATCCGCGATGCAATCGCGGATTAGATGATATTTTTTTAAACCAACTCCCTCTCTTTTTTAAGACATTTTTTGGCTAAAATAATAAGCACAATGGTGAGAATAAAAAGTATGGTAGCTATTACGAAAAGTAAATAACCACCTTTCATAAAATTGTCGATAGCGAGTAGGAACAATGAGCATAGCGTAACAGCAAACATAAAAAACATGGGAATAAGGACAAAAGTAGCTTTTTCATTGGTTTTTATCAACCAAACAGCCACGGTTAAGAGGGCCAATGCAGCTAAAAGTTGGTTGGCAGATCCAAAAATTGGCCAAAGGGTAGTAAATTCTCCCGATAAAAGCATCAGACCGGATAAGATAACCACTACAGTGGTCGCTAAATAGCGGTTAGTAGCAAATTTCTTAGCCACAGGTTGCGGCATATCATCAAAAAATTCCTGAAAAGTAAAACGGGCTAATCGGGTGCAAGTATCTAATGTGGTGAACGCAAAAGCAGAAACTGTCAATGCGACAAAGGAAATGGCTACCGATTCCGGAACCCCTAATGATGAAATGATAAATCCTAAGCCATCTGCAAAAATATTCACCGGCCCATCCGCTGGCGAGCCGGCTTACATAGTCGCTACGACTAATAACAATCACAGCACCCACCGAAATGATGGCCAAAAAAGACTCTATCAACATGCCGCCAAAACCGATAAGTTTTACATCTTTTTCCTCACTCACTTGCTTGGAAGTAGTACCTGAAGCGACCAGGGAATGGAAATCCACTGATAGCACCACATGCTACCGTAATAAATAGCACTGGAAAAAGATAGCCCAGATTTTCACTTTTTAGCACCACATTGCTATCCATTTTAATCTCTGGATTGGCTATTAGGACCCCAAGGATCGCAAAAATCATCAGTCCGTACAGTAAAAAGCTGCTTAAATAATCGCGAGGCTGGAGCAAGTAAGAAACGGGTATAACAGAAGCAATAAACGCATAGCCTAAAAGTAAGATTACCCAGAAGGAGTAACCTAAAAGTATTGGTAATTCCATCCCCAAAAAAACAAAATAATACATGAGTATTACCCCAATAATGGAAATAATGAGGAAGGCATTTTTCTTGTTGGCCAGGTATTTATCTGCCAACCCAAAAGCCATTGCCAAAATAATAAACAAAGCTGACGAGGAGGCAACAGCAGGGTTTTTTACAAAAGTTTTGGCAATGATGTCTGCAAAAACGGCAATTATTAATATCAGTGTGGAAAAACTGAATATCAGAAATAGCCGTTTGCCAGTTTCACCAATATAAGTATGAATTACTACTCCTATCGACTTGCCTTTATGACGCAAAGACGCTACCAGAGAGCTTAAATCGTGTACCGCACCCATAAAAACACCACCTAGTAAAATCCAAATCACTGCCGGAATCCACCCAAAAGTAACAGCTATAATTGGCCCAACTATGGGGCCCGCACCTGCAATAGAGGCGAAATGATGCCCTAGCACAACGAATTTGTTGGAAGGAATATAGTCCACGCCATCTTTATAGGTATGAGCAGGCGTTTGGTTTTTATTATTGATTTTTAATTTTTTAGCTACAAATTTACCATAAGTAAAATAGGCTGTGAGCAGAAATGCGCCCGATAAAAGGAGTAGCAGAATTAAATTCATTTTTTATAATATTTTAATCGTGAGCTTTTACCTGGCCTGTTTTTTGTTTGTATTTTCGGCCACAAAAGCGGCCCCCAATAGCGCTGCGTTACTGATTTCTGAAAACTCTATTATTAGCGGTTCAATTACTTTTTGGAAAGGGAAACTTTCCAACTCTTTTCTCATAGCTGGTTCAAATAAAGCAAATGATTTACTAATAGAGCCTCCAAAAATAATTGCATCAGGAGCTAATACAAATAACAGTAATTTTATCATTTTTCCTAAGTGGTGCCCAAATTCATTGAAGAGGTTAATAGCATTTTTGTCATTTAAGGCTGCTAAACGAGCAAAATGTTCACCAGAATATTGATGTTGGTGTAAGAAAAATTTTCCGCTACAATAATCTTCTATGGTTTTATCAAGGTAAGGAATGCTGCCGATTTCACCAGCACCTGAAATCTTACCTGTATAAGGTTTCCCATTTAAAACAAGCCCTGCACCTATGCCCGTTCCTAAAGCGATGCCCAACACATTTTGATAAGTCATTCCCTTTCCAAAAGTCTGCTCACCCATCGCAAATAAGTTGGCATCATTGGCAATACTAATGGTCACAGGAAATGCCTCGCTTATAATATCCTTAAGAGGAACACGATCCCAATCAGTTATATTTTGAATATCATATACGATGCCCCTTTCTTCATCTACTAATCCTGGTACTCCAATGCCAATACCTTTCACCCGCGGAGTAAAATGGTTGCCTATAGCATTAATAATTCCAGTTAATAAATCTGACTTATGTTGATATGTTGCGGTAGAAAACTTTGATTCTGATAATATTCTCGAGTTTTTCACCAATGCAACATGCACTTTGGTGCCGCCCATATCTACAGCAATGAATTCATCTTGAGCATTCATAAGCATTTCTTATTCAAATTTCCATCTTACAAATGCCTCCATGGCTTCATAATTAGCTAAGCCTAAGTGATCATAGTGCTTAGCTGTTTCTCTGTTTCTTTCCTCCGCTCGCACCCAAAATTCCCTTTCATCGTCACCAGGAAAAACCGGCGTATCCTTTTGTGATTGATGCTTAAAGATAGCGGTTCTTTTTCTTTGCACTTCTTTAGGAGATAGCGGCACTGCCATTTCAATTTCACTGGTAGCAAATTCGTGCCATGCTCCGCGATACATCCATAGCCAACAGTCCTTAATCCACTCTTCTTTCTGTCGTAATTGCTGCATTGCTTGTAATATAATATTAAAACAAACCACGTGTGTCCCGTGCGGATCGGCAAAATCTCCGGCAGCATATACCTGTTGAGGCTTAATTTTTTGTAATAGTGCCTTAGTAATCTCTATATCTTTTTCCATGGCCGGTTTCTTTACCTTTTTCCCTGTTTCATAAAATGGCAAGTTCAGGAAATTGATATGTTCATCATTTAAGCCAGCATATCGTGCTCCGGCAATGGCCTCACTTTTTCGAATGTAGGCTTTTACATCCCTTATTTCGGGCAAATCTATTTGATTAGGATTTTTCTGGTCGATAAAGATGCGCATTCTTTCATAAGTTTTGAGCAATTTATCGGCATTGCCATTTATGCTTTTAGCCACATCAATGCCAAACTCCATATAACGCAGTACATCATGATCCCATACGGCTGTATTACCTGAGGTTTGATAGGCTACATGTACTTCATGGCCCTGATCTACCAGCCGAATAAAAGTTCCTCCCATCGAGATTACATCATCATCCGGATGAGGAGAAAAAATCAAGATGCGTTTCTTAGCAGGCTTGGCCCTTTCCGGCCTTTGGGTATCATCTGCATTAGGTTTTCCGCCTGGCCAGCCGGTAATAGTATGCTGTAGTTTATTAAAAATATGGATATTAATGTCATAGGCAGTCCCTTTTTGGGTAATAAGCTGCGCCATGCCATTACTATTGTAGTCTTCTTCTGTTAATTTCAGAACAGGCTTGTTTACTTTATTAGAGAGCCAAATTACCGCTTTTTTGATGAGTTGATTATCCCATTGGCAATCCTTCACCAGCCATGGAGTATCAAAGCGGGTGAGATCTGAAGCCGCATTTTTGTCTAGAATAAATTCTACATGTTCTGACAATTGCAAATAGGTGGCTGGCACTTCACCGGAGATTTCACCTTCAACTGCTTTCCTCACGATAGGCGCCTTTTTCTTGCTCCAGGCCATTAAAATAATTTCCCGCGCTTTAAAAATGGTGCCAATACCCATGGTGATAGCTTTGGTAGGTACATTTTCTTTACCACCAAAATCCCTTGATGCATCTCTTCGGGTGAGGTCATCTAAGGTAACTAATCGGGTGCCGGAGTTAGGTGCTGAACCTGGCTCATTAAACCCGATATGACCTGTTCTACCAATACCAAGAACTTGCAAATCAAGTCCACCTACTTTTTCAATTTTCTTTTCATAATCCAGACAGAAATCCACTATTTTATCTTTATCCAAAGTGCCATCCGGGATATGTATGTTTTCTCTTTTGATATTGATATGGTCGAAGAGATTTTCATTCATGAAATATACATAACTCTGAGGAGAGTTAGGAATCATTGGATAGTACTCATCCAAATTGAAGGTAACAACATTCTCAAAGCTTAGTCCTTCTTCTTTATGTAATCTTACCAATTCAGCATAAACCAAGACTGGTGTTGCTCCTGTAGCCAGCCCCAATACCGCATTTTCTCCTTTCTCCTGTTTTGCTTTAATGATTTTAGCAATTCTTTGAGCTACATTAATTGAGGCTTGCTGCTCACTTTCAAAAATACTTACCGGAAGCTTCTCGAAACGTGTTTCTTCTAAAAAATTTAGTCTTGCCATAGCTTTAAAAATTTTCTTTTATTGAATGATTTTTTTATTATCAGATGTTAAAATGGGACTTTTTTCTAAAGTTTTCATTACTTGGTAAAGTCCCCGCGGAACGTGGAAACAGCCCTTCCATTTACCCCCTTTAAGGGGCAATAGAACTTCACCTCTTCTGTTTAAATACCCGTACCACTCTTGGTACTCTGCATCTTTAAAATGTTTCCAGGTGTAGTTGTGTAATTTGGTAAACCAGTTTTTTGCACTTTCGCTACCTGTGAATTGATGAGCTTTTGCCATGCACACTAATGCTTCTAGATGCACCCACCAAAGCTTCTGATCCCATTCCAATTGCTGTGGTGGGTTGCCTTTTATATCGAGGAAGTAGAATATACCACCACATTCACTATCCCACCCGTATTCCAAACTTTTTATGGCAATTTGAACAGCCTTATCAATTAGGTATTTGTCTTTTTTTCTGTCTCCCAGATCCATGATGAACCACATAGCTTCAATAACGTGGCCTGGATTCATCAGGCGCCCCTCGAAAGAATCGGAAAAGCTACCGTCAGGATTTACGTTTTCTAAGATTAGACCGGTATCCTTTTGGTAGAAGACTTCCGTTACTTCGTAAATCACTTCATCTATAAGTTCTTCGATGATGTTTTTATCAAGAATATGCTCCATTTCCAACGATAGATTACATAAAATCATTGGTAGACTGAAGTTTTTGAGGTTTCGTGTTTCAGCTATGGTTTTTGTGTATTTGCCTTTAGGGTCGTCTCTTCTATTTAAAATATTAAAGAAAGTATCTTTGGCAATTTTAGCATAAAGTGGATTGGGAATAACTTTATAAAGAGCAGCAAAGCCCATCGCTACAAAACAATCCGAAAAGATATTATAGGGTTGTACCAATGGGTTTCCTTGCCGGTTAAGCGAAAAATACCAATTTCCTTCGTTGTCTCTGCCATGTTTTTCAAGAAAATCTGCGCCGGTTTTGGCCATGTGCAGCCACTCCTCTTTTTGCTCCACTTCATGATAAAGCATTGAAAACATCCACAACTGCCTACCCTGAAGCCAGATAAACTTATCTGTATCGAAAACGTCACCATTTCTTTTCAGGCACGTAAAATATCCACCATATTCTTCATCTTTTGAATGGTTTAACCAAAAGGGGATTATATTATCAAATAGTTCTTTCTTATATTGGTTATGATATAGGTTCATAGCTTTAGTTTTTTCAGATATTCCTGATATCTATTGTACAAATGTCCTGCTTGCAAGTAGGCGGATTGAGGGCTCATAAAGTGCGAAAATTCAAATGTGATGGCTTTGTCGTAGCCAGCTTTGCCAGCGGCATTAAGTTTTAGCTGCAGTTTGTCAAATTTGATCGGCATAAATTTGATCGGCATATCTCTGTCAAAGCTTTCAGCATTGGTCCATGACTCAAATCCATATTTGTCAGCCAGCTTTTTATTTACATCAAAAAACTCTTTTAATTGAATATAATCGATATGGCCATCTTGAAATGCCACAGCATCTACGGCACCCTTAATACCGTCAAATATTTCGTTCCATTCTGCTTCATGCTCTTGTACTGTTACGCTTTCAGCCTTTGTAATTCGACTTTCAGAGGCTAAAACGGATTTTTTACCGTCAATCCAAGGGGAAATAAATGTGGGCAATCCACCACTAACAGCTTTGCATTGCTTTCCCAGAGCGCTGATGGCTTCAATGGCGCTAGAGGTTCTCCGGCTAATTTCCATGCTTAAATACCAGCCTGCAAAGCTTTTGTGGTGTCCATACTTTGCCCAAGCTTCATCAATTACAAAACGATTGACATCAATCTCTTTCCGCATGCTGCCCGTATCCCACTGGTCACCGCTGTCGTAGAGACCGAAATAAAATTTCATCTCATACTTATCACTCAGTGTGAGAAAGAGTGCAACTAGATCCTCATTTGGTGGGTAGCAACCTTGTACTTTTTGCAAATAATTACTCGGGTAAGTAATGAATTTTCTATAGCCTGATCGTATTAATATCACAGTATCGATACCAATGTGCTTCATGTGTTTGAAGTCGTTCTCCCACTCCTCTGGTCCCCAATTCTGATGGGGAATATCGTGCGAAATTTCGTCTATAAAGGTTCCGGTGATTCTCATCATATGTCTTTATTTTTAATTACAGGCTTTTCAACTATTTTTTCATGTTCCTTATCGGCTTCACCTAATTTATTCCACCAATTTTTCTTCAGTATCCATGTAGTAGCCACCAGAATAATTACCCAGGCCATTGCCTGATAATTTTCTTTGATCATAAAATAAATTGGAATTACTACCTGTGAAAACTGCCAAATGATACCTACAACAATATTGGTTGCATCTCTTTTGCCATCTTTATTAGGTACAAAATCAGGATTTTCAGCCTGCACCTCCCTTTTTATTGGACCCCAAAAACCCCAAGGATTTGTTCTTCGGTAAAATTCTTTCACAGCCTCTCTATTTTCTAATGGCTTTAGGTAAGTTCCTATAATACTTCCCAGAATAGAAAAGCCAAAAATGATAG
The DNA here is from genome assembly GCA_963719535.1 of uncultured Cytophagales bacterium. Taxonomy (GTDB): domain Bacteria; phylum Bacteroidota; class Bacteroidia; order Cytophagales; family Cyclobacteriaceae; genus Marivirga. The sequence continues at coordinate 760,595 of CAVRCH010000013.1, read as the reverse complement.
GGAACACATAAATATCTACTATCTCCGGAAAGAAGAAGAGTTTAGTGGTGGAAGCCAAGAGGCCGAAAAGCATGCCATAAAAGTAGCCTAAACCTGTAAATCGCCACCAAATCCATTTTAGCACATTTGCGGCAATGTAGCCACCATAAAGTGCCGAGGTTAACCATAATGTTAATTTATTAAGAGATGAAGCATAAAATCCGAAAATAATACCTAAGGCAACCAAGGCAATTGAGGAAAGAATACTTAAGCGGATGTAGGTTTTATCGCTACCGTTTGGATTGATATATTTTTTATAAATATCATTCACCATGTAGGCAGGCGCTGAATTAACAAATGCTGAAAATGTGCCCATAAATGCAGCCAAGAAACCTGCAAGCAGTAGCCCTTTAAATCCTGCGGGCACAAATTTGTTGATGGCCAGTGGTAATATTTTCTCAAAGTCTACACCTGCTCCCATAGCTTTCAGCTCCGGAGTTAAATAGACTAAAGCCAGCACAGCAAAACCGGCAATCATTAGATAACGAGGGATGTAAAGTACCCAAATAGTGGTAAAACTCATTTTCGCAGCTTCCGAGGGCTTTCTTGCAGAAAGAATTCTTTGCATGTCATAGCTGGGTACTGGGCCCGCTATGGAAGCAAAAATCCCTTTGAAAAGCATCATCATGAAGAGTATTCCAAATAAGCCAAAGCCATCTTCATCAATTTTATCTGTAATATTCGGTAGTTGAGTATTTTGCCAATCCAAATCTAGTACCCAGCCAAAGCTGAGGTCTTTCCAGCCATCTGGGATAACGGCGTTTATTTGTTCAGCTGAAACAGCAGTATAGGCAATATAACCAATTACAAAGCAAGAGATAGTCATGATGATAAATTGCATAACCTCAGTGGCTACAACGCTGTACATACCGCCTTTAACCGTATAGAGGGCGGTGATAATACATATGAGAAGTCCATAAGAACGTTCTGAGCTTAGTTCCACACCTGCCAAACTGATGCTGAGATCCCATGGTAAAATAGCCGTGCAGTATTTCCCAATTCCTTCGAAGAAATAAGCGATGAAACCAATAACACTAATCACTGCAAAAATGACGACGATAATATGCGATAGTTTTGCTCCTTTACCATCGCCAAATCGGAATGTGATCCATTCTGCGCCTGTCATCACTTTCGATCGATGCAACCAAATCGCGAGATATACGAATATGAAAACCTGGTTCCAAACGGGCCATAGCCAGGGAATCCATGCGCTTTTTAATCCATAGATGAATAAAATAGTGACGGTCCACATGGTGCCTGAGATATCAAACATGCCAGAAGCATTACTCAAGCCTAAATAGTACCATTTTAGCTTATTTCCCCCTAAAAAGTACGACTGGAGGTTTTTAGAAGCTCTTTTTGAGATGTAAAAGCCTATAAAAATAATTCCTACAATGTAGGTGAGCAGAATGACGATATCTATAACCGCTAATGACATATATTTTACTTAATTAGTTGTATCCTTCAATTGAATTTGTCCTTTGAAATTTATAGGGATTTCGAAGGGCTGGAGGATTTTGTTTATAATTAAAGCTGTTTCTAATCTGTTGAGTTGAGTGCTTTCCGTGAACTCGGAAAAGCCCTTAATTTCGGTAACGGACTGATAAATTGCTTTTAAAGTGATTTGAGGATTTATTTCTTTGATAAGTTGAGAAAGAAATGCAAGTGTGAGCAACTTACCACTACCTTGACTAAAGTTTACCTGTTGGTAAAAATCCTTTAATCCGGATACTATCTCATATTCTGAAATGTTGTTTTCAGGATAAAACCAAGTTTCATTGGCCCATTTGTAAGCAATACCGATACCTTTAAGAATTCCTGTAGCACCAATTTTTTGAATATCATTAAAATTAGGGTGGTCTGGCTTTACATCAACATAAGGCATAATGTAGGCTTTGTTGTCCAATAGACTTTGTTGTACATCTCTGATATTAATTTTGTCGGGATTTACTTCATTCTTGATACAATATGCAGCAATTGCACCTGCCGCCTGCCCAATGCCTAACACAACCGGTTGCAAGCGTGTAGTTCCATTTACAATATTGCTTACGCTGATGTTTTTCTCTGCCACGATAAAATTAGGTACATTCTGCTGTGGAATTAAAGCACCGATAGGAACGCTGTAGGAAGGAACTTTAATATTGATAAAATCAATCTCTGGAGCATCTGGATTTTTTGTATGGTGATGGTCGATGGGATAATCACCTACTGCAATACCCGTTCTGTATAGCTTTTCCTTCTGAGAAAAGGGAGCTGATAAATGATGCGTTTTTAGCCTGACCTTACCTACTAATCTTCGTGATTCCCTATGGTAAGGTATTAGTGGAAGACCATCTTTAGAAGGGAACTCATTTTTTGCGATTCCCAGTTCAGTGAAGCCTAATTCATTTTGTAGGTAGTAAACAAACTGTAAACTAAACTGTTTGGCTTTTTCAATTTCACTGGCTCTTTCCTGCGGACTCAATTCAGCTAGATTCACATAATAGTCATTGCCGCAATTGGGCCAGTTAATTAAGTATTTGTTGTTAGGCAGTTTCGCGTATTCCAGCATTTGAAGGCAGTTATCCGAAGGCTTTTTGTCATCCACTGATGTTTCGCATGCACATCTAAATGGTTCGGGATCGTAATCTTTGGGTTTTTTAATAAGAGAAGGTTTGCCATAATCCTTCAATATCACAGTATAGGTAAGATCTTGCACAATATCGTTGGCTGAATCCGGAGCGTATGTCTCCTTACTATATTCTTTTGACTCCATGCCCAAGTCATAACTGATGTTGAGTTTTGCCATGACATCTCCTAGCTCCGAGGCGTCAATCAAGAATTTGGTTTTAATTTGATAAGTGCTCTTATTTCTTTTGGCGCTAACAAGCCAGAAATTTCCGGAGCGTTCAATACTTAAGAGTTGGGTATTATAGTGGACGGAAAGCAAAGGTTCTGCAGCGGCCATGTTTTTAAGAATACTAGTTCCAACTGATGGCTCAAATAGCGTATGACTTACCCATCCGGTGGCAACTGCACTTTCACCTCCATAATGTGCATAAATACTATCTCTGAACTCACCCCATATACCTGAAGGCATCTGATGATTACCGTCAATTGCAGAAACACCTGCTGCGGTAAGCATGCCACCGAGCCAATCTGTTTCTTCTATGATTAACACGTTAATGCCTTGTCGCGTACTTTGCAAGCCGGCACTGATGCCGCTTGTGCCTCCTCCAATTATCAAAATGTCTGTGCTGATGATTTCAGATTGACCTTTAGCTGAAAAGATGCCAAAAAGCATTGATAGCAAAAGTGTTATACGTTTTAAAGTAGTTATTTGGGTGTTTTGAGCCATAATGAAAGAACAATGTAGTGCATTTAAAATAAAAGATCAAATACTTATTAAAATAATTTATAAAGTTAAGGGTTTTATCTAAAAATTTAGATTATCTAATAATAGATTTGTATTTTGCTCAACTATTTTAATTGTTTTAAGTTAATTTTATAATTTTACTCTATTCAACGCCTACAACCAATATATGACGAAAACATTTTTTAAAGAGTTAAGCAGTGATAATCCCACAGGGGTAGCTTATAAAAATGTAAACCTAAAGAAGCAGATAATTGGTTTTTTTGCTAATTCAGGGAATGCTACAATTGCTGAATTATGTAAGAAGTTGAGTTTAAGTGCTCCAAAAGTAACTGCGCTCATCAACGAATTAAGCGAAGATGGCTTAGTGCAGGATCATGGCAAGGTGGGTTCTACAGGGGGAAGAAAACCGAATTTATATGGTTTGGCTCCCGATTCGGGTTTTTTTATGGGAATAGATGTGAAGCAGAATTATATCAATATTGGTCTAACAGATTTCCAAAAAAACCTCATCAAAGTATATGAAAAATGCCCATATGAATTAAGAAACGACAAGGAGTCATTAGACGAGTTATGTAGATTAATCAACAACTTTATTAAAGGGTTACCTATTTCCAAGGAGAAAATATTAGGCATAGGAATTAATTTATCGGGAAGGGTCAATTACGCCACAGGTTATAGCTACAGTTTTTTTCATTTTCATGAAGACCCTTTGAGTAGAATTATTGAGTCTCAATTAGGCATTAAAGTGTATCTGGAAAATGATTCTAGAGCAATGGCCTACGGAGAATTTTGCGTAGGGGCTGTGAAAGATGAAAAAGATGTGCTCTTTCTGAACCTTGATTATGGAATAGGAATGGGTATTATGATTAATAGTCAGCTTTATTATGGTAAATCAGGTTATAGTGGTGAATTTGGTCACATTCCTATTTTCAATAATGAAATTATTTGTCAATGTGGGAAAAAGGGATGCCTAGAAACAGAGGGTTCTGGATGGGCTTTATTACGGCTATTTAAGGAGCGGTTAAAAGAAAGTTCTTCTACTATTATAACCAGAAAAAAGATTGATCCGGAACATATTACCTTGGGAGACATTATTGATGCCGCTAATGATGATGATGTGCTGGCCATAGAATTAATTGCAGAGATCGGCGAAAAACTAGGGAGGGGCATCGCTTTGCTCATCAATATTTTTAATCCGGAGCTAGTAATTTTGGGAGGAAGTTTGGCGCAGACAGATGACTATATTCGTTTGCCTATAAAAAGTGCTATCAATAAATACTCTTTAAGTTTAATGAATAACGATACCCAGTTAAAGATATCAGAGCTTGGAAATCGTGCAGGAATCATTGGAGCAGGATTAATTGCTCGAAACAGACTTCTTACCTTACTTTAATCGCAGCAGTAGCCGCCTTCTTCTAATACCTTTTTCCACTGCATATATCCTTTTCCGTTTAAATGTAATCCATCATTGGTAAATGCCTCGTGAAGCTTGCCATCGTCATCTGAAAAGTAGGAATTCAAATCAATAAACGAGATGCTTAGTCGTTTGCAAAGTGCTTCCAATTGAAGATTGACTCTATTAATAATCTCTGTTTTATTTTGGTGATTCTTGTATTCGGTAAATCTGTTATTAGTAGGTAATATACTTTGCACATAGATTTGAGTGTCAGGGCTGCCTGCCACAAATTCATTTAAAATGTGCTCGTAATTCTGCAGGATGATATTTTCTGGAATGTTTCTGGCAATGTCATTAATACCAATCATGATAAATATCTTCTCCGGTTTGCCTTTGATAATATGATCTAACCTGGCTATTACCCCGGCAGTTATATCTGAAGAAATACCTCTGTTTTTAACATAGAGGCTTTGCCATATTTCGGCCCACTCGCCCATATCAGTAATGCTATTGCCCAAAAAGATAATGTCTTTTGGTGAATCTGACAAAATTTCGAATAAAGATACTTTTTGTTCGTAGTAGCTATTCGAGTAGTCTTGATTGAAATCATTTTGAAAATCCTGTCCAACTATGGAAAAACAGAAAGTGAAAAGTACGCCAAGGGACAGGCATGAGAATTTTAGAAAATTCTTTGAGCTCATATTATTGTCGTTAGTAAATCGTAATTGCAAGATAGTTCATCTATAAGGCTAATCTGTAAATTAGATATAAATATATCGCCTCTCTAATTACTCATAAAAATTTATAATTGCCAACACTTTATAATTTATTTTAATAAGTTGTTGCACTTTTATATTTTTTGTCCTACATTACATTATCATTTAGTTAACATTACCTTAACTATAAGAGAAGAAGTATCAATTTTTAAGCATAAAAGCATGATTAAACTATTTACTACAGGGTTTTTATTGACTTTTTTGAGTTTCAATATTTATTCTCAAGCCTTGACCGTAAAAGGAACTGTTACTGACGGAGACACCTATGATGGTCTTCCGGGGGTGAATATCCAAATCAAAGGTACTACCAACGGCACCTCTACAGATATTGATGGAAACTACTCTTTAGAAGTAAGCAGACCTGACGATGTGCTAATCTTCTCTTTTATAGGATACAGCACCCAGGAAATTGCTGTAAACAATAGAAATATTATAGATGTGCAAATGGAGGAATCCATGGAAACTATGCAAGAAGTGGTAGTTACTGCTTTGGGAATTGAAAGAGATAAAAAATCCCTGGGTTATGCCTCACAATCTGTCTCTGGAGATGAGCTGACACAGGCTAGAGAAAACAATGTGATTAATTCACTTTCGGGTAGAGTGGCAGGTATGCAGATAAACCAGTCTGGAACAGGTGCTGCAGGAACGTCAAAAGTTACTATCAGAGGTTCTGCCTCAATTAGTGGAGCAAACAGTCCTTTATATGTAGTAGATGGTGTACCTATGGCCAATCCGCAAGGAGGAGGCAGCCAATTCGGGGGCTTAGATTATGGAGATGGTATTTCTAATATTAGTCCTAACGACATTGAATCTATGAATGTGTTGAAAGGGGCCAGTGCTACTGCACTCTATGGTTCAAGAGGACAAAATGGTGTAATTATGATTACTACAAAAAAGGGCAAGAATAGAAGAGGTATAGGAGTGGAGATTAATTCTAATTTTGTGGCAGAAGAAGCTTTAGTTTTACCCGACTTTCAAAATAGATTTGGACGAGGTTCCAATGGAAATTTTCCAGTAAATAGTGCCGGAGAAATTAATAATAGTATTAGAACAAGTTGGGGTCCTAGAACTTTCGGTCAAACAGAAGTAAACGGTATGCCTTTGGTAAATTGGACTGGAGAACAGGTGCCTTACTCTCCACAACCGGATAATATCCGTGATTTCTTCAGAACAGGAAGTACTTTCACGAATGCAGTAGCTTTATCGGGAGGTAATGATAAAACCCAAGCACGACTTTCTTTTACGCATTTAAAAAATGAAAGCATTATTCCCAATAGTAATATGCAGCGGTTTAACGTAAACTTAAATATCAATACAGAGCTATCCGAAAAATTAAGTGTAGATGCCAAGCTTAATTATATCAAACAAGATGTTTTTAACAGGCCCAATCTGGCTTTAAGTTCGGACAACCCAATGAATAGCTTAATCAGGATGCCACGCACGATTCGCTTGAGCGATCTCCAAAATTTTCAAACTGAAACCGGCCAGGCAAGGGTATATACCAATGCTACTGGTAACGATCAATGGCAGAACCCTTATTGGGCAGTGAACTTAAATACTAATGAAGACACCCGTGACAGAATAATCGGTTATGCCAAAGTGAATTATCAATTTGCAGACTGGTTAAAAATGCATGTAAGGACAGGGACAGATTTTTACAATGATTTTAGAGAAAATAAGAATGCCACAAATACCATATATAGAACTACTCCCGATAGAAGTTTCTACAGCATTTCTAATTTAAGATTTGAAGAAAGGAATTCAGATGTGTTATTCTCCTCTTACTTTGATTTAACAGAGAAAATAAGTATTTCAGGTAACTTGGGGGCTAATAATTTACGGATAACCAGTCGTTCTGCCTCTACTACCGCACAAGGCTTAAATATTCCCAACTTTTTCGTAATGCAGAACGCTTTAGCTACTCAAACACTTGAAGGAGATGCTGAGAGAATAGTTAACTCGGTGTATGGATCAGCCACTTTCGAATATGACGATTATTTATTCGTTGAAGTTTCGGCCCGGAACGACTGGTCATCAGCATTACCAGCTAACAATAGATCTTACTTTTATCCGGCGATTTCTACCAGCTTCGTGTTTACTGATGCTGTTGATATTAATTGGGGACCACTCAACTCAGGTAAATTTAGAGCCTCTTATGCGGAAGTTGGGAATGATACGGGGCCAGGCCAACTGCAACAAAATTATGTAGTGAATGCATTAGCTCATAACGGACAGACTTTTGGACAGATTGTGTCTGTTCAAGCTCCTGTAAATTTACGGCCTGAAAGAACCTCTACCTATGAACTAGGTTTTGATCTAAATTTCTTAAGAAGCAGAATAAATCTGGAAGCCACTTACTACAATGCAGGAACCGTTGATCAAATATTACGAATCCCAGTTTCAAAAGCTTCTGGTTTTACTAGCTCCATTCTCAATGCTGGTTTAATCGTGAATCAAGGTGTAGAATTAAGTTTAAGGGCTATTCCGGTCATTAGAGGAGATTTCGAGTACTCAACTTTTATCAATTTTACCAGAAACAGGTCGAGAGTAGAAAGGTTGGCAGAAAATGTAGAGGTGTATCAATTAGGAAGTAATTATGACCAGTTCGGAATCCGAATTCAAGCAGAAGTAGGAGGCGAGTTTGGAGATATTTATGCTGACAGAGCCTACCTGAGAGATGAAGCAGGCAACAGAATTATTGGTCCCGGAGGTTTACCAATGCCAGATCCGGAAGGAATTAAAAAAATAGGTAATTATCAGCCTGATTTTCTGGCTGGATGGGGGAATACTTTCAGCTACAAAAACATCACATTAAGTGCCTTAATTGATATGAGAATGGGTGGAGATATTTTCTCTTTCTCAAATGCAATTGCTGCTGCCAATGGGAACGCGAAATTTACAGAGGATGACAGACTAGAATGGTATGCAGGTGCAGGGGGCTATGTAGCTGAAGGGGTTACAGAATCCGGTGAGCCTAATACAGTAGAGGTGAATCCTCAGACTTACTGGAGTAATGTGGGTGGTCAGTCTCAACTCTACTCAGAAGAGTTTTTGTATGATGGAACATTTATAAAGTTTAGAGAACTTACATTAGGCTATAGTCTACCTTCCCAGCTTTTCGAAAATAATTTTGTGAATAAGATCAGGGTATCTTTAGTAGGAAGAAACTTATTCTTCATTCACAAAAATACGCCAGGATTTGATCCTGAAGCTACATTTAATGCGGGCAATGATCAGGGAATTGAAGCTTTTGCCATACCAAGTACAAGAAGTGTTGGGGTGAACGTCAATATTTCATTGTAAGGATTTTTAAAATTAAAGTGGAAGAAATTTTGAATGATAGATCAAATGAAAAAAATATTAAATAATAAATTTAAAATAGTATTTACAGCCTTCTTCTGCAGTATTATACTATGGAGTTGTACCTCTGAATTCGATGAAATTAATGAAAATAGAACGGCAGTAACTCAAGACAGATTTGATGAAGACCTATTATTTACCAGGTCACTGGTCTATGGTGCTTTAAGGTATACGGAATACCAAAGGGTACAGCAACTTTATACACAGCATTACATGCAGTACTATTCTGTATCTGTAGATTATTTTCCAACAGGAAGGTATATATCTAGAAACGATTGGCTTACCGATTACTGGAACGCAGCTTTTGCTGATTTTGGCATGCAGTGTCAGCAAATTATAGATATTACCGAAGGGGATGAATTAAAAACCAGTAAAAATGCTATTGCTAGAATATGGAAAGCTTTCATCATTCATCGTATCACCGATTTGTTTGGAGACATCCCTTACGAAGTAGCCTTTTCCGGTATAATTGAACCAGAATACACCACTCAGGAAGAAATTTACCTGGATATGTTGAATGAGTTAAAGGAAGCTGCTTCAGTTTTAGAAACTCCTTCAATAGAAAACTTTGGTGTTAGCGATGTGGTGTATGGGGGAGATGTAAATAGTTGGATAAGATTTGCGAACTCGCTGAGATTGAGATTGGCCATGAGACTAAGCGAAGTAGAGCCTGAAGTGGCAGAAACGCATGTATCAGAAGTATTAGCAGAAAACATTCTTATTTCTTCAAATGAAGAAGCTGCATTATTAAGTTATGGCAGAGACAAAGGTTTCGCTTTAGAGAATATACAACCAATGAGTATTTTAAAAAGCTTCGGTGAGTACAAAATGAGTAATACTTTCGTGGATTTTCTAAAGGAAAATAATGACCCGCGCTTACCAATTTTTTCAGAGCCCAATGCTGAGGGGGAATACCTTGGTTTACAAAATGGATTAAATCCTCAGGAATTGGCGGAGCTTGACCTTGACTCCTTTTCAGAGGACACAGATATTATTTCCAACCAGGCAGCACCTACAGGGTTGCTTACTTATCCTGAAATTCTGTTTTTACAGGCTGAAGCCGCCCTTCGTGGCTGGGGTCCCGGATCAGCGGAAACTCTGTATGAGCAAGGGATTAGAGCTTCTATCGCTTATTGGGAGGAAGTATATCTTGATATTGTCAGCAGAATACCTCCCGAAGAAGCAGCAGCTCTTCCTGTAATTGATATCCCTCAGGATAGCATAGATGCTTACTTGCTATCTCCAAATATTCAGTACAATCCTGCTAATGGACTCGAGCAAATTATCACCCAAAAATGGGTGGCTAACCTCAATCAGGGCTTAGAATCATATGCAGAATATCGCAGAACAGGGTTTCCTAAGTTGAATCCCATCCCCAATACAGATGGACAAAGCGAAACAGGAGGTGCCGAATTGCCTAGTAGATTAAGATACCCGGCTGAAGAACAAGCATTAAATAGACAAAATTATGAATCGGCGGTTGCAAGGCAAGGGCCCGACTTAATGACCACCAAAGTATGGTGGGATAATTAAAGATAATCTAAACAATAAATTTTACACTAAATTGAATAATTATGATACAGACAAAACGATTGCGATTAATGCTGGTAATGTTATTTGCATTTACCGGTAGTTTATTTGTCACCTCTTGTGGTGATGATGATTCGACTACACCAACTCCTACTCCGGAGCCTGAATTGAGTAGTGATAAAGATATCACTTCATTTATATTTTCAGATCTAGACCCGGCTGTAGAGGCTACTATTTCAGGAACTGACATTGCTGCTACACTTCCTTTTGATACCGATGTGACGGCTTTAGCGCCTACTATAGCCATTTCTGCTGAGGCAACTGTAAGTCCAGCTTCAGGTGCTGCACAAGATTTTTCTGCCCCGGTAACTTATACAGTAACTGCAGAGGATGAAAGTACTCAGGCTTATACAGTAACAGTAACATTGGAGGCACCTCCTACCATTGTTTTAAGCCCAAAATGGCAAAGAACTTTAGCTGAGGGTGGATTACCAAGTTGGTTCACAGCTAATAATGATAGAGATTTAGCTGCGCATGGCGATTTCGTATATGTGCATAACAATAATGATAAAATACGAGTGCTCTCATCACTTGATGGCTCCGACTTATCTGCAGGTGTTGACGGAGATTTAGACAATCCTGACTTGCTGTTCATAAACGGTAAGGAAAATTTTGCTACAGGAAACCTATTTCTATTAAATGTGGCTACAGATGACAATGGTGTAATTGTAGGATCTAATTTAAGAAATGGGAATGGTACCAATGCGTGGAACGTATATAGTTGGGCCGATAAAGATGCGTCTCAGGAATTGCTTTTTGGTGGATATGTTCCGCTTGAAGGTGAGGCTCTGGCTGATAATCTATCTGTTGTGGGTAGTATAGAGGGAGATGGATTTATTTATGCTCCTGCTGATGGCTTTGGAGGTGCAAGCAACGCTGTACTTAAATTTACAATTACTGGTGGGGTTGTCAATCCAGAACCTCTTAAAATAGAACTTGCAGGGTTTGAACAAATTGGTAATGGAAACGATGCTTATCCTACTTCATCTGCGAGCGATGCTTCTATCATTGTGGCAGGAACCTCTGTTGGTGGAATTTCAGAATATAACCAGGCAGGAGAACTAATTGGCAAATTAGACGCAGATGCATTAAATAATGACGAAACAGCACCATTGTTTACGTTTGCTTTAGATGTGGTTCCATTTGAGATATCAGGCAGAAAGTTAATTGCAACAACTGCTACAGATTTTACTGAAAATGCCGCAAATGCTGGCTGGGTATATTTAATTGATTATACTGATGGTTTGGAAAATGTAACTGCTGATCAAATAAAAAGGTTTGCTTTTACGCCAGAAGGAAATATTGATACTAATTTTAATGGAACAGGTGGTGTTGACGTTGTTGTTAACGAGAACACAGCAACAGTGTATGCTATGCTCACTAATTTCGGTGTCTTGGCTGTAGATGTAACAATTGAATAATGTAAAATGAAAGAGCAGGGATCATATCCCTGCTCTTTTATCAAAAATTGAAATTTTTCTATGATGAAATCGACACTTATCGAATCCACACGAAAATATAATCCTGTGCTTTCGGCGATTCTATCTGACTCTTCTAAAATAATTTATAACAGATGAACTCTTCTTTTATTTTTAAAGTATTTGTGCTCTTTTTAGGCGCTATTATAGTCCTTACTGCTTGTGAAGAATCAGATGATTTTAATGAAGGTCCTTTTTTCAGTAAGCGCACAGAAATCCTATCCTTTGAATTTCAGGAACTGAGTCCTTCGGTTGCTGCAAATATAGATACCGATGCTCATTTAATTACTGCTGCTCTGCCTTTTGGTACAGATTTTACTTCCCTCGTACCAACTATTACCGTTTCGCCCAAAGCAACAGTTACGCCACCATCAGGAGTGGCAAATAATTTTTCAGATACTGCCGTTTACGTAGTGAATGCCGAAGATGGCACCACTCAAGAGTGGCAGGTTATATTATCAGAGTCTAGCGAAGAGGCGCAGCCTAGACTAGTATTAAGTAACCCGGTTTGGAATTTGTCGCCCTCGGGAACTGGCATACCTGACTTTTTCACAGCAGATGGAGAAAGAGGCTTGGCTTATGGAAATGATCACGTCTACATCACTAATAATAACGATAAAATTTTGATTTTAGACCCTACTGACGGATCACAGCTTGGACTTTTGGATATGACAGGTGTGGATGGTGGATCGCCTAAAATTGCCGATGTTGCCATGAGCGATGACGGAACAATACTAGCTTGCAATACCGTGGAATGGACCAGCGATGCAGGTGGTGAACCTACTACGTTTAAAATTTACAAATGGAATACAGAAAATTCTCAACCTGAAGTATTCTTAACTTATACAAACACAGAATATAGAATGGGTGATAGCTTTTCTGTAATAGGAGATATTAACACCAATGCGGTGATACTTACATGTTTCGGGCGTAAATTCTTGAACCCTACTACCAGAGGAAGTCTTATTTTCAGATGGAATGTAGTAAATGGAGTGGTAGACGAATCTCCTGAATTAATAGAAGTGGCCGGAGTTCCTACTTTATCTAAATTTGGCTCTCGTCCACACGCTCAAATATTAACTATTGATAGTGAATCCTATATCTCTAATGCCAACGATATTGAGTTCACAAAAAGTAATTTAGATGGCTCCTTTATTAATAGAATACCTAATTTAGGTAAGCAATTGTATGACGGGTTTACCTCTTACTTTGAACTTTTTGAATTTGCTGGTAAAACAGTGATTGCAACTTCTTTTCCTAGAAGTGCTTCTGAAAGCAGATTAATTGTAATTGATATAACAAATGGCTTAGAAAATGTAACCCCTGATGATGTGATTTTAAGCCAGGATTTTGTCACGGGTGCAGAAGTGGCTAATGTTAATGCATCTGGAGCGGTGGCAGTAAATATTACAGGGGACAACAGCGCCGAAATTTATTGCCTAATTACTAACCAGGCAGTTGTTAGATTTGACCTAAGTACTGTTCTGGACTAATCGTTTTGTCCTTGTTTAGGTTTTATGGAGAGGTGCCATTGTGCACCCTCCTTACCTTTTTTAACATGGTTACTAGTGAACTCATATTGAATAATGATAAGAAAAAAAAATCATCCGGATCTGAAGCCATTTATATTAGTGGTACTTGTAGTACTCACATTAACCTTGGTGCTATCCAGCAATTTCATTCTGGCGGATCAAAAAGATGGAAGCTCTAAAACAGCTATCAGAGGAGTATGGTTAACAAATGTTGCAAGTGATGCCCTCTTTTCTGCGGAAAATATTGAGAAGGCTGTAAAAAAATGTGCTGATTTAGGGTTTAATACCATATTTATGGTTACCTGGAACGGAGGATACACTTTATACCCCTCAGAGGTGGCCGAAAAAATGCTCGGAGAAAAAATTGACCCTGAATTCAAGGGAAGAGATCCGCTGAAAGAATTAATCAATGCAGCTCATCAACATAATATCAAGGTCTTTGCCTGGTATGAGTTCGGTTTTGCTACAGCACATAGAGATAGTACCGGTGGTAAAATAATACAGAAATACCCGGATTGGGCTTCCAGAGATATTGAGGGAAACATTACAGAAAAAAATGACTTCCAATGGATGAACCCTTTTCACCATGAGGTGCAAAACTTTATGATAAGCTTAATAGCAGAGGCGGTAGAAAAATATGATTTGGATGGAATACAGGGGGATGACAGATTACCCGCATTACCTTCGAATGGAGGTTATGATGAGTATACCACTAAGCTTTATCAAAAAGAACATAATAATGATCTTCCGCCAAAAAATGCCAAAGATTACGAATGGGTTAAGTGGAGGTCTGCAAAACTTACACTTTTTCTTAAAGACCTGGTAACAGAAATAAAAAGTATTAATCCTGACATTATTATATCAATGGCTCCAAGTATTTATCCCTGGAGCGAAGAAAACTATTTACAGGATTGGCCTACCTGGCTTAATATGGGCTTAGTGGAATTAGTAGTTCCACAAGTTTACCGATATAATTTTCCGGCTTATAAGAAAGAGATGGATAAAATTTACAATGAGCAGGTGCATCCGCAAAACCATTTCAGAGTAATTCCCGGAGTGCTTTTACAAGTTGACAAATATAACCCAGATGAAGAGTTTTTAGAAAAAATGATTGCATACAATAAAGAAAAAGGATCGCTTGGTGAGGTACATTTTTTTTATGAGGGGATTAAAAAATTTGAAGATTTTTTTAAAAGACAATATGCAGGAAATACGACTTTCCCTGAATTAATTAAAAACTAAATTTTAATGATGAAGAATTTACATAAAATAGGCTTGATGCTGGCTATTGTATTATCTTTTAGCCAGTGTACAGATGAGGAGACTCCGGTGAATGAGCAAAGCCCAAGGTTAATCGAATATTTTGCATTTGAGTCTTTTGACCCCGTAAAAGTAGGTGAAATTAATAATGAAGAAGGTATTATTGAAATAACCATTCCGTTTGAAACTGAAAACTATGTTTTAAGTCCTACCATTGAAATTTCGGAAGGAGCAACTATTGAACCGGCAATAGGAACAGAACAGGATTTTTCGAGCTTCGTGGTGTATACAGTTACAGCTACGGATGGTGCCAAAAAACTCTATACTGTTTTAACTTCTGAAGCCAATAGTAATGATGCTTCTTTAAGGAATATTAGAATGCCAGACCTTTTCAGAAATGGTACAATAGATGAAGAAAACAAAACAGTTGGATTTGAGGTAGGTTTTGGAACAGATTTATCCGAAGTGGTATTAAACTTTGAAGCGCGTGAAGAAGATGCGACGCTATCAATAGAAAGTGGAGAAGCATATGATTTAACTAATGATTTAGAGTTAGCTATTACTGCTCCTGATGAGGAAACTACTGCTACCTACACTATTCAAGTGACAGAGCTACCTCAGGAAACCGGTATTCGAGGGGTATGGCTCACTAATGTGGATAGTGAAGTGCTCAGTTCGCAGGCAGGCATTGAGGGTGCAGTGGCACAATGTAAAAAATTGAATTTTAACACCATTTTTGTGGTAACCTATAATAGAGCCACCACTACTTATCCAAGTCAAGTAATGGAGGATTTAACCGGGCAGCGAATTGCTTCTACTTATGAAGGCAGAGATCCTCTGCGTGAATTGATTGATGCAGCACATGCAGAAGATATAAAGGTGATGGCTTGGTTTGAATACGGATTTGCAGCCTTTAATGGTAGTCCGGGACCTATTTTAGAGGCAAAACCAGAATGGGGGGCGATTAATAGTAGTGGTGAACAGGTAGTGAAAAATGGATTCTTTTGGCTAAACAGTCTCTTGCCGGAAGTACAAGAATTCATGACGGATCTAGTATTGGAAGTGGTAACTAAGTATCCTGATATTGATGGGGTGCAGGGAGATGACAGATTGCCTGCTATGCCATCAGAAGGCGGATATGATGATTATACAAAAGATAAATATGCAGCTGAACATGGCGGTGCAGCACCACCAAATGACAGATTAGAGGGTAATTGGCTACAATGGAGGGCTGATATTTTAAATGCCTATGGCCAACAGCTTTACAATGATGTAAAAGCCATCAATCCTAATTGCATTGTGGCCATGTCGCCAAGTCCGCTTGATTTCGGCTTTAGAGAATATTTGCAAGATTATACTAAGTGGGTACAAGGTGGCTATGCAGATATTGTGAGTCCTCAGCTATACAGAAGAGATAATCAAGGTATTAGTGTATATAGAGGACTTCTTCAAGACCAATTAGGTAGGGTAGGACCAGAAAATATTAATAAATTTTATCCTGGTCTTCTTTCTTTTTTAGGTGGTTATGTGCCAAATGATGATTTTCTTGCGGGGATGATATTAGAAAACAGGAAAAACGGAGTAACTGGCGAGGTTCAATTTTTTTACAATTCCTTGTTGGCAAGTGAAAAAGTCTTTATGGCTATGTATCCAGGCCCGGCCATTTATCCGGATTTATGATATGATATCAATAGATACAATGCTTTACGTGAAGATAATTTACTCGGCTTTTGGCATAATAGTAGAGTAGTCATGAGTTAATTTTAGTTCTTAATTTATATAGAAATCTGCTCAAGTTTTTTGCTTTATAAATGTAAAAAATATTGGTGAAATAGGTTGATTTCTACTATTATAAATCGAAGAGAATGTCCCCTTAAGGGGGCCACAGGGGTGTTTTTTGGGCCTCCAAAGAGCATAATAGGACTATAAACTCTAAGAATTAAGCCGAGAGTTTGTTAGTTATAATTTGTAATTATATTCTCTTAAGTAATATTTTTAAACCTCATAAACGATCATGAAAACTATCCTGCTATCGACTTTTCTTTTCATATTCTCTTTTTATCTACCGGCTCAAGATATTTCCTATCAGGAGATAACTGCACAATTTGATGTGCCGGAGGGAATCAAAATATTTAAAGGGACGAGAGAAGATCCCCCTTTGGAAATATTTTATACAGAAATTGATTTAAACGCTGAAAATATAGCCATAAGGCCCTATTTAATCAACCCTACTGGTAACGTGAGCGATCTCACAGAGCAGGTAGGGGCATATTTAGGTATTAATGGTGGGTATTTTGCTGGTAGCACTTCTTTCTCATCCGTAGTATATCCGGAAGAGGTAAAGGCTGTAAATGTGAGAGAACTGGCAAGAAACAGTGCTACTTATCCAGTAATTCGCAGTTTTTTTGGACTCACTTACGATAATGAACCCTCGATAGATTGGATTTATCATTTTGGAAATGATATTTCAGGCATTCGAAAATTTGATGCCCCACTACCCTATGAATTTAATGATGCTAGTCCCTTGCCTACTCCTCAGGAATCAGAAGGAACATTATACGAAAATTTGATGATAGGTATAGGTGGGGCTCCTATTCTAGTTAAAAGTGGAGAGCCAAATGTAAGCTATGATGAAGAAATCATGTGGGGCTCAGGTGTGGGTTTGTCAAACAGGGATCCAAGAAGTGCAGTGGGCTTTACCAATGAGAATGAAGTAATTTTCGTAGTGGCTGATGGAAGGCAAACACAATCCCAAGGGGTAAGTTTGACAGAGTTAGCAGATATTATGATAGGCTTAGGATGTGTGGAAGCGCTTAACCTTGATGGAGGAGGTTCTTCACAAATGGCCACTAAAGGATCATATATCAATACCCCCTCAGAAACACGCAATGTGGCAAGTATTTTGGTGGTTACTCATCCGGATAGTCTCAATTTGCCTCAGGAACCATTACAGGAATATATAGTAGATACAGAAATGGAAAATGCTAGCATCGTAGGTGAATGGACGGCATCTGCTAATGCCGGCTTTTTCGGGGACTCGCCCTCTTTAATAAAGGCACTGGGCAGCGGAGAGGAATATGTGCGATTTAAGCCTCAAATTGTAGAGCAGGCTCTTTATGAAGTTTACGGATGGTGGGTGGCCTCGGGAAACAGAGCTAAAAACACCCCCTACGTGGTAAGTCATGTTGGAGGCGCAGATACAATACGGGTCGATCAATCAACCAGCGGAAGTACCTGGCAGTTTATTGGCCGTTATTTGTTAGATGGAAATTCTCAATTAGATATCTCAGATGCTGCTACAGAAGGAAGTTTTGTCGTTGCAGATGCAGTAAGGTTTTCAAACTTTGAAGCTGATTTTGCTATGGACTCTTTTATTGCTGTCGATGATGAAGCATTTGTTCCCGTTGGAGAATCCATCTCTATAAATGTTTTAGAGAATGATAGTACTTTTAACCTCTCAGCGCTAAGTATAAGGATTGTAACAGCACCTAAGAAGGGTGTGGCTACAGTAAATGAAGATTTTAGTATCAATTTTACTCAAGAAGAAGGTGCAACAGGAGCAGATCAATTTACCTATGAACTGTGCTATGGTCAAGAGGGCCTTTTTTGTGCACAAGCCGATGTGATACTTGATATAGAAAAGGCTGATAGTCCCGTTTTGGGCTTGTCAAAAAAGGCGCATGACTTTGTAGTTTATCCAAACCCCGCCAACCAAATTTTGCATATAAAATCTGAAAATAGCAATGGAAATGTAGCAGTCAAGCTAAGCAATTTGAGCGGACAGGAAGTATTAAGACAGTTGTTTACCTCCAACGCTACAGATTTATCAATAGTTATCAATGACATTCCTGCCGGGTTATACATACTGGAAATAATAAGAAATAATAGTAAGGAGTTGAAAAAAATCTCTATTAAATAAATGAGCATTGTGAGAGCTATGCCCACCAATATAGAACGAATATTCTTCGAGATTCTACCTTGGTAGGCTGAGGTTCTAAAAAAGGGTGGCTTCAGGCCGTAGTTTAGCAACGCTAAATCTGGAAGAATAGAAAAATTATATTGATATGAAAAACGTAGTTTACTTAATGGGACTTACTTTACTCATCTTGAGTAGCTGTGCTGATAAAAACAGTGATTTAGATGAAGAGAGAGAAACAAGTGCAAAATTTACTGATTTTGTAGATCCCTTTTTGGGAACAGGTGGACATGGACATACCTATCCGGGAGCCAGTTTACCCTTTGGTGGTGTGCAGCTAAGTCCAGATAATGGCACTGAAGGTTGGGATTGGTCTTCAGGTTATCATTATTCCGACTCTGTAATTGCCGGATTCAGTCATACGCATTTAAGCGGTACAGGTATTGGCGATTATGCCGACATTTCCTTTATGCCTAAATACACGCAGACACTTTTCGATAGCACGCGTGCTGCTTTTCAGCATGCCAATGAAAGTGCAAAACCTGGCTACTACAGCGTGCTACTCGACAATGGAATATTGGTGGAATTAAGTGCGATCAATAGGGTAGGTATGCACCGGTATACTTTTCCTGAAGATTCTACTAAGAATGTTGCAGTAGATCTCAATTTTGCCATTAATTGGGATAAACCCGTTTTCACAGAAATAACCTTTAAGAATGACACCCTTATCACCGGTTATAGAAAATCTACAGGTTGGGCAAAAAACCAATGGGTATATTTTGCCGCTGTTTTCTCGCAACCTATACAAGATTATACCCTTAAACAAGATGAGAATAGCAGTACAGAAACGGAAGTTTTGAACAATGTCAAAAAAGGAATTTTTTCCTTTTCGTCCTCTAAAGAACCATTAGTAATTAAGGTAGGTATTTCGTCAGCTTCTGAGCAAGGCGCTTTGCAGAATATATTGGAAGAGGCAGCCTCGATGGATTTCAAAGCAGTGATGGAAAATGCCCATGCAGTTTGGCAGCAGGAGTTAGGGAAAATTGAGGCTACATTTATTGAACCTGAAATGGATACTATTTTTTACTCGGCAATGTACCATGCGTTTTTGGCTCCCAACCTATTTTCAGATGTAGAAGGAAATTATAAGTCTCTACAGCAAGCAGTAGCGAAAGCAGAGGGCTTCGAAAGGTACACAGTGTTCTCTCTTTGGGATACTTTCAGAGCCTCACACCCACTTTTCACTTTATTACAGCCTGAGAGAAATCAAGATTTTATCCAGTCTATATTTTCGTTTTATACGGAATCAGGTTTACTGCCAGTTTGGGCCTTGGCCGGAAATGAAACCAACACGATGACGGGCTATCATGCCGTGCCTGTTTTAACCGATGCTATTTTGAAAGGAATGGTCGATGAATCGCAAGTAGAGGCGATTTACGAAGCAATGTTAAAAAGTGCTGCCCAAGATATAAGAGGAACCAATTTTTATAGAGAATATGGCTATATCCCTTCAGATAAAGATGGCTGGTCAGTGACTAAAACCCTGGAATATGCTTATGACGATTGGTGTATTTCTCAAGTAGCGCAATATTTAGGTAAATCCGCAGATTACGATCGTTTTATGGCCAGGGCGGAGAGCTACAAGGCGTTATTTGATCGGGAAACTTTATTCATGAGAGGCAAACTCAGCAATGGAAATTGGGACGAGCCTTTTGATCCTTTTTACTCGGAACATGGTTTTGAAGGAATGTACATTGAAGGTACTGCCTGGCAACACAGTTGGTTTGTCCCACATGATGTGCAAGGGCTAATCAAGCTTTTTGGTTCAGAGGAAGCCTTTGTTGGCCATATAGACTCTACTTTCAATGTGAGCTCTCAGGTTACCGGAGAAAATGCTTCAATGGATATTTCCGGGTTAATTGGTCAGTATGCACATGGCAACGAGCCCTCCCACCATATCGCTTATCTGTATAACTATGCCGGTAAGCCATGGAAAACACAGGAAAAGGTAAGGCAGATTATGACTGAATTGTATAGCACCGGACCGGATGCTTTGGCAGGAAATGACGACTGTGGCCAAATGTCAGCATGGTATATTTTTAGTGCTTTGGGCTTTTATCCTGTAAATCCTGCAGAAGGCGTTTATGTGCTGGGTAGCCCCTTAGTGAAGAAGGCTACACTTCATTTAGGGGGAGATAAAACCTTTGAGATTGAGGCAGAAAATAACTCAAAAGATCATCCTTACATTAAGGAAGTGTATTTGAATGATAGTAAGTTGGAAAACTCTTTCATCACACATGACCAGATCACTAAAGGGGGAACCCTTCGTTTTGTAATGGGAAATCAACCCAATAAAGAGTGGGCATCAAAACCGGAGTCTTTTCCACCGTCTATAACAGCAAAATAGTCCTCCATGACTTTAAAAAAAGAAAGACAACCGGCTTTAGATGCTACAAGAGGTTTAGCTATCTTATTAATGGTGCTTTCAGGAGTTATTCCTTACGGTACTTTGCCAGCCTGGATGTACCATGCACAAATCCCTCCACCAGACCATAGCTTTAATCCTTCACTTCCGGGTTTTACATGGGTTGATTTGGTATTTCCTCTCTTTATTTTTTGCCTCGGAGTCGCCATTCCTGTTGCCTTTAGAAGCAAAGAGGGATCAGGAATTTGGAATCAATTATTTTATTTGGTCAAAAGAACCTTTTTACTAGTGGCGTTTGCCATTATTGTACAGCATTTACGACCTCATCAAATTCAAAATAGCCCTGATACTTCAACTTGGCTATTAGCTCTGAGTGGCTTTTTTTTGATATTTTTATGCTTTTCAACCTACCCTAAAATGCTATCCCCTAAAGGCAAAATACTTCTCAGGATCATTTCATGGGTAGTATTAATTGCCGTGCTGAGTCAAATAGTCTATAAAAACGGGGAAGGTTTCAGTTGGTATAGAAGTGATATAATTATTTTAGTTTTAGCAAACGTCTATTTTTTTGGAGCTATTATTTATTTATTAACTAAAGGTAAATTGATTTTTAAGATAGCCATTGCCCTGCTTTTACTGGCATTAAGAATAGCGTACGTGAATACGGAATGGGTTAAACAAATAGAAGCCTTAAACCCACTTAGCTGGCTTTTTCAATTGAAATTTCTACAATATCTTTTTATCACAACACCGGGTATTATTTTAGGGGAAATGCTACTCAACAGGCAGTATACGACCTTTCAATTATCCAAAAATAAAAAATCCCTCTTGGCCTTCATTTGTATAGCGCTAATCATCAATATAATTATTTTTCTCCAAGCAAGGTATGTGTTCCCCATGACTTTAATTGTGACGTCAATTAATTTACTAGTCACATACCTTTTATACAAAAAGAACAGCGCTACTCTGATATTCCAATTATACTTGATGGCTACTGTTCTTCTTTTCATTGGTTTTGTAGCAGAACCGTTTGAAGGAGGCATTAAGAAGGATCCTTCTACTCTAAGCTACTATTTTATTGCTTCGGGGCTGTCCTGTTATGTTTTCCTACTACTTCATTTGTTAAAACGAAAGTATTACCAGTTTGGAATGCTAAACCTTATGGTGAATAATGGAAAAAACCCAATGATTGCCTATGTGGCTTTTGCCAATTTACTATGGCCCATATTAGCAGTAATGGGACTGGAAATATGGCTCCTAAAGATTACCTCTACACCCTGGCTAGGGTTCCTGCGTGGAGTTGCATACACTTTTGTCATTGCAATATTGGTGTCCTTTTTCACACGTAAAAAACTTTTTTGGAAGACGTAACCCCAAACTTGGTTGAAAATTCTCATTGAACAATGGCTTTTCTATTAAATGCTATAAGCAGATTTTAATAATTGCCAAGTCTATTATACTGGACAGAAAATTCTTAAGAGTAAAATTCATAAAATATTAATTTAATCAAATTTCTTTAAATCAAACTATAATTGTAATTTTGCCCTGCAAATAATAACACGTAATTATTTGCACTATGAGTTTAGATACTTCCAAATTTGTTTACGAGGCGCTCACATACGATGATGTCCTTTTACTTCCCGGTTATTCAGAAATTCTTCCAAGAGATACTGACACTTCCTCACAATTAACACGCAATATCCGATTAAATATACCATTGGTTTCTGCCGCCATGGACACTGTGACTGAACATGATATGGCCATTGCTATGGCTTTAGAAGGTGGGCTTGGTTTTATCCATAAAAACATGACCATTGAGCAGCAGGCTCTCCAGGTAAGAAAAGTAAAAAGATCGCAAAGTGGGATGATTTTAGATCCGATTACCTTGCATGTAGACAGCACTGTAGGCGATGCAGTGAAAATTATGCGTGAAAATAAAATTGGAGGAATCCCCGTAGTAGATTCCAGCAAAAAATTAATTGGCATAGTGACCAACCGTGATTTACGTTTCCAAAAAGATTTTTCAGTCCCTGTACAAAAAGTTATGACCAAGGACAGGTTAATAACCGCTGAAGAAGGGATTAACCTGGAAGGGGCAGAAGACGTGTTACAGGAGCACAAGATTGAAAAACTACCTATTGTTAATAAGTCGGGTCTTCTAATGGGTTTGATTACCTATAAAGATATTTTAAAGAAAAGAGATAAGCCATTCGCCTGCAAAGATGAATTTGGCAGATTGCGGGTCGGTGCTGCAGTTGGCGTAACACCCGATATTGAAGACAGGGTGCAAGCATTGATTACAGCGGGAGTTGACGTGGTAAGTATTGATACCGCACATGGACATAGTAAAGGAGTAATCGATACAGCTAAAAAGATAAAAGCAAAATTCCCTGATTTAGATGTAATTGTGGGAAATATTGCCACACCTGAGGCTGCCAAAGCATTAATTGATGCAGGAGCAGATGCCGTTAAAGTGGGAGTAGGCCCGGGAAGTATTTGCACAACCAGGATTGTGGCAGGTGTAGGTGCCCCTCAACTCTCGGCAGTATATGAAACATACAAAGTCATAAAGGACAGCGGTGTTCCTATTATTGCAGATGGAGGTATTCGTTTCTCTGGTGATATAGTAAAAGCATTGGCTGGTGGAGCAGACAGCGTAATGATCGGTTCATTATTGGCCGGAACAGAAGAGGCCCCGGGTGAAATGATTTTATTTGAAGGAAGAAAATTCAAATCTTACCGTGGAATGGGCTCTTTAGAAGCGATGGATGATGGCTCAAAAGACCGATATTTCCAGGATGCCGAAGATGATATTAAGAAATTAGTACCCGAAGGTATTGTAGGTCGTGTTCCATTTAAAGGCTTAGTGTCAGAAGTGCTTTACCAAATGGTAGGAGGCTTAAAAGCAGGAATGGGCTATTGTGGAACAGGTTCTATTGAAGACTTAAAAACCGCCAAATTTGTAAAAATTACCGCTGCAGGAGTGGCTGAAAGTCACCCACACGATGTGCATATTACAAGAGAGGCACCTAATTATAGCAGGAAATAAATAATTGATAATTCCAGGTAAGATAGCCAGTAGTCATAGACTTACTTTCTTACCTGTTTTTTTATTCTTATCTACACTTAGTCTTTTATTTCCAATAATCTTTTGATTAATTGGATGGATAAATTTTATATTCTATTTTTATTTCACATCTCCGATAAGCTAGAATTTCATATCTCCTTCGTCCTAGTATATTTCCTTATTACACATTTATAACCAATATTATTCACTTATGTATAAAATAAGTTATAATATTATATAATTGCGTACTATATGCAACCATAAGGGCATTTGGTACATCTAATAATTACTAAAATAAAAAAATACTATACCTTAAGTAAACTAATCATTATATTGCTTTAATCTTTCATTAATCTAATAAAGTAACATGCAACTATCAATCCAAAATTTGTCCAAGACCTACTCCAATGGAGTGCAGGCACTAAAAGATGTTTCACTGACCGTACCAAAGGGTATGTTTGGCCTATTAGGGCCAAATGGGGCAGGAAAATCTACGCTCATGCGAACAATTGCCACCTTACAAGATGCAGATTCCGGCAGTATTATGTTCGATGATATTAACGTAATGGAGAACCCCCAGGCCATCAGAGAGAGGCTAGGCTATTTGCCACAGGATTTCGGCCTCTACCCAAAAATTAGTGCAGAAGTAATGCTAGACCACATTGCGCAAATGAAAGGTGTAGGAAACAGAGGAGAGCGAAAGGAGCTGGTAAGCAGCTTACTGGAAAAAGTAAACCTTCAAACCCATAGAAAAAAGGCCTTAGGCACCTACTCGGGTGGTATGCGCCAAAGATTTGGTATTGCGCAGGCACTTGCTGGCAACCCTAACCTGATTATTGTTGATGAACCTACCGCAGGGCTGGATCCTACTGAAAGAAATAGATTTTACAATCTGTTAAGTGAGATTGGTGAAAACACCATCATCATTTTATCAACTCATATTGTAGAGGATGTAAGTACATTGTGCTCTAATATGGCCATTATCTGTAATGGTGAAGTGCTAATGCATGGCAAACCTGCCGATGGCTTAACGCAGATCCAACATAATATTTTCGCTAAGATTATTAAAAAGGATGAGTTGGAAACCTACAAGGAAAATTATAAGGTGATTTCCACCAAGTTAAAAGAAGGTAATCTGGCCCTGAGAGTGGAGGCTGATAGTAATCCTGGAGAAGGATTTGAATCTGTTGAACCTAATTTGGAAGATGTGTATTTTAGTCACATTTCCAGAAAAGTAGATCCTATCACCCTTTAACTTTCAGAGCTATGCTAAATATTTTTCTATTTGAAATTAGGTATAGGTTTTCCAGACCTGCCACCTACATGTATTTTGGACTGCTATTGATTGTGTCTCTTTTGCTTTTTGCTTCGGGCAGTACACCAGCAACGGAAAAGGTATTTCACAATGCACCCATTACCATTGCCAATTTAATGTTGGTAGTGTCAATTTTCGGGATACTTATTGCTTCTGCAGTAATGGGCGTTCCTATGTACCGTGACATTGAGCATAAAACGGGTACTTTCCTGTTCAGCTTGCCAATTACAAAGTCAGCCTACTTTATGGGTCGTTTTTGGGGCTCTTTCGTTACTCTTTTGTTCATCTCTTTGGGTGTAGTAATAGGAGTTTATTTAGGAACAATAATAGGGGCAGCTACTGGCTGGACACCAGCCGAAAGATACGGCCCCAATCTCTTCATGAACTATTTTCATCCATGGATAACATTGGTAGTTCCTAATTTATGGTTTTTTGCTACGCTGTTTTTTGCCTTAATTATTTTCACAAAGAATATTAAGGCTATTTATTCCGGAGGTATTATAGTTTTCATTATCTATTTGCTAACTAATTTTTTAGCAAATGATTTAGATAATAAAGAGCTAGTGCAAATCCTGGATCCCCTTGGAATTAATTCCTTCTTCTTTCAGGTTGAATACTTAACTCCCTTTGAGCAAAATTCTTATCGGGTAGATATTTCAGGTAATTTATTAATCAATAGAATTTTATGGGTGTCCATTGGCCTGCTATTATTCATTGCCTCTTATGCTCGCTTTAGCTTTAAATACTTTTTTAGTGCTACTTCTAAAAAATCGAAACAAGAGGAAAGCGAAGATTTATCAGTGAAGACTCTCTTAAAAAAGGTCTCTACTTCATTTACAAAAGCGTATCAGAGGCAAAGCTTAATTACCCTTTCCAAATTGGAGATAAGAAATGTATTGAAGGACAGTTATTTTAGGGCAATTTTACTGGGAGGATTAGTTTTTCTTGTCATAGATTTTTGGATTGGGAACACCATTTATAGTGTGCCCAACCGCCCCTCAACTTCTTTTTTAATGGAGTTTAAGGGCTTTGATTATATCATATTTGTTTTCATCATTTTGGTATTCTTTGGGGGTGAAACCTTGCACCGCGACAAAGGCACAGGCTATTCCTCTATTAGCGATACTTTTCCAATAAAAGATGGTGTTCTAATTGCCTCAAAATTTTTGGGTATGGCTACTATCTGCCTTTTATTGGCCTCTTTGCCTATAGTAGTTGGTTTAATAGTGCAGACCTTGAAAGGGTATTATAATTATGACATCAGCGTCTATTTAATTGATAGTTATCTCATTTCCTTCCCCGATTATCTGCAGATGTTGATGCTGGTTTTTGCAGTTCATTTAATCGTTAACAATAAATTTGCGGGCCACGCAGTAAGTATTGGGATTTGGTTGGTGATGATAGTTTTGAGAGATTTTGCTGACTATAACTTTAACCTCTTCTTTTTCTCCTACAAACCTGCTTACCTCTGGTCCGATATGAATGGTTTAGGGCATTTTGGAGCCCCTTTATTATGGTATAACCTGTACTGGACAGCTTTTGGAGTATTTTTGATCCTCTTTTTCTCACTTTTCTATGCAAGAGGTTCTGATATCAACTTCAGAAAACGCCTTAGTCAGGGCAAAAGTCGGCTTAAATCATCTACCGCCTTGTTGTCCTATATTTGTTTGTTTATAGCACTTGGCTTAGGTAGTTATATCTTTAAAACAGTGGTATATACCAATGGATATTTAACAGTTACTGAGTCGGAAAAGAGGCAAGCGGATTATGAAAAACAGTTAAAGCAATATGAATTTATTGCGCAACCAAAAGTAGTAAGTGTAAAAGTGAATGCCGAATTGTATCCAGAAAAGAGAGATGCTTATAGTCAGGTAAAGGTACAATTAGTCAATAAGACTGATGAACCCATTGATTCTTTACATTTGAATTTTGCCGAGGCTACTTATTTCCATGCATTATATAAAGGCGATTCATTATCTTACCGTTTTCCATTGTCATATGACAAGCCTAAATTTCAGCTGCTGGGAGAAAAAGAAGCGAAACCCTGGTACAAAATATATGCGTTGCCTGAAACCATGCAGCCAGGTGATACTTTAGAGCTAGAGTTTCACTCAGCCTTACTTAATAACGGATTTGGTAACAGTGGCTTTAGCAGGGAAATAGTGTACAACGGCACCTTTATTGGTCAAAGTATGCCTTCAATTGGCTATAATGCCGGTGGAGAGTTGAGTAGTGATGAAAAACGAAAAAAATATGAGCTTCCTGAAAAGATAGATGATCTGCCTCCTCATGATGACCCCTATGGCATGCGTACCATGTTATTTAATGATGATGCCGATCTGGTAACTTTTGAAGCGACTATTGGCACTTCCCCCAATCAGATTGCAATAGCCCCGGGCTATTTGCAGAAAGAATGGACAGAAGGAGACCGAAGGTATTTTCATTATGTGCAGGACTCTAAAATAGATTTGTTTTATAACCTGGTTTCAGCAGATTATGCCGTTGCGAGTGAAAAAGCTAAACAAACGGATGGATCAGAAGTAAACATTGAAATCTTTCATTTGGCTTCACATGATTATAACCTGGATCGTTTTTCAGCTGCCTTTAAAGATGGGATCGCATACTTTTCCGAGTCTTATGGGCCCTATCAATTCCGTCAGATGCGGCTCCTGGAGTTTCCGAGATATGCTAATTTCGCTCAGTCATTTCCCAACACAGTACCATATTCAGAGGGCTTTGGTTGGATCGGGGATTTTAGTGACCCGGATGATTTTGATTATGCTTATTTTGTAACCGCTCATGAACTAGCACATCAATGGTGGGGCCATCAGGTAGTGCCAAACTCTACCAGAGGAGCAAACCTTATTTCAGAGTCTTTGGCCGAGTACACAGCTTTAGTTTTGTCTGAGAGAAAATATGGAAAAGCGAATATGAAAACTTTTCTGGAAGATGAGTTAAATGGTTACCTACGAGGAAGGGCATTTGAATCTAAGAAGGAAAATGTTTTTATCGATTGCAATAGGTCCTATCAGTGGTACAGAAAAGGAAGTTTGATTCTATATGGTCTACGGGATTTTATTGGAGATAGCCTGATGAATAAGGCAATAAGAGGCTTTAGAGATGAGTTCGCTCACAAAGAAATTCCTCCTTTTGCAGGAAGTCATGACTTGTACAGGCATTTTGAATCAGTTACCCCGGATAGTTTGAAGTACTACTTAGAGGATACCTGGAAAAAAATAGCATTATATGAGAATAAAGCTGAAAAAGCTACTGCAAAGAAACTGGAGGAAGGTATTTATGAGGTGACTATTAAAGTAGCTTCTCAAAAGCTTTACGCTGATAGTACCGGAATGGAAACCCCTGCCGTTTATAAGGGTGATTATATGGATATTGGCATATTTGCTGCAGAGGATAGGGATGAAAATGGTAGAAAAAGAACCAATCCTTTGTATCTGGAAAAGCATAAGATAGCTCCTGGAGAACACACTATTACCATAAAAGTAAAGGGTGAACCGGTTAATGCAGGAATTGACCCCCTTAACAAATTGATAGACAGGAAAAAAGATGACAATACTGTTTCTTTAGACTTTGAAGAGTAGGATAAAGGCTAGAAACACTAATGTTTTAAGGCACCTCAACATTTTGGGGTGCTTTTTTTCTTTACAGTAAATAACTATTACCTTTCCCTCCCGTGTATTCGTTAATTAGCTTCCATTAATTTAAATGTATGACGCAACTATATAGTTACTCTTTAGTCGTTTTGGCATGGGTAATTTTCGGGATAATACATTCCAGTTTAGCCTCCGGTACAGTCAAGAAAAAAGCCTATGGAGCAGGCTTCAGTCCTTTGGCTTACAGAAGATTGTATAATATTATAGCAGTGATATTATTTCTTTTGATACTTTTGGGAGGAGGCCTGATACCACCTGAATATTTTATGCCTCACGGTAAAAGCAGCCAGGGAGTAGGGTTAATATTGGCAACCTTTGGCTTTTTCCTTACCAAAATGGCTTTTAAGGAGGTGAGTTTTGCCAGTTTTATTGGGTTGAAGGAAGAAAAGGAATCTCATTTAATTACCTCAGGAATTTATGCCCGCATAAGACACCCTTTATATAGCGCCACTATTCTATTTTTGATTGGTTTTGTAATTTTCAGTCCAAGTTATACTAACCTCATTCATGGCATTTGCTTATTTATTTACCTCATTATAGGGGTACAGTATGAAGAGAAAAGATTGTTAAAAACTTTTGGCAAAGAGTATAAGCAGTATAAGGAAAAGGTTCCTATGTTGCTGCCCCGGCTTAATTTTAAAAAGTAAGTAATTATTAGCTGATTTAATTTTACCGTTCTAAAAAGTTACCTAACAAGGAACCACCTTCCTTATTGGAATTTTTACTATATGGCGCTATTGCCTGAATCAATTTCCTGATGGGCATAGATTGGAGCCACACTTTGCCCGTACCACTTACCGTGGCAAGAAATATCCCTTCTCCACCAAACAGCATCGATTTTAAGCCTCCGCTTGTCTGAATATTAAAATCCAGAGAGGACTCAAAGGCTACCACGCAGCCAGTATCAATTCTTAAAGTCTCATTATTTAATTGCTTCTCTATTACCGTACCGCCGGCATGAACAAATGCTTTTCCGTTCCCACTAAGCTTTTGAAGGATAAAACCCTCACCACCTAGTAAGCCGGAACCAATGCGTTTGTTTAAAGTAATTGCCACTTTAGTACCCATGGCGGCACATAAAAATGCGTCTTTCTGCACAATTACCTCATTGTGGTGGCAGCGATTTAAATCCATAGGAATTACAGTGCCGGGGTAAGGGCCAGCAAACGCTACACTGGCTTTTCCTGTACCGCGGTGTGTAAAATGTGTCATAAAAAGCGACTCTCCCGTAAATATTCTGCTTCCTGCCGAAAGTACCTTTCCTAAAAAGCCTTCGTTAGGATTGGAGCCATCTCCCATTTTAGTTTCAAAATCAATGCCCTGGTTCATGTATACCATGGCGCCAGCTTCTGCAATTACTGTTTCGTTAGGGTCAAGTTCAATTTCCACCATCTGAACACCATCTCCAATAATTTTGTAATCTATCTCGTGCGAATTTTGGTTCATAATCTTGTAATTTAGATTGTCTTTCAAATTACTAATCAGGAAATAAATCTACAAGCGCAAACAATTATTTATAATCATTTTGTAGTTCTACACCACTGTTTTTTGGCTCTTTATGAAAGTGCAAATCTTTAAAATTAATCTATCATTAGATTTAATCCGTTCCTATAAATAAAAAGAGTTGTTTAAACAATATCCTTTTAATAGGATTACTTCTATAGTTAGTTTTAATTAAAACATTATAAAATGAGAAAGTTGTACAATACAAGCAAAGTTTGTCTACTGCTGTTTTTATTAGTTTCCGTTGCTGCTTGCGATGGTCCTGGGCAGAGTGGAGAAGCTTCAAATTACGACACTTTAAATGTAGTGGCTACAGCCTATAATTCTACCGAAGCGCAAACTAAAAAGGGTAATATAGGTATAGCGGCCTGGGGAGATACTTTAAAGCCTGGGGTTAAAGCCATTGCGGTATCACGCGATTTGATTGACAGTGGTCTTACTCACAACACTGAAGTAATGATTGAAGGTTTTGAAGGAACCTATCTGGTTAAAGATAAAATGAACAAACGCTGGACCAATAAAATCGATATTTATATGGGCCTGAATGAGGAAAAAGCCATTAACTGGGGCAAACAAGAAATACAGATTTATGTGCCTGTTGAGGTAGAAGAGGAGAAATAGTTATACCAGATTTCAATAGGCAGCTACATTGAAAACATCAATTTAACATATCGGAATGTAGGAGCTTTATTCATTTTAGGTCTTTTTTCATCATCAATTTGACTAGAAATTTAAAGTTGAATAAGAACAACGATATGTCCCGAATTCTGTGGCTCACAGAACTCAATCGAATGGGTTTTTCAAATAGCAAGGAAACTTTATGGGTTGCTTGAAGAAAGGTTTTGTTGTTATTTTTATTTTTCCAACAGACTCATCCCGACCGCCGCCAGCTGGCGAGGAACTTCCCTTCTCTTTTGCAAAAAGAAGAGAATGTTTTCTGTTATCATTTTAAATTAGTAATCCAAGTATCTATGAAAAATTTAAAGTAAAACGTTGATTTATGAGAGATTTTTCCCCTCTATGCCCGGAAGAGAGGGGTCAGATTTTTCGAAGAAGATCAGGAGCCTGCCAGCCCTTTGGTTGAGTGAGCTCAAATATTGCGGATTAGCAACGAATGAATGAAGCAAATTTTAGAATCGAAAAAACTTCATAAAAAATGCCCTTGCATCGCAAGGGCATTTTTATTCTTCTTCATCTTTACTTTTTCTTTTCTTCTCTTTGATAAAATCTAAATCGTCTCTATCTTTTAACTTTTTATCTTCTACCTCTTTATTAAGAAAAGCATTAATTTTATCAATATCAAAGCTGGTTTTTATTTCACCAAATGTATCTATTTTAACATCAAATCCTTTTAACTCAGGGTTTACAGATGGGGATTGATCTTTCTTATCTTTCTCACTTTTTTTCTTCCTACTCATAATTATTTTACTTGGTTCTCTAACGTATCTAACGCTAAACGGATGCGTTCTGTTATTTCATCCTTACCAAGTATTTCAATTATCTCCATTAAGTCAGGCCCATTCCCTTTTCCGGTGATGGAAACGCGCAATGCTTGCATAACTTTGCCCATTCCTACACCTTCTTGTTCTAGAACATCTGTTAAAATAAGCTTCGCTTTTTCTGCGTCAATCACTGATTCTTTCTCTAAGGCTATTGCATAAAGTTCCAGAACTTTCACAGCTTCCTCCGTCCACTTTTTATTAATTACCTGCTCATCATATTCAGCGGGTTTCTGAAAGAAAAACATTCCTTCGGTGTAAAATTCATGTGGAAAAGTAACTCGTTCCTTTAAAGCATTCACTACTTTCTCTGCCTTTTCCTGACTTATTTCTAGATCATGAGCTTTCAAATCTTTTAATAGATGCTGGGCTAGTGCTGCATTATCTTTACTTTTCAGGTATTGTTGGTTAAACCATTTTGCTTTGTTGATATCGAATTTAGTGCCTGATTTTCCGATTCTTTCTATCGAAAATGCTTCAACCAGCTCATTGACACTTAAGATCTCTCTTTCATCCCCTGGATTCCAACCTAAAAAGGCTAAAAAGTTTAATAAAGCATCCGGTAAATAGCCCTCTTCCCGGAAACCTGCTACATCCTCACCGGAAGCAGGGTCTTTCCATTGCAGAGGGAAAATCGGGAAACCATGCTTCTCCGCATCACGCTTGCTTAATTTACCGTTACCATCAGGCTTTAATAATAAAGGGAGATGCGCAAATTGAGGCATACTATCTTCCCAGCCAAAAAATTGATATAATAATACATGTAGCGGGGCAGAAGGCAGCCATTCTTCACCACGAATTACATGGGTAATCCCCATTAAATGGTCATCTACCACATTAGCTAAATGGTAAGTGGGCATTCCGTCTGATTTCATCAAAACCTTATCGTCCATCTGTGAGGAATGCACCATTACCCAACCACGAACCATATCATTCAATCTCACTTCATCTTTTCTCGGTACTTTTAATCGAATGACATATGGCTCATTGGAGTCTAATTTTTCTTGCACTTCCTCAGCTGATAAAGTCAGAGAGTTGCTCATTTGCATGCGGGTAATCGCATTATATTGCGGAGTGGCTACTCTGGCTGCTTTTAGGCGCTCACGCATGGCTTCAATTTCTTCAGAAGTGTCAAATGCATAATAGGCATTGCCCTCATCAACCAGCTTTTGCGCATATTCTTTATACATGGCTTTGCGCTCACTTTGGCGGTAGGGGCCTACGCTGCCTTTATTATTCCAGGGGCTTTCATCAGGCGTAATGCCAATCCACTCTAAAGATTCTTTGATATAATCTTCGGCAGTATCTACATAGCGGGTTTGGTCGGTATCTTCAATTCTAAGGATAAAAGTACCTCCTAATTTTTTGGCAAATAAATAGTTGTAAAGGGCAGTTCTTAAACCACCAATATGTAAAGCGCCTGTTGGGCTGGGTGCAAAACGTACACGTACGGCTGTGCTCATAAGTATTCAGTTTTTTAATTCAGGGTGCAAAATTAAGCATTATAATTCAACTAAGCGATGGAGAAAGGGTTTTAATAAAAATACTAAGAGTAAGATTCACCCAATCAACCGTAACAACTCCTTCCGGCTTTTTTCATAGGCACTTTTAAACCTGCTTAAAATCACCCCAAAACTGGCGATTAACAAGATTATAGGTAGAAAGATCGTAAACATATCCTCTCCCTGGGCATAGGAAATCATAGAAAATAATAGCATTAAAATAAACCAAAAGCCTAAAAAGAATTTTACGCTAGGGAAAAGACCATATTTAATAGAAATTAAGCTTCCGGTACTTGTATGCGATACTTTTCCCGTAATGAGCGGTAAAAAATTATCGGGCTTTTGCACCATTTTAGATATAGCAAAACCTGTATCGCTTACTTTGCCATTAAATAAAAATACGTCCTCGGATTCTTGCTCCAGCGCCCTATTTTGGAAGCTCTGAAAATTGGCAGGCTTCACGGCCAAGTGTAAACGCCTGAAAACCTCGTGCCTCGGCAAATTGCTTACCACTACCTCCGATTTGCCCGGCCACCATTGCATTACTTAATAGCTATGCATGAGATTTCTACATTCACATTTTTGGGTAATCGAGCTACTTCCACAGTTTCTCTTGCAGGAGGATCTATTTTAAAATACTGTCCGTAAGCATCGTTAATGGTGGAAAAATCATCCATGTTTTTCACGAAAATACTGCATTTCACCACCGATTGGAAGCTGAGCTGAGCGGCAGAGAGTATTGCTTCCAGGTTTTTCATTACCTGATGGGTTTCTTCGGTAATGTTTTCATTGATCATCTCTCCACTATGGGCATCCAGAGCAATTTGTCCTGAAACATACAGCGTATCTCCTGCTAAAATTGCCTGATTATAAGGTCCGATTGGTGCTGGGGCATCTTTTGTTTGAATGATTGTCTTTTCCATCTCGCTTTTTTGTAATAGTTGATTAACTTTGGTCAAAAGTACTTAAAATATGCTAATACTAGTAGTAGGAAGTCCGGAAAACTACCATGAAATGTCCGCTAAATTTGGTCAAAAACACCAATTGGCTTTTGCGGAAGATTTATCCTTTATTGAAAAAGATTTATTTTCCAAGATTGATGTGGTTTTTGATTTCATCAGTCATGAGTCTCCGGAAGACCTTGAATTCTATCAACAAAGACAAGAATTAGCGGTATTTGTTCATATGGCACTCACTTCCTTTCATGAGATAGCAGTCTATACCGAAAATGCACACAATGTTCTATTAGGATTCAATGGCTTGCCCACCTTTATCAACAGGAATCTATTGGAATGTACTTTACGAGATGAAATGGATCGAAGTATACTCAATCTGATTGCTGAAAAACTAGAATCAGCAATTGAAATTGTTGATGACAGAGTAGGCATGGTTACCCCACGGATTATATGTATGATTATTAATGAAGCCTATTATACCGTTCAGGAAGGAACGGCCTCAAAAGAAGACATAGATTTAGGCATGAAATTAGGAACAAGCTATCCATTAGGCCCTTTCGAATGGAGCAAACAAATTGGGCTGGAAAACGTGGTAGAACTATTAGAGGCGGTTTATGAAGATACTAAAGACGATCGTTACAAAATATGTCCTCTGTTAAAGAAAGAGTACCTCAAAAAATTAGCAACTTATTAATTAATTTCAAAATAAATAAAATTAAATATGTTTGACGATCCTGATTATAGTTTATTTGAAGATGTCTGTAGCTTCGTGGATGATGCCGCACAACACATGGAATTGCATCCGGGCCTGCTGGAACAAATTAAGCAGTGTAATAGCATCTATAAGTTTCACTTTCCTATCAGAAAAGATGATGGATCCTATGAAGTGGTAAAAGGCTATAGAGTTCAACATTCGCACCACAAGCTACCAGTAAAAGGAGGTATTCGTTTTAGTAGCTTTGTAAATGAGCAGGAGGTAATGGGTTTGGCTGCTTTAATGACCTATAAATGTGCCATGGTAAATATACCTTTCGGTGGGGCAAAAGGGGGTGTAAATATCGACCCTTTAAAATATAATGTAAGTCAATTAGAAAAAATTACCCGTAGATATACTTCAGAATTAATTAAAAAGAATTTCATTGGGCCTGCTATTGACGTACCTGCACCTGATTATGGTACCGGTGCCAGAGAAATGGCCTGGATTGTAGATACCTACGAAGCCTTTAACCCTGATGCCATCAACGCTAAAGGATGTGTAACAGGTAAGCCGGTTTCTCAGCATGGAATAGACGGCAGAACCGAAGCGACCGGTATGGGAGTTTATATGGGTATCAGAGAAGCTGTAAGTGTAGAAGAAGACATGAAAGAGCTGGGGTTAACCACTGGTTTAGCCGGTAAATCCGTGATTATTCAAGGTTTAGGTAATGTGGGTTACTATTCTGCCATTTTCTTACAGGAAGCAGGAGCAAAAATTATTGGCATAGCAGAATGGAATGGCGGTATTTATAACGAAGAGGGTATAAATATTGAAAGAATTAAAAAATATCAGGTAGAAAACAAAGGGTTTAAAGGATATCCGTATGGCACTTTTGTTGAGAATTCTATTGAATTATTGGAAAAACCTTGTGATATTTTAATTCCTGCAGCTTTGGAGAATCAGATTACTAAGGATAATGCAGATAGAATTCAAGCTAAAATTATTGGAGAAGCGGCTAATGGTCCTGTGACAAAAGATGCGGAAAAAATTCTCATGGAAAAAAACATGATGATCATCCCTGACATGTATTTGAACGCAGGTGGTGTTACAGTTTCTTATTTCGAATGGTTGAAAAACCTATCTCGCGTATCTTTTGGTAAATTAGAGAAGCGCTATGACATGCAAAAATTCAAGTTACTATTGGATAGCATTGAAAATGCCACAGGTGATAAATTCAGTAATGAGCAAGTGGATCTGATTGTGAAAGGTGCCAGTGAAAGAGATTTAGTAAACTCAGGTCTGGAAGAAACCATGGTTACCGCTTACCATCAGTTAAATGCTAAGCGTAAAGAAAAGGGAATTAAAAGTTTAAGAACAGCCGGGATTTATTTTGGCCTTAGACAGAATTGCAGTCAGTTATACGGACATGGGCATTTTCCCATGATCTGATAATAAAAGCACTCATTCAAAAGCTCTTGCCGGAAGGTGGGAGCTTTTTTTATGAAATTATCTGTAGGAGGCTTCTCAAAATCTCTATTCAAACTCTTCCTTAATAAGGAAGGATCGGAAATTTCTAAGCAGGTACTGCTTCAAAAAACAAAATAGCAATGTTGGCACTTCGTGGAAGTCAAACTTCCTGCTGTAAATAGACTGTTTTTAAAAACTCAATACTTTTTCCGGCAAAGGTACGATGTCACTAAATACTTCTCGAGATAGATTAAAATGCTACCATTCCGTTCTAATAATGAAGTAGGTATTACCTCTTAATCCTCTCAAACATTTCTTCCAAGTATTTCTTATTTGCCCTCAACTCTCCTATAGTACATTCATAACTTTTAAGCTGTAAAACATTCGGAAAACTAAGCTTTCCATTGGCTATAGAATAGCTAATCAGGATAGGCAGGTAATTAAATAACATCAACAACTTTTGAAAGTGGTTAGTAGAAACTTGCCTGAATCCCAATCTTGACGCAGTTTTAGGGCTAATAAAATAAGTATTGGCAGAAAGTTTTACGTTGTCACTTTTTTCGTCCCATGCAGCTAATAAATTCATTAAACCTTCCAGATAGCTGTAAATCACCATTTTCCGGTTTCTATTTTCGCTTTTATTGACGGAAAGCGTGAAATAATAGTCAAACAAGGTACCTCCATGTAATTCTATTACACCTTTTTTCAGTGCTGAAGCCAGTAATAGGGGGGAGTAGTAAATGAGATGTCCGCTTTTTCTACCCATTGGCACATCTACAAAAGAAGCAAAAAAACTTAAAATAACGGGAATAGAAATTAAAGGAATGAAGCTCCGATAACCTAAAGCTAAAATAATAACCGCTGCAATCAATAAAATAATATACACGATATAAGCAACAACCTTTTGCTTTTGTGTTTTTTCCGGATGAAGGTAAAATCGGTGTATTACTCTCATTTTTACTGATTTTCAGGTATATATTATTTCATTCTATTAGAATTTCTTAATAGGTGCTGTCAAAAGGGCATTTTGGCTAAATCAATATTTCCACCACAGAGTATTACTCCAACTTTTTTACCTTGAAACTTCGATTTGGCTTTAATCAATGAGGCAAAAGGCACAGCCCCTGATGGCTCCACCACCAATTTTAAATATTGAAATACCAATCTCATAGCTTCTACAATTTCTTCATCAGATACAGTTATTATTTCTTTAATATATTTTTTAATAATAGGAAAATTTCGCTCTCCTACGGAAGTTCTCAGACCGTCTGCAATGGTATTTGGGCTTTCCATGGGGATTATTTTACCGGCTTTTAAGGAACGATAAGCATCATCTGCCCCTAGAGGCTCGGCACCATAAACAGGCACCTTATTTCCAAAGTATTGAGAGGACAATAGAGTTCCTGCCATTAAACCACCTCCTCCGATGGGAGCAAAAATGGCATCCAAATGGTCTGTGTCTTCAATGAGTTCTTTGGCGGCTGTAGCTTGCCCTGCTATTACATCGTAGTTATTGTAGGGATGTACAAAAGTAGCCCCAGTCTTTTCTACCACTTCATTCAAAGTGGTTTCTCTGGCCATTAAATTGGCTTCACAAAAAATCACTTCTGCCCCATATTGCTTTACTGCAGCCACTTTTACCTCAGGGGCGTTTTCCGGCATCACAATATAGGCTGGGATGCCCTTTAATTTTGCTGCCAATGCTAATGCCTGTGCATGGTTGCCTGATGAATGAGTAGCGACCCCTTTTTTGAGCTGTTCTTTTGTTAAAGATAACACGGCGTTGGCCGCTCCCCTCATTTTAAATGCACCTACTTTTTGTAAATTTTCTGTTTTAAAAAATACTTTGATGCCTAACTGCTCATTTATTTGAGTAGAGGTGAAAACGGGAGTTCTATGAATATATTTTTCTATTCTTTCTTCCGCTTTTATTATATCCTGCGCGTTTGGAATATCTTTTAATAACATTTAGGTAATTTTTAGTTTAATTCTGTATATTTCAAAACTAAATTTAATCTTATGCAAGCTAAAAAGTTTTTACAATTATTGCCTATTCTTTTTTCAATCCTGTTTATTACCTCCTGCACGGAAGACAACCTGGATCCTCAGGAAAATTTTGAGAATATAGTAAGCTACGAGTTCCTTGAAACAATAACTGCTGATGATGTGAAAGCACGCTTTGGAAATAATCCGCTTATATCAGATATTGCAAATTTTGATGTAGATGCCTACAAAGTTATTTATTCAACTCCAAATTTTGATGGAACCATGGTGGAGGCATCTGGTTTGGTTTTAATTCCTGAAGTGCCCGGTTCTGTGAAATTGACCAGCTTTCAACACAGTACTTTACGCAAGGATGAGAATCCTGCCAATGATCAGGAGAATAGAGCCCCGTCCTATTTGTCTTCTGAAAGTGCGGAAATTTACCTTTCTGCTGTTTTATATGCTTCGAACGGCTACCTAATTTCAGCGGCAGATTATATTGGCTATGGTAGTACGAAAGACATGTTTCACCCTTATGAACATGCTAAAACAGCTGCCACCACTAGTTTTGATATGTTGGAAGCCTCAAAGGAGCTGGCAGAGCTACTTGAGATTAGTTTAACAGATGATCTATTTCTATTAGGCTATTCTCAGGGTGGAAATTCAACTATGGCTTTGCATAAGTATATAGAAGAAAATCATTTAACCCAATATCCTATTACCAGAAGTGCCATGGGAGCAGGTGCTTACCACAAAACAGCTTTTGGCGACTATATTTTCAGCTTTGAAGGAGAAATTGGATTGTCTCTTAATTTATATTTGTGGGTGCTGGATTCTTATGATAGAATTTACCTGCAAAGAGGTATGTCTTATTACCTAAATGAACCTTATGCCACTGAAGTTCGAGAAAACGGCTACTATAATATTTCAAATACTGACCCTGATCTTGTCTTTACTGAGGAGTTTCTTGGTGAATTTACAAATGCAGATAGTGACTTCCGCGCAGCTTTAGCAGACAATGATATTCACGATTGGAGAGCTGAAGCTCCTATTAAACTATTTCATAGCAGAGATGATAATCTAGTACCCTATTTCAATTCTGTAGATGCCTTTGAAAACATGACAGCCAATGGAAGTACGGAAATATTATTTGAAACTTATACTTTTGGCGCAGATGTAGAGCCTGGGGAAATTCACGGCAGAGGAGGGGCAGAGTTTTTTACTGATGTAATTTCTTTATACTTCAGATTTGGCCTTTAGTCGAAAAACTCACAAACTTATGTATTAAAATTTATAGCTTTCAACCTAATAACTTTTTCAGAATGGAAACATTAATTGTTGATGATGACGAGATGACCGTATATTTGCATAGGGTTTTCGTTACGCAAAATAATTTCGATCCCAACCCTCATGTATTCTATCATGGTAAAAGCACCATTGAATATTTAAAGGAAAATTATGATCCTCAAAAAGTATATTGTATTTTTTTAGATATAAATATGCCAATAATGGATGGCTGGGATTTTTTAGATGCTTTAAATAAAGAAAATATTGGTGGTAATATTTGGGTAGTGATGCTTACTTCTTCTATAAATCCTGTCGATAAACAAAAGGCAGACACCTACAAACAAGTCCTGGAGTATATAGAGAAACCACTAAATGAATCTAAATTAAATTCCCTAAAAGAAAACAAGCATTTTAAAAAACACTTTTAAGTATAATTAAGATTTTGCAATTTAGTGTTGCTATTTCTATAATGATAAGAATAGCTGTATTTAAACTAGCAAAATGAAAAAGATAGCCATTCAGGGAGTAAGAGGAGCATTTCATGAAATGGCCGCCAAAAAATACTTCAATACCTCAATTCAGTTAGTGGAGTGCATGACTTTTAGGGATATGTGTAAAGCCCTAAAAAATAATCAGGCTGATGCCGCGGTAATGGCTATAGAAAACACCATTGCCGGTAGTCTTTCTCAAAATTATGGCTTAATTAATGAATATAAGTGTAGCATCATTGGAGAAGTGTATCTCAAAATTGAAATGCAATTAATGGCATTGCCAGGAGTTCAAATAGCAGATATAAGGCATATTCAATCGCATCCTGTGGCTATTAATCAATGCAATGTTTTTCTGGATTCCTTGAGCGATGTCAATCTTACCGAAACAAAAGACACTGCAGAATCTGCCAGAAATATTTCGGAAAGTCAACTGAAAGATACAGCAGCTATTGCAGGAGAAGCCGCAGCAGAGTTGTATGGACTTCAGATTTTACAAAAGAACATTGAAACCAATAAACAGAACTATACACGATTTTTAGTGCTAACGAATCAATCGGAAGCAACAGTAAATGATGATAAGGCTTCAATTTCTTTTGAATTGGGTCATAAACCTGGCACTTTAGCAGATATTCTAACTGTTTTTAAAGTGAATCATATTAACCTTACAAATATCCAGTCTTTGCCTGTTGTAGGAAAGCCTTATGAATATCGCTTCCATGCCGATCTTACCTGGGATCGAAAATCAGATTTCGATACTGCAATGGTAAAAGCTGAACAATTTGCCAATAGAATTATTTTATTAGGCACCTATAAAAGAAGTCACTTTAACCTGAAGTAATATGATTATTAAAAAAGCGAATCGCTTAGCTAATGTAAATGAGTATTACTTATCTCGTAAGTTAGAAGAAATAAGGAAAATGAACCTCAATGGGGACAATGTAATTAATTTGGGGATAGGTAGTCCAGATCTGGCACCTTCTGAAGCTACAATAAATTCTCTTGCCAGATTTGCCCAAGGGCCTAAAAACCATGGTTATCAAAGCTACAGAGGTATTCCAGAACTAAGAAAGGCCATTGCTCAATGGTGTGAAAAAACCTATCAAATATCCTTAAATAGTGAGAGTGAAATTCTTCCACTTATGGGTTCTAAGGAAGGAATTATGCATATTTCTATGGCTTACTTAAATGAAGGTGATGAGGTGTTGGTTCCCGATCCGGGTTATCCAACTTACACATCAGTAAGCAATTTGGTAGGGGCAAAGATTAGAACCTATGAGGTATCAGCTACCAACAAAGTAAGCATTGATATAGAGCAGCTCCAAAAGGCAGATTTATCCAAAGTCAAAATTATGTGGATTAATTTTCCGCATATGCCTACAGGAAGAAAGGCAGATTTATCATTATTAAAAGAACTTGTGGCTTTGGCTAAAGAAAAGTCCTTTTTGCTATGCCATGATAACCCCTACAGTTTGATTTTGAATAATAAACCAGCGAGTATTTTCAATGTGGAGGGAGCTGAAGAAGTATCTTTAGAGCTTAATTCATTTAGCAAGTCGCATAATATGGCTGGATGGCGTTTAGGCTGGTTAACCGGAAAATCCGAGTTTTTGCAACATGTGCTCACTGTAAAAACCAACTTTGATTCGGGTATGTTTCTACCTATTCAGCATGCAGCTATTGAGGCTTTGAACAATTCTCAGGAGTGGCACCTAGAGCAAAATAAAATTTACCAGGAGAGAAAAGTTGTAGCTTTAGAATTACTTGATGCTTTGGGATGCATTTATGA
The DNA here is from genome assembly GCA_963719535.1 of uncultured Cytophagales bacterium. Lineage (GTDB taxonomy): Bacteria > Bacteroidota > Bacteroidia > Cytophagales > Cyclobacteriaceae > Marivirga. Next base: position 718,244 of record CAVRCH010000013.1, on the reverse strand, counting down.
AAAAGATCAGGCAGGCTTGTTTGTTTGGGCTAAAGTGCCAGGTCATGTAAAAGATGCGGAAATATTTTGTGATCAAATCTTGCAGGAGGCTAAAGTTTTTATGAGTCCGGGCATCATATTCGGTGATAAGGGAAAAAATTACCTCAGGATTTCATTGTGTTGTGATACAATTTTACTGAAATCAGCTATTAACCGTATCAAAGACTATCTTAAATTAAAAGAAAATAAATGAAGGTGGCAATTATAGGGACAGGCTTAATAGGTGGCTCTCTGGCTTTAGCATTGAAACTAAATGGTTTTGCTTCCTGGATAATTGGCGTAGACCACAATCAAGATAACCTAGAAAAAGCTTTAAGTTTAGGCATTATTGATGAAGGTTCATTATTAGAGGATATATATGGCAATTCGGATATTATTTTGCTAAGTATTCCCGTAAATGCCATAGAAAAGCTTTTGCCTCAAATATTGGATCAGATAAATGAAAGCACTATTGTGGCAGACCTCGGCTCTACAAAAGAAAGGATTTGTAAATCTGTAGAAAAGCATCCAAAAAGAGGCAATTATGTGGCAGCTCACCCGATTGCCGGGACAGAAAATACCGGACCTGAAGCCGCTTTCGCTCAATTGTATGAAAATAAGCAACTAATTATTTGTGAGTCTGAAAAGAGTAATCCGGAGGCTCTCAAATTAATAACAGCAATGTTCAATCAGCTTAAAATGAATTTGATTGAGATGACACCCTCACATCATGATTTACACATTGCGTATGTATCTCATTTATCGCATATCAGCTCTTTCAGTCTTGCCCAAACAGTACTAAACAAGGAATCAACTGAGCCTGAAATTTTTAAAATGGCCGGAGGAGGTTTTTCTTCCACCACCAGATTAGCTAAAAGCTCGCCGGAAATGTGGAATCCAATCATTGCACAGAACAAAGAGAATATCTTAAAGGCACTTCAGGAACACATAGAAAACTTACAAGGCTTTTGGCAAGCTATTGAAGATGATGATAGCGCTCAAATTAGGCAATTAATGGAAAAGGCCAATAAAGTGAAGGACAAGTTAAAGAGCTAAGTGTTTTACTAACAACAGTTTATAATATTTCAGCCCATCAATTTCTAAGATTTTTTAGCCCTTATTTTCTTATACATTAACCAATAAAAACAAAAACCGTTTAAATAGATTTTATAGATACAAGGCTTAGAATTAAAGAAGAAAATTTTTGATGCTTTATACTACGCTACTTTTTTAACTTTTATCAGAACCAACAATTGAAATCTAAAAAAACAACCCTCCAACATATTGATGACTCTTCTCTGGAGATAGAACGGAAGCGTTCTGGAAGAGGCTTTGCTTATTTTGATTCATTGGGTGATAAAATCACTTCCAAAGCACTATTGAAACGCTTAAAGAATATTGTAATTCCTCCAATGTGGTCAGAAGTGAAGATCTGTAAATTTGATGATGGACATATTCAGGCTACAGGCAGAGATGCTAAGGGCAGAAAGCAATACATATATCATTCAGAATGGGAGAGACAACAGCAGGAAAAGAAGTTTGCTGGGTTATTATCTTTTGGTGAAAAGCTACCAAAAATTAGGAAGCAATGTGAAAAAGACCTGGATCAGGATAAATGGAATAGAGAAAAGGTAACTGCTTTGGTGGTAAGCTTACTGGATGAGTACGGTGTGCGGATAGGTAATAATTATTATAAAAAAACAAATGAAACGTATGGCCTCACTACCCTAAGAAGAAAGCATTTAACCCATAAGGGAAAAACTTTAATTCTTAATTACAAAGGAAAAAGCGGGAAAAATAGATCTGTGACTATCGAAGATAAATCACTTTCTCAATATATTCATGAGTCGGCTGAATTGCCAGGCTACGAAATTTTTAGATATAAAGATGAGGATAATAAAAGCCAAACTGTAGATAGCAGTGAAGTAAACGAATATATAACCAAATACCTGGGAGAGGAATATTCCAGTAAAGATTTCAGAACCTGGGCAGGCACCAGATTAGCCGTTGAGTTTTATTGGGAAGCAGTTGAATTGAAAAAAAACAGCCGAAAAAAGGTGGACAATATTTTAATCCGATTGGTAGCCGATGAGTTAGGAAACACACCTTCTATCTGTAAAACTTATTATATACACCCTAAAATAATTGATCATATTAATAATGCAACAATGCCTGAATTAAATGATTATAAGGATAGCAGTAAATCATATGGCCTAAGTGCAGAGGAAAAATTAATGTTAGATTTGTTGGAGAAGTAATTGTTTAGTTGAAGTGAAATAGAAAAATAGACCATTCCTTAAATTAAACTTAAGTACAAAACTAAATATAGAGCAAATACACTCATTTTTGAGGTTTTGATGATCTAAGTTTCGATTTTTATGCCAGACCACACGGTCATTTAAACACCCTCACCTCTTTTTCTTTCTACTTCAGTAATTTCAATAGCCACAGCTCCTTCTTTAGGCAAGATCACTCTTCCCCTTTCTTTTGAATAAATATATGTTACCTGAGCTCCAAACAATAAAATAAGAACAGAATAATATACCCATACCAAAATTGCCACAAAGGAGCCAGCGGCCCCATACGAATCTGTTAAATTGGCTTGACCTAAATAGAAGCCCAGCGCAAATTTACCTGCCACAAATAAAACAGTAGTTACAAAAGCACCCACCCATACATCTTTCCATTTAAGGCTGGCATCAGGCAATACTTTAAATATTATGGCAAAAACTAGCGTAATAAAACCTAGTGAGATAGCGAGATTCATGGCCTGTATCACATAAATGGTGGCACCGTCTAAAATATTCTTTAAGTGAGTTTGAATAAAAGAGATGATCGTATCTGCCAAAAGAGAAACTAGCAATAAGAAGCCCAAGGCAGCAATCATAGCTAAAGAAAGCAGTCTATTGATAATAAATTTAATTATTCCCTTTTTAGGTTTTGCCTTAATACCCCATATCGTGTTAAGACTATCCTGCAAGGATATAAAAACGGTGGTGGCACTAAAAAGTAAGGTGCCAATACCAATTATTTGAAATAAAACTCTATCTGATTGTACTGTAGCGGAAGATAGCAAACTATCTATTTGTTCTGAGCTGGACTCACCCATCAATTGATTAATTTGATCCAGAAATTGAGTTCTAACGACCTCATCTTCATAAAAATAGCCAGCTAAAGTAATAGCTACCAGGCCAATAGCGGGCAAGGAAAAAATTGTAAAATAGGCTGTAGAAGCACTATGCTTAAAGGGATTTTCTTCAAAAAATTTAATACCTGAATTCTTGAATATTTTAAACCACTTTTTAAAAAATTTAACCATTGAGCGCTATTATTTGATAGATTTTACATGAAGCTTAACGAACAAATGATCAATTAGATTAACTAAATTCGTATTTCATCCAAACTCCATTAGAGTCCGCTTCATAAAACTTAACAATGAAGTATTTTCAATTAGGGTAAAAAGTCCGGCTTATCTAATTTATTATTTATTCTGTAAGCGGCATTTACCAGACCAACATGACTGTAAGCTTGGGGAAAATTACCCCACATAGAGCCATCACTGGATTTCACATCTTCACTTAGTAATCCCACATGGTTGGCAAATGATGTGATGTATTCAAAGGCCTCCATGGCTTCTTCCGTCCTGTTTACGCATGCTAAGGCTTCCACATACCAAAAGGCACAAATCAGGAAAGTAGTTTCTGGTTCCCCAAAATCATCAGTATGCTTATATCTGTAGAATAAACCTTTGCCTACTTTCAAGTCTTCTTCCAGGGCTTTTAAGTGATCTTTAGCTTTTTGGCTATTATGATCAATATAATTCATCATAATCAATTGCAGTGTACTGGCATCCATTCTGTCAACACCTTCCGCTTGGGCATAAGCTTTTCTAGAAGGGGTATAGCACTTTTCAAGGTGATCTGCCGCCTTTTTCAATAATGATTGCGCTTTTAATCCTAAATCATGTTCACCAATTTCTTTTGCTATTTTCATGGCAGCATGACTTCCGGCCCACTGAAATAAGTGTGTATAAGCGTGTTTTTGTCTTAGGTTACGGAACTCCCATAAGCCGGCATCTTCCTCATCCATAGTAAACTCAATCTTTTCTAAAATACTTTTTAATAAATAGCTAGACTGAGACTTCTCCATATTTGAGAACCTTTTATCGGTATAAAGGGGCAAAATCGCTAATAAAATTTGACCATAAACATCATTCTGTATATGAGTATAAGCATCATTTCCTAAACGAACTGGCTGATTTCCTAAATACCCGGGCAAATCCAATTCGTTTTCAATAATGGTACCTTCTCCCACTAAATTATATAAAGGTTGTATTCTTTCCTTACCACTCATCGGTATATTGGTTAGGTAAAGGAAGTATTTTTCCATTTCTTCAAAGTGCCCAATATTGTTAAAAGCCGTTAATGTATAATAAGTATCACGCATCCAACAATACCTATAATCCCAGTTACGCGTGCTTCCGGGAGATTCCGGTAGGGACATGGTCGGGGAAGCAATAATTCCTCCGGTATCTTCATATTGATGAATTTTTAAGGCAAGTGAAGACCGAATTACCTTTTCCTGATAGAACTGACCTATACTGGTAGATTTTACCCAATTTTGCCAATAGAATTCCGTCTTTCTCAAAAAGCTTTCTGCGGTTTCCTGCAGTTCCGCTTCCAAAGGCGCCCCATAAGTGAGCACCATGTAGCGTGTTTTGGTCAGTACAAACGGACTGCTATCCATGATCATATTTATGGGAATATCGGTGGTAAGCCTTAAAGTTTCTGGCAAACCGAAATACCTAATATGACTGCTTCCTCTTTCCCGGCTCAACTCTTTTTTACCATAATCACCTACAGGATTGCAAACCACTTTTAGTTGTGGTAGTCCGCGTAGAGGCTCAATTTTTCTTACAAGCATATGAGGCCTGTAGTAACGATCAAACTGACGGAATCGAGGTGCAAAATCTGTTACTTTATAGGCATAATCATCTGTTTCAATGATAGTTTCTATGATATTGGTATTTTCTATATAATTTTGCTCGCTATGATAATTATCATTAGTGGGCTTAACTGAAAATTCCCCCCCTTTTTCACCGCCAATTAAACTACCGAAAATAAATGTGCTGTCAAAGCGTGGTACACACATCCAGGCAATATTGGTATCTTTACCTACCAGCGCTAAATAAGCACAGTTTCCTATTAGTCCATAATCATAAGTATGTCTATCTTGCATAATGTCGTTTTAATTGTGTGGTAATTTTCAGAAATAAATGGAAACATAAAAGGAAATAGAATATTTATTACACCTATACTATCAAATATTTTGTGAAAATTTAATTTTGAGGTTAAATGGAGAGCTTAGCTTCTTTTTTTAAAGGTACATCAAATTGAGAATCTTTTAAGTTGACTACCCTTGATCCAACGTAACCCCTTTTTCATTTCAATTGAATTTATAGTTTTTTTGATAGTTTTATGCTAAGTTATTAATACGGTTTGGTTTTATAAAAGTTAATGCATGATAAATAATAGCGATTTTCGTAAATATGCACACCAAATGGTCGATTGGATGGCCGATTACCTGCAGAATGTAGAGCAGTACCCGGTGATGTCGCAAGTAAAGCCCGGTGATATAAAAGCGCAAATTCCGCAGGCATTTAATGAAAAACCTGAGACTTTCGATGCCATTTTCAAGGATTTCGAAGAGAAAATAATGCCCGGTATAACCCATTGGGAAAGCCCCAATTTCTTTGCCTATTTTCCCGCTTCCAAAAGCAAGCCCTCTATTTTAGGAGAAATGTTAATGTCTGCCCTAGGTACTCAGGGGATGGTATGGCTCACTTCCCCAGCCGCCACCGAATTAGAAGACCGCATGATGGAATGGATGCGTGATATGTTGGGCTTATCTAAAGATTGGACAGGCTCTATACAGGACACCGCCTCTACCGGCACTTTTAATGCCTTAATAACCGCCAGAGAAAAGGCATCAGGTTATCAAATTAACCAAAAAGGCTTCGCAGGAATGCCTCAGTATCGTATTTACGCCTCAGAGCAAGCCCATAGTTCTATTGATAAAAATGTGAAAATTGCAGGTTTTGGAATCGATAATCTAGTAAAAATTGAAGTAGATGACGCATTTGCCATGATTCCTCATAAATTAAAAGAAGCCATAGAAAGTGACTTAAACGCAGGATTTAAACCTTTATTTATTTTAGGGGCCATGGGCACCACTGGTACTACAGCTGTAGATCCTTTGGCAGAAATTGGTGCTATTGCTCAAGAATATGGCTTATGGTTTCACGTAGATGCCGCCTATTCTGGAGCCGCTTTGATTTGCCCGGAAATGCGCTGGATGAGCCAGGGCATGGAGCTGGCCGATAGTATGGTTTTTAATCCGCACAAATGGCTGTTTGTGAACTTCGACTGCAGTTTATATTATGTAAAAGATTCTAAAGCACTTACTCAAGCCTACAGCATTACTCCTGAATACTTAAAAACTGATAGCGATGAGGAAGTGAATAATTACCGCGATTGGCATATTCAGTTAGGCAGGCGATTTAGGTCTTTGAAATTGTGGTTTATGCTAAGAAGTTTTGGTGCAGAAAATTTACGTATGATTATCCGAAATCATTGTGAGTGGGCGAAATGGCTGAAAGAAGAAATCGATCAATCAGCAGAGTTTGAAATGTTGGCTCCGGTATCAGTGAATTTGCTCTGCTTCCGATATAACGATGGCAAAATGAGTGAGGAGGACTTGAATGCATGCAATGAAGATTTGCTGAAGCGTATTAATGCTACCGGCAAAATCTTCATCACCCATACAAAATTAAATGGGAAATACACTTTGCGCTTAGTTGGAGGGCATCCTGAATTAACCAAAGGGCATTTAGAGCGGGCGTGGAAACTTGTTGTACAAGAGGCGAAAACATTTTAAACTTTAAATTCTTTTCTTAACAGTAAACTTTGTCACATAAAAATTTGATAATCTTTTCTAAATGAAAAACCGTGTATATTATTTGTTCGTTTTTATTCTGTTAGCTTGCTCAGTTAACACATCAAAAGAAATTGACTTAGAAAAAATTACTTTTAGTTACAGAGATGATGCCTACATTTTTTTCCGTAACATACGCCAATCCAATTATAACATAGAAGTAGTGGAGGAGGCCGGTTGGAGAATTTACCGGCATGAGGACTACCCTGAAGATACAATTTCAAACTATTTTAAAACCGCTCTGGTGGTAAATTGGAGAGTGAATAAAGCCTATCCTATCATTGAAATTCCTAAATCTTTAAATAAGGAAGGATTAGAAATAACATGGAAAGACCTAAACAGTAATAAATCCGGGACTATTACCTTGAGTGGTTTGCAAAGAAATAGTGAAATGGAATTCCTTACCCATCTTTACAATCATATAATTAATGAACACGAGCTTACTTGGAAGCCAAAGGGAGAGAAAAGTACAACTTTATTTTTTGATTCAGAACAAAAAGAGGCTTTTAGGATAACAATGTATGATTTTTATAGGCTCACTGGTATTCTATAAATTTAACGGCATAACATTTGATTACTGTTTACGATATAGTATAAAACTTTTTAAACATGATAAATCAAACTTTAACAATTGGAAGTATTCTGTTAGCCTCATTATTAATGATTGGCACAGTGCAAGCACAGCAAAAATCTGAAAGCGACAAAGCTATTAGAAGTATATCAGTAAGCGGAAAAGCTGAAAGAGAAGTACTGCCGGATGAGATTTATTTTGACATCTCATTGAGAGAGTATAGCACTAAATCGGGCAGTAAGTTTATGATATCAGAACTAGAGAAGCAGTTAGTGGCAGCTGTAAAAAAAGCTGGAATAGCGGCAGAAAACTTAACGGTGCAAAACGTGTATGGCTATAACTACAATTACGGCAAAAAGGAAGAAAATAGGGAGTTTATGGCTAGAAAGCAATTTCAATTGCAGTTGAGTAATGGTACCATGCTTAACCAAATATTAAGTCAGTTGGACCCTAAAAGCATAGAATACTCCAGAATTAGCCAATATACCCACTCTAAAATCAAGGAAATTGAGCAGGAACTGCAAATTGAGGCAGTGAAAAATGCTAAAGCTAAGGCAGAAGCTTTATTGAATCCATTAGGTGAAAAGCTTGGGAGGGTAATTGAAGTACAAGAGAACCGACCTGGATACCAACCTGTATATTATTTTAAGAATCAGAACAATAATATGCGTTCTATGGCTATGATGGATGAGTCATCAAATATGGAGAGTAATGTCGAATTTCAAAAGATTAAGGTAGAAGCTGAGGTAAACATTGTGTTTTCCATTCAATAAATTCAAAATTGGCTTTATATTGCAAGTTCATTAATAAAAACCTTGAAATATGGAACCTATCAAAATTAGCAGTTTTGAAGAATTTAAGGCCTATGATGGTAAGATGCTAGGCGTATCTGATTGGCACACAATTGATCAAGAACAAGTTAATTTATTTGCAGATGCCACTTTAGATCATCAATGGATTCACTTAGATCCTAAAAAAGCAGCTGAAAGTCCCTTTGGTCATACTATAGCGCATGGATATCTGACTTTGTCTTTGGCTCCCTATTTATGGAAGCAGATTGCAGATGTTACTAATCTGAAAATGATGATTAACTATGGGATAGAGAAATTAAAATTTAATAATGCAGTAAAAGTGGGGTCATCAGTACGCTTAACTGCTAAATTAAACTCAATAGTTGATTTGAGAGGTGTGTGCAAAGCACAGATAGACATCGTAATGGAAGTACAAGGTGAAAAAAAGCCAGCCTATTCAGCCTCTATTATCTTTTTATATCACTTTGAGTAAAAAATATAAGGAAGCTACAGTTTTAAATTAGACTGTGGCTTCTATTTTTTTGTCTTGTTGAGTCTCCACGTCAGCATAAGTCGGGCAAGTTCTTTGTGCACAAGCTGATGCAAATAATACTAAACCTGCAAATGCCGCGAATAATTTTGTAGTCTTCTTCATAATTAAAAATTACATACTTTGATATTGTAAAGGTAACTAATCACCTATTTCAAAAAAAAGCCAAAGCCTTTAAACATTACTTTTAGCATTTAAAGATCCTTTGAATGAAAATATATCGACCAAATGCTAAAATTCTTATTCCAATTGATGTTTTTAACGGATTAAGATTATTAAAGATTGCATTTTTCCGGTAATGTTTAAAACATTAATTGTATTTACATTAAAAAAATTGACTTTTCTGTGATTATAATACATATAATTGTATATAAGATTAACCCTATAGCTTCTCAGTTTTACGGCAACATATAGGTTTCCCAAGTAAATTTAGGAAAGATATTCTATATTGTAATACCAAAGGTTGAATGCTCGTTTTATAAATTCAGTTCCTTTTACCTAATAAAGTAATAAGTATTCTTATTTTTGAAATTCAATAGAATTAATTCCCAATGAAAAAATTACTATACGCTTCTTTCTTGTTTCTGCTAGTTACGGCTTGTTCCGATAGTTCCAAAAAGGAAGTTAAAAATGAAGAGCCGAAGAAAGATATACCCGTTCCGGCTTTTAATCAGGATATGGCCTACAACTATATTGCCGATCAGGTAGCTTTTGGGCCCAGAGTGCCCAATACTGAACCTCACAGGGAAACGGAGGAGTATCTTACCCTAAAATTAGAAGAAATGGGCGCAAAGGTTACACTTCAAAAGTTTGAGTCTGACACCTATGACGGAGAAATCTGGAATTTAACCAACATTATAGCCTCCATTTTACCAGAAAAAAAGAGAAGGATTTTAATAGCAGCTCATTGGGATACCAGAAAAGTGGCAGATAAAGATACTGAAAGGACTAAAGAGCCAATAGATGGAGCCAACGATGGAGCAAGTGGCGTTGCTGTTGCCCTTGAAATTTTAAGAACCATCCAAAAAGCTGAAAATAAACCCGATGTTGGGATTGATATCATCTTGTTCGATGGAGAAGACAATGGCGAGCCAAGAGGGCAAAATGTAGGTGGAAGAGAATCCTGGTGGTGTTTAGGCTCTCAGTATTGGTCCAAGAATAAACATATAAATACCTATTCGGCCTATTATGGTATTCTATTCGATATGGTCGGCGGAGTTAATGCACAATTTCATAAAGAAGGTTATTCAATGGATTTTGCGCCATCAATTGTAGATAAGGTTTGGAATACCGCTGAAAGAATAGGATACGGCAAATATTTTGTTTCTAGCGTAGTAGATCCGATCACAGATGACCATTACTTTGTTAACAAGTATGCCAAAATACCAATGATTGACATTATAGCACATGATCCACTTTCCAATGACTTCTTTCCTGATTTTCATCACAGACACAAAGACAATATGGATATCATATCTAAAGAAACCTTAAAGGCGGTGGGCCAAACCACCTTGCAGGTGATTTACGAGGAGTAATAGGTGCTAGAAATTGCTAAAACACCATGAGTAATATCAATTTTAAAAAACGAAACTTCACTTCAGGTTTGCATATGCTTGGTATTATTTTAATAATAGTGGGTTTATTCGTTTTTATCAGCCCCTTCATTTTTGAAGCGGAGAATTCTTTCGGAAAGGTTTTTGGAGTAGGAATGGGAGCCATAACCGCGGGGCTGGTAATTATTTTTACTTTTGAAGGAGCAATTATTAATTGGGAAGAAAAGAAATTCAAAGAATATACGTCAATTTCTGGCATTTTAGTTGGTGATTGGGAAGAGCTTCCTGCTATTACCTCCGTGAAATTGTTTTCAAATAGCTACGTAAGAACGCATCTGCCGAATGGAATAAGCCCAACTTTTTCTTCCTCCATTACAGACTATTTGTTGCTGGTATATGCAGATTCGACACAGCCCTTAATCAAAATGATCTATTCAAAGAAAAATATCGCCCTCCAGGATGCAAAGAAATTAGCTGAAGGATTAGGGGTGCCCTTAATGCTGAATATAAAAGAGTAAGTCTGCCAAATTGTTGAAAGGCAATTCAATACGGAACTCATGATAAATACTTCACTGTTGCAAAACCAAATAATATTTGCTAATAGCGGCGGGCTGGTCGACAAACCTACCTGCCGGCAGGAAGGCGGGGAGCGCGCTGAATTGCAGCGTTGAAGCCAGCCAAAGGCTGGTCAGCCTCTGGCTGACATCTTTTTGTCTTGATTTTTTGTATCTTTTGCATCAAGGCAAAAGATAAAGAATAAAATTTGCTTGCAAAAATTTAGAACTTTAGTTGAAACCTCATTATTTAGTAAAATTTCTCTTTATTGAGGTTTTTTACTTAAATTTTAAACTTAAGAAACATGCATTGAAGCCGTCCAACTCAATTTTTGAGCTTATTTTTGTTTTTCATGAGTATCCTCAAGAAAAAAGGCTTCTCAAATCATTAAGAGGCCTTTTAAGGATTAAAATTTTGTTTATTTAGCAGTTTGCTTGACCAAATTTTTTCTTTTCAAAATAGTTTCTACAAACTTTTTCTCGTTTTCAGTATTAAAAATTTTGTAGGGTAGGTAAATAAATTGTGCTTTGGACAACACAAAAATGAAGGCTTTTTTACCGATTTTGGCAGATTTTACCTGATCCCATTTCACAGGCATACCTTGTTTAGTATTCAATTTTATTAAAATCTGTTGAGAGGTTATTTCGTAAGATAATTTCTCAAACAATATTTTGTACTGTTCTAATTGCGTAACTCCTGCAAATTGAATAACCCAGAATAAAAAATAAAGTAACAATGCTATCCCTGTTCCTATGAACCACCAGATGCTAGGAGCGAAAAAATAACCACAGCAAAGCGCTAAAGCTATTAAAAAGACCCACCACTGCTCTTTTACAATGTTTTTGAGACCGGTTTTTATGTATGTGCCGTTATCCAGCTTATATTTTTTAGTTTTAACAAGCATTTCCTAAGTATTATAATTTTTTTGTGTTTCTAAATTCTATCTCCCGAAACGGGAGTGCAAATATATCTCATTTTTATGGGATCAGGAAACCGCTTTCAAACTGATATCTAAACTTTTATAAGAATGTGTTAGTGCTCCTACAGAAATATAGTCAACCCCGGTTTCTGCAATGGTGGCAATTGTTTGTTCTGTAATGCCTCCAGAGGCCTCCGTTTCACATTTACCCCCTATGATTGAAACTGCTTTCTTCATCATATCTGTTGTCATATTATCCAACATAATTACATCTACTCCTTCAACATTTAAAGCTTCTTTTACTTCTTCCAGGTTACGAGTCTCTACTTCAATTTTTAAATGAAGCGATTTTTCCGATAAGTATTTTTTGGTGGCCTTAACAGCCTGTGTTATTCCACCTGCAAAATCATTATGGTTATCCTTTAGCATAATCATATCAAATAGTCCATAACGATGGTTTTTACCCCCACCAATCGCCACGGCCCATTTTTCTGCTATCCTGAAATTAGGCGTGGTTTTTCGAGTATCCAACAATTTAGCTTTGGTATGGTTAATCATCTGGCTTAATTGATGAGTGTAGGTGGCAATCCCACTCATCCTTTGCATACAATTCAGTACCAATCTTTCCGCACTTAAAATAGAAATGGCAGATCCACTCACTTTAAGTCCTATATCACCGTATTTTACTAAGTCCCCGTCTTTTTTAAACACTTCGACTTTCAGGTTTTCATCAACTACCTTGAAAATATGCTGAGCCATTTCCACCCCGGCTAATATGCCATGTCCTTTAATAATTAATTGAGCTGTACTGAGTTTATCTGAAGGAATGGAGGCCAAAGAGGAATGATCCCCGTCTTGAATATCCTCTTTTAGTGCAGAGTGAATAAACTGATGAATCGCTTGTTGAGTTAAATATTGGTAAGCCACGAATTTTTATTTTTAAGAGAGGGTAAATTTACAATCTAACCGTGATTAATCGATACTTCTTTAATATAATTACTCAATTTCTCCAGGTATTAAACAAGTTTTAGCTAAGCTCCTCATCTGTCTTTTGCTTTTTTGCCGAAGCATGGAAGTCTATAAGGAAAATTGCAATTAAGAAAAACGGCACCATTACGATTCGGTAGCGGGAAAGTGTTCCGAAATTATAGGTAGATATGCCTACCCCAAATGCAAAAACTAATGAAAAAATAAGGCAGAACAATATAATAGGCACCTTTATGCTACTTATAATATGCCCAATCTTATTTCTGATAAATAAGCGTATAAATAAAATGAAGAGGATAAAGGCTTCTATCGCCGATAATAACATGAGGGGATTTCTTACCTCCCACAAATAGGGTCTGAATAGTGCTACATTTACAGCCTGGGGTGCAAGCCTAATCATGCTTCCTATTGTTCCGTCTAATTCGCCTAATGAATAGCCAGAGCCGGCATCCTTTCCTGTCCAATAACGGATATCATAAGCTGTAACTTGTGCAGTTTCTGCAATTTTATCTAAGGCATATTTATCATTATCTTCTCCCGCCTTTAAAGCCACATAATAGGCTAAAAATAAACCAATGACTAATAAGAAAGGAGCAATGAGTACTTTGGCCACTAAGGAAGGTATGCGGCCTATTCTGTAAATAAAAAACCAGAAAACCATAGCTGGGGCCAGGCTAAGAAGGATATAAAGCTTAACAGAATAAATAACATAAATAGCCAATAAGAGAAGTAAACTATTAAATAGAATATGTTTTCGCTCAAAAAATATTTGAATAAATGCGTACACCAAAAAACCCACTGCACCCAGGGTAACAGTATCTTTCAAGATGCCGGAGCCCCAAAAAAATACAGTAGGAATAAAAAAGATAGCAATAGCTAATGGCCATTTTAGCTCGGGGTAAATTTTGTAGAAGGACTGATACATTAACCACAAGCCCCAAAATGAAAAGAAAGCGAATAATAATGCAACTGCACTATAAGTATTGAAGGTTATTAACCCGAATACTGCCGCAATTCTCACAATAAAGTAGGAGGTGGTATCTCTATACATCCATATTTTAGAGGAAAATTTATAGGTTTCAGGGTCAAATTCACCATTGGCAGTTAAAAGCTTGATTCCTATAGAAAAATCGTCTTGAAAAGCATTTACAATATGCCGGGCTCCGTGGCTAAAATAGGCAAAAGTATCTCCTCCTCCGTAATAAAATTGATAGATAAGCCCCACACCGATGGCCCCCACCATTTTTAAAAGTAGGGCTGGATAGAAATATTTTTTAGTTTCATTAGATGCCGAAACCTCTCGCATAAGAAAGGCCAATAGCATCAATACTAAAAAAACAATAGGTGTTACTATAAAGTCTCTAGACGTCATCCGCCTTAAAATTACAATTCTTTCAGCTTATCTTTAGCATTATCAAAAACTGTTTCACCTCTTTTAGCTTTCTTTTTTGCTTTTTTGTAATAGATTTCAGCTAATTTCTTGTCTCCTTCCTTTTCTGCAATAAGCCCTAAGTGGTATACACTGTATAGATAGTATCCTGCTTCTTCTTCATCAATACTTTCTGAAAATTCTATTGCTCTTTTGTAATAATGCTTGGCGGAATCCAGCTTATTTGTTCTTTCATAGATTTGGCCCAGGAAAAATCCTGCGTATCTGCCTGAAGTGGCGCCATAGCCGGCCATGGTACTATCAATATTTTGGATTATGTTTAAGCAGACCTCTTTAGCATCATTTACGCGACCAGTTGAATACAATAATCGGGCATAATATCTATGGAAATAAGCATTTTTTGGAAATGTTTCATGCAAGTATTCTGATAGTTGCAATCCTTTATAGACTTCACCTTCTTCTACTGCCAAAATTCTCATCAGAAAATATTGTGCTTCTGTGCGGGTATAAAAGGCAGTTCGCGAAACAGTGGTCAGTTGTTTTATCCCCAACTCTTTATCCCCAGAATCGAACAGCCTAAGAACCGGTCTTAATATTTTATAGTTTTCAGGTATCCACTCGCGGTAATAATTATATAATCCATCGCCAAAGAGAAATTCTGGGCTTAAATCTTTTTGACCCTTACTTATTTCAAGGTACTTGAGTGAATTCCGAGCCGAGAAAGCACCTTTAGTCCAGCTGCCTCTTTCTGCATATAATCTACCTTTAAACCCGTGTATAGCCGATAGAAAAAATGAAGCTTCAATATTTTCAGGGTTTTCTTCATAAAGTCTTTCAGCATGTACCAGAGCAGTGTCCATGTAGGCTAACATGATATCATCGCGCGATGTATTATGAGGCTCAGGCATTATTTTCCACCACTCATTTAAGCCAAACAAAAAGTAAGGCAATGGATGGTTAGGGAAACGATATCGTAACCAGCGAAAGTCTCTTTCCGCCTTTTTATGCTCTCCATTGTAGAGGGCATTCACTGAGGCGGTTACCTCAATTTGTATATACATATTATTGATGAGGATAGTGCTATCTTGCTCCATCACATATTGTGCCTTGGAAGTAGATGCAAAATATAAACTCAAAGCAAAGATAAAAAAGATGGATTTTCTCATGTAAAAGGTATAAATAATAATTGTGGGCTTATGTAATGCTTTTTAGTAAAAGATGGTTCAAATATAATACCAAGAATTGAAACGAATAGTTTTAACCTGAGTTCCACGCTAATTAGAAAATGATAGGCCAAAACCTTAAAACAAAAAAGCCCGGCTTTACCGGGCTTTATGACTTCGATTGAATATAAATTACATATGTGCAATTTGCTTTTCTTTATGTTTTTTAATTTGTCTTCTTAAAGCTTCCACAGCACTATCCACACCTGCTTCAAACGAATCTTTTTTCTCCTTGGCAAATAACTGTCCACCCGGAATATTAAGTTTTACTTCAATAAGTTTATTTTCATTTTGAGAATCTTTATCTATTCTGAGAAACACTTCTCCGTCAATAAAACGGTCGTAAAACGTTTCCAACTTATCTATCTTCTTTTGAATAAAACCTAATAGTTTAACGTCTGCGTCAAAATGGATGGAATGCATTTGTAGTTTCATAATATTTATGGTTTAAAAGTTATAAATTATGCTTTAGGATGTGCTTGATCAAAAACTGCTTTGAGCTTGTCAAGCGAATTATGGGTATAAACCTGTGTGGCTGCGAGGCTACTATGGCCTAATAAGTCTTTTACCGCATTCAGGTCGGCACCCTTGTTTAATAAATGCGTAGCAAAAGTATGTCTCAAAATATGAGGGCTTCTTTTATCTATGCTGGTGCACTGATCCAGGTATTTTCTGACTACTCTATATATCAACATGGGGTATGACTTCTCTCCTTTTATACTAACGATCAGGGGGTCGTTCTCGTTGTACGGGAATACCTCTTTTTTATGAAAAAGATATTGCTCTAACCTTTCTTTCAATGCCTGATGAAAAGGAATAATTCTTTCTTTATTTCCTTTTCCCAGGACTTTGATCGTCCGAGAATGTAAATTGAAATCTGCTAAAGTTAATCCTATCAATTCAGACAAGCGAATACCCGTTCCGTAAAGTAGTTCCATTACGAACGCGTCTCTGCTACCTTCAAAGTCATTATCAAATTCAAATAGTGTTAAAAGGTCATTAATGTCTGCCTCATGCACAAACTGTGGTAGATCTTTGGAAGATTTTAAAGCTTGTATTTTTTGAATCGGATTGATGGTAATAGCTTCGCGTGAAATTGCAAATTTATAAAACTTGCGTAAAGAGGCCATTTTCCTATTGATAGATCGGGGGGCAATTTTCTCTTGCATGAGAGCCACTATCCATGAGCGGACATGCCTGTGTTCTGCTTTCAGTAGCTCATCAGTTTGATACTGTTTTTCCAGAAAAGCTACAAATTGTTCTAAATCTGAACGATAAGATATAAGCGTATTGCCACTATATCGTTTTTCAAATTGCAGATATTTCAAGAATGTATTGAGCATAAAAAAAGTTAGTATCCGCCAATACAATGACGAATACTAACTTAATAAAAAGAATTTAAAAAAGCTAAAATATTAGCTATCTAAATCCCTCATTTTTTGTCTATATGCTGCACGAATAACTTCTTTTCTTCTTTCAACAGAAGGTTTCACAAAGTGTTGACGAGCACGTACTTCTTTCAAAGCACCTGTTTTCTCAAACTTCTTCTTAAAGCGTTTCAAAGCCTTATCGATCGATTCGTTTTCTTTTACGTTTATTTGGATCATATATTATACACCTCCTTCCACGAGCTTTCTTAAAACTTCATCTATATATTTATTCCCCAAATAGTTAGGGATTGTTTTAAGGACTGCAAAGGTAATTTGAAGATATTAGAAAACCTAATATTACTCCTGTTGGATCTTTAATTTCCACTGTTGCAATTGAAGTGCACCTTTTAAACCAATGTATAAATCTTGAGTTACCAGATCGTCAGCCGAATTTTTAATTTTATCTTCAAGGGTGACAATAACTACTTCATAGTTGCTAATTAAATATTGCAAGGCATCCTGCACCTTGATTTTACCTTCAGGAAGGCGAATATTCTCATTCTGATTTAATTTTTCATGAGAAATTTCAGGGTACATTCGCAAGACTCTAAGTCTTTCTGCAGTTTGATCTTTAAAGCCATCTAAGTCGGCATGAAATTCATCTGTCAACTCATGCAGATTATAAGCTCCAGACCCTTCGGCATTCCAGTGGACTAATTGCACCGACTCGTCCAATAGCTGTAATAACCTTAATGTTTGAGGTAATTGATAATTTTTAATTTGTGAAAAAGTAGTGAAGCTTATCAGGCTCATGAATAAACTTGCTACAAAAACTCGTTTAAATAAATTCATATATTGTAATTGTTTGTTCACTTTTTACAACGATGTTAAAGGTCTTATGTTTAGGATTTATTTACATTGTAGGGTAGCTCAAAGAGCATAAAAAAACCTCCTGCTTTGTAAAAAACAGAAGGTTTAGCTATATTAATGTGAGTAATTTCTATTTCAAGATAGCTCTGCTAATCACTAATTTTTGAATTTCAGAGGTACCTTCTCCTATAGTACAAAGTTTAGAGTCACGGTAGAATTTCTCCACCGGGTAATCTTTGGTATAACCATAACCACCAAATATCTGCACTGCTTCTGTAGAAATTCTAACAGCAGCTTCAGAAGCGAAATATTTAGCCATAGCTGATTCTTTATTTACACTTTTGCCTCTGTTTTTTAAATCAGCAGCCTGGAAAGTTAATAATTTAGCAGCCTCCAACTCAGTTGCCATATCGGCAAGCTTAAATGCTATCCCCTGAAAATTGGAAATGGGTTGATTAAACTGATGTCTTTCTTTGCTGTAAGCTAAAGCGGCTTCGTAAGCACCTTGTGCAATGCCTAATGAAAGGGCCGCAATAGAAATTCTACCACCATCCAATACTTTCATGGACTGAATAAAACCTTGGCCCACTTCGCCTAAAATATTGTCTTTATGGATTCGGCAATCTTCGAAAATCATTTCAGCCGTTTCAGATAAACGCATGCCTAACTTGTTTTCTTTTCTGCCACCTTTAAAGCCTTCCGTACCACGCTCAATCACGAAGGCAGTCATTCCATGAGAGTCACCCACTTCACCGGTTCTTACGATTACAACAGCAATATCACCCGATTTACCATGGGTAATCCAGTTTTTAGCACCATTAATTACCCAATGGTCACCATCTTGCACTGCAGTCGTGCGCATATTTCCTGCATCAGAACCTGTGTTGGGTTCTGTTAATCCCCAAGCCCCAATCCATTCGGCGGTAGCTAATTTAGGCAACCATCTTTTCTTTTGTTCTTCGTTAGCAAACTGTAATATATGCCCTGTGCACAAAGAATTATGTGCCGCCATAGATAAACCTATGGAAGGATCGATTTTAGATAGCTCTAAAATGGCTGTTACATATTCTTCGTAACCAAAGCCTGAACCACCATATTCCTGAGGCACTAGTACACCCATTAAACCTAGTCCACCTAATTTTTTCATTACCTCAACCGGAAAATGCTGATCTTCATCCCACTGATCTCTTGAAGGCGTAATTTCTTTAGCGCCAAAATCTCTGATCATTTGGGCAATCATTTGTTGGTTCTCATTCAATCCAAAATCCATATATTATTGAGTATTTGTTGATATAATATTTAAAAATGCAATTCAGCCTTAAAGATAAATCAATTTATCCTATTTACCCAACTAACATTAGTTAGGTTAAAAAGGTTGTTGATATATGAATGAATTGCTGAGTTACTAGTAATTTATGAGGGTGTTGAAACCTCAATTAAGTCTTTTTTACAGAGAAGAGAGGACATAAAGGTGAACATTAAAAAGGGTTACTTTTAGATCTAGAAAAGCAGCCCTTCAACTTTGCTGTAAATTAACAGGAAGTAAAGAATTTAAAAGACAGCTCAGGCACTCTCCAACCAAACACGCGCTTCTTTCCTGTCCGTAAAGTTTTTCCTAGGTAATCCGCTTTCAGAGGCTAAACCATTAACCTGCATGACAGCTACTGTTTCATAATGTAACTCTGCAACTTTCTGCACACCTGCTGAAATAATTTTTTCCTGTGCTCTCTGGTGTATATCTCTCACTTCACCTGGGTGAATGCTCATGTTGGTAGCATCCGTTAATAGTGTAAAGCCTGGTTTGAGCATACCTAATGCCTGGTCCCAGTCTTCCAAATAGCCTGGAATATCAGCTTCATTTCTCCAAAATCCTTTGATAGTTAAAAAAGCACGGTTGTTGACAATGTCCACTAACAACTCGTATTGCTCGTTTTTTGCAATAGTGATCATAAATAAATAATTTGTCCGATTTTCGATATTAATCACAAAATTGTTTCGAGAATTCACCTAAATTCGATGATTCTTATTATTTACCCGATTAAAAAATGCAGTTATTTAAGATTATTTTAGCTTTACTAATGGTGACTGTAATTTTGGGTTATATTAAGCCCTGGTGGATGCTTTGGTGGCATGAGGCGCCTAACAGGTTGAGGATTTTGAAATTTTACGGATTGCCGCTGATTATTTTGCTGGTGATTTATAGTTTTGTAAAATAAAAGGTGCTAGCTGTGCTTAGAGTTCCGCATGGCTCTACGGTTTCTTACTTTCTTTTAAAATCCAAGGTATACCCCGAATAGCCATGCATTGCCGTCAAATCTTTCTTTTTTATTTAAATTGGTAATATAACTTGATATTACTTCTGTTCTTAAACCAATATTATAGTTAAGTTTTTTTATTACCACAATATCAATTGCCCCAAGCAGACCGAAGTTATCGTCACGTGTACCAAATTCATTTGCTACATTACGGTCCGAATAAATTAAGTTTGATGAAAATTCACCAATAATATTAGAATAAATGGCACCCAGTTCAATTCTAAACCAACCAAGTCTTTCAGGGAGTGGACATAACCTCAATGATAAATTTGAATAAAGCATCCTATTTTCAGAAGATAATTCTTTGGTTACTGGGCTTCCATCATTCCAGAAATATTCAGAGCTATTCGCCTTGAATGATTGAGAGAATCCAACTCGGGAAGCTATAGTAAAATACTCATTTAGCGTATAGTTGTACTCTAAATTTATACCTGGGCCTTTGGGGTTTTTGTAAAATTCATAATTCGGATGACTAATGTGAGTAACCTGAGTGGCGAAAGAAGTTATATTTAATCCTATCTGAAAATGATGTCTTAGATATATTATCCGTCTTGAGCATTTGCTAAAATAGTGTACAAAAGTAATGAGGCAAAAATTGTCAACTGTTTCATCTTATTAAATATATACAACACTTTTATGGGAATACTATCGCCTTTTATTGAGAGAGGAACAGGCAGCTGTATACTAAACTCTCTAACTTACTTATCCGCTAGGGTAAGTTTATTAGTTTCGTGGGCAGGTCTTACATTTGAGCTTCAAAGGTGCTTAGTTGACGTATAATTAAAAGTACCTAATACTTACGTAAATATGTCACATTTTTTTAAATCCTAATATTTGGAAGCAATTATAATTTTATAAAGCTAAGAATATTTAAAAGGGTTCCACGACTGCTCAACTAGTATAGAGTCAACTACCCTTAGCGTTGCGTAGGGCTCTAAGGAATTTCCAATAATTTAGAGTCTGTGACTCGGTTAGTATCAACAATTATGTTTGGAGTTCAATATCTCTTTGGAGGACTTTATTTTAAAGTCACAGACTCATACCTATTAATAATTCGTAGTTCGCTGCGCTAAAATTACCTATAGGGCAGTCAGGCTTTTTTGCACAGCAATAGTCTCTTTGTTTCATCCTCCAAAGTACAGGCAAAAAGATACTTGTCCCCGCCATCTTTTAAGCCTAACTTCTTTTTTAGATCTGAGACAGGCATAGGAAAATTTCTGGTACTCAGGTTTGCTTTCAGATCTGGCAATACTTTTTTCAAAGCTTTTTTATTCACCGAAATGCTTTCTACTATTTCAAAGCTCCTGCCGGGAAAATTAACAGGCAACTCTGAACTGGTATAGAGCTGTGTGTTCTGATGGAGCTTATGAAGATTAAAGGTAGTTGCCAGCGTTTTAAACAAGCCCGACTTCATTACAGCGGGAGAAGGTTCTAATAAATATTTCTGGGGGAAAGAAAAAGGAGCAACTGAAGCTTCTTCTTCTGTTTTGCTGGAGACAAATTGCTTTTCTACCTTACCCTGATCATCCAAAAGTATGGCTTTAATTTCAGGGTTTACGTTTTTTTCATTTTTGAGGTGAAATAAAAGTTCTCTCACTTCCCCTCTCCACTCTACCACATACACATTTTGCACAAAATCATTGAGGTCGTGAACTCCTTGCCAAATGTCTAGCATAGGTGCCCCTTTAAGCAAAATGTTGTCTGATTTTTTTATTAATTCCGGTAATAAAAGAGTTAAATCAGGACTGCAATCATGCCAGCGAGCTACCTTTTTCTGGTTTTTGTTTCTCCGGCAGGATCTACATAAATCCAATCGAAATGAACTGCTGTTTCAGTTAAAAAATGCGCTGCTTCCAAGTGCTTTACAATAATAGCCCTTTGTAATTGACTAAAATTATAAGAGGCTAACTCACATAAGGCGGCCTGCTGTTCCACATAAACAGCTTCCTCAAAGCTTTGGGATAGATAATAGGTGTCTATTCCGAAGCCACCACTTAAATCTGCAAAACTCCTACCTATGGCCAAAGACGCTTTAAATTTTGCAGTAGCCTCAGAACTACATTGCTCCATTGATATTGAAGGCGGAAAAATGAGGGAGGGATGGGCATACCACTCCGGTAATTTATCTTTTGCCTTTTTTCTTGCAGCAATCTGCTCTGCGATTTCCTTCATAGGCATATCAGGAAATTGCTTAGCCCTTAAAACCAAATGAGCAGGATCTACCTGCTCATTTTCTTTAATAAATTTTAATATGGTGTCGAGTGACTTATGCGCGCTCAAAGCCATAAGGATGTACTAAACTGTGTTTTACCATATATTCAGCAATCTGTACCGCATTGGTGGCAGCTCCTTTTCTTAGGTTATCTGCAACAACCCACATATTTAAAGTGTTTGGGCTACTATCATCCCTTCTTACTCTGCCAACAAATACATCATCTTTACCATGTGCATTTAAGGGCAATGGATAAACATTGTTTTTAGGGTCGTCCTGCAAAACTACGCCATCAGTATTGCTCAATAAATTTTTCACTTCTGCAATATCAAAATCCTTTTCGAAAGTAACATTTACAGATTCTGAATGCCCGCCCATTACCGGTAAACGTACGCAAGTAGCAGAAACGCCAATGCTTGCATCGTTGAAAATTTTGCGTGTTTCATTCACCATTTTCATTTCTTCTTTGGTGTAATCATTCTCTAAAAACACATCTATATGAGGCAAAGCATTCATATCAATAGGGTGAGGGTATACTTTTTTGCCTTCTCTACCGGCTCTTTCATCCATTAATTGATCTACGGCATCTTTTCCGGTACCTGTAACCGATTGATAGGTAGAAACTACTATGCGTTTGATTTTATATTTTTTATGCAAAGGTGCTAAAGCCAATACCATCTGTATGGTGGAGCAATTAGGATTGGCAATGATTCGATGGTCAATTTTTAATTCGCCCGCATTAATTTCCGGGACAATTAATTTAATTCGCTCGTTCATTCTCCAGGCCGAGCTATTATCTACCACCACAGTTCCTGCTTCACTAAATTTAGGAGCCCACACTAAAGAAGTATCGCCTCCGGCTGAAAATAGTGCTAAGTCGGGTTTTTGTTTCAATGCATCTTCCAAAGTAATTACTGTATAATCCTTCCCCTTAAAAGCCATCTTTTTTCCTGCCGATTTAGCAGATGCGACTAACAAAAGTTCATCGAAAGGAAAATTTCTTTCCTCCAATACTTTTAACATTTCACCACCAACCAATCCGGTGGCTCCAACTACTGCAATTTTCATTTTTCAAAAATTTAGTATACTTTAGTAAATAGATAAATTTAAATTAAAACAAACCCATTTTACGGACATCTTTTAATTAGTTATGCAAAAGTAATATAATTGATGAATAACAATAACAATTATCATGACAATCAGAACCTTAGTCCCCACAATTGCCTTTATTTTCATTGCTTCTATTGGAAAAGCTCAAATTATATCAGATAACTTTGAAGATGGCAATTTCTCCCAAAATCCGGAATGGACAGGAGATACCACTGAATTTACTGTAAATGAGGAATTTCAATTACAATTAGCTGCCGGGAGTGCTGACTCAAGTCCTGCTTATCTTTCGACATACTTTAATGAAGTAAATCTTGATGACAAAGAATGGAGATTTGATGTAAGGGTAGATTTTAATCCCTCAAGCAACAACAAAATAGTCATTTATTTAGCAAGTAAAACTGGAAATTTACTGGATTTCAATGATGATTTGAGCGTTCAGGAAGGCTATTTCTTAGAAATTGGCGAAAATGGTTCCAGTGATGCAATTAGTTTATTATACAGAATCGGAAATAGCACATCAGAAGTGGGGAGGGTGCTGGAGGGAGATTTTGCAAGTAATTTCAATATCCGAATTAGAATAAGGAGGGATGCGGAAGGGAACTGGAAGGTCGCAACTTCTTCCATAGGCTCGGAAAACTATATTGAAACTGAATTAGGAACCCACAACACTTATAATTCAGCACAAAACTTAGGTTTCATTTGTTATTTTACTACTTCAAATAAAGAAAGATTCTTCTTTAACAATATCTATTTCGGAGATTTTCTTGCTGATACTATCCCACCTAGAATTATTGATTACAATATAATAGATGATAAAAATATTGCCTTAAATTTATTTGAGATGATAGATTCAAGCTCGGCTTCAAATCCTGCTAATTATCATTTGATACCAGGCAATGAAAACCCAACAGAGGTTTTTGTAGAGGATGATTCAATCACTTTAGGTTTTCCTCAGGCTTTTGAATCCGGCTTGGAGTATTCGCTTATAGTACAAAATATTGCTGATGTATCTGGAAATATAATGGCTCCAGATACGGTTAATTTTCTTTATTTTGAAGTAGAGGAAGCTGAATATCGAGATATTGTTATCAATGAATTTTTGGCCAATACTAATCCATCTCAAGGGCTGCCTGAGGCAGAATTTATAGAATTGTACAATCGATCAGATAAATTTATTTCCTTGGCAGGTTGGCGCATCACGGACAATACTAGTTCTGAGGGTATTATTCCTGATATCATCCTGCCGCCAAAGGAATATCTTAATTTTATGTCCGTCTGCTGCCCTTCCGTTGTATGAGAGTATGGTGATGCAGTGCGCCTTCCCCTTGGCAGATTTTAAATATTACCGGAGATAGCATCACCCTAAAAAATAACGAGGGTACAATAATGGATGCCTTGGAATATACCAGAGATTGGTACCAGGATGAGGATAAAAGAAACGGAGGTTATTCAGTAGAATTAATTAATCCTGATCTGCCATGTTACGATCCTCTTTTATGGAGAGCTTCCAACTCCAATATTGGCGGCACACCAGGCAATATTAATTCAGTTCAAAATACAGATTTTACGGGAATGAGCCCGTTTGTTGATGAATACTTTTTTCCGGAACCTGATAGAATTGTATTACACTTTAATAAATCAATGGATTTAAATTCACTTCAAACAGCCAATTATCTGATAGAGCCTTCATTAAATATCACAGAAATTAGTACAGATTCAACAGTAAAGAATAGATTAGAAATTGTTTTAATGGACCCATTGGTGAATAATCAAACCTATGAATTAACAATTGATGAGGTAGCCGATTGTAACGGAAACAGCAGTTTCAATTTAGCCGTAGGTTTTACATTTGATAATCAACGGCCTCAAATTGATGAGTTTATTTTTCTAGCAGATAGTATTCTTTTGCTAAGATTTGATGAGACCGTAACAACAAGTTCAGCTATTGAACCAGGAAACTATCAATTGGAGCCTTTAATAAATATTTTTGATGTGAATTTAATTTCGGGGAATGAGATTATTCTGTTTTTCAATCAGTCTCTCCAGCGAGGGACGGATTACTCATTAACCTTAAATGCGGTAGAGGATATATTCGGCAATGCCATCGACAAAGAAGCGTACGGGTTCTTATTTGGAGGAGCTAATAATCCAGGCTTCAATCAGCTATTAATTACTGAAATTATGGCCAAGCCTACCACAGACCAGTCATTACCGGATGTGCAATATATAGAACTCTTCAATCCCACTGATAAGCCTGTTTCTCTATTCGGCCTTAGGTATATGGATGCGAGAGATACGGTAGCGCTAGTCCTTAATTATATTTTACCCAACGAGTATTTGATTGTATGCCCGAATTCAAGAGCGGATCTAATGAAAGAGTTTGGACGAGTAGTTGCTTTAAGTCCATGGCCTAATTTAAATAATTCAGGAGACGATCTTCAGATTATAAACTTTAAAAATGAGTTGGTTCACCAGGTGTTTTACAGGGACACATGGTACAAAGAAGATTTTAAAAAAAATGAGGGTGGCTGGTCCTTAGAAATGATCGATACCCGTAATCCTTGCATAGGTTTTTCCAACTGGACAGCTTCTCGGGCTCAGGAGAGAGGTACTCCCGGCAAGCTAAATTCTGTTCAGGAAGATAATCCTGATTTAGTTGGGCCGGAAGTAATTAAAGCTTTTGCACCATTACCCACTGAAATAGAAGTGGTATTTAATGAGACTATTCAATTACCTAATTTGAGAAAGGATCAGTTTTCTATAGACCCCACAATAGCTATTGGAAGTATTGAAGTACTTAATAATCGAACAATAAAATTGATTTTGGAAAATGAACTTCAATTAAGGAAACGATATTCAGTAAACATTGATCAAATCACAGATTGTGCGGGCAATTTGGTTAATCCGGAAAAAAGCGCTGTTACTTTCGGTTTAGTAGAGGAAGTTGAACAAAATGACATCATTCTGAATGAAATTTTATATCATCCAAACTCTGGAGGAGTAGATTTTATTGAATTCTATAACAGGTCGGATAAATTCATCAACCTTAAAAACTGGAAAGCCAAAGGAAGCACTCAGGAAAGTGTTTTATTTGCGGAAGAAAATATGGTGATGGCTCCAGGTGATATATTAGCCATTACAACTGATCCAGCTATATTAATCAATCATTATCCTAACTCTTCTGAGGTAGGGAATATTAAAGTGACAGCATTACCCAATTTTATTAATGGAGAAGGAATTGTGCATATTTTGTCAGAAAATGGGGCATTGGACGAATTGTTTGAATACAGTGATGAATTGCATATTCCTTTTTTGAAAACTTCACAGGGAGTTTCGTTAGAGAGAATATCGCCCGAAGTAGAAATAAATGAGCCCAATTCATGGAAATCTGCTGCTTCGAGTTCAGGATTTGCCACACCTGGAGCGATAAATTCACAATTAGCGAATGTCAATATTAGTTTCGGGGAAATCAAAGCTATACCGCCAAGCTTTGCCCATGATGCGCCGGGAAGAAATTACACTTTAATAAACTATGAATTAAGTGACGTAGGCAATTTGGCCACTGTAAAAATATTTGATACGAAAGGTTACTTAGTTAAAACTTTAGCTAATAATGAGACTTTAAATACTTCAGGTTTCTTTCGATGGGATGGAGATGACAATTCAGGTCGTAAAGTAGGAGTAGGTTATTATATCATTTATTTTGAATTGTTTTCTTCGGCAGGAAACACCAGAATCTTAAAAGAGCGTGTAGCGGTAGGAAGCAATTTTTAAAATATTTTTACAGACATTCCAACCTTTCTCAACCGATGTGTGTCATTGTTCTATAGGTTTTGGTTGAAATCTTTCTGTGGATGGCTGGTTACCGTTCATAGTTTTATGGTTGTAGGCGAAAAGGGTGGCGTTATGCTACCCTTTTCTATTTTAAGGCTTATTTAAAAACCACTAAACTTTGAAAAATCTGCTTTGTATTTTTTTAATTAATGATTATTCCCAAATAGTTTTAAGCAAGTGCAGGTTTTTTGAGCAAAATACTTTTAAAGCTTTTTAAGAAGACTCTATTTTAATAAGAATTTTATTAAATTATAATTCGTTAAAAATGATATTATGAAAAATCTATTAGCCCTGCTTTTATTAAGTTTCTGTCTTTTTTCTTGTAAAGATGATGAAGTGGTTGAAACCGACTATCTTATTTTCGGTCATTTTTATGGTGAATGCGTGCAGGAATCATGTATTCTGATGTACAAAGTAGAGGAAAATCGACTTTTAGAAGATACAATACCTGAATATCCCAATCTGCAAATGCCTTATAATGGTAGTTTTAATGTGGAGTTAAGTAATAATGATTTTCAAATGGCCAGTGAATTAAAAGATTTAATTCCTGAGGAGCTATTTAATGAAACTGATCATATAATTGGTCAGCCGGATGCTGCTGATCAAGGAGGCCTTTATTTAGAATATAATTTTGAGGGAGAGAGACGGTACTGGTATATTGACCAAAATAAAGGCTTTTTACCTCAATACCTGGACGAATTTATTGATGAGATTAATAACAGGATCTTCCTTATTAATGAGTAGGTTAAGCCTTCGGCTGGGTTAACCGCAAAGTCGCTAAGATGCAAAAAAATGTTTCGCGGTAGAGCATGTCTGACCTTGGCAACGTGCCGACATCGCTTTTAAACTTTGTATTAGTTGTGGAAATAAGTACAACTTAAAATTGAGAAGCATTTCTTTGCGTCCCTGCGCATTGGCGGTTGACCATCGCTTTAGCGATCCAAAATACCACATTTCCTCATTATCAATTTGGTAATATATTTCATATTTTTGGAGCTGTTTTATCATTAATATATTAAAAACGCTTCAAAATTACATTATCTGTATTTATTTATTATTTTTGTTAAATAGTATTTAACGTATTGATCTTTTTATTACCTTTGAAATATCAGAACAGCAAAAAGTGCTTTTCTTTTTAACATTGTAGGGTGATGAAACTGTACTGACGATAAATGTCAGCACTATCTCTTCGAGAGATATTCACTTAAAGCTATCAATTTTGAAATTTTATACATTGTAGGGTGATGAAACTGGCAGACATGCCCTCCTATCTCGGGGGTGAAGAGTTCAGCACAAAGCCTGGTGTCCTCACGATAATTTGTTTTTCAGTTTATCGTGATTATCAGGCCTAACTGCTTCGTGGAGGTTCGAATCCTTCTCCTACAGCATATTTAGGGGTTAACTAGCCGCTGCATTTACATGTAGCGGCTTTTTTTATGTCGTGATATTTTCAACGCTTTTAATATAAGTTGAACATGTGACCATTGTGCTAAAATTTGCTTGCTCGGTTTTTAATGTAATGAGAGGGCCATAAAGGTGGCTAACGGAACTCCTTTTTCAGTGCTATTGAGCTGAGACTATCTCAGCCAAAGGCTGACCAGCCTTTGGCTGGCTTCTCCTACAGCATATTTAGGTTAACTAGCTCCTGTATTTATTAAATGCAGGGGCTTTTTTTATGTAAAATATTTTGATCCACTGGGCAATTTATTGTGTCTACATGTAAGTTAACCTTTATAGAATTAATTTCGGTACCTCTTCAGAGGTCAGACATCTTGAGTAAATGTTGGATTTGCCAGGCTATTGAGACGAATGCATGTTAACCATTAGATGTCTGACGTTTTCAACGTACGGACATCGCTCAGGGGCACTCTATACTCTGATTTTGGTTTTAAAAAATAAGCATAAAAAAAGGCATCCAGATAGATGCCTTTTGATGAGATAGTTAATTTTATTTCTTTTGCATTTCCAATTCCAGAGGAACAGGAACATTATTCAGTTCCCCAATTTCAATTTTAGAATCTCCTTTTATAGTGATAGTAGCTTTAATGAAATCTTCTTCATTTGCTTCATAAATATTATCTACATATTTCTGAGGATTTCTATCAATATATGGAAACCAGGTACTGTGGATTTGTACCATTACTTTATGTCCCTTTTTAAAAGTGTGGAGTATATCTTGTAGTACATATTCTACATCTGTTACTTCATTTGGCACGAAAGGCTCCGGTTCTGCAAAGCTGTTTCTGAAACGGCCTCTAAATACCTCAGCCCTTACCAACTGTTGGTAGTTACCCATTATAATATTGTCAGGATTGTGCTCATAACTTTCATGATCTGGTGGGTATACATCAATAATTTTCACGATAAAATCTGCATCTGTGGAGGAAATAGCAGCCCTTAGCTTAGCCTTTATTTCTCCAGCTAAAAGTAAATCATCTTCTAAAGCAGCTGTTTCAAAGGTCAATACATCGGGTCTATGGCTGGCATGCCTTTGGTCGTCCGTCATGTAGGCTCGCGGGGTAAAAGTTACGCCTTCAGTAAATGAGGTGTACGGCACAGGTTTTGCCGGATCAGAGATATATTCGAATGCTACATCTGCACTACCTGTTTCATTAATGCTTAAAACACCATTTTCTTTGAAGCCTAAAGTAGTTTTAGGAATTTGAGGAGGCCATACATCAAATTTTTGCCATTCTTTTAAGCCGGTATCAAACATGTAAGCCTCCGGTAAATTGGGCTTGTCCTTACCATCTCTTAAAAAGTGATTGAAGAAGGTGCGTTCAATTTCTTTTTGATAAAAGGTGGAAATACTATCTCCAAAGTAAATATGATTTACTTTTTGAATACCGCGCTCTCTGGCCCAGTCGCCATGACTCCATGGACCCATCACAATAGTATTGTACGTTTTTGGGTTGTTTTTCTCTACGGTTTTATAAATATTAAGCGGGCCAAATAAATCTTCTGCATCAAACCATCCCCCCACTACCATAACAGCATGGTTAACATCCTTTAAATGCGGAATTATGCTTCTTTTTTGCCAGAATTCATCATAATTGGGGTGGTCTACCGTTTGTTGCCAAAATTCATTGTCATAGTGAATCTTTTCTGTAATATTTTTAAGCGGACCAAGCTCTAAGTGGTAATCATATCCATCAATGGCATTTGCGGTACGCATTCTTGTGAGGGCCTCTCCGTACCAAGAGGTGGTGGTAGTATCTGTTTGATAACCAAAAACAGGGTAGGCTGCAGTATAACTTTGCAAGTAGGCTCCATTATGATGGAAATCATCAAAAAAGAAATCTCCAATAGGTGCCTGGGGTGAGCTCGCTTTTAAAGCCGGATGAGCATCAGGCAAGGCGGCTGCGGTATAAAAACCCGGGTAGCTTATGCCCCATTGTCCTACTTTTCCGTTGGTTTTACCTTTTAAGTATTTTAATAACCAGTCTATAGTATCAAATGTATCTGAGCTTTCATCAGCTTCTTTTTTGTGCTTATTGCCAGGGATATTAGGGGTCATGTTAGTAAACTCCCCTTCCGACATCCATCTCCCTCGTACATCCTGGTAAACAAAGATAAATTTATCTTCCATTAAGAATTTTGAGGGGCCTAAAGAGCGCTTAAATGCCTCTGCTCCGTAGGGAGCAATACTATAGCAGGTTCTTTGCATCATAATAGGATGGTTTTTACCTTCTTTTGGTGTATAGATAGCAGTATATAATTTTACACCATCCCTCATAGGTATATAAACTTCCTCTTTATTGTAGTTTTCTTTTACATAATTAGTTTCTTCTTGTGCAAAAACAGGGTGGAGTCCTATTAAACAGAACCCTAATAATGCATATAAATATTTTTTCATAAATGTTTCAGATTAATTCAGCTATCAAATTAGTAAAAAATAAGGGCTCAATAGTTGTTGGTCATCAAAAATGTGATGACTGGTATATTTTTGATATGCAGATTACTTCTGAAATGCCATTGATGGAAATTGATACCCCCAATCCAATTTTAATACTTATTTTTGTCATGTTATTTAAGTGTATTATATGGAAAAGATTAAAGTTTTATTTTTAGTAGGTATATGTTTTATTGTTACAGCACTTTTTTCATGCGAACCACAAGTGCAAATTCCTTTTGATAAGCAAGCCGAAGTTAGTCAAATAGCTAGTGGATTTAGTTTTACGGAAGGTCCGACTGCTAACTCTGAAGGAGACGTCTATTTTACAGACCAACCTAATAATTTAATCCTTCGCTATTCAGTAGAGGGAAAGTTAGATACTTTTTCCACTGATGCAGGCAGATCGAACGGACTATACTTTGATACAGAAGATAATTTCTGGGCATGTGCCGATATGTATAATCAATTATGGAAATATACGCTGGATGGAGAAAAAAAGATTATACTCAATCCTGAAGGTGAAGTTGCATATAATGGCCCTAATGATGTTTGGGTGCATAAGAATGGGAATGCTTATTTTACCGATCCCTATTATAAAAGACCCTATTGGGAGGGAGACCATGACACCCTATCTTTTAAAGGTGTTTATTTACTATTAGAAGGTAAAGGTTCACCTGTTCTTTTGGATTCAACCCTCATACAGCCTAATGGTATTGTAGGATCATCGGCAAATAATTTGTTATATGTGGCAGATAATCAAGATAATAAAATTTACCGGTATTCAATTAAGGCAGATGGTACTGTGGCAGAAAGAAAAATGCTAATCAAACAAGGATCTGATGGAATGACATTGGATTCTGAGGGCAATATTTATCTTACCGGAGAGGGTGTAGACGTGTTTGATAGTGAAGGGAAAGCTATTCGTCACTTAGAAATTGAGGAAGATTGGACAGCCAATATCTGCTTTGGAGGGAAAGACAATGATGAGCTGTTTATTACCGCTTCAAAAGGCTTGTATCATTTAAAAACTAATGTTAAAGGTGTTAATTAATCTTGTTTCTACATTTGTTTAATTGAACTAGCATTAAATATTGAATTTTTTTAGAATGAGGATTACAAGATTAAAAATTACTTTTTCGGTTTTATTATTTTTATTGATTTGTAACAAAGTGACCTCCCAAAACACCAGTGATTTAGGTGCCTGGTACATGTATTTTGGTGGACTAAAGTTTGAGGAAAGCCAGTGGGGCATACATGCGGAAGCACAATACAGAAATCATAATATTATTGGCGATTTAGAGCAGCTATTATTAAGGACAGGTCTTCAATATCACCTGAAAGATAACTCAGCTACATTCACTTTAGGTTATGGAAATATTACCAGTGAAATGGAAGGAGAACCTGACAACACTTTTTATGAAAACAGGATTTATCAGGAAGCGTTATTGAGGCAGGGTATTTACAGTGTGAATTTAAATCATAGGTTCAGGTATGAACAGCGTTTTGTGGATACTCAGAATCTTAGGACAAGGTTTAGATATGCACTATTCATTAACATTCCGGTAACTGCAGAAGAAATTTGCCCCGGGTGGATTTTATATTCCGATTTATAATGAAATATTCATAAATGGGGAAGAGCGAGAAAACATTGAGTATTTCGACAGGAATAGATTGTACCTGGGGCTGGGGTATGTCGTGAAAGGAAATTTGAGAGCACAATTTGGCATTATGGAACAAACAACCAAGAGATTCAAGTAAAACACAATTGCAGTTCTCTTTACACCATGTTATTGGGGAAAGATAGGCCCGCTAAAGCACCGGAATTGATTTAGTTTATTTTTGCAGGTAACAATTAATTCAGGGCTATAAGGGGGTGCAATTATTTGATTTCTAAAACGAGATAGAAGTTGATGCTAATATCTTCACTTACTCTGACCATTCCGAAAAATTTTTCTGGGGCTACCAAGCCAAAATCAGAAATACAAATTTCTTGTTTTCCGTAACATTGAATGAAGCTGTTATTAGAGCTAGAGGTGAGGTTCATGGTATATGTTTGCTCTTCACCAGCAAGTTTTATGGAAGTTTCTACAGCAAATTGGTTGTGAGAAACATTTGTAATCTTTTTTACCTGAACAGTAATGAAGGGATGTGTTTTATATTTTAACAGGTTTTTAAAATCATTCGTCATTTGCGTATTATCACAATTAAAAGCATCTACTTTTAATTGAATTTTTCCGCCTACTACCTGTTGTTCATTACTTTGAGATTTTAAATGCACGGTGTTCTCTTCTTTAAGAGTAGCTACATTAAAGCTACATTTAAAATGGTTAACGTTTGTCTTACCTAATATTTCGATACGGCTTTTTTCGTGGTCAATGTAGATCGATTTTGTTACAGCATCACCACCATTGTTTTGAGCAAACATCTTTTCAGTAGCCATAAAGCTTAGAGTAAGAATGTAAAAAAGGACTTTAATTTTACTCATGACCTGCGATTATTTAAAGTAAAAAGACCTCCTTAAGAACTTAATCTAAGAGGAGGTCTTGTAAGTTACAATTTAAATTTTAGAAGCTTATTACTGCTTCAATATTGAATCCGTCAAATTGACCACCATCGTATTTAGAGTTATTCCAACCGTCACCTTCGTAAGATTGAGATACATATTCTAATTTTGTCATGATATTCTTAGTGATGAACCATCCAGCACCTACATTAAACCTGTTAATATCTTGAGTGGCAGCAGCATCTGTTCTACTACCTGTTACAGCGTTATAACGTCCACCCAAGTAGAAATCTTCATCTGCTCCAAAGCGGTAAATGAGTTCAGCAGCTGTTTGTGTAAATGATCCACCTGCATCGCCTCCATTAGAAGCCACTTCATAGATTCCAAAGAACTCAAAACCTTTGAATTTTATAAATGGATTCACTTGAATTGCAGTTAGTTCAGTAAATCGAGCATTAAAACGAGGTTCGAAATTTGAACCGTCACCATCTAGGGTAGTCATTGTATTATAATATCTACCACCAGCTCTATCACCACCGTATAACCAGGTTCCTGTAGTTGTTCCATTATTTATGTACCAAGATCCAGTCAGTCTCAATCTAAGGTCTTCATTCAGTTGCTTATCATAACCTAATTTACCAAAAAAGGATGGCTTGTTATCTGAGTTGGCATTTAGGACCACACTTTGATTTAATTTACCATTGGTTAGACCTATAACCGCTAATAATCCACTGTTTTCAGATTGTAAGGTCAACTCTCCAAAAGCTTCAGTAGAGAAAGCATCCATTATATAGTTGGCCACAAATGGGTTATATATAGCACGTGCATTGTCAGATCTTCTAAAATGAGCATCTCCATAGTTGAATTCATCCAAACCAACGGTAAGAGTAGCATAATTCATAAAGCCTTCTAAGAAGCCTTCTCTAACGAAATCTAGCTTGTCAATTTGTAAGTGCCCTCCTTTAATCCATGCTTCAGCGTGGTTTCTTGAAGAAAGATAGGTACGTAAGTGCATTCTTACACCATCATATAATTGAACATCAATATTTAAGTTGGCAGTAGGCAAGTTAAAGTTGCTGCCCAATTCTACGAGACTGTCCAAACTATTGCTTTGGTCAAGAGCCTGGAACTGCATGGCGAAATCCCCACCGATACGAACCTTTAATCCAGTAAATTCTACGGTGTCTTTTTTCGAAGTTTCAAAGACATTTAAACCTTCCTGACCTACAGGTCTGAAAAATTGTAATGTCCGGTTATTTTGCCCGATGGCAAAGTTACCCACCCCAAGGAGCAGCGCAATAGTCATTATTCTAAATAGATTTTTCATGATTATGTTGTTTTAATTGTGGTTTATTTTATTTTTATTTTGTGTAATTTGCTTTGAAGTTAATGGTGATTTCATCACCTGTTTTTATAGTACCAAATACTGCAGTGGGCGGATCAATTTTAAAATCAGTCATTTTAAAAGTTACCTTTCCATCGAATACTACATTACTGGAAACATCAGTGGTTACCTTCATATTGATGGTTTTGGTAACCCCGGCAATAGTTAGGTTGCCCTTGGTATCCATTATTGTTGAGTTGCCTGATTGAGTCTTACTCACAATTTCATTTAGCTTATAGCTAATGTTTGGGTGAGATTTAGCCTTCAGTGCTTCATAAGTGTTATCATCCATTGCAGATTTTCCACTCTTTAAGCTTTTCACCGGTACTGAGAAGGTAAGACTTTTTATATCTCCTATATCTTTTCCTTCTAAAACAATCTCAGCAGTTCCTGTAAATTGCTCAGCGTTGATAGTCCAATCGTGAATGGAAGAAGTGCCATCAACGGTTAGCTCGGTGGAAGCTGGGTTTAGCTTAAAATTTTGCGCCTGCGCAAATGGCAGGGTAAAAACGAGTAATATTAAAATAAGCTGTTTCATAGTTTCATTTTTAAAATTTTATGTCTGTTCCATAATATCAGCTGCTTGTATTTTCTGCTTTTATTATGATGTAAAGGTCAGTGATAAAAGTGCTCTAAACCATGATGTAAGTCATGTAATAAGATGATACTACCGCGAAAAGGGGTAATTAGACGTGTTTTTGGTAAAAAAGATTGCTTCAAAGGATTTTGGTTCACTAGCTGATTTATTCTTCAAGCTTCAGTCCCATAAATACGTTTGTTTATAACGCAGATTATAACTTGATTTCAGAACTACCTGCTTTGGAGGGAGATGGGCAGATTGGCGCTTCAGATCTGGACTCGAAAAGAGAGATTTATTCTATTAAGGTAGGTTAATATAAATTATTTAGGGGGAATTTTGCTTGTACAAATATTCCTTTAAAAATGCTCCCAGAAACCTAATTGATTTTGTTGTCGTATTTAATGGTTCAGGCCGATTCTTCGATAAATAATCATTTACGTGATGGAGAGACTAATAATTCAGATATGTACAGAGATTTAACCCCAGCTCTATACGCGTTTTTATTTATTTTAGGCAGCCTTATAATAGGGAGCATTGGATTTATGATGCTCGAGAATTATTCTTTTTTGGAGGGTATATATATGTCTATGATTACCTTCTCTACAGTAGGTTTCAGAGAGGTTCATCCCTTAAGTGAAAACGGCAAAATATTTGTCATTTTTTATATTATTTTAAACCTGGGTTTATTTGCCTACACAGCATCGGTTATTTCTTCTTATTTATTTGAAGGGAAACTTAAAAAAATTTATAAATCATATACAGACATAAAGGCGTTGAAAAAACTTAGTAACCATATAATAGTTTGCGGTTTTGGAAAAACTGGTCAAAACGCATGCAGAGGTTTACAAAATTCTAAAAATGAACTACTTGTAATAGAAAACAATGCTGATCTTATTGATGGCCATAAAGATGCCAAAGCCTACAAATTTCTAACCGGAGATGCAATACAGGAAGATACATTGAAGAATGCGCAGATAGAAGAAGCGGAAACTATTATTATTACGTTACCAAGTGACGCAGACAATGTATTTATTACTTTAACAGCACGTGAGCTTAATCCGGGCCTAAAAATCATTGCAAAGGCAACAGAATTAAGTACAGAAAAGAAGCTTCGTGTAGCAGGAGCCGATCATGTGATTATGCCTGAACGTGTGGGCGGTTCCTATATGGCCTCTTTGGTGACTAAACCGAGTGTAATAGAATTCTTAAATATTCTAGATGGGCAAACTGAAACAGGTTATGAATTGGAAGAAGTGCGACATGAATTACTGAAAAAAGAGTTTCAAGGGCTTTCATTAGGTGAAATGGACGTAAAGAATAACACAGGAGCAACCATTTTAGCCTTTAAAGACAGTGAAAAAGGCTTTGTTTTTGATCCCAATTCGGATATTAAATGTAATGAGGGAGATGTAATTATTCTACTAGGAAAAAACGAGGCAATAAAGAAATTCCAAGAAACTTATATTAAATGAAATATAGATACATTTAAAGTGAGTGAAATCTCTTTTTCAGATTTAGGGTGTTTAAAATTAAAAAACAAAGAAGAAATTTATTAGCTGTTCCAAAATAAAGATATAAAGCAGGATATATAAATTTTGATTAACTTGGAGAAGGTGTATTGCAGCTTATGAAAAAACTTATTATTCTATTTTTAACAGTTCTCTTTTCCTGCTCCCCGGAAATGTATCTGAACCCACAAAAAACTTTAAACCAAGATGAAAAACTAATCTCCACTCTGCGAAAAATGCAATTAAAGGAGGAGGGAGCAGTTTTGAGTAATTTCATTGTGAAACACCACCTGGACAGTAATTTTTTGTATTTAATGGGGCAACAATTCAATGAAGTCTCAGCATACAACATAGAAGATTCATCCTACCAATCTTTCCAATACAATAAACGTCCTGTTGAAATCAGCGACTTTAATATTGGGTCAGACAAACTTTTTTTATTGTCAGGTTATTCTAAAACAATATTTGTTTTAGATAAAGGGGATGGTTCTTTCTTAAATGAGATTAGTTTAGATATTAAAAAGTATACAATTGAATATCGTATGGGAGAAAGTCTTTTTCATTATAATGAGAAGGATAATCTGTTTTATATTGGATTAAAAGGTAAATCGAATGCTGGTAGTATTGAACTAGTTGGAGCCTTTGATAATGACGGACAATTACAATTTACCTTCGGAGATTTCAAGAAAGATAATGAAAAAGCAAAACCGGGTTACTTGCTCAGCAATGATGGTATCCGTTCTCAATTAACAAAAAATGCACTTTATATATTAAAGAAAGAGACTTCTCATTTATATCAGTTTGATTTGAAAGGAAATTTATCTCAATCTACAGTGTTGGACTTTATAAAAATACCCAACCGGGAAAAAGTTAAAGAAAAAGGGAAAAGTATACTAAAAGACCAGATAATGGATTTTAGATTTGATGAGAGCAGTCAGGAAATGGTTTATACATTCTTTACTAATACAGGGGAGTTTTTTGGGGAGAAAGCCCCAGACATTTATTTAGCTTATAAAAAAACAAATGTTGATACCATCTCTTACACAAAAGTGGATTTCTTTAAACTGATAGAATTTAAGGAGAAAACCATCTTATCAATACCTTTTAATAGAGATTCAGAAAGTAGGTTTGTCACGAAATTTAGAATCCACGAAAATTAGGTTTTTCAATACCTCTTAATTCTCTTCCTCGTATTCCAAAATATCTCCCGGCTGGCATTCCAGTTCTTTGCAAATAGCATTTAAGGTAGAGAAACGAACAGCTTTAGCCTTGCCCGTCTTCAAAATAGAAAGGTTGGCAACGGTAATGCCTATTTTATCTGCCAGCTCTTTGGATTGCATTTTACGCTTTGCCAGCATCACATCCAGATTTACAATAACCGCCATACTAAACTGTCAGCTCGTTTTCCTCCCGCAACCTGTTTCCCTCCTTAAAGATTTCTGCCATCAGAAAAGCAAATAAAGCGCCTAATAACGGATAAAACTCTATTGATAGGGAAAAGATGAAAGATTCCGCTTTTCCAGGGGCTAGGGAAAATGCACCCAACGCAAAAACGATAAGTAAGTATATAGCAATGCTTGTGAATGAACGGATGTTATTGTTAGTAAAGGTTTTTAAACTTTTAATAGATCGCACCACTTTAATAAGCTCACTGAGGAGCAGAAATACCACGAACCCTTTTAAAACTGAGATGACTGCTAAAAGAGCTAAAAGGTATGGATGCTGGGAGACTGCTTCCGATAAATAAAGAGTAGTTGGTTTATCGGACTCTAAAGACATCAATAGAAAGGCTTCAGTAAGACTGGTCGTTTCCGCATAGCCAGGATTTATAAAAATGCTAGCCACAACTAAAACAAATAGTGCGATTAAAAATACCCACAAGAGACGGCCTAAAGTTAGCAAAGTTGTAAAAGTATTTAGAATGAGGTTTCTTTTCATAGTAGTTCTATTGATTACCAAATATAAAAAAGAATTATTGATAAACAATAATTACTAGCTGTTTTATGATGTTCTACTAAATATGATTAGATGTTATTCACCTCGTCCGATAGATAAAAAACATAATTCGCAGCATTCTTTATCAAGCCATCGCATTTTGCAATTGAACCTCAACATGTATAACAAGGCTTCTGTGACAGCAGAAAATAGAGTCAAAGCTATTGGTTTTCTGCTGATTAAATCTGTGCGGATGTCCCCTTAAAAACTTAAGAGGTGTTTTTGAAGAAAGAATAAATTAGTATCGCCAGGAAATTATGTCTTATATAAAGTAGCATAAAAAAGCCTGTAGCGATTGCTAAAGGCTTCAATTTAAACTAATTTCAAGTTGTTACTTCAAAAAACCCCATCATTCAATTTCTTAAGTGCCTCTTTTTTATACTGTGTATCCACTACTACAGATATATTATGTCGACTGCCACCGTATGAGATCATTCTTACCGGTACATCTTCCAGGGCTCCAAAAATTTTGCTTACTAAGCCGGGCTTTTCTGCTACTAAATTACCTACAATACAAATAATGCTTTGCTCTTTATCTACCTCAACTTCGCCGAAAGGACGCAATTCGCTTATAATACTATCCAAATAATACACATTATCAATAGTAACAGAAATGGCTACTTCAGAAGTGGTAATTACATCAATAGGCGTTTTATACTTCTCGAAAATTTCAAAAACCCTGCGTAGAAAACCATAAGCCATCAGCATTCTCAGTGATTTCACTTTTATGGCTACTATGCCATCTTTGGCAGCTATGGCTTTAATGCCCTCTCCAATATCATCTTTTTTATCAATTAAAGTACCAGCTGCATCAGGTTTCATAGTGTTTTTCAGCCTCACCGGAATATTTCTACGCTGTGCAGGTCTAATGCATGAAGGGTGCAAAATTTTAGCACCAAAATAAGCTAACTCTGCAGCTTCATCAAAGGAGAGCTCAGGAATGCTAAAAGTATTTTCTACTATCCGCGGATCATTATTATGCATCCCATCGATATCAGTCCAAATCTGGATTTCATCAGCATGTAATGCGGCACCCACTAAGGAAGCGGTATAATCGCTACCCCCACGTTGTAAATTATCAATATTTCCTTCGAAATTTCTGCAAATATAACCTTGGGTAATAATTAATGCAGTTTCTGCAGGCTGTTTTACTAAAATATCAGATAGCTCTTTGCTGATAAAAGCTTCATCAGGCTCTCCAAAAGCATCTGTTCTTACAAAGTCCAAGGCATTAATGAGGGCACTTTTCAATTGATGCTCTTGTAGGTGCAAGTTAAAGAGTTGTGTGGACATTAATTCTCCCTGCGCCAAAAGCTCCTTATCCATTAAGTTGGTAAACTTTTCCTGTAGGCATCGTCTTAAAAAGCCCTGACTTTCCTCAATAGCCAAAGTAGCTTTCTTTTTATACTCTTCAGACTGATAGAGCTGATCAATAAACCCAGCATATTTATCTGCTAGCTTATTCACTACTCTTTCAGCGGCTTCAATATCGTTTCTTCGCAGTCGTTCACCAATCTCTACCAAGCTATTGGTTACTCCACTTAATGCAGAAAGTACGACTAATTTTTTATTGTTTTCCTGAGTGATAATCTCACGGATCTGATTCATGCCCTCAGGTGTACCAACTGAGGTGCCTCCAAATTTTAATATAATCATAATTGTGTTGCTAATCCTAACATTTTAATGGCTGTAATTGCGGCTTCATCTCCTTTATTACCGTGTTTCCCTCCAGCACGATCTAAAGCCTGCTGTTGTGTATTGGGCGTTAAAACACCAAAAATTACAGGTTTGTTATATTTTAAAGAAACATTGGTGATGCCATGGGCTACTGCATCGCAAATAAAATCAAAGTGCTTGGTTTCTCCCTGGATAACGCAACCCAGACAAATTACAGCATCAATATCTTTCTTTTCAGCTAACCATTGCGCTGCTAAACTAAGCTCAAAGCTACCCGGCACATAGTGTTTAAGAATATTTTCCTTCTTTACACCATTTTCCAATAAGCTTTCATAAGCTCCATTATAAAGCGATTCGGTTACTTCTTCATTCCACTCGGAAACAATGATTGCGAATTTTTTCTTAGCCATATTGGCTATATTTTTGGCAGAGTGGTTACTTAAGTTTTTTAGATTCGATGCCATAATTATTGTTGATTATAATCTTATAATTTATTCAAATGCATAAAAAAAGGGATAAGTTATTTCAACCTACCCCTTTTTAATATTTAAACTTTTTATTTTATTGTTTAGCTTCCAATAAGGATAGGTATTTCTCAGCATCAGCTACTTCCTTGGATTCGCTGTAGTTATCAACTATCTGTTTATAACTCTTTATAGCGTTTTCAGCATCATTAGCTTTTTCATATGCTAAACCCTGTTTGAGCAAATACAATGGACTAAATTCCTTAGTACTGTTAGTAGAAGCTGCTTTCCCATATTCATTAGCGGCTTTAGTATAATTTCCTAACTGCATATAGGCATCACCCATTAAGGAATAAGCTCTTGACTGAATCAAAAGATCATCAGAACTAAAGTCCTCTAAATGTTCTATAGCATTTTCATATTCACCTTGCTGTAAATAGATGTTTCCTAGGTAAAAATGAGAAAGATTGCCTGCTTTAGTAGCTTCATAATCATCTAGAATATCCAGAAAACCCAGATTATTTCCATCTCCCTGTAAAGCTAAGTCAAATTCGCCATTTTCAAACCAATAAACGGCCTGAAACATCTCCTTTTGAGCGGCATCATTTTGGTTATCTAAATAGTATCTGTAACCAAAAAATGCTACTATGATGAGTGCAATAATTCCACCAACACCCAATACAATTTTTTTGTTGTTTTCTATAAACTGCTCTGTTTTTGAGAGCTGTTGAGCAAGTACTTCAGGATTTTCATAAAACTCTGTTCCCTTTTCCTTTCCTTTCTTTTTTGCCATTGTAATTTATTTAAGACCGCAAAGCTATAAAAAAATGTGAATTAAAACCCAATACCCTCTTATAATTCCTATTTATTCTTTCCTCTAAAGTGCTACTAATGAGAAAGGAGTAATTTTAAGTATCGGAGTTATATTTTTTAGTCCACTATAAACGGATAATCTTCGGCATAAACATCTTTATAAACCTCGTCAACCGATGGCCAATCTGATTCTTCGGAGAAATCAACTGCTTCTTTTACCTGAGCTTTTATTTTTTTGTCTAATTCATCTAATTCTTTTTCGGTCGCATACTTTTTATCCAGAATAGTAGCCCTCACTTGTTCTATTGGATCTTTTCCTTTGTACTCTTCCAATTCTTCCTTAGTTCGGTACTTGGCAGGATCCGACATAGAGTGTCCTTTATAACGATAAGTTCTAAATTCTAATAAAGTAGGCCCATCTCCCTTACGTGCCCTTTGAGCTGCTTCTTCTACGGCATTATGTACTTCTTCCACATTCATGGCATCTACCGCTTTAGATGGCATATCATAAGCCTCTCCTAAAGTGTAAAGTTCTGTAACATTTGAAACTCTTTTAACGGCAGTACCCATGGCATAACCATTATTTTCAATAGCAAAAATTACAGGAATCTTGAAATGCATAGCCATATTTAATGCTTCGTGAAACGCACCTTGTCTTACAGCGCCATCACCCATATAGCAAATACATAAATTGTCAGTGCCTTTGTACATTTCTGCAAAACCTATTCCGGCACCTAAAGGTATCTGACCACCTACAATTCCATGACCACCAAAAAAGTGATGTTCTTTATCGAACATGTGCATAGAACCCCCTTTACCTTTGGAAACACCGGTAGCTTTGCCATATAGTTCAGCCATTACTTTTTTAGGATCAGTGCCTAAACCAATGGGGTGGGCATGATCTCTATAGGCCGTAACATATTTATCACCTTCTTTTAAGGCACTTACAGCACCGGCTACACAGGCTTCTTGTCCTATGTAGAGGTGGCAAAATCCTTTTATTTTTTGTTGTCCATATAATTGGCCGGCTTTCTCCTCAAACCTTCTCATTAACAACATCTTCTCAAACCATGTCATGTAGGTTTCTTTATCGAAACTTTTTTTGCTGGCAGCTTTTGTTTTCTTTGTAGCCATATTAATATTTTTTTCTTTTAGTCTTTCTTTCTACCATGCCAAAGGAAAAGCATAACTTTGCAATTCCAAAAGCCGGGACGCGAAAATAACGAAAAAACCTACAACTAAGAAGAATGAAGCTCCAAAATATCCGTCTTATTCAATTCAAAAATTATTCAAAGGCAAATTTTGAGTTTGTAGGAGGTATAAATTGCCTTTTAGGTAAGAATGGAGTGGGTAAGACA
Organism: uncultured Cytophagales bacterium; assembly: GCA_963719535.1. Lineage (GTDB taxonomy): Bacteria > Bacteroidota > Bacteroidia > Cytophagales > Cyclobacteriaceae > Marivirga. The sequence goes on along the minus strand of CAVRCH010000013.1, from coordinate 674,806 downwards.
AATATTTTGGATGCCATACACTATTTATCCTTTACCAAAAGCGCATTTAATGCCATCGATAAAGAAAATATTTTGCATAACGAATCTTTTTTCTCCATTATAGCGCAGTTTGAAGAAGAGGATAGAAGTTATGAAATGCTATGTGCTGTAAAACTAGGAGAGAAGAAGATGGTGCGCTGGGCTGGAAAAGAATATGATAAGCTTAGCGAGCATATAGGAAAACTTCCTTTGGTGCTAATTGTGCCTCAGGATACCGACATAGTACGCGAGGCATCCGAAATGCGCAGAAAATTCTTTGATAATTTGCTCTGCCAGATCGATCAAAAGTATTTGCAGGTATTGGTAAAATACAATCATTTGCTGAAACAGAGAAATGCCTTATTAAAAAGTTTAGCTGAGCGCAATAGATTCGATGCCAGCCAAATTGAACCTTACGATGAACTCATGATTCCTTTGGCAGTGGAAATTGGCAAAGCAAGAAAGGCGTTAATGGTAAAGTTTCTACCGATTTTTCAAAAATTTTATCAGGATTTGGCTGATGGCAGAGAATTAGTGGATATTATTTACCAAACTAACTTAGAGGAAAATTTTGAAGTAGAATTTAAAGCCAGACGCCAAAAAGATTATCAACAAGGGAGAACTACAATGGGTACCCATAGAGATGATTTCCTATTTAATATTGATAATTATGCTTTGAAAAAATTTGGCTCTCAAGGTCAGCAGAAATCTTTTGTGATTGCTTTGAAGTTAGCCCAATTTGAAATGTTATATTTAACTAAATCTCAAAAACCTTTACTTTTGCTTGATGATATTTTTGATAAGCTGGATGACAAAAGAATTGCCTACCTTTTAAAAATGATGGCAGAAGGAAGGTTTGGTCAGATTTTTTTAACGGACGCGCGGCCAGAACGTACCAAGAATTATCTGGATTCCCTCGATATAGAAAAAAAGTATATTCAATTAAGTGATGAACACTATCAAATAAAACAAGATGAAGCCTTATAAGAAAAAGCCACATGCTGCCAGTATTAGAAAGTCAGAGGCCACCCCTTTAGGCGATGTAATCAAAGACATGATTGAAGCTTATCACCTCAATAAGAAATTTGATCAAACTACAGTGATAAATCTATGGCCTAAATTGATGGGGAATACAATTGCCAGCCGTACCAAAGGTATTTTTATGAAGGATGATAAGTTGTTTATCAATGTTGAATCGAGTCCTTTGAAACAGGAACTTATGATGAACAAAGAAAGGATTATGTCACTTTTTGAAGAGGCCTTGGGTAAAAAAGTGATAAAAGATGTGGTATTGTTGTAAATAAAACCCGATTGTCCATGATCCCTACTTTATTTCCTTCAATCTATCCTTATAAGTAGCTACCAGCTTTTTTATTTTCTCGATCTCCAAATTCACGGAATCTTGCTTAGCATCAAGTATTTCTAGGGTACTTATATAATTAACTGAATCTTGTTTCATTTGTATGAGCTCTTTCTCATATTTCTCTATTTTGAGCTGATTTTTTTCCTGTGCCCGTAGATTTTTGCGCTCATCTCTTTTTAAATCCTCATAGGATTCACTCAACATAGAAGCCACCTTTTCAGAATCGTCAATCTGTTTTTGTGCGGCATCCAGTCTGATTTTAAGGTAAAAATCATACAAATAATCTTTTAAGGCAGCCTTTAAATTGGGGTAAATATCTTTAGGAATACCCTGAGCATCTATTCCAGCCCAAATGTTGCTGTTTTTTGCATCTCCATTTATGGCAACAAAAAGTAAAGTTTTCTGATTATAAATAGATGGATTAAATACGGTTTCATAAGTAAGGTGTAACTGCATAATATCTGCTTTCCCAAAAGATTTGCTATAGCTGTTCCAGGCAATTTCAGTATGACTTTTATTAAAGGGTATGTCAATTTGATAGCCCATAACTTCGGCTCCTGATAGCTTATGAGTGCTTTCTGTTATTGTGCTTTGAGCCATGAGTGAATGGCCAATTAACAAAATTGAGAAGGTGTAAATGAGATAAAAGCTTACTTTCATTAAATTGTTTAAGTGAGATAATTTCAAGGCAACAATTATGCCTAATTGTTGGCAAATATAGTTTAAAATGAACTCAGTGAGCTGTTAACTATTCAAAATGCTCGATTTAAGGTGGGAGGTATATGTACTAAATGCCAACTTTAAAACATTTTTTAAGTTAGAGAGAATAGGTTTTAGTATAAAAAATATGTCTCAAAAAATATTAATTACAGGCGGTTCAGGCTTAATTGGAATGGAATTATCCTCTTTGCTAACAGATAAGGGGTATGAAATTGCTCATTTAACACGTAAGAAAGAAACGAATTTTCCTTATAAACAATTTGAGTGGGATATTCAAAAAGAGGAAATTGATCAAAAAGCAATTGAATTTGCAGATGTTATCATTCATTTAGCCGGAGCTGGAGTTGTAGATGAAAAATGGACAGATGAACGGAAAAAGGTTATTATTGAAAGCAGGACATCTTCTGCCGAATTGCTGAAATCTTCCATTGCCAAACATGAAAATAAACCAAAGATTTTTATTGGTGCCAGTGGAATTAATTATTACGGAATTGATACAGGGGATGAGGTTATGAAAGAAGAAGATCCATCAGGAGATGGGTTTTTACCTGAAGTCTGTGTGTTATGGGAAGAGGCAACTGATCAAATGGAGCAATTGGGTATGAAAACAGCTAAAGTGAGAATTGGCATTGTGCTTTCAGCAAAAGGCGGTGCTTTGCCTCAATTAGCTCAACCTATTAAGCTGGGGGTAGGCGCACCTTTGGGCTCAGGAAATCAAATGATGAGTTGGATTCATATCCAAGATTTGTGTGGTATTTTTCTTCACATTATCGAAAATAACCTGAGTGGAACCTATAATGGAGTAGGTCCAAATCCTGTTACCAATAAAGATATGACAAAAGCAGTAGCCAAACAATTAGGTAAGCCACTTTGGGTTCCTAATGTGCCTCCCTTTGCTTTGAAACTCTTATTAGCAGACAGGGCCTCTATGGTTCTGGGAGGCGTTAATGGCTCTGCTCAGAAAATATTAAGCTCAGGATATGTTTTTAAATATCCTCAGTTGAAAGGAGCATTGCAAGAGATTTACCCCTAAGCTTTTAAAATACAAAGGTTTTATTGTACTCATTGCAGAACTTTTCTAGAAATAATTATCTAATGCAACAAAGCCATCTAATCTCGTTGTAAATAAAACATGCAAATAATGATAATTATGAAAACCTTAAAGAAAAATTTAACCAAGTTATTATCAACTGCTCTGTTTTTAATGTGTTCTAGCATGCTTCTAGCACAAATGCCACCGGTACAAGGTCAGCAACAGGAAGTAAAAACAGATTTTGATGAGGAAGAGATTGAAAATTTTGTAGAAGCAAATTTAGAAGTGACAAAAGTGCAGCAAAAGGCTGAGCAGGAAGCTATGCAAATTATTAGTGAAAATGATTTAGATGTAGAGCGTTTTAATGAGATTGTTGCTATACAGCAAGGTCAATCTGAAGAAGAAGTAACAACTGAAGAACTAGCTGCTTTTAATGCTGCTGCTCAAAAAATTATGGCTAATAATCAAAAGACACAGCAAGAAATGATGAAAGTATTAAATGATAATGGAGTAAGTGAAGAAAATTATCAGCAAATTATGATGGCATACCAACAAGATGAAGAATTTAGAGCCAAAGTTGATGCTGTTGTTCAAGAAAAAAGTAAGGGTTAAATAAGAATTAGACCTTGTTTAGTTTATGAGAGCAGATAGAAATATCTGCTTTTTTTTATGCTTTTTAAGTAATTTCAGAAAAAAAATTAACACTTCGATTTCTACCAAGCTTTTATTCCATCTATTAATTTATTCATGTTGTTGAAGCAGGTGCAATTTAAACTATGCAAGCCAAGATTCGTGCTGTCATGTTTCAGGTCTTGCGAAACTTGAAGTTGGAAGACTGATTATTTTTCATTGAGTAATCCGATATCTTTCCTTTCAGCGTATTTTCTTAAAGCATTTTTAATTTCTTCTTTGCTATCTTTTTTTGTATTATACTTAAGATAATACATTTCATTATTTTTCTTAAATCCAAGGGTATAATCTCCTAAATCTATTGCCTGAACATCTTTCCATTCTATGGTAATGGGTTTTTTGAAAAAATCTTGCTTTATGAAGAATAATTCATCACTTAGCTCTACTCTGCCTGCTTTTTTAGATTTAATTGAATAATTTAATAAAGCATAAACTAAGCAGCCAGTGCCAAATAGCGTTAATATAATTCCTAAAATAAGGTTAATAACAAAAACGCCACTACCTACCAGCCGAAAAACACCTTGAATAATTAGGATTAACCCCAAAATAACAAAGATCATTTTAGGTTTCTTATGTAATAAGTAAACTTCTTGATCTCCTTGTTTCATTTCCATCTTTTTTGAATGTACTTAAGCATTTCTTCATGCACTCTAGGGCTCGCAGCTACTATCTCTCTTCCAAAATCATAATTATCAGTTCCTGTGAAAGTACTTACTTTGCCTCCTGCCTGTTGAACAATAAATGCTCCTGCTGCTACATCGTAAGAGTTTAAGTTATATTCAAAAAAACCTTCAAACCTTCCGCAGGCAACATACGCCAAATCCACAGCTGCACTTCCCAGCCTACGCAAGCCATGGCTACTTTGCATAAAGTCCTTTAGCAAGGCAAGGTAAGCATCCATTTTATCAAAATCGTAATAAGGAAAACCAGTGGCTATTAAGCTATCTGCCAAAGTTATATCCGGCGAAACGGCAATTTCTTTTTCATTCATGAAGGCTTTACCTCCTTCAATTGCATGAAAACACTCAGTTCGATTGATTTCATATACAATTCCGGCAATAGTTTTTTCCTGTTTTTGTAAAGCTACACTTATGGAATATATGGGTAAGCCATGAACGAAATTTGTTGTGCCATCTACTGGGTCAATCACCCAATTGTAAAGTTCTCCCTTTTTATCTGAGGTACCTTCTTCAGCAATAAAGCCAGCTTCAGGTAATATTTTACTTAAACCCGCCACTAATTTTTCCTCTGCTTGTTTATCTACATAGCTTACCAAGTCATTAAAACCCTTCTTCTCCACCTTATCCAATTGAAAGCCCTTTGCTTCTTTACGGATAAATTCAGCTACCTCAGTGACTAATTCTATGGCTTGATTTTGTATGTTTTGTATATCCATCAAACATTCATTTTTTTTGTGCGATACATTAAATTAAATGACTTGAATGTGAAGTATAATATGATAGGCAATACTGCAGGATGTAATTGTTGCGGCAAAGCATAGAAAAAGCCTAAAAGAATAAAACAAGAAATTCCGAATACAGCATAGTAGACCGTGTGCCATTTTTTTGCTGGCTTTTTGAACAGCAGAAAGGCCATAAAAATATTCAACGGAAATGCCCAAATGATATTCCAGTTATTAACTGTAGCAATGTGATCCGACAAAAACCAAAGAAAAAAGATTAAGCAGCCTAATAAGCCGGTAACGAAGTACAGAATTTGATTAAATAACCTATCATTAAAGTCTGATTTATGATGTCTGATACTAAAGAAAATGCCTAAAATACAGATCAGCCATGTGAGGTATTTAGGTAAAATGGTAAAGCCTGATGTTTGCTCTTCAGGGGAGGCTTCCACTAGCGTTATTTTTTCCTGCACAAGTTTTTCTCCTGCCACCGTTGCCTCATCGAAATGATACATCAATAAATCCGGCAAAAACATTTCATTTCTTTTATCAGCTATCTTGTCAGTTGGCTGCCCGAGTGCTAGATCAATTCCGAAGTCTTGCCAGGGCTTCTCTGCCAAATAGATATCTAAATAATTACGGAAGGTATAACCTGCAGCTTCCCTGTTCCATTGTAATTTGTCGCCAAGTACATCCTCCAGCAAATCTCTTATACGGGTAGAGCAATTATCGTAAAAGAAGTCGTATTTATAATACTTATTTTTGGGTTGAATATTATTGATTAAATAGGCATAGATCTCATTTTTTTCTCTGAGACTTAAGTTTAATTTCTGTTGAAAGACAGATCTATTATCTAGTTGGTAAGAATAGAGAAAAGCCTCTATTCTTTGTGCTCCCAGCATATAATCTAATTTACCTCTCGTGAATTTTAAATAGAACCAAGGTGTATCAAAGCTAAAGATGCCGTAATTATATACAATACTAATTCCTTTAGATCTGTCAACTATCCAAATGGCAGAATGACCGAAATTAGAGTGAAGTTCGTCACCAGGCTCAGCTGTTAAGAGCATCACCTCGGCATTTTCAGACAATAAATTGTTGTTTTGTTGAGCGATTCCTTCCAAAGAAAAAAGGCAGAGTAGTAGTATGAATATTTTCTTCATATAGGCGTATTAAGGTTTTGCATTTAGAACTAACACAATTTCTCCTTTAGGGGGCACTTCGGTAAAATGTTTTATAAGTTCTGACAAGTTATTAGTTAGCGTTTGCTCGTATAATTTGGTAAGTTCTCTTGAAACAGATGCTTCTCTATCTTCACCTAAAATTTCAGCTAACTGCGTTAAAGTTTTTAATAATCTGTGGGGCGATTCATAAAAAACAATAGTTCTATCTTCATCTATTAGTTTTTCAATTTTGGTTTTTCTGCCTTTTTTATGGGGTAAAAAACCTTCAAAAACGAATCTGTCGTTAGGAAAACCTGATTTGATAAGCGCAGGTATCAGGGCTGTTGCACCCGGTAATGATTCAAGCTTTACATTGTGTTTCAAAGCTTCACGCACTAGCAAAAAGCCCGGATCTGAAATGCCTGGTGTTCCGGCATCAGAGATAAGGGCCATTACTTTACCAGAATTTAACTCCTCAATTATCTGGCTCACTTTGTGATGTTCGTTATGGATATGAAAACTTCTAAGTGGCTTATGAATATCATAATGCTTCAAAAGTTTTCCGGAAGTTCTGGTGTCTTCGGCCAGAATCACATCTACCATTTTAAGGGTATTTACAGCCCTGTAGGTCATGTCTCCCAGGTTTCCAATGGGTGTCGGAACTAAATAGAGTTGAGTAGCTTGCTCCATACCCTAAAACTAGAGATAAACTGATTAAAAATTAAACCAGTTGATCTATTTCTTTTGCCAGCTTTCTATCTTTTTCTGTAATAGTATTGCCCTCGTCATGGGTTGTGAGTTCAAAACTTACTTTATTATAAACATTAGACCAATTAGGGTGATGCCCCAACTTTTCTGCTATGATGGCCACCCTAGCCATAAATCCGAAAGCCTCTGTAAAATCTTTAAATTCAAAAGTTCTTTTTAACGTATTATTTTCTTCTTTCCACATAATAACTTTTTTGATTTGTTACTATTTAAAGTAACGAAGAGCCGACTTCAATGTTCCTTTTGATTATAAAGCGATAATGCCCTTAATTTTATAAGTCTCTAAATATTTTTCTATAATCTGCTCCGCTGAATTAGCTAACATATTAATAGTAAGACTTACATATTTGCCATTTTTGGAAACTCTTTCCTTTACTTCATGTGAGGAAAAAATTTCTTTCACCTTACCTTTTTCCTCAGCAGGCACTATGAATTTAAACATATATAAGCTGGGCCAAACAGATACGGCTTCTAATTTTATTCTGAATGATTCAATTTGCTCTTTCATAAAATAATAATAAAAAAGGGGCTTAAAAGCCCCTTAATAATGTTTAAAATGGATTAATTATTAATAGAACTTGTAACGTTCGTCAACAATATCAGCTTCTCTTTCAATAGCGGACTTAATTTCAAATGAAATTGTGTTTTTTCTATTCTGAGCTATTTGATTTTTATAGCTAGCATAATCAGCAATTTCACCTGCAGGAGTCCTGCTATTTAGTTTTATTATTACTATACCATTATTAGTAGCTAAAGGTTCAGATTGCTCACCTGCTTCCATACCGAAAGCTTTACCTATAGCTTCTGGTGCCTGGCCCACGGAAGGTAAAGAAGTAGCAGACATTTTTAATGCACTACTGTTATTTACACTGGCATCAGCACCATAAGCAGAAGCAATTTCCTGCAAAGAGCCTTCTAAGCCTGCTAATTTTTCCTTAATTTTTTCTCCCTGTACTTCCTTTTTAACCTCTCTGGTAATTTGCATTTTCACATTTTCAAAATCTGATATGCCTTTGTCAGTTTTCTCGGTAACAACAGCCACAACGTAATGGTTTTGAAGTTCAAAAACCTCTGATACTTTATTAACAGTAGCATCAGTAAATGCCCATCGGATTATTTCTCTTGCATTACCCAGTACCCCTAAAGATCTCTGACTACTGTTTAAGCTACCTGATTTTCTTACATTATAACCTTCTTCTTTTGCAGTGGCTTCAAACTCTTTCAAATTTACATTTGATGCTGCAAAATAATCTGCGGTACGGAAAGCTTGATCTCTGGTAGACTCGCTCGGTAATATATCTCTCTCTATCACCGCTACTTTATAGGTTTTTGCAGTTTTCTCTTCAGTCACTTTAATGATATGGTAGCCTAGTTCAGTTTTTATTACTTTGTTAATTACTCCAGTTCCATTTTTATCAAAAACAGCATCTTCAAATTCTTGTACACCCAAAGTGCCTTCTTTGAACCAACCCAAATCACCACCATTGGTAGCTGAAGGATCTTTACTGAAGTCTTTAGCTAATTCCGCAAAATCCTGACCAGCAACTGCTTTTTGAAGCACCTCATTGGCCTCTTTTTTAGCCGCGGCATCGGCTGCATCAGTGTCATCTTCTGCTTTAATTAAGATATGGCTGGCTCTCACAGACGCTACCGTATCATCATAAATTTTAGAAGTTTTATATAATATGTAAGCACCATTTTCAATATATGGTCCAATAACATCCCCTTCTTTTAAGATATTGGTGTTTGATGCCAATATTTTAGGTAAATTGGATATTGATAAGGTACGAAATGCATTACTTCTGTCTGAATTAGCTCTCGCAAAGGAAGAATCTTCTTCTACGCTTTCAAATTCTGCTTTTAGCTCTTTCATTTCTTCTTTTAAGAAAAGGGAATCTTCTTTAGAAGGAAGGATATCAAAAGCAATGTAACTTAAGTTTCTGGTAGCCTCAGTTTTATAATTTTCTTTATTTTTATTGTAGTAAGCTTTTAGCTTATCCTCTCCAGGAGTAGCCAGGGAGTCAGCAATTGAAGTGAAAGGAATATAAAGATATTCTACATCAACTGTTTCGGTTTCCTTTTGGTAAGCTCTTTCTGCTTCTGCATCCGTAATAAATACAGAGGAAATTAAAAGATCATCGTATTTACTTCTTAACCTGGCAGGAACTAATGAAGATTCAAAAGAATACCAATTAGCTTGTTGTTCTGCAGGCGCATTTCCTATATTCCTTAATACATTAACTACTTGTTCCTTATTAAATTCTCCTGTTTCAGGATTAGTGAAGTTTTGACGTACAATAGGACTAATGTTATTACCCTGCACCATATCCACCAATTCTTCTTCGGTGACTTTTATGCCTAGTTCATCGTACTGCTCCTGGAAGGCAATTTTAATGATTAAATAGTCCCAAGCCTGCTGACGGATAGAAGCCATTTCACTCTCAGAAGGAGTTCTATTATTTCCCATCTGGAAATTATATTTAAATTCTTCTACCTGAGCCTGATATTCTTGCATGCTCACTGTTTCTCCGGCTATTTCTCCCACATTGTTTGATTGGCCTCCGCCTAAAAGGATGGAGCTAGGACCTAAAAGGTCGGTTAATAGAAAGGCTAAGATTGATAAACCGATTAAGGCAATCAATACGGAACCCATTTTTACTCGTAATGTATTAAATACTCCCATGTTATGTTTTTGTCAAAGATTCGCAAAATAATAGCTTTAATGCGTAATATCAAAATGATTTGCTCCTTTACTTTGAAATGTTGTTTAGTTAAGACAATTTTAATCTTCTCCATGCTATTAAGTTAAGTTTTAATTCATGCCCCATCCTTTTATCCTTCCCTCCCGAATGGTCGGGACAAGCTGATGTGAGAAGGATAACGGTCTTAACTTAATAGCATTGCCTCTGCCCTCAGCAGTCCTTATCGTGAAGGATGATGCAATGTTATGCCTGCCTGACGTAGGCAGGGTTAAAAGCAAAGACTTAACTAAATGACAATGCTTTACTTTGAGTTATCATTGATATCTGAAATAATTAACTTCGCCAAGTCGATTCTATTCTCCTCCATGCTTTCAATAATAAAGGTGAATGGAGGTTTTTTAACTACTTCATGTAATGTAGGGAAGTTTTCTGTAATAGAAAGAATAAAGCCTCCCAGTGTATCATAATCGCCTTCAGGTATGTCTAAATCATATTTGTCGTTAAGGTAGTCTACTTCCAGTCGTGCACTAAATGAATAGGTATTTTCACTAATCTGTACTTCCACAAGGTCTTCATCATCGTGTTCATCTTGTATTTCACCAAAAATCTCCTCAATTATATCCTCCAGGCTTACAATCCCTGAAGTGCCACCAAATTCATCTACTACTAAAGCCAGACTTTTTCGTTCCTGGATAAATTGAATCATCAGCTCATTGGCAGGCATGGTTTCCGGCACAATAATAATAGGTGTTAGAATTTCCTGTATGGTTCCCGGCTTTTTAAACAGAGCCAGAGAATGGCAATAGCCAATGATGTCGTCTATAGAATCTTTATAGATTAATACTTTGGAATGCCCACTTTCAGTAAATGTTTCTCGTAATTCACTCATTTCATCTTCTACATCTACGGCAACCACTTCAGTGCGGGGAATCATACACTCCCTTATTTTTATAGTTTTGAACTCTAAAGCATTATTAAAAATCCTTTTATCCAGCTCTACTTTGTTTTCCTGATGATCTACTTGTGTTGTAGCCCTCACAAAGTGATCTAAATCTGTTAATCCGAAGACTGGCTTATCTTCCGAATAGTTGAGCCTTAATACATACCTTATAAATATTTTTGATAAACCAACAATAAAGAAAACGATAGGGTAGGTAATATAATAAATTAACCAAAGTGGTAAAGCGAAAAAACTTAATAAGCCATTAGGGTTTAACAGAAATACACTTTTTGGAGTAAATTCTGCTATTAAAAGCACAAAAAGAGTAGAAATAATGGTTTGGGCTAATAAAATAAAGATGTCGTTTTGAAGGAATACAGGTAAATTTTGAATTAATACAGGCTCCACTAATTTTGCCATGTAAATACCATATACCACTAATGAGATGGTGTTTCCTATTAGCATCGTGCCAATGAATGAGGAAGGCTTGTTCAAAAATTTGGATAATATTTTACCTGAAATTACACCTTGCTGACTTTGCAACTCAATATGAAGCTTATTTGAGGATACGAAAGCAATTTCAATACCGGAAAAAAACGCGGAAAATAGTACTGAAATAATGATGTAAATTATAAAATCACTTTCCATTGTTTTGCTGGCTAGCTTCTTTTTGTGTTTTATACCTATGTAAAAATACGAGACTTATTGACAACATGAAAATCCAATAAGAATATTCAAAGCCAACTGTAATGGATTGATGAATGCCAATAATAAAAAGAGCAAAGGCAATAGCCAATAGAATAAATTTTTTACCAGTACTTTCTTTCTGATCCTTCTTATTTTGGTTTTTTTTCATGTGTTACTGCAGCTCGGGTTGTGTGTCTATTACGCGTTTTTCTGGCTTAGCTTTAATAACTTTATTCTTATTGCTATCATCAGGCATATTTCGATTGTTCGAATCTTTAGTTTTGGTATCGTTATCCAGGTTATTCCCCGAATTCTGTTCATCCAAATAAATAGTACCAGAAGGTTTTAAGATGCGGTAAGTGGAAAAGTCCTGTTTGGCTACCAACCCGGTACCAGTAGATATTTGATCTTCGGTTTCTATTCTAACAAATTTATCTGTATGAATTTCTTCCTTATCGGGCTCCCAAAAAAGCTCCTCTGAATTCATTTTTTGGGGCTCTAAATAGCCAATTACCTCCACATCACCTTCAGCTTTGTAGGTATTCGTTTCTTTGGTAAAGTAGGCAGTCTTAGCTTCCAGAGTTGATGATTTATTGCCATCAGGCTCATAAAAGGTAATAAATATGGTATTGGGAAATTCTCTATCTCCATTCTCATAGTCAAACTGCTTTGGCGCTTCAATCTGAACACGTACCACTGCAGAATCGGAATACAAAATAGTAACACTATCAGCTTCCATTACAGGACCTTCATAGGCTATAAATTCTTTTTTCACGAAGGTATCATCTGAACATGACATCATGAAAAAGCCACCCAATAAAAAAAATAAAAATTTCCCCATACTATTTAACAAAAAAAGCGGTTCGGAAAATTCCAAAACCGCTTTTAAAGAATATTTTAAAATTTAATCTCTTGTATCAACTTTAACAGTTTCTCCTACCCAGCAATTTACCTGTACTTCCTGACCTACAGTGTAGTCATAATTGAATATGTCTTCTTTTGAAGGAAATTGCTCTTTGGCCACTGCCATTCTTGAAGCATTTCCTCCTCTTTGGTACATATTATACGCAGCAATATAAACCGCTCTATCTTTTACTACATCTTTACCTTCTTTGCAGTCGCTACCACTGTTCAAATATAAATCACCGATTATAATATAAGCTTCTTTTTTCGAAGGGTCAGCAGCTAAAGCTTTGTTGGCATAACTTCTGGCTTCAGCCTTGGCACCTCGTTTCGAGGCCAAATCAGCTAATTCAAGATACACGTCAGCCTGCTTCACATTATCTTCTGTTAAAGTAAGTGCCTGTTCAAAGAATTTCTTAGCCTCATCCAAATTACCTGCTGATTTACTTCTGATGGCAAGTAATCGGATAATACCAAAATCAGGCTCAGTTTGCACCACAAATTTTGCAGCTTCTATAAATGCTTCAGAGCTAGTGCAACCTTCTGATAAGGAAAATTTTATGATCCTTTTTGCATCGCCTATGTTCTTGTTCTCTTTAAATTTTGGATATAATTGGTTGTCAATAATTTCACAATTAATTTTTACTGTGTTATTAAATAGCTGATCAATAAAATCCCTGTATTTTGCTACTTTAGCAGGGTCTTCCCCTTGTTCTAAATAATGATCAAGCAAGGCATTAATATCATCGTAAATGTTAATTACATCAATATCAGTAATGTCTCCACCTGACAACTTGTATAGTCTTGTAGCAAACATATAAGGCACTGCATTGTTAATAAACAATTTATTACCTAACATTTCAAAAGCCTCTTTTTCAACCTTAAAGAGATCAGCATATCTGTCTTTTCTGTCTTTCCACATGATATAAGCATCATATGCCTTTCTATTGGTCACATTCTCCACATCATTGAAGTACTGCATTCTCAAGTCGTACAACAATACAGTAGAATCCTGCAGGTTTTTTTGTCTTTCGCCAGTAGTGGTTTGTGCAAGATTTTCGTACACTTTTACACCCTGAATATAAATAGATGAATTTAGATCAGGTGTTTCTTTTAACAACCAATCCAAAGGTTTTTTGGCAGCTTCATAATTTTCAGCAGTAATCATATCTGAGTATAAAGCATTTTTCTCTATTGCTTTGGATTTTTTATCCGGATCTTCCGGCCAATTCCAACCATCTTGTGCTTGCGCTCCTATTTGCGCGGCTAAAGCTATTGCTAATGTAAATAGTATTCTTTTCATCGTTCTAAATTTTAATCAAACTGTCTTCTTACAAACCATCTGTCATTATAAGTAAAACTCAAATTAAAGCTAAAATAATCTTCTCTCACAAGATTATTTAATAAAGTTCCTCTTTGCCCTAATTCAAAAGCTAAATTTATGTTTGATACTTTGTTGATAGGTAGTGTAGTACCAAAAGTAATGCCAAAAGAATTTATCTCGGTATTATCAATGACTATTGGCCCGTTATTTATGTGTACTCCTGCTCTGTAAGTCACCCTGTTAATGTATTTGGTTGATTGAATATCCGGAGTAAATTCTCCACCTACTTTAATACTGGTTTCTTCTCTTAGGTTCGCATCATTTTGGCCATATATACTAAAATTGCGCCAGTCCTGATAACTAAAATCAGCTGATACGGCCCACTTTGCTTGTTTCCAGAATGATAAACCTGCCGTAATTTTAGCAGGAATTGCAGTTACACCTTCCTGGTTAAAAACCTGGAAGTTAGCGGTATCTAATAAACCGGACTGCTGATTGAGTGGGTTACCAGCTGCCGTGGTATATTCTAAAAATGTACTCCGTGTAGTATTCAAATTTGCAGGTAAGTCATATGTTATACCCAATCCTAAAAAGTTTTTCCCCAATTTCTTTTGAAATCTACCTCCTAAAACAAAATTAAAGTCAGAAAAGTTATTTTCCGTTTCGCCACTTACGCTGTAAGGAGTTCTAATGGTGTCTTCTCCCTGAATAATGCCATCAAAAACAGTGCTTTGCGATTGTGTTCCAAAGTTGTAGTTAACTTCTAAACCAATGCCAATGTTTTTTGTAATGTTTACTCCATTAGCGATAGAAAATCTTGAAATGGTACCGCTTCCTTCGTATCTTCTTATTCCCGGGCGGAGAGTTTGGGAAGCGTCTGGAGTTTGTACAAGGTTGTAGTTTTTGCTGGCGTAAGGATTTAAAGAGAACGATATACCGTATTTTCCGGCAATAATAGGAATGGCTAGCGAGAGATATCTTAAACCACCATCTACCTGATTGTATCGGGTAACATCATCATTTATAGCTGTTTGTGATATAGATAAGCCAGCTTCAAAGGAAGAAAATGTTTGGCTACCCAGTAGTGCCGGATTTAACACAGGAATAAACCAGGGGTTACTATAGGCCACACCTGCATGACCCATTCCATTATTGGAAGCATATCCTTTTTGGGAAACTAATCCAACCCCATATGCTGAGTACGGTGATACCGTGCCCTGAGAGAATGCTTGTGATAAAAAAGTTATTGAAAGTACAAAGGCCAAAAAGCCTGTTTTAAATTGATGCATTATGTCGTAATATCGCATTTAAACCCACTAAAACTAATTCCGGGATTGCAAAGATGGTAGCTTTTATTTTACTTTCAAAGTATTTTGTGTCCCCTCCTGTAATAATTACATTCAAAGGGTTGTATTTTTCTTTGTAAAAATTGATAAAAGCATCGATTTCTCCGCTAATTCCGTGGATAACACCGCTTTGTATAGACTCTTCAGTAGTTGTACCTATATAATCTATCGGTTGTATCGTGGTGATTAACGGCAAACGGGCGGTAAAATTATGTAAACTCTTATATCGCATGTGTACTCCCGGAGAAATCGCTCCTCCATAATAGTGCTTTCCTTTTTCCAAAAAGTCGTAAGTAATACAAGTGCCTAAATCAATAGCCAAAGTGTTTTGTTCAGGATATAGCACGCTGGCAGCAGCTGTAACCGCTATTCTATCCAATCCTAGTGTGGCAGAATTATACAAGTTCTTAAATGGTAGAGGAGTATTTATATCTAAAAATATGGGTATATTATTAAATTGTAAATTTTTTTTTATTTCCTCTGAGGAGTCTTTTACTGAGGAGATTATAATCTGATCAATTTCTTTCTTTTCTATGGCAGTTGAAAGGTCTTTCAAATTTTCAAAGCTTTCAAATGAGATTAAATGCGTTCCTTCAAATAACCCAAGCTTTACCTTCGTATTTCCTATATCAATTGCTGCATTCATTTTGTAATACTCAATATATTTTTGGTAAAGCTACAGAGAAATATGGAATTAGGGTCACTAACAAAATCTTAACTTCTACAATTAGCTGTTACCGTTCATAGGCAAATTTATCCCTACCCTATAATCTCAGCTAAGTAGTTAATAAATTCCCTTTTTGGGAGTTTTAAATTTTGTAGTTTTGCCACTTTGTTATAAGTGATATTTTTTAATAACTCAATCGCAAGTAAATTTAATATGAAGGAACTCTTAAAGAAATTTGAAAATAAAAAACCTGAAGTAGTATTTGAATGGAATGATCCTGAAACAGAGGCAGAAGGATGGGTTGTGATAAATTCTTTAAGAGGAGGTGCTGCCGGAGGTGGCACCAGAATGCGTATGGGGCTAGATAAACACGAGGTGGAATCCTTAGCGAAAACCATGGAAGTGAAATTCACTGTTTCAGGGCCGGCCATTGGGGGTGCAAAATCAGGCATTAACTTCGATCCTAACGATCCACGTAAAAAGGGAGTTTTAGAAAGATGGTATAAGGCAGTTATTCCCTTGTTAAAAAATTATTACGGCACAGGTGGGGATTTAAATGTGGACGAAATCCATGAAGTGATTCCAATTACAGAAAAGTATGGCTTATGGCACCCGCAAGAAGGTGTAGTAAATGGACATTTTAATGCTTCTGAACCAGAAAAAATTAAGAAATTAGGTCAGCTTAGGCAAGGAGTTATAAAGGTGATTGAAGCTTTAAATTACACACCAGATGTAAGAAGAAAGTATACCATTGCCGATATGATTACAGGTTTTGGAGTGGCTAAATCTGTAGAGCATTATTATAATATTTGGGGAGGTAAACTTTCAAAAAAGCGTGCTATTATTCAAGGCTGGGGCAATGTTGGAGCGGCGGCTGCTTATTATTTGGCTAAAGAAGGCGTTTCAATTGTAGGAATTATAGATAGAAATGGAGGGTTAATTAAAGAAGAGGGTTTTAGTTTTGAAGAAATTACTCAATTATTTCTAAATAGGCGAGGGACGGAACTAGTTTCCGATGATATAATTCCCTTCGATGAGGTGAATCAAAGAATTTGGCCACTAGAGGCAGAAATATTTATACCTGCAGCAGCTTCGCGCTTAATTACTAAGGACAATGTGGAAATTATGTTAGCTTCTAATTTGGAAGTAATTTCAGCAGGTGCTAATGTGCCTTTTGCAGACCCAGGTATATTTTTTGGCCCTATTGCAGATTATGCGGATAATCATGTGGCTGTAATTCCTGACTTTATTGCTAATTGTGGTATGGCACGAGTATTTGCTTATTTAATGACCAGCGGTGCTGAAATAACGGATGAAGCCATTTTTGAAGATACATCCAGAACCATTGAAAAAGCATTGCGTAAAACTTATGAAGCAAATAATTCGAAAGCTAATATCTCAAAAACTTCCTTTGAAATAGCTTTAAGCCAGTTAATTTAATTTAAATGCGTTTTCCTTCAATAGATTTCATTGAAATCTTTAAATTGAACTTTGATTAATATTGAAACAACTTCATGAGAAATCAACTATTATTTATAGCTAGTATTATTTCTTTCTTTATGTTCATTTCACTTGCCAATACGCAAAACGTTTTGGGTGCGGAGAAGGAAGCAACTGAAATTATAGGCAATAGTGCAAACGATAGCCCTAATCAGCACGCAAGCGCCAATACTGCTCAGGTAGAAGAAGTTGAAGAAGTACATCATTCATCTGCTCCGGTTTGGACAGTTGTTCCTTTTGTTTTATTGCTATTAATGATAGCTTCCGGGCCTTTGTTCTATGAACATTTTTGGCATAAAAATTACCCTAAAATTGCTGTAATTTTAGCTGTATTGGTAGTGAGTTACTATTTATTTGTACTCCATAACACGCATAGCCCTGTGCATGCGGCATTTGAGTATATTCAATTTATTGCACTTTTGGCCTCCTTGTTTATTGCTTCTGGAGGAATAGTTATAAGTGTTAATAAGCGGTCTACACCAATGGTTAATATTATTGTTTTGCTCATTGGTGCTGTAATTGCCAACCTGATTGGTACCACTGGAGCTTCCATGTTGCTAATAAGACCTTTTATCCGACTCAATAAAAACAGAATTAAGGCCTATCACATTATCTTTTTCATTTTTATGGTAAGTAATGTGGGAGGGTCACTTACTCCAATAGGTGATCCGCCTCTATTTTTAGGGTTTTTAAAAGGAGTGCCATTTTTCTGGACCTTAGAACATAATTGGGGTGCCTGGTTGTTTGCACTCATTGCCTTGTCGGTAATTTTTTATTTTTTAGATAGAAGAAACAAATCGGAAAATGACGAGCCGGATGAGACTGTTTACGACAACAAAGTGACTATTACAGGAAAAAGAAATTTCTTCTGGTTAGCTATCATTATTGCTTCCGTTTTTATTGATCCTAACATTTTTGCATGGGTACCGGGTATTGCATATGACGGCCAGCAATTTTCCTTCATTAGGGAGATTATTATGTTGAGTGTGGCATATTTATCTTACAAATTTGCCAAAACAGGCATTCATGAATTAAATGATTTCAGCTTTGAACCTATAAGAGAGGTAGCTTTTATCTTTATTGGTATTTTCGGCACCATGATGCCCGCCCTTGATTTGGTAGGGGATTTTGCAAAATCAGAAGCAGGAGCTTCGCTTATCACGCATAATACTCTTTATTGGGGCACAGGTGCACTTTCTGGGTTTTTAGATAATGCACCAACCTATTTAAACTTCTTGGCAGCTGCCATGGCCTCACAAGGAGCAAGCATCTCCGTTTTGGGTGATGTGCTTGACTTTGCTAATGGAGGCATATACTATGATTCGGTATTGGACCTAAAAGCCATTTCCATTGCAGCCGTATTCTTTGGTGCTATGACTTATATTGGTAATGGTCCTAACTTTATGGTGAAGTCAATTGCTGAGCAGGTAGGCATTAAAATGCCTTCCTTCTTTGGTTATATCATCAGGTATTCCGTTCCTTTCTTATTACCATTGCTGTTTTTAGTGTGGTTGCTGTTTTTTTATTAATAGCAAAGCAACAAGGAAAATTAGAGATATCAGATATTCAATTCTAGAGTAGTTTTCCTTGATGGTGATTATTTAAAACTTAAACAGCCTCCGTAAACCTGATTCGTAGCTTCCCGTTGCTTAATGTACACCAAAATCAGAATGTAATTATGGATATAAAAGATAAAGTAGCTATAGTAACAGGAGCATCAAGCGGAATAGGAGAAGCCACAGCTTTAATGTTGGCCAAGGCTGGAGCTAAAGTAACTGTTGCAGCAAGAAGGGAAGAAAAACTCAATGCCTTAAAGGATAAAATAGAGAGGGATGGGGGTTCAGTACTTGTAGTACCAACTGATGTGACAGATAAGAAAGCAGTTGAAAGTATGATCCGAAAAACTAAAGATAAATTTGGATCGGTTGATATTCTCATCAATAATGCTGGAATTATGCCATTATCTTTCATGAAGAATTTAAAAATAGATGAATGGGAGAAGATGGTAGATGTTAATATTAAAGGTGTTTTAAATACCATTGGGTTCACATTACCGATTATGCGAGAGCAAAAATGTGGCCATATCATTAACATTTCGTCCGTAGCAGGAAGAAAAGTAATGCCAGGTTCAGCGGTCTATAGCGCAACAAAATTTGCAGTAAGAGCACTATCTGAAGGTATGCGCATGGAACTATCGCCTAACGACAATATCAAAGTTACATCAATAGAACCTGGAGCTGTTGAAACGGAACTTGCAAATACTATAACGGATGACGAAGTGATGAAAGGCTTTGAGAAAATGTTAGAGATGAATATGCTTAAATCTGAAGATATAGCAAAATCTATTATGTATGCCATTGAGCAAGCTGATAGAGTAAATGTAAATGAGATTATGGTAATGCCTACTGAGCAACAGTAGCGTAAAAGTAAGTATTACATAAAGCTATAGCCATTCCAAAAGATTGAGATTATTTTTCTCGGAATTGCTACTATAAAACCTCAATAGTGAAGGCTTTTGCCTAACATTGAGGTTTTACTTTTTTAAGCAACTGAATTAGCTATCATGAGTTTTTTAGATAGGTTTGTTAGGAAACTGCCCCATAGCATGTTCAGCAATGGCTGTAATAGATAAGGATGGATTAACCCCCGGATTGGCGGAAATCATTGAGCCGTCAATTACATACATATTTTTGTACCCGAATACTTTATTATTTGAATCTATCACACCATTTTCAGGTCTATCAGCCATTACCGCCCCACCTAAAATATGTGCAGTAGAGGGGATTCCGGCTAAAGTTTCTAAAGCAAAGGTGCTAGGATTACCATTGATGATTTTTGAATAATCTTTAGTGAGCTGAGCAGATGCTGGTATGTCCGGGCTAGGAGGCGTACCCTTTCCAACCCTTGAGGTCATTAAACCCAATTTGTTACGGCTGAAGTTAATAGTGCTGTCTACCGATTGCATAAACAATAATATCACTGTTTTCCGTGACCAACTGTTGAGCCAATAACTTCTGAAGTACCGTACAGGAGAGTTGATCATGTTCAAAAAAGTATTAGCGATTCTTTTCAGAATGGTGTTTCCTTCAGACATCGGAAGATGTAATAATTTCCAAAAGCCTGATCCTTCCGAATAACGGCAAATTTCGAGGTGGGTATTATGATCTACATGTAGAATACTGCCGATGGCTACTCCTTTTGCTACGTTTACGTTTTTTTCAAGGCTTGAAACACTGATCAGCGTTTCATTATTTGTTCTGACTTCAGTACCGGTTTTATTTGACAGTAATGGTAAGGATCCATTGATTTTAAGCTTAAGCAGCAATTTCACTGTGCCCATTACACCACCTGAAAAAATCACCCCTTTGGCTGTTAAGGTTTCTTTTTTCTTAAATAATTTTGTGCTTGATTTAATTTTTACATGATAGCCATCACTACCATCTTGTTCCTTTAGAGGCTGAACATCAATAACTTCTTTCTCTGCCAGGATTTTCGCTCCTTTTTGTTGTGCCAGGTACAGGTAATTTTTATCTAAGGTATTCTTGGCATCGTACCTGCAGCCTGTCATGCAGCCACCGCAATGAATGCATCCAGTCCTTTTCGGGCCTTTCCCCTCAAAATAAGGATCTTCAACTTCCTTGCCCGGCTCGCCAAAATATACTGCTACTTTCGTAGGCTCAAATTGGTCACTAATATTTCGCTCTTTAGCCAATTGTTGCAAGGCCAGGTCTCCATCAAATAGTTCTGGATTTTTGGCAGCCCCCAGCATTTTATGGGCCAGTGAATAATAGGGCTTTAAGTCGTTCTCCCAATCTTTGAGTTGGGCCCAGGTGCCGGTTTTATAAAATGCAGTTTTTGGTATGGGCAAAGTGTTGGCATAAACCAATGAACCACCCCCTACTCCGGTTCCGGAAAGAATGGCCACATGCCTGAATACTGTTAATTTCATGATACCGAAAAAGCGAAGGGAGGGAAGCCAAAGCCATTTTCTTAAATTCCAGTTGGTTTTAGCAAAATCTTTGGCATGGTACCATTTCCCTTTTTCAATAACCAATACCTTATAGCCTTTTTCAGATAGCCTTAAAGCACTCACAGAGCCTCCAAAGCCACTGCCAATAATGATATAATCGTAATCGAATTTCAATTGGATGAGTTAAATATTTAGACTACAATATATTAATTAATGATTATAATTGGTCTTGAATAGAAAGGTTTAATTATCCAGGTTCAGATAAATCTTTATCTAATTAATTAAATTGACTTACAGTATCAGTAAACCATTATCCCTTAAATCATTTATAGCTTCTGATTCCCAGAATTTGTCAAAACCAGAGAATTTTTCTTCATAGCCTTCTTTAATTGTTGATAGGCTTATTAAGTTTTTTGATAAAGATTCTAATTGACCAACCCACCATTGAGTAAGATCATTATTTAGTTCAAACTCTATGATGGCCGATTTACTGTGGAACACAAGCATTGACCTTTTTTTATTCACAGGAATAATTTTGGGAGCGTTCCCAAGCCATATAACTTTAGCATTGTGTCTGTTTTTTGACTCCTGGTCTTCCTCTAAAGAATCAGCAATATAATGTGGTGGAATAGTAGTACGGAGTACTCTAAAATCGAACCATTCTTGTAGCGGATAGTCAAATGCGAGCCCATGCATGTAATTGTAGATGGATTTTTTCAAGCCGAAACTAAATTTAGAATGATCAATACCTGTGCTGTCCTCAAATTGCACATCGTTATTGGCAAAAGGTGTTGCTTTAATATCGGGCAATATTCCATATTCTGCTGGCTGTAAACCAATAGGGCTATGAGCTGTCAGGGCAAATTGATGCCAAAATGCAGATTGTAGTACGCCTAGCTCAAACATTTGTCGAACCATTTCCAAGCTATCAATGGTTTCCTGCTCAGTTTGGCTTGGGTAACCATACATTAAATAAGCGTGCACCATAATCCCGGCCTCGGTTAAATTACGGGTTACCTGAGCCACTTGGGCTACGGTTACTCCCTTTTGTATAAGTTGTAATAATCTGTCAGAAGCTACTTCCAAGCCACCTGAAATAGCGATGCAACCCGATGCCTTCAACAGTTTGCATAAATCCAGACTAAAGCTTTTTTCAAATCGTATATTGGTCCACCAGGTAACGCTTAAGTCTCTTTTAATAATCTCTACAGCCAGGGCTCTCATCAATGCGGGCGGAGCGGCTTCATCAACAAAATGAAAGCCATTTTCACCGGTTTGAGTCATCAATTGCTCCATTCTATCCGCCAATAATTTGGCGGCTACTGGTTCATAAATTTTAATGTAGTCTAGTGAAATATCACAGAAAGTGCATTTGCCCCAATAGCATCCATGGGCCATGGTCAGTTTATTCCAGCGGCCATCACTCCAGAGGCTATGCATTGGGTTGGTCACCTCTATCACCGAGATATATTTACTCAATAATAAATCAGAATAGTCGGGAGTGCCTACATCAGCCTGTTTATAGTCTTTCCTGAGGCTATTATTTTTATAAATGAGTTGATTATTTTCAAGCAGATAAGTTCGTTTGAAAAAACCAAAATCCAGATTATTCTCTTGGGGCTTTAAGGAGTTAGCTATTAATAGCTCAATGGGTAGTTCACCATCATCTAAGGTTATATAGTCAAAAAACTCCATTACCCTTTCATCTGTAAGGCTGCGCAATTCGGTATTAGGAAAACCACCACCCATGGCTATTTTTATACCCGGGTATTGCTTTTTAATATATTGAGCGCATCTGAAAGCACTATATAAATTGCCAGGAAAGGGAACTGAAAAACAAATTAATTTTGGCTGAACTGATTGAATTTTCTTTTCTAATAATTGCAGGGTAATTTTATCAACATAAGTCAGGCCCTGTTGCAGCTCGTCATACAGCTCATTAAAGCTATTGGCACTCATGCCTAATTTTTCGGCATAACGACTAAAGCCAAAGTGCGGGTCAATGGTTTCGATTATAAAATCGGAGATGTCTTCAAGGTATAAAGTGGCCAGGTGTTTGGCCTTATCCTGCATACCCATGCTGCCGAAAGCCCAGTCTAACTCTTCCAATTCACTAAAGCGTGAAGCTTGGGGCAAAAAATCTTCAGCAGATATTTGCCTGGCAAAAGTAAGGTCTCTGCCTTGAAGAAAGTTAACAACTACATCGATGGTTTTTAAATATTCAAATCTCAGTGCATAAATCCTTTCAGCATTTTCTGAAAAGTGAGCGTTATTTTGAGCGGTTTCTTGAAAAATATTTTCCAAACCCGTTTTAGAAAATAATCGTAGGATTACCTCTATGCCTAAATCTACCTGAAAGGCACCTATTTCTTTGGTGTTAAGAAACCCTTTGATATAGGCCGTGGCCGGGTAAGGGGTATTTAGCTGTGTAAAAGGTGGCGTTATGAGTAATAGGTCTTTCAAATCGGCTGCAATTTACAGCATTTTATACGGATTATGTTGAAACCATTGTGAGGAATAATTAATTCATCGCTGGGGTTCTAAATTCTAATAAATTGGCATAAAAAAACAGCACAGAATTATCTGTGCTGTTTTGCTTTTTATTAAGAGAGATATTTACTTTCCTTTTTTCTTGAACTCATCCACTTTAGTTGACTCTTCCTTTTTTGGAAAAACATTATTATGCATTTCGGTGTCAGCTAATTCTTCTTCAGGGTCGAATGATATTTTCTCTACCTCTTTATCTAGAATAAACATTTTCTGGGTTTTCAGTTCATTTTTTCTCCAGATTTCAGCAGGTATTTGTTTAGTTTCAGATGTGCCATCTTTATAATCAAATTTCACAATAAGAGGCATTACCAATCCACCCTCATTTGTAAATGAAACTTCGTAGAAATGTTTGTCTTCATATCTTGCTTTAATTTCTTCGTCATTTACTTTTGAGCGGTATTCTCCATACCAAAATTCGGGTGTTTTGTCAACCGTTATATATTCTGGCCCATCGCTAAAATCTGTTTTCTTAGTTGTGCTTTCTTCAGATTTACCTAAATTACCTTTAGGTGCTTTAGTCCTTTTATCTTTGTTATTTTCTTCTGTAGCAATTCTGTAGTATTTAACTTCGTCAATAGCTATGTCCACATGGTCTGTGGAATAGAACCAACCCCTCCAAAACCAGTCTAAATCCACAGCAGAAGCATCTTCGAGCGTTCTGAAAAAATCAGCAGGAGTAGGGTGCTTAAATTTCCATCTTTGCGCATAGGCTTTGAAAGCCTCATCAAATAACTCAGGGCCTAAAATGGTGTTTCTTAAGACATTGAGGGCAGCAGCTGGTTTAGTATAAGCATTAGGCCCTAATCTCAACACCTGCTCCGGGTTAGTCATAATGGCTCTTTGCTTATCTTTGCTACTTTTCATGTAACCTGTAATGGCTTGTGGTGAATTGGTGTTATAAGGTAAATCAGGATAATATTTCCACATAACATTAGATTCCAGGAAGGAATTTAAACCTTCGTCCATCCAGGCCCACTGGCGTTCATCTGAGTTCACAATCATAGGAAAGTAGTTATGACCCACTTCGTGAACAATTACATAGGTCATTCCCATTTGAGTTCTTACTGAATAGGTGCCATCCGGCTCAGGACGTCCAAAATTGAAGCAAATCATAGGGTATTCCATGCCTATTGAAGCAGCGTGCACAGAGGTAGCTTGTGGGTAAGGATAATCAAAAGTTCTTTCTGAATATAATACTAACGTGTTTTTTACTGCTTTAGTAGATTCCTTTTCCCATAAAGGATTACCCTCTTTAGGATAAAATGATTGTGCGAAAGGCTTGGTTTCTTCCAATTCTACCATCATACCATCCCAAATAAATTTACTGGAAGTGGCAAATCCAAAGTCACGTCACATTTTCGGCCGTGAACTTCCATGTTTCGTAACTGGTGGATTTCTCTTTTTCATTGGCAATAGCTTCTTCCTGAGTAACAATAAATATTTGCTCTTTAGATTTTAAAGCTTCTTCATAGCGATTAAACTGCTCTTTTGTTAATACCTCTTTTGCATTTTGCACCATCCCTGTTGCTGCCACAATATGATCATCTGGAACGGTAATTTCTACATCGTAATCTCCAAACGTCAATGCAAACTCACCTGAACCCAGGAATTGCTTATTTTGCCAGCCTTCTACATCATTATAAACAGCCATTCTTGGGTAGAACTGTGCAATGGTATAAAGTGCGTTTCCATCTTCCTCAAAATATTCAAAACCGGAACGGCCACCACCTTTCATTCTGTCGTTCACAATGTAAGACCAGGCGATGGAAAATTCCAGGTTTTCGCCAGGCTGCAGAGCTTTGGGAAGACGAATCTTCATCATCGTTTTTTGGATTAAGTAGCTCATTGGCTTACCTGAAGCATCTTTCACATATTCTATATTAAAGCCACCATCAAAATCATATGAGCTCCCGCCGTTTGCAATATATTGCTCCAAATATTTAGCAGGAATGGTATCATTAAAAAATGTATTGCTGCTGGTTAATTCAGCATCAGAGCCTTCAGCTCTCATATTTTGGTCTAATTGTAACCACAAATACTCTAAAGGATGCGGGGATTGGTTATAGTAAGTAACAGTTTCAGAACCGGTAACTTTGTTATTGGCTTCATCTAATTTTACTTTAATAATATAATCCGCTTTTTGTTGCCAATAAGCTTCACCAGGCGCACCAGAAGCAGTTCTGTAACTGTTTGGAGTGGGTAGCATAGTGCCTAATTGTTCAAACCTCTGTTTGTAATCTTCTTGTGCTGAGGCTATTAAAGGCAAAAAAACAGCCAGCCATATAAAATATTTTTTCATGTTCATGGATTAATAGTACTATTGAGTTTAAGGTCAATTTTTAAATTAGGCAATTCTAGTTAATTATAATGAATTTTATATACAAAATAGTTATAAATTCAGTGAATTACACCAACGGAGGAATCTTTATATCAACATTGAGTTGAATTAAAAGTAAATTCTTATATTTGCAATTCAGTTGCGTATGAGAAAAAATTGTAAACTTTTATTTTGGTCTGTACTATTGATTGCTCAGGGCTTTAAGGCCTCAGGTCAAATAAAGTGTAGTATAGAATTTTCGGGTCAGGTTTTAACTGAAGGAAAGCATTTGCCTGTTGCTTTTGCCAGTATTTACTTACCCAAATTAGAGACGGGTACTCAAACAGATGAGAATGGATTTTTTAGTATTCAAGTTCCGTGTAACTCTTCTTTTCAAATAGAAGTGAGCCAGGTAGATTATGAAAAGAAGGAATTAAGGGTAAAAACATCGGAACAAAATATCAATCAGGAATTATATGTGAAGCCCAAAAATATTCAGTTATCTGCCGTAACAGTTCACTCTCATAAAAGAGAGGAGATATTACAATCTAACATTGAGAGCGTGTTAACTGTGCGCGACTTAAAGAAATTAAAAGGTAAATCCTTATCAGAATCAGTCAGTACTTTACCTGGTGTATATAATATTAAAACCGGACCTGGAATTAATAAACCTATGATTCATGGCCTATATGGGAGTCGCATTCAAGTGGTAAATAATGAAGTGGCTCAAATGGGGCAACAATGGGGAGTGGATCATGCACCGGAGATTGATCCTTTTGTGGCATCCCGAATTACGATTGTTAAAGGTGCTTCCGCTGTAAAATATGGGCCAAGAGCTATTGGAGGGGCTTTATTACTAGACCCAGAGCCATTAGTACCAGATTCTAGTCTGCATGGTAGCGTAGATATGGTAGGTTTTACCAATGGGAGAGGAATTATTGGCTCTGGTATGTTATCTGGTTCCATATTAACTAAAGATCCGGATGAGTCATTTAACTGGAGGGTACAAAGTTCGGGTAAAAAATCTGGTGATCAGCAAGCAGCCAATTATAATTTAACCAATACAGGCAGTGAGGAAATCAATTTTTCTTCCGCGGCCAACTATATCAACCATAATTTTCAGGCGGATGTATTTTACAGTAGGTTTCAAACTGAAATAGGTATTTTGAGGGGAGCTCATATTGGAAATGTAGACAATTTCTTTGAAGCTTTAGAACGCAGACCCCCTTATTTTACATGCGCCATTTACTTATGATATTGATAATCCAAAGCAGCAAGTAGTACATCATCTATTGAAAACCAAGCTTCATTACGATTGGCAAAATAAAGGAGCAATAGATTTAATTTATGCCTTTCAACAAAATAATAGAAAGGAATTTGACATCAGACGTTCCAACAGAGGGGAACGGCCTTCAGTTGATCTTCAACTAAATAGCCATATTATTAAAGCACAATTTTTACACGACCCTATATGGAACAATTTGCGAGGAAGTGTAGGTATAGATTATGAATACCAAAATAACCAAAATGTACCGGGCACCGGCACGAGGGCATTAATTCCTAATTATCAAAGCTTTCAGACAGGGGCTTATATATCCGAATCATGGATTGAGAAAAAATGGAACCTGGAAGCAGGGCTTCGGTTCGATAGATTTTTTCTCGATGTATTAAGGTTTGATGAAAATAATGTCCTCCAGAACCCAACACATAATTACAATATGTTTGCTGCCATTATAGGAGGAGGTTACCAGTTTAGTCCTCAATTTTATTACAAGGGAAATATTAGCTTAAGTGAGCGTGCCCCTAATATTAACGAGCTCTATAGCCAGGGATTACACCATAGTGTTGCTGCAATAGAGGAGGGAGATGCAAACCTGGGTTCTGAAAACTCAGCAAAATTTTTAAATAGTCTGCAATTCAAATCAAATGATAGATTTAAAATAAATATAGATGCTTATGCAAGTCAGATTGATAATTATATCTATTTAGAACCGGGCGAGCCTCGGTTAACCATTAGAGGTGCATTTCCTGTTTACCAATATAAACAAACCCAGGCAACTATTTATGGGTTCGATGCTATCGGTAGTTATGAAATTTTCCATCATTTTTCAATTAATAGTAAGGCATCTGTTATAAGGGGCTACGACCAAACAAATGATTTGCCATTGATTTTTATGCCTGCCGACAGATGGGAAAATACGCTAACCTGGCGTCTTGACAATAAACTCATCTTTTAAAGAAATAGAGTTTAATCTTTCAGGTTTACAGGTTTTTGAGCAAAGCAGGGCCCCAAAAACTGAAACAGAGGCTTATGAAAGGGCTACTGTACCAGTTCCTGATGCTTATTTTGTTACTAATTTCTCTATCGACACTGAAAAACAACTCAAAAATGCCCAGTTAAACATTGGCTTAAGCATTTACAATGTGCTTGAATACTGACTACACGGATTATCTCAACAGGTTAAGGTTTTATGCCGGTGAAACAGGTAGAAATATCGAATTACGAATCAATTATATATTTTAAATAAAATCAATTAAACAAAACAATAACAATTAAACAAAACCCAAAAATGAAGAACAATATGAAAAATTTAATGAGAAGTCTATTTTTACTACTAGCTGTCGTGTTTTTTTCACAGTGTGATACAGAAGAGCCTGAGGCTGAAAACGAAGAAGAGTTAATTACTACCCTTACGATGACATTCAGTGCGCCTGGAGCAGATGATGTAGTTTTTGAACTTTACGATGCGGATGGTGACGGCCCAATTGCACCTGTCTATGAAATTGGTACTTTAGCTGCCAATACCTCCTATTCAGTAGAAATTGAAGTCTTAAACGAAGAAGAAAATGAGAACATCACTGAAGAAATTTTAGAGGAGGATGAGGAGCACCAGTTTTTCTTTCAAATTAGCAATGGCTTAAATCTAAATTTTGCTTATGATGATATAGATGGTGGTGGAAACCCTATAGGCGTGAGTTCTATCTTTACAACAGGAGAAGCAAGCACCGGAGATTTTATAGTTACATTAAGGCACGAACCAAGTAAAGATGCTGAGGGTGTGGCTAACGGTAACATTGACAATGCAGGTGGTGAAACAGATATTCAGGCTACATTTGATGTAATAATTGAATAATAATAGTAAGCTAATATGATAACAAAAAAGCCTCGAAATCCGAGGCTTTTTTATCTAATTTTAATTAATTATCAGTCCGTTATTATTTCAGATTTAGAAGGTGAATCAAATATTTCAGAAAAACTAAATCTATAAATTACCTGGAATAAAATATTGTAAGACATTGAGGACATAGAACTTGGATTCCCAGCTTTCTGCTGTGTAGTATCGGTCTTATATTTTACTTCCTTGTTGTAGTGTGCTATAGAATCACTTTTTTCACTTTTTTTGTCAGGATCTTTTGTAGCAGTAACTTTATCCGGGTCAATAATTTTTGAATTTTCTATATATATATCGGAATTTGACGCTGTTGCAGCGCTGAGCGAAAAAAGGAACAATAAGAAGATAATTCCCGAATACCTGTAAATTGTGGTGTTTTTAGTGGTCATAATCTTGCTGGTTTTAGGTCAGTATCAAATATACAAAAAATAAAATCAATTACATATAATTTGTAAATACAGTTATGTATGAACATGTAATTTCGAAAATAGTTTTTAAACCCAAATATACAATGGAATGAATTTAATCTCTTGGACAGATTTTGACAAAATTGATATCAGAATAGGAACTATCATTAAAGCAGAAGCTTTTCCTGAAGCCAAAAAACCAGCTTATAAAATTTGGGTGGATTTAGGAGATACAGTTGGAGTTAAAAAATCCAGTGCACAGATAACTGAAAATTATACAAAAGATTCTTTGATTGGCCTCAGAGTACAATGTATAATAAATTTTCCCAAAAAACAGATTGGAAACTTTCTATCAGAAATACTTATTACAGGATATGCTGACCATAAGGGAAATATCATTTTAGCCACAATACCTACTGAAAGTCAGGTGGCTGATGGAGCCAGATTGCACTAACTGTTTACTTTTCTCTTTTTCTTCTTTGAAACTTCTATTTTCTTTACTCCTAGATAGATAAATACTGTGGCCACCGCCATCCATATATGACTGATAGCGAGGTAGTTCATCCATATGTGAAGAGAAAATTGGGTGGCAAAAGTAAGTGCGGATAGGGCTGCAAAACCAATTCCCGCCATAATATACTTGCTTGCTTCGTTTTTAGTCTTAATAAAAAGCAGAAATTCTATGGTAAGTACAATAAACATTAATCCATAGCCGGAGTGTAACTGCACATAGAAGAAATCTAAAGTATAAAAGGTAAGAAATAAGAATATTGCAAACTCAACAATATTAACAACTCTTAAGATTTTTAGATATTTCTTTTTTAAAATGAGAGCAGTATGTTCTATAGCTGCTCTTTCAATAAGCATTATAGCAAACATACTAATTACCCAACCTATTAATTTCCAGCTTTTGCTAAACTCGTAGTAGAAAGCATGGCCCACTAAACCTCCAAATGTTGTGGCTAAACCCATTATAAGAAAATAATATTTAAAGTAGGTAAATACTAAACCCTGGGCAGGGTTTTTATGCATTTTATAAAAAAACAAAAAGCAAAGGAAGCTAACTAATAAATCAGTTAGGGTTACCATGGGTTCGTCAATCCTTACTCCGAAAAGTTCGATAGATATAATGTTATCCATATAGTTTGTATCGTAAACTGAGGGGTTTTGTTATTGAAATCTCCTCACTTGTTTTTGCCTACTTGGCACTTCAAATTATACGAATAAAACCTGTGTCAATTTATACTAAAGTTAGTACAATTAAATAGTTGATCTTAACCGATGTAGTTCATCCAGAGCCCTACTATCAAATTCTGTACTTATTAAATTATACAACTCTTCATTAGTGTCAATCCGTAAGTCGATCATACGATTCAAAAGCTTTTTAAACTGTTGCGTGCCTAGATACTGTTCAAACTGACTAAGAATGAGAGGACCTTTATGGTATAGGGCCAAATTGGAGGGCCTTCTGTCGTAGGCTATCAAAACCGTGGTATCACTTACTATTGCGTTTCTCTTTTGATCAAGAACTTCTTCAAAGGCCAGATTCCCTTCAGTCTCTCTCAGGTATATGAGCGACAGATACTCTGCAAATGATTCGGAAAGCCATGCGTGCTTACTGTCAGGATTAGCAGATGAAAACCAATAGAGGGCATATTCATGAGTTAAAAAGCGAGACATTTCTTTTTGCGATTTGGATGGCACATCTTTTAAAACAATATAATTTTTGAAACCAAAGGCAAAATCATCAAGCGGGCTCAACAGGGTTTGTCGTTTATGATTAAAATCGTTTGGTTTTTCAATGTATTCCATTAGAAACTGCAATGCACTATCTGAAGCGGAAAGTATATCTTCAAGCTTGTCGTTAGATTTTGACGCGAAAACCACTGTATATTTTCCTTCTATGGAGTATAGTTTTTTAGCTGCAGAAAAGGCAATATCAGTTCTGGAAATACGGCTCATCAACAGATAATTGTCGACTGCTTTTTTTGGCCTAAGTAAATAATCTCCACTGACTACCTGGTAGGAATTATCTAACTCCAGCTGCATCGAATACTTAAAAGGGGTAAAGTCAACAAGTGAGGGAAACCAAAATGAGGGCCTACTGAGCATTATCCAGTCTTCGCTGATCATATTGCCCACTCGCTTATCGGGTATTTTGAGTTCATAATCCATTTTGACAGAAAGCTGAGGAGCAAGTTCATCATCAAACGTTAATATAATCTGCTTTAAAACCCCTTCCGTTGAATGAATTGACGTATTAATCAGACCCTCGGCTTCAATACTGTTAACTTCGGCTGCATTGGCTATATTGAGTTTAAGTTTTCTGTTGATAAGCTGAGAAGTATCAAAAACCATGATCATTTTATTCTTAAGCAATTTTTTTTCGGTATCAAAGGACAAGATTAACTCATAATAGGGTGTGTCTTGTTTATCACTCTGCGCAGAACTGGTAAAATTAAAATGGATAAGACAAATGGTTACCAGTAAAAAAGTCTTGTATAAGTATTTCATTCCTTTTGAGATTAATGAAATTTCTAATAAATAAATGATTATACGACATGGGATACTTGTTAGTTATTAACAGGTTTTGCTGCTTTTACCCAATTTTTGCTCAATCTATTCAGTTACTGAAGGCTTTTCAACAAATGGTTCAATGCCCAGAGAAGGATAAACCTCGCTTGGATAATAAATCATTCCTCCTCTGGATACCATCGAAATGGTTTTGATTGCTTTGATATCATCTAACGGGTTTCCCGGTACAAGGAAAAAGTCTGCAAGCTTCCCAACCTCGATGCTGCCCCTGTCCTCATGACCTAAATATTGAGCCATATCGTAACTTCCTAGTTTTACTAATTCCGCGGGGCTGTAACCTAAGTCCTGATATAGCTCCAGCTCGCGGTGCAGAGTAAATGCACCTCCCAGATCGGTGCCGGGAATAATCACGATACCCAGATTCTTCATTACTTTTAGCGTCTCAACAATTTTATCATAAGCTTCCCTATAGGCTTGATCTTCCGCATCATCAGCAATGCTTGCCAAAGCTACTTTGTAACCACGCTGTACATTAGGAGGCATGTTGTTCATGTAATCCAACACACCTTTTCGCACTTCTCCATTTCGTGACAGCAGTAAGGCCTCGTGAATAGCTAATGTAGGATCAATTGCCACCTTGTTTTCCACCATTAACTCTATTGTTTCAGTCACCCTTGGATCAGTAATTTCCATTGCAGGCAAGCGTTTTAGAGCGGTTAACCTTAGTAGTGTTCGGGTGTCTTCATCGGCATCTAAAACCCAACCGAGCATCACCTGATTGATGTGCGTTAATTCATCGTATCCTGCTTTTATCATATTGTTGGCATTGGAAAATGCAGGCACATGTCCGCAAACAAACAAGTCCAATTCATGCGCTCTTTTTATGATGGCCGGTGCCCAGTCACCATTCATGCTATTGTATAATTTCACTCCATAGAAACCCTTATTAGCATAAGTTTCCACTGCAGCCAAAGCTTCCTCTTCACTGCCTACTACAATGCCGCCATTAGCGCTAAACGGGCTTTTCCCCTCTATAAAACCTAAGCGGGTAATACGC
Source organism: uncultured Cytophagales bacterium (assembly GCA_963719535.1). Lineage (GTDB taxonomy): Bacteria > Bacteroidota > Bacteroidia > Cytophagales > Cyclobacteriaceae > Marivirga. Next base: position 641,571 of record CAVRCH010000013.1, on the reverse strand, counting down.
GGACCGGCCAGCACACCATCATTAATTTTTCTCATCAGGCTATCCAAAACCTCATTATTATTTCCCATATCGCGGACACTGGTTACACCAGCTAACACATTCAGCAATGCATCATTTTCTCCCATATGCCCATGCATATCGTAAAGACCGGGTATCAAAGTGCCACCCTCACCATCAATTATTGTTTCTTTATCTGTGCTCTCAGCATCCGCTTCATCAATACTCACGATTTTTTCATTCTTCACTAAAACAGAAACTAATTCTGAAAGAGATAAGGTTTGAGGATCAAAAACATGTACGTTTCTAATTCTGACAGCCCCCGGGTATTGATGGGCAAATTCAGACTGCAGATTCTCAAAGCGCTCGGTTGAATATTTTGCGGATAAAGCACGCAAGCGTTTATCTTCCTGCTCAAAGCCTTTTCTGATGGTGATGTTGTTGGGAGATATGAGTGCAAAAAATAATTTATTTTCGTCCAAGATAATATAGGTTGGATCAATATCTGCTCCGGTGATGGCATAGCTAGTGAGCTTTAGCGTTGAGCTATCTGTTTTTGTTTCCAACTGCTCCATTTCGGTAATTTTCAAACTTCCCGCAGGAAGGGCAGGGAGGGTTTGATCTTTGGCATTTAAAAGAGCTGTGGCCTGAATAAACAGGGCATAAGGGCTGCTCCCTTGTGCAATATATAGTGTAGGCTGCTCGATTTTAACCTCACTGGTACCTGTTGCATCTGTCCATTTGGCTAATTTACCATCTAGTATAAAATGTTCCTCAATGGTATTGCCAAAAGTAGCCGTGCCTGCCACATCCCACTTTGTAGGAAAACCTTGAGCATTCAACATAATAGTGTCCTTGATGGTGGGTCCTCTGCCGTTATTTTTATAATCGTAATCCACCAACAGTGAGTCACCGGAGCGAGTTACATTCATATAACCTATCTCTGTTCCCCCAGTCATTACGGTGTAGGATTCATTTGCTGGGAAATTGGCTGTTATATCAGTCTCTGGCTCAGGATTGCAGGCATAGAGGGCTACGAATAGCAGCAAGCTAAAGCAATAGTGTAATTTCATCATGGAAGTGTGGTTTATGTGAAGTAGTTTTTTCTTATTTATTATGGTTTATTCGCAATAAAAGTAATTTTATTTTTTTGTCTATAAGCTTTAAGGTAACCCTGCCAAACTGCAGTTTAACTCTTATTCCTCTTTCGGTACCGAAACATGTTGCCCCAGAAACAAAGCATTTAAAAACAGCTTATTAGTACCATACCATGATCCCCGAAAATTTGGGTTATCCGCAAATAATACGACCCTTCCTCTACCCACTGACGACACAATGAGAGAAGCAGAAGGCTTTAGAAAAGTATCTAAATTTTCCTTAGTGATGAAACCGTCTATGTGTGGATCATTAGTATACTTTGCAACAGTACCATACGGACTTTTACTTGGTGCCAGCCACACGTTGCTGTTTCTATATACAGGTAGACTTCTACGCGTATACCCGAAACCTAAGGGATGTGTAATGTCTAAATCTACCTCGAATATGGCTCCACCTACAGATTTTTTACCAATATTCTCCCTGGCATCTACATAATCTATTCTATCAACAACTTTATTCTTAACAGTATCTTTTGGCTTCTCAATGAGTTTTTCTTTCACCAATTTTTTGTCAATAGCCCATTTTGATGCAGTTCGAGAGGTAATAAGTGTATTGCCGGCTGCAATCCATGTTCTCAATTTTTCAATTTTAGCTGAATCTAATTGCGAATAATTGCCTGAGACCATGACCATGACGTTATAATCGTAGAGATTCAGTCGATCGTAATTTCTGATGGGTACTTTTGTAATTGGCATGTTCACACGTGTATCCAGCAAGTGCCAAACTTCTCCCTGCTCATAGGAGCTCACCTCTTCCCCCACCAACATTACTGCCTTAGGCTTTTCCAAAACCTCAAGGTTGGAGCTGCCTAAATCAATTCCCGACTGACTGTACCCTGTTTCGGTAGTTGATATATCTACAGACCAATCTTTTGCAACTTGGGTTACCAGGGTATACAAGGAATCACTTGAAATCAGCTGTCTTCCCACAGGTAGCACAATAGTCCCATAGCCGAAATTTCTTAATCCTTCATTGGTACTAATTTGAAAAGGCTTGAAAGCACTGGTAACAACTGCCCCATTGCGCTGCAAATAATAAAGAGCAGCTACTGCATTATATTCTTTCCAGGTCATAATATAGGCGTAAGACGACTTTTTGGGCAACTCAAACGGACTACTTGGTACCTGCGTCACCTGCTCTCCCATTTGAAATTCTTGTCTTTCAAGGTAAGGCATATTGTAAAAATTAGCTAGAGACCAGGCCGAAGCATCATAATACACACTGTCTGTATATTCGTTATAGGTTTCAAATGCCGACTGTACCATTCTATACTGAGGCTGATTGGTAGGAACTACGTAGGACTTTCCTGTCTTAAAAGTTTTTCCATTGGCGCTAATATCGTTCTTCAATTCAAAAACTTTTACCTGATGAAGTAACAGCTTGTCCAAAAAAGCATTGGTTCTGCTGATGTCATTTATATCGCCAAAAACATATCCTTTTACCTTGCTTTTAGACGCATTGGTAAGTGCGCTCTTAAAGAAATTACGTTGATAATCCATCAGGATAGATTTATTCTCAACTGCCGCTTTGATGGTGGCAATGGATGATACGTATTGGTTTCGGATAGTAAAAGCAAAAGTTATTTTTTCGCCACTATTTTGCTTTTGTACGTGGCCTCGGGAGCTGGCTTGCTCAAATAGAAGTGCAAGTCCACCTTGTAAATCAGGATATGAAGATCCGTAGCCGGGGTAAGTTCCATCAAAGGCTTCTTTGGTAAAATACATGGAACCTATTTCGTTTAAATCGTTCGAGAAATATTTTGCAAAAGTCTCATTCAAAAGAGTGTAATTCTCCTTAGGCATAATGGGATCCTTACTGGCAATAGCCTTCATGGGCTCAAAGAAGTAGGTACTGTTGGTGCCCATTTCATGAAAGTCAGTAACTACGTTAGGGTACCACTGATGGTACCACTTAAGTTTCCCCCTGCTTTCCGGGTTTATGGCGAGCCACCAATCTCTGTTCAGGTCAAAATAATAATGATTGGTTCTTCCATTTGGAGAACTTTCTGAATGTTCAATATCCATTGGATCATCGACAAGCGGGTTGCCCCTGTGGCTGTTAGCCCAATTCGTAAATCTATCTCTTCCATCCGGGTTGATTGTTGGATCAATCATTACGACAGACTTATCTAAGAACCCTGCGATATCGGAGCTTTGCGAGGCCACCAGTGTGTAGGCAGTTAACATAGCTGCTTCAGAACTTGAGGGCTCATTGCCATGCACATTGTAGCCAAGGTTAATAAATATTGGCTGATCATTGAGACTTGCGTTGCTATTAGGATCTATAGCCGCTACATGATCTTCCCTGAGTGATTCCAGATTTTCAATATGATCAGGGCTGCTCACATTGAGAATAACAAGCTTTCTATTTTCGTGTGTCTTTCCATAGTAGGTAATAGTTGCCTGATCAGACAATTCCGCTAATTTCTCGAGGTACGCTACTATTTGGTCATGTCGGGTATGTTGGTAGCCAATAGGGTAGCCCAGAAATTCCTCTGGTGATGGAATTTCAGGGTTGAAAGGCTCATATTTTTTAAAAAAATAATCTTGCGCATTCATGCATAAAGGAAATATTAATAAAAACAGTAAAATTAATCTTTTCATAATCAGTGGTTTAGATCTGGCTATTGAAACAGTTTCAGTAAACGATCAATAAGTCCAACTATTTAAGTGATAGCAATATAGACAATTTGCTTTAAATGATTCTGAAGAAATTATGCTGGCTTATTTAGGTAAGGAAGACTCAAAATCTCAATAAGTATTGAAACTTATTGGGATTACAGACAAAGGTTTGGATTGAGAAGTAAAAGGGAATTTCAACCTAAGCCTTTCAAAGAACCGATCTCGATGCTTTTGATAACCGACTTTATTAAAGGGACATAATACCCTTAGATCGAAACTTCGCCTTAGGCTCTTCTAAATGTAAGTACAAATATATGCCATCCCATTGCTTCACATCCGTCATAGACCTTTAGTCACTACTACATATTAGTCTGCAATAATATAATGCATTAGTAACTTGCTTTTATTGTTCAAATTGCTTTACATTTTATATGGGATCAAAAACTCCGAAAATATAGCCGAATAAAGATTTTCTCTTTCTGCGGAACAGAATTTGTTATCCAATGACACTACTCCTAAAGATAACAATGCGGAGCAATCTGTAAATTATATTATCCCTCACATTACCTTTCACTCTTTACTGTTTGATTTGATGTTCATGCACTACGATACCTCATCAAAGATGATGTCCATGTAAATTTTTATTTGCTAAGTTTCAAGTAACTTCCATTCCTATATTCAATAAATTCTATACCATTTTCGATAGAATAAAGGATTTGTTTTGTATCCGATTCCTTATTTAAAGATTTAAAAACAAGTATATTTTCAAAATCAAAGCCTAATATTGTTAAGTCTGTAATATTATCACTAATGACGGAATCAACACCGTCAGTCTGCAGTCTCAATGTTTCTTGGGAATCTGGATAATAGTGAGTTAACAAAAAATTAGCTTTATCATATTTCGTTATCCAAACTCTTACTGCAATATCAATAGGTTGGAAAGCCAAAAAAGTGCTTATCTCTTGATATTCGATGTATTGACAACTTTCGTCTTCTTGCCCAGAGGTAAGATTTTCTATGATTTTGGGTTGAGTATTACCAAGTAAAATATTTCCATCTTGATCAAAATAGATCAATTTTTCGAATTCAGTGAATGGAATTAATGATATTTCATCTGCAGTTAGTTTATATGAAGCTGTAGAGCCAGAATCTTCGCAACTTTCACATGAGTGAATGAATGGTATTAACAAAAGTGAAATTAATGTTTTTGAATTCATATGTCAGCATTTTATCAGCAACCGAGTATAATATTCATTGTGTATTTTATCTCCGCTTAATTTTTCACATTATCTGACTACAAGCGTTCACCAATACCTGTATCAGCTATTTTTAAATGACTCTTAGTGTAACCTCTAAAATAAATCCTTTCTTGCTTAAGAAATAACTACCAATAAAATTGAATTCCGATCATGGGCGCTACTGTATGAAAATCATAAGCGTATCGCTGAGTAGAAAGCCTATTTAAATAAACATAGGAAAAATTAAAATCTAGTGCTATCTTTTCGGTGAAAAAGTAATTCATACCAATTCCTGCCATCGTCAAGACCATCGATTCGTTTTCGTTCCCATAATTAATAACTTGTGAAGTATTAAGGTTCATTGTTTTCTCATTGTAATTTCCAAACCCTATTGACGCTTGTCCATAAAGCATTAATTTTTCTTTTATTCTATAGTGGTATTTTAGGTTAGGGCTAATTCCTATAGTATTTATTTCTTGTCTCTCCGCTTGAGGGTTTATTGACTCTGTTTTATATTCATTTGACACACCAGAGTAATATAGATTTACTCCAAAACTTAAATTCCTGGAAACCATAATTCCATAATTCAAAGTAATTGCGCCACCATTAATTTGATTTTCCGGAAACGAATTGAGCACATCAAATATGGGGATGCCATTTACGCCTATATGATTTGATGGTCTGTTTTCTTGCCCTTTTCCTTTTACTGATATGATTAAAAAAACAAAGGCAAATATGGTGAGTAGTCTCATTTTTTATTGGTTAGCAATTAATTCTGTCGTCAAATGAATTTGAGTATACCAAAACGGTACAAAAGGAGTTTAATTTAAAAGTACAAAAGTTTCAGTTTACTACCAAGGCAATTCTTAAGTTTACCCTGTAATAGTTAATACTATTAAAAGAAGCATTTAAAATTGGCAACATGTAATAATCCAGTAATTTTTCGTTTCTAAAAACTACTTGTATATTTCAAGTTCAATTGTAAGTATGGTAAATCAATCAGAAAATCCTTTTTTAGGTAATGCTTCCTCTTTTTATCAAAGTAAAGTAGCGCTTAAGTGGATTGCCTTGGCATTTTCTCTAATTATTGGGGTAGCCTCCGTATTTTACACTAATAGTATAGTCGAAGAGCTCAAAGAAAGGGAAGAGCGCTATATAGATTTATATGCCAAAACATTAGAATACTACCTGCAATCCGGATAATAGCGACAATCTCACTCTTTATTTACCAGGAAATTGTAGTCCCTAACAATTCAATTCCAATAATAGTGGTAGATACTGATGGGGAGCCGACAGTGTATAGAAATGTAAATGTTGATAGCACAAAGCATTCTGCGGAAAAGATAAAAGCTACGCTTTATCGAGAATTAGAGATTAATGGAGCAGGAATATAATCCTATAGTACTTTATGAATCAGAAACCGAAGAAATGCAAATGTTTCTTCTTATGTATATTACCGAAACTCAGATTTAATTTACAGGTTACGCTATTATCCTTATGTGCAGTTAGCCGTTATTGCTGCTTTTGTATTTTTTGGCTATGTGGCATTTAGTTATTCCCGTAGAGCCGAGCAAAATCAGGTATGGGTAGGTTTGGCTAAGGAAACAGCGCATCAGTTAGGTACTCCATTATCCTCATTAATGGCCTGGTTAGAAATCATGAAGGAGGATGATGACATGAAAGACAAGGAAGTTACTCAAGAACTGGAAAAAGATATTGATAAATTAGAGCTGATCACTTCCAGATTTTCCAGCATAGGATCTACCCCCGTTTTAACGGATCAAAATATTTCAAAAATTATCAGGTCAACTGTAGCATATTTACAAAAAAGAGTCTCTAAAAAGGTTGATATTTATTTTGATAGCAGGGACGATTTACTTTCCGCCGAAATAAACAAGCCACTTTTTGATTGGGTAATTGAAAATATTTGCAAAAATGCCATTGATGCCATGAGCGGAGTGGGTAAAATTACCATTTTATTAAAAGAAGGTAAATATGGAGATGCTATCATAGACATTACTGATACCGGTAAAGGAATTCCATCCGGTAAAATCAAGGAAATATTCCGTCCGGGTTATTCCACCAAGAAAAGAGGTTGGGGTTTAGGCCTCACTCTAGCTAAAAGGATTATAGAAAATTATCATAATGGTAAAATTACTGTGAAAGAGTCTGTGGTTGACAAAGGAACTACCTTCAGAATTATTCTTAAAATATAGTTTTTTTAAGACTATTCTTGTTTCATAAAATCCTTATAGAAATTAAATATTGTATTTAGTAAATTTTAATTACTTTTGCAGTCCGTAATTATGAAAAGGAAAAATAAAATAGGTAGAAACAAAAAATCAATTATTGCTCTAATGGGCATATTGGTGGCTGTCCTATTGTTTTTTCAGCAACCGTATTCTTATCAGTTCAATGCTGATCAGGAGGATTCAGAACCCAAAACGGAACAAAAAGACAGCTCTGATAATGCACAATTTCATGTATTAAACTATGAGGTTTTAATCCCTGCATTACAAATAACCCTTTTTCACTCATTTGATCTAATCAATGAAATTGAAGAAAATGAAATAGTAAAATTTGTTGATGTTCCATTTACTGAAAAAGCCTATCACAACTTTTTTAATACACTCTATCGGCAGTTCATATCTCCTAATGCACCTTAATCAGCCTCGGTTAGAAAGGTAAATCGTATCATTAAAATGATACCTCAAATTATTAAATAGCTTACATAAAAATACAATCAAATGAAAAATAAAGGATTTATCGTGTTTATGACGGTGATAGTAACACTTTTATGTGTGTATTACCTGTCTTTCACATTTGTTTCGAACGGCATAAAGGAAGATGCCACAGCTTATGCTACTAATGCAGAAGGCATCACTGACATGAATAAAAGACAGTTCTATCTTGACTCAGTATACAATGAGCCAGTTTATAGCTTACTAGGAATTGATTTTACCTATAAAGAAATTCAGGATCTTGAATTGAATTTAGGACTTGATTTACAAGGTGGAATGCACGTAACCTTAGAAGTATCTCCAGTAGATATTATTAAAGGCTTAAGTGGTAATAATGAGGATGCTGAATTTCAAAAAGCTTTAGAAGTTGCAAGCGAGCGACAAAAAACGAGTCAGGATACTTATGTTAATATATTTTATGATGCCTTTAAAGAAGCAAATCCTGATAGAAAACTAAGCTCTATATTTGCTAATGCAGCCAATAGAGGAAGAATTGGTTTTGAAACAGATGATTCAGAAGTTTTAAGAGTGATTCGTACTGAAGTGGATGACGCCATGGACAGGTCGTTCAATATTTTAAGAACCAGAATTGATAGATTTGGTACTTCCCAACCCAATATTCAGCGTTTAGAAAATTCCGAAGAATTCAGATTGAATTGCCAGGTGTTGATAATCAGGAAAGAGTAAGAAAGCTTTTACAAGGCGTAGCCAAGCTTGAGTTTTTGCAAGTGGTAGAATTAAACCAGGTGGGAGAAGCTATAACTGCAGCTAACGAATTATTAGTGGCTGAACAAAAAGCGAAAAAGAGGGCCCTTGTAGGAGAGACGGGTGAAGTTACAACAGGTCGTGAACAGGCTGAAAGTGAAGATTTAGCCGACTTATTGCAAAGTGATGAAGAAATTGATGGCGACTCTACTTTAGCAGAGAGTGATACTACAGAAACTGCATTAGACTCATTAGAGCAAAGTGAGAATTTCTCTCCGTTATTCACTTTAATGAAAAGTCAAAGTCGGAATGGCCTGCTTTACGATGTAAAAGATACTGCAACGATTAACAGGATTATTGAGAGAGAAGATATCAAATCATTATTTCCCAGAAACACCCGATTGATTTGGGATGTAAAAGCCAATAAAGTTGATGAGGATAATGAGTTGCTCCAATTGTATTTTGTAAGAACTTTGAGAAACGATCAGGCAATGCTTACCGGTGAGGTAATCAATGATGCACGTCAGACTTATGACCAAAGCGGCCAGCCTGCGGTTGACATGAGTATGAACGCAGAAGGTTCAAGGAAATGGGCTAAAATTACCAGAGAAAACATCAATAAAAGTATCGCGATAGTATTAGATAATTATGTGTATTCAGCTCCCAATGTAAACGTTGAAATTACCGGTGGTAAATCTATTATTGAAGGTAATTTCACAATGGAAGAAGCAAAAGATTTAGCCAATATATTAAAAGCAGGATCTTTACCAGCGCCAACTAGAATTGTAGAGGAAGCTATCATAGGCCCAACTTTAGGAAAAGAGGCCCAGGCGCAAGGTATTATATCCATTGTTGCCGGTTTAGGAATGGTGTTAATTTTTATGGTTGCCTATTATTCAAAAGGGGGCTTAGTAGCTAATATTGCATTAGCATTTAACATCTTCTTTATTTTAGGAATTTTGGCGCAGTTAAATGCAGCCTTAACTTTACCGGGTATTGCGGGTATAGTGCTTACCATCGGTATGTCAATTGATGCCAACGTACTAATCTTTGAACGTATCAGGGAAGAAATGCGTGATGGTAATACATTATTAAAATCTATTACAGCGGGTTATGAAAAAGCTTATAGCTCAATTGTTGATGCCAACGTGACCACCTTTATTATTGGTGCTATTTTATATTGGTTAGGTCAGGGTCCTGTAAAAGGATTTGCGATCACTTTAATGATAGGTATTGCTTGTTCATTCTTTTCAGCGGTGTTTATTACCAGAGTTATTATAACATGGATGAGTAGAAAAGGTGAGGATAGTAAAATATCTTTCAACACACCGTTCTCTAAAAATCTATTCAGCAACCTTAATATCAATTTCATGATAAAAAGGAAAATGGCTTATATAGGATCAGGAATAATAATAGTTATCGGATTAGCTTTAATGGCGGTAAATGGATTAGATCTGGGAGTAGATTTCACAGGAGGTAGATCTTATGTGGTACGATTTTCAGAAGATGTTCAACCAACTGAGCTTAAATTATCTTTAGAAGGAGTGTTTGAAAATACGGGTGTTGAGGTGAAAACTTTTGGAGCCAGTAATATTTTGAAGGTGACTACTTCCTATTTAATTGATGAAGAATCAACTGAAGCGGATAATATTGTAGAAGAGAGATTGGTAGAGGGCATTACTGCTGCCACTGAAATGAGCTATGCCAAGAACGAATCTTCTATGGGAGATAATAGCTTCAGCATAAGTGGTTCATCCAAAGTTGGAGCTACTATTGCAGATGATATTAAAAATGCCTCTCAGGAATCTGTTATTTTCTCTTTAATTGCCATATTTATCTACATCCTCATTAGGTTTAGAAGATGGCAGTTTGGTTTAGGAGCGGTAGTTGCTTTATTTCACGATACATTGATTGTGCTTTCTGCATTTGCCATCTCCAAGGCCATAGGCTTTAGTTTTGAAATTGACCAGGTGTTTATTGCCGCTATCCTAACAGTTATAGGTTACTCTATTAACGATACCGTGGTGGTATTTGACAGAATAAGGGAGACATTAGGAATTACCTCGAAAGTTAGCAATGAAGAATCGTTCAATACTGCAATTAATAGCACAGTAAGTAGAACGGTAATGACTTCTCTTACTACTTTAGTGGTTGTTTTGGTGTTATTTATCTTTGGTGGTGAAGTATTAAGAGGATTCTCCTTTGCTTTATTAGTGGGTATCTTAGTAGGTACTTATTCATCCATCTTTATAGCTACACCAATTGTATTAGATTTAGCGAAAAGGAAAAAGAAAGCTGTTGAGGCTTAGTATTTTATAATACTTTTCTAACCCAGTATGGGGTATATAAAAAAAGGCTGCCGTTTAAATGGCAGCCTTTTTTTATGGATGATTACAAATTCCAGTTTTATGAAGTTTTCACCTTTGTTTTATTGGCAAAAAAGGGCTTGGTTAAAAAGTCTCATTTGTCCCAGCCCGTTTTGCCTGAGATAAGACATCAGCCAAGGCAGGCAGGAATGAGGTGCTTGAGGTTTGCGTACCGAAAAACAAGCAAAGGTTTATAAATGAAGATGATTTTCTAAGCAACCGCTAAATACATTTTCAAAATTTATTAACGAGTCAACACCTGCATTCTATGGGCATCCAGCTTTATCAATACAAAAAGCAATATGGTGAAAGACCATAAAGAGGAGCCTCCATAACTAAAAAAGGGCAGAGGAATTCCTGCAACAGGAAATAAGCCTATGGTCATGCCAATATTGATACCAAAGTGAACAAAAAATATACATGCCACAGCATACCCATAGATTCTGGCAAAATTGCCTTTTTGCCTTTCTGCTATAAATACTATACGAAGGAGTAAGGCCATGAATAATATAATCAGTACGAAGCTACCAAGCCAGCCATGTTCTTCTCCAATGGTGCAGAAAATGAAGTCAGTGCTTTGCTCAGGCACAAAATCGAATTTAGTTTGTGTACCTTCGAGAAAACCTTTTCCGAAACTTCCCCCTGAGCCAATGGCAATTTTAGATTGAGTAACATTCCAACCAAACCCTAAAGGATCAGCATCGGGATTAATCAATGCTGTAATTCTATTTTGTTGGTGGGGTTTGAGCACATCTGTAATTACGTAATCTACACTTTCTACAACGCCTACTACAGCAATTACTCCCGCAACTATTAACGCTATGTTTTTTACTTTTTTATTGCTGAATGCTATTAATATTATACCAATTACTATTGCCCCAATGGTTAAGTATAAAGGATCTACTAATAAAGTTAAAATAAAGATAACTATTGCGCTAATACCAATTACTAAATAATAAGTGGGTAATCCTTCTCTATAATAAACAAAGATAAAACTTAGGAATACCATTGCTGTACCTGCATCACCCTGCATTACTATGAGCACTATTGGGATTAAAACCAGCCACGATGATTTAATTTGATCTTTTAATTTATCTAACCTAATAGTATTGCTGCTAAAGAATTTAGCAACAGCTAATGCGGTGGTAAACTTAGCGAATTCAGAGGGCTGTAATCTTACCGGACCAAATACAAACCAAGATTTATTACCGGATATCTCAGTTCCGAATAGCAGTACAAGTATTAAAAGTAAAATGATTCCACCATATAAGTAATAGGCAAATGAATCAAAAAAGCGAAAATCCAGCACCATTATTACAATAATGAGCACAAAGGAGCCGGCAATCCATATCAGTTGTTTCCCTGAATTAATATTAAAGCTGAATATGCTTTGCACCTGCTCAGGATCGTAGCCTACCGCATAAATATTGAGCCATCCAAAGATTACCAAAACAAAAAATATCGAGATAAGCAGCCAATCTACCTTATTTACTATACTATCCTGTCTACTCATTTCAAGTTATTTAAGTAGGCTTTCGTCATCACATAATTCTCTACCCAGGCTCTATTGGAGGCTACTTCACCTTTCACATATTTTTCTATGAGTAACCCTGAAATAGCAGCAGCTACCCCACCACCCCAGCCAGCATTTTCCACATAAACCGACATGGCGATTTTAGGATTGTCTTTTGGAGCAAAAGCCATAAATGCTGAGTGATCGAAACTATTTTTATTTTGCACAGTACCTGTTTTGCCACATACCACAACATCGTCTACTCTAGCTACACGTGCTGTACCAGTCACAATTTCTGCCATGGCATCAACCACTGTGGTGAAGTGCTCCGGATTTATACCGGTATCTTCTTTATCGTATTCCAGCTTCAGGTAAGTGTCAGGCGTATCAATGCCTTTCACTAAATGAGGGGCTACAAAATAGCCTCTATTGGCTAAAATAGCTGCTAAATTAGCTACTTGTAAAGGGGTTGTTAACAGCTCTCCTTCACCTATACTTAATGAGTAAATGGTATAAAAATTCCATCCGCCTTCTCCATAATATCTGTTATAGTAGCTAGGTTCTGGTACTAATCCTCTCGTTTCATTAGGAATATCTACCCCTAATTTTCTACCGAAACCCAATTTGTACAAATAGTCATCCCATGTTTTCAAGCCAATTCTAGAGTCAATATTGGCTTTAGGATCTTTTCCCTGATTGATTATCTTTTTGAAAGTAGCATAAAAATAAGGGTTGCATGAAAACTTGATGGCATCATGTAAATCGGCATTTGTGTGCGATCCATGACAATTAATGATGCCCCTATTACAAACTGTTCGAGTTTGCGGAGTTATTACACCTTCCTGTAATGCTACTAATGACTGCACGAGTTTAAAGACTGATCCTGGACGGTAGGTAGCCATAATAGGTCTGTTAAACAAAGGTTTAAGTGTATCCTGATTTAGTTTTGCAAAATTACTGCTGTACTTTCGTCCTGTTAAAAGGTTAGGATCGTATGACGGACTGTTCACAAAAGCAAGAATTTCTCCGGTGGAAGGTTCAATGGCTACTATGCTACCAACTTTATCCTTCATTAGGTACTCTGCATATTTCTGCAATTCTAAATCTATAGAAGAAACTAAATTATTTCCTGGTACTGAAAGCGTATCGAAAGCGCCATCATTAAAGGATCCTTTTTCAATTCCTCTTACATTCACCAGCTTATATTTTACACCTCTTTTACCGCGCAATTCTTTCTCATAGGCAGCTTCAATGCCACTAATTCCTATAAAATCTCCTTGTTGATAATAATTAGTGGTATCCCTTGTTAGCTGAGCTTTGCTCACTTCTCCAATATAACCCAATCCATTGGCCAACACAGAGTCAGGGTAGCTACGAACGGTACGTGCTACCGGGTAAAACCCTTTATACCCTACTAATTCATCCTGAATACGGGCAAATTCTTCATTGTTCAATTGAGGAAAAAACAGTGATTGTTTTATATAGGAATATTTTTTGGCCTTGGTTATTTTCTCTTCAAATTCCTGAGGTGTGATCTCAAACATAGAGCAGAATAATGCTGTATCTGGTACTTCCACTTCTTTAGGCACTACCATTATATCATATACAGGTGTATTATGAACAATGATTTTATTATTTCTATCGTATATTAATCCACGGTAGGGGTATTCAATAACCTTATTAATTACATTGTTTTCTGCCGCTATTTTGTATCGGCTGTCCATTACCTGAATAGAAAATAGTTTCACCAAAAAGATGAGGCCTATTCCTACGAATATAAATTGCAGATAATATTTTCTGTTTTTAATCATGCATACCTTCCTTTAGCATAAAATAGATATTGAATGATTACTAACACAAGAATAGTTAATAAAGTGCTGCCAATCGCCTTTAATAATACAAAAAAGAACATATGAAAACCTCCGGCTTCTACAAAAAACACAATACAAAGGTGTAAAAGGGTTAATGGTATAGAATAAGCTAGAAACCATGATAAGCTTAAGTCCTTCACAGCAGGATTTTCAATGTTTTCGTAGCCACCTCTGGGAGTAATAGCATTTAACCATAATGGTCTTAGATAACATAAAAATGTGCTGGCCGCCATATGAGTTCCTAAGCTATTATAGAAAACATCAATCACGAACCCTGTGAAAAAACCTATCAGCATTAAGTAGTTTCGACTGATATTTATAGGCAGCAATAATAAAAAGCCCACGTAAATAAAGCAAAAGGCTTTATTATAAAGCACTAAATTTTGAGCAAATAAAATCTGAGTCACTATAAAAAGTAACCATATCACAATTTGCTTTATATTTAGGGTGTTAATCATTTATTACTGTAATAGACTGTTCAATTGAATCTTTTTCTTGCTTTAGTTTATTTCCTACAACATATACATAATCCAGGCTGTTAAAATCTACTGAAAGTGTGAGGGTGATTTCATAGAAAGTAGCGTTTTCCTTGATTTCGGCAGTTTCTACTTCTCCTATTTTTACTTTTGGTGGAAATACAGCATTAAAACCCGAAGTAAATACTTCCATTCCCGGTTCTACCTTTATATGCCGAGGTACGTATTTCAATGAAATTTTGGAGGGATTTTTACCATCCCAATTTGCGGTACATAGTGTTTCTTTTTCTCCTAAAATGGCGGATATTAATAAGTTACCGTGTAGAGCTGAGTAACCGGTAGAAAAATTCTTTGATACACTTTTTACTTTCCCTACAGCACCAAATGAATTTACTACACCCATTCCTTCTTCTATTCCATCATTTGAACCTTTATTGAGGGTGAAATAATTGGTAAATCTGCTTACTGAATTATTTACTACTTTGGCTATGGTAAAATCGTACTGACCTGCCAAATATACCGGGATTAGGAATTGCGTAGAGTCAACAGTTGCTTGTTTTTCTGCCAACGAGTTTCTTAAAGCCTCATTTTCTTCTGCCAGATGTTGATTTACCCTGGCTAATTCAAAATAATCAGCTACGGACTGCTTATTATTATAAAAATTACCGGCTATAGAACTTGATGAGTTAAAATAAGATGCGCTGATATAATCATTGTGGTTGACAATGAGCCACCCACTCACCAATTGGAGCAATAGAAGGATAAAAAATGCTCTGTATTGGTATATGATTTGAAATAACTTACGCATTAAAAGTGAAAAGTTTTATTTTAATATTTGCAAGGAGTAAAAATGGAAAAAGGAACACTGTAAAATTGTGTTCCCTTTTCTTATGTATATATGATCTGGTAATTGCATTAACTCATCAATACTGCTTTGTAATGGTTGATGTTTTTTAAGGCAATACCTGTGCCTCTTACCACAGCTCTGAGCGGATCATCAGCTATATGAATAGGTAATTTAGTTTTTAGGGCCAACCTTTTATCCAAACCTCTCAATAATGCACCACCACCCGTTAAGTGGATACCATTATCGTAAATATCTGCAGACAATTCGGGTGGAGATATCTCCAAAGCTTTCAATACTGCTTCTTCTATTTTAGAAACAGATTTATCAATAGCGAAAGCAATTTCAGAATAAGAAACCTTAATTACCTTTGGAATACCAGTCATTAAATCTCTACCTCTAATTTCGTAATCATCCGGACCGTCATCCAGTTCGGTTAGTGCAGCACCAACCTCAATTTTAATTTTTTCAGCAGAACGTTCACCTATCAATAGGTTATGCTGCCTTCTCATATAATCTAAAATATCTTTTGTAAAAGTATCACCTGCCACTCTTATGGATTGGTCGCATACAATACCGGAAAGTGCAATTACTGCAATTTCTGTAGTACCACCTCCTATATCTACCACCATAGAACCTACTGGTTGCTCAATATCAACTCCAATACCAATGGCTGCAGCAATGGGCTCATGAATCATATAAACCTCTTTTGCACCAGCGTGTTCTGCTGAATCTCGAACAGCTCTTTTTTCCACCTCAGTAATACCGGAAGGAATACAAATTACCATTCGGTGTGATGAGGGGAAAAAGCTTTTCCTTCCACCATCGATCATTTTAATCATGCCACGAATCATATGCTCTGCAGCATGGAAATCGGCAATCACACCATCCTTTAACGGACGAATAGTTTTAATATTTTCATGCGTTTTTTCATGCATCTGCATAGCCTGCCTTCCAATGGCAAGCACCTTATTGGTGGCTTTGTCAATGGCAATGATGGAGGGCTCGTCAACCACAATCTTGTCCTTATGAATAATTAATGTATTGGCAGTGCCTAAATCAATGGCAATGTCACTAGATAAGAAATCGAATATCCCCATGGATAATTATTATTATATTATACTAAAAAAAACGCTTTCGAAATTTACAAATTTGTTTGGTAAAACATTCCATTCAACGAAATTATTTACCTTTTTATATAAAGCTTTTTTTATTTAATGTTTAAAATGCCTAAAACCCGTGGTTACCATGCGCATTCCGTTCTTATCGCAATAGTCAATGCTATCCTGATCTTTAATAGATCCACCCGGTTGAATAATTGCTGTTATTCCTGCTTTACCTGCTATTTCTACACAATCAGGGAAAGGGAAAAATGCATCTGAGGCCATTGCAGCTCCTTTTAATTCAAAACCAAAATGCTTTGCTTTTTCTATGGCTTGCATCAATGCATCAACCCTTGAGGTTTGGCCAACACCACTTGAAAGCATTTGGTCTTTATTGGCTAAAATGATAGTGTTTGATTTGGTATGCTTGCAAATTTTGGAAGCAAAAAGTAAAGCCTCTATTTCATCGGAAGTTGGCGCTTCTTTAGTGACTACCTTTAGATCTGCTTTACTATCAGTTTTTAGGTCTCTATCCTGTTCAATTACGCCATTCAATAAACTCTTAAACTGTTTTTTAGTGCTTAAATTCTGCTTTTGTTTTAATAAGATTCTATTTTTCTTTCCTTTTAATACTTCTAAGGCCTCCTCTGAAAAGTCTGGTGCAATGAGTATCTCAAAAAATAAAGAATGCATTTCCTCTGCTGCTGCTTTATCTACGGGTTTGTTGGTGATTAAAACGCCACCAAAGGCAGATAATGTATCAGCTGCAAAGGCTTTTTGGTACGCTTCTTTTACTGTGCTACCAGTGGCCATTCCACAGGCATTAGTATGTTTTAAGATGGCAAAAGCGGTGTCTTCAGGAAATTCTTCAATCAAACAAACTGCAGCATCCACATCTACTAAATTATTATATGATAATTCTTTTCCGTTAAGCTGATCAAAAAGAGCGGCTAAATCACCATAGAATTTACCTTCCTGGTGTGGGTTTTCACCGTATCTCAAACCCTGATTTTTAAGAATGCTCTTTTTAAAGCCACTTAAGGATTCATTTTTGTTGAAATAGTTAAAAATGGCAGTATCATAATGAGAACTCACATTAAAAGCCTGAGCGGCAAATGCTTTTCTGTCGTCCATGCTGGAGGCACCTTTATTCTCTCTTAATAACTCTTCCAAAGCGCCATACTGCCCTTTTGAAGATACAATTAATACATCCTTATAATTTTTGGCTGCCGCTCTAATCAAGGAAATGCCACCAATATCAATTTTTTCAATGATATCCTGCTGACTTGCTCCAGAAGCTACAGTGGCCTCAAAAGGATATAAATCAACAATTACTAAGTCAATTTCAGGTATTTCGTATTCCTGAAGCTGAGCTTTGTCTTCTACATTATCTCTTCTTCCTAAAATACCTCCAAAAACTTTCGGGTGGAGGGTTTTTACACGGCCACCTAAAATGGAAGGGTATCCTGTTAAATCTTCTACCGCAATTACTTTTGCTCCTTGCTCTTCAATAAATTTTTGGGTACCTCCTGTACTGTAAATTTTCACTCCTTGCTGATCGAGTAATTTTATGATCGGCTCCAGGTGGTCTTTATAATAAACTGAAATGAGGGCTGTAGTAATTTTTTTGTTGGACATGTTAATTGCACTTTTGTTATGAGATGCAAAACTAATTGAATTATATTTTTTTTATTCTATATGTGTCTTTTTTTCAGTCAGTTTTATTCTTTTTTTTGGAATTATCGCATTTATGCAATCAATACTGCTATTGGTTGGTTAGATTAAGTAGACAATAATTAGGATCGTAAAGCTTATAAATATTTCATGGATGACTTTTTTTGACAAAATATATAATAAACTTTTTTCTGACCGTAAAAATCAACTTTTGAGCCATCATACGCTCAATAAAAGTGATAAGGAAATGGCCCAATTTGAAAAGTGGCTGGCTGAGGAAAAACATAAAGAATTGATGCACAATATTCATCATGCCTATCATTTAAAGTTAACGGATATTGCTGATGAAATTCCTATTGTGATGTTCAGAAGTAAATATGCCAATGGGTTTGCTATTAAAAACAATGATGAAATCCTGAATAAACATTTTCCGTTTATTATGGAATATTTTAAAAGGAAGATCATAGAAATAGGCTATAGGCAGGCAGGGTCCGATAAAAAAGTAAAATCGGTGGAGGATTATGTGTTAACTATTGAAAAGTATTATCTGAAACCTCCTTTACAGGTAGAACCACCTATTGATCAGCTTTATGGTAATATAGCCTTAGAGCTTCATTATTTTAATGATATACCTAATTATCTCAAGCTAACAGCCAGTATCTACAGCGACAGGATGTATAAGCCGCATATGGATTTTTCCGAGATGGTGGAGAGGTTATTTGAATATTGAATTGCTTCACCAAGGCCTGTGGCTCACAGGACTTTATTTATAATATCAGCACCATATAGATTTTGTCATCATTTTTGTTTTCCTGCTGCGCGGAACAAAAATGTCGCCAAAATCTAGAACACGCTACACTTGTAACCCTACCAAAAGGTCGCTCCTCTGGAGCTTTTTGTAATGCTAATAACTTTGAAATTAATATCAAATTTCAATAAATCTACTCTCTTAATTTGATGCATGCCACGCTTTTTTTTGGTGTTGCAAGGGCTTGGATGATTTTAAAATTGCAAGGAATGGCGTAATTGTAGGAGAATATTCGGAAATGACTTCATATAATTCAACTTAGGAACCGGCCGTTAAAGCCAATTATATAGTAGAAAATTACAACAGCAATCTAATAAGCACAAATGATAAAAATAAAAAGTTAAACACTATTCCACTTCGTAATATACTCCTCAATCACTTTAGGATAATGCTGATGTTCCAAAACCAGCACTTTTGCGGCTATTTCTTCTGCCGTCATGTTGGGGTTAATATCGCATGCAGTCTGAAAAATGATATTGCCCTCATCGTAATTTTCGTTTACTAAATGAATGGTGATGCCGCTTTCAGCATCTTTATTAGCTAATACAGCTTCATGCACAAAATGCCCGTACATGCCCTTTCCTCCATACTTAGGCAAGAGCGCAGGATGTATATTGAGGATTTTGTTAGGATACTTTTTTATAAATTCAGAAGATATTTTTAGCAAAAAGCCAGCTAAAACAATAACGTCTGCTTCTTTCTGATTTAAGTACTGAAGAAGTGGCTTGTCTATTTCAAATTCAGTTTTAGAAAAAACCCGGGTTTCAATTCCTGCATTTTTAGCTCTTTCCAAAACTCCTGCATTTTTTCTGTTGCTAATTACACAAACTACTTCTGCTAATTCAGAATTTTTGAAATAGTGTATAATTTTCTCTGCATTGCTTCCGGATCCTGAGGCAAGAATGGCTATTTTGGTTTTTGAGGACATTTTAAAAAATAGGTTTACAAATATTTTTTGAATTCAAAAATAGCGTAATTATTGATGATTATTGATTTACTCTTAAAAAAACAACATACTTAAAATCCCGCTCATCATTATTACTTTACAAAAATTGCTTAAGTAATGATAGTGTTTGATTGTATCAGCTAAGCGTAATCGGTGAATAAAATAGATTACAAAAAAAGTAAGACCGGAAAAGTAAATGTATAATATGTCGTTTTCTAAAAATTGTGTCATATAAAAAATCAGGATATAAAAGAGCACAATTAAAACATATAAAAGTACTTTGGTTTTGCGAATACCCCAAACGATAGGCAATGTTTTGCAGCCAAAATTAGCATCACCTTTCCAATCTTCCATATCCTTTACAATCTCTCTAATGAGACTAATAGAAAAGGCAAAAAGAGCGTAGGTATTAACCAGTACTGCTTTTTGCTGGAAATATAAGGACACTATGGAAATGGATAATCCGGTTAGCAAGGCAACTGTGAAATTGCCAATGAAGGGGTACCTTTTTAATAAGTTAGAATATAACCATAACATAAATGCCACAAAAAAATGTATCACACCCAGCCGCCAATCCAGGTAAGCACCTATGGCAATAGCAATAAAATTAAGTGCTGTATGCCAAAAAATAACCACCCTTCTTTTAATCACTTTGCCCACTATCACCCGATCGGGCTTATTGATATAATCTATTTTTACATCGTAATAGTCGTTTATGATATAACCTGCTGCTGCTAAAATAACAGTGCTAAGACTTAGTAAAAATAAATCAATATTGAATAGACGTATGCCTTCTAATAAGAAAATTGCTGCCAAATATTGTGTAAAAACAATTATAAGTAGATTTTCTAAGCGAATTAATTTCACAAAGCCGGGAAAAGAAAAGTTTTTCGGTAGCTGTTGCGGTGGAGTCATTCGCAAATATACCAATAGAATACTGAAATAGATGTATGGGTAGGTAATAAGATATTAGAAATATCTTTTGTAGCTTAATTAACTATTATCCAGTATGTGTTGGCTTAATATTCTATAGATTTCCTGTAGGGTTTCATCTTGTGCCAGCAATTCCATATGCTTATCAAGGGTTTCAATATCACCTCTTTTGGCAGGACCGGTTTGAGCTTCTTTTGGTGTTAGTAATAAACTTTTTTCCACTGTTTCAACGATGAGAGGCTTTAAAAGGCTAAAGTCTAATTTAGCTTCTTTTGCCAGCGTTTCGGAAATAGCCAGCAGATGATTAGTGAAATTATTAGCAAATACAGCCGCTAAATGGAGTTTAGCTCTCTGCTCGCTTGATACAAATTGCACATGCTTGCTAATGCTTTTTCCTAAGTTTTTTAGAATTTCTGTGCCTTCTTTATGTTCACTTTCTATTAGAATTGGAATTTGCTCAAAATTAACCGGTCGCGACTTCGAAAAGCTTTGCAAAGGATAAAATACTCCTGAGGCAGCTGCAGCAGAATACTCTAATTCTTGTAAAGTTTTTCCACCGGATGTGTGGACCAATAAACTCAAATCGGGCAAAATCAGTTCCTGAGCTACTGCTTGAATGGCATCATCCGGCAAGGCAAGAATAAATATTTGGGAAGAACTGTCGGAAAAATTAAGGCTGGTTTTTAAAGTCGCATCATATAAATTAGCTACTAAGTTTTTTGCCGTAATTCCATGTAAACTATAAACCTCTTTTACATAATGCCCGGCGTTTTCTAATGCGGGTGCCAGATGCCAGGCCAAATTTCCCGCCCCAACAAAACTAATATGGTAAGAGGCTAATTTCACTCAAGCCCCTTGGTTTTCATTTTATTGAATTCTGAATACCTTCTGATTATGGCCATTGTAAAACCTAACATCAAAACTAAAGTACCTATCCATAACACATTAATCAATGGTTTATACAATGCCTTTAAAATTACGTAGTCTTTTTGGGTGGTACTTACTGATAGCGTAAAAGAATTACTTTCGGGCTGTATACTTTCGATATTCACTTTTACACCAATTTCTCTGTTTTCATCAGGAATTCTACCAGCCATACTATTTCTTATGAGGTAATAAGGGTTAAGAATATAATCCTCCCCCTCTCCATAAATTTTTATTTGTGCTTTAACGGCAAAATCCTCACCTTTTAGGGCATTTCCATTCACCTCATCAACCTTTTCCACCTTTTCTAAAACAGTAACGTAATCATTCAAGAAGAATTTTTCACCAAATTTAACTTCCACTTGCTTTGGTTCAGACCACTCAATTTCCTGTGTAGGATCTGGAACTGAAGACACATGCGTGTACAAGTCCTTATCCCATTTTCTTTGAATATCAGGAGAAGATATTAACCCTCCCATATCCGGATTGATTTGAGCTCTTGGAAAGAGTGAGAATTTCTTACCATTACTCTGCAAATAATCAACTTTATAATAGTGATTTACCCCATATACTTCCATGGTGTCTCCTTTCACAAAGGTTTTGCCATCCTTTTGTAAATCTCTTTTTAGCGTTTTAACATTTACAAAATCAGTATCTTTTAAATAAGAAGCTTTTACGTAGGCTCCATCCTCAATGGCTTCATAAAATCTACCTCTATAAGTTAAAGTATATTCCCCCATATTGATAGGATCATTGAGAAAGAGAATTTGATTAGTTTGATTAAAATCTTCCTCTACTTCTGTCGATTTTGTTAGCAACAAACCTGAAGTATTTTTTGAAACCGTGGAAGAATATCCTGAAGAAAAAAGGATACCGATTAGCATCATCCCAAGTCCAATGTGGGCAATTGCACCACCTGATAACTTATAATTACTCTTTAATACCTTAAATAGTATTTTACCATTGGCTGTAATAGTGTAGATACCACTTATAACTACCAAAATATATACAATATTAGTCATGCCAACTGTGGTAATTACAATGGCGGATAATAATAAGGTGATTAATATAGGATAAAGCAAAGATTCTTTCACATTGGTGCGCTCCATCTTTTGCCACCAAAAAAATTGGCCCGTGCCTGATAAAATAGCTAAACCAATAGCAAACCAAATTTGCCACTTAGTATAAAATGCTACCTGATCTACTGGTGGGGCTAAATTGGAAAAACCACCGAAAAATTCGATAATGGTATTGTAAACCGGTATAGAAGTTGGAATAATTATCTGAAACGCCATCAAGCATAACAAGGTGGCACCCATAAAAATCCAGAATTCTCTGGAGTAGGTCGCCACTTCTTTTTCAGTAGAAGGAATTAATTTCCAACGGGAAATGCAAAATACCAAAGCAACAAGGAAAAAGCTACCCATCCATAAAATTAATTGGCCTGATAAACCTAAATCAGTAAAAGAATGCACAGATGACTCTCCTAAAACACCACTTTTTACTAAAAAAGAAGCATATAGCACCATAATAAATACAGATAGTACCAGAATAATAGAAGCTTTTAAAGCAGTTTCACTTTTCTTATAAGTGATCATGGTATGGATGCTTGCCACCAACACTAACCATGGCACTAAAGAAGCATTTTCAACAGGATCCCAATTCCAGTATCCGCCAAAATTGAGTGTTTCATAAGCCCAATAGCCACCCATTAATATACCTAAGCCTAAAACTGCTGCTGAAAATAGCGCCCAAGGCAAAGCAGGCCTCACCCACGCTTTCACATCTTTTTTCCATAAACCGGCAATCGCATATGCAAATGGTATTAATGTAGTAGCATATCCTAGAAATAGTACTGGAGGGTGAATAACCATCCAATAGTTTTGTAATAATTCATTCAACCCTGTTCCATCTTCAGGAACAAAATCCGGATTAATTTTAAATACCGGGGCTTCAATAACTTCTCTTAAAAGAATAAATGGGGAACTACCTATTTTAACATCGCCAAGAACAACCCCTAAAATCATAGTGGTTAGAAATACCTGGGCCACTGAAAAAACCAACATAATGGAAGGAGCCCATCTTTTGTTTGTTAGAAGCAATATAAACCCTATAATTACATTCCAAAAGAGCCACAATAAAAAGCTACCTTCCTGCCCTTCCCAAAAAGAAGAAATGATATACTCTGTTGGCAAAGCGCGAGAAGAATGACTCCATGCGTAGAAATATTCAAAGTAATTATTATAAATGATAGTAAAAAGACAAATAACTACACCAAAAACAGATAGGCCATGAATCAGAAAAGAGAATTTTCCGTTTTGCATCCACCCGTTTTTCTTTTCTAAAGAGTTGCTGGTTTCAGCTTTGTAGAAATTAAATATGGAAATGAGGGCAGCAACAAAGCTTATAATGACAAAAAGGTGACCAAAGTCACCTATTGCAGAATGTATCATATGGTAATATAAAGGTCAAATTAACTAACTGTTTCTTCCTGGTATTTGGAAGGGCACTTCATTAAGATTTTATCAGCAACAAAACTTTCATTCTTGAAAGAGCCTATTACTACAACTTGCTCCGAACGGGTAAAATCTGCTGGCATGGGCTCATTATAAAACACCACTTGTTCCATACCATTTTCATCTACCATGGTAAAAGTAAAGGAAAGTTTGTCGGCAGAAGTTTGCAAGCCAAGTATCTCACCGCTTTCGCTTTTTTTCAACTCACCTACTACATGAATTTTTGTATTATTACCTTTCAAAGCCATGTCATGTGCGTCAGTAAAGGTAACATAAGAACTGGCATCTCCAGCTGTAGAAACTATCATCATAATAGCTGCTGCTATTATTATAATGCCGAAAATATAGGACTTCTTCATAATTTTAATGGATTCTCAAAGAGCAACAAAGGTACCATGCAAAAAATTCTTTACAGCTTATCTTTTAATGATTTTTCTATTTTTTTTATCTTTTGCTCGGTTTTTATTACATAAATCAGGAATCCTGCGAAAAGGGTAACAATAATAGCTACTAAAACATAAATTTTACCGTCAGCGCGCATGCCATCTGCCATTTCAATTCTGTCGTTTTGATAATCTTCCTCTACTATCTCCTGCTTTTGTGCAGATAAATTTAAACTTAGAAAAAGGAATAGCGATAGGAATATGTATTTAATCTTGTTCATCAACTTTATTTTTTAAAAGTGTTATTCTAATTCTTAATTCTGTAAACCAAACCCCTAATAAAGTCCATCCAATAACGGCAGGATAAAATATCATACGCAACCTGCCATCTAGTTCATAAGCATTAAAGCCTGGGTTTCCTCCATTTCCCGGATGAAGTGAATCGGTTAAACGAGGCAAAATAAATAAAAGAGGTATTAAAGTGGCATAGGCAAAAATGTTGTAAACACTACTTATTTTTGCTTTTTGCTGTCTGTCCGTAATAGAGTTTCTTAATAAAATATAGGCGAAATAAATGAGCATGCCTATAGCAGATGCATTTTGTTTAGGATCACCACTCCATGCTTCTCCCCAGGTGTAATGAGCCCAAATCATGCCGGTAGCTAAACCTAGCAAACCAAATAATATGGAAGTGTTTACTAATTCAATAGCATAGGTATCGTATTTCAAATTGCTGGTGCGTAAATAACGTATTGAAAATACCACTGATGCCGTCAGCATAATCACCATACCAAACCACATCGGTACATGGAAATGCATAGCCCTAATGGTTTCATTTAAAATGGCTAACCGAGGAGCTTCCATTAATAATCCTGCAATTAAAGTGTAAAATATTATAAATACACCTAGAATTTTCCACCAACTTTTTCTCATAATGTTAATTTCTCCAAATAAAAGGAAATAATAAATAAGCTGTAGCAATTACCACGGCATCTACTGATAATAAGGTTAATAATTTATCATTCATTAAAGCCACATCAATTCCATCAATGGCATTTTTCGACAACGTTACTGTCAATAATAACACAGGTATTAATATGGGAAAGCTCAAAACAGCCAGTAAGGTTGTACTATTATTAGCTTTTGAAACTATCCCTGAAATAAGTGTTAATATCCCTGCAAAACCTACTGAGGCCAGAAATATTGTTAAGATGAAGTAGCCTAAATTGCTCACAGGGTTTCCTAATATCACTGCGTATACTACAAAGCCGGTAAAAGCAATTAAAACCGATAAAAAAGTATTGAAAATGAGTTTTCCACTTAAAATAACCTGTGGTTTACACAAAGTATAATAATATAACATTCTGCCTTCACCTTCCTGGAGAAAGCTCTTAGCTACTCCATTAATATTAGCAAAAACAATTATTATCCAAAAAAGTGCATTCCAGGTAACAACTTGCATTTGGCCCGATTTCACATTAAAACTGAGGTAGCAAATAAATATAGTGCTTACTAAGTAAAGTATAATGCTATTGAAGGCAGTTTTGTTACGCCACTCGAGCCTAATTTCTTTATTGATAATGGATAGTATTTGCCTGTACACGGGTGCAAATTTAATACAAACCTTTCAATAAGGCATGGCATTATTGAGCAGAAGTCTTTACTTTGCTAAAAAACTACAATATGAACATAGAAACTACAGGATTTGACGATTTGTATTTGTTTACGCCCAAAGTATTTGAAGACGAAAGAGGATATTTTTTTGAATCGTTCCATTACGATAAATTTACCAAGGCGACAGGTATTGAATGCGACTTTGTACAAGACAACCAATCGAGATCAACCTATGGTGTAATAAGGGGTTTACACTTTCAAATACCCCCGATGGCACAGGCAAAATTTGTGAGAGTTTTACATGGCGAGGTTTTAGACGTTGTAGTTGATCTAAGAAAAGAAAAAGAAACTTACGGAAAAAGTTATAGCGTTTTGCTGAGCGCTGAAAACAAAAAACAACTGTATATCCCAAGAGGTTTTGCCCATGGCATTGCCGTACTAAGCGAAAATGCGGAGTTTTTCTATAAATGTGATAATTATTATAGCCCTGAAAATGAAAGAGGCATCGTAATAAACGACACCTCCTTAAATATTGACTGGAAAGTTGCCACTGATAAAAGAGTGATTTCAGACAAAGACCAAAAACATGGTGCTTTTGCTGATTTTAAATCACCTTTTTAAATTTGTTAAACGGGCTCAAATCTTATGCTTGAGCCTGTTTTTCAGCTTTATTTTTTTCTTCTACGGAATTGAGGTATTTATTGAAAAATATCAATAAAATAATAATGTATGCCACTAATAAACCATAAAGGCATGAATAAAAGCCTAACTTTAATAAACCGGGACTATCAGGTTTAGAAAAAACTGTAAATCCGTCAATTAATTCAAAACTTGGGGTGAGGTATAATTCTTCTCTCACTCTAAGCAATTCATCATTTTGCTTTCTACTTTCATTAAAGATATTCATAGGATCATCCAGTTGATCATCATTCATGATCACGTTGTTTGATCCACTCCGTGTTCTTTCAGCATATAAATTGAAGTTTTTGAGTAAAAGGGTTTTCAAACTATCCAATTTTTGAATTTCCTCTTGAATATTTTGTTCCTTCAATTTTAAGATCTGAGTTTCAATCTCAATTCTTTTTGCCACATAATCACTTCCTTTAAAATAATTAAGAAGCGGTTCTTCCAACCTGCTTAGTTTTTTATTGTTGTATACCTGTACAAAAATTCGATAGGTAGCCTTATTTTCGTTTTTAAGCCTTTCCACAAATTTATTTATAACTACCTCATCCTTAATTTCAGATTTGAGTTGCTCCTTTAATACTTCCAACTCTACAATTTCTTCTTCTGAAACAAAAGGCTCGTAATTAAACCCTTTTAAATTAGCAGCAGCTGAACTATCAATTTTCAACATATTGGCTAATTCGCTATAATTTTGTTCTTCGCAAAGTTGATTTAATTTATCTACTGAGTTCTCCATTAATCTGCCGCTTGCATGCTTTGATTGCAATAGCATAGAACTGGTATAGTAATCTGGCAAATAGAAATTCAGCGCAATACCTATAAGTCCTCCCAGTACCACAAAGAGAAATATAATTTGAAAGTATTTAATTGTAGCATTTTTTATTCCAACTATTATTAGAATAAAACCAATAAAAATATTCTTAAAAAAATCGCCAATTGCAGCAAATAACTGCCTTAAATCAATTTCATCCGAATTGTTATTGTTATTTTGTTTAAGGTTTTCCTCTGACATGCGCTAAAAATTTTTACAAATAAACGGAAGTTTATTCATGTTTTAAAATATTTGTGTAGTCTAATCCTTTATTCCTTCAATTCTATCCTTAAATTTGACTATCTAAAAAAAATAAAACATTTTGAAAACTATTTTAATAACGGGCGGAGCAGGATTTATTGGATCTCACGTAGTGAGATTATTTGTGAATAAATACCCTGATTATAAAATTGTGAACCTAGATAAGCTTACCTATGCCGGTAATCTGGAAAATCTGACAGATATTGAAGGTGCTGAAAACTATATATTTGAAAAGGGTGACATCACTGACGAGGGATATATTTTTGATTTATTTAAAAAATATGCTTTTGATGGAGTTATTCACTTAGCAGCCGAATCGCACGTAGATAGATCTATCTCCAATCCCATGGAGTTTGTGAAAACCAATATTTTTGGAACTGTTACTTTATTAAATGCCGCAAAAGACAGCTGGAAAGGTAATTTTGATAACAAGTTGTTTTATCATATTTCTACAGACGAAGTTTATGGGTCTTTAGATGATGGAGGTTTTTTTACAGAAACCACTTCCTACGATCCACAATCACCTTATTCGGCATCAAAAGCTGGTTCAGATCACTTTGTGAGGGCTTATGCAAATACCTATGGCTTGCCAGTAATTGTAAGTAATTGTTCTAATAATTATGGACCTAATCAATTCCCTGAAAAGTTGATTCCACTTTTCATTAATAATATTAAGAATAATAAAGCTTTACCGGTATATGGAAAAGGTGAAAATGTACGCGACTGGCTATATGTAGAAGATCATGCTACTGCTATTGATGTTTTGTATCATAAAGGAAAAAAAGGAGACACCTACAATATCGGAGGCTTTAATGAGTGGAAAAACCTTGATTTAATAAAGGTAGTATGTAAAGTAATGGACAAAAAGCTGGGTAGATCGAAAGGTGAATCCGAAAAATTGATTACCTATGTGACGGATAGAGCTGGGCATGATTTGCGCTACGCGATTGATGCCCAAAAAATCATGAAGGAATTAGGTTGGAAGCCGAGTTTGCAGTTTGAAGAAGGTATTGCTAAAACAATCAACTGGTACATGGAGAATGAAGCCTGGATGAATAATGTAACTTCAGGTGCTTATCAGGAATATTATAAAGAAATGTATAAGTAAGTTTTCAATTTTGAATTGAAATTAATTGAACAACAATCAAAAAAATCTAATTGTATGAAGGGAATTATTTTAGCAGGTGGATCAGGAACCAGATTGCATCCATTAACAATAGCGGTAAGTAAGCAGCTCATGCCGGTTTACGATAAACCGATGATTTATTATCCTTTATCCACATTAATGTTGGCGGGGATTAAAGAAATACTAATTATTTCCACGCCGGAACATACGCATATGTTTGAGCAATTGCTAGGAGATGGATCACAGTTAGGCTGTAAGTTTGAATATGCCATACAAGAAAAACCGGAAGGACTGGCTCAAGCATTTATTATAGGAGAGGATTTTGTAGGTAATGATGATGTTGCCTTGATTTTAGGCGATAATATATTCTATGGATCTGGTATGAGCAAGTTGTTGCAATCCAATACACAACCTAATGGGGGCATAGTGTATGCCTACCATGTGCACGACCCTGAACGCTACGGAGTAGTTGAATTTGATAAGAATGGAAAAGCTATTTCTATTGAGGAAAAGCCAAAAGAGCCAAAATCATCCTTTGCAGTGCCTGGCATTTACTTTTACAACAATTCAGTAGTAGAGATTGCCAAAAATATTAAACCAAGCCCTAGAGGAGAGTTAGAAATAACTGATATCAATAAAAAATATTTAGAAGAAGGCACCTTAGAGGTGAGCGTATTGAATAGAGGAACTGCCTGGTTAGACACCGGTACTTTTGCTTCCCTAATGCAGGCTTCAGAATTTGTAAGAGTAATTGAAGAAAGACAAGGCTTAAAAATTGGTTGTATTGAGGAAGTGGCCTACAGAATGGGTTTTATTACCAAAAACCAGCTCGAAAAATTAGCTCAACCTTTAGTAAAAAGTGGTTATGGAGAATATCTGTTAAGATTGATCAAATAAGCATGTTCCATTAGTGCTTTATTAATATTTAAGTGTGTAAACAATAAGCGAGTTTCCTACGTAATAAGTGGATTAATTTCTACAGACTGTCTCTATGGCTAAAATTAAAAAAGCTACCCAAACCAATTTATCAACTGTTTTTAAGACAATCATTTGGCCCCGCAGAAAGTATGTGCTAACAGGGCTTGTCTTAATAATCATTAGCCGTGCCGCCTCATTGGTATTACCGGGTTCCAGTAAAATATTAATTGACGATGTAGTGCCTAATGGAGATTTAGAAACCTTAAAATGGTTAATAATAGCTGTAGTAGGGGCAATTATTGTACAATCAGTTACCTCATTTGCGCTAACCCAAATTTTAAGTGTTGAGGCCCAAAATTTAATCGCTCAACTTCGCTCGAAAGTGCAAGCTCATATCCTTCGGCTACCCATTCGTTATTTCGACAATACCAAAACCGGGGAGTTGGTATCCCGAATTATGACAGATGTGGAGGGAGTGCGTAATCTGGTAGGTACCGGGCTTGCACAAATGGTAGGTGGTATTTTAACGTCTATCGTTTGTCTTGTGCTACTAATATATATAAGTCCTTTAATGACACTTTATGTTTTGGTGCCAGTAATTATTTTTGGCTTCATTTCTTTAAAGGCTTTTGGCAAGATAAGACCTATTTTTAGGGAGAGGGGGAAGATTAACGCCGAAGTTACAGGGAGATTAACGGAAACTTTAGGAGGTATCAGAGTCATAAAAGGATTCAATGCAGAATTACAGGAGATTAGAATTTTTGCAGAAGGGGTCGATAAATTATTTAGAAATATAAAATCCAGCTTAATTTCAACCAGCATCATTACTAGTTCAGCTACCTTGTTATTAGGTTTGGCTTCGGCAGGTATAATGGGCATAGGTGGTTATATGATTATGCAAGATCAGCTTACCTTTGGAGATTTTCTTGCTTTCACTCTGTATTTAGGTTTTATGATTGCCCCTATTGTGCAAATGAGCAATATAGGCAGCCAATTAACTGAAGCTTTTGCTGGGTTAGACAGAACGGAAGAAATTATGAGCATGGCGCAGGAGTCTGATGATGTAGAGCGAACCATCAAATTAGAAAATTTTGAAGGCCATATTGTCTTTGAAAATGTATCATTTGCCTATGAAAGCGATAAAGATGTAATTAAAAATATAAGTTTTGAAGCTAAGCCCGGAACAGTTACAGCGCTGGTAGGTACCTCCGGTTCCGGAAAAACAACAATTGCGGGTATGGCAGCTTCCTTTCTCAATCCTGATACTGGCCTTATTCATGTAGATGGAAAAGATCTTAAAAAATTGACTCTGGAAAGCTACCGAAGTAGGTTAGGAGTTGTTTTACAGGAAGACTTTCTTTTTGAGGGTACTATAAGGCAAAATATTCTTTTTCCCAGACCTGATGCTACTGAAGAGGAGTTGTTAAATGCAGTTAATTTTGCATATGTTAATCAATTTACTGATAAATTCGAAGAAGGACTTGACACCCAAATTGGAGAAAGGGGCGTAAAGTTATCAGGCGGTCAGCAGCAAAGGATTGCGATTGCGCGTGCTGTTTTAGCTAATCCTAAAATACTGATTTTAGACGAGGCCACTTCTAACCTTGATACAGAAAGCGAGAGTTTTATCCAAGCGAGCTTAAAGGAGCTAATGAAAGGTAAAACTACTTTTGTTATTGCACACAGGCTCAGCACCATAAGGCAGGCAGATCAAATTCTAGTAATTGAGGATGGGGAGATAGTAGAAAGGGGTAAACATGATGAATTAATTGAAAAAGAAGGAAGATATTTCCAATTGTATACCTATCAGGCACGCATTTAATTTTACTGTAAATCATGTACTTTTCTGTAAATGTAAGTTTTATCGATAAAATTTGATGTTTATAAAGCCTAAAAACCTTCTTTAATTAGATCAAGATAGTATTTCGGTAAATGCGGTTTAATTCTAATTAATAGTTAATTGTATGGTTTTAACTTGTTTTTATTAAATAACTGGTTATAGCCCCCTCTTTTTATAGACATTACGTGCCTCTCAAGCGAGCCATTTTAGCTTCTCATAGAATTAACGTACTATTGTAATCACTATGCGAGGGCTTTACAAAATATTCCACCAAACAAGATTAGAAGATAACCTAATGAAGGGAATCATCTTCTTATTGCTCTTTGTAATTACCTATTTAATTTCTTTTCTAAAATAACCTCATAGCTGCTTTTTTTGTGCCGCTTTATTTAATCAGTATACTTTACGGCACTTTTAAAATAGGTTTAAAACCTTTAGCAGTCATTAAGAAGCGTAATATTTTCTATCTTGGCATATTATTTGGTTAATTTAAATGAATCAAACTTTAAAACTATGAAAAATTTAACTCGCTTTTGCCAATTTATATTATTAGCTGTGATAGCAGTATCTTGTAATGTTACCGGCGCTGATGGCCCTCCAGGTCCGCAAGGCCCACAAGGTCCGAGAGGCCCTGCCGGTGAAGATGGAGGCTTATTAGTAGCACTATCATATGAATATTCCGGAATAACCTTTAGTGCGGCCAATGATTATCAGGTTCAAGTATTTTTTCCAGAAGAAGATTTAGATTTAATTTTCCCCTCTGATAAAGTTTTAGTTTATTTTTTATGGGATGAAAACCCTGATATATGGAGACCGCTTCCTCAAACATTATTTAGTGAATTCGGTACTTATATTTACAATTTTGATTTCACAGACATAGACGTAAATTTCTTTATGGATGCCAATTTTAGTTTGAATTTATTAGATGCTAACCAGACTGATAATTGGATAGCAAGAGTTATAATTGTTCCTGCTGAGGATCCAATATTTTTACGATCAGTTTCTGAAGTGGATTATACTAATTACAAAGAGGTGGTAGATTACTTCAATCTTGATGAAAAGGATTTTGTGAAAATTAAATAAGAATTAGATAGTTGTAAAAAGAGAAGAGAGTAAATTCTCTGCTCTTTTCATAGTTTTCAAATTTTCCATTAAGCTATTTCAACCATTTTAATTTCATTATTTATACCTAACTTCTCTCATCCTCTAAGTACATATTTTATTTGACTTAAAGAGTCATTCAAGGTCAAATCATTCCTTTTTTAAGAAAAAATTATAATTTTTTCTTCATATTTTTTTAAAATTAGACGTTAAAACACTTACCTTGCGCCTTAAATGTGGAATGGGTCATTTATGATATTTTCTTTGGATTTACAAAATAATACAGAAACAAATCTGTATATTCTTTTCGGGGCTGTTATCGTAATATTTTTGGTATTTGACTTAGGCCTATTCAATAGAAAAGCTCATAAGGTATCTCTTAAATCGGCTACCTTTCAATCTATTTTTTGGGTAGTCATATCTGTAATTTTTGGATTTCTTATCTATAAATATGACGGTGGAGCCACAGTTTCATTGGAATTCTTTTCCGCTTATTTAACTGAATACGCCTTATCTGTTGATAATATTTTCGTAATCCTACTGATATTAAGGTATTTTAAAGTAAAGGAAATATACTACCATAAAATACTGTTTTGGGGAGTAATGGGCGCAATAGTTTTTAGGGCCATTTTTATCTTCCTGGGTGCCTATTTAGTGGGTCAATTCTACTGGATACTGTATATTTTTGGTGCATTCCTGGTATATAGTGGGGTAAAAATTTTCTTTCAAAAATCTGAAGATGACCTTGATCCTGAAAAGAATATTATAATCAAATTTGCCAGAAAGCATCTTAATATTACCAAAGGGGATTTTAGTGGAAAGTTTATAGTAAACAGAGGGGGGAAAATACTTTTTACACCCTTATTTTTGGTGATAATTCTGATTGAAACTACTGATTTAATTTTCGCTGTAGATTCAATTCCTGCGGTTTTTGCAATCACTCAAAGTGAATTTATCTTATATACCTCTAATATTTTTGCGATACTTGGTTTGAGGGCTAAATTCTTTTTATTGGCAGGTATTATTGATAAATTCTATCTTTTACAAAAGGGTTTATCCTTTATTCTTATTTTTATCGGAGCAAAGATGTTATTGGAAATAGTAGATTTCCACATATCTACCGTAGTTTCTTTCAGTGTAATTTTTGCCACATTAATACTATCGATAGTTATATCATTGATTATTCCACAAAAGAAGGTGCTAAAGGATGCTAGCAGCTAGTGGATGTCCTTTGGTAAAATCTTCATGATTTGTGGAAACTGAAGAAAACTAGCTGGAATTTCAGTTATCCCAAAAACTGGAATGGTGGATAGAACTTTCTGCAATAGGGTGCCTGTTTGTTCTTTTTCCTCATCACTGAGTGTCTCGTATTTCCATTTCCCGAGTAACTCACTTAAGTGATGGGTTTGCTTGATTTCTTTAATTATTTTATCTCTATAGTTGTTCAAAATTGAAGTTAAGCGCTGTTGGATCATTTGAGTTACTACTTGGTAGGAATGTTTATTCTGAAGAAAATAAACCTCCTTCCAATTTTCAACCACAAAAGACTCTATAGATATCAAGCTGATATCTAAATCTATTTCCTTCAATCCTAATTTGTTTGCAAGCTTAATTAGAAAAAACCTTTCTTCATCTGCCACTACCTTATCTGCCCAAATCATTAAAATGGTTAACTCTAATACAAAGCGTTTTAATAACCATGTATCTGCCAGGCTCAAATCTATATCATCTATAGTTATTTCCTCTCTAAAGTCTTCTTTTAGTAGCTTTGTTTGCGCCTTTGAAAGGTTATAGGAATCCAAAAAATCGAAAAATATATTTTTTTGCTGATTTTTAAGGATATGGTTTGCATGAGTGGCAGCAGCTATTATTTTAAGTAGCATCATTTTCATGCCATCTTTGTGCTGCTTAATATTTTGTGTTCTGCCTATTTTCCACTCTCCAAAATAAAAGGTATCAAGAAACAAAATACTATTTTTGAAAAGACTCACCCACAAGCTGTCCCATCTTGTTTTTAAGAATAATTTACGCTGTAAAATTTTTTCAGTATAACGAAGGTCAGTAGTTTCTACTTTTTTAAAATAAAATAATCTTTTACTTAATAATTCCGGGTTAACATGGCAATAAAAATTACCTATAGATTGTGCGGTGTGCTCATAAAAATTATCCCACTCATCTGGAGTTGTGGGATGTTGCCTGGAAGTGAGCAGTGCACTATGGAAAAAGCTTTCCAGTAAAACTATTTTCATTTTCCCCAGACTATTCCAGCGTTGCTCTTTAGGATGTTTTAGCCCAGGAGCATGAATAGGATGGCCGTAAATAAGGCCTGTGGGCTGTATTATTTTATATAGAAGAGAATCTCTTCCTTTAAGTTTATATATCTTGAGGTTAATAGGATGGGGCTTCCTAAATTCTAAATATTCTTTCAGCCAACCTTTTTCCGACGGATTCATTTCGAGAAAAATTTGTACAATTTCATGTGCATATTGTTAGTTTTAAATTCTCACCCCGATTAGTCGGGGCGTGCTGTTCCCCAAAGGGATCCCAATGTGAGCATCTTTGATTATCCCGAAAGCTTTAGGGACAACTTCGGTTGGTGTAAAATTCGAAGCTGAATTTCTAATGTTGATTTCATATTATTAAAAAGTATAAACAGCTATTAGTAACCTAATTTTTAATAATTTAATAATTATAAATGAGCTACAAAAATGTATCTTATTAAAAATGATTTAGGATCTTGGTTTATACCCTGATAATTTGAATATATTTTGAGCATCTGTATCGAGCATTAGCTCCTGAATGGTTACCTGAGGATTTTTCTCCATATAGGATTTTACAATTTGCCAACCCACCCATATACCTATTCTTCCTGGGCAATTATTGCTAATTTCAAAAGTTTTTGGTCTTTCCCCAATAAATTTATTTTTAATGAAATGGCTGGTTTCATATAATAAATCATTTTCTAAAAAATTGGCCCAGATGATATGCTCATTCTTATCGATATCCTCCATTTCTTGTGCTGTATAACCAATTAATAAAGAGTCAGGAGTACAGGGAACTGTTTGCTTGGCCAGATAATAAGATTTGCCAAAAAATACCATATCAGCAAGTAATGTTTTATCATCATAGTTAGTTATATTCTGCGCCTGGGTAATCAATAACATACTCATAGGTACTATATATTCCTTTTGGTACCTTCTCAAAATGTAATCAGGCACACCGGCTAGTACAAAACTGGCTTTAGGACCTAAAAAATAATCAGCAGCAAAACTAATGAGTGAGTCAGAGACATACAGGTCTTTTTGCAGTCCCGATAACATAATTTCTAATTTCGGGGCAGTTACAGAAGGATAGTAATATTTATAATGTTGAAATGCTCTCATAAAATCACTTTCAATATCACTAAAATCCCCGAAGGTTTCTTTTACCTGTTGGTAAACCGTATCCTGATAGGTACTATTAGTTAATATAGTAACCATTCTATTAGCCAATGAAGAATCTGTAGGGAAATTAGCAGCATCAAAAAAGTATTTGCTTTGAAAAGGATGACGCTCTATAAATGCTAATACATTTTCTGTGGTAGATATATTAATTAATTCCTGTGTACGATCTTTTACCAAAATGTTTACCTCAACATTGCTAACCTCGGGAGCATTAGAACATTCCTCATCAGTATTGGTACATGATAAAATCAATAATGAAAGTAAAATAATAACAAAGCCACTTTTAATCCGTTGCATTAACATATTTTTGTATAAAATTGATGTACAAAGTAAACACTAAAAAAATGAAAAAATTACTCTTTTCTACGATCTTATTATTTTCCGTTGTGAGTTTACAAGCTCAGGTTAAATTTGGACTGAAAGCCGCCCCTACCTTATCGTTTAATAGAGTTGACGCTGAATCTAGCGTAGCAACTTATAGTCCGGACGGCCTGGGTTTAAGAATGCAAATAGGACCTATTATTGATTTTGAGTTTAAAGAAAATCATTATTTTAGCACAGGAGTTATTTTTGCTACGAAAAGAGTAGGGATTAATGTGCGTGATGTTAGTGGAGAAAGAATTGAAGATTATTCTCTCCATTATTTACAAATACCTCTCACTTTAAAATTATTTACCGAAGAAGTAGGTCTCGATAAAAAAATATATTTTCAAGTAGGGGGTAGTTTGGATGTGAGAACCAAAGGAGATACTGAACCAAATGATTTTGTGGCTAAATTTAATTTTCTGGATGCCAGTGCCTTATTAGCTGTGGGTATAGAGTATGGTTTTGGTATAGACACCAAGTTATTTGGCGGCATAATCTACCAAAGAGGTTTATTTAATGTAATAAATGAGAGTGCCACTAATGATGAATGGACCGTGCAGAATGATTTATTAGGTCTTGAATTTGGGATTACTTTTTAACCAAAATACTATCTTTTGGTAGACTTATTACATAAAAATCATTACGTCTTACCCTAAGTTTATCATCATTTAACCAGGGATTATAGATTTTTAGAGTTTTGTAATCAACATTTTGCTCCAATGCATATTCAACCAAATCAGTGGAATTTGTAATGGTATCATATCTATAATTGTATGGAGGGTAAAGATGCTCTTGTTGAATTTCAAAGCCGTAATCTTTCGGCTCCTGAAAAATTAATTTAATGGCTAAAATTCTAAATACATAACGAGAAGTTTCTTCGTTAAGCATAAGATTATAATAATCATCGTTTTCCTGATGCTCCATAGCTCTTTCCATGCCTCGCATACCTCGGTTATATGATGCTGCAACATTAGTCCAGTCGCCAAATTTATTGTACGATCTATTTAAATATTTACAAGCTGCAATAGTAGATTTTACAGGATGGTACCTTTCATCTACATCATTGTTAATTTCAAGGCCTAGTTCTTCGCCTGTACTTTTTAAAATTTGCCAAAATCCCACAGCACCTGCATAGCTAGTAACATTTTCTAATCCACTTTCTATTAAAGCAAGGTATTTAAAATCGTCAGGAATATTGTATTCTTTTAATATCGGTTCAATAACAGGGAACCATCTGTTAGCACGTTTCATTAAAAAAATGGTGTTATTGTGCCAGTAAGAGTTAATGTGTAGTTCCTTATCTAATCTCTCCTTTACGTCAAGTATATTTAAGGGCACTTGCTCTCCGGCAAACTCCATCTTTTTTGGTAAGGTTATACTTTTTGCATTAATAAAGCCCATGGGTTCGCTCATTACTATGTCAGGCTTTACTTTTACTGGCTGCCTTCTATTTTGATTTCCCTTAAAGGCAATCACGAGAAAGGTGAGTAAAACTAAAATGGAAATATATAATGCAAAACGACTTTCGGACATACAATTGTTTTAAAGAATGCTACTTGTATAACTATTAAATCTGTATAATAGTATGCTATTAAAAATTAGGAGAAAGCATAAATTGAGAATAGAAGTTGTCGATCACTTTTACAGCCTCAGTTGGCGTATCAACTACTGTAAAAAGATCTAAATCTTCTTTATTTACATTATTTTCAGCTTCTATTAATGTATTTTTAATCCAGTCTAGTAGTCCTCCCCAAAATTCTTTACCTACTAAAACTATAGGAAACCTCCCTATTTTATGTGTCTGAATTAAGGTTAAAGCCTCAAATAACTCATCCATTGTGCCAAAGCCTCCTGGCATAACCACAAACCCCTGAGCATATTTTACAAACATCACCTTTCTTACGAAGAAATAATCAAAGGTGATTAATTTATCAGGATCTATATAGATATTATTAAACTGCTCAAATGGTAAAACAATATTTAACCCAACAGACTTGCCATTCTCACTCTTGGCACCTTTATTTCCAGCTTCCATTATGCCAGGACCGCCTCCTGTAATAACCCCATACCCATGCCGAACAAGCTTTGCGGCTACCTCTTCAGCCATTTTATAATATTTATGGTCTGATTTAGTTCTTGCTGATCCAAATATGGAGACACATGGACCTATTTTAGCCAATTTCTCAAATCCATCTACAAATTCTGACATGATTTTGAAAATGGCCCACGAATCGGAACTTTTAATTTCATTCCAATCTCTGTCTTTAAAGGCTTGTCTGATTTTATTTAATTCGTTTTTATCAACGTTATCAATTTCACTCATAATTTAATTAAGTCAATAGGTTTAATATACAATATTTAGTGGTTCTTTCATATCTAAAAAGAAATTACTATGCAAGTCCAGTTTGATTAATTCTGATTAAATGGATTTCTTTTATCCTCAAAATCGGCTGGCTTAGCCCTTTTCCACCTTTTGTGTGTCCATAACCAGTAGGCAGGTTCCTTTTTAATGTCATTTTCTACTAATCGCATAAATTTCTCAGTAATAAAACCGTAGGATGTTTCCTGAGGAGTTTCTGAAATCACTTCTAATTCTATTTCATAGGTGGAACGTTTCACTTTCTTCACATGGAGGTAAACGGGAATGTAATTTTTTGATTGAGAAATTTTTTCAGGCCCAAAAAACACTCCGGTTTCCTGATTAAGAAACTGCATCCAATAACTATTATACGTATTTAATGGAGCTTGGTCGGCAGCAAAACATAAAAAATGCTGTTCATTTTTGTATTTTGCAACTTGTCTAAGTGTTTCAGCTTTCGGAAACATAATAGTACCCATTCGTGATCGGCTCTTTTTAATAAGCTTTTCCATATAAGGATTTTTCAAGACAGCATACATTACCAAAACCTTTGGGTTACCGGGTTCTTTTATGAAATTGAGACTGTTAATTAACCATTCCCAATTATTGTAATGGGGTGCTAAAATCGCGATATTTTTTCCCTCTTCAATGTATTTGTGTACAATTTCAGGATTTATAACCTTATGGCGTTTCTTTATCTCCTTCTCTGAGATGCTAAAAGCTTTCAGGCTTTCTATCATTATATCGCAAAAATGGCGATAAAATTCCTTCTGAATAGCTTTTAATTCTTTATCAGATTTCTCCGGGAAAGAGTTTTTAAGGTTCTTCCAAACTACCTTTTTTCTGTAGTCAAAAATATAGTATACATTGAAAAATAAAAAGTCGGAAATTCTGTGCAATACCCAAAAAGGTAAAATTGAACCAAGGTAAATCAAACTTTTCAATATCAGATAAATGAGGTAATCCATTAATCTTGCAATTGAAGTTTTATAAGGTTATTATAAGTGCCATTTTCTGTAGCTAATAGCTCATCGTGAGTACCAGCCTCAGTAATATGGCCTTCTTTTAACACGTAAATTGTATCTACTTTGCGTATTGTGGCCAACCTATGGGCAATTATAATGGTGGTCCTGTTTTTCATAAGCTCATCCAAAGCTTCTTTCACATAGTTCTCAGATTCCGCATCAAGGGAACTGGTGGCTTCATCCAATATAAGAATGCTAGGATTTTTGAGTATGGCTCTAGCTATTGCTATCCTTTGTCTTTGACCACCAGACAACTTTACTCCACGTTCACCTACTAAGGTTTCCATTTTTTCCGGGAAGTCTTTGATAAATAACCATGCATTGGCTTTTTTAGCTGCTTCTAAAATTTCTTCATCCGTGGCATCAGGTTTACCATAGGCTATATTTTCTTTTATGCTTCCTCCAAATAGGATGATTTCCTGAGGTACAATTCCAATATTTTTACGGAAAGCGCTTAAATTAAATTCATTGATATTTTTATTGTCTACTTTAATTTCCCCTTTATCTACATTGTAAAAGCGTAATAGTAATTGAATGATGGTTGATTTACCTGCCCCGCTATGTCCTACTAGGGCAACTTTCTCTCCTGATTTTACTTTAAAAGAGAGTTCATTTAAAACATTAATATCTTTCCTGGTCGGATAGGCAAATTGAATATTGTTAAATTCAATATCTCCTTTTATTGTCAATTGTTGTATTGGAGTATCTGCAATTTCTTGCTCACTTTCTTCACCTAAAATCTCCATTACACGTTCTGAGGCCCCTATAGCTTTCTGTATTTGTCCGTATAAATCTCCTAATCCGGCAATTGAACCTCCTATAAAAGTTGTATAAAGTACAAAACTCAGTAAATCTCCTACACTCATTTCACCCGACTGCACTAAATTAGCCCCGTACCACATAACCGCCACTATGCCACCAAACATGGCGAAAATGATAAAAGAAATAAAAGCCCCTCTG
Source organism: uncultured Cytophagales bacterium (assembly GCA_963719535.1). Lineage (GTDB taxonomy): Bacteria > Bacteroidota > Bacteroidia > Cytophagales > Cyclobacteriaceae > Marivirga. The sequence goes on along the minus strand of CAVRCH010000013.1, from coordinate 600,243 downwards.
TAGGTTGCTGATTTCAGCGCTACTTTTACTACACTATTCATAGATTTTCTATAGCGTAACACTTCAATTAATTCACTGGTAAAAGCTTTTACCACATTGATTGATTGCAAAGATTCTTCCACTATAATATTGGCTGTGGCGAGCTCATCCTGTGTTTTTTTAGATAATTTTCTAATGAACTTTCCGAAAATTAAGGCTGAAATTATTAAAATCGGAAAAGTGGCGATCATGAACAGTGATAGCTCAGGGGTGCTGTAAAAAATGATGATCGAGCCAATCACTAAAGTGGCTATTTGTCTTATAAATTCAGCCAATGTAACAGAAAAAGTATCTTGAAGTAATGCTATATCTGTAGTAATACGGCTGGTAAGTTCTCCAATTCTTTTCTTATCGTAAAAAGTCATTGGTAATTCCATTAGCTTTCCGAAAAGTGAAGTACGCATATCGGCCATGGAGCGCTCGCTTACCTGGGCAAATAGGTAAACCCTGAAAAATGAAAAAATACTTTGAACTGCTAAAATACTAATGAGAATATAGGCAACTTTATTTATATCATTAAAAATTCCTTCTTTTGCTCCTTGGGCAACATCAACTAGTTTTCCGGTTACATAAGGAAATCCTAATAATGTAGTGCTTGAAATGAGTAAAAAGAATAAGCCAGCAATAAAGTAACCTTTGTAAGGCTTTATAAATTTAAATACACTACTTAATTTTTTGAAATTTTCTTTGTTGAGTGGCCTTTTTTCTTCTTCGTTTATTCCTGAGCCTCTTCTTCCTTTCGCCATTCGTGGTTATAATTGATTATTTTAATGAAAACTTCGCAAAGTTACAATAGTTCTATCAAAAGCTACTTACTTTCTGCTCTGAACTTTGCTTTACCTGCTTCTAGAAATTCAACAAACCTGGAAACACTGCGCTCATATGCGATTGGATCTACTAAAATTTCGCCATCAGTATCCAAGATAACATAATAAGGCTGGGCATTATTATTAAAGCGGCTGATCTGAAAATCTGCATTTTGCTTTCCAATAGATTTTTTTACTTTTCCATCATATTCGCTGGTATACCATTCCGATTCAGGTAATTCTTTTTTATCATCCACGTACAATGCCAGCATCACGAAATCATTGTTAAGACGCTTAAGTACTTCTGGTTCAGACCACACTCTTGCTTCCATTTCCCTGCAATTCACACATCCATGACCTGTAAAATCAATAAAGATGGGTTTATTCAATGCTTTTGCGCATGCCAGGGCTTGATCATAATCGAAATAGCCTTTTATGCCATGTGGGAACTCAAGGAAGTCAGCATATTTCGGCTCTTCACATTGTTCGTTCTCAATAATAGTTTTTGAGCCAGTACTTTCTCTGATTATAGCAGGGATATCAAAATCATGCGAACTCATAGGCGGTAAATAACCTGCCATGGCTTTTAATGGAGCTCCAAATAAACCGGGAATCATATAAAGCACAAAAGAAAAAGTGATGATACTTAACATCAATCTAGGTACGGAGATTTTTTCCAGTACGCTGTCATGAGCTAGTCTGATTTTCCCTAATAGATAAAAACCTAAGAAGGTAAATATTACAATCCATAATAAAAGGTAGATTTCTCGATCTAATATGCCCCAGTGATAAGCTTGATCTGCAATGCTTAAAAACTTTAATCCTAGCGCTAATTCTAAAAAGCCCAGTACTACTTTTACAGAATTTAACCAGCCTCCTGATTTAGGTAAATTATTTAACCATTCTGGAAAAATAGCAAATAGTGTGAAAGGAATGGCAAAGGCCATGGAAAACCCGAACATTCCAATAAGTGGTTTTATTACCTGCCCGCCTGCTGATTCTACCAAAATACTACCTACTATAGGTCCGGTACAGCTAAAAGAGACTAAAACTAAAGTGAAAGCCATGAAAAATACGCCTCCTAAGCCTCCTTTATCTGCTTTAGCATCTACTTTATTAATAAAGCTTGTAGGTAAGTTTATTTCAAATAAGCCTAAAAATGAGAGGGCGAAGATGAAGAAAACTAAAAAGAAAATTACATTGGGAACCCAATGCGTACTTAGCCAATTGGCAAATTCAGGTCCATTAAAAACGGCGACCACTGTTCCTGCTACTACATAGATTAGCACAATGGAGATACCGAAAATCAGTGCTTTTCTTAAGGCTCCGGCTTTGGTTTTCGACTGGCCGGTAAAAAAAGTAACCGTCATAGGAATCATCGGAAAAACGCAGGGAGTTAGCAAGGCAGCTAAACCACCCAAAAAGGCTACCAGCATAAATGTTAGTAAAGAATAGGGTGTATTAGCATCTTTATCCAGAAGGAAAGAGCCTTTTTTGCCTTGCTTGCCTTGCTTCTCGGTTATTGCCTTTTCATCGTTCTTTGTCGTTTTTTTTTGTGGAGATTCAAGCTTTTCTCCAAAGCTGAATTCTTCATCAAAAAGAACACATTTCCCATCTATTTCCGAGCATACTTGATAGATATAACTACCTGAAATATCAAAAGGTAGTGATTTTACAATTACTTTATGCTGAAATTCACCCTCTTCTTTAAAGTAAGTGTATTCCCCGTCCCAAAGATCATCATATGCTTTGGAAGGGTTTATTGGAATGATACTATCCAGTAATATGTAACTTTCATTGGGTTCAAAATTGAACTCAGTTAATATTGGCCCTAAATCCGGATCAAAATCCGATGAATACAAATACCAATTTTTATCTATTGTGGCTTGAAAGGATAAAATAATTGTGTCACCTTCCTTTATATTTTCTGTAAGAATTTCTTGTTCCCATGAGATGGGTTTTATCACCTGACTAAAAGATAAAGGCAGGATTAAACCTGTAAGCAACAGGGTGAAAATTATTTTCTTCATAAACATTTGATAACTAGCGAGCGTCTAATATATCTCAAACACGAAGATAAGTAATTTTTGTTCAATCATTAAAACACGGGATATTATGAATGCATTGAAAAAACAGTGGATATTTTATTCAGTTGGGGGATTAATTTTAATTGGCGCAGGGCTTAGTTTAACCATAGATGCTGCTTTTTATAGGTTTGGGCATCCTGAAAATCTATTTTGGATAGCATACGGCACATTAGCTTTGGTCGTTTTTAATTCAGGGATTTGTTTGATAGGGCAAGGAATAATCTGCAAAGTGCGTCTGGACGACAAATAGGGCAATAAAATTTACCATTGTGAACACACTGTGAATTTAAAGCGTTAATAAGATTAGAGACAATTTTTTATTTAAAAGATATAATTATGAAAGCTATATGGAATGATACTGTTTTAGCAGAAAGCGATGATACCATCGTTATAGAAGGAAATCATTATTTCCCTCCGGAAACAGTAAATAAATCATATTTTAAAAACTCCGATACACATTCAATTTGCCCATGGAAGGGTAAAGCCTCCTATTACACGATAGAAGTAGATGGGAATAAAAATAAAGACGCCGCATGGTATTATCCTGATACTAAAGAGATGGCTAAGAAATTCGAAAATTATGTAGCCTTTTGGAAAGGTGTGGAGGTGAAGTGATTTTTTCTTTAATTGATGATCTGAAGAGAAATAGGTTTAAATGAAAAGGTGCTAATTATTCAATTAGCACCTTTTTTTATTGAAAGAAAATATGATAATTAAACTTACTTCATAATCCCCATATATTTTTCCTGATATTCCAATGCCTTTTCATTAGATCCGTATTGCCTTAAAATCTGAACAGTTTGGCCTAGAATAGCAGCACTAATTTGTTTTTCTCTACTCAAATAGTAAAGGTCATTATCAATCAGATAATCTAAGAGCTCAAGGTTATCATCCCATAAATCCTCAATTAAAGCATAGGCTTTCTCATCATTTCCTGTTAAGAAATATACCTGAATAAATTCAAGTGCAGTAATATCTAAAGGCACTGCTTCTTCAGATATTTTACCCCTAATAAAATCTATCACCTCAACCGCTCTTTCATCCTGGCCATCTTCAGCCAAAACTTTAGCCAGAGAGGCATACACTGATCTGTGGTTTAGGAAGAAATTCCTATAATTTTCATTGTAATATACATCAGGATCTTCAGTATTGGTATAACTGAATTTGTTCATTAGGTTGTCATACATCACCTCGATATTAACAAAATCTTCATTTACATTTGATCTCTCAATAGGTAATAATCTATACGTCAATCCTTCTTGAATCACATATTTTTTTAAATCCATTTTAACCCCATTTAAGGAAGTCATATTAAAATAGATTGGACGCTCCCAGTTGTTTTCATTCATGATATCCAGTATCATCAAGTCCTTTTTCTCAATCCCTTGCCCTTTAATATTCCAAGTCATTCTATCAACCAATAAGGGTAATTTGTCTTCAGGGATTATCCCCATACTTTTAACCTTTTCAGTATCTACTTTCATGGTTAAACTTCTGGAAGGAAGCATATTGTATTTTCCAACTGAGGTTGGAATTTGAAGCCCTGTATTTTCATCTCTTATTAGCTCAAGATACTTGTCTACAGGAATAGGTCCTTTTATTCCTGCATTTTCATTTAAAGGTAAATAATCATTGAGGCCACCTTGCTTTATTAAATTTTCACCCAGGCTAAAAGGGAGTGGGTCAGAATCATATGAATTTTGCCTCATTTGATTGATGTACCAATCTGTGTTGAAATAACTCAAAACAATCACTCTCACATCCGTACGGAAACCTTCTACCTCCTGTATAAACCATAAAGGGAAGGTGTCATTATCACCACCGGTAAATAAAATAGCATTTGGAGCACAAGATGCCAAATAATTTCTTGCTGCATCAACTGAGAAATATCTGTCAGACCTATCGTGATCATCCCATCCTTCAGCTGCCATAATACCCGGTACTACCAAACATAGTACTCCTGCTGCTGCACCAGCTACTTTAGGGTTTTTAATTGCTTTTTCAATTAAAGAAGCAACTGCCAACACCCCAAAGCCTATCCAAAAAGCAAATGCATAATATGAACCCGCATAAATATAATCTCTCTCACGTGGTTCGGTAGCGGGCGAATTCAGGTATAAGATTAAGGCTACTCCGGTTAAAATAAATAATAATCCTACTACGCTAAATCCTTTTATGTCCTTTAAATAATGAAATAAAATCCCTATTACTCCTAAAAGAAAAGGCAACATCCAGAAATTATTTCTTGCTCTATTTTCTTTCATTAATTCAGGTAATTCAGAGTTATCCTGGAACATGGTTTTCCAGCCTGCATCCTGGATATCACTTTCTCTGCCGGCAAAATTCCACATAAGGTACCTGAAGTACATATGATTTAATTGGTGAGTAAACAAAAAGGATAGGTTATCTCCAAATTTTGGTTTTTCATTAGGTCTCAATCCAGTCTCAGCTCTATATACTTCAGCATGTCCCGGTGCACCGCTATACATTCGTGGGAAAAAAGTGGTTCTATCTGGGTTATATTTAGTTTCAATTTTATAGTCAGTTATTTCATATTCTTCCTCTCCTTTTGTGTAAATGGCTTTCCCTCTGTCTTGAGAAACCACTTCAGCATCGAAATATTGTCCATACACCAAAGGTCTGGATCCATACTGATCTCTATTAAGGTAAGCCAATAAATTCATCACATTTTCAGGGTTGTTCTGATCTATTGGTGGATTGTAAGAAGACCTGATAGGTACTATAAAATAAGAAGAATAACCTAAAAGAATAAACGCGAAGGCCATTAAGAAGGTGTGAAGCGTTACTTTCTCCTTTTTAATAGCATATAAAATCCCGTAAATAAAGCCGCCTACTAGTAGTATGCCGAAAATTATGGCACCTGATCCAAATGGCAGGCCTATTGAATTAGTAAAGAAAATTTCAAATTTACCTATGGTATTAGGTACTCCTAAAATGATAAACTGCCAAATTAATATAAGAATACCACCCCCTATAAGTAGTGAGAAAATAATTCCTTTTGGGGTTACAACTTTGTATTTTTTAAAGTAATAGATTAAACCCAAGGCAGGTAATGCCACAATATTTAATAAGTGAACACCAATTGAAATACCAATGATATAACCAATTAAAATCAACCATCTGTTGGCTTCCGCTTCCTCTTCTATAACATCCCATTTCAACATAGCCCAAACAACTAAAGCTATCAGAAAGGACGACATAGCGTAAACCTCGGCTTCCACTGCCGACCACCAAAATGAATCAGAAAAAGTAAAAGCCAAACTACCAATGGCTCCTGCGGCTATTATTTTAATAGTTTGTGCTGTATTGGCTTCTCCAATATTAATTTTCAAGATTTTGTGAGTGAGTAAATTGATTGACCAAAATAAAAACAAGATGGTAAAACCACTGCTTAATGCTGATACCAGGTTAACAGCAAAGCCTACTGATTCCACATCGCTGGAGGCGAACATGGAAAACATTCTTCCTATTAGAAGAAACATTGGAGCCCCGGCCGGGTGAGGTACCTGAAGTTTATAGGCACTGGCAATAAATTCTGCGCAATCCCAAAAACTTGCTACAGGTTCAAGTGTGAGAATATATACAGAAGAGGCTATAAGGAAGATTATCCATCCTGTGAGGTTATTGATTCTTTGGTAAGAAGTCATATTTTTTAGCAAAGTTTATTTAATTAAAGGCGAAAATAAGAAAATTAGTCGTTTTCGACATTAAAACGTGCAGATTAATTGAGAATTGTGATGTAATTTAAAAATGCCACCAAGTTGCCAATTCCATTTTTTAGTTTTACTTTTAGTAGATTCCAAATCAATAAAACACAGCGTATGGTTAGTTTAAGAATTATTCTTATCTCATTTAGTATCTTCATTTTCATTTCTTGTAACCAAGAGGATGAAAGTAGTATTATTGAAACTGAAATAAATGTCGCCTTTATTTTAAGCGATTCGATTATTAATCAAGGAGAAAGTGTGCAGTTCACTAATACTACAAATGGGGTAAATAATTCTATTGAATGGTCATTTGCAGGAGGGAATCCAAATAGTTCCGTGCAGGAAGAACAAGAAGTTGTTTTTTCAACGCCTGGTGTTTATGATGTAAACCTAACAATTAAAAATAGTGTTGAACCATTAGGAATTGTTTTGAAAAAGCAGGTTGTTGTTTTACCAACTCAGAGTTTATTGGCTTTTTATCCATTTGATGATAACCCAAATGACGTTAGCGGAAATGAATTCAATGGACTATTGTATAACGGGGTTTTTATTGCTGAGAACAGATTTGGAATGGAAAAGAAAGCATTTTTATTTGATGGCCAAAGTACGTACGTAGAAACTACAACAGAAATTGATCAGAACTTAAGTGAAGGAGTAACATTTTCTGTTTGGATAAAATTGGATATGAATAATGAGAGTGAAAATTCCACGATTATATCTAATTACAATGGCACAGGTGTTGAAGGCAGCTGTAATGAAAGAGTTGGTTTTAATTTAGGTATAAACTCCGAGCAGCAATTATTTTTATCATATGCTGTAGATGAAAATATTTACTTTGGAAGAATTAGTGCAACAGGAACTATAGAGTCTGATGAGTGGATTCATATTGTTGGAACTTGGAACGGGGCTTTTAGTTCTTCAGCTTTTGAACTATATATTAACGGAGTTAGAGGTGATGTGTCTAATTATCAAGCAGGAGTTAATGAGTGCCAAGCATTTATTGAGTCAAATCATCCAATTACTATTGGAATAAACAAATGTTCTACTGGATATTGCTATCCTTTTGGAGGATCGATTGATGATGTGAGAATATATGATAGAATATTACTAGAAGCAGAAATATTTGCACTGTCTAAAGGTTAATTTATTTTTAATTTGGATTTTATAAAAGCCCTTTCAACTTATTGAAGGGGCTTTTATTTTAAATGTTTTTGATACTTATAAAACTTGATTGCTATTGGAGAATCAATTTACTAATCTAAAGCAATTTCTAGCAAACATTTATAAATTTGCATCCATTTAAGCAGAGAATGAATTTCATGCGCTACTTCTTTACTATAGCTTATAAAGGTACTTCCTACCATGGTTGGCAAAAACAGCCCAATGCTGAATCTGTTCAGCAAAAGGTAGAAGAAGTTTTTTCTATTATTTTAAACAATAAAATTGAAATTGTGGGCAGCGGAAGAACTGATAGTGGAGTTCATGCAACTCAACAGGTTTTTCACGTTGATATAGATGATTCAACTGATATCCATCAGCTCATTTTCAATGCCAACAAAATGCTTCCTAAAGACGTTGCTTTGGTAGATTTTAAGCCGGTTAGGCCTGAGATGCATGCGCGATTTGAAGCTATTAGTCGTTCTTATGAATATAAAATTACACAAAATAAAATCCCTTTTGGATACGACTTAGCATATCACTTTACAAAAGAATTGGATGTAGCAGAAATGAATTTGACTGCTACAGAATTATTGAAACATACCGATTTTGAAAGTTTTAGTAAGGTGAAAACTGATGTATTTACATTTAATTGTGAGATATTTGAGGCGCAATGGAAACAAGAGGGCGAGATATTGGTTTTTCACATTAGTGCTAATCGGTTTCTAAGGGGCATGGTGAGAGCAGTTGTGGGAACCCTCCTAGAAGTAGGTCAAGGCAGGCTTACAAAGGAGGAATTTAAATCAATTATCTTGGAAAAAAGCAGGCAATCAGCTGGCAGATCAGTTCCGGCACATGGTTTATACCTCACTAAGGTAAAATACCCTGAAAATATATATTTATAAATAGTGAAGAAAGACGAAATTAAAAGCGGAAATATTATTGATACTAAAGTGCTGAAGCGCTTGTTTCAATTTGTAAAACCTTATAAAAAGCGCTTTTACTTTCTTGTATTCCTTACAATTTCCTTGGCCGTATTAGCCCCTGCCAGGCCTTTTGTAATTCAAAAAGCAATAGATCAGCCTATTGCACAAAATGATCTGCAAGGGCTCGTTTGGATGACCATCATTTTGGTAGGCTTGCTTATTTTTCAAGCAATCGTGCAATACGGTCATACTTATATATCCGGTTGGCTAGGTCAGTACATCATAAGGGATATTCGCTTAAAATTATACCGGCATTTATTAGGACTAAGATTAAAATTCTTTGATAAAACACCTATAGGACGTTTGGTAACCAGAAATGTTTCTGATGTAGAAACGCTTTCGGATGTTTTTAGTCAGGGAATTGCAGGGATGATTGGTGACATACTGCAGATTTTATTTATTCTAATTATGATGTTTGCTATGAGCTGGAAGCTTACGCTAGTTTCCTTGGCTACACTTCCCTTATTATTCCTGAGCACCTATATTTTTAAAGAAAAAGTAAAAGTAGCTTTTAATGAGGTGCGTAATGCAGTTTCAAACCTTAATTCTTTTGTGCAAGAGCACGTAACAGGCATGTCGGTAGTGCAAATATTTACAGCGGAAAAGCGAGAGTATGAAGCCTTTAAAGAGATTAATAATGAGCATAAAAAATCTAATATTCGCTCTGTTTTATACTACTCAATTTATTTTCCGGTGGCAGAAGTAATTCAGGCTACAGGAGTTGGTCTATTGGTTTGGTACGGTTCTAAGGGAGTTATTAATGAAATAGAAAGCGGCATTACATTAGGTGTTTTGATTGCGTTTATCCTTTATATTCAAATGTTTTTTAGGCCCATCAGGTTAATTGCTGATAGATTTAATACCCTGCAAATGGGAATAGTTAGTTCTTCCAGAATAATGAATTTATTAGACAATAAAGAACATATTCCTAATGAGGGCGACTATCAACCGGAAAAGGTGAAGGGAGATATATCATTTAAAAATGTTTGGTTTGCCTATAATGAAGATGAAACGGTTTTAAAAGATATCAGCTTTGAGGTTAAACATGGTGAAACCGTAGCCTTGGTAGGAGCTACAGGAGCTGGGAAATCATCAGTCATTAATTTATTAAGTAGGTTTTACGATATTCAAAAAGGCAGTATAAGTTTGGATGGCAGGGATATTAAAGAATATAACCTCAACCATTTAAGAGCTAATATTGGTGTGGTTTTGCAAGATGTTTTTTTATTCTCCGATACTATCGAATATAATATTACATTAGGCAACCCTGATATTAGCTTACAAACAGTTAAAGATGCGGCTGAAATGGTGGGTGCCAGGAAGTTTATAGAAAGACTTCCAGATTCCTATAATTATAATGTAATGGAAAGAGGGGCCACGCTCTCGGTAGGTCAGCGACAGCTTATATCTTTTGTGAGGGCTATGGTCTATAATCCTAAAATTATTGTATTAGATGAGGCAACTTCTTCAGTTGATACTGAAACGGAAGAAATGATACAATCTGCCATTGAAGAAATGATGAAGGGCAGGACTAGCATTGTCATAGCACACAGGCTATCAACGATTCAGAAGGCTGATAAAATTATTGTGCTGGATAAAGGGGAGATCAAAGAAATGGGGACTCACGATGAGTTATTAGCGCTAGGAGGATTTTATACCCAATTGCATAATATGCAATACAAGGAAGTGATTAGTTAATTTGAAAGAGCTTCTTTTATGTGTCCATGAATATATTATTAGAAATTCTTCTTCCAAATATTAGTATGCTGAATGACTCAATCTCTTAGGCTGTAGTGAACTTATAGTTACAGCTAAAGCTGGAGAATTTACCTCCCAAAGATAGTCAGGTGTGAAGACGGTAAGCTTAGAAGAGCAAAGGGGGTAATTGAAAAAAAATGAAAATGAAGATAAATATTCTATCATTATCCTATCTCAAAAGTATATGTTTGAAAATTATCTATTGTGAGGCAAGCCCTAAGAGGAAAAACCTTGGATTTCAGGAGTTATAAAAAATAATCAGTTCAATTATAAAATTCCCCATCTTTTTATTTAGTAAAGGCAAAAATTTATTCATAAAGAGTGAGTATTTTTGATAGAAATTCGCCAGGACCAGCTTGCCTACCCATTGTAAAAATATCAATGAGTGAATTACATAGCTTGTCCGGACTTACTGGCGGCCATAAAAACTAATTATATATGAAGGTGCTTCTTAAAGTTATAGAGTTTGGAGTTGAAGAAAGATTGAGTGATCCAGTAAAAACTAAAATTCGATTAAGTAACATTCTTAATTTAGCTCTGATTTTTATAATAAGCTTTTACGCTGTAGTATCTGGAATAGTAATTCCAGATGTTTTACCTTATTGTTTGTATGGGCTGGTCGCATACTGTATAGTGTTAATATTAGCATTTTTTCAGCTTAATCTGTTAAGCCGATTCTTGATGTCTGTAATGCCTTCATTAGTAATAGGTATGCTGCATGCAGTAATTATGCAGGAAGGAGATAATATTCTTAAGGAGGTTTACGCTTTTCAGATCATTGGCTCTTTAATCGCTTTTAGTCTATTTGATTATAAAAAGGTACAGTTTTGGCTTCCTGCTTTCATCCTTTCAATATTGCCGGTAATATTTATTTTCGAATTAAATAATTATTACAGTATTGCTTTTGATAACTCCACTTTTCAGCAAACATGGATAAGAATTACCGTATTATTTGGGGCATTTTTCCTGGGAGGGTTCTTATTTATTTTTCTTCAAAGACTAAATCAAAAGGAATTTGATAAAGCAAAAAATTTGGCTAATCAGTTTGAAGAAGAAAACAGAAGAGCGACTGAAAAAGAAAAAGAGCTGGAAAGATCTTTAGTTAAATTGGAAGAAGCGCAAGAGGAGGAAAAGAAAAGATCTTGGGCTACCACTGGGTTAGCTGAAATAGGGGGTATACTTAGAGGAGAGGAAGATTTAAGAGTATTAACAGAGAAAATTGTGGCTTACATGGTTAAATACCTTGAGGCCAATCAAGGAGCTATGTTTTTGTTGGAAAACGAAGACCCAAACGATATTCACTTAGTAATGAAAGCAGCCTATGCTTTTAATAGAAAAAAATATTTGAATAAAAGAGTTGATTTAGGGCAAGGTTTGGTAGGGCAATCCTATTTAGAGAAGGATTTTATTTATCTGACTGAAGTTCCAGCAAACTATATAAACATTACTAGTGGTTTAGGAGACGCTAACCCAAGATCTATTCTAATTACGCCTATGATTGTAAATGAGGAGGTGTATGGCGTTTTTGAAATAGCATCTTTTAAGGAAATCCCTCAATATCAAATCGATTTTATAATGGAATTGGGAGAAAATATAGCTATGACACTTAATAGTTTTAAAATTAATGAAAAAACGAAAAGATTATTGAGTGAAATGCAGGAGCAATCGGAACAATTGCGTTCACAAGAGGAGGAGATGCGCCAAAATATGGAAGAATTGCAGGCCACACAGGAACAGCAAGAAAGGCAAGAGAAGGAACTATTACACAAAATCGCTTTACTTGAGGCTGAAAAGTAATAGCAATTGATAGTGTGAATCCCTTATCTTCTGGTTCAATAGCTAGTAATATCAATTAAATTTACTTTATCACTCAAAACAAACCATTCAGCCCTAAAAAAATGCAATTGACCAATGTTATATTGTATTTTGCATTTTTTAAAATACATTTGTAAAAAACCAATTGTCCGTGAATATACTAACAGCAAAAAAACTCAATAAAACATTTCATGAAAATGTAGCATTGCACGATTTGGATCTGGAAATTCCAAAACAATCTATTTTTGGCTTATTAGGCCCTAATGGTGCAGGTAAAAGTACTTTTATTAGGATTGTGAATCAGATAATTTATGCTGATTCAGGTGCAATTCAGATAAATGAAGAACCTTTAGCGCCTAAGCACATTGGCACCATAGGCTATTTACCCGAAGAGCGTGGCTTGTATAAAAAAATGAAAGTGGGAGACCAGCTTTTGTATCTGGCACAGCTTAAAGGGCTATCCAAATCCGAAGCTAAATCCAGGATAAAATCGTGGTTAGAAAGATTTGAGGCTAAAGAATGGTTGAATAAGAAAGTAGAAGACCTATCAAAAGGGATGCAACAAAAAGTACAGTTTATTGCTACTGTAATGCATGAGCCGGAATTGATAATTTTAGATGAGCCTTTTTCGGGTTTCGATCCAATTAATGCCAATTTAATTAAAGATGAGATTCTGGCCTTAAGAGAAAAGGGCAGTACTATAATATTCAGTACACACAGAATGGAATCGGTGGAAGAATTATGTGATCATATCGCTTTAATTAATAAGTCTGAAAAAATTCTTGATGGGGAAAAATCAGCTATAAAGGAACAATTTAAATCGCACGTATTTCAGGTATCTTACACCGGCAGCGCTATTTCAGGGAATGAGTTTTTTGAAGTTATAAGTACAAAAACCCTACTAAATGGAGTAAATGAAACAAGAATTAAAATGGTTGGAGAAACGAGTTCCAACGATTTATTAAAAATTCTAATTCAGCAGCCGATCCATATTGTATCATTTCAGGAAGATATTCCTTCTATTAGTGATATTTTTATAAAGTTAGTACAATCCGATAATGTACCTCAAGAAATTTTAGCCTAAGCATTTTAAATTATTAAATTATGAGTAAGATAGGATTAGTTATAAAACGAGAATTTGAAAGTAGGGTTAAAAAGAAAAGCTTTCTTTTAGCTACTCTATTAGTGCCTCTTCTTTTTCCGGCAGTGATAGGCGGTATGTTATATTTTGCTATCGAAGAGCAAAAAAATGCTACGCAACAAACGGTTTATGTTTTGGATGAAGGGGGCGACTTCAACATGGAAGATGATCAGAAATATAAATTCCAGACTTTAGACACCGATTTGGAGACTGCTAAAGTTACTTTTAATGAAAGTGAAGCTTATGCACTCTTGTATTTACCCAAAATTGATTTAGCTGACCCAGTAGGGATGGTTTTATATGCAAAAAAGAATCCAAGCCTTCAGGCCAGCTCTTATTTTGAAAATAAGATTGAATCGCAAATAAGAGATAAAAAATTAACGGCTTCGGGTATTAGTGAAGACCAACTAGATGCACTAAAAACCAATATTTCACTTAGAGCAGTTAATATTTCAGAAAGTGGTGAAGAAAAAGCGAGTAGCGCCGGAGTAGCATATGGCATTGCCTATGCATTCAGTTTTCTGGTGTATATGTTCGTACTAATTTATGGCTCTCAAATTATGCAAGGTGTAATTGAGGAGAAGTCGAGCAAGATAGTTGAGATTATCGTGTCATCAGTAAAACCTTTTCAATTAATGTTAGGGAAAGTTATTGGTGTGGCCTCTGTCGGTTTATTGCAATTTGTGATATGGGTAGTGCTTATTTTTGTGCTCTCTACTGCAGTATTTTCAATTTTTGGTTTAAATCCTGGAGATATGCAAGCGGCTCAACAAGGTATGTCAGGAATGAACGGATCGGAAAATCAGGCTGTAGCAGAAATGATGAATGATTCAAAGCTGAACGAAACCTTACAAATTGTTTACGATATTCCCTACTTATACTATATTTCTGTGTTTGTATTCTTTTTCATCAGTGGCTATTTGTTATATGGGGCATTATTTGCTGCTGTTGGTTCTGCCGTAGATAATATTTCAGATGCACAACAGTTTACGCTACCCATTACTTTGCCAATGATTATAGGATTTTTAGGCACTTTTATGTTTGTGATGCCGGAACCCGATGGAAACGTCAGCTTTTGGCTATCAATTATACCATTCACCTCTCCAGTGGCTATGATGGCAAGAGTGGCTTTCGGGGTGCCAGCATGGGAGCTCGCTTTAAGTATGGGCTTAATGGTTTTAGGTTTCCTATTTACAATTTGGATTGCAGGAAGAGTATATCGAATTGGAATATTGATGCACGGAACTAAAGTGAATTATAAAACTCTTTTTAAGTGGATGAGAACAAACGGCTAAAATAGCAATGCCATTCTTTATTTAAGAAAAGGAATGATTGATCATTCCTTTTCTTTTTCCATATAAAAAAAATATTTAACGATAGAATTGTCCTCAGTAACTTTCAAATTCAATTCAATCTCTACACTATTCTGCTTCAAATTTTTCACCTGAAAAAAGCATCCGTCTTCTCTAAAGTAATAACCACCATCTTTTGAACCGATTGGCTCATATTCACTTTCATCCGGCCATAATTCATTGCCTTCTGGCATACAAAAAATGGAATTTTCGCTAAAAAGTAGTGTAAAGGATTCAAGATTGGTTAATTCCTCATTATTAAGTCGGCAATCAATGCATTTCCATTTGCCAATAATTTTAGCGGTCATATTTTGAGTTTGTGTAAACATTTTAATAATAGTTAACCTTAATAAATGCTTTGAGATGGTTCGGATCGATGGGTTCTGTGCCTCATCTTTCTATTGGAGGCCACTGATTTCTCTGTAAAACTAGTAGTCAATTCTTGTGAATTATAAGTAGCAGTACTCTCCAGTTTTAGCGTAATGGGTGTAATTACAGGAATGTTTAATTCCGCAATCTGTTGAGGAACAAACCATGCAATAGAGGCCATTACAAATAATACTAGTTTCATTTCATAAAGTTGAAAGAAATCAGTGCTATTACCAATACCTACATGTAGGTATTTTTATTATAAAAGTAATTATTACGGAAGGGTTTATATGGGAAGTATTTACTGAGATTTAATTAAATAGTCCTAAAAAATAGAATAGTTGAATAACATTATAGTCTGATTTCATTAATTAAATGAATAATTTAAATATTGCTGTGGAAATTTTATTCAGTGTAAAATATTCTTTTCACTCTTTCGCTTACGTTAGTTAAAATTTCGTAAGGAATTGTATTTATATCTTGAGCTAATTCCAGTAGATTTGGAGATTTTCCAAAAACTATCACTTCATCACCTGCCTGGCAGTTAATATTAGTTACATCTACCATACACATATCCATGCAAATATTTCCGACAACCGGAGCTAATTGGCCATTTATGTTAACTTTCCCTACGCCATTACTAAATTTCCTGTCATATCCATCGGCATAACCTATAGCAATGGTAGCAATTTTCATTGGGTTGTGAGCCACTCCTTTTCTAGAATAACCAATAGTATCACCTTGTTTTACATGCTTAATTTGTGAGATTACTGTTTTCAGTTCAGAAACTGCCAATAATTTTTCCTGATGTAACTGAGTGGTATCTACTCCATAGAGACCTATGCCTAACCTCACCATATCAAACTGAAAATCAGGGAACCTTGATATTCCTGGGCTATTTAAAAGATGTAACAGCGGACTGTAATTAAGTGCTACAATTATATCTTCAGCCATTTTTTTGAAGTTAAAGGCTTGTTTTGCTGAAAATCCATTATGGGCAGCATCATCAGAGGCTGCTAGGTGGCTAAATATGGAGGCTACTTTTAAAAAACTATTGACTCTTAATAATTCAATTAATTTCGAGAGGTCTGATGGCTCGAAACCCAACCTGTGCATTCCTGTATCTAGTTTTAAATGAATTTTGGAGGAGCTTGACAAGCCTCTGATATAATTTGCATACTCTTGAAATAGCTCAATGCTATATAATTCTGGCTCTAAATTGTATTGCACCAATAGGTCGAATGATTGGACGGTAGGGTTCATCACCATTATCGGTAAGTAAATACCGTGCTGCCTTAATGTAACACCTTCATCTGCATAGGCTACTGCCAAATAATTTACATTTTGGTATTGTAACCAATTGGCAATTTCATGTCCGCCACTACCATAGGCAAAAGCTTTTACCACAGCCATTATTTTAACCCTAGGCTTAATTTTAGCTTTATAAAAATTAAGATTATGGGTTATAGCATTCAAATTAATTTCTAAAACCGTTTCGTGAATTTTCAAAGCCAATGACTGCACAATTTTTTCGAAGTGAAAAGATCTGGCTCCTTTTACTAAAATCACAGATTCTTTCAATGCGTGTTCCCGAAGGTATTCAAGTGCCTCATCAGTATGCTCGAAAAATAGAGAATTTTCGGAAAATAACTCCTTCTGACTTGAAATTGCAGATCCTACACCAATGAATAATTCAGGGTTTTCCTGATTAATTTTATTGGCTACATTTTTATAAAGTTCAACGTTTTTTAATCCTGATTCCAGTACATCAGAAAGTATAATTACTTTATTTTTAAACTGTTTTTGCTGTCTGAAAAATTGAAGAGCAGTATCTAATCCCACCAGATCATTATTGTAGGAATCATCTACTATATAATTTTGATTGATAGCTTGCTTTACCTCAAGTCGCATAGCCACTGGTTTCAGCTCTCTTAAACCATTTTGAATTAATTTAGCCGGTAACCCTTCACTCATTAGTAAAAATAGGCAGTGTACCAGGTTTTCCTGTGATGCAAAATCTATAAAAGGTACCTCAAATATATGAAACGAATCAGCATAAGGTATGCGAATAGCAGTTCCATTATTTCTGCTTTCAGTCTCTACAAAATAGCTGCCCGTATTATCTTCAAAAGACCAACCAATTAAATTTTTGTGGGCTACATTCGGTAGGCTATGTAATGCATTAGCAATTTCGGGGTAATCCTTGCAGTAAATTATAGTTTTGCATGATTTAAATAACTGTGCTTTTTGGTTTGCCTTTTGTTCTAGACTTTCGAAGCCCTCATCATGTGCTGTGCCAATATTGGTAAAGATGCCAATGTTGGGTCTTATAATTTTTTCAATCTTTTCCATTTCATCGTTTTTTGAAATGCCAGCTTCAATAATACCGTAATCCTGGTACTCACTCAGGGGCCACAGAGATAAAGGAACGCCTACCTGAGAATTATAGCTTCTTGGGCTTCTGTAAACAGAGAAGAAATTTTCCAACAATTGTCCTAGCCATTCTTTGGTAATAGTTTTACCGTTACTGCCGGTAATGGCAATGATTTTACCTTTAAAATTTTGTCGTTTCTTTCCGGCAAAAGTCTGTAGTGCAAGAATACAATTATCAGTTTTAAACACATTAGCATCTGGAATTCTTGAAAGATTTAAGTCTTTTTCAACTACAAAATTTCGAACTCCATTTTGATAGAGGGCTTCTATAAACTGATGACCATCGTTTCTAGGGCCGGATATAGCAAAAAATAGGCTGCTTTTGTGGTTTATACTATTTCTGCTGTCGATGAATATTTCAGAGATAGGGTAATCTACTGAGGTTTGGAGCTCAGTACCTTGGATAATAGTTTTTAGAGAGGAAAAATGAGGTTTCAATGCAAGTTTTGGATTGATAGTGAGAGCTAATTAAAACCTGTAAAATGAAAGCACCATGATTTTAGTTAAATCATGGTGCCTTTGGAAATTAATTATTCAGGTCTTGCAGATAAGTTTTCCAATACTTCTTTTAAAGGAACTCTGTTGCCTTCTTTATAAGGAACTATCCAGGCTTCTTTTACACCCATCTTTCTTAAAACTTTTTTAAATTTATCAGCTTCCCAGTAGTCTCGGAATCTACCTAAAGTTATTCTTTGATAACCTTCTTCTGTAGTTTCTCCACTAAAGTTAGGGTTGTTTTTAAAGTATTCTGACATGTCTATGTTTTCAAATGCGCCAACTTGTACTTTAAACCAGGTGCCACTTTCATCTAAAGCGGTTGGTTTAGGTTGTTGATCGGCAGCATTAGCTTTTTGCATAGCAGCCATTGCTTTGGCTTCTGCTTCTTGTGCTTCCGCTCTCGCAGCTGCAATTTGTGCGTTTTTATCCGAAAGTTGTGCTTTTAAATTCTCTACCTGAGAGTTTAGGCTCGTTACAGAACTTTTTAGGCTTTCATTTTCTTCCGACATGGCTTTTAATTCCTCCGGATTGCTCTTTAATTCTTTCGCTTTTTTCTTCCACTCTTTTCTTTCTTTTTTGCTCATTTGAGAAATGGCGGGTAGAGAAAATGCAAAAAACAGGGCAAAGGCTAATATGCTAATTCGAGTTTTCATATGTGCTAAATTGATAATTTCAAATATTAATTGGACTAAAGTACAAAATTTACTGTCACAAAGACAAATAATACTATTTTTTTAGTTTTTTAAACTTCCTATCATGTCTTCAGGTTTCACCCATTCATCGAACTGTTCAGCAGTAACATAACCTAGGTTTATGGCCTCATCTTTTAATCGCGTGCCATTCTCATGTGCTGTTTTAGCGATTTTAGCTGCTTTTTCGTATCCAATTTTGGTATTTAAAGCAGTAACAAGCATTAAGGAATTATCTAAATGTTCCTGTATTCTGGCATGGTTAGGAGTAATTCCCAACGCACAATTTTCGTTGAAAGAGACACATGCATCCCCTAAAAGTTTTGCAGATTGCAGGAAGTTAGCTGCCATCAAAGGTTTAAAAACATTAAGTTCGTAATGTCCTTGGGTGCCTCCAATTGTGATTGCCACATCATTTCCCATTACTTGCGCGCACACCATGGTAAGGGCCTCACATTGGGTTGGATTTACTTTACCCGGCATTATAGAGGAGCCTGGTTCGTTAGCAGGAATATTTATTTCACCAATACCTGATCTCGGGCCCGAGGCTAACATCCTTATATCGTTAGCAATTTTATTTAGAGAAACAGCTAATTGCTTTAAGGCACCATGAGATTCTACTATGGCATCATGTGCCGCTAAAGCTTCAAATTTATTTTCAGCGGTAATAAAAGGTAAATCTGAAAATTTCGCTATGTTTTTAGCCACTAGTTCGGAATATCCGGCTGGTGTATTAATTCCGGTGCCTACTGCGGTGCCGCCCAAAGCTATTTCCGATAAATGCTCTAAAGTATTTCTCAAAGCTTTCAGGCCATGCTTTAACTGAGAAACATAACCGGAAAATTCCTGACCTAAAGTGAGTGGTGTAGCATCCATTAAATGAGTTCTGCCGATTTTTACCACCTTTTCAAATTCCTTCGATTTTTTCTCAAGCGTATCTCGTAATTGTTCAACTCCCGGTATGGTTGTTTCCAAAATCATTTTATAGCCGGCAATGTGCATGCCAGTAGGAAAAGTGTCGTTGGACGACTGTGATTTATTCACATCATCATTTGGGTGAACTACCTTCTCATCATCATAGCTTTTTCCAGCTAATATTTGAGATCTGTTGGCAATCACCTCATTTACATTCATGTTAGATTGTGTGCCAGATCCTGTTTGCCATATAACTAATGGAAATTGATCATTATGTTGGTTATCAATAATCTCATCACATACCTGAGAGATAAGATTCTTTTTTTCTTCCTTAAGAACTCCTAATTCAAAATTCGTGTGGGCAGCTGCTTTTTTAAGGTAAGCAAAACCATGAATAATCTCCAATGGCATACTTGCTTCAGGTCCAATCTTAAAGTTATTCCTGCTCCTTTCTGTTTGAGCACCCCAATATTTATCAGCAGGCACTTTAACATCGCCCATTGTATCCTTTTCTATTCTATATTCCATTTAAGTTGTTTTTTCGTTAAACGGGGTAAAATTACAATTATTCAGGCGATTTATTATGATAGTTGTAATGATTTCATCGATTAACAACTGTTAAAAATGAAAATTAATATAGGTAAATTAATAATAATAATTATTTTATTTCTACGTTTGTAAAGAAATCAACACTTAATCATATGAACAACCTAAGAAAAAGGTTATTGATGAGTTTTTTGACAATTGGAATTTTTGGATTGTCGATTAACTATTGTAACCATTTGAAAGAAGGAAATGAAAAATTAGCCATGACTGAAAAGGAAATCACCAATCCTTTGGTAATATTTGTTTCCCACAATTAATAGCCCACCTACAACCACTTTTATTTTCTGTTTGATCTCTGATTTTTCCCTTATTAAGGGGATTGATTTAATCTGCTTTTCAAAAGTATTAACAAAAAAAAAGGCCGTTAAGGCCTTTTTAAAATTATAATTTAGTTTAATATTAGAATGTTAAATCAATTCCTGCTGTAATAAATCTTGGTAATCCCACTCTAATTCCTTCCGGGTTTCTTGTTGAGATATACCGCTCATCAGTTAAGTTTTTAACAGATAAATTGACTGCAGCATTCCATTTCGGAATTTTGTGATAGATAGTTGCATCCAAAATATTGTATGCGTCCATCAAACCAATACGTCCGTTGTTAGAAGGCGCTACTGTATTTAATTGATCAGTGTATTGATCACTCACATAGGTATTTGTTAACCTCACGCCAGTGCCAAAAGGTAATTCTAGAGCAAGTGCAGAAGAGATTGTCCAATTAGGAGCGTATGGAGTAGCATTTCCATTAATATTGATTTCTTCTACAAATCTATCATCACTAAAAGTAGCGTTCACATAAGTTGCATTTACATCAAAAAGTAAAT
Organism: uncultured Cytophagales bacterium; assembly: GCA_963719535.1. Taxonomy (GTDB): domain Bacteria; phylum Bacteroidota; class Bacteroidia; order Cytophagales; family Cyclobacteriaceae; genus Marivirga. Next base: position 579,042 of record CAVRCH010000013.1, on the reverse strand, counting down.
TCCAATCTGTACCTGCTAATTCTTTTGAATTGGTGTTCACAGAAATTTCTAATCCCTTATGCAAAGTTTCACCAGCATTTATAAGACCAAAGCCTACCCCTCCAACAGATTCAGAAGAGGGAACAATTTGGTTTTGAAAATCCATATAAAAATAAGTGAATTCAGCATATATACCTCTAATTGGCATAGCTCTTACCCCTATTTCAGTATTCCAGCTTTGCTCAGCCTCTAACTGTATTACCGGATTGTCCAAACTAAAATCAATAGCATCCTTTATTCTTGGTGGTGCATAGCCTCTGTGTATCCCTGCAAAGAAGGTATATTTACTATTCAGTCTGTAATTGGCTCCAATACCCGGTATAATTTCGAAAATATTATTTTCAGCTGTTTCATAAGTATCTTCAGAGCTTGCTCTTAAAATTTCTCGTTGATAATTATATTGCTCAGCTCTTAATCCAAGGCTTATATCAAATTTATTAGTAAAGCTTATCTTGTCAGATGCGTAAAAAGAGATTGCATTTCCAGTCCTGATTTCATCATTTATTAAGCTTCCTGATAAGGCAGTTGGATTACTCCCATTAATTCTTTGTTCAAAGGCTCTTTCATAGAGTAATCTAAAACCTGCCGTTAACTCATTGCTCCAATTAGAATTTAATTGTTCTTTGTAAACAATTTTTTCTTCCCAGCCGCCAACTTCAAAAGTTCTGTTTCTGTTACCTGTACCATTTCTAAAAAGCAATGCGCCACCAGCAACAGATTCATCTCCCCATACTAAACCAGAAAAATCACCCGGTCTGGCTCCTGTTCCATCACTGTAAGTAAAATTTTGTCTTCTCCAGTTTCTGGTAGTGGTATTTGCATAAACTGAGGATTGTAATTTAAACTTAGCACTTACATCAAAAGCATGGTTAATGCTTGCTCCATATCTACTAACAGCTAGCTCATCATTAGGTGCTAAAACAGAGTAATCGTTGCCTCCATTATCAAACATTGTTTGGGTTATGCCTACATAAGTTGAATTAGAGGTTTCATCATAACCACTAATTTTTAATCCTAATCTTGATCTGCTGCCCAATACAATATTTACTTTAGCATTTAGGTCGTTTATAGTGAAATCCGTAGGACCTACCGCATCTCCTTGTTTTCTTAAGTAACTTACTATAACTCCAGTGTTTCCGAAGGTATTTCCGTAAGATGCAAGGCCGGAAAAGAAACCGCCTTGTCCTCCCTGAGCTTTTAATCTGATTTCTTCTTGTGAAGGTGCATTTGGAGTTATAAAATTAATCACTCCACCAATTGTTTGAGGGCCATACTGAATTTGGCCACTTCCTTTTAATACTTCTACTGATTCCATTCTGTCAATCGCAGGAGTATAATATAATTCAGGTTCACCATACGGATTTAATGCGATGGGCACACCATCTTCTAAGACTAAAACATTTCTACTTCTATCGGGGTTCAGGCCTCTAATACCCACATTTAAACGCATTCCTAATCCTTCCTCATCTACTACATGCAAGCCAGGAATTCGTCTAAAAACCTCATTTCCACTTACAGGTTGAATTTGTGCAATTTCTTTTTTATCCATAATGGCTACTGACCCTGGAATTTTGCTAAACAACCTATCCTTAGCACCAATAACCGTTAATTGAGGAAGTTGATATACGTCTTCTTTGATAGTGAAAATTAAATTCTGATTATCTTCACTAACAGAAATGTTTTGCGTGGTGGTTTCGTAACCCACAGAGGATATTCTAAGTGTATACTCACCAAATTTTACGTTTTGAATCTTAAAATTGCCATTTTCATCCGTAACATCACCTTTATTGGTGTTTTCCAGCATAACATTTGAATAGGCTAATGGATTCTTGTTTTCATCTATAAGTTGCCCACTAACCGTAACTGTATTTTGCTGTGCATTAGCCAATTGAAGGAATAAAAGGCTTGTAATTAACAGAGATGATAAAAATTTGAACATACGTTTTTCTTGTTTGATTTTAGACTGATTATAAATAGACTGCAAAGATGTAGCCTGTTTATAATTAATCCAAATAAAGAGAAATTTATTTTAGATTAAATCTAAATAAATTTTACAGCCTTCATAATGTTTGAATGTAAGGGTTTAGGAAATCATCTTACCTTGCAAAACGGTATGCCATAAAACCACACCAATACTTACAGAAATATTTAACGAGTGCTTGGTGCCAAATTGCGGTATTTCCAAGCAATGATCGCTGGCATCCACTATTTCCTGCTCTACTCCGTAAACTTCGTTTCCAAAAATAAATGCATACTTCTCATTAGGTTCAGGATAGAAATTCTCTAAACTTAGGCTTTTGTCGGCTTGTTCTACACTCATTATTTTAAAACCTTCAGATTTTAATTGCTTAATGGCCTGGATCGTGCTATCGTAATACTCCCAAACCACTGATTCAGTAGCCCCAAGTGCTGTTTTATTAATTTCTCTATGAGGAGGTTGAGCAGTAATACCGCATAGAACTACTTTTTCTACTAAAAAAGCGTCACCTGTTCTAAAAGCAGAACCTACATTATTCATACTGCGCACATTGTCGAGTACAATGGTGATAGGGTTTTTCTTTACCTCTTTAAATTCCTCAACTGCTAATCGATTGAGTTCTTCATTGGCTAATTTCCTCATATTTTATCATCTTTGAGCTACAAAACTAATAACATTTCTTCAAAGCATGTCCAAAAGTAGCGCCAAAGCCAAAGAAGGGAGTGAAACCCCTTTAATGAAACAATATAATCAGATTAAAGCGAAGTATCCGGGCGCTTTATTATTGTTTCGTGTGGGAGATTTTTATGAAACTTTTGGCGAAGATGCGATTAAGGCAAGTAAAGTTTTAAATATTATTTTAACAAAAAGGGCTAATGGCTCCGCCTCCCATATTGAGCTAGCCGGATTTCCACACCACGCGATGGATAATTACCTGCCTAAATTAGTGCGTGCAGGCCACAGAGTAGCCATTTGTGATCAGCTGGAAGATCCTAAGTCGGTAAAAGGAATTGTTAAAAGAGGTGTTACTGAATTAGTAACTCCAGGAGTAAGTTATGATGATAATGTGCTGGAGCAAGGCAGAAATAATTACCTGGCCTCAATCCATTTCTCTAAAGATATTTTAGGTGTGGCTTTTTTAGATGTTTCCACAGGTGAATTTATGACGGCTTCAGGTAAAAAGCCCTACATCGATAAGCTTTTACAAGGTTTTCAGCCTTCGGAGGTCATTTATTCCAAAGGAGTAAGGGCCGAATTTGAAAAAGCTTTTTCGGATGATTATAATACCCATTACCTGGAAGATTGGATTTATGCTTACGATTTTGCCTACGATAAACTCACTAACCATTTTAAAACCAATTCCTTAAAAGGCTTTGGAATAGAAAATATTGAGGAAGGAATAGTAGCTGCAGGAGCCATTTTACATTACCTGGAAGAAACCGAACACAATGAGGTGGATCACATAGCTTCTATTTCCAGAATAGAAGAAGAGAAATATGTGTGGATGGATAAATTCACCATCCGCAACCTGGAGTTAGTGTACCCTCAGCAGGAAGGAGGCATTCCTTTGATTTCCATTTTAGATGAAACCTTAACGCCTATGGGTTCCCGGATGATCAAAAAATGGATGGTGCTTCCCATGAAAGATAAAAGCATTATTGATGAAAGATTACTGATTGTGGAATCTTTCTATAAAAATAAAGAATTAGCCGAATCGATTAAATCCAGCCTGAAGTCGATAGGTGATTTAGAGCGTTTAATATCTAAAGTTGCTGTGGGTAGAATAAACCCACGTGAAATGCTACAGCTGAAAAAAGCATTGGGTTTATCGGTACCTATTAAAGAAGCGCTATTAAATTCCAAAATTGAATCTCTCAAAAAACTGGGTGACCAAATCAATCCTTGTGAGTTTTTATTTGATTTAATTGATAAGCAGCTTCATGAGGAGGCTCCGCTGCTTACTAATCAAGGGAATTTGATAAAAGAAGGAGTAGATGATGATTTAGATGAGTTACGTAAAATAGCTTATTCCGGTAAAGACTTTTTGTTACAAATGCAAAAGCGAGAAATGCAGGCAACAGGTATCAGTTCGCTTAAAATTGCCTATAATAAAGTGTTTGGCTACTATTTAGAGGTAACGAACTCTCATAAAGACAAAGTGCCGCAGGAATGGATTAGAAAGCAAACGCTGGTAAATGCAGAGCGCTATATCACCGAGGAGCTAAAACAATACGAAGAAAAAATTCTAGGCGCAGAGGATAAAATGGTAGCTATAGAACAAAGAATTTTTCAGCAGATTCTTAAACATGCACATGATTTTGTAGCGCCCATTCAGCAAAATGCCAAAGTAATTTCAATGGTAGATTGCTTGCTTTCTTTTGCAGAAACCGCCATCAAAAATAATTATGTAAAACCCATCATAAAAACAGGTTACGAACTGGATATAAAATTGGGTAGGCATCCGGTAATAGAAAAGCAATTACCACACGGAGAAGAATATATTCCTAATGATGTATATCTGGATAATGAAACCCAGCAGATAATGATTATTACGGGGCCCAATATGGCGGGTAAATCAGCCTTGCTACGCCAGACGGCCTTAATTGTATTAATGGCACAAATGGGTTCTTTTGTACCTGCTAAATCTGCTGAAATAGGTTTAGTAGATAAGGTATTTACAAGGGTAGGTGCCTCAGATAATCTAGCCAAAGGGGAATCTACTTTTATGGTAGAAATGACAGAAACCGCCAGTATCCTCAATAATTTATCGGATAGAAGCTTAATATTAATGGATGAAATTGGCAGAGGAACCAGTACCTACGATGGGGTATCCATTGCCTGGAGTATAGTTGAATTCCTTCACAATCACCCAAAATCTAAGGCTAAAACGCTATTTGCTACGCATTATCATGAGCTAAATCAGTTAGCCAATGATTTTTCCCGAATTAAGAATTTCAATGTTTCTGTAAAGGAAATAAACGGAGAAATCATATTTATGCGAAAACTGAAAAAAGGTGGCAGTGAGCATAGTTTCGGTATTCATGTAGCGCATATTGCGGGCATGCCCAATCCAGTTGTTTTGCGCGCCAATGAAATAATGCATCATTTGGAGAAAGATAAAATTCGAAATCAGCATCAAAAACGGATGCAGGAGGTGCCTAAAAATAATTACCAACTCAACTTATTTGAGATGGATCCTGCACTTGCAGAAATCAAAGATTTATTGGATAAATTGGATATCAATACCCTCTCTCCTGTAGAAGCCCTACTGAAGCTCAATGAGTTAAAGAATAAAATGAAGTAAATTAAGCTCATATAGTATAAAAGTTCTTAGTTTATAAAAAACTTACATGTGGATAAGTTAATTATCTATTTAGTATATACTCAAAATATACTTGTGTTAATTATATTACAGAATAATTAATGGCATCTACCTATTTTTTCCAAATTTGTGAAATTTTTTATATAAAATACTATTGTAAACAAATCGTTTTATTACATCTTCCATTCTTAGACATACCCCATAATTCAATTTAATGTTTGAATTATTCAAATATCGCTTTTATGTTTGTTGCCAGTTCAGCCAAAAATTAATCCGAAAGGTTTTGATGGTTGAGATTTCATTATCATTTAATAAATTAAAAAAAACAAAATGAAGTTAATCTCTTTAGTAATGGCCAAAGCCTTATTATTCATTTTTTGTGCTAATGCTCTTTATGCACAAGAAGAACCTGATAATTTTCCAATAAAATATGGAGTAAAAATAGGTGTTGTTAGCAGTGAATTCAATTCATCCTATCATTCTGGTTCGCGAATTGGATTCGCAGCAGGTATTTTCGGGATCTATGAAATTAATGAAATGTTTGGAGTGCAGGCTGAATTGTCTTATTTCCAATTTGGCGGCTCGTATTTGCAATTCAGGGATGAATCTCGATTTGGAGGTTCCGATGATGTTTTCAATAGGAATGTAAAAGATGCAGATGTAAGCTTGCATAATATATATATACCCATTCAATTAAGTATTAAATTCTTTGATAACCCTATTGTACCTAAGTTTTTAATTGGGCCATATATTTCTTATACGCCTTATGCTACAGAGTCTTATCAAACAACAGGACAATTAGAGGGAGGAGTTTTTGTCACCACAGCTGGTAAAAGCCAGGTTACTGATCAATACAAAGATTTCCAGTTTGGGGCGACCATTGGCTTTCAATTTGAAATTCCAAGTGACGCAGATTACACTTTATTGATTGGTGGTAATTATCAGTACGGCATCACTCCTGTGAAGCAATCTTTTAGTTATATCGATTTTGTGGAAGTTACTGAAAATGTATATAGCAATGCCTTCAACTTCTCTGTTGGAGTTAAATTTTAATTAAATCAAATCAAAAAATAAAAAGTAATGAATGTTATTATGAAAAAAACCAGAATTTTACAGATTTTATTGGCTGTACTTACAGCAGGTATCTTCAGTTCATGTGAAGATGATTTTACAGAAAAGGATGCTTTAGATGCGCAGCAAACAATAGATCTTTCAGTGTATGTAATCAATAACTTTAATACTAGTGGGGTGAGTGAAGCTAGCGTTTCCATCATTAAAGATGGAAATTTAGTGACAGCTCAAACCAATGAGTTGGGTATTGCTACTTTCAACGATGTTAATATTGGAGGAGGTTTACCTGTTACAGTAGAAAAAGAAGGATTTACTAAAACACAAAGGTTGGTAAATGTTAGTGTTTCTAACTACAGAGAAGGTCAGTTTACTACTACCGTAGAAATTTACTCTCTAACGGAAAATACAGCAATAGTAAGAGGTAAAATTGAAATTGAAACTGATCTTACTAATGAAGATGCTGAGTTAGTGCCCGCTGGAACAGAACTCATAGCACTTTTAAATGATAATGGTATTAATACTGTAGAAATTACAACTACGGTAGATGAGAATGGAAATTACGAATTTGTATTACCTGCTAACAGAGCTGGCTTGAATTATCAGATCAATTATCCAACTCTTACAATAGACCAAACTATTGCTAAAAATAGAAACGAAGGAGAGGAAGAATTTCCTGCTACTTTGCCAGAAATAACTACTATCTCAACTGTTTTTAACCCTAGAGGTTCTGCAGTTTCGGTACCATCAGTACCATCTATATTTGCGACAGTCCCAGCACCAGTGGAAGCAGACGGAATTCAAGGAATTGTGCAAATCGATTTTAATGATATTGATGCCGATGGAGGGATTAATGACTTAGAGAGAGTTGTAACTGGCACGGGTTATTCTCCATCCTCAAACGTTCCTGTAACAATTACTTCATTATTTGAAGGAACAGGTGTTAATGTGGTTTGGCCAACAGATGCAAATGGAAGCTTCTTCTTCAGTGAAGATATCATTGATAGCGGCGCAGGTTACCCTGATTTTTCAAATGCTAACCGAAGAAGTGCCCAAAGCCCTGGCCTTTCTACTAGCTTAAATGTGCAAACAGGAGAAATCCTTATTCGTGATGGGAATTACGGCACAGGTACTTCAAGAGCAGAAGAAATTGAGTAAATTTTTAATTGGCCTCTCTTAAGGGAGGCCAATTAAATAGGATTATACATTTCACTAAAACAATTAATATGTATAAAATTAAGAATTATTTATATCTTCTTTGCTTAGGACTCTTTGCTTTAGCTAGTGCATGTCAGCAAGATGGATTGAGTGAAGAAGAATTACAAAACCTGACTCAGAGCACGTCTTTAACTGTAAATGCCAGTCAAGCTGGTTCGCAAAGACCGGTGGAGGGAGCTACTGTTACAGTTGCTTTTGCAGGAAATGTATTACAGGCCGAAACAGATGAATTTGGACAAGCTTATTTTGAAGATGTAAGCCAAGGAGAAGCGATAATTAGCTTAAGCAAAGAAGGATTCTTTGATGTGAAGCAACAAAGGAATATAGAAACTTTCGGAAGGCTTACAGGTGATAATGTAACATTATCTTTATATAATGAGGAGGACGCTGCAACAGTAAAAGGGCAGGTAAGAATTCAAACGGATTTAACAACTGAGGAAGTAGAATATGTTGAGGCGTTAGCTGTAAACATTTTTGCAGACGGCAATGTTGTAGCGACAGGTGCGACAGATGCAGAAGGTAAATTTGAAATATTGATTCCTACAACAGAAAATGGAAGATTCTTTTCAATAGATTTCCCTGAGCTTTCTAGAGATCAGCAATTATATATGATAGAAGATTCAGTTCCTGTGCTCAAAACTGCATTTGGAACTATTTTTAGGCCATATGAGCAAGCGGAGAGACTTCCTAACACTTCTAACATTGTTGTTGAGATTTCAGCTCCCGATGATTTTAGAGGGGGGTGGCAAGCTTATGTTAATGCATTTAAAGTCGTTGACTCTACCATAACCGAGGTAACTTTAGGTGATTTAGGTCATGGATATAGAAATAATCCTAGTGTAATAGTTTCTGCGAATGGAGTCAATGTTGGATCAGATATAGAGTTAGACGCAAACTTCAACACTTCCAATGCGTGTAGTTACCCCCAATATTATCAAATAGAAAGAAATAGTTTAAATATTGTAGATGGAGGCTCGGGTTTACCAGAATACCAACCTAATTTAAATATAGCTACTCAGCATCCTTCAAGATACTATTGGGATAGATGTACACGTTTCGATCAAGGATTTAGGATTAGAACTGCCGATATTATTGAAGTTGGTTTAGATTATGGCACCGGAACTGTAACAGGACCTATCCAATAATCAACTACTAAACTACTTTCAAAAAAAAGCCATCAATTTGATGGCTTTTTTTTTGAACTGAAGTAAAAATCCTGGTTACTAATTTTAAATTACTCTGCTTCTATTTAAAAATTAAACTTATAGGCTATTATAGATTTATTGGTAGAGATAACTTGTTCTTAATAATTATTTTAAAGTATCCTTTAATAAATAGGTATTAAACTGAAAAACACTTTTTGAAAACAAATCTTCAAAGGAGAATATTAGATTATTTTTAGGTCATGTCAATTTTCTGACCAAAATTTCAAAATATTACGTTTAACTCACCTTGGAAGATTTATAGGGTATTTTGACTAATATTATACTGGTACTGAAATTTTGATACGGTTTTGCAGAAAATACGAATAAATCTATTTTCTTTATAGAGTAGTAAAGTAAGATTTGATTAATTTGTAAAATTTACTTTTTAATAGAAATCTATAATTATTTTAATATTAAACTTTATAAAACGCCAAAAATTTAAACAAAATTTTTAAATTTGCAGCTCAATGCACCAAATGAATAAAAGTACTAAAGCTAAAGAAATAAATAATACTGATCCTTTAGATTTTCTAAGTAACAATATCGCTTTATTATCTTTTGATAAAAATTACAATGTAATTTCTGCAAACCACTCATTTCTATTACTTACTGGTATAAATTCTGAGCAGCTCAAGACAAAAAATTTTCAGGTAGATTTTTGTGCTTTTATGCCCGAATACACGAAGGATGAAATTTGTTACTTATTAGAAAGAAATAAATCCTGGCAAGGTAATTTTTTGTTACACACAAAGAAAAATGAAAGAACCTGGTTTAACAGCAATATATTTCCGGCTACTAATAAAGAAGGAGACTTTATTGGCTATACTTTTTTAGCAACCTTAGAAAAACCACAACAAGATTTAATCAGCAGTCAGGATACTGTTGAAAGCTGGATGAAAGCTATTTTCAACGATCCTAAGCAAGTTAATATATTGGTAGGTTTATCAGGCGAAATAATAGACTTCAATGCCAAAGCATACCTTTTCATGCATTGGTATGTTGCAAGAGCATTAGATACAGATAAATTAATTACTGATTATTTTGAGCCAAAATTTTCAAAAACCTTTCAGGCCTTATTTGACAAATCAAGGAGTGGTCAAAGGCAAAAGTTTATCAGAAGCTTAGAAAACTCATCAGGATCTAATAAAATAGTAGAATTAGAACTTCGTCCTGTTGTTTCTCAAAATGGTGACATCATGGGAGTTATTTTAATTATTGCAGATATTTCAGCAGATATTGCCATGGAAAATAGGGTGAGACTGTCAGAAAAGAAATTAAATGAAATTGCCTTCATTAACGCACATGAGCTAAGGGCACCCCTCGCTTCCATTTTAGGCTTAATTAATTTATTAGACTTTGAAAATGTTGATGAGAATAGTAAAGTGATATTAAGCCATTTGAAAAAATCTTCTAATGATCTCGAAAACATTATTCATAAAGTATCTGTGAGTAGTTATTTGGATGATGGTAAAGGAAATAAATGATTTAAATGCTTTATTTCCCTTCTTAACTATACATTATTTTTTGATTAAACCCTCTTAAAATAATTTTCAGAAATAAATTATGAACCATTACTCTTAACTAATCGTTTTACTTTCTCATTATTTAAGAACTGCCTCTAATAGAAAAAGGCTTATCTTTGTAGAAAATATTAGAATACACATGGCTGAGATAAAAGTAGAAGAAAATTTAAAGCTAAGAAAGAAAGGCACCTGGAAAAAGGAAGTGAGCTTTGGTATAGTGCATTTGCTTCCATTGGCAGCAATCTATACTGGTGCAACCCTGTTTGACTGGGCAGTTTGTGCTTTTTTATATGTTTTTAGAATGTTTTGGGTAACAGGTGGATACCATAGATATTTTGCTCATAGAAGTTATAATACATCCAGATGGTTTCAATTTTTAATTGCTTTTTTTGCACAAACCTCTGCACAAAAAGGTGCTTTATGGTGGGCTTCGCATCACCGTCACCATCACAGAAATAGTGATACCTTAAAAGATCCGCATTCTATGTTGCACTTTGGTTTTTGGTACTCACATGTTGGTTGGATTATTGGATCTGACTTTAAGAAAACCGATTTTAAAACAATTTCAGATTACAGTAAGTATCCTGAATTAAGATGGCTAAATAGAAATTATTTAGTTCCGCCTGTATTCTTAGCCTTATTAGTTATGGCCTTAGGAGGCATAGTAAACGGAGGTAGCATATTGGCCATGTTTACTACAGCTGGTTTCTCTACTTTATTTATTGGATTTTTCTTAAGCACCATTATTCTTTATCATGCTACTTTTTCTATCAATAGTATCATGCACAAATTCGGAAGACAACGCTATGAGACCGGTGATGAGTCTAAAAACAGTGTATGGCTGGCTTTACTTACTTTAGGTGAAGGTTGGCACAATAACCACCATTATTATGAATCATCAGCGAGGCAAGGCTTTTTCTGGTGGGAATTTGATTTTACTTATTATGGATTAAAGTTCATGTCGTGGTTAGGTTTGATATGGGATTTAAAACCTGTTCCAAAACATATTAAAATGTCTAAAAACAGACAAGAGGCGAAGGAATTAAAAGAGAAATTAAAGCAGCAGGTGGCTTAACACCAAAAAATTAGAAAATAAATAATTTTTTTCGTCATCTTCTATTGTATATTTAAAAAGCAGTGTTAAATTTGCAATCCCAATCAGGGAAATGCGAGAGTAGCTCAGCTGGTAGAGCGCAACCTTGCCAAGGTTGAGGTCGCGAGTTCGAACCTCGTCTCCCGCTCAAAAAGTATAATAAGTGAGCATAAGGCTCACTTATTTTTTTGAAACACATTTGATAAAATTGCCGGGATGGTGAAATTGGTAGACCTGTCTGCCGACAGGCAGGCACGCAAGACTTAAAATCTTGTAGAGACAATCAAGTTTGTTTTGAAAAGCATTTTAAATGAAAATTAATTCAAAATTGAATTAAGATTAGCCGGGATGGTGAAATTGGTAGACACGCAAGACTTAAAATCTTGTGAACATTAGTTCGTGCGGGTTCAAGTCCCGCTCCTGGCACATAAAACCTCTGAGAAATCAGGGGTTTTTTTGTTTTAATCAGTTCTTAAATTTCAAAAGACTTAAAATCTAGTGAACATTAGTTCGTGCGGGCCTGCCTGTCGGCAGACAGGTTCAAGTCCTGCCAGTGCAGGCAAGCACGCTCCTGGCACATAGAACCTCTGAGAAATCAGGGGTTTTTTTGTTTTAATCTTAAATTTCAAAGAGTTTAAATCTCGTGAACATTAGTTCGTGAAGGCTTGCCTGACTCATGCAGGTTCAATTCCTGCCATAATTGGCAAGTCTTCTCTCTGTACATTTGCTTTATCGGAATAAGATTATTTGTTTTTCAAAGTGGATTTATTAATTTAAACCGATGTTCACTGCCTATGCTATCGAAAGCCTGCACAAAAATTATATTTATAAAGGATTTACTTCTAATATCGAAGATAGATTAAAAAGGCATAATGATGGAAGAGAGAAGACTACGGCTCCTTATAGACCCTTTAAACTAATTTATACAAAGGAGTTTTCAAATAGGGCAGATGCCAGAGACCACGAAAAGTGGCTAAAAAGCAGTACTGGAAGAGAATTTTTAAAGCAGATTTCAAAAGACTTAAAATCTAGTGAACATTAGTTCGTGCGGGCCTGCCTGTCGGCAGACAGGTTCAAGTCCTGCCAGTGCAGGCAAGCCCGCTCCTGGCACATAAAACCTCTGAGAAATCAGGGGTTTTTTTGTTTACAGTGAATTCTCAAATTCAAAGGTGTGACTTAAAATTTTGTGAACATTAGTTTGTAAGGGTTTGCCTGTCGGCAGACAGGTTCAAGCCTTTCCACTACAAGGCAAGCCCGCTCTTGGTACTTCAGACCTTTGAGAAATCAGGGTTTTTTTTTCAATCATCCCCTAACCATTTTTTAAATTCAGTGGCTTTCTCCGCGCTGATGATGACTTTTTCGTCAGTAGCAACATATGTCTCAACGTAAAGCTTTGCTTTATGCCACTTATGGATGGTTTGAATAACCTGAAAGTGAATAATGTTCTGCCTATTTGCCCTGTAGAATAGACTCGGGTCTAACTGCTGTGCCAGCTCATCTAAGGTATAATTAACTATGTACTTCTTTGCTTGCGTAGTTTTTAAATATACTAATCCGTTATGAACATAAAACAAAGCGATATCTTCCGAAAGTACAGAAATAAGTTTATCTCCTATCTTAATCAGGAAACGGCTTTTATAGTTTTTTTCATCTAATTTGATATGTGCAATTAGCTCATTAAGGCTAGACTTATTCTCACTATAATTCTTTTTAATACCGTTAAATTTATTTAGACTTCTTTCTAAATCATCTTTTTTAATAGGCTTTAACAAATAGTCTATACTGTTTACTTTGAATGCCCTTAGTGTGTATTCATCAAATGCTGTAGTAAAAATTACAGGTTGCTGTATTTCTACCGATTCAAATATTTCAAAACTCAAGCCATCGCTCAATTGAATGTCCATAAAAATAAGGTCAGGCATACTGTGGTTATTAAGCCATTTGATACTCTCCTGTACACTGTCAATTACCTCAAGAATTTCAATTGTGTTATCAATTTCTTCTATAACCTTTTGCAACCTTCTGAAAGCTGGAGCCTCATCTTCTATTATAATAACCTTCATTTTATTAAATACTTACTAGTTGAGAGGAAGCTTTATCTTTATCATGTATTACGGACAGTAAAGGAATGGCAACCATAAAATTTTTCGCAGTGGTAATAATGTCAATGTTTTGTGTGCCCAAATAAGTGTATCTTTTCTGAATGTTCGCAAGACCTGTTTTGGTAGACTTTTCTATGGTCTTCTTAATCTGAAGATTGTTTTTCACAACGATGGACCTTCCATTTTCAACATAGATATCTATCTGTAATGGGTTTGCTTTAGATATTACATTATGTTTTATGGCATTTTCCACAAGAATTTGTAAGCTTAAAGGTGCAATACTTCTGTTCATATATTCGCTACTCACCTGAGAGTAAACCTTCAAATTCTCTGGATAACGAATTCTTAACAGGAAAATGTAGTTATTAACAAAATCTAACTCTTCTTGCAAGGAGACTAGCTCCTTTTCCTTATTCTGCAAAATATAACGGTACACCTCAGAAAGCTTCTCCGTAAAATCAATAGCTAATTGTTTATCTTCCGCAATTAGAGTTGTTAGGGTATTGAGGCTGTTAAAAAGAAAATGCGGGCTCATCTGGTTCTGAAGTACTTCGAATTGCGTTCGTATTTGTTGGTTTTTCAATAACTCGTTCAGTTGTATTGTTTTTTTCCATTTCTCAAAAAAATATACATTTTCATAAATAGAGCCTACAATAGCGGAAGCAAATAAATTTAAAGGAATACTAAATGAAAGACGTTCAAGGGAGAATAATTTCTCCACTGCCTGAACATTTAAAATACTGCATAAAATAGGATCCAGAACAACAAAAACCACAGTCAAGCTTAAGATAGTAATTAACAATCGTTTTGGTGTTTCTTTTATTTCAGGAAATCTCTTCCTGAATAGGATAAAGATTCTATAGGCGGCATTCCAAAAAACTGTAGTGAAAGTTAAAGAAATGAGATACTTTTTCAGAAGAGATTCACCCTCTTCAATAGGATAGATCAAACTCATGATGAAGGCAAGCACAAATATGCCAGCCCACCTAACATGTACTTCCTTAAGGTTAAATTTCGAGCTATACTTTTCCATCTTTTATGAGTTTTATTGAACTGCCACTATTTCATTGGCGAGTTGAGAAATCGGATCATTTAACCTATCCAGCTTACAACTGCAAAAAATTATTTATCTTTCACTGAAGCCAAAAAACCAATCATTTCTCTTGTACCAAGCTTAATGTACAATTCTTTAAAACTAATTTACGATAAATTTTAATACCTCATGCCTTCAATATATGCGAAGCCTTTAAAATAATGGGTGAAGCAATGCTTATGCAGTTTAAACCCTGAATGGCGGCTGTTGCTAAGAGTCGCAAGCTTCATTAAGGAATAAACTAGTTTCAGTGTGGAATTACTCCTATTCAATTTGTTTTTTGTTTCCTGCTTTTAACTGGTGCGCTACTTTCGCTACATCATAAAAAAAAGGAATCATGAAGAACATTATTATTTATTTCGCTCTCACATTGAGCTTTATTGCTCCTACAAGTGCGCAATTTCAGGTAATCAAAGGAAGGGTTTTAGATGCGGACGCGTCTTATCCTTTGGTAGGAGCAAGTGTTATATTGCAGAATTCTGAGCCTGCTATTGGTGCTGTAACAGATGTAGATGGCAATTTCCTAATTAACAAAGTGCCAGTTGGTAGGCAGTCGGTTATTGTACAATATGTAGGATATAAATCCAGCATACTACCTAATATCCTGGTTACAGCAGGGAAGGAAGTGATTATTACAATCAATTTAGAGGAGTCTGTTGAAAGCCTAAATGAAGTAGTGGTAAAGGCTAATTCTCGCAAAGACCTGCCATTAAACGATCTAGCAAAAGTGAGTGCCAGAACTTTTAGCATTGAAGAGGTGAACAGGTTTTCAGGTGGAAGAAACGATGTGGCACGTTTAGCAACTTCGTTTGCAGGAGTAAGTGCTGCTAACGATTCAAGAAATGACATTGTAGTACGAGGAAATTCTCCTGTAGGGCTTTTGTGGCGAGTGGAAGGAATTCCTGTACCAACCACTAACCACTTTGCCACTTTCGGTACTACTGGAGGTCCTGTAAGCGCTCTAAATGTAAATCTGTTACGCACATCAGATTTCTTAACAGGTGCATTTCCTGCTGAGTACGGTAATGCTAATGCTGCAGTTTTTGATGTTAACTTCAGAAACGGGAATCCGGATAAATTTGAGTTTACAGGGCAGCTTAGTGCTTTTAGTGGCTTAGAGTTTATGGCGGAGGGTCCTCTATTGAAGAAGAAGGGAGGTTCATTTGTAGCTTCATACAGGTATGGTATTGCAAGTTTAGCTGCAACCGGAACAAGCGCTACACCATTTTTTCAGGACTTTTCTGCCAAGGTGAATTTAGGCCAGACAAAGATTGGTCGATTTGAGATTTTTGGAATGTGGGGACTCAGCAGCATCGATTTTTTCGGTAACGAAATAGATGAGAACGATTTGTTTGCAGACCCAAATGAAGATGCTTTTGTAGAAAATCAACTAAGTTTAGTTGGAATTACTCATAAGGCCAATTTGACTAAGACCGCTTTCCTGAAAACAAGTTTTGGTGTATCTAGCACTTTTTCCGAATTCAAACAGGATAATTTAATTACAAACGATGAAGGTGAGCTAATTGATAAGTTTAGGTCTACTAATAATGAAGATACAGAGACGCGCTATACACTTTCAAGCACCTTAAACAAAAAATTTAATGCCAGATGGAATTTGAGAGCAGGAATTATACATGAATTGTACGACCTGAAATCCTTCACGGAAGATGGGGATAATAGACCGGAACTTGACGAAAATAATGATGGCAAACCAGATAGATTACTTTTAGTAAGGGATGTTGACGATATTTACAATTTAACTCAAGTATTTGCACAAGCGGAAAATAATATAACAGATAATTTAAGCTTTACTTTTGGACTTCACAGTCAGTACCTAGACCTATCTGAAAAAATATCATTAGAACCCAGGGCAGCTTTAAGTTGGAATCTAAAACCCGATCAAACGCTTAGTTTAGCTTATGGTTTGCACGCTCAGACAGTTCCTGGTCCTGTGCTATTTTATAGTGAAGAAATTTCTCCAGGTGTTTTCCGTAGAACAAATCAGAATCTTGATTTCATGAAGAGCAACCAGGCAGTGTTAGCTTATGACAGAACTTTAGGAGAAAGCTGGCGCTTGAAATCAGAGATCTATTACCAGGCTTTGTATGACATTCCTGTAGAACAAGTAGCGAGTAGCTATTCAGTTATTAATGAAGGAGCTGAGTTTGCTTTTGGCGAAAAAGGATCACTTGTGAACGATGGTATCGGCACTAATTATGGAGTGGAGTTAACATTGGAAAAGTTCTTCAGCAAAGGTTATTATGTGTTAATGACTGGCTCTTTATTTGAATCCACTTATGAAGGTAGTGATGGTGTAGAAAGAAATACTGCTTTTAATAAAAACTTTGTTGGCAATGTATTGATAGGTAAAGAATGGAAATTCGGAGAGGGAGGTAAAAACGCCTTTACATTTGATACAAAATTTACTACTGCCGGAGGAAATCCTTTTACGCCTATTGATTTGGAATCAACCAGGGCCAACGGAGGTAGACAAGTATTAATGAATGGCATGGCTTTTTCAGATGTGTATGATGACTACTTGAGATGGGACGTGAAATTTGGAGTAAGATTTAATAGCAAGAAAAGGCAAGTTTCTCACCAGTTTTTTGTAGATTTTCAGAACGTACTCAATAGAGAGAATGAATTTGTAAGAAGATATAATGACGTCACGGATCAAGTGAATACTGTCACACAAAATGGCTTCTTCCCAGATGTTATGTATCGAATACAATTTTAATTGAGAGCAGATGGTGGAGATTTTTAAAACCAATGTTAGAGGTAGGGCTAATGCGCACATGGCAGAGGCAGGGCTAATGCTTTTGGATTCTAACCTTGTAGCTAGTTTCGATCTGGGAGATCCTGAAAACATTTTGAGGGTAGAAAGTGAGTTTAAAGTTGATAAGCAAGCAGTCATTCTCTACTTTAAGGAATTAGGATATTTCATTCAGACATTAATTTAGAAGAAGTAGGGAGTAGATCATTAATAACTAGTGAAATCGATTGCCTTATCAAAATATACTCACTATATTTCAAGTCAAACAGACTAATGATTATGAAATTAAAGAAAACACCACTGATTCTTTTAATGGTAGTTACGGTTTTTATAATGTCTTGTGAAGGCAATTCGGAAAATGAAAAAGACCAAACTATTACAGCAAACCAGCAACAGTATTTCCAGAACCCCATTTTAGCGGGTTGGTATCCTGATCCGGCTATTACAGACGATGGGAAAGGAAATTTCTACATGGTGCATTCCACCTTTGCTTTCTACCCAGGCATTCCCATCTTCCATTCTACCGACTTAGTAAACTGGAAACAAATTGGGCATGTGTTAGACCGGCCTGAACAATTGGAATTGGAAGGTTTTGGGGTGTCTCGTGCTATTTTTGCACCGGATATTAGCTATGATAATGGCATTTTCTATGTCACCTGCACTATAGTGGATGGACAAGGTAATTTTGTGGTAACAGCCACTGATCCGGCAGGTGAATGGTCTAACCCGGTGTTTTTGCCTGAGGTAAGAGGGATTGATCCAGGCCTTTTCTTCGATGAGGATAAAAGCTATATGGTGTATAACAGTGACCCACCTGATAATAAGCCTTTGTATCAGGGCCACAGAACTATTAGAATGGTTGAATTTGATAAAAAGGAGTTAAAAGTAATAAGTGCAGATAGAATTCTGGTGAATGGTGGAGTAGACATTTCTACCGAACCGGTTTGGGCTGAAGGGCCAAGAATTTATAAGCTAAACGGCTATTATTATTTAATGACAGCCGAAGGCGGTACTGCAGTCAACCATTCTGAAATGGTTTACCGTACTAAAGATATCAATGACGATTTCATTCCTTATGAAGATAATCCTATCCTCACACAACGCTCTTTAGATCCTGACAGGGAGAATCCAATTACCTCTGCCGGTCACGCTGATATAATGCAACACCCCAATGGCGATTGGTATGGTATATTTCTTGCCTGCAGAGATTATGATCAGGATCATTACAACACGGGAAGAGAAACTTTCATGGCCCCTGTAAAATGGGTAAACGATTGGCCTGTTTTTGATTTGGAGGGAGAAGCTATTAAATATAGGTATGATTTGCCTACAGGAGTGAGTGTAGATACTACTTTATTTCCATTGAGTGGTAATTTTACATTCACTGATTCTTTTGATGCATCTGCATTAGCTTATCATTGGTATTTTTTAAGAACAGTGAAAGATCCGTGGTATTCATTAGAGGAAAAGGCTGGCTATTTGAGTGTGAATACAAGACCTGAGACGATTTCTGGAAAAAGTAATCCAAGTTTTGTAGGACATAGACAGCAGCATCAAACTTTTTCTGCAGAAACTACTCTTGAATTTGAACCTAAGAATGTAAACGAAAAAGCAGGGATTGTAGCGTTTCAAAATGAAAGTCACTATTATTTTATAGCGCTAAGTTTAGAGGGCGACCAAAAAGTGATTCAATTGATAAAAGGAACAGAGAATGGTGAAGAGATTGTAGCATCTGAAAAGTTAGAAAAAGCCAATATAAACACTGTTAATCTTAAAATTAGTTCTGATGTTACTACCTATAGCTTTCACTATTCTGAGGATGGTGAAAACTGGAAAGTATTAAAAGATGGCCTGGATGCACGTTACTTAAGCACTAAAGTGGCTGGTGGCTTTGTAGGGGTTACACTCGCTATGTATACTTCTTCAAATGGTAAAGACAGTGATAATAAGGCTTACTTCGGTGAATTTATTTATGATGGAAATGATGCTATGTTTGAGTAAGG
Organism: uncultured Cytophagales bacterium; assembly: GCA_963719535.1. Lineage (GTDB taxonomy): Bacteria > Bacteroidota > Bacteroidia > Cytophagales > Cyclobacteriaceae > Marivirga. The sequence goes on along the minus strand of CAVRCH010000013.1, from coordinate 559,625 downwards.
AACTGCAAGCGAATAGCTTTCAGGCTATAGGCCTATTTCTGGAAGATTATTTTTGACATTTGGATAAAATAGGGTGCTCATGATAAATTCTACCTTGCTCGATAACCAAATAATATTTGTTAAAACCGAGCGGGCTGGTCGACAAAAAGGCGGGGAGCGCGCTGAATTGTAGCGTAGAAGCATCTTTTTGTCTTGATTTTTTGCATCTTTTTGATCAAGCAAAAAGATGAAGAATAAAATTTTGTTTAAAATACCTTAAAATATAAATGAAACCTCAATATTTAGTGAGATTTCTCTTTTTTGAGGTTTTATACTTAGTTTTAAAGTTTAAGAAACACTTATTAAGGTTAGTATGTCAACTTTTTTAGTCAATTTCATTTTCCATGAGTAGCCTAAAATAAAAAATCCCTTGAAGTGTAATAAAACTTCAAGGGATTTTTTTCAATGTCTTCGAGATTATATTATTCTATTCAACCTCCACCATGGCATCAATCGGTATAATGGTGCCATCCTCATTATAATTTAATTCAGTAGCTTTTACACTCCTTAAGTAAGTTTTACCACCTGATAATGACGAATCGTGGAAGAATAAATACCATTTACCATTATACTCTACTATTGAATGGTGATTGGTCCAGCCCAGCACAGGCTTTAATACCACACCTTCATAAGTAAACGGACCGTATGGATTATCACCTATGGCATAGGCTATATTATGAGTATCTCCTGTGGAATAAGAGAAATAATACTTACCATTATAGGTATGCACCCATGCAGCTTCAAAAAATCTTCTTTCAGTATCACCTGTTAGTATTAGGTTACCTTCTTTATCCAGAATTTGTATATCTTTTGGTTCTTCAGCAAATTCCAGCATATTATCTGTCAGCTTTGCAATTTTGGGCAATAGTGCCGGAGCATCATCTGCAGGGTAATTGTCTTCTTCAATATAATTATCACCCTTCCAACGCTGAAGCTGGCCGCCCCAAATACCACCAAAGTACATATAATAAGAGCCATCCTTATCTTTAAAAACAGCGGGGTCAATACTAAAACTACCTTTAATGGCATTTTCTTCCGCTGTAAAAGGGCCGGAAGGACTATCACTTGTAGCTACTCCCATTCTAAAAATATCATCTTTGTCCTTGGCAGGGAAATATAAGTAGTAAGTACCCTCTTTTTCAGCGGCATCCGGTGCCCACATTTGTCTTTTGGCCCAGGCCACATCATCCACATCAAGTACAACGCCATGGTCTGTCACTTCTCCTTCAATACTATCCATTGAATAAACGTGATAGTCTCTCATGTTAAAATGTCCACCTAAATCATCCTCAGGTATTCCTGAATCATAATCATGTGAAGGATACAGATAGAGTTTATTTTCAAAAACATGGGCTGAAGGATCTGCAGTGTACAAATCAGTTACCAGGGGCTCTAAGGTTTGATTTTTGTTGTTATTAGTTTGTGCTTTCTCCGTGGCCTGATCACTTTCTTCAGATTGCTGATTATCATTGCTTTGGTTACACCCTGCCATAAGTAGTAGGCAGAAAAAAGAGAAGTATTTTAATTTTTTGTATTGCATGGTGATCAATTTTGTAAATGTTAGTTTTAATTAAATGGTGATAGATTGATTTTGAATTTTATGCCTTCTAACAGGTGATAAATTCAAATAAAGCTAAAAAAAATTTTAATAAAAACGAAATCGATTTCGTAAAATAAAAATTGCAATCGATTTCAAATCAATCTGTGGAAATTGGCGGTAATTTCATTTAAATCAAGGTTTTTCTTTAATAATGTGCTTGAAGTGGTATAGATGCCGATTATTCTATTGAAAAAAAGTTAAAAATAAATTGAAAAATTTACCGCAATCGATTTCATAAATAAAATTATTTTGTATATTTATTTCTCGAAACTGAAAAACTCTGTATTTCAGCGACATGAAAATTTTGTTTATCACAATTAAAAAAAACAATATGACCGATCAATTACTCTTATTAAAAGAAGGTATTTTAAAGCGGTATCGCATGCTTTTATGCCTTGCTTTGTTTTGCGCCACTTCTATTACAGTGAATGCGCAAGACATTACTGTTACAGGTGTAGTTTCAGATGATGATGGTGCTCTCCCGGGCGCTACAGTTTCAGTAGTAGGGACTTCATCAGGGACTATCACGGATTTGGATGGAAACTTTAAGTTAAGTGTTCCATCAGATGCTGTTTTACAAATCAGCTATTTAGGATATACTACCCAGGAAATCCCGGTGAATGGCCGAACAAGTATAAATGTTTCCATGAAGGAAGATTTACAACAATTATCCGAGGTGGTAGTAGTTGGATACGGTTCCATGGAACGTTCTAATGTTACAGGCTCCATTGTTACTGTTGATGTTGGAGAAATAGAAAAAACTCCTATCCCTAATGCTATTGAATCTTTAAGAGGAAGAGTGCCTGGCTTACAGGTTACGCGTGGTAGCGGACAACCAGGTAGTGGGGTTTCTTTTCAGATCAGAGGTACAAATTCATTAGGTGTATCTAATGAGCCTATCATTGTAATAGATGGTGTGCCCGTTCCTGGTGGTAATATTAATGAGATCAATCCTCAGGATATTGAATCGATGAATATATTGAAGGATGCTGCGGCATCAGCTATTTATGGTTCAAGTGGTGCTAATGGTGCTATCTTAATTACAACAAAAAGCGGTAAATCAGGACAAACAAAATTTACTGTTGATTATTCTACAGGATCTGTTGAGTTAGCAAATGAACTGGATATTATGAATGCCGACCAATATGTGAAATACCAGATAGACTCCAGAGTGGCTAATGGTCAAGTCAATCCAACGGTAAATAACTTTCTTGATCCTATTGAATTAGAGAACTACATAGAAGGAACAACTGCAGATTGGCAAAATTTATTGATTCAAAGAGGTCAAAGGCATACGGCTAGTATTGGCGCCAGTGGTGGATCAGATAAATTTAGCTTTTATGTAAACGGAGATGTTTATATGGAGGAGGGTATCGTTCAGGCTTCGGATTATAACAGGTATTCGCTTCGTTCCAATACAGAATTTAAGCCAAACGATTGGTTAACAATTGGTACCAGATTGCAATTAACACGATCTGATGCCGATGAAACCAGTAATGTGATTGACGAATTTAATATTAACGGTGGTTTTGCACCCTATATTCCAATAACTGGTAATTCCCCATTAGGTGACTTCCAGGACGAGAATGGAAATTATTCTAAATTTGTAAATACCGATCAATTTCAGATTAATCCTTTATATAGATATCAGGAGTCACAAGTTGATAGAATTATCAATAGAACTTATATCAACCCATATGTGAATATTGACTTCGGTGGAGGTTTTAAATATACTCTGAACACTTTTGCTGAAGTGAGAAGTCAGTTCCTGGGAAGCTTTAGGAGCTCAGATTATGCCGATCAGGAGCCAAGCCAGGCACAGATTCAAAACACTACCAATAAAAATTACCTGATAGATAATATCCTGACCTATTCAAAGACATTCGGCAAGCACAGGGTGGATGCAACTGCTGTAATAGGCATGCAAAAATTTGAGTTTGAACAAGCAACCATGTTTGCCGAAAATTTACCGACAGACCTTTTGGGTTATAATGCCATAGGGGATGCCTTAGATGCAAGATCCCAAGTGGGATGGAATACTGACGAGAACGGGAGATCTTATAATGTTATTCGAGCTGGGTACGGCTATGATGATAGATACAATTTCACTGTAAGTATGAGAAGGGATTTAACTTCTAAATTTGGAGCAAATTACAAGCAAGGTTATTTCCCTTCTGTATCATTTGCCTGGAATGCACATAATGAAGGTTTTTTTAATTCCATAAATTATGTGAGCCAATTTAAAGTAAGAGCTAGTTACGGTGTTTTAGGAAATGACAATTTCGGTAACTACCAATATTTGGCTAGAGCAACTAATGTTCAATTGCTTTTAGGTGTGGATAGTACAGGTGTTGAAAATATATTTAATGGATATGGATTGCCGAACGCTGCTTCAAACCCTAATTTAAGATGGGAAGAAAGCCGCCAAGCCAATATAGGAATCGATTTTGGCTTCTTGAAAAACAGAATTACAGGTAGTGTAGATATCTGGCAAACTAACACAGTTGATTTACTATTAACAGAAAGAATTATTCCTGTTGTTGGAGGGTATTCCACATATCCATCAAATATTGGAGAGACAGAAAACAAAGGTATTGACATTTCTTTAAGAGGATTAGCTTTTGAAAGCAAAGATTTTTCATGGAATATTTTTGCTAACCTTTCTTTAGATAGAAATAAGATTGTAAGACTAAGCAGGTCAAACGAAGATGAAGACGGCAATCCCATAGATAACCCGGCAAATGGATGGTTTATCGGTCAAAACATTAATGAATTATTTGATTACAGATATACTGGAGTTTGGCAGTTGGACGAGGAATCTGAAGCAGCTGAGTTTGGTGCCACACCAGGAGACCCTAAAATTGAAGATATTGATGGAAATGGGGTGATTAATGATGATGATAGAACTTTCCTTGGAAACCCAACGCCAAGTTGGTATGGTGGTATCACCAATATTGTGAGCTATAAAGGTTTTGAATTTTCATTTCTAATAGAAGCTGTGCAAGGTGTTACTCAGGTTAACTCCTATATAGGAGGATTTACCGGTAGAGGCAATCAATTAAATATTAATTACTGGACACCCAATAATCCGACTAATGAATTTCCACGAATTGGAGATGGAAATGCTTTAGCCGGGGGGCTTTTTTCCAACGCTATAAAAGTACAAGATGCTTCTTTTGTGGCGCTAAGAAATATTTCATTTAGCTACACTTTACCTCCGAATTTATTGGAGAATCTACCTCTAAATAATGTGAATTTTTATGTAAGAGGAAACAACCTTAAATATTGGACAGATTATAAACTAGCCTATTCTCCTGAATCAGGATCAGGATCATATCCTATCACAAGGACATGGGTTATAGGTGCAAGGTTAACATTTTAAAATATACAACTATGAAACGAAATAAATTTGTAACAAATACCTTAGCCGTAGTTTTTGGTTTATTTGTATTATCAGCATGCGAGGATAATTTTGTGGACTTGGAGCCCCGAGATGAGTTACCCGCAAGTTTAGCTTTAAATAATATAGGCGGTTTAGAAGCTACTATGCTTCAGGTCTATCAAGGAGTAGGTTCTATTCATCAAAGTCCGGAAGTTTCTTACTATAAGCAAGCAGGTACAGATCTAGTGAAAGCAGGCACTAATTTAGTAGATGTTGGTGCCGGTGGTATGCGAGGAATGCACAACTACGATGCAGGATTATCTGCTGTAAGTGGTGATATTGATGGGATATTCAATAGTTATTATACTAATCTTGTTAGGTGCTACTTAGTAATTCAGGGGGCCTCAATTATCGAACCTGAAAACGATGCAGAAAGAGAAGATCTTAGCCGATTTGCTGGTGAAGCGCATGCAATGATAGCATATATTTACCTTGAGTTGTCCAGGAGATTTGATAATGTACCATTAGCAAGGTTATTGCCTGATGGTGAAGAGCCAAGCTTAGACGCCCCTTTGGCAGAAAAATCAATAGTATATGATACTATTTTAGTAAATGCGCAAAAGGGGGTAGAACTACTACCTATAAGAGCCAATACCCCTGGTGTAGGTGCTCCTTCAAAAGGTTTTGCGAATTTGGTGCTTGCGGAGGCTTATATGGATTTAGAAAATTGGGAGCAGGCGGCAATCGCTGCTGAAGCAGTTATTTCTGATGCATCTTATCAACTACAGTCATTGGATTATATTTTTGGTTTAGAAGGTGGTAAAGCAGGTGAAGAAAATAATAATGAAATTATATTTTCATTAACATTCGATCCTAGCAATCAAGATAGGGTTCATATGATACCTCAAATGTTTGTGCCACTATATGACAGAATAAACGGTGTAGCCAGAACTATGGAAACCGGTGGTAGAGCTTGGTCCAGGTTTTCTCCAAATGACTATTATTGGAGCCTTTTTCAAAATGGAGATGGAAGCTGGAATTTTGAGGATGGCAGATTAGAAGCCTGGCATAAGTTAAACTGGGTCTATGATGATGAGCCCAATTTACCTGCAGGAAAGGAATTAGGAGATATAGTAACACAGGAAGATTTAATAGATCAGTTTGGTGAAGGTGCAATTCAACTTCGCTATGTTGAACCCACCACCACAAAATTTTGGGAAGATGGAACCTATGGAAGAGTTGTGGGTGACGCTGGTGGATGGAGAAACGTTATAGTTTACAGATATGCTCATGCTTTTGTTATAGGAGCAGAAGCACATTATAGAAGCGGTAATACACCGAGAGCTTTAGAGCTATACAATAGATTGCGTGAACGTGCTTTTGGAGATACTGAACATAACATCTCTTCTATAAACGATCAGGTAGTATTAGATGAACATGCCAGGGAATTAGGTCATGAGGGCCATAGATGGTATATGTTGAAGAGATTAAACTTACTAATTCCAAGAGTGAGCCAATTTAATCCTGAAGCTGCTCCAAATATTTCTGATATCCACATGAGATGGCCACTACCGCAATCATTTGTGGATTTGGCCAGAGTACAGCAAAATCCCGGCTATTAATTTATTTAAAATTGAATAATATGAAAAATTTAAAAAATATAATTTTCAGTCTCTTAGCCATTACCATTGTTTTTTCAATTTCAAGTTGTGAAGAAGATGAAGGTACCGTTGGTAATGTGGAAATCATGAATATGAACACTAATTCTGCATTTCCTTTAGAGGATGTAACTATTGAAGGTGCTGGTTTTAATACAGTACAATTTGTTTTTGTAGGTACCAGACAAGCCACCTTTCAATTAGAAGGTAATACACTTACTTTCCAAGTGCCTCAATCTGCCAGTCCGGGTATGAATACAGTTACCTTGGCTATGGCAAATAATTATAGAGTTACCACAGAAATAGAAGTTTTAGTGAGACCTATCCCGGTAATAAATACAATTTCGCCAAGTGCCGCAAATACAGGCGAGCAGGTAACTATTAAAGGTATTTCACTGGGTAATGTAGAAACAGTAACCGTTGGTGGTGTGGAAGCAGAAATTGTTTCTGCAGAAGTGGAGGAATTGGTGTTTACAATTCCTGCCGGCTTACCAGCGAATTTACCTGCAGTAATTAATCTTGTATCCTCAGGAGGAGAAGCCAGTTCAGAATCAATTTTCTATGTAGGTGAAAACTTAATTGCAAATAGTACACTAGAACAAGGTGATGGCGATAATTTTATCAATTGGGGAAAATTTAACGGTGCCGATTTATTAACTGCTACAACTGCCGAAGGAGAAGCATATGCTGGTAGAACATTAAGAGCTACAAGCTGTTGGTGGAGATGCCTGGAGAACGCAGTTTGTGAGTGATGCCGCATCCACACAGGTGGGAGTGGAATATACCTTATTCATGTGGATCAAAGCAGAATCCGGAACAGGAAGTATGAGATTTTCTACAACTCCAAGTGCACAATATAGTGCTAACTATGAAATTTCCACTGAATGGCAGCAAATTGAATGGGTATTTACAGCCAATGAGCCTGCTACACAAATAGCACTTGATATGGGACTTATTGCAGATGCCGTTTATTTTGTAGATAATGTAACCCTAATTGAAACAGGAGCAGCAGCACCTCAACCAACCAATGTTTTATTAAATGGTGGGTTTGAACTAGGAGAGGGTGATAATTTTACCAATTGGAATAAATTTAAGGTGGTGATTTAATGACTGCTACAACTGCGGATGGTGAGGTTAGATCCGGCAACAGAGCTTTAAGAGCTGTAGGTGCAGGAGAGCAAGCCTATCTATACACAGCTGGCAAGCGATGAAATGGCAACCATTAGTGGTGTAGAATATACCGCAAGTATGTGGATCAGAGCTGAAGCGGGTAGTCCTGGAGTAGGTGGAGCCGTTCGTTTCTCAACTGCCGCTGGTGCGGGTGCCCAATATGGAGGAGATTTCACAGTCTCTGAAGAATGGCAGGAAGTGATATTCACCTTTACAGCGAATGACGTTTTAACAAGAATCGTGTTAGACTTAGGAGCAACCGCTGATGCTGTCTATTTCATAGATGATGTAAGCGTTCTAGAACCACCACAGTAGAGAGAATTTTGTTTAGTTTAATTATAATTGTTTAGTTAGTTTTAGTAAGTAAAAAGCCACCCTTCAATATTGATGCGGTGGTTTTTTTTTAAGTTGATGAATTAAATTGAAACCATAGAATCAATTCATGATAATTATGACAGTACAAGATAGATATTTCTATTTTTTAAGCGTCCTTCTTTTCTTATTGCATGGATGTAATTCCCAGGACAAGAAGCCTGACATTATTCATACGCGTGAGCGCATTTCCATCAACGAAGACTGGCAATTTATGAAATATGAATCTGCCGGGGAGGCTGATAGCTTGATTTATGATGTGAGGCCTGAGGTTATAGACACCAGGGATGACAAACAAGCTGATGCCAAACCCACCGAAGCAATTGAGGTAGAAGCGAAGAAAACAGTGTTAAAACCATGGATTATGCCTACAGGAAATGCATTTATAATGGACTCTAGCCAGCATTATAAGAGACCTGACGAGCATCCCGGAAAAGACTTTCCCTTTGTACAGTCTGGTTTCGATGATAGCAATTGGCAGTCTGTTGATTTACCTCATGATTGGGCTATTTCAGGTCCATTCTTGGAAGGACCAAATGCTGCAGTAGGTGGAGGAATGGGAAGACTGCCAACTCCAGGAGTAGCCTGGTACCGAAAATTGCTGGAGATCCCTGCTGCAGATAAAGGAAAATCTATCTTTCTGGATGTGGATGGTGCTATGTCTTATGCGATGGTTTGGCTTAATGGGAAGTTGGTTGGAGGTTGGCCTTTTGGCTACTCTTCCTGGCGTTTGAATTTAACACCTTATTTAAAATACGGAACTACAAATCAACTAGCAATAAGATTAGATAACCCACCTAACTCTTCTCGATGGTACCCGGGTGGCGGCATTTATAGGAATGTTTGGCTCGTAAAAACCAACCCCGTGCATGTGGGCCAATGGGGTACATTCATTACAACTCCTGAGGTGTCGGAAAACTCTGCCAAGATTGATTTGACAATAAATATTGATAATGATGGACAAGATGAAGTACAGGTGGAGGTCCAAACTCATGTTTTTGAACTGGATGAAGAGGGCGCTAAGGCTGCAAAGCCGGTAGCTTCTTTCGAAAAACAAAAAACTACCATTCAAGCCAATAGCCAATCGCGGATTCATAGTAAAATAACACTTGAAAACCCTAGATTATGGGGTCCGCCACCCACCCAACAGCCTAATTTGTATATAGCGGTTACCCATATTCTTCATGAAGGAGAAAGTATTGATCAATATGAAACCCGTTTTGGCATTCGTTCTATTCTTTATGATGCTGATAAGGGATTAATGGTAAATGGAGAGCACATCTATATAAAAGGAGTAAACCAGCATCACGATTTAGGCGCGTTGGGAGTAGCTTTTAACTACAGAGCAGCTCAACGTCAGCTGGAAAAACTGCAGGAGTTAGGAGCAAATGCTATCCGAATGGCACACAATCCCCCAGCCCCGGAATTATTGGAATTAACAGACCAAATGGGCTTTTTGGTAGTAGATGAAATGTTTGATAGCTGGGAGCGCAAAAAGACTCCATTGGATTTCCATCTGATTTTTCCAGAGTGGCACGAGCAGGATTTGCGCGCTTTAGTTAGAAGAGACCGTAATAGTCCCTCTGTAATCATGTGGAGCACTGGAAATGAAGTAGGTGAACAATACACGGGTGAAGAAGGTGCTGAAATTGCCAGAAATCTTCGTGTAATTGTAAGGGAAGAAGACCCAACGCGCCCTACCACTGCTTCAATGAATTTTGCACAAGCAGATACTCAATTTCCAGCAGCTACGGATGTTATCAACCTCAATTATCAAGGAGAAGGTATTCGTGATGCGCCCGCATATGTGCATTTAAGAGAAGGAAGAATTTCCACGTCACCTGCTTATCCTTCTTTTCATAATGCACTCCCTAATAAAATGATCATAAGTAGTGAAAATGCAGCAGCATTGAGCAGCAGGGGTACTTATAATTTCCCTGTAACATCAGGTATGAGTTCCCCGGTGAGCGATACCACTGGTGGGGATTCCAAAAACCAGTATGTGAGTGCCTACGAGTTGTACACAGCGGATTTTGGTTCAGCAGCTGATAAAGTATTCCGGTCCTTGGATCAACATTCTTATGTGGCTGGTGGGTTTGTTTGGAGTGGCTGGGATTATATTGGTGAGCCTACACCATATTATGGTGCGCGGAGTTCTTATTATGGCATAATAGATCTGGCAGGATTCAAGAAAGATAGGTTCTATCTGTACCAATCGCGCTGGCGCCCCGATTTACCCATAGCACATATTTTACCACACTGGAATTGGCAGGATAGAAAAGGGAAAGTAACGCCAGTCCATGTTTTTACCTCTGGAGACGCAGCAGAATTATTCCTTAATGGTAAATCCTTAGGTAAAAAAATGAAAGGGGAATTTAAATACAGAATTCGATGGGATGAGGTGGTGTATGAACCGGGCGAATTGAAAGTAGTAGCCTATAGAGAGGGTGAAGTTTGGGCGGAAGATATTGTAAAAACTACTAAGGAAGCTGCTCAATTAGAATTGAAGGCTGATCGTAGTACCATTACAGCCGATGGAAAAGATCTTTCTTTTGTTACATTAAAAGTGCTTGATGAAAGTGGCTTAATGGTACCAGATGCTGATAATAAAGTAAGTTTTAGTTTAGAGGGGCCTGGAGAAATTATAGCCACCGATAATGGAGATCCAACGGATATGAACCCATTTCCATCGCATAATAGAAAAGCTTTTAATGGCTTAGCACTTGTGATAGTGAAAGCAAAAAAAGGAGAGACAGGAACCATTACTATAAAAGTTAAATCAGATGGGTTGGAGGGTGCTCAAATTGTAATTAATAATAACTAGGGTATCAATACAAGTAAACTTAATCTAGAAAGAGAGATTTGTAAATATACTCAATGTGTTGGTTAATGTCTTTTTGGACTTATTTGTATCAAATTAGTCTTTCAAATTAGAATTTTATAATAATTAATCTTTTAAATATTTTCGAATGAGAGGTAAGAATTATTTAATTAAATCCATACTCTGCTTTACTTTAGTAATATGCTCTTTTGTACTAGTTGCGCAAAACAAAAAAGAGACACAAACAAGTGAGATTAAAACAAATACTACATTCCTTAACCCAATTCTTGGTGGTGATTTTCCAGATCCAAGTATTATGAGAGATGGTAAGGACTATTATATGACCCATTCATCTATGAATTATTTGCCGGGTCTTTTAGTGCTTCACTCAACTGATTTGGTCAACTGGGAACCTATTAGCAATGCCCTTAACAAGTTTTTGGGTTCTGTTTGGGCTCCTGATATTTTCAAGTACAAGGGCAAGTATTACATTTATTTCACGGTAGCCGGGAAGGGAAATTTTGCTGTTTATTCTTCGTCACCTTATGGGCCATGGAGCGAGCCAGTTAACCTGCAAATAGATGGAATAGATCCTGGCCACATTGTTGATGAAAAAGGACAAAGGTGGGTTTTTATGAATGGAGGTTATCGGGCAAAATTGAATCCAAGTGGTCTTGGGGTAGTCCATGGAACATTAGAAAAAGTTTATGACGGATGGGATTTCCCTCTCGAATGGGAAAGCGATGGTTTTAATTTGGAAGGCCCCAAACTAAAGAAGATAGGCGATTATTTTTATTTAGTAGCTGCGCAGGGAGGAACAGCAGGCCCTCCTACTAGTCATATGGCTGTATTAGCCCGTTCAAAATCTCTGGATGGTCCATGGGAAAATTCACCCTATAACCCTTTGATTCATACAGCCCAAAATTCTGAAAAATGGTGGGCTAAAGGACATGCTTCTTTAATTGATACCCCAGACGGCCAATGGTGGATTGTACACCATGCCTATGAAAACGGATATTTGGGCAGAGGTCGCCAAACATTACTAGAACCATTAGAGATGACAGACGATGGCTGGCTGTTTGCTCCTTTGGGGGACGATATCGAAAAACCTATTAAAAAACCAATTGCTTCGCAAAAAAGGATCGACAGATTAGCTCTCATCGATCAGTTTCGAATTGGACTAGATTGGAAATTTTTCGAAGAGTATTTGCCCAAGAGAGCGGAATTTAAAGAGGGAGTCTTAACCCTCAATGCTAAAGGAGATTCACCATCTGAATCAGCACCTATGCTGTTCGTTCCCACTTCCAATAACTATGAGGTGAGTGCCAAAATAGAACTAGACTCTGGAACGGTCGGGGGCTTAACTTTCTTCTACAACAAAGATTTTTATGTAGCAACTGGATTTGATGCAGATAAGCGAATTCGATGGAGGAAAGGAGATGTAAGGGGAACCTGGAATCATCCTGCTAAAACAAAAGAAGTATGGCTAAGAATAAGAAACGTCAACCATATTGTAACTGGATATTATAGTTATGACGGCATCAATTGGACGAAGGAAAGATGGGGAATGGATATTTCCGGGTACCATCATAATACTTTATATGGTTTCATAAGCATATTACCTGGCATATTTGCATATGGAAACGGTGAAGTAAAGTTCAGTAATTTTGAGTTTAAGATATTATAGTAACATTGAAAAATACAAATAAGGTCATACGACATTTAATTCGATTTAGGCGATATAAAAACTAAAATCCTGAATCGCTTGTGTCTCAGTATAAACAATTCAAATATAATAGCCTGTATCAATCCCTTATTATTTAAGAGAGCAGTGCCATTGGGTTATCTCATATTTTTAAACCGAATGACAATTAAGTGAAAAAGATGGATGTTAAAATTCTTTTAAAAAAGTGGAGAGCTTACTTACATTTAAAAAAAGTTTTTTAAAATCAAACTGAAAAAAAAGCCTCCCTTGATTGTCTTATAAATTAATTATAACCCTCCTGTAAGAAGTAAGTTGAGGACTTCCATTATCAATCACCTCGCAGATAATGTGAATACCATCACCCTTCTTTGTAAGATCGATCCTGATCAGTAATGGAGTAAACAGGTATTTTGTGCAAGAATTGCTTTAACTCTTTTTCCGGCCTTTCTTCTTGAACTGACCATATTGCCTGAGCCAAGGTATTGCCACCACCCCAGAATAAGATCCATAATGGTCGGTCATCATTTTCATCTGCCTGTTGGATAATATGATCACTGCCGGGGGAGTTGTTGTCTTTACCAATTTCACTCATTCCTCTTTTCCTGCTGCCAAACATAGTACGTTTTCTCAAGTAATCAGGGCTTGGCCAGTAACCTATCTTTTGTTGAGATTCATCTTCTTGAAAACCATACTGATCAGAACGTTTCGAAAGGTTGGGCAGATCTTTCTCATATGCATCAATCGCATCGTAAATTAGGTTGATGAAATCATCTCTGGTTTCCTCTAAACTCCAACCCGTTGTATAAACGAGCCCTTCAATTTCCAACATATCCGAATGAACCAGTAGGCGCACCAAAGATTCACTATCATCAGTTTCCCAGGTGGATACATCCGTTAGAATCATTACTCGAGGTTTCAATGGAGCTGAGCTCGTTTTAACCTGACCAAAAAGGGAAACAGGGATTAGTACGAATAGTAGGCTTTTTGCAAGTTTTTTCATGTATTGTATCTTTCTTAATTCAGGTTTGAATCTTCTTTAGAAAATTCCATTAATAATTCCGCTTATTGCAAAATAATACTAAATTCGTAGTTATGAAATCGATTGTATACTTATTATTTATATTGTAATTATTTTAAACTTTAAAATTTCCTAATCTTGAAAAATATCCGCTCTTTACTCATTATTCTTTTTGTCAGTTTAACATGGAACCTCTACAGCCAAAAAGGTACTACAACTATTAAGATCAATACCGAAAATGTAAAAGACACCATCAGCAAGCATATCTACGGACACTTTGCAGAGCATCTAGGTCGTGATATTTATGATGGGCTTTATGTAGGTGAAGGTTCAAGCATACCTAACACAGATGGCGTGAGAAATGACATTATTGAAGCATTAAAAAATCTTAACATTCCGAATTTACGATGGCCTGGTGGATGCTTTGCGGATACCTATCACTGGAAAGATGCCATAGGACCCAAGGAAGATAGGAAAGCCATTGAAAACATGTCCTGGGGAGGCATAAGGGAAGATAATAGCTTCGGAACCCACGAGTTTTTAAATCTTTGTGAAACATTGGGAGCTGAACCCTATCTCGCAGTGAACATGAATTCCGGTTCTGTGGCGGAAGGAATTGAATGGAAGCAATATGTGAATCACAAAAATGGGTCAAGTTACTTGACAGATCTTCGTGAAAAAAATGGAAGAGAAACACCCTGGAATGTTAAATATTGGGGAATAGGTAACGAATCATGGGGTTGTGGAGGAGAAATGACGGTTGATTATTATGTCAACCTTTACAAAAGATATGCAATTGCAATGGCAGGTGAAAACATGTATAGGATTGCCGTAGGACCCGGAGAGCCTGATTATAATTGGACAGAAGTGCTGATGAAGGAAATTCCTTTACGATTGATGGAAGGTATATCTGTCCATCATTATTCTGTTATTGACTGGTCCGATAAAGGCCCCTCAACCGAATTTTCAGCAGAGGTGTACTTCAGAACTATGGAAAAAGCCTGGTTCATGGATGAATTCCTTGTTAAAAACAGTGAGATTATGGACAAATACGATCCTGAAAAGCAGGTTGCCCTGATAGTGGATGAGTGGGGTGGTTGGTATGAAACTGATCCTGAAGGAAACGGTGCTTTATATCAGCAGAACACTATGCGCGATGCCATGATTGCAGGGGTTACATTGAATATTTTCAATAAGCATGCCGACAGAGTGAAAATGGCTAATTTAGCTCAAACGGTAAACGTTTTGCAAGCTGTTGTATTAACTCAGGGAGAAAAAATGCTGCTTACTCCTACTTACCATGTAATGGAAATGTATAAGGTGCATCAGGATGCTGCGCTTTTACCGATCGAAATGAGTACCGATGCAAAATATGCCATGGGCGATAAAGCAATTCCAGCACTTTCGGCTTCAGCTTCTAAAAATAAAGAAGGTATAACCCATATTTCAATTGTAAATATTCACGATAGCGAAAGTCAGGAAATTAGCCTTGATCTACCCGGTATTAAAAACAAATCAATCACTGCCAGAATTTTGAAATCCGGGAAACTGCAGGACATGAATGATTTTGATAATCCTGACAAAGTAGCTCCGACAAATTTTAAAGATTTTAAGAGCAAAAAAGATACTATCAATCTTACATTACCCCCTTTCAGTGTGGTGGTGTTAGAAATTAAGTAAAGCCTTGACTTTTCCCAATGAGATGCCTTTGGCCTGACAACTGAACGTCAAATGAGAAAACAAGAATTAGCTATGTGTGAAAATAATGATAAAGCTAGTGATATTCTACTGAAATAAATCTGTGGGACTGTCCCCTTGAGGGGACTACAGGGGTGTTATTTGAGCACACATTTTAGGTATCTGCTGACAAAACTAAGTGTTGTTATATAGTATCCAAAAGTAAGGAATGAAAGTAAGAACAAAAGGATTGATACTTTATTTATTTTAAGTATCCAGATTATAATTCTCCACTAAGATGGTGGTAGAAATATGTTATTGAACAATAGCTGCTATATAAGAAAGAAGACTATGTATTTAAAAAAAGGACTGATAATAATATTCCTGTTAATTCCCCTATTTTCTGGATTTAGTCAGGTAAAATTGCCTCAACTCATCAGCGATGGCATGGTTTTGCAAAGAAACGAGGAGTTGAAACTTTGGGGTTGGGCTTCACCGGGCGAGAAAATAAATATTGAGTTTCGGAAGAAAAAATACAGTGCTAAGGCGGATAAAGAAGGTAACTGGGAAGTGATGCTTCCTCAGCAAAAAGCTGGCGGTCCCTACAAGATGACCATTAAAGGGAAGAATGAAATTACCCTGGAAAATATTTTGATTGGAGATGTTTGGCTCTGCTCAGGGCAGTCTAATATGGAGCATTTTTTTGGGGTGCACCAGGAGCGATTTGCGGAGGAAATAAACGGAGCAAACAATACCGAAATCAGGCAATTTAATATTCCTATGACACCGGTGCTGACGGGGCCAATGGAAGATTTTCCTGCCATTCAATGGAAGCCGGCTACTAAAGACAATATCCTTGAGTTTTCTGTGGTGGCCTATTTCTTTGCCAAAAATCTGCACCAGAAATACGGTATCCCGATTGGTATTATCAAATCTACGGTAGGAGGGTCACCTATAGAAGCATGGATAAGTGAGGAAGGCTTGAAGCAATTTCCGGAGATGATCAAAACGATTGAGCGAAATAAGGATACCGCATTTGTATATAATGAAAACAGAAAAGCTGAGCAAATCAATCAGGAAATTGCCCAGAACTACCCTGCTGACCAAGGATTAAGCGGTGAATTACCATGGTATGAGCCAAATTATCAGCCGAAAGACTGGGGCCAAATGAACATTCCCGGTTTCTGGGAAGATCAGGGCATTAAAAACCTGGATGGCATCGTTTGGTTTCGCAAAGAGATTGATGTGCCTCAGTCAATGACAGGCCTGGCAGCAAAGATAAAACTAGGTCGTATTGTGGATGCGGACGAGTTGTACGTCAACGGAGAAAAGGTGGGGAGCACAGGGTATCAATATCCGCAGAGAAGATATGATGTGCCGACTGATCTTCTTAAAGCAGGCAAGAACGTGATCACCATTAGGCTCACCAATTATGGAGGAAAAGGCGGTTTCGTACCTGATAAGCCGTATTACTTGGCTACGGAAAAAGACACCATCGATTTGAAAGGGTATTGGCAGTATAAAGTAGGTTCGGTTTTCCCGAAAACCAAGCGAAATGCGGGAGGTATTTCCATGCGTCATCAGCCTGCGAGTTTTTACAATGGCATGATTGCCCCAGCTATTAATTATAAAGTAAAAGGCTTTGTTTGGTACCAGGGCGAGAGCAATGCAGGAAGGCCACAGACCTACGAAGCACTTCAAAATGCGCAAATTAGTGATTGGCGCAAACTGTGGAATCAAGGACAGCTTCCTTTCTTTTTCGTTCAGCTTCCCAATTTCATGGAGGTTGATTATTCACCTTCAGAAAGTGGTTGGGCTGAGCTAAGACAAGCCCAGCTGAATGCACTAAGCACGCCAAATACAGGCATGGCAGTTGCTATCGATTTAGGAGAATGGAACGACATCCACCCAGGTGATAAAAAGCCAGTAGGAGACAGATTGGCTTTAGCCGCTCAAAAAGTGGCTTATGGGGAAGTAGAAGTGGTGTATTCCGGGCCTACTTTTAAATCGGCCAAAGTGGAACACGGAAAAGTAACGCTAACATTTGACCAGGTCGGTAGCGGATTGATTTCAAAAGATGGCGAGCCACTTCGTTGGTTTGCGCTGGCGGGTGCAGATAAAGAGTTCTATTGGGCAGAGGCAAATATTGACAATGCACAGGTGGTTTTAACATGCTGATGAAATAGACAACCCAGTATATGTGCGCTATGCATGGGCTGATAATCCGGAAAGGTAAATTTGTACAATCTGGAAGGCTTACCCGCATCGCCTTTTGAGGCGGAATTGCCTGCGGTAAGCAGCAACTATGGCACGGCAAAGAAAGCAGCTGTTGTAGTCACTTACGATGATGCACTGGAGGTCCATCTGGATAACGCCATTCCGGCTCTGGAAGAAAGAGGCTTTGTAGGCACCTTTTACCTATCAGCCAATTATGAGGGAAGCGAAAACCGCATTGCTGACTGGAGAAGAGCTGCACAGAAAGGTCATGAGTTAGGGAACCACACTTTATACCACCCATGTGATAACAGCGATGGCACCCGAACCTGGATTACTCCTGAAAACGACCTAGCCAATTATACCACTGCGCAAATTGAGCGCGAAGTTCATATGACTAATGTCTTTTCTAAAGGCTTTAGACGGCCAAGAGTGAAAGAACTTTTGCTTATACCTGTGGAGATACGGAAACCAGTGAGGGCTCATTTGTGGAGGCGATTGAAGACCAGTTTGTGGCTCTCCGAGGGGTTCATGCTGATGTGAATCGGATTGAGAACATGGATTATACCAAACTCAATTGCTATGTGGTAGATAATAGTAATGCTGATCAGCTCATAAAATGGGCCGAAAAAGCAAAAGCTGAGAATGCGCTCTTAGTTATTTTGTACCATGGCGTGGGTGGTGGCCATCCTAGTACCATTGACCTGGGTAAGCACAATGCATTTCTCGATTACCTAAAGACCAATGAAAAAGATTTTTGGGTAACCACTTTGTTGGAGGCGAGTAAGCATGCAAAGAAATATAGTGATGAAGCACAAAAATAAATGGCTTATTGCCTGCTTTTTGCTGGCCGTACCACTCGTTAGTTGGGGTCAATTTTCTCAGGCCGAGCGCGATAGCATCAACCGTTTATCCGCACAGGATCATCAGCAAATGAAGGAGCAATTGGGTATAAATATACCTAACAGACCAGGTCCATCCGGTGACCCCAATGCTGCAAATGCAGCCAATACGAATGAAAGCAAAGTAAGAGATTACGAGCTTCCAGATCCTTTGATACTGCAAAATGGCAAAAAAGTAAATTCATCGGAAGAATGGTGGGCAAAGAGACGGCCTGAACTAGTAACAGCTTTTTAAGGAGGAAATGTACGGCAAAGTACCTGAAAATGTGCCTTCAGTTTCTTGGCATATTGAAAGTGTAAAAGACACCTTAATGGGCAATTTTCCTGTGAAAGAAAAACTGCTTTCAGGCATTGTAGATAACGCTGCTTACCCTCAAATTGAGGTGAAAATTGAACTGCTTTTGGTTATTCCGGCCAATGCAAAAGGACCTGTTCCGGTGGTGACAGAATTGGGCTTTATCCGTTGGCCATTTGGCGATCCACCTAAAAGGACAAATTCTTTACTTTCTCCTCATGAGCCTGACTGGAAAGAGCAATTAATTGCCCGGGGTTGGGGCTATGCCATTATTAGTGCTTCAAGTATTCAGGCAGATAATGGAGCCGGGTTAAGGCAAGGTATTATTGGCCTGGTGAACAAAGGAGAGTATAGAAAACCCGATGATTGGGGCGCATTGCGCGCCTGGGCATGGGGAGCCAGCAGAGCCATTGATTATTTTGAAACGGATGCTGATGTGGATGCCAGTCGATTAGCCATTGAAGGTTTATCCCGTTATGGGAAAGCAGCCTTGGTAGCGATGGCTTTTGAGCCGCGCTTCTCCTTAGGATTTATAGGTTCCTCCGGAGCGGGTGGAGCTAAAATTTTGAGAAGAAACTTAGGCGAGCAAATTGAAAACCTTGCTTCCAGCGGAGAATACCATTGGTTCTGCGGTAATTTCATCAAATATGCCAGCATTCAAACAGTGGATGATTTACCGGTGGATGCCCATGAACTCATCGCTTTATGCGCACCTCGCCCTGTATTTATTAGTGCAGGTTCCCCTTTTGTGGAGGGGCAGTGGATAGATGCCAAAGGAACTTTTGTGGCAGCTGTACATGCCAGTGCCGTTTACGAACTTTTAGGAAAGCAAGGCTTAGGAACTGATGAATTTCCGTATCTGGGAACACCATTAATTAGTGGAGAAATTGCTTTCAGGCAGCATGCCGGCGGACATAGCACCGGCCCCAACTGGAGTACCTGGATTGCCTGGGCCAGTAAGTATTGGAGCGAATAGTCATTATTTCTAAAATAACTCTAAATCTGGGATCCTTAATATACCAACTGAGGATAGCTTGCCTACCTTTGGTAGGAATAGCCTATTTCAACTTCAAAATTGCAAAAACCAGTACCTACATGTAGGTATTTTGCTGTGTTTTTCGATGAATAATTATGATTTGGTAGAGAAAAGATTTATGTTGTCAGTGAATCGGGAATAATTAGAATTGATCGATTGTAAATGTTTGTAAGCGTTTACAGTCGTTTGTTGTCGGTTAAATAAAGATATTGCGGATATAATGACAACTTTTATGTTATTATTCGCTTGTTGGCCACAATATAAAAGCGATTAAATAAATAGACATGGGACTACCATCAACTTATACAAATGCTCATGGTGTGATTGGAGATTTCTTTTCGAAGATTAGAGATGCTCAAGCACCTTAGAAGTTTACACATCAAATTCTAAAGGATTTGGGGTTTAAATCTAACAGTCACCGTTCGTTTATACCATTGATGAAAGCACTAGGATTTTTGACAGCAGATGGTGTTCCAACAAAGAGATACAACGATTACAGGAACCACTCTCTTTCTAAAAGGGTAATGGGTGAAGCTATTAAGGACGCGTATTCAGATCTGTTTCTCATTAAGTCTCATCCAAAGGAGCAAGACAAAAGCCTAATTGAAGGAAAATTCAAAAGTTATCATAATGTTAGTGAAAACGTAGCCAAATTAATGTCAAAAACATTTTTTAGCCTTTTAAGCCTTGCCGAACTTGACTTTGATGAAAAAAAGCTTCAAGGAGAAAAGGTTCAAAAGCGAGTAGAAGAAAAAGTAGAAAAAGAAGAAGCACATTCAAATTCTCAAATGCCAATCGACTCTAATGGACTTGGCCTCCATTACAATATCCAAATACATTTACCAGCAACAAAAGACGTTGAAGTTTACAATGCTATTTTTAAATCACTAAAAGAACATTTAATTGAGTAGTAGAAAAGAAATACGGGACTTCTTCTTTCGCGGACTTATGTTTGAATCAGAAGCTGCGAAGTTTCAGACTGCGGGAATACAAATTGGAGCAGATGCAAGTCATTCTGAAAAGCAGTTACTTGGAGAAGCACTTTCTCCTTTTGGCGTTAATAGAAGAAATGATGCTCTTGAAATGGCAAGATTGTATGCCGTGCTTAATTGCTTTGAAAATGAAATCAGAGACTTTATAAGAGAAACACTTTCGGAAGAAGAAGGAGTCGATTGGTGGGATAAATTACCCCAAAAGACTAAACGGCATGCTGAATCAAGACAAGAAACAGCTTTAAAAGACTCTTGGTTAGAGGGTGAGAAAAGTGATTTATTAGGTTTTGTTGACTTTGGCATGCTAGCCTCAATCATAATTGAAAAATGGGAGCACTTTAGTAATCTGATCCCTTCTCAACATTGGCTGAAACAACGGATGGAAGAGCTTGAAAAGGCTAGAAATTTTGTAGCTCATAACAGAATGCTTCTACCTAGTGAATTCCAAAGAATTTATATGTATGTAGCAGATTGGAATCGAGTAATTGGTCTATGAAAAATGAGCGATCCAAATATGGCGTTTTTATTATTGAATCTTTGAGAGAAGACGACTACTTCGATGGTGAAAATTTATCCCAAATTCTTGAATTATCGATAATCGACAATGTATATCGAGAAGTCCTTTCCAAGGAAGACCTTGAAAAGGCATTAAAAGAGTTTCATGAATCCAAGCTTCGCTATTTACATTTTTCCTGTCATGCAGATTTTGAGGGTTTTGAAATCAACGGTGAAGAAATCACAAATTTGGAAATTTCTGACATGTTGAAAGGTAAGGTAAAGGATAAAAGAGTTTTTCTATCTGCATGCAAAGGTGGCAACAGAAATGTTGCGACTGTTGCTATTGCTAATAATGGTGCACGTTCTGTTATAGGAACACCAATCGACCTTCATTTTGATAAAGCTGCTTTATTCTGGCCAGCCTTTTATCATGTTATTAACATTGCTGACAAATCGAAGATGAATAAGCAGAACCTAAGCCAAGCTTTAAAAAAATGTGTTGACTTATTTCATATCCCTATAAACTACTATCATCGAATTGATGGGAAGAGAAAATATTTGAGACGCTACAAATTTAGATCAGAAGCCGCAACAACGAATAAGAGAATTACTGTGGCCAACAATGTGTATGATTCATAAGGGTTTCAGAGGTTTTCGAGCAGTATCACACGTGTCAGTTTTGGCAGATAACTTGACAGATTTGAAGCCCGAAAACCCTTACGAAATCATACACTAAACGTTAGCATTAATATAAAGAGATGACATACAAACCAACGACATATTTTAAAAATCACAACTGTGCGGTATATGACAATGTACTTAGACCGTATAACCTAACCAACAAGAGGTTAATACCAGAGGTAATTAATGGATTAAAACGACTTCATTTCAAATTTGGACACAAAAAAATTGTTATTGATTTGGCAGGAGTAGAAAAGGTTTTTCCATATCCAACTGTTCCTGTGGCTGGATATATTTATTATTTCAAAGAAAAATTGGGTGTTGATTTTGAGTTTATAAATGTCCCAACATATTTGAAAAAGATTCATTTTTTAAGTCCTGATGATATAAATAAAACAACAACAGGTGTTGGAACTAATTTTTTAGATAGAGTTTGGTTATTCCATTCCTCAGATGATGTGCATTCATTAGTAAATGGTTTTTTATCAAGTATTAGGAAAAGCATTACGGTCGAGGATGGGATTATGCAAGCTTGTGAATGGGGATTAAATGAAATAATGGATAATGTAATTCAACATTCATTGGAGGATACAGGATTTATAATGGGACAAGTATTAAAGGATAGTCAAACACTTAAAATTTCAATATTTGATTATGGTCAAGGAATATTTCAATCTCTTCGAAATTCTTCATATCGACCTCGTAATGCTTGTGATGCAATTTCATTATCTGTTCAAGAAGGTGTAACTCGGGACAAAAAAATTGGTCAAGGGAATGGCATGTGGGGTTTATACAATATAATAAATTTAAATGACGGGGCTTTACAAATTATATCAGGTAAAGGTGGACTTAATTTTGTAAACAGAAAAAAGGAAACGGAATCTTATCAAAATATTATAATGCTTAATCAATTTAAACAATCAACCGCTATTAATTTTGATATAAAACTAGAAAACGCAATATCAATGAAAGAAGCGATTGGAGGTTATGAACCTATAGATATGTTTCTTGAAAATTTAGAAGACGAATTTGATAGGATTATATACAAAATAATTGAGCAATCATCTGGTACAGGAACAAGACAATCGGGATTAAGGATAAAGAATGAACTTTTAAATATTTATAAATCCGCAAAAAAACCTGTAATAATTGATTTTGAAGGAGTAGGAATAATTGCTTCATCTTTTGCAGACGAATTGCTTGGAAAATTAGTTTCGGAACTTGGATTGTTTCAATTTCAGGCTGCATTTCCAATGAAGAATATGAATCCAACTGTACAAGCGATTGTTCAGCGTTCTGTTAGTCAAAGATTAGCAGAAAATCTAAATACTAATGCTAACAATGTATAAATTTCATTGCGGTTTTCGTGCTGACAACAAGCTATTTAGCCAGCAACAACAACACTGCGGCACGACAGGAAATCACTCCGCAATCCGCCACGTAAACTTATACTATCCGTTACCTGCAACCATAGAACAAAACAAAAACAATGAAAACAAGAGCTTTAATATTACCGACTTTCATTCTGTTATTCTTTGGTATAACAAGTTGTTCTTCAATATTCACGGGAATGTACGGAATGAAAAAAACAAAGATTGTTGACGAAAATACAATTGCTCGATTTGCAGAAAAATATAATATTCCTGCTTCGAACAATTACGAAATTGACACAGCCTATTTTTCATATTTATTCTCTCTTGACACTACACAATTCAAAGAAGAGATAAAGAATCACTATCAACCCTTACAAGCACTTTACTATGATAATTCAGGAGAATTGAAATCATTTCAAGTGAATTGTTATGCGGGCGGATTTCCCAATTTGCAATGGGACAGAAATGAAATAATGACAACCTTTCCACCAAAGCAACAAGCACCTATCGATAGTATTATCCCTCTTGAGACACATTTGAAATACCTAAAACCACTTTCACAAACAGAAAAAATCCAAACTGACAATTATGACTATATCGTAATTGTTCATTGGAACAGATTTATGGGTAGGCAGAGTAAGAGACTTATTCGCTTTGTACAAGACAATAGGAAAACTGCTTCAGATAAAAATGTGAAAATAATTTATGCCAATACTGACAATCTATTTGTAGATGAAAAATAACTAAAGACAACTGCAAGTATTGACAAGGGCTACGCCCCTGTCAATACTTGCTATACGTTAGTTACAATTCCTATAGTTACGATGCTATTGACTTCGCAAACTAACTAATGAGCAGAGAAAACGGAAGAAATAGATGACTAATAATTGCATTTAAAAACTAATTTAACAGAACGATAGTCAGAATGTACCACCCATGAAAAAAGTTATTCTACTCGCATTAATCGGATTCTCTTGTTCTCACCAAAAGGAAGAAACTTCAAATAAAGAGGACTTTCAATCGAAGGATACAATATATGCAAGCGCTTTTCGACATGATCCAAACTATGAAACCTTAGTTATACAAATTTCTGATACAGAGGAACATGGAGAGCTAAACTTTTCACTAGATAAACATACGATATTTACAATCGCTGTACATAGATTTGAGGAATATCCGATATACATAAGAAATGAGCAAAATGCTACTGTAATTTTAAAGGACTCACTAAGTCGGATTTTTGACTTAATACCTAATGACTCGACTTTTTCATTTGAGGTTTGGCAGGACTATGATTCAAATAATGTAATAATTAAACAATATAAAACTGATTCAGGATTTCATTCAGCCGCACTTAATGGACTAAATAAGGTTGGTCGAGTGGATTTTGAGACAAAAAAAAGTAACTAACATTCTGTGCTAATAAATTATGGCTGTTCAGTGCAAGACGAAACTGTGGCTCTTTCTAGAAAGCCCGTCAATCCGCAGGCTCGACTTATTTGTGAAAATTAATTTAATAAGCCAACCTTGCGAATTGCCTCGGTAGTTAACGCAAATTTTTATACTTTTAATCAGCCACGAATTTATACAGTGGCGTTATAAAATTAAGTTGAGCGAAGTCTAAAGTACAGAATATTAACTAGGGCGTATACTTTGCAAGGTAAAGTATGAACCTGAAATTGATAATAATAATAAAGTAGAGCAATGCTAATTTTCTGTACTATATTAGTAATTATGAAACCTTTAAAATAGAGCAATGATAAAAAAATCTATCACTACAGTATTCTTTTTTTGTATAAGCCTAAGTCTATTTTGTCAAAAAAGTGACTCTACGGCTTTGAATGACTTCAAAAAATTTCTTCCGTATATTTTAAAGAGTGTAGGTGAAGAGTCATCGAAAGAGTTAGATCAAGAAACCAGTGGAGAGTTTTCTGAACCATGGAAGGTTGCCAAACTAAAAAGCGAAGAGGTAAGTGATTTGCTCACAAAAATAGAGCAAAATGCCACATTCAATGTTAAAAAAGATTATACCGGAGAATGGAAATTGAATTTTTCATCAAAACTCAAGGATTTTGAAATAATACAGGAAATTTATGAAAGTAATAGTAGACTTTCAAACGTACATATCGAGGTCGTGGATATTAGTATTATTGATTCAAATGATGAAGATATTTATTACAGCGACCCAGAAAAGAATATTAAATATAACGAAGGAAATAAATTAAACTTCAATAGTGGTCAAATCCACACTTCTTTCCCAATTAAAGGAGAATATCAAGATGCTCAAGGCAGCATAACAGTCACACTTAATGAATATTCTAAAGTTCAATTCAAAGAATTCGATAAATCTCAAACTGACATTAGCTTTGATTTAGGACAATATAAGAATATAAGACTTTTAAGAATCGATAAAAACAGAGCATATTTTGTATTACCTGTTATAATTGATGACATAGAAATTACAGCTACGAATCAAGACAATGAAAAATTCAATAGTAGCTCCAAAAGTAAACTACCCAAGAAGATTTACGATTTTGGTAATAAAAAAGACTTAACAGAAGAAGAGATAAATGAATTTATAAAGTCTCTTACCTTTGATGACGTATTTAAAAGTGAGCAGATGTTAATTTACGAGACAAATGGAGATATTGAAAATTTATATATTTACCTAAAGACTAACCCAAAAGAATTAGCCTCTAAAGTATTGAATATTAAAATATAACAAACACTAAATACAGGTCATTAAGCAGATAGTGCTGAAGTTGAAAATGATTACATTTAAGAGACAAACAAAAATCAATTAGGCTGAGCCAAAATATAGTGTAAACCCTAAACTTTAACTTTTGTAAAGAATGTGATTTTACAAACAAAAAAGAGTGAAAGATAAAAATCGAATTTTATATAGAATAAGCCTCTTAACGGGAGCTATTCCCTTAATTGGAGGGTGGGCAATTTTTCTCATCTGGCTATCTGCAAGGTACTCATTTGCATCTGACTTGGAGAACCTGGAAATAGCTGGATTTTTCTGGTTAATGATCTGCTTTTTTATCTCATGTATAGGACTTTTAGTACTGGCTGCATATGCAGCGATTAATAGGAAACAGTTACATATAAGAATGCTTGTTGCATTGATCGTTATTCTTATCAATATTCCATCTGTGTTAATTATCCTTCCTTGGCAGGGAAGAATTGATAGCAAAGTGTTTATCAACTTGAAAAATCAATCCAACGTTAATTTTGAGCAACTAACATTGTCAGGAAACACAGTTCACCCAATTGAAATATGTACTCTTGAGATAAATGAATCGGTGGTTTTTCACTATAAACCAACATATAAACCTATGGGTGAACGAATGTATCCAGTGCCGGACAGTCTAACGCTAACTATGGCAACCGAAAACGGTAGACAGGAGATTTCAAATTTCCCAACATTCTATAGAGGTCAGTGTGAATATCTAGTAATCACAACAGCACTTGAAATAGAAAGTCCATAACAAGTGCTAGCACGAATGCGCCAACTGGCTATTTGGAGACTTCTATGCGAACATTACCATGAATCAGCCGCTGAGATAGATTGTTGCTTTCTATTTGGCATATCTCGCTGGATTTTTCATCTTTCTGGCCGCCACACCATTCTGATAATTTGGAAGTACCTTCAGATTCATTAGTTTTATCGGAAATTGCCAAGCTCGGGGCACACTCCTGCTAGCTTAGCGTTATGGAGCATTTTAAAAGACTACCGTGATACCGTATAAATTCATAGTTCTCACAACAATTATCTTAACAGTATTGAATCTTAATGCCCGCGGACAGAAGAGACTCGATAAATTCCGGAAAAATTCAAACTTCGAATGGGTAATTGACAGCCTACAAAAGGACCTAATCTTATATTATGAAAAGCATAGTTACGCTGAAAAAAACATCCAAATATTGAAAGTAGGTGTTAAAAGACATTTAACAAATACACTAGACTTTATCAAAGTGGAAGCATACGATAAATCTATTCATTATTTTATATTAGAGGATAGAGAAAGAATTAATCTTCTTGTAGGAAGTGAAACAAATGGAAGTGCAAATCCACAGAACAATTACGTAACAGCAATATTTTCTGAAAATACTAAGTCAGTGTATAGTAACCACGAATTATTCCATCTGATTGCTATGAATTTGTGGGGTTATTCAGAAAGTTGGATAAACGAAGGAATGGCGGTTTATTCTGACAACATGTGGCAAGGACATGGTTTGCATGAACTATCAAAGTATTTGATAGACAATGATAAGTATGTTTCTGTCGTCAGATTAGCAAAAAAATTAAGGAAATATGATTCCAGGATTACATACCCTTTACTTGGAAGTTTTGTGAAATTCATTGATGTAACTTACGGGCGTGAAACAACTAAACTGATTTGGTCCAAAGGCAGGAAAAAAATGAAAAGGCATACTGGAAAGAGCTTGGAGGATTTTGAAAAGGAATGGTTATTAATGCTGAGTGCAGTTACATATAAAGAAATTCAATACTTAAATTGAACAGCTACGCCCCATAACACCACATATAACTTATGCCGGGCGATGCAGTAACCGAAAATTTTGTACATTTAAATAGCATTGGCTTGGATAGCTGTGGAAGCGCTTCCAAAACCGCCATTAAGCTATATGCTTAACATTATACACACGCTAAGAAAACCGATGGACAAAGAAAAACCCAGACTTGCAAGATTGACAGCAATCTTAACCCAATTACAATCGAAACGGATTGTAACTGCAACGGACATTGCCCGGAAATATAATGTAAGTATCAGAACGGTTTATCGTGACATCCGAACTCTTGAGAAATCGGGAATTCCAATTGTGACGGAAGAAGGAAAGGGCTATTCAGTTGTGGAAGGTTACAAACTGCCACCTGTAATGTTCACCCAAGAAGAAGCGAATGCTTTAATAACGGCAGAACGACTAATCAGAAAAAATAAAGACCAATCATTAACTGAACAATACGAAAATGCAATAATAAAAATCAAATCGGTCTTAAAGTATGACCAAAAGGAAAAAGCGGAATTGCTAACAAACAGAATACAGGTGCGCAATAACCGTGAGAATGAAAAAACAAGCAATTATTTGATGCAACTTCAAACGACTATATCAAATTATCAAACGATAAAAATTGAGTACCTGTCGTTGGAAAGCAAACAAAGTCAAAGAGAAATCGAACCTTTTGCGCTTTACACTACAGAGGATAATTGGGTACTTATCGCCTTTTGCAAACTAAGAAATGACTTTAGAGCGTTCCGTCTTGATTGCATTCAAAATATAGAAATCCTGCAAAATTATTTTAAACCTCATAAAATGACTTTGCAAGAGTACCTTGAAAAATGTAGTGAAAAATATAATAATACCCCTGACACACCTATGGCACCAGGTCAATCTACTTTTGCTTTAAATCATAAAATTTAAAAAAATGCAAACAGTAAAAATTGAACCTTTTAACTTTATTGGAATTTCGATTAGAACGACAAACGAGAACGGTCAGGCAAGCAAAGAGATTGCGGAGCTTTGGGGGAAGTTGATGTCCGGGAATGTTGTGACTAAAATCCCTAATAAAGTGGATGATAATGTTTATTCACTTTATACGGACTATGAAAGCGACCATAAAAAACCGTACACAGCAATATTGGGTTGCAAAGTTGAAAATTTAGAGAACATTCCCAAGGGGATGATTGGTAAATCATTTGAGGGAGGAACATACGTAAAAACCACAGCAAAAGGAGACTTGAGGCAAGGTTTGGTCGTTAATCAATGGTCTAAAATATTTGAAATGGAATTAGACAGGAACTATGATGCCGATTTTGAGATTTTCGGAGAAAAAGCACAAAATCCTTCTGATGCGGAAATAGATTTCTATGTTGGTATAAAATATTAATCAAATGGGTAAATTTACATTAAGAACAAGCCCTAAAGTAGATGCAGTTTTTGCGAATTATCCCGACTTTGTTCGGGATAAAATGCAATATCTCCGTGAATTGGTAATCGAAACAGCTGAAGAAACCGAAGGTATAACCGTTCTGGAAGAAACTTTGAAATGGGGAGAACCTAGCTTTGTAACTAAAAACGGTAGTACTTTGCGAATGGATTGGAAAGAAAAAACACCTGACCAATATGCAATGTTTTTCCAATGCACCAGTAGATTGGTTGATACTTTCAGGTTCGTTTTTGACCACAAATTTCAATACGAGGGAAAACGAGCAATTGTATTTCAATTAAACCAGAAAATTCCCGAATTAGAATTAAAAGAATGTATCAAAGCTTCTTTGACCTACCATATTGTAAAAGAACAAATTACTTTGGGAATTTGAAGCTGAATAAAAAAAGCCAGTGGCTAACATTGCTTAAGTGTGATGCGGGCGACAGTGCTAATTTAAACGAATTGAAAATTAGCTAACATAGGTTTGAGCCAAAGGTGAAGTGCTTCAAATTCCGCACTGTACTTATAGTTGACGGATGTAGCTATTGTAAAAAACTAAAGCTGAATTCAAAATCATAACATAGGAAATAAAAAAAACCGCCTTTATGTTTGCGCTAAACCTCCCTCCGTCTATTTTAATAATTTCATAAATCAATTAGCTATATTTTTAAGATTATTGAACTAATACAGCTAATTATGATATACTTAAAAATTTCCATTATTGCAATTCTGCTCTTTACACCATTATGTCAGTTTGCACAAACAAAAAACGATATTATTGAAAACATTCAAGAGCTGATGCTTGAGAATTATATCTTTCTTGATAAAGCACAACAAGTCAATTTGCATTTAGATAGTTTAATGGCAGCTAATTATTTTGATTCTTTTAGTGAGCCAAATGATTTCGCAATGGTACTTTCTAAGGAGATCCAAAATGTTACAAAAGATAAACATCTGAATATTGCTCCACCAAGGCCGCCGAGAATACCACAAAGTAGTTCAGACTTTTTTTCAAGACATTTGACCAATTTAATGAGGTTTCGCTCTGGCGGATTTGGAAAAATTGATTTACTTGAAGGGAATGTTGCTTATGTAGAGTTAAAAGGATTTCGAAGAGAAGACATTTCTAAAGTAGATGCTATTATGAATTATTTGACTACTGCAGATGCTATAATTATAGACTTAAGGGAAAACGGTGGTGGAAGTGAACTGGGCTTATATTGGAGTAGTTATTTTTTAGAAAAGGACATTAATCTTACAGGAAATTATTCAAGAAGAACAGATTCAATAGTAGAGTTTAAAACAATGGCTGTTAAAGGAAGGAAAAGGCTAGATATCCCCATCTTTATTTTGACAAGTAATTATACTTTTTCAGCGGCAGAAGCTTTTGCTTACGATTTACAAAGTAGAAAAAGAGCAACGATTATAGGCGAAATTACTGGAGGTGGAGCGCATCCCGTCGACTTTATTAGATTACCCAAAGGCTATGGTTTAATTGTGCCTTATGCAGAGTCTATTAATCCTATCACAAACTCTAATTGGGAGGGCGTGGGTGTTATTCCTGATATTAAAACCACTAAAGAAGAAGCGTTAACAAAAGCAAAAGAGGTAGCGATAACTGCTGCCGAAGCGTATCGGGAGAAGCCGTTCAATGAACTGAAGGCTCTTTTAGAAAAAAAAGAAATTTCAGAAAATGAAGAAGATAGAGTTTGTGAATTATTCAAGATTTTACTGGAAAGAAAGCATTTGGAAGATTTTATGATTAATAATATGGGGTATTCCTTTTTAGAAAATAAAGAGATACACGCTTCATATGTGATCTTTAAAGCAAACACTAAGATTTTTCCAGATTCACCCAATGCACACGACAGTTATGCTGAAGTTTTGGAGCTAAAAGGTGATAAAAAAGAAGCGCTAAAGCATTATAAACAAGCTGTTTTACTTGCAGAAAAGCAAAATGATAGCCGGTTAAAAGATTTTCAGACGAATCTATCGAATATGCAATCCAAGATGTAAAATAACAGAAATAAATTTATCATGGACTATAAGGTATTCAACAATAAAAATATGTTTGGTCATCTCGTTTTTTGGCTGATAATGCTTTTTTATTATACGAGTTCTTCCTGGCCATTCGAGGCTAATAAAATATTTCTGCTGGAGAGGATGCTGTCAAAATTGATGGTGCAAATAATACTTTCATACTTAGTTATATATATTCTTGTTCCATTCCTACTAAACAAAAAGCGTGAAATTGTATTTGCTGTTAGCAGTGTTCTGCTAGTCTACATGGTTTATGTTTTACATACTGGAATCCGTTGTTATTATTTATTGCCTAAGTATCCTGAAATATACAGCGTAAGACCACCTCTTATCTTTATGGAAAGGATCACTAATATCTATGCTTTTTTGGGTAGCATTACAGGATTAATAGTCCCAACAATTCTATTGATGATGTACGACTATTTTAAACGTCAAAAGGAAGTGTCTGTGTTAAAGGAAGAAAAGAAAACAACTGAATTAAACCTCTTAAAGCATCAGCTTAATCCTCATTTTCTGTTTAACACCCTCAATAATATTTATACATTAGCTTTAAAAAAATCAGACAGCACACCAGAAGCTATCTCCAAATTAGCCGAAATATTAGATTATATGCTTTATCAATGTGACGATAAATTTGTGCCTTTGATAAATGAAGTGAATTTAATCGATAATTATATCGCATTGGAAAAAATCAGGTACGGGAAACGAGTGGATGTACGCTTTGTACATACAATAGAAGATGACGTTAAAATTGCCCCCTTGCTTTTACTTACATTTGTTGAAAATGCCTTTAAACACGGGATAAGTCAGGAAGTAAATGCGGGAACAGTACAAATAATGATCGAGGCAAGTAAGAATAGTATATTTTTTAAAATAGAAAATTCAAAACCTAAAATAGATAAGAACATGGCTGTTACTACGCGTGATTCCATAGGTTTAAAAAACATAAGAAATCAATTAAATATACTATACGACTCAAGAAGTTTCATTTTAAATATAAATGAAGATAGTAGAACTTATTCAGTAGTCTTAAAAATTAATACCTAATGAAATATAAGTGCATAGTAGTAGATGATGAAGACTTAGCAAGAGAACTTATTGAAACGCATCTGTCTCGGTTGGACAACTTTCAACTAATTGCTTCTTGCACCTCAGCAATGGAAGCTCACAAAATTTTACAAATTGAAAATATTGATTTAATATTTTTGGATATAGAAATGCCATTATTGAAAGGGACTGATTTTATTAAGAACTTAAAAATAAAGCCAAAAGTAATTTTTACAACTGCTTACAGAAATTATGCTATAGAAGCGTTTGAGTTAGATGCTGTAGATTATCTGTTAAAGCCTATCGTATTTGATCGGTTTTTTAAGGCAATTGAAAAATTTATTGCTCAACAAAAACCAGAGGAAAAAATTATTGAAAATGAATCCATATATATTCAAATCAAAAAGAAAAATATTAAGGTCTTATTAAGTGACATCTTATATATTGAAAGTCTGAAAGATTATGTGAAGATGCATCTAAAAAATGAAAAACTTCTTTTTAAACATGGGCTCACAGCTTTTGAACCAAAATTAAATAAACAGTTTCTGAGGATCCACAGGTCCTATATTATTAATGCTGAAAATATTACAGCATACACTAAAAATGATGTAGAAATAGGAAATTTAGAAATCCCCATAGGAGAATTATACAAGGAAGATGTATTAGAAAAGTTAAGTAAACCTTTAAAGTAAATAAGGATGATGGCATTCGTTAGATTGATATGCATCAATTGATAAGTTGTGCTAAAAACGACTAAATGATTACATTCAAAAAAAATAGAAGGTGAAACCAGTCCCTACAAGTAAGAATTTTGATGTGCTATTCGATGAAATATTAGGATTTAAAGGAATAAGAAGGTAAGTTCATAGCTTTGAATATGATAATCGACAGAACGCTGTTTGTAAATGTTTGTAAGCGTTTGTTGTCGGTTAGGGAAAAATGTAAGGTGGCTAAATGCACCTTTGGGTGTATTTAGCCAATTGTTGTAAGCAAGCTGAAAAGCCAGCCGCACAAACAGCACATTTGGTTTTTACCGCCACGAAAACCAACGCCTAAAAAACCAAAAGAGCTGTTTTTTGCCAACGCTTGAGCAATATTGAGGAAACCCGTAAAGGAATGAATTGAAAATAAAATAAATTAGCTGAATTGAATGATAAAGGAAAAACCGACTGAATTAAAAATATTCTTTGACCAACCAAAAACTTTTGAATTACAAAACATCAAACCATTGATGGGTCTTGCGGGTCTTTACTTTATTTTCTCTGAAAAAACGCTAGTTCAATATCCTTTCAAAAAATCAAGACTTCTCTACATTGGTATGAGTGAAAAAAAAACCAATAGTATCGGAAGTAGATTAACTGGTCATTTTGATGGCAAAAGCAAAAATCTTGGATTAGTTAATTATAGAAAAAGAGAGCAATTATACTTTACTTATATTAACTTTGAGATGCTTCGCAACTTTTGGTCGCATAGGATTGAAGACCTAGAGAGTTATTTTATACTTGACTTTGTTGAAAAATATGGTGTTTATCCAATTTGCAATAATAAGTCAGGCTATGACATTTTAAATAAAAAACTGAAAGCCAACTTTATTATTGATTGGCAATACTTTGACTAAAAACCTGAAATATGGATAATCAAATAAAAAGCGGAAAGGACGTAATTGACGAATTTTTCTCAGAAATATTAAACATTGAGGGAACTGATGAAACCACAGTTAACAAATTGATTGAATTATATGGCGAAAATAAATTTACCGATAGCAATATCCAAAATGCGTTGGAAGAATTGAAACAAGAAGCCATTAAGCCTAAAAAAATAAAAGAAGATGGCTAAGATTAAATCAATTAAAATAAACGGATTAAGAGGAGTTAAAGAGCCCTTAAATCTTGACTTAAATAAAAAATCTGTTTTAATTTATGGAGATAATGGTACTGGCAAGAGTTCATTAACCGATTCTTTTGAATGGTTTTTTTATGACAAAATCGGTCATTTATCCAACGAAGAAATTGGAAGAAGAAAAGGGCGTGATGCCTTGCGAAACATTTTTATTCCAGATACCGAAGATGGTTTTATTGAACTAGCTTTTGATAATAATAAGTTAGATTCAAAAAAATCAATTGATAATTCATTGAGAACTTCCAGTTCAAATGAATCTGACGATTTTAACAACTTCATTGCTTCAACTAATTCAGAAAGATTAATTCTTCGCTATCGTGATTTAGTTCAATTTATAATTGCCGGAAAGACAGAAAAACTAACTGAATTACAAAATATAATTGGTTTTTCTGATGTCCAAAATATTCGAAATCTGCTAAAAAAAAACGGAGCAAGAATTGCTAAAAGCATTAAGACTTACAATTTTGATAATCTTAAAAATGTGCAACAGAGTACAATTCTTGAAAGTTTAGAACAAAATGCTTACACAGACGAACAATTATTTGATGGAGCAAATAAATTAATAGAACCTCTCAAATTAGGTATTGAAATCAAATCTCGTCAAGATATAAATACAGTTCTTAAGAAAATTGAGAGTAAAGAAGATTCGGAACTTTTAAACCAAATAAACTTTTATAACAAGGTTAAAGAATCAGTTGCACAAATTGAAGGAAATATCGAAAGTATTCATAATGGTTACAGCATTTTTTATGATTCATTTGATAGATTAAAAAAAGACCCAGATAAGGTTAAGAATCTACAACTTCTTTCACTATTACAAGAAGGAAAAACAGTATTTACAAAAGATGTAGTTGAAGATGATTATTGCCCACTTTGTCAGCAAGAGAAAAGCAAAGTTGACCTTTTGCGAGAGTTAAATTTAAGGATTGAAGAATTAGAATTACTCAATAAGGAAAAAGTAAAAGTAGAGAATAACTCTAAAGACCTACAAGGTGTTATCAAGCCAAATATTAATGCCATTAATGGCTTATTAACAGAAAAACTGTTCGAAAAGGAAGATTATTCGAAATTAAAAGAAACCATTGAAGAAATTAAAAGTTCTCTAAACACATATGTAGATGAGACAAAAAAGGAGTTAACAGAGAATTTGTCGAATAAAGAAGCAATAAAATTTGACAAAAAAGCAATTACAGATTTAAACGTTGGATTAGTTAAGAAAATCAAGGAGTTAACAGAAAACAAGGAAGCGAATCTTAAATTCAAGACGTACACCAAGCTTTTTCATTCCGCAAAAGCTTATGTTGAATATTTAAAAATTGAAAAAGAACAAAATGTACTTACTAATCAACAAATTACATTTGAATTACTTTATGAAGATTTCATTAAAAGACAAGAAGAAGCACTTAATGTTTTTCTTACTATGTTTTCAAATGACATAAACGATTACTATACGACAATGAATCCCAACGAAAAGGTTGAGGATATAAAATTAGTTCCTTTAAAAAAGGATGAAGAGCTTGTTGGAATTACAATTGAGTATAGTTTTTTTAACGAAACTCGAACACCGCCAATCGCATATTTGAGTGAAAGCCACATTAATTGTTTAGGTCTTTCATTCTTTTTAGCTTCGGTAAAAGCATTTAATAAAGAAAGTAAGTTTTTTGTACTTGATGATGTCATTTCAAGTTTTGACCGTTCGCATAGATATAGATTTGCTCAATTATTAGCGACTAAATTTTCAGATTACCAAGTGATTTTATTAACTCACGAAAAAAATTTTTTTGAATTGGTCTCAAGTGAAGTTAAAAGTAAGGGATGGATTTTGAAAAATTTTAAATGGTCCAAAGAAGAAGGAACAGGAATAGAAAGGGGTATTGCGGATATCAAGGATAGAATTAAAAAGAAAATTGAGGATAAAAATACAGATGGACTTGGTAACGATATTCGAGTTTACACGGAAAGAGTTATGAAGCGTGTAGCATACGAACTTGAAGCCAAAGTCGCATACAGAAATAATGATATTAACGAAAAGAGAATGGCACCCGAACTTCTAGATGCTGTTCAAAGTAAATTAAAAGCCAGTAATGAATTGAAAGCAAAGGCAGATATTCCAAAAGTAAAAGGTATGCCTATGTTTATTGGAAATACAACATCTCACGATAATGAGTTTCAAGAAAGTATTGAAGATTTAGAGGCAATTTGGGACGATGTAAAAGGCTTAATCCAAAATTTTTATTGTTCCGACTGTGATAAATTTCTTTCGTTGAAATTTTATGATAATGTTGAGCAAAAAATCAGATGTGGATGTGGAAAATTAAAATACGAATGGAAAAAGTAGAATAACTAAAAGAGCTGTTCTTTGCCAACACTCGAAACGAAATTGAATTGAAATGCTAAAAAAAATAACATTAAAAGGAGAACAGAAAAAAGTATTGTTCCTTCCACCTACAAACCCAATTCAAATAAAAGGAGTTGCAGGAAGTGGAAAAACCACAGTAGCACTTTATAGAGCTAAACATTTACTTGAGACACAAGCGAATCTTTTCAAAGAAACGAAAATTGTAATTTTCACATACAACAAAACTCTTGCTGCTTATATAACCGCTCTCAAACCTTATATAAATGGAGGTTATCAAAAAGATAGTGACGAAATAAAACCTAAAACAGCAGACGGACTGAATGTGCAAATAATAAATTTCCACAGTTGGGCTTATCGTTTCGCAGGAATCGAATACAACCAAACCATAATGCAATGGACCCAAATTGAAATTATTGAAGACATTATAACCGGACTGTCTTCAAGCACTTCAAATATTTTAGATAAAAGCGCAGAATTTTTTCAAGAAGAAATTTCTTGGATGAAAGGAAAACTATTTAAAAACAAATCAGAATATCTTGAAGCCGCAAGAACAGGAAGAGGAACTTCTGACCGTGTTACTAAAACAGATAAAGAAGTTATTTGGATTGTTTATGAAAAATATAATCAAGAATTAAAAAACAGAGGTCAAGTCGATTTTGATGATTATGCAATACTTGCATTAAGAAAAATTCAAAATGACACTAATTTTATTCCACCATATACGCATATAATAATTGATGAAGCACAAGATTTAAATAAAGCACAAATTCTGACTATTTCAAGTTTAGTAGATACTGAAACAAACAGTTTGTCAATAATTGCTGATGCAGCGCAACGTATTTTTAAAAGTGGTTTCGTTTGGAGTGAAGTTGGTATTAATGTAAGAGGTGGTAGAACAATTGAATTTAAGAAAAACTATAGAAATACTGTTCATATTGCAAAAGCTGCACTTTCTCTACTTTCAAACGAAAAAGACCAATCGGAATTCACAACTGTAGAAACTGCATTAACAGGTGGAGAAAAACCAAAGATTGCTTATTATTCAGATTTTGACGAGCAATTAAATCATCTTGATGACCAATTAACAATATTAAAAAATAGTAGTAGTCTTAAAAGTACAGTTGTTTTGCATAGGTCAACAAGTGGAGTAAAACAAATAAAAGCATTTTTAGATGCGAATGGCTTTTCTACAGAATTAGTAAAATCTAATCTTGCTGTAAATTATGGAAGTGATAGTATTAAAATATGTACAATGTCATCTATAAAAGGACTTGAATTTAACAATGTAATTATCCTTGACCTAAATGATGATATTATACCTTATCCGCCTGGTTTTATTGAAGCTGATGATGAATTTCATATTTCAACAGAACGAAGATTACTTTATACTTGTATGACAAGAGCAAGAAATAAACTTTATCTATTTTCAAGTGACAAGGAAAATCCATCAAGATATTTAAAAGAAATAAACGCAAGTTTATTAGAAGATATAAGTCCCAATGGTTCTTCTAAAAGAACCTATGACGATGACTTACCTTTTTAAAAATATACAATGAGTTTAAAACCAAATTATACGGAATTTCAACAAGAAATAGACAGAAGAAAGATTGATTGCTTAATTCATTTTACACCAACACGAAATTTATTCAGCATATTAGAAAATAACGAATTGATGAGTAGAGCTAAATTAGAAAATTTGGATATTGAACAATTTGATATTTTAGATTACGTGCAATTTACAGATGATGTGAGATATGATGATAAAAATTATATTAACCTTTCTATTTCTGGTCCAAACACTTTTTTATTTTCAAAATTTCGACAGAAAACTAAAGAGGATTTTACAATAAATTGGTGTGTTTTAAAAATAAATCCAAAACACATCTATGATAATAATACCTTGTTTTCAGTAACTAATGCAGCATCTCACGCAGCAAAAGGTGTTGGAATAACTGGTGATATAGAAAAGTTTAAAATGTTGTTTGCTCAAAACATACTATTCCTTATGGAACAAGAAGTAATATTAAAGCCAAGTATCCAACAAACGTTCAAGCAGAAATATTAGTCAGAGATATTATTTCATCCGACAGTATTGCAGAAGTTTGTTTTGAAAATGAAGAAAACTTGGCAGCAGCTAAAGGAGCAATGTATTCTTTTGATACAAGTAAATTTGTAGTTGACAAGGAAATATTTTCACCAAATCGTATATTATGAAAGCAGAAACAAAATATAAAGGCAGCTTAAAACTTGCAGCTATTGGAGATGCTTTAGGCTGGATGACTGAATTTGAAAAAAGTCAAAGTTCTTTAAAGAAAAAGTTTGGAACTGATTACATCAATTCTTTTCACGATTGGGAAAAAAATGTTGGTGGTAGATTTTACGGTTATGTCGATAAACTTAATTCAGGTTCGTATTCTGATGATACTCAACTCTTACTTTCAGTCGCTCGTTCAATCAACAAAGATGGTTTTGTCGACCAACAATATTTTGCAAAAAAAGAACTAACAGATTGGTTACTTTATTCAAGAGGTGCAGGAAGA
Source organism: uncultured Cytophagales bacterium (assembly GCA_963719535.1). Lineage (GTDB taxonomy): Bacteria > Bacteroidota > Bacteroidia > Cytophagales > Cyclobacteriaceae > Marivirga. The sequence continues at coordinate 520,351 of CAVRCH010000013.1, read as the reverse complement.
ACCATAAAAAATGCAGCTCGAAAAATAGAAAGAAAATCTGCTAAATGGAATAATAACTTTTTCACATTTAAAGCAGGTAAAACTACAATCGACTATAGAGAAAGTGGTGCAAATGGTGCAGCAATGAGAATACTGCCAATTGCATTAGCAAATTTCGGAGAACAAGATAAAATCAAAGAAGAAATCTTTGGCAATAGTATAATAACTCACGGACATCCAAGAGCGATTTTAGGAGCTATGCTTTATGGATATTCCGTTGACACTATTTTGAGATTTAATCCCGAAAATTTTGATTACAAGAACTTTCTTACCGAATTAGGAAAAGACATTCATCAAAAATTCTCTATCGACTTTTTAGATAGTCCAAAATTAAAAAGTTGGGAAACTGAATGGAATAAAAACGCTAAAGAACCTTTTAGAATTTTATTCAAAACTATAGTTGATGAAACACAAGAATATTTAAGAACAACGTATAAATTAATTACTAATAATTCATCTGATTTTGATGCGTTATCTAAACTTGGCTGTTATAAAAACGAGACGAAAGGTTCAGGTACTTCTACTGTAATTGCAGGTATTTATTTAGCTTGTAAGTATTCGAAAGAACCATTAAAAGGAATTGAGCAAGCTGTAAATTCAATCGGAACTGACACAGATAGTATTGCTGCATTTACAGGTGGTTTAATAGGTGCATTACACGGACAATCTATTATTCCTTCAAAATGGAAAAACGTTCAAGACCTTGATTATATTGATGCAATTTCTATTCGCTTACTCGAAATTTCCGAAAGTCGAGCGGAGTTTAAAAAGGCATTAAATAGAAAAAACACTAAATCTATTTCAGAGATTGAAAAGGATAGTTTTGAAATTAATGAAAGAGTGTTTCTTGAAACTTTAGGAGAAGGAAGAATTGAAGCAATTGATAGACAAAAGACTTTAACAAAAGGTAAATACAATCTAATTTTAGACGTTCAGTTCGAAATTGGACAATTTTGTCGATTTGCAAAAATGTTGAATATAGAAAAAGAAGGGAAATCGGATTTATTTACCGAAAATATAGAAAATGAGGTAAACTTATTAAACGGACTTAATTTAGATTATAAATCAAAAGAAAGAATTGAGAAGTTTATGGAATCTCTAAGCGAAACGAATAAAAAAGAATTTAAAGAAATAATTAAGCTGATTGAAAAAAGAGCCAAACGCTAAAGCCATACACATTTGCAATTCTCTAAAGCCAACGCTACACCAAAAATTGCAAAAGAGTATGTCTTGCCAACGCTCATTCCGAACTAAATAAGAAACATCGGAAAACCAAGCTGAATGAAGAAAGCCAGCTTACAACAATGTATAAAAATAATAGCGGTTTAATCGCCAAAATCAAAGTAAGTAAATATAAGAAAGGTCTGTGTTTAACCGAAAAGTAAGTGCGTAAAATCCGCTACTATTCTTATACTAGACCGTTGTACAATATTGTGATCCGTAATGGAAAATAAAATCCTTGTTGATTATCTTCAAAAAATGTTCGTTAATTATTATACATTATTGTGATGAGAAGTTTTCTTGGTTCAGCATTTTTTTCAAACTTATTCCTTCCACTACCAAATCAGGTTAAAGAAGAAAAAATACTTTATTGGCTCGCCATTACTGTTTCGCTATTAGCATCTCTAGAGTTTGGTCAAGACTATATCAAATCCGTTTTGAATAACAGTGATTTCTCTTTAATCCAGTCATTATCATACAAGCTATTTTGGTTTGTATTTATACCTTTTACCCTTTTACTTCTGCACCTACAGAATAAATTCAACTTGAATAAAGGCAAAAGGAAGATTCTACTGAAAAAGTCCTTTCTAATTATCCTTATTACGCTATCACACTTATTAGTTTTCTCATTACTTCTCCACATTTTTTCATTTACAATAAATGACAAGCCTTGGCCTTTAACTTTATTATTAACTCAAAAACTATCAACTCGACTCTATTTAGGACTTTCGTTCTATATTATTTTCTCTTTCATTTACTATCACTTTAGCAAAAAGGTCATAAAAAGTAAAGACCAAAAGAGTAATCTAAATACTTTTCGAATTAAAAATGGCAGTAAAACAATGTTCGTAGAAACTCAAAAGATAAACTTGATTGTTTCTGATGGTCCATATTTAGAAGTCAATACGTTAGAAAATAAGCATGTCGTACTTGACAGTCTGAAGAATATCATCGAATCATTACCTGAAAACTTCAAACGCATTCATAAATCAACCATCGTGAATACCGACCAAATAGAAAGTTCAAAATCACGAGGCAATGGTGATCATGATTTAGTCTTAAAATGTGGTAAGACAGTTCGACTAAGTCGTAATTATGCTAAACCTTTAAAGGGCATTCTACATTAACTATCAGGTTATGATGTAAACTCCTCAGGTTATAAATTACTGTCCTCATAGTCCCTTAATAATCCCTACATTTAGGCTAAAACAAATCAAGCGCTAAGTGCACGCTTTTTTTCACAAGAAGTGTTCGGACAGTAAAATTCATTAGACATCATGGTTGAAAAGTATTTAACACCCCTTCTCCAATCTCCAAAGGATAAGGTATCCGGATTGGGTTTTCTTATGCTCAGAATAGGCACCTCCACATTAATGGTTTACCTGCATGGTTGGCCAAAACTAAAGAATTATTCGGAGGGCCAAAACAGCCTCCCAGAACTCATCGGGCTAGGCTCTGAGAGTGGTTTACTACTCGCTATTTTTGCTGAGGTAATTTGTTCATTTCTTCTGACCCTTGGTCTTTTGACCCGACTCGCGGTGATCCCGCTTTCATTCACCATGGTTGTTGCCTCTTTTATATTTAATGCAGATCAAGCATTCATCGTCAAAGAGAAAGCCCTGTTATACTTGATTGTATATCTCTTCCTTTTAGTTACAGGAGCAGGAAAATACTCGATGGATCACCTACTCGCTCAAAAAATAAACTCAAAAAAACAATAATTAAACAACGACTATTATGAGACAATTTTTAATCACCATTTCATTACTGGCCCTCCTAAACAATATCATCCTAGCACAAGACAAACAAGTTGGAGGACCGTGTCAAGACTGTGAAGCACTAATGGACTATCGCCTTTTTTCATTTCAGCCCAAGGCAACTGATACATTGCCTGGCTTTATGGAAAATACGCCTAAGATTAAAATATCAGGGAAAGTATTTGAAACAGACGGAAAGACTCCAGCTAGTAACGTAATTCTATATATATACCATGTTGACAGAAATGGGGTTTATCAACCTAGTGATGACCCAATAGGATGGGAAAAACTTCACGGGCAGTATAGGGGCTGGCTAAAGACTAATAACAGCGGGGAGTACACATTTTTCACCTTCAGACCTGCCAACTATCCTGAAGTTCAAGAGCCTCAACATATTCATATCTATGTTAAGGAACCAAATACCACACCTTATTACATAGATAGTATTCTTTTTGAGAGCGACCCGACTCTCACAGAAGAAATTAAGCAATCCGAGAAAAATCGAGGAAGTTCCGGAATTGTAAAACTCGAAATGAAAAATGGAATTTGGACTGCTAATAGAGATATAATCTTGGGGTTGAATATTCCTGACTATGAATAAAAAACGTTGTACAACACGAGGCTAAAAACAATGGCGGGCTCGCAGAGAATTGAAATATTCTAGCATTATGCTACCTTTATCTGTGCCCGACAGTGAAGGGCTTTTAATACGCCACAGTTTTTTAGCCCAACCGTAGCGCATTCCTTGGCAGAGCAATATTACAAACGAAAGAATAAATTATGAATAGAATAAGAGTCATAGGGTTAATTATGTTAATAATTGGTATTCTTTTACAATTTCCTTTCAAAAATGATGGGTCAGATTTCCTTTCAGGACTTTTACTTGGTGCTGGAATTCCATTACTGATATCAGGGAAAATTAAGTCGAAAAGTAAATCTGCGAGTTAGTTACATTTGTAGATTAAGAACGTTATTAATGTGGTAAACTAAAAAAATAACGAGATGCTAACATAACATCAAACCAATTTGCTCAGCACCTGGTAGCAAAGTGTCTGCTACATAGCCTGTAATTTGCGTTTGCTTTTCATAGCTGGCAAGAGATATCGCTTTGGTCAGGAGGGCATTAATTGCTCCTTTCAGTGTAGCAAGCTGGTTTTGTCTTGGTCTTTGTGTAAAAGTGATCTTGGAACTCCTCTTATATTACGATAAGTTGCACTATATTTATACCGTTTAAAGGCTCTTAATTCTGTATGCGATGGACTTATCCCCTTATAAGGAGATCATCAATGAAAAAAGTAAAAAATACGAAACTTTCGGCTACAATTCTACCGCAAAAGCGCTAGCGTGGGCTCTCATACTTGTCATTTCCCTCTTTTATGGAATTATCCAACATGGCTGGATAGGATTTGGAGGCTCCGTTTTCCTTTCCATTATCACTTACTTTCTTTTAGGTATCGGAGCAGATACTTCTAAAAGACATCGCATTGAGCGAAATGTAAAACAGGAGGTAATTATCCCGATATTTAAGCAAAGATTGCCTGGTTTGAAATTTGAAGAAAGCCGTTCGCATCTATTTGCAGAGGTCAAAAGTGCCAAATTTTTTAGCAGTTGGTTCAAGCAAAGGCATTTAAGCGGTGAAAATTTACTTTTTTCCACAACTGAGGAATATGAATTAAAAATGTCAGAAATTAAGGTGTCCGGTATTTCGGAACGCTATCCTTTATTTTTTATCTCGGTTGAATTCCAAGGCACTAAATTTCTGCACAAAATGTACATCAGGCCCAAATCTATCTCTTTTGAACGAGGGAATAAAAAGAGTGAGAGTTATATGTTGTTTTTCAAAGAGCCTCTACCGCTTGAGATATTGGTTGACGACAAAGAAATGACGTCCGATTATTATTTGTCAGCTGAGGAAAAAAGTGCTGATCAGGAACTTCATGATGCTAAATTGCTGGATGTAATACGCTGCTTAAATAAGACAGGGGGCAAAATCAGTCCGCCAGAGGGTACCAAAATTTTTATGGCTACCAACGGCCAGCAATTACAGCTGCTTATAATGAATTTCAATCTATATCGCTTCGCAGGAATGACGCCCATGAATCAATTGAACACGGTAGAAAATTATGATAACTTTATCGTAGCCTTAAAGAAAAGTATCGACACCATTGTTGCATCAAAAAAGAAATCAATATGAGTAGTAAGAATAGAAAATTTGGGTGTGGAGGTATTTTCCTGATAGTCATTCTATTGTTTTTCAGCGGTATACTTATTTATTCCCTTTTTATTACAAGCAAATCCTTCCTTGTGTATAGCTGGCCTCAGGTAGAAGCTGAAATACTTTTCTCTAATACAGAAAGTTCCAGCAGTAGTACTAATACTACATTCAGAACTATATCTGAATATAAATACCAATTTGAGGGAAAGCAATATTCTAACGATGGCCTCGCTGTTGGCTATGGGTTTAATGATAATGTGGAAAATAATGGTGAGATAAGGCAATTGCTGGAAGAGGGTGTACTTGTAAAGGCTTACGTAAATCCCGGCGAGCCTCAGGAAGCCTATTTGGTAGCAGGTCTGCATCATAGCATTGTTTTTGCCCTTATTTTTACTTTAATGTTCGGAACTCTCATATCATTTTTTGTGGTACCTATTCTAACCAATGGAAGAGTAAATATGAGAAAACTACTGTGGCTCCTCATCATTATTTGGGCAGGAGGGGTCATTTATTTACTCAACAGACCATTTGACATTAGCATCGCTAATAAAATTGAGGTAATTGAAAGGAGTGAACAGGGTAATAATAGCATAATGAATCAATGATAAAAGACCGAGTCGTTTTTAACCTTTCTGGCAAAAAGCTGTTGCCCGTAAAGAGATCACAAAGTTGGATTTTGGTTAATATTAATGCAATTGTTATAACATACTTGTTGGAAAGTTTTACAGAAGCGAATAACAAATATTTAATTGATCCGGTATGGCCATTAGAAAAAAAGATGAGATGCTAATTAACAAATGTTCTGCTTTGATCGCTAGGGGTCTGCCTTTGAGCGTGGCTTTCAAATAACAAGAGTTTTTTCTATATTTCATCTAATCTAATAAGTGCATATTTCATTGAGCGCTGAAAAATAAAGTAGGATGAAAAACAGAAAAGGAGTTTTATACTTTTTAAGAGAAGTGATCATTGTTGTAATTGGCGTGCTAATAGCAGTTTCTCTGGGTAATTTAAAAGAAAGAATAGAAAATAATAATTACCTCGAAAAGACTCTTTTAGCCATAGAAAGTGAGATTAAGATAAGTCAGGCAGAAGTAGATTCGGTGCTGCAGCTACATAATGTGCTGGCTGACTCCCTTGAAAACTATGATTTCGTGAAGGAGCAAACGCTAGGTGAAATGATCAGTTCCTTGGGGGGCTTTCAAGCTGCAACCATCAAAAATATTAGCCTAAGGTTTTTTATTGCTAACAAAGCAGAGCTGCTGGAATTCAATCTGATCTCCCAGTTATTGGAAATAGAATACATTTCAGTGATACTTTCAGATAAAATCAAAAGACTTGTTGATTTTACTTATGACAATATCAACAATAGTGACTTAGAAGTCATGGTAAGTTTTTCCTATCTTCTTTCAGATGTGATTGATAGTGAGAAATCTCTGACACAGTTATACGCCAATTTTTTAAAGGAAAATAAGGCTTACCTTAATAATAATGATCCACAATAAGTTTTAGATAACGCTGCTATTGTACAAAACCTTATTTGCAAATTCTATAGAGAGTCATGAGTCGAGGTGATACAGTAAATCATCTATTCCTTGCATTAATGTAATTTTTAATGGAAATTGTTCTATACTTAATTGTGTGTTAATCAATATGATAGAGCGATAGATAGAAAAGAATGAACCTGGAAACTGTAAAAGTAGTACGTATTATTAACAAAACCACTCTAAAGCAGCATGATGATTGTTATGCAGTCTGCTGGATTCACAACGGCGTAAGAGGGATAGAAATAAACAAAACACTATACAAAAATGTCTCAAATGCAGTTTTCTTTTTAAACCCTGACTACGACTGGAAGATTTTGAAAGAAGATGCTACCACATCAGCGGGATACGTGCTTTTAATTCCGAAGAAAATTTTAAACGACCCTACTTTCAAGAACCTTCATATTACAGAAGTACGTCTTTTTAGCGTGAATGAAATTCCAAAAATAAGCCTATCACCGGGTATCGAAACACGGATTCAAGCCATACTTGAAATGCTTGATGAATTAATTAGCACCAATCTGCGACACAAGGAGGAAGCCATCCTTTCCTTGCTGAACACATTTTTTGTTTACTGTGACGGAAAGTGTAATATCAAGTCTGTGATTACAGATAATAATGCAAAATCTGCCCTGGTTTATAAATTCAAGAAAAGTATTGATTTGCATATTTCTGATCATCACGAAGTAGGCTACTATGCCAATAGCCTCAATGTGTCCGATAAGTATTTAAACGAATGTGTGAAAGAAGTATTGGGGGTAAATGCAAAACACCTGATAGACGAGCAACTGATCATGCGCTCCCGTAACAGCCTGAAATTTACCGATAAAACCATCAAGGAAATAGGTTTTGAACTAGGGTTTACCTCGCCCGACTATTTTAGCTATTTCATCAAAAAACATACAGATTCCACCCCATCACAACTCCGGAAGAGCTGAATCTCCCTATATTCTATGGTATTGCCGTGTTTTTCCACATGCCTGTATCACAGTCCAGAACTATCTTTGTTTAAAAAAAAGACGAGTTATGGACAGAAAAAAATTTATTCAAACATCGGGTTTAGGATTTGGGTTGGCGTTAGTTCCCGGATTAGCCAAAAGTAGTCAACTGCTTGAAAAAGCAAAGGATAAGCTCAACCCAAAAATTATTAAGGGAAAAGAAGGGCAGGTGCTCAACGTGCTGGGAGATATACAAACGCATAAGCTGGTGGGAAGTGAAACCGATAATCAAATTGTTGAATGGGTGGATGATGTTGAACCTGGAGTGGGCATTCCTCCGCATGTCCACACAAAAGAGGATGAAATTTTCAGGGTAATAAAAGGACAGATCGAACTAATGGTTGATGGAAAAACTTCCGTTTTGGAAGCTGGGGATACTGCTTTTGCACCCAAAAATATACCTCATTCATGGAAAGTGATTGGAACAGAAAAAGCTAAAATGATCACAAGCGCTTTTCCTGCAGGGGTGGAAGTAATGTTTAAAGAATTAGCTGCCTTACCTCCTGGTCCGCCGGATTTTGAAAAGGTTGCTCAGATATGCGGAAAACATGGGATTTCATTTGTATAAATTTAAGTAAGGAGCGATAAATTATTTCAGTTTCGGGGCTCTTGACGAGGGGTTGTCACTTTTCACCACTACATTTGTTGTAATTATTTGGTTTGCATACCCTTAAGTATATGTCAAAGCAGCAAATTGATACGTTTTGCCCTAAAAGTCGGGCAGACTGGCGGCAATGGTTAGAAAAAAATCATCAGTCGGAACAGTCTGTGTGGCTTGTTTATTATAAGTCGTCCGCCAGTGTTACTTCACTAAGCTGGAGTGACGCAGTAGAGGAAGCGCTTTGTTTTGGATGGATAGATAGTACCAGAAGGACGATCGATCAGGAAAGGTTTATGCAGTACTTCAGCAGAAGAAAGCCAGGCAGCACATGGTCAAAAATCAATAAGGAAAAAGTTGAAAAGCTCATTCAGCAGAAGCTAATGACCCAAGCGGGTTATGATAGCATCAAAACTGCTAAAAGCAACGGCTCCTGGTCACTTTTAGATGAAGTAGAAGCAATGGTTGTCCCCGAAGATTTAAAAGCTGAATTAACAAAATATGATAACGCGATGGAGTATTTTGACAAGCTCAGTAATTCCGATACAAAGATTTTGTTGCACTGGGTCACATTTGCTAAGAGATCAGAAACAAGGCAAAAGAGGATCTTTGAAATAGTAGAAAGTGCCAGAGAAGGTTTGAAACCGAAGCAATTCAGGTGAAATAAAAGCTTTTAATTCAATAATATTATAATCTTTTACCTTTAAAAGTAGTTCACAAAACTCAAGCCTGTCTTCATGGTTCATGCGTATCGTATGTATCAATCACGATTGGCATCGTAATTGAGATCAATCGCTTAAACTGCATTCTTATGAACCAAAAGGTATTCCTTATCCTGCTATTTGCCATCTCCACAAGCCTTTCAATTTACGCTCAGAGTAAGCAAATTAAAACAATTGAGCAATTTCTGGCGAAGGAGTACCACGCAGATAATCCGGGAGCCGTCATTTTGATAGCGAAAAACAATCAGATAATTTTCAAAAAGCCATTTGGTCTTGCAGATCTCAAAAAGGCGAGGCCTATAAAAGCCGATATGATCTTTCAAATCGGGTCTATGACAAAGCAATTCACTTCAGCTGCCGTACTTCAGTTGGTAGAGGAGGGTAAAGTTTCACTGGATGATCCTATTCAAAAGTATGTTGAGTATTTTCCAAATAAAAAATTTCCAGTTACAATTCATCATTTGCTATCCCAGACTTCAGGCATACCAGAATTCTTTGATGTTGATGAAGAAGAAATGAACTTACTTTCCAGGGAACATACACCTGGACAACTTATTGCCTACTACAAGGACAAACCTTTAGCTTTTGAACCGGGTACACAGTTTCAGTACAGCAATTCCAATTATCCATTACTTGGGGTTGTGGTAGAACAAGTGTCAGGTATGTCACTCGAAGAATACTTAAGAGTGAATTTCTTTGAACCATTAACAATGAATTCCACAAGCTTGTGGTACACCGATGAAACAAAAAAGAAAAGCATTGCAAAAGGATACCGATCATACAAGGGCGAGCTGATTCCTTCTCCTAAGATTGTTGGTTCAGTTCCTTACGCGGCAGGTGCTATTGTATCCACTGTGGATGATTTATGGATATGGAATCGGGAATTAGTGAATAATACAATTTTAACCGATTTTGTAGTGGAAAGCCTGACTATAGAAAAACAAACAAGCACTGGGAGCAGGACTGGCTACGGTTATGGTTTTTTTATAAAAGACTTACTAGGCCACCAAACCATTCAACATGGAGGGAACCTTTACGGGTTTACTAGTTATGGTCTTTATCTCCCAGTTGAAGATTTGTTCGTTTGTATTTTATCCAATAAATCGTTGGAAAGAACTGAAGAAGTGGCTAACTATTTAGCGAGCGTAGTGCTGGACAAACCTTTGAACATAGAAGACAAGAATCAATTGCAGTACGCAAAATACGAGCAATATTTTGGAACCTATCAGCTAAAGGGGGGCACTAAATTGATTGAAATCTTGATGGCAGATGATGTGTTATTGCTCGATTTTCCTGAAGCCAAAGGAACCGGAACTAAACTGAAAATAACAGAGACTGATAAAATGGAATCAAAAGCCGTGAATGCTCAGTTACAGTTTATCAGGAATAAAGAAGGCAAAATTACAGGTTTTACTGCCGACCAAAATGGTATAACAGAATGGAAGAAAATAAAATAGATTACTCATTAAAAATGAATTCTAACTTTCTAATCGCCACTCATTATGGTCGATAGTGGTGATTTTATGTGACTAAAGTGTGAAGAAAGTCACAAAAACACCTGTAAACATAGAAAATAAAGCCATTCTTATGTGATTGAAGAATATTAATAACACCAAGAATGTGATTATAGCTGAATTTCTAAGAGATCAAAATTTGGTCTATTTACGAAATCAAAGTTCCAAGTGAATCACTAAAACCATGACCTCCCCTACGAAAGACTTTACATAGTCAGCACCAACTACAGCAACCTTACATCTCAATAATCTCCTCTTCTATCAACACCGATTGTAAATCCTCATGGTCTTCCCAAAATGTTGACATTATTTTTTGAACGGTTACCTGATAATCAGGATGATTTTTCATTTTTGCCAGAATAGGATCTCGTTCCAGGAATAGCACAAACCAGTATTGGTAATTGCTTTGTTTGGTAAAAGCTTTAAAGTGCTCCATTCCTTTTTCTATATCGCCTTTTGCAGCATAGTAGGAAGCAAAAATTAAGTCGTTGTAGATAGACTGATCCTTGTTGGCATAAGCTAAATAGCTGTCATAAAAGGCTTCTGCTTCTTTTTTACGGCCCAATTGCTCCAGAACAAAAGCAATATTTGCATCCTCATTATGGTAAAGATCTAATTGCATGGCTGATCTCATGGTAATTAGCTTCTCATAATACACCCATGCCTGAGTATACTCTTTTAAGGTATAACATATTTTGCCGATCTCCTGGATCACATCTATCCTGGTGGTGTCTTCCTTGTAAATTTCCATCATTGCAGCTTTCGTTTGCTGCAGGTCACCATGCTTACTAAACTTAATGTACTCATGCAGGTATTTGGAGTAATGGTTATAGGAATTATATGCCTTCGACTTTAACACGTACTTTTCAGCCTCTTCCATAAAACCTGTTTGGGCAAGTGCATTGCTTAAATGCAAGTAGGTATAACTTGTAGCAACAGAATCTTTATCGGAAACTGCTACCTGAATACCTTGCAAGGCATGGATGAGGTATTTTTCAGTATTTGGCAGCATATAGGCATAAATATTTGATAGGAAATTATGGATCCAGGCCTCATGAGGATAATATTGCAGTACTTCTTCCAAAGCTTCTATTGCATTTGTATAATCCTGTATTTGCATCAGGTACAATGCTTTTGCTATTAAACTCTCGCCCAAATCCGCATCTAAAAGGATGGCTTTGTCTGCATAGTTTTTTAAATCTTCTGTATGTTGCTTCTCTTGCCTGTAAAGGTCCAGGTAGTAATAGGAAATAGCCACATAGGCATAGGCATTGGCAAATTGGTTATCTTCCTGAATGGCTTTCTTAAATTGGTTAAGCCCTTCCTGCAGGCCATTGCCGGTTTCATCTTTTAATAAGGTGAGTCCCCGTAAGAAATAATCATAGGCCACCAGATTATTAGTAGGAATTTTTTCAATTCTTTTCTGCTCTTCAGGAGTGATAATCGCATTTACTTCAGCAGCTATGCTTTTGGCCACATCCACTTGCAAATCGAAAACATCTTTGAGCTTTCGTTTATACCTTTTGGACCAAAGGTGCTTGTCAGATGGTGCCTCAATTAATTGGATAGTGAGTACAATCTCATCACCGATTTTTTGCCCGCTTCCTTCCACAAAATAGTTCACATTCAACTCTTCGGCTAATTCAGGAATGGATTTGGAATTGTTTCTATATTTTTCAGAGGTGGTGCGACTGGTCACTTTCATGTCTTCAATTTTCTGAAAGTTATCCAGAATAGCTTCCATCAATCCATTCATGAAATACACATTAGTGCTGTCGGCACTATCGTTTATAAATGGCAATACCGCTATGGTTTTACTGAGTTGACTATCTGCTTCTTGCTCCTGGGGCAGGAAAAAAAATAGACTTGTCACAATTGCAAGCACAAAAATGGCTGTCGCAATCAGTATGTTTCTTTTGGAATGATTTAATTTCTGTCCCTCTTCCTGCAAAGGTGCCGAAATTTCTTCCTCTTCATTGTTTTTTGTAAAATCCCCAGGCGTTTTACCATACAATTCACGAAAACACTTGGTGAAATAGGAAGTACTGCTGAAACCTACCCGATAGGAAATTTCAGATACTGTCAATTCCTCCTGCTGTAATAAGAGCATTGCATTTTGCAAACGAACATTCCTGATGAAAACACTAACGGATTCTCCCGTTTCCAGCTTAATTTTACGAAGCAGATTGGATCTGCTCATGTTCAAAGCCTCAGATAACTCCGTTACACCAAATTGCTCATCGCCCAGATTATCTTGGATTACAGATACAACCTTTTGTAAAAATGGATTTTTATGGTCTAGATAGTCTTGCATTTCATCGCTTGAGGAAATACAATAATCGGAAATTAAAATTCCATTTACAAAGCTTATTTTGAGGCCTTTGCATCATATTTTATAGTTCGGAATGCATAATTGCTACACAAAATGCATGGCTTATATTCAATTCAGCATTCTTGCTAACTGTCGTCCACTGTTTCCATAGACCTTTGTAGAAATCAAAAAAACTTTTAACAAAAAAATACACATGAAAACAATTCAATTAAAATCAGCAAAATTTGTAAGCGTTTTAGTAATAATGCTGGCGCTAGGTTCAACAGTAGCTTGTCAGCAAGCAAAAGAAAAAGGCTCGGAATCCAGCAAAGTAGAAAAGCCCGAAACCCCTATTCAGGAAGCCGCCTATTTCGGAAACACCAAAGTGATCAAGCAACATGTTGCTGCCAAATCGGACCTCAATGAAAAGGACGATTATGGTTCAACTCCTTTACATATAGCGGCAACTTTTGGAAAAACAGAAGCAGCCAAATTACTAATTGAAAGCGGGGCCGATATCAACGCCACAAGTGCCGATGGCTCTACCCCTCTACATATAGCAGCATTCTATGGAAGAGTGGAAATTGTAAAAGCTCTGCTGGCGAAAAATGCAACCGTTTCAGTGAAGAATTCTTATGATGCCACGGCACTTGAATCGGTATCAGCTCCATTTGAAGTGTTAAAACCTATGTATGATCAGATCAGCAAAAGTCTTGGCCCTCTAGGTTTAAAACTGGACTATGAGCAATTGCAGAAAGATAGAAAAGTGATCGCTGAATTAATTAAAAATCATCAGTAAAAACTGGCTTATGCATGTTGATAGAAGATACGATATTGATTGGTTAAGGGTCATTGCTATCGGTTTATTGTTAATATACCATATAGCAATTGGCTTTCAACCATGGGGCGTGTTTATTGGGTTTATCCAAAATGGTGAGAGCTTGGAAGGGCTCTGGACTCCTATGTCCATGCTCAATGTGTGGAGAATTCCTCTTTTATTTTTTGTTTCAGGGATGGGTGTGTACTTCGCCATTCAAAGGCGTAACTGGAAAACACTACTGCTGGAAAGAACGAAGAGAATCTTAGTACCATTCATTTTTGGGATGTTAGTGATAGTACCTTTGCATGTATGGCTGTGGCAATCTTATTATAGTCAGGATTTATCATTTATGCTAAATCCTGCGCATCTGTGGTTTTTAGCGAACATATTCATTTATGTACTAATTTTTATGCCTTTGTTTTTCTACTTCAAAAACAGACAACAGGGTAAAATTTATGCAGCATTAAGTCAATTCATGGCTAACCCATTTGCTCTACTGGTGCTCATTATTCCGTTTATAGCAGAGGCTAAACTTGTGCAACCAGAAAATTTTGAGATTTACGCAATGACAGCTCATGGCTTTTGGATAGGGATGATTGCTTTCCTTACAGGGTTTTTCTGTGTCTATTTCGGCTCTTCCTTTTGGCAAAATGTCACTCGGTTGAGATGGTTCTTGTTAATTATGGCTTTTGCTCTTTATCTTTTGCGTATTGAGCAGATCACAATTGACCTCACTACCTATTTAATCCCTTTAGAATCTAATTTATGGATTTTCACTGTCTTTGGCTTTGGGTACAAATACCTTAACCGACCGAGCAGAACTTTAGCGTATTTAAGCAATGCAGCCTATCCCGTTTACATCGTTCATATGTTCTTCTTATACCTGGCTTCCTGGCTCCTCTTTCCAATGGATTTCCATCCTATTGCAAAATTAATAGCTGTGGTTATTTTCACTTTTGCCGGATGCTTCATCTGCTATGAGTTCCTGATAAGGAGAATTAGGTGGTTCAGGCCTCTTTTTGGACTGAAAGCTGACAAAGCAAACAAAAAGGAATCTACGGTTACTGAGGAAGTGGTCGCCACCTGAGCAAAATTCAGGAGAACTAAAAGCCGAGTAGATTGGCGACAATGGTGAGAAAAAAATCATCAGTCATCTCAATCTGTTTGGTTTTTTTAGTTTAAGTTATCCATACAAAGTGCTTCGGTTTGTTGGAGTGAAATAGTTCAGGAAGCTCTTTATTTCGGCTGGACACAAAGTACTTAAAATACCATTGATAAGGAGAGATATATGGAATATTTCAGTGAAAGAAAACCTAACAGCGGATGGTCGAAAATAAAGGAAGAAAAAGTTGAATTGAAATACTTTTTCAGGAATTTTAAAATCAATGTTCGCTGATATTATACAACTTCACAGGCTCAATGTAGTTAAAAAGAAAAAATGGTTTGGATAATTGTAACTGAAGGTTAAATTTGAATTGTTCACTACAGGAAAAAATAGAATATGCAAAATAAGCATAATTGGCCCGTTCTTAATTTCGCAGAAATTCAGGAAACCCTGGAAACCATCCATCAATGGATACAAATAGTAGGTAAAATCAGGTTGAAAACCATGCCATGGCAAAATCATTCTTGGCACACAACACTTTATGTTTCAGCAACAGGGTATTCCACTCAAGCAATACCTTATGATGGGCACATATTCCAGATCGATTTTGATTTTAAGCAACATAAACTATTCATTCATTGTTCGGAGACGGATTCAGTGAGCATGGATTTGCAATCTGGAACTGTGGCTGACTTCTACAAGGAATTATTTGATAAATTAGCAAGCATCAATATTCACATAAAAATTCACACTGCACCAAATGAATTGCCACATGCTATTCCTTTTCCCGAGAACACAAAGCAGCAGGTGTATGATCCGGAAGCAGCCAATACTATCTGGCGCTCCATGTTAAAAACAAATCAGGTATTTAATAAATTTAGGAGTGAATTTATTGGAAAATGCAGTCCTGTACACCTTTTTTGGGGAGCTTTTGATTTAGCCGTTACGAGATTTTCAGGAAACACGGCCCCTCTCCACCAGGGAGGAATACCAAATATGCCTTTAGAAGTGATGCAGGAAGCCTATTCTCACGAAGTAAGTAGTGCAGGTTTTTGGCCCGGGTCTAAAGACTCCCCGACACCTGTGTTTTACTCCTACGCTTATCCAAGCGATGCTGATTTTGGAAAGCAGGAAGTGCAACCACCTCAAGCTTTTTATAGTGCTGAAATGGGAGAGTTCTTTCTAAAGTATGAAGATGTGCAACAGTCAGATGATCCAGAGAAAATGCTATTGGATTTCCTACAAAGCACTTATAAGGCAGCAGTCGATACCTCTAAATGGGATAGCGATAAACTTGAAAAATCTGAATAGGAAATTAAAACCAAGCTCATATCCCTCGTATTATTTATATTACCATTTCCTACTTATAAAAATTTGCGATGCTTTGATTTCATGGGGAAGAGCAACAATTCTCAAATACAATCAAAACGTTAATTCTGATAAAAGTTCGTGGTATATCGCATTCTATCTATATTCTTTTCTAGTTTGCATCCTGATATGGTTATTATTTTTTCGCAAGAGACTGGTGCATTTATCTGCACAATTGCTTTCAATCCAAACTCAAATTCATTCAATAAATTTACAATCCGGAGCAGTGAAGAATTAGCATTTCAAGTATAAATAGTTTAGAAGTCAATTGTGATTTTTTAGGAAATTGCAGTTATTGTTTTCCATGTGATTTACAAAAGTCCATTTTTATAGGAAAGCTGAGTTTGGAAAGAAGTAAATATTTACCACATAAAAAAATTAATGAAAAAGCTCCTCTTATTACTTCTGTTATCAATCTTAAGTTTTAGTTGCTATTGCCAAATAGCCTTTGAAAAAGGGTATTATATAGATAATAACGATCAGAAAATTGATTGTTTCATCAAAAATATTGATTGGCGAAGAAATCCGAATGAATTTGAATATAAACTAAAAGAAGATGGTGAATCTAAGAGACAGACCATAAAGTCAGTGAAAGAATTTGGCATTAATAATTTTTCAAAATACGAAAGGGCTACAGTAAATATTGACAGATCTAGCAATAACACTAATAAATTAAGCGATGAAAAAAATCCAATATTTAATAAGGAAGAATTATTCCTAAAGGTACTAGTAGAAGGCCAGGCAGATTTATACGAGTTTATTGATGGTGAGGTAAGAAGATTCTTTTACTCGGTAAAGAAAAACGATATAGAGCAATTAATATATAAGCGATATAAAGCTGAAGGAAATAGTATTGGTAAAAACAACACATATAGGCAACAATTGATCAGTGATTTAAAATGTTCAACAATCACCCTTAACAAGATTAATAACTTAGACTTTGAAAAAGGTCAATTGGTTAAATTCTTTGTCGAATTCAATGAGTGTAGTAGTGACGATTACATCAATTATGCTGAAACTCAAAAGAAGAATTTATTTAATTTAAATCTTCGGCCGGGTCTAAATAATTCGAAATTATCTTTAGAAAATATTTTTTATGATGATCAAGTTATAGATTTTGGCAATAAGCTAACATTCCGATTCGGGATTGAGGCAGAATTCATTCTGCCATTCAATAAAAATAAGTGGGCAATAATCATTGAACCGTCATATCAATACTACATATCGGAAAAAGAGTTACAAAACAGGAGTGTTAGAACTGATTATCAATCAGTAGAAATTCCAATTGGAATAAGGTATTATGTATTTCTAAATAAGGACTCTAAAGTTTTTTTTAACAGCTCATTAATTTCAGATATAAGTTATAATTCAATCATTAAATATAGTACCGGAGCAACTTTTGAAATTAAATCAATAAATAATTTGGCATTTGGTATAGGTTATAAGCATAATGATAAATATACTTTAGAATTGAGATATCAAACCAGCAGAGATATTGTTGAGCATTCTTTTTGGATATCTTACTATAAAACCGTATCAGTAATAATTGGCTATACACTGTTTTAATAGTAATAGTAAAAGTTTTGAATTTTTGCCTTTATGAAATCTTTTGTATTGAGAAAAATAAATCTGAGCTACTACCATTTGCTCAATTTCATTATGAGGCTTAATTGCCTTATTACAGAAAAAATATAGTGAATTAGTTTAAGGAACTACTCTACCTTTTTTTTGAGCCTGGGAAAGCTTTGTGGGTAGATCAATTAAAGATGTTCTTTACTGTTTATAAAATTACATCCATTTTTAAGTGAAACCTGAAAAATATCGAGTGCAATTCGCCAAAAAAGCGCGTCATTCCAAAAAATGTTTGGTGTAAAGCACTAATTACAACTAGAACTAAAGTAACTACCTAAACATACGAAATGCTTTATATTTATCGATGACAACGAAACCTTGGCTCTTTGTAGAAAGCCCCCTAAATCCGCACCTGAGATTTACGATTTTGCTTTATAAATATAGAGGAGGTAGAGTTGTAAACCAAACCTGCGGATTGCCCAGGTAATTAAATGAGATTTTAGTATTTTTTATTAGTCACTATTGATGCAATAAAGTTAAAGAAAAAGCTAAAAGACAAGCAACGATAAAATGGAATACATAGTAAAAGACCAAAAACTTGAATTAAAATACGAAGCAGGAAAAGGTGCCTGGACCTACCATATTCAAATTCCCAATACAAAACACATAGTAGGAAAATGGGGTTCTTTAAAGGTTTCAGGCACTATTGACGACTACAAAATAGGAAGTATAAATCTGTTTACGATCACAGGACAAGACAAATTGATTTCTGTAAACCAAGATATAAGGAAAGCAATTAACAAAAGCGGTGGTGACTTTGTATCCGTAACTCTTTATCTCTTGACGACAACGGAACAAATTACAGAAAAGGAAATTTTAGAAACTTTTAAAGAGGCAGCCGTATTAAAATCGTTTAAGAAATTATCAGAAGTGGAAAGAGATGAAATCATTCGAGAAATTACCTCTTTGAAATCCGAAGAGAAACAAATAAAGATGATTTTGAAATTCATTGATCATCTAGGCAAAAATAACCTACTTCTAATTGTTTTGCTGTGCTTTTCGATGAATATGTAGGATTTGATCATGTAATGAAGTAGGTTCAACACTTTAAATAGGGTAACCGATGGAAAGCGGTTTTGTAAATGTTTGTAAATGTTTGTTGTCGGTGAGTAAAAAATACAGTCCGAATAAAACACACTAGGGTTATTTTATTCGGTTGTTGGCAATAATTCCAAATATAGCTAAGCTATTGCCTTCGCAAGCTGACAGTACAGCCTAGAAAACGAAGAATCAATAAAAAATACAAGTATTGTAATACATTGCTTTGCTAGAATTTAATTAAAATTTAGTTAGAATAAGAAAATGAAGCATTTCGGAATATTTTTGATAGCTATTTTCAGTTTGAATATTTCAGCCTATACTCAAACAGTATATAGAGATACAACTGAAATTAAAAAGAACGTTGCTTGGTATTCTCCATCCAATGCTACCATTGTTAACGGTATAATGTTTAATGTATTTCCTGTGATGATTAATGAAGACACCAAAAATTGGCCAAGAATAAACGGACTCGAAATAGAGATTAGCCCATTAAGTATTTTTAGTCCATTTCTAGCTGTGATTAATAGTCTTGCAGCCAGAACACATCAACCAATTTATGATTCAATTCAATCTATTAATTAAGTCTGATTTTAAAGAAATTAATGGATTTCATATCGATTGGGAGATATGGAGTCTAAATGGGTTAATGGCATAGACATTTCCGCAACAGGCAGTTTTTTCACTTTTGTTAATGGAGCATCAATTTCGTTAGTTATGAATAAGCACTATAAGATAAATGGAGTTTCATTAGCAGCTTTTGGAAATCACGATATTGAAACCAATGGTATTCAAATAGGTCTGTTTAATTCAAGTCTTAAATTGTATGGCGTTCAATTTGGATTGTGGAATAAAATCAAAAAAGGTCACTTCCGATAATAAACTGGGTATTAAAAAAATAATAACTATTGCCAACAACAAGTAAAATTCATGCTGGTTTTGCGGGTTAATCATGTTTATCTTTCTCATTCAAATTTCGTCACGGTTAACTGCGCTTCGCTTTGTCTTTCCGCTCGAAATTTTATTTAATCGTTCTACAATCCATGAGATACTTTTCTGCAATAATATTGATTTTGGCTATTCTAGGATGTGACTCCAGGAAAGTACAAACAGGATATGCTGCTAATCTGCAAGGTATTGCCTCAATTACGGGCAGTCAATTTAGGGTGCTCATGAGAAGCTACTTGTTCGATAACCAAATAATATTTGTTCAAACCGTAGCGGGCTGGTCGACAAAAAGTGCGGGGAGCGCGTTGAATTGTAGCGTGCGGAGCATCCTTTTTGTCTCTGATCTTTTTGCATCTTTTTCGATCAAACCATCGCAGTCTCTGCACCTGAACTTCAAAACAGATAACTTTATAGAGCAGTCACAACCTGAGCAGAGCCCGTTTTTTCTGATTGGCAACACAGTATGCCTCGATCAAGTTTGGGCTGAGGAGCGTTTTGAAATTTCAATTGGTTGCTTAATTTTTAGAAGACACCGTATAGTAGATCAATCTTCATTAGCAGTCAATTTACGCAGATAAGAATTGCGAAACAGTCGAAATGTATCAAAGAAAAGACTTTCAGGGAACGGTTGAAAATTCTGAATCTCAAACTAAGGTTAGTCAGCTCTACACTATCTCGAGCTTCAAAACAGTGGGCGTAATGGACACTATCACTACGGTTGTTGAAGGAAACTTGACTGGCAAAGACATAAAAGAAATGTATAAAGTAATCTTAGAAAGTGAAATGGCAACATTCACCCAGAATGCAAATGGGAGGTACTTTAAGTTTACCCATATTCCCAACGGACGATACTATATCTTCATAAGAAAGGGTAACGGGGATAGGACCTTAATCAAGCCTCTTAATTTTGACAGCGGTCATATCTATTCATTAGAAATTGCGCTAAAAGAAAAATAATTAAACAACATCTATCACGAGGCTAAAAACAATTGCGGTTTTCTTGGTAATCGACAATTACTCGGGTTTTGCTATCTTTATCAAAATCTATTAGTATAGTGTTTTAAATCCTCCAAAGTTTTTAACACAATCGTTAACCCCAACTACCTCTCCAAAACCACCGTAGTTACACTCTTCCCCAGTACGCTTATCACCACCTCATTCTCATTGATTTCCAAATTTCTGAATGATCTATCCAGTAGTAAAGTGGTAGAGTAGGAGCCGGCAGAGGTAATTGTGCCACCGCTCACAGAAAAACCTACATCCGCTACGGCAGTCTCCGTGGGATTAATGATGACCACCACAATTTGGTCATCGCCTTCATAGGCGGTAATGTTTAATCCTGTGGATTGGTCTTCATTGGCTTCAATTCTTACGAATCCGGGCCTGATAAATTTGGAAAAATGAGAGAAAGCAATGCCTCTTTTTAAAATTTCACCTTCGGTAGTGCCTTGCGTACCATCGCCTAAAAAGGAATAATATCTTTTGGTATACCACCAGATATAGGCATTCCAGTTAAACCGCATGGCATCATGCACAGTAATTACCATTTCCATGGTTTCATCCCAGATATCCTCATTAGAATAGGAGGTCCATGGTGCGGCACCTGTATTACCTGTTCCCAGGTTCATCAGGTACTCCGTCATCCATATTTCTTTACCTGCTTGCTCAGCCAAAGGCAATCTGGCTAAGCCACTGCCATAAATATGCCCTGCAATAATATCTGTATTGGCAGAAGCTTCTTCATCATTCAATAATACATCTGAGTAAGTCTGGTTAAAATTAAAAGATTCCGGAGCCATTAATCGCGTGCCCTGTATTAAATCGCCATAGTTTTTTACGAAATCCCGGATATCTGCAGCCGTCCAGTCGCAGGACTCATAGGAAACCTGAATGTCAGGTTCATTTTGAATGGAGATGCCATAGATTTCCACCTCATTTTCTGCCATAAAGGCCACGTAATCATTCAGGTGATTGGCATAAGCTTCATAGTTCTCTTTTAGTAAAAATCCACCGGTGGCATTGCTATTGCTCTTCAAAGCGGGAGGTGGCGACCAGGGCGAAGCGATTACTTTAGCTCCATAACTGAGGGCAGCCTGAGCCTGTGGTACCAGACTTTGCCAATCTGCCGGGTTATAAGGTAATTTAATTCGATAAATGCTAAAACCTAATCCATCGTTCTCAGTACTAAAAACCTTCTGTTCCTGCTCAGCATTTAGGTTTAAAGCACCATTGAAAACTCCATTGGCACCACCAAAACCGGAAATAGTCTGATAACTTATAGCTGGATCGATTGTGACATTGAAAACAGCTTCGTTGGGAGTGGTGCTGGGCCCATCCGGCTCTTCATTTTTACATGCGGCCAACAGACATGCAGCACATAAAATGGGTAAGAAATATTGAGTAAATTTCATATTTAGTTACTTTGAAGCCCTTGAGAAAACCCTCTATGAGCAATTTTGTAATTAAATTCATTATCATACATTAGTGGCCAGTCGCTTCCATTATCATATAACCAGCTATCATTATCACGCATACCCCAAATGGTCAACCCATATTGTTGAGCTGCAGGTACAGTATTGTATATTTCGGCAACCGTTCTATATTGAGCTTCCTGAGCGTCTGCCCTTGCTTGTGTAAATTCTGTGATATCATTATTATAATTAACTTTTACATCCAGTTCTGAGAAATGGATTAGCAAGCCTGTGGCTATTGCACTATTAGTGGCTTCTGTCATATCACTCCTGCTAGGGAAATCATGGTTAACATGCATTTGGAAACCTATTCCATCAATAGGGATATTATTTTCCTGGAAATTGCTTACCATATTGAGCATGGCATTCCTTTTTGCGGCTTCGAATTCCATATTGTAATCATTATAAAATAACTTAACATCTGCATCGGCTTCTCTGGCCCATGTAAATAGTTTAGAAACATAATCAGGACCCATTCTGCTTTGAAATAAAGTACTTCTCAAGCCCCCACCTTCAAACACCTCGTTTACAACATCCCAACCAGAAACCACAGAAACTTCTTCGCCATTAACTATCATTTTTTCCTGAGCAAAATGAGTGACTGTTGCTTTTACATAATTTTCAATAAGGGTAGAAAACTCTTCATCTGTACCCTCGAAACTATTTAACCAGCCTGGGATAGAGGCATGCCAAACCAATGTATGTCCGAACACCCTTATTCCATTTGCTTTAGCAAAAGCTACTATGGCATCCCCGTCACTATAATCATAATTATCTGGCCCTCTGAAAATATTAGCCATTTTCATGTCATTTTCAGCCGTAATACTATTGAAATCGTCTAATAATAGACCACGGAAGCTTTGATTGGCAGCAGAAGTAGAAGTCAATTTAGTGGCAGAAACAATATTACCTATGGGATAATCAACCAGGCTTTTTAAATCAGTGGTCGGGTTATATAAAAAGGGATTTCCGCTATTATCCTGGCCATCATTTGATGAGTCATCGTCATCTGCCACATCTGTAGGTCCTCCTACTATAGGGGTGTTGCTCGGTTCATCATCAGTACTACAGGAAAATATGATAACCGAAAGCATGATATAAAGTATCTTTTTCATAATTTTTGGTGTTTATAAAATTTCATTATTTACTTAAATTGCTAGCAATTCCTTGCTCTAATCCTCTTAACTCACTTAATCCTTTTAATCGGCCCAGAAGAGAATAGCCGGGATAAAACTTTTTATGTGCTTCCACAGTGTGCATAAATCCATGATCGGGACGCATGGGTAAACTCAGCTTCCTTTTCTGCATTATTGCTAAAATCTTCTTGATGATAGATTCCATATCCACATCGCCCTGCAAATGAGGTGCTTCCCTAAAAATCAACTCGTTTTCTTTGATCACATTTCTGAGATGTAAAAAATGAATACGATCGCCAAAGGCATCAAAAATAGCATTCAAATTATTTTCAGTGTGTGCCCCCAATGAGCCGGTGCAAAAGCATAATCCATTTGCATTAAGCGGTACCGCATCAAAGATTTGGTGTAAATCTGCTTCAGTGGAAACCACACGTGGTAAACCCAGCACTGGAAATGGCGGATCATCCGGATGAATGGCTAGTGACACACCCTCTAAATGAGCGATAGGAGCCACTTCCTCCAGAAATAAAATGAGATGCTCCCTAAGTTTGGCCTCATCAATAACTTGATAGTCTAATAAATGCCTTAGTAACTGATCTGAAGTAAAGTTCACTTTACTGCCGGGTAAGCCTAGTAGCACATTCTTAAACAGTAGCTCCTTGGCTTCATCGGATAATTTTCGGCCATAATTTTTGGCTTTCTGCACTACTTCTTCTTCATAATCTCCTTTGGCATAAGGCCGCTTCAGGAGGAAGATATCAAAATAAGCAAAAGCGATTTTGTTGTAGAGTAAACTTCGCGTGCCATCATCATTCAAATGGTTTTGTTCTGTTCTTACCCAATCCAGAATGGGCATAAAATTGTAGGTAATTACCGTTATGCCACAACTTCCAATATTTTTAATGCTCTCTTTATAATTAGCAATGTATCTTTTGTAATCACCTGCTCTGCGCTTAATGTCCTCATGCACAGGCAGGCTTTCAATAACAGTCCATTCCAAGCCGGAATTTCTAATTTCTTCTTGCTTTCTTTGGATGGCTTCCACTGTCCACACTTCACCTACGGGCACTTCATGTAATGCAGTTACTATCCCACTAATACCACACTGCCTTAAATCAGCTAATGAAATGGTATCCTGCGGACCGAACCAGCGCATGGTTTGTTGCATTTTAATCATAGTGCATCTCTTAAAAACCTATACTGTTTCCGCCATCGATTGGAATGCTCACACCGGTAGTATATTTAGATTCTGAGGAGGCTAAAAAATAGACCGCGTCTGCTACATCTGAAGGCTCTCCCAATTTACCCATTGGCGTTCGGCTCAATACCCTATTTTTTCTATCCAAGTCGTTACTGAGTGCTTTTTCTGACATATCTGTTCTGATAAATCCAGGGGCAATGCAGTTTACTCTGATGCCTAAAGGTGCTAAATCGACAGCCATGGAACGGGTCATTCCTTCAATGGCAGCTTTACTGGCGGTATAAGCAATTACTTTAGGTATTCCATACAGGGCAGCCATGGAGCTGATGTTAATAATGCTCCCGGATTCCTGTTTTTTCATCTCTTTTGCCACTTCCCGGCTGATAGCAAAAACGCTTAATACATTGGTGTTGAAAATATTTTGAAACTCCTCATTGGTTACCTCCAGTATATCTTTTTTCATATTGATACCGGCATTGTTCACCAAAATGTCTATTTGACCGGCTTCAGAAACGATATCTTTTATCAGTGCAGGGATTTTATCTAATTCATTTAAATCAAAAATGCGGAATTTGGCATTATCACCTAAATCGCTAGATGCTTTTTCTGTTTTATCCTTATTTCTTCCAATAATGTAGGTGATAATACCATTATCACATAGCTTTTTGGCAGTAGCAAAACCTAATCCTGCATTTCCTCCTGTTACTATGGCTATCTTATTTTTCATTCGTTGATTAATGCTTTAATTAATTACTGTTTAGTTCCAGTCGGGCCTAATCCCCGGAGCAAATGGAAATTTAAGAGATTTGTAATACTCTAACGTTTCAGGAGCTTTGTCTACCCCTTCCGGCAATGGTAGTCGGGAAAATTCCTGAAAATATAGCAGACAGGCGTTTCTCCACCACTTAGCCTCTTTTAATTGTATTTCGATAAGCATTTCTACTTCTTCAAATCTCTTATCGTCTACATAAGGTTTCATTTGTTGCCATTGATCCTGCATATCTTTCACCTGGTCAACCCCTTCCTGATACATTAAGGCAATTCCATCCCATAAAGTTTTGCCTGATTTTAATTGATAATCCCATGGTAGATGATGGAACCAAAGCAAGAACTCTTCAGGAGTAGTTTCAGGATCGTTGAAAGTTTTCGCTAAGGGTGTGGCATACTGTGCAATTGCATTACTACCGCTCGCAGATCTATCAAAACCAATTCCAAAACTATCGGCTTTATGGTAATATACTGAAGTCCAATCCGCCCTGCCCATATCGGAAATCCAGGGACCCGGTCCGTAATGATGGTGTGCATCCATGATATGGTGCAAGCCTAAAGGAGTCATGTATTTAACCACCATTTCCCTGGAGTTGATTAACGTTTCCTTCATAGGTTTCACAAAGGCTTCCTCATTGCTGAAGGTAGAGCGTAACCATTCCTCAGCAATTTGCTCAGGTGCAAGGGAAGGATTCCAGGCTAATCTGCCATAACCGTACCAGTTGGCTTGCAGAAATGGATGGCCTGTCCAGGTATCATCTGTGCCGATATTGGCCACACCGGCAATTCCGCTTATTTTATTATTATGCAATGAGCCATCAATCACTTTTTCTACAGTGGAATTTTCTCCCTTTTGATAAGTGTCTGCTCCCAGCACTTCCTTAAAAAGTTGAGGTAAAAAAACCAGATGGCTGCTAAAACCCAAATACTCTTGAGTGATTTGAAATTCCATCATTAACGGAGTTTTAGGCATTGCGCCAAACATAGGGTGAAAAGGCTCTCTTGGCTGGAAGTCAATAGCGCCATTTTTCACTTGCACCAATACATTATCTGCAAATTGCCCATCAAAAGGGACAAATTCAGAGTATGCTTGCTTAGCCCGGTCGTCAGGATCATGTTCAGAATACACGAAAGCACGCCACATCACAATGCCATTGTGTGGAGCCAGTGCTTTTGCCATCATATTAGCGCCATCCACATGTGTTCTGTTGTAATTTTGCGGACCAGGCTGACCTTCAGAATTAGCTTTAACGGTAAAACCACCAAAATCAGGCACATATTTATATATTTCATTCACTTTTTCCGTCCACCAGTTTTGCACTTCTTTATTCAGTGGATCAGCAGTAGATAAACCTCCAATTTCTATGGGGGCGGAAAAACGAGCAGTCAAATATACTTTTATGCCGTAAGGTCGAAATACATCGGCCAGGGCAGCTACTTTTTCGAGGTAGGCCGGGGTTAAAATGAGTGCATTAGCATTTACATTGGTTAAAACTGTACCGTTAATGCCAATAGAAGCATTGGCTCTCGCGTAGTCAATGTAGCGCTGATCTATATAATCAGGTAATTTATGCCAGTTCCAAATGGAAAAACCCGCATAACCCCTTTCTACAGTTCTGTCTAAATTATCCCAGTGGTTTAAAATCCTGATGTCTATTTTCGGGTTTTCTATAATTGTTAAGTCCTGAATAGGTTGTCGGGTTTGAATCAAACGCAAGAAATGATAGGTGCCATATAATAAACCAACATCGGTTTTGGCTGTAATAAATGTTTGGGTATTGATTGACTTGATAAGAAAGCCTTCATCTGACAGTTGAGTAAGCTCTTTTTGCAACTTTTTTACTGTTTGCTTCTTTAAATTGGAAGCCTTGCTTATGATGAGCTTGCTATTCTCAGGAGTTTTTATGACAGGACTTTTTCCCAACATCCCTTCTAATGCCGACATCAATTCTTTACCGATAATATCTAATGTAGCACTGCCCTTCTCGAGAGAAACACTTGCAATTGCTTTCTTATATTGATCAGAAATCGTACTTTGTTGAATAGGCCGGTAGCGCAACCACAAACTATCTGCCTGCCTTCCAAAAATACTCAATTGGGCTGCAAAAAATAAAGATATGAAAAGTAGTGTTTTTATATTTTTCAAGGTATAAAGATAGATATATGAAATCGATTTAAATTGTCAATAAGTACAATTATAACAAATATTGACTTAAAATCTAGTAAATTAAATTAAAAATTTAGAAATTAACAAAAAATTACGCAATCGATTGTGTATAATATTTTTTTGTAGTAAAATTACAAGTGCAGAATAATTGCAGTTGCTTTTGATAAGTTTTAAAAACCACTATATGAGCCTTTTAAAAAAGTATTTTTTCGTATTTATTGGAATCATAATGCTTCAGGCATGTAATTCTGATCAAAAAACCAAGGAGCAGTCGGCCACTCAGCTCCAAACAAAAGAAACACCTGATTTTCCTTTTTATGATACTTCACTTTCTATTGAAGAGCGCGTTTCAGATTTAATTGGACGATTAACGCTGGAAGAGAAATCACTGCAAATGATGCATAATACCCCGGCCATTGAAAGGTTGCAAATTCCGCCCTACAGTTATTGGAATGAAGCCCTGCACGGTGTGGGCAGATCTGGAATTGCCACGGTTTTTCCTCAGGCCATTGGTTTAGGGGCCACTTTTGATGCTGATCTAGCCTTTAGAGTATCATCTGCTATTTCTGATGAAGCACGGGCCATGCACAACGCTGCCAAGGCAAAAGGGTACCACCAGCAATATGGGGGGCTCACTTTCTGGACACCCAACGTGAATATTTTCCGCGATCCACGCTGGGGTAGAGGCCAGGAAACTTATGGAGAAGACCCTTATCTAACATCTCAAATAGGTGCTGCTTTTGTAAAAGGTTTACAAGGCGATGATCCCAACTTTTTAAAAACAGCTGCCTGTGCCAAGCATTATGCAGTGCATAGTGGTCCTGAAAAATTAAGGCATGAGTTTAATGCGGAAGCCTCCATGCAGGATATGTATGAAACATATCTTCCGGCTTTTAAAGCTTTGGTAGATGCCGGAGTGGAATCGGTAATGTGTGCCTACAATAGCACCAATGGTGAGCCTTGTTGTGCCAATGAATACCTGATAGATGAAGTGCTTTTAGGAAAATGGAATTTTAAGGGACATGTTTTAAGCGATTGCTGGGCCATTATTGACTTCTATGAGCAGGAAAAAGGCCATGGTGTGGTGAAAACACCTGAAGAAGCAGCCGCTTTGGCTGTTAAAAGCAATGTCAGCCTGAATTGTGGCAGTACCTACGAATTTTTACCAAAGGCAGTAGAGCAAGGACTGGTTACTGAAGCAGAAATTGATGAACAATTAGCCATTCTGTTAAGAACAAGATTTAAGTTGGGATTATTTGATCCGGCGGGCTCAAATCCTTTCGATGATATTTCTATTGATGTGGTGGATAGTGAGGAACACCGCCAATTAGCAAAAGAAGTTGCACAAAAGAGCATAGTGAT
Organism: uncultured Cytophagales bacterium; assembly: GCA_963719535.1. Taxonomy (GTDB): domain Bacteria; phylum Bacteroidota; class Bacteroidia; order Cytophagales; family Cyclobacteriaceae; genus Marivirga. The sequence goes on along the minus strand of CAVRCH010000013.1, from coordinate 491,419 downwards.
GCTTAAAAATAACGGTGTACTGCCTCTTAATAACGATTTAGCCAAATACTTTATTACCGGGCCTAATGCGGCCAATGTAGATATCTTATTAGGTAATTATTATGGGGTTAACCCTAATATGGTCACCATTTTGGAAGGTGTGGCTGCTGCTGTTGATCCTGCTTCTCAATTGCAATACAGAATGGGTGCGCTCTTAGATCGAGACCCCGTAAACCCGATGGATTGGGCGACCGGAAATGCTGGAAATAGTGATGTGACAATTGCTGTGATAGGTATTTCAAGTTTGCTGGAAGGTGAGGAGGGAGAATCTCTGGCTTCTGCAACCGCTGGCGATAGGTTAGATTATAATTTACCATCTAACCAAATAGATTTCCTTAAAAAATTGAGAGCTGCTGCCGGAGATAAACCGATAGTGGCAGTGGTAACGGGTGGAAGCCCCATGAATTTGGCAGAGGTACACGAATTGGCCGATGCTGTTTTATTAGCCTGGTATCCGGGTGAAGAAGGGGGTACTGCTGTAGCAGATGTGCTTTTCGGGAATATATCGCCTTCAGGTAAGTTGCCCATTACCTTTCCGAAATCATTAGATCAGCTGCCTCCTTATGAGGATTATACCATGAAAGGTAGAACCTATAAATACATGAATGAAGAACCTCTTTATCCCTTCGGTTTTGGATTAAGTTATACTACTTTCAGCTATGAAAATTTAAAACTTTCTGCAGATAAAGTAAATACAACGGATGATCTTCAAATTACTGTAGATATCAACAATACAGGCGAAACAGCATCCGATGAGGTGGTGCAGCTTTATATTTCTGCCACAGAAACTTCTATAGAGGCGCCTAATTTTGAATTAATTGGTATACAAAGAGTTAACCTGGCTGCAGGGGCAAGCAACCAGTTGAATTTCACAGTGACCCCGGAAATGCGTGCATTGATTAATAACCAGGGGGAAGCAGTGATGGAGCCGGGTAAATATAAAATCTACCTGGGCGGCTCCAGTCCTATGAGTGTAAGCCAGAATTTAGGTGCTGCTCCTATGGAAACTGCAATTTTTACTGTTCAATAATAAAAGGAAAGGAATGAAGAGCTTTATTAATGATAATTTTTTGTTGGAAACAGAATATGCCGAGGAACTCTATCATAAGTATGCAAAGCAACAACCCATAATAGATTACCATTGTCATTTACCACCGTCCGAAATTGCGCAAAACAGGCAATTTGAGAATATGACGCAACTTTGGATCGATGGTGATCATTATAAATGGCGTGCCATGCGTAATTTGGGGATTTCGGAAGATTTTATCACAGGCAAGGCGACCGATAAGGAGAAATTTGACAAATGGGCCTATACCATTCCTTATGCCTTAAGAAATCCGCTGTATCATTGGACTCACTTAGAGCTGCAAAGATATTTTGGCATTCAGGAAACTTTTAATTCTGAAAATGCCGATGCGATTTTTGCACATTGTAATCATTTGTTGAAACAACCGGAGTACTCTACCCAAGGCTTAATTAAGCAGCAAAATGTAGAAGTAATATGCACCACAGATGATCCGCTGGATGATTTATCGCATCATCAAAAATTAAAAAATTCAGATTTTTCTACCCATGTGCTGCCAACTTTCAGACCAGATGGCATTTTGGGTATTGAAAAAGACGATTTTGTGGAATACATGGAAACGCTTTCTACTATTAGCAAGGTAAAAATCCAAGATTTAGAATCTCTGAAAGAAGCCATCCAAAATAGAGTTGATTTCTTTGATGCAAAGGGCTGTAGATTGTCTGATCATGGTTTGCCTCATGCCTATGCATTGGCATTTAAACCTGAAAAGGTGGATGAAATACTGAAAAGGCGTTTAGCAAAAGGCAATATTTCTGAAACGGAAGAGCAACAGTATAAATCTGCCTTAATGTTTTATATGGGATGTTTTTATGCCGATAAAGGCTGGACAATGCAATTGCATCTGGGCCCTATCAGAGATAATAATACCAGAGTTTTGGAAGAGATTGGGATTAATGCAGGCATAGATAGTATTGGTGATTTTGCCCAGGCAGAAAGTCTGGCTTCCTTTTTAGATAGCCTGGATAATATAGAAAAACTACCGAAAACCATCATTTACAACTCAAACCCTAATGATAATGAGGTTTTTGCGACTATGGCAGGCAATTTTAGTGAAGCTAAAATTAAAGGGAAAGTACAATTTGGTGCAGCCTGGTGGTTTTTAGATCAGAAGAGTGGCATTACCAACCAACTGGATTCACTTTCGAATATGGGATTAATCAGTTGTACTATCGGAATGCTTACGGATAGCAGGAGTTTTCTTTCTTTCCCCAGACATGAATATTTCAGAAGGATATTATGTAATCTTTTCGGAAACGATATAGCGCGCGGAGAGCTACCCAATGATATCAAATGGGTTGGTAAATTAGTTGCTGATATCTGTTACAATAATGCTAATGAATATTTTCAATTTCCAGCTCAGATGCCTAAAGAAATAAAGACTTTAGTAAAATAATTTTTAATGGAGAAGCTAAGGGTCAATTTTTGAAATGAGAAATACTTTTTTATGTCTTTTAATTTTAACCTTTCTTATTTCCTGTAAGGATTTAAAAAAAGGGAAAGAGATTAAGCTTGCCCACAGCCTAAGTGAAGCACATCCGGTGCATGAAGCGATGGTTTATATGGGTGAAAAAGTATTGGAAAACTCCAATGGGAAATTACGCCTGGAAATATATCCCGGAAGCCAGCTGGGATCGGAGCAGCAATGTTTGGAGCTATTGCAAATCGGGAGCCTGGCCATGACGAAAGTTTCAGCTGCCGTCATGGAAAACTTTTCTCCTAAATTGAAGGTATTCGGCTTCCCTTATTTATTTAGGGATGATGCACATAGATTTGCAGTGTATGACGGTTCAATTGGCAAAGAATTATTGCTTGATGGTGAACAATACTGGCTCAAGGGCTTAACCTATTTTGATGCAGGGAACAGATCCTTTTATACAAAAACTAAGCAGATTAAAACGCCTGCTGACTTAAAAGGATTAAAAATTAGGGTGATGCAAAGCCCAACAGCCATTGATTTAGTGGAGAGCTTTGGTGGAGCTGCCACTCCAATATCCTGGGGTGAGTTATACACAGGCTTACAACAGGGAGTAGTGGATGGGGCTGAAAATAACTTGCCTAGTTTTTACAGCTCTAAACATTACGAAGTAGCAAAATTTTTAACCATCAATGAGCACTCCTCCATTCCTGATATTTTAGTGATAAGTACTATTATCTGGGATGATTTATTCTAAGGAGGAGAGAGGTTGGCTGATGAAATCTGTGGAGCAAGCTACTGAATACCAAAGAATTTTATGGAAAAAGGCAGAGGAGGAGGCTTTGCGTGAAGTAGAAAAAGCAGGAGTAAATATTTATTATCCCGATAAGGCAGTATTTAAAGAACTATCTCATCAAATGGTGGATGAACTTGAAGATAGTGATACCACGATGTTTAAACTAATCGAAAGAATTAAGGAGCAGGAATAATGCGTTTCAAACTCAATATATTTTTAGAATGGACTTTAGCCATATTGCTAGCTCTTATGAAGCTGGATGTTTTATGGGGAGTGCTCACTCGCTACCTACTAAATGCCCAAAGCTCCTGGACAGATGAGCTGGCACGCTACCTCTTGATCTGGATTGGGATGATGGGAGCTGCCTATGCCTCAGGTAAAAACCTGCATATTGCCATAGATTTAATATCTGCCACATTATCAGAGAGCAATCAAAAACGATTAACTGTTTTAATCACCTTGCTGATTCCAATTTTTGTATTTCTTATTTTTATCATTGGAGGCAGTCGCTATGTTTATATAGCTTTTAGATTAGGCCAGCTTTCCCCCGCTTTACACATTCCTATGGGCATTGTATACAGCATTTTTCCTTTATCTGGTTTGATCATTATTTACTTTAAGTTGAACGATCTAGCAGTGTTGTTTTCACAAAAATTAAATCCAAGCTAATGGAAATAGCCATCCTGGTTTTAAGCTTTATTATTTTAGTCGCTATTAGAGTACCTGTTGCCTGGAGCATTGGTATTTCCTCCCTGCTTACTATTATTATAAGTGTAAAAACCATTCCTGCGTTTACCACCATTGCACAGCGGGTAGTTACCGGATTGGATAGCTTTTCATTATTGGCTATTCCCTTCTTTATTTTAGCAGGCCATATCATGAATAAAGGTGGAATTGCCAAAAGATTAATTGCCTTTGCTAAAGCTATAGTAGGCAGCCTACCCGGTGGCTTAGCCCATGTAAATATTGTAGCAGCCATGTTATTTGGAGCTATCGCAGGCTCTGCGGGTGCAGCTGCTGCGGCTATTGGTGGTTTTATGTCCTCCCAGATGGAAAAAGAAGGCTATAATAAAGAGTATGGAGTAGCTGTTAATGTTACTTCTGCTACTACAGGTTTATTAATTCCGCCAAGTAATATCTTTATCATATATTCACTGGCCAGTGGAGGAGTGAGTATTGGGGCATTATTCTTAGCAGGTTATTTGCCCGGTTTGTTAACAGGCTTTATGCTGATGGTGGTGGCATATATCTGGGCCAAAAGGAAAGGCTACCCTACGGCAAATAAAAGCACTGTTAAAGTATTAGTAAAAACCTTTATTGGCGCAGTGCCTAGTTTGTTTTTACTTATTGTGGTAATTGGCGGAATAGTAGCAGGTATATTTACCGCTACAGAAGCTTCTTCGGTAGCAGTTTTATATTGCATTGTGCTTTCCCTCTTGTATAAAGAGGTTAAATTAAAAGATTTTAAAGCTATTTTTGTTGAATCAACGGTCACTATTTCGGTAGTGATGTTGCTGATTGCCATGTCATTGGCGATGTCCTGGGTAATGTCCTATGAAAATATACCACAAATGGTGACGGATTCTCTTTTGGCTTTAAGTGATAATAAATGGGTTGTGCTGATCATCATCAACCTTATTTTACTGTTTATTGGTATTTTTATGGACATGACACCTGCTGTGCTCATTTTCACTCCTATATTTTTACCGGTAGTAACCGCCATGGGAATTGATCCTGTGCACTTTGGCATTATCATGGTCCTGAATTTATGTATTGGTTTGTGTACACCGCCAGTGGGTGCCGTTTTATTTATTGGCGTAGGTGTGGCAGATACCACTATACAAAAAGTGATTAAGCCCTTATTACCGCTATTTTTGGCTATGTTAGTAGCATTAGTGCTCATAACAATTTTCCCGCAAATCAGCCTTTGGTTACCACGCTTGTTTGATTTGGTGTAGAAGAATCATTGTCACCACAAAGATTTGTCATCATTTTTGTTTTTCCTGAATTCTCGGTAGACATAAATGATTCCTTCATCCTTTCACTTACAGGATTTTTTCAAGATTGTTCTATTGGCCACAGACACAGAGTGCTGTAAATAGTTAGATTATTCTAGGTCCAAGGGGCTTACATCATTAAACCTAGGGGGCCAGCCCTAGGATGTAAAAGCTTTCTTGAATCCAGCCCTGAATGGACGAAATCAAAAACGGCTTATTAATGGCCTAACAGCTTCAAACCCCCAATGGCAAATTCACCTAGTAAATCAAATCCTTTTAGAAGATTCCCTAATCACCAACTCAGTACTCATAATAGTCATTTCCGAAACAGTACTGTCATAGGTTTCTTCAGAGTGGTTTAAAACCCTTTGAGCAGCAATTTTACCCATTTGGTAAGCCGGGTGTGTTATACTTGATAAGGCTGGGTCAACAATAGAAGCCATAGGGTCATCATTGAATCCGATGACTGCCAGATCTTTCGGGATGTTTATCCCATTCTTTTTGGCATACATAATGGCACTTACAGCGGCAGTATCGTTGGAAGAAAATAAGCCGTCAGGCATGGGATCCATTGCCAGTAGTTTTTTAGCGGCTTTATGCCCCTCTTCAAAACTTAAGGTTTTAAATTTAATAATAAGTTCTTTGTCAAAAGGTAAATTATGCTCTTTCAATGCATCTAAATAGCCATTCATTCTATCTTTATAAACATTTCTGTGCTGTGCGCCTGCAAAGTGTGCAATCCGCTTGCATCCTTGTTCAATTAAATGTTTAGTGGCTTTATAACCTGCAGCGTAGTTGTCAATCAATACTTTATAAGAATTAAACTCCTCAGGCACCCTATCCACAAATACAATAGGAATTCTTTGATCAACAAACTGCTCAAAATGAGAGAAATCTTTTGTCTCCATGGCTAGCGAGACTATTAATCCGCTAATCCTACTATCAAAAAGTACTTTGGCGTTATTTACTTCATTCTCATAAATATCATCACTCTGGCTAATAATTACATTATTACCTTGTTTTCTTGCATAATCTTCAACTCCACTAATTAAGGAAGCAACAAAAGGCCTATTGATTCGCGCAATCATTATACCAATGGTATTGGTTTTACTATTTCTTAAACTGGCAGCCAAAATATTTCTTCTATAGCCCATTTCAGCAGCAGCCTCTTTTATAAGCTTTGTCGCTTTTTTGCTGATAGTTTTATCATCATTTAGGGCTCTTGAAATAGTAGAAGGGGAATAATTTATTCTTTTGGCAAGATCATAGATGGTGATCTTTTTTTTCTCTCTCATATATTAAAAAATAATATGCTATCTAACCGTTTACAGAAATTCGTATAATTGATTTAAATATACAAATTAAATCTACTTCCATAAACACACATTTGTTTTTTTACTCTTTAAACAGGAAACTTTCAGGTGGTCCGAGATAAGTTTGCTGTACTTTGCCTGTATCTACTACAATTTTCTGCAAAACCAATCCATTATCAATCAGATAGTATTTCAAGGTTTGATTACCCTTCAAGATGGTATGTAAACTAGTACTAACCTTGATATTATTGGCCACTGATTCATTCCAGTTTTTACTGGAATTATCTTCATGCACATTCATAATTTGCGGTTCTTCATTATTAAAGCCAATGCCATACCGAAGTCCATCGCCCTCCTTGTAATTTAATGTAGGTGAAAAATAAAAGTGCACTTTTACTTCTCCTTCTGTTAAGATATTGAGCTTGTACTCCAGTCGTGGACTCATTTGACTGATTTTATCCTGACTAATGGTTCTAGGTTGATAGATTACCCCTGATCCTGTTTTGCCCAAATTAGGTACTACTACCCATTCAGCTTTATCACTTTCTACCTGTTTAATGAAGTTTTTAGCTTCGATGGAAACGTAGCCATTAGACTCCACAAAGCCGACCCCGGGTAAATCCGAGATTTTATGGGTGGGAATAAAAATCTCCACTTTTGATCCGCCACCTTCAATTTGAAATGAAGCTTCCGATGCTCCTAATGGTGCTTTTGTCCAATTGATAGAAATATCTAACGTGGACTGCTCATTTACTTTACCCTTTGATTTTGATAGAATTACCCACTCAGGTTTATTTTTAATTTTATAATTAAAAGGTTCACTCCCTCTATTAAATAGGTCGATAGTATAAGTTGGGTCATTAAAAGAATCGAAAACAGGTAGATTTGCTTTTGAATTAGTTTTAGGCCACCATTCAACTGAGCCTGGAATAGCTATTCCCATTTCGCCTTTTTCTGCTAAGGCTAGAGTTTGCGTTTCCGGAATGCTGTTTTTTTCTGGCTGCTGCCAGTAAGTGTAACCTATGTGAGTTTGCGACATCATATGATTCCATTTGCCATCAGCCAATTCTTCATGATATAATTTCGTGAGGGCTGCGTCTTTTTCAAACAGAGCTTCCACTTTTTCTGCATATTGGTTGGTGGAGGCTCGTCCTTGCTGGGCATAAATTCTGTTTTTGGCTGTAGCAACATATAACTCATTCAGGTTAGCGCTGGCTTCAACCGGAAAAAGAACTAATTGATAATAAGCGTCCTGCAAATTTTTAGGTATCGATTTCTGAATATTTTTGGCTTTTTCAACTAGTGAGCTATACTCATTAACCACACGATTGGCCTCATTAAAATCATGCAAACTATAGGTTTCAGGAGAAAGTAATTCCGGTTTCCTGCGTGCATTGTATTTGGTATAGTGCTGCATCATCTCAGCAATTTCATCTGCTTGATCACTCCCGAAAATTTCTTTTGCCCATTCAATGTAATAATCTGGCAAATCCTTAGCTTCTATTGCTTCCGGATTCCATGCGAAATCCAGAAAGAACTGGGTAGGTAATTCCATGGGTTTAATATCTCCAACGTTTACGATCCAAACACGGTCCACACCATGCTGGTAGGCTAAACCCATCTGTTCCCATGTTCGTTCTATTTGGTTGGTATTAATCCACTTATAATTTCTTGGGCCACCTACATAATCAAAATGGTAATATATACCATAGCCACCTGATCGTTCAGGAGCATCTAATTCCGGTAATTTTCGAATATTACCCCAGTTATCATCACAAAGAAGTAAAGTTACATCATCTGGCACACGCATACCTTTTTCATAATACTCCTGCACTTCCTTGTATAAAGCCCACATTTGAGGTGTTTCTTCAGCCGGCTTGCCGGTAGTTTCAGCTATAATTTCTCTTTGTCTGTCTACTATGTCTTCCAAAAGCTCAATTGCGGTTCCTTCCGTCATGGGTTCATCACCATCTCCACGCATTCCAATAGAAACGATGGTTTCAGTATCTCCCATACGCTCCATTCCTTTTCTCCAGAACTCTGTCAGTTCTTCAGAATTGGTATGATAATTCCAGTCGCCTGTACCAAGCTTGTTCCATTCGGCATGGGCCCTGGTGAGGGGTTCGTGGTGGGAAGTACCCATTACTATACCATATTCATCAGCTAAATCAGCATTATTGGGATCGTCCAGGTAAAACATGCGCCCCCACATGGCAGGCCAAAGGTAGTTGCCCTTATTTCTAAGAATTAATTCAAAAACATGCTCATAAAATTGTGCATTAAACCCACCAAAAGTTTCATAAGCCCAACCGCTAAGGGCAGGAGCTTCATCATTGATAAAGATTCCACGATATTTCACTTTGGGCTCACCTATGGTGTGAATGCCGGGTTTTATATATATAGCATCATGTTTTTGAGCCGGGATATCAGCCCAGAAATGCCAGGGATGCACTCCAATTTGCCTGGAAAGATCATAGATGCCGTAAATTGTACCACGCTTGTCGCTACCAGCAATAAGCAAAGCACTCTCCACTCCTTCAAAAGGATTCCTTATTGTTGTGGTAATGAACTTCTCCCATTTACCGGTTAATAAAGTAGCATCTAATTTGCCATTGTCTACCAATTGCTGAATTAATGTGCTTTCTCCCAAAGTACCAATAATCAATGCATGTTTACCTGAAAATTTATCACTAATTTTTAATTCAGGCTTTTTAGCGGTTACTTTTAGAAGGTCGTTTTGTAAATGACCGGCAACTTTTCTCACACCAGCGAAATCAGAAGGGCTCACTAAGATGGGAACTGCATAGTTATCTGAAACAAGTGTGAAAGCATCATTTCCTGAATTAAACAGAACATAATCACCATGATTTTGGGCTGAAAGGGAATAATTGAAAAAAACATTAAATACTAGTAATAAGTAAATTAAGCGAACTGGCATAAGTAATAGCGTGTTTATTTTTCGAAATCAATTATTTTGTAGTAGGCTTTTTTACGCCTCAAATCTTCATCAAAAAGTAAGGGGTAATTTTTTCTACCTTCCACCGGGTAGGTATCCAGCCAGCTGTACTGGTCAGAAATATTCCAGAAAGTTACTCCCGTTATTGTTTCCTTATAGTCTCTAAAAACCCTAAAAAACATATCATACTTCTCTAATTGCTTTACTTCCAATTCCGGGGTGAATTCGAAAACCTCACCATCTCTAATAGCTCTTCTTTCTTTTTCCCATTTGTAAATAGATACATCCAGTTCTGTAATTTGCACTTCTAAACCTAAAGAGGCATATTTTTCGATGGCATCTCTTAATTCTTTTTCTGTGGGTTCAAAAATAGACCAATGCGCTTGGATGCCCACTCCATGAATGGGTACTCCTGCATCTACTAATTTTTTCACTAACTCATAAATGCGATCTACCTTCTCTGGCCTCACTGCATTATAATCATTGTAAAATAGCTTAGCGTCAGGATCAGCTGCATGGGCATATTCAAAAGCTTTTGCAAGGTATTCTTCTCCTGCAATTTTATAATAAGGCGATTCCTGGCGGTAAACAAAATTTGAGTTATCTGAAACTGCCTCATTTACCACATCCCAAGCGTAAATAACATCTTTATATCGAGTTACTACAGAGGTGATATGTTCCTCCATTCTTTCAAAAAGGGTTTCTTTACTGATGGTATCACCATTTTCCTCAGTGAAAAACCAATTAGGATGTTGCTGATGCCAAACGAGGGCATGACCTCTCAGTTTCATATCGTTGGCTTTTGCAAAGTCGCTGACTATATCAGCTGGCCCCCAATTATAAATATCAGGTTTAGGATGAATTGGTCCGGCCTTCATCACATTTTCAGCTGTCATACTTTTAAACTCTTTTACTATCAGGTTACTCTTACCAGAATCTTGCAAAGCACCGGGATACACTGCTACTCCAATGGGGAAATAATCTTCATAATATGCAGCAAGTCCTTTTTCTATCTCTTCTGCGTTATCTGCGTTCTCAATTGTTTTGGAATTGCATTGTGCAAATAGTAGAGAGGTAAATAATATTCCTAATAAAAAGGAAGTGAATTGAAGGTTAGTATTTTTCATGTTTTAATAAAGGGTTTATTTTTCTAATGCAGTCTGCCTACCACAGATTTTTTGCTTCAAAGGATGCTGACTGTCTGCAAGCTATTTGAGGGTTGATTCCCAAATCCGATTGTCTAATTTAACGAATTCAATTTACGCAATCGATTTCGTAATTCTATATATTATATTTAGAAAGTGATGAAATTAATAAAAATTTAAGTGAAATGACATAAAAAAAGCACCACCGAGGCAGTGCTTTTTAAAATTTCTAATTTTTACTCCTTATTAATATTTTTCTATCCCAGCAAAAAAGAAGCTGCCTTCTATTTGAGCATTTTCATCCGAATCAGAACCATGAACTGCATTAGCCTCAATTGATTTGGCATATAGTTTTCTAATGGTACCTTCTTCAGCATCAGCAGGATTAGTAGCACCAATTAATTTTCTGAAATCAGCTACAGCATTGTCTTTTTCTAAGATCATTGCTACTAAATGCCCACCAGACATATATTCACATAAATCATTATAAAATGGTCTTTCTTTATGTACTGAATAAAATTCTCCGGCTCTTGCTTTAGAAAGTTGTGTCATTTTAACTGCTACAATTCTAAAACCCGCCTCTTCAATCATTTTAGTGATTGCACCAATATTGTTTTCAGCCACAGCATCGGGCTTAATCATTGTGAATGTTCTGTTACCAGCCATTGTTTTTGTTTTATTGTTTATAAATTTTGGTGCAAATTTAAGGGATAATTCTGATTACAAAGGTATAATTATTTGAAATTGTAAGGATAAGTTCATTTTTTGAATCATAGTAACAAGATATAATCATTTGTTTTTCTTTAAATTCTTAGCAACTTTGCAAATCAATTTGTGCCGAAGTCGGTTAATGATTGCTCATGCAGGAAATATTGAAGTTAAAAGAGGTACTTAATACACCTCAAAATATAATTATTACCACACATCATAAACCGGATGCAGATGCATTGGGAAGTAGTTTAGGGCTTTATAATTACCTTATGAAAAAAGGGCATAAAGTTACTGTAATTACCCCTTCCGATTATGCTGATTTTCTTAAATGGATGAAATCTAATGACCAGGTGGTAGTTTTTAATGAAAATAATAAAAAAGATTGCCAGGATTATATTGATAATGCAGATTTAATTTTTTGTCTTGATTTTTCTAATCTGGAAAGAATTAAGGAATTAGGTGAAATGGTAAGAAAATCTGAAGCTAAAAAGGTTTTGATAGACCATCACAGAGACCCCGAGGATTTTGCTGATTATGGTTACCATGATATAAATTCTGCATCTACTGCTCAATTGGCTTACAAAATGATTGTGGCCTTTGGCGAAAAGCAATTAATAGACAAAGATATTGCCGAATGCTTTTATGCAGGGATCATGACAGATACCGGTTCATTCAAGCATCCTAATACAAATAAGGAAGTCCATATAATTGTAGCTGAATTGATTGATTTGGGTGCAAATAACTCGGAGGTTTCGAGGTTAATTTATGATACAAATTCATTAGATCGCTTGAAATTTTTAGGGTTTGCTTTGAGTCAACGACTGGTTGTGTACCCTGAATATCATACAGCCTTTTTTGCTATTTCCATGGAAGATTTAGAGAATTTTAAATCAAGAACGGGCGATACTGAAGGCTTGGTTAATTATGCACTTTCTATTAATGGCATTACCATGGCGGCTCTTTTCACTGAAAGTGAAGAGGGTGTGAAATTATCTTTAAGATCGATCGGCAATTTTGAGGTAAATAAACTAGCCGCTCATTATTTTAAAGGTGGAGGGCATAAAAATGCTGCAGGAGGCATTTCGCAAAAAAGCCTTGCAGAAACAGTAAAATTATTTGAATCAATTATTAAAGAATATTCAGAACAACTTAAAAATAAAAAACCAATTGAAACGTATATCTAATATGAAAAATATCCTAACTATTTTATTTATCTCAGCTTTGCTATTTACTGCTTGTGATTCTAATAAGGAAAAAAAGACTAAAGATGGTGTGTCTTACACACTTTTAAGCTCAGAGAATGGTGAAGCTTATGAAGAAGGTGACTATGCCACTTATTTTATAAAAATGATTAACTCGAAAGATTCTGTTCTTATAGATAGTGAAGAAGTGGGGCAAATGCCGTTATTAATAGATTCAGCTTCCATCAATCCAAGAGGAGAATTATTTTCTGTTTTAAGAAATTTAAATGTAGGTGACAGCATAAAAACTGAAATTTCTGCTAATGAAGTGTATACAAAAGGTTTCCGCCAGCCTTTATCACCTGACATGCCTGCAGATGAAGTAATTACTATTTATGCCAAAGCACTTGCGAAATATGATTCAGCAGGTATTGCTGGTTGGGAGCAAGAACAAAGAGCTGCGCAAATGGCTAAAATGCAGAAAGATGCTGAAGCACAAAAACCTATTGATGATAAATTAATACAAGCTTATTTGGCCGATAATAATTTAGAAGCTCAAAAAACAGAGTCTGGTCTTTATTATATTATTGAAGAAGAAGGAACAGGAGAAACGCCTGCTCCTGGTGATAATGTAAAGGTACATTATGCAGGTAAATTAATGGATGGAACTTTGTTTGATACTTCTATGGAGGAAGTGGCAAAAGCCAATGGTAAATTTACTGAAGGAAAAGAATACGCCCCTATCGAATTCCCAGTAGGTCAGGGTAATGTTATTCCGGGTTGGGATGAAGGTTTATTGCTATTAAAAGAAGGAGCTAAAGCTAAATTTATCATTCCTTCAGGTTTGGCTTACGGTCCAAGACAAAGAAGTGCGGAAATTGTAGCTAATTCTATTTTAATATTTGACGTTGAATTAGTGGAGGTTCAGTAAAATATATGAAATCAATCAATAGGTTATTCTTTTTTCTTCCTTTATGTTTAGTTTTTTTCGCTTGCGATAAGGACTGCGAAAATGAAAGAGGGGAATGTGCTGATGAGCAATTAGCCAAAGACGTTCAAATCATTCAAAATTACCTTGAGGATAACAATTTAGAGGCGGAACGCCATCCGACTGATTTATTCTATATTATTGAAGAGGAAGGAACGGGAGACACCCCTAACCAAGGCCAGGAAATAGTGGCCAACTATACCGGGAAATTCCTGGATGGTAGAATTTTTGATACTTCTATTGAATCAGAAGCAAGAGAAGCTGGAATTTATAATCCAAATAGAAATTACGCTCCTTTTAGTTTTACATTAGGAGCCGGAAGAGTAATAAGTGGATGGGAAATAGCTTTTTCACTTTTTAATGAAGGTACCAAAGCAACTATTTTGTTGCCGTCTTATATGGCCTATGGATTTAGAGGCAATAGCGGCATACCTCCTAATACAGTTTTACTATTTGAAGTAGAGTTGGTTGAAATAAAGTTTTAACACTTAATTGATTAATGAAAAATTTATTAAAATTATTCCCGGCCTTTTTGGCTGTCATTATTATTGTTGCATGTACAGATGATAGGGATTGTAGTGAAGCGCCAAGTACTGCAGTTGTAGATCAGCAACAATTATCACAGGATGTTCAAGCTATTGAAGAGTACCTTGAAGAAAACAATATTAGCTACCAAACGGATCCTTCAGGGGTAAGATATACTGTAGTGGAATCAGGCTCAAGGTTCAAACCCAACGTTTTGTAGTAACATTAATATTAGTTATGAGTCCAGGATTTTAGGAGCTTCTGAAACTTTTAATTTTGCCAATGATGCGGAGTTAAGTATGAGTGGAAATATTTTCCTCGGCTGGAAATTCGGTATTTCCAACATGAACCAAGGGGCAGATTATAGATTTTTTGTTCCTTCAGGTTTAGCTTATGGAGAAGCAGGGTTGATGAGGCAGGACAGTAGTTTTGTAGTACCTCCCAACACCAATATTGAGTTTAGAATTCGATTAAATTTGATCAGGTGATTCAGCTTTGCTTTGCCACTAATAATCTTCATAAGATTCAGGAAATTGAATCAATGCTGCAAGGTAAAATTCAGCTACTAAGCTTGAAAGATATTGGTTGCACAGAGGAGCTGGCTGAAGATAAAGACACCTTACAAGGTAATGCAGAGCAGAAGGCAGCTTTTGTTGCTGATAAATTTAACATTAACTGTTTTGCTGATGACACCGGCCTTGAGGTGAAAGCTTTAAGTGGAGCTCCTGGCGTATACTCAGCCCGCTATGCCGGCCCGCAAAGATCAAACGAAGACAACATCCATTTACTACTGAAAAATCTTGAGGGTATTGCAGATAGATCGGCTCAATTTCGCACGGTTATTTGTGCCATTATAGATGGCAAAACCCACTACTTCGAAGGAATCGTAAAAGGCAATATTGCCAGAGAACTCTCAGGCAATGAAGGTTTTGGATATGATCCTGTTTTTGTGCCGGATGGATACCATAAAAGCTTTGCCGAAATGTCAATGATAGAGAAGAATGAAATCTCCCACAGGGGAAGAGCTGTAAGAAGTTTTGTGGATTTCTTAAAAAAAGAGCTTTAGTAAAATCTGTTTCTCAAACCAAAAGTTCTTTACTTTTTTGGTTCTACTGTTATATTAATGGATAAAGTTCAAAACTACGGTAAAAATCAGGATGATTCTTCAAAGTTCATTTCCTGTCAAGCCCCGAAGTGGTCGAAATCTGTAAAGCTAGGGTAACAGTCTTCAGCTGGCAGCCCTGGTTATATAGCAATCTGATTCTTCGATTTTGGCGGTATTTTTGTTCCGGCGCAGCAAGGAATACAAAAATGATGACAAAATCTGTCTTTAAACTTTATTAGTTCTGACTTTATTTAGTGGTTAGTCTGCTTTAGAAGTATAGTCCTTATTCATTTTAAGAAGATCGCAAGTATCCTAAATGTAATTCTCCACTAAAACCCGTGGTAGAACCACTTTTCAAAACTGATTTCGCTATTTCATCTATTTACCTTCAAAAGGTCAAAAAAACTTGTGAATTTTCAGGGTTAAAGACTAGTTTTGCATTCATGAATAAACCTTTCATTGTAGGCATCACCGGAGGAAGTGCTTCAGGCAAAACTATGTTTCTCAATAGCTTATTAAGTCATTTTCACCCTGATGAAATTTGCCTTGTGTCTCAAGATAATTATTACCGCGACAGGCATCTTCAACCTAAAGATGAGAACGGAGTGGAGAACTTTGATACCCCACAATCTATAGAATTTGATGAATACGCTCACGATATCAAAGAGTTAAAGTCTGGAAAGCCAGTATCGAGAAAAGAATATACCTTCAACAACCCGGACATCATTCCTAAAATGCTGGAATTTAAACCTTCCAAGATTATTGTGGTAGAGGGTTTATTTGTCTTTTACTTTCCGGAGCTAAGCAATTTACTTGATCTAAAAGTATTCATTGATGCCAAAGATTACGTGAAATTGAAAAGGCGAATAGTGAGGGATGATACCGAAAGAGGCTACGACTTAGATGATGTTTTATACCGTTATGAAAAGCATGTGGCTCCTACTTACGAAAAATATATTGAACCTTTTAAGTATGATGCAGATATAATCATACCAAATAATACTAAATTTGATAAGGGACTAGATGTTTTAGTTTCCTTTTTAAAAAGTAAAAGCTTATGACTAACAGATTTGCAGTAATAGGATTGGGACAGTTTGGCGAATCTATCGCAAGAACGCTTGCTGATCGGGGTGCTGAAGTTTTAGCCATTGATATTGATTTGGATAAGGTAGAAGCTTTAAAAGATGAAGTAGCCTACGCTGTAGCCTTAGATTCTACTGATGTGAAAGCACTAAAAGCCCAAAATATTCAGGATATGGATGCCATAGTGGTAGCCATCGGTGAAAATTTTGAAGGTCTTTTGCTTACAACGGTGCTTTTACTGGAGCTGGAAGTCAAAAGAATCATTGCCAGAGCAGCCAATGCACAACAGCGAATGATTCTGGAGAAAATGGGAATAGAAGAAATTTTGTCGCCCGAAGAAACTGTAGGTAAAACAGTGGCAGAGATGCTCCTGCACCCTAATATGAAATCTTTCCTCCCCCTACCCGATGATTACGAAATAGTAGAAATCAATACGCCCTCCCGAGTGGTAGATCAAACCATAAGCGAGATAGGTTTACGCGAAAAGTATAATCTGAATTTAATTACTGTAAAACGCTTTTTCGAAGAAAAAAAAGGGGACGAAATCCAAAAAGTAGAGCATATTATTGGTGTGCCCAGGGCAGATACATTTCTAAAAGAAACAGATATCATGATTATCTTAGGTAAATCTCAGGATGTAAATAAGTTTATTGAGGTGAATAAGTAGTAGAATCAATTCAACTTTGGAAAAATTGATAGTTTTCAAAGATCAATTAATAGCTAAAAAGTATTCATAACTGGTTCAAGGGTTTCTTGTTTTACTGATATACTGTATAGTACTATCTCTTTAAAAATATCGAAATGAGCTATATATTAAAAAATGTTTTATCAATTATTGGAATTGCTTTGTTTGCTTTAATTGTTTTTTATCCCGAAGTGTCTGATCATTTGACTCAAAAACAATTGACAACCATCACAGCAATAATCGTTTTTTTCCTTGCTTTACCCATTATGAAAATAGCTAGCGTATTGATTGAAAGTAAAAAGTAATCGCTAAACTTTAGCTTGTTTCTAACATGATCTACTAAAAATGAGTAAAATCAGTAAATTATTTCTAATAAAGGTAGCACTTGTAATTGTCGGAATCCCCCTTGTTTTTTACAATAGAAATTGGGCCATCATTTATATAATTTGTTTAAATGTAGTTTTAATAAGCTATAACTATTTGAATACAAGAAGGTCAGAATAGTTCAGTTCCTCTTTTTCCTGACTTTATAGGTTTTGCTTAAATTAGCCTTATTTAACGATTGGAATTTTTAACTTTAAGAATAAGAATTGATTCAACCTATTAATGAAACAAAAAGTAGCTTTAGTTTTAGGAAGTGGAGGCGCCAGAGGAGTAGCCCATATCGGTGTAATTGAAGCCTTATTAGAAAATAATTTTGAGATCACCTCAGTGGCAGGCTCAAGCATGGGGGCCGTGGTGGGCGGTATTTATTCTGCTGGCAAGCTAGACCTCTACAAAGAATGGGTCTGTAATTTTGACAAAATTGATGTCTTTAAATTACTGGATTTTACCTTTAGCCTTCAAGGCTTTGTTCGTGGAGAGCGCGTTTTTAAAGAAATGAGTAAAATACTGGGGGATATCAATATCGAAGAAATGCAAATACCCTTTTCTGCTATTGCTTCTAATATCAGAACCCAGCAAGAGGTTATTTTCGAGCAAGGTAATTTAATGGATGCCTTGAGGGCTTCATCCGCTATTCCAACAGTGATGACACCGGTCTATATAGATGGAGAGGAGATAGTTGATGGCGGTGTCCTGAATCCCATCCCCATTAATAGAGTTAAAAGAACTCCAGGGGACATTTTGGTAGCGGTAGACGTAAATGCTAATATTCCACATCATGTTAAAGCGCCTGAAACTGTGGTAGAAGTACAGGAAGCCCAAAGATATACTCAGTTAATTGATGATTTTAAATCAAAGCTGAGGAATATTTGGCCTTATACTTACAAAGATGTACCAGTTGAAACTTCAATTAAGAAATTTGGCTATTTCGATTTACTCAATCGTTCCATCGACCTGATGCAGCAACAAATTACTACACTGCAGATGTCTCAATTATCACCTGAATTAGTAGTGCGTATTTCACGAGATTCTTGTGGTACTTTTGAGTTTTATAAAAGCAAAGATTTGGTAGATGCAGGACATGAAGCCTTTGAAAAAGCTTATAAAAAATATACCCATGCACTGGAAAGAGATCAATAAATTATTGGGGAACATCGATATCTACTGGTTGGATTTCATTCTTAAAGGATATTTACCTGAAAATGCTAAGATATTGGATGCAGGCTGCGGGGAGGGTCGCAACCTCATTTATTGCATGCAAATGGGCTATGATGTTTTTGGCGTAGATACTAACCCTGAAGCCATTCAATTGATGCATATTTTAGCGAAACAGTATAAGATTCCTGATTTTCAGGCACGTTTTCAAAAAATGGATATTAAGAGCTTGCGTTTTCCAGATGATGTTTTTGATGTAGTTATTAGTTCTGCCGTATTGCATTTTGCTCATAGTGAGGAACACTTTATTCAAATGTTGAGTGAAATGATTCGCACATTAAAACCAGAAGGTAAATTGTTTTTGAGGTGTATGACAGAAAATAATCAGGAGGAGAATGAAAGGTTTTTATTGAGTGATGAATTGCTTCACTTTTGTTGCAATAAATTCTCATTAGAGTTATTAGAGCCACATAAGAGCGTTCGGGTAGGCCACATACGATCTATGGGGACCTTCCTCCTACGTAAAATAAAATAATGTATAATACAACGTTTTATTACATAGTGTTTTGTAAAGCAAATTACCTTTTTTAATCCTAAACTGTCTTTAACTCAAATTCTTTACTTAAAATTTGCTTCAAAATTACATAAGCAAACGTTTGATTTTTCTACACTCAATCCTTTAATATCAATAAATAAGTATATTTACTTAAATGATAGGGCTTTCGATAAAAGATATAATTCTGGGAAAAGAGGTGCATATTGCATCCGAAAATGATTATCGTAAAGCGCTATTAGTGGGGGTGTGCTGTCTGATTTTAATTTTTATAAGCATCACGAATGGATTACTTAATATCTTTCTATGGGATTTTAAAATAGATCCCACCTTTATGGTTGGTATTTTAGGAGGCGCCTTGGGTTTTACTCTTAACCGATTTCATAAATTTGAACTAGCCAAGCATACCCTTCTCTTAATTGCTTTATTTTTTGTGACCATCTTCATGACAAATGAAGGAAAATATTATGGATCACAGCTCTACCTATTCACTATTTTGGTGGCTTCAATTTCATTATTTGGTTATAAAAAAGTTAAGACATGGTTGTTTTATGCAGTCTTGGCATTTTTATGCTTTGTGTTAAGTGAATTCACTACCTATCAATTAGTTTCTGTAGATACTATAAATGAAGCAAAAGAAGATAAAATTTACTTTTTAAACTATTTTTTCACTTTTGTGGGTCTGATAGTGGTAATTTATTTCCAGGTAAAGTTACAATTCAAATCTGAAGAAAAACTAATCCTTAAAGATAAGCAACTTAAAGAGAGTGAAGAGCGCTTCAGGCTGGCTGTAGAAGGTACCAATGCCGGCATATGGGATTGGGAAAACATTAATAAAGATCAACAATGGTGGTCTCCAAAATTGTATGAACTGCTAGGGTATAAACCAGAGGAAATTGAGCCTAATAGAATGGCATTTAAAAATCTTCTGGCTCAGGAAGAGGATTATCCTCGCCTGGTGAATGATTTTAAGAAGCATTTTAGAAATAAAGAACCTTTCTCTGTAGAATATAAATTTAAATGTAAAGATGGTTCCTACAAATGGTTTCATGGATCTGGACAGGCTAAGTGGGAAAACGAAGATTTACAACCAGTGAGAATGGTAGGTTCTTTAGTAGACATTACTGAAAAGAAGGTTAAAGAGGAGGAAATTCAGGAGAAGAATAACCTGTTGGAAAGAACTAATGCGGAGTTGGATAGATTTGTTTATAGCGTTTCCCATGATTTAAGAGCACCTTTAAATTCTATACAAGGCCTCATAAATATTAGCGACACTACAGAAGATATAAATGAGCTTAAGCAATTAATGAGTATGATGAAGAATCGAGTGAAAAAGCTCTATTCTTTTATTGACGAAATAATAAACTTTGCAAGAAACACCAGGACAGACATAGTAAAAGAATCTATCAACCTTGAAAGTTTGACTAACGAGATTTTTGAGAATGCACAATTTAGAGAACTAGCCACATCCATTGATTTTAAATTATTGATTAAGGAGGATTTAAATATATACACCGATAAAGGTAGATTAAGTATTGTGCTAAATAATTTAGTAGACAATGCAATAAAATACCATAGGCATTCTCACCCTGGGAAATATGTAGCTATTAAGACAGTGGAGGAAGCCAATCATGTTATTATTCAGGTGATTGATAATGGCCAGGGTATTCCGGCTCAGGCGCGGGAAAAAATATTCGATATGTTCTACAGAGCCTCTGAAAACTCTAAAGGTTCAGGCTTAGGATTATATATTGTTAAAGAGATGGTTGAAAGAATAGGGGGAGAAATATTTTTAAAATCTGAAATAGGCGAGGGCACTACTTTCTCCCTAAAACTCCCAAAGGAATAATTTACTGACTAGGGACCGATTAAAAAGTCTCAACTGCCTTAAATACAATCCCGCAAAGTGTCCCGATGGCTATCGGGAGTATACTTATCATTCGAAGTTTTATACTAAATACTACCTAAAATTGTTGAAAAACGATTTTTGAATAATCATTGCTTAAGATTAAATAAAAATTATTTTAAGCAAGCCTACTTAATTTTTCCCTTTCCCTTCCATTCAGTTAATGAATTAATTTATCTTTGCCTTATGGCAAAAATGGAACAAACTACAGAAAACACTTTATTTAGAGATATTATTTCGCATGCAAAGGAATACGGTTTTGTATTTCAGTCGAGTGAAATTTACGATGGCTTGCAAGCAGTGTATGATTACGGCCCCTTTGGAGCAGAATTAAAAAAGAATATCAAGGAATTGTGGTGGAATACCATGACCCGTTTTAATGATAATATCGTAGGACTTGACTCTGCCATATTTATGCATCCTGATACGTGGAAAGCCTCTGGCCACGTGGAGAGTTTCAGTGATCCTATGATTGATAATAAAGATTCTAAAAAAAGATACAGAGCGGATGTGCTTTTGGAAGAAAAAGCGGCTTCCTATGAAACAGCAGGAGATAAAACAAGAGCAGACGCTTTACTTAAAAAAACCGGGCAATTATTAGAAGCAGAAGACCTGGAAGCGGTTCGTAATCTAATTATTGAGGAAGGTATAGCTTGCCCTATTTCCGGAACTACCAACTGGACTGAAGTGAGGCAGTTCAATTTAATGTTTTCCACCCAAATTGGAAGTGTAGCAGAAGATACCAGCAAAATTTATCTCAGACCAGAAACTGCTCAGGGTATATTTGTAAATTTCTTAAATGTTCAAAAATCTGCTCGAATGAAGGTTCCTTTTGGGATAGCGCAAATAGGAAAAGCTTTCCGGAATGAAATTGTGGCAAGGCAGTTTATCTTCAGAATGCGTGAATTTGAACAAATGGAGATGCAGTTTTTTGTAAGACCCGGTGAGGAAATGCTTTGGTACGAAAAGTGGAGAACAATGCGTATGCAATGGCATAAAGCCTTAGGTATACCTGAATCAAAACTAAGATTTCATGATCACGAAAAATTAGCGCATTATGCCAATGCAGCGGTAGATGTAGAATACCAGTTTCCATTTGGATTTAAAGAAGTAGAAGGTATTCACAGTAGAACGGACTTTGATTTAAAGCAACACCAGGAGATTTCAAGGAAGAAAATACAGTACTTTGATCCTGAAGTAAATAAAAATTACATTCCTTATGTGGTAGAAACTTCAGTGGGGGCCGATAGATTATTTTTAATGTTACTATGTAATGCCTACACTGTAGAAGTAACTGGCGAGGCTGATCAGCAAAAATCAAGAACCTTATCTAAAGCTTCACCCTGCATTAGCGCCGGTTAAAGCAGCTATTCTTCCTTTAACAAAAAAAGACGGTCTACCTGAAAAAGCCCTGGAAATTTATAAAAACTTAAAAGGTGATTTCAACGTGTTTTACGAAGAGGCGGCATCTATTGGTAAGCGATACACAAGGCAAGATTTAATAGGAACGCCATTTTGTATTGCGGTAGATCATCAAAGTTTGGAAGACAATACTGTCACAATCAGACATCGGGATAGCACCGATCAGGAAAGGATTGAAATAGATGAATTATCTCAATTTTTACATAAGGCTTGTTCTTTTAATAATATTTACGAGCAGTTAGAAAATTAATATTGTTGATTTTGATATTGCCGATTACTATAGCCTGATCTACAAAATCAATAATATAAATTAAAACTTAGTATTAATTTTGCAGTTAATAAAGCATATAGTAAATAGAAAGCGTAATGATAGAACTAACAGAAGACACACTTAAAGATATTGTAGAAAGCAATGAAATGGTTATGGTGCAATATGGCGCTACCTGGTGTGGTAATTGTAAAATTACAAAACCAAAATTCAGAAGATTGGGCGAGGAGAATGCTAACATAAAGTTTGTTTATGTTGATGCAGAAAAATTGCCTAATTCCAGATCATTAGCAACAGTAAATAATCTTCCGACATTTGCCGGTTTTAAAAATGGCAAATTAGTAAATTCAGTAGCAGGAAATAAACCTAGTATTATAACAGATTTACTCAATGAGGTTACCAATAATTAAACATGTTGTAGAATTCATCGATAAAAACGATGATGATTATGTAGTTGAATCCATGGAGCTCCTGGAGGATCTAATTGAAGCTAAAGGCATTAAAGACGAAGAGTTAGATGTAATTGGAGAATTGCTTTCCAATTTCTCTGGTGCTTTGGAGGTAAGTAAAGATATAAAAAGTGGTACACCTCAAAAAGAAGCTTTAAATAATTTCATGAAAAGAGTAATGGGTTCCATAGATAGTTAATGACTCTATAAATCAAATATTATGTTGAAAAGCACGACTACTGATGGTCGTGCTTTTTTTATAACTGCCATAATAAATAATTCTAGTATTTATTAAAATAATCATATAATTTACTTCTTTAACAGAAGATAGATTAAGTTCGTATCAAAAATGTTTTATTTAATCGATAAAAGTATTTGATTAGCAGAATAGTGTAGATGTGCTACGTATTTAATCACTATCTTTTCCACCTAAATTAATGATTATGAAAAATATTATTCTTTCCCAGATTGTTCCGGTTATTTTTATGGCTTTCATTTCCTTAGGATTACAAGCTCAAACCGGTGATACTTTTGCCAATGCTTTAAAAACTAAAGAGGCAAATTTAACTTATATTTATTCGGAGGCGCCAGGTTTTGCATCAAATCAAAATGGTAAAGTGCAAGGAGTGTGTGTCGATATTATGAGTGACTTCGAGTTTTTCCTGCTTGATAAATATGGAATTACTGTAAAGTCTACCGTAAATAAACAGCATGCTAATAATTTCACCAATTATTTAAATGCGGTGAAAAAGTCATCTAATGGAGTTTTTGGCCTAAGTAACACTACTATCACAGATGCTAGGAAAAAAGAATATAATTTTAGTCCTCCTTATATTACCAATATAGGAATGATCCTTAGTAATGATGCCTTGCCTACATTGTCAGATATTTCTAGTATTAGTGAGGTGTTCAAAGGTAAAAAAGCCATTACTGTAAAAGGTTCAACCAATGAGGAACAAGTCTTAAAAATAAAAGCTAAATATTATCCTGATTTGACAATTGAGTATGTGAATTCGTTTGAAGAGTGTATGAGTAAATTAAATAGTAATCCTGATTATTTTTCAAATCTTGATTTTACATATTACTTGCAGGCCTTAAATTCAAAGAAACCAATAAAGAGGCATCCGGCTGGAGATCAAACAGCAGAGAAATTCGGTATAATTATGCCTAAAAATAGTGATTGGGTAAAACCTTTTAATGAGTTTCTTACTGAAGCCTATGAGACAAGCTCGAGTTATAGGAAAATTATAGTGGAACATTTGGGGCCAAATGCTCTAAAATTATTAGATGCTGTATCGCAAAATTAAAACATACAGAATTAGTAAATTAGTGTAAATGAAAAAAGCCACCCTTGGGTGGCTTTTTTACTTACCAAAACATCAACCATTCACTATGAATTAAACTATTAATTACACAAGAGAATTTTTTTGTTTTTAGTTCCTATACTTGATAAATATTTTGTAGTGAGTATCTTCTATTAAGAAGTCTACGTTCCTTAAAGCCTTTGCATCATAGTTTTCTTGGCTAAATTGTTCAAGTAATTCGCCCTCAGGACTATAAACTGAGATTATTTTAGCATCATCAAGGCCAACCTCTGGAAATTGAGGGGCATCTAAATTTTCTATTATTTCATTAATTAATTTGGCCTCTTTTTTAAGGCTTATATCTTCGTTTAAATCACTAGTATTTAAAGCAAGAATTGTTGCGAAACTTAGTAAGGTATTAATCATAATATTTTGTATTAACTATTTATACTTCCATGACGCATCAAATTAAGTAAGGTTGCATGGTAAAATTAAAATAATATTTCAGCAATGTAAGATTTATGTAATAAAAGTCGCAAAAATCAACAATTATAAACTAATAAAAATATATCAAGATTTACTTTTAAAATATTAATGATAATTTTATCTAAGTGCTTAATTTTACGACTTACATTTTATAGGGTATTGTAGAATTATAGGAAAAGTATATTTGGTTAGAGTTTTTAAGAAATAAATTGAATTAAAGCCAACTTTTTTATTTATTTTCCTTTAAACTACACAGGAAATCAACCTTAAAAATTCAGCTTCGAATTTAATACCAACCGAAGTTAAATTTTTAATTGAAGATTCCGCATGGCAATTTAAAAACCAACAATATACAGGAGAAAATCTTTTTTTAGAATAGTAAAAACGGTTTAACTTATTCCATAATGCAGCATAAAAACTCTTTTAGAATTCCAGATTCACATTATCCCAGAATAATAATTATCGGCGGTGGATTTGCGGGCGTAAAAATGGCTAGCAAATTCGCCAATAAAAAGGTGCAAGTAGTTTTATTCGACAGACATAATTATCATACTTTTCAGCCTTTGCTTTATCAGGTAGCTACAGCTGGCCTTGAGCCTGACGCAATTGCAGGTCCTTTAAGAAAATTACTCGATAAATCGAAAAATATATTTTTCAGAATGGCCACTGTTTCTATGATTTTACCGGAAGATAAATCAGTACTAACAGATAAAGGAACATTGGAATACGATCATTTAATAATGGCTTGTGGTTCTAAAACTAATTTCTTTGGAAATTCAGATCAATTTCAGAAAGCTTTTCCCTTGAAACAGATACCCCAGGCATTAGATTTACGAAGTCATATTTTACAAAATCTGGAGCAGGCAGTACTCACTAGTGAAACCGATAAGCTAGAGAAACTATTGAATATTGTAATAGTGGGTGGAGGACCAACCGGTGTGGAATTGGCTGGGGCTTTCGGGGAACTAAAAAAGCATGTTCTACCTAAAGATTATCCTGATTTAGATTTAGATAAAATGAATATTTATTTAGTGGAGGGGATGTCCGGTTTGTTAGGGGGGATGTCAGATTTTGCTGACAAAAAAGCCCAACAGTATCTAAAGAAATTTGATGTGCACGTTAAGCTGAATACTATGGTTAAAAGTTATGACGGAGATGTAGCTGTTTTTGATAACGATGAATCCATGAAAACATCCACCCTGGTATGGGCCGCTGGAGTCATGGGCAATGTAATTAATGGTTTACCTGATGACAGTGTTTTTAAAAGTAGGTATAAGGTTGATAGGTACCATAAAATACAAAACACTAAAAACATCTATGCTGTGGGAGATATAGCTTATATGGAAGAAGAAGATTTTCCTAAAGGACATCCAATGTTGGCTCCAGTAGCCATGCAGCAAGGTGAAAATCTAGCAAACAACTTGTTAAGTTTATTTAAGAGTCCTGATACAAAGTTAAAACCCTTTAAATATTTTGATAAGGGAAGTATGGCCACTGTTGGTAGAAATAAAGCAGTGGTAGATTTGCCGAAGAATTTACACTTTGGTGGGTTTTTTGCCTGGTTTATATGGATGTTTATTCATTTAGTTTCCATTATTGGATTCCGTAGCAAGGTGGTGGTACTCACCAACTGGATTTGGAACTATTTTACTTATGACAGAGGGAATCGACTAATAATTAGGCCGTATCTGCCTTCTCAAATAGGGCGATTAGTTAAAAAGGATGATGCTAAAACGTAGTGTTTTGATTTGATGGGCGGTTTCTTATTACCTTAAAATCATGCTAATTTGCATGATGATATGCAGAATGATTAAACGCAGATTGATGCAATTGCTACAATGAATAAAAAATCGCTTTACTGGACCCTTCAAATTGTAGGTTGGACAATTTATGGGCTATTAAATATTTACCTTGCTTTTTTAGGAGAAAGACTTTCTACTGAGCAGGCTATAGGTCAATTAATATTAGTTCCGTTTTATATCGTTATCACTCACCTTTACAGAAATTTTATAATAAGAAATGGGTGGTTGCAGCTTAGTTATTCAAAAATTGGTATTAAGAGTGATAATTGCTTGTCTGGTACTTTCAATACTGAATTATGCATTTCTATTTTTCATTTCTTCAATACTAGGATTAATAACCCCCGAAGAGGATTTCAACCTGATTGTAATTTTTATAAGTATTTTAGCCAACCTAATTTTATACTTTTTATGGTCATTGGTGTACTTCATGTATCATTATGTAGAGAATTATAATAGATCCTCTAAAGTACAATGCTGCCATGAATGAAATAGAGCTGAATAACCTCAAATCGCAACTTAACCCTCATTTTATTTTTAACGCGTTAAATAGTGTGCGTGCTTTAGTAGATGAAGATCCTGCTAAAGCTAAAAATGCCATTACTCAACTATCTAACATTATGAGAAACTCCCTGATTTTGGATAAAAAGCGACTAATAAATTTTAATGATGAGTTAAATACTGTGATAGATTTCCTCGCCCTTGGAAAAAATCAGATACGAAGAAAGACTTACAACTGAATTTACCATTCACCCTGAGTCTTATAAATATCAAATTCCACCATTAATGTTGCAAACACTTGTTGAAAATGGTATCAAACATGGTATTTCAAACTTAACCCATGGTGGATTAATTGCTATAGAAACAAAAGTGGAAAACGGACAGCTGCTAATATTTATAAGGAATTCCGGACAGATTGATCATGGATAAAAGACGAAAACAGAAGGGTTTTGGTATAGAAAATACGAAGCAGCGTTTAAAATTAATCTTTGATAGGGCTGCTACGTTCAGTATTAAAAATGAAACTGATAATTTAGTAGTTACTACTTTGAAAATTCCTCAATTAAATTATTAAAAACACTATATTTAAAGTATAATATTTAAAAGGATTGAAAATGAAGGCATTAGTTATAGATGATGAAAGGTTAGCTAGAAAAGAGTTAATCAATTTATTGGCTGAATACAAAGACGTTGAAATTATTGGAGAAGCAGTTAATGCGGAGGAAGCAGAAGAATTAATTGATCAATTAATGCCTGATTTAATCTTTCTGGATATTCAGATGCCGGGAAAAACAGGTTTTGAATTGTTGGAAACCCTTGAGAAAACTCCAAAGGTAATTTTTACCACAGCTTATGATGAGTATGCGCTCAAAGCTTTTGAGTTTAACGCCCTGGATTACCTACTTAAGCCTATAGAGCCTAAAAGGTTAGGAGAATCTATAGAAAAAATTAGAAAAGAAATTCAATCCACTACAGAAGTAAAATCCAATAAATCAAAGTTAACCATCAATGATCAGGTTTTTGTGAAAGATGGAGATAATTGCTGGTTTGTGCGATTGAAAGATGTACGGTTGTTTGAATCGGACGGTAACTATATTAAAGTGTATTTTGATAAGTATAAACCGATGATTCATAAATCATTAAATGCACTTGATGAAAAGCTGGATGATAAATCATTTTTCAGAGTAAGCAGAAAGCATATTATAAATTTGGATTGGGTAGATGAAATTGAAACCTGGTTTAATGGAGGCCTGATGGTGAAACTGAAAGGTGGAGAAAAAGTGGAAGTAAGCCGTAGGCAGGCTACTAAATTCAAGGATTTAATGAGCCTTTAAGTAACAATAAATAGATCAGAGGCTAATTTATCTGCCAAAAGCTTACCTTTTTGCGTTAAAAAAAGTTGATTATTACTCTGAATACATAAACTTTGAGCTTTCCATTGTTCAATAGTTACTCCTTGGTGTTTTATCAGATTGTAATCATATTGCTTTTTTAAGAAGTTTAAATTGCACCCCTCAGATGTTCTAAGTGAAGTCATAAGATATTCATTAATCTGATCAGTGACACTTAATTCCTCTTTTTCAAATAGATCGACACCGGTTTTTATGGCTTTAATGTACTTCGGATTATTAGAAATATTGTACTGCCTGCTTTCTCTATTGTAGGAATGCGCACCGGGCCCTATTCCTAAATACATTTTATGTTGCCAATAAGCGCTGTTGTGTTTAGACTTTTTCCCTGGCAAAGCAAAATTAGATATTTCATAATGCTCATATCCATTTTTATAAAGCACTTCTACCAACTCATTAAATTGATCTGCAGCATATTCTTCAGTTGCTTCAGAGAGTTTACCTTGCTTCTGCCGTTTTCCAAACACAGTGGAAGGCTCTATAGTAAGGCAATAGGAAGAGATATGCGGGGGTTCAAAGCTGATGAGTTTTAGTAAATCTTTTTTCCATTGAGCATGTGAACCAATAGGGATGCCGTAAATAAGATCTACGCTAAAGTTTACAAAATCACTCTCTTTTATATGGTTTAAACTATCTAAAGCTTGTGTTGAATGATGCGCCCTATTCATCCATTTCAATATTTCATCATTGAAAGATTGAATGCCTAAACTTAAACGGTTTACCCCCGACTTGCTTAGCATCCTCAGTTTTTGAGGAGTAATATCATCAGGATTAGCCTCTAAAGTGATTTCAGCCTCATTACTAATAGTGTAATTACTATAAATCGATTCAAAAATTTGATTTAATTGACCTTCGTTAAGAAGAGAAGGAGTACCCCCTCCAAAATAAATACTCTCAATTTTTTCGTTCTTTAAATATTCTTTCTGAAGTTTAATTTCCAAACATATGGCAGCAATCATTTCCTCTTTTAAAGCCAAATTGGTAGAAAAGTGGAAATCACAGTAAAAGCATGCCTGCTTGCAAAATGGAATATGTATGTATAAGCCAGCCAAAATTTATGTAAAGTTAAATCGATTTCTGCACAAGTGCCTGCTTTTCTCTTGTCTTTATTTATTTGGATTTTGCGGTTTGGCTCAGCAACATGATTTTGTTGTAAACTTTAACTCATCATTTAACACCGATTTTAACCCGTTAGTTATTATTGATTCCCTGCAGTCAAGAGGCTATCTGGAAGCTACTTACACCAAACAAATAAATGATTCCACCACAATTTTTTATTTCATAAAAGGAAGAATTTATGAATGGAGTGGCTTACAAGTTAAAAAGGAGGGACAATCCATTACGCTTAATTTTATTGATGAGTTGTTAGAAAAGCCGGCTGATAAAATATTACTGCAAAAAAAAGTAAATAATTATCTTAAAGCCACTGCCCACAATGAAGGCTATCCATTTGCAGAAGCACAATTATTAATTGATAGCATTGGCAAAGCAGGTGTGTTTGCAAGAATTAATATTTCTTTAAAGAATGAGATTACTTATGACTCTATTTTAATTCAATCGGAAAAAATAGTAATTAATGCAGAGTACCTGCAGAGATTTCTAAAAATACCTGTAGGAGAATTATTTAACACTGAAAGGTATCTTTCCATACCTGAAAAATTAAAGCAATTATCCTTTTTAAGATTAGCAGGCCCTCCATTATTGACCTTTAGCAATAATAAAAGTCAAATTACTTTGGAAATAGAAGATGTAGCATCAAGCCAATTAGATGCTTTTATAGGCTTAATACCAGAACAAGATCGAACTAATTTTACAGGCCAGGTGGATGTTTCGTTTAAAAATCTTTTTAAGCGGGCTATTAATTGGCAGCTTAACTGGCAAAAATATAGCGCTAATTCCCAATTTTTAACTACTTATTTATCTCAGGCAGCAGCATTCAAATCTCCTTTAGGTATTAATTTACAGTTTGGGTTGCTACAGGAAGACAGTACTTTTTTGCAAAATAATTATCAAATCAATATTTTTTATCCATTTAAAGGTGATTTATCACTTGGTCTGGGTTATAAAGGTTTTTCGAATAATGTAATTAGGGAGTTTGATTCAACAGAAATCTCAATAACTAACGAGCCCTTCAGAAGTAGCCAATTAAATGCTGTTAGTTTAATGGTTGGTTGGCGCACAGAAATCACCTACCCAGTCCTTAGGAACGACTATTTTCTGCAGGCTAATGTTGACATTGGGCTTAAAAAAATTAGAAATTTCAATATTTTACCAGAGATTTGGAGAAATGTTCCAGAGTCAAGCATTAATTATGGAGCTAAAATAAAAATAGGTGCACAAAAGAAGATTTTAAAACGATTTTTACTCGAGCAGAATTTGGAATTTTCTATCGTTGAAAACAAGGCCCTTTCACGCAATGATTTATTACGTTTAGGTGGATTGCAAAATTTAAGAGGTTTTGATAGAAATTTCTTCTATACTACCTATTATGGATTGCTGAGTCTGAATTATAGGTATTTTCTTGATAATAACTCAAGTTTCTTTCTCTTAACCGACTTTGCTGCACTTGATGAGGCTTTAGGTAATGTTTATACTTTTGGTGCGGGATTAGATGTTAAGACAAAAAATGGCTGGTTCAGATTAATTTATGCGGTTGGAAATCGAGTCAACGAAAAAGTAAATTTTTCGACCGCCAAAGTGCATTTCGGATATATAGCCTTATTTTAGCCAAAAATTATTATTTATACTTTATATGTCAAATACTTTATTGAGTTTCTTATATGGTTTAATTCTTTTACAAGGAGTACAAGTTAATGATTCTACCTTAAATAATAGTGAGATATCCTATAAAATTAATTGGCTAAAGCAAGAAAAAGTGGAAATTCCAGTTGGGCAATTTATTATTGATATTTCAGATTATTCCTCAGAAAGTACCTATTTGAATGTTCAGTCGGAGAATTCTTTTTATTTACTAAACGATAACAGGCTTATTGGTGCTGTTGATAATTATGAAATTAACTTGTCGGTTGATAGCCTCAGAACTACGCTTACATCAGATACATTAATTGTTTTTAGCAAATCGGGGACAGATCAATTCAAATATGGATTCTATACAAGAAGCAATGTTACAAGCTATCCAGCATTTACTAAAGAGATAAAATTGGAGACAAATTCTTTTAAAAGCAATCAGAATAATTTTCTCATAGGTTTGATGATAGTATTCTTAATATTACTAAGTGCTTTAAAAGTAAGCTTTCCTAAAAAATTTCAAGATGTATTTTCATTGTCAGTCATTTTTTCAACCCGACCGGTAGAGGGAGATAATTTAAGATTCAGGCTTTTTGAGCAGGATGGTCTTTTTGTGGCATTATTATACACTTTTGCCACTGCAATTATAATTTATTTATATGTAAGTCATCATGATGCCGTTTATTTTCATCTGGGATCAGCAAATTTTTTATTGTTTTTTCAGTCATGGTTATTGATTGTCATTTTATTAATTATAAAAATAAGTTTCATTTTTTTCCTATCGGGTTTATACAAAACAAGTAGAATAAATACTTTTTATATTAAGGATCTTGTCAACACAAGCGCATTTTTCATTTCACTTTTTTTAGCGGCTACTATTCTCTTATATTTTTATGGAGGTGATCTTCCGGTGTACTGGGAGGGTTTAGCAAAAAACACCCTGGTTGTTATGTACCTGATTAGAATGGGGTTACTATATTTTAAAATATTAAAACTGAGTGGTTTTACTTATCTATATTTATTTTCTTACTTTTGTGCCACAGAAATATTCCCATTTGTAATAGGACTAAAATATTTCTATTGATTTATCTTTTTATAGTAGAACCGAAAATATGTCAACATCAACGAAGGATCGTTTTTATCCGGTAAAGAGTATTCTTGTTTCACAGCCTGAACCTGCTGATATCACCAATTCACCTTATCATAAATTAGCTGAAAAGTATGATATTAGAATAGATTTTCGTCAGTTTATTAAAGTGGAGCCGGTATCTTCTAAGGATTTCAGAAAGCAAAAGATTGATATTTTAAAACATACTGCTATTATATTTACAAGTCGAAATGCGGTAGATCATTTTTTCAATATTTGCAAGGAAAGTAAAATTGAAATGCCTCCTAAATATGAAGTATTTCTGTATATCAGAGCAAACAGCCAATTATCTGCAAAAATATATAGTAGTAAGAAAAAGAAAAGTATTTGTAGGGGAAAGAACCGCGCAGGATATACTTGAGGTAGTTAAAAAGCATAAAAATGAGAAATATCTTTTTCCTTGTTCTAATATAAGAAAAGATGATATCCCATCATTTATGAGTGATAATGACTATAATTTCACTGAAGCTATCATTTATGAAACAGTGGCGGCCGATTTATCCGATTTGGATGATGTAAGTTATGATATTGTTGCCTTTTTCAGTCCTTCTGGTATAAATTCCTTATTTGTAAACTTCCCTGAGTTTAAACAAAAAAATACAAGGATTGCAGTTTTCGGTCCTACAACGGCTCAGGCTGCAAACGAAGCAGGTTTAATATTGGATATCGAGGCGCCACTACCCAATGCACCTTCAATGACGGGTGCTTTAGAACTTTACATAAAAAAATGTAATGGGCTTAAATAGCTGTTATTTAGTATTTTAAATGCTTTATTTTATATAATAACTTTAAATATATTACATAAAGGCTTGAACGAAAGTATTTTTTATTATATTTATCGCTTAAAGTATGAGGTAATTGAAACTTTCTGAGTCTTTTACCTCTTTAATATTGAGATTTATTTTATTATATTTAATAAATGTTGATATAATTATTAGTGTAAAAACAGAAAAATGAAGCAAATTATACAAAAAGTTATTTTTTCCCTTGTGCTGTTTGCGGTAGGTACATCTTATGCACAAGATTCACCTTTTTCTCATTATATGTTTAATAATACATATAATAACCCTGCTTATGCCGGGGTAGAAGGTTATACAATGCTAACTGCTTTGCATAGAACGCAATGGTTAGGATATAGCCCAACTGCAGGGGTGGGTGGTGCGCTAAACACGCAAATGATTTCATTATCATCTCCTATTAATAGGATAAATAGTGGCTTCGGTTTTTTTGTAGTAAATGATCAGATACAGGCATCTAATTTTATTCAGGTACAGGCTTCAGGAGCTTACCATTTAGGTATTAAAGATTCTAAATTGAGCATAGGATTTAGAGTGGGTGCTATTACTCAAACTGTAGATAAAGATATTTATAGAGCTATCGACCCCAGCGATGAAACCATTATGAATGTTCAGCCCACACAAGTTAGACCTGATTTTTCATTAGGGGTTCATTATCAACACAAGAAATTTTATGTAGGAGCGGCATTTAATCATATGATTGAATCAGATTATGGTTTTGGAGCAGATGAATATAGAAACCCCTATCCACAAGAGGTACTTTTAACAGGTGGATATACTTTTCCGCTTACCTATGATATAAAAGTTACCCCTAGTGTGTTAATAAGATCGACAGAATTTACTTCCTATACATTTGATGTTTCTACAATAGCCACTTATCAGGATAAAATCTGGGGAGGTTTGTCGTTCAGACAACAGGAAGCATTAATATTAATGGTAGGGTATAGCTTCTTAAAGGAAAATACTTTAAGGTTTGGTTATGCATTTGATTATACTGTAGTAGCGCAGGATGCTAAAAGTTTAACTTCACATGAAATTATGTTGAGTTATAGGTTGCCTGCAATATCTACATCGGGTAAAAAGGTGGTGAGAACCCCACGATTTAGGCATTAGTCGTAAAAAATTTGCATTATTAATATTTTTTATGATATTGTGTCGAGATTTCATTATTTTCTTTAAAATACAATAAAACCTTACAATGTATGGTTTTATTAGTAAGGTGTGAAACGTTAAATGAATAAATAACAATATATTAGCGTTTAGTTTGAAACAAATAGGTGTTATGAATAATAAAAGTGTTTTGAAAAATGTAAGCCTATCACTAGTGTTTGTAGCTTCATTATTCCTTCAAGGCTGCGGTCTTTTTGGTGGTGGAGCAGGTGATCAGGGCGAAGTAGTAGGTGTAGCCGGCCGGGAAGGTTGGTACATGGCAGTACCTTATGGTATGGTGGCTGTTCCAGCCGGTACATTCCATATGGGGCAAGCTGATGAAGACGTTGCAGCTTCACAAATTAATTTCAACAGACAGGTAACAATTGGTGGATTCTATATGGATGATACTGAAATTACCAATAACGAGTATCGACAATTCATAGAAAGAATGTATGAAGATTCTGCCTCAACATTAGGTAGGGATTTTATTACTAAAGAATTGTACCCGGATACCACAGTTTGGATGAAGGATTTTACACATCATATGGGAGATCCAATGCAGGAGTATTATTATATGCACCCTGCTTTTGATGATTATCCTGTTGTTGGTGTAGATTGGGAAGCAGCTAAGCAATTTTCTCGTTGGAGAACGGATTATCTGAACGCATACAGAGAATCTTTAGGTGAATTTCCAATGCCTGCTTTCAGGCTCCCTTCTGAAGCAGAATGGGAGTACGCAGCAAGAGGCGGAAGAGACATGGCGAAATATCCATGGGGAAATCCATATATTAGAAATGCAAAAGGCTGCATGTTAGCCAACTTTAAACCAGGAAGAGGAAACTATTTTGATGATGGTTTCGCTTATACTGCCCCTGTTGAATCTTATTTTCCAAATGATTTCGGATTGTTTGATATGTCAGGAAACGTTGCTGAATGGTGTGAAGATGCTTTCAATCCCGCGTCAGTTCCTTTGGTTTGGGATTTAAATCCAACTTTCTTTGATGAGAGCGAACCTAGAAAGATAGTTAGAGGTGGATCCTGGAAAGATATTGCATTCTATTTGGAAACAGGCACAAGAGCATTTGAGCACAGAGATTCAACTAGAGCCTATATTGGTTTTAGATGTGCAATGACTTACTTAGGTAGATCAGCTGGATCAGAATTTTAATTGACACTAACAAAAAAATATACAATCTTTAATAAAGCATTAACCATTAAAAATCTACAAACATGAGCAATAAAAAAGGAGGATTTCAGGTATTACTTTTCAAAACTATAATGCCTAAAATTTATGGAATTGGCGCAGCTATCGTAATTGTTGGTGCCATGTTTAAAATTATGCACTGGGAAGGTGCAAGTGCTATGCTGGTAGTAGGTCTTACTACTGAAGCAATCATTTTCTTCTTAAGTGCGTTTGAACCTCAGCACGGTGAGGTTGACTGGAGTAAAGTGTATCCTGAATTATCTGATGACTTTCAAGGTGAACCTGCTTCAAAAAGAAAGCAAATTTCTACAGTGGGTGGTTCATCTACCGCTCAACAGCTGGATAAAGTATTGGAAGAGGGTAAAGTTGGTCCTGATTTGGTGAAAAGCTTAGGCGAAGGAATGAAGAGCATGGCAGAGTCTGCTAAGCAAATGTCCAACTTAAGCAGTGCTGCAGTGGCTACTAACGATTATGCTAACAATGTAAAAATTGCAAGTAAATCTCTTTTGGAAATGAATAAGTCTTATGACTCTACAGTAAAAGCAATGTCAGAAATGTCAAATGCTTCAGTAGATGCTAAACAATATCATTCTCAAGTGCAAGCCGTAACAAAAAATCTATCTGCTTTAAATCAGGTATATGAAATGGAGTTACAAGATTCTCAGAACCACGTAAAAGCAATGAATAAATTCTATTCTAACCTTGCTGTGGCTATGGAAAACATGACTGAAGCGAGTAAAGATGCTGAGCAGTTTAAAACAGAGGTTAAAAATCTGACAACTAACCTTTCTCAATTGAATAAAGTATATGGAAATATGCTTTCTGCAATGAAAGGTTAATTTATTGTTGTACTTAAAAAATTAGAAACCTATGGCTGGCGGAAAAGAAACCCCAAGACAGAAGATGATTGGTATGATGTACCTGGTGTTAACAGCATTGTTAGCACTAAACGTAAGTGTTACGGTACTCGACAAATTCATCGATATAAACAACTCTCTAGAAGTATCTCTTGATGCCGCTAAAGAGCAAAATAACAATACTATCTCCAGAATTAGCAATGCTGTGGAAGAAGCAGGTAATAGAGCAGCTGATGTAGCAGTTCTTGACAAAGCCAAGCAAATCAAAGATAAAACCAGAGCAATGGTGCAGGAGCTAGGTGATTACAAAGCAAAATTCATTGAAATTACTGGTGGTATTAATGAGGAAACCAAAGAAATAAATGGTAAAACCAATTATGACATGGTTGGCAACTACATGATGCCCGAAAACCAAAACAATGGTGTTAAATTACAGAAATCATTGAATGACTATTCTTCTGATTTAAATCAGATTATTAATGACCCTGCAATAAGTTTTGATCCTTTGGCATTGGATGCTAATGACAATCCTAACATGACTGACCCCAACCAAAAAAACAAAACATGGGCCACTTTAGAATTTATGGAGACTCCAACGCCTGCAGGTTTAGCTACTTTAAGTGATTACCAAAATAAGGTTATGGCTTATGAAGCTAGAGCACTTGAATTCTTAGCACAAAAAGTTGGAGCTGGTGATTTAAAATTCGATTTAATTCAATTGGTAGCGCTACCGGAATCTAAAATAGTAGCTGCCGGTGCTAAATATAAGGCTGATTTGATCGTAGCTGCTTCTTCATCTGCTGAAGATCCTGAAATGACCAGAGATGGTGCTGCTTTGACAGTTACTAATGGAAAAGGACAAATAGAATTTACAGCTACGCCGGGAGCATACGACAAAGATGGTTTAGTAAGAAAGACTTATGAAGCTACAGCAAAATTGAAAGATAGTGTTTATAGTAACTCTATAGAATATTTTGTAGCTAAGCCCGTTATTCAGGTACAATCTGCTGCTTTAAGTACTTTGTATTTAAATTGTGGTAATAAATTGAATGTATCAGTTCCTGCTTTAGGTACTTCTTATAATCCTACTTTTAGCGTTACAGGTGGTACTTCTATTGCTAGTAAAGAAATAGGTGTTGTTACAGTTGTCCCTAATGCTCCAAAAGTAAAATTGGGAGTCTCTTCTAATGGTAATAAAATTGGAGATGTAGATTTTGACGTGCAAAGAATACCTAGCCCTACAGTACAAGTGTATAACGGAGCTAAACCAGTAAACAAAAAGCAAGGTGAAAATATTAGTGCATTAAGAATCTTAAGAACTGCAGCTATTGCAGAAGATAACTTCAAAAAGCAATTGCCTGAAGATTCTCAGTACAAGGTTACTCAGTGGACTATCAGATTAGCCAGGGGCCCAAGACCAATTGGTCAGCCTATTAGAGCAACTGCTGAAACTGTAAACTTGTCTCAATTGATGAACGATGCAAGACCTGGTGATAGGTTGGTAGTTGAAATCAACCAAGTGTTGAGAAGAAACTTTAGAGGAAGTACAGAAGAGGTAAGATTACCTGAAATTACTGAGGTAATTCCTCTTAATTAATTAAGTTAAATAATTTGTGTTATGAAAAAGTTTGTGTTTTTATTAGTGATTTTACCAGTACTGTTTGTAGTGCCGGTTATTGCTCAGGAATCGGAGAATGATGGATATAATCCTAATTCTGTATTTCCAATTCATGAAGATGATATCATGTTCAAGAAAAGGATTTGGAGAAGAATGGATTTAAATGAAAAGCAGAATAAACCCTTTTTTGCAAGAGGGAATGAGATTTCTAAAATCATCATAGATGCAGCCAAGGCTGGTATTTTGCCTATCTACAAAAACGATTCAATGACTGTTCGTTATACGAAAGAAGAGTTTTTAGCTAACTTGGAAAATCCACAGATGCAAGGTTATGAAGCAGCTGCTGGTGGCGCCGATGATGGCTGGGGAGACTCAGGTGGAGCAGATGATGGTTGGGGTGATGAACCTGCTGCTGACACTGGTGGTGGTGACGACTGGGGCGGCGGTGATGATGCTGCAGCTATGGGTCCTATTGATACCAAGTTTCAAGCGAGAGATGTTTCAATAATGGAAATTGTTGAAGACATGATTTTCGACAAGAAAAGATCTGTGTTAAATTGGGATATTCAGGCCATAAAATTAATTATTCCTGCAGATAAATTTACCGCAGGTATTTTTAGAGAAGTGGGTGTTTTTAAATATAAAGATTTAGCTAGGCTTTTTAGAAGTATGCCTAATGAGGCTATTTGGTTCAATCCACAGAATAGTGCTGAACATAAAAATTTAGCTGATGCATTTGCACTACGTTTATTTAATGCACGAATCACAAAAATTGCTAATCCCAATGATGATGCAGTTATTGACGTGTATAGCGAGTCTGCAAAAGCTGGTATATTAGCTTCACAATATTTAGAATACCAGTTGATGGAAAAAGAACATGAATTATGGTCTTATTAATTTAAGATTATAAATGATAAATATTAAAAAAGGAGAGCTTTATAGTTCTCCTTTTTTATTTTGAAAGGATTTTATCAGTAATTCAGCTTTTGAGCCTCCAACTACTTTATTAAGCTCTTCGAATGAGGCGTTTTTAATTTTGGTGAGTGATTTAAAATGAGCCAATAATTCATTAACAGTTTTCTCTCCTATACCTGAAATATTTTCTAATTCACTTACAAAGCTTTTTTTACTTCTAATATTTCTGTGGAAAGTAATTGCAAAACGGTGAGCCTCATCTCTTAATCTTTGAATCAGTTTTAATGATTCACTTTTTTTACTGATATGCAAAGGAAACTGATCACCTGGGAAGTAAATTTCCTCTAATCTTTTAGCGATGCCAATGATCGGAATTTCTCCATATAAGTCTAATTCTTTAAGCGCTATGCAGGCAGCATTTAATTGACCTTTACCTCCATCAATTACGATTAAGTTAGGAAGTGGCGCATTTTCTTGCTGTAACCTTGAATACCTCCTGCCAACTATTTCTGTCATGGAAGCAAAGTCATCGGGACCTACAACAGTTTTAATATGATAATGGCGGTACTCATTTTTTGCAGGTCTGCCATTTTTAAAGTGAACCATGGAAGCTACAGGGTTTGTGCCACCTAAATTTGAGTTATCAAAGCATTCTATGCGTAGTGGTAAATCTTTTAGCTGAAGGTCTTGCTGTAACTGTTTAATTACTCTTAATTCTTTTATTTTGCTCGATTCATTTTGATTAAGCTTTTCTTTTTTAAAGAATAAGGCATTTTTCACACTCATATCCACCAATTTCTTCTTATCCCCAATCTGAGGCTTAATAAAATGAAATTCAGCCAGTACGTTATCGATATCGATGTTGGTTAAAATTTCTTCTGTATCGCTTTGGTATAATTTACGGAGATCAATTACTCCTAATAACAGAATTTCTGCATCTGATTCTTCCAACTTCTTTTTAATCTCAATGGTGTGAGTGGCTATAATGCTACCATTTTTAATTCGCATGAAATTGATAAATGCATTCTTCTCTTCCGAAATAAGGGTACATACATCTATATCTGTTAACCTTGGATTTACGACTAAAGATTTTGAGTGAAATTTCTCAAGTAGATCATATTTCTCCTTATATTTTTGGGCTCTTTCAAAATCTAAATTCTCTGCAGCCTTATCCATGCGCTCTTTAAAGTACTGTTTAGGGATTGCCAAATTGCCTTTTAAAATCTGTTCTGCCAATTCTATATCTTTATAATAGTTTTCATGGCTTTGTAATCCTTCACAGGGTCCTTTGCAATTTCCAATATGATACTCGAGGCAAACTTTGAATTTTCCTCCTTTGATATTGGCATCACTTAAATTGAGCTTGCAGGTTCTAATATGATATAATTTCCTTATCAGTTCCAGTACATTATTCATAGCTCTTACGCTTGCATAAGGGCCAAAGTAGGTGCCACTTCTAGCTATTCTTTTCCTCGTTGCTATTATCCTTGGGAATGGCTCATTTGTAATACACAAATATGGAAATGTTTTATCGTCCTTTAGGAGAATATTATACCTGGGCTGTAATTCTTTAATGAGGGAATTCTCTAATAAAAGAGCATCAAATTCAGAATTTACAATTGATATTTCAATTTTATATATTTCGCTTACTAGCCTTAAAGTTTTTCTATTATGTGTTTTAGCGGAATTAAAATAGCTGGAAACTCTATTTTTAAGGTTTTTAGCCTTACCTACGTATATGATTTTACCCTCAGTATTATGGAATTTGTAAACTCCCGGTGCCTGAGGTAATAAATTAAGTTCTTCTTTTTTAAAAAAGGGAGATTCATACATATTGTCTTACAATAGATTAATGTAACCTAATTTATATAATGATTATATGAATTAGGTTTTTGGCGATCAAAGACTAATTAGAAAATTTAGCAAGCAACACGAAGTATTATACACGTTGTTGCGATTAATGCTTTCTTATTGAATGTCATCTACATCAAATTGGTTCACTTGTTCTATTGAGTCAGTCACATTCATTTGCTGCATATTATATTTATCACAATCAAGCTGAATATTGAAGTCAGTAGGTTTTTGAAATTCTTTTTTAATTATACCTAACTCTTCATCTGCATATACTTTCGTCATAAAAATTTCCCAGATCGGCATGGCCATTCTCGCACCTTGCCCTAGCGTAATACTTTTAAAGTGAATACTTCTATCATCGCCACCTACCCAGGCTCCGGCCACTAAATCACTGGTTACTCCCATAAACCAACCATCGGAATAGTTCTGTGTAGTACCTGTTTTAGCACCGATGTCATTATTAGCTCTTAATTCTCTATCTAAACCTAAAGCGGTTCCGCCAGGTAATTCTGTAGGGCCTTTTAACATATGTAACATAGCATACGCAGTATAAGCGCTTAATGCTTCTTCCGTTTTTGGAACAAATTGCTGTAATACTTTACCATTTTTGTCTTCTATTCTTTCAATGTAAAAAGGCTTAGTATAAAAGCCATCGTTAGCAAATGCACTGTAAGCACCTACCATTTCGTAAACGGATACGTCCGAAGTTCCCAGACACAGAGCGGGTACTGCATCCAAGGGACTTTCAATACCTAATCTTTTGGCATAGTTTACAACCGTTTCAGGCCCAATTTTCCTCATCATATAGGCAGTTCCGGAATTCAGAGATTGAGCCATCGCATGCCTGATGGACATGGTTTCACCAGTATATTTTCCTGTAGAATTTGTGGCTGTCCAGACAGGTGGATCACCCACTACCTCAAATGTTACTGGTGCATCCTGAATTTGGTAGCAAGGAGAATAGCCATTATCTATGGCTGCGGCATAAACAAAAGGTTTAAAAGTAGATCCGGGTTGTCTTCTTCCCTGTTTTACATGATCGTACTTAAAATATTTATAGTTGATGCCACCCACCCAGGCCTTGATATGGCCATTTTTTGGATCCATAGCCATAAAGCCTGTGTTTAAGAAGTTTTTAAAATATCTGATAGAATCGATGGTACTAAAAACAGTATCAATTTCACCATCCCAGCTAAAAACCTTCATTTTTTTCTTCTCATTCAATTTTTCAAAGATTTTTTCCTCATCACCATCATATTCTTTCTTTAGATGGCGGTAATACTCTGTTCTTTTAGCAGCATTAATGAGAAAGCCCTGTATTTCTCTGCCTTTTTCATCTCTCCACGGGTTTTCACCATCCCAATGTTTGTTAAATAAGTCCTGCTGGTAAGCCATATGTTGCTCCACTGCTTCCTCGGCATACTTTTGCATACGGCTATCAATGGTAGTATATATTTTCAATCCATCTTCATAAAGATCATAGCCATTTTCTTTCGACCATTTTAATAAATCCCACATAATAGTACCCCTAAAATAAGTAGCTAAGCCATCATTATGATTCTTTACATTGTAGTCTAGCTCGATAGGTTTTGCCCTTAAGGAGTCGAAAGCTACGTCATCAATATAACCGTATCTGTGCATCTGGCCTAGTACTGTATTTTTTCTATGGAAGGCATTTTCTGGCTCATATACCGGGCTATATAGGTTAGGGTTTTTACATAACCCTACTAATACCGAAGCTTCAATTAAGCTTAATTGATCTGGAGTAGTATTAAAGAAGGTGCTTGCAGCTGTTTTAACGCCAAAAGCATTACTCCCAAACTCAAAAGTGTTGAGATACATAGCGATGATCTCGTTTTTAGTGTAGGATTGCTCAAGTTTTACTGCCACTAACCATTCTTTCATTTTGGCAATAACTAAGCCTAAACCTGGTACATCATTTAGTGTGCCATTAGATAAGTCGCTCCTTGTTCGGAATAAAATTTTAGCTAATTGCTGAGAAATGGTACTACCACCACCTGAACTCTTATTAAAAAGTAGAACCGATTTAAAAAATACACGCCCTAAGCCACGTAAATCAATCCCTGAATGCTCTGTAAATCGAACATCTTCAGTAGCAATTAATGCGTTTACCAAGTTAGGCGACAGTTCATCATAAGTAACCTGGCTTCTGTTATACCTAAAATACTTTCCCATTTCTACATTATCTGCAAAGTAAAGCACAGAAGACAAATCGCTCTCAGGATTCTCCAGAGATTTTAAGCTAGGTAACTCACCATACCATCCGTTAAAATTTATGCTTATAGTATAAATAAAGGTTGCAAAAAGTAAAATGCCACCAAAGAATATAATCCATAGTGCAAGTATTACTTTTTTAACTTTAGAATTTTGTTTTTTTTCTGATGTCATGGTGTTAGTTTATAATGCTCTTTAAAGAAATCGTTATAGCTATCAGCTAATTTTGCTTTATAGAAAATCTGAAAGTTGTCCTTAGAGATGATAAAATTACTAAAATTTAACGATTTGAAATTTTTCAATGGAGATAAATCACTATTAAATTTAGCATAAAATGATTCTGCCGTTTCTTTATTTTTAAACTCACTCAATAATATCATGGAGTAAGCATCATTGAAAACTAAATTACCTGCAGATAAATTCTCTTTTGGAAAATTCTCTTTAGCAAAATTTTCTATTTCATTGGGTAGTATGCCTGAAAGGGCTTTATTGTTTTCATAAATTACCACAAAGTAGTGTGACTGATCAAAATAAGCCAGATATTTAATTTTATCGATAGCCCTCTGTTTCTCTGCCAGATTATCAACTGCCTGCAATAGTTGTTTTGAAAATTCCCATAGCTCACTCTCCGGATATTTTTTAATAAATTGCTGCAGCTTGAATACATAATTATCACGACCTTCAGTCTGAGCTGTAATTAAAGCATCCAAAAGTTTAAGGTTATCTTCATATTCATTTTCAGGATAATTATTGAGGCCGTCAGATATATGCTTTAGGGCTATTTTATAATTACTGGAATCGTAGGCTCGGAAGGCTTTTTCATAAATAACTTTTACTTTAGCACTCGCTAAATTACTTTCTTCGCGGTAATTAGGGTTTTTAATTAATTTAGCAAAAATTGTTTCCGGGAATTTTAAGGTTAACTGATTAGCATATTGCTCTGCTTTTACTTTATTAATATCTTTAAAATAGATATATAAAAGGTAAAGTACCTCTGGTTTGTATTCTGTTTCAGTATATCGCTCAATTAAGGTGGTGTATGTTTCAACAGCATCCTTTTTTTCTTTTAAATCAAAATTGTAAATATTGCCTAGCTTGTAATAAGCTATTTCCATTTCTTTATTTAAGTCTGTTTTTCTGTCTTCCGAGAAGGGGATTTTCGCATAAAAAGCAGATTTTTCTTGTTCTATTAATGCTGCTTCGTCTACAGGATTTTCTGTTTGTTGGTTCGCCAACTCTCCAGCAGGCAGATCAGAGTCTTTCTCTTCTGCCACCAAATCCTGCTCGCTAACCTCGGAATCATTAATTCTCCAATTATCTTGCAATGATCTGTTGCCCCATATTCTTCTGAATTCATTTCTTCCTGCAGCCAAGGTGGTTTGGTCATAAAAATAGAATTTACCATTTCCGCCTGTGGTAGGTCTGAATGAGGTTGTTTCATTGAAACTGGTTTGCATATTACGGTTAGATCTATTCCTATCTTCTTTTCTTCTGAGTCGATCTTCCTCTTCCTTTTTAGCTATTTTTTC
Source organism: uncultured Cytophagales bacterium (assembly GCA_963719535.1). Classification (GTDB taxonomy): domain Bacteria; phylum Bacteroidota; class Bacteroidia; order Cytophagales; family Cyclobacteriaceae; genus Marivirga. The sequence goes on along the minus strand of CAVRCH010000013.1, from coordinate 446,702 downwards.
TGCTCGCTGAGTTAAAAATATGTTGTGTAACTGAGCGCTATCCATTTTGGCCAAACTTAATAAACTATCATTATTTTGAATGATATCGATTTGCTGAATAAATTCTGATAAGACTTCTTGTCTACTTTGTACTGCCGGATATATTTCTTCGTCCTTTGGCATGGTGGTAGCAGCACTATCATAATATGCCTTTGCCAAGGGGTATTCTTTTAATTCTTCAAAATATAAAATACCTAATTTATGGTAAGAAAATGATTTTTGCCTGGCATTACTCACACTCTCTCGAATGGAAGATTTATAATAAGGTATAGCTTCCTTAATATTGCCTTGCTTAATTTCAAATTCAGCCATTTCATAATATATTTTATCCCTGAATTCTACGTTTTTACCATCTTTCAATAACTGATCAAAATATTTCCTTATCTTCTTAACATCTGAGCCTTTACCAATTTCTGTTACCTGCGCAATATTTAATCTGGCATGAAATGAAAATTCATAAGGAGGTTTATTACTCAATACGTTTTGATAATTTTCATAGGCCATGGCATCAAAACCCACTTGCTGGTAAAGCTGAGCTAATATGTAATGGATTTTTGCTTTTTCTTCCCCTCTTTTCATCAATTCGGCAGCTGCACTCAAATATTTAATAATATTATTGGGGTTATTGGTCACCTGGTAGAAATTTGCAGCTTGTAAATAAAGATTGCGCTTATTTACTTTCGTCAGTTTCTGCCTATTTAAGTAATCAATTACAGCCAGGGCATTATTATATTCCTCATATTCTGTAAATGTTCTGATTAAATTGATGAGTGCTTGATGTTTAGTGGGGTCATCTTCACTGTTTACATTCACAAATTTGAAGGTTTCAATGGATTCTTCGTATTCCCGATTGAGCATACGAGCTACCCCAATTAAAACATAACAATCGTCAACCCATTTACTTACCTCATGCCTTTGAATACCGATAGAGGCTTTTTTTACAATATCTTCTATTTTCTCTTTATTAGAATTTACAATATTGGTATCTATTGGAGCAAATACTTTTAAGGTTTTATTGAAGTTGTTTTCGTGCGCTGAATTTAAATCGAACATTACTTCATCTAATTTTTCCTTGGCGATGAAATAAGCATTGAATTTTGCCGTAATATTATGATAAGAATAGCCGACTAACCCACTATTGGCGGGTGAGCAAGCAGTAAAACCTAGTATAAAAAGGTAAATAAGGGATCTATATTTGTATAATGTACTTTTCACTAAAATTATAAACGACTAAATTACATGATTCATATAATATTTCTGTTAAGAGTGTTCGATATTATGTAAATTTGCACAAATTAAACGAAAATAGAATTGCGCATCAAAAAAACAATGTCTAATTGGCTTACCACTAGGTATCAAATGGTGGTAAGAAATGAAGAAAACCTTGCGGAGGTGTCTTCAATTAATTTCACCTATGCCAAAGTATTGGTAATAAGTTTACTGGTAGTGATATTGTTATTTATTGCAAGCCTTTTCCTTGCGCAAACAACCTTAGCAAAATGGTTTGATCCAAGGCACGCTACAATGGAATATAATCGTAAGCTTTTAACCCTTACTGTGGAAATGGATTCTCTTAAGAGTAAATTAAAAGCACAGGATAAATTTATTGATAATTTTCAAAATATTTTAAGGGGTGATACGCCCTCCGGAAATTCAGTTTACCGAGAACCGGATAATGTGAGCACTGATAATTTTAATAGAGAGATGACTTCTAAACAAATTGCTGAAGGAGATTCTATTATTAGAGAAGAATTTGAACAACTAGATGTATCACTTACTACCTACAGCCGAAATAAATATTCGGAAGAGTTAAAGGATATTTTCTTTTTCACCCCATTGCAAGGAATTGTGAGTTCGCCCTACGATATGTCCGTAGATCATTATGGTGTAGATATAGTATCAAAAAATAATGAGCCGGTAAAATCTATTGCTGATGGTACCGTTATATTGTCATCATGGACTCAAGAAGGTGGTTACGTAATCGCTATACAACATAGAGCCAATTTAATTTCAGTAATCAGACATAATTCGGCTTTATTGAAAAAAGTTGGTAATTTTGTGAATGCAGGAGAAGTAATTTCAATTATTGGGAATACCGGGGAACTAACTTCCGGCCCACATGTTCATTTAGAACTATGGTACAATGGAAACCCTGTAGATCCTGAGGAGTTTATTACTTTCTAAAATAGGGAAAAAGAGATGTTTAATAAGAAGCAAGAAAAAAATCAGATGGCACAAGACGTAACAAGTTCTAGTAATACAGTAGGGAAGGGTACAACTATTAATGGAGATATTGAAACTTTTGGGAATATTAGAATTGATGGTAAAGTAATTGGTAATATTAAAACCAAATCAAAATTAGTATTAGGTAGCACTTCCCATATAGAAGGAAATGTACTTTCTCAAAATGCTGAAATTGAAGGTGAAGTGAAGGGAGTAGTGGAAATTACTGAGCTTTTGGTATTAAAACCATCTTCGGTTATTCATGGAGATATCATCACAAATAAATTAATTGTTGAGTCAGGCGCAACTTTTAACGGCTCATGTAAAATGGGAGTAGCCAGTAAGAGCATTAAAATAGGAGACGAGGCAGCTAATGGACAAGCAACCCCAAAATTCAAAGAAGCCAAATCAGTATAATAGCTATATAAAATATTCCGGTTTAGGAATCCAGATGGCTGTAACAATTTATCTGGGAAATAGATTGGGTATTTTTTTAGATGGCTATTTTAATACTGAGTCTGAAATACTTTCTCAGATAGTAACTTTGATAGCTGTATTCCTAAGCACTTTTATGTTAATAAGACAAGTAACTAAGTCAAGCGCTGATCATTAAAATGACAAAACGATTTTTGAAATTTACTGTAATTTTTATTTCAGTATCTATTCTTTTTTATATTTCACATAAATACTTGCTTTCATTCGCTGGAGTCAATTTGTCCTACAAGTTACTGAACATATACCTATTTCATTTTATAGCTAGCTTTTCTATTTGTGCAATAGTAGAATGGTTGAGTTCAAGGTTACCTAACCAAGTAGGCTATATTTATCTTTCCTCTATTTTTATAAAAATAGGAGTCTTTGTGCTTGTGTTTAAACCTATCATATTCGGTGTGGAAGGTTTACCTATGAGCGAAAAATTCTCTATAGTAGTTCCTATGTTTATATATCTAATCATTGAGGTTGTTTACAGTGGAAGCATTATGAATGCAATCAATAACAATTAAGTTTTTTTTTTAAAAAAACAGCTTTTGAATGGAATTATTACAAGCTTCCCTTGTTGTTTAAGTGGGTAAAATACTCAATTTACAATAAAATGAATTAATATTCTATTATCAGGTTTTAATCGATAATTTGAAATTTTGAGAATTAAAAAGTTTGTTGAAAAAACAGTTTTAAAAAGGATCAACTTAAATAGAAATCCTTATCTTTGCACCCAAATTTGTTCGGATATAGTAAAAGTATGGTAATGGGTAATAAAACTACCGGGATCTTGTTGATGTTAATTTTCTTTTTCTCCTTTCACACAAGCTATGCTTCTGAGGTTACAGAAGAGGGAGGTAAAGTAAATTCTCCTGAAGAAATTAACGAATATATCCAGCATCACTTGCAGGATTCACATGATTTTACTCTTTTTACGTGGGGTGAAACCGGAAGTCACATTGGTTTTCCATTGCCAGTTATTTTCTGGGATGAAGGCTTACACGTTTTTTCCTCTTCAAAGTTTGATCATGGACATGATGTAGCAGAATCTAAAGGCAATTATTATATGTTGCACCATGGGAAAATCTATAAAACAGATGCGGAAGGTAATTTATCGTATGATGAAAATCAACATCCAACTAACAAAAAGCCATTTGATATTTCAATTACAAAAAATGTAGTAGGGATGTTGTTGGCGTCCGTTTTGATGTTTTTTGGATTTGTATCTTTAGCTAAGAGTTATAAAACGAAAGCAGTACCTTCAGGTATTGGTAGATTCCTAGAACCATTAGTTATATATGTTAGGGACGACATTGCAAGGCCTAATATTGGTCATAACTATGAGAAGTACATGGTTTACTTACTCACCGCATTTTTCTACATCTGGATTTTGAATTTGTTGGGATTAACGCCTTTAGGCTTTAACGTGACCGGAAATATTGCCGTTACCGTTTGTTTGGCATTGATCACCTTTATTGTTGTTCAATTCAGTGGTAATAAAAATTATTGGAAGCATATTTTCTGGATGCCAGGTGTACCTATCCCCATGAAAATATTGTTAATGCCAATTGAGGTTTTGGGTATGTTTACTAAGCCATTTGCATTATTAATACGTTTATTTGCTAATATTACAGCAGGTCACTTTGTGGTAATGAGCTTAATTGCATTGATGATTACCATGAAAGCTGCTTTTGGTGCTGTTGCATCCACGGGTATGGCATTTGCACTCGCATTTTTTATTACAATTATAGAATTATTGGTTGCATTTTTACAAGCTTATATCTTCACTATGCTTTCGGCATTGTTTATAGGTATGGCGGTAGAAGAAGACCATCATTAAAAGTTAATTTTTGTTTAATTTAATATAAATCAATTCACATGTACAATTTAATTGGAGCAGGTTTAATAGTAATCGGAGGAGGTATCGGTTTAGGTCAAATTGGTGGTAAAGCAATGGAAGGTATTGCTCGTCAGCCAGATGCAGCCGGTAAAATCCAAACAGCAATGATTATTATTGGAGCATTATTAGAAGGATTAGCATTTGGTGCTTTAATTCTTGGGCAACCAGCATAATAATGTAAAACCATAAAAACACATCTTACAGCGCTAGGCTGTAAGATGCGTTTTTTTAACAAAAATTATTACAATCTATTTAAGATACTAACATGGAACAATTATTAAATGACTTTTCGCCTGGTTTGTTTTTTATGCAAACCTTCATTTTTATTGTTCTCTTATTGTTGTTAGCTAAGTTTGCATGGAAACCCATTTTGCAGTCTTTAAAAACAAGAGAAGAGAGTATAATTGATGCTTTACAATCGGCAGAACAAGCGAAAGAGGAGATGGCTAAACTTCAGGCTGATAATCAAAAGTTATTACAGGAGGCTAGAGCCGAAAGAGATCAGTTATTAAAGGATGCCACTGAGGTAGCCAACAAAATCAAAGAAGAAGCTAAAACAGATGCTGCTAAACAAGCTGAAAAGCTAATTAGTGATGCAAAGAAAGTGATTGAAGTAGAGAAAAATGCTGCTCTAAAAGAGGTGACTGTTAAAGTGGCTGAATTATCATTGAATATAGCTGAGAAGGTATTACGTAAAAATTTATCTAACGACAAAGAACAAAAAGCTTTGGTTGATGAATATTTAAAAGATTTAAAACTTAATTGATCTGATACATGTCAGAAATTAGAATTGCTTCCAGATATGCAAAATCTCTCTTAACCCTTTCGGTTGAAAGAGGCAGTTTAGAAGAATCGAAGAAAGATATTGACCTCTTCATCAAAGTATGTAAAGAGAACAGAGATTTCGTACTTCTTTTAAGAAACCCTATCGTAAAGAACACAAAGAAGAGTGCAATAATTAATGAAATTTTTGCAAATAAACTTTCAGAGCTTACTTTAGCGTTTTTTGGAATTATTGCAAGAAAAGGAAGAGAGAAATTTTTACCTCAAATTGCTGATGCTTTCATTACATTATACAACGAGCATAAAGGCATTATTGAAGCAGAAGTAACTACAACTTTTGCCTTAACAGCAGAATTAAGAAAAGAAGTAGAGAAGGTAGTTCAGGAAATATCCGGAAAAACGGTTTCTCTTACTGAGGTGGTAGACGAAGATATTATCGGTGGCTTTATTATTAAGGTGGGCGATAGACAAATTGAAGATACAATTATTAGCAAATTGAATGTATTGAGAAGGGAAATGACCCAGAATCATTACATAAAACAGATATAAATTAATTAACCTATAATAATACAATAATGGCAGAGGTTAGACCAGACGAGGTTTCAGCAATATTAAGAGAACAACTTTCAAGCTTCAAAACAGAAGCAGAATTAGAGGAAGTAGGCACAGTACTCCAAATTGGTGATGGTGTTGCCCGTATTTACGGATTAACACAAGCACAATCAGGTGAATTATTAGAGTTTGAAAATGGCTTGCAAGCCTTGGTTTTGAACCTTGAAGAAGATAATGTTGGTGCTGTATTACTTGGCGAGTCAAAGGGAATTAGAGAAGGTGATACTGTAAAAAGAACAGGAAAAATAGCTTCTATTCAAGTAGGTGATGGCATCATGGGCCGTGTAGTAAATACACTAGGTCAGCCAATTGATGGTAAAGGTCCGATTGAAGGTGAGTTATACGAAATGCCTTTGGAAAGAAAAGCACCTGGTGTTATCTTTAGAGAGCCTGTAACTGAGCCTTTGCAGACGGGTATCAAGGCCATTGATGCGATGATTCCTGTTGGTAGAGGTCAAAGAGAGTTGATCATTGGTGACCGTCAGACAGGTAAATCTGCCGTGGCCATTGATGCCATTATTAATCAGAAAGAATTTTATGATGCAGGTGTTCCTGTATATTGTATTTATGTAGCTATTGGTCAGAAAGCTTCAACTGTAGCAATGATTGTTGCTGAATTAGAGAAGGCTGGTGCTATGGAGTATACTTGTATTGTGTCTGCATCAGCTGCTGATCCTGCTCCTTTACAGTTTTACGCACCATTTTCGGGAGCTGCAATAGGTGAATTCTTCAGAGATACAGGTCGTCCTGCTTTGGTTGTTTATGATGATTTATCGAAACAAGCTGTTGCTTATCGTGAAGTGTCATTGCTATTAAGAAGACCTCCGGGACGTGAAGCATACCCTGGTGATGTGTTCTATCTACACTCACGCTTATTGGAAAGATCTGCCAAAGTGATTAATAATGATGTGATTGCTAAAGACATGAACGATTTACCGGAGTCCTTAAAAGGTATGGTAAAAGGTGGTGGTTCTTTAACGGCTTTACCTATTATTGAAACACAGGCCGGTGACGTATCAGCATATATACCAACCAACGTAATTTCTATTACGGATGGTCAGATATTTCTTGATACTGATTTGTTTAACTCTGGTATCAGACCTGCCATTAACGTAGGTATTTCTGTATCTCGTGTGGGGGGTAATGCTCAGATTAAATCAATGAAGAAAGTAGCAGGTACATTGAAGTTAGATCAGGCCCAGTTCCGTGAGTTAGAGGCTTTCTCTAAATTTGGTTCGGACTTAGATCCTACTACGAAAAGAGTAATTGAAAGAGGTAAAAGAAACCAGGAAATATTAAAGCAAGCACAATACTCACCAGTTTCGGTTGAGCAGCAAGTAGCAATTATTGTAGCTTCCACTAAAGGGTTTATTGATAAAGTACCTGTTAATAAAGTAAAGCAATTTGAGATTGAGTTTGCCAGAATGATGGAAACACAACAAAAAGATACTTTAGATGCTTTCAAGGCAGGTAAATACACTGACGAATTAATAGCAGTTGTAGAAAAAGTAGCTAAAGATTTAGCTTCGAAATATTAATTATAAAAGGCCATGTAAATAATCATTTACATGGCTCATTTTAAAAATAAAGGATTTGTTTCTGAAGTTCATAATTCAGGAAATGATAATTACTTATAAGCTGTATGGCAAATCTTAAAGAAGTAAAAAGCAGAATTAATTCAGTAGTTTCTACTCAACAAATTACCAAAGCCATGAAAATGGTTGCGGCAGCAAAATTGAAAAGAGCGCAGGATAGAATTACCATGATGAGACCTTACTCTCAGAAGCTATCGGCTATTTTGCAAAATGTGAGTGGGGATAGTGAGGGCGATATGGATAATCCATACGCAAAAGAAAGGCCTATTAATAAGGTGCTTATAGTTCTTGTTACTTCAGATAAAGGTTTATGTGGTGCTTTTAATAGCTTTGTAATCCGTAAAGCTAAAAGCTTAATGGAAGGCAAATATAAAGCCCAGGCTGAAGCAAATAACGTAGAGTTTTTGCCTATTGGTAAAAAAGGAATGGAGTATGTAAAAAGATCTAAACTACCTTTTAATGCTGCTTTTGTAGATTTATTTAGCAATTTGAATTTTGAAGACAGTAGTAAAGCGGCCACTTATGTGATGGAGCAATTTACAGAAGGTAAGTATGATCACGTAGAGATTCTTTATAATGAATTTGTTAATGCAGCCACTCAGGTAGTAAATAATGAGCAATTCTTACCTATTGAAAAAGCAGAAGTAAACGAGCAAGCTACCAATACTTCGGGGAACGATTATATTTTTGAGCCTTCTCAGAGTTATATTGAGGAAGAACTTATACCCACTTCATTGAAAACGCAATTTTTCAAGGCATTGCTTGATTCCAATGCCTCTGAACAGGGAGCTCGTATGACAGCAATGGATAAAGCCACTGAAAACGCCGGTGACTTATTGAAAGAACTTAGGTTAACTTATAACAGAACCAGACAAGCAGCTATTACTACCGAAATACTTGAAATAACTGCTGGTGCAGAAGCTTTGGCCGCTGAATAAAAGATATTTTTAACTTGTTTGAAAAGCCTTGTCTACCGAAATAGATAAGGCTTTTTTGTTTTCCATCTTTAAATGGTTTGCAACCACTCATTATATTGTACTAGGAATTGAGAACGTTAGTGTGTATTTTAAAGGTTAAAAAATAAGTAATAGCAATTTTGTTATTGTTTTAAATATTTTGGGTTGATGATATCTTTTACGTCACTAACCAATTGCTACCGCCAATTAATGAAACAGTTCCTAATCATATTAATCATTTCATTGTTTTGCTATTCAGGAAACAGTCAAACAGTCTCACAGCTCTATAAAACATGGATGCCGATTGGAAGTGTTAACGAAAAAGGTGATACGTCAATTACAGATTTTCAGCAGATTTTAACTTTTAAGAAGGATTCAATTAAAGCTACATTCTTTGGAATAGAAAAGGATACCCTTCTGTCTTTTTCAATCAGAGGAGACAGCATCTTTTTTTCTGAGGTCGAGGCAAAGTATTCTTTACATAATGACTCAATATTGAGACTTGATATTTATAGCCAAACAGTTGTTTTCAAAGCTATAAAAGAAGGAAATGACCGTTACTCGGCACAGCATCTACTATCAACTTTAAAAGGAAAGGAATGGGAATTCGTTGACGATGGTAGTTGGGAAAGATTTTTTTCATTTGATTATATTACCAGAGAAGCTAAAATGTTGAGACGAGGTATAGAAAACGTTTTTTCTTTTGATAGATTCGATATATATAATGACGAAATTTCTCAGGAATTTGGATTTTGGGGAGTGAAGTCTATCAATGGACAAATTCTTTTAAACTTAGAAGCAGTGTATGGTAGTAATGATTTCAGGATACTTCATTTAGAAGAAATAAAAAATAATGAAATTGTTTTTAAGGGTTGGATTCGTGGAGTCGAAGAAGAAATCACATTTAGAAAAGTAGCAAAATTAGATGAGGGCGAAATTGAAATATTTAATTCTAATCTTACAGGGGCAGAGTGGTTACTGACAAAGACGCAACCTATTAAGAATGGATTTGGCTCTTTCAGCAATTCTTCTGAAGATTATTTCCAATCGATTGATACTACCTTGCTAATAAAAAAAGAAGACCTGCAATTAAACACAATATCATACCACTTTGCACAAGATTCAACTTTCACTATATTTATTGACGATAGAAAAGCTTATTCAGGCACTTGGAGTATCTTATTAAAAGGAAGAGTTATCAAGTTGGAGGAAAAATGGCATGGTGAAGAAGATTGGGATGCTCAAATTAAAACTGATGGCAGGATTCATGAAAGGTTTTTGGTAATTAAAAGCTTAACAGAAAATGAATTTCATTTTATCAGAGAGGAGAAGCTCTATACAGGTTTCGGTTCTTATGAGACGGGATATATCGAGCAAAACTATAGAAAAAGGCGGTAACGCTAAATGCATGTCATTGTACAGATATTGCTAAAGTTGAAAATGATTACTTTAAGAAAATAGGTAGAGAATTGGTAGTTTGCAGCCTTGAAGTGCCCAGCCCCCCATATTCTTAACATTATTACATATTTGCATGAAAATAGTGTCAAAAATTAATTTCCCCATTTTTATAAAATTTCCATTTCTTAAGTGGTTTTCATATATAATATCACTCCCTTATATAATAATTATATATTTCTTGATTCCACTATTGTTAATTGTTGGCTTGGTAAATGATAATAATTCAATTTGGATAATGGCTATAGTGTTAATAGCATTTTCATACGTAATTCCTTATTTTAATGTCAAAAGAGGTTGGGGGCACAAACAAATAATTGAATTTAAAGACTCTACAATGATTGTTAAAACAAAATGGTTTTTATTATCTTCAAAAAAGAGGTATTTCCTGGATAATATAGAGTTGAAAGAAGTAAACCTTTGGAATTATTTGACTGGACAGAAAATTGAACTGCCCTCCAAATATTGCAGAATAGTAATAAACAATGAAACCACTTTACATCATATTTACCTTAAAGATGATTTGGATCACTTAATAAAAAAATGCGCTAACCACCTTACCTAAAGAGGAATATGCTATAAGTATTTACTGGTAATTAATTATTCTGTACCATTTATTTTATATTTGAGAACTTAGTCATTAACTAAAAACACAGATTTCCACAATGAATTTTTTAAACAAAATTTTCGGTAAGAAAGAAGAGCAAATTCAGACTTATGATGACTTCTGGAAATGGTTTAGTGAAAACCAGCAGGGATTCTTTAAAGTAATGAAATCAGGGAAAAATATTGAAGGTGCCTTTTTTAATAGACTTTCACCCAAATTGGAAAAATTAAAGGATGGTTTTTTCTTTCTGGCAGGTATGTATGACGATCATACTGCGGAATTGATCATTACACCTGATGGAGCTATAGGAAATATTGTATTTGTAGAGGAGCTGGTTCATGCAGCACCCACTATTCCCCATTGGAAATTTACCGCATTAAAGCAGGCAGTTGACATACAAAATGTTGGGATTGAAATGGCAGGTTACAAATTTGACAAGGAGACATTGTCATTTTACCCTATTGAACACAGTAATTATTCTGATGAGGTAGATATTGTTGTTGCTTATAATGACTACAATGATGCGGACATATCAACCATCACTAATGGTGTTTACATTTTTCTTGATAACTATCTTGGTGAGTTGAATTCTGTTACTACTATTGACAACTTAGTTGTTGTAGGTAAAGAGCAGGCCGAAAAAGAACTCATTCCAATTGAAAAATTGAAAGCCTATTTAGTATGGAGAGAGAAGGAATTTGTTGAGAAATATAGTGGGCTTAGATATAATACAGATAAAGATATTTATTCGAGTTTAGAAGCAACGCTTAATAATGGCCTTCCATTAATTGCTATTGTTAATACAACACTGCTTGATTGGGAAAGTAAAGCATCTCATCCATGGATTTTAAAAATTGAAATAATATATGACGGCAGAAACAATAACGGAATGCCCGACAATGCTACTTATGAATTACTTAATAAATTTGAAGATGAAATAACCCTTAAACTGAAAGACTCTGAGGGATACTTAAACATTGGTAGACAAACAGCAAATAGTGAAAGAATAATTTATTTCGCATGTCAAGATTTTAGAAAGCCCTCTAAATTACTACATCAACTAATCAATAAATATTCCGGTCAAATAGACTTTACCTATGATTTATATAAAGATAAATATTGGCGATCATTTGAAAGATTTCGATCAAATTCACTAAAAGGAATTTAATGCTTCCAGTCTACCTCTTTCATGCCCTGCACTGCACGCATAATATCTCTTTGACTAATTTGACCTACCAATTTCCCTTCTTTAATTACCGGAAATCTTCTGAATCTTAAACGAAGGAACATATTGGCTGCTTCAAAAATATTGGTTTCCGGTGGAATAGAGATCACATTGGTGGCCATATGGTCTTTTACAACTCCAGGCATTTTTGGGGAGTTATTGTATTTGCCTCTTACTACTTCTTTTAGGCAATCACCCTCGGAAACTACACCTATTAATTCATGATTTTCGTTGACTACAGGCCCACCGGAAATTTTATTCTTCAATAAAATTTCCATTACCTCATTAATAGATTGAAGCTCATTAAAGGTGATTAATTTAGTAGCCATATAATCTGCTACTGTAATCAGTTGAGGTTCTTCTTTCTTATTACTTTTAAGGGTAAATGCCCCTTGATAACTCTTTACCATAACTGAAAAAATTAAAGTTTTACTTAAGATAGTAATTATTAATATCTCCTGCAATGAAAATGCTTACTTTCAATCTTTTATAGGTAGTTCGTTGGTGGTTTGCGGAAGCTTTAAGCGTTTTTATCCCTCGTTGGATGAGTTGGTGCTTTTAGATTGGTTTTTGTAGTTTTTAAATTCACTTAGTATTCTGAGGGCAATATCATATTCGGTAGATCGGCTTATAAAGGATTCATCAATATATATAAAGTTCATGAATTTGGTTAGCTCATCTTCTTTTAAACCTGTGAGGTCGGCCACCATATCCCTGTTATATTTTCTTTCATTGCTAATGTTTTTACCTTCAGCCGCTATTGTTTCATAATATTTGACCTTGGCTTTGTGGTGTTTGCTTAACTTTTTTTGGATAAATGAAATCGGCTTAGTAATTGCATATCCTAAACTATTATTGGCTTTTGAGTCGTAATTTTTAGGAATTACTCCCATAGGCTTTCCGGGAGTTACCCCCATAGGTAGAAAATTACCATTACTTTGCATAGGCATATCAACTAACCTTTTCCTAAATTCTGATGCCGTAACAGGTAAATTAGTCACTTCTACCTCTTCTAATTGAATTTTCGCAGGGTTAAGCCATACTTTAACCTCTTTAAATTCATTGATAATCAACTGCTTTGTATTAAAATTCACGTTACTAATGATGATGGTGTCGCCCTGATCTCCTTTTAATTCAAAGAATCCTTTATCTGAGGATGTGGTCATTATATTTTGTGATGCATTTACAAGGTGAGCACCTTCAATAGCAGTACTGTCCTCTGAAGAAAGTAAATAACCTTTTACTGATTGCGCTTTGCTCCAGCTTAAGGAAATTAATCCTAAAAAAAATATGAGTATTAATCTATACATTCAGGGTTATAACGCTTTTTCAATCTATAATATTATTTGATTTCAAACCTCCATTTGATTCCGCAAATTTAGTGGTTTAATTACTCTTCGTCAAGTTTCCCTGCCTTAAGAAACTCTTGATATGCTTTATATTCGTTAAGTATTTTAATGGCTATTTCATATTCAGAAGAGATATTAATGAAATCAACGGATAAGTTCATAAAACCCATAAAATCTGTAAGCGCTTCATCTTCCAGTGATGTCAATTGGGTCACTAACTCTCTATTGTATTTCTTGGCATTAGTAATGGTAGTACCCATTTCTGCTTTTGCTTCGTAGTAATCTCTTTCAGCTTTATGTCTCTTACTAAATTTTTTTGTGAAGAAAGATATTGGCAATCCTATTCCTCCATTATAAATTAATTTAGTCTCTCTTTCATACATCTTTGGTACAGGACCCTTTTCTTTACCAGGCGTTACACCAAAGGGCAAGGAGTCGTTTGGATTAATAATGGGCATATCGATCATTTTGTCTTTAAAATCATCCGAATTTTTCGGGAATTCAGTTACTATAACTTCCTTCAACTCTATATGAATAGGTTCCATAATTAACTGTAATTCCAAATAATCTCTGATGACAAATTTCCTGCTTTTAAAATTGATATTGCTAATATATAAGGTATCGCCGGGGGTAGCATCAATAGTAAACGCACCTTTTTGATCCGTTGTGGTCATTTTATGTTGGCTGATATTAATTACATGTGCACTTTCTATACTGCTACTATCAAGGGATGATGATAGGGTGCCTTTTATGGATTGCCCTTTCAGGATATTAGCAGCAAATACGCACATAAATAATACAACTAATTTCTGCATGCTTTAATTAAACAAGTGTTGTCTATTCTTCCGACCTGTCTAATAACGTGGTATTTATATGTTTACTTGTGCGAGCACCTAAGTTTTTCAGTCTTTCAGATTTTCTCACCAAATTATCTTTACCTGAAACCAGCTTTTTCATTGCCTCATCATAGCTTTTTTGTGTGCCCTCCAGGTTGCTGCCTACTTTCAATAAATCTTCTGAAAAATTCACAAATTTATCATAGAGTTTCCCTGCCTGAACGGCTATTTCAATGGCATTTTTATTTTGGGAATCTTGTTTCCATATATAAGAGATGGTTCTTAAAGTGGCCATTAATGTGCTGGTGGATACCAGAACAATATTTTTGTTGAGTGCCTTTTCGTATAAATTCTCATCTTCTTTTAAAGCCAGCATTAATGCTGGCTCATTGGCAATAAACATTAAAATAAAATCAGGCTGATTAATTTCATACAAGTTCTGATAGTTTTTATCACCCAATAATTTTATATGGGAATTGATACTGTCCATATGACTTTTAAGAAATTTTGACTGATTTAAGTCATCATCAGCTCCAAAATAATTGCTGTAAGCAGTGAGGGAAACCTTGGAATCAACTATAAGATATTTATCGTCAGGCATTTTTATGATGTAATCCAACCTTTGGTTGGCTCCATTTTCTCCCTTATAATTCTTTTCTTTTTCGTAATGTGTGCCTTTTTGTAAGCCCACCTTATCTAAAATGGCCTCTAATTGCATTTCGCCCCAGTTGCCCTGTGCTTTAGAATCACCTTTTAGGGCTTTGGTAAGGTTCTCAGCTTCCTTGGTAATCTGCAGATTCAATTCTTTCAAGGAGGTAATCTGTTCCTTCAAGGCACTATTCCAAAGCAGATTTTCTTTACTTGTTTTTTCAGCCCTCTCTTCAAACTTCTCTATTTTTTCTTTTAGCGGATTAAGCAATTCTCCAATATTTGTTTTGTTCTGATCGGTGAATTTTTTGCTTTTTTCCTCGAAAATATCTTGTGCTAAGTTTTTAAATTCGCTCTTAAACTGATCTTGAATAGTTTTTAATTCACTCTTTTGCACCTGTAGTTTTTCCTGTAAATTTTTATAATCCGATTCCAAACCAGCTAATTGCCTGGTAATTTGGAGATTCTTTTCTCTCTGAAACTGTAATTCTTTCTTCTCGGTCAACAGGTCAGTTTTTAAGCTTTCTTTATCATTTTTATTAAGGTTGAGTTGTAGAAGGAGATCTTGTTTTTCATTCTGCATTTGTTGAAATGCACCGTTCGACTGATTTTGGTGTTTTACAATAAAATAGGCTAAAACAGCTCCCAAAGCAATACCGGAAATAAACCATAATAATTCCATTCTGTAATTTAGTAAAGTGTTAAATAGATAGCGAAGTTAATATCTTTAATTATGATTAACTTTTAAAACATATTATTGAAAAAATCTATTTATCTTAATACAACCTATTTTGGATCTACTTTATTTACAAGTAATGCTAAATTGTAGCGGTTACCATCTTGAATTGGGGGAGGGGCAGTCAATTGCTTATTATAACCTCCTATGAATTTCACTTAATTATTACTGCTTAAACTCAGCAGACAATTGATAGCCAAACTCCTTGGAAGCATCTTTTGGTTTTAATGCCAACAAGTACATTTTAGTTTTTGCCGGCACGTTAAAATTGTAGGGTAGCGTTTTGGTACTTTCCATGTTTCTTAAAGTGATAATAAGTTTACCCTGTGTAGCTTTTGTAAATCCATTATCTACATAAATCAAGACATAATCATCATAATTGGTTGAGGTAAATTCAATATCATTGTTTTTAGTGGATTTTTCCATTTTTGCCTCAAAGCCTTTTTCATCAAAACCCTCCTTTGTTTCTACCTCAAATTTTGCTTTTCCTTCGTGGAAAGCGTAGTAATTACCGCCTTGCACAGGTATAATTTTGGAGCCATCATATTGTAAGAACTTCACCGGCAATGAAATACTTTGAAAATTCTTACTGTAAGATACCATAAAATGCAGGTGCGGTCCTGAGCTCCAACCTGTATTTCCACTAATGCCAATTTTATCTCCTGCCTTTACTTTATCATCTACTTTTACCAAACTTCCATTTTGCACCAGGTGGACGTAATCTGCAATGGTGCCATCTTCATGGTAAATTCTAATATAATTACCATCTTTTTCAAATTTTGGATTGCTGCCTCCAATATTAGAATCTTCCTTAACATCTATCACAATCCCTTCTCTGGCGGCATGCACAGCTGCTCCGGTTTCTAAGTTGAAATCAACTGCATTAATGCCTTTGTGGGTGCCTGCCCCATTATATCCTTGCCCTACCCGTTCTCTGTTGCTATGCGCAAAAGGAAACCAATAGGCATAATCTTCATCTATTTTTAAATTAGGATCACCAATTGTAAATAGGTAATTAAAATCATAGGAAGTGCTGGCTTCTTTTATTTTATTAAGTCGTAAAATTTCTTGCTTCCTGGATTTTGCTGGTGCTACCGCTATATATTTACTTAAATCTTTATCGGGCTTTAAGTTTTTCAGTTCCCTAAAATTAAGTTGAATGGAATAAGGAACGGCTGCCTCATTATCAGCATAAAAGATATATCCATCATCTGTTTTTTCCTGGTATACTTTTAGGTTTTTATTTTGAGCTAAAACAGTAGAGGAAATAATAAAACTAAAGGTTATTAGAAATATATTTTTAAGAAATCTATTCATTACTTTCATTCAATTTATTTTAAATTCCAGCTTTAAGTAAAGCTATATAATACATCCAAGTAAAAAAGTAAATGGTATTAAGCGATTTTAAGTTCAAGAAAGAGTAGCAAAAAGCATGCAAAAGTTTAATCTGATTATTGAGTTACTTTTGGCTTTACAGTGCTTTTTTTAGTGCCTTTAAGATTTGATAGAGGAATTAGATAACTCAATGTAATCGATGGAACCTGATTGGTAGAAATTGCAACGTTTTCTTTCAAAATATGACTTACTGGTAAGATATTGGCAAATCCGGTTTTAAAGCTACCTCCTACCTCTAAAGTGCCAAAAGTGAAGTCGTAAGAAAAACTTGCGCCCATTACCAGACCAAAATCACCTTTATTATCGGTCTCATAATTGTATCTCACAAATAACTGTTCTAAATCCTGATCATTTGCAAGAGTAGTGGTAGCACTAATGGCGTAGGCTGCATAGGCACCTAAATCTATATTAAATTTTAATTTATTGTTACCCACAATAGCCCAATGTAAGTAAACAGGGACTTCTATATAATTGATTTCGGTAAATAAAGAGTTGGTATTCACATTATTTCGCCGGGAGTATTGCAGCCAACCTTTACCGCTATAGGCCAAATCCATTTGGATACCTATTTTAGGTTGGTGCATGTAACGGTAAGTAATCCCAACATAGGGAGCCGTGAAAACACCCGACCTAAAGCTACGGGTATCGATAACAAAATCAGTAAAATTTACGAAAGGAATGTTCACTCCACCTTTCACTCCCAAATAGGATTCTTGTGCAAAAATCTTCTGAGTAGAAATTAGAGATAAAAAAAGTATGAAAATGATGTATTTCTTTTTCATACCTGATAAACTTAAATTATAAGTAGAAATTATGATTTGGAATCAGATTCATTTTTTGTATTTCTGTTGTCAATAAACGCAATGGCGTTAATTAATCCTACAAGGGATACAAGAACCCAAAAAAATGTATTAGCGCCTTCAGTTACAGGGATGTCATAAAACATAATAAGTAGTATTTAATGTAATTGCAAAAATAGAATAAAGCTTGATGAGTAACAAATAAACCTTAATGATTTACTTCTTTATCAGATTGTTTTTCGAGGTCGAATAAATCATTTAAAACATCAATGAGTGTTTCGGCCTCACCTCTTTTACATGCAGCTTTCAATTGTAAAACAGGAAGTTTTATAATTTTTTGCATCATGCTCTTAGTTACTTTATCCACCAGATCATTTTCTGATTCGTTAATCTCTTTCAGAAACCGTGCCATTTCTTCCTGACGAATCTGCTCTAAGGCATTTTTTAAACTATTGATGGTGGGAGAAACAATCATTTCCTTTGACCAATCATTGAATTCTGCAATGGCCTCTGTAATTATATCTTCTACCTGAGGTATAGCTTTTACTCTCTTTTCAAGTGCAGCATCGGCTTTACTCTTAATGCTATCAACATTATAAACTATTGCGGCAGGGTTTTCTTCTACATCAATACCAACACTGCGGGGTACAGATAAATCTATGAAATATTTAAAGCTTAGAATATCTAATTCATCTACTTTGTTTTTAGTAAAGATGGGCGTTTCGGAACCAATAGAAGTGATGATAACATCAGCTTCATTTACAGCCTCCCAAAGCTGAGTAAAAGGATGCGTTTGAAAATTACATTCAGCAGCTAGTTTTTCAGCTTTATCTTCGGTTCTATTGGTAATTTTGACAGAGAGTTTGGTATTGCCTATCAAATTTTTGCAAACATCTTCACCAATCTCACCAACGCCAACAACTAAAATTCTAGGGTTAATGATTTCCGCTGTTAAAGTTTTTACTAATTCAGTAGCAGCATAGGATACTGAAGCGGCACCATCTCTGAAGGTGGTTTCCTGAATTACTCTCTTATTTGTGAAGAAGATAGTATGCATAAGCCTATGCAAAAAAGGACCGGCCAACTGTAAATCGGCAGATGATTGATAAGCTCTTTTTACCTGACTTGAAATTTGTATATCACCTACCACCTGGGCTTCTAGTCCCATTGCAACATGAAATAAATGGTGAATAGCTTTTTGATGATCATTAATGACATCGAAAAAAGGTAAAATATGATCAAAATTGCTGATACCTTTTTCAATACCAATTAACTTTATAATATCTTCGGTAAGCTCTTTCTCGCTTAAATAATAAACTTCTGTTCTGTTACAGGTAGATAAAACCAAAACATCCGACACAGAAGTAAATTCTTTGAAGTAGTGAAGCAATCTTCCTACTGCCTCATCACTGAGGGAAACCTGCTCTCTTATTTGAATAGGAGCATTTTTGAAAGATAAACTTAAAGCCTTAAAATTCTGATACATAATATTTATTCCAATACGCAAAATTAACAGTTATGAACCAAGAAAAGAAGTGGTAAACGCTGCTTTCACCTATTTATTATTTGTCTAAATAAGCGAATTATTTTCCAGTTCCTCAAGTCATTCCAACTGCAGGTGTAACACGGACATGTTTAATTTAATTCATCATAATTTAAATGAAAGCATAGATATTATTGATAATTCCATAGGGAAATACGTTATGTAATTTTAGCACTTAAATTAATGGTAAATAGCTACACTTTAATTTTTTTCAACAGATAAATTCACGAAATTCGTGCAAATTTTAGTTTATGAATACAGATACTTTATTGGTTATTGGTGCCGGAGGGCAATTGGGTACTGAATTAACTTCAGAATTAAGAGCTATTTATGGAAGTACTAATGTGATAGCAACTGATATTCAATCTCCCACAAATACTCAGCAACAAAGTGGCCCATTTGAGCAGTTGGATGTAATGGACACCAAAAGGCTTGCTGAAATAATTGATCAGTATAAAGTAAATCAAATATATATGCTGGCAGCAGTTCTTTCTGCCAAGGGAGAACAGAATCCTCAATTTGCATGGCATCTTAATATGCAAAGTCTGTTGAATGTATTGGAAATAGCAAGAGAAAAGAAATTAGCAAAAGTTTATTGGCCTAGTTCCATAGCTGTTTTTGGGCCAAACTCACCGGTGGATAACACACCTCAGGATTGTGTGATGGATCCTAACACCGTGTACGGCATCAGTAAACTAGCCGGCGAGAGATGGTGCGAATATTATTTTCAAAAATACGGAGTAGATGTAAGAAGTTTAAGGTATCCAGGTTTAATTGGGTACAAATCGCTTCCGGGCGGTGGCACAACCGACTACGCAGTTGATATTTTCCATAAAGCATTAAATAAGGAGAAGTTTGAATGCTATTTGTCTGAAGATACCTATTTACCGATGATGTATATGCCGGATGCCATTAAAGCCACTATTGATTTAATGCATGCTCCGGCCGATCAAATAAATGTACGATCAAGTTACAATGTAGGTGCTATCAGTTTCAGTCCGAAAGAGATTTATGAGGCTATTAAAAAGCATCATCCTGAATTTGAGATTAGTTATACGCCTGATTACCGACAAAAAATTGCGGATAACTGGCCTAATAGCTTAGATGATAGTGCCGCTAATAAAGACTGGGGATGGAAACCTAAATATTTATTAGATGAAATGGTAGAAGATATTTTGGAGAATTTACCGGTTTATCATTATTGATTTCAATTTCTACCCAAAGTTGAATATCTTCCAATAATTTTCATTGCATAATTTTGATATAATTACCTAAGTCTTTATTTTTAAGATTGATGTAACTATTATGTTTATGCTTGTCTCCCCAACCACAATCTAATATGTGGAAAGCTATCATTATCTGGTTAAGAAATTTCTTCGGATTTTCGCGAACAGAAGCCAATGGATTTGTGCTTTTGTTATTATTGATGCTGATCATTTTATTCGCGCCCTTAATTACTAAAAAGATGCTAGTGAACAAACAACCTGATTTGTTTTTAGCAAGTGATTACACAGAACTTGATAGTTTACTGCTAGTGATGG
The DNA here is from genome assembly GCA_963719535.1 of uncultured Cytophagales bacterium. GTDB lineage: Bacteria > Bacteroidota > Bacteroidia > Cytophagales > Cyclobacteriaceae > Marivirga. The sequence continues at coordinate 425,979 of CAVRCH010000013.1, read as the reverse complement.
AGAATCAATTGAAGGAATTAACTCCTGTTGATAAAGGATTTCCTGTTAAAGATTACACAAAAATTACACTACATAATTTTGACCCTAACACCGCAAGTCGAGAAACACTAGAAGCATTAGGCATTCCTGAGTTTTTAGCTAAAAGGATGCTAAAATATCGTGATTTGGTAAAGCCATTTCAAAAAGCAGAGGATTTATTAGCTATCTATGGAATGGACTCCTCTCTTTATCTCACTTTAAAACCCTATGTTAAAATTAAAGAGATCCAGTCTTTATCTTTAGAATCCGAATTTAAATATGATGATTTTGGCAGTGACAGTTCCGATAAAAATGTAATATCTAAACAAAAGTCACCTAAAAAATATGTTTTAGCCACTATAGATATTAATCAGGCAGATACGGCTCAACTTAAAAAGATTTACGGCATTGGCTCAGTATATGCCCAGAGAATTATCGATTTTAGAGATTTATTAGGTGGTTTTGCCAGTAAGGAACAATACAATGAAATCTATGGACTTAAATCACCTAATTTAGATTCTCTCAGAAAGTACACTAAAATTGCAGAAACAGTACAAATTAAGCAACTAAAACTTAACACATGCACTGAGGAAGAATTGAGCAAGCATCCCTATATTTCCTACAAGCAAGCTAAATTAATAGTATCTTACAGAAATACTCATGGTGCTTATGAAAGGATAGAAGACCTTATGAAAATTAAAATTATTGATACATCATTTACGTCTAAAATTAAACCGTATATCAAATTTGAACCTTAGATATCTTAAATACCAATATATTACGTTACCAATAGTGCCAAAAATTTTATAAATTTAACATTGTTAAACGCTGTAGTGCATGCATGAAATCTTAAGTTATTACCTGAAAAGGCTTACTAATTTATCGAGCAGTAATCGCTCACTATTATTACTAAGGCTCATTTCAGACCAAACCATCGACTTGCACGATTTCGATTTTATCCTGAATAAACCGTCTTTTTCATTAATTGAAGACCTTTTAAGCCAAAAGAAGGATATACCGCTGGCTGCTATTTCTGATCCCAGAATGGAAGCCAATAATATATTGAGCGGAAAACTGAAGAAAATGCAGCGTATTGAGAAATTCATTTATGATGAAAGAGGTGCAAAGGATTTATATGTTGGCTGGCCATTTGTTAGGGGTAAACTACAAGGTGGTACCAGTGTCAGGTGTCCGCTCATATTTTTTCCCATTGAATTAAAGCAGAAAAATGATCAATGGGTTATTCAGCTGCGCGAAGAGGTAAATATTACTTTCAATAAAACTTTTCTACTTGCTTATGCCTATTACCATGGCGTTAAAATCCATGATGATTTATTAGAGAAGGTATTCGAAATCTATGATGCAGATAGCAGGGTTTTCAGAACAGAACTCTATCAAATATTTAAGGAAAGCACTGTTAATCTCAATTTTAATCAAGATAACTTTATTGATAAACTTCAGTCTTTCAAAAATTTTAAGAAAGCAGATTTTGAGGACGAGCAGAAAGAAGGGGAAATTAAACTATTTCCAGAGGCCGTTATTGGAATTTTCCCTCAGAGTGGCTCCTACCTTGTGCCGGACTATAGCTTTATGCTGGGGGAAGAGGAAAAAGTACAGGATATTGAGGAATTTTTCCTGAGCAGAAACCCAGATAAATCAGATGAGGACATAGATCTTTATAGGCAGAAATACCGATTTATAGATAAAATAAAGGAAGAGGAAACTTTCACTGTTTTCCCGATGGATGCTTACCAGGAAAATGCCTTAAAAGCCATTAAAAAAGGTAATTCGCTGGTGGTGCAAGGGCCTCCGGGCACAGGAAAGTCTCAACTAATCAGTAATTTAATAGTAGATTTTATTGCCAGGGGTAAAAAAGTGCTGGTTGTATGCCAAAAAAGGGCTGCACTAGATGTGATTTACCAAAAATTACAATCTATAGATATGGATGCTTTCTCAGCATTAGTTCATGATTTTAAAAATGACAGAAAAAAGATTTTTGAACAGATCCAAAGTCAGATTGAGCGGATTGACGAATATGAGGCAAGAAATAATGGCTTAGATGCAGTGCAAATTCAAAGGGAATTTTTGCAGGCAAGCCGCAGAATAGATCAGATAGTAGAAGATAGGGAAGAATACAGGCAGGCATTTTTTGATGAAAGTGAATGCGGTATTTCTGCGAAAGAGTTATATCTAAATTCAAACCATACCCAGCCTGCCATTAATATGAAGCAGGTTTATAGGTATTTTTTACAAAATGAAATTAAGCAGTTTATACAAAAGGTAGTTCATTACCAGAGTTATGTAGACGACTTCAGTAAGGAAAAATTTATTTGGAACGACAGGTTAAACTTTAAAAATTTTACACTTACAGATAAAAAAGCAATGATTGATCTGCTAGGTGATATTCCTGCTATTATCGAACAGGCTAATCTGCAGTCAAAAGAAATTGTTAGCGCATCGATGAGCTTACAGGAATTTGAGGAGGTTGTAGATCATAAAGATAGATTAACACAAGTTGAAGAACTTTTAAACCCAACAGTATTTTCTTATTTGCTTCACATCGATGAGCATAACGATGAAAATACTAATCTCCTGTGGTTATCAAATATTCAAAGAATAATTAATGACTGTTTTAAGGAGGGAGGAATTGAAACAAGCCTAAGTGTTAATAATTTAGGAATGTTGCAGAATGTTTTGCAATTAAGGCGACAATCGAGAAAAAGGCTTTTTCAGTGGATCAAGTGGAATTTATTCTCGAAGGAGAAATTTTTCCTTAAAAAAGTAGCGGTCGCTAACAATGTAGAAACTGATAAGCGTGGAATTGAGCAATTAGAAAGTTTGCTTGATAATCGCTTAAATTTTGAGCATAATTTAACCAAACTCAAAAACCAGGAATGGTTAAAGGATAAGCCGGATACCGTGGATCAGGCCGCTTTAAACGAATGGTTCGAGGAACAGAAGAGTGCTATAAAAGCAAGGGAATTACTGTTTTCGTTTACCAACTTTAAAGAATTTTCTTTCTTCACTGATTCGAGTCTTAAAACTTTCAGGGAAAAGTTATCTGCCATCATTCTTTTGTCTGAAAAAGTAATGGCTGAGAAGCTTCAATGGAAAAAGTATTTTACCGGAACTCAAATTGATCTATTGGAGCAGAAGGGGTACAATGAAAATTATATTAAAGCCTTTCAGAAGTACTTTGATGAGCTCGTTGATTTCGATAAAATGTACGAGGGCATGGAAGATCATGAAAAGCAAGCGCTTAAGTTACTAGCTGAAAGTGAGGTAGTAATTCATCAGGATAATGTTGTAGAGGTGTTTGTGAATAGTATTTACCTATCATGGTTAGATCATATTGAGACTAAATACCCAATATTAAGAGATGTTTCTACGCGGAAATTTGATAAACAAACAGAAGAGCTGCAAAATGCTATCAATGAAAAATGGAAACTCAGCAGAGAAATACTTACTTTAAAGGTGAGAGAGAGAACTTTTTCACAATTAGAATATAATAGGCTGAACAACAGAGTTTCTTATCGAGATTTAAGTCATCAGGTAACCAAAAAGCGCCAAATATGGCCTGTAAGAAAGTTAATACAAGAGTTTAGTGATGAGCTTTTCGATTTGGTGCCTTGCTGGTTGGCTAGTCCTGAGTCGGTATCAGCTATATTTCCGATGCAAGAAATGTTCGATTTGGTGGTATTTGATGAGGCGTCACAGTGTTTTGTGGAGAAGGGAATTCCGGCCATGTATAGAGGTGCCCAGGTGGTGATTGCGGGTGATGACAAGCAGTTAAGTCCAAACGATTTATATAAGGTGCGATGGGAGGAAGATGAGCCTGAACATGTAGATTTGGAAATTGATTCTTTGCTGGACTTAGCCAACAAATATTTGATGAATGTGCATTTATCAGGTCATTACCGCAGTAAATCGCTTGATTTAATAGCGTTTTCCAATAAACATTTTTATAATAACAGATTAAGGTTATTACCTGATTTCAATTATATCAATACCGCTGATCCCGGGATTGATTATATTAAAGTGGATGGTTTCTGGGAGAACCAGAAAAATGAGGTGGAAGCTTTAAATGTAGTAGATATTATAAAAGCATATTTAAAAGATGAGCCTCATAAAGAAATTGGAGTAGTTACTTTTAATGCACCGCAACAAGGTCTGATATTAGATATTTTAGAGGATCAGATCAGTGAAGGACTTATTACATTACCTGATAAATTCTTTGTTAAAAATATTGAAAATGTGCAGGGAGATGAAAAAGATATTATCATTTTCAGTACAGGATACGCTCCTGATACAAAAGGAAAAATGAAGATGCAATTCGGTAGTATTAATGCCATTAAAGGTGAGAATCGCTTAAATGTCGCCATCACAAGAGCTCGCGAAAAAGTAATCATAGTAAGTAGCATTTATCCGGATCAATTGAACGTGGAGGATGCCAAAAACACAGGGCCGAAATTACTCAAGGCCTATTTACAATATGCGCTTGAAGTATCAAAGAGAGAATTTAAGCCGGAACCAAGAAACATGGATCAGTTTGGGAACAGTTGGTTTTTGAAAAAGAAACTTTCAGAGGACCTAAAGGCTACAGAAAAAGTAGAAATTAAAGAAGAGTTACCATTTGCTGATTTGAGCCTGGTAGCGAATAAGAAATATAAGGGTTTATTGCTTACCGATGATGATCTCTTTTATGATAACCCTTCTGTGAAAGATATTTATGCTTATACTCCTTTTATGTTGCAGAAAATGAATTGGCCTTATATGCAGGTGCAAAGCAGAAATTATTGGAATAACCAGAGAGAGATGTTAGATAAAATTGCCCAATTTATTCAGCGGAATTAGGGAATTCATGATCATTACAGTGAGCTGAATAGATTTCAGGGCTAGGCCCCTCTCTTACTAAAATGACATCTTTTGCTACGAAGAGTACAGGGCTACGCCCCTTGAATTGAAAATGATATTGCAAAGAAATAATCTAAGGGCAGCGCCCTGATATCTTTGCAAAAAAAAAGTTTGATTATATAGGCTACTCATGGAAAATGAAATTGACTAAAAAAGTTGACATACTAATCTTAATAAGTGTTTCTTAAACTTTAAAACTAAGTATAAAACCTTAAAAAAGAGAAATCTCACTAAATATTGAGGTTTCATTTATATTTTAAGGTATTTTAAACAAAATTTTATTCTTCATCTTTTTGCTTGATCAAAAAGATGCAAAAAATCAAGACAAAAAGATGCTTCTACGCTACAATTCAGCGCGCTCCCCGCCTTTTTGTCGACCAGCCCGCTCTGTTTAACAAATATTATTTGGTTATCGAGCATGGTAGTATTTATCATGAGCACCCTATATAACAACAAAGGGGCAGAGCCCTGCAATCTAAAACATTGATGGCAAATACCACTTAAATTTATGTTTAAAGGGGGCCTAATTAGTCATTTTTTCAATTCTTATTCCGGTGGAATAAATTCCTTTTAAAGAATCAGTGCGCATATATTGTTTATATGACACAGTGAATTCTCCTTTTGAAGGAAATAAAACAGAGTCTTCCAATAGTACCTGGTGGCTATAGATATTGCTTACATTATTTCCAAAAGGGGCACCAGTTTTTGCCTCAAACAATTGAATGTCCTGTAATTTTTTATCAATTACATTTCCGGTTGAATCCTCCAGGGAATAGTGAATGTATAAATTCCGATAGGGATAATCTATATCATTTCTAATATTAATGTATAGCTGATACATCGCCTCAGCCTCATCAATATCGAATTGGAATTCAGCTTTTTCGTCCATAGTCCAAACCCTTTCGCTAAAATCATGATTGGCTTCAAAATATCTATTTTCAGTACAGCTTAAAGCAGTAATTAGAATAAAAAATAATAATCCTTTTGCAATTTTACTCATTCTCCGGTTGGGTTATTAGGCTTATTGTTTGAGTTATTATTAGGGTTTCTTTTCTTGAATTTTCTTTTTTTAGGTCTATTCTTAGGTCGGGATGCATTATCTCCTTCCTTCTTTACCTTGTTTTGTGGCTGTTTAGCCGGAACGTCCTCCGTTTTTTTCTTTGCTCCAACTTCCTGAGGTCTTTTATTGGCCGGTATAGCATCACCTTTTGGTTTTCCTTTAAAGTTTTTGGATTTCTTTTTCTTTTTAGGCGTAGAAAATTTTCTATCCAAACGAATTAAATCACTATTAATATTCACATGATCTTCAATTTCCAATACATCTTCCAATAAAGTTTCAGGCTTTTCTCCTTTTTCATTAAGGACTAAAATTTCTGCCACTCTATCTACATTTACCGGATGCCAAATATTATCATCAGAGTAACTAAACCACATAATTCTTCTGAAAATATCTGTTTTTTGCAACTTTGCATTACCTACTTGAGTTTGAAGAGGCCTGTTTACTTCAGGAATTCCTTTTAAGGCATCAATATAGGTATCTAACTCATAGTTAAGGCAGCATTTTAAACGACCACACTGGCCGGATAACTTGCTGGGGTTTAATGATAAATTTTGATAGCGTGCGGCATTAGTAGAGACACTTTTAAAATCAGAAAGCCAGGTGCTACAGCAAAGTTCACGACCACATGAGCCAATTCCGCCCAAACGACCAGCTTCCTGTCTGAGGGAAATTTGACGCATCTCTACCCTTATTTTGAATTCACCAGCTAATTTTTTGATGAGTTCACGAAAATCTACCCGCTCTTCAGCAGAATAAAAAAAGGTGGCTTTAGTATTATCAGCCTGATATTCCACATCAGACAATTTCATGTTTAGTTTATATTCATTTATTACTTCGCGGGCACGATACATGGTGGTGAGTTCACGGTTTTGAACTTCATTCCATTTTTCCATGTCTTTATCAGAAGCTACACGGTAAACAGTTTTGATTTCATCATCATTTTTCACCTTTTTCCTTTGCATTTGCAAACGAACCAATTCTCCCTGTAAAGAAACATAGCCAATATGATGTCCATTAGGAACATTTACCACCACAGGATCTCCCGTTACTAATTCCAGGGTATGAATATTGCGGAAAAATTCTTTTCTGCCACCCTTAAATTTAACTTCAATTATATCGAAATTATCATAATTGGGGAAGTCCATATTGGTTAGCCAATCGAAGGCATTCATTTTATTACAACCACCAGTGCTGCAACCTCCATTATTCTGGCATCCACTAACTACTCCCTCTTCTTTCTTATTAACTCCACACGATGAGCATCCCATAATTCTTAATATTTATATCAATAGCCTTTACAGGCGTATTATGTTAACTTTTCATTTCCAGGGCCATTAAATCGCGCCCTATGTCTTTTCTGTAATACATATCTTCCCAACATACACTTTTGGCACCATCATAGGCCTTTCCAAGTGCGGATTCTATATCTTTTCCAATTCCTGTGATGGCCAAAACACGACCGCCATTCGTTAAAACCTCGGTATTTTTTAATGTTGTGCCGGCATGATACACCGTACAATCTTTTACTTCATTGAGGCCGCTAATAGTTTTTCCTTTTTCGTAAGTTTCGGGATAGCCTCCAGCCACTAAAACCACAGTTGTGGCTGTGTTCTCACTAATTTTTAATTCCTGCTGGTTAAGTGTTTTTGTTTTAAGGCTAGCAAATAATTCAACTAAATCACTTTCAATTCTTGGAAAAACCACTTGAGTTTCAGGATCCCCCATCCGAACATTATACTCAATTACAAAGGGCTCCCCTGCAACATTCATAAGCCCTATGAAAATAAAGCCCTGGTAAGGAATGCCTTCAGATTTTAAACCTGAAATAGTAGGTTCAATCACTTTAGACTCCACTTTCTCCATAAATTGAGCATCGGCAAATGATACGGGAGAAATAGCTCCCATGCCGCCGGTATTTAAACCTTCATCTCCTTCGCCTATGCGCTTATAATCTTTGGCTTCCGGTAAAATTTTATAGTTTTCACCATCGGTTAACACAAAAACGGACAATTCTATACCGGAAAGAAATCCTTCGATCACTACTTTTGCACTGGCCTTTCCAAATTTGGCATCCTGTAACATCTCTGTTAAGGTCTGCTCTGCATAAGGCAAACTATCACATATTACCACACCTTTACCTCCGGCTAGCCCATCTGCTTTTAATACATAAGGTGCGCTAATGCTGTGCAGGTAAGTGATCCCATCTTCTAAATGATCTTTATTAAAAGTGGCATACGCTGCTGTAGGAATATTATATTTCTGCATAAACTTTTTAGAAAAGTCTTTGCTGCCCTCTAATTCTGCCCCTGCTTTTCCGGGTCCTACTACTAAAATGTTATTTAAAGAGGCTTTGTTGGAAAAATAGTCTGAAATACCAGCTACTAAGGGTGCTTCTGGTCCTACTACCACCATTTCAATTTTTTCTTTTAGGCAGAATTCTCCTAAAGCAGGGAAATCCTCCAGTGAAATATTGACATTGGTTGCAATAGAAGTGGTGCCAGCATTACCAGGAGCTATAAATAACTTTCCGCACTTTGGACTTTTAGCTATTTTGTCAGCAAATACATGCTCTCTTCCTCCTGCACCTAATATAATTATGTTCATTTATGTTATCTTTTAACAGTGGCTAATTCATGTTTTCTGTACAGAATACCACTTTATTTCTTAATAATCATTCGTTTTACAAACAGGGTGATTATTGGACAAATTGTAAATACTTCATAATATCATTTATTTGCCTTTTCTCTATTCTGAAATAGAATTCAAAATAAAAAAAAGTATAATGGCTATTATGAGTTAAATTTAAGTAAAGAAAAACTATACCTACTTAATTGGCATAGTTCGAAAGAAATTTGATTCTCATTAATCGCATATCTTCTTCTGAAAACTCATCATCAAACTCATCCAATGCATCTTCGATGCTGTCGGATTCTGCAGAAAGAAAATAGTCGATGATTTCTTCTTGCTTGTCATCGTCAATGATTTGTTCCAGATAGTAATCCAGATTTAATCGTGTACCGGAATAGCAAATATTTTCAATTTCAGTAATTAATTGCTCGAAAGTAATATCTTTCATTTCAGCAATTTCCTCTAACTCAATTTTCTTATCCACTTGTTGGATAATAAAAATCTTCATTTTGGATTTATTTACAGAAGATTTTACCATCACATCGGCTGCAGTAGTAATATCATTTTCCTCTACATACTGCTTGATTAAATCCATGAAAGGTTTACCAAACTTTTGTACCTTCCCCAGGCCCACACCATTTACCGCTGCCATTTCATCTGAAGTAGTAGGATAGGTAGTAGCCATTTCCTCCAGAGAAGGATCCTGGAATACCACATAAGGAGGTACGTTTTTGGATTTTGCAACTTTCTTTCTTAGCGCTTTTAATTGAGTATAAAGTACTTCATCAAAAGATTTAGTGGCATAGGATTCTTTTTCTATTTGATCTTCATCACCATCATCTGTATAAATGTGATTTTTAGTGAATTTAATGGCTTTGGGGTTTTTAATAAAATTTTCGCCGTCTTTATTAATTTTTAATACCCCAATATTTTCGATGTCTTTGTCTAATAAGCCATTCAACATGGTTTGTCGGATTATAGACTTCCAAAATTCTACGTCTTTATCAGCTCCTTTTGCATGCACCTCCAGTTTATCATGACTGTAACTGGTCACATATTGGTCTTTTGAGCCCCTGATCACATTCACCAAATGATTCATTCCAAATCGTTCCCCAGTCAATTTTACTGTTTTTAAGGCGATTACAACCTCATCCATCGCTTCAAATTTCTCCTTAGGTTTCACGCAATTGTCACACTTCTCACAACTGTCGCCATAGGTCTCTCCAAAATAATGCAGCAATTGTTTTCTACGGCATACTGAGGATTCCGCGTAAGAAGACATTTCCTCTAACAGTAGTTTGGCATTTTCTTTTTCTGTAACTGGCTTGTCTTTGTTAAATTTTTCCAGTTTTAATATGTCATTATAGCTATAAAACATGAGGCAGTCTCCTACTAAACCATCACGACCTGCTCTTCCAGTTTCCTGATAATAGCCCTCTACTGATTTTGGTGTGTCATAATGCACCACAAATCTAACATCAGGCTTATCTATACCCATGCCGAAGGCAATTGTTGCTACAATTACATCTACATCTTCATTCAGAAAGTCGTCCTGATTCTTCATTCTTACATTTCCATCTAAACCGGCATGGTAAGGCGCTGCATTGAATCCGTTTACATTCAAAAATTCGGCTATTTCCTCAACCTTTTTTCTGCTTAGGCAGTAGATTACACCGCTTTTACCTTTTCTGTCATTCAAAAATCGAATTAATTGCTTTTTCGCCTGATTTTTGGGACGTACCTCATAAAATAAGTTATCCCTATTAAAGGAAGATTTAAATACATTGGCTTCCTCCATATTCAGGTTTTTCTGAATATCAAGCTGCACCTTTGGAGTGGCAGTAGCAGTCAATGCAATAATCGGAATATCTGCAATTTCTTTGAGTATCGCTTTTATTTTCCTGTATTCCGGGCGAAAATCGTGTCCCCATTCAGAAATACAATGCGCTTCATCTATTGCTGCAAAGGAAATATGGGCCTTTTGTAAAAATAGCACATTTTCCTCTTTGGTTAATGATTCAGGAGCTACATAAAGCAATTTTAAATTGCCATTAAGTACTTCTTTCTTCACTTTATTTACCTCAGATTTGGAAAGTGTTGAATTCAAGAACCTCGCGTTAACACCTAACGCATTTAAGGTATCTACCTGGTTTTTCATTAATGCAATCAAAGGTGACACCACTATGGCTGTTCCCTCCTGAGTTAATGCTGGTAATTGGTAACATAAAGACTTACCTGCTCCAGTAGGCATTATAACGAATGTATTTTTTTTATTCAGAATGTTCTGAATAATCAATTCCTGCTTCCCTCTGAATTGATTATATCCAAATACTTCTTTTAGTTTTTCTTTTAAAGTAGCTTGTTTCGCTTCTATCATCTCTTTAACATCAATTGCTTGATTTATCTCTTATCAATAAATTTATTTAAGGTGTCAAATTTAGTTCCTAAACACCAGATACCTTGAATTTAAGAAAAAATATTCTAAAAATAGCTCAAAAACCAGTTAATAATATATCAAAAAAAATATTTGATTAATTTGGTTGCTTTATTTAAGAAATAGGCTATTTCTTTCCGTGTTTATACAACGAAATAAAGAGGTTGTTATTTTTAATAATACAACAGAATAATATGGTGTTTAGAGTCTTATTCGATAGGTGCTTCTTATAGAAATTTTGTTTAATTGGATTAACTAAAATTTTGATAAAATCATAATTTTTGTGAAATAACTAATATTGTTCAATTCATAATTTGTATTGCAATGCATAAAAAATCTTTTAATTTCGCATTAAGTTAAATTGTAAGTCATGTTGAAGTAGGGAGCTTTAGAAGTACGCTCCACATAAACTTTTAAGTTGTACCGATCGTAGAGGGAATGAAAGAACAGTGATTAAATATTCTCTTCTTGTAAAATACTTATTCCTTTTGACTTAAATTTTAAAAATATAGATTTTATACTAAGATAAATCTACGACCACAAATAAACCAATTAACAATGACTGATAATAAATTTGTAGTAATAATGGCAGGGGGTACAGGTACGCGTTTGTGGCCTGTAAGTACTAGTCAGAAGCCCAAACAATTTCATGATTTACTAGGGGTAGGTAAGTCGCTACTACAAATGACTTACGATAGGTTTCGTAAAAATTTCAGCGCTGAAAATATTTATATTGTTACAAATAAAGATTACGAAGAGTTAATAAAAGAGCAAATTCCTGAAATAGGTGAAGATCAGCTATTATTAGAGCCTAATAAAAGGAATACAGCCCCGTGTGTGGCTTATGCTGCTTATAAAATCCACAAAAAAAATCCTGATGCCGTAATGGTAATTGCCCCGGCCGACCATTTAATCTTGAAGGAAGATGTTTTTCAACAAACATTATCAGTGGCTATAGATAGTGCATCTAAAGAAAATCAATTAATAACTTTGGGGATGCATCCAAACCGGCCCGAAACCGGTTATGGATATATACAATATATACCTGATTCTGCTGCAGTGAAGAAAGTAAAGACATTTACTGAAAAGCCTGAACTGGAATTAGCCAAGAAGTTTATTGATAGTGGGGATTTTGTCTGGAATGCAGGTATTTTTATTTGGTCGGCTCGTAGCATCATACAATCTTTTGAGAATAATTTGCCAGACATAGCTGAAATATTTTCTGATGGAGAGGAGCATTATTTTACCAACAATGAAAAGCTATTTGTTAATAAAGCCTATACACAATGCGTTAATATTTCCATAGATTTTGGCATTATGGAAAAGGCTGAAAATGTATTTGTCTTGCTCACAGACATAGGCTGGTCAGATTTGGGTAATTGGGATTCTTTGCATGAGATAAGAGAGAAAGATGAAGATAATAATGCCAAACCCGACAATGTTCTATGCTTTGATGCTCATAATAATATTGTTACTACAGATAAAAGTAAATTAGTAGTTTTACATGGGATGAATGATTTTCTGGTTTCCGAACAAGATGGTGTAATACTTATTTGCAAGAAGAATGCTGAAAAGGAAATTAAAGAGATTGTGAATGCAGTAAAAACCAAAAAAGGTGAAAGCTTTATCTGATCTTTTACTTTAGCTCTTAATAATCAGTTTTAATAAATTAATTTAAGTTATTTTTTGATTAACTCTTGAGATGCTTTAAAAATTGACTTAAATTATGTCAGTTTATGAAAGCTTTATCCTCAGTTTTTAAATTAAAATCAGCAAGGTATGGTAAGATGTTTACCGTCTTGATTGGCTTATTACTTTATTTTTCTCATACCTCAATAGCTCAAAATTCAAGTGATACTTCCAAAGTTAATAAGGGAAGATTAGCCCTGGTAGTAGGAACAGAATCTGCTTTTTATGTGGGCGGAATGCTCTATTTGTCAGAAGTATGGTACGCTAACTCAGTCCGGGAACCCTTCCATTTTTACAATGATAATTCTGGTTGGTTGCAGATGGATAAAATGGCCCATAGTTATGTGGCTTATTATGAAAGCTACTTAGGATACCATGCCCTAAGGTGTGCAGGAGTAAATAAAAACAAAGCTTTATGGTTTGGCGGAACACTTGGTTTTGTTCTTCAATTACCTGTTGAAATTTTTGATGGCATTTACGAAGATTACGGATTTTCATTGGGTGATGTGGCAGCCAATGCTTTTGGTTCGGCTCTTTTTATGACGCAAGAGCACTTTTGGCAGGAACAGAAAATTATTCCTAAATTTTCATTTTACCGATCAGATTATCCTGCCTTAAGACCCGGAACACTAGGAAGAACCTTTGGAGAACAATTAGTTCAGGATTATAATGCGCAAATTTATTGGTTTTCTTTTAGTCCCAACACTATTTTGGGTTGGGATAAATGGCCTGCCTGGTTATGTTTTTCTGTAGGATACAGTGGAGAGGGCATGTTGGCGGAGTTTGAAAACCCAGTATTTATAAGAGGTGAATCAGTAGAGTATGTTAAACGGTACAGGCAGTATTATTTGAGTATGGATGTAGATTTGAGAAAAATTAAAACAGAGAGCAAATTTTTGAAAGGGGTTTTTGAGGTGCTGAATATTATTAAAATTCCTGCTCCGGCAATTGAGTTTAATAGAGTGAATGGGGTGGAGTTTCAATATTTAAGGTGATTTAAAGGCACAATATATCCCACAAAGCCTCAAAGTCCACAAAGATAAAAACTTGGTGTCCTTGGTGGCTTCGTGGGATATTTATTGAGATTAGTTATAGAGCCGTAGTTTTAGCTACCAACCCTCGATAATTAATACATAAAGTAGAAAGCTACCATTAAACCTACCATTACCACTAAAATAGGGATAATTACCGGCCAGTTAGGTTCTTCATTTTCTTCTAATGGATCTACTCCTTTTTTATTTTGGATTACAGTTTTCATTTCTTTGAAATTAAATTTTGATACTATTTTGAAAGATCCTTTTTTAAGTGAGTGGCTGCATTCCTGAAAAGCTAAGGGGTACCGCTTCACATCAAATAGCATGAGCTATCTGGCAAAAGGACAAAAAAGAAAAGAAATGAAAATTAAGGTGCGTTAATACTGATTTTAGGCCAATTTATTAAATTGTACCCAGAAGTATTTGAATAGTTATACTCAGGATTTTCAGTAATTAGAACTACCTTTTTGAAATCAAATCTGCTTACTACCTCGGTAAATAATAAAGGTAAATTGTTTTTAACTTCTAAACTCCCAGTATTTTGAATGATGGGGGCTGTATATACTTTAGCAACTTGTTGATCTAAACTAAAGGAAAGTTTTGAAAAAGTTTTTTCAGATTTTTCACTTGCTAATAATACAGGCCTGCAAAACAGGAAGCCGGCATATAATACAAGTAAAAGATGTGAAATTATTTTCATAATAAAATTATCGAAATAATTCGATTGAGGCTCTCAACGCTAATGTTTCAGATAAAGTTTTCAAATGTATAAAAATAAATAATATATTTTATACGACATTTGTCGTAATAATATTTGTTTGGTACGACAAATGTCGTTTACTTGCATATATATTTTAAAAAGGATGACAAAAAAAGCGTTAAAACCCTCCGACGGGGAACTTGAAATACTTCAAATTTTATGGAAGCAACCTGCTCTTTCTGTGAGGGAAGTACATGAGGTATTGGAGGCGAAAAGAGACACCGGTTATACTACCACACTAAAGCAGATGCAAAGAATGCTTGATAAAGGCATGTTGAAAAGAGATATAGTAGAAAAAGCACACCGATACTCGGCACTTTTAGATGAAACGAAAACTAAAGGAGCCATTTTTTCCGGTATAAGCAAAACCTTATTTCAAGGGTCTGCCATGCAAATGGTTATGCATGCACTTAACCATGGCAAAACCTCAGAGGAAGAATTAAATCAGTTAAAGGATTGGATTAAAAAGCGAGAAGAAAATGGATGAAATTATATTAAAAAATAGCTTCCTGCTGATGGGGAATTGGGTTTTACTTAGCCTGTTAGCAGGACTAATGGTCGGATTATTACTGATGATTTATCGATTTATTTACCCCGATTCAACAGCTAAATTGCGGTATCAAACAGCATTGATAAGCCTTGCAGCTATGCTAGTATTTACGGTTTTGTTAGCTTACTTATTTCCGAATATTTCCGGAATATTCATAGAAGAATCTCAAGTAGTAAAAAGTGAAGAGCTTTCAATGGATCCCTTACTACTACAAGGTATAGCTATCAAAGAAACTAACCAGCCAATCAATTTGATTGAAGCAAAGGAAACAGAATTTCAATATTTTGCCATTACGCAGGGCGTATTAGGAATCTTCTGGCTGGTAGGTATTATCATTTATAGCATTAAGTTTATTGGAGGATTCCTTTACCTCAAAATATTGCTTAAAAATGCCTCACCTATAATCCCTCAGACATGGAAAATAAAAATAACCAGCATGCAAAAGGAATTAAATATCGGGAGTAAGCTTCAGTTAAAGATTAGCACTAAAGTGGATAGTCCGCTAACTTTTGGTTTTTTTAAACCCGTTATTGTATTTCCTATAGGCTTTTTCACTACACTCCCAACCGATCAAATTGAAGCTATTATTTTACATGAATTGTATCACATAAAGCATAAAGATTACTTGCTCAATATTCTGGTGATGTTAATGGAAATTATATTTTTCTATCATCCTCTTATTTGGTACTTATCAAAGGAAATTCAGGCTGAAAGAGAAAATACCTGTGACGATGCCGTGATTAATCAGATCAATAACCCTTTAAATTATGCAAAGGCCTTAATCAATGTGGAAGAATTCCGGCAACGTCAATCCAATCTAAGTTTACATTTTTCCTCTAAACGTTCACAATTAAATAACAGAATTATGCGACTATTTGCAAAAAATCAATCAAAATCTTATTCTTTAAAACCCTTTCTGGGCTTGTTATGCTTAACATTTTTTTTAATGAGTTTTACATTACTAAGCCTGGAAAACTCTGAAATGATGGCTAATGAGCATTTAATATTTGAGGAAAAAGTGCAAATTAAAATGGAAAAGAATACTGATGAATTTGTATTGTTCATAGCTGATAATTCAATTTATACTCAGGCTAAAAATGAAAAACACACTTTGTGGCTAGATGATGTACAGCTTCCTTTAAATAGCACATATTCTGTAAGGTATACGAATTTAAAGGGTATGCTTGAATTAAATGAAGGTGCTGAATATCGGATTTATAGCAAAGAATTTCTTTCCAGGAATAACAAAATTAAATTGGAGGCGAAAAATGAGAGCGATGTAGTTTACCGCTTTCACACCAATGGAGGCAAATATTATACAACAGAGTTTGATACATTTAAAGATGATAATATAACCACGGATATAGAAAGTTCTAAAGCTAATATCAATCCTGATAACACTTCAAAACATGATCAATTTACAGTGAATGGCCCAGTAGAACTTTCGAATAGGGATTTACTTGAATCAAATCAATTGACTGAACTAAGTAAATTGAATAAGTTGAAGTCTACGTTATCAATAAAAGCAGCTAAAGAGTTTATATTTGACTTAGTTAAAACTGAAGATACAGTAAAATTTGAGACCAAAGCATTAAACGAAATGCAGATTTCTGTGGACTCAGTGTTAATTGTTTTAGATGATAAAATTTTAGGGGTAGGTTCTTCAAATTTATCTGAATTAGCACCTAATAAGATAAGTTCTATCTGTGTTTTAAAAGGACAAAATGCGGTTGAAAAGTATGGTAAGAAGGCAGAATTTGGAGTGATAGAAATTTATACAAAAGACGATTTTACAGAAGAAGAACGAGCATTGCTTATCAATTCATTTGATCGGGATGAGAGGAATCACGTAGGTCTTGATAAAGAAAATCAGCCTCTATATTTTGTAGATGGAGTGCCTGCCCAACAAACTTCTTTGAAATACATTAATCCAAATCAAATAGAGAAAATAGAAGTACTTAAAGGTGAAAAAGCTATTAA
Organism: uncultured Cytophagales bacterium; assembly: GCA_963719535.1. Lineage (GTDB taxonomy): Bacteria > Bacteroidota > Bacteroidia > Cytophagales > Cyclobacteriaceae > Marivirga. The sequence continues at coordinate 408,912 of CAVRCH010000013.1, read as the reverse complement.
GAAGCATGGTAAAAAGGCTAAAAATGGAGTGGTGGAGATTTATATCAAAAAAGGAAATGAGTAATTAGAGCCTGCTTGGCATAGAATAATTATAATCGTTTGAATATTTATTAAAACCCTAAGCTTTTAGTAATGAAAAGGCTTAGGGTTTTTAGTGAAACTGTAATTACGGCTGGTGATAGAATTCAACTTCACCGCTGCTTACATCATACATTCCGCCAGCTAACCCAAGAGACCCATCTTCTAACATTTCTTTTAGTACCGGGCTTTTTTCCTTAATTAATGCCATAGTAAGCTCAACGTTTTTATCAGCTACTTTTTGCACAAAATCTGCATTAGAAGCATTTCTTTCTCCACTCGTTTCAACAGCATCTACCGCGGGCTTTAATTTTTTTAAAAGGCCAGTTAAATTACCTAGTTCTACATTATTGCAAGCACCTTTCACTGCACCACAGCTTGAATGCCCAAGTACTAAAATAAGCTTTGAGCCGGCCACCTTACAAGCGAATTCCATGCTACCCAATATATCTTCATTTACAAAGTTGCCTGCAATTCTTACACTAAATATATCTCCCAAACCCTGGTCAAAAATCATTTCTGCAGGTACTCTTGAGTCAATACAGCTCAAAATTATTGCAAAAGGATATTGACCTTCCCTTGTTTCATTTACTTGCTGCAATAGGTTGCGATTAGCTCTTAGATTTTGTACAAACCGCTCATTACCTTCTTCTAATATTTTTAGCGCTTGTTTCGGGCTTAATGCCGATTGGCTTATTTCAGTGTGTGTTTTCATAATTTACTTGAGTATTTTTAATTTAATGAATTGATTCTTTAATATTTGCACCTTTCTCAGAATGAGTGGATACAGTGATTTTTGGAGGGGTAGGCCCCTCAACCGGTTCATGAAGGTTTTTAATAGTGACTTCAATATCTCTGCTATCAGCACTTATTCTGAAATCTTCAATAATTTCGTAAATATCGTGGTGCATATAACGGGTATTAGTTGCATCTATCTCTACTATTGCATTATTAGGGATGCCAGATAATGCCTGTAATATAGTCGCTTTATTAATAAACGTTAACTCCTGCGCTAAAACTATCCTGATTTTTTCTGTTCCATTTTCTTTTTCGCGCTTGGTGAAATGTGTAATCTGATAATTATTGAGAAGGACATAAAAAATAGCTATCACCAATCCTATACCCAGTCCTATTAATAAATCTGTAAACACAATACCTATCACTGTGGCTATAAAAGGTATAAACTGTCCTCTACCTTGTTTAAACATTTTTTTGAAAACAGCAGGTTTCGCCAATTTATAACCTACAAGGAATAAAATTGCTGCTAAAGTGGCAAGCGGTATCAAATTCAACACATAAGGTATAGCAATAATACTACCCAAAAGTAGGAAGCCATGAATAATTGCTGAGGCTTTAGTTTTTCCACCGGATTGGATGTTAGCTGAACTTCTTACTATCACCTGAGTAATTGGCAAGCCTCCAATTAATCCGGAAATGATATTGCCTACTCCCTGTGCTTTAAGTTCTCTGTTAGTAGGAGTTACACGCTTGTATGGATCAAGTTTATCTGTAGCTTCTACACATAAAAGTGTTTCTAAACTGGCTACAACTGCAATTACCAAGGCAGTTACATATATTTGAGGGTTGGATAAAGCGGCTAAATCAGGAAAAGTGAAATTGCTTAAAAAGCCACTAAAGCTTTCTGCCAATGGCACATTAACAGTTTGATCTCCTCGTAAAGCAAAATTAGGTAAGGAAATGAATAATTGAGTTAATAATATCCCACAAATAACAGCCACCAGTGGCCCAGGAATCAACTGAAATATTTTCTGCTTTTTCATTGCTTTGGTTTCCCAGAGTAATAAAATAGCCAAGGAAACAGCTGTAATTATAATAGCTCCCGGGCTGATGTAATCTAACATTTTTACAAGTTCAGAAAAGGTATTTTCACCATCGCTTTGCATGAAACTAAACTCACCTTCCGGTACTTTATCGTAGCCAAACGCATGTGGTATTTGCTTTATAAATATAATTATACCAATACCTGATAACATCCCCATAATAACGGAAGAGGGGAAGTAATAAGCGATAATTCCTCCTTTTAAAAATCCCATCATTAACTGAACAACACCAGCAAGTACCACTGCCATTAGAAATATTTCGAAGGAGCCTAAATCCTGTATGGCTCCCAGCACAATTACGGCAAGACCGGCAGCGGGTCCACTAACTCCCGCTGGTGAACCGCTTATTGAGGCAACTACAATACCTCCAATAATTCCAGCAATAAGACCGGAATATAAGGGCGCGCCAGAGGCTAAGGCTATACCTAAACATAAGGGTAAAGCAACAAGGAAAACAACAATGCTTGCAGGGATATCTGATTTAAAATTCTTTAGTGGATGAAATTTATTCATGATATAAAAAATTAGTTCAAGTTTTCAACTTAAATTTTGGTAAAAAAATTAGATAAATAAAGCTATAATATATCTTAAGAAGATAAATTGGCTGGATACTAAATGGAAAAAGTGTGGTGCTTTGGTGGTGGTGTTGGAAACTCTTTTATTCGGCCGTTAAGTGAAGAATTCCTTATATGAAAAATTAAACTATTTTCTATTAAGAATAAAGAATAGTCAGACTTGTCTACGGCTATGAATTCCTCGGAATTGTCAATCGTATTTTTGTGGTGAGAATCAGACTCTGTTGAGCTTTCCGATTCTGCTAAAGGAAAATCACATAATTCAATATTAATTTTATCTTGTTTCTCGTAATACATTCTTAACGAATGGTGAGCTATTGTGCCACTGAAATAAATGAATAGAATTACTGACAGACTTTTTATCAATCTGGTATTTGAAAAAAGAAGATGATGAGTATTTATCTTCATAGTAGCGTTTTTCCAAAACAAGATCTCCTCTTAAAGGCACTACTTGATTTGATATTTCAAATATACTAAAGCAGTTAATGAAGAGGAAGAAAAACATGATCAAATTTGAATTTAAAGGCGATCACCCTCTTTTTTTGCAATAAAGCAAGATGAAACAGGTAAATATCATACTATTTTCATCCATCTAGCCACTCTTTAAAAGCTGAAACTTTTTCTCTGCTGATGAGGATATCATTATCATCGCAACCCTTTAATTCCATTTTGAGGCGACTATTAGAGTAACTGTAAATTTCTCCTATTGCATCAAAAGAGCTTATATATTTCCGGTTGATTCTGAAGAATTTAGCAGGGTTTACCATTTCTTCAATTTGATCTAAGGTATAATCTAAAATATATCTCCTTCCGTTATCTTTTAACTGCATAAAAGTAGTTTTTTCAGCGCTGAAGAAGTATGCTACTTCTTCAACGGGAATACTTTGGATTTTTTCTCCAATTTTTACCATGAACCGACTTTTTTGACTTACTGATTCAGTCTGGAGTAAAGTTTTTAGTAAGTGAAGATCGACAGATGGGTGCATTCTTCCTGATTTAAACTTTGTAATAGCTTGTTCTAACTCCTGAGGGTCTATAGGTTTCAAAAGGTAATCAATAGCATTCAATTTAAATGCCTTTAATGCAAATTGATCGAAGGCTGTTGTGAAAATAATGGGCGTATCAACTTTTACTTGATTAAAAATCTCAAAGCTTTGTCCGTCAGCTAACTGTATATCGCAAAAAATAAGATCAGGTGCTGTTTCTCTTTGGAACCATTGCACTGCGGAGGAAATACTATCTAAATGGCCAAATATTTCAGCTTCCGGCAAACAGTTTACAATCAATTGTTTAAGACGGGTAGCTGCCAGTCTTTCATCTTCTATGATTAATACTCTCATTTCTTTTTAGTTCTTCTTTCTGAATTTGAGTTTTTGTTAGCTGTAAAAGAGGGAGGACTACAATAAATTCTTTTTCTATTTTTTGAATTGTAGGTAAAGAGTCACTTAAAAGGGCATACCTCTTTTTAATATTATCTAAACCAATGCCAGTACTCTCACTATCCGGATGCTGTTTTGGCTGCAAAGAATTTTTAATTTTTAGATGAGCCCCTTCCTGAATGATGCTAATGTGTAAGGGCTTTTCCATACTTGCTACATTATGCTTTATTGCATTTTCCAATAAGAGCTGAAGAGAGAGGGGTGGGAGAAATAAATCTTTGCCGTTCACTACATTTATTTCAAATCGTAGGCTGTCTTCAAACCTTATTTTTTGCAAACTGAGATAACTTTTAGCAAATTTTATCTCCTCTTCCAGGCTTACTAGTTCTTCCTGCTGAATTTCCAACACATAGCGGTATATTTTTGATAGTTGTTGAATGAATTCAGCAGATTTATCTGCATTCTCATATACTAAGCCTGAGAGCACATTCAGTGAGTTAAATAAAAAATGAGGATTGAGTTGGTCTTTTAAGGACCTGTACTGGCCGGCCAGTTTTTCCGTCCTCAGTTTTTCGGTTTCGATAGCTGCATTTCTCCATTCGAATAACCACGATCTTGCAGTAAAAATAGTAATCACCACTAAAGCTATCGTCACAGGTAATCTGGTATAACTTATCATTTTTACCCAATCTAAATTCTGTAAAGTAACGCTATCATCTACAATAAGAGTGAAAACTGCTGATAGTATATAACTAGCTATAAATGAGTAAGATAAATAAACAATTACAGTAAGGAGTAGCCTTTTTACCGGAAATTTAATCCAGCTCATTTTAGCATCAAAGTAACCTTCTACCATAAAACCACCAAAGCTTAAGGCAGATGACATTAAAAAGGAAAATATAAAATCTGGAATTAGTGAAATGATACTATCTAAGCTCAAAAAGCATAAGGGGCAGAATAGTATCATTAAGATAAAAGCTAAACTCAAATTTAGTAAGATGAATCTTGCAAATCTTCTGGGCAATGAATTTCTATTATGAAGTTTTATATATGGCATTTAATATAATGAGTGTACTGATTACCAGTTGTTTTGTCAGTGATAACATGAAATAATATTAGTTAAAATTACAATCTTTTCTTAAGCTAATATAAATCTTTTAGGGAACATTGCATTGTTAAATCGATAGCTAGCTATTTATTATCCCACAAAGAGTCACTAAATTCACGAAGAAAAGGTTCTTGGTGGTCCAGAGTCTTTGTGGGAAAGTAGTAGTTTAAGCTTAGTATGAATAAATTTACCAGCTACTTAATATTATTTACACCGTAATGCTATTTTCTCAGCAATTTCTTTGCCCCAAACAGGCGTTTCAGTGGCATTCAATTCTTTGCTTTCTTCCTGCTCAAAAAGTTTTATGCTATTTTGAGCCATTCCACATGCTTTTTCCGGACCTTGACCAAAAAATTGAGCCATTCCTAATTCCATCTGAGCCAATAATATCATAGCTCTTGGGTTCTGTGGATCCATAGAAAGAGCTCTTCCAAAGGTGTTCATTACATCCGGTGACATACTCTGACCTCTGCTTCCAGGGTCTGCAGATAATTCAGCCATTAGTGCATAACCTCTCAAAGCAACTAATTCAGTATTTTCACCATGGGACTTTACTGCTTTTTCTATATGCATTTTGGCTTCATTGTAAAATGCATCCTTTTCTTTTAAACCTTCCGTTTTGAAGCCTGCATTTATTAGGGCCAAAGCTGCATAATAATTGGGTAACCACTCTTCTTTATTCATTTCAGCTATACGATTAAATCCATTGGCAGCATCTCTCAACTCTTGCACATTTTCAGCAGTTTGCAGTTTTTCCAATTGTGCTCCCAAAGCTTTTTGATAGCCCGGATCGGAAGCGAAACTTAATTGAATAGTAAGGACTAAAATTGCGATAATCATTGTGTAAAATTTCATAATATTGGTGTTTTAAGTGTTTATAAATTGTTTAATTGATTTGCGTTTTTATCTGATGAAAGTGTTAAGAAGATACCAAGTAATAGAAATCTCGGTGCTCCTTGTTGGATTGCCATTCCGGGAAAAAGGCCTGCTTCGTTAGTTTCCTGAGCATATTGGTACCCAAATACATTATCTCTCCCTAACACATTGCTACATGCAAAATGTATGATGAGGTTAGGCTTGGGTAGATAGCTCCAACTTAAGCTTAAATCCTGAAAGCTTTTAGTCATGGCATTTTGCTCACCAGGCCTATTTGGATTATGATAAGCGTAGCCAGAATTTATACTAAACGACATTCCTATTTGTGATTTTAGATCAGAAACAAAATGCTTGGCTACTACGGAGCCATTGTGCAGAGGAGCAAAACCTGGCTGCACAGCGGTTTCGAAAGTGTCAAATTTCCTTTTGGCATCCACTAAGCTGTAGGTAATCCAAAAGTCGGTATTTTTGATTGATTTTCTATCTCTGTAGAAAAAGTCCATCCCTCTGGCAAAGCCATGGCCGTTTAAAGCAGCTTGCTCCGGCTGCTGAGAGGTGCCCTCAAAAGTAAGCAGGTTGCTGTAGCCTTTATGAAAGGCTTCTGCTCGGAAAGTACGGCCATTTTTAGCGATGAAATAATTCAAAATCCAGTGTTCAGCCTCCGTATTGCCAAGCTGATTGTTTAAAACACGAAACCTCTCTTGTGGTAACTGGCTGAAGGTGCCATAAGCAGCCGAAACCTGGGCTTCATTTTTAAATTTATAGGAAACAGAAGCTCTGGGATCTGCCCAAAATTCATTGTTTAAAGCACTGTATCCGGTGCGTAAACCAGCTCTTATAATCAATTGATTGCTTAAATAATAGTCTGTTTCCACGAAGGCATTGTATCGATTATCGAGGAAAGCTCTTGAAACACCTTCATCCACCAATGCTTCCTCAAAGCCGGAAAAATAAGTTTCTACTCCGCTCTTTACTGAAAAAGCATCAGAAAAGTCTTTCACTGCCACAGCTTTGGCGTGCAAAAGGCGATTATGTTGTTGAATATTTCGTCCATCAATCGTGAGTTTATCTAAATTATCGGAATAAGAAATTCCACCTGTATAAATGATTTCATTTTTACCTACTTGTTTGAAGTTGGTTTGTGCATAGGTATAATCATTTTTAATATGGATTTGTGAGCCTCTACCTGATTCTCCCGGTTGTTTTTGCCATATTTTTAATCCATTTGATTCCTTCTGAAAATATGCTTTTATGATTCCACTTTTCCCCCATTTTTGGCTTCCTGCAAGGGAGAAATCCCATCCGTAAGGGCTGCGTTCCCAGTCGAAGTCTTGCTGGATTAAAGATTGATAAGGGGCCAGGTCGAAATAATTAGCCGAAGCGGTAAGGCTGTTTCTCTTGCCAACTAAAGTTTGGGTATAGCCTCCACCAACTGATAAAATACTCACATCGCCTTGACTACGAGACGGAATATCTACAGTGTTTAAAGCCAAGGCAGATGAAAGCGCTTGTCCGTATTCCGCAGAATAGCCTCCTGTACTGAAGAATGATCCCTTAAAAAGGTTGGGGTTAAATCGGGTACGGGTAGGTACATTTGAGGCCGTGGTGCCAAAGGCGTTTCCAACCTGGAGACCATCAATGAAGATTGCAGTTTCAGAAGCATCTCCACCACGGACAAATAGACGGCCATCATTACCTACTGTGGAGGTGCCGGGCAATGTTTGGAAAGCACCAATGATGTCTCCCATGGCACTAGGTGTGGTAACAATATCTATGGGCTTCAAAACAACTGCTTTATTTTCATCAGAGGCTTCCATGGCTCCGGCGGAAACAGTTACCGCATTCAATTTATCGATGGCTTCTTCCAGATTGATGTTAAGATCAATGGCTTTTCCGCTAAGGTTTACCTTATGGGTTTGGCTTTTATAGCCAACTGACTGAAAGATTATTATTTGCTCTCCTGCTTCATCAGTAGTAAAACTAAAGGAGCCGTCAGGCAGAGATGAAGTACCGGAATAGGTGTTCTGAATGTAGATGTTAACACCGGGAATGGGTTCATTCTTACTGTCTTTCACTACCCCGCCAATTTGGGTTTGTGCGAAGCTGAGGCTTGCTGCAAGAGTTAGAAGAAGTGTAATAAATAATTTCATGCTGATAATATTTTGTTGATTCTTAAGCCAAAAGTGCAGGAAAGGAGGTTAAACTAAAATTAGATCTGACTGAAGTGTAGAATGTATCAGATGGAGTGTAGGTTCGGGTGGATGGAGTTTTTGGGCTTCATGCTTGTGGTATAGAAGCAAACTCAAATGTGAGTCATTGATAGAGGTTCTTGGCTAAAGGCAAAAGTCCTATCCAAGAGAAAAGAATCTCTCAAGCTATAAAAAACCTCGCTAATACTTTCAATTTACAACCAAAGTATTTATGTTTAATTATATTTTAAACAAATGAGTGAATTTCGACCAAAGAACGACCCCAATCAGCAAACCTCGCACCGGCAACCGGATAATGACCATGTTAAAAAGCCACATGGTATTCATCCCAGACAAATGGGAAGGACAATAAGTAGACCTATGGGTAGGAGTATGAACCGATTGAGTTCAAGTCTCCCATCAACAGTTCAGAGCACAGCTCCACTAAGTACAATAAAAGAAATGCCTGCTGTGCGGGAAATTCCAGATATCCAGGAGAGTGTAGGGAAGGGAGGAGTAAACTGTAGAGAAGATGTAGAAATTGTGCAATATTACTTGCAAGAGATTGGTTTATTAACTGAAGTAGATAATATTCCGAAAGATGCTGTTGAATTACAAGAAGCCCAGCTACGCAATTTGATTGCAGCGATCTACACCTTTCAGGAAGAGGTTTTGCACTGGAAAAAAACAGATGGTAATATTGGCGGACCTGAAAGCAAGACACTACAATCTTTAAAAGCCGCCACTCCCGAGCTAGTCAAAGCCCAAATGGAGGAATACCCTGTTGTGAAGGCCAAAAGGGAGGCACGGGCAGCTGCTGAAGTGAAAGATGCCAGGGAATTAAAGGAGAAGCAGGAAAAAGAAGCCGCTCATTTAAAAGCTAAGCAATCAGCAGAAAAGAAAGAAAAGGAGAGGGTAGAGCAGTTGAAGAGGGAGTCAGACTCACCTGAAAATGCACAAAAATTCATAAGTGAATACCCCAATATGCTTGCTTTGGCAACCCGTATGAGCGAATTTGTAACTTATAAGCCTATCTTAGTAAATGCAGTTTTAAATGAACTGGGCAGGACAGAAAGAGATAACCTTACATTTGCCTTAATGAACAGGCTTTCTGACTCAGAATTAGCGAATGCGGATAGAGAACTTTTGGTTTCGATGAAACGCTCATTGGAAGCCTGGTTTGTTTCTTATAACTCCGGAGAGTATGAGAAACCCATTAAAAGGCTGGATAATATACTTGGATTAACAGGGCAAAAAGATGAAGCAAAGGACCAGGAGGTAGTTAAAGTTCTTAAAGAAGGAATTGATACTCCTGAAACAGCTCCTTATGCTAGTCAACTCGATAATATTTTTGAAAAATCTAATGTATACGGACTTAAGGCTTCTGCTAAAAAAGTTAATAAATACACAACCTGTAATGTAACATCCTTAGCAATGGCATTAAGGTCATTAGCACCTGAAATTGAAGTAAGAGACACCCTTTTGGTACAACTACAGGAAGGTGGGTGGTCGGAAGAGGAAGTAAAAATTAAAGGTAATTATGATTTAGAGGATTTAATAATATACCGATTCCAGCAATTGGGGGTCGAATACTGGCAATCAATCATGAGACAGAAAGATGAAAACTTTAGCTTTGGCAATGGAAGTGGATCAATGTTGCCACATCAATACGCCTATTGTCTGGGAGAGATGGGTCGATTGATAATTTGTGATTTAGAAACCTCAGTAGGCGAAGTTAAAACATCTAAACCTTTGGGCGACATAAAGGATTTCTATATTCATGATTTAGGGTGCAAGCTTGAAGTTGGTGAGGAAATAATACTATCTACGAATTTGACAGGAGGTCACATAGTTTATCTTGAATCGGTTACAGAAGAAGGTGTGATTATTGAAGATCCGTATGGCTTGAATATTGGAGAGAAATCTGTTTATCTAAGAAACGGGTACGATTCAAAACATTACAGGATGAAATCAGCACTAGCCGATCTTTCCAATTCTAAAATTGATGAAAGATTAAAATATAATCCATCTGTCAAAAAGCATTTAAAAAAAATAATGAAAGATGAAATGGGGATATTTTCTCAAAATTTAGGAGAAAAGAATTTTTACAAATGGGCTGAGGTAAAAGAATTCAGTATTGGTAAATGGTATTTAGTTTTAGGAAGATCAAAATAGTAAAATTATCATGAAGAAATTATTAATCTTAACTTTAACTGTTTTGTTAATGCATTGCGCTCATAAGCAAGACAAGAAAGACAGCGATCAAATTGAAAATTTCGATTCTATACCTTCTTCAATAGAAAACAGCACTTTACAGGATCAATTTTTTAAAGAATTTACAGAATTCAATTTACCTATTGAAGAGATCAATGAAAATACCTTGTATAATGATGGAGAGTTAAATCGAAATTTACAGTTAGATCAGGAAGAGAAAACATTTTTTCGAGCTAATTATTTCTCATACGATAAAGATAAGCTGTTATCAGAACAGATTATTAAGTTATATCCCAATTATCCTTTTCGAGATAGATTTCAGAATATGGGCTTCAATGATTTATATGGGGTTGGGATAATTAAAACCCCATCTTCTTCAAATGACCTAGTTATAATGGCTTTTGAAGAAGGTGATCCTGACTGGTATGTTCAACTTTTTTTCTTACTGGAATTTTCAAAATCAAAAAAACTAGTACAACATCATTTTATAGCGGGAAATATAAATCAAATTTATAATGGTGATCCGGAAGATCCCGATGCACTTCCGTTTTATAGCTATAAAATTAATGGATCCGTTTTATTAAATAAAGCAGGTAATATCATAATACAAAGAGAAATTATTGAGGAGGGTGAAGAAAGAGATGAGATTATTTCCCAAAAAGCAGTTTCAGTTATCGTTGAGGTAAAATGAAAGTATCTTCAGGGATTTTTTTGACTTTTGCATTATCATTATGTGCGCTATTAACTATTAGGAACCTAGACTAGCCAAGAAATCCTTGAACTTAGCACTTCATTGCAGTAAATAAAATCCTGTTTTATATAGGCGTTTAATAAAAATATACTAAGCAGAATTGATGCGTGGACTGGGAGATTCCAGATAATTTACGTCCTGCTCCTACGTCACAGACCCTAAATTTCTAGAATGACGGAGACTTTTGGAACAGAGGCCAACAGAGCTCATCCCAAAAAAAATGAGTGAAACAAACAAAATTATTTAGGATCCCGTCTAATTGGTAAAATAATAGCCCAATACATATTCCGACACCCTCCCATAAAACCCGCAAGGTTTATTCTCAGATTAAGCTGATTTCCTTTCAATCACTTGATTTAAAAATCTTTATACAAATAATAAAATACCATTTCATCATTTTTCCTACATGCTTCATCGAAATAGCAATATTTACTTTTTATAACTGCTATGAAAGATTAATTTTGAGTATTATAATGCATAATATGAAGAATTGGTTTGCCATTTATACAAAGTCCAGGATGGAAAAGAAGGTGGCTGATAGGTTAACCGAAAAAGGAATTGAAGTTTATTGCCCTACGCAAACAGTGTTGAGGCAGTGGTCTGACAGGAAGAAGAAGGTTAATGTAGCCGTATTCCCCTCTTATGTATTTGTACAATTTAATAATGATCAGGAGCGACTCCAGATCCTGCAAACTCAAGGAGCAGTCAACTTCGTACGTTATCTAGGACAAGATGCTAAAATTCGCCCTCAGGAGATAGAAGCCATACAAAACTTATTAGGAGAATATGAGGACTTGAGTATTGAATCTTTTATGACTGGCGATAGGGTGCAAATAGAGCATGGTGGCATGAAAGGGCAGGAAGGAAATATTATAAAAACACAGAAAGATAAAGTTATTGTATATATTGAGAGCCTTGGTTTAAGCCTGACTGCTGAGTTAAGCAAAGCCAAGGTGAAAAAAGTGGAGGGTAAAGAAGAGATTAAAGACTCAAAGTTCCACTTCTAGATAACTGCATTAGCTTAGGGTAAAATTAGGAGAGTGCTAGGTTCGTGGTATGGGACTGAAAGGGCGGAGCCTTAAAAAGCTACAACTGTTGTAAATAAATAATATAAAATGAGTAAAAACGCTATCAGCGTACAAGGGTTAGGGAAGGAATACATCATCGGCCATAAAAAAAGCGGTGATATGCGTCATGCTATAGGCGATAAATTCCGTTCGATTTTCACTAAAAATGAGGAAAAAGAAAGCTTCTGGGCACTCAAAGACATCAACTTTGAAATTAAGCATGGTGAGGCAGTAGGCATCATAGGCAGAAATGGAGCTGGCAAAAGCACCCTCCTAAAAATACTCAGTCGCATTACAGAGCCTACAAAAGGTCGATTTACAATTAATGGCCGAGTTTCTTCTTTATTGGAAGTAGGAACAGGCTTTCACATGGAATTGACTGGCAGGGAGAATATTTACCTCAATGGCACCATACTCGGTATGAAACGAGCAGAAATCAAGCAAAAATTTGATGAAATAGTGGACTTCAGCGGAGTAGAGAAATTCCTGGACACGCCTGTGAAGCATTATAGCTCCGGAATGAAGGTACGACTCGCCTTTTCAGTAGCTGCTCACTTAGAACCTGAAATATTGATAGTAGATGAAGTGCTTGCTGTTGGGGATGCCGAGTTTCAGAAGAAATGCTTGGGGAAGATGGATCAGGTCAGTAAAAATGAAGGAAGGACAGTAATTTTCGTGAGTCATAATATGGGGGCGGTGGAAACACTTTGCGATAAAGGAATCATCCTTGATCAAGGGTCATTGAACGAGAGTGGTTCTATTTCTGAAATAGTTAGTCTTTATTTTAAAAATAATAACAACAAAAATATTTCCAATATAAATAAAGAAGGAGTCATTATTTTCTCTGAGGGAAAAAATAAGAAGAATGGTATTCAATCTGTAGAAGTATATGTTAATGGCTCAAATTCTTTTAGAATAAGTGCTGGAGACATGCTGGAATTAAAATTCCAATACTTATTAAATTGGCAAATACGCAAACCAGTATTGGGATTGGTAGCTCGTAATTCACGTAATCAAATTCTTTTTGGAATTAATAACAAGCATACTGGAGATATTCTAAATAACAATGAATTAGAAGGAACAATTACTATCAAAATAGAACACTTAAATATATATGGTAACGATGAAATCATTTTTGATATTTATTTTGGTGATAATGAAGATAATTTCGACACTATAAAAGATGCTTTTGTTCTCGAATTAGTGGCAAATGATGTGTTTAAAACAGGTCACTTATTAAATCCACAAGTTAATCAAGTCTTTCAGAATAAAATTAAATTTTTAAATTGATATGTACTCTGAAAAACTTCAGCTTAAAAATTCTAATTCAATGAAAAACCGATTGAATCGGTTTTATTGAAATTTGGAATAATTGTTTCGTACTTCTTCGTATTAATTATAAATAATAAATCATGAGTGATATATACATACATTCAACTGAAATACATAACACAGATGCTGCAAAGGTTATTGTCCCAATAATTAATAAATTTTTCAACCCAAGAAGTGTTTTAGATATAGGGTGCGGGTTAGGAACTTGGATCAGAATATTCCAAGATTACATACAGGATATTGATATTCTAGGTATTGACGGAAATCATTTGGATAAATCAAAACTAGTAATTGATCAAAGTAATTATAAAGAAGCCGATTTAAGATATCCTTTGATTCTAGATAGAAAATTTGATTTAGCTTTATGTTTGGAAGTTGCGGAACATTTGCCAGAAAGTTCGGCAGACACCTTGGTTGAATCATTGTGTAGTAATTCAGAAACTATAATTTTTTCTGCTGCAATTCCTGGTCAGGGTGGGCAAAATCATTTAAATGAGCAATGGCCAGAATATTGGGCTACCAAATTTTCACATTATGGTTACGATCGCTATGATTTAATAAGACCGTTAGTATGGCAGAATTCAGAAGTAGATTTTTGGTATAAACAAAATATTTTCGTTTTCAGCAAGAAAGAAATTAAAGCAGAAATGCAACCCGTTTTGGCAGAAATTCATCCTGATTTATGGGAATTAAAAATTGGTGAACTTAATAAAAGCATAGATTTTCAAAATAAATTTGAAAGCGGAAATGCAGGAATAAAAGCTTCTTTCTTTGCATTGCTAAATGCTATAAAGAGAAAAGTTAATCTGAAATGAGTAATCCAGTAGTTTCAGTTTTAATGCCTGTTTACAATTCTGAAAACTTTTTGAAAGAGGCTATTGAAAGCATTTTAAAGCAGACTTATAAAAGGTTTGAATTTTTGATTTTGGATGATGGATCTACTGATCAATCAAGTAAAATTATCGAAGAATATTGTCAGCTTGATAAAAGGATTAAATTTTTTAAAAGTGATGTTAACCAAGGTCTCGTAATACAGCTAAATAGAGGTCTAGAGATAGCTAATGGGATGTATATCGCTCGAATGGACAGTGACGATATAGCTGATAAATATAGATTGGAACATCAACTTTATTATTTACAACAAAATCCAAATATTGCAGTGGTTGGAAGTTCAGTAGAAATAATAGATGATTTTGGAAAACCGTTATCTTACAATAGACGAGCCGAAGATTATCGTACTCTTTATTGGAGGAGCTTTTTTTCTAATCCATTATCTCATCCAACTGTGATGTTTAGAAAATCAGTGTTGAAGGAGGTTGGAGGTTATAATTCAAAAACCTTTCCAGTTGAGGACTTGGCATTATGGTTGGAAATGTTGAAATTATTCGAAATAGCAAATATAAACAAACCATTATTAAGGTATCGTATTCATAACAAATCAGTTTCAAGTCTCAATAATAGCAGACAGCAAGTCACTTTTAAATACTTAATAGAGAATCATTGGAAATACCATCTAAAATTAAAATCTATAGATATTAGTGGACTACATATTTCATTTCTTAAAGCAGATAGAAAGGAGATAATTTCCCGCGAAAAGTATTTATATTCTTTTTTTTTACTCAAAACGTTAATAAAGGCTGTAAAAAAAAGATATAAGAGATTAAACAAAGAGATAAAATATGATTTTATAGATATGTCTTTGTTTATAGCTTTGAAGTTGAAAACGTATAGAAAAGGACAAATACTTTTGACACTATTTTTAAATTATCCCTTCACATTTTTGAAATTTTGTTTCAAAAAATGTAAAATGAAAATTAATATTTTAAAGTAAAAAATGAAAAATAAAAACGTATTAGTGACAGGTGGAGCAGGATTTATTGGAAGCCATCTAGTAGAGTCCTTAGTGAATCTAGGGGCTAATGTAATTGTGGTTGACACTTTATTAAGGGGAAATAAATTACCTGCAGATATTCAGGAGAAAGTTCAATTGCATACAGTAGATGTACGCGATAAAACAAGGATGTTGGAATTAGGGAAGGGGATAGATTGTATTTTTCATTTTGCGGCAATCTTGGGTGTTGACATTGTAGCAGATAATCCAGTAGAAACCATGGACACCGAGGTACAAGGGATGCATAATGTTGCACAGTCTGCCATCCAAAACAATATTTCAAAGATTATTTATGCTTCTACCAGTGGTGTATATGGCCACAATGCTCTAGAGCAAAGTGTGACTGAGGACATCATGATTGACCCTAAAACAAGCTATGCCATGGCTAAGCGATTTAATGAAATTTATCTCGGAGCGCTATATGAGGAGAAGGGCATTGAGGGCATTGCGCTACGCTTTTTCAATGTTTATGGGCCAAGACAAGACAATCGGATGGTTACACCGAGATTCTTTGAGCAAGCAATTGAAAACAAGCCATTAACAGTATTTGGAAACGGAGAACAGACTAGAGATTTCACTTGGATTGATGATACAATAAAAAGTGCAATATTATTAGCTGAAAAAGTAGATGGATTTGAAATTTTCAATGTAGCTAATGAGAAGGAACTTTCTATTGGGGAATTGGCTGTTCTTATTAAAGATGTTACAAAATCATCTTCAGAGATTAATTATATTAACGCGCCAAAGAAGAGATATGATTATGAGGTAGGTAGAAGGTTCGGAAGTTCGTCTAAACTCGAACATTTTATTGGTTATAAACCTGGTACAGATCTCAAAGAAGGATTAGAAAAAATTTTTTTGTCAAAGTATAAAAAATGAACCAGCCATTGGTTTCAATTTTAATGACCTCCTATAACTCGGCGGAATTTATAGGTCAAGCTATAGAAAGTATACTTGATCAAACCTATTCTCATTGGGAGTTATTGATAGCCGATGACTGTTCACAAGACCACACCCGAGAGGTCATAGCAACTTTCAAGGACTCTAGAATTAAGGTTTATCATAATGATCAAAATTTACATTATTTACGAACTCGAAATAAATTAGTACAATATGCTGAGGGAGAGTTTATCACTTTGCTTGATTCAGACGATTTGATGGCCAACTGCAGGCTAGAAAAGCAACTGCAGGCCTTCAGTCTAGATCGGGAACTGTCTATGTGTGGAACGCAAGTAAAATATATTGACAGTAACAATTCTGTTCAGGATATTGAGGCATTAAACCCACTTACATATAGTGAAATCAAAGAAATCATAAAACATCAGAATGTATTTGTAGGCTCAACTATTATGGTGAAAACAAAGATTTGGCGTGAGTTTGGTGGGTATAGAGATTTTTTTAATTCTTTTGGATATGAAGACTATGATTTAACATCGAGAATTGTTGAAAAATATAAAGCTATTAACCTTTCTGAGAAACTGTACTACTATAGACAGTACGAGGAGTCTTTTACAAAATCAGGACAAATCTATAATCCGTTTAAAATGCATGGACATCTGTTGGTAAAAAAGATGATTAAGCAACGGAATCAGTATCAAGAGGATTTCTTGATGCAAAATGATATTCCAGGTATAATTAACTTCATTAATTTTTGTAACAAACCTTATGTTGACGACTCCTCTTTAATTTACAATGAACTCATGTGGAGTTTCGCACATAAGCAATTATTTAGAAATGCGTGGCTATCGATAGGCATGGCTATGCGGAAAAAGCCTTTCTCAATAAAAAACTTTAAATGCATTGCTCTACTTGCTCTTATCCAACTTAGGATTATTAAAGAATAACTACTAAATAAAAAAGATACAACTGAGATTATTCGATCTATATTTTTTCTCATTATAACTAAGCTATTAATGGTCTTATTTTATTTAAAAACCGCTCATAGTTGACCTGTTCATTAAAGTATTTACTCCACGTGAGATACGCATTTCTGGATAAAGTGGATCTTAACTCAAAATGAAGATACAGAAATGATCTCACTGCATCTGAAATATCTAATGCATCAGATTTTTTATGTAATAAAAATCCATTAAAATTATTTGTAATAATTTCATCAACACCTCCTACATTTAAGCCAAGCACTGGAATTCCCATAGACATGGCCTCCATCATCGAAACAGGAATACCTTCCGAAGAGCTTGCATTTATAAACAAATCTGGTTTTACACTATCGTAAAACTTTAAAATTGCTGAATTGGGCATATTACCTTTAAATGTAAAAGATATTTGTTTTAGCTTTTCATGAGCCAGAGCTTTGAGAGACTTCATTTGAGGGCCATCACCTATATGAACCCAGGTTACTTCAAAACCATCAAGTTTAGATAAAGCAGTTATAATTAAATCAATTCTTTTTACACTGACACATCTAGAACAAGAAACTATAACAAACAACTTAGAGAAATTAACATGTTGAGCGATTTTTAAATGAGACTTAGTACCCAAATAGGACACATCAAAACTGGGAAAATATCCATTCAATTGGGTAGCATACTTTAAACCATCTACAGAGATAAAAAAAACCTTGTCAAGGTTTGAAAAAATAAATTGTCTGAAAGGTAGATAATGCAATGTATTTTCTTCGAAATAAATATCATACCTATGTGCCCTACACATACTTACATACTCGTTGTTTTCTGCTTTTGAAATTGCTAGTCCAGTGGCCATGTCATTACACCAATAACTATAAAGAACAGTCTCGCTAGTAGCAATGTTTCGTTTTCTACGGATTGTATTTATCAGTTTATTAAGTCTTTGTCCTGTTGAAAATGAAACCAAAATTGTATTTAGAATCCCTCTTTTCCATGGGCTAATATTGTAAGAATTTAAATTTTTTATCTCAGCTAACACTATTGGGTTAAATAGATATTTAAGAGAAAGTAATTTGTTGAAAAATGATGGGAAATAATCAAAGCGATGAATGGATGTATTTTCACTAGTGGTTCGTAAATCGTTATTTTTCAACTCATTAGAAATAATAATGACTTCTTTAAAAGATTTTGCTAAATAGGGATATTCGTTTTCTAAAAAGGCTTCTTGGTTTCCAAAAGGAAAGCTGGAAGTAATTAAAAATAAAACTTTATTCTTCATAGTTTTGAATAATGAATAATGAACCACTTTTCTCGGTCCTTGTTGCTAATTACAATAATGCTTCTTATATCGCAAAAGCAATTCAAAGCGTTAAGGAACAAACTTACAAAAATTGGGAGATTATTGTTGTAGATGATGCTTCCACAGATGATTCGTTGCAGGTATTAAAAGATTTTTTAGATGATCAACAGTTGTTCGTCCACGAAAACAAAGTAAATAGGGGTTGTGGATTTACAAAGTCAGTTTGTGTTAAAAAAGCAAATGGTATAATTGGAGGATTTTTGGATCCTGATGATGCATTGGCTCCGGAGGCTTTACAGCTAATGGTAGAGGCGCATATAAATTCACCTAAGTTAGCTCTTGTGTCTAGTTCTCATTTTATTTGTTCTTCTAATTTGAAAATAGAAAGAGAAGCTTACGGAGCTGGAGGGATACCACTTGGAGAAAGCTACTTATCTTACGGTAAAGGAATTACTCATTTTTCTAGTTTTAAGTTGGAATATTATCGCAAAACGGAAGGAATTAATGAGTCTTACAAGCGGGCAGTAGACCAAGACCTATATTACAAATTAGAAGAAGTCGGTGGAGTAGATTACATCCATAAACCACTTTATTATTATAGAATTCATGAAAAAGGCATTTCTACACATAAGAATTTATCAAAGTCGCGGTATTGGTTTGTAAAAGCAAAGAAGGCAGCTTATTTCAGGAGGAAAAATAATCAGAAAGCAAAGAATATCTCTTACAGTGAAATTAAATCATGGGAAAGCATTTATTTAATTACTAAAGCATCTGATAAGCTTTCAAATTCAAAATTTATTTCAGGGTTAGGCTATTTATTCAAAGGTTTCAGTAAAAGCTTAATTGACAAATACTTTATATTAAAAGTGAAAACCATCTTTCTTAATACAGCGATACATCGATTCATTCAAAAAATTAGGAGAAAGTGAAGACTATCCTAATTTTAGCCTATTATAGTGTAGAGGACCCTGTTTTTAAAAGCGCGGTATTACCTTACTTTCTTAATTTTCCTGATAGAGACATAAAATTTATCATGTGCACTTATGAAAATGATAGGTATCCCCTAACACCCGAAAAAAGAAAATTCATCAAATCAGTTCTAAAAGAAAATAATATTCAATGGATTGAGTTCAAATGGAGATCCGGTCGATTTAAGCTTTTGAAAAAAATCTTAGATCTACTAAAAAGCATTTGGAGTACCCGTCAAATTATAAAAGTGAATCATGTCACCGCTGTATATTCTGAAGGATTTCCGGGCGCTATAATTGGATATTTCATCTGTAGGCTTAATCAAGTGAAACATTATATTCATACATTCGAACCGCATGCAGATTACATGCTGGAAGCACGTGTGTGGAAGAATTTCTCATGGGAATACATATTTTTGAAGAAATTAGAAAGTATAATCGCAAGGCAAGCTTCTTTAATTTTCACAGCTACTGAAGGAATGAGGCAAAGGATTCAAACATGGGGTGTAAATCGCGATAAAATCTATCTAGTACCTTCAGCAATTAATCTTTCCTCTTTTTATTATGATGAAAATGCCCGTTTACGCATTAGGTCAGAGCTCCATGTTACTGAAAAAGAATGCTTGATTGTGTATTTAGGGAAACTTGGAGGCATGTATATGGAAGAGGAAATATTTGATTTTTACAAATATTTATCCTTAAATTCTAAGTTGAAATATAAGTTCTTATTTTTAACGGCAGAGCCTTTGAATAAAATACTAAGCTTAGCTGATGAATATGGTTTAAGTAAAGGCGATGTTATGGCGTTCTTTGTTCCTTCTGAAGAGGTTTATCAATATCTGTCAGCCGCAGACTTCGGCTTTGTAGCCGTTAGACAACGAAGTAGTAAAAAATATTGTTCACCTATAAAGACGGGAGAGTACTTAGCTTGCGGGCTACCTGTTATTGTACCAAGAGGTATTTCAGATGATTACCTTAATATAGTTAAACATGATGTCGGTGTTATTTTAGATTACTTGGATGTAAAGTCCTTTGTTCATACAACTGCTAAAATTGAAGACTTATTTCTCAACAGTAACCATCCTGAACTAATAAACAGGACTAGATCCTATGCGAAAAAATATAGAGATATTGCACAATTCAAAAAATTATATGCATCGGTTTTTTAATATTCTGCTCATAGTCCTTTTTATTCAACCCTCTCCAGCTTGGAGTCAATGCCCTGATGCTTTTTTCACTGTCAATAAAGATTCTTACTGTCAAAATGAATCTGTTGTTATATCCAACTCCTCAGTAAATGCCGATAAATATTATTGGGATTTTTGCTCAGATGATATTTTCGCTATACCTAACGCCACCATTATCCAAAATTTAGTTTCAGGAAGTCAACCTATGGATATTCAGATAATTGAGGATGGTTCCAGCTGGTATGGATTTATAGCGAATAGGGGAACAGGCGATTTGTTTCGCCTTGATTTTGGCGAGAACCTAAGCAACCCATCGCCAACTATAAATAATTTGGGAAATTTTTCTGGCGAACTAAGCCTAATTGAAGATTTAGAAATTGTAAGTCATGAAGGTAAATGGTTTGCTTTAATAACTCAAAACTCTTTTCCACCCAACAATGACATAATTATACTCGATTTTGGATCGACTATTGAAAATACAAACCCCTCAATTTCTAGTTTAGGCAATTTTGGTATTAGTACAAAAATTAGAGGGATTACTGTAGGGATTGATGATGGTGATATTATTTTGTTTATCACAAAAAGTGACAGGAGGCTTTCTTTAGTGAACTTTGGGTCATCTTTTTACAATATCTTAGATAGTGATGACATTATCAATACAGGGAATATAGCTACGAACACTTTGTTTGATATTGGAATCTTTGAAAAGTGCGGGCAATGGTATGGGGCAGGACCAGCTACCGGAAATCTCAGCATTTTCAACTTTGGAACAAATTTATTCTCGACTCCCTCCGTGACAAACCTTCCTATTACATCCATTTCAAATTCTGCTTTTGATGTTGATTTTTTTCAGAACGGTGATTCTACTATAGTTGCAATAGGTAATCTTAGTACCTCCTATACACTAATAAATCTAGGGCAGATAGGAAATAATGATACTCCGTTAATTCTTGATCCTGACCCTTTATCGAATCCTGTTTTGACCGGCTTAAGCATCAATAGTTTCGAAGGCTCTATAATAATCACAGGTATCTCTTTAGGCCGGGATTTATACAGAATTGCTTATACTGCAGATTGTTCACAATCGATCAATTTTAGTAATGAGGAGACCCCTCAAGAATTGTCCTTTGCATCTTCGGGCACTTATAAAATAACCTTAAGGAGTTTTAATTCCCGGTCTGAATTTGATTTATATTCTAAAAAAATTACAGTGACTAATGATGTCGCTCCGAATATCAGTACTTCAATTTCTTCAGATGATAGATGTGTTGGTTCAGTGTTGAACTTTGTCGCTTCAAGCCCCGATAATATTGTCTCTTGGAACTGGAGCTTTGGTAATGGAGATACCTCGTCAAACCAAAACCCTTCTTATACTTTTTTAAATGCTGGTATATATGAGATTGTTCTTACTGCCGAAAGTTCGAATGGATGTACTAATCAAGAAACTCGAACAATTGAAATATACGAACCACAACCTGTAACTTTTACTAATAGCGCTCAAGGAGCCATCTGCTCTCAAAAGCCTATTTTATTTGAAAATACTACCGACTTACCGGAAATAGCCACCTACGATTGGAGTTTTGGCGATGGTAGCACTTCCACTGTGGAAAATCCTGAGCATGTTTATCAGAATAGTGGGGAATACACGGTAGGGCTAACCGTCTTTTTTGCCGGTTGCGAATCTTATGCAGAACAGACTATTACGGTAAATCCTGGTCCTGCTGTGAGCTTTAGCACTAATGATAATTGCCTTGGCCAGATAGTCAGTTTTGAAAATAACAGTAGCGGTGAATTTATAACCAGCTACTTGTGGGATTTCGGGGATGGCACAACTTCTACCCAGGAAAACCCTGAATATGCTTTTGAAACGGCAGGAACGCAAATAATTGAACTCACTGCTTTTACCAGCAATGGTTGCGATTTCACCATTCAGCAGGAGATTGAAGTATATCCGGTGGCAGTGGTGGATTTTACTAACGATATAGCCTGTGCCACACAACCTGTACAGTTTAATGAAGAAGTTTTTCTGGAACTTTCCAACGTAACAAATTATTTATGGGATTTTGGAATTGCAGGAAACAATACGGATATTTCTACAGAAGCCAATCCACAATTTAGCTTTCCTGAGCCAGGTATCTACCAGGTTAGTCTGCAGGTAACTACTGCAGATGGCTGTGTTAGCGAAGGACAAAAATCAGTAACTGTGGAAGCAATTCCCGAAGCCAGTTTTAGTTATGAACCCCAGTGTGTAGGGAGCACTATCAACTTCGTAGGAAATGCGAATGAAAATATTAGTACTAATTTCTGGGAGTTGCAGAATAACTTGGGAGAAGTATTAGCGGTAGGGAATCAAGGTGATTTTTCATATACTTTTAATAATTCCGGTATTTACAGATTGCGGTACAGACAACAAAACATACAATTGTGCAGCAATGAGTATGAAGAAATGATTGAAATTCTTTCAAATCCTGCACCGAGCTTCACTTTTTCACAAAGTTGTGCTGGTCAGCCTATTGTTTTTCAAAATATTACGGAGTTATTCGGCAATTTGGTAGAAAGTTATAGCTGGAGTATTGGTGAAGAGGCTAGTTTGAATAGTGAAAATCCTGAATATACATTTGAAGAGCCAGGCACCTATGAGGTGACTTTAGAAGTAAATACCGTAACAGGTTGTACTGAGACCTTCACCCAAAGCATAGAAGTGAAGCCTTTGCCGGATGTCGCTTTTACATTGGAGCAGACAGTTGGAGCCTACCCATTTCAGGTAAATGCCACCGTGACGGAACAAGCAGATTTTGTTTATCAATGGACTATCAACGGAATGATCGTTTCGGAAGAAGCCAATTTAGAAGAAACTTTGCAGGAAGCAGGGAACTATATTATTGCATTAAGTGCTACCAACTCAGAAGGATGCACCAATACTTTTTCTCAGCAAGTAAGGGTAAGAGTACCTGAAATGGATATTGCATTAGGTAATTTAAGGGTGGTGCCCCAGGGAGATGTAACTGGTTTTGTGCTTACAATGACGAATATAGGCAGTTTAATCCCGGATTTTATAGATCTTGATGTAGATTTAGGTAAGTTTTCGATAACAGAACGTGTAGATAGGGTGATTAGCCCTGAAACAAGCGTAAATTATGTGATGCGCTTAAATCTCACTGAAAGCCAATTGCGTGGTTTAAGTAAAATATGCTTAAATGCAAAGGTGGTCAGTAGCGTATTTGTGGAAGAGAAAACAAACAATAACAGAGCCTGTACTAATTTGGAGGATGCTTTTAGAGTATTGGATATTTACCCAAATCCTGCCAGATCCAGTATTACTGTACCTGTGATTATTCCTAATAGCGGAGATGTAATGGTTGTAATAGAGCAAGGAGATGGCAAGCAAACCCATAGTTTGCGCTTTGAGCTTTCTGCAGGATATAATGAAGTAAAAATAGACAGAGCCAGCTTAAAATCCGGCATCTATTTTATCCGCTTCAGGTTTGAAGGTATCGAAAAAGTCAAAAAAGTTGTTTTTCAGTAAAAAACGCCTAATCCTCGTTTTGTGTGATATATAGACATCTAGCTAAGCAGTTTTGAAGAAATATTTTAAATTCCAAGCTATGAAAATCTTAACGAGGATTGTCGAGAGGAGCTTTTGTAAAGCTCTTTACAATTGGAACATAATGTTCCAACCACGATACAATCGTGATTCTCGTTCCACCTCGTTGCGCCATAGGCCTCCCAAGGGTATGCCTCCTTTTGGGACAAACGAGGAGGAGAGCCATCATCTCAAATCCTCGTTTCGTTTGAAACCTTGACATAAAAGCCACTTCATTTATAGTTGTAAATCCGAATATCAAGCTTCTAAAGTATTCAACGTGGATTGTTGAGATGAGCTTTTGTAAAGCTTACACCACCTACTATACCAACTCCACCTCCAACAGCCCTTTTCCACCAGCATAATCAGTGGCACTACTAAAAACATAATCTTCAGGATTATAGACAATACCGGCTCGGACCGGATTATTATGAATGTAATCTATTTTTTGAAGAGGATCCACCAGAGCTAGATCAATTGGGTGGTTGGAATCTTTCCAGATCTTGTAATTTTCCGCTCTATTTGTTCTTTTAGCTTCAAAGGCAAATTTATCTAGTAGCCAGTTCCTTCTACTTTCCTCAGATGATTCAATTGATTTAATAAACTGTTTCGAAGTAAATTTCTTGAAATCTCTCAAGAAATCAGACATTGTATGCGGTGGATCACATCTGCCAATAA
Source organism: uncultured Cytophagales bacterium (assembly GCA_963719535.1). Lineage (GTDB taxonomy): Bacteria > Bacteroidota > Bacteroidia > Cytophagales > Cyclobacteriaceae > Marivirga. The sequence continues at coordinate 384,027 of CAVRCH010000013.1, read as the reverse complement.
AATGAATATGATTTGACATGATTACCCATGCATTCAATTTTAATCCTTTATTTTTAATGCAATACTGTAATGACTCAATAATTGTCTGCTTATAATTTAACCTTGTAAATAAATCTACCCAATAAACAACTGTATAAGTGATATAATAAGTAGCGTGCTGATCTTCAATTTTATAACTATCTCCTGACATGGTTGAAAAAATTGATAGAATACTAAAGTATCAATAATTTTTAAAAAATCATATATCTAATCCTCGTTTTGTGTAATAAATAGACATATCCCTAAAAAGTTTTTGAAAAAAAATTTAAATTCCAAGCTTAAGAAAGCTTAACGAGGATTTTTGAGATGAGCTTTTGTCCCTTTGGAATGCTCGTCAGCCTATGGCGTAAAGCTCTTTTACTTTTGAAATTAAAAAGTCAATTATTTTTCAATTGATATTAATCTTACCACGATACAATCGTGATTCTGGTTCCTCCTCGTTGCAAACGAGGAGGAGAGAGGAAGGAGCTTTCGTCCCATTGGGATGCCTATGGCATAAAGCTCTTTCAACCTCAACTCATTAAATTATTTTTATAAAGTGAGAAAAGATTTTCGAAATTCCTTATTAGATTTATAGTATGGAAAAACTGATTATTTTACATGGGGCATTAGGTTCTAAAACACAGTTTGAGCGCCTAATTGATTTATTTTCTCCTTCATTTGATGTTTATTTTTTAGAGTTTTCGGCCATGGTATTCAGTCATTCCGAAAGGAATTTTCCGTAGAACAATTTAGCAAAGAGCTAGTCGATTTCGTAAAAGTTAATCACCTAGAACGTAGCCATGTTTTTGGCTTTAGCATGGGAGGGTATGTTGCGCTTTATACAACTCTTCTTAAGCCTGAACTCTTTCAATCCATCCAGACCTTAGCCACTAAATTCGAATGGTCCCCTGAAATTTCAGAAAAGGAAGCAAAAATGCTGGATGCGGAGAGAATCAAAGAAAAGGTACCGGCTTTTGCGGAGGATTTGAATAGGAGGCATAATGATTGGCAGCAATTACTAAATTGTACCAAAAATCTTATGCAGGAATTAGGAAGTAAGCCTCTGCTCACGGATGAAAGTTTAAATCAAATATCAGTGCCTGTTACCATCATGCGTGGATCACTTGACTCCATGATTTCAGAGCAGGAAAGTGAATGGGCTACTAATCAGCTTCAAAATGCAAGTTTTAAAAGATTAACTGATGCTAAACACCCTATTGAAAAGCAAGATTTTGAAGAGCTTAAGCAGCTTATTGAAGCTAATATTTTGAAGAAGTAGCGCTTTTTAAATTGTAATTGAGTTTTTATTGAACCGTAAAATCTATTACGAACGACATGAGATAAAAAGGCAGGGTAATTTATAGTCAGTCTTTTTTCAATTGTCTTATTCTGAAACTTAATAAAATCACTACCACCAACCCAATAGCATTTCTTAAAAATACCTCATCAAAGGTATAGCCCTTATCGACTAAAATGCCAAAAAACAAGGGGCCTAAAGCGGTACTTAATACCATAACCGTAACAAACAAACTTCTTACTTTTCCAATAATTTCTACTCCGAAAACCTCAGCAAAAATGGCGTTTTTCACCGTGCTCCCAAAGCCTTGTGCAAAACCCATTAAAGATAAGGCTAGAGGATAAATAAAAGGTGCATCAGTTGTGAGTAAAGAGAGCACACCAATGGTATAAGGAATTAAAATGTAAGGAAATAGCTTTTTTGCAGTGAGTTTATCTACCCAAGGACCAGCTATAAACATACCCAATGCACTTGCTCCGGCAAATGCCGCTAAGGAGGAGGAAACCCAGGTGTCACTCCAGCCTTTTGCTTCTCCCAATTTTAGTTGAAAAAAGAATATAGCAGTATTAGTAAATCCTAAAGCAAAAACTGCCGGAGCAATCATTAAGAATGCTTTATTTTTAAGGATATCCCAGTTGGATGTTTTTGAAGGCTCTAATACGATATCTGCATCAGACTTTACTTGTTGCTTCTTTTTCTTATTGTAGAGCCAATAAATGGTGGGCATTAATACCACTAACACAAAGGCCGCATTGAGTTGCAACGATCCTCTCCAACCTAGCCATCCTATACATAAAGTGATTAGCAAGGGTAGGGTAGCCTCCCCAAAAGGATGACCTATTGTGGCAATTCCAATGGCTTTACCTCTGTTTTTTTCAAAATAACGCGTCATGGTGGAAACGGCTGTATGACTCATTAAACCCTGACCAAATAATCTCATAAGGTACAAACTGAAGCCCACAATTATCACATGAAAAGCAAAGGATAAAGAGAGTAGAGCCACCAATAAGCCTATTAAAATCATAGCCATGTATTTGCCCAACGACATTTTATCGAACTTACTTCCCAAATAAGGCAATGTTAAGGCTGAGTCAACAGTAGCTCCGGCATACAAGCTTCCCATGGCTGCATTCGATAAACCAAATACCTTTTCAATAGAGGGAATGTAAAGTGAGATTAGAAAAGTTTGGCCAAAACTTGAAAAATAGGCAAATATGAAGCCGATGCTTAAAATGTAGTGATATTGTTGAAATAATTTTTTCCAGGTCCCCATGTATGGCTTATTAATTTTTCGTGTGGAATGATTTGGTCTTATTGTAAATAAAAAAAGGAAATCACTTACGCAATTTCCTTTTATAGAAATCTATCGTTTTAAATCATTACATATGAATTGGTCTATTTTCTGTAGCTGCTAAACAAGCTTCCTTTACAGCTTCCATATAGGTTGGATGTGCATGCGACATTCGTGCTACATCTTCAGCAGAAGCTCTGAACTCCATGGCGGTTACACCGGTAGCAATCATATCGGCTGCTCTAGCTCCAATGATGTGCATACCTAAAATTTCATCAGTTTCTTTATCTGCTAATACTTTTACCAGTCCATCTACATCCATACTGGCTCTGGCTCTACCCAATGCTTTGTAAGGAAATGATCCTGTTTTATAGGCCCTTCCTTCCTCTTTTAACTCTTCTTCTGTATAACCCACTCCAGCTACTTCCGGCCAGGTATATACCACATTCGGAATTAACTTATAATGAATATGAGGCTTTTGCCCTGACATTACCTCGGCTACAAAAACGCCTTCTTCTTCCGCTTTATGAGCCAGCATGGCACCTCGCACTACATCTCCAATGGCATAAATATTTTCAGCTTCCGTTTTAAGGTGCTCATCAACAGGAATTCTACCTTTATCGTCAGTTTTTAAACCTGCATTCTCCAGATTTAACCCTTCTGTATAAGGTCTTCTCCCTACTGATACCAGGCAGTAATCACCTTTTACGGTTTGAGATTCACCCTTTTCAGTCTCAAAAGTTACTTCAACTTCTTTTCCTTTATTTTCTACTTTGGTTACTTTATGCTTCAATTTCAAGTCCATGCCGAGCTTTTTCATACTCTTTTTCATTTCCTTACCCATGGTACTGTCCATAGTAGCAATTAGGCTATCTAAAAACTCAATAACAGTTACTTCTGAACCAATTCTTTTATAAACTGATCCTAGTTCCAGTCCGATTACGCCACCACCAATAACTATCATATGCTTGGGAACCTCTTTCAGTTCTAAGGCTTCTGTACTGCTGATAATTCGCTTTTTATCAAACTTAGCAAAAGGTAATTCTGTAGGCTTGGAACCTGTAGCTATAATTACTTTATCAGTAGAAATTTCAGATTCCTTACCTTTCGAATCAGTCACTTTGATGGTGTTTTTATCCACAAAAGATCCCACTCCGGTATAGACATCAATCTTGTTTTTCTTCATTAGAAAAGCGATCCCCTCAACATTTTGCTTCACCACTTCAGACTTTCGAGAAATCATTTGCTTGATATCAACCTTCAAATTTGAAAGGTTTACACCATGCTCTTTAAAGGTGGTTTCTGCATTATGATAGTGTTCAGAGGAATCTAATAAGGCTTTTGAAGGAATACAGCCAACATTTAAGCAGGTACCTCCTAAAGTGCTATATTTTTCAATAATTGCGGTTTTCATACCCAATTGTGCGCATCGAATAGCTGCTACATATCCGCCGGGGCCTGAACCGATAACTGTTACATCGTATTTTGACATATTTTTTTATTTTATGTATCTGGTATTGAGTACTAAGTATAAAGTACAGGGTATTCAGTACTAAGTACAGAGTATTCAGATTTTATTAATTAAATTAATTTTTGTTTAAAAGAGTAAGTCATTCTTCTAATTTGACTTATATCATCCAACACATCTTCATAATCTACCTTAGAAATAAATTTAAAACTATATCATAACTCAACTTGAGTATCAAGCTCAAATAATGATCCAAGTGCAATTCCTATGAACTGATTAAACTCTTTCTTGCTATTTCTTCCATCTCCTTCAGCCATATTGGATGGGACAGAAACACCACACCTTCACATTTGGGATTTTAAGCCAAACTTTTCTTCCTCAGGGAACTTTTGCGTAATGAGATAGATTTTTTTAGTGAGTAACATATCCATTTTCCAAATTTTTAATTCTTTGTAATTGTGCATAATAGATTTGTTTAATTTATAATTATTTAACTTAAATTAATAACTCTAAATCTCCTCCATCTTCTTTCTCACTACTCACATCTCATTTCTCACTACCTTTCTTTATATCCCCAACAACAACCTAGTCGGATCCTCAAGCAATTCTTTTACCCTTACCAAAAAGCTTACCGACTCTTTTCCATCAATAATTCTATGGTCATAACTTAAAGCTACGTACATAATAGGTCTGATTTTCACTTCACCATTAATGGCTACCGGCCTTTCCACAATGTTATGCATCCCTAATATGGCAGATTGTGGGGCATTAATGATAGGAGTAGATAACATAGAACCAAAAATACCACCATTGGTGATTGTGAATGTTCCGCCCGTCATTTCATCTATGCTTAATTTACCATCTCTGGCTTTCTTAGCTAATCGGATTACTTCGGCCTCTACTTCATTGAAAGATAATTTTTCAGCGTTTCTGATCACCGGAACTACTAAACCTTTAGGGGAAGAAACTGCAATTGACATATCAACATAGTCGCTGTACACCATTTCATTTCCATCTATTTGAGCATTTACAGCAGGAAATTCTTTCAAGGCCAAAGTACAAGCTTTCGTAAAGAATGACATAAAGCCTAAGCCTACCTCATATTTCTCTTTAAACTGCTCCTTGTATTTTTTCCTGATTTCCATGATTGGCTGCATATCTACTTCATTAAAAGTAGTAAGCATTGCTGTCTCATTTTTTACGCTTACCAATCTACGAGCTACAGTTTTTCTTAAGCTCGACATTTTTTCTCTGCTCTGGTCGCGATCTCCAGCTACTTTAGGGGCAGATGAACCTGCATCTTCTTTCTTTTCTTCAGATTTAGAGGATTCAGGCGATTTGGATGCCTGCTTTTCAGCATTTTCAGCATCTTCTTTAGTAATTCTGCCGTCTTTGCCTGTGCCTTTTACTTCTGAAGCTTCAATTCCTTTCTCTTTCAGTATTTTAGCTGCTGCCGGGCTGGCATGGCCTGTTGCATAAGTTTCTTCACCTGAGGATGATTTTTCAGATGATTTAGATTCACTACTTCCAGAATTTTCTTTTTTATCAGATGATGGTGCACCACCTTCTGTAACTTCAATATTACAAATAGTGGCCCCTATTTCTAAGGTGTCACCTTCCTGGGCAACAATTTTAAGGAAACCATTGGCTTCTGCCGGCAGTTCAAAAGTTGCTTTGTCAGATTCTACCTCAGCAATTATTTCGTCAAGCTCTACATAATCACCCTCAGCTTTTAGCCAAGAGCTAATGGTAACTTCGGTGATGGACTCACCAACAGTGGGAACCACCATTTCATGAGTTTCCCCCGTTTTCTTTGCACCAGAATCAGAAGACTTGCTTTCCTCTTTCTTGTCTTCGTTATCTTTCTCCTTCTTATCCTTATCTTTCCCCTCTTCTTTTTTACCTTCAGCTTTTACCTCTTCTTTTTTGTCAGATGAAGAGGAAGATGTCTCTCCGCCTTTAGCTTCTGTATCAATCTCACAAATCACAGCACCCACATCAACAGTATCGTCTTCATTTGCGATAATTTTCAATACACCTGCAGCTTCTGCAGGAAGCTCAAAAGTAGCTTTGTCAGATTCTAATTCTGCTATAATTTCATCTTGCTCCACATAATCGCCATCTTTTTTTAACCAGCTGGCTATGGTTACTTCGGTAATTGATTCACCTACTTCCGGAACTTTAATTTCTAAACTCATTGCTTTATCAGTTGCTTAAAAAATTTATTTCTTAATATCGAATGCTCGATTTACTATATTTTCTTGTTCTGCTTTGTGTACTTTGGAATAGCCTGTGGCAGGAGAAGCACTTGCTTTTCTTGAAATCAAGTCAACTTTTTCTTTTCCATCTATAGTCCTTAAAATAAAGGTCCAGTAACCCATATTAGATGGCTCTTCCTGAACCCAAACAATTTCAGGTTTATTAAATTTAGCTAATGCTTCATCTACCTGTTTCATTGGGAAGGGGTGAAGCTGTTCAATTCTTATGATAGCGACATCTTTTCTTTTATCAGACTGCTGTTTTTCCAGTAAATCATAAAAAACTTTACCGCTACAAAGTAGTACACGCTTCACGTTTTTATTTGTCACGTAAGGGTCTGTATAAATTTCTTTAAATTCTCCTTCAGTAAAATCTTTTATTGGTGAAATCACTTTAGGATTTCTTAATAAAGATTTAGGAGCAAACTGCACCAAGGGTTTTCTAAATTCCCAGTTTACCTGCCTTCTGAACATGTGAAATAAGTTTGCAGGTGTAGTGATATTGGTTACTATTAAATTCTCTTCAGCCGCTAATTGCAAGAATCTTTCAGGTCTTGCGTTCGAGTGTTCAGGACCCTGGCCTTCATAACCATGCGGCAATAACATGACAAGGCCATTCATTCTCTGCCATTTACTTTCTGCAGAGGTAATAAATTGGTCAATCATCACCTGTGCTCCGTTAGCAAAATCACCAAATTGTGCTTCCCAAATAACTAAGGCATTCGGAGTAGCCATGGCGTAACCATACTCAAATCCAAGCACACCAAATTCTGATAGTAAAGAGTTGTAAATTTTAAACTGCTCTTTCTGATCCTTATCGATATGGTTCAAATTGCAGTATGGCTCGTTGGTTTCAGCATCAAAAACATAAGAATGTCTGTGCGAGAAAGTACCCCTTTTAACATCCTGACCTGACATCCGAACGATGTTACCATCCATTACCAAAGAACCGTACGCTAATAATTCAGCATCTGCCCAGTTAAGTTGTTCTTCCTCAAAGAAATTTTTCTTTCGTTCTTTAAAAAGTTTATCAATTTGCTTCAGTGGCTTAAAGCCTTTTGGTAAGGTGGTGAGTGCCTTTCCAATTTGATCAACCAACTTTTTAGAAATACCTGTTTTGGGTGATTTCAAAAAATCTTCAGTTTTAGCCCTTCTTAATTGCTTCCATTCTTCCTCAATTTTTTGTGGCTTGTAGGGAAGAGGTTTTTGTTTTACTTCATTTAACCTATCCTGTAATTGCTTTTTGAAATCATCCTCCATCTTAGTGATAGTGTCAGTATCAAAATCACCTCTTTCTGTTAATTTTTTAACGTAAACCTCACGTGGGTTAGGATGCTTAGCGATTTTATTATACAATTTAGGTTGCGTGAATTTAGGCTCATCGCTTTCATTATGGCCGTGCCTTCTATAGCATAGTAAATCAATGAATATATCCTGATGAAATTTAGCACGATATTCAACCGCTAAATTGGCGGCAAAATTAACTGCTTCTGCATCGTCTCCATTCACATGTAAAACCGGTGCATCAATCATTTTGGCTATATCTGTACAATAGATACTGGAACGTGCATCGTCATAGTCTGTAGTGAAACCTACCTGGTTATTGATAACAAAATGAATAGTACCTCCTGTGGAATAACCTTCCAAACGCGACATTTGAGTTGTTTCGTACACAATACCCTGTCCAGCAACCGCTGCATCACCATGTATTAAGACAGGAATCGCTGCATTCGCATCTTCATTATATTCATCGTCAATTTGTGCCCTGGTGTAACCCAGCACCACTGAGTTTACTGCCTCAAGGTGAGAAGGATTTGGTGTTAATTTCACATACATTTTATTCCCGCCACTGGTATCTAAGTGACTTGAATAACCCATGTGGTATTTCACATCACCATCACCCATAGTAAGATCTGGGTCAGTATTTCCTTCAAATTCATTGAAGATTTCCTCATAGGTTTTGCCCATGATATTTGCCAGTACATTTAAACGGCCCCTGTGCGCCATACCAATTACCACTTCTTTGGTGCCTAGCTCAGCTGATCTACTGATAACTTTATCTAAGAAGGCGATGGTGTTTTCCCCACCCTCTAATGAAAATCTTTTCTGCCCTAAAAATTTAGTATGCAAGAAATTTTCAAATACTACCGCCTCATTTAATTTAGATAAAATCTGCTTCTTTTCTTCTTTAGAAGGTTGATAGTTTCCTTTAGGATTTTCTGATTTATGGATAAACCAATCTACCACTTTTGGATCGCGAATATGCATGTATTCAAAACCGATGGATCCAATATAAATCTTATCTAATGTTTCTAAAATATTTTTTAAAGAAGCCTTACCAATTCCAATTTCAGATCCAATTTCAAATTCTTCTTTTAAATCTGATTCAGAAAGACCAAATTCTTCCAAACTAATTCGGGCATCATGTTGCCTTCTTTCCCTTACAGGATTAGTTTTGGATTTCAGGTGGCCTCTCATTCTATAGGCCTGAATTAAGTTCCGTACTTGAGTTTCTTTGGAAGATACCTTTACATCTTCCTTTTTCACACCATTTGCTCCGAAATCGAGCTGAGAAAATTCAAATCCTTCAAAAAATTTCTGCCATGATTCATCTACTGATTCAGGATCTTTTTTAAAAGATTGATACAATTCATCTAAATAATTACCATGCGCATTGGCTATGTATGAATATTTATCCATTATGAGGCTTTCGTTTATTATGTAACAAATATAGAGGGATATTAAATAAGTTAAAAATTGCTTAAGCGATTAAGCAAATTATATTGAGGCTTAACACTTTATTCCAATTAAATAATGATTTCAATTATATAGCTTTTATTTACGTGGTACAATAATTAGGGTTTCTTCTTCATGAAATAACCTCCAAAGCATGTTACTACATTTTATTTCAAAAAAAAGCTTATTCTTTAAACAGCATCATTCGCCATACGTTATTCTATTATATTAAAATTAAAACAATAAAACTATGAGCTTAAGAATAGGAGATGACGCACCCAACTTTCAGGTAGAAACTACCGAAGGTAAAATTGATTTCCATAATTGGCTAGGTGATAGCTGGGGAATTTTATATTCGCATCCTGCAGATTACACACCCGTTTGCACCACTGAGTTAGGAAGAACTGCTCAGTTAAAACCTGAATTCGATAAAAGAAATACCAAAGTATTAGCAGTGAGTGTAGACGATTTGGATTCTCACCAAGGTTGGATTAAAGACATAAACGAAACTCAAAACACGGTAGTCAATTTTCCAATTATTGCAGATCCTGATAAGAAAGTAGCTAACCTTTATGATATGATTCATGAAAAAGCTTCTGCAACTGCAACCGTAAGGTCAGTCTTTTTTATTGGTCCAGATAAGAAAATTAAAGCAAGCTTAACTTACCCGGCCTCTACAGGCAGAAACTTCGCTGAAATTTTAAGGGTTATCGATTCATTGCAATTAACAGCAAGATTTAGCGTGGCCACCCCAGCTGACTGGGTGCAAGGACAGGATGTGGTAATATCCCCATCAATAAAAGATGAAGATATTCCTGCTAAATTCCCAAAAGGACATACGGTAATTAAGCCTTATTTGAGGACTACACCGCAACCTGAATAATAGGATTTTTTAATAAATTATTGAGCCGAGGATTATGTCTTCGGCTTTTTTTCCTATTAGCACTAACAGCTATTTCATAAATTGCTCCCACCATTCCTGGAATACAATTAAGGCCCAAACATGTGCGTGGCTATCTCCCGGATTACTGGAAAAGAGCTTTTTTTGAAGTTTTTGAGTACCTGCTACATCGAAAATCTGCTGTTCTTCTATAAAATCAGGATTAAGCCATTTATTTTTGATATCTGCTCTTAATTGATTTCTTAACCAATCCAGCAGAGGCACTTCAAATCCATGCTTAGGTCGGTTATATATTTTTGCAGGTAACTTGTCTCTGAAGGCATCCTGTAAAATCCTTTTTTTCATTTTGCCATTTACCTTAAAGTCTTCAGGTAAGCTATTGGCAAAAGCTACTAATTCATGATCCAGGAATGGAACTCTCACTTCCAGCCCGTGCGCCATACTCATAGCATCTACTTTATGCAGCATATCACCTGGCAAAACGATCTGCTGATCAAGCTGCAAAGCCTGATTGATTGATTTTTGATCAATATGACTCAAAACCCCATCTTTCCATTCGTCAAAAGCTTCAAAATCTATTTGTCCCAGTACTTCGTCCGACAATAAATCGGTTACCTCTCTGGAGGATTGTAAGCTTGCTAACAACCAATTTTGCTCTTTTACATCCAAATGGAAGGTTTCTGCAAATTTCTTTAATTGCCTTACCTTATTACCTAAAGGGTTATTTCTGGATTGAGGTAGTTGCCCCCATATTGCTCCTAAATTACCGGCAACTTTCTCTTTAATCCCTGGATTCCAGATTTTATAAAGTGCAGCATGCTTGTTATAACCGCCAAATAATTCATCGGCACCATCACCGGAAAGGGCTACAGTTACTTTCTGTTTGGTCAATTTACTCAGTGCATAAACCGGTAAAGCAGAACTATCCGCAAATGGCTCCGATAATTGCTTGAGCATTTCAGGTAAATAAGTGTATAAATCGTCTAAACTTAATTGAAATACCTGATGCTCCGATTTTATATATTTAGCTACTGCATTCGCATAAGTAGTTTCATCAAAATAAGAATTACCTTTATAACCGATAGAAAATGTATGTAGATGATTTGTTTTTTCGGCTACTAGCGCTGAAATGATGGAAGAGTCTATCCCACCACTGAGAAAGGTACCTAGTGGCACATCAGCAATTAGTCTACGGTCGATAGACTGATTCATTAAATATTTTAACTGCTCAATGGCTTCCTGATAAGAACCCTCGAAATGATTTTGAAAAGTAGCTCCCAGTTTATACCAGCTTTTTATTTCTACTGATTTTTTCCTCACAGTGATATACTGACCTGGTGAAAGCTTTTTTATGCCCTCCACCATGCTTAAGGGTGCAGGCAAATAGTTGAGTTGTAGATAGGTGAAGAGTGAATTCTGATCAACCTTCTTTTCTATTCCAAATTTTAGAATCGCCCGCATCTCACTTCCAAAAATAAAGCGATCTTCATCCTGAAAATAATATAAGGGCTTAATGCCAAACCTATCTCTGGCGAGCAAAATCTCTTGCTTCTCAAGGTCATAAAAGGCGAAAGTGAAAAACCCATTGAGTTCATCTAAAGCCTTTTCTCCATGGCAAATCAGCATCTGCAAAAGTACCTCGGTATCGCTTTCAGTTGAGAAATTGATGCCTTGAGCAATTAAATCTTGCCTTAATTCTCTGAAATTGAATATTTCACCATTAAATACCAGGTGGTATCTTTTGTTATCGGACGACATGGGTTGATGTGCGGCCGAAGAAAGGTCGATTATAGAAAGCCTTCTATGACCTAACCCTACGAAGTCATCTACATAAATATTTTGATGATCTGGGCCACGGTGGGTTAGCGTTTCCGTTGCCAATGATAAATTGGGCAGATTGAATCTACCTATTTCGTTAAATGCAAATATTCCTGTAATGCCACACATGCCGCGAAGATAAGGAAAATTGACCGAGATGTTACCTACTCATTTAGCCATAATGGTACTTCTGCACCCAGGCTATGCAGCCACTGCCTAAAATAGTAGCGGTATTTTGATTGTAATTCTACATATTTTAATTGGGCATTCACCAGGCTCATTTGCCTTGAGTTTATTAAGAAAATACTACTTTCTCCCATTTCAAATTTCCGTAGCTCAGCTTGTAATAGTTGGTTATATTGGACCACAATTTGTTGATAGCTTTGTAATTGTGTATCAATATTTTGAAAGGTATTTTCATATAGTCTTGCCTTGTTAAGGATTTCTAAACGCTTTTGCTGCAATAGGAAATTGTTGTTTTCTACTTCAAGCTCGTTCATTTTCAAAGAACCCCTTTCAGTTCTTAGCAACAGCGGCACACTAAATTTTAAGCCCCAATTATAATTGTCCAGTCCACGTACCTCGCTAATATTATTGTCAGGATTTTGTAAAACATTGTATTTTAAATCCAATTTAGGTTTCATTTTCTCACGTAACATTCTGTTTTTAATTCTCAAATCCTGCATTTTTAGCTCATAGGTACGGATGACCGGATGCTCCTGAATAAAAAGTGGTAAGGTAGTTCTAAGGCTGTCCACATAGGGGGCGGAAACAGGACTAACGGGAGTAGGTGAGATGCTCTCTTCTACGATTGGCTGCTGATTTTCCTCCCATAGGAAAGTAAATAGGTTCAATCTTGCTACTTCCAGGTCGTTTTCCAGTTGCTGATTTTGTATAGAAAGATTCTGTAACTGTAAAGAGGCTTCCAAAGTATCTACTGCAGGTTTATCTCCTTGCTCAAATGCTATAATAAAGTTGCTAAGATTGTCCTCAGCCAATGAAATAGCTTCCTCTATTATTTCCTTCTGGTTTTTCAATTGTACCCACTGCCAGTAAAATTTACTAGCATTTAATAAAATATCGTTTAAAAGTAGCCGTGCATCATTGTCGAAATTTTGCCTGTCCACAAAAGACCTTTGAAGAGCGGCTCTCCTTTCATCAATAAACATGCCTTGTAAAACGGGAACGGTTACCCCAGCATACCAAAGCCCATTAGGAGGAAGAGTACTCTCCCTACTCAAAAATTCTCCTTCTGTATAATCATACCCTGCCTGAAAGGAAATTCCTGCGATACGGGTAGGTAATTCAAGACCCGAATTACTATATACATAATAATTTTTATCATCGTAGAATTTCTGCTTGTTGTCAGAAAAAAGAAATGGATCAAACCCCCCTCTGGCTCTAAGTACTGCAAACTCCCCCATTTCTCTGAGGTTTTGAGCTTGTAAGGCCATGGGATGATTGTGGAGTACTAATTTGAAGAATTCAGTTTCACTTAAATTGCCAGAAATATTCTGCGACTTAAGGGTTTGTTGAAATGCACCCCAACAAATAAAAAAGCATAAAAGGGAAATTCGTATTTTCATTTCTTTGCTTTACCTTTTATTTCGTAATCCATTTTAATAGTAGAATTATTAGAGCTGTAATAATCAGGCGGGAAACCGTTTATTCGCCTCCATAATTCATACCAGATCGGAACATCATTTAATAGAGCCAGGGTATTGGCACCACTACCCACTCTAATGGCATCCGGCCACTCAGGCTCATCAGGATCTTGTTTTACTAACATTCTATATTTCCCATTAGGACTTATAAATCTATCTATTGCAACTACCTCACCACCAAAAGTACCATAAGTTATAATAGGCCAGCCGGAAAAAACAATAGAGGGCCAACCATCAAAAATGATTCTGATTTTATTGCCTACATTCATTAAAGGTAAATCCATAGGCTCCACAAACATTTCCACAGCATAATCTACATCATCGGGCATTATAGTAATTAAAGGGTCTCCTGCTTTTATATTTTCGCCAATACCAGTGCTTACTGCTTCTGTTATAAAGCCTGTCTGAGGAGCAGTAACATAATAAAATCCTGCCCTTATCTGGTAGTTGGTTAATTGGTTTTCCATTTTGACAACTTCGGTTCGGGCGTCTTGTAGCATAGACCGTGTGGAGAACTGATCAGAAAGTGCTTTTTGTAACTTATCTGTATATTCATTAAAAACAGAATTAAGTTCAATTTGTGCGTTTAACAATTTATTTCTACTACTCAGCAATTTGCTTTCTGCACTTATTTTTTTTGCTAATGTTTCCTGAACCTTTAATTTGCGACTTTCTAGATCTGTAAGGGACTTTAAGCCTTCTTTATAGAGCTCTTCCTGCCTTGTGAGCTGATATTCCGCAATTTCAAGATTGGTAATTGCCGCCTGGTAATCAATGCTATCGGCCTGAATCTGGAGCTCAGCTTGCTTGATTTTATTGCGTGCTTGTTCTTGTTTTAATCTACGACTTTGCTCTATCGCATTCACCTGATCATCTAAAGCCTCAATTTTGCTACCATAAAACTCTAGCGACTGCCTTTTGGCAGCTAATTGATCTTGAGTTCTTTCTATAAGCCGTGGATCAAAGTACTCGTCCTTTATCTCAGAAATGAACAGAATCGTATCACCCTTTTGTACTTTGTCACCTTCGCTAACAAACCATTGCTCTATTCTACCGTCAATTAAGGAATTGATGTCCTGTGGTCTTTTGGAAGGTGATAAAGCGGTTACGATTCCTGGGCTTCTCACGTTTTGCGTCCAAGGAAGAAACGAGATCAAAACAAAGCTTATAAAAAGTGTGATCAGCAACTTTTTAAAAAGTTGGTCGGGCGCACCTTCCTTAAATAAACCAAAGGATCTATACTCCTTAGGGTTTATTCGGTCTTTAACAGAATTTGGACTAATATTAAGCATATCTATTTACGCAAACTTCTTTAAACCAACTAATATTTTTTGCTTCTTCAGTGGGAATGTCGTGCACTATTTTGCCATTTTCCATTCCTATAACACGATCACATTTTTCTATTATCTCCAGTTCTTTACTTACCATCACTACTGTTTTTGGATTATTTTTAGCAGTTAAATACTCTACAAATTTCATTTTGTCCTTAAAAGAAACCCTACCAAATATATCCTCCCAGATTAAGAGTGATTTTCCACCGAGAATACCACGAGTCCATAAAATTTGCTGTATCACCTTTTTTGGAAATACTCTGTCCCCGGGATATAACATTTTATGGTAGCCATGAGATTCTGACTCAAGATATTCGTTTAAGCCTGTGATCTTGCTTGCCTCCTGCATTTCCTCGAAAGAAGCAGTGTGATCTCCGATCATTATATTTTCAGCGATTGTTCCCTGAAAAATACCATCTTTTGATAAGCAATCACCAATATGACTCCGTAATAAGGTTAAATTCAGATCACGCAGTGCAATGTCGTCAAATAAAATATTACCTTCATAAGTTTCATACCACCCAGAAAGCAATTGAAGTATAATAGTTTTCCCGGCATTAGACGGGCCTGTTAAACATACCTTTTCACCAGGTTTAATCTCTAAATCAATGCTATTTAAAAATTTATGACCAGAATCCTTATCAATCAGGCTTAAACCTTTTAGTTTAACCTTTAAACCTGGCTTCTGATTTGTATTTCTACCTTTTTCATTATTTCGTTCTAGAGGTAAATCAGTCACTACAGCTAATTTTTCTACTGCAGTTAGCACATCGTAGATAGATTCAATGGTGTAAATCATTTTTTCTACTGAGTTAATTATTAAAATTATAATAATCTCTGCTGCAACAAACTGTCCGATATTCATTTGTTGTTCAAAAACTAAAATACCGCCAATTAAGAGTAATCCTGCAGCTACTACCGCTTTAAAAATAATTAGTAAAGTATACTGATTTTTTAAAATACTAAAGTGATCTCTTCTTGCCTTTATATAATTCTCAGTATTTTCATCATTCTTTTCCAGAGCTAACCTGGATTCCCCCGCCATTTTAAAAGTCTCTACATTTCTGGCTAGTTCTTCTAACCAGTTAGCAGTTTTATATTTATGATTAGATTCAACCAAACTTGTTTTTAAGCCATTTGGAAAAGAATACCTAACAATTAAAACAATTAGGATTACTAAAAATATAGAAAATAGAATGAAAAAAGGATGGTAAAATGATATAAGAGCTAATCCAAAAAATATTTGAAAGAAGGCTGCGGAAAAATCAATCAGAATTTTTGATAGCCCTTTCTGGATATTCATTGTATCAAAAAATCGGTTAATTAATTCCGGTAGATAGGATTGATCAGTATCAGAAAGTTTTAGCCTAGGAATTCTATAGGCAAATTCGAAGGAGGCGCTATTAAAAATCTTTTGTTGTAGTGTTTCATTAATTGAGATTTGCTTAACCTGTAGAATTCCATATACAACTACACCTATAATTACTAAAACTACCAGCAAAATCCAAGAAGTAGTGGGCTGTCCTCCCGTAATTAAATTAATAATAGCCTGAATACCAAGGGGTAAGGTAAGGCTTACCAATCCTGCAAAAACAGCATATATATAAATAGTATATACTAACTTTCTTTCAGGCTTGAGTAGGTTAATGAACCTTCTAAAGGGGTGTATATTAGGATTGCCTGCCATTATTTATTTTGATTCAGATTGTTAATTATCATTTGATAGAATATTTCTGTCAGCCTTTCATTGTCTCCATTAAAGTCGGATAAGGAAGGTAAATGTTGAGCAAAATATTGCTGATGTAAAATACCTTCCATACAGGTTGCAGCGAGTGTGTGTGCATACAAGTGATTTTTATCAATTTCAGTTATAAGCCTAACCATTAGGCGTGCCACTTTCTTAAATGAAAGAAAAAAACCAGACTTATTTTCTTCATCCACCTCTTTACTAAAATAAGCCTTAGATGATTCGGAAATAACTATTTTATTAAGAATTTGTAATGAAAGGTCATACTCTTTATCATCCTCTAGGGGATGGCATAATACTCCAACAGCTACTTTTAACTTATTGCTTGGGGAGGCAATATTATTAGTATGGAAAATAATCTTGTATTCTATCAAAGCCCAATACCAATTATAAAAGTAGAGGAGTAATTTGTGTTTGCTCTCAAAATAGCGATAAATAGAACTCTCTGTAGTATTTAACAATTTAGCCAGTTTCCTAAAGGTAAAGCATTCCATCCCCATCTCATCAATCATTAATAATGAAGTAGACAATATTTTCTTACCTAATTCAGAAGAGTTAGGATCTTTCAGATAGATAAGAGAATTAACCTCTATATTGAAATGAGGTAAAATTTGCTGGTTCATTTTTAACAACTTTTAAAAGTAATACTATCGGAAAACGGATTTATACTTTCAAGGTTTTAATTCTTCAAAAATTTTTCCTGGATTTAAAATTCCGTTTGGATCAAACACTTTTTTTATGCCTCGCATCAAATCTAATTTTACAGTGCCCATTGCCATTTGCATGTAGGGCTTTTTAGCTATTCCAATGCCATGCTCCCCAGATAAGGTACCACCTAATTTCACTACTTCCTCGAAAATTTCAGCAATACCTTCATTTACTTCTTTATGCCAATAGGCATCGCTCAATTCCTCTTTCATAATATTGATATGAAGATTGCCATCTCCGGCATGACCGTAACATACGGAATTGAACCCGTATTTTGAGCCAATTTCCTTAATAAAAACTATCAGTGCGGGCAAATTACTTCTGGGTACTACCACATCCTCAGCTTTAGTGAGCGAATAGGCGTTAACTGCTGGGCTCACATTTCTTCTCAACTTCCATAGTTCATCTTTGCGAGATTGGTTATCAGCAAATAATATTTCACCGGTATCAAAATCTTCCAGCACATTTAAAATCACTTCAGCTTCATTCATTAAAACTTCATCGTCATTACCATCTAATTCAATTAATAAATGCGCTTTAATGTTATCAGGCAAATCAATATTTACTTTTTGTCCCATTTCCTCAAAAAGGTATTTTTGGGTTTTTTCGATGGCATCACGCTCCATAAATTCAACACCTGACGGAGCTACTCCCGCCTTAAATATGGCAGCAATAGCACGACAAGCTTCTTCATTGCTGGTAAATGGAGCTAAAAGGGTTACATCTTTGGTGGGAAAAGGCTTTAATTTGAATACAATTTTAGTTACAATCCCTAAAGTACCTTCGCTCCCGCACATTAATTGAGTGAGATTATAACCTGTACTATTTTTTAATACGTTGGCGGCTGTCCAGATAATATCTCCGGTGGGTAATACCACCTGCATGTTTAAAACATAATCGCGGGTAACGCCATACTTAACTGCTTTTGGACCTCCTGCATTTTCTGCTAAATTGCCACCTAAAAAGCAAGTGCCTTTGCTGGAAGGATCTGGTGGATAAAATAAGCCTTTTTCTTTTACTGCATTTTGAAATGCTTCAGTAATTACACCGGGCTCAACTATGGCCTGGAGATTCAGTTCATCAATTTCCAATATTTTGTTAAAGCGCTCCATACTAATAACTACTCCGCTCTTAGTAGGTAAAGCACCTCCGCTCAATCCTGTTCCTCCGCCACGGGGTGTTACTGGAATTAAGTGTTCATTACATAATTTTAGTATATCACTTATTTGTTCAGGAGTATTCGGTTTTACCACCAAATCGGGCATAAATGAGTAGTCCTCGGTCATATCATGAGAGTATTTATACTTATCCTCATCCAATAAAAATGCATTTTCTTTGTTAACTATACTGGCTATTCTTTCAAAAATGCTTTGATTTGTAACAGTTTCCATATGAATATTTTGTAATACTAATTAATGATGCAACAACACAAAAGTAATAAATTTTATCCCTCTACTTTAATAATCTCTATTTTACTATTAATTGTTTTAACAAGTTGTGTTTCAAGTAAAAAAGCCAGACTAAGAGAACAGCAGTTAGATAAAGTAATTACAACGGCCAGATCTTATATTGGTACACCCTATAAATGGGGCGGAGTGAACAGAGCAGGCATGGATTGCTCAGGATTATTATTTGTAAGTTTTAAAGCAGCGGGATTAGATATTCCTCGTACCTCTGCCATGCAGGCCAAAGGAGGGGGGAAAGCAAAATTTAATAAACTCAAGCCCGGAGATTTGGTGTTTTTTGCCATGAGTAAAAGGAGAAGGAAAATCACCCACGTAGGGTTAGTTACTGAAGTGAGAGGTAGAAACGATGTGCGCTTTATTCATGCATCTTCCAGCCTTGGGGTTATAGAAACCAATATACATACCGATTATTACACAAAGAAATTTAGAAAAGCGAGAAGATATTTTTAGAAATGGATTTTTTGCCTAGATTTGCAAACCCTAAAGAAAGATTATTAATTGCCAACTGGTTGTTGTCAATTGTCTATTGAATTTTGGGGCATTAGCTCAGCTGGTAAAGACGAAGCTTTTGCTTGTCTTTATCCTGACGTCTGAAAGGCCGTCAGGGCTAGAGCTCACCAACTAATAGAGTTGAGAGAAGAATAAAATAGTTCTACTCATTGAGAGAACAAAAATTTACAAAAACCCCCGTGAGGTCTAACACAACGGGGCATTAGCTCAGCTGGCTAGAGCGCTTCGCTGGCAGTGAAGAGGTCATCGGTTCGACTCCGATATGCTCCACAACACAAACCCTTAAACCTGTTGAAATACAGTAGTTTAAGGGTTTTTTAATTGTTCTTTTGCTAAAATAGCGTTCACAAAGTACTTTAATCACTCTGGCTTCAGCAGCATAAAAATTAATTACCCTTTACCTAAAATAATAAAATAGGCATTAGTCTCCGCTGATAAAGACGAAGCTTTTGCTTGTCTTTATCCTTACGTCTGAAAGGCCGTTTGGGCAATGACGAAACAAATGCTTGTCTTTATACTGACATGCGAAGGGTCGTCAGTACTAGAGCGCTTCGCTGGCAGTGGAGAAGTCATCTGTTCAACCCTGTCTCCCGACAGACAGGTTCGATATGCTCCTGATCAAAGGCTTATACGTAACTGTCTAGGCCTTTTTTATACCTTTTTAAATAAAAATAACACCTCAATCACAAAGAATAAGCAATTAAATTGGGCTATTTCTAAAATTTCATCGCCACGATTTTTCCAAAACCTGACTCTCGGCCGTCTTTAAATTTTACTTTCACGGTATATTCGTAGTTGGCTCCGGCTTTGATCATGTAATCTTTACATTGCTTTTCCGAAGGCTCAAAATGCTTGTAAGTAGTAAAATTTTTACCATCAACCGCGCGGTAAACCACATATTTATGGACATTCTCATCATTGTATGCCCAATTAATAGCGATAAACTTCTCTTCTGAATTCTTTTCTAATGAAAGTTCGGTAACCAGCTCTAAATTTTCCTTATTTCGCATTTTCAGCGTCATAGGTGCTGCTAATTCCGATTTCAGACCAGCATCGTCCACCGTTATCATGCTGTAGGTATACAATTTATTACTTTCTACCACTACATCTTTATAACTGGACCTATCTTCAGAAACCGGAAACCGTGCAATTTCTTGAAATTCCTGATTCTCTTGAGCTCGCAATAAAATGTATTCCACCACATCGGTGCTGGAGCTATTAATCCAGTTTAAAGTGATGCCTTCTTTGTCAATGGAAAAATCAGCAAAAACCACGGAGGTGGGTGCAATCATATCCGGACGTTTAATCATTATAGTATCAGACATTTCTGATCTACTGAAGTTTACATCCACCGCATTTATAGTATAAAAAATTTCCTCAGTTAGGGTTTTAACCTGTATGGTATCATAAAAGATTGTATCCTGAATGGGATGGTTATTAACAGTTGTAAAAGTGTGATCCTTGGAATTTGAAAAGAATACATTATATCCTTTTATGTTCCTTTCAGGACCTAGTTTCCAGCTTAGTGTTACCAAGCCCGTAGTATCAACAGTACCTATTAGGCCTATTGGTTGTGCCGGTGGAATGCTATCGATCATCATGGCATAGCTTACCAACGAGTTGCTTATGTTTCCTGCAGTATCAAGTGCACTAACCATATAGTAATTGGTTCCGTACTCAACTGCTGATTCATCAGTATACTCAATTTTACCAGGCTTAATAGGTTTAGAAAATAAGGGAACAAATGTTCCTTCGAAATCCTGAGAGCGAGAGACAATATAGCCCAGCATGTCTTTTTCTTTGGCTTCTTTTTGCCAGGTAATTTTTACGCTTGTGGAAGATAATGGCTTAGCCTTTATAGCAGTTGGTGGTGCTGGTGGCGTGCGGTCACGCCCCATTGCTTTTATAGGTTTTTTAGTGGCCGATAGCTCTCCAAAAGAATTTAACCCGATGAACCTATAGTAATAGGGCTTATAATTTTTTGGGACAGAATCAGTGAAAATAATAATCTCTTTGTTGCCTTTAAAATCGGCTGAAAGTGCGTTTATATAAGGTTCTTCAGTAAGCCTTTCATAGGTTTTCCCGTCTGAAGAGCGCTCAATATAGTAGGCAGAATAATATTGATTATATAAAAGACGGTCCCAATAGAAAGTGATTTTCAATTCATCTTCAATTATATCAAAAGGTATTACTTCTGGTAATTCCTCAAGCTCATTGGTATTCACTACCTGATAGGCTGTGTCGATGGAGTAATTGGCCGATTTATCTGCTAATCTAATGCGGTATATATATAATTTATCTTTTTCAATCTGCTTATCAACGTATCGTAAGCCTAGTGCTTCTGCCGTTTCAGGAGAAAAATCTGCCGCAAGTAGCGCAAAAGAATATCGATTCTGAAATTCATCGGCATTATCCAATAGACCAGCACCTTTAAAACCTTCCCCGTACAGCGATTGTGCGGCAATAGCTGCATACTTACTTTTACCTTCTCCAGCTATTTTCTCCCAATCATCCAAAGGCCAGGGTTTTAATGGACCGATGGTAAGCGGGCTGAAATTCTCAGGGTTATATACACTGTCTTTAGCAATTTCTGTACGCTCAATAATGTAGCCAATTTTGTTTCCCACATGCCAGCCACCTGCACGATCGGGCGCCCATCGTAGTATAACTGAATTACCTGTGTATCTTGTAATAACCTGCAGCTTACTATGGAAAGGAATGATCGTATCCCTTTGTACTGTAACTGTTGTTGATATAGAATCGACATCATCTTGGGCATAAAGAGTGATACTCATCATGGTGCAGACTATAATTATTATTTTAGCGAAGTGTTTCATCATGCTCATTTATAGTGAAATATTTATCAACGCCCGGTATACTTCCTGACCCGGGGTAGTCATATAGGAAGCGTATCCGGTAGGTACCATTTCGGTAAGAGAAGTAAGATTGTGGTAATCGTAAAAACTGTGTTATCCTACTAGAAAGTGTTGGATGCGTGCCAATAAGTTCCGCATTTGTATAAGTGACCCTCACAGGTAATTGACTACCTGAAACCCTAACATCTGTAGACTGTGTTTGGCTCATCCATCGGCTAAGTTGTGATTTGAAAAGCGTAGCATCATACTTAACATAAAAGCTAGTCATTATGAGAAATCCTATAGGATGCAGGGCAGGCGTTGTGTTACTAAAGTCAATTTCCGGGCTGGTCGAAAACACATTGCCCAAGCCTGAATTAATACCAGAAGTTAAGCCAGCTGTACTCAGCAGACCCGATCCCCCAACAGCAGTTGAGTTTGATGGGGATGGAGGTGTTGCACTCGTTTGTGCGTATTCACCCACACCGGCCGCTCTGTCAAGTTCCCAATCTCGAAGAGGCTCCCCTATATAAGAATCTGTAGATAAAGAGGCCGTATTATGCGGAATGTTATTCATATAGGCCTGTCCTCTTTGTGTGGAACGCATATCATTGAAAGCCACTCTATGTTGAGCGCCAATTGAAACATTCATAGTTGCAAATCGCTTTGATATTGTGGTTGACCTTCCATTAAGTGCCTGTAGGTCATCATACAAATTATATATTTGATTGGCCGCACTATTAAAACTATTCACTGTATGTCTATCGTAAATTTTAAGGATTGGCGGTAATACTTGCCTACCGTTTTTATACAATCCATTAATTTCGAATGGATCAAAAGGTTCTCTGGTTTCTCCACGCATCTGCACGTTCTCAAAAAACGATCCATTTGCATAGTAGTAGTGTTTTTCCAATTCAATGGCTGCCATTTTTGTTTGAAAGGAATTGTATTGGCTGGTACGGAAATGAAATGAGTATAAGATTTTTTCGTTTGATGCTATTCGTTCTGTGGGCAATAGACGGGAAGCATTGAGCGCTAATTTTAAGTTGCCCGCTGAGCCCATATTTATATTCATTACCTCTGCAATGGTATTTGCCACCACTTCATTTCGCATACCTCCTGCATTGGATAAAGCATCTGCAAGGGGGTTACCCGAAGTTGAAGAGGGAACTTCCGGAATAATCTTACTTTTAATAATCTGAACACCATAAATGGTACTGTTTTCTAAAGCGGGTAAATTGAAATTTAAACGATCATTATGAAGAACAATGGCTCCTTGGTTCGTAGTTTCATCCTCCAGCTTGATAAAGCGCGTGAAAAACTCATATCTATTACCTTCCTCATCACTTTCATTAAATAAATAATTTTGGTTAGAGCGCAGGTATTTCAATTCTCCTTGATTATTATTTGTGGCGTAGCGCATAAAATATGCCTGGCGATCAATAGGGTATGTGTAAGCGACCTGAGCCTCCTCAATAACATCAGGCCTATCGCCACTTTTGAAGGTAACACTTTTCACCTCTTCCCACACACGTCCTTCAACTCTTATCATATCATTTGTGCCATTAGGGAAGTATTCCCTGGAACGCACTACCACTTCAAATTTGTGTCGGGCTTGTGCTTCTAAGGCTCCAATAGGAGCAAATTCTCCGGAAACATGCTCACTTCCTGTAGTGTAATTTCCAGCTACTTGTATGTTATTATCCAAATCTTTCAGCGTTGTTCTGCTTGTTTCAACAAAAGGATAGAAAGTCCTCATTTTGTCGGGCTCATCTTCCAACCCAGCCGGAAGTTCAAGGAATTCATTTACAGGTAAGGCAAAAGACACCTGTGGGTAGCTGAAAACACTTACATCTTCATCGCCATGGTCTGGAGTGAACCCAGAAATGAACTCGATATTAGAGAATGGATTTGGATCTACATAGCTACACTTTTCACCAATCTGAGCTTTGAAATTGCACTGTCCTTTAATTAAACCTCCTAAAATATTATAACGCAATCCGGCTCTGCCTTCCATCCAAGCAGGGTTAGGTAAGCCTCCTTTGAGTGCGAAAGCTGCCGCCAGATTAATGATTGGAAACCGACCCCTGATAAACCAAAGGTTTACTTGTACCCCTAGCTCCCCTTCAATACCTGCATACATCTGGCCCGTGGCGTACCAATCGTTAATACCTGGAGCTACACCCGTTTCGTAGCAAACCCTTAGTGAATCTTGACTGATATTAAGGTCAAAACCAAACCACAATTCAAGAGATGCATAAAATATAGCGAAGTCAAATTCAGTGCCCATGTACAAATGTGCACCCATAGCAAATCCTTTGCCACGGTTCAGCTGACTGCTTAAATGTCCAGCCATTTCACGGTTATTGATGTCCGAGCTACTCGTTTTACCTTCTACCTGCTGTTGTGGTCCATAAACCAATTCCCGTATTTTATCTGGTAGTGGTGGTAACGAGGTGGGTATGCCGTGGCCCACCATTAAGTAAGTAGTAAGCGTTGCAGTAACCACTTTTAGGTCAACCTTTAGCCCTCCGCGTTTGTCCAACTCCTGCTCCCCCATGTAAAAATGCCATTTATCGCTATCGGCAAATATTGATGCATGCACCATCCTATCTTGATAGGCTCCCTCACCTACTCCATATATAATAGACCCAATCTTGATGAAAACATCAAAATTACCGCTGACCCTTTTACCTCCTTCGGAATCGTTGGCATAACCAATGGCAATATTGGCACGTACCTTGGCTTGATCCCTTTCAGATATTTTTGCCATAATAAATCCTCTACCTTCAATTCCAATAGTATCTAAGCCTCCGTGGTTATTAAACTGTGCGGCTAATGTAACATCCATATTAAAGGTTTCTTTAGAAGGAGAGGTTGCTACCACTACCGTTGCTTTTAATCCTAATAAAGTTTCAAATCTTGGTCTGTAAACTGTTCGCGACCTACCTCCGGAAGCACCAGCAGTGAGTGTAGCTTCAGCATCAGAGGCTGAAGGAGGTGAAACGGCCTCCATATGATGGTAAGCACCTCCTCCAAAGCCATAA
Organism: uncultured Cytophagales bacterium; assembly: GCA_963719535.1. Lineage (GTDB taxonomy): Bacteria > Bacteroidota > Bacteroidia > Cytophagales > Cyclobacteriaceae > Marivirga. The sequence goes on along the minus strand of CAVRCH010000013.1, from coordinate 358,909 downwards.
GCGGCAAAGCCGGGAAAAAGTGGGACGCCTGCAGGTAAAGAAACCAATCCATCTACATACCAATAAGAAAAATATCCTGCGGTATTAAAATTTGCTGTTGAATTGGTTCTTAAAGTTCCAAATTGTACTGCTACATCTACGCCCAACTCCATCGGCAGCATCACTGAAACATCTCCTCTCATGCCATTTCCGTAGACAGGGTCTTCCTGATAGAATTGAAGAGATCCTGCTATTTTAATCCCTCCATCCATCGTTTGATCAATAGAGATAGCATCTAATCTAGTACGATCGTACCTCAACCTAATTTGGTCACTAGAGTTGGTATAGGTCTCTCCGATGATTTCAAATCCTACCTCAGCGCTAAAGCCAGCATTAGAAAGAGTTAGCCCCACATCGAAGTTGAGGGCAGGATTAGAAAAACCACCCCCAAAACCAATATCATTTATATTAACAGGAAAGCCAGCTGCACTTTTTTGCGGACTGGTAAACCCAAAATGGCGAATACTAAACTGGTCTTTGGTACTTAAATGTAGGGCTTGAAATTCAATACCAGGCAAGGAAAGTTGAGGAACACCCAAATCGCCTTCTATGGTAACGGTGCCGTTTAAGTCCATAGAGAGTTCTGTCTCTACGGTCGTTCCTCCCTTGAATAATATTTGAGAATCGGGATGTAAGGTAACTTTAGCTTTCCAAATGTCCATGCCGAGGGTATCTTTAGCAAATACCCTAAAGTTATAGTTAAGAGTATCACGTGCAAAAGTGAGTGCGGCACTATAATTTAAATAATCTTCCTCATCAAATATGGGTGCGCCAAGCTTTCCTTTAAAGCCTCCGCTGATATTAGTGTTTTGGATAACTCCAAAACCAATGCTATCCAGTGAAAAAGCCCAGCCCTCCACTTCCCCATCATCATAATCAATCAGGTTGCGGATGTTTACTGCACCTGTAAAACCAGTATCGTCAATGATCACGTTTTGTACATTAACTGATACATCTCCGGCAATTTCTTTGTCGAACTCAGGTGGCGCCTGCAAAGAAAGTTCTTTGAGGTAAAAGCCACTCCAGGAGTTTATTAATCTTGTTCTTTGTTCTGCCGTTGCATCTTCCTCTATTCCTGTTACATAGCCTTCAGGAAACTCAAAACCAGGTGGGTTCTCGTGGTCGGACCAATCCAGATAAGCGGTAATGGGTTTGAAACTCCAGCCCTTCATCCCCTTAATTTGAAATGCAGAAAATCCTATGCTACCTATAAAGTTTTTCCCACGGCATCCTTTGAAGGCAAAGCTCCCCTCCACATGGCCTCCCTCATTAATGGTTCTATCATCATTAACGGCCACTAATTTGTCTCCTGGGATAGTTACAGTACCTGCAAGCCTTACACATTTAAAACCGGTGCAATCAAATTCAATATAGCTGGCTTTGGTAGTATCACCCGCCATATTTCCGTTAAATACAAATGAGAAATCGCCAGCAGTGACTATTTCATGGTCACGTGCCAAATACAAAGCATATTCATCTCCCAGCCCCCCTGGTGTGATGCAAACACCACGTGCGCCAAACGCAGGCAATTTTTCTCCTAAAGCAGGGATGTCTATCCTTGCCACGGCAGTTATATCTGCTTTCCTGGGAAGGAAATTCATTTCCGTAATTCCTATTACAAATCGTAATCATCAATTTCTTTATCAAAACCTAATGGCATGCCCATAGGTCTGGAACCTCCGATGACGCTTACCAAGCGTTCGCCAGTTTCAAAAACTTCTTCAATAGCATCAGACTGAGCTTCGTTGAAATCGGGAATGGAAACGGGAAGTCCATTTACAAAAGTGGAAACACTATCCGCTGAAATATGCGGCAGGTCGTCCATCGCTTTCGCCTTACCGGTAAATATCTGTCCGGCAGCATTGGCTTTAATATTTGCAAATTCTACTTTCACTTTTACGTTGTTTAAAAATGAAATAGCTATTTCGCCCTCCCCTGAGTATTGATTATTGTTAGAGCTAGTAATACGGGTGACTTTCATATTGAATTTACCCATTTTTACAGTCGCATCTACTTCAATAGCGACAGCTGTTTCATCCGTTATTTCTGCCATAAGACATTCGCTTACGCATTCTGCAGGCGTTTCTTCAGGTACTGGAGTGGTAGGTGACGGGCTGCCAATGGTGAAATTCCATACAGGACTTATGCTATATGCCTCTGAACTTAGGTCGCCCGGAGTTTTTAACCATTTTAAACGCCAGTAATAAGTGCCCTCTTCTGTAAAAGTAGTGTCTCTTTGGATTTGCTTGTACAACGCATTGATAATTTCAGTAGAATCGCTCACCCCATTCAAGGTAAGGTCATTTATTCGTTCATTGGCTGAGAAATAAATACTATCAAATTCTGCATTTGGTGAAACCTCCAGCATCCAATGTTCATCTACGGTACTTGAAAATAAATTGACCGGACTGCTTCCGCTGTATTGTGCGATATCAAACTTAGGTACTAACGCTTCAGGCTTATCAGCAGATGTCCAGCTCAAAGTGACATTTCCGGGTGTCTGGGTGGAGCCTGTTGGAGGAGACTGTAAACTAGCAGGTGACATTCCGCGTGTGAAGGTGTTTTCTTCACTTGCATCATTCAGGATCGAACCATTTCGATATTCCATGCTACCATTAAAATTCCAGGCATATTCCTTTCCTCTCTCCAAACTAATGGTCCAGTCTGAAGGGTTTTTATAAACAGGCAAATTTTGAGATTGCTCCTCCGTCATATCGCCGAATCCAAGGTCTCTCTGTTCAGTCAGTGGGCCGCGGGGCCAACGGTTGCGTGCAGCTTTTGTATCGATAGTTGAAAAACTTCCTCCCCGCTTTTCCTTCAGAGTGAAATCACCCGTAAAAAGAAAATAATTATCATCATAAGGAGTATATTTTGTAATAAAAGGAAGAATATCGAATGGAATGTAATCTCCATCCCTTGGGTAGGCAGCTTGAAAAGCAAAAGGCTCTCCACTACTTGTACTACCATAGGTAAAATAGCAAACCTCGCTGGCTCCATTATTTCTAAAAGCAATTTCCTCTGTTGGATCAATTGCTATTACCTGGTATACATAGGACTTACCAATTTCTAAGCTTACATCAGAATTAAGTAGTAGGTTATAATTGTTAGAAATGATGCCCCTCTCATCTACCAGGTAGGGAGCAGTAGCGCTTTGCATCGCATTGAAGGGATTTCTGCCAGCGGGGTCAATTTCTACCATTCTAAATATGAATTCTGTACTACCAACCCCGCCTGCAGGTGGTGTGAACAGCCAGTTAAAAGTGATAGAAGGAGCATCTTCAGAAATGATAGCACCACATTCCGGGTTAATAATAACTGGTGGATCCACGTAAGCATTTGGAATACTAAAGCAGCCCATCATCAACTGAGGAGGTGGAGAAAGGGCAAGGCCACTTGATACACAACTAAACGCCCGAAGACAAAGCTCATAGTCGCCCTCCGGCAGCGCCTGGTCTCCACGGATTTGTGAAGCTGTAATTCCTGATAATCGCAGTCTGTTCGGATCAAAAATACCCTCTAAATCTGCTCCGGAAAGAGAATTCATACCTGGGCTGATAGTTATACAGCGAGAAGCAGGATTATTTGGATCAGTTTCTATTCTTATGCCCCTACTCTGGTTGGTAAGAGTTCCTAAAAATGTGATATCATAACTCTCCCCGCTGGTGTTGTTTACGTTAATGAAAATTTGAGATGAGATATCAGTGTATTCAGATAATCTCACGGGATAGGGAGCTGCTACATTTATTTGAACATCCAAGGGGAATTGAGCCCAGATTTTAAAGCTTGTGATGGTGCTTAAAAGAAGTATAAGGAAGAAATATTTTTTCATAATCGTCATTTTAAAAGCCCTTAAAAGGCATAGCTATAGGTTAGATTACCCAAAAATTCAGAGAAATTTCGTACTCGTTCATTTGAAGAATTCTGTCGTATTAAATCGGTACCAAAGCCAATAGAATGTTTTTCAGCTGGCTTATAGTTACCTCTGATTCCAAATCTTAGGGTTCTACCACCCTGTTCTCCATCGAGCTGTGTAATATTGTAAGCTAAGGTACCGTTCAGAGAAAATTTGTCATCCGAAAATGACTTGTTAGTATTTAGATTAAACCCCCAGCGGAATGTACTTATAGTGCTATTTTCGAAGTTGTTGTAATTGATAGTGGCTCTGTAGCCCCATTTGCTATCTCTATTATTAAACCTAAAGGCAAAATGAGGACTAACAGACTTTGAATCGTTATTGCCTAAACCCTCATTGCTCATTTCCTGGCTCATAGATTGGTTGCTATACCCAGCGCTGATGCCGTAGACTTTCACTTTGTCTCCAAAATTGTAATTCATATTTAAGGAAAGGTTATTGGAGAACTGTTGTAATTGTAGAGAATCAATTACATCACGGGTTACAAGATTGATTTGCCTCTGGTTAATTTGAAAATTGGTATATGATCCTGAAAAATTAAGTTTGGTTGCAGGTGAAAAATTCAGCTGAATGGAATTAATCCTTCTATTGGTTTGGTTGCTTTTATCTTCAAAGAGATTATTCCGTTGCCAGCCAATGCTGGTATTTACAGTTAGTTTTCTTTTAAACATCGCCCAGCTAGGAGAGAATGTTATATTCTCCAGGTCGTTATTGAAGAAGTAGGCTCCCATTGTTTGGTAATCCGGTTCAATGCGTTGGTATTGCAAGCGTAGGTTCAACTGCCTTATTCTAAGAGAAAGCGCAGATTTTGCAGCAGTTAGAAATTGTGTAGAATAGTTGACGTCCAGCAAACTATTAACAATTCCCGAGAATGGGATATCAGTATTGTCACCGCCCTCTGCAAATCGGTTGCTGGTCCAACCGCTCAGGCCTATATCAGCTGAAAAAATCAAAGTGTTGAATAGTCTTTGCTGCGTTTTAATGCCTAGTACAAGGTTTTCCTGTGGGTTTACGGTTGCACTATCAAGGGGTGCTTCTATAGAATTCACCAGATCTCTGCCTTTAAACAATATTAAATCCAGAAAATTGCTACTTGTGCCGTAGCCTATTTTTACCGAATAGCCTTTTCTTTTATAAGTAGGTTGCACCAGGTACTCATCCGCAAAGTCTGGTGAGATAGGCTCTAATAAGGTTCCGTACATGGCACCAAATCTCCAGTTTCCAGGATCGAGTTCTACTCCTACTCCATTAAAAACATGTCCGTTTAAGGTAAAATCGGAAAACGACATATTTCTAAACCCCAAATGTAGCTTGATCCATTTGTAATAAGGACTTACTCCAAATTGGTTGAATGGCTGCCTGAATTCTTCATTTTTTCTGCTGAGGACGAAACTGAAGGGCAAGGTAAGCCCATAAATGCTTAGAGTAGGAGACCCATAAACAGACCAGATAAAGCCTTGTCTGGAAGGGTTTTCTCTATTGGTGGCATAGGTTTGCATTCCTAGTCCTACATTTCCTGAGAAAGTCACCGGCTTTTTATCTTTTAAATTCTCAAGATCTTGAGCCTGAGTTGAAAAGCTTAAGAGAAGAAGAGCGGCAATTATTGGTATGGTACATTGTCTTTTCATTCTATTATTAGCCGTTTAATGGAATTGTTACTATAATCACCCACTAATATTTCAGTGCTAGATATGGCAAAGACACTGGTTGGTGTATCGAATTGTGCATTGGTTCCGACTCCATTCTGGTCGCCAGGGCTTCCGGTACCTGCCAGTGTGATAGTTTCTCCATTATCTATCATTCTTATGCTGTGGTTGAGTCCGTCTGCCACGTAAATTTTTCCTTCAGTATCTACTGATACATCTATTGGTTGGTTAAATCTGGCAACTGCATTATCCCCATCTTCAAAACCGGCTATATTGGTACCTGCCAAAGTGGTCAAGTTCAAAGTGGAAAGATTTAGTGATCTGATGCTATGATTGAGGTAGTCAGCTATAATTAAATTTCCGTTTCCATCAAGTACAATACCTGCAGGAAAATTGAGACGAGAGACATTACTGTTCCCATTAGCAAAGCCTGGTGTTCCGTTTCCGGCAATAGTGCTCACCTGTTGAGTCTGTAAATTGATCCTCCTTATGGCATGGTTTTGGAAATCTGCCACATAGATCATACTGCCATCAATAGCTACGCCAACAGGATTATTATATTGAGCTTGTTGAAACATATCTCCATCTGCAAATCCAGCCTGGCCTATACCTGATATGGTGGAAACATTTCCTCCAGAAACACCTCGAATCACATGATTGGAGCGATCCGCAATGATAAGGTTACCATTTCCATTGAGTGCCATTCCTGAAGGCAAGTTAAATTGCGCACTTGCTGAAGGACCATTTATAAAACCGGACTGACCGTTCCCAATGTTGGCTACAAATTGATTGGTATTTAAATCGTACAGACGGATTCTATGTCCGGCATCATCGGAAATTAGAAGGAAATTAGTCAGTTGTATAATGTCAAATGGGTTTCCTACTCCATCACTGACCACCGTACTCACAGTAACAACCAACGGAGGATCTGTCACTGTAAATACCGGTCCTTCCGCTTCTTGTCCATTGCTGATTTTGTTAACTACTACAGCACCGGTAGTGGCTCCATCAGGCACTATAAAAACTATTTCAGTGTTCGAGACACTCACAAGGTCAGCTTCATCTCCGTTTAGAGTCACCATTATATCATTTTGCTGACTGCCAAAATTCTCGCCGGTGATAAGTACCTGTGTCAGTTCCGGCCCGGAATTAGGGTTTATAGATGCAATACTGATTTCAGGATTGATTACTGTAAATATGGGACCCTCAGCTTCCTGTCCATCGCTCATTTTGCTAACCACAACAGGTCCTGTTGTGGCTCCATCAGGCACTATAAAAACTATTTCTGTGTTCGAGACACTCACAAGGTCAGCTTCATCTCCGTTGAGAGTCACCATTATATCATTTTGCTGACTGCCAAAATTCCCGCCAGCGATAAGTACCTGTGTCAGTTCCGGCCCGGAATTAGGGTTTATAGATGCAATGCTGATTTCAGGATTGATCACTGTAAATATGGGACCCTCAGCTTCCTGTCCATCGCTTATTTTGCTAACCACAACTGAGCCTGTAGTAGCTCCATCAGGCACAATAAATACTATTTCAGTGTTCGAGACACTATTAACATTTGCTTGTTCACCATTTAGAGTAACTTCTATGTCATTCAGCTGATTACCAAAATTAGTCCCTGTAACTAAAACCTGAGTAAGTTCCGGCCCTGAGTCTGGATTTATGGCCTGAATACTTAAAGTATTAGGTGGCAACACCGTAAAAACAGGGCCTACTGTAGTGTCTGATCTCAGCACAACAGATACATTTCCCGTTGTTGAATTGGCTCCTACAATAAATTCAACTTCGCTATCTGTAACAGAAACCACTTCAACTGCTACCTGATTTAGCAGAACTTGTAATGCATTAGCATTATTTCCAAAATTACCACCATAGAGTTTTACCTGAGTTAATGCCAATCCTTCAGCAGGACTGATAGAATCGATAAATATGAATTGGGGTGTACTATCATTTTCACCTAAAACAGTAAAATCAGGACCAATACTTATTCCAAAAGGGTTCAAAACTGAAACAGGTCCTGTAGAGCTGTTAAAAGGCACGGTAAAGTTCAAATCTTCATCGGAACTATTAAGTACGAGGGCCTTCATTCCATTTAAAAACAGAGAATCAACTTCTGATAATTGTGAGCCTGTGAGTCGGATTGTATCACCATAATAGCCTGAGTCAGGTAGCAAATTGGAGATATTTGCAAGCCTTGAATCCGTTTGAGGGATTCCCTCCTCCAAGCAGGACAAGAAGGGCAAAAACATAAAGAGGATTAAAGCTATTTTAGGTGATTTTTTCATTTTAATGCTTTATGTGTGGTTCATTTCTTAGTAAAATGTATTTGCTTAACAGGCTTGCCATTTTGAATAATGATAATTTCATATTGTCCTTTGGTGAGGTGGTCTACATTGAGTAAAATTTTCTTTTCCAGATCTATTTTCAATGTGCCTTCGTAGCCTTTTTGTTTTCTTTCCACCGTCACATTTTAACAAGGTATTTTCAATTAATGCTAGGCATCAATCACAGACAAATATTATTGCCATCATTATTCTCAAAAGTGTTATCAATTGCATTTAGAGTCCCTCCAAATTGATCTACTGCAATTCCACACCCTAAGCTATTGCGTAAAATGGAGTTATTAATAGTCAAATTTGGAGCATCAAAAGCACCATCCTTATCCAAAATTACATTGGCTCTTAAACCACTTACTAAATCGCTTCCGCCAAATTCCACCACACAATAATCCATGCTGTTTGAGTTACTGCTACTTCGTATCACTAAACCTTGCCAATATCCTGGTTCTGGTTCTACAGCAGTAAAAGTGATATTTTCGCTTTCTGTACCGTTAGCTATTAGAATTCCGTCATTGTTGCCGCTAAAATCTTCTCTAAAAGTGATCGTTTGATTAGCCTCAAAAGCTAGGGTAGCACCTGCTTCAATAGTAAGTCTAGCTTCTGCAGAAAATGTCTGTGCAATTACATAAGAGGCTCCATCCTGTAATGAACTCCAGGTAGCATCTGCAGTAAGGCGGTGCGTTGGGCTGCCACTTGCATTAACTTCAACTCCCTCAATTCCGTTATTTCCGACATAGATGCTGTTAGCGTCCATGAGGCCTGCATTGTCAGCATCTAATCGTACAGCGGCTTCTTCATTTTCCAGGAAACTGTTGGAAGAAAACTCTCTAAGTATAGCGCCCTGCTCCACTATAAAACCATATCCGAGGCAAGATTGAATTGTAGTATTATTCAATTTCACACTACCGTTAAATCCACCTGAAAGGCTTTCCAGTGCTAGCCCCCCTTTAATATCCAATGAACCATAAGAAACCAGGAAATCACTTCCTGCATATTCCAGAACGCAAAAGCTGATTTCATTTCGAACATCGTTAGCTAATATCGTAATGCCTTTCCAGAAGCCAGGGATTTTTTCCATACCCGTAAATACTATTGGTTTTTGTGCAGTTCCCACTGCTCTAATCGTTCCATTAGCCGAACCCACTCCTTCAATAAATAATCCCGAGTTTGCCGCAAAGGCAATCACAACCCCTGGCTCAATAGTGAGAACTGCGCGTACATCCAAATAGCCCCTAATTACATAATCCGCTATTGTAGGGTCTTCTATAATATCTTCAAGGATAGTATCTTCGTTGATATCTGTAGAGATAATAATTTGTTGGCTGAGGACGTCTTCTAATGAGTCATCTGAGGAACAATTCCAAAGAAATAAACATGTGGCTAAAATGAGAGATAAGTTTTTCATAATTAATTGTTAGCGGGTTAGATTTCGGGTAAATCTACTATCGACCTATAAACTTCTGTAGTAATTATGTAACCTATCTTAGGTCATATGTAACAATACCCCTGGATTTCAATCTGGGGGTATTTATTGAATCATTTATTCATTATGAATCAATTTAATATCTGCAATTTTTAATATTTGCAGACATGCTGGATTTCAATTAATGTTTAATGTTTGCTACTACTTGGCCTGCTCCTTAACGTGATGTTGCGGCTTTGAAAAGCTAATCTTGAAAGACCACCTAATATTTTAAAGAAGTTAAAGAAGCATTTCTTTGCCACTTAATAAGCGAATTGTTCTTCAATGTTACATATCGCCAAGATTGTGTTACATTGATTACAAAAGTTTTAGAAAATCAGGGGCAATTTTGCATTAGATTATTTGATTAGTAAAAAATCAATGTTAGGATTGCATAAAGTAAGCATTAGCTAAAAGTATAAAGATTATTTTTTCACAAAGCGATGAAGTGAAATTCTGCTTTAGTTGTTGCCAGCGCCATTAAAATTTTAAGAACCACAAAAACCAAATACAATGAAGAAGCAATTTAGCCCACTAGGCGGTATCATTTCTGTACTATTAATGGTAGCCATTATTATAATTGGATGTAGCAGCGATGAGGATCAGCAAAGCGAAGTTAGTGTGACAGGCATTTCCCCAGCGAGTGGGTCAGCAGGTACTCAGGTCAGAATTTCTGTTGCAGGATTTGGCGTAATCACGGAAAATGTTAAAATATTTTTCAATAATGTGGAGGGGAGCGTAAGTAGCGTTACAAACTCGGAAATAATAGTTATTGCTCCTGGCGAGGCAACTTCCGGACCAATAAAAGTAGTAGTAGGGGAAATGGAAATGTCTGGCCCCGTTTTTACTTATGAGGACATCCCCGATGGCATAGTAAGCACCTTGGCAGGGGATGGCACTTTTGGAGATGTTATTGGAAACGGCACATCAGCTCAATTTGCTTCACCTTTAGGGGTAGCTGTAGATATCGATGGGAATGTTTATGTTGCTGATTCAAAAAATCACAAAATCAAAAAGATTTCAGAAGCGGGTTTAGTGAGCACTCTTGCGGGTAGTGGCGTTCAAGGTGATGCTGATGGTGCTGGAGCAGATGCACAGTTCGATAACCCTTCAGATGTTGCTGTAGATGTAAGCGGGAACGTATATGTGGCGGATTTAAGTAATCAAAAGATCAGGAAAATCACCCCCGCCGGAGAAGTAAGTACCCTAGCAGGAAGCGGTATTGAAGGAGACCTAGATGGTCCAGGAACATCGGCACGATTTGATGCTCCCTTAGGCGTAGCAGTAGATGCAAGTGGAAATGTGTATGTAGCAGATGCCGACAATTACAAGATTAGAAAAATTACACCAGCTGGCGAAGTAAGTACCCTGGCAGGAAATGGTAGTGTAGGAGACGTAAATGGAACAGGATCGGATGCAAGGTTTAAAGGAACGCGAGGCGTGGCTGTAGATGCCAGCGGAAATGTATATGTAGCGGATGCAGACAATCATAAAATTAAAAAAATTACCCCGACAGGTGAAGTGAGCACTTTTGCGGGAAGTGGAGATTCTGGAGATGATGAAGGTATTGGAGCAGATGCGCAATTAAATCGTCCATCAGATGTGGCTGTGGATGCTGATGGGAACGTATATGTTGCGGATTTACAAAATGAAAAAATTAGAAAGATTACTGCAGCAGGCGTAGTGAGCACACTAGCAGGAAATGGCAGGCGAGGGGATACTGATGGCAGCGCAGCATTAGCAAGGTTTAACGGTCTGAAAGGTGTAACTGTTGATGCTGATGGAAATGTTTATGTGGCAGATACAGATAATCATAAAATCAGAAAGATAGTACAGGAATAAGCCCCTATTTATATAATGTAAAGTTCTAAGAGTAAGCTTCCGGTATTTCTAATAACCGGAAGTTTTTCTGTTTAATTCGGATTATTGTAAGTATACAAGCTTCAATAACAACTTGTCCGGCAACTTCTTTCATAATTAGTAACATACAATCCTTTTTATCCCTTTCTCAAAAAAAATTATTTTTCAAAGCAATTAGATTAATCTTTTTTTTCTTCTGCAATTGTGCTTTAGCATAATTTCCAGGAGAAATACCGTAACTGGCTTTAAAGCATTTAGTAAAATACGAAGGGTCATTAAACCCAACTTCGTACGCAACCTCTGAAATATTAATGTCGGAATTGAGGAGGATATAAGTAGCCATTTTTAAACGTTGAGACCTAATAAATTCTGTTGTGCTTAAACCTACTAATGCCTTCAACTTGCGATGCAATTGCATTCGACTCATTCCTATTTCTCTGCTAAAATATTCTGATGTGAATTCACTTTCTGTCAACTTCTTGTCTAATAGTATTTGGACTTTCTCTAAAAAGATTTCATCATGCGTGCTGATTGCAATATCTTTCGGCTTCAATATGACTTCCTGGCTGTATCTGTCTCTTAATTTTCTCCTTATTTCAATAAGGTTTTGTACACGTAATCTGAGCTTTTCCGGACTAAAAGGTTTCAATATATAATCGTCAGCTTTATTTTCAAGGCCAATTAGTTCATTCTCTTCACCTGCCTTTGCAGTCAATAAAATGATAGGAATATGGCTGGTTCGCTCATCTGTTTTAAGCTGCCTTGTCAGTTCTATGCCATCAGTTTCAGGCATCATGATATCTGAAATAATGATATCAGGTACTATAGAGATAGCCTTTTGGATGCCAATTTTTCCATTCTCTGCCTCTTCAATTTGATAATCTGACTCAAATTGTTGTTTTATTAATCTTCTGATTTCAGCATTATCATCTACTATTAAGAGAATCGATCGATCTGCATTCAGCAAATCATCCGTAAAAGCCACTTCACTCACATTTTCTACCAATTTATTTCGAATTTCCTGCTGCGCCCTTCCATTAAGATTCATCTTTTCAGTTTGTGTTCGGTCGATCTCAGCCTTATTATAAGCAGTGCTATTAATAGGTATTTCTATAGCAAAAATATTGTGTGTTGTACTAGTTGTTAAGGAAATAGAGCCATGATGCAATTCAACCAATTCCTTCACCAGAGCAAGACCAATACCAACCCCGGTGGTGTGTGTATTTAACTGGTAAAATCTTTCAAAAACTTTATCGTGGTTTCCACTTGAAATTAATTCCCCTGTGTTTTGAATCTTCAAATGCAGTGTTTCCGCTTTAATTGTTGCTTCAAAAATTATTTCCCCTTCGTTATTCGTATATTTAACTGCATTTGTTAAAAGATTGCTTATTACTTTCTCTAATAGGTGGGGGTCAAGCATCATCTCTTCCTCAGCGCATTCAATTGATACTTTGAGTTTAATGTTTTTCTGGGCAGCTACATATTGAAAAGATTGCGTGAAAGCCTTAAGCCAATTGGCAGGTTGAACAGGGCGTACCTTCAAAACGATTTTCTTTGCTTCTAATTTGGATAGATCTAGTAATTGATCAACTAAATCTAAAAGTCGGTCCGCATTTCTGTTAATGCTCGACAATTGTTGCCTGTGAGTTTCGCTGAGTTCTTCTGAAGCCAATTGCATCTCTGCCGGAGCCTTTATTAATGTAAGAGGGGTTCGGAATTCATGTGAGATATTTGCAAAAAAGGTAGACTTCATTTCATTGATTTCTTGTAACTTATGAGCGGTCTTCTGTCTGTTGCGGTAGAGTAAGAAAAAGAAAAGTGCTGATAGGAATACAACTACTACTGCTCCCAGAAATGCAATTAATTGATTTCTTTTCTCTTCCAAAACTAATTTATTACTGGCCTCCAAAATCTCAATTTCGGCCTGCTTTTTATCAGATTGGTATTTGCTTTCAAAATTTATAGTCGCTTCTCTGCTTTTATTTCTATCTAATGAATCTTTCAAAAGGTACGCTTTATCCAGCCATTCAAATCCTTCTTTATACCTTCCCAAGTCATAGTAAGTTAGCGCATATCCGTTATATATGCCTAATCTGGAGCTTTGATTCATAAAGCCCGTCTTTTGATAGACAGCCATGGCGGAATCGTAATATGTTAATCCTTTTTCATAATTTTGTACTCTTCTGGAATAGAATCCTGCTAAACTGTTATATGAATTACCAAGCTCTAGTAAGTTGTTTACATTTCTTAAAAGATTTACTCTTTTCAATAAATACTCTTCTGCCTGCTTAAACTCTTTTGTGCGTACTGCTACCGAGCTTAAATTCCAATAAGATTGAGAGATGTTTAAAGTGTCATGTTCAATAAGGAAAAAGTCTAGTGCCTTTTGAAAAAAATAAATAGCAGAATCATATAAGTCCTCATTTTTTGTTACATCCGCTAAAAGTCCAAAATAATTTCCATAAGCCTGGTAAGATCTGTGGATTTGAGTCTGATCATGCATTCCTTTCGCTACAGTTAACATTTCCTCCAGATAAACTTTTGACAAAGCCAAGCCCTGTTCCGTGAAGGTAAATTTCGCTATTTGCGATTGTTGGAATTTAGAATTAACCAGTAATTCATTTTGGATATTGTTTTTCTCAAGCACGGAGTCTAACGCTTTAAAGTACTTTAAAGCTTCAAAGTCCTTTTGCTCATTAAAATTAATGCGAGCTAATAGATTTAAAGTCTTTGAGTACAGGTCAACATTGTTCTTAATTTTGGAATCAGACCATACCAGTTTAGCTAAGCTATCACTCTTGTATGGACTAATGGCTAAAAATTCATTAGCAAGATCTAATCTAAGGTATTGTTGGACTTCGAAGTCATTTGTATGCTTCAGCTGAGATTGTATTGAATCAATTTTGCTTATTGACTGTGCACCTAATATGATTTGCGTAAAAAATAAAATAGTAGTAAGAATGAATTTCATATAGTTATACATATTTACATAGTAATTTACTAAATAATTTTAAAATTCTGCTGAAATTGTTTATATCTTTCTCTATTTAGAATACGAAAAACAACCTTATTTTTTTGATAGACCATGAATTTCAACTTTAACCCTATTAATGCGTAAAATTATGACTAATAGAAAGTTATCAAACCACTGAATTTTTCAAAAAATAATGAATAGAATGCAAGCTGTAGTTATTACCCAACCCGGAAAACCCGAAGTGTTACAAATTCAGGAAAGGCCAAAGCCTGACCTCAAGCCCGATGAGGTTCTCATTGAAGTAAAGGCGGCAGGGATTAACCGTCCTGATATTATCCAACGGGAGGGAAAGTACCCGGCACCAGACGGGGTGGATCCTGATATTCCCGGCTTGGAAGTTGCTGGGGTAATTAAAAGAATAGGTAATAAAGTAACAGAATGGAAAATAGGAGATAAGGTTTGCGCATTGTTAGCCGGAGGGGGTTATGCAACTGAGGTGGCAGCACCTGCTGTTCAATGCTTACCCCTACCGGCAGGTCTCAGCTTTGAGGAAGCCGCAGCTTTGCCCGAAACTTTTTTTACTGTTTGGACCAATGTTTTCGACCGTGGACAATTCAAGAAAGGAGAAATTTTTCTAGTGCATGGCGGTACATCTGGTATTGGTGTAGCGGCTATACAAATGGTAAGGGCCATGGGTGGTAAAGTATATGCCACAGCAGGAACGGATGAAAAATGTGCTTTTGCTGAAAAATTAGGTGCTGTAAAAGCGATTAACTATAAAAAAGATGATTTTCTTGAGGTGCTGAAGGAGATTGAACCCAATGGTATTGATATTATTTTGGATATGGTAGGAGGGGATTACACCGCTAAAAATATTGATTTGCTTAAACCCGAAGGAAGGCTGGTGATTATCAATGCCATGAAAAATGCCAACTCTGAAATTAATATGAAAAAAGTAATGGCCAAAAGGCTTACTATAACAGGCTCTACCTTACGAGCAAGATCACCAGAATTTAAGGGTAAAATAGCTAAAAATTTAAAGGAACATATTTGGCCACATATAGAATCTGGTTTGATTAAAGCTATTATCTATCAAAAATTTCCTGTGGAAGAGGCCGCAAAAGCCCATGAATTGATGGAAAGCAGTGAGCATATAGGTAAAATAATTCTTATTCAGCAGGATTAAATATTACAAAATGTTTTGATACAGCAGAGAGTTCAGCTCATATGTATTAACTTCCACTACTTAATTTACAAATATGAAAGAAAGATTTATCTCTACTTTTCAATCCTACTGGGAAAATATTCTCGATAGAACACCTGAGATCACACTTGGTTTAGTGCTACTATTATTTTTTATATTTATTGGTGTTTTTATAAGGAGAATCATTGAAAATCGCCTGAAGAAGAAAGTGCAGGATAGATTACTGCTTATTTTCATTGGTAGAGCTGTTTTGCTTCTATTTACCATCATTGGCATAATTGTTTTTCTTAAACAAGTAGGTTTGGGTAATGCCGCTGGGGGCTTACTTGCCGGGGCAGGTGTATCTGCTTTAATTTTAGGCTTTGCATTTAAGGATATTGGTGAAAATTTTCTGGCAGGTTTCTTTTTAGCATTTAGCAGACCTTTTAAAGGGGGTGATATTATCGAAATTAATTCTATATTAGGCAGGGTGAGTGAGATGACACTTCGAAACACTCATATTCGAACCTTTGACGGACGAGATATTTACGTGCCTAATGCTATATTATTAAAAAATCCGCTAACTAATTATACTAAAGATGGATTGATGCGACATGATTTTGTTATCGGTATTGACTATGGTGAAGATATTACAAAAGTGACCAAGTCAATTTTAGATACTTTATATAATATGCCAAATATTGTGCAAAAAGAAAATCTCAGGCCTTTTGTGATCATTAATGAATTTGGGACGAGCACCATTAACCTCAAAATATTTTTCTGGATTAATACTTTCGATTTTTTAGGGTCATTAACAGTGTTGAAAAGTTCTGTGCTACAAGGTGTAATTAGCAGACTATTAAAAGAAAAAGTAATTTTACCTGCAGATATTGTAGAGCTTAAAATCTATCAGGATGGTCAATCTATTCCGATAGACATTAGAAATTTGAGTTCATTAACTGATCTAAAAAATAAGACATTATGAAAAAATGGATAGAAGAATTTAAAAGGCTTTACCTTATTGTAATCAATAGCATAGCTTTTTATCCAACCTTACTTTCTGTAGTATTTCTTTCCCTATCCTTTTTCATAATACAAATAGAATATACTGATCCTTTACTCAACTTTAAAGAGAAATTATCTATTTCATTAGTTCACAATTCCGATAACGCCCGACTTATTTTGGGAACCATAGTAGGAAGTACTATTTCTTTAATGGTGTTTAGTTTTTCCATGGTAATGGTGGTTCTCAACAGAGCCACAGCCACCTTATCCCCCAGGGTTTTACCAGGACTTATTTCCAATAGATTCCATCAGATAGTACTGGGATTTTATTTAGGAACAATAATCTTTAGTTTATTACTTATAGTGAATATAGATGCTCAAGAAAAAGCATCTCAGATGCCTTCGTTGGGAATTCTCATCAGTATTGTGCTTTCAATTTTCTGTTTAGGACTCTTTGTGTATTTTATTCATTCTATTTCAGAAAAAATTCAGGTAGATAATATTTTGAACGACCTTAAAAAAAGTACCTACAAAATCATCAAAGCTTCTGATTTTAAAGAAAAGGATAGCTCAGAGAATCGTTCAATAAAAGAGGAGGAACCGGATTTTAAAGGATGGTTTAGACAAAAATCCTCCAAATCAGGCTTTCTCAAAAGAATTTCATACCAAAGTTTGACTGATTTTTGTAAGGAAAATGATGTGAAGGTGAAAATGGAAATTAAAACCGGTACCTATCTGGTGGAACATTATCCTTTTGCCCTTACTAACAAGGAATTGAATGAAGAGCAAGATCAAGCATTGATGGCCTGCTTTACACTTTATACCGAGGAACATATCAATGATCATTTTTCATTTGGTTTCGGTCAAATTTCGGAAATTGCAGTGAAAGCTTTAAGCCCTGGCATTAATGATCCGGGTACGGCTATTAGAGCCATTGATTTATTGGCTGAATTATTTATTCAGCTCATGCTTATTCAACAGCAAATATTCTTAAAGGATGATGAGAGTATTATATGTGTATATTTAATGCCCATCACTTTCGAGGATATATTGTATCAAAATTTTACACCTATCAGAAATTATGGCAAGAAAGATGTTCGTGTAATGTTGCAACTATTAGCTAGTTTAGAGAAAATGCTTGAGGTGGACGATGAAAAGAAATTATACTATAAAGAGATATACGATTTCATTTTCAGTACCGTAAATTGTTGTAAAACTGAATTTGATAGCAAACTGGACCAACGGCAGTTAAATAAGGTAATCGATAAAATTAATTTGAAATTTCCGAATAAGCAACAGTTTGATCTTTTAGGATAAGTACAATTAGAATAATTTGTAATTACCTCCTTTTCTAAAAAGTGAAGTATTCAACTTTATTTTTTGGCCACCATTCATGTGTTTTTTTCTGGCAACTTCAAATAACTGTTTAATCATATCTGCTTCCAGCCCTAGGCCTCTCATCCTGCTTTTCCATTCAGAATCGCTTACTTTTCCACCATGTAAGGAAGCAATACCAGCCCAAACCTTATTATATCTGTCAGGAAAATGATTTTTTAGCCAATGTGAAAAAACTTCTTTAACAGCACCATTCAACCTTACTACTGTATATCCGGCATCGATGGCTCCATGCTGAGCTGCTTTTTCAATAATTGCAGGAATTTCATGGTGGTTTAAACCCGGAATAATAGGAGCCGTCATTATACTTACCGGAATATTATTCTGGCTCAATATTTCAATTGCTTCTAATTTCTTTTGAGCCGATGCTGTTCTAGGTTCCAATTTGCTCCTTAGGCTCTCATCCAAACTGGTGATGGATAAAATCACTCTAACTAAATTATCTGATGCTAAATCTTTCAAAAGGTCCAAATCATTTAGAAAAGCTACATTTTTAGTGATAATTCCCACTGGATGCCTATAGTCAGCAAATACCTGTAATAAAGATCTGGTAATTCTTAACTTCTGTTCTATGGGTTGGTAACAATCGGTATTACCGGATAGTACAATGGGTTGTGCTTTCCAGCCTGGCTTAAGCAACTCTTTTTCCAATAAAGCTGCTGCATTTTTTTTTACAATTATTTTAGATTCAAAATCGAGCCCGGCATTGTAGCCCCAAAATTCATGAGTGGTGCGGGCATAGCAATAAACACAACCATGCTCACAGCCTTGATAAGGGTTCAAAGAATAAGACATCCCCACATCCGGACTTGCTACTTTATTGATTATTTTCCTGGGCGACTCATAAAATAGTTCTGTCGTAGGCTTATCCAGGTGGGTGTATTCATCAATTATTGCATCTTCCTCTAAACTAAATGTTGAAGCTGAAAACTTATTATGTGGGTTATGTTGCGCTCCCCTTCCTTTTATGAGATTATCTGAATTCATACATAAATATACTAATATAATTAGTTATTACTATTTTATTTAGTATATTTATCATTCATAAAAAATGCTACCTCCACTGAAGGTAGCATTATATATTTGATTTTGATTAATGGATTACGCTTAGAGAAAATATCTCCCTACTCTCTTTTCTTGCTGTCTTTCTTGGCCTTTTTGTCCGCCCTTTTTTCTTTGAGATTCTTAGTGGGCTCCTTCTTTACAGCTTTTTTGACTGATTTTTCTTTTGACATGATTTCTAATATTTAGCAAAAGTTAGCTTTAATTTCAGATTTGTCAAAGAGGAGATAGATATAAATTTTTAGCCTCAACTTTTTAATTGCAAGTCTTCAAATAAAAATATTTCCTAAAGTTCGTAAGCCTTGTCCGCTATTTCCATTAAATCTTTCATAGTAAAAATACCTGCTGTGCCTAATGATGGCACCCAATCACGATTATTACCTAAGAATGAGTTTCTATCTAATTCTAAAAGTCCGATGAGCACTTCTGCTACAATTCTACCCCCTACAGGCCCCAATCCTTCTCCTTGTGAGAATTGTGTATCAGAATCTTGTCTGCCCACCACTTCTGCCTCAGCTAAAATATAGAACCAAAGTGGTATGCCTGCAGACAAATCAACATTATGAGCATTTACTTTATTGTGTACAAAATCTACTACTTGTTCTATTTCACTTTCATCTCTGTGCATATACGTAGCAACATTTTCACCTGATGGCAGCAGGAAGCTTTGCCCTCTTCGGTAGTTTCTAGTGGCTAAAGATTTATCATCTGGGTTAGGAGATGGAACAAAAGGTAGTTCTAATAGAATGGGAGCTAAGGTGGTATCAAGCTTCTCAGCTTTTTGGAAGTTAGTACCAAAATCAAAAAAGGCGTCCCATTCTATAGCCTGATTACTACTAGTAATTCTAGCAAAACCCTGACCAAATTCGGGAGAAAAAATACTTTTACTTACTCCATCCAATTGTAATTTTAAGTTTTGTGCAATCATAGTATGGCCAAAGCGAAAAGCTGCTACTGAAAATTCTACCGGTATAAAAGCACTGTAAACAGGCTGATAAAATTTGCGACCATTGCCCATTATATCTGCAACCAGGTATTTACCACACATAGTTGGGAGAAACTCATTTACAATAACCCATTGGTAATGCCATGTTGCAATTTTTCTAGCTTCTTCATATAAATGCTCAGGACTATAAGTTGGATTAGCATCTTTAAGAAGTTTATAATTAGCATTATAGAATCTGATGAAAGCCAACTGCATCTGAGAAATTACTCTATTTTCATCGTTTCTTGGGTCGCCAATGATGGCTGTTTCCTTGCCATTACGTTGCAGGTCATGTTTTTCAGTAGCCTGATTTTGCCCTATATTATTATTGCTTAAAGCAGTCAATAGGTAAAAGCCTTCACTTCTTGGTCTATAAAGAAAAGGATCATCCTCTGGACCTCCTCCAAAAACACTATCCAAATCAAGTTCGGCTGATCTTGAATTTTCTATTTCGTTGGGATTGTTAATACTACTAAAGCTAGTAGAAGTATCAAATGTGATATCATGATCAATAAACTGCCCAAAAAAGACCATCCCTAAAGGAACAGAATCGGTGAATTTAGGAGTATTTCCCCCATTCATAGGGCCATCTTTCTTCCCTAATGCTGAAAGAGCAGAAGGAATATTGTAAAGCGGAGGTAAATCTCTGAACATCCTGCCGAAACGGCCAAAACTTTCTTCTTCGAAAGAATGATGCGAACAGAGCACATTTTTACCTTCAAAACTGTGCATTCCATGGTGATTTGAATCTGACATAATTACTTTGGTTTATATGGTTAAAAAATTGTGTGTACTGCAATGTTGAGGAGTATAAATTGAGCAGCTTCAAAAAAAAAAGGGGTAATAAAAAATGCTTTAAGATTGACCAGATAATCTTACATTAAAAAAAATCTAATTTATCTTCAAATATATACCGTTCATCAGAGTTAAATACTTTTATCTGTATTATATTTAAAGGTATAATAAATATTTTAAAAATGCAATTAAATATTATAAGTATGTATAAAGTAATATAAAATTATTTGTTAGCGTAATTAAATATAGTATCTATAACTAATAAGGGCTTGCTTTAAAGCCTCCAAAATTGTAAAAGCTGCTTTATATTTTTTTTATTAATGATTACTCCTGAAGAGTTTTTCAGCAAATGCAAACTTTTTTATGTATACTACATCATAACCTGTACCCTAAAAAATCAAATTGTGATTCTTTAATGCGCTAGACTCATTCATCTCAGCCCTACGACCCTCAGGGGGGTAATTCCCGGGGTTCAGCTTGCCTGGGTCAGGCTGGTTCGAAGTATAACTGCCTGATAGCCGTTGGTAAACTTTGCACGATTGTATTAGAGGCACCTCATACTTTTTAAGCAATTCATACTAATAAATGTCAAAACAGGTTTATTAAAGTAGAAGTGATTTTTCAATCGAATAAATGAACTATTAGATTGATTGCTAAAAATGGTTGATGGAGAATTATTAATTCTTACTATTTTTAGGAATAGTAAAGTAAAAAGTGCTTCCCTTTCCAGGTTCAGATTCCACCCATATTTTCCCTCCATAATTCTCGATAATTTTCTTCACAATGGCCAAGCCCATACCCGTGCCTTTAAAATCTTCTTTTGAGTGAAGTCTTTTAAAAATCACGAAAATCTTATCAAAATTAGTTTTATCAATTCCTATTCCATTGTCCTTCACTGCTATGGTATACACATTTTTAGTTAATTTACCTGAAACAGAAATTTTCGGGGTTCTGGCCTGGTCTGTGTATTTGAGGGCATTACCAATCAAGTTCTGAAAAACCTGCAAATAAGGCACTTGAAATATTTGGACGTCAGGCAGATCTTTAAATACTATCTTAGCCTTTTTCTCATCGAACGCTTTTCTTTGCAGCAGGCAAGCTTCTTCTATAATCTCTTTAATATTGGTTTTCTTATGCTCTTGCTCTAATTTGCCTGCTCTGGAAAACTCTAATAAATCTAAAATAATTTGACGCATCCTTTCGGCTCCATCTACGGCAAAGTGAATGTATTTATTCGCTTTTTCATCTAATTGATCTTTATATTTATTTGACAGAAGTGTCATAAAGCTGGTAATCATTCTGAGTGGTTCTTGTAAATCGTGCGAGGCAACATAAGCAAATTGCTCCAGCTCAGCATTAGATTTGGCAAGCTCTTTAGCTCTTTCGTCTAAAGTTGCATTAAGCTCTTTTAAAGACTCTTCATATTCCTTCCTATGAGAAATATCAGTCATCGCTCCAATTACTCTTTGTACCTTGCCTTTTGCATTCCTTAGGAAAATAGCTCTGTCAATAACAAAAGCATAGGTGCCATCTCCTCTTAAAAATTGATATTCTTCGCGCCAGTTGTTACTAGAATCAGTGGTCATATATTCCTCAATTTTTTGAGCTACTCTTGCTCTGTCATCCGGATGAATTTTTTCCAATAGTAGCTCAAAAGAAGGCTGCACCTTAGAAAGGTCATATCTAAAAAGCTTTTGAAAACCACCTCCCCAATATAGCTCATTCTCTGCCACATTGTAATCCCAAATGGCATCATTGGTAGCCTGAGCAATCATTTCAAAGCGCTCATTGGACAGTTTAATCAGTTCCTCATTTTTCTTTTTATCAGTTATGTCTTTAAAGAATACAGAAAGTCCATTTTCTGAAGGGTAAGCACTTACTTCAAACCAACTATTTGTAAGCTCATAATAATCATCAAAATACACGGGTTGCTGGAGTTCCATCGCTTTCATGTAATTATCCTTTGATTCGGAATTCAGAGATTCGTTAAAAACATCCCACAACTTTTTGTTCAAGATATCATCCTTCTCCGTTCTTAATAACAATTCAGCTTTCTCATTCCAATAATTCACTGTCCATTTATTATCCACTGAAAAGAAGCCATCACTGATGTTCTCAAGAATACTATTCCTTTCTTCAAATACATTTTTTAACTGTAATTCAGCTAATTTTCTCTCATGAATGTCCTGGAAGCTGCCAAATATTTTAATACACCTTCCCTCTACTCTTTCAGATTGGCCAATACAACGAATCCATTTCTCCTTTCCCCTTGCAGTTTCTATCAATAACTCAAGGTCGTACATCACATCATCTTCAATTAAAGCAACCACTGCATTTTCAAGTTTTTGTTTGGATTCCCCGATGAAAAATGCCAAACCGCCTTGGTGGGACACTTCATAACCATCCTCTACTTCAAAGATTTTACTAGTCATTGGTGACCAGTATATGGGATGATCTGGCGAGTTTCTTAAATCCATTTCCCAGCTTCCAATGCGTGCCATTTGGCTCGATCTCTCCAGCAAAAATTCCAGCTCTTTTTTTTCGGTTATGTCAATTACTAATGAATCCCATACTGTAGAGCCATCACTTCGTTTTTGGGGGCTGGCTTGCCCTTTATGCCACCTCTTACTTCCATCGGGTTGAATACTTCTCCATTCACATTTCCAGTTAGTCTCATTTAACATAGACTCCTTAATGCTTTGCCTAACCTTCGGCAAATCTCCTCCAGCTTCAATTTGTTGCCATATCAACTCATTATTGTCTTCGCATTCCCGGGGGCTCATTCCCCATATTTCATGTGAGCCATAGCTTAGGTATTGCAATTGATCTGAGCCATCACGGTGTAGTTTATACTGAAAAATAACACCAGGAATATTATTAGATACTGACTTTAATCGCAGCTCCAATTTTTTATATTTGTTGATATCCTGAAAACTCCCCACAATTTTAACACACTTTCCAGCTTTAATTTCAGGTTCTCCAATAGTTCTTACCCATTTCTCCTTTTTGTTGGCAGTAATTATGATACATTCCAAATCCCATTTGTCATGTTCTTGTACCGCTCTGTCAATGGCTTCAAGCAGCTTATTTCTACTTTCACCTTTTTTGTAAAAATCTAAAGCTTCCTTGAGGCTTGGATTGTAATCTCCTTCTACTTCATGAATTGAACGAGTAATGGATGACCAGTAAATCTTTTCCGTTTCCAAATCATATTCCCAGCCTCCAATTTGGGCTAATTGGTTGGCCTGATCGAGCAGATCTTGCAACTCTTTCTTTTCAGTAATATCCCTGCCATAGGCAAAAACGAGGCCCTCGGTACCAAATACCTGGGATGAATTCCATGAAATCCATTTATGTTCTCCTGATTTTGTAAGATATCTGTTTATATAGTCTTTGGCTTGCCTATCACCGGCAATAGTTTCATTGTATTCTACAAGTGTGTTTGGTCCATCTTCCGCAAATACAAAATTGATAAATATCTGGTTAGTAATTTCCTCTTCAGTATAGCCCAACAATTCACTGAAAGCAGGATTAACCTTTCTAAACTTCCCATCTTGCGCAGCAATACATAGTATGTCGGGAGAATATTGAAAAAACATATGAAGCTCTTCCTCTGCTTTTTTTCTGATGATTTCAATACCCAAACGATGTTCCAGGGGTTCAAAAAAGGTCTTGTAAAATTTTAGTTTATGATGCATGGTGTCAACTGCAAAAAGCACCATTCCAATAAGCTTTTTATTTTGAAAAATGGGGAGCCCTAAACCAGCCATTAGACCTGATTTTTTAGCAGCGTAACGTCTCTTAAAGGCAGCTGATTCACCTAAATTGTTCCAAATAACTGCTTCACCTTTGTCCCAGACAGTGCCAGGTAAACCTTCTCCTTTTGCAAAGGCTTTGTAAGACATGCTTTCTTTATAGAAAAGGGTGCCATTGTCAAAATTAATAGCATGAGAGATTAAGCTAATCGCACTTTCATCATGGTTTAACAGCCAAACTTCAGAGAGAGAAAAATCACCATATTGATTCAAATGATCCAGAACCACATCTAAAGTTTCTGTAATGGATATATTACTGTTAAAGACCTGACTTATGTCCTCAAGAAGCTGATTCTGTAGAAGTTCTGTTTTTGGCGCTGTTCTATCTCTTACCACGCCAAACATTCGCAGTGCTTTACCTTTACTGTCGCGTAGTAAATACCCTATTTCCTCAACATATGCGAAACTACCATCTTCCTTTTGAAAGCGAAACTCATGTATCCACCTGTTTTGCTTTTTGTCCTGAATAAAGCTGTCCCATTTGTCGCTGAGAATAGCATCGTCCTCATGATGCATTAAAGCGGCCCAATCTTTTAAACGGAAAACTCCATTAACCTCATGGCCGAAAACTTTCTTGAAACTTTCACTCCAGTTAAAAACATCCTCTTCAACATCCCAGTCATAGAGTACATCATTAGTTACTTTATTGATGTAATCATATCGTTCGTTGCTGGAGAGTAAGTCCTTACTTTTTTGGTGGTGTTCAAAAAGGAGGCTCAACAATGCGGCAGAACGGTCAAATAATTCCTGCTCAAGATTGGATGGTGCTTTTACAAAAGAGTAATAATTTGCAAAAGTGGCCAGCACCTCCTTTTTAGCATTAAAAATAGGCTGAGACCAGCAGCTTTGCAGGTTATTCTTTAAAGCAACTGATTTATAATCTTCCCATAATTTATCGTTGTTAATATCTTTGACTATTACCTTTTTTCCGGTGTAAGCAGCTGTGCCACATGAACCGGCATTTTTGCCTATGGACACGCCATCGATTTCTTTTAAGTATGCTTTAGGTAAGGAAGGTGATATATAATTCCAAATCTTATTGTCCCTTACCTTTAATATTGAAACATACATTCCAGGGAAAAGAGACTCCAGACCTAGTACATATTCATTTAATAATTGGGTGATGTCAAAATCTAACTGTATAGATTTTGACATGATTTCCCTTTCCAGTTGCTCAATTCCCTGAAGTAATTGTTTTTCTGTAACATCATCGGCAGCAGCAATTATGCATTCTGTATCATTGTAAGTTAATTTTTGGCCCACAACTTCCATTTTGCAATAGGAGCCGTCTTTTTTTTGATGTGTAATTATTCCTAAATGAACGAGTTTTGCTTTATCCTCAAGCTTACTGTGGATTTCTTCTACCAGGTGTCTGTCTTTCAGAGGTCTTATATCCTTAACAGACATTTGCGTATATTCTTCCCTTGAATAGCCATAATGTTGAATGGCTGCTTCGTTTACCTCCCTAATCTGGTAGTTGTCTACCTCATAGATGAACATCGGAATGGGGCTGAAATTGAAAAGCTTTTGGTAGTTGTTTTTTGATTGCTCTAAATGCTGTGTTGCTGTTTTAGCTTCTGTAACGTCTTTGAAATCGTCTACTATCCCGTTAATTGCAGGGTCGTGTAGTAAATTGGTAATGGTGGCTTCAACCCAAATCCAGGAGCCATTTTTTCTTTTAACTCTTGATAAATTTCCTAAAATAGGTACGCCCGGGTTATTTAAGGAATCAGTGATACTCATAAAAACATCAGCAACATCATCAGGGTGTAAAATGTCATTTAACTTCATTTTCATAATCTCCTTTTCAGGATAGCCTAAAATTTTCACCACGCTTGGTGATACATATGAAGTGGATCCGTCAGGTTGTAAAATGGCAATTCCGTTGGTTGAATTTTCCACCAAAGACTTGAATCTTTTATCTTCATTAATTAATTCCTGAGTACTTTTTTGTATGTAAATATGAGGTTGGCCAATTAAATAAAAATTATCCACCTCAATGTCTTTTTGTGCTTTAAATTGAATGTGTACAGTAGATCCATTTTTATGTAGGCAGGAGATAACGAAAGGATTATTAGGTTTTTTATTCCTTGCATTGCTAATACCACTCTCGAAAATTTGGTGATCTTCTGTAGATACAAAAAATGTAAATTTCTTATGTTCAAAATCACTTTTTAGCCAACCCAGAGTTTTATATAGCTTTTCGTTGGCCCAGATTATTTGCAGCTTTTCATTTATATTACAAATTAGATCAGACGATTGATTTATTATTTTTTGAAATTGCTGATCAGTCATGAGTGCTTACAGTAAAAAGTGATTATCCTAAAAATCTTACATAAAAAGATAAAGTCAGAAGTAAAAAAATGTACATCCATACTTTATTCCATTTCTATAAATATATTAAAAAATAGGAAAAATTTAAACTTATTCCAGAAATGTACATTTGTTATCTACTTTAATTATTGATTAAAAAACTATTATTTATAACTTTTTTGGTCCAATTCGTTTCTTAGTATTACAATACTTAATTAAATTGATAAACGATAAAATCACACTATGTCATACACAGTGAAAATCAAAAATATAAGATCAGTTACTCATGATGTGAAGGAGTATACTATTGAAAAACCTAATAATTTTAAATTTAAGCCGGGTCAGGCAACAGAAGTGGCCATTAATAAACCGGAATGGAAGGAAGAGAAAAGACCCTTTACATTTACCTCGTTGCCTGAAGATGATGATTTACAATTTGTCATAAAATCTTATCATGATCATAAAGGCGTTACTCATCAATTAGACAACCTTTTAGAAGGGGATGAGCTAATTATTGATGAGGCATGGGGAGCCATTGAATATAAAGGTGAGGGCACTTTTATCGCTGGCGGTGCAGGTGTAACTCCATTTATTGCTATTTTTAAACAATTAGAAAAGGAAGGGAAAATAGATAGTAATAAATTAATATTCTCAAATAACAAGGGTAATGATGTGATAATGGAATCTTATTTTCAAGAGATATTAGGAGAAAATTTTATTTCCACGCTAACTAATGAGAACATAGAGGGTCATGAAAACAAGAGAATAGATCTTAATTTCCTAAAAAGCCATGTAAACAGTTTTAACAAACAATTTTATGTTTGTGGTCCGGATGCTATGGTAACAGACATATCTAAATATTTGGAAATTTTAGGGGCAGAACCCAATGGAATAACTTTTGAAAAATAAATACAAGTAAACATGAACATATTGATAAGCGGTGCAGATGGAAATTTGGGCACGGCAGTAGTAGACGCATTAAAAAGTGCAGGAAAAAATATAGTTGGACTGTATGGCACTGATGATCGATTAAAAGCTGATAAAAGAGATATAGCCAAATATGCTGTTGACTTAATGGAAGGCGAAAAAGCTAAAGGAAGCATTAAACAAATTATTGCAGAAGCCGGAACTATTGAAGGAGCTGTTTTAACTGTTGGAGGATTTGCTATGGGGGACTTGAAAAATACCTCCACGAAAGACATTCATGATCAAATTAGATTAAATTTTGATACTGCTTATCATTTGATTCAACCTCTGATGGAGCACATGAAAAAGGGAAGTCAGATTTTCCTGATAGGGGCAAAGCCTGTTTTAAATGTAAGTGAGTTAAAAGGTAAATTGGCTTATGGCTTAGCTAAAAGCATGATTTTCACCTTAGCCGATGTAATTAATGCTGATTCTAAAGATCATGGCATTAATTGCTCTGTAGTTGTACCAAGTATTATTGATACACCACCAAACAGAGAAGGAATGCCGGATGCTGATTTTTCTGATTGGGTAAAGCCAGAGGATATTGCGAAAACCATCAACTTTTATCTTGATAACCCATTCCTTAAGCAAGCTATAATCAAAGCTTACTCAAATTCTTGAAATACCTGATAAAGCTGTCCTATTATTTTAGGGCAGCTTTTATTTTATAATAATATTGCCCTTCTTTGTCGCTTTCAACTTTTTCTAAAATTTATTAAGATAATTTTTAGAAAAAAGCGATACCTAATACTCATAACAGCCAATTTTTGTAGCATCATAATTAATTCCAATCTGCAATTTGAGTCACTTCGTAGCTTAAGCATACATAGGATCGAATTGATACTTTAAACATTCGATACTATATTTTGTTGAACAATTTGTAAAACCCATTAAACAAAAATAATATGTTTAAAAAAGAAAATTTAAAATTGAGAGTATTCATGCAAGTAGCATTCATTATGATGATGAGTGTTTTATTTCTGGCTTGTAGTGATGATGACACAATGGCTCCGGATATGCCGGATGAAACAGTTGAATTGACGGGCGTCACAAAAACCTATCAATTAGCAGAAATTGCGGAATCTGGAGTTAGTGGGACAGCAGTTTTTGCCGAGGTAGAAGGTGGTAGTACTATAATTACACTTTCATTAGATGGCACTCCACCGAATGGAGACCATCCGGCTCATATCCATTTTAACTCAGCAGCAATTGGAGGTGATGTTGCAATAAGTTTAAGCAACGTAGATGGAGCTACAGGAGAAAGTGTAACCACTGTAGAGGAAACAAATGCTGGTACTGTTATTAGTTATGATGACCTTTTGGAATTTGATGGTTATATTAACGTGCACTTAAGTGCAACAGAGATAGAAACTATAGTGGCTCAAGGCGATATAGGCATTAATGAATTAACTGGAGAGACCAAGACTTATGAGTTAGAAGAAAGAGCAGCTCCTGGCATTTCAGGAAATATCACTTTTGCTGAAAGATTGAGTGGTTTTGCTTTAGCAACTATTAGCTTGCAAAACACTCCTGAAGAAGGAGTGCATCCTGCTCATATCCATATGAATTCTGCAGCTATTGGTGGCAATATTATTTATAGCTTTAATGCTGTAAATGGATCAACAGGAATGAGTGTTTCAGATACTGAAGTCGGACAAGGGGATAATGAAGCATCTTTCACTTATGCTGAGATCTTAGATATTGATGGTTATGTAAATGTTCACTTAGGTGCTGGAGACCAATTAGCAACTATAGTGGCTCAAGGTGATATAGGCATTAATGAATTAACAGGAGAGTCTAAGATGTACGAGTTGGAGGAAAGAGCAGCTCCAGGCATTTCCGGAAGCATCACTTTCGAAGAAAGATTGAGTGGTTTTGCTTTAGCAACTATTAGTTTGCAAAACACTCCAGAAGAAGGAATGCATCCTGCTCATATTCATGCGAATTCTGCAGCTATAGGTGGCAATATTATTTATAGCTTTAATGCTGTAAATGGAGCCACCGGAATGAGTGTTTCAGATACTGAAGTCGGACAAGGGGATAATGAAGCATCTTTCACCTATGCTGAGATCTTAGAATTAGATGGTTACGTGAATGTTCACTTAGGTCCTGGAGACCAACTAGCAACTATAGTGGCTCAAGGCGATATAGGCATTAATGAATTAACAGGAGAATCTAAGACGTACGAGTTAGAGGAAAGAGCAGCTCCAGGCATTTCCGGAAACATCACTTTCGAAGAAAGATTGAGTGGTTTTGCTCTAGCAACTATTAATTTGCAAAACACTCCAGAAGAAGGAATGCATCCTGCTCATATCCATATGAATTCTGCTGCTATTGGTGGTGGTATTATTTATAGCTTTAACGCTGTCAATGGAGCCACCGGAATGAGCGTTTCAGATACTGAAGTCGGACAAGGAGAGGACGAGGCCTCTTTCACTTATGATGAGATCTTAGCAATAGATGGTTATGTGAATGTTCACTTAGGTCCTGAAGATCAATTAGCAACTATAGTAGCTCAAGGGGACATAGGTATTAATGAATTAACAGGAGAATCAATCACTTATCCATTAGAGGAAAGAGCTGTAGCCGGTATTTCAGGAAACATTACTTTTGCAGAACGATTAAGTGGTTTTGCTTTGGCAACCATTAGTTTGCAAAATACACCAGAAGAAGGAATACATCCTGCGCATATTCACGCGAATTCTGCTGCTGTAGGTGGTGGTATTATTTATAGTTTTAATGTTGTCAATGGAGCAACAGGGATAAGTATTTCAGATACTGAAGTAGGTCAAGGAGTTGATGAAGCTTCTTTCACTTATGCTGAAATCTTAGAGGTTGATGGTTATGTGAATGTTCACCTAGGTCCTGGGGACCAACTAGCAACTATTGTTGCCCAGGGAGATATTGGGTCAAATTTTTAATACATTTTAAGGTTAAAAATTTTGAAAGCCATACGTTCTCGTATGGCTTTTTTTATTTAAATAATTTCCTAATTCCAAATATTGCAGTTAAGCTCCCTACCAACAAGCAGGCATAGTACCAGAATTTACTCATTCGGTAATCATTTGAATCGAGAATATCAGTAATTTGCTGGCCTAATGGTGCATAAGGGCTATGATCTACCGTCCAGAATATAATAAAGGCTCCAATTGCAACTATAACCAAGCCCTTTAAAAGTGATTTGCTCATAAAAATGGTTTTACTTTCCCTAAGATAATAATTTAATTTCAATTCCCTCAAAAACAAATAACTCAAAAAGCTAATAGATATCTAAAGGGTTATACATTTTAATCGGTGTAACACTTTATTTTTCAAAGCTGAAATGTAAAATAAATATGCCTCTTGTTTAATTTTCTTTACGCATATTTATATGTAACTTTAAACACAAAAGTAAATTAAATACTTTTTAAGCGTTAAAATTTTTTGAAGTATGTCTAAAAAAGTGAAAAATATTCCATGTGATTTATGTCTTAGCAGAAGAAAATCCATGTTTTCAAATCTTCCAGGAGATGCACTTTGTACACTATCTGAAAATAAAAGTACTATATCGCATAATAAGGGTCAGATTTTATTTTTGGAAGGTACACTGCCAATGGGCCTATTTTGTATAAGCGAGGGAAGAGTAAAGATTTTTAAGACTGATGACTCAGGCAAAGAACAAATCATCAGACTAGCTAAAGAAGGAGATTTTTTAGGTTACAGAGCCTTGCTTTCTGGAGAGAAGTACAACTCATCAGCTACCATTCTGGAAGAAGCTAAAGTTTGTTTCATACCTAAAAGCAGCTTTAATGAATTAGTTGCTAAAGACATTGCCTTTCAAAACAGGTTGATGCAGGCTGTTTGTCACGACTTAGGAGTGATGGAACAGAAAATGGCAGACATGGCCAATAAAAATGTGCGACAAAGATTAGCGACTACTCTACTGATGTTAAAGGATACATACGGAATTGATGGTGCCGAAAGCACTGGTATAGATATTGCTTTAACGCGTGAAGACCTTGCTCAAATTGTAGGTACAGCCACTGAAACCGTCATTAGATTATTATCAGAATTTAAAAAAGATGGATTAATCAATATCATTGGTAAAAAAATTAGTATCACTAATCAGGAAGGATTAGCAAAAGAAATTAATCTTTTTGCTTAATAACTTCTCCCTATTCCAAATTTAAGCCCAGAGTCGAACTATTTCAACTCGATTCTGCTTATGTGATCTAATTAATGTAAATTTGCAGGATGCCAACGCAGGAAAAAGCTACTCTACTACCTAAAGAAATTATTGAGGTTAATCTCTCGAAAAAGGATATCCGAAAGATGTCTGTGGAAGAGATTGCCAGTGCACTCACTGAAAAAGGTGAAAAGGCTTTTAGAGCCAAGCAAATTTATGAGTGGCTGTGGGTAAAATCTGCTGCTAGTTTTGAAGACATGACCAATCTCTCCAAAGATTTGAGAGAGTGGCTTAATGAAAACTTCTGCATCAATAGAATCACTATTGCATCCAAACAAGTAAGTAGTGACAGAACCATCAAAGTAGCATTTCGCTTGCATGATGGCAATGAAGTGGAAGGCGTTCTTATTCCTACTGCAAGCCGAATGACAGCCTGTGTGTCGTCACAAGTCGGTTGCTCATTAAGCTGTAAATTTTGTGCTACAGGTTACTTAAAAAGGATGCGTAACCTGGAAGCAGCCGAGATTTATGATCAGGTAGTGATGATTAAAGAGTTGGCAGAGCAACACTATGATATTCCTCTAACTAATATTGTATATATGGGAATGGGTGAACCACTTCTTAACTACAAAAATGTGTTGGAATCGATCGAACATATCACTTCTGAAAAAGGATTGCACATGTCGCCTAAGCGGATAACAGTTTCTACAGCTGGTATTTCCAAGATGATTATGAAGCTGGCCGATGATGATGTGAAATTTAACCTGGCACTTTCCCTACATGCGGCTAACGATGAAAAGCGAAGTAAAATCATGGCCATCAATGACAGTAACAACCTCCCTATTCTGAGAGATGCCTTGCAGTACTACTACCAAAAAACGAAGAATAAGGTCACTTTTGAGTATTGTGTTTTCGATAATTTCAATGATACCCTGGAAGATGCCAAAGAACTATGGCAATTCACTAAATATGTACCTGCTAAAGTGAATTTGATTGAATATAATCCCATTGATCAGGCAAATTTTGTGAATACCGAAGCAGATAAACTGGATGCTTTTGCAAAGTTTTTAGAAGATAGGGACGTGACAGTGAATGTAAGGAGAAGCCGTGGTAAAGATATTGATGCAGCATGTGGGCAGTTGGCTAATAAGCATTAATTGCTTATTCCAAATACATTATTTTCGGTATCCACTAGTATAATTTTATCCAGAAATATATGATTGCCTGTTATGCCCATCATGAACCAGTTAGGGAAGTAGGCCACCTCATTCATAACTTCTGAAGCGTAAACCTGAGGTGTTTGTTCATTAAGATCCCCTATTGAAATACTTCCCTCTATTTCCCTACGGTAAAACTCATAGGATTTCCCCCATGCAGAGGTACAGCATAAGGTATCTATTGCTCCTGCATTATCAAGCGCAGCTAGTTTATTGTTAGCAAGTAGTAAGGAAAACATACTGGATCCTGTATCATACCAAAGCTGTACTTCTTCATCATTTACTTTGGCAGGCAATAAGATAGGAAAGCGATCAACGCTAGCCCCTTCAACATGCCTGAAATCTCCCAATTCCTCAAATGATTTATTAGTTATTGCGAAATGATTGTTTTTAAAGTCGAGAATAAGTTTTCTGCCTACAATAGCATCATATCCAACCGTTCCAATAATATTAAATGAAGAATCCAAAATATTACTACCCATATTTGGAAGAATTCTTAATGAGTCTGCCTCATAAGCCACATCAGCTATTTTCAATTGAACAGAACTGAAATAAGTATTTCCATTTTTACTTTGCCCTGTTTTCAAAGAGGGATATTTTTCCTTTAATTTTTTTAAAGTTCTACCGTACAACATGGTACGAGGTGTTCCTGTATCAAACTGCATGTAAAAAGAATCGTCTATTCCATTCAATTGCACTTTTACTAAAAATGATCCGATAGCCGTATGAATGGATCCGAAACTGCTTTCATGCCAAATTATATCAGTGAAGCTCAAGGAGTCTGGCTCTGTAAATGTTGTGAAAGTGTCAAAAGTTTGATTCGTTCTCCAATAATGATTAAAAGTTTGCCATGCAGCGAAAATCAGTGTTATTATTACCGCAGAAGTTATTATTAGAATTTTACCAAACTTTCTTTTCACAGGTTTTTTTGGATGAATTGAATAGCAATATAGTAACTTAATCTACAACGGCATCAACTTAAAAGTAATCTGTAGTTAAGTGCCAATCTATTTTTCTGAAGCTTGCAACAAATCTTAATTAATTTAATTTTTATATATTGCCTTACTTATCAGAGCTTTATAAAATGTTTAGTGCGAGAATAAATACTATAAGTCTATTGTTTTTTGGGTTTTCTTTCCTGTGCAATGCTCAAAATAATAACGAACTGGATAGCCTGACGGACGCTCTAAACAAAGCGCCACACGATTCCACAAGGGTAGAAATTCTGGTCAATTTATGGCGAGCTACTGCCTACAACGATCCTGCTTCAGGAGTGAAATATGCCAGGGACATTATTGATGAATCTCAAAAAATAGATTTTAAAACCGGCACTGCTACTGGCTATCAACGCTTAGGAATTGCCCAATCTTTTTTAGGTGATCGAGATAGCGTGATAAAAAATTACAGGAAAGCTCTTGCAATTTATGAGCAGATGGAGGCTAAAGGCTTGCAGGGAGTGATGCTCTTTAATATTGGACTTGAATTTCAGGATGAATCGGCTTATGATAGCGCACGCTTCTACATCCACCAGGCTGGCGACTTATTTATTGAAGAAGGAGATAGCAGCAGATTAGCCTCAGTATTCCAGGGATTGGGTGGCATAGAGCAAGAGAAAGGAAATTATCAGACGGCCCTTCAAAACTTTCTGAAAGCTTCTGTTTTATTTGCCCAAAATAAGGATTCTATAAGATTGGCCACATCTTACGTAGACATAGGCGACTCTTACGACTTAATGGAAGAGTTTGAGTCAGCAATTCAATACTACAAAAAGTCATACCAGATTGCGCAATCTCTTAATGATCAAAGATCCGTGGCGATAGTGCTCACAAAATGGGGTGATACGTTCACTAGTTTATTGAAATATGACTCTGCTGTCTTGCTACTTGAAAAAAGTATCGTGCTATCAAAGCAACTTCAATCGCCTACTCTTCTAACCGAGGCTGTTTCATCCCTGGCCTTGTGCTACTATGAACAAGGTAATTACGAAAAAGCATATCCTCTTTTTCAGGAAGCTTTGCAAATGAGTATTGATTCAGACTTCAATCTCTTAACTGCTGCCAACTATATTAATTTGGGGTGGGTGCTTTATCATCAGAATCAGTTAACCAGGGCGGAGAATAACGTAAATCAAGGTTTAATTATAGCAAGAAACACTCAGACAAAAGAAAACATAAAATCAGCATTGGAACTGCTTTCACTTATAAAGGAAAAGCAAGGCAACTTTAAGGCTGCTTTGGATTACCAAAAGCAGTTTAAATTATTAAATGATAGTATTTATAATATAAGTAAAAGTGACAGAATAGCTGAGCTACAAACATTGTACGAAACAGAGAAAAAGGAAAACGAGATAGCACAGCAAAAGGAGGAGATTATTATTTTAAATCAAAAAGCCAAGATTGAAGAGTTAAAATCTAACTTCCTCTTTACCGGGCTTATTGCTTCTCTGATTATTTTTGCTTTGATAGTGTACGGAGTCTATCAGAAATTAAAGAGGGCAAAGCTAGTGCAGGCGCAGGAAAAACAAAATTATGAAACCGAACTCAACCATAGCAAAAAGCAGCTTACTACTCATACTTTACATTTGGTTCAAAAAAACGAACTGCTTTCGGAGTTACAATCCAAAATTACAGATATTAAGCAGCAATCTGTTGATCATAAAAAAGAGTTGAATCGCCTATTACAATTAATTAAAAATGACCATCAGGCCGATAATGACTGGGAAAATTTTAAAATGTACTTTGAGCAAGTTCATGAAGATTTTGATGTAAAACTAAGAGAGCGCATCAACGACCTCACCAATAATGAAATGCGACTGGCAGCTTTAATGAAGATGAATTTGAGTACTAAGGAGATTGCCACTATTCTCAATATTTCTCCTGATAGTGTGAATAAAGCCCGCTACAGGTTACGTAAAAAATTGAACCTTTCAGGGGATGATAGTCTTCATTCATTTTTACTGGCGCTGTAAGAAAAAAATAATTTTCGTTAAATTTGTTTAGGCTTGTCCATCATTTGTCCATTGCTAAAATTATGATGTATAGAGTGTTACATGCACATTTACAGAAACAAATGTAAATGTTATGAAAAAATCAATCTTAAAAATCAATCACTTATTCTATCCACTTTTACTCATTCTGCTATTCAGCTGCAACAAAGAAGAGGTCGTTTCAGGACCCGACTTAAGCACCTTTGACGGTGTGATTGCTTCAGGTGGAACACCTGAAGTTCCTGGCGAATCCTATCGAAAGGAAACGGAGCTTACTACAGCCGATACTGTACTATTCAATGAGGAAAACATAGCTGAAATCTGGACATGTACCAACAGAGAAGTAGAACTATCGGAAAATAATCCTGATTTTGCACTTTTTACCGCCGGTACAGAAGTCATTTTTCCAGGAAATTTATTGCAGGGGAACTCTTTAAGCAAAGCCACCCCTGATATCATTCCTTTAAAAAGAGGCAGAGGAACCATTACCATTAGCACGCTGAACGGATCCAACCCTGAGAATATTTCTGAAGAAGTCCAGGAAGTAAATTTTGCCGAAATCGCTGTAGCTACTAACAGGATTATTGGAAATAATAACGGGCAGCTCTCCGCTAATACCAACATTGAAATAAAAGAAATTAATTCAACCGAAGAAATCGGTTTGGCTATGAATGCTAGTTATTCAACTCTTTCCACAAAAGTAAAAGGGTCTTTTGATTTCAACAGCTCTGTGAGCTATAATAGTTATATGGTAAAGCTCACACAATCTTTTTACACAATGGTATATAATGTGCCGGAGCCTGATGATATCTTTGCTGAAAGTGTTACACCTGATCAGCTGGCACGATATATTTATGATGGAAATGCTGGAACCTATATTTCTTCTGTTAATTATGGTCGTATTTTTTACCTCTTAATTCAGTCTACCCAATCCAAAACTGAACTCAGGGCTGCCATTGACGCCTCTTTTGATGCCGTACTTTCTTCAGGAAGTGTGGAAATTGATGCCTCCCACATCAACAGTCTTTCTAACAAAAGAATTAGCGGTTATGCCTATGGTGGAGATGCTAATTTAGCCAATGGCGCTTTACTGGGCGATTTAGAAAACGTACAAAACTTTATTAAAGAAGGTGGAACCATCAATAATGGCGCACCACTTTCTTATGTTGTGAGAAGTTTATACGATCCTGCGCAGGTTGTAAGTACTGCGTTAGCTACAAAATATACTATCACCAATTGTGAAAATATAAGCCAGGGACTACCGGTTTACACGGATGCCAGAGCTGCGGTAGGAGCAGCGTGTTACGTTCCCACCAATGTTACTGGAACAAATGCATTATTTAATTTGGACGGACTCAATTTTATAGGCGTCAATAGAAATAACGGATCATTTATAGCACCTAGTGCACTTTGGCAATGGGGGACCGATTATTCATGTCCTTTCAGAAATGAAGGGATAAGTGCCGGAACTAGTGTAAGAAGCGATAACAATCCTGAAAAAACATATATGTTTAGTAAAGATGGAACGAAATTTAGTGCCTACGAGCTCAGCAATGGAAGCGGTAGATTTTCTCCTGTTTATGATATAAACGTTTGGGGAATTGATAACACCATGCCTTTTAGTGCAATTGGTGCAGCAATGGATGCCTCTGTAGGAGGCAGAGAACTGGTCTGCCTTTTTAATATGGAAGGTACAGAATACACAATTTACGAACCTAGCACCTTTACTGAGCCTCGCTCTATCAAAGAATTCCAAATTAAGACAGGTGGTGGTTCTTTTGAAATTCCTTTCGATGCGGTTGGAGCAGCCATGCGAGTAGATCTGAAAGGGCAGGAAGATAGAACTGTTTTGGCTATTTGGGATCTTCCTGGGACCAAGTATGTATTCTTTGATGTAGATGAAAATAAATTTATAGGCCCCTTTAGTATGTGATTTGCATAATCAAATGCACTTTAATGAAGAGTTCTTTTGCCAAAATCGAAAGAACTCTTTTCATTTTTAGCCTCTGTTAATCGAATGGCTATAATTTATTGATGAATTCCCCTAGCTTTGCAAAATGGCTCAGGAAATTAAAAACAGACAAGAAATACTTAATAAACTCGGGATAGATACTTTAAATCCCATGCAATTGGATGCTTTGGAAGTCATTTCCAAGGGAGAAGAAACCATCTTATTATCACCCACTGGAACAGGTAAAACCCTTGCTTTTCTATTGCCTTTAATAGAAAGGTTGTCTGTTGATATTTCTGAAGTGCAGGCTTTAATTCTCGTTCCATCAAGAGAATTAGCACTCCAAATTGAGCAGGTAATTCGTGAGATGGGCACGGGTTACAAAGCAAATGCAATATACGGAGGAAGGGCAGGAGCCAAAGATAAGGTAGATTTAAGGCACAGACCGGCTATTTTAGTCGGGACGCCCGGTAGAATTGCTGACCATATCCGCAGAGAAAGCTTTTCTTTGAATGAAATAAAAACATTGGTGTTGGATGAGTTCGATAAATCTTTAGAAGTGGGTTTTGAAGCTGAAATGAAGGAGATTATCTGGAGTTTGCCTAATGTGAGCAAAAAAATATTGACTTCTGCCACCCAGCCTAAAGATTTACCTGTTTTCATGGCGCTGAGAGAGCCTTTTTATATCAATTATTTGAAAGATGGCGTATCTGAATTAGCCATAAAAGTGATACAATCACCTAAAAAGGATAAACTGGAAACCTTGGGTCAACTTTTGCAAAAATTAGGTAAGCAGCCGGGAATTATTTTCTGTAATTTTAAAGAAAGCATAGACAGAGTAAGCGATTACCTCCGAGATTTGGGCATTGAACATGGCAATTTCTATGGGGGGTTGGAACAAAGAGACCGTGAGCGATCTTTAATTATGTTCAGAAATGGCACTTACAATATTTTATTAGCCACTGATTTAGCAGCTAGAGGTATTGATGTGCCGGAAATTCAATTCATCATCCATTACCATCTACCGATAAAAGCAGAAGAATTTACGCACCGGAATGGTAGAACTGCCAGGATGCACCAGTCGGGTACAGCTTATGTATTGCAAGGAGCAGATGAAAAACTCCCTGATTTTATCCAGGCTGAAACAAGCAGTATTGATCAAATTACCACTGAAAATACCACTAAAGATACCGAATGGACTACCCTATTCATTTCGGGTGGCAGAAAAGATAAAATTTCCAAAGGTGATATTGCCGGCTTATTTTTTAAGGAAAGTAGTTTGAAGAAAGATGATCTAGGCGTAATTGAATTGAAGCAAGACTGTGCCTTTGCAGCCGTTAAAACCGCCAAAGTAAAACAGCTCCTTAAAGAAGTGAACAATAGCAAACTGAAAAAGAAGAAGGTTAGGATCAGCGTGGTGGAGTAAGTTTCAATTCTATTTAGACTTTTCTAATAATGCATTCAATCTCTTTTCCTCTTCAGTCCATTCCACAATGTTGTAAGGGTATTGATCAAGGATGATGCTTTCATCTCTACCATGTGCATCCCGGTCAAATGGTTCACCATAGAGATGCATGCTCCTTTCATTTCTTAATTTATCGTTTGCTGAAATAATTAAATCCAGATATTGGATATATCTCCCATAGCTAGTTTGCGAATCTGGTTCATAGATAATTTTGAAATCAGGGCTATATTTCTTTATTAATTGATAGAGCGTTTGACGTAGTTTATCTGAGCTGATTAACTGATTATTGAGATAAGAATGCTGTTCATCTATTACAACTTTTACTCTGTTAGCTCTCTGTAAATCGTCATTTCTATATAAATCTGATTCTGGTAAACGAAGCCGATACTTTGCTAAATTGAGCATTTCGGTAGAGTCCAAAAAAGCCTCCAATGTTGGATAGTAGACAGGTAAAGTCTGGCGAATGCCCCAATATTTGAAATATGGATAATCAGAAGGATATCTTGAATGAAGAATACCAGTAGAATATTGAATGGATCGCAAACGCTGTGTTCTCAAAACCTGCTTTATTTGATTTAAGCACTGGATGCTTAAAGAGCTGTCCATCATTACATTAATGATCAAATAATCTCTTTCCACTTCAGCCAACATCTTCTTTTCTTCATCAATTGCTAAAGCAAGATGATCAAAAGTAACAGGCTGTGAAATATTATTAATAAACAGGAGAGGTTTTTCATTATCCACAGGGTCTTGAACTACATATAAAGTACTTGTTAAAGAAAATCTTTGTATTCGTTCAGGATTGCTACTTTCTGGCATATGCAGAATAAATGCCGTTTCTATGATTCGTTTTTTTAAATTAGCATTGATTACGTCAACATTAACAAAATCCTTAAAGGCAAAAAGGATGCTCATAGCAATAAAAATTGAGGTGGATATCAACCACCATATTTTCCATCTCAACCCTACTAATTTCCTGATTCCAGGCCACGTAGAATAGAATAAAATAATTGGTAACATTATTAAAAATTCCGGAGCATCCCGAATGAAATTAAAGTCGTACTGTAATGGGTATACTAAATACCATAT
This sequence comes from uncultured Cytophagales bacterium, assembly GCA_963719535.1. Lineage (GTDB taxonomy): Bacteria > Bacteroidota > Bacteroidia > Cytophagales > Cyclobacteriaceae > Marivirga. The sequence continues at coordinate 318,275 of CAVRCH010000013.1, read as the reverse complement.
TCCTAAAAAGCTTCCCGTTTCACCGAACCAAAACAGGAATGTCCAGAAATAAAAACCCTGGTTACTGCTTAAATGACGTAAATGGAGACGGATTTTCCTGTCAGGTTCAATAGAACGCATACTCAGTATAAACCGGAAAGCTAGTAAATACCCTAGAGCCGAAGCTAGGGCAGCAAAGAAAAGGTTATGGATATAATTTTCCGATGCATTAAGTATTAGAAAAGTATTTCCACTTAAATCATCACCAGCGGTTAGAAATCTAATGACTTCCCTAAACATGTAGAAAAATGCATATAAAATATAAGCAAAGGCTATCCAGCAGGCAATTCCAATTAGGATATGCTTTAATTGAAACGGGTTTTGCTTTTTAAGATAGCCTTTGGTTAAACTCATGTAGTGTTGCTCTTATGAGCAGAAGGCTTAGCCTTTCATTTTAGCCACATCATCCTGATTGAAAGAGCGGAAAGCAAATTTATAACCTTCATATCCAGCAAAGCCGTAAAAAAGTAAATCGATCACGCTAAAGGTTTCCTGCATTACCGGAATTAGGTAGTTATAATCAAACATTGTCAATGTTTCAAAATAACCCAATGATTCATAATTAGCTATAAAACCGATAGTACTTAAGAAATTTCCTATAGCACAACTTAAAACAGCTATAATTCCACCACTTATACCAAAAATCTGGTCGATTCCTTTACCGGCAAAACGCATAGAAAAACCTACTCCTGCTCCAATAGCTATGGCCATATAACCAATTTGGTACCCAGTAGAAACAGTAAGCAAAGCCCATAAAACTGAACCAAGCAAACCTACTGCAACACCGGCTCCTATTGCCATCGGTAAGTTTTGTTCTAATCTTAATTTTTCGTACACCTGGGTAGGAATGGCACTCATTAAATCCTGAGCAAAAACCGGCTCCTCTTCACTTGTAGTGGGGGCTAATTTTACAGCTTCATCTACATTGAAACTGACGCATTGGTCTTGAAAATCTGCTTTTGCAGCAGTTAATCCACAAAGTAGACCTTGCTGCATATCCATTTTTCTGTTTGTGCATCTTGTGCAATAAGTTAATTGTTCTGTTCTAGTCATGATTTTAGGTTTATTGAATACATATTAAAAGCCCGACTATAACACAATGATATGCTCTACTCAGACAATTTTAAAAATAAAGGCTGAATATAAAATAAAATTGAATCAATTTCACTTTTACATGGATTATCCAGGTGTGTTTTCGATAAAATATACGATTGACGCTATAAATAGGTCGCTGATCATTTAGCTAGTTTCTACATCTAGCTGCCTGCCTTCTTGTTTAGCTTTCTTATCTAAAGAAGTGCCAACTGCAATCCCTATGCCCATTCCAATAGGTAAGCCGATAGCCATAAGTCCTAATTGACCTATGCTAACACCAAAAGCTACCCCTAAAGGGAGCCCAAAAACGGACATTCCTAATACCATCCATAGATTTCTGTAGTAGTTTTTAGGAACTAATTTCAATTCTTTTTCAAGTTGGTTTATAATTTTATTTTGAGCCTTTCCAATCCGCTTAGATAAATCCTTTTCGGTCCATTTAAATTCATTGATTTTTGTTACCTCTTCATTTATCGTCTCAAGGATGTGTGTAGGCAATTCTTTCTTTTGTAATTCCGTTAGTAATCGTTCAAAAATTTCAATCTTACGAGTTAGATTTTTGGAATGGAGTTCAGATTTAAGTTTTAAGGGTTCAATTTTCATTTTATATAATTTTAAAAAACCAATGGTGCTAAATATATTCCCGCCAAAAACAGCACAAGAATAGCTATTAAATTTAACACAAACCCAGCCCTTACCATTTGCTTGATGCTAATATAACCGCTCGAAAACACGATAGCATTAGGTGGGGTACTGATCGGCATCATAAAAGCGCAACTAGTAGCCATTGCCACAGGTATAGCCAATAAAAGTGGCTCCACAGAAAGTCCTCCTGCTATACTAATTACCATCGGAATGGCAATAGTAGTCAATGCCACATTACTCATCAGCTCTGTCAAGAACAATGCTAAAGCAGTTAAAATTAGTAGCAACAGCCAAACCGGCATTGCATCATACTGACTAATAACTATGCCTATTTGATCTACAAAGCCCGCTTCTTCCATCGCTTTTGCCAATGCCATCCCTCCTCCAAATAAAATTAAAATACCCCAAGGAAGCTTTTTCATACTCTCCCAATTCATCAGCATCTTGCCTTTTCGATTAATCGGTACTATAAAAGTGGCCAGTCCGCCCGACATAGCCGTTACTGTGTCGTTGAGCAAATCAAATCCTATAAGCGTATTAATTTGGCTTTTGGCTATCCAGCAAATGGCAGTCAGGCTAAAAATAATGGCTACCCATCTTTGCTCTTTCGTCCAGCCACCCAAAGTTTTTAATTCTGCCTTTATGAAATCATCGGCCTGATCAATTTTACCTATGCCATGCCTAAAAAGTACTCTCGTAAGCATAAGATATACTAAAACAAGCATGATTGTAACTGTAGGTAAACCTATGATTAGCCAGCCTGCAAATGAAATTTCCTGATCTAATATGTTTTTCACCAAACCTACTAATACTACATTTGGGGGTGTTCCGATGATAGTAGCCATACCACCTACATTGGCTGCATAGGCAATACTTAAGAATAAAGCTGTTTTGAACTTACCAAAACCTGAAAAAGTCTGCTCATTTCTGTCTAGTAGTTTTACCACTGACAAAGCAATAGGTAACATCATCACCGCTGTGGCTGTATTGCTTATCCACATGCTAAGCACTGCAGTAGCCAGCATAAAACCCATGATAATACCATTGGCTCGTGTACCTGTCAAACGAATTAAATTAAGCGCAATCCTTCTATGTAACTGATGTTTTTCCAAAGCTAAAGCAAGCATAAAACCACCCATAAATAGAAAAATAATAGGGCTGGCATAAGGAGTTGTAGCTTCGGCTAATTTGAAGACCCCTGTTGTAGGGAATAAAATCATCGGCAACAAGGCCGTAGCGAAAATAGGAATTGCTTCAAAAATCCACCAAATAACCATCCATAGGGCAATGGAAAAAACATCCCAACCGATTTCAGCAAACCAAAACTGGGGATTTGAAAGTTGAATGACGGCAAATACCAGTGGGCCTGCCAGTAAAGCAATGAGTTTATAAGATAAGGGTAAAGATTTTTTTTTGGCCATTTATATTATTTCAATAAGCCAAATAAACCTAAAATATTGAAATTACATAAGGTTTCTAGTGTATTTTATATCAGCGAATCAAAACACCTTTATAAAATGAAAATAAACAAGGGTACTTCTTTTCTGTTCTTAATCGACAAAATATAAAATTTCTGTCTCGCTAATTAATAAAGTGCCAGATTTCAATTTTACCTCTACCCTAAGTTTAAACATTTTGGGTAAATCTTTAAAATCATTGAGTTCTACATTAAAATATTCGCTTCTATAATTGGAAGGTCCATAGTCTTCATTCTGTGCCTCCACCATCTCAGCTATACTAACTTTTTTACCGTTATAATCCATATTGGAAAAAGCACTAGTCATATTGGTTTCTTTTCCCTCCTCTTCGATTCTAATTATCTGTATATCATCAATTTCATCCTCATAAGTAAAGTAAGCATCCTCACATTCCTGTAAAGCACTAGCTGTATTAAAACCTATTGATGAGGCAATTCTATAATCAGAAATTTCTTTTTCTTCAGTCTGGAGATTAATTCGAAGAGCAAAAGCATTTTTGTACAGTACTGAATCTGCATTTTTTAACGTAAAACCTGAGGTATCAAAAGTCACAATATCAACAGATTGATAACTTACTGTATAAGATTTAGCATCATCACAACGCAAGAAACAGGAGCCTAAAGTCTGGATTAAGAAAATGCAAATAAGTAGCGAAAATACTTTACTAAAGATGCTCATATAAATGTAATTTCTTTGGTAGTAGCACTAAATTTATTTCCCGATGTCATTATCACTTCAATTAAGAATTTGCTAGTGTCTGGAACAGCTTCAAAATCTGTTAGCTGAATTTGAAATCCATCGTGCCACTCATCTCTGATCTGGAAAAATTCATACAGGCTAGTCCATTCACCGCTATAGTTTTGGATTGAAAAAGCGCTTGTCACCAAAGCTGATTCTTCTCCAATTATTCTGTATATGTCAATGAAATCTATATCATCTTCGTAAATATAATCAGGCCCAATGCAATCACAACTTAATGCATTGGCACTACTAAAGCCAGATGCTTTGAAGTAGGCAGTTTTTGCAATCTCCTCTGAAGTGAAATCCATGATCACCTCGAGTCCGAAGGAATTTCTAAAAACAGAATCTTCTACAACTGTATTGTTAAATCCGGAAGTATTTAATGCAGAAACGGTAATACCCGTGTACGTTTTCTTAATATCATAGCTATCGCCACAGTCGCAGATGCACGACACCAAAAATTGACAGGCGAATAGTAAAAACAGAACGATTGATATTTTCTTCAACATATATTTCTATTAAGTGAGAGATAGACCCTATTTCTTTACATCTGGTTGTAAACGGTATGAATAATTTTAAAGGGCTGCGAAAATAATTGCTTATCAAAAGCATAAGTATTTCCTTTACAGATCTTTCAAAATCAAACTATGTATCTACTTTTTCCAGGCAGGCATCATTTACTCACACAATTTCAGTATGATTATCTTCAAAATCTCATTTCGGATTATGGAAAGGATGCTATAGAAGGAATTATATTTGCAGTTACTTCTGCCAATCATAGCGGTACCAAAAGAAATCCGATTCCCTTTTACCTCCGTGCCATGATGATCCAGGATTTCTGTAAAAGAATTCCCGTGAGCACTTACGTTTATGGAATTGATGACGTGGGAGATTTAAAAGATTTCGCCTCCTATACCTTAAAGCAAATTAGCCATCAAAGTGAACATAAATTGCAGTTAAACAGCAAAAATACCAAACTCATATGCTCCACACCAGTGATGGAAATGTACAAAGCATTGGGGTTCGAAGTATTAACTGCGGAGCTTTTAGACACAAAGTACGAAGACTATAGTACTGCTTTACCCTGGGAATTAGTAGAAGGCATTTCAGAAAATCCTCAGTGGAAGCAAGACCAGGATTTAACTGATTTAATTCATGATTCGGCCATCAAAATATGGCAAACCTACAGCCTCGATGAAAAAGTAAGGAATATCCTCAATGATCCAATTATTGGGGAAGATGGCGACATCACGGAATCAAGAGATTATAATTCTTACGTTCGTCAGATGGATGAAATTGCAGAAATCAAATACAAAGAGACGGCACAATATATCCAGCAAGGTATTATTGGTGATATAGGCTGTGCCGTTGGCTCCTGGATAAAACAAGCTTCTGAAGATGCTCGATTTCGCGAGTCAGATTTTTATGGTATAGAAGTAGCTCGACAACTTTTCGATATCTGCCAACAACGAAAAAATAATAGGGAATTTGGAAATCCCTATGTGTTTTTTGCCCAGAAAAATGCAGTCACCTCCCACGTTTTTGAGTCGAACAGTATGAATACTATCCATACTTCCTCTCTTACCCATGAAATTGAATCTTATGGCAACAGGCAGGATTTACTCCAGTTTATAGCTAACCGCTATGAGGAATTGCAAAGTGGCGGCATCTGGATTAACAGAGATGTTATCGGCCCTGAAAATGGAGATCAATTGGTTTTTATGCAGTTGAATCATAAAGATGGCAGCAATGATGATTATCAAAAAGTTTGTGAGAGCCCTACTGAGTTAGCAAAGTATTTAGGCGGTTTAAGCACTTATGCCTTATTTAAAAGATTTTGTGTAGACTTTAGAAAAACTGAAGATGATCTTATCCATTATTCTGAAGAAACTATAGAGGGAGAAAGCTATTTCAAACTTACACTCAAAGATGCAGCAGAATTTATGCTCACAAAAGATTACCACGACAATTGGAACAGTGAAATGCATGAGCGCTTTTGTTTTTGGAGTTTTACAGATTGGAAAACAACCTTAGAGGCATATGCCTTTCAGGTGAAAGAAGCTTCGCACGCTTATACCAACCCATGGATTGCTAGTAACAGATTTGAGGGTAAAGTGCAACTCTTCAACTTAAAAATGGAGCCGCTGGAATATCCGCCTACAAATGTTTTGCTTTTAGCCACCAAAATTTGATGTATTTTACCCTAGCTTTGAATAAATTTGAATATGGAAGAAATACAAAACATAAAAGTTGCTGTAGATGCAGTAGTTTTTGGTTATAAAGCCAAAGAAGGCATATCCATATTGTTAATTAAACGAAAGATAGCGCCTTTTCAGGGATCTTGGGCGCTACCAGGTGGATTGGTAAAAAATAAAGAAACATTGGAAATTGCCATTGAAAGGGAGTTGAAAGAAGAAACCGGGGTCTCCATTAATTATTTGGAACAGCTCTATAGTTTCAGCGAACTAGAAAGAGATCCCAGAAACAGAGTGATCTCAGTAGCATATTATTGCCTGATTAAGCCTGACGCCTTTCAACTTAAAGCTAGCACAGATGCCATAGATGCGCAGTGGTTCAATATTAAAAAACTTCCTGTACTGGCTTTCGACCACCAACAAATTATTGAAGTAGCAATTAAAAGGCTCCGAGGTAAAATGACATATGAGCCAGTGGGCTTTGAATTATTAGATAAAAAATTCCCCTTTTCTGATCTCGAGAAACTTTATTCTGCTGTATTAGGAAGACCCATCGACAGAAGAAATTTCAAAAAGAAAATCCTCAAATATGGCTTCATAGAAGAAACCAAAGAAAAGCAACAGTTAGAAGGTGCCGGCCGGCCCGGATTTTTGTACCAATTCAATGAAAAGAAATATTTTGACTTGAAAAAGCAAGGAATCAATTTTGAGGTTTAAACAGTAATTTTCTAATCCTCGTTTATTTAGTATTAATAACTTAAAGCCCCTATTAAACTCAATCTTATCCTAAGTCACAAGTTTTACAAAAGTTATAACGAGGATTCTTAGATGAGCTTTTGTAAAGCTCTTTTAAAGCTTGTAATAGGCATATCAGTATTCATTTCAATTGAAACGCATTCTACCACGTTAAAAACGTGATTCTCAATCCTCCTCGTTGCGCCAAAGGCATCCCTTTGGGACAAACGAGGAGGAGGTGTAAAATAAATGTGTAAAAAATACGCAAATAAATTTGTGTCTTAAAAATGTCTATTTATATTTGTGTATAAATAACACAAATAATCATGCAAACAGGAGTAATCATAGCCAGATTTCAGACACCTTATTTACATGAAGGTCACTTGGACCTCATACAAAAGGTAAAAGAACAGCACGACAAACTCATCATTATTTTAGGAGTAAGTCCTGTGCGGAGTAGTCGTAAAAACCCATATGATTTTTATACGAGGGAAACCATGATCAAAAAGGAATTTCAGGAGATAGTAGTGTTGCCTTTAAGCGATCATCCAAGTGATGTAGACTGGTCTCAGAATTTAGATAAAATGCTGGAAAGTGCCTTTCCTAATGAAAATTTTACACTTTACGGAAGCAGAGATAGCTTTATACCTTACTATTTTGGAAAAAAACCTATAGTGGAGTTGCCCGAGCATGGAGACTATAGCGCTACGGAACTAAGAAAAAAATATGCCGATAAGGTTTCTAACTCCAGAGATTTCAGAGCCGGTATATTATATGCTTTGCATAATCAGTACAAGAAGGTATATCCTACGGTTGATATTGCAGTTTTTCGCAATAAGAAAGCTGAGATTTTACTGGGAAGAAAAGCTAATTCCAGTAATTGGCGATTTGTTGGTGGCTTTTCCGATCCTGAAGATGACAACTACGAAACAGCTGCCCTCAGAGAAATGAAAGAGGAATGTGGAGACCTTACAGTTGACAATTTGCAATATGAAGTATCTGCTAAAATCCCTGATTGGCGATACAAAAACGAGGTAGATCAAATCATCACTTTGCTTTTTAGTTGTGATTATACAGAAGGAGAGGTGCAAGCTCAGGACGACATAAAAGAGCTGGAATGGTTTTCTGTGAAAGACTTAAAAACCATGAAAAATGCAGGCAAGCTTTCTCCTGAGCATAAAGAACTATTCAATTTCATCATTGAAAAATATTGTAATTAGAAAATAAATGGCGTTTAGTTAAGAGCATTTTCCTTCTCCATTCGGAGAAGGATGCAAGGTTGAGGTTTATATTGAACTCTTAACTAACGGACATTACGCAATCAATGATAACACTTAAATTCAATAGCCATGCGCAACAATAATCTTATACTACTCGCAGATGCCTACAAATATTCACACCACAAACTCTATTATCCCGGTACACAAAAAGTGTACAGCTACCTGGAAAGCAGAGGTGGTAAATTTGATAATACTGTTTTCTACGGACTGCAATATTTCTTGAAAACCTATTTAGAGGGGCCCGCATTCACACAAGCTGATTTGGATGAGGCTGCACCTATTTTGGAAGCTGTTTTCGGAAGAAATGATGTGTTCAATAAAGATAAATTTCAGTACATTCTGGATAAATATGGGGGCAGATTACCTGTAAAGATTAAAGCGGTAGCTGAAGGAAAATCTGTTCCAATCAGTAATGTCCTCATGACAATCGAAAATACCGACCCTGAGTGCTACTGGCTGCCTAATTTCCTGGAGACGCTATTAATGCAAATTTGGTATCCTAGTACTGTGGCTACTCTCAGTCGTGAAATTAAACAAGTGATCAGCCACTATTATGGGGAAACAGCAACGGAAGGTGCAGAAGCAGGTATTCCTTTTGTGCTAAATGATTTTGGTTTCAGGGGAGCCAGCAGCATGGAAAGTGCCGGCATTGGAGGCAGTGCACACTTAATCAATTTTAATGGCAGCGATACAATCTATGCTTCTGTCTTTGCTCAAAAATATTACCAGGCTCAACGAGTTTATGGCAACAGCATCCCAGCAACGGAGCACAGCATTGTTACTTTATTGGGTGAGGAGGGCGAAAAAGATATTTTCCGACATGTACTCAATGAGTTCCCTACAGGTTTAGTGGCATGTGTATCCGACAGCTATGACATTTTCAGAGCCTGCAAAGACTATTGGGGAGATGAGCTAAGAGAGCAAGTTTTGCAAAGAGATGGTGTATTGGTCATCCGACCTGATAGCGGTGATCCTGTGCAAACTCTTTTGAAGGTATTTGAAATACTTTTTATGCAATTTGGCTATACTGAGAATGCGAAAGGCTACAAAGTGCTACCTCCTCAAGTAAGAGTGATCCAGGGAGATGGAGTCAATTATGAAGCTATTCAGGAAATTTATGAGGCTTTGAAAGAGCAGAGAATCAGTGCGGAAAACTTAGTATTGGGCATGGGCGGAGCGCTTTTGCAAAAAATAGACCGCGACACTCAAAAATATGCATTGAAATGTAGTTATGCAGAAATTGATGGCCAACCGGTAATGGTACAAAAAAGACCAAAGGAATTAAATAGCAGTGGCGAAATGGTCGATAGTTTTAAAATCAGTAAAGCAGGAAAACTGAAATTAATTCGGGAAAACGGAAACTATAAAACCGTGAGGTCTGATGAATTCCCAGAGTTAAAGGATGAGCTGGTAACTGTATTTGAAAGTGGTAAAATCATCAAGGAATATACCTTTGAGGAAATAAGAGAAAATGCGGCAATAAGCACTGAAAAAATACTTCAATGATTACTAGAGCAATAAAAAAAGCTTTTGAATTGGCCACGACACGAGGTTGGGACAAAACCTATTGGGCTATAGATATCCATGAAACGATCTTAGAGCCCAACTGGTCTGCCACGGAATTGCCCACAAAGTTTTACCCCCTGGCTAAGGAAGCTTTACAACTCATAAGTAGGCGAAAAGATATCTGCTGTATTTTATATACTTGCTCGCATCCTTCTGAAATTGAAAAATATATTACGTTATTTGCATCACATAATATTCATTTTTCCTACGTGAATGAAAATCCCGAAGTGATGAACAAGCGCTATGGAAATTACTCTAAAAAGCCTTATTTCAATGTGCTTTTTGAAGATAAAGCTGGGTTTGACCCATTAACAGACTGGAATAAAGTGCTGCAGGTACTGAAAAAATATCCGAAAAAGACTACAAAACAACAATTATCATCATGAAAAAAATCTTATTTCATACCGCAAAATATAAATACTTAGCCGAGAAAGTATTAGCTGAAGGAGATTTCAAAAAAGGCAAGGTAGAGGTAAGGGATTTTAACGATGGCGAACGCTACCAAAGAATTCTAAGCAATGTTGAAAACAAGAATGTAGTACTTATCGGTGGCACATTGAATGATGTGGAAACCATGGAATTATATGATTTAGCCTCTGCTCTTGTAGCCTATGGCGCTAATTCATTAAGTATTATTGTGCCCTACTTCGGCTATTCCACAATGGAAAGAGCTGTGAAATCAGGCGAAATCGTGACGGCAAAAACCCGCGCCAGGTTGCTTTCTTCTATACCTAAAAGCCATAAAGGAAATAAAATATATTTATTCGATTTACATACGGAGGGCATTCCTCATTATTTCGAAAATGACTTGCAGCCGTTTCATGTCTACTGCAAAAAACTTATTATTGAGGCAGCCAAAAAAGTAGGTGGTGCAGATTTTGTTTTAGCCAGCACCGATGCCGGTCGTGCCAAATGGGTAGAGTCATTGGCTAACGACATAGGTGTAAATGCTGCATTTTTGCTTAAAAGAAGGCTAGCAGGAGATAAAACTGAAATTACAGCCGTTAATGCCGATGTAGAGGGTAAAGTAGTAGTTATTTATGATGATATGATTCGCTCCGGAGGCAGCATCATCAATGCAGCCAAGGTTTATAAAGGAGCAGGTGCTTCCAAAATTTATGTAATTACTACCCACGGCTTATTCATTAATGATGGCTTACAAAAATTGATGGATTGCGGATTGTTGGAGCAGGTTATAACCACTGATACGCATGCCAATATGAATAGGAAAGAGACTGATTTTCTCAAGATAATGAGTATAGCACCGTTGATTAATGAATTGTTTTGAGGTATAAATTTTGTCATCATTTTTGTTTTTCACGCTTTGCGTGAGACAAAAATGTCGCCAAAATTAAGCAGACTAATTACATTTCACTACCAAAATGTCGCCCACTCTGGGGCTTGAATCTCATAATTGAAGACATTAATTTAGAGATTAAAATCGAAATAATTTTTCACATGAACTCTCCCCCTTTCTTTCAAAGCCTTTCCCGACTCAAAGCATCGGGAGGGGACAAAGGGGATTTTACAGATTGAAATACAAATCTAAATTATCAAAATTTCCTTAATAGCAAGGCAGCAGTCTGAGTAGGATAAATCATACTTTACAATAGCGTAACTATCACCAATTTTTCGACCACCCCTTAATATTCACCGCTATATAAAGCAAGATTTTAATGGGCATATTATTGAAAGCCATTATCTTTGCTCCATATTATGGATAGACTAGTAGTAGATGCTGACAAGCCCAAATGGAAAATCAACCTCAAGGAGCTTTGGCAGTACAGAGATTTATTTTTGATTTTGGCTTATCGTGACCTTCGGGTTCGCTATGCACAAACATTTTTAGGCTTACTTTGGGCGGTTATTCAGCCACTAGCCACACTCATTATTTTTACAGTAGTATTTGGCAGGGTAGCCAAAGTAGATACGGGCGATATACCCTATCCCTTATTTGCTGTAGCAGGCTTAGGCGCCTGGTCCTATTTTTCATTTGTGTTAAATCAGTCGGGTAACTCCATTATTGGTGCGCAGGAAATGGTGAAGAAAATCTATTTTCCTCGCTTGGTCATTCCTTTATCAAAAGCGTTGGTAGGGTTTGTGGATTTTGCCATCGCCATGCTTTTCATTATTATTTTAATGTTTTACTATGGAATTACTCCCTCCTCAAGCATTATTTACTTACCTGTTTTTATACTGCTCACCATTATTTCTGCTTTAGCAGTGGGCATTTGGTTAAGTGCACTCACCATCCGCTACCGTGATTTTCAGCATATCGTACCTTTTTTAGTCCAATTTGGTTTATATGCCACCCCGGTAGGCTACCAAGCCAAAGATGTAATCAATAATTTACCGGAATGGGGTACGTATTTGTATTATGCTAACCCAATGGCAGGTATAGTAGAAGGTTTCCGATGGAGTATTTTAGGAGGAGATGCCCCTAGTACTTATGCCTATTTCTCATTCTCAATTGTTATTTTGTTATTCTTAAGCGGCTTATATTACTTTAAAAGAGTGGAGAGAGTAATGGCTGATATTGTTTAGAGATTTAGTCAATATATAAAAGATGCTACTTGGAGTCGGAAATCCTTATTAATCCAATACCTTTGAATAAATACTTTTTAAACTTACTGCCATGACCCAAATTGCCATTATTCGTGAAGATAAAATTCCGGTAGATAGACGCAGCCCCTTGAACCCGGCACAAGCCAAGGAGGTAGAGGAAAAATTTGATGTGTCCATGAAAATCCAAAAAAGTGATGTTAGGGTTTTCAAAGCGGATGAGTTTGTTTTTAACAACTTGAAAATGGTGGATGAGGTGGATTCGTGTGATATTTTGCTTGGGGTTAAAGAAGTGCCTATCGACAAGCTAATACCCAATAAAACCTATTTTTTTTTCTCCCATACCATAAAGGAGCAACCCTATAACAGAGATTTGCTTAGAGCTGTTTTGGATAAAAATATTAGACTGGTAGACTATGAATGTCTTCTAGATCCAAAAACCAATCAGCGGATAGTGGCTTTTGGCAGGTTTGCCGGCATAGTAGGAGCTTACAATACCATATGGACTTTTGGAAAGCGTTATAATATGTTCAATCTACGCAGGGCCAGGGATTGCTATGATTTGGCAGATATGCAATCCGAATACAAGAAAGTGAAACTACCGGCTATAAAAATAGCTATTACTGGTGGGGGAAGGGTAGCTAAAGGAGCTATAGAAGTGATGTACGGACTTAACATTTTAAAAGTAACTCCTTATGAGTTTCTCAACGAAAGATTTGATAGGCCGGTGTTTACACAGCTGAATAGCCACGATTATCACGAACGCAAGGAAGGTGGAGGCTTCAAAAGGGAAGAATTTCATAAAAACCCGGGTGCTTACCAGGCTGATTTCCTTAAATATGCCAAAGTAGCCGATGTACTGATAGCCTGCGCTTTCTGGGATCCTCGTGCTCCTGTTTTATTTAAGAGTGAGGATGCGGTACTTTCCAATTTCAAAATTAAGATCATTGGCGATATTACTTGCGATATTGAAGGCTCCATCCCGAGCACCAAAAAACCGGCCACTATAGATGAGCCTGTCTACGACTACAATCCCGATTCAGATAAGGTGGAGCCGGCATTTAGTGTGGAAAGCAATTTAACTGTAATGGCGGTGGATAATTTGCCTTGTGAACTGCCCAGAGATGCTTCAGAAAGCTTTGGTCGGCAATTAATTGATAGGGTATTGCCCCATTTACTTAATAATGATCCTGATGAAGTGATTAAAAATGCCACAATAGCTGATAAGGGAAAGCTGACTGAAAGGTATAGTTATTTGAAAGAATACGTGGAAGGAAAATAGTAATAACACAAGCTTATTTAATTTCTAATTGAATAAGAATTAGCCTGTAAGCGCTATAATTTTCTTGATGTTTCCTGTGTAAATGTCTTCAATGTATTGGAAACCCTCCTCAAACCAATGAATTTCCTTCACTTTTTCCTGAAACTGTGTGCAATCTTCTTTACAGAAATCAGCGATCATGGCGTCTTTCGTTTCTGCTTGCAAAGTTTGCTTACTACCGTCAATAAATAGCAGGGTAAAATATGTCATAAGTATAATTTCTTATTTATTCAGTGCAAACTTTGTGTGGAAAGCGATTGTTTTGGGAAAGTTTGGAAGTTTTAACAAATCATAAATGAACTAATAGTTACCATTCCAGATTTATTTAAATTGAGGGAATAGTTTAACTTTGTAATAAAATATTAAAAAAATGGGGCTAGAAGTAATTAAATTAGAACTTATTGAGTGGGTAACCGGGCTCGATGATCAGGATACATTAGAGTATTTGAAAGTGGTAAAGGATAATAAATCTTCCACTCACGATTGGTATGATGATTTGAATGAAGAACAAAGAAAAGGAATTGAAAGGGGCTTAAAAGATGTGGATGAAGGTCGAGTAACTGATCACGATCAAGTAAAGAAGAAATATGGGTTATAAGTATAAGCTTTTCTGGACTGACGAAGCTCTTAAAAACCTTGAACAAATTTTAGATTATTTCAAAAAGGAGTGGACTCAAAAAGAAATAATAAATTTCAAAACTAAGCTTTCTAATCAACTTGATATTATTCTTCGATTCCCACTTATCTTTCCTAAATCGGAGAGGAAATCACGTCTCAGGAAATCCGTACTGAGTAAGCAAACCATAATTTTTTATGAAATTGAAGGGACAGTGATATATATTGTATATCTATTCAACACTAAACAAGACCCAAAAAAGATTAAATGAATCAGACGTCTATCCCTCAATAATTTGTCCCGGGATTGTGCTTTGGTCAGACGATAGTCCAGAGATTGCTTTTAGGCTTGCAGCTTGCCAATAATTGTGTTGCCAAATAGGCAGATATGGGATCATTAATAATAAAAAATAAGAGTAAATAACAATCTTAGAAGATAAAGCTAAAACTTGAGCATTTAGGAATATCAGACATTGGATGGTTCACTCCCTCAACTGCGCAAAAACTACCCTGCTATCTTCACTACCATTTTCATCAACTACTTTTAAGGTATTATTGCCGGGCTTAAATTTTACTGCCATTTTATGGTCAATTTCTGTGCTTCCTAAAAACACATCATCTAAATACCAAAATACTTTCTCAACAGATTGTGTATTACCCACTTTGCAAAGCACTTGTTGAATTTCACCATCATAATCACGTGGCAAAAAGAGCTTGGCTTCCAAATTAGGGTAAATTATCTGAACGGATTGCTCGCTTTTATACCGCGGACAATGTGGGTAATGTGTAGGGATGCGCTCAATGTATTGTCCGTTTTCCCTTAAGTAGTAGGCGATATCAGGTGAGTAGGTGGTTACACTCTTTTTAAGGGCACCTAAACTACTCCAGCAATGTGAACAGGTTTGGTATTTTCCTGAGTTGGAAAAGTATTTAATTTGATGGTAATCGCAGGTTTTCAAAGGCTTCATATAGTAGGGTGCATCAACCGTGTCTACGGCTATACAAGCTGAAGTTGCAGAAAATCCCGACAAACTACAGATTCTTTTTTGACTAAAATCCATATCGTTTTTCGTAAACCATTTTTGCTTGGGGTCCGATGGTAAGGTCTGCAGCAAATCAAATAAAATAGGCCCGGCTGAGGAGGCTCCACTTAAATTTTTATTGGTTTCACCATTAAAATTACCTACCCAAACGCCAATGGTGTACTGCGGATTAACACCCACCGCCCAGGCATCTTTATGGCCAAAACTCGTACCTGTTTTCCAAGCAATTGGCCGCCTGCGATTAAAGCTTCTCCAATAATATTCGCTGCCAGGCCTCACCAGCTCTTTTAATATATCCAGCGTTAAAAAGGAGGCTCCGGAACTAAAGATAGGCTGGCTCTGTGTCAAAGTGTCTTTCTGCAGAATTTGATTGGGTTTTACTTGGCCTTCATTGGCTAATGCTCGATAAAGTGCTACCATATCCCACATGTTTACTTCAGCACCACCCAAAATTAAGGGCAGGCCGTAGTCATCTGCAGACCGGAAAAAAGTGCTCACACCGGCTTTTTTTAAGACTGCGTAAAATTGAAACACCCCATAGCTGTTGAGAAGTCGCACCGCTGGAATATTTAAAGAACTCACTAATGCTTCCTTGGCAGAAGCTACTCCCAAAAACTTTTCACTGGCATTATTGGGAGCAAAACCTTCAAAATAGGTGGGTAAATCGCGAATGAGGGTTTGCGGTAAAATCAAGCCTTCATCCATACTCAAGGCGTATAAAAAGGGCTTTAATATAGATCCGCTCGATCGTGCTGACTGCACGCCGTCTACTTGCCCGCCATGTTGATTATCGAAAAAATCAGGAGAGCCCACATAGGCTTTGATGGCTCCCGTTTTAGTGTCAGCTATTAGAATCGAAAGATTATGGATGCCAAAGGGCTCCAGAATGTTTTGGTGCTTTTGTGCTATCTGGTTAGCGGTTCGCTGTATTTTCTTGCTGATAGTTGTTTGAATTAGTGACTCGCCCGGGTTTTGCTGCTTGAGCCAACGCGCTAAATGTGGTGCTTCCGAATCAAAAGAGATAAAGTGATCTGGTACCGGTTCTATGCTTGCTAGTTCGTAAGTCTGCTGAGGAATGATACCTTTCTCAAAAAGCTTTTTTAGCAGGCTATTGCGCTTAATTAAAAGTCTTTCGTCTTTTTTATTGGGGTAGATTAAGCCAGGAGCATTGGGTAGCACTGCAAGGGTAGCGGCCTCGCCCCAGGTGAGCTGTTGAGGTTGTTTACCAAAAAATTTATAAGAGGCAGTACGGTATCCTACCACATTTCCTCCATAGGGGGCCTGATTTAAGTAAAGATGCAATATTTCTTCTTTACTGTAATGTAAGTCAATCTTGAGGGCATCTATTACTTCAATGAATTTGTTTAAATAATTCCGCTCTTTGGGATTTCGCATTCGAGCTACCTGCATGGTGAGGGTGCTGGCTCCACTAGTAATTTTGCCTTCGCTGATGTTATTGTAGGTGGCTCTGGCTATTGCTTGCAAATCAATTCCGATATGTCGTTGAAATCTCTCATCCTCAAAACTGATCACTGCGGATTGCAATTTTTCGGGAATGCGATCATCACCGGGAGGGAAGTGCCATTGTTCTTTTTTGTTAAGATAAACATGTAAAAGCTGACCGTCCTCATCTTCAATTACGGTGCTATAATCCACAGGGAATAAAGGGGAGGAAGGAGGGATGGCTAAAAAAATAATGACAAGGGACAGCAGAATAATTGCTGTCCAATGCCATTTTTTTAATTTTTTACCCTGCTTACTCTTCATCACTTAGTTTAATTAACTTTTCCAAAGTTTGATTCAACTTTGGAAAAGTTCTACTGCTTATTTATTTAAAAGCATTTACCACTACTTTTTTGCCTGTTGTTGTAGCCTTAAAGTCGTTATTGTACATCGCTTCTGTTAGCGTACCTGGCAACCAGAATTCTCCTGCTGTTACGCAATTCAGTTTTATGATAAAATCTTTGGGTTCTTTACTGTTTAAGCTAAAGAACCACATCGCGCGGTCATCTCGCAAATCCAGATATTCTTCCTTGTTCAGATTCCAGCTATTGCTCCAATCAGGATTGAGCTCATTGTTTAAGCGAGTATTTTCAATCTGCCAGCCTGAAGGGAAAATTTGCACTAATGCAATTTCACTTACATTATCCACCGGACTGATGTTTTGCACACTAAATCTACCATAAAAAGTATCTCCTTGTTTTAAATTCTGTGGATTGATTACCGCTCCTTCGCTGTCATACCATTTCACCTCCAAAGCCAGGTTGTTATTCATATTGGTGCTTTGGTCTTTCAACGGCACACCATTATAAGAAACCGTTGCGTAAATCTGGTCTACATTAGAAGCATCAGATAGCTCAATGGTCACGTTTTTATTGAAGTTATCTTTTAGGGCTAAAGTCAACCTGCCTTTTTCATTAAAATCAATCGTTTCTCCATTTGCTAACTTAATTTTACCTGTAATTACCTGACCATCTTTCATAGATATGCCCGCTTTATCGAAATATTTACCTAGGGCAAGTAGCATATAGCCTGAACTCTGTGTACTCAAATAATCTGTTCCTGAAAGCGTAGCAGCAACGGATTTAGCCATGAGTTCGGCAGTCTCCATATCTTCCATCAGGATAGCGGCATATAAAATGATGGCATTGTCTCTGTGCTTAGACCCAAAATTATAAGAAAACGGGTCATATTCTTTTGTTTCTGTTCCGGCAGAAGTTAGAATGGTGTTTTTAACGTTCTCGACCCCTGCTAAATGGTAGGCTGCCGCTAGCATCCACTTTTCTGCATTGCTCATATTGCTCAATTCGTTTTCCATCAGCAAATTCATTTCACCAATTGAAGCCTTATTGGCCAAAGCCAGAATAAAGGCTCTATTCACACGGGTGGTTATTTTGCCACTATGATTTCTTGCCTCAGAATTATGATATTTTATGGCATTGTCGTACAGATAATCCGGCACAGTATACCCTGCTTTTTTAGCTTCTACTAAAAAGTGGGTGGCATAATTAGAGCCCCACTCTGATGCTGTCTGATAACCTGGCCAGTAAGAAAAAGCGCCACTTCCCAGAATAAACTGTTGTAGCCTATTAATGCCATCATTGATGTTTTTATCAATTTCAGCGTGCTCATCCTTTTTGAAATAGCCCATTTCTTTCAACATTAATTGAGGAAATACTGATGAGGTGGTTTGCTCAATACAGCCATAAGGATAACGAATTAACCATTTTAGACGATGGTCAAAATCCATATTAGGGAAAATATTGAGATCTAAAGTGGCATTATTGGTACCATCTAGCCCTAATGCAGGCACATTGATGCTAATACTGCTGCCTTTAGCTAGTTTTTCAGTCTTTTTCTCATAAATTCTGGTGGAGGTAGGTACCACTTTAATATCTGTTTCATTGTTGATTTTAATGTTGCCTGCAGTTCCTGTTAAAATAATTTTTGCCTGACCTATAGCTTCCTTTACTCTCACTTTAAAGCTAATATCGGCCTCTTCTTTTTTGCTGAAATCAACATTAAACTGTGCATTTCCTACTATTTCTAAAGGACCTTCTACTGCTAATTTAAACTGTGCATTTTTCACATCCGGATTGATCTTGAAGAGTGATACCGGCAAAGTAAATTCATCTCCCGGGTTCAATAACCTTGGTATGGTAGGTTGAACAATGATATCAGATTTTACCGGAATAGTTTTTTCTGCGCTTCCGTAACTATTACCACTGGCGCCTACTACCATTACCCGGACTGCACCATTGTAGTTAGGCATCTCAAACTGAACTGTAGCCCGGCCACGTGAATCAGTCATTAAGGGGCCTTTAAACATACTTACCGGCTTAAAGCGCTTGCTGCCATCAACCGGGTCAATT
The DNA here is from genome assembly GCA_963719535.1 of uncultured Cytophagales bacterium. Taxonomy (GTDB): domain Bacteria; phylum Bacteroidota; class Bacteroidia; order Cytophagales; family Cyclobacteriaceae; genus Marivirga. Next base: position 299,088 of record CAVRCH010000013.1, on the reverse strand, counting down.
TGTGATTCGCGGTAATCTAATGCTGCATCCCCTCCGATAGAGAAAGTCTGGAATACATCACTTTTATTTGCACTAATGACATGGCCGTATAAGTCATAAGTTTCCACAAAAAGTCCTACTTTTTGGAAGAATTCATCCCATGGTTGTGGAGTTTTAAATTGTGTAAGGCTTAGTAAGCCTTCATCCACCACAGCAATGCTAAATTGTGTGGGTTTTTGGTCGATAGTGTTGATTTCAATCTCGAATGACTTATTGGGTACTAAGTTTTTATCTGCCTTAATCTCAAATTGTTTTTTAGTTGCCGGATCAACTACTTTGATTGGAATAATCCCAAAAGTACGGATTGGTCTGTCATTTACCGTTTGATCGTGTGGCTGAATCACCGATACGGTGGCATACACATTAGGAGTCATATCACTTTTCACAGGAATATCAATAGTTATTTCATTCCCATCTTTGTCAGAAGGTGTAATCCACTTCCAGCTCAACATTTCATTCCCTCTTTCCACCGTGAGTAAAATACGACCTTGTTGCGGATTAGGGAAATTAATTTTAGCCGTTTCACCCGGAGCGTATACATCCTTATCTGCTCTTAATGCTAAATTTCCCTCGTTCAGGTCACCGCCTGGTACTGAGCCATAGCGGTAGGCACTGAAAAATAACGAAGCCGCATGTCCATTACCGCCATCACTTACTTCTATTAGATATTCACCATTCGCAGTTGGGTTAAAGCTGATATAATTATTATTATTTTGTGTGGTGATACTGCCCTCTGTTTCTAAATAAGTTTTGTTATCCTCCTTGTATTTCAGCTGATAATTTCTTCTGTTATCATATTGATACCACCAGTTTTTATCGTTTCGGTATATCTTATAATTTAGATTTTTACCGTTAACCTTTTCACCTTTGCTATTTAAAAGTAATACAGGAAACTTTACTTCCTCTCCCGTTTTGTAGTAACCATAGCCGCTGGGATCCTGAATACCAACAAAATTCGGATAAGGCTCTAAATCCACCACATTCCATCCTTCATTTGGCATTCCACCTTTCTCCAGTACTTTGGCGTTCAGCTTTACCTTTAAAATAGAGGGCACTGCACCTAGTGGAGGTAATACCCAGTTGGCCTCTAAAATCCCGTTGGAATTAAGGGTTCCTTTTAAAATATTCTTGGTGAAAGATTTGTATTCTAAATCGGCACGTGTGAAATTAAAATCTTTGTATTTAGGGAAGCTTTTAGTCGCAGGAATTACTTCTACCTCTACTTCAGCCTTTAAGTTGGCTGCCGGAGCTCCAAACAAGTAGCTAGCTTCAATACTGTAATTGATGGACTGGTCAGTTGAGGTGTAAACTCTTTTTCCCGGTTTAACAAGCACCTTTAATTTCTCTGCTACAACAGTTTCTATTTTAAGATTTTTGTTGAAGTAAGAGCCACCTGCTTTTATTTCAATACTGTAATTTCCTGTAGGTGCGTTTTCTCCTGTATTAAATCCGAAAACATAAAATCCATCAGTAGAGCGAACTAATGTTTGTTGATGCACAATATTATATTCAGGATCTCGCACAGTAATGTTGGCAGGGTGGTCCTGAGGGAAGGTATTGTCCTTATTCCTTACAATTAAACTCACATGAATGGAGTCTCCGGGTCTGTAAACGCCTCTTTCTGTATAAATAAATCCTTTGGTGCTGTTTTTAGAATCGTAAACACCTCCAATATCAAAACCGGAGCTGCTCCATTGTGTTTCATCTTTCTTTAATGCACTTATACTTTTACCATCTCTGGCCACTGCGTAATAGAAGTATCTCTTAGCATTGAAAGTGGCTACACCATTTCCATCGGTTCTGCTGATGGCCACTTCATCGCCATTATAGTCCAGTAAAGAAACGCTGACATTTGATAGCGGCTTGGAAGTAACAATATCATTTACAAATATTTTCCTGTCATTGTCGCTTATCTTCATGGTCATTCCTAAATCGCTTAAGAAAACAGGCTTATACACCTGACCTTTTTCCTGGATATAACTGAGTTGATCGCCCTCCACAGCTATCGCCAAATCTTCGGGGGTGAAGTTTATCCTGATAAGGTAAATACCATCCTGATATTTACCAAAAAGCTCTGAAAGGTCGAATTCATTAAGTAACCATTCATTTTTCGAATCACCTAAATCAAGGCTTTGGTTTTTTATTATAACTCCTACGCTGCTGGAATAGCTGTCGTTAAAGGCTGTTTTTCTGTTTTTAGTACTTGTGAGTTGTTCATTATCAATAAACTGGCCTACTTTTTCACTAAATATCTTTTTAACCTCTAAATGAACTCTTTTAAGGTTAGTGGTATAAAACTGAATTTTTTTATTATTAGAGCTTGGTAAAATAATTCCGTCTGAAGCAAACTCTAATTGGGGAGCAATATTTGAAAAACTGACCTTTCCTGAAAAACTGGTGGAAGTTTTTGTAGCCCATTTACTTCTTAACCCTTTCTGAATAGTGATTTCATAGTTTTCCCCGAATTTAAAATTACCATCAAGTATAACAGCATTTCCTAGTTTTTTAGCTTCAAACTTTACGTTAGGCTTCACAGCAATTAAGCCATCTATATTTTGCTCCATGTCCAACTCATCAGAGAATTTCACCCTTACTCTTGGGCTTTTTCCATCTTCTTCCGCCAGATAAGTAGTAGGTTTCATTTCTTCCAGAGGAGCTATTACAAATTGTGTAGCATAATCACTTTCCAAATCCAGATCAGAAGCATCAATTTCAAAATTATAGTTAATTTCTGAATCTGTTCTGGTGATATCACTGCTTATAAATTGAAAGGTTTTATCATCAATTTTGCTCCAATTTAGATCTAATGAATTTTCACCCTTTAAACTAGCCGATTTTTTCAATACTTCTATATCTGTTTTTTCGGTGAAATGAATAGTACCTTTATATAACAAGATGGATGGGTCATTTCTATCTTTCAAGTCAAGGTTTTCATCAAAAGAAGCAATTTCTCTTCCTATTACATTCAAATAGAATTTAAGCTCTTCTAAGTTAATTGTTTTGAATTTTGGATTGAGTTTTTGTAAATCTAATGTTCCATTGATCTGTTCTCTAATAGGAAATCCTTTCTCAGGAATAAATTTAAGTACACTTCTACTTTCCCATATTGCTTTACCCTCCACATTCGGACTAAAATCAAAAACATTCTTCGGAGAACTCCCTACTTCACTTTCATCTATTACATCATCATTGAAGATAACCTGAACTACATCATCAAAATGTATATCTCCATTGGTGACAAAGCTCACTTCTTTGGCCAGCTCTTCGGAGTAATTAATATTTGATTCTTTTACTTCTGTTTCTTTGTTACCGCAAGCTTGCCAAAACAAGAAAGCAGATAGTAGTAATAGGGATTTAATGGAGTTTTGAATAGTCATGTTTTTATAGGTTTTGAAAAAGAACTTAAAAGTAGTTAATACAATTATCTCCGTAATCACTAGAATATGTGAAATTGAAAATCAGGGATTATAGACATTTGTATTCTTTATGAGCAAAAAATGAGATTGAATTGGTTAAATGATATTTTATGGGCTAAAAATACATGAAATTAAATACATTCGTGTATAGCATGTAAGATTTGACATAAAAAAAGCCATTATGAATTTTCATAGTGGCTTTTAAAGCTAGTTAAGCTAATAATATTATTTCTTTTGTGCTCTGCTCATTTCATTATCAGCCGGAGATTGTCCTCTTGGGGTGCTCTGGCTCCTCTGATACAATTCAAACCTGTTGGGGATACTTCGTGGTGGCCAATAGTTGTTTTCCTCGTCTGTATCAGCTGTTTCTCTTTTAGGGTCTATCTGAAATTGTACAACCTCTTTCTGGGTTACAAATACTTTGCTTACCTTATTTTCGTGCTTTCTCCATATTTCAGCCGGCAATTTCTTCAATTCTTTGGTGCCATCTCTGAATGTCATTTCTACAATTATTGGCATTACTAAACCGCCTTCATTGGTGAAATGTACTTCGTAGAAATTATACCCACCTTGAATCAATTCTTTTTCTTTCTCATTTAAGGAAGCCGTAAAAGTTTTGTAAGCTTTTCTATCTTCTTCTGTCACAGCAAACTCATCGTAGCTATTATAGAAATCTTTTAATTCAGGATGTTTTTCTACTACTGTTGTCACTCCTTCTTGTTTGTTTTTATCAGGAGTTACATGGTAATTTTCTTCCATGCTGCGTTCTTTCCTGAATTTGTTTTCTACCTCAGGATTTTTGCTGTCTATTTTAAACCACTGTACCTTGTCAATAGCTATATCCACATGATCAACAGAGTAGAACCAACCTCTCCAGAACCAATCCAAATCAACTGCTGATGCATCTTCCATCGTTCTGAAGAAATCATCAGGTGTAGGGTGTTTGAAAGCCCATCTTTCGGAAAAGGTTTTGAAGGATTTATCGAAAAGTTCTCGACCCATTACCGTTTCTCTTAAAATATTAAGAGCCGTTGCAGGTTTTCCATAAGCATTATTGCCAAACTGAATAATGTTTTCAGAGTTGGTCATGATAGGGCGGATATTACTTTTGTCACCTTTCATGTAGGATACAATATTACCTGCAGGGCCTCTACGGCTCGGATAATTTGGCTCCCATTCTTCCTGTGCTATAAACTGTAGGAAGCTATTCAAACCCTCATCCATCCAGGTCCATTGTCTTTCATCGGAGTTCACAATCATAGGAAAGAAATTGTGGCCTACCTCGTGGATGATTACACCTATCATTCCGTATTTGGTTCTGGCAGAATAAGTGCCGTCTGCTGCAGGTCTGCCATAGTTAAAGCAAATCATAGGATATTCCATTCCGTTGGCGGCTTCAACTGATATAGCTACCGGGTAAGGGTAAGGAATGCTCATTCTTGAATACACTTTAAGAGTATGCGCCACTACTTCTGTGGAATATTTATCCCACAAGCCATAAGCTTCTTTCGGATAGTAAGACATAGCCATTACTGTTTTTCCATCGATATCTACACCCATAGCATCCCAAATAAACTTTCGGGAAGAGCCGAATGCAAAATCTCTCACGTTTTCTGCTTTGTATTTCCATACTTTAGTGCCCTTAACTTTGTTTTTTTCCGCTTTTTCAGCCTCTTTTTTGTTCACAATCATTATCGGCTTATCAGCAGTTTTAGATTGATTCCATCTTTCTAATTGCGTATCAGTCAGTACATCATTTTCATTTTGTAATTCACCGGTTGATGCTACAATATGATCTGCAGGAACAGTTATGTTTACTTCGTAATCGCCGAAAGGAAGAGCAAACTCACCACTACCTAAAAATTGCTTGTTTTGCCATCCGTCAAAATCGCTGTAAACAGCCATTCTCGGAAACCACTGGGTAATCGTATATACAGTATTGCCATCTTCATCAAAAAAGTCATAACCACCACGGCCTCCCATTCTGGCCCTGTCGTTGATATTGTAATACCAATCTATAGAAAATGAAATTGATTCTCCAGCTGCTAAAGGCTGGTCCAAATCAATACGCATCATGGTTTGGTTGATAATATATTTCATGGCTTTACCATTGGTATCAACGAGTTTTTGAATTTTATGACCTCCATCGTAATCAGGATAACCCATCATCGCATCAATTGTGCCTTCTGTAGCTCTTGAAGGTACTGATGATTCATCAGCAGCATAAGATTGGCTGTCTTTGGCTCTCATGTTCTGATCCAACTGCACCCATAAATAACTCAATGCATCCGGAGAATTATTGGTGTAAGTAATGGTTTCAGATCCTGTGATTCGGTTTTTAGCCTCATCTAATGTCACATCAATTTTATAGTCCGCCTTTTGTTGCCAATACATATGTCCCGGTGCACCGGAAGCTGTTCTGTAAACGTTAGGTGATCTTAGCATATAATCTAATTGCTCAAATTTACCCTGGTTTTGATATTCCTGAGCAAAACTTGAAAATGCAAAAAGCACCAAGATGCTTGTAAGAATTCTTTTCATATTATGTAATTTTTAATTTTACCAAAATTTAGTTTCAAACATTAAAGTAAGCGCTATTCCGGCAATGGCACTGCTTACTATTAAAATCCAATCTCGCCTTTTCATGCCGAATAAGTCTATAAATATAAAGGAAAGCAATAGAAAAACCACAACAATTATGATTTGTCCTACCTCAAGCCCTAAATTAAAGGCTAGTAACTCCTTCACTATAGAATTGTTATTTCCCAAAAGAGCCTTTAAATAATTGCTAAATCCCAAGCCGTGAACTAAACCGAATATCAAAGCAAAGAAATAATTAAGTTGCATGTTGCCGGTTTGCTTCAAGTTTCTTTCTTTTTTAAAAAGATTAGCGAAAGCTGTTATAAAAATGGTAACTGGAATCAAATACTCGATAATCTCTGGCTCAATAACTACGTATTGCAAAGTAGATAAGGCTAGGGTAATGGAATGGCCGATAGTAAAAGCTGTTACTAAAATCAATACTTTTCTCCAGTCGCGCAGAAGGTAGACTGCAGCCAAGGCTAATATGAATAAAACATGATCGTAGCCATTGATATCTAGTATATGCTCAAGGCCTAAATCAAAATATACTTTAAAAGTGGACATTTCTTTTTATATAAATTTCATGATTTTTGTAAACAGACCATAATATTAACATAATTTTACATAACTGTAATCAGACTTTGAAAAATGATATTTAGCAATTTTATAATTGGCCTTATTTTGGTGTTTAGTGGCTTGCATCCTTTCCATGTTTCCATTACGGAGTTGATTTACAAAGAGGAAAGCAAAACCATTCAAATAATGCACAAGGTTTATGTGGATGACTTTGAACAGACTTTAAATAAAAACTATCAGGTAAACCTTGATATACTGGCTTTAAGCAATACCCAGTCCATTGATTCATTGGTGGAAGATTATCTTGCGGAAAACTTTGCAGTAGTAATTGATGGTAAGTCTTATGAGATTAACTATTTGGGAAGTGAACTTGAAGATAATGTGCTATGGTGCTATCAGGAAATTTATAAAGTAAGGAAGCCGAGAGCCTTTGATATTACAAACAGTATTATGTTTGATGAGTTTGACGATCAATCTAATTTAGTGCATACAACAGTGAATAAAAAGCTCAAAACTTTGAGGATGGTTGGGCGAAAAAAGACCCAGAAAGTTATTTTTGAGTAGGGTTACACTGTAAAGGGGCATGGATTAAGTTGGCTCGCTTAGTCAAGAGCGTTCTGTATACAACAGGCCACGAATAAGGTTTGCGTCTCACGAAACATTCTCTTGTGTTTATTTCAGCTATCATATCAACAAAGATTTTGTCATCATTTTTGTTTCCCGCTGCGCTGGGACAAAAATCTCGCCAAAATCGGGTGGTCGGACTGCAAAATGCTACCATATGGTTGCTCCGCTGGAGTTTTTTTGTTTTAAAAGTTGATTTAGGCCAAGGGGCTGACATCACTAAACCTAAGCTAGGTCTTTAAAACTGTCCAAAACAAGCCCTGAATGGGCGGAATCAAATGTTTGCAAGTATTCTCTCCTAATCGATTGCATCCAGGGGGAACGAGAACAGCTTTTTTAAAGCTGTTTATGTTCGAAGAAAAATACGCATAATGCCTATTACTTATAATTTATTTGTGAGCTCATTCCCTAATTACTCCCCAAAAGCAATAAACTCTTCTTCATCCCAGCCTTTTCCGTTATGCTTGTAAAGTGTTAAACCAGTAGCAAAAAATGATTCTTTAAACAACTTATCTTTTATCTCATCCCATAGTGGATAAAAATCTCTTTTCTTTAAATCTCTAAAGGCAACGGTAATATGTGGATGAAATCCTTTGTTGCTATGGGTGCTATTAAATATCTGATGACGCTTAAGCGTAGGTACCAAATCGTTTTGTACTTTCTCTAAAATTGGGTTTTCTTCTACTTTAATAAAAACCACCCTTGGCTCAAAACAATCGAAACCATTCAGCTGCACAGGGAAAGGATTAACGCCTTGAGCAAAATCATTTAGGTCTTTCAGAAGTAGGTTTCTTTTTTTTATCCCCATTTTAAAGGGCATTTGTAGAGTAATATGGGCTGACGAACGAAAAGCACCTTTTACACCGTATTTTTGATGAATCCACTCTTTCTCCTGATGAATCACATCTTTTAATCGATTATCAGGGCATATAGCTAGAAAATAAAGGCTTTCTGTCATGTAGTATTAATACAATTATTCATTTAAATACTTTAATTTTGTCTTTAACAATTATAAAGTACAGCGAAAGTATTCAAGAGAAGTTTAAAACACTCATTAATTGGTATTTTTTTGCTCCTAATGAATGAATTCAATTTAATAAGAAAATAAATTTTAATTAATGCAGATACATTAATTAAATACTAATTCTAAAGATCAAAGGAAAATGAAAAGAATAGGGTTTGGTTTACTACTCTCACTTACTGTTTTAGCAGGTGCGTGTTATTCCGATTTAGAAGACATCGAAATCGGCACATTACAATGGAGTCCTGAATTAGGAGTTCCTTTATTGAAATCTTCTTTTACCATAAAAGATCTACTTGAAGAGGTAGATTCTACTATAGATTACAGAGAAGAGAACAATGTTTTGGTGCTCTTCCAAAAAGAGGATAGTTTATTCAGTTCTAATGCAAGAGAATATTACGAACTTCAGGATAGAGTTTTCCCCACGTCACCTATCATTCTTACCGCAGAGGAAGTAGAGGAATTTAATGCTTCAGGATCGGTAACGGTTAACAGAGAAATTGCTGTAAATTATTTAAGTGATCTGGATTCCATTATTATTGAAACAGGAATGATAAACCTTTCTATTCAGGAAAATTTTCCTGCTAATGGTAATTTATCACTGGTTTTTAGAACAGCAAATAATAACAGTATATTAGATTATAGCTATACATGGAATTATGATGGTGTCAATCCTATTACTTCAGATTTTACATCTAATAATTTTTCTGACGCCACTTTTGCTTTCGGAGGCTCCAACGACGGCGATAAAGTCTTTATTCAATATAAATTGGTTTTAGAGAGATCTTCAGGCGTTAATTTGGTAACAGGGCAAAATAGTATTGACCTTGATTTTGAGTTTGTAAATATGGAGTTTGAAGCACTATTTGGTGATTTAAGCACGCAAAACATATCTACGGAAAGAAATACTTTTGATACCGATTTTTTTGGTCAGGGTAATGATTTCGAAGAATTCGCCTATTACCTTGATGATCCACGTTTAAAAATATTGTACACCAATACAATGGGCTTGCCAGTAGTATTTAATGTTAATAATTTTATAGCTTATAAAAACGGAAACGCTGACGAAATTACTATCAACAATGAGGTTAATTTAAATGCTGCATCACCTGGAACAGCTACAGCACAGCAAGCTTCATTTGATGAGCCATTTAAAGAAGTAATCAATAATTTACCTGATTCGGTTCAGTTGCAAATTGATGGAATTATTGATCCTGAGAATACACCTAACAATTTTGTGACGGCTAATTCTGGTCTTCAAATTGGCTACGAAATAGAAATTCCATTAGTGCTTTCTATTCAAGACCTCATTTTTAATGAATCATTTGATATTGACGGACTAGAAGCTGATCAGTTAGAATCTGTTTTATTCAAATTTAATACCAGCAATAGTTTACCTCTAAATGTAAACTTAAAAGCCGTATTTCTGGATGCTGATAGTGCAGAACTTCACGTGCTATTTGATGGGCTTTTATTGGAAGCCGGACAAAATGGACAAGCAACCAGCTTACTAGAGTATATTCGATTAGAAAATAATTCACAAACAAACACTAACGATTTGGCCTTCCTGGCAAATGCAACCAGGATAGCCATAAGTGTGAGAGTTGATACATCTACCCCTGTAGATGGCATACAGAAAGTTCAAATTTCTGCAACAGATAAAATTGATTTCAGCCTTGCTATGCAAGCAAAATACAACTTCAATAATAATAATAATAATTAGAAAAATGAAAAAGACATTTATATCCATTATTCTAATGCTTTTTGTGCTTCAAGTAAGAGCACAATCTGATATGATTGGCTATGGTTTAATAAAAACCTTACCTCAAGCCAATGCATTAAACCCTGCCATTTTACCTGATTATAAATTTAGTTTGGGCTTACCGGGCGTATCCGGATTCCACCTGTATAACGGAAATAATTTCATTAAGGTCAATCAGCTTAATGCAAAAGATGCAGAAGGTAATTTAATTTTAGAGCCAATATTTTCTGGGTTAAAGAAAAATAATAGAATAAACACAGAAGGAAATATTAACCTATTCCATTTAGGTGTTAGGGGTAAAAAAGGCTATACCGCCTTCAGTATCAATTCTAGGGTTATTACTCATACCTCTATCCCTCGTGAAGTACTTGCATTACCTTATTATGGTAATGCTTCTGATCAAATACCGGATGGTTTGGTAGATTTAAATAGTTTTTCTGTCAGGGCAGTGGCTTTTACTGAAGTGGGTTTATCTCACGGCCGCTCTTTTTTAGAGGAAAAGTTGACAATAGGTTTAAGGCTTAAATATTTAGTAGGCCATGCTGTAGTTGACTTACCTAATTTAGATGCTAGTATCAGAACTTATGGAAATGCCGACTTCAGAGGAGATTCAATTGAGTTCATCAGTAATGGATTTGAAGTGAGGGCCGGAGGTATGGCTGGTGCTGCTGCCAATGATGATGGTAGTGCCGATGAAATTAAGAATGCCTTTAATAATGGCGGTTTCGGAGTTGATTTGGGAGCTACATTTCAATTAACAGAGAAAATTAATTTATTTGCTTCCATTAATGATTTAGGCTACATCAAATGGTCTAATAATAGCTACATAGCCACCATACCACAGGCTTCAGCCATGTTTACAGGGGTAGTTTTGCTAGATGCCATAAATGGAGACGCCAATGCGCTTGAAAATCAACTGGATAGTTTAGAAAAGGACTTAGAAATTACCGAAACTAGTGGAGGCGCATTTACTACTCCTTTAACTGGGAAATTATATGCAGGGGCTTCCTATAAGTTTAGTAAGAGACAAACAGCCAGTGCCATTATGTATTCTCAATTATACAGAGGAAAAATTATACCGGCTTTTACTGCATTGTATAATTTTCAATATAACACATTTTTTGATTTTGCTTTATCTGGTACTTTAATGAACGGACGACCAAATATTGGAACCGGGTTTACTTTTAAAGTAATTGGGTTACAGTTTTATTTGGCAACCAATGATATTATATCAATTTTGAATCCGGGTAACGGACGAACCTTCGACATGAGGGCAGGGCTTAATTTTACTTTCGGAAACATTCATAAAACGAAAGAAAAAAAGTAATCTTTGAAGTAATACTACATAGAACTGAATAGAATTAGAGAGTTACTAAAATTTTATAAAAAAATGTTCTATTTTGAGAAAAATTATAAAAATCAATAATACATTTAAATAATTTTATAAATTAATGTTGGATAACATAAACACAAGCAAGATGGATTTGAATGTAAATTTCATCAAGTCGGTACTGAGCCTTTTTTCTGAAATGCAGGGAAATGGGATTTCTTTAGTGTACTTAGGAGAGTTCAATCATGAAATAACTAAAATGTTTACTTCTATGGCCGAGTCGGACATGGAACGTAAAAATGAAGATAGGTATGTGAAGAAGAGGGTCTACCATGTAATGGTGGAAACACTTCAAAACATGAATAAGCACTCTGACGAAATCAGCGGTACGCAAATTGGAAATGGCTTATTTGTAATTGGCAGTAAAGGTGATATTTACTATGTTATTACCAGCAACAAAGTAGCCAGAAACAAAGTAGATGGCTTAAGGTCTGCTATTGATGAAGTAAATGCTGCTAGTGCTGAGGAATTGAAAAAGATGTACATGCAACAAATTAAACACGGTAAGCTTTCCGATAAAGGTGGAGCAGGCTTAGGTTTAATTGATATTGCAAGAAAAACCGGTGAGCAATTAGTTTATAAATTTTTACCTATCGATGAGGAATTTGATCTGTTTATTTTAAAAGTTGAAATAAACGGTGAAAAGATAAAAGATGAAAAGAACGCTAAATAAAGCGGTTTAATTACATCAATCATTTTCTTTTTATACCTTCCTTCCTGTTATTTTATGGGAGGAAGGTTTTTTTGTTTATAGTTTCTTTATAAATGTGCTATTTTTGGTTTCTGTTGAGTAAGTTGAATCTCAAAAAGCCTTTAAATTAAAAAATTTACTATTCTATATGTTACAAAAGCAGTTTGATACCCAAATAAAAGTAGGCGTATTAGGTGGAGGCCAATTAGGTAGAATGCTCCACCAAAGCGCAATAAACTTAAATATAAACCTCAGAATGATGGATGCAGACCCTAAAGCACCTTGTGCCAGTCTTATTCAGGATTTCACAATCGGAGATTTAGAAGATTTTGATGCGGTGTATGCTTTTGGAAAAGAATGTGATATCGTTACTATTGAAATTGAAAAAGTAAATACGGATGCCTTAAAAAAATTACAGTCTGAAGGTATAAAGGTATATCCTGAGCCTGATGTAATTAGCCTTATTCAGGATAAAAGGGTTCAAAAGTCATTTTATAAAGATAATAATATTCCCACAGCTGACTTTGTTTTAACAGAGTCGAGAGCAGATTTAAAGAAGTTAATAGATCAATTACCTGCAGTTCATAAAATCGGGAAGGGTGGTTATGATGGTAGAGGAGTTCAGGTAATTCGAAGTGAAGCCGATATTGAAAAAGGATTTGATGCTCCTGCACTTTTAGAGAGTTTCGTTCCTTTTAAAAAGGAATTAGCTGTAATTGTAGCCCGAAATAGCTCAGGGGAAATTACCACATTTCCGTCAGTTGAAATGGTATTTCATCCTGAACATAATTTGGTGGAATATTTATTATCACCGGCCTTGTTATCTCCTGAAATTGAACAAAATGCACAGGAGATAGCGAAAAATGTCATTGAAAAACTAAAAATGACAGGTATTTTAGCTGTAGAAATGTTCTTAACCAAGGATAATGAAATCTTAGTAAACGAAATAGCACCAAGGCCGCACAATAGTGGACACCAAAGCATTGAAGGTAATTTTACCTCACAGTATGATCAAATGTTACGTGCTATTTTAGATTTGCCCCTGGGAAACTGCGATACAAAAATTAGTTCTGCAATGGTGAATGTTTTAGGAGAAGATGGTTTTACCGGAGATGCCCGATATGAAGGTATGGAGGAGGTGCTAAAAATAAAGGGTGTGCACGTCCATTTATATGGTAAGAAAGTCACCAAGCCATTCAGGAAAATGGGTCATGTAACTATCACGGATCCTAGTTTGATCTCCTTAAGAAAGAAAATTGATATAGTTAAAAATACGTTAAAAGTAAAAGCATGAGCAAGGGAAAAGTAGCAATTATAATGGGCAGCCAGTCTGATTTAAAAATAATGAGTGAGGCAGCCAAGATGTTGGAAGAACTTAAGGTAGCGTATGATCTCACCATAGTTTCTGCTCACAGAACCCCTGAAAGAATGTTTGAGTTTGCTCAATCAGCTAAAAGTAAGGGTTATCATGTAATTATTGCAGGAGCAGGTGGAGCAGCCCACCTACCGGGCATGGTGGCTTCTCTCACCACTTTGCCTGTAATAGGAGTGCCGGTAAAATCCAGCAACTCAATAGATGGCTGGGATTCCGTTTTATCTATTTTACAAATGCCAGGAGGTGTGCCGGTAGCAACAGTAGCTCTGGATGGTGCTAAAAATGCAGGCATCTTGGCCGCACAAATTGTAGCTAATTTTGACAAAGATGTTGATAAAGCACTCGAAGATTACAAAAAAAGTTTGAAGGATAAAGTGATTGAATCTGCAACCACCATAGAAGAAAATGGTTGGCAATCTAAAAAGGTAGGGTTTTGATAGCTAGTTAATTATTGAATTTGGGGGATTTGAGGTTTCATAAAAAAATTTAATATTACTTAACATTTGTGATAAGTAATTATTGCTATATTTATCGAATTTCGTATTTCAACATCTAAAAGTCCTTATGAAAATCTTAAAAGTTACCCTGTCATTCCTAGCTCTTATTCTATTTTCCTTTTCGCTAAAAGCCCAAACCTATGTTGGTGCAGGTTATGCTTATGCTACATTATCTCAAACTGGATTTGATGATGTTAATGGCTTAGCTATCAATATTCAAAAACAATTTTATCTAAAAGCTGACAGGTGGAGCATAACTCCTTCTGTACAAATTAGCTTATTACCTTCCAAAGTTGAGCGGGAAATACTTGCTTTTTATGCCACTACTTTATCAGTAGCCCCCAATTTTTCTTATGATCTGATAAAAACAAAACATCTTGTGATAGCACCTTATGTTGGACCTTTCGCAGGGTGGTTGCGGGCACTTCGTTCTGCTGATATTGTTAATGAAGCAACTTCTATCAACGAGTTCACATACGGAATAGAAACTGGATTGTCTTTTCTGATTATTATCAATGAGAACTTGCAGTTTAAATTGCTCCCACTTCATTTGCAGTATGGAAATGATGATTTGAGGCAAGGATCAATATCCTTATTGATGAAATTATAAGCAATCTAATTAGATATCCTTAGGCTTTAACTCCGGGAAAAACAAGGTGAATTCGCTGAATTTACCTTGTTCAGTTTCTAAGGTGATTTTACCATTCAATCGATCAACCAATGTTTTCACTATGGCTAGTCCGAGACCATTAGAGCTTTCTCCGCCGGTAGGTTGTGCGCTTAGTTTTTTAAACTTCTTAAATAGTTTTGTTTGGTCTTCTTCACTAAATCCTTGCCCAAAATCTTTCACAGCTATCCAGAAGCCACCATCCTCACTTCTTCCTGCTCTCAATATTATTTCTGTTCCTAGATTTGAGAATTTTATCGCGTTAGAAATCAAATTGTCTAAAATCCTATTGAGGTAGTTCTTATCGGTGAGCACCAATTGGTTATTTTCACACTCTATTTTCACTTCAATTTCTTTATTGGTGAGCTCAACCATGAAACTTGATAATTCAGCTTCCAAAAGTGTTTTTAAATCTATTTTTGAGGCTATAGGATCTGCTTTGTCAATCTCAATGGCGTTTACATCCAGCAAGTCATTGATCAGGTACGTACCGTGTTTAGAGTTGATTTTTATCATTTCAACATATTGCTTCTGTTCTTCACTCAGTTTGGAAAGCCTGAGTAATTCTGCCAAACCTTTTATTCTATTGAATGGAGATTTAAGATCATGGGCAACAATACTTAAAAGAGAATCTTTTTCATTGTTCAAATCATCTAACTCCTTATTTCGCAAAAGGAGTTTTTTATTCTGGTCTTCAATTTCTTCATTTTTCAAAGAAATACTGGCTTGATGTTTTTCGATTTCAGAATTTTTTTCTACTAATGAATTATTGTACCTTTTCCTTCTTAAAGCAGTTCTGGTAATAATTACCAACAATAAAATCACCAAAATAGCAATTATCCCTAAGGCATAATTCAATGATTTTTGTTTTCTAATTACCTCTTTATAAGCTTCTTCATTAAGTTTAAGCAGTTGGTTCTCCTTTTCTTTAACTTCAATAGCAACACGTGATTCAAGTCGTTCTATTTCTCTTGCGGCTTCCACATTATCAATCTTTTCCTTTAAATCAACATAAGATTTGAATAGGAGATAGGCTTTATCTTGCAAGCCCTTACGTTCATAAATCTTTGAAAGATAAAAATTAGCGTCTCTTTCTATAGCTATATCATTATTTTCAGAAGCTAATTCACGTACCTTTTCAAAGTATACTTGAGCGCTACTTAGATTATTTTGCAAATAATAAATTAACCCTAATTGAAAATTGACCTGGTTTAACAAATTGATATTATTTGATCTTTCAGCAAAATCTAGCGCCTCACTAGCACTTGATAAAGCGATCTTTAATTGCCCTCTACTGGTATTCATTATGGAAATTGCCAATTTTATAATTGCCAGGTTAGCCTTATCGTCTATTCTTTCGGCTATATCATAGGCTCTGGTGAAATAGGATAATGCCTTGTTATAATTCTCCATTTCTACATAGATGCCAGCAATTTCAAGGTAAATTGAGATAATGCCAGACGGGTCATTAAAGTCTTCCCTGATGGCAGCAGTTTTTAAAGACATTTCTAAAGCTTTTTCTAAATTATTTTGGGTCTGATATAATTCCGCTAAGCTTTTGTAACCATAACTGATGCCTGTTGAGTCCTGCACTTGCTCAAAAACTTCTAATGCTTTAAAAAATGAATTATAGGCTGCTATGTAATTACCCTGGTTAAAATATAATCTACCTAAATTATTTAAAGAATGGCCATATTGCAAAGAATCTGCATTTGCCAGAGCCGAATCTTTGGCTCTTATATAATAGTCATAGGCGTTCAAATTATCTCCCTTATAATAATATCCCACGCCCATAAAATTTAAGGGTTGGGGTATATATTTAGAAAACTCTTGTTGAGTAGCTATATCAATTGATTTCTGGCTATAGTAAATGGTACTGTCAGGATAGGATTTTCTGTATTCCCAGGCAATTTGGTTGTAAAGCAATAAGTTCTGCTGAAGATTTTCTTTCGTTAAGTGCTTTTTTAAGCTATCTATAGTGGCATTATTTTGCCCTACACTCAAATGAGCAACTATAATTAAGATTAAAACAAGCAGAAATGGTCTATACTTCACAATTGTGTAAATTTTTAGCAATTTACAGCCTTTTAGCAAATTATCCATTATATTTTATGGAGCTTACCATTTATTTTATCGTAATTATAATAAAAGAGAATAATGTCTTCACACCATGTAATTAGAGATGAGCAGGAACCTCCTTTGTTCATACTACACCGATCTCAAAATATTGCTTTAGTAAAACAATTGTTAGGTTGGTCTCCTTCTGTTTGGGTAATGGAACCAGAAGCTGAATGGGTAATGTCTTTAGATGTTAAAATAGATGGTGTTTTGACTTTGAAACCCGGAAAGCACCAAAAAATTAACCAGCAAATCGGAGAATATAGCGTAGCCATGTTTAATGAAGAGGATGCCATTGGCTCTATTTATCAAGTGTTAGCAGGTAAAGAATATACTGGAATTCATATTTTCTGCGATTCATATCAAAGAGATGAATTATTAAAAAAGGTGAGTAACCAAATTGATAATCTGCCTATTATTTTAATAACAGATTTTGAGACTGTTATTATTATAAAGAAAGCGAAGTTTCGGAAATGGTATTCAAAAGGCACTCAATTACAAATCTTAAAAGGTGAATTATCAGAAAATGATAATTTGGAAAGAGTGGGGGAAAATTATTTAATAAAAAATGATGGAATCATACAGATAAATTCTAAAGATTCCATCATTGTGGTTAAAGAAATTTAGCCATAAATTTTGTTAAGTACTTCTGCTAAACGAACCCCAGCTTTCAGTATTCGTTCCTGAACTGTATCCCAATTCTTATAAGCGTATTCGTATCTTAATTTTTTATCTTCAGGGAAATCATATACTTGAGACCGCAAGCCAATCGCTTCCCTTACCCAGGTATCTAGAGGGTCATTTTGCCATTTAGCTACTTTTTCTATTTTTGAAACATCCACTGCTTTAGCCAATTCAGTGTAGCTTAGGTCTTTGCCATCAATCATTTCGCTATCCCATACTTTATGCAAGTTAGAGGACTTTCCAAACCATTGTACTTTCACATCATTACTTCCTTTATCTTCTCCATTACCTACATGGCATGGTTGATGGATATCACCCACCAGGTGAATCAACATTTTAACATATTCCTGCTCTGTTTTGGCATCCAAACCACCAGCATTCAACTCTTTTATTAAACGCTCAATGGTCATTATAATATCGCCATTAGGGTTTTTATCAGTTTGCTCATATGTTTTGCCATCCGGAATAGCAACCCAGTGCCAGTCAGCGGTATAATCATAAGCTTTATCGGATCTCACTTCGTCCATCCATACGCTGGCAATTGCTAATGATTCCCCATTAAGAATGGCGGTTAACCTCTTTTGAGCTTTTTTATTGAGGTATTTTGATGCAATTTCTCCAATGGCTCGATGACCAGTTTGCCCCCATGAAAAAGCTTGGGAAAAAGAAAATAAGATGATGAATAGTGTACTTAATACTTTTAAACGCATATTTTTTGTCAAATTAATTTGCAAAGATAAAACTTTTATGAGGAGTAATTTTATTTTTTATCTCTCAATTTTTGTAATTCAAGCCATTCATCTCTTAATCGAGCCGCTTCAATAAAATCGAGGTCTTTGGCTGCTGCTTCCATTTTCTTTTGTGTTGCTTTTACCATTTTATCAAGGCCGGCTTTATCCATGTATTGAACCACCGGATCAGCTGCAACTGAAGTTTCTTCAGGGCCTGCATAGTACTTCTGCTGGGAGGTTTTCTTGGAATCAACAGCGACTGTCTGTCCTAAGATTGATTCCCTTGATTTGAAAATTGTTTTTGGTGTAATACCATGTTTTTTATTATACTCGGCTTGTACGGCTCTTCTTCTGTTAGTTTCATCAATGGCAGTCTGCATAGAGTCTGTCATTTTATCGGCATACATAATCACTTTACCTTTTTCATTTCTGGCTGCACGGCCAATAGTTTGTATCAAAGATCTCTGATTTCTTAAAAATCCTTCTTTGTCGGCATCTAAAATTGCAACTAAGGAAACTTCCGGTAAATCCAGCCCCTCACGGAGTAAATTCACACCCACCAATACATCAAACTCCCCAAGGCGCAGATCTCTTAATATTTCTACTCTATCCAGTGTAGTTACTTCAGAGTGGATATAACGAGACTTTACACCGGCTCTTCCCAGAAATTTATGCATTTCTTCAGCCATTCGCTTGGTCAGAGTTGTAATTAGTACCCTTTCATTAAGCTTTACTCTCTCATCTATTTCCTCTAACAAGTCATCTATTTGGTTGCCACTTGGCCTAACATCAATTTCAGGATCTAGTAAGCCGGTTGGTCTAATTACTTGTTCTACCACAGAACCCTCGGTTTTACGGAGTTCATAATCTGCAGGAGTAGCAGTAACATATACAGTTTGACCGATCATGGCTTCAAATTCATTGAATGTTAGCGGCCGGTTGTCCATTGCAGATGGCAAACGGTAGCCGTAATCGACTAAATTTATCTTTCTTGCCCTATCACCGCCATACATAGCACGTACCTGGGGCACAGTTACATGACTTTCATCAATTACCATCAGGTAATCGTCAGGGAAGTAATCTAATAAGCAGAATGGTCGGGTGCCTGGTTCTCTTCTGTCAAAATAGCGTGAATAATTCTCTACACCGGAACAGTATCCTAATTCACGCATCATTTCAATGTCGAATTCAGTCCTTTCCTTTAATCTTTTAGCTTCCAGAAAACGGCCATCTCTTTCAAAAAATTTCACCTGCTCTACCATATCGTCTTGAATTTCCTTAATGGCCTGATGAAGAACATCTTTTCCTGTAACGAATAAATTGGCAGGGAAAATGCTAATCATTTTCTCATCCGAAATCTTCTTTCCGGTATCAGGTTCAATACGTTGAATGGCTTCCACTTCATCGCCCCAAAAGAAAATACGGTAAGCAAAATCACCATAAGCCACAAAAATATCTACTGTATCGCCTTTTACCCGGAAGGTTCCTCTTTTAAATTCTGCTGTGGTTCTATTGTATAAAATATCTACAAAGGCAAAAAGCAGTTGATTTCGGGGGATTTTATCTCCTTCCTGAATTCGGATAATATTCTTTCCGAATTCGTCCGGATTACCAATACCATAAATGCAGGAAACCGAGGCAATCACCATTACATCTCTTCTGCCTGATAATAAAGAAGAGGTAGCACTTAAGCGAAGTTTTTCAATTTCTTCGTTGATGGATAAATCTTTTTCAATGTATAAATTACTGGAAGGTATAAAGGCTTCCGGCTGATAGTAATCGTAATAGGAAATAAAGTATTCTACCGCATTATCAGGAAAGAATTGTTTGAATTCACCATATAGCTGTGCTGCCAATGTTTTATTATGACTTAAAACTAAGGTAGGTTTTTGTACGCGCTCTATCAGGTTGGCAATGGTAAAAGTCTTACCTGAGCCTGTTACCCCTAATAATACCTGATCCTGCTCACCTGCTTCTATCCCTTTTTGTAATTGGTTGATAGCATTGGGCTGATCCCCGGTTGGTACAAAATCACTTTTAATTTTAAAATCCATAAGTACTACAAACGATCAATAAGCAAAATGTTTGCACAAAATAATATGGCTTCTTAACCATGCCAAATCTCCCATGCTTTATTCGCCTGTTCCACTAACATTTCATATCCATTTTTTACTTGAGCTCCTTGTTGTAATCCGGCTTTCATAAAGGCAGTTTCAGATGGATTATAGACCAAATCGTGTAAATAATGTTCCGAGCTCAATAAACGATAAGGTATATCAGGCTTTTCATCCACTTTTGGGGTGGTGCCTAGGGGAGTTGTATTAATTATGAGATGACTTTCCTTCATAATATTAGGATCATCTTTCAAATCTTCATAAGTCAATCCTTTTTCCGAATTTCTGGAAACCAAGTGATAAGGAATTTTTAATTCATCTAAGGTAAATTGTACAGCCTTGGCGGCCCCACCGGTTCCTAAAATTAAAGCATTTGATTTGAAATCTTCCTGAATCAAACGTTGAACTGATATTTTAAAGCCGAAGCAGTCTGAATTGAAACCAATTTTTTCACCATTCACAAATTTAATCACATTAACTGCTCCGATGATTGAGGCACTCTGGTCTAAGCGATCCAAATAAGGAATTACTTGTTCTTTATAAGGAATTGTTACATTAAGTCCTTTGATATCCTGATTTTTTACTAAATCAGTAAATTCCTCTATACTTTTTAAAGGGAATAATTCATAAGAGTAATCAGCTATAGCCTCTTTTTCATATTTCTCAGTAAAATATTTCTGTGAAAATGAGTGGGTGAGGGGATAACCGATTAAACCTAAAATTTTCAAATGGACTTTCTATTTAGTTGTTTTGCTATTTTCTCTATCACTACAACAATTAAAATTCCGAAGCTGGCCATCATAATAGCTTGTATTAACTGGGGATCACCCACCTGCTCTAAGTATTGATGAGGTAATATGTTATGATCTAAAAAGGGAACTTGTTCACCTTTACTATTTAATCTATAGCTATCTACCACTTTCCATGGCCATACCTTATTTAATGACCCAATCATGAAGCCGGCTAATACGGCAACGGTAATTGATTGATATTTGGTTAGGCACCAGGAGATTAAGCGAGAAAAACTTAAAATACCGAAAATACAACCTAACATAAAAATGATGATAACGCTAAAGTTATAAGTTTCCAGCGCTTCCATCATATATTTATACTTACCTAATATCAATAAAAGAAAAGCACCGGAAATGCCAGGTAGAATCATGGCGCAAATTGCAATAGCACCTGAAATAAATACAAACCACCATGCGTCAGTGGTTTCAGCAGGAGTTGCCATGGTGATAAAAAAAGCAGTCAAAATACCTAATACTCCGGCAACTATAGCTTTCCAATTCTTATTTTCTATATCTTTCGCCACCAAAACAGCAGATATGATAATTAATCCGAAAAAGAAGGACCATACTAGAATAGGATAAGTAAATAGTAGATAGCTCATGAGTTTTGCTAAACTTGCAAAAGCAATACCAATGCCCAACACCAACACGAGAAGGAAATTCCCATTTATGTGTGTCCAGAATTCCTTTAATTTAAACTGGAACAATAAACGAAAAGCATCACCGTCAACCGACTTGATGCTTCTCAGTAATTCTTCATAAATACCTGTAATAAAGGCAACTGTACCACCGGAAACACCGGGCACCACATCTGCACTACCCATTGCAATTCCCTTAAGCAACAGGGCTAAGTAATCTTTTATCGATCGCATTAATAAAGTTTATAGTAATTCACTGTTATTTAAGAAATGATGAAACGTATCACCTCTTAGCCCCAACCTAATGGTTTCCAAGGGGATAATTTCATTAGGAGCAATATTACCTAAATTAACATTTGCACCGATTAATTTAATAAAATATACCTGCTGCGATTTTTGAGGAGCCTCCCAAATAATTTTTTCAAATGGGATTTTTGTTAGTATTTCCTGAACCAAACCTGATCTTACCTCACCAGAAGCCCTGAAAAGGCCTACATTTCCGGCTTCTCTAGACTCACCAATTACTTTCCATGCACCGGCATCCAATTCTGCTTGCATAAGGGATATCCATTGGTAGGGAGGAATGATTTTCTCTTCATCTTTTGAGCCTACTTCTGAAAGAACAGTAACCTGGTCTGATAATTTGCGGATATATTCACACTTAATATCATGTGGCAACTCAATAGATCCATCGGATACTTCAGCAAATGTAAGATCATACTTATCTAATAATTTACGGTAATCATCGAACTGATCTCTGATGATGAATGCTTCAAATAGAGTGCCCCCGAAATATACTGGTATACCTGCATCCCTGTAAATAGCCAATTTATCTTTTAAGTTATTGGTTACATAAGAGGTCGCCCAGCCTAATTTAACTATGTCTACATATTCTCCGCTGGCATCAATAAAATCTTCTGTTTCTCTATTGCTTAGGCCTTTGTCCATGGCCATAGTAAATCCTACGTCTCTTGGTTTTACCGGACGCTCAGGTATTTGTTTTAAATGGTAGTTCATTTGTGATTATCTTTTCTGAATTGGTCAATTATTTTGTACAAAGCTTTTTGAGTTTTTATCGTAGGAAAAAAATCATAAAGCACAGTATGCATTTCAAAGTCCAAAACTAATGCATTTTCCAGAAAGATAAAGGCTTCTTTGTATTTACCTGCTTCAATTAGGTAAGCGGTCATTCTATAATAAAGCTCTGCAGCTTCAGGAATTTCATCAATTCCCTCCTTAATAATGTTCATTGCTACCTCTAATTCTCCTGAATCAAAGTAGATATATGACCAATCCAGGTAAACGCTAACCTCTTCAGGATCAAGCGATACCGCTTCTTCATAAGCGTCAATTGCGGCATTCTGATTGCCCAACTGATACTCAGCAAAAGCAGCGGTTTGCCAGTATTTAGCTTCATGTAAATTTATTTTTAAAGCTTTACGAGCATAATGCACGGCTTCTATCCATTTTTCCTGTGCAGTTAGTGTCTTTGCAAGGCCATACATTGCTTCATCATATAAGGGATCATACTTTATGGCTTTCTGAAAATACTTTACAGCCAGGTCAATTTGATCCAAATGATCGTAGGTTTCCGCCATTCTGCAATATACCTCAGCACTTGCTCCTTCAATTCTTAGGGTGTTGGAGAATGCGTCCAGGGATTTGGTATATTCTTCCATATCAGCATAACTATTGCCCATATTGAAAAAAGCTGAAGCAAACTGATCATCAATGGCAATGGCATACTCATAAGCAGCTACTGCTTTCTCATACATTTTAAGCTTGTGATAAACTACGCCTAAATTATACCATGCATGGTAAGAGAAGGGATCCGCATCAATGAATTTTTCATAGTAGGAAATACTGCCTTCCAATTGGTCTGTTACGTCCAAACAATAAGCTAGTTCGTAGATGGCACTTTCGTAATCTACATTTTCTTCCAAAACCTTTTTGTAGTATTCAATAGCCTGGTCAAATTTCGCCATCTGCTGGTAGCACATGCCAATTTGGAAGAGAATTTCATCCTTTTCTTCGGCAAAATCAAGTGCTCTCAATAAACATTCAATGGCTTCGTTATTTTTCTCGCTTACACTAAGAATATTAGCTTTAGTCAACAATAAATCAACGTCATTAGGCTGGAAATTTTCTGCTTTCTCCAAGATCTCCAAAGCTTTCTCATACTTAAAATTTGCTGCCAAAACGTGTGCATTCAGTACAATAAGTTCAATGGAAAATGGGTATTGCTCTACGGCAAATTCGCAGGCCTTTAATGCTTTTTTATTATTGTTGTTGTCCAGATAAAACTCCACAACCTGCTCTAATTCTTCTACGTCAAAAAAATGAAAATCCCGACCTTGAACGTGATTTTCGAATTTCTTAACCAATTCTTTTTCTCCGTCTCTCCGACTTCTATAAAATTCGCTCATAGGTTATTTGCTATCTTATACAATTTACTAATTCCCTTGTTAAAGTCAACCAACGAGCGCAAAAATATTATAGTTTGTTTTTAGCATTTATTTTTTTATTGATTGAAAAGATCACTTTATTAGATATAAACATTTGCGTTGGAATATAATTATTCTTAAATTAGTTAACAGTTAGAGCGCATTGTTAACCATTGATACGCAAAGCTTTCTAAATGCAAATTTAGAAAACAAGAGATAAAGTAATGTGCATTACCTTATATGTTTTCTCTCCATTTGAACTGTCCTACACCAATATAATTGAAAAGTATACCAAAATAGTAAAGCTTTTTATTAATAATTTGAAATGAAAAATGACTGCTTTATTTATTGTGTGATATTAATTTTCAGTTTTTTTTCTTCCTGCAAAGAAGATCAAAATGAAGAAGATTATATTTATCAGGATCACGTTTTACTCTATTTTGTTAATGAGCAAGATGAGCTTATTTTTAATAACATGGAAGATTCTACTCCTTTTACCTATACAGGCGATTTTTATCCGGATGATATATTTGATCCGGTAAAAATTGATTGTAGATCGATTTTAAATTTTAAATTACTTCCAACAAGAAACCCCCTATACCATGATGAATTTAATTATTTTCTCTATTTCAATGAAGAACCTGATACAATGAATGTGAGATATGTTTATGACAGTGAATTAGACTTCTACTTCCAGGAAATAACCTTTCAAGGGATTACCTATTATGAGAAATATGAATTACTTCCCGAGAGGATAGGCAATGATACACTTGAATGTGGTTTAGGAATTATTTATCATGAGGATGATACAGAATAATATTTTAGCTAATGAAAATTACTTTATGATAATTGGTATGCTGCTAATGTCAGCATTTTCTTCCTGTAAAGAAGATCCAATGGAAGATGACTATATATATCAAGATCATGTTTCTGTTTATTTTTTAAATGAGCAAGGTAAGCCTCTATTCACTGTTTTTGCAGATTCAATTCCTTTTACCTACACAGGAGAATTTTATTCTGATGATATTTTTGTACCAGAACTAATTGAATGCAGAGAGGTAGCTAATTTATTGTTATACCCAATCAAAAATCCTATTTATGATGATGAGACCGAGTTTTACCTTTATTTCAATAATGTGCCTGATACAATGAATGTCAGATATGTTTATGACAGTGAGGTAGATTTCTACTTCCAGGAAATAACCTTTCAAGGGATTACTTACTTTGAGAAATATGAACTACTGCCTGAGAGGATTGGTACCGATACACTGGAATGTGGGGTAGGAATTATTTATCATGAGGATTGACTTTTTCTAAATGTTGCCACCTGAAAGAGATATTTTGAAATATTAAAATACCAACTTACTTTCTATATCCATTATCCTTAATCTCTTTCACCGCCTTTTCCAAAACATGCTCAAAAGGCTCAAATTCAAAATTTAAATCATTTACTAAGCGCTCGCTGCTGTAAACATATCTTTTTCCTGCCATTTTTGCAGTTTCTACGCTTAAAGTAGGTGTTTTTCCACTGATTTTGCTCCATACATTTTCTAACAGGGCACCCAATAGCACCCCGCTTTTGGGGATATTGATAAATGGTGGCCTTTTATTTAATTTCTCAGCAGTGATTCTAAAAAAGTTCTTATAACTCATGGATCCCGCATTAATTATCCATTGTTTGTTGATCCATTTCTCATCTAAAGAATGAATGATAACCCTTGATACATCATCCACTCCTACGTAATTTAGAGTACCTTCAGTGTAGAAGGGCTTTTCATGTGCTGTATAGTAAATTAATCGGGCGCTGCTCTGTTCGGGTTTAGCCGCTCCAATAATTACTGAAGGATTTAAGATAATCCAGTGCAGGCCTTTTTTACCCGCCTGCTTCAAAGCAATTTCCGCTGCTCTTTTGCTCTTGCCGTAATTACTATTGAATTGCTTTTTATTATAAGGAGTATTTTCTACTATTAATCCATTAGATGAATCCTTTCCCAGCGCTGAGATACTACTAATTAAAATAAATTTTTCAACGTTATTTTTTAAGGCAGCTTCTGCAAGTTTTCCAGTGAATTTACTATTTACATCAAATAATTGATCTTTGTCTTTTTTATTGTAGGAAACCAATCCGGCAGCGTGGATGATGTAATTGATGGTCTTTGGAAGAACTTCCAAAAAATATACTGCTAAATCATCATTAACAATCCAAGTTATTCGACTATCATCCGGACAGACACTTATATCTGAACTTGATCTTTTGAGTGCATAAATCGCGTAATCTTTTTGTACGAGGTGTTTTAATAAATTACTGCCTAATAGGCCTGTTGCGCCGGTTATCAGAATGGTTTTTTGCGCCATTAAATATTAAAGAGTCTTTTTAAGGTAGATAAGGATTTACTGCCGTTATCATTATAATAATCCTGATAATATCCGTAGCTATTATTTTCCTTTTTGGCAGCGTTAAATACAATAGACAGATTTTTAATGCCATTAAGGTCAATATTCCTATGTAAATCCTTAATAAAGCTTCTTTTAGAATAGTCGGAGCGCACCACAAAAAGTGAATGATTGGATTTCTTTAAAGCAATGATACCATCAGAAACAAGCCCTATTGGAGGAGTATCTAATAATATGATGTCGTATTCCTGCTTCAAATCCAATAATAATTGTGTAAAATAAGAGCTTTCTAAAAGTTCTGCAGGATTTGGCGGAATAACGCCTGAAGGTATAAAATGTAGATTTTCATTTTTGGTTTTATGAACACAATCTTCCCATTGTGCATTACCACTTAAAATAGCACTTATCCCCTCACCGTCCGACTCGACATTAAAGGCATATTGCGCTCTTGGTTTACGCATATCTAGATCCAGAATGATAGATTTTTTGTTAGATATGGCTAAAATGGCTGCTAAGTTTACCGCTACAAAGGTTTTTCCTTCCCCACTTGTGCTGGAGGTGATAGAGATAATATTTTTACCTTCATTAATTCCCATGAAATTAAGTCCGGTTCTTAATGTTCTAAAGGCCTCGCTAATTTGCGAGCGTGGTTTTTCAAATACAATTACTCCAGTTTTCTTAGCAATGCTGGTTCTTAATCTACTGATAGACCCTATAATGGGTAAATGAGTAATACGTTCAAGTTCATTTAGACTATTAATCTCATCATAAACCAAGTATTTAATCATAATGAAAATGAAGCTTAATATGAGGCCCAAGGCGAAAGCACCCATATATAAAATCTTGGTAGATGGTCCTATAGGTTCTTTAGGAAGGTTTGCAGGGGTTAAAATTACTACCTCGGCAAGTGTCCCTGCTTGTGCGATCTGAAATTCCGTCTTTTTTTGCATGAGAGAAAGATATAACTCCTCATACAATGAATAAAAGCGCATTTTCTGGTTTAATTCGTTGCTTTTACCCGGTAAAGAAGCAAAGGATTGCTCCAATCCTCTTTTCCGTGCAGCAATGGCATTTCTTCTTCCCTCCAAAAATTCTATTCTCGTATTAATCATTTGGGTAATTCTATCGAGAATTAAATCCCTTCTTTGTTGAGATTCTAATATAATCTGGCTACTACTTTTGTATCTCATTTTAGCCAAGCGAAGTGTATTGTCTTCTTCTACCAGCTCATCAAATAATTGATAGATATTGTTAGGTAATAATTGAGAATTTATTCGCTGTACCTCAATAGTATCTTTTTGCAAAATAGCTACAGTTTGCTTAAGCTCATTTAATTCCAATCTATAGCCATATAGCAGTGAGTCTAACTCTACAATTTCGCTTATAATTTTATTTAAGTCGCTTGAAGGATTTACAGTTTTATTTTCAATTGTGAATTCTTCTATAGATGCTTCAAAACGGTTCAATACTTCCTCCGTTTGCTCTAGTTGATCATTTAGGAATTCAATTTTTAGTTGGTTGGCTTTGTTTTTTTGATCTTTACTATATTCGGTATAAAGCTCACTTATTGTTTCTACTATAGATTGAACTTTATAAATATTAAAATCTTCAAAAACAATTTTTATGGTATTGGCATTTAAATTCTCAGGAGCTACAGATAAATTGGATTCAATATAATCCAACATGGTGCTTTCATTATTAATAGTAAAAAATAAAGTTTCACCTGTAAAAAAACTATCAGTCTTTTTTAACTGATAAGTACAACCTTCAAATTGAAAATCCTGATTGAAAGCAGCTTTCTGCCATTTATTAGTCTCCGGATCTAAGCTTATTTTAAAGCTGTGCTGATCTACAATTTCAATAAAAAACTTGGTGGCATAGGGTGCACACACTTTGTCATATTTTAGTTCAAAAGGAACAAAGCGGTATCTCTCTTCATTTTTAAATCTGCCTATTACTTCATATGTTACATCAAGAGGTAATTTGTTTATGACCTGTTTTAGAAATAATTTAGATCGAATGAGTTCAACCTCTCCGGAAAGCGTATTTAAATTGGAGCTTTCTTCCGACATAGGGTTAAAGCCAAAAATGCTTGCTTCATTTCTCTTATTTAATTTAAGCTCAGCATAAGATTGATACTTTACATTGGTATATCTGATAAAAATAAAAACAGCCAGAAAAGTAAAGAGAAAGAAAAGCAATACCCACAAAATATTTTTCTTTAGCAGGATAAGAAATTTCCTGAAATCAATCATATCATTGGATCCGCTCTGCTGATTTGCAGCCCTCTGCCCAGGTAAATTGCGCTGATATTTTGTACTGCTATTTTCCAAATTAAGGGTTATTTGGATTATTACGATCGTTGTTATTATTGATAGTTTGAATCACTATCACCAGAGTAGCTACATTGGCAATAATGCCAACAATTGGTGCAAAGTCTCTTACAGTTTCATTGAAAACCCTTCTTTGAGGCTCCACATATACTATATCATTGGGTAGCACATCTAAGCTAGCTTTCTGCATTCCCTCTATTGTACTTAAATCAATCACCTGTACTGCCGGGTTCTCCAAAGGACCTCTTATTAATCTAATATTTCCACCTTTAGATTCTCTGTTTAAACCTCCGGAAAGGGCTAAAATTTCTAAAAGGTTCATTTTTTCATTTTCCAGGGGTATAACCTGCCCGCCCATTGCGCCTAATACAATTACCCTTCTGTTGAGTGCTCTCACCCTCACAAAGGGATCTATATAAGATTCGCTGTATAAGTCAATTAAATATTCTTGAAATGTTGCTATTGAGTAATCTGCCACCTTTACTTCGCCAATTATGGGTAAGATGATGTTGCCGGAAGGAAGCACCTCAAATTCTTTATCAGGTCTTAACTGTGCTTGAGCCCCACCACCTCCACCGGTAATATTGGTTAGTTCCAGGTTAGGATCTAAAACCCGCTCACCTTTATTAGTATAAACTTCCACAAAGAGCTTATCTCCAGGTTTAATTTTATAGGCATCCTCTATTTTAGAAATTTCGCTTTGAAAGGATTCTGAATTAATGTCTTCATTGGTCTGAAGAATAATATTCTGTCGATATACTTTGCAGCCACTTAATAATATAGCTACTAGGAGTATATAAAATGGATATTTATAGAAAAGTTTGGTTCGTTTCTGTTTCACTAGCTGTAAAAATATAACCAATTAGCCAAAAGACAATGGATATTGTAAAATGCTTAACGATTATTTACTGTTGCAAATTTTAATTGGGTTTTCATCAAACCATTATTTTCGATAGCTTTAACGTATCTGTCGATAATAATTTGATGATCAAATCTTCTCTCAACAATGTTTCTGCCATTTAAACCCATATCTGCTCTGGCTTCCTCACTCATATAAAACATCGTCTTCATTTTTTCTGCCAAATCATTTTCATCTTTTACAGTACACAGTAAACCATTCAGTTTATCATCTACAATGTTATTACAACCAGGCACATTGGTGGCTACTATGGGTTTAGCACAGGCAGCTGCTTCTAAAAGAGTGCGAGGTGTGCCCTCTCTATAACTTGGTAATACCACGCAATCTGAATTGTGGATAAAGGGCCTTACTTCATCTGTGCTGCCTAAGTAATTAATATAACCTTCATCAATCCACCCTTGTAACTCTTCATTTGAAATTCCACGTGAGTGTTCTTCATCTAATTTACCTAAAAGATTGAATTTAGCATTCATTCCTCTCTCTTGTAAAATAGCACTTGCAGCAACATATTCTCTAATTCCTTTGTCAATAATGAGTCTCGATATCATTAAAAATTCAAAAGGTCTATCTTCTGAAATCGTTTGCGCATCTTGAGGTTGAAAATGGTTTAGGTCTATGCCAGAACCCGGAATTACCTCACAAATATTTTGTTCAATTAACTTTTTATCTAAAAAAAGCTGTAGATCCTCCTGATTTTGGAAAAATACTTGTTTAGGGAATCTAAATGAAAACCTGTAGAGCGATAAAGCTATTTTTGAAATAAAATTATCGTTTAAAAATATGGTTCCTAGTCCGCTTATGTTATTAATAACAGGAATGTCAAGTTTTTTAGCGGCTAAAGTGCCATAAATATTAGGTTTGATTGTATAATGTAAGATAACATCGGGCTTTACTCTTTTGTAAATATTGTAAAGCTCCAAAGTAAGACCTAAATCTTTAAAAGGATTAGCACCACGGCTATCCATTGTTACATTTTCGAACTCGCAGCCAATATCCACTAACTTTGTTGTGTATTCATCATGTGGTGCAATGGCCACAACAGTATGACCGTAGCGGAGAAGTTCTTTTATAAGGGAAAATCTAAAGTTATAGATGTTCCATGATGTATTTAATGTAATAGCAACTTTCATATTTTTGAGCTACAAATCTAAGTTTTTTAGTTCTTTCAAATAAATAAACGGGGGAGAATTCGATGGGGAATAATTAAATAGTGATAAAACTTCAGAAATTCACTTTTAATTTAGACTTCGAACTCAAATATAGTAGGATATAAACAAGAATTACACAAAGCTTTTCTATTTTTGTAAAAAAATATAATAATGGAAATAGGTATTTTACATACACACGTTTTAGTAGTTACTTTATTTGTTTTGTTTTTACTCTTCAAATCTATATTGCTATTTGCCAATAAGATTCCGCTTTTAACCAAAGTGAGGAAATTCAAAATGATTGACCCAATTTTGGGAGTACTCATGTTGGCAACTGGTGGTTATCTATTATCACTCTATGGTTCTGATGCCCCTACTTATTTATGGGTGAAACTTATTATTGTATTAATTATTATTCCTATTGGAATTGTAGCTTTCAAAAAAGAGAATAAAATTATGGCACTTATTGCGTTATTACTCACTTTTTACATTTACGGAGTCTCGGAGGCAGGTAGTTTGACTTTCAGTAAAGAAAGCAGCCTAAATCAGGAGGTTTCTGACCCTCAGCCGGAAGAACCTGGTAGTGTGGCTTCCGATATTATGGCTCAAAATATGGAATCTGTTCTGGCAACGGGAAAAGAGATTTATTTAGCAGAGTGTAAAAAGTGCCATGGAAAGGACGGAAAGAAGGGTTTATTCAAATCCCCGGATTTAACTGCAAGTAAATTAAACCTGGGGGAAAGAATTGCGTGGATAAAGAAAGGTAAAGGTGTTATGCCGGCTTATGAAAATGAGCTGTCAGAATCTGATATTGAATCAGTGGCCGCCTATTTAGATGAATTAAAATAATATTCCGATAGTCGGAACAATTTATGCACGAAGTACTCGCACCTGAAGAAATTGCCAAAAAAGCTGTATTAGTTGCACTCATCACACGAGAGCAATCTGAACAGAAAACTATTGAATACTTAGATGAACTTGCCTTTCTTACTACTACCTTAGGCGCGGAATCAGTTAAAACATTTACACAAAGGTTGGACAAGCCTGACGTGAAAAGTTTTGTTGGTAAAGGAAAGCTGGAAGATATAGTAGCTTATGTAAAAGTAGAAAATATTGATTGGGTCGTTTTTGATGATGATTTATCTCCCTCTCAATTAAGAAACCTTGAGAAAGAATTAGAGTGCAAGGTGTATGATAGAAGTTTATTAATTCTTGATATTTTTCTAAGTAGAGCCCAAACTGCTCAGGCTAAAACACAAGTTGAATTAGCCCGCAACCAATATTTATTGCCTCGCTTAACTCGTATGTGGACTCACCTGGAAAGACAGCGTGGGGGTACCGGAACACGTGGGGGTGCTGGTGAGAAAGAGATCGAAACGGATAGACGAATTATTCGCAATACAATAGATGTATTAAAGAAAAAACTGGAGAAAATTGATAAGCAGAATATGACCCAGCGCAAATCGCGTGGTAAGATTGTGCGTGTGGCCATTGTCGGGTATACCAATGTGGGTAAGTCTACGCTTATGACTCTACTGTCCAAATCAGATATTTTAGCGGAGAATAAATTATTTGCTACGGTGGATTCCACTGTGCGGAAAGTAAACTTTGATGATATTCCTTTTCTACTTTCCGATACAGTTGGTTTCATAAGGAAATTGCCTACCCACCTAATTGAATCGTTTAAATCTACTTTAGATGAAATACGGGAGGCAGATGTATTGATTCATGTGGTAGATGTGAGCCACCCTTCCTTAGATGATCATATTAGTGTGGTAAATAATACTTTGAAAGATATTAAAGCTGGAGATAAGCCAACCCTATTGGTATTCAATAAAGTGGACTTATTGGAAGAGGAGGAGGATTTAACTATAAAAGAAAAGATAGCTCAGTTAAAAAGTACTTACCTCAATAAAGAACAAAATGATGTAGTATTTATATCAGCAGCTAATAAAGAGAACATCGAAGAACTAAGAGATAAATTAAGGAAATTAGTGGAAGCTAAACATTTTACTATATTTCCAAATTATTTGAAAAACACCTATTACTAGTTTAGCTTTGTATTTTAGAAGTATAAGGCAAGTTGTGTTATACTTCATATATGGCACCGTAGTTCAATGGATAGAATAGAAGTTTCCTAAACTTTAGATGCAGGTTCGATTCCTGCCGGAGCCACTATATTTCCCCAATCCTAAACTACATATGCAGGTACTAATGCTTGCGATCAAAATGCTGACAACTTTTTAAGTTCGTCAGAATTCGATTCCTGCCGGAGACACTAAATCTATTTGGGGAGTAAACTTTAGAGACAGAGCCTGTGCCGATTTTTTACAGGCATCCTATTCCTGCAAGAGCTACTATCTTTTTTTCAAAATGCCAAAATCTCAAATCATCCATTTCATTTTTACATTGTCTTAATATTACTTAAAGCATACTAATATTAATCAGTTCGCAACTCCTCAATCGCGGTGCACTATACTCCTTTGCTTTATCAATTAATCATTACCTAAAGCAATCTGTTCCCAAAAACAGCAAAGTGTAGGATTTATACGACAGATTTATTTATGAATAGCGCTAAAAACCTTGTTTTTAGCTTGCAATTTTAGTGGCCTGATAGTTGAAATGAATCTTCAGACATTAATATATCACTTAGTTAGTTTTCCCAAACATCATGATAGAGCAAGAAATTGAACCAAAACCGAATAAAATTCATAAAGTGAATTTAGAAGACCCTAAATCCTTAAAATTAGCCTTCTCTCCGGAAATACTTGAAGCTAGAAAATCCGGAGGTTGGAAATTGAATCAAATTACTAAAGTAACCTTAAATCCCATTGATTTTTTTGTGCTTATCAGTACTTTTTTGTTAATGCTTGGAGCAACATTTTTGGTGTATTATTTACAACCACAATTTGAACAACTGCATATAGCAAGAATGGGTACTCAATGGGGGGTTATTTTATTAATTATTACAACTTCACTATTGGCCTTTAAGCTTATCTTTTTGCTTTTTATTTTGGTGTTGTATCTTCGCTACAAGCCGGTTAAGTCTGTTGCGGATGAATTATTACCTACTTGCACTGTAATCGTTCCAGCCTATAATGAAGGTAAACTGGTCTGGTCCACATTACATAGTTTGGCAGCAAGTGACTTCCCTGAGGATAAGTTACAGTTAATTGCTATCGATGATGGGAGTAAAGATGATACCTGGGAGTGGATGAAAAAGGCCAAGGAAGAACTTGGAGATAGGGTGTCCATCTATCAGCAACCTGAAAATAAAGGTAAAAGACATGCATTATACAGAGGGTTTAACCTCGGAGCAGGACAAATTTTTGTAACGGTAGATAGTGATTCTATTGTTAAGACAGATACTATCCGGAATTTGGTAAGTCCTTTTATAATAAATAAGAAGTGTGGAGCAGTAGCTGGAAATGTGAAAGTGCTTAATAATAAAAAGGCTATTATACCAAGGATGTTAAATGTGAGCTTTGCCTTTAGCTTTGAGTTTATTCGTTCTGCCCAAAGTGTTTTGGGTTCTGTATTATGTACACCTGGCGCTTTGGCCGCTTACAGAAGAGAAGCTGTAATGGCCTGTTTGCCACAATGGATTAAGCAAACCTTTATGGGACAGCTAACTGATATTGGTGAAGATCGTGCCATGACCAACATGATCCTTAAGCAAGGATATCATGTGTCTTTCCAGAAAAATGCTCACGTACTTACTAATATCCCTGAAGATTATAAGGGCCTATATAAAATGTTTATCCGATGGGAAAGGAGTAATGTGCGTGAAAACATTATGATGGCCAAATATGCTTTTAAAAACTTTCGTGAGGGCTCTAAAATAGGGCCAAGATTTTTATTGCTAAACCAGTGGTTGGGGATAATTACCGCATACCCATTAGCGCTATTAATGATTACCTTAATTATTTTGCACCCTGTTTTATTCCTGAGTGCATCTTTATTTAGTATGTTAATTTTCTCAAGTATACCGGCATTTTTTTATGCGAAAAAGCATAATATGAGAGAATCTTTTTGGGCATATACCTATAGTATTTTTTATACTTTTGGTTTGTTCTGGATTACTCCATATGCTATCGCTACGGCCAGCAGAAGAGGCTGGTTAACGCGCGGATTGCCTGAGAGAAAATAACAGTTTTATAGATGGAAATAAAGGGAGCTTAGTAAATAGGCTCCCTTTTTTTTGGCTAAATTTAATATTGCAATAATCATAATAATACTTATTTCATATCCCTAATGCGGCAGACAAAGTTATAAAAACATAGGTTTTGTTGGTTATAGACCGGACTGAATCTCCTTTTAGTTGGCAAAACTGTCTGATTCCAGATAAGTTTTAGCTTCCATTCGCTTTGCGTCCCTCGCCTCAAAAATTTCTGGAATGACGAAGTACTTTTTCGTTACTTTATTTATTTTTTGGTAGGAAACCAGCCATCTTCAATCATTCTTACTCTAACATTTATAAATCCCATGAAATGCTTTAACTTTGTGAGGTACAAAATTTACATTGAATTAAACATAAATGGCAGATAAAATACAGCAGCTGCGAGACGAGATTAATCAGGCCAAAGCCTCTAATCAGGATGAACTGGAAGCCTACCGACTTAAGTTTATAAGTCGGAAGAGCGTTTTGGGAGATCTTTTTGCTGAAATGAAAAATATAG
This sequence comes from uncultured Cytophagales bacterium, assembly GCA_963719535.1. Taxonomy (GTDB): domain Bacteria; phylum Bacteroidota; class Bacteroidia; order Cytophagales; family Cyclobacteriaceae; genus Marivirga. The sequence continues at coordinate 263,454 of CAVRCH010000013.1, read as the reverse complement.
CACCCGAAGAGCGTAAAGCTTTCGGTCAGTCAGTAAATGAGGTAAAGCAATTGGCTGAAGAAAAATTTCAAACTTTAATAGCAGAGTTAGAAAATACTAGTGTGAATGCAGGAAGCTCCAAGGCTCCCATAGATTTAACATTGCCTCCAATGGTTAATTTGGGTACAGTGCACCCTTTAACCATTATCCATAATAGAATTGTAGAGATTTTTCAGAAAATAGGCTTTAACGTAGCAGATGGCCCTGAAATTGAAGATGATTTCCATAATTTCACTGCCTTGAACTTCCCTGAAAATCATCCGGCTCGTGAAATGCAGGATACTTTTTTTATTGAAAGTAACCCTGATATCGCCTTAAGAACTCATACTTCTTCGGTACAGATTCGCACTATGGAAAATCAAAAGCCACCGTTCAGAACTTTGGCGCCAGGAAGAGTTTACCGGAATGAGGCAATTTCAGCCAGGGCACATTGTTTTTTTCACCAGGTGGAAGGCTTTTTTGTAGACAAGAATGTAGGTTTGGTTGACCTAAAGCAAACATTATATTACTTTGCTAAGGAGCTTTTTGGTCAAGACACTCAGGTGCGATTTCGTCCTTCTTATTTTCCTTTTACAGAACCCAGTGCTGAAATGGACATATCTTGTAATATCTGCAAAGGCAAGGGATGTAATGTATGTAAATACAGCGGTTGGGTAGAAATTTTAGGCTCAGGAATGATTGATCCTAATGTGCTTGAAAACTGTGGTATCGATTCTGAAGAATATACAGGCTTTGCTTTTGGTATGGGTATTGAACGTATTGCTATGCTCAAATTTCAGGTGAATGATTTAAGGTTGTATTCTGAGAATGATGTGCGGTTTTTGAATCAGTTTAAAAATATGAGCTAAATGCAACTAACAGAAATCAAAATTATAGGAATAGTAGGAGCAGGCACCATGGGTTCGGGCATTGCACAAATGAGTGCAATGGCAGGTTACCAAACTATTATGTTCGATATTCAGGAAGCTGCTTTAGATAAAGCTAAATCTGCCATTACCAAAAACCTGGATAAAGGAATGGAGAAGGGTAAGGTAACGCTATCTCAGAAAGAAGAATGCCTATCCAATATTAGTTTCATTACCCAACTTGAACAGCTCAAAGCTGATGTTATCATAGAAGCAGTGGTGGAAAAACTACAAGTAAAACTTGATCTTTTTAGTCAGCTAGAAGAAATTAATTCTGAAAAAACCATTTTAGCTACCAACACTTCTTCTATTCCTATTACCCAAATAGGTGCAGGATTAAAACACCCTGAACGATTGGTAGGAATGCACTTCTTCAATCCGGCACATATTATGAAGCTGGTGGAGGTTATTTCCGGAGTAGCCACCAATCCTGAAATTGCAGAAACCACCAAAGCACTTGCAGAAAAAATGGGTAAAAAAGCGGTGATGGCAAAAGATTCACCCGGATTTATCGTTAACCGTGTGGCGCGTCATTTTTATGTGGAGTCTTTGAAAATAGCGGAAGAGAATATCGCTGATTTTGAGCAAATTGACAGATTAGTGGAGAGTTCAGGATTTAAAATGGGGCCTTTCAGGTTAATGGATTTAATTGGAGTAGATACTAATTTTTCTGTCACTAAATCGATGTACGAATCATTTCATTATGATTCTAAGTTTAGACCAAGCAGAATTCAACAACAAAAAGTAGATGCAGGACATCATGGAAGAAAAAGTGGAAAAGGGTTTTATAATTATCAATAAATTAATGAATCTTATTGCCTTAAGTGTGGGATTACTATTAATATTTGCTTCCTGCAAAGAGGAAAATCCTAACGCATTTATAGATGAATTGCCACCGGCCGCTCCTTTTGAAATTTCTGTTAATTTAGACTTGATAAGTAGTCAAAGTTTAGAATTTCAAAATCACTTGTATATAAACGATGTAGGTCTCAATGGCATTGTGATAGTTAAAAGAAGTGCAAATAACTATGCTTCTTTCGAAAGAACTTGTCCTTACCAACCTGAAGAAGATTGTTCAAGAATTGTCTTTGAGTATATTGGTACGGGTTCGTATTTGGCCTGTAATTGCGGAGACTCCTTTTATAACTTAAGTGGATTTCCAACCAATAGCCCTTCCCCCAGAAAATTAAGGGAATACAGGACCGATTTGTCAGGTAATTTCCTTTTTATAAACAATGAGGTGGTAATATCTGGTAACTAATGACTACTGCTACTCACCTGTTTTCTGTGAAGATTTTCGCAATCAGTAATGGTGCAGTCTCCGTAGAAAACCAGGGAATGTAATTTAATTTGAGATCCCAGGGACTTGCCCACTCTGTCTTTAATGTTCTCAATATCGGGATCTAAAAATTCCTTTATTTTAAGGCAATCGTTACAAACCAAATGATCGTGGTGTTCATAAGTTAAGGCAGGCTCATATAGTGCGTTTTTATCTTTAAAGTTGTGCTTAACCACCAGTCCACAATCTACTAACAAGTCAATTGAGTTATAGACTGTAGCTCTTGAGATAGTATACTCTTTATTCCTCATTTTCAGGAAAAGTGTCTCTACATCAATATGATCATCCTGTGGGAGTTTGTACAACTCATCCAGCACGGCATACCTTTCTGTAGTTTTTCGTAAATTCTGATCGTTCAGATATTCATCTAAGATTTTTCGTGCTCTAATGAGTACTTCTTTCTTTACGGGTTCCGACATACAATCCTTTAATTTTTAAATTAAAATTCAATTTAAGTAAAATCCTGATTATTTTGCTAATCCCGGATACCAACATGTGTCTAAAACGTGAATTTTATCTGGATTAAACCTCAAATATATGGTGTCGCCTTTATGAAAGAGTATTTTTTCATGTGCATGGATAACGATATTACTCTCAGAACCGATAGAAGCATGCACCTGTTGATGGTCGCCAAAATATTGCGCCAATAATACTTTGGCTTCAAAGCAATCTTCTTTTTTATGGGTCAAAATCTCAACATTTTCAGGCCTTATGGCTATCAGTAATTGGCCGTTTTCCTGCGCAGTGGCTCCTTTAATTTCTCCCGATTTCAGCTTATAAACACCATCTTTTGCCATAGCGTTCATGGCATTAATTTTACCAAAAAAATTGGCCACATATAAATTAGCAGGTTTGTCGTAGAGTTCCCTTGGCGTTCCCACTTGTTGTATTTTCCCATCTTTCAGAATAGCAATTCTATCTGCTGAGGAAAGGGCATCACGCATGTCATGGGTTACAAAAAGGGCAGTAGCGCCTGCTTTTTTAATAATACTTCTTACTTCTTCCCGCACTTGGTCTTTTAAAACGGCATCCAGGTTGCTAAAAGGCTCATCTAACAAAATAACTCCAGGTTTTGGGGCCAATGCACGGGCTAAAGCAACTCTCTGTTGCTGCCCACCGGATAAAATATGAGGGTACCTATTTTCAAATCCATTAAGACCCACCATATCTAAAATTTCTTTAACTCGTGCCTTCTTGTCCGGGAAATTGTCTTTAGAAAGTCCGAATGCTATGTTTTCACCTACTGTTAAATGAGGAAACAAGGCATAATCCTGAAAAACCATTCCTATTTTACGCTTTTCAGGCTTCATGCTGAAGTTATCTTTCACTACCGTATCGCCATTGATGCAAATTTCACCTTTGTCGGCCTCTTCAAAACCCGCTACTAGTCGCAAAAGGGTAGTTTTTCCACTGCCACTTTCGCCTACCAAGGCCATTAGCTCACCTTTTTCTACGCTCAGGTCAGCATCATTCACAGCATATTTCAGTTTTTTGCCGAATTTTTTGCTTAGGTTTTTAATCGATAATACTTCCATTTGTTTTGCGTGATGTCATCAGCCTGTTTAAAATGATAATAGGAACAATCCCAATTAAAATAATGATTAAAGAGGGAGTTGCAGATTCAGCTACACGTTCATCACTGGCCAATTCGTATGCTTTAGTCGCTAAAGTATGAAAATTAAAAGGTCTCAGAATCAATGTTAATGGAAGCTCTTTCAAAATATCTACAAAAACTAAAATCCCCCCGGAAAATAAGGCACTCCTGATGAGAGGTATATTTATTTTCCATAGTGTTTTTCTACTTCCTGCCCCTAAGGAATAGGAAGCTTCATCAATACCTGTTCCGGTCTTTTTAAAAGCTGCCTCAATAGGGTTTAAAGCTACAGTTAAAAAACGTACAATATAGGCAAAAGTTAAAGCAAATAAAGTGCTGCTGAAGATAAGTCCTATGCTAAGATCAAAGTTATCTTTCCATATTTGAATGAGTTGCTTATCTAAACCCAGTAGTGGAATCATAATACCTATAGCAATTACAGCTCCTGGTATGGAATATCCTAAGGAAGCAATTTTTGCCAATAGATTAAATGCTTTATTCTGGTGGATTTTTACAGCATATAAGATAATAACTGCAAATAAAACGCACAAGGCCGCAGCAAGCAGTGCTAATCCGAAGCTATTCAGCATCAGGAAGAAAAAATCTGAATTAAATATTTTAGTTATAGTTTGTGCCGACCATAAAATGAGTTGAAAAACAGGGGCAAGAAAACCTAATAGTAGCGGGATGAAGCATGCTAAAAAAGCCAATGTTTTTTTCCAACCTTTCAATTTATATCTTTTTAAGGCTCTTCCAATACGTGCGCCTTCATCTATTTTCCCTTTGCCTCGCTGCCACTTTTCAGCACTGATCAATAAAAAAATAAAGAGCATCAATAAGGCAGAAAGGTTAATGGCTGCCTTAGGGTCACCCAGAGAGAACCATGCTCTGAAAATGCCAGTAGTAAAGGTATTTACGCCATAATATTTTACTGCGCCATAATCGTTAAGTACCTCCATTATCACCAGGGATAGCCCACCTATAATGGCAGGGCGACTAATGGGGAATGCTATTTTAAAAAAGGTTCGCCAGGAGGAACTTCCCAAAATTCTGGAAGCTTCTAATAAGGTGGAGGATTGGTTAACAAAAGAGGAACGCGCAACCACATACACATAAGGGAATAGCACAAGGGACATTACCACAGCTACTCCCCAGAAATTCATAATATCTATATAGGCGATGTCAATCCAGCCCAGATTTCGGAAAAAGGATTGTATGGGTCCGGTATAATCAAAGATGCCGGCATAGGTATAAGCCGCAATATAGGTGGGGATGGCCAAAGGGAGTATTAAAATCCATTCAAAGTGTCTTCTGAAAGGAATATCGCAGGTACTCACAATCCATGCTGTTGAAACACCAATAATTAAGGTGAGAAGGCTGACTACAGAAACTAAACCGATGGAGTTTAGCACATAATCCACCAAAACAGTATCCATTAAATGGTTCCAAACCTCGTTGGAACTCTTATCGAAAAGCTTTATTAAAAGGGTATAAATAGGTAAGCCAATGAGCAATACTAAAGCTACTAACGCTATAGACCACCCATTGGCATACTTTTGTATAATTCTAATAAGTTTTTCTTTCTGCACTTACTTCCAGCCTGCTCTATCGAATGTTTTAACTGCCAATTCATTGTTTTCACCTAACAAAGTAAGGTTTAAGCTGTCAGTTTTAAATTCGCCCCAATTTTTCAAGGTGCCTGCCCAAGCCACATTTTGGTTTACAGGATATTCGTAATTAGCTTCTGCAAAAACTTTTTGTGCTTTGTCAGAGGCCAAATACTCAATAAATTTAATAGCATTCTCTTTATTTGGGGCATGTTTTGCGACTCCTGCACCACTCACATTAATATGAGTTCCTCTTCCACTCTGGTTAGGGAATAAGATTTTCACTTTGTTTCCTGCTTCCACTTCTTCTTCACTTGAGGAATTCAACATATTACCTAAATAATAGCTGTTAATGACTGCAACATCACCTTCACCGGCAGCGATAGCTTTTACCTGATCTCTGTCGCCCCCTTTAGGATCTCTGGCCATGTTATTCACAACACCTTGCGCCCATTCGGTTGCTCCTTCTTCTCCCTGGTGAGCAATAATTGAAGCTAATAATGATTGGTTATATACATTGTCCGAAGAGCGGATAAGTACTTTTCCTTTTAGTGCAGGATTTGCCAATGCCTCATAAGTGGCAATGCTATCAGGGTTTATGGTTTCAGGATTATACACTATTACTCTGGCCCTGTAAGTTAAACCATACCATTGATTGTCCTTATCTTTTAAATTAGAAGCTACAATATTGTCTAATGTTTCAGACTCAATGCTTTGCAATAACCCACCTGTTTTGGCTCGGTGTAATCTACCTGCGTCTACTGTAATTAGCACATCAGCCGGTGAATTTTCACCCTCTAAAGTCATTTTTTGGATGAGTTCATCCGCATTAGCACTTACCACATTCACTTTTATACCTGTTTCCTCCTCAAATTCGGCAAAAAGTTTTTGATCTACCTCATAGTGCCTGTGGGTATAAACGTTTACCTCGTTTTGGGTTTCTTTATTCCCATTACAGCCCCAAATTCCTAATAAAAGGATGCCTGCTATTAAAATATTTCTCATTGTTGTTTAATTTTAAATTGAATTTGCAAATTTATAAATAATTGGATTAATTCTAAATAAGACTTTACATTTATTTGTGGTGAGGCGTATTTTTATATGGATGGTTGATTACAAGCCTTAGTAAGTATTTTATTATGTAGGTTCTATCACCAATTTCATGGACAGTATAAAATCAGAACTAACAAAGTGACAAGATAGATTTTGTCGTCATTTTTGTTTTCCTTGCTGCGCCGGAACAAAAATACCACCAAAATTCAGGAATAAGATTGCTATATACCTAGGGCTGGCAGCCAGAGGCTGGTACCCTTGGTTTGCCCCGATAGCTATCGGGGTCGCCCGCTTTGGGGCTTATTTAGTAAAAATTTTACAAGTGCCTTGCTGTTTTTTCACATTATCCTGATCTTGCCCCATTAAAATACCAGTAGAACCATTATTTATTACCCTTCTTAAAATCTAACTTTGGTTTTTTAGAAGCTAATTAGATTATGAAAGCCACTATTTCGCAATTAGAATATATTATTGCCTTAGATACTTACCGCCATTTTGGGAAGGCTGCAGATAATTGTTTTATCACGCAGCCTACCTTAAGCATGCAGATCAATAAGCTGGAAGAAAACCTGGGGGTTAAAATATTTGATCGCAGCAGACATCCTGTTGTACCTACGGAGCTGGGGAGTGTATTGCTGGAGCAAGCCAGAAAAGTGGTGAATGAAGCCCGTAAAATGGAAGAACTGATTGAAGATCAGAAAAGTGAAATAGCCGGTGATTTAAAAATAGGGATTATTCCTACGATTGCCCCTTATTTAATTCCTCTTTTTGCTACAAATTTCATGAAAAACTACCCTGCGGTTAATATTAGGGTGGAAGAGTTACTTACAGCAGCTACTTTGCAAAAAGTAAAAGATGAATCGATTGATGTGGGTATAGTTGTAGGGCCTATTGATGACCCAGCCATTAGGGAAGTGCCTATCTATTATGAAAAATTTCTGGCTTATGCCCATAATACCAAATTTGAGGAGGGAGAAATACTGGCAGGAGAGGATCTTGAATCCGTAGAATTATGGCTGCTCAATGAAGGGCATTGTTTTAGAGAGCAGGTGCTTAATATCTGTAAAAACAGGAATTTAGATAATATCCTCAATTATCAAAGTGGATCCCTTGAAGCTTTAAAAAGGATGGTAGATAAACAAGGCGGTCTTACTTTATTACCTGAATTGGCTACTTTCGACTTATCAGATATTGATAAGGCCAAATTACATACATTTAAGAAACCTACACCCTTTCGTGAAATCAGCCTGGTGATGAAAAGGGACTTTTTAAAAAGAAGGCTTATTGAATCATTGCAGAAAGAAATTATTTTCAGTCTGCCCGAAACGATGAAAAATAGGGATGAAAATGAATTGCAGGTAATAAAGTGGCGGTAAGGGTACAATATTTGAAAGAAGATATTAAATTGCTAAAAATATATAATAGGTGTATCAACACCTTGGTGTTGATATTCTCGTGTTGCGTAACTAAGAAATGTCGAGCTTAATGAGAGTACCAGTGTTCGTTATATATTCTTCAGAACTTTTAGAAAAGACAGATATGCGACTGTTTTCACATAATTCATAATTAACTCTCTAAACTCATGTTTGCTGTCATTGTAGTGGTAATAAAAATGTGGACGAAGAAAGAGTGACTATGAAGGAACAGTGATTAGCCTTCTCCAAGTGACAATGTTTACGAAGTCATCCTATCTGCAATAAAATTAGACAGCCTAAAACAAAACAACCAAAAAGTAAGATTATTAGATAGCCTTTCTACTAACACCCAATCAATGGATTTCATCAAATACAATGAAACACTAAGGGAGATGGGTTATAAATCAGATACTTTTAAAAGACCTAAAAAAAATATCAAGCTTACAGTACTGCAAGCAAGCAGATTTACCTGACTTGGAAATTCTCTCCACTGATTCAATAGATTTTGATAAACCATATCAGGACAACAAAGACATAGAACCTTTCTTAATTATTTATACTCCGCTAATAAGTATAGACGAGAAGATAGCGGTAATTTCTATAGACAATATTTGCTTTGGTTTATGTGGTGAAGGCTGGAGCTTAATTTTGACCAAAGAGAATGGGAAATGGACGATCATAGAGAGGATTGATAGGTGGATTAGCTGAAAAAAACTAAGCCTAACATTCTGTCATAAATCATGGCTGTTCAGTAGGTTATTGCGATTTTAGCTCTTCGTAGAAAGCCCGTCAATCCACAGAATCGGCTTAGTGGTGAAAATTAATTTAAAAGCCAATCCTGTGGATTGGCTCGGTAGTTAGCTGAAATTTTTATACTTTTAATTAGCCACGAATTTATACAGTGGCGTTGTGTGTAACTTGAGATGAAATGAGAAACTATCTTTTAATTGTAATTATAGCAGCTCTAGCTTTTGCAAAATGCCAATCTAAATCAGAGAATGAAAAGAAGGACACTTCTACCTTTCAAACTTCAGAAATAGAGACAAAAAGTAATGAGGATGTAAAAAGAGATTTAGACTTTAAAGAGCCATCATTCATAGTTGAAAGACTTATTCCTGAAAATACTACGACCGCGGATTTTGATACCTTATTAAGCGAACAAAAAATTCAGATTCTACTAAAAAAGACTTATCTAGAAAGTTATGTAGTTGATGAATATGAGATAAATGATACCATCTTTCATGATAAGTATCTAGACGCAAAGATTCATCTCAATATCAGAAAAGGCGATACTATATTTATTGATACTGCTTTTACAAAATCGACATTCTCAAAATTTATGGATAGAGAGTTCATGGAGGTTGCAAGACTCCACAATTATTGGTTTAGAAAATTGAAAGACAGTAGATTAGAGTTCTTCGGAGTAATTTCCAAACCTGAGACGGACTGGACTTTTGCATTCAGTCATTACTTTGACTTGAAAAGCAAAACTCTAGCTGTAGTTCCACATGAGGATATTTGAAAGGCTACACCCAGCATTCTGTGGCTGCTCTATGCTTAACGAAATTTTGGCTCTTCGTAGAAAGCCCGGCAATCCGCAGGATTGCCCTATTGGTGAAAAATTAATTCAATAAGCCAATCCTGCGGATTGCTGCGGTAGTTAAAAAAAAATTTTATACTTTTAATCGGCCACGAATTTGTACAGTGGCGTTAGGCTCAATTTCTATAGCTCAAATTATACCACATGGCATTTTGGATTTTCATCGCCCTTTTCTATTTACTGATTATAGTCGGACTGACTTACTTAGCATACAGATTACCGAAAAACAGAGGGAAGCGGAAGTTGGGAATAATCTTAGCTAGCATAACATTCACGATAGTCACTTTTCCTATTACATCTTTTTTGGTTGAAGACTATTGGTTTTTTAAATCTGATGTGACCAAAACATTAGAAAAACATGAATTTTATTTGAAAGATGATTTTGAAATTATTGAGCATGAAATTACTGGGCTGATGGACTATTACGAATATTTCAAAATAGAAATAAGTCAAAACGATAAAACTGGTCTCATAGATAAAATATAAAATGCAGATAATTTCGAGGACAGGACCATTGAAACTGATGAACCTTTCGATGAAAACGATGCAAAAGTACTTCCTAGATATTCAAACGACCATAACGAGGAATACACTTGGAACTATAAAACAGAAAGAGAATATATTTTCAAATACTATAAACCGAGACCTCGTGGAGAAACTCCAGTAGACGAAACTATTTCTGTTTCAATAAAGAATAAACAGCTTAAGTATCAGATATTTCTTGACTAATAGACTAAGCCTGACATTCTGTATAAATCATGGCTGTTCAATAGGTAATTGTGACTTTAGCTCTTTGTAGAAAGCCCGTCAATCTGCACCTTGCCTTATTGGTGAAAATTAATTTAATAAGCTAATCTTGCGGATTGCCTCGGTAGTTAGCCGAAATTTTTATACTTTTAATCAGCCACGAATTTGTACAGTGGCGTTTTGAGGAAAAGAATTCAAATGAACAGCAGACGTATTGTAACGAAAGTCCTTTATGCATTTGTGCAAACAGAAATTTTCAAAAATTTCAATGCTTCTCTAATAATGTTAGAGACCAACTATAAATTTGATTTTGAATTACCCAAAGAGATAGATAATGTGCCTGTAGAAATTGTGACATTACAATCTTTATCTAAAGGTGAAAAAAGCCTGAAAAATGAATTTTCGCGGTATTTCGAACTTAACTCTCCAATCATCGATAGAGATGAAATTATTTTTAAGATAGATCATCACCTTTCCATTAATCTTATTCCACCATTTCAAAGCGATTTTTTACCCGACCATTTAACAAGGAAGAAAGAAAATGAGGTAGTAACAAGATTACTTGATGAAGATAGAAACAATCCGAAAATAAAAGATATAAAATCACACTCAATGGCGATTAATTGTCATTGGAGCTACTTTCATCTAAAGTTTAATGATACTGCGAGAGAATTCGAAATAAAGAAAATTGATCTAAAATCCATAGGCTGAAATATAAAACTCACAACATTGCATTAAATTCATTTTCTTTCCACCTTGTAGCGCAGAGAGTGCTAAATAGCCCGTAATTTATGCTTGCTTTTCATAGCTGGCAAGCAAGGATAGTGCGTTGGGCAAGTCTGGCCCTTAATTATTCAAAGCTTTTGCAATTAATGAAGTGTATCAGTTTGCGGAGAAAGCATAAATTACTACTTTCAGTATTTCTTAGCCTGGTATAGCAAACGGGGTTTATGAAAAGGTTGGCTACAATAATTGTATAATGAAACAATATCTTATCAAAGAAAACACAATAGTCTTATCTGTAAAGAAGGCTCCAATTTTTGTAAGAGCAACAATGTTTTTCTTTGCCTTTGCCTTATTTTTTTTACCACTAATTGGAATAACAGTAGGAATAATAAGCGGTAAAGAATTTCGTATCGGACTTCTATTTGCTCTGGTTGTATTTGGACTTATTGGATTCTTTACTTTAAGAATGGCGTTATGGAATGCTTATGGTAAAGAAATAATTAAACTGAATTTAGAAACAATCGAATACGAAGCGGACTATGGTTGGTTCAAGGATGGAAAAAAGGTCATCGGCTTGAAAAATCCACTTTTATCGATTAATCCTATTGGATATGAAGAGGATAAAAAAGGCACATTAATTATAAATGATGATAATGAAAAAATAACTACAGCGGTAAAGATGCCAATAACTCAAATTGAAGAACTAATCGAAAGAATTAATACAGTAGCTCACAAGATGTAAAACCCATTTGCTTACTCATTTCAAAGCAAATAACCTGCTCAATATCGCGCAATTTATGCCATCACTTTGCGGCCCCTTTCCTGTACTGACCCGTAGTCTTTAGAAATCAAAGGGAGGACCTGCCTTTGCCGGCAGGCAGGCTGGACTTTACCAACCCACTGTACTCGTTATAGTAGGACTTCATCACTTTATTTAAAATTGCTTAGTTTAGCTTTTCATAGCTTGGATAGTCAAACTTGTTTAATACCAACGATCGCTATAATTATGAGAAAATTTTTAATTTCTTTTTTGCTTACTACTCACTCACACTTTTTAGCTGTTCCAATACTAATGATACACATGAATTAACAGCAGACGTGCTGGATCACTATAAAGAAGTGCATAATGGGAATGAAGTGATTGGATTCTCGACTTTAAAGCATGTGATGATAAGGATGAAGATCATCTTCCTTATTTGCGTAAATCAGCCCATAAAGATGACCTATTTTATATGTTTAACGATACAAGGTCTGTTGCTTTCAAAGTATTCTTGATGCAGGAGATTCATAAAACAGATCCATTTTCAATCTGTTAAAAGTAAAATAAGCTAGTACACTACTCTTTTTATTATGAGTAGTCCTGAAGATTTTGTAATTTGTATCGTATAACTGATGCTTATGAAAGAAATAGGGAGAAATGATCCTTGCCATTGCGGTAGTGGCAAAAAATATAAAAATTGCCATATGGGCCAATCAAAAAGTGCTGTAACAGGTAATAAAAGTTTGATGTATTTGTCTGTATTTGCCATTATTATTGCTATTGCAGCCTTTTCTATATATTACAACTGGGATAGAACCCCAACTAATAGTAATACAAGGACAAATACTAATCAAACATTAACTCCTCCACCCCCTGGTGAGGCTCCTCCGGGCAAAGTATGGTCGGCAGAACACGGGCATTGGCACGATAAATAGTATCGCTCAATTAAAATTTAAATTCTTTAAAAACAAGGCATAATGTACAAAGCCATTTGTACCGATATAGATGGTACACTTCTCAATGCGGAGAGAACGCTCTCTACAAGAACTATTAGTGCGATTAAAGCAGTAAATAAGGAAATACCCGTGATTTTGGCCTCCTCAAGAATGCCTTCGGCTATGCGTTATCTTCAAGAAATGTGTGGTATTACAAATATGCCTTTGATCTGCTATAACGGAGGTTATATCATTGATCAAGGAGAAGTTATTAAAACCTTGGATTCCGTTACTATTCCCTTTTCCGTAGCACAAGAAATTGCAAAATGGTCAGAGAATTACCAATTACATGCAAGTTTCTATTTTGAAGATAACTGGTATGCACCAACTGTTGACGAGTGGACAGAAAAAGAAATCAGTAATACCCGGGTGCAAGCTAAAATACTTTCCAATTCCGATGTGATCAATTATTGGGAGCCATCAGAGACCGGAGCTCACAAAATAATGTGCATGGGCAGTCCTGATTTAATAGATAATTTGATTAAGGAATTAAAAAATCAAAAAGCACCGCTTCATTTATATCGATCAAAAAATACGTATTTAGAAATAGCACCCCTTCAAATATCTAAAGCAACAGCTTTGGAGCTACTTATTCAACATAAATATGATTTCAGCATGCAAGAGGTAATTGCATTTGGAGACAACTTTAATGATGTAGATCTGTTAAAAGCAGTAGGGAAGGGTATTGCAGTAGCCAATGCGAAAGAAGAGTTGAAGGCAGTGGCAGATGAGTTGACGGATTCTGCCAAAAATGATGGTGTAGCGCAAGCAATAGAAAAATATTTTCTTAGCCCTTCCTAATAAATCAATTTTTTAATTACTGATTATTTTTCATGGAGTTAATAGGAAACCTGGTAAAGTCTGCCATTTCAGTTGGTAGTAAATTTCAAAATAAAGATACACCTGCCGAAGCACAAAAAGAAGTCTTAAAAGAGCTGCTTGACAAAGCTAAGAAAACTGCCTTTGGCAAGTATTATGGCTTTGAAAGCTTGCTCAAGCAAGAAGATATATTTGAAGCTTTCAAAAAAGAAGTGCCGTATCACGATTATGATAAAATCGCTAAAGAATGGTGGCATAAATCTTTAGAGGGTAAGCCGGATATTTGCTGGCCCGGTGTGGTAGAATATTTTGCTGTTAGTTCGGGAACCACAAGCAATAGCAAGTATATTCCTATAACGGAAGATATGCAGGATAGCGTAAGACAAGCAGGCATCCATCAAATTCTCAGTTTATCTAATTTTGAAAATTTACCGGAATCATTTTTCGAGAAACAAGTCTTGATGCTGGGTTCCAGCACTAATCTGAAGGAGGTTAATGGTCATTTAGAAGGTGAAATAAGTGGTATCTCAGCTGCTAATGTTCCCAACTGGTTCGGTGCTTTTTATAAACCTGGCCACGAAATTAGCAGCATAGACGATTGGGATGAGCGTATACAAAGAATTGCGGAGGAATCTAAAGATTGGGATATAGGAAGTATTTCAGGGATCCCGTCATGGATTGAATTAATGTTGCAGAAAGTTATTGAATATAATAAAGTGGAATCTATCCATGATGTTTGGCCTAATTTGACGGTATATGCATCCGGGGGGGTGGCATTAGATCCTTACAAGAAAAGTTTTGAGAAATTATTCTCTAAGCCTGTACAATACATTGACACTTACCTGGCCTCGGAAGGCTATTTTGCTACTCAAAGCAGGCCCGATTCTGATTCCATGCAATTAATTTGTAATAATGGGATATTCTTTGAGTTTATTCCGTTTAAGCCGGAAAATTTGAACGAAGATGGCTCTATAGCAGAAAATGCACCATCTTTCAGTATTGATCAGGTAGAGGAAAATGTAGATTATATTTTAGTGGTATCTACTGTTTCAGGAGCATGGCGTTATATGATTGGTGATACAGTGGCCTTCACCAATAAAAAGTTAGCTGAAATCAAGATCACAGGTAGAACTAAATTCTTCTTAAATGTAGTAGGATCGCAATTATCTGTTAATAAAATGGACGATGCGGTGAGTGAAATCAATGAACATTTCGACATCAATATAAAAGAGTTTACCGTTTCAGCTGTTCGTGAAGAGGAAGACTATATTCATCATTGGATTTTTGGTGTAGAGGGAGAAAATACCCATCAGGTAAATAGTGAGGAATTAACTGAATTCCTGGATAAACAATTGCAGGAGAGCAACAAAAATTACAAAGTAGCCAGAGGTAAAGCATTAAAAGGAGTGAAAGTAACTGTTGTTCCTGTAAATGCCTTCATTAAATGGAATGATGCTAAAAAGAAAAAAGGCGGTCAGGTAAAAATGGCTAAAGTAATGAAAGAGGAAGACTTTGTGGAATTTGAAGAATTTGTAAAGAGTGTTGATTGACACAAATTTAGCTTAAAAAAAGGCCTGCAATTTGAGAATTGCAGGCCTTTTTACTTTTAAGTCTACCTTTATATTAGTTTTCTAATTGATAGGCTACTACTTTATTTTTGAAGAACGTTGGAACATAAACTATTTTATCTTCTCTATTTAAACCTATATCGGCAGTATTAGATTCTTCTGCTTTAGTATCGAGTAATAAATGCGCTTTGTTACCAGTAACATAGTAAATCTCTCCTTGCCATCTGCTAGCAATATAAACACTATCGTTAAGCATGGTTAAGCCATCACCGCCTGTTACAGAGTCGTTCACTGTCATAAATTCATTACTTTCAAGATCTAAGCCTCTTAAGCCGACACCGTCTAATACCATCAATTTATCACCTACACTTAATAAACCATTTACATTGGCTACATCAGAAGCAACCTGACTTAGTTCGCCATTTTCGATTTTGTGTATTAAGCCTAAACTCATATCTGAAGCATAAACAGCATTTTCCGAAACTGTTATATCATTTAAAAAATCGGCTTTTTCTGGTGTAAACTCTTTGGCGATTTTACCTGTTTCTAAGTCAATAGCAACGATTTTATCAATATCTGTCACATATAAATGTCCTTCAAATATACCCATTCCCTTAGGCGCATTTATACCTGTAGCCCATTTCAATGTTTTAATGCTACCATCAAGATTTAAAATCGATATAAAACCTGCCCCGTTTTTATCCGTTGGGTTGCCGTTAATATTTGATACAAACAGACGGCTATTCTCACCATCGTACAATACAGATTCACATGTAGTTAATACCGTATCTGTTTCCCATAATTTGACTAATTTGGGATCTACTGTGGTTTCAACAGCTTCTTCAGAACTTGCTTCCTCATTTCCCTCTTTGGCCGGCTGGCAAGAGAATATAAGTAACGCTATTCCTAAAACTAAAAATTGCTTTTTCATAATTGGTTAATTTGTTGGATTTTTAAATTAAGTAATTCTAACTATTAATTAAAATTAAAGTTTCTTTTTTAATTAATGTATTAACATTTATTTTCGTTACTTGCTTTTTAATTTTTTGATTCTAATTTATGGTTGTTACTAGATTCTGCTTCCCCTAAAGACAACACTCTTCTTAAAGCTACTCTTCTAATTTCCCTCTCAGGTATTTTTGCATTTCTGAGTAGGATAAACTGAAATTTTAAGGAAGTATAAGCCTCATTAATCTTAATAATTCTAAGATTATAACTACTGGCTTCAATTGAATTTTTATATGGCCCTAAAGATTCCTTAATATATTGTTCCACTGCCTCTACATCTTTCAATAAGGTATTTTTAAGATCGAAATCAAAACTAACTTTTCTTACTCTTCTTTTGGTAAAATTCAAAATTTGAGAGGTTAATATCATTGAATTGGGAATGTAAATTAAGTCCTCATCATCATTTACGATATGCATATTAACCAAGGTAATATCTACTATTTTTCCTTTTACCTCACCTATTTTAATTTCATCTCCTATAGCTAATTCATCAGAGAACATAATGATCATCCCATTAATCATATTAGATATATAATCCTTCGAAAGAATAGCTATGGCTGCTGCAACAATACTTAAGGAGGTGATTAACGGAATCACCTCAATTTCAAATAGCGTAAGTATAGCGCCTATAAAAACGAATGTATGTACGAGATTGGCAATATGGTTAATCCCTACCTCGAAATTATTTTTTACATCTCTTCCTATTTTATGCTTTCTTTGATAGAAAAAAACAATAATAAGGCGAGCTAATGAAATAGTTAAGTCAGCATATAAGTAAAATCTTAATGCTTTTAAAAAGTGCTTAGGGATTTGCAGCGCTATTAAATCATTATAAAAGTAATTAGTGCTGAATAATATACTGCTAAAAAGAGCTACTTTAAATATAAATCTAACACGTTTTTTATTTTCTTTTTTGATAGCGTTGCTTGCCGTTTGTTTCATGTGTATATTATTTGTTTTTTATGGCTACTTGCAATAGTTCAGCAGTTTTAGTGCTATAAAATTGCCATCTTACCCTGAAAATTTATGTTCCCTTGGTCTCGAATACTCGGAATAGCTAATTCATCATAATGCAAAGATAATATAAACTTCTGCCCTGTAAATAGGCGATTTCAATTTGATGGGTTAAATTTGCAAAAAATTAAAATATGCAAGATTCGAAAAGAAACCCTTGGCATGATGTTCACTATGGCGATGAGGCCCCTGAATATGTAAATGCCATTATTGAAATATCTAAAGGTAGTAAAGGTAAATTTGAGTTAGATAAAGAAACCGGTTACCTAATGTTAGACCGAGTACTTTTTAGTGCAGTGCATTATCCTGCCAACTATGGTTTTATTCCTAAAACGTATTGTGATGACAATGATCCGCTTGATATAATGGTGATCACATCTATTGAATTACCTCCTTTATGCATGGTAAAAGCGAAAGTAATTGGCGTGATGAAGATGATGGATCAGGGTGAAGCTGATGATAAAATTATTGCAGTGGCTGCTAATGACATGTCTGTCAATTATATGAATGACATCAATGATTTACCACCTCATACTTCTAAAGAAATGCAGAGATTTTTTGAAGATTATAAGAAATTGGAAAATAAGGAAGTAATTGTTGAAGATTTCTTCGATAAAAAGGAAGCTCAAAAGGTTATTAGAGAAAGCATAGAGTTGTATCAGGATACTTTTGTCAAAAAGTAAAAAGTCCTTAATAACATCAACATATATCAAAAAAATAAATCCGCCATCAATTAAGATGAGCGGATTTCATTCTCCCAAACCTAAACAAAGCGAAAAGTTTATTTTTCGGAATTTACCTTGCCACCTGAGCTAGTATTAATATCTACTACTTTAGGAGTACCACTATAGTTTACTCTACCGGAAGAACTGGCTCTGGCAATTAATTCATTTTTCACGCCTAACTGTATTTTTCCTGAGGAACTGGCGCTAATATTTGCGTTAGTTGTTGAGAAATCATCTGCTGCAATATAACCTGAGCTACTAATTTTAGCTTCAAAGTCCTCAGATGAGCCTGCTAAGTTCAATTTTCCTGAACTACTCACTTTAGCATTTAATTCTGAAACTTTTAAATCAGCATCTATTTTACCTGAACTTGAAACTTCTGCATAAGCAGATTGTGCGTTGGCACTTACTTTTAATCTTCCTGAGCTAGATACATCTAATGATAATTTTCTGCTATTAAGTATACCTTCCACCACCATAGATGAAGAGCTACTCACCTTTAAAGCTTCTATCTCCTGATAGTAAACAGTAACTTCTATTTTTTCATTATTGCTGGTGATATTGAAAAAGCCATCTTGAGATTCTCTGCTGATTTTTAACTGACCACCTGAAACTTCGGTCAATACATTTTTTAGATCTCCATCAGTTTGTACTTCCACCTTTGGACTACTGCCTTTTACCAGGGTTACTTTTATACTGGCACTTGAACTTACCTCTGTAAAGCTATCAAGACTTCTTGTTTCTTTCTGCTGTGCCATTAAATGTAATGGCAAACATAGTATGAATGCTAAAAATATGTTTTTCATGTTATTTATGTTTTTTGTTGGTTATAGATTATAGATGCCAGTTTTTTCAAATAGTTGCATCTAGTCCAAAAAATAATTTGAGGATACTGCTTTTTTATAACAGAATATTCAAAGAAAGGAAGAATACTACCTGCCAAATTAGGAGTACCCAGTATATTTTATTGTCGGTAGGAATTTTAATTAAGCTGTAAAAAGTAAAGATAAGAAATGAAATAATTGCCCAGCCTATGTAATTCTGGAGCGGTACGATGTTATTTTCCCATTGCCAGAAATCTAAAATGATGGCTATAGGCTCAATTAACATGTCAATAGCCACTGTTATAACCGTTGCAGGAACTATTAGGTATAATGATTTTAAGCGAGTGTTTTTTAGAAGTGCCCAAACGCAAAAAGTGAGTAAAAACCAGTTAACACCTATAATTAATGGTACTCCACCCAATTGAGGGCCTAAAGTTAGAGGGTATTGATAGCTGCCAAAAAGCACGCCATAAGTAACCCCTAAATATTCTGCGATAAATCCTACAAAGTAGCAAAAAATTATCCCCAGCCATAATCTATAATTAAAAGTCTGCTGGTATAGCAGTAAAACAATGAGTGATAAGAGTAAGTTGAAAGCTGTCTTTTCAATGTACCAGTTGGCCTGATCAGAATTGATGCCTACTATTCCAAAAAAATAAAAAGCAGAGATAATTACGATACCAATAATTGGTTTCGACTGTATAAATTCTAAAATTTTAAGAATATTTTTACGAAGCATTCGGACTTAAATCATCTATAATCTTAGCAGAGAGCAAACATAATGGAATTCCGCCACCCGGATGCACACTTCCACCCGAAAAATACAAACCTTTTATCTTTTGATGAAAATTTGGATGCCTTAAAAATGCTGCATACCTGTTATTGGAACTACTTCCATAAAGAGCCCCTTGATAAGAAGAGGTTTTAGATTCAATGGTTCGGGGTTCTAAAATGCTTTCCGAAATGATATGTTTTTCTAATCCTACATCTAACCTATTGCCAATTTTAGCTATTACGTTTTTCTTAATTTCTGGAATAAGAGTGTCCCAATCTTGGCCACTGTTAGCAGGCACATTTACCATTACAAACCAGTTTTCCATGCCTTCAGGGGCATCATTAGGGCTGTGCTTAGAAGTAATATTCACATAAATGGTTGGGTCAGAGTAAACCGTTTTACTCTTAAAAATATGCCTGAATTCTTCGCTATAATTTTTACTAAAGAAAATATTATGCAAGCCCAATTCACTAAACTCTTTGTTAATACCCCAATAAAAGATTAAAGCAGAACTGCTTCTCTCCTGGCTTAAGATAGCTTCCGGCTGTTTTTGGTCTGCCAGCAACTTTTTGTAAGTAGGATAGATGTCCATATTACTTACCACTAAATCTGCTCCAACCGATTGGCCATTTACTTGCACGCCTTTCGCTTTTCCGTTTTCAACTAGTATTTTGTCTATAGCTGTTTCATAGGTGAACTTAACCCCTAACGATTCTGCAACTTTTACCAATCTTTCAGTGATCTGGTGCATCCCTTCTTTAGGATAGTATGTGCCTTTATTGAGTTCAAGATTAGCGATAGAAGTTAAAATACCGGGTGCCTGGTAAGGATCTGATCCATTATATGTGGCAAATCTGTCGAATAGCTGCTCCAGTTTAGGGTCCTTGAGTTTATGAGCATTTACCTGATGCATGGTTTCAAACAAGCCAAATTTATAAATACTTAATAATGCAGGAATAATCTCTTTTGAGAAGAATGTACTGCTTTTATGGAGCGACTTTTCTAGAAATAATTTTGCTGACTTTTCATATTTAAAAGCAGAGTTTTTTAAGTATTTAATAATAGTTTCCGCAGGAATATCGAAAACCTTTTCTACTTCCGCCCCAAATTTTTCAGGAGTTGTGTAGGCAGTCAAAAATGTACCATCATCCCAAAAATACCGGCACGATTCATCTAACTTGCTATAAGGGAAATCAATAGCATCTCCTTCATTTTGTAGCGCAATTAAATCATCTACTAGCTCCGGAAGTGTAAATAAGGAAGGGCCGGCGTCAAATCGGAAGCCATCTTGTTCAAATGCTGTCAATTTACCGCCAGGGTAGGTGTTTTGCTCGTAAACTTCTACCTCATAACCTTTTTTAGCCAGTCTGATAGCAGTAGCTATTCCCCCAATTCCTGCACCTATTATTTTCGCCTTCATTATCTTACTAGTCATTTCTTTCGCTAAATTAAGAAGATTAAATTATAATAATATCCTCTTTTATATATCGTATTGAAAGACTAAAGCACAATAAGTTTAATGATGTTTACTGTCACGAGAGAAGATTAAAAGAAATAACTCACATTTAGTCTGGCAAAGAAGGGGCTGCCCGGTGTAAAATGTATTTCTGAAACTGATTGGGCCTCGTTAAAAAGCCTTGATTCCGTTTCAAATTGTGCTTCTTTCCATTCTTGATTGAAAATATTCTCAACCGACAAACCAATCTGGTATTTAGGTTGCGTGTAATTAAGTACAGCATCCAGCAAGAGATAGCCTTCTGCGGTTAAGCTGTAATCTTCATTAGCTGCTCTGTCATCAAGAAACCTATAACGAAGACTTCCATTAATACCATTTTTAAATTGATAGCTAAGTCCTCCAATGCTTGTGAAAGTAGGTGCAAGAGGAATATAGTTGTTTCCTTCGGACTCATCCAAGGCCACTGGATTTGTTATGTTTAAGTCAGTATCAAAATATAGCCACTTAAGCAACTGGTAACGGATTGATAAGTCAAGTCCTTTTCGTTCTGTTCTGCCGCTAGGTTCAACAATGCCTGCATCACCCACATATACAAATTCTTGTTCCAGGTAGAGATACCATAATGCAGTGTTGATTGCAAGGTTGGGGAATGGCTTAAAAGTGGCGCCCAGATCAGCTCCATAAGCTTTGGGTAAAATGTCTTCGCCTTGCTGAGCAACTACTACCCTTGTGTCGTTAGAGTGGAAACCGATTCCTCCTTTTGCAAAAAGATTTAGGTTGTTGTTAACCCTGTAGTTTACAATAAGCTTCGGGCTTGCTACTCCTTTTGCCACCTGCTCTCGTTCATAAACAGGTTTTAAGGCATCTACATAATTAAAGAGGAAGTAATCAAACCTTATGGATCCTGTGAGAGACAAGTCTTTAGTTAATATAAGTGTTTCAGACAAATAAGTGTGCAGGTTGTATTCATCAACATCTCCTCTTGCCAAATCGCTTAAAATCTCTTTTCGGTTCCTGGTTTTTGAAAGACTGATGTCGTCCACATCATCATATCTTAAGCCTCCACCCAATTCAGACAAAATGCTGATATTGCCTAACCTATCTTCTCTATTGTATGACCCATTGTACCCATATATTCGCCTGTTTTCACTTTGTGTTATCTGATCGCCATTCACTGAGTCTTCCAAAAAGAAAGTGAAATTTGAAACCAGATTAAATTTATAATCTATGGCGTACACCTGCTGACTTAGGGTGCTATTATCATCTAGAGCTTTCAAATACTTTACATTAAAATTAGTTCTACTGGTTTCACCTCCTTCAGTATCATCAATGCTTCCAAATCTATTAATTAAGCCACTTTCTACCGCACGTCTAGGGATTTGTCCGGAAGCATCCCATTTGCTGCTAAAGGTAGAAGCTGAAATCTCTAAAAGACTATTATCTGCTGTTCTCCCAGCGTATTTCGCCATCAGATTTAATCTGGAGAAATTCTGAGGGCTCTCAAAGTATCCGTTTGAAAGGTAAAATTCAGAAGCAATGTATAAATTTTGCGCTTCGTTTTTTTCCATCAGGTCAATCATAGCCACAGACCTCATGGTACCAAACTGACCGCCTTCAAGTTTGATGGTGCTTTTGTCCAAAAAGGATTTCGTTTTAAATTCTGCAAATCCCGCTGTATTGAAGTTTCCCTGATTAGCATAATATGGTCCTTTGTTAAAATCTACCTTTTCTATAGTTTCGGGAATTAAAAAATGCAGATCTGCATAACCCTGGCCGTGCGCATGCGAAACCATATTTACAGGCATACCATCTACCGACAAAGCGATATCTGTACCGTGGTCAATGTCAAAACCCCTGAGAAATATCTGTTCTGCTTTGCCACCGCCCGCATGTTGTGCAATAAATAGACCTGGGATCATCCTTAAGACGTCCTGACTTGTTTGTATAGGTCTTAATTTAATGTCAAGTGCTGAAATTTTTTGTGTATTTTTATTTTCATCGCTGCTAACTACTAAATCTGCAAGTTCTATTTGACTTTCCAATAAATAGTAATTGATGGTGGTATTTTCATTCTCTGAGAGAGTTACTTCTTTCGAAATAGTTTGGTATCCAACGAATGAAATTGAGAATAGATAGGTTCCTGGCTGGAGATTCAAAATATATTTTCCCAGCAGGTTGGTTGCTGTTCCAGTTCCATTTTCACTAATGATATTTGCACCGGGTAAAGGCTGTCCGCTCTTGGAGTAGATGTACCCGGATAATTGTACTTCCTGCGCCCACAAGAGGTTGGAGGCAAAGAGGAAGCCCACAATTATTAAAATTGTTTTAAAGTTATTCATGATAAATTTTTTGCATAGCCCTTCCTTGGCATCACCATGGAGGTTGCCTGGAATAAGCTAATTATTAATACCGATTAAAATTATGTTGGCTACTTTTCAGTGCAGTGATAATTCACTGTAATACTCTACTGGTTCACCACCAAAGGAAGTGTAATTGATCGGGTGGAGGTGTGTGAGGAACTGAATGGTGAGATATTTCCGAACTTTTAAAAACAGTGTAATTCAATATAAATGGCGAGCCATGCATCTCTTGTAATTGATATTCAGGTTCGTAGTAAAACATGATGAAGCTGAGGTCTGTCATCAGTTTTTTGTCTGTGTTTGAAAAGGATAATAAATCTTTAAAGAAATTCCCATGATCGTTAATATGGTGCCGATGAGAGTGACCTTCAACTGAACCATGATGCTGGTGAATTCCCGTCATGGAAGAGGTAGCATGAAGAAAACTATGTCCGACAGACAGCATACTTCCGGATAGCACGAAACCGTAGCAGAAGAGGAGCAGTATGGACAATTTTTTGATCATGTTTTGATACTTAAATTTGGGAGAGTTTAAGGTCTATTTCTTTGGTTCTTATTGGACCAAGCTCAAACCATGCTTCTGAAGCTTCTTGTAAATATGCTTTGGCTGTTGCTAGTTCATTATTTGAAGCATAGATCATTCCCATCTGGTAAATTGCTTCAGGCTCAAAAGTTTTTCCTTTAACATGTTCATTAATAATAGTTAAAGCTTTTTTATGCTCACCATTTTGATCGTAAACCCACGCCAGCAAAGCGTAGACCATTGGTGTAGGCCTATTGTCAACTTCTGTTTTCGCTATAACCAATGCTTTTTCATGGTCTTTGAGATCTTCTGAGTACAGTGAAGCAAGGTATTTATTGTACATATTTTTGTACTTTCGTTGGCTTGCTTCTTTTTCAAATGCCCTCAGGTGTTTAATTTTTTCTGTATCGTTACCTGTGTAGGCTGCAATTTCTGCAAGCATCAGGTGTCCATCCGGAAGAGCAGTTTTTGTAGATAAGTATTGAGTAATTGTTTTTGCTGCTTCTGGATTATTGTCATGCGAAAAGGCAATCCATGCTATTCCTTTCAAGGCATGCAGGTAGTCAGGCTTTTTGTTTAAGACCGCCAGATAGGTGGCATACGACTGCTCCAGTTTACCTGCGTGACCATACATGTCAGCTAAATTAGCTTGAGCCCAAATTAATCTATCATCTGTTTTGCCAACGGATTTAATAGCTTGTTCCATCAGAATAATGGCAGAGTCTAAATCACCGGTATGGTCTTTGAATTTAGATTTTCTCACCAAATAATCGAATGAATTATTTCTTTGGGCTTTTTCCAACATTTGAGCAGCCAGTTCATATTCTCCAATCTCCATAGAAGCATCGAAAATCATTAAATAGGGGCCAAATTTCTCTTCTGTTCTTTTTGAGGCTTCCACAGCATAATCAAAGGCAGATTTAAACTGGTGCTGAGTGATGGCATTGCTACTTAGAGAGAGGTAGTTTCCCACCCGACTTTTCCCAGTTACATATTTGTTTGCTAACAACAAAAAACTATCGGATTCGTGCAAGTATTCTGCTTTTCCAGTCTTTTCAAAATCTAGCGACTTTATTATTGCAAGCTTTTGCATAAAGGTATAGCCTCTTGGCTCTTCCTTTAATTTGTTTTCCCAAAAAGTGGTGCTGCTTTCCTGGTTAAGTACCTTCTCAACACTGGATTGATTTTTAGTAATATATGGGCTATAATCAGCTTCATATACGATTTTATGTTGGTGCTCATCATTAGAGCAGGCATAAAGGCCAATGCACAAAATCCATATTAAATTTATCTTTCTCATTTCAATAGAATTTAATTCAAAAAACAGGGAGAAACAATTCGTCTCTCCCTGCAAAGTATTTTGATAAGAATATCTTAATTAGGATTAGCTAAGTAAGGAAAGGTATTCGCAAAGGGAGCATCATTAGCTGATACGCCATCGCCAATTAAACCTTGTTGAGTAGCACTCAGATTTTGCAAATTTCCTCCGAAAGCCAAGATTAAGGTTACATCTACTACATCATTATCCAATCCTCTTCCATTTAGCACGTTTTCTCCTACCACAATATTTTCCAGGTTGGAGGGTCCGTAGGTGGTAGGGAAGTTTTTATTTGACATTAAAACATCAGTTGCTAAAACGCTTGCTGTAGTTGCATTATCCAGACCTAAAGCATTTGTGTAAGTTTCCGAATTTAAGCCGATATAAGCTTGTAAAGCATCTAGAATACCTTGAAAACCTGCTGCAGGTACGTTTCCACCTTCAGGTGTTGTCATGTTATAACCGTTTTTAGTTGCTGCATCTCCGAAGAAATTAAAAACAGTATTGATAGCTGGTCTGCCCATTTGGTCAGCAGTAGCATAAGTTGGATTTACAACAGTCACCGTTGATTCGGCAGTGCTGGCTCCCACCTCATTAGTGGCTGTAAGCATTACGTTGTATTCACCAGCTTGCATTGCCGTAAAAGATATCATTGCATCAGCAGCGTTTGTAAGGGCTACAGTTGCCCCGGCAGGGTTTGTTACTACCCAGGCATAAGTGACAGATTCTCCTACAGTAGCAGAGCCATCTATGCTTACCAAATCTTCAATATCTACTGAAAAATCAGAACCAATCATAGCCTGGGGCTCCATACCCATTATATCATCCATTTTGTCGTCATCTTTACAGCCAGTAAAGACTACCAGCAACCCTAGTGCCAGTATCGTATATGTGTTTTTTAACAATTTCATATTTTCTTATTTATACTATTATTTTATGTTATTATTGTTTTCTTTTTGATTCTGCCCAAGAGGTAAAAGTTGCGCTTGAACCCAGGCTACTTTTTGGAAGCTCTATTACTACTGAAAGCACATTTGAACCTGCAAAAGTATCTGTTGCTTCGGCCCCTTTAAATGAAGCAGGATAAGGCTGCACACCCTCGGTATCAGGATCTGAATCTCTATTCGGGTCATAAACACCTGTATTAACATCATCTCCCAAAGCTGCTCCCACACCGTTAACGATACTAACAAATTGAAAGAAATCCATGAAGAAAGGATCTTCTCTTGGGCCGGCAAATACTTTTATGCCTCCGCTTGTGCCCACTTCTGGTGAATCTCCATAACCTGTTACAGCAGTCGAAACTCTTGTGCCAGCAGTTTCAACTTTCCCTGAAAGACCAGCTTGAGCTGGTGCAGTAGGACCAAAAACCACTACATTCCCGTTTCTAAAAATAGCTTGGATTACTAAATCTTCCACGTTATCAGCATTATTATCAATGTTGATCTCGTACATCACTTCTTCGTCAAATGAAGCGTTGGCAGTTGCAGCAGGAGCTGTTAAGCCTTGAACATTCACCACAAACACATAATTGTCTGGGTTTTCTTTACTCTCAAAAGCATAGTAATCAGTAATATCCGCAGCCGAACTTCCTTCGGTTAACGAACCTACCGCAGGTGCATCAATATGATCTGCAGCTATCAGGAAGTAACCTACTCCTAAAGTTGCCAAAGCAGAACATGCAATAATTAACTTTTTCATAATCTTTTTTTAAATTTTTAAACTTGTTTGATCTACTTACGAGAAGAGATGACTAATCGGATTTATTCGATGGAGGATAGTTTTTATTAGATGAACAATCACTAGCCAGGCAGGATTGCATAGGTAGAATGGAAGCCTTGGGGTTGTTTCTAGAAAATAAGATTTTGAAAAGGAGTCATAATAGCATCCATTTTCAGATCATATTGGTTTGCATAGAGGTCGCCATCGAGCAAGGGAGATAGGGAAATTCCCAGGAAATAGGTACCCGCTGAACATTGAGAGAGAAATCGATCATAGTATCCTTTACCATAACCAATTCGGTGGCCGGTTTTACTTCCTACCACCATAGGGACAATTACACAAGTAATTTCTTCAAGTGGGAAAAGTTTGGCGTTTTGAGGTTCCGGTATTCCCCACTTGTTAGGCTTTATACTGACGCTCTTATCTATACTAAAATGCTGCATTTCTGGCAGTTTTAAGTCAGAAATACTGGTTATTATTGGGATTTGAGGCTGATATGTCCAGATATATCGGATGAAAGGAAAAGTATTCGGTTCCTTATTTTTTAGGATGGGTAGGAAAATATGGATATTTTGGAAGTTATTTTGAAGAAGAAATAATTTCAATTGTTCAGTGAGCAAGAGATTTCTTCTTTCATACTCAGCTTCACTGAGCATTTTTCTCTTTTCCAGGTAAACTTTTCTAAGTGTGTTTTTATCCATCCCAGCGGAGAATATGAAATTTTAACTCAAAAGGATTAAAGTTTTTCATTAATCTCTTGAGAAATTTAGGGTCATTTTGATAAAAAGGCAAGAAGTTTTCTTTTCTTTCCTGCAATCCGTTGCCAGGGAAAAGGTAATCTTTTATTTCATCAATCTGTCTCATTTTATCTCCTAGTCGTCTCTTTTCTGCAGCTAACATCTTCTTTTCAATTTTATCCACGGAATTCCGGATTTTTTGAGTCTCTGCTGCAGTCATTTCGGACAAACTAATATCAATTTCTTCGGCATATTGCTTTATATCATCCATTAATTGAATAAGCTGTTGCCTTTCTTCATTGAGATGTAACTTCTGACCGCTAATTTTTTTGGTAATGCTTTTCTTAAGCTTCTCTCTTTCTTTAAAAATTTGAGCAGCTGATAATTTCAGTTTTTTAACTTTATGCTGAATGATGTTAGGTATTACTAAACCGAAGTTTCTCGGTAATAATATGGGAAAAGTTACCTTAAAATGCTCAAAAACAGGTTTTAGCTGCATCCAGTAAGCTACTTCTGCCGGCCCACCTGTATAAGCCAGGTTGGGTAATATCATTTCTTCGTACAGAGGGCGTAAAATTACATTAGGGCTAAATCGTTCAGGATTCTCTTCTATCTCCAACAATATTTCCTTTTCTGTAAACTTGATGGGGGTATCTATTACTTCATAAGCATCCTCATTTTTCACTATTCTGTTCCGAATGTCACCTTTTAAATAAAAGAAATTAATTTCTCTCGGATAGGTTTGAGATTTGTAACCTAAATCATCCAATTTGGCAGATTGTTTTTCTACTAACTGATTAGCGGTGTGGTTTAATATGTCCTCCTTTATAACTGGTATAAACTCTTTTTTAAGGTCTTTATCGTCACCATCAAGTATAATTAGGCCCTCTTTACCATACAATTCATGTACATACCACCTGGTAGCATCTGCTAAATTCTCAGATTTTGAATAAGCGTTTTGGAACACTCCGTTTTTGGCTGCTATTTTTTGTGCAATTAATTCTAAGCCCTTGGTGTTCATTTTACCAACTGCTCCGGTTTGCTGAGTTTCCCACTTAAATTTTTCTCCCTTTACTTGAACAGACCTAATTTCATCCAAATCATGATCTTCTGAAGCCATCCAATATATGGGCACAAAATTATATTCCGGATAAGCTTCTTTCAACTTTTTACAGGCATTAATGACGGTAATTATTTTAAAGTGAAAATAAAGAGGACCTGTAAATATATTTAATTGATGGCCTGTAGTAACTGTATAGGTATTCTCTGAATTCAGTAGCTCTATTTGCTGAACTGTTTTATTGGATAAATCAGCAATGTTTTCATATTGCTTTTTTAAAGATTGTACTAAAACAGCCCGGTTGAGTAACTCCTCCGACTTTTCAACAATCTGTTCTTTAAAATTATTGATGTTGGGAAACCTGTGGTAGAAAGGCTTCAGGAGTTCTTTTTGTTGTATGAAATCAATAAAAATGGGAGCAAACTGCTCAGTTTCTGAAAAATCAATACACTCTACCTTCATAAATCCTTATACTATGGAACCGTACAAATCAAATTCTGTTGAATCAGTAATTTTAACCTGTACAAAATCTCCTATTCTTGCATATTGCTGCTTAGCATCAATTAAAACTTCATTATCCACTTCTGGGGAATCGTGTTCAGTTCTTCCCACAAAGTATCCACCTTCTTTTCTATCAACAAGTACTTTATAGGTTTGGTCAATTTTTGCTTCATTCAATTCCTGTGAAATAGCAGTCTGCAATTCCATAACGGTATCGGTTCTTTCTTGTTTTACTTCTTCAGGAACATCATCTTCAAAACTAAAAGCATGAGTATTTTCTTCATGAGAATACGGAAATACGCCTAATCTATCGAAGCGGGTATTTCTTACAAAGTCCATCATTTCCTGAAAATCTTCTTCTGTTTCTCCCGGATGGCCAGCAATAAGGGTTGTTCTTAAAGCAATTCTCGGCACTTTCTCACGGATTCTTTCAATTAGTGCTTCCTGCTTTTCTCTTGTGGTTCCTCTACGCATCATTTTTAACATTTTGGTAGAGCCATGCTGTAAAGGCATGTCTAAATAATTGCAGATATTATCTCTCTCCGCCATTACGTCCAATATATCTTCCGGAAAGCCAGTTGGAAAAGCATAATGCAACCTGATCCATTCTATACCTTCTACATCAGATAAATTCCTTAATAATTCAGCTAAATTTCTTTTTTTGTAGATATCCAAACCATAGTAGGTGGAATCTTGTGCTATCAACAAAAGCTCTTTTACGCCATTACGGGCCATATTTTTAGCTTCTTTTACCAATTCTTCTATTGGGCGGGAAATATGTTTACCTCGCATTAACGGAATGGCACAAAATGAGCATGGTCTGTCACAACCCTCAGCAATTTTCATGTAAGCAAAATGATTGGAAGTAGTAAGAATACGCTCTCCTACCAACTCATGCTTATAATCTGCTTTAAATTTCTTTAATAGAAGCGGTAATTCCATGGTGCCAAAATAGGCATCTACCTGTGGAATTTCTTTTTCTAAATCGTCTTTATACCGTTGCGAAAGACAGCCGGTAACATATAATTTATCAATTAAGCCATCTTCTTTGGCATCTACATAACGCAAAATGGTATCTATTGACTCTTGCTTGGCGTTATCAATAAACCCGCAGGTGTTTACAATAATGATATTGGAATCATCCTTATCCGACTCATGAGAAACATCAATATTATTGCCTCTCAATTGAGTCATCATCACTTCGGAGTCTACCAGGTTTTTAGAACAACCTAATGTAACTACGTTTACTTTATCTTTTTTTAATCCTTTGGTCTTCAAATCAGTCCCTTCAAAAATGAGTTGCAAAGTTAATCATTTTATAGAGGAAATGTTTAATAGAATAAAAATTGCTTTTTTATTTGCTGAAGTTGTTTCTAATAAAATACAGATGAGATCGATAGAGGGAATTTTGATTCAACTAATCTGGCATCATATTCGCTTTGTTATTGCAGGTTTTACAATCAAAACTTCATGATCACGTTATGCTTGTCAGAATATTAAATATCTTTGCACCCGAATGAAACAGAAAATTAAATTTTTACTCATTGGTATTATTATTTCAAGTTATTGGGCATGCCAATCGGACTCAAATTGTGGTGATAATTCGGCAGATTTCGTTAGGTTCAGCATTGTCACTATAAATGAGGAAGGAGTGGAAGTCGATAGCTCTTCGGCATACAATTACTTTTATAGTCGTCAGACAGTTTCGGATAGCGCATTTAATTTGCAAAATTTCGCTTTTCTGTTAAGTCCGGCACATGACAGGCTTGAATATATCTTCGAAGGAATTAATGCAGACTCTATAATTGATAGAAAAGACACGATTGAGGTAGCCTATCGCAAAATTAGCAGAGTGGATTCACCCGACTGCCCCGTGGATTTTAGTTTTACCGACTTAGAGGTGGTTTATCAAACTTTTGATTCTGCGGTGATAGTGAACCGAAATTTAACCTTACAAAATAATGCGCCTAATATTAAGTTTTATATTTCTTTTTAGTCTGCTAGTAACTTCATTATTAGGGCAAGGACAGGGAACTAAGCAACCTGCTGATACAGTGCAAGGCAGGTTTGAGGAGCCACCTAAACCTAAGGTACCAGCCTCATTTTATGTCCCTACGGCCCTTAGGCTAGGTACTGATCTGGTAGCTTTAGGGATTAATGCTTTTGGAGGAGACCGGCAGCGCTATGAACTTGAAGCTGATATTGATTTCCATAATTTCTTTTTAGTAGGATCTTATGGTGTAACTAATTATGAATTAGTAGAACCAACTTTCAGCTATTCAAATGAGGGTACTTTCTATAGAATTGGAATAGATGCTAATTTCCTAAAAACTGATCCGGATTTAAATACCCTTACTTTTGGCCTTAGATATGGAAGAGCTACATTCTCTGAAAATCTTATAAATAACGATACAAATAGGTTT
Source organism: uncultured Cytophagales bacterium (assembly GCA_963719535.1). Lineage (GTDB taxonomy): Bacteria > Bacteroidota > Bacteroidia > Cytophagales > Cyclobacteriaceae > Marivirga. The sequence continues at coordinate 231,841 of CAVRCH010000013.1, read as the reverse complement.
TTTGGCCCTTATTCAGATGAGCAATCCAATACTGATGTTTCCGCCAGATGGTTTGAATTAACCACTGGATTACGGGTGAGGTTAATTCAGAATTTTTATATGGGATATAATTTCCGAGTGCAGGTATTGAAAAAAACGAGTGCAACCCAGCAGTTTCGTACTTATGAGGTGCCGGGTTTTGGCCGTAACCAATTTAATAGCAGCTGGGCGTTTAATTATTATATTGTATATAGAATTAGCTGGAAAGAGAAGAATATTATTGTTCCTTCCAAATAAGCTGCTTGAAATTTAAGATTGAAGTCTCTTAAATAAGGAATCCACAAATTCCATTTTATTAAAAACCTGCAGATCTTCCACTTTCTCTCCTACACCTATATACTTTACAGGTATTTTAAATTCATCAGAAATGCCAATAACAACACCACCTTTTGCGGTACCATCTAATTTAGTGATGGCTAAAGCGGTTACGTCAGTAGCTTTGGTAAATTCTCTGGCTTGAATCATAGCATTTTGCCCTGTTGAGCCGTCTAAAACTAACAACACTTCGTGCGGTGCATCAGGGATAAATTTTTGAATTACCCTTTTAATCTTAGTAAGCTCATTCATGAGGTTCACTTTCGTATGAAGTCTTCCTGCTGTATCAATAATAACAATATCAGCGTTTTCTTCCACTCCTTTTTTTACAGCATCAAAAGCAACTGAGGCAGGATCCGTATTCATACCATGAGAAATAACTGGAACGCCCACTCTTTCCCCCCACATGTTCAGTTGTTCCACAGCGGCAGCTCTAAAGGTATCGGCTGCACCAAGAATAACCTTCTTTCCTTTGCCTTTAAATTGAGCGGCTAATTTGCCAATAGTGGTAGTTTTACCCACCCCATTTACACCTACTACCAATAAAACGTAGGGTTTAGTGCCTTCGGGTAAGGTGAAATCTTTAAGATCTTCGGTATTGTTCTCAGATAAAAGGCCTGCAATTTCTTCCTTTAATATTTTATCTAATTCTTGCGCCCCTAAATATTTATCTCTGGCAACTCTTTGTTCAATCCGGTCAATAATTTTTACCGTGGTGCCAACTCCTAAATCAGAGCTAATAAGTACCTCTTCCAATTCATCTAAAACATCTTCATCTACCTGAGATTTCCCAACAACAGTTCTTCCTAGTTTAGTGAAAAAGCTTTCTTTGGTTTTTTCTAAACCTTTATCCAGAGATTCTTTTTTGTCTTTAGAGAATAAATTAAGTATACCCATGTTAAATAAATTTTAAACTAATTGGCTGAAGTCATAAATTGTTACGCAAGATTGCTTCAATAGTATAGAAAAAGCTTGAAAATAAATTATCGTAAACAAAAAAAGTCCCACGAAGGGACTTTAAGTATACTAATTATATAAAAATAATTATTATTTCTTTAATGCCTCTCTTGCATCATCCAAAGGTACAATTTCCTCGCGGAAAGTATATGCACCTGTTTTCTCAGATTTTACTGCTTTAATAATTTTGGCAAAACCTTTTGCCTCCTTATTCTTTAATGTTGCAACTACTTTCTTAGCCATGATTATTTAATTTCTTTGTGAACAGTATTTTTCTTCATGATTGGGTTATATTTCTTTAACTCCAATCTTTCAGTAGTGTTTTTTCTGTTTTTGGTGGTTATATAACGAGAAGTACCCGGTAAACCACTTGTTTTATGTTCGGTACATTCTAAAATAACCTGAACTCTATTTCCTTTTTTAGCCATTGTGCTTAATTTTTAGCGCTAGCGAATTAATAAACTAAATATCCGTTTTCAACTGCTTTCTTTAAAACAGAAGCAATACCATTTTTATTAATGGTTCTGATTGCACTCGTAGATACTTTTAAAGTGATCCATTTGTCTTCCTCAGGGATATAAAATCTCTTTTTTTGAAGATTTGGTAAAAATCTTCTTCTTGTTTTATTATTTGAGTGAGAAACATTGTTTCCTACCTGAGGTCTTTTACCTGTTAATTGACAAACTCGTGCCATATCTATCTTTAATTTTTTGTTGTCGATTTCAAATTGGTTTGCAAATATCGGCAATATTTTGATAATCACAAACCTAGAACTAAAAATACATTGAATTTTTTTAAGAAAGTGCCAGAAAAGAGCAATAAACTGTCCGCCTTTTGTTAGTTTTGTATAAATCGTAACGCAATATACACTATTTAAATCACAAAATTATGATTCAAGAGATCACTAAAAGCCAGCAAGCCATTGAATTGGAAGATAAGCACGGAGCGCACAATTATCATCCGCTTCCGGTGGTTTTGTCGAAAGGTGAAGGCGTTTACCTTTGGGACGTTGAAGGAAAAAAATATTTTGATTTTCTTTCTTCCTACAGTGCCGTTAATCAAGGACATTCTCATCCAAGGATTTTAGAGACCTTAAAAAAGCAGGCAGCTACTTTAACACTTACTTCAAGAGCATTTCATAACGATGTGTTGGGGCCTTTTGAAAAATATATTACTGAATATTTCGGTTTCGATAAGGTGTTACCCATGAATACAGGTGCTGAAGCAGTGGAAACTGCTTTGAAAATAGCAAGGAAATGGGCTTATGAAAAGAATGGAGTACTCGAAAATAGCGGAAAGATCATTGTTGCTGAGCAGAACTTTCATGGTAGAACTACCACAATCATTTCTTTTTCAAGTGATAATACGGCTAAGAAAAACTTCGGACCTTATACTCCGGGTTTTGTAAAAATACCCTATGATGATGTTACAGCATTAGAAAAAGTATTAGAGGGGGAAGATAATATTGTAGGGTTCTTAATTGAACCTATACAAGGTGAAGCAGGTGTGCATACGCCCGCTGATGATTATTTAAAAAAGTGTAAGGCTTTATGTGAGAAGCATAAAGTATTATTCATGGCTGATGAAATACAAACAGGTATTGCCAGAACCGGGAGTTTACTAGCAGTATGTGGAAATTGTAGTTGCGAGGGACATTGCGAAAAGCAAGCTACCTATGTGAAACCTGATATATTAATACTAGGAAAAGCATTATCTGGTGGATTTTATCCTGTTTCTGCTGTTTTGGCAGATGATGAAATCATGTCGGTAATTACTCCGGGCACCCACGGATCTACCTTTGGTGGAAATCCTTTAGGGGCGGCTGTTGCCTTAACTGCGCTTGAGGTAATTAGAGACGAGAAATTAGCTCAGAATGCCAGGAAATTGGGTAAAATATTTAGAGATAGGTTAAGTAAATTTGCTGAGAAGGCTAATTTAGTAAAGCTAGTGAGGGGAAAAGGCTTGTTAAATGCAATAGTAATTAACGATTCTCAGGAAAGCTCAACTGCCTGGGATATTTGCATTGCTATGAAAGAGAATGGCTTATTAGCAAAGCCTACACATGGAAATATCATACGTTTTGCCCCTCCTTTGGTAATAACGGAAGATCAATTGCACGAATGCTGCGATATAATAGAGAAGACCATTAACGAGTTTCAGAAATAAGCTTAATTATTACAGAGAGTGAAAGCCAGACCTACAAAGTCGGGCTTTTTTTTTGCTCAATTAGTTCTGCAAAAAGACAAGAGAGCTTTAAATTAGAAAGATTATCTAATCTTATCTTGTAAAAAAAATGGCTTTGATAATGCATTATCAAAGCCATTGTAAGGAGAGTTATTGATGTAATTATTCTATTACAATTTTTCTTTGTGTTGTGCTTCCACCCGTTTTTATATTTACAATATACAATCCTTTTTCTATGCTTTTTAGAGAGATTTCGGATTTTACTTCGGCTTCGTTTTTAGTGAATAGTTCTTGTTTTAAAAGAGCTCCAGAAATATTGTAAATAGTTACTTCATATTCCCCAATGTATTCATTAGTAAAGGAAATATTCAGACTTGTTTGCTGATTTGCCGGGTTAGGGTAAATATTCAAGGATCTGCTAAGTGCTGAATTATTTGATGTTATAATACTTGCAGCATTTGAAAAGCCTAAACATTGGTTAATTAAAACAGCTACTGTATAAGCTCCATCTTCTGTGGCTAAATAGGTTTGTTCAGTGGCTCCCGGAATAGTATCACCAGCGAAAAACCACTGATAAGCATCTCCTTCACTAGCTGTTAGGAGTCTTGTAAAATCATTATTTCTTTCACCGGTAGTAAACGTGGGAGTATGATTGGCACCTATTATAATGTATTCTGTTTTTTCTTCAGTAGTAAAACTTCCAAACTCATCTTCCGCTGTAAGTTTTATATTATAATTTCCTGCCTCTTCAAATACCACTTCAAAAGGACCTATCCCTGAGGCAGTAGAAGGATTAGCTCCTTCACCAAATTCCCACTCTAAAGATTTTATAGTTCCTGTAGATTCATTACTAAATATAACAGTAGTTCCTTCACAACCACTTAGTACATCTCCCGAGAAGTTAGTGACAACAGACCCGGCCAGCGGGCCAGTTAGTTCAAAGTTATCTATCGCCATCCCAGTATCTACAGTACTGGCATCCGTTAAGAATTGAATTCTGAAGGTAACAAACCCTTGGTTTCCTAAAAACGAAACATCTGCTGCTTTTCTTACAAATTCATTATTTGTGTTACCGCTAAAAATAGGAACACTGTTGCCAAATACAGATGATGCATCACTTGTTTGATTGTACCATTCTGCATCAGCTGACTCATCCGTTAACTTTAGCCAATTTTCTCCTTTATCAAGGCTGTATTGAACAATAAATCCATCCCAGTTTGGTTCAAATGCATATTTGGTTTCAAAGGAAAATTCAAATGCACCCAATCTATCAAAGTTAAACTCTGGGCTGTAGATATAAGCTTCGGAGTCATTTTGATATTCCTGCTCATTTATACCTGTCACATAAGCCTGATTGCCAGAAACAGCTCCGGATTTACCTTCAATTTCACTAATTCCTAATTCAAAATTGGTTCCACTTATATTTGAAATATTGAAATCAGTTACCTCTCCCTCTAAATTTCCTCCATTTTCCAGAGAATAAGGTAATTCGCGAGTAGGGATGATCTTAACGAGATTCTCTTTGGTCACTACATCAGAACCATCTGCACTGGTGATAGTAAGTGTTACATCGAAGGCTCCTCCATCAATATAAGTATGAGTTGGATTTTGTTCTATTGAGGTGGTGCCATCGCCAAAATCCCATAAGTAACTATTGGCTCCTGTAGAAATGTATTCAAAATTAAACGACTCACCTGCAAAGTAAACTCCTAATTTATCTATTTTAAATTCAGCTGTTGGGCTACCGGTAATAATTTCAAAATTATCAAGAAGAATACCATCTGCCTCGTAACTTTCAGGGAAACCAAAATCGTTTAACTGTTGATCGATGTATGCTACAAATCTGAAATTTACACTAGCGTTACCTGTTAAAAAACTTACGTTGTAGTTGGATGTTTCAGGTGCTAAAAGTGTCTCTCCATCAATAATTTGCGTGGTTTGCTTAATCCAACCCTGATTTGCAGTGCTAGGGAAAGTAAATTCTGATTGGTTGTTATACCAATTATTGGCAGCCTGATCATTAATTTCCCCTAATATTGTCCAGGATTTACCTGCATCTAAGCTATATTCAATATTAAAGCCAAACGGACTAAGATTTGAATCTATGAATAGATCAGTTAATGCATTATCCATTAAAAACTGAAAGCTCAATTGATGATTTTTGGTGTTATCAGAAAAGTCGAAAGTTGGTGAAATTAAGGCATTGATGATAGTATTATTGGCCACACCGATATTTTCAGATAATTTAGTTTTCCACACATTAGCGCCGGAGATAGTCTCATTTAACGTATTCTCTGGTGTTCCTATTTCCCATAAATTTTGATTACCTGCTAAAACCACAGTTTGAAAGTCCGCAAGATTAGTTTCAAAATCTCCTCCATCTGCAAGTAAGTAGGGAACAGGCTTATTTACCTGGTTCAATACGTTAATAATATAGAATTTTGAAGGAGCACTGGCTGGGGAGGTAAATGCTCTACCGAAAACATCTTCAACTCCGCTAAAATAGTACCTGATACTAGTTCCATTATTTGGTATTTCAGCAGAGAAATTAATACCGTCTCCAGTGTCTGCCATAGTTATAGTTTCAGCTTCTGAAAAATCTGTGTAGGTATAAATTACCACTGGAGCAACCTCATTAAAAGTGGTGTCACTTATTATATTTAAACTTACTGAAAAAGGATCAGTAATATTATTGGTAATTTCATTGTCATTTTCATGTGATAGATAAGTATGAATCCAGCCCATATCTGCAAACATATCTAAAGCTACACCAGGGTCATGAATGGCTTCGCCTCTGCCAAATTGTGGTGACATCAGTGAGTTAGGATCTCCCGCAGGATATGTGGCTTCATCAAGATGCGAATAACTAGAACCACCACTGAAGTTCGCTGGTGCAAACAGTTTTGGTCTTTCACCTAACGTTGTAACAGATAATAGTGCATTGAAGAAAAGATCATCACCTGTTAAGGCATCTGCTACCTCCTCACTTGCTAGTGGAAGGTCAGTTAAAAGGGTATTATCGCCAAGTTCTACAAATTTCGTATAAATAGAAGGATAACTGGTAGCTCTTACTCCCCATGTTCCTAATTGGGTTTGCTGATTAATACCTGCTACGCCAATAAAGCCCAAGCCATGTCCTAACTCGTGCAGTACAATTGAAACGAAATCAAATTGTTCAGTCGGTGGGTTACCATCTAACCCAAAATAAAAATCAAAGGTGCTACTGAAATTAGAATTGATATCAGCATCTCCTTCTCTATTTAAACTATACCCAGCAAGTTTGTCGGCTAATGGTATTGGATAAAATGTGGTATCGTTGGGTGCTCCAGGAAAATCACGTACTAAATTAGTAGGACCTGCTGAGCCTAGAACTCCCTGGCCTAAATCTGCAAAATTTGCATCTACATAAATTGTAACCGGAGTTTTTAAAAGTGAGGACCAAATATCCACTGCATACTGATAGGCTACTCTTGCTTCTTCCGTAAAGCCGTTATAATTTACAACTATATTGGCATTTGCTCCTGAAGAAATAGATGAACTTCTTGCTTTAGCATTTAAATAAGCACTAGGCGGTGGCACAAAGGTGTCGTAATGGTTATGATCAATTGGACAAATTACAGGTTCAACTTTGCGTAAAACTTGTGCTTGTACTGATGTGGTTAAAATTAAAATCAGTAGAAATGGGGTAAATATTTTTTTCATCTAACTATTTTAAGGGTTTTTAAATTGTAATTTTAAGGCAACAACTTATTATAAATAAGGTTAACAGTTATTGTAAATCTAAAACTAATAGATAATGTTTAAATACTACTTCTTTTTAATTACAATCTTTTCTTTTTTATCCTGCAAGCAACAGCAAAGGGCTACAGGTCAAAATTTAGCTAACCAAGACATTGTATTACTTTTTAGTTTGAAAACTACCCCTTGTTTTGGTGAGTGTCCTGTATTTGATTTGAAACTTTACAGTGATTCCACTTTAGTGTTTGAAGGTAAGCAATTTACGGAATTAGAAGGCACTAATAAAGCAGAATTAAATGAAAGGCAATATGAAGCCATCACTAATTTAGTAAAACAAGTGGATTGGGGGAATCTAAATGAAGAGTATGTTTCTGATATGACGGATTTACCTTCTTCGCAATTCTATTTTATTAATAACGGAAATCCCAGGGATATTTATAAGTATGGAATAGAGCCTAAATCATTAGGGGTTTTGGGAGAAGCTATTTTAGCTTTTGTTGAAAATGATGTTTTTGGGTCGGAGGAGTAATAAATCTAATTATTCCAAATATTTATCAGGAAGTGGCTCGTCAATTGTTTCGTTTGACCAAAACACATTCATAATATACCATCGATTGTTATCTTTCAATAACTGAATTGAGTTAATCCCTCTCCGTGATATAGGTCCATCTTTTTCAAGTTTTACAGAGTATGTGCTAAAACAGTGTGCAATATTTCCATATGCTTCTGTTATTCTGAATAATTCCTGCTCGTAAAAATCTTGTCCAGATCTATTTTTGATAAACATTTCCTCATATTGTGCAGGTGTCCAGTAAGCATAGGTTACCTTGCCATTTTCATCCCTTTGCGTTGGAATTAATTTAGCGTCATCAGTAAATAAATAATTAAACCTTTCCCAATCTCTGGCTTGGTCACCCGGTCCTGAAATTACCTCGGTTAAAGCTTTCATGATGGACTCAACACTTTTTACATCGTTTTCATATTTACTAGTTTGTGAAAATATTGTTAGTGGTAAAATTAATACCAGCATTATTGTAAGACTTAGTTTTTTCATTTAATTGATTGATGGATTTTAAAGAATAAAATAAGGAAATAATTATCAATCTATCAACTTAATAAGCTCTTTATTACTATTTAATACGGTTTCTAATAAATCAATAATATTATCATAATCAAATGCTATTTTCTTGGCAGCTTCATTATGCGGGTCTAGCGTTTTAATTCTGTGATTGTGATATGCTTTAAAACCATCTACCATTTTGAATATTTCTTCATTTTGTTTTTTGAGATTAGATACTTTATCGTGTTTGTCAGAATTACCTTTTAATGCGGTTACTCTATCTTTAAGCCCTTGAAACAAGTCGTGCTCCTTACGATTTAATCTCTTTGAGTCACTTATTATATCATTGCTTAAATCAATTTTTATGATTTCATTAATATCTACTTTAAAATAATCGGCCAGTTTCATTACATTCTCAACGCTAGGCTGTGCTAATTCTTTTTCGTAGGAGGCAATATTTCCTCTTTTCAGTGCAACAGCCTCCGCCAAAGCAGTTTGACTAATACCTTTTTTATTTCTTAAAAATTTAATGTTTGATGATAATATAGACATAATGACAAATATATTGACAATTTATGAATTAATTTGACATATAGTGTAACAAATTAGAGCATTAAGAGTTTATACATGTAAAGAAATTTATCAATCATTTAAATTATATCATTATGAACGCTGGAATGAAAGTATTAACCGGATTTAGTTTAGGATTATTAACAGGTGTTGTTGCAGGATTGCTTTACGCTCCTGAAAAAGGTGAGAAGACCAGAAAACAACTTAAGAAAAATGTTGATAAATCTTATAAAGACTCCATGAAAAAAATTGACGAGTTGAAAAAGACTGTTAATAAAGAAATGGATAACGTAACTGTAAAAGGTAAAGAAACTATTGACCAATTAAAGAGCTCTGTTAATTATAAGAACTAATTAATAAATCAATAACAAACTAATGCCTTAAGTGGCAAATAAGGTCTATTTACGCCATTTCACATGGAAAAGTAGACCTTATTCTTTACATAGAAATTGAATTTTATTAAATTAAGCAATATTATGTCATCAACAACGAAGAGATATAGAAAATTAGGTTTTGATAAAAAAGAAACCGAGAATTTAGTTGAATCATTAAATCAACTTTTAGCAAATTATCATTTGCATTACCAAAAATTAAGAAATTTTCATTGGAATGTAAAAGGAGCAGATTTTTTCGATTTGCATGAGCAATTCGAGGAGCGTTACGATATTTCAAAGGAAAGTATTGATGAAATAGCTGAGCGAATCAGAACATTTGGACATACTCCTTTTAGTAATATAAGCGACTATGTTAAGCATTCTAACATAAAGGAGTGTTCTCCTGATTTAGCTGCCGAAAAAATGGTAGAAGAAATTTTAAAGGATTACGAAATTCTTTTATCCTACCTTGCAGATGCTATGAATGCAGCTATTGATATTGGAGATGTGGGAACTGAAGATATGCTTAACACATTAATTCAGGATATGGAGAAGCATCACTGGATGTTGAGTTCTTTTCTAGGAAAATAAACAATTTAGGTATTATTGTTAAAAGAGGGGGTATTAAATTACCTCCTCTTTTTTTATGATCTCATCTATAACCTTAACCATTTCGTTTTCTGGCCGATAACCTCTGGCAATTAAATAACCTTGTTCCTCTATTTGAAGTACCACAGAAGGGAAACCACTCACTCCTGCTTGCTGAGAAATTTCAAATTCTTTATATGTTTTACGCTTATAATCTTCACTTTGCATTTTTTCACTAAATACCTCCCACGGTAAGTTGAAACTTTCTGCAATGGCTTTATAATTCACTAATTGGTTCAAATCTACACCATCAAAATACAAAGCCTTTTGCAATGCAGAAGCAAATAGAATAGAAGATTGTGTGCTCATAGACTTAAAAACAGTCATAGCTATACACGGTGTTTCAGAGTTTAACATGATGGTACCTTCTTCAAATATTTCCATGTACTTTTCTCCGAATTTTACGCCTGTCATATCCTCTAACCTTGGCATGGCTTCTCTTAAATAAGAATGCATTTCGCTCAATGGTTTTACTCTTTCACCCAAAACCATACCACCACTTATGGCTTCGAAAGAGATTAAATCTTTATATTTTTCTTCTAAAGCTTTAATTACGGGGCTAAAACCGTAACACCAACCACACAGAGGATCGTAAAAATAAAATAGTCTTGCTTTTTTCATAGATAAAATGTTTGCAATTAAAGTTTACAGGAAATCACTTAATGGCTAAGTAGATAATGGAATCAGTTTTAAAAGTTAGCGTTTTGCTTAGCATCAGGTAATTCAAAGTTCTTTAAACGTCAGAGTGTCTGTGCTGTTCTATAAAGCATGATATTTATCATGTTCTTACCATATTTATCTCACCTCACTTTCCATAAAATAAGCTCAATTTTGTTCCAATAGAGGAATTGACTATGGAAATATCAAATAATAATCAGGAAATTAATCATCTAATGAGGGATGATTGGGAAGCTGCAAAATCCTTTTATACTTGTAAAACCGGTATTTGTGGTAAGTGTATGATGAAGTTTAATCATAAAAATGCCTTGGTTTTACCCTTAGCTGAGTTGTTTAAGAAAAATTGTGAAGTTGATTCATCAATATTGTTAAAAAGTATTTCGAGATGGGGTAAACCTGTTTTCTTTTCTCACCAGGGAAAGAGAATTACCAATAAGGTATTAATTAAATTTACTGGTAACGAAAATTTCCAGCCTTCCTTTGAAACGTTGATTCCTTTCTTAAATGCAAATAAAATCCCAGCTAATATTATCTCACCTTATCATCTCACAAAAGCTAATAGAATTAAAGAACATCATCTTGTAAAACTATCAGAACAGTATTTTGAGCCTTTGGGTTTTATCAAATTGAATTTACATTCAGTAGATGATTTTCATGAGTTTGCTAGCAATGATGAAATCGGTCTTTTAATGATGCCCGTTAAAGATTTGCCAGATTATCTTCAGTACGCTTCCAATTTGCCCAAATACAGTAAGTTATTACCAGCCATATTCCAACCCTAAATGGCTGATAAATCTCAGCTGTAAGCATGACATTTATCATGTTTTTCAGATAAAATGTCTTGTAATATTGTGTCTAGGTAATTTAAAGTCCAAAAAATGCGTCAAACACCTGTTACTGATAAAATAATACATTGTACACATTGTGGTGAATCCTGTGAGGAGCAGTTAATCACCAACAATCATAATCACTTCTGTTGTGAAGGATGCAAGCTAGTATTTGAGATTATACAGGAAAATGATCTCTCTGACTTTTATTGTGTAGCAGATAATCCCGGCGTTAGTAAGAAAAAAAGAAGTATAAACTCCTTTACGTTTTTAAATGATGAGGCCTTTGCCGACAGCCTATTGGATTTTAAAAACGAAACGGTGAGTAAAGTACGTTTTTACATACCTGCTATACATTGCAGTGCCTGTATTTGGTTATTAGAAAAAGCTTACAAATTAAATAGTGGTATACAATCCAGCAGAGTAGATTTTAATAAAAAGACAGTAATCATTTCCTTTAACCATAATGAAATAAGCTTACTGGAGCTAGTGCAACTATTAGATTCTCTTGCCTACACACCAGATATACAGCTTAACAAACAACAAAATAAAAACCCCTACAGACGAATTTACATGCAAATAGGAATTGCAGGCTTTGTTTTTGGTAATAGCATGTTGTTTAGTTTGCCGGAGTATTTTGGTCTTAATATTTTTAATGGAAGTGGGGTAGAAAGTATTTTCCCTTATCTCAATGCATTACTTGCAATTCCTGTTTTGCTGTATTCGGCTCAAGACTATTTTAAATCTTCTTGGGGGGCGTTAAAGCAACAACAAATAAATATGGATGTGCCTATTAGTATTGGCATTGTTACTCTATTTATTTATAGCTATTATATTATTTTCTTACAATCAGGATTAGGCTATTTAGATTCGCTTTCCGGATTACTCTTCTTTTTATTACTAGGAAAATTATATCAGCAAAAAACCTTTGACCACCTCAGGTTTGATAGAGATGTTAAATCATTTTTCCCTTTATCAGTTACCAGAATTGAACAGCAGAAAGAAGAGCAAGTTTTATTGAATAGTATCTTGCCTTCGGACGTTTTACGGATTCGAAATGAAGAAATAATACCGGCAGATAGTTTGTTGCTATCCGATGAGGCTACCATTGACTATAGCTTTGTGACTGGGGAAGCATTGCCCGAAACCAGACAAAAAGAGGAACTGATTTACGCAGGAGGTAGATTGAAAGGTGCTTCAATATTGGTTCAGGTAAAAAAGAGACCTTCTCAAAGTTACTTATCTCAACTGTGGGATGATGAGGCTATCCAACAGCATGCCAAGGCGAAAGTGCAAAGCACAGCTGATCGTATCAGTAAATATTTTACAGCGGTGGTTCTCGTAATTGCTATTTTATCTGCCAGTTTTTGGCTTTGGCATGGCACTACTGATCAGGCATTAATGGCTTTTACTTCTGTGCTTATTATTGCCTGTCCATGTGCTTTAGCACTTGCTACTCCTGTTACTTTGGGTACTGCCATGCGCCAATTAGGTAGAAATGGATTTTATGTAAAAAATACGCAGGCAATTGAGCAATTGTCTTCTGTTAATACGTTGGTTTTTGATAAAACAGGAACCCTTACTTACCCCGATAAGGCAGAAGTGAATTTCTCGGGGAGTTTGCCAGACCATAGGGCATTAGCGACCATTAGCTCAGTTTTAAATCAATCCAAGCATCCTTTGAGCAGGATCATTTATAAATTATTGCCCTTTTACCCGCAACAAGATATCAGTGAGTTTAAAGAAATATCCGGTCAGGGAATTAAGGCTATTGTTAATGGTCAGTCTATCAAAATAGGTAAGGCTAGTTTCGTGGAAGATGGAATCCAAGCATTAACCCATAAAAATAACAGCTCTGAAGTATTTGTATCTATTGAAGGAAAAACTATTGGTGCATTTTCGATCAAACACATTTTCAGAAAAGGAATGGGGCAGTTATTTAATAGACTTAAAAAAACGTTTGATATATACCTCCTTTCCGGAGATAATTCAGCAGAAAAAGAATATTTAATGAGGTGGATTGGAGCAGAAAAAATGCATTTCCAACAGTTGCCCGGGCAAAAGAAAGAGTTTATCCAAAAGCTTCAGGAAGAAGGTAAAATTGTGCTGATGGCTGGAGATGGCTTAAACGATTCCGGAGCTTTAATGCAAAGTGATTTTGGTTTGGCCTTAACGGAATCTACCAGTCAGTTTAGTCCTGCTTGCGATGCCATTATGTTAGGTAATCAGTTTACAGAATTACCCAACTTTACCCGATTCGCCAAATTGAGCTACTATGTAGTAATAGCAGGATTTATTTTATCATTTTCCTACAATTTAATAGGCTTAAGCTTTGCGGTTCAAGCCATTTTATCGCCTGTTGTGGCAGCTATTTTAATGCCTCTGAGCTCTTTTTCTGTAGTGCTATTAGGTACGCTGGGAGTAAATTATTATGCCCGTAAAGTAGGCTTACATCACAATAAAGCATTAAAAACATGAATATATTAATTGTATTGATAGGGGTAAGTTTACTAGTAGCCTTAGGTTTTTTGGCAGCCTTCATCTGGGCTGTAAAGACCGGCCAGTTCGATGATGCCTCTACGCCTTCATTTAGAATATTATGGGACGACACACCCAGACAAAAAAGTGACAAGGAATCCAAAAAAGTACAATCTATAAACAATAAAAACTAATCACATGGGAATTGAGAAATTTCATTACGACAACAAGGTAGTCAAATACTTCTCCATAGCTACGGTAGTATGGGGTGCTATTGGCATGCTGGTGGGCCTTTTGGTGGCAACACAGCTATTCTTACCTGAGGCCAATTTAGGCTCACAATACACTACATATGGTAGAATAAGACCTCTTCATACTAATGCGGTAATTTTTGCATTTGTGGGGAACGCTATTTTTGCCGGGGTGTATTACTCCATGCAGCGGCTGCTCAAAACAAGAATGTTTAATGATACGCTATCCTGGATAAATTTCTGGGGATGGCAATTAATTATTGTTGCTGCGGTAATTACTTTACCCATGGGCTTTACCTCGTCAAAAGAATATGCCGAATTAGAATGGCCTATCGATATAGCCATTGCTTTAATTTGGGTCGTTTTTGGTATTAACATGATCGGTACCATTTTAAGAAGAAGAGAACGACATATGTATGTTGCAATTTGGTTCTACATCGCTTCTTTTGTGACAGTAGCTGTTTTGCATATTGTTAATTCATTTGCTTTGCCGGTTAGCTTTATGAAATCATACTCAGCTTTTGCAGGTGTGCAGGATGCTTTGGTTCAGTGGTGGTATGGTCATAATGCTGTAGCCTTCTTTTTAACTACTCCATATTTGGGTTTGATGTATTACTTCCTTCCTAAGGCGGCAAACAGACCTATTTATTCTTATAAATTGTCAATTGTGCACTTTTGGGCCTTAATTTTTCTTTATATCTGGGCCGGACCACACCATCTGCTATATACATCTTTACCTGAATGGGCTCAGGCTTTAGGTACAGCGTTTTCTATTATGCTTATCGCTCCATCTTGGGGTGGTATGGTGAATGGATTACTTACTTTAAGAGGAGCCTGGGATAAAGTCCGCGAAGATGCCATACTTAAATTTATGGTAGTAGCTATTACTGCTTACGGTATGGCTGTTTTTGAAGGACCAATGCTTTCATTAAAAAATGTGAGTGCCATTGCTCATTATACCGATTGGATTGTTGCTCACGTTCATATTGGTGCCTTAGGATGGAATGGTTTCTTAACTTTTGGAATGCTGTACTGGATGATCCCGAAAATGTGGCAAACCAAGCTCTTTTCAAATAAGCTAGCAAATATGCACTTCTGGCTGGGTACTTTGGGTATTCTATTTTATGCCTTGCCTATGTATGTATCTGCCATTACACAAAGTTTAATGTGGAAAGAATTTACTGCAGATGGTTTACTAGCCTATCCTAACTTTTTATCTACCACCTTGCAGATCATCCCAATGTATATGTTAAGAGCTTTTGGGGGCTTACTATACTTGTCGGGTGTTTTTGTGATGGTATATAACCTGATGAAAACCGCCAAACATGGAACCTTTCTGGCTAACGAGGCTGCTGAGGCACCGGCTTTGGAAAAAATTCAAAGCAAAGCTAAAGAATACTGGCACCATGTATGGGAAAGAAAGCCAATTTTCTTCACCATTTTAACTACAGTAGCTATTTTAATTGGAGGTATTTTTGAACTGATTCCATCCTTTTTGCTAAAAAATAAGGATGTTACAAGTATAGCCTCAGTTCAACCATATACTCCTTTGGAATTAGAAGGACGAGATATTTATATTTCTGAGGGTTGTGTAGGTTGTCATTCTCAAATGATTAGACCATTTAGGGATGAGACCGAGCGATATGGAGAGTACTCTAAAGCAGGAGAGTTTGTTTATGATCATCCGTTTTTGTGGGGATCAAAGCGTACCGGGCCTGATTTGCATAGAATAGGAGAGAAATACCCTGATTCATGGCATTTTAATCATATGTATGACCCTCGTTCAATGGCTCCGGGATCAATTATGCCTCCATATCCTTGGTTGATCAGTGAAAAGTATGACTTAGCGGGTATTCCTGCTAAAATCAGAGTGATGCAAAAGTTAGGGGTTCCTTATCCTGAGGGTTTTGATAAAGAGGCAGAGGCAAATGCACTGGCGCAAGCCGATGGTATTGTTGCTAACCTTGAGGCTGATGGAATTGAAACGCTTCCTGAGCAAAAAATCGTGGCTCTAATAGCTTACCTGCAGAGAATGGGTACGGATATCAAAATGGAAGTTTCAGATAATAAATAGATAAAGCTATGTTTAAACACTATTTCGAACAACTGGATAATTTTCAAATCTACCCACTGATCTCTTTATCTATATTTTTTGCCTTTTTTGTAGGCTTAATATGGTGGGTAGTTAGAGCGGATAAAAACTATATCAAAAAAATGGAACAAATGCCATTTAGTGATGCAGAAGTGGAACCTAAAAAAACTGAAGGACATGAATAAATTAGTAAATAAAATACTGTTAATTCTTCCGGCATTTTTGCTGGGAAGCATAGGCTTACGTGCTCAGGCAGAAGAAGCTGCAGAGATATTGGAACCTAAATCAATGATTGAAACATTGATGGAATCGGAGCAGGGAAGATTATTGCTCATAATAGGAGGACTTGTTATTGTTTTGATTCTTTTAATGGTAGTGCTTACTAGTTTAATGTTGCAAACAGCCAATATTATCCTAAATAAGAAAGCTGCAGAAAAAGGAGAGAAAAGATTAAGTTTCTTTAAGCAGTTTAAACAAAGATGGGTAACAGGGAAGCTCAAACCTGTAGAAGAACAGGGAGATATGATGCTTGATCATAACTACGATGGAATACGTGAGATGGATTATGGTATGCCACCTTGGTTGAAGTATGTATTCATCGGTACCTTCCTATTTGCGCTATTCTATGTCCCGGCCTATTTAATTTTTGATATCATTCCTAATCAGACTACTGAGTATAATGCCCAGGTAGAAGAAGCTGCTCTTAGAGCTGAAGTACGTGCTAAAGCAGGAGTTATGAGTATCACCTCCGAAACAGCGAAATTAGAAACTGATGAGGCAGTAATGGCTGCAGGTAAACAAATTTATATTGCGAATTGTGCGGTATGCCATGCGGCAGATGGCGGAGGTGGAGTAGGACCCAACTTAACAGACGAATACTGGATACATGGTGAAGATATTAAAGGTGTTTTTACAACGGTATATGAAGGAGTGCCTGCTAAGGGCATGATCCCCTGGAAAGGCAATCTGAATCCTAAACAGATTCAGGATGTTTCTAACTATGTATTGAGCTTAGTTGGCCAGCCTTCGGCAGCTCCAAAAGAACCTCAAGGGGAACTTAAACCTAGTCAGGTAAATCCGCAAGGAGAAGAGGAAAAGGTAGAAAAAGCTGAAGAGCGGATTGATGAAGCGGTGGAAGAATTGCCTGATTCATTGCAGGAAAACGGATAAAATATGGATAATTTAGATCAGGAAAATTTCAGAGGACAACTGGCTACAGTTGGTGAGCAGGGGAAAACGGAATTGGATCTATCCTAAGAAGCCTAAAGGGCCTTTGCATAACTATAGGCGTGTATTAGCATGGCTCCTATTAGGTTTATTTTTTGCAGGACCCTTCATTAAAATTGGAGGACATCCGCTACTATTATTCAATGTTTTTGATCGTAAATTTGTCATTTTAGGAAGTGTTTTTTGGCCTCAGGATACGCATTTGCTAATATTTCTAATGCTGATTTTTGTGGTTTTTATCCTGCTATTTACTGTAGTATTTGGTCGTGTTTGGTGTGGCTGGGCTTGTCCGCAAACTGTATTTATGGAAATGGTTTTCCGAAAAATTGAGTACTGGATTGAAGGCAGTGCAAGCAGACAAAAGAAATTGAACGCCCAACCCTGGAACTTTGAAAAAATATGGAAGAAAACAGCGAAACAGGGTGTGTTTTTGCTTATCTCTTTCTGGGTATCACATACTTTTATGGCCTACTTGATTGGGATAAGTGAAATGCAGGAAATCATTTCCTCTGGCCCTCGGGCCAACTGGGGAGGATTTTCCGGTCTGCTATTCTTTACTGGGGTATTTTATTTTGTATTTTCCTATTTCAGGGAGCAGGCCTGTACTGTAGTTTGTCCTTATGGCAGACTCCAGGGCGTTTTTCTGGATAAAAAATCTATTGTAGTAATGTACGATTGGCTCAGAGGAGAACCCAGAGGCAAGCTTAAAAAAGGAACTCCTCAGCCAGATAAAGGGGATTGCATTGATTGTACTTTATGTGTTCAGGTGTGTCCTACAGGGATAGATATCCGAAATGGTACGCAGATGGAATGTGTGAATTGCACCGCTTGCATTGATGCTTGTGACGAAGTAATGACCAAAGTTAATAAGCCGAAAGGATTGATAAGGTTTGACTCGCACGAAGGAGTGGAGGAAAGGAAGAAATCTTTAGTAACTCCAAGAGTATTGGCTTACTCTGGTGTTTTAGTTATTCTTTTGGGAATAATGGGCTTTTTGTTAGTGGGCAGGGCCCCTGTGGAAACCACTCTGACCAGAACTCCAGGCTCTATTTACCAAATTAAGAACGATTCCATTATTAGCAATATGTATCAACTGCAAATGATCAATAAAAGCTTTGATCCGATGCAATTAAGTTTTGAAGTAGAGCCGGAAGGCGCCAAATTATTTTTTCCTGCAGGAGAAATGAAAGAGCTGGAAGGCCAGGAGAAAGCAGATGTTTATGTTTTTATAGAAATGCCGAGACGTATATTTAATGAAAACGGTGAAAAATTTAGATTGATAGTAAAAAAAGACGGTGAATTGGTTCAAACCATTAAGTCCAGATTTCCTGGACCAAAAAGCTTTCAGAAATAAGTAGATTATTTAATTAGGTAGAAGATGAATTGGGGAAATAGAATAGTTGTAGTTTTTAGTTTATTCGTAGTTTTAATAATCACTTTGGTTACAATAAGTTTTAACCAGGAGGTGAATTTAGTAGAAGCAAATTACTACGAAGAGGAAATTGCCTATGAGGCACATATGGGTAAGATGAGCAATGCTAGTAATTGGAAGTCAGCCATTAATATTGAGCAGCAAGATGAAAACCTGTTTTTATATTTTGAGGGAGCTGGAGATGTTGACGGTACCATCCATATGTTCAGACCTTCTGATTCTAAAATGGACTTTAAACTACCTTTAGCTGAGAACAATTTTATTCCTTTATATAAATTAGAAAAGGGTGTTTGGCAAGTGGGATTAAGCTGGGAGAAGGCTGGAAAGATGTACCATAAAGAAGAACGCGTATTTATCAGTAAATAATGATTTGGGCTGCACTAAGCATAGGGCTAATCGGCGGGATGCATTGCACAGTGATGTGTTCACCTTTAATGATGGGTGTTTTCGCCCGTCAGAAATTGGCTTTTGGTTTTGCGGCTTATCAGTTAGGAAGAATTATTACTTATATGCTCTTAGGCTTAGCCATGGCTTTTGTAGGAGAAGGCTTATCCCTAATTGGTTGGCAAAACAGTATTTCTATTATCTTGTCCGCTTTTATTCTCTATTTTTATGTAATACCGGCACGCTTCAGATTCCTGAATGCTGTTAATAAAATAGAATCTATTCCCTATCAGCGATTAAAAGCTGGATTTAAAAAGTTTATCGGCAGACATGATGTCTTTTCGCGTTTTAGCATAGGTTTGCTTAATGGGTTGCTACCCTGCGGATTGGTGTACCTCGCTCTTATTAGCTCTTTTGCTACAGACACCGTTGTAGACTCAGTCATATTCATGGCAGTGTTTGGTTTAGGTACCTTACCCTGGATTGTAGGCAGTGTTTGGCTCGGGGAAAATCACATTTCAGAAATTCAATGGTTTTACTAAAAAATTAAAGCCTGTTTTAGCATTAGGGATAGCAGTTTTTTTACTGTTGAGAGGACTAGAGGTGCAGTTTATTCATGTCCCAATGCCGGACTTCGGGCAGCAGAATCGCAGTATCGATATTCCTATTTGTGGGGAAGCTAAGGGCTGATTCAGTTTTTTTCTCCTGGTAAAAAAAAAGGAAGCACTGCTGGTTATCGAGTGCTTCCTGTGTATTACTAAAAAAACTGAGAATCAAAAGATCAATTAAGTCGTACAGCATCTATCTTGTTTTCCTGAACAAGCGAATTGAATGCTGGTAGCTTGTTATTTAAAATATCATCCCATTGCTTGAGATAACTGTTGATCTCCTCCGTAACCTCATTTTTGAATTCTACAGCTGATTCAGTAGGAGGGTTATCACCCATTGCTGTTAATGAGTTTAAGTGGCCCAATTTATTGTTCAAACGAACAGGATAATTCAATGGATCCTGTCGGCTTCTGTTTTTGGTTTGATACAGTGCCTCCTCTATTGTTTTGATCTCTTGCAGAATGCTTTTACCAAAAGACTGAATAGTGTCAACCTTCGTTTTCTCCAACACATCATTGATTTGTACCCTTGCTTTTCGAATGTTTTTAATTGCTATATGCGTTTCAGTAAGTTTATCAATTACTGAAGTCATAAAATCAAATTGTGCCTGTAAGTCTTCCTGAGTAGCAGACGACCTTGGATCTTTTAAAATTTCAAAAGATTGGCTCACTTTTTTGCCGTTCTTTATAAGAGACACCTCGTATAGATCCAGGTAGGGCTTTTGGCCCCTCCAAAGATGCCCACCATAAAATCATTCCGTCAAATTCTTCCGCATCAGGGTAGTGCGTATCCCAGATGAACTGGTTGCTTCCAGGTTTCACCTTTAGTTTACCTTCCTTCTTAGTTTTATCCGGATGGTTGGAGAAAACGGCAATTTCCTTACCTGTTTTCTCGCTGAACACCAGCCTCACAGTATCTGTTGCAGCAGTATCTTGTAAATAGTAGGTTGTCATCACGCCGGATTGCATATTTGTACCTGCTGTCTTCGAATCACGACTCCTGCCATCAATTCGGTAGGTTGGTTTAGGTTTGAACAGGAACAAATCGGCATTATTTTTATCTCCGTTCAACTGCTGCAGAACCGTCAGATCATCAATCAACCAGAAGCCTCTTCCCTGAGTAGCAGCTATCAAATGATCCTCCTTTATGGTCAGGTCGGTGATAGGTACAATCGGCAGATTTAACTGAAGTGGTTTCCAGCTGGCACCATCATCAAACGATACGTACATCCCACTTTCGGTCCCTGCATAAAGCAGTCCTGCTTTATTAGGATCAGCCCTTAATACTCTGGTAAAATGCTTCGAGAGGTATTCCATCGGTTATTTTGGTCCAGCTTTTTCCATAATCTTTGGTTTTGTACAGGTAAGGCTGGTAGTCTCCACTTTTGTACAAAGTACCTGCCACATAGGCTCCACCTTTAGTAAAAGGATCTGAATCAATACTGTTGATCATCAACCATTTTGGCATACCTTCAGGAGTAACATTGTCCCAGCTGTCGCCAGCATTTTTGGACACATGAATTAAGCCGTCATCAGATCCGGTCCAGATCACGCCCTCTTCGTAAGGCGACTCAATGGCTGCGAAGATTGTACAGTAGTACTCCACGCTGGTATTGTCTTTCGTGATTGGTCCACCGGAGGAACCCAGTTTTGTTGGGTCATTTCTGGTAAGGTCAGGGCTTATGGTTTTCCAGGTATGACCCTCATCTGTTGAGACATGTACATGGTTTGACGTAGTATAGAGTTTTTTCTTGTTATGAGGTGAGAAAAATATCGGGAAATTCCACTGGAAACGGTATTTCATTTCTTCAGCACCGTGTCCCATTGGGTTGTCAGGCCATACGTTTACGGCTCTTATTTCCTCAGTTTGGTGATTGAATTTCGTCAGAAAGCCATCATAACTGCCTCCATAAACAATATTATCGTTTTCAGGATCTACTGTTAAGTGTGCACTTTCACTACCGGCGGTCAATTCCCAATCTCTTTCACCGATTACCGATCCTGTTGTTCGGTGAGCAATTCTTACAGTGGAGTTATCTTGCTGAGCTCCATAAATACGGAAGGGAAAATGATCATCAGTAGTTACACGATAAAATTGTGCGGTATTTTGGTTCATATAGGTACTCCAATTGTCACCTCCATCAAAAGTTACCTGTGCGCCACCATCATCAGCCATAATCATTCTTTGGTTGTCTTCAGGTGCTATCCATATATCGTGATGATCGCCATGGGGTGCATTGGAAGCTGTAAAAGTTTTGCCCCCATCTTTGGATTTGTGATAACTCACATTCACCACATACACTATGTCTTCATCCTGTGTATCAGCATAAATTCTTGTATAATACCATGCTCTTTGCCTCAAACTGCGGTCGTCATTGGTTTTTTTCCATGTTTTTCCTGCATCATCGGAACGGAAAACCCCTCCTTCATCATGCTCTATGATAGCCCAAACTCTGTTCGGGTTTTTAGGAGAAACAGTGATTCCTGAAATTCCACGGGTGCCCTGAGGCAATCCTTCATTACTTGATAAATTCTCCCATGTCTCACCGCTATCGGTAGATTTCCAGATATCAGATCCAGGTCCTCCGCTGGAAAAACCATACGGAGTTCTGCGTACATTCCAGGTGGAGGCGTACATGATCCTTGGATTTGTAGGGTCAAGAATTAAGTCAATAGCTCCTGCATCTTTATTGGCAAATAATACGCGTTTCCAGTTCTTTCCGCCATCTGTGGTTTTGTAAACACCGCGTTCTTCAGAGCTTTTGAATATATCGCCCATTACCGCTGCATAAACTATATCAGAGTTGGTAGGGTGAATACGTACCCGGCTGATGTGACGACTGTTTTTTAGGCCTATTTGCTCCCAGGTAGTTCCAGCGTCTACAGATTTCCACATGCCGTAACCAAATGACATATTACCTCGAACGGTTTTTTCACCACCCCCAACATAAATCACATTAGGATCACTTTCTGCTACGCTAACGGCTCCAATCGAGCCCCCGAAAAAACCATCTGAGATATTTTCATAAGTGCCTCCGCCATCTTTTGTCCGCCAAACGCCTCCTCCTGTTGATCCCATATAGTACAAATTCGGCTCATTGGGCACTCCTGTTACTGCTGCAGACCTGCCACCTCGGTAAGGGCCAATTCCACGCCATTGGAGGGCATCATAAAGCTTCTCATCATAAGAAACGTTGCCGTTTTTCGATTTTTTTTGAGCTAAAATGGTGTGAGTGCCGACAAATAGCAATAATGTGAATAGAAGTAGTTTAGTTTTTAGCATAGGATTATAATTTTCTACAAGGCTGAATATAATCCAATTTTAGCTAAGAGGTGAAAGAAATTATATGAATGGTGCACTTTTTAAAGGTATTGAGAAGAAAGTATTATAAGCTACTTCTCCTACATTACTGTGTAAGAGCTGGAGAAGTAGCTTATTTTAGCTTTATTCTATCTTTTCTGCGGTAAGGAAATAGTTCAGAATGGACAGACTTAAACCTGTGTATCTTTCTCCTTCTTTTTTTAGTTCGAGAGAGGCTTCTCCATCAAGGCTTTCAAATTTGTTGTTGCCTAGCGGTATTAAATAAAATGCAATGGAGGATTGGGTTAGTTTTAGAAAATAACCGTCATCTTTTTTGGTGAGTATACCTTTAACTGGATATTCATTGAACTGATAAGAGCCTGTGATTTCGTCTGTAATCGCCATCTCATCGTAAAGCTTATCTAATGATGGGTAGATGTTATTAACATCATCAGCATCAGGAATTTGCCTGTTTACCATGATCATTTTTATATTGTTAGCTTCTGGAACTTCTATTTCGGATATCTCATTACCTACAAGCTCCTTGGCACTTCTAGAAATCTCTTTTTTAGTACCATCCTTATAAGTTAATTCCACCAAAAGTGGCACCGGCCTATCTCCGTTATTTGCGATAGCTAGTTTACCACTTTCCCAACTCTTAATTTGCAAATCTGCGTATCCATAATTGAAAAACCAAGGTTTCCACAGCCAGCTTAGGTCTTCTCCACTTACATCTTCAAAAGTGTAGAAGAAATCGTATGGAGTAGGAGATTTTTGAGCCCATCTGGTTACATAAGTTCTGAAGGCTTTTAAAAACACTTCATCGCCTAAATGGTGGTGTAACATGGCATAAACGAACTGTGGTAAAGGATAAGAAGCATAGCCGTAGTTGCTATCATCCATAAACTGAGTAGAAGTAATGAGCGGTAAATCTTCATAAGTTCCAAAAACACCACCTAGCTGAAGCTTTGCGGCACCAAATAAATCATCATCATTTTCCTCAAAAAATCTGTCAGAAACTAGTTGCGTAATGTAATTAGCCCATCCTTCATCCATCCAGGCGAATCTTCTTTCATTGATCCTCACATACATCGGGAAATAGGTGTGAAACAGCTCATGAATGGCCAAACCTCTTCCGGGACCGTCGTTATTTGCCATCATCGGGAACTCCATTCCGCCACCTCTTAAGCCAATAAAAGTTGTAAATGCAGGGTAAGGGTAGGGTACTCCAGGGATATTTTCGGAAAAATACTGAATGGTACGTTGCTGTATATTGGTAAGCTCAGTGTATCTGCTGGCGGATTCAGCAGGGAATGCAGAGCTTACCAGTACATTTCTATCGCCTACTTTTTGCATAGCAGCATCCCATAAGTAATGGTCGCTTGTGGCAAATGCAAAATCAGTTACTTCTTTGGCCACATAATGCCAGGTGTTTCCTTTATGAGAAAAGCCCTTTTTCATTTCTGTGCTATCAATCACGTGAATTACTTCCTTTGAGGTAAGCGCTTTTTTGAACTTTTTTAAGGTTTTGTCATTAAAAACTGCTTGAGGATTTTGCAGTTCTCCGGTGGCCCAAATGGTAAAATTATTAGGGATGGAAATTTTTACATCAAAGTTAGCCAGGTTATTATACATTTCAGTTTGAAAAGTGTAGTCGAATGTATCCCATCCGAAAACATCGTCATAAACAGCTATCTGAGGATACCAATATCCAACGAAATAAGAAGAGCTGTCATAAACACCGGTACGTCTTAAAGTCAGTGGAACAAATTGGCTCCACTCCGTTTCAAGAGTAACAGAGGCACCCGATGCCAGTGGTTCAGCAAGTGAAAAGTACATATTGGTTCCAGATCTATAAGCATCCTCGCCTTCCAAATCTACAGCAGTACCATTAACTTTCAGTTTTGAAATTACGACTCCCGAATCAATATCTTCCTCTTTTACAGCCATTGCTCTCGCACCCCCTTTTTTAAATACGTCATTATAAAGTCGTATCACTAAAGTGTTAAGTTCATTAGGGCTGTTGTTATAATAAGTAACTTTCTCTGATCCCTTTAGAGAACGGTCAGAAGGGTCTACACTCACCTGGATAGTGTAGTCAGCTGTGTTTTGCCAATAATTTTCTCCAGGGGTACCATCCCAAGAGCGAGTTCCTTCTTCATAGGCTTTTTCTATCTCTAAAGGCATGTATATACCCTTTTTCTGGGCATATAGCTGAAGCGATAGAATAAAAGTCAAGCTTAATAGAAATAGATTTTTCATCTTCATTATAGTTTTTAAAGTTTTTCATAGTTTCCTCTAAAACTAAAAAATATTCTTGACTTTAGAATGCTTTTTCCCTATAAAAATACATTCAAGAAGTTAGTTTATTACTTACAGTTAGTGCTTTAAACTCTACTTGCTATTTTAGAAGGGTTCAATTATTGGTTTCCAATGCTTCTCTTCGTTCTCTCAGTTTTTCCTCATCAGATTTACTGAAATCATTATTGTAGATAGCAGATTCCCATTCTCCGTACATTGGATTGGGTAGCATCAGGAAATTATTTAGCAATTCTTCTTTGTTTTTGGTTACAAGACTCTTTCCTAAATCAGAACCACGATTAGCATATTCTTCACTATAATCCGTCAAATTATCTCCTACATACAACAACACTTCATGGTTTTCTTTCACTATGTTTCTACGTTCGGTTTTATCACTACTTGCCGTTCGTAACAGAAGATGATCGGCAGTGGCTTGAGGTGCGCCCAATGCTTGCAGGTTTTTAAGCGTACTTTCAAAGACATCTGACTTACGATTAGAGATGTAGAAAATAGCTACTCCTTTATCGTTTGCAAATTTAAGAAAGTCAAGTGCACCTGGCAGGGCAGTGGCTTTAGCTTCTTTACACCAATTCGTCCAGGTGGCCGGATCATAAGTTTCACCTGTTAAAAACAGTCGAGCTTCATAAACACTATTGTCCATTACAGTTTCATCCAAATCTAAAATAACTGCCAGCTTTTTTTCGCTCTGATCAACCTTGTTTAATTTTTGAGCAAGGAGTATTTTTCCAAAATGGTAAGATTGAAGATAGGCGGCTTCCATTTCGGCTGATTTTTGAAACCACAGTGTAGCAGTACCCAATTGAGTGGAGAGCTTTTCTTCAGCATCTGTGTAAGGAACTACCTTTGCGGTTTGGCAGGAAAAGAAAAGTACGGTAAGTATGTTGAGCAGGAGGATGTTTATAGAAAATCGCATAATTAGTTTTGTTTCTGATAACGTTAAACAAAACTAATTAAAATCTTTTACAGAATTTTAAAACTCGTAAAAATGATCATCGAAGGTTTTTCCGCTATGTTTCCCATCTTTTAAAATCCTAACCACCATCCAAACCAGTGCTATAGGTAAAACGACAAATAATGTAGCAATAAAAGGGTAAGGGAAATTAAAGTTTACGGCAATTAAATAAACTATCAACAGGAATGTCACCAGGCTTATCGGAAATATTAAAGGTTTCATACTTAAATAAACCGAATGCAAACATCTTTGTTTAGTTAATAAGTAAAAATAGGCGCAGTAGTATTTAACCCCATTTTGGGCTTTGATGCGTTTTTATTTTCCTTCTTTAGAACAGATTATCAAATTCTATAAGTAAGTCAGAGGCCCAAGCGGCTGTCATTCTTAATCCTAGGGTGCCAGCCTTAGGTCTTTAAAAACTGTCCAAAATAAGCACTGAAGGTGCGAAATCAGATTTGGAATTTAATTCCTGCTTGCTAATTACTCCTTTCATTTGCATGCGCCATCTTATACTCCATTAAGTGTGCAATTTGATTAGCTCTGTTATATGCTTCTTTCGCTACCGGTCCCTCAAAATGCTTTTTCAAAGTCGCCTTCCAGAGTGAAAGCCATTTCTCAAAGTGTGCTTTCTCTAAAGGATGCTTCTCGTTAATAGCAAAATGCTTGATCATAGGATTACCTTTATAGCTATTGCTGTTCAATAAAATAGAACACCAAAAATCATACATAATGGGCATATGAGTTTCTTTAGAAATGGGAGTTACTTCCGTGAAAATAAAACCGATTACCTCATCTTTTAAAACTTTCTCGTAGAATTTATCAACTAATAATTCCACATCTTTCCTACTCTCAATATCTTTCATTCGTAAATTGCTTTTATATGCTCTGGCTAAATTGTGGTTTATCTTTGTTTTGCTCCATGATGTTGGGATCAAACAAGCTACAGATATTTCGCACAAAAAGCATTCCCTTTTCCGTCACTGTCAATGTGTAATTGGCTAAAGCGATTAATCCATCATCTTCCATCAACTGTAATTGAGGAAAGGCCTTTTCAAATCGGTTTATTAATGAAATGGAATCCAGGAAGGAGGCTTTTCCCAAACAGCTTATTTTTTTCATAATTCCTGCTATTTCTGTTTCACTTTCAGTGAGATAATGACCGATTATTAAAGGTAAATCCCCTTCAAAAATATCCTCCTGGTATTTTTCAACTACTTTTTCGTTTTGTACAAAAGCCTTTCCTGTCGAGCTAATGGAGGAGCAGCCTAAACCAATCATGATCTCATTTTTATCAGTTGTGTAGCCCATAAAGTTCCGGTTGAGATAACCTTCCTGCTGGGCCTTATATAATTCATCGGAGGGCAGAGCAAAATGATCCATGCCGATGTTTACATAGCCCATCTCATTCAAAAGTGTTTTTGCCTCTTCATACATCATTAATTTTTGCTCAGGACCTGGCAGGTGGCTTTCATCATATCCTCTTTGGCTTTTACTTTTCCACGGCACATGTGCATAACTGTAGAGAGCTATTCTCTCCGGTTTGAAATCCTTTACTTTTTTAATTGTATCTGAAAACGTCTCTAAAGTTTGAAAAGGCAAACCATAAATAAGGTCGAAATTGATCGACTGATAGTTCAGATCTCTTGACCATTGCATTACTTTTTCTACATTTTCAATTGGCTGAAGACGGTGAATAGCTTTTTGAACTGTTTGATTAAAATCCTGAATTCCATAAGAAACCCTGTTAAATCCCAGGGAGGCTAATTTTTCCAGGTGTTGGTAACTGGTATTGTTGGGATGGCCTTCAAAGCTAAAAGCCGCATCATCTGCTATCTCCGCTTCATTCAAAATGCCTGATAGTAAAATGTCCAAAGTTTCAGGAGCAAAAAAAGTAGGTGTACCACCGCCTAAATGAAGGTTTTTGATGATGGGTTTTTTACCGATTGCCTTCACATAAATGTTCCACTCAGCCAGCAAAGCAGTTATGTAAGGGTTTTCGAGGCTGTGGTTTTTAGTAATTCTTTTATTGCAGCCACAGTAGGTGCATAAGCTCTCGCAAAAAGGCAAGTGAATATATAAGCTAATACCTTTTTCTTCCTGTTGGTAGTAAGATATTTTAAGGTGGTTTAGCCACTGTGCTTGAGGAGGAAATTGTTCCTTCCAATGAGGTACAGTAGGGTAGCTGGTGTACCTGGGGAGCGCTTTGTTATATTTCTGAACTAATTCGTTTTCCATCATTCTGAATTTTGTTTGTACAAAAATAGTGGAGGAAAGAAGTGTAAACCATGATATAAGTCATGTAGGAAGTTGATATTTATGGTAAGTAGAGAGTGGAGACCTGCACTAATAAGGAAATAGTAAGTTAATGGGGCATTTAACAAGTAGAATAAATTTGTTTCTGATAAAAAAATCTCCTCATGACAATTGGTTACTAATTTATTGAACATAATCTTGCTCAAAATCATTTTTTATTGAGGAGTTTTATGTATCTTAAAGGATTAATTAAATATAGATCGATGAGTTGAAAGCTAAAGTTATTCATAGCATTTTAAAATTTCTAAAAAGTCTCTATCTAGCATTGATTTTCTTTTCTTTGATAGGATGTAATAATAATTCCCCTAAAACCTTTTCGTATAAAGTTAATACAGACACTGCAAAAGTTGAACTACCTAATAATTTCGTAGATTTTTATCTAAAATATGATATATTAGATGACCAAAACTTATTTGTGGGATATAATCATTATGATAAATCCTTACAATTCATTGATCTTAATAATAATGAAACAAAATATACTATTCAATTAGCCTCTGATGGACCAAAGAAAATAGGTATAGTCAATCACTTATTTATAACTAAAGATAAAATTTTTCTTAAATCCACTCCTGAATGGATAATTATGGATCATAATGGAGAAATTTTAGAAAGAGTTAAATATTCAGATTTTGCGCAAGACCTTGACAATAAGTATGTGATTGATGGTGGTTTAACCATGAGCTATTTACAAAAAATAGAATTGGCGCCCGATCACCAATCTGTTTTCATGAGGCTGTTACCTGCCATTTCTGAAATGAACAGCGCTGAGATTTATGAGCATCCACTATTTTGTAAAATAAAATTTTATGAAAAAACTGCTAAAATAGAGCCATATTTACCTTACCCCGAAATATTTAGGAAAGGAGTAAATTACGGAATATTGGATAAGCCCTCGATAATTGACCTTGAAGATCGATTAATTTATTCTTTCCCAAACCATTCTACTATTTACGTGTATCATTTTAATGACACTACAATTACCTCTAATGAAGTAGTATCTGAAAAAATAGAGTCAATAATTGAGGTGAGTCAAAATGGTGATTGGGAACATATTGTTAGGAGTTCGTTTGCAGGTAATAGGTACCACCCCATCCATTATGATCAATTTAGGGGTATTTTTTATAGGGTGATAAGAGTGAAAAATGATATTCAGGATGTGAATGAATATTTTTTACAAATAATAGATAATCAATTTAAGGTGATTGATGAAGTATATTTACCATCGGAAAAGGTAGATAGGAATACGTTTAAGGTCACTAAAGAAGGTGTCTTCTTTCAATTAATGTCATCTAGAGGTAACATTTTTTCTTATATGGTTATTGATGTTCAGGTTGAAAAATAGGGGAGGATTCGCTTATTAAAAGTGTATTTTCAATAACTTACAACCTTGAGTTATTATCCTTCATAAATGTTATGTCATTGCTCTCACTCCAACTCAATCTTTCTAATCTCCAACCTAAAATCCTCCGCCTTTTTATTGCCAATTAAAAATCGGACTTCTTGAATGGTTTCCGCAGAAAAGTTAGGGAGATTTAGTTTATTCCCCCTGAAAACCGGTTCCATTTCCTTCAATGGGATTTCAATAGTTTCCCAATCGCCACTAGTTTTGAAAGTGTAGATATAGGAAGCTTTATCTCTTAAATTGGATTTCATCCTGAATTGATAGCTCTTTCCATCGCCTTTCAACAAAATGAGTGCTTTTTTGTAGCCATCAATGTTTTTGGTATCAAAATGATATTGCAAAGAGGCAAATCCACCATTGTTTTCTAAAGACACTGAACCCTTAAAAACGGCATGACCTTCATCACCTCTTTCAAGATAACTGCTGGAGTTGCCCCCCATTACCACATCGTTCTCTATTTCCCATCCCGACCAGTCATCAGCCGCACTAAAATCAAAAAGCAATAATTTATTCATAAGTAAGCCTATTAAAAGGAAGGAGATCTGTATGTTCAATGAATAATTTTTAGGATGAATTAGCATTGCTGTCTTACAAAAAATAAAACTTTACTCTGCTGTACATTAAATTGTATAATTTATGCATACGTTTAAGGAATCGATTAGTTTAAAATAGGTTTATTTTAATCGGTTTGTGATGGAGGTAAATTCAGGTGCATTTCAGTGTGCTTTATTTAATTATTTTTTTACTTGAAATTACATTAATAATTTTAAATGACTTATATTTTATAAATCAGGAAAATTCTTTGACTTCCCAGGCAACCATTTGCCCATCTTTTCCTGTCATTATATTAATTGAAAGAGTTTATAGGATTATGAAAAGCAATATTACCCTGTCACTTATATGTTTAACCCTTCTTTTTAGTTGCGATGTAATTAATAAAGAGGATATTGAACCAGCTTATTTTACTGATATTATGGTAAATAATGATGAATTTACTGTAAAGAAGGGGGAGGCGATTTTTTTGGATTTCCTCAGCAATGATAGTATAGCATCTGAAGTATCACTAACTGTAGGAAACCCGATACATGGTGTACTTACAAAAGATTCCTCCATGTACTTTACATATGCAAGTAATTCTGAATTTGTTGGGATTGATTCCTTCCAATACATGATTTGTAATAAACTAGAAAAATGTGAAGAAGGACGTGTGGTAATACATGTGGTGGATAATGTTGACTCAGTGCTTACCTCAGAGGCCACCTTAATTTGGACAGGGGATTACGAAGTAGATGGATGTGGATTTATAATTGTTATAGACCAAGTAGAGTATAAGCCTATAAATGAGGATTTTATAGCGGAAGAGTTAAAAGATGGTGAAACGGAAGTAACATTAACATACATTCATTTGACAGATCAGATAGAAAAATTTTGTGGTGATAAACCCGACCCATTCATTTTCGAAGCAATAAGAGTATTATCAGTAATAAAATAAGCTGAGTAAATTTTTGCTCTGTAAAGACAGCAACTTAGAAGGAGCTATATTTTAGATTTTTTTAACCATAAATGGTGTCAAACGACAAAGAAATTATAGAGGGTTGTAAAAATGGGAAGGAATCTTCACAGCAAGCACTTTATAAGAAATATGCGGGTAAAATGATGGGCGTATGTAGAAGATATATTAAATCAAGAACAGAGGCAGAAGATGTTTTTCAGGAAGCTTTTGTAAAAGTGTTTCAGAATATAGTTTCTCTTAAAGATGAGTATCCTGTGGCTTGGATGAAGAGGATTTTCATCAATGCCTGTATAGACAACTATCATAAGAATAAGAAATTTGAAGACAATATTGATTATGAAGAAGTTCAGGAAGTTAATTTTAGCTACGATGATGTTTTTGAAAAAATCTCAAATGATGAATTATTACAGACTATTAATGAGATACCGAATGGGTACAATATTGTTTTCAACTTAAATGTAATTGAAGGATACACACACAAAGAAATAGCAGCAATGTTAGGTATTTCTGAAGGTACTTCTAAGTCACAGCTGGCAAAGGCTAAAAAGTTTCTACAGAAGAAGTTGATAAAACTTGATCCAAAGATATATGAAAGCAGGTAAAGATATTTGGAGAAATTTCAGGGAACGTTTTCAGGAATTTGAAGCAGAACCTCCTGAACGGGGGTGGGAAAATATTAGCTCAAAAATTATAAAGGATAAAGGGAATAATCGATCAACTGTTTATAAAGTAGCAGCTGTATTCGCGATTCTACTTTTATCAATATTATTGCTTCTAAATTTGCCGAAGTTTTCTTTTCAGGCAGAAAAAGCAATTGTTCAGAGCCCTGAAAATGCACAAGATAATTTTGTTGGTGATTCAACGATGATGAGATCGGCTGATTCAACTTTCAAAAAAAGTAAAATTTTATCTACCATAAGCGATGCTGGGAAGAAAGAAAAAGAAACTTTTCTAAGTCCACATGAAGATTCAGTTGGTATAAATAAAGCAGCCAGTTCAGTTGAAGAAAAGGACAAAAGCTCTTCAATGGCTAATCAGGAAAGAAGAGTAATTTATAAGGAAACTGATAATAAAGAAAAAAATATAATGCTAGCAGGTACTAACCAATTGGTTGAGCCCTCGGTAAAATCTGAGAAAAATAAAAGAAGTTCAATTCTTAAAGTATCCGAAACAAAAACAACTTTAAATCAAAAAAGCGAAAGTAAAATTGTTCAGAGTGATGAAGATAAATTAGAAGCTGTTGCCTCCATCTCAACAAGGTTATCACCTTTGGAAAATAGAAAGCCCTCTTACCTTTATAAGACGCCAACTTTGAGTTATTTGTTAGGACCAGCTAAGATGGAGCATAGTGAGGAGAAAAAATTAGTGTCAGAAATAGTAGAGGAGAAAAAAGATGAACATGAATTAAATCGTAAATATCAATTTCAAGTATTTTTCTCGCCCAGATATTCTTTTTTAAGGATGGCTTCAAATCCTGAAGATAATTTGCTGATTCAAGAGTTGGAAAATAGGTCTGGTCTGCGAGAAAGGTTTGGGTATGAGGCAGGATTATTCTTTACTAAGAAAATTACTTCAAAGCTTGACCTTAATTTAGGCTTGTCATTGGTAAACCTTAAAGAAGATATTAATTATACCTACAACAATGGAACTGTTAACGCTATTAATTTAGTCAATGGGAATAATGGACAGTATATAGCAATTCCCCTATTTGAAAATGATACAGCTAATGTATCAAGTAAATACTACTATGCAGGATTTACTGTAAACTCATCCTACTCATTATTAGAAAATAACGGTAAACGGTTTTATATAATTTTTGGCACCGGTGTTAATTTATTAATTAAAGGACAAACAACAGTGGTGTTAAATGGAGTGGAAGAAACCACACTTTATTTCCCCTCTAAAGAAAATCCTTTGGAACAAATGAATTTTAAACTAAACCTGGGTCTAGGATATGGCTTTAGGATTACAGAAAAAATGGAATTGACCATTGAACCACTAATTAATTACTACCTGGGATCCACTTTTAAAGAAAGAGAACCCGTCAGGATAAAACCCTACACCATAGGGCTGAATATAGGGATGAGATTCTAAATCCTTATTAATCATATACTCAGATAAAAATCATTAGGAAGAAATTTAATAAAAATTGCTTCCTCAGGACACTTATGTGCTTTTCAATTAACGAATAATAGACTTTTAACCTCTAAATAAATCATGGCATTCGAATTTCACAAAAACAGAAGTAAATATTTTCAAATTCAATCTCAAAATTCAGCTGAAAATATATTACCTCTTATTAAGAAATATATAGAGATAACTCCTGAAACCAAAGTTTTGGAAATTGGGTGCAGAGATGGAGGAGTACTGAAGCCTTTTTATGAAATAGGATGTTTTATTACTGGTTTAGATTTAGTGGAATATCCACTTGTGCAAGCCAGACAAAACTATGAGGCCGACAGATCCCGCTTTATATGTGAAGACATTCATACTTATCTTTTGAACAAGAAGAATGAGGGCTTTGATATTATTATTCTGAAAGATACGCTAGAGCATATACCAGACCATAAGCGTTTAATTGAAAACCTGAAAAACATCCTGCTCGAAAATGGAGTCATATATTTTGGTTTTCCACCATGGCAAAATCCGTATGGAGGTCATCAGCAGGTGTGCAAAAATAAATTGTGTGCAGTAATGCCATATTATCATCTGCTTCCAAATTTCATTTATTTTAACATCTTAAAAGCTTTTTCTCCAAATGATTTAAATTGGTTGAAAATAACCAAAGAGACTCGAATTACTCCAGAAAAATTTGAAAAGTATGTGCTAAATTCAAATATGAAGATTCTGTACAAGCAGTTCTACCTTATTAGCCCTGCATATAAGTATAAGTTTAATCTGGAACCTAGAAAGCAGTTTCCTTGGCTAGCCGCAATTCCTTACTTGAGAAATTTTTTTACTACTACTTGCGATTACGTTGTGAAATATTAAAATCAAATACAGGTTATGTGAAAAACTAATTTTCTTTGTATGTAAGAATCCTTTGCAAGCTCTTTTATAAAACAATATAAATACATTTAACAAATCCTTCATTAATAGTATTTTTTTGTCTGTAATTTTTAATTTTGCATCAAAATAACCACTTAATATGGGAAGAGCATTTGAATACCGCAGAGCAGCAAAGGAAAAAAGATGGGATAAGATGTCCAGATTATTTCCTCGATTAGCAAAAACCATCACCATGGCCGCTAAAGAAGGGGGGCCTGACCCGGAAATGAATGCTTCCTTGCGGACTGCTATACAGAATGCCAAGGCACAAAACATGCCAAAGGATAATATAGATGCTGCCATCAAAAGAGCCTCAGGGGCAGATGCAGAAAGCTATATTGAAACCACCTTTGAAGGAAAAGGTCCCCATGGTGTTTTGCTCTTTGTAGAGTGTGCTACAGACAATAATAACAGGGTAGTAGCCAATATAAAATCTTATTTCAATAAAGATAAAGTGGGAGCTGCGTTGGTGCCTAATGGTTCTTTGGAATTTATGTTTTCCAGAAATGCTGTTTTTGAATTTGAGAAAACAGAGGAAATGGACATTGAAGAGTTGGAACTTGAATTAATTGATGCCGGTATGGAGGAAATTGAGGAAAATGAAGGTCATTTGTATGTCTATGGAGATTATACTCAGTTCGGATCTCTAGCTAAAAAGCTGGAAGAATTGAATATCGATGTAAAAAGTGCTTCTCTTAAAAGGTTTGCCACTTCTCCCGTAGAATTCACAGATGAGCAATTAGGTGATATTGAGAAACTTATTGATAAAATTGAAGAGGATGACGATGTACAGGCGGTTTATACTAATATCGCTTAAGCATTAAAAATCAGGATTTAACAGAGTTTTTAGCTGCCCATTTTTGAAATTAATTTCTTTTTAACATTGATTAGCAATTACATTAGCACAACATATACTTATTACTTAATTTTAGCACGTTAAATAAAAATTCAGAATAGAAATTAATCGGTGGAAGCTAATTTATACGCTTCTATACTAATTAATTTTTTTTGAGCAAACAATTCAGACAACAAACATGAACTACCAATTAAGCGATCGAATCAATAATATGTCGGAATCAGCCACGCTAGCGATGGCTGCAAAATCAAGAGAATTAAAATCACAAGGCATAGATATTATCAGCCTTAGCTTAGGAGAGCCAGATTTTAAAACGCCTAAACATATTCAAGAAGCGGCCAAAAAGGCCATCGATAGCGAAAAATATTTTGCCTATCCACCAGTTTCAGGGTATCAGGATTTGCGAGAGGCTATAGCTGCCAAGCTGCAAAAGGAGAATGGTATCCCTAGTTCCGCTGATCAGATTGTCGTTTCAAACGGTGCCAAGCAATCAATTGCCAATGTAATGCTTTCATTATTGAATGCAGGAGATGAAGTAATTGTATTTGCTCCGTTCTGGGTAAGCTATGCTGAATTGGTAAAACTGGCAGAAGCCACTCCTGTTTATGTTACAGGTACTCTAGAGAATGATTTCAAACCCACTGCAGCACAAGTAAAAGCAGCAATTACCCCAAATACAAAAGCCATTTTATTTTCTTCTCCCTGTAATCCTACCGGAAGCGTGTTTTCTAAAGCAGAGCTGGAAGCTATTGCTGAAGTGGTGAAGGAGCACGAAAATTTATTGGTGATGTCTGATGAAATTTATGAGCATATTAACTTCGGTAGTGAAGGTCATGTGAGCTTTGGCGCATTGCCGGGAATGGCCGAAAGGACTATAACCATCAATGGTTTTTCCAAGGGATTTGCTATGACAGGATGGAGGGTAGGTTATATTTCTGCTCCCCTAGCAATAGCCAAAGCAGCTACTAAAATTCAAGGGCAGATCACCTCAGGTAATGCATCCATTTCTCAAAGAGCAGCTTTAGAAGCTATCACTGGTGATTTAAAGCCTACTTTTGAAATGACTAAAACCTACCATAAGCGTAGGGATATGATGCTTGAATTGTTGAAAGAAATGCCGGGTGTTATTACTAATGTGCCGACAGGAGCATTTTATATTTTTCCGGATGTGAGCAGTTTCTTTGGTAAAACAGATGGTGAAACCACCATAAAAGATGCAGATGATTTAGCCATTTACTTATTAAATAAAGCACATGTTTCAGTAGTAACGGGAGGAGCATTTGGTGCTTCGGATTGTATCCGTATTTCTTATGCTGCCTCTGATGAGGAATTGAAAGAAGCAATGGTAAGAATGAAAAAAGTATTGAGTGAGTTAAAGTAAACTATGATAATTGCCGAAGGTAAGACTATCAACAAAAGCTTAACTGAAAGACATTGCCTTAAAATCTGCAGCAATTAAAAATTGAATAAATAAAATGTCATTACAATCAATAGAAGAGATTTTTGATGCCTTTAATCAATTAAAAATATTGGTGATTGGTGATGTAATGATAGATTCCTACGTATGGGGGCAGGTTTCCAGAATTTCTCCTGAGGCGCCTGTACCTGTTGTGAATGTAAAAAGCAGAGAAAAACGATTGGGAGGCGCTGCCAATGTTGCTCTAAATCTACAATCTTTAGGAGCGGAACCTATTTTATGCTCGATATTAGGCGATGATGAAGAAAGCGATGTATTCATCAATCTGATAGAAAAACGAGGTATTTCATCTCGTGGCCTGGTAAAAAGCATGAACAGGATTACTACAGTTAAGGAGCGGGTACTGGCGGGTTCTCAACATTTGTTGCGGGTAGATTCAGAGTCTTTATCTATGTTAGATCTGGCAGAGGAGGAATTGGTGCAGTTACGAATAAATGAGCTTTTACCGGAAGTAGATGCTGTAATTTTTGAAGATTATGATAAAGGTACGCTTACTGCTTCCATTATTCACAATACCATTTTAGCCAGCAAAAAACAAGGTGTGCCTACTATTGTAGATCCCAAAAAAAATAATTTCTTTTTATACAAAGGTGTTGACTTATTTAAACCTAACCTAAAAGAGTTAAAAGAAGGTTTGAATACCACTTTCGATCATCATAATGAGGCTGAATTAAAATCTCAAACCACCAGGTTAAGAGAACTTTTGAAAGCACGTTTAATAATGACCACCTTATCTGAAAAGGGGGTATATATTCAAAGTGCAGAGCAAGATCATACGGTGGCAGCTTTTAAAAGAAGTATTTCGGATGTTTCCGGTGCCGGAGATACGGTAGTAAGCATAGCAGGTTTATGCACCGCGCTAAAGTTATCACCCCTGTTTACGGCTTCACTATCCAATTTAGGTGGGGGTATTGTTTGTGAGGAATTGGGGGTTGTTCCAATCAATAAACAAAGATTGTTAGAAGAAGCCTTAAAAAATAATTTGAAACCGTGAAGTTTTCTAAGATTAAAAACCTTTTTGCAGAGTGGCTAAACAATGCAATTTATAAAAGTAAAGATGCGGTTTTAACTACTATTACCTCGTTAAAGGTTTTCATTTGGATAGCGGCTACTATCTTATTACTTTATATTTTTGGTTTTGAAGTAAACGATCAGGAGCTGGGCCAAATTTTTTTAGCACTGGATATTATATTGCTTTTCTACTTTTTAACTTTTTTGGTTCGTTTTATTTACTCATTTCGCAGACTCGAATTTTTAAAGACCCATTTACTTGAAGTTATTTTAATTGCAATTATATTAATTAACACCACTAGTAAGTTCTTTTTCAATAATAGAATAATTGAATTTTTTATTGATACTTTTTCCTTTAAGAGTTATACAGATGCTTACCTTACTTTAATTACCTTCTATTTCATAATTCTAATCTCTTATGAAACTATTCAGATTACTTCAGTCTTATCAAAATTAAAAACCAAACCGGCAAGAACCTTCATTTTAAGTTTTATCATTTTAGTTTTGCTTGGCACTGGTCTACTAATGTTGCCTAGCATGAACATCTATAATAAGCCAATGCCTTTCATTGATGCGTTATTTACTTCAGTAAGTGCCAGTTGTGTAACAGGACTGATAGTAGTTGATACTGCTACTTATTTTACTGTTAAAGGACAAATGGTTCTTATGATTTTAATGCAATTAGGAGGTTTGGGAATAATTTCATTTGCGTCATTTTTTTCCACCTTTATGAAAAGTGGAGTAGGGATTAAACAGCAAATAATGCTTCAGGATTTTTTAATAAGTGAATCCTTATTTTCTGCCAAAGGTCTGTTGCGTAAAATTATTTTGATAACCTTTGTAATTGAGTTTATTTCTTTTGGATTGATATTTTATTCATGGGGGCCAGAGGTTCAATTTAGTTCTTTAGGTCAGAAATTATTCTTTTCTGCTTTTCATGCAGTAAGTGCATTTTGTAATGCAGGATTTAGTCTATTTACCAATGGCTTATTTGAAAGTGGTGTAGCCACTAGTTATTTACTTCATATTGTTATTGCCGTCACCTTAATATTAGGTGGTTTAGGTTTTTCGTCAATAACAGATTTATTTAGCTATAAAAATTTGAGAGAAAGGCTAAAAAGCCCATGGAAAGATTGGACTATAAGCACCAAAATCGCTGTCTATACTTCACTTGTTTTGTTGCTCTTTGGTACAATTATTTTTTACTTTCTGGAACATAATAATACGCTATCGAAGCTCAATTTTATTGAAAGTTTAATCACTAGTTTTTTTCAATCAGCCACAGCCCGTACAGCAGGTTTTAATACAGTAGATTTTAGTGTGTTAAAATTGCCTACAATCATTTTAATTTCTTTCTTAATGTTTATTGGAGCTTCTTCAGGTTCTGTAGGAGGCGGTATAAAAACCTCGACCTTTTATTTATTGATTAAATCTGTATTCGCCACCTTGAGAGGAAGATCTAAAATAGAGATTTCAAGGAAATTCATTCCTAAGGAACTATTATTTAAGGCTCTCTCTATCTTTTTCTTTGCCGCTTCCGTTAATTTAGTGGCTATTTTTATTTTAGCTATCACGGATGGTAAGTTGGGTTTAGATAGAATTATATTTGAGCAGGTATCTGCTTTTGCTACTGTAGGCTTAAGCACTGGTATAACTTCTGACTTATCATTAAGCGGAAGGATTGTCATTATTTTATCTATGTTTATTGGTAGAGTAGGTACACTTACCTTTGCATTGGCACTTAGCAGTAGAACATCTTCTAAGAACTACAAATATCCAAAAGCGCATTTAATGGTGGGTTAATATTTTAAGGCGTCTTACAACCATTTATAGTGATTCCTTGTCTTTAGAGGGTAATTTTCCTCTGAACCATGATCAAACATCTCTTTTCTGTCTTAGTCATTGCCAATTTTGGTTTTTGCACCCCTGATTGTGGTGATAGAATTCCTGTAGAATCCTCTTTACCTCATGATGCATCTGAAAAAGTGGCTTATCAAAATGATCAATTTGTAATCTTCAGACATAATTTAGGGCAGGAAATAAGATACAAAGTTAACAGAGACTCCGGTCGGAAGGAAGGTAGCCAATGTGACGATTGCTGTACCCCGGTGAGTTATGATTTTGATCAAACAAATCTAATTCCAGATTATCCTGTATTCGAGTTAGGAGTAAATTTAACAAGCTATGATAGTTCACTATATAGTTATAGTATACAGGCTGGAACCAGCTATTTCAATTTAAATATTGAGGATTATTATATATTGGTTGATTCTGTACAAGTAGGTGATAGCTATTTTAAGGAAGTCTACAAAATGAAAAATCGAAATGATTATAATCAACAGGGAATTTATCCTGATAGTGTTTATTATAATTTTTCTGAGGGATTTTTGAAAATTATTATGTCTAACAAGGAATACTATGAAATTCAATAAATTTATTTTTTTCGTATTTCTCTTGTCGGGCTGTGCCAAAACAGAAACTGTAAGATTAGAGGCACAATCGGAAGAGTGGCTTACTGGCTATGATTATGATGAAACCTTTGACATGATAGATGAAAATAATATTTCTCTCAGTTGGAGCCTTAATGCAAAAGATAATTATTTTAATGAGGGTACCTCAGGCATCCTTTTTATTACTACTGATAGAACCTATAGACAAATGACCTATGAAAGTTTCCGTAATAATGTTTTAGGTGAATTTTCTTTATCTGTTAATGCAGACTACTCTGGAGGAAATGATTATATTACTTTCAGTACCGATAGAATATATATTTCTTTCAAATTAAAGGATCAAAGTGTTCAAGGCCTCGATGTAGATAATAGTAATGGAGAAACTATTTATTGGAATTATCAATCTGATGAGCCTTTAACTTCTCAGCCAGTTATTTTAGCGTCTCAGGAGCTAAATGGCAAAACATATGGTGAAACAATCATTTTCAGGCTAGAGGATTTTCAAAATGGGTTATCTGATAACGATATAATAGCTTTTTACTTTACAAAGAATGAAGGCCTGATCTATTTAGAATTGAAGAGCGGATTAAAATATTACCGCAAATAGTTTAAGTTGATATTATGCCACATTGGCATAAATTATTATTTGGTGCTATTTTCGCTAAAATATATTTATGCTAACAATACCTTTCTTTAAATATCAGGGCACTGGAAATGATTTTGTAGTGGTAGATAACCGAACTCAAATCATTGATAGAAATGACAAACAATTTGCCCAAAAACTTTGTGATAGAAAATTTGGGGTAGGATCTGATGGTCTTATCCTAATTGAAAACCATTCTGATTACGATTTTGAGATGGTATTCTTTAATCCCGATGGCTCACAGAGTATGTGTGGAAACGGGAGCAGATGTGCTGTAAAATTCGCTAAAGAACTAGGGATTATTGAAGATGAAACTACATTTTTATCTACCGATGGTGTGCATACAGCCACTTTATCAGGAGATATTGTGAAGCTGAGCATGCGCGATGTAGATCCCGATAAAATTATTACCTTTCCGGAGCATTTTACAATTAATACCGGCTCTCCACATTATGTCATCTTTACAAGTAATATAGAACAAAAAGCTGTAAAAGAGGAGGGGGCAGCTATCAGGTATAGTGAAGAATTTAAAGCAAACGGAATTAATGTTAATTTCGTTGAGAAGTTGGGAGAGCAGAATATTGCCGTGAGAACTTATGAAAGAGGTGTGGAAGATGAAACACTTTCCTGCGGAACAGGGGTTACGGCTTGTGCCATAGCACATGTACTGCACGGAGGCAAATCTCCGGTACATATTAATACACAAGGGGGCGAATTAATCGTTAGCTTTGAAATTATAAATGATACGGTGCAAAATGTTTTTCTTGAAGGACCGGCACTTAAAGTTTTTGAAGGGCAAATCAAGCTCTAAAAAACAATAGATTTACTAAAAAAGCGTGTAAATTAGCGCAAATTTTCAATTAATATTTGAATAAAGAATGTTTGATTTTATAGCAAAAGGACTCACCAAAGTATTCGGAACAAAATCCGACAGAGATATAAAAGAAGTGCTTCCCATAGTGGAGCAGACTAATGCTGAATTTAAGAAATTAGCCGATTTATCTAATGATGAATTGCGTAATAAAACTTCAGGCGTTATGGAGCGCATCAATGCCTACTTAAAGGAAATTGATGACCAAACTGCTGACCTTCATACGAAAGTGGAGGCAGATCCTGATATGGATTTGCACGATAAGGAAGCTTTATTTAACCAGATAGATGAGCTGGAAAAACAAAGAAACGTAAAGCTGGAAGAAGTGCTGTTGGAGGTGATGCCCGAAACTTTTGCCATTGTGAAAGAAACGGCTAAGAGATTTATGGAAAATAAGCAGCTTGAAGTTACTGCCTCTATGTTCGATAAACAAATGGCAGGTAAGCACGAGCACGTAAACTTACAAGGCGATAAAGCCATCTGGAATAATTCATGGAAAGCTGCCGGAACTGACATTACCTGGAATATGATGCACTATGATGTGCAAATTATTGGTGGGGCAGTATTGCATAAAGGTAAAATTGCAGAAATGGCAACGGGTGAAGGTAAAACTTTAGTGGCTACCTTACCTGCTTTCTTAAATGCATTAGCTAAAAGAGGTGTGCATATTGTTACTGTAAATGATTACCTGGCTAAACGTGATGCTGATTGGATGGCACCTATTTACCAGTTTCATGGTATTTCTTGTAGCTGTATCGATAATTACAGGCCTAACTCTCCGGAAAGAAGAGAAGCTTACCAGTCGGATATCGTTTACGGTACCAATAATGAATTTGGTTTCGATTACCTGCGTGATAATATGACGCGTGAAACTAAAGAATTGGTACAAGGAAAACACCATTTCGCTATGATTGATGAGGTGGATTCAGTGCTAATTGATGAAGCACGTACGCCATTGATTATATCAGGCCCTGTACCTAAAGGGGATGTTCACGAATTTCATGACTTAAAACCAAGAGTTGAAAAACTAGTAGCAGAGCAAAGAAAAGTAGTTGCTCAATATTTAATTGATGCCAAAAAATTAATCAAAGAAGGAAATGAAGCAGAAGGTGGATTAGCATTATTTAGGGCCTTCAGGGGGTTTCCTAAGCATAAACCTTTAATTAAATTTTTGAGTGAAACAGGTGTTCGTCAGATTTTGCAAAAAACAGAAAATATTTATCTGTCAGACAACTCCAAAAGAATGCCTGAGGCGGATGAGCCTC
This sequence comes from uncultured Cytophagales bacterium, assembly GCA_963719535.1. GTDB lineage: Bacteria > Bacteroidota > Bacteroidia > Cytophagales > Cyclobacteriaceae > Marivirga. Next base: position 188,552 of record CAVRCH010000013.1, on the reverse strand, counting down.
TATTCTTTGTTATTGAAGAGAAAAACAACAATATAGATCTTACTGAAAAAGGAATTGACTTAATTACCAGGGATGGTGAAGATGAAACCTTCTTTATTTTACCTGATATTGGCGTTGAAATTGCTAAAATTGAAAATGACGAATCACTTTCTGACCAGGAAATCCTTAAAAAGAAGGATGTTATCATTAAAGATTATGCAGTTAAGGCAGAAAGAATCCATACCATCAACCAGTTATTAAAAGCCTATTCTTTATTTGAGAAAGATACCGAATATATTTTGGTAGATGGAAAGGTGAAGATTGTAGATGAGCAAACAGGTAGGGTAATGGAAGGCAGAAGATATTCTGACGGATTACACCAGGCCATTGAAGCTAAGGAGAATGTGAAGGTAGAGGATGCTACCCAGACTTACGCTACTATTACTTTGCAAAATTATTTCAGAATGTACCACAAATTAGCGGGTATGACGGGTACTGCAGAAACAGAAGCCGGTGAATTCTGGGATATTTACAAATTGGATGTTGTAGTTATCCCTACTAACAGGGAAATTGTTAGAGACGATAGACAAGATAAAGTTTATAAGACTGTCCGTGAAAAGTTTAATGCTGTAGCAGAAGAAATTGTTGAGGTAAGTAATGCAGGCCGCCCTATACTTGTGGGTACTACCTCCGTAGAAATTTCTGAGTTATTAAGCAGGATGTTAACTATCCGAAAGATTAAACACCAGGTATTAAATGCTAAGCAACACGCCCGTGAGGCAGATGTAGTGGCAGAAGCCGGTAAGCCGGGCACTGTAACTATTGCCACCAACATGGCTGGTAGGGGTACAGATATTAAATTAACACCTGAATCTAAATCAGCCGGTGGCTTAGCTATTATTGGTACAGAAAGACACGAATCTCGTAGGGTGGATAGGCAGTTAAGAGGTCGTTCAGGTAGACAAGGAGATCCAGGATCTTCACAATTTTTTGTGTCTTTGGAAGATAACTTGATGCGGCTATTCGGCTCCGACAGAATTGCTAAACTGATGGATAGAATGGGATTGGAAGAAGGGGAAGTAATTCAGCACTCCATGATTTCTAAATCCATTGAGAGAGCACAGAAAAAAGTAGAAGAAAACAACTTTGGTATCTCGTAAGCGTTTGCTGGAATATGATGATGTAATGAACTCTCAAAGAGAAGTTATTTACGAGAGAAGAAGAAATGCCTTATTTGGCGAAAGACTTCGAGCTGGATATAATGAACATGCTCTTTGATACCTGCTGAAGATATTATTTTAGGAGCTAAAGCTGCTGACGGATACGATAATTTGAGATTGTCCGTTCTAAGTACTTTTGGTATTGATTTCGATATTCCTGAAGAGGAGTTCACTAAGTCATCGGAGCAGGATTTAACCCGTAAATTGTATGATACGGTATATGCTGCCTATAAGCCAAGAACGATCAGACCAGAGAAAAGGCTTTACCGATATTGAAGGATATTCAAAAGACCAAAGGAGCTACTGTAGAAGATATAATGATTCCTTTTACAGATAGGAAAAAGCAAATTGGTGTGGTAACTAATTTAGCGAAGAATATTGAGACAGACGGTAAGGAGATGATTTTGTCGATGGAGAAAATCTCTACTTTAGCTATCATTGATGAAAACTGGAAAGAGCATTTGCGTGAAATGGATGATTTAAAGCAATCAGTTCAAAATGCAGTGTATGAGCAAAAAGATCCTTTATTGATTTATAAGTTTGAAGGATTTGAGCTTTTCAAAAGATTTATCGGCAAAGTTGAATGAAGATACGGTATCATTCTTAATGAAAATGGATTTACCGGTACAGGATAGCAGCCAGGTACAAGCTGCTGCCAAGCAAAAACAAAGACAACAATTACAGGAAAGTAAAGCTGAATCGGGGTCTGTATTAAGTGGTGGAAACGCTGAACAAGAATAGGCCTCCGGTTGAAAAGCAAATGCCTGTGAAATCTGAAAAGATTGTCGGTAGAAATGACAGGGTTTCTGTTCAGTATGTAGATGGTAGCGTTAAAAAAGACGTGAAGTTTAAGACAGTAGAAGAAGATATTAAAAGTAATAAATGTGTGTTATTAGATGAATAAGCTAACAAAACTATTTTATTTTATTGTGTTGGTATGGGTAGTTTCTGCTTGTGCCACAACACAAAGTACATCCACAGCCAGTAAAACCTATTCAGAGGATTTATCTGAATTTAGGCCTGTAGTGGATACTGAGGAAGAATTATCAGCAGGTAACGAAATTAAGTTCAGAAAGACCAAGGAAAATATAATTCCAAAGAATGACGTTACGCAACTTCTAAATGCCAAATTAGATACACTGGCTCAAAACAATGATGAAATAAAATATGTTAATGGGTATGCTATTCAGGTATATAGCGGAAGCAGTAGTTCAGAAGCGTATGAGGCAAGGGATTCTGCCATGAGATTGCTTCCTGAAACAAAAACGGTTGTAAAATATGAGCAGCCTATCTACAAAGTGAGAGTGGGTAGCTTTACCGAAAGGCTAGAAGTACAGCGTACATTGTTGAAGTTAAAGCAAGGTTTTCCAGCTGCCATTTCAGTGCCTGCCAAAATTAAAGTAAACTAATATGGAGTTAAAAGAGCGGATTAAATCCTTAGCAAAAAGTAATTTTGAAGAGATAAATGAGGCCAGAGAGCATTTACATGCTAACCCTGAGCTTTCTTTTGAGGAGTTTAAAACCGCTGAATTTATTTCCCAGAAACTCAAAGAATGGGATATACCACATGAAACAGGAGTGGCAGAAACAGGTGTGGTTGTGCTTATAAAAGGAAAAAATCCTGATAAAAAAGTTACAGCATTAAGAGCAGATATTGATGCTTTACCTATTACCGAGCAAAATGATGTTCCCTACAAAAGCACCAATATTGGTGTAATGCATGCCTGCGGACATGATGTGCATACTTCGTCTATGCTGGGTACTGCAAAAATCCTCCATGAATTAAAAGATCAATTTGAAGGCACAGCTAAATTAATTTTTCAACCCGGAGAAGAAAAAGTACCCGGCGGAGCTTCATTAATGATTAAAGCAGGCGTTTTACAAAAACCTGAAGTGAATAATATTATTGGGCAGCACGTTATGCCGCTAATCCCTGTAGGTAAAGTGGGTTTCAGAAGTGGTATGTATATGGCCAGTGCCGATGAATTATATGTAAAAGTAATAGGTAAAGGTGGTCATGGTGCAATGCCGGAAATGAATGTGGATCCTGTAATCATTTCAGCCCATATTTTAGTAGCATTACAGCAAATTGTGAGTCGCCACGCCAGTCCTAAGATACCTTCAGTGTTATCTTTTGGTAAAGTGATAGCAGAAGGAGCCACTAATGTAATTCCCAATGAAGTATATATTGAAGGAACTTTCAGAACATTTAACGAAGAGTGGAGGCAATCTGCCCATCAGAAAATGAAAAAGATGGCTCAGGGAATGGCGGAAAGTATGGGGGCTAAATGTGAATTTGAGGTTAGAAAAGGATATCCATTTCTAGTGAACGAACCTGAATTAACTGATAGGGCTAAAAGTAAAGCCATTGAATTTTTGGGTAAAGAAAACGTATTAGATTTAGATTTATGGCTGGCAGCTGAAGATTTCGCCTATTTTTCTCAGGAAAAACCAGCTTGTTTTTATCGATTAGGAGTTAGAAATGAAGCAAAAGGAATTACATCATCGGTACATACACCAACATTTGATATTGATAGTGCAGCATTAGAAACAGGTATGGGTTTAATGAGCTGGTTGGCTATTTGTGAATTGACAAGTTAGTTGTAAAGTATTTATATGAAAAAAGCCACTTTAGAACTCTTGAAGTGGCTTTTTTGCTTTTTGACAATATTCTTATAACCTTAAAGTCTGCTAAATCCGATCCCTACTCTAAAAAAGAAAACATCTCAATAATTTGGGTGCGAAAATCTTCATTAATTGCAAAAGCCAATAGAATAGATAAGAATAGCCCTATTGAGGCATAAAGAACATCTCTCCCCACCATTTTTCCTGCACTAATTGTACTTTTTAATCTTTTAGTCTTTCTGCGTTTGCTAATGGCAATAGCCAACTCTCTACCTCCTAATAAGCCTATAAAAACCCAAGTAGTACTAATTGGGATTGTACTAATAACTTTAAAATAGTACAATAGTAAAGCGTATATAAGGTCTACTAAAGTGGCTGCTCTCACATCTGTAACACCTGATTTCTCGTTCACTATTCCCTGAATTTTATCTCCTTTAAGGAAAAATAATACGCCTAAACCTACAAAAATAAAACCGGCAAAAAATACAAATTGCCATGCACTAAGGCTCCTTGGTAAGTAAACAGCAATATTTGCAGCATCCTGCGAAATCCAAATAGACCATAATGCGCCACTGGTAATCCACTGTAGAGGCATCCACCATTTGGCAGGCTTTTTACTTGTGAAAATTTTAGAGGCAAATTTTGAAATCAGGAACCAAATCAGCATTGCAGAAGCAAAGGCAATTAAATAACCTGAAAAACTTTTAGTAAGCACTTTTCCTATCGAATCTGCCTGGGTTGAAAAGGCACTTAATAAAAGAACCGATGTGGAAACTGGCATTCTCAAACGAGTGAGCACTAATAATAAAATAGGTGCAGCCAATTGCAGAAAACTAAATGAGGTTGGCGCTACATCGAAACCTTTGGAGGCTAAACGTTGATGACTTACATCCCCATCGAAAACAAACCAACTGTAACCTACTGTAGCTAAAAATATAAGGCCCATAAAAAGCCACAAAATCCACCAGGGCCTTTGGCTATTAGAAGCAATAAAAGTTCCAATGGTTTGAATACTGTCGTTAGCTATAGCTGAATAAGCAGCAAGGCAAAAGCCAAGCCACATGGCTATTTGTGGGTAGGGGCTAAAAATGCCACACAAAAAAGTTAAAACTGTAATTAGGGTTATAAATGCCTTTTCTCGTCTAGCTATTTCAAAAGTTCTGTACGTAATTTCGGCTAGTCTGCCCCTATTGTATTTCTCAAATGTTTTTTTAGCCATACAACCTTAAAATCTATTATTATATTACAAGCACAAAGCTAAGCATACCTTAAGAAATTGTAGATTAAATAATTGTTAAGTATTATTATTGAATAATTGAGTTTATATCCAAAAATGATGATAGGTTTGTGAAAAAGACGCCCAATGTTAACTTAAAATGAATTTTTATCTTATTAAAATCTTAACAATTGCTTCATTTGAATGACACCTGTGCATTGAAAAGATTATCGTAATTTTGTTTTTTATTTAAGCTCAAAAAAATCAATACTTTAACGGAAAATAACAAGAAAAATAAGATGGAGGTCTTGAAAAGATCTCTACTAATATTGTTGTCCGTATTTTTATTCCTCTTTTCTATAGATCTTATTGGTCATTCTTTTAAATTACTGAATAGAGATATAGTAGATTCAATACTTACCTTAACTGCTAATCCTTTTATTGGCTTGTTCATTGGTTTGCTAATTACAGCGGTAATTCAAAGTAGTAGTACAAGCACAGCCATGATTGTTGCAGTTGTGGCATCTGGCGCCATTGGCTTAACAGAAGCCATCCCAATGATTATGGGTGCGAATATTGGTACAACGCTAACCAGTACCCTAGTTTCTTTAAGCTTTATCACAAAAGGAGTAGAGTTTAGAAAAGCAATTTCAGCAGGAGTGGTGCACGATTTCTTCAATATATTTGTGGTAATTATATTATTTCCGTTAGAATATTACTACGGACTACTTTCCAGTTTGGCTACAGGTTTTTCTTCTCGTTTGGTAGGTACTACTTTTATAAATTTGCAAACTGAATTAAGCTATTCAATCTTTACAAAACCATTAATAAATTTAATTAACGGAATACTTCCTTATCCTCTGTTACAGGCAGTAATCGCTTTTACCTTTTTAGCCATATCCATAAAAATTCTATCTAAATTTTTGTACAAATCTATTACCGGTGGTTCACAGGAGGTTTTGAAAAAATATTTCTTCGGGGGCCCTTTTCGCTCATTTTCATGGGGCTTATTACTTACTGCTGGTGTACAATCCAGCTCGGTAACCACCTCAGTAATTGTGCCCTTTGTAGCCACCAGAAAAGTTAGTCTAAAACAGGCCTTTAATTTTATTTTAGGAGCAAATATTGGTACTACTATTACTGCGCTTATTGCTGCTATCTTCAAATCAGAAGCGGCTATAAGTATTGCATTAGTTCATCTTTTTTTCAACCTGATTGGAGTGCTTATATTTTTTCCGTTTCCATTTATCAAGAAATTACCGATTTTGTTGGCCAAGAGATTTGGGAAACTTGCCGGTAAATACAGAATTACTGGCTTCATCTACATTATACTTACCTTTTTTATTATTCCTTTTTTATTAATATCATTTACTAATGATGACCAAACTAAAAGAGAGTTAGTTTACGAAGTGAATGCAGGCACTACTGATGCTAGCTTTAAAAGGGTGATAGTGAAAGGGAATGAAGGTCATCAGTTAAGTCACTGGTTTGTTTACGACCAGTTAAATTCTCTTGAGCAGTTGAAAAACACTCCATCTTCAGTTTTTGAAGTTAACAGAAAGAACAATAGAATTAGTTTTGATAGCCTAAGTTTTACATTGGGAGAATTAAATAAATGTCAGTCATTTAATCAGGGACAATCAGAATATTTGATTTGTTTGGAAAGCAAAAAACAGCAGTATGTTTTCGAAGATCAAATAATGGACTCCTTATATCTGTACAATATATCTTATGAAAATGATGAAAGTATAAATATGAGGATTAAAATAGATACGAAAAGTAAGATTTTGATATCTAAAGAGATATTTGAAAATGATTCTCTGGTTTATAGAGAATCATTGATTCAAGCTAAACCTCAGTTTTAAGCATTCCTATTTTTTCTAAGCGCTCGAAAACCTTTTCAGTATGAGGAGCATCTTTTAGTTCTAAAGTTAAATCCTGCCCGGCCCAATGTTCATAATGCTTTCCATCCTTCCAAAGTCGGGAGTCCGTTACATCGTAAATTGTGCCGTGGTAGGCAATCCATATTTCAGGCTTGTCTTGTCCGTTCCGCAATGCTAGTTGTTGAAGCGTGTATTCTTTAGATTCAAACATATTGGATCAAATTTAAGAACAAGGTGCACTAAACCCATCATTATTTTTCAATCTCTCGAAAATTATTATTTATATTGCCACTATGAATGTGGATGAAGTAGCGCTTAATTTCAATGCAGAAGGTTTGTTTTTGTTAAACTTCCTATTGGCTTTTATCATGTTTGGGGTGGCTTTAGACCTTAAAGTAGAGGATTTTAAGCGAGTGCTTCTCAATCCAAAATCCTCTGCTGTTGGTTTGGTTTCCCAATGGGTAATTTTGCCATTAATCACATTACTTCTGATCTATGTTTTCGATCCTCAACCCAGCATAGCATTGGGAATGATACTGGTAGCGGTATGTCCGGGTGGAAATATTAGTAACTTCATTAGTAAACTAGCTGGAGCTAATACAGCTCTTTCTGTAAGCCTAACCGCCTTAACCACTTCTGCGGCCATTTTTATGACCCCCTTAAGCTTTGCTTTTTGGTCTTCATTTTTATCCGATGCAAATGGCTTAAGTAGTAGCATTTCCATTAATGTTTGGGATATGTTCTTTACTATAGTCAATTTAATTGTGGTGCCTGTGGCAATAGGACTTTTAGTGGGTCATTATTTCCCAAAGGTCACGCTTAAAATCAAAAAACCAATTAGCATCATTTCAATCATCATATTCACAATTTTTGTTATTGTGGCTTTTATGAAAAACGCTAATTATTTTATAGAATATATCCATATCATATTTGTAATAGTGCTTTTCCATAATGGTTTGGCCTTTTTGGCAGGTTATTGGATGGCTAAAGTATCTGGATTGGATCTAAATGACAGAAAATCTATTTCTATAGAAACAGGAATCCAAAATTCTGGCTTAGGCCTGGTACTAATATTCAATTTCTTTGATGGCTTGGGCGGAATGGCTATTGTAGCCGGCTGGTGGGGTATTTGGCATATTATTGCAGGTCTATTTATTGCATACTTTTGGTCAGGGAAGAAGATTTTTGCTTAGGTAGAAAGGCAGAAACCGCATGGTTGGCATTATATGGTTGATGTAAATATTATTCTTTCCTTCAGAGCAAGAATTTAAAGAAGCATTTAAACAAGCAGATTCATTAAGTACTCTTTATCGTTTAAATAATCACCATAAAAGCCGGAATCTTTCATTCTCTTTACCAATTCCTCAAAATCACCTGCATTCTTTAATTCAATACCTACTACGGCTGCTCCTGTTTCTCTGGAATTTTTCTTGGTATATTCAAAATGTGTAATGTCATCATCAGGTCCTAAAATATGGCCTACAAACTGCTTTAGTGCACCAGCTCTTTGCGGAAACTTCACTATGAAATAGTGTTTTAAGCCCCGGTATAATAAAGCTCTTTCTTTAATTTCCTCGGTTCTGGTAATATCATTATTACTGCCACTTACAACGCAAACCACATTTTTTCCTACTATTTCAGCCTTAAACTGCTCTAACACAGCAATGGAAAGTGCTCCGGCTGGTTCTACCACAATGGCATCTTTATTATAGAGTTGAAGAATAATCTCACAAACTTTACCTTCATCCACCGTCACCACCTGCGTCAGATTTTTCCGACAGATTTCAAAATTGAGATCTCCCACCTTCTTAACAGCAGCACCGTCTACGAATTTCTCAATTTTCTCTAGCTCTGTATTGAACCCATTTTTCAAGGAAGTGAGCATGGCAGGAGCGCCCGCTGGTTCTACCCCTATAATTTTGGTGTTCGGGGAGAAAGCTTTGAAGATGGTACTCACCCCTGAAGACAGACCTCCGCCACCTACAGGAAGAAATAGATAGTCAATGGGTTTTTCAGTTTGCTCAATAATTTCAAGGCCCACAGTGGCCTGGCCCTCAATCACTTTTTCATCATTAAAAGGATGAATAAAATAGGAACCTGCCTTTTCCTGGTGCTTCATTGCTGCAGAGTATGCATCGTCAAAAGTATCGCCCGTCAGTTCAATGCTTACATAGCCTTCACCAAACATTTTTACCTGTTCTACCTTCTGCTTAGGGGTAGGTGAGGGCATAAAAATGGTACCTTGTACTTTTAAAAGCTGACAAGATAAGGCCACTCCTTGCGCATGATTCCCTGCACTGGCACAAACAATACCTTTCTCCAAATCTGCGGCATGAAGGGAACTGATTTTATTATAAGCCCCTCTAATTTTGTAGGAACGAACCGTTTGTAAATCTTCTCTTTTAAATAGAATATTGGCATTGAACTCTTTAGAAAGTGCCAAATTAGGAAGTAGAGGAGTGTATAAAGCAACACCTTTGAGTTTTTCAGCTGCTTTTTTAACCTCTTCTATTTGAGGGTAGTATGTAGTGGAAGTTCCTAACATTTTATGATTTAATACCTTAAATTAAAAATCAATTTTTGACAAATAAGGTAAAATAGCTTTCCCATTTGGGAGCTACTTTACCTTTTATATGCAATTGATGACTGATCAAGCATTTTCTGGACGCAACTTTCTTACAGCCGCACCTGCTTGCCACATTTCAGAATCTTTCAACTCTTTTAGTTCTTTCTCTAATTCTACTCTGTAATTTTCCTTCTCATTAGCAGTAATGGTCAGCTTTGCTTCGTTCCCTGTCTCCACACTTTCGTATAGTTCTTCAAAAACGGGTTTTACCGCATCTCTGAATTTTTTCCACCAGTCAAGCGCGCCACGTTGAGCAGTGGTTGAGCAGTTTGCGTACATCCAGTCCATGCCATTTTCGGCCACTAAAGGATAAAGTGATTGAGTGGCTTCTTCTACTGTTTCGTTAAAAGCTTCAGAGGGAGAGTGTCCTTTTGATCTTAACAGATCATACTGAGCAGCAAATAAGCCTTGAATGGCGCCCATTAGGCTGCCTCTTTCACCTGTTAAATCGCTATAAACTTCTTTTTGGAAGTTAGTTTCAAATAAATAACCTGATCCAACGCCAATTCCTAAAGCCACACATCTGTCGTGCGCATTTCCTGTAGCATCCTGATGGATGGCAAAGCTGGAATTCAATCCTCTTCCGGCAACAAAGAGTCTACGTAAACTTGTGCCTGATCCCTTTGGGGCTACTAAAATAACATCCACATCTTTTGGTGGAATTATTCCTGTCTGGTCAGCATATGTAATACCGAAACCATGAGAGAAGTACAAAGCTTTGCCAGGGGTAAGATGTCTTTTCACCATCTCCCATTGAGCAATTTGCCCCGCATCTGATAAAAGGTACTGTAAAATAGTGCCTCTTTTAGCTGCTTCTTCCAACTCAAAAAGTGTTTCTCCTGGAACCCAACCGTCTTCAATAGCTTTGTGCCAGCTTTTGGAGCCAGACCTTTGGCCAACGATCACGTCAATCCCATTATCTTTCAGGTTGAGCGCCTGGCCTGGCCCTTGCACACCATAGCCTAAGACAGCTATAGTTTCATTTTTTAATACCTCTTGTGCTTTTTTGAGTGGAAATTCCTCTCTGGTCACTACGTTTTCTTCTACTGTTCCAAATTTTAGTTTTGCCATTGTTCTTTAGATTATATAAAAAGTGATTGTTTTATTTTTATTCAATTAATAGGATATTATAATTTTGAAGCTTTTTCTACTTCCGTAAAGTAATCCTGAAATTCTTTCATTCGCTTAGAAATTGAAATCCTACCCGAACGGACAAATTCCAAGATTCCGTGAGGCTTCAGTTGTTCAAATAGCTCTTGTGTTTCCTCTTTAAAACCTGTTTTTTCGATGATGGTAAATTCAGGCTCTACTGCTAGTAATCGGGCATGGTGTTTTCTCACAATTTGCTCTACTTCTCTAGTTTGAGAAAGCTTATTGGTAGGCATTTTATAAAGTGCCATTTCCTGATAAACAATATCCTCGTTCCTATGATAAAAAGCCCTGAACACATCAATTTGCTTTTCTATTTGCTTCACTATATTCTTGACCTTATCTTCCTCTTCTTTTATCACCACCGTGTAGCGATGAATGCCACTTACCTCACTTTCTGAGGCAGTAATACTTTGAATATTAATATGTCTTCTCGTAAAAATTGTGGTTACCCTATGGAGTAAACCAATTAGATTTTCAGTATAAATAGATATTGTGAATTGCTCCTTCATGTGCTTTTATATATGGATTCTAAAATTAACCTCGATATTTATCTGGGTGGGTGATTTTCAAGTAGAAACAAATGATTCTCATTGATTTGCGTAATACGCTCTATTTAACTTAATCGTATTTCTGATACACTTGCTCCTGTTGGAATCATCGGGAAAACATTATTTTCCTTCCCTACTAAAACTTCCAATAAGAAACTGCCATCATGAGATAAAAATCGATGAATAGCTTTTTCCAGATCCGCTCTTTCTGTCACCTTTTCGGCCGTAATACCATATCCTTTCGCTATTATTTGAAAGTCAGGATTTACCATGTCAACTGAAGAATATCTTTTTTCAAAAAACATATCCTGCCACTGCCTCACCATACCCAAAAACTCATTATTTAAAATCAGAATTTTCACATCAATTTTGGTCTGAAAGATGGTACCTAGTTCCTGAATTGTCATTTGAAAACCGCCATCACCAATTACAGCAATAACTTGCCTGTGAGGTGCTCCAAATTTAGCTCCTATAGCTGCTGGTAGGGCAAAACCCATGGTTCCTAATCCACCAGAGGTTACATTGCTTTTCCATTCTTTGTAATTATAGTAGCGTTGTGTCACCATTTGATGCTGACCCACATCAGTTACAATTACCGCGGTGCCCCTGGATATATCAGAAATCCAGCGAATAACCTCTCCCATGGTTATCATATCCTCTTCTGGTGGAAAAAGCTCATCTTTAATGACCATTTCTACCTCTTTATCAGTCAGTTCACTCGCTTTTTGCGTCCAATCCGGATAAGTTTTTTCAGTAATGCTTTCAGTAAGTTGACTCAAAGATTCTTTGCAGTTACCCAATACTGCCACATCTGTCGTTACATTTTTATTAATTTCAGCGGGGTCAATCTCTAAATGAATTACCTTGGCTTGCTTTGCGTAGCGTGTTACATCGCCAGTTACTCTGTCATCGAAACGCATGCCTATTGCCACCAAAACATCACACTCATTAGTCATTATGTTAGGTGCATAATTGCCATGCATGCCTAGCATTCCAATATTTAATGGGTGGTCAGTATCTAAAGCGGATAAACCCATAATGGTCCATGCAGCTGGAATACCTGATTTCTCTACAAATGCTTTGAACTCTTTTTTTGCGTCTGCTAACAAAACACCATGACCAAAAAGTATCAAAGGTTTTTTGGCAGAATCAATTACGCGAGCAGCTAATTTTATAGCAGAAGGATCAATTTTAGGATTGGGAACGTAGCTTCGGATGCTCTGACAGGTTTCATATTTGAATTCAAATATTTCAAATTGAGCATCTTTGGTAATATCTACCAGTACAGGGCCCGGTTTCCCACTTCGGGCAATATAAAAGGCTTTTGCAATAGCATTAGGGATGTCTTTTGCTTTGGTTACTTGAATGTTCCACTTAGTAACCGGCATAGAAATACTTACTATATCAGTTTCCTGAAAAGCATCGGTGCCAATCATTTTGCTGGATACCTGACCAGTAATGCATACAATGGGTGTAGAGTCCAGCTGAGCATCTGCCAGGCCGGTAATTAAATTGGTGGCGCCAGGGCCGGATGTAGCTAAACAGACGCCCACTTTTCCTGATACGCGGGCATAGCCTTGCGCGGCATGGCTGGCCCCCTGCTCGTGGCGTGTCATAATGTGTTTTACCTCTTCCTGATAATTATAGAGTGCATCATATACTGGCATGATGGCACCTCCGGGGTAACCGAAGATGGTATCTACATTTTCTTCAATCAAACACCTTACCAGTGCTTCTGCTCCAGTGATAGTTGTTTTGATTGTTTTAGTTTGTTTTATATCTGTTGATTCCATTTTATTGGTCAGTTATACATCCCAATGATGCGGATGAAACAAGTTTTGCGTATTTATATAAAGTTCCTGTATGTTTTTTAGTAGGTCTTTCAGGTAAATTTTTTCTTCTTTCTTCTAAAATTTTAGGAGCTACTTTTAAAACAATAGAGTTTTCTATGGCGTCAATAAGGATTATATCTCCATTTTCAACCAAAGCCAATGGGCCACCAATAAATGCTTCCGGTGATATATGTCCTACCACAAATCCGTGTGTGCCACCGGAAAATCTTCCATCAGTGATCAATGCGACTTCTTTCCCCAAGCCTTTTCCCATAATGGCGGACGTAGGCTTGAGCATTTCCGGCATGCCAGGTCCACCTTTGGGTCCTTCGTAGCGGATTACTACCACATCTCCTGATTTGATTTCACCGTTTGCTATGCCGTCATTAGCTGCAAATTCTCCATCATATACTCTTGCTGGTCCTTCAAAAATTTCCCCTTCTTTACCGGTAATTTTAGCTACCGAGCCTTCAGGGGCTAGGTTTCCTTTCAATATTCTAAGGTGACCTGAGCTTTTGATAGGATTTTTTACTTCATGAATGATTTTTTGACTCTCTTTCAATTCCGGTAACTCCGCTAAATTTTCAGCTAATGTTTTACCAGTCACGGTCATACAATCACCGTTTAGGAGGCCTTCTTTTAGCATGATTTTCATCACACCCGGTATCCCACCTGCTTTATGTAAGTCTTCCATTAAATACTTACCACTTGGCTTCAGGTCGGCTAGATATGGTGTTTTAGCACTGATTTCAGCAAAATCTTCCAACGTAAGAGGAATTCCGAAAGAATGAGCTACTGCTAATAAGTGCAGTACTGCATTGGTAGATCCGCCTAAAACGGTTACTAAGGCAATGGCATTTTCAAAAGAGGCTCTCGTTACAATTTTACGAGGAGTTAAATCTTTTTCGATCAGATTTTTAATTGCTTTGCCTGCTGCAGAGCATTCTGTTTTTTTATCCTGACTTTGCGCCGGATTAGAAGAGCCATAGGGTAAACATAATCCTAGCGCCTCAATAGCTGATGCCATGGTATTGGCTGTGTACATTCCGCCACAAGCACCAGGTCCTGGGCATGCATTGGCTACTACCCCTTTAAAATCTTCCTCAGAAATAGTATTGGCTTGCTTTTTACCCAATGCTTCAAAAGCGGAAACCACATCCAGCGCTTCACCTTTAAAGCAGCCAGGGGCGATAGTGCCACCATAAATAATAATTGAAGGTCGGTCTAATCTCCCCATCGCAATTAAAGCACCTGGCATATTTTTATCACAACCGGTTACGGCAATGAGTCCATCATAAGCTTGTGCATTCACTACAGTTTCCATAGAATCTGCTATGATGTCACGCGAAGGCAAGCTGTAGCGCATCCCGGGAGTACCCATAGAGATACCATCACTCACACCAATGGTATTAAATATCAAACCGATCCAGTCTACTGCTGAAATCCCCTTTTTTACGTCAACAGCTAAATCATTGAGGTGCATATTGCAGGGGTTTCCTTCAAAACCAGTGCTTGCTATACCGATCTGAGGTTTTTTAAGATCTTCATCTGAAAGGCCAATGGCATGCAACATAGCCTGTGCTGCCGGTTGAGAAGGGTCTTGTGTTACTACTTTACTATATTTATTGAATGTGTCAGCCATTTTTTAGATGATAGTTTGATTTTGTAAATCGTTATACAATACTTTTTGTCGATACATCTGGTACAGGTTAAAACCATGTGAATCTTCCCATTTCATAGGGAAAGTGACTTTATCTACCCCTGCAATTGGAGCAATTTCTGCTGCTGTTCCTGTGAAAAATGCTGTGTCCGCATCCAATAACTGCGATTTAGATATAGGCTTCTCAGTCAATTTAATGCCTAGCTCCTTTGCTAAATCAATGACAGTTCTTCGGGTGATACCAGGTAATATATTTCCTCTGGAAGGAGTGAACAGTTCACCGTTTTTTTCAATGAAAATATTAGCTCCTGACCCCTCTGACACGTATCCGGAGTGATCTAACAAAATAGCTTCATCATAACCGTTTTTCTTGGCTTCAGTAGTAGCCAAAATGGAGTTGGTATAATGACCCACTACTTTGGCTTCCACATGTTGCGAAGCCGGGTGAATCCTCGTATAAGATGAGATTTTAGCTCTTACGGCCTTGTTTCCTAGGTACTTTTCCCATTTCCAGGCGCAAATAAATAAATTTACTTCGTTTACAGGCTCTAGCGCCATATTGGCTCCTAAGTATACTAAAGGCCTGATATAAGCATCTGTTAGATTATTTTTATCTAGTAATTCGTAACTGATGCTTACCAATTCTTCCACAGTATAAGGAAGGTCAATATGCATAAGCTGTGCAGAGTAATGCAATCTTTCATAATGCTCATGAGCCTTGAAAATATTAAACCCCAGGTCATTTTTATAGGCGCGGATGCCTTCGAAAACGCCGTTACCATAATGTATTGTTTGTCCGTACAGACTGGTATTGGCATCTTTGGCGGGTAGCCATTCGCCATTCAGAAATACAAGTGTGTTATCTTTGTAGTACATATATTTTTGAATTAAATTTTTTAATTTTTTATGAAAATTGTCGAGTTAATTGGTTTAAACCCTGCCTGTGGCCGATTAATCCACTTAGCTGCCTCTCTCTAAGGAGAAGCTAGCCAAAGGCTGGTCAGCCTTTGGCTGAGAAGAATGGCTTAACTCAACAATTTTAATTTCTATCTATAAAAAACGCCATCCTTTTGGGATGACGTCCTGTTAAAATTATATTTAAGAGGTATTGTCATCCTTTATATTTAAGGATAATGACTTCGTTAATAATGATAATGACGCGGCTAAATAAGTTGTCTATTTTGTTCATAAATGCGCTGTTTAAAATATTTAATGCGTTAAAACTTTAGCGTTAGCCATAATAAGAGAAACAATTTTATCTCCCATTTCTTCGGTTGTTTTAGCACCGGAGTTCACGATATCTTCTGTCGCAAAACCTTCTTCCAGGCATTGCTGAACTGCATTTTTAATGCTATTGCTCTCTTCATGCAACTCAAAAGCATACTCTAAAAGCATAGCTGCAGAAAGTATAGCACCAATAGGATTGGCAACATTTTTACCAGCCACCTGGGGATATGAACCATGAATGGGTTCAAATAAACTTTGTTCAGTGCCTAGAGAAGCGGAGGGAAGCATTCCTAAAGAACCGGAAATTACTGATGCTTCATCTGTAATGATATCTCCAAACATATTTTCAGTTAAAACCACATCGAAATGCTTTGGGTTTTGAATGATTTTCATGGCTGCATTATCCACAAACATAAAATCTAATTCCACATCAGGGTAATCTTTCGCTAGTTCGGTCACTGTTTCTCTCCATAAGCGAGAAGTGGCTAAAACATTGGCTTTATCAACCAACGTTACTTTTTTTCTTCTTTTTTGAGCAGCTTTAAAAGCCAAATGGGATACTCTTTCTATTTCATGTTTGCTATACACGCAGGTATCGAAAGCAGTATTTCCATCTTCCGACCGACCTCTGGGTTCACCAAAGTAAATGCCACCTGTCAATTCTCTAAAAACCACAAAATCGGTACCTTTAATAATTTCTTCTTTTAAGGGAGAAATAGGCAATAGCACATCGTAACTATTTACTGGCCTTACATTAGCAAAAAGCCCCAATTTCCTCCGCATACTTAATAAACCTTGTTCCGGTCTAACTTTAGCTTTAGGATCATTGTCATATTTAGGATGACCTATAGCGCCAAATAGAATAGCATCTGCCGATTTACATATTTTCTCTGTAGCCTCCGGAAATGGATTGCCAGTGGCATCAATAGCAGCAGCACCGATCAAAGCCTCTTGATACTGGAATTGGTGGTTAAAGATTTTTGCCACCGCATCCAGGCATTTAATACCTTGCTTTGTTACTTCAGGACCTATTCCGTCTCCCGCTAATATGGCTATCGATTTGTTCATTGTATTTTACTCTTTTAATTTTCTGATAATCCATCACCCTCCTCAACTTCCTATTAAGAAGTTAGAAGGGGAGCGGGATTTAACCTAAACAAGGTATTGTCTTTCTAGACTAATATGCTACTTTCTTCAAATGCCTTAATTTCTTCAGCTTTGTTAATTAAGAAATCGATATCATCGAATCCATTAATCATGCAATATTTTTTATAACTATTGATGTCAAATTTCTCCGAAAATTCAGTATTACCAATACTGATTAATTGTTCTTCCAGATTAACCTGCACTTTAGTTTCCGGCTTTTCAGTACAGATTTTAAAAATCTGTGTCAAGAATTCTTCACTAACCTGTACTGGTAATAGACCGTTATTTAATGCGTTATTTTTGAAGATATCTGCAAAAAAGCTAGATACTATCACTCTAAACCCATAATCGTACAAGGCCCAGGCAGCATGTTCTCTGCTCGATCCGCATCCGAAATTTCTCCCAGCTACCAAAATTTCACCTGAAACACCAGGCTGATTCAATACAAACTCAGGATTGGGTACCTTTTCTTCCAGGTATCTCCAGTCTATAAATAGGTTATCGCCAAAACCTTCTCTGCTTACAGCTTTTAAAAATCGGGCAGGAATTATCTGGTCTGTATCTATATCTTCCACAGGAAGTAGCACACATTTTGAATTGAGTTTTACAAATTTCTCCATGGTTCTAGTCTTTAAAAAAATCTCTTACGTCAGTAATTCTACCTGTTAATGCTGCTGCAGCCGCAGTGAGCGGACTTGCTAACATGGTTCTGGCTCCAGGCCCTTGTCTGCCTTCAAAGTTTCTGTTCGAAGTAGAAACACAGTATTTTCCTTTGGGCACTTTGTCTTCGTTCATGCCTAAACAGGCAGAACAACCTGGTTGCCTTAATTCAAAGCCGGCATCTTTTAAAATCAGATCTAAACCTTCAGCAATGGCTTGTTTTTCAACTTGCCTGCTGCCTGGAACAATCATCACCTGCACATGCTCCGCTTTTTTCTTGCCTTTTACCATTTCAGCTACCAGTCGTAAATCCTCAATTCTGGAATTGGTGCAGCTGCCTATGAAAACATAATCAATCGCATGTCCTAAAAGCTGGCTACCACCTTGCAGTTCCATATATTTTAAAGATTTTTCTAAACCAGCAGATGAACTCCCATTGATTTTGGGAATAAACTGCGAGATCCCAATTCCCATTCCTGGGTTGGTGCCGTAGGTAATCATTGGCTCGATATCTTCCGCTTTGAAGTGATAAGTGCTATCAAATTCAGCGTCTTCGTCAGTTTTTAGCGTTTTCCAATAGGCTAATTTGGTATCCCATGCATCGCCTTTTGGAGCAAAAGCTTTACCTTTAATATATTCAAATGTTTTTTCGTCAGGGGCTATTAAGCCACCTCTTGCCCCCATTTCTATGCTCATGTTGCAAATAGTCATACGGGCTTCCATAGATAAAGCTTCAATGGCAGAGCCACAGAATTCTATAAAATGGCCAGTACCGCCACTTGATGTTAATTGAGAGATGATGTAAAGTACCACGTCCTTAGAGAGCACTCCTTTATTCAACTCACCATCCACCTGAATTTTCATGGTTTTTGGTTTGGTTTGCAACACGCATTGCGTAGCCATTACCTGCTCCACTTCACTGGAGCCAATACCAAATGCAATATTTCCGAAAGCGCCATGGGTTGATGTATGGCTATCACCACAAACAATAGTCATTCCCGGCTGGGTAATTCCTAATTCCGGGCCTATCACGTGAACAATCCCCTGGTAAGGATGACCTAAGCCATATAGCTCAATACCAAATTCATCACAGTTTTTTATCAAAGTATCTACCTGATGGCGTGAAAGTGCGTCTTTAATTGGTAAATGCTGATTTTCTGTAGGGACGTTATGATCTGCGGTAGCTATAGTTTGCAAAGGCCTGAAAACCGGAATATTTCTGGCTCTCAATCCGGCAAATGCCTGCGGACTTGTTACTTCATGGATAAAATGTTTATCGATATAAAGCACTTGCGGGCCATCTTCTACAGTATGAACCACATGTTTATTCCAAATTTTATCAAATAATGTCTTTCCCATCCTTTTTGTGCCTTACTTTACAGCTACATTATTAAATTTTCTTGCTAAATGCTTCAAGTCGTTATCTTCTATAATATTTATTTCATCTGCAAGGGTTAGAAATTGCGAGTACGCTTCCTCCAATTCTTCTTTAGAAAGCGCAATGCCTATTTCAGCTAAACGGAAGTTCAACGCTGCTCTACCGCTTCTTGCAGTTAAAATGATGCTTGATTTATTTACTCCTACTTCGTAAGGATCTATGATTTCGTAATTGTCCTTGTTTTTGATTACTCCATCCTGGTGAATACCTGAAGAATGAGAGAAAGCATTGGCTCCAACTATTGCCTTGTTTGCCTGAACAGGCATGCACATAGTTTCTGCTACCATTCTGCTGATAGGGTAAAGATGTTTGCTATTAATACCGGTTTCAAAACCTAACCAATCGTGCTTTTTCATGATCATTACTACCTCTTCCAAAGAAGTATTTCCTGCTCTTTCTCCTATGCCGTTAATGGTACATTCTATTTGTCGGGCCCCATTTCTGATAGCCGAAATGCTGTTGGCCGTTGCAAGCCCTAAATCGTTATGGCAATGCGCAGAGATAATTGCCTGATCGATGTTCTTTACATTATCTATTAAGTATTTGATCTTGGCACCATAAACTTCCGGCATGCAGAAACCTGTTGTATCAGGAATATTCACTACTGTAGCACCTGCACCAATAGCAGCTTCTACCACTTGAGCCAAAAAAGCATTATCAGTTCTTCCTGCATCTTCCGCATAGAATTCCACATCGTCCACAAAATTTTTGGCATAGCTCACACATTCCTTGGCTTTTTCAATTACCTGTTCGCGTGTCATCTTCAATTTGGTAAAAACATGTTGATCAGAAGTGCCTAATCCGGTATGTATTCGGGGTTTTGCAGCGCCTTTTAGTGATTCTCCGGCACATTCAATATCTTTTTTTACAGCCCTTGATAAAGCGCAAACGCTGGCATTTCTAATTTCTCTTGCCAGAAGCTTTACTGATTCAAAATCACCGGGGCTGGATATAGGGAAACCTGCCTCAATTACATCAACACCTAAGCTTTCAAGAGACTTGGCAATTTCCAGTTTTTTAGTTTTTGTTAAACCGCACCCTGGCACTTGCTCACCATCTCTTAAGGTGGTATCAAAAATATGGATTCTGTTATGCATTTGCTTTTAGTTTAAGCGATGTCAATTCCTTGCTCACTTTATTTTTAAAATCAAAAACTAATGTAGGGGTATTCTCGGGGGGATGTAATGCCAAATATTTTTGGTATTACGATTTCTAAATCAAGGTATTGAAAGTAAAGGATTCATTTACTTTGATGGAGAGATATTGGCTGAAAAGTAAAAATTGCCGTTAAATATATGTATTTATATATTATTTGGTTATTATAGTAAAATGGATGATAAACAGTAGGCTGTTTTCAGTGAATTTAAATAATAATAATTACGATGGCTAAGGAGAGATCTGATCATTTATTTAGGCTAATAAAAACAATGAAAAGTAGTGAAAAGCGCTATTTCAACTTGATAGTCTCCCGACAGGAAGAAACTCACTCAAAATATATGAGACTTTTTGAGTTGATAGAGTTACAGAAAAAATTTGATGAGGATGCAATATTGAAAATAGAGCCGTTATTTGATCCGTTACAATTTTCTAACCTGAAAGCACATTTGTACAAGCGCATTTTGCAAAGTTTAAGACAATATGAGTTGGAGAAAGTATCAGAAATACAAATAAGGGAACATATTGATTATATACAGGTGCTTTTTAATAGAGGTCTGTATCAACAAAGCGTGGATATGCTAGGCAAAGCGCATAAAAAGGTGCAAAAAACTGATAATTTGGAGCTTAAACTGGAATTGCTGAAATGGGAAAAGAATATTTTAAGCAAAACAGTAGATGCAGGTTATCAGCAAAGGGTACAAAGGATTATTGAGCAGGTTGAGGACACCAATCGGAAAATCAACCTGATCAATAAGTTTACTAATTTATCAGTACAACTGAATGCCATCTACCTGAAAACCGGATATATTAGGAATGACGAACACTACAAAGAGATTCAAGGTCTTTTCCTTGAAAATATGCCTGAATATAGAGAAGAGGATCTTTCTTTATATGAGAAACTAAACCTCTACCGATTGTATGTTAACTATTATTATTTTCAGGAGGATATGGAATTGGGTTATCAATATGCTTTGAAATGGCTTCACTTATTTGATCAACATCCTAATATGAAAAAATCGCAAATGGATGAGTACCTGAATGCGATAAACCAAGTGATGATAGCAGAGTATAAGCTGTTTCGTTATGCGGATTTCTTGCGTACGCGGAAGCGATTGCAGTTCCTTAACCAGCAAACTCAAAAGATTGTAAATGAAAACATTCGCTATAAATTATTAAAATATGTTTTTGTGCATGAATTTAATAGAATTTTTATGCTCGGAAAATTTAATATTGGTGTTTCACTTCTACATAGAATTGGAGATGATTTAGATTTATTCATTGATAGGTCTGATGAACATTCCCGTATTATTTTGTTTTACAAAATAGCTTGTTTGTATTTTGGAAATAGTCAGTATAGTGAAGCTTTGGAATGGATTAACAGAGTGCAAAATGATGAAAACGTGGAACTACGAGAAGACATCCATTCTTTTGCCAGAATATTAGGGCTTATCGCACATTATGAATTGGGTAATATGGAGGTGATAGATTATTATATCCGATCTACCTACAGGTTTTTTCTTAAAAAAGGTGATTTACAACTATTTCAAAAATATATCTTGAGGTTTTTAAGGAAGTTATCTTCAGGATTTAAAGAAGAAGATTTAATTCCGGAGTTCGAAAAATTACTGAAACAGCTTATCCCTCTTCAGTATATTAGGTATGAAAAAAGAGCCTTTATTTATTTCGATATTATTAGCTGGTTAGAAAGTAAGATTGAGCACAGAACGGTGCAGGAAGTAATTCAGGAAAAAGCCAGGAAAATGATTGTAGAGGGGTAGAATTTAAAGACGTTGATTCTTGAATATCGAGTGGTTGGTGAAATGATTAATGTAATTACAAACTACTGTTAGAAAATGTCATCCCTATGGGATTTAGAAAAGACGCATGTGCTATTTCTACCATAATATTGTTCCTGTGGGACTTTGCTGTCAAAAACACTTTACAATTGACCAAAATAAACATTGTATCTAAATTCAATAAATTAGGATTAAAACCTCGTAGAGGTGGTATTACGGTAGAACATCAAATAAACCTTGTGCCAAAGACCTGTAGGGCCGATATTTTAATAGATGGCCACATTATATCTAATCTCGCTTTAATCTTAAATATGCTGGTTTTTAAACTGCGTTACCTCCTTGCATAGTAGGCGGCAGTCCCATCTTATACCGAAAAATCTAATCCTTAGTCAATAATATCTCCTTAAACGCATTGTAATCTGGGTCCATTTTAATGCTTTTTTTCTCCTTTGATAAAAAGGTATCGGCACTGGCTGGCAATAAGTTGGCGGTGGTTACCTGTCCTACACTCTCTGAAAATTTACATGGGTGCGCTGTTTCCAGAATCACTCCTATTTCTTCTTTGGGCTTATTCAATAGATAATCAGAAAGGCCACTATAGGCCACTGCAGCATGGGGGTCTAGCACGTAGTGATAGTTTTTGTATACATGGTGCATTGTTTCAAGGGTTTCAGTATCTGAAAAACTATAACCAACAATTTTCTCACTCATTTTTTTATGTTCGTGCTCAAAAAATTCCTGCATCCGCTGAAAATTACTCGGTGCCCCTACGTCCATCGCATTTGAAATGGTAGGGATAGTAGGTTTAGGCTCGTAATTACCAGAGAACAGATAACGTGGCACCGCATCATTTTTATTAGCTGAGGCAATAAACTGGTTTACCGGCAAGCCCATTTTTTGAGCCAGTAGACCCGCCGTTAAATTGCCATAATTGCCGCTGGGTACTGAAAAGGTAATTTTTCTATCAAGGCCTAATATTTTAGCGGGCACAAAATAGTAAATACACTGCGGTATAAATCTGGCAATATTAATGGAATTAGCAGAGCTAATCTGCATTTTACTCCTCAACTCTTCATCCAAAAAGGCGGTTTTTACTAATTGTTGGCAATCATCAAAATCTCCATTAATTTCTAAAGCAATTACATTTTTGTCGTAAGTGGTGAGCTGTTTCTCCTGTAAGTCGCTTACTTTACCGGAAGGGTACAAAATTACTACTTCAATATTTTTAGTTTCGGAAAAAGCTGCAGCTACCGCCCCACCTGTATCACCGGAGGTAGCTACTAAAATGGTGCATTTTTGATCGGAATCTTTATAAAAATAATCCAGACATTGTGCTAAAAATTTGGCGCCCACATCTTTAAAAGCATAGCTAGGGCCATGAAACAACTCCAATGCATACACGCCTCCCTTTATCTCTACCAGAGGAATATCAAAGGAAAGTGTTTTCTCCATGATTTTCCTTAGTTCAGGCAAAGGAATAGCATCTCCCACAAAATGCGACATAATTTCAAGACCAATCTCCGGTAGTGATAACTCGTGGAGCTTTTTAAAAAATGATTCACTCAATTGTGGAATGCTTTCAGGCATATACAGGCCATTGTCTGCAGGTAAGCCTTGAATAACGGCTTCTTTAAAGCTACTTAGGCTATTTTTATTTTTTGTACTATAATATTTCATCCTTCTTATGCAAAATTTTTAATGCGCAACTCAATCTATTACCGTACAACCTTTTGGGTTGATAGAGGAGCAGTATATGTGATTAGGAATTTCTAAATCATTATAATACTTCTCCCAAAGTGCAGCAATTTCTAATGCTTTTTCTCTGCCTTTTGTAAAGGCAAAAATGGAAGGTCCTGAGCCGGAAATACTACTGCCTATAGCTCCATTGCTTAGTGCCAAGGCTTTAGCCTCTCGGTAACCGGGTATTAAAAAAGAACGAATGGGTTCTGCTATTAAATCCTGCATGCTATCGCTAATTAATTCATAATTACCCTGCGTCATACCACTTACCATCCCTGCGATATTGCCGCATTGTTTTACTACATCTTCCAAAATCAATTCTTTTTTAAGTACTTTTTTAGAATCGGATGTTTTTACTTCAATTAGAGGATGAACTATGGCAATATGCAAGTGCTCTGGAAAAGGAATATTAAAAACCTGTAAAGGATTGTAACCCTTCACTACTGTAAATCCCCCTAAAATAGATGCCGCGACATTATCTGCGTGGGCTTTACCGGAAATAGATTTTTCTCCCATCATCGCAAATTCTATCAATTGCATCTGAGTAAATGGTCTGTTCAATAATTCATTTAAAGCAAAAGCGGCAGCGGCTGCACTAGAACCACTGCTACCTAATCCACTCCCGGGCTTTACATTTTTTTTAATAGACACATGCAAGCCAATATCAGATTTCAAATGTTTCAGCATATTATTAGCTACAATACCTACTATGTTCTTTTCCGGTGCCGTGGGTAATTTCGGAAAACCTTCAATAGGAGCTATGCTAATTTTACCATCATCTGTGCGCTCCATTTCTAAAAAATCACCAATATTATCTAATGCTAGTCCGAAAATATCATAGCCCGGACCAATATTAGCAATAGTAGCAGGAGCAAATACCTTTACTTTATTCATTTCTTTTTGATTTTGCTTTTTTCTCCAAAAGGACATATTTAGTAGATTAGCTGTCTCTAAATGTATTGGCTATTCTCATAATATCTCCGAATATACCAGATGCAGTAACATCAGCACCGGCACCTGCTCCCTTTACCACTAAAGGCTGTTCAGGATATCTGCGTGTAGTGAAAAGCACGATATTGTCTTTTCCCTCTAAATTATAGAGAGGATGCGATCGTTCTATCAACTGCAAACCTGTTTCCGCTTTTCCGTCTTTATAAGTAGCAACGTATTTCAGTTTTTTATCTTCCTTTTCTGCGGCAGCCAACTGCGCTTTAAAAAAGTCCTCTTCCTTTTCTACCAATTTAAAAAACTCATCTACCGAAGGTGCTTTCATGCAGTTATCAGGAATAAATGGCACTACTTCAATATCTTCCATGTTCATTTCGAAACCACTTTCTCTTAAAAGGATTAATACCTTTCTTTTTACATCCACTCCACTTAAGTCAATTCGCGGATCAGGCTCAGTAAATCCTTCTATCTGGGCTTGTTTTACCACATCAGAAAATAGGGCGCTTTTGCCATCATAATTATTGAAGATAAAATTTAAGCTGCCGGAAAGTACTGCCTGAATACCCACCACTTCGTCCCCACTTTTAATTAGATCACTTAAAGTATTTATAATAGGTAAGCCGGCACCCACATTGGTTTCAAATAAGAAATTGCTTTTGTAGCGCAATGCTGCTGCTTTTAGGCTTTTATAATCCTCATATTTACCTGTACAAGCAATTTTGTTAGGAGTAACTACCGATATACTCTGTTTTAAGATTGCCAAATATGCCTCTGCTATGCTTTCATTAGCAGTATTATCAATGAATATACTATTCCGTAAATTCAGGCTGACCATTCGCTGAATGAAGCGGTTAATTTCCATGGGTTCAGCTTCCTCATTAATAAAAGCTAAAGGGTTTGCTAAATCAACGCCTTCTTCATTAAAGTACATTTTCTTTGAGTTAGCAATTCCCACTATATGGATATCAAGATGGTATTTCTCTTTTAAATACTCATTTTGTAGTTCCAATTGTTTCAATAAGGCCTTACCCACATTGCCTGTTCCTACTATAAAAAGATTGACCCTTTTAATATCAGACAAGAAAAAGCTTTCGTGCAGGCTATTCAAAGCTTTTTTAATTTGGTTTTTCTGGATCACTGCCGAAATATTTTTTTCAGAAGATCCCTGGGCAATGGCTTTTATATTGATGCCGTTGTTCCCTAAAATATTGAACATACGTCCACTTAAACCGATTTGCTCCTTCATATTAGAACCCACCAAGGCCACTATGGCCAGGTCGGTATCTATGCGGAGAGGGTTTAATTGCTGATATTTAAACTCATTTTTGAAAGCTTTTTCCAATGCTTTCTCTGCTTTAGGCACATCATCTTTATCTATCGCTACACAAATAGAGTGCTCCGAGGAGGCTTGAGTAATCAAAATGACAGAAATTTTAACTGACGCTAAAGTTTCGAACAATCTTGAGGAAAAATGCGGAATACCTACCATGCTGCTGCCCGATAAATTAAGGAGTGCAATATTTTCTATACAGGATAAGCCTTTGATAATTTGTCCGTTCTTTTTGCCTAAACTATGAATTTTGGTGCCGGGGTCGGCTCTTTTGAAGGTATTTTTGATGTATACAGGAATCCCCTTTCTTAATACAGGCTGAATGGAAGGCGGATAAAGTACTTTGGCGCCAAAGTGAGTTAGCTCCATTGCTTCTTCATAATCCATTTCTTCAATCACATAAGCGTTAGGTACCCATTGCGGATTAGCCGTCATCATGCCACTCACATCAGTCCAGATTTCCAAATGAGGGGCATTGAGTGCAGCAGCGATAATGGCTGCGGTAAAATCTGAGCCTCCTCTGCCTAAAGTGGTGGTTTCACCATTTTCATCTGCCGCTAAAAATCCCGGACATATAAAAACGGAGGCTTCCTGCTGAAAGAAATTTTGTATAGCAGTATTGGTTTCTTTGAAAAACACCTGGGCTTTCCCGTAATTATTATCTGTAAAGATGAATTGCTTGGGGTCAGCCAAAATTACACTCATCTGGTTTTCTATAAAAAAATAGCTGATAATCTTAGCGGATAATACTTCACCATAGCAACTAATTTTATCAAGGGTTTTGGCAGATAATTCTCTGACTAAAAATACGCCTCTCAGGATATCTTCTAAATCGTTAAGTAGTAACCTGATTTGTCCCATTATGCCACTTTGGTTTTTTACAGAAATAAGTTGTTGGGTAGTTTCCAGATGTTGGGTAATAATGCCAGTTAAAATAGTTTGATAGCTTTCATCACCTTTGGCAGCAAGCTGACTGCATTGAATTAAACGGTTTGTGATTCCACTAAAAGCAGATACTACAACAATACAAGTGTCGTTCGCTGCTTTTTCCTGAATAATTTCTTTAACTAGATGAATATTTTGTGGGGTACCTACGGACGTACCTCCAAATTTGAGAACCTGCATGATTACTTAAATTAGTTTAAATTGAATAAGAATATGAATAATGCCTTTCAGGCATTTGTAAATAGTAAGTTTGTATTGATTAAACGAGGCCCTGCCTCTCGGATGATATGTAAATTTTAACCCCTAAAAGGGGTAATTGTAATGCCTGTAAAAATTGCAGAAGTAGTGGACTTGCCCATAGAAGTTCCAGTGCAGCACATAGTTGACTGAGCGTTTTTTGTTGGGCGATATATACAATTCTGTATTGACATTTTCTTTAGAATTCGAAAACTAAGAGTTTATTATTTATAAATGAAGTATTTTGTGTAAAAAGATTATTAAAAGTTGGTAGTATTTTCAGAATGAAGTAGAAAAAGTAGGTGTTTTATTATTTGGTAATAGGAAATATTGATGTATGGTGTCCTTTGTGAAAACATATTCTTATCTTATTGATTATTAAGCTGAATTAAATAAAAGAACTATGAAAATTTTAAAGCTAACTTTTTGCGGACTGTTTTTTACCATTTCATTATTCGCTCAAGATGCTTCTTTAAAGCGTTTAGATGAGTCTCCCCGGCACCATGAGTGGGTAAAGCTCCAAGTGCAAGGAAAAACCTTGTATTCTTTTGTTGTTTATCCCGAGCGAGCCGATAAAGCACCAGTCATTTTAGTAATTCACGAGAACAGAGGGTTAACGGATTGGGTTCGCAGTATGGCTGATCAATTAGCTGAGCTGGGATATATTGCCATTGCTCCTGATATGCTATCAGAGTCAGCTGATGGCATTGGCAAAACCTCTGATTATGCCACCAGTGATGATGCCAGAAATGCTATTTATGCTTTGGAAGCCGATTTTGTAACAGCCGCTTTGGATGCTACTTTTGAATATGGGAAAAGTCTAGCTTCTGCCAACGGTAATGTTTCGGTTATAGGGTTTTGCTGGGGAGGATCTCAAACTTTCCGGTATGCTACTAATAATCCGGATATAAAAAATGCTTTCGTCTTTTATGGTACTGGACCTAAAGATCCAACTGATATCAATAAAATTGAGGCCAATGTTTATGGATTTTATGGTGCAAAAGATAACAGAGTGAATGCTACTATTGAAGACAGTGAAAAAATGATGGAGGAGGCAGGAAAGACTTATGAGTATAAAATCTATGAAGGTGCAGGCCATGCTTACATGCGTGCTGCAGAAGCTGAAGACGCGGATGAATTAGTGAAAGAAGCTACCAAAAACTCTATCGATAGGATTAAGGCAGCAATGGAATAATAATTCAAACCTTATTTTTTCTTCCTTTTAAATCTGTTCATAGTTTTTTTCACAAATGCAGTAAAGAATTTAGACTGACCAAAAATAAACCCGTAAAACAGTAAAATGAGGAAATATACAGGGAATATAAGAACGTAGTATACAGTGGTAAAAACCCAATTGCGTTCTTCTTTTGCTGCAAATAAAGAGAGTATTGGCTCTTTAAGAAACATGACTGTAAAACCTGTGCAGGCAAAAACCAGCAACACTAGAAATACCTGGGTGCCAGATTTAAGATTCCATCTTTCCTTTAGCTTTTCGAGCATAATTGATCAATAAAAAAGAGACTGCTAATGAATGGCAGTCTCTTTTTGTTTTGTATAAAACAGTAATAATTAAAATTCTTGCGGCGGATTTCTTTTCATGATTAAACCCACAATTAAGGAAATAATAAAGCCAATAATCGCAGAACCTATTATTCCTACTATTATTAGAAAAATTGGTCCTTGAAACATTCCTGCCATACTTTCTGCAGCTTCGATTTGTTCAACCGACATTCCGCTGTTATACATTTCTTCTGTTTGTTTTTGCATAGCAAACTTGATACTTGAATCATCAACAAATTGTATATATAGCGCATATACTATTGATGTAATAGCCCCGCCAACAGTTACCGCTAACGTGCCTGCGCCTAAAGCCTGACCTAAACTCATGTAACCATCATTTAATTCTTTATATTTTTTGAATAAATAGATGATAAAGCCAAGGTAAATAATATAACTAATATAATTGGCCCAGGTTTGTTGATATAAGCCTGTTAATTGGACTATCAAGGTGTAAATTGTTGCAACTAATGCCAGTATTAAGCCCTGTTGAAAGGCGAATTTTGAGGTGCTTACTTTTTCTTCCATGTTCAAATTGGTTTATAGTTTAAAATAGTGAGGTTTTACTTTTTAATATCATCACAACCTTGTTGCTTTCTCGTATCAATAATATAAATAATTTTCCATTTTTCATTCATTTTTACCAATTGAAATGAATTTACTCCGCAATGGCTAAATTGCTCACCTACATAAAAGGCATAATCCATCCAAACAGAAGCTAATGCGTCCGTGCTCTGCAATTTGTAATTATAGGTGCGTTCATCCCAAATTTGGTCTTTTTCAGTTGCCACGGCTTTCAGCCAGCCACTTGCTTCCCCAATCTCCGAAATTTTAGTGCTTGCTCCATTTAAGTTCACTGACTGCATCTTTACCCTTGGGTGCATATGTTGTGAAATTTTGCTACTGTCATTGGTTCGCATGCCTTCAAAAACATCAGTAATTATATTCATAATTTCGGTTGAATCGTTTTTGGTTTCCGATTGTGCATACGATTGCCAATTAATCGACAACATTAAACCTATTATTAAGAGTGTTTTCATAAATTCAAAATGCAATTATATTTAGTAGAGAACAAAGTCATTTACATCAATGGCAGATTTAAATTATACCATTCCCTCGAAGTGTGACCAAACAAATGCCCTGGGGATAGGAGCTACAACATGAAACGGCTCTTTTTTGATGGGGTGCTCAAAGGAAATAGCTCTTGCATGCAGCGCAATGGAGCCGTCTTTGGTGGGTTTGGGAAAACCATATTTCACATCGCCAATAATGGGGCAGCCAATCCTTGCTAATTGCACTCTGATTTGATGCGGTCGGCCAGTGAGTGGGTTCACCTCTACAAGGTTTCTGTCGCCTAAAGCACTTACCAACTTATATTCCAATGTCGATTTCTGTCCGCCCTTATTATCTCCAATATGCGCATGGGTTAGGTTTTTATTGGTGTCTTTTTTCAGCCAATGGGTTACAGAATCTTCTGTTTTTGGCGGTCTTTTTTCAGTAAGTGCCCAATAAGTTTTCTTCACATGTCTCTCCTGAAATAATTTTGAAACACGTTCCAGGGCTTTGGAGGTTTTAGCCAACACCACAATTCCGCTTACGGGTCTGTCAATTCTGTGGGGCACTCCACAAAATACGTTGCCCGGCTTGTTTTCTTTTTCCCTGATATAATCTTTGGCGTATTCTGAAAGCGGTTTGTCACCGGTTTGATCTCCCTGCACTAACATGCCTGAAGGTTTATTCACCACTAAAAGGTGATTATCTTCATACATTACTATTTGTAAAAACTCCTGATAGGTCATGGGAACAAAAGTCGTAAATTTTAGGTATATTTAATAGTAGTTTGCTAGGTAAAGCTGATTTAAGTGGAATCAAAAACAATATTATTGATTTCACATCTAATTTTCTTAAATTAAGGACACAATGGAAATTTTAGCTAAAAAATCCGAGAAAGAATTTACTGTTGAAGAATTCCTTCAAATAGAGGAAGAACTTTGTCAATTGATAAATGGAAAAGTAATAATGACACCCTCACCCAATACCGATCATCAAGAAGTGGTAGGAGAAATCTATTCACTACTTAAATTATTTAAGTTTAATGGGAAGGTTCTAATGTCTCCATTAGGTGTGTTTTTGGATAATAAAAATGTTTTTCAACCTGATGTTTTATTTGTATCCGAAAAGAGGTTAAAAATAATTAGTAAGAGGGGAGTTGAAGGAGCCCCTGATTTAGTAGTAGAAGTGCTCTCTCCGTCCAACGCCTTTATGGATAGATATACAAAAAAGGATGCCTACTTTAAGTTTGGTGTAAAGGAATATTGGATTGTCGATCCGGCTAATAAAACTTTGGAAATATATACTCTGGTCCAGGATGATAAAAACACCCCACATCTAAATTTGGTGGAAGAAGGAGAAATTACCTCTACAGTAATTCCTCAGCTTAAATTTGATTTAAAGGAGGTCTTTAACCCGGATTCTTGATTAAAAGATCAAGAATGTTGACGAAAATGATTTAAAAGGATGGTTTTTTAAATCCATTTTGTCAGGGTTAACCCAGATATTTATAGAAACCTTTAAGGTTAAATTTAAGTGCTTTGTAATATTTATACAGTAATATTATTAAAACTCCGTGCTAGTCTAGTTTTTATAAATCGTCTGTCCTTAGGATGAAAAATTCACAGAAATTTTTCAGGTTAAAACTCTGAACTAAAGTGGAATTTAATATCAGGAAAATTATCCTGCACCATTTGTAACCATGCTTTGGTTTCCGCCATAAACACCAATTTACCATCCTTATCTTTGGCGATATGCCTGTACTTGGACTTGATGAATTCATCTAATTTCTTTTTATCGGAGCTACTGAACCAACAAGCTTTGTAAAGGTTAAGTGGTGCAAAAGTACAAGAGGCACCATACTCATTCTTTAATCTATGCTGAATTACTTCAAACTGAAGGTTTCCTACAACTCCTACTACTTTCTTAGCACCCATTTCGAAGGTAAATAACTGTGCTACCCCTTCATCCATTAATTGATTTAGGCCTTTGTCCAGCTGCTTGGTTTTCATAGCATCTTTATTAATTACCTCCCTGAATATTTCAGGAGAGAAACTAGGTATGCCCTTGTACAAGCCTTTTTCGCCTTCTGAGAGTGTATCACCAATTTTCAAATTACCGGTATCAAAGAGACCTACTATATCACCTGGAAAAGCTTCATCAATGGTTTCTTTATCCTGCGCCATGAAAGCGGTGGCATTAGAGAAACGGAATTTTTTATCGTGCCTAACATTCAAGTAACTACTCCCTCTTTGGAAAGTGCCTGAGCAAATGCGCACAAAAGCTATTCGGTTTCTGTGCTTGGGATCCATATTGGCATGGATTTTAAATACAAAACCTGAGAAACTGGTTTCTGAAGGCTTAACCACTCGCTCCTCTGTAGATCTTTCAATGGGAGGGGGCGCAATTTGTATAAAGGTATCCAGCATTTCTTTTACCCCGAAACTGTTCACAGCAGACCCGAAAAATACTGGCGCTACTTTTCCATCAAGGTAATCCTGTACATTAAGCGCAGGATATACGCCTCCCAGTAATTCAGCATCTTCTCTTAATTGATTGGCTAAGGTATCACCTACATTTTTATCTAACACTTCGCTTGAAAGGTCCTTGATTTCAACTCCTTCCGCCGATAATTTTTTCTTACTGGCTTGAAAAAGCAGTAAATTTTTAGTGTAGAGATTATAAACTCCTTTAAAGGTTTTCCCCATTCCAATAGGCCAGGTAAGCGGGCAAACTTTGATATTTAATTTTTCTTCTATTTCATCTATTAGGTCATAAGGATCTTGCCCTTCTCTATCCACTTTATTGATAAAACAAATAACGGGGGTATTTCGCATTCGACAAACCTCCATGAGCTTTTCAGTCTGTTGCTCCACACCTTTCACACAGTCGATGACCATTACCACACTATCCACAGCAGTTAAAGTACGGTAAGTGTCTTCAGCAAAATCCTGGTGACCAGGAGTATCAAGCAAATTGATTTTCATGCCTTTGTACTCGAAGCCCATTACAGAAGTAGCAACAGAAATACCTCTTTGCTTTTCTATTTCCATCCAATCGGATTTGGTGGCAGTATCTATTTTATTAGATTTTACTGCTCCGGCTGTATTAATGGCGCCTCCAAAAAGTAAAAGTTTTTCTGTTAAGGTAGTTTTACCTGCATCGGGGTGGGCAATAATACCAAACGTACGTCTTTTACTAATCTCTTTTGCTAAATTACTCATATGCTGCTAAAATGAAAGTGCAAAAGTACGAAGAATGATTGGCAATTGGAATGGAATTAACTATTCTGGAGAAATACTTTTGTGCTAGTTGGTTACAGTAGGTAGGAGTAGAAAAGCTTTTCCAAAGTTCAAAACTATGGAAAAGCTGATATGATATAAAATGTTGTTAGTTTAATTTGAAAAGAATAGGGATAGTCATTCTTACTCTTACCTCTTTCCCTCTTTGTTTTCCAGGGTTCCATGCAGGTGAGTTTTTTAAGACTCTAATAGCTTCTTCATCTAATCCTTCAGAAACACCTTTAAGCACTTTGATATCAGTTAGACTGCCATCTCTTTCAATAACAAAAGATAAATATACCCGGCCATCAATACCCATCCTTTGTTCTTTTTTAGGATACTTCATTTCATTCCCCATATACTCGTAAAACTTAGACATGCCACCAGGGAAATCTGCTCCGCTTTCAACAATTATGTGTTCTGAATTATCTACAGGCACCTCAATAGGAGGTGCATCAACTCCAGAGAGTTTTATTATTTCCGTGATATCGATTTCAGGATCATCGTTCTTCTGCTCTTCTATCACATCTTTTTTCTCTACAAGATTAACTTCAGTATTTTTCCTTTCAGGAATAAATGGCTTAACCTTTGGAGGTTGCAGTGTGGTTTTCACTTCATCCATTATAAAAATCGTGGTAGGATCATCGGGTAATTCAACAGTTTCAGTATCCTCAATGTATACCTTAAACTCAAAAGCGATGAAGCATAGTGTT
Organism: uncultured Cytophagales bacterium; assembly: GCA_963719535.1. Lineage (GTDB taxonomy): Bacteria > Bacteroidota > Bacteroidia > Cytophagales > Cyclobacteriaceae > Marivirga. The sequence goes on along the minus strand of CAVRCH010000013.1, from coordinate 154,585 downwards.
ATCGCTATAATTAAACCAATATTGAAGAATATTGGTCCTTTAGCGTACAAACTTTTCGTTGCATTTTTTTCATTTTCCATAAGAATAATCATTTATAGTTTAACATGATTATTCACACACCTACTTATTAAACGCAACAATTTTGATTTAGTATATGTATCGCTTAGTAAAAATATTGTATAGAACAGATAAACAGGTATAAATAGCTGTAATACAATAAAATAACAAATATAAAATTTGTTAAAATTATTTAAGGGAGAATTAAAAACTATTTAGGGCTTGCTTAAAAACTGCTAAATTTGAAAATATATTTCTTATATATTTTTAGGTAATGATCATTCTGAATTAGTTTTTAAGCAAGTGCAAGCTTTTTTATTATAAAACTTCATAAACTTTGTACTAAAAAATCAAAAAATGATTTCTTAGTGGGATAGCCTCAGGCATCTCAACCCTGCCTGCAGCAGGCAGGTACTTCCTGGGCTGCAGCCTGCTTGCCGTAGGCAAGCTCGAAGTATAAGCATACTCCCGTATAGCAATCGGGACACTTTGCCCAGTTGCCAGCCAAAGGATGGTCAGCCCTTGGCTGATATCCTGTCCCGGTTAAAATGGGATGAAGCACCTGAGACTTTTTAAGCAGGCCCTATTCATTGTAATTTAATTCTTTATTAGATTTTCCCTTCAGTACATTAATTCTTATTGAGGAGTACTCAAAAAAAAAGCCTGATAGTATTTTCACTATCAGGCTATCTGTATAAGATTATAAGGTTTTATTTTATCTCTTCATAGTCTACATATTCCCCACCTCTAAAGTTCTTAGCACTTCTTTTATTCTTGTCTTCTGGCATGAATTCAATATTTATACCATCAGCCGTTTTCTTTTTTTGCTGGCTATTTTGAGAATAATTTTGTCTTGATTGATTGTAAGCTGCTTTTGCCCCTAATCTCCCCAAGAAGATCCGGAATAGAAATCCCCCTACCTTGAAGAAGATGTATCCGATTAAGAATATTATTAATAATACTTTAAACATGTTAATTTCTTTTTACGAAACTCTGGTATGTTATGTTATAAAAAAAATAAAGATAAAAAAGTTCTTTTGTTCTTCTATATTATCTACTCAAATATAAATTTCTTTCCGAGTAAATTTTCAAGAAATAATCATCCATTAAATCGTCTATAAAATAAATAGACTCTCCGGTAGATTTCATTTCCGGACCTAACTCCTTATTCACATTCGGGAATTTATTAAATGAGAATATTGGCTCTTTTATAGCATAACCTTTTTTCGTTGGGTTGAATTTGAAATCTTTCACCTTCTTTTCTCCCAACATTACCTTAGTAGCATAATTTACATAAGGCTCGTCATAGGCTTTGCAAATGAACGGCACAGTTCTGGAGGCACGTGGATTGGCCTCTATAATATAAACGGTGTCATTTTTAATGGCAAATTGTATATTTATTAAGCCTTTTGTTTTTAATGCTAAAGCAATTTTTTTGGTATAGGTCTCAATTAGTTTCATTACCAAATCTCCTAAGTTATAAGGAGGCAATACTGCATATGAATCTCCAGAGTGAATACCGGCAGGCTCAATATGCTGCATAATTCCGATGATATAAACATCCTCACCATCACAAATGGCATCTGCTTCCGCTTCTATAGCACCATCCAGGAAATGATCGAGCAATACCTTATTACCCGGTATATCTCGCAATACATCTACTACATGCTCTTCCAGCTCTTTTTCGTTGATTACGATTTTCATTCCTTGCCCGCCTAACACATAAGAAGGTCTTACCAACATTGGGAAGCCAATCTCTTTTGATTTCTCCAAAGCGTTGTCAGCATCTTCTACCACCGTAAAAGGAGGGTAGGGTATGTTGTTTTCCTGCAAAAGCCTGGAAAAGGAACCTCTGTCTTCCGCCAAATCCAAAGCCTCATAAGAGGTGCCTATAATTTTTATACCATATCTACTAAGCTTTTCGGCTAGTTTCAATGCTGTTTGTCCTCCTAATTGGACTATTACACCTACAGGGTTTTCGTGCAGGATAATATCATAAATATGTTCCCAGAAAACAGGCTCAAAATAGAGTTTATCAGCAGTGTCGAAATCTGTAGAAACTGTTTCAGGATTACAGTTGATCATGATGGTTTCGTAGCCACATTCTTTGGCAGCTAATACACCATGCACGCAAGAATAATCAAATTCAATTCCCTGCCCAATTCTGTTGGGGCCTGATCCTAAAATAATCACCTTCTTTTTGTCGCTTGATACGGACTCATTTTCATGTTGAAAAGTAGAATAGTAATAAGGAGTTTGCGCTTCAAATTCTGCCGCACAGGTGTCTACCAACTTGTAGACACGCTTAATGTCCATTTCATGCCTTTTCTTAAAAACTTCACTTTCCAGGCATTTCACTAAATGAGCAACTTGCCTATCAGCATAACCTTTGCTTTTAGCGGAACGCATTAAGTGAATAGGTAAGTCATTAATGCTATACTTAGAAATCTCTTTTTCCAGCACAACCATTTCTTCAATTTGCTCTAAAAACCACTTATCAATCATAGTGAGTTTTTGAATGGTTTTGAAAGGGATCCCTAGTTTAAAAGCATCGTAAATATGGAAAAGTCGGTTCCAGCTAGGAAATTCCAGACTGTGTAGTATCTGATCCTGCTTGGTGAGTTCTTTACCGTCTGCACCCAAACCATTACGCTTAATTTCTAACGACTGACAAGCTTTTTGTAACGCTTCCTGAAAATTACGGCCAATCCCCATGGTTTCTCCCACAGATTTCATCGAGAAACCTAATCTTCTGTCGGAACCCGGGAATTTATCGAAATTCCATCTTGGTATTTTTACTATTACGTAATCCAGAGAAGGCTCAAAGAAGGCCGAAGTGGTTTTAGTAATTTGGTTTTTAAGTTCATCTAGATTGTATCCAATCGCTAATTTAGCAGCTATTTTAGCAATCGGGTAACCGGTGGCTTTAGAAGCTAATGCTGAAGATCGAGAAACCCGTGGGTTAATTTCTACACCAATAATATCATCGGTCTCAGGGTTTACTGCAAACTGTACATTACAGCCTCCGGCAAAATTTCCTATTCCCTTGATCATTTTAATGGCCAGGTTACGCATGTTCTGGTAAACTGTATCAGGTAAGGTTTGTGCAGGTGCTACTGTGATAGAGTCGCCCGTATGGATCCCCATTGGATCGAAGTTTTCCACTGAGCAAATAACAATTACATTACCTACGTGATCTCGTAGGATTTCAAGTTCGTATTCTTTCCAGCCCAATATGCTTTGCTCCACCAAAACTTCATGAATAGGAGAGGCGTGCAAGCCATCCGTTAATGCTTTATCAAATTCAGCGGGGTCTCTTACAATGGCACCCCCCAAGCCACCAAGGGTAAAGGAAGATCTTAAAACAAGCGGAAAGCCAATTTTTTGAGCAATTTCTTTACCTTGTAAAAACGATGTGGCAGTTTCGCCATCGCAAACGCCTACATTCAATTCTTTCATTTTGAGTCTGAAAAGCTCTCTATTTTCAGTAGTATCGATGGCGTCTATGTCAACTCCGATCATTCTCACTCCATATTTCTTCCAAACACCTGCCTTATCGCACTCCATAGCAAGGTTGAGTGCAGTTTGTCCGCCCATAGTGGGTAAAACTGCATCAATTTTATGCTTTTCCAGAATTTCAATGATAGATTTTTTGGTTAACGGCTTCAGGTAAATATTGTCAGCAGTCACCTTATCTGTCATAATGGTGGCAGGATTTGAATTAATGAGTGTTACCTCAATTCCTTCCTCCCTTAACGACTTGGAAGCTTGTGAACCTGAATAATCAAATTCGCAGGCCTGGCCTATAATAATAGGTCCGGATCCGATGATTAGTACTGACTTGATGCTGTTATCTCTTGGCATGATAAAAATTTTTACTTTTAGTTAGGGGCTAAACAAATTGGGCAAAATTAATAGTATAATGTCAGAATCAAAAGCTTATTCTAAAGCAATCTTCTTATAAATATAAGAATGTATCATAGAGTCCTTGAATGCCACTTTTTTTTCCTGATTAAATTTTTCAGTTGAGAATAATTTATCGAAATTCGGGACTTTACTCACTTTTAAACCGGTGCTTATTCTAAAGCAAAAGTACATAAAGCGCACCAGATATTGCTGCTGTTTATTTTGAGGATAGAAATCACTGTGCAGCCATAACCCTCCATTTTTAAGCATGTGATTGATGTGTGAGAAAATGCGGGCAATGTATTGGTCGTCAAAGCAATCCAGAAAAAAAGGAGTGATTACTACATCGAATCTATGGCCAGGGCTGAAATTTAAAATATCAGTAGTTTTAAATTCTATTTCAGCAGAAAACGCTCTCTTTTTAGCTAGTAGGCTCATTTTTTCAGAAGCTTCAACATAAGTTATCCTTTGGGTTGAATGAAAATAGGGTAATAATTGACCACTACCGCCTCCAATAATTAAAATTTGAGCCTCTTCAGGAATTTGATTAATAAAATAAGTAGCAGCTTTATCCAGTTGATCTTTGAAAATAAGTTTTTTCAGGAAATCGTAAATGGAGGCAATACGGTTGAAATTAACCATTAATCCTGAATGATTAACTCAATCAAAGGCAGTACAAACACAATGTCACCCAGAACGCGGTACCATTCTTCCTCTTTTAAAGCTACTTCTTTGCTTAGAACTATAGCCAGCACTGAGCACATAAAAATAAGTATGGCCTGGTAATCCAAAATCTCATCTTCAGGGAATAGTAAAAATGCGCTCGACCAAATAATAGCAAAAATTAAAAAAAGAAGTAAAATTACTCTACGCGTAACATCAAAGCCCCAGACAGTAGCAAAGGAATTAAAACCTTGCATTTTATCGGCTTTATACTCAAACATATTAAAAAGCAGTAAATTGATAGAAGCTAAAAGAAAAAGCTGTAACCAGAAATAGCCTAAATCCAATGGAATATATTCTAATTGAGCAAAAGTAGGTAGGCATATACCTGTTGCATAAACCAGAGAAATAAACCATTCTTTGCCCCAATAAGGCTTTTTTCTTAAGAAATGAACAAAAACTAAATACCCAATAACTGCAAGACCCAATATAAAGCCATACCAAAGTAATTCGGATTTTAAGTGTTGCACGGTAAAGACGAGCATCATGACCACCAACACTACTACTCCAAAAATATAAGGAGCATTTTTTTGATGGATGATGTGACGGAATACCGCATCTTTAGTTTTCAACTTTCTCGCATCCAATAAATGATCGATGGTATAGATGAGCCATACAGTAAGACTTAGTGCCAAAATAGAGGAGAAATCAATGTCGGCTTCAAAATAATTACCAATCCAGCGGGCGCTAATGGCTGCACCTGCTACTACATCCAGACTGAAAGCCCTAACATATTGGTAAAATTTCGTCAACATCAATCAAAAGTAGTATATATCTATAAAATTATCACGTTTGTAGATAAAATTATATCTTTGATCTAAAGGCCGGACATAAAAAAAAGCTATCATATTTTTATGATAGCTTCCTAATATATTGTTAAGACAAAGATTAAATCTTTTCTTTGATTCTTGCTGCTTTACCCATTTTACCTCTTAGGTAGTATAATTTAGCTCTTCTTACAGAACCTCTTCTTACCACTTCTATTTTATCAATAGCAGGAGATATTAAAGGGAAAATTCTTTCAACGCCAATACCACTTGATACTTTTCTTACTGTGAAAGTAGCTGAGTTACCAGCTCCTCTTCTCTGGATAACAGTTCCTTGGTATTGCTGAATACGTTCTTTATTACCTTCAGTAATTTTTACGTGAACATTAATGGTGTCACCTGATTTAAAATCAGGTAATTTGCTCACTGCTTCTGAGTATTCGTTCTCAATTAATTTTATTAATTCGCTCATGGCTCTATCTTTTAATTCGATACTAGTTCGAATGCTTGTCCGAAAATTGGAGTGCAAATATAAGAATTATTTTATTCTATGCATAAGATTGTTGAAAAATATTATTCTTTTTCAAATAAATCCGGTCGTCTTTCCCTAGTTTTTTCCACCGCCTTTTCAAAACGCCATTTTTCTATTTTACTTTCATGGCCGGAGAGTAATATTTCAGGTACTTTTAATCCTTTAAAATCTGCCGGACGGGAATAAACAGGCGGGGCCAGTAAGCCATCCTGAAAGGAATCTGTTAGCGCTGAGGTTTCATCGTTTAGCACTCCCGGCAATAACCTAACTATGGCATCTGTAACCACAGCAGCAGCTAATTCACCACCAGATATCACATAATCGCCTATGCTAATTTCTTTGGTGATATAATGGGTTCTTACGCGCTCATCCACTCCTTTATAATGACCACATAAAATCAAGATATTGCCTTTTAAAGAAAGCTCATTGGCCATAGTTTGGCTAAAACTTGCTCCATCAGGGCTCATAAAAATGATTTCATCATATTCCCTTTCTGATTTTAGGGCATCAATAGCTGCAGCAATTGGCTCAATCTGCAACACCATACCCGCGCCACCTCCATAAGCATAATCGTCAATTTTATGGTGTTTATTGGTGGAATATTTCCGGAGGTCATGCACTTCAATTTCTACAAGGTTCTTTTCTTGTGCACGCTTGAGTATACTATCAGAGAATGGCCCTTCCAGTAATTTAGGTAAACATGTAATAATGTCAATTCTCATGAGATTTTTATTCCTCTAAGTATAAAGCCAATAGTCCTTCAGGTAAATTAACCAATAAAGTTTTCTTTTCGCGGTCTACTGTAAGGATGATATCATCATTGATGGGGATTAGTACTTCTTTTTCTTGATAATCCATTCCTATTAAATCCTGGTGCCCGGCTTCGTATACCTGACCAACTAAGCCTAATTCACCTACATTTTTATCAATAATTTGAAAACCTATAATTTCATGAAAGTAAAACTGGTCACTTTCCAGTTCCTGTAGTTGATCGAGTGGGAGGTGCACCGACAAGCCCTTAATTCCTAAGGCGGCTTCCTTGTCATCTACTTCTTCAAATTTCACAAGGGCCTCAGTATTACGAATCTGGATGCGTTCAATAAAAAAAGGAACCAATTTTCCGTTTTGCAACAAGAAAACTGATTCCGTTTCTGTATAATCTTCGGGGAAATCTGTATCAAGAATGATATAAACCTCTCCTTTAAGGCCATGAGGGCGAGAAACAATACCTAATTGAAAGCATTGTGAAGGCTTCATGGCTTATTATTTAATTAATCTTCTTTTTTCTCTTCTGCTTTTTCTTCAGCAGCTTCTTCCTTTGGAGCTTCCTCAGCTTTTGGAGCTTCTTCTGTTTTGGCTTCCGCTTTAGGAGCTTCCTCAGTTTTTGCTTCTTCTTTAGGAGCCTCTTCTTTAGGAGCTTCTTCAGCCGGAGCTTCAGCTTTTGGAGCCTCTTCCGTCTTTGGAGTTTCTTCCGCAGGTGCCTCAGCAGCCGGAGTTTCTTCAGCAGTAGCCTCAGTTACTTCTTCTTCAACTTGAGGATTAGCAGCAGCTGCAGCTTCTTCTTGTCTCTTACGGATAGCTTCAGCTCTAGCTTCGTTCACCTTAGTCTCAGCATCAAGTCTGGCTTTTTTATCAGCAGCCACTTTATCAGCCAATTCTTTCTCTTTACCTTCAATTTTAACACCTTTTTTATCAACCCATTCCTGAAGTTTTTTATCAGCTTCGTCTTGAGTCAAGGCTCCTTTGATTACACCAATTTGCAAGTGCTTTCTGTAAAGAATACCACGGTAGGAAAGCATAGCTTTTACCGTATCAGTTGGTTGTGCGCCATTCATTAGCCATGTAAAAGCTTTTTCATTATCAAGCTCAATTGCAGCTACTGGTGCATTCGGGTTATAAGTACCGATTTTTTCAATAAAGCGACCATCACGTGGTGCACGGGCATCTGCTACGACTACATCGTACATTGCCAGTTTTTTACGACCTCTTCGGGCCAATCTAATTTTTACTGCCATTTTTTATATTTTTTTTAGCAAATTATTGAAGGATCACGTCCTTCTTCCTGTAAAAGGACTGCAAATGTAATGAAAATTTACTAATCCTCAGTGTCTTAACTTGAAAAAATATTTATAAGTCCAGCAAAGTGATATTTATCTTAAAAAATAATGATTTCTGAAGTGTGCTTAAGAATAAGTTTAAGAGATAGTTTTCAGTCCTCAATTACAAAAAGTCTTATATTGCTTACCTTAATTCAGGTATTAATTTACTTTTCATTGCAAATTGTTCTATCCAGTTTTCAGCAAGTTCAAGGGTTGTATATGTTTCTTGATAATTAATTTTATTTTTCCAGAATGGTTTTTGATTCATATCTAAATCTAATAAATACGTAGTAGTTTTAGGATCAAATCCACCAGGGCCAGGAATTATTTCCCCACTTGAAGATACTCGAGCATTATTTGTTAGTGAAAAACTAATTCCTGCACCTTTAGCAGAGTTCAAAGAAGTAACAGTGCCTTCATAAACTGAGAGTAGATATTCCCTATATTTTAATTTAAAGCCGATAGAATTGACTTCTTTTTCAAACTTTACAAATGAAGTTTTTGAATACTCTTTTTCGAATTTATTATGTAATTCCTGAAATGCAACGCCGTAAAAATATTGACCATCTTTAGAATCAAGTATTTCTTCAATCATTTTCATTTTCTCTTTTATGATATTCGCTTCTTTTATTCTTTGCATAACAGTTAATTTCTCTTCCATACCTTTAACGCTTTCTGAAATAAAGATAAGCACAATAAATTGAATGTCAAAATGTTAGGGGTGATATGCTGCAAATAGATTTATAATTTTTAAGCCTTAAATGGATACTTAAATTATGTTTAAGAAAAATGGCTAAATGCTGAAAAGTAATTGCTTTTGTTAAAATATCAAAGTAAACGAATTACCGATTTTTACTTGGTTTAGCTTTCAGTTAATGAGTTGTTTTTGAGTAAAAATTAAGGAAATTTATTTTATTGCGCGCTTTAAATATACCCCATTTTAAGAGCATGTTCTTCAGCATCCTTAGTGGTTTCCATCATCAAAAGTTCAACTCCCTGGTTTTTAAAATGACTTATCGTTTTTTCTTCTAATTCATCTTTCTTACCAATTTTACGAATATAAACGGCTTTAATTCTACCAGGAAATTCTATTAAAGCTTTTTCGTAGATTTCGGGATCTTTCTGTCCGCTATCCCCAATTAGAATGAAGTTTAAGTGGGGATATAAATTCATTAAACGTTGTATTTTTTCAAATTTATGAAGATGGCTTCCTCCCCCGGAGAAAAACAGATCTTTAAAACCAGATTTAAACTCCTGCAATAAAAACGGGCCTTTAGGTATTCCTCGAACTTCAAAAAAGTCTGCCAAAAAATCATATAAATTCCATTCACTGCTACTTACATAAAATAGTGGATTGCCTTTTTGTTGTAATTTTTTGTAAAATGAGGCTACTCCATCAAAAGGAAGCCGTGTTTTAGCATTTTTAGTGAGAATTAGCCTGAGCTTTCTGAAAATCTGGGTGGCATGTGAAACCAATACTGTGTCATCTATGTCTGAAATAACACCATATCTGGCTTCCGATTTAACCATTAAAAACTCTCCTGTTTGAGCGCATTCCTCAGCACCTGATTTATCACAAATTGAAAATGTAACCGGATGCCAGCCTTCGGCTATGGGATTTTGCGGATACAACCACTCACTGAAATAACCTAATTCATCACTTATCGTTTCGTAAATTTGTCCATCAAGTTGGATAGTAACAGTCATTTCAGGTAAAGGACTACTGAAATATCTGGAAAGCATTGTTTTAAAGTTTTTGCTTTTTTTATCGTCTTCTTCTGAAAAGAATTCGGGCCTGTTTTCTAAAACCTGGCCCTTTACATAAATTCTTTCCTCACTTCCGTATCCCCTGTAAGGGATAATTGTAGGAGGCGAAATGATACCTAACAAACGTTTTAGGTACAGTGCGAGTCGTATATTTAAACGGCGTAAAATGATAGTTCTTTTTTAATGGTTAATTTTTTATGAGTCAAGAATTTTTTTTATTTATCATCAACCCTAAGTCAGGAAATACTGAGAAAGAGGGATTAGAAGACATGATTGGTTCCTCATGCAATAATAATAAACTGAAATATACAATTTTCTATACAACTGGAGAAAATGATGGGCAAAAGATTAAAGAAGAAATGTCAAAAACTCAACCTACAGTAGTAGTTGCATGTGGTGGTGATGGCACAATTAATCAAGTTGCCGATCTTATTAAAGGAACTGAAGTGCATTTAGGAATTATTCCACTCGGCTCTGCCAACGGTTTAGCATCAGAACTAGAGATTCCAGAAGATATAGAGGAGAGCCTTCAAATTATTATGCAACACAAAGTTGTTCCTATTGATTTAGTAGTTCTTAACGGGGAATTTATTTCACTGCATTTGAGTGATGTAGGCTTCAACGCAAAAATGATTAAGGATTTTGAAACAAGCGGTGATAGAGGAAAGATGGCTTATGCCAGATCCTTTTTTAGCTCATTAAAGGATAAGGAAGCTACTTTTTTTACATTAGAGCTGGAAGATAAATCCATTGAAGTAGCTGCTGAAATGATTGTATTTGCTAATGCTTCCAGTTACGGTACAGGGGCGGTCATTAACCCGGGTAGCTCCATGAGTGATGGCATATTTGAGATTGTTGTTTTTAAACCCATACCTTTGGGAGATTTGGTTTCGCTTTCTTTTAGCTCATTTTTTGGAGACATAAACAATTCTGACTTTGTTGATATTTACCCGACTCAAAAAGCAAAAATTATCTGTCACACAAAGGAATTGTTGCAGGTAGATGGGGAACTGAAGGGTGAGGTGAATGAAATTACATTGGAGATAAAAAAAGGAGCTATTCAATTAATAGCTCCCTAATTGTTTTTTTTATTTACTTAATGCTTTTGTTATCCTATCTTCTTGAATAACTACATCTTTCATTAGTAAGTTATGAGGAAAATGTTTGTGTTTTTTAGATGATTTAAATGCATCAAGTATCTTGTATAATGACGAGGCTTTAATGAGTGATAAATTGAGTTCATACTCTAAATTACATTCCGAGACGAAATCATCGCTGAACTCAGGGGATATTAACAAGGATTTTACAATCGTATAATCATTTTTTTCTGCTAGCGTTATATAGGCTTTTAATTGTCTTGATACTGAGCTAAATTTATTGAAACCTTGATCTTTATAAGATTTACATTCTATTAGGATTAGTTGGTTGTTTCCTAAGTTTATCAGAATATCGATTTTATCCTTAGCTGTATTAATTTTCTTCCTTAACTCTTCATCAACATTGAATTTTAGTTCGCTGAATATTTTTTTAGTTAAATTCTCGAATTGTACTCCTACATCCCCTTCCTTAACATTAATGCCATTTTCTTTTAATCCCTTTAAATCTCTTTGTGCAAACAGCTCGTAATTTTCTAAAGATAAATTTTCAACATCTTTGTAGGAATCTAGTATGTTTAGCACCTCATTTCCTCTCATTTTGATGTTTTTAGCTTCGCAAAATTTCTTTAAATTGCTTTCATCTAATAACTCTAAGACATCCCGAGGTTTAATGTTGTAATTAAGTAAGTAGTCGCTAAGTAAAACATTATTTTCTTGCAGCTCAAATTCATTTTTAAGTAAATCATTTGTTTTAGGGAGCCCTTTACCTAGGTCAATTAGTAACCTCTCATAGCCTTCTATTGAAATTCCAACTTTTTCATCTTTGTCGATTTCATCAAAATAATGAATTAGATTATCAACTTTATCTTCGATAGTATTCCCTTTTAAAGGGGTGCCTGTTTTTAAATCTTTTTCAAAAAGCTCATTTATAAAAGCTTTCTTTTCTGATAATTTAGTGCCTTCCTTAAAAATATCATTTATGAGAAGACTTTTTAAGGGAATTCCTTCTTTTATAATATTTCTAACTTTTTTGTCTAGAATTTCATCCTTCCAAGTTATATTGTGTTTTCTGCAAACTATATTTATTAAAGGTTCCCTTAAGCATTTCAAGATTCTTCTGTAATACTTATCTGCAACATCCTTGTTTCTCACCTTTCTTAGAACCCTTACAACCTCATCCGCTACGAAAACTGTATTTGTTTTTTTTGAATAAAATACTACTCCAATATTTTTAAGTTCGTTTATTATTGCTTCAGTTTCCTGTTTTTCAGCAGGTACAATCATGTAATTAATGAGCTTTATTTCTTCCTGGGATAAGTCAAGTTCCGTTGATAGTGTTAATAGAATTGCCAATTCGTCTGTGGTGATTTTACTATCTAAATTATTCAGTAAATCATTTCTATAGGCAGTTTCAACGCATTTCTTATATACGTTGTAATCTCTAACTCGGCTCTCATCTACTAAATTTCCACCTTCATCAATTACCTTTTGAAGTTCCTTAACCTTTTTATGCAGACTTTTAAGTTCAGTCTCATAAAGTCGAGATAGCCATTCGCCCTTCATAATACAGTTACCATCTCTTATTATAATGTCAATTAATACATCTAATTGTGAGTTAGTATCCTTGAATTCAGATTGAACATACTTTCTGAATTCTGATTCTACTAAATGAAATACCTTTGAGATATTGATATTATCTATGTTTTTTAAATCCTTATCATAATCACTCAATATTTTATCAATCTCTTTTCTGTTGATGGGATTTTCAGAGATGATAGAATCTAAAATTTTAAGGAAGGAATTCTTCTCGAAGGAGTTTAGGTTGTCAAGGACTTTTTCTAGTTGCATAATTAGTCTCGGTTTATTTATATTAATCGTAATATATAAAGCTTTTCAAAAGTAAACCAACTTAAATATTGTAAAGTTTTAATTTTTTCTTTGAAGTGTATAATTTTATAGACTAGTGATTACCCTGGAAAAGTTAACAAATAAAAAAGGAGCTATTCAATTAATAGCTCCTTTGACATATTAGATCATTATTTTACTGTTATAAAGCAATTTCCAAATCAACAGTTAATTTAACTCCTGCTTCAAGTGATACATTTTCCTCTTCTGCTACGATGCCTACAAACTCACCTTGCTCGTTAAATTCAGCAACGATGATGTCATAAGTCCCGGCACTTAAGAAAGAAAGTGAATAATTACCTTCAGCATTTACATTGGCACTGGTAGTGGCATTTGCGAAAATAATACCTTCTCCATTTACTTCAGTTTCGCTATCAGCATAAGTACCGTCTTCGTAGGCATATACTACTAAATTACCTTCGTAGTCGCCTAAAATACTACCTTCTATAGCTCCAACATTGCTATCTTCAAGTAATCTCAAAGTAGGTTTAAGGATATATTTACCGGAATTACCAGCTTTCACCACTGATTTTCTCACGTCAAAATCTATAATCACAGAAGTTACGCCTCCATCAGGAATAGTAAAACCACCTACAATTTTATAACCTGATTGGTTACCACTGGGTATAGTCAAATCAGTGATGCTCTCATCTGTAAATTTAATGTAATGGGCAGGATCCATCTCCTCTGTACTTTGTGCTAGGCCCAATCTAACCTGGCCATAATCACCAGCAGTTAAATCTGCTTCTTCAATAAAAAAAGTTTCACCTCCTTGTAGTTCTAGTAAATTAATGGAAACCGGAGTTTCATATTCTTTTACAATTTCCCATCCATTTGGTCCTGAAACTTCCACATTAGAAATGCTAATTACTACTTCACTCACATTGCTAGCTTCAATAGGGCCATCAGTTAAATAAAAGCTAGCCTTACCTTTACCGGCTTTTTCACTGGAGTCACAGCCATAAAACGCCACAATTGCACATAGTGCTAATACTTTCATTAAATTTTTCATACCTTATTTATTTGTTTTGTTTGTACTAACTCCATAGACGTAATAATATTCGGAAAAGACGGAATAAGTTTTTTGATATGTAAGGTTTTCAGGATTTGTATTGTATTGCGAAGGAAAAGGTAACTAACTTTTGATAGCAGGAAAAAAAATCAAATTGGGCATAAAAAAACCTCTTGAGAATTATCCCAAGAGGTTTTGCATTTATTATTTTAAATCGAAATTATTTCGACTCTTTGTTCTCATCGTTTACTTCTTCGTACTCCACATCATCTACACCATCACCTGCTTTATCTTCCGGTTGTGCACCACCTTCAGCTCCCGGCTGTCCGCCTGCTGCTTGCTGTGCCTGGTATATTTCTTGTGAAGCGGCCTGCCATGCATTGTTCAATGCTTCCATCGCTGGCTCAATAGCCTCAACATCTTGTTTGCTATGAGCTTCTTTCAACTTGGCTAATGCATCATTGATGGCAGTTTTATTAGCTTCAGAAAGTTTCTCGCCAAATTCTTTCATCTGATTTTCCGTTTGGAAAATTAAAGAGTCAGCCTGATTGATTTTGTCAATCTTCTCTTTCTCTTTTTTGTCAGTGTCAGCATTTGCTTCTGCTTCCTTCTTCATTTTTTCAATTTCAGCATCAGATAATCCTGAAGAAGCCTCAATTCTAATTTTCTGCTCTTTTCCGGTACCTTTTACCTAATAAAAAGAGCCTTTAGTCACTAGAGTCCCAACAACCGATTAATTCGCACCTTTAAATTTATCTTTTACCAAAATTTGAATTCCACATTTACAAATTTGGTCAAAATAATATGAGTAGTTGCTTAGATAAGATATATTAAAGCATTGCGATAAATTTCCCCAAGAGTACCCATCTTTGAAAACGAAAAGGTTTAAATTTTGAGGTAAAGATGTGCCTACTATTTTGTTAGAAAATGTATTTTTGAACACCTTAATTTTTTCCGTATTGGGCATAATAAAATATGAAACTGCAGGTAAATTGATGATTTTCTTAATTTCATGAATTTTCTCAACAAAATTAAATGAATAATCTAAATCAAATATTACATAAAGCCCATATTTGCTACATAGAAGAACAGTTTCATGATTAGGAATAAAATTAAAAACTAAGGTATTGATAAGCTCTTTTTTCAGGCTTAAAATGTCTGAAAAAGATAAGTCCTTACAAACAATTTTTCCATTTAAAGTTTGTAACTGATTATTTATTAACAAATTTTCATTTTTCATGCTGTAGTCAACTATGCCAACAGGCAAAGATTTTACTAAATATACTTGGACGGAATCAAAAAGCGTAATTTGTAAATCATATAGGTTTGGATCTGATGAATTCCAAAAATTTAATTCTCTAGGGTTTACGTGATTTTTTCCATGTGAGAAAAAACCACTATTGTAGCCAGTAGTTTCAGTTTCAAAATGAATATTGTCATTATTCAAAAATCTCAGATTCATTTTCACAGGATTCTTTTGTGATCTATAAACCCGTACAAATACATTAGAATATCCGTAGTACTCAGCACTTCTTCTATATACATCAATTAGAAAATTGACAGAATCTTCATGCGGTAAAGTTTGTGCACTTAAGTTAAATTGAAATAAAGTTAAAAGAGCACATAATAAAAAGTAAAATCTAACACAGATTTTACTTTGTGCAATAAGTTTCATCGCCTTATTCATGTAACTATGGTTTTTCGTCACAAGTAACTGTAGATCCTGACCCTGTATGAGCGCAAGTTTCACAACTACTCAAATTTTCAGTTAATCTTCCTCATAAGTATTAATAATATTTCAGTATTACAAAATACAGTTGAGGTGGGTTTTTTCACTTGGTCTTTGACTACTATGTCTTAAAACACTCACAATATTACTAATACTGAAGTTAATAACCTTTTCATGAAGTCTTAAATTAAATCTTAAGATTGTAGAAATTTAGTTTACAGAATACTCTATAAGTATTTTCTGATAACCAACTTTGTGAACGATTAACTTACCTTTTTTGTCAGGGGTTTCAATTTTAAAAGTACCATCAAGTTTAGTTACTGTGCCAATTTGATGCCCTTCAACTAAAATATTCGTGTTTACGGCTTTTTCACCGGTTTCGTTATGTTCAATTAGACCTATGATATAGTTTTTATTTTCTGATCTCTCATAGGAATAAAGAATTTTAAATTCCTCATTTTCATATTTGAATGAATAATCTTGATTTTGAAATAAAAGGAAAAAAGTAAATAGTAAAATTTTCATGGTTTATTTTCAATTAATTTGAAAAGATCAAAAGTTAAGACGTTATCATTGACGTTATTATAATTATTGTCATTAAATAAATGCAAACCTTTACTAGTTATAAACGAAATACCCAGTGAATAGTACATTCCATTTATTTTTGTTTGGCCAATTCTTTCAAAATCTGAATTAAGTATCAAGATAGAAGCATTTTTGCCAATTTCTTGAGGATCTTCATAGTCTTGAATTGGATCAAAGCAAATCCTGTAGTACACGTTATTCCAGTGATCGTATTGTAAACCAGAATAAAAACCCTGCATTGCTTGAATCCGAAATATGGCTTGATCATCTTCTATATAATTATCAGCCACGGGACTTAAGTTATGCATATATCTTGAACCTGCATAAATCCTTCTTTTTGTGCCATCATTTTCTATGACCAATAAAACCGGATCATTTGGATAACTTACAACCAGTATCTTTTCTCTGTGATTGAATAAAGTTACGGTTCGTCCATAACTATGCATTCCCCAAAACCCTTCATCATACTTTTCAGATAAATTAATTTCATCAATAACTTTCCCTTTAGAAATATCATACTTAACAGCCCCAAAATCTTCTGATGTAGCTTGACGCAGAGGGTCAGGATATGCCGGAAGCCATAAGTTCTTACCTTCTATAGTAATTGGACGGGTTCCATCAGCATACACATAATGTTGATTGCCTAAATTTAGGTCAAACTTATTATTTAGATTGCCAGATGTATCTGACAAATACAATGTCTGGCGCAGGGGATCGAAAAGAAAAATGGAATCAAAATTATGAATAAAACTATAAGAAATACTTTTTGGAATAGACCGAGGACCTTCGCTGTTAAAGTAGATTTTCTTAACGAATGTGCTATCTTCTAAATTATAGATAGAAATATCTTTACTATAATTATGAAAATAAAATAGATACAAGGGTTTTTCAGAGGGATATACTTGAACTCCTCTTGTATTTGCATTTGAGAGGCTGTCTAGTGGGAATTGTGAACTCTCAACTTTGGATAATTCATGTGTTAAAATGAAATTATTATTTTGCTTCTTACTTTTACAACCAATTATTAAGAAGGAAATTATAATATAATTTAAAAATCTTTTCAATTTATATATCCAAATGACTAATTAAAGGTAGAATTAATTATTTAAAGCATGTGTACAGAAATTTATAAATTTTAGGTTAAAGATGGAATCGGCATAAAAAAACCTCTTGAGAATTATCCCAAGAGGTTTTGCATTTATTATTTTAAATCGAAATTATTTCGATTCTTTGTTCTCATCGTTTACTTCTTCGTACTCCACATCATCTACACCATCACCTGCTTTATCTTCCGGTTGTGCACCACCTTCAGCTCCCGGCTGTCCGCCTGCTGCTTGCTGTGCCTGGTATATTTCTTGTGAAGCGGCCTGCCATGCATTGTTCAATGCTTCCATCGCTGGCTCAATAGCCTCAACATCTTGCTTGCTATGTGCCTCTTTCAACTTGGTCAAAGCTTCGTTAATGGCAGTTTTGTTACCTTCAGAAAGCTTTTCCCCAAATTCTTTCATCTGATTTTCCGTTTGGAAAATTAAAGAGTCAGCCTGATTGATTTTGTCGATCTTCTCTTTCTCTTTTTTGTCAGTGTCAGCATTTGCTTCTGCTTCCTTCTTCATTTTTTCAATTTCAGCATCAGATAATCCTGAAGAAGCCTCAATTCTAATTTTCTGCTCTTTTCCGGTACCTTTATCTTTGGCAGATACATTTAAGATACCATTTGCATCAATATCAAATGTTACTTCAATTTGAGGTACACCTCTTGGTGCAGGTGGAATACCATCCAAGTGGAATTTACCTATACTTCGGTTATCCTTCGCCATTGATCTTTCACCTTGTAAAACGTGTATCTCCACTGATGGCTGATTCTCAGAAGCAGTACTAAAAGTTTCAGACTTCTTAGAAGGAATAGTAGTGTTAGACTCAATCAATTTAGTCATTACGCCACCCATAGTTTCAATACCTAAAGAAAGCGGAGTAACATCTAATAAAAGTACGTCTTTCACTTCACCAGTTAAAACACCACCTTGAATAGCTGCACCAATAGCAACCACCTCATCAGGGTTTACACCTTTACTTGGTTTTTTTCCGAAGAATTTTTCAACTTCTTCCTGTATTCTAGGAATACGAGTTGATCCACCTACTAAAATAACCTCATCAATTTCAGAAGGAGAAACACCAGCATCTTTTAAGGCTTTTTTCACCGGATCCATTGATCTTTTGATCAAACTATCAGCTAATTGCTCAAACTTAGAACGGCTTAATTTTCTAACCAAGTGTTTTGGTACACCATCTACTGGCATGATATAAGGCAAATTCACTTCTGTTTCTGTAGAACTAGATAATTCTATCTTAGCTTTCTCAGCAGCTTCTTTCAATCTTTGAAGCGCCATCGGATCTTTTCTTAAATCCAATCCTTCGTCATTTTTAAACTCGTCAGCCAACCAGTTGATAATTACCTGGTCAAAATCATCACCACCTAAGTGCACATCACCATTAGTAGATTTTACTTCAAATACGCCATCTCCTAATTCAAGGACTGAAATATCAAAAGTACCACCACCTAAATCGTATACAGCAATGATTTGATCTTTATCTCTTTTATCTAAACCATAAGCCAATGCAGCAGCAGTAGGCTCATTAATAATTCTTTTTACTTCTAAACCTGCAATCTGACCAGCTTCCTTAGTAGCTTGTCTTTCTGAATCATTAAAATAAGCAGGAACTGTAATAACAGCTTCAGTCACTTCCTGTCCTAAGTAATCTTCTGCAGTGGCTTTCATTTTTTGCAAAATCATTGCAGAAAGTTCCTGCGGAGTATAATTTCTATCTCCTATTTTAACTCTTACTGTATCATTATTACCTTGTTCAACTCCGTAAGAAGCCATTTTTTTCTCGTCAGATACTTCAGAGAATTTTTTACCCATAAATCTTTTTACAGAAGATATAGTATTATGAGGATTAGTGATTGCCTGTCTTTTAGCAGGATCTCCTACTTTTCTTTCCCCTTTTCCATTGTCCAAAAACGCCACTATTGAGGGCGTAGTTCTTCTACCTTCGCTGTTTGGGATTACAACGGGCTCATTACCCTCCATAACCGCAACACAGGAGTTAGTAGTACCTAAATCTATTCCAATAATTTTTCCCATGATAAACTTTATATTTTTACTGTTTGTAATTTCTTTTTCTAATCGAGAAGTAGATTACAAGCCTTGTGCCAAGCCATTAAGTGCTCTATTTCTATGACATATTGTCATTTAACTAAAATAAAATTGTCCTCCCTAGTGACAAAACTCCAATTTTAATTCATAATGTCTTATACTTATGTAACCTAACTTAATTTTTTCCCGTGTGATAATGCATATTGGAAACAACAGATAGAAAATCGGGTCTTACTTTTTATGCCACTATAGCATTAAAGCTATTTATTTTTTCAGCAGGTATAACAATATTATGGTTAGGAAAACCTGTAATTGTTCCTCTTGCTGCTGGTTTATTGCTTTCGTTTATTTTATTGCCGGTAGTTAAATTTTTAGAAAGAAAATCATTCCCGAAATTTCTAGCCATTCTTACCACTATCGTTTCATTACTAGCTATAGTAGGAACAGTTATTTTCTTGTATTCAAATCAAATTATTCAAATCATTGATCAACTAGGGTCTTTTCAAAGCAAATTAATTGATACGGTTAGCTCTATAGTTGAGGCTATTAATAAAAACCTTGACTTGAAAGAAGATTTAAAAACTCCTGAAGTAATGAATAAAGCTCAGGAAGTAATAGATAATAATAAATTTCTTCCTCAGGTGATTGGCGGTATTTTGAAATCTTTAGGAAACATATTGCTTTTTATCGTATTCACGATTCTTTTCCTGAATTATAGAAAGGGATTACTTAAAGCAGTTAAAACTTTTGGAAGGAATAGCGAGGCGAGTAAAAATATTGAACATGCAGTGGTTGAAGCTTCCAAATTAGGAAGAAACTACGTTTTAGGGAATTTACTTTTAATTATAGTATTAACCATTATAAATACCACGGGTTTATTAATCATTGGAATTGATTACCCATTATTTTTTGGTTTTCTGCCTGCTTTATTTTGCATAATACCTTATATAGGATCTTTAATGGGTGCCAGTATTGTGTTGTTGTTTACTATCTTTAATTACGATGGATTAGTATACCCAATTAGCGTTATAGGCCTGTTTTGGTTTAGTCAATTATTGGAAAGCAATGTGCTAAACCCTAAAATTATAGGTGAAAATTTAAAATTGAGTGTATTATTTGTGATAATTACTCTAATGATTGGTCAAATGATGTGGGGAGTGGCCGGGCTGATATTATCAGTACCTATGATGGCTATATTTAAGGTGTTCTGTGAACATTTTGAACACTTAAAACCTATATCTATTTTAATCGGCACTGATGTGCACACTGCTCCGGGCGAAAAGCACAGCGACTTATTTGCAACTATTAAAAAGTTCTTTTCTAAATCAGATAGTAAAAATGGTTAAATGATTTGGCATAATTTCTATACTTTTGCGAAGTGGCAATTCAAAAATCTCATCAAGAATTTAACAACATACCCATAAAGCGGCAATTAATTTTGATGGCTGAAAATATTCGTACACCAGAAAATATGGGGATGATATTTAGAGTAGGCGAGGCTTTTGGCGTTGAACAGATTATTTTTACCGGAACCCATGGCATTGATCTTAGCACTAAAGCCAAACGTGCTTCCAGAAGTACCTATCAGCGAATTCAATTTTCATTTGAAATAAATATATTAGATAGTATTATCAAACTTCAAAATCAGGGCTATTTCATTATAGCCTTAGAAATTACCAAAGATAGCAAACCCATTCAGGGATTTAAATTTTCAGAATATTCGAAAATAGCCCTTATTGTAGGCTCTGAACGTAATGGTATATCTGAAGAAGCCTTGAAAAGATCACAGCAAACAGTTCATATTCCATTGTACGGGCGCAATTCTTCCATTAATGTGGTGAGCGCATTATCAATTGCACTACAAGAGATTACGAGAGCATAGCTGTGGTTTATATCCTATAAATTACAGCATTAATATGCATGCCGGCTCCAACCGAAGCTAAAATAATGTCATCCCCCGTTTTAACTACATGGCCATCTAATTGATGCTTCATCATCATATCGAACATTACCGGAACAGTGGCTACTGAATTGTTTCCAAATTTTTGAATGGTCATGGGCATTAAACTCTCAGGGTCTAAGGGCAAATCATATAATTGTCCTAGTTTTCTTAAAATGGCTTCATCCATTTTTTGATTAGCCTGATGAATTAATACTTTTTTAATGGTACTTAACATTATACCGGATCTTTTTAGAGCTACCTGCATTCCTGAGGCTACTTTGTCCAAGCTGTATTCATAAATTTTACGGCCTTTCATTTTGATGTATCTGCTTTCCTGGTTGTGGGCAGGGTTATTCGATTTGTCCATCGTAAGGAAACTTAATTCTGCATTAGCATCTGTTCTATTGGCAAAACCTAATATTCCTTTGCGGTCGTCATCATAAGAGGCAGAGACAATTGTGGCACCGGCACCATCAGAAAAAATCATGGAATCTCTGTCGTGCGGATCAATAGTTCGGCTCAGTGTTTCTCCGCCAATAACCATCACATTTCTGCAAAAACCACTTCTTATCATTTGATAAGCTTGTATTACTCCTTGTAACCAACCAGGGCAACCAAAAACCAAATCGTAGCAAACCACATCAGGGTTTGCTATTTGCAATTTATGTTTGACTTTCGCAGCTAAACTAGGTACGTTATCTACCCGGTTGGTTTCAAAAGCTATATCACCAAAATTTTGAGCATATATGATATAATCTAATTCTTCTTTATTGATACTGCTATTGGATAATGCAATTTTGGCAGCCTCATAACCCAGGTCAGAATTCAATTGGTCTTTATCTGCATACCTTCTCTCCCTGATTCCGGTAATTTTTTCAAATTTCTTTATGATTTCCTCATTGTTTATATCAAAAGGAACTCCTTCTTCAGTGAAAAATTCATGCTGTAAAAAATCTTCATTTTTTACAATATTGCCAGGAATATAAGACCCTGTGCCATTAAATATAACATTTGGCGTTTTCATTTTTTTAACTTTAATCTTGTTCTTTTATTATTCTAACCGCATCCCAGCAGGCATTTGCTGCTTGTTCTATTCTTTCCTTGCTTAACTTTTGCTGGTGGTCTATCTGCAATTTTGTTAAAGAAGTAATTGGCCCGTAGGCAAGCGAAATTATAGTATATAAGGGTAGATCTTTAATGGCTTTGGCTCTTTTGGCTTCTATAAAAAACATCATGACTGGCGACATAATCATGAAACTTTCTTCACGCGTAAGCATACTCATATAATTGGCATACCTATGTTGTTCTATAAATTGAAATTCCTGAGGATGATCCAAAAAATAAATCACCAGATTCATCCATAAGTGCTTAAATCTATTTTTGAAGCTAATAGTCTCATTGTAATCAACTAGCATATTATGCATAACCTCCCTCTTTATTTCTAAAAAGAGCTCATTTATAAGGGCTTCTTTATTCTCGAAATACCTGTAAATAGTTCCTGCTCCTACGCCAGCCCGTTCTGCAATCATCGAAATTGGAGTACCATGAAATCCAAATTCTGAAATACACTCTAAGGTGGATTTCAAAATAAGAGACTTTTTGTCCAGCTTATTTTTTGTAGCGGAATGAACGTTCATTCCGTTAAGGTCAGTATAAAATTTCGAAATTCATATTATTATAATTGTTTTTATATTCTGCTGGGGAGAAAAAATGTTTTTGTGAGCAAATCTTTATGAATTTTTTCTTTTTATGAGAACAGGATATGAGGGTAGATTTTATGGGGAAATGATTATGTTGCCAGCTAAAAGAAAAGGTTTTGCTCTTATAATTCCTTTGTAATAGTCAGCTTTCGCTTTATGATTTATAGGCTTTCTGAATTCTAAGAGAAGAATTGAAATCAGATAATTGAATAGTTGCTATAAAACCACCTTGCTAAATTGTAATCAAATGATAAACATTAAGATTGAAATGAGCAATCAATTGTATCTTTAAGAAAAGGGAGGACCTGTTGAAATATGATCGATAGATCTATCTATTTTTCCTTCTTGTAGGGCCTTTTGCTCTTTTTACACTCTTTTTATCCTTGCCCTTATATTCATTCCATGTTTGTTGAGATTGCGTAGTGCGTGTAGTAGGAGTGCAGGAAGTTGAGAAGTAAAATACAATTAGAATAGTTGATAATATGTACAATGTTCTTTTTAACATGCTCACAAAGTTTAACTTTAATTTATTGCTGTTTATCCAAAATTAATAAACGTTTATCTATTTATTATAGTATCCGTTACTTAAAATCAAAATAACTCATTATTCGTTCAATCATGTAAGGTAATCTTTATTTATGCACCTACGTATGAAATTAAAATATGGATTAGGACGGGGAATTAAATGACTTATTTGGCAATTGAACTTCATTTAGATTATATTTGAACCTCAATTCGAGAATTTATTGATTCTCTTTTAAACAAAAAATACTTTATGGCTTGGTTTAAGCGACAAAATAAAGGGATTTTAACCCCCACAGAAGATAAAAAAGAAGCTCCGGACGGACTTTGGTATAAAACCCCCAATGGTAAAATTATCCACATGCGGGAATTGAAGCAAAATTCATATGTTTGCCCTGATGATGATTATCATGTAAGAATTGGATCCAAAGAATATTTCGAAATTCTTTTTGACGATAATAAATTTACAGAACTTGATAAAGATATGTCTTCAGCAGATCCTTTGGACTTTGTAGATAGCAAGCCATATCCGGTTCGTATAAAACAATCGCAAGAGAAGGTTGATTTGAAAGATGCAGTAAGATCAGCACATGGTAAAATCAATGGGCTTCCTATCTGCATAGCTTGTATGGATTTCTCATTTATAGGGGGCTCTATGGGTTCAGTAGTAGGCGAGAAAATAGCCAGAGCAATCGAATATTCCATCAAAAAGAAAGTTCCTTTTCTAATGATTTCTAAATCAGGCGGGGCTAGAATGATGGAAGCAGGTTTTTCTCTTATGCAGATGGCTAAAACTTCTGCCAAGTTAGCACAACTTTCAGAAGCTAAAGTTCCTTATATCTCTTTATTAACAGATCCTACAACTGGTGGAGTAACAGCATCGTACGCAATGTTAGGAGATTTCAATATAGCAGAGCCAGACGCTTTAATTGGCTTTGCAGGCCCTAGGGTTATTAGAGAAACAATAGGGAAAGATTTACCAAAAGGATTTCAAAGTTCCGAGTTTGTATTAGATCATGGATTCCTTGATTTTATTGTAGATAGAAGACAGTTAAAAACTAAACTGACTACTTTATTGAAGATGCTGGATTAATTTTTTTCTTGATAACACTTGAAAGGTCAAAAATGAATTTTTAGGAATTTATTTTTGACCTTTTTTATTTACGTATAAGGTAATAATAGGCTCATCTGAATTTTGTCATATTTTTTTGATTTCCTAATTTCAAATTCCAAAGATCAATCAAAAGTTACTTTTCATGAAAAATATACTCCTAGCTTCATTATTCATCTTTTCGTTTTCGCTTACCCCTGGTTTTTCACAAACAGAAGAAATCTCAACAAAACGTAACTTTGCGTTTCTGGAGGTAGGAGGAGTTGGATTATTTTCTTCCGTCAATTACGAAAGACAATTAGGAAAAGAGCCAGGTTTTTCTCTCAGAGGAGGCATTGGTTTTTATTCCGAAGATGATCTTTAGGTTACCTATAATTTAGGAACACATTTTTTATTTTCTTTAAATAAAAGCAAAGATGCCTTTCTTGATTTAGGTGTGGGGGTAAGTCTGGCGAATGAATATGTAGGAATTAGAGAAGATGGCAGGTTTAGAGATCAATTTATAAATTTGGTACCGAGCTTAGCCTATAGAAAGCAGTTTAAAAGCGATACTTTTATGAAAGTGGGAATAAATTTAGTAATGAATAACAGCGCAGTATCACCTTGGGCTCATTTTGCAATAGGGAAGCGATTTTAGCTTAATAGTTTAATGGTTTTCTTAGCCCGAGAGTTAAAACCGGCAGATCCATTTGGCATTCGATCTTCCAAAATTAGAATAAGCTCATTTTTAAGTTCAGGATATTCTTCAACAATACCTGCGAGTACAGTCATCGCAAATACCTGAATAGCCACCGCTTCATTTTTATTTATTAGATATTTAAAACATAAATCTACTGCTGCATCATGATGTTTTTTAGGAAGAGTTACATATTGCAAAATCCTTAAAGTGTTTCGTTTTATTGCATCTGTTGGTTTTTCAAACAGCTTTTCAATCATTAACTGGGCATAAGGAAGAAAAAGATCGGGGCATCCTATTGCTAATTCACTTAATATTAAGCCTGTTTTTTGTACTTCTCTAATGTTTTCATGATAAAGCAGAGCTATTAAATCTTTTAAGATTTCAGGATTTTTAGAAACTAAAAGTACCATATTCTTCAATTCGTCCTTGGGTATAGAATCATTAGAGCTTATTATTTTTAAAATTTCATTTTTCATTAGTTAAATATAGTGCATCTCACCCAATCTTTATAGTTTTACATCATGCGCCTTATTCGGAAACCGGTTTTATGTAATTATTATGTCACTTACAGGTGCAATGCAAGCTGCTATTTTTGTGATATTTGGGAAAAGCCGAGTCCTTATATAAAACTGGAGGATGTAAAAGCCAACTTAATTGCCTTAAAGAAAATGGGAGTGAAAGTAGTAGATTTTACAGGAGGAGAACCTCTTTTACATAATGATATTCATCATTTTTTGAAAGTTGCGAAAGACCTGGGTTTTATCACCACCCTTACCACAAATGGATTGCTGTACCCTAAAAAAGCAGAAAGTTTAAAAGGCCTTGTAGATATGCTTCACTTTTCCTTAGATGCTTTTGATAAAGAAAAGCATGATACAGCCAGAGGAGTGGCCTGCTATGATTTTGTAATGCAATCCATTCAAAAGGCTAAATCTTTAGGAGAAAAGCCCGATATATTATTTACGGCTATGAATGATAATATGGACGAGCTGGAAAAAGTGTATCAAAACATCTGCCTCCCTAATAATTTAATACTCATTATCAATCCTATTTTCGATTACAATACTGTGAAAACAGGAGGAGGCCTCACGCAGGATAATATGAAGAGACTGAGTGCCTTTGGCAAGAGGAAAAATGTTTTTATGAACGAAGCCTTTTTGGAGCTAAGGAAAGATGGGGGTAATCATACCTCCGATCCGGTTTGTAAAGCTGCCAGCACTACCTTAGTAATTTCACCAGAAAATGAATTAGTGCTACCATGCTATCATTTAGGAAAAAAGTCTTTCCCTATTGAAAGCAATTTGAAAAAGTTATACAAAACAGATGAAGTACAGGATTTAATCGCCTTGGAAGGTCGTTTGCCCGCTTGTGAAGGCTGTGCCATTAATTGTTACATGCAGCCGTCATTTTCGGTGGAGATCAATAAATATTTTTGGAAATCCTTGCCCTCTACACTTAAATATAATGCGATTAAAGGAACCTGGAAAAAAGCTTTTTAAATTATTTTGAGATTATCTCAACTTTTTAAAAGCACAAGTTGTTAAGAATCAAAATGTATTAGAAAAAAATCTGTAAGCTTATATAGTTTTAGCTTTTATCTAATATATTTGCATTTCAATTCATTGAATAGTAAAAGAACAAAATTATAAGTTCATGACAGAAGTAGTAATTGCATCAGTTATTGCCTTTACAGTAATCATACTCTTTTTAGTATTTATACTGTTATTTGCACAATCAAAGTTAGTTCAATCAGGTCCGGTAAACATTTATGTAAATGGAGATGAAGAAAATCCCATCGTAACATCTGCCGGTTCTACGCTTTTATCAACCCTTTCTGCGCAAAGCGTTTATTTACCCTCAGCTTGTGGTGGTGGTGGTACATGTGCCATGTGTAAATGTGTAGTGGAAGATGGAGGAGGCGATGTGCTTCCTACAGAAGAAGGTCACTTAAGCAGAGCAGAGAAAAAGGAAAATGTACGTTTATCTTGCCAGGTGAAGGTAAAAGAAGATATGCATATTCGCATTCCTGAAGAGATTTTTGGTATCAAGAAATGGGAGTGTACTGTAAAATCAAACTACAATGTTTCTACATTTATTAAGGAATTTGTAGTGCAATTGCCTGAAGGTGAAACTTTAGATTTCGAATCGGGGGGGTATATTCAGATTGATGTGCCTAAAACTGTTGTTGAATTTAAGGACATGGATATTACGCCACATCCTGAATTAGGTCATAAAGAAGATATTTTCCAGGAAGATTGGGATAAATTTGCTCTTTGGGACTTAGTAATGAAAAATGACGAGGAAATCTTTAGAGCGTACTCTATGGCCAACCACCCTGCAGAAGGTAACATTATTATGTTAAATATTCGTATTGCCACTCCTCCGTTTGATAGAGCAAAAAATGGTTGGATGGATGTTAACCCGGGTATTTGTTCTTCTTATGTATTTGCTCAAAAACCAGGTGACAAGGTAACTATCTCTGGTCCTTATGGTGAATTCCATATCAATGAGTCAGATGCTGAAATGATTTATATTGGTGGAGGTGCTGGTATGGCTCCTTTGAGGTCACACATTTTCCATCTATTCCATACTCAGGGAACAGATAGAAAAGTATCTTATTGGTACGGTGGTAGATCTAAAAGAGAATTATTTTATACCAATCATTTTAGAGACATAGAAAAGGACAATCCTAATTTTAATTTCCACATTGCATTATCTGAACCAATGGAGGAGGATAATTGGAAGATTAAAAAGAACATAGACGATAAGGAAGCTGATGGATATACAGGATTTATTCACCAGGCCCTATACGATAATTATTTAAAAGATATTAAAGAACCTGAGGAAATCGAGTTCTATTTATGTGGACCTCCCTTGATGAATTCAGCAGTTTTAAAAATGTTGGATGATATGGGTGTTCCTCCTGAAAATATCCGATTTGATGACTTTGGTGGATAATTATTCATTTAATATAAACAATTAATAAAAAAAGGAAGCTTCTACAGCTTCCTTTTTTTATTTATAGGTTTTTCTCCCTTTCCTCTTTTTCCTTCTCCCTCTGCTTTTTTCTCCTTCTCCAAAACAAGTATCCTATAAAAATTAAAATAGGCATACCAATAAAAAGTATGTAGTCAAAAGGAGTTTCTAAAGTAAGTGGCTCACTATCTGCAGGATTTGGAACACCTTGAGGTACTTGTAAAAAAATAAAGGTGCTTATTAAGCCAATAGAATTATAAATTAAAGATATCATATCTTATTATTCTAGTTTAAAAATTTATTTAAAATTATACTCTAGTACATAAAGACGAAATTAATAGAAAAAAGATGAGGCAAAATCTACATTCGCTGTTATTTAAAGGTATTTTAATGGTCTCCAGTTCTTTCTATGGTGAAATTGCAGCAATTGCTAATTAAACATCCTTAACAAACGATTGTAATAAAATAAAAAATTTTTTCAAATATAGTATGCATGCATACTATATTTTCGTATATTTGAATTCAATGAAGAGAGATGAATCAATAGATTATAATATAAAAGCTGCATGGCATGCTATTTCGCGTATGTATAATCAACAAGCAGTAAAATATGGCATCACAACTTCAATAGGATTTGTGCTGTTAAATATAAATACTAAGGAAGGAACACCTGCTACCAAAATAGCCCCACTGATGGGGCTAGAAAGTAGGAGCCTTACGCGCATGTTGAAAAGCATGGAGGAGAAAGGACTTATTTATAAGCAGCCAGATCCTGAAGATAAAAGATCAGTCAGGATATTTTTAACTGAATTAGGCATTGAGAAAAAGGCGATATCAAGGATTACGGTGAAAACTTTTAATGAGGCCGTTATAGATAGTATCAGTCCAAGAGAATTAGAGATATTTTTTGAAGTCATTTTTAAAGTGAATAAAATCATTGATGAAAATAACATCTATAATAAAGTACAAGAAAAAGTAGAACAGAAATAATTTTTTAATATAACATAGGTCAACAAAAACTTATATACTTATGAAGCGAGTTATCAGAAAAGTAGCAGTATTAGGTTCGGGAATCATGGGTTCCAGAATTGCTTGCCACTTTGCCAACATTGGAGTACAAGTACTTTTACTTGATATGGTTCCCCGGGAGCTTTCAGAAGAAGAAAAGAAAAAAGGCTTAACGATGGAATCTCCACAGGTGAGAAACCGAATAGTAAATGAAGCCTTTGATTCAACGCTGAAAAATAAACCCGCAGCATTGTATCATCCTGAATTTGCCGATAGAGTTACACTCGGTAATTTTGATGATGATTTAGAAAAAATTAAAGAGTGCGACTGGGTTTTAGAAGCTATAGTTGAGCGATTGGACATCAAACAGCAAATGTTTGAAAAAGTGGAGAAACATCGTAAACCTGGCACTATCATTTCTTCTAATACTTCTGGTATTCCTATACATTTAATGTTGCAGGGCAGAAGTGATGATTTTCAAAAACATTTCTTAGGAACTCACTTTTTTAATCCGCCTCGTTACCTAAAGTTATTGGAAATTATTCCTACACAACAAACTGATCAGGAAATAACAGACTTTTTAATGCATTATGGTGATTTATACTTAGGTAAAACCACTGTTCTGTGTAAGGATACACCGGCATTTATAGCCAATAGAGTAGGTATATACGCCATTTTAAAAGTGGTTGATACCATGCAAAAAATGGGCTTAAATATCGATGAGATAGATAAATTAACAGGCCCGGTTATTGGCCGACCTAAATCTGCTACTTTCCGAACTTCCGATGTTGTAGGTCTGGATACTTTAGTGAAGGTTGCTAATGGATTATATGAAAATCTTCCAGATGATGAAAGTAGAGAAACCTTCAAATTACCTGATGTAATTAGTAAACTTGAAGATAATAATTGGCTAGGCGATAAAACGGGCCAGGGTTTTTACAAGAAAACCAAAAAAGATGGTAAGACTGAAATACTAACCCTCGATTTAGAATCGATGGAGTATAAGCCTAAACAGAAAGCCTCTTTTGGAACTCTAGAGCAAACCAAATCAATTTCCAGTTTAAAGGAAAGGTTCCCCGTTTTACTAAATGGAAAAGATAAAGCGGGTGAATTTTACAGAGATTCGTTCTATGCACTTTTTAAATATGTAAGCAACAGAATACCTGAAATATCTGATGAGTTATACAGAATTGATCAGGCAATTTGCACTGGTTTCGGCTGGGAAATTGGACCGTTCGAAACCTGGGATACACTGGGAGTGAAGAAGACCGTAGAAAAAATGGAGGAATTAGGCTATAAACCTAATCAGTGGATATACGATATGCTCGAAAGTGGAGCAGATTCCTTCTACAAAGTTGAAAAAGGAGTGAAGCAATACTATGATATTGATTCCAAATCATACAAAGCTATTCCAGGAACAGAAGAATTTATAATTCTTGAAAATTTAAGAGAGAGTGGTAAAGTAATCTGGGAAAATGCAGAAGCATCAATTATCGATTTAGGTGATGATGTGATTAATGTAGAATTCCATTCCAAGTCTAACTCAATTGGTGGCGGAGTAATTGAAGCCATTAATAAAGGTATTTCCTTAGGTGAAGAAAGATATAAAGGAGTAGTTATAGCCAATGAAGGATCTAATTTCTCAGTAGGAGCTAATTTAGGAATGATTTTCATGTATGCTATTGAGCAGGATTATGATGAATTAGATTTTATGATTCGTCAGTTCCAACAGACTATGATGCGCATCAGATATTCTTCAATACCGGTAGTGGCGGCACCACATAATATGGCGCTAGGTGGTGGTTGTGAACTATCCCTTCATGCAGATCATATCCAGGCATCTGCTGAAACTTATATTGGTTTAGTAGAAGTAGGAGTAGGTGTCATTCCAGGCGGTGGCGGTACCAAAGAGAATGCTTTAAGAGTGTCAGATAGATTGCAAGAAGGTGATGTTGAATTAAATGTATTGCAAAATGCATTTATGAATATTGCTACAGCTAAAGTGGCCACATCAGCGGAAGAAGCCAGGGATATGGGTATTTTAAGATCTTCCGATGGAATTAGCATGAATAAAAACCGACAAATTGCTGATGCAAAAGCTGCAGCTTTAAGGTTGTATGATGCTGGTTATACCATGCCAAAACAACGTGAGGATATTAAGGTGCAAGGTAAAGCAGGTATTGCTTTGTTTAGTGCAGGTATTAGCGGAATGAAAATGGGTAATTACATTTCTGAACACGATAAATTGATAGCAGAAAAACTTGCTTATGTAATGTGTGGGGGTGATTTGTCTTACCCTCAGGAAGTTTCTGAGCAATATCTTTTAGATCTGGAAAGAGAAGCATTTTTATCTCTACTGGGAACCAAGAAAACATTGGAAAGAATCCAGTCGATTATTCAAGGTGGTAAACCCTTGAGAAACTAAGTTTCAATTGACAAAAAACAGTAGACATTAAACAATTGACAAAAAGTGGCAATTGACAAAAGATATAAAAGTTAAAAAAATTAAAATTAAATGTTATGGACGCATATATAGTAGCAGGATATAGATCGGCAGTAACCCGTGCCAAAAAAGGAGGCTTACGATTTTACCGACCGGATGATTTAGCCTCAGATATTATTAAGCATTTAGTCTCTCAGGTTCAGGGAGTAGAAAATAAAATGATAGATGACCTGATCGTAGGAAATGCAGTGCAGGAAGCAGAGCAAGGAATGCAAATGGGTCGAATGATTTCATTATTAGCGCTAGGTAAGGAAGTACCAGGCATGATGATCAATAGATATTGCGGCTCAGGATTAGAAGCCATCAATATTGCAGCTTCTAAAATTCAGGCAGGTTTTGCAGATATTATTATTGCTGGGGGAACAGAATCCATGTCCTTAGTGCCGATTATGGGGCATAAAACAGCATTGAATTACAAAATAGCTACAGAAACGCCGGATTATTATACTTCAATGGGTTTAACAGCTGAGCAAATATCTAAGCAGTGGAAAATCTCAAGAGAAGATCAGGATGAGTTTGCTTATAACTCTCACATGAAGGCAGTAAAAGCACAAAAGGAAGGTAAGTTTGACGATGAGATCGTGCCGATCAACGTCACTGAAACCTATGTGGAGGATAACAAAAAGAAAACAAGAGATTATGTGGTAAGCAAAGATGAAGGACCAAGAGCCGATACAAGTATGGAAGTTTTAGGAAAACTAAGACCTGTGTTTGCTCAAGGTGGTTCAGTTACTGCCGGAAATTCTTCGCCTACTAATGATGGAGCCTCTTTTGTGATGGTGATGTCAGAAAAAATGGTGAAAGAGCTTAATGTGAAGCCAATTGCTCGCATGGTAGGCTTTGGAGTTGCAGGAGTTGAGCCGAGAATAATGGGTATTGGCCCTGTTGAAGCTGTTCCAAAGGCACTCAAAACTGCTGGCTTAAAAATGGCAGACTTGGATTTAATAGAGTTAAATGAAGCATTTGCAGCGCAATCTTTGGCTGTAATTAGAGAGTTAGATATCAACACTGAAAAATTAAATGTAAACGGAGGTGCTATTGCATTAGGTCACCCTTTAGGTTGCTCAGGGGCTAAACTTTCAGTTCAATTATTTAACGAATTGAAAAGAAGAGAAGGCAAGTATGGAATGGTTACTGCTTGTATAGGCGGTGGACAAGGTATTGCAGGTATCTATGAGATGATGTAGTATCCTCCAATTTCCTCTGAATTAATAAAAGAAAAACAATACTGTGGGTAGAAAGAATATTTACTCTTTATCACCCACTACTCACAATTAAATATTAATAGAATGTCAACAGTAACAGAAAAAAAATTCGCAGTAAAGGGTGGAGAGTTTCTTATTAAAGAGACACCTGCTCAGGCAGTATTCACCCCTGAAGAGTGGACAGAAGAGCAGAAAATGATTGCTCAAACTTGTAAAGATTTCTTAAATCAGGAAATTTACCCGAGACTTGATGAAATTGATAATGTAAAAGGAAACCCTGAGTTAATGCCATCCTTGATGGATAAAGCAGGTGAATTGGGTCTTTTAGGCACCTCTGTTCCTGAAGAGTACGGTGGTTTCGGTATGGATTTTAATACTTCCATGCTGGTAGCTGATGTAATTGGCGCAGGTCATTCATTTGCAGTAGCACTTTCTGCTCATACAGGTATTGGCACCTTACCCATTTTATATTATGGTAATGCTGAGCAGAAACAAAAATACCTGCCAAAACTAGCTACTGGTGAATGGAAAGCTTCTTATTGTTTAACTGAGCCGGATTCAGGTTCAGATGCCAATAGTGGTAAAACAAAAGCTGTTCTATCAGAAGATAAGAAACATTATATCATAAACGGACAAAAAATGTGGATCACCAATGGTGGTTTTGCTCATATATTCATCGTATTCGCAAAAATAGATGACGACAAAAACCTTTCTGCTTTTATTATAGAGAAAGATTTTGGTGGTGTAACTATGAATGAAGAAGAAGCCAAAATGGGTATTAAAGGTTCTTCCACTCGTCAGGTGTTCTTCAACGACTGCAAAGTACCTGTAGAAAACCTTCTTTCCGATAGAGAAAATGGTTTTAAAATTGCCGTTAATATCTTAAATATTGGTAGAATTAAATTAGCTGCTTCTACTATTGGTGCTTCTAAAGCAATAATTGGGCATGCCGCTCAATACGGTAACGAAAGAAAACAATTCGGAACATCAATTGGGAAATTTGGTGCTATTAAACACAAATTAGCTGAAATGGCTGCCAGAACTTATGCTTCTGAATCAGCAGCTTACCGTGCAGGTCAAAATATTGATGATGCCTACGCGGAATTAATAGAAGGTGGAATGGAGCAAGCAGAAGGTAAGCTAAAATCTGTTGAAGAATTTGCTATTGAATGTGCGATTATGAAAGTGCATGGTTCAGAAACCTTGGACTATGTAGCCGATGAAGGCGTTCAGATTTATGGTGGTATGGGCTTTTCAGCTGATGCACCTATGGATAGAGCTTACAGAGATGCTCGAATCAATAGGATTTTTGAGGGCACCAATGAAATCAATAGAATGTTAACTATTGATATGCTTTTGAAAAGAGCAATGAAGGGCAAGTTAGATTTAATGACGCCTGCCATGAATGTTCAAAAAGAATTAACTAGCATTCCTGATTTTGGAGCAGATGAGGATACGGCACTATTTGCAAAAGAGAAAAAGGTATTAGCTAACTTGAAAAAAGCTGGTTTGATGATTTCAGGAGCAGCTGTACAGAAATTCATGCAGAAACTTTCCCATGAGCAGGAAATTTTAATGAACCTTGCTGATATGCTGATTGAAGTATATGTTGCTGAATCTGCTTTATTACGAACTGAAAAACTTGTCTCATTAAAAGGAGTGGAAGCTTGCCAGCAACAAATCAATATGACTAATCTTTACATGCACAGAGCTGTAGATATTGCTCAAAAAGCAGGTAAAGAAGCAATTTTTGCTTTTGCAGAAGGTGATGAGCAGAGAATGATGCTTTTAGGATTGAAAAGGTTTACCAAAGTTGAGCCAGCTAACTTAAAAGAAATCAGAAGATCTATTGCTAGCCATATTTCGGAAAAGCAAGCTTATGAATTTTAAGTAATATTATTATCGAATTAAAAGGCTTATTGATCTATCGATAAGCCTTTTTTGTATAATATTTTGAAGTTTTCTGTAATTATTTTAATTGTATGTTTGCACATTCAATATTTTGAATTACCTTTACAACATCTTATATAAGTTAATGACTTTGTAAGGTTTTGGTTGAAATAGAAAGGTCCCTGGGGAGGGACCTTTCGCTTTTTATACCCATCTGACTTTTAATTAAGCATTTAACCACTTTTTTCTCAAGTTAATTTGCCCATCTGACAAACTTTCTATTTCCTTTACTTCATAAAAAGCATAGTAGTAAGCTTCCTTTTTCTTAGTCATTTCCAGGGTTTTCATTTTACCGTTTCTCATCACGTGAAAAGAAATGCTATCCATATCTCTGAGGCTCTTAATTTCAAAATTCTTGATGTCTTTACGATTTATACTTATAATGACATCCTCCCGTCTGAAAACTTCTTCGGCCGGACTGTTAGGTGCAAGGTTTTTCAAAATATAGCCCTCTTCGCCCTCAGTATATTTTAAGCCGTAAAATTTCGTTAACGGGTTTTCTGAATATCGTTGAATAAATTCGTAGCCAAACTGAGGAAATAAATCTGATAAAACGCCTTCCAAAGGAGATGTACCTGCAATGAAATCTTTTTTATATTGCGCTAGATCATAGCCAATTACTGACTCAGCCGTTTTTAGGTAATCTTCAGCGCTATACCCTTTATTATTTTTATAATAATGATTCCATAAATCCCGCATAATATTATCGAAGCTTTTTTCTCCTCTGCTCTCCAATATTATTTTCAAATCCAGAATCAGGGCTATGATAGCCCCCTTTACATAAATAGACACTTTCCGAGAAGGTGTGCCCATTTCGTAGCCATCTACCCATAAGTCCATAGAAGAGTCAGCAACTGAGTAATTATGTCTCCCATTATTGTCAAAGTGCCTTTTTAGTAATTTATTAAGCTCACTTTGGTACCATTTTAGATTTTTAACACCGCTTCTTATTAAGAATAAATCACCATAATATGTGGTAACTCCCTCTGCCACATAGCCTGTACTAAAATAATTTTCTCCTGTAAAATCATAAGGCCACATTTCTTTCGGCCTGATGCGGATAATATTCCAATAATGAAATAATTCGTGCGAGCTGATTCCCAGTAAATTATCATAAAAATCTTCGTTGTTAAAATCCTTTGCAGGACCTAAAACAATGCATGTGCTGTTTAAATGCTCCACCCCATGATAAGCCTTTTGGTCAGAAATTTGGAATAGAAAATGGTAAGAATCGCTTTCGAAATCACCCATCATCTTAAGCTGCTCTTCTGTAAATTTCCGAAAATCGCTAAGTATTTTTTCTTGGTGGAGTAATTGAAAATCTCCCTTAAACCATAAGTGAAAGGAGATTTTATTCAGATCGTACTGCATATGTGTCAAGCTCTTGGAGGTAATTACAGGGCTGTCCACTAATTCGTAAAATGATTGGGCATAAAGGGTTTGCTGCTTATACTTTAGGCCGCTGGCTATTATCCAGTCGGATGGTATTACTAGCTTCACTTCACAACTTGTATTCAAGTCTTCTTCTATATACATCAGGCAATTTATGAAATTCAAATACCACTGCTCCTCGTTCACAAAGGTACTTCCTCCATCTATTTCGGAGGTGTAATACTCGTAACTAACCTTAAGCTTACTATCTCTGGGTCTGTCTATTTCCCAAAGGTTGCGAGATTTTTTTCGGTGATTCACAATTTGGCCGTTTTCGCATTCGACCTTGAAATTCCGGATGTTCTTGGCGAAATTTCCCAGTTGGTATCTGCCTGGCCGCCATGCAGGTAGTCGAACAAAGAGTGGTGAGGTGTTTTTAGCTAATTCGGTAAAGGCAATTTCTACTTGTAAAAATTCTGAATGGGGATGTTTTTGACTTAATTGGTAGTGTGTCATAAGCAGGGGAATTCAATTTGTTTTTGTAAATTTGTGAAATTGGGCTCGCTTTCTGAAACTTTGAGAGTTTTTTATAAGCATAATATTCGTTTTTAAGGACATTGGTGATTTTCAGATTAAATATTTGAATCATTTTCAGCTGTATCTTTGTAATAATAAATTAAGTAATTAACTTTGCAGGCCGTAATAAAATTTGAGTGCCAAATTAGTATTAAGAAATTATAAATAGTAAAAGATATGAAACGTACATTTCAGCCTTCTCAGAGAAAAAGGAAAAATAAGCACGGTTTTAGAACTAGAATGGAGTCTGCAAATGGTAGAGCTGTATTAGCTAGAAGAAGAGCTAAAGGTCGTCACAAGTTGACAGTTTCTGACGAGAAGAGCAAACACAGAAAATAATATAGCTAATGCTATAAAAATGGTGTCTGTTGACCTACAAGACAATCAATCCTATTCATTTAAAAAAGAGGAACGTCTAAGTAGTAAGAAAATAATTAAGGAGCTTTTTGACAAAGGCTCCTCTTTTTATTTATTCCCTTTTAAGGTAATATATTTGGAAAACCACTTCTCCAATCCTGAAGCACCCCAAGCCCACCAGGTATTAATTACTGTTCCAAAAAGAAAATTTAAAAAAGCTGTCGCCAGAAATAAAATAAGAAGACAGATTAAAGAGTGCTATAGATTGCAAAAGCATTTATTTGCTCCCAATACTCTTCAAAAATCATTTTGGATTGCATTTATCTATACTACTGACAAAACTTTACCTTATTCCACTATCTCCCCAAAACTAAAGTTAGTTTTAGAGCGTTTGAAACAAACAGTTAAAATTGAATAACCGCATGACTTTCAACAAAAAAATTATAATCACATTATTTGCTATTGGGCTAATTGCCTTATTTTCATTCAGCTTTAAGGCATCAGACAGATACTTCGAAATCATTAAGAACCTGGATATCTTCACTAGTCTATATAAAGAGTTAAATACTTATTATGTAGATGAAATAGATCCGACAGATTTAATGGAAACAGGAATTGAAGCCATGCTAGCTTCTCTGGATCCGTACACAAATTTTATTCCTGAAAATCGAATTGAAGATTACCGTATTTTGAGCACTGGTCAATATGGTGGTATAGGTACAGCAATGGGCAAATTTGATGGCCGGAATGTGGTATTAATGGTTTTTGAAAATTCTCCCGCAGAAAAAGCAGGTATAAAAATTGGTGATGAAATTATTGCAATAGATAAGGTTGATATTACTGGTATGCAAACAGATGAAATTAATACCTTATTGAAGGGGCAAATTGGTACTACTTTTCAAATTAGTGTTAAACGACCTAAAGAAAAAGCACCTTTAAAGTTTGAAGTGGAAAGAGGTAGAATTGATGTGGAAAGCGTACCCTATTATGGTTTAATACAAAACGATATAGCTTATATCAGATTAACTGAGTTTTCAAATGGTGCAGGTGCAGATGTAAGAAGTGCCTTAATTGAATTGAAAGATAAAGGAGCCAAAAAAGTAATATTAGATCTAAGAGGAAATGGTGGGGGGCTACTAAATGAGTCGATCGAAGTTTCCAATGTTTTTATTCCTAAAGGATACGAGGTAGTATCCACAAAAGGTAAAATAGAGGAATGGAATAAAACCTACCCAACTATGAAGAATCCATTGGATGTTAATATACCTTTAGTGGTTTTGATTAGCCAAACAAGTGCTTCAGCGTCAGAGATTGTTTCTGGAGTAATGCAGGATTATGATAGAGGTGTTTTGGTAGGTCAAAAAAGTTATGGCAAAGGTTTAGTGCAAGCCACGAGACCTTTGAGTTATAATAGTCAATTAAAAATTACAACAGCAAAATATTACATTCCTAGTGGCAGGTGTATTCAGGCAATAGATTACAGTCATAGAAACGAAGACGGAAGTATTGGTAAAATTCCGAACTCTTTAAAGACCCAATTTAAAACTAAGTCAGGCAGAATAGTTTTTGATGGCGGTGGAGTTTCTCCCGATATTGAGGTGGAGGATGAGAATTTTGCACCAATTACTATTCAACTTATCAAAAACGGATACATTTTCGATTTCGCGACTGATTATTATTATAATAGTGAAACTACACCGGATGCAGAAACTTTTAAAATATCAGATGCCTTATTTACTGACTTTGTCAAATGGTTAAGTGGTAAAAATTACCAATATCAATCTGGTACAGAGAAAATAGTAGAGAAATTAAAAGAACAAGCTAGGAAAGATAAATTTTACGAGTTGCTCGAAAAGGAGCTAAGCAACCTTGAAAAAGAAATTCAGAATCAAAAATCCAAAGACCTTCAGCTTTTTCAAGAGGAAATAAAATTAGCTTTAAAAGAAGAAATTATTTCCAGATACCATAAAAGGCAAGGAATGATAGAGTCCTCATTTGAAAACGATGCTGAGGTAGTACGTGCAACAGAAATATTGAATGACTCTAAAAAATATCAGGAATTACTGAAAGCAGGTTGATGGAATTCTACCTTTTGTTATTTTTAGCAGGTATAGTAGGCGGTTTTATATCAGGGATGCTTGGAGTAGGCGGAGGCCTCATTTATATACTAATTTTACCTACTGCCTTTCTCTACCTTGGTGTGCCCGAACAAGAAATTGCGCAATACACAGTTGCAAATTCATTATTAGGAACTTTTTTTGCCGCATCATTTGGCACTTTTAATCACATTCGTAACAAAGAGTTTTATCCTAAAGCTATTGGT
Source organism: uncultured Cytophagales bacterium (assembly GCA_963719535.1). Classification (GTDB taxonomy): domain Bacteria; phylum Bacteroidota; class Bacteroidia; order Cytophagales; family Cyclobacteriaceae; genus Marivirga. Next base: position 115,028 of record CAVRCH010000013.1, on the reverse strand, counting down.
ATAATCAGCTTTTCCGGAATTTTGATGGGAATTTTAACGCTGTACTTTATAGTGAATACACAATTTTATTCCAAGGAGGTCTTTAACTTTGTAGTTATATTTTTATTAGCACTCATGTTGCTATCAACTTTAAGAAATGCAAAAAAGCAAAAGTTATTTGTAGAGAAGATTAAGAAATTGAAAAGATTTTTTAGCCTCACCGGGGGATCTGCCGGGATGGTTGCCGCATTAACCGGTTTAGGTGGTGGGATAATTATCATTCCTTTATTAAGTGAAGGCTTGAAAATGGAAGTGAAAAAAGCTAAAGCCATATCTTTAGGTGTAATAACCATCACTTCTTTGGCTATGGTTATTTATAATTTGTTTCAACAACCTATGGTGCCAATCAACATTTCTCATACAGGTTACATTTTATTTCAAGTTACTATTCCATTAATCCTTGGCACCCTGCTGAGTGCTACTTTAGGAGTGAAATTAAGCAGGAAAGTCTCAGCCACAACCATAAGTTATTTATTTTCTATTTTTGTGTTAATAGTTATACTCAAAAAAATAATTGAATTGTTATGATTACCATCTTAAGCATAGAAACTGCTACCTCCATCTGTTCTGTGGCAATTCATAGGGATGGTGAAATCATGGCTTCGGCAGATTTATTTTCTGAAAAATCTCATTCTGGTTCTTTAGCTATATTAATAGAGCAATTGCTTTCTCACTGTGAGCTGGGATTTAAAGATCTAAGTGCTATTGCGGTTTCATCCGGCCCAGGATCTTATACAGGCTTGCGAATTGGTTTGAGCACTGCCAAGGGTTTGTGTTTTGCGCTGAACATTCCAATAATTTCCATTTCCTCACTGGATGCGATGACATTCCAGGTTATAAATTTTGTGTATTCTAACGAGAAAACACTTTTTGTGCCGATGTTGGATGCAAGGAGAATGGAAGTGTTTTATAAAATTTTATCGCCAGAATTACAGGAGATTAAAAAGTTGGGAAATTTAGTATTGGAAGCAGAATCTTTTGATGAGTATGTCCCTGAGTACGATGCTATTTTATTATTTGGAAATGGCGCACCAAAAGCTAAAGAGTTGATGAAAGATAAGGCTAATGTGAAAATAATAGAAAATGTGAACCCAGCTGCCTCATCTATGGGATTGCTTGCCTTTCAAAGGTATGAAAGTGGTCATTTCGAAGATTTAGCTTATTTCGAACCTAATTATGGAAAAGAGTTTTATTCACCTGTTTCTAAAAAGACATCCTTCTTATGAACCATTGTGATATAAAATAGGAACTTTTTAGTGTATAAGTGAGTATGTATAGTGAAATTGAATGAAGTAAGCATGCAGGAAGAAATAATCAACAGAGTAAAAAGTAGCCCTTTAGTGTCTCTTGATCTGGAGGATATATTGGACAAGCAAACCGAAAGATTTTCTATAGACCTGAAAGAACAGCTTTATCAAGGGCTGGTTTTAAGAGAGAAGGATTTTAGAGAGTTTGTGAAAAACCATGACTGGAATCAGTATGAAAAGGCCTATGTGAATATTTTCTGCTCAGATGATGCTATTATTCCTAATTGGGCTTACATGTTGCTTGCCTCCAAGCTAAGTTCAGTAGCAAGGCTGATTACATTCGGTAATTCTTTTGAATTGGAAAAGGATATTTTGAAGTATACCATCTCCTTAATCGATCACGAGAAGTATGTTGATGCAAAGGTTGTGGTGAAAGGATGCTCGGATTTGAGTCATCCTGAATTCGCATTTACCGAAATAACTAAACATCTTACACCCTACGTTTCTTCTCTCATGTATGGTGAACCTTGCAGCACAGTCCCTATCTACAAATCACCTCGTAAATAGTTTAATTTATTTTTGAGTTTTAAGTTATTGAGTGGTAGTATTTTAAAAGTCGGGATAAAATAAATCAGATAAAACTTAAGGAAGGGCTAGTATAAAAGCAAAAATGTTTCTTACCTTTGTCAACCCAAAAGCGGGGTAGGTGTTAAACATTAGTTTATTGAAATGATGAGAGGGGGTTAATGATGCGAGGTTTTAGGATCTTAATTTAAAGCCTGGAAAGTTTTTCAAATTTATTTTCAAATAAGTTTGTGTTAATAAAATTTATTCTCTTATCTTTGCACTCCCAAATGGGGAAACAGATTGAAAAATATCTAAAAAGTGATTCTTAGCAAAAGCGTTAGGGGTTAAAAAAATTGAAGTGTTGAGCATAGTTGAAACAAGGGATTGAAAGAAACGAAGAAAGCTAAAGGAGCTTAATCAGGTTTAGAATTTGGTTAAGTTACTGAGTCAGAAACGATAAAAAACTTTCTCAATTTTTTTTCAAAAACATTTTGGAAATTAGAAATTAAATCAGCTATCTTTGCATCCGCTTTGAGAGAAACAAAGGGAAAACAATAACAAAAACAGGAGTTAATCGAAAGGATAAAGCTCTTAATAAAAATACTGAAAGATACACCGGGCAGCCGGAATCGATCACACTGTTAATAAGGTGTAGGTGAGTTAACAACCGGATAG
>CAVRCH010000013.1:0-105000 GCA_963719535.1 uncultured Cytophagales bacterium | reverse complement strand
TAAAATCCTCGTCAGATATTGCGCTTGCTTCATTTTGTTTTAAAACATCAGGTGAATCAAGTGCTATTTTAACTATATCATTAAAGGTCCTTTCAGTAATTTGCTCTAGCTCTTTCAACTGTTCATAATAGCTTTTGAAAAGATCTTTGTTAATAAAAAGCTGCTTATTTTCTGATGCGCTTTCATTGATTTGTATAGACAATGATATTTTGCCTCTTATTAGTTCTTCATTGATGATATTCCTAATTTCTATTTCTTTTGCATTTAACAATCTCGATAGTCTTAAAGAAAGATCCTGAAATTTTGAGTTGAGGGTTTTAACTTCTACAGTAATTTCAAAATTGTTTGTTTGGGCTTCAGAATTACCAAAGCCAGTCATTGATTTAATCATGTATGTAATTTAAAAGTCGTATCCAATACTTAATTGAAAGGAAGGGTCATTTAATATATAATCTTCAATAGGGTACGAATAATCTAATCGAACAAAATATCCAAATACAGTAGTTCTTACTCCAGCGCCAACACTTGATAGCCACGGGTTTTTATAGTTTCTTATAACAGCGGTAAAAATATCACCAGTTTCTATATTTTGTGTATTTATGCTATTGTTCTGATCCCACGGGGAGCCTCCAAGCCATGCAGTGCCTATGTCATAAAATCCAATCATTTGAAAGTTTCTTAAAAATGATGATGATATCGCTTCATTGCTCAAGACCCTAAATACAGGTATTCTCAATTCATTGCTTAACAGCATCACATTTTTACCACTGAATTCATTTAATCTGAAACCTCTTAGCCCGGTAACAAATTCATGGAATAAAATATTGGTATTATCTACAGGACTTGCTGTAGAAGTAAGAGCCAATGGGTTCTGACTTGGCAATGTTTCATTATCTGTAGGGGTATTAACATCTTGTCCTAACCAGTTATTTACTCCGCCTAACATGAAGTATGGTGAGTTACTTCCAAAGAACCCACCTGCATACAGCCTGGTAGCAAACGTTATTTCCCTAAATACTTTTTGATAATTCCTAATATCAACATATAGTTTAGAAAATGATTGGCCAGCACTGAAGCCATTGTAGTTTTCTAATACTGCTTTGGCTCTAAAGCCTTGACGTATGTTTAAACCTTTAGGTTCTGAATTATCAAATACATACTCTATTTTCCCTCCCAAAAGAAACTCATTGGAAATGGGACTTTTGGCTGTTGGTGCAGAACTACTTAGAACATTCAGACTAGTTTCAGTAAATTGTTTGACCAGAAAATGAGGTTTAAAACTAATTCTGGAAGTGGTTGAGAACGGGTAAGATACCCCGAAACTCAAAGTATTTAGTGCGTACTTTTGAATGATATCTGAATCGTTATCAGGAAAATTAAGAACCCTTCTATCAAACCTTACTGAGTAATCTAAAAATCTGGATAGATGCTGATATTCACCGAAAATTTCACCGCTCACAAAACCTTGAGTTGATACTTTGAAACCACCAAAGAATTTGTTATTCTCCATCAAATCATTCATCTGGTATACCATGTATGGAGCAAATCCAATTAAGGGATCAATTACAAATGAAAGCACTACATTGTCGGCCATAAAAGTAGGAGAGTAGTCATAAGGGCCATTTAAACTTGAGGCTTTCCTCAATTTACTTAAATTCTTAAGTAAAGAACTTTCTTTTGGCCTTTGGTTGAAAACTGAGCTTTCAAAAATAAAATCATCAGGATTAAGCTTTCCTGATATTTCACTTGAATCAACAGGGTTGAGGTTTTGCCCTTCAACTTTTTTAGGTGATAATTCTGAATCTGGGGAAAATGTATTTTTCTTTTGCTTTCTTTCGTTTCCTGAAACAATTCTACTTAGTTCCACTTGCTTTCTTAAAGTAGAAGGAATAAACTTGGATTCAGTAGGGGTGAAATCAGGGTAGTAGTATAGGTTATGACCTGTATCCTGATTCATCACAAAACTGAACTTATTATATTCAGGAATTATGTCGTAAGATTGAATGCTCGTATTAAATGAAGTAATCTGATTAGCTACTTTTTTGTTTGGATTAAATTCGTAGAGATTAAATATGCCTGATTTATCACTTAAAAAGTAATATTTGGTAGAATCAATTATTTTTAATGACCTATTGATTCCAAAGTCATTAGTAACTCTTGTAAGCACATCTTTCGTATTATCAATATCGTACTCAAACAGGTTGTAGTTTTCTGAAATTTTATCATAGCCGTAATTTATTGACAATGAATCAATATTTCTATTAGAAGAAAACACAATTCTTTTGGTGTCAGGTATAAAGGCCGGATGCAAATCGTCAAATACATCATTTGTTAGTCTTCTAATATTTGGACGGCCTGTACTTACTAAATATAAATCGGATTGGCCATTTACGTTGGCACTAATTACAGCAGTTTTACCATTAGGATAAATATCCATTTGATTCACCTGATCAAATCTCCTTAGATCCCTGCTTTGCATTTCCTTAGTGTATGGGTTGTATAGATACAGAAGATTGACACCTCTCTCATGAGAAACAACACCAAGTGTGGCGCTATCCCCCCAACTTAAAATTGGTAGGTTCTCAAAAAATTTATCATCTAATCTTTTGATACCACCTTTAAGTATAGTTTTTTCCTTCCCATTCGTAATATTTCTCAATTTCACCTTAAACTTACCGTGGTCATTTATAGAATAAGCTAAATACTCACCATTCGGACTAAATGTTGATTTATATAACAAATCTTTTTTCCATGGTTTTGAAAGCTGCTTTTTTCTTTCCGGCTTCATCATTTCATCTTCACTGGCACTGTTTAGATAAAAATATCGATACTCACTTAGAAAGGCTCTGTAAGGAATTCCTAATGTGTTAGTAATACTTTTTTCTTCATTTCTAATTATTCTAGTAAGATTTAAAATGTTAGAGATATTGATTCTCCCATATTTTTCAGAAGTGAAATTCCAGATAGATTGTCCAGCGAGCATAGCCTCTTTCCCACTCAATTTTTTTATTTTATCCGCATTATTCATTGATAAATAATCACGTACAAAATCATCCATTTCAGCACTCCACCCATAAGCAATATAGGCTGCTATTCCATTTACAAACCATTCAGGGACTGTAAAAAGATAAGTAGATTGAAAAACTTCAGAAACCAAACCTCCAAAAAGCATATCATCTATAAATAGCTTAGAGATTTTATAAATTAAATCATCTTCAAAATCTGAAATAGAGCCTTGAAATGCAATTTCGACATGGGTTTTTAGAAAGTTAGTCTGACCACCTACATCAAAGGTAGCCTCTTTAATTCCTACATTACTTTGTGTTAAGTCTAAATCACTGTTATAAATAAAAATTTTAGTTTTAATATATGGAGCGTACCCCATTATGTCGGTGATCCTATTGTACTCATCTTCAATATAGTCGGCTACGTGCTTCGCTATTTTTTGTCCTCCCTGATAATAATACACATCAAAATGAGGAGAGCTGTAATATTTCCAATCGAAACTTCTATATTGAATTCTGTTTTTACCGTATACCTCTTCGTTATCCTGTGATTTTGAATGGTTTAACCCAACACATAGGGTTGTAATAAGTAGTAAAATAAGTTTTATAAAAATATTCTTCATATATGAAAAAAATATTAGCTTGAATATAATGAATAGTAACGACTTATGTCGACCTCTTCTTTTAATTTTTCTCTTTTTAAGAGAGATAAACAAAAATTATTTGCGAAATAAGGTGCGAGAGATACGCCTTTCGTCCCTAATCCATTAAAAAGGAAAACGTTTTTTAGCTCGGGGTGGTTCCCTATAAGAGGTCTTCTATCCTTAGAAGCTGGCCTGACTCCTGCCACCTGATCAACTACTTTAAACGGAGTTTTTAACAATTCTTTTAATTTTCCTTCCAATTGAATTTTGGCTTTCTCTGTAGGTTCTGTATCTAAATTTCTCCATTCATAGGTAGCACCTACTCTATAGTAATCCTTCTCGCTATTTTTCACTATAAATATGCCTCTATTAAAAATCACGTTATCAGGCAAAGGAGCTTCTGTTTGAATATGTAAAAGTTCGCCTTTCACAGGAGCATTGGGAACCCATTCAAAATATGGATTTTGAGTGAGGGCACCATCACAAAAAATTATATTTTTTGACTGAATCTCTCCATAGGATATGAAATCACTATTTATTTCTAATTCATCGTAGGCCATTTTTTTATTGATATACTGATTCTTTTTTAGTAAATATTTTTTATGGGCTGTTATTAAATTGTTTAAATCAATAAATCCGGAATGTTTTAACAACAAACCACCAAACGGGTCATTAATATATTCTCCGAATGTAGATTTAGTAGCTACGTTTTTAATAAAATTGAGCTCACTATCTTCAGTTGGAAGGTCACTTCCAATCCATTCATTCTGTTCTTCAATAGAAACGAAAGGTCTGAAAATATCTTTTTCTATTAAAAATTTAGCTTTCAATTTTTTTTCCAGATCTCCATAAAATTGTTCCAGGTAAGGAAATAACTCATCTGCAAGCCATGTTTTTTTCATTTTCCTACCCGTGATAGGATTATATAAACCAGCTGCCACTTTAGAGCTTGAATCTGCTACTTCGTTATTTATGACCATGAACGATGCATTATTTTGCTCCAGATGCTCTGCAATAGAAATTCCGGCAATACCATGACCCACAATTAAGAAATCAACTTTCATACATTAATAATCAAATTTTAGGCATTCAGTTTAAATTTCAACAAATTTGCAGTAAAGTTTATTGATATGATACATATAAAGCATTTTGTTTTTAATCCATTTATGGAGAATACCTACTTAGTTTATGATGACCACAAAATTGGAGCCATAATTGATCCTGGGTGTTATGAAGGTTATGAACAAAATGAATTAACTCATTTTATAGCGGAGGAAGGCATTAAAATTGAGCAATTAATTAATACACATTGTCATATCGACCATGTACTGGGAAATGCCTTTGTTAAGGATACTTTTGGTGTTCCTCTCCTCATGCATGAATTGGATTTACCTGTTTTACAAGCGGTACCTTCCTATGCGGCAGGTTATGGCTTTGCAAATTACCAGCCCACCCAGCCTGATAAATTCTTAAAAGAAGGAGATAAACATTTTATTGGGAATATCGAGTTTGAAGTTTTGTTTTTGCCAGGCCATGCTCCTGGACACATAGGGTTAATGAATGAGAAAGAAAGAGTTTTTATAGGAGGGGATGTGTTATTTGATGGCAGCATAGGCAGGACAGATCTTCCCGGTGGAGATTTTGATACGCTTATAAATAGTATTCAACAAAAATTATTTAAATACCATGATGAGGTAAAAGTATATTGTGGTCATGGCCCGGAAACAACTCTACTAAAGGAGAAAAATTCTAATCCCTTTTGCGCAATTCACTAAATTGATATGATAAAGAAGAACATCCCCAATTTCATAACTGCTGCAAACCTGGTTTCAGGTTGCATTGGAATTTATTTTGCTTTGCAGTCCAATTTTATCTATGCCGCTTATTTTATAGCATTAGCAGCTGTTTTTGATTTTTTTGATGGAATGGTAGCCAGATTATTAAAAGTACATTCTGAGATTGGCAAACAACTGGATTCATTGGCAGACATGGTTACTTTTGGAGTGCTTCCTGCTTTTATAGTTTTTCAGTATTTACAGGATAATAGTGCCGGCTGGTTAAGTTTTTTAGCTTTTATTATTGCTGTTTGTTCCGCCTTTAGGCTGGCTAAATTTAATATTGATACCCGACAGGGTGATCAATTTTTGGGTTTACCAACTCCTGCCAATGCACTTTTGATAGGATCACTTATTTTTTTGAAAGAATATGATTTTTTTGATTTTATATTTGCAACCGGCAGTTTGTTACTCATTTCTTTCATTTTTTCTATATTACTGGTAATTGAACTACCAATGATAGCATTGAAATTTAAAAATTTAAAATGGGGCGACAATGTTTTTAGATATCTAACGATTATTTTCTCCATCATATTTTTAGCTATTTTTAAATTTTCTGCAATTCCTTTCGTTATAATAAGCTATATTTTATTATCAGGTATTCAATTTCTCATCAGCAAAAGAAATTAATCATCTAAAATTTATGTTAGCAAATACGTTTATCTTTTAAAATTTTCATGCAGTATAAGTTTTTACTCTTATTTATCCTCTTATTTTCTAATGGTCAGTTATTGGCTCAATCGGTTTTAAATAAAACCGGCTTGGTAAAAATTGCGACTACTACAGAAGGGATATATAAGATAGATTTTGAGTTCTTACAATCAGCTTCTCTAAATCCTAATCAGGTTAACCCTTATACAATCCAAATATATGGAATGCAGGGAGGCAGCTTGCCGCAAGCTAATTCTGTAGATTATCCAACTGATCCGCAGCCAATAAGTATAGAGGTTGAAGCAAATAGTAATGCTGTTTTTGAGCAAGGAGAAGTGGTGTATTTCTATGCAGACCGAGTACAGAATGTGTATTTTGATTTTGAATCTGAATCATATCAATATGAAAATAACATATACGCTGATTCACTTTATTATTTTGTTGATTTTAATGCAGAGAGCCCAAGTAAAATAGTTGAAAATGTTTCTTTTACAGAGCCAACCTCTGGGTCAGTTACAATCAATTGGTTTGAAGATATACAAACGCATGAGTTAGATGAGATTAATCTCTTAAGATCTGGCAGACACTGGTTTGGTGAGTCATTTAATGTTACCAGAGACAGGGATTTCAATTTTTCCTTTACCAGAAATTTAGCAGCGAATAGGCAAGTTAAATTACGCACTAATTATATGGTGCAAACTTTCAATTCAGCAACGCTTAGAATTGGGATTAACGATTTTGATTTAGCTCAGGTTGATTTACCTACAGTAAATGATTTTTCTATAAGGCAATTTGTTTACGACTTGCGTGGCCATATTATAAGCGAAAATTCAGATGTTAGTACCTCTCTATTAAGTGGTCAGCAAGTAAAAGTGCAGCTTTCTCATATAAGCAATGGTGGTGGCCGTTCGGATGGATATTTAGATAACTTGTTGCTTTCAATACCACAGGAACTGGAGCCAATGGCAGATCAAATTATTTTAAGGAATAGTGAGTTTCAAAAATTAGGGACTTACAGAATAGCGTTGAAAAATGCTCAAAACCATAAAGTGTGGAATGTGACAGACCCTATTAGTGCCAAAAAAATTAGCCATCAGAATGGAGTTTTTAGTTTCGAAAATAATTCAAATGAGCGAGAAGTAAAATTTGTAGTTTTTAATGAAGTATCATCTAAAAAGCCAATTTTTGTAGATCAGGTTAATTCGCAAAATTTAAAGGATAATAATATCCCGGATTTTCTAATAATTACTCATTCTTCGTTTTTATCAGCCGCTAACAGACTCGCTAGCTACAGAAATAATCATAATCAATTTATATCCCGAGTAAGCACAGTAGAGGAGATAGCCAATGAGTTTGGATCAGGAAGAAAGGATGTCTCCGCCATCAGGAATTATATCAAATATCTTAATGACCAGAATCCGGGTAAATTAAAATATGTTTTATTGATGGGGGCAGCTTCTTATGATTACAAAAATAGACTTAATAACAATACTAATTTTGTTCCCATCTATCAATCAAGAAACTCTCTACATCCTGTTTTTACTTATTCTTCTGATGATTTTTACGGATTTATGGAGGATGATGAGGGTGTATGGGAAGAGACTTCTTCCAACGTAGATGATATAGATATTGGAGTTGGACGAATACCTTGTAAAACTTTAATGGAGGCTCAAAATACAGTTGATAAGATTATTAATTACGAAACAAATCCAAATACATTTCGGAAATGGAGAAACGATGTTTATTTTATTGCTGATGATGGTGACAATAATTTACATCAGAGAGATGCTGAAAGTTTAAATCAGTATGTGGTAGATAATTACAGTAACTATAATATTAATAAATTGTATTTGGGGGCTTTTGAGCAAGAAGTGTTTGCCAGTTTGGAGAGGTCTCCAAAAATGCAGGCTGCTATCAATGAAATGATAGATAAGGGGGCTTTAATTGTAAACTTTAACGGACATGGTTCTGAAACTTCCTGGACTGATGAAAGTATCTTAACACGTAATATGATTGCTCAATGGGAAAATAAAGATAAACTTCCTTTGTTTGTAACGGCCACATGTGAATTTGGTCGGCACGATAATCCAGTGATAGTTTCCGGAGCGCAAGATTTAATTTTAATGAAAGATGGAGGAGCTATAGGATTACTCACCACTGCTCGGCCTGTAAGTTCGGCTTCTAATTATAGGCTTAATGAATCTTTTTACAATAGTGTATTTGATAGAATAGGCGAAGGTCCCAAAAAGCTGGGAGACATAATGAAGCAAACTAAAAATAATGGTATTGTAGGGGTTTCCAACAGAAACTTTATATTGTTGGGGGATCCGGCACTAACGCTTGCTCAACCTGTTCATCAAGCTGTAGTAACAGAAATTTTGAATGAAGAGGGAGTGACAGATACCTTAAAGAGTATGAATAAGATATCTGTAAGTGGAGAGATAGTTTCATTCACAGGCAATAAGATGAACAATTATAGTGGAGTAGTAGTAGCAGAAATATTTGATAAAGCTGTCACCAAAAAAACCTTTGAGCGAGAGGAAGCATCACTGGAATTTGAGAGTTTTGAAAATGTACTTTACAGAGGGCAAGGTAGTATATCGAATGGCGAATTTCTATTGAATTTTAATATGCCAAAGAATTTGAATTATCAAATTGATATGGGTAAAATTAGTATGTATGTAATACCCGACGAAGGTTATGAGGATGCAAATGGCTTTAATAGCGATTTTTATATTGGCGGCAGCGGAAATCTTAACAATAATGATAAAGTAGGCCCTGACATTAGTATTTTTATGGATGACTATAGTTTTATTAATAAAGATAAAGTGGGCAGTGATGCGACCTTATTAATTCAATTGTACGATGAATATGGAATAAGTATTTCAAAAATAGGCTTAGATAATGGAATAGTTTTTACATTGGATAATGAAGAGCCTATTGAATTAAACGATTATTTTTATTACGATGTTGATTCTTACCAGCAAGGAGAGATAAGCTATAATTTCAGAAATTTGGAAGGGGGCTGGCACAACCTAAGTGTTCAGGCCAAAGATGTAAATAATAATTTATCAGAAAATAATATTGAGTTTTTTGTGGTTGATAATGATCAGTTAGAAATATTAAATTTTGTGGTATACCCCAATCCTGCCGTTAGTTTTTCAAACTTTAGGTTGGAACAAAACCGAAGAAATAAGGAAACTGAGGTGAATTACCAAATAATTAATACACAGGGAAAATTAATACATGAGCATTCGTTTGTTACATCTGATCAAAAGAGAGAAGATAATTGGGATCTTACAAATCAAAATGGAACAAAAGTAGCTCCAGGATTATATTTTATCAGGGTATTTCTTCGTTCTGTAGAAGATCAGGCAAAAACACAGGAAATTAAAAAGTTAATTGTAATCAATTAAGTATATTTGAGTTAAATAAGAGAAAATGCGAAAAGCAAAATTCATAGTATTCATATTAGTGCAAGTAGTAGTTTGCTACTCTGTAAAAGCACAAGTTAGTGGGGGGCCTACTGTTACCGGACAAAGTCCGGATGAGCAAAGAAATGTAATAACTACAGCCATGCCTTTTTTATTAATTTCTCCAGACTCAAGGTCAGCTGGTATGGGCGATGTAGGGGTAGCTCTTTCTGCAGATGCAAATTCCATGCAGTGGAATGCTGCAAGATTAGCATTTGTTGAAAACGAAATTGGCGCTTCAGTTTCCTATTCTCCATGGTTAACATCCATAGGAGTGAATGACATGTCTATTTCTTACTTAAGTGGCTATTATCGCCTTGACCAAGAGCAAGTAATAGGTATATCAATGAAATATTTCGATTTAGGCAGTATATTCTTTACTGATACTGGAGTTCAAGGTGATGGTTTAGAGGCTTCTCCAAAAGATTTTTCTATAGCGGTGGCTTATGCCAGAAAGCTTAGTGATAATTTAAGTGCCTCTTTAACTGCCAGAATTGCCAGGTCTAATTTATTTGGAGATTATCAGGGCTCAAGTTTGCAGGATCCGAAACCGGCCACTGCATTAGGTGTTGACATAGGATTGCTTTATACTAAACCAGTGATTTTCAATGGTAATGATTCTGATTTTTCTGCAGGATTGCAATTATCAAATATCTCAAATAAGATCACCTATTCAAATAGTGATAATGAGCAATTTCTACCTATTAATTTAAAGATAGGTACTGCTTTTACTACCGCTTTGGACGCTTATAACTCACTCACAATATCGATTGACTTAAATAAATTAATGGTGCCTACACCAAATCCTGAAGACAGTACCAGTAACCGTAATAATATTGGTGTGCTTCCTGGCATGTTTGGTTCTTTTAGCGATGCGCCCGGTGGATTTAATGAGGAATTACGTGAAATAAGTATTGCCTCAGGTCTTGAATATTGGTATAATGATGTTTTTGCTGTGAGAACAGGTTATTTTTATGAGCATTTAACCAAAGGAGGGAGACAATATTTTACTGCTGGTCTTGGCTTTAGATATCAGGTTTTAGGATTAGATTTTTCTTATTTAATACCGGTAGCACGTCAAAATCCATTAGGTGAAACACTTCGTTTTACTGCTTGTTTTAATATGGAAAATTTAAACTCATCTAATAGAAAATCCATTACTGAATAAAATTTATGCTAGATAGAAAGCAGGCTCCAGAAGCCTATATGCTTGATGATTTGGCTTTGACTAAGCCTCAAGTTATAAATCTAAAAAATGGATTAGAGCTACACTGTTTAACCGATGATACCAATCCTGTTATAAAATTAGATTGCGTATTTTCTATAGGGAAAATACATGAGGAGATTCCCGGTCAGGCCAGTATTTGTGGAAAGCTATTAACAGAAGGTACCCAAAGTTATAGTTCTGTAGATTTTCAAAACACCCTAGATCACTACGGGGCACACCTGGATGTAAGTGTAGATTATGATCATATCACTGTAACATTGTTATGCCTGAAAGATCATGTAAGAGTTCTCTTACCTCTTTTAAAGAGTGTAATTACTGAGCCATTATTTGATCAGGAAGACTTTGAGAAAATAAAAATACAGCAAATTCAAAAAATAAGGGTAAATGCCCAAAAGAATGCATTAATTGCTACAAAGCTATTAAGGAATAATTTGCTCAAAGGGTCTGCATATAGTTTGGTATTAGAGGAAAGGCATATAAAAGCACTTCAGATAAAGGACGTTATTTCTTATTTTGATATACTTAGCAAAGTAAAACCTAATTTAATTGTTGCGGGTGATGTATCCACCAAAGTAGAGAAGTTAATTGATGATACTTTTGGGCTTTTGAAATTTGAGAACCCTGCATCTGAATATAAACCAGAATTGCTCCCTGATTATAAACCAGAAGTGTATCTGAAACCAGGATCGGTACAAGCCTCCATAAGATTGGGTAGTTTATCTATTGCTAAAAGTGATCCTGACTATTTCGATTTATCAATATCGAATGAAATACTTGGAGGGTACTTTGGTTCTAGATTAATGAGAAATATCCGAGAAGATAAAGGATACACTTATGGTATTTACTCATCCATACTCAATTATAAATATGTAGATTATCATATAATTGGTGCAGATGTTAAATTGGAATTTGTGGATGAGGCTGTTGAAGAGATCTTTAAGGAAATGAAGATAATGCAGACTGAATTAGTTGACGAAAACGAACTTGAGACCGTTAAAAATTACATGCTGGGTAAGTTGGCAGGGCATTTAGATACTATTTTTAGTCAGGCAGATAATTATAAAGCGAAACTTTTTGATGGGGTTGATTTTCATCAATATTTTGAAGATTATGTAAATGCTATCAAAAACATCACATCTGAAAGAGTGTTAGAGATTAGTCAAAAATACTTCTCTACCCAATACTGTGTGATTAAAGTGATTTGATTAAAGCGTACTTTCAAAGATCATAAATATAAGTTAGTAAAGACCTAACAAATCGAAGCCGTTATCGTACTTTTGGATTACATCTATGAGTATAATTCAAAAAGTTAAGCAGGTCAATACATTGTATGCCCAGCTAGACATCGATATAAATTCTTTTCGCAAACAATCAGGTATTTATTGTTTTTCAGGCTGTGGTAAATGTTGTACCAAGTCAGACATAGAGGCTTCTCCTTTGGAGTTTCTACCGCTTGCATTTGATTGGTTTAAGCAGGGCAAGGCCGAGGAGATGTTATCATTGGTGCAAAAGGAAACCTCTCTTACTTGTATTTTGTATAAACCCATTTCAACGGTGGATCAGGCCAAGGGAAGTTGTGGGCATTATCTATTTCGAGGTTTAATTTGTCGGTTATTCGGTTATGGTGCCGGAAGGGATAAATATGGAGAGTTACGATTAATTACTTGCAAGTTAATTAAGGAGCAACAAGTAGAAAACTATACCGAAGCGATAGCAATGCTTAAGAGAAAAGAGCAAGTGCCAATTTTTTCGGATTATTACCAAAAGCTTATGCAAATTGACTTTAGGCTTGCCAATCAAATATTACCTATTAATGAAGCTATAGAAATTGCTATTGAAGTAGTATTGCAATATTATGCCTATAGACCTTTACCCAAAATGAATAATGTAGCCTAGTTATTCAGCGTTTGATTACACAAGCTGAAAAACCATTACGGTTTAACATTTGCTTTGAAATATGTAAATTTACTTCTTATAAATCTTCTATCTTTGAGCAATCATTATTTGCTTAAAATGGTAAATACTACCCTTCTATTTTCCGCTCGGCCTTCATCAGTATAATTGGTGCTGATAGGTTCTGATTCGCCATATCCTTTAGCAATCATTCTTGCGGCATCAATACCTTGCTCAAGAAGGTAATTCATGACAGAATTTGCCCTTCCATCACTTAACTCCAAATTATATTCATCGCTCCCTTTGTCATCAGTGTGTCCAGCTATTTCAATGGTAATTCCAGGGTTAGTCTTCATTAACTGAGTAAGTCGATTGAGTTCAGGATAAGACTCTCTTTTTAAGTCGGTTTTGTCAAAGTTGAAATATATATTTTTAATGATGACAGTTACTCCTACTTCAATAGGGTCTAAATACAAATCCTTATTGTAATAAAGAAAATCCTGATTGTCGAATACATTCACTTCGTCTTCTAAATTTAAATAACTCTCTTTGTTAGCTCTGATTTTATATTTATCGGCTACAGGAATATTAACTGTATAAAATCCTGATTCATCACTTTTAACTGTAGCAAGAATAGTATCATTATCATCTATAGCTACTGTTGCTGAAATTGGTTCTTTAGTTTTGTTATCAAATGTGTAGCCTGATAACACATAAGGTAAAATTCGTTTTTTTAAGACGAAATCCTGTCTAACTTCTTTGAAGAACTCACCAGTTGCTAAGGTTATATCAATATTTTTTTCAACACTTTCATAAATTGAGTCGGTTATGCTGATTTTATAAGTGCCTTCACCTTTCAATTGCATTCTGTAGGCACCATCCGCATAGCTACTTTCTTTTGATTTACTCCATTTACCTTGAGCGCTTTTAACCTTAACTACTACAGGATATTCAGTTTCAGCATCTAATACATAGCCGTATAAAAATATTTCTGACTGAATTGGAGTGAGGTAAAGGTCTTTTGTGATGGTAGTATCTTTTTTTATACCTCTTAAATCTATTTCATCTGCAAGAGCAGAATAGCCTAACTTTTCAGCTTCATATTGATAAATATCTTCTTCTATAGTTGTAAATGAATATATCCCGTCCTCCTTTGTAGTAATAGAAAACTTATTTTCTTCCTTTAAATTAATAAGTAAGTTAAGTGAAATAGTTTCTTGTGTTTCATCATCAAACACAGTGCCTGTCACAGTAATTTTTGGTTTAGGAACTAATGCATAAATATTCATATTGCTACCATCTGCACTAACATAGGTCCTCGTAGTAAATGCATTTTTACCACTTTCATCAATTGAGAAATAAGAATCGAAACCAGAGGTGTTAATGGGTGCTCCAATGTTTTCAGGCTCACTCCATTTTTGCCAGCTATCATCTAATCTTTCGGTTTTCCAAACATCCACATCTCCCAAACCTCCTTGTCGGTTACTGGCGAAATACATAGTTTTATCATTATTCGTCAGGTATTGGCCAAATTCATCCTGAGGAGTGCTCAGGCTGTTGATCATTTCAGGTTGAGAATAGCTGCCATTATTTTGTAGTTTACTTACATATAAATCACTAAAAGCTTTCCCCGTTCTTTCACTCATATAAATTAGTAAAACAGATCTGTCCTGAGAGATTACGGCTCCTGAAAACCTGCCTTTGTTCATCTCTTCAAATTCTTTTATATCCAGAGCATTCGGTTTAGTCCAGCCGTCCCCGGTGCGCGTTGTGAGTGAAAAGCCCTCCTTATTTTTATTTTTCCCGCCTCGTACTAAAAGGGTGTTTCCATCATCTACAATGCAGAGCACCTGATTGAATTTCCTGTTGTTAAGCGGAGAACCCATATGTTGTGCTTTACTCCAATTACCATCTGGCAACTTATCTGAATACCAGATATCCTGTGTATTATCTGTGCCTTCGTTATTTTCAGGGTGGTTGGATACCGTAAAATAGAGTCTTTTATTGTCGGGCGTTACCAAAGGAGCGGTTTCATGGTAACGAGTATTTACATTTTTCCCTAATTGCTCTAATTTATAAAGCACTTCTTTGTCCTGAGCAAAAAGTAGGGTGGGAAGTAAAAGAAATACTAGTAATAGTTTTTTCATAGCACCAATGATTAAAGAACATTATAAGATGTTATCGTTATCATAAAATGAATCTAAGTGTTGCTTAAAATTCATGGAATTATGTATAATATGGCTGATTTGAACCTTCCTCTTAAGGAGGATTCTACCATTTTCCCTACTCAAAAAGAGAAGTGTGATTACCATAATTAATTTATAATGGCAAAAATAGGTACTAATTTGGTATAATTTTTGTCTATTTTAGCAACAAAAGTACGTGCTAATTGAGTGCGATAATTACCAAGTTTATTGATTGCAAACCTTAAATATTGATGATGCGAATATTTTTTATTATTACTACATTATTTGTTGTATCTACATCTAAGTCTTTTTCGCAGATTCCGAATCTTCAATCTAAAGACGTTCCTCTGATAGAAAGACGAACAGTTATGTTACTTAACCAATATTATATTTTAGGAGAGGCAGTTCCCCAACGTGATGTAATTAAATTGATGAAACCTTATAATGATGCCTATAAAGAATTAAAAGCTTCAAGAAGGTGGAGGTTTTTTTCAGGACTCACGGCCGGAATTGGTCTTGGTATAATTGCAGGGGAATTAATAAGGGCCGAAGATAATGAAGGCTTTAGTTTTGGGGTAGCTGGAATAGGGGCTGGGATATTTTTATTGGCCGTACCACTAAGCATTAAGGCTGATAGAAAGGCAGATAAGGCAATTGATTTGTATAATACTCGTCAATCTGTGCTAGGTGCTAAAAATGATCGTTTCAAGTTAGGCTTTGCAATAGAAAATTATGGACTTGGATTAAAATTAAAATTTTGATCCGGAATCTTATAAATCATCCATCATAATGGTGTAATCATAACGCAAATCTTCCTGTAGTTTTTCTATACTTTTATTGATTGCTAGAATTAGTCTTTCGTAAAGATTAAACAGTCCATTATGGTTTTTAATGGAGGGTTTGAGCTCATTCATTTTCAAACAAAAATAGATGAGTAATTCTACTTCAATCGTTTTCTTTTGTGAATAGCGAATAAACTTTCTCGTTATTCTTAGCGCTTTTCGGATGCCTTTATTCATCCAATAGTAGTTCTGCGTATTTATTTGGTCGTAAAGCAGATCAATTTCGTTTTTTACCGCACGAATGTACGCATCATCATCCTGTGCTTCATAAAGTAAATAGGTGAGCAGCTCCTTATTTTCCTTTTTGTATTTGGCAATTCTCAGGCATAATTCCATTAGCTCCTCCTGAGAAAGATGCTTTAATTCTTTTTTTATTTCGCTAATTGTTGCTGCTTTCATAACTGAACGATTGGTATATTAAAGGTAGTGCTAAATTAGCTTCAATACATAAAAGGTTTTTAAAAGTAAATTTCTGGAAAGAAAAAAAAGATCTTTTAAAACTTATGAGGCCGCTTTCGTATAATTAAATACATGGCTTGTGATAATATAGTAATATACTTTCGCATCTTTTTATTCCATGAAGGCTATTAAATTGGCTAATATTAATTTATAGTCGCTTTTTTTTATTGTAAGAGATTTATGAAAAAATCTCACTTTTTAAACTTTTACGCTTGTGACTAAAATATTTTACAGTATTTTAATTTTTATATTGTTAATTTTTTCAAGTTGTGGAGAGAGAAATTCTACTACTTCGGAAAAACCATCACCTATTACATTAGTGGCTAATGACTCAGCTTTTTTTAATAAGGCAGTGGTAATTGATACCGCTCGGAAAGATGAAGTTATTAGAAAGCTAAGAAATTTCTATCAAAAAAATAAAGCACAAACCAAATGGCTTCTGAATAGTGGTCCTTCAAATTTGTTCACCTCCTTATTAGAGACTTTAGGCAATGCTAAGGATTTTGGACTTAGTTCTGAGGTGTATAATTACCATTATTTAAAAGCCGAATCCAAAGCTATTTATGAAGGCGGTGAGACTGATGTTAAAAGGATAGGACAACTGGACAGGGATGCTACAGCCTCATTTTTATTATTTATATCTCACCTAAACAAAGGCCAAATATTAAGCCCGGGTTACAAAGAAAATTATTGGTTTAAAAACGAGCAGGAAGATGCTGAAATAGAAAAATTCCTGCAATTGGATAGGGCTGATTCAATCACTAAATTTGTTGAAAATGTACAGCCGGCTTTCCCTTTCTACTATCAACTTAGAGAACAACTGAGAAAGTTGATATATAGTAAACCCAGAAATATTATTTCTTTTAATTTTGATTCACTTGATAAATTTGAAGTTGGCTGGAAAGATGAGAAAATAAGATTGTTGCGTAATAACCTGAATCAGTGGGGGGTAGATGTGGAAATGGATATTCACGCAAATGTATTGGATTCTACGTTAATCGAAGGTATTAAAAGCTTTCAGGAAGCATTTAATCTAAAAGAAGATGGCTTACCTGGAGAGTCAACTTTGCACTTCTTAAATATGCAGGATAAAGAATTGAAGGAGCTTTTGGCGCTTAATCTCGATAGGTTGCGTTGGCTACCTGAAGGTATAGGAGAAAATCTGATCATGGTAAATATTCCTGAGTATACACTGAGAATATTTAATGGAAATGAAGTAGCGATGCAAATGAAGGTAATTGTAGGTGAAGAAATGAAGCCTACACCTGTTTTCAGTGATACATTAAGTCACATAGTATTTAACCCCACCTGGACGGTTCCCCAAAGTATAATATGGGATGAAATGGTGCCTAAGTTACAGGAGAATTCTGGCCATTTTGAGGAGGATTTTATTATATATGAAGATAATAAAGAGATTGATCCCTATTTTGTTGATTGGCAGGATAGTGAGCTTAAGAAAAAGCACTATTACAAATTTGAACAACAACCCGGGCCCGGTAACTCACTTGGTGAGGTGAAATTTATGTTCCCCAATAGCCTAAGTATTTATTTACATGATACTCCTGCAGATGTGCTTTTTAGTAGAACCAACCGAGATTTGAGTCATGGATGCGTGAGGCTGGAAAGACCGTTTCAGTTAGCTGATTATTTGCTTTCAGATAATAGAGATTGGAGCAAAGATAAAATGAACAGCATATTACTTGAAGAAGAACCTCACAAGGTGTATTTAAATCAAAAGTATCATGTTCAGATAGCTTACTTAACAGCCTGGGTGGATGACAGTGGAAGGTTAAAGCTTTTCGATGATGTTTATGGGTTTGATAAAGTACAGCTTGAGAAACTTGAAATATTAAAAGAATTAGCAAGCAATGCTAAGAGAAAGCTTTTACAAGGACAAAGCTAAGTACTGTAGAATTGTATAACTGTATGAAATGGTACATTAGAGAGAGAAAAGGGAACTATTTAATAATTGAAGTCATTATTGTTAATGAGTTTTTTTAAGGCGCATAATTAATCTCATATTATAGACAATAAATATTTGTTTAAATAAAATTAAATTTTTAATGCTTAGTAACCGTATATTTTTTATTCCATCCATTTTTTTAATTTTCACAATAATAGCTTGCTCAAATAAACCGAATAAAGCAGTAGAGCTGGAATCAGAGATAGAGAGTGGTATTCATGCTGATATGGATTCGCTCACTGATCCTGTAGTACTGGAAAAAGATCTCGAAATAGATTCCTTAAGGAAAAAAACAGCTTTGCAGAATAGCCCATTCAGGAATGTGATGAACTTTGAGGATACGGTGAAGTCGCTTTATGATAAACTGATGATAAATAATCCTACTGTGGAGTTGAGTTATGAGCCTTTTAGGTACGCAATGATTGGTTATTATACTTTGCGCCAGGAAAACAGGTTAAATGAAAAGGAAATTCTTTCCATCATTGATTTTACTAAAAGCAGCTGCGATAAAAGATTTTATACAATAGATCTGAAGGAATTAGATTTTCTTTATTACTCACTGGTGAGCCATGGTCGAAATACGGGTGAAGATAAAGCTACTAAGTTTTCTAATGAGAGATCCTCTAACTCCAGTAGTCTTGGCTTTTATGTAACCGGAGGCACCTATACTGGCCGGAATGGTTACAGCTTGCGTTTAATGGGTGACGAAAAAGGCTGGAATGATAATATGATGAAAAGAGCGGTGGTAATGCATGAGGCTTCTTACGTAAGTGAAGATTTTGTAAAGCGATATGGCCGTTTAGGAAGAAGCTATGGCTGCCCTGCCTTACCAGTTGGCTTAAGTGAACAAGTGATTAATACTATTAAAGAAAGGTCGGTAATATTTGCTTATTATAATGATGACAATTACTTAAAGGCCTCCAGATATCTTGATTTAGATGGACTCATTCAGAATATGAATGATAATTCTGAAAGCTAATTCATATTCGTATCTTCAAGAAAGGATGCTTACTGGATGGTGTTAGGATTGTACGATTTTGCCATTTAAAACTAAGCTTAAAATTTATCGTACATTTATTGTTTACACATACTTTATATTTATGGCAATTAAAATAATTGGAATCATACTGACTATAGCAGGAGCTATCGGACTTGTTTTTGGTGTTTTGGGCATATTTGGCACCCCTATAATAAGTCTGAATTCATGGGCTTTGGCCATTTTAGGTTTTATATTTTTCATTGCAGGAATTGGAATGCTAAAGAGGGTAGGTAACAATTAACCCCCAATTACTTCGATCCCCTTATTTTCAGCGAGCTCCCGAATAGCTCTTTTAATCTCTATTGAGGTATGAGAACTTGTGTTATAGGTAAACGAGTAGGTTTCTTTATTTAGCCTAAAATCAATTTGATAAGATTGGTAATTGATAGCTGAGACATTATTCCACTTTAATTGTTTGGCAGGTTTCCAAAAAGATTTTTTAATATGGATATAGTCTTCATTTAATAGTACTTTAGGGGCGTATTTTGATTTTTCTGAAAGACCTACAAAACCATAGAGTATCAAATATAATCCTCCAAGAATAAGAAGTATCCAAACAAAAAAACTAATTGCTTCATCTTGGTGTCTATAAAATTGAATTAGACCTGTCCCAATATAAAGTACTCCACTAAAAACCCACATAATTTTATTGGTTTTCATGGAGAAGGGGTTCTTATCACCGATTAGAATTATTTGATTCATCTCTTTTATTTTATTTTCTAATAAATATAAATACAATAATGTACTCTTACAATAGGCATACATAAAAAAAGCCATTTTAGAAAATTCAATTCTAAAATGGCTTTTATAAAAAAAAAATGGAAAATTAAGCTAAAGCTTGCTCTTCAGTTTCATATTCTGAAATAGGAATACAGCTGCACATTAGGTTTCTATCGCCATAAGCACTATCAATTCTGCTTACTGTTGGCCAAAACTTATTGCTTTTTACAAATGAAATTGGGAAAACTGCTTTTTCTCTAGAATAAGGTAAAGACCATTCTTCTTCCATAGCTACGCTTAAAGTATGAGGTGCATTTTTCAATACATTGTTTTCTACATCAGCTATACCATCTGCCACCTCCTGAATTTCTTTTCTGATTGAAATCATTGCATCGCAAAACCTATCTAGCTCTGTTTTAGTTTCACTTTCTGTAGGCTCTATCATCATTGTGCCTGGCACAGGGAAAGAAACTGTTGGAGAATGGTAGCCATAATCCATTAATCTTTTGGCTATGTCTTCCACCTCTACGCCAAAATCTTTGAAAGCTCTGCAGTCAATAATCATTTCATGAGCTGACCTTCCCTTTTTGTTAGTATATAATACTGGGAAACTACCCTCCAGTCTGGCTTTAATATAATTAGCGTTTAAAATAGCCAATTGAGTAGCTTCTTTTAAGCCTTGAGCACCCATCATACAGATATAAGCATAGCTGATAGCCAAGATACTCGCACTACCCCAAGGAGCTGCAGAAATGGAAGTTATTGCGGAATCACCACCGGTAGGAATGATTGGATTGCCTGGTAAGAACGGTTTTAAATGCTCAGCCACACAAATAGGGCCCATGCCCGGTCCGCCACCACCGTGAGGAATACAGAAAGTTTTATGTAAGTTTAAGTGACAAACATCTGCTCCAATATTAGCTGGTGAAGTTAAACCTACCTGCGCATTCATGTTGGCACCATCCATATATACTTGACCGCCATACTGGTGAATTAACTGGCATATTTCCTGAATATCTTCTTCAAATACACCATGGGTTGAAGGATATGTTACCATTAGGCCGGCAAGTTTAGCTGAGTGCTCCTCAGCTTTTGCTTTAAGGTCGGCTAAATCTATATTACCATTTTCATCGCATTTTACAATCACTACTTCCATGCCTGCCATAACTGCACTGGCAGGGTTGGTTCCGTGAGCTGAAGATGGAATAATTGTTACTGTTCTTTGGGTATCACCTCTGCTTAAATGGTATGCTCTGATTACCATTAAGCCTGCATACTCTCCTTGCGCACCTGAATTAGGTTGTAATGAGGTAGCATCGAAACCTGTAATTTCGGTGAGCATGTTCTCCAACTTGATGAACATTTCTCTGTAACCTAATGCTTGCTCTTTAGGTGCAAAAGGGTGAATATTTCCTAATTCAGGCCATGTAACCGGAATCATTTCTGTGGTTGCATTCAATTTCATGGTACATGAACCTAGAGAAATCATGGAATGTACTAAAGAAAGATCTTTGTTTTCCAGCCTTTTAATATAGCGTAGCATTTCATGCTCAGCATGAAGAGTATTGAAAATTGGATGCTCCAAATAATTACTTTTTCTGATCAAATTCTCTGACCAATCTAACTCCAAGGCATCAGCTGTCTCATTTATAGGAAATTTTGATGCGTCTTCATCTAAAACTAAGGCAAAAATCTCTATTAATTCTTGAACATCATCAATTCTTGTAGTCTCATTTAAAGCGATGGAAACTGTTTTATCAGTGCTAAAATTAAGATTGATTTTATGCTCTAAAGTTAATGAGTGTAATGTCTCTCTAAATTTCTCTGATTCTAATTCAACGTTAATGGTATCAAAGTAATTTGCATTCAATACTTTGTAGCCTAAGAAATCTAATCCTTTAGCTAAAAGCTTAGCAAGAGAATGTGTACGAATAGCAATTTTCTTCAATCCTACCGGGCCATGATATACAGCATACATACCGGCCATTACGGCTAGTAACACTTGAGCAGTGCAGATGTTAGAAGTAGCTTTTTCTCTTTTAATATGTTGTTCCCGGGTTTGTAGTGCCATTCTGTAGGCTTTATTACCATTTTTATCTACAGAAACACCAATAATTCTACCAGGTATTTGTCTTTTGAAAGCATCTTTTGTTGCGAAAAACGCAGCATGCGGGCCACCATAACCCATTGGGATGCCAAATCGCTGAGAAGTTCCCACCACACAATCAGCACCAATTTCACCAGGAGGTGTTACAAGCGTTAAAGAAAGTAAATCAGCTCCAATTGTAGAGTAGATATTGTTTTCTTGTGCTGCTTCCAAAATAGGTTTCAGGTCTATAATGTCACCTGTTTGAGTAATTTGTTGTGCATATAGGCCAAAAATAGACTCATCATTAACATCAATTTTATTAATGTCGCCTATTTTTAATTCAATACCGATAGGAATAGCCCTTGTTTTTAATACGTCTAGTGTTTGAGGGAAAATATTTTCATCTACAAAGAAAACAGTAGCATTCTTTTTCTTCCCTTTCCTTAAGCCGTAGAACATGCTCATCGCTTCAGCAGCTGCCGTTCCTTCATCTAATAAAGAAGCATTGGCTATTTCCATACCCGTAAGGTCAATTACCGTTGTTTGGAAGTTGATTAAAGCTTCCAGCCTGCCTTGCGCTATTTCTGCCTGATAAGGAGTATATGCAGTATACCAACCCGGATTTTCCATAATGTTTCTTAAAATAACACCAGGTACATGCGTGTTATAATAACCTAGACCGATATAAGAGCGGAAAATTTGATTTTTAGAAGCCATAGCCTTGAAGGATTCTAGAAATTCAAATTCTGTTTGTGCTTCCGGCAGGTTTAAATCCTGCTTGAGACGGATGCCTTTTGGGATAGTTTCCTCAATCAAATGTTCAAGAGAATCTGCTTTTACTGTTTCAAGCATCTCTTTTATTTGCTGATTATCCGGTGCATTATGCCTCACATCAAATCTTTCTTGGTATCGAGGGTTTAATTTCATAGGTTTTGTGTTAATTTAGACCGTTATTATGAAATTGGCTTTCAAATAAATGCTTTGGGGAAGATTTAAATGAAGGTTCATTTCATATTAATAATAAGATAAACTCTTTTAAAACTTTAAAATATTCAGGCATCTGAATGAAGCCACAAAAGTACAATATATTTAAGAGTATATTTGTTTGAATAACAGTAAAAAATAAAAAATAATTTACCTAAATAATTTAATCATGAATAAAATATTAATGCTATTAATTGTCAGCTTTTCTTGTACATATGTAGCTCAATCGCAGACGAATGAGAAGCTCGCAAGGAAATACGCAGCTAGTATAACTGATGCCGATTTAACACGACATTTAACACTGTTAGCATCTGACTCATTAGAAGGAAGGGAAACAGGGAAAAAAGGGCAAAAAATGGCTGCAGAATATATTAAAAATCATTTCCAGCAAATCGGCTTAACCGGTCCGGTGGATGGTTCTTACTTTCAGAAATTTGACTTGTACCAAACCAAAAGAGGTGATGCTGAAATAATTTTCGGAAAAGATACCTTAAAGAATTTGAATGGTATGGTTTACTGGTCGAGCCACCCAATAAAGAGAACAAAAGTTGATTTAATTTTTATTAACGAGGCCAATAATGAAGACCTTTCTAAAATTAATGTACAAGATCAGTTTGTAGTTTTTAAAGCAAAGGGCCAGTTTACACCTGTATTAAGTAAGTTGGAAGAAGCTGGAGCCAAAGGTGCCGTTGTGTTGGCAGAAGATAGTTCAAAAATGAATATGGTGAATCGATACGGTCAGTATTATGTTACTCAGGGTGCTATTTCAAGAAAGAAACCTGAGGAGGGCGGAATGGCAAGCATTGTTACTTACAAAGAAAATGCAAGTAAAATGTTTGGAAAACCTTTATCTGAACTTAAGATGGGAGATAAAGTAAAAGTTGAGGTGTTTGGGGAAATTAAAGTGGAAGTGATGGAAACGGAAAATGTATTGGGCTTTCTGGAAGGTGGTGATATGAAGGATGAAATTTTAGTACTTACTGCACATTATGACCACGAAGGTATTAAAGGAGATGAAATTTATAATGGTGCAGATGATGATGCCTCCGGTACAACGGCCGTTATGGAAATAGCTGAGGCTTTTGCATTAGCAAAAAAAGAGGGTAATACGCCTAAAAGAAGTATACTTTTTATGCCTGTAACTGGTGAAGAAAAAGGATTACTAGGTTCTGCTCACTATGCTGAAAACCCTGTATTTCCTTTGGAAAATACGATTACTAACCTAAATATTGATATGATAGGCCGAGTGGATTCAATACATAAAGAAGATAGAGAATTTGTTTACTTAATTGGATCGGATAGAATTTCAACTGAGTTGCATAAAATTAGCGAGAATATGAATGCTCATTATACCAAGCTGGAGTTAGATTATACCTACAATGCTGAAGATCATCCGGATAGAATTTACTACAGATCTGACCACTGGAATTTTGCCAAAAACGGAGTGCCTATTATTTTCTATTTTAATGGTACACATGATGATTATCACAGACCTACTGATACGGTTGAAAAAATTGAGTTTGATGTATTAAAAAAGAGAACGGACCTGGTTTTTTACACTGCATGGGAATTAGCAAACAGACCAGCAAGACCCGCTGTGGATATTGTTGAGGACGAGAAAAGTAAGATTGTTAATACTCCGAATAAAGAAGGCATCGTTTTTTCAAAGAAATGGTGCCTTCTTTAATTTGGATCAACCGTCAAATCTTAGTATTTCTTTTTTCACCCCTTTTCAACCAGGCGATATCACCGTTAGTAAATCTTATTAAGGAATGATCTTTAAATCGTCCCAATAATTCGGCTTCATTGGCTAGAATATTTGCCGGGTAGTAGTTGTTTGATAGAAAATGATCTTTTATGTTGTCTTCATGAGTGATTTCGATAGTATTTAAAGACTTATCTGCGGCAGTTAATAAGCTCTTATAAACATATGCCTGAGTGCCATCAGGTAAACGAACTCTGAACCAATTTTTATTGGCAGCATCTACTTGCACCAGTTCATTTAAATTTAATTGTTGAATTATTTTAGAATTAGTATTTGCTTTGGCTCTAAGGTTAACTATAGTATTTGTTACTCTATAAAATTGATTGAGGGAAGTTGTATCATTGAACTCTAGTTGATTATCAGGGTCAGAAATAGCCAAAAAATCAAAAGGGTTGATGGCACCTTTCCCGAAACTATAAACACCGAAATGTAAATGGGGAGCCGTTTTAATGGCATTACCTGTATTGCCTACAAGGCCTAAAGTGTCGCCTATTTTAACCCGCTGTCCGGTATTTACCATCTGACTATCTAAATGAGCATAATAATAGGAATAGCCACCTCCCGAAAGAAAAATTATTTTACCTCCTAAGTTATTGGTACCCACTCTTCTGATTGTTCCATCGCTCACAGCAGTCACTGGTGTTCCTCTTTCAGCAAAAATATCAATGCCCTCATGTTTTCTCTTTCCGGCATCGCGGCCATCTCCAAAGAAACTACTGATATTTTTATATGATTTATCGGGTAATGGGAAAGCCAGAGAGGAGGTATAGCGAATAGTTATTTGGTATATTCCGCCTCTCAATAATTCAGGCTGAATTCTTATGGCATGCTCTGCAGGATTTTTGACTTTATATTGGAGTGTGTCATTTTCAAACTTCTCATCAAGAAACTTAAAAACATTGTTTTTGTCCTCCAATACATCCATAAAAAGTATAGCATTTTTACTTGAAATAGGGGTAACTGTTATTTCAATATTCTGCCCCTCCTTTACATCATACCTGAGTAAAGAAGCTTTTGGCTCACTGGCTGTAAATCTTATGAGTTCTTCATATGGCAGTGTTACTTTAATTGAGTCTTTTAAAACATTTTCTCCGGCCTCAATCCAATCTTTTGCCAACGCAGTGTTTTTTAAATCAGTGTTAGTTAAAGTTTCTTTGTACTTTTCGTAAGGACTTCTAGGAGTAAAAAACTGATCCATTTTGCAGGAGCTTAATAAAAAAGTGAACAGAACAATTTTAGTGAGAATCTGTGTGAGGTTCATGCTTAAAAAGGGTTGACTTATAAAAAAGGAGTTATATTTTTCCTTTTTTAAACTAATTAATAAAAATAATTGAATAACATTTTATGATGATGAAAGAGTTCAAGGGATCCAAATGAAAGTAAATAGCGCTTGGTTAAAATCAGGAGAAAGTTGAAAGCTATTGAGACCTTTAAACAAGCCCAAAGTAACCTGGATAGCTTTCAAGCTTTATTCCTAACCTACTACCTTTCTAGTAAAGTGTTAACCTTTTACTTATATTTTCATCATAAAAAATGAGTTTTGATAATTGGAGTATTAGCTATGTTTTAGTAACCTACTGAAAAATAGCACGTAACCACTTAATGAGAAGTTTGTTTTTAATTTTTTGGTCATAATTCGCCCACCTGATTTTTCATGCGTTAATGATAAGAACAGCTTAAAAAAAGGCACATAAATCTCCACATGTCAACAGCTCATATTCTTAAAAGTAATAAAGGTAAAATCCTTAAAAATTGGTTGCAGAAAGTGCAACAGGAGATGCCTATTATATTAAAACACGACAAATCTGCCATAGAAAATAGTGTTCCTGACTTGTTGGATGCCATTATTTTGCAAATAGAGTCGGAGGGTATTGAAAAAATTCAATCGAATAGTCGTTTGCATGGTGCGCAGCGAACTTCATTTAGTAATTACTCACTTCGGCATGTGATTAAAGAATACAATATTTTAAAATCAGAAATATTACATCTACTGGATACTGATCAGATAACCGAACCTAAGGATAGAGATGATATTATGTTTATGGTGGATCATGCTATTGAAGAAGCAGCAGAAACCTTTTTTATGTTGAAGCAGGGTGTGCATATAAAAGCGAGAAAGGCGGCTGAACAAAAGGCGAATGAGCTGGAGATTGAAGATGAGAATCGTGAAGAGTTTATTCAATCAATAACACACGATCTTAATAATCCACTGAGTAATATAAAAGGATGCATTTCTCTGCTGGAGATGGATCTGGACGTAGAAAAAATAGGTAAAATTCTTAACATTTTAAAAACCAGTGCACAGCAGGCAGAATTTCTTGTAAAGGACTTTCTGGACGTTGGCAAGGTTAATTTGAGTGAAAAATTCCCGATAAAGAGAAGTAGTTTTGAAATTATAGACGAGCTGGAAAATCAGATTGAAGTTTACCGGATTTCGCACAATAGGGATGTTGAATTTGATCCGAAGGTGGCGGATGTCTATGTAAGCATCGACCTGGATCTGTTGAGAAGATCGGTTGGTAATTTAATGAATAATGCACTTAAACATGGAAATTCTGATTCTAAAATTACAGTCTCATGTT
The DNA here is from genome assembly GCA_963719535.1 of uncultured Cytophagales bacterium. Lineage (GTDB taxonomy): Bacteria > Bacteroidota > Bacteroidia > Cytophagales > Cyclobacteriaceae > Marivirga. The sequence goes on along the minus strand of CAVRCH010000013.1, from coordinate 77,642 downwards.
ATCTGGAATAGGGAATGGTTGTTATTGCAGTTCAGAATACAGGAAAAATGATACCTCAAGAGAACTTAAAAAATATTTTTAATAGGTATTACCAGGGAGACGGAACCACCAAAGGTTGGGGCATCGGTCTGGCTTTTGTCAACGAGGTAGTAAAAGCACACGGTGGTGAAGCTGTTGTAGAAAGCAATGAGGAGAAGGGAACTACCTTTAAATTGATTTTCCCTCATGATGACATTCAAAATCATAACAAGAAAGCCTAGCCAGTATTTTGAATGTTGCTAATGTTTTCTAAATAAGCTTAAATCTTAAGTTACAGCCATAAAACAAAGGGTATATCTTGTCTGTCGTAGTCAATAAAAGATTTCTGAAATTTACACTATAAAGCAATCTTTGGTACATAACCTCTTCCGGATAAATAGTTGCTATTCTTATAAATAGATATATCCATATTACTCCTTACTCCGAATCAGCTGTTATTTCAATTTTGAGGAACAGCTTTTTTGGCAAACTAATCTACTAATAGGTTTTTCAATCTTTTTATCATACCCCTGTTATCTCCCTAAACTTCACACTTTGCCTTTGGCTCAAATCAATCTTCTGGCCACTTTTTAATTCTACTAGAAGGGTACTGCTGAAATAAGGGTCTATTTTTTTGATGTAATTCATGTTAAATACAAACTGCCTGTTGGCACGGAAAAATACTTCTTCCGGTAGTCTATTCTCCATATAAGTAAGCGATTTATGAAGCATAGGTTTCTTATCCTCAAAGTAAACCTTCACATAATTGCCATCACTTTCCAGTAGGAATATGTCAGCCAGGGGTACAAAATAGCACTTTTCTCCGTCCTTAATGAATATCCGTTTGTCCATGCTCAGCCTTTCATTTGCAGCTTTTTCTTGTGATAGATTTGTACGTTTTTCCAGTCTTTCAATGGCCTCTGTTAGTCGGTCTGGATTAATAGGTTTGAGCAGATAATCAAGTGCATTAATTTCAAATGCCTTAATGGCATACTCGTCATAGGCAGTTACAAATATCACATCAGGCACTTCTTCCAGATTTTCTAATAGTTCAAACCCTGACATGCCCGGCATGTTTATGTCTAAAAAGATGACATCCGGTTTCAATTGATTGACTGATTGAACTGCTTCTTTTGCTTTTTCTGACTTATGAATCACTTCAATTGAAGGAAAAGCTTTTAACATCAAATCAAGTTCTGAAATAGCTAGATATTCATCATCTATAATTATTGCTTTCCTTTTCATAGGTAATTTGTTTAATAGGTTTAATGGGGTAATTTAATAATACCAAAACAGAATTGAGCTCCTGGCTTTTTATTGAAATATCTGCTTCAGTGCCAAGAGACCTTTGAAGCCGTAATTTTACGTTAGATAAATTTAAAGAGTGAATTTTAATATCGTGTTCAGCCAGAAGAAAAATACTAATTTCAATTTTGTTGCTGGCTATAGATGAGGAAATCGATAACTGGTCAGAACCCACGGTGTTTGAGGGTATACTTTGCACGATAAGCTCGACAACCGTAAGACATAAGGCCTGGGGGATATTAAATGCTAAAGTTTCTTCTTTGAGCTTTAATGTAAACTTGAAATTATTTTCCGGGTTCAACTGATAGAGCTCCAGATATTTTTTTACCTCTAAGAACTCTGATTTCAAGCTTATTAAAGTGCTTTCGTTGTAATATAAGCTAAATCTTAATATTTCACTCAGTTTAATTATTGCATCTCTGGCTGTGTTTTTATCTTCCAGAGCAAGCATTTTTAGGTTGCTTAGGGACTGAAATAGAAACTCCGGATTTAATTGTGATTTAAGTAGACTGAGTTCAGAAGTTTTAGACTTTATTTCCCATATTAATTTTTGAGAAAAAATTTCTTCGCTCCTTTCTAAGATTTTGTAAAAAAAGTAAATGATGAACCAGCTACCTATGTACACACAGGTAATATTGAAATAGACAGCAGCAACTTTGAAATTAGCAAAAACCGACTCTGATGTGATTATAAAGTTAATAAGGTCGGAGAATGCCAGATGACAAAAGCTTACAATTAAGATGCCTTTTAGGCCTGAGATTATGATCGTTTTAAACGATTTTGAAAAGAGCGTAATGCTAATAAATTTTTCTTTATAAATATGAGTAATAATTATGCCGGGCAGTGAAAAAGTAAAAAAAATCATCAGATACATAAAATCGAAAGTGCCCGGATTTGCAAATAACTTATGCAATAGGCCATAGAACGCTATTGATAACCATCCAAGTAATTGCAAGATCCAATAAATTTGATTTTTTGACAATTTTGAGTTAGTATTCATACTTTCCAAGAGATCTGTCGGTACTCATATTTTCTTCCACGGTTGTAGAAAGACCAAGAACCAACTGGTGTGAATAATGAATACTAGCCTCAACAAGCCCTTTTTTCAATTGCGTTATTTTGAAATTGAAAGATGATCCAAAGAGGTTTTCCAGCCTTTTTTGAATATTGATGAGCCCTATACCATTGGTTTTTTTAGATTTTAGTTCACCACTATTCCTGACTTTAATAGTAATCCAATGGTCCTGGCATGTACATTCAATTCGAATTGAACCGCCATTCTCCAACTGAGCAATTCCATGTTTTATCGCATTTTCGGCAAGCGTAAGAATTATTGCCGGTGGAATTTTAGCTTCAAAAGTTTCTTGTGCAATATCAAATTCATAATGTAACCGTTCGCCAAATCTAATTTTCTCTATGGTCAGGTACTTATCTACCTCTGCTATTTCTTCTTTAATGGAGATGGCTGGTCTTTTCTGATAGGACAAAGAAAACTGCAATAATTCACCTAGCTTACTTAATGCCTCAGCTGCTAATCGATTGTTAAATTGAATGAGTGCTTTTACACTATTGAGAGCATTAAAAAGAAAATGAGGATTTAATTGAGTTTTAAGTAGTTCTAGCTCAGTTACCTGTGTAAGTATCTGCAACTCTAGTTTTTGCTGCATAATCCGCTTATTCTTCTCAAATATTTTAAAAATAAAATATATGATCACCCAAGGTGCTACGAAAATCCCTAAATTAAGCACTTGCATTATAAAACCCGATAAAGTCAAGTATTTAGGTGCATCAAAAAAATTCAGTGATAATACTAAATAACTAAATAGCGCCATAGTGCTGCTTATTACTAATATAGCTATTATTGCATGCAGTACTATTTTATAAGTTGGCAGATTAAAAATTGCAGGTTTCAAAACTAAAACTTTATATGTGTGAGATGCAATTATTGCAATTAAGGTACCCGTAAATTGTTTTTGAACCTGAATATCCGAGGAAGCGTTTAGAAGAATTACATTGTTTAAAATTGCAGAAATGGCCATACCGGACCAACCTGTAATGTGCAATACCCAGTAGATTTGTTTTTTAGAAGGATAAAATTTCCGCATCCCAAGAAAGGTAAAAGTTTAAAGTTTAATTATACTACATTTTAAAAGTAGAATTTGATTTAAAGAGCTTAAAATCTGAAAATGGTATTTACTGATAGTCATTTTCATCAAAGTGTCTTAATTAAATGTAAAAGATAATAATGTGTTGAGACCTGCTTTTTCTTCCACTTTAGATAATATCTGTCCCATTCCCAGCGATAATAATAAAAAGAGTTTATCAGTATATAATTCATTCTTGTGTACAGTAATTACAGGTTGTCGTTCGGTCAGATCTCCTTTTGCAATATTGTAAGATATAATCTTATCTCCATATTTCATCTCTTTAAAAACAAACTCCGATTGCTTGCCATTTTTGCGAATGCACTCAAATTTCGTCTCGTCTCTAAAGTGTACCCTCCCATTAGCCCTCCAAAATCCATATTGTAATTGAAGAATTAATTCATCAGAATCGTTCTGGATTCTCCAAGTGTTAGACCAGCCCCTTGGCTCAATCAATTTGAAAGATCTTTCCTCAAGATGAAAGGGGCGGACACCCCTCATACTTTTTTCCATAGTAATTAACCTGTCTTCGCCCAAGTGCAATATCCAGGTATCCGCCTCCTTTTTCCAAACCAAAGTACTCTCTAGTTTCATTTTGTGCTTACTAGTAGTTGGTCAATTGAAGAGGCATTATAGCCTTTTTTTAACTTCAATGCAGCTTCTATTGCCCTTCTGGGATGAATGAGCTTTATATGATCTGTTTCCTCTGAGACAGTGGCAGTTTCCTTCATCAAACTGATGACTTGCTCAGGTTTTAAATCCGGATTAGCGACCAGCATCTTTGCCGCTAAATTAGCTACATTAGGGGAGGCCATTGAGGTACCACTAAATTTAATTTTACTTCCTCCAGGCACAAAACTTTCTACTTCGTATCCGTTTGAAAAAATCGTGATGTTTTTTCCTTCCGTAGTAAAGGATGTTTTCTTTCCTTCGGAATCAACAGCACCTACCGTTAGCAAGTTGGGTAATACCAAGCTTGCTGGGTAGTAATTCGCGAAATCAGCATCATTGGCTTCATTCCCTGCTCCACAAATAAAAAGGATTTCAGGGGCATTTCTGAAGGCCCTTTCCAAAGCACTTTTTTCGGCATTGAACCACCTGAAGGCGATAGCTTTCCGTTCTTCCTGGTCTTTGCCTATGCCATGCATGTTTAAAAGTCCTTCGTAGGCTCCTGGTGAAAATCTTAGACTGATATTTACCACTTGAACTCCTGCCTTTTTCCAGTACTCTACCATATTTTCATACATTTTAATAGTGGCTAAATGCTTTTCCTCGGTTGGTGCTGAAGGAAGCATAGTTGTTTCGTAACTTAGCCTGGTATATAGCATTCTTGCTTTTGGATTTCCTTTTAAAGCAATTCCGGCTACATGTGTGCCATGGGCATATAAGCCAAACCACCCTAGATCTTCTTGAAATGCCTTCGCTTCTTCAGGTTTCAAATTAGCTACTTTACTTTGTAATTCTTCCGCCTCCTGAGTCATCAAACCGCTACGTAAATCCATGGAGCCCTTGGTCCAGCGGAGCAGTTGCTCTTTAGAATAAGTCAGTTTGGGCTCCATTTGTAGCCCACCTGAGCTACGCTCATTTTGTGTATCAAATGCTATTCCATGTATGTCGTCCACAAACTGATTTGCATCATCATCCTTGCCGTTAGCTTTTTCATCTTGGTTTTTCCATAATTGAGCAGGGAAAACATTGGTGTCAACTCCGGCATCCCAAATAGCAATATTCACTGTGGCACCGTGATCTTTTAGAGTAGCTTCTCTGTCTGCCCAGATATCCACTTTTTCCACTTTTTGTGCTTTGTTTTTTGCATAGTAGGTATCAAGCGCTTGAAGGTAAGTATCTGCCAAAGAAAAATTGTTTTCAATCACAAACTTGGTACTAATAATGGAACCGGCTATTTGTTCCATTACCTGACCTTGGCCATTGTCAATAAATGGTTGCAGTTGTGTTTCAATTGAACTCAACGTCACTTCTTTGTTAACAGTCTTATATCTGTTCCGCGAACTGATCACATATTTCTCAATTTTTTCGTAAGGAATAGCCTCAAGGCTTTTCAAGTAATTTGCACCAACAGCAGCCTCGAAAGCTTCAGTTCCGGGCTCAAATTCCTTCAAGGCTGCCAAATACGCAGAAATTGTTAAGCCTGTGGTTAATTTATCCTCTTCCCGATCTTGTAAAAGTTTAACAGAGGCTATTCTGGCATTTACTTTTTCGTACTCTCTGTTTCTAAATTCCAGAATCATTAAGGAGTTGTAATAGTTTATTAAAGTAGACTTATCTTGCAAGTCGAAATTTTCTAAATCTCCGGTGTAGTTAGCATATAAGGTGGCTGCCATTTCATCTAATAATTCATCATTATGGTAAATATCCATCACATTACCCTCCATAGCAATAGTTCGCCTTGGAAGCTGGTCAGCAGATGTAATTTTCTTTTTAGTTTGGGAAAGAGCCGGTGTTACTATCAGTAGCATAGCTATCACCGATAAAATTAAATTTTTCATGTTTTTTAAGGTTAATTTGTTACAAAACAAAATTGCGAGATTTAGATGAGGTTTCCTTTCTTAAATACAGGATTGCATGATTTAGAGGACAAATGCGAAATTGCTCAATGATTATTCATTTTTTAGAAACAGAACTCCAATAGCATAGCTATATACTTTATCCTTTTTTTTAATATTGTGATTTTATTGTAGGTAGTACCTAAGTCTATTTTTTCCTATGGTGCTCCTATGTCTCAGGTTTCAATACCGCTATGTACAAACCCCACATATCTTTGGGCTTTCATCGATAAGGCTAATACCAAATTCACTGGCAGCAGGGTCTATCACTTATTTGATTTCTGCCAGTTATCACCCGCATTGGTTGTTTGAGTAACTCTTTGCAATATCAAGATTATAGTGGTAGTTATCTATATAATCTAATTTATGTGGAGGACAGGAATCCTTCTATGTGGTTTTAAAGGTTCCAATTGATCTTTTAGCTTTTTTCTGTTCTCTACACCATTTAAGGTTTTTATAATGGGGCAATTGGATTGAGAAATATCTGCATGGGTGGTTGCATAGGAAATAGTGACATTTTCATTCATCCTTTTCGAGTTTCAGATTTTGCCAGCATCAAGTGAAATCAGCATTTTAACGTTGCTAGCCCCTCTACTCACAGCAAATTTGTGTTTTGAAATTAAGGAGCTATTGTTAATGCATTGCTTTTTTACGATATCTGTAGCAAAAGGTACCTTTAAGTAGGAGCCAAAATAATTCATAGGATCCTGCTTTTTTCTCAATCGGCTGTAGATAAAAAAGGGAATTATCTAAAACAGTAGGATTAGCATCTGCATCTGCCTAATGTAAGCCAAAGACCTATGTTTTCAGCGCCAACAGCAACAGTCCGAGAAGAAGAGTTCTATTTTTTTTCTATAATTTTCCACTTTACATCGCTATTGTTAAAATGATTGATTTTAATATGCTTCTGTATATAAAAATTGCGATATGCCTATTCGAGAGAGGTTTTAAGTATTGTTTTAGGATATGGTAGGGTGCTTTATTTTGAAAGGCCTCAAGCATATTTAACACTTAATAGTGGGCTCTGTTTACGTAAGGCTGTTTAGTTTAACATCCTTTTTCAATTTCATCTTTACACTTTATAATTTGTTCCAAAATTTTTCCCAAACCATAAAAATTTTACTTTTGTTTGGCTTTCAATTCTTTATATAATCTGTAATCTTTGAAAATCTGGATGATTATCATTGGTAAAAATGCGAATGGTAATATCTTTGATGAAGCCGAAGATTCTGTTTTAAATACAAAAACTACAAGGAAGATTGCGATCACAATTGCAGTTAGTAAATAGGTGGTAAATTGCTGGCTTTTAAACTTCTTTTTAAGCTCAATTAGGGTCATTTCAGGTAACTTTTTCTTTTTCATTTTATGGTTTTTAATTCAAAATATCATAATATTTGGTATGAGTGTTGTTTTTAATCATTTCTACATTTAGCGTAAGTAATTTTCATGTACAGCTCTAAAATTTAAAATTGTAAAAGAAAAGAATAAAGATTTTCACATACTTCTCTTCAATGATTGATGAATTATTTTATTTTTATTTCTTTAACTACTAAAGAAAAGGGTATTGCATAGACGCCATCGTCAATAAGTAGGAAAATCACATCTTTCGTCTTTCCGATTAGTTTCCCCGCTTTGATTTCGTTGTCTACTAATTTTATGGAAATATCTTTCTGTTTAGTTATTTTATCCTTCGTATAGTTTCCGTAATAATCAGCTGATAAATATAAATACAAGAAAAAAAGTATTATAAATTGAATGATTCTGTATGCCTTGAACCATGTTTTTTTATCACTACCTAAATTTGCTATCGAGTAAGATTTGGGCCACTTTCTTTTCCATAAAATGTCTAATTTAATTACTATTGCAATAATTAAAATAGAAGCTGTTGCAAATAAAAGGATGTAAAAATCAGAAAAAGGGGCAATCAAAAAGTCAAAAACATCTGAATAATCAAAAATGTTAATATCAAATTCCGAATACTTTTGGTAATTAAAAATCATGCCTATTCCAACTGCAACAATATAAGATGCAGTTATAACTGATTGTATTTCCTTTATTATTAATTCGTATGTGTCTTTTATTAAACCTTCTTTCATTTTCGTAATATTATACTCTTGAATTAGACTATTTACAATATGACCTAAATTGATGCGAGTTGCCCCGGCTATGAGTAGTAGCATGTATTTGCACTTAACTTTGAAAGTATTCTCTAATCTAAAAGTGTAATAGCAATTTCAGCAGTAGGCTAGAAGAAGCAATTAACTTCAATTTTTGTGTTTAGGTGTCGTAAATTGAATTGCTGTAATTTATCCTTTATAATATTGAAGGGTTTTCTGGTCTAGCACAAAGAATAGTAACAAGTTCTTTCAACAGAATTGTCATTTGGTAAAGATTACATCTGAATTAATCTTCACGGATTTATTTTCATACTTAGATCTTTTGCCTCTTTTATATTAATGCCTTCTTTTAAAATATCCGCTAAAAAGAACATTAGATAGCCTAATATTACAAATACTAACAATTCAGTTGATATGAGATCAATCAATCTTCTGGAGGTTGATACCCATAATAAAAAAACAATGTCAATAAGCAGTGTTCCAAATGCAAAAGCAAGAAATGATTTACCTGCCTTTTTAAATGAGACACTTACCTCTCTTTGAAAAAATTTTCGCTCAAGTGAGAGTTTCCTTGTTTTATTTAGCTGGTAAAGGCCCAATAATATAAATCCGAAAACTATTATATAAAAAATAGCAAAAATCAGATAAGCCGTTATTGAAATTTGAAAATCACTATTTATTAAATTGACCTTCGAGAAAAATGGTTCATCAGGTAAACTCCATTTTTTGATGAGTTGAAAAGTCCATTGCAGGTAATCAATTAATTTTCCAAAAGCGAAAATAATTCCGATAATGTAAATTGTATTAAAGGCTTGAATTCCTTTACTTGCTTTTATTCTATTATCATTTGTAGATGTCATAAGGCTATTATTTTGTTGAGGTAAAATTGTGATAAAGCTGAATGATTTGCCAAATGAAATACAGCAATGCAGATTAATGAGGATGAGTGTGTTAAATTCACCATTTCATTTATTGTATAGAATCATTTAGTTAAATGAAACTTACAGGTTGGGATGGGAAAGGAGCGCTTGTCAGATATTTTTATTCTGGTGCTAAAGGCAGCATAATTGTTAAGTGGGGTGGCTATTGTCATTGCGGTTTGACTTGTTTAAGAAGTCCAACTTTGAAATTAAATAACTATTTACTTCATTTCTAACATAGTTATACTTAAAATTCTAATGATTTAATTTACAAGGTAGGATTAGAAATGTACCAGCAATTGCACCAATCTATATCGCAATTTATACATACTTCTGAGGAAGACAAGGCTTTATTGGAAGCTGCTTTCACTTATATAGAATTTCCTAAAAAGATGAGGTTGATAGATTATGGCCAGGTTTGTAAGGAACTTTACTTTATTAATGAGGGGATTATCCGACTTTTTTATCCAAAAGATGGCGAGGAGATTACAGGTTACCTTTTTAGGGAAAACTTATTTTCAAGCAGCTATGATAGTTTCCTGACTCAAACACCTAGCATGCAAATACTGGAAACTCTCGAGGATTGCAAATTATTGGTGATCACAAAGGATAACCTGGACCAATTATATAAAAAGATGCCTTCCATGCATGTTTTTACCCGAAAAATGGCAGAGCAACGGTTTATCAATGCACAGAGAATATTATCATCTTTTATTTTAGAAAGCCCGGAAGAACGCTATAATAAGTTCGCAGCTGAAAACAAGGATTTACTTCAAAGAGTGCCCCAGCATTATATTGCTTCTTTTTTAGGTGTAACCCCAGTAAGTTTAAGCCGGATTAGGAAAAGGTTGAGTGAGAAAGACGATTAACCTCTCTTATTATCTTTTGTTAATGAAAATTACTTGTCAAGTAGTTTAATTTTGCAGAGCAGTAATTAAAACAAGCTCATGCAAATTAAAACAGAAATTACTATCAAAGCATCCAAAGAACGAATTTGGAATATCCTTACCGACCTTGAGAATTATAAGAACTGGAATCCTTTTATGATCAACAGTAAAGGAGAAATAAAAGAGGGTAGTAGAATCACCAACACTATGAAAAATGGTGATAAAAATATGACTTTTAAGCCTGTTATACTAAAGGTTGATGAAAACAACTATTTTGAATGGTTAGGCAGTCTCTGGTTTAAAGGGTTGTTTGATGGCAGACATTATTTCAAATTAGAGAACATAGGTGAAAATCAGAGCAAGTTGATTCATGGAGAGCATTTTTCAGGAATATTGAGTAAAATGATTCTTAAGAAGATAGGTAGGGAAACTGAGCATAATTTTCAGAGAATGAATGTGGCTTTAAAAGAGCTGGTGGAAAATCGCGACTGACACGTATCAGTATAGTCATTAATTAACATTTGCATAAATGTTGTAAGGCCTTTCCATATGGCACTGTGTTGAGTTAGGGTATGTATTGGTATTTAATAATAAGAATAATAAGGAGCGTAAGAAAAAGGTGAAAGCCTTTGGTTTGTAGATACCAATCGGTATCTTTGTACTATGCGAAATTCGGAAGCAACTAAAGAGAGGATACTATCAGAAGCAGCTGCATTATTCAATGTAAAAGGTTTCAAAGCTACCTCTATCAGTGATATTACCTCAGCAACTGGATTTACAAAAGGAGCTATATACCGTCATTTTAATGATAAAGAAGACCTGGAAGAACATACTTTCGAATATATTTCCCGTTTGTTGCTGCCAAGGTTTTCAGCTGTAGTAAAAAGTATGAACAACGCGCCTGACAAATTAAAAGCCATCTGCGATTTCTTCTACAGCTATATTCATAGTCCGGTGATAGCCGGAGGATGCCCCATTTTGAATGCGGGAGTGGAATCTGATGATACTATGCCGGGTCTTAATAAGAAGGTTACGAAACTATTGGACGTAATTCAAAATTCTTTGGAACACATCATTCGCAAAGGGATTGAACATGGGCAAATAAAGGCAGAAACGAATCCTGAATCTTTTGCTACTATTTTTATTGCCACGTTGGAAGGCGCAGTACTACTTAGCAAAGTAAGAAACAGAAATAAGGAAATGAAAATTATTATTAAGCATTTGGAAGCTCAAATTGAATTGATTAAAACATAAAAAAAATTTAACTAATATGATACCGATTGGTATCTTAAAAACGCAATTATGAAGACATTTATCTATAATTCGATTGGACTTTATTTGAACATATTGTCTAAAATAGCTCCAGAAAGAGGGGCTAAGGTAGGATTTAAACTGTTTTGTACTCCTCAAAGATCAAAGTTGAGGCGCAATCATCTTTTATTTTTTAATAGGGCACAGCAAGAGGACTTTAATTTTAATGGTATCAGTATAAAAATATATAAGTGGGGAACTGGCCCTAAAAAGATTCTTTTTGTGCACGGCTGGCAAAGTCATTCCTATCGTTGGAAAAAATATATCGAAAGCCTTTCTCATGAGGAGTATACCCTAATTGCTTATGATGCACCTGGTCATGGGTTAAGTGGGAATAAGCAATTTACAGTACCTCTAAATGCTTATTTACTTTCTCAATTGAGCGAAAAGTACAACGGATTTGATACGATTATTGCACATTCAATTGGAAGCATGTCAGTCCTTTACGCTAACATTTACCATCCTCAGCTGAGTATGAATCGACTGGTTTTAATGGCTTCTCCTTCAAAGGCGGAGGAATTTTTTCAATTCTATTTGGATTCTCTCAATCTGGATCCCAGCACAATGGTAGGCATAGTAAATGAATTTCAATTGTATGCTAAGCAAGAGATTAAACATATTAGCGCTGCTAAATATGCCCAGTCATTAATGATTCCGGGTCTTATTATACATGATAGAAATGATCCAGACACACCATACGAAAATGCCCTGGAATTGAAGAAGAGCTGGAGCAATTCAACTCTCATCACCACGGAAGGTCTGGGCCATAATTTAAAATCACTGGATTTGGTTAGTACTGTGTGTCAGTATATGCAAACCGGTAAAATTGAATATGCAGTTAATGTCTAAAATCCGAACAGCTTCCATTCTAAAAGAACCCTTTTGATGGAGAAATTTACCAGGCTTCCTGTTGCGAAGCCTGTATTATAGAAAAAGTCACTTTGCAAACGATTGCAAATTAATGACAAATAGTTTTTTTACACTTTCTCTTTCAAATCATGCCTAAAAAGCGAATTTTCATTAAAAATTCCCCGGTTTAATTCATTATATTTAGGTAATAAAATGAATATTATGAGAAAACACTCTCATTTTTTACCTTAAAAGCTCATATTACATGAAAAAATTGAATTATAAAGATGAAGTAGCCACCCGTTACACAGTTTATAACAGCCTTTTTCTAGATCTGCCCTACGATCATATTTACCGAACAGGAACTTTGCTACCCATGCTTCAGCAAATTAGTGCACAAGGATATGAAGAGGGAAAAGATCCTGCAGAAATAATCGATCAATTTAAGAAGGAAATTCTTGGCGATAAGGAGGAAAAACAACTTCATCAATTACTTTTTCAGTTAATTCAATATGTGGAAAGGCAAGTGCTACTTTTTGATTCTATAGAAGATGCCGCTTTTGAAAAAATATTTAACGTGGAAGGTAAAGGTTCAGTGAAAGAGCTGATAGGTAGAGTACGACATGCCAACAAGATGGATCAGTTGAAGGAGAAATTAAAAACCTTTTCTGTTAGAATTGTACTTACGGCACACCCAACGCAATTCTATCCAGGCAACGTACTGGCCATCAATAATGATTTGGAAGCGGCCATTCGAAAAGACGATTTAGCGGCCATCAACTCATTAATGTTGCAGCTAGGGAAAACTCCTTTCATCAATAAAGAAAAACCAAGTCCTTATGATGAAGCAGTGAGTTTATGCTGGTATTTAGAGAATGTTTTCTACAAGAGTATTCCGGCAGCTCTTTATGAGTTAGTGGAAGAATTGGATGAGCCTTGGGAGGATTGGGCAAACCCTGATTTGCTCAGTGTAGGCTTTTGGCCCGGAGGCGATAGAGATGGTAATCCATTCGTTACACACGAGATTACCGTGAAAGTGGCTGATCGATTGAGAGAGACCATCCTGAAATGTTATTATAGAGATATAAGGGCCATTAAACGCAGACTCACTTTTAAGGGCGTAGAGGATAAATTGCAAGAAGCAGAGCAAAAAGTATACAATGCTCTTTATGGTGATAAATCAAAAGGATTTGATCATCCGGAAGAATTAATTAAGGTGCTGAAGGAGGCACTCAGTAAATTACAGACAGATCATAATGGCATTTTTTCAGATTTATTACAGAAATTCATACTCAAAGTAAGAATATTTGGCTTTCACTTCTCTATCATGGATATCAGACAGGATAGTCGAAAGCACGATGCTTTATGGGAAGATATTTTGGCTCATTCTGAAGATGAAAGTACGGTAAGTCAATACGAAAAAATGCAGGAATCAGACAAAGTGAAATTCCTGTTGGGTTTTAAAACAATTCCTAAAGACATTAGCATTTACGAAGATTTTCATCAGGAAATGCTCAAGAGTTTCGATGCCTTAGAAGAAGTGAAGAAAAGAAATGGCAACAGAGCCTGTCACCGATATATCATCAGCAACTGTCAATCAGTACTGCATATTATCGAAGTATTCAAGCTGGCGAACCTCAAATTAAGTGAAAAGGCTTTTGAAACACTGGATATTGTACCCCTTTTTGAAACCATTGATGATTTGGCCAATGCTTCAGTCATAATGAAACAATTATATGAGATTCCTGCCTACAGAGAGCATGTAAAGCAAAGGGCTGACAAACAAACTATCATGGTAGGCTTTTCTGACGGAACCAAAGATGGTGGTTATTTACGAGCTAATTGGTCAATATTCCAGGCCAAAGAGGCACTAACAGAGATTTCAAGGGAATATGGCATTAAGGTGATATTCTTCGATGGACGAGGAGGACCACCCGCTAGAGGAGGTGGTAATATGCATGATTTTTATGCCTCACTAGGTTCAAAAATTGAAGATCAGGAAGTACAGGTGACTATACAAGGACAAACTATAAGCTCCAATTACGGTAAAGTTGGTTCTTGTCGCTATAATATGGAACAGCTGCTTTCTGCTGGTTTGGAGAATCATTTATTTGCAGATGATAATAGGATTCTTAATAAGCAAGAGAGAGAATTGTTAGATCAGTTAGCAGAAACGGCCTATCAGCTTTATAAAGATTTTAAGAGTCATGATAAGTTTACTCCATATTTAGCTAATGTAACACCTTTGAAATACTTTGGAGATACCAATATAGGAAGCAGGCCATCCAGCAGAGGGAAAGAGGGGGAACTTAAATTTGAAGACTTACGGGCGATTCCTTTTGTAGGAGCTTGGGCTCAAATGAAACAAAATATACCCGGCTTTTATGGTGTTGGTACAGCTCTTAACACGTTGAAAGCAAAGGGTAAAGAAAAGGAAATCAACCAGCTTTATGCCGATTCGCTATTTTTCAGAACACTATTAGGAAACTCGATGCAGTCTATTGCCAAATCATTTTATCCGGCCACAGCTTACCTGGGGAAGGATAAAGAGTATGGCGATTTTTGGCAACTAATGAAAAAAGAATTCGATTTAAGTAAATCCGAGTTGGACGAAATAAGTGGAAAGAAGGGGATTTTGCATGAAGCACCTGTTTCTCAGGCTTCTATAGCCATTAGAGAACGAATTGTACTGCCATTAATTACGATACAGCAATATGCCATCCAAAAGCTACGTGAGGGGGTAAAGGATGAAGAGACCTTTAAAAAGTTGATATTAAGAAGCATGTTCGGGATAGTGAATGCTGCTAGGAATGCTGCATAAATAGATGATAAAGTCGGTTGATGGCTATTTATAAAGTCATCAAGCGACTTGATTTATTTCATTCATTTTTAAGTTACTGAAACCAAATTTTCTGTAGCATTGAAAACAGTAGAACTGCTATACCAATTATCAAATGTAACAGTAGCCATATTCTTTGCCAAAGGGGACGATCTGCCCATGTTTGTTGAACGTTAAAAGGATCGAAGGCTAAAGCTAAAAGGAGTGTTATGACGCCCGATGTTAAATCATCCAATACAAAAAAGTGCAAGGCTGAAATAAAAATTAAAGTGCCGTATATAATACGATTGAAGTTTAATGAGGACTGAATTCTTTTATTAATCATTGTTATTTTTTTTATAAATATAAGATGACCTTCAGTTGAGTTCAGTACTATTTACAGGATTGCATTATTTTAGTGATAAACAATAAATAAGTAACTATCTACCTGATTCATTCTTAATAAAACAGCACCTATATTTATTCTCATCTGAAAAAATTCAAATATCCTTTCTTCATCCAGAAGAAAGGATTGTTCATTTCAATGTTATCTGCTATTGAGCCTTGATGTTATCATGATCACATCGCTATTCCGAAATATTGAAAAGCTTTAAACTTCTGTGACTTTTTTGTGATACTCCAAACGCAAATTTGTAGAAACAAAAAAAACAGAAATCATGAGAAAATTAATTTTTATTTTATTGGCACTCCCGTTGTTCTTCGCAGCATGCGATGATGACGAAACAGAGACAATGGTGATTGATTCCAGCCTTCCTCAAGGTGAATTGGAAGTTGTATCTATGGGGCAGTTTGTTGCTCAAAGCAGTACTTCAACTTCAGGTTTGGTACAATTAGGAATAGATACAGAGGATGATTCCTTTGTAAGATTAAGCGAGAATTTTATGACAGAGTTAGGTACTGGAACTGTTACAGTTTATTTATCAACCACTAATGATTTAGGTTCACAATTTAATGCTGGAGCAGGAAATCCTAATCTTCAGTTAGTAGGGATTGTACAAAGAAATGGAGAACATTTTTTTAAACTGAATTCCTCTATTGATCCTAAGTTTGAGTATGTGGTTTTATGGTGTGCCTCTGCCGGGGTTCCTTTTGGCAATGCAGAACTAATGTAATATCAATTTTCATAAAAGGCACTCTGAAAATTTTCAGGATGCTTTTTTATTTACTTACCGATGAAAAAGTTATTCGCTCTTGCTTTATTAATAATATTTCTACAGCACAGCCATTTGAACGCTCAAAGCGGATGGACAAAGCCCAAAGGAGAAGGCTTTTTCCAGTTAAGCTATCTGTTTTTCGAATCCGATCAATACTTTACCCTGATGGGCAACCCGTTGACCACTAATGCATTTCAACAGCAAAGTATTGTGTTCTATGGCGAATATGGTCTAACAAAAAATCTCACATTGATTACCAATTTCCCCATTCACACCTTTAACAAATTTGAATCTACGGAAACGGCTTCAGGAATAGGGGATTTGCGTCTGGAAATAAAATATGCAATACCTTTGAACTTCCCCCTTTCTGTCTCTATAGCTCCTGAACTGCCTACAGCCAAAGCCAATAATTTCGCTCAAAACAAAGAAATTGCTTTCGACCGAATTAATCTTCCTACTGGCGATGGTGAATTTAATATCTGGACAACTATTGCTGCCTCAAAAAGTCTCAGTACAATTCCGCTATATGGATCAGCATTTGTTGCTTATAATTACCGCACCTCATATAATAATATCAATTTTACTGATCAAATCCGTGTTGGAGCTGAAATCGGATACAAAATAGCCAATAAGGTATGGCTTAATGCAAGAATCAGTGGTTTAAAATCTGTTAAAGAGGTAGAAGTAGCCACAGATTTTGTGAGGGGGGATGGAGCTGAATTCACAGCGGTGGGCCTTGGATTACTGGTTCCTCTAAAAAACAACTGGGGCATTAATTTAAACTACACCAGTGGTACCGATTGGATATTTGACAAGAAAAACATTTATGCAGCAGGCATTTTTGGAATGGGTATTACTTATGAACTTAAACCTACTAATAAATGAGTTTTATTAAATCAGTAAATCAAGATAGTTTTTCAGCTAATTTTGAGAGGCAAAGTTTAATGTTTCATTCTTTTAACACGTATCAGAAAAAGCAGACTATTTATCTGCAAGGTGAAAGGGCTGATCATCTTTTTTTGATTAAATCAGGATCAATTAAATTGCTTAAAACCGATGAAAATGGAGATGAAGTGATTTATAATATCCTTGGTGAAGGAGATGTTTTTGGAGAGTGGAATGGTTTACTGAATCTGGACAGCTGTCATCAATATTCGGCAGTTGCCCTAAGTAATGGTACTACATTATCTAAATTGAAAACAGATATGTTGTCTGATGCCTCCAGAAAAAATGCATATATTGAATTGTCATCTGTGTTTATGAAACGCATGCAACTGTTGGAAAAGAAACATTACTTGTTGGCCAAAAGCGATTCTACCTACCGCATAAAAGAAGTACTGAAAGATTTAGCCCATCGGTATGGTATGAAAGTAGGCTCTGAAATATTACTGAAAATGAATTTTTCACATCAGGATCTCGCTCTGTTGGCAGATACTAGTAGGCAAACAGTTACTACTGTTTTGAACTATATGCGTTCTGAAGGTAAAATCTATTATACCAGGGATAGAATTTTATTCAGAAATTTATCTGCTATCCATCAACAAAACATCTTTTAAAAAATCAGGTAAGGACTACTTGTGGCTCTAATTCAAATATGAATTCGGTGTAAGAGCTGGAATCTGACACGATTTTTATCTCAGAATCATGAATTTCAAGGATTTTTTTTACAATTGCCAAGCCAAGCCCGGTACCTTCAATTTTGTTCTTTTCTTTATCTACCATATAGTATCTGTCAAAAATAGCCGCTAAATCCTTTTCAGGAATTCCCTTTCCTGAATTTTTTACACTGACGCAAACACGGTTATTGGTAGTGCAGAAATAGGCTTTCATTACAACGGTGCCATGTGGAGGCGCATATTTTACAGCATTATCTACCAGGTTTTGGATTACTCTGTCTATAAGGTATAAGTCAGCCTCCACGGTGGGTAATGAGGAGGAAATGTCTGCTTCCAGGGTAATATTCTTGGTTTTGGCCAGCAGTTCATACTTTAAGCAAGAGTCATACAGTAATTCCTGGATTTTAAGTGGCTCCAGCTTAAGCTGCATTTGACCAGATTCTAGCTTGGACAGTTCAAAAAGATCGGCCACTAATTTGGTTAATTTATCGGTTGAACTATTGATGATTTTTAAATAATTATTTCTTTCTTCAGCCGTAATTCTATCTCCTTTAATTATCAATGTTTCTACATAGCCATTGATAATCGCCAGCGGGCTGCGTAAATCATGAGAAACATTGGCAATTAATTCCCTGCGCAAATTATCTACATTCTGTAAAGATTCCATATTGTGCAAAATGCTATCAGCCATCTGGTTGAAAGTGCTTGAAAGCACCGCTAATTCAGAGTTAGATTTCATTTCAGGGATTCTTGCTTTTAAATTACCCTCTTTGAATTCGTTAACTGTTTTCACAATTTTCCTGAGGTTACGAGTAAGTAAGATAGTAAGCACAAGGCCTATCAATAAAGCAACAACTAAAGCAACTATAAAAGAATTAAAAGTAAGATTTAGCCAGTAACTACCCAGCAAGCTTGTGGCTATTGCCTCGTATTTTTCGCTTGCCAAAGTGATATAAACGTAGCCTAAAAGCTTGTCATTTTCATAAATTTCAGTGGCTGAAAAAATTGTTTTGTAATCCGTAGAACGTGGGTCATCACCGGTAATAAATTCTTCTCCTTCGGAAGAGATAAATGTTTCAATAGGGACTAAGTCCACTCGCTTTAATTTCACTTTGGAGTCCAATACCACGTAGGAGAGTATTTCACCCTCCGGATTGAGCAGGAACACTTCTATCCCAGGATTCACTGCCATCATGGAATGCATAATTGTTCCGAGCGCCTCTTCATTTACTTCGCCATTTTGAAAAGGTGACACCTCTTTTACCAAATAATCAGCCACTGAAGCATTGAGCTTTTGAGTAGTATGCATAAAATAATTTTGGGCAGCACGCGTGGTGATTAGCATGTAGGAAAATGCAATGATCAACAGTACAAGGGTGAATGATAGTGATATTTTCCAGTAGAGGCTTCTCATATTTTAGTATTTTAAAGGTAGATTAATTTTACCATTCGTCATTAAAGCGATAACCCACTCCCCAGGTGGTCAAAATAAAGCTTGGGTTATTGGCATCATCTTCAATTTTGGCCCGAAGTCGATTAATATGTGCATTAACAGTATGTTCATAGCCACTAAAATCATAGCCCCAGACTAATTCCAGTAACTCAGATCTGCTGTAGCTTCGTCCTGGGTTTCTGGCCATCATCGTCAGCAAGTCAAATTCTTTGGGCGTCAATTCCACTCGCTTCTGATTGAGGAGGATTTTCCGCTTTTTTTCATCTATTTCCAAATTGGCAAATCGAAGATGGGTGCTTTCTTTTTGTGAGAGTAAGATAAATTGATCCTGCCTGCGCATCATGGCTTTTACACGCGCAATAAATTCTCTAATTTTAAAAGGCTTGGTGATGTAGTCATCGGCTCCGGACTCTAAACCCATTATTTTATCTATTTCTTCGGATTTAGCAGTGATCATCAGAATAGGAGTGAAATTATCGAGAGCCCTTAATTTTTGGCAAATGCTGATACCATCCATTTCCGGAAGCATGATGTCAAGAATAATCAAATCAAGGTCGGTAGAGTTAGCTATTTCAAAGCCTTCCTTGCCATTATGCGCCACCTGCATATCATACGATAAATCTTTCAGGTGAATCTGCACAAGATTGCTCAAGTCTATATCATCTTCAATAATTAAAACTTTTTTCATGGCACCTATTTAAAGTATAAAGAAAGGAAATGAACATCACAAAAGTATCACGAATGTAAAATTGTTGTTCTTTACAAAATCAAAAGTGAGTTAAAGTTCTCGAACTCTATTGTTAGAGTAAGTCGGCCGCAGGACATACCTGAATTAATTAGGTTTAAGTGGTGCTGGGCAGCTACTGTCTTAGTTTTGACAATTCGGGAAAAAAATATTGACCAACTTGAAGTGAGAATCAAATTTGGTCTAATGGCAAATACAGAATTTTATCAACCTTCTACTAATGCTTATTTTAGTCTTTCTGAGCACAATAGCCGGCTCCTGTCAGAATTTAGGAGCGTTCCAAACCTTTTAACAGTTTACGTCAATCAGTCTGAAAGCGATATTCATTTGAGTATAGATGGTGAATTTATAAAACTTTCAGCCAACCAAATAACTACTGGTACTTTTATTCAAAAGATAGAGATACCTAAAAATCAAAAGGGATTAATGGTATTTTCATTTAATAGAGAGTTCTACTGTCTGGAAGAGCACGAGGCCGAAGTCTCTTGCAATGGGATCATATTTTTTGGTGCAAAGGAGGTTCCTGTGATTACCATTCCAGAGGAGGATGAAACGATTTTCAATTCACTTGCCAATGTATTTTGGGCTGAGCTTGCCATAAAAGACAGCAACCAGGAAAAAATGCTTCAGATGCTGCTAAAGCGGTTGATTATTTTAATTACACGATATGCAAAAGCACAAATTCTCATCAGGAGAGAGGAGCCTCATCATATTGAGCTTATTAGAGATTTTTACGCCTTAGTAGATACAAATTACAGGAAACTTCACACAGTGGCAGAATATGCGGATTTGTTGCATAAGTCGCCCAAGACACTGAGCAATATGTTTGCTAAACATGGCTTGCAAGCGCCTATTACTATTATTCATGAGAGAATTATGCTTGAGTCTAAGCATTTTCTGCTTTCGTCCAATCGCTCTATAAAAGAAATAATGATTAGTCTGGGATTCCGAAACAGCAACACTTTTTACAAACTGTTTAGAAAGCAGAATGGCTTATCACCGCAGGATTATAGAAATAAGCAAATAGGGAAAAATGTCATCAATAATGGGAAAAATGAATACTCACCTGCCATAAATGGTTGCGTTAAACCTGCTTATAAAACAAACTTAATAATATAATTTATGAAAAGGATTTTAATACCTGTATTGATGCTGATGATGCTTGGCTTCAGTAACATTGTTCTTGCCCAAAAAGCCCAAACTATCAAATTAGAGCAAACTGAAAGAAAGTTCACCACTGAAACGCTAAATTTGAAAGCCGGGACTTACGTGTTTGAAGTCACCAATAAGGGAGTAGACAAAGAGCTGGGTTTTGTAATTGCTCCCAAAGGAAAAACCGAGCAGAGGGATCATATACCTGAAGCATATTTGCAAAAGACAATCAAAAATGGGGAAACAGCAAAATCAAAAGAAGTGACACTGGCAAAGGGAGAGTATCAATATTTCTGCCCATTAAACCCAACACCTTTATACACCCTTGTGGTAGAGTAAAATGTTTCATTTGTTTTTTGGTTAGGCGAAAAGGGTTACATCATTGGTGTAGCCTTTTTTTGTTCACCTGAATGATTCATGATTTAGGTTATATACATAGATTAAGCCATGCTACTTGTATAATTTTTTTTTCAGAAGAGTCCTCTCCAGGACATTTTTGCAAGAAGAATTGTAAGAAATTGATTTCAGTATTTCTATGGATTGTAATTCGCATGAAAATATTTTAACACTAATTATAACAAATCATGTTTAATAAAAGCTTTATATTTTTTTTAATTATTCACTTAAGCGGGTTGTTCTCTGCATCAGCTCAAGAAGCTGAATTGGAAAAGTCTCAAAACATCAATGTTTTTACTGGCGGTCTGTTTATGAGTAAGGGCAAATGGGAAATTAAATTTTACAATAATCTTTACACTCAAATTGAACCTCAGTTTGACGCCTCTGAAAGAAGGAGCAGTTTCAATAGCAGCTTTTTACAGGTTACTTTAGGTTCCAATCACAATATAAATTATGGTTTAGATTTTATTTATAAATCAAATATTGTGAATGATGCAGGTGCTGCTTCGCCTTTTAAGGTATTTCAATTTATGGATGGAAGCCTTCGGAACAATAGTATGGGTAATGACTTCGATACGCAATTCAGTCATGGCCTTACACATTTTGGTCCTCGATTACGAACTAAGCCTTTTAGAAATAAGCGGTTTACCTTTCAGCAAGCTGCCTATATTCCCACAGGTCAGTTAAATGAAGGTTGGATCATCAATTCCGATCTATTTTACGAGCACATCATTAACGGGAAATACATGCTTTTTGGAAACATTGGAGCATGGTATCCACTGTCAGGGGAAATTTTTCCCTATGCCAGGGCTTTTGCAGGTACCTTGCTTGCCAAAAGGTTTGGTCCCTTTGTAATGCTCAATCTGCCTTATGAAGTTGGGGCAGGAACTAAGCTTTTTATAACCAGAAAGATAGAGTTGGAATTTATGTACACCTATTGGCTGCCAGTTGAAGCCATAGTAGAGAGTAGAATGCCTACTTCTATCAATTTTGGATTAAGGTTGACCAATTTTAATAATTTTTAATGTTTTCAAAAGTTCTTTTAAAGAAAAATGATTTGTAAGCTGCAATTTTGTTTCTGCAATTTTAGCCAACTATTACTCATTTAAAAAAGTAGTTAGTGGGAATTTTTTTTATATGTTATTGATATCAGACAACCCTACAAGAAAATGTTTTAGGAGTAATGTAAATAATTTATGTCTAGATTAGCCATAACTGAAATTCTCATTCACCACTTTCCAAAATGCTTCTGGAGTTAAAGGTTTATGCATAAATTCTCTGACGGCTGGAATTAATGCAGCTCTTTCTTGATCATCCGGATTAAGGCTGGTCGTTAAAATGGTAACTACAGCTCTATCATGGATATCCTTAGATAATTCATCGTATTCTTGGAGGAAATCCCAACCGCTCATGCCGGGCATGTTAAGGTCCAAAAATATGATACCCGGTTTGGGGCAATTTTTATAGGCACCTTTGGAAAGTAAAAAATCAAGTCCTTCCTTGGCTGATTTTAAGGCCTCTATATGCACATCTACATTTTCCTCCTCTAAAATTATTCTATGATAGAAGTTTGTTGCTTCATCATCATCAATAAGCAAAATACAATCCAATTTTTTATTTTTTTCTATCATATGTTTTTTTTAAGTGTAAAATAAAAAGAGCTGCCAACCCCCTTTTTTGAGACTATCCATATTTTTCCGCCATGTAGCTCTACTATTTTACGGCAGTAGGCCAAGCCCAGACCTGTTCCTTCATATTCTTCTAAAGGATGTAATCGTTGATAGATGAAGAATATTTTATCATAATTTGCTTCATCTATTCCAATCCCATTATCCGTAACGCAAAATTCTACATGCGTACTGGTTTTTTTTGCAGAAACTTCGATAACCGGTGAAATGTTTGGTTTTCGGAATTTAAGTGCATTGCCAATCAAATTTTGGAAAAGCATCCGTAACTCAATTGGATTACCGTTTATAAGGGGTAAGTTATTAAATTTAATAGTTCCATTTACAGCTTTCAATGTTGCATCAAAATCCATCACAATAATGCGCACCAACTCCTGGCAGTCTATCTTTTCAACTTTTCTTTTATTACCAATTCTGCTAAATTCCAGCAAGCCTTTGACTAGGGTTGTCATTCTGCCTGTAGCTTTTGTCACATAATCCAGAATTTTTTTTCCTTGCTCATCAAAGTTGGAGTAGTACTTTTCATCTATTAATTGAGTCATGTTTCCTATAGTTCTTAAAGGCTCTTGTAAATCATGACTGGCAATACTCGTGAAACGTTCAAGCTGCTGGTTTTTGATAACCAAATCCGCGTTTAAGTTTTCCAGTTGTGTTTTTTGCTTTGATAATTCCTCCTGCTGAGTGTCTAATTCAATCACTTTTTCCAATAATAAATCAGAGCTTTTAGATAATTCTTCATTAGTCCTTTCAAGACTTGCAAAGCTGCTTTTTGCAATAAAAACAAGGGTTACACCCGTCCAAATCACCACTAAGGAAATCGCCATATTTAGGTGTGACAAATCACTTGAATTCGCCTCCATTTCCCCGTTATGGATAATTGCCAGAAAAATGAGCAAGGTACAGATTGCTGCAGTGTATAAGCTGGCATACTTTCCGGGTAAGAGCCAGCTATACAATATAACAACAATATACAAACAAGCTATCGCTATGCTGCTATCTATATTCAAATCCGCAATAAAAATGACCCCTATTAGAAATGCAGCCATAAAAATTAAGCAGGCATTTTGAAGGCGCATCATTGATTTGCGTTGAGAGAGCATTATTTTTGTAGATTATTGAGTTGCTGTCGAAGTTCCAGATTCTCTACTTCATACTTTTTAAGTTGCTTTTCTAACTCATATGTTTTGAGTTTGT
Organism: uncultured Cytophagales bacterium; assembly: GCA_963719535.1. Classification (GTDB taxonomy): domain Bacteria; phylum Bacteroidota; class Bacteroidia; order Cytophagales; family Cyclobacteriaceae; genus Marivirga. The sequence continues at coordinate 53,293 of CAVRCH010000013.1, read as the reverse complement.
TATCAGGTTTGGTTTCTATTAGTTTTGGCAAATCTCTAATGAGCACAAAAGCAGTAGCTAAACTCACCAGAGCGGTCATTGCTCGTAATAGTGCGCTCAGTCTGTATGCAGGCCAATAAAACATTATTGCATCCAGCAAGTGGGTGCTTCCGCAGAGAATGATGAAGGCACCGAATAGCCAGAAAACCGGTAAAAATGGTAGGTTATGTTTTTTTTGAACGAAAAATATGATAATTGCTGGAATCACAAAATAAGCTAGCCAAATGGCAATATCACTGGTGATATATAGCCAGCCGTGAAATGATGACCACTCACCACACACCCAGCGTGCAGGCCAATCTTCAGCCTGAAAGAGTTTACTTATAAAATCAACTATTTGTTCCATACTACATTTGTACTTATGACCTAAGTAAATGTACGTTTTAGTCTGCAGTAAAAAAAGTGTTTGTTGGTTCAATCATTACATAGTAAGTTGGAAAAATTTATTGCAATTGTTGAAGCATTATGTTTAGGGATTGGATTTAGGAAGAATATTTAATGGGATTACGCTGAAGGAGAACGTTAAAAATTACTTTTTCGAATTATAACCTTCAATTGCTTTTTTAACAGAGCCGTATTGCTTAATTAATTTCAGTGCTGAGGGATTATCCAGGTTTAGGTTTTCCATTAGCATTTTGGCACCTCGATCTACTAGCTTATTGTTGGAGAGCTGCATATTCACCATTTTATTACCTTCCACCTTGCCAATTCTGATCATGAGTGTAGTAGAAATCATATTTAAGATGAGCTTTTGAGCAGTCCCGGCTTTCATTCTGGTGCTTCCAGTAACAAACTCCGGGCCAACCACTGCCTCTAAAGGGTAATCTACCAATTGAGATAATGCGCTTTTGGGGTTATTAGAAATACCAACCGTGATGATCCCATGCTTTTTAGCTTCTTCAATAGCACCTAAAACATAAGGAGTAGTGCCTGATGCAGTAATTCCTACCACTGCATCTCCTTCAGAAATATTAAAATTTCGCAAATCTTTCCAGCCTTGCTCAGTATCATCTTCTGCGAATTCCACCGCTTTTCTAATGGCTCCATCACCACCGGCAATTATACCAATTACCCGATCATAATCTAATCCATAAGTTGGAGGTATTTCCGAGGCATCTAATATTCCTAGTCGGCCACTGGTGCCGGCACCTATGTAAAAAAGACGGGCCCCCGCAGCAAAATTACCTTCAAAAGCATCCATAAATTGGGCAATCACTGGAATTGTTGCCTTAACTGCAGCGGATATTTTAGCATCTTCTTGATTCATTAATTGCAGTAGTTCTAGACTAGTTTTGCTTTCTAAATGATCATGGTTGGAAGCTTGTTCGGTAATTCTTTTATCTTGCATCTTAGGCTTTTCTATTGTTAGTGCGTGTTGATTAATACATTCATCAAAATATAAATGTAAATATATTTTAAATTTCTACTCTATTCATTCATCTTTAATAACTATAAATCTGATGTCATAATTTCTTAAGCCAATCCAATTCATGATTAAAAACAAATATACCGCACTTGGCCTCATGTCAGGCACCTCTTTAGATGGCTTGGACTTAGCCTTATGCCATTTTTATAAAAATGACGAAGTTTGGCAATTTGAACTGGTAAAAGGTAAAAGTGTTGAATATGATGCTGAATGGACTGACAAATTAAAGAATAGTGCCAATTTAAGTGCTCGGGATTTATCGCTTCTGCATATTGATTATGGCAGATGGTTGGGTAAGCAGGCTAACGTATTTCTTCAGGAGCAGGCTATAGAGGTAGATTTTGTGGCTAGCCATGGGCACACCGTTTTCCATCAGCCTGAAAAGAAACTCACCCTTCAAATCGGTTCAGGGTATGAGCTGGCTATAGAAAGTAAACAGAAAGTTATATGCGATTTTAGGGCTTTAGACGTTGCTTTGGGCGGACAAGGTGCACCTTTGGTACCTATCGGTGACCGTTACTTATTCAGTGAATATGACTTTTGCCTGAATTTAGGAGGGATCAGCAATATATCTTTTGAATTGGGCGGGACGCGAAGAGCCTACGATATTTCTATTGCCAATATGCTCCTGAATTACCTTTCAAAAAAACTTGGAAAAAGCTATGACAAGGGGGGCGATATAGCCAGATCAGGTAAAATGAATGAGCGATTACTCAATCAGTTAAATAGTTTAGCCTATTTAAAATTACCTTATCCGAAATCAACAGGTTTTGAATGGTTTGACGAAGAAATTAGGCCTATAATTGAAGGGAATGCTTGCTCAGTAGAAGATAAATTATTTACAGGAGTCCATCATATTGCGCTTCAGGTAGCTAATGCTGTTTTAAAAGAAAAAAGTGAGAATGCCAAGTTACTGATTACAGGAGGAGGCGCAAAAAACACTTTTTTAATGGAAACTTTAAAGCAATATTTATCAGGAAAGATTGAAATGGTAATTCCCGATAGCGAAATAATTGAATTTAAGGAAGCTATTATCTTCGCTTTTATGGGAGTAAAAAGAGTAAGAAATGAGGTAAATTGTTTGAGCTCTGTTACCGGAGCCCAAACTGATAATTGTGGCGGGGTAATTTATTTGCCGGGTTAAAAGCATGAAAACCTAATGTAAGTTTTCTAACCTATATTATATAAGAATTAGAAATTACCTACTGACTAAATGACCTATTAATTGTTGAGGCGTTTCAATGGTATTAGCCATTTCATCTGTCAGGTCACGTTTCAATTCATATTCTAATTCAAAAATGAGTCCTTGTACAAAAGTTTTTTCCATGTGAAGGCCCTGGTAGAAATTGACTGATTTTCTTTTTCCGGTTAAGGAAATGCCATAATGCTGGAAAACTTGAATGATTTTTTTAAAATCTGCTATATTTTTCATTAGTATATATATCTAAATTTTGTAATTCTAATAATTCCTGTTCAAAAACGATGCCTAATTTTAATTATTTTGTAAACCTAAGTATTTAAGATTTTAGGGGGGAGTAATTTATACACCACCGGAGTCACTATTCTTGAAAGAATTGTAGAGCTAATTAGGCCGCCAATCAACACTATTGCTAAAGGTGATATCAAAGGATTGGTAGACCAGGCAATAGGCATCAAGCCTCCAATAGCCGTTAATGTTGTTAACACGATAGGTAAGAATCTGATTTCTCCTGCCTCACGTATGGCCACATCTAAAGGTTTTCCTTCTGCACGTAATTGATTGGTAAAATCTACTAATAAGATGGAATTTTTTACCTCAATCCCTGCTAAAGCTATTAGTCCGATGATTGCCACAAAACTTAGAGAGTTTCCTGTAATCCATAACGCCATTACTGCACCTACAACACCCAAAGGAATAACCGATAGTACTATAATTGTACTTTTAAATGTCTTGAAAAGTAAAATAAGTACAGCTATAAACATGAATACTGTAACAATTACCACGGTTTCAAAACCACCGAATGACTCTTCCCTGGATTCTACTTCACCAGCCATTTTGAAGGTATAGCCAGCAGGTAATTTTAATTGATTCATTTTGGTAATCACTTCATTGATCACCCTATCTACTAAGAATCCATCGGCCACAAAAGCTGTCACTGAAACTGCCCTGGTTTTATTATAATGGTCAATATAAAGCGGAGAACTCTCCAATTCCAGATCAGCTATCTGGTTAATTGGTATGGCAGCTCCTTTATTATTATTAATGAATAAGTTACTGAAATTAACTAAGGAGGCCCTTTCTGTTTTCGGGCTTGTTAGTACGATCTCTCTTTTATCGCCATTTATATCAGAATAAGTGCCCATTTTTAAGCCTGCAACTGCCATACGGACTGATCTGTCTGCTTCTATGATGTTTACACCTAAAGCCTTGGCTTTTTCTTTTTGAAAAGCCACTTTTATATCAGTTTTAAGGTTGCTTACCGGGTTGCCAATATATAAAGTGCCTTCAGTTTCCTTGAGCATTTGTTCAACATTAGCGGCCAAAACTCTTAAACTATCCAGGTTTTCTCCTGCGAGTCTTACTTCCACAGGAGCATTAATTGGCGGTCCTTGCTCAAAGTTTTTCACTTCTATTTTGGCACCCGGGTATTCCAGAAATTTATTTCGCAATAACTCAGTAATCTCTGTTTTTTTGACGGTGGAAGTATTGGCTTCCAGCTGCACAAAAATCTGAGCAAAATCTGTACGCTCATTTTCCTGAACCACATTATAATAAATTCTTGGGTTACCTTTTCCTACATTAGTGGAGTAGTACTCCACTTCCGGAATTTCTTTCAAAGCTTTTTCAATTTCCCGGCTTACAGCATCTGTTTCGCCAATTTTTGTCTGTATAGGCGTTAAGATATTTATTAAGAATTGCGGTTTTTCAGAGGCCGGGAATAAACTAAAACCGATAATTGGGAAAACAGCTAATGAAGCAACAAAAATAACCAATGCTATAATTAATGTAAGGGCAGGTCTTTTCAAAGATCTCTCCAATAAAGGCGCATAACTTTTAGAAATAGCAGTTTGCAATGAGCGTAAAAATAAATTACCCTTATATTCCGGACCATGCTGTTTTAGTATTCTGCTGGATAGAAATGGAATGATAGTTAAGGATACCAACATGGAAGCCAAAACGCTCAAAATTACAGCCATAGGTAAACTTCGGATAAAATCGCCTGCTCCTTCGGGTAAAAATACCAATGGCATAAAAGCGATAATCAATGTAACTGTGCAACCAATTACTGAAAGTCCAATCTGTTTGGTGGCCAATAAGGTTGCTTCCATTTTAGAATGACCTTCCCGTAACCAGCGCTCAATATTTTCAACTACAACTATGCTATCATCCACGAGTAAGCCAAGCGCTACCACTAAACCCACAATGCTCAATTGGTTTAGGCTAAAACCTAAAAGGTTCAATAAAACCAAGCCTATAGCCAAGGAAAGTGGTATGGAAATCATCACTATTAAAGCCGCTCTATTACCAAGTGGAAGTAAAGTGATGGAAACGAGTAGAATCGCAATTAAAAAATCGAAACCTAATCCGCCCAGGCGTTTATTGACAAACTCCGCTTGATCGAAAGCTAAAACCATATCGATATTCGCTGGTAACGTTGTTTTAAACTGCTCTATAACTGGCAAATAAATTTCTTGCGTTTGTGAGATATTATTATTCTCTTTTAATGCCGCCGTCACAAAAACAGATCGATATCCATTTAGCCTGGTGATATGTTTATTTTCATCATAGTCCATATGCACATTGGCAATATCTTTTAAGGTGATGCTTTTTCCATTTACTGAATAAACCAGCGTATTCCCTATTTCAGCAATGCTTTTATAGTTTCCACTGGTTTTAACATTGAAAGCTTTATTGCCCGCCTCAATGGTGCCACCCGGTATATTTCCTATTTCACTTTGAATGCTCCCAATAATTGCTTGCAGAGGGATATTCATCTGTGCCATTTTATCCAAATGCAGGTCAACCCTAACTATTTCCTCAGGTAAACCATGAATTTCCACTTCTTTTAAGGCGTTTACTTTCTCTAGCTCATCCTGCAGTCTTTCACTGTATATTTTTAAAGTTTCCCTTGAGCTGTTTTCACTGATTAGACCAATCTGTAAAATATTCACATCAGAAGGAGAGAATTGATTGACTTCTATGCTGAAAATGTCAGGGGGTAATTCCCTTCTCATGGCGTTTACTTCTCTTACCAGCTCCTGATACTTATCATTTACATTTGATTCATATTTATATTCTACAGTAATTACTGCAACACCATCCCTAATCTTTGTTTTTATACGTTTAATGTCCTCTAATCCATATATTTTCTTCTCAATCGGGTCTACCACCAGTTCCTCCATATCTGCCGGGCTGGTACCTGGGTATATTACTACAATGGGGAAGAAAGGAGCTTCTGTAGCTGGGTCTTCACTTCTGGGCATATTAAAAAAAGTGTTTATACCCACTACTATGGCCATTAAGAAGAGTACCAAAGTGAATTGGTAATTCTTCACTGCAAAATTTGAGATACGCATCTTATTTCTGGATTAAAATAGGTGAATGATCAGTTAAGTAGGCGCTACCGGATATAATCAATTGAGAATAATCCGCTAAACCTTCTGTTATTTGTACTTTATCTGGAAAAATCTTGCCTACTTTTACAGGTATTTTTCTTGCTACTTCTCCGCTTTCTGTTATAAACACAAAACCATAGCCTCCATTGGCATCCAATAATGCCTCGTAAGGAATATTCCAGGAACCACTACTTTGGGCACAATAAATATCCGCGGTACCAAACATACCATTGGCCAAATGCTGTGGTACATTTTCTTTGAAACTTAACTCAACTGTGTAAGCTCCTGTGTAGGGGTCAGCTTGTCTGGTTTTCCTGAGTACCTGAGCTTGAAATCCTTTTTCAGGATTTACAGCACTATAGATTTTAGCAGAATCCCCTTCTGAAAGTTGTGCCCACTCTTTATCACTTAAAGCTACTTTTAACTTCCAGTTATCTTCATTGGCACCACTCATCTCAAAGGCTGGCGCCCCGGAACTTATCTGCTGACCGGTATTCACAAATTTTTGTAATATATATCCTTTTTTGGGAGCTCTGATTTCAGAGTATTCTTTGTTGAATTGCACCGCTTTTAAGCTTTGGGTAGCTATTGAAAAAGCAGTTTTAGCATTTTGTATTTGCTCCAAAGTAGCCACGCTGTCAGCATAGAGTCTTTCAGTACGTTCAAAATCCCTTTTCGCTTTTTCATAGCCAAGTTGAGCCTGAGCCACGCTGGTATTGATTTCAGTTAAATCCAGTATAGCTAAAAGCTGACCTTTTTTTATGAGCTCCCCTTCGGAAACCAAAACCTTTCTGATGATGCCGCCGGTTTTAAACGATAGTATGGTTTCATCTCCAGTGGTAAACTGACCCGACCCGTGTAAGGCAATGGCTCCCTCGTATTTTTCAATATTCCAGACTTTTACCGGTATTTTATCGGTAGGTATTTTTGCTTGTTCTTTACTTTCCGAAGTACTACAGGCGGAAGCTAAAAACAGCATATTAATTCCAATTAGTGTAATAAGGTGAGTTTTCATGTCTCTTTAGTTTAAATAGGTAAATTCTCTTTCTAAATCTGCAATGGCATTGAGCAGACTGTAATGGGCAATGCTCACTTGAAGTGATGCGTTGGTGTATTGATTTCGTGCATCAATAAATTCTAACAATGAATAAATTCCTTCTTTGTAGCCTTTATTAATTAAATTAAGATAGGCAGTGGCTGATTTTAAATTAGCTGTTGCCGATTGCTTGGTAGCTACTGCCGATTGAATAGTATTTTTCAAGTTTTTCACCCTCATGGCTATGCCATTTTGTGTTTGTCTTTTTTGGATTTCGAGGGTTTCTAGCTTTAATTTGGATCTTGTAATTGCTCTTTTATTCCTGCCCGCCTGGTAAATTGGCATGTTTAACTGTAAACCGAACAAGTAATATCTGCTTTGGTTGTTCACTTGGAAGTCAAATCCTTGTAAACCTAAATCTAAGAATGTACTAATGGTGGGTATGGCATAATTTTGATTTAAATGCAGCAATTCGATTTGAATTTTTTCAGCTGTTTGAAGTTTGGCAATTTCAGCTCGGGTGCCGGTTAGCTCCATTTGAGAAACATTGAGAAAATTATCACTTGCTGTTTCCTGCGATTCAAAAACGATAGGAGATTCCAAATCTTTGTTGAGCAAGAAATTAATGTAATGACCAGTATTAGCTACATTTTTTTTGGCCTCAGCTAATTGCGCTTTAATATTTTCCATTTCGCTTTCAGCCCTCATTACCTGTGCAGGCAAAGCTTTTCCATTGGCCATTAAAGAGCAGTTATCTTTTAAATTTTGTATAACTAGTTTTTGAGAATTTTCCAGTATTTCTAAAGCAGTATGTGCCAAGCAATAATTATAGTAAGCTTGTTTAATGTTTTTAGTGAGCTCTGCTTGGTAGATGGCTATTTCATATTCTTCCAATTTTACTTGTTGGTTTTGCACCCGGTTGTTGGTATACAAACTTCTATTGAGGATAGGGTAGGATACCCGAACCCTTGCATCGTAAAAGTTATTAGGTAGAAACTGCTCCTGAATATTATCCACTTGCGGAAATTGCTGCTGGTCTAAGAGCATATTAAGTGAGCTATAAACACCATTCAATAAGTCACCAACAGGGAAGTCTATAATTCTGCCTCCTTGAGCCAGATTATAAGTGGTGGCAAAGTCCACAGAAGGAAGAAAATAGCTTTTGGCATCTTTTAAAGCTAAAAGACTTTGGCTCAAAGAGATATTCTTCTCTTTAAGTACCAAATTATTTTGCAGACCTTCATTCACATAAGTTTCAAGTACAGATTGACTGTACGCATTAGGCAAGAGGCAGAAAAGTCCTAAAGCCAATAAGCTAGTTTTAAGATGATGTTTTTTTCTTTTCATTACGATGTATTTATATTAAACAGTGTTCAATATTAGAGCAAATTTTTTTAGAGTTTATCTAATATCATTTTAAAAGAGTTAAAGCCTGTTTCAACAATCATTTTTTCAGCTTCCGGATCGATGATATCTGTCCTTTGTCTGATTTTTAATGAAACCATTCCATGTACTGCTGACCAGATCAAAAAAGTAAGTGATTCCAGGTTGTGGCCTTCAAAATGGCCTTTTTCCATGCAGGCATTTACAGTATATTTCAGAAAAGCAAAAGCACCCATTCCCTCTTCCCAACAAGGGTCGGTCATTCTATTTACATGATCGAGTGGTGCTTCTTTTATGAACATCAAATCATACATATCGGTATTTTCCATTGCAAATTGAATGTAAACCTTTCCTAAGGCTTTCAATCTTTCCATTGGGTTTTCAACAGCATTCAGAACTTGTAAACGTAGTTTTAAATCATTAAACCCTTCAGAATGAAGTGCGTGGAAGATCTCATTTTTATCTTTAAAATAGTGATAAATTATGCCAGGGCTGTATTCAATTTTATCAGCAATATTTCGCATAGAGGTTTTGTCTATCCCTTTTTCAATGAATAGCGCTTTAGCTGCATCCAGTATTAATCTGGTCAGCTCTTCCTTCTCTCTTATTTTACGATCTGCTATAGTCATGATAAATTATACAGGCAAATATAATTGAACACTGTTTAATAATCCAAATTTTTCATAGATTATTTTTGCATTTGTACAATGTAGGTCTTTGATTTGTAACTAACGATGCTTAAAAGACATTGTTAAGGCTTCAATGATGAAATTTTAAAATGTATAAGCTATCTTTAGGCTATGAAATTGATATCCATTTTTCTGGCAAGTATTATTCTCAGCTTAACAGCCATACCTTGTTGTGGAGAAGAAAGCAATTGCCAGGAGGAGTTTCACTCATGTGCCGATGAAGAAAATAAAGCTGCTGAAAGTGAAGATGATGACCCTCCATGTTCCCCATTTTATTCCTGCGGAGCTTGTACAGGATTTAGTTTAGTATCATTTCAATCAATAAATACAACTATTCAAAAAAAAGAATCCGCTTTCATTAAGTCTTTTTATCATTTGAGCCTGTCTGAGCCCTATAAATTAGCATTGCTAAAGCCTCCGAAACAGATTTAAGACTTTTTTTATTATTCTATATCCCTTAAATAAATGGGTACTACCATTAATCTAGTTGTAATACTGACTTTTAATAGAAGGATCGGCCTTATTCATTTTAGGGATTTTGGATTTCTAATTGGATAAGAAACAAAATGTTTGACCGCAGGGAGTTTTTTTGTTTCCCAATTAGAAATCCAAAATACAGTTAATAAATGAATACAGCCTTGAATTTTTGTTTTTTTCCTTGTCCCGAATTTTCATCGGGAAAGCAAAAAGAAAAGAAAGAATCTAAGAAAGTACCAATTAAAGAACTGAAAATAGATAGAGCATTCTTGTTAGACTATGTATTTCGAGTATCTTAATTGTAGTTTTCCATTAAAATCGCAGTAGAACCAATAAGTGTAATGAAGTAATTTTATTTTAGGGAACGGATTCATTACTCATCTTAAATCTTATATCATGCTAAAATATATATTAGCACTTCTGCTATTGGTAGCTAGCCAAATAGCAGGTGCACAAAATAATTTCAAAGCCACTATTATGGACCAGGAATCAGAAACACCTCTTGTGGGAGCCAGTGTGTACTTTCCGGCTTTGGAAAAAGGTAAAATAACCGATGTGAATGGTACGGTAAATATCAGTGAAATTCCCAACGGTAAACATCAGGTTCAAATAAGTTTTGTCGGTTACGAAACCATGAAAAAATCTTACTTATTCCCTCTGGATAATGAGAATCAGTCAATTGTTGTCTACCTCCATCATGACCATGACGAATTGGAGGAGGTTACTGTGACCTCTACTCGAAGCAGTAGAACCATTGAAGACATACCCACAAGAATTGAAGTAATTGCAGGAGAGGAGTTAGCCGAAAAAGGCAACATGAAGCCTGGAGATATCAGGATGCTATTGAATGAAAGCACCGGCATTCAAACGCAACAAACTTCAGCAACCAGCTACAATTCAAGTATTAGAATTCAAGGGTTAGATGGGAAATACACACAATTAATGAGGGATGGTATGCCATTGTATTCAGGTTTTTCCAGTGGTTTAAGTTTAATGCAGATTGCCCCACTGGATTTAAAGCAAGTGGAGGTGATCAAAGGTTCTTCATCTACATTGTATGGGGGAGGTGCCATAGCCGGTTTGGTGAATTTAGTTACCAAAAAGCCTGAATACGAAAGGGAATTGAATTTTTTGTTTAACGGCACTTCTGCGCTGGGCTTAGATGCCAGTAGCTTTTTCTCCAAAAGAAATAAAAAGATAGGTACTACCATTTTTGCCTCTTACAATAAAGGAACTGTCTATGATCCTGCAGATATTGGGCTTACAGCAATTCCAAAATTTGATCGTTATACTATCAATCCTCGCGTCTTTCTTTATTTAAATGATGCTACTGAACTAAATTTTGGACTTAATCTAATAAAAGAAACTCGATTAGGGGGTAATATGGATTTTATAAAAGGGGAAGATGTGAATGATCCTTATTTTGAAAGGAATGAAACAGATAGAGTTTCAACACAATTAAATTTCACCCATCAAAAAAATGAGAACTCGCAAATTGAGGTGAAAAACAGTTTTAATTTTTACGATAGAAGTATTCAAGTGCCCGATTTTACCTTTTCGGGGATGCAGATTTCATCCTTCAGTGAGATCAATTACTCCAACTATAATGAAAAATCGGAGTGGGTAACGGGGGTTAATTTATGGACAGATCAATTTAATCAGGTAGAAGGATCCGCCAATCAAAGCCTGGATTTTAACTATAACACCATTGGGGTATTTGCTCAAAATATTTGGAACATAGCAGAAATGTGGACTATGGAAACAGGTTTTAGGATTGATTACCATGATGAATTTGGATTATTTCCATTGCCTCGTTTATCTCTCATGTTTGAGCCACAACAAGAACTTACTTTTAGGCTCGGAGGAGGTTTAGGGTATAAGGCACCTACTGTTTTTACTGAGGACGCGGAAAGAAATCAATTTAGAAATATTCAGCCCATCAATACTAATTTAGTAGATGCAGAACGGTCTATAGGGTCAAATTTTGATATTAATTATAAAAAATCGGTCACTGAGGATTTATCACTTTCCAGCAACATTTTATTTTATTATACTCAAATTGAAAACCCCCTGGTGCTAAGAAGTACGGGTAATACCTCCGAGTTTCAGCAATTCAATGGATATATTGATACCAAGGGGGTTGAGGTGAATATGAAGTGGAGTTATCATGATTTTAAATTGTTTGTAGGCTACACTTATGCAGATGTTAATACTTATTCCAATGGAGATAAAAACACCTTCCCTTTAGTGGCTAAAAACCGGTTGAATAATGTGTTAATGTATGAAAAACATGGTAATTTCTGGATTGGTTTGGAAGCTTATTACTTTAGCCCACAACAGTTAAATGATGGCACAACGGGGCAGTCTTACTGGATTACCGGCTTAATGACGGAAAAGACCATTGGTGACCATTTTTCAGTATTTCTGAATTTCGAGAATTTTTTAGATACCAGACAAACAGCTTTTGATACGATTTATACAGGCAGTATAGACAACCCTCAATTCCGGGATATTTACGCACCAGTCGATGGATTTGTGATCAATGGAGGTGTTAAAATTAAGCTTTAGTTGTTTAATAAATTTCAACCTTATTTATATAAAGCAGTATGAATAGCATTCAAAATAGTACCGTCCGGGATATTACTGAGATTCTGAAATTTTATGAACATGCCCGAGAGTATCAATATATGAAAGGGGCTGTTGTATGGCCTGATATTCCTGTGAGCTTAATTACTAAAGAGATTATTGAAAAGCATCAGTGGAAGTTAATGGATGATGGGAAAATAGCCTGTGTGTGGGCTACCACCTTTCAGGACCCACTCATTTGGGAGGAAAAAGATTTAGATCCAGCCGTTTATATTCATAGAATTGCTGTGAATCCTGCTTTCAGGGGGCGGAATCTTGTGAAAGAGGTTGTTGAATGGGCGAAATTATTTGCGAAGGAACAAGGTAAAAAATTTATCAGGTTAGATACGGTAGGAGAAAATACGGGATTAATCAAGCATTATACAACCTGTGGCTTTCATTTTTTAGGGCTGGTAAATCTGAAAGATACATCAGGTTTACCGGCTCATTACTCTAAAGCACCAGTTGCTTTATTTGAGATGGAAGTTTTCTAAAACTGGATGTTAAAATCTCTAGCAAATTGAAATAGTTTTGTTATTCAAGGAACAGGCCAGGCCCAAAGGGCTGACATCACTCAACCTGGGGCAAAAGCCATAGGTCTTTAAAACTTTCAAAAACAAGCCCTGAATGAGCAGAATCAAAATATTGGCAAGTTCTAAATGGTAAGAATTAGCATGGTTCTTAATGTCATCCATATGGGATTTGCGTAATAATTAATACTTTACAATCAAAATATCGTTCCTCTGGAACTACAATTCTGATAATTTTTTCACTTAAACCCTTAAAATTTCTAATGGTAAAACCTCGTAGAGGTGACATTATGGTAGTATTTTATTTCCGTGAAGACCAAAGTCCTGTAAGGACGACATTTTATTAATAGTTGTTTATGAGCCTTTTAGGATAAATGTTGGTCATTAGTTCATTTGAAATATATCTGAATTTCTTATCGCCTTATTCTATCGGCATCTCCTCATTATCAGTTCCTCTCTTTCCATCTTCTATGGAGAGCACCTCTATTACTACATATTGAGAGGCGCCTCTCCACATCACAGGGGCGAAGTATTCTTTATAGCGAAGCTCTACAAATTTACCGCTGGAACGTTCTAATTTTTTGGCGACTTCTTCACTCTCTACACTAAATCTAAACTCATTACTTTGTAAAGCTCCGGCGGTAGGGCTTTGAAATCCGGCTTGAACCAGTCTGCCTTCATAGGTTTTAAAGACATAACCCTTCTTTTCAAAATAGTTAAGTTCTCCGGCTTTTACTCCTTCACTAAAAACATAGAAGAAACGCACCCAAATAAATATTGCCAGCCCAATTACTAAAACAATTAGGGCTATTTTACCGAATTTTTTCATTTTCTAAATTTTTAGTGGAAAGATTATGCTAAATATAAAATCTTATTTTAATCGAATGATAACTTTGGTACAAAAATATATTAATTATTGCTTAACTGCTAAAAGCTATGGGTTAACCATAGGTAAATAAATCACTTTTGAGTACTTTGGCATTTTTAAAACGTCATCTACTATGAAAAGTATAACCGTATTTTGCGCCTCTAGTCCCGGAAAAGACACTAAATTCATGCACCAAGCTCATTTATTGGGAAAAACACTGGCAGAACGAAATATCACATTGATTTACGGTGGAGCCAAGGTGGGTTTAATGGGTGCAGTGGCAGATGGAGCTTTATCAGTCAATGGAAAAGCGATTGGGGTATTACCGTACTTTCTGCAGACCAAAGAAATTAGTCATGACGCGTTAACAGAACTAATTATCGTTGAGAGCATGCATGAAAGAAAAACCAAAATGAATGATTTAAGCGATGGGGTGATTGCACTCCCCGGTGGATTTGGAACTTTTGAGGAGCTTTTCGAAATGCTTACCTGGGCCCAGTTAGGTTTACATAAAAAGCCTATAGGTATTCTTAATTATGCTGGTTTTTATGATGATTTAATTTGCATGATTCAATCTATGGTAGATAAAGGCTTCCTCAAGAAAGTAAATCAGGAAATGCTTTTAGTAGATCAAACTATTGAAGGTTTGCTTCATAAAATGGATAATTACATAGCGCCCGAGGTTGGTAAGTGGATTAATAAGGATGAAGTTTAGTTTGTATTCATCTTTATTTGAGATGATTTAAATTGCTTGCGATCAATTATTAACCTATTCCATTCATATAATAAAAAAGATTAAGCTTGATTTTGATAAATGATTTAGTGATTTTGAATTACAAAAAAATACTATCTCATGCAAAAATCATATTTTTTAATCATTTTAAGTTCACTTTTCTTATCAATAGTCTCTTGTAACACTACAGAGAAAGAACAAAATGAAGAAGACAATCCCTGGCAGACATTATTTGAGGGTGAAAGTTTAGAAGGCTGGAAGGCAGTTGCAGGAGGAGCAGACTTTAAAATCGAAGATTCAGCAATTGTAGGTATTGCTAAAGCCAATACCCCCAATACCTTTCTTATTTCTGAGAAAACTTACGGTGATTTTATTCTTGAGCTCGATTTAAAGATCGAAGATTTAGCTAGCAATTCCGGTATTATGATCCGGGGGCAGTATGATCCGGAAGCTAAAGATGGAGCGGGTCTGGTGTACGGGTATCAAATTGAGGCAGATCCTACAGAAAGGGCATGGTCTGGAGGTTTATATGATGAAGCCAGAAGAGGCTGGTTATACCCCTTAGATTTAAATGCTGATGCCAAAATGGCTTTTAAAATAGGAGAATGGAATACTTACAGAGTGGAAGCCATCGGTGACACGATTAAATCCTGGATAAACGGAACAGAAGTAGCTTATGTAGTAGATGATACAGATGCTCAAGGCTTTATTGGTTTGCAGGTGCATAGCATCTATAATGAGGAAGATGAAGGTAATAAAACATATTTTAAGAATATCCGCATTCAGACAGAGGACTTGGAGCCAAAACCTTTCAATTCAAGTGTTTTTGTGGTCAATACCGGATTAAATGAACTAACTGAGTTTGAAAAAAAACAGGGTTGGGAATTACTTTTCGATGGTGATTCAACTAATAAATGGGTAGGTGCTTATAAAGATTCTTTCCCGGAAGCAGGTTGGGTAATTAATAATCAGGTGCTTACCGTAAAAGCTGCTGATGGCGGTGAGTCTAGCAATTGGGGAGATATAGTTACTGAAGAAGAGTACAGAGCATTTGATTTTGCTTTCGATTTTAAATTAACAGAAGGAGCCAATAGCGGGGTAAAGTATTTTGTGACACTTTCAGAAGGTAATGAGGGCTCTGCCATTGGACTGGAATATCAAATTTTAGATGACGAAAAACATCCGGATGCAAAAATGGGGAAGGATGGCAACAGAACCCTAGCCTCTTTATACGATTTAAAAACTGCAGATAAGCAAGATAGGTTTTTGAGACCTATTGGAGAGTGGAATTCAGGCAGAATTATCGTGCATTTTAACAACAATGTAGAACATTTTCTGAATGGAGTAAAGGTTTTAGAGTATGAGAGAGGCTCCGAGGATTACAAAAAATTAGTAGCAGAGAGCAAATATAAGGTCTGGGAAAACTTTGGAGAGGCTGAAGAAGGCCATATCCTCCTGCAAGACCATGGCGATGAAGTAAGTTTCAAGAATATTAAAATTCGGAGCTTGAAGTAATTTTATGAAAATGTCTTTTAGTTAAGAACCTATTAAAACCTCATCCTTAGTCGGTTCTCCCGATTGACAAGCAGAGAGGATAAAAAGAAGCCAGCCACAGGCTAGTCAGCCTCTGGCTGAGAGGGTGGCCTTAACTAATAGACATTTTAATCCAGACTACAAACCACAACAATCGATAATCATGACACATTTAAACGATAAATCCAGAAGAAATTTTCTCAAGAAATCAGTTTTAGCTACAGCAGGAATAGGATCTCTCGGTACTTTCGCATTCTCTCCTAAAAGCTACAGCAATATAATGGGGGCCAATGAGAGAATTAATGTAGCTATCATTGGTTTAGGGAGAAGGCTAGGAGCTTTCTATGAGCCAATTTCTCAGAAAAAGTAGTAATGTAAAATTGTTGTATCTCTGCGATGTAATGAAATCTCAGAGAGACAATGCGATGGCTAATTTCGCTACGCATATTGATTATAAGGCAAAAGCAGAGAATAGCTTTTTCAAAGTGATTGAAGATAAAAAGGTGGATGCCATCATTAATGCTACCCCTGATCATTGGCACGCACCCGGCACCTGGTTAGCTTTAGAAGCAGGTAAACATGTGTATGTGGAAAAACCATGTAGCCACAATCCCAGGGAGGGAGAACTGCTTGTAGATTATCAGAAAAAATATAAAAAAGTGGTGCAAATGGGCAATCAGCAACGTTCATCTGACCATACGATTGAAATTATTGAGCAAATTCACAATGGAGCCATCGGAAAAGCCTATATGGCGACTGCTTTTTATAATAATGCAAGGGTCGAGGTGCCGGTAGCCCAAAAAGCACCCGTTCCGGAAGGTTTGGATTGGGAATTATTCCAGGGGCCTTCACCTAGAAAATCTTACCAACATGATACCTGGGATTATAACTGGCATTGGTATGGCTGGGATTTTGGTACTGCTGAAACAGGTAATAATGCCACTCATGAATTAGATGTAGCACGCTGGGCTTTACAGACTGATTTTCCTTCAAAAGTAATGGTGGATGCAGAGAAATATCATTACCCGAATGACGGCTGGACCATGTACGATACCATGATGGCTACTTTTAAATTTGAGGACGGAAAAAGCATTCAGTGGGATGGAAAGAGTAGGAACAATCAAAGCACCTACGGTGGTGGTAGAGGTACTATCATTTATGGAACAGAAGGATCAGTTTATGTGGATCGGGAACTGTATAGGTTATTCGATAGGAGTGGGGCTCTAGTAAGAGAGGTGCAATCAGGCAGCGCAGAAGGAAGCACCAACTTAGGTGGCGGAGGAGATATGAGCACCCAGCATGTAGTAAACTTTTTCGAGACTATCAGAGGAAATGAAAAGCAAAGATCGCCTATTGACGAAGGAGCCAAAAGCACTCTATTGTGCCATTTGGCCAATATTTCCTCAAGAATAGATGAAAATTTTGAGTGCGATCCTAAAAATGGTCATATATTGGATAATGCTAAAGCCAAAGCTTTATGGAGTAGAGATTATGAGAAAGGCTGGGGACCTACTATATAATTAATCAGTACTATGGCGAGTAATTCGGAAAAAGATACTATATCAGGAATTCATAATTGGTGCGACAGATGGTGTGAAAAATGCCCGTTTATAAGTCGTTGCACAGTGGGTTTGCAAGAACTGGAGTTGATGAAAAAAGAAGATAAAACTCCTAAACCTGATTTTTGGAAAACCATTGGGGAACAATTAGCTAAAGCGATTGAATTAATTGATGAATTGGCCAAAGAAAGAGGGATTGATCTATATGCTATTCCTAAAGAAGAATGGGATAAAATAGATAAAGTAAGCAAACAAAAATGGGAGGAGGGTGAAGACCATCCTATTTCTCAAACCGGTCTGCAATACTTTAAGACGAGTCAGCAGGTGTTAAATGCAGGATTTATAAAAGATCAATTGGCTGCAGAGATTGAAAAGTATGATTTGGGCCTTGAAGAGGAAGCCAGAAACAGCATGCGGCAGATTAAAAATTCTGTGGATATCATCAAATGGTATAACTTTTTTATCCCTCCCAAATGCCAGCGTTTGGTAATGGAGAATATGGATAGAGACTTTCAGGATAAGGAATTTGCGCCCGAAGAAAGAATGTATAATGGCACAGCAAAAATCACCTTAATAGCGATAGAAAGGTCTATCACTGCCTGGGGCTTATTGCTGGAATTAATGCCGGAACATCAGGATGAAATATTTTCCGTATTGTCTCTTTTGCAAAAATTGCAAAGGCTTATTCAAATGGAATTTCCTGATGCGATGTTGTTTATACGGCCTGGGTTTGATGAATAAAAAGTAGAGAAAACGCTGGCAATTATTTTGCAGCTCCCCAATATGCTTAGGTATATTTTGTATCGTGCCAATGAATAATGACAAGGTTTCCATCGAAAAGGAAATTACCTGCCTCAAAGAATACCTCAATCTATATTCGCCAAGTCAATGCGTACATATTCGCCAAGTCAATTCGTACATAATTTTTCAACAAAAAAGGGCTGTTTAACAGCCCTTTAATACTTATTTAATTGTACTTTATTAAGGTATAGTAATAGCTAAACCATTCTCAAATATACCAGGTGCTGCACTAATCGAATAAGGTAGTCTATTCTTACCTTTAGCATTAAACCTTGCATTTACCATAAATGTTCTAAGAGATCCTACCTCACCATTGGCAGTAGGCCTGGTAAAGAATGTAGCAGGTATTACTCCACCATCTTTATCTACCCATACATGCACCTTATTATCCTCAAAACATACAGCTACACCCCAATCATTACCACCAAAGGCAGCCCAAAAGTCAAGGTTAGCATCTACACCATAATGCTCTACTGGTATATCGTAGCTATGAGAAACAATCAAAGGCTGTGATTTACCTTTACCAGGCACCTCTACAGGCGTTGGTTCAGGCACACTTCCCGATAGCTCAGGAATGATTATCACATCTCCTGCATCTACTGCAGTCTGCCAAGTGGCCTCTGTTTCATCTAACAAAGTAGGATCGTAACCTCTCTTCATTAAAGCAGCACCTATAATTAAGGCGCTTTCATCATTACACTCCTCATCATAAGTGTATTGCTCATCTGTGTATCCGCACCCGGTTCTTACTGTAATTGCCATGGAATTATATATTAAAGTTAAACATGTTTAGCGATACTTATTCTTACGGGCATAAGAATAATCATACACTTGAAACCTTCCATCATAAAGATTGTGGGTTTCATCTGCTTGCTCATAATCAACCTCAGGCTTACAGTTATAGCGTTTGCCATTAATGTAAACCTCATTATGAGCTAACATGCTTTCCAGGGCATTACATGCTTTATCATCTAACTGAGCCGCTACCACAGGTATTGCAAGCCTATGGGCCAAGCTTATATACCTATGTTCTGCAGTAGCTACCTGGTCTTCATCTTCAAAGTCCTGCTCAGGCTCTCTTGCCTGATCTGTAAATATATCAATTCTTATCTGATTGTAATAATCAGGCAAGTCTAAATATTGAAATCCGTCTATATCATCATTATTACGATACTTTACTAATGCTGTAGTTTGTACATCTACATTATCATTAAAATCAACTAAATTAGATAGTAAAATAATAGAGTTACTACTTTGATTATATACAGCAAGCCTATACTTACCTTTAGCTACGTTTTCAGGAGTAAATGAGGTAAAGAAATAATCATATTGTGATGAAACTATAGTTTTACTTATAAATTGTACCTCATAGCTCTGTGTAAAATTTAAATCACCATCTTTTAAAAGTGCAATTCTTAAATTGGCCTTATCCTGAAAAATGATATTTGACTGAAAGTTGGTAAAAAAGGAATATTGTTCCCCGTTTTTCATCTTAGGCAAATAATCCTCACAATCCGTATCTTTAGTAGGTCTTTGAAGACCTATTAACCCTCTTAAGCCTCCCTCAGCAGCACATCCAGCACATTCCTGTATAGGTAGCTCCTCTAAAGGGAATTTAAGGTTATTGGAAAGCTGCCATCTTATAAAGTTGTAATCGTTTAAAGGATCAGGATCTAAACAAGGTAATTCGCTCAAAGTAAGTGTAATACTCTTAAAATCATCCTCACCATTATGCAATATATCTACTGTTTCAGTAGTTAAACATTCATATGTAGCAAATACTGTTACTGTGGCTTGATTTTCAACGAAATAACCAAAACTACCAGCATCCTGAGTCACTCCCGTCTCTGTTTCCACTCCAATTGTAAAGAAAACTTTAGCACCATTAACGGGCTGTCCCTCAGAATCCAAAACTTTTACAATTAAATTCTCAGTTAATTCAAGTGTAATGCCCTGTAGCTGACTTAAGGACTGCTCAAATTCTAATGATAAACCTAAAAAATTCACATCAATAGCCATAATTAAGCAGGGTTATAGTTTTGTCTTAAAGTGATCCTTAATTGAATAAACCTCATTGGAATTAATGCTAAGTTATCCCATTCAAAACCTGACTGCCCATTGCTTTTACCTGTACCATCCAAAACCATTCTTTCATTTAAAAGAAATGGAACATATGATTTAGCTGTAATGTCTTCCCCTGTCACAGCCCATTTTGCCTCAATATCTAATTTATTAGGGTTTAACAAAGAATTATCAAAATCGGGCACATTATCCAAGAAATTAACCAATCCTTTAATAGTTAATTTTGGACTCCTAACAGTTAAACCAAAATCTATAGTATCTGTAATTATAAATCCTGTAGCATTTTCACCTTGAATCTGCCATATATTACCGTTAAATACTATTTGACTTAATACTCCGTTTTGAACTGCATCGGAATTTCTCCATATCTGCAGGCCTCTTTTAACATTACCTATATTTTTTCCACCTGAACCAGCGAATAACAAAGGGCTACTACCTTTAACAGAAAAATCTAATGTTAATATCTCATTTGATATTCTATTAAAATTTGCTTGCTCATTTATTGAATTTTGGTTTATAGCTGGATTTGCAGCTTGAAAAGCTTGTAAGTTCGAATAGAATACAGTCTCATATGTAATTGTTGAATTTATGCAGTTAAAATCACTATTTTGCTTATCTTGAATAGCCCCAGTTGACGTTACGGGTGTAGAGTCATACTCTATATTACTTTGGTCATCATAAAAACTATCTATTATCTTTGTATTTGAGTAATATGTAGTGTTTATAAAAATGCAACTATCCGTTCTCAATGATTCAGCAAAAATATTAGTGATAATTTGTAGTTGTGAAATAACGTTATAACTAGAATTGATAAATTTACAACCCAGGAGTAGGCATGCAACTTGATTACTTCCTTTCCTGCCAAAGAATGGACTATTAATAAATGTACACTCTTTAAAAAACAATAAATTATTTCTGTTAGTTGCGTTTAAAGTATACCTATAATTAACAACTACAAATCCTATAAATTGAATATAGATTTTATCATCACTTATATTAATCAAATTTGTTAGCAAATCTCCTGTTTTATCATTCTCGAATATAACAATTCCGTCAGCTTCTATAATTACATTTTGTTTAACTCCAAAAATAAGATTAGCCTCATCATATGTGCCGTCTCCAACTATTATTTTTGTATTGGATGATGATACATTGATTGCTTCTTGAATTGTAAGTTTAGGAGTGTCAGCTGTTAAACCATCGTTACCATTATCACCTCCCTTACTTACGTAAAAATCCCCTGTTTTCTTAAAATTAGCCATTTCCTATCTATTAAATTATCGTTAAATCTTCCTGTAATATGCTTATTGTTACTAATTCACAGGCCTCACCATCACCTAAAGTAATAATAAACTCCTCTGCCTCTATGTCTCCGCTGTAGGTTACCTGTACATTGGTTTCAGTACCTCCAAATACAAGCGCATCTATAAAGGGTGATTCTACACCATTCACCTTTACAGAATAGCCTTCACAGAATGTAAAAGCACCTATAAAATTAAAGGTGAAGGTTATATCCTCAGCAAATTTATCACCTGTTATACTATCGGCTTTGTAGTCTGACTGAGCAGGGCAATCGCATTCCGGCTCAGGCTCAGGTTCAGGAGCTGGTATAATTTCACCATCAAATTTCTGATAGCCCCAACCCTCTACTTTTGCACTCACTGGCATAAATTCATGTAAGCTAGGATAAACCTTAGTATAGCCTCCATCCTCATTCAATATGCTTAAGTAACCGTAGTTATTATCGTCCGGGCTTTGGCCTGTCAATGCTTTTCTAATGTATTCATTTTCCTCAAAGCGCAGCTCTGCCTCATATTCTACCCTAATTGGTATAAAATACCTGCCAAAGTTTGCCAAGTCAGAAAGTGACAAGTCCGCAGATTCATCAAGTAATATCCTGTTTAAATCACCGCCTAAACAGGCAAAACCCTCTCTTAATTGAGTTGTTAAAGTCTTATTATGATCTAAAAAGGTAGTCTGTATAATATCCTCAGGCTGTTTCCAATGCAGGCCTGAATTAATCCACTGAGCATGCTTAAGCAATATGCGCTTAAGGCTCATGCGTAGGTTATAGGTTGTTTCCGGGCTAATAAGATTATCTACAGTACTAAAAGCCTGGTCGCTCTCAGGCCTCTTAAAACTGAATCCACCTGTAAAAGTGAATAGCGCATTACCTAACTGCTGAGTAGTAGCCTCATTTACTGTGATAATGGTTTGATTATTAACCAGGTTAAAAACCACGCTATCCACAGTATACTGAGTCAAAACACCACTGGAAACGGGTGTATATTCAAAGCTTACTAAATCTTCCAACTCAGGTATAATAAGCGGAATAGTGATAACACTATCATTGCTTACAGTTGAATTACCACCATAGTTTAAAGTATCAATACCAGGGCCACCACGCATGCCAATTATATCAACATAATCAGTAATGAAAATATCATTATCATACCGCCAGCTCTCAGTAGGTGAGTTCTCAAATTGCTGCCTCCTGGTGTACTCTATAGAATAAGCATCAGCTATAAATTCGCTTAATAATTCCAGCTTAAGCATTTTAGTATTAACAGGTGTTAAATGCTCCCCACGTGTGTTAAAAGCATCTAACGTGTTAAGCTCTTCATCAATGTATTTTGCAAATGCAATGATAAGCTCATTAAAAATGATCTCATCTGCAATAGCTTCACGGTAACTGATCACCCTATCTATCTGCATTATTTCAGCATCATTATAAAAATGATCTGATGGCTCCATAACTACCTTTATAACTCCTGATTGCTTTTCAAAACCAAAACCTATATCATCAATACAGGCAAGGCTTTGTATAGTGCTCTTAAAGTCAATCTCAGGCTCTCTATTGGTAGTATCAAATTGCCTTATAGCAGTGCCATTGGTTAACCATCTTTTAGATCCGCATCCGTTGACAGCATACCCTAAATCAGTACGGCCATAGTAATTAGAAATAAGCGGATTTCTTAAACCTGTGTTAACTTCTAAAATGCGGTTTAACACCTCGAAAATAGGTAGTACTTTTACAGGGGTAGTGACTGGCTGCGTAAATCCTATCACCTCTAAGTAAGGCACAAACTCACCATTAACACTACCTGAACCTATAAAGGCTATTTCTCTACGTCTTGGATTATCTCCAATATCACTACTTTCAGGATCATTCCTATACCTGTAGAAAAAATAGAAGTTTGCATCTTTTACAAGATTTACCTCAAAATCAACCTCATAAATCTCACTGTTAACCCTGCCATTAGAAACCAAAGAACCATTTGCCACATAGAAAACATTACCATCTCCTACCGTTCCCCTTTCAGATTGTAGCACTACAATAGTGCCGGATTCACCAATCTTGTAGCAGAGTTCAAGCACTACATCTGTGCCATTTGAATTATTATTATAGAAATCTACTGCAAGGCTTGGAGCACCTTTGTATAGTATCCTGTATTTGCCATCATCAGGCGCATTGAAATGAAAGAATCCATCCATATCTCCCTCATCAGGGAACAAATCATCCAGGTTATAAGCAAATGCATCTATTTCATTAAAAGTCTGCTCAGTGGGCATAGTAACAAAGAAAACCTCATTATCTCTATATTCCCTGGTAGCCGGATTATACCTAACATCAGTTTCTTGGCCACCATCAAACCTGCTACCTTTCTTAATCACCTTACCGTGCCAAAAATGCTCCTGCATTACAAGCGGAGTCAATGCTACCTTATCAAAATCCCTATTAGTAAGTAGGTTTACTTTCGTTTCCTGCCTGCTGTTAAGCTTGTATACAACTGACTCAGCCACTACATTAATTTTAATGCGTGGCTCTCCATTTGTCCAGGATCTTTCATATGTTTCAAAGTCTAATTTAGCCTGAAACTTTACATCAAAAACAGGGTTAACCGTTCCAAATTGAAACAGTATATTTGAGGCTTCACCCCTCAAAGTAAATATATCGTATATCAGCTGATAGCCTGCAGCCTTAATAAATACTAAAGGCGTTTCAGGATCTCCATACTCAAAATTAAAGCCGTGTCTTGGTTCGTCTGCAGATCCTTTTAAACGCTCTAATTTCATGCGTAATGCAGAGTAATCCTTTGGCTCTTCTACTACAATAAAATCACCTGCAGCATCAAGCACAACGCCCTCTACATCTACAATTCTAAACTCAGTGGGAAAATCGTATAATTTTGGCATTAGAAACGGTTCCTCCTTTCTATTTTAGACTTAATAGCGTTGCGCTGGTTCATATTCCGGCTAATTACAGAGCCGTCCAGGTAAGTAGTATAAGATTTATCTTTCCTCAATGCCCGGTTCATGGCTTTAAGCTCCTTTAGCTCTGCATCTTCGTTTTTCTTTTGAAATAGATTGCCATTAAATTTAGCCTCTACATCATCCATCACCAATTTTTGTAATTTGGCATGGTTAAAGCTTTTATCTTCAATCATAGGCTTAAGGTATTTGCCAAATTTTTTACTTTTACTTGCATCAACTACCGATTCGCCTTTGCTTAGCCTGGCATGAATACTATCACTTCGCTCTGTACCGGGTCCATCTAAATCAAATACTCCATCTTTATAAGCTGGTAAAGGTTTAGCCAATACAGTACCAGCTTGAAGTAAGCCTAACCCAATAGCATAACCTGACCATGGTAAACCGAATGTAAGCGGGCTGGCTGCAGTAGCTTTAGTAACTGCAATACCAGTGTTATAGGCAATTTCTGCAAGAGCAATACCTTTATTTACTATAGCCTGCCTCCGCTCGTTCCTGGCTGCTTCCTGTCTCAGCTGCTCCTCTTTTTGAGCGTACTTTTGCTCTATAATAGCTTTACCCTCAGCATTCTCTCCAATGGCCTGTAGCTCCTTAGTCTTTTGCTCCTGTACTTTCTCAATTTTTTGGTTAATAAGCTCAGCCTCTCTATTAAATAAGGCATTAGCAAAATCAATAGAAGCAAAATAAGTTTCCCGTTTAAGATCTTTTAGCCACTCAGCCTGCTCTTTTTCAATTGCTCGCTGCTCTTCCAGCATTTTAGCCCTTTCAGCCATTTCTTTTTTAGCCCTGGCTAATAACCTATCTCCTGCCTTTTCGTCTAACTCACCTATTTCACCAAAATATTTCTCATAAATACCTTTTAATCCTTCAAGCTCCTCATCGGTTGCATCAGGATCTATACCTAAAATCTTACTGATCGCCTCAGGCCTTTCGGTACCTAGTTTTAAGATGCGTTCAAGCTTCTTCCCTGGTTAGGGCAAGCTGTAAATTATATTGAGCTATGGCATCAGTACTATTTGCTGTATCTCTCAGCTCTTGCAGTGTTTTAATTTGCTCCTGCAGCTGTTGTATAATACCAAGCTCAGCCTCTTCATTTTTAATAAGATCATTCTGCCTCTTATTAATTTCCTCCATTAGGAGTTTATAGGCTTCAAGGTTAACATTTAGCTTAGCAAGTCCTGCCTGTTTTTCCTGGTAAAACTCAACAAGTTTAACCCTATTTAATTCACCATTGTCATAAATACGGGCTATCATCTCCTCACTCATTGCCATTTTCTGCAGAGGGTTAACACCTTGCTCATAAGCCCTTCTTAATTGGTCAACTTCAAAGGAATATCTTTGTGTTTTCTTTTCTAAGGATTCAACCCTGTCAGCTGTTTCATCAAATAACTCATTAATTCTTTGTTGGGAAAGCTCGTCTAAGTTTTCAGTAAGTTCCTCAAACCTGCTGGAAACTTGTTCTAAATGTCTATCAAGATCAGTGGTAAAGACCTCAGTCCATTGACCTAGTACTTTATTGATAAAATCAAGAAATCCACCCGCTTCATTTTCTAAGAATCGGCCAAATTTATTGGCAAGTTGGTCTACATTATCCCCAAGGTTAGATATTTTACCGCCTAATGTTTCAGAGATTGCAGCCATAGAACCGCTAACACCATCAGCCATACCAAGGCTTAAAATATAATCCTGTATGGCTTTATCGGTTTTGGCTACTTGGGTTTCAACACCTTTAAAGGTAAATATTACCTGGTCACCTTCTTGCCTACTTCTTATTCCAAACTCTTTTAGCCTTTCAAATTCACCTACCTGCGCATCAATTACAGCCTGTGCTAACTGATCAAATGACTTACCAGTACTAGCTGCTAAGTCTCCTAATGCGGTCATTTCTGAACGGGTAGGCTTAAAGCCCTGGTTAACTAATTGCACGTAGCTATCAGTTAATTCCTTGATCTGAAAAGGGGTTTTACTGGCAAAGTCCTGGATCATTTGCATGCCAATTGCTGCCTCTGATTTGCTGCCTAATGCGGTGGATAGTACGGCCTCCATTTTTTGAAACTCAGCACGCACATTAATAGCTCCCATTACAATTTGTTTTAACTTATCAAAGGCAAAGTATGCAAGTAAGGCCTGTCCTGCCTTCTCAATACCATCACCCATTTTGCTAAAGCTCTTATTGGTTTCATTAATCTGTTTAGGTGCATTTCTGCCTAGTTTATCAAACTCCCTGTCAAGCTCTTTTACTTCCTTTTCGCTTAAATCAAGTTCTTTAGTAGATAGGCGCAGCTTCGCTATAATCCTGTCAAGGGCAGCCTCTGCCTTCCTGGTGTGAATATCGTAACTACTCTCTGCCATTTCTTGTATTTAAGTCTCTGTTTTTCTCTAGCCTTTGCATTTTTGCGCTGGCCCATTCATAATAATATTCAGTGGTGTAAGTCTGTGCGAGCAATATTTTAGCATCGTCATTGTCGCATAGGCTTGCTATGGTTTTGTTTCGCTTTTTGTAGTCTTTTGCCCTGTCGTTCCTGAAATAAGTGAATTGAGAACCTTCATCTTTAGTGCGCTTTTTCGCAAATAGTCTTCTATGTTCACGGGTGATGTAATGCCATATGCTTTCAAATGGCTCGAAAGGGTTTGCAAAAAAAAATCCTTATTCTTTTGAGCCTTGAAACCTGCAATTTTCTTAAGGTTATAGTCAGCATCCCACGTTTTTAAATCCTCATCTTTGGTGAAATAAATAAGTGAAGCCATATTGTAATAGCTCTCTACAGGGGTGCAGTTGGTAAGTACATCAATAGCCATAAGGGAGATAGCACCAATTTTGCTATCATCCCCTTTATTATTTGCATCGGCTATTTCTTCAAATAATTTTATATTTTGATCACGGTCTAATCCACCGTAAAGCTCCTGTCTGAAATTAAGGAAGTTTACAAATCTTCCCTCAGGCATATCTGCAGGGTTGGCAAACTGGTAAGCCTGCTTTCCATCAATCAGTAATCCCGGTACAGCTTCAATCAGTTTTTGATTGAGTGAATCTACCGTTATGCTTTCATAAGCAAAACGGCTTAAGTATTTTATAAGAATTTGGGCAATTTTCTTCATTGTTAATAGGTATTTAAAACTTGTTTAATGGGCATTTACTGTTACTTAAAAGCTTTGCTGGTAAGTAACAGCCACACTTATTACATTTGTAGTTGTTCTTAGCCGGGCATTTTTCGCAAATCTCTGCTTTGTTGGCAGCGCTCTCTTTTGTGGCTTCATCCAAATGCCCTGCTTTCTTCATAATCAGGTTAAAAAAGCCCTGCGATATGTTAGGATAGTCTACCCTCATCTGCGCAGCCTTAAACTAACCAGGATGATCACGAGGCATACGGGAAAAGCCCATATAGCAAAGTTGGTGTAATGGCTGAGTAGCTTTTTTTTTAATCCTGCAGGTTTATCTTCCAGCACAGTTTGAGGGCATGGCACCTCAACCTCATAAGGTATAGCAACATTAATGCGCACTGTATCAGGTAAGCACTCAGTATCAATATAAATCCTATCGTTTTTACTGTCCTTCCTGGTAGTTACTTTCTGTGTGCTGTCAGCATTGTAGTAATACTTAACGCCTCCCGGCTTTGCCCATAGTAAGGAATCTAACCTAAGGTTAAAGCTGTATTTACTATCAATTGGCTTTACCTTAATGTCTCTGTAAAGGGTGTCTTTTACCTGTATGTAAGTGGTGTCCTGGTAACCAAATTTATCAGCACACTTTTGGTAGGTAGTGCATGAGCTAAAAAGCAATAGCAGAAATAGGACAGACAGGGCCAATGTACTACCTGGCTTTTTAGGATCCTTAGCAAACAGCAATACAGCTCCTGCTGCTACTGGTATCATGCTGTCCATCCAGCTCTCTTGAAATAAGAATTTTGAAAGCAACCCAGCTACAATAAGTATGAAGCCTAAAATACTGGTATACTTTCCTCTTTTAATATTTTGAAAGTTAAAGTTTGTCATGAGCGGTAAATATTTTTAAGTGGAAACTCTTGCCATTTAAGCCACTCCTGTACATCAAAGCCAGGGCACTTAAATTTTTGAGGGTCAAATTGGCCGTGTCCGCCAATTTTAATAGCAGGATGATAGGTAACATCCATAATCAATAGGTTGCGTAGTGCTGCAAATTGCGCCTCTGTAAACTGGTTTCTACCAATTAAACACCTGTGCCGGGCACGTCCATTAATGCCTCTTACACCGTTGGCAATCTCCCAGGGATCTACTATAGGGTTTTCATTATAAGGGATTAAATTAACTACATTACCATCACGCTCAATCACATCATTATAGCCCGGCTTGCTCCATCCATTACCTAAAGGCTCAGGGTCAGTATGCCAGGCAACAATATCACTTGCCTTAAACTCCTTATGGTTAGGAGTGTCGGCACAATGCACTATGCTATAAATCAATTTATTCGACATGGTTATAATCAGTTAATTAAGAGCGGAGACACTGCCCAATGTCTCCTACTCAATTTGCATGCGCCCTGGAAAGTTGCATGTTGTGGTAGCTACTCCTTAGTGTATCTCCCGGAGCAGGGCTGTTTATCGCTTGTTAATATCAGCGGGAACCGCAAAGCAGTACTACTTCTTGGTTCCCTTTTCTTCGGTTTTTGACGTATCAGGCTCAGGGGCTTTTACTGGTTTTTCCAGTTCAGCTACTTTAGCCTGTAAATTTTCGATTTCTTTTAAAGCGGAGGTAAGCGCATCCTTGCTCTTTTGGTGCTCAGCTTTCTCAGTTTCCAGTAAGTCCTTAGTGGTTCCGTGCGTGGCCTGCTCAACTTTAAGCTCATTGCTTAACTTGGTTAGGTCTTCACTTGTCGCCTCAGCCTTTTTAAGTGATTCATTGATCACTTTAATATGGTCATTATCGTTATCAATGTGCAGTTCGTCCTGGTGATCAAAATAGATCGATCCATTACTGTGCACATGCGCATAAGCACTATCTAAGCCTTTTAAAGCCTTTTTGCCTAATGCCTCCATTTCTTCTTTTGTGTATATAGTATTCACGGTTATAAATTTTTAAGTGGAAAGAAAGGAACCTGCATTGCTACAGGCTCCAACTATGGAAAAGAAATATTATACTACTGCCTGAACGATAGAAACAACGCCCTCCTGTCTTCTCAATCGGCCACCGAAGCGCACCAAACCTGAGTAGATGTCACCGTAGTAAGTAGGATCATCAGTATTCTCAAAGAATCTAACCTCACCTATTGCTCGCTCTACAGCGTTAGCCTGCCAGCAAACAACTGCAGCGTTATCCGTTGCATTACCATCCTCTAAAATTCCATCATCATCAGCTTCTCTTGGAAGTAAGATTTGTGGAGTTGCAGAGTTATCAAACCTTGAAGTGCTGGATCTTTCAAGTACAGTAAATCCGTGGATTGGCTTACCGTCTACACCGTTTCCAATTACTTCACGAGCATAAGCTAAATCGTAATTTGTTTTCAAATCATCCTCTAGCTGCTGTAAAGCATCAGAATCAAACATTGCATATCTCCCTTGCTTGGATATGTTGTTTTTGTTCATGTAGGTTTTTGCACTTCGCAAATCCTCTTCTGTGAACAATCTCCTGTTTCCTGTAGCATCATCTAAGTAAGCAGCTGCTGAGGCTCCTGTGCTTCTGATAATGTGAGATCTTGAAACCTCACCGCCTAATGGGCTGTACTGCCAGTTATAAAGCATATCCTCTGCTACGTCCTCATTCAGCTTAGCCAGGTGATCACCAATAATGCTCATGATTTTATCGTAGCTCAATTCTACCTTTTCAGCATTTTGGATTAAAGTAGGGTTAGTGGTAAACTCATTTAGTGCGTAAGCCAAATCAATATCTATCCTCCTTTTTACAGCTGCAGGTAAGGTTTGTCTATTTTTCTTACTGCCTGGTTTCGCTCCTGCTTTAGGTACATGTACTACTGATCCATTTAACACGAAACTATCTTGATTTACAGAATACTGTAAAAATTTATTGTCTTTAAATAAATTCTCAACAATAATATTTGTCCATATCTCTTGTGTTATATCCATAGCTACACCCGTAACTTTATGCATTTGAGTGGAAACAAATTTAGCGGAGATGCCCAAAGCATTACCGGTTACAAAAACGCCAAGAGCTGCAGGAGCTACCGGCACAGCATACACGCTGTTAAGTGAAACAGCTATTAATAAGCTGAATAGTACTTGCATTAATAATTTAGATGCCTTCATCTTTCTTTTACTTTAGGTTTTTTTTACTTGATTTCAATTATTTACAATACATTTAATAGCTGTTAAATGCTACTATTAAGCAGCATCAACTACCTTTTGCCAGGTACCTACAGCTTTGTATACTTCACCGTCATACACTAGTACCAATACATCCACATCATTGGCCACACCTGTTAAGTTTGGCGCATTAGTGGCAAATCCTTCACCTAAAGTGATGTTTCTACCTGTAGCGGGTTGCGTTACTTCAATGATCAATTCAGCACCTTTGCGCTGCGATTTCGATACAGCCAAATCGATGGTAGCAGCACCAGTAGGGGCTACCTCTAAAATGGTTTTCATATTTTCTACAGTAACCTCAATAGTTTCCGCTCCCGGGTTGAGTTCCTGTACATCAGCATCCCCAAAAGGGTAGCTTACTTGATTAGCTTCTGTGCTCATTTTTCAATTATTAAAAGGTTTACATTCTTAGTTACTTCTTTATCTGCTTTGGTTGCTTGCAAGCCATATCCCCCCTTTGGGGGCTAGGGGGCTACTTAGGGAACTTAGCAGCTTTCATGGCTGCGAAATACTCAGGCTTGTCATTAGCAAGCTTTTCAAGGCTGCCATCTTTATGCCTTTTGTCGTACTCAGCTACTAGCTTTTCATTTTCTGTGTCCGTGCCTTCAAGCTCAGGAATTACAGATTTATATGCTTTTAAAGCTGCAATCTTTGCTTTAGCTCCTTCAAGGTCAGCCTTAGCAAATGCTACATATACATCCTTATCACCTGCTACAATCTTATTGGCTGCAATAGCATTGTCAATCAAGGTGTTAATTTCCTTTTCTGTAGATTCAGTTTTGAATGTTTCCAAAGCTGCTACAGCATCCGTTTTCGCTTTCTTTTCAATTTCTAATTCTGCTTTCATGCTCGCATTTGCGCTCAATATAGCATTGATTTTGGCCTGTATTTCAGACTCAGAAAGGTTTGCATTTTCTCCCTTTGTAAGGGAAAGTGATAGTGCTTTAATATCCATTTTATGTTTATTTTGTGGTGACTCGTTTTCTTGCATCTGCATAATCTGCTGATGAGTATTAAGGATGAGGCTTGTTTTATCAGCGTGCGCTGCAATGCCTGAGAATTGTGATTTGAGGATTTCATCAATAAGGCCCTCTGCTTTGGCTTCCTCTGCTGTAAACCATTTGTCCTGACCATCAACAAGCCAGTTATCAGTTACCCATTGCTTTTCTTTACCTGTCTTTTCAGCAAGCAATCCTGCAAACATTTCATTGATTTTTTCCATTAGGTCAGCCTGTTCTCTGTATGTTGTGGCTGTACCCTCTCCATTACCTCTACTTGTATGAATCATTAACAAACCATATTCATCCATTTTCCGGACTGTTCCCATTTGGCTTATAATACCTCCCATACTAGCTGCTAATCCATCTATCCTGGTATCTATTTGCATAGAGCCTTTGTAGTCTTTAATGGCACGCATGATATTTAATCCTTCAAATACAGAGCCTCCTGGACTATGTATGCAAAGGCAAGCTTTCTTATATTGCTTAGAAGCTTCATCTAGCTGGTATCTTATTTGAGATGCATTAACCTGATCCCACTCATCAATATCTCCATGTAAAAATATCATGGCCTCATCAGTGCTGATCGCTTTAATGGATAGAAACTTCTTACTCATGCTAATTCGTTTAGTATTTCCTTTGGATGGGTCAAATATGCGGGCTAAAATTATTAGTACAAAACGTTAAATTTCTATTAAACATAGTTTTAAGGCTTATGAGCATGGTTTTTAGTTGCTAAGATTTTTAGTTCTTTTATCATGATCGCTTTTATAGCAGATTTGTATCAAATCAGTAGGTATGGCAGCAACAGCAACAAAAAAGAAATCAGGAAGCAAGCGCAGGACAAGCCCTAAATACACACTCTGCTATGAGATGTATATTAATAGCCAAAAGAATGCAAGCGAGATAGCTAAGATTACAGGGGTTAGCTCCTCCCTTATTAGCAGGTGGAGCAGAGAGGATGATTGGGATAGTATAAGGGTAGCTAAATCTGTAACCAGGAACAATATTATTAGCCAGGTATACATCAACATAAAGGACCTGCAGGAAAAGGCCAAGGATGAAGGCCGGGCAATCAACTCTAAGGAGTCAGACCAAATATATAAGCTTGCATGCACCATTGAAAAGATGGATCAAAAGCTAAGCCTGCACCATTTCATTACATGCATGGAGGAGTTTATGGATTACATGCGTGATGTTAACCCGGTGTTAAATAAGCAAATGGCAGATTATTATAATGATTTTATTCAAGGTAGGGCGCAACTGGTAAGGTAATATGTCAATAAGTAAATCTAACAAACTACTCAAACGCTTTGAGCAAAAGGTAAAAGACACTAAGCGTGCCACTCCTGTACTGCTTAATGAGTCCGCTGCACAAAAGAAAATGAGGGTAGATAAGCTGCTAGGTAATTGGGAGCTGTTCATGCAATACTATTTCCCCCATTACTGCCAGTCTCCTTTTGCCTGGTTTCATCGCAAAATAGCAAACCACATACTTAAAAATGAGCGGTTAATATTGGCTAATAAGTTTGCCAGGGATCATGCTAAAACCACCTTCATGCAAATGATGGCGATTTACATGGCGCTTACTGATCAATTCGATGTATGTGTTTGGGTGTCTAAATCAGGTGAGCAAGCTGTGGATATGCTAAAGCCTATTAAAATACAGTTCGAATATAATGAACGGTTGATTAATGATTTTGGCAACCTCAAAAGCTTTGGTGATTGGGGCGATAACTTCACGCTAAAAAACGGTAAAGCATTCAGGGCATTAGGTACCGGGCAATCTCCAAGGGGTACCAAGGAAGAGGAGAAAAGGCCCGACTTTATAGTGCTTGATGATATTGATGATGACACTGAGGTAAGAAACAGCACACGCCTGGAAGAAAAATGGCAGTGGTGTATGGGTGCATTGTTTGGCTCTTTTGACATTGCAGGCCGTAAGCGCATGATTTGGAACAATAATATTATTGCTAAGGACTCGCTTATGGTGCGTGCCTGCGAAATGGCAGATCATACAATCACCGTAAACATCCTGGATAAGGAAGGCAAACCATCATGGGCAGAGCGGTACACGCTGGATGATTGTATGTACATGATTAACAAAATGGGTACTTTCCTCTCACAGAGGGAGTACTTTAATAATCCTGTAATTGAAGGTAAGATCTTTAAAGCGGACTGGCTCAGCTTTAAGAAGTTTGAACCGCTATCAAAATACAAGCATCTTATCGCTTACTTGGATCCTGCCTTTTCGGGCAAAAACGACTTTGCATCCCTGGTGCTGCTAGGGCTTAAGGATGGAGAGTACCACGTAATCAAAGTATACTGCGATCATGCCAGTATACAAACTATTATAGATTGGTGCTATGACCTGCAGGCATGGCTGGAACAAAAGAAAGCCAGTGCCATATTCTACATGGAAGAGGTTTTTATGCAGGCTCTTTTCTACGATTACTTTGCTAAAACAGCTAAAGAGAAAGGCTTTCCGGTGCCCATAAAAGGAGATACCAGGAAGAAACCGCACAAAGATGATAGGATAGCTGCCACCTCAGGAGATTGGGAGCGTGGGCAGGCCTTTTTAAATGAGGCAGAAAAGACAAATCACCACATGATTAATTTTCGTGAGCAATTCCTGCTTTTTGAAATGGGAAAAAACGGTATTAAAAAGGATGGCCCTGATGCCTACGAAGGAGCAAGGCACTTGCTTAAGGCATTGATCATGTCAATGCAACCACCCATAGTAGGGCAAAGAAGCGCAGGTAAAAGAAATTGGTAACAACTTAAAATAAATATATGGCATTTCTCACACTCGATGATTACAAGGAAGTAATCAAAGGCAACATCCTCACCGATATTATTGAAGGTGATGATACACTAAGAACCTCTGCAGAGCTGAAAGCACAGGAACTGATTGAAAGCTACCTGCGAATGCGCTACAAGGTAGGTGAAATATTTAGCCGGGCAGGGCTGGACCGTAATCCAATTATAGTACAGTTTATGCTGGATATAACTGTTTACTACCTGCACAAACGCATTAACCCTAATCAAATCCCTGATTTACGCATAGAGGAGTTTGATAATGCAAAGAAATGGCTGGATAAGGTAAGCATGGGTAAGCTTTCTCCTAACCTCCCGGAGCTGTCAAACGGAGAGGGTAACAGCCAGGTAATAGGATATGGCAGTAATACTAAGGTGCATCATAAGTGGTAAAGGTGTTAAATACCCGTTTAATAGGCTCGCTACTAAATTGTAGGTAGCTCCTGACTACAAAGTTATGTCGTTAATAATTTAAATCGCTTAAAATGGCTAAAAATAGAAAAATGGATCAGGCAGAAAAAGAAGGCATGATCATACAAAACATACAGGTAGGGCAGCTTAACAGAGGCCATAAATCTATTGATACCTGGAACAGTGCTTTGCGCTCAGCTGAAAACGTGTTTCAACCACGCAGGAAACAGTTGTACGATCACATGTTGGATATTGATACAGACCTTACTTTACTAGCTGCAATGCAGAAAAGGGAGAGAGGCGTTACCAATGTGCCATTGGAATGGATGGGCCTTACAAATGAGAACTACATGGAGAACTTTGAAGCTCCCTGGTTCAACGACTATAAGAAGCTAATACACAGCTGGACTTATTACGGTCATACCCTGCCTGAGTTCAAGCTGGAAGAGGGCATGTTTAGTGAGGTGAATTTAGTGCCAAGGCAGAACGTAGATCCTGAGCTTGAAATTATAAGCAAGTACATGTACGGCCAGGAAGGTTACAAATACAAAGAATTGCCTTATAGTAACTACATACTGCCAATTGGCAAGCCTACTGATTTAGGCCTTTTCTCTCGTATCATCCCTTATGTATTATTAAAGCGTTTGAATTTTGGCCACTTTTCGCAGTTTAATGAAATGTTTGGTTTTCCTCTTAGGATCTATGAGTACGATCCGCGTGATGAAAATAGCAGAATACAAATAGAAGCGCAGGCTAAAAGCCAGGGCGCAGCTGCTTACGTGGTATTGCCAAAAGGCACAGGCATGAGAATACAGGAGCTAAATACACAAGGAAGCTCCCAAACCTTTACAGGCTTGCATAAAATCCTTAACGATGAAATAACCATTGTTATACTTGGTAATACGCTTACGTCAAGTAATGACGGTGTAGGCTCTAATGCTTTAGGTAAAGTGCATGAGGGGGCTGAGCATGATGTAAACCTTTCGGATAGGCTCATGATTGAGTATGTGATGAATTGGGATTTTAAATACTTTGCTATGCGCCACGGCTACCCGCTTAAAGGTGCTAAGTGCAGGTTTATTGATATGGACGAACTGCCTAAGGAGAAAAAGGCAGAGATCTTAATAAAGCTGAGCGAGCAAGGTTACTACGTAGATCCTAAATACATCTACTCAGAGTTAGGGATTGAAGTAGGCGAAAAGAAAGTAGTATTACCGCCTGTATTTAATCCTGATCCCGTAGAGCCTGCAGATCCTAACACACCGCCTGAGGCTAAAAGTAAACCGGGCCTTATGACTATGCTTAAACTGCACAACAGCTATAAGCATACATGCCCAAATAACCCACAAATGAAAGCAAATGTAAAGCTATCCTTTGAGGATGATCTGCAAAAGATCATTGAGGGTATTATAGCTAAAGTGCATGCAGGCACCTACGTAAGCGGTATGGTAGATGAGGAGTATTATAAGCTGATGGGCGAAGAGCTTTGGAAAGGTGTTGAGGATGCTATGGGTGTTAGCCTGGCTAATATTAACAATGCGGATCCAGTGCGTAAGATCCTGCAGCAATTTAGGGATAATGTATTTGTATTCTCAGGCTTTAAAAATTACCAGTTTCTACGAATAGCATCTGATTTACTGATAGATGAAAACGGTAATAGAAAGCCGTTTAACAAGTTCAGGGATGATGTACTGGCTATAAACGAAAACTACAATGTAAACTACCTGCGCACTGAATACCAACATGCACAGGCCACAGCGCAAATGGCTGATAAGGAATACAGGTTTAGGCAGGATGCTGGAAATGTGCCTAATGCCAAGTTTATTACTGCAGGAGATGAAAGGGTACGTGCAAGCCATGCAAAGCTGGATAACCTGGTAATGCCTTTAAATGATCCACGGTGGCGATCTTTTACGCCTCCTTTAGATTGGGGCTGCAGGTGCAATAAAATAGCCACTAATGATGCGGTAAGCAGCCCGGCTGATTATCAGAACCTACCGGAAATCCCTGAAATGTTTAATTACAGTCCGCTGGATGATGGTATCATATTCCCGAAAAACCACCCATACTATGAGGTAGCTGAAAAGGATAGAGCTGCAGCTAACAATAATTTTGGGCTGCTTTTACCCGGTGAAGATAATATCCAGGCTAATGCATCCTGGTTAAATAGCTTAACATCACTTTTTAAATAAGCATAAAACAGTAATTAAATGGCTTCTGTAGATCAGGTAATATCAGGCTTAAAAAGGTTAAAGCAACGCTTACCCAGTATTGTAGGTACTGAGGCGGTGGAGTTTGCAGTTGATAATATCCGGAAAGAGAAAACAGCCTCAGGCAAAGCCATGAAACCACGTAGCACACAAAACAGGTCTGATAGGCGCAATAATGCTCGCAGAGGCTTGCTAATCGATACAGGCCGTGGTATTAGATCCATACAGGTAAGCCGGGCTTTTAGTGGGCTTGTAAGCATATCTATGGAGGATTACATGCAGGCGCACAATACAGGTGCCACTATAAATCATCCGGGTGGTACTCCTTATTTTTCTCCCGGAGGAAAGGCGGTGTTTGTTAGTAAGCGTAAAGCAGCACAGATAAGAGCTGAAAGAGGTGTTAGGTTACGTACAACCAAACCACACACTATTAAGCTGCCTGCACGTCCATTTTTAAAGATGGAAAAGCCTTTAGTAAGAAGGGTTACCAATCAATTAATTAAAGAACTTAACAGCATTTTTAAATGAGAACTTCATTATTTCAAGGGATAATAAACGCAGTGCAGGCCAATGCACAGGAGCTAATAGATGCAGGCTACCAAGAGGTAAAGCATTTCGATTGGGATAGGCAGCAATGGCAGGAGGAGCCTGAAAAAAGGGAACATCCTTTTTTAAGGCCTGCCTTATTTGTAAGTGTAGGTGAGTATGAGTTTGAGCGCAGATCAGGTAAGCGTTATGCTGCAATACCCATCACCATTACCATTGTGCAGGATTACTATGTAGATGCCAGGGAGCGCAGCGAAACGCAGGACGATGCATTTACCAAGAGCAACTACAGTGAGCTAATTAACAGCTTCCTTGACGGTGTGCAATTGGAATGTTTGGGTAAGCTCGAACTAACAGGAGAGGGTAATGAGCAGGAGTACGGCAATCAGCTGGTAGATGTGTTAAACTATACAGCTCACATTTACCTAAAGAGAAATGCAGAGGTTATAGTGCCTACCTGCAGGCCTGCAATCCTAATTGTTAAAGACCAGGACGAAAACATAATTACCACTGAAATACTGCAACCAGGAGAAAACAGGGAAATAACCATTAACATTAATTAAAATAATACCCATGATTGATTTACTATTGAATGACGATAACCTTTATATAAAAATTGTAGGCTGCTTTTTTGTGGGTGCCTTTGGGCTGTGGACTGCCATAAAATGGTGGGTAGAGCGCAGGGATAGAAAGCTTGAGAAAAAGCATAACGAGGAGCAGCTTAAAAAGAAAGCGGAATACAACTACCTGGATAAAAAGGTTTATGCACGTAAGCATGAACTGCTAAGGATGGAATTAGGCACAGAGGCTAATATATTAAATGAAATGATCCGATACACTAAAGTAACAGGCGGTGCCAATATTGTAAACTACTGTGAATGCAAAAACGGGGGTGATTTCATTACACATCGTAAGCCTTTTACCTTAACTATCAAGTATGAAAAGATAAGCGAATCACGCAGCGTAGAGCCTCGTAAACCCTTTTGGCAAGGTGTGCCTGTACCCACTCAGCTGGCAGAGCTGCTTAGGTTGGCTTTATTGGATGGCTACGTGTATTATGAGGATTACCTAACAAGTATGCCGGATGGTAATTATAAATCATTTATCAGGCCTGAAATGGGTGAGCATATAGCTTTTTTCTACATTGGCTGTATTGATATAGAGCACTACTTTTTTATATTCCAGTTTCGCAAGGCAAACCCCCAAACCAAAACGGACCTACTAGAGATGATGAACATAGCCAAGAAAATAAACAAGTGGCAGATCGATAACGACAATTATAAGAAGACCACCCGCATACTAATGAACCAGCTGGAAGAAATGCGCACCGATTTGGTAAGAAGCAATTTATTGTAAAGCTCTTACAAACATCTCATTTTGAAACACTGAATCTCATTATCTCAATTTTAGCTTAAAATAATAGGGGTTTAAATGCAGTATGAGGCACTTTTAAAAATTGGTTTGCAAAAGTTTTTTTTCATTAAACCACTTTTAGTTTTTCTTCCAAAATCCAAAAGTGAAATTTTAAAAATTAGGTTTTAGTTTTTTTCCAATTTTTCAAAAGTATAATTTCAAAAATTGACTTTCTGAAATTTGATAAATTTTCAAAAGTGATTTTTTAAAAATAAGAAAGTAGTCCGTGAAGCAAAAAGTACAAAGTGTTTTTTCAAAAAATCAAAAGTGTAATTTTCTCAAAAAACTATTTTCATTTTTTCAAAAATTCAAAAGTAGTTGATCCGCCAAAAGGTTTAAAGTGCTGTAAAAAATAAAACCCCTCTACATTAAATAGAGGGGTTTTTTATTGGGCCCTTTGTGAGATAATCCGATTCAGTGTATGAAATGGATCTGTTTTAATTAAAGTCTAAAAATATTTGATCTTTTTTCCAATTTCTTCCATACTTACGGTTTTTTATATGATGTGGTAAGTCATGGTTCAAGTGGCATTTTTGACACAAAGCCTTTAAGTTATTGAACCTATTATTACTTTTATCATGGTCAATATGGGCTACAGTTAAAACTACTTTACTTCCTGTTAAAGGATGCGCTTTGTAATTCTCAGCTCCGCAAAATTCACACTTATTGTCAGCCCGTTTAAATCTTATTAAACGACTAATTAGTTTCAATTTAGGATGATATTCTGTATAATCAATAGGCATAATTCTATAAGTTTAGCCGTTAATTAATTCTTTCATAGTTGAAATTTTTGGATCCCTTGTAAAGAATATATAGAGTCGTGGGTATACCATTTCATCATAATGGCAACTAATGTTATGAACATGAAAAGCGTACTCAATCCATTTTTTCAACTCTGATTGTGGGGTTTCTCCTTTTTCAGGGTTATAATCATTTTCAAAAACCTTTAGTAAAGTATCTCTTTGAACAGCATAGCTGACTGTTAAGTCTTTGCAGTTCTCTATAATATCTTTTAAAAACTCATGCATTCCAGTTTCAGGCTTTGCTTTTTCTATAGCTTGTAAACATTTAGGTTTTTCACAAACTATTAAGCTGTAATCACCTGCTAACCATTCGTGAGAAACATCACAGCCACAAACTTTACACTTAGGATCCTCAATGTAAGTTCCGTGCTTAATCCCCCCTTTGGGGGCTAGGGGGTTACCACTCATCTTGCCCTCCTTCCACGCTATATTTAACCTTTCTTACAATCTCAGGTAACTCCTCATTTAACTTATCCAACCACCTGCGCTGATGCTTAGCGGGTGCACCGTCAAAGTCCTGCAGACTGCCTGCTACGTTCTCAAACTGTATATTGCTAACAGTAAACCTGTAACGGCCATCTTTCAACTCTACCAGTAAATTGTAATGCACTTGAATAAGCACGCTCATCGCTGTAGTGCTAAACTTCCCTGAGGCTATTACATTATTACCTTGCTCTGTGCTAATGTCTCTAAAGCCAGCCTCAAACAAAGGAGTAGCCAATGCCTCAGCTGTTGGCGGTGCCACTTTTACCACTTCCTGGTAAGTGTAATTACCTAACTCATTAGGCGTAAATTGCTGCGCCATTAAACAAGTGTTTAACAGCAGTAAAACGGGTATTAATAATCTCTTTTTCATAGTTGTTATTTATTGATCCTTTTTAATTTCTTCCTGCCAATCCGCAATAGAGCGGATTAGCTTATTAATTTTCTCCTGGTGCTTCTTAGGCACCCTGTTCTTTGTAATGCTACTGCGGTCATTGGCCAATAGCCTACTGAGCGCAGCCCAGTTAATTAGTTCCTCAGGGTTCATAATGCTTTAATTTTTTCGATCCATTTTGTGTTTACTTGTCTAAGGCACCATGTTTCTTTAATGGCAGGTATGTTAGCAAAGTATTCATCCTGTACAGAAAAATACTTAACTTCATAAGATAAGCCAGTTTCTTTAATTGCTTTAAGGCCTGCTTTTTCCTTGTTGTTTAAGTCTCTTTTCATTTCTATTGCTTTGTTAAATTACACAATATTACCACATTTGTTGTATTCACTCCAAACATTTACCTAATTATTTTACAACAATAGTTGTATATTTATTACGGAAGCATAAAAAAAGCCCCTGCAGGCTAATGCAGAGGCTTATAAGTTTTTTCTTTTCCTTATTGTGGTGTTAACTTTCTTAAGTGTTACTATCCAAGGCTTTATTAACGGCTTTTTGCACCTGTGCATCACTTACCTTATTAGGGTTTCCTCGCTCCAATTGGCCCACAAAATCAGATGCTGCCTCATTGGATTGTAATACCTTTACATACATAACCTCAGCTTTCACACTTTCCACTAATACCTTACCTAATTCTGCAACTTTTCCAGCCTTTTCCCAGGTCATTTGCTCATTTTCAGGAAGGGAGCTATCAGGGTTTACTAATTGTTCCATAGCAGAGATCATGAGATCCCGCACATCAGTCATTTTGTTTTTCATGATTTCTTATTTTTCTGTTAAGTAATAATTGTGCTCTTTTTAGTTCTATTAATTCCGGATTTTGCTTAAACAAATCTCTCATCTCCGGATTTTTAAAACTTAGCATTCCGGCAACTGCATTATCTGTTAATCTTTCAGAAGGCGTTTCGTAGCCTTCTTCTCTATTAAGCTGCATACTTTGTTTTGCTTTTTCCCTATTAGCGTTTCTGCTGGCATTCTCAGCCATGCTAATGCACTCTAGGTTATTAATATCGCAGTTCATGGTATCACCATCCTTAAACCTTACGACATAACCTCTTGGGATCTTACCATTGCGCTGCTCCCATACATACCTTTGATATAATACCCAAACAGCTTTACGAATCCTTATATATTTATAATGAGTAACTAAGCCTGTTTTTTGGCTCCTGTCGTTTCTTACTGTAATTGCTCCATCATAAAGGGTATTTGATGGTAGATTTCCTTTTTTGTATTCACTTTTAGGGCTTACTCGAATGCCAGTTTTACCCTGATTATGAGGTTCGTGGCCTTTATTAAATCTGCTCTTTTTGCCCGCAATTGTAAGTTTATCGTTTCTCTCCTGATTGATCTTTTCCATATACTCAGGGCTTTTATGTAATCCGAAATTCTTTGCCCGGGTATATATGGATCTATCACTTCTTTTAATTAACCTCTGTATGCTGATCATATCATTGTCGGAATACAAATCACGTAAAATTTTGTCTTCTTTTTTTGTCCATGCTCTTCTCATACTTCCTATTTAAATTGCTCTTTGATCTTGCTACTAAACTCCTTAACAGCCTCATGAAACTGCCAGCTGGCAAAGCCTAATGAGTTGCGGAGCTTTTTCTTTTGCTTATCATCCAGCACACTATAGGGCGGTAACTCCTGCTCAGGGTACCGCTCCCATATCTGCTGTGTGTAGTATTTTTTTAGTGGATCCACTTTAGGCCTTTGCTAATTTGGATGCAAAGAACTCAGCTACATCTTTTGCCGTATCTTCGTTAAAGCACAAAGCTAAATTTGTATGAAAACTAGTTTCATTATTAGGATCAAAATGAGTGATACATATCTTTACTCCTTTTTCGTGTAGTACAATACACTTTTTGGAAAGCTTAAAAGAAATGTCTTCAAGCCTTGAATTACAATAATTCTCTACTGGTAAATTTTCCATTTTCTTAAATTTTAAATTGTTAAATTATTAGCTTAAAACCTTATAATCTTCATTTATAAGGTTTTTACCTTATTACATATCATCACAATGCACCGACTTCCAAATACACCACTTAGTGCATTCCATAGGATCCTTACCGCAATCGCATTCGTTCCTATCTCCTTTATCCTGGTACACCAAATGAAGCAAGTAAAACAAGCCCACAGTAAGCAGCATGCCAATGGTAGCGCCTATTATTAAAATGATGAATATAGCATTGTCAAGCATCCTTAACCTCCTTTCTCATCCTCTTATCCACCGCTTCCAGCTCCTCAGCTGTTAGCATTTGCACTATAGTAAGGTAATGCTCAATGCTGCTCCATACGCCTATAGAGTTTTTTAACTGCCTTTTCTTGGCGGGTGCCTTGGCCCTGGAAAGATCATATCTTTGATCAGTCAATAAGTTACTTGCAATCTCTAAAACAGATTCAAGGCTGCGCTCCGGGTGTTTGCTTTTAATGGCCATCGCTCACCTCCTTTTCTTCATCTTGTGGCTTATAGGGCCTTAGGTTATAAACTGCGGTTTCATCGCACTCAGGACATAATGTTTCTGTTATAAAACCACCTTCCTTAAGGGCTTTCTTTTTCTCTATCCTTTTGTCTTTTGTATGAACATCACCGCACCTGCAGCATTCCACTTTTTTAGGTTCATTTTCCATAGTATTCTTTTTGTTTTACAATTCTTCTTCTTTTAACCAAACTCTCACATCTCCTCTTATGTCAAATGTGATTCCTAGCTTAGTTTTACAGCCTTTGCACTTTTTATAAATCAGGCCGTATTTACTTTTTTGTAGTCTGTCTATATAATCATCCGCTACATGAGCACAAGTACATTTTGGACAATCAAATTCAACATCACACATTGATAAAATAGCTTTTCCTACTACTACTGTATATCCCATAA
This sequence comes from uncultured Cytophagales bacterium, assembly GCA_963719535.1. GTDB lineage: Bacteria > Bacteroidota > Bacteroidia > Cytophagales > Cyclobacteriaceae > Marivirga. Next base: position 9,346 of record CAVRCH010000013.1, on the reverse strand, counting down.
ATCTTAAATATTAAATCTCTGTACTTAATACTTTGTACTCAGTACTACCTCACTATCTTCTTATCCAGTACCTCACCGCATTTACTGCAGATAACTACATCTATCCTGCCCTTATAGCAGCTTTCAGCATTCTCCTTTAATTCAGGCTCATGCTTGCACCGTTGTTTAATCGGTGTTCTCATTGGAACAAATCAGGCTTTTTCCACCTGGTTATAGTTCCCACCCTTTCCTTTACATAGCCCAATTGGCTCAAATGCTGCCAGTACTTACTGAGCATCTCAGGGCTTAAGGTTTTCTCATAAGCCGGGTTATACTCATTAGGGAACTGCTTTTGCTTATCTGCTCCATTGGTAGCAATCCTGCGGATCTCATTGTAAAGCCTTATGTAATCGGTTATTGATTTGCTCACCGTAAAAGGAAAATCCCGCTGATCGAAATAAGCCTGCAGGTAAGCCTCTTGTATTACATACTTGCTCACATTATTAAAATCCTTCTGAGAGGGTGTATAAGTAGCCTGCTTTAAGTTATTGCTGTTCTTGTACTTGTAGTAATGGCAGAACAGCATTACTTTTTCACGTGCTGTTTTAGGTACTATTTGCTTACACTCAAAAGGCCCAGGGATGGTGCTACACTGGTATTCATGCAAAGGGATCTGTGCCTTAAAGAAAGCTTCAACCTCATGCCTCATTTCAATAAAATCATGGTGCAGGGTCTTAAGCTCCTCCTTTTCAAATAGCAGGTAAGCGCATCCTCTTGTGCCTTTATGGGTTAATTTGTAAATCATAAGTTGTTAATGTTTACTGATTTAAGCCCTATCACATACCTAAAAAAATAGGTAGCGTTTGCCTTATCAAACTCACTGAAATGCCTCTCCGGTATTTTGGTAAATACTATCTTACTTACTGAGTCCTTATGCATAAAATAATTAGAGCCAAGGCACTTCATTATTAATCCTGATCGTATACCCATTCCTGTAAGATGTTGGAAAAGCAATTGTATTTCAATGTGCTTTTGTATTGTGTGAGGCATTCGCATTGCTAAGTTTTTTAAGTGTTTTCTTATATACTAATTCAAGCTGTGAAACCGAATCGTTAAGCTCGTCCGGGTTTTGCTTGTTCATGAACTTTCTGCAGGGGCTTTTAGCACTTAACCAGGTGTTAAGGTTATAGAGACAAATTGTAAAACTCCTCTTATCATCTCGTTTATCAAAGTCCAGCTGAAAAGCTAACCATATCAATTTTTTCCGCATTTTGTCAGCACTGGTGCGCTGATTATGCAAGGCCTGATAAAGCGTGATGGCTTGCTCAGGGTTGAGGGAGCGCAGATGCTGCACTCCCGTAAACCTCTCAACTACCTCAGCTTTACTATCCATCCAATTAAGACTTATCAACAAGCTCTTTAGCTTTTCCTGCTTTTCCTGAGGTATCATTTTTCATTTCTTCAAATTGAATAATGTACGATGGCGCATTAATGGTTTTGGTAGTGTTCATCTTTTTACCATTCACCACATTAGGGAAGCTGTACAGATAGCCTGAACCTACAGGCTGCACGTGTGTAGCTACTTTCTCTTTACCTTCAAGCTTAAAGTTTTCATTTACTTTAATCTCAATTTCATCACCTACAACTACTTTGTTGTGGCCTTCTTTTATGGCTTCTTTTTGCCATGATTGCAATGGTACTGTCTTCATTTTATCAGTATTTAATGGTTATTAAATGCCCGTTTAAAAAGCTTTTACGCTCAAAATTCAGGGCTTTGTTTTGATAGAAGCCTGCAGGCGAATCGAACGCCCACATGTTCCAAACAGGCTTTATTTAATACTGCTAAAATTCAGGTCAATATTCTGATACTGTCCGCTTGCATCCTTGGCCCATATTCTAAAATATGTCCGGCTGCTTGGTCTTCTTATGCTTTCTTCCAGCATATCCATGGCCTTTTGAAATAGCGGGTATTTAATCTTAGATCTGTAGCGTAGCAGGTTCATCACCTTTTTAGCATCTAGCTTACCCCGGCTGGTACTGAAAGCATCATTTACAAGCTCTTTAATCACTATATCTTTTGATTCTATATTTTCATCAATGAATTGATCAAGCAACATTTTGCAGCTTTCTATTCCATTATCATCAAAAGTGATTTGATCATGCACGGCAGATTCAATCTTTATAGATCTGTCAAAATTGTACCAGGTAAAATTACCTTTACCCTGTCCTATAACATCAAGCTCCTTATCCTTCATGTATTGCTCCTGCAGCTCTGCGCATACCTGAGTAACCATGGCTTTAAATTCAGCTAAGGAATTGTTTATTTTAAGGCCCTCCTTTAGCATTTTAGCACTGTATTTCTCTGCAAGTTTCTCATGCTTGTAAAGGCGGTTGTACTGTGTCTGATTGCCTGTCTCGTCAATCCAGTGCTGCTCACTGCTTTTCTGATTTCTTACATTTAATTTTTCCATTCTACTTTACTTTAGTTGTGTTTTTTGAAATTGCTATTTGATATAATTGCTCTGTAATGGGTGTAGATCTAAGCTGGTTGTTTTGGAACTTTTCAAAGCTGCTTAGGCTGCATTCTAATAGGTCTCTCTGCACGTAGTTGCACCACTGCACCGATCTGCGGTAAAACTGCAGGCTCCACCATCCCCAAAAGAAATGCTGTTTGCTTAATCTGTTTTGCGCCTCAGGCATATCCTGCAAAGCCACTTCCAGGTAGTGCAATCCCATTTCCCACTTAATGGTGGAAATGGCATCAATGCTAATGCCTGTTAGCTCGCATATTTTATAATCCATGCTTACTATGCTTTTCGATATGTCTGCAGCGTTTAACATTAGCTTAGCTTTTGATGTATAGCCATAAATATGCTCCTTAGCTCATTTAAGCTTATTGATTTACCTTTTAAGGGTAATTCACTAAACAGGTACCATAATACAGCTGCCTCTGCTTTGGTAAGCGTAATTGCAATTTTTGGTTTATACACTAATTGAAGCGTTTTAAAGTACCTGCTATATACATTCTCTACATGACCGGAATGGGCAAGGAATGTCACCTTTTCACTATTTAACATCCGGTAAACGGTGCTATGGTCCTTACTAGCTTCCAGCACTATTACCAGGAACTCACTAAGCGCATGAGCCTGCGATGCAGCCATTTTTACGCTTATCTTTCCGTCTGCAGTTAGTTTAATAGGTTCCATGCGCTCTGCAGTTGTTTAGGGTTTGTAATTCATGAATTAAATGACTTCTATAGGCTTTTTTTGCAGTATTTATGATATTGATTGTTGTTCCATTTACTTTTATTAAATGAATTGCTGTAGCCTTTAAGTTGTAATAATGAACTTCTTGATGAAACTCAACATCTGCCTGCCAATCAATATCTGATACAATGTCTGCTTCAAGTAAATGGTTAATCATTGCTAAATCATTTCCTGCAATAGCTTCATGTAGCGCATCCAGGTAGTTCTTAGCTTCCTTTTCTATATTTATTATCATCTCACTCATTTCCTGCTATTTTAAGTTCTAATTGATCACCCGCTTTTGCGTTGCGGTTCCATATCGTATAGGTTTTATTCCCTCCAAATCTGCCACGGATATAAGCTTTAAACTGACTTACACGCACTTTTATATCACACATAAATTCAATATCCTTAGCATACTCACCCTTTGGTAAGCCTGATTTCTCCCAGCAAATAATAATGAAGCACTTGCGCTTATGGCGTTCTATCAGCCATTTAAATTGCTGCGTTGTGAGGTTAATGTAATCCCGGCTATCTATAAAGCAGACCTGTGGAGCATTTCTATTGCTTAGCCTGGCATCCATTTCCTGCACGCTTTCCTTATCTCCAAACATTACCTTTCCGGTAACCTCACGCATGTTATTGCGGTGTAAGGCATCCTGCAAACTTTTGCTAATGCCTTGCTCAAAGCTATTATAATACACTTTGGTAAAGCTTGCCATATACTTTGCCAGCTGTATGCAGAACTCCGTTTTACCGTTTCCTGAATGTCCATAAACAATCATTTTAAAGTTCTTCTCAGGCTCTCCAAAGCTTTCCAGCCACTTACCGTCAAAAGGGTAGGTTATGAAGTTCTTATCCATGAACTGGCTAATTCCTATTGCTCTTCCCATAGTATCTGCGTTTGGATGTTCTCTTCAATGATGTTTACCTTGTACTGAAAATCTTCATCTACTCTAATTAAATCGTAAGCATGCTCTATGCCTGAGTATACAGTAGATCTACCTCTTTTAAACATGGCTGCTATTTGCGCCTCTGTGTAATAATCTCTCAGCACATACCAAACTACCTGCCTGGTTTCACTAATATGCCTATGCTGCGATCTAGATAATATGTCGCTTTTGTCAACCTTAAACATCCTAGATGTTTGGTCAAGTACTATTATTGCTTTATCAGTTAGTAGCATAGCTCTTTTTGTTAATGGATTTTACAGGGTGTTTAATGGTGTTTAAAAGGGTGTTCAATTCGTTAGGGTCTTCATTCCTGTTGCAGATGATAAGGCAGCTGCCTGGTTTGGTTTCTGCTACTATATCCATAGCGAATACCACTCTGTATTTATTCCAAATGCTTTGCTGCAATGGCGTATCACAATTAACTATTAAGCCATCACCTGCATTTACTTCCCACCAGGTAAAGTCCTGTCCCTGTTCCTCAAATTCTATAATTACCGTTCTCATGATTCAGTTTGATATTTAATTTCACCTACATTCATGCTTTCAAGCAATTCCAATCCCACAGGCTTTTTAAGGCGCATAGAGGCATCCAGTAAGCCTGTTACCATGTTGCGGATCTCTCCGAAATTACTGGTATTGTTAAATATGTATTTAATGCACTTTTCATCTGCCACTCCATTAGCTCTGCAAATCGTATCGGTGATTTTAGGTGTAGGAGGATAGAGGGGCTGCCAGTAGCTAATACGTCTCCATAATTCTCTGAATCCTACCTTGTTTCTATCATACAGCCTTTTAAGCTGGTTATACATGGCGGGCGTGCCACTAATTACAATAGCTGCTTTATGCTCTGTACCGTCATAAATGGCCTGTACTAACAGCTTATTCCCATCACTCAGCTTATCAAACTGATCCATGATTAAAAGCGGGTTCTGCACGTTATTCAGCTTTCGGATGATTTCAGTAAGCTTTTCACGGTTATTTAACGTTGTTTTAATACCCATGCAAGAGGCAATGCCATCTAAGAAATCACGTTTGGAAGTGCTTAATATGTCAAACTGCACATAAAACACGTTGGCATTCTCTCTAAAGTACCTGTTAAGGGTTTCCGTTTTTCCTGCACCCTCATAACCACACAGGGCCACAAACTTGCTGTTCTGCTGTGCATTGCTCAATAGGTCGGTTATTACCTCATAATTCTTAGATATACCAATCTTCCAGGTAGTAGCTAATCCAATCTTTTTCTGAATAAACTGCCATTTCATAGGTGATAACTTTGCCCATTTAGCGTTATCCTCAATCCCACTAATCATTAAGCTCACATAAGCACTACTGATGTCATCTTTATTCTCCTCAGCAAACTTGTTAATAGATTGACCTCTGTCATCTAAATAAGCCCTTAATGCTACTGCGATTTCTTTTTTTCTTTGATTTTCCATACTTTTACTTTTGTTATTATTTATTTAATTGTTCTCACTGGCCCTGCTATCCACAGCGGGGCTTTTTTATTGCTTTATTTTTTAATATTTCAAGCTTATGTTTACTAAATTGTAAGTACTCTTGCTTTTTATCTTTCCAATTTTCACCAAAGTGCCTTTTCCAAGTTTCATCGGAGCCTTCAAATGGTGTTACTCTATTTAAATTGATAGTATTTTTCATATGATTTATTATTGTTTGTTAATCAGGCAATACTTCATCCTCTGAGGCATCACCTCCATAAATGTCTATTCTTTTGTTATGCTTATTGGTAAAGTTGTGAGTAGCCTCGTCAAACTTGCTTTTGTTATATGGGCCTTTCAATACTGTTTCGTAATTCTCCTCTACCAAATCAATAGCATCAATATTCTTAATGTCGGCCTGCTCAGTCTGTACAAATTCATCGAATTTGTCTTGCTGCTTTAAGTAGTGTCCTAGTATTTCACCATCTGCCTCAGTACTTTCTGCGCTGGATCTCTGTGCCTGCTCAGCTGCAAGGCATTCACACAGGAATTTATCTTTATGAAGGTTTTCTTTATCGTCCTTATCGTACTCAAATAACCAGCATTTGGCAGTATCGTAAGGATTTTGCACTACTCTCACCCTGCCCTGGTTGGTTACCTTACCTAGTAATTCCCAATAATTAGGCACTTCATAGGAGTAGTCAATGGTGTTAAATGCTGGTTTAACAAATCCTCTCTGACCTCCTTTGTGGTTTCCAATGGTTTGGAAAGTCCATCTACCAAATGTAGTAGCGTATTTACGCTCAGTCATTTGTAAGGCTTCCTGGTTCTGCTTTTCTTTAAATGCCTGGTAGCGTGGTGTATTGTCTTTTTTGCTTACAGGGTTACTGTTCCATTCTTCAAATAGCTCTGCATACATTTTAATCAGCTGATCATTAGTAAAGAATTTAGTAGCTATATCAGGGTTTGGCCTGCTATCTGCTTTTCGGGTAATAATACCCTGCCCTCTAAAGCCAGGTCTTAGCCTTTCAACTTCATTTTGAAACCTGCCATTGTATCCTTCGGCAAACTTGCTTTGTGAGCTGTGCTGATAATCCTTAACCTTAATTTTACCTACATAATCGGAAGTAGCTATATTTTCAAAGTTATCTAAGAGCCTGTTTTTAAACTCTAAAGTGGCGGATTTCTCCATTTGCCACTCCAAAGGAAGCCTGTAACCAATGTTAAATACTGCCTTAGATGTTACCTTATGGATCAGGCTTTTCATTGGTGTATCATCCTTATGCCTGTAAACAGGGGCTAATTCCCATGCAACCACGTAGCCGGTAGCTACATCATACACTATATAAAGCTTTAAAGTAATCTGCCTTCCTTTGTGCATTAGGTTGTATGATGTATCCATATCATCCATAGAGAACATACTCAATGAATAATGAGGTAGTTTACCTTCTACATAAGGCCTGAATTTGTCATTCATCCACTTATTACCATGCCTGGTATTAGCTAATATTGGATGGCGATAAATCACGTTTTTAATGCTGCTTAGGCTAAGCTCAGGTATGGTGGTAATTTCTGATGTATCTTTGTTTAGTACAGTTTTTCCAGATTTTCTATAGAGCTCATAAACATGGTGTACTTGTGGTGGTAATAACTTAATACTTCCCGGCTTTGGGTTTACATCATCATGGTAAAGCCATATCCACAGAATGAACTTAGCTACTAAATCATTCAGCTTTTGATTGTTGGTATTGTTCTTAAGGCTTAATGATTTACCTGCAATCATAATAAGTCCTTCATTGCGCTCACTTACCTTGCTATATTGGTTCACTTTGCGTGAAAGCCTGTCGTAAGTGGTTGGTAATCCCTTAATTTCGTTTTTTAACAGCCATTTAATGGCTAATGCTAACAAATCAGCCTTAGTGCTTATCCCTTCCAGGTTCAAGGCCTCAATTTGTGCTTTTGTGCGTATTGGGGCTAATACATCCATTAAAGCAATACATTTAGCTAATTCACTGGCTTTTTGGGTGTCTAGCCTGTTATCCAGGTAAAACTCCTTAGTTTCCTCCCGGTATGCCTTATTAATTATCCTGGTAATCCTAAGAATATTCTCCGAAGTGGTTTGCTCTTTAGCTATTTCGCTAAGGTAATTGGTAATATTCTTAATTTCCTTAACCCGGTTTTGTATGCATACTACTTGAGCTATGTTGCTTTTAGTGTGGGCTGGTACTGATTCAAATTCAACCAGCACCTTGCTGCCATCATCAGGATCACTTATATGCCTCCATGATCCTACACCGTGCCGTGATTTGTTCCTAGAAGTCGCTACGTAAACATAACTAGCCTCTATTTCAAACCCTTCAAAGTCTAAGGTAGATAAATACAATATGTTATCTATCAGCCTCATTTACGACTTAAGCACTCTATCAATATTAGACTCTAATTCAGCCTTTAAGCTGTCTCTATCTTCAATTCTTTGTATTACAGCCTCAATTACTTCTCTACTGAATTGATGGCCTAATAATACCTGTTTAACAGTCGTATTGCTTAGATTTAACTGTTTAGCAATGGCAGCAATATCACCGTGCCTAAGCCTCTCATGCAAGCTATTAAGCTTATCCTGGTCTATTTTAATATCTCTGATATTTTCGTACATTTCGACTTATCTTTATTTAATAATTTATTTATGTTGCAATTATAGTTAGATATTCTAACATTGCAAACAATTTTATCGAAAATGTTAAATATTCTCACAAATTCTCTTTGATGATGTGCATTTAAAACTTCTATAATGTGAATGAATATCTGAAAATAGGTGCTAGAATTAAGGAATTAAGGGTTTCAAAAGATATTAGCCAAAATACATTGGCTGAGGGGATAGGTATTACCCGTAGCTTGCTAGCTCAAATAGAGCGTTCTAACACAAAACCAACGTTAGAAATACTTTACAAACTTGTTAGATATTTTAACACAACATATGATTTTTTAATAGAGGGGAAGAGTATTACATCAAATGGATACAAAGAATTTATAGAGCAGGTTCCTCTGCCAACTGCAGCAGATCATAATATTGAGTATTTTACTAATCAACATCAAAAAGAACCTACGGTAATGGAATTAAAAGATCAGATTGATATGATTATTAAAAGATTGGACAGAAATAAAATAAATTGATAAAATGATAAGGTAAATGATAAGATGAATGATAAGTTGATACTATAATTTATACACTTTTAATATATATAATATGGATATTTTGAAAAATTGGACTGTTGTCTTAATCGGATTGTTGTTTATCATCACATTGTTTGTCGCTTTGCGTTTCTTTGTGCTGTGGTATTGGCGAGTAAATAAGATAGTTGATGAATTAGAGGCTATAAAGGACTATTCTCATGCACAAACAAAACTACTAAAGCTAATCAGCTACAAATTAGGTAAGAATGAGCTTGACCAGGCGGAGGGTATTAGTATTAAAGATCACAGAGATATTAAACAGGGTAAATAAGGCTATTTAATAGGTTTTTAACAGGTTTAAGCCCTATTCTAAACACTTAGAGCCATGCTTTGTACACCACTAGGCATAGATCCCTCATTTTATTTACATTTTCGTACGTATTGACTTATCATGTCTTTTTTGCATTTTGGTGTTAAATCACCTTAAATATTAAGTAAAGGCATTTATTTTGCTTTTTTTGCTTCTTTATATTCTTGTACGTATTGTATTGTCCCCCTTACA
>CAVRCH010000012.1:0-9970 GCA_963719535.1 uncultured Cytophagales bacterium | reverse complement strand
AACCGAATAAAATAACCCTAGTGTGTTTTATTCGGACTGTATTTTTTAATAACCGACAACAAACGTTTACAAACATTTACAAAACCGCTTTCCATCGGTTACCCTATTTAAAATGTTGAACCTACTTCATTACATGATCAAATCCTACATATTCATCGAAAAGCACAGCAAAACAATTAGAAGTAGGTTATTTTTGCCTAGATGATCAATGAATTTCAAAATCATCTTTATTTGTTTCTCTTCGGATTTCAAAGAGGTAATTTCTCGAATGATTTCATCTCTTTCCACTTCTGATAATTTCTTAAACGCTTTTAATACGGCTGCCCCTTTAAAGGTTTCTAAAATTTCCTTTTCTGTAATTTGTTCCGTTGTCGTCAAAAGATAAAGAGTTACTGATACAAAGTCACCACCGCTTTTGTTAATTGCTTTTCTTATTTTTTGGTTTATAGAAATCAATTTGTCTTGTCCTGTGATCGTAAACAGATTTATACTTCCTATTTTGTAGTCGTCAATAGTGCCTGAAACCTTTAAAGAACCCCATTTTCCTACTATGTGTTTTGTATTGGGAATTTGAATATGGTAGGTCCAGGCACCTTTTCCTGCTTCATATTTTAATTCAAGTTTTTGGTCTTTTACTAAGTATTCCATTTTATCGTTGCTTGTCTTTTAGCTTTTTCTTTAACTTTATTGCATCAATAGTGACTAATAAAAAATACTAAAATCCTCATTTAATTACCTGGGCAATCCGCAGGGTTGGTTTACAACTCTACCTCCTCTATATTTATAAAGCAAAATCGTAAATCTCAGGTGCGGATTTAGGGGGCTTTCTACAAAGAGCCAAGGTTTCGTTGTCATCGATAAATATAAAGCATTTCGTATGTTTAGGTAGTTACTTTAGTTCTAGTTGTAATTAGTGCTTTACACCAAACATTTTTTGGAATGACGCGCTTTTTTGGCGAATTGCACTTGATATTTTTCAGGTTTCACTTAAAAATGGATGTAATTTTATAAACTGTAAAGAACATCTTTAATTGATCTACCCACAAAGCTTTCCCAGGCTCAAAAAAAAAGGTAGAGTAGTTCCTTAAACTAATTCACTATATTTTTTCTGTAATAAGGCAATTAAGCCTCATAATGAAATTGAGCAAATGGTAGTAGCTAGATTTATTTTTCTCAATACAAAAGATTTCATAAAGGCAAAAATTCAAAACTTTTACTATTACTATTAAAACAGTGTATAGCCAATTATTACTGATACGGTTTTATAGTAAGATATCCAAAAAGGATGCTCAACAATATCTCTGCTGGTTTGATATCTCAATTCTAAACTATATTTATCATTACACTTATAACCCACACCAAATGCGAAATTATTTGTTGTTTTAATTTCCAAAGTTGCTCCGGTACTATATTTAATGATTGAATTATAACTTATATCTGAAATTAATGAGCTGTTAAAAAAAACTTTAGAGTCCTTATTTAGAAATACATAATACCTTATTCCAATTGGAATTTCTACTGATTGATAATCAGTTCTAACACTCCTGTTTTGTAACTCTTTTTCCGATATGTAGTATTGATATGACGGCTCAATGATTATTGCCCACTTATTTTTATTGAATGGCAGAATGAATTCTGCCTCAATCCCGAATCGGAATGTTAACTTATTGCCAAAATCTATAACTTGATCATCATAAAGAATATTTTCTAAAGATAATTTCGAATTATTTAGACCCGGCCGAAGATTTAAATTAAATAAATTCTTCTTTTGAGTTTCAGCATAATTGATGTAATCGTCACTACTACACTCATTGAATTCGACAAAGAATTTAACCAATTGACCTTTTTCAAAGTCTAAGTTATTAATCTTGTTAAGGGTGATTGTTGAACATTTTAAATCACTGATCAATTGTTGCCTATATGTGTTGTTTTTACCAATACTATTTCCTTCAGCTTTATATCGCTTATATATTAATTGCTCTATATCGTTTTTCTTTACCGAGTAAAAGAATCTTCTTACCTCACCATCAATAAACTCGTACAAATTTGCCTGGCCTTCTACTAGTACCTTTAGGAATAATTCTTCCTTATTAAATATTGGATTTTTTTCATCGCTTAATTTATTAGTGTTATTGCTAGATCTGTCAATATTTACTGTAGCCCTTTCGTATTTTGAAAAATTATTAATGCCAAATTCTTTCACTGACTTTATGGTCTGTCTCTTAGATTCACCATCTTCTTTTAGTTTATATTCAAATTCATTCGGATTTCTTCGCCAATCAATATTTTTGATGAAACAATCAATTTTCTGATCGTTATTATCTATATAATACCCTTTTTCAAAGGCTATTTGGCAATAGCAACTAAAACTTAAGATTGATAACAGAAGTAATAAGAGGAGCTTTTTCATTAATTTTTTTATGTGGTAAATATTTACTTCTTTCCAAACTCAGCTTTTCCTATAAAAATGGACTTTTGTAAATCACATGGAAAACAATAACTGCAATTTCCTAAAAAATCACAATTGACTTCTAAACTATTTATACTTGAAATGCTAATTCTTCACTGCTCCGGATTGTAAATTTATTGAATGAATTTGAGTTTGGATTGAAAGCAATTGTGCAGATAAATGCACCAGTCTCTTGCGAAAAAATAATAACCATATCAGGATGCAAACTAGAAAAGAATATAGATAGAATGCGATATACCACGAACTTTTATCAGAATTAACGTTTTGATTGTATTTGAGAATTGTTGCTCTTCCCCATGAAATCAAAGCATCGCAAATTTTTATAAGTAGGAAATGGTAATATAAATAATACGAGGGATATGAGCTTGGTTTTAATTTCCTATTCAGATTTTTCAAGTTTATCGCTATCCCATTTAGAGGTATCGACTGCTGCCTTATAAGTGCTTTGTAGGAAATCCAATAGCATTTTCTCTGGATCATCTGACTGTTGCACATCTTCATACTTTAGAAAGAACTCTCCCATTTCAGCACTATAAAAAGCTTGAGGTGGTTGCACTTCCTGCTTTCCAAAATCAGCATCGCTTGGATAAGCGTAGGAGTAAAACACAGGTGTCGGGGAGTCTTTAGACCCGGGCCAAAAACCTGCACTACTTACTTCGTGAGAATAGGCTTCCTGCATCACTTCTAAAGGCATATTTGGTATTCCTCCCTGGTGGAGAGGGGCCGTGTTTCCTGAAAATCTCGTAACGGCTAAATCAAAAGCTCCCCAAAAAAGGTGTACAGGACTGCATTTTCCAATAAATTCACTCCTAAATTTATTAAATACCTGATTTGTTTTTAACATGGAGCGCCAGATAGTATTGGCTGCTTCCGGATCATACACCTGCTGCTTTGTGTTCTCGGGAAAAGGAATAGCATGTGGCAATTCATTTGGTGCAGTGTGAATTTTTATGTGAATATTGATGCTTGCTAATTTATCAAATAATTCCTTGTAGAAGTCAGCCACAGTTCCAGATTGCAAATCCATGCTCACTGAATCCGTCTCCGAACAATGAATGAATAGTTTATGTTGCTTAAAATCAAAATCGATCTGGAATATGTGCCCATCATAAGGTATTGCTTGAGTGGAATACCCTGTTGCTGAAACATAAAGTGTTGTGTGCCAAGAATGATTTTGCCATGGCATGGTTTTCAACCTGATTTTACCTACTATTTGTATCCATTGATGGATGGTTTCCAGGGTTTCCTGAATTTCTGCGAAATTAAGAACGGGCCAATTATGCTTATTTTGCATATTCTATTTTTTCCTGTAGTGAACAATTCAAATTTAACCTTCAGTTACAATTATCCAAACCATTTTTTCTTTTTAACTACATTGAGCCTGTGAAGTTATATAATATCAGCGAACATTGAATATAAAATTCCTGAAAAAGTATTTCAATTCAACTTTTTCTTCCTTTATTTTCGACCATCCGCTGTTAGGTTTTCTTTCACTGAAATATTCCATATCTCTCTCCTTATCAATGGTATTTTAAGTACTTTGTGTCCAGCCGAAATAAAAAGCTTCCTGAACTACTTCACTCCCACTAACAGAAGCAATTTGTATGGATACCTTAAATTAAAAAAACCAAACAGATTGAGATGACTGATAATTTTTTTCTCACCATTGTCGCCAATCTACTCGGCTTTTAGTTCTCCTGAATTTTGCTCAGGTGGCGACCACTTCCTCAGTAACCGTAGATTCCTTTTTGTTTGCTTTGTCAGCTTTCAGTCCAAAAAGAGGCCTGAACCACCTAATTCTCCTTATCAGGAACTCATAGCAGATGAAGCATCCGGCAAAAGTGAAAATAACCACAGCTATTAATTTTGCAATAGGATGGAAATCCATTGGAAAGAGCAGCCAGGAAGCCAGGTATAAGAAGAACATATGAACGATGTAAACGGGATAGGCTGCATTGCTTAAATACGCTAAAGTTCTGCTCGGTCGGTTAAGGTATTTGTACCCAAAGCCAAAGACAGTGAAAATCCATAAATTAGATTCTAAAGGGATTAAATAGGTAGTGAGGTCAATTGTGATCTGCTCAATACGCAAAAGATAAAGAGCAAAAGCCATAATTAACAAGAACCATCTCAACCGAGTGACATTTTGCCAAAAGGAAGAGCCGAAATAGACACAGAAAAACCCTGTAAGGAAAGCAATCATCCCTATCCAAAAGCCATGAGCTGTCATTGCGTAAATCTCAAAATTTTCTGGTTGCACAAGTTTAGCCTCTGCTATAAACGGAATAATGAGCACCAGTAGAGCAAATGGGTTAGCCATGAATTGACTTAATGCTGCATAAATTTTACCCTGCTGTCTGTTTTTGAGGTAGAAAAACAAAGGCGTAAAAATTAGTACATAAATGAATATGTTCGCTAAAAACCACAGATGCGCAGGATTAGCATAAATGATAAATCCTGACTATAATAAGATTGCCACAGCCATACATGCAACGGTACTATCACTAACATCCCAAAAATGAATGGCACTAAGATTCTCTTCGTTCTTTCCAGCAGTAGTGTTTTCCAGTTACGCCTTTGAATGGCGAAGTACACACCCATCCCTGAAACAAAAAATAAAAGAGGAATTCTCCACACATTGAGCATGGACATGGGAGTCCAGAGCCCTTCCAAGCTCTCACCATTTTGGATAAACCCAATAAACACGCCCCATGGTTGAAAGCCAATTGCTATATGGTATATTAACAATAAACCGATAGCAATGACCCTTAACCAATCAATATCGTATCTTCTTTCAACATGCATAAGCCAGTTTTCACTGATGATTTTTAATTAATTCAGCGATCACTTTTCTATCTTTCTGCAATTGCTCATAGTCCAGTTTTAAACCTAGAGGGCCAAGACTTTTGCTGATCTGATCATACATAGGTTTTAACACTTCAAATGGAGCTGATACCGATTCAAGTGCCGTGGCATCATAAGAATTCTTCACTGAAACGGTTGCATTTTTCGCCAGCAGAGCTTTTACAATTTCCACTCTTCCATAGAATGCTGCTATATGTAGAGGGGTAGAGCCATCGGCACTTGTGGCGTTGATATCGGCCCCGCTTTGAATTAGTAACTTGGCTGCTTCTGTCTTTCCAAAAGTTGCCGCTATATGTAAAGGAGTTGAACCATAATCGTCCTTTTCATTGAGGTCCGATTTGGCAGCAACATGTTGCTTGATCACTTTGGTGTTTCCGAAATAGGCGGCTTCCTGAATAGGGGTATCCGGCTTTGCAGCCTCTTTGGATCCTTGATTCTTTTCCTGTGTTTGCTGACAAGCAACTGTTGAACCTAGCGCCAGCATTATTACTAAAACGCTTACAAATTTTGCTGATTTTAATTGATTTGTTTTCATGTGTATTTAATTGTTAAAAGTTTTTTTGATTTCTACAAAGGTCTGTGGAAACAGAGGACGACAGTTAGCAAGCATGCTGAATTGAATATAAGCCATGCATTTTGTGTAGCAATTATGCATTCCGGACTATAAAATATGATGCAAAGGCCTCAAAATAAGCTTTGTAAATGGAATTTTAATTTCCGATTATTGTATTTCCTCAAGCGATGAAATGCAAGACTATCTAGACCATAAAAATCCATTTTTACAAAAGGTTGTATCTGTAATCCAAGATAATCTGGGCGATGAGCAATTTGGTGTAACGGAGTTATCTGAGGCTTTGAACATGAGCAGATCCAATCTGCTTCGTAAAATTAAGCTGGAAACGGGAGAATCCGTTAGTGTTTTCATCAGGAATGTTCGTTTGCAAAATGCAATGCTCTTATTACAGCAGGAGGAATTGACAGTATCTGAAATTTCCTATCGGGTAGGTTTCAGCAGTACATCCTATTTCACCAAGTGTTTTCGTGAATTGTATGGTAAAACGCCTGGGGATTTTACAAAAAACAATGAAGAGGAAGAAATTTCGGCACCTTTGCAGGAAGAGGGACAGAAATTAAATCATTCCAAAAGAAACATACTGATTGCGACAGCCATTTTTGTGCTTGCAATTGTGACAAGCCTATTTTTTTTCCTGCCCCAGGAGCAAGAAGCAGATAGTCAACTCAGTAAAACCATAGCGGTATTGCCATTTATAAACGATAGTGCCGACAGCACTAATGTGTATTTCATGAATGGATTAATGGAAGCTATTCTGGATAACTTTCAGAAAATTGAAGACATGAAAGTGACCAGTCGCACCACCTCTGAAAAATATAGAAACAATTCCAAATCCATTCCTGAATTAGCCGAAGAGTTGAATGTGAACTATTTTGTGGAAGGAAGCGGGCAAAAAATCGGTGATGAGATTGTACTCACTATCCAATTAATTGAGGCACCATCTGACAAGCACCTTTGGTCCAAAAGGTATAAACGAAAGCTCAAAGATGTTTTCGATTTGCAAGTGGATGTGGCCAAAAGCATAGCTGCTGAAGTAAATGCGATTATCACTCCTGAAGAGCAGAAAAGAATTGAAAAAATTCCTACTAATAATCTGGTGGCCTATGATTATTTCTTACGGGGACTCACCTTATTAAAAGATGAAACCGGCAATGGCCTGCAGGAAGGGCTTAACCAATTTAAGAAAGCCATTCAGGAAGATAACCAATTTGCCAATGCCTATGCCTATGTGGCTATTTCCTATTACTACCTGGACCTTTACAGGCAAGAGAAGCAACATACAGAAGATTTAAAAAACTATGCAGACAAAGCCATCCTTTTAGATGCGGATTTGGGCGAGAGTTTAATAGCAAAAGCATTGTACCTGATGCAAATACAGGATTATACAAATGCAATAGAAGCTTTGGAAGAAGTACTGCAATATTATCCTCATGAGGCCTGGATCCATAATTTCCTATCAAATATTTATGCCTATATGCTGCCAAATACTGAAAAATACCTCATCCATGCCTTGCAAGGTATTCAGGTAGCAGTTTCCGATAAAGATTCTGTTGCTACAAGTTATACCTACTTGCATTTAAGCAATGCACTTGCCCAAACAGGTTTTATGGAAGAGGCTGAAAAGTACGTGTTAAAGTCGAAGGCATATAATTCCTATAACCATTACTCCAAATACCTGCATGAGTACATTAAGTTTAGTAAGCATGGTGACCTGCAGCAAACGAAAGCTGCAATGATTGAAATTTACAAGGAAGACACCACCAGGATAGATGTGATCCAGGAGATCGGCAAAATATGTTATACCCTAAAAGAGTATACTCAGGCATGGGTGTATTATGAGAAGCTAATTACCATGAGATCAGCCATGCAATTAGATCTTTACCATAATGAGGATGCAAATATTGCTTTTGTTCTGGAGCAATTGGGCCGTAAAAAAGAAGCAGAAGCCTTTTATGACAGCTATTTAGCTTATGCCAACAAGGATCAGTCTATCTACAACGACTTAATTTTTGCTTCCTACTATGCTGCAAAAGGCGATATAGAAAAAGGAATGGAGCACTTTAAAGCTTTTACCAAACAAAGCAATTACCAATACTGGTTTGTGCTATTCCTGGAACGAGATCCTATTCTGGCAAAAATGAAAAATCATCCTGATTATCAGGTAACCGTTCAAAAAATAATGTCAACATTTTGGGAAGACCATGAGGATTTACAATCGGTGTTGATAGAAGAGGAGATTATTGAGATGTAAGGTTGCTGTAGTTGGTGCTGACTATGTAAAGTCTTTCGTAGGGGAGGTCATGGTTTTAGTGATTCACTTGGAACTTTGATTTCGTAAATAGACCAAATTTTGATCTCTTAGAAATTCAACTATAATCACATTCTTGGTGTTATTAATATTCTTCAATCACATAAGAATGGCTTTATTTTCTATGTTTACAGGTGTTTTTGTGACTTTCTTCACACTTTAGTCACATAAAATCACCACTATCGACCATAATGAGTGGCGATTAGAAAGTTAGAATTCATTTTTAATGAGTAATCTATTTTATTTTCTTCCATTCTGTTATACCATTTTGGTCGGCAGTAAAACCTGTAATTTTGCCTTCTTTATTCCTGATAAACTGTAACTGAGCATTCACGGCTTTTGATTCCATTTTATCAGTCTCTGTTATTTTCAGTTTAGTTCCGGTTCCTTTGGCTTCAGGAAAATCGAGCAATAACACATCATCTGCCATCAAGATTTCAATCAATTTAGTGCCCCCCTTTAGCTGATAGGTTCCAAAATATTGCTCGTATTTTGCGTACTGCAATTGATTCTTGTCTTCTATGTTCAAAGGTTTGTCCAGCACTACGCTCGCTAAATAGTTAGCCACTTCTTCAGTTCTTTCCAACGATTTATTGGATAAAATACAAACGAACAAATCTTCAACTGGGAGATAAAGACCATAACTAGTAAACCCGTAAAGGTTCCCTCCATGTTGAATGGTTTGGTGGCCTAGTAAGTCTTTTATAAAAAAACCATAACCGTAGCCAGTCCTGCTCCCAGTGCTTGTTTGTTTTTCTATAGTCAGGCTTTCCACTACAAAATCGGTTAAAATTGTATTATTCACTAATTCCCGATTCCATATCCATAAATCATCCACAGTGGATACAATAGCACCTGCCGCGTAAGGAACTGAACCAACAATCTTAGGAGAAGGAATCAGCTCGCCCTTGTATGATCGGTATCCTTTTGCAATGCTTTTCTTTTTTGTTTCATCGGTGTACCACAAGCTTGTGGAATTCATTGTTAATGGTTCAAAGAAATTCACTCTTAAGTATTCTTCGAGTGACATACCTGACACTTGTTCTACCACAACCCCAAGTAATGGATAATTGGAATTGCTGTACTGAAACTGTGTACCCGGTTCAAAAGCTAAAGGTTTGTCCTTGTAGTAGGCAATAAGTTGTCCAGGTGTATGTTCCCTGGAAAGTAAGTTCATTTCTTCTTCATCAACATCAAAGAATTCTGGTATGCCTGAAGTCTGGGATAGCAAATGATGAATTGTAACTGGAAATTTTTTATTTGGAAAATACTCAACATACTTTTGAATAGGATCATCCAGTGAAACTTTACCCTCCTCTACCAACTGAAGTACGGCAGCTGAAGTGAATTGCTTTGTCATAGACCCGATTTGAAAGATCATATCGGCTTTTATAGGCCTCGCCTTTTTGAGATCTGCAAGACCAAATGGCTTTTTGAAAATTATCTGATTGTTTTTCGCTATCAAAATGACGGCTCCCGGATTATCTGCGTGGTACTCCTTCGCCAGAAATTGCTCAATTGTTTTAATTTGCTTACTCTGAGCGTAAATTGAAAGGCTTGTGGAGATGGCAAATAGCAGGATAAGGAATACCTTTTGGTTCATAAGAATGCAGTTTAAGCGATTGATCTCAATTACGATGCCAATCGTGATTGATACATACGATACGCATGAACCATGAAGACAGGCTTGAGTTTTGTGAACTACTTTTAAAGGTAAAAGATTATAATATTATTGAATTAAAAGCTTTTATTT
>CAVRCH010000011.1:0-34214 GCA_963719535.1 uncultured Cytophagales bacterium | reverse complement strand
AGGTATTTGAATGGTAATAGAGATTTCGTCTTGACTTATTTGTTAAAGGCAGAAAAACAAGACTGGTTTACAAGATCAGAAGCCAGTCCACTCTCAATTTTCTAACAAGGTGTCCGAGACCTCTAATGTCTGTTTTTAATTTTTATTTAACAAAATCTACCCAAATCCTTATATTGCTACGCAAAACCTACAAAACACTATTATACTATGAATACAAAGTGTGAAAACCTTTCTGAACCAGAGAAATATTCCAAAGTAGTTTGATTAGCTTTTGAACTACTTAACATCTGTATAAAATCATTTTATATTCTTTCCTACCTCAATCCTTATGAAATTTAATTTCCTCATTCTAGTTTTACTTTCATTTTACCTGCTTGCTCATCCTTTGAAAGGACAGAATGAGGCCTCTTCGAGACTCATCCTTCCAAAATATATACCAGATAGGTTATGATACGATTAGATCTAGGGAGATAACCCATTCGCAAATTAAAATTCAAAATAAAGATTTTACGAAAGGCTTCATAGGCTCACCCGAGCAATTGATCCAGGGAAAAATGGCTGGTGTTCAGGTATTTTCTTCTAGTGGAGAGCCCGGTTCTGGTGCTCAGATCAATGTCAGAGGCTATTCTTCCATTTCTTTAAATAATAATCCATTGATTATTGTAGATGGTTTTCCATTATCTGAATTTGATAATTCCCCTGCGGGAATTGATCTTTTTGCAGGGAACTTAGCAGCCAAAAACCCTTTAAATTTTCTAGATCCCAATAATATTCAAAGTATTGAGGTGATCAAAGACTTATCTGCTGCCGCTATTTACGGTGCACGAGGAGCAAATGGGGTGATTATTATCACGACCAAATCAGGGGCGAGTGCTGACAAGCGTTTTGAATTGAGCACCTCCGTAGGTTTTTCCCAACCTACAAAGCGGTATGATCTGTTGGACAGGGATAGTTTTTTGGCCAATTTAGAAGACTTTGGAGAAGATCCAATTGAGAATGATTTCGGCGAAAACACCAACTGGCAAAATGAGGTGAGTAGTCAAAAAATATCCTACAGGTACGACTTGGCTTTTTCCGATAGTTACAAAAGGGGTAGCTATAGAGTTTATTTTGGTTTTGAAAATCAGGAGGGCGTAATTAAGAATTCCTCACTAAGGAGACCTAACTTATCTCTTCAGGTAAACCAGACCTTCTTGAATGACAAGTTGAACCTTAGATTGAGCGTGAGTGCTGCTGAAGTAAGCCAGGAGTCGCCTTTAATTACAAACAATGGAGCAGGACTCTTAGGAGGCGTGTACAGTGCTAATCCTACGCTTTCTACTGATCCAGACGATCAAGACGCTTTGCAATCCTTTTACCTAAATCCAAGTTCCGCTTTAAGCTACTATTATGATCAGACCAAAAGCCAAAAAGGGATCTCTACATTATCACTGGATTATCAATTGCTTCCCAATTTAAATTTGGTGGTTAATAATGGATATGATCTTAATATATCCCAAAGAGATCAGGCTGTTACTCCTGATATGCAAAGTGGATCTATATTCGGCAATGGAAAAGCTGCGCAGCAGGAAATGATCTCCAAAAGTTACTTGCTGGAAGCAATGTTGAAATTTAAGAAGGATTTTGGGGACCACCACATTAGTGCTATGGGAGGTTTTGCTTATCAAAATTTTTATTTTGCTCATACAACCCTGCAGGGCTTTGGCTTTCAGGGTGTAAATGCCTCAAGTGATATGCTTGCAGAGCTGGAGCGGTCGGGTAATAACGTCAGAAATAGAATCGGAGGCTCTTATCAGAGTTGGGGAATTGATGCAGATCAGTTTTTTATCAATAGATTATCACCAGTGGTTACTACTGACTTTTTAAGTAGTCAATTGAACGCAGTAAATGTGGATGCCTTGGTGGAAAACAAAAATGAACAAGTAAATGAGTTGCAATCCTTTTTCGGACGATTCAACTACAACTTTTCCGATAAGTACTTTATATCTACCGTTTTAAGAGTTGATGGTTCCAGCCGCTTTAGCCCTAATTATAAGTATGGCGTTTTCCCCGGTATTTCGGCCGCCTGGCTATTGAGTAATGAAGAATTTATGACAGAGTCATCTATATCATATTTTAAAGTGCGGGCCGGGTATGGCGTGACAGGGAACCAGGCGCTTCCCCATAATGCTTATATAAGAAGGCAAAGGTTTAGTAGTATTGGTTTTAACGATGGTGGTGAAATTATTCCGCCTGGCCTGCAATCAGTTTCCTTTGATAACCCTGACTTTAAATGGGAAGAGACTAGAGAGATCAACTTGGGTCTGGATTATGGTTTTTTGAACAACCGTCTGACAGGTACCCTTAATTTTTACAGAAGAAAGACAAGCGATATAATGGCTAGATATTATTCTCCACAGCCTTCACCGCAGCTATTTTCATGGTTTAGTTTAGATGCTAATGTGATCAATAAGGGTCTTGAATTATCCTTAAACTATAATCTTTTAAACAAAACTAATTGGAATTGGAATTTCGGATTTAATATTTCTTACAATGACAATATTTTAGAAAACTACGAAGGATCTTACGATCAAGGAGATCTTTTTGGGCAGGGATTATTCGGAGCCTTTTCGCAAAGGACCACGGAAGGTCAGCCACTTTTTGCTTTTTTCGTTAAAGATTTTGCGGGTTACAATGAAGATGGCGAAGCAGAGTACAATGAAGGAGATTTTAAACAATTTGTAGGCAAAGGTCCTATACCGATCTATAATTTAGGAATTATCTCAAATCTCAATTACCGTAATTTTGATTTAGACTTTAATTTTGTTGGGCAGTTCGGTCATTATGTATATAATAACACTGCTAACGCTTTTTTTACCGCTGGTGCTTATGGTAATGGAAGAAATGTTACTGAAGATGTTTTAACATCTGGTGAAGCACCCATTAATTCACCGGATGTTTCCACAAGATTTTTGGAAAAAGGAGATTTTCTGAGATTGCAAAATTTAGTCTTGAGCTACAATTTTAATTTCGACAATAGTAATGCTTTTACCTCTTTAAAAATTTCAGCCATAGGGCAGAACCTATTAACCTTAACATCATATTCCGGTATTGACCCGGAGGTCTTTAAGTATAATAACCAGGTAGGTAGTCGCAATGGACCAGGCATCGATTACGTTTCTTATCCCAGAGCTAAAACTTATTCCTTGGGAGTGAATTTGGTTTTTTAATTCGATACTTTAGTTGTAGTAGAAGTTGCGTCTTATAAACTACCTTAAGACAACTATTAAAAGATATTTTACTTATGCATAATGCACGCCTATTTGTAATAATATAATCTTATCAATATAAAATATAATATTTAAATTAATTTTTTCTATCTTTTTGCTGTAGATTGTTTATATTTGAATATGCAATCTGTTGAAACTCTTCTCAATCGAATGAATCATAATATTGAATGCTGGGAAAATTCTTGTGATAATCGTCAGGTTTTTTTGCGGTGTTATAATATGATGAGTTCCAATATGTATGAGGCAGTAAAGCAAAACAAGTTTTCCAATGCTCAATGGGTCACTCAATTATTGGTAAGATTCTCGGAATATTATTTCGAAGCCTTAGATCAGTATGAATTAGTATCTCCTGAAACACCTAAAGTTTGGAAGCAAGTACATGATTGCACATGCCAACAAAAACTTCATGTACTGCAAAATTTGTTAATTGGAGTGAATGCACATATTAATTATGATCTTCCACTCGCTTTATATGATTGTTTAAAAAGAGATTGGCATAATTTGGATGAATTGACCAAAATTGAGAGAAAGGAAGACCATGAAACAGTAAATATTATTATTGCCGAAACTATTGATGCAGTTCAAGATGACGTAATTGCGCCAGCGTCACCTGCTATGGCCATGATCGATAAATTAATGGGCCGTATGGATGAGTGGTTGCTTTCCAGGCTAATTACAGGTTGGAGAGGCAATGTGTGGGATGTCACTCAGAATTTACTCAATGCATCCTCTGTGGATAGTTGGGAATTAATACGTGTACAGCAAGAGGTTAAGGTGTTGAATATGAGTAAGAAGATAATTAGAGTGGTCTAGGAATATTTGGTATTAGGAAAGATTCATCGAAAATGACGAATAGGAAAGTGTATTTGTTTACTAGTCGTTAGAGAGAAGTTCAGTAAATAACAGTATCAGTTCTATCAATAACCACTGCACCAATTATCTAATCAACCAATTACCAACTTTCCACTACAATCCTTATATTGCTCCATTAAAAACCCGTAAAAAATAATTTAACATGTCTACGATATTTAAAAACCTATCAGAATCAGATCAAACAGCCTTAATGAATGCTCCGGCCTTAGTTACTATACTCATTGCTGGAGCAGATGAAGAAATAAGCAAGAGGGAATTAAAAGAAGCAATAAGTCTAACCCGCACAAAACAAAAAAATGCAAGAAAGGAATTGCTAGGTTACTATAATCTAGTTTCGCCCCAGTTTGAAGAGAATCTAAACAGGATCATCAAGAATTTTCCTTCGGATCCTGAAGTAAGGAGTAAAATTGTAATAGAAGAATTAGAAAGGCTCAATAATATATTAATTAAAATGGATCAACAATGGGCCAACCAGTTTGTAGAGTCGATGCGCGATATCGCCAAAAAAGTAGCAGAGTCAGCAGGAGGAGTTTTTGGTTATTTATCTATAGGTTATGAAGAATCGAAACTGGTAGGTTTAAAAATGTTGAAAATTCCGGCTTAATTTTTCGGTTTAAGTCAAGCGGACTATAAATGAGCATGTTCTGTGGCGTAAAGAACACTTTCTAAATTCACTTCGGTTGTGCCTTTCTACCGATGACGTGTTTAAAAACCGTCATTGCGAATCCCCTTAGGGTGAAGCAATCTCGTTATTATAAATACCAATTCGTTTCTTGCAAAAGCATGAGACTTTGTAATGTTCATTGCGAGAGCTTCCGCAAAAAGCAAAACGAACAAATTTAGATGACGTCTTAAGCTTAAAATACTGTTTGAAATAGCTTAAAATTACAAAGTATAAACTATTGCTATACAAATTATTACGGGGTATGTCATCGGTATGGAAGGGTGTCCATGATAAATACTACCTTGTTCGATAACCAAATAATATTTGTTAAAACCGAGCGGGCTGGTCGACAAAAAGGCGGGGAGCGCGCTGAATTGTAGCGTAGAAGCCAGCCAAAGGCTGGTCAGCTACTGGCTGACATCTTTTTGTCTTGATTTTTTGCATCTTTTTGATCAAGTCTTCGCAGTTTAACAACTGAACCTCAAGGGAGATAACAAAAGATTTCCTTTGCGAAAACTCTGCGCCTTCGAGACTTTTTAGCGTCTTTAGACGCCTGCGGAAGTTTTGTTATATAGTAGCAAAAAGATGAAGAATAAAATTTTGTTTAAAATACCTTAAAATATAAATGAAACCTCAATATTTAGTGAGATTTCTCTTTTTTGAGGTTTTATACTTAGTCTTAAAGTTTAAGAAACACTTATTAAGGTTAGTATTTCAACTTTTTTAGACAATTTCATTTTCCATGAGTAGCCTATGGAAGAATGACTGTTGCAATCTTGTAGTTAGAAGAGTTGTCCAATCTATCACTTGCTTACTGATTTTTGAGAAGATTGTTTCATTGCGCATGCCAAAAGCATGTAAATTCGCAGTGACGTTTCAAGTACATTTGCTTCGCTGCACATGCAATAGGCTAATTCTGCGGTTTGATTTACTGTTTTCGCCATGATGGAAATTAACCATTTACCAATTATCCAGTTCCTAATTACCATTTAACCAATCAACTAATGATTAATTAACTACTAACCTATAACTTATTACCTAAAACCTATAACTTAAAACTTATTACCTACAACAAATTATAAACCTCATTACCAAGATCAATCTTTTTCCCAATAGTAGATTCTCTTAATATCAAGGATGTTTTCATAATATGCGTTTTAAACTTTATAGGCTTATCGTCTTTTAAATTATTTATCTCATCAATTACTAGTCGAACTGCTTTCTGCCCCATGTCATAATCGGGTTGCATTACAGATGATAGAGGGGGGTCTATGATAGACGACATGCTCCAGTTGCTAAAGCCTATCACCGCTACATCTTCTGGAATCTTTAAACCATGATCTTTTATTGCATTGATAGCACCAATGGCAGTGGGGTCTGTAGCACAAAAAATGGCATCAGGAGGGTTTAAATAGTTTAATAAATCTTTAGTTCGTGAATAACTTTCCTTCTCTGATACCAGATCGCAATATTTTAATAAATTTTCGTCAATCTTTAGATCATAGGTTTTTAGGGCATCTACATATCCTCTATAACGCTCCTTAGTGGTCATAGGAGTGAGTGAGCCCGTAATATGAGCAATATTTTTCTTGCCAATCTTAATTAAGTGTTCCGTAGCTTCATAAGCCCCTTTATAGTCATCGCATACGATCTTACTAGCATTCATTAAATCAGTCACTTTATCTATAAGAACCACCGGTATTTTATGGTCTTGTAAACCTGTAAGATGATCTACATTATAAGTCGTATCCGAAAGTGAAATAATTAAGCCATCAATCATAGTCTTTTTAAAGGTTTGTGTACCCTTTAATTCCGATTCGTAACATTCATTACTCTGAAATAGCATCACACTATATCCAAATTTTTCAGCTTCAGTAATAATGCCACTGATAACATTGGAGAAAAAATGATGGACTATTTGAGGAATAATTACACCTAATATATAAGACTGTTGGTTCTTAAAAGTGATGGCAAATTGATTGGGCTCATATTGTAGTTCTTCTGCCAATGCTAAAACCTTTCTTTTAGTTTCTTCACCTATATCCGATTTATTGTTTAAAGCTCTTGAAACAGTGGGAATACTCACACCTAATTTTTCAGCAATGTCTTTTAACCTAGTATTATGCTTGCTCATAGTGATATTATTTTACCAAAAAACGTACTGATTTTAATTTAGAAAAATTCTAAATAAGGGTTTTTATTCTTACGTAAACGTTTACGTAAGATGATGATTTGCGAAAACGTTTGCAAAGTCTTGCACGATTATTTTCAAATAATTACATTGAGGTTATGAAATGTTAAATTATTCAAACTTAAATCAGAAAAGTATGTAAAAACAAAATTTTGTATGGAAAATTAACAAAAAAACAAAACTTAAACAATCAATGTATTATTGAAACTTTTAAAATTAAAACTAACAATTCATGAAAAATTTTTTACTTATTGTCACAATGCTGGCATTTATTCCCCTGGGGGAATTGATGGCTCAAAATAGGACGGTAACCGGAACAGTAACTGACGGCAGTGGCGGTGGTACTCTTCCAGGCGTTAACGTATTAGAAGTTGGCACCAGTAATGGTGTGGTTACCGACTTAGATGGAAAGTATAGTATTTCTGTACCTCAGGATGCGACTTTACGATTCTCATTTATTGGATACTCTAATCAAAATGTAGCTGTAAATGGAAGAAGCGTGGTAGATGTAACTTTAAACGAGGACATCGCTCAACTTTCAGAGGTAGTAGTAGTGGGGTATGGTCAAATTGAGGCCAGAGACGCTACTGGTGCAGTGGAAAGAATATCATCAAAGGATTTTAACGCTGGTGTTATTTCCTCGCCGGAGCAATTAATCCAAGGTAAATCTGCAGGTGTGCAAATTACATCGGCAAGTGGTGAGCCGGGAGCAGGAGTTAATATTCGTATCAGAGGAACTTCATCGGTAAGAAACGGAAACAATCCACTTTTTGTAGTAGATGGTATTCCGTTATCAGGTGAAAATATTACTGCTGGCGGTATTGATGTGGGTAGAGGTGGATCATCACCGAGAAACCCATTGAATTTTCTAAATCCTAATGATATAGAAAGTATTGATATATTGAAAGATGCCTCAGCAACAGCAATTTATGGAGCAAGAGGTGCCAATGGTGTGGTTTTAATTACTACTAAAAGCGGTAAAGGTGCAGCTCAATCTGTCACTTATTCTGCTTCAGTGAGTGTGGCAGAACCTGCCAATTATTATGACTTACTAGATAGAGAACAGTATCTTGGAAATTTAGACAGATTTGGTGCAGACCCTAATGAATTAACTTTAGGTTCAGGTTCAACGGACTGGCAAAGAGAAATTACCAGGGACAATGCGGTATCTACTAAACATGATGTTTCGTTTTCAAATGGGCATGAGTCAGGTAACTATAGAGTTTCTGCTGGCTACGAAAATCAGCAGGGTGTGGTGCAGAATTCTGCTATGGAAAGGTTAAATGCAAGGTTAAACCTTAATCAACGTTTCTTAACGATAAATTGAATTTTAACACTCAGGTTACTTTATCAAGAGTAAATGACACTTATGCTCCAATAACCAATAATGCAGGTTTCGAAGGAGATTTATTAGGAGCTGCCTACATTGCAAACCCAACATTTGCACCAAATCCTGATGTTCAAGTGCCAGGATTTAGTAATCCACTATCTATATTAAAATTCAATCAGGATAATGCGCAAACAGATAGAGCTTTAATTAATGTTTCTTTGGATTATGATATAACTGACGAATTTAACTTTAGAGTTAATGGTGGTTTTGATAATTCTACCTCAACTAGAAATCAAGCGGTATCTCCTGAATTGTTAGCAGGAAGTGTAACTGATAATGGTAGAGCTGGTATCTCAGATATAGAAACGAGTAGTAATTTATTTGAGGCCATTTTATCTTACAGCAAGGAAGTTGGCGGTGGAAAATTAGACGCTTTAGCAGGTTATTCTTATCAGGAATTTAATAGAAGTGGAAATACGCTGCAGGGTTTCGGTTTCCAGGGAGTTAGTAATATGGATAGAATGATTGATATTTTAGGTGCAGCTGGTGAAAATATCAGAGGTAGATTAAGTGATAACTACCAACAATATGGTGCTGACGCCAACACGTTTTTTGTAAATAGTTTATTTCCAACTGTCAGTACTGTTGAATTCCCGGGTGACTTACCAAATGTTCCTATTGATGCAGTAGTTGAAAATAAATTTGCTGAAACGGATGAGCTACAATCATTTTTTGGTAGAGTAAACTATTCCTTGCAAGACAAGTATTTATTCACAGCTACAGTGAGAGCTGATGGTTCCACCAGATTTGGGGGCGATAATAAATATGGTATTTTTCCTTCAGCAGCATTTGCATGGAGAATGTCAGATGAGGGATTCATCCCTGCAGCAATTTCTAATTTGAAATTTAGATTAGGTTATGGAATTACTGGTAATCAGGAAATACCTCATAATTTGCACCAGAGAAGACAAGGATACAGTGAGTATAGGATATAACGATGCGGGCGAGATTGTTCCCCCTGGTATACAGACATTGCCTTTGATAATCCTGATTTGAAATGGGAAGAAACTTCTCAATTAAACATTGGCTTTGATTATGGGTTTATCAATAACAGATTAACGGGTACTTTGGATTTCTACAGAAAAAATACAACAGATTTACTAATTCAGGTTTCTTCAGCACAGCCTGCACCACAGCCATTTACATGGTTCAACTTAGATGCTGATGTGATTAACCAAGGGGTTGAATTATCTTTAGATTATATTATTTTAGACAATGCTGACTGGAATTGGAATTTCGGATTCAATATCTCTTATAATGACAATTCTGTTGAAAATTATAATGGGTCCCCTATCGACACAGGTGAAATCAAAGGTCAGGGTTTAACTGGTGCATTCGCCCAAAGAATTACAGGGATGGACAACCATTATTTGCCTATTTTTTAAGAGATTTCGCTGGGTATGACGAAAATGGCATAGCCTGATACAATGGTGGAGATATTCAACAGTTTGTCGGTAAAAGCCCTATTCCCATCTATAACTTAGGTATAAATACTACTGCACGATACAGAAATTGGGATTTAAGTGTCTTTTTAAATGGGCAGTTTGGCCATTATATCTATAACAATACGGCTAATGCTTTCTTTACTGCGGGTGCATATGGTAACGGTAGAAATGTTACAGCTGATGTTATATCTTCTGGTGAAACATCCAGCTAATGCACCGGACGTATCCACTAGATTTTTAGAAAAAGGTGACTTTTTAAGAGTTCAAAACCTGGCAATAGGATACAATTTTAATTTGGATGGCGATGGTTTTATCAAAAATCTAAGGACTTATGCCAACGTTCAAAATTTATTTGTTTTCACTCCATATACAGGCTTAGATCCTGAAGTGAACGTAAATAAATCATTGAATGATGTGCCTTCTTTGGGAATTGACTATACAGCTTTCCCAAGACCACGAACTTTAACAGTAGGTCTGAATGTTACATTCTAAAAATAACTAAACATTAAAAAATGAAAAATTTTAAATTATTACTCATGGGATTATCAGTCGTGGCGTGGTCATGTACTGATTTAGAAGTAGAGGAATTAGATTCGGTTGTAATTGATACACAGGAAACCGGATTTAGTGGTGTTGATGTTCCTGGAACTTAACAGATTCATACAACAGAATTGCCAATTTAGGTGGCCAGGATAATACCTACGCATTAATGGAGGTAAGTTCGGATGAATTATTAGTACCAACAAGAGGTACAGACTGGGGAGATAATGGTATCTGGAGAACTTTACACCAGCATACCTGGGATGCAACCCACCAATTCAATTTAAATGCGTGGAACGATAGAAATTCTGCTGTGTTTGTTTTAAATCAGATAATTGCGCCTCAATCAATGCAAATGCGTCTCAATTAGCAGCAGCTAAATTTTTAAGAGCTTTTAACATGTTTTTAATATTAGATTTATGGGGCCAGGTGCCTTATAGAGCAGCAACTGACGGAGTGAATGTTTTTCCAGTTGTCTTAACCCGTGAGCAAGCGTTTGACACCATTGCTGCGGATTTATCTGCAGCTAACATAGCGAACCTTCCTGCCATTGGACCTGGTAATGATGCTCAAATTTTGAGAGCATCTCAGGCAGCTGCACATATGCTAAAGGCTAAAGTATACTTAAATAAGCATATTTTATTAGGTGGAGCGCCTGGATCTGCTCCGGATAATGCTGATATGGATGTAGTAATATCTTCAGTGAATGCTGTTGCTGCAGCAGGATTCGGTTTGGAAGAAGATTACTTCAATATTTTTGATCCGGCACCAGATAATGAGTCTGTCTTTACCATTAATAGAGATGCAGGTAGTAGAATATGGAATGGATTGCATTACAATATGCCCTTTGAAGGAAATTCTGCAGGTGGCTGGAATGGATTCTGTACTACTGCTGAATTTTACAGTATTTTCGAAGGGGATGCCGATTCAAATTGCACCAGGATCTAACCAGGAAACAAGAAGAGGTTTTGTTCCGAACGGAAGGTTATGGTTTTGGGTTTTTGGTAGGTCAGCAATATGGTCTAGAAGGAGAAGCTTTGTCCACAAGATCTGGTGCTCCTTTAGTATTTACACAAAATCTACCAGGGTTGGCCGGTAATGGTGAGGCTTCTGGTGTTAGAATATTAAAGTACCACCCAACAAACGGAGGATCTTTTCCTAACAGACAAATTTTGTTAAGATATGCTGATGGCTTATTAATGAAAGCTGAGGCTGAACTTTGGAAAGGAAATAATGGTGCTGCATTAACTATAGTAAACGATTTAAGAGAATTGAGAGGTGCCAGTGCACTATCATCTTTAGATGGTTCTGAAATGTTAAATGAAAGAGGTAGAGAAATGTATATAGAGTTTTGGAGAAGACAAGATCAGATAAGATTTGGTACTTTTAACAATACTTGGCCATACAAGGAAAACACTGAAGAATTCAGAGTATTATTCCCTATACCTTCTTTAGCTATTAGTACTAACCCTAACCTTGAGCAAAATCCAGGTTACTGATATATAAATTAACTAAAATTTAAAAAGGATAATGTTTAAATGCATTATCCTTTTTTTATACTTTTATCCATCAAAAGCTAAGTTTACATGCCTCATACAATTAGGGACATAAAATTATTTTTCCTTTCTTTTTTTGCTATACTACTTTTTTTTTCCTGCTCTGAAGAAAACAAAGAAACAGAAACTGATCAGCCTGAAAACACAGCCTTTCAGTTATTGGGTGCAAAGGAATCTGGTGTTGATTTTGAAAATACTGTCACTAACAAAGATAAGTTTAACATTTTTAGCTATCGTAATTTTTATAACGGTGGTGGAGTAGGAATTATTGATATCAATAATGATGGTCTTAAAGATATTGTTTTTACTGGCAACCAGGTGCCTAATAAAGTTTACCTGAATATAGGAAATATGCAGTTTGAAGATATCTCTGAAAGCTCAGGATTTAATATTTCAAATAACTGGAGCACAGGGGTGGCTATAGTTGATATTAATCAGGACGGATACCAGGACATTTATATCTGTAATGCAGGCTATACCGAAGGAATTTCTCAAGCCAATGAATTATTCGTCAATAATGGAGATAATACTTTTACCGAACGTGCAGCAGAATATGGTTTAAATGAAGCAGGTTATACAACCCACATAGCCTTTTTTGATTACGATGGTGATGGTGACTTGGATGCATATATTTTGAATAACAGCTTTATCCCGGTTAATACCCTCAATTATGCTAATAAACGTGAGCTATATGCGGAGGATTGGGATGTGAAAGATTTTGTGAAAGGTGGAGGTGATAAATTGTTAAGAAATGATAATGGTAAGTTTGTTGACGTTTCCAAAGAAGCAGGAATCTATGGAAGCTTAATTGGGTTTGGTTTAGGTGTTACGATTGGAGATGTAAATAGCGACAATCTTCCTGATATTTTTGTGGCTAATGATTTCTTTGAGAGAGATTATTTATACATTAATCAAGGGGATGGTACTTTTAAAGAGTCTGTAAAAGATTGGATGAAACATTTGAGCCTGGCCTCTATGGGAGCAGATATGGCTGACATTAATAATGATGGATATCCTGAAATTTTTACCACGGAAATGCTACCTTCAACTGATGCTTTAATTAAACAAAAATTACAATTTGAAAATTTCAATACCTTCCAACTTAAATTAGATAGAGATTTTTATTATCAATATATGCAGAATACCCTGCAATTAAATACACAAAACGGTTCTTTTAGTGAAATAGGATGGTATGCAGGAGTGGCGCAATCAGATTGGAGCTGGGGTGCCCTAATATTTGATGGCGATATGGATGGCCATAAAGATATTTTCGTTTGTAATGGTGTATATCAGGATGTAACTGATGCAGATTTTATGGATTTTTTCGCTAATGAAGTGGTGCAAAAAATGGTGCTGACAGGGGAGAAGGAGAAAATGGAATCAGTGTTGGATAAAATGCCTACCAATCCACAAATTAATAAATACTTTAGAAATACCGGAGATCTTCGCTTTGAGTCTGTAGAAAATGAATTGGGCCTAGGTCAAAAAACTTTTTCCAATGGAGCTGCTTATGCGGACTTAGACAATGATGGTGATTTAGATTTGGTGCTCAATAATTTAAACCAGCCATCATCAATTTATAGAAATAATTCAGCCAAAGGTAATAGGCATTTTATGGCTATGAATTTAAAATTTGATAAGCCTAATATGGATGGCATTGGCACTCAAGTAACGTTGCACGTGAAAGAGCAAAAATTTTACCAACAGCTTATTCCTACCAGGGGTTTTCAATCCTCGGTAGATTATACGCTTAACTTTGGACTGGGAGAAATCACTGAAATAGATTCTGCCACTATTATTTGGCCTAATAATCAGGTGTCAACATTAAAAGGTCTGGAAGTAGATTCTATTTATACTATAAGCTATCAGAATGTAAATAAATCTTTGCTGGAACCTCAGATTATAAGTCCTAAATTACTTAAAAATGAGAAAGCCTTATTCACAGAGACAGAGAACAGCTTTCAACCGCATCAAGAGAATGATCATGTTGATTATTATCACGAAGGTTTAGTTATAAAAATGCTTTCAAAGGAAGGCCAGGTTCACGCGGTAGCTGATCTGACAAATAATGGTCGAGAAGATATTGTATTAGGTGGAGCATTGGGTCAGCCAACATATGTCTATTTACAGCAGCCCTCTGGTAATTTTACAGAATTGATTTTACCGGGCTCAGAAGATTATGAGGATACAGCTATCCATATTTTTGATGCTAATGGAGATGGCCTACCGGACTTATTTATAGGGTCCGGTGGAAATCATGCACCTGAAAATGATGCTTCATTTAAAGATAGATTATACATCAACCAGGAAAAAGGACTTTTTGAAGAATCCTCTAACCCTTTTGGAGAGGTTGGTTTAAATACCTCGGTTGCATTGAGCTTTGATTACGATAATGATGGTGACTTAGATTTATTTATTGGTAGTAGAAGCATACCCCAAAATTATGGTAGTTCACCTTCTAGTTTTCTTTTTGAAAATGATGGTGCAGGTAATTTTACTGATATGACCTTGAGAAGAGCACGAGACCTGGAGGCAATAGGAATGGTTACTGATGCTAAATTAGGTGATGTTGCCGGAGACGAAAATCCAGAATTGATCATTGTAGGTGAATGGATGGGTGTTCAGGTTTTGGAAATTAAAGGCAAACAGCTTAAAAAGATTGAAACAGAATTATCTAATTACAAAGGTTGGTGGAATACAGTAGAATTAGCTGATTTAAATAGTGACGGTAAAAATGACTTAATTCTAGGTAACAGAGGAAATAATTTTTTCTTTAAAGGAAGTCCGGAAGCGCCTGCTAAATTGTGGTTGTATGATTTTGACGGGAATGGGAATATGGAGAAGATTATTACTCAAAGTGTAAATGGTAAGGATAAACCTATCGCTCCTAAAAAGGAATTAACAGGCCAGGTACCATCACTCAGGAAACAAAACCTTAAATATGTAGACTATTCGGAAAAATCAATTCAGGAATTGTTTTCTAGTGAGTTAATAAAAGCTGCAGAAGTAAAAGATGCTAACATGTTCTCATCCTTAGTGGCCTTAAATAGGGGTCAATTAAAAT
Source organism: uncultured Cytophagales bacterium (assembly GCA_963719535.1). Classification (GTDB taxonomy): domain Bacteria; phylum Bacteroidota; class Bacteroidia; order Cytophagales; family Cyclobacteriaceae; genus Marivirga. The sequence goes on along the minus strand of CAVRCH010000011.1, from coordinate 19,222 downwards.
TTGAGATAAGAAAACTACCTGAAGAAGTTCAGTTTTCCAGCGTACATGCTATATATGCAGAGGATTTTAATGGCGATGGCCGTATTGATCTTTTTTTAGCAGGGAATGACACACATTTTATACCTCAGTTTTCGAAATTGGATGCTAATGAAGGCTTATTATTATTTGGCAATGGAGAGGGTAATTTTCAAACAACGGATGCTAAAAAGTCAGGAATAAAATTAACTGGTGATATAAAGCAGATATCTAAAATCTCCTATAGAGGTGAAAAACATTTATTAATCACAGGAAATAATCAGCAGGCAAGAATCTTTAGAATTACTAAGAGTTTATGAGAAGTATCTTTAATAAAAGGTTAATTGGGTTTAATTTTATTATATTAATAACATTATTTTCTTGTCAAAAAGAAAATAAGGAAACATTATTTAATGTATTAGAGGCTGATCAAACTGGCCTGCATTTTGAAAATACACTAACCCAAACCACAGAATTTTCTGTTTTTGATTATATGTACTTCTTTAATGGGGGTGGAGTAGCAGTGGCTGATTTCAATAATGATGGCTTGCCGGATATTTATTTAACTGCCAATCAAAATAAAAATAAAATGTTTCTTAATAGGGGTGATTTTAAATTTGAGGATATTACGGAGCAAGCTAATGTAGGAGGTGATGGAGGCTGGTCTAATGGTGTTTCTGTTGTAGATATCAATAATGATGGCATGATGGATCTATATATTAGTCAGGTGGGAGATCATAAAACCCTTAAGAGTGCGAATCAATTATTCATTTGCCAAAGAATTGAAAACGGTATTCCAGTATTTGAAGATGAAGCCATTGCCTATGACCTGGATTTAGTAGGCTTTGGTACTCAAACGGTATTTGTTGATTTTGATCTTGATGGTGATTTGGACATGTTCCAACTCAATCATTCTATTCATGAAAATGGCACATTTGGCCAAAGAAGTGATTTTGAAGGGGAAATCAGTGAGGCCTCAGGTGACAAATACTTTAGAAATGATAACGGAAAATTTGTAGATGTTACCGTTGAATCAGGTATCAGAAGCTCGGTTTTAGGCTATGGTTTGGGTATTACCGTGGGTGATATCAATAATGATGGCTTTCCTGATGTTTATATAGGAAATGACTTTCATGAAAATGATTATCTCTACATTAATCAGCAGGATGGTACTTTTAAAGAGGTATTAACCGAGCAAGTACAACACACTAGCAGATTTTCGATGGGTATAGATGTGGCAGACTTCAATAATGACGGTTTAAACGATATTATTTCTCTGGATATGTTGCCTTACGACAATCAAATTTTGAAAAGCTCCTTAGGCGAAGATCCTTATGATGTGTATATGTTCAAAAAACGATTTGGTTATAACGATCAATTTTCTAGAAATAACCTGCAATTGAATAATGGAGACGGAACCTTTAGCGAAATTGCACTTTTAGCAGATGTTTATGCTACTGATTGGTCTTGGGCACCTTTATTTATAGATTTCACTAATAATGGTAAAAAAGATTTATTCATTAGCAATGGAATTCCCAGAAGAATGAATGACATAGATTATACCAACTTCCAATTAGGGAGTGAAGAGCAGCAAATGAAAACCAAATTGGGTATAATGGAAGAGGAAGACCTTAAAATCATTGAAAAAATGCCTAGAATTAAGATTCCTAATAAATTCTTTGCAAATAATGGTGGATATTCCTTTTCTAATATTGCTGACTTTATCAATAAAAATAAAGACACTTACTCCAATGGTTCTATTTATGCTGATTTTGATAATGATGGCGATTTGGATATTATAGTTAATAATTTGGAAGACAAGCCGTTGATTTACAAAAATATGTCTGTAGAGAATGGGCAATCTGGCAAAGCCTTAAGACTTAAACTAAAAGGTAACCCTGAAAATGTTGATGCGATTGGTGCCAGGTTAGTCGCCTTTACCAACAATGGAATAATTAGTTACGAGCATCAGGCAGTTAGAGGCTTTCAATCCAGTACTTTAACCAATTTTCATGTAGGCATTGGTGACTCAAGCTCTGTAAAAGAGATTTTTCTGATCTGGCCTGATGCTAGTTATCAAAAAATTTCAAAACCGAATTATAATCATGTAGATACCCTGAAATGGCAAAGTGGATTAGCTAAATTTGATTATGAACTGTTAAAGAATAATCAAGTGCCGGAATTTATAGTACAAGATCTAACTGATTCTTTTAAAATTGATATTAAGCATAATGAGAACTCTTTTATTGATTTTGTAAGGGAGAGATTAATGCCGCATATGGTGTCTACTGCCGGTCCTGCTTTAGCAATAGGAGACATAAATGGTGATGGGTTGGAAGATATTTTTATTGGTTCCTCTAAACGAAACAAAAGTAGAATTTTAGTACAAAATGATCTTGGAACTTTTGATGAATTGATATCTCCTTTGATTCATAGTGACAGTACATTCGAAGATATAGATGCTGTTTTTCGTGATTTTGATAATGACGGACATTTAGACCTGGCGATTGCAGCAGGAGGTAATGAATATTGGGGTGAGTCAGAATATTTGCGACAAAGAATTTACTTCAATGACGGCAATGGTAATTTTGATCAAAAAATCTACTTAAACAACGCCTTTCTGACTGCAGGATGCATTGCGGCAGAAGATTTTAATAATGACGGTTTAGTTGATCTATTTGTTGGTGGGCGTGCGGTTCCTAATAACTACGGTAAAATACCTAAATCGTACCTTTATATTAACAAAGGTAACAGAGAATTTGAAGAAGTTACCAATCAACTAGCGCCTCAATTGAAAGAAGCAGGTATGGTTAAATCTGCTCAATGGGCAGACTTAAATAAAGATGGTAAACCAGATTTATTGGTAGCAGCGGAGTGGGAGTCCATAAAAATATGGATTAATAAGGGTGATAGTTTTGAATTAAAAGAAATTTCAAGTGATAAAGGATGGTGGAATTTTGTTTATGCTGCCGATGTTAATAAGGATGGTAACGTGGATATTATTGCTGGAAATAACGGCCTGAATTCTAGGTTCAAACCCTCAAAAGAGGAACCTGTAAGAATGTATGTAAATGATTTTGATAATAATGGACAAATTGAACAAATTTTGACCTACTATTTACAAGGAAAAGAAACATTTTTTGCTAATCATGCCGATGTCACTAAGCAAATGCCACAACTTAAAAAGAAATATCTGTACGCTACTGATTATGCAAAAGCAGATTTAAATAGTTTATTAGGTGAAATGAAATTAAAAGAATCGGAAGTGTTTGAAGTGAATACCTTTGAAAGTGTTTGGTTTGAAAATGACGGTAGTGGGAAGTACAAAAAACACAATCTCCCGGAAAAATTTCAATTCTCAACTATCAATGCAGGCGCTTTAGTAAATGAAAAAGAAGAGTTTAATATGTTATTAGCTGGAAATTTCTATGATAATACAATAGAAATGGGTAAATATGATGCAGATTACGGTAATATTTTAGGAAGTACTAAACAAGGTGCTGCTTTACTAAAATCTGCGAAGGGATTACAAATTAAAGGACAGGTAAGGAAAATTGCACCAATTGAAATTAAGGGAAATTCTTACTTGATTATTACAAAAAATGATGGATATGTTCAGGTATTATCCATTAATAAAATAAGTGAAAAATTAAATTTGCAAGTGAGTAATGGAGGTAATTAATAATTTTTATAAAGTAATATTTTTTTTATTACTGATTACTGTAGGTTGTTCAACCAATAATGAAAAAGTTGAAATCCAAACTGAAGAGATGCACGGATTAATGCAGCAATTGACAGATGTAATTGTGCACGACATTTTTTCTCCGCCAGTAGCAGCCAGGATTTATTCCTACCCTGCAATTGCGGCTTATGAAGTTTTAGCGAAAAATGACTCTACGTATCAATCATTAGCTGGTCAACTTCATTCTTTAAATGCATTCCCGGATCCAATATCTGACATTCAATATGATGTTGCCGCACTACAAAGTATGTACTTGGTAGGAAAAGCACTGGTTTTTTCTGAAGAAAAAATGGAGAAATGGCATGATGAATGGGAAGAGAAATTACAAAATAAAGGCATTAGTGAAGAAATTTACAAAAATTCTCTACAATATGCTGATACAGTAGCAAAACACATACTGGCATGGGCCAATACAGATAATTATAAACAGACGCGCACCATGTCTAAACACTCATTGAGTGATAAAGCCCACCACTGGGAGCCCACACCTCCAGCCTATATGGAAGCCATAGAGCCTCATTGGGACAAAATTAGACCATTTGTGATTGATTCTGCAAATCAATTTATTCCTGAAAGACCTACCCCATTTAATTTAGATACTGCTAGTCAGTTTTACAAGGAAGTAATGCAGGTTTATAACGCGGTAAAAAATGCAAATGAGGAAACAGAAGCTATTGCAGGTTTTTGGGATTGTAACCCTTATGTAATGAATGTGCAGGGACATGTGATGTTTGCTACTAAGAAAATTACTCCTGGAGGGCACTGGATGGGCATTACTAAAATAGCTTGTGAGTTAGATTCTGCCAGTCTAATGAAAAGTGCTCATGCTTATGCTTTAACCGCAATTTCTTTAAATGATGCGTTCATTTCCTGCTGGGATGAAAAATTCAGATCCAATTTAATCAGACCTGAAACTGTTATTAATAAGTACATAGATGAGGACTGGAAGCCTATTTTACAAACTCCACCATTTCCCGAATACACCAGTGGGCATAGTGTTATTTCTGCGGCAGCGGCACTGGCCTTAACTGAAGTTTTTGGCGAGAATTTTCAATTTGTTGATAGTACTGAAGTTAGATTTGGACTAACAGCTCGTAGCTTTAATTCTTTTACTGCTGCTTCAGAAGAAGCGGCTATAAGCAGGCTTTATGGAGGGATTCACTATATGCCAGCCATTACTAATGGAGTAAAAGAAGGGAAAGCATTGGGTAATTTCATTGTTAAAGCGCTCAATTTTAAAGTTAATACATCACAAGAACTCATTTCTCAAACCAATATAAAACAAGCAAACTAAAGCATGAAAAAAATACAAGGGATCTATGTTTTAGCTTTTATTTTAATACTTGGTTGCGGACCACGTGAGGATAGATTCAAAAAATCTGAATCTTTAGTTTACAGAGAGTTTTATAGGACCGATTTTTTTAAAGATGTACAATTATCTGGTATTTTTGAGGACTCCAAAACCTTTGTGGATTGCTTACCTAAAAGGTCTAAAGCCGATATTATTAATGACTATTATGCGAGCAAAGGCGTTAAAGGTTTTAATTTGAAGGATTTTGTATTTGAAAATTTCCAATTACCCCAAAAACTTACTGCTGATTTTGTCACTGATACCACAATAAATATGCAGACGCATATTGACAACTTATGGCCAATCCTCACCCGTGAAAAAGATAATAAATTTAATAATGGCTCATTAATTCCATTACCCAATCAATATGTAGTGCCAGGAGGAAGATTCAGAGAAATATATTACTGGGACAGCTATTTCACTATGTTGGGCTTAAAAGCTGCCGGAAAAGAAGACTTAGCCATTGATATGCTTAATAATTTTGCCTTCCTGATTGATTCAATTGGTTTTATACCCAACGGAAATAGGGCATATTATATGGGTAGAAGTCAGCCTCCATTTTTTGCCTTTATGGTAGATTTATTAGCTCAAAATAATCGCGATCTATATTTAAAGTACCAGTCTTATTTACTAAGAGAACATCAATTTTGGATGAATGGATCCGATCAGTTATCAGTTGAATCTCCAGTAAATAGAAGGGTGGTAAAATTACACTCTGGGGAGGTGCTTAATAGATATTTTGATAGGTATGAATATCCTCGACCTGAATCATTTAAAGAAGATTATAAACTAGCTGAGGAATCGAAATTGGATAGAAAAGCCATTTATAAGCATTTGAGAGCTGGGGCAGAATCTGGTTGGGACTATAGCAGTAGATGGCTAGCTGATCAACAAAACATGAATACTATTCATACTACGGAAATTATTCCTGTTGATTTAAATGCATTATTGTATTTTTTGGAACTAAAAATTGCCCAAACCTATAATTGGCAAGGCAAAAAGAAAAGGTCAGAATCGTTTTTGGAAAAAGCTTCGAAACGCAGAGATGCCATTAATAAGATATTATGGAATGAGCAAGCTGGTACTTATATGGATTATGATTTTGTTAACCTAAAGCATACCGAGGTAATAAGTATGGCCATGGCTTATCCATTATTTGTGCAAATAGCTCCGAAAGACAAAGCAAGGAGAGTGATTCAATTAATGAACGCTGAATTACTGCATCCGGGAGGTTTAGTTACCACTACTTCAGAGACCGGTCAACAATGGGATTTTCCCAATGCTTGGGCGCCCTTGCAATGGATCGGAATGCAATCTTATTTTAATTATGGGTTTCATGATGAGGGCATTGATTTAATAGAAAGCTGGCTCAGTTTGAATAAAAAAGTATTTCGTGAAACTGGTAAAATGATGGAAAAGTATAATGTAGTAGATACCACCCTCCAAGCCGGAGGTGGTGAATATCAGTTGCAGGATGGTTTTGGCTGGACCAATGGGGTAGCAGTTGCTATGCAACAAATCTTGAATAACAAAGAAAATGCTAAGGCTAAATAATTAATTATAAAGCAATTATTATTCTTACCAACAAGGATTAAGTTTATTTACCTGTATTAAAAGTATTAAATAATTATAAAAAACAAAGAAGTGGAGAAAGCCTAATATGTTGAACTAATCCCGAATGTAAATAACGGGAAAAACCAAAATACTATGAAAGAAATTGGTTTAACCGCTATTGACGGAATCATCATAGTGGTTTATTTAGTAGGTATCATCTGGTATGGTATCAAGAAAGGAAAGCAAAAGAGTTCTGAAGATTATTTTTTGGCCGGAAGAAACATGGTCTGGCCTATTGTTGGAATCTCACTTTTTGCCGCTAATATTGGCAGCAACACACTCATTGGCCTTAGCTCCGAGGCATACAATACCAATTTAGCGGTCTACAATTATGAATGGATGGCGGCAGTTGTATTGGTTTTCTTCGCTATATTTTTTCTCCCATTCTACCTAAGGTCTAAGGTTTATACAATGCCTGAATTTCTGGAAAGACGCTACGACAGCCGTTCCAGATACTATTTTTCTACCATTACCATTATTGGCAATGTAATTATAGATACTGCTTCTGGTTTATATGCAGGCAACCTTATACTAAAAATAATATTTCCAGAACTTGATTCTACTATTATTATCCTCATTTTGGCAGGTGCAGCGGCAGCTTATACTATTCCTGGCGGTTTGTCTTCAGTGGTTCATACAGAAGTAATACAGGCGCTATTATTATTTGCCAGCTCCATGGTGCTTACTTATTTCTGCTTCTCGGAAGTAGGTGGATGGTCCGGTATGTTAGCTGGGCTGGATGCATTGCAACCACAAGGAAAAGACTCGGCTGAAATTCTGAGCTTAGTAAGGCCATTAGATAGCGAATATATGCCTTGGACGGGCTTATTGTTTGGTGTGCCTTTGCTGGGATTCTATTTTTGGGCGAACAACCAGTTTATGGTGCAGCGGGTATTAAGTGCCAAAGACATCAATCATGGTAGGTGGGGAGCTGTTTTTGCAGGCTTATTAAAATTGCCTGTGTTATTCTTCATGGTTATCCCTGGGGTAATGGCCATTGTTATATTCTCAGATTTCGATATTAGTGGCCTCAATTACTATATGAAAACGGATGCCGGGGAGGTCTTATGCACAGATCTGGCTGATTGTCCTAATATGACTTACCCATTATTAATCTATAGTCTTCTACCAACTGGCCTCTTGGGAATTGTAATCGCTGGATTATTGGCAGCAATGTCCTCAAGCATAAGTGCTACCCTCAATTCATCTTCCACTTTAATTACTATGGATTTTGTTCAAAAAATTAAGCCTGATTTAACCAGTAAGCAATTAGTGAGAACCGGGCAAATTGCCACTTTGGTTTTAGTATTGTTAGCCGCTGCATGGGCTCCCCAAATCGATAGATTTGGTTCGTTATTTGATTACTTGCAAATAGTACTCGGACTGATTGCACCACCGGTGGTTGCAGTATTTTTAGTAGGTTTATTTTGGAAAAGAGCTAATGGAAGCGGTGCAATTGCAGGTTTATTAGGAGGGTTTTTAATTGCTGTTTTCATCATTTTGTCCAGTGTGTTTGATTGGGTGCCTCAATTAAACGACATTCATTTTCTACATAAAGCGCCTCTTTTATTGCTTGCATGCGTCATTATTCAATTTTTGGTCAGTTTAAGTACAAATCCTCCGGCTAAGGAAAAAATAGATGGTATGATATGGACTCCCGCAATATTTAAAGCAGAAACAAAAGAAATGGCATTATTGCCATGGTATAAGAATTACAGAATATTATCAATCTTATTATTAATCTTAACCACTATTATTGTTGTGTGGTTTTGGTAAAGTAAATTTTTTAAATATGCATACTAAAACTTGGTGGAAAGAAGCCGTAGTTTATCAAATTTATCCTAGAAGCTTTAACGATAGCAATGGAGATGGAATTGGGGATCTTCCCGGAATAATTCAAAAGCTAGATTACATTCAATCCTTAGGTGTAACCGTGATTTGGCTTTGTCCTATTTATCAATCTCCTAATGACGATAATGGCTATGATATCAGTGACTATTATCAAATCATGAAAGAGTTTGGTAGTATGGCTGATTTTGATGCTTTATTAGCCGGAGTCCATGAAAGAGGTATGAAATTAATTATGGATATAGTACCAAACCATACTTCAGATGAGCATAAATGGTTTACAGAATCTAAAAAGTCAAAAGATAATCCGTATCGAAATTATTATATCTGGCAAGAAGGTATTCCTGATCAGAAACCTAATAATTTTCCTTCCTTTTTTACAGGTAGTGCCTGGCAATTTGATGAAAACACACAGTCGTATTATTTACATTATTTTTCTAAAAAGCAGCCCGACCTGAACTGGGAGAATCCAAAAGTAAGGGAAGAGATTTTTAATATCATGCATTATTGGTTTAAGAAGGGTATTGATGGTTTTAGAATGGATGTTATCTCTTTAATTTCTAAGCAAACCGATTTTCCTGATACTAAAAGTGATGTGTTTACAGAGATAATTAGTAAATATTACGCCAACGGGCCAAGGGTGCATGAATTTTTAAAAGAAATGAATAAAGAGGTTTTACGTAAATATGATTGCATGACAGTTGGTGAGGGGCCTGGAATTACTTTAGGTAATGCCCTTAATTATGTAAGTGAAGATAGAGAGGAGCTTCAAATGATTTTTCATTTTGGTCATATGTATATCGATAATGGTCCCGGAGGTAAGTACGATCCAATCCCTTATAATTTAGTGGATATGAAAAATGTATTTACAGCCTGGGATGAAAAATTGAAAAATAAAGGATGGGGTGCCATATTTTTAGGGAATCACGACTTTCCGCGAATAGTTTCCCGATTTGGAAATGATGGTATGTACTGGCACGAATCGGCAAAATTGCTGGCAACTTTACTATTAAGCATGCGGGGCACACCTTTTATTTACCAGGGAGATGAAATCGGTATGACAAATGTGGCCTATAAATCTATAGATGATTACAGAGATATAGAAACACTTAATAGCTGGAAAGCAGCTTTAGAAAATGGAGAAGTGCCTGAAATAATGATGGATTTAGTGCATGCCCAAAGCAGGGATAATGCGAGAACACCTATGCATTGGGATAATTCAAAATATGCGGGCTTTTCTGAAACCACACCCTGGATTAAAGTGAATGATAATTATGAACTGATCAATGCAAATCAGCAAGAAAAAGATCTTGATTCAGTCCTCAATTATTATCGAAAAATGGTATCTTTCAGAAAACAGTTTGATACATTGGTGTATGGTGATTATAGATGTATTACTGAAGATGATCCTCATATTTATGCTTTTAGAAGATGGGATGAGACATTTGAATTTTTAATTATTCTTAATTTTTCTGATAATCATTTGGAGCTACCTGCGGAAATAAATGATACTTTTGTTTTGAAAATGAATAATTATAAAGAAATTAATGAGGCCAAGGCTTTACGGCCTTGGGAAGCTAAAGTATTTTTGATAAATAAAGATAATTGACATAAAATAATAAAAAGATGAGCCAGGATAACTCTTTATGGGGAATTGATTTGGGAGGTACCAAAATTGAAGGTGTAATTTTAAAATCTGCTGACAACCCTGAAATTTTATTGAGACGTAGAATTCCTACTGAAGCTGACCAGGGCTATGATCATGTTGTGGATCGGATAAAGTTATTAGTGGAGTTAATGGCTAATGAGATCGGTAATAAACCAACAAAAATAGGCATTGGAACGCCAGGATCAACGGATCCCGAAACAGGCTTATTGAAAAACAGTAATTCCACAGCATTAAATAACAAACCTTTACAAAAGGACTTAGAAGAAAAACTTGAAATACCTGTTTTTATGGCTAATGATGCCAATTGCTTTGCCATTGCGGAGGCTCAAATGGGCATAGTTCAGGAGAAATATCCTGATGCTAAGGTAGTTTTTGGAGTAATTATGGGCTCAGGCGTAGGGGGCGGACTTGTAGTAAACGGCAAGGTTTTAAATGGAAAACATGGAATAGGAGGGGAATGGGGACATATATTTCTGGATGAAGACGGTGAAGATTGCTATTGTGGCAAACAAGGATGTGTAGAGACGATTTTGTCGGGTCCTGCATTACAACGTTACTACACCAAAATATCAGGTAAGAAGAAAAACCTAAAAGAAATAATAGACTCAAGATCAGAAGATACTGATGCCCAAAAAACAATGGATAGATTAATATACTTCTTCGGGAAAGGGCTATCTGCGATAGTCAATATTATTGACCCTGATGTAATAGTACTAGGTGGCGGAGTGGGTAATATTAAGGAGTTGTATTCTGAAGGCATTAAATCCGTTGAAAAGTTTACTTTTAACCCGAACCTAAAGACCCCTATATTAGCTCCTAAATTGGGAGACTCTGCTGGTGTTTTTGGAGCAGCTTTTTTGGTGGTGTAACTGTCTTTCGCACCCTGTTTGCCATAGCTCGTGTCTCACGAACCATTAGCATAAATTCTATTAAACTGAATAAGGTAATTGCCTAATTTCAGTCTTTACTCTAGGCCTATTTTAAGGTACAACGTACGGTGTAATATTTATTACAAGTATGTTACACCACTTTCCAAAAGTGCAATTGTTAAACTTAAAACCCATTTTAACTAATGCAATCATTGAAAGAGAAATATCACCTTATCATTTGGCTTATCCGCTAGATTATACAAGTGATAAAATAGTGGGGGAAAGAGGAAATTAAACTGGTATTTGCCATCATATCTCATATTTAAGCTCAAAAAATAATAAAATTGCTATTGCTTAAGAGCAGAACAGGAGCGAAAAGAAATGGGATTGGAGCCTCTAAATGATTATTATAGAAAAAGAAACTCATCTTATGATTGTTACCAAAATAAATAGTTTTAAAGATTTAGCTTCAAACTATGGAAGCTGTGGAAATTAAATTATTTTATCCGTATCGTAGTATTTGTGCAAATCCGTGAATTAGTTTTTGTCTAAACCTCCATAAATTATATCCTTAACAAGGCAATCAGATCAAAATTTATATATTTGTGCCATGAAATGAGCATGATTGAGAAACACCAACCGAGGATGCATATCAATTAGCGAATACCATAGCTTGACCCGACTAATCGGGGTGATAACTAAAAGTCAAATTATATACACATGAATCATTTAATAGCCCCCTCAGTTTTAGCAGCAGACTTTGCAAATTTGCAAAGAGACATAGAAATGCTCAATGAAAGCCAGGCAGATTATATCCATGTAGACATTATGGATGGTGTTTTTGTCCCAAATATATCTTTTGGAGTACCGGTTTGCGAAGCCATTTACAAGCATGCTAAAAAGCCATTAGATGTGCATTTAATGATTGAAAAGCCAGAAAATTATATTCAGGCATTCCATGATGCCGGTGCAGCTACAATTTCTGTGCATTACGAGGCCACCCATCATTTACACAGAACCTTGCAAAGCATTCGCGATTTAGGCTTAAGAGCCGGAATAGCCATTAACCCACATACTAATGTGCAATTATTAGAAGATGTTATCCTAGATACTGACTTAGTTTGCCTTATGTCCGTTAACCCGGGTTTTGGAGGTCAGAAATTTATAGAAAACACGTACACGAAAGTCCGCAGATTAAAGGAAATCATTGTGGATGCAGGAGCCAATACCCTTATAGAAATTGATGGAGGTGTTAACATCGACAATGCCCCACTTTTATTGGAAGCTGGAGCTGATGTGTTGGTGGCTGGAAGTTTTGTTTTTAAATCTGAAAACCCAATTCATACTATACAGGAGTTGAAAAACGTTTCCTCTTAAGTCATTTCCTGTTATTTATGCGTTCAATCATTTTAATTCCTTTTATTAGTCTCTTTCTGGTTTTGCCAGTTTTTGGCCAAACCCGTTTGTTGGAAGGTGTAATTAAGGATTCAATTGATAATTCCCCCATTCCTGAGGTGAATATACAGGTGAAAAAATACAATATCGCTACCACTTCCAACGCAAATGGTGAATTTCAAATAAGATTACCCTTACAAGAGGCCTATCAATTAACCATAAGCCATGTAGCATATAAAAATAAAGTACTCAATATTAGTGCGGATCAAATAATTGATTTCACGATTTTTTTAACTCCAGATCAGTTAGTACTTCAGGAAGTGGGAGTGAAAGCAACTAATGAAATGCTACCTACAGGAACATTGCAAAAGATTTCACCCATTTCTGTAAATGAATCGGCAACTCCTTTTAACGAATTTAACCAAATATTAGGAACTCTTCCAGGAGTGGTATCAAATAATGAATTGAGCAGTGCTTATGCAGTAAGAGGTGGGAATTTTGATGAAAATCTCATTTATGTAAATGGAATTGAAATATACAGACCATTATTAGTACGAGCTGGACAGCAGGAAGGGTTAAGTTTTATCAACCCGGATTTAGTGAGTAACATACAATTTTCTGCCGGGGGTTGGGAGGCTAAATACGGTGATAAATTGTCGAGTAATTTATTAATCGACTATAAAAAAGCCAATAAAACTGAAGGAAATGTAAATGTAGGATTTTTAGGTGCTTCAGCTTCTTTAGCTACTAAAACTAATGAAAATGATAATTTGTTACTAGGGTTAAGGTATAAAAATGCAAGATATCTCTTTAACACCTTTGAAACTGATGGAGAATACCTCCCTAGGTTTATAGATTTTCAGGGATTCTATACCTATCAGTTTTCTTCCAAAACAAGTCTTGATGTGCTAGCTACTTTTGCTCAAAATGATTATTTTGTTGAGCCAGCCTCTCGTGAAACCGACTTCGGCACCTTTCAGCAAAAGCTTAGATTTTTCGTGGCTTATGATGGTGCAGAATCTTTAAGTTATAGAAGTTTCCAAGGGGGAACCAGGCTGAGCCATTTATTTTCAGACAAGTTTAAATCATCTTTAATATTATCAGCCTTTAGCACTACTGAATTTGAATATATTAACACCGAAGGTTTTTATCGCTTGTGTGATGTGGATAGAGATTTTTCCTCAGATACTTTTGATCAATGTATTACGCAAAGGGGTGCAGGCAGTAATTTTATATATGCACGTAATTTGCTAAATGCATTTGTTTATCAAGCCGTATTAAGAAATGATTGGCAGTTTACTAAAAATCAATTACTATCTTTTGGAGCTGAGTTTAAACAGCAAAGAGTAAATGATTTATTGGATGAATATGAATTTCGTGATTCCTTGGATTTTATTCAAATTACCAGGGTAATTAACCAGGAAAACTCCTTAGTTGCTAATTTCGCTAATATTTACGCCCAGCATGAGTGGCAAATTAGTGAAAGGCAGTACCTTAATAGTGGATTAAGAATCAATTATGCTTCCAATTCTAATCAGGTCCTTTTTAGTCCGCGCTTTCAATACCAACTGAGTGTGCATGAAGATAAGAGTGGCCAATTAGGTTTATCTGCAGGTATTTACCGTCAATTTCCGTTTTATCGTGAACTAAGAGATTTCCAGGGAGCGCTAAGACCCGATTTAAGAGCTCAGAGCGCATTGCATTTAATTGCTAATTATACTAAAAATATGTCTCTATGGAATAGACCTTTTCAATTTACAGGCTCAGGCTATTATAAATATCTGTACGATATAATTCCTTTTGATGTGGATAATATCAGGCTTAGATATAGGCCGGAACTAATGGCTGATGGTTATGCCTATGGTGCTGATATGCGCATCAGTGGAGAATTTGTTCCCGGAACAGAGTCCTGGTTTAGTTTGGGTTTGCTGTCAACGAAGGAAAATGTAGAAAATGACGGTCAGGGTTTTATAAGAAGGCCTACCGATCAAAGGGTAACAGCATCAATTTTTTTTCAGGACTATTTCATCAATGACCCTACACTTAGAGTCAATTTAAGATTACAGGTGGGCTCAGGTTTACCATTTGGTCCACCGAATAGTATTACTGGCAGAAATTCATTAACAGGTGAGTGGTATAGAAGAATGGATATCGGTTTCTCTAAACAGTTTTCTTTGGAAAGGTTTGAGCAATTATCCTTTATTGAGTCATTTTGGGTAGGCTTAGATGTGTTAAATGTTCTGGGTGTATCTAATACCATCTCATATTCCTGGATTGAGGATTTCAATGGTCAGAATTTTGCTATACCTAATTCACTTTCGGCAAGATTTTTGAACCTAAAGGGAATTGTGAAGTTTTAAATGTAATAATCTCCAAACTCTTATACACTATGAAGGCAATCCATCTCTTTATCATTGGCTTAGTATTTTTATCTGCATGCGGACCTAAAATAATTTTACAAACAGATAGTGGTAACCCCATCGACTTAAGCGGGAGGTGGAACAGCACAGATGCAGAAATTGCAAGTAATCAGATATTTAATGATTTACTAGGGTCAGATTGGCTTAAAAAGTTTAAATCAGATAAAAATTATACACCGTCGATATATATAGAAAGTTTTACCAATGATATGAGTAACGACCTGTTTAATGATCAGCTAGTTAATTTTTTCACTCAATATATTAATGATAATAGGCAATTCAAATTGCTGAAAGAAGATAATACGAATATTCCCTATCTCATTTTAAAAGGGAATTTAAGTTCAGAGAATTTTGAGCAAAATAATCAACAGGGAATAAATTATCATCTGCAGGTGGAATTAATGAATACAGAAGGGGGTGTGGCTTTGGTCGGAAGATAATTTAATTAAGAAATTTATTAAAGAATAAAGCTGATCTCTATCCCTACAATGATTCCTATGGCTGTGGGCTTACAGTCTTTTTTTTCAATACCAAGGTGCGTGTCTCATGCACCTTTTAGGAATATCTGCTAAGAGTGAAGATAAATGATTTTCTATCGTACTGAATCTAGTATTTGCTATACTTCATGATTCGCAAATCATGGTTATTACAGGCATTTTCTCTTTTAAATTTCAAAACACCTTTATTATCACTGGCTGTCGCGAGCTTTCAGCTCGATACCCAATTGAAATTAGTGCCTAAACATTAATAAACTCCGTATCATCTTTAAAATAAGTTGCAGCATCTTTGATTAAAGTATTATGCCCGGCTTCTAAAACAATATTTTCGTAGGTATTGACATGTTGTAAAAAATCCATCATGTTGTTTTCAGTAATAATTTTATCATATTTTCCCGTCACCATAATAGTAGGGATTTGATGTTTATTAATTAATTCACCTATTGATTTCATATTGAAAGATAATAATCTGAAAACAACCCAGGTTAAATAGACCCTTCTTCTCTCTAGCTCTGGTATTCATCTGACTATTAGCAAATTTCAATATGCTTTTATCTACTATACCTAATTTCTTTGAGAATTTAAGGATATGATAAAAGTACTTGGGCTGCGTAATCATAGCCCTAAAAAATTTCCGAAATGAAGTAGGGTAGGTGGCCAGACTATACCAAAAAAGTGTTTTGATACCATCAGGAGCAATTAAAATGAACTGATTAATTTTTTCCGGGTAAGCTTCCAAACTTGCTAAAGCAAATTTACCACCCATGCTGTAACCACAAACTGCAAAATCAATGATATTATGTTTATTCAAAAGTAATTGTAGAATATAGCTCCATTCCTCTTTTGATAATGCTTTATTTCTTTCCTTCCATTCACTATCAGCATGAAAAAATAAATCAAAGCTATAAATAGTATAAAGATCACCCAATGATTTTCCGAAAGGTTCGTAGTATTCGCCATTTTGACCAAAACCATGAAAAGCTAATAAAATTTGGGGACCAGTTCCAAAAATGTGGTAATCCAAATTATCATTACCAAAGTAAATTGTGTGTTTTTGCATGGAATCCAATATAATTATTCTTAAATCATTTTAAAAAAGCTAATTATTTAAGTGCTTATAATCTCTTAAATAAATGATGCAAACGTTTGAAATTCAATATTTTAAAAATAATGTAGATAAATTTTTTTAATTCATAAACATAAATTAGATTCGCACGTTGGAAACTCAGGAAACTTACAATACTTTTAAAGTTTCCTACATCAAAATGTAAAGATACAATTTTGAATACTGAAAAAAACATTTTAGATAACGCAACAAACCTTTTCATGCAATACGGATTGAAATCTGTAACGATGGATGATATTGCCGGAAAAAGTGGCGTGAGTAAAAAAACTATTTATCAGTTTTTTAAGGATAAAAATGATATTATCAAAAGCTCAATAAAAGATCATTTTGAAAATCACAAGCAAAGTATTTTAGAGGCGATTAACTCTACTAAAACAGCTACCGCAGCTTTAATGGAACTATCTTCTTGCATGAAAAAGCAAGTGGAAGCTATTAATCCAGCGGTTCGATATGATTTGCAAAAGTATTACCCTAAATCTTACCAGAAAGTAATTGAATTCAAGCAGGAATTTATGCTAGAGCTAGTCATTGGTATGCTCAATAAAGGTATTGATGATGGCTCATTTCGAAAGGAAATTGATGTGGAAATATTAGCTATTATGCGGATAGAGCAAGTTCAATTTGCTTTCAATCCAACCATATTTCCAAGAGATAAATTTGATTTTAAAACAGTAAACTACCAAATGTTTGAACATTTTGTGTATGGAATTTTAACAGAAAAAGGAAGAGAACAATATTACAAATTAATTAGTGAACATGAAATTTAGACTATTACTATTATCCACTTTGATGGCAATATTGCCATCTATGGTTTTTGCCCAGGAATTAAATAAAGAACAACCCTTAACACTAGAAGCTTGCATTGTATATGCTTTAGAGAACAACAAGGAGATGCGAATTACCCGTTTACAGGAAGCTATAGCAGAAACGCAGGTTGGAGAAACAAGATCTATCGGTTTGCCACAAGCTAGCATTCGATCTGGTATCAACTACAATTATGAGGTTCAAAAGGCCTTTTTGCCTAATATATTTTTTGGTCCTGATACTACCAGTAACGAACCCTTTGATCCGGAAGGTTTTACACCTGTGCAGTTTAGCCCAAACTTCGATGGTAATGCAAGCTTTTCTGTTTCCCAACTAATTTTTGATGGATCCTATTTCGTGGGACTTCAGGCAGCTAAAACTTTAAGGGAGCTCCGCAAAAAAGAAAGTAATCAAACGGAAATTCAGACAGTTGAAGCTGTTACTAAGGCTTACTATACTGTTCTAATCAATCAGGAAAGAAGCCAGTTAGTAGATGCAAACATCCAGCAGTTAGAAGAATTGTTAGCAGATACTAGAGCTTTAAATGAAAATGGACTGGCAGAAGGTATTGATGTTGATAGGGTACAGGTTAATCTGAACAACACTAAAACAGAGAAGAATAAAATTGCGAGAGGACTGAACTATGCATTTGACTTGTTGAAGTTCCAAATGGGATTACCGCTGTCAGAAAATATTTCTTTATCAGGTGATGTGAAAGATCTTTCCTTGAACGTAGTGGACTACTCTGCACAAATTCAACAGTTTAATTATGAACAAAGAGTTGACTATAGAATTTTGAATACAAATAAGGAGTTAACAGAGCTGGATTTGAAGAACAATAAAGCAACTCATTTACCAAAACTTAGTGCCAACTTTAGTTATGGTTACAATACAGGTGTGAATGAATTTAGCGAATTATGGGACTTCAATAACAACTGGTTAAGCTTTGGTGCGGTTGGTGTAAGTCTCCAGTGGAATTTATTCACAGGATTAAGAAGATCCAACTTAATGGAGAGAAATAGAATCCAAATTGAACAAATAGAAATCCAAAAAGAAGCACTTGAAAGCTCCATTGATCTTGAAATTAGACAGTTGCAAGATAATTTGAGGAGTGCGAAAGAAAACCTTGAAGTACAGGATGATAACAGAAAGTTAGCCAATAAAGTATTTGATCAGTCTCAAATTAAATATAACAATGGTGTTGGAAGCAGCAATGAATTGATCGATGCAGAAACTGCAAGAAAAACTGCAGAGACCAACTATTACAATGCATTATATGATGCAGTTATTACACAAATTGAATTAGAAAAAGCATTAGGAACACTCTATTAATTTAAAACACAGTGAAAATAATTTATACAAACATGAAAAACACCTTATTTTTAGGCTTCTCGATCTTACTCTTAGCATCATGCGGCGGTGAATCAGATGTTGAAGTTAAAAAAGAAAAGTTGGAGACGCTGAAGGCGGAAATCCAGGAAAGAGAAGTAGCAGTAAGAGAGTTGGAGAAGGAAATAGCAGAAATGGATCCTCAGTTTGCCAAGCAAATGGACAAGTCTGTGTTGGTGGAATCCAAAACTTTAAAAGCGCAACCTTTCGTTCACAAAATTCAGGTGCAAGGTGAGGTAGCTTCAAGAAAGAACATTGACATGAGCACGGAAACCCCGGGGAGAGTGATACAGGTGAATGTAGAATCAGGGGATATAGTGAAAAAAGGACAAACCTTAATTCAATTAGATGCGCAAAGCACCCGTAACTCTATTCAGGAATTGAAAACGTCAATGGAGCTTGCTACCACTATGTATGAAAAGCAGAAAAACCTCTGGGATCAGGAAATTGGCACTGAAGTTCAGTATCTGGAAGCTAAAAACA
>CAVRCH010000010.1:0-115309 GCA_963719535.1 uncultured Cytophagales bacterium | reverse complement strand
TACTGGAGACTGGGTGCTAATGCAGCCACAACATATTATTTTCAATCAAGATGTACCATTTTTGGTGGAAAGCCTGTAGCTGCAGGAACATATAGAATGATGCCCTCCTGGGAGAAAGAATCCTTTGAAAGGATCCTTAACAGTGAAGCTGGTGTTTCTTCGGCGCTGCAGAACCCAATTATAACCTGGATGTGGTGTCAGTTTATGCCCCCAATCAATAAACATCCTCTCAAGTGGAGACTTTTACCATTGACTTCAGTTCCATTGTTAATGGACCCAATCCACTTCAGCTGGGACGATGTGCTGTTTTCTGTTGCTGTAACGACAGAGTAAAGCACACACTTGAAAAAAAGAAAGGGGCGCCCCTACCCCTTTTACTTACTAAAATATTAATACATGCTGTTAATAGTAGCACGCAATAAGCACTAATGGGAATACGTTGACCTTAATATAAAACAAAATATTACTATCTTAACTCAATAAAATCATGAAAAGAGGAATTTCAGCCATTAGCATTGTATTGCTTTCTTTATTTTCCCTTGTGTCTTGTAAGGAAGATACCGTTAATTCTTTGCCAGCAATGGAAGCGGAAGTTGGTGAATCTTTTACCATTACAGGCCCCACGGAGGTAAAGTTCACTACGCTGGAAAGCACCAACTTAACAATTGAGCTAAGAAAATTCTCCGACCATTTTGTGAAAGGCCTTGTTTCGCCAAGAACCTATGTGGATATTGCCATCATAATGGATGAAACCACAACCTATCAAATAGAAGCAGGCTATACTGATACTCGTTCCGGCATATTTTGCAATGCAGTAAGCTTCCAGGTGAACGATCAACCTCTTCTCCTACAATTTGAAAATGTAGTTTGGAGTGAAGCCAAAACAAACAGCAAAGGAGTGGAATACATATCGGTAGAAAGTGCACGCTTAATTGTGGAATTCGAGTGAGGTTTAAATACACTAGCAACTTTTGATACTACTAACTAGAAGATAAAATCACGGAAATATACAGTGTTCTTGCAGCATAATAAATGAGTGTTTTTCAACTTAAGGCCTTTGACTTAAATCTACTTCACATATTGTCATTAGTTTACCTTGCTACTATGCAAAGCATGGCGGCAAAGAGTAATTTTTATTCATCCATTAAATCAGACTTTTTAAGATTTTTATCACCGTGGAATACTAATGCTTCTCGTGCATTAATTAGCAAGCTTGCTGAAAGGATATCTCTAAAAAGATCTAACGAATTCGCTTTTTGGGTATAGTAATCTTTCATACCTATAAATGCTTCATAAGCTGTATAATCACTGGTTAAAAATAAATTAATACCAATATTATCACATTTCAAGGATTCTTGTTGTAATTCATTCTTAAAAGCTACTATTTCTTGGTCATATCCAATAAAAGTTTTGCATTTTTGTTCTATGAGGTTTGGGCCCAAACGTTTACCGCTCAAACAGCTATTAGTGTAAAAAAATGAATTGTTAAAAAATGAATTATCTTCATCTGCTTTAATAAAAGAAGTGCCACCAACTGTTAGTGCATCTTCATTTCCATGTGTATACGCCACAATGATAAATGGCCTATCCTTGTACTTAGAATATTTAATGTCCAAATGAGCCCAATTGCAGTATCTTGTAGGAAGCTCCATTATCAAGCATTTTAGGCCGTTGTCTTTTTCTGTCAACAAGACAGATGAAAGATCTTTCATACAATTATGAAAATAAGGGCCTAGTTTAATGTCGTCACAGTCAAATGCAATAAAAATATTAATCATTAAGCCTTTTTTTTCCTGTTGTTAGTAACTCGATTGTTAATTGTAAAATGCTTTTTTCTAGCTTTTGACCTAAAGAAGTGCCAAGTCGTATTTCCCGCATTAAATCTTTTAACGTATAAATTTCACCTGATTTAGTAGTCAAATATGGCTTGTTCAATTCGCTACCTGTTCTCTTTGCTATCCATTGCTCCAACACACAGTCAATTCTTGTATCTAGCTCATGCTCTGCTTTTCGGATATAATCTATTATATCTCCAGTTGCATCTGTAGCTGAAATCATAGCAAGAGCATCATTGTTAATAAATTTTTGTAAATCTTCAGGAGGTATGCCAGAAATTAATTTTGCTGTCCAAATAATAACATACACCAAAGAAGTTTTTTCTCTTATTTTCTCAATAACTTCGGGGGCGTGGGGTTCATCTGGCCCTAGATCGAAATCAAGTAAAACAATAAGTCTATGATCTAAATTATTAAAAACGTAATCTATCCCTAAGCTCGATTTGCTTTCTAAAATAACATTAGATTCACCATAAATTTCTTTTAAGTCAATAATTAGGGGATCATTTGCAGATAAATCATCATGTATAATCAATATTTTAATCGCTTCCATCTTGATCTTTTTTGAATGGGAATGTTATTTTAAACGTTGCACCTTTGGAACCAAATTCACTTTCTACAACGGAAATTTCACCTTTTAATGAGTCAATATTTAACTTGACATTGTAAAGGCCGAATCCTGCACCTCCTAGGTCAGCTGTGGTAGTATGATATAATTCAAAAATTTTGCGTTCCTCCCCTGGCACTATGCCTTCACCATTATCGGAAAAAAATAGGACAAATGAATCATTTTCGATATAACCTGTACATTTTATTATCTTGTCTTTTTCATTACGCAAAGCTTTGACTGAATTAGAAATCAGATTTGCAAAGATGTCCTCGAAAAGTTTCTTGTTACCATGTAGAACAAAATTGTCAGTGATTTCAACATATACTTTAATGTTTTCCTTGCTAAATTCGGGCTCATAGACTTTGTCAAACAAATTATTTAATAATTCTTTCACACTAAAATCTTGCATTGAAACTGTAGAACCCGCATAACTAAGCATGAAATCAATGATCTTTTTAAGGTTCTCCATTTCATTATAAATGTCAGAGGCATATTCCTTAAAAACCGTAATATATTTATCATTTGGAAATCTGTCTCTAAAAAACTCTGCTCTTCTCATAACATTCCCCAACGAAGTGCGAATTGCATGTGATATATGAATGGCGTAGTCTTGTAGAGACATTAAACTTCTATAGATCTTTTCTTTTCGTATATGTTCTAGTCTCTCTTTTTTCTGCTGTTTTATTCCTTTCCTTACAGTTTTATCAATTTCTTTTGTTCTTAATTTTAAGGGATTTAAATATTCCTTAAGTTTGGGATCCTTATGTTCAATCTTATTAATTAAATCCTCCAGTTCCGATAGTTCATAATTTGCTTTCTTAAGCTCAATATCGATATTTTCTTTTTCGACTTCCCTTGCATGCTTTTTAAGGTCAGCTATTACATTTAACTGACTAATCAAAAAATCCTTCAGTTGTCTATATTCGAAGCAGTCTACAAAATCTTGTCTATTAGTTGAATCGACTATTTGTGGGTTATTGGTTTTTGATATTTCAACTATTCCAATGAACTCTCTAGTTCCAATTTTATCGAAGGCACTTGACCATCTTCTTTTTTCTACCCCAAGTATATCTCTCTTCTTATCTAAACTTGATTCAAATTCAGCAAATGGAGTTGTTATAAGCCCGTCTCTGTAAATTTTGAAACCATCGATACCATAATCATCATTTTTATAAACCTTATTATACTCACTTTTAGCCTTTTGATTAAAATAAAATATTTTCAGTCGGATCGGACCAAATGATTGAAAATCAATTTGTTTTTTTACAACTTCTGACTTTATTTTATCAAACTCTAATATTTCTTGCTTTTGTTCATTTTCATCATAATTGAGCTCAAATTGGTGGCTAGAATATTTTATTGGTTGAGCTTCTACCTTTTTTAAAGTATAATCTGGAAATTCATTTGATTCAATATAAATATCAAATGGAGGATTTAGCGGATAAAAAGGTGATATGATTTTCTCCAGTTCTCTTTCTAATCTTTTTATATCTAAATCATTCCAAACACTACCTCTGTGAATAGAGGATATTTCTAAGGTCGTTCCATGCTCTAACTTATCTGCAGGCTCAAAATTATATTTATTTTTTATATCTGTAAATAAAGTCAATTGACTTCCTTTTGATAGAGTATCATATGTATCCCAGTTAATATTAACAACAAGTTGATTTTTACTACTTTTTTCTTTCGTAATGATTTTCAAAGATCCCCCTAGCCTATCTACCGCAAATCTTCCAATTCCTTTCTCGCCAACATATCGCCTGTTAAAAGGAGGAGGTGAGTATAGATTAGATCTTTTACTTGCCGTCCCTACTACCATCCACTTATTTTCGATGTCAGAAAATGACATTCCTGAACCGTCATCAGATATCGTGATCTTACTGTTACCTAGAGAATTAGGCCCTACATTTTCAAACTTGATAATTACTTTTGTGGCATTTGCATCGTAGCAATTTTTTACTAACTCATAAACTGCAGTGATTCTATCTGTAATCAATTCTCTACCTAAAAGTCGAAAAGTGTTTACATCAAATCTCCACTTTAAAAAATCATTACCCTCACTCATGCTTTGTGATTTTCTAAATGAACTTTAATACTTTGCGCAATTGCCTGCCCTAACTTAACTGGAACAGCATTTCCAATGTGTCTTGATAATCGAGCTATTGAAAATTGTGAGCTTGGGTCAATGAAATCGTATTTTTTTGGAAAAGATTGAATTAATGCAGCTTCCCTAAGAGAAATAGGCCTATTTTGATCTGGATGACCAAATCGACCATTATTGTAACCTGTACAATAAGTTGTTAGGGTTGGAGCTACTTTATCCCAACTCATACGTCCATATGCACTCCCGTATGCTTTCCCTCCTTCTTTTTTATGACAATCTGCAATTAAATCTTCATTCCAATCTTTCCAACCGCCACCTTCAGGAGTTGCCAATATTCTTTTTAAACTTAATTCAGAAAGTCTTCTAGCTCTATGAAGAGGGTCTGAAACTGCAGTATCGCCCGCTCGCAATGATGGTAGCTCTCCAATAGTATCTCTCACAGTTACTTTTTTCAATTTATGTGTGGGTTCGATCATTTGAATTTCCCCCAGGAGAGAGCCAAGTAGAACTAACCTTTTCCTTCTTTGAGGAACACCATAATCTTGCGCATCACAGATTCTATAATCAATTTCATATCCCGTCTTCCTTAATCTTTCAATGAACTTATTAAATAATTTCCCTTTATTATAGTCTTTCAATAATGGAACATTTTCCATCGAAATTATTTTTGGACGTAATTCAGTAATTAGTCTTTCAAAGGAATTTAAAAGAACCCATTTCTCATCAGATTCATCATCTTTTTGTTGACTACTTTTGCTTTTATTACCTAAAATAGAAAAAGGTTGACAAGGAGCACACCCTACTAAAATTAAATCCTTCTTTTCAGGTAAAATGTTTTTTATGTCATTTGCGGAATACGTTTTAATATCAGCATGTATAAAAGGAGAGTGATTGTTCTTTTCAAATGCATATTTGCAACTTAAATCGAAATCAATACCAGCTGCAATATTAAAACCTTCTTTCTTGAATCCATGCGTTAATCCACCAACTCCGCAAAAAAGATCTACAACAGAGAATTTTTTATACATTCTAATTCCTTTTAACAAAATAATAGTTCAAAAGTATAAATAAATTATTAGTGCAGCATTATAATACTTGATTATTGACATTTATTTGCTAGCACATAAGTTAACACTCATATAAAAAACATGCACTATATTAAAACAAGCAATAAAAAAGATTTTTCAATTTACATATAAAAGTAGATTTAGATGAAAGAACTAAAACCTTAGACGGAAAGTGGTGTTTTTATTCAATTTTACTGCTTCACAATAGAAGAATATTGCTTATTTTCGGGGTCACTTAACCCTTTAGCCATGAATTTCCTGAAGAGAACTCTCCTATTGGTTACCATCTTATTGTTTTTCATTTAAAATGGTAGTTGATCATGTTTACATTTGTGATAGCAAAAGCGCTAAAAAATACTCCTAAAAAAAATTGCAGGGGCTTAAATGGATGCAAAGCAGAAGTAATAAAAGTCACCTTAACCGATGCAAAATAATCCCAGAAAACACTTTGTGGTTGGGAAGATTGAAACTTAGCTCTTAAGTGGTTGAATGTCTAACAAGAATAATCCTTACTTTTATCATTTTAGTATTGGTAGTAAGACCTCCTATTCATTGAAGTGAATGGAGTTATATATTTTATAACGTTCAGTTTTGAAAATATTTTGAAATATATTGGGTTTATGAAGAATTAATAGCTAGCTCTTTTTAATTCAAATCTGGATCTTAAATCATTAAGTTTTAGTTCTATAATATACTTATTAGCATTACATTGATCTATAGCTTGATTATAAAATTCAATTTCAATAGCCTTACTTAAATTTTTATAATATTCCGATATTTCACTATTATAATCCATTTCAATTGAATTAATATTGTTTTGATTATCAATAAAAATATTTAACAAATCATTGGAATTCAATAGATTTTCTTTTAATTCCCTTATCATTGCTTTTAGGTAATTTGAAGAATTAATATCGTCTTTCTTTTCTGTATTTGAAGAAATAGAAATATTTTTTCTTTTTGGGTACAATAACGAATCAATAATAGATTCTTTTTCTAATTCACATTGAAAACTATCTATTTCAATTTTCAAACTATCATAGTCCTCTTTTATTAATTGGTATTCAAAAAAGACAACAGACTTTGTTCTTTTTTTAGGAACTTTGAACGATGGTGTAATGTCTTCTCTAACCGCTACCTTCTTCAAAGACTGATTTATAGTATTTGATTTGCAACTAATTAAAATAAAGACCAGTAGTAGTAGTATCAATTTCATTCCAATTCTAATTCTAGTTCATTATTTAATTTACTTTGAAATGTATTTAAACTATTTTCTATGCTCTCAACTTGATGGGCCAAGTCCTTTATACTAGATATAACCTGCTCTTGTTCATTTTTTTGAATCTTCGTTGTAGACTCGTCATTTGTTGATTGGTCATAATTATTTGTTATTGAGCCAATCTACTGAAAATAACCAGGTAAATACCAATTTGCCTGTGTGAAGGGCCAACCAGCGTCATTTATATCTATATGTCTGGGATCGATAGGTTTCATTAATTGAAATAAAATCAGCAAGTAAACAATCAAAGTTGTTTTAACATACAGTAATTTCCCATCCTGAGATTTGAATTTGGATAGTAAGGTTATTGAAACTAGTAAAACTACTATTATAAACAACACTATAATAACCTCGAACAATTGTTCAAACCTAAGTAGTAGAACAGCTGATTCCTTAGCCTTTTTGGCCTCAGCTTCATAATTAATTTCTGCTTGATACAATACAATTTGTGCCCCTCTCCTAATAAAGTTAGAAATGCGATTAATACTCTTCAATTTACCTGCAGTCAACTCTGTGCTGTCAAGCATTGTAATGAACTTGTTAAGCCTTGAATAAATACGTTTATCAGTATGGGAGGTGTCTATTTCTCGAGATTTGCGAGCTTTAATAATTGAATTGAGTATTGAAATTTCATCTGTTGTTTCCTTAATCAGAACTGATTTTTTCAGATTAGCATTATGAAAAAGAATTGATTTTGTACTGATTATAGTGGCCAATTGATCTACAGAATATTTAAAATTCTTAAGTGAATCTACTCTATTACTTGTACTATCAAGTTCTATTTGATTTAAAAATGGTTGATAGTAAAGTTCATTTAAAGAAGTACTATATGGCTTTTCATCTAAATTTAAATTGCCTTTTATGTTGGTGAAATAAATCAGTATACATAATATTTCTATTATCAATAATCCCGAAACCAAAACTCTGAAAGATCGAAATTTTATTTTATATCCTATTTTCAATTGCAACAATATCTGGCAAAATAAGCATAGAAAGATCACACCAAAAATTAGCAACTAGCTTTGATGACATCGGCAGCTAGAAAATCTAAAACTACGAAGGCACTTAGAGATAGTATTATAAAAAATATAATGCAAAACGATGTAATATACAGATATACCAAGGTGTTTTTAAATTCTAATACATCATAATAATTGATTAGCTTACTAAACCTATTATTATGAATTAAGGATATCAAAACTAGCAGCAGCGGGCTGGATAAATAAACCACCCGAAAAACAATAAATGCCCATTTCATTTCATGCCCTTCAGAAAAAAAACTTGCAATAAATCTAAAGGTTAAGGGACTAAAAAAATCAAGTGTAATGAATCCTATAACGACAATTTTCAAAATATTTTTTAAATTATCTGTGGTTATATCATTTATTGATTTAATCATAATTGATTTTATTTAGCCCATGTAAAAACATTAAATTTAAAATATTTGAAAGTTGCATGTTTTACTTTTTCAATAAATTGATATTTAATTACTATTACAATACCCAACCTTGGGTATTTTTCACCCAATCTGCCTTCATTGCACGCCAGAGGCCTCTCTCCTACCTAAAATTCTAAATTTGTATTGATTATTGAGGGGACAAGTACCCAGAGTGGGTTGTTTTTTAGCCTTGCAAATAGCCCAACTAGCCTTCCTCTAATCCAATTCCTATTTAGGTCGTTTTAAAAACTCCTTTTCAGGAAGCAAAGCTGATATGATGCTGAGTTTATTAATCTTAGAAGGTGTCCTACATGCAAAATTTCTAGATGTTAATACACAGGGCTATTCTATATTACTATTTGGTATTTTTGGTGTAATCGCATCTACTTTTTAATAGGAACCATTCCTTATTTCCTGCTCGATTTCAAATTGGATTTTCAAAAAAATTATCCCAATTAGGGTTTGTGTCATGCAAATAAGTTTTTTCCATATAACCAAAATGTTTAGTCGTAATATAATTGAAGGTTTCCTCATCAATATTATCTAGTACATCTTGAAAGAGGCAACCATATATAGTTTTCAAATGCTTGTCTACTTCCACCTTATAGTCTAGCTTTGCAAACTTGTGTAAAGCTGTATCTGCCTGGTTTAAATAAGTAATCTCAAATGATGAACCAGGACTGATTAATCCACTAAAGCCCTTAAGGTTTTCAGTAAAATAGTCACCATTATCCTTCTGCTTTTCATCTAACAGTTTCACAATCGGATAATATACCCACACTGGGTACCTGCCCTTATTCTCCAGATATACCTTACTATATAGCGAGTCTCCATTGGAATTAAACTGATTGGTATAATTAATCTTAAGGTTCGGATAAAAATCGGGTAGTTCTTCCAAAAACTGTTTTTGTATCAGCAACTTGTCATTATGGGCTGACACCTTATCAATCAGGAAATAAGCAAGCATTCCCCCTACTATTAGCACCAATAATTTGGCAAGTTCAATTAATTTAACTTCTGTATTTAGTCGCATATTTATTTGATTGAAGTGAAAATATTAAAGATTGGTATGTCAAATGTTAATCCAAATTTCCAACCTTTAACTTGTCCTGTTATGGCTTCTGTCATTGGAATCATTTACATTAAACTCTCTTAAGGCTGGCCCCCATTGATATCCACCACTTATTGATAAAGGCCACTTAGGTATTCCGTAAATTACATGAAGTCCAGGAGAGATAAGATTTCTTAATTCTACTTCTGGTAAAAGTGCATCTTCTCCATTTTTTAAAGCGAAAGGAGGCACAAAGCACCCACATCAATTACAGAGGCAAAAAAGGATAATGAGCCAAATTTCTTGAATCCAAAATTAGAAGAAGCAGCAATACCTAATGGTGCCCAAACACCAGCGGAGTTAAAATTTTCGCTTACATTATCCTATACACCGTGTTTTGAGGACTAAACGCTCCTCCTATATAAGCATTTACTGCTACATTAAATACTCGATTTCTTTTAATCATAGCTCTACATGGACAGGTAGAGCGGCAGTTTTAATGGCAGCCTTAGCATCTTCAGGAGTTTTAGCTTCAGCCATAGAAGCCAGTAAAAGCCAGCAATTTGAGGAACCCTGGAGTACTGGAAATTAAGATTTGATAAGACTGTTTATACTGCTTAATAAGTTTGTCTATCTCATTATCTTTTGAGATTTTATTGACATTCTTTAATACTTCTCTAGCTTGCTTTTCACCAATAGATTTTGTTTTCTGAATTAATTCTCTCGAGCTTCTTTTATTTCTTCTTTTGAAGGAGATTGATCCATCTTATATTTAAGAATAGAATTGAAATGATCTTCTGATTTCTTAGGAACTAATAAACTAAATATTTCAATTAAAGAATCCCTTTCAGATTTACTAAGTTGCAATAAAAGCGTATCCAATTTATCCTGACAAATCATTAGTGCAACCTCATCATCTGAATATTTGGTTACATCATATTTATCAAATAGCGTGTCAATAACTCCCGAAAAGTTTAAAACTGCCAGTGAATAATTCTTTTCATTTACATTTTTGAAAACATCGTTGGCTAGTTTCGCTACGTAAACATATTGATCAACATGTTCCATCGCCTTACCATTTAATTTAAAGTCTTTCAGCAAAGAGGAGACATCTTGGAAAGATGCGACAATAGCAGCTGTCAGGTTATAATATTCCAAATAAGTAGCTTCATTTTCAATTTTGAGTGTTTTAAGCTGACTGAATGCTTCATCTATTTTATCAAAATCGCTTACTAAATTGCGATAGTTTTGAGAAAATTCATTTATAAAGGTTTTATTATTTTCAAACCTAGATGTCAATCTTACGGAATGAACCTTATTTAAAACAGTATTATTATTATAAAATGTGATACCTTTCTCATCTTCTCCAAAAAATTTAACTTTTTGATATAGTAAGCCCAAATAAATTTTTAAGGTAACTGAATCAGATAGAATGTTTTGATTGATATCCTTAAACTTCACATATGTCCGATTGGCAGAAGTATCCCTTACACTTTGTGATAAAATTGCTGCTGTTTGAAGAGCAGGCATTACATTATTATTGATTACGGATAGATAGTTTTTTTCATGCAGCTTCTCCAATACATTAGCAGGATGTGTACCATTACGGATTTGTTCTACAATAGCTACTGAGGCAAGGCTAACATAGATAAACTTAAAGGCAGGATCATAAGCAGCAAGCTTTTGATACTTTTCTAAACTTGCCAGCTCTTCAAGGTTTGTTATCAGATTAGAAAAATCTTCTTTAAAGGCTTCTTTAAGGATGTTCAAATTGGCTGCATATTGGTATGGTTCAGATAAACGGATGATTGCATAAGTTTTCGGAAACACAATTTGAAACTCTTCACTATCCTCAAGAACTTTCTTAAACTTATTGAAAAACATCACATTTATTTCTTCATTTGCCCGTTCGATCAGGAAGTCTGACAAACCCGCTGCAATGTTGGTGGCATTGAATGAGCCGATTGATGAAATCAAACTTGGTAAGATAGACTTTTCTTTATCACTGATACTAAATTGTTCATCAGCAAAACTAAAGACATTTATGAAAGGATTATTCGTGTCACGTTTTGATATAAAATAGTATTTAAGGATTGCTTCAACTTCAGTTCTTTCCACACTTAATTGAATTTTTGTACTATCTAAATTGAATTGAGCATATTTTTTTAATTTAATGGCATCGTAATAAGGAACTTGTCCAAATAGATTCAAGCAAAATAAGATTAAGAATGAAACGCAAAAATATGATTTACTCATGGCTTGTATAGTTTAAATGGTATATGATTTGTCGTTGAATTGATTGGATCAGCTATTTGATCTAACAATTTTATAATTCTTTCTTTTGAAACAGATTTCAAAATTTGGCTTCCAAGTATTTTGCCTGCCAATGAGCAAACAAATGCAGTAGCACAACTATCTTCCCCATAACTAGTATATTTATAAGATGTGTCTTCCCAGGCAAAGGCATATGGCACGTCCAAAATCAAATAATTTAGCGAGCTATTCCACTGGTAATTTTCATGATTAAAACTTTTAAAAGTCCCTATAGAAATTACTTCCTTTGAACTAGCTGGAAACTGAAGCGACTGATTTATACTTAATTCATTTTTCTCATATTCACCTGCTGCAGCAAAAATGATGGATTTTTTTGCAGTTTCAATAAGAAGATTTTCCATTTTCTTGCTAATTGATGTTATGTTAATACTAGCGTTAATCAATTTGAAATTCTGGCTCGAAGACAAAAACAAATCAATAGAGTTAGAGAAAAGTTGATCATCGGGAAATCCATTTTCATTTAGAAATCGAAGGTCAAAAAGAGACACACCACTTATAAAACCACTAATTCCATTTATCCCTCCAATAATTGAGGACATTGCCGTTCCATGTGCTATCAAAGAATCATTAGCGTTTGACATAAATGCTCCCTTTAGTGAAGGGTGATTTTTATTTACTCCTTTGTCCAGAACACCCACTGCAATTGCATCAACATTTACTTTTTTTAAGTTATCATAAGGAAGAAAATCTAAGTAATTAAACGATTTTAACAGATGACCAAATTCAACTACTTTTATAATTCCTTGCAAATAGTCTGTGTGAAATTCAAGAGACTCATATTTTTCACTTGTACTCCTATCAAGAGCAAGTTTCTTTTTAAAAATCTCTTCGTCCAAGTCAACACTCACTCCTCCACTCCATACATACAATCCATTGCTTAACCTATACCAGGAGGGTGTTCCCTCGTAGAAGTCCAGTTCTGTAGTACCTGGCACTACCTCAACAATTTCAACCTCATCACCAGAGACATAATAACCAGGGCGTTCCGCATTAACACTTGGCCTTTCTTTGCGTTGATTTAGATTGCATATGACAATTCCTTTGGTCATCCTTTTAGGTCTTTAGGTTCCTTATTTTGTTCTTCCTTTGTTAGGTCTTTATTGTTGGAACTCACGCTAGCCCTTAATTGCATCAGCCTGTTTAGTAAATCATACCAAAAGGGTGCTCCCAATGAAATGGCCAATGCAGACAATAGACAGCCAAAGAAATTTAACCAACTGCTGTACCAATAACTATTACAATCATCTTGGCACTTGCATAAACTGGATGATTTACTACACCTTGAAAGGCTTAATACTTCCTGTACTTTGAATGACTCATCAAATAGAGAATCTAATGCTTGGGTCTTTTTTTCATCCGCTTTCTTCCGCATTTTGACTAAGTCGGACGATGAAAACTCTATTCCGGCAGCGGCTTCAACAAAATATTCTCTTGCCTTGGGATCTTTGGATAGCTTTTTTGTGATAGCTATTGTATCAACATTAAAAATGGTTGTTATAATTAATCCTACTATAAGCAATACAACTTGTATTCTCTTCTTGTACCACCCCTGTGATCTTTTCATCATCTCTTCAAACCACTTTTCTATTTGTTTTTTGAACTTTTCTATATCATATTGGGCATTTTTATAATAAAAACTTAGCTGTTTATAGGTATCACCACTTTTCTTTACATCGGGCTGGTTTTTATTGATATCAAAATAATCTTTTATATTATCCACAATATTCGTGTGATCACCCTCTCCAATAATTGAAATAATAGTATCTACAAAATGCTCTTTAGAAATTGATGAGGGTTTAGAGAAAATGCCTCCAGAGTTTAAATATTTGATAAGAGGAGAGTTATAAAAACTTACTGAAAGATCTTCTTTAGGCCCCTCTAACTTTTTGCCCCAAAAAGAGCTAATAGTTTTTCCAATTTTAAATTCTTTATCAGAAAGCATTCGGATAATAGCCAGCTTTAAATTTCTGGCCCTGAAACCAAGGTTTGTAGAGATAATTTCTACTAACAGAGTAGCTAAAAGACTATAAAGGAGGTAAACAAAAATTAACCCAATAAATATATCCAAAATTAGGATTCCACTCATAGAATATTTTATATAAAAACTGAATGTCGAGGTATTTAGAACTTGAGTCAATACCCAACCTTGGGTATTTTTTACCCAATCCGCTCTCATTGCACGTGAGAAGCCTCTTTCCTAGTTAAAATTTGCATATTTTTTAGCTTATTTGTCGGAAAAGTACATTTTTTAAGTCAGTTCTTCAATTGAGAAGTTTGGTAATTGAGCATGAAACCTCTGTACAATACCCAAAAACCCTCAGGATAAACCCAATAGAAATAGCTCCTCTATTGCACACCTTTCCTCTCCCCTTCCTTAAAAATTAAAATGCAAATTTTTCTTACATAATAACTAATATATTTAGTATTTATATTATATTTGCTAAATATATTAGTAATATGCGACAAATAGCTCATATAGACTTAGATGCTTTTTTTATCAATTGCACCTTATTGAAGCTTCCTGATCTGAAAGGGAAACCTTTACTCATCGGGGGCTTAAATAATCGGGGAATAATCGCTTCCGCTTCGGCTGAAGCTAAAAAATATGGCGTGCAAAAAGGAATGCCCACTCGTGTGGCGCTCCAGCGTTGCCCCGATGCCGTGCTGCTGAAAGGAGATTTTGACCTGTTCACCAAATATTCGGACATCGTGAATGAAATCCTCACGGAAAATACGCCTTTACACGAAAGGGCCACTATTGATGAGTTTTATGTGGATATGACGGGCATGGACAGGTTCCACGGCTCCTCCAAATTTACGCGCGAACTGGTGAATAAGGTGAAATCTGAAACCGGACTTTCTTTGCTCTACGGCTTAAGCGTGAATAAAACCGTAGCCAAAATCTGTACCGCCCATGCCCGGCCTTTGGGGGGCTACGAGGTGGTGGAAAATTTAGTGCAGCCCTTCCTGGATCCGCAGTCCATCAGGCGACTTCCAGCCGTGGGTACTACCACATTTAAATTGCTCAGGAGGGTCCCGGATTAAGTTCATCAAACACATTAGGTTATTGCCACCCGAAGCCATGAATGAATTGTTGGGAAAGAACGGCATCGGTATCTGGAAAAAGGCCAATGGCATTGATCCTACACCTGTTATCCCCTATTCTGCGGAAAAATCCATCGGCAAGGATTTCACTTTTGATCAGGATACCCAGGACATGAAACTACTGAAGGCCACTTTGCTCAAACTGGTGGAATACCTGGGCTTTAAACTGCGCAAACTCAACCAAATGTGTGCCTGCGTGTCGGTGCGGATTCGCTACTCCAACCACGATACGGAAACCATGCAAAAGAAAATTCCTTTTTGCGCCAATGATGAGCTGCTGATGGAAATAGCTTTTGAGCTTTTTAAGAAACTCTATAAAAGGAGAATGCTGATCAGGCTGGTAGGGGTCAAATTATCTCAGTTAGTACAGGGAAGCCATCAGATTAATCTCTTTACGGATAATGTGAAAACCATTGAATTGTACCAGGCCATGGACCGACTCAAAAACCGATACAATAACCCCGCTATTGTCCACCGGGCCCTGAGCCTTTGATGGTAAAATAGTGTATCAGAGATAGTGATGAACCTAATTGTTTTCTACTGATGTAGAGCTGTGAGACTGTCCCCGCCAGCTGGAGGGTACTACAGGGGTGTTTGTTGGCTTGGAAATAAAAAAATAATGGAAATTATTAAAGATTGAAGTGATTAGACACCCCCCGGGCCCTGAGCCTTTGATTTTATATCGGTACCAAAAAAAGCCCCAGCGTGGGCGACATCTTGGTAGAATAAATAGCAAGATGTCTGCCTGATTTTGGCGACATTTTTGAGCCACGCGAGGCGTGAGAATCAAAAATGATGACAAAATCTGTATTGAATTTGATTGAGCATAACTTTATGAAAAACAGATTTTAAAAAGATTAAAAGCCTGTTTTTCAAAAATTTAATTTAGTCGGACAACAATAATTATAAGTCAAAATTTTATGTATTTAAATTGTCATTCTTTCTATTCATTACGCTACGGCACCTTTTCAGTGGAAGCACTGGTAAATCAGGCTATGCTCAATGGTGTGGAAAGCTTAGCACTTACCGATATTAACAGTACCACCGGCATTACTGATTTTGCCAAAAGATGCATGGAAGCGGGCATTAAACCCATTGCCGGGGTAGAAATCCGGAAAAACGATACTTTATTGTATGTGGCCCTTGCCAAAAACCTGGAAGGTTTTAAGGAAATCAATGAACTGCTGACCAAAACCAATTTATCGGAGATGCCTCTCCCCTTGCAATCGCCTCATTTTAACAATGTGTTTGTGATTTACCCCACGCATAATGTGCCGGAAATCCTTCAGAAACATGAATTTATCGGTATTAAACCTGCAGAACTGAAAAGGTATAAGCCTGCGTTTGCCCTCAAGGCGGATAAACTGGTCTGCCTCTACCCTGTTACTTTTTCCGGCAAACAGGAGTTCAATCTGCATAAATTGCTCCGCTGCATTGATAAAAACATCCTGTTGAGCCATTTGAAGGACGATGAATATGCCGGCACCGGGGAATATATGCTTCCTGTGCATGAACTGAAGCTGCTTTACAAAGACTACCCGCATATCATCCGAAATACGGAGCTCATTTTTGATCAGTGCAGCTTTCCTTTTGATTTTAAATCGCCCAAAAACAAAAAATGCTATACCTCCAGCTATTATGAAGATAAAATCCTGCTGGAAACACTGGCCCTGGAAGGCTTTAAAGACCGTTATGCACCTAACGACAAAATAGCAAAGCAGCGCCTGTACGATGAGCTGGAAATCATCCATAAAATGCAATTTGGCTGTTATTTCCTTACCACCTGGGATATCGTCCGCCATAGTTTAAGCAAAGGCTACTTCCATGTGGGCCGGGGCAGTGGTGCCAACTCGCTGGTGGCTTATTGCTTAAAAATTACCGAGGTAGATCCCATAGAGCTCAACCTGTATTTTGCCCGCTTCCTGAACAATAAACGTACAAGTCCGCCCGATTTTGACATAGACTGGAGCTGGACGGATCGCGATGACATTATTGACTATATTTTTAAGCGGTTTGGTCGGGAACATACCGGCTTTTGCGGTACGGTAACCGATTTTAAGCATCGTTCTACCATGCGCGAGCTGGGAAAGGTTTTCGGTCTTCCCAAGGAGGAGCTGGACCAGCTTTCCCGTACATCCATGGAGCACCCGCCTTCAGATCACCTGGTGAAGAACATTCAGCACTATGGGAAAATGCTCGCTGGTTTCCCCAATCAGCTGTCTATGCATTCATGTGGCATTTACATTACCGAAGAACCCATTGCCAATTATACGGCTATGAATATTTATCCCAAGGGCGTGCCTACCTGCCAGATAGATATGTACATGGCAGAGGAATTTCACCTGGAGAAGATTGATATTCTCTCCCAACGCGGATTGGGCCATATTAAGGAGGCCGTGCACATTGCGGAAACCAACAGAGGCGTGAAAATCGACATTGCCAACACCAAACGCTTTAAAAGGGATGAGAAATGCAATGAACTGCTGCGCACCGGGAAAACACTGGGCTGCTTTTATATAGAGAGTCCGGCCATGCGGGGTTTGCTCAGGCGACTGCAGTGCGATACTTACGAAACACTGGTGGCAGCCAGTAGCATTATTCGTCCGGGCGTAGCACAAAGTGGTATGATGCGCGAATATGTGGAAAGGCATCGGGATGCTTCAAGAATCAAATATTTCCACCCGGTATTTGAAGAGCAGCTAAAAGATACCTATGGGGTAATGGTGTACCAGGAAGATGTGATTAAAATA
This sequence comes from uncultured Cytophagales bacterium, assembly GCA_963719535.1. GTDB lineage: Bacteria > Bacteroidota > Bacteroidia > Cytophagales > Cyclobacteriaceae > Marivirga. The sequence continues at coordinate 97,736 of CAVRCH010000010.1, read as the reverse complement.
GCGCATCATTTTGCCAAGCTGGATTTAAATGATGCCGATGTACTGAGGCGTGGCATGTCGGGTAAATCCCGCTCCCAGAAGGAAATGGATAAGGTAAAGAATCAGTTCTTTAGCAATTGTGAAGCCCTGGGCTATAAAAAAGAGATAGTAGAAGAAGTTTACAGGCAAATTGCCTCTTTTGCAGGTTACAGCTTTTGTAAAAGCCACAGCGCGTCCTATGCCGTGGAAAGTTACCAGAGTTTGTATTTAAAGGCTTATTATCCACTGGAGTTTATTACTGCGGTGATCAACAACAATGGTGGCTTCTACAGGCCGGAAGTCTATATTAATGAAGCCAGGATGCTGGGTGCCCATATTGAGGCACCGGATATTAACTACAGTTTGGCCAATGCCAGCCTCAAAGAAGATACGATTCACCTGGGACTGGATCAGATAATGCATCTCTCGCAGCGGGGCATTGAGGCAATTGTAAAGGCCAGGGAAAAGCAGGGTACTTTTGCCTCTTTGTCGGATTTGCTGGTAAAAGCCGAACTGAATTTTGATGATGTGAGCTACGCCATTTATGCCGGGGCTTTGCGTAGTATTTCCAGAAGTAAAGGGCAGCTGATTATTGAAGCCAAGCGCTTTTTCTCTCATGAGCCCGTAAAAACCAAAGAACTGCAGCTTTTTGACATGAGACCCAAGGAGTTCAGCTATGAGTTAGATGAGGGAGATATGTTTGAAGATGCTTTTGATGAAATGGAAGGTCTCGGCTATCCCGTTTCAGTCTCCCCTTTTAACCTGCTGAAAACCAATTACCGGGGTGCTGTTTTTGCTTCGGAATTGCTGCAGAATAAGAACAAAACAGTGCGCATGGTGGGGTATTTAATCTCCATTAAAGATGTGCCTATTGTGAGCAAGGATGGCAAAACCAAAATGAATTTCGGCACCTGGATTGATGTATATGGCGGCTATTTTGATACTGTTCACTTCCCTGCCTCGCTTAAAGGCTATCCGTTTACCGGTTTAGGCTGCTATTTGCTGCTGGGAAAAATCACCGTAGACCATGATTTTCCCAGTGTGGAAATATTGAAGATGGAAAAGCTGCCGATGATTCCTGATCCGCGTTACAGCGAGGAGAGCAGGCCGGATAACCATGTATGGAACAATATGAGAGTGGCCCACAGCGTAACTTCACGTGCTCCGTACCCTAACCAGGAGGAGTTGGACGAGTTGTATGGCAGGAAACCGGTTTCAGGCAAGTACAACGCCAAAAAAGGCCATGAAAACCAGCTATCTATTGGGGGGAGGAAATGATTTGTTTCATTGGTCCAATAACACAACTCACCCCAGCCCAGCCAAAGGCTGGCAGGCTCTCTCTTTTGATAAGAGAGGGAGCTCGCCTGTCTTAAGTTTGATTACTATATTTCCTTATTCAAATCCAGTAATCTTTAGATGAAAACCGGTCTGACCTGCAGTACTGACCTAAAACCCTGCTTAGGTCAGACGATAGTCAGACCGATGATTGCTTGAGAGTGGTCTGGGACTCATAGACCACGGACTTACTGATGCAACCCACGTACCCCCTATTCTATCTTCCTACCCGGTGTATAGGGTGCCCCAGCTTCTTCCAAGGCCTTTTCTAATGAAGATAACTCATCAGCAAAAGACTTAAAATGCTGCATAAAATCTGCAAGCTCCTGTTCAGCCAATGCAATATTGCGTTGCTGCGTTTGTGTAGGCATTTGAGTGGTACTCCAATGTCCATACATCACATTTCCAACTCTGTCAGCTACGTGCGGTTCGGTAGGTTCGTCCTTGCCTGAACGGATGGCATCACCATACAATGCTTCTCTTAAGCCTGCCAATTCGGTTTTTAAGGCCTTAAGCTGCTCAAATAAAGTAGGGTTTATACCGGAAGTCTGTAATAACGCTTCCTCCATATGCCTTAGCTGATTATTGAATTCACCTAATTTATTTCCGGATGCTCTTACTCTTTTCGACAAATCAGAAGTCTTTCTGGTGAAAGAGGCTAACTGATTGTAGTCAATATCTGCTTTTACTGCTGGTATTGGCTTTACCTCAAATTGCTGCGACTTCCCTTGTGCTTTCAAGCCACCATTTTCCATCATATACAATTGCGCAGCATATTGACCTGGTGCCACCATTGGCCCCTCTGGAGAACCTGCCCATGGTGGTACAAAAGAGGGTTGGGAAAGATTGATCGGATTAGGTGCCGGCAAGCGCAAATCCCAATTGATTCTATGCACCCCTTTTTTAGCAGTACCTTTCAACCAGCGAAGGCCGTTTCCATCGGCATCTGAAATTAAAATCAATACCTGAGGCTCCATCTCCAATGATTCTTCTTTCAGGCTTTGCCATCCCGGAAATGGAATATCAGTTTGCTGTTTTTCTAAAGCTTTTTCTTTCTCTTCCCGTTTTTCCTTTAAGGTTTTGGGGAGATCATTCACATAATAAGTCAATAATGCACCATGCGGTGGATTAGGCGCATTAAATTTTGTAGATCCTGCTGTAGGATTGCCTTTGGCCTGCATGGGAACATTAGGAACATACCACCAGGCATCTCTTACCGGATAGAGAATATTTGCTGCATTTTCTTTCGCTGCTGCGCGAAGCATGGAATAATCATCCAGCACAAATACACCCCGGCCGAAAGAAGCCCCTACCAAATCATTATCACGTGCATGTAGCTCTATATCTCTAAACGGAATAGTGGGCAGTCCTGCACCCAACTTAATCCAGTTGCTTCCTTTGTTGGGTGAAAAGTAGATCCCATATTCTGTTCCTATAAATAATAAGTTTTTATCTATATGATCTTGCTTAATCACCCAGACAATGGTGTTAGCAGGTAAATCTCCTTTGATCGACTGCCAGGAAGCACCCTTATTATTACTCATAAATAGATAAGTGCTGTAATACCCGGTTTTGTGCGCATCGGCTGAGGCAAAAAATACGTTTTCATCATGTTTTGAGGCTTCAACATCATTAATAAATGACATTTCAGGTACTTTAGGTAAAGTTTGGGCTTTGCGCCAATTTTGCCCACCATCTTCTGTGATGTGAATCAGTCCATCATCTGAACCTGTAATTAATAGTCCTTTTTTAACGGGTGACTCTGAAATTCCGGTAAGAGTGGCAAAATTTGACATCGCACCATTATCATACAATGCATCCACACTTGGTACATTATCCATCATCTTGAGCTCATAACGATTCACATTGGTGGTTAAATCACCGCTCACTGGAGTCCATGAATCGCCACGATTTTCACTTTTCCAAAGACGCTGTGAGCCAAAGTATAAGGTTTTATGATCATGTGGACTGATAAGCACCGGAGCATCCCAATTGAAGCGTTCGGGTCCCTCACCTGGTTCAGGCTGCGGCTGGATCATTAGTACTTCTTCGGTGCGCCTGTCTAATCTGTAGAGTAGTCCATTTTGGATTTCCATATAAGCAATGTTCGGATCTTCAGGATCGAAAGCACAATCGTAGCCATCAGCTCCTAATGGCACATACCAATCCTGATTGCGCACTCCTTCTGAATTGGTGGTTCTGGAGGGGCCTATCAGAGTACCTAAATCCTGTGCTCCTACTACCACATTAAAGAAAGGCGCTGCATTATCCAGCGCCACTTTGTAAAATTGTGAAATAGGCAAGTTGGGAAAATGTCTCCAGGTAGTTCCTTCATCATAGGACTCGTATAAACCGCCGTCAGACCCGGCAATTAAGTGCTGTCCATTGTCGGGGTCTATCCATAAGGCATGGTTATCGCTGTGTTTTTCTCGTCCTGTACCTAAGTAATCGAAGTTTCTGCCGCCATCCCGAGTTACATGTAGGAACACATCCATCTGATACACCAGATTAGGATTTATGTGAGAAGCTTCAATTTCCTGATAATAATGAGGGCCTGTACCACCAGAGATATAGCTATTTTGCTTTGTCCAGCTTTCGCCTTTATCTGTTGATTTGTAAAAACCTTTTTCTTTCTCGTTGGCCTCTACGGTAGCGTAAACAATTGATGGGTCAGCAGGCGTTACTGCCAGGCCTATTTTGCCCATAGCACCGGAAGGGAGCCCAGCTTTTACCTGCTTCCAGGACGCTCCATTATCGGTAGATTTATAGATGCCGGATTTTAATCCACCTGCCAAAAACGACCAGGTATGCCTTCTGCGCTCGTAAGCTGCAGCATACACCACATCCGGATTGGAGGGATCAAATTCCACGTCAGTAACACCGGTGTTTTGATCTATTTTTAAGGTGGGAGTCCATGTTTTGCCACCATTTGTAGATCTGTACAAGCCACGATCACCGCCTGATGACCAAAGAGGGCCTTCTGCTGCTACCATTATTATATCGCTATTTCTTGGGTCGACTAAAATTTTTCCGATATGTTCAGAATTCTTCAGCCCCATATTCTCCCATGACTGGCCAGCATCCAGACTTTTATACACGCCATCTCCCCAGCCTACATGTCGGCCACTCACATTTTCTCCTGTTCCAACCCAAATGGTATTCGAGTTGGAAGGATCTATGGTGACAGTACCGATGGAATAGGAAGACTGATTATCAAATACAGGTTGCCAGGTGATGCCGCTATTATTGGTTTTCCAAACGCCTCCTGATCCCACCGCTACGTACCAAGTGCTTTTGTTGCTAGGGTCTACCGCAATATCTGCAATACGCCCACCCATTACAGCCGGCCCTATTTCACGAAATTTTAGTCCTTTTGCTGCGTCTTTGTGGACTTCATTAACACTAGATTGCGCTTTTACGGAATAATTTAGCAATAATATAAAGCTTAGCAATACAAGTATTTTCCTGGTAGTAGTAGACATTATGAAGGAGTTTGAATGTTTAAAATAATTATACAGTTCAATGGCTAACAATAATAGTAAAGATTAAAATTATGATTTTTTTTATCAAATGCTATTAGCATCTGTAAGAATGCACGTTTTCAGATGAAATTTCTGGTTCCAAAGTATTTATCATGGCTTTTTCTCATCCGTAGCATACAAACCATAAAGAAAAGTGATAATTTTTAGTAGTTTTGAAAAAGATAGCCTAATTACACAACTAATTTATGAACAAGATAAAATACTTAATAATAGACGATGATATGGTATTTAGCTTTTGGCTAAAAAAGAATATGGAAGATCTATTTCCTGACTTTCAGTTGATCAATTCTCGGGAGAAGACGGTAGAGGGTCTGCTTGATATCCAACGAGAGCATCCTGATTTGCTCTTCCTTGATCAGTATATCGATGGCTTAGATGGTTTTGATGTGCTAGACCTAATGAAGCATCTGCCCAAAACAATTATGGTCTCATCCGATAAAATTGATCAGGCCAAACTAGATAAGTATCCTAATGTGATCGGCTTCCTGGAAAAACCAGTGAGTCTGGAGGCTTTGGAGGCAGTTGTGAAGAAGAGTGGGTTTTAAGGTTAATAAGCACGTCATTGCGAGTTTACATGCCTATTGCATGCGCGTGAAGCAATCTACATAAAGCTAACCTTACTCGGTTTAGAACGTCATCTGTAGTTTATCTGCTACTGGCAGTGCATGAAGTAATCTTCTCAAAACTAACCGTATCCGCTATAGAACGTCATTGCGTGGAATGAAGCAATCTACTCAAAAAAAAGCAAACACGTGATAGAATGACATACTCTCCTAATTATAAGATTGCCGCGGTTGTACCGCCCTCGCAATGACGGTAATATTACAAGATTGCTTCGGTTGTTGCGCTCTCCCAATGACGGAAAGCTTAGCGAGATTGCTTCGGTTGTACCGTCCGTGCTTGCCGCCAGACTGGCTACCGATGACGTTTGCCGTACAAAACTGTTTATCAGTAGTTTATATTTTTCCTTTTTAAGCTATATAAATCAGTGTTTTAAGCTTAAGTAGTCATCTAAATTTGTTCGTTTTTTTCTAAAAATGGGGGGGCTCGCAAAGACGGATCGGTTGCCGCTTAAATTTTCAATCAAAAGAATCCCCCTTTATTAAGGGGGAGGGTGTATCTACATAATAAAATTATCAATTAAAATTAACGAATTAGGAAGTCAATTATAATTTCAGAGAAAAATATTGATAAATACGAGAGCTCTCCCCCTTTCGTAAAGGGGGCTGGGGGATTTTAGTAATTAGAATAATATTAGAAATTTAAAATAAAGTTTGAAACCTGATAGTTTGAGGCACGAAGCAATCTCTTTCAATCATGGAGATTGCTTCGGTCGTTCCTTCCTACCGATGACGTGTGCAGTAAAAAAGTGTTTATCAGTAGTTTATATTTTTCCTTTTTAAGCTATATAAATCAGTCTTTTAAGCTTAAGTAGTCATCTAAATTTGTTCGTTTTTTTCTAAAAATGGGGGGTCTCGCAATGACGGATCGGTTGCCGCTTAAATTTTCAATCAAAAGAATCCCCCTCAATCCCCCTTTATTAAGGGGGAGGGTGTATCCACATAATAAAATTATCAATTGAAATTAACGAATTAGGAAGCCTATTATAATTTCAGAGAAAAATATTGATAAATACGAGAGCTCTCCCCCTTTCGTAAAGGGGGCTGGGGGATTTTGGTAATTGGAATAAAATTAAAAATTTAAAATAAAGTTTGAAACCTGATAGTTTGAGGAACGAAGCAATCTCTTTCAATCATGGAGATTGCTTCGGTCATTCCTTCCTCGCAATGACGGTAGCTTGACGGCATTGCTTCGGTTAGACAATATTCCAATTAAAAACGTCATTACGAATCTAAATGGCTGTTGCATGCGCAGCGAAGCAATACCCTTAATGAGGATTTACCTCCCAAAGCGATTCCAATTCAGACGGAAGGGCAAATATAACAGCCTGAATTTGCTTTTCACTTATGTGATTTCTTAGCACTTTGAAAACTGCTTTGGTAGCATTTTCTCCATCCTTAGCGGTAGAAAAATCATCATGACCAAAAGGCCAATCATTTTTGATCACTTCTCTTACAAAATCAGCTTCAGTCTTAATTTTATGAGATTTTTGTTCGTACTTCCACCCTTCTATGTAAAGCGCTTTCAAGCCAAAAGGTAAATGGCCGATAAGTTCGCAGGACTCCTGCCTTGTGAGCATGGATCTCAATGCATGCAAAACTGCAGCTACAATTCTCTGAGATAAAACGATTTTATCAGGAAAACCTAATTCAAAAGCTACTTCTTTAATGATTTCATCTTTCGTTTGAGTGTAAATGAGCGTGTTCATGGCGGTTTCATTTAAATGGATAATGTAAGATAAGACTAAATCCGGTTGAAAGTCCTGACCTAAGCTACCTGAAAACTTGATACTTATCATACGTTTTAACGAGTAAAATTTCTTAAAGATGTTATTTAAGGAATGATATTTATCATGCTTCTTCCGGTTGTATTTAATAAATCGACCTCGGTGAGATTAGTAATAGTATTTACTGCACACCTTTAAGTTTTCTCCAAAAAATGTGTGATTTCAGGGGTTAAATTAATTCATTTTATATTCATTAAAGGAAGACTTGAATTGATAGAACCTCGCTCCTTTCTTTTTTTTGAAAGAAGGGAAGAGAGCATACATGCTTCACATTATAATCCTACAAATCTTACACGAAACATAATTCTATAATTATAATAGAATTTACACTATTAACAGCCTTTAAGGAGCGTCTATTAATGAAATTGATCATAAAAATCGGTCAATCATCAACTAAAGTTCACAATAGTTCATTTTTATGATAGATTATCTTAAACATTACCTCTCATGTTGCTGATTTAATGCCTTACAATCCACCAACTTAGGGTAATTCAGGATTATAGTTTTAATTTCGTAATCAAAATATATTAAAAATTGGAACGAACTAATTCAGTTATACATAAAGAGACAAGCCTGGTATCCTTACTATCCTACGGAATATCAGGAGCTCATGAAGTTAAAGATTTTGCAGATATAACCCGACTGGCTTCTGAAGTTTGTCAAATGCCCGTAGCCATTATTTCTTTGGAGGATAATACTAGAAAATGGTTTAAGACCCATCTGGGAATTACAGTTTCAGAAACACCGTCTGAATTTGATAATAGTCTACATGCATTCAAGCAACAAAGTGTTTTCGAGCTGAACGATTCCGATTTGAAGGAACATTTACAGCATAAATCTCATAATTCAGGAGATTCCTTTATTAAGTGTTATGCAGCAATCCCACTCGTTAATGAAGAAGGCTTTGTATTCGGCTATTTGGGTGTTATGGATTATCGATCTAATGAATTAAATGATAATCAAGAGGGTATTCTAAAGATTTTGGCTGGCCAGATACTTAACCGGATTGAATATTTGAAGAAAAGTAAACAATTGAGTCATATAGAATTTACTTTTGATAATGCCTTGGTAGGGATTGCCTGGCTTAATGTAGAAGGGGCTATCCTAAAATGCAATAAGCAATATCAGGAGTTTGCAGGATATAGTGATAATGAATTAGATGATAAATATATTTTTGATCTGGATTCTCAATTCACCAAAAAAAACTGGAAGAATTACTGGAAGGAATTACAACAGAAGAAATTTTTAAAAATTGAAACCCAATTTAAAACAAAAGAGGGTCATATTCGCGATCTGGAAATATTTTTATCGATCCACTACATAGGAAATGAGGAGTTTGCAGATGTAGCCTGCAATGATATTACTGAGCGCAAAGTTATGGAGCGCAAGTACATTGAGAATATAAGGTTATTTAAAGAAAGTGAAATTAAATCATCGCGCACAATTGATTTACTGGAGGAGCTTCAGAACATTGCACGTATTGGTTATTGGGAACTTGACCTTGAAAACAATAAAATTTTTTGGTCTGATGAAACACGAAGAATTCACGAAGTAGATAACAATTATACTCCTCAAATGGAGGAAGGAATCAACTTTTACGATGAAAAGTCAAAGCCCATCATAGTTGAAGCCGTCACTAAAGCCATACAGACCGGTAATGGTTGGAATAAAAAGCTAAAGATCTTAACCGCTGAAGGTAATAGAAAATGGGTCAGATCAGTAGGAAAACTGTTTAAGGAAGAGGGTAAGCCTATGTTATTATATGGTTTATTTGCAGATATTTCTGAAGAGGTTGAATCTCTAAAGAAGATTGCAAGAAGCCAGGAGCAATTTAAGCTTTTGGCTGAAAATACCAGCGACACGGTAGCCTTGCATAAATTAGATGGTACCTACACTTATATTTCACCGGCATGTAAAACTATTTTAGGGTATGAACCTGAAGAGGTAATAGGAAAGAAGCCGTCTGATTTTTTGCATCCGGATGATGTTGATAAAATCCAAATAGAGCTTGATGGGCCTGTAATTAGCAGAAATGAGTCTGTAAAAATTGAGTGCAGAATACGCACAAAAAATGGAGATTATAAATGGTTTGAGGTGCTCTCTAAAGCAATAGTCTCGAATAGTAAGCCGTTTGCCATTATTACATCATCCAGAGATATTACTGAACGAGTTGAAATTCAAACGGAATTATTTGAAAATTATAAGTCTTTAGAAATTGTAAAAGAGGAAGCTGTAAAAGCTTCTAATGCGAAGAAAGTATTCTTAACTACTATGAGTCATGAAATAAGAACTCCACTGAATGCTATTAATGGATTAACCCATTTATTACTGAAGGAAAACCCCAGAGAAGACCAGATTGAAAATTTAAAATTACTACGCTTTTCAGGAGAAAATCTATTAACTCTCATTAATGATGTATTAGACATTTCTAAGATAGATTCAGGTAAGCTCGAGCTCTCTCTCCGTCCCTTTGATTTGGCTTATTTATTGAATAATATACAGAGGTCTTTAAGCACAAAAGCAAAAGAGAATCATGTAGATATATCAATTAAGTATGATGAAAAGTTACCAACTATTTTTATGGGCGATGGAGCCCGAATAAGTCAGATTCTTTATAATCTGGTGGGAAATGCCATAAAGTTTACTAAAAATGGTAAAGTTACTATTTTAACTTCTCTCCTGCAGCAATCAGAATCTACTTATAAATTCAGAATTGGCGTAAAAGATACAGGGATTGGTATTCCGAAAGAGTATCAAACTAAAATTTTTAATTCATTTGAACAAGCTGACAACAGCATCTCCAGGCAATATGGAGGAACGGGTTTGGGTCTTTATATATCTGCTAAATTAGTGGAATTAATGAATAGTACCATTCAATTAGATAGTATTGAAGACATGGGCTCATACTTTTATTTTGACATTCAACTTAAAGAAGAATCTCTGGAGTTGGAAGATGAACAAACTAGCAGCTCGAAGGAGGCTGACTTCGCAGGAAAGAATATTCAGGTTTTAGTAGCGGAAGACAATCCCGCAAACCAGATGATTATAGGCAAGTTCTTACAAATGTATAAAGTAGATTTTGATATTGCCGAAAACGGTAAGGAGACAGTTGATAAAATTAAATCTAAGGCATACAATTTTGTTCTAATGGATTTACAAATGCCTGTAATGGATGGATTGGAAGCTACAAGAGAAATAAGAAAATTACAAGAAGAGTATTTTAAGAAAGTGCCAATTATTGCATTAACGGCTGATGTATTCGAAAATGTTAAATCTGAGTCATTATCCAATGGAATGAACGATTATTTAAGTAAGCCATTTAGACCTAACGACCTCATCAATACTATCAACAAATACTATTCTGAGGTTGAACATTTACTAGTAAAAGACCCTATCCTATCTCATAAACCGGAAAGCAAGAAGAACATTGAACCCAAAGTAAATGTACTTTCGTCGGAGGAAATAGAAGAGATTTTAAAAAGTGAATTACCCGGAAACACCCAGTTTCAGATTGAGTTTCTTAGAAGATGCAATGGTAGTATTGTCGATTTTTTAGACGACATTAAGGCATGTGTTACAAATAAAGATCTTAAGCACTTGAAAATAATTCACCATAATATTATAATCATATTGAAATTTTTTAGAATGGAAGTTATTCTGGATAACCTTAGTAAATTAATTAAGGAAGGAGAGGATTTCGTAAAAAATAAGACACTAATATCAACAGTAATCAATCAGGTGAGCCAAATAAACAAGGACTTTAAAAAGGTTTTAGAAAAACATAAGTAAGGATTGCTTAAAAATAACCAAGCTTAGGAAAATTTATGCTATATAGCCTTAGGTCATTATTACTCTGTCATAGTTTTTCATCCTTGGAAAGTTTTTTTAGTTTAATATTTCAAAACTCATCTCTTCTCTTCCTCCCTAATAAAAGTTGATGTATGAATTTCATCTTATCGGCTACGGCAATGGAAACCACAAAAGGATAAACATCAGGCACACCCATGGCTCTGTTGATGCTGTTAACGGCAAAGGATAGCGGCACACAGGTTTGTATCACATGATCGAAATTTATTACCTGGTAAGGGTCAGAAGACACCTCGAAGTCCATGCTTTTGGTAGTACCCTTAGGGCTGGCTTTTATGTCGAAATAATAAGCGGTTTCCACCATATCCATAATATGCAGGTAATGTGCCCAGGTTTCTGCCCAATCCTCCCAGGGATGTGAACTGGCATATTTACTAATAAAGCTTAGCTGCCAATTATCCGGAGCTCCAGTTTTGTAATATTGCTGTAAGCTATCATTGTAATCTTGCTTTTCATCCCCAAAAATCGATCTGAAATCTGCTAATAATTTGGCATCCTTACTAATTAAAAGCTGCCAAAAGTAATGCCCTACCTCATGCCTTAGGTGGCCAATTAAAGTTCTGTAAGGCTCCAGTAATTGAATTCTGGTTTGCTCACGGAATACAGAGTCGGCCTCACGGAGTAAAATAGTGACTATTCCGCTGGCATGGCCTGTCATCAGTTGGCCCGGCTCCTGACTTACTACAAAATCAAAGGCAAATCCTTGATCATCCTTGTGTTTGCTTATTAAAGGCAAATGTAGTTTTTGTAACTGATAAATTAACCTATGCTTGGCTACTTCCAGAAGTCCCCACTTTTCCAGATTCTTTTTCTTAGACAAGTTGGGAATGGTTCTGTTATGTTGACAGGCACGACAAAAATCGTCAGGGCTTTCCACAGGAACTAGCCAATTGCAGACTTCATGTTCCTTGTTTTTGCAATATTTATATTCATTATGGTTTCTGTCGGATATTAAAGAAGCATTGAGGGGGTCAAAAGTGAGCATTTTGTTGCTTCGCTCATCGTAGCCACACAAATGACCACAGTTCTCACAATAATTATTTTCAAAAAACAAAGCGTAATGGCAATTGCCGCATTCAAATATTTTCATTTTTTAGCTACTCTCCTATTATAATTTGATGGGGTAAAGTTAAGGAAAAAGAAGAGATAATATTGTGATTGATTGAAAGGGTTGATTACTACATGATATTTTATGAAGGCCGTTCTGACTTAGACTACTTAGGTCAGACGATAGTCAGTACCGGTCATAGCTCTACCTACAAATTATTGATTTGCCCACCCTGTTAGTTAAGCTTTCAATGTTTTGAGAGTTAGGGTATTCTTCAAATCCTAGATTGGATGGTAATTAAAGACTAAAAGCTGCCATTTCTACTACTTTAGCCGGTCTGACCTGCGGTACTTACCTAGAACCCTGCTTAGGTCAGTCTATAATTTTCCACCACATAATCATTACGCTCTGGGTTTTTAATGTCAAATCGCCACAATCATTAAATCCGTTTCCATCGTCATATTCGCGGAACCTCTGATGCTGCCGGTAACAGGCATAGTTTTTTCAGGGAAGGCGCTGGCAACAACGGGAATGTGGGTATTACCGGTTAAAATGCCATGGCTAGGGTCTAATCCAACCCAGCCTGCACCGGGCAAATATACTTCTACCCATGCATGTAATTCATAGCTGGGCTCTTCCATATCAAAATAATAATAGCCACTCACAAAACGAGCTGCTAAACCTAAATGTCTTAATAGCATAATCTGCATCCAGGATAAGTCGCGGCATGAGCCTTTTTTGTTTGCAAAGGTTTCATCCGGCTGCCAGGGAGCTCCTTCTTCTCTGTAAATTACTTTAAAATCTGCATGAAGCTGATCTGTAAGCTTTGTTAAGAAACTAAGCGTGTCTTTGTTAACAGCTTCCTGAATGCTACTGCCGTACTGGCTCAAATTTTCAGAAATAGCTTGTTTTTCCAAAGTAGCAAAAAGCAACTTTTGTTCTTGCAGACTATAACTAAGTGGCAATTGATTATAGTGAAAAGGTGAAATGATGAAATCGAAAGGGTTATAGTCTTGCGTTTCAATAATAGCCTCTAGTTTTATGCTTAGGTTGTGCGTTTTTCCACCAAACCAACAGAAATTCAATAAGTTGTTTTCCTCATCTCTGATCACTTTATTGCCCTCCGGCTTAGGAGAGATACTCAGTTCAAAGCTTTTAGTGAGGCTGTATACCGTATTTCTAGGTCGGAATCTTAAATAATGAGGTTCCAGAAACACCTCTGAATCAAAGGCATAATGAGTATCATGGATTATTTTTATTTGCATATTACTATCTAATAAGAGCAGTTGGCTAATTAATCAATAGCTACTGAAAGTTTTTTTGAGTGGATGATGTTGGAGGTTGAAAAGAATCCGCTACTGAAAAATATGTTTTATAAAGGCTTTCAGACACATTATTCAAATTAGACTGAATGGTATCTAAAAACTCATGAATTCCTGATTCAAATACTTCATTAATATCTGAATATTCAAGTTGCGACCTAAGTAAACCTAGTTGCTTCTCCACTTTTGTACGGTAAGGCTCTTCCATTTTTGCAATAGCCCGCAATGATCTGTCCACCTCTACCAAGCAACTTAGGATGGATCTTGGAAAGTATTTATCAAAAATAAGAAATTCACAAATCCCTAATGCAGTTAGTTTACCATATTTTTTTCGGTACATATCATAAGCACTCACCGATTTTAACAAGGCAGACCACTGAATCAAATCAAAGGGGGATCCTACTCTGGCTGATTCCGGTAATAGCATATGGTATTTTACATCCAACACACGGGAAGTTTTATCTGCACGCTCAATCATTTGGCCAATTTTACCAAAATGCCAACCTTCTGTTTTGGAGATGGTAGAATCAAATATGCCATATAGCATTTGACAGCCCTTTTTAATCTCTAAAAAGTAATTACGAGGATCATTCTTTTCCCATCTTTTCTTTTCAGTCCCTTCTTTTACAAAATAGTAAAGATAATTGATTTGCTCCCACACCTCTTTGGTAATTTCTGGTCTGATAGCACGTGCATTTTCACGTGCATTTATAATACAATTATGTATTGAATTACCATTTCTGGCATCAAATCCTAAGAAATGAATTACTTTACCTTTATCAACTGTTTTGTACAAGGTCTCATATACGGGCCAATCTCCGGTGGTAACCACCAGCGGCTTCCATTGTGCAGCTTCATCGGGTTGTAAATCAAGTGATAAGTTGAAATTTACGTCCATAAAACGCGCGTAGTTTTCCGCTCTTTCTATGTAACGATTCATCCAATAAATATGGTCGGCAACTCTGCTTAACATAAAATAAATTTTAAAGTGAATAAAAGCACATAACTAACTGTTAATAAAGTAGTTATATGTAGTTAATTAATGATGAATTTAATCTAAAACCCAGGTATCTTTACTACCTCCCCCTTGTGAGGAATTGACTACAATAGAACCTTTGGTGAGAGCTACTCTTGTTAATGCCCCCGGGGTGACCTTAATATCTTCACCAAACAGAATATATGGCCGCAAATCTACATGCCTACCTTGAATTTCATTCTCCGTTAATGTGGGTACGCGGGAGAGGTTGATCATAGGCTGTGCTATATAATTTCTGGGATTAGCTTTAATCTTAGCTTTAAACTCCTCATGTTCAGCTTTGGTAGCTTTAGGTCCGATAAGCATTCCATATCCTCCTGAACCATCAGTTTGCTTTACTACAAGTTGATCTATATTTTCCAATACATATTTTTTATCATCTTCTTCTGCGCATATATAAGTTCGCACATTCTCAAGAATCGCTTCTTCCCCTAAGTAATACTTTATGATTCTGGGAATATAAGCATATACGGCTTTATCATCCGCCACTCCGGTTCCTGGTGCATTCACTAATACTACATTTCCTTTCTTATAGGCATTAAATAGTCCGGGGGTTCCTAGCAACGAGCTTTTATTAAACACGAACGGATCAATAAAATCATCATCTACCCTGCGGTAAATTACATCTACCCTTTTCAAGCCTTTTGTAGTAATCATATACACAAAATCATCTTGTACTACTAAATCTCTTCCTTCTACCAGCTCCGCTCCTATTTGCTGTGCCAGATAAGCATGCTCAAAGTATGCGGAATTATAGGCTCCGGGAGTCATTACCGCTAAAGTAGGCTCCGATTGAGTAGATAAAGACTCCATCATATCCCGTAAGTTATGAGCATAAGTATTGACCGGTCGCACTTTTAATTTTTCAAATAATTCGGGAAAAGTGCGTTTTAGGATTTCCCGGTTTTCCAACATATAGGAAACACCGGATGGGCAACGAAGATTGTCTTCTAAAACATAAAATTTATTATCATCACCTTTTATTAAATCGGAGCCGGAAATATGGCACCAAATATCCTTAGCAGGCTTCAGCCCTATACACTCTTTACAATAGGTATCGCTGGAGAAAACCAATTCCTTAGGAATAATTTTATCTTTTAGTACTTTTTGTTCACCGTAAATATCTGCTATAAATAAGTTGAGCGCAGTAATTCTTTGCTTTAGCCCTCTTTCCAGGTGATCCCACTCTTTGCCTGAAATAATTCTTGGAATAATATCCAGGTGAAGTATTCTTTCCATACCCTGATTATCACTATATACATTAAAAGTCATCCCAAGAGAGAGTTGAGCCCTGTCGGTAGAATGTTGAAGAAAATTGAGCTTTTTCCAGCCCATTTTTTCTATCCGTTCCCGAAACAGGGAATAAGAAGTTCTAATCTGTCCTTGCTCGTCCACCATTTCATCTAAAAAATTGGCAGTATCATAATTTGCTAAATTTAATTTGGGCATGTTGATATGAGTAATTAATTGAAAATAGATTTTAGTCAATTCTTACAATATAGCACAAATTATTGATAAAAACGTGTTTATTTCGATTTTACGCTAATATTATACTTGTATTTAATAAAAAAACCCAATTTAATTTTAATATAGGTTTGATTTTAAGCTTATAGATTTAAAAACGTACGGAATTGATCATCATGTCAATTTCAATCTGCTCATCTCTTCCAGTACTTTCAATAATTTATTTTGAACATCTACCTCATTTGCTTCAGGAATAGTCTGTTCTTGCTTTTTATGAAAGAAATATTTACCACTGACTAGTGCTTCAGTATCATTACTGATGGCTAACCATGCCTGGGTTTGATATCCTTTCGTTAGATCATCGGCAGCATTGGTGCCACCCATTTTAGTAGGAACCCAACCCGGATCTACTGAATTAGAATAAACTTGCGGCCACAAGGCTGCTACGGCTTTGCTTAGCATAGTAATATAGAGTTTAGAATCTCCATAAGTAACATTTTCAGGATCTAAATTTTCCAACTTAGCTATCCCCTTACGATGTAAGTTTGAGCTTAAATATATGATTCGCTTAGGCTTATTGATTAGGCATGTCAAAATATAGGGAGCCAATGTATTTACTTTAAAAATAAGATCATTGGAGGCATGATAAACGCCAGCATTATGAATGATGGCATCAAAAGTACTAAGTTTATTTACGTCTATAGCCAGCTGTTTGGTTTCTTCCATGTTGGAAAGGTCAGCAATCAGAACTGCCTCTGCACCAGGCGCTTCTTTTTTGGTATCCTGGGCCCTGGTATCATTTCTAGCGTGCATTACTACCTGGTGACCTTCATTAATTAATTGCTGAGCAGTTAACAATCCTAAACCATCTGATGAACCTGTAATGAATATTTTAGACATAACATTTCTTTAAAACTATATACTAAAGAACTGAAATGAAGACAATAGGTTATGAACGCTGGTTGAGACTGTTAACGAAATATATTGAATTGTGAGGCATTAATAATATGCAATGAGAAATTACTATCAGCCCACCCTGGTTTCTGAATACAGGTCATAAGCTGCCACAAGGGATTCCCGGCCTGTAGATGATTCGTATCTTTCGAAGTCCTTAATTTTTTCACGATCTTCCACATAAACAGGTAGGTATATCGCTTCATAAGCGTCCCAAACAACAAGCATATAGGTATAGCCAATTTTGCTTAATCTGCCTTTTTCTAGCCATGAGTCAAAAATATCTTCTTCCAAAGATTGTGGAAAAGCTGCGCCATCGAACATAGTGGTGTAGTATTAATTTTAGATTTGAGGCAATTTAGAGTTTATAATTTTTGTAGCAAAATGCACCCATCAATAATTTAAAAGTTCCTACAAGAGAGCTGACTTTAATAATCATGAAGTTTTTGCAACCTGTTTAGATCGGAAAAATAATTATATAATACTAGGATTAATAGATGATATTCGCTAATTTTCTAAAATATTCTGCAATCGATTGCGAATATAATGCATGCATTAATTATATATTAGATCAATAGTGAGTTGCTATTGAGATTTAATTTCTAACCAAAATCAAATATTATGAGAAATCGATTCCCAACTTTAAAAATTAGACAGATTATGCTAATTCTTTGCATTTTTCTGTTTTCATTGGGCATAAATGCTCAAACGATCTGCAACAATGATATCGGCACCAATGGCGGATACACCTACGAATATTGGAAAGACAATGGAAACGGCTGCATGACACTAGGGACTGGAGGTACTTTTAGTGTGAACTGGAATAATATTGGTAATTTATTGGCCCGTAAAGGCATCAGACCAGGCTCAATGAATCAAACTGTAACCTATGCGGCCAATTATCAGCCTTCCGGTAATTCTTATTTATGTGTATATGGATGGACAACAGGACCACTGGTTGAATATTATATAGTTGATAGTTGGGGTAGTTGGAGACCACCGGGTGGAACACCTAGAGGTTCAGTTACCACCGACGGAGGTACATATGATATTTATGAAACTACTAGAACCAACCAGCCCTCTATAGAAGGCAACAGAACTTTTCAACAATACTGGAGTGTAAGAAGAACCAAACGAACTAGTGGAACTATTACCTGCGCCAATCATTTTAATGCCTGGGCGAGTTTGGGCATGAATATGGGTAATTTGTATGAGGTTTCCTTAACAGTGGAAGGCTACCAGAGTAGTGGAACATGTGATGTTTACAGCATGTCGATGGGCACAGGCAGTGGTAATGAAGGAGGTTCCGGGGGCTCAGTTGGTAGAGAATATACTTTGACTGTCCGAGCTCGTGGTGTTGCAGGTGGAGAGCACCTGAATGTATTAATTAATAACCAGGTGCAGTCCGAAATAAATCTGACCACGAGTTGGAGAAACTATGAAGTATATGTAGATAGAGGTGATTTGAACCTACAGTATGATAACGATGGCGGAAGTAGGGATGTAGAAGTTGATTGGATTGAAATACATGGCCAAAGAAGAGAAGCTGAAAACATGTCCTATAATACTGCTGTTTACCAAAATGGTAGCTGTGGAGGTTCTTATAGTCAGATGATGCATTGCAATGGTAACATAGGTTTTGGTGATATTACTTATCAGAATAGTAGCAGAGTTGCTGATAATGTAACTTCAAATATTTCAGATCAAATAGCTTCTTCTGAAATAGAAAAAAGAGCTTTGGAAAGTCTTAGCATATTTCCTAACCCTTCCAACTCTGGTCATATCACCATTAACCTTTCTGGAATTAAAGAAGTAGAGCGTATCACGCTCACAGACTTAAGTGGTAAAATCCTGAAGGAGATGACCGTAAATGAGGAAGCCATAGTAGATATGGATGTGAACATGTACTCAGGAGTTTATCTGGTTTTAGTGAAAACTGCTGAACAACAGGTGGTAAGAAAAATTATGATAGAATAATAGCTAAATACACTAAATTATATCGATGAAAAATTTAAAAGTTTGCTGAAATGAATTCAGCAAACTTTTTTTTATTCCCATAATGCTTTAATTATTGGCAGCAGGTCAATGACGTAGAGGGTTGTAAATTGCGGTTTCACCTAGCATTTCAATCTATCATATTGTTTAGGTCAGACGATAGTCTTGAGATATCTAATCTGCTTGCAACTTACCAATCCCTTTAAAGCTACTCATTTCAAATATGGGCCGAAGATGTCTGATGTTATCAACTTTCCGAATTAGAGGCGCTAACTAAAAAACAGCTTCAGATAAAAGCCGGGCCTAATTAATTCCTTCTTTAAATCAATATCACTCAGCATAGAAGTTAGTAAGGTTTTTATGGACGAATTATGGTTAGCCTTCTTGACTACAAAGTTGAAGAGCTTAGGATAGTGCAGCATTTTCTGGAGGGCGCGACTTACTCTCAATTCTTTCCACATTTTCTGGTAAATCACGCTGTCATACTGTTCATTAAACTTGGCGTCAAAGCGTTGCTTATCAAAAGACTTCATGATATGATCTGCGGCGATTCTTCCGCTTCGGATGGCATTGCCTATCCCCTCACCCGTAAAAGGATCTATCAAACTAGCTGCATCTCCAAGCAATAAAAACCGGTCTCCTGAAATAGGCCTTTTTTTTGAGCCAATGGGCAAGCCGAATCCTTTGGCTTTTTCTAAAGATTTAGCATTTCTAAAGCGTTCTTTAATCATGGGATGGGTTTGAATCAGTTCCTCCAACTTCTTTTTGAGATCAATTTTTCTTTTACTTACTTCGCTGGAAAGCATGCCTAGCCCTATGTTGGCTTGCCCATTTGGTAGAGGGAAAATCCATAAATACCCAGGCAGTATATCCTGATAAAAATGAAGTTCTATTGAATTAGAAGCATTAAAGCCTGTAATCCCTTCGTAATATTGCCTAATCCCGGCACAATAGTGGTCTTTTTCCACTTTAATCTTACCCACTTTCTTATTGACGATAGAATGAGCACCATCTGCACCAATAATCATTTTTGCCTTCAATATTCTTTGGTCACTAGTTAGCTCAATGGCTGAACCCATATTTTGGATATTTACTACTTTTTCTCCTTGAAATACTTGAATATTGGCTTGATTTAGGAGATTTTGAAAAAGAAAATTATCAAAATCAATTCGCTTACTGATATACCCTGCAGCTTTACCATGGTGTGGGTTTTGGTAAGGAATGTCTAACGTTGTGTGATTAGGTGCCACAAAACGCACTCCATTTGAATCGATTTTAGCATGAAAAGAGCTAAACTGATCCCCTAATGAAGTATCCATCCTGTATAATTGATTAACTACATCCGCACTCAAAGCATCCCCACAAATTTTGTCTCTCGGAAAGGTGGCCTGCTCCATTATAGCAATCCTCAAACCCTGGTGTCGAAGTTGATATGCACAAGCAAATCCAGCCGGCCCTGCTCCTACAATAATGATGTCATAAATAGAAACCTGAGACATATTTAATATTAAAACCTTTAAGTATAAAACTAGGTGATTAGGTTTAATTTAAACTTAAAAATTAAAATTAAATTATACTTATTCAGCTAATTCCCAGCGATCTTGATAATAGGTTAACTTTGCCTGATTAGCCGTGGTTTGTATCTCAAGAAAACATACCATCTAAGTTTATAATAAGGTACATACTAGTCAAATAAAACTCTAATATCATTATTTTCATTAAGCATCTTAAAAATTAATATTTTTTCATTAAAATTCAGACCCAAATCGATAACGTAAACCAATGTTAACACTTAAATAGCTACCCCGGTGCAGAATGGAGGCTATACGCGTTGGTTCATTTTCATATGTATATTGAACATTTGTTCTTTCTAAATCCGTAAAGCCTCTATTGTAGGAAAAGGTGGAATAGATATTAAACCGGGGACGAATCTGAAAATCTAAACCAGCTTCAGCCGCTGCAGTGAGAAAATATTTATTATAAGAAAAAAATTGTGCGCTGCTAGAAGAAATGACTTCTCCATTAAGCGTAATACTTCCTCTACTGTTTCCAATACTAGTTTCTCCTACTCGAGCTGGATCAGTAACACTCAATTGCACCCCTACACTTGAAGTAGCATAAAGCCAATTGCCCAATAATGGCATTCGGGCCCGGACTCTTATAGGAATATGATAGTATAGGCCACCTCCCTCACTTTTACTATACCTTAAACTATACCCAGTTTTAACTGGCCGGGTGGCAATTCCTGTTTCTACACTAAATATTGGATTTAATTGATAGCCAAGTAGAAGGGTAGTCCCGGGGATATCTAAGGTTCTGATATTGGACGGCCCCGCTGCATTTCCTTCATCTGTTACTTCATATAAGTCGTAAATGAAGTTGGCTTCTGTTGACAGATAAAATTTAGATTGTGCGTTAGCTTTATTAGTTAATAAAACGAATGAAAGCACTATTAAGGGTAATTTTTTCATTTTTACACTATTTATTAGATCCAAAATTATATCGTATTCCAAAATTGAAACTCGAATAAGTGCCCCGATGCAATACGCTTGCTTGACGGACCGGCTCATTTTCGAATTGGTATTCGATATTTGTTTTCTTCAAATCGTTAAAGCCCCTATTGTAGGAAATAGTGCTATAAATATTAAATTTTGAATTAATACGAAAGTCAAATCCGACTTCCGCAGATGTAGTAAGAAATGTCTTATGATAGGTGATATATTGAGCTCGTGTGGTTGAAATCAAAACTCCATCTCTTGTTATACTACCCTCACTCATGCCCGAAACATCAGTTTGCCCTACTCGTGATGGATCGGAAACACTCAATTGAACCCCGAGGCTTGCAGTCCCAAATAACCTATCTCCTATCAACGGAATTCGGACACGTGTCCTGATTGGAATATGGTAAAAAATGTTACCTACCTGGCTTTGCCTACCTGTTTTATCAGAATACACTAATTTGTAGCCTTGTTTTGTTGGTCGAGTTGCAATGCCAGCCTCCAAACTGATTATCGGGTTTAATTCATAACCGAGCAAAATAGTAGTCCCCGGAATATTAAACTTTCTATAATTGGGAGCGCTTACTGCACTTCCTTCATCTATTACTTCGTAGGCTTCATGAATGAAATTAGCTTCGCCAGATACATAAAATTTTGACTGTGCATTACTTTTAAATGCAAACAAAATCATTATTAAACTTAATAATAAGGTCAGGTTTTTCATATTTTAATATTTATTTTAATTACTAACTTATTTAAGTCTAAAAAAGTATAAGCTAACAGAAATTTTATAGGTAGAGGTAACTTTAGCTTTTTTATTGCGCTCCTATTTTTTATAAGTTTGATCTAAAGAAGTATCATGAAGTATTGAAATGAGCCTTTTACAATAACTTTTCTGGGGTTATCTACCAATCGATGCAAAAATTTATATTTCATACAATAACCCTCACTCTACTCTTGTAATTGAATGCATTTCGCGTAATTTTGCTTTACAATAATATTACCATGACAAAAGATTCAAATTCCCTTAATTTTATAGAACAAATAGTTGAACAGGATTTAGCAGATGGCTTATCTAAAGATAAATTACGTTTCAGGTTCCCACCTGAGCCTAATGGCTATTTACATATTGGTCATGCAGCATCTATCTGCCTGAATTTTGGCTTGGGAGAACGCTACAATGCCCCAGTTAACCTCCGATTTGATGATACCAACCCAACAAAGGAGGAACAGGAATATGTGGATGCCATCAAGCATGATATTGAATGGTTAGGCTTTCAATGGGCTACCGAGTGCTATTCTTCCGACTATTTTCAACAACTATACGATTGGGCTGTTCAATTAATTAAAGAAGGAAAAGCCTATGTCGATAAGCAATCTGCCGAGGCTATGGCGGAGCAGAAGGGTACGCCTACCAGTCCTGGTGTGGAAAGTCCACATCGCAACCAAGGTATAGAAGAAAATCTGGATTTGTTTGAAAGGATGAAAGCTGGTGAATTTGAGCCTGGCACCCATATTTTACGTGCTAAAATTGATATGGCATCCCCTAATATGCTGATGCGTGATCCTTTATTGTACCGCATTGTGAAAAAAGCACATCACAGAACGGGCAATGATTGGTGCATATACCCCATGTACGATTATACACATGGGCAATCAGATTATTTGGAGTCTATCTCCCACTCTATCTGTACCTTAGAATTTAAATCACACAGAGAATTATACGATTGGTTTCTAGATCAGATTGCAGACCCTGGCAACTTACGCCCTAAGCAGCGAGAGTTTGCCAGAAGAAATTTGAGCTACACAGTAATGAGTAAGCGCAAGTTGCTGGAATTGGTGCAAAGTAAAACAGTTGCCAGCTGGGACGATCCCCGCATGCCTACAATTTCTGGTTTGAGACGCAGAGGATATACCCCTGAATCAATCAGAAAATTTAGTGAAGTATCAGGTATTACCAAACGAGATAGTGTAACCGATGTAGCATTATTAGAATATTGCATCCGTGAAGATTTAAATAAAAATGCCACTAGGGTAATGGGAGTGTTAGATCCTGTGAAATTAGTGATTACTAACTACCCAGAGGGAAAAATTGAGATGTTAGTGGCTGATAATAATCCTGAAATTGAGAATTCAGGAACACATGAAGTGCCTTTTTCCCGTGAATTATATATAGAAAGAGAAGATTTTAAAGAGTCCGCTGGTAACAAATATTTTAGACTTACCATTGGTAAAGAAGTACGCTTAAAAAATGCATACATCATTCAAGGTGAATCGGTAGTAAAAGATAGCTCTGGCAACATCACTGAAATCCACTGCACCTGTGATCTGGATTCGCGATCAGGAAGCGGCACCGAAGCCAGTGAACGCAAAGTGAAAGGTACTTTGCACTGGGTATCTATTCAGCATGCAATAAAAGCTGAAATTCGTGAGTACGACAGACTTTTCTTAGAAGAAGCCCCTGATAACCATGAAGATAAGGGCTTTATGGAGTTCATCAATTCGGATTCTTTAAACATTATTAAAGAGGCTTATGTGGAACCATTTCTGGAGGAAGCTAAAATGGATGACAAATTCCAGTTTCAGCGTTTAGGCTACTTCACTTTAGACAAACAATCGAAATCCGGACAATTGATTTTTAATAAAACAGTTGGCTTGAAAGATTCCTGGTCTAAGCAGCAGCCTAAGGTGGAACAAGCTAATAATCAGCCACAAGCACCACAAAATCAACAGCAGGGACAAAGAAGTGCCATCAATGAAATTCAGAAGATTAGTAAGAAATACACCAATTTATCAGGTGATAAGCTAGCAAGCGCCAGGGCAAGTATTATGAATTTAGCAGAAGGCGTTGAATATGAGGAGTTAGAGCCGTTATTCAACACCGCAGCCAAAAAAGTAGGTACTCGGATTGGTGTAATGATTACTCTAGGTGTATTGTTGCAGAAAGGATTAATACGCAATTCAGAAATTGACACTTTTATTGAAGCGGGTTTGCAAGATAATAATGAGTTGTTAGTGGAGGAAGCGAAGGCTGTTAAAGCTGATTAGGAAATAGGTTTTAGCCGGTCCGAACTGCAGTGCTGAAGTAGGATTCTGCTTAGGTCAGACAATAGTCAGACCGGTTCTAGCTAAACCTAAAAATGGTGGCTTTTCTTAACAATCTTTTCAGAGAACATCTTTTATTTTAGTTTTAATCAAGAGTCAATTATTCAAATTAATTGACTATGCAGTAATTTTAAGCCTTTAAGCTAGGTTTATGCTATAATGGCCGGTCTGATCTGCGGTACTGACCTAAGAGCATGCGTAGATCATGCGATAGTCAGACCCGAGATTGCTTACTAAAAAGATGGCTAATGTCGGCACCTCATCGAGGTCATACATGTATTTGTTTAAGAAAAGAATTAATCAGGATAAGTGCTTTTCTAAGATGTCTGACGTTTTCAACGTACCGCATCGATCCTTTATAAAACTTAATCCCAACTGACCCACGGTTCTGACCTGGAACCAAGTAACAATATAGTAAAACCTCAATCAATCCATGCTATATTCACCACCTCGTCAATATCAATCCTAAATTTACCAAAACGGATTCTACTGGTAACAGTAAAGGCTGGTGGTAATTCAGGTACATCCACTGCCTCATAGTTTTTTTCGGGCACTCCTTCCACCTGATGACTTGCTAATGCTACTTCAATGATGTCTCCATTTTTCTTAATTACCTGAATTTTAGCACCTATGGGTATATCTTTTATAGCTTCTTTTGCTTCTTCCTGATTCATATCATTTTTTTTATGTGATATCAACACCATTGTTCATTGACTTGTTATTGAAAATGAAAATTTAAGACTGAAAAAGGAAGCTTTTCAGTAAATTATTTATCTAAAATAGCTTTTAAATCAGCCTCAGAGTAATTAATTGATTTTAAAGTTTTATTATCGGCCTTTCTGTATACCAAAAAGAATTTACCTTTTTTCTCATAATAAGCACTCTGACCGAGGTTTTCATAGTGATCTGCAGTGGCTTGCGCTTCTTCTTCAGTATGGCAAACTTTACTCATATTAGAGCGTTGTACCTCAGTAAAAAGCTTAGCGAATTTTTCTCCCATTCCAAACTCCAGTATGGCTCCGGATAATACATATTGCAAATCACATAAAGCATCTGCCGCTTCTACTACATCATTATTGGCGATAGCTTCCTCCAGTTCTTCCAACTCTTCTTTTAATAAACTAATGCGTAACTTCGCTCTCTTTGCATTTGGTATTTGAGGATTATCTAAAATAGGATGATTAAAAGTGGTGTGAAATTGCGCCACCGAATTAAGTGATTCTGCTTCTTGCATGGATATTGAGTTTTGGAATGTTTAAAACTTAAATAAAGAATTTTTTGTGATTTCTCCAATTAAAATAACCAAATAAACATTTCAAAAAACAATAGGTTTACATCAAAAACAAATTATTTATATGAATTTTAGAAAGCTTTTTGATTTCTTAAGGGAACTCAATCATGAGAACCACAACCACAAAGCATGGATGGATGAGCATCGATCAGAATACGAGGAAGTGCGTGATGAATATATTGATTTTTTAGAAGAATTGAATAAAGAGCTGGCTCTTATACATCCTGATTATCATCAAACTACTGGAAAGCAGGCAATTAACCGAATTAACAATAATAAAGTGTTTCACCCAAATAAACCCACTTATAAAGATCATTTTGGGGCTGGTTTAGACAAAGCCAAAAATTATGCTGATTTTTATATCCATTTGGGAATTAATGAATGCTTTGTGGCTGGAGGTTTTTACCATGCCTCTCCTGAACCTCTGAGTAAAATAAGAGCTGCCATTGATTATAATGGTGATGAGCTGAAGTCCGTTTTGAATAATAAAGAGTTCAAAAAATATTACGGTAAGATCATGGATGAAGATGCCTTAAAAACCTCTCCTAAAGGATATAGTCAAAATCATCCTCATATTGATTTATTGAGGCTGAAAAGCTTTGCAGTGATGCACCCTCTGACTCAAAAAGAAGTGATGGCCAACGATTTTAAACGAGAGTTGATCAAAGCTTATAAGATTTTGCTACCTTTTCGAAATTATTTAAACCAGGCAGTAGCTTTTGAGGAATAAGGACTTTCTCTTGTTTGATTAGTTTAAGTCATTCATTCCGCTCTCAAGCGAAATGATATGTTCCACTAAGTTATCCTCTCTGCCAAGCTCTAATTTTTTTCGTAACCTGTAGCGTGCGGTTTTCACACTTTCTGGTGAAATACCCATGACTGTTGCTGCCTCTTTAAGGTTCATATTTAATTTGAGTAAGGCGCACAACTTAAGTTCGTTGCTGGTTAAGGTGGGATATTTTTCCTTTAATAAACTAAAAAAATCTGTATGCACTTCTTCAAATTGGCGTTTAAAATCCTGCCAATCCTTGTCAATGTGCATGCTACTCGTAACCATTCGATTAAGTGAATTGAGTTTTTTAATAGTCTCTCCATTTTGTGACTTTTTAAGGTCCTCAATATTGGTCTTTAAACCTTCCATCAACTCATTCTTCTGCATAAAATTGAGTGTATAGCTGGTAAGTTCCTTATTTTTAAATTCTATTTTTTGCCTTAATTCAATTTCCTTCAAACGAGCATTTTCCAGTTCTGCTTTGGTTAATGCTTCATTAGCCAGATATATCTCTTCGTTTTTAGTAAAAAGCTCTTTTTTACGCTTGAGATTAATCTTTTGTCTACTGTAAATGAAATAAGAAATGGTTAAAATGGCCAAAACTCCCAAAATTGCCGAATTCCTCCACAAACGATCAATGACAGCAGCTTTTTGTAAAATATCAACTTCCTGGTCTTTTAATTTTAATTCTTGTTCACTTTTCTCCAGAGCAAACTTGTTCTCTAACCTCACAAACTCTCTTAGTTTTTCAGCATTAAAAAGTGAGTCGTTCACAATATTATACTGCTCAGCATACTGTAAAGCTTCCTTGAAATTCCCTCTTACTGTAGCAATTTGCTTCAGCTTTAAAAACGTGTTTCTTTTGAGTTTTTTTGAACTAATTACTTCAGCTTCCTTCAATGCCAATAGCAAATAGCTACTAGCTAATCTGTAATTTTCCATTTTATGATAAATACTACCCAGGTTATAATAGCTGAATGCTTTACCATTTAAATCATTTGCAGCGCTTTGTATGAGCAAGGCTTCATTAGCATAGATTAAAGCACTATCTAATTTACCCCAGCTTTGAAAAAGGGCTGATAAATTGGATAGTGCAGTAGATCTCCCATAAATAAAATCGTTCTTGTCACTAATGGCAAGTGCCTCCCTAAACGTGGCCTTTGCTAATTCTTCTGCCTTTTGTTTTTGATAAAGTTCACCAATATGATTGAGCGTATTAACCTCTCTATCCGGTTTCTTAAAATATCTAAAACTTGCCAGGGCTTCTGTATAAAATCTCAGCGCCTCATCAAAACTATTTTGCTCTGCGTAAATAAGCCCTGTGTTCATCATTACATTAGCTATATTGAGCGTATCTCTCAGTAATTGATATTGGGACAAGGATGTTAATAATACATCGAGGCCTTCCTCATAATTACCCTGTGCCCAGCTAGTAACACCAATTGACCTGTTAGCCATAGCCATACCTCTCAAATAGGATTGACGATTAGAGATAGCCAGTGCTTCTCTACTCAGCATTTCTGCTTTTGCAGGATCCACTATCCAATAAGCATAGCTTAGCTGATTAAGGATATCAACTCTGACCGAATCTTGCTGCGGGTGAGCTTTCAGTTCATTTGCCAGGCTATCTGTTAGTACAATGGCATTAACGCTTGTTATAGCACAACAAAGAAGGAAAATGAATAAGTATTTCAACTTTGTAATCGTTAAATATTTGTTTTTATGCTCAAATATATGAGTCAAATCATGGCTTAAGGAAGCTTCTTATGACCAACTATTCTCACTCAATCTGTAGTACTATTCTTGTAGTGAAAATCACTTCCAAAAGATTTTAAATATACTAATTTTTAATTTATCCACCTCATTTTCCTGAATTATAGGGACTTATTCTCTTTTATAGAGTTCAGTGGTCAATACAATCATGAAAAGCTTTTTTCCTGGTGATAAGCATCATCAATACCTTTTAACTCAGTGGCTTCATCTACTCTCGTACCTTTTGTAATGATTCCTGTTACTTTATATATTAAAAATGTACCCACTAAGGAAAAAACAATGGTGACGAGGACTACGACAAATTGGGCGAAAAACTGATAAGGATTACCATAAAATAAGCCTGCTTCACCATTAATAGCCGGATTAGCAAAGAGACCTGTTGCTAATGCTCCCCATATACCTACTAAACCGTGGATCCCAAATACATCTAGTGTATCATCGTAATTTAAGGCTTTCTTTAAATATACCACACCAAAGTAGCCTATAAGACCTGACACCAAGCCAATGATTAAGGCGCCATCTACACCTACATATCCTGCTGCCGGTGTAATTCCTACCAGGCCTGAAATTGCCCCAGAAGCTAATCCTAAGATGGAAGGTTTTCTCTGAATAGACCATTCAATGCCTAACCAAGCTAATCCTCCTGCGCAGGCTGCTACATTTGTGACTAATAACGCATTAGCAGCTATACCATCAGCAGCCAACTGACTACCTGCATTAAAACCAAACCAGCCAAACCAAAGAAGTGCTGAACCTAATATCGTTAGTTTTGAAGAAGAAGGAGATGGGTCTAAAGTTTCCTGCCCTTTTCTTTTTCCCAATAGAATAGATAACATTAGCCCTGCTACTCCTGCATTTACGTGTATCACTGTGCCCCCAGCAAAATCTAACTCTCCTAGTCCATGCAGTAATCCATCTCCCCAAATCATTCTAGTCAATGGAGCATAGACAAATAGTACCCATAAAATGGAGAAGACTATCCAACTGCTGAATTTTAGTCGCCCTACAACCGAACCGCATACTATGGCCACTGCGATAGCAGCAAAAACGCCTTGAAATGCGACAAAAAGCAGTTCAGGTATGGTTCCAGTTAAATCATTCACCCCAATATTTCTTAAAAATAAAGCTTCCATTGAGCCAAATATAGGATGTCCATTTGTGCCAAAGGCTATGCTGTAACCAGCGATAACCCATACTACTGTGGCCAAGCAGAAAGCTACGTAGCTCATTCCTACCGTATTAATCACATTTTTCTTATTTGATAAACCTCCGTAAAAAAGCGCTAGGCCTGCCGGGGTCATTAACATTACAAGGGCAGTAGCTACTAATACCCAAGCTGTATCTCCTGAATTCATCATATCTAATTTAATTTGTAACGAGTTCTCCTTCTAACTCCACTTTAGCTTTCTCATCTTTCCGACGAGGAGTATCATTCAATTTAAGGGCTTGTTCAAGCAGTTTAATTATTTCTTTATGATCGATTTTATTGGCATCATCCAATGGTGTATTGCCCCATCTGTCTTTAGGAAGCAAATTCACCTTCTTTTCTATGAGGTGTTTAACTACTTCCACCTGACCTTCACAGGCTGCTAAGTGGAGCGGAGTACGGCCATCATAATCTGCAATATTAGGATTTACCCCTTCAGACTCTAAGAGTAGCATTTCATCTAAATCACCATGGCTAGCAGACCTGATTAATTCCATTACTCTGGAAGATATTAATTCGCTTTGCTTTCTTCTCGGATTTATTTTTTTTGAATGGCCCATTAAAGAGTCATATTGATGAAAGCTGAAACGCTCCACCAGGCGTTTACAAAACTCTACTCCTCTTACAGTATTACCTACCTCATCTAATCTTGGTGACCAAATACTAATACCCATCACATTAGGAATAACTAACATAAGGGCTCCCGATACACCACTCTTGGCTGGCAAACCAATTTTAAAGGCAAACTCACCAGAAAAGTCATACATTCCACAGCTCAGCATCAATGAAAGGCAATTCTGAACAGTGGAAGATTGAAATATCACATCACCCGTCAATGGGTTAGTACCAGTATTAGCCAATGTTGCCGCTGCGGCAGATAAGTCGTAGGTGCTAGATTCTATTGAGCAGCATTGGAAATAAAATTCCAATGTTTCTGTTAAGTTGGTATTTTCAGGAAAGGCATTTTTCTCCCGCATGAAGTAGGCCAAAGCAAAGTTTCTATCTGCGGTTTGCCTCTCTGATAAATACACAGAATTATTGAAACTCATCTGCTTTCCGGCCACTAAGGATTGCCATGTTTTATTTACCTTATCAAATCTGTCGGCAGTGTTATTCTCTCTATCAATTAATGAGCAACTCATCATCGCTCCTGCATTAATCATTGGGTTATGAGGTAATCCTTTCATATTTAAGGCTAACTCATTAAAGGAATGCCCGCTAGGCTCTCTACCTACGTGGGTATGTACCTTGTCTTCTCCTAATTCTTCTAATGCTAAACAGTAATTAATTGGCTTGCAAGAAGACTGTAAACAAAAATTTGTGTCTGAATCTCCTAATGAAAATCGCTGGCCATCTACTGTACAGATAGTCATTGCAAACTGCTCCGGATTAACTCTAGCTAATTGCGGAATATAATCTGCTACTTTACCCGATTTATTGTTCTTAGCTTCCAGGAAAATCTCTGTTACTTGCTGACAAAACGATTCAAAATCTGGTATGACTAATTTCTTTGTTAAGGCCTTACGGATTAGTGCATTTTGATTTAAGATCTCATTGAATTCAGTTTGAGATATGGTTTTACCGTACTGCCTTCCTTTGCCTAGCTTACCCATTATATTGCTAAGTCGCGGATCATCGGATAAAATGCCAGAAGCGGCTAAATGCTCTAAAAACTTATCTGGATCGATGCTATTTTTGTTACTGTGGTCAAGCATCTTAAAAAGTGATTGAGTAGCATTGTTATCAATTTGAGTAGTAGTAATCATATCAAGTAGTTTTGTGATAGGAAATGACGAGTCACTAAAAGCAACTCGCCATTTATTATTTGATTGGTTAATTAATTAAGCACTAATTCTTCTGCAGGCACTCTTTCCAATATTTTTGCAGTCACTAAATAAGGACAAGCATTGGAAGCAGGCCTTCTATCTTCTAAATAGCCCACCCAGTTATTCTCTACAGTAGTAATGGGTATTCTAATGGATGCACCTCTATCACTTACTCCGTAAGAAAATTTATCCATCGACTGAGTCTCATGAAGCCCAGTTAATCTTTGCTCATTCATAGAACCATAGTTAGCAATATGCGCTGCATGGTGTTCTTTGAAATTATCTAAAATTTGTTTGAAATAGGCTTCACCACCTTCAGTTCTCATTCGCTCATTAGAAAAGTTAGTATGCATTCCGGAGCCATTCCAGTCACCTTTTACAGGTTTAGGGTGTAATTCAATTTCTACATCATACTTTTCTGCTACTCTTAATAGTAAGTATCTAGCCATCCATAAATCGTCAGCAGCAGCTTTTGCATCTGTTCCTAATAGCTGAAACTCCCATTGACCTACCATTACTTCAGCATTTACGCCAGTAATCTTAAGGCCACATGCCAAGCACAGGTTTAAATGCTCTTCAACAAATTCCCTCGCTACAACACTTTTACTCCCTACACCACAGTAATATTTCCCTTGTGGCTCAGGATAACCTTCCGCTGGAAAACCTAGTGGTAAACCATTTTGAGTAATTACATACTCTTGTTCGAAGCCAAACCAAAAATCTTTCACATCATCGAATTTAGCTCTATTATTAGTGCTATGAGGTGTTAAATCCGGATTTAGTACTTCGCACATTACTAAGTAGCCATTTTCACGACCAGCATCTTTCAAAACCTTTACAGGTCTTAAAATACAATCAGATGAGCTGCCTTCTGCTTGTTTTGTTGAACTTCCATCATATGACCAAAGTGGGATATTGTCAAGCGTGGGAGCTTGCTGCGAGGTGAAAATCTTTGTTTTGCTCCTCAGGTTTGCTTCTGGCTGATAACCATCTAACCAGATGTACTCTAATTTAAAATTTTCCATTTCTTGATTCTTTCTTTACATTGTAAAAATGTATTATTCTTATTATTAATTGTACAAAGGTACATGAGAGACATGTTCCATTAGCTACAAAAAAGCGCCAAAAATGCATACAATTCCGACAATTGTAAGAGGGGAAAATCGACAAAGGTAAAATTCCGACAGGCTCAACAATTAAAGATGAAACGTAATATAGAAGCATAAAAAAAGGTGGCTCAATGAGTCACCTTCAGTTATTTAGTAGTTGGATTACTATCAAGTTCTATTTTGAAAATAGACGCTGATTCTTTGGCCTGAAGCCTTTAAAATTTCTTCTTTTAGCAAATCTTACAGGGTAAGTTTCTAATTCCAATTTATCAGCTCTTTTATTTTTAGCTTCTGGCCCTGTAATTGTATTAGGCCTGCTCACTATAATGTTAGTGGCGGATGGCTTTGAGTCTCTCCAGGGCTTGTAATTTTTAGCTTCCGGTCCCTGCATACCTTTACTTTGTGAAAAACTGTAAAAGTTAATACTGAAAATAAATGCGATTGTGATTAATAATTTTCTTTTCATTATATTTTTTTTTACAAAGGTAAAGCTCCAAAACAGCTCTGATTATAATAAATGCGACAAAAAGAAGTAAATTTACGACTTAATCTCAATCAGGAATTTTAAATAATAAGATAAAAAAAAGGGTGACTCAACTTGAGCCACCCCTTAATTTCTGAAATAAATGCGGGTTAGTTTTTGATGATTTTTTCGGTGAAAATTAAGCCTTTACTTTTCACCACCAACAAGTAAACTCCTTCATTCAGTGAAGTTAAATCTAATTCTAACTTCACTCCTGCTGTTGGACTTATAACTTGCTGTCCATTTAGATCAATAAGATACACTTGGACTTCACTCTTAGCATTTATATTTAATAAATTTTGCGTAGGATTAGGGTAATAATGAAGTCCGATGCTTTCTTTTTGTTGCTTTCCTATTCCCAAAACAGTCTCATCTTCCACATTCACTGTGAGCAGCCATTCCTGAATAGTGATGTCATCTTCAGCTGTAATAATATAGGTTACTGGATCACTGAAATCTACTGCCTCCCCGGTTGTAGGATTGCTCCTAGCCCCTTCTGATAAAGTAAACTCAGGAATTAGGTCGGAAAGCTCAGTCCCGAGAGCCACATTAATCAATACCGTGTGATTTTCCTTATCTATCACTGCTGCTTCTATCTGTTCTTCCAGTGAAAATGTGAGAAAATCTGTAGAATTATTCGGAGCTACTTCCGCAGAAATAACCCACTCCTGCTTAGTGGAGTCATCTTCAGCTGTTACTGTGACAGCTAATAGGTTAGTAAAGTCAAATAGGCCTTCTTCACCCACACTACTTGTTGCCCCTTCAGAATAAGTAAAAAACAGCTGAATAGCACTAATATCAGTTCCAATTACAAACAAGAGATCTACGGAGTGATTTTCTGTATTAATAAATATTTCTTTCACCTCTGCATCAGAAGTTACTGTTTCAATATCAGTAGCTATATTTTGTGCCCTATTTACCGTTATTACCCAATCCTCTGTGGTAGTGCTGTCTTCAGCAGTGACAATGTATACTACAGAAGAAGAGAAATTTTGTGTTTTCCCACTTTCAGGATTAGTAGAAGCACCGGGAGAAAGTGTGAAATTGGGTGTTAAAGCTGTAAAGTCTGTTGCAAAAGGCATGACTAATGAAACAGTATGATTTTCTGCATTGATAGTAGTTTCCCCAATCTGGCCTGCTATGGAAAACGTGAGAAAATCTGTTTCAGAAGAGCATAATAAACCATCATCATTAATCGTCCAATTATGGTCATCAATGAGTGTTTGTCTGGCTTCAGATCCTGTACAAAAAGTAATTCCTAATGCACCCAAACTGACATTATTTCGGACTTCCTGAGTCGCCCATGCCAATAATATTTTATCATAATTTTGTGGAGACAGACCAGAAAAATTAAACATATCAGCCATATTGGTGATACTGCCAATATTCCAGGAGCTCAAGTCTTGATTAAAAGAAGAAGCTGTAAAAAACATTCCTCCTGTATTTTCAACGCTGCTCACATTCCACTGACTGATATTTTGATTAAACTTTTTGGTAAATGCAAACATGGCTGTCATATCTCTCGCTTTCAATGTTTGCCAATTGGTGATGTCCTGATTAAAATTTTCGGCACCGGAAAACATTAAAAACATGGTAGTGGCTTCATTTACTTGCCAATCTTTGATATTTCCATTAAAAGCTAAGGCATTTCTAAATACGCTTTCAAAATCGGTAACCTGACTTACATTC
Organism: uncultured Cytophagales bacterium; assembly: GCA_963719535.1. Taxonomy (GTDB): domain Bacteria; phylum Bacteroidota; class Bacteroidia; order Cytophagales; family Cyclobacteriaceae; genus Marivirga. Next base: position 62,955 of record CAVRCH010000010.1, on the reverse strand, counting down.
CAGTTATCCAGGTCTTGGTTAAAAGAAGATGCTCCACTAAACAAGTTTCGCATGAAAATAATGTTGCTCACATCCCAATGATTTAAAGGCGAGTTGAAATTGAGTGCTCTAAAATACATGTTTCGCATGTTTGTAACATTAGTTAAATCAGGAGCATCAGTAGCACTAAAACCCGCGCCAGGCCAGTCTTCAAAACTACTTTCCATGTTTCTCCAAATAATGTCTCCCCATTGAACAACATCCAATAGTTTGTCTTTGGGATAATCAGCAAAATGAGCGAAATAGCCAAGGATTTCTAATTGATAGTTTCCTGCTTCATCAAACGTTGTCACAAAGTCACCATCGACAAAATCAAGGTGAAAACCACTTTCAATTTCTTCCCCTTCTTTTAACCATCTATAATTGAAATGATCTTCTGTATTGGTAGGGATAGTGATGGTTTCACCAACAGTTATCACTTGCCAGGTGGTTATAAAAGGCTGGTCTAATACTTCAACCGTCCACTCCTGCTCTGTGCCATCAAACGCAGTAACAGTATATGTTACAGGCAAGCTTAGGTCTACACTTGTACCACTTGCAGGTAGAATAGCAGCATTGGCTGAAAATTCAATTAATGGTGTAATATTAGTAAGGTCTTTACCAGCCCCAAGATAAATTTGCACCAAGTGCTTATCAACATCAATGGTATTGGATACCAGCGAAAGAAATGGAAAAGGAGTAAAAGAAACAATATCATTTGCAGAGCTACACTGATTTCCAGCATCGTTGAATTGCCAACCAAAATTATCTATTAAAGAGTTTCTTCCCTCTTCACCCAGACAGAAAATTTTACCTCGCGCATCAAACCTAATATTTTCCGCTACCCCTATACTATCGGCTAGATCAGCCCATGCAGTTAATAGCTTATCATAATTTCGGTCTGAAAAGCTAGATGCACCTTCTAAAAATTTACTAAAATTATTCACTGACCTTATATCCCATGCACTAATATCTTCATTAAAGGCTCTGGCGTCCATAAACATTTCCACCATATTACCTACACTGTCAACATCCCAGGAACTTAAGTCCTGATTAAATGCTCTGGTGTCTCTAAACATAGAGATCATATTAGTTGCACTACTTACGTTCCAAGAGCTGATGTCTCTATTAAAAGCATGGGCTTGAAAAAACAAAACACCAAAGTTTTTAATATTGCTTACGTCCCATGAACTTATATCAGTATTGAATGCATTGGCTGCCTGAAACATTCTATTCATGCTTGTAACATTACTCAGATCCGGAGTATCTGTAGCACTAAAACCGACACCTGTCCAATCCTTGAAGCTTTCCGCCATACTTTGCCACACTATGTCACCCCATTGGTTTACATCCAGAAGCAAGTCTTTGGTATAGTTGGCAAAGTGTGGAAATTGTCCATAAATATGGAGTTCAACTGTAATAGACTGAAAACTGAAAAAATTAAAGTCTCCGTCAGCATTCGTATGTGTTCCTGAGGACAGCGTATCACTTTCCTCAATCACATGAAACTCAAAATTGTAGGTTTGATTCGTGGATAAAGGGATAGTGAACGATCCTTCTCCGGGCACATTCCATGTAGTGATAAAAGGTTTAGGTTCATCCTGCCCTTTCACGCTTTGAATAAGTGCAAATGAAATTAGTAGGACTAAAGTTAAATGTTTCATAAAATAAGTTTTTCTTAAAAAGCAAAACACCTCATCGCCTTCCGACAGGTGATGTGCTTCAATTCTGTTGGATTTAAATAGTATTCTTTAGATACAAAATTAGATAGGAATAATACAGGTACCTATGAACAAATCCGCCAGGTTCAGGTAGATTCCCGACAGTATGACTTCATTAGCTTTTACACCTATAACATTTCCGACAATTTATGCTGAAAGTCTCTCCTGAATTAAATCAGAAGGTGCAATTCCAAACTCTCTTTTAAAGCATTTTGAAAAGTAAGAGGGATTGGAAAAACCTGTAGTAAAAGCGATTTCTGATATGTTTTTCCGCTGATCTATCAGCAGCTCCTTGGCACGATGTAAGCGGACAGAGGAGATGAGTTGATTAGGAGACTTATTGGTAATTGCTTTTAATTTTCTTTGAAGTTGTCTTTCGCTCACCCCTATTTCCCTACATAATTTATCCACTCCAAATGCCTCGTCTTCCAAATGTAAATCGATACACTGTAAAACATCTTCAAGTAATGATTCATTCTGCAGCAGTTTCTGCTGAGTCATATTAGTGGATTGATCAGCCAGGATGGCTCTTTCATTAATTAGATAAAGTAAGTGTGATTCTCCTGATATTTTTTCACTAATAGATTTATACTGAATAAAGCTCAGCCCTGCTCCAGAAAGCAAATATTTTACTGTTTGTGTAATTAGAATTTGATTAGGTTTAGCCTGTTCATGCATTAATTCAATGAAGTGATCTGTTTTATTGCTTACAAAATGTAATTCATCGATGGCTCCTTCCGTAATGTGCACTCCTATGGTTAAATCAGTACTGCATTTACGCATGGCGGCAGATATTTCTATACTGCAATGAACTGCCTTGCTTGGACCCTCAAAAACTGCAATCATTGTATCTGGCTTATGGGCAATAATTTTACCCCTGTATTGTAACACCAATTCTCGAACCTTTTCCCTACATTCACTACTCTGATTTTTTTTAGAATTTAAGCGAGCGGAGACAATCGTAAAAAGTTGTTTCTCGTAATTTTTTTCAGGCTCTGCTTTTACAATAAATGATTTCATTTCGTTAAGAACAGCCTATTCTATCGCCAGCCCAGAACAAATGATCGTCACCTTCCAATTCCACAAATTTGGCTCCTTTAATTCGTTCCGCAATAAATCTTCCTTCCTCAATTTTAACATCAACATCATGGGTTCGCTGCAAAAGTAAAGTGGGGACATTAATGGAACTTAATATATCGATGATATCCACTTGCGTATTCATCTTAGTGAGTACCATAGCAGCACTGGGGCTTGCACCCGAGCGAAAATAGTTAGCAAGCCAATCCATAAATATTTTATCGTTTGCCTTAGAAGGTGCCAGAGATTCCAGGAACATGTCTCCACCGCCCCAGCTACTCTCAATCATGTCATACACTGATTGCCTTTCCTGGTCTGTAGGAGCCCAGGGATAATCAGGAGCATATCTCCTTTTCGCAAAAACACCAAATGTAATAAGTGAAACTGTCCTATTTGGGTAAGTAGCTGCAAACAGTGCGGATACAGAACCACCTTCAGAATGACCAAATAAAACCGCTTTTTCAGAATCTACAGCATCCATCACTGCACGAATATCATCCATTCTTTCCTCTAAAGTAGAGAGTTCCACTACTCTGTCTGAAAGCCCTGTACCTCTTTTATCAAATAAAATTACCCGTGCAATTTTCCCTAATTCCTCCAGGAAATCTACCAGTTCCGGACATGCCCACATCCAGTCGATATTAGAAACCCAACCTGGGATATAAACCAAATCAACTGGTCCGCTACCGAAAACCTGATAGGCTATATTGATGCGACCGCTTTTTGTATATTGAGTAGTGGGAGGTATTCATAATGTTTAAATTTCTAATGGTTTGAAATTAGCACTTATTGCTTATCACAAAAGTACCTTCGCAATAGTTGGGAAACCTTGATTTACAAGTATACAATAGGTAGACAAATAGTCTAAAATAGTCATAAATAAGCAGTTTTCATCTCTTTTTTAGGTGAACAGCATCGATTTTATTGACTATTTCATAACTCTAAAAAAAAGTCAAAATTGTTGCAGCATAAAAAAAGGAGAACAAATTGTTCTCCTTCTACCATTATCAATCCACTTCCTGAAAGCGTTCATCACCACACATTCTCACTACTTTAGGAGTGAACTGGCCCACTACTTCCACCAGGTCTTGCTGTTGCGCCATCACCTCATGAATGTTTTTGTACACCATCGGTGCTTCATCCAATCCTGAGCCGATTAAGGAAATACCTGCATCCTTCAGGTGCTTTAGCACTTCTCTTTTAGAAAGCGTTTCTTTGGCCCTTCTTCTGGACATTACTCTTCCTGCTCCATGAGAAGCAGAGTTCAGCGAAGCTTTTTCCCCTTTCCCCCTCACAATGAAGCCGGGTGAAGTCATTGATCCGGGAATAATTCCCAACACACCTTTTCCTGCCGGAGTTGCCCCTTTTCTATGCACAATCACCTCTCTACCTTCCGCATCTTGCTCCTTCCAGGCAAAATTATGATGATTCTCAATCATAGCCAGAGGTTGCTCACCCAGGGAAGCCGCCATCCTCTCGTGAATTTGGTGGTGACAAGCAGAGGCATAGTCACCCGCTAAACTCATAGCGAGCCAATATTCTTGCCCGTCTTCCGTATTTAAGTCCAGCCAGGCTAAATGCTTTGCCTCACTAGGAAGCTTACAAGTATCCATTGCTAGCTTGGTGTAGTGCCTTGCTATATTTGCACCCAAACCTCGGGATCCGGAATGCGTCAATACAGCCAGGTATTTTCCAGCCGGTAATGCAAACTCGTTTTGATCATCCATCAGTTGCGTTACACCAAACTCCACAAAGTGGTTTCCACCACCAGATGAGCCGATTTGGGAATAAGCCCTATCTTTCAATGATTTTAAGATATTAATTTCATTGAATTCAGACCTATCCAAAACAGCATGCTCTTTTGGTTTCTTAAAAACGGCACTTCCGAATTTCGCGTTTTCCATCAGCATTCCTTTCAGTCTTTCTGTTTGCACGCGATCAAATACTGGCGGTAAATCATACAAAGTCATGCACATTCTACAACCAATATCTACTCCTACTGCATAAGGAATTACTGCGTTTTCAGTGGCCAACACCCCTCCAATGGGTAAGCCATAACCCTGGTGAGCATCGGGCATTAAAGCACCTGCCCTAGTCACAGGTAATTTCATAGCTATTTCCATTTGATTGAGCGCGCCAGGCTCTATCCCATCACGGCCATAAATCGGATAATCAATCCTGTTTTTCAATAAATCGATTGTCTCATTATGCTCCGTTTTTATAATCAAGGATTTAGCCACTGCACCTAATTGTTCGTGTTTTAGGTACAAGGCAGGACTCTCAATTACCCTCTGGAGTAGTTCGAGCTTAAACTTTTTACTTTTTCCTTTATAATGCGATTCCAGCGCTTTCATAGCAAAGCCAATCACTTTGCCTTCAGGATAGCCGATTTGTCTCAGGTCTTTGCCTGTTAATTTTGTCGTTGCCATCTCCAGTTTGTTTTAAATTTTTTAAACTTCGTTCTCTTTATGTTTTGCTTTAATTCTTTGCTGGCATTGTTATCCATGCTATGCATTAAAGCTTTTCTGTAATTTCTTATTGCCAGGCCGAAATTGCCTTGTTTTTCTGCCAGATGGCCTAAGGTTTCAAAAATAAAATCCTTATCCAAATGACCAGCATTTTCAGCTTTTAACAATATTTTATTTACAGCTTCATATCTCTTCTTATCCGATCAGTAATTCAACCAATTGCCTGTAAGCATAATCACCTGTTGGGTCAAAATACAGGCTCAATTCATAATGCCTTATGGCTTTTTCTTCATTGAATTGATAATAGTGATACATCCACGCCAGAGTATAATGCAATTTTGCATATCCTGGTTCATCATATAAAGCATTATATAGTAAGCGAGAAGCCTGATTGTAATCAGCGTCAAATACGGCATCTTCTGCCAGGCTTATCAAGTACTCAATGCTTTCGTCATTAATTACCATTTTCTTGTTATTTAATATTTTCTAATCTGTTTTAAACTATATCTCAAGGCTTGATCATAGAAACTGATGCTACCTTTTTTCACTTCTCCAATAACACCCCTATAATCCCCGCCAGCTGGCGGGGATAGATCTTACACATTGAGATCGCCACAAAACCAAAAGCTTTACTACTATTTTTTGAAGTCTTATAAGGCCTAGGGTAAATACAAATGTTAAGTAAGGGCCAAGCAGGTGGTTACCTACTCAGCCGATTACTCATTTAGTTGGAGCAAAGATGCTTTTCAACTGATCGAGCACCTGACCGTTTCCGGAAACAGTGATCTGACCAATTTTATCTGCAATTTTCTCTACATACTCCATCTCTTTCAACTTGAACAACATTTCATTGCTTTCCATCAATTGAGCAGTGTTGAGCAAGCTTCTTGTGGAGGCTGTCTCTTCCCTTCTCATGATTACGTTGGCTTGCGCCTGCTTTTGAGCTACCAATACCTGGTTCATGATTTCTTTCACTTCGCCTGGCAAAATGATATCCCGAACACCGCAATCCATCACTTCTACACCCAAAGCGCTTGCTTTAGTAGTAAGTGACTTCATGACAAAATCAGCAACCGACTCCTTCCTTTCTAGCAATTCATCTAAAGTAAATGTACCGATGAACTCCCTCAAAGCCAGCTGAATCAATGTGTACAATTGCTTTTCAAAGTCTTTATTGACTATCATAGCCTTTTCGATGTTCACCACTTTGTATTGCGCCACAAAATTTACCCGCAAAGCTGCTTTGTCTTTTGTAAGTATTTCCTGGCCCACAAGCTCCAATTGCAATTGTCTCAAGTCGACTTTATCAACTTTAATGGGAGTGCTGTTTTTCCAGAACAAGTAAGTACCATTGGCTAAGATTTTCTCAAATCTACCGTCAATGTACAATACGCCTCTTTCGAACGACTCCACCACAAAAACCCTGATATAAGGAAGCACTTCCCTCCTTTCCAGGACTGATTTTTCGATCATCTCAGTAATTTCCACCTTGCTCAAATCAGCTTTTACGAACGAGTAATCGATAATTCCCTTCCAGAAAGCGTACCTGCCTGATGTTAATACCGTTTTGAACTTCGCATCTTCATACTGAAGAGCTATTTCATTATCCTGCACTTCTACCACTTCCAACAATTCAGCAAGCTTCTCATCTCGCAAGAGAATATTAAGCGATATAGCTGAATGAAAAGGCCTGTCCATATCATATTGAACCAGCTCTTCAAAAGGTGAAATCCACCACATGCCAGCAGTAAGCACTCGCTTGTACTCTCCATTACGGAAAACCAAGCCCACTTTTCCTGTATTGATTCTTTTCCTTTGCATTTTTAATCAATTTTACTTTTTACACTTTTTTATATAATTACTGGTCCAATAATTCAATTTAATAAAGCAACTAAAGCTTCTGCTATCAGTCAAGGCGGAAGCCTGATTGAGTAAGGAGATTTTCTCATCGTTCCCTTTTCCTATTCTCCTCTTTTCTACTGCACAACTGCATAGGTTAAAGAGAAGGATTAAAATTTCCCCTCACGGTATCCTCAGGCTTCAAAGCCGGTTCCAATTTTTTGTTTTTACCCTTCCAGAAGAGCAAACAAAAGCATACACTTTAGCTGCTTTTAGGTGCCTTGTTTTAGAAGCAGACTGCTTCATAATCAGATGGATCCTATATCCATTGCGTATACCAATTCCGCCATCCGCCAATTGACGGAGTGGGACTCGAACCCACATTGATTCTGTTGTTCTGCCGCTGAACTATCCTAATATCACTATTAGGAGAAGGATTCGAACCTTCGACCCACAGAGTGGTGAAAAATGCTCCCATTTAAAGCGGCATACTAACATCTAAAAGATATCAGCACCGGGGCGCTATTCAGAAACGCATCCCATAAACTTCAAACTTTTGCTTTTCCGCTACTTCTACTCCTTTCAGAGTAAGAAGAACTTTGAGGAAGTCATTTACCTCCTACTTTGTTGCCCGGCAAGGATTCGAACCTTGACTACCGGTATCAAAAACCGATGTGCTACCTTTACACCACCAGGCATTGCTAATAAGTTAAGACCATTCTCCATTGGGGAAGGATGTAAGGGTGGGGCTTTTAATAAATCTTAACTTAATAGCATGTGTTTATCTTTCTATAATTCACTTTTTTCGAAAATCTGCCCATAAAAAAAGCCCCATCCTTTTCAGGACGGGGCTCTTTACAGCCATAACTGCAAATCCTCATCATTCTGAAAATTCGAAATATTTATGCGCTTTTAACAGATCGTTTAGACGTTGTAAATTAGACGTACCTCTCCCCTGATTAAAATCACTAAAACCAAATATTATTCTGTATTTATCCATAAGCATAAATTAGCTATAAATAAAAAAACCCGAACCATATGGCTCGGGTTTCTTAATCTATTTTTATATAAATTAATTTAATCCAAGCCAATACCTTCCCAAATCCACAAATGGATTGCTTTTGGTTAGTTCTAAACAAATGTTATATTGTATGTATTGACGCATATCTCTTTATTATTATGATGCAATGTTCGGAAACATTTTTCATTAAACAAAATATTATTTTGATTTTTTTACTTTTTTCGATTTGAGGGGATAGCTTCTATTTATCGATACAACTTTTAAACGACATCAAAAGTATTGAAGGGAACTCTTCTGTTGGGATAGTTAGTTGATTATTAGGTGAATACAGAACCTCTCACAGCATGACCAGATAAAACTGCTTTTTCTGAGCCTACTGCATCCATAAGTGTACGAGTGTTCACCAACATTATCATGCGCTAAAAAGTAGTATCAGCCTTTATGGCTTATATGATCTTTCCTTTCATCTACTATTGAACTAGATCTGAAAGATAATTTTCTGATTGTTTGCCTCATTTTATTCCTAAAAAACCTCTTTTGACCAAAAACCCACCCGTATCCGATTAATAAAAGCTGGTAGGAAGGAAAAATAAAAATAATGTAGCATACTAATTTCAAAAGGAACGGAGTAGATGGCACAATTCCTATTAAATTAAAATAGAGAGGTTTTAAGAGGACCACAGTTGATCCTGAAAGTGCAAATACCATTAAAATGGCTAGTACCTGCATAAAATTTTGAAGCTTCCACTTCTCCAGTAAATAATTAAGTATTTTCATTTTTATACAATATTAAATTATCTTATTTTCCAGTCATTTGAAAGGCTACCAGCCTAAGTAATAGGTAAAGGACACACACCATTAAGAGTTTAATATTTTCTCTATCATAGCGAGAAACCCTCTTTCTAAGTAATACTATTGCTTTTTTCATTTTAGAATACCCTCGAAACATTGAATCCAAAATGCACATCTCCCTGAAAGAAATTACCTGATGTTTCAGTAATAAATCCTTTCTCAATCATTGCTCTGCTGTTGGTTAAATGAAGCTGAAATACGTGTCCGCCCGTTTCAATATCAACCCCCACTGCTAGAGAATTATAATTAGAATCACTAGTTGGTACATTAAAGCGCTGGTAATATTCTGCATTTAATGAAATACGTTGCGTTAGTTTAAATCTACCGCCCATTCCTAATGCAAATACATCGTTATTTTCCTGCTCGGACAGAATACGATTTCTATGAACCAGCGTAGGCATCAGTTGTAGAGAGAGCTTATTAAATTTACGAGCAATTAAAATCTGATGGGTATAGGCAAGTTTAGAAACGGAATTAGGAAATCCCTCCTGCCCTTTTAAAGTTTTAAGGGCTGCACTAGTTAAAAAAACTGCAGAAATGGGCATTACAAGTCGTCCTTTGCTTTGCCGCAGAAGTTTTACTTTCACAAAGGTATCGAAGGTTTTTTCAAAAGAGTTTCTTCCCAAGCCAACCGTAACTCTGTCGCTTAACCCATATTCAAAACCCAGGCGAATATTGGCACCATCAATGCCAAATAACTCGTAGGCTCCGGAATTCAATCTCCCAAACCTATGAGAAATGAGGAACTCAAAAGCCTTTGCTTTACGGGTTTGTACTGTATGTCCATTAATTAAACGACTGCCCTTGAAAGTGGCTTCTGCATACATGATAGGTTCCTCTGTTTGCTCATTGAGCAGCGCCATTAAATCGTTTTCTTGCGCCTTTACTTGAATAAAAGTGCAAAGCAGACTAAAGAGTAAGATATATTTCATTTGTATGTTTTTTGATTTTTAAAAATGATATGTGGTTAGCATTTTCAAGCTTCGCCCCACCCCAGTCCCGAAGAAGTCTTTAGTGGTTCAATGCTTGGCAAACATGGTTATTTCATGATTTTTCAACTTGATTATTAGCAATAAAACAACCTTTAAATAATGAAAAGAGGAGGCCGACCTTGTCTGCCAACCCTCTTGAACACCTCTATGAAAGTTGTATAGCATCTGTTTAACCCTTAAATGGCAGGTATTGCAATTCAACAGTCACTTCCACTTCTTCCGCAATATTTCTGAATACCATCGTTGGGATTTTAATTTCGTAATCAGCTACCTTAATATTAAATACCGTGCTGGCTATTATCTTATTGTCTCCCACCTTAATTACTCCTACCGTGCTTAGCCTTTTAGTGACTCCATGTATAGTCATGTTGCCTTTCACAATTACCTCATACACTCCTGGTTTACTCATATCAGCAGCTGTTTGGCTCTCGAAATAACCTTGAAATGCTGCGGATGGAAACTTCTCTGACTCCAGATAATTCTCATTGAAGTGTTCTTGCATTAATGAATTGCCAAATTGAAATCCCGTAATAGGAACATTGATTACGATATCGTTTTTTTGCATATCAATAATGCTTTGTACCTTGTTGTTGATGGCTTCAATATCTTCCAAAGGTGCATCCGAATAAAATTTAGCAAAGCCTGCTTTGGTGAAGTATTTTTCCTGTGCCTGAGCCTCAGACAGCATAACAAATAGGAGAATTAGAATTAATAAATTTTTCATTTCTTTTGATTTAATTTTAAAATTATTGTTGAGCGCCACTATCTACCCAGCAGGCTATCAAGTCTATTTCCTGATCTGTCAAGCTCATTCCACTAGATGATGGTGGCATTGTTTTTCCTCCTGTTCGGGATTTAATTCTTCCGGCACTACCGGAGATATTAGCTGCTTGTATGAAGTCCGGATTTACATTTCCCCCATGGCAACTTGCTGTTACACAATTAGTCTGAATGATTGCCTGCACTGTAGAAAAACTAACAGCACTAGAAATTTCAGCACTTTGAGAGACACTGCAGCCAGTGGCGTCCTTGGCAAAAACTGTATAAGATCCTGATGCCAACGTCTTGAAGCTAGCTTCTGTCTGGAAATCAGTATTATTCAGACTGAAGCTGTAAGGAGGCTGTCCACCTTCAGTTGAAATCGTTATTTCACCGGTATTATTACTGCAATCAGACTCCACTGTTTGAACAGAGATATTTAAACCTGATTGATTCTTTATTTCTACACTTAAAGTATTGCTACAGCCATCAATTGTTAAAACTTCCACCTGATAAGTAGCAGCCGGAAGATTTTCAAATCTCCCGGTTATATTTTCATTTTCACCATTTAATCTGAATTTAAAAGGAGCACCTTCCACCCCATTTGCTTCTACCACTATTTCACCTAAATTATTTCCACACTCTGTATCTTCCGTGGATACTAAAACGAGCTCAGGAATGTCACTGCATGCATTTTCTTCAGGTAGTACGTCATAGGTGCAACTGAAAGTGCCGAATACTACCAGCAGTAGCAGTATTTTCAAGGATTTGACTTTATTTATCATCAGTTCAAGAATTGATAGTAAGTAAATTGGATTAAAGTTGGACAGCAGATAAGCCCCAATTTGCAACGGTATGTCCTTTTATTTCGCCTCTTTGCGTGTCTTGAGCAAAGAAATACAGTGGTTTACCGGCGTAAGTAATTTGGCTCTTTCCATCAGTTCTGGTAATGGTACCAAACTGGCTACTTGAAAATGCGGAGGGTATTACTAATTCCGTATCATCTTCAAACACAGGCCACGCAGTTGCGCAACCATCTGCACAATTGCTCACATTTTGTTCATCGTTTGCGAAGTAGTATAATGAATTTCCTTCAGCATCTACCAGGTAATTCATACTGGCACCTTCTACACTTTGCTGACCAATAAAAAGACTATAATTAGGCTTGGCTGCATAAAATATGTTTCCTACTGCGTCACCTTTAACATCAGCCTCTGATTCGTCAGAAGCAAAATAATAAAGTGGCCATCCTTTGTAGGTAGTTTGCTTAGTTCCGTCCGCTCTTGTAATGTTAGCAAAGTCGGTTGTATTTAAACCGGCAGTTGTGGCTATATCTTTTACATAAAATACAGGCCAGTTATCAAGACAAGCTCCTGCACAAGCACTCGCTCCGGCAACATCTCTTGTGAAGATGTATAATGACATTCCTTCCGAATCTGTAATTATCTCACCTATAGTTCCTTTGGTGGTCAGATCAATAGTAATTGCTGCTTCAGGTGCAAGGTTTTCATCATCTCCACAACCTGAAAAGATTATGATTAAAACCATTAGTAGCGTTTGAAGAGTTCTTAATTTTAAATTTTGCATCATCATTTTTATTTTTTGTTTGATGCAAAAGTAGAAGACATGACCATGCTACTTTAATTATTGAGGTAGACAATAAGGCTACATTGATGTAAAAGTAGGTAGTTAAAAAGTAGACAAAAGCATTTTAAAACGGCCTCCAATGAAACTGAGTGAGCATTTAGAGAATTTCAATTTATAGTAGTAATGACATCACTAGAAGCATAAAAAGCGGTAATTTCAAGTACTTTTTTAAGTCAAAAAGTCCAATAGATTAGAAGATTGACCCTGATTTTACCTGATATTCACTCTTCTGGTTGTGAAATTAGGGGGTGATAGGGAGAAAATTAGAGGAATTGTTAATGTTTGCGAAGAAATTAAAAAACTAATCTCTCCAAAATGAAGAGACTAGTTTGGTTAGGTCATCACCCCTGGACTAAGTCTTCGTTGATGCTATTAAATTTCTTTAAAGCTGCAAGCTCATTCAAAACGCTTTTTCTGATGATGTAAAATAGCGCTATTGCGATAAAAACAAAGCCAATATCCATAATCCAAACCCAGGTAAGATCCAGATATAAGGAAAATTCAGGTGTAAGGAAGTAGAAGCCAATAATGTACAAACCTAAAATAGTGTAGGTAAAGCCACCATGAATTTTTACTCTATAGTGATAATAATCCAACAATCTTTTAGTCAATTCTTCAGAATTTAGCGCCATATTCAAGCTGTTTGACTTAGACAGACTTATTGCTTCGATTGCAATTCTTATCAGTAAACCGCCACACATCATTAATACACCTACTCTGCTCAATATTTGTTGAAATTGAGCAATCTCTGTGAAAAAGTAAATTAATACTAAAAGTGTAATGCTCAGAATAATAATTGTAGCTATTTGTGCTTTCTGGGATTTATTTTTGCTTTCACTTGCCGCTTTTATAAGCGTTTTGCTCTCTACGGAAGATTGAGGTAAATTTTCCCTCCCTTTTCCCCACGTACTTTTTAATTGATCAAAATCATCCATTTTTCATAATATTTTTAAGTTTCTCTTTAGCTCTGTGAATTTTCACTCTTAAATTCACCTGATTCAGCCCCATTACTTCTCCGATTTCCTCATAGCTCAAGTCGTCTAGTAGTAGCATAATTAAAAGCTTATCAACTTCCTTTAGTTTACCAATAGCCACATATAGCGCATTATAATTAGTTTCTTCGGAAGCGCTGTTATCTTGGTTTAGGTGTTTCGGTTCTATACTTTCTGTGGTCATCTTTTTATGTTTCCTCAGTTGCATTAAACAAGTATTTACCGTAATTCTGTAGATCCATGTTTTATGAGAGGACCTTCCTTCAAACCTGGGAAGAGAATGCCACACATTTACAAAAACCTCCTGAGATAAGTCTTTAGCAACATCTTCCACTCCATTTGAATATCCTAAGCACATTTGTAGTACCATGGCATGGTACTTTTTATGTAGCTCGTCAAATTGTAGATGAAAGTTCATTATTTAGCTAAAAATGCGTTAATCTCTTGATAAAACCATTGTGGTTGATCAAACATAATAAAATGTTTACTCTCAGGTGTCACTTTAATCGTTTTTTGATTGAGATTAGCATATTGTTCTTCCAAATTCTTTTGAACTAACGCTGTATTAGGGAAAGGAGCTCCCAAAATAAGTGCTTTGGCTTTAATTTTAGATAATTCAGGTCTTAAATCTAATTTTAATAAGTCTGTGTAACCATATACATAAGTCTTTCTGTCGGCTTCTATGCTCCATTTGGTCAAATCTGCTATTTTATCTTTATTATTACTCATATTAGACGCCATCATTGAAGCCATAGCATTTCTCACGCTGTCTGTTTGCATGAGCATTTGTTCATTATAAGGGCTTTCATACTGAATGGCTTCCGCTGGAACTCCCGGCATCATAAGTGCACGCATACAAGCAAGCGCATCCACCAGGACTATCTCCTTTATTTTTTCCGGGATTGAACTGGCAATATCAGCAGCCAGCATACCTCCCATGCTGTGCCCAATGATCGTCACATTTTTTAAATTATTATCATTGATATAAGTAATCAACTCGCCTTTAATAGTGGAGTACCAGGGCATTTCAATAGCAGGCAATCCATTAAAACCCGCATAAGAAACTTTTATAGAAGTGTATTCTCCCTCTAAATGAGCAATGGTTTCATCCCACACGGAACCTGGTGTTGTGAAACCAGGTAAAAATAGTACAACATCCCCTTTTCCAGATTGCTCTGTGTAAATGGCCGGCGTTTGTGCCGAAACAAGTAAAATAAAAAGGTAAAAAACGATAGTAAGCGCGATCTTTTTCATAGTTTTTGAATTTTAGTTTTCTCTTAGTATCAAAAACCTGATCGTTGTTACACTTCTGGGTAATTATTTTTAATCACTTTATGTTAATACTCTCTTTTTGAAGAAGTTATGATAAAATAAAAATTAAATGATTATTAATAAATAGGTTTTGCTTATCTCTTCATCATTCAACTTTATTGATTTCCTTTTAAGGCATTTCCTTGATAAAGCTGACAATTATCATGTTTATAGCCTTTTTAAATCATAGAGTACATTATAAACAATCACTAATTTAGCTCACAGAGGAAAAGTACATAATAGACCCTCCGACAAAGCCTTATGAATTTATTGTTACAAAAAATCATCATTGCTCTTACAGGATTATTCCTTTGCCTCTTTTTGGCTGTGCATTTGTCTGCTAATTTCATTCTACTGTGGCCACAAGAAATCAGTCAGGGCCTTTATAATAGTTACTCTACATTTCTACGAGAGAACCCTTTGATTAAATTGGTCGCTTACCTTTTATACTTGTCTTTACTTTTTCATATTATTTATGCTTTGATAGTGAGCATAAAAAACAGACGTGCGAAGCCAGACAAATATGTGATGAATAAAACTATTCAAAATAGCAGTTGGGCATCTCAAAACATGGGCTTATTGGGAACGCTTATTTTAATTTTCATTGTTATCCATTTGGCTAACTTCTGGGCGAGAATTAAACTAGGTATGGGTGTATCAGTTGGAATAGACATAGCCGGCAATGTGGATGTTTATAAAGTAGCTGATGCTCTGTTTAAGCAACCATTCTACGTCTTACTTTACAGTATTCTTGCAATCCCACTTGGATTCCACATAAATCATGGTTTAAAAAGTGCTTTTAAGACAATTGGAATTCACCATAAAAAGGCCTTAAAAATCGTATCTAACATCTCTTTCATTTATGCTCTGGTCATCGCTTTAGGTTTTGGTATAATACCCATCATTGTTTACTTTAAATAAAACAAAAATATGCTACTCGATCCAAAAATACCTGAAGGAAAATTAGAAGAAAAATGGCGTAACTATCAAGTAAATAGCAAGCTGATAAATCCTGCTAATAAGAAAAAAGTACATGTAATTGTGGTAGGAAGTGGGCTGGCCGGCTCAGGTGCAGCGGCAACACTGGCTGAGTTAGGCTATGACGTGAAGTGTTTTTGTTATCAGGACTCAGCCAGACGCGCCCATTCTGTCGCTGCGCAAGGAGGAGTTAACGCAGCCAAGAATTATCAGCATGATGGGGACAGTGTGTTTAGAATGTTTTATGATACGATAAAAGGAGGCGACTTTCGATCTCGCGAAGCAAATGTATACCGTCTGGCCGAACTCTCGGCACCTCTCATTGATCATTTCACGCAGCAGGGAGTGCCTTTCGCACGCGAATATGGAGGAGTTTTAGTCAATAGAAGCTTTGGTGGCGTGCAGGTACAAAGAACATTTTATGCAAGAGGACAAACAGGTCAGCAGCTATTGCTTGCTGCCTATTCCCAGCTATCCAAAATGATCAGAGCCGAAAAAGTGAAAATGTATGCTCGGCATGAAATGCTTGACTTAGTAATGGTTAACGGCAAAGCGAAAGGAATCATTACGCGGAATTTAGTCACAGGGGAGATTAAAAGTCATGCTGCGGATGCAGTAGTTTTAGCCACAGGGGGTTACTCTCGGGTTTTCCGCCTTTCTACTTTGGCAATAGGTTGCAATGGGAGCGCCATTTGGAAGGCACATAAAAAAGGTGCGTTTTTTGCCTCCCCTAGCTTCACGCAAATACATCCTACAGCGCTACCACAATCCAGCGAGGCGCAATCAAAATTGACTTTGATGTCTGAGTCTTTAAGAAATGACGGCAGGATTTGGGTGCCAAAAAATAGTGATGAGATGAGGCCACCACATGACATCCCTGAAGCGGAACGTGATTATTACCTGGAACGCAGGTACCCGAGCTTTGGCAACCTGGCTCCCAGGGATATCGCCTCAAGGGCAGCAAAAGAGCGAATTGACGCCGGTTTCGGTGTTGGCAAACTACATAATGCTGTCTATTTAGACTTTAAACATGCAATTGCAAGTATGGGGCTGGAGACCATTAAGGATCGATACAGCAATCTATTTGAAATGTATAAAAAAATCACCGGTATAGATGCCTACACAGAGCCCATGCAAATATCTCCTGCTGCTCATTTTTCCATGGGAGGATTATGGGTAGATTATGAGCTGATGACCACCATTCCCGGACTTTACGCCATTGGTGAGTGCAATTTTTCAGACCATGGAGCCAACAGATTAGGTGCTAATTCTTTGTTGCAAGCCAGCATTGACGGTTATTTTATTCTTCCCAATACCATCAATAATTATTTGGTAGATGAGCTGAAAAATGAACGCTACACTGTCGATCATCCTGCATTTAAGCAAGCTGAGAAGGAGGTAAAAGCACATATTGAAAAGATTTTGTTGATCAATGGATCCAAAACAGTTGATCATTTCCATAGAGCACTAGGAAAAGTAATGTGGCAAGAATGCGCTATGAGTCGAAATGAAGCTGGCCTCAAAAATGCCATTCAGCAAATTCAGGGCATAGTTAAAGAATTTTGGACAGATGTAAGAGTTACAGGCAAGGACTGTCATATGAATACTGAGTTGGAGAAAGCATTAAGATTGGCTGATTTCATGGAGCTGGCTCTCTTGATGTGTACTGATGCATTGGATAGAAACGAGTCATGCGGGGCACATTTTAGAGAAGAATACCAAACCTCGGATGGTGAAGCAGTCCGCGATGATGAGGAATATGCCTTTGTTTCAGCATGGGAATACAATAATGGTCAGTTTATTCGTCATCAAGAACCCCTGGATTTCAATAATATTACACCCACAACTAGAAGCTATAAATAAAAAGATATGTTCTTAAAATTTAAGATTTGGAGACAAACCGATAAGAAGGCAAAAGGAAGATTAGAAACTTATGAAGTAAGTGATTTGACGGAAGACATGTCATTGCTGGAAGCCCTGGACCATTTAAATGAGCAATTAGTGCTTCAAAATGAAGAAGTGATTGCTTATGAGTATGACTGCCGTGAAGGAATTTGTGGACAGTGTGGCTTATTTATTAATGGTCGTGCCCATGGTCCGCAGAATAATACCACTACCTGTCAGCTACATCTAAGAAGTTTTAAAGATGGCGATACGGTAGTTATTGAGCCTTGGAGAGCCAAGGCCTTCCCTATCGTCAAAGACCTTATAGTGGATCGATCTTCTCTCGACCGTATTATTCAGCAGGGCGGCTATATTACTGCCAAAACCGGCACCGCACCTGAAGCAAATACCCTACTCATTGGTAAAAATATAGCCGACAAAGCAATGGACGCTGCGGCCTGCATAGGATGTGGTGCCTGCGTTGCAGCTTGCAAAAATTCATCGGCAGCTCTGTTTACTTCTGCCAAAATAAATCATTTAAATTCACTGCCTCAAGGCAAGCCTGAGTCAAATCAAAGAGTAAAAGACATGCTCGAACAAATGCAAGCGGAAGGATTTGGCAATTGTAGCTTTACAGGTTCTTGTGAAGTAGAATGTCCTGAAAGTATATCTATTGTCAACATAGCTGAAATGAATGCAAGAACCATAAAAGCTAAAATATTGGGTTAGCCAAAAATTTAAATTGTCATCCAAAATTCTATAACGGTTTTTCCAAACAGGAGAATTAATATCAGTGCTATTACACCGATAATACTGCCAATCAACATAAAATCTTTAGAATTTAAAATCCCTCTTGCATAGGCTATAGCGTTTGGCGGTGTAGAAATGGGTAAACTCATAGCTACTGAAGCAGCAAGCGCAATGCTAACCCCTAAAACAATTGCTTCATGAGGACCTCCTGTGGCATTAGCTGCGAATGAAATACCAATAGGAATTATGAGATTGGCGGCAGCTGTATTACTCATAAAAGTGCTAAATAGCACAGTTGCTATCACCAGTAAAATAAATACCATTGACGAGCCTGATGGTATTTCGTTAATAATAATAACATCTAATCCGGTAATTTTCATACCCACCCCTAGCGCAATACCTCCGGCAATTAAAGTTAATATATGCCATTCCAGACTATTATAATCGCTCCGTCTAATCAGCCCGGTGGCAGTAAAAGCTATAGCAGGCAGCAATGCAACCGCTGCAGCAGGCAAACCATGCCATTGATCAGTAAGCCATAGCAAAACGGTACTAGAAAAAATGACGATCACAAACCATCCATTCTTATTAATTTTTGTTTCTTCCAAAGAAATGATAAGGCCTTCTTCCTTTGGCTTGTAAAAAGTCCAGAGTAAAAAGAAAGCCACTAATAATAAGGCTGCCATTAAAGGAATAGCGATAAGCATCCATTGAAGAAAAGTGATTTCGAAACCTGCACTTTTGAGGAAACCCATCGCTACTGCATTTGGTGGCGAAGCAATTGGCGTTCCCATCCCACCAATATTAGCAGCGAATGGAATACAAAGAATTAAGGCTTTATTAAAAGGATCGGTCTTAGGGATAAACTTTAACAAGGGTACTACAAGAGTAATCATCATAGCTGTAGTAGCTGTATTACTCATAAACATAGAAAATACTGCAGTTACCAACATTAACCCTAACATGACCATATAGGGTGTGCTACCAAAAAACTTCAACAATGTACTAGCTAATGCCTTATCAACTCCCTGCTTTACCGAAGCCATTGCAAGCAAAAACCCACCTAAAAAAAGTATAATAACTGGATTGGCCATTGGTTCAATAAAAGTAGTATAGGCAGGGCTTAATCCATTAGCAAAACCCAATAGTGGCCAATTACCGGGATTGGCAATCAAAATAATTTCTAGCCCAATTACCAAAAGGGCTGTGGCAAACAGAGGAAGTGCCTCTGTTACCCATAAATAAGCAGAAAGCAAGAATATTCCCGACATATAAATGGCTTCTCGTGGCATATCCGTGAAAGAGGATAGTGAAATAACCAGTACTGCAAAAAGAATAAGCGCAAATAGAAAATGGATCAGCTTTGCAGTATAAAGGGGAGGATTAATTCCTGCGATTTTTCTAATAAATTTTAATCTTTTAAATTCCTCATACAAGTGGTTTCTACTAAATTTCATAATGAATAATTTTAAAGCTGGGAATTATGTAAATACATTATCTAGTATTTTAAAGTACTAGTTGCACTTGAAAAATAAAAAGACCTTTTCTGTCTACAATGACGTTGCTATCATCAGTACCAGGAATACCGCTGTAAATGGGCCTTGTAGAATACTCAATTGAGTATTTCAACTGATTTCCTTGTACCAGGTAATTAAGGCCAATATGTTCACAAAAAGCAATTTCGTCCAAAGCTTCAAAATCGCGAACATTTATGGCAGCAAATGGCTGTATTCGTTCACTAAATTTCTGAGATTTAGGTAGCATATAAGCCGCAGATAGGTAATAAATAGTGCCTGTACCTATGCTAAAACTAGTATTACCACCCCCCTGCGCCAAAGGACTACCATTTAGTGATCCACCAATGCCAACATTCATTATTCCGGTGGAACGTAGATAATTTGGACCGAAGTCATAAAAATAACCCACAGCATACATAGTAAATACAGCATCATGATTGAGTGGTAGTTCTAAGAAAAAATCCAGCCCTAATTGCAATTTATTGTGAAAAAATTGAGCGCCACTTTCATCTTTGCTCATTGTAGAATTAGGTAAATAATCGAATCCAAAGCCAATATTTAAAAGTTTTTTAGTGCCCAGATAACTCATGGAAGTAAAAGGTGTATTAAAAGATTCCTGGTCCCAAAACTGATAAAACAGATAGCCTTTATATTCCAGGTTTTCACTGGAAATTTCTGTAGCAATATTAGGCAAATCACTTGCAGGCCTATCAAAAGCAAAAGCTTTAGCCAGTGAAAATCTATAGTTGATCCGCTTCATGTTACCATGGGCAAATATCCCGATTTGACGTCCTATTTGGTCAGATCGTTCAATATTTGGAAAATTAAAAGTAGGATTATCTAAGGTGAAGTTTTTTCCATAACCTACATTGCTCAATCTTGAAATACCATTCCAGGCGTTTAAGCCCACCCCTAGGTAGAGATATTCCGGAATTATAGAACGCTTGATCCAAAAATCATGAAAGAAAATTGCCGGTTTCTTATTCTCGGAGGTAGCTGTTACTGTTCCTCCGTTCACATAAGTTTGATTATTGACGCCAAATTGAGTATATAATGTATACTTTTCGTCCAGATTTGCCGTAATTGAAAGCCGCATCCTTCTTAAACCAATGTCATGGGTACGGCCAACTTCTTCTCCTGAATTGTTGAGAGTACCCGGGTTATTTTCAATATAGCGCATCCAGATATTGCTTCCGATCCCAAATTTCACATAAGAAGTGCCCTCATCATTTAGTTGCCATTTCATAGCTCTCCAGGGCTGTGATACGTTCTTTTTCTCCGCCTGGCAACTTGCTGATTGCTGTTGTGCGCTTAGCTTGAGGCTTTGAACAAGTAAAATGATAAGGACACCTAAAAAGGCTTCTTTTATGTGAAACATCTTTGCTACAAATCGGGTGAATAGTATGCTTTTAATCTATGAATAGTGCACCATTTAGCTTACAAGGCTTAATGTTGGTCCTCCTTTCATAATATCATGTTTGGCATACTCTTCGTATTTTTTAAAGTTCTCGATAAAGATACCGGCCAAATCTTCCGCTGTTTTATCATATTTTTCTTTATCAACCCAGGTGTCCCGTGGATTTAAGATTTCAGAAGGTACAT
Organism: uncultured Cytophagales bacterium; assembly: GCA_963719535.1. Lineage (GTDB taxonomy): Bacteria > Bacteroidota > Bacteroidia > Cytophagales > Cyclobacteriaceae > Marivirga. The sequence continues at coordinate 41,527 of CAVRCH010000010.1, read as the reverse complement.
CCGGACAAGATTGTGGCACAGCTACCCCAAATACAGAATCTTCTTTGTATTCCACATCGTCTAGCTTACCATCAAGGGCTGCAGAAATCATTGCTCTGGTGTATTTTAACTTTATTCTGCTTCCTTTGCCATAAGCTCCACCTGACCAACCGGTATTGATTAGCCAAACATTAACCTTATGTTGGTTCATTTTAGCCCCTAATAATTCAGCGTATTTAGTAGGGTGTAATGGCATGAATGGAGCACCAAAACAGGCGGAAAATACGGGTTTGGGTTCCGTAATACCTGCCTCCGTACCTGCCACTTTAGCTGTATAGCCTGAAATAAAATGATACATAGCCTGACTAATTGTTAATTTTGAGATGGGAGGCAATATCCCGTATGCGTCACAGGTTAAATAAAATATGTTTTTCGGAATACCTCCTACTGAAGGCTGAACAGCATTTTTAATATGGCTTAGAGGATAGGAGACTCTTGTGTTCTCTGTTACCTCCTTATTCGTGAAATCCACTTTTCTGGTGCCTGGTATAAACCTGGTATTTTCCAGTATTGCCCCAAACTTAATGGCATTAAATATTTCAGGCTCGCTTTCCTGTGTTAAGTCGATTACTTTAGCATAACAACCTCCTTCAAAATTGAAAACACCTTCATCAGTCCATCCATGCTCATCATCGCCTATGAGATTGCGCTTAGGGTCAGCCGAAAGTGTAGTTTTTCCTGTTCCTGAAAGTCCAAAGAAGACAGCAGTATCACCTTTTTCGCCAATATTAGCGCTACAATGCATCGATAAAATACTTTCCTCTTCAGGTAGTAGAAAATTAAGCACACTAAAAACTCCTTTTTTAGTTTCACCTGTATAGCCGTACCGCCCACTAATATAATTCTTTTGCTAAAGTTGATGATAGCAAAATTACTTTGTCGAGTACCATCTTCCGCAGGATCAGCTATGAACTCAGGCACTGCTAGAATAGTGAACTCAGGTTTAAAATCTTGTGAATCTTCTTCAGTCAGATCAATAAACATATTTTTGCAGAAGAGATTATGCCATGCTTGTGTATCAATCACTCGGATACCCATCCGATGATGTATATCTGCCCCGGCATAAGCATCTCTTACATACAATTCTTTACCACTCAGAAACTCCACCATCTTTTTATAAAGCTGATCAAATTTTTCTGGCGGAAAAGCAATATTTATATCACCCCACCAAATTTTGTCCTTGGTATAATCATCTTCTACAATATATCTATCCTTTGGTGAGCAACCGGTGAACTTTCCGGTATTACACATAAGTGCAGCGGTATCTGTGAGTACCCCTTCATTATTTTTAACAGCTTCTTCTACTAGTTCTGCTGTTTCCAAATTCCACATTACACCTTTTGCATGGTGAATGCCTATTTCCTCCAGGCTGTTGAGTATCAATATCAAAATTAGATCTTTCATAATTTATCTATTAAAGGTTGGTTACATTTCAGGGATAGTGAGCATTGGTATTTGTGTATGCAGAGCCATTTCTCTCACTAAACTTTGTTTTATAGCTACCTGGATAATCATTATGGCTTCTTGAAACCATGGCAAGCAAATCAATTTTCTTTTCTTTTATGAATTTGGTTATTCCTTCTTCAATGTCTTCTAAATCAGAAAAATCATAATAATGATCTATCGTTTCTAAAAAGTAATCGAGTATATTTTCTATATGCTCTCTTTCCTCTTTTTCAACCTCCTCTTTTTTACCAACATACAATACATGCACTTTAGCATCATCATAGATCTGGCCAGCTGATGGAGGGAATTAAGTATGCCGGAATCTTTAATTTTTTTATAATCTATTGTCAATAAAATCTTATTAATGTATTGATATTCCACCTTTTGAGGAAACAGCAGAACTGGAACATCTAATTTTGAAATCATTTGATAAGCAATGCTAGTTTTCTCCGATCATTTGACGCTCCTTTAGTGGCAATCACCATAAAATCGGCCTGTTCTGTCTCTACTGCGTTCGCAAGCATCTGAATACGTTCCCCTTCTCTAATCAAAAAGCGGTGCGGAATCTTTTTTATGCAGGATACTTTGAAACAAAAGCATTAAACTTCATTTGCGCATCCATTTCAGAATTAAAAGAAAGAATGTGAACAAGTATTAAGAACTCTCATTTTTAAGTGCCATTTCTATTGCATGTTCCAGTCCTGTTTGGCTTATTTCTGTAAAATCAATTGGTACAATAATCCTTTTCATCGCTTTGATTTTTTTGTCTTGTACAAATGTATGCAAGCATCCCTCAATCGTTTCATGATATAAGTCATGAAAAATTATGATATATGCCCTATTTTACTTTAACCGATATATTACTTTGCAAACGAAAGCAGAAATGTAGTAGATTCCGTTACTGTTAATAAAGAAGCTTCAAATATTTTAGATTATTGAACTTTTAAAAATAAGAATCATGGAACTCAAGAAAAACCCGGGAGTAGAATGTTTACAGATTGAAAAATGTTTTTTTTAATCTAGGCTTAGTAATATCCATTTCAATCGTTTTCGCCATCTTTCAATTTAAGTGTCGATGATGGAAATGTAGTTGATCTCGGCAAAGTACACGAAAAGATGGATGAAATTATGGAAATTCCTCCGACTACCCAGCCACCTCCGCCTCCTCCTTTAGTACAATTGCCAGAAATAGTTGAGATTTCTAATGAGGAGATAGTTTTGGATGAAATTGAATTAAATCTTGATTTGGAAATGACTGAGAATACAAGTATTGAGCAAACCGAGTACAAAGCACCTGAAATGGATGAACCTCAGGAGGAGGAGCCAGATAAAATCTTTAGTATTGTGGAGGAACAAGCTGAGCCTGTAGGTGGTGTCCAAGCTTTTTACCGATACGTGGGATCACAACTTAAAGATAATTATCCCCCTACAGCAGAACGTATGAACATCAAGGCATTGTTTACATACAGTTTGTTGTGGAAAAGGATGGCTCAATTACAGATGTGCAAGCAGTGAAAGGAATTGGAGGCGGATGCGATGAATTAGCAGTAAAGGTACTCCAAAACTCGCCTAAATGGAAGCCAGGAAAGCAAAGGGGCAAACCTGTGCGAAGCCGTAAAATGGTTCCCATCAGGTTTAAACTAATACTGTAATAAGTTGCAAAAAGAAACTATAAATAAATTTGTAGCTGTGAATTGATTATGCAGCGTATTTAACAAAAAATGTTTAACACTTGTGGAAAACATCAGCAACTAAATGCTAGCCTAATAAGGTTAATTGCAGTTTTTAGAATTAATGAGAATTATTATGCTCGACAATTACCTTCCACGTAATTAAATAATTAAAAATATGCTACATGCAATTACACCACATCAAAAGCAAGTGCATAGCCGTACATCTCGGCAAAAGTATGGGCATTTAGTTTCCTGTTGATGTTTTTCCGATGTTGTTCTACTGTATTCCTACTTATAAATAGCTTATCTGCTATCTGAGGATTGTTGTGATTACTTACAAGCAGTTCAAAGATTTCCATTTCACGCATGGTCAGCGACTGGAATTTTTCAATATTTTCTGATTTAAATATTTCCTGCTGGGTGATGCGGTTCAACTTGTGCAAAGAATAAGACTTTACTTGTATCTGAGTTTTTGGTTTTGGTTCATGTAAGGACATGGCGCTGTTTTAATGGTTGTAATATTAAACACCATATAAAATTACAAACTTTCTTTAAAATAGTCAATACCTACATATAAGTATAATAATTACGATAGTATTATTAGGAATTAATTGCTTTACCTTTTTGCTTTACAAATAGAAATAATAGAATTCTATTTTTAATCACGCTACTATTTATAAAGGCTGTCTTTTTTGCGAAATAACCTTTACATACTGAATAGAAAAAAATGAGATCAATCCACCTTCTGAAAGCGTTCCTGTCCACTGGTTCTTACTAACACTGAATAAATTGTCCTTTTGATTTCACCACTTCTTGTCATTGTGCCATATCCTCATGTATGTTTATTACATCATAGGAGCATCATCGAAGCTGAGCTAATTAAGGAAATACCTGCTTCAAACGGACGCTTTAAAACATCCCTTTTACAAAGTGTTTCTTTCAAAATTCTAATGGACAGCAAGCAGAATGAAACTTTTTCTTTAACTGACTCTAAAATTTCTGTTGTAAATATCCTACAAATATCAATTAAATTTCACCTTTTTTGTATCACTTATATTCAACAGGCCGTTATACTAGCCTTATGAAAAAAATTTTAGTATTAAGTCTTTTTGTGCTACTCTTTAGTGCTTGTAAGGAAGGTAGAAAAGTAATTAAAACAGAAACTATCACTCTTACCGATAGTAAACAAATTATTAATCTGCACGATTCACTTGTCAAACCTGTTGTTTATCAGAATATACCCTCTTTTAAAGATCTCACTAACGAGGAGGCAAAAGAAAAATTTATTGCTACTATTTTACCGGGGATTTTAATTGCTAAATATAATTTGGCTGAAGATCAAAAACTGATTTATTCTCTGACAGAAAAGAATAAATGGTCTGCCCAGGATTCTACATTTTATAAGCAGCAAATGGAAAAATTTAAAGCTAAGAACATTGATAACTTAATTGATAAAATGGAAACTCATCCTAATAGCATCTCACTGGCTCAAGCGGCAATTGAGAGCGGTTGGGGATCATCCAGATTTTTTAGGGAAGCCAATAACCTGTTTGGAATATGGGCCTACAAGGACGATGAACCAAAAATTGCTGCGAATCAAAGTGGTGTATTTTTAAGAAAGTATGAAGATGTTTCGAAATCCATCGAAGATTATTTTGTTACGATAGGTCGTGCAAGGCCCTACCGTGCATTTAGAGAAGCTAAAAAGGAAACTGATAATATTGATGAGTTACTGCCACATTTGAAATATTATTCAGAGAGAGGAATGGCTTATGTACAACAGTTAGAAACCGTTATTAGACAGAATAACTTAACTAAATATGATAATTATCAACTGGATCCCTGGTTTATTGAGTAAGAATATATTGAAAAAAATAACGCATAATATTCTTTTAATCACACTTTCTATATCAATTGCTTGTAAAGGAGGCACTGTTAAAGAGGAAAAATCAGTGATCTTGAGTAATGAAAAAGAAATAGTCTCTTTCGTCTACCACCGTTTTGGTGATAGTAGATACCCATCCACCAATGTATCATTGAAAGATTTTAAAGCGCATCTAGAATACCTTAAAAATAATGATTTTCAGGTTTTAACTTTTTCCGATGCGATTGATTACCTCAAATCAGATGCGCCTAGACAAAAAACTGCCGTCATCACTATTGACGATGGCTATAAAAGCTTTTATGATAATGGATTATCTTTATTAAAGCAATATGATTTTCCTGCAACCTTGTTTATAAATACAGAAACTGTCGGAAGCGGAGACTATATGAATTGGGAAGCAATTAAAAAAGCACAGGATCAAGGTATTGAAATTGGCAACCATACACATTCTCATGCCTATTTTCTGAATATGCCGGAAAGTGAACGCTATTCCAATTTTGAAAATGAAATTCAGCAAACTCAGCGAATTATTAAAAAGCATTTGAATTTTACTCCTAAAGTATTTGCTTACCCTTTTGGTGAATTTGATCTAAAAATGAAGGATATAGTTGAAAAATTGGGTTTTGAAGCAGCAGCTGCACAAAATTCAGGTGTTATTTATTCAGGTAGCGATTTAATGCAATGTCCTCGCTTTCCTATGTCGGAATTCTACTCTGAAATAGAAAAATTTAAGAGCAAAGCACAAATGAACGCTTTAAAGGTGTTTGAAAAAAAACCTACTTCTCCCCTTTTAGAAAACGGAATGAGTACTCCAACTTTAAATTTAACCATCCATAAAGAAAACTTGCAACTTGATCAACTACAATGCTTTATTCAGGGTGCTGAAAGTGAAATAAAACAATCAATAGATTCCAATGTCGTCACTCTACTACTCAGTCCGAAATCGGATATTAGTAAACAAAGAAGGACTTTATACACTATTACCGTGCCAGATGAAAATGGAGAGTGGCATTGGTATAGTCATTTGTGGGTTAATCCCAGAGTAAAATAAACTTAATAACAAATTCCAGATGTAAAGTTTCAATCCCCTAAATCTTTCTTTACTTTTAGATTTCTGATTTTAAAAATCTGTTGTCATATGAAATCAACATTAAAAATTCAGCTTCGAATTTTAGACCAACAGAAGGTGAATTTTTAATCAAAGATTCCATGTGGCAATTTAAAAACAAACAATATACACATGAAAAAAGTCATTATTATTGCAATTTCCATACTGGTTTTCCTCGCCTTATCAGCCTATGTTTACTTTTTTCATTTACAACCCGTAAAAAAGAATAATCCTATGATGGCTGTGCCCGCAGATGCCAGCATGGTATTTCAAATGGATAATCCCTTCAAGCAGTGGTCAAAAATCACCAATAATAACATCTGGAATTACTTAAAAGGGAATCCTTTTTTTGCAGAATTAGGCCAGGAAATGGATAGTTTGAATGCCGATATGGAAGGGAATGAAGATATTTGGGAGTTGGTTATGAATAGGCCAATGGTCATGTCTGTTCATAAAACCCGTCCTAAAGATTATGATTTTTTGTATATCATTGATTTACAGAGAGCAACACAATTCAATTTTATTAAAAACTATATCAAGAACCTGAGTGATGATATTGATAAAGTTTACTCCAGAACCTATCATGATAAGGAGATTATAGAATTCACTTTTACTGACTCCCCCACCACTTATTACCTTTATATTCATGAAAATCTGTTAAGTATTTCCTCTACCCACACAATAATTGAACAATCCATTGATCAATTAGCAGAGCCTATGCTTATTCGTGATCTGGATTTTATAGACGTAAGCAGAGAATTGAGTGGGAATGACATTAAAATGTATATCAATTACCCAGCATTTGCAGATTACTTAACCATCTGGATGGATGGTACTGAATCTGAAAGCTTAGATGTTTTAAAAATATTAAAATATAGTGGAATGTCGCTTGATGCCACTGACGAGGTATTTTCTGTAGAGGGTTATTCCAGTGTACAGAAAGATCAACCTAATTTGTTAACGGCTCTTATGAAATCAGGAGATGGTGAAATTAACGTTGGAACCATTGTACCGGACAATGCCTCTTATTTTATGAGTTTAGGCTTTAGCAATGCTATTGACTTTTATAAGCAGATGGAGAAGGTTTTGAAAGCTGATGAGGATGGTGAATCGTTTATGGAAAGCAAGCAAAAAATTGAAAAATACCTTAAAATCTCTATAGAAGATGATTTTTTAAGTTGGATGGATAATGAAATAGCTTTGATTCAACTGAATTCTAACAGTAATAAAAATAAAGTAGAAGTAGCAGTTGCCATCAAACATAAAGGGTTTGATGATACCAGAGAACGCATGGATTATATTGAAGCGCAAATAAAGAAGAAAACACCGGTTAAGTTCAAGGGCATCAGTTATAAAGGGCATGATATACAATTTCTTTCTATTAAAGGCTTTTTTAAGTTGTTATTTGGTAAAGCGTTTGAAGGTATTGATAAACCATATTACACCATCATGGATGAATATGTCGTCTTTAGTAATTCACCTCGTACTTTAGGGAAAATAATATCAGCAGTAGAACAGCGAAAAACATTGGATAATACGAAAGAATATGCTGTATTCATGGAGGATTTCTCTTATACATCTAACCTGTTTGTCTATCTAAGCGCTGAAGAGTTTTTGAGCGATGCTCAACGATTATTGGACGATGAATCCTGGAAGGAGCTTACACCGCATAAACCGTATTTTAGAAGTTTCCCAATGGTTGGCATGCAGTTTACTGCAGATGGTGACTTATTGAAGCATCAGGCTAGAATGCATTATTTAAATCATGAGCAAATGAGCAGCTGGAATGCTTTAGTGAAAGAAAGTAGCCTATTAGTGAATGATGTGCTTGATACCACTCAAACAGAAGAGGAAGATTTTATCTCCATTGAGAATATACTTCCGGAAGATTTAAATAGTAAAACCTTTATTGAATATTATGAAAACGAGCAGGTAAAATTTGAAGTCTCCTTAAAAGATGGACTAAAACATGGACGCTATTTTCAATATGATAGCCTAGGAAATATGGTAGTAAAAGGCCGATACAGAGATGATGAAAAATCTGGCCCCTGGCGGTATTATGACGAAAATGGTGATTTAATTAATAAAGAGCGGTTTTGATTTGAAGAATCGTTGCAAAAAACGATTCTTCAAACCCAAAGCTTGTTTAACTTTCACTTAAAGCATTCTTCCGCGAGGTTGCCCTCTCTACAACACTTTTGCGCTTCTCTCCTTTCGTGAAGGTTTCAAGCTCATTTAGTGTGCTGATATCAGATATATAAGAATTGGCATCTCTCGCATTCATTTCGCTACTTTTTTTGTTACCAGAGATACTAGTTTCAGCGGCTTTTACTTCTTTAATCTGTTTTTTTACTGAGGTCTTTGCAGGTGTTTTTTCCTTTTCTGTAGGGCCTTTTAGTTTTTTAGATTTGGCAATCGTTGCTCTTTTCTCTAGTAACTCCTTTTCAATTTTCTTACCGGATGCGGCAACTTCTTTAGCGACAGTTTTTGCAGAAGCTTTAGTAGCTTTTGCTGCTTTGCTTTTGACTTTAGCTGCTTTGGTACTTAGCTTTTTCTTTAGCTTCTTATGGTCTTTGCTCAGATCCTGAACCTTGTCTACCTGTTGTAATATTTTCTTTTTTGATGACTTCTTATTGACTAGTTTAATTAACTTATCAGCGGCTTTGTTGATAGCCTCAGCTACTTTTTTAACTTTTTTATTGACGGACATAACTTTTGGTTCAGTAATTTTCTTATTAAGAATATTTTTTAGAATATAACTACAAATAATTGTATGTAAATAACTTATGTTAAATATAATGGTGTTTTTTTACAGTTTGATGCTTTTGCCCTCTCTGGCCGACTTGTAAATCGCTTCTACTACTCTAATATCTTTCAAACCTTCCTCTCCTGGTACCAAGACGGGCTGATCATTTAAAATTGATTTAGCATCATTGTCCATTTGTAGAGCCTGTTGGTTAGGAATGGTAGCGTTAAGCATCTCACCATTACTGGCACTTCCTTTGATGCCACTATAGGCCTGAAAGGGATTCAATTTGTACCATCCATCTTTGCAGTTCACCTGCAAATCATTCACACTCATTCCTAAGCTGGTACAACAGTTTGCGAGTGCACCGCTGGGAAATTCCACCTGAAAAAGAGTTGTTTCATCTACTTCATTAAAAATTTCAGGCCTATTGGTAAATTGTTGGGCAAGGACACTCTTAGGCTCTTCCCCAGTGATATATCGAATTGCATTGAGCGGATATACTCCCATGTCATACATTGCTCCACCACCCATTGCTTTTTCAAATTTCCAATGATCGGTTCTACCATCGTAATATCCTGCAGAAGCCTGAACTAAATGAATAGCACCAAAAGTGTTGTTTTTCCTGTAATTTATTATTTTACGAGTGTTAGGTTCATGTTGCATTCTATAGCCTATACTCAATTTAACCTTGTTTAATTCACAGGCACTAATCATTTTTAGGCAATCCTGCTCCGTTACGGCCATAGGCTTTTCACACCAAACATGTTTACCAGCATTAGCGGCTCTAATGGTATATTCAGCATGCATGGAAGTAGGAAGCACCACATATACCACATCTATGTCGGGATTATTGGCTATGCTATCGAAATTTTGATAGTTATAAATGTTCTTATCAGGAATATTATACTTCTTTTGCCAGGTAATAGCTTTAGCTGGTGTGCCTGTAACTATACCTGCAAGGTAGCAGTTGTCTGTCATCTGTAGCGCAGGGGCTAATAAATCTGTGCTATAATAGCCTAAGCCTACCAATGCCACTCCTAACTTTTTCTTATTTTGAGCTGCCAAATAGGGACTTAAAGCAGCGGCAGATAAACTTATGCCTGCAACGCCAATAATGGACTTCTTCACAAAGCTTCTTCTGTTTTCCATCGTTTTTTTATTCAATTTAAGAATTTTGATGGAAAAATTAAATTTAAAAGGATCTGAGTCTCACTAATGCATATGATCTAGCCAAAAGGAGAAGATAGTTGGGGCTTAATCTTTCTAATAGCATCGCATCCCGATTGAATATTAAAAACCTTAACCTTGGCCCATAAAAAAAGCCACTCTTTCGAGTGGCTTTGGAGCCTCTTGCCGGGATCGAACCAGCGACCTACTGATTACAAGTCAGTTGCTCTACCAGCTGAGCTAAAGAGGCCTTTTGCATTTTTGGGTGATTGTTATCCCTGAATGCGGATGCAAATATAGGGGCACTTTTTATTAAACCAAACCCTATCTGCAAAAAATTTAAAGGTTTTTTTTAATCAACTGACCTCACAATCCGTAACTGCTTCTTTAACAGCGAGATTTCATTTTCCGCTTCCTCAATTTTTTGATCAAATTCTTTTTTCAATTTGTCAGCCGTCTTAGATGAGGCGAAAAACTCAAGGTTATTTTTCCAGGTAACGATGTCGTTTTGCAAATCACTAATCTTTTTCCTTAACGCATTTTCTTTCTGATTCAGCTTCCTGTCAGAATTAGGGCCAGCCATTATTTTAGTTAACTGCGCCATTAATTTCACCTTAGCCAGTTGCTCCTCGCTCAAAACAGACTCCGACTTCTCTATAAAGCTAGCAATCGCATCTGAGAAGTGTTCCTTCACTTTTTGTATGGAATTACGAGGTACAAAGCCTAATTTACTATAAGCTTGCTCATAAGCCTCTAACTGCTCAATATCGCCAGGCTCTAGCTGTTTAATTTGAGATATAATATCTTCCTTGGCTTTCAGATTATCTTTATATTCTTTCTCTGACTCTTGGTTTCCTGCTCTTTTGTGTTCAAAGAAGGCATCGCAAGCCGCCTTAAACTGCTTGTAAATACTCTCACGGAATTTCTCTGGTACAGGACCAATTTCTCTCCACTGGTTTTGTAACTGCTTCAACTTATCAGCAGTTTTAGCCCAGTCTGTGCTGTCTTTTAAGGCTTCCGCCTGTTCTACCAATGCCTGCTTGGTTTTTAAGTTTTCTTCTCTCAGTGAATCTAAGCGTTTAAAAAACTCATGTTTATTAGCGAAAAATTGCTTGAAATTACTCCAGAAAGCTTTATTAATTTCTTTTGCATTTTCTTTTGGCACCTGACCGGTACTCTCCCACTCTTTTTGTATGGCTAAAACATCCTTGGTTTTATTGTTCCAGTCTTTGATCCTATCGGAATTAAATTCTAAAATAGGCTTAATCTTATCAATAATTGCCTGTTTTTTCTCAAGGTTTACATCCTGAATCTCTTTCAGATCTTTCAGGTAATCCTTTCTCTTATCGTAAATAGCATCTGAAGCTGCCTTAAAGCGCTGCCAAAGTGGCTCCTGATCATCTTTTGGTACCGGACCAATATGCTTATACTCCTCGTGTAAATCATTAAGTGTTTTAATGGCAAAAGGCACATCGTTAGTTTCTGACAATGCCTCGGCTTTTTCACACAGTTCCTTCTTCGCTTCCAGGTTTTTTCTTCTGTCGAGCTCTTTTAACTCATATAGAATACTCCGTTGATCGTAATACCTATCCAATAAGGCATTGTAATTAGCCCAAAGGGTTTTAGCCTGATTACCAGGCACCTGCCCCACCGATTTCCACTCTTTTTGTAACTCTTTAATTACGTTTAAGCCCGTAATGGTTTCTTCCCCGTCAACTAGCTCACGCAATCTGTCCAGAATTTCTTCTTTCTTTTTAAGGTTATCGTCTTTTTGCTTTTCTTGTTCTTTATAATATTTTCTTCTTCTGTCTTTATATAACTGAAGATTGGCTTCAAATCTATCCGTTAACTCCTCGTGCTTCATGGAGAAATCTGCCTCTTCTCCGCCTTCTGCAAGAAACTTATCTAAGGCTTCCTTCTTCTCGGCATCATGAATTTCGTCAAAAACAGGTTTTATTTCAGATAAAATTTTATCAGCTCTTTTAAAATTATCAGAATGAGATATTTCTTTGATGGCCTCTACTAATTGAGATTTATCAAAATTGGTATAATCAGGTAATTCATCTTCATGATCTTCATGCTCATCTTCATCAGCCTCACTACTATCATCATTTTTGTTTTCTTTGGAAACAGAAGGCTCAATTTCGGATGGCTTTTCAGTAGTTTTCGCTGTACTTTCTTCCGCTTCTTTCTCCTCATCATCAGCAGCAGCTTCTAATTCTGAAGCACTCATGCGTTCATCTGTATTAGAAATCTGACTTTCAGCATCCTTTTTCGCGGTTTCAGCCAGCATTGCAGCTTCATCCTCCGCTTCTGTTAGTCCCACACTATCCTCTGCAGGCTCAGTGGTTTTTGCATTCGCAGATGCAGCTTTAGGGGTAGATTCCTCGCTTTTTTCTGCATCATCATCCTCAGTGGGTAAATCATAGGCAGCAGCTTCCATTTCTGAAGATTTTAAAGGTGCTTCTGAATTAGAAGTTCCGTCTTTATCTTCCACATCCTCTTTTTCATAATTAGCAAAAGCTTTAGCCTCTTCCTCGGCCTCATCATTATCGGTAGCACTTTCCTTTTCGGGAGTCTGCTCATTTGCTTTTTCTGAATTTACCTCATTAAACTTCTCCTGATCCTCATTTTCATTTGGATGCTTTGAAGTACCTTTTTCGTCCATCATAATCTAGTGTACTTTATTCAACAGATACAATATTAATTAAATTTTGTTAATTCTTTCTATCAATTTAGTTTCGGGTCGGAAGGATAATTAGCGTACACCTTAAATCTCCCACCCATTTTCTCCAATATATCTTTCCAAAGTTTCTCGGGATCCGTGTTAAAGATATAGGAAGGATGTACGCCACGCGCAACTATCCATGTATTTTTATCTACTTCCTGTTGCAATTGTAATTCAGACCAGCCGCTGTATCCTACAAAAAACCTAATTTTATTTTTATCAATATTTCCTTTTTGCACCATACTTAATAATTGATCAAAGTCACCACCCCAGTATAAATGATCCATTATTTTTTGTCCTCCTTCCTTCAATAAATCTATATCATGTATAAAGTGAAGGGTGTTTTGTTGCACCGGGCCTCCTACATATAAACTGGTATCGAAGGATTGAATGTCCTGTAAAACTTCATCTACCTTTAAAATGGAAAGTTTGTTTAGTACAAATCCAAATGACCCTTCCTCATTATGTTCGCATAGTAATATTACCGTCCTGTCAAAATTATGATCGGGCAATAACGGTTCAGACAATAATAAATCGCCTTTTAGTGGTTTGTCAATATTTTTAAATTCAAAAAACTCCATTAATGAAGTGCTGGTTTTAAAGGTAAGTTGTTAAGGATTTCAGCTTCAGCCTCACTCATTTGGTCCAATCTAAGATAAACTGCTTCTTTATCAAAATAATGTAGCGCCATATCTATAAATATTTCACCATGCTTGGCTTCGGATGCCCATAACCGATGGTAAAATTTCTTGATTTCACCTTCAGGTAGAGCCTCGTATACCATTCTAAATCGTTCCGCACCTCTGGTTTCTACTAATGAAGCTAATAACAAACGGTCCATAAATCTTTCGTCCTTTCCATGCCGACAGAAAGCAATTAAATCAGCTACATAATGATCTTTACCTATTTCATGGGGTAATTGAATCCCTTTTTCTTCCATTAACCGGTAAACATCCCGAAAATGCTCTAATTCTTCTACAGCGGTTTCTATCAACTGAGGTATAATTTCTAATCTATCAGGGAATTTCGCCACAAAACTCAAAGCCATACTGGAAGCTTTGCGCTCACAATTGGCATGGTCCTGTAAAAAAGCATCAAAGTCGGACATGACAGTATCTATCCAGGCCTGGCTACTATTCACTTTTAAATCTATTCTTAACTTCATCTATTTAATTTATAAAATCCTTAGCTGGGCAGATGTTAACCTTAATTCGATCAAAATTTTGTTTTTTCTCAAATTCAAATACCTTATTGAAACCTATTTGCACAAATTATTTTTAAATTAAGCACTTAGTTTTGAAACAATCATAAACAATAATAATTTTAAATTCTATAAGCAGCCAATAAATACTCAATTAATTATCAAAAAAGTATGAAAAAATCGATTGCAGATTTACGCGAAGAATATACAAAGGCCAGTTTAACAACTGAAGAAGCCTCAAAAGATCCTATTCAACAATTTATGAACTGGTTTGAAAATGCAGTGAGCTCTGAAATATACGAGCCCAACGCTATGAATCTGGCTACTTATAACAATGGAAAGGTCTCCTCCCGCATTGTGTTGTTAAAAGGGGTGGAAAAGGGAGAGTTTATATTTTACACCAATTATGAGAGTGATAAAGGCCAGCAAATAGTGGCACATCCGCAGGTTGCACTCACTTTTTTCTGGCCTGAGTTGGAAAGACAGGTGCGCATTGAAGGTACTGCGGAAAAGGTTACTGCAGAAGTGAGCGATGAATATTTTAAAAGCAGACCACGCTCCAGCCAGATTGGTGCCTGGGTATCTCCACAAAGTAAGCCTATTAGCAAAAGAGACGTTTTAGATGAAAGATTGAAAGATATTGAAGCCCAATTTGAAGGAGAAGAAGTGGAAAGACCACCACATTGGGGTGGATTCGCTATCAAGCCAAACCTGATAGAGTTTTGGCAAGGCAGGCCCAGCCGATTACACGACAGGTTATGTTATACCCAATTAGAAACAGGCGGTTGGAAAATTGAAAGACTTGCACCCTGATGCAGAATACTTATTTTGAAAGATATGCGCATCCTGAAAGGTTTATCAAGACTCCCATAAAGGAAAATACGTTTTTATCTGTAGTCATTCCGGTTTTTAAGGAAACCGAATTAATCAATACTTTACAATCTTTAGATCAATGTGATAGTACAAAGTGCCCTGTTGAGGTGATATTGGTGATTAATCATCCACTAAATGCTTCTGAAGAAGTTAAAAATATCAGTTATAGTACGCTTGAGCAAATAAATAATTTCAAAAAGAATGCCCAAAGCAATTTTATAACTTACCATGTTATTAAAGCATTTGACTTGCCGAAAAAACATGCAGGAGTCGGATTGGCAAGGAAAATTGGCATGGATGAAGCGGCTTTTCGATTGAATAGCATTAACCAAGATGGAATTATAATTTGTTTTGATGCAGACAGTTTATGTGAGCCAAATTATTTGCAGACCATAGCTTCGCATTTTCAAAAGCATCCTGATTGTGTTGGGGCTTCCATCCATTATGAGCACCCTTTGGAGGTTGAACCTGCGCTGCAAAAACCTATTATTCTATATGAATTGCATTTGCGTTATTATATTCAGGCACTCCGCTATGCCGGTTATCCATTTGCTTTTCATACCATAGGATCCAGCATGACGGTAAGATCTAGCATTTACCAAAAGCAGGGTGGCATGAATCAGCGCAAAGCCGGTGAAGATTTCTATTTCCTGCATAAAATTATTCCTCTAGGTGGTTTTTCCAATATCACAGCCACAGCAGTTATCCCTTCCCCTCGTCAATCCGATAGAGTGCCATTTGGTACTGGTAGGGCTATGCAGGAGTATGAAAACGATCAAAAAGACCTTACATTTTCTTACAATTTCAAAATTTTCAAGGACTTGAAGTCATTTTTTGAGCAAATCGGCTCAGATGGGTTTCCTGGATATGCCAACCACCCTCTCTTAGATTTTCTTGAACAGCATCAATTTATGGAGGTCATTGAAAAAATCAAAGAGCAGTCTACAGGGATAGAGCATTTTCGAGAGCGCTTTTTCCAATGGTTCAATGGCTTTAGGGCGCTAAAATGTGTGCATTATTTAAGAGATCAATATTATCCCAATCAATTACTAGTGGATGGGGTTGAGCAATTAATTAAGGAAGTGCCCGGAATTGAGCTCAACGACAGAAGTAAATCAGCAAAAGAACAGCTTTTGGCACTAAGACAGTATGAAAAAATGTTGGGAGACTAAGTCTTTTTATATGTAGGTAAAATTATTCTTTAAATTGTTGTATTTATTTTTTTAATATAAAAATTAGTATGTTTAAGCAAGAAAAATAATTGGAAATTAAAATGAAAAGAAATTATAATTGGCTTAGTCATCTTTCCAACTTTGTTGTTGTGATTTTAGGAGTATACATTGCCTTCTATATCAATGAGCGAGCAAAAATAAATCAAGATAGGAAAGA
Organism: uncultured Cytophagales bacterium; assembly: GCA_963719535.1. Classification (GTDB taxonomy): domain Bacteria; phylum Bacteroidota; class Bacteroidia; order Cytophagales; family Cyclobacteriaceae; genus Marivirga. Next base: position 25,269 of record CAVRCH010000010.1, on the reverse strand, counting down.
AAGTTACGTTTTATTGAATTCCTTAGCGGAAGACCTTTCGGGGGATATTGATACATACGAAAATTATCAAATACCTTTAAACAAACAGAATTTAGAGAAAGTACAAAATTTGCTTGAATTACTGATTTCAGATAGTGTAGAAAACATAGGCAATGCCTTATTGGAAGCAATGCAATTGCAGAATTATGTACCTACTTCTTCTACATATAGTTCGATGAAGTCCTCTGGAAAACTGACTTTAATTGAAGATCTTGCTATAAGAAAAATGTTAACTAATTTTTATGAGGGACTAGTGATTGAAAGCGAAAGAAAGGGAGAATTTCAAACTGATTATTTCACGGATGAATTAATACAATGGCTTACAAGTAACGTAGATATGATTGATATGGAAATTTTAAACGAGGGTAACATCGTTGTGCTAAGGAATAAACTCATTATTTATCAATCTTTTATAGAACAAAAAATTGATTCCTATGAAAAGATAGTTAAGGAATCGAAAAAAATTAAACTGAAGATCGAAGAAATTACCAGGTCCTGAAGGAAAAAAGGTAGTTTTTAAAAAACTTACTGGATCCTTAAACCCTACCATCATTAAAGCATTTATCACTCAATAGAAATTGCACATTAAATCTACGATTAGACTTTACTACCTTACTCTTTAATGTTGATAGTTAATAGCAAAGATTGTTACTCCAACACTATTTCAAAGACATACCTATAATCCTGGGCTTTTAAGTTGTACTTATCCCAGGGCCTTGCTCCCCAGCTGTCATCGCCCCCTACTCCCATTTGCTGGTAATCAATATGGAGCTGGATCAGGTCTCTTGATTTGATATCAGTGTAGTGCCTCTGTTGCTTTTGCATTCCGGCATCATAATCTGAGGTCAGATTATAAAGCGCACTAAAGTTGAAAGTAGGCTCTCCTTTAATGAGTAAGCCCTTTCCGTTTCCATTTGTCAACTTTAGCCAGCGGGTGTCAGTTCTGTAGCCGTTTTCTTGCGGTCGGATATAAGCAAAGCCCAGGTCCTCAACTGGCATACTGTATTTCCCTACAAAAGCCGATGCTTTTCTGTCCCAATAGTTTTCATGCGGACCGCGACCATACCATTCCGCATTATTATACTGATCAGACAAAATCATGGAAACTCCGAAACGAGGCAGCTCGGGTAAATCATCTTCTTTATAATCAAAAGACACTTCTACTTTGATGCTGCCATCTCCGGAAATTTGGTAAGCAATGGTTCCTGTGGATTGTAAACTATCGAAACTTACCTGCTGAGCGACTTTAACTACTTTTTTATTCTTCTCCACAAGCTTCAGTGAAGAAATTTTCTGATTTTGTGTAGCAGATTTCCAAACTTCCAGACGTTTTGGCATCTGGTTACCAAAGTCATTATCAGTAGCAGCCCTCCAGAAGCTGAAGGTCAAAGGCTCTTTCAGCAATTCGTTTTCACCATTTTTAATGGAAATCAGTTGACCGGAAACCTTGTCAAAAACTATTTCAAATGATTGTCCTGAAACAGTGATACTTTCTTTGTTGTCTTTGGCTTTCAGTTTACTTGTTGATGGAGTTTCAACTTTCTCTTCTCTTTCTTGCCATAGGATTTGATCACTTGCTAACAGATAGCCTTCTTCAAGAAAGGGCTCATCCTCTTTTTGCCGTACATAAAAATTGATAAAGTACTCGCTTTCTTTATCAAAAACAGCTGAATTGAGGTTAATATTCAAGATTTTGCTTTCTTGAGGTGCCAAATCGAAGTCGTTAAGCACTTTCTGTTGAACCACTTCACCATCTTCCAATAGTTCCCAGCTTATTTCATATTCACTCAGGTTGGTAAAGAAGTTTTCATTGAAGACCTCAATTGCACCAGCTTCAGTTTGGGATACATGCACATTTTGATACACATATTTCACCTCTTCGAGTGCAGGGTGCGGACTTCTATCTGGATTTACCAAGCCATTGAGACAGAAGTTATTATCATGGTGCACCCCTTCCGGTTCAAAATCACCTCCGTAGGCCCAAAATTCAGTCCCTTCTTCATCTTTTTTCAACAAACCTTGGTCTACCCAATCCCAAATGAAACCACCTTGTACTTGCCGATGCTCTCTAACAAAATCCCACAAATCCACCAAATTACCGGTGCTATTGCCCATGGCATGGGAATATTCGCACCAGATAAAAGGGCGATCAGGGTATTGATCAATATAATGCTTTTCGAGATCCCAGGTACGGGCATACATCCATGAAATAATATCTGAATGCCTTTCCTTAAACTCCTTCCCTCTTTCAGCCCGCTCATAATGTACCACTCTGGAGCTATCTCTTTGCTTCAACCACTCATAACCTTGAATAAAAGCAGGCCCATCCCCTGCTTCATTACCCATTGACCAAATAATAATGGAAGAATGGTTCTTATCCCTTTCCACCATACGCCTCATTCTGTCCAGGTGTGGCTCCAAAAATTCCCGTTTGTTGGCTGGCGTTTTATCTTCATCATAGCCAAAGCCGTGCGTTTCTATATTGGCTTCATCAATTACATAAATCCCATATTCATCGCACAGCTTATACCAGAGCGGATCGTTAGGGTAATGAGAGGTTCTGACCGCGTTGATATTGTTCTGTTTGAAAAGTTCAATATCTTTCAACATGGACTCTCTCGAAATAACATGGCCGTACCTCTCATCATGTTCATGTCGATTTACACCCTTCAGGAGAACAGGCTGACCATTTACGAGGAGCTGACCATCAGCTATCTTCACTTCCCTGAAACCTACTTTGCTTCCGGTTGATTGGTAAACATTGCCTTTATCATCTTTCAAGTTGATCACTAGCTGATACAAGTACGGCTTTTCTGCAGACCATAACTTTACATTGGGCACCTTAACTTCCAAAATGACATTTGTATCATTGCTGACAGATACTTGTTTATTCACACGTTTGATCTCTCTTCCTTCAGTATCGAAAAGAGCCACTTCAACAGTTTGTTTTCCTGTGCTTTTACTATTCTTATTTTCGATGTCTACAGCAACAGAAAGCTTTCCATCTTTATAATTATTCTCCAGGTACGGAGTCGCAAAAAAATCTCTTATTCTGATTTTAGGAGTGGTGACCAGATACACATCACGCTCAATGCCACTCAATCTCCAGAAATCCTGGTCTTCCAGGTAGCTTCCATCGCTCCAGCGGTACACTTCTACTGCTAGAGTATTTTTCCCTTCCTTAATAAAAGAGGTGATGTTGAACTCAGCTGGCGTCTTGCTGCCTTCACTATACCCTACTTTTTTCCCATTTACCCAGCAATAGAAGGCAGAATTAACTCCACCAAAATGCAGGAAAACTTCTCCCTCCATATCTGTTTTATTAATAGTAAAATTAGTTTTATAAGACCCTACAGGGTTATAATCTTCAGGGATAAAAGGAGGATTTTTTGGAAATGGATATTCGATATTGCTGTACTGCGGATAGTCGTAGCCGTACATCTGCCAATCGCCCGGTACCGGAATTTCATTCCATTCCTTCACGCTATAATCATCTTTATAAAACTCAACAGGTCTGCTTGCAGGATTTTTACTCCAATGAAATTTCCATTGGCCATTAAGTGATTGTATATGCGAAGATGCCGCACCTGCCAACGCCTCCGCTTCGTTAGAGTAAGGAATAAATGTAGCATGTGGCTTCTCCGTCCCCTGGCTGATGACTGATAAATCCTGCCACTCAGGTTGTTGGCCAAAAGCAGCTGCGGTACAAAAAATGAACAAGAAAGTAAGGCTGGTATGTAATAACTTATAGCGCATGATTGTATGTAAGTTCTTATCAACCAAAAATGCAGATTTTATTTTAGCATTCCAATAAGCGTTTCATTTACATTTATAAAAAGGCTGTTTGGGACAGTTAATTATTACTTCCTTAGCACGTCATTCCCGCATGGGTGGGAATCTCTGAGTTTTCGTTCGAAATCCTTTTCGCTCTACTCTCACATGTAACCCGCGCAGTCAAAGGGATGGCAAGTTTCTGATTGGGATACTATTATTATCGTTACATTTTTCCATTGTAGCCACTCACCTAAGAGCGCAAAAATCCCTGAAGTCATCTTGTTTCATTCGTTAAAAGAAAGCGAATCAAGTAATATGATGGTTACACGCATGATATTTTCAGTGAACCCTATTTTGAAGATAAACTCTATTATATTTATTACAATTTCTGCTAATGGCATTCATTATATATTCATGTTTTTGATCCTTTAGGCTCTCATCCAACTTTTAATAAAAGTGCCCGTTTTTTTAATAAGTGCGGATAAGATTTTAGCGCTTACTGGGTTATCATTTTTAATTGTAGCATGTAAATTTTTTCATATTGAGCAATACATCAACAGATAAAATAGGGCAAAAGGCAGAGAAACCGAAACAAATACCAAAAAAAGGCTGGAAAGAGATCGCCCTAAGGGTGAAAGATCAATTCTCCAAAGACCATATCCTTATAGTATCGGCAGGAACTGCATTTTTCTTTTTCCTTGCCATATTCCCTACCATCGCCGCAGCGTTATCCATTTATGGTTTAATAATGGATCCCGTTGAGGTGAGTCAGCAAATGAATCAGCTAGGGAATATCCTTCCTAATCAGGCGCGCCAGGTAATTGGCGATATATTAGAAAGGCAATCAGGAAAATCTGGATCCGAACTAGGTTGGAGCCTGGTTTTAAGTATTTTGATAAGTCTTTGGACTTCCAACATCGGTACCAGAGCACTTTTTAATGGACTAAATATCACCTATAACGAAAAAGATCAACGTGGTTTTTTAAAATTATCCGGCATCACACTGCTAGTGACCATAGGTGGTATTATCATCGGTTTTATAGCGCTTGCCATAGTAGTGGCATTTCCCGCGTTTATTAATAATTTCGGTTTACCCTCAACTTTGGAAACAACTATTCAACTCGTAAGATGGCCTGTTCTTGCCTTAATAGTGATGACTTCTTTAGCCATCGTTTATAAAGTGGCTCCTGCTCGTAGCAACCCTCAGTTCAGGTGGGCCAGCTGGGGAGCTGTTGTAGCTACTCTTTTATGGCTGATTGGCTCTTTCCTTTTTAACGTCTATGTGAGCAATTTTGACACTTTAGATGCCACCTATGGTAGTTTTGCGGCAGTTATTATCCTGATGCTTTGGTTTTTTCTTACTGCATTCATCATCCTGCTGGGGGCAGAAATCAATGCTGAAATGGAGCATCAAACCAGCAAGGACACCACCATCGGAGAGGATAAACCCATAGGAGAACGAGGAGCCTACCATGCCGATCATGTGGCGGGCGAAGATTAATAAGACGGTATGCCATCCTGAACAGAGTATTTTCTAAAATAGCTCATTCCGCTAACTTTTAAAGAAGATTATGCTAAAGGTAAATGAATCAACCTATATTTAGCTGTGCAATTTTATAAGCAAGCAATCACCGAAATGACCCAACTTTCAATTTTTGAGACTGACAGATTATTTGTTCGAAAGTTACATCGAAATGATATAGCTGATTTTCATGACATGCAGGGTAATCCTCTTGTGATGAAGTTTATTAAGCCACCTATGTCCTTGGAAGAAAGCAAGAAAGAGCTCAATCGGTTCATCAGTTATTACAATAAGGAAGGAAGCCACTTTAATATTTGGGCTGTTATAGAGAAAGCCTCTGATCAATTTGTGGGCATTTGCGGTGTCTATGTCAATGAAAAAGAAGAATATGAGATCGCTTACAGACTTAGAGAGAAATATTGGGGAAATGGAATGGGAAAGGAGATCGCCACAGAACTGATTGACTACTGTTTCAAAATTTTACAATATGAAGAAATTGTGGCATATGTGAGTGAACAAAATACAGGTTCTAATAAAATAGCAAAGCAATTGATGAGCTTTGAAAATGAATTTTATTCAGAAAAAGATAAATGTATAGAACTAGCTTATCGCCAACAGAGAGATAAATGGCTACAACAGGAGGCTAAAAACAATGGTGGTTTTTCAGATATTTGAAATTTTATTGCTTTTTGCTACCTTTAGTTAAGGCGGAATGTAATAGGCTATTAATTCACCACAGTTTTTAGCCCAATCCGTAGCAAAAATTGACTCCACCCTAACCAATGAAACATTACCAAAAATAAAATGAAGCATCCTATCATCTTATTATGTCTTCTGATTACGCTTTATCCTTTAACAGCTCAGGATATTAATATTGGACCAAGACCTCAAGAACCAAAAGAACCCTACCCGTATTTTTCGGAGGATGTAATGTTTCAAAATAAAGAAGCTAATATTACATTGGCTGGCACATTGACGCTACCTAAAAATCAAGTTGATTTTCCTATAGTGGTTTTAATATCCGGGAGCAGCGCGCATAATAGAAATCAGGAAGTAGCAGGACACAAACCATTTTTAGTAATTGCTGACTATTTGACAAAAAACGGAATTGGTGTTTTGAGGTATGATGACCGAGGCGTTGGGCAGTCACAAGGAGAATATGAAATCGCTGCTTACGCAGCAATAGCAAGTGATGTAGAAAGCGCAGTTGCCTATTTGAAATCTAGAAAAGACATCAATTCAAACAAAATTGGTCTGATTGGTCATAGTGGAGGTGGATTGATCGCTCCCTTAGTTGCTTCCCTGAGAAAAGATATAAGTTTTATAGTGATGATGGCTGCCCCAGCCATCACTGGATATGAGCTGATTTTACTACAGACAGAAACCCTTAATAAAGCCAAAGGAATTAGCCTTGATAAAACACAGGCGGAACTAGCCTTTTATGAAAGCATTTTTACAGCTGTTATTGAATCCAGTGATTTAGATGAAACCAGATCTGACCTAACAGCATCTTTAAAAGCTCAACCAGGGCGTTTACCTGAAGAGATAAAAGCTGAGGACGTAGATAAAATTCTTGAGATATTTACGGCTACTTGGTTTCAAAATTTTCTCCGGTATGATCCAAGAATCGCTCTTGAGCAGGTTAACTGTGCTGTTTTGGCAATAAATGGAGCAAAAGACCTGCAAATTCCAGCAGAACAAAACCTAGGTGCAATAAAATTGGCCTTAGATAAAGGGGGAAACGAAATGGTGACGATCAAAAAAATCCCAAAACTAAACCATTTATTTCAAGAAGCTGACACGGGTTTGCCAGATGACTACTCAACTATCGAGCAGACTTTCTCACCGCTTGCATTAGAGGAAATTGAAGCTTGGATAAAATTACAAACTAAAGAGTAAATAACTTTTGGCATCACTACATATGGGGCATGAGGCAGATAGTGCTTACGCTGAAAATGACTATATTTAAGAAAATATGTAGGGATTAATAACTTTGGGCCTTGAAGTGCCCAAAGCTGTATATTCTCAACTTTGTGCTTAATATTCAGCAAACCGCTCAGAAATATATAATCTATTGCAAGCTTTCATAAACCTTTGCGTTCTTAGCATTCATAAAAATTTAAATTGATGAGAATAAAAATTGTACCATTGCTTTTGATGACTTTTCTTTCAACTAATCTTTTTTCGCAGGACAGTAAGACGTTTTCACCAGAAGAGAAATTTCCAGCAGATAGCTTAAAAACGTGGACGAGTATGCTGATGAAAGAATTAAGTGAAGCCCATCCTGGGTTTTATCGCTATACTACTGAAAAAGAGTTTGATTCTCTAATTAGTTCTACTATAAATGATTTTACAGATTCTTTAAATACAATTGAATACTATAGAAAAATAAAACCATTAATCGCACAAATTGGATGTTTACACACTGCAGTAACTTTATCAGATACTTATGAAAAGTTTATTGATCAAAAATCAAATCTAATTCCTATTGAAGTATTTATTGATGAAAGCAATCAAGTCTTTATAACAAAAAACCATTCGAAAAATAAAAGCTTAAAAATTGAAAGCCAAGTTCTTGCAATAAACGGTAAACCCATTAATGAGATAGTTGATATTTTAATGAATTCAATCCCATCTGATGGATACAACACCACTTTAAAAACACTAATGCTAAATCATAGATTTGCTCTTTGGTATAGATCAATAATTGATTTAAATGACAGTTTTGAAATAAAAACAAAGTTTAATGATGCCATAGAAATTTATACATTAAATGGCGTATCATCAGCTAAATTTGAATCTATGAAGTCGATACTATCTGAAAATTCCAAACAATTGGGATTTGAGGTAACGGACAATATAGCAGTTCTTTCCGTTAAATCATTTGGCAAGTCCTACATAAAAAATAATGATCAAAACTTTAAGAAGTATATCAAATCGGTATTTAAAACGATAGATAAGCAACAAATTACAAATTTAATTATTGATTTAAGATATAATTCTGGTGGGACAGATGGGAATGCTGTGTTTTTGGCATCTCATTTTTTTGATAAACCCTTCAGGTATTGGAACAGCATTGAGGTTACTGATAAAGTAGCAAAACAAATTAAAGGGATGATGCGGATTTTTTATCCAAAACCTGAAAAAATAGATTCTACCTATTTATGGAAAGGTGCCTTACTTTCTCAGGAATTCGATTATTATAAAATTCAAAAACCTAATAAAAATAATTTTAAGGGGAATGTTTATATTATAACAAATGGCCTATGCATGTCATCTTGTAGCGATTTTGTAGCAATACTTTCTGAAAATAATAAAGCAATTGTGGTAGGTCAAGAAACTGGCGGAGGATTTCAAGGTAACACAAGCGGAATGATGCCTAATAGTGCAATAACCCCTAATGTGATGATAACAATACCTTTACAAAAATATACCAATGCTGTTGATTTAGATAAAAACTTTGGGAGAGGTGTAAAGCCAGATTACATTATAAACCCAACTTTAAGGCAATGGATGAATAAAGAAAATGTTGAGATGCAATATGCCAGGCATTTAATAGAGAAACAAGAAGAGTAACTCAGCACAACAACTAAATATAGGTCATTGGGCGTATAGTGCAAAAATAAAAAATGGTCATATTTAAGCCTCAAATTCCTCAATTTAATCGGGAATACCATCGTTGGTTTATGTATGGAGGAGTTGCAGTTGCTTAGACATTTTAATAAAATTAACGGTCAAAAAAAACCAGCAATAGCAAGTATTTTAAAAGCAAAGGCACCACTGATTTTATTGATTACCTTTTTAATAGGTGATTCCAGGCCTCACGTTCCAATGGAGTAGACGAAATAAGCACAGGAATATTTTCTAGCATTTTTAGAAAGAACGTTGCCAAATGAAGAGGATCCCTTATAAATTAGCATCCTACGGATGTAGAATTTTAAGGGATGACGCACTTTGTAGTGAGGCTTTAAAGGATCGCACTCCAACCCTATTTAAAACAACTCACCCCCAACCCTCTCTTAAAAAAAGAGGGAGCCCGACCTCGCAACAATTGATAATTATCTTTTATTTGAATTTTCCTACAATCTTCAAAAATAGCGCGTCATTCCAAAAAATTATGGAGTGCAACGGAAGAATTTATTTGGGATCTCCTTGCTGTAAAGCACACTGCTAGCCAAAAGCCTATGTAAAATTACCATTCTTACATAATTGTGATTCGAAAGTCCATATTAATTCGCGCCCGTCATTGCGAACATGCTATTCTGTCGATGCTAATCGAACAGAATTCATGTGTATATATTATTTCTATATGTCACATGGAATCAGAAAGACCGAAGCTATCACAATGCCGGAGGTTTTATATATATCCTTCAGTCGGTGTTCTGTCCTAATCATGCTGATTTCATGTGACGCAATCTTGGGATGTCGAACTTTAACCGCTTTACGACTAACGGTTAGGATTTGGTAGAGAAAGCTGTTATGTTCAAACCTTTTAATTGAATGAACTATGTTTTCAAAATGATTACTAGTAACAAAAGCTACAATATAGAATCCGAATGAATTCAATTTTTTCAGAAGAAATACAATTTACTCTTCCCGTTAGCAAATATACATTTACAAATTGGTTCAATGAAAAGATTGATAGGTCTCGATTACATGATTTTAACACCAAATATTCCAATGAATTATACGGAGAAATGAAAAACCAAAGTTTTTGGATTAAAAGAAAGAATAGTATCCTATATAAAGGTTCAATTCCCTTATTCAATTTAGTTTTTTCAGATATTACTGGTGTTCTAGAACCTAATGAAGAAGGTATTTTAGTTAATATTAGAACATCTTTAAATGGCTTATTGAAGCGTCTACTGATTATTGGAGTTTTGTTAAACACCGTATACTTCTTTCACCAAATCCTCAATAATTCTAGTAGTCCAGTATTTTATTTAATAAGTGCATGGTCAGTTCTAATAGTTTTAATCTGGCGTACAAAACAAGATGCTAAGTATTTAAAAAATCTATTTATAACCGAGTTCGCAAAAGAAAGCTTTTAGTAATGCAAAAAACCCAAATGATCTTATTTTCAAATTATTTACATCAACTAAAACAAACCAATGTTCTCGAAGAAAAAACAAAGCAATTTAATAATTCAATGCCCTGTTTGTGAATGGAATGCTGAAGGCGTTATTTAGTAAATTTTTGAGTGTTTTTTTATAAGCTATATCAAGCCTCACCCCAACCCTCTCCGAATGAGAGGGAGCTCGATCTCGTTACATTTGATAATTATCCTGCATTTGAAAATTGCTACCATCTCAATACAATACCGTCATTGCGAACATACTATTCTGTCAATGCTAATCGCACAGAATGCAGGTGAAGCAATCTTAGCATTAGGAACTTTTACCGCTTTTCGATGAACCGTTAGGATTTAGTTGAGAAAGCAGGTATGTTCGATGCTTTGAAGCTGCTCATGTTTAATATTAATTATAGACAAGAACAACATGAAGCGGTAGAATATCGATGACAAGAATAGCAAGCTAAATAATATTGTAAGACATGACCAAAAACCAATACAAGATAACTATTATCATAATTCTATTTGTTTCATCTACTTTCTTTTACCTATTTATGTCTGGTTTTGATATTAAGTCAAGCCTTCTCCAGGCAATTTTCCAGGTAATTGCATCATGGCTATTAAGCTTAACAGTTATATCGTTTGCAAACAAATATTATAATTTATCTTACTTAAGTTATTGGCTCTATTTCTATGCATTTATGATAAGTATAACTGTCATTTCATCTTTAGTTTTTCCAAAGGAGGCCAGTCAAATGCTTTATTAAGTCTCAAACAAACTCTTTAAACTTGAAACCAAAACAAACCTATTTAAAAGGAAAATCTGTTTTTATAGTTTCCTTGCTCGTAATAGTGATTACAGCACTTTCGGTGTATTGGGCCGGGATCAATTATAACCGAAGCCTCACGGCAAACCTCTACCTCTCTTTAGGGATTATTGCCACCGCTTTATTTCTGTTTATGACCTACGGACTTTACAAGGGCATGGGCCTGATAGACAACTTTCCACAGTTTCGGAAATTTAAAAAAGGTGACTTCATTTCTCATAATGGTGAGCTACCAGAGCTCCCGGATATTGGTTTAGATGGCATTGGAGGAATCATTCTATCAATTCTGTTATGGATTGGTATGACTATACTTTTTATTGTTTTACTAATTGTACTGGAAGCTGTCTTTTGGTTTTCTCTATTTATCATAGTAGCTATGCTCTACTGGGTATTCTTCAGGGCCTTAAAATTAGTTTTTAGCCAATCAAAGGCTACTTATGGAAAACCAGGAGTATCAGCAATGTATTCATTGGCTTATACCCTACTCTATATTGGTTGGATTTTCGTAATTGTGTATTTGGTGGAAATAATAAAGTAAAACCTGTTGATTTTTTTTCTTTCCACTAGAAATTTTAGATTGTATCCTTCTATCTTAATAAAACCAATACTTAAAGAAAGGTTTCTTGTATTCTTTCCCGAATGACATTAGGATTTAGCTCAGAAAGAAACTATGTTCATAACTTTATTTACGAGAACCGACAAAAGTCTATATATCAGTTAGCCATTTTAGCTGTAAAAGTTATTTTGGAGCAGGTATAGTAAATATAACAACTACTCAAATACCAGATATAAAAAACAACATGAATACATTCTTAGAACAAGAAGTAAATCTTTCAAGTAGAAAAAGAAGAATAGCTGCCTTTATGATCGACCATTTTGTGATGACATTACTAATGGTTTCGGTGGTATTTTTAGCACTTGGACCTAACTTTATTGAGGAAAATGAATTTGATAAAATGACCGCCGTAATGTTAGCTGTTATGATTCCCGGATTTATTTTGTATTTCGCAAAAGACTCAGTTAAAGGAATTAGTATGGGAAAATGGATTACGGGTATAATGGTTAGAGATGACAAAATGATAGATGAAATCCCTTCATTTGGGAGATTATTTATTCGTAATTTATTCATAATAATCTGGCCTGTTGAATTTATAGTGCTCGCTGCAAGCCATGAAAAGAAAAGACTTGGCGATAAAATTGCAAATACTATTGTTGTTAAGAATCCTAATAAGCCCGCCAAATTACCAAGAATTATAGCCCTTGGTGGAATGATTGTTGCCTTTTTCATTATCACAATCATATTTGCCAGGACTGCGATGAAAAGTTCTGCGGCCTATAAAGTGTCTATCAACGAAATTGAGCAGAATCAGGAGATATTAGATAAGACCGGAGGAATTAAGGGATATGGATGGATGCCTGCCGGAAGTGTTAATATTTCCAACGGAATGGGATCTGCACAATTAGAAATAAAAGTTGAGGGAAACGAAATGGATCTGAATGTGAGCGTGTACTTAACAAAACAGCCGGATGGAGAATGGGAAATAATAGAATTTTATTATTAAAGAGATAGTTAAAGCCTTAGTATTCAACATTGTAGTAGCAAGGCTTTACATATTTAGTACTTAATTATGATCCTACCATAAACTTAATGCTAATTCTGATTTTCATTAGAGGGATCGGCCTTATTCATTTTAGGGATTTTGAATTTTTGTTTCTTTTTGTTCAAGTGATCGCAGTTATTGGAACTGAACTTCAAATGAGATGACAGAACCTTTGCTATATTAGGAAATAGAGCTTAAGCTGAATAGTTTTCTGCTTATTTACATCTGTGAGGCTGTCCCCTAGAGGGGACTACAGGGGTGTTTTGGAGCAATATAGAAATGGCATCAGTTGAGAAAATAGAATCTTGCTATATAGTAGCAAAAAGAAGGGAAAGATTCTTTAAGTGAAGCAGAAACCCAAGCAAGAACGGGCAGAGAACGCTTGATACACTAATTTTTTCAGGTATCTAAATGTAGTTCTCCACTTAATTCATAATAAACCCATATTTATCAATTTAAAATGAAAACAACCCTCATCTTGTTAACCATTATCTCTTTGCTCAGTTGCACGGACAATCAAGAAAAGCCAGTTACTCAAAACGATCGCCTGGAAATGATTCCTGAGCCTGACAAAGACCTAAGAGAAGAATATGAGGAGCAACAAAAAGATAGTTTAATTACCAAAACGCAGCATAATGAAGCCTTAGAAGAAAAACTTCGACCAAGTAAAGAAAACGTTAAGAGAATTAATGAAATCACTGAGTGGACTTCAATTGATGAAAGAGATCTTGAGCAATCCACTGAGGGCGGCACTGCCACCTATTATTTTCAAAAAGATATGCTATTAAAGATTGCTGTAGTTCACTTCGGGGAAACAGGCAAAGCTATTCAGGAGTTTTATACAAAAGACGAGGCAGTTATCATTCGTACTGGTGACCGATTACACCTACAACAGACCCATCACCTGGGACTCCACAGCCATGAAAGAGAACAATGATAATGAAGTGTTTGATATGGATCAATCTGAAATAATGGAAGAAGCCAGCTACTTTGATAACGGAATTTTAATACAACATACCAATAGCCAGGACTGCGGAGCACCCTTTGCGGTAGACTATCTGAAACAAATAGAAGCAGAACTGAAAAGTGAATTTGAAAGACTGAAAGAACTCGTTGAAAAATAGCATGCTTCTCATTATTGATCGCCTGCTAAGAGGCAGCCATTTATCCAAATACAGCAAGCTTTTAATAAAATTCTCCTCCTACCCTTCCTTTTTTGATGAAACCAGTACCTACATGTAGGTATTTTTCATTTCTTTTCGATTAACGGTTAGGTTTTAGGAGAGAAAGGGTTTAGGTTAGGAGTTATATTCCTAATAGTAGCGTCTGTAAGCATTTATACAGTTGTTTGTTGTCGGATAGCTAAAATATAAAGATGCTGTATGCGGTTTTGGGTGTATTTAGCGAATAGCTATCATCAATTGCTTCGAATGTGACTTTTTCGTCACTTTCAATTTATATGAAAAAAAGTAAAGTCATGGCAGAAATCAAGAATGTAAACCTTAGCTTCAATTGTCCACAAAAAAAGGACACTTTAAGTCACCTATCCAAAGATAAGTTTCATTGTTCAGGTTGCTCTAAAGAAGTTATCGATTTCACATCCAAAAGCCAATCGGAACTTGAAGAAATTCTTAAATCTAAACATTCTAATACCTGCGGAATATTTAAACCCTCACAACTAAGTAAAAAGTTTCTGAAGTATGCCGCTGCGACTGCATTAGTTGGGAGCTCATTTTTAGCAACTGCACAAGGGCAACAAATTGTTGAAGCAGATAGTGTAGAAGAAGTATACGAGTTAATGGGAGTTGTTTTAACTGGAGAAGTTGTTGATGACACAACTAGCTATAACTATTATTATCCTGAACCTATAGGCGGAATTGAGAAATTCTATGAGGCCCTAATGAAGCAAATTAGATATCCAGATTCTCTTAAGACAGACGGGAGAACTTTTGTTAAAATCACGGTAGACACAGTCGGTGCCATAACAACTGTAGATATAATAAAAGGTTTTGATCCATATGCAGATAAAGAATCAGTTCGAGCAATAAAAAGTTTAAATTATCCTTTTAAACCCGCAGACAATAATGGAACCCCTGTGGAATCTAATCTGATAATACCAATTAATTTCAAAAAAGATTAATAACAATTAATCTGATAACAATAACTAGTACGAAGCACCCTTCCTAGCTTCTGTGATGACTTTTCCGCTGGCATCAAAGTATTTTAAGTCGTCAGCGCTTAGCTCAAAAGTTACCGTTGTACTTTCTCTCGGTGCCAGGCTAATTTTCTCAAACCTATTCCTAATAAACTGAAAATTTCAAGCTTCGTTAGTGAAATAAAAGTAAATTAACGATATTTAAATCTTTAACTAATATAAAATGGCAGCAGTTGATGACATAAGAAATGGATCAATTGATAAAATCCGTTCTATTAAAAACAGAGATTTTTTAGAGGCGCTTGATAAGCTGATTTCTTCAAAAACCTCCGAATCCGACATTATAGAGTTAACAAATGAGCAAAAAGCTATGTTGGAAATGAGTGAGCAGGATATTAAAGAAGGAAAATTAATTTCTCAGGAAGCGATGGACGAAAGAAATCTTGAATGGCTCAACGCAATGTAATTTGGACTAAAACAGCTGACCTTCAGTTTGTGGGTAATGTCTTTTAATCTTTTGTCTACTATTCAACAAGATTTGATTTCCTTAGCTGATTCAATTACTACATTTCGTCAATAACACCCCTGTAGTCCCCTCGAGGGGACAGCCGCACAGAATTAAGTTAGTAGAAAACCAATAGCTTTTCCACTATTTTCCACTATAATTTAATCTAGTAACCGCATTTGAAGTTCGGTTGCAAAATTTCGATGACTTGATCAAAAAGGAACAACGTCAAAGGCACTTGTAAAACAAAACCCGCAGCACCTCAAGCACTGCGGGTTTTCAATAATGTAATATTTTCTATTTAATCAAGCAATTCAAACATAACATTCAAATCAGCTACAGACAATTCAAATTCACCCGCTTCTGTAATGGCTTTTCCGGTGGCATCGAAGTATTTTAAGTCGTCAGCCGTTAGCTCAAAAGTAACGGTTTTGCTTTCTCCCGGTGCCAGGCTAATTTTCTCAAACCTTCTTAAGCGTTTTACATCAGGTGTAATTTTGCTGGCGTATAAATCGCTGCTAAACAAGTGAACCACCTCTCTTCCGGCTCTTTTTCCGGTATTTTGCACTTCTACGCTCACTTTTATGGCCTCATTTTTTGTAAAGGTGTTTTTAGCCAGCTTTAAGTTTTTGTATTCAAAAGTGGTATAGCTTAAGCCATCTCCAAATCTGAATTGCGGATTATAATCTGCTTCATAATTGTACACGCCTTCTGCTTTTTTCTGCTCTTCAGAGGGTTTATGGATATAAGAAATAGTCGCATTGGGGTAGCGAGGATAGGTATAAGGTAATTTACCGCTTGGGTTTACATCTCCAAAGATAATATCTGCCAATGCATCGCCTCCGAAGTTGCCCGGCAGGTAAGTCTGCACAATGGCATCCATTTCCTGCTCAAATTTGCTAATTATACGCGGTCGGCCTTCATTTAAGATCAAAATCACTGGTTTTCCGGTTGCGGCCAATCTTTTAGCTAGCTCGATCTGATTATCAGATAAATACAAATCATTTAAATCGCCCGGCTTTTCGGTGTAGGTGTTCTCCCCTACGCAGAGTAAAATAACATCTGCTTTAGCCGCCATTTTTACGGTTTCTTCCAGTCCATCGAGCTGGTCTTCATAGTAAGCTCCATCCATTTTGTAGCTTACACCCGGCTGGTAGAGCACATTCTTCTCTCCTATTTCTTTTTGCACGGCTTCCAAAATGGTATTGTACTGGCCGGCATATTCTTCAGTCTTTTCCCCTTGCCATGAATAGGTCCAGGCACCGTTTAAAGTCCGCATAGAATTGGCATTAGGTCCGGTGACCAACACTTTTGTGCTTTTAGACAGAGGTAGAATATTCTCACTATTTTTTAATAAAGTGATTGATTCTGCAGCCATTTCATAAGCAGCTTTTTCAAATTCCTTGCTGCCAAATTTAGGATAATCGCTATAGTGCGTGTTGGGCTTTTCAAATAGATTTAAAGCCATCTTCACTTTCAATACTCTTCTTACCGCATCATCAATACGTTCCATTGACACTTTACCTTCGTTCACTAATTCCACCAAACCTTCACAAAAAGGCTCGTACTGGTAGATGATTATAAAAATTTATATTTATCGTTTAGTAAATCTGAACTTCAAAAGAAAAGAGTAGTATGTGATTTTATAGCAGGTATGACAGATAGATACGCTCTCGATTTTTACAATCGATTGTTTAAAACTTCTCCTGATACAATGTATAAACCTCTCTAGAAAAAATTATTAAATAATAAGTCTCTCTAATACTTCCAATCTTCATGAGCTAGGGGCATACGATTTAAATCGCCCTTAAACATCCGCCATTGAGGCATAAATTTATCCATGTGCTTAATAAAGTTATCGTTATGGCTTTGTTCTATTAAATGAACCATTTCATGAACTATAATATATTCTAAGCATTGTACTGGTTTCTTTGCTAATTCTAAATTTAACCAAATACGCTTTTCTGATGGGTTACAACTACCCCATTTTGTCTTCATGCGCTTAATGCCAAAATGGTTTACTTCTAGGCCTGTCTTTTTTCCATTTCTTAATGATATCAGGAACAATCTTTTTTAATTCAGAGCGATACCATTTATTTAAAGCAGCTTCCTTTTTTCAGGATCTGTTCCTGGCTCAGCCCATAATGTCATTATCCTCTTATTTTTAAGTTCTATGCGTGGGAAGCCGTTTGAAGGCTCTACATTTAAAAGATAACGCTTACCCAAGAAAAAATGGCTTTCACCTGTGATTAGTTCTCTTATGCTTTGTCTAGGTTGGTTTTCAAAATCTTTTTGCTGTTTCCTTATCCAACCTAATTTTGAAATAATAGCGAGCCTTACTGCGTCGTCCTCAATAATTTGAGGCACAGCTATACAATTGTGCCTTCAGTGGAATAAACCAGCCAAGTGAAGGTTTTTGATATCTTTACGAATAACCGTAATAGGCAGGCCGCTAACCTCCATACTATATTCATTTTTTTTGGGTTTAATACTCACTTTGATTTTTCACCAATTCTAAAATTTGTTTTGCGTTAAAATCATCTTTGTCTAGAACTTTAGCTATGGCGATTTCTATTTCACGTTCTTTAAACCTATTTCCTCTAAAGCCATCTTTTTTTGTATTTCTAACTATTTCATCTACTTTAATCGCTAAACTTTCATTTTTTCCAAGATTGTCAAAAAGATTTCTTTTTGCATTTGAATTAAGTGATTTTGGGTATTTAGTACCGTTTTCTGGTTTATTAACCTGGCCTGTTAGATCAACTATCTTTTTTAAGTACTCCTGATATTTAATGGCCTCATTTTTCTTTCCTGTATTAAAGTTGTCAAAAGATCAGACATTTTTTCATAGTATTTTGGATTTACAGGCGCCTCATCAATAATTACTTTACGTATATTATTTTCAATTGTTTCAGCGATAGCTTGCTCACTTTCACGAATACCAGATGGTAACTCTTTGATTGCGTCCTCTCCACGCTCCACAATAAGCTGAATAAGGCTTAAATCATCAAATGCAGATATTTTTTTACTTTCGTCCGCACGAATATAAAGTCAATCATGTGCCTCATAGATGGCTCATAAACCTTCATATCTATATAGTCACCACTTGCCATTTTTACTTCCATGCGAAGTTTTTCGTAGTGCTCAACTTCTTGGCGAATTATTTCAGTTTCTTGAGGAGTGTATCCAGCGTCTTCCATCTCATTTGCTAAATTTATGTAAGAACGAATGAAGGATCCTGTTTCTTTATATAGAGCAAGTCTTCTCGCTTCATTTTCTTTTAACTCATTCGGATCAGATGTGTCCTTAGCACAGAAGTAACGCAAGAAAGCAGCCGTATCGCTTGGCGCGTCTACATTTTCGCACAATGCTTTAACTGTCTCTCGTTTTTCTTCCAGTTTTTCTCGAGCTTAAGTAATCTATCTTCTAATAATCCAGCCACATCGTCTTTATCAAATTTATCAAAAGCGCCACTAGTATAGTCTGTTATAGAATTTTCAAGACTGTTAAACAGGTCTTTATAATCGATTATGTATCCATACTCTTTATCTTCACCATCAAGACGGTTAACACGGCAAATAGCTTGGAATAGGCCGTGATCTTGCATTGTCTTGTCAATATAAATATACGTTGCAGATGGTGCATCAAAGCCTGTCAGTAGTTTGTCCACAACAATTAAAAGACGCATCTGACCAGGTTCTTTTACAAAACTTTCTTTGACTTTTTTCTCAAACTCTTCTGCACGATTGATGGCCTGATCAGCGGGTTCATCGAAATAGTCAGCCAACATTTTTCTATAAATTTCGTATTGATTTAATTTTTCAGTATAGCCTTCACCGCTTTCTTCATTTTTAATATCTTGCGGCGATGGTTTATATGATGTGACTATTGCACATTTGTTCCAGAGAGATCAGTGCGATCAAAAAGCTCATAAAATTTACATGCTTGATATATACTTCCAGAAACAAGCATAGCGTTACCGCGCCCTGTTGCTAAACGGTCTCGTGTTTCCATGTCTAAAAGAATATCAGATACTATATTTTCTAATCGGGATTGGGAGCTAAGCACTTTTTGCATCGTGCCCCATTTTTCTTTAAATGTGCTTTAGCATAGTCATTAAGACCCTTTGTTTTTGCATCAAACCAAAGATCAATTTTATCCTGAGATGTGATGTTTTGATCTATATCCCTTGCTTCATAACGAAGATCTAGAATGACGCCATCTTTACTGCTTCATCAAACTTATAAGTATGAATATAAGGTCCAAAGACCTCCAAACTTGTTTGTTTATCTTCTTTAAGGAGCGGAGTGCCTGTAAAACCAATAAATAAAGCATCAGGCAAAATTTTCTTCATTGCTGAATGAAGTTTGCCAGACTGTGTACGATGGCACTCATCGACAAAAACATAAATATCGCCTTTTGCAAGGAAATCAGACATCATGTTTTTTTGTACTTCAGCTAAATAATTATCCAAATCTTCATCAGATAAGTCATTGTCGTTATTACTTTGAGATCCAAATTTATGGACTAATGAACAAATCAACCATTCGTCAGTGCTATTTAGCGTTTGCACCATGTCTGAGCCACTTTTAGTGCGGTAAATGTCTTCGTCTACACCTTTATAGATACCCTCTATTTGCTCATCGAGCTCAGTACGGTCAGTAATAATCATAACGCGAGAGTTTTGTATATTCTCCCTTATCCACTTCGTCAGCCAAACCATCGTAAGGCTTTTACCTGACCCCTGTGTATGCCAAAGCACGCCACCTTGACGACGTTTAATATAATCTTGCGCTTCCTTTATTCCAAAATACTGGTTTTGGCGCGGTGTCTTTTTAACTCCTGTATCAAAAACAATAAAATCATGAACTAACTCTAAAAAACGCTCTTTGCAAATTAAGGAAAGATGTTGATCAAGTTTATAATCACCAATACCGCCTTCTTCTTTCCACTGTAAATAATACTTTTCGGATGTCTCGATAGTCCCATAACGCAGTCCTTCGGTATCATTTCCTGCCATAACAAACTGCATCGTTGTAAAAAAAGGTCGAATAAAATCCTTTCTTTGATTAGTAGATTTTGACGAATACCTTCACCTACACTTACGACGATAGAGCGTTTAAGTTCTAAAACACCTAAGGCAATACCATTCACATAGATAACTATATCAGGACGCTTGTTATTATGGCCCTTAATGCTAACTTCCTCAGCAATAGCAAAATTGTTGATCTCTGGGTTCTTCCAATCAATTAACCAAACAGTTTGATTTTGTTCTCCAACACCTTCTTTAACCTTAATACCGTACCTTAGAAGGCGATAAACTTCTTTATTGGCTTCATATAGGCTTTTGCCGTCACCAAGTGCTGCGGCTTGATCTAACTCACGTAGTGCCCGCTCTATTAATTTGTCGCTATATCCCTGCTTTTTTAAAAAAGGTTTAAGATAATCAAATTCGATATTGCTATTATCTGGACGATCTTTCCAATCTCCTAAATAATCGTAATTAAGATGGTTCTTAAATAAAGAAACGATACGGTTTTGGGTTTCACGCTCACGTTTGCCTATATTACTTACGGCTTTATTCATGCTGCCACCTTATTTTGTTTTTGTACGTTTAGTAGGCGTGTTCTCCCTGTTAAAGGTTTAACACCATCCCAGATTTCAACATTTTAATTTTTGTAAGTTTTCTTTCAATGCTTACTATTTCTTTATCCATATCTAAAAGAATAGAGGCGATAGCAATTTGTTCTTGTTTATCTGTGGGGCAGGCAATAGAAAC
The DNA here is from genome assembly GCA_963719535.1 of uncultured Cytophagales bacterium. Lineage (GTDB taxonomy): Bacteria > Bacteroidota > Bacteroidia > Cytophagales > Cyclobacteriaceae > Marivirga. The sequence continues at coordinate 3,996 of CAVRCH010000010.1, read as the reverse complement.
ATCTTTAATATCTCCCATGTTAATTTTTTTAGGAGTCGCATTAAGAAGGGAGCGCAATTCAATATCTCTTATAAACTGTTGAGATTTTGTATATGAGTATAGATATGATGGGTCAATAACTTCATTTACTTTTAATAATGCTAAGCTCACGTAGATGCTAGCGTCAACATCCCAATCAATTAATTTAGTGTCACCAATAGAGCCAATTCTAGTCAACAGGATATCCCCTTTTTCTGGCTTACAGCGCTTTATAAGATTTTTGTGTTCTTTTATTGAAATATATTTTGTATTTGTAAAATTATTCGCCGTTACATTTTCAACGCTATAAAATGGAACGCCAAAATCAACATAAGATGGTGTGTAGTGTGTCCCATCATTTATTTCATTGCAGACTTGGCCTAACGTTTTATAGGTCCATTTCTTTTCGTAACCAGGAAGGCGGTTTTCTCCACTAAATAACCGTTGCATTGTAGCTTGTTTGATATTTTTTTTCTTAATAACCAAACTACTAAGTCCGCTTATCAAACAATCTATATATAGTATAAAGATTTAGAAATTTCTAACTGTTCTTTTAATGGGGGCAAAAGAATTTTCATGTTTGCAATCATATCCATCCTAACAAAATCTACAGAAGATTTTGCCGTCATAGACATAATTCTATTATAAAAATTTTCACTAAAGTACTTATAAAAGAAAAATCCCATTAAGTTTTTATCAAAAGCACTCATTTTATAAACACGCTGATGAAAATCAAATTTTCCGTTTATATAATGAAAAATCTTACCTGTTCCTACGCCGTCACCAGCAGTTAGAACAGCCTCCCCGTCAAAAGAATAACTGTTAATTTTCTCAACATTATTAGAGCGTACGAAAAAAGGAAATTTCCCCGTAGTGATTTTATCTTGGGTATTGCGTTCACCAGTAGTTATTGAACAAACATTTTTAATCTCGGTTACATTCCAATCTAGCGGGATAATGCCAACTTCTGTTTGTTTCATATCTGGTGGGATTGTATTTTTTACCATGACAAACCCATTCTTTTTAAATGCTCATTAACGCGCTTATCGTATTTTTCTACCTCTTTTGTTAATACTGGAATAGGGTTTTCATATCTATTAATAAGGTCCTTAATACGATTGCTTAGGCTTTGAGAAACGCGCTCAATCTCTCCTTGTAAATCGGCACTAAGGCTTGAATACCACTTATCTTGAATTACCAAAATCTTAATTTCTTCTTCTGTAAGTTTTGAATAGTGAGCTATTGTCTTTTTATTAAGAATTGTTTGTTTTTCACTAATTTTTGACGTTGTTTCCCTAGCTTATCTAATAAATCTTGGGCTTTTTCTAAAATTTCTTTTTCATCATCATAGTCAGAGTTACCTTTGATTTCTTTCATTCTAGCTTTTAAATTTGTTTTAGTAATTTTACCTTTATCATTAAGAGCTTCCTCTATCAGTCCTTCTTCACCGCAATTGTCTTCAATTAATTCTTCAATCTGTTGTGAAAGAATTTCTGATTGAGAATCCGAGATTCAATATCTTTGTTGTCCTCTAAATAGAAGCGATTAACTATCAAGTGTGGCGGGATTAACTCAGCCTTATATTTTTGGGCTTTTTTACCGCTTCCCAAGGTGATATCTGGTGTTTCTTTTGTTTTCTTATCTTTGTCTTTATCATCAATGATAAGTCTGATTTCAGCTGATTTTTTCCATCCATCAACCGCAATTTGATAGATATCGTCCTGCATAATATCTGACCAATAATTCATCAAATGCTGATAAATATCATACTTATCTATAAGAGATATATTTGAGAACCGTTTTAAAAGATCCTCGGATATTTCCCAAATTACTTCTTTGGGTTTAGATCCTATAGTTAAGTTTTCAAGATTCTTTTGATATGATTTTTTCCATTTATCAAATACAGCATATACCTCTTGAGCGTATTTCTTATATTCACTAGAATTTGAAATTATTTGATTTATTTCATCTGCGGCAACTTTAACATCTAAGTAATTTTCTCTACCATTTTCAGAAAACAACGCTTTTCGTGGCGCTGAAAACTTCCCAATACTCTTCCAGATCATCAACATCTCTTTTTGGGATGCCACCATTTAAGTGAGCCATTAAATCATGGATATCTTCATCTGCGTTGCTATCTATGTAGCGTGGTATATTCAGATTATAGTTATTTTTAGAATCTGATATTTCAGAAACAGGAACAAGGCGAGAGTATCCCTCTATTTCTGATTGTTTTGTGAACACATCAACAATCTTATGAATATCTTGGGAGCGTAAACGATTTTTATTACCATCTTTGATAAAGCCATTACTCGCATTAATCATGAAGATCCCTTTGCGTGCAGCGGCTCCCGCTTTGTCGAGAATAATAATACAAGCTGGAATACCTGTGCCATAAAATAAGTTTGCGGGTAATCCAATGATGCCCTTTATATAACCGCGCTTAACAACTTCTCTCCTGATATTACCTTCTGCATTGCCACGAAATAAAACACCGTGCGGTAAAATAACTGCGCCTTTACCTGTACTTTTTAGGGAGCGAATAATGTGTAATAAAAAAGCATAATCTCCGTTTTTAGCAGGAGGAACTCCATAATCAAAACGTCCGTAACTATCTTTTTCAGGTTTAAATCCGCTACTCCAAGATTTTGTAGAAAAAGGCGGATTTGCTACTACAAAATCAAATGTTTTAAGTTGCTTCAAGATCCGTAAACGCAGGAACAGATAGAGTGCTATCACCACCTCGCGCAACTTCTGCGGTTGGATTATCATGAAGGATCATGTTCATTTTGGCTAATGCGGTTGTAGCCACGTCTTTTTCTTGTCCGTATATAGACATGCCATTAGGAGCTTCGTCGGCTGCTTTTAGCAATAAGGAACCAGAACCACACGTGGGATCATTCGTTGACTGATCTTGGGTGGTTTCTTTATTAATGCCTATAACCTGAGCCATAATACGAGAAACTTCGGAAGGTGTGTAGAATTGGCCCTTACTCTTGCCGCTTTCCGTTGCAAAATGTCGCATAAGATATTCATACGCATCCCCTAAAAGATCATCGCCTTCTGCACGATTACCACTAAAATCCAAGTCATTAAAAATGGAAATAAGTTTAGAGAGGCGGTCTTGCATCTCCTTACCTTTTCCAAGTTTGTCTTCATCGTTGAAGTCTGCAACATCAATTACACCTTTAAGGTCATTTGCTTCGGCAAGTTTACCAATAGCCTTGTTTATTTTATCGCCGATTTCCTTATCACCTTTAAGGTTAACCATGTCTTTAAAAGAACCGCCTTTAGGCACTTCAATTAAAGAGTTTGATTTATTGGCGTATTTATCTGAGACATACTTGATAAAGAGTAATGTAAGGACGTAATCTTTATATTGCGAAGCATCCATACCGCCACGTAACTCATCACAACTTTTCCAAAGGGAGCTATATAATGCTGATTTTTTTATTGCCATTTTATCAGGCTCTCTTTCTATTTGTTTCTTGATTAATCCAATTTAAAATGTCATCGCGTCGGAAGCGCCATGTGCCACCAACCTTAAAACCAGGGATAGTTCCTTCTAGTGCATAGCGGTAGGTTGTTTTTTCAGTTAGCCTTAGATATTTAGCAACTTCTTTAAGTGTCATTATTTCAACATCCATTTATGCCACCTTGCTTAGTTGTTCATTTTGCCAATCTTCGTATGTCTTGCTAGTCCCTTTAACTTTGCCAACTCGTTCGCCCGTTAGATGCACGACCATAAATTACGGCTGACGCAGCGCTAGGACTGTTAAATGTAACCTCTTCTTGAAAAACACCAATACCATTACTTTCATCAACTTTAATTTTATTTTCTTCATACAGCGCGGATTGTAAGCGGGCATAACCAGTTTCTTTGCCGTTTTGGCCAATCCAATTAGGCTGTGCATTGGATCCTGATAAAACAACAAACTCCCCTTCAATTTCCTTAGCTTGCGCATAAATTTCATGTTT
>CAVRCH010000009.1:0-213510 GCA_963719535.1 uncultured Cytophagales bacterium | reverse complement strand
TCCGTGAGGCTGCAAGGCTCCGCTTTCGGCAGTTCCAAAAATTACTCTTCCTTTTTTGCTGGGCTGGCTGTAATCAATGGTGATTTCAAGTCCGCCTTCATTAAAACTAGCAGTCGCTGGAGGGCTTACAGGTTCGGCTATAAATAAACCATAAACCACCCACAGTACAAAAAGCAGAAAAAGTACTCCAATTCCGATTAAGATTTTCTTTAACATGATTGTGTTTTTTGATGATGAATGTACGAATTAAATGTTGATTATGAGGTATTTGTGAGGAAAGTTAGATGGTAATGATGCAATCTCCTTATTTTTTCGTCATTGAGAGCCTGCCTGACGGCAGACATGGGAGGAATGACCGCGGCAATCTTGCAATTAGGATAACCAGTGGTTCTCAGGCGTATTTACTTCAATTTTATAAGATTGCTTCGTTCCCCTCGCAATGACGGTTTTAAAACTAGGGCACGGTCAGCTATTGAAGATTGCTTCACCCTAAAGGGATTCGCAATGACGGTGCTAATGAGAAGATTATATAACTGAAGCAATCCTCCAAAATTTACGTCATTGCGAGGGCGGAACAACCGCGGCAATCTTGTGCTTAGAATAAACAAGCCATTCTAAGCAGGTTTTGTTATGATTTTGTAAGAATGCTTCGTTGCACTCGCAAAGACGATTCTAAGGTGGGTCCCATCATGTTTGGAAAAACGTTTATGGCCAATAAATTAACATTAGGCTTGCTTAAACGTTAGGCTCTACACGGTTAAATACCTGATTCACTTTTCGAATCCGGACCACAGTTTTTTGAGTTGGCTGCTAACCTCTATTGTCATCCTATGGAAGGTAAGTAGTCTGACCGATTTTTTAAACTATATAAAGATGCAGCGGAAATGAACACGATGTACTGGCTTAGGAATGATCTTCGATTACACGACAATGAATGCCTACATCAGGCTATAGCACAAAAACAGCCTCTATTACTTGTGTATTGCATAGATCCACGACAGTTCAGAGCTTTAGATCTGGGTTTCAAAAAGACGGGATTTTTAAGGTACCAATTTTTAAAAGAAAGTCTTGAAAATCTTAGAAGTCAACTTCAACTTATTGGTAGTAATTTATTGATAACCAGTGGGCTTTCTGAGCAGGAGTTGCCAAAGCTAGCTGAAAAATATAATGTAGATCAGGTCATTTTTCAGAAGGAGATAACCACTGAAGAAGTGGAAGTAGAAGCAGTATTACAGGTGAATTTAACTGGATTAAAGCCATCAGTTGCGTGCAATTCAGTTTGGGGTTTAACGCTATACCATATTGATGATGCTCCGTTCTCACCTGAAAACACGCCACTCACCTCGAAAGCATTCAGGATACCACTTGGTAAAAAATCCGAGGTACGTCCATGCTTTGCAACACCTAAAAGTCTACCACCTACACCAGAAAATGTTGAGTGGGGAGAAGTTGCCAGCTTAGAATACCTTGGACTTAGCAGCGAGGAGATATCGGACACTTCATGCTACCCTGGCGGTGAAACGGCAGGCTTGCAAAGACTCGACCATTATACCTTTCAAACAGAACAGTTAACAAGTTATCGCTGGACCAGAAACCGCTCGTTGGGAATGGAGTACAGCTCAAAGTTCTCTCCCTGGATGGCCCTGGGATGCTTGTCTCCCAGACAAATCTACTGGACGATCAATGAATACGAAAGTGCTGTAAAGAAGAATGCCAGTACCTGGTGGCTGGTATTTGAGCTGGTTTGGCGAGATTATTTTAAATTCCTCAGTTTGCGCTTCAGCAAGTCGATCTTTAATAGTGGTGGATTTAGAAAAAAGGAAGTAGAGTGGAAGTATGATGAGGAATTATTTAACAAATGGCGATTGGGAGCCACAGGCATACCCTTCGTAGATGCGCACATGCGCGAATTGAATGAAACCGGCTTCATGTCAAACAGAGGGCGGGTAAATTGTGCTAGTTTCCTGACCCGTGATTATAGGATCGATTGGCGCTGGGGTGCTGCATGGTTTGAAAATAGACTGCTGGATTATGATGTGAGCAGTAATTGGCTCAATTGGAGTAATCAAGCCATGGATATTTGGTACACTAACCCCGTTCATCAAGGTTTGAAGTACGATAAACAAGGCGATTATGTACACAACTGGATCCCTGAGCTAAAAAAAGTTCCGGGTGCTGTAGTGCAAGCTCCATGGCTGCTCAATGAAGTAGAAAAGAAACATTTTGCGGCTGCTTTGTACCCTGAGCCTGTTGAAATCTATAAGAAATGGACAAGGTCTATTAATAATATTGAGAAAGCGAGAACAGATAGCCTTCAATTAGGATTTTAGGAAGTGCTCTTGCTGGGTCATGTCAATTCTTTTTATTGGTGAAAAGGAAAATGAGCAAAATAGAATGATTACATATTTTAGAATTAAAAAAGTAGAAAAAGGCAAATAAAAGCAACAAAGTAGCAACTTATCATTTGTGTGCTAAATGAAGTTTTAGCAATTTTACTTCTTATGATTCACGTCCAGGAATTGATATTAAAGCTAACACATGCTACCGCTATCAGCCATGAAGAAACGGTGCAAAAGCTTTGGAGTGATTATGGAGTTATAAAACGTTACCATCTGACAGGAGGGAAGTGCCCTTCCATTATAGTGAAGCATATTCAGTTGCCTGAAAAGCAGCAACATCCCAAAGGATGGAATACTAGTGTGTCGCACCAAAGAAAACTGCAATCTTACCAGGTGGAGCGCCATTGGTATCAAAACTATGCGAAGGAAACCAGCGAATTTTGCCGGGTACCCATTTGTTTTGAAGCCATTGAAAAAAGGAATAATCTATTGTTGGTATTGGAAGACCTCAATGCGAGTGGTTTTCATTTAAGGAATAATCCTGAAACCATCACTATTCTTCAGGCAAAGAACTGTTTGAGCTGGCTGGCTCATTTCCATGCACAATTTATGGGGAAGGCTCCTGAAGGTCTCTGGCCAGTGGGTACCTATTGGCACTTAGCGACCCGGCCTGATGAATGGAATCAAATGGCAAATCTGCCACTTAAAGAAATGGCTGTTGAAATCGATGAGCATCTCAATCAAGCGAAATTTCAAACCTTAGTGCACGGAGATGCCAAATTAGCCAATTTCTGCTTTAGCGAGCAAGATGAGGTAGCAGCGGTAGATTTTCAATATGTAGGAAGAGGGTGCGGAATGAAAGATGTTGCCTACTTTATCAGTAGTTGTTTTGAAGAGGAAGCATGCGCTCAAAATGAATCAGAATTACTCCAACATTATTTTAACCAGTTAGAAGTTGCCATGGCAAACGATGTTGATTTCCCTGATCTGAAAGAGGAGTGGTCAAATCTTTACCGCTATGCCTGGGCTGATTTTTACCGTTTTCTTGACGGTTGGAGTCCGGGGCATTGGAAAATGCATAGTTACAGTGAAAATATTTCGCAAAAAGTGATACGAGAATTAAAAGAGAACAATGAAATTAGATGATTCCGCATTAAAAACATTGACCGGGCTTGCCGAAAAAGCTGCCATAGCTGCCGGTAAATATATCCAGTCGCAGGTAGATCAACATTACAAACAGAGTAAGAAAGCAAATATGAGCTCCCTTGCTTCACAGGTCGTCACTGAAGTAGATGTAGCCGCGCAAGATCTTATTTTGGAATATCTAAAAGATAGCATTGAAAGATTTGATTTAGGTCTCTTAACAGAAGAGTCTGATGATGATGCTTCACGCTTAACGAAAGATTACTTTTGGTGCATAGATCCAATGGACGGTACGCTAGCCTTCACGGAGGGGAGATCGGGATATTCAGTTTCCATCGCTTTAATCAACCAATTAGGGCGTCCCGTCATAGGAGTGGTTTATGTGCCCGACTTACAAGACTGCTATACCGCCATCAAAGGCCAGGGAATTCAGCTGAATGGTAAAAAGTATTCGCGTACGTTAGCAAATGACCCAATCTTACATTTTTATGTAGATAGAAGTTTGGATGCTGAGTCGGTTTTTGAAAAAATGAATAGCCGCATTAAAACCCTGGCGCAGGAACATTTCCAAACGACAATCCAGCAACATACAGGTTACGGGGCTGTGCGCAATGCATTATCAGTAATGCAATCGGACTTAGCTTGCTATATTAAATGGCCCAAGAGTACAAAAGGCGGTGGCTCTATCTGGGACTATGCAGCCACCACATTGTTCTTCGAAGAAGCCGGGCTTCCAGTTAGCACCGCTTCCGGTGAAACGCTTCATTTAAATAATGCCGAAACGATCTTTATGAATAAAGTAGGAGTTGTGTACGCAACTGATCCGATTTATTTGGAATGGGTAAGGAATATTGGTTTGTAGTTTGTGGTTGTAGACACAAATTAAATAAGTAGAAAACAATTCGAAAAGCGACTCTAAAAAGTAGAATCCAGTTAAGTGTAATAGTAGGATATTTAAAAAAGTAGAATTACTTAATCCCTCGTTGCCGCCATGCTTTGCATAGTAGCAAGGTAAACTAATGGCAATCGGTATGTAATGACTGGGGTTTCTAGTATAGCTTCATTATTGTTTTTATTCTTTATACCATTTCAAAATAATTCAAAAAAGGCACCGGTTTTTGACTAGAGAGGTGAGCTTAGAAATCAGATGCACCACCTTTTTTATACTCAATCTTAAGTATTCGCCAGTTGAATTCACCGGCTGGAGTTTTTACAATGACTTCATCACCTGCAATTTTGTTTAAAAGCGCTTGTGCCAGAGGTGAATCCATTGAAATATAATCTTTATTGCCAATAAGCTCTTCGTATCCCACAATACGTAGTCTTTTTTTTAGTCCTCTATCTATGTTCTCAACTTCCACCCAGGCGCCAAACATTACTTTGCCTTCCTGATGAGGATGATAATGAATTACCTTAAAGTTATCTATGCATTTGCGTAGGTAACGAATGCGACTATCAATTTCACGTAAGCGCTTTTTATTGTAATGATAATCAGCATTTTCTGATCGGTCGCCTAAACTGGCAGCCCATGAAACCTTGGCCGTAGTATCCGGACGCACAACTTTCCACAAATGATCATGCTCTTCCGTCAACTTTTGAAATCCTTCAGCAGTAATCATTTGCGAACGGTTAAGTTTAGGCAGTGTTGATTCTGGTATTTTACGTCTCATGTTTAGATGGTGTTATTATAGCGCAGTCGAAAAATAATAGATTAAGGAATAATATCCTGAGCAATCAATGGATAAACAATAAAAATTTTCTCAATCCTAGGTATAAGTTGTTTTGTACAGCTCCAAAGCTTCCGTTGACTGCGATTTTAAATGCACTGCTTCACTACTTTTTAAATATGTGTTACTAGGAAGTCATGTGATAGTTTAAATATAATAAAGATTATTGTTATATAATTTATATTATGTTAAGTTAATACTTTTAACACCCACCTATTTTTTATTATCTTCTTTTCAAATGGCTGTGATCTGAGCAGCACCCTATCCATGATGGATTTGTTCTATCTAATTTAAACTGCTTAAGCTGCGCAAAGCCTGAAGCGCTATTTTCAATTGTATGCCTGTGGTGAAAAGCTAACTATTATAAGCGTTGTATTTGGCTTTCACTTTTTGAAGGGAATTCTTTGATGATGATAAGCGCTCTATTTTGCCTTGAACTGAACAATTTCCGGCATCTTAATTCTAAGGGAAAGTAGATGCTTGCAGAATTCAATATACCGCACAGCATGAGTAAAGTCTCTTGCCCTAATTGAATGCTGGCGGCTTAGGAGCTTAATGCAGATAAATTGCCACTTAACTGTTCTACTTGCTATAGTCGCTCATATAATCGCTCAACTTAACATAACAACTAACCAAAGATTTAGTACTTTTTACAGTTCCTGATATGTGTGATAATATCTTCACTACCTTATGGAAATTAAGTAGCTCTTTTACCTTCTATTACTTTTACAATATTCCCTTCCCTCCTTTTTGATGATCATATTATTTAGTGATGTTGATAAATTCTCCTCTATATTCATAATTATTCCTTTTTTGATTCATCAATAATTGTGTAAGGAGTTTATAGCTAAAAATCACGTTAAATGCCTGTTGATTCCATATTCTTTGATGACCTTGATTACTAGAATTAAATCTATGTATACTTAAATCATCTTTTACTATGACGAAATGATCATTTCCTCAGCAATTGAATACTTGATTGCGGTAATTCGAAGCATCATTAAAACTAAAAATTATGCTTAGAAAATATCCAATTATTAAATGGACAATAATTACTGTCCTAAGTTTAGTCTTAATTCTTGTATCCTTTGGTTACTGGTTTTACAACTTACTTCCCATAGAAGAAATGAAGAAAGATTTATCTGGGACGACAGTTTCAGACCTTCCCTATCTATCTGAGAACGAAATTGCTCATAGAGGAAAAATATTGGCAGTAGTTACCAGTACAGACATCATGGGAAGCAGTGGAAAAGAAACAGGCTATGAATTAACAGAATTAGCACGTGCTTATTACGTTTTTGAGGCAAACGGATTTGAGGTAGATATAGCTAGTCCCTTAGGTGGAGATCCCCCGGTCATCATCGACAAGGATGATACCAGGGAGTATGACTATGCCTTTTTGAATGACACTACAGCCAGATATAAAAGAAGTCATACAATCCCGATTAATAATGTAGAGGCTAAAGATTACGAAGCAATCTACTTTGTTGGGGGAAAAGGTGCTATGTTCGATTTTCCAGATAATAAATCAATTAAGGAAATAGTGAAGAATTATTACCAGTCTGGTAAAGTGATCGGTGCAGTTTGTCATGGACCAGCTGCATTGGTTAATGTGACCTTGGATAATGGACACTATTTAGTAGAGAATAAGAAGGTCAGTAGTTTCACAAATCAAGAAGAATTATTGCTCATTTCTGAAGCAAAATCTATTTTCCCCTTTCTATTACAGAGCAAGCTAACCGCTCAGAAGGCTAAGTTTATTGAAGGTGACCTATACCTGGATCAAGTGAGTCATGATGACAATTTGGTAACAGGACAAAATCCTTGGTCGACCTGGACCGTTGCCGAAACTATGATTAAACAATTAGGATACAATCCAAAAGAGAGGATCCCAACAGCAGAAGAAAATGCAGTAAAAATACTGGCGGCATATAACTCCCATGGGTTCAAAAAGTCGCAGGAATTAATCAAAAGAATGCTGCTTGAAGAACAAAAACCAATAGATAGATTTATCATTGCCTCCCACAGTATAATGGCGGTTATGAACGGTGAAATTGGCCGGTCAATAGGTATTTTAAGATTAGCTTCCTTCACCAAAAGCATGTATGAAGAACGAGTAAACAAATCCTGAAAGTGGAGGGATTACGCATATTAATCACTGCCTAATCCCTCTTGTTTTCACCTTTAATAATAAAATTTTTTCCTATTTTTAGAAAAAAAATCAATTGAGTTTTCTAGAGATTCTTCTTATTATAATTAGTAGTGCAGGCTTATTGCACGGTGCCTTGTTTGCCGTCTATTTATTCTTTTTCAAAAAGAAAAAAAACCTCACCAACAGGTTTTTAGGTCTAATATTAACCTTCATGGCTTTCCGAATAGGAAAGTCAGTTATGATGAATTTTGGAGATGAATTAGAACCTATCTTTATTTTTGCTGGCCTGTCTACATTATTAGTAATTGGACCATTATTAAGATGGTATGTAGTAGCAATGACTCGTCCTCAATTTGCCCTATCGATGAAAAATTCTGTGGAGTTGATTCCTTTTGTTATTGTTTTTATTTCGGGCCTATTTATCACACAAGAATGGTTTGATAATAATAATCACCGAGCAATTATCTTATTCGGCAGTGTTCTTATTTTTATCTATCTGCACTTCGCATTTTATATTTTTCTGTCTTGGAAAATTGTAAGAAGAGTAGCAAAACATTTTCCGAAGGCTGAGCAAACAAAATCACAACAAGCTATAATGGATTGGTTAAACTACCTTATTATTGGTTTCGTTTTGATCTGGATCTCGTATTTTTTAAACATTCTTGATGATACTGTGCCTTACATTGCAGGTCCTATTATGTATTCTATTGTTATCTATTTCCTAAGCTTTAAAGCATTTCAACTAAATGCCACCGAGTTAAATGGATATTCTTTTAAAGAAAATAGTAACCTACCCTTATTTAATAAAATATCTGAACTGATAATGGACCAAAAATTATACCTGGAGTCCGATTTGTCTCTTGCTAAATTAAGTAATTTGATTGGGAAAAGTACTCAATCAACATCTTCAGTGATTAATCAATATGCGAAACAGAATTTCAATGATTTTATTAATTTTTACAGAATTCAAGAGGCGAAAGCAATGCTCTCAAATATGGAAAATGACAAGTTTACCATTTCTTCAATAGCTTTTGATACAGGATTTAGCAGCCTATCTTCCTTTAATAGTGCATTTAAAAAATTTGAAAGCCAAACCCCCTCTTCTTTCAGGAAAAGCGTAAGTACAGAGAGTCTATGAGACAATAATACAACAAGATTTTCATAATATTTGATAGCAAATATCAAACTACTCATTTTTGTGAAATTAACTTTTGAACTTTAAATCGATGAATAAACATGACATCACATATGAAAGCTGCAATTCGGACGCAATATGGCTCCCCTAGTCAAATACAAGTTAAATCAGTGGCCAAACCAGTGCCTGCAGGTAATGAAGCACTGATTAAAATACATGCCACTACAGTCAATCGCACAGATTGTGCTAACCTGACTGCCAAACCATTCATTATGAGGTTTCTATTGGGATTATTTAAGCCTAAAAAGGTTGTTTTAGGTACTGATTTCGCCGGGGAAATAATAGCCCTTGGCCAAAACATAACCTCATTTAAGCCTGGAGATAAGGTTTTCGGATTCAATGATATGGGGCTTTCGTCACAGGCAGAATATGCAATTGTTAAAGAAGCTCATCTCTTCAAAATTCCGGTAAACATCAGCTATAAACAAGCTGCTGCCAGTTTGGAAGGTGCGCATTATGCCTATTCATTTATCCATAAAGTAGCACTTGACCGTGGTCAGAAAGTACTTATCAATGGTGCTTCAGGGGGTATTGGCTCTGCCCTACTCCAATTTGTAAGACAATATGAGTTGGAGATAACTGCTACTTGCCATACCAGGGATATGGAGCGAATAAAATCCCTTGGCGCAGATAAGGTATACGACTATACCTCGAAAGGATTTTACAGTAGAAGCGGAAGTGCAATATGATTTCATATTTGATGCAGTGGGAAAAAGTACTTTCGGAAAATGTAAACCACTCTTAACTGAACGTGGGATCTATATATCTTCTGAATTGGGTCCTCATGCGCAAAATGTCTTTTGGCCTTTATGGACTTCCCGATCAAAGCAAAAGGTTATTTTTCCTATTCCTTATTCAACAAAGCTAAGCATTTCCTATATTATTGATTTGCTAGAGCAAGGAAAATTCAATCCGCTGATTGATCGTGAATATGCCCTGGAGGATATCGCTGAGGCATACAATTATGTGCTTTCAGGCCAGAAAACAGGAAATGTACTCATTAACTATTGAATGGCATTCAGTAATCTGATGGTCAGCAGTTGATAGTCATGCTTCTATCAAAATACCGATTTTAGAAACTGTATTGTAAGCCAACTGCTGCAAAATGGATTAATGAGAAATTGTACACTTGAGATACATCAGCACCACCCTCAATAATTCTGTAGCCTGCACGGGCTTTTAAGTTTTCCCAGCCGAACTGGTAGGTTGCGCCTACAAATACATCCTCTGCACGACCTACAGGTCCTACCAAAGCATCACCTTTTAAAAGGAAATTCCATCGATCAGAACACAGATACCTCAGATCAAAACTCACTAAGGGCACAAAGCCTAAATCTGTGGTTTCTTCGGTAAGATTGCCTTGCGCTACAGCAATCCGGGCATCCCGAATCAATAATGAAGCCCCTGCAGCCAACTGCCATTTATTACCATCGATAAATTGATAGCGATAGCTAGCTCTGTAAGTATTGAATTCATAACGAGCCGTCACCTGATCTCCTGCCTGTGTATAAGTATTATCTCCGAATTCAATGCTATTGGAATTTAATCCGGTATAATCGAATGCCAATGGCGCTGCGGTCAGTTCTATAATATTTCTGTCAAAGAACTGCCATTTGAGTCTCAAATCTGCCATAAATCACAGCTTCTTGTCCTCCAAAATCATCGGTCAGGCTAAATAAATCACCTTTATTGCCTTCTTCATTAAAATAACGGACATCATTATAGCCGTTAAAAGCTAATCCGCTTTCTGCTGTAAGGGTTACCTGAGCTTTCGATTGATAGCTGTAGAATAAAAAAATACTGCAGATGGATGCTAAAAAGTATTTCATATTTGATGTTTTTATTCTACTACAGACGAGCATGGTGTAGCTTTGTTGTAAAGAATACGCTGTCCTCAGTCCAGTTTTCCCGATGTGCTGTGACCGAATCATCTGTTAGAATAGCAAACATTTTGGAACAGCTTTGCATAATATACCGTAATAACTATAAAAAAACTCCTATGGACTTAACAGAATTCATCATTAGATTAATTTTATCTGCCATCGCAGTCTTCTTAACATCCAAAATATTAAGTGGCGTAAAAGTCTCGAGTTTTGGCTCTTCTATATTGGTAGCCATCATTTTAGGCATTGTAAACGCAATAGTAAAACCTATATTGGTATTTCTCACCATTCCCATTACCATCATTACGCTAGGTTTGTTCCTGTTGGTAATCAATGCGCTCATGATTTTGCTGGTAGATAAGTTGCTAAAAGGCTTTGCGGTGAAAAGTTTCTGGTGGGCCTTCTTTTTTAGCATCATTCTATCAATTATCAACGGCTTTTTGCAGTGGATTTATTAGGTTGTTATAGTAGCGTAAGTTTTGAGGTTTTAAAGTGATGCAGATTAGCAGGTTTAACGAGGTCAAATTATAGAACACCCCTATAGTCCCCTCGAGGGGACAGCCACACAGATTTGAATCAGCAGAAAACCATTAGCTTCATCACTATTTTCACTGTAGCTAAAGTGTTATCGTCTCTATTGGGATTGACCTAGTAGCTAAATGCTGACCAGACTCTGGCAAGCAAGAATGCCAAGACATGTTGTCCACCGTCCGTTGGCTTTTGATTTTCGTCAATTGTCAATTAAAATATTGGCCCGCATCATATCATCCGTGGCCTGCAGAATTTTAGCTTTCAGCATAGGATGATAATCTGGGTTTTCTTGAAGAAATGTTTCTACTACTTCCACTGCTTTGTCGCTATTATAATAAGCCAAAGTACTCTGCAGCCATCGGTAAGGGAAAAATATATCTCCTGTGGACTGTATTTCAGCTAATAGTTCCAGACTTTCTGCCAGGTATTTTTCTGAAGTTTCTTTCCGTAGTGGATGGTGCAAATAACTTAAGGCAGTGCCCACCCAAGCTTCTTTGGCTCTGTTTTCTTCTAATTGTAAGCTGTTAAAAAAGGCATCTCTTTCACTTTCATCCGCTGATAAAGCCGGCATGATAAATCTTAATCGCTCTTTTCTGTCTGGATTCTTAATCCTGTCAACTTGAATGGTTAAAACATTCTCGGGGTAGTCGCGCACCGCAAGTGCTAGGGCAAGTTCTGTATAATCTTCCTGGGCCAGCTTTACTCCTTTTGGTGGCTGCTGGTTTTTCCAGATGGTATATAATTTATCTTGCGCCTCCTGACTGATAACTACATCCTGATAAGTCTGGAATAAGATCTTTTTCTGATTCGCATCTGTATTTTGCTGCATAGCTTGCCATAATTTTTCTTCCAGCATTTCAGGATTTCTTTGCTCTTCCGGTAAAAATTTCCAGTAGATATTTTTCAAATAACCAGTCAATAAATTCAGGTTGAGCTCCTCTCCTTCTTTTATTAAACCATCCTGAAGGATCATATATAGCTGATTGGCAGATATATACCTGCCTTCTAACATGTTCTCATAAAAATTTATATACCCAGAAGCCCTTGGTAATGGGTCACTTAGTTGATAGATATTGTCAGCCGATTCTAACATTAAGGAATCTATTGGAAACACGCCATATCCTTGCCCTGATGAGTTAAATAGTACATAATCAAGTTTTTGATCACTAAAAGGCAATTCAACTTCCACTTCTTTGCTATTCATATTGATGGTTATTTCCTCTGATCCATCAGGGTAAACTAATAATACCTCAAAAACCTGTGGCCAAAGTCTATTTTTTTCATCAGGATCACTTTGGGTAAGCACTATAAGCAGTTTATTATCAGCATCATAAGCCATTTTATATTGGAAATGTGGTCTGCCGGGTTCATTCACCCACACCTGGTTCCAGGCCTGCAGATCAAATGCTGTTTTACTATCCAGTATTTCTATCAGTTGAGGCCAGGTGGCATTTTCAAAAGCATACTTTTTCAAATATTCACGCAATCCTTCCTGAAAAGGCTCCTCACCCATCAATCTTTCCAACTGCCGCATCATAATAGGTGCTTTATGATAGATAATATTACCATATAATGACCCTGCATCTTTCAGGTTATCAAGCTTTTGCCTAATGGGATTTGCTCCTTTAGTTCTATCAACCCCATAAGAGGCAGGAAAATGACTCATTAGAAACTTCAAATCGTAGTTGGTAGTTTCTAAAGTGATTTCAGTGATCTTGTCGGCCATGAAATTAGCAAATACCTCTTTCATCCACACATCATTGAACCAGTCCATAGTAACCAGATCACCAAACCACATATGCGCTGTTTCATGGGCAATTAAGCTGGCACGACTAATCTTTTGATTTTGGGTGGCACTAGCTTCTAAAAATAAGGATGAGGCTTTATAGTCGATGGCTCCCACATGCTCCATTCCGCCATATTGGAAGTCTGGAATTGCGATAAAATCGAACTTTTGAAAAGGATAGGGCATTTGTGTGTATTGCTCCATAAATACCAATGCATCCGCATGAATTTTAAAGATAGGGTCCATACTCTCTTTCATTTTTTCTTGATCTGTTTCCCGGTGGTAGAAATTCATTTTAACTCCATTGAGCGTGCGGCTCACTTGCTCAAATTTTCCTGCTGCAAAAGAAAACAAATAGGTGCTTATTTTATCAGAAGTAGCGAATTGATACGTCATCTGATCATTTGCTGACGTGGACTCCTGCAAAGGGCCGTTAGAGAATGCTATCCAGCCTTCCGGAACGGTAAGTTTAAGGTCAAAAGTAGCCTTTAAATTAGGCTGATCGAACACGGGAAAAACCGTACGTGCTCTATCAGGCACCAATAAGGTGTATAAATATTCTTCATTTCTATTTAAAGACAAGTCGCCTGCGATGAAATCGATATGTACCTGATTGAGACCAGTCTGAAGGTATTCTTGTGGAATAATAATATGCTCATTTTCATGCTGTATTGGAATTATTTTCCCGTTAACCACCACCTGCCTTAGTTTGGAGGAGTCTTCTTTAAAATCGATAGGCAAGGCTTTAGCATTTTCTTTCAATTGGAAAGAAATGACTTCTGTCGCCACAATATCTTCCTTTACAGCATTAGGTACAGTGAAATGAAGCTGATAGTTGAGTTCGTCAACTGCTGATTTTCGATATTGGGCAAGTGCTAAAGAAACCCCCGACTCAACTGATTCTTCTATTTTCTCGCTTGCTGAATTACAAGCAATGAGCGATGATAAAGCAATGATAATTAGATATTTAAACATAAGGACCTGCAGTGAATTTCTTCTATTGAATGCCCTAAAATACCACAACTATTTGGCCTTTGCAAAGGGTATTTTTGAAAGCAAGCTGAAAAGCTAGATAGCCGGTCTGACCAGGAAGAATGCTTAGGTCAGACGATAGTCAGACCGGACTCGGCTCCTACCTCAATACCTGAAAAGAACATTCCACTGTAACAGGTATCAAATTAGACTGTACCCTTCAATTGGATTTTCGAAGTCTTTAGCATCGTAAAAGATAACAGGCAGCAAAGCCAGATAGCGGGTCTGACCTTGGGAAACTGCATCTTGGAGATAACAAAACAAAAAATGTTTTTACAAACCTATGTATTTTGTACTTTTGATTTCATGAAACTTTTAGCTGACCAGATATATCATGTTTATAACCAAGGGAATAACAAAGAGGCTATCTTTAAAGATCATCAAGACTATTTATCTTTTTTGAAAAGATTTAGAGAAAGAGTTTTTCCTTGTGCAGAAGTCTTATGTTATTGCTTGATGCCTAATCATTATCATTTCTTGATTTATAGCAGCCAATCTTCAACTGAAGGCATTCGATTAGGAATGCTTGAAAGTCAAATTCTACCAAATAACTTTAGATTATTAAATAGTGGATATGCAAATGAATTTAACAATAAGTATAATAGGACAGGCTCACTATTTAGGCAAAAAACTAAATTTAAGTTATTAAAAGATATTCAAAAGGACTACCCTTTTATTTGTTTTAATTATATACACCAAAACCCTTTGAAAGCAGGCTTGGTTAAAAAAATGGAGGATTAGTCTTACTCTTCTTTTCAGGACTATTAAGGGAATAGAAATGGTACATTATGCAATTTTAACTTAGCTCATCAACTATTAGATATTCAAAAAGATACTTTTTACGAATCCTCGTATTCTGTAATCCATGAAATTGTAATTGATAAACTGTATTAATGAGTTAATAGTATTAAGATGTGAAGGCCAGCTTCTATGCTACTATGGCCGGTCTGACCTGCGGTACTGACCTGGAAGAATGCTTAAGTCAGACGATAGTCAGACCGGCCTTGGCCCTCAACTGCAACTCCAGAAAAGGGCATTCATCAATAATTGCTATCAAATAGTCTCCCCATCAATTGGACTTACGTAGTCTTAGCATTGTACAAGAGAGCAGACAGCCCCGCCAGAACGCCGGTCTGGCCTGCGTTACTGACCTTGGGAACTACTATAAATAGATTTTGAAAGTACTTACAAAACTGCAATGCACAAAAAAGCCCTCATCAGATTATTCTAATGAGGGCTCTTAATGAACTACTATTTAAGATGTTATCCTATTCCCAAGGCAATCAGGTCTGCCAGTACCACAATGCCTTCTCTTAAATAAGGGTCTTTGATTTCACCGTCAGTATTGATTTTGTTTTTGATATCTGGATCGGAAGAGATTTTCTCTCTTAACTCATTAGCCGCATTTCTTCTCTTTATGGCTTCTTCGTTTTCCTGTTTCCTTTTTTCCATATTCAAACTGATGGAATTTTTCTCTTGTTCTAAAAGGGCTTCATCCACATCCTGTTTAAGATTTTTCAGGTATTCCAAAGTGTTTAAACGCTTTTCATGTTTTTGGTTAAGTGCACCTAATGTTTGCTCATTTACATGATTGGTTTCCTTGTAATTAGAGGTCTTTATCTGATCCCATTCTATTGCTCTTTCGTATGAACTTTCACCAAAATTTTCGGCTGTATAAGGAGATGGCATTTTAATATCCGGCTTAACACCTTTGTGCTGCGTACTGGAGCCATTAATTCTGTAATACTTGGCTAATGTTAATTTAACCTGCCCTAATTCCGTCTCTACTTTAGGCACAAATTGGTTCAGAGAAATTAAATTCTGCACTGTACCCTTTCCGAAGGTATTTTCACCAATGATTACTCCTCTTTTATAGTCCTGGATAGCTCCTGAGAAAATTTCAGAGGCTGATGCACTGAATCGGTTGGTAATTACGGCAAGCGGACCATCATATACAATTTCAGGGTCTTCATCTTCTCCTACTTCAATACTGCCATCCGCATTCTTAATTTGTACTATAGGCCCTTTTTCAATAAATAATCCACTTAAATCAATGGCCTCCTGTAAAGATCCACCGCCATTAGAGCGTAAATCAATGACAATCCCATCTACTTTTTGCGCTTTTAAGTCTGCGATAATTTTTTTCACATCGCCAGTGGTACTACCATACTCTTCACCATTTCTCATCGCCTCAAATTCAAGATAAAAGGAAGGTATTGTAATAACGCCAATATTAAACTTAGCGCCATCTCTGTAAACCTCTTTTACTTCGCTGTATGGAACCTGATCTTCTAATTTAATTTTATCTCTTACTATTTCTATTTCTGTAGCTACAGTAGTGGCTGCATGTTTACCGGCAGGTATTATCTTCAAACGAACCAATGTTCCTTTAGGTCCTCTAATTAGTTGTACTACATCGTCTAATCTCCAGCCGATCACATCTACAAATTCACCTTTAACTCCTTGTGCCACTGCTACAATCTTATCATCAGGGTGTATGAGATTAGATTCTTTTGCAGGACCTCCAGGTACTACAGAAGCTACCCTTGTGTAGTCTGTTTGTGTGGTGAGAGTAGCACCTATGCCTTCCAGCGACTGACTCATTCTTATTTTAAAATTTTCAGAGGTGATAGGTGAAAAATAGCTTGTATGTGGATCGAAACTTTCTGCAAAAGTGTTCATGTATAATTGAAATACATCTCTTGATTCGTATTTGCTTATGGTTTCGTTCAATCTATCGTAACGCTCTTTAACCAGGCGGTAGATTGCTGTATCAGCTTTATCCGCTAATTTTAAATCTAAGGCCTGACTTTTTATCAATTTTCTCCATCTGTCGTTTAATTCGGCAGTATTTTGAGCCCACTCTATGGAATCAGGATTAATAACTAAAATTTCTTCTTTATCGAAATCGAAGTCGAATTCTAAATCGTTTTGTATGTATTCCATTCTTTCCTCAAACCGAGATCTGAATGTATTAAAAATCTCATAAGGAGGAATTAGGTATCCTAATTTAATATGATCATCTAATCTATCTCTGTATCTATCCAATTCTGCTATATCCTCTTTTAAAAAATAATGCTTATTAGCATCTAAAGTTTCTAAAAATGAGTCGTAGATAATGACTGATAATTTGTCGTCAATGGGGGTTTTTTTATAATGATATTGGCTTAGTAAGCCAGCTACCAAACGAGCTTCCATTGATTGATCCTCCGTTGGGGATAATTTTGTTTCATCTTTTTGAAAGGAAAATGCATTTACATTCAAAAAAATCAACAGGGTAATTAAAACATATCTTAACATAAGTCGTCAGTTATTTTGAGTTCTCTAGCATCTAAAACGATAGAGAAGTTAGTTTTATTTAAATATATGATAAAAGGTATTTGTTAGGATGCGATTGGTAAAATAGTGTTTTCAGGTCTATTTTCCCAGAAATAATTGAAGTTTTCTTTACCATCAAAGCAATCCAACGCGTCATCCATCATCCATTGGATATATTTATTGAAATTATGTCCCATCCACACGCTGGAATTTAGTATGACCGCGTAGGTGTATCCATCAGCTTTTCTTTGCATAAAACAAGATGTACCGGCCAATGTTCCGGTTCTCCACCAGTCGTCTCCTCTGGTTCCTTTCCAACCGAATGCATCATTGTAATTTGTACCGGCTGTCATTTCATTGATACTCTCCTCTGTTAAAATATTGTAATATGAGTTTTTGGGATCTATCAATGAAATAAGCTTCACCATTTGAGAGGCATTAGCAATCCATGCCCCTGCTGCGCCCAAAGTATAAACATCGTTGCCACCATATGGTTTATTAACGGCCTCGTAACTTTGATCAAATGATGGATACTGATAGGCTGTAGGGTAATCATAATAATTTACTTCAAAAGGCATTCTCTCCCACTCATAATTTTGAGCAATGCGCATTCCATAAATTCCGTTAGGCTCTAAAATCACCTGATTGATATATTGTTCGTAACTCATACCACTTTTAGCTTCAATAATTTTACCTAATAACATGTAACCAAAGTTTGAATAAGCATATTGCGTGCCAGGATTGTACCTGAGCCTTCTGTTATTTAAAACAAATCGTATAATATCATCCTGGTTGGGTGGGCCTTCTAACGCTAGCATTCTTTTAATTTTGGCAGATTGAAACATGAAATCTCCATCTCGCCAGCTCCACCCACCTTTGTGATTTAAAAGGTGGCCTACAGTAATATTTAAATGTTTTTGATCAAGCATATCAGTGTATTCCCCTAAAATACCATCCTCTCCAAAAACTGGTTCGTCTAATGACAAGATACAATCATCTTTCATTTTCATAATACCCACCGCTGTCACTAATTTAGATGCACTGGCAATCCTGAATAAACTTCGGGTAGTAGCTGGTATTTCCTCTTCCTGATTTGCAAAACCATAGCCTCTGGTGTAGATAAGTCTATTATCTTTCATGATGGCAATTGAAGCTCCTTTGATATCCCAGCGCTTCATAAACACGTCCACCTCATCGTCAAATTCTGGTACAAAAGCCGAAGAATCTAGCTTTGGAGCCGGTTGTATTATATTAAAATCAATAAAACTTAGGTGATTATATGAATTCTCATCTGATGAGTGTACAAATATAGCCTCATTGGTTGTATAAAATGCTGCACTTAATGAGGCGATACCCAGTATGGATAACAATATGAAAATTTTCTTTTTACTCAATTGTTTGGTTCTTTTACTCTTAAATATATAATGCAAATAATGAATATTTGTTTAAACACACAAATTTTTAACAGATTATGGCTAAGAATAGTTTAAATGTAGTATTTAATGTAAGAAAATGCGCAAAATAGCTGATATTTAAAATTCAAAAGGTTAACGTTTAAAATAGTTTAATATTGACAAAGGATAGCGACAAAATATATGATTATATCATTGGTGGTGCAGGTTTAGCCGGACTCACTTTAGCCTGGAAAATGTTGGATTCAGGGCTGCTGGAAAATAAAACCTTATTGATAATAGATTTTGATGCGAAAACTAAAAATGATAGAACCTGGTGTTTTTGGGCTAAAAATGAACCTTGGTTAACTGAATTACCCATCTCTAATACCTGGAAAACCGGAATTATTTTGGGGGAAGAGTTCGCATTAGTTCAGAATTTAAAACCTTATCAATACTATAAAATTGAAGGGATAGATTACTATCAATTTATTTTAAAAAAAATTAAAGCGGTTGAAAATATCCAATGGTTGCAAGATAGTATTTTGACTGTGGACGGAACTATTAAAGAAATTACTACTCAAACTTCAAAAGTTCTTTTTAAAGAATATCTATTCAAAGGGTATTTTCTGAATGCTGAGTTGCCTGATTTGAATATCGAAAAAAAGCATTTTATTTGGCAGCACTTTTTTGGCTGGAAGATTAAAACCAAGGCACCGGTTTTTAACCCCGAACAAATAACATATATGGATATGCGCGTGCCGGAGGTAGCAAAAGGATTGTCATTCGCATATATTCTCCCGGAAAGTAAAAATGAGGCTTTAGTAGAATATACGCTCTTTTCAGCCGACCTGTGGGAAAAGTCTGCCTATGTAAAGGCTCTGAAGGATTATATCGAAGCAATTTCTAAAAATAAAGGAATACGAAATTGTAGAAGAGGAATACAATAAAATCCCCATGACTACTGCGCAATTTACAAAGAGAGAGCAAAATATCGTACCTATCGGAACAATGGCAGGAACCGTAAAACCCAGTACGGGTTATTCTTTTACCAGAAACATGAAGCATATTCTTAAAATTGTGAGGAATCTTAAGCAAGGTAAAAATGATTTTACTTTCCCTTCACAAAAGAGGCATCAGTTTTATGATGACGTCATGATTAATGTGTTACATACGGGTAAAGCCACTGGTCATAAAGTATTTACCGACCTTTATAAAAAAAATCATTTAACCCTGCTCTTTAAATTTTTAGATGAAGAAACCACTTTGTTGGAGGATTTAAAAATCATGAATTCTGTTCCAAAAGCACCATTTATTAAAGCGGTAAAGGAGGAATTGTTTTAGGGTTGTAGAAAGGGTTCTTGAATTTTAGGCGCCACCTAAATTTAGCGTAGTTTACTATCTTATATCGCTCATGTTAAAAATTGAAAGCAGATAGGAGTTCCAATTCTAGTTTTATACAAAAGAACTGTAATATTTACAGCTACTTTTATTACTCCTAATAGTCTTTATTCATATATAAAATGATAAACTAGCTATTTTGACTCTTAAATCTCAACTTTTTTATAGCTGGTTACCGTAAAAGAAAATTAATATTTAAAGTTTGCTTGCTAATATGAATATATTCCCTAAATTTCTAGTAATTAGTAAGTTACCTTAAATTTGAGTAATTGATATGAAAAAGTATATATATTTATTCGTACTTATCCCCTTTCTCTCAGCACAATGCTCTGAAGACAACGTTGAACAAGATTGCGGATGTAGTAGTTTGAGAGTAGTTGCATCTATAGCTGATGTACCAGCAATACTTAGTAAAGTCAATCCCACCTTACCAGATAGGCGATTTTTCATTTTTCTCGATTCGACTGAAAGAAATGGTGATTATTCTACATTCCTAATTTCTTGCGACTCACTTTCATTCACAGATCCAATATTCCAAGATAGTGCAAGAATTAGTATTTCAGGTGAGGTAAAACCCCACTGTTCCTATCCAATTATAAAAGTAGGAAATAGCACTATTGTAATTTCAAATATTGAAGTGATAGCTGACAATCTTTAGAGGTACAAAATCCCCTACCCCCTTTTCCTTAAGCTAAAGAGATCTTATTACAGTTTTTATTGTAATTTAGATATCAATAATGCAAAGTATCTCCTTATTTCCTTTATGGCGGTTTAAAATAAGATCAGAACTAAAAATTAGTGTATAGTCAAAAATCTAAATAGATTTGTAACCTTAGTATTTTTCCTTTGCGCAAAACTTTGCGCCTCTGCGACTTTGCGTGAAAATATAACTCGCTTTAGCGAGCAAAAATGCAAAATGCGAAGCATTTCCATTGCCATTTAGCGACTTTGCGATTAATCATTAATAAACCGGCACATTCATCTCAAACGCACTTCCATGGAAAGGCTTTGAATAATTTAATTTAATATCGCCTTTCATTTTTCTTGTAATGATTTTGCAGATATAGAGTCCTAATCCAGCGCTTTTTCCAGATTCAAGTCCATTACCCACATAGAACAGATCAAATATATTCTTTTGCTGCTCCTTTTCAATGCCAATGCCATTGTCGGTGAGGAGTATTCTAAGTTCATCATTCGCAATGTTAACATCAATTCTTATCCAACTTTTGGCTTTTGCAGGATCAAAGAATCGAATAGAGTTAAATATTAGGTTCTTTAAAATTAAGTGCAGCATAGCTGGATCAATAGCAATTTTAGAGCTGATTTTATTATTAATCTGCAAATCTATATGTTCTGTGGAAACCTCTTCTTTTATTCTTTTAATAGCGCCATCAATTATTTCTTGAATATTTATAAGCTGTGGAGAGATAGGCCTTGAACTAATTTCGTAAACATTGCTAAGTCTTGAAAGCATACTATCCATATCTTCTGCTGAGTGTTCCAGGTAATGCAAATGCTGAGATATATCATTACCCAAACTATATTCTATATTGATAAGGTGACTTAACCCCTTAAATCGTGCTATAGGGCCCCGTAGGTCATGAGCAGATTTATAAATGAAATCGTCTAATTCTTTGTTTTTATCTTCAAGTAAAGCGTTTGCAACAGATAGCTCGGCCGTTCTTTCCTGCACTTTTTGATCTAAGTTTCTTGCAATGTTTAGTAATTTGGAATTCTGGGTTTGAATGATCCCTTTAGCTTGATGTAGCTTATTTCTTTCGAAGTCAATGAGTTCATTCTGAGCTTTAATTTCCTCCAATGCCTCTTGAATTTCTTCATTCTTTTGTAATAAGTCAGTTTGGGCACTTTCAATTCTAGCGTTCTGTTTTTCAATATAGATTAAGGCTTCTTTATACGCATCATTCTGCTCTTTTAATTCCTGATGTTTCTTTTCTAAAATGGTGGTTCTTTTTTGAATGAGTCCTTCTAGATAATTATTACGATTTTTCAATTTCTTCGTACCAATACTTATGAAGCCGAACATCATACTGGCCAGACCGAAACATAGCGTAGTAAAAGTAAAGTAGGCAAATACCTCGTAAGATCCATTGGGTTTCGGGATTGATACACCAGCCACCAAAGCCCCGGTATTATTAGCAGAGCTCATAATTAAAACATCCTGAAAATGCTCAACCAGAAATAGGAAAAATGCGCTGGTTAATATGAGTAACAAAGAATTTATGATAACTTTCTTCACAAATAGTACAGGTAAATAGTGATAATATAGATTTAATCTATAATGGTTAATAATTTTATTTAAACTTACTACTAATCAATTGTTTAACTATTAGTAATTAAAGCGTTAATTTAATAAGAAAATTTGAGGATAAGCAAGCTTTAGTAATATTTTTTATAATTGATTATGAATATTACATGAGGGTTTGGCTTAATAATTCAATTTAATAAGCGAGAATACCTGTGGAAATTGTAGAGCATATTTATATCTTGCTGCGAGTTGGATGGCCATTGCAAAAACAGTAAAGTAATTATCCAAGTAGAACGTCTTTGCGAAGCACGAAGCAATCTCTTGAAATTAAAAGTAATACTTAGTAGAAAGCAAAGCCACATTATATACTAATTACAAGGTTGCCACGATTGTACTGCCCTCGCAAAGACCTAAAACAGACGAGATTGTTTCACCCTAAAGAGATTCGCAAATGCGGTAAATTTGCACGTCAAAGGTAGTCACAAAGCAATATAAATCGGAGCGGCTTTGCGACTGCAACGAAGCAATCTTAATAAATTTAAGGTTAAATAATCAGTAGAAAGCCTTTCTCAGGAATTCACCTTATAAAAGCAAATTAGAAACGGATTAACTTACTAGCACCCGCCATTAAATCTACCAGGGCAAATACAAATCAAAAATAGCTTTAGGGCGGGCAAAGAATTCTCTTATGTTGACTTTAGCGGCTGAATAAACAGGAACTTCTTCTGCCAGGTAAGCAATGGCATTCATATCATAGTATTGGCTAATGTATAAGGCTCGGAAAGCATGAAACTCCTGCGTAATAATAACCACATCCTTTTGATTATACACAGTGGCACATCTGTAAACACTTTCAATGGTTCGGAAGCCTGCGGTATCCAGTAAAATGGCACTTTCAGGCACCCCCTTACTAAGTAATGCCTTGCGCATATCATTGGGTTCATTATAATATTTCGTGCGATTATCACCACTTAATAACAACTTCTTCACCCTCCCTTGTTTGTATAATTCAGATGCTGCTGTTATTCTATTATCAAAAAATGAATTAGACTCGCCTTTAACAGTTCTCTTGCTAGTGCCTAAAACTAGCGCATATTCTCTTTTGGGCACTTCTGTAATGTCGTGGTAAATTTTGCTCTTTGTTTGGCTAATGATAAGGATATTGCTAAAAATAGCAAACAAAACAGCAGCAATCACTATTCCAAAAATGAGACGGATTAAGAATTTAATCATGGTTCTTTGTTTGCTCAAAGGCAGTAACGAAATAATTCTGGTAATAGTCAGGCCTTGCCATACATTTTTTAAGCCAGCGTAATTGATAGTTTTGATAAATCTCAGCAGAAAATTGCCAATTTCCTACTTCTTTTCTCATCCTTTCTATTAAATTTTGCATAAGTATTGCCGCAGCTACTGATACATTATAGCTTTCTGTAAAACCATAAATCGGAATTTTTATACTACCATCTGCTAAGTCTTTCGCTTTTTGACTAACTCCCTCCTTTTCATTTCCAAAAACAATGGCTACGGGCTCTGTTAAATCTATGGTGTTTAGAGATTTATCTTCAACACCCAAACTTGTAGTTAGAATTTTAAAGCCTTGTGACTTTAGTTGCTCAATGGCATGAATTGTATTGCTTTCTCCACTTCCTTCGTATTGATGAATATCAATCCACTTGGTAGCGCCTTTGCTTACTCCCCTGCCAATTTTAAATGGGTATTGGTTTTCAATGATATGATAATGCTGAATACCCAGGCACTCTCCTGTTCTAAGTATGGCATTTACATTATGAGGATCTATTAAATCCTCCAAAACCACTTGAATATATTCTGTTCTGTTTTGGAGGACTTTTTCGATATAATTCTTCCTTTCTTCAGATAAAAAACTACTGAATTTCTCAATCAGAAATTGTTGAAGTTTTTGATCCATAAGCACATCTTAAAACAATCCTAATTGATCTTCATCCTTTCTCAGGCTCAAATCAATAGAATCTCCGGGACTAAAGTCCTTTTTTTCGTTTTCTTCTTCCTCGCTGCTACCTGCAATTAACTTCACCTTCGTTACATCGTACTGAGACAGCTTATTACCGATCGCCTTCCAGCCTTTCACATCTATCAACATGTCAAAGTCGTACATCGCAGTTTCTTTGTCTCTACCTTTGCCTTTTCTAAATTCCACCTCAATTTGAGGATCTTTAGAAGTAGTAACCACTGTTAAGGCTGAATTTTTATGCTCACTAATGAAAACAAATGCTTTATTTAAAGTTCTTGTTTCAATTTGGAACCTTTTCACAAAATAGGTTTTAGAAGCTCCATCAAAATAAACGCAGGATATTATCTTTTTAGGATCAAATTTCTGTATCAGCAATACCTTTTCCGCATCAAACCTATTGGTAAGCTCATAATTACTCAATTCATAAGATCCATCCTTATTTATTACCAAAATACTATCATCTCCATGGAAAGAGCCTATGAGTTCTCCTCTTTCATCCGTATTTAAACGACCTATTGACTTATCGTAGTAGACTTTTAAGCCTCCAAAGCTACTTTCTCCAAGTAATTTAAATTCAATTTTCTTTACCGGGTACTTGGTTAAAATATTACCACCGGCACCTCTTCCCTTAATTTCTAATTCTGCGAAGTCAAAATCGAATACTTTAACCCTGGCTTTGCTGGAAAGTGATAATTTTACATTAATCACTTCAGATTCCCCGTTGGCCCTAGCAGCTAAATAAAGTATTTTAGATCCTTTGGCACCCTTGGATACATCGTATTCTCTATCTCGCGTAACGGATAAAACCTGAAAACGCTTCACCATAGTTCTGCCTGTTTTTCCATCCAAATAAGCGGCATTGTAAACCTTGCGCTCATCATTTTTATGGAATATATCTACATGAATGATATCTTTTCCTACAAAGACCTTTTCATCTATCTTCACTACTTTGTATCCACCATCTCTTCTGAAAATGATTACATCGTCCAAGTCTGAACAATCGCAAACAAATTCGTCTTTCTTCATGCCGTAACCAATAAAGCCTTCAGCTCTATTGATGTACAGTTTCTGATTGTTGGCAGCGACTGTATTGGCCGAAATAGTATCGAAATTTCTGATTTCTGTTTGTCGCTCACGGCCTTTACCATATTTCTCTAGTAATTTCTTAAAGTACGCAATGGCATAATCAGTAATATGTAGCAAATGATGTTCAACCTCTTTGAGCTCGTCCTCCATTTTGCGCATAATCTCATCTGCCTTAAAACTATCAAATTTAGAAATCCGCTTAATTTTAATTTCAGTAAGCTTAAGTATATCGTCCTGAATAATTTCTCTGTAAAACTGAGGTTTAAATGGATCTAAACCTTTATCTATGGTGGTTAAGACAGCCTCCCATGTCTCACATTCCTCAATATCGCGGTAAATCCTATTCTCAATAAATATTTTCTCCAATGAAGAAAAGAGTATCTTCTCCATTAATTCTGCTTTCCTTATCTCTAATTCAGATTGCAACAAGACCACTGTATCATCCACATTGTTCTTAAGGATCTCGCTTACAGGTAGAAATATAGGTTTATCTGCAATAATTACACAAGCATTTGGCGCTATAGAAACCTCACAATCTGTAAAAGCGTAAAGTGCATCTATGGTAATATCGGGCGATTGACCCGCAGCCAATTGTACTTCAATTTCTACATCTTTAGCAGTGTTATCTACCACCTTTTTCACCTTAATTTTACCCTTATCATTGGCTTTAATAATGGATTCAATTAAACCGGTAGTGGTAGTACCAAAAGGAATATCTTTAATTAAAAGTGTTTTTTTCTCACCTTCCTCTATTCTGGCCCTCACTCTTACTCTGCTTCCTCTTAAACCTTGTTGGTATTCAGAGAAATCAGCCATCCCCCCTGTTGGGAAATCCGGATAGATCTCAACTGTTTTATTTTTAAGGATATCAATACAGCCATTAATTAACTCAATAAAATTATGAGGTAATATTTTGGTGGATAGCCCAACAGCGATACCCTCAACTCCTTGCGCTAATAGCAAAGGAAATTTGACAGGTAAAGTTACAGGCTCCCGCTTTCTTCCATCGTAAGAAAGTTGCCATTCCGTGGTTTGTGGATTAAAAACCACATCCAAGGCAAATTTTGAAAGCCTGGCTTCAATATAACGAGGAGCGGCTGAGCTATCACCGGTACGGATATCACCCCAGTTACCCTGTGTTTCTATTAATAGGTCTTTCTGACCCAAATTCACGATGGCATCACCTATAGAAGCATCACCATGTGGGTGATATTGCATGGTTTGACCGATGATATTGGCTACTTTATTGAACCTGCCATCATCCATTTCCTTCATGGCATGCATAATTCTACGCTGAACAGGTTTTAGCCCATCCTCATTGGCAGGCACTGCACGTTCTAGAATTACATAGGAAGCATAATCTAAAAACCAGTTTTCATACATGCCAGAAACAGCAATTACATTGGTTAACTTAGCTTTATCTTCTCCGTTAGGCTGATCTTCGTGTTCGTTATTTTCGTTGTTTTCCTCCATTTTACTTTTAAAGGATATAAAATTTAATCAATTCTGTATATATATATGAGCTAATGATATTCAAACCAGAGCACTTACTAGTTATTAATGCTCTTCACACTAAATGCATAAGAGTTAAATACGATTTGTAAAAAGCTTACAAAATATTACTTTTTGCAAAATCTTCATAAAAAATTCATTTAAACTGCTGCAATCACTTCTTCCAAATCTTTCTCTACTCTCAATTTATCAATAATAAATAATTGGCGCTCCATAGTATTAGTGCCCATATAAAAGCTGAGTAAGTCTTTAATTTTAGTTTGGTTGTTCAAAATAATTGGATCCAATTTGATAAACTCACCAATGAAAGCACCAAACTCATCAGGAGAAATCTCACCCAACCCTTTAAATCGGGTAATTTCTGGCTTGCTCCCTAATTTAGCGATGGCATTTCTACGTTCTTCATCGGAATAGCAGTATAATGTTTCCTTTTTATTTCGCACCCTAAATAACGGTGTATCAAGGATATAAAGATGACCGTCTCTTACCAAATCAGGGAAAAACTGTAGAAAGAAAGTCATCAATAATAAACGAATATGCATACCATCCACATCCGCATCAGTGGCAATAATTACCTTTCTGTATCGTAATCCCTCCAGACCTTCTTCAATATTTAAAGCATGCTGCAGCAGGTTAAACTCTTCATTTTCATATACTAGCTTCTTAGTTTTTCCGTAACAATTCAATGGTTTACCTCTTAAACTAAAAACAGCCTGAGTTTGCACATCACGCGATTTGGTAATAGATCCTGATGCAGAGTCACCCTCTGTAATGAAAATCATGGTATCGTCTCTCCTATCATGATCGGTATCGTAATGAATTCTGCAATCTCTTAACTTTTTATTATGCAAATTGGCCTTTTTAGCTCTTTCATTAGCTAATTTTTTAATACCGGCCATATCCTTCCGCTCCCTCTCCGACTGCATGATACGCTTTTGCAATGCTTCAGCTGTGGATGGATTTTTATGCAAATAATCATCTAATGCCTTTTTTACAAAGTCATTTATAAATGTTCGCATGGTGGGCCCGTCTTCAGCCACATTTTGAGAACCTAATTTTGTTTTAGTTTGAGATTCAAAAACCGGCTCCTGTACCCTAACCGCTACAGCAGCCACTATACTCTGCCTAATATCAGACGGATCATAGTTCTTTCCATAAAAATCCCTAATGGTACGTACAATAGCCTCTTTAAAAGCTACTAAATGTGTACCTCCTTGAGTAGTATTTTGCCCGTTTACGAAAGAATAGTACTCCTCGCCATATTGATTAGCATGAGTCATGGCTACTTCTATATCATCGCCTTTAATCTGAATAATTGGATAGCGATTATTTTCCTCATCAGTTTTACGGTCCAATAAGTCATATAAGCCTCTGGCAGAGTGGAACTTCTCTCCATTGAAGTTAATTGTTAACCCAGCATTTAAAAAGGCATAATTCCATATTTGCTCTTCCAGAAAGCCTGGAATGTAGTGGTAATTTTTAAATACCGTGCTATCAGGCTCAAAGGCTATAAAAGTACCGTTTCTGCCACTTGAAGTGCTAATATCGGAATCAGTTTTAATTACTCCTCTTTCAAATTCAGCAATTTTGCTTTTGCCTTCCCTGAAAGCCTGCACCTTGAAATAACCGGAAAGGGCGTTTACAGCCTTAGTACCTACTCCATTTAAACCAACTGATTTCTGAAAAGCAGAGGAATCATATTTTCCTCCTGTATTAATCTTACTAACACAGTCAACTACTTTTCCTAAAGGAATACCTCTTCCGTAATCCCTCACTTCAACACGTTGATCAGATATTTTAACCTCAATAGTTTTACCATATCCCATCATATGTTCATCTATAGAGTTATCAATAACCTCTTTCACTAACACATAAATACCATCGTCAGGAGATGAACCATCCCCTAATTTTCCGATATACATACCGGGCCTTAACCTGATATGTTCTCTCCAATCTAATGATTTAATACTGTCTTCGGTATATTGAACTTCTTCTGCCATTGCTGTTATAATATTGAATGTTTAATCCGACTCAAATTTTAAAATTACAAAGCTTTTTCAAATTTTAAAGCTTTTGATAAAATCAAAACTTGATGAAATCCACTAAAGCATCGTATTTAGAGAATAAAATTCAATAAAGTAATACATGAATAGCTACCCTAAATCATTTTGATAATGAGTACATTAGAAAACTAAAATTGTAGGCAGTTTGGATTAAAATTTCGCTTGAAAAAATTATTTATTTTTTCTCAAAATAAGTGGAAGCCAAATAATCCAAAAGGCAATTATTGCTAAACTGATAAATAATAAAGGTATATAGCCAGATTGCTGAAGTCCCTCTTCATTATTAACAAATATGATTATTGTTAATAATGCAGCATAAAATAGATGAAAAGCACCTCCCAAACTGATACTCCAGCAATAAAGGGTAGTTCGAGCTTTTTCATTCTTAAAATAATACGTAGAGCCTACGGGTTGATTTTTCAGGAGATTAGCTAATATCACACAAATGATTGTGCTGATCATTGGGATAATAAGCCCTGTATAAAAAAATGTATCATTAGTTATTTGATAAAATTCACCGGCCAATTTCAACCTAACGAAAGACAAATCAGCAAAATAGGCATAAGCATAAAACAATAGTGCTGTATATATTAATCCGGTTGCAATGAGAAATGCACGAGCTATTCTTTCCATAAAAATTATTTGAGGGCAAAATTAAGGGCTTTATCGAGTATTTCACATTATTTTTCGGATGTTTTTATACAAAATGTTATATTTCGAGAAGTTATCTTAAGACTACGGCAATTATACAAAAATTGTATTTTATGAATTTTAATCCGGTTATATTATCTATTCCTATTTACTTCGCCCTCATAGGGATAGAACTTGCTATTCAGGCTGTTAAAAAGTATAAAATTTATAGGTTAAATGATGCAATTACCAATATAAGTTGCGGAATTACACAGCAGGTAACGGGCATTTTTTTTAAAATTTTAAGTATTACTGTCTATCAGCTAGTCTATGAGAATTTTGCACTTTTTGAAATATTGCCTACCTGGTATAACTTAATAATTCTTTTTGTATTAGCAGATTTTTTCTATTACTGGGCACATCGTAAAAGTCATGAAATCAATCTGTTTTGGGGAGGGCATGTGGTGCACCACCAAAGTGAAGACTACAATTTCTCTGTGGCTTTACGGCAAGGTTCTTTCCAAATCATCTGGACTTTCTTTTTTTACCTCCCTTTAGCAATTCTAGGTTTTGATACTTTAAGCTTTGTGTTGATGTCGGGATTGGTAACAGTTTATCAATTCTGGATCCATACTGAAACTATTGGAAAATTGGGGCCTGTAGAGTGGGTTATGAATACCCCCTCCCATCATAGGGTACACCATGGGAGAAATCCAAAGTATATAGATAAAAACCATGCAGGGGTATTTATAATATGGGACCGGATGTTTGGCACTTTTCAGAAAGAGGAAGAAAGGCCCACTTATGGAATTACCAAACCCACAGAAAGCTGGAATCCTGTATGGGTTAATTTACAGCATTATGTTGAGATGGGTCGTGGGCTAAAGCACATGAGAGGTTTTCAAAATAAAATGAACTACATATTTAATAAACCAGGCTGGTTACCGGCAGAAATGGGAGGTCAAATGCCTATACCTGAAGTAAATGAAGCTACTGACAGAAAGTATGATAAAAAAGCAAGTGCTAAAATCACGCTGTATGCATTTATACAATATATCATTATATTGGCAGGTACTGCTTTTTTTTTATTTCAGGCAGATAATTTTACTACCCTACAGCAATTACTCGCAGTTGGCCTCATTATATTAGGGGTGCTCACATGTGGGTTATTACTAGAGGAAAATAAATATGCGATCGCATTAGAATTTTTTCGACTTTTTATAACACCAATTACAATTTCATTCTTAATTTTGGACGTAGGTATAGGATTGATCTTTTATGGATTACTTGCCTACTCATTTCTATCAGCCATGCATATTCTCTATTCATTTAAAACTAACGCTAAATCAGTAAAAAGCACGATCCAATCCCCATAATGAAAAAAAACCTCATAGGCTACATAACCTTGTTATTTATAGTAAGCTGCACTCCACTACCAGAATTAGACAATATTGATTTAAACAGATGGAAGCAAGATAAACACGGTTGTGATTCTTACAGAATAGAAGTGATTAATGATTTACTAGCTCAGAAAGATAAGCTGAAAGGTTTATCTCAAAATGATATTATAAGTTTGTTAGGTCAGGCAGACCAGCATGAATTATATGAACGGAGCCAGAAATTCTTCATCTATCACCTGGAACCAGGAAATGGTTGTGAGAATTTTGATAATAAGTACTTCAAAGCATTTTATATTCGATTTAATTCACTAGATCAAGCAATAGATTTTATCATTCAAGAAATTAAATAATTAACATTATATAATTTAAAATAATGGGAAGATTAAAGAAAAAATTTTACAATTGGAAGATTCGCAATATTACGTATTCCCTTGGTGCTGCCACTATGATATTAGCAGTTGCTTGCTATTTTGTAATTACTCAATTTGGCTTTAATGATGCAAGCCTTATTAGAACTGAAAAGCTAGGTAATCTGAGCAACTTCATGCTTCCTTTACATCCTGATATTTTAGAACGTAACGAATCTGTTGTAGAGAATAAAATCAGCGAGGTGGAGAACATACTTTATAAGTTTGAAAATGGAGGAGAATTTCTGAAAGGCAATGAGAAAATCAAAGTGAATAAAGCAGATGGCGAACTCGCTAAGCAGTTAAATAAATTAAGGGAGCCCTGGAATAACTATAAAAACCTGATTTTTTCATGGAAAGATGGACAACGTTCGATCAACGAGATCTCATCTGATTTAATTAAGAATTATGCATTAATTAATAAACATTCAACTTCAGTAAGTAAAACAGTTGATAGTATAAATAAACAGGAGAAGGAAAATGAAAATATCGCAACCATTATTCTAATTCTATATATTTTTGTACTTATTTATTTTATTTACTTAGTAATCAGATACTTGATTTTAGGTCCTGTTCATAAAATATCTTTAACTTCTCGTGATCTGGCAACCGGAAATTTAAGTAAAGCCATCGAATATGATAGTAATAATGAATTGGGGTATGTGGCTAAAAACATTAATTCGCTAGCCAATATTCTGA
Source organism: uncultured Cytophagales bacterium (assembly GCA_963719535.1). Classification (GTDB taxonomy): domain Bacteria; phylum Bacteroidota; class Bacteroidia; order Cytophagales; family Cyclobacteriaceae; genus Marivirga. The sequence goes on along the minus strand of CAVRCH010000009.1, from coordinate 181,559 downwards.
AGAATGCTACTAATTTTACCACCAAAATTGGTGAAGGGAAATTAGATGTTACTTATGAAGGCATAGATGCTAACAACAATAACAATTCTCTTGCTAATTCTTTAATAAAGATGAGGGATCAAATGCAGAAATCTGCCATTGCTGATAAAGAGCGTAATTGGGTAACTGAGGGATTGGCTAAATTTGCTGATATTTTAAGAAATAACAATGACAATATTGAAGAGCTATCCTATCATATTATTTCCCAATTGGTTAAATACATGGAGGCCAACCAAGGGGCCTTGTTTGTGCTTACAGAACCTGATATAAATGATACTGAAGAACCGAAAATAGTGCTTGAAGCAGCCTATGCTTATGAAAGAAGAAAGAAGCTTATTAAGGAGATTAACATTGGTGAGGGTTTAGTAGGCCAGTCAGTTCAGGAAGGTGATACTATTTATTTAACAGAAGTACCAGATGGTTTTGTGGAAATTAAATCAGGGTTAGGTGAAACCCTACCTCGTTGTATTTTAATAGTGCCTTTGAAAATTAACGAAGAAATTAAAGGAGTGGTCGAAATTGCTTCTATTAAGCCAATACCAAAATATAGAATAGATTTCGTTGAGAAATTAGGTGAAAACATTGCTTCCACGATAGCTAATGCAAAAACCAATGAGCGTACCAAGGTGCTTTTGGATGAATCGCAATCTATGACAGAGCAAATGCGAGCCCAGGAAGAGGAAATGCGTCAAAACATGGAAGAAATGGAGGCCACACAAGAGGAAATGGCGAGAGCTCAATCCGAAATGGGTGCAAAAGAGTCTACTTTAAATGCCTTAATTAATAATACTACTGATTCCATCATCCTGATAGATAAAGAGTATACCATTCTTGTAATGAATCAGGTAATAAAAAACAGGTACAAAGGCACTCAATTCGAAAAAATGCAGGAGGGCAGTAATGCCTTAGTTATGTTGGGAGAAGTGAAAGATGAATGGAAAGCATACTATGATAGAGCCTTTTCAGGTGAAAAATTATCATTTACTATTAAAAGTAGTGTAAAAGGCGAAAATACATACAGACATTACGATATACACCCCATTGTTGAAAGCAATGGAAGCATTTCAGGTGCTACAATTTTCTCAAGGGATATCACCAAACAAAAAAACCTTGAGCTTCAGAAAGATGAGGTTGCTCAAAAAATGCAGGAAAGAGGATTTGTTCTTGATGGTATGATTAATAATACAGAAGACACCTATTTTGCTATTGATACGGAATACGAAATTTTAGTGGTAAACGATGTATTGAAAAAAAGATTTAAAGATTCAGGTATTGATTTACAGCCTGGTATGAATATTTTGAGTATTCTACCTGGTGATCAGTTAGAATTCTGGAAAGCCAGGTATGATAAAGCCCTGACTGGTGAAAAATTAAGATTTGAGGAAGTAAGAAAATTATCAACGGGTGACATCACTATTGAAACTCGAATAGAACCCATATTAGATAATGAAGATAAGGTAATTGGTATTTCTACAGTATCTAAAGATATTACTGCACTTAAAAAAGCGAAAGAGGAAAACGAAAAGTTAAAGGCTGAGATTGAAAAGTTGAAAAAAAATTAGGTAATTATGTTCTTTTAAATTGTGTGGCTTACCCTATTTTAGAGGTTGATGGAAAACCTTCTATTGCAAAGTCATCTTTTTCATTTAAGAGGTCGGATAAATCTTAATTTAAAGAAAAAAGCCCGAATATTATTTTAATAATATTCGGGTTTATACTTAGTGTGCTGTTTAATTTAGTTTGCGGGATGCTCTTCTGCGCCCTCTTCACTGGTAGGATGTTCTCCACCCTCTTCATTTGGATGCTCATGATGGTCAGCATCTGTCGGATGTTCTGAAGCGGCAGTATCCATTTTCATTTCAGTATCATCTTTCGCGCTATCAGCATTTTCTTTCTTGCCTTCACAAGAAGTTAAAGTAGCACAAAATAAGAAAATTACAGCAATTACCATTAATCTTAAAAACTTAAATTGTTTTAGCAAATTAGTCATGGTTGTTTTTGATTACAGTTATTAACTGTACAAAGATTTCTAATATCATTACTTTGAATCAACAAATATAACATTTTTCATTGGCAGGAAATCATAGAGTATTATACCATTTAAGACATCCCCAAAAACAGGACATATGTATAAGCCAAAACAGAAAAAATTATTACTATTATATGTTTTACTCCCTATTTTCTATTACACGAGCTGCTTTCCTATCTTTCAAGGCTTTTCTCATCATATAGCGCTCTACAAGCACATCAATTGGTTTCAAGAGAATAGCAATACCTAGTTTAAATAAAAATCCTATCTGTTCATTACCTACCTTTTCCTCTACAAAAGGTTCGAGTACACCCTCAGAAACAATAAATAATAAAATAGCGATTAAAAGTACAATTGAAGAAGCTTTTCTACCAACTTTTGCTTTAACTAACTGGTCTATGGTATCTTGTAAGAGGTTATTATTTACTTTTAAATCGTCATTAATTTTGTTAATTTCATCAGATTGTCTTTTAAGCTTTTCATTAGCTTCATTCAGTTTGGAGTGCAATCTATCACTTACAGAGGTTAATAATTTAGCCTCTCCAATCAATCTTTCATATTTTGTACAGAGCGCTTTATAGTTTTCTTTTACGGTTTCAGGCGGAATGCTGTCGTTTTCTGCTAAAGCTCTAACTTCGTTAAGAAAATCAATTTCTGATTGAAAAACATCTGACTGAACTATACCTTTTGCCATATAGGGTTATTCTTTATTTTGAATCATCCGGAAAGGCATTTTTATGATATCTTTAAAGTCTTCTCCGGATTCTTGCATATCTTCATCCTCTTCATCATAATACCAATTAATGGTAAATTCATGCCCTTCAGTTTGAATTTTCTCTAGCTTACGGAAAATTTCAACAAGGCATTTTGATGAACTTGTATTAAAGTATTCAAGACGCACGTCAAAATTAATAGATTTTTTGGTATTATGTTTATAATTCTCCAACCAATCGAGCAATGGCCTATAAAACTCGATAGAATTTTCTGGAATTGATCTTCCAGAGATAATAAATTTATTTTCTTCCGGATTAAAATCAAGTTTAGGTGTTTTCGGTGTTGCCTCTAAGTAATAAGCCTCCATAATGTTATTTCGTAATTTTACTGGTTTTTTATAGTTACTTTCAAGCTGAAAAAAGAAAAATCATCATCCACAGGAAGAAAATCACATTCTAATGGACTTCCAGATTTACGTACCATATCCATGATACCCAAGCCGGCTCTACCCTCTTCAGAGATAACGCCTTCATCTAATTTTTTTCGATATTCATCCCTGAGCAAATCAATTGCCATTCGATTTACCTCAGAAATTCTGTTACTAAGCTTTTCGGTTTGACTTTTTATCATATAATTACCTGAAACCACTTCATAATACCCATTGCATTTTATAATCATAATGAAGATATCCATATAACTCTTGGGAGCTTTTGATAAATTATTAAAATTATGATAGATGTTTTGTAATACTTCAACTAATATATGAAATACCTTCTTTTTTAGCCGTGAATTGTATTCTACCATTGCTAATTTATTTTCAGCTAAGGATAATAAATTTGTAGTGAGACTATCAGTTATTTCTCCCTGATAGCCTAATATTAATTCCTCATTGTCTTTAAGCTCTTGGTACTTTTCTATGGTATTAATCATTCTGTATTCCTTAATTGAACAAGGCTATAATCATTAATCACAAATTACAATTAAATTTTATTAAATAGAATATTTTTAAGAATAATTAATAAAATTATTTCTTATTTTACATTTCCAGTTAATTTTCTAACGATGGGGCTTAAAATTAAAATCAATAATCCGGCACCTAAAGTGAATAATGTTATAAAAGTAAATATATCAGGTAAAAATGAAGGGTCTTCTTTTATTGCTTCCTGATCAAATTCCCCAGCCACTCTACCGGCAATTAAATTCCCAAAAGCCACCGACATAAACCAGGCTCCCATCATTTGGCCTACCAAACGCTTTGGTGCCAGTTTAGTTACGGCACTTAAACCTACAGGACTTAAAAAAAGCTCCCCGGAAGTGTGTAAAAAGTAAGTTAGCAGTAACCAGGTAGGTAATGCAGTATTACTTTTCACCACAATTATAGAAGCAGCAACCATTGCTGCAAACCCTAAACCTAATAATAATAAACCAAAGGCAAATTTAAGTGGTATGTTAGGATTTAAATGTCGCTTTGCCAACTGTACCCACAACCAACCAAATACGGGTGATAGAACTATAATAAACAAGGGGTTTGCGCTTTGTAACCAACTGGCAGGCATCAACCAGCCTCCAATTTCCCTGTCTGTATACCTTTCTGCAAAAAGATTCAAGGAGGATCCCGCCTGTTCGAAACCAGACCAGAAAAAGGCTGAAAAAATCAATAGAATAGCTATTGCTCCTATTTTTTTAGTTTCATCTTTATTTAAACCTCCAAAGGCAAAGGTGGCTAAGAAAAACAAAACCAATGCACCAGAAACCACATAGGTGGCTACTTCTGCTACTGCCACAGCGTTAATATTTATATAACCAAGTGTAGTTAATAAAATTAAAACAATCAGTAATAGTAAGAATAAATAGATGGCCATCTTTATTTTCTTTCTCAAGCTAATTTGCTTGTCATTGGCAGGATCATATCCTTCCGGATGTAAGCCTACCCCATCTAAATTTTTGCTGGTTAACCAATATTGGATTACGCCAAGTAACATTCCCAAGCCTGCAACTCCAAAACCTAAGTGCCAATTAACACTCTCTCCTAAATAACCTGTAATTAAAGGCGCTATAAAAGCTCCCAAGTTGATTCCCATATAAAAAATAGAAAATCCGGCATCACGCTTTGCAGGTTCATCATCTGAATAAAGTCCGCCTACTATACTACTTATATTGGGTTTTAATAATCCGGTACCTAAAACAATAAGTACTAAACCAATAAAAAAGAATTCATCAGAAGGAATTGCCATACAAAAATGCCCGGCAGCTATGATAATTCCTCCGTAAAGAACAGCTTTTTGTAACCCGAAGAACCTATCGGCCAGCCATCCACCTGGTAAAGCCAATAAATACACAAACATTGTATATAAACCATATATTGCTGTGGCAGTTTTATCGTCCATTCCCATACCGCCAGACTGTATGGATGCTACCATAAACAGCACCAATAATGCACGCATTCCATAATAGCTAAAACGTTCCCACATCTCTGTGAAAAACAAGGTAGCTAAACCTTTAGGGTGACCAAAAAATGATTTGTCTGAACTCATATAATCTAATAGTTAATTAAGCTTAAAATTTCGAGTGGCTAAAACTAATACGGCTGATCCATTAAAACAAGCCGTTGATCAAAATAGCGTTAAAATAGAGGGATAGTGTATTTTTTACACTTTGCAAACGTTTGCAATTACTTATAAAATTACTTTTTAAGCATTAAATTTTATTTAACTTTGCAGCAAGAATCGTATCAATCTCTAAAATATTAGTAAAATAATGAAGGAATTTGGATTAAAATCCTCTGTTGCCGGACTTGAAAGTCTTGGCTTACAAAATGTAAGTGAAGCCTACTGGAACCTTACTCCAGCTGAGCTGGTTGAACATGCTCTATTGAATAAAGAAGGCGTTTTAAACGATACTGGTGCTTTAATGTGTGATACAGGAAAGTTTACTGGAAGATCTCCTAAAGACAAATTTATTGTTAAAGATGATAAAACTGCCGACAAAGTTTGGTGGGGAAATGTGAACATTCCATTTGACCCAGAGAAATTTGATGCTTTGCACCAAAAGATGCTTAAATTTCTGGAAGATAAAAAAGTGTATGTGCGTGATGCTTATGCAGGTGCTGACAAAACATACAGATTAAAATTAAGAGTAGTAAATACCCAGGCTTGGCATAATCTATTTTGCAATAATATGTTCCTCAGGCCAGAGAAATACAAATTAGAAAGTTTTGAACCTACTTTTACCATCATCAATGCGCCTGAGTTTGAAGCTGATCCTGAAGTAGATGGCACTCGACAGAAGAATTTTGCTATCGTTAATTTTACTAAAAATATTATTCTCATTGGAGGAACCGGCTATGCCGGAGAAATGAAAAAAGGGATATTCTCTGTGCTGAATTTCACTCTACCAACAGATCATAATGTATTATCTATGCACTGCTCAGCTAACATGAGTGAAAAAGCAGATGGTGACACAGCTATATTCTTTGGCCTTTCTGGAACTGGTAAAACTACATTATCAGCGGATGAAAACAGAGGCTTAATTGGTGATGACGAACATGGTTGGACTGATCAGGGAGTATTTAATTTTGAGGGTGGTTGCTATGCTAAAACAATAGATTTAACTAAAGAAAATGAACCACAGATTTTTGATGCTATAAGATTTGGGGCTATAGTAGAAAATACACGATTTATTCCAGGAACACGTACTATAGATTATAAAAATGTGAGTGTTACTGAAAATACACGAACCGCGTATCCTATTGATCATATCGATAATGCAGTTTCTCCATCTATTGGTGGAGTTCCTAAAAATATTTTCTTCTTAACTTGTGATGCCTACGGAGTATTGCCTCCAATTTCAAAACTGAGCAAAGGGCAAGCCATGTATCATTTTATTTCTGGCTATACTGCTAAAGTAGCAGGTACAGAAGCTGGTGTAACTGAACCGCAAACTGTTTTTTCTGCGTGTTTTGGGGCCCCATTCCTCCCACTACATCCAACTAAATATGCTGAAATGTTAGGCAAGAAGATGGATGAAAATAAAGTAAATGTTTGGCTTGTTAATACAGGCTGGTCAGGTGGTCCTTATGGTGTAGGTTCAAGAATGAAATTAAAATATACTCGCGCAATGATTTCTGCAGCGCTAAACGGAGGTTTAGACGATGTAGGATACAGAAACCATTCCATTTTTGGTTGCGCTATACCGGCTACTTGCCCTAATATTCCTTCAGAAGTTTTGAGCCCGAGGGAAACCTGGAAAAACGATAAAGGCTACTATCAAATGGCTAATAAATTGGCGGGTGAATTCAATGAAAATTTTAAAAAGTTTGAAGAATATGCTAATAATGAGATAATGGAGGGAGCGCCTAAACTTAATTTGGCTAAATTCTAAATACATAATATAAGTCTGTTCCTCAATTGAATAGCTTATAAATAAGATTGTTTTGTTGTTTTAATTTTGATCGACTGCTGTAAAATTCTAATAAGGGTTTTCAGCAGTCTTTCTTATTTATAGACTTTGAATATATTTGTACAACCACCGTATTCAATCTTAAACTTGGTACTGCCATGATAATTATAGTTATTTGTCCTCTTAATATATTCATCAGATTTAATAATGACCCAAAACATACCTGAAAACCTACTATTTCCAATAATGGGAGAATCATTAACTTCTCAAAATAGCCTGGAAATGAATTTCACAGCCACCAACGCTGCACTCACTCAGTTAGATTTAAAAAACACCTCTATTTTCAATGATTTTGTCTTTAACCTATTAAACCAAGCTGGCAAAAGGTTTGGATATGGAGGTTATCTGGAAAACAGAGTAATTTACAGGCGAAGTGAGCATTTCCAGCAAGGGGAATCACGCTGTTTTCATTTAGGAATTGATATTTGGGCTGAGGCAGGCCAGCCCGTATATTGCCCATTTGATGCCAAAGTGCATAGCTTTGCCGATAACAATAATTTTGGTGACTATGGACCCACAATTATATTAGAACATATCTGGGAAGGCAATGCTTTTTTCACACTGTATGGACATTTAAGTCTTAATAATTTAGAAAATATTAAAGAAGGACATATTATCAATAAGGGAGAGAAATTCTGTGCTTTAGGTCCTTACCCTGAAAATGGTGATTGGCCCCCTCACCTGCATTTCCAGGTAATGAACAATATGGAAGATAGAAAAGGAGATTTCCCTGGTGTTTGCAGCGCTTCCGAATTACCTCATTTCCAAGGTATTTGCCTGAATCCTACTCCTTTTGTAAGAATTCAAGATTAATTTTAGCTTTTAACAAAGCTTTCATTCTTCACTTTGCCTTTCTTCAATAGTCTTACTATTCATTGTTGAAGCCCCGATAATACCATATCCATTTTCAATATTTGAATAAACCTGGGTGGGTTCTGTAAATACATCAGGATACCTGTTATTTTCTAATGAAATATAATATCTATAGAAAGCCTCACTTACTTGATGCAATTGAATCTGGTGATATCTCTGATAGTAAGAGATAGAATCCTCTATATATTCCACTTTTCTTAAATCATTGTAGCTAAAAAGGGTTAGAGAGTATTCTCCACCATTAAAAAGTTCATCCTTCAAAAACATCAGATCACCCCCTCCTTGAACATAAGCCATTTCAATCTGATTATCATTTGTATTGTAACTGCTGCTATAAACATAACGATAGGTTGTATCCTGACTTATTTCCGGATTCCAACTTTCTTCTATCGTTAAAATTCTAATTAAATAGTAATTCCTCTGTTCTGAAGGATCTATTAAAATAATTTCTATTTCACCTGCATAATTCTGGTATTGGTTTTCTTCCGTTAAAAAATTAACGTATCGAAGCTCAACATTTTCAGAGCTTAACCTTGCAGGTATTTGAATGTTACTTTTTACTATCCCATAATTCACGTGTTCAACTACTATTTCATAATTACTGTTTTCAGAAAATACAAAGTCTGAATGAGTATAAATTTCTTTATCAAAATCATAGAATAATTCACACACTAATTCATCATTACTGTACAAATTTGCCTTAGCATCTATAATTTTCGTGTTTTTGTTTTGGTCAAAAACGAATACAGATTTATCTATTGTCACTTCAGGCACATAGCCTGCCTGAAACCAGCCGTTAAGAACTAATCGATCTGAACCTTCCTTCACCTCTATTTCAATTTCTTTTTCACAAGCTGCAAGAAATAGGAGGGATAAAATCGATATATATTTTATTTTATTTACGATCATTGGGGAAAATTTTAAAGCTGTAACTTACTGAAGGAATTAACTGGAAAAGACTTACCTGATAAAATCCTGTCTCACCATTTTGATTGGTTTGTGTATCGATAAAGAAAGGGTTTTGCCTATTGTATAAATTATAAATACTCACATTCCAACTCGCTTCTCCCCATTTCTTTTTCTTATGCCACGTTAAACCAATATCCATTCGATGATAAGCCGGCATTCTGTAGGCATTTCTGTCACTATATTGGAACACATCATTTCCAGAACCATAATAATATTCATATTCAGACTCTTCATTCGAATTATTTGGTTTCAATGCAGGGTAACGAGCTATAGGGATGGTGATGGCATTTCCTGTGCCATAAACCCATGTAGCTCCAATTTCAAACTTTTCACTCTTTTTATAATTGGCTACTATGCTGATATCATGCCTTCTATCATATTTATAAGGATATACTCTGCCAAAATTTAAATCTTCGAATTGTCGGTTATTCCAGGAAAGTGTATATCCAATCCAACCAGTTAATTTACCTTCATTTTTTCTTAAAAGAAATTCAGATCCATAACTCCAGCCATTTCCGGTAGTCACTTTATTCTCCCATGAGTCTGAAACTTCTAGAAAATTAGAGCCCTCTCTGTATTCTATCAGGTTCTTCATATCCTTATAATAGGCTTCCATACTTGCTTCATATTTGCCCTTTCCTATTAAAGAGGAGATTCCTACTGCCGTCTGTTGGGAGAGTTGCGGCTTAATATTTTCTGTAACCGGCACCCATAAATCAGTAGGTAGACCTATACCTGAATTGGTTAATAAATGGAGAAATTGAGCCATTTCAGCGTAAGAGGCTTTTACTGACAGATTATCATTAATCAAATACCTGGTGCTAATTCTGGGCTGAAAGGATGGGTACCATTTTTGATTAACATAAAAGGCTGAAGCATGAATTCCGGCATTAATTTTTAACTTTTTTATAGGTTCAAATTCATCTTCTACATATGCAGCGTACTCATTTCCATAAATTGAAGGAGAATTAGGCATCTCAAATTCACTATCGAAGTCTCCTTCTACATTAAAAGCTTCAGGTTGAAAAATATGGTAAATATAGTTGACACCAAATTTGATTGCATGTTTATTATTAAGGTAGTAGTCGAAATCAAAGCGTAAACCATAATCTTGTATCCCTGAATTGTAAGCCGCATAATAGCTGTTATCGATGACCTCTCCAGTGTCATTATTAGTGGTAGAACTCTCTGAATCTTCGAATAGCTCGAAATTATAACGGCTATAGGTGGCAGTTGTATTCAAAAACAACTTATTGGAAAATAAGTGATTCCATCTGGCAGCGGTCGTGATATTACCCCATTTGATACCGAACTCATCATCATAACTGTAGCTGGAGCCACCAACATTACCTGTAGATTCATATTCATCTTTTGCATAGAACTTATCTAAACCGGAATAGGCGCTGATGTATATTCTGTCTTTATCACCTAATATATAATTGGCTTTAGCATTTAAATCGTAAAAATAGTAGCCTAAATCTCCATCACCTTCCGTTGCCGCCCGGATTAAGGGCCTGGCTAATACATCTATATAGGTTCTCCTTGCAGAAACTATTATGGAACCTTTGTTTTTCACAATAGGTCCTTCTACCGAAAGCCTGGAAGATATGAGTCCGATCCCTCCCTCTGCCTGCCAGTTTTGCATGTTTCCTTCTTTCATACTAATATCAATAACAGAAGATAGTCTGCCTCCATAGCGAGCAGGAAAGCCTCCTTTAATTACATCTACCGTATTTATTGCATCCGCATTAAATACAGAGAAAAATCCGAACAAATGAGATGCATTATATACCGGTACTCCATCTAATAAGATTAAATTCTGATCGGGGCCGCCACCTCTAACATAAATGCCGCTGCTGCCCTCTGTGCCACCTTGCACGCCAGGCATTAGTTGAATTGCCTTCATTACATCCACCTCCCCCAATAAAGCAGGTATACTTTTAATTTGAGTAGCCTGAATTTTCATACTGCTCATTTTAGTGAGTTCCAATTCAGGTCTACTACCTTTCACCACTACCTCAGAAAGCGCGTTAGAAAGCGACAAATTAAAATTAATCGTACTGTCTTTTTTTAAATTTATAAAAACCTTTTGCGGTTCGTAGCCCACATATGAAACTTCCAAAGTAGCAGTATCTTTTGGTAGGCTTAGGCTGTAGAAACCGAATGTATTGGCTGATGTTCCTATTTTTTGAGCAGGTTGCCAAATATTGGCACCAATTAGGCTTTCTCCGGTTTGGGCGTCTTTAATATAGCCACTAATGCGATTTTGAGCCTTTACTGGAGAAAGGGAGAAAACGAAACTAAATAATCCTAGTATTAAAAGACTTTTCATGTACAGAGGTCCGTAAGGTTAAAATAGATTATCCTATTATTTACATAATATTGATAACGAACGTAAACATAAATGAAAAATTACAATTTTATAGAAGATTTATTGAAAAACTATATTTAGAATTCAAATATCAAACTTAAAATTTACTTATTAATAGAAATATTGTATTATTCTACTAAAGCCCCGGCTATAGTTGCAGTCATCATACAGGCTAAAGTGGCGGCTAAAAGAGCGCGCATACCTAATTTAGAGAGATTTCCCTGTTGGTTAGGCGCCATACCTCCAATTCCTCCTACCTGAATTGCAATGGAGCTAAAGTTGGAAAATCCACAAAGAGCATAGGTGGCAATGATGATAGATTTATTACTTAAAGCTGAGGCTTCTTTTAAATCTGCAAGGCTCAGGTAGGCAACAAATTCGTTAATAACTGTTTTTTGTCCCAACAAACTACCTACAGCTAAGGTATCTCCCCATTCTACTCCCATTGCAAAAGCAAATAATCTAAATCCCTGACCTAAAATATATTCTAAACTAAAAGCACTGAAAGTACCATTTGTAGAGCTTATTACAAATTCGTTTAAACCGGTAAGGTCACCGACTACGTTTTCAAGGAAATAATTTAATGCTGCAATAACTGCTATAAAGGCTAAGAGCATACCACCAATATTCAAAGCTAATTTTAAACCATCTGCAGCTCCTGTAGAGAGCGCATCTATTAAGTTTACCCCCATCTTTTCCTGACTCACTTGCAACCTATCATCTATCCCATCCGGATTAGTTTCAGGAATAAGAATTTTAGCAATAACAATGGCTGCCGGGGCATTCATTATAGAGGCACTTAATAAATAGGAAGCAAATTTCGACTGCTGCACAGGATCATCTCCTCCTAAAAAAGCAACATACCCAGCTAATACCCCTCCTGCAATGGTTGCCATACCTCCTGTCATTAAACACATGAGTTCGGAGCGTGTCATATTAGCTACAAAAGGTCTCACCAAAAGTGGTGCTTCTGTTTGTCCGAGAAATATATTCCCAGCTGCAGATAAACTCTCTGCACCAGAGAGTCGCATTGTGCGTGACATCACCCAGGCAATGCCAAATACTAATTTTTGAAGTATACCCAGGTAATATAAACCTGCTGTAACCGTTGAAAAGAATATTACTGTTGGAAGTACTTGGAAGGCAAAAATAAACCCAAAGGAACTACCAGCCAGATCACCAAATAAAAATCGGGCACCATCGCCCGAAAAACTTAAAAAAATCACAAAAGCATCAGACACCTTTTTAAAAAGTAACTCTACAAAATCCACTTTGGTGATGAGTAAACCGAATATTATCTGCAATAACAAACCAGTCCCAACTAAACGCCAGTCGATTTTCTTTTTATTAACTGAAAACAAGTAAGCAAAACTCACCAATACCAGCAATCCAATAAGCCCTCTAATGTAATCCATAGAATATTTTCAGAAAGGCACAAAAATAAAGGAATAAGGCTAATTAAAAAATGTATTTCGCAGTTTGTATTCCTCCAGTAAAAAGTAAAGGCCTAAATTATAGCAGCAGATACTTATAATTCCTTAGATATTATTTAATTTTGATGATGATTTTATTCTATCAGCCATTACTGCCTCAAGTAAATACTCTTGATTTAGAGGAATCTAAGCATTGTGTTAAAGTGCTCAGAAAACAGAATGGAGACATTATACATCTAATTGATGGTAAAGGAAATTTCTATGAAGGGAAAATAACGGAAGCTAATCATAAAAAATGTGGTTTTGAAATATTGAATACTAACGCTGAGAAACCTCATGCATTTAAAAGGCATATTGCCATCTCTCCCACTAAAAATTTAGACCGAATGGAATGGTTTATAGAGAAATCAGTAGAGTTAGGCGTAGATGAAATTACTTTTATAAATTGTTACCATTCCGAGCGAAAGGTTTTGAAACTGGACAGGCTAGAGAAAAAAGCGATAAGTGCCATGAAACAATCCGGTAAAGCCTCCCTTCCTATTTTAAATGAAATGATAGCTTTTGAAGATTTTATTAAACATACACATTCATCATTAAAATGCCTCGCTTATGTGGATTTCGAAAACCCTGTACATTTTAAAGATTTATTAAAAGCGGATCAGGATGCCTTAATCTTAATAGGCCCCGAGGGTGATTTTAGCGGAAAGGAAGTGGAAACAGCGAAGTCTTCTGGTTTTGGAATAGTTAGCCTTGGCAATAGTCGCTTAAGAACAGAAACTGCCGGTATTGCCGCTGTACATATTATGAATTTATGACTTACTCTTTGGTATAATTATGCTTAGAATTTTTCTGAATATAAATAGCAGGAATTAAGAGTACCATGAGCGTAGGGTTAATTATGAGCCTGTGTATAAAACTGATATACATGGGGTTAATTTCAAAGCTGTATTTTAGAATGAAGTATGGAATAAGTAAGAATAAAAAACCAAAAGCTTCAACCGCTAAGCCAAATTTCACATATTTTTTATCGTAAAAAATGGCATATATGAGTAGAAGAACCAGGTTATCGTTGATTAAAAATCGAATTACCCTATTGGCAATAAATTGTACCTGATGATTTTCGTTTAGGCCTAACAATGCACTATAATCCCAGCGTTGACCTAAAAAAACTATACCTAAACCAGCACAACTGAGCGAGATAAGTATAATTCGAAGGCGTTTATCAGGCTGAAGTAGCTCTTTACTTTTCATTTACTTTAAAAATCCATAGAGCCCACATGCCAAAAACTGCAATGTATATAAAGGCGGTAAATAAGTATTTATGGCTGAAATACAAGAAATCAGGCATCGAAATTGTAACATGAAATAATAAAATTATTCTCAGTAAATTAAATAGATGAATTACCAGCAAACCCAGAGGAACAAACCATAGCATTTTAATCCCTATTCTGCCATAAGCTATCAAAAATGAAACAAAAATGACCATAACATTCAGTCCGTTACAACCTTCATATACTGATAAAACTGCATTTTTTGCTTTAAAAATATACACACTTTTTAAATCATCCTTTGGGTCAGTACTTATCTCGTTTTCATAAGTAGAGATAATAGCTGCTGTTTGAGCTGTAACCCATTGGGTCATACTATCAGCTTCACCTTTTGAGGCATCCAGGTAAAAGCCATACATGATATTTAATATGATATATAAACCAATAAACTTGGCTAAGAATAAAATAGATGGTTTGAAGTCCTGAAATAAGCTCATAAATTATTGAATTTTAGCAGGTATACCTACAGCCGTTTTGTTAGCTTCTAAATTTTTGGTAAGCACCGCCCCTGCTCCTAAAATGGCAGAATCTCCAACGTGTAATCCATTCAATATATTGGCTCCTGATCCTACAAAAGCTGCATTATGCAAAGTTACACTACCGGCCAGGTTAGCACCGGGCATTATGGAGCTAAAATTTGATAAATGGCAATCGTGACCAATGGTGGCATTTAAATTGACTACAACAAAATCATCTACCTGAATATTGGTAGTGAAATTAGCTCCTGCACAAATGATACTACCTTTACCTATATCCATCACGTCATTTAATATAGCATAGGGAGAAATCAACTTTGCAAAATCAACCTTTTTATTAGTAATTCTTTTCACAAGGTCTTTTCTAACTCTTCCATCCCCTACAGCGATGGCAATTGAAATTCTGTCTGCCCAACTATTCAGTTTGTTTAAATCACCCAAATAATATTCACCAAATTCTTTAGTTTTATCTACCTCATCAAAAAAGCCAATGAAATTATAGTCATTATACTTTTTGATTAACTGTTGAATAATCAAATTAACTTCCCGACCAAAGCCACCGGCCCCCAAAATAGCTATATCAGTCATTGTTCGTTTGCTTTATAATTCTACCTGGATTTCCCACCACTACCGAATTATCCGGAATATCTTTTGTAATTACTGAACCTGCTCCAATCACACACCATTTACCAATAGTTACCATAGGTATCACTGTAGCGCCGGCACCAATTAAGGTGCCTTCTCCAACTTTTACACCTCCGCAAATGGAGGAATTTGGCGCTATATGTACAAAATCATCTATAACACAATCATGATCAATACTGGAGGAAGTATTAATAATTACATGTTTACCTATTTGCGTATCAGCATTGATAACTGTGCCCGCCATTACCACAGAACCATACTGTATATGTACATGAGAACCCAATATGCAACTCTTATGAACTGCTTGACCAAATTTACCATCTATAAAATCAGCCACTTTTTTTCTTGTGGCATTATCACCAATAGCCACTATGCATGGACTTGATTTATCTTTAAAATCTTTGGTCTTTCCTAAAACAGGAATACCCCATAGTTCCGTCTTACTTTCATCCTCATCATAAAAGCCGCTTACTGTAATATTATTAGATAATAATACATCCACAATCACTTTTCCATGTCCGCTGGCACCAAATAGATACATTAAGTAGGTTTAATTTGCTAATTATAAACGATTTTAAGATTCAAAATTACTGATTTACCATATCACTTTCACATTTTTAATAGTATAATTAATTAGCTAAAAAGCTACCATTCAGCATATTTTGATTCACTAATTCTCTCACAACTAATTCCGTCATATCACTTTTAAACTTGAATTCATCTCTAATATCCATTACATAAGCTTTAACCCTCATTTTATAATAAGAATGAGTGTTATTTACTTCATTAAGGAACAAGATTGTGATAGGCTTTTCCAAATAAATATACTTTGAGATGGTTGCAGCCTGAGTAGCAATTTGCCTTACTTTAATAGTATCAATAGTAATTGGAAGGTAAATTTCCGCTACTACCTGGCAATTTGGCTCTCCACTATTTGAATTAGACAAGGAGCTGTTCATCATTACAGCATTAGGTACTGCCACTAAAGAATCATCAGGAGTAACGATCCGTGTAGATCTTAAGCCTATTTCTACTACTTCTCCGTAGTATTTGTCTACTTCTATTTTATCTCCTGAAACAAAAGGTCTATCTAATAAAATGACAATACCTCCGAAAATATTTTTCAAAATATCCTGTGAGGCAAAGCCTATTGCTACACCTACGGAAGCTGAAAAAGCCAACATAGTGGAAGCTGTGGGCTGGAAAATCACCATTATGATAAGGGTTATAATGATGATCCACCCTACAATTTTCACAATAGGAATTGATCCTTTGAAGGCAATCCTATAGGTAGTGCTTCTTTCTGCAATAGCATCCAGAATATAAGCAATAACCCTGATGAAAACATATCCTATAAGAATTAGAATAATACTGTAAACGATATTATTGGTTGAAAAGAATTTTTTAAAATCAGGTATTTCATTTTTCTCTTCAGATGCTACTTCCTCTGAATTAGTTTTTTCAATGTCTCGCTGCTTTTTAGCTTGATCCAATACTGAATCCAGCCGGTGAATGGCTGAATCACTGATTTTCTGACTGATTAACAAGCTATCTTTATCAATTATTGCTGCTTTTTGAGTTTTTCGAGGCTGAATTTTAAATGTGTCAGCAAATAGCTGCTTTAATTCAACAGGAGCAAAAGCTATTGTTTTCGGAATAGGCTGTTTTGTATATTTTTTTACAATAACTTTTTCAACTTTAACTAAAGAGTCTACCCTTGGTTGCTGAACTAAAGTATCATTGATTAAAAGAGTGCTATCCTCTTGAGCTATGACTTGCCAACTAAGGAAAAGTAATAAAATGGTAATATAAAATTGCTTTAGTTTCATTCAATAAATGTATGTTAAATCATTTTTATTTTAATATAAACCACCAAATTAAGCTATTAACATATTTTTACCTTTCAACAGCATAATGGTATTTCTATAAACAATAGGGTTAATCATATAAATGCCATCTTGATAAAATAAAATACCGTCTTCCAGCATCTCCAGTAACAAAAACTTTATTTTTTGTTGGTCCATGGATAAAACTTGAGCTACTTGTTTCTCATTCAGTCCATCATGCATTACAAGGGTTTGTAATATAAATACCCTGTCAGATTGTAAAGAGGACAAAAAACTCAAATCCGGTTTCTGAAAGTTTTTGATCGCTATGCTATGACCACTTACTTTTTTGGTAGAAAGTAGCCAATACATTAAAGCCATACTAATATTACTCTTTGCGAAATTATTTAATTCTTTAAAGAATCTATCTTTCAAGTATAGCTGTCTTTGTGAATCATTTAGTTTCTTAAATTTTTTATCATGCAAATCTTTTTCGGAAGCTTCAAATTCTATCTTAAAACCACTAATTCTGTTTCTTTTGATAATTAATTGACTGATATTTTCAGGCTTCATAGCCAATAGAGGAACATGATAACTAAAGAATGCACTCATCTTCAAAGATCTCTCTAAATAACTAAAAGTATAAACTGACATAGAAGTAATCCAAAAAACATTCTTCTGGGTAGCTGTAATTATTTCCACAAGAGAGTTAAGAGTCCTCTGGCCATACATAACGCGTAAAAATATATTTTGCAGATCCTCTAAAATTATCACTTTTTTATTTCCTTGACTCAAATATTGAATGACTGTTTCTACATCTTTCAGTTCATCATTCTGAAGCAATTCTGCCAAAGCCTGAATGAGTGCATCAGGTTCAGGGTTATTACCCTTGAAGGCAAATCTAAGTGGTGTATAAGGCAATTTTAACGTTTTTAGGCCATAATTAATTAAGGATGTCAGTCCGCTCCATTTCTCTCCTGTAATAAGAACAGATGCGTATTTTCCTGCATCCCAGGCTTTATAAGCAAGCTCCAACCTTTTTATTTCTTCTCCCCTTCCTTCAAATAAAATTACATCATTTAAAGGTTCAATAGCATAAAGCCTTTTATAGATAATAGGAAGTTTATCAATGATGCTATTAGACTCATTTAAAAAATCAGAAACTTCTCTATTGGGTTGAACAGTGGTGCTTGAAGCTAAAAATCTTTTACTTAATTCATCTTTAATTTCTATTATTTTATGATAGGCAGTTAAACTGTGCTTTTTACCAACCGCAAATAATTTAATGGCTTCAAATTTGATCCTTTGCGTAAATGCTTCCGATTTTTGAAATGCCTTGGCTTTATTAATACGTAATCTTAATTCAGAAACATTCTCATTTTCTTTTAGGTCCTGCAGGTTTTTAATAATCTCCTGCTTTAATCTATTTAAATCAACGTTACATTGATTAATAATTTCATCTAGCAGTACTTTAGCATCTTCAGATTTATTATGAGCTCTATCGAAACCATCTGAAATGATCTTGATTGCTTCCACCTCCTTATTTTCAGAATCCAAGGCATTATTAGCGGTGCTAAGCATATAACTTATCATTTCATCAATATCCCCTACCAAAATAAGAAGCTCCCCCATCTTTTGAAAAATAGTGCTCTTTACAGTTTCCAGCTCCTCATTTAGTCTAGGCTCAATTTCGAATGAAAGTAATTCAAAATTTGAAATTAAAGACAAGTCGTTATCAGATAGTGGTTGATTAAAAAGATTACTCTTGGTAACTACATATTGGTTGGCAAGCTTATCAATTCTATCATTTATTTGATGTTCTAACCGATCTAATTGGTTTAGAATAGTGTTTTTGGATAGTGTTTCCTGTAATTTCTGAAGCAGACCCTGATCTAATTGTTTCTTGGTTTGATAGTTTACCTGTGTAATTTTCTTTCTCAGTTCCTCTTTATTACCTTTCTTATCAAATTCAAATATTGCATTTGATTGGACTAAAAAATTATCAATTTCCACTAAAAAGGATTTGTCTACCTTCTGTTGCCAACTGATAATATTTTGTAATAACTCTGCTGCACTAGCCTGAATGAAAGCTTGTAGAGCAGAGATCTCTAACTCGGAACGCCAATCCTCATAAAGGGCATATGCAGTATTTTTCCATTGATGGTGCCTTTTCTCCCACTTTTTTGAAGCTTTATTTTGCTCCTTCTGTAAAGTATTATCAGAGATTTTCCTGGATTTATATTCTAAAGTGCCCTCTAATTCATAATCAATTTCCAAGCTGTCCGTTGCCTGATTATACCAATCGTTAATTTGATTTTTAATATTTTTTTGGAAATCAACATCAAAAAAATCATCAATATTAGGCGCCTGGATTTGCTTGGAAGTATGATAGAATTTTTCGAAATTTTTTATTTGACTTAACGATCCCAAAAACTCCGTCTGTATTTGATTTTCCAAATCAATCCACTCGCTGTAGAAACCGATGATTATATGCTTTTTAAACTGTTTCTTTATATGTATTTGATGTTTCCAATACTTTAAAGGCTTTTTCGTTTTTCTAAAAATATTAGCAAATCGAAAAGGAATTATGGAAATCCTGTAAAATAAAATCTTAAAGAATTTTAAAAACTTTAAGTATAACTTATCATCCTTTAAAACCTGAAACCTATAGGGATTTTGTTGCTTAACTAATACATCCGGAAGCTCCATCAATATTTCTTCTGCTTTCAGAAAAAGAGCAGGGTGAACATCAGTAATTAAAAGGTTACCAGGTCGTTTATTAAATTGTTCTTTTACATAATTATATACAGCTTGCTTATTTCTATCGAGCTGATTAAAGTCCTCATTGTCATTAAGTTCCTGTTTTTTATTAATTATAAAAGATACCTTTTCTTGAAGAAAATCTTTATTATCTTTTGTTTGATTCAGAAAATAGCTCAATAAGAACTCCCGCCACTCTCCAGCTTTTTGATATAAATTATCTTCCATTAATTCGTAGAAAAAATTCTAATAAACTGCATTTTACCAAATTCTAGTCTCTGTTACAATATTCACTCTTACATTTATTAATTCGCCCAATTGTTAACTAGGTAAAATGCTTGTCATCTGCGGATATTAAGTTATTATAAATAAATACATTGGGAGTTCACTCTCCAAGGTATATAACCTCTAATGAATCTTTATCAATTTAGTTAAGTTAACCTAAGAATATTTTGTAGTGCTATTTTATTGGTCAATTTATTTAAGCATCCAATGAAAACTTGCTACCTTTGCATTTTGAAATAATAGTATATGATCACAACGAATAATTTAACGGTACAATTTGGCAAAAGAGTTTTATTTGATGAGGTAAATATCAAATTTACTCAGGGAAATTGCTATGGTGTAATTGGTGCCAATGGAGCCGGTAAATCAACTTTTTTAAAGATTTTAGCAGGAGATGTCACACCTACGAAAGGATCAGTTTCATTAGATGCCGGTAAAAGAATGGCAGTGCTAAAGCAAGACCATAACGAATTTAATGAGCATACTGTGCTGAATACAGTAATGATGGGGCATGACAAGTTGTGGGCTAACATTAAAGCTAAAGAAGAATTGTACAACAAACCTGACTTTTCAGAAGCTGATGGTATTAAAGTATCGGAATTAGAAGAGGAATTTGCTGAAATGGATGGTTGGAATGCTGAATCTGATGCTGCATCTTTATTAAGTGGCTTGGGCATAGAAGAAGAACATCATTACAAGTTATTGCAAGATATTAATGGTAGCTATAAAGTACGGGTTTTACTAGCTCAGGCTTTATTCGGCAACCCTGATGTTTTGATCCTCGATGAACCTACCAACGACTTAGATATCTATACAATTGCCTGGTTGGAAGACTTCTTATTAGATTTTAAGAACACAGTAATTGTTGTATCTCACGATAGGCACTTTTTAGATACGGTTTCTACCCATATTGTAGATATCGATTTTAATAATATTAGCATGTTTTCCGGTAATTATAGCTTCTGGTACCAATCTAGCCAGTTAGCTTTAACCCAAAAAAGCTCTTCCAACAAAAAAGCAGAGGAGAAAAAGAAAGAATTGCAGGAGTTTATTGCCAGATTTAGTGCTAATGCTTCTAAATCGAAACAAGCCACCAGTAGAAGAAAATTGTTAGATAAAATTAATGTAGAAGATATTAAGCCTTCCACAAGAAGATATCCAGCTATTATTTTTAACCAAAACAGAGAAGCCGGTGATCAGATTTTACAGATTGAGAAACTTTCCAAATCTGTTGAAGGCAAACGCCTAATACATGATTTAGATTTATTTGTCAATAAAGGGGATAAAATAGCCGTAGTAGGTAAAGACAGTTTGGCAACTACTGCTTTTTATGAAATCCTAAATGATAGAATGAAGGCTGACTCAGGTGAAATAAAATTTGGCCAAACCATTACCAAGGCTTATTTGCCTAATCACAATGATGAATACTTTCAATCGAATGAGAACCTAATCGACTGGTTGAGAAACTACTCTAAGGAAAAAGATGAAGTATACATTAGAGGCTTTTTAGGTAAAATGCTTTTCTCGGGAGAAGAAACCTTCAAATCTGTGAATGTACTTTCAGGAGGAGAAAAAGTGCGATGTATGGTTTCAAAAATGATGTTAGCTGGTGGTAATTTATTGATGTTAGATGAACCAACCAATCACCTGGATTTGGAATCCATTCAAGCCTTTAACAACAGTTTGAAAGATTTTCCTGGTACTGTGATGTTCACATCTCATGACCACGAATTCACACAAACAGTAGCTAACAGAATATTAGAAATCACTCCTAATGGAATCATTGATAGTTTAAAAACTTATGATGAGTATATGGAAGATGATAATATTCAGGCACAAAGAGCCAAACTATATGAAAAGCAGTTGGCTTAAGATCTAATATCATTTAAGATTGTTCCACATTGTTTTAAGATGTTGTAAACAACTTATTAAATGTTTAAACATTCAACATAAAAATACCGTTTTACTGGTAGTATGAAATTTTTAAAAAAATTATTAAAAGGCCTTCTCATAACGTTGGCCTTTTTTATTGTTGGCTTCTATATGGTAAAATATCTAAAACCTTCTGTGGGTAAAGCTCCTGATCAATCAGAAATGGAAAAATCTCCATTTTATAAAGACGGAAAATTTCAAAACGTAATTCCTACCTCAAGTGCAGATTTTAGTCAAACACCAGGTATTATTAAAGACTATTGGAATAGAAAAGCAGAATCTAAGCCTAATGATGGCTATGTTTTTACGGAAACTGGTAAAAATGAGGTGCAAAATGATACAACTGGCAATTTATATGTGAATTGGTTAGGTCATGCCGCTTTATTATTACAAAAAGAAGGGAAGTATATTCTTACAGATCCTATGCTATCGAAAAGGGCTTCCCCTTTTTCCTTTTTGGGGCCAAAAAGATATAACCCCTCACCTATTGCAACGGAAGATTTACCTGATCTGGAAGCGATCATCATTTCACACGATCACTATGATCATTTGGATTACGAAACTATCGTAAAATTGAAAGAGCGAACTAAATTTTTCTATGTGCCATTGGGCGTGGCTGCCACACTCATTTATTGGGGGGTTGAGCCTTCAAAGATTAAAGAATTTACCTGGTATGATAGCTTTCAGCAAAGTGACGACATACGGATAACTGCCACTCCTGCTCGTCATTTTAGTGGCAGGTTATTGAGCCAAAACAATACATTTTGGGCCTCTTGGGTGATTGAATGGGGTTCAGATAAAATTTATTTTGGTGGTGATACCGGTATTTTTGATCGCTTTACTGAAATAGATGAGAAATTTGGACCATTTGATATCGCTTTTATGCCAATAGGAGCCTATAATCCTGCTTGGCACGATATACACATGAATCCTGAAGAAGCTATAGAAGCCTTTAACCAAATGCGTGCTGCAAAACTTTATCCTATTCATTGGGGCACTATGGACCTGGCTTTGCACAGTTGGTATGAGCCAATTGAAACATTAAATAAAATAGCTGAAAATCAAAATTTACCTTTAATCAGTACTCCTCAAGGTCAGTGGTTTTCTGTAAAAGAATCCGGGTTTGATTTATATTGGTGGAAGCAATACTCTACCGTATTAAATATGCAATGATTGAAGCCCTAGAAATAATTTACCAGGATGAGCAGATAGTGGCTGTTAATAAACCACATGGCTTGCTGGTTCATAGAAGTAAAATAGCTAATGATGCAGATGAGTTTGCATTACAAATCCTCCGCGATCAGCTGGGCATGAAAGTCTACCCTGTTCACAGAATAGATAGAAAAACATCCGGTATTTTACTCTTTGCCTTAAACCCGGAGATGGAAAGGCAACTCAATCATTTATTTGCTACTCAAGCTATTAAAAAGGAATATTTAGCCATAGTTAGAGGGTTTATCGCAGAGAAAGGAACGGTAGATTATCCATTGAAAAAAGAAAATGGGAAATTACAGGAAGCTGTAACGCATTATCAATTATTACAGCAAACCGAGATAGCTGTTCCATTAGGAAAGCATGAAACCTCGCGCTATTCCCTGGTTAAAGTAATACCTGAAACAGGCAGAATGCATCAAATCAGGAAACATTTAGCCCATATTAACTATCCAATTATAGGAGATAGACCTCATGGTTGTAACAAGCAAAATAAGCTTTTTAAGGAGAAGTGGGAAATGGACAAAATGATGCTGCATGCATCAAAAATGAATTTTCTACATCCCGATACTGAGGAAATTGTTAATATTGAGGCAAAACTGACGGAAGACTTTCAAAGAACCTTAAAATTTCTTTCTTTTGAGAAATAGAATACGTTAAAAGGCTAAATATGTAGGTAGCTGAAGTTGAAAAGCGTTCTTACACGCTTTTTAATTACTTTTGAAAGCTGATGTTAAATATTTATTATGAGCAAAAAGAATAAAAAAGACAGAGAAGGCATTGTGTACTCAACATCTGACGACTTCGAATATGATTATGAGAGCCAGGAGGAGCAAGAAACCTTGCCTCCGCAACAGCAAAATCTAAAAGTGCAGTTAGACAAAAAAGCACGTGGGGGTAAAAAAGTAAGTCTTGTAAGCGGTTTTGTAGGCACTGAAGAGGATTTAAAAGAATTAGGTAAGTTGCTTAAATCTAAATGTGGTGTAGGCGGTAGTGTGAAAGATGGTGAAATACTCATTCAGGGTGATTTTAGGGATAAACTCATTGAAAATCTACATAAGGAAGGTTATAAAGCAAAGAAAATAGGTGGTTAAACAAAAAAACAGGTTTTAGGGTTTTGTTTCTGAACTTATTAAATAATTACTTCGTCTTCAATCCATGTATGAAGATTACTTTCCACTATGATTAAGTTTCTCCTTTTACAAAAAGATAAATATTGGTTCCGATTAAAACGATACTTAATGAATATCATCAAATCGAAGAAATCGGATAAAAATATTGCATGGAGTTATTCTTTGGGCACATTTATAGCAGTATTTCCCACGCCAGGATTCAGCACGTTTATTGGTTTGGCTCTAATTGGACTTTTCAGGCAGCTCAATAAAATGGCTATGCTAATGGCTATGGTTGTATGGAATGCAATAACAGTGGTACCTGTTTACTGGTTCAGCTTTAAAATAGGGCAAAGTTTAGCCTTAACTGAGGAAACAACCCTATTCAGTTATGAGTGGGCCAATAACATATTGCAATATTTTAAAGATTTCATTGTCGGAAATCTATTTATTACCATTCCTATCTCCCTTCTTAGCTATTTTGTAGCGCTACTCTTGTTAAAAAGATCGCGAATTATAAGAAGAAAAAGAGCCATTCATAAATATAAAAAAGGCTTATTGTTGTAGCTTACCTTTACATTAATCTTTTAAAGTGCAGGAATTTTTTATTCACGGTTAAATCATTTTAAAATATGATGAATATCATGTTTTATACCAAAGTATAAACCTACATTTAGGTATTAAACAATTATTCATTTAAACCATAAAGCCATGATTAAGCGCATATTAGTTCCTATAGATTTTTCAGATTGCTCAATTAATGCTTTGAAATATGCTACTCAGTTGGCCGAGAAATTAGAAATCAAAGAGTTGATAATATTTCATGCTTATAGTGCACCTGCCTCTTATACTGATTTAAATATAAGTTATGATTTAAGTGACACAGTTACCCAAATAGAAAAAGAGGTCGAAGCTGATTTCAGAGAGTTGCCCGATAAAGTACCAGAATTAATTAGAATACCCTATAGAACTATTAAAAAAGACACTTATTTAGAAGAAGGTATACTTTCAGTTTGCCTGCAACATCCTGTAGATTTAATAGTGATGGGTACCCAGGGTGCCAGTGGTATAGATGAGGTGGTGCTAGGAACCAACACACACCGTATTATCAGAAACCAGATTAGCCCGGTATTAGTGGTTCCAGAAAACGCTACTTTTAAACCTATAAAAAACATTGCACTTTCCAGTGACTATAAGAGCATTATGGCAGATCTGCTACAGCCATTGAAAGCGCTTCAATTTGCATTTGGATCTAAGCTACACGTAATTCACGTAAGTGATAAAGGTACTCTGGAAGGTGAAAAAGCTACAGCAGCAAAAACTTTGGAAAGCTACTTGAAAGAATTTCCACATCAATATCATTTTATTCCGGATAATAATTTGGAAGAAAGTCTGGAGCGTTTTGGAATTGAACATAATATTGATCTTTTAACCATCTACCCCAGAAAAAAAGGCTTTTTTGATAGAATATTTGGTAAAAGCGAGAGTAAATCTATTATTTTCCATACGAGATTACCTTTACTGGCCTTGTCTTCTTATAAAAAGGTAAGGGATTAAATTAACAATTTGCTTGCATAAGATAATCTGTCCGAACAGTTTATGAAATTTTGGTCAGATTATCTTGTTTTTTTATGGTAAAGAAAAATGTGCTTCCTTTTCCTATTTCGGATTCCAACCAGATAGTTCCACCATAATACTCTACTATTTTTTTCACTATTGCTAAACCCATTCCAGTACCCTCATATTCTAGTTTAGAGTGCAGCCTCTGGAAAATTATAAAAATCTTTTCATGATTTTTTGGTGTAATGCCAATACCATTATCTTTAACATAAAACCTCCAGAATTCATCTAAATCCTCACATCCAATATGTATTTCGGGAGTAATATCTTCCCTGGTATATTTTAGTGCATTATTAATCAGGTTTTGGAATATTTGCGTGAACTGAACCTTGCTCCCTATAATTACTGGCAATTGATTAAATTTAATTTGCGCATTTTTTTGCTCAATAATATTTTGTTGCATACTACAGATTTCAGCTATTATCTTATTCAAATCAACCTTAAAAACGGCTGCATCTATTTGGCCAATTCTTGAGAAATCTAATAAATCAAGGATTATCTGTCGCATCCTTTCTGCACCATCAACTGCATGATGAATATACTGTAATCCTTTATCATCTAACTTATCACTATACTTTTTTTCAATTAAGCTTAAGAAACTACTTACCATTCTTAAGGGCTCCTGCAAATCATGAGATGCTACATAAGCAAACTGTTCTAATTCATTATTGCTATTTTTTAGTTTATTGGCATATTGTTTCAAAGAGGTATTCATCAAACGTAATTCTTCTGTTTTTACAGCAACCCTATTTCTTAATTTAGTAGGTTCATTGGTTAGATATAAAACAAAAATGCTTAAGGTCATAGAAAATAAGATTCCCATTATAGAAAAGGGTAAAGCCTTGTAAAAATGAGGTGGATTAATATATTTAACATAAAGATACCAATTACCCAAAGGCACGAAGTTTTTATGGTATATTCCTTCCAGGTAGTCAATTTCATGATGAAAAAAATAGGATGACTCATTGATTTGATCCTCAACCTTTATCAAATCATAAAGGAAGGTTTCATTTATTCCGGTAGACTGTATTCCGGCAGCATTTAATAGTGTAGTTGCTTTTAAGATAACTGCAGCAAACCCCCAAAACTCATTATTTTTAATAATTGGAAATCGACCTACAATTCCTTTACCTCCCTGCTTTAAATCAAATGGTCCCTGGAAATATAAATTCAATCTTTCCTGCGATTTTTGAATACCAGATTTACTAGCAGGGTGATTCAGGATATCATAATTTATGACAGACTCATTACCTTTTAGTGGGTAGGTATTTGTAATAACGGTTCCCTCAACTAGCTGAAGTGCATCAATAAATTTATTATCGGCAATAATTTCCGCAGCAACAGAATCGAAATGAACTGTCAATAAATTTCGCTCCTCGAGAAATGAAATGATTTTAGTGGAAGTAATACTATTAATCAAAGAAGATTCAAGCTGTTCTTTTATTCGGATCGATTCCTGTTTAACCTTATCCAAATCCTGGTCTTTTTCCAATAAATAAATTTTGAAGGCTATGGTTTGCGTAATAAATAAAGCAATCAGAAAAGTGATAATACCCACAAATACCGGCTGACAAATCAGATTTGAAATCTTCTTAAATATTTTTGACACAGCTTATAAGATCTTAACACATAATTAATTGAATGTAAGTATAATTATTCTAAAGTATTAAGAAACTTATAATAATTGCTGTTATATGAGCAGAGTCATTTTTTTACATGATAAATTAGGTATGAAATTGATTGATGTGCCATAAGATATTAGGTAAACGCCCTAAATTCAAAAAAGAACAGATTATAAAGTCAGACAGACTATAAATAATGGTCAATTGTTAAGGCTGCTTTATAAAATCAGAAAAATCACTAAGATTATGTAAATTATATCTTTCAGCGTCCTCTTCTCTTATTAGCATAGCAAAGGTATTATTAAAGCCTAAAGGAGGCATCCATTCAAATCCAAATTGTATCTGTGATTGCTCGTTAACATAATTAAAAACCTTTTGAGGTGAATTTAATAGTGCGGATTTTTGAGAACTTACCGAATCTAGCATTAATAACAATGCTGTACCAGTATATTCAGGGTATAGGTCAATTTCATCATTTTTCATAGCATCCATTAACAATTTAGTGCCACCGAATCCTATTTTCATTTCCACTTTTAGTTGGGTATGGTGTTCAATCATCAGTTGAAAAATATGCGCTAAAATATAATTTTCTGTGAAAGCTTTACTTCCTACCTTGACCAACCCAGAGTATTTTTGACCCTCGGTGGGTTCTTGTCCAATCAAACCTTGCTCTAAAAGAAAGTCCTTAGCTACATCTTTAGGTAATCTTTTTTCCTCATCTACCTTAAAATTCATTTTTGTCATAGCATCGGTACTAATTCCTCCCGCTAATTTTTGAAAAACAGGTTTTAGCTCTGGGTACTTTGAAAGAATATCCTTTCTTAGCATAGGAGCTGCCTCATAAGGCGGAAAATAGTTTTTATCATCTCTCAAAATTGTTAGATCATAGCCCTTAATCCTGCCATCTGTTGAAAAACCACTAATGATATCCACTTCACCTTGTTTTAAAGCCTGATACATCAATCCTATTTCCATTTCTACATAGTCCAACTGAAAATCGTACGCTTTTAAAAGGCCCTGAAGTCCGTCTTCTCTATAAATAAACTCAGAAGGAAACCCTCCTTTCATTCGTTTCGATTCCGCATCTTCAGTGAAGGTTGTTGAATTGATCAGTTTGAAAGCAAAATACCCAATTAGTAATATTACCGAGCCAACTAACACTCTTTTAATGGTCTTTAATTGACTTTTTTGAATGAGTCCAAGTACAGCATCAAATAATAGGGCTAAAAGAGAAGCGGGAATAGCGCCAGCAAGAATCATATTGGTATTATTGAGTTGAATTCCTTGTAAAATGAATTTCCCCAGCCCACCCGCTGCAATAAATGCACTTAAGGTGGCTACACCAACATTAATAACCGATGCTGTTCTTATACCAGCCATAATATAGGGAAGCGCCAAAGGGATTTGTACCTTGAAAAGCAATTGATGCTTTTGAAGCCCCATAGCAGTGCCAGCCTCCATTACTGCCGCATCTACCTCCGTAATTCCAGCGAATGTATTCCTCACTATGGGCAGTAAGGCATATAAAAATAGTGCTGTAATAGCAGGTACCATGCCAATCCCCATCAAAGGAATTAAAAAACCCAATAAGGCAAGGCTTGGAATGGTTTGAATAATATTGACAAAGCTGATAAAAACTTGAGCAGACTTCTTTCTTCCGGCTATAAATATTCCTAATCCTATACCCACCACTGAGGCAAAAAAAAGAGATATCAACGTCAGCTCAATATGTTCAATAAGCTGGTTAAGCACCTCGGCTTTATTTTGATCGATAAAAGTGATGAAATCGTTCATAACTGCTCCTTCCATTTATAAAAGGCATTCATTAAAACACTATTTTCTTTCGTGCTAAGGTTTTGGAGCTTGTTTAATAATGAATCATCTTTCATTTGATCATTATAGCTCTCCTCTAAAAAAGGAGTAAGATCTCTCAATTTACAAGCTCCTAATTCTGCCTGAAACTGATCAGAAGAAATAAAATTACTTACATAGGAATTGGCAGGTTTAAATACTAAGGAAGCGGGCGTTCCCAATTGCTGGATTTTTTTATCTGCAATCAAGCATATTTTATCGGCCATACTGATTGCTTCTTGTAAATCGTGAGTCACCATCACCGTAGTAATTTTCTCCTTCTGCTGTATCTTTCTAAAATCTTCTCTTATCTTCTTTCTAATAATGGGATCTAATGCACTAAAGGGCTCATCCATTAGCAATATTTTAGGTTTCGTTATTAAAGCTCTTGCCAAACCAACCCTTTGTATTTGCCCGCCACTGAGTGCTTTGGGTAGTTTATGCGCTAATAGTTCATAATCCAAACCTAATCTACTCATCCAGTCCTTTACTGCTTCTGTAATCCTGCATTCCTCCCACTTTTTTAACCTGGGCATTAGGGCTATATTATCATAAACTGAATAATGAGGAAATAAACCTACTTGCTGAATGACATAACCGATGCTTCTGCGCCATTCAATGAGTGATAAGTCCTGCAAAGGATTATCTTCAACGGTAATCTCACCTTCAGTAACGTCAATCAAACCGTTAATCATTTTCAATAAGGTGGTTTTTCCGCTGCCACTAGCTCCTAACAAAACAAGAAACTCTCCTTCTTCAATTTCTAAGGAAATATTATCCAATATAATATCACCTCCATAAGATTTGCTGATGTTTTTAAATGAAATCACTCTGCCTGATAGATTAGAAATTTGAAGATTGTAAAAGTAATGCTGAAAATTAAGCAATTAACTGACTATTTTGTTTATTATATTCGCGTAAACACCAAAATTGTAGAAAAGCACCTTAATAATTGAATGGAAAGCCTTAATTTTGGTAATCAAAATATAGAAAATATGAGTAAAGCAGAAATAGTAACCAATAAAGGCACTTTAAAAATTGAATTCTATGATAAAGATGCCCCTAATACCGTAAAAAACTTTCACGATTTAACTAAAAAAGGATTTTATGATGGAGTGAAATTTCATAGAGTAATTCCTGATTTCATGGTGCAGGGCGGAGATCCTACTGGCACAGGAGCAGGTGGCCCGGGCTATTCTATTGATTGTGAGTTAAAAGGTGAAAACCAATACCACGACAGAGGTGTGTTATCCATGGCCCACGCTGGTAGAAATACCGGTGGATCGCAGTTTTTCATCTGCCATAACCGTAAAGGAACACAGCATTTAGATGGTAATCATACCGTTTTTGGTAAGGTCTACGAAGGTCTTGATGTTATTGATGAGCTTCGCAAGGGAGATGTGATGGAAAAAGTGAGTATTATAGAGGAGTAGATAATAGCACATTTTAACATGCTGTTTAAGAAGCCATTGGTCTGTTGATCAATGGCTTTTTTGGTTTTTGACCAGTAAAGTTTTTAATAAATATACCCAAGGTTGGGTATTGACACAGCAATTGTATTAACCTAATTTGCTCACCAAAACATAATAAATCTAGCACAATGAGCAAAGCTGTAATTCTCATCCCTGGAATTAAAGGAACTAAACTGTACGACTCTAACACTTTTGAAAATGATGTGCTTTGGGAAGATGTGACAGATATAATTTCTATGACTTTGAACGTCTGGAAAGCTAACACTAAAGCAAGAAGGGCCTATTCATTATTTTGACGAGAGCTTTTCTACATTAGTCAAACCACTAAGATTAGAACCATTTGCATATAGCGAATTTTGGAATGGACTGGATTATCGTGTAGGGTATAAATTTATATTTCAATATGACTGGAGATTGCCCAATGAACAAAATCGCCAAATATTGAAAGAATTCATGGAATATCTCATTATAAAAAGTGGGAAAATAAACAAAGCAGATCCTATTACAGAATTTGACTTTGTAACCCACAGCATGGGTAATATGCCTCTGAGACACTATATTTTACAAAATGGTATGTCGAAAATAGGAAAAATCGTATTTCCAAACCCACCATTTAAAGGTGCACCTGATGCTATTTCTGCTCTTACTGTAGGCCAAGGATTCTTCTTTAATAGAGATGAAACAAGAAAAATGGCAAGAAGTCTTCCTGCTCTATTCGAGTTATTACCTAATTACCAATTCGCTCAATTGATGCTATTTCCGATAGGTAAGCATAAAGATTTATGGAAATTAGACAGTTGGCAATTCATAATCTTATTTACACAGATGCACCTGTAAGAAAGAGTCAATAAAGAAATTTAAGGAAAATCTTATTCATGCTAAAAAGAGCCTTGATCAACTGGAGGGTTGGATAATCACAATCTCAGAAAAAGAGAAAGAGCGGATTTTGATCTTGATTAAAACAGAGAGACAGTACCTTATCTAATATTGTGGTTGAGGAAAGCCCAAAGATGACCGCAATCCTAAAAATTACTTTGATCTGGATAGTGCGTTAAGGATTGGAGAAGGCGATGGTGTGGTTCCTAACATAAGTTCATGTCACTATTGCAAAGAGATAACCA
Organism: uncultured Cytophagales bacterium; assembly: GCA_963719535.1. Lineage (GTDB taxonomy): Bacteria > Bacteroidota > Bacteroidia > Cytophagales > Cyclobacteriaceae > Marivirga. Next base: position 149,411 of record CAVRCH010000009.1, on the reverse strand, counting down.
CGCTTTCATTTGAAAATAAGCATGTCTTGATGATTTTAAACACCCATTTTTTTTAAAAGATAACCGTGCTCAAAGAATCATTATTAATGGCTATTTGAGTAGTTCTGACACAGCTAAAACCTTTAGAATCCCACTTAAAGGCAGAAACGTGAAAAGAGTGACCAGCTTAGTTGAAGATGAGCTAAATAAGGACGGCATCGTGCATCGATATCAGAAAATAGTGACGGAACTTCTCCAATAATTAATATTTTCATGAAACCACAACTTATCATAACTGCTGATGACTTTGGTGCTTCTACTATAATTGATAGAGGAATTATAAAAGCTATAAAAGAAGGTTTAATTACTTCTGTTGCCTCTTTTTCTAATGGAGATGGTGAAGCTTTTGAACGTGTAAAAAAGCTTCAGGAAGAGTACGGTAATAAAATAGATATTGGTTGTCACTTCAATATCAGCAGTGGACCACCCCTAACAGCGCTTTCAGCAAAGCTTACCAGGAAAAAAGATGGTAAAATATTATTTAAAAGGCTACTCAATCTTAATTTTAATGATAATAAGCTGAAACTAATTAAGAAAGAACTAGCAGCACAAGTTGCAAGGTTTGAGAAAGCTAAGATACCAATAAAACACTTTAGTGATCATTACGAGATGATCAGCATGTTTAATAACGCACTTTGTCCAGTGTATGTTATGTAGTAAAGGAATACAACAATAATCATAGCGTGAATGTGCCGGTTCGCATACCTACTGCTATGGAGTTTGGATTCTACTGTTTCTATACTTCGTAAATCACAGATTTCAGACTAAAGGCAAGTCTGGTCACTTTACTCTAGAAACGCGAATCTGGATGTAGAAGACGAAATAGTTCTTTCAGCTATTTCAGCCTGAACTTCGAAACCGAGTTAAACAACTCACTTTCGAGAACAGAGGATATACAGTCTCGTGGACTACTCCGTTGACCAATTGGTATTTAAGGCCTCCATGATGGATACCGTAGCATAAATAAAACTTCTCACCGCTTAGCAGAAGCTCCAAGAGATAAATCGACTCAAATTCCGATCTCCACGGTCAAAAGCAACTGTTTTTGATATGATGGCACACTCAGTGATGTACCCGGAGCTTCATAAAAAGCAGAGTTAGAGCCGTTGAAACGCTATTGGAAAATCACTAAAACGAGTCTGATACGAGCAATAGCCCTTTCAAATTCAGACGGATTTAGAAGGAGCTTTTCATACCTGTTGTGAAAAATGAAAGGAAGCTTGACCTGGTAAAGTTTAGTGAATTGATAAGGCATCAAGATCTGATTAATCACAATTAAAATTTATCTTGAGATGGCAAAAATAAAATTACTTTCGTTAATAATTCTTATTAAGCGTAAATAATTACCTATTTGGTTATAATAAAAAAAGAGTTGAATTGGAAATCAATTAAAGATTCAATTGATAGTGTATATGAAAATCTGCAAGAAGGTCGTGTGGATTCAAGTTCTTTAAAAATTATAAACTGTTTAATAACGGAAAAGAAGATTAAAAAAAGGAAAAAGATATTTTACCAATTGGTTTTATTAAGAAATCAATATTTTAAGTTGAACGATCGATTGAAAAAAAGCATAGAAAATAGCGAACATAATCTTGTCAGATTTTCTAAATAAGACAATTGTCAGCATCTCAAAAAATCAATAAACTAGAGAAAAAGGATACCCTATATTTAGATTTGAAATCATATTTCATAACTACATAAACTTTATTTAACGGAAGATAGTCTAGAAAAAGAGATTTAAGTGGAAAAAAAGCAGCCAACCTAATTAAGCTACTTGAAGAGGATAGGCAAATAAGACAGATTAACAAATATACTGTCTGAATTTATTAAATTCACTAGCCTAAATGAACAAAATAGAAAAATAAATGAGAAATTTAATGAGTTTAATGACCTAGTTTCGAACATTCGGGAAGATTAACAATAATCACGTCTGAGAGATGAAATTCTTATAAATGCCATCAGCGCTTAAAAGAACTAGAAATTAATCTAAAAGTCAATCTTACAATGAATATATAAGTTACATTAGCTAAAATATTTACTCCTTTAGAAAAATTCGTAACAAGTTGAATTCATGCAAAAAGATATACAATCCCTGAATGAGCTCGGCATCACCATCATATTAAGCACCACTTCTGCTATTTGTTATCAAATTGTTTTGTCAGTGCACTATTATGCTGACCAGACAAAAAGTAAAATTAGCCAACCTATTGGCAGAAACAGAAGTAGTGAAACAACAGCAAAAATTTGCGCATGAAAGAGGCTGAGAACAAAAATATAACTACAAATACCAGCTCGGATGCCGATTTTTATAGAAATGATTCAAAGAATAAATCTCCATACTTAAAAAGAAGCTCCAGTAGACTAGTCCTTTTAATATCAACTTTTACTGCTTTGGCTTTGGGAGCGTGTATTACATCTTTCTAATTTTTACATGAATATTTTCGTCCCACCTGGTGCGAACAAAATGAATTTTAATTCGATTTCAATTATATTAATTGTTACTCGCAGGTATCTGGTGTGGTGCCTTATGCATTTAATCAGTTGAAAAAAATACAGGCTTTAAATATTGGTGGCCTTATTTTAATAAGAGTACAGCTCTTTGATGATAATAGAAAATTTCAGAGAGGGCAATTAATTGTTGACTAACAGTCTTTAAAATTACAAGAATATTGCATTAATATTTTAAATAACTCGGATCGCATACTCAACACCATTGCAATATTTCCAAGTTTTCAAGCAAACGAAGTACAAAGCATATTGACTTTCTACTTTCTAACACTCACAGCATAGGAACCATATTACAATCTGAAGATTTTTATTACGAAAGTGCATTAAAACAGTTTATAGCATTTCAAAGCACTACTGTTACTAGTGAAGACCCTCAAGATTATTTTCAGCATGAAAAGCAGTGCAGCTCAATAAGCTATTACACTGACGCATAAGCTTCTAATCTCGAGGAGTTGCTTCCTAAGCATACTTATGGCAGCCCGCAATATGATTTCATATGAATCTATTGGTATTAGCAGTTTTGGCATATACACTTGATAAGTAAAACTAGGTATAAGGTTTTCCCAATACAACGACTATGACGATGCACGCTTCATAACAAAAACTAATCTGCCACAAATCAGATGGATGATCTAGAACTCATTCAATATAAACGAACCAATGATCGTTGGTAAAAACTCTGATGAGTATGGTTGCTAATACAATTAAATTTATTGAAGTACCCCGCCAATTATGCAAACATAGTTTCTGAAGAGTCCACAAGAAAACGGATTACTATTAATTTACTTTAATTTAAGATTATGACAAGAGTCTTTTTGAAGAAAGATTAACGAACTTATTTATTACGAAATACATTTCCCGGATTCGCTGATCTTAATAATGAAAACCTAAAAACTAAACATGTTTTCAATGTACTGAAATAATAGTACAATGAAGAATTAAAAGCAATTTGGGACATACCAATTTCTGACGAAATAGAAATTACTTATGACAGAAGTGCTAACGCCATTTCTGATGCTGCAGCAAAAAAAGATAAATTAGGTCGTGAACAATTAGTCAATACCATTATTAAATGTACCGAAGATGTTTTCAAGGATCAAAGAGTTAAAGATCCTTATACTGTTTTATTAAACGGAGAATGGGGAAGTGGAAAATCCTCTCTTCTTAATTTTTTACGCGAAGAGCTTGAGAAAAAGCAATATACCATAATTGATTATAATGCCTGGGAGAACCAAGGTTTTAAAGACCCTTGGTGGATACTTATCAATGCCATAAGTAAAAAAGCAACAAAGAAAAACTTGAATGGTGATTTTCATTCTCACCGATACTGGCGTTTTAAAATGCTTTATAAGCATAAGTTGTGGGCTACATTAGCTATTGTCATATTTCTAACAAGTGCTACTTTTCTAATTACTTCGAAAGGTGACAATGGTTCTCCAGAATTTATCGCAGGTTTAATTGGACTCTTGAGTTCATTTGTTGCAGCTATCACTGGCTTATTAAATAACTTTTTTTATAATGATGTTTCAAAAGAAGAATTAAAACACCGATTTTCTGAACATCCTTTTCAACCTATTCAAACCCGTTTTAATGAAATAGCAGAACATAATAACTTGGCTATATTTATTGATGACCTGGATCGATGTGATGTGCAAACCACTGTTAAAGTAATGGCAGGGCATTCAAAATCTATTTAAGGGCCAAAAGGTTTTATATATTATTTCAGCCGATGGTAAATGGGTAAGCAACTGTTTCAATGAAAAATATAGCAACTTCCATAATCTAGGCACCGCAGGTTGCTCTATCGGTGATAAATTTCTTCAAAAATGTATTCAATTATCCGTTAATGTTCCACGGCTTTCTGGTAATTACTATAACCAATTCGGAAATGAAATTGTCGGTTACAAAGTTGTGGAAGAAACGTCAGTTGGATCAGCAAAAAGAAATAAGATGCCTTCATCTCAGAATACTCCCACAGGGAAAATTCAAACTCCAGAAACTGATGATCAAAATAAGGGCCAGGATTCCAAAAAACACGTCACAGGCAGATGAGGTTTTACAAAATACAAGAGAAGTACCTTAAAAAATTTATTGAAGCTAAACATCTACCTGCAAACCCTCGACAACTGAAAAGATTCATGAATCATTACATCGTCATGCGGGAAATCCTAAGTATTGAAGGAAATCTTGAAAAGTACGATAAAGGAGATTCTGATGAAGATAAAAGTATTCGTTTTCTGATTTTTTCACTAAATTACCCAACACTTAAAGATAAAATAAGGCTAGGTTGTCATTCAGTCGATGACATAGTTGAAAAAAAGACCTCTTGTATTGAATTAAATGATAAATTACTTACTAATTCTGAAATTTCTGAAATTAAAAATCTTATAAGTAAGGGAGGCAATAAAATTACTAATGAATTAATCAGAGGAGATTTCTATTCAATTTAATAGATTAAAGCTATTCAAATGTCTGTCCCAAAAGCTATCTTAGAATAATGAATTAGCCTACATAAATCGGATTGATACCCCACTCTTAACCCTTAAGAATAAGGCACTTTCTTCATGCTAATCCCTAACTCGGACTCAATCTTCATTAATTGCTTCAGTTCGCCCTTAGTACAAAAAGCCATGCTAATTCCCTGCTTACCAGCTCTTGCTGTTCTGCCACTTCTATGAATATAATAATCAATTTCTCTTGGGATTTCATAATGCACCACAAAAGCCAAATTCGCTATATCAATACCCCTGGCAGCCACATCTGTTGCTATCAGTAAGTCCGATTTCTTGCCCTTAAAAGCCCTAAGCATTTTATCACGGTCTTTTTGATGCATATCTCCTTCCAAAATGCCCGCATTGAGCTGTCTAGCTTGTAATTGCTCATGTAACTTTCTGGCAGCAACTTTTGTATTGCAAAAAATAACGCCCCTCTCTCCTTTTTGCGACTTTAAAAAATACTGTAAAACACTCATTTTTTCATCCTGGTCACATGGAACATACTGATGGATTATTTTCTCATTCACCAATTCATTACCTGAAGTTTGGATATGCTTCGCTGCCGGATCTAAATATTGTTTTATAATGTATTTAATATCTGTAGGGATAGTGGCAGAAAACAGCCATATATTCTTTTTATGAGCCATAGTTTGGAAAATAAATTCCAAATCCTTTTTAAAACCCATGCTCAGCATTTCATCAGCTTCATCCAGTACCAAGGTTTTAGCTTGGCGGATATCCACTGCTTTTCTGCGAATTAAATCGGTCAATCTACCAGGAGTAGCGACCAAAATATGCGTTGGCCTACGTAAATTTTGGATCTGTTGCTCAATTTTTGCACCTCCATAAACAGATTCAGTGAATATTTTATCAGTATGCTTTGTAAACTTGAAAAGTTGCTTAGCTAATTGCTGGCAGAGCTCCCTGGTTGGAGCGATAATTACTGCCTGGATCTTATCATCCTGGCGATTGATATGCTGCAAAATGGGTAATCCAAAGGCTGCAGTTTTACCGGTACCGGTTTGTGCCTGGGCTACCAAATCACCAGGATTATTGAGCAGGTAAGGAATTACAGCTTCTTGTATTTTGGTGGGTACTTTTATATTGAGTTCTTCAAGGCCTTTAATCAGCTTTTCTGAAACGCCTAATTCTTTAAACGACATGGTATTTAATTTAATTGTAATAACACTTACTTTGAATAAGTGTAAGTATCTTTGAATTTGTTATTTATATGGTGTTCTAATTTTTATTTTAATCTGTTGCCTATTAGATACCTGCATTTATTCTAGTCATCCAATACTAAAGGTATATCCTCAAGCAACAACACTTCTGTCCCCTCGAGGCGACAATCTCTTCGGTTTTAAAGAGCAGAAATAATGAACTTTATCCCTATTTTCTATTCTAAAAACAGCCTTATTATCTATTCTTAAAGTCGGCTATTAATCACCGGCTCACTTTCAATTTAGCTACTTTCAGAATTCCCTCCTTCAACAAGAAGATTTGTCGGCCCACTCGCTTTAGTCCTCTTCAGGCGGACGAGTTGCTATACTCAGTGCTAAAAATTAAGATAGTGCTTTTAAAGATATTACTAACTCTTTTCTAGTTTTCTTGGGTGTAATTAATAATTTACCTTCTTTTCTTATTAAAAGGCTTCTTTTTACCTGAGAATCCACCTGGTTTTCTGTATTTTTTAGCCTTATCATTATATACCGGACCATCTCCTATTTGATTGGGCAAGCTATTCGTTTTTATTACCTCCTTTTCAATGAGCTCTTCAATACGGTTGAATTTCTCCATATCTTTCTCATTGATGAAAGTGATGGCCTCACCAGTTGTTGCAGCACGGGCTGTCCTACCAATTCTATGCACATAATCTTCTGCATCTCCAGGCACATCATAGTTTACTACCAAACTAATATTTTCTACATCAATTCCTCTGGAAAGAATATCTGTTCCAATAAGCACTTGTATTTTCTTTGAACGGAAATCTCTCATAATTTCCTCTCTTTCAGATTGTTCCAAATCGCTACTGAAAGCTTTTTGCTTCATATTTATTCCTTGGAGCTCTCTTTCTAAAGACTTTACTTTATCCTTAGTTCCTGCAAAAACAATAGCAGTCTCAAATCTACCGGAATCTAAAATAAACTTTAAAAGCGGTGTTTTCTGCGTATCGTAGGTTAGGAATGCTTTTTGAGATATACCTGCTGCCGGTTTAGAAATAGATAAACTAATTTCTTCCGGATTTTTTAAGATGGCAGCAGCCAATTTCTTAATTTTAGGGGCCATTGTAGCCGAGAAGAGCAGGGTTTGCCTTGTGGTAGGTAACTGTTTTATAATGCGGTTAATATCTTCAGAAAAACCCATATCTAACATTCTGTCGGCCTCATCTAGAATGAGATGCTCTATTTTGCCAATGTTAGTATCATTACTATTCAACAATGCAATTAATCGACCTGGCGTGGCTACTAAAATGTCAACACCTGCTCGTATGGCTTTCTTTTGTTGTTCCCATGCAGCACCATCTCCACCGCCATAAATGGCAATTGAACTTGCATTAGTGAAATATGAAAACCCTTCAATTTGCTGATCTATTTGTTGAGCTAATTCCCTTGTAGGCGCAATAATGAGAGTATTTACATCCTTGCTATTACTATTTTTAGTAGCTAATTTATGTAAAATAGGAAGTACAAAAGCAGCTGTTTTTCCTGTCCCAGTTTGGGCACAGGCAATTAAATCTTTTCCTTCTAAAATCTTTGGAATGGCTTCTGCTTGAATTGGTGTGGCATTATTGAAGCCCATCATGTCGAGGCCTTCTTTAAGGGTGGGGTGAAAATTAAATTGACTAAACTCCAAAATATATGATTAATTTATAATTGACTACTAAAATTTATTGACAAAGATAACAATTACTTTGCAATAATTAGTATGATACTTCAAGTACAAAGTCCAAAAAAAAGGAACCCACGAAGGATTCCTTTTAATTATTTTTAATCTAATTTTATTTCCTAATAAAGATAGTTTAAAGCGGTTTGATCATCATTATTGAAAGGTCTATTACTACCATCAGTACAAGCTAGCATCCATGATTGAGCTGAAAGTGTAGCACCTGTTGGTGTTCCAGGAATATGATTGGCACCCACAGTTGATGCTCCTTCATTAGCGGTTGATCCGCCGCAGCTAATGCTTCGGTCAAAGTAATCTGTATGACGAAAGCCGATGCAATGTCCCATTTCATGAGCAATAATTGTTGCTATACCATCTGTAGATAAACCATAAGAAGATTCTAAAACACCACTCATTTTAATTTCTCCGAAAGGATCACAGCTATTAGTAGGGAAACCAGCTGAACCTAAAACACCTCTGCGTTCGTCTCTTTTACTTAATCTAGTCATTACTATATCAGCATTATTGCTATTACTAATTCTCTGAAAAGTTAAGGATAAATTTTGAGCATTAAAACGGTTAATTGCCTCATCCAAACCTGCAATCATCCCGGCACTGTAGCCATTACGACCACCTTCAGCAGCATACATTGTAATGTTTCTCGGTCCGCAAACCAAGTTGTCAGTGCTGTATTGCTCTGAATTAGGCAAGAAACTTAGGCTTAGTCATTCCTTCAATGGTTTCATCAGTAAGGTAAATATCTCCTTCTACCAAATAGCCATCTTCAAATACAAAAGGGGCCTGATCTGAAACATTGAACCCCAGGTTTTTTAATTTTTCAATCACAACTGGGTCAACTGCAAATTCATCAATTGATGCTACTTCCTCTTGCTGACATGAAGAGAACAACATTGTACCTACTACTAAGGCACAAAGTACATTTTTAATTTCTAACATATAATTTTTAGTTTTTGGTTATGGCTTGAATATTAGTTGAATTATTCTTTTTAACCAAACCTTATATTACCATATGACGCATTTTCACTATAATATTTTGTATAAAATTTTTATATTTATATTTAATAATGTTAAAGTTAAATATCTTGATATCTCTTCTAATTTCCAATCACTAACTTACTCCGCGATTTAATAGCGTTATTTTGATGAATTATATATATGTAAACTCCATCTTGTAAAGTGGGTAATTCAATGAAAGAACGGACATCAGATAATTCCGCAGTATACACAAGCCCCCCTTCCAAATTGAATAATTTAAATTGGTAAGTTCCTTCAAATAATCTACTGAAAACATATAAAGTCTCCATGCTTTTGGCAGGATTTGGATAAATTATAAAATCCTGGCTATTAACATAATAAGTTGAAGCTACCTCACTGATAATGGAAATGCCATTTTCAAAAATTATTTGTACTCTGTAGGAATTATTACCGTCCCTCGCATTTGGATCGAGCACTTTGTATATTAATTCATCGGTCTGCCTTATGGTGAAAGTTTCCCATGAATTTTCTGTATTAAGTTTTTGAAATTTGAGTTCTTTTGTACCATTTAAAGCTCCTAACCTAAGCGTTAAAAATACACCTGAATCCTGTACAGCTTCAACAAAAAAGGCATTTAAAAAACAGCCCGCCCCTTGAAGCTCGTAATCAATAGCAAAGCTTTCTATCATAGGTCGATTATTGATATAAGGAATGATTTTAAAATATTCACTACTAAGATCACCTTTATTAAGCACGAGGCTAGTATCTAGGGTAGTATAAATAGTTTCCATTTTGTTATTATTTATTGTCTGTATTTCATACAATTCAGCATTAGGTATGGCAGGCCATATTAAGGAAATGGAATCAGAACAATTAAAGCCTACTCCTAATCTTACTGGAGCAGCTATTGAAAAGGTATCACTTAGAAATTCTATTCCTTCAATCTCCATTTTAAGAATAGCTAAATTAAAGATATCAGGAGCCTCCCATCTAAATTGCTCATTTTCAAGATTAATTTCACTATCAATAGGAATCCAATCTGAAGCTTCCTCTCCAACTAAAATCTTGTATGACAGATTGCCTTCTGCGGTTTCAAATGATGATTCCCACCTTAAATGGCTAGTGGTATTTCCATTATAGGGAATATTGTCAGATCCTGTTGGGCTTGTCCATCTAAACTGATTAGCTAGATCCCATTGGTAAAGCACATAAAACGGCTGATTTCCATCAACTATACTAAAACCATTAATCTTGATTTGATACTCACCAGATTCAGGATTTTCAATTACAACCTGTTCCACATTGTTAATTCTATCCACCCCTTGAATAGCTAAGTCATTTAATGAAGCAGGGCTTGTATTTAAAACCATGGGTAGAAAAGTGCTATTAGATGGAGTTATCACAGTTAAGTCTAAATCATTCACTAACGCTATCTCATCATTTGCAGCAGCAGGAGGATCAGTCCAAATTAGAGTTATTTTTAAATTGACAGCATTTTCAGGTACCTCAAGATTAAAATCCTGAGTATTCCCTTGTTCCATCTGCCCGGAAAAATACAATTGATTATTTAGATTTTCGACAGCTCTCAAGGCATTTAATTGTCCAAAGCCAGTAGTGAAATCAACTCCCTTATTAAAAACATCATCTGCAGAATTAATCAATAACCCCTTAAGGAGGGCCGCAGGCATGGATGCATCATTCATCAATTGAAAGCTTTCCTGTAAAAGTAAAGCTGTTCCTGATACTAAGGCAGCCGAATTGGAGGTGCCAGCCATGCTATAAGTTACTAGTTCAGGTTTTACCCTGCCATCATATGCCGGACCTTTACTGGCTAAGGCTATAGGGGTATGAGTGGTATCTATCGAGCCTACAGTGAGAATATTTTTGGCTTGTTTGAAATTACCGGTTAAATTAGAAAAACCTTCAATCCCTGCATAAATACCGTCCTCTGGAGCATTTTGCCCTGAATTACCTGAACTAAAAACATGGAGCAGATTAGGATTTTGATAGGTACTTTCATCAAATAATGCTGCCATAGCACCATAAAATGGCTCAATTTCAGTCCCATACGAATGATTTTGGATTTGAATATTCAATCTTTGGTAGTCAGCCTGCGTATCAGGTATTACCTGGGCGTTACTCGAAGAAGAATGTAATGCTTCCGCTGCAACACCCTTTCCTGTAAGAAATAAATTACCGGCTCCTACGGTTATGGTGGCCATTTGTGTAGCGTGTGAATCAATAAAGGTGCTTTCTAAACCACTAGGGACAAATCTTCCTACTAAATCGATATCAGTGATAGTATAAAATGGTTCTTTTAAACTAAGAGTCTGGTTTTTACCTTTTAATTGAGGATAATTATGATGAACTGTGTTAATTCTATTAGGATGTAAATTTAAGTCTAGCACATTGGCTTCACTTTTCACTTCTGAAGATTCCTCACCGAGATAAAGAATTTCATTATGTTTTAATAAACTATCGATATCGAAATTTTCAATATTCAGTAAGAAATAGTTTCCCCTTTTATTTAGTATATTGATAGTATTATGCTGATTTATATAATTAGTGATTCCATTAATATTACTCACCTTAATCCAGTAATTACCCTGTATTTTTCCTGACGCAGAATAAGTTTTTAGTAAATTTTCAGATAACTTCCATAAACCATTTGTAGCAAAAGATTGATAATTTAAGTGAAAGTTACTTTTTGATTGATTTTCGAATTTACCTATTACGGCATTATTGCCCATTTTTCTATAAACTGTAAAACCCATTTCTGCTAAATCATGAAATGTTACAAGTTTTTCGAAATATAAAAGTTGAGTATTGGACTGAAAAATAGCCGAATTATTCTTTAAAGGGTTATTCTCAATAAATTGCATCCATTTTATATTGGTATTAGGTGTCTGTGCGGATACAATACATTTACTTATGACTGAATAATATAATAAAACTAATGATAAAACTCGTATATACCATCTAAAACGAAACCTATTTGCATTAATATAATGATTCATATTTGGTTAAAATTCTAATAATATTTTAATAATATTGATTTGCAATTGCATTAATCTAATATAAATGAAAATTTATTCATAAATAATTTTTTGTTATGTAAAGAAAACAATATTATGCGAACATAACCAAATACTTACATTAATATGTACAAATTAAAAAACAGCCTAATGATTGTATTGACAATCATGGCAAGCACAGTGATCATGAGTTCATGTCAACAAAATGAAGACGAACTCGAAGTAACAACCAATACCATCCCCACAGATGTTATTGAGAAATTCGAAACTTTAGGTTTCGATGCGAGCGACATCCGATACCAGGGTGCCGATGAATTATCAGGCGTTTCAGCCGAAACGAATTACTTATTGGAGGGCGATATAGTAATTACACCTGATATGTTAAATAAAATGTTATCCAGCGACATAGATCATCATGGCGCTATGGGTGAGCAATATCGTACCTTCAATCTGGTAAGTACTCCAAGAACAATTTCTGTTATTGGATATACTGGAGGAAGTAATGCGCTTACCACTAAAATGCGTCAGGGTTTATATGATGCCTTGATTAGATATAATCAACTCAATACCAACATTAACTTTACATTGCAATTCTCGTCAAGTACTAATGCGAATATTGTTGTTTATCAAACTCCGGGTGGAGCTGGTGGATCTGCCGGATTCCCAGCTAATGGATTGCCTTATAAATGGGTGCAAATCTTTAGTGGAATGGATTCTTATTCCCGTGCAGTAAACAGTCATGTTATTGGTCATGAAATAGGCCATACTTTAGGCTTAAGACACACCGACTACTTCAATAGATCTTTGTCTTGTGGACAAGGTGGAAATGAAGGTTCAGGTGGTGTAGGTGCAGTTCAAATACCTAACACTCCGTCAGGTTTCGATGCTAATTCTATTATGTTATCATGTTTTGGAGCCAATTCTACAGGAGTATTTGGCTTCTATGATAGAGTAGCTTTAGAATACCTTTATTAATCAATACAAGTGATTAATTGATAATTTATCAGTTAATCAACTATTCACTAACTTAAAACCGGATGCTCTCCATCCGGTTTTTTTATGCTAAACAGTTTAAAATCCTTTGATTCTTTCCACCAAAATTGCTATTTATTGAATCAAATAAATACCATCAGGCTTTATTTCAATCTTTTTCTCTTTATATAAATGACCGATTTGTCTTTTGAACTCTTTTTTACTTAGTCCAAAAACAGTTTTTATCAGTTCCGGTTCTGATTTATCGTGATAAGGCATAAATCCTTTATGCTCTGAAAGTAAGCCTAATATTTCACTTTGCTTTTCTTCTTTCTCGATAAACCACTGTACATCAATTTTACCATCCGCTCTTAGGGATTTTATTTTACCCTTACTTTCCATACCTATATCCAAAGGCTCAAATACGGTATTGGCATAAACTAATCCCTTATATTTTTGGTCGATCACCACTTCAAAGCCTAATTCGGTAATTCTATAGACCATTAAATTCACCAGCTGACCTTCTTTTAAATCTCCGTATCCTTTTTCCAAAAAGGAATCAATATGCATAGAAGCTACGATGCGCTCCGTTTGCGGGTCTACAGTCACATAAGCCACAATCCAATCACCTAATTCCAATTCATCGGTTTGTTCAGAAAAGGGGATAATTAGATCTTTCTCTAAACCCCAATCCACAAAAGCACCCACATTAGTGATTTGCTTCACTTCAAAAAAGCCCATCTCTCCTACTTCAGCTACAGGCTTTAAAGTGGTTGCAATCCATCTTTGTCCAGAATCTTTGTAGATATAAACACTGATTTCCTGATCAAGGATTTCTTCAAGAGGCTTTACTTCAGTACCAGCAAAGAACTCTTTCGGTACATATTTATTGGGTAATAAAACATCTTGATCTCCATCTGTTAAATAAAGTCCTTGCGGAGAATCACGAATAATCTTAAGTGTATTCCACTTTCCTAATTGTAGCATGCTGCAAGTTAGTTATGTTTTTGCTTTTGCTTCAAAGGGAAATGTATTTTTTTATAATATCAATTTATAATCACTTATTTTCAAGATGCAATTTTTCTTTTAGCCGATTTCCAGAAGCTTCCATTCCTTACAGATCTGCTATAATACACTATTACAGGTGTGAAAATAGCAGTAGGTAATAACCAGGCAATCCATATTGGATCAGATTGAACATTTTGCACCATTGCTGCTGTGATAGCACCAATAAAAGCACCTCCCATTTTACCTATATGACCAATTAAATATTGCCTTTTAGTGTAATTATCATTAACGATGAGCTTAAGATCTTGCAATAAGCTGATAAACAGTATTATCGAGAATACATTGATGACAACAAAGCTTCCATCAAATCGAAGCCCATATTGATATAGGATGGTAAACTGGCATCCTATCAGTAACAGAATGCTCACTATCCAAATAGTCCATTCCTTCCACCCTACACGAGGTTTTATACTTTTATATAATTTTAAACACCGCACGCCCATGGTATTGGAATTAAATACCAAAACCCCCACCAAAAACAAGAACACATTTGATTTAAGAAAAGATAAGATAAAGGCTGTGACTACTACAACCCACATGGCATAATAAAATATTTGTCCCGCAGGCCTGTGAATATTGATCCTTTTAGGATTAAGCATAGCAGCAATACCGGATAAAAGGGTAATAACTCCAGCAGAAACATGTGAAAGCAATAAGATCTTCTCCATAATTTTTATTTAATTATGAAGCAATATCAATTTAAACCGACTTTTTAAAAAGTGGAAGTTACTGAAGTGTTGATTTTAAAAGATGAAATGCAGAATACTCAGATGAAACAAATTTTAAGTATATGTTACTCAAAACTTTCTTCTCATTCGAATAGTCTTGCCGAATTCAATTTGTTGTAGGCCCAGGCATTCCGTGTCTCTGCAAAATTCTAATTGAGAAGTTATTTTATATACTAAGCCAATATCGGCAGCATATACTTCAATTCTTTGATCATAATTACTTATAGAATCCTGATTATCTTCCTGGATAATTTGAATTGTACTGGTAAAAGTAGTATCCCGTAATTCATAAGGCTGAAATACCTTCAAATAAGTATAATCATCCTCTTCAAGTTCAGAGGGAGTACCATTCCACTCCTTAGCTTCACTTACAGGAAAACTCAATTTCACCTCCTGAACATTTCCTAAAGATTGAATGGCAATTAGATTATTGCGGCTTAACTGGATAGCATTTAATACTTCCCTATCACCATTTGAATTTTCTCTATATCTGTAACCTTGCAGCATTATGGTTCGCCCTGTATTAGTTGAATCAGTAAATTCATCGATTATTTGATAATACGTTGTATCAATAGAGCCGTCATTTCTATAATTGATTTCTTCTACTTCATAAATAGGTTGATAATCCACCTGTAAAGGAAAAAATTGAAAGCCCAATATGTTTGGATCGGGCTCCAATGTTGAGCTTTCACAAGCCCATAGGCCTGTTAATAAGCTAAATAGAATGAGATAACCGCTCTTTTTCATCTTTTTGTCTGAATGCTGACTGAATCCAACCACCTCCTACTACATCATCTCCTTCATAGAATACTGCAGCCTGACCAGGTGCAATGGCAGAGACTCCTTTACCAAAATATACTTTCATGGTGTCTCCCACCTGCTCAATCACTGCAGGAGCACCATCATCATTATATCGAACTTTAGTTGTAGTATCGAGTCTTTCAGAAAGATGTGTATATTTACTCATCACCAATTGCTTCACATACATACCGTTGCGTTCAAGTTCATCAAAAGTTCCTAGAACTACTCGGTTTTCATCTTTCTGTATTTCAGTAACATATACTGGATAGCCAAGAGCAATTCCGAGTCCCTTTCTTTGTCCTACAGTATAAAATGGGTACCCTTCATGAGTACCTACTACAGTACCATCTTCCAACACAAATTCACCACCAGCTACCTTCTCCGCTAAACCGTCTACTCTTCTTTTAAGAAAACCACGATAGTCATTATCCGGCACAAAGCATATTTCGTAAGATTCTGATTTGTTTACTAACTCATAGAATCCTTTATCTTGTGCCATTTTACGAATTTCAGGCTTGGTTAAATCACCTAATGGTAATATTGTACGACTCAGACTTTCCTGAGATACACCCCATAGCGCATAAGACTGATCTTTATTTAAATCTTTTCCCCTGGAGATAATGTACCTTCCATTTTCTTGGCGCACTTTGGCATAATGCCCCGTGGCAATAAAATCACACCCTAACTTATCTGCTCTTCGCAATAAGGAATCCCATTTAATATGGGTATTGCATAATACGCATGGATTTGGTGTTCTACCGGCGAGATATTCATCTGTAAAATGATTAATTACATAATCTCCAAATTCTTCTCTGATATCTAGAATATAATGAGGAAAGCCTAAATTAACGGCCAAATTGCGTGCATCATTAATAGAATCGAGGCTACAACAGCCTGTTTCTTTCTTGGAACTGCCTGAAGAGGCATAATCCCATGTTTTCATAGTCATTCCTATTACTTCATAGCCTTGCTCATGTAACAAGACTGCTGCCAATGAGCTGTCAATACCGCCACTCATGGCTACTAGTACTCTTCCTTTTTTCTCCATTAGTCACTATTTCACAGGGTTCACAGCCCTGCTTTGTGAAACACTTATTTCAGACATAGCAACAACGAAGGTTGCTATAAAGTGCAAAGGTAAGCAAGATTTATTAATTCCGTAGCGGTTTCTATTCATATACATAAAAAAAGACTTACAGTATGTAAGCCTTTTTATTCTTTATGGAAAAATCAATTTCAATTTAGTAATTTCTCTCAGTTCGTAATCTACCAAGTATATTTGAAACAGTTTTAATCACTTGGTTGTCATCCATTGTATATTTGCTAGACAAAGCACCATCACTAAATCCTGACCAAACAGTATCACCGCTTTTTCTATCAATAATAGAAATCAATAGTGTACCTTTAGAAACTTTATGAATTTCTACGCCATCTGGATCAATTGCTTCATTGTCAGTAAAATCACCCTTCAGGGATCCATCTTTACCAAATATAGCATATGATACTAACATTTCCCCACCAGACTTGACATGCTTATAATCATCTGTAATCAATTCATGATTAATAGCATGCTGAACTTCATTTTTCACTTCAGTAGATGGAAAATCTGGAACTGTATAAGTGACCACACTTGCCATGTAATCGTCCGCTATAATCATAGCTTCTTTTGAATTTGGTTCAGCTTTTTTTGTAGGGTCTAGGATGCTGAATGACTCATAATCCTTTTCAATGATCCCATCGCTTAGTTGTGTGTGAATATTTTGAGCATTCACATTTAAAACAATCAAAAAGGTTAAAATTATTCCTATTAAATTTTTCATAATTTTAGATTTTTAGTTTAAAAAGTATACTAATAAATACTATTTTAAATACTTTGGGTTTCAATTTTCGTTAAAAACTTGCTTAATTAGTCTCATTGTTACAATTTTCTACTTAAAGATTGCATAATATTAAGGTGTATTTAGAAATTGAGTTCACCTTTGGAAGCTTGTAAGGAATTAAAAATTTTTTCTTAAGGGGGCAGAGCCATTAGTATTTAATACATCCATGATATTTATAGGGTGAAATCTTATTTTGGTTTTGGCAAGATATTTGACAAGATCCGTATGAACCAAACCTCATTCCTATGAAAAAGTTTCTTTACTTACTTCTACTTTACTTTACTCTTTCAATCAACAGTTATGCACAAGAATTTTCCAACCCCACGAAGCGAGCCATTTTAATTAAAAATACAAGTAGTTTCAATGTTGGTGATACCTTAAAAATATTTGGAGTAAAAACTTCTGATTATGGTAGCAAGCAGTTTTTAATTAAAGATATTTACGGCACTCGTTATTTAAAGGAAAATAAAGTTAGGTTGCTGGATGATGATCATAGTTTTTGGGAAAATGTATGGTTTACGAACAGGGCTGCAGATATTACAGAATCAGGTAAAGATGTTAATGAAAGAGCGATTTTAAGCGAAGAAGCCTATGACTACTTTCAGAATGCTGTTCAGAGTGACATTGTTTTTGAAAACGAACTCCTATATGATTACATATACCAAATTATATTAGATATTCATCCTCAACCCATTATTAAAGCTAATAGGAGCTATTTTAAAGTCTTAATAATAAAGTCTACTGATGCAGAGAGTTTTACTTTTGATAATGGTTTAGTGGTGATAACAACAGGCTTACTTGCTAACTTGAATTCAAAAAAGGATTTGGTTGAGTTGTTAGCAATGCATGTAGCACATACAGTTCTGGAACATAATTTAATAAATCTTAAACAGGAAATAAAAGCCGAAAGAAGAGCTGCTGTGTTTAGCGGTATTGCAGCTGCTACTACTGCAGTAGCAGGGGCGTACGCAGCTATTGAACATGATATTTACATTGATCCTTATCTTCCAGCAGATATAGGATTAGCTACCTATTTTATTTCAAAATCTTTAATGGAATCAGCTGGTGCGTCATACAACCAAAGTCAAATTATGAATGCGAAGAAAATTACCAGCCAGTTTCTAGCTGAACATGAAGATCTTACATGGCATAATGAATTGGAATTTGATGCCTACATGGCCCCAGCTACCAGTTTCACTGCCTGGCAAGAATATTACATGAAAAATTACTCTCAGAGTTTGTATTACACTGAAAAACTTCATCAAAAACAGTTAGCTATTGAAGATAATTATTTGTTGTTCTCTAAATTATTACGAAACACATCTAATTCAGAAGCATCTAATTTACTGGCATTGCAATATCTTACTATTGCACAAGATATGAGCAAGAATTTATTAATAGACTTAGACAAAGAAGCTGCTTTAATCTACCTCAGACTGGATGACAAAGAGAACGCAAAGATCGCACTTAATAATTATAAAAAGGGTTTAGAATTACTGAGCGAAAAAGGAATACCAATAGAAAAAGAAATGAACAATATTAATCAGATCGTTTATTATCATAAATTAGACTTGGACCAAATCGAAAATTAATGTACTTATTTTTTGACCTCTTTCTTTTTTAATTTTCTTATTCCTTTATTCATTTTTTTACCAAAATTCTTCCAAAAAATATTCTGGCTCCAATTCCAGATCTTGTAAAAACCTGGGGTTACAAAAGTGCTCAGCTTAACAGTTACTTTGCAACCATCGCCCTCTGGTACAGACCAAAATTCTAATCTATGCGGCCTGACATAACGCAAGGATAAAAAATAGCTTCCATAAAGATATTTCAAATCTCTATAATTGGGTGTCACTTCACCGATAACACCGGTAAATGACATAAATGGTCCATGGTGGGAATTAAAAACACCGGGATCAAAATCGGACTTGTGTTCTGCTGTGCGAGTAAACTCTACTTTAAATGGCCAAACCTGGGTATCAATGAAAGTGTTAGGATTATTTAACCATTTCCATACATCAGATTGCTCATGTTCAATTGGGTACTCTTTTGAAAGAATATGTTCTTTAAAGTTGGCAGGCTGAGGTTGATGGGTGCTAAGTGAAATCATATACTATTAAATAGAGATACTGAAATTTGAATTAATAATTAACGAGCTCAATATAGCCTTTTTAATAAATGAAACCTTCTAAAATGTAACAATTAAGTCCAAATAGGGTTACTATACTGTGTTTTATTTTTAGAAATACAACAAAATTAACGCCGTTAGCCTAATATTTCTTGACATATTTACCTTAATTTTTATTCTTCCCGGATTTAAAGCACCTAATAAAAATAAACAATATACACATGAAAGTAACTTTTAAAAATGTTGAAGACGAAGTAATAAAGAAGAGTTTTTTAAAGGTAATGGAGCGCTATGATGCACTTCACGATTATGAAGTAACTCTGAATCAACAAAGAGTAAAAGCCACTACAATGCAGGCTCAACCAAAGATTAATCTGATCAATTTATTTACAGGAGTTAAAAAATATGAAATTAAATTAGGTGTTTATGTGAGAGATAGCGAAGAAATAGCTGTTGCAGAATTACCTGAAAATGTACTCACAGGCTGGTTCGCCCATGAACTAGGCCATCTGGTTGATTATGAATCACGCTCTAATTTTATGATGGCAATTTATGGTCTACGCTATGTTTTATCCTCTAAATTTAAAAGAAAGGTAGAACATGAAGCCGATTATATAGCAATTGCTAATGGTTTTAAAGAGCAAATACTAGCCACAAAAGCATTTATATTGGATCATGAACTATTGGAAGAAGGTTATAAAAATCAGATCAGAAAATATTATCTTTCAATGGAAGATGTTCATTTATGTGAAGAGGATGAACCCATCCTTAATCCTAGCCTTGATATTTAATACCATTAGATCAATAAAAATAACCCTTAAATATTTTATTAAACTGTTTTTCTATCACTCTTGGATCTAAAGGTGATTTATCTTCTCTGACATTTCTTCTGTAAAAAGCAATTTCATTTCTTTCTCCATCCAAAATTATAATTCGTAAAGTAGAATTAGATTTAGGCGGTAAAGGTGGTATAATGTATCCAAACGTAAGGATACCTACGCCAACACTCAGTAATACTTGTCCTGTGTAATTCCCTTTTTTTCTCACGAAACCATCCACTAAAATAGCCATAGCAAAGCGAGTGTTATTTTCATTCATCATTAATCTTAAGGTAGAAGGGAGTTCAATACTGGTAATTCTGTTTTTGAACTCAATTTCTTCTATTAATGACCAAATCGCATCATTGGCGATAAATTTATCGTCAGTAAATTTGTAATCAATCTGACCTGTGACTTTATAAAGTAGTGCATTAGATTGTAAGATAGCCTCTGTTAACTTCTCCGATTGCTCAGATATTTCATCATTAATTTCACCCCTATTCCCTTTTTTAATGTAGGTGATATAACTTGTAGGTGGAAAATACTTTACATCCTGCAATTGATAAGCAGGAACAATTGAGGTTCTTAGTTTAGAATTAGTGCAGCTTGCAAATAAAAGAATTGTGATTAATAAGCAGAGGAATTTTAACTGATTTATAACCATAAGTCGAAATAGTTTAATAATTAACTAACCTAAAGCTATAAAATATTTAAATGAATAATCGGGTTAATATTAAAATTTATACCGTAAGTACATTTTTTTTAAAAAAAGCGGTTTACTCATAAAAAGTAAACCGCTTTAATTCATACTTGAACCCACCTTACTCTTCATTAATAATTACATTAAAATCACCATCAGGATTATCGATAAACTCTAATTCCATTACATAATTACCGTCTTGAGGCAAGCTGATAGTGCCAGTGTTATTTGTTCTACTGCTATATATTTGTTCACCCGTTGATGCAAAAACCCGAATATTAACCCTACCGGACTGCGCACCAGACTCCCATGTTAAATTTACGCTTGTTTGGTTACTTTCTGGGCTTGTAAATTCATATCTGTAGGCAGGATAGAAATAACCTAAGTCAAGTGTAACATAATCCTGAATTTGTGTGTTTAGGGCTAGAGGCACTATTTCTCGCTGACCTATATATATTTGATAGCCCCCATCATTACTGGTAGGCAACAGATTTGGTTGAATTTCAAAAATCACCTCACCCCCATAGGTGGCACTAAAAGCATTTGTTTGCCTGCTGCTACCATTCACTGCAGAAATTCCTGACCTTAAAATTGGCCTGCTGTAAAATGGCGCATCGGTAATTCTTCTAAATGATAAGCTCGTTCCAAAGGTATCAGAAACGGTAATCCCAAAATTAAATCTTTCCAGACTATCAACAGTCATGGAATAGAATTTATGTTTTCCTACCAAATCAATATCATCATCAATGGTGGTAAAAGGTTGTTCCAAATCAATTGGTGTAGGGGTTTCAACTGAGGTGTAGCCTATAATGAAACTTCCACCAGATCGATCTCCGTCTATTCCTTCCAATTCAATAGTATAGTTGCCAGTATAAGGTAAAGCTCTCACTCCTAATTCCTGACCATCTCTAATAATTGCTAATTGCTCAAAATTATTATCTAATAGTCTTAAATAGTTTCTTCCTGAAATGCTATCTACATAAGCAATGTTTATGATATCGCCTTCATTTCCAGAAAATGAAAAGTGATTGAAATGATTTACCTGCTCAAAAAATAGTTTTATTTCATCTTCTACTTCAGAATTTAAAGTGATAGACTTTGTTTCTGGCATTAAAATCAAAATTTCATAATCCCCTGTTCTATTCTGACGACCTCCAACTGATGCAGGATCAAATTCGATAATATATTCTTCACCCTCATTTAGATTAGTTGGCCTTTGAGTGGTTGCCCATCTATCGCCTCCTGGGTCTAAATAATTAGTAGTTCTGACATTGAGCAACTCATTTCGAGCATAAAATTCCTGATCACCAGGTCGAAGTAAACGTAACCGGCCTGTGAATATAGAATCTGTTCTTATGCCAAATTCATATCTATTCGGAGCTGAAGAGATAAAAGAATAATATTGTTTATTTCCTACAATATCAACCTCTCCTGCATTGAAAAGATAAGGAATTTCAGGTGTAATAGGCATCGGCTCATTGATTACAGATAAACCTAGATCAAAATTACCAAAAGTACCCGCATCAACACCATCAAGTTCAATTACATAGGTTCCAGTTTTTTCTACTTTAAAAACGTCCGTTTCAATATAACTATTGGCTCTTACGTTTCTTAAACGATTAGAATCAGGATCAAACAACCTAAGATATGACCTGCCTGATATATCAGAGCTCTTAGCAATATTCAAAATTTGACCTTCTGTTGCTTCAAAAGTATATTGTTTAAACTCGTTTATTCTTCCAAAATATATAGCGATACTATCTTCTATTTGCGAATTAATACTTATTCCCTTCACCTCAGGGGTCATTACAAACAGTTCAAAATCCCCTAAATGAGTCCCTACCTCAGACAAACGATATGGATTTAGCTCTAAGATATACTCACCAGTATCAGGTAAGCTCATCACATCTGTAGAAGATATTTTGGTAGGCTTCACTAAAATTTGTAGTGAATTAAGGATGAAATTACTGCGCATTGTAAAATGGAATAGTATCTGGTCTTCTCAACCTAAAAGTGGCTGCTAAATCATTAAAAGTTCTCATAGCGTATTTTCTACTACCTAATTCAGATTCGTTCACACTAAAAAACTGCTTATTTCCAAGAATATTTACTGTACCTTCTTCCCTGGATAGTATACTGTCTATATTAAATGGAATGGGATCAATTATTTCAGACAAACCTATTGTGTAGCCACCTATGGAGGTAGAAGTTCTTGCATGAAGTTCTATAATGTAAAATCCTGTTTCAGATACTTTAAACACATCTGTTTCAGTATAATAGGAAGCGTTTGTATTGACCAACAGCTCTTTATCTTCATTATATAAAAACAAGTCAACTCTTCCTGAAAAACCAGATTCAACAGCTATATTGATTAATTGTCCTTCATTGGCTTCAAATGAATACCCTTTCCTTTCACCTGAAAACGCAAAACTGTCTTCTGTATTGGTATTCATTTCTATAGGCTCAGTAGATGAAAGACTCACCGTATACCCTCCCGGCTCATTGGCTGTGCCATCAACTATTACTTGATAATCTCCCGTTTTGGTAATCTCTAAAATAAAATTGGCAGAACCCGAACTGTTAAATTCTTTAATGTCTATAGACAGATTATCAGGGTCACGTATTTCAATTGTGCCTTCTAATGCAGAGTTATTAACAAGCCCTACTGATAAATTCAATAAAGTGCCAATTTCCTGGTTAATAGTATAAGCATCAATTGCACCTACTTCTTCAATAGCAGCATTGAAAAGCGTATCTGGGGCTATTTCACCACCTATCTGACCGTAACCTGCTACTCTATCCATTGCTATTGTTATGGTAGTAGTGGTGCCAGCTGCACCACTCGCTGTTGTACTACCTGTGTAAATTCCATTTCCACCGGATCCAGCAAATAACATGGGCACACCTGGCGGGCAAGGCAGTGGTCTACAACAGTTAGGTGTACTTGGATTTCCTCTGGGACCAGGTCCACTTTCTAATCTACCATCTATATAACAGGCCCCACCATTAGGGATTTCTAAAGTAGGAAGACCTGATTCATCATTAATTCTACATTCCGGAATTACCCACCAAGGATCCGGGGCTATATCATGATTCCACCAACTAAAATGGCTTACTTCACCTGATAAAACCATACCGGTAGGTGAATTATCAGATGCAGTTATTACACCAGTTCCTTCTAAAACCCAATTCCCTGAGGCATCATCGTATGCCCACATAGGAGCTTCATCCCCCACTACAAGCGGATCACCAAACTCATCGTTTTCCACGTAGATGGGAATTTCAATGATAGCTGTCTTACCTTCGGCAAGCTGCAATTCTTCTTCTCCCTGCATAAAAGTATAATCTGCAGTACCGAAGGTCATAATTAAAGGAGCCTCTCCCTCAAATGTGATACCTGAAAAAGATCCTGGAAAAGCTTCCAAAATTAAGTCATCAGAAATATCAACAGGAGTGACATACACTTCAATGGAGCCTGTAACTATGCTCCCATCTGCATGGATTAAACCTTCAGTAGGTAATTGTACTTTCGTACCATCCTTCCCATCAACCGTGGCTCCTAACTCCACATTATCTATTTGAATGGCTGCTTCTCTTTCTATTAAGCTCAATTCGAAATATCCCTGACGAGCTTCCTGTAAAATATGTAGACTAAAATTTTCACCCACATAACCGGGCTTAGTCACTTTAATCATCTGATTTAATCCAGAAACAAAGCCATTGAAGCCTACTTCTCCTTTTTCGTTGGTATAGAAGGTTGAGTCCATATGTGGAATATATACACTGGCATTTTCTAAAGGCTCTCCATTCGCATTGGTTATAATGCCTCTTATAGCCACAGAACCTGTTGGTACAGAAACATCAGAGATATCGATTGTTTTGGTAAGGGTTTCCAATGCACCATATGCTCCGGTAACTGTCAATGAAACAGTGTAATTGTTCACTTCAGAGTAAATGTGGGGGATTTGTACCTGGCTTCCCTTAGTATTGTCACCAAAGGTCCAAAAGTATTTTAAGTCTTCATTATTGGCTCCTACTGAATTAGAAGCATCAAATTTGATAATATCACCTATGTTGGATCCTGCATCTGCAATGATCTCAAAATCGGCAGTAGGTTTAGGAGCTAATGACAATAAATAGTTTTGATCAATATTTGCTGGAATATTAGTGTCAATTTGCTCACTAAAAGTTACAAACTGGTCTTTTTCAATTTCAACGCGTAAAGTTTCTTGCACTTTGATAACAGAAGTTCTTGCATTTGGATTATTATCAATATTAGTATTAGGTTCCAGTTCTTTTTCCGTCCCTAAATCGATTAAATTTACTTTTAGAGTCATATTTTGGGTAACTGAAATGATACCACTCATCGGTTTGAATTTCCTGGAGTCTTTATAACTGGCTCTGTAAACATAGGTGCCGGGATTAATAAAATCTCCTTCTTCTATTTTCTTTCCTTCAAAAGTATAGAAGCTGATATTGGGTTTTTCTCCAGTGAGGGATTTATACTTAAAATGCAAAGGTGCACTTTTTAAAGGATTAGGATATACAAAAGATAAATAATAGTCATCTGATAATAGATTTCTATTGGAAGTAATTTCCGGTTCATTTTCTATTTGAATATTGGTTTCAAATCTTCCTAGTTCATCAGTATAATCAGAGTATAATAATACTTCTTCCTCATCATATACTTCCACCCAAGCCCTTAGGATTGGTTGACTATCAGAATTGGTAACGGTACCTTTAAATAATTCCTGTGCGTATGCCAGGCCAGGAATTAAATAAAAAATTGTCAATACTTTAATAAAATTTTTCATTTGTAGGTAAATTAAGGTGTTGAGATTGCTCCTTTTAAAAAACATATAGTTTCACTTATCTACACACCCTTTATTCCAATATTGGCTCATTTTTTTTAATTTATCGATTAGGATTATACTTTCGAGTTAAGTGTGCGGCTCTATTCAATCAAAACTTTAAATAATTTCATTCGTTATTTTTCAGGAAATAAAAGAAAAATATGAACTCATTCGAATTTAAAAATCCTACCAAAATTATATTTGGAGAAGGGGAAATAAAGAAATTATCAGATAACATACCCCCGGAAAGTAAAGTGCTTTTAGCTTACGGAGGCGGAAGCATAAAATCTAATGGAATTTTTGATCAGGTAGTCTCAGCTCTTAAAGGCTTTGAAGTAACAGAATTTTCCGGAATAGAACCCAATCCGCACTTTGAAACTTTGATGAAAGCAGTGCAAATAGTAAGAGAAAAAAATATTGATTTTATTTTAGCTGTTGGTGGTGGTTCGGTGATCGATGGAGTTAAATTTATTTCGGCAGCAGCTTACTTCAATGGGAATGAATGGGATTTGGTTGAAAATGGATTAGCCAGAAAGCAGGAAAAAATTGTACCTTTTGGTACTGTATTAACTTTGCCTGCTACAGGTTCAGAAATGAACAGTGGCGGAGTAGTGACTAAAAAAGAAACCCAACAAAAAAGAACATTCGGAGGCCCACAATACTTTCCGGTATTTTCTGTTCTAGACCCTACTGTAATAAAATCTCTTCCTGAAAGACAAATTGCCAATGGTGTAATAGATGCTTTTACTCATGTTATGGAGCAGTACCTTACTTACAATCACGGAGTTATTATACAGGATAGAATTGCCGAGGGCATATTACAAACATTAATTGAGATTGGTCCGAAAGTAGTAAAACATCCGGAAGATCAAGAATTAGCTGCTAACTTGATGTGGTCAGCTACAATGGCTTTGAATGGTTTGCTAAGATTAGGCGTGCCAACTGACTGGTCTACTCACATGATAGCTCATGAACTCACTGCTTTATACAATATAGATCATGCTCGTACACTGGCCATTATTGCGCCTAATTTGTATAGAAAGCTGCTTGACGATAAAAAGGAGAAATTAGTACAATATGGTAGAAGAGTTTGGAATCTAGATGGGGAGTCCGATCTCCAAATAGCAGAAAAAGCAATTGAGAAAACCGTTGAGTTCTTTCAATCATTAGGTATTGATACTAAACTTTCAGATTATACGAACAATTATCAAAATACAGGTCAGGAAGTATTTAATAGATTTAAAGAAAGAAAATGGATGGGTTTAGGTGAAAAGCAAAAGGTAGGGCCTCAATTAGCAAAAGAAATAGTGGAAATGAGCTATTAATTTAATCTATAGCTATATAGAAAAAGATTATATAAAAACACAATTTCTCTAAGTATCATTGTACTATATTTGATATTATACAAATAGCTCTAATAAGAGTAACTTTTGAATTAAATGAAGCTTTTATTCACACTTTTACTTTTTAACCTGTCGATCACATTTTGCTTTAGTCAATCTAAGCAAATTGATAGCCTCATAGCCGAAATAAAAAAGGAAGATCTATCCGATTCAATTAAAATTAATTTGTTGTTAGATCTTTCCTTTGAATTTCGATTCACAAATCCTGATTCTATGCATTTTTACGCCAATAAGGCAAGGCTATTGGGGCTTGAAATAAATAATACTTATGGTAAGCAGCAAGGTTTAAGAAATATAGCATTATCGTATCTTAACAGGGGCGATTTTGATACTGCAAAGTATCTTCTTAAAAAGGTAATTTACCAATCCCAACAAAGCAAAGAACAAAAAATATTATTGGATGCCTATAATAGCCTCGGAAGAATATATTACAGTAAGGCCGATTACGATAGTGCTATCATAGTTTTTCAGTACACCTTGGAACTTTCAAAAAAGTTAAAAGCTCCTGTTGATCGAGCAGGCGCTTTTCTGAATATTGGTGGCTCGTTGCAAGAAAAAGGAGATGAAGTGAAGGCAACAAGGTATTTTAATGATGCACTATTACTTTTTGACAGTTTAAATCATAAATATGGGATCGCCACTGCCAGTTATAATCTGGCTAATATTTTTAAAAATCAGGGTGATTACGATAAATCCTTAAATTACTATAATAAAGTTGCTAAAATTGATAGTATGAGCGGAAACACAAGAGATTTTGCAGCTACATTAGGCAGTATTGCTGAAATTTTACTGTACAAAAGAGATACTATCAAGGCAATTGAGTTTTACAGAAAATCAATTGCATTATATGATTCCAGTAGCGCCAATTGTCAGAAAGTAATCTCCATAAATAATTTAGGAGATTTATTTCTGAAATTAAACTTTCTTGATTCAGCCGAAAAGTATATAAAGCAAGCACTTTTAATTGCAACGGAATGCCAAATGCCCAAACAAATTGCAGCGATAAGGTTTGACTTAGGTAAATTTTACACCAAAAAGTTAAACAGATCAAATGCTAAAGATAATTTTCAGTTAGCATTTGACATTGCTACAGAACATTCCTTAAAAAAACTCACTGCTGATGCCGCACTTAGACTTTATGAAATTAACAAAGAAGAAAAAAAATTAAGTGAATCATTATATTACTTAGAAAAAGCAAGATCCATAGAAAATGAGCTTTTTAATCAAGAAAATACAAGGCAAATTGCTCAATTAGAGGCTGAGTATGAAATGGAAAAGGAAAGGCAAAAATTTCACTTTCAACAAGAGAAGGCTGCAATAGCTTATGAGGAGTCTATATCTGGAGAAAGAAGTGTAAAATATCAAGTCCTTTTTGGTTTTATTATACTATCTGTGCTATTAGTGATTATTTTAAGCTTATATTTTCAAAAAAATAAGCTTAATTATAAACTGGAAAGAATAATTATAGACACGAATGAACAAAACCAACAAATAAAAGAGCAAAATGAAGAAATTAGTCAACAGACAGAATTAATTGAAAAAAGGTCTAAGGAGTTAGAGCAACAAAAGCTTGAATTAGAAATAACCAATAATAAACTTTCACAATTAAATGAAGAAAAAAACACTATTATTGGTATCGTGGCACATGACTTAAAAAGCCCGCTTAATCAAGTAAAGGGGTTTATTTCATTGCTTAAATTAGAACAAAATAATAAGGAAAAATTTACTGAGTATTTAAAAATGGTGGAGGATGCTGCCAATAGATCTACCCAAATGATAGATAGAATATTGGATATTAATGCTTTAGATAATAATACAATCGTTTCAACTAATAAGGATGTAAATATCCGATCATTATTAGCGGCTGTTAAGTCAGATTATTTAGAGCAAGCCGAAAATAAAAAAATTGGTCTTTTACTTTCTATGGATGAAAATTTAATAATTAAATCCGATTCGGAAGCTTTAAGGGAGATCATTGATAACCTGGTATCAAATGCTATAAAATTTTCACCCTCAAATAGCCAAATTAACATCTCTGCGAAGGAAAGTCATCATTATTACAGTATTGAAGTTCAAGATAATGGGCCAGGCATAAGTAAAGAGGATAAGTCTAAAATATTTAAAAAATATGAACAAGGCAGCGCTACTCCCACTGCTAACGAAAAGTCAACTGGGCTTGGGCTTGCTATAGTTAAAAGATACGTAGATGCGCTTCAATATGAAATTGAGTGTTTGAGTGATGGTAAGAATGGAACCACCTTTATCCTTAAAATACCAAAGAATTAATAGTAGAATTTTATCATTTGTATTCTCAAATTAAATTAAAGCAAAACTGGGCATTTATACAATAGCCACATACCTTTTTGGGTAGGTAATTATCCTTTAGATGCCTTTGATTCTCATGTATTTGCCCACTTAGCTCTGCCTTTAATAAACTAATCTATTGCCAGGCCTGTAGAAAAGCTAGTTACCTCTACCCTTCTATTTCTAATTCTACCTTCTCTGGTGTTATTTGAGGCAATTGGCTCAGATGCACCCTTATAATACAACATGATTTTTTCTTCTTTAACACCTTGTTTTATTAACCACTTTTTAATCGCTTCTGCTCTTCTATTTGATAGATTTAGATTATATTCTGCAGGACCAATATTACATGCATATCCAGTTATTTTAATAGAATCCTGAGTTTTGGCACTAAAATAATCTACAATTGATTTAGTCTTGGTTTCAGAAAGCTGAACCTCATCACTATCAAAATCAAAAAATATTTCGAAAGACTTTGATATTACATTTTTAGAAAATAATGAATCAACCTGTGTACTTTCTTCATTTTTTACTTCTGAAATAAGTCCTGCTTGTTTTTGATTAGTATTTAAATCCCAGTCGGTAGATAATATTTTTATACCAATTCTATTATCTATATTGATATTCTTATTTAAATTTTTTACTGTTTTACCGTTATAAGGTTGCTGGCTACCCATATTTTGAACCACAAACCTTTCTTTAAGCAGATCATTATCTGTAAGGAAATCTAAAATAAAATCACTTCTTAATGCTGCAAGCTCCAAATTTTTAGAATCATCATCGAAATCATGAGCATGCACTGATATTTCTATCTCAATTTTTTCATTTCTCCTGAAAATATCCAGTAACCTAACTAATTCAAAATAAGATTCAGCTAATAATTCAGCATTTCCTTCTTGAAATTGCAAATTATGGCTAGTGATTTTCTGACCTGTCTCTAGTGGCACAATATAAATATTGGTTTCCTCTTCCCTGTATTCTTTTTGATTGGTTAAATCTACATAATGACTTTCACTGATGTGATCAGTTTTTTCCACAAAGAAAAAATATGTGCCCCCTGTTGGAAGAATTGCATTATAATCATTTGAAGCATATTCTATAAAAATATCAGACTCATTAGAAGATGATGTTAAAAACGTGATTGAAAATTCAGAAGAATCTGAAAAATTATCTGCGTATTGCAATTCTCCTTTTAATAGTAAAACAGGGTCAGGTCTGAAACGGAAGGGTAAAGTAGTAGTAAATATATCTCTGGATCCATCTTTACCTCCTGTAGAACTTACGTAATATGCCTCTATACCATTGGTAGGAATAGAATAATACGCCTCAAATTCAGGTGTATTAACTTCTGGACCCAAGTTGATAGGATCAGACCAGTTAGTCCAGGTGTCATCTAATCTTTTAGCATAAAAAACGTCACTACTACCATATGAGTCATGCCCCATTGAAGCAAAAAATAAGGTTCTATTATCGGCCGCAAGGAAAGGGGAAAATTCCGGCTGCTTAGTATTAATTTTATTTCCTAAATTGATAGGGCTCGACCAATGCTTTTCATCAATACGGGAACTAACATAAAGATCCTGATCGCCATATCCTTCCTTTCTATCAACAGCTATTAAAAGCTCTTTCCCATTATTAGAAAGAAAATAATCAATAAACTCACTCCTATTGTAAAAATCTTCAATTTCTATTCTAACTGGTACTGACCATCCATTTATGCCTTTAGTGGATATTGCAATACCATCTTTAAGTCTATTACCTTCATTATAAACATGTAATAAAATCATTTGCATGCCATTAGGGGAAATAGATACTACTCCATTTGGATGTTCATTATTTAATGGTGTTCCTATATTATCAGCTTCACTCCATCCGTCAGGTGTTAAATCAGAGAAATAAATATCTTGCTCATCCATTTTGCCACCCACATTCTCAGGGTAATTTTGTCGTGCAAAATAAAGAGTCTGACCATCAGGAGCTATTAAAGGCTTAGTTTCAAAAAAACCGGTATTAATAGAATCACCTAAGTTTTTCTTTACTATTTCCTGCGAAATTAAAAGTTGGGGGATCGATATTATGGTTAGAATAATGATTAAGCTTCTCATCATTTGATAGCGTTTATAAAAGAAAATAGTCCAACCATCTACAGTATTTAAACTATAACATTAATATAAAGCATGTAAATAACTGTAAATGAGATACAAATATATTATATAAATACTATATCCAATATTTTTATTTAATTTATTTTACTATCTGTTATAAATATAGTTCAATTAGATTAAAGATACATGTTCTAAATTCCTCATGCAATAGCTACTCTTGTAGTTTTTCCGGTAGGGCTTAATAAAAAAATCCTGCTTAACTGACGATCATGAACTAAGCAGGACTAAATTAATTTGATGGTTAAAATCTACTTATTATACCTTATAACTAGCAGGTTTTTTACCTAATTGCTTTAAAATACGAACGTGGCTTAGTAGTGCTTTCCTAAAGGTGGTTAAGTTATTATAGGGTAAACCATAATCTGCTGCGGTGGCTTCTACAATTCCTGAAATCTTACGATAGTGTACATGGCAGATATTTGGAAAAAGGTGGTGTTCAACCTGATAATTTAAGCCCCCAACATACCATGAAAACCAGGGGCTTTTTTGAGCAAAATTAGCCGTTGTTAATAGTTGATGAGCTGCCCAGCAATTCTCTAATACATTAGAATCATTGGGGGTAGGAAATTGAGTTTCTTCTAAGACATGAGCGGATTGAAAAATTATAGCTAAAATAAATCCTGCTATAAAGTGAAGTAAAACAATGCCCAAGATCACTTGCCACCAAACAAAAGGAGTAATAATAACTGGTAAAACAAAAATATAGCTGATATAA
Organism: uncultured Cytophagales bacterium; assembly: GCA_963719535.1. Lineage (GTDB taxonomy): Bacteria > Bacteroidota > Bacteroidia > Cytophagales > Cyclobacteriaceae > Marivirga. The sequence goes on along the minus strand of CAVRCH010000009.1, from coordinate 116,920 downwards.
ATTACCTTGGTTAAAATCAGAATTGCCCACTCCTCAATGATGTTAGCATTTTGTTTTTTTACCAACCCATTTTTTTGGTATTTAATCATCCTCTCAAAGTCTTTAAAAAATAACCAGACTATTGTCATTAACCCATATAAAAACCAAGCATAAATAAATTGATAACGATGCATAGCTTTCCATTTGGCATAGGGAGTTAGCCTTAATACACCTCTTGGACTAATGTCCTCATCTTCTTCGTATACATTAGTGTAGGAATGGTGAAGTACATTATGTTGAATTTTCCAATTGAAGGAGTTGGCCCCTACTAAGTTTAAAGAATAGCCTATAACGGTATTAAGCCATTTTGATTTAGAATAAGCACCATGATTGGCATCATGCATAACTGATAGACCTATTCCGGCCAATCCAATACTCATTATAACTATTAGTCCAATATTAAAAAGTAGATTATTGAACGTGCCGGTTAAAATTAAAATATAGGGGATTACATACAAGGTAAACATAAAGATGGTTTTGATAACCATCTCTGAATTTGCATGTGTATTTATTTTATTCTTTTTAAAATAGTTATTAACTCTTTTGTTTAAATCGATTGAGAAATCTCTATGATTTCCTGAAAAGGATAGCTTTTTTACTTTATCCATATATATTATAAAATTGACATTAAAAACTCTCTATAATTCATTTTCTGAATTAGTCGATTTACAATTTGATGAATTTTTCTCGTATTAGTCTTACTTTTATTACATATTTATATAATAAAAGTATAAATGCATCAAAATCTTTGAATTCTAATAATCAATAAGCTTTATATGATGATATTGTTTAGATATGGTTCAAATGGATTATCTCCCCATTTACAATTTTATTCCAACCATTGCATTTATTCTATGCATCTTATGCTTAATTAGGGTTTCGGTACCTTGTCCGGTTCCCCAGGAAGGACTTAGCAGCACTGTGGATGTTTCCTGATATCTATACCCAATTTTTAATTGTAGAAATGTTCTTTTTGAAATTTTAAAGGATTGCATAAAACCTCCAGCTACCAATATACCAGAAAAACTGTTGGCTAAAAATATATCTTTTTCTCTATTAAAAGCCAAGCCAATTTCAGTATAAGGCTTTGGCAATTTTACATTCTTCCACAACTGATAACTATAATGCAAATAAGCAGGCATCACATAAAAATAATCCTCGTTCTCAAAGCCTACCCCTATTCCTATGGCATGTTTTTGATAGGCTAAGTTACCTAAATAGTGAACTGCTAATTTATGATTTAACTTATCCACTCTTTTACCGGCAATTGAGCCAATTAACAAGTGATGTTCCAATTTAAAATCTGAAAGCGCAAAATCATTATACTGAGTATTTTTTTGCGCAATCAATTGATAAGTAAAGCCAAATAGTATCAGGAATATAGCAACTATTCTAATTTGCATTTTTAGAAATTAAAATACTACTTAATAATTGGATATTGTCTAAATCGGAATAATCATACTGAAATAAACCTTTCTCCCCAATCATCATTAACACATCGTTTAATGGGATTACATCCAAAGCATGAATATTTCTATATTGATTTAGTAAGTTATCACTAATTGAATGGATATCGCTTGCATTATAAATCTTTAAACCTGCCGTTCCATCACAAATGAAAAGAGCATCTCCATCTATCCCTAAACCATGTGGATTATACATTGGATATTCTGCTTCAATTTTAGGGTTTTTTAAATCACTAATATTTACTATTTCTAATTGATTGGAGAAGCCACTGCATTCGGTACCAGAGCGTAAAGTTACGTAAGCATAATCACCTTGAACGACTACTGGATCACAGCTATTTACGTGAATATATTTACTTATAAAGGTAGGATCTGAAGGGATTGAATTATCATAAATATACATACCATCGTTAGCACCTATAAATAATTTATCTAAATGTGGAAAAAGTGTTTCAATGCCCCATCCTATAAATACCTTGGAATGCAGCGCGGGGCTATTTTCATTAGAAATGTCAGCTAGTATCAAATCTGATTGATCAATAGCATATAAGTAATCCTCATAAATAGTAAATGTGGCCATGGAACCACCTATACCCGATGAGGCTGTGTTTCTACCGCCTCCATCAGAAGTACTAAAACTAGCAGCCATTTCCATTGTGGTAGCAAAACCACCACCCCATAAAAACATGTCCTGATTGTATAAGCCTTCGCACTCTGAATCGCTAATCACTACGTCTGGTTTGTATGACCAATCAACTACCATTCTACCTGAATTAGTCTGATTAAAATAAGAAGAATAAGGGCTATAGTTCATGAATACATCATTTAGTCTATTTAATTCAGTAACATTTTGAGGGTCACTAATATCAAAAGATACTAAATCCATATAGCTATTTGCATAAAGAGTATTTCCCTTTGCTGCTAAACTATAATTACCCGGTATGGTAATAAATGCCTTTTGTATGGGAGAACTTGGGTTTCTATTGTCAATTACATGAATGCCTTCTCCAGGCTCATTTAAATAAAGGTATTGATCTTTATAATAAATCTTTCCTAATGCTTTAATAGGTCTGGGTTGATCCAATTTTACCTGAGGATCTTACTTTTTCAATATCTTCATAAACCGGTTCAAAGTAATAATAAGTTTGAGTAACTTCACAAGTATCTTCGCATGATGTAATTAAAGCAAATGAAATTAATAGGAAGAAAAATTGGAATGTGTAGCGTAAAATTTTCATAGCAAATAAAGTTAGCGTCTAAAATACTCACTCGAGTTCAATACATATGTTCTTAGACACTTAATCTAGGAAAAAGGTTGTAATTCACTCTACATGAACTTACTACAAAATCACTTTGCTTTTTAGAAACTTCCAGGTACTATCTTGCACTGCTAACCATTCAGAGCTTCTTAAATAAGAAGCTATAACATGATCTCCACTATTAGGGAAGGCTAATTGTTTCTTTTGGCTGGTACCTAATTGATCAAACATTTCCTGCATAGCCTTTACTGAAACCACATCATCTTGTTCATCCTCATTTTTATAATAATAAGCCAAAAAAACAGGACATTGCACCTTATTAAAAACTTCAGTATCACTAATTGCCTCAATCATAGAAAAGAGAGAATAATACGAATCTACATGGTAATAAGTTGACCAATAGGCAGCGACTGAATCTGGCCTTTGAGTTTCAGAAATTTCTCCACCTAATGTTAATTTTGTGATTTGTTTACCCCATGGACCTAAAACTAATTGAGCATTAGACTCATCTCTTAAAGCAATATATGGAGAGTAAAGCACCAAAGCTTCTACTTTTTCAGGATATTGTGCTGCTAACCAAAGTGCCTGTGCCGCTCCTGTGGAAGTGCCTATTAATATTACTTTCTCCCCTAATTCCTCTCCTATGGAAAGCGCTTCAGTAGCTGATTGCATATATTTTTCAGGTGTTAACCCTTGGAAACCATTTTGAGCTTTCAAACCATGACCAGTAAGTCTTGCCAGGAAAATATTGGCCTCTAAACTATCCGCTAAGTTTACATTCACAGGATATCCTTCTTTATGGCTGGCTCCAAAGCCATGTAAGTAAACCACAGCATATTTGGTTTTAGTAGGAATGGAATCTTTCCAAATGATCTTTGCCTCATTGTCGAATTTTATCTCTCCGGCATTATACTCTTTATTTTCAACCCACCGTTGTAAACTCACTAAATCCATGTTGAATTCAGGATAATCAGTCGACAATGCTGCCCCGGGGATTTGAGGCCCCATTAAAAAAATAGCTACTCCAATAATGATTAAGGAAAGAAGAATGAGGAAAGTTTTTTTAATAATCCTTTTCATATACATATGTTTATTTCCAATAGTCACATGCCCCAAAGAAATCCCTCTGGAAGTATCGGGATTAGAAGCTGAATTTTTAATGTTGATTTCATAAACTAAATAAATTGCAGTGCACTATTGAGTGCCTAATATAAAGTTTTAGAATGGATTTGACAGTAATTAATACTTATAAAATAGAAGCATGCTAAATAACATCTTTTAGGGATTGCTTAAAACCGTTACGTTTCTAAAAGCACCCTGTCAATATTTTTAGTAATAATTTTTAAGTAAATGTTTGCCAGTATGTGAAATGTTTTTCTAAGTGTATTACCTCATATTCTTTAGGACGGTTCAAGGTAAACCAATAGATTTTCTCTGAAATAAAAAAGGGTATTTTATATTGTAAGTACTTATTCACAATATTAAATACCCCAGTTAAGTCATTTTAAGAGCAAAATATATTTTGCCTGATTTTATTGAAGTTTAATCTTTACTTGCTAAAAAGCAGAAAAAATGCAAAATAACGGTTTTTAACCTCTTATTTTATCTAAAGCAGAATTTACTACCTGCGCATCCTTTTCATTTAAAACCATTGTGTTGTTATGAAAATCACTTAACTCAGGTTCCATATGTTTTAAAAGTTTTTGGCCTTTTTCAGTGATTACAACATCCACCTGACGTCTGTCATATAAACACGTAGATCTTTCAGCTAATCCTTTTTCAACCAGTTTATCAACCAAACGAGAGGCATTAGACATTTTATCTAACATTCTCTCTTGTATTGAAGATACTGTTAAAGGGTCAGGTGATTTACCCCTTAAAATTCTTAAAACGTTATACTGCGGTGATGTTAATTTATTTTTCTTGAAAATTTTGTGTTGAATAGATGATATCCAGTTGGCAGTATAAATGATGTTAAGAATAGCTTTCTGCTTTTCATTTTCAAATTTTACTTGTTTAATTTCTTCTTCTAATTTCATTCCCTTTAAATTAAGTTGTAGTTAATTATTCTCTTAAGTTATTTACGACCGTAAAAAGTGGGGAGGATTTATAACATTTAATTTATTTTCGATGTTATGAACGACTAATACAGCGAGTTTGTTTAAACATTAATCACGAAAGTATGTAAAATGTTTATATTATTAGTCAACTAATCGACTAAACCCCTGTATTATTTGATGAATATGTATTATTCTTATTTAATTGGGATCTTTTGCCAATAAATTGGCAAATAAACGATAACTACCAGCTACACCGGCCGGAAGTTCTCGGAAAAAACTCAATCCTGTATATACGAATTTACCCTTTCCATAATCCACTACCAGTAAAGCGCCTTGTGATGCTTCTTCATTTGGGTCATTACCTTCAAGAATTGCTGAATAGTTTTCATCCCACTTACTAGGGAAATATAGTCCTCTTTCTTGTTTCCAATGGCTAAAATCTTCTTTAGTAATTTTATTTGGATAATTCAAAACCTGGTGTTGGGGTTTTAAAAATTTCATTTCAGCGCTTTCCGAGGTAATTCTATCTCTTGACAGTTGCAAAGGAAATGGCCAAAAAAGCTTATTAGGTAAGCCATAGGTGGTATTATATTGAACCACATAAGTACCTCCCTGCTCCATATAATTAAATAATTTAGTGTAATTATTTTGTAGATCTACATTCGTATTGTAGGCTCTTATACCCGCTATAATTGCATCAAATTGATTTAAATCCTGAATAGATGCTTCTCCTATATTTATTACGGTAACATTATAACCCATCGTTTTCAGTGCCTCCTTTATGGCATCCCCAGCACCCTCTATATAACCAATATTTTTTTCTGCAATCCGTATATCAGATAATATTAAAGGTACATTTGCTTCGGATATAATTACCTGATTAGGTATATGTTCATATTGAATTTCATTTACTTTCCTGTTCCATTTTTTACCATTGTTTGTTAATACTTCAGCTCCAATATCAAATTGACCTATATTCCTGCCGCTTTTTAATTGAACCTTGAAAGCTATTATTTGATTTTTATCTAAAGCCCTGAAACTTAATTCATTTTCATCTTCTATAATTTTCCAATCTTTAGGAATAAGCAATTTTAAATTACCAGAAACGCCATCTTTTAAGGCTTTTACCTGGATTCCGATTTCCTTGGTCTGGTTTTTCTCTGTGAAAATAATTACATCATTCGTAAAATTAATAGAAACGGCAGGAACCACATACATAGGCTGTAATACTTCCCCTTTAATTCTATCATTCATTTTGTAAACCAAAGGCGATTTCAATTCAATGAGCTCTCCAGCCACCTCAATTTGAATACTTGCAACAATTGAGCCCTCACTTTCTGCTTTACCTATCAATAATTGATCCTCTACTATATACATGCCATTATCAGGTATTTTATTTAACCAATATGGGTTTGAAATAGGGTAATCATTAGGGACGTTAACAGGAAGTTTTAATTGGGTGACCCTATTATTTTCTAAATTTTGTGAATAATTATTTTCTAATGATAACTGATTGAAATGAATCTTTTTCAGCTCCATATTTACCGACGAGCGATTCACTAATTCAAGATTTAAAGTCAAACTATCGCCGGGTGTGGCATAATTTTGATTGAAATGTAATAGATGGTAAAAACCACTACATTGAATGACCAATTCGTCAATTTGCGCTAACTTATCAGTTTTAACTGCTCCATTACTAATTTCCTTAATTATTTTTTTAAGCTCTAATAATCCTTCAATACTATTTTCAGGTTCATTATAGCTAAAATTATTGATGATAGAATTAATTTTCTGCTGAATAGCTTCCCCATTCTTAAAACCTACCCATGATTCAGAAATCCCTTCGAGCAGCGAAGAATTTTCAGGGCTTCCCTCCCATTGCTCCAGATATTCTACTTCCTCACCACGTGATCCGGATGATCCGAAAGCCTGCGATTTGTGTTGACTCCTGCTTTTAGCTGCAATTTCCGGATATGATTGGCCAAGAATAGCATTATATCCACCTACATCCACAGTTGCAAGCTTATTTTTTTTAAAGTCCTCATTATCTCTGAAAAACCAGGATGAGGTATTCCAATATAATTTTTTGGTTTGCCAGGCCTGCACATGAGTCAATTGTTCAGGATATTTTTTAGGATCAGCAGCCAAATTGAAGGCTTCTCTTGCTAAAATGGCTGATGCGGTATGATGCCCGTGAGTAGTTCCCGGTGTTTCATTGAATCTAGTAATTATTATGTCCGGTTGAAAATTTCTAATCACCCAGACCACATCTGCCAATACTTTTTCTCTATCCCAAATATTGAATGTTTCTGAGGGGTTTTTAGAGAACCCAAAATCATTAGCTCTGGTGAAAAATTGATTTCCACCATCAACTCTTCGAGCAGCTAATAGCTCCTGAGTTCTAATGAGTCCAAGACCTTCTCTTAACTCTGGTCCAATCACATTTTGACCACCATCACCTCTGGTTAAAGATAAGTAGGCTGTTTCGTATTTTTTGTCATTAGCTAAAAAACTGATAAGCCTGGTGTTCTCATCATCCGGATGTGCTGCAACATATAAAACCCTGGTGGTATATTGTAACTTTTGCAGATTATGCATTATATCTGCAGAGGAGTATTCCTGATTATATTGAGCATTGCTCAAATGAATAAAACATCCTATAAACAGTATCAGTAATCGGAGAAATTTATAAATCATTTTCGAATATGCTATCTTTTATTGTAAGAATGAAACCATAAGATTTCAACGGTTATTTTGTGATTTGAATGCAGCAATCGTAATTAAAAATAACGGAATTAGCCAAACTATGTCATTCATTAAAATATGAAACAAGAATTTTTTTGTAAATTCTGATTCCATTATTAGTTGATATACCAAAAAGCCTCCAATGAGTTTTGCTATAAAACTTAATAAAATAAACCACCGGAATCTTACCGGATACAAAGTACCCATAAACATGAAAACCCCAATAATTGCTATGCCAACTGCCTGATATGCCACCCATTCATTAGCTGATTGTGTGCCTTCCGTTATCCATTTGAGATAACTTGAAGGAGCTACGTATAAAAAAAATGCCCATGCAAAATTATAAACTGCTCCGATGAGCAAAACACCACGCATCCATGCCTGAACCATATATTTTGTTTTTACGATCTCAAAAATAATATTTCATTACAGCAATACCTATCTTATTTCAGCTATTTGTATTTTTATTATGAAGTCCATCGATAAAATTGATATTTTTGAAATATAAACTTATAAAACCGAAAGGAGTTATTAAAAAATGATAATAAACAATCAACCTACTCATCAGTTAGGATATCCACTGAAAAATATCTCAATTATACTCTTAATGACTATCTTGATAGTTTCTTGCTCTACCTATAAAGTGAGTAAAAGTAAGAACATCACTTATATGGAGGAGGGTTTCAATGCTAATTTGCCTGAAAAAAAACTTAATATATTTTCTCCTAAAAAAACCAAAGAACTTAAGCCAGTTATTGTATTTATTCATGGTGGTAGTTGGAAATCCGGAAAGAAAGAACTCTATAGTTTTTTTGGTAAAAGATTAGCCCGAAAAGGAATAGTGGCTGTTACTATTGATTACCCTTTAAGTCCTGACTATATTATTAATGATATGACAATGGCAACTGCTCAATCCGTTAAATGGGTAAAAGAAAATATTGAAAATTATGGAGGAGACCCAGATCAAATTTATGTTTCAGGCCATTCTGCAGGAGGTCATTTAGCAGCACTGCTAAGCGTGAAGGATGAATACTTTGAGGCATTGGAAATCAAAAACCCTGTAAAGGGAGCTATTTTAATTGACGCAGCAGGATTAGATATGTATGGCTTTTTAAAAGAGAGAAATTATCCCGCAGGCACATCTTACCTTCAAACTTTTACCAATGACTCAGAGGTTTGGAAGCAGACCTCTCCTATTTATTATTTAGATGAAAATGATCCGCCTTTGCTCATTATGATGGGAGGAAATACCTTACCAGGTATACTTTCGAGCACAGAGAGATTTTTGACGGAGTATAGAAAAATAGTACCCTACCCTAATTTCCATCTTCAAGAAAGCAAAAGGCATGTACCTATGATTTTGCAATTTCTTAATAGTAACAACAAGACTTACGATTGGATTGAAACTTTTATTACAAATAACGAGAGGTGAACAGAAAACTCATTATTTGGTAAACCCGCATAAGTTTTAGTAGTTAATAAATAGATAGTTTTGTTTATTTATAATCCTTAAAAAATTAATGGAAGATATTAATATTTTGCTTGCCAGTGCTTCTAATTATTGCCAGAAAGGTGAATTCCAGCAAGGAATTCACCTTTACTCTAAATATATTGAACAAGATCAACAAAACCCGATAGCCTATTACCAACGTGGTAAAGCCTATTTTAAGATAAAGGATTTTAACGCTGCTATGTCTGATCTTACTAAAGCAATTAGTCTTAAACCGGAGGAGGCTCACTTTTATGGAGAACGCGGGCTAATATATTATATGGCTAAAAATCACGATAGAGCAATGGCAGATTTTGATAAAGCAATTGATTTAGAACCTAAAAACCCATTCAGGTATGCCAGTAGAGCCTTTATTAAAGATGGACTAAGTGATTTAGAAGGTGCTAAAACAGATTATCAAAAAGCATTAGAATTAGATCCTGAAGATGCTATTTCCTATAATAATTTAGGAATGGTAATGGAAAAAATGGGCTATAGAAATAAGGCTCAAAAGCATTTTGAAAAGGCCGGAGAAATTGATCCTAAGAATTTCGGAATGCGTAGAAGCAATAATACGGAGGCTAATGCTGAAGTACCTCAACCTCAAAATGCTCCTTTACCCAAAATTGGTGGTGAACGGACTAAAGCAGACAATAGTTTTGGTGGAACTTTAAAATCAATAATAACTTCAAAATCAGAACGAGAAGAGTTTTGGAATTTTGTAAAGAGTAAGGTTTTTAATGGTAAATAAAAATTGGCTTTACTGTTATTTTAATGGTTAAAAAGCAAAACCACCGTGAAAAAATTGGATGATACATCCAAAGTTTTACTGGTTAAGCCCCGAAGAGGTCTATATCACTCCAAAGAAGGAGAAGTCATTAACTCTGGGTGTCGCCCAATGCTATGAAGCTAAGCTTTTTTTTTTAGACCTCATCCTCGTATATTTCCCCGAAGGAGAAGGACGGATTACCTTAAATTACGAGCATGGGGGTGTAGCCCCAGATATATTGAGCAGCTTAAGCAATTAATTTTGGAGGTATTTTTGTTCCAGAGCAGCAAGGAAAACGAAAATGATGACAAAAAATCTGTTATGAAAATTTACTAGTTATCAAATCACAACTTTCCATTAAATTCGTGGTAGAACCTAATAATTTAATCTTCAGTTAAACTTAAAACCACTTTTCCTGTAGTTTTACCTGACTGGAACAACTTAATAGCTTGTTGCATTTCTTCAAATTTAAATTGATGACCGATATGAGGTGCATCCATTTCCATTCCTTCCAGCTCTTTTAAGATTTGTTGCATCAGTTCTTTCTTATCGTAAAGCCAAATTAGATTAAACCCTAAAATCGCTTTATTGCTTTCAATCATTTTTTGAGGATCGATTTTCGGACGTGTTAAATAGAGCCATGCTAAGCGAGGCCAGTTTGGTGAGTTATTGGTGTCTCCATATCTTGCCGAACCATAATTAACAACTCTACCTTGCGCAGCCAGCATATCATAACCTATTTTAAAAACCTTCCCTCCTATGCATTCCATAATAATATTTAATTCCCTATTGATTAAAGATTTCTCTAAATCAGATTTGAAATTTTTTGACCTTACAATATAATCCTGAAAGGCTTCTTTCTTTAAGAGTTCAATTTTAGCTTCTGAACCTACGGTCCCTATGGTGTAAGCCCCCACTTTTTGTGCCATTCTATTGGCTAACAGTCCTACTCCACCAGCGGCTGAATGGATCAAGACAGTATTTCCCCTTTGAATATTTCCAAGGTAAAACAAGCCATAATAAGCAGTGAGTGCCTGCACTAAAAAGGAGGCACCCTCTTCAAAGCTCCACTTTTCAGGAATTGCACTTATATAAGCAGCATCAATATTAATATGAGAAGTATAGGCTCCAAAACGAGTAACACCCATTACTCTGTCACCTTTATGCCAACCTTTAACTTCTTTTCCTAAAGCAATAATTTCTCCTGAATATTCTAATCCAGGAATAAAGCTGCCTTCGGGAGTTGCGCTATACAAACCTAAAATAGCAAATACATCAGCAAAATTAAGTCCTATGGCTTTCACTTTTACCTGCACCTGATGGGGCTCGATGGGCTCTAAACTTTCCTCAACCAGTTTTAGCCAACTAATAGCACCGGCTTTACTCATTCGATAGGACTTTCTCAAAATCATAAATTAAACTTAAATATAGAATATTTATTACTCAGGTTAACCTCTTTTAAAGGCTAATTTATGTTCATTTGAATCTTTGTCATCAAAAGAATAGCCATCATAATCAAATCCTTTTAAGTCATCAATTTGAGAAATATTGTTCTTTACTATATAGCGAGCCATCATTCCTCTCGCTTTTTTAGCAAAGAATGAAATGATTTTATATTCGCCATTTTTATGGTCTTTAAATTCAATATCAATAATCTTGGCTTTCTTTTTTAAAGTAGATTTGTCTGCAGCCTTAAAATACTCATTAGAAGCCAGGTTGATCAATATATTATCTCCCTGGGCTTTTAAATCCTTAATTAGTTCTTTAGCTATTTTATCTCCCCAAAAGCTATATAATGAATTATGATCCTCAATATTTAGCTGAGTACCCATCTCTAATCTGTAAGGCTGAATTAAGTCGAGCGGTCGCAATATGCCATAAAGCCCTGATAATATACGTACATGTTGTTGTGCGAATTCATGTTCCTTCTTAGAAAAATCTTCAGCTTTCATGCCTTGGTAAACATCTCCCTGGAATGCTAATGCTGCTTGTTTGGCATGTTTTGGAGTACGTATTTTGAAATTATCAAATCTTTCTACATTGAGCTCAGCTAATTTATCACTAATGCTCATTAGCTCCTGTATTTCATTAGAAGATTTCTCTTTCAGCACCTCAATAATACTTTTGGTTTCTTTATTAAACCTGGGTTTGGTTGCTTCTAAATCAAATTGTTTTTCAAAATCAAGGCTTTTGGCCGGTGAGAGTATTGCAATCATAAATTATAAGTCTTTTTATATACCACAATTAATACCCGATATCAGTATGAATTGTTTCGGTCGAGTAACAGTAATAACTTTAAAATTCAAATCTATATATTTCTAATGATTCTATTTTAAAGAATAAGGTGCTAAGGTAAATATAAATTGGTGTAGGTTTATACATCTATAAACAGTTCTTTCAGTTCCTGTGGAATCCTTTGAGGCCGTCTGGTTTCAGCATTTAACAAACACCAAAAAGTACGCGCTTTAGCTTTTACTTGATTTTGCTGATTTTTAATAATAGTAAATCTTTCTGATTTCACACCTTCCATACTATGCACATATGTTTCTGCTAAAATTTCTTCGCCGGGCTTAATTTCTTTAAGATAATCGATTTCATGCCTAAGTGCAACCCAGAAATACTGTTCCAAAACAGGTTTACTAGAAATACTTAACCAGTGAGCTTCGGCCACATCTTGCACCCACTGTAAATACACCACATTATTAATATGACCTAATTGATCGAAATCTGTTGATTTAATTTGTACTTCATGTTGAAATAATTTTTCCATTGAATTCCTCTAATTTTATCATCTTCTAATCTAAGTCGGAAACTCAAAAGTAGCACCTATATCTTATAAAGGGAAGTGGCCAGAAATTTTATTAGTTTCAATTAATAAAATATTGGAATAAAACTAAAAACGCCTTTTAAATACCAATACATATACTTTAGATTTTATTTTTTCAATTTTTTGCTGATTTTTACTACCGTTAGAGATCTAATATTCAACATAAAAAAATAATTTGAAATCAATGATACAAAAAAAACATGTCTAAAATAAAATCTGATAATTAAGTCCAACATAACTATTTACTTCAAAATTGGTTTCCTAAGTATAGTTACAAAATGGTACGGCAATCCTCTATATAAAAGCTAATTACGCATAGATGTAATGCTAAGTAAGCTGGAGAAAATAATAAAATCTATGTCGAAAAAACAAATCACCTCCATCTTTCCCCTCCTGACTGTAAATTTTATAGGTGCATTGGGATACAGTGTGATATTGCCTTTTTTGGTTTATTTGGTCCGAGATTTTGGGGGGAATGAAATAATATACGGGCTAATGGGTGCTGTTTATCCGGCGTTTCAGTTAATTGGAGGTCCGGTGCTCGGGAAATGGTCAGATAAAATAGGAAGAAGAAAAATACTGCTTTTAAGCCAAATAGGCACCCTGATCTCATGGCTTATATTCATTGTTGCATTTTTTGTCCCTCAAATAACGTATTTTGAATTCACATTTGAAGGAGAAGCAATTCTTTTCACACTCCCTTTAATAGTCCTTTTCGTTGCCAGAGCTTTCGATGGATTAACGGGAGGTAATGTATCAGTAGCAAATGCTTATCTGGCGGATATTTCAACGCCTCAAACCAGGAAGAAAAATTTTGGTAAGATGTCATCCGCCATGAATTTAGGATTTATTGTAGGGCCAGTTTTATCTGGTTTGATTGCTGCTACTGCATCAGGCGAGTTAAAAACGGTTATACTTTCAGCCTTTATCTCTTTAGTGGGAGTTTTTATTATTCAGTTTCTTCTAAAAGAGAGTAAAACGGAAGAAACTGAGGAAGAGAAGTCTCAATCCTCATCTACCAAACCAAGTATTTGGAAAGTGAAAGATGTACCTATCATGATGGTTCTATACTTTCTGATATTTCTTTCTTTTAATTTTTTCTATGCCACCTTCCCCATCTACGCTGCTGATATTCTAAAATGGAGCCCTTCTCAGCTGGGGCCATTTTTTACTGTGCTATCAGGTGTAATGATCTTTACTCAAGGTCCGGGACTAAATTACTTAAATGATCATTTCAATGAAAAACAGCTATTTGTTGCGGGAAGCATCTTGCTGATTGCTATGTTTTGCTGCCTAACTTTTACTAATACAATTATTATCTATGTGGCAGCCGTTCTATTTGGGTTAGGAAACGGCTTAATGTGGCCTTCATTTCTCTCAATACTTTCTACCAAGGGAACCAAAAACCAACAGGGTGCCATTCAAGGTTTTGCAGGGAGCTTTGGGAGCTTTGCCAGCATCATTGGACTGATAGCTGGTGGTTTCATATTTGGTTTTCTGCAACAAAAAATATTCATACTTTCAGCTGCAACCATGCTATTAGTATTGGTGGTAGGTGCCTTTATTAAAGTGGACAAAGAGTAGAAAGTTCCTAAAAGGAATAAAAAAGGCTATTCAACAATAAAGCCATCTCCATTCAAAATGGAAATGGCTTATTATTACTAGAAAATAGCTAATCTACTGTCCCAAAATAATAGCAAACATCAATGGCGCTACAATAGTAGCATCAGACTCCACTATAAACTTAGGCGTTTTAATATCTAATTTACCCCAGGTGATTTTTTCGTTTGGTACAGCACCAGAATAAGAGCCATAACTTGTGGTAGAATCAGAAATCTGGCAGAAATAGCTCCAAAATGGCACGTCTGTATATTCTAAATCCTGGTATAACATTGGTACTACGCAAATAGGGAAATCTCCGGCAATGCCCCCTCCTATTTGAAAAAAGCCAACTCCTTCAGTTCCTGCATTTTTTTTGTACCAGTCTGCAAGGAAAGTCATATATTCAATACCTGATTTCATAGTGGAAGGCTTCAATTCACCTTTTACACAGTAGCTGGCAAAAATATTGCCCATGGTACTATCCTCCCAACCCGGCACAACCATTGGCAAATTCTTCTCTGCCGCAGCAATCATCCAGCTATCTTTAGGATCAATTTCATAGTATTGCTCCAATACACCTGACTGAATCATTTTATACATAAATTCATGCGGGAAATATCTTTCCCCTTTATCCTCAGCATCCTTCCAGATCTCAAAAACATGTTTTTGTAATCTTCTAAAAGCTTCCTCTTCAGGAATACAGGTATCTGTTACTCTGTTAAGTCCTTTTTCCAAGAGCTCCCACTCCTGCTCTGGTGTTAAGTCTCTGTAATTTGGTACCCTCCTGTAATGCGAATGGGCAACCAGGTTCATCAAATCTTCTTCAAGGTTTGCTCCAGTACAGCTGATAATCTGTACTTTATCTTGCCTTATCATTTCAGCAATAGATATACCCATTTCAGCAGTTGACATAGCACCTGCAAGAGTAATCATCATCTTTTTACCAGATTCAATATGTGTTTTATATCCTTCTGCTGCATCAACCAAAGCAGCCGCATTAAAATGTCTATAATTGTGTTTTAAAAATTTAGTGATTTCCATAATGTATTAATAATGAATTATTAGAAGGTAAAAATAAGGAAAATAAACGAAGGTATGGGTAAATTATAAAGAGTATTCAGAAAGTTTCAAGAACGGATGAAACATTCTTTTTTAAAAGCGCTTTAACAGGTAGTTGTTTCATTTTGCTTACCAAAATAGAGCCATAAGTTACTGTTAACAACATACGCACCATATCATTAACATCTGAACTTCGAGTAACCTCAGTATTGAAAATAGCTTCTAACAAGTGTTTTTCTAACATTTTATCAAAAGCAAGTACCTCAAAATCCTGAATATTTTCTACTTTAGGATACAACATTACTTTCTCAGCCCTTTTGATGCTTATAGGTTTTAATACCGTATTAGTGCCTGCATGGTATTTGATAAGGTGCAAAATTAGTGAAGCATATTTATCACATAATTCACCATATTGTTCAAAAATATAGTTAACTGCTTTTAAACCTGTAAATGACTTGTCTTGAATTTTAATAGAAGTTTCGAAAGCCCAAACTCTTAAAGTATATAATAATATATCTTCTTTCTGTGGGAAATATCTAAAGAAGGTGACTTTAGAAATGCCAACCCCTTTACAAATATCCATTACGTGAATATCACTAAAATTTTTATAGAGTAATAAATTTTTAGTAAAAGTTAAGATAAGTAGTTTTAATTTAGCTGCTTTTCTATCTCTTATCGTCAACTCACCCTTAGCCATTTTTTAATTTTTAATGATTGTAAATTCAACTCTTCTATTTAATTGTCTGGTAGCTTCAGAGCGGTTACTTGCAATAGGTTTAGCTCCACCATATCCTTTGCTTTTTAATCGACTGACCTCAACGCCATTCTCCACTAAATATGTCTGAATAGCATCCGCTCTTTCTTGCGAAAGTTTAATATTTAGTCTCGAACTTCCCGTATTATCAGTATGCCCTGCAAGTTCTATTTCAACATTTTCATTCTTTTTCAACATGTTTACTACTCTATCTAATTCAGCATAGGAGCTTTCTATAATATCTGAAGTACCTCTTTCAAAAAGCACGCTTTTTAGCTGTATGGTAGTACCTTTTTCTATTTTAACTAATTCAAATACCACTACATCATTGTCGGAAATGGAATCGGTTCTGATAGACCTCTCCTCATCTAAGTAACCTTCCATATTAATATCTATCGTATATACAGAATCCTTAAATAGATTAGGCTGATAGTTAGAGCCTGCTGATAATACAATTTCATAGAATGAGCTCCTCTTCATTTCATTGACCCCTTTAATAACAATTTGAGGATTTAATTCCGATTGAGTTAAGGCATCGATCACTTTAAACTTAACGGATATTTTTTTGGCTACTTTATTCTCCTCATTATTTATTTCATATGGAATAACTGGCTTGGAAGAGGTAGTGATGGTTTCTTCAATAGCTGGTTCTATATCAATCTGATCTGGTTTTGGTACCAACATAATATTCCCTAATCCTACGCTATTCACAGTATTCACCATTATCGCTTCTTCGGAATCTTCTAATAATTTAAAATACCAGTCAGCCCCCTCAGAATTCAGATTAGAGATATTTTGCGGCTTACTCCAGGCAGTCCATGTTGCGTCTAACCTTTTAGCATAAAATACATCTCTACTGCCTTTTCCTCCCAATCCATTAGAACTAAAAAATAGCGTTTTATTATCACTGGCTAAATAGGGTGAAAATTCTTGTGAAGCTGTATTAATATCAGTTCCTAAATTCCGTAGCTCTGTCCATTTATCTATAGATTTACGAAAAGTATAGTAAATATCTTCATTTCCTCTACCTCCATAGCTATCAAGACTAAGCACCATTACGTTTCCATCTTTAGATAAGCTCCCCGAGATATGTTCTGATTTATTTTTAAAATAGGGAATATCTATCGGTTGAGGCTCACTCCAACCATCGCCTATTTTTCTTGAATAAGAAATGCCACCTTTTATATAATTCTCATAATTTCCTGTCACATACATAATCATCCCATCAGAAGTAAAGCCAATTACAGAATTAAATTGCCTATTATTTACCGGGCCTTTTAACCTGATAGGCTTTTCCCAAGCGTCACTATTTTTTTCGCTTACCCATATGTCACCCAAATCTTTTATGCCACCTGAATTATCAGGATGCTGCACTTTTGTAAAAAAAAGCATATTTCCATCCGGATGCATTACAGGAGATATGTCATCATAAACACTTTCTAAAGAATCAATAATAAAAGGGGAACTTTGTTTTATAGCCTGCGCTGCCAAAAAATTTGTTGAAAAAATAACAAGGAATATATTTATGAATATTTTCATTTATAATTTACTGTGTTTTAAGCTTTAATTGTCTGCCTAATAACGTTAAATCGGCTTACTTATTAAATTTATCTCTTAAAAAGCATAAGATAATAATTAGGTTAGCAAAATTGCAGATTTTTTAGATTAAGCCCATGTTTTAATAGATAATTGTAAGGGTAAATGTATTAAACGAATATAAAAATTCCTATGATGATACAAGAATAGGTGTTTCTGTAACGGCTAAAATATTATTTTTAGCTATTCTTTAAATATCAATAATGGATGTGAGGTAAAGTAAGTAATCTCTTTTGATACGCTAGAACTTATAATTTTATCCAGAAAGCTTCTTTTTCTTTTAAGAAGCACTAGTAAATCACCTTGTTGTTCATTCATAAATTCTTCAATTCCATGGCTAACATCTTCCTTATACTCCTTGAGGTAATAACTGATTTTTTCATAACCCAAAAAGCTAGATAATTCAGACTTGAATGCCTCGTAAGTATTTTCGCTCATATTATTTTTGGAGTGACTTACGTGTACAACTTTAATTCTGCTATTAAAATCCAATGCAAAACTCACTAATTTTTGTAAGTAAAGCTTATCAAAGTCTGAATAATCAGAGGCATAAACAATTGAGTTTAATCCCGTAAAACTGGTTTCCAGGGGTACTGTTATTAAGGGAGTTTTAGTTTCATTAATAGTTCTAATGGTTCTGCTACCAACTACTGTTTGCTCGTTATAGCCATTTCCCTGAGTGCCCATTACAATATAATTAAAATCATTTTCATCTGCATAACGGGCTATTGTTTTATCAATACCTCCTATTGATAAAGCATAATCACATTTAACATTAAAGCTCTTCTTAGTTTCTTCTGCAAGAATCCTCAATTTTTCCGAAGCTAAATCTCTCAAACTTTCAAAACTCTTCTCTTCATCTTTATTTTTAATAGATTTAGAGAAATCTGCCTCTGTAAAAATATGCAATAAAGTGATCCCTCCTTTTTTAGTTTGAAGCAAATTACAGGCAAATTCCAATGCATTAAGTGAGTATTCCGAAAAATCAATCGGACACAATACTTTGTTCATAACATTAAGCTTTTTTCAATATATAAAAATTCTGATTCATTAGAATCTACTTACGGAATTATTTTCTTTTAAATAAAATCTCCATGGTAATTCTGCATCCTCCTCTGCGTAATCTATACCAATTCTTTTTGAACGTATAATTTGATCTGTACTAAGATCATCAACCCCTTCTTCAATCCAAAGTGCATCAGATTCTACCAAATTCTCATTATTTAAACGCTTATCAATACTAAGAGCCTGAGTAAGCTTACCCGGACCTGAAGCTAAATTTATAATTTTTCCTTTATAATTACGTGTCTCCACCATATAATCTATTCCTGAAATGGGTTCAATTGCTCTTATTAATACTGCATCTGCCTTTCCTTCTTTATTGGTAACAATATTGAACAAATGATGGATTCCATAACACAAATAAACGTAAGCAACTCCCCCTGCTTTATACATTACTGCTGTTCTTTTAGTAAACTTACCCAAATGTGCATGGCATGCTTTATCATTATGGCCACAATATGCCTCTGTTTCTGTTATAATCCCCTTTAAAATCTTTCCATCGATATTTCTACAAATCACCTTCCCTAGTAGTTGTTCAGCAATTAATACAACATCATTTCCCTGGAAAAATGAACTGCCTAATTTTTTTCCTGAATTAATCATTTAACTTTTCTACATTTACTTCGTAATTACCATCAAATTAAAGAAATTAAAACTAAATAACTATGAAAAAAGTATTAACGATTGTAGGCATTTTAGCCTTTTTAATAAGTGCGCAAATTAGCTTAGGGCAAATAAATACCCCACAACCCTCTGCCAAAGCTAAAACGGAAACTACTGTAGGATTAACTGATGTTAGTATCACTTATTTCAGACCAAGTGTAAAAGGTAGAAAAATATTTGGTGAGGGTAAAGAATATTTACAGCCATTTGGAACCCTTTGGAGAGCTGGTGCAAATAGTGGCTCAATTTTAACAATAAGCACTGATGTAAAAATTGCAGGTAAGGACGTAAAAGCAGGTGAATACATGATTTTAATGGTGCCTGGGAAAGATACTTGGGAATTTATTCTTAATTCTGACCTTAAAATTGGTGGTGCAGTTAATAATTTTAAAAGAGAAAACGAAGTCGTTTCTGCACAAATAAAACCTATCAAATTAGATAATCCTGTAGAAACTTTATCTTACAGTATTTCTGATATTAGCGAAGACATGACTGAAGCTAATATTCACTTTGCATGGGAAAATTACGCTTTAAAAATTCCTATTAAAGTGGATTACGATGCCCAGGTAATGGACGAAATTAACAAGAATACGAAGGTGAATCCTTCTAATTATATTGTTGCAGCTAATTATTATTACACAGCTGACAAAGATTTGAATAAGGCTTTAACATGGGTTAATGCTTATTTGGAAGAAGAAAACAATAGCCAGCAATTTTGGAACCTACACTTAAAAGCTAAAATTTTAGCTAAACTTGGTAAAAAGAAAGAAGCCATAGAAGTAGCAAAAAAATCTATGGAGTTAGCTAAAAATAATAAAGGCGGAGATTATGGATATGTGAAAAATAATGAAGACTTGATCGCAAGCTTGAAATAAAAAAAGAAAAAACGGATTTCAAAATCTCATTGAGCGCAAACTCAATGAGATTTTTTTTTGCCCTGCTTTGTAGAGGCTCCAGCTATTATCAATCACTAAATTTAGATAAATCCATAATCTTCACCTCTGCCCTTCTGCTTTTGTCCTCAGTTCCTGTTAATACCCCAAATCCTCTCGCTGCCATTCTATCTTCTTCAATACCCATCTCTCTAAAGTATTGCATCACTGCCTGAGCTCTTTTGTTAGATAGCTCTAAGTTGTACTTTAAATTGCCATCCGAAGAGGAGAATGCTGATATTTGTACTCCTAAATTAATATTGCCTTTCAGGAATTTACCCATTTCACTTAATCTCTTTTCAAATTCAGGTAGTATTTCAGCTGAATTCACTTCATAGTAAACCTGATAGGCTGAAATGTTTAAAACTGAGTCGATTAATAACTTCTTGGCTAAATCTTCATCCGATATAAATTGATTATCTTTCTTTTTCAAATCTAAAATTCTGGATTTAGCGGTTTGACCTAAATTACCAGTATACTTAACCATATAAATATCTGTAAATCCCTGACCTTCTTCTCTTACCGAAGCCAAATAGCCTCTTTTACCATCAGCAGTAGGGTAAAAATACACTTCATCATCAACAGTGTTTACGGGGTAGCCTAAATTCTCGGGTTTGTTCCATTTTTCAGAGGCATCATTATAAGAAGTTTTAAAAACATCAAAACCTCCAAAACCTTTCTGTCCCTTACTACTAAAATAAATAGTTACGCCATCTTTTGCAATAAATGGACCATCTTCATCATATTTAGTGTTAATTTCCGGACCCATGTTAAAGGGTCTTTTCCATTCTCCATCCTCTTTGTAACAGCCATATATATCGAAACCACCGTAGCCGCCAGGCCTGTTGGAGGCAAACAACATGAATTGACCGTCAGCGCCTATACTTACTGATTGTTCTGAAAAACCGGCTGAATTAATTCTGCCGGGAATAGGTTCCGGCTTTGACCAATCGCCATTAGAGCTCTCTGTAGAATAATAAATATCTCCATTACCCGTATCAGAATAAATATAAAGAGTCTTTCCATCCGCTGAAAGAAATAAATTTGAGTCGTGATAAGGTGTATTGATTGAAGAACCAATGTTTTTGGCTTTTTGCCATGTTATTCCTTTTCTTTTTGAGATATAAATATCTTCAAAATAAAAATTATCTTTATCCACATTTTCATTTGCATTATCCTCCTGCCGTCTCGAGGTAAAGATCATTACTGTTTCATCTTCATTAAGTACAGGAGCATAATCAGGCCATGCAGAATTGATGTTTTCACCTACATTTTCAATAGTATATAAAGATGGCATATCAATAATTTCCAAACCATTTTTACACTCTTCTATACGTTCATTCACTTCTGTTGTGGAAGTAACATCACCCCCTCTATAGCTTTTATTAGCCAAGAGACGTTTTTTATAGGATTCAAAAAATTTGAGAGCAGTTTCAAATTCCAAGCCATATTGATAACCTCGCCCTATTAAATAATCAATATTAAATTTATATTTAGGATCTAGTCGCTTAACCCTTTCAAAATATGTAGCAGAATAATCTCTGTTTACCGTTTCTAAATACAAACGACCAGCCATATAGTTGGCTCTTATATTATTTGTATCTGCCTCAGCAGCCTGAATATATATTTCTTTTGCTATTTCAATAGCATCTTTAGCCTCTGCATATACCTGGTCTGCCTGATCTAAATAAATTTTAGCCAATTCGGCATCTTGAGCAGATAATTGAAAAAAGCCTACATATAAAAATAAAATTAAAATACTTTTTCTAAGCATATTTATAAATATATAGAAAAATACGACAGCACATTGAAATCACCAAATATTTTAGGAATTAGGAGATTGGTTTTGGATGAATTGCAAAATTATGGCTATTAATATTATAGAACCACAGCCTATTACATTATACCACAGGTAAGCCAGTTCAGTATAAAAATAAAAATAAAGAACGATTGACTGTGCTATTAAGGCGGCTATAAAAACTGCATTTCCTTTTATATAATTAATAAAAAATCCGATTAGGAATATGCCTAAGATAGTGCCATAAAATATTGACCCTAATATATTTACAGCTTGAATAAGATTATCTAACAACCCAGCAAAACTTGCAAAAAGTATTGCAATAATACCCCACATTAAGGTAAATAATTTCGAGGCAACTAAATAATGTTTTTCACTACCTTTTTTGTAAATATTTCTTTTGTAAACATCAATTATTGTTGTGGATGCAAGTGCATTAAGCTCTGAAGCCGTTGAAGACATGGCTGCAGAGAAAATAACAGCCAAAAGGAGTCCAATTACCCCTGCAGGAAGGTATTTCATCACAAAACTGATAAATACATAATCTGTATCTGTCGTTTCTAATTTATCATCGGTGGCTTTAATTATGGATTTGGCCTCTTCTCTTAATTCATTTTCGGTGTTTTGAATTACTTTTATTTCCTTTTTGAGCGATTCGATTTCAGTCTCATTATCGGTAATAGCTAATGATTCCATCAATACCTTCTTCTGAATAAATAAATCAGAATAGTCTTCTTCCACTGCCTTAAATTTCTCAGCATTTTCAGGATGCTCATATACTAAATCGATGGCACCTTGGTTGAAAAAAACCGGAGGTTGATTGAACTGGTAGAAAACAAAAACCATGGCACCTATGAAAAGAATAACAAATTGCATTGGTATTTTAAGTAACCCATTAAAAATAAGCCCTAACCTACTTTCTGTTAAGGTTTTGCCTGATAAATAACGTGCTACTTGAGACTGATCGGTACCGAAATAGGATAACGCCACAAAAAGGCCACCTAAAAGTCCAGTCCATAAGGTATATCTGTTATTTGGATCCACTTCAGTATCAATTATCTCTAACTTACCTAGATGACCTGCCAGATTGGTAGCTTCTGTAAAGCCAATATTTTCTGGTAGTAGCTTTACCACAAGTAAACCTGCCACAATCATCCCACCCATCATCACTACCATTTGATGCTGTTGCGTTTGAGATACGGCTTTAGTACCACCGCTTACAGTATATGCGATCACTAAAGTACCTATAGCTATAATAGTGTAAAATAAAGGCCACCCTAAAATGGTAGATAAAATAATAGAAGGAGCATAAATGGTGATTCCAACAGCTAAACCTCTTTGGATAAGAAACAAAATAGCTCCTAACACCCTTGTTTGAATGTTAAACCTACCTTCCAGATACTCATATGCTGTATAGATTTTTAACTTATAGTAAATTGGGAGTATCCATATACTAATAATTATCATGGCTAGTGGTAGTCCAAAATAAAACTGGATAAAGCCCATGCCATCCTCGTAGGCTTGGCCTGGAGTTGATAAAAAGGTAATAGCTGAGGCTTGTGTAGCCATAATGGATAAACCAATGGTCCACCATTTCATAGAATTATCACCCTTTAAATATGCTTGAATATTCTTGCTCCCACGAGATTTATAAATACCGTAGCTTACAATAAGTATTAATGTGCCAAATAAAACAACCCAATCAATAGTGCTCATTGGTAATACTGGGTTATGGCATAAAAAATGATGATAAGGACAACTAAAACACTCAACACTAAAATATATAAGTTTTTCCAACTACCCATCACGGGAGGTTTATTCTCCTCTTTTTCTTTTAGTTCATCCATGCTGAAAAATAGGGCATTTTTTAATAAGTAAAAAATGATTTGTGCTAAATGGAATTATTCCAATGTGAGATTTTGTAATAAAAACTATATATTTAAATAAGGTATGTATAAAAACCACTACTATTAAAAAAGTTTTATTCAAGCAGGCTCTATGTATTCATAATTTTGAGTATATCTCTGAACAACCTTATTTTATTACATACGTTTGCAAATCGATATCTAAATTAATGTATCTTTCATAAAACTAATTTTTTAATTAAACTCAACAACATGAAAATTGTAGGTACTATTTTAATCATTCTTGGAATTATTGGCACCATTATATTTGGTATACAGGCCATGCAGGATTCCGAAAGCTTTAGTTTTTTAGGGATGGATGTCGCAGTGAGCTCTGCCGACTGGACACCATTGATAATAAGCGTGGTCGTGCTAGTAATAGGTGTAGTAATACGAAAAAAGTAATCCATTTAAGTTAAAAAAAAGAGCCATCTCCT
Source organism: uncultured Cytophagales bacterium (assembly GCA_963719535.1). GTDB lineage: Bacteria > Bacteroidota > Bacteroidia > Cytophagales > Cyclobacteriaceae > Marivirga. Next base: position 92,459 of record CAVRCH010000009.1, on the reverse strand, counting down.
ATATATATATAGGGATGGCTCTTTTTTTACATACTGTCCCGTCCTGAATTCGATTCATATTTCTGATTCAGAAGGGTCCGCCAGCTGGCTGATGAGTTTCAATTAAAAATCCTGGAGTAACAGCAGGCTATTACTTCAGGATTTTAAGTGAGAAAATAGCTGCTTATAGGTGGTGAAAGAATAACTTCTCCATAGAATCTAAAATACTGCATTGTCTTCTCTTAACATAGTTCGATATATCTCCGAAAATCACCTTGTCTATCAAATTCTATGTAAATCTGAATTTAAAAATAAGTGTCGAACTCAGGTTATAAGCCAAAAATCTTTGCTACATTCGCCATGTAAAACACTCTAAAAAACAATGGCAGTAACCACCATCATTTTAATTGTAGCCATTGTAATTGGCTTATGGCTCTTTTTCTTTATTTTCCCTGTAAACTTATGGATAACAGCTGTATTTTCAGGTGTTCGTATAGGGTTGCTTGAATTGGTGTTTATGCGTTTTAGAAGGGTTCCCCCCGGTTTAATTGCTAACTCCCTTATAATTGCCACCAAAGCAGGAATTACTGATATCACCACCAGCCAGTTAGAAACGCATTATTTAGCTAACGGTAATCTCACTAATGTAATTAAGGCGCTAATTGTGGCTGATAAAGCCAATCTTAAACTTACTTTTAAACAGGCTACAGCGATTGATTTAGCTGGTAGGGATGTTTTGCAAGCTGTACAGGTTTCCGTAACTCCTTATATGATAATTGTACCCGCGATTACTGGGGTTTCATTAGATGGTATCCAGTTAGTGGCGGAAGCAAGAGTTACTGTTCGCACAAATCTGCAAAGATTAGTAGGTGGAGCAGGAGAAGAAACCATTAAAGCCAGAGTAGGTCAGGGTATTATTTCATGTATTGGTACAGCTAAATCTTATTATGAGGTGTTGGAAAACCCGGAAAATATATCTAAAAAGGTACTTGCTGATGGTTTAGATGCGGGAACTGCATTTGAAATACTTTCCATAGATATTGCAGATATAGATATAGGCATAAATATTGGTGCAGTATTGCAAATTGATCAGGCCACAGCCGATTTAAGTATTGCCAAAGCAAAAGCAGAAGAAAGACGTGCTATGGCTGTTGCCACAGAACAAGAAATGAGAGCAAGAGTACAAAAGGCCAAGGCGAGTGTGATTAGAGCAGAATCGGAAATCCCTGTAGCTCTTTCAGGAGCCTTTAGGTCAGGTAGATTTTATTAAATGGTAATAAAGTAGAATATAGTATAAATATTTAATCTAATAGTTAAGTATTTTATCTCATTTGGTAACATATAAAATTAGCTGACGTGTTTCTAATTATTTACAATGGAAATAAGTCAGCTTTTTTATGTTCGAAACAAATTATCAACTTCAATTTGCTTTTTCTTTTAAAACACCAGTTTTTATCCTTCTCTTTTCACTCATTTCTTTTTTTTGTAGCGCTCAAATCCTCAATATAGAGAAATTAAGATTAGAAAAAGATACTGCCCAATCCTTCAAGTTTAAAGCAACCGCAGGTTTAAATATGTACAACAGAAGTGCAGCTGCTGACGATCCTGTGAATTTATTTGGCTATAACTTAGATCTTAACTCAATTTATTACCCAAAAGAACATGCTTACCTATTTTTAGGAAAGTTTGATTACTTAAAAATAAATGATAATGATTTCTTAAACTTTGGTTTTTTGCATGGAAGGGTGAATTTTCTAAGAGCTAAATCTATAAATTATGAAACCTTTGTTCAGTACTCATATGATAATTTTCGTGGTTTAGACCCACGATGGATTACAGGGGGTGCTATTAGATTTCGCTTCATTGAGAATGATCAAATATCTTTAGTTTTAAGCACTGGAGCCATGTACGAATACGAGAAATGGAAGATCCCTAACTCTGATCAATTTGTTGAAGCTAATTTTATTAAAAGCACTAATTACTTATCATTCAGAGCCACAATCAATGAATTTATCGATCTGAATACCGTTAATTATTACCAAACTGGTTATGATAATGAAATTAACCAATTCAGGAACAGGGTTAGTAGCACAACTGTATTAAACTCAAAATTGACTTCTCGCTTATCGTGGACAAATACTTTTGATATAAGCTATGAAGACAAGCCAATTGTAGATATTACCAAGTTAATTTTTTCATTTAGAACAGGTATTTCCTTTGATCTGTAATAAATAAATAGAGCAAATGAAAAGAAGAAATTTTATTAAAGGACTATCCGGTTTAGCAGGACTAACGGCACTTACAGGTTTTTATACCTGGAGAATAGAGCCTTTTTGGCTAGAATTTGTTCATAAAAATATGTCTGTGAAAAATTTGCCAAAGCATTTAATTGGTAAAACTTTGATTCAAATAAGTGATATACATGTGGGTAATAGATTTGACTATCAATATATTATCGATTCATTTATAAAGGCACAAAATCTCAAGCCCGATTTTGTAGCCTATACTGGTGATTATATTACTTATGAATCACCTGAGCAGTTTGAGCAACTTAAGATGGTCCTCAAATTTGCAACTAAAGGTAAGTATGGAACGGTAGGGATTTTAGGCAACCATGATTATGGTAAAGGATGGAAAGAAAATGCTGTAGCAGAAGAGATAATATCTATCCTAAAGAGTTCTAAAATTACAATTTTACGGAATGAGCAAAAGGATCTTGCCGGACTCAATTTTATTGGTTTAGATGACCTATGGGGCGCTAACTTTCACCCTAAGCATGCTACAGATCTTTATAATGCAGACAAAGCCAATATAGCACTTTGCCATAACCCTGATGTATGCGATTTAGATGTTTGGAATGGTTATCAAGGCTGGATTTTATCAGGACATACCCATGGCGGGCAGTTCAAGCCGCCATTTTTGCCACCTCCTTTGTTACCTGTAGAAAATAACAGATATTCAGCTGGAGAAATTGATTTATATGACGGTCGCATTTTATACATCAACAGAGCCTTAGGAAATTTATGGCCATTGAGGTTTAATGTGAGGCCAGAAATTACAGTTTTCAGATTAGAACGGGCCTAAGCCATGCATATTCAATCTTTGTTTGGATTATTTTTTTTATCCCACCAAACATATGCAATAAATAATAAGATACTAATTATTGAACCCCAAATCAGTCCATTTTGCAGGCGGTCATTATTTTCTCCTAAATAAGCAATTAAAATGGTTAGAGGGGCTATTCCTAGCATAGTTGCTCCTATGAATTTCCAATAGCCCATTCGAAGAATTCCACCTACAAAACTAATGGCATCATTAGAAAGAAATGGTGATAAACGTGTAACGAATACTGCTCCAAAGCCATAGTGGTCAATAAAATTTTCAATCTTGTTTTCGGACTTTTCTCCTAAAATCCTTTTCACTGCATTGGCACCCAAATATGCGCCAATAGCATAGCCTATACTTGAAGCTGCAAAAATGGCTAAGAAAATTATCAATGATCCCCAATAAGGACCATATGCTAAGATAGAAGCCACCATTAAAAATGGAGATGGAATAATGATTAAAAACATCTGTGCAATCATAGCTACCACTATAATTATAGGTCCCCAAAAGCCAAATTGATTGACCCATGCTTTAGTTCTTTGCTCGTCCTGGCTGGTTAGCACATTCCATGCGTTGTTCAGTTCATTTTTAACATCAGGAATTAAAAAATAGCTTAAAACAAGTACAGACACTAAAGCGATTGATATAATTAGAGGTATCTTACTCTTTGATTTTTTAGTTCTGTTATCACTATGTGGCATTTAAATTTATCTTAAATGGTAAAAAATGATTGCCTAAAGGCAATAGTAAACCCTAAAAGTAAAAATTTTGAAAAAAGATATTGACTAAATTCCCGATCAAATAATTATTGTTAATAATGCCTTACTATACAATTAGGATTATTCTTTTTAAACTTATTGATTCTACTGTTCCAAATACGTGTATTATAGCAAGTTAAAACCTCCAAATTATTTAAATCACTTATCCATTTCAGGTTTCTTACTAAAGTACTTGAAATATTCAAAAATTGCAAATTGTATAGCTCCTCTAATCCTTTTAGGTTTTTAATTGAAGTACCTGCAATACTAAGTCTTTTTAATTGTTTCAAGTCTTCTAAAGCTCGTAAATCATCTACCGCCGAATAATCTAAATTCAAGGTTTCTAGTTGATTAAGCCCTGCTATAGGATCGATATTTCTTAAAGGTGTTTCCTTAATGGTTAGATTCTTTAGTTCTTTTACGGTTGCAATATCGTTTAAGTCGGTAACATTTACCCGTTCTAGATATAAAGATTCTATTTGGATAAATTTTGCTAAAGGTTCTAATTTAGTAATGCCTTCATCAATTATCACTATCCTTTTCATCGCCGTTAACTCATGAAGTTGCTTATCCGAAGGAGGATTATCAATACTCATTTGTAATCGGAATATTTGTTGCCATTCGGTAGCTAGGCTATTCCACCAGGAGCTGTGCCCATCATTATCATAAATTACTACTACATCGTTATTTATTTGACTAAGAAAATCCTTCACAGCCGACTTATCGATGTTATTTTTATCTACATTAAGCAATTTTAGACTCTTAACCCTACCCAATTTCAATATTTGACCTGCATCTACCCTACTTTGAGAAATATTTAATACGTTTAATTTCTTAAACGATAATACCGGATCAAGGCTGGTAATTGATGTTTCAGATGCAATTAACTGAGTAATACTATTTAAGCTACTGAGCGGATCTAAACTGCCGATTCTGTTATTTGATATATTCAAATACCGCAATCTTGAGAATTTTTTTAAAGCAAATAACTCTGTAATTCCGCTATTTTCCAGATTAAGACTATCTGTTAATAGCAGCTTTGTTAAATTTTCTTTTCCAGGTATAGCATTTGACGAATAAGGCATGTATTTTCTAAAAGCACTTTTCCATTCAGGAGAAAGGGAGGCAAACCACGCAGAAAGTTCCTCAGAATTAATAATAATTAACACGCCTGGGTTGGCATCCGTAAAATCATTCGCTTTTTCAGCACTAATAAAAGTGTTATCTGCATAAATCTTTTCTAATGTTTTAATTGATTGGAGTGGAGTTAAACTTACCACTTGAGTATTACTAATATTTAAAGATTTAAGGACCTTGTATTCCGCAAGAGGTGCTAGGTTTGATACAGCAGTGAAATTTAAATCTAATATTTGTAAAGTATTAGGACTTAAGGCTGCAGTAACTTCCTTTATATTTGTGCGCGATAAATTTAATTCTTTTAATTGATTTAAGGATTGAATTGCCTCTAATTGATTAAAAAAAGATTCACTAAGATCTAGCTTTTCTAATTTTGAAAAATTTTCTAATACGTCAAACTGAGTAAGGTTAGTTCCTTTCAAGAGATAAATTTTTCAGCTGATTTAAGTTGAGTAAATCATCAATATTAGTTATTTGGGTGAAACTGATATCTAGATTCTCCATCTTTTCAGCGTAGCGCAAAAAACTAATATCGCTGATAGCAGTGTTTGAAATATTCAACTTCTTTATTTCAGTAAGACTACTAAGTGGTGATATATCTTGTATTTTGGTATTGCTGAGATTAATTGACTTAAGATCTACCAACATGGTGAGAGGCTCAATACCCACAATAAAAGTATTGCCGGAAAGATCTATTGAATCAAGTGCTGCTATTTGATTGAGCTGAGAGAGACTTACACTATCATCAGATAGCTTTAATTTCTCCTTAAATATAGTTTTCCAACCGTAAGATAAACTATTCCACCACTCCTTAAGGGCTTCATCTCTACTCACTTTAGTAGTGTAGATGCTGGCTATTTGAAGTTCATCTGTTTCAGGATTAAGATTAATCTCAATAAACCTTTTTTTAGTGTTTAAGATAGATTCGCCTTCTAAACCTACCCCCTTAAGAGTTCTGTTGAGTGTTACTTTAAAAGACAATTCACCATTTTCTCTTAAAAATGGTTCAACTTCTTTTATATCAAAATCAAACTTCACCTGTTTGAAAAAAAAGTCAATGTCTTTTAAATAGGCTGTAATGTCCTTATTGATTAAAACCTTTCTATTTTCGGTTAAATCATCTTCAACCTGCACCTTGGCATCTTTAAAGATTTTTTTATAGCTTTCCCTTATAATAACATCTTTATCTCTATTACTACTTTTTTCATTGCCTAACGTATTTAACAGAAACCCTAAAAACCGAACCTGATCTTCTGCTTTTGATTGATAGCTTTTCACCTGCTGCTGGCTATAATCCCCTAATTTTTGTGCTTTTATTGAATTGGTAAGAAAAACAAAAAATAGGGTTAATGCAGTAAATATTATAATTTTATAACTCATCATAAATTAATGATTTTAATGCCGGTATTTCTTCAGGTTTAATTTCAGTTAAGTCGGATATTAGCCAACCTGTATTGTATCCGGTTCTATTATATTCAGTAATCTGGAAATACCACCCTTCACATTGAAAAAAATGAAATTTAACTTCCTGAACTGTTTTAAAAGAAAGCTTTTTATTTGCTAACTCATATAAAAATATAGATAAATGATCCGCCTGAAAGTCTTTTCCGGTAAAATCAACTCCATTGCTATTCCTGAATGATTTATGCAAATTCATAAAATCTAATTCATGACTCATAGGGTGAAGAAAATTAGATTCAGTATTTACATTTTTCTCAAAAAACTGTTTGTAAAAATCTGTACTTACCTTATCTAACACCCAGGCAAATCCTTGTCCCTGCTGTTGAATTTTAAAGTATAAAATAATATTTTCTTCTTTATTACCTCTCTTAAACACTGCGTTTGTCTCTGCAAACCACTGTTCTTCATGAAAATTTAGGTATTGTGGATTGCGCTTATCAGTTATTTCATTAATGAACTTTTTCTTCAAATCAGTGGAAATACTATTACTCTCCTGATCAAATAACATCGATAAATAGCTCTTTCTAAGATTTACTGCTCTGTAATTAGGATCATTCGGGTAGTATCTATTCCCTTTTTGATCCTCTTCTCCATTAAATCGTCTGAAAAATTGATTTACCTGTTTGGTGGAAGCATAAAGATGAGATTCATCCATATTTCCGGCTTCCTGCTGTATTTGAGCAGGAAGCACGGAAGAGGATAAAATTAAAATACTTATAAAAAGGAATCGTATCATGCAGAAGTTTCTGTCACACGGATATCACCTAGCATTACATCCCAGAACTCGATGGTTCGGCCTGCAATTTGTGTTTTTTTCTTTTCAACGTATATAGTAATGTCCTTCTTTGTAGTGTCTTTGTAGTTTAATCCATCATCAGAAGTTCCTTCAAATCGTTGATAAACTGTTACAACCCCCACATATTTTCCATCAGGCTGTTTTTCGAGGTCGCTAATGTAATGAATATCGTACCAGTCAATTTTTACTTTATCATAATTCAAAGCCATTAACCTCTCAAAATACTCTCTTACTTTATAATAAGTAATTTCTTTAGTAGTAATAGAAGAAACACCCATTTCACTATCTTCGGCAAATAATTCTCCTGCCCTATCCATTACTCTGGTTGCTTCGGAATAAGCAGTTTGTTTATCACCTATTATGCTGATGTATTTACTTAAATCACGCACTTTTTCCAGTGCCAATGAATCAATAGCCTGTTTCCTTTGAGGAGATATGTCAGCACTTTGTGCCATAATTTCAGTTGAAAATCCTATCAATAGGATTCCTAAAATTAAATTCTTAATTGTTATTAAATTGAATGATTTCATCTTGTTATTAATTTATGTGAACAATGAATTATTTCCTGATTAATTCCAAAGTGGTAATTTTACCATTGGCATTCGTCTCAACATCGTAAATTCTGTTAAGATTTTTACCTTGATCTTTCAGGTAATTCATGTAATCAAGTATAGTAGTTGGTTCATCATAATCTTTTATACCATCCGCTGACTCATGAATGATGATTAAAACAGGAACATCTGCTGATGCAAACATTGATTTTGCTTCATTCATGTTTCTATTAGCTGCTGTAATATTATCAGAACTTGCTGCAATGGCATTAAAATAATTATTGAGCCTTGTATCCATCGATTCACGAGTGGTTTCCACCCTAACAGGTGTTTTCGGAGCCTCTGAAGTTTCTTTAACCGCTACCTCTGTTGTCGGTGGATTCTCATTTGCTGATTTGTCAGCCGCTTTCTTACTACTCTTACAAGCAAATAGGCCTGCGCTTAAAAATAAACATAAGGCTGTTAACCTAAAAAATGATTTTACTCTATTCATTTCACAAAACTGTTTAGTACAAGGCTATAAACGTAAAATTCCACAAATGTTATGTTAATCGGTTAATATTTATGATCCATCGTTTAATAGGGATGATTAATGGAGTATTGTATGATACCAAAATGAAGTTGACACACAAAAAACTCAACTAGTTTATCAGAAATGAAATTTTCCAAAAAAATTAACTTTCTTAAACATTTGACCGTATGTGTGAAAAATATAATTCTATTTTTTTTTAAAGCAGTAAATTGCATACAATAATTTTTTGAACTCAATTGATTTAAACAATGAAAAAAACTACCAACTTGCAAAACCTTGAAAAAGTACCAAATGATAAATTATGGTCTAAATCTTTCTTTATTAAAACCTTACTCAACGGGTTACTTTTGATATTACCTACCATCATTATATTATTCTTACTCTCACTTATTTTCAAATTTGTTTTTAATATAGTTGCTCCCATCAGCTCAATATTAGATCAAAATTCTGACTCGCATGCTTGGTTTATAAATGTACTAGCCTTACTTATTCTTATTGCTCTCATTTTCATTATTGGTTTAATTATGAGAGATGCAAGAGGTAAAAAGTCATTTAAATCTTTTGAAGATAAATATTTATTACAAATACCTCTATACTCTACCCTGCAGGAAACAGTAGCGCAATTTTCGGGACTTAAAAAAATGCCATTCAGTCAGGTAGTTTTAGTAGACGCCTACAATACCGGAGTTCTTTTAACAGGGTTTGTTACAGAAAAAGTTACAGAAGGTATTTACACAGTATTTGTACCTACTGCACCCAACCCCATGAATGGTAATATTTACCATGTTCCAGTGGCACAGTTAAAATTTCTTGAAATTGAACCTGAAAAAGCCATGCGATCTATTGTAGGCATGGGTACGGGTTCTAACGTTTTATTTGCTGCTGGAGATAGAGTACCCGAAGATTAAATATCATCTTAATTTTAAGTAAGAAAAAATTATTAAGAATACATTATATTAAGAATACCATATATTTGTGCTTTTGATGATAAATTAAATCTTAAATGAAATATTTAATTGTTGGGTTAGGAAATATAGGTCCTAAGTATGAGGTTACGCGTCATAATATTGGTTTTTTAACTTTAGATAGATTAGCAGATAGTCAGAAAGTGAGTTTTGAAACATTGAAATTGGCAATGAAAAGCGAGTTCAAATATAAAGGGAGGCAGATTCATTTAATAAAGCCAACAACCTATATGAATCTTTCTGGAAAAGCAGTGAACTATTGGATGCAGGAATTAAAAATACCTAAAGAAAATATTTTAGTGATAACGGACGATATTGCCCTCCCTTTTGCAAAATTACGAATGCGGGCAAAAGGATCTGCTGCAGGCCATAATGGATTAAAGGATATAGAAAATATAACAGGTGGGCAAAATTATGCCAGGTTAAAATTTGGTGTAGGTGATAACTTTCATAAAGGTGGTCAGGTAGATTATGTTTTGAGCCCTTTTACACAACAGGAATTTGAGGAGCTCCCATTTGCTATGGATAAAGCTTGTGAGATGGTATTAGCATTTACAACCATTGGGGTAAATATGACTATGAGTCAGTTTAATGATTGATTTGATTTTTGTCATTATTATAAGGGGGGTTAATTATAAGAGAAAACCACTTTTCGAGGTATGAAACAATCTTTTCAAAGTAAAGAAACACTTATTAAAAAACCTTATCATACTAAAGACAAGATTGCTTATATCGTTCCGTCCTACCGATGATATTACAAAGTCGTTGCTTTTTGCAAGTAACTAAGGTGTTATAATAATAACTAGATTGCTTCACCCAAAGGGGATTCGCAATGACGTTATATAAGCACGTCATCGGTAGCTTTCTTCAATCAAATTTTTGATTGAAAGGTTTTCCCTCTGTTGGAGTTTCAATTACAATAAATTCATGCTTGCTGGCAGAGTGACAAGCATTGCAAGACTGAATTAAAAGTTGGTATGAACTGTCAAATGCAGCTTTGTCATTATTTTCAATGGCTTTTTCCACTTCTTCAAAAGCTGGATTAGTCATTTTAGCTACCATGGCGCTTACAGCAAAACCCTCATCAATCACTTTAGCATCTTCTATTTCCTCAATAGTTTCCTCTAATTCATGTGCATAAAACTTCGACAATGTCCAATTTTCATTCATTCCGGCCCAATATAATTTGTGGCTGTAGCGCTGCATATACCCCATGGCTTTAGCTACTTCATAGTCGCTTTCTTCTGTTTGAGCTAATTTTTGTTCAACTTCAGGTGATTCAAAAGTTTCTAAAGAACTATTTAACTGACCAATACTGATTATATTCATCACAGCTAAAACAATAGCTATTAAAGCGATAATAAGGGTAATTGTATTTTTATTCATAACAAGCAACTATTTTTATTTAGATTAAACAAATATATGTGATATTGTAATAAAGTTAAAATATTATCAAAAATTTACTTACCTAATTTTCTTATGTATATAAGTATTTTATATATTTGTAGCATGGGCCATCAAAATTTAATCAAAGGAAGTTTATCCACCATTGTCTTACATCTTCTTTCAGAGACCGAAGAGATGTACGGTTATGAGATCACTCAAAAAGTGAAAACCCTTACGCAAAACGATATTAAAATAACTGAAGGTGCTTTATACCCTACCCTTCACAAATTGGAAGCTGAAGGCTTACTAACTACAGAAAGTAGAGTGGTTGATAACAGAGTGAGAAAATATTATCGCTTAACAGAAAATGGCACCAAGGAAACTGCAAATAAAATGGCCGAATTGGAAGATTTTATAGGCAATATGCAAAAGATTTTCAATATGAAATTAAAATTGGGAATATGAGAAGGCTTAATGAAGTTCAGAAAAAATATTTAGCAGAGCACATTGCGAAAAAGCCAATCGAATACATTGAACTTTACAATGAGCTTTATGACCATTATGCGACAACATTCGAAAATGGTAATCAGGAATTTGAAAAAACTATTTCAAGGCTTGATATAATATTTGATGATTTAAAAATTAAGAGGATAAATAGTAATTTATTGAATAACACCAAAAAGGCGGTAAGAGATACTTATTGGAGAGAATTTAAAAAAATTTGGTGCTGGCCTCAGATTTTCATAGCAATGACAATTCTACTTGGAGGAATAACAATTTTGAGATCTGTACCCATTGAAGCACTTTTTATGTTTTGTATAAATCCAGTGTTAATTTTATTTTTAATTTTAACATCATATGGTTTTATATTACGTTGGACAAAAAAATATGGTCATAAAAAGTTAAGGTCAGCTCACAACAAAGCCTGCGATTATTACTTAAGGTTAGTATTTAATATAAACAGTATGTCTATATTCCTTCCTCTTTTTGCTTTTGGTCCATATTCAGATACAATTATTTTTTTTGAGAGATACCCTTTACTAATTTTATTATTGCTAGTCTTTTAGTTAGTATAGCTTTATAGGATTAAAAGTGCTCAGACGAATAAAGTAAAAGTGCAATTTTATGAAGCTCTCTGTAGATCAAATCAACCATATAAAAAGCAGAATTGAAAAGAAAGGCTTTAAATACCTGGATGTTCAAGCTGAAATTATAGATCATATGGCTTCTGCCATTGAAGATAAAATCTCAGAAAATCCAACGCTAAGTGTAGATGAGGCTTATGATTTAACTTATGCTGAATTAGGGATTTTCGCTTTTAGCAATTTTGAAGAATCTATTACAAAAAGAATTAAATCTGAGCTCTTTCAATCATTTTTGAGAAAATTAAAAAACCTTGTTTTCAGTTTCTTCATCTTCATTCCCATTATGCTTTCTCTATTGGCCTATACAGCGCAAAATAGTTATCCACAGAATTTCCTTACTATATGCTTTATCTTCATGTTTGGGTACACAGTTCTTATTGGACTAGCATGGCTGAAAATATATCAAAAGGACAAATTTTTAAAGAAGTATCTTACCTTTAGGATATCTTTCGGAGTTCATTTGTCAATCTCATACGTGATGTTTTACCTACTTTTCTATTCAAATGGCATTTTAACAAATGGTATTTTAAATGGGCCTGCACTTGTGGTATATATTGCGATATTCGTCCTGTTACATTTAGCCCAATTTTATGCGGCAAAAAGTATGGTAAATAAGATCAAAAATCTTAATCACATTGCTGGATACCCTGAACACTAAAAAAGGGTATGGTCAGAAATGAAATATCTAAATATTTTGTTTAAACTTTTAATTTATTTTTTAAACATAATTAACCCTTCCAAGTTAGTTGCGTATATTTACTTTTTCAATTGCAAATAATATATGAAAGTTTCTGTTTTTAGGAAAGAACATTTTAATGCGGCACATCGATTACATAATCCAGAATGGTCGGATGAAAAGAATCAAAAAATCTTTGGTAAATGTAATAATCCCAATTATCATGGACATAACTACGACTTATCAGTGAAAGTAACTGGTGAAGTTGATCCGGAAACTGGTTATGTGATGGATGTAAAGGTTTTGAGCGACATTATTAAAGATAAGGTGCTGAGCAGATTTGATCACAAGAACTTGAACTTAGATACAAAGGAGTTTGTCTCTTTAAATCCTACAGCTGAAAATATTGTTGTTGTTATTTATAACCTTTTGAAAGAGTCAATTGATAAATCACTAGAACTAAAAGTTCGACTATACGAAACAGAAAGAAACTATGTTGAATACCCAGCAGAATAATGAAAATTTGGAAGACTTCAGAGCAATAGATGAAATGGGAGACGACCATGCAGGTTCAAGTGCTGAAACGCCTTTAAGACCTGATGCTTTTGAAATGGATGATGATCTCAAGATGGAGATGATTACTAAGCATTTTAAAGAAATTATGCACATTTTAGGAATGGACTTAACAGACGATAGCCTGAAAGGCACACCTGCGAGAGTTGCGAAAATGTATGTGAAAGAAGTTTTTAGTGGCTTAAATCCTTTAAATAAACCTAAGCCTAAGCTATTTGAAAACAAATATAAGTACGATCAAATGTTGGTGGAGAAGGATATTACTTTCTACTCACATTGTGAACATCATTTTGTACCTATTTATGGAAAAGCACATGTAGCATATTTTTCTAGCGGAAAGGTGATAGGTTTATCAAAAATTAACAGAATTGTTCAATATTATTCTAAAAGACCACAAGTACAGGAAAGATTAACTGTACAAATTGCAGAAGAATTGAAAAAAGTGATGGAAACTGATAGTGTAGCGGTGGTAATGGATGCATCTCACATGTGCGTTTCGTCACGGGGTGTGGGTGATACTAACAGCAGAACAGGTACTTCCTATTTTGGAGGGAAATTTAACGATGAAGCTACAAGAAGAGAATTTTTGGATTACATCAACAGCCCTGTTAAATAATAATATTTAAAATAGCTTAAAAGGAAGCCAAATGGTTTCCTTTTTTTATGCCTAAATTCTAAACAATAGGCCTTTTTAACTGTTTGCTATTTGAATAAAAAATAAGAATATGTCATTTGAAGATAAAAATATTTTAATCATTGGTGCTAGTTTCCGGAATTGGTTTAACGTTAGCAAAAAGCTTGCAATCTCAGAAAGCTAATTTGTTTTTAGCATCAAGAAACAAACCTGAACTATCAGGGGATTTTACCTATATAAAATTAGATGTGGAAGATTTTGACGATGAATTAGACGAACTACCTTCTGAAATTCATGGAGTAGCGTATTGTCCCGGCACTATAAATTTAAAACCTTTTCAGAGACTTAAGGAAGAGGATTTTTTAAATGATTTTAAAATCAATACCCTGGGAGCTGCAAAAGTGGTGCAGAAAACTTTAAAAAATTTAAAGGCTGCTAAAGGCTCAAGTGTAGTGTTTTTTAGTACGGTTGCAGCTAATTCAGGATTATCATTTCATGCTTCAATTGCCGCCTCAAAAGGTGCTCTGCAAGGTTTAGGCTTAAGTCTGGCTGCTGAGTTAGCTACAAGTAAAATCAGAGTAAATCTGGTAGCTCCAAGTTTAACAGATACCCCCTTAGCAAGTAATTTACTATCTAGTGATGATAAAAAAGAAGCTTCCAATAAAAGACATCCAATTGGTAGGTACGGTACCGCTGAGGATATTGCCAATGCAGCAGAATTTTTACTTAACGACAATAACTCATGGATAACAGGTCAGGTGATTGGCGTGGACGGTGGAATGGGTAATGTGCGAAATATCTAAACCAAATTGTTTTCAAAGAGTTAATACTAAATATTTTTTAACTTTTAAATTTTTATAAACCAATATTATGAGTAACAATGCTGAACAGTTGAAAGACAAATTAATCTTACATTCAGAAGAAAAGCATGCTAAGGTTTCATACGTGGATGCAAAGCCTGTAGTAGTAGTTGAAGCAACAAGTTCTTATATTCCAATTGATGAATTTAAAAAAATATTTACATCTATAGGTAAATTAGTAGAAGCAAGAAAGATTACTAAATTAATTTTTGATAAGAGAGCATTAACAGTATTTCATCAACCTTCTATGGAATGGTATTTTACCGAATGGAAAGAAAATATGTTCCACCAAGGACTAAAAACGCATAGAAAAATTCTTCCAGATAATAAAGTATTCAAACAAAGCGTGAAAATTGGTAGAGAAAAAATCAAAGAAGAAAATCCTACACTGAAATTCAATGATATGGATATTCAATATAAGGATACTTTACAAGAGGCAATAGATAGCTAAAATACGCATTATGTATGCGGATATGACAGAAGAAGAGTTAAAAATAGAAGTAAAAGTAGCTCAAGAGGAAGTTCGTCTAATAAAATCAAAATTTGATTTTCAGGTAGTTGAATTGAAAGAAGAAGTGTCTTTTTTAAAAGAAAAATTAATGGCACAGCAAGAAATGTTAAAAATTGCTATTGATTACGCTACCAAGTTAAGTGCGGAGTTGAAAAAATTTAAGAAAAGGATTGACTCTGGAAATTTTCAAAGCACACATTAATATTAGCCCAGCATCGCTGGGCTATTTAATATATAAAATACAAAATGAATAAAATACCTGAATCATATTATTTCTACAAAGAACATTTAAGAAAGGCCAAAGAGGAAAAAGAAAAATTAAAGAAAGAATATAATTCTAAAATTGAGAGTTTAAATAGTGAAATAAATTTCTTAAAGGAGCAAATAGACGCTCAACATACTATGATATCTCAATCAATTGAATATGTATTAAAGTTAGAAAAGGATATTAAATCTGTAGGCTCCGATTTAGACGGTGAAAACCCATCTAAAACTCCGTTAGATGAATAATCATTCCTGATTTTTACCTGCTTCATTAACCAAACTATCTATTTTCTTATTAATAAGTTTTAAATAATAATATTGGCTTTGCTGAGATGATCTCACTTCAATAAATTTGCCTTGTAAAGCATCTATACTATTTCCTATCTCACTATTTTTATCATTCAAGTCTCGTAATTCAGCATAAAATAAATCTCGGTTAGTTTTCAGTTGATCTTTAAGGTTTGTAATACTTCCATGGTTACCCTCAATTAGCTCACCTATGTTGGCTTGCTCCGCTTTTAAGTGTTCTCTTTCTAAATGGGCATGATAACCCACAAAACCTATAAATAAAATCAGTAGAAATAATAGAGCAATTCTGAAATAATCTAATATTTTTGAGTGTGGCTTAATCTCTTCTTCAATGTCTAGAACGGGCGTAAATACATACTTTTTCCCGGCAAACTGAAAAAGTTGAATTAGTAAATCGGTATCTGCTATAGTTTTATGGACCCCATTTTCTGGTTCAGGACCAATTTTTACTGTATTATTTTCTAAGGCAATATATGGAATATGAAATACTAATTCCCTCACCTTAAGCTTCTTAATAAATACTAAAACTTCAAAGTATTCTGATAAAGCTTTTGTAGTATTTTCAGCATTTGATTGTGAAGCAGATAAGTTTACATAAGCCAACTGAGAGAAAGTGGAAATTTCTAACTGACTGAGAGTAATAAAGTGTACTGCAATATCTTTAAAAAACTTTACTTCTCCCGGATTTTCCTGCAATTGCTTCAATATCTTTTTTTCCTTCGGAGTAAACATGTTATTTTGTTACAGTTCTCGGAATAACAGCAGGCAATCTACTCAACATTTCGTTATTTAATAGTTGTGTAGTATTTGTAAAACTTGAAACATTAATTACATTATTGTTTTGTCTACCTATTAGCACTACTTCATCGCCTACCTTTGCATTTTTTATATGAGTTATATCTACCATAAATAAATTCATGTTGATAAGCCCAACAATAGGTGCTTTTTTACCATCGATCAGCACATGACCTCTGTTAGAAAGAGCCCTGGGATAACCATTAGAATAACCAAGTGGCATCACTGCAATAGTCATATTGTGAGTAGCCTGAAAAGCTGTGCCATACCCGATAAATTCACCTTGATCTACAGGACGTATATCCATAATATCCGTTTTCCAACTAAATATACGCTTTAATGCTGAATCAGCCTTTTTATTCACCTCGTGTAAGTGGGCAAAATAAATATCCGGACTAGGCCAAAATCCATATTGAGCAACTCCTATTCGTACCAGATCATAAACTGTGTCTTTCATTGCAAGCGCTGCTGCCGAACAAGCTATATGCCGCAAATTCGGCATAATTTTCTTATCCTTACACTGTTTTAGAAATTCTTTGTAACGCTTATGCTGCATTTCTATTTTAAAGTCGTTAGACCGGCTTTCAGCACCTCCAAAATGCGTGCAAAGTCCTTCAAAAATAACATGATCTTTGTTTTTTAACAAGAAAGTTAGCGCTTTAGGAAATTCTGATTTTGGCATACCTGTTCTATTAGCACCAGTTTCAACTTCAACATGCACTTTAGCTGGTTTACCTACTTTCTTAGCTGCAGCTAAGGTTTTTGGTAACCTATCATAATTGTAAACAAAAAATGAGATATCGTTTTCAATTGCCCAAGGAATATCCTCTTCATAGATAATACCCATTATCATAATTTCGGTATCGGGCTGACAAACATTATGGACTTCTTCAGCTTCAAAAGCAGATGCCACCGAAAAATGCTTTACTCCACACCTCTCTGCCATCGGCACAAATGTTTCTATCCCATGCCCATAGGCATTTGCCTTTACTACAGAAGAAAGAATGGCATGATCGCCAATCTTTCTCCTGATAAAGTTTACATTATTTTTATAAGCTGACTGTTTTAATTCAATTCTTGATGAATGTTTTACCATTTTTTCTTAGTTTCCAGCCAGGTATAAGATTTCCCCCAGCTATCTTTTGCTAATTTTTTAACTTTTTCTACTTCATTGGCAGGAATGTTATCTACCATATTCTCGGCTTCCAAATCGTTAAAGTGGAAGGCATAGGTTCTTGCCGCAAACTCGTGTAATGGAAGAGAAGATTCACCATGAATTTCTCCGTGACCAAAAACAGAAGGTTTAATATTTTGCCCCCAATCCTGGCGACCCTCATTATTAGGATTTAGAAAATAAGCTCTATAATTCCCTTTAGGATCTTTATCTACTCTCAATAGAGAAACAGCATGGAAACCTAACATATCTCCCTTCGAACTTGTTATAAAAATCCCTACTGGGTTAGGGTAAATCAATCTGTGGCCACCATTATATTCAGGATGACACATGGCATAAAATACCCTTACAAATCCATCGAAATCTACTATGGCGTTTGAGAAATAATCATATGCCGATGCAAAACCAATTTGAATCCATTGACCATACAATGCAGGATTAACCCATTTATGTGGATCTTCTGCTCTACCTGAACCTCTCACCATCATTTCATTGTATATTCTGTCCAGCATAGGAACCAGTGTTACAGATACCGCATCTAAATTATAATCTAGATTTTGCACTAAACCCTGACCGGTTACAGACGCTTTAATTTCCTGGCCTTCAAATCGGAATGTTAGATCGTTAGTAACAGCCGCAGTTTGAACCATATTGATTAATTTAGCAGGAGCATGTTGACTCCACATACTGATGCCTCTGGCACTTTGACAGGTTGGATTATTTCCTTGCCCCACTCCTAGCGGTTGGCCTAGAATACGAAATAATGCTCCTATTAAATATTGTCTGGCACTTACTGCCTGGTGTGGATTATTAGTAGACTTTAATATTCTTTCTTCTACTTTATTATGAATTTTTATACCACTTAAATTGGATAATCCTGATCTTACAGCTTCTCTTGCTATAGTACCATTCTCCAACATTTTAGCCAAACCATAAATACATTGTGCATTGTAAATGTGTACTGTTTTCAGAATTAAATCAGAAAGATAAGCAGTAAGCTCATTCCACCTGGTTTCACCTACAGGAGTTAATCCTAATAAAACCGGTACAGTCTGATGGTATTCATTCTCAATTAAAAATTTCAAAATTACTGCATGATACTGACTTACCAAACCATATTCCAGCATCGCTTGCCCCATTTCCTGAGCCTCTACATACAATTCTGTATTATTGAGTTTTTCTAATAAGGCCTGATATTCAGTTACATTCTTATCTGCAGTATTATCTGTTGGTCTGTAAATGCAACGTTGAAAACTTAATAGCTTTTTATCCCCTTCTCTTTTAGGATTAAGCTCAATTTTTTCTTTAACCAAAGCAATGATTTTCCTTTGCTTTTCAGTTACCACAGGTCTTTGTTCGCAAATTAAGGTGAGTTCTTCCGCTAATGTTTCTTTCACATCATCTAAATGAATATGTTCCGAAAGAAAATTAAAGAGATTATGCACCTTATGTAGTTCATGCTCACTCATTATCAAACGAGTTTCTTCTACAGGTTCATTAAAGACAAACTCCAAATTAGATACAATTACCTCCTGGATAAACGATTCTGCATCACTTGCACTAATTAAAGCTGATTTCTTGTCTTTTTTGGCAATTGCCAACAAACGTAACTCACTTAATAATTCAATAGTTGAATTGGGATGACCACTCTTTAATGTTCCGTTTACTAATCCTCTTACTAATTTTGAAGGGTCAGCCCAGGGAGAACCTTCAAATATTCCAGCCTCGCTTAATTTGCCTATAGAATTATAAACTATAGTAATACCTTCAATTGAATCTGTCAAAATATCCACCTGTCCCATTAAGCGACTCGCTTTTTCTGGACGAGTTAAAGGTGTCGACTCTGATAATTCTGTTATTAATTCGTTTAGTTTCTGGTTACTATTTTCTGTTAGTGTTTGATCCACCATCATTCTTTAAAAATTTATTGTATTATGCAAAAATATGAAATCTAGCCCATAATAATGACTGAATTGCTATTATTGAAAAAACCTATGAAGGCAAATCCAATAAAAGGAATCGCTTTCATAGGCTATCTACTTTATATGGTAGATTATATTGTTTAGTTTAATGATAGAAATCTACATTTTCATAATGCAATAGTAATTCTGTCATCCTATCGGGATTTTCCCCTTTAAAGTTTACTGTACCAAAGTGGTTACCAAATCCTGCTCTGTCACTAATTTTCTGAGTAGTTAGAGGCGGAATTAAGTTGTGGTCTAAGAAGTACGGCTCCTCTTTCAACTCTTCTGGTATTTCTAATTTAGAAATAGAGTTTTTGTGAGGGTATATCATCACATTACCATAAAATTGTTTAGGTCTCGCATCCAATGGTGGTAGAATCTCTTTCAGTTCTTCCTCCGATAAATTTGGATCATGACATAATACAAAGGCTCCTAAAGCATCAAAGTCATAGGCTTTTCCACAAAGCTCAAGTATATGACCTCCCGGAATTCTACAGGCCACCTCACCAAAACTTAAAGTATCATCATCTGTCAAGAACCATTCAGGATGTATCATTCCGTATTGTATACCAAATAAATCCACTAGCTTTTGCATTTCTTTCAATATACGATCCCTTTTACCGTGGAGTAGGTTACCTTCGGGTATAAAATTGGAATATCCTAATTTAACATATTCAGTAATATTCATAAATCGGATTTTGCCATCATGTATAAAAGCCTCGCAAGAAAATTCTTGCCCTGGCAAGTGGCTTTCCGCTAAACAAGGAAAATCTCCCTCTTCGCATTTATTCTCAATATCTTCTTGAGAACGCAATAGTCGGTGTCCGACAGTACCTGCAGAAGCGAATGGCTTAATATGCACCCAACTTTCTTCCTCACCATCAAGTTGAAGATTGGCTTGGTTTAAGCGCTTCATGAAATCTTTAACGCCTTGCTTATTATATACCTCTTCAAATAGGCCTACTCTCAAACCACCTATTAAAGCCTTTCGCTTCATCATAGCTTTATTTCTAAACAGAAATGCACGATTTAATACTCGTGGGTCATCTCTGTAAATAGAATTTAATGCTCCTGCCCACTCTACTGTTTCTTCAAATAAAGGTACAGCCACATCTACATCAAAAGGTTTCAGTTTTTCGTGTAAATCTATTGAGTTAGAGGTGTCACTCCACTCATCAAATTGATATGATACAAAAGGGATATCGTTTTCTTTTGCATATGCTTCAAAATCCGGGAAAGAAACCACTACATATGGTTTGTTGAGTTTTTGCATACTTTCTATAACAGGTAAACTCCAACCCATTAGTGCAAAACATTTAGCCATAGTTTTTTTGATTTTAATTATTGATTAATATTTAGTAATTATACTGTATTAACTATAAAATAACCAAGAGCGATATAATGCTATGTAATCTGTAAATATGAATATGGGCTTAATTAATGATTTGGAAGGTATTTTTTATTACTGAGAAGATAAAATAGAGAAATGATGATAGGTATATATTTTAATTCTTATCAGTTGGTAGGTAGATGGTATTCGAATTAGTAGGCTGTTTACTGATTTTTATTGAATACAAATTCCATGTTATTAATTTATATGAAAAATCGAGTTTCTGATTGACCATTCATAAGGCATAAAGTACTTCCAAAATAAAGTACTTAGTATATTCCTAGAAACATGCTATTTTAGTGTTTTGAAGGAAATAACGAAGTCTATGAAAAAAGTAATAATATTAGCGTTAATAGCATTCTTATTGAACTACCAATCCTATTCACAAGGTAGATCAATTACTTCGGCTGAAGATGTAACTACCAACCATCAGGTTAGCATAAAAGGCCAAAAAGTACCCTATTCAGCTAAAACAGGTACTCAACCTGTTTGGGATGATGAAGGTAAGCCTATAGCCCTGCTTCATTATACCTATTATGAAAGAAGCGATATCAGCAATAGAGACACGAGACCTTTGGTAATTTCTTTCAATGGAGGACCGGGATCAGCCTCGGTATGGATGCATTTGGCTTATACAGGCCCTAAAATACTTAAAATTGATGAGGAAGGTTATCCCATACAACCTTACGGAGTAAAAGATAATCCACACTCAATTTTGGATGTAGCAGATATTGTTTACGTAAACCCGGTAAATACAGGTTACTCAAGAATTATAGATCCGGAGACTAAGAAAGAGACCTTTTTTGGAGTAAATCAGGATATTAAGTACTTGGCTGAGTGGCTAAATACCTTTGTAAACCGCTCCAACAGGTGGAATTCTCCCAAATACCTGATTGGTGAAAGCTATGGTACCACGCGTGTATCAGGATTGGCTTTAGAATTGCAAAATAGTCAATGGATGTATTTAAATGGGGTGATTTTAGTTTCTCCAACTGAATTAGGGATAGATCGTTCCGGTGCTATTGAAGCGGCTAACAGATTACCCTATTATACTGCAGCTGCCTGGTACCACAAAAAGTTACCTGCTTCTTTGCAATCAAAAGACTTATTAGTAGTATTAAAAGAATCAGAAAATTATTCGATTAATCAATTACTGCCTGCTATGGCAAAAGGTGCCTGGATTTCTGCTGACGAAAAAACTACTGCCATTCAAAATTTTAGTAAATATTCAGGTTTGTCAGAGAAGGTGATTGAGCAGCATAATTTAGATGTTCCTACAAATTTCTTTTGGAAAGAATTATTAAGAGAGGAAGGTTTTACGATTGGCCGATTAGATTCGCGATACAAAGGCATTGATAAAATGGATGCGGGTGTAAGACCGGACTATAATTCTGAGCTAACTTCCTGGCTTCACTCCTTCACTCCTGCTGTTAATTACTATTTCAGGAATTTATTAAAATTTGAGACTGATATTAAATATAACATGTTTGGGCCGGTAAGGCCATGGGATAATAGCGGTGATAATACTGGAGATAATTTGAGGCAAGCTATGGCACAGAATCCTTATTTGCATACAATGGTGCAAAGTGGCTATTATGATGGAGCCACTACTTATTTTGATGCAAAATACAGCATGTGGCATATTGACCCAAGTGGAAAAATGAAGGATAGATTTTCATTTAAAGGATACAGAAGTGGCCATATGATGTATTTAAGAGCAGAAGATTTAGCTACCTCTAATGAGGATATTAGAGAATTTATTGAGAAAAGTTTACCAAAAGCAGGTATGCCAGCGAAGTATTAGTCAATCTTCTGAGATGTGCCAGTATGTGATTCCGCCCATTCAGGGCTTGGTTCAGGAGAATTTTTAATCCCTGAAGCTGTGCCCAAGATTAAGTGATGTTGTCCTTTTTTGGGCCCTGGACATTCTTTGAGAACTTGAAAGAAACTCCATAACGACAGTATTATGCAACCCAAGATTTTAGGCCTGCTACAAAGAATAAAAGAGAAAGAAAATTTATCGCTGAAGATTAAGGTTAAACTTCTTTACTAATTTTTTATGCTCCAAAAAACTAAAAAATGCCCTTCAAAAGCATTTAAGTGTACATCCTCAGTTTTTAGAGTACTATCTTCTTGAACCTCTTTATAAGCATCGGAACTAAAAGAGCTAATGTAATCCCCCGAAGAAGTATATCCTTTTGGCAAATCTAATAAACCAATCTTATCCTCGAATTCATATGTTTTATTTGATGAAAAAAGATAGCAACCATATTTATCAACACTTTCTATTGAATTAGAAAGTGTATAAGAATATAGAAAGACTTCTGAATCAATGAAATAGTCATTATGCAGGTAAGAGACTTCAAAACTCATCAAGTCATTAATGAACTTAAAAAAATCATAAAGATGTTTCTCTTCCGCTTCGTTATTGATTTCAATATCTATTATTTTAAAAACCGAATCGTTTGCATCTATTTGATATATATCAGGAGAAGCTCCATGTACATATGTTATTAAAGGCCCATTTTTATTTATACCTCCTAAAAAATCAATTACCATACTTGTGGATAATTTAGGATATGAAAACGTTGATTTAAGAATATCTGCTTTATAGTTTGCAAACGATAAATTTAAATTTTCATTATTATTAAAGCCGTGATCAAAAATAAAGTGATTGGATCGATTTAATGCAAAGCTTTTCATGGAGAAATTCAATTTGATCTTACTTATTAATTTCCCGAGCGAATCATAAATGTAAATTGATTGGTCTTTGCTACTCAAAATTAATATTTGATTCAAACCAGGATTATATATTATATCATTAATATCCCGATAGGAAAAAGGATCAGTGCCTTTATGGCCAATTTTTCTTATAAAATTTCCTTTGCTATCAAATAGAAATATATTCCCTAAACTTTCATCAACTACTAAATAATCATTCTCAATACATAGAATTTTATCAACTCTTTTAATCAAATCAGGATTTCCTTGAAGCTTAATAGTATCTTTAAAAAGAACAAGATCATCAAATCTTCTAACTTCGGCTTTCTGAAAATCAATTTTATGTACCCCATTATCAATTAGCTTCTCTGAATTTGTATGACAAGAAATTGTAAACACGAAGTGGAAAAGAAGGAAAACTTGAGATTCATACTTTATTTTCACTATTTATATATTAAAACAGTTCATGCATTTTGTAAAAAAAATAAAGAGACCATTGAAAATATTCAACGGTCTGCTTAAGATTAATCAAAGATACAATTCTTATTGTATTAAAAATTAAGGTTGTAAGCCAGGAGTACTATCGCACTCTATCTCTTCCGCCACATACTCATCACCATCCTTATATGCTTTTAAACATTTTCCATCGTCTAAAGCTTTCTTTGCACATTTTGCATATGCGTAACCTGTGCCTCTACAGACTTCATCCCCCGGATCATCAAAAAAACCTACTCGCTGACCCTCTGAGCTATTCCAAGCATTGTTAAAACCATCTACTATTTCGTACTGTAACTCATTGTTTTCATAGCCTGTAAAAAGTATCACATTTTCTGAAGCATTGTTATCAGCAAGAACTCTTAAAAACTGATCTTCAAAGGTAATCTCCGACTTAATTTCCTCTTTCTCGCAGGAGAAATTAACAAGGACAATCAAAAGGGCTGCAATCATTTTAACGTTTTTCATAATTCTAATTTTTTAAATTTAAAATTGATTTTTTAAAATTGATTTAACACAACTCTATAAAACAATAATTAAAAACGTGAAAAAATCCCCTGAACACGGGCGCCTTGGTGGGTTCAGTCAATGTATTCACTTTGCAGGTTTGGTTAAAATTGAAAGTGATCAACTTTCATCTTTAATCGATTCTACTTCTTTTACTAAAGTTTTATTCGAATTGATGCTCTAAAGAAAAAAAAAAAAATAGAAAACAAAATATTTTACATTAAAATCAAATCCATAAACTTATATTAGTAGAAAATTTATATCAAACTGCAAAATTTTATATATCTCACTATCAATTATTAACAAACTAAGCAGTAGTAAACGCAAATTAAACCACTTCAATTTCTCCTCTTTTTTAGAAAAAACCTTACCTAATAACCGCCTTTAAAAAGGATAAATAATTGGGATCATTACAGATGAAATTGCCCGGTGAGGCAGGGGAGTGATGATTTGTTGGGATGTAGAAAAAAAATTCCACTTGTGTTTATTCTCAATTAAAATCAGTTTCTTCATCCGAAGTCGCATCCATGATTGAAGGGATATTAAATCATAGTGTTGATTTTGAGCTTGATAAAAATTATGTTGATACTCATGGGCAAAGTGAAATTGCATTTGCGTTTTCTCATTTATTAAACTTTTCCTTAGTGCCACGCTTTAAAAAAATCAATAAAAAGAAATTATATATTACGAATAACTCTATGAAGGCAAAGTTAAAGAATTTGACACCAATTCTAACTAGATCAATCGATTGGGATTTAATAAAATCACAGTATGACCAGATGATAAAATATTCAATTACACTTAAAATTGAGACAGTATCAGCTGAAGCTATTTTAAAACGATTTACTCTCAATAGTATTCAGCATCCAACATATTAGGCGCTGCAAGAACTAGGGAAAGTAATCAAGATAATTTTTTTTCGTGAGTATCTATCATCTACAGATATGCGCATTGAAATTAATCAGGGTTTAAATGTTGTGGAAAATTGGAATTCGGCAAATGGGATTATATTTTATGGCAAGTCTGGTGAAATATCAACAAATAACCTGAAAGATCAAGAAATTTCTGTACTGTGCCTTCACTTGCTTCAAAATTGTCTAGTTTATGTGAACACCTTAATGATTCCGAAAGTATTAAATACTACTGAATGGCAAGAAAAAATGGGTAAAGAGGATTTTAGAGCTCTAACTCCTCTTATTTACAATCATATAAATCCTTATGAGCGATTTGAGCTTGATTTGAACGAACGACTAAACTTAGCAGTATAATGAGAAAATGTTAAATGGGGTCAAAATTCAGCAACCCTGTCACTAGGCCTAGGCATGTGATTACAGTCAGCTCAAAAATAGGACTAAGAATGTACATCCTACTTATCTTTACTAAAGATCCCTTTTATTTTCTTAAACAAGCCTTTTTTATCCTTTCCATCTTCATCAAAATCCTTGGTTTTGGCTTTCTCCTCATTAGTGAAAAGCTTTTTGAAAAACCCATCTTCTTTTGTAGGTGGGCAATCCATCAATTTTAAAACTTTTGCATCAGGATCCGGAAAGCGCCTGTTGTACATTTTTTTAGTTTGAGCATCAGCATTAACTTTTTGCATAAATAAGCCAAATAATGGAAGAGCTGAATTAGCTCCTTGTCCAACTGAGGTACTTTTAAACCCAACAGCTCCATTATCAGCCCCTACCCAACTTACTGTTACCAAATTTGGTAATAAGCCTACAAACCAACCATCTCTATTATTTTGTGTAGTTCCAGTTTTACCTGCTATATCCTGAGAAAGTTTATATTTCCAGCCCAATCTGGAAGCTGTCCCGCTTTTCACCACTGATTGCATCATTTCTAATATGATTTGTCGGGTTTGTTCCGAAAAGGCGGCTTCACTTTTTATTTCAGGTTTAAACTCAGCTAATACCTTCCCGCTATTATCAGTAATTTTAGTAATAAAGTAGGGATTCACTGCTATACCTTTATTCACAAATGCAGCATAAGCAGAGGCTAGCTCCAGTAAACTCAATTCTGCTGTCCCTAAAGCAAGTGATGGAACTTTTGGTAGATCCGAATCAATCCCTGCATCTTTAGCTAATTGTAGCACTCTTGCAATCCCTGTTTCTTCCATTAACCTTACAGAAACTGTATTCATGGACTTACGCATAGCTTCCTGCATATTTACATTAATATGTGTATAATCCTCATTGTCACTATTGGTGGGTGTCCAGCCTTCTAAATTGGTATAGGTAACATCACTGGCTGGGAAGTAATCGCATGGTTTAACTCCGTTTTCTAAGGCGGCTGCGTACACAAAGGGTTTAAAAGTAGATCCTACTTGTCTTTTACTTTGAATAACATGATCAAATTTAAAATACTCAAAATCAACTCCCCCTATCCAAGCCTTTACCGCCCCATTGGATGGATTTAAGGCAATAAAACCTGCTTGCAGAGTTTTTATTGATTGCTGAATGCTATCAATGACACTCAATTTATGAATATCTTTAGACTGCCAGGTAAAAACCTGCTTGTCTGTTTTTTCATTTAGTTTCTTTAAAATTTCCTGTTCAGATTTACCGTCCTGCTTAAGTTTTTGATAGAACTCGGTTTTTTGAACAATAGTATTGTAGATTTTTGGATTTTTCCAGGCTCCAGCATTTCCCCACTCCGACTCGAAAGCTTTCTGTAAAACTGCCATATGTTGTGCCATAGAAGCTTCAGCCATATTCTGCAATTTTTTGTTAAGAGTGGTATGAATCACAAGTCCATCATTATAAATATCAATAGATTTACTTTCCACCTTATTGTATTCTGCCACCCAATCCTTTAATTGTTTTCTTATTTGTTCACGAAAATATGCCGCAGTACCTTCAGAAGGTTTAATAGATTTGTAATCTAGTTGAATAGGCTGGTCAATCACTTTCTGGTATCGTTTATCATCCAGCTTTCCATAATTATTCATTTGAGATAAAACCACATCCCTTCTGTTTTTACTAGCCTCAGGGAAAACGCGCGGATTATAACTGTAGGTGGCTTTTAAAGAGCCTATTAAAATGGCTGCCTCTGCTAAATCCAATTGATTCACAGGCTTGTTGAAAAAAGTTTGAGAGGATGCCTGTATGCCAAAAGTATTATCAGGAAAACTGACTGTATTAAGATAAAGCGTTAAAATTTGCTCCTTACTATAGATTTCCTCTAAATCCTGAGCTACAAATGCTTCTTTAAGCTTAATGATTAACAATTGAAATTTGTTATCGTAGTCACGGGGATATAGATTTTTAACCAATTGCTGAGTAATAGTACTCCCACCACCACCTGAGCGATCCTGCAATAGAATAGTTTTGAAAAACACTCTGGCCAAACTGCGGTAATCTACCCCATTGTGCTCAAAGAACCGAGCATCTTCTGTAGTGACTAACGCATCTATCAAATGCTGAGGTAAATCACTATATGTTATATCAGAGCGATAAAAATTGTATAAATACCCTAAATTTTCGCCCGTTTCATCTACTAGTTGAGAAGCTTGCGGATTATCCACTTTGGAAAGCATTTCTTTATCAGGCAAGGCACCAAATAGACCCGCTTTTATACTCCATATAAAGCTCATACCCAAAATAAATAAGGCTCCAAATGCTAGTAATGTATATTTAATAATTTTTTTCTTAAGTTTTTGCTTTTGCTTTCTAGCCATAAATCTTTCAATATCCTGCGAAGAACGTAATTTTGACTATGAAAGTGTAGTTTTTGGCCATGAATTTGAAGATTTGTGACAAAATGAGAGGTAGCAAAGTCCATCTAAATTCTAACAATCGTTGGATCTAAGCACACTCCAAGGCGGTACCTCAAAGAGGTCAGACTTGTGTATCGAGCTTAAAAGCCTGCATTGCAAGTTATCAGCCTGTGTGCTTCCTTTCTTTAAAATGTCTGACGTTTGCAAAGTACCGACATCATTTGTCAACTTTTTTAATGACAAATTACCTATTTAGGACTTAGATATTTACCTATTATAATATATCCCATTTTAGACCGTGTCTAGTGACAAATCTTCACTAAAAACCACTTAATAAGCAAAACTATCCTACCAATATCCGTTAATTCCTATATTTTTAGCGTTTTAATACTATGTTTGTACATCAAAATAAAATACAATAAAGAGTGGATACTATAAGAATTGGCGGAGTACCTGAGCATTTTAACTTACCCATACATTTAGCATTAGAGGCAAAAGCCTTTGAAGAAGTTGGTGTAAATGTAATTTGGAATACATATGAAGGGGGTACTGGAGAAATGATGGAGGCCCTTGAAAATGGCGAATGCGATATCTGTGCAGTACTAACAGAAGGAGTAGTTAGTAATATTTTAAAAGGGGTACCCGCAAAAATAGTGAGTGGTTATGTTAAAAGTCCACTTACCTGGGGAATACATACAGGTATTAATAATACTTTAAACAACCATGAGGAGATTTATGATAAGCAAATAGCTATTAGTAGATTTGGATCGGGATCTCATTTAATGCCTATTGTGGATGCCTTAATGAAAGACAAGAAAATTGAAGATAATCAATTTAAAGTCATCAAAAACTTAACTGGTGCCATTACCTCCTTAAATGCTTTGGAAACGGATGTGTTCTATTGGGAAAAATATACAACAAAACCTTATGTTGAAAAAAGTATCCTAAAAAGAATAGGAGAATATGTATCACCATGGCCATGCTTTGTATTGGCTGCTTCAGAAAACATCATTGATGCAAAGCCTAAAATTGTTTCTAAAGTATTGCGGGTAATTCATAAGTCCTGTGCACAATTTATGGAAAATGATGCAGCAGTAAAGCTTGTTAGTGAGCGATATGAAATTAAATCCACAGATGCGACTAAATGGTATCATTCTACGGAATGGGCCACGGATGGATGGGTAAGCAATAAAATGCTAAAAAATGTTATATACACATTAAAAGAAGCTAATATTATAGAAGAAGAAGTAAATTTAGAGCAACTCGTTTGGCATAGAAATAGGTTATAGAATAAGCAAAACAAAGCCTACATTATTAAGTTATTACATAAAATGAAATTTATGATGATTACCAGTAATGAAATTTCCCAGATGGCAGGAAGATACAGGGCTAATTTTTTTAATACCTTAAGTGGTTTTAAAAGTGCAAATCTCATTGGTACCATTTCTGAAAATAAAATTACAAATCTTGCCATTTTTAATTCTGTGATTCATCTGGGGGCCAACCCCCCATTGATGGGCTTTATATTAAGACCAAATACTGTAGAAAGACATACCTATGATAATATCAAAGCTACAGGTTATTATACTTTCAATCATGTTCATGAAAATATTATTGAAAAAGCACATCAAACATCAGCAAAATACGATAATCAAACATCCGAATTTGAGGCCTGTGATTTAACTGAACAGTACAACCAAAATTTTCAAGCTCCTTTCGTGAAAGAAGCTGTTATTCAAATAGGCCTTCAATTAAGAGAAGAGATACTGGTTCAAGCAAATAAAACTATTTTAATAGTAGGTGAAATACAACTAGTTAATATTGCAGACAATTTTGTGGAAGCAGATGGTAGTATAGATTTACCAAAAGCCAAAACTGTAGCAATTTCGGGATTAGACACCTATTTAAAAGCCGAAAAACTTAAAAAATTAATGTACGCAAGACCTTAAGTATTTTATACTTAAATAATAAAACCTAAACAGTGTAAAGTCAGTATATGTATTCATAATAAATGTGATAACATCTATTTAAAATTAATAAAATATTTTAGTTATGAATTTAGGGAAATTAATATTGACAGCGTTGATTTTTGTGGGGTTGAGTTTCCAATCATGTGCACAAAAAGGTAACAGCTCAGAAAACAAGCATTCAAAAACTGAACATACGTTCGAGGTGCAAAAAACAGAAGCCGAATGGAGAAAGCAACTGGGAGATCAAGCTTTTGAAGTTTTGAGAAAAAGCGGCACTGAAAGAGCATTCACTGGCCAATATAATGACTTTAAAGAAAAAGGAGTCTTCACTTGTGCTGGATGCAATACACCTTTATTTAGTTCTGAAACTAAATTTGAAAGTGGTACTGGATGGCCAAGTTTTTATAAACCTCTAACTGAAGAGAATATTTTGGATTTGGAAGATAATGCTTACGGAATGAAAAGAACCGAAGTAGTTTGTGCTACTTGTGGAGGCCATTTAGGACATGTTTTCGAAGATGGCCCAAAACCAACCGGACTAAGATATTGCCTCAATTCTGTGGCATTAGATTTTATTCCAAAGGAATAGATTACAACACACCTTTTTCGGGGTATTTACCCTGAATTGGTCTGTAGAAGTTTTTAATATCCTCTATTTGTTGCTCAATATGTCCATTTACCACAAACATTGGACCTACCCCAGCTGTTTTATTTTTATAATCTAAAAATCCGCAAAGAATAGGGACTTTGGCACCTTCTGCAACCCTATAGAAGCCGGTTTTCCATTCTTGCACGTAGCTCCTGGTACCCTCTGGAGTTACTAACACTATTAACCTCTCTCTTTCATCAAACAACCTAACCATTGCTTCTGTCATAGATAGTTTTTTTTCAGTAGTACTATTTTTAGTTCTATCAATACCAATGGCTCCCAAAGGATTTAAAATATACTTAAGGGGAAATTTTAATAGTTCTTTTTTCACGGTAAACCGAACGGGTGCCCGCATAATAAAAAAGGCCATTCTAGCCCAAAGAAAGTCCCAATTTGATGTATGAGGAGCAGCGATCATTACTGCTTTTTTAACATCTTTCGGTATCTCGCCTTTCACCTTCCAACCACTTAACCAAAAAACAAATTTCGAAATAAAATACCCCATTTAAAATGATTCTCTTGTTGTTATTTCAAATATGCATTATTCAATTGTATAAATAAATTTTTTTAACGTCTATTCGCTTCACTTATAATAAAATCTTGATCTTAATATAAAAATAAAAAATATTATCTTACAATAATCATATCAGTAAGAATTAGGTTAATCAGACAAATGAAGATTAACCTTATCACAAATAAGAATTTATAATATTTTGCAAACGTTTGCGGTTTCGTTTGCGTAATTATATTCTGCAATTTACTACTTATTCCAATTTAAATTTCTTTCATTTAATCATCACAAAACTTTACAGCAATGAAAAATAAAATGATGAATATGAGTAAAATACTAGTCTTACTACTATTATTAGGATGTAATGGCTATGAAGAAATCAAACAGCCTGTCTCAGATAAATTGGCAGTTGATCCTTTTTCAGAAACTCAAAATGAAAATGATGGCAGCCAAAGATTAGCCGGTCCCGGTGGTGGTGTAATGATGCAGGCATTCTATTGGGACGTACCTGCTGGTGGAACATGGTACAACGTAGTCAATTCAAAGATTGAAGACTGGGATAATGCAGGAATTTCCGCAATCTGGCTTCCACCTGTTACCAAAGCTATGAATGGAGCTTTTTCAATGGGTTATGATCCTACCGACTATTTTGATTTTGGCGATTATGATCAGAATGGATCAGTAGAAACAAGGTTTGGTAATAGAGCTGAGTTAGAAAATTTAATTAATAATGCACATAATAACAATATTCAGGTATATGCTGATATTGTCTTAAACCATAATAGTGGGGCTGAATTAGAATCAAATCCCTTTACAGGTTCAGAAACCTATACAGATTTTAATCCTGCATCCGGTAAATTTTACCGTTCTGCATCCGATTTTCATCCTAATTATATAGTAAGTGGAGATGAAGGAGTGTTTGGTGGTTTCCCTGATTTAAGTCATTCCGTTCCATATGTACAGGATTGGCTTTGGAATAGAGAGGATGGAGTCGGGAAATACTATAAAAACGTTTTAGGTTTTGATGGTTGGCGATTTGATTATGTAAAAGGCTTCGGCGGATGGGTTGTGCGCGAATGGGTTAATAATGTTGGAGGATTTTCAGTAGGTGAATACTGGGATGGAGACGCACAGCTCTTACAAGATTGGGTAAATAGTACTAATAGAACATCCTCTGCCTTTGATTTTGCATGTTACTATAGAATGGATGAGGCTTTTGACGGAAACGACCTTACAAAATTAAATGGGGATATGCTATGGAAAAGAGATGCCGCTAAAGCAGTAACTTTTGTAGCCAACCATGATACTGATATAATAGGCAATAAAATGCTGGCATATGCTTATATTTTAACACATGAGGGCTATCCTACCCTATTTTATAGAGATTATGAGGAATGGTTAGATAAAGATAAGTTAAACAACTTAATTTGGGTACATAGAAATTTAGCTACCGGAAATACTAATATACTTTATTCAGATAATGATGAATATATTGCCAGAAGAAATGGAAATCCTGGAATTGTGGTTTACATAAACAATTCTAATAATTGGCAGGAACGCTGGATTCAAACCAACTGGAGTAATACTGTCATAAAAGATTATACAGGAAATTCTAATTGGGAGCCCAATACACAAGGTGACCGATGGGTGAAAATCCAAACTCCTCCGAAAAGTTATTCGGTTTGGTCAGTAAAATAAGATAATAAGACAGTAATCTACCCTAATCATATAGAACTAGGGTAGTTATATCTTAACCTCATTCAATTTAATTGAATAATTTTAAAAACTGTAATACAATATTACTTGCTTACAATACAAATGCTGAGCTGCTAAAAACAATTGTTGAAGCTATAAGCAACAACAAGAACAACAGGGTGAAGAATTTTTTCATGTTACTTTTTTTGGTTTTCTTATAACTATAGACAATAGTTTACGTAATAGGGTTGGAAAGTAAATGAAAAAAATATTAAAAAGCCTTTTAGAGTCATCTAAAAGGCTTTTTTTATTATATTTTTTATATTCAGTTATGGCATTTCGATCTATTTTTGGTTTTTATTTAACAACTATATGCCAAGGTTCGAGTCTCACGAAACTAGATTGCGATGATAGCTGTAGGTAAGAAGACTCTCTTCAAGCTAATTTGCTATGTGGAAATAGACTCAAAAAATATGCTTTAAACCAGGGTTTTGGTTGGCAATTTGTACGAAACAAGTATTTTTGAAGCGATTTTAAGGTGGTTGGTGAGACACAAACCACGGAAGAAAATGTTTGATTTCAATTAAAAAAAAATTAAAAACCGTCTAAACAAAATAAAACACCTTGTTTAGACGGCTTTTTAAGTGTAAAAGATAATATTAACTCGTTACAGCAGAATTTTTATCGTTCTCATGCTGCTCTCTGGACATATCTTCTAATGATCTACCTTTAGTTTCTTTAATGAAATATTTCACAAAGAAGTAAGCAACAATTCCAAAGAAAGCATACACTCCATAAGATACTCCCAGGCCTATATTTTTCAGCATAATTGGGAATGTCATTGTTATACCAAAGTTAGCCAACCATTGTGCTAGGCCACATAAGGCCAAAGCCGCACCTCTAAATTGGTTAGGGAACATTTCACCCAACATTACCCACATAACAGGACCCCATGATAAGGCAAAGAATGCAATATAGGCATTGGCAGTAATGAGTGCATAAATTCCTACTGACTCAGAGAGGACTAAATTGTTATTGGCATCTAAGGAAGCGGTACTAAATATATAGGCTAAGATACCCAACATCACTGCCTGTCCCAAAGAACCAATCAATAGTAACGGTTTTCTACCGAGTCGGTCAACTAGTATGATAGCAATAATGGTAAAAACGATATTTACCGTGCCACCAATTACATTGGTAAACAATGCATCAGCTTCAGTGAATCCAGCTGCTTTCCAAAGTGTAGCTCCGTAATAAAAAATTACATTGATACCAGTCAGTTGTTGCAGTACAGCTAAGCCCAGACCGGCCCAGACCAAAGGATGAACCTTACCTGTATATTTACTAATTACGTCTTTTAATTTAGGCTTACTGCCTTCTCTCACGGTAGATTTGATATCCAATACTTTTTCTGCAGCTGCCTTTACATTGGATATACCAGCTAGCACCTTCTCAGCCAAATCTGATTTTCCGGCTGCTACCAAGTAGCGGGGTGATTCAGGAATAAAGAACAGCACAATCAAAAATATAGCAGCGGGTACAATCTCCACCCAAAACATCCATTGCCAGGTTTGAAAGCCTCCCCAAAGTGTGTCAGAAGCGCTTCCCGACATACCCACCAACCAATAATTACTCAAAAAAGCAGCAAAAAGTCCAATTACAATCATTAATTGCTGAAGGGTAGCTAGTCTTCCTCTTATTTTCGCAGGAGCTATTTCACTAATATAAGCAGGAGCCAAAATACTGGCAGCACCTACTGCAAAGCCTCCTAATAAACGGTAAACCACAAATTCTACAGAACCAGTAGCTAAACCGGAACCGATTGCACTAACGATAAATAGAAGGGCGGTTACAACCATCATAGGTTTTCGGCCATATTTATCAGCAAGAGTTCCTGCGAAAAAAGCACCTACGGCACAGCCTAATAATACTGAGGCAACATTAAAGCCCGTCGTGGCTGCATCTGAATTAAAGGATAATTGAAGGGCATCAACAGTACCATTAATTACTCCACTATCGAATCCAAATAGAAAACCACCGATGGCAGCTACAAAAGCTAAAAAAATTACCTTTGGTAAATTATACTCTTCTTTGTTGATTTCTGATGTATTTTCTTTTGTACTCATATAGTTTTAGTTCAATTTTTTTGGGCAATTTAATAGTTTTTATTTGATAAACTAAGACCGTTCTACAAATAATATATTATTTATTCTAAAGGTTTATCTTTATAAACTCTCACATAATCAATTTCTAGTGTTTGAGGGAAAATGGATTCGTCTATCCCATATTTACCTCCCCAGTCTCCACCAATAGCCAAATTAAGAATTAGGTGAAATTCATCATGAAAAGGCCAACCAGCAGCTCCATCGTTATTCTTTTCAATGGTGTTATAAACAATGCCATTCAGCAACCACTCCATTTTCTCTTCTGTCCAATGCAAAGCGTAGATATGAAACTTTTCATGCGCATCCTCTACTTTAATACTGTCAGATTTTTGCGTACCAATTCTATGATTGTAAGCTTCGGTATGAATGGTACCATAAACCATTCCTTGGTTGTAGCCAACGTGTTCCATGATGTCGATCTCACCATCTGCAGGCCAATTAAGCCCCCTATCTAGAGTAGGTAACATCCATATGGCGGGCCATGTTCCTCTGCCTTCAGGTAGTTTAGCCCTGATTTCTAAGTAGCCAGTATGCCAATCACCTTTATTTTTAGTAGTCAGTTTTGCTGAAGTATAATTTCTTTCATCATCTGCTTTATGTGTCTGTATTATAAGATTTCCATCTTCAATTCTCACATTGCCTGTGCTGTCATTATAATATTGTTTTTCATTATTTCCAAAGCCGCAATTTGAGGGGCAACCGTTTCCAATAATAACATTCCATTTCGCGGTATCGAGCTGCTCAGAGTTGTCAAACTCATCACTCCATACTAAATTACTCTCCTCCTTCTCCTCCTGGCAGGAACAGAACAAGCATATCAACAGGCAAAAACTGAGTATATTTTTCATAATAATGTGATTTCTTTATATTTATCAATTGTTGAATTAGAACCAATGAATATTTTAAATTTACCGGGTTCAGTTCCGTAACTATTATCCTTCTTGTAAAATGATAAGTCTTTTGCTGATATTTGAAAGGACACTGTTTCAGATTCGCCAGCAGATATTTTTAACTTCTCAAAACCTTTTAACTCTTTAATGGGTCGTGTAAGGCTAGCCACAAGGTCCTGAATATACAATTGCACTATTTCCTCACCATCTACTTCTCCTGAGTTAGTAATAATAACTGAAGCCTCAACCATGTCATTAACTGACATATTATCTGCAGAAAGCTTCATTTCCGAATAGGTAAAATCTGTATAGCTCAAGCCATAGCCAAAAGGGAACAAAGCGCTATTTTCAATATCATTATGATGTGTATAAAATACCATATTTGGTCCGGATGATGGCCTGCCAGTGCTTTTATGATTATAGTAAAGTGGTAATTGACCCACAGACCTCTGGAAAGACATAGTTAGTTTCTCAGAGGGATTATATTTGCCTGTCAATACATCTGCAATAGCATTACCAGCTTCCAGTTCCCAAATGCCATGCTTCTATAATAGCCGGTATATTTTCTTCTTCCCAAGGAAGAGCTAGTGGCCTCCCATTCATTAGAACTAGGACAACCTTCTTATTTACCTTGTAAATCTCCTTTA
Source organism: uncultured Cytophagales bacterium (assembly GCA_963719535.1). GTDB lineage: Bacteria > Bacteroidota > Bacteroidia > Cytophagales > Cyclobacteriaceae > Marivirga. Next base: position 55,526 of record CAVRCH010000009.1, on the reverse strand, counting down.
AAAGCTCTAATTGAAGGCCAGGCAACCCAATATCAGAGCGGCTTCTACCCTCCCCTGACATATATGCTGTTTCTCCCAGCGCCATTATTACAACCACATCACTTTTTGCTGCGGCAATGGCTTTAGAAAAGCCCGATCTATCATTTTCCTCAATTTTAAGATTCTGATGGAAAGTGTTTGGGCCTAGAGATAATTTCACTCCTTCAGCATATTCTAAGTTAACACCTTCACCCAATGTATTTTGTAAGCCTTCGAAAAGGGAAACAGCAGAGTTAGCTTTTCCTTGAGCTCTCCAATTTCCAATTGGTGAATCCTTGTCTTTAGCCAATGGTCCGATAACCGCTACTTTCATTCCGGGCTGTAAGGGTAATAAATCATCATCATTTTTTAACAAAACTATAGATTCCCTTGCCATTTGCGTGGCAGTCTGCACAAAATCAGGATGCATGATAGTCTCGGACTCCCTTTTGGTATCACTATATCTATATGGATCATCAAATAAGCCCAACTGAAACTTCAATTTCAACACTCTTTTTACGGCCTTATTAATAGTTTCCACGCTTATTTCACCCCCTTCCAACCAACGGTTTTAAGTGAGTGATATAAGCAGAAGCTTCCATATCAATATCAGTACCTGCATTCAAAGCACGGGATGCAGCATCTTTTAAAGAGGAAACTGTACCGTGGTTAACCATTTCGCCGATGCTATTCCAGTCAGAAACTACGACTCCATCATAATTCCATTCGCCTTTAAGCAAGTCTTTTAGCAGGTACTCACTGGCTGAGGCCGGCACTCCCTTAATATCATCATTAAAGGAATTCATGAAGCTTGCCACGCCTACCTCGGCCGCTGCTTTGAAAGGAGGTATAATTTGATTAAGTAACGTTTGTCTATTTACATTTAAGCTATTATAATCTTTGCCACTTTCTACAAAACCATAGCCAGCAAAATGCTTTGCTGTGGCAGCAATAGTAAAAGGATCTGACAAATCATTTCCTTGGAATCCTTTAATTCTAGCCTTACCTATTTCAGTATTTAAATAAGGGTCTTCCCCCGCACCTTCCATTACCCTACCCCACCGTGCATCAATGCTCACATCCATCATAGGTGCGAAAGTCCATAGTAAGCCTGAGGCAGCAGCTTCTTTTGCTGCAATGGAAGCTGTTTTTCGCATTAAGTCAAGGTTCCAGGAAGCACTTTCGGCTAAAGGAATAGGAAATATCGTTTTGTAGCCATGGATCACATCATAAGCAAAAATCAAAGGTATTTTCATTCTGGTGCTATCCATTACAAGCTTCTGCAATTTTCTGGTATTTTCGGCACATAACAAATTAAGAACTGAGCCTACCTCACCATTTAAAAGTTGCTGAAAGCGAATTTCAGACTGACCCTCTTTTTCTCCTGGGCCCGTCATCTCTTCACCTACAGAATATTGATTAAGTTGACCATTTTTTTCTTCTAAAGTCATTAAGGCAAGAACTGAGTCTACTCTGACATCAATTCCTTTTATTGTCGCGGGTTTATCCTGTATGTTTGAGCATGAAAATAGAATGATACTGACAAAGGACCAGTTTATAATTGTCCTAAGAATTTTCAACATGTGTTTAAAAAGTTTTATGGTTGTAGGCGATTGTAAATATTAATCTGTTTATTGAAAAACTCTCACATAGTCAATCCACATTTCTTGTGGGAATTCTGTGGTACTATCAGGATAGCCAGGCCAGTTACCTCCTACGGCTACATTAAATATAAAGAAAAAATCTTCTCTGAATTCATCTAAATGAGATGGGGTGGTATCAATTGAACCATAAGATTGCCCATCAATTAGCCATTCAATCTTTTCTGCATCCCAAATGATGGAAAATACATGAAACTGATCAGCTAATGTTTTATCATTAAGTCTTCGGCTACGACCAAAATTAGCGTATCCCTGATTACTTTGCCAATGAACGGTTCCATGAACAGTGCTTTCTCTACCTGAACCTCCTATCATCTCCATGATATCAATTTCTCCACAAAAAGGCCAGCCAACTTCTCTGAAGTTAGACCCTAACATCCATATGGCAGGCCATAAACCTTGACCTCTGGGCATTCTTGCACGAATATCAAACCTACCGTACTTAAACTCTTTTTTACCTTCGGTTATAATTCTCGATGAGGTATATTCTCTTCCACCGAAATTTTCTTCTTTGGCCTCAATAACCAAATAGCCATCCTCTAAGCGAGTATTTTCTTCTCGGTAATACTGAGATTCGTTATTACCCCAACCATTACTTCCAGTTCCGATTTCAAAAGTGTAATCGTCAGAAAGTTGAGTAGCTTCAAATTCGTCTTGCCAAATCAAAGTATAACCTTCGTATTCCAAAGGGCTTTCATAACCTTCAAAAGAAGGTGGATTGAGTTCTTCTTCTTCCTCTTCTTCCAATAAAGCAACCTCAACACTATTAGAAGCGGTTACAAAATCATCGTTAGTTGCATGTGCCTGGACTGAAATCGTGTAATTTCCGGCTTCAGAATAGGTATAAGTTTGAGAAGTAGTTGAAGTTTCAATATACTCACCTGTTTCCCCAAAATAGTATCTGTAGAAATTACTTAATTCTGCAGTTACATTTACAGTAACTCTGGCAGGATTACTATCAGATTTAACTATATTGATAGTCAGGTTTTCTGGCAATTTAACATTATCTTCCATAACGGTTTCCTCGCAAGATGCGAGGAAACCTATCATAGAAAATAGTATAATATTTTTTACTATTTTATTGAACATCATTATTGTTGAATGTTTATATCGTCAACATAAAATGTTCCTGCATCTGGCACATCCCAACTAGGGAATAAAACAACTTGACTTAAAGTCCTTTCAGTATCTGTTGAGAGATCAAAAGTTAATTCAACCCACTCTTCTGCCGTATCTACGGTAGCATCAACCTCTATAAAATCACCCCCAACTTCTAATTTAAATCTAAATACACCTGTTACTGGTGCCCAAACTTTTAAAGTTGCTGATGTGGTAGCTCCAATAGTTACTGGATTTGCTAGCTGAAAGAAGGTGCCAGAAAAACCTTGAAAACCTTTTACCAACTCTAATACTTTGGCACTCGGATTGATGCCACTTGCATCTGGATTATCTATGATAGTCGCAACATTTCCTTCAAAAGAAGTAAGTGTAGGAGTCTGAGTTTCAAAACCTAATGGTAAGGTAGCAGGAACTACTTCTGGCTCACCACCCGGGTTACTGTCAAAACCTTCAGGAACTAATCTTACATACCAAAATAAATCATCATTTGCAGCATCTGCAAATTGTAAGAACAATTCGTTTTCAGTGATTGATATGATTTTATATGTTTGAACACCAGTATAGTATCCAATAAATCCATCTGCTGAAATAGTTAAAGTTGTATCACCTTCAGTTGCACCTTCAGCCGGCACTGATAAGTTCCAGGTTAAATTACCTGATGGCTCGAAAGGAGCAGTTAAATCACCAACACCTGGATCAAAAGCACCAGGGAAATTTGCTTCCTGCGGTGCATTTAAATAAATATCACCCTGCGTTTCCATGTCAAAACCAAAACCTTCCAAGTTGAAAGTATAACGGTCATTGTAAAAACCAGCACCTACTTTTTCATTAGCCGCCGCTTCATAATAAGTTGGGTAATCAACACCTTGGTAATCACCATTGCTTGCACTTGGTCCAACACCAAAATGAGCAGAAGAGGCTGAATCAACTGCCCATGTTTTCATTCCACCACCATCAACACCACCAGTTAATAAATTATAAAGTGGATTGTCTAATAAAGTAGGATCAGTTTCTGCAATCACTACATCCTGAGAGCTGCTTGCGCTTCCTTCCTGATTTCTTACAGTTAAAGTTACTTCATAAGTTCCGGCACTTGGATAAGTAGCAGTAGCAACTCTTTCAGTTGAAGTTGTTCCATTACCAAAATCCCAATTATAAATAAAACCTTCATTCGTAGCAGTGTACTCAATAATATTATCATTCTCTGCTGTTGGAGCAAAAGTAAAGGCAGCATCTGCCTCAGTAGGAGCAGTCACAGGTGTTGTGCCTCCATCATCTTCCGAGCATCCCCAGAAAACTACCAGGGTAGCAAATAAAAAGTATTTCAACATTTGATTTTTCATAATTTATATTTGTTTAGATTTAAAATTGTTTAATTGTAATTTGGGTTTTGTGACCAGTTACCTCCGGCCAAATCAATTTCTATTTGTGGAATAGGAAATAACTCGTGTTTTCCTGATTCAAAGCCTTCAATTTCTTGTGCAGCCCTTCCTGTTCTTACTAAATCCCAGAAACGCAATCCTTCGCCAGATAATTCCAGCCTTCTTTCTTCCCATATGGCATTTGTAAGTGCCTGCCCGTTCGCATTTATTGCAGGCATTCCTACTCTGTCTCTTACCTGATTTAAGTAGGTTTGAGCTAAACCATCATTAGCACTTGGTTTTCTATTATGTGCCTCAGCAGCCATTAATAGCACATCAGGGAAGCGAATTACTCGATAATTAACAGGACTTGTTAAATCATTATCAGGTAAGCCGAGTTCTGCATCTCTCTTAATGTATTTATTATTAAAAAAGCCTGTATGACCTCCCCCACCTATAGCATAAGAAATACCACCTGAATTGGGTTGCGCTGCAATAAATGCATCAAGGTCTAATACAGTCCCATCTCTCCTGATGTCTCCTGGATCAAAAGCATCGTATAAATCCTGAGTTGGTAAATTATAGCTATTACCGTCATTGTAAACAGGACCATTGTATTGTCTGATTCCGTGAAAACCAACAGCAACATTTCCTTCCAAACAAACAAAGCAATCATAACCACCTCCTTGTAAACCAGAGAATTGAACTTCAAAAACTGATTCAATATTTCCTTCTTCTGCAACACTAAAAGCGTCTGCATAATCTTCACTGCTTGCATAATCAATTAAGCCATAAGGCCCTTCACTAATCACTCTATCTAAAGTAGTTGCAGCCTGCTCAAATTTATCCTGATAGAGATAAACCTTACCAAGTAAAGCTAAAGCAGCTCCCTTAGTAACCCTGCCTTTTTCAGACACTGTCCAAGGCAGTAATTCAATAGCATCTGTAAGGTCTGATTCTATCTGAGCATATACTTGTTCCTTTGGTGCTCTGCCCACTTCCGTGGCTTCATCCACTCCTAACCTTCTATCAATAACTAATGGCACGTCACCAAAATACTTAACCAATTCCGAATAATAGTATGCTCGTAAAAATGAGGCTTGTGCATAGAGTAAATCTTTACCTTCAAAATCAAGCTTATCTCTATTCTCAAATAAGAAATTAGCACGAGTAATGCCAGCATAGTTAAAACGAAGTACATTACGCAATTCGTTATTAACAGCACCATGGGTCATGGTTTCTATTTCATGTAAACCCTGGCTATCATTTACACTTTCGCCACCTGCAATAGCATTATCAGAGGCAATCTCACCTATCCATTGAGTAAGATACGAGGTTTGCATTAAATCATAAACCCCAATTAAAGCCCTATCATAATCGTTAGCTGTATTAAAAAAATTGTCGGCATCCTCTGTAAATAAAGGTTCTACTTCCAATAAATCGTTACAGGATACAAAGACCAATATTGAACAAAAGAGACAGAAACTATAGAATATATTTTTCATAATTAAAGATCTTAAGAATTAAAAATTAAGTGAGAAACCGCCCATAATTGTTCTGGCTTGAGGATAAATTCCATTATCCACACCTGCGAAAATTGGGTTACCTGCTCCTACATCAGGATCGAAACCCATATAATTAGTAAGCGTAAATAAATTAAGGGCCGAAGCATAAATTCTGAAATTAGAAATGCCTGCTTTTTCAGTTAGTGTATTAGGCAGTGTATAACCGATTTGCACATTACGTAATCTCGCAAAAGAGCCATCTTCCACATAAAAATCAGAAAATACTGTATTTCTGGTTTGCCCCGTAGTTACTCTCGGAACTGTATTAGAGGTGCCCTCACCTATCCACCTGTCGAACACATAAGCACTTTGGTTAGCGAAAGGTTGTTGTCTTTCATAATTCCTGATTATTTCTTGTCCTAATGCCGCATATATATTAGCAGAAATATCAAACCCTTTATAAGAAGCATTCAAATTTAAACCCATGGTGAAATCAGGAATAGGGCTTCCAATCATTGTGCGGTCTGCATCATCATTAAAACTAATACTACCATCACCATTCTGATCTACAAAACGGAGGTCTCCAGGCCTTGCGCCGGCCTGTACTACTTCACTGGCATCAATTTCTGCCTGATTCTGAAAAATACCATCTGTTTCAAACCCTATGAAATAACCAATAGGAAATCCAGCTTGAAAACGTGTAGCATTAACTCCACCGACCCCAAATCCTGCTCCCGGAAGAAAACCTATTCCTTCAGGCACTCTTAATACTTCATTCTGTAAGTAAGTAATATTATAATTTACTGAGAATTGAAAATCAGAGGCGTTCTGATACGTATAATTAAGGTCTAATTCCACACCGGTATTTCTCACATCACCACCATTAATTACAGGAGGAAAACCACCGGCACCATAAGTGCCAATTATAGCTGATACAGCAGGTGAGAATAATAAATCGTTGGTATTTTTAATGAAATAATTAAGGCCAACATCTATAGATTTAAATAAACTGGCATCAAGACCTATGTTTGTTTGTACAGTAGTTTCCCATTTTAAATCAGGGTTGGAAGCTCGACCAATCGCTACACCTTGTAAAATCAAATCATCAAATACATATTCAGCCTGTCCACCTAAGGTACCTCTGTAGGCAAAATTAGGGATTCTATCATTTCCTACAGAACCAAAACTAGCTCTCAGTTTAAGGAAATCGATTGCCAATACATTATAAAAAGACTCATCAGAAATGACCCAGGCACCTGATAAAGATCCAAAATAACCAAATCTATTATTTGCACCGAATCTAGTAGAACCATCTCTCCTTAAAATTCCTGAAACCAAATAGCGTTTTTTGTAGTCGTACTCTGCTCTTACAAATTGAGAAACCAACCTTTGAACATCCTGTGAAGAACCCGCATTATTTAAAAATCCATTGACTGCCTGATTTGCTCCAACAGATGCAAAATCTAATGAATTGTTAGGCACATTAAAACCTGTAGCATTCAAAAACCGGTTAGATGTTTCGTTAAACGATACTCCTAAAGTTCCTTTTACAGTATGATTATCACTAAAAGTTCTATTATAGTTTAAAAATCCTTCAGTCACATAATCCAGGAAAGAATTTCTGAATTCATTTACATTAGCACCTCTCTCTAATTGTATTCCTCCTTCTTCTTCACCTACTTGTACTATAACAGGATCTAAATCTTCATTAGCCGCAGAGTTTGCAAATTTACCTTGCCCATACCAAACTAATGGGTTAAATGTGGTTCCATCCACTAAAGCATAATTATAACCTAACCGACCATTCAATGTAAAATGGTTATCAATTTCGTAGGCAATCTCTTGCTTACCTGCAATTTTATTAACCAAGGTTTCATTAAAGGTATTTTGAATTTGAGCCACTGGGTTAATAATATCATTTACCCTGTCCAGGTAAGAAAATCTACCATCTACTCTAACTGGCTCAGTTGGGTAAGCATTCACTGCATTAAATAATACAGACCCTATTCCATTTTCAGGTAGTCGGGAGTTAATTTCATGAGTAAAGAGTAAAACGTTAGTTAATTTCAGTTTAGGACTTAAATCAGTAATGAAGTTCAAACGTGCATTATATCTTTCGAAGTTAGCTTTATCTCCGCCTACAATACCTTGTTGTCCAAAATAGGAGCCTCCAATATCATATGAAGTTTTTTCAGAGCCTCCAGACATACTGAAATTGTAGTTTTGAATAGGTGCCTGTTGAAAAACCTCATCCTGCCAATCAGTGCCCTGCCCAAGTTCTGTATTAGCAAAAGGAAGCGCTTGATTATTAGCTGCAAATGCTTCATTCTTTATTATAGCATATTGTCTGGCGTTTAATAGATCTAATTTATTTGCTGTTTGCTGTACGCCATAATAGCCGTCAAATGAAAACCTAGGTTTTGCATTCAGTTTTCCTTTTTTAGTTTCTATAATAACTACTCCATTAGCAGCTCTTACACCATAAATACCTGCAGTAGCATCTTTTAATACGTTTACAGATTCAATGTCATTAGGGTTTAGGGCGTTCAACCCAGCCTGATCATAGATAATACCATCTACTATAATTAAAGGACTGTTATCTCCACTAGTTGAAAGACCCCTAATACGTATATTTGAAGTTCCACCCGGCGAGCCTGAATTAGTAGAAATAGTCACACCCGCTACAGCGCCTTGTAAAGCCTGATCCACTCTCGGAACCTGCCTTTGCATAATTTCTTCTGAGTTGATTTTAGCAACTGCACCAGTTAATTCCTTTTGAGTAGTAGAACCATAACCAACGACTATGACTTCATTCAATGCAGAAACATCATCCATTAATTTTATATTTAAGGATGTCTGCTCTCCTACTCTCACTTCATAGGTTTTATAACCTATAAAACTAAAACGTAATCTATCTTCAGGATTTGCTGTTAATTTAAAATTACCATCTAAATCGGAAACCGCACCTTCTGATGTACCTACTTTTAGTATATTAACACCAGGCAAGCTTTCACCAGATTGATCTGTCACTTTACCGGGAATCGAATTCTGACCAATGGCCAGGTATCCAGTAAATAAAAATAATAAAATGAATAATGTGTTTTTCATAAAATTAATAAGGTTGTTTAAATGTAAAATTTTGAGATTAAACATTTGATAGCTGTTTTTAATAGTAGTATCATTTTATCCTTCTCATGTATTATTTTATCCAAATGAAACGTTAAAATTCGAGAGACCAAAAGAAATTACTACATCAATAATACATCAATGCTCAATTTTATATTTCACAAAAATACATCAACTATCATTTTTTAATCCTTTATTTAATAATTAAGCTATATTTATATATATTGAGATTGAAATTTATTATACACAATAACAAATACTATACATCATGACTTTTTTCGAAATTTTTTAAGGATACTTAGATGAAAAAATCCATATTACTCATATTTTTATTATTCATTTGTATTATTCCAAGTGTTTATAGTCAGATAAATTCCCTGGGAATCCCATTCAGCAAATATTATCCTAGCCAGGAGTATGCCGGCGGAATACAAAATTGGAAGATTACACAAAGTAATACAGGACTTATCTATGTAGCCAATAATTTTGGTCTGCTATGAATTTGATGGTACACAATGGGAAAGGTATAATCTAGCTACAGCAACCAAATGCAGATATGTATATATTAATGGAGCCGGCACCATTTTCGTGGCCGGACAAGGTAATTTTGGATACTTTACTCCTAATTCCAAGGGGATTTTGGGATTTGTATCACTTAAAGAACAATTACCTGAATCACTACAAAATTTTGATGAAACCTGGAGAATCTTCGAGAGAAATGACGAACTCATCTTCTGCACTTTTGATGATATTTTCATCTTTAATAATAGAGGAGAATTTAAACAATCTATAAATCCTGATTTTGATCCCGAAAGTTTTCATATGGTAAACCATGATATATATGTTAACCAGTTGGAAAAAGGATTAAGTACCCTTCAGGACGGTGAACTCAAGGCATTTAAAAATGGTGAATTTTTCAAAGGTAAAACCATTTCCGCTATTCTGCCCTTCTATAATGATCAGTTATTGGTATGCACACTTAATAGTGGCATTTTCATCAGTACACCTCAAGGCTTTAGAAGATGGTCACCCAAAAACACCGCTTTTTTTGAGAAAGCCTTAATTAATCATGCCATAAGGCTTAATAATGGTCAAATAGCTATTGGCACTCAAAATCAGGGTTTCCTAATATTCAATAATAAGGAGGAGATAGAATTGCATTTGAATAAAGGGACAGGTATAGAAAATCGCACTGTTCTCTCAGTATTTGAGGACATCCAAGGGAATATATGGTTAGGACATAATAATGGCATTTCCATGATCGAATTGAGCCTACCTTTCAGGCATGTAAATGAACAAATTGACCTTCCCGGCACAGGTTACGATGCTTTACTCTCTAACGACACACTGTATTACGGTACTAATAACGGATTATATTATCGGAGTTTAAAAGTCCCTGATTCCCCCTTAAAACTAGTGGAAAACTCTACAGGGCAAGTCTATAGTATTATGAAAATAGATAATGAAACTATTATGGGGCATCATAATGGTGCATTTAGCATAAAAAATGGGAAAGCTGAACTCATAGCCCCTACCGCCGGTACATGGACATTTTTGGAATTATCCAATTATTCAGATTACGTATTACAGGGTAACTACAAAGGACTTTCTCTATTCCAAAAGACTAGCAATGGTTTACGCTTTGTAAGAAAACTAGAGGGTTTTTCAGAATCCTCAAGGGTAATGCAGCAAGATAGAAATGGGGATATCTGGATGACTCACGGATACAAAGGTATTTTTAAAATTAAATTGGATGAAGATTTAAAACATGTTACGTATCAATATTTTGGTGTTGAGTCAGGCTTACCTTCCACCTACCTTATAAATGTATGGGAAATTAACAACAGGTTGGTTTTTTCTACTGAAGAAGGATTTTACAGATATGATGAAAGTTCTGACAGATTTGTACGGGATGCTTATTTCAATGAATTTATACCACTAGGAGGCCCAATCAATAGCTTAATTGAAGACCCGGTAGGTAATATTTTTTATACCAGTTTGAACGAAATAGGTGTTTTTGAAAGAGAAATAATGGAACCTATCAAAAATATAGTAATATTTTCAATAGATTAAATTTGCTTTTAAATGATGATTTGCAAAAATTAATCACATTAGAAGCTAACCAAGTGCTATTTGCCGCTAAGGAAGGTTTTATACATTTCAATAATAAGCTAACAAAAACGGTTGATCATAATTTTGCTACTTTGATAAATAGTGTCAGAATTAGTTCCGATGAAGATTCGCTTACCTTGAATGCTAAATATAGTGTTGACAAGATACCTGATTCTGCTAATAGTGAATTAAAACCTAATTTTGCCTTTAAAAATAATGCTATTCAATTTTCTTTTAGTGCACCCTTTATTGAAGGGCAGAATAAAACCAAATACCAGTTTTGGCTGGAAAATGCAGAGTCCAATTTCAGTGAATGGACAGATTTAATGGTAAAGGAGTATAGTAATTTAAAAGAAGGTAGCTATACTTTTCATGTGCGAGCCAAAAATATTTACAATGAAATAAGTAAAGAAGCACAGTTTACCTTTACCATTAAACCACCATGGTATCGAACTAGTCTCGCCTATTCTATTTATTTCGTATTGGGAGTTGGTTTTTTAGCAGTAGTATTTTTTGGTTTTGAGACACGCTATAAAAAGAAGACGGAAATACTTACTGAAGAAAAAGAAAAAGAAATTAATAGGATCGATACAGAATTAAAGTCTTCAGAAGAAGAAATTGAGCGATTGAAGAATGAAAGCTTAGAAGCAAAAATAGACCTTCAGAATAAGGAGCTAGCTACTTCAACCATGCACTTGATTAATAAAAATAGTTTTATCAGCCATGTAAAAACTAATTTAAACACCATTACCAAAAGAAGCAAAAACCAAGAGGTAAAGCAGGAAATCAATAAAATTATCAATAATATTGACAAAAATATAGCTTCAGATAACGATTGGGAGCATTTCTCTATCCACTTTGACCAGGTTCATGGTGATTTCATTAAAAGACTAAAGGACGACTACCCAACTATTAGTCCGCAGGAAATGAAGTTAAGTGCCTATTTACGCATGAATTTAAGCACTAAAGAAATTGCTCACCTACTCAATATATCCGTGAGAGGTGTGGAAATTGCCCGCTACCGATTAAGGAAAAAGTTGGACATGGAAAGAGCTGAGAATTTGCAGGAGTTTATTTTGAAGTATTGAGGTGAAGGAAAGCATATTATCAATGGACATCAGCTACCAGCTGGCGCCAGCCGGGCATTTCTATAAATCCCAAATCATATATAAATGACAATTGTTATATACTTAAACTACCTTGATTCTTTATATTAAAAATTAAATCTTGTACTAATTGTGAAGATGGATCCTCATTTAAAGCATTATTTAGATGATATAAAGCCATTGAGTCATCAAAATGACTAAATATTATACCTAATGAATAATAAGCATCGAATTTCCTAAACCCTAGCTGAGCAGATCTTTCAAAATCTAAAACAGCAGAATCAAACATTAGAAGTTGTCCATAACTATAACCTCGTCTATAAAAAAATTCACCGTTCAATGAATCTCTTTTCACCAATTCAGAATATAAATTTATAGAACCGACAAAAGAATTGTTTTGGAATAGTGAATCAGCTGTTGTTACTAATGTGTTACTATCATATAAACTCAGAATTTGATTATCTGTACTTTTATGAAGATCACTTACTATTTCTTTTTCCACTTTTCTATAGCAAGCAAAGTTTACTGTGATTAAGAGTAAAAGAACCAATTTTATAGAAATTAACCTGTTCATGCAATAAAAATTTCTGGCTCCCATTGAATTTATATATGTCACTTCTTTTAATTATCTCCCCTAATAATCTCCGAATCAAACACTTTTACGTCTTTCCAAAACAATTCATATTTCTTAATAAAATCAAGGTGTTCCGGATGATCTGCATAGATTTTATAGTCTTCCATAGATTTGAACCAGGCTGATATAGAATAATTGAATTCATGATCAGTGACTGGTCTTGAGGGTGTAGCTGCTGTTTTGCCCATCTCAGAGCGATAGACAGACTCGATGGATAGTAATTGCTGGAGTCCATTTTCAAATAATTGCTTATCTGCATCTGAAAGACTATCAATTAGATAAAAATAAACTGTGTGCTGTAATACGGCTGCATCTGATTGAGCATTATTACTCCTTATTTGATTATTCGTATCCGTACAAGATAAGGATAAGCCTATAATTGATACTAGCAACAGGTTTTGAAATATCTTTATCATTTTCAGCAGCTTATTAAAATTAATGATATCAAGTTTAGAATAAAAAAGGATTGCCTATAAGTTATTACCTATTTAAGATGCATTTTTACTGTCACGGTTTCCTATCTTCATTTCGGATAGCTTTTCTCCACCTTTAATACCAAAATCCAGCGTTCTGATTGGGAATGGAATCGTAATATCTTCTTTATCGAATGCCGCCTTAATTTCTTTGATGGCAGATGACCTCATTGCAAGGAAACTGGGGTTATCAGGAAATTTAATCCAGAATTTAATCTCAAAATTAATGGAACTATCACCAAATTCCTTATAAGTAAAAATCATATCCTCTTTGCGGATCACTCCTTCTAAATTATTTATGGTTGTAAGAACTAATTCTTCCACCTTCTTCAAATTATCTCCATAAGAAATACCGCATGCTAAATCTATTCTTCTTTCTCCTAACACAGTATAATTAATTATAGGGTTGGATAAAACATCTTTATTGGGTACGTAGACTTCCTGTCCTTGATATGTTCTTACTACTGTCACCCTCAGGTTGGTTCTTGATACAACTCCCATCAATCCTTGCACTTCTATCACATCATCTACCAAAAATGGTTTGTTAAAAGCTAATATAATACCCGAAACGAAATTCGCAGCAATATCTTGAAATGCAAAACCAAGCGCTAACCCTATTACACCGACCCCCGCTAACAGTGATGTTACAGCTTTATCCAATTTGAGTATCCCCAATATAATAAAAAGGCCTAAACCTAAAACCGCGTAATAAACTATAGTAGAAAAAAGGTTTTCGATTGCTTTATTGTCTGAAGACTTTCTGTAAATCTTGATGAATATTTTTTTAATAAGCCTGGCAATGAATACAAATAGTATTAGTAAAACCAAAGCCACTAACATATTGGGCACCATATCAACAAACGCTTCCCACCAGGAGGTAACTTTTGCGGTAATTTGCTCTACTGGCTGCGAAATTTCATTTTTCAAGGAATCAGTTTTACTCTGAGGCATGATAGGCTAAAAAATTAGTTTGACTTCAAATAAGCTAATGATTCGGTATTTAACAAGCTTAAAGTGGTATAATTTCTCTAAGACTAGATGATTCTTAGCTTTTTAAAAAAGATAAATTAGATCTCATTGTAATTAATAGAGGTTTTTTTACAGATTTCACCTAAAGAATTATTTATTCCATCCTAATTAATCTCATCAACTAATTACTTTTGCGTTTTCCACTAATGTTAAAATATTATTACCTTACCCCTACTTTATAATTTATAGTTGTAAAAATGAAGATTTTACTTATTTCTATCGGAACAAGGGGAGATATTGAGCCTTTTATAGCTATAGCTGAAATTCTGAAGGCTAATAATCATGAAGTTGTTTGTGCATTTCCCGAACAATTCCGTCTATTAACTGAGCCTTTAGGAAGCTCTTTTCATGCATTGACCCCTGAATTTCTCAAACTTCTACATAGTAAAGATGGTGAGGTTGTGATGGGCGGTGGTAAAAACGTGTTTGAAAAAGCAGTATCTTTCATTAGGCTCGCTAAACAAGGAATGAAAGTGAATAAGATGATGATGGTAGAACAGCAAACTATTACATCACTTGTACAACCTGATTTAATTATACACCATAACAAGGCTGTTTACCCTCTTTATTCTGCTGTTATGGATGATATCCGACAAAAAATCGTTTCGCCTGTTCCTTTTATTGTACACCGAATAAAAGGCTATCCTCATTTAGGTTTCCCTAAAAGCATATTAGGAATAAATATAGAGAAATTAAGCTACAAGGTCGCAAATTTTGGATTGCTAAGCTTTGTGCATTCATGGGCTAAAAAGCTAAAAAACCAGAAAAAAGTGGATAAAAAAGCCTTAAAAAATTGCTTAAAAGAAACCCCACTTATCTATACTATCTCCCCAACCCTATTTTCTGGAGAAGTTGCAGAAAATAGCCCGGTAAAGGTTTTAGGTTATCATGAAAAGTCTGGGCAGAGCGATATGGCAGAAAGTCCAGTCCTCTTAAAATTCATCGATAAACACAAGAAGGTCATGTTGATTACTTTTGGCAGCATGACTAATCCCTGGCCCGAAAAAATTACATTACTTTTCTGCCAAATTCTAGCAGGTTTGCAAATCCCTGCAATTATTAATACTGCAAATGGTGGATTGATAAAGTTGGAAAATATTGAAAGTGATCATATTCATTTTGAGGAAAATTTAAATTACCACAAGATTTTACCTAAAATTTATGCTTTTATCCACCATGGAGGTTCAGGCACCACTCATTTAGGTATAAAATATGGCTGCGCTACCATGATTATCCCACATATTGTCGACCAATTTATGTGGAATCAGCTGATTTCTGAAAAAGGCGCAGGTCCTAAAGGTATCAAAATCAATCAACTCAATTATAAAAGGTTAAATGCTAAGGTGATGGATTTATGGACAAATTCAACTTATAAAACAAAGGCACAGGAGCTTTCAAAAGAAATGCAAAAAGAAGATTTTAAAAATGAATTAGTAGAGGCATTATTGAAATAATAAACATCTTAATTGATACTTATTTAATTCGTATATCATATCAGATCTTAACCAATATTTGAAGTAAAATAGCTTCAACATTCCTCACTTTTAGCCGTACTAAACGATAACAATTAGAGGGCTATTATTTAGTCATCCAGATTTCTCAAATTCTCAAAAAAATAATGAATTCAAATATATCTTATTCCGTTTTGGAACTGGCGACAGTGGCGCAAGGTGAAACTCCAGCTCATTCGTTTCAAAAAGCAGTAGAATTAGCCCAAAATGCTGAAAAAGCTGGATATTCAAGGTTTTGGTTGGCAGAACATCATAATATGAAGAGCATAGCAAGTTCTGCTACCTCCGTTTTAATTGGGCATATTGCAGGTAATACTAATAAAATCAGGGTGGGATCAGGAGGTGTGATGTTACCTAATCATTCGCCATTAATTGTAGCGGAACAATTTGGCACCTTAGGCGCGCTGTACCCGAACAGAATTGATTTAGGCTTGGGCAGAGCTCCCGGTACCGATCAGGTAACAGCGCATGCTATTCGGTCTGACAGGATGCATTCTGTATACAAATTCCCGGATGAGGTAAATCAAATACAGCAATATTTTTCAGAGAATAATAGAACTGCCAGCGTACGAGCCACTGTGGCCGAAGGCATCAATGTTCCTCTATACATTTTAGGTTCCAGTACTGATAGTGCCCATGTTGCGGCTAAAAATGGCTTACCTTATGCATTTGCCAGTCATTTTGCGCCAGGCCAGTTAATGGAAGCATTAAGTATTTATTATAATGAATTTCAACCCTCAGAACAATTACAAGAGCCTTATACAATTGCTTGCATTAATGTGATTGCCGCTGAAAGCAACGGGGAAGCGGAGAAATTATCTACCTCTTTAATTAAAATGATGTTGGGTGTGATGACCAATAATATCGACTTTATGCAGCCCCCAACAGATATGACGCCTGACTTGAAGGAATTAGCACAGCATCCATCATTTCAAAAGATGCTAAAATATGCGTTTATCGGGGATAAGGAACATGTAAAAGCCAAAACGGAGGAGTTTATAGAAGCTACTCAAGTGAATGAGTTGATGGTAGTTTCCCATGTATATAACCATCACGACAGGTTAAAATCTTATAGCATATTTGCTGATATAATGAAGGAATTGGCAATTTCAACAGCGTATATTAATCAATAAATAATTGAATTTTGAACAGTTTTGGTAGCTGGCAGATTAAGGTACATCAAAAACCCTAGGCAGTCAATCATACGGTAACTAAAATAGCATCTCTACGGGATTTTGAGAGGATTATTATGTTGTTTCTACCGAATTCTTCCTCCCTCCTCAAAATACCTGCAACAAAAAATTTAACCCTGAATTATAATTAAGTGTAATATATCACAAACCAACGCTATCAGGTAAAACAAAAGTCTCCTGAAAAGGGGTGCTACGAAGAAAACTTTCAATCTGAAAAGATGCTGGTGTAATGTCAGTAATTTTATAAGCGATGGGAGCAGCATCTTCCCATACCAAAAACAATGAATCTGTTACTCCTGGAGGTGTTACATTTGTTGTTGGGATATACCAATAACCGGCCTGCACCGTTGCTGAATCTTCACATTGAGGATCTCTGTTGATGTAGAACAAACTATCTTTGTCGGTGGAGCTACTTGTAAACCTAAAAATTAATTGACGGGCAGAATCACATGCATTCAACTCCACTGGCTCATTATTTACAACTCTACTATCTACCAACCACTTTTTTTCTGAATTATTAGATAGCATGTATCTTAACTCATTTCTGCGAAAATTTTCAAAAGTAGAATCATCTGGCAAACAGGCTGAAAGCGCTAAAAAGAGAAATAATAATGAGAGATAATTTTTAATCATAGAGCAAAGATATACTTTCTTGTTTTTATACTAAACTTTAATGAAACGAATAGTAGATGGATTTATTCTAATTCTTATTATCGGGTGCTGTTTCAAAAATAATATATAATCTACTCTGCTGCATCCTCTACATCTATTTTATCTTCTGGTTTATCAATAACCTCCCAGGTGTGATCTGCCAGTAGCTTTACTGTGGCTAAATATTTAATATAAGATTTGCTCTTACCCCATTCATTTGGAGCAATTAATGAGAGAATATCCTTTCCATCTTCAAACTCATACAAATAGTAAGTATGATTAATTAATGGCTCAAAGTTCATTTTCGAAAGATAAATTCTCTCAGATATTTCAACCCTCTTTTGCAAAGATTTAGCCTGATTTGCCAATAATTGCATCTGTTCGTAGAGCTGACTCATTTGGTTTTCTGTTTGCTGCTGCATAGCTGCAACAGCCCTACCCTTTATTTTGCCTTTATCTTCAGGTTTTATTAGCGCACTTCCGGAATGATGTGGAAAAGCAAGGGTGCCGGGCTTATCGGTTGTGCCCTCTTTCATTTTTTCCAAATCAATTTTTTCTATATCAATCTTTTTTCCTGTCTGGCTCATTGCGTCTTACTTCTATCTTAAATGTGTCACGATTAATACTGTCTATTGCCGTTTTTGTTTGATTATTTGGCTTTTTTCCTCCGGGAAATGTGGTTCTGCTCGACATATCATAAACAATATAAAAAACGATAGCCATAAAAACCACGGCAATAATTAAAAACACCTTAGATTTCTTCATTATTCTTCATCTTCATCTTTAAACTTATAACCAAACAAAGTGAAAGGCTCTTTTAGTTGTACTTCTTTCAAAAAATTATAATAAATTTTAATACCAGAGCCTAAAACCTCCGTACTAATCCGTTCATTATGGCTATGGATACTATTAATATCTGAGGTCTGAATTATGGCAGGAATTAATCCATAAGAGGGAATTTCTGCAGCCCTAAAGGTACTATTGTCACTCGTTGCAGGAAATAAGAAGGGAATGGTCTCAGCATCAGGATAAACCTCTGCTATTGCTCTTTCTAAACTTTTATAAAAAGAGTTTAAGCGCGAAGGCTTTGCTTCCGGACTTTGGGAAATAACTGAAATTTCTATATTATCATTATCCAGTCTTCTTTTTATATAATTTAAAAAATTTTTGGTAGAAGTACCAGGTACCAATCGGCAATCTAAAATGGCAATTGCATAATTGCTAATCTGATTAGGTGGTCCTGGTGGATTATAAATGTTTGATACTGTTATGGTGTTAGTAATTAAGGAAGAAAAAAACGGATCGTTTTCAATTTGTTTACGCACAAAAGGAGCTAAAATTGACCAATTAATATTCCGGATAAAAAACCCTCGAAAACCACCTTCAGCTCTACCTAATCTCCTAAACATCTGTCTTGTGCTACGGTCAAATAAAAGATTAACTTTGCGCGTGTTTAACCTCCCTAAGCTATTTATGAGCTGTAAATTAGCGTAATTGGCTGAAGGTGCTGCTCCATGTCCCGCATCATCATTAGTTACTTTCAATCTCACCCACAAACTTTGCTTTTCAGCTATTGAAACACCAAAGACGGCTTTATTAGGTTTATTCTTTAAAACATCGCGGTATCCAGCCCCGCCTTCTCCCAGAACCACAGCTGCATTTAATTCCTCTTTAAAATTATTGATTACATAGGTTGCTCCATTGCTACCTCCAGTTTCCTCACCTGATAAAAATAACACCGTGACATTAAAAGGCAAATCCGCTGAGTCATAATCGTGCTGAAAAGCTAATAATGCTTTTAACTGCATAATTCCCAATCCCTTACAGTCCAATGCCCCTCTACCATAAATATACTTACCATCAAAATGACCACTATAAGGATCGTGATCCCACAAATCGACATTTTCGGCAGGCACTACATCGATATGATTCTGAAAAACAATATTAGGCTTTCCACTATCCAAAGGATATAAAGAAGCTGCAAAATTATAACGATCGTTATAGTCTGAAAAAAGTCTAAAATGTAAGCCTGTTGAACGAATATAATCTTCCATGAAAATGCCAGCTTCTTTTTCATTACCTGTTACAGATTCTCTTTGCAGGTATTCGGATAAAAGAGTGATTGTTTCATCAAAAGCTACATTTTCTGGCCATAAAGATAAGGAATCGGGTCCTTGACGTGCATTTGTAGAGTGAATTCCTACATGAAATATCAGTGCAATACATAACAAATATTTTAAAGCAATTTTTATTATCATACTATTATACTTTCTCTTCTACCCATAAAAAGCTAATACTTAGCAAAAACAATAAAAAAAACCATAATATTAAAGATTTGACCTTATTATTTGATGATTTAAATTGTTCTGTTGATGAAATTTCATTGAAATAATTATTGTACTCAAATTTATAAGATAAATCCATCAAATTTTGGGCTGAAGCTTCTTCTGGATGAACGTAGAATTGATCGATTATGGTTTTGTTTTGTGAAATGATTTGATGCCAGCCTGTGGAAACAGGGTAATACACTAAATGTCGTCTTTCAGGGTAATGTTTATCTTGAATTAAGCCAATATTTATGGTATCAGATTTATTGTTTACTACCTTCACTTTATCAAAATCAGTACTGGTCCAAAGTTGAAAATGAAATGGTTGAAACTGTACCGGCCACTGAGTTTTGTCCTGGTATCTTTCTGCCGGATCGCGTAAAAGTTGATTGATTATTTTGATCCAGTAGTTACTATAAATTGACTCTTTACCCGCTAATTGCCACTTATAAGTATCTTGCATAGGGGTAATTCCAATACTTAAGTCTGTTAGAATAGTAAAGAAAAAAGGTAATTCCTTATGTTGATCAAAATCCCTTTGTTTATTGATGCTTGCCATTTTAAGCCCTTCATACTCATTTGAACTTTCCCCAACAATCACATAACCATTCAAATCTGATTCAATACTGTTTAAATTAAGTCTTTCATTTGAATTGGCCCTTAATAGTAAAACACCCTGTTTTTCATTTAATAGAGACAGATAATTAGTTCTGCCGGAATTTCCTATCTTATTCCATGCTTCCATATCAATGATTAATACATTACTATACAGCGGATTAAATGTCTTCATTTGTGCACTTAATGAGTCCGGCCAGTTTACAAAATCAGTTTTATACTTTTTACTGGAAACTTTACTTCTCAAATAAATTGCATGACCCTCTTTTGCTAAAAAATCTTTTAAAAATCGCCATTCAAAATCTGGTGTTTCTGCTAATAGGTGAAAAACATATTTCCGTTTATCTTCTACTAAGGTGCTGAAATTATACTCCTCTTCCTCATCTATCAGTACAACAGACTGATGAAAACCACTCGTTGTGGGTATATAATTAAGGAAATAGTCTTGGTCAGATTTGAGCACTTCATTTTTAATACTATCGTTGCCTAATTGACCTTCTACTATTATATTTTCGTCTGATTTATTAGTGATTTTTAAGCTAATAGTGTCACCTAAATAAATTTTATCCGGAAAATCTATACTGTACTTCCGGCTAACAGTATCCGCCATCACCAAATGTTGGTAATAGGCTGGGTTAATGGGAGGTACATACCCTCTCACAAACAAAGTATCTATGGCATAGTCTAACTGACTAAAGCTATAGGTTCTTTTTTGGTTTTTAGATTTTAGTAAATGTGTGTTTTCATCCCAAAACAAAACCTCATATTCTGAAAATTTGACAAGGTAATCAGATAGGCTGTTAGAAATATTTTTACCAATTAATACGATGGATTTTGTTGGTTTATCAATGGAAATAACTGGCTTTAGGTATATGATATAAAGTGATATAAGCGCTATACTGACTGCAAATATCCTTAGTATTCTATTTCGCTTTTTTAGCTTCCATTCAAAGACTGAAATAATTATCAGTAACACACATAAAATGATGATGTGCCAGGCTAAAAACTCATATGTTAAACTAATATCAGACAAATTATTCAGGTTGTAATTGTTGGTGAAAAATTGATTTCAATTGCAACTTATTGCTTTGAATGCCTCTAAATTCTTCATTAGGTACAGGCAAAATCTGCTCAAGCATAAAAATAATCTGCTCATAGGATTGTAGTTTGCCCGACTGCTTGTATTTATTGACCTGCACCAAAATTTGAGCATATCTAACAGGATTTTTAATTATTTCACTAATTAATAAATCACTTAACTCATTTACTAACAGCGATTTTTGTTCCTGCTTGTCCTTATCTACCATTCCCTTCATTTCAGTTGTAATAGTTCGCAAATCACTCCAGAAGTTTTCTAAATCAGGTGAAAAGGTTCCCGTTTTTGGCTTTATAGCTTTTAAATCACCTGTTAGCCTTCTTTTATCAGGCTCCAAAGGTGGTGGTTCAAAACCCATACGCTCCACATAAATACGTGATGCTCTTTGTACTTCCTTAATTAATTCCAGCGCCCTATATTCAAAGGGAAGCGCCATTTTAGGTCTATAGGTTCTCAAATAAAGTTCTGCTTCCCACATATTAGCCAAAGCTTCTTTTAGTTTTTGTTTCACCTCCGCATCAAAAAAAGTAGCAATTTCAGAATTATCATGCGAATGAACATAAGCTTCTAATTCCGGTGAGTTGTACAAGTCATTGGAGAAATTTCGCTCATTTGGCTGTACCCCATTGCTCTCATTGTCTCCATGATCGTGACCAGCATGGCTGGATTGATCATGCTCCTCTCCTTCCTCATGGTCATGGTCACTATGATCTTCCTCATCGCCTGCCATTTTCCCCATACCTCCTTTTACTTCATACTCTTCTCCGAGGAAAATGCCGTATCGAAGCCTTAAAAGCTTTTGATCTGCTCCTATTTCATCGCTTTTGTCCTCAAATGCATTAAGGGATATTTTATTTTGATCTTTAATTAACTTTTCTGTGTCAATAATGATCTGCCGTTGACTTTTAAAAAATTCAGGCTCAGTGGATAATGCTAAGCCTTCAAAAGCTACAGACTCCTGCAATGTGGTATCTGACACTTCAATAAAATACACTTCAGATTTTGCCGATTGGTTTTCAGGATACTTATTATCGAACACCTCTACATAAAAATACAATTCATCACCGGGATCTAGTCCCAGCGTATCCATTCTTAATTGATAATCAATATTTTGGCTTTTATATCCGGAATTGAATTGTGGCAAGGCCCATTTTAACTCCCTGAACTTAACAGATTCTCCATCTCCCTTACTTAAGGTAGCAATAATATTGGCTTGTGTTAATCCATAATCGTCATTCATTTGAATGGTTAAATCAAATGTCTTCTGTAGTTGCAGCCACGGAATTTCCACCCTATTTTGCTCCAAATTGGTGCTAATCATCGGTTTTTGATCTTTCAATATCTCAAAAACCATCAAATCTTCGGTTATTGTTGAGTCCTCTTTTTGAAAATAGAGTTGCAAGGCTGTGGCATAGTTGAGCCAAAAATGCTTTTCCCATACCTGCTTATTTTTTGAGAATGATAAGGTATCTGTTCCTTGCTGGATTAGGTATGGCTCTGCATTACCCCCTTTAATATAAAAACTTAATTTACTGCCTTCGGGGATTTTTATATCCTTCTCCCATACCCTATTTTTTAAACGTGTATAAGGTGGCGGACTTATCAAAATTTCTGATTCACCTTTTACAAAGGGCTCTTTTTGTTGAGTAATTTTGATATCATTTTCAAGCTGTACTTTAGGAGAATTTTCAATTGTAACAAGCTTAGGATCAAAATTATTCAATCCAATAAAGTAAATACCAATCGCCAAAAAACCTAATACCGCCATTTTAGCCCATTTTTCATCCACAGGAATTTTGAAAAGTGGTGGTAATCTCTGAATAATCTTTTCTTTTTGAAGTATTGATAAGGCACTAGAATTATTTTCTAAAAAAAGATGCAAGCTGTATTCCAATTCAGGGTATAATTGATGCATTTTTTCCTTTAATTTAACTTTAGAAAAGTGCCAAAAAGATGACCAAACACTAAAAATAGCTACGAACAACAAGAAATAGGCTAAAGTAAATTCATAAGGCCAGCGTATATTTACAAATGCTAAAGTACCTACGGTAATGAGGGTAATAGCTCCGCTCATTAATAACAGCGCAGCTATCTGAGAAATTCTAAATTTCCAGAAAAGTTGATTCCAATATCGTTGAAAACTTCTATCCATTTCTTTTTTGATAAACCCAAAATCTTTCGATCAAAAACAACACTAAAATAATCCAAAAAAGCACTTCATTCTTAGCCCTTACTATATTACTAATCAGTGCTTTATCCAATTTCTCTCTTTTAATATTTGTCGCCTGCTGCCAATTGTTATAATTCCAAACATGAACAACATATTGTGCAATCTGTTCACTAATTAATAATAGCAGCTCATCATTTAAACGCTTATCATTCAGATACTCCTCTGAAACATAAATAGTTTTATAAGGCCAATTCTCAACTGTTCGCCATGTTTTACGTCCTGATTTCTCAAATACAAACTGCAGAGGAATGTCATTTTTAAACTCATTAGTGAATAAGATGGCTGCATGTTCCTCTTGCACTTCCTCAAAAACCACTTGATCATTTACGTATAATTCATTAGCATTCAATATTTTATGAAATATTACTTCCTGATCTTCTTCCAGACCTGACAGGGCATAATTAACGGAATCTGTTGTACTTAAAATAGTGTTTTGTGCAGGTTCATCAGCTTTATTAAACAGTTGAAAACTAAATGACAGTGGCGGAATAGCTCCCCAGAAATCACTATTGTGAAAATGATCAATCCATATAAGTGAATCAATTTCGGGGTAGTTTTGAGATAATTCCTGCAGAAAATACCACTTATTTAAATTGGTTGATGGGCTATTTAAATCATTGATATTGTAAATTTTATAACCACTGTTCTGAAAAGCATTTGGTACTTCAACCTCATCACCTAAAACAAGCCATTTTTCATTTTGAGTTTTGTTATTCCAGTTTATTTGCACAATAAATAATACTATCAAAAGAAATAACATCATCCTGAGAAACATTAATCCAACATCCGTCAATTGAATGCTTCTGGATTGTGAGCTGGAAGATTCCTGCAGAAAGCGTAAGCTCCCAAAAGGTAGAATACGTGTTTTCTGCCTGCTCCACAAATGAATAATGAGCGGAATTATTAAGGCCAATAGCCCCCAAAACCAAAAAGGATTAACAAAACTCATTTGAGCGAAAAGTTTATAAGATTGAGTAAATGCAATATATCATTTCTCAATGGCTTGGATGCATCAATTTGATAGTAGGTTATACCCCTATTGGAACAGAGCTGTTTAATATTATTATGCCATTTGTTTAATTGTTCACTGTAAGTAGTAAAAGCTTCTTTCGTATTGATTTGGAGCATTTTACCGGTTTCTAAATCTTGAAATCTGTAATTCTTTTTCTTAAAATCAAGTGTCATTTCACTATTATAAAGTAAATGAACGAAAACCATTTTGTGAGTGGATAAAGACCAGTCATTAAGTAATTTATCTAATTCATCATCTTCTAAATACCCATCAGAAATAAAGAAAACAGTACTTTTAGCTTTTTGAAATTGCTGAGGAAGCATTTCCGTATACTGGAATGATGGTTGGGTTGTTATTTTAATTAATTCAAAAAGAAAACTATCGTAATTGCGGGCATTACTGAAGAAATTAAATATTTGGTATTTATCGTGCTGCTGTTGCGCCAGGTAAGCCATAGAGGCTATAAATGCCTTTGCCAAATTTATTTTAGAAGTATTTTCTCCTTCAAAATTCATGGATTCACTTTGATCCAGCACAAAAATAAAATCATTCTGCCGTTCTACCTCTGCTTCTTTGATCATATAATGATCAGTTTTGGCAAAATATTTCCAGTCAAGCTGTTTCAGGCTGTCACCCGGTGTATAGTTTTTGTATTCTTTAAACTCAATACCAAAGCCCTTTTTAGGACTCTGATGCATTCCGGCAAGCAAACCATCCACCAAATACTTTACATAGATTTGTAAGGCCCTGAGTGCCTCTAAATCTGTTAAGGAGAATATTTGTTGAATGTCTGACATTTAAATTAAAAGGAGACCAATTTAGCTTATAAGTGACTGGTGTAATAATTAGTTTCTATTTAAATAGCTTTAATAGCTCATCTACTAATTGTGCTACTGTGAATGACTCAGTTCGGGCGGTAAAATTTAGCACCACCCTATGCCTTAAAACTGAATGTGCAACTGATAACACATCCTCCGGTATCACTGCTAACCTGCCTTCCAGAAATGCTTTGGCTTTAGCTGCTAAAATGATGGACTGCCCTGCTCTGGGACCTGCACCCCATTCAACATATTTTTTTACAAGCTCATTTTCACTGTTTTGAGGTCGGGTACTTCGGACGAGTTCATTCGTTTTTTTAATAATACTTTCCTCTATAATGATTTCCCTCACCCATTTTTTGGCAGAAAGGATATCCTCTGCCGAAAGTTGGGCTTTCAATTCACTAGCTTTTGCACCAGTGGTTTGTTGCAATATCATTAATTCCTCATTTTCAGCAGGATATTCCACTATGCTGTAGAATAAAAAACGATCTAGCTGTGCTTCCGGCAATGGGTAAGTACCAGATTGTTCCAAAGGATTTTGGGTGGCCAATAAGAAAAATGGCTTAGGCAACTCATAAGTTTGTCCGGCATAGGTCACTTCCCTTTCCTGCATGGCTTCCAGCAATGCAGACTGTGTTTTGGGTGGTGTACGGTTAATTTCATCCGCTAGCAGAATATTACTGAAGATAGGTCCTTTATTAAACTGGAAAAACCTTTTACCTGTAGCTCTATCCTCTTCCAGGATTTCCATACCAATAATATCTGATGGCATTAAATCCGGGGTAAACTGTATTCTATGGAAATCTAAATCCATCACCTGCGATAAGGATCTCACTAATAAAGTTTTACCAAGCCCAGGCACACCCTCTAAAAGAATATGTCCATCGGCCAGCAGGGCCATAAAAACCTCATTGATGATTTGCTTCTGACCTACGATTACCTTGGCCAACTCTGATTTTGCCAGATTGAATTTATCGCTTAAATCTGTAATTTCGTTCTTTGTCATTTCCGCAATCTGTCTTAAAATTATGTTTTAGTTGAACAGGGCATACATTACAATGTTCACCCCAAATTTGGTATTATCCTGTGCCAGCCATCTTTTATTTCTGAAATCGTAATCCCATTCGCAGCCATAATCTTTATTACTGTATAGCACCCGGATTTTCCCATCATTTGTGATAGCTTTAAGGTAATCATGCACGATATCATCTCCCCAGCCATTTAATTCCTGTGTGGTGGTTGGTGGACCGTCATCAAATTCGAAAAAGCTAAAATAAATATCATGGTCGTTGGGAATCTTTGCCAACCCCTCCTTACCATATATTTCGGCCATTTGGTTTTCGAAAGATTTAGCAAAAAGGCCATCTATGTCATGATTACAATCATCAACAAAGATAAAACCGCCATTTTCAATGTATTTTTCAAAATTCTCTCGCTCTCTTTGGGTAAACTGAACCAATTTATGGCCACTTAAGTAGCAAAAAGGTGAATTAAAGATTTCATCACTGCTTAAAGGCACTATTTTTTCCTCTGTATCTACTGGTATATTGGTGTATTCGATGATGGAGTTTAGCAGGTTGCTGGGCATCCTTTGGTCTACATTCCAGTCACCGGATTCATATTGTAAGCGTGTGAAGAAAAACTTATTCATTCCCGCTATTTTACGGCAAAAACTTTGCCCGTACAACTGTAATTGATGGAATTATATAAAAGGTTGCTTTGGGGTTTGGAAACGTTTTTTTTTGAATGTAGAATCGTAGCATGCTACGATTCTACATTCAAAAAAAACCCAATGATTATTAAATAACCATTGGGTTTTCAAATATTAAATTAGCCTCACCCCAGCCCTCTCTCCCGATTGGTCGGGACAGGCGATAGAGAGGGAGTTCGGTCTTTATAGTATTACATTTAATTTAAGCTTTAAATTTTTCGTAAAAAAGTAAAAAAAATCTCGTCATTCTCAGCCAAATGCCTCAAAAGACAGGCTGTAATTTCTTGAGGCAAAAGAGAAATATCACCCCCTTTCTGCTTTGATCGGTACTTTCCAAGAACTTATTTGAAAGTTTAAATGCTATTAAAAATAAAATCCTATTTCAAAGTGTATTAGAAGAAAACCGATCCGACCTGCTCGGGATATGACTTAAACCCTTATTTCCCAAAAGGATTAAATCCGGCTAAGCCCCTTTTGGTGCCACTCATTTTATTCATGGTTTTCATCATTTTGCGCATGTCTTTAAACTGCTTTAACAGGTTATTGATTTCCTGTACTGAAGTACCGCTACCGGCAGCAATCCTTGTCTTTCGGCTAGCATTCATTAGCTCAGGGTTGCCTCGCTCCTCTTTGGTCATGGAGCGAATGATAGCTTCCACTGGTTTGAAGGCATCATCGTCAATATCCATATCTTTAATCTGCTTACCCATGCCCGGTAACATGCCTAGTAAGTCTTTGATATTACCCATTTTCTTAATCTGCTGAAGCTGGGAAAGGAAATCTTCAAAGTCAAACTGATTTTTACGGATTTTTTTAGAAAGTCGCTGGGCTTCATCTTCATCAAAACTTTCCTGTGCTTTTTCCACCAAGGAAACCACATCACCCATACCGAGGATACGTTGAGCCATCCTGTCCGGGTAGAACAAATCGATAGCCTCCATTTTCTCACCTGTACTGACAAACTTGATAGGTTTTTCAACCACAGTCCTGATTGATAAGGCCGCACCACCACGGGTATCACCGTCTAACTTGGTCAGTACAACCCCATCAAAATTCAATCTTTCGTTAAAGACTTTAGCTGTATTAACAGCATCTTGCCCGGTCATGGAATCTACCACAAACAAAGTTTCTGAAGGATTAAGGGCTTTTTTCAAAGCCTCAATTTCCTGCATCATGGTTTCATCAACCGCTAAACGACCCGCTGTATCTATGATTACTACGCTTTTGCCATTGTTTTTGGCATGTTTAATCGCATTATTGGCTATTTCAACCGCATTTTTATTTTCAGGCTCAGCATAAACCTCTACACCAATTTGCTCCCCCAACACTTTAAGCTGATCGATAGCCGCAGGTCGGTAAATATCACAAGCTGCTAATAAAACCTGCTTGCCTTGTTTTTTAAGTCTGTTAGCTAATTTACCGGTAAAAGTCGTTTTACCGGAACCTTGCAGACCAGAAATTAATATGGTGGCTGGAGAACCGGATATGGTGATGTCCTCCTGCTTCTCACCCATTAATTTGGTGAGTTCTTCCTGGGTAATTTTTACCAAAAGCTGACCCGGAGATACAGCTATTAACACATCTCTCCCTAAAGCCTCTTGTTTAATTTTATCGGTTACTTCCTTGGCTACCTTAAAGTTAACATCGGCATCTACCAAAGCTCTTCTGATTTCTTTAACTGTGGTAGCAACGTTTACTTCGGTAATCTGCCCCTGACCTTTCAGGGTTTTAAAAGCGCGGTCTAATTTATAACTGAGGTTATCAAACATATCTTTATTCTAAAATTTGTGGCAAAAATAAGAAATTTATTAAGGTTTACATGGCAATTGGTCCACAGAATTTTTCAAATCCTATTTTTCCTTTCTCTTCCTCTAAATCAGCAGAAATTTTATAAAATTCACAAGCCCGGTCTAATTGTCCGTTTAAGCGATAAGATTCTGCTAAGTAATAATTGGCAGAGGATAACTCATCATTTTTACCAAGCGCTTCTTTTAATTGTCTGATAGCTTCAGAAAATTCCTGCTTTTGCAAAGCCAAATACCCTAAATTTCGGTACACATATGGGTTCGTTTCATCAATAGAAATGCTCTGTCTCAAATCTCTATAAGCTCTTTCGTATTCACCTCTTAAAGTAAGTATATAGCCTCTATTATTCAAAAAATAGGGTTCATATTGATTATAACTAATTGCTTTATTTACCGATTCCAGTGCTTTATCATATTCTTGTTTTTCAGTTTGTATCAGTGAAAGTAAATTCCATGCATTGGCCTCATCAGTATTAATTTCAAGGGCCTTTTGTGTATAATTCTCAGCATTATCATATTCATTCTGATAGTAATAGACAATACCGATATTGGCATAAACTTCTGCATTGGTTGAATCAAAAGAGGCAGCCAACAGAAATGCTTTTTTGGCTTCTTCATAGTTTTTTAGTCCTACCAAAGCCAATCCTTTCGCCATAAAAACGAAAGCTGAATCCTGGTAAGCTTTAAAAACCGGTTCCAAATCATCTAAAGCTCTATAATACTCCCCCGCCTGATAAAAAGCATTACTTCGATTATAAAAAGCTCTTGTATAATCCGGATCAAGCTGTAAAGCCCTGTCAAAAGCTGTAATGGCTTCATAAGTATTGCCATTTTTATAGAGAGCCACCCCTTTTCCATTCCAGGCGGCAGCAATTTCGGGATTCAACTCTACAGCATCTTCAAAGAATTCAATTCCTCTACGCGTTTCCCCCTCATCCAGGCTGGCATAGCCTTTCTGAATTAAGCTTTGTTGCCTTTGCTCTTTTGTTGAGCAGGCAGAAAATACTAAAATAGTAGCTATTGAAATATATAATATTAGAGACTTCATATTTTAAGATTGGTTTAAAGGCAGTTTACTTCAATTAACTTCAAGAAATACTATGGTGAAGCAAATTTAATGTAGCTGAAAGAATAAATCAGCAATTCTTTAAATAAATTGGAATCATGAAAAAAAAAAGAGGCTATTCACTGAATCACTTCAAAAGGCAAATAATCATTTTAACTAATTAGATTGTAATTGATATTGCCCTTGTCGGTTACTTAAAAAACCAAAAGAATAGGCTTCATTCCCTTCCAATGGCAGCTGAATTGTAAACCTGGAATACTTACCCGATTCAGATTCTAATTGAATGGATCCATTTAAAACCTGAATAGATTTTTGCACAATATATAACCCTAAACCATTTCCTTTTGAATGTTCGGACCCTCTATAAAACATTTCAAAAAGATTGCTTTTAATAGAATTCTCTACACCAATACCATTATCATACAACTCAATTTGTAACTTATCATTTGCAGTAGATGCTTTCAATGAGATGCGGTAATCTCCATTATTTTTAATTAAAGAATAATAAATAGCATTTTCAATTAAATTGGCTAACATGATCTCAATCAAATTAGGGATGGTATAAATGCTCAGGTCATCAGGACAGACAACCTCAAAAAGCACTTTATTTTTATCTATTACCGATTGAAAGTGACTGAGTGTTTGAGCAATTATATCTTTCATATAAATTTTCTCAAACTTACCGGGTTGGTGTATTTCACTAATTAAACTCAATTTTTTCAGTAATCGGTCCATGTCATTATTAGTGGAAACCATCCGATCAATCACCTCACTTGGTTCTGGTGAAGTAGTATAAGCAATATTACACAAACCAGCAATGGAACATACCGGAGCCCTTAAATCGTGCGATGCCCTGTACAACACAGTATCTAGTTCCTTAAAAGTTTCTTCGAGGAGCTGGGTACGGTCATACACAATGTTTTCCAGGTTCTCGTTAATCTCTTTAACGTTTATATTGGCTTTCGTTAATTCTTTTTTCTGCTTTCTCAGCTTTAAGCTGGCGTAAACGAGTAATACAATCAATACAAGAAATAAAATAATTAACCCTAATATTTGTAGTAATTGTTTTCTGTAAGCTTTTCTTTCTTTCAACCTTTCGGCCTCACTTAAAGAAAGTGCTCCTTCCAATTGTTGGATATCAAAGTATCGGTCCTTCAAACTGGAAATAAGCTGTTGGTAGCTATTTTGATTTTTAAAAAACACACTCTCATTAGCCACCAATAGATTTTCCAATTCGTTAATATTTTCTAAAATCCCAGCTCTTTGCTCTTTATTTAATTTATCGAAACCTTTGGCTAGTTTTTCATTCACCAATGCCAATTTTTCTTCAAAAGTTATTTTTTGATTGATTAAAATATTTGATTCCCTTCTGGCCTGTGCCTTTAAGTTCTTAATATCCTCTTCTAAAAAGGTGGTATCAGATATATTATTCATCATGTCAATTGCGGATAAACTTGTGGAATCTGTTAATTTACCGACAAGGGATCCGAATTTAGCATCTATTTTCCTTTTGATAGGCTCATCAAATTTCTCAATCTCATAATTTTTAAAAATAGCGTAGAAAATGGTGAGCGATTGAATGGAGTCCAACATTGAAATATCAAAATCTCTGAGATAGGCATTATCCTGTTCTTTTTTTAATTTACTATCTGCAAGTGATTGATTGACAACAATTGGAGATTGTGTTTTTTCCACAATTAATTGATATTCTCCTTTATTGAAACTTAGTTTTGTGGAAGTAAATCCGGAAATAGTGAGCTGCTCCGGAGTTTTAATTACTTCGCTTAAAGCTAAAGGTAACTCTATATATCCTTCTGAATCAGTGGTAGCTGAAATGGTTTTATTGCCTTTATAGGTTACTTTTTCTGCATTAAGGCTAGTGCCATCTGGCAATTTTACAACTATTGGTACTTTTCTATAGCTTTTATTACGTACAATAATTTCCAATATCCCTTTGCTCAAAGTCCAGGAAGCTATTTCCAGTATATTTTGGTCCGGATCTATAGATTTAATAGGTAAATCAGAAGTCCCTAATTCAATAAAAGCAGTCCCTTTTTCATTAAGGGAAATAAAATCACCATTGTTGATTGAAACTTTGATATTTCCGTAGGGACTTAAATCATTATTAAATGCTTTAATTTGAATTTTTTGCTTATCCTGACTGTAGATGGGTAAACAAAAAGACAAAATAATACTAGTTAAAAGAAAAACTCTTAGTATTTTAAAAAAGTAAAAAAGTATTAATTGGGCTCCAAAGCATCCTGTTCTCATTTCCTTCCCTTAATTAGAAACCGTTTTAAAATCATCGTTAACGACAACAATATCGTATTTATCATTTATTTTTCTATTTTTAGGCACTTCAAAACTTACTATGCCTTCAATATCTTTTCCTACCACACGTACTTTGTACTTACTATAATAAGGAACAATCATTTTGAAATTCCCTTCACTATCCGATACGGTTTCAGCCACTACCAAATCTTTCACATCATCAATTAAAGATAAAGTCACATCAGGTAAGGGTCTTAATTCGGAGGAATCCATCCAATTATGTTCAATAAACTTTAGAACCCCTGTCACTGTCATAGGATAAGGTTGTAAATCCATTTCAAACTCATAAATATCATCATCATACCCACCGTTTTTTCGATTAGATGATAGATACCCAGAGTTACTTAAGGTATCCGTGTAAATTCCAAAGTCGTCATATCCCGAATTTAATGGATACCCTACATTTTCCAATTCTTTAAAGTTGCCATTTTGTGTTTCTAGTTTAAAAATATCTAAACCTCCGAGTCCGGCATGCCCATTGGAGGAAAAATAAAGAGTACCATCTTCCTGTAAATGAGGGTAAACTTCATTTCTCACCGTATTTACATCCGGTCCTAAATTTTTGGGAGTTGTCCACCCTGAATCGGAAAGCATTGAAACATAAAGATCCATCCCCCCTAAACCTCCCGGCATATTAGAAGCAAAATATAAAATATTACCCTCCTCATTAATTGTTGGGTCTGTATTGGAATAATCTTTACTATTAAATGGAAAAGCATGAGTGGTTTTCCATGTGCCTTGTTTAAATTCTGCAAAATACAATTGCAATGTACGTCCCTTATCTGCTGATTTTTCATCATTGGATTTAGCCAAAATCATTTTGTTTGATTCCTCATAGAAAGAAAGTGGCCCCGTATGGTAAGTGGATTGAAAAGCTTCATTAAAAAGGGAGGGGGGCCCATATTCTGTGAGTCCAATGCCTAGCGGGTCTCTAAAGGCGGGTGCATAATATAATTTGTAAAAAGCTGAATTGGTGGAAGCATCAATTTTTTTAATTAGTTTAACTTCTTCTCTATTAGAGTTAAAAACTATTCCATTTTTGTAAGGAACTGCTAAAAGATCTCCTTGGGATGTATTAATAGATACCTCTTTTACATTATAAAAAATAGAATCCTCAAAAAGATAACTTCTATTGCTTAATCTCCAGATCTTCTTAATAAGTAGCTCATTTTGAGGGTCCTGGGCTAAACATTTTTCATAATAAAGTATAGATTCCTCGTAATTGCCCACAATAGACAAGGCTTCAGCAAAGTAGTATAAATCATTAGCCGGTAATTCCCTACCGGCGTTAACATATTGTCGATAGGTTTTTACTGCTGCATCATACTTTTTAGTAAAGTAGTAACATTTGGCGATTTTTAGGGGTAAAGAAGAAGGTACATCTTTGCGATCAGCCACTCGTAAGTAAGCCCTTAAGGCTGATTGGTAATTTTGATTAATATATGCTAAATCTGCTGTTTTCAAATCATTTGTAAACAAATCTGTCATTGAATCCTGCGCAGAAATGTTTAAAGTTATCATTATGCTCAAAAGTAGCATTGATAAATATTTACATGGCGCTATAGTTCTTAAAGCATTACTCATCTTGGAGAATCAATGTTGGAATGTTTGAATTTGAAAATGTAGCGCGCCATTAACTCGTGAGAGCCATTTGAAATACCTGATAAATTACCAATGGCATAATCATATGCATAGCCAAATTGTAGTTGTGGAGTTACCTGCAAGCGCAATAAAAAATCAATTGATTCTTCTTTCCGGTATGATGCGCCAATAGAGACTACCTCTTTAAAGGTTGCAATCAAATTTAAATCGTATGATAAAGGTAAACCATTTATATATTTAATCAGAAACCCTGGCTGCAAATCAATAATTGGACTCACAGTTAAATTATATTGCATAAAAAGAAAATGATTTATCTCCTGAAACCCTGAGGCATAATTTTCATCTATAGATACCTGATTGGGTATAATTTCTGGTATAGAATAGCCAATATGTAATTTAGGTGATCTATAATAGAAGCCGAAACCTAGATCCAGGTAAGTTTCTGACACGGGTATATTTCTGAGACCCGGATCTGTAGCTCCGGTAGTGAGTGAGCCATAATCAGAATTTCGGGTATGAATACCCGCTTGTAAGCCAAAAGATAATGTTTTATTGTAGCCCACAGGAAGATGATAGGCATAATTTGTAGCAATATTAAAGTTGCTGTGCACACCAATTTTTTCACGATGCACCATAATTCCTGCTCCTAGTTTTTTTTCACGGAATAAGGTATGTGCGGAAAGTGTTTGTGTTGTTGGGGCACCATTAATGCCTGTCCACTGATTTCTATTGATAAAAGTTAAACTCAAAGCTTCATCCGCCCCTACATAAGCCGGATTGATCACTGAAGCATCATACATGTATTGCGTATATTGTACTTTTTGTTGAGCCTGCAAATTACTGGGACATAACAAAATACCCGCCATTAAGCAAAGTATCAGAAAACCAATAAGTTGTAGGTAATTTTTATTCATTTCTACCGAATTAATTCAATAAATCCATTCTTTTTAACCACTGAAGATTCAAACTCAACTGTAATAAAGTAATAATAAGTTCCAGTGGGCACCAGGTCTCCTTTTTTGTTGCTACCACCCCATGCTGTGCTTTCATTGTTATATCCTGAGGCCGTATAAATTTCACTGCCCCAACGGTCAACAATTACTACTGTATTTTTAGGAAAATTCTCTATTTCATTGATCTTCCAAAAATCGTTTTGCCCATCTCCATTAGGAGTCATTAACTGATTTATTTCAAAATCAATTTCACCCAATTCCACATTCACCACAAATGAGCAAAGAACTTCTCTACTACCATTCATTTCATAATAGTATTCTACTTTTGTTGTTCCCTCAGGAAAGAGATCGCCTGGCTTATAATTACTTTCAATTGTTAATTCAGCACATTCCAGACTAATAGTAGGTTCCAACCAATCATGGCTTACTCCTGCCCTATCAAAAAGCTCCAATTCTACATCCTGAGGACAATTTTCGACTACAGGCTCAAAATTATTTTGTACTATAACATTAAATGTACAAAATGATTCATTGCCTGATTCATCCACTGCTGTATATTGTATTTCAGTAGTTCCTGCACCAAATCGAGTTCCGGAGGCTATATTACTTACTAATTCACCTCTTAAAGCACAATTATCTGACACTTGAGGATCTGCCCACTCTACTAATGCATCACAAGATAAAGATTCAAGAAAGACAATTCTATCCTGTGGACAATCCATAAAAACAGGACCTTGATTGTCTTCCACCACAATATCAAAAGTACGGGTAGCCTCATTCCCCAACTCATCAGCAGTTTTATAACTTACCGTGTAAGTTCCTATGGTTAGTAGATCTCCAGATTGCGGTGAACCGGCTAACAATTCTAGACTGGCTTCATCACTACAATTATCTTCTACTTCAGGTGTTTCCCATATAACAGCCACTTCACAGGCATCAGCATCTACTGATTCTATGATATCATCAGGAAAAGTGCTAAAAACAGGAGGTTCATCATCCACTACCACCACATTAAAATTTCTATTAACGCTATTTCCGCTTTCATCTTCGGCAGTATAATTCACGGTGGTAGTTCCTAATTGAAAAATATCACCGGGAGATTTACTTCCCACCGGCACGATGTTACTAGTACAATTATCATCTACAATTGGTAAATCCCAATTGACTGCTGCCTCACAGTTTTCATTAGCTGGTACTGTTATGGTTGTTGGGAATGAAGAAAAAACAGGAGCTGCGTTATCAGAAACTACCACATTAAAGGAGCTAGAGGTGCTATTACCGCTTTCATCTATTGCGGTATAAGTTACCTCAGTGGTACCTAATTCGAAGACACTGCCTCTAGCATGAGAAGGACTAAATTCTACTACTGTACAATTGTCAGAAGCAGAGGGTGTTGGCCATGAAACTGTAGCCCTACAATTAACATTGGCATTACGACTAATATTTTGAGGCATATTGGTAATAACTGGAGGAATTTCGTCTATTACTGTTACTGAAAAAGAATCAGAAGCTAAATTGCCACTCAAATCCACTGCGAAATAGGTAATGTATCTGGTACCTAATTCAAAAGTTTGATTATTATTAGGAAAAGGTTGGACAAAGTTTGTAGGGCCACAATCATCAATAATGGAGGGATGACTCCACGTATATCCGATCTCACAATTTAATTCTAAAGACAATTCAACATCTTGAGGAAAATTAACAAATTCAGGAGGAACTTGATCAGTGTCTTCAGGTTCGCAACAAATTGGCCCTTGCAAACTTCTTGCTGCTATTATTTTAAGATTACCATTATCATATAAGTTCCCTAATGCAATAAGTTGACAATTGGCATTTATATCAATCCTCCTATTTAATATTAAAAAAGCATCATAAATTTTTATAACTAAAGAGTTTGATTCAAAAGTTTCGCTACTAAATCTTTTGTTTACAACAATAGTAGAAGAAAGAGGTCTTAAGGTAACTAAAATTCCGTCTGCATCCTCCA
Source organism: uncultured Cytophagales bacterium (assembly GCA_963719535.1). GTDB lineage: Bacteria > Bacteroidota > Bacteroidia > Cytophagales > Cyclobacteriaceae > Marivirga. The sequence continues at coordinate 18,471 of CAVRCH010000009.1, read as the reverse complement.
CTGTATATGTGTTACCGAAACTCAGATTCCCACTATATTCAAAGGTCATACTAGTAAATCCTCCTTCACACGGATTGCAATTTGATTCATCAATACAATCACAAGTTTGCGCTACAGCTATTTTAGGTAAGCAAAGCAATGCTAGCAAAAGAGAAGCTATTTTAATAAAAGAAAATAATATGGTTAAACACCTATTAAACATAATTTATTTCGCAATAAATATAAATATTTAGCGCTTGATGATTTTAATAATTTACAATTATAGTGAAAATACCCGAAAATATAGTTAAGTATTTGTTAAGTTCAAAATAAGTGTAATTAACTTATCATATTATATTTCAGATAAATAACTACATATGTTAAAGCTTTACTTAAAAGAATACTTAATCCTGATGAATGATTCCTATTGTTCTACAAATATATGAAGTTATCATAATTTTGTATTTAACCGATAAAAGAAATGATTCAAGTACATCAATTAAAAAGTTTAAGAAATCAATAACATTCGTTTAAATGAATAAAAAAAGGCTGCAGGATTCTGCAACCTTTTCTCTATTAAATTTTCAAGACTTATTAACCTGAATTCGACTGCTAAAATTTATAGAGGCTCTGAACCCTCAATAAGAATCGAATCAAGTTATCAATTCATTATTTCTTCTCGTACAAATTAGAAGGCCAGCTGTCGTTACTTGAGTTTACATCAGGTAAAATTCTTTCCGGATCAATCGTAATTGACTTTACTTCTTTTGAGGAGTTGATCATATGATTCCAGCTATTGCCTCTTTGCCAAATTTCCACCGGTAACTCTACCATTTCATCAGTGCCATCTTCATAAAGCACCTTCATTTTTACAGGCATTGGAATGTCCCCCTTGTTACTTATCACAACAAGGTATCTTCCCTGATAGGGATACACACCATCAAGAGCTAAATCGATATTGCCATTTCCATAAAACCATGTTTTCCAGAACCATGATAAATTCTCACCGGCTACATTCTCCATTGTATTGAAGAAATCTGCCGGGGTTGGATGTTTATAAGCCCATCTTTCAATGTAGGCTTTAAAAGCATTATCAAATCTTTCATGCCCTAAAATATACTCTCTCAACATTAATAAACCCATAGCAGGCTTCATGTAGGCAATCATTCCTAAGTTTCTTGTGCTCACCACATCAGGGTAAGTGGCAATGGCTTCACGTGATTCATCGGTTAACCAGCTAGTATACTCCCTGGTCTGATTCAAATCATCTTCATATTCACCCTCATTAAACTCAGCTGAAGAATAAAAATTAATAAAAGTATTGAAACCCTCATCCATCCAGGCGTACAATCTTTCATTACTACCTACAATCATAGGAAACCAGTTATGTCCAAATTCGTGATCTGTCACCCCCCATAAAGATTTCTCCTGCGAGTCGTAACTGCAAAAAGAGACTCCGGGATATTCCATTCCGCCCACATTAGAGGCTACATTTACCGCAGCAGGGTAAGGGTAAGGATACCATTTTTTGGAATAATGTTCAATAGAAGCTTTGGTATATTCTGTAGATCTGCCGTACCCGCTTGGTCCATCGCTTTCTTTAGGATAGGCTGATTGCGCCATAGCTGTTTTTCCACCCGGTAAATTAATGCGTGCTGCATCCCAAATAAATGCTTTAGAAGTAGCAAAGGCTACATCTCTGGCATTAGAAATTTTAAATTTCCAGGTAGCAACACCCGATTGTTTAGGACTTGTTTTCGTAGCATCACCTACTTCATCGGCAGTAATAATATGCACTGTTTCGTCACTATTAGCCGCTTTCTTCATTCTATTTTGCTGCTCTGAAGTCAGTACTTCACCAGCATTTAATAATTCGCCTGATCCAACCACTATATAGTTATAAGGCACTGTGATATTATATTCAAAATCACCATACTCCAGGTAAAACTCACCGGCACCTAAATAAGGCTCCACATTCCAGCCTGTTACATCATCCAATACAGCTAACCGCGGATACCATTGAGCCATTGAATAAATAGTGCCATCATCAACTTTCAACTGACCCATTCTATCCATACCTACAGTGGGTATATTATATTGAAAATTCATGCTGATGGTAGCTGTGCCACCCTTTGCCTCTACAGGCTCATTAAAAAATACCTGCATACGGGTATCGTTAATCATATGTTTGTTAGAAACTGCACCTCTCCTGCTACTTTTAGCTTCCAGGTTGCTAATTTCATAACCACCATCCATGTCACCGGTATATCGGTTCCCCTGTATTGGGGTAGTTAGTGTACCTCGGGATTCTTCTGTAAATCTATTCTGTTCCATCTGTAACCAAATAAATTCCAATTTTTCAGGACTATTATTAGTATAAGTAATGGTAATGCTACCTGCTAAAAGATTTTCTTCTGGATCTAGTGAGGCATTGATTTTATAGTCTGCTCTGTTTTGCCAGTATTGCGGACCCGGCTTACCTGTTGCAGATCGATACATGTTGCCTGATCGGTCACCAAAAAAACCAAAAACATCCTGTTGGTTAGATTCTACTTTCTGTGCATTTACTGTCCAGATAACAGAAAGCATCAAAAAGCAAGAAATTTTGAGTATTTTCATAAATTTATAAGTGTTTGATTATTTACTAAAAGACGAAATTAGTAAAGTTTTATTTCTTTAAGTACAGAAATTATATTAATGGTTTCATAATATAATATACCTCTTTAGGTTTTATGAGGTAAGCGGAATTTCAACAATAAAATTTGCACCGATATTATCTTTCCCTTTTTCGTGCCTTACCTCACCTTTAATAAATTCAGTATATCTTTTAACCAACGATAGACCTAAACCTGTAGATGTTTCACCTGCCGTTGGTTTGGTACTTAGTTTAGAAAACTTTTTGAAAAGCTTATTTTCCTCTTTAGGGCTAATGCCAGGGCCCTGGTCCATCACTTCTACCTTAAGTTTTTCAGCTGTATTGGAAAGTTTTATTTCCACAGAAGTATGGGGTTCGGAAAATTTAATGGCATTTGATAGTAAGTTTTCAAATATAAGATTAAGATATGTTTTGTCTGCTTTAATTCGCGATTTTACAGTATTATTATGTAATGTAATCTTAATGTTCTTTCTATTGGCCAGCTCCTGCATCTTTTGACTTAATTGATCCAATAATGGCAAAATATCAAGCGCTGTCATTTGGACATGTAGTTCTTCATGTTCAGCTTTATCCATTTCGAGCACCTTATTCACTAAATTTTCAGCCCCCAAAGTGGTTTGAAGAATTAAAGCCCTGTATTCTTTCATATCCTGTTCGGAAGCCTCCATTTCCATCAACTTCACTAAACCTTTAATATTATTTAAAGGGCTCCTTAAATCATGAGCCAAAATCCTTATGATATAATCTTTTTCCTCTATTAAACCTGCTAATTTTTCTTTTTGTTTCGAGATAGTTCTTTTCTGATGAGCAAGAATTGCGTTTTGATTTCCCAACTGACTCAAAGCTCTAGATTGCGTGTATTCAAATGCCAGCATGATAAAGAAAAACAACAGCAATAAACCTGTATATATGGAAGTTAACCATTCAGCTCTCAAGGAAGTATTATAGGCAACAGGGTATTCATAACCACTTATTGAGCCCCAACCAATAAAAAGCATAGCCGCTAAGCTTATGATACCCCAGTAATATGCTGATTTCCTATTTACAACCAGCAATGCACAAATAGGTATAGCGATTATCCAGGCATAAAGCGCAGAATCTACTCCACCGGAAAAATAACATAAGACAATTACTGCATAGGCACCTATAAAAATGTACAAATTACCAAGTAAGTTAATGGGAAGTCTGGTTTTTATTAAAAAGGGTAAAAAAAGAAATCCCATTGCATTCGTAATTAACAAGTATTTACCGGGATCAAAGTCAAAGAATAGACTGATCATTAGATAACCAATAGAAAACAAGCTAGTGATGAGGGATCCTCTTACTAATAAACGAGCCCTTCTTAAGGATTCCTGACTCTCAAAGCGGAAAGGGTGAATAAAATAATCTATAAAAGAAGCTATACTCATAAATAATAAAAACGAGTTTGTTTTTAATACCGCTAATTAAGTAATAAGAATAGGATTTTAATACATTAATTGCATGTAAAAACACTTATTTCGATGAATTTATATTGTAAGCATATCAAATTAACTTAAAGCCATAAATTTCTTTCAAATAATTTGACGGATTTCAATGAAGTGATAAATTTTCTTTACATGCCTATTTTTTAATGATCTGCTTGAACATTTTACACATAAAAATTCAATATAAAATTTAAAGCGGCAGGGTAAATTTCTATATTTGCTCAAATTCAAAAATTACAAAAATCTTAAAATATTTATGAAAAATATAGCAGTAATAGGTTCAGGCACCATGGGTAATGGTATTGCACACGTTTTTGCACAAAATGGCTTCAAGGTTTCCTTAATAGATATTAATCAAGAGGCCCTAAATAAAGCTTTAGCTACCATCGAAAAAAATCTTGACAGACAAGTAAAAAAGGAATTGATAGACGAAGCTAAGAAAGCAGATACCTTACAAAATATCAAAACTTTTGTAAAAATGGAGGAAGGTGTGGCTCTGGCAGATTTAGTGGTTGAAGCTGCCACCGAAAGAACGGACTTAAAATTGAATATTTTTAAGGAGTTAGATGCCATTTGTGATGAAAAGACCATTTTCGCTTCCAATACCAGTTCTATCTCTATTACAAAAATTGCATCCGTTACAAAAAGACCCGAGAAGGTAATAGGTATGCACTTTATGAACCCGGTGCCTATCATGAAATTGGTAGAGGTAATAAGAGGATATAGCACTTCGGACGAGGTAACAGAAAAAGTAATGGAGCTCTCCAAAAAATTGGGTAAAATACCAGAAGAGGTAAATGATTACCCAGGCTTTATTGCCAATAGAATATTAATGCCGATGATTAATGAGGCTGTTTACAGTTTATTTGAAGGGGTAGCCGGAGTATCTGAAATTGATTCGATCATGAAATTAGGAATGGCTCACCCAATGGGGCCTTTACAATTAGCTGACTTCATAGGTTTAGATGTTTGCTTAAGCATATTGAATGTATTGCAAGATGGTTTAGGCGATCCTAAATACAGACCGTGCCCACTTTTGATTAACATGGTGCAGGCTGGTAAGCTAGGTGCTAAATCAGGGGAAGGATTTTATACCTATGGCCATGGCACTAAAGATTTAATTGTGGCCGACCGTTTTAAATAGTGCCTTTTAGGCAATTTTATGAGATTCAGTATCAATTTTATGATGATTGTTACCAAATGATAATTATTATTTGACATTCTAAATTGCATAGAGTACAATGGAAGGTTTAAACCCTGAAATTTTAAAGGATTTAGTGCGCGTAAAGATGCCCTTTGGTAAATATAAGGGCTCTTTATTGTGCAACTTACCTGTTTCCTACCTGGAGTGGTTCAAAAGAAAGGATGGATTCCCTGCCGGAAAGCTAGGCATGCAGTTAGAAACCCTGTGGGTGATAAAAACCAATGGCTTGGAGGAGTTGTTGTGGCCGCTGAAGAATGGTACACTGAGGAGGTAGATGTTTTGCTCGCTAAAGCGAGGGTTTAAACGCTAAGGCGCGAACCTGCCTGTCGGCAGACAGGGGCACAAAGGAATGCTTTGCATTAAGGAAAAAAGGTTTTTAATAGACTCGCTAAAGCGAGGAATTTTTACCGCAAAGGCACAAAGGCACAAAGTAAATGCTTCGCATTTGAGAGAAAGAAGAAATATTTGTTCCGTCTTTATTCAAATTGGATTTAGTGTATTTTTTTGTTTTTTTATTCTCTTGGTGGGCCGTTGCGTCTTAGCGCCTTCCCGATACGGTCGGGACAAGTCTGCGAGACTAGCCTCTTCAACTTTAGCCGAATTTACTCAAAAGCCAAAGGCTTTTATGCTTACTCGCTAAAGCGAGTTCTTTTTTCTCTCGCGGAGGCGCAGAAACGCAAAGGTTTACACAAAGAATGCTTCGCATTTATGAGAAAAAGATAGATAATGGCCATATAAAATTTCTTTAGAAGAAATTTCCTTCTCTCTGCGGGCAATTGCGTCTTAGCGCCTTCCCGATGCGGTCGGGACAAGTCTGCGAGACTAGCCACCTCGGCTTTAGCCGAACAGTGTTTAAAGCAAGGTGAATAAAAAAAGCATCCCAAAAGCAATGTATTAATTAATGCTTCCAGGATGCCTTTTTACTCTTTGTAATTTCAATTAGTCTCTAAAATTTGGAATAGCTCGTCCAATTTAGGTGTTAAAATAATTTCAGTTCTTCTGTTTTTTTGCCTACCCGCAGCAGTATCATTTGGTTCTTTGGGAGCATACTCCCCTTTTCCGGCTGCTGTAACTCTTTGTGGAGAGGCACCATTTGCCGTTAAAATTTTAACAATGGAAGTTGCTCTTAATACACTTAAATCCCAGTTATCATTCATGTATTTGTTATTCCCTCCAATTGGCACATTATCGGTGTGGCCTTCCACCACTATATTAACATCGTTATTGTCTTTCAATACTTTAGCTAATTGCTTTAATGCACTAACCCCTTTAGGATCTACCACAATACTTCCCGAATTAAATAAAAGCTGTTCTGCAAGGGAAACATATACTTTACCATTTTTCACCTCAATGGTGAGGTCGTTTTCTTTAAAATTCAATAATGCTTCACTTACTTTCTGCCTCAATGCAGACACTGCTGCATCTTTTTCAGCTAATACGCGCTCCAATTCTTCTACCTTGGCTTCTCTTTCGCGCAAATCTGCCGCTAACTCCTCATTTCTTTGGGTAGAAATGGCCAGGTCGGTTTCCATCTGCAAGAGTAATTTTTGCTTTTCAGCCAAGTCCTTATTGAGTTTACCACTACTTCCTATTAAATCAGAATAGTAATTATTAAGAGTTGTGTATTGGTTACGTAGTGAATCAAGACTACTTTGGGATTCCTGATAAGCAGCCTTTGTTTTGGCCAGAGCTGCTTTTTCATCTGCTAATTCGGTCTCTAAGTCTTGTATCTGAGATCTTTTAGCCAGCAAATCTTCTTCCTTCTCCATCACATCAGCCTCCAGTTGTACTTTTTCAGCTAAAAGGACATCATATTTTTTTTGCGTAACGCAGGCGGCACTGGAAAAAATCACTAATGCCAAAACAATAATTCTTAAATTCATAGTTATAAAGTTAAATTCTTACGCGAAGGTAACGGATATTTTAGCTTAAGGATATAAGTTTTTATCTTTAAGTGATAGCAGCGGGATGAAAAATAGTATACACATTAGATTTTGTCATCATTTTTGATTTTCCCACTTTGCGTGAGACAAAAATGCTGCCAAAATCTGGCTAGCATAGCACCTTGGGCTGGACGAATAGCCTCTGACTAAAACTCATCCCTTCAAACCTAAGGTGCTTTCGGAATCTTCAGTTTATCTAACTCATCCCGATTCCGCTTTGCGGAACCACCCTTCTCTTTTTCTGAAGAGAAGGGAAAAATTTAAACAATCATCTTAATTTAGTAATTTGTACCAAACTTCGTAATTTTAAAAAGAGGAGGCAAACTATAATGAAGGGCATAATTATCAAAGAAACGATTTAGAGCTAATTATATAGTAATATTCATTTATTTTAATCATTCTAACTTTATTATGAACTTAATAAATCATGGAACCATGAAGAAATTAGTTGTTTTAACCGGTGCAGGCATCAGTGCCGAGAGTGGCATTCCTACTTTTAGAGGAGCGGATGGACTTTGGGAAGGTCATGACGTGACAGCGGTGGCCTCACCGGAGGGCTGGCATAAAGACAGAGCCCTGGTATTGAATTTTTATAACCAGCGAAGAAAAGCCATAAGAGCGGCCCAACCCAATGAAGGTCATAAAATTTTGGCAGAATTAGAAGCACATTTCGAGGTGCAAATCATTACCCAAAATATTGATGATTTACATGAAAGAGCCGGATCCTCGCAAATTTTACATCTACATGGTGAAATTGGTAAATCCAGAAGCACGGCAGACCCGAAATTAGTATATGATATTGAAGGTTGGGAACTGAAAGAGGGCGATTTATGCGAGAAAAACTCCCAATTAAGGCCACATATCGTGTGGTTTGGAGAAATGGTGCCTATGATTGAACCTGCCGCCCGATTAGTATCTCAGGCTGATATTTTATTAGTAGTAGGTACCTCCTTGCAGGTTTACCCCGCCGCAGGTTTGATCCACGAAGTAAAACCCGGCACTCCTATATATGTGGTAGATCCTTCTACCCCGGCCTATCATGGCACAGAAAGAATAACTGCCATCCAAAAATCTGCCGTGGAAGGAATGAAGGAATTGAAGGACGTGTTGGTGGGGATGGGGTAATGGTTTGTTGTTAATATTGTTATTGTAGAGACGTTGCATGCAACGTCTCTACAATAACAATAACAATCAATAAAATTTATCATCTTTCCAATATTTAGGATTATTGATAATATAATTTCTGATACGGTCAAATGATGCACTGTCACGGATAATATGATCATGAAATTTGGCCTGCCATTTAAAATCAAAAGATAGCCTGTTGGCATGGAATGTTACGGCAGATTTGTAGGACCTAATAATCGTTGGCAAAGATTCTGGTTTTGGCGAAATCGATGACATTTGCGCGTTCAGGTTATTTGCGTTGTTTTTGATGGTAGAATCGTTGCATGCAACGATTCTACCATCAAAAACATTAGCGGGATTATTTATTATGACAATCCCATGTATATGATTTGGCATTACAATGAAGGCATCTAATTCAACGTATTTAGTATGGTGTACGATTTGCCACCACAATACATCCGCCAAAACACCGACATTGGATAAATGCATTTCATCCTTTATAATTTCTCCAAAAAAATTTATCCTGTCTTGAGTACAAATGGTGATAAAGTAAGCAGCATTAGAGGAATAATCCCAGTTTTTTAATCTTACGGATGAAATTCTGTATTTATTCTTATATTTTTCTTCCATGACAAGGTATTGATTGATTTATTAATGTATTCATTTTTAGATAAACATATCAAATTCAGCCTCGAAAAAAATATATTAATAATCTGTGGAACCGTTGCTTGCGTTGGTTCTACAGATTACCCTATGGAGGGGATCCCCAATAAATTTCCCACATACAGATATTGAATTTTTAGGGATGACGCAGCTTGTGGGGACTTTAAAATAGTTCATCCGGCCAGACCTTTATTCACTTATCTTGTTGTTTATGAAGTGATATAACTATGCCCCTATAATAAACTCATTTATTCTACTTTTTAACCGGTTAAAACGACTAGAATATAGGGCGTGTCGAAAATATTATAAAAGCGATAAAATTTATAAATAATTCGCTTAAGGGGATTATATAATCTACTATATTAGCGGAAAATTAAGGACACAAGAGGTAAATTTTATACATATATACGGAATCCGAGTACTTAAAGTATTACGTTAGTGCCTGTAATGTTTACCCAATATTTACACGAATTAACAAATGTATATAAATTAACCACTCTCTATTTTGCATATTTTAAATATTATTTATTATTTTTTATATTTTCAAGTCGATTAAGCGCATGTAATCTTCGATGAAAACTTAATAATAACTTATTAAATTAAAATTTTAGATTTGTGTTGTAAGGTCTGAATACTGATATGAAAAAACTTTTACTGATATTATTTTCTTTTGTTACTATTTTTGGGTTCAACTTTAATAGTTTTTCTCAACCTTTTACTTGTGCAGATGCATCTTTTGGTGGTGGTAGTGGAAATTTTCAAAATATTGTTGGAGCAGCTGGACTAGGGACATACTGTGCTCCTGTTACAGTTGATTGGTATTTAGAGTTTGGAGCAACAATCCCTGCAGGAGCTAACGTTCAAATTTTAGTAGACTGGGACGATGGGGAATTTAACACTTACAATGCCGTTTTAGATGGAGGTAGATGGAAAATTGCTAATGGAAATGGAAACACATTCGGTATTTTCCCTGCTATAAATAACGCTAGACACATCTATGAAAATGAAACAGATGGAGTCTGCTTTTATGAGACTACCGCTAGATTGGTTATTGATGGAAACGTATGTCCTGCCTCGACCATTTTTGGAACAAATGTAATTAATTACTGGGATACTGACGAAGATGCCCCGGGCAATGTAGCTATTGAGCCTTTACTTTTTCAAGTTTGCGCTGGTGATCAGGTCACCTTAAATTTTGATGATGCCACTACTTTTAATTGTGTTATTCCTGCAACAACAGATATCCCTAATCAAGACCTAAGAAATATTCGCTGGACTTACAATACAAGTAATGGTCCGACTCCAGGACCTGGTAGAATTGACAATGTTTTGCTAAGCGATGGAAAATTAATTGATCAAGGCAATCCGGCAGATGATGACTACCCGGGAGTACTTGAAACTTATCCTGCAAATGTAGGGCCTGGCGATAATGTTTCAGTTTCACTAGGTATAACAGTTCCTGCTACTGCTACAATTGGTCAAGTTTTTGAAGTAAAAATCGAAAACTGGGGACCTTGTAATCCCTTTGGTGGTCCAAAACCCGCTATAGAAAGGTATGCTTTAATTGAAATTGTAGCTCCCCCTCTTAACCCAAGCTTCACTATTTCTTCTGATGCTGATGGGAACAATTTAAAAACAGTATTCTGTCCGGGAGAAAACATGCGTTTTAGAGGTAATGCTTCTAACCATAACGGAAATTTCGTCTATCGATGGGAAGTATATGACGGCCCTACGGATGCAGGTGCGCCAGTTTGGACTAGAAATAATGATAGAAGAACTTTCTTGTCTGATGGTGGGACAGACCTGAATAACGTATTTTCAACTCCTGGTTTCAAGTTAGTAAGAATGTACGTAAGGAATTCAGACACTAATTTCCAGGGCAACTGCGAAGTTTTCGTTGACCGACAAATAGAAATTGTCAATTCCCCTATCGCTACAATTGGTTTTGATGCAGGTGCAGGAATTATTAATGATGGTTTATATGAAATTTGTTTAGAAGATATCGGCACCAGTTTGGATTTATCTTTATTTGATCAATCTACTTTAAAAAATATTAATTCATCAACTACCTGGATTATAGAAAAAGTGGTTCCAGGTCCATCTGTATTAATAGATTTCCGAAATGGCCCGAATGGCGCGGCTCTATTTGATTACCCTGCAAATCCTCTTTCAATTACTGAAGCTGGAGAGTATCGAATTAGGCTTAGAATAGAAGATAATAGCACCAGCTGTACTAGCGTTGACGAATTAATTGTAAGAGTATATGACACTCCTCAATCGGCTTTCAGTAGTAATGAGGTGTGTGCCGGTAACGATAACCCTAATAATAGAACTGCTTTTTCAAATATTGCAAATAATTTAAACGGTATCTCACCTAGAATAAATAACGATGAGATCGATCGCTGGATGTGGGACTTTAGCTATGATGCTACAACAGGCTTCAATATTGAGGAAGATTTAAATAATAATAATAACTTCAGTAGGTTTTTAGATGGAACAAATGGTAGTGAACCTACAGCCTCTGTTGCTGGTGATTATATTGTTGCGTTGGTAGTGGAAACAGTGCAAGGTTGTACAGACACTTTAGTACAAACTGTTACAGTAAAATTAAATCCTGATGCCGACATTGAAGCCAGTTATACTAATGACTACCTTACGAATGTTGCAGGTGACCCATATACCGGTGACCCTATTTGCCCAGGTACTTTTTTAAGTTTTACAAATATTAGTGATCTTGCTTTTAATGCAGATGCTGAATTAACTCCGGTCACCTATGAGTTAGAAATTGAAGATTTCGGTGGCAATTCAAGCTTTCAAGTTATAGGAGATCCCGGTTCAGCAACTGAAACCATTGAAACAAATGCTTTTACTAACTCTACCGCTACTAATCAAACATATCAAGTTCGTATTATTGCTACCGCTAGTAATGGCTGTATCACAGAAAGCTCAACTATAAATGTAATTGTTCTACCTGGTGCTGATGCTGATTTTCTCATTTTTGATGGAGTGCCAGGAGACGCGGGCACAAACCCATACAGTAATGGAGCTATTTACTGTTCACCATATGACTTCTACTTTGAAACTGATGCTAATACTCAAAGTTTTGGCGCTGATGAATATGTGTGGACTGTAACAGATGCAGGTACCGGAGCTGTTCTTGATACCAGGACTGTAGATACGAGTACTGACCCTGATCCCGAACAATATACTTTCTTATTTGAAAATAATTATCCCTCAACATCAACAAGATTTTTTGATATAAATCTCGCAGTTATTACCGGTAGCTTTTGTGTTAATAGTGTTACCAAAACAGTGAAATTAGAGCCTCAACCAACAGGGAATTTCACCTTGGAACAAACGGTAGAAACATGCCCGACAGTTACTTTAAGATTTGAGGCAGAGCAATTAGGTTTAGGTACTTATAGCTGGGTTGTCACTAATGGGGCATCGGCAGTTGCATCAACTATTGGAGATACCCCTCCTGGAAATAGTATCTTTGTAGTGCAATTCAATCGTCCTCCAAATGGTGCAGGTGATTTAAACTACACGGTGGAATTAACAACGCAATCTGTAGTAGGATGTCCAAGCTTGCCTCAAACAATCAGTGGAACTATTGCAGAAACAGAACTTATTCCAGTAAACGTTAATTTTTCTCCTGCCAGTGGGTCAAGTTGCTTACCAGCTGTCTTTGACTTCCAGAACAATACAACTGCAATACCAGCAGGTACGACCTGGGCTTTCGAAATTAGAAAAGAAATTGTTCCAGCAAGTGGAGTTTTTGTATTACAAGAAACATTGGAGGGAATTGATTTCATAGGAAATGAAGATTTTGCAACAGCAATTCAATATGAATTCACATCACCTGGCTTGTATCAGGTTGATTTGCTAGGAACTGCTAATAGTCAATGTATCTTCCAGTTATCAACTCCTCAGGAAATTGAAATATTTGATACACCTGATGTTCGCTTTAGAACAAATATCACGGAGGGCTGCTCCCCATTAAGTACTGTTGTTATACAGGAAACTTCAAGAAATACTGCAGGGACATCAGAACCTTTCAATATGTGGTACGAGGTCGATTCTGCTGGAACTGTAATTCAATCTACGGCCGCTACCCCTATTACTGGAACAGGGGGTCAGTTGAATAATACCTTAATTGATCCTTTATTAAATCCTTCTTCCTCCTTGGTAGATTTCTTCGATTATGACATTACAGTTTTCGCTGAAAATGCTGCAGGATGTATTGATGACTCAACGTACACTGTAAGGGTCTTTCAAAAAGCCATTTATTGACTTCCAGGTAAATAGCCCAAACCCGGCTTGTGAAGAAGACTTCCAATTTTCGTTTGGTATCAATGTAAATGAGGTGCCTTCAACTGGAACAACTTACAGATGGAATTTTGGAGATGGATCTACCGTAATTGAAACAGATCCTAATTTGGTTCAGATAAAAGATTATATTAACAGAAATCAATCTGGAGGCACGGATACTTATACAGTTTCGGTGACTGCTGAAACGGCCAACGGTTGTTCCTACACTGCTACACAAACTATAACACTGCACCCAACTGTGAGACCCGGATTTATCAAGCTAAACGACAACGGTTGTTCTCCATTTAATCTTCAAATAAGAGGTAATGCACAGGGAACAGGTATTGCTGGTAATATAGTATATGAAACTAGACTACAAGGTGCGCCTACGTGGACTACCGTTCACAGGAGCAGTCGCTCCCAATGGCGATGCTACTATTGAGTTTGTTAATACCTCTGGCAGTCCTGGCGTTAATCAGATTTACGAAATCAGACAAACGGTTACAGGGAATGGCCCTTGTTCCCGAACTTCTGCTATTCAGTTATTTACGGTATTTCCAAAGCCTGCTACGCCTACTATAGTTGGTTCTCAAATCGTTTGTCAAAATGAAATGAATGTTGAATATGCGGTTGTTCATACAATAGGCAATAATTATGAATGGAACTTGCCTGAATTCGCTTTTATTTCAAGTACTAGTCCTAATAGAGATACCATTCGGGTTAATTATGGACCTACACCAACCAACCCGTCTCCAGAAGTCAGATTAACAATTACAGATAATAATTTCTGCAGATCGGATGTGGCTACATTACCTGTAACTGTTGTGGCCGGACCAACTGGTTCAATTGCATTGTCTGGTTCAGGAACTATTTGTCCGGGTGACTTTGCCAATATTATTGTAACCCTGAGCGGGCCTGGTACTGATCCTTCCATAGGATTTGATGTAGTAATTAATGATGGCTTTACTGATTCTACCTATTCTGACATCTCCAATGGAGAGGTGATCCCAGTATCTCCGGAAAGCTCAAGAAATTATTTTATTAAATCTATAGTAGATAGAGAGTTTCCAAATTGCCCTGGCAGACCAGCTACCAACAATATACGAGTAAATGTGAACACCGCCCCCACTGCCACCATTGCAGGCAATGCTACTATTTGTGAGGGTTCTAGTACAGATTTACGCATTAATATGAGTGGTTTAGCACCTTGGGAAGTTATTTATACTGACGGAACTACCAATTTCACTGTTAATTCTAATAGTTCCGCTGTAGCAGTACCTGTTTCACCTACAGTTAATACAACCTATTCTTTAGTAAGTGTAAGTGATGCAAGCTGCGATGGAACAGTTAGTGCTGATCTAGTTAATATTGTAGTAAACCCCGCTCCAGGAGGATCTATTTTCCTACAAGAAGATGACGGAGAAGTTTGTATTAATACACCAATCGGTTTAGGTTTTGTACTCAATGGTGAAGGCCCATGGACTGTTCGTTATCAGGATGATGAAGGAAATATTTTTGCCATTTCAGATATTCAGGAAGGTACCGATCACGATCTGAATGGTTTTACTATTCATCTTTTTGAGGTAATACCACAGAAACAAATTACTGATTATACTATCATCGATATTGTTGATGTCAACGGATGTCCAGGCCCAGGGGACGGAACTGCTACCGTTACTACCTTGCCTACTCCGGTTTTAAGAATGACTGATAACATTACAATCTGTGAAGGTGAGTCTGCAAACCTTGTGTTTAATTTTCCTGATGGTGTAGCGCCATTTACGGTTGATCTGGCTATCAATGATGTTGAAGATACACTGAGACTTGAAAATATACCTAACGGCCATATAGAAGTTGTTACCCCTACTGAAACCACTAACTATAGAGCATTCGCTGTTACAGATGCCAATGGCTGTATTGCATACGACTTAGGTTTACCTGTAAGAGTGAGAGTGAGAACAAGACCTACAGTAGTGCTAGAAGGTCAGGATTCTATTTGTTTTGGTGAATAAACTGCATTAACATTTACATCCACCGGTGTAGGTCCTTGGACTATTGAGTATACAGATGGAACTAATACACTTAGATTTAACACTCCTTTAACAGACATTTTGAAGATGTGAGTCCTTTAGTGTCTAAACAATATACAGTAGTTTCAGTGACTGATAGCCAATGTGCCATTCTGTTCCAATACGGGTACAGGTACGGCAACAATAACTGTCGCGCCAGAGTTGCAGGCTAATTTTACAGCTACTCCCTTAAATATGACTTTACCGGATAGGACTGTTACTATTAACAATACTACCACTAATAAGAATGCCTGGACATATGTATGGGACTTTGGAGATAGTACCACTTCAACCGCAGTAGATCCTGGAACTCACGTATATCCTACTTATGGCACTTATTTCTTAAGGATGACGGCCACTGATGGAGAATGTACGGATATCGCCCAAGAAATCATTACCATTCAAGCCATACCAGCTATTGTAGACTTTGTAGGTGATCCTATTGAAGGTTGTTTACCATTGACGGTGAATTTTACGAATTTGACGCAGTTTGCTGAAGATTCCTCTTATTTATGGAGTTTTGGTGATAATCAATCTGCACGAGTAATCAATCCTATACATACCTATACCCGACCTGGTGTTTATACTGTTCGATTATCTGCTAACAACATTACTGGTGTGGCGCAGGAAGAAGAAAAAGTACAATATATCAGGGTATTCGACACTCCGCAATCTAACTTTAGCGTGAGAAGAGGCTTTGAGCAGGTATTTACCGGTGACAGAGTAGAGTTTTCAAACTCCAGTGTAAATGCTGATCAATTCCTGTGGGATTTTGGTGATGGCAATGAAAGTACAGAGTTTGAACCGGTACATATTTATTCTGATAGTGGTATTTACAATATACAATTAATAGCCATTAACTCTAGCACGGGTTGCGCAGACACATTGAGGAAAAATGCACAAGTATTAGTAATTGGTAGCGGTGAAGTAAGAGTACCCAATGCCTTTACGCCTAGCAGAGCAGGTGTTGGTACCGGTAGACCTGAAGCACAATACAATGACTTCTTTTTACCACAGGCAAGAGGTGTATCGCAGTATGACTTAAAGATATATAACAGATGGGGAGAATTGCTATTTGAATCTGACGACAAAGATACGGGCTGGGATGGCTACTTTAAAGGTGAATTGATGCCTATGGGAGTCTATGTCTACCGACTAGAACTGGTCTACGAAAATGGTAGAAGAGAGGTGAAATTAGGAGATGTAACATTAATAAGATAATTCAACAGAAAATGTATATGAAATTGATGTTATTTGATCTTGGAATGATTTGGAATTTTAATCGAGAAAAGAATTGAAAATAGTTATACAAAAATTTTGGATAGGCTTATGTTTCACATTATTGATTAATTGTAATTTTGAACTCAAAGCGCAAGATTTCCAGTTTTCGCAGTATTATGCTGCACCTTTATACCTTAACCCGGCTTTTACAGGAACAGGTAAAATGCATAGGCTCAATGTAAACGGCCGAGTGCAATGGCCTAATTTACCCCGAGCCTATAGAACCATTGCGGTTTCTTACGATTATAATTTAGAGAAATTAAGTAGTGGTTTTGGCATATTGATTACTAAAGATGCAGCAGGTGCCGGCAATTTAGGGAATACCAATGCGGGCTTTTTATATTCCTATAAAACAGCCATTACAGATAACTTAATTATAGCGGCAGGAACGCATTTTGCTTATAATTTTACTGGCTTAAACTCTAATGGCTTAACGCTAGGCGATCAGTTACAGGATGATAGAAGTGTTTCCTTCGATACTGAATTGACAAATGTGCAAAATATTCGCTATTTCGATTTTTCAGCGGGTATGTTAGTATACAGCAAACTATTTTGGGGTGGTTTGTCTTTTCATCATATCACACAACCCAATATTTCTTTGGTGGGAGATGAAAATAATTTACCAATGCGTATTTCCGTTCACACCGGAATCAGAATTCCTTTATATAGAGGACCTAAAGAGTTTGATAATATTTCCAGCATTGCCCCTTCTTTTATTTACCGCAGACAAGGTGAATTTGATCAGTTAGATGTGGGAGTCAACTGGCATTATAATCCTATTTCAGCAGGTGTATGGTATAGAGGTAAAGCTTTTACCAAGTCTTTTGAGAGTAATTTATACGATAGAGATGCGCTAATTTTCATGTTTGGACTTAAATTCCCAGACTTTGAAGTGGGTTATAGCTACGATTTTACCATTTCAGAATTGGGCGGTGCCTCCGGTGGAGCACATGAAATCTCTATTGTGTATGATTTCATTTCGAAAATCAAGAAAAAAAGAAAAGAAAGGTTTCTTCCTTGTCCTACTTTTTAAAGAACCGCACAAGCAACTTACCCCAGCCCCTCGAGAAAAAGAGGGTGTTCGTTTAGAGTAAATTTAATATTAGAACGTCATTGCGAACGCAGTGAAGCAATCTCACAAAGTTGAAAGTAGTCTAATTAGAAAGCCTCACTCCACTAATTGCAAGATTGCCGCGGACGTCCCCGCAATGACGGAAATTGCCGGTCTGACCTGCAGTGCTGACCTAGTGACTGCTTGGGACAGACGAAAGTCAGACCAGTATTAGATTGCACCGAAGATGCTGCCATAGAAAAGAGCCGAGGCTTCATTTCAAAAGAGCTTAACACCTATGGGGGATCTTCACAAGATACAAAAAATCCCCCCTGCCCCCTTTTAAAGTAAAGGGGGAGCTCGATCTCGCGAAGATTGATAACTTTATTCCTTTAAATGAAACCCCTGAACATTCAAAAAAAGAGCGTCATTGCGATGTATCATGCAATCTGCTATCTTAGAACGTCATTGCGAGGTATGATGTAATCTGCCGTCTTAGCACGTCATTGCGAAAGCAGTGAAGCAATCTCACAATGTTGAAAGCAAGTCTAATTAGAAAGTCTCACTACCTTAGTAGCAACCCGGTCGTGCCTTCCTCGAAATGACGGAAATTGCCGGTCTGACCTGCGGTACTGACCTATCATACTGCTTAGGTCAGACGATTACAGACCGGGGATTGCCTACCAAAAAGGAAGAAATATAGAGCCTGACAGCCTCACG
>CAVRCH010000008.1:0-5662 GCA_963719535.1 uncultured Cytophagales bacterium | reverse complement strand
CCACTACAACAATTGCTTTGAGTTACAACGTACGTGACTTCTTCCATTCTTATTTTGAAGAGGTGACAAAGGTTAAAACGATCTACAATCCTTATTCTGAGAATCAAGAAGAACTCCACCAACACATTTATATTTGCAAAAAGCCTAAACACACTTTTGATGAATTGAAGGAGCTGTTTAAAAACCGAATATATGAATAGAGGACGAACTCAAAATACCGCAGTAATGCTAGACCTGAAAAACTAATTAATGCTACATAGCAGATAGCACAACAGTATTTTTAAACCTTCTTCACAAATTCCGACTTCAAAGCCATAGCACCAAAACCATCAATTTTGCAATCAATGTTATGATCTCCATCTACCAACCTGATATTTTTTACCTTTGTGCCTGCTTTAATTGACTTGGGAGCACCTTTAACGGGTAAATCTTTAATGATGGATACTGCATCGCCATCCTGTAAAATATTGCCATTAGCATCTTTCACTACTGCTCCTTCTACAACCTCTTCGTTTTCATTTTCTTCGGCTGCATTCCATTCGTGTCCACATTCCGGGCACATCAATAAAGTATCAGTCGGGTAAGTATAGGGTGAGTTGCATTCTGGGCAAGGAGGAAATTCTGACATGGAAAGAATCTTTAAAAAATGAAAGTGCAAAGGTACGAAATTTGCTAATTGCAGGAGCTATAGTCTAGCAATTATGGAGCCTCATCATTTATAGTGAAAAGCAGAAAACAAGAATCAAATTGACTCTCTTTCTTCAAGCTCAATTGGCTTCTTTGATAAAATCAGTCATTACCTACAGTGATTATCATTATTTTTCTAATTTTATAAACTAATAGTACCAACTTTTGCACCTTATCGCCAATGAGAATTTTTATTTTACTGTCAGTAATTCCCATCTTCATTTGCTGCCAGAGACAAAAAAAAGCAGAGTACGATTTATTTATTGACGTAAGCACAGAAATGGTAAAGCCTAAAAGCTATCTAGTTCCTAAAGCCAAGGAAGCACTTATTATTGATGGTGTAGCTAATGAATCGGCATGGAAAAACGCATCCTTTACGGACCCCTTTATTGATATTGAAGGAGTAAAATCACCAAAATATCTCACTCAAGCCAAAATGCTTTGGGATGAAAATTACCTTTATGTATATGCTGACATGGAGGAACCACATATTTGGGGCTATTTAAAGCAGCGTGACACCATTATCTTCTATAATAATGACTTTGAAGTTTTTATTGCTCCTTCAGGAACTACTTATAACTATGGGGAGATAGAAATCAATAGTTTAGATACCGTATGGGACCTGCTTCTGAATAGGCCTTACAGAGATGGAGGAAAAGCTAATAATCATTGGAATTTAGATGAGCTAAAATCAGCTGTACATATTGAAGGAAGCATTAACGACCCATCTGATACAGATACACTCTGGTCAGTGGAAATGGCTATTCCCATGCCTGCCTTAATTGAATTGAAAAATGATCCGAAAACACTACCTAAAGAAGGTGAGCAATGGCGTATCAATTTTTCTCGAGTGGAATGGGATTTTGAACTCGAAGGCAACTCCTACTACAGGAAAAAGGACAAGGAAGGGAATTTTCTACCTGAATATAACTGGGTTTGGAGTAATCAAAAAGTAATTAATATGCATGAGCCGGAAAAATGGGGCTATCTGCAATTTACTCATGATTCAATTGCTGAAGAAAAATCATTTAAAGCAGATGAAAATATGCTTATGAAACAAGTTGCCTACGCGTTATTCCGAAATACAAAATCGGGTCAACTGAAAGATTTACTAGATGCGGAAGCAGGTAGTTTAAAGTCTGTTGAAGTTAAATACTCTGAAACCGATTCACTTGTAGCCACATTTAACAAAACCAACTTTGGTTTTGAGTACACTATTAATCATCCCACATCCGGCCGAACTTTTATGATTAACGAAAGCGGAGCATTAAAAATAAAATAATGAAGAACATTCTGATTACCCTATTCAGCATATTAGTATTAATAGCATGCAATTCCGCGGAGAAAAGCAGTGAGCAGAAAGTTGAAGCCCACAATAAATTCACGTTTGCCACCTGGACTCATGCCGGGCCGGACTTTGATCCAAAGGAATGGGAACAACGCTTCGAGTACTATGATTCTCTAGGTATTACTGAAGCTTTGGTGGGTGGAAATCCGGAGATTTTAAGACGAATACTGCCTCTTGCTCATGCCAAAAATATTAAAATCCATGCATGGATGTGGACGCTCAATCGCCCGAATGATACAGTAGCCAATAAGCACCCGGCGTGGTATGCTGTTAACAGGTTAGGGCAAAATTCTCTGGAGTTCAGAGCCTATGTAGACTACTACCAGTGGTTAAGCCCTTTCCATCCTGAAGCACGCGAATACATTAAGAGTAATGTACTAGAGCTGGCTAAAATAGAAGGTTTCGCTTCTATCCATTTAGATTATGTGCGCTATGTAGATGTTATTTTAGGAGCAGATTTACAGCCTAAATATGACCTGGTACAAGACCATGAAATGCCTGAATATGATTATGGGTATCACCCCATAGCAAGAGAAGGCTATAAGGAGTTGTTTGGGGAAGATCCCATAAATTTGGAACACCCTGAACTAAGAACAGAATGGAGACAATACCGACTCAATGCAGTCACAACTTTAGTGAATGAACTCGTAGAAATTGCACATGAAAATGGGCATAAGATGACTGCTGCAGTATTTCCTTTCCCAGAGATGTCACGCCAGATGGTAAGACAAGCCTGGGACGACTGGAATTTAGATGCAGCTTACCCCATGTTGTACCAGAATTTTTACCGCCAGAATATCAACTGGATTGGTTTTGCCACTGAACAAGGGGTGCGCGATGTGGATTTTCCTATAATGGCCGGTTTGTACAGCCCGGCCTTGCAAAGTGCGGAAGACCTGGAAAAAGCCATTCGTTTAGCAAAGAAAAAAGGTGCAAAAGGCATTTCTATCTTCACTGCGGATGATCTGAATGAAGAGCAGAAGAGGGTAATTATACGATTGAGCAATGAGTTTAAGGGGCAATAATTTTATAGCATTTAAAGTAAAAGAACAGAAGTAAATACTATCTTCCAAATGGTTAATAGGCTCTTGGTAAAACCACTCCCTACTTATAGGTGTTTTACTGTGCTTTTCGATGAAATATTAGGATTTGAATGAGGAAGAAGCTATTTTTAACGCTTTGAATAAACTAAACTCTAAACTATTTTAACAATCTTTACAAATGATGTAAGTAGATTATTGCTTTCTACAAAGATTTTAAGGAGTATTGGTTTAATAGCATATGTTAAAAAAAGAAGAGGACTATGAAGAAAACAGTACTATATACAACAATTATTTCCCTTTTTGCATTTTCATGTGTTGAGGATAACGATAATGTATCGCCAGAGCCACAGTTGAATGAATATGAGCTTGAAGTTGTGGATTATTTTAAGGAAGTTGCATTGGGTTTTGAATTCGGGAATGCGAGTGAGGTCACAAGAAGATGGAATATCGATATGAAAATATTTATTGGAGGAAACCCAACAAATGAACTTCTATCAGAACTAGACATAATTTTGGATGATATCAATAGTTTATGTTCTTCAGGCTTTTCAGTAGAGATAGTAGATGACTCTCTCCGATCCAACTACTATATTTTTTTTGGTTCTGGAAGTTCATACGCGGAGGTTTTCCCGGCATTATCAAATCTTGTGCACAGTAACTGGGGCTTGTTTACAGTATTTTGGAATGGTTCAAACGAATTATACACGGGTTATATGTATGTAGATATTTTGAGAGCCAATTTGATTGAACAGAAGCATCTGCTTAGAGAAGAATTAACTCAATCATTAGGATTAGCAAAAGATTCGAACTTATACACTGAAAGTATATTTCAGCAAGCTTTTTCAACCAAAGTTACTACGTTTGCTGAAATCGATGAGGATTTGATTCATCTTTTATACCATCCAGACATGAGAACTGGTCTCAATGAGAGCCAAGTGGATGGAGTTTTGAGGAGTGTACTACTTGAAAAAAATAAAGTTCCTAACCAAGGAATATGAGCCACCAGCTTCATGTTTCATTAAAATTTACAATATGAAAAAAACATTACTCTTACTAACAGCCCTATTTTGTGCAAATCTGATACAAGCTCAACAAAAAGCAGTAACTGAAACTGGTGAAGAAGTAATTTTGTTTGATGATGGAAGCTGGAAATATCAAAATGAAGACCTGGCATCTGACAATGAAGTACCAACTAACCCCAAGAAATTCATAAAAGACAAGGAGTCAACTTTTCTATTAAAGAGTAGCAAGCTAAACGTTGGAATCCACTTAAACCCAAAAATTTGGTCATTTAAAAAAGCAACTGATAACCCTGAGGCAGAATATGAACTTCAGCTAAAGGATGGTGACTTATATAGTATGATCATAACTGAAAAAGTTGAAATTCCTCTTAAAACATTGAAATCAATTGCCTTTGACAATGGAAAAGCAGCTGCTCCAGATCTAAGGATTGTAAAAGAGGAATATCGGAATGTAAACGACTTAAAAGTGCTTCTTCTTCAAATGAATGGAACTATGCAAGGAATTAAATTTTCCTATTACGGATATTATTTTTCGAACAGTAATGGAACAGTACAATTTATATGTTTTACTTCACAAAATCTATTAGATACGTATAAGCCTGAAATCGAAAAATTATTAAACGGCTTTGTAGAAATAAACTAGACATCATCATCACAACTGGAATCAGCTTAACAAGCTTTCTAGGTTTATCCTTTAAAAATTAAAAACTGACTCTACTGAAAGAATATATTGGATAGTGGAAGGTTTCTTAAAAGGCAATCCGAAACTCATAAAATCTGTTAAAAGGGTTTTATTTTCTGACAATTCTATCGAGAAAAGATAACAAGAGGAAGCATTCATTGGAATTCTTTAAACTAATTTTTAAACGTGCTTAAAGAGATACATGCTACCGATCGTAATTAGTGTAAGAGGAGTACTATTAGCATCTTTACTAGTAGGTGGACTCGCTGCTTCGCTTATTACGAGTAATTCCAAAGATAAGGACGAATATGAGATGACAACGGGAACAATAGTATATTTAGAAGAAGAATTCCAGAACTTACCAGCACGCGATAAAGGAAACTACAGGTATCTTAAATTAGACACTTATCCCATTATTTTTGAAATATATGAACCCAATAGCCGAAAAACATCTCAAACAATAGACAATTTGCAAAAAGGAGACAGAATTGATATCTACTATTATGAAACGGACCAGACTCACTTAGAAGAAATAAATCGATTTACCCAATTCATAGATCACAATAAATCTCCTTACTTTATTAGAGATGGCTTTCAGAAGCAACTAGGATATATATTAGTTGTATTAGCACTTTTATTAAATGTTTTGGCTTTCGCTTTTTGGAAATTGGGGAAACTTGAATGGTAAAACCAAGAGTTACATTTACTGCGGATAACAAATACTAAAGATAGATTATTTTCTGTAGTTTCATTATCTTCAACCTAAAATGCTTACATTCCAAAAGAAATATTTTGCCCTTTTCGTTTTACTGTTCATAATTGAGGTACTCATTGCGCTTTACCTAAATGATGCTATCATTAGGCCTTATATAGGCGACAT
>CAVRCH010000007.1:0-3388 GCA_963719535.1 uncultured Cytophagales bacterium | reverse complement strand
CGGACTTACCGAGTTTAGAATATTTAATTTCTCCAGCCGTGAGAAGCTTATTCCAAGCCCTATTTATATGGAGGGTGAAAAAAATGGCGTTCCGCAAGTAGGATTGAATTATGAACAATTCCTACACAACAAACGGGTGGTTTTTACGTGAATAATATAAACACCTACTAAGGTGGTACGCACGTTTCGGGTTTTACAAGAGCCTGAACCGTACATTAAAAACCTATGCTGATAAATCGGGCTTGCTGGATAAGCAAAAGATAGAAGTAGCCGGTGACTATTTCCGTGCAAGGTCTTACCGCTATTATTTCTGAAAAAATAAATAGCCTCAATTTTGAAGGAAAAATAAAAACCAAATTAGGTAATTCCGATGAATGGGCGCTGTAGAAACTTGTCTTCCTGAAGTGCTACAAAATTACTTAGAGGAAAACCCAGACAAGCCAAAATCATTGTTCAGAAGGTTATTTTAGCAGCTCAGGCACGTCACGCAGCGCGTAAGGCACGAGAAATGGTGCAGCGGAAAAATGTTATGAGTGGCTCAGGTTTACCGGGTAAACTAGCCGATTGCTCGAAAAACATCCTGCTATTTCTAAGATATACCTTGTAGAGGGAGATTCTGCAGGTGGATCAGCTAGCAAGGACGTAACCGTAAATACCAGGCTATTCTTCCTTTAAAAGGTAAAATTTTGAATGTGGAGAAAGCTCAGATTCATAAAAATTACGATAATGAGGAAATCAAAAATATCATAACAGCTTTGGGTGTTTCTTTTTGGAACCGAAGAGGATGAAAAAGCATTGCATATTCGTGAAATTAAAGATATCATAAAATCGTAATCATGACGGATGCGGATATTGATGGTTCTCACATCAGGACCTTAATATTCACATTGTTCTTCCAATATGCGTGAGCTGATTGAGAGAGGATATGTATATATTGCTCAGCCACCGTTATACTTAATTAAAAAAGGTAAAAATGAGCGTTATTGCTTTACCGAAGATGATAGAGTAAGGGTCGTAAAAGAATTAGCACCAGAAGGCAAAGAAGATTCATTGCATATCCAAAGATACAAAGCCTTGGTGAAATGAACCCTAAGCAGCTTTAGACCACTACCATGGATCCTGAAACGGTGTAAACATGAAGCAAGTAGTAGTGGAGTCAGCTGCAGAAGCTGATCACTTATTCAGTACTTTAATGGGTGATGAAGTACCACCAAGAGAGTTCATTGAAAAGAATGCGAAATACGCAAAAACTGATACCTCAAGACAAATTGTTGATTGATATAATATAAAGCCCTGCGTATAGTAGGGGCTTTTTTAATGGCTGATTTATTTTAGAAATTCATGATAAATGTCATTATTGAAGACCCTACACCTCCCACTGTTTTCTATGTGATACTGGTAGAATATATTTTTAGCGTTTAAAACCTCAGCTATAAAGTTTGTTTTCAACACCAGAAAAAATTGAAATAAATCATTTTTTAAAAGATATTGTGCCAAATAACTAAAGAAAGTAACGGAACTGTGAGCTAAGGGAATGGTAAGGCATTACAATTCCCAAAAGGCGGTAAAAATATTTTTATGAAGATTTTATAAATTAGTAGGAATCACTTTATACCTGGTTTTTTCATTCAGTGTTCTTTTGCCCAATTTTCTATTGACGGGCAAATTTTACAAAGGGCAGAATTCAGAAATGGACAAGGGCGTTTAATTGGAGTGGATCAGGATCCTGCTGCATTTATAGCTCATCGGGTACGCTTGCAGACCCGCTACGAAATGGATGGGTTTAACTTTTATGTCAGCATCAGGATGTGCCTAGACCTGGGGGAATACATCACAGACTAAAGCTACAGATCCATTTTTATCATTACATGAAGCCTGGGCCGAAACTTCTTTGGGAGAAAGTTTGGAAAATAAAGTTGGGGAGACAGGCAAAAATTATGTAATTCCCGATTTCTGAAATCTCGATTGGGCCTTGCAAGCTCGTGCTCATGATTTTGCCTTAATCGGAATTATGAAAGGAAAGCATGAAATTACATTTTGGGGGTGGTTATAATCAGGATGGTCAGTTTTTATCGGGTAATAATGATAAAACCGCCAATCAATATAAAGTAGCTCAGATAGTCCGTTACGAAAATAATTGGGAAAATTTTCATATCTCGTCTCTGTTCTGGAATGAAGGACGTAGTTTACAGCATTGGATACAGCAGGTAATATTATGAATGAGCACTTTTTTACAGGCAGCATTAGTATTGCCCACAATTAAATATTCATTAGGCAATACCGTAAATTCCAGGTTTTTACTATCATCAATTTGGAAAAGATTTTTTAGGAAGAGACATCAATGCATTCGACTTTAGTGCACAAATTACACAAGTCCTTGGCTCAAATGAAGAAAGAGGTAGTAGCTTAAAATGACTGTTGGCTTTGAGGTTTTAAGTGGTACAAGTGATAATTCAAGAGGAGAAAAAATAATTCATTTAGTCCATTATATGGAACCAATCATGCACATAATGGATATATGGACTTCTTTTACGTAGGAGAGAGGTTCGAAAATAGTGTGGGCGCACAAAATTATTACCTCAAAAGCAGGTACCAAATTAACCCAAACTCTTTACTCAGCTACATACTGATGTTTTGCTACACAAACTGATGTAAGATGATTTGGACCAGGGGGAGCTTTTATCACTCCTGTGCTCTTAACACTTGATCGATACTTAGGTACAGAAATGGATTTATCTATCGGATATATATTTAATCGTGTGGTTTCTGTGCAAAGTGATGGATTGTAGATTGTTGAAAACTTGGAATTCTTTTTTTGAAGCTTTGCAGGGGCAATTCTCAATAGAACACGTAAAATTGGTGTATCTAATGTTTATTTACAGACCTACACTAAGAAAAATAGGTTTGTAGGAATTTTATTTTAGGTAAATGGGTGGGCTGGGGTGAAGATGACGCAATCTGGTGGTTTTTTGCCTAACCATTAAAAGTATTTCTTCGTAATATATTGACCTGCATCCCCCCGCCCACCTAGTTACCTTGCTTGCATGCTCCAAGGTATGCAGGTTTTACTTTTACATTAAGTGTCAATTTTTGGAGCTCAATTCTTTAAAACTATCTCATTATTTTAGTTTTTATTTAATTACCCCCTTTTTAGCTACAACAACTACCTACACGTAGGTAGGATACATTATTTTTTGATGAAATATTCGAATTTGACATGGAAAGGATTTATGTTAGAGGTTATGAATATTTAAATAGTTTTTTCAGTTTGCAAACATTTGAAAATAAATAAAAGGAAAATACAGTCCGAATAAAACACACTAGGGTTCTTTTATTCGGGTGTTAAAGTTAACATCCGATGGAATACCTTATTAAACGCAATTAAGAA
>CAVRCH010000006.1:0-6690 GCA_963719535.1 uncultured Cytophagales bacterium | reverse complement strand
CTCCTTGAATTAATATTGCGATCTCCTACTAACTTGTCCCGAATTATCGGGAAGACACCAATAACACTAAGTTTTTCTTTGTGCCCTTTTGTCTTCGTGGGAAAATGTATGATTGCTATTATCACATGCAAGTCGTTAGTTTTAAGTTTAACCGATTTATTTATCTCTACAATTCGGGCATGAACAATGACGATAACTTGTGAATAAAGTTATGTCAGGATTAAACGAGACAATTATAAAACCCCTTTTTGCTGATTTTTAACTTATAGACATTTAAATACAGAATATTTTAATTTTGTTTATTCTCTAATTGGGTTTTATAATTCGTCTGTCCTTCGGATGAAAAATTTAAATAAATTTTTCAGATTAAAGGGTTTGGGTTTTGCTTAAACCTTTTTTTTGTTCAGCCTCGTTACAATGCATATGAGCACAAACGACCCTAAAGAATCCGATAAAAAGAAAAAGCAAAAAGACCTTGAGAAGAAAATAGCAGCGCAAAAGAAAAAAGAGAAGGAGGAGGAAAATGAAGAAGAGCACTCCGGCTTGTTCCCTAAGGGACGTGATTTTAAAAAGTCTTTAGGATGTGGGTGATTGTTTAGGAGAGGTTTTTGGTGAAATAGAGGTTTTAATTTAAACTTTTATTTACTATGTTGACTAGCTGTGATGATTCATCACTAAGCCAGTATTTTAGAGCTTGATCAAAATCATTCTCCTACAATCTTGTTCTTAATTTCAATCAAATAATATCATTGCTAATCTTTCAAAAGTTTCCTCAATTAATTAAATCAGGCCCCACAGTGGGCGAACTCAATGCTATTAAGATAAGGCAATCTTCTCAGCCAAAGGCTGACCAGCCTTTGGCGGGCTTCTATATATCTCCTCGGGGAAGGATGCAAGGATAGCCTGCCGGCCTTTGGCTGGGGGTCTAAAAAAAAGCTTAGCTTAATAGCATTGGGGGCGACCTTTTGGTAGAAAGGACGGAAAATGTTGGTTGGATTTTAGCGACATTTTTGAACCACGACAAGCGTGGTGATCAAAAATGATGACAAAATCTATTCGTAAAATGATTCAGCATATAAGAATCAAGCTAATTATTTGAGGTTTTGTATTCATCTTTACCTCACCACTATAAACTTCTTATTAACAATGCTTTTACCAGTTTTCAATCTCATAAAATAAAGCCCTTCAGATAATTGCTGTGTGCTAATTTGATTATTCTCTTCCGTTATTTCACCCCCTGATTTTATCCTGCCTGTTGCATCAAAAATTTGATAGGAGATGGGGGAGGCTCCCACCATTCTCATAACTAATCGTAATAAAGGCATCCGTAGGATTCGGAAATAAAATGATCTCTGGTTCTTCATTGATTGGCGGTTCAATTGAGGTAATGGTCCTTCCCACCTCATTATACCTGTCTAAAACCGGATTTTCGCCTTCTTTTAGTCTGTAGGTTCTTAAATAATCTGAATCAGGAAATTCTTCTCTGCCATTATCTAATTCATTGATGGCGTATTTATACTTTACAGCAGAACCTATTCCTATTTCATTAATCACCGTTTTGTAAATGCCATCTCCCGACTCATCCAACAACTCAATGGCTTCCAGTCCAAAATTATTTTGATCTGATATTAACAGTACTTTATCCACATCGGGATTGAAAGCCGAACTGGCAATCTGCTCGCTCATATCAACCATTAATTCTATTGGGGCAAGTAGCAATTCCTCCTGTAAAAGTTTATAAATTCGGGTCTGCTTTGCGCTCATTTCGTCTAAAGTCAGGGTTAAACTTCCTCCTCCAGCTATTGCCACATTTTCTTGCTGACCGGTTAATAAATCTACCAACAACATAATTTCCATCTGCAATATCTGAACTGTTTAAACTAAGTTGCACTGCAGAAACTACAGTATTAGCTAAATTAGCTACTGTAAATACATGTTCATTTTCATAGGATCTCAGAAATGCATAAACACTATTATCGCTTGCTGTTACATTTCGATAATTTCCCCTGCGTAATGCGATCTGTGAATTTCTTGTACTCACTAATTGATGGTAATTCCTCCACAAAGATCCCGGATTTCTTTGCTGAGTGGCAATATTTTTAGAAGTATAATCTGCTTTGGGTGCTTTCCAAGGGCTGCCCGTGGTAAAACCTGCATTGGCTGAATTATCCCATTGTAAGGGTAAGCGTATATCTTCATCGGGTTTTACCCCCAGCATGCCAATTTCTTCTCCATAATAAATATACGGCACACCTGGTAAAGTAAATAAGAGTTCAGCAGCCTGCCGTACTTTTTCCTCATCACTGCCTAATAAATTCATTAATCGGTTGATGTCGTGGTTGGACAGAAAGGTTCCAAACTGTAAATAGGGATAGCTCCCCATAACTTCTGCAGTTTTGGCAATGATGCCAGATGCATTGCCATTATTGACAGCTCCTAAAATGGCATTGGCCAAATCGAACTCAAATACATAATCGAGTCCATCACTATCGACATATTTTTTGGCTTTGTCGGTAGAAGTCCAGGCTTCTCCTACTGCAAAGGCTTCCGGTTTCACACCTTTATAATGTGTCCTGAAATCTCTCCAGAACTGAAATGTTTCCTCGGTATCTTCCAAACCTGCTTCTGTCTCGTAGATATATTTTACAGCATCCAGCCTGAAACCATCTATATCCATTTCCTCCAGCCAAAAAGTGGAGATATCAAACATTTCTTCCTTCACACCCTCACCTTCATAATTTATATCGGGCATACCACTCCAAAACAATCCATAGAAATAATCTCCATTGGAAGGATGCCAAATGGTTTGCCCCCAAGGCCCGCTACCTCCCTGGTTATTCTCTTCCCAGATATACCAATCTCTCTTTTCGCTTGCTGTATTTTTTGATTCAATAAACCAGGGGTGCTGACTGGAACTGTGGTTCATTACATAATCTATAATTACTTTAATTCCTCTGGTATGAGCTGCTGCAATAAAAGCTTTAAAATCTTCATTGGTTCCATAATCAGGCTCTACTTTTCTGTAATCGGTTACATCATAACCATGGTAGCTGGGTGATTCATTAATTGGCATCAACCAGATTCCAGTAACTCCTAAATCATTTTGTGTAGCCGGATTGGCATCATTTAAATAATCCAATTTTTCTGTTAAGCCATTAAAATCTCCTATGCCATCACCATCGGAATCGTAGAAACTACGCACAAATACCTCGTAAAAAACAGCATCATTCCACCAGTGCACATCCTGATTGCCTATGCTAATAAAGCTCTCGAAAACTTTAGTTTGACTTTCACCCTCCGCATTTGTGATGGTTAAACTCACATCATATTTTCCTTCTACTGCGTAACTGACAACAGGATTCTGCTCTGTACTGCTCAAGGAGAACCTCCAGAAAAATTCCAGGCCCACTTACGGGATTACCGTTCGATTGATCTGTAAACTGAATGAGTTCACTTGGAAGTCCATAATTGGTAGAAGCGCTAATATTTACTTGTAAAATATTATCCGGCAATACATCATTATACCAAAACTCAATAATGCCATTAACTACAATTGTAAATTGGCGGTTGGCCCCTCCACCGGCAAACTCCTCACGGCCATTCCACTCACCATTGATTCTCGCTTTGAGTTCAATTGATTCACCCACATTAAAATTACGAGTGGCTGTATAAATACCATCTCCATCTGTATCTGTTAAAGCTAAACCAGGCGAGCCCCAGTTATTAAATGAGCCTGCAATATCCAGCGTTTCTGAATTAGGATCAAATTGATTTCGCTCAATTTGCTCATTCATATTTACCTGGAAAGTAACTATGGTATTGCTTTGGCTAAAAGCTGATGAAAGGTTGCCAATTAAAAACAAGAAAAATAGAAAGGTAAAGATTTTATTCATATTTCAAATATAAGGAAAATGAAAATAAAGGCACCTACAATGACGGTTCTGCTTCTATAAATCCTGCTTGTAATTGATCATTGAAGCTGTTCCATTGTTCGCTTCCTGAATTTAACTGAGTTTCAGCTATTGCCAGGCACTGGTAATTTTACTATGAAGTTGATACTTTCAATTTTTTATATAGGTGACTTCTTATTTTCAAAGTAGAGTAGATAGCTTAACTGAGTCACAGACTCATTTTCATTAAGGAATCCGTAGTTCACTGCGCTAAAACTACGGATAGTAAGAATGATAATATCTGTTGGCATTAATTTATTTCCTCCAGTACAATCTCTAAGCGTACTTTTAATTCTGGATGTTCAGGCATAATACTAAGACCGTGCTCAATAATTTTTTTGGCTTCCTGGTATTTACGTTCCCTATAATAAGCTGCTCCTGCCTCAGCATAGACCATGCCATATTGGTTTTCATCGTACTTGAGTTCGTCTCCAAATCGCTCTATTAAGTTTTCCATTTTTTTCAAGTATATGAGCCCTTCTTTAATATAATCGGCTCTTAAGTGATTAAAGGCAATGTAACCATATGTATAAAAGTAGAGTGATTGAAAGAGACTGTTCTCCTCTAAAAAGGGAAACACTATTTTATAATCATCCATTTTCTTATAGTACTAGAGCTCCCCGTACGCCTGGAAAGATCTTGAATAATACTTTGAGTAATTAATGATTGGGTATTTACGTTGTTAGGATTTATCTCATATGCTTTGGAAGAGAATTCTAAAGACTTATTGAAATCCGATTTTTGCGCATGAAAGTTTGCATAACCTTCAAAATGAATTTCTGAAATATCTTTTGCCAGAGTTGAATCAGCAAGTGTCCGCATAAGGTAAGAATACAGCGAATCAACCTGTTGAACATCACTTTCAAGGAACAACCGGTTATTAATTATAGTCTTATAAGCACGAATAACTTCATCTTTATTTACAACAGATAGGTTTGCAAACTGGGCTAGGTATTTAACATCTTCAGTATCTTTATAATCTGCCTTATTCAGAATGTTTGCAAGCAAAATATAGCTCAAAAATTCAGCTTTTTCAGAAGGATACAGAAGCTGTGACTTGTAGTTGGAATTAAGGGCAAGTTTGTAGTTCTCTTTTGATAAATATGTTATAGCTTCATTATGATACTGTAGCCCAGCCAACATCTTGAGGTCAATTTCATCTTCATTATAAAAGAACTCATTGTAGACTTCGTGAACTCCTTTGGATTCTACCTCCTCCTTTGTATAATATTTAAGATCTACTAAGGAACTCACGGCCTTTTGGATATCAGAATTACTAGGGTTATAATATCCGTTAGTGGGAGTGGTCGATTCTAGGATGATACTTCTTGTAACAGGATAAGCAATGGTGTAAACGTGAGTAGGCGTTTCTTTAATCGAATAAGGAATGTCATAATCTTTAAGTATGAGACAATACAGGGCTGTTGCAGATACGCAGTTATATTCCTTTGAATTAAAAATCTTATTGAAATTAGATATTTCCTTGTACTTCAGGAAGAACTTTTTGTGAGTGAGTTTAAAGAGAAGTTCTAGCTTTTTGTCTTCTCTTTTTTGTCAAATTTCTTTTTAGAAAGTTCTATTTTTAATTCTGCAATCTGGGCATTCACTTTTTCAACTAACGTGTAAGAACTGTTTTCAGAAATGGCCAATAAAATTTCAATTTCACTATGCCTTTCAATGTTGTTAAGAACATTCTCTTCAAATTCGTTATGAAACTGGATATGTTCATTTTG
The DNA here is from genome assembly GCA_963719535.1 of uncultured Cytophagales bacterium. Lineage (GTDB taxonomy): Bacteria > Bacteroidota > Bacteroidia > Cytophagales > Cyclobacteriaceae > Marivirga. The sequence goes on along the minus strand of CAVRCH010000006.1, from coordinate 1,007 downwards.
TCCAAAAGAAAGAAAGCAAATGCTTAGAAATAGAACAGTTGTTATAACGTAATTTATTTTCTTCACCATATAGTCTCTTTATTCATTTAATTATTAATGGCTTATGAATGAGCCCTAAGGGATTAAATCTCACTTGCTTTTCTGTTTAGCGCTTAGCCAAATTTACGATTTTAAATTATTCTTCTTACTAAACTGTAAAATTACAATTTTGACGGAGTTTGTTAATATACGCGACCTCGAATTTTGGATTTGAACCCATATTATTTTTATACTGTACAAGTAATATTTACTTCTTTAAGACAATCTCGGCTTTATTTACTATCAGTGACGGGTTGTGAGAAGCGATCAGTATTCCTTTAAAATTGTAATTGCCATCTTCTTCTATTTTGATTTCAGAATTCTTTCCGGAGAAACTCCAGTCAGTTTTACCCATGACCGAGGATTTAATTTCTCCAATGGTAATGTATTTGTCACGTGGGTCAATTTCCAGACCACCGAACTTTTCTCCATCTTTTACAATTTCCAATCTGAATCTTAAATCAATATCACCTTCGTATTCTATGTCAATATCAGACCAAATGGCAATTTCATCATCCTTTTTAAGATTTAATGATGTTTCTTTAAGAATCAAGGGCTCATCATCTGTGCTGACTTGATTAATTGGAAGCCTGGCTACTTCTTCACCTATTAAAGCACTGCAACCTGCTAAAAAAGCAAAAGTTACCGCTACAATCAGTAACGATAATAGTTGGCTCATTTTATTGATTTTGTTTATTGCTACCATATCAATAGGCGAATAATTACACATATTTATCTTCCTGGACAGATAAAAAACGTTTGTAAAAGCCACAAAAGTTTTTTGCACTGCAACCGACTATCTCAGAATTTTTCGATTATTGGTCCGGTTGAATATAGAAGAGCTGCTAATATAGGTGATTGTATCTTATTCTCGTCTTGCAAATTATACTATTGGTCGAAAAAGATTCATTCAATTGTTTTTAGTACAG
>CAVRCH010000005.1:0-123688 GCA_963719535.1 uncultured Cytophagales bacterium | reverse complement strand
GATTCCAGAGGTTTTGACAAATCCTATTTTTTGGACTTCGGAAGTGAGAATTTACTAAGAATCTCGTACGCAGCAAGCGTAGGACATGCTAAGGTTAGTGCTGAAAACATAAATGCCATTGGTAAACTTCTTAAGAAATTCAAAACTATCTTGGTTCGTGACTCCAAGACTCTAAACATAATTAACAGTAATCCATCAATATATGGAAGTATCGTTGTAGATCCAACTTTTTTATATGACTTTGAATCCTACATCAACAAAGAAGTTTTAACCGAAAGTTATTTATTAATTTATGGAGTATTGGGAGAAAAAGAATTGACCAAAACGAGAGAATTTGCAAAAAAGCAAGGGTTAAAAGTATATTCAGTCGGCTATAGAAATAAAAGTGTTGATAAAAACTTCATTTCTGTAGATCCTCAAGAATGGCTCACATTATATAAAAATTCAAGTGCAATTGTTACTAATTTTTACCATGGTTTACTCTTTTCACTGATATTTAAAAAGCCATATAGATTTGTACTAAAAAGTGATAAAAAAGATAAAGTTGTGGACTTTATAGAAATGCATAATTTAGAATTAGATACCTTGGATTCATCAAAAAGCTGGAATAAACTTAAGGATCATCAATTGAACAGCATCTCTATTGCAATAGAAAGCTCAAAGAAACTCCTTTAAATGCACTCGAAACTGCTAGTATCTAAATCATCAATCATAGGATATCTTTTTGTGATCACAATTTTCACAAAACTTTCTTCTATTTACTTACCTGGATTAGGCGATTACGATGTTTATGCGTATTCAGTTCTATCATTATTCTTTCTATTTTATCCTTGTAATACACGCGTTTTCTTAAATGTAATTATAGTATTTTTTATCATTTTAATAGTTAATTTATGCGTTAAATTTATTTTAGATTATAAGATCACTCCATTTATCAAGCAGCTCATACCTGCATTTGTTATTTATTCAGCTGCATTTATTTACATGATTAACAAAAAGGCAACAAAATTATTTCAATTTTACTTGAATTGCTCTTTGATTTTATCTCTAATTGGATTATTCCAATTTACAATCTTCTTTATAGGAATCAATATTAGTAATCATAGTAGATTTATCATTAAAATTCAAGGATTTGAATTTATGCGAATTAGCTCCTTTTTACCAGAACCTTCCCACTTAGCTTTGGTAATTTTACCAGCAGCTATATATTGCACAATTGTTTATGGTTTTTATAATTTAAAAACTCTTTTAATTTTAACAGTAATTATTCTAACCTTCAGTTTAACTTCGTTTGCTGCATTGTTGGCTATTGCTTTAATCCATTATTTTACGGGACGGTTAGGTTTTAAGATAATCCCCTACTTGTTTATATTGCCTATCATTGCATATGGAGGATATCAACTAATAGACCCTATCAAATATAGAGTGGATGAAACCATTAAGTACTTAGACATTAAAAATTTTAATAATACAACTAATACAAGTACATATAGTCTAATAACTAACTTAAATGTTGCAGCTTATTCATTAAAAAAAGCCCTCTTTTTGGAGTGGGATTAGGTGGACATGAAGAAGCATACTTTGAATATTTCGCAGGAATCGACACAAGTAAATTCCAAAAACTATTCGAAAGGAAGCTCGGTTATAATGCAAATTCTGCCCACTCTTTGATTATCCGAGTAATCTCCGAGTGGGGGCTAATAGGGATTTTTATTCTGGGATTTTTTTTACATAAATACTGGCTACGAAAACCAAAGACCCATGATCTTAAGGCTATATCGCTAGCTTGTCTTGGTTATTTTATCGCCCGTGGATTCAAATTAGGTGGCTATTTTGACTATGGGATATATTTTTTCCTAATTCTTTATATAACTTGTTACTTTCGAAAGTTATGAAAATTCTAGTTATAGCTCATAACTCATTAAGTGCAGGTACATCTACACAGACAATTTCGTATGTTAAGTACTTAATTGAAAATGAGTCAGAAAATCTCTATCATATTATTTTACCCAAAACTGAAAAATTTAAAAAAATAAAATCGCAAAATGATCATGTCAAAATAATTTATCTGCCTTATTTTAAAGGATTATTTGGTTATATACCTAGAAGTATAATAGAAATCTCTATTATACCATTCATCATTTTAAGAAGTAAGCCGGACAGTACATTTTCACTCGCAAATTATTTCTTAGTGCCCGGAATCAGTGTTAAAAAAGTTGTTCTACTTAGACATCCTTATCTCGTAGATACTGAGGCAAAGAAAAACCTTAATTTTAAAGATAAAGTAAAAGAATTTTTTAGACTTCTAATTTTCAAATTCTCAATTTCTAATGTATCAATAATAATCGGTACAGACTGAATACATGAAAGAAATGTTCATTTATCACTTTCCTAGATATAAAGATAAATTAATTGTTATTCCGAACCCTCTAAACGCAAACTTTTCAATCGATAAAAAACATATTGAACCATTTGATAAACGAGATAATTTAATTGTTTATCCTAGCAGGTATTATCCTCACAAAAATCATAAGTTCTTAATAAATTTAGTATTAGATAATATCGATTCTTTTAGATCTAATCAAATAAAACTAATATTAACTTTAAAGAATGGTGTCAACGAAAACTATTTGTTAGATGAAATAAAGGAAAAAAGAATTGAAGACATTATTGTAAACATTGGAGAAGTAAACGAGGATATCTTAATAAGGTATTATACTACTTGTAAAGCCATAATATTTCCTTCAAAATCAGAAACTTTTGGGAACGCCTTAATTGAAGGCTTATTTTATTCAATTCCAATAATAGCACCTAATTTACCCTATGTCAAAACAGTTTGTAATGATGCTGCAGCATACTATGAAAGTGATAGCAAAAATGAATGTTTACAAGTAATTAAGGATGTGCTTTTTAAAGAAAAGGTTTGGAAAGACTATTCTAGATTGTCAAGAGAAAGATCAACGGCTTTCCTTATTATGTCAGGATGGAGTTCAAAAATTGAAAAAATTCTTAAAAATTGAAAATAAAAAAAGAAATATTATTCAATGATATTCAAAGATTATTAACTGTATTTCTTGTTATCACGCTACCATTTTCTGCATTTTGGAATGGGTTTTATATTATACTTTTAATCTTAATCACCTTAGGGAAAAATCTTCTTTGTAAATCCAAAAATGGATCAGAATCAAAAAGAGCTATAACAATTGTATCTCCTTTAGTAATACTTATTTTATTGATACTATTGCCTCCTATAATTGAATCTGATCAAATTTCTTACCTCGAGAAATATTTACCTTTTTTTGCATTTCCATTTCTCCTTATAATTGAACCTAGACTATTTAAAAAAAACTATACCATTATCGGTAAAAGCTTAATTTTTATAATTCTTTCAGTGTTTGTTCTTTGCAATGGTTTTGCAGCAAAAGAATATTTCTCCAATTCAGGTTCAATAACGGAATCTAAAAATTGGGATAATATTACATCAAAAGAGATCGATACTGACTCATTAGGTTTTGATCCCTTTTTCTATGTGGAATTGGTTAGGCCCTTAGATACTCCTGCTTTTTATGTAACATTGTTTTCTTTATGGGCAATTATATTGCTAGTAAAAACAAAACGCGAGATAGTAAATTCGAAAACTTGGAAACTAATTCTACTTGTGTTTTTTAGCCTTTTTATTGCACAACTCTCCATTAGGGGTTTAATTTTGCCTATAGGCATTTGGCTAATTATTGAAATTTTAATTCTTCTTTTTAATAATAAAACTAGAAAATTGGGGATAATTTTAATCACAATCCTTGGCTTATTTGTAACTGCGATATTTACCAGTTTCTCAGTAATAAAATATAGATTTATTGATCAACTAGAAAACACGATTAATAACTTTGAAGAATCAGCTCCAAATTCTATAAAAATTAGGCTAGCTTTATATTCATGTAGTTGGGAAATTTTTAAAGACTCACCAATTATTGGCCAAGGCTATAATAAATCTCAATCTATGTTATGGGAGTGCTCTTCAAATAAAATACCTCCACCATATAGAAAAAAATATAATTCTCATAACCAGTTATTACAATATCTTATACAAGTCGGTATTATAGGGTTTTTCTTATTTTTAAGTGCTTTGATAGCACCATTGCTATTCAAAATGAAGGATAAACGAATATACATCTATTTTGTAATATTGATTTTAATAGCTTGTTTATCGGAAACTATATTTGCCAGACAAAAAGGAATAGTGTTCTTTAACTTATTTTTTGTTACTTTAATATCTAATTACGTCTTTGATGATAAAAATTTCAATAATCACTGTAGTATACAATAATAGAGGTACGATAAGTAGAGCAATTGAATCTGTACTATCTCAAAAGTATTCAAATATTGAATATATTGTAATTGATGGTGCTTCTACAGATGGCACTGTGGATATTATCAATACCTACAAAAATAAAATTTCAAAATTTGTTTCTGAGAAAGACAAAGGAATCTATGATGCTATGAATAAAGGAATTAAGCTTGCAACAGGTGATGTTGTGGGTATTTTAAATTCAGATGATTCATATATTGATGAAAACTCCGTTTCTGAAATAGCAAAAACTTTTCAAAAATATAATACTGACTCCGTATTTGCAGATGTAATCATGGTAAAAGAGCATGATCAGAGCGCTATTGTGAGATATTATAGCGCTAAAAAATTTAAACTATGGCATTTCAGATTTGGACATATGCCAGGCCACGCAACCTTTTTTGCCAAAAGAGAATTATTTAATAAACTTGGTAAATATGATACTAAATATAAGATTTCAGCAGATTTTGACTTACTCCTGCGATTTCTCTTTGTACACAGAATTAGTTATAAATATATACCTAAGATATTAGTGAGAATGTCATTAGGTGGCATAAGCACGCAAGGCTTATCAAGCATAAAGCAAATGAATTTGGAATTAAAAGATAGCCTTAATAAGAATAAAGTCAAATCAAATATAGTTATGATTTATATGAAGTATTTTGTTAAAGTTTTTCAATTTGTAGTGAGACCTAAATCTTAAGACTTTTTACCCTAAGAATTATAAATACTTCAACACTATTCTAAAAAATTAGATATTTCCCCAAAACCCTCTAAATTTGCAATCATGCAAAATTAAATGATATTACTTAAAAAATGCCCCAAACCCTAGCTAGTCTTATTACTACATTTATCCTGACCTTTTTGTTAACCCCTTTAGTGATAGGGTTTTTCAAAAAGAAAAATATTATGGATAAACCGGGTGGCCGTAAAATCCATACCGACTTTACTCCCAGCATGGGAGGTATTGCGATCTTTGCAGGTGTACTTTTTAGCACTCTTTATTTGGATGCCACTTAAAGGACTTAGCAACTTCAAATTCTTTTTAGGGGCTATGTCCATTATGTTTGTAGTAGGCCTAAGGGATGATTTGGTGCCTGTCCGTCCTATTGTTAAGCTAGCAGCTCAGCTTTTAGCCGCCTGCATGGTAATCTTTTTAATGGATATACGATTAAGCTCACTTTACTACTTTTTCACCATAGATGAAATTCCTTATATAATTAGCATCACTCTCACCATTTTTACATTCATAGTAATCACCAATTCCTATAATCTTATAGATGGGTTAGACGGACTGGCAAGCAGCATAGGAATAGTGGCCTTTTTTGTATTTGGCATCTATTTCTTTTTGGTAGGTGAAATCTATTATGCCATGGTCTGCTTCGGTTTTATTGGATCATTAATTGCCTTCCTGAACTTCAATTGGCAACCCTCCCGCATTTTTATGGGAGATACCGGTGCACTACTGATAGGCTTCGTTTTAGCTGCTGTGGCTATAAAATTTATTGATTTTAATCACAACTTACCGGAAAATGCACAGTTCAAGATTAATTCTTCAGTGGGGCTGGCCATTGCCACCATTATTATTCCATTATTTGATACTTTGAGGGTCTTTATTTCCAGGGCTATTAGAAAAAAATCCCCCTTCTCCCCTGATAAAACACATTTACATCATTTGTTAATGCGGTTAGGAAACAGTCATTCGCAAACTACCCTAATTATGATCGCAACCAATATTGCCATCATTTGCTTAGCATTAGCTTTGGATTTTTTGGGGGATAATCTGCTAGTACCAATAATTGTTACGCTATGTTTGATTTTAAGCCTAAGCCTGGATAGTTTGGTGAAGTCTTCTATAGCGAGAAAGAAAAGAGATATCAAAAAGTTTAGACGGGATTGAATTTTTAGATTGAAAAACTTTTCCAAAGTTCAAAACTTTGGAAAAGTTGTTTTAGCTCTACTTAGAAATATCGATTTGAAACTAAAATTTATTTTTTTCTTTTATCCACTACATCATATTACATATTCTTCACCCGATACTAAAATTATTTCCTCAAGCAACACCCCTATTCAGCCAAAGGCTGACCAGCCTTTGGCTGGAATCCCCAGGGGATAGTTTCCTCGATTTAGATCAGCAGAAAATAACAAGCCTTATCATTATTTTCTGCTGCACGGTAGAAACCCCACAAAGGATCTAATTCCTTAGCGAAAACTTCGCGTCTTTGCGAGACCTCACATTTTTAAGCAAAAAACGAACAAATTTACATGACGTGCTTAAACACGTCATAGGTAGACCAACTACATCGGCTTTAGCCGAAATGATCAAAGCCAAAGGCTTTTAATTGCTCGCTAAAGCGAGGTTTTTTCTCGCAAATCCGCGGTGGCGCAAAGCTTACGCAAAGAAATGCTTCGCATTTAAGAAAAAATAAGCTTATTTGTGATAATACTTCAAATATATGCTTTGTTTTTTATGAGTCTCTGCGGGCCCTTGCGCCTTGGCGTCTCTGCGAGACCAGCCAATTTGGCTTTAGCAGAAACTGAAGCCAAAGGCTCTAATTGCTCGCAAAGGGAGTTATCTAACACAAAGAAGAGGTGGCTCAAATAAATCTTATCAATTGAAACGTCATCGGTAGATTATTAAGCGTCACAGACGCCTGAGGCATAGTTTTACATAAATCCTAAAACCCCAAACACAAAAAGCTCCCGTTCAACAAATCTTCCTTATTATAGTTGAATCTTTCTTCTTCCTGATCTCCTTTATAAATTTTGCCCCCTGCAGCTTCCAGCACAGCTTGTCCGGCTCCGGTATCCCATTCCATAGTTGGTCCATGCCGGTAATAAATGTCTGCTTTTCCCTCTGCTACCATGCAAAACTTTAAGGAACTGCCTTTTGATATATTATCTACTACATCATATTTAGCCAATAAAGTATCTTCTTCAGGAGAAGCATGAGAAGCACTTCTTACCGCAATTCTGTTGGCAGATTTATTATTAACTTTTAAAGCCATTGTTGAGCCTGCCTCTTCTTTAAAAGCGCCTAATTCACTTCCATAATAATAGGTATCGGTAGCTGGCACATAAATAATTCCTAGTAAAGGATAACCGTCCTTAATTAAAGCAATGTTGACCGTAAACTGGCCATTTCTTTTGATAAACTCTTTGGTTCCATCCAAAGGATCTACTAACCAAAAGGTATTCCAGCCCTTTCTTTCTGCATAACTCATATGCTTTCCCTCTTCAGATAAAATAGGAAACTGCACTTCCATCAATTCTAAGCCTTTTTTTATTACATCATCAGCTGCTTTATCTGCTAAAGTAAGCGGACTATCATCTGCTTTATGATCTACCACCTTACTTAAATCAGCATCATTGTAAATATGCATGATGGCATCTCCTGCTTCTTTGGAAATTTTCTTGAGCTCTTTAATAATTTGTTTAGTATTCATTTTTACAAAGTTATTTATATGTTTTTGTTCTTTTAATCCGATTTGAAAGCGATTGTGAGTAAACCATCCAACATTAAATTTGATTATACCATCCATCCTGACCACTCCTTCATCGATAATTCCTCAAAATTACACGAGAATATTTGATATTAATAGTAATAGTCTATTAACTTTGTAGGAAATAAAACTCAATTGAATAATATTTATCCTATTTTCGATACAATTTTAAGCAAAGAAGACAAAGAAACCTTGCTTAAGCAAAAATCCATAGTGATTTGGATGGTAGGGCTCTCCGGTTCCGGTAAGAGCACTCTCGCTCGTGCATTGGAAAACACTTTGCATGAAATGGGTCATTTAACGCAGCTTTTGGATGGAGATAACTTGAGAGTTGGCATCAACAATAACTTAAGTTTTAGTCCGGAAGACCGCACGGAAAACATTAGAAGAGCTGCTGAAACCGCTAAGCTTTTTATGAATGCCGGAGTAATAACCATTTGTTCATTTATTAGCCCAACGGAAGAGATAAGAAAAATGGCCAGGCAAATAATTGGCAAAGGCTATGTAGAAGTGTTTATCAACTGTCCGCTGGCTGTTTGCGAGGAGCGGGATGTAAAAGGCCTTTATGCCAAAGCAAGAAAAGGAGAAATTAAAGAATTTACAGGAATCAGTGCCCCCTTTGAGGAGCCACAACAACCTGAAATCAATATAGACACGGCTCAATATAGTTTAGAAGAGAGCCATCAACAACTAGTGAACCAAATTATAAAACGTATAAAATTTTAATATGGGATCTTACAATCTATCACATTTAGATCAATTGGAATCTGAAGCCATTTACATTTTTCGAGAAGTTGCAGCGCAATTCGAAAAGCCAGTTATTTTATTTTCCGGAGGGAAAGATTCCATTACGATGGTTCATTTGGCACAAAAGGCTTTCTGGCCCGCAAAAATTCCATTTCCCTTATTGCACGTAGATACCGGACATAATTTCCCGGAAGCGATTGAATTTAGAGATAATTTAGCCAAAAAATTTAATGTTAAATTAGATGTAGGTTTAGTAGCTGACTCTATAAAAAGAGGAACAGCCAAAGAAGAAAAGGGCTTGAATCCGAGCAGAAACACCTTACAATCCATCACTTTATTAGAGAAATTGGAAGAAGGCCAGTATGATGCTGCTTTTGGTGGAGGAAGAAGAGACGAAGAAAAAGCCAGAGCCAAAGAAAGGTTTTTCTCTCATCGTGATGATTTTGGTCAGTGGGATCCTAAGAACCAAAGACCTGAACTATGGAACCTCTATAATGGCATGAAAGGTCAGGGCGAGTCATTCAGAATTTTTCCTATAAGTAACTGGACAGAAATGGACGTTTGGCAATATATTAAGAAAGAAAAAATTGACTTACCGAGCATCTATTTCTCTCATGAAAGAAATGTAGTGAATAGAAACGGAGTATTAATCGCTGAATCACCTTATAACACATTATTAGATGGCGAAAAATACGAAAAGCAGATTATACGCTATAGAACTTTAGGCTGTATGACCATTACCGGAGCGGTACATTCTGAAGCTGATAATTTAGATAAAATTATTGAAGAAGTAGCAGCCGCTCGCCAAACTGAACGTGGAAACAGAGCTGATGACAAAAGATCAGAAGCTGCCATGGAAGATAGAAAGAAACAAGGCTATTTTTAATAGAAAAGGAAATTTAAACCTTGAAAACTACATTTTCCAAAACTCAAAATCTCACATTTCTTAAAATTTAGAAAATGACTGAAACTACTAAATCAACCACTGCCGGATACCTCGATATGGACTTACTTCGCTTCTCTACAGCCGGTAGTGTGGATGATGGCAAAAGTACTTTAATTGGAAGATTAATGTACGATACCAAATCAATCTTCCAGGATCAGATGGATGCCATGGAAGAATCTAGCAGGAATCGTGGCGATGAGCATGTGAACCTTGCCTTATTAACTGATGGATTGAAAGCAGAAAGGGAACAAGGTATTACTATTGATGTGGCTTACCGATATTTTGCTACACCTAAAAGAAAATTCATTATTGCCGATACTCCGGGGCATATTCAATATACCCGAAATATGGTAACAGGTGCCTCTACTGCTAACCTGGCTATTATTTTAATAGATGCCAGAAAAGGGGTAATTGAGCAAACCAAAAGGCATTCATTTATTGCTTCGCTACTGCAAATCAAGCATATTATTGTTTGTATCAATAAAATGGATTTGGTGGATTATTCCGAAGAAGTTTTTGAGGAAATTCAAAAAGACTTCTTGAGCTTCGATGCTAAATTAGAAATTCCTGACATCAGATTTATTCCTATTTCTGCTTTAAACGGAGATAATGTAGTGGATAAATCAACTAATATGGACTGGTATAAAGGTCCATCATTATTATGGACCTTAGAAAATGTACAAGTAGCTTCCGATAGAAATTTTATTGATAGCAGAATGCCTGTACAATGGGTTATCCGACCACAGTCTGACAAATACCATGATTTCCGTGGCTATGCAGGCTTAATAGGAGGGGGGATTTTCAGAAAAGGTGAAGAAGTAGTTGTACTACCATCAGGCTTTACTACCAGAATAAAGTCAATCAGCACTATGAATGGCGAGTTGGAAGAAGCCTTTGCTCCTATGTCGGTTGCTATGACTTTGGAAGATGAGATAGATATCAGTCGAGGTGATATGCTGGCCAAACCTAATAACCAACCTACTGTAGGTCAGGACATCGAATTAATGGTTTGCTGGTTGAATGTAACACCTTTGAAATTAGGTGGAAAGTACCTGGTGAAGCATACAACCAATGACGCAAAATGCATTATTAAAGAGGTGAAGTATAAAGTGAACGTGAACACTTTGGAGAAAAACGAAGAGGATAAAGAATTATCAGCCAATGATATAGGTAGAATAACCATTAAAACTGCCCGTCCTTTATTGTATGATTCTTACCGCAAAAACAGAAATACAGGTTCATTAATTATTATAGATGAATTTACGCATGAAACCGTAGGTGCAGGAATGATTATTTAGATTTCACTGAGAAATATACTATTTAAAAAGGCTACTTAAATCAAAAAGTAGCCTTTTTTGGTTTGAGTAATTCTTGATATTCTCAAATCCCTAAATCAATCCGATCACTCCAAATTTCATAAATAGGATCGCCTTTACTGCTTTTTCCAGAATGATGCCATTGCCCATCTTTTAACTCAAAATCAAAATTCAACTCAGCTCCCACTCTGGAACTATCTCTTGAAAAGAACTTAATAATTTCCGTGTATTTCCCCTCTTGTGTTAGGTACTCTCCTCCACCTGTACCGGAAAATGCTGCTGTTTCACTGTTATAGGCAATCCACTGAAAACGAGTCCCTGATAAAATTTTCATAGTCTTTCTGGCTCCGGGTGTCATATTATTCATTTCACCATCTCTCTCTCGGCCGGTTATCAACCAGGCTCCATTCAATTGCCCGGGACTTGTATCATCTAACCTGGTCCAGGTTAGACCGGAAACTTTCAATTTGTCCTTTTTAACAGAAAATTCCATGCTTTCACTAGTTCCAACTTTCGCTTTATTAGCCGTACAAAACTCGTAATTTAAAGTTAACTTTTTGTCTTTCATTTCCCAGCTTCCTCCTTCGGTTGAGACAAATTCATTCCCTTTATAATAAGCAATCGCAAAATGCTGATCGGTTATAATCCACTGAGCCACCACATCATCTTTAGTTTGGCTTTTCCATGCCCCCAATAGCTCTTGATTATTTTCTATAGCAGTATTGCCTAAAAATAAAAAAGAGATGAAATAAACTATAAATGAGATTTTCATATGCTTTATATTTATTGTAAACAATTATTTTTTCATCAACATAGCCGCTTCTTTTGCAAAGTAAGTTAAGATCACATCTGCTCCGGCTCTTTTAATACTTAACAAGGTTTCCATCATAGCTTGGTCACCGTTTAACCAACCTTTTTGGGCAGCCGCCTTAATCATGCTATATTCACCACTCACATTATAAGCGGCAATGGGCAATTCATGATTTTCCTTTAATAAATGGATCACATCCAAATAGGCTAACGCAGGTTTTACCATTAAAAAATCAGCTCCTTCATCTGCATCTAGCTCTGCCTCTATTAGTGCTTCATGTTTATTGGCCGGATTCATCTGATAGGTTTTTTTATCTCCTGATTTAGGGGCAGAATCTAAAGCATCTCGGAAGGGGCCATAAAAAGCACTTGCATACTTAGCCGAATAACTCATAATAGATACATGCTCAAAATCATTTTCATCCAGCGCATCACGAATTACTTCTACACGCCCATCCATCATATCTGATGGACCAATAATATCTATGCCGGTTTCAGCCTGTGCCAAAGCCATATCGGCCAGAACCTCTAAAGTTTCATCGTTTAAAATATTACCATTTTCATCTACAATACCATCATGACCATCAGTGCTGTACGGATCCATTGCTACATCCGTCATGATACAGGCTTCCGGAAATTCTTTTTTGATGGTGGTTAAAGCTTTTAAATAGAAAAAATCTTGATTAGCACTTTGAGTAGCCATTTTATCTTTATGCTTTTCATCTACCACAGGAAAAATATCAAAGGCTTTAATGCCTAGCTTCATACATTCCTCTATTTCTTTCAACATTAAATCGGTACTTAATCTAAAAATACCGGGCATACTCTCAACTTCAATTTTCTTGCCTTTTCCCTCTAATAAAAATAGGGGGAAAATAAAATCTTTAGTGGTTAATGTGGTTTCTTCCACCATTTCACGAATGGCGGCTGATTTTCTATTTCTTCTAGGTCTACGTAGCATTAATTATAGTTTAATTATTACTTAAAATTACGTTTTTTTTAGAGGATGAGTTGAAAGAATAATGTATTATACACATAAATAAATTATCAAAATGACTAATAATGCCGTGACTCCCTGAATGAAGGTGGCCACAGAAAAAGTTTTCAAGGTTTGTTTCATAGTGAGATTACTAAATCGGGAAACGATCCAAAAATAAGAATCATTGGTATGTGATACCAACATGGCACCTGCTCCTATGGCTAAAACCAAACAAGTAATAGCCAGACTACCTGTGAAGAAAGTGCCTCCTACTAAGGTTGAAAACAAGGCGCTCACAATTACAATGGCAGATGTGCTTGATCCTTGCGCTGTCTTTAATAAGGCAGAGAGTAAAAAAGCTAAAATGATTATGAGAATACCACTATTGGCTGAGTTCGGTATCAGTTGAATAAGATTTCCTGTAAGATTGCTGTCTTTAATCACGCTACCGAAAGCTCCACCCATACCAGTAATGATTAAAATTGGTCCGGCTTGTGAAACTCCCTCTTCCATGATTTTAGAGAAATCAATTAGCTTATTTTTGAGATGAAAAGTAATGCCTAATAGCAGACCAATCAGCAAAGCCACGACCGGGTGACCTACAAATAAAATAAAATTTCTGAAATAGGAATCTGACGATACAAAATTCATAAGTGTACCTAAACCAATTAAAAGTATAGGCACCAATAAAGGTAAAACGCTTTTTAATAAGGAGTTTGTATTTTGCTGTTCCATCTCAATGGGTTCCGTTTCCCAATCGATTTTCCTTGCAATCCATTTTGCATACAGTGTACCGGCTACCATTACAGGAACGCTCACCAATAAACCCAAAATAATAACCAAACCTAATTGATCCGCTATGCCCAAATTACCCGCGGCCGCCAAAGGCCCAGGAGTAGGCGGAATTAAATTATGTGCTACATACAAAGAGGATGACATCACTACAGCTCCTGAAACTCCAGAGGTGCCTGCTTGCTGAGCCATTCTTTTGCTTAAGCCGGATAGAATTATATATGCAGAATCACAAAAAACAGGTACTCCCACCACTATCCCTAAAATACTCATAGTAGAAAGTGGTCTTTTCCTGCCTAACAGATGAATAAGACCCCCTGCAATGCTAGCCAAAGAATTAGTTTTCTCTAATAAAGCACCCAAAAGGCACCCTAAAATTATAATTATCCCAATATTACCCAACATAGCTCCAAAACCGATGGTGATAGATTGGACAACCATTTTTGCTTCCATCCCAAAACCTAAACCCACCAATAAGGCCACAATTAATAAAGCCAAGGCAGGATGAATTTTAAATTTAGCCGTGGCTAATACTATTAAAACAATAGCACTAAAAAGCAAAAAAAGATCAAAATATAAATTCTCCATCTTGAGCTAGAATGAGGTTTTGTCCAAATTTGAAGTGGATTAATCCTCTAAGATAAATAATTATACCTATTTTTATAACTATTGCGATTCGCTTAGTTGATTATCATAGTTAAAAGCACATCCTATGAAGATAGTACTGGCTCCGGATAAATTTAAAGGTAGTTTAAGTGCAAAGGAAGTTTGTACCCTTTCAGCCTCTGCTTTATTAAATATCTTTCCTCAAGCTAAAATCACTCAACTTCCTATGGCCGATGGAGGGGAAGGTACTTCAGCAGTTTTAGGTCAATATTTCGAAGCAGAAATTAAGGAAGTTCATGTGCAAGACCCACTCATGAGGCAGATCAAAGCTGTCTACTACTATTCTAAAGGACGAAAGGAGGCATATATTGAAATGGCCAACGCCTCTGGTTTGCAATTATTAAAACAAAATGAATTACATGGACTTCTAACTAATACTTTTGGGACGGGAGAAATAATTCAGGATGCCATTCAGCATGGAGCAAAACAACTCATTTTATGCATTGGGGGTAGCGCTACTAATGAGGCAGGAACAGGAATGGCTAGTGCTTTGGGCTATAAATTTTTAAATAATTATGGTGATGCCTTCATACCAAACGGTAAAACCTTAGCTGAGATAACAGAAATTATTCCACCCGCAATTGATTTTACGCAGCATTTGAAAACCACTATTTTATCAGATGTAAATAATCCGCTAATGGGTAAAAATGGAGCTGCTTATGTTTATGGGCCACAAAAAGGTTTGTCCCAAGCAGATTGTGAGAGGGTAGAGCTGGGTTTGCAAAATTTAACTTCACTTATTCAACAAAAATTCAAGAAGGACATTGCCCATTTTGCAGGGGCAGGTGCTGCCGGTGGATTAGGCGGTGGTGCTGGTTTCTTTTTAAATGCTGAAGATTAATCCCGGTGCTGCTTATATCAGCCAATTATTGCAATTAGAGTCTACTATTCTGAATTCTGATTTGGTGATTACAGGTGAGGGTAAATTGGATGAGCAATCCCTCCAGGGGAAAGTAATCTCTGAAGTTTATCGAATTTGTAAAAAACATGGCAAAAAGCTGTTGATTATTACTGGGGAAAATGAGTTGGGAATTAAGCATGCTACTTTACCGGGCGTAGATATCATTAGTCTTTCAGAAAATGCAACTAATCAGGAGGAGGCTATGAATCAGGCATCCAAAATATTGAGAAAAAGCTTAATCAGGCACTTCCAAAACGGATTTCCTGCTATTTAATCACCCCCTCATACTTGATTCCCTTATCACCAGCTTACTCTTTATCACTTCAGATTGAATAGGGTAATTTTCTTTATTGATATGTTGGATCAAAATCTCGCATGACTTCCTGCCCAGCTCCCATGCCGGACTTTCCACAGTAGTAAGTGGTGGATCTATAAATTGGCTTATCGTTTCATTATTAAATCCCACCATAGCAATATCCTCCGGAATGCTATAACCCTTCTTTTTCAAATGATGTATAATTTCTATTGCTACTAAATCATTCATGGCAAAAATACCGTCTATTTGATTTTTTACTTTTAGCAAATTTTCAAGTATAGCAGGCACATTAATAGCCTCGTAAGAGGACAGTTCAATTACTAAATCTTCATTATAAGGTATTTTATATTGAATTAGGGCATTTTTATACCCCTCATGTCTGGAACGGTTATTTAATAAACTTTGAGGCCCAGTTATATGAGCTATATTTCTACAGCCTTGTTCCAATAAATGCACCACTGCTTTATAGGAAGCTTCGTAATCATCAATAATTACCTTTGAACTTAGCAAATTTTCACTTACCCGATCAAAAAATACGATGGGTGTTTCAGAATTTAAAACCTTTTCAAAATGTGAAAATTCATTTGTTTCCAACGATATAGAAGTAATCAAACCAGCAACTTGATTTTTTAGCATATTTTCCAGGTTTTTCTTTTCCTGCAAAACTGATTCCTCTGATTGAGATATTAACAGATTAAAACCATGCTCATTCGCATATTCTTGCATGCCCGACAAAGCTTTGGAAAAAAATCTATTTTCAATTTTAGGTATAATAACTCCAATTGTTTTTGAGGTTTTTTTACGAAGCTGTACTGCAAAAGGATCGGGTTGGTAATCCATTTCCTTTGCAAAGGCTACTATTTTTGCTTTGGTCTCTGCTTTTACATCACCATGTTCAGTTAATGCGCGCGAAACTGTAGAAGTGGAAACATTCAATTTCTTTGCAATATCCGTAATGGTTATCCTGTGTTTTTTTTGATGCATACAACTTGCAATTTTATCCTTCCTTCGATTGAATTTTGAAATTACTGAAATTTTATTTGAATCGAATTGAATGCAATAGATTTCTTGAAATAAAAATGCAAACGTTCCCGGGAACGTTCCCTTAAAAAAATATCCTAATTTTCCAAACTTTTACTTAGAAATCGTTTGCAATTTCCTTAATATAGTAGAATCATATTTTTTTTTGTTTAGGGTGAAGAAAGTTACACAATCGAAAATCATTCGTTTGTGTGACTTTTCTACTTAATCAACAAACGTTACTTAATACAATTTAAATGAGTGAACTGAATCAAGTTTTTAAAAATAAAGTAGCTATACTGACCGGGGCCGGTGGTGTATTATGCAGTACCATGGCGGAGTATTTAGCAGCAAACGGTGCTAAAGTAGCTGTTTTAGATCTGAAAATAGAGGCAGCTGATGAAGTAGCAGATAGAATCAACAAAAATGGAGGTATTGCTATAGGAGTAGAAGCCAATGTATTGGAAGCAGATAGTTTAAAAGCTGCCCATGATATAATAAAATCTAAATTAGGGCCTTGCGATATTTTGGTAAACGGTGCTGGGGGAAACCACCCTAAAGGCACCACATCCAAAGAATTCTTTAGCAAAGATCAAATCGATGCAAAAGAGTTAATTAGCTTTTTTGATTTAGATCCAGCCGGTATCTCCTTTGTGTTTAATTTAAATTTTCTAGGTACTTTGCTGCCTACTCAAGAGTTTGCCAAGGATATGATTGATAATAAAGGGGTAATTATTAATATCTCATCCATGAATGCCTTTACCCCACTAACCAAAATACCTGCTTATAGTGGAGCCAAAGCAGCGGTGAGTAATTTTACACAATGGCTGGCGGTACATTTTTCTAAAGTGGGTATTAGAGTAAATGCAATGGCTCCCGGCTTTTTCCTTACAGAGCAAAATAGATCCTTGCTAACCAACGAAGATGGCAGCTTAAAGGAAAGAGGTCAAACCATTATTCAACATACACCACTCAATAGATTTGGAGAGCCTAAAGATTTATTAAGTACCTTACATTGGTTGTGCTCTCCGGAAAGCTCTTTTATTACCGGAGTTGTGGTGCCTATTGATGGTGGCTTTAGCGCGTTTAGCGGAGTTTAACAATAAAAACAGTGGTCTACTTGTTGGGCTTTAAAAGATATATAAATGATTCATTTAGAAGAAACCTGGAGATGGTACGGGCCTGGTAAGGATTCTGTAACATTGGACGATATTAAACAAGCCGGAGCTACAGGAATAGTTTCTGCTTTACATCATATCCCTAATGGAGAGGTATGGCCTAAAGAAGAAATTCTAAAAAGAAAAGATATTATTGAAGCCGCAAATCTTACTTGGTCTGTAGTGGAAAGTATTCCCGTACATGAGAGTATTAAAACCAGATCAGGAAAATTTCAGGAATACATCAGAAACTATAAGCAATCCATTAAAAATTTAGCTGAATGTGGTGTAAAAACTATTTGCTATAATTTTATGCCTATCCTTGACTGGACCAGAACAGATTTGGCCTATGTATTACCTGATGGATCAAAAGCATTACGCTTTGATGCCACAGCTTTTGCCGCTTTTGATCTTTATTTATTGAAAAGACCTGAGGCGGAAGACGATTATTCGGAGAATGAAAAAAACAAGGCTCAGGAGTACCTAAAATCATTAAAGGAAGCAGAAAAAGAACAACTGATTAATAATATAATCGCAGGCTTACCGGGCGCTGAAGAAGGTTATTCTTTGGATATGTTCCAAACTGCTTTAGATAGCTACAAAGATATTGACGATAATAAACTAAGGGAAAACTTGTATGCCTTTCTCAAAGAAATTGTACCTGTTGCGACAGAAACCGGTGTACGATTAGCCATCCATCCGGATGACCCTCCCTACCCTATTTTAGGTTTACCAAGGGTGGTGAGTACCGCAGCAGATGTTAGGCAATTACTAGCAGCAAGCGCCTGTGAAAATAATGGTATTTGTTTTTGTACAGGCTCCTATGGGGTTAGAACAGACAATGATTTGCCTGAAATGGTGAAAGAATTTGCAGCTAATATCAATTTTATCCATCTAAGAAGTACTACCAGAGATGCAGAGGGTAATTTTTACGAAGCGGATCATCTAACTGGCGATGTGGATATGTATCATGTGATGAAAGAGCTGGTTAATGCGCAAATCAACAGAAAGAATTTTAAAATGCCGGTTAGACCGGATCATGGTCATCAAATGTTGGATGACTTACAAAAGAAAACGAATCCAGGTTACTCTGCTATTGGCCGCTTAAGAGGCTTAGCAGAATTACGAGGATTAGAATTAGGGATTTCAAAATCATTAAACTTATCATAAAATATCCATCGCCAATGCGAGGTAAGTTGTGATTATTTAAATAACAAAATAGAATGAAACCATTTTTAGGAGATAATTTCTTATTAGAAAATGAAGTAGCAGAGGCTCTGTACCATGACTATGCAGCCAAAATGCCCATTATAGATTATCACTGTCATCTTTCACCCAAAGACATAGCCGAAAACCGCAAATTTAATAATATTACAGACGCCTGGCTGGAAGGTGACCATTATAAATGGCGTGCTATGCGTACCATGGGGATAAATGAGAGCTATATCACTGGTGAAAAAGATGCGGAAGCTAAATTTAAAAAATGGGCTGAAGTAGTGCCTTACACCTTACGCAACCCCCTTTATCATTGGACTCATCTTGAATTACAGAGATATTTCGGCATTAATGAATTATTAAGCCCTAAATCAGCAAGAGCCATATTTAACTCATCTTCTGCTCAGCTACAATCTGAAGCATTGAGTACCAGAGGTATTTTATCTAAAATGAATGTAAAAGTGGTTTGTACAACTGACGATCCTTCAGATTCATTGGAATACCATCAACAAATAGTAGATGATCAATTCGACACGCAGATCTTACCCACTTTCAGACCAGATAAATCCTATGCCTTTCAGGATTTAGATGCTTACCATGCTTATTTAGCTAAATTAGGTAAAACTGCAGGCAAAGAAATTAAAACATTAAATGCTTTATTGGAGGTTCTTTATGAAAGAATAGAATTTTTTCACCTAATGGGTGGCAGATTAGCTGATCATGGAATCGAGTATATTCCGGAAACTCAGAAAGGAGCGCTATCTCCCGAGAAAATATTTGAAAAAGCATTTCGTAAAACAGCACTCGAAAAAAGTGAAATTGACCATTTGAGCAATTTCATTTTATTGCAATTGAGTAAAAAATATCATGAAAAAGGATGGACTCAGCAGTTTCATTTGGGGGCGTTAAGAAATAATAATAAACGTATGTTTAGGAATTTAGGCCCTGATACAGGGTTTGACTCTATAGGGGATTTCCCTCAAGCGCAGTCTTTGTCTCAGTACTTAAACACTTTAGACAATAGCGATCAACTGGCTAAAACCATTATTTACAACCTTAATCCTGCCGATAATGAAGTAATTGCTACGATGATCGGAAACTTCAATGATGGCTCAATTAAGGGAAAAGTACAGTTTGGATCAGGCTGGTGGTTTTTAGATCAGAAAGATGGAATGGAAAAGCAAATGAATGCGCTTTCTAACATGGGTATGTTAAGCTGTTTTGTAGGAATGCTTACCGACAGCAGGAGTTTTCTATCTTTTCCAAGACATGAATATTTCAGAAGAGTACTCTGTAATTTAATCGGAAAAGACGTAGTGGCTGGTGAATTGCCCAACGATAATTCTTTATGGGGTAAAATAATTCAGGACATTTGTTACCAAAATGCCAAGGATTATTTTAAATTCAAGCTATGAGTGTAACCATTAAAGATATCGCCCAACAATTAGGATTGTCGCCATCCACTGTTTCACGTGCGCTGAATAATAATAAAAACATTAATCAGGCCACTATAAAAAAGGTTCAAAAGCTCGCGAAGGAACTCAATTACCAGAAAAACAATTGGGCCTCAGCCTTGCGAACAAAAAAGACTAAAATGATTGGGGTAATTGTACCTAGTCTACAAAATCCTTTTTTTGCCTATACCATCAGTGGTATACAGGAAATAGCCCATGAAAAAGGCTACAGAGTAATGATTTGCCAATCGAATGAAGATGTTAACTTAGAAAACAACCAGTTAAATTCTTTAGTGTCTACTGGCGCAGAGGGAATTTTAATGTCTATAACCGGCAAAACAGAATCGTATGACCCTATTCGGGAATTGGAAGAGAGTGGAATACCCGTGGTGTTTTTCGACCGTGCTTTTAGATCCACGAAAGCTAATCAGGTAGAGGCTGACGACTTTGGAGCAGGACATATTGCTACTAAACACTTAATTCAGTTAGGCTGTAAAAATATAGTGCATTTGGCAGGACCTGATAATCTAAGGAATTGTATCAACAGAAAAGAAGGATACTTACAAGCACTAAAGGATAAAAAAATACCCTTTCGTGAAGATTTGATTATAGATGTGGGTTTTGAAAGTGACAGGATGCCTATAGATATAGTTAAACAAATTTTAGAAATTAAACCTAAGGTAGATGGCATTTTTGCCGTCAGCGACCCTATTGCCATACAAACCATGTTATATCTGAAAAAATTAGGAAAGAAAGTTCCGGAAGATATAAAAGTGATAGGCTTTGGTAACGATTCTGTGGGTAGGGTGGTAGAGCCTAATTTATCTACTGTAACCCAAAATCCTTATGATATGGGCATTGAAGCCATGAAATTATTGATGGATATTATCAGTAATGGAAAAACATCAAAGTCGGTGAAGCAAATATATGTAGATGCAGAACTGATAGTAAGAGGATCAACATTAAAAACTTAAAATAATTTTATTTAATGCAAGTACTGTGCTTAGGGGAAATATTAATGAGACTTACTGTGCCATCCAACAAGAGATGGGCAGATGCCTCTACACTTAATTTAAATTTTGGTGGTTCCGAATTAAACGTAGGCATAGCTCTTTCCCAAATGGGAGCAAAAACTACTATGTTGTCTCGCCTACCTGATAATGCCATTACGGATACTATTCTTAATAAAATCAAATCTTTTTCTGTAAATACAGACTTCATTGTTAAAGGTGGAGAGAGAACAGGCATCTATTTTTTGGAAGAAGGAAGTTCCATTAGGAGTAGTAAGATTGTTTACGACAGAAAAAACACTGCAATCTGCGATATTGAGCCTAAAATGATAGACTGGGATGCAGTATTTGACGGTGTGGATTTATTTCATTGGTCGGGAATTACGACAAGCCTCTCCAAAAAAGCACTTGAATTTTGTCAGTACGCAGTAAAAACAGCAAAAGAAAAAGGTATAAAAATTAGCTGCGATCTACACTTTAGGAAAAACTCGTGGGATTTTGGAATTCAACCTACTGAGGTAATGCCGGAATTAATTAAAAAAGCAGATGTGGTGGTGAGCGATCCTTTTACCTTTGAAAAACTTACCCTAACCGATTTAAAAATAAAGGAAGGAAGCAATTTATCAGATTCAGATATTCATGAATGCTTTAAACTGCAATCTGCAGCCTTTCCTGCTGTAACAACCTGGGCCATGCTTTCCAGGGAGATTAAAAGTGGGTCGCATAATATTTTGAAAGGATTAATATTGCACAACAAGAAATTTTCAAAAGCCAATGCTCAGGATATTTTCCCGATTACAGATAGGATAGGTGGAGGAGATGCTTTTATGGCAGGCTTACTCTACGGATTACATTATTATAAAAACTCAGAAGCAGTCATCAATTTTGCAACAGCAGCCTCAGCTTTAAAGCATACCATCCCTGGAGATTACTTACTGGCTTCAGTAGAGGAAATTGAGGAGTTAATGAGTGGAGTATCTACAGGAGCTATAAAAAGATAACATGGCATATACAGGAGAACAACTTTTAGAAAAAATAACTTTAGCACCCATAGTCCCGGTTTTTAGCCATACTGATAAAGCAAATGCTTTGGAAGTGGTAAAAGCTTGTTATGATGGGGGAATAACAGTATTTGAATTTACCAACAGAAACGAACAAGCTGCAGAGGTATTTGAATATTTACTTTCCCAACGTGAGCAATTTCCGGGATTAGCTTTAGGAATAGGCACTATCATGGATGAAAAACAAGCACAGCAATTCATTGATTTAGGCGCAGATTTCATCGTTTCTCCTATTTTAGATCAGAAAGTAGCAGAGTTATGTGCTAAAAACAAAATTTCCTGGACACCTGGATGCGGCACATTAACAGAAATTATACAAGGACAAAGATGGGGAGCCACGCTTATAAAAGTTTTTCCTGCAGATGTGATGGGGCCTAATTTCATAGCAGGAGTAAAAGGCCCTTGCCCAAACTTAAATTTAATGCCAACAGGAGGAGTAACACCAGATGAGGAGGAATTAAAAACATGGTTCCGTTCAGGAGTAGTATGTGTTGGAATGGGCTCACAACTAATGGATAAGCAATTGATTTCTTCAGGCAATTTTAAAGAGCTCTCTTTTAAAATCAAGGAAGTCGTGAATTTTGTTAAAAAACTAAAAAGTTAACATGAGGAATTATTTGTTGATCATACTTTTACTTTTTAGTATTTCTTGCCAGAATAATAAAGAAATTAAATCACTCAAATTAGCTCACACGCTAGATGTAAATCACCCTGTGCATTTAGGGATGGTACATATGGCTGAATTACTTAATCAAAAATCGGAAGGAAAGCTTACTATTAAAATTTACCCAAGTGGACAATTAGGAGGAGAAAGAGAAGCAGTGGAGTTATTACAGGTAGGCAGCCTGGCAATGACTAAAGTGTCGGCTGCAGTAATGGAAAATTTTGCACCTAACTATAAAGTGCTGGGGCTACCCTATATTTTCAGAGATGTAGCACATTCTCACGAAATCCTTGATGGTGAAATCGGTCAAAAACTCTTGCAAGAATCAGAAAAATATAAATTACTTGGCTTATGCTTTTATGATGCAGGCAGCAGGAGCTTTTATACTAAAAAGAGTTCCATAGAAAAGCCATCTGATTTAGAAGGTCAGAAAATCAGAGTGATGAAAAGTAATACCGCTGTTAACATGGTGAAAGCTTTGGGTGGTTCTCCGAGCCCCATTTCTTATGGAGAACTTTACACAGCCCTACAACAAGGCGTGGTAGATGGGGCCGAAAATAACCCTCCAAGTTTTTATACCTCACGACATTACGAAGTTTGTAAATACTACTCTTTAGATGAGCATACAACCATTCCTGATGTGCTATTGATTAGTACCGACTGGTGGAATCTACTTAATGAACAAGAGCAAAATTGGGTAAGAGAAGCAGCCGAAGAATCGGTTATCTACCAAAGAAAAAAATGGGCTGAATCTGAAAAAGAATCCCTCGAGGAATTAGAAAAAGAAGGTGTAATTATTTCAAGACCCGATAAAAGTAAATTTGCAGATCAGGTGGAACAAGTTTATGAAACTTACGCAAATGACGAGGAGAAATATGAGCTTATTCAAAAAATAAGAGGCCAGCAATGAAAAAGGTAGTTGATAAAATATTAAGTGTTGTACTTATAGCATTAATGGCGTTTATGGTCATCAATGTGCTTTGGCAGGTGGCTTCAAGGTTTATTTTTAACTCTCCAAGCGACTTTACAGATGAATTAGCAGGATTTCAATTAATTTGGGTAGGCTTGTTGGGTGCTGCCTACGGTACAAGTCAGAATTTACATTTAGCCATTGATTTATTACCTGACAAACTCAAAGGTGCCAAAAAGAAAATATTGCAGCATTTTATCAATTTATGTATTCTATCTTTTGCCCTGAGTGTAATGGTAGTAGGTGGTATCAGGTTAGTATATCTCACTTTTATTTTAGAACAATTCTCCTCTTCCTTGCAAATAGCGATGGGCTATGTGTATTTAGTTTTACCTCTGAGCGGAGTAATTATTGTGTTTTACTGCATTTTAGAATTTTTTCAAATTAGAAATCAACCTAATGAATTTAACTGAAGTTTTAATACTGGTCATTAGTTTCCTAATTCTACTTTCAATAGGAGTTCCCATTGCCTACAGCATAGGAATTGCTTCTGTGCTGACCATGCTGGTAAGCATTCCCACTATGCCGGCACTTACCACTTTTGCCCAGAGGATGGCCACCAGTTTAGATAGTTTTTCACTGCTTGCCATTCCGTTTTTCATATTGTCGGGGCAGCTCATGAACAAAGGAGGTATTGCGGCCCGGCTAATTGACTTTTCTAAGGTAATTGTAGGGAGACTACCAGGTGGCTTAGCCTTTGTAAACATTATAGCCTGTATGTTGTTCGGAGCCATTTCAGGTTCTGCCGTTGCAGCTGCTTCAGCCATTGGTGGTGTTATGAACAAGCGCATGGAAGATGAGGGCTACGATAGGCCTTTTAGTGCAGCCGTTAATATCACAAGTGCTACTACTGGTATGATTATTCCACCTAGTAATATTCTTATTGTATATTCCCTGGCTAGTGGGGGAGTTTCCATAGCTGCCTTATTTATTGCCGGTTATCTACCTGGCCTGCTTTTAGGTTTAGGTTTGATGATTGTCGCTGGAGTAATTGCTTATCGAAAAAAATTAAGAGGTGGAGAAAGCGTCTCTATCAGTTTTGCTCTTAAAAAATTATTGGATGCTATACCAAGTTTACTCATGTTAGTGATAGTAATTGGGGGAATAGTAGTCGGTATTTTCACAGCTACAGAAGCATCTGCTATTGCGGTGCTTTATACTTTCAATTTTAGCCATGATCTATAAGGAGGTTAAAATAGCAGATTTGCCTCAAATTTTACTGGACACGGTAAAAACCACATCTATTGTTATGATACTGATCGCCACTTCTGTGGGTGCATGTCATGGGTGATGTCTTACGAAAACATCCCTCAGGAGGTCAGCAGCCTTTTGATCGGGTTAAGCGATAACGAAATTGTGATTCTGTGGATTATCAACCTTGTTTTGCTCTTTGTAGGTATTTTTATGGATATGACACCCGCAGTGCTCATTTTTACACCTATCTTTTTACCTGTAGTGATAGAGCTAGGTGTTGACCCTGTACATTTCGGTATTGTAATGGTTCTTAATTTATGTATTGGCCTATGCACTCCACCTGTAGGCTCTGTTTTATTTATAGGTTGTGGAGTGGCAAATATTAAAATTCATCAGGTAATAAAGCCATTAATGCCTTTATTTTTAATGATGTTGTTTATACTCATTTTAATAACTTATATACCTTAGATTAGCTTATGGCTGCCGGGCCTGTTTGATTTTTAATGATTTAATTGATTTAGATGAACCATTCCATCTATAAAAATTTTATGAAAGAATAAAAAGGAGGCATAAGCCTCCTTTTTATATGCGCACAATGTTAAAATCTAATTTTTATCATGTCTTGTCTCTCTTCTATCTTTTACTTTTTCCTTGGCTTTTCTCACGTGTCTTTTAGCTACATCGTAACAATCTTGGGCTGCAGTAACAAAGCTATCCCCTTTACCACTTACAAACACATCATTACCTGGTAAAAAGACTTTAGCATCCACAGTTTTTTCGCCCGCTTCAGTTTCAGTTAATGATTTCATGTAAATATCAATGCCAACTATTTGGTCATTGAATTTACTTAATTTACTAAACATGTCTCTCACATGCGTATTTAATTCTTGGCTAATATTAAAATTAACCGGTTCTAATGTAATATCCATTATGTTAAATTATTTTGGTATAAATCTGATTGTTCTATATCTTCCGCAATCACCCTCAGGTCGGGAAGCATGTTAAATACTTGTTGTTGACCGGTTTCCGCTTCCTGATTGTAACGAGCATTTCTTAAACGTACGAGAGGCTCAACATTTATCTCTGGCGGTAGCTTTTGATTTTCAGAAAGCTCTCTGGCTGCCTGACCAATTTCCTGTAGATATTCAAAAACGGTTTCTTTTACCGGCTCATTTTTTCTAAAGTCCTCATAGGTCATACCATCTGTTTGGGCATTTACTTGCGCTATAAGGTCAACAATTCTATTAAGGTGCTGTATAGTTTCTTGTAATTGCATCATATTTAATTAATCGGTTTTAATACAGTTATGTTGCGAAAATAGTAGAGTATATAAAAGAAAAAGCCTTAAAATATCTTTAAAAACAGATACTTCAAGGCTAATTTATGAGAAAAATATAGTAGAAATCCTCTACTCTATTTTACGTGATTGCTCAATTCAGCGATGATTTTTTCTATACTAACCCCTTCTGCATCGGCTTTAAAATTTTTCACTAGTCGGTGTCTAAGAACAGGTATAGCTATTGCTTTTACATCCTCAATATCAGGAGAGTATTTCCCGTTCAATAAAGCATTGCATTTAGCGCCTTTTATTAAAAACTGGGAAGCTCGTGGGCCAGCGCCCCAATCAATATAATTATTGGTAATAACTGGTGAGTTGGCAGTGTTAGGCCTGGTGCTATGAACTAATTTTACAGCATATTCCACCACATTATCTGGTACAGGCACCTTCTCAACTAAATCCTGAAATGCCAAAATTTCTTCTGCAGTTAACACTGGATTAATGATCTGAGATGCCTGTTGCGAAGAGTTTTTAACAATATTAATCTCATCTTCATAGGATGGATAATCCAAAGTTATATTGAACATAAACCTATCCAATTGAGCTTCCGGCAAAGGGTAAGTGCCTTCTTGCTCTATTGGATTCTGCGTAGCTAACACAAAAAACGGATTAGGTAATTGATAAGTCTCCCCTGCTATGGTTACATTTTTTTCTTGCATAGCTTCCAGCAAAGCTGCCTGGGTTTTTGGAGGTGTCCTGTTAATTTCATCCGCCAAAATAATATTACTAAAAATGGCTCCTTTAATAAACTTAAAGTTTCTATCCTTATCTAAAGTTTCTGCACCAAGAATATCTGAAGGCATTAAATCAGGAGTAAATTGTATTCTATTAAATTTCAAACTCATGGCAGATGCCACTGTTTTTATCAGGAGTGTTTTAGCTAAACCTGGCACCCCTATCAATAAACTATGACCATGGCAAAATAAAGAGCTGATTACCAGCTTAACAACCTCATCTTGCCCTACTATAATTTTATTTATTTCACTTTTTAATTCTGTATATTTTTTATGCAAGGCATTAGCTGCCTCTACCTCATTCACAAATTTCTCCATACTTATTGATTAAGAATGTTACAGGTCTGATAATTTTCATCTACAATAATGAAAACTTCTGATTGCGCTTCTTCAAACCACTTATTTAAAATCTCACTTCGCTTTTTATTTAAAGCGGCTCTTTTAATTCTTTGATAATCTAATCTAATATCTGCTTGATGTGGTCTAATCCTATCTTTGTAATAAAGAAATCTAACTGATTGAGAACCATCTTGTTTATTAAATACCATCGGCTCGGTAAAACTACCCACTTTCATAGTATCAATGGTAAAGAAAACGTTAGGCTCTAAATCCTCCACAGAAATTTTAGTGCTCTCTGTTTCCCTGTCTAAAAAATACCCTCCACTGGCTGAAGTATTCATATCATCGGAATATTCTTTAGCTGCCTTTTCAAAAGTTAAGCTATCGGCCATTATTTTTGATCTTATACTATCAAGGAAATTGCTCGCAATTTGCAAATCCTTTTTGGTGTAGGAAGGCCTAATGAGAATATGGCGCGTATTAAATTCATTTCCTCTCCTCTCGATTAATTGTATCAGGTGAAAACCAAAATCTGTTTCTACTGGCTTAGAAATTTCACCAGGTTTCATGCGTAGGGCGGTTGCTTCATACTCAGGAGCCAACTCGCCTCTTTGAAAAAAGCCAATATTTCCTCCTGTTTTCTTAGCTCCTGGCTCCTGAGAGTAAAGCCTTGCTAAATCTTCAAAATTCTCACCTGCTTCAATTCTGTCTCTCAACCCTATCAATCTTGTTTTCACATTATTTTTAGCTTCTCTGCTCATTACAGGATCACGTACAATTTCTCCTACCTGAACTTGCGTGGAATAATAAGGCAAACTATCCCTAGGAATACTTTTAAAGAATTTTTGTACTTCTTTTGGAGTAACTTCTAAATCTTTAGTGATAGTGCGTTGCATTTCTTGAGTTATCAATTGCTCCTTTATATCATCTCTAATTTCAACTTTAAATTCCTCAAGTGTTTTACCATAGAATTCCTCTATCTTTTCTTCAGAGCCAATTTGGTTAACCATCATTTTCATCCTATTTTCTAATTGTGCATCAACTTGTTGATCGCTCACAACTACGGAATCTATTTCGGCTTTGGCCAATAACAATTTATTTACAATTAAACCTTCTAATACTTCACATAGAGATTCAGGAGTATTATCACTACCTCTTGAGAGGTAATCTTTGTGGGCTAATGCTAAATCAGATTCTAATACAATATAATTATCTACTTTGGCAATAATTTGATCTGCTACCTGAGGTGCCTGGGAAAACCCAACGGCCATTTGCATAATACAAATGAGAATGATAGATGCTACTATTTTCATGCTAATTATTAAAAATTTGGTACTTATTTGATTGCTTTGCTTCTTCAAAGACTTCTTCTTCCAATTTATTGGCGATTGCAACTTTTCTTTTATTAAGAATAATTTGCTTAATATCATTTCTTACAAATTCTAACGGTGATGTCTGGTCAGAAATTTTATATTCCTTTATTCTCAATACATACTTAAATTCTTCATCTTCTTCCTCTACATAATTATTTACTTTAAGGAATTGTGCTTTATTTGTTATACTCACAAAAGGGGTATTTCTAATTACCTCATCAAAATTGATCCATACGGTATCTTCCAGAAAATAAGTTTCAGCAAAGCGAAAACAATAAGATTTAAGCTCATTAAATTCTGAATCTTTAGAGGAGAGCACCAGGCTTTTCAGTTTCTTAATTTTTGGAGCATTTTTAGTGATTTTTATAAAATAACCTCTTATAATATTCTGCTTCAGCTCAAAATTATTCTTGTTTTCACTAAAATAATTCTTTACTTCTTCTTCACTAATGCTTGTATCAAGCTTTTGGTTCACATAGAATTTTTTATATTCATGGACCATTAATGCATATTTATAGTCTAAAACTTTTCTATCAATAGCTGCTATATCAAAGTTTATTTTCTCTGCAGCCTCATCTATCAGTAATTGCTTTTTTACCCATGAGTTCACATATCTATTCACTAGATTGGCACTATCTGTAGCAGAAACATCCTTCGCTACTATGCCTTTTAAATCTTCCAAATAAAGTGTTGATTCAGCTACTTTGGCCACTACAGTTTTTTCATTACCAGGATCAGTCTCTCCTGTTTGCTTTAAATTAATATATTCGCATGAACTGGCAAGAGTGGCTATCAATAAAATAAAGGCTCCCTTATAAATTTTCTGACTCAAATTCACTTTTTAATTTTTCTAATAATTCAGTATTAATCTTAACTGTATTTTCCTTCTTTAATTGCTCAATCCAATTCTTTTCGAGGTAATTTTGATATTCAGTAATAAGTTCTGGTTTGGCTTCTTCATAAGATTTCAACCTGCTTTTAATATCTTTTTTCACCTGAATAATTTGTAACTTCCCATCATTATTAAATGATTTATGATATCCTAACTCTTTTGGAATGATCATGCCATTTACCTTTTCCCCAACAATAATGCTTTGCTGTTCTGCTACAATTAAACCATTATAGATTTTACTAAATTCGGACCTGGTTTACCAAATAGTTGCAAATATATTTTATTTTCATTGGAATAGATAGGTTTAAGCGGTTCTGTATTTTTAAAAGTGCTTTTTAAAACAGAATATATAGCGATTGAATCAGCTGCTTTAATTTTCGCGGGTCTTTCCAGGCGGACGTAAATGGTATCATCGAATTTACTTAAAGCCTTTAATTTTTTAGTTAGCAAAAGCTTATTTTCATACAAAATAGGTTCATTTAAGCTGTAAAATTCATCTTGGACAATGTTTTTGGTGAAGCCAACATTGGAGGTATCATTAAAAATAAATAAATCTGCTAACACAGCAGGCTTTGTTTTGAATTCATCTTTTCTGGTTTCATAATAAGCTCTAATACCAGTACTATCTGAACTTATTTTATCCCATACTTTTTTACTCATTATTTCAAAAAGCAACAAGCCATCCCTATATTCATTTGCCAATAATCTATACTCTGGATATTTCTCAGGTAAATGTTTATTCTCATACTCTAACAGCTTATCTCGTTCATACTGATTTAATGCCGCTTCTACTTGTGCATTTTTAGCAGTACTTTTAAATAAATCATTTAAGTAGTAAGGCTGATCGGATATGTAAAAAATCACCTCGTTTTTGCGCTCACTCAATTTTATACTATCAGTTAATGTTTTTTTACTTTTTAACCAATCATAAATAATGTCATTTCTCTTAAATTCATTTTCAGCTTTAAGATCCTCTAAAACTTCGGTTAACTTCAATTCCGACCTTTGATCTCGCTGTATTCTGCGTGTAAGACTTTCCTCCATGCTCTCTAAACTACCTACACCTCTTTTTTCTTCCAGTTTAAGAATATGCCAGCCGTAAGGACTTTTCACCGGCCGAGAAACTTCATTGATTTGGTTAAGTTCAAAAGCAACCTGTTCTAGTGATTTAGGTAAATTTCCAGCACCAAACCATGGCAAACTTCCTCCCTGGTTTTTAGTATTCAAATCTTCTGAATACTTAGCAGCTAAGGCAAACCAATCTGCACCTTGGCTTAGCTCTTCACTAATTTGATTAATTTTCTGAAATACCTTGGCACTATCTTGTTTGT
Organism: uncultured Cytophagales bacterium; assembly: GCA_963719535.1. GTDB lineage: Bacteria > Bacteroidota > Bacteroidia > Cytophagales > Cyclobacteriaceae > Marivirga. Next base: position 92,614 of record CAVRCH010000005.1, on the reverse strand, counting down.
TTGCATTAGAAGGGAAACGCAACATTATATGAGCCAGCTTAATTCTCCCCAAGGTTTCTCTTTTTTCATTTACTTTTATGATGTGATATCCAAATTTAGTTCTTATAATTGGGGACACTTCTCCTGCCTTTGTTTCGTAAGCAGCAGACTCAAAAGGATATACCATTTGAAAAGCAGTAAACCATCCCAAATCTCCATTATTGGATCTTGCAGAAGGATCTTCAGAATTTTTCTGAGCTAATTGACCGAAATTTTCTCCATTGAGGAACTTTTCTCTTATTTCCTTAATCTTATTAAATGCAGTCAGGGTATCTTCCGGTGGGGCAGATTCTTCTACTCTTACTAGAATATGAGATGCATTGATTTCACTTTGAAGCCTCTGATAAGTTTCCTGAATTAATTCATTGTTCACTTTTTGAGATGTGAGATAAGGTTTTTTAATGTCTTCTAAATAACCTTTCAGTTCGTTTTTATAAGAAGATAGCGTATCTAAACCTTCATTTTTAGCATCTTCAACCTTTAATTTAAAATTGATATACAAATCGAGATAATCTTCTAAAGGCTCAGAGCTCCCTTTATTTTTATTGCTTTTTTCATAAGCGTATAACAACTCTTCAGGATACACTTCTGTATCATTAATAGTGAAAACCGGCGTCTCTTTTTCTAATGGCTTGTCAGGAGATTGGGTTGCTTTTTGTTGCGTTTTACAGGAGACAATTAAAGTAAATGAAACTACAAATAAAAATATACTTCGCATGTTGATTTCATTCATAATTTATGATGGATAAGTCACGAAACGTTTTAAAAAAAGAAGCTTGATTATAACAACGTAAAAATACTATTTATTTGTGAGATAGCTAAGCAATCACTACATCAAATAGCACATAGTATTAAAAAGTAAGATGGGCGGTGATATTTTGGATTAAACTTGTGTAAATTTCTTGAAAAGCACACATTTATTTCTTTCGTTCTCAGAACTAAACTCCACTTTATCCATAATTCGCTTTACCAGCATTAATCCAATGCCGCCCTTTTTCTTGGCGGTTACTACCTCCTGAATAGAAGGTTCCTTATAATCTGTGAAATCAAATTTTTTGCCCTCATCTGTAATTTCAAAAGTAACACCATTATTTTCTACAATAACCTTTAAATAAATGGCTTCATCAGCATTACAATAATTAGAATGGATAATTAAATTGGCACAAACTTCATCGACAGCTAAAACCATTTGATTGATTTCCAAATCATTACGAGTGTATGCTTTCAACTTTTCAGTAACAAAATCCCGAATATCTTTCAGGCGGGTTTTCTCACAATATACTTTAAGATTAAAATTCATTTAACTTTTCCTTCGCTTCTTTTTTTCCTTCTACAATATTCAGTAATTGATCTAATCCTAATATTTGAAATACGTTTTCAACTTTTTCATTTAATCCAAATAAGATCATTTTAATGTCTTTTGTTTTAAAATCGTCTATGTACGACATAAAAACCCCTAATCCGGCTGATGATATATATTCTAACTCTGTACCATCAATAAATATATATTTTGTTGATGAGTCTTCAGAAAGCTTTAATAATGCTTCATCCAAGTGAATACTTGAACTGGCATCAACATCTCCTTTTACGGAAATTATGTTAATATCATCTTCTTTAAAGGTCTCAATTTCTATCATATTCATTGGTTTTACGTGCTTATTTTCAGTAGGTTGACTCAATGTCATAAAAATTTGATGATTAATGTAGTATAATCGTCATCCAGCCCTTCTGAATCGATGAACTCATATAAATTTTCTATAACTGCTGACTTTATTTCTTCTGGTGTTTTTTCTCCATTTAAAGCTACTACCACACTTAATCTATCATAACCATACTCTTCTCCTTGCAAATTTTTGGCTTCTATAATTCCATCTGTGTATAAAAAGAGAACATCTCCCGGCTTGTAAGATATTTGGTGAATATCAATATAATTTTGATAACTTGCATTCCTTACAATACCTAAACCTAAGCCCCTATTTTTGAAATAGGTGGCCTGCTTTTTTTGATGATCGTAATATAATGCCGGGCAATGACCCGCTCTTGAAAATGAAATAGTTTTTTCTCTTGCATCAATTAGATAATATGCCGCAGTAATGAATGAGGTTTTTTCAAGACAATTGCTTAAAGCACTATTGGCTCGGGAAAGAAAGGTCTTTGAATCTAAATTCAATTGTACTAAACTATGAAACACTCCTTTCAATTGAGCCATATTGAAGGCAGCAGAAGTACCTTTACCAGAAACATCTCCCACAATAACAGCTGTTTTATCTGGCGAGGTCTTGAAATAATCATAATAATCACCCCCTACTTCATCTGCTGACTCATAAAAAGCAAACATTTCAAAATTTTCATCATTAATAAGCTCCTGAGGTAATAAACTTTTCTGAACCCTCATCGCAATTTTCAACTCCTCTCTATATCTTTCATTTTCCAGCGCTTTAGAGAGCAATTCAAAGTTTTCTATGGAAATACAGGCCTGGTTCACAAACGAGCTGATAATATCCAACATCTCTTTATTAAAGCCATCAGTAACATCTTTCAATAATACCAATAAACCAATCTGCCTGTCCTGAATAATAAGAGGAATAGCCAACACCGAATTATAATCAGGATCGTTCAAATTGGCAGTAAGCTTAGTTGGATTAAGATTCTTTTTGAAATTATAGTTCTGTTGTTTATTAAGGTAGGAGAAAATGCCGCTTTCCTGAATACTCTTCTTCACCTGCTGCATTTTGTGTTCAGAAATAGCAGAACGTATTACCTTGTTGGAATTATCATCCTGAAATATTTCTAACCAGGCGCTTGTAGAAAATACAGCATTAATTGAACTCTCTAATAATACATTATATACCTGATCTTCATTATCACCCTTTTGTATAGACTGACTTAAGCGCTGAAAGTTTAATACTTCACTAATTTTTTGCTCAAATACTGAAGAGGTAGGTAAGTTAAATAATATTACTAATATAGAAATAAGTGCATAAATTGAAATAAATCCTACCAAAGAAAGTACAAATACATCCGAAAGTAAATTCATTATAAGATTGAATTCATTATCGAAATTAATTAAGTTATTAATGAAGTAGTAGAGATAAAGAATTACCAACGCGAGAAGCAATATACTTCTCCATTTCTGTTTGAAATTTAGGTAGGCTATCCACTTTAGGTTGAAGGAGAGAATTAAGCTGTAGAGAAAAAACATACCTAACAAACCCAAAAAGGCCCAATCTGGGAATTGTTGCTGAAAGAAATTAAACAATAAGGTCGCTAGAAGACCGTACTCAAAAATTTGCCATATAATCAGCAGCCTTCTATTTTTTTGATAAAGAATCAGGCGTTTCCACACCACAAAAGTAGAGGTTAAAAATATAATTACTGCTGCAAGATTGATATGGTAAAAGAAATTGATAGCAAGTTCATTCTGTAATAACTTACTATTGCTTAGTAAATAAAAGAATAAGCCTATAGCTAATTGCACCAGGGAAACAATAAGTCCTGTTGAAAAAACTCGCCATAGCAAATCAATAAAATTTACACTTTCTGCTTTTTGAATTTTTAAACGAAAATAAAAAAAGGTAAATAAAATAAATAATGCCAAAAATAAATATGGCACTTCCTTAGTTATTCCGGCATTAGCCTGATTAATTTGTGCAAAAAGCAGAAATAAATCAGCTATAATTAATGCCAACCAACATAAAATGGCAAATAACAGTGATAAGCGTAAAAGTCCTTTTTCTGATATCAAATTGTTAAAATATTTTGCTTCGCAAAGTAAGTGTTTATTAATTGTTGTGAAAATAGCTGACTAAACATTATTTTCACTCATTATTTTAAGAAAAAATTATTTATTATGCATAAAATCGTATTTCAAACATTATTCTTACTTTTACTATTAGCAGGAAGTGCCCATGCTCAAATCCAAAAAGGTATTGCTTCTTATTATGCGGATAAGTTTGATGGAAGATCCACAGCAAGCGGAGAAAAATATAATCATAAAAAATTAACTGCCGCTCATAAATTCCTTCCTTTTGGCACCATAGTAAAAGTTACCAATGTGGCCAACAATGAATCTGTAGAAGTGAGAATAAACGATAGGGGGCCATTTGTAGAGGGAAGGGTAATAGATTTATCAAGGGCTGCTGCAGAAAAATTAAAATTCACTGCCCAAGGATTAACAGAAGTACTAATAGAGGTGATAGATGCAGGTGATGGTCGGTCTGGAAGCAATAGGGTACAGCAGATGGATGAACCTGTAGACAATAAAACCTTCTTTTCAGTTGAGGCCAAAAAGGAAAACCCTGACGGTTGGGGAGTACAAGTGGGTAGTTTTCAGGGTTTCGAAAATATGCTTAGCCTCACAGAAAACCTCGAAAAATCATATAAAGAGGATGTGATTATTGAGGTGAGGGATTTGCAGGGAAAAAAGATTTATGCTATTATCTTAGGTAATTACAATAGCAGAAAAAAAGCTGACGCACTAAAAGCGGAAATGGCGGATCGATTTCCTGGAGCTTTCGTAGTCAAATTTTAAGTGATCTAAAGGGTATAATTTATTTTTCCGAAAAACTCAATCTGAGAAAGCCCAACTCATCTTCCATGTTTTTATAAATGTACATTTTTCCGTCTTTGAAAAAGTAAACTCCCATGGCATCAAAAGTAGGCATATCTTTTACCTCTTGCTCATGGAGCATCTCAAAACTTTTATTAAAAACTGTAAGAACAATCTTTTTATCTGTAGATGATTTAGAGCTACCCATTGTAGATAATCGATAATATTTATCTGTTACGTCATCAAATACAGGGCTGTAGAAATAAACTTCTTCTGCTCTTTCCTGCATTAATTGTCTGGCCTCCTGAAAATTAGATAGTCTTTTACTCTCGCTCTTTGAAACAAAGTTAGGTGTAATGCCACTATTATATAATCTATGAAATACGGTGTCCTCTTTACTATTATATATGAAAGCCTCATTGATATAATTATTACTGAGTACAAATTGGCCATTAATAAAACTACTCATTACTGCATAATTTATTTTCCCATTAAATTCTTCGATCACTAATTGGTAGTCATCTAATTTTTTTAAGCCCAACACCTGTTTAGTTTGAACGTCTTCTTCCTGTAAGTTAAGTATCGCAATTCCCTTTTTATAGCTACTGGATTCACCATATAAAGTAAAAAAGGTGTCCCCGTCTTCAGCAATAACACCAGCGATGTCAATATTGTCATTTTCCCCTGGCAACTCAGCACCAAAAACTGGGTCTTCAAAATTGAAACATTCAATTTTGATACCTTTTGAATTATACTGGTATATATTTTTAAAATCGGAAAGATAAACTTTATCATTTGATAAGTATTGAAAAAATAACACTTGGTTACCGAAACCGTTTGGCCCCTCAATGTCAAAAGGAAGGAAATTTTCCAAAACCAATCCATCAAGATTTATTACTTCAATACCATGTCTGTTATTGGTATTAAATTTATATAAATACTTTTTATCTTTGCTTAAGGAATACTTGTTCAATCCGGTAATTAAATCTATTATCTCACCTTTTGAATCAATTACTACTGAATCTATAGTTATATCTAAAGAACCCTTTACTGTTTCATTCTTATTTTCAGAATAATTACAAGAAGTTAATGATAGGAAGAAAAAATAAAAGGTGGAAAATAAGCAGAGATTTTTCATAAAGGTGAAATTAATAAATATTATAATTCAAAGTACCGAATTATGATATGCTATACGATTTTATTCATCTTATACGTGCGTAAAACTCAATCTGAGAAAGCCCAACTCATCTTCCATGTTTTTATAAATGTACATTTTTCCGTCTTTGAAAAAGTAGGTTTCTGGCAGTTCCTCAAAAGGCACATTATCGGTTTCATATATTTGATTGAAGTCCTTGTCAAAAACAGTCAGTATGAATTTCCATGTGGTCTTTTCCTCCGTTTCGCTTTCAGCAAAGTATGATAACCTAAAATATTGATTTGTTTTATCATCATAGGCTAACTCTTTGAAGCGGATACTTTTATTTCGTTCTTTCATTTTATCGCTTACATCCTGCAGGGAGCTGGTACTTTTTATACCTAAAACTTCATTCTTATTCGGGCTTAAATTACTCGTAAAAGATTTATGTATGATAGAATCTAAAGATAAATCATAATAATGCAAGCCATTAAAAACATCATTACTAAAAATATACTTTCCATCATTTACTAAATTATATAAATTTACCCTCAGCCAAAATTGGCGATCACCTGTATCTACACTAATGGTATAATCATCAAGCGCTTTAAAATCATCTATCATCAGAAGGTCTCTGGTTTTCTTTTGTACATCAATTAGGGCTAAGCCTCTAAGCATTACTTGCCCCTCGTATAAATAGTGAAAAGCTAAAAGCTCATCAGGGTACAAATCACCATTATTGGACATCCAATGATCGTTTGGAATAGAATCACCCGCTAATTTATCACCATTTATTGGGTAGTTTCTCAAAAACTTACCATCAATATTATACACCAAAATACCTGCATTGTTGGTAATGGCAATTTCATGTTCATTTATTAAATTAATAGAAAATACTCTGTTACTCGTACCCGTTGGTCCTTCTTTCTCAAATGAAATGAACTCTTCCAACACTAAATCATCTAAATTAATAATCTCCAATCCATGCCTGTTGCTGGTGTTAAATTTATACATGTATTTTTGTTCTTCATCTATATCAAAAGTGGTTAAACCATCTTGTAAATCAATTATTTCGCCCTTAGAATCAACCAAGATAGAATCTATGCTAATGGCTAGTTTATAATTAGCTTTACTTTCTTCTTCGATAGTCGATTGGCAGGAATAGCCAAGGATTAAAATTGCTACCGTTAATATTCGAGTAAATAATTTTTCCATTTTTAATTCTTTTGATGGATAAAAATAGAAAATTAAAATGCTTCCAACTAACAATATAGTTGTTTTTTTATTTCTTTATTCCTTATGACTTACATCTTTCAGAAAAGATCACTTTTTAATAAATTCAATTAAGCTTATCTTTCGCATTAACAGATTTCCTAAAATACCATGACAAAAATTAGCGGTAAAGTAGCCTGGGTTACGGGTGCAAGTTCTGGAATAGGTGAAGCTATAGCCATTGAGCTTTCTAAAAAGGGAGCCAAATTGGTAATTTCAGCCAGAAGAAAAGAGGTGCTTGAAGAAGTTAAAACTAAATGTGCCAACCCTGATATGGTAATGGTGCTACCGCTTGATCTCACTAAAATGGATGAATTTGATGCTAAAGTTGAGGAAGTAATTACCCAGTTTGGCAGCATAGATCTACTATTTAATAACGGGGGAATCAGTCAAAGAAGCATGGCTTTGGAAACACCTTTAGAAGTGGATCGGAAGATAATGGAAATAGATTATTTTGGTACCATAGCCTTAACAAAAGCAGTTGCCCCTCAAATGGTAAAGCAAAAATCAGGGCATATTGCTGTAACAACCAGTTTAGTGGGAAAATTTGGTTCTCCATGGCGCTCCTCCTATGCTGCCGCTAAACATGCGCTTCACGGGTTTTTTGATTCCCTGAGAACTGAACTAGATCCTGATAATGTGAAAGTTACTTTGGTTTGCCCTGGTTTTATTAAAACGGACGTTTCTGTAAACGCTTTAGGGCCGGATGGAAAACCCACAGGCGAAATGGATAATGCTCAGGCTAATGGCATGTCGGCAACTGAATGTGCACAGAAAATTATTAGCGCAGTAGAAAAAGAAAAATTAGAAACTGTAATAGGTGGTACCGAAAGATTTGGCGTTCTTTTAAAAAGATTTATGCCTAACCTTTTTGCTAAAATTATTCTAAAAAGAAATGTAAGATAGTAAGTGCATAAAAAAAGCCTATCAACTGATGCTGATAGGCTTCTAATGTATGATCAATTTCTTTTAGTTAAGACTTACATCCTTCTCTCTTCGGAGAAGGACAAAGGTTGAGGCATAATACAAATGCTTAACTAAAAGAAATTGATTTGGTATTGTAAATAATTACAATCCAAAGGCAGATTTCACTTTATCTACATAATCCAATTTCTCCCAGGTAAACAACTCCACCTCTGTTGTTACATGCTCACCATTTGTTGCATTAAATGTTTTTGTCACAAACTCTGGAGTTCTGCCCATATGACCATACGCAGCGGATTCACTATAAATTGGGTTTCTCAATTTCAATCGTGTTTCAATAGCATAAGGTCGCATATCAAAAATTTCAGTTACTTTTTTGGCTATCGCTCCATCATTCATATCTACTTTGGCTGTACCATAAGTATTTACATAAATACCCATAGGCTCCACTACTCCAATAGCATAAGAAACTTGCACTAGAATTTCATCAGCTACTCCTGCAGCTACTAAATTTTTAGCTATATGACGAGTAGCATACGCAGCTGATCTATCCACTTTTGAAGGATCTTTTCCTGAAAAAGCTCCGCCTCCATGTGCTCCCTTACCACCATAAGTATCAACAATGATTTTTCTACCGGTTAAACCAGCATCTCCATGAGGGCCACCAATTACAAACTTTCCGGTTGGGTTAATATGATATTTAATGCTATCAGTAAACAATTTTTGCAACTCCGGCTTCAAATGTGCTTTTACCCTAGGAATTAAAATATTGATGATGTCATTTTTAATTTTTTTCAACATTTTCTCATCCTCATCAAAATCATCGTGCTGAGTGGATACCACTATCGCTTCAATTCTTTGCGGAACGTTATCATCGGAATACTCAATAGTTACCTGAGATTTTGCATCAGGTCGTAAATAACTAATTTCAGAATTTTCCCTTCTTAATTTAGCTAGATCCATCAATATCTTATGAGATAGATCTAAAGCTAAGGGCATATAATTTTCTGTTTCCTTAGTAGCATAACCAAACATCATTCCCTGATCTCCGGCACCTTGCTCTTCAGGGTTCCCTCTATCAACTCCCTGGTTTATATCTTGTGATTGCTCATGGATAGTAGAAATAACACCGCAAGAATTTCCATCAAACATGTACTCCCCTTTTGTGTAGCCAATTTTATTAATCACATTTCGGGCAACTTGTTGAACATCTATATATGAGCTACTTTTCACCTCTCCACTTAGAACTGTAAGTCCTGTAGTAACTAATGTTTCGCAGGCTACTTTTGATTTAGGATCAAAAGCAAGGAAATTATCTAATAAAGCATCAGAGATTTGATCAGCAACTTTGTCCGGGTGACCTTCCGAAACAGACTCAGAGGTAAATAAATATGGCATGTGTTATTTTATTTTTTTTCAGAGGGCAAATTTAACAGACTATTTAGATTTATTAAACACTATTTTAAATTATAATATTCAAGCTTAGCTGTTTGATAGTAAAAATATACAAGGCTGTTTATGCAAATCCGGTTTGTTTTTCCAATTTTTAATGTGCTTGGCCTGTATTAACTCATTAGAGCCTGATATGTCTCTGGCTACACATAATTTTAAATCACCAGAACAAGTTTTCAGGATATCATCCAGCAAGTGATTATTTCTATAGGGTGTTTCCATAAAGATTTGCGTTTGGCCCGTTTTTAATACCAAATCTTCCAAATTTTTAATACTTTGAATTCTTTCCCCTTTATTTATTGGCAAATATCCGTGAAAAGCAAAGGACTGACCACTGAACCCTGATGCCATTAATGCCATAAATATGGAGGAAGGACCTACCATAGGCACCACCTGAATTCCGTTTTGGTGAGCATAAGATACAGCGCCTGCACCAGGATCAGCAATGCCAGGGCAGCCAGCTTCCGACATGATGCCTACAGATTTTCCTTTCATTAAAGGAGCCATCAGTTTAGCTATTTCCTCCGGTTTAGTTTTTTTACTTAACTCATGAAATTCAAGTGACTCGATCGGCTGCTTAATTTTCATAGCACTCAAACAGCGTCTTGCAGTGCGTATATTTTCCACCAAATAATAATTGAGTCGATTACATAGTTGAGTGAGCTCTGGAGGCAAAACTTTAGTTTCGGTTTCCGGTGATATAACTGTGGGAATTAAATAAAGAATACCTTTTTTCATTATGTTTTATATGGTTTTTTAATCTTTGGAGAGTTTGATTATGTTGTCTACTTTAGGAAATCTTCAAGTACCTTTAAAAAGGCTTCGGGTTTTTCAGCATGAATCCAATGTCCTGCGCCTTCTATCATTTCAATTCTTGAATTAGGGAAGAAATTTAGGATGGCTATATGATCCTCGCTTCTTATATAATCTGAATTTTTACCCCCTATAAATAAGGTGTCTTTCTCGGTTGCCAATTTTTCTTCTAAACCTTGCCCTACTGCATCAATATTTTTTTCAATAACTGGCAAATTAATTTTCCAAACAAAGTTTTTATCCTCACCCCTTGTTAAATTCTTTAGTAAAAACTGGCGCACTCCTTTTTCATGAACATACTCTGAAAGTACTTTATCTGCATCGTTTCTGGATTCTAATTCGGATAACTTAATACTGTTTAGTCCCTCCAAAATAGAATCGTGATGAACAGGGTACGCTTTAGGTGCAATATCCACTACTACCAATTTATCATACAAATCAGGGTTTTTCACTGCAAAGTACATCGCGGTTTTACCTCCCATAGAGTGACCAACAATATGTGGGTTATCAATTTTATGATCTTCAATAAATTGTTTCAGATCAGCCGACATCTCCTCGTAATTATGAGTATCGGCATGAGGTGAGTCACCATGGTTACGCTGATCCAGCAAATATACCTTGTAAGTATCTGCTAATTTTTTACCAATAGTTAACCAATTATCTGAAGAGCCAAATAGGCCGTGTAATATAATGATAGGTTTTCCTTCGCCTAATTCCTGAAAATGTAATTTCATTTTTAATTTTGTTAATTTCTTAAAAAATACTGTTATCCTGCTCTCTTAAACCTGCTATAAATTTAAATGTGGATTGCACTTACAATTGCTTCAATTCCCTTAAATATAACTGAATGGTATTCTCTAATCCATAGTAAAGTGCATCACAAATCAAGGCATGCCCAATAGATACTTCATCTAATTCAGGAATTTGTTCCTTCAAATATTTCAGATTTTCAAGACTTAAATCATGTCCTGCATTTAGTCCCATGCCTGAGTTTAAAGCTATTTGTGCAGCCTCTACGAAAGGTTTAACAGCCTCACTCCTGTTTTTAGCGTAATTGGCGGCATAAGGTTCGGTATATAATTCCACCCTATCGGCCCCGCATTTGGCGGCTCCTTCAATCAGTGCTTTTTCTGTTCCGATAAAAACAGAAGTTCTTACACCACTTTTCTTAATCTCAGCAATCACCTCTCCCAAGAGAGATTTATACTTTATGGTATCCCAGCCTGCATTGGAGGTCAGTACTCCCGGAGGATCCGGCACTAAAGTAGCCTGAGTTGGTTTAACTTCCTTAATAAAATCAAGAAACCTTTGGTCGGGGTAGCCTTCTATATTAAATTCCGTAGTTACCACTGGCTGTAAGTCATACACATCCTGGGTGGTTACATGTCTTTCATCTGGTCGAGGATGTATTGTAATCCCTTGTGCTCCAAACCTTTCGCAATCTTTTGCAACTTGTACTATATTTGGGTTGTTGCCACCTCGTGCATTACGTATTGTAGCTATCTTATTGATATTGACGCTTAGTCTTGTCATAATTTTAGTTTTATATGATAACTTTGTGCGCAAGATAATGATTTTAAAAATTTACTATGAGCTTAAAACAACAAATTGATTCAGATATTAAAGTAGCAATGAAAGCCAAAAATAAAGAGGAATTAACCGCTTTACGCTCCATTAAGTCAATGATTTTACTGGCTGAAACCGAAAAGGGTGCTCAGGAAGAGCTTACTGAGGATGCAGAAATGAAATTATTGATGCGTGCTGCCAAACAAAGAAAAGAATCTGCTGAAACTTACCAGGCTAATAACCGCCAGGAATTAGCTGATGCAGAATTAGTGGAGTTGGAAATAATTGAGCGATATCTGCCTAAACAAATGAGTGAGGCTGAATTGCAAAGTAAATTGGAGGAAATTATTAAGAAAACTGGAGCTTCAGGTCCTTCCGATATGGGTAAAGTAATGGGAATGGCTACAAAAGAGTTAGCTGGAAAAGCTGATGGAAAAGCTATATCAATGATGGTTAAAAAGCTGTTAAATTCTTGAAGACCTTAGATATTCTTCTTTTAATTCCGCTGATTTTTGGAGCCTACTTAGGTTATAAAAAAGGCTTACTACTAGAAATTGTCTCTTTGGTAGCTTTTTTATTGGCCATTGTTGGGGCTTTTAAATTATTAGATTTTGGTATCGAGTTATTAAAGCCTTATTTCGAGAAATGGGATACTGCCTTACCTATCATTGCTTTTATTCTATTATTTATTGCCATTTTATTAATCGTTAATTTGGTAGGTAAAATAGTAAAGAAGGTGTTGGATATGACCTTGCTGGGTGGCTTAGATAATTTTGCAGGTGCTGTTTTAGGTTTAATAAAGTGGGCTTTCGGTGTAAGTTTAATTTTGTGGTTAGCAGAATCAATAAATATAAGTATTTCAGCAGAAATGGCTGAAGGAACCTATATTTATCCTATTCTAGCATCATTTGCACCTTATCTACTAGATTTGTTTTCAGTCTATTTGCCGTTTATCCAAGAAGTTTTTGATAGCTTAAAATCAAGATTTCTATTCTAAATTTAAAGAATGATCCTATTAGTTGATAATTTTGATTCTTTCACCTATAACCTCGTTGATTATTTTGAGCAACTTGGCGAAACATGCTATATCGTAAGAAATGATGTTGATCCAGAATCCTTACCCAAAATCAACTTTACTAAAATTGTTTTATCTCCCGGGCCTGGTACTCCGGATCAGGCAGGGTATTTAATGGATTATATTAAATTTTTCGAATCAAAATTACCCATTTTGGGTATTTGTCTTGGGCACCAGGCCTTAGCGCAATATTATGGTGCAACAGTAGAAAAAGCCCTCAAGCCAATGCATGGGAAATTATCTTTAATATATAAAACAAAGGAGCACCCTATTTTTAATGATTTACCTAATCAATGGAATGTGGTGCGCTATCATTCTTTGGTGGTGAAAAATTATTTAAACACTCATTTAATTCCCTTAGCACAAACTGAGGAAGAGGAATTAATGATTTTCGAGCATAAAGAGCTGCCAATCTGTGGTATACAATACCATCCTGAGGCTGTTCTTACTGAGTTTGGTATTGAAATTTTAGGCAATTGGTCGAAAATACACAGTACCATAAATAAAGCAATACCTGCAATATTGTAGGTTTTACAACTATTTTAATATATTTAACAAATAAAATTTTAAAGCGTTTGATGAATAGTTGATGATGAGGTAATAAAGTTAAGGTACCTTTTGTCAACACAATTTTAGAGTAAATGAAGATTCATAAAGAAGGAGAGTATAGTTTTATAGATGAAGGACAAGGTGAACCACTAGTTTTATTACATGGACTCTTTGGTGCCTTAAGTAATTGGGAAGGAGTAGTAAACAGATTTTCTAAGAAATACAGAGTAATAATTCCGTTACTGCCCATTTATGAAATGCCCATAAAACAAGCTGGATTAGGTGCTTTAACTGATTTTGTAGAAGGTTTTGTAGAAATGAAAAACCTTGATCAAATGACCCTTATTGGTAACTCTTTAGGTGGACATGTAGCATTAATTTACATTTTAAGGCATCCAGAGCAAATAAAAAGACTAGTTTTAACAGGTAGCTCAGGATTATTTGAAAATACCATGGGTGGTTCTTTTCCTAAAAGAGGAAGCTATGAATACATTCAGGAAAGGGTAGCTTATACTTTTTATGATCCTAAAACTGCTACCAAAGAATTAGTAGATGAAGTTTTTGAAACGACCAAAAGCATTCCGAAATGTATGCGAATTGTAGCCATAGCAAAATCAGCACAAAGGCACAACATGGCAGAGGAGATTAAAAACATTAAAGCCCCTACCTTGTTGGTTTGGGGACTTAATGATACAATTACACCACCAATGGTAGCGCATGAATTTGATAAATTAATACCAAATACTACCTTAAAATTTGTAGATAAATGCGGGCATGCTCCAATGATGGAAAGATCAGAAGAGTTTAATGAAATTTTAGAAGAGTATTTACAGCAAACAGAAATTTTAACTTGATAAAATGACAATTGATTTAATCAATGATATGATTCCACCTCTTAAATTAACAGATGATGCTGCTAAAGCATTAGTTTGGATGGAGGAACTACGTCTGCACTCGCTTCCTGTAGTAAATGAGCGTAAATTTTTGGGGTTTTTAACGGAAGATATAATCATTGACGAAAATAATGTAGACCATAAGGTTCAAGATTTTAGTTTACCAGGTAAAGACTGTTTCATCCAGACTACTCAACATATTTATGATGGAGTAAAAAAAGCCACTGACAATGATTTCGATTTGGTGGCTGTGGTGGATGATGACCTTGATTATAAAGGTGTAATCATTCTTTCAGATGCATTATCAGTTTTTTCCCAATCTGCCACCATACAAAGCCAGGGAGGCGTGTTGGTATTATCCATTAATCAGATTGATTATTCACTAAGTGAAATTAGTAGATTAGTCGAGTCAAACAATGCACAAATATTAGGTTCAAGTATGAATATTGATCCGAATAACCCATCTAAATTTAGGCTTACTCTTAAATTAAATAAGGAAGACCTATCACATATTATTGCCACTATGGAAAGGTTTGGCTATAAAGTGGTAGCTAAATACCAGGAAGTTAAAGGGATTTCTAATGAAAAAGAAAGGCTAGACATTTTAATGAGATATCTGGACGCTTAAATATTATGAAGATTGCTATACACGGAAAAGTATTTAACGATGAGGTAAAGCCCTATATTCAATTAGTTATAGATTCATTACTGGAAATGAAAAGCAGCATTATTTTATCTAAACAATTCTCTGATAAATTTACTGAAGCATTTCCCCATTACAGACCTTTTGAAACTTTCAAAAAACTTACTCCGGCACTTAAAACAGATTGTTTAATAAGTTTAGGCGGTGATGGCACTTTGCTGGAGGCTGTAGCTTTAGTAGGTGAATTGGAAACCCCTATTTTAGGGATAAATACGGGGAGATTAGGTTTTTTGGCTACCACACCCCGTGATAAAATTCAGCAGGCTCTAAAAGATTTGGTGAATAATAATTATAAATTAGATTCCAGAACTTTAATAAAACTGGAAACTGATGCACCAGTTTTTAAACAAACTAGCTTTGCCTTAAACGAGTTTACTATTCTTAAAACAGACTCCTCTTCCATGATTACTGTACACACGTATATTGATGGAGAGTACTTAAATTCCTATTGGGCTGACGGTTTAATTGTAAGTACACCTACGGGTTCAACTGGGTATTCTCTTAGTTGCGGAGGTCCAATCGTTTTGCCACATTCTAACAATTTTGTTATCACCCCTGTAAGTGCTCATAACTTAAACGTTAGACCTTTAATAGTTTCCGATCAAAGCGAAATTTCATTTAAAATTGAAGGTCGGAGCAATAAATTTTTGATATCCCTCGACTCAAAATCGGAGTCTGTCGATTCTACAGTGAAATTAGCGATTAGAAAAGAGGATTTTCAAGCAAAACTTATTACGTTTAGCCATTCAAACTATTTTGATACTTTAAGGCAGAAATTAAACTGGGGATTAGATTTAAGAAATTGATATTCATTAATTTAAAATATTTGTCTTACTTTTGTTTTTTAATAGATTAAGAAATTTTACATGAAGAGATTAATACTTTCATTTACCTTCCTATTGGCCATTTTGGTCATCATACCGGAATCAGCCGATGCACAAAGAAGAAGAAGAGGAAATATAGGTTCTTTTGCAGGAAATAAAAGAATCTTCAATCCCGCTATATCTTACTACGGTATAGGGGGTGGAATTAATTCGCTCAACTATTTTGGTGATATGGCACCTACATCTGGTATTGCAAGTACAAAACTTTCATTAACACGACCAGGCTTCAACTTATTCATAAAACAAAAATTTAGTGATCGTTATCATTGGAGAGCTAATTTAATGTATGGTAGACTGCAATCAGGTGATGTACAAACTGTAGGCACATCTGCTTTTACCCAAGAAAATGCTAACAGATATTTGAGGAACTTAAGTTTCAGAAACGATATTATTGAGTTGTCTCTCACAGCTCAGGTTGATATGTTTAAGTTTAGCGGAAGATATAGTAAAAGAGCTCCTCTAAATATTTATGCTTTTGGGGGTATAGGTATTTTATATCATAATCCTAAAGCAAAGGTGCCGGAATATTTTTCCAGAGACGCTTTTAAAGTGGATAACCCCGAAGACTTTACTGGTGGAGATAATCCTAGGTATTACCCACTTGAACAAGCCGGTGAATGGGTAAGCTTAAGAAATTTGGGTACTGAGGGTCAGTTTTTAAATGATGAAGCAAAAGCTGAATATTTGGCTGCTTATGGAAAAGATTTACCTACACCTTATAGTCGCATTCAAATTGTAATACCTGTAGGGTTAGGAATTAGATACAAACTCTCCAATAATTTCGACTTAGGCTTAGAAATAAGCTATCGTCATACTTTTACGGACTATCTGGATGATGTAAGTGGGGAGTATGTTGATTTAGGTGCTTTTGGGGATCCTTCTGATCCAAATGCTGCTTTAACTATGGCAATGTCAGATAAATCTAATCAGTTTACTCAAACTGAATTTGATCAAATAAGGAATTTCACCTACAATTCGAATGTTGCAAATTATAGCTCCGACCTATCTGATTTAGAATGGAGAAGGGCTTTAGGTTATGGAAATGCGGGAGGCGAGGGTAATAATGACCCTAGAAGTAATATTAGAGGAAATAGAAATGATAATGACATTTATATTGTAACAAATATCCAATTAACATACATTCTTGGACGTTCATTCGTTAGAAATGCAAAATTCAGGTAATTTATGATTCAAAATACTTTCTTCAAAGGAAAGCATTTTTGCTTTCCTTTTTTAGTTTTAATCTTAACCCTATCATCATTGATTGTGAACGCACAATCCAAAGAGATAGGGGGTGGTTTAGCCAGCTTTAATTATACTGGTGATTTAACCCGCACTTATGATATAACGCAGCAAACTCCAGGTTTACAATTTTACTATATCAGAAACTACCAAAATGGGTGGAGCGGAAAATTAGCTTTAGCTGCAGGAACTATTAAAGGTAGCGATAAAAACCCCATAGATCCCTTGGGGGAAGTAAGAAATGCATCTTTCAGAGATTTCATAACGGAAGTTTCTGCACAAATGAACTACGACTTTCTTGATTTTAGAACCAGCAAGGATCTGGTGAAATTTAGTCCCTATTTAAGCGTAGGAGCAGGTTTCTTTTTAATTAACAGAGTAGAAAAAAATGCGGAATATAGCGATGTGCAACTCATGATTCCATTTGGAGGGGGTATTAAATATAGCATTAATCCACTATGGACCTTGAATTTTGAATTTTCAGCTCGTAAATTATTTTATGACTATTTAGATAATATATCTGAAGAAGAGATACAAAACAAACAAAATTCTAATTACCAGTTTGGGAATTGGGAGGACAATGATTGGTATTATTTTGCTGGTTTATCAATAAGCTATACTTTTTGGAATGTCAATTGTCCAGTACCTCTCCGTAAATAAAATAAATCAAAGCAAACATAGGTTTATTAATAAGAATCATTTTTGTACCTTGCAGCCCAATTTTGGAGCTCTATTAATCAATGGATAAAGAATTAGATAAAAGCAATTTACCACAACATGTGGCCGTTATTATGGACGGAAATGGTAGATGGGCTAAAAAGCAGGGAGCTGCAAGAGTTTTTGGCCATAAAAATGCCATCAAAGCTGTGCGAGATGTAGTTGAAGGTTCTGCCGAATTAGGTATTAAACATTTAAGCCTATATGCTTTTTCAACTGAAAATTGGGCCAGACCTAAAATGGAGGTTGATGCGCTCATGCAATTATTGGTGAGTACTATTAAAAATGAAATGAAAACATTGCAGGAAAACAATGTAAGGTTGACCGCCATTGGCGATATCAATAAACTTCCTGCCAAATGTTACAAAGAGTTAAATTATGCTATTGATGATACTGCAAAAAATGAAGGGCTTAACCTGATTTTAGCACTAAATTATAGCGGGAAATGGGATATTATGCAGGCAACTAAAAGAACTACAGAATATGCCATTGAAAATAATATATCGCCAGATAAAATTGACCCTACTATATTTGAGTCATTTTTATCTACAGCAAATGTACCAGACCCTGAATTATTAATCCGCACAAGCGGAGAACTAAGGATCAGTAATTTTATGTTATGGCAAATGGCCTACACTGAAATTTATATAACAGAAGTTCTATGGCCAGATTTTAGAAAAATTGATCTGGTGGAAGCTTTAAAAAATTATCAAAAAAGAGAACGAAGATTCGGTAAAGTATTAAGTGAATGAAGAGAATTTTAATAGTAATTGTATCAATCTTTCTTACCGGTTCGCTATCGGCACAGATCAATAAATCGCTCAATTACGATAGCCCTAGAAAATATGAGGTAGCAGAAATTGTTACCAAAGGTTTAGAATACCTTGACGAAAATGCTGTGGTTTCTATAACAGGAATAAGCGTGGGAGATAGAATTGACATCCCTGGGGACGACATTTCTTTCGCCATTAAGAAATTATGGCGACAAGGTCTTTTCGCAGATGTAAAGGTGCTATATGAGGTAGTAGAAGAGGGTAAAATTAAAATAATACTTGATCTACTGGAACTACCACGCCTTACAAAATTTACTTTTAGAGGAGTTAAAAAAGCAAAAGAAACTGAACTTTCGGATGAATTAACCTTAGTAAAAGGTAGAATTTTATCGGATGCCTCTGTAAAAAATGCTGAATTAACAATTTCAAGATTTTTTAAGGGTAAAGGATTTTTAAACGTAGAAGTAAGCTCAAGGCAAAGACCTGATACTTTAATAGGAAATGGTGTTGAACTCATTTTTGATGTTGACAAAAAAAATAAAGTTAAAATTCAAGACATTTACTTTGTGGGCAATGAAGAATTTGGAGATAGGAGGCTAAAATCTAAAATGAAAAAAACGAGTGAAAAGTTAAGGTTCACTTTGTTTCAGGATATATTCGGAAGAACGGTTCGTTCAAGCCCTAAAAATTGGTTTCAATTCTTTACACAACAGGATAGTGTAGGTAACCAAAGAGTGCTGGATTATTTAGGAGAGCATGTAAATGTTAACTTTTTCAAAACTTCCAAACTTGTACAATCTGAATTTAAAAACGATAAGCAGTTAATTGTAGACTTCTACAATAGCAAAGGATTCCGTGATATGGCGATTAGCTATGACACTATTTTTAAGGATGGAAATGATATCGCTATAGAAATAGGCATTTCAGAAGGCCAAAAATATTATTTCAGAAATATTAATTGGGAGGGTAATTTCACCTATCAGGATGAACTTTTAGATGCTATTTTGGCAGTTGAAAAGGGCGATGTTTATAACCTAGAGAAAATAAATAGAAAACTGAATTATGAGCCAACGGGAGAAGACATAAGTTCTATTTACATGGATAATGGATATCTTTTCTTTAATGTGGTTCCGGTAGAGGTAAGAGTTGAAGGTGATTCTATAGATTTAGAAATGCGAATTTCTGAAGGTCCACAGGCTACCATTAAGAATGTAAACATTTCCGGCAATACACGTACCAATGATCATGTAGTTATTCGTGAATTACAAACTATACCGGGTCAAAAGTTTAGCAGAAGAAACCTCATAGAAACACAAAGAAGGTTATCTCAATTAGGCTATTTTAACCCTGAAACAGTTAATCCTGTGCCAATCCCTAACCCTAATGATGGTACAGTAGATATCAACTGGGAACTGGAAGAAGTATCTAATGACCAAATTCAATTATCTGGTGGTTGGGGTGGCTTTATTGGTTTCGTAGGAAGCCTAGGAGTTACTTTTAACAACTTCTCCCTCAGTAACTTCATGGATTTCAAAAACTGGGATCCTTTACCTGTGGGAGATGGTCAAATTCTCTCCATTTCGTTTCAGGCAAATGGTAGACAATTTCAGAGTTATAATGCTTCCTTCACAGAGCCATGGTTAGGTGGTAAAAAACCAAATGCCTTAACTGTAGGTGGTAGCTATTCTTACCAGGGAAGAATAGATTTTACCAACCCTAGAGCGCAAACAAATGGGTCATTCAGTGTAGCCAGAGGTTTTGTGAGTTTAGCCAGAAGATTACAGTGGCCCGATCAATTCTTTAATTTGTCTAATACGCTAGAGTACTCCAAGTACACCTTAAATAATTATGGTCTATCACTAGGCTGTTCAGATTGTTCGTCTAATAATATCATCTTTAAAACAACAATTTCCAGAAACAGTGTGGATAACCCTATATTCCCTAGACAGGGTTCGAATATCACGTTAGGAATATCATTAACACCTCCATATAGCTTGGTGAATGGAAAAGACTATGACAGACTTTCATTTGAGGAATCCATCAATTTTGTGGAATACAATAAGTGGATGTTTGATGCTTCTTTCTTCAATAAGGTAATTGGCGATTTAGTTATCAATACAAGAGCCAATATGGGATTCTTAAACAGTTACCAAAAGGGTATTGGCGTAGGTCCGTTCGAAAGATTTATACTAGGTGGTTCCGGCTTAGCTGGTCAAAACTTTATTTTAGGTAGCGATATTATTGGCTTAAGAGGTTATGAAGATAACTCTTTACGACCGAATCAATTTGTTACAAGTTTCGAGGAAGGCGAGCAACAAATTAGAACTTTAAGTGGTGGTACTATTTACAATAAATTTGTGATGGAGTTACGTTACCCTATTTCATTAAACCCATCAGCAACTATTTATGTACTAGGTTTTGGAGAGGCAGGAAATACCTGGACAGATTTTAAAGACTATAATCCATATGATTTAAAGCGTTCAGCAGGTTTTGGAGCTAGAATATTTATGCCGGCCTTTGGAACTATAGGTATTGATTGGGGCTACGGATTTGATCCTGCACCAGGCCAAACATTACCAAGTGGTGGACAGATTCATTTTACTATTGGTAATCAAATAAGATAAATTGGTATGAGATTTGTTAATGTAGCATTAAGCATTGTATTTTTGTTGCTTTGTTTGCAAAACGTGCAAGCACAAAAATTTGGTTATGTGGATTCTAAGTTCATTCTTTCAAAAATGCCTGAATATAAAGAGGCCCAGCAGGAGATAGAAAGTTTATCAGCTGCTTGGCAAAATGAAATTCAGGGTATGCGAAAAGAGATTGAAGCAATGTACTCGGAATTAAAAGCAGAAGAGGTACTTCTTACCAGGGAATTAAGAGATGAAAGATTAAAGGTCATCGAAGAAAAAGAACAGGAAGTAACGGAATACCAAAAAAAAGTATTTGGTTTTGACGGAATGTTTTTCCTTAAGAAGAAGGAATTAATTAAACCCGTGCAGGATAAAATTTTTGACGCTACAGAGGTAGTCGCTAAAAAAGAGCGTTTACAAATAGTTTTTGATAAAGCCGGGGAATTAATAATGATATATACCGACCCTATTCATGATTATACAGATCTTGTTTTAGAGGAATTAGGTTTATTAGACGATAATGATTTAAATAAAAATTAAAAATTGAGAAAAACGATGAAAAAGGTTTTAGTAATGATGTTGGCATTAGGTTTTGTATTTAACACCTATGCACAAAATACAAAAATAGGGTTTACTAATGCAGATTACGTATTAAGCTTAATGCCTGAGACTAAAGAAGTAGAATCTCAAGTGGCTGCTTACGAAAAGCAATTCACTAATTCTATTCAGCAAAAATATCAAACTTTTCAAGCTAAGGTTGCTGAATATCAGCAGAATGCTCCTACAATGACAGAGCAAGTAAGAGCGCAAAAAGAACAGGAGCTGCAAGCTGAAAACCAAACTTTGCAAAAGTTTCAGCAGGATGCTGAGCAATCAATTGTAAAAAAGCAGCAAGAGTTGTACCAACCACTTTATGAGAAAATTCAAACTACAATCGATAAAGTGGCTAAAGAACAGGGTTATACTCATATCTTAAGAGCAGAGGCTTTATTGTTTATTTCAGATGAAAAAACAGGAGATATATCTGATTCAGTTCTTAGATCATTGGGGGTTGAACCACCTGCAAGAGATGAGGAATAAGGTCATTTCCCAATTGAAATAAAAAAATAGCTCTGAATAACGATTCAGAGCTATTTTTTTTATATAATATAAAGTTGATATCAATATTAAAATAACAAATGATATAGAATCAAATTAACCTAAAAAGTGTTACATTAGTACAAATAAGGAAGGTATGGTAACGGTAATAAAAAAAGGATTTAATAAGAAAGAGCTAGAGAAAGCCTTAACTAATTTAAAGAGTAAGAAAAAATTCGATGCTTATAAATATTGCGGTGTTATAAAATTGAAAGAAGATCCCCTAAAGATACAGAACAGAATGAGAGATGAATGGGAATAGTATTTTTATAGATACGAATATTATCCTTTATCTATTATCAGGTGATGATACAATAGCAGATTTTCTAAACGATAAAACAATATTTATTTCTTTTGTGACGGAATTAGAATTATTAGGGTATCAAGAAATAAATCCTGAAGAGTTGATAAAAATTAAGAATCTGCTAGAAGATTCTACAATCATCGATATTAATTCAGATATAAAAAAGATCGTAATTGAGTTTAGAAAATCAAATAAGATAAAATTGCCAGATGCAATTATTGCTGCTACTTCATATTACCTAAATATTCCATTTATGACCTCTGATAAAAACCTCACCAAACTGTCAAAATTGAATATTTTGTTTTACGAAAAATAACGAGTATTGAAATCCCTTTATTGGCATTTCCTTTACTTTATTTCAAATCGAATATATTAACGATAAATTTTTCCTTTATTTATAAATTGAGATTAAATGATTACTCATCCTTCACCTCTCCAAAATAACGACTTAATCGTAATTGTAAGCCCTTCAGGAGTAGTGAACCAGGCGAAAGTGCTTGAAGGTATTGAAGTTTTGAAGGCTCAAGGTTTTCAGGTGGAGTCAGCACCTCATGTATTTTCCCAACACTTTAAATTTGCGGGTACTCATAAAGAAAGACTTACAGATTTACAAGATGCTTTAGATCACCCAAAAGCTAAGGCAATTTTGTGCGCAAGAGGGGGCTTCGGCATTACCCACATCATTGATCAACTCAATTGGTCAGGTTTTAAAAAACATCCAAAATGGATTATTGGTTTTAGCGATATTACCGCCCTATTGCATGCGGCCTTTCATAATGGCTATGTGAGTTTACATGCCAGTGTGGCACAAGGCATTTATAAATTATCACCAAAATATCAGGAAATCTTTATCAATAATTTAAGAGGTGATTTAACTCCTCTAAAAGCAGAAAGTAACTTTAATAAGTCAGGAACTGCTGAAGGAACATTGATAGGAGGAAATCTTTCTTTGCTTGCACACCAAATAGGCACTGAAACGGAACTGGACTATACAGGTAAAATTCTTTTTATTGAAGAAGTAGATGAACCATTATATCATATAGATAGGATGCTGCTCCAGTTAAAAAGAGCTAATAAATTAAAAGGATTAGCAGGTTTAGTAGTAGGGCAGTTTACTAACATGAAAGAAACAAAAGAGCTATTTGGACAATCAGTTGAAGAAATAATTCTTGCTCACTGTGAGGCTTACAACTTTCCTATTGCTTTTAATTTTCCTTTTGGCCATGGGGAGGATAATTGTTCTCTGTTACATGGAGCGACTATGCAATTAATAGTTAAAAGAATATCTGCTAAATTAACTTTTCTTCCCTATCTAGGGTCTGGTCTTCGACAGCCTTTAAATTCTTAAAATAGACATGAAAAAACTTTACTCGCTAAAATCCTCCTTTAAAGCTACTTGTAATAGAAATTCTTTTTAAATTCAAAATTTAAATATTTTCTCTATTTATTCAACTCAACCAAAAAGTTAAGTCATGAAAAAGTTACCCTTTGAAGGATTACTCTTATGCGTAATATTAATTTTTATTATTACTTCGTGTGATACAGAAAAACATGAGAATTTCAATGATTTATTATCAATAACTGATTCTTTAATTATTACAATTCCGAATTCAGTTACACATCCTGATGCAGACATCTACGGCAAACGGTATTTCACGGGTAATCAATTTTCCTTTTTGACTAAAAGCCCATTTAAGAATTTAGAAATTAACCACTACAATATTATTTCAAATTTATGGACGACCACTTCTTTAGAAACAGAAGGTCCAAATCAAGTATATGGTTATGGACAATTTACGATTAATGATAATTTAATTCAGTATTTTCCCTCCAGCCCGCAAAGTGCATTAATTTTAAACAAAGAAGGTAAAGTAATAAATGAGTATAATTTTTCTAGTAACTACTTGGTTAATTGTTATGACAATCATATTTCTTTCCAAACTGGCCAGTTCCAGAATATACTTTATTTCGGAATTTCTGAATATAAATCTTTAGATGATCCAGCCACCTATGAATCGACTAATTTAATTGGAGCTTTAAATTTAAAAACTGGTGAGCTGAGAAAAATGACTACGTATCCTGAAGAGTTTCATAATCAAGCCTGGTCTACCAATCAAACAAACCGGAATTACGAATTCGTGGATAATAAAATTTACATTAGCTTTTCAAAATCAGAGAATATATACGTTTATGATACATTAGGTAATTTATTAAATCAAAAGAAAATTAACACAAGCAAAATAAAAAAAGCTAAAGGGAGACCCTTGGATGAATCAGTACTAAACGCATTAAAAAACGAAGAAAATGGATATTATTCCAATTTGATATACGACCCCTTTCACGATATTTTTTATAGAATAGGTAATTACTTTGATGCGCCTGTTAGGAATTTTAAGGAAGCTAAAGATCTTTTGGACGTTAGAGACAAAAAAAAGTTAGTCATTCTTACATTTTCTAAAAATTTAGAACTTCTGAGCAAATCAGAATTTGATTTTAAAAAAACAGGCTTAGTAGATCAATATGCATTTGTGACTGAAAATGGACTTCATTTAAAAACTGTTTTAAACACAGAAGAAAATAAAATGAAATTTCTTCAATTGAAATATATTGCTGAAGCAAAGTAGATCGATATTCACTTTTTTAAAACGATTCTCTCTATCTCAAGCTAAAAAATACTACCGTATCAAAAACCCAGCAATCAACCCTATAATAACAATGTACGGTGCCGGTATTTTTGTAAATACTAAAATGCAGATGGTGCCTATAATGATTGAGAAATTTAGAACTGAATTTTCTACCGGCTCAAATAATAGCAATACGGCAGCCACCACCATTCCTGAACTCACAGCAGTAATACCCTCCAGAGAGGCTTTTATAATTCTATACTTTTTTAACTCATCCCAGAAGCGTACTAAGAAGAAAATCATGAGTGTACCTGGCACAAAAATACCCACAGCTGCTAAGAACCCTCCTAAAATTTCTCCCCAGGTACCATATTCCCTCATTGAAAGTGCTCCAATATATGAGGCAAAAGAAAAAGTAGGGCCCGGAATGGCCTGAGAGATGGCGAAACCACTTAAGAACTCAGAAGAACTTAAATAGTCCTTAAAATCCACAAACTCTGTGTAGAGAAAAGGAACCAGCACCTGCCCTCCTCCGAAAATCAAACTGCCATTTCTGTAGAAATTTTCCAACAAACGAATAGGTAAAGACTGAGTGATGGTACCTACAATAGCAATTAATATTAGCACGCCTATCCAAATAATCAGGGCTGTCCACCTAATCCTCATTTTACCTTTTTCCTGTATAGGCTGCTTTTTGTACTTAAAGGTTGTTGCAAAGCCACCGGCTAAAATAAGTGCAGGAAACAAATAAGGAGAGCCAATAAATACTGTGATTATTGCAGAAGCAATTAATAAGATGAAACTGGTTTTAGTATGAATTACTTTAATGCATAACCTGTAGGCTGCGACACCTACAAAGCCTACCGCAATAGGCTGAATAAAGCGTGTAAATTCTGTGGATAGCTCCTTTGAATCTATATTAGACATGATGATGGCAAAACCGGTCATTAACGAAACTGCTGGAATAACCCAAACAAACAAAGTGAGAAAAGCAAAAGGTGCCCCTCCAATTTTATAGGCTAATCCACAAAGTATTTGGGTAGAAGAAGGCCCCGGCAAAATTTGGCACAGGGCATTCATTTCAATAAGCTCTTCCTCTGTTAAATAGCCTCTTTTTTTCACCAGATAATCTAGAAATAAAGCAAAAGTGGCTGTTACCCCTCCAAAAGCGGTAACAGATATGATAAAGATATCTTTAAGAAATATATAATATCGGATACTCCGAACCACTTACTTCTTATTCAACAAGCCTATTTCTGCTAATCTTTCCTGCAAGAACTCGCCAGCAGTTGTGTCTTCATATTTCTTTGGATTCTCCTCACTAACGCAGCTTTCCAAACAAGTTAAATCCATGCCAGAAACAGGATGCATAAAGAATGGAATGCTATATCTGGAGTTTTTCATATGCTCTTTAGGTGGATTAACCACTCTGTGAATGGTAGATTTTAATTTATCGTTAGTCAGTCTAGCCAACATATCCCCTACGTTTACTACCAGTTGGTTAGGTAATGCCGTAATAGGAATCCATTCTCCATCTCTGCGAAGCACTTGTAAGCCATCTGCACTTGCTCCCATTAACAAGGTGATCAAATTGATATCTCCATGCTGTGCTGCCCTTACAGCTCCATCAGGCAATGCATCTGGATTTTCTATAGGAGGATAATGAATAGCACGTAAAATACTATTCCCGTATTCCACTTTAGGATCGAAATAATTTTCTGGTAGCTCAAGATATAAAGCAATAGCTCTGAGCATTTCTACACCTGTTTTTTCCAAATTCTGATATATCTCTTTCGCTACAGCAGCCATTTCCGGTATTTCTTCTGGCCAAACATTATCAGGATACTCCTTTTTCATGGGATGCCCTGCAGGAACAAACTGACCAATTTGGTAAAACTCCTTCAAATCAGGTACACTATGTCCTTTAGCTTGCTCACGACCTGTGCTCGTGTATCCTCTTTGGCCAGCTAAAGCCGGATCCTCAAATCCTTTTTTCTTCTCAAGAGGCAGGTTGAAAAACCTTTCTACAATAGAATAGAGCTTTTTACTCAATTCGTCGGTTAAGTAATGTCCTTTTATGGCCACAAAACCAATAGTATTGTAGGCATTACCTAAATCTTTCACAAACTGCTGCTTATCAGTTTCGGACCCTTCAGTGAAATCTTTCAGGTCTAGAGACGGGATTTCATTATATAATTTATTGCTCATATAGTTATTGTTCAAATTTGATTGTGCAACATAATAGCTCTACCTTTAGTATACTATAGTTATACTAATGTAAAACAAAAAAGTAATACTGAAAAGTAGGTTTTTATTTAAATACAAAGCTATTTGATTGAAACTACAAAATACTTGTTAAAACACCTAAAAACTAAACTATGACAAAATTAAGCACAAGATTGAGTATATTTTTACTGATGGCCGTATTATTTGCGTGTACCACTGGTAATAAAGAGGAAAAATCCTCGGAAGAAACTGAGATGGAAGATACAGAAACCTCTGATATCACTTTAACTCCGGTGGAGTCGCCTGAATTTGATGATGCAATTCTAGAAATGCTAGAACCACAGGAAAATTCGGCTTCTATTGAGCCAGGAGATGTGCAATTCTCTTATAATGTTAAAAATTATGATTTGGCCACTCAAACCATAGATGCCGATATCAAAAATTGCGCAAACTCACCGGATGGACAACATATCCATTTAATTTTAAATAATGAGCCTTATTCTGCTCATTATGAATCTAGTTTTACTAAAAACTTATTGGAAGGTCATTATGTAGCACTTTCATTTTTGTCAAGGTCTTATCATGAGAGTGTTAAAAGCTATAGTGCTTACAACATCAGGCAGTTTACAGTGGGCCGTCCTGCAAATGATCAAGAGATAGCTGACCTGTCTGACCCACATATGTTTTATAGCAGGCCAAAAGGAACCTACACCGGCGATGATGCAAAGAAAGTTTTATTAGATTTCTACTTGCTCAATACTGAGTTATCTCAGGCTGGCAATAAAGTAAGAGCCACAATTAACGGTCAGGAATTTATGATAGATAAATGGCAGCCTTTCTTTATTGAAGGACATGACATAAAAGAAATGGAAATTAAATTGGAATTACTGGATGCTAATGGAGATTTAATTCCAAGTCCGTTTAATCCAGTAACAAGAAAAGTTCAGTTAAAAGAAAATGCTCCAATGTAAAACCAAGGAGGTTTAAACACTTTAGAAAAGGGCTTCGGCCCTTTTTTTTATTTGCATTTGGTCAGATCCACTTCTTTACTTTAAACAAAATTAATGTGACGAGTGCGCTGCTAATAATCAGACCCCAAAAATAGGCATAACCATATTCCCAGCTAAATTCAGGTACGTTTTCAAAATTGATACCATAGACTCCGGCAATAAAAGTGAGCGGAATAAAAATTACCGAGAATATAGTCAGGGTTTTCATCACCTGATTCATTTTGTTGCTTATTACCGATTGGTATAAATCTCCTAAACTGGAAATAAAATCACGGTAGGTCTCTACGGAATCAATAGCCTGAATAGTATGATCATAAACATCTCTTATATAAAAGCGCGTGGTTTTCTTAATGAGTCTTAAATCGTCTCTCTCCAATTTAGAAATTACTTCCCTCAAAGGCCACACAGACCTTCTGATATGAATCATTTCTCGTTTCAATTCATATAACCGATCGAAATCTTTTTTATCTCCGGCGTACATAATCCGTTCTTCAATATCTTCCAGAATATCTCCGAAACTTTCCAGCACAACAAAGTAATGATCCACTACCGTATCAACCAAGGCATATAAAAGATAATCACTGCCTTCTTTTCTAATGCGGCCCTTTCCAGCTCTAATTCTTGTTCTTACACCCTCAAATGTATCACCTTTCCTCTCCTGAAAAGTAATGACCATATTATCTCTTAAAACGAAGCTTACTTGTTCGCTTATTGTTTTACGTTTATCCTGGTCAAATTGCAGCATACGCAGAGCAATGTAGAGGTAATCTTCATTCTCATCGATTTTGGGTCTTTGTTCTACTGAGAGAATATCCTCCATGGTGAGAGGATGAATATTAAAATCATCGCAGATCTGTTTAACACTTTCCGCATGATGAATTCCCTCTATATTAACCCACATATAATCATCAGCTTTACTTAGTTTCATTAAAGTTTCGAGACTGATGTCCTCGTGTTCAATAAGGTGATTTTCTTTATATGAAAAGGCAGAGATATTAAAAGGAGTGTCTTTATTAACTCCAGTATAAATACCATGGCCGGGTGGCAAGCCTGCTAATTTGGAGCTATCGCGAAACATTCCACGCAGTCCGGTATATAAATTAAGCGGCTCCTGTACCAGGAGCCGCTTAGGTAAATCTATTATTTTTTTGGCTAATTTATCCATTCATGGATATCAGGAACTCATCATTATCCACTGTTCCTTTCATTTTGGTTAACAATAATTCCATTGCCTCACCAGAATTCATGTCAGACATAAACTTACGTAGAATCCAAACTCTTTGTAGTTCGTCTTTACTCATTAATAAGTCTTCCCTTCTAGTACCTGATGCTAAAATATCAATAGCAGGATAAACTCTTTTGTTAGAAAGTTTTCTATCCAATACCAATTCCATGTTACCCGTACCTTTAAATTCTTCAAAGATTACCTCATCCATTTTAGAGCCTGTATCAATTAAGGCAGTAGCGATAATGGTTAAAGATCCACCATTTTCTAGGTTTCTGGCAGCACCAAAGAATCTTTTCGGTTTATGCAACGCGTTAGCATCCACACCACCTGATAATATTTTACCAGATGAAGGCACCACAGTGTTATAAGCTCTGGCTAAACGGGTAATAGAATCTAACAAGATTACTACATCATGCCCACATTCTACCATTCTTTTAGCTTTCTCCAATACCATGCTAGCTACTTTTACATGTCGCTCAGCTTGCTCATCAAAAGTAGAACTCACTACTTCAGCCTTTACAGACCTAGCCATATCCGTTACTTCTTCCGGTCTTTCATCTATTAATAAAATTAATAAATAACATTCAGGATGGTTTTCCGCTATGGAGTTAGCAATTTCTTTTAACAATTCAGTTTTACCTGTTTTAGGCTGGGCCACAATCATACCACGTTGGCCTTTACCGATAGGAGCAAATAAATCTAAAATCCTGGTGGAGTACCTATTAGGTTTAGTGCTTAAATTAAATTTTTCTTCCGGGAAAAGAGGCGTAAGGTATTCAAAGGGGACTCTGTCTCTTATTTCTTCAGTAGTTTTACCGTTCACAAAGGATACTCTCAACAATGCGAAATATTTCTCCCCTTCTTTAGGAGGTCTAATCTGACCTCTTACAGTGTCACCTGTTTTTAAACCAAATAATTTTATTTGCGATGGAGACACATAAATATCATCCGGGCTTGCTAGGTAATTGTAATCTGAAGATCTTAGGAAGCCGTAGCCATCCTGCATCATTTCTAATACCCCTTCATTTTCTATGATTCCATCAAAATCAGAAATATCTGCCTTTTTCACTCTGTTGTCAGGTCGCTCATTTCTGGCAGGGCGTTCTTTTCTTTCTGGTCTGTCTGTTCTTTCCGGACGTTTCTCTCTTGGATTGTTGGCCGGTCTTGGTTTGTTTCTTCTTTCCTGATCGTCTTTGTCAGCTACTTTAGCTTCCGGTGCTTTGGCATCCTGAGTTTTTGGATCAGTAGCTTTCGCTTCAGACTTCACTTCTTCAGTTTTACTTGGCTGGGCAGGTTTGTTGCTTTCTTTAGGCTCTCTCTTTTCTGGTTTTTTAGTTGCTTCAGGAGAAGGTTTACGAGGCTTTCTTTCTTCCGCTGGGGCTGAAGGTTTTTCTGTTTCTTTTTCTGCTGTCGGCTTACTTTCTTTTTTTGGTAATTCAGTTTCCGGCAATAAAGCTTGCTGATCTAAAATCTTGTAGATCAGCTCTTTCTTAGGTAATTTCTTGAATTGGGATACTCCGAGCTTTTCAGCAATTTCTTTCAATTCGGAAAGAAGCTTTAAATTTAATTCTTCAATGTTGTACATAAAAGGGTTTTTACTTGGTCGGAATATAGCATTCCGAGATTGTTGGTATGATTAATTTGATACTATGAATTTGGAATTTTTTGATAGTGTGAAGCTTTGAATCCTGCTCCATCCTCACTTGGATAGTACAATGATATGCTATGTAAAGTTAATTGTCAAGTAAATGTTCAATTATAAAATCATTTTTATGATTTAGTACAGGTTTCTGTTCCGTTTACAGTCAAAAATCCGTTATTTTGCCAAAAATTTATACCTACATGCTTCAAGTTGCACAACTTCGTACGGAAAAAGAAAGCGCCATAAATGGCCTTATTAAAAGAAATATCTTAGATGCTGAAAAGCTAATAGATCAGGTAATTGCATTGGACGATGACCGTAAAAGTATTCAAACAGAAATGGATGCCGTTTTAGCAGAATCCAATCAAGTGTCCAAAAGTATTGGGGCTTTGATGCAGCAAGGCAAAAAAGAAGAAGCAGAAAAGGTTAAATCCAAAACATCTGAATTAAAGCAACAAAGTAAATCTTTGCAGGATGAATTGGCTCAAAAAGAAAAATCTCTAACTGATTTACTTTATCAGCTTCCTAATATTCCGCATCCTGATGTAAAAGCGGGTAAGGGAGAAGATGATAACGAAATAATTTTAGAGCATGGAGAAAAACCTGCTTTAACGGCTAGCAAAGAGCCCCACTGGGAATTAATAAAAAAGTACGATATCATTGACTTTGACTTAGGAGTGAAAATAACAGGAGCAGGTTTTCCTGTTTATAAAGGTAAAGGTGCCCGTTTACAAAGAGCCTTACTCAATTTCTTTTTAGATGAGGCTGAAAAACAAGGATTTAAGGAAATTCAACCACCTATTTTAGTGAATGAAGCCTCAGGAATAAGTACAGGGCAATTACCGGATAAGGAGGGTCAAATGTACCACGACAAAGACACAGACCTTTACTTAATTCCTACAGCAGAGGTACCCGTTACTAATATGTACAGGGATATGATTCTTGAGGAACAGGAATTACCCGTTAAGCTGGCAGCTTATACTCCTTGTTTCAGAAAAGAAGCCGGCTCATGGGGAGCACATGTACGTGGCTTAAACAGATTGCACCAATTTGATAAAGTAGAAATTGTACAGATTCAACATCCTGATAAATCTTATGCGGCTTTGGAAGAAATGAGCAGCTATATTCAAAGCCTTTTGCAAAAATTAGAATTGCCATACCGGGTATTGAGACTGTGTGGTGGTGATTTAGGCTTTACTTCTGCCCTAACTTACGACATGGAAGTATGGTCAGCCGCCCAAGAAAGATGGCTGGAAGTAAGCTCTGTATCCAATTTCGAAACCTACCAGGCTAACAGACTAAAGTTACGCTATAAAGATGCGGAAAATAAGAAAAACCTGCTTCATACTTTAAATGGTAGCGCATTGGCATTCCCAAGAATTTTAGCCTCAATTTTAGAGAATAACCAAACTGATAAAGGCATTAAAATCCCAAAAGTATTGGTGCCTTATACAGGCTTTGAGTGGATTGCATGATTTAAGGATATCCCACATCTTTTCATATTCAAAAGAGTTAAAAACATTATAAAGTAATAATAACCATGACAGCATTTCAGAAAAGAGACTTTAATCAAAGCAATAAGCCATCCGATAAGGATTTTATTTTTGGCACCAGAGCAGTTATGGAAGCTATTAATTCAGGTAAAGAATTAGATAGCATTTTTATTCAAAAGGATGTGCATAATGAGCTCATTAGTGAGTTGATTGAATTATGTATTAAACTTAAAATTCCTTTTACCAAAGCGCCAGTTGAAAAACTCAACCGCACTACGCGGAAAAACCACCAGGGTGTGATTGCTTATTTATCTGCAGTTTCTTATGCCTCCCTGGATAATATCATCAGCGAAAGCTTCAGTAAAGGGAAAGATCCTCTTATATTAATATTGGATAGAATTACAGATGTGAGAAATTTTGGCGCTATTGCCAGGTCGGCAGAATGCGCAGGAGTAGACGCTATCGTGATACCTTTTAAAGGAAGCGCCCAAATTAATTCCGATGCAGTAAAAACTTCAGCTGGTGCTTTACACCATATTCCGGTTTGCAGAGAAAACAATCTGCAGACTACTGTGGAGTATTTACAAAAAAGCGGATTGCGAGTAGTAGCCTGTACGGAAAAAGGAACAGATTTAATTTATGATGTACCACTTAACCAGCCGGTAGCTATTATTATGGGTTCAGAGGAAGATGGTATTAGCAATGATTTAATCCGAAAGGCCGATTTTCTAGCCAAAATACCTATGAAGGGAAAAATTGCCTCCCTTAATGTATCGGTTTCTTCAGGTCTGGTGATTTATGAAGCAATAAGGCAGCGATTATCTTAATTGATTCCTAATTATCAACTTTTAGCTCGATCTTTTTCTTTACTCCAGATGGGTTTTCATTTTTATCTTTGGTTGCTTCGGCAGGTGTGGCCGAAGTTGCTTTGCTTTCTTTAGAATCAACCTGCTGAGGTTCCGGTAAACTCATCTGCTCATTTAAGATCTCCTCATTAAACATCCGATTACTTAATTGTCTGGCATAAGCCTGCCCTCTTTTTTCTCCATAATCTATGTATGATTTACCGGCCCATTCATTTGCAGAATATAAATCTCCCATTACTTCGTATCCTAAGGCAATATTATAGGCCATTCTGCCCAAGGCTTTTGCATCATCACTTCTATTAATGCCAGATTTCCAGGTATCAATAGCATTTTCCCACTGATTTACTCTAGCCTGTCTGGCTCCCTTGCTAATAAATGCATTCCTTTTAGGCTTGTGGTAGTAGTTTCGAGAAATTCTAATTGGCATGGGAGCAATTTTACCTGCATAAGATGCACCCACAGAACTACCCAGATATTTGGTAGCTTCTGATTTTTGCGCCAAAGCAGCCAGTGCATCACGAATACTGGTGCCAGTAGCCTCCCATGTTCTGTTTTGCGTGAATATATCCTGGTCTACAATAGTTCTTTGCTTGGGATCATATAATCTTACGCCAATGCGGGCGGTTCCTACTCCTTCGGCATAAAACTCGGTAAATTCCTGTTCAATTTCTTTACCATCCTTATCCTTAACTTTACGTATTTTTTTTCTTCTGCCATCTGTAACTAAAAATTTGATATCAAATAACTCTACAACAAGCAGTGCATCTACACCATATTTATTTGACAATCTATTCACTTCATTCCAGCCTAAAGGCTCAGGAAACGAACCTAATATTGAATTAGTAGCTAAATTTTCATCGGCTATTTTTATCTGATACCGCGGTGAGTTTCTTAAATTATTCTGCAATGAGATAAACATGGCCATTACCCCATCACGTTTTTCATTAAGTCCTTCACCAGTTAATATGCCCTCAATTATTCCTAATGTTCTGTTTTCTGCATAGGTTCTGTCTACCAATACTAGGGATTGTATGTTATTTGGCACATTGATAGCTGCTGGCCTCATGGTATTAAGAGTAACTGTTCTCATGCAGCTGCTTGTAAAAAGTGCTAAAGTTAATAAGAGTATAAATCTTGCCATCGTAACTATATAATTTAAACCTATATGAGGTAGCTATTCCAATTGTTTTATTAAATTTAGGAATATGCATCCAATTTTGTTCTATGTTATCCAATAAATTCTTTAAACCTGAGCATGTTAGCATACAAAAGGTGCATTATGCGGGATTAATTTTTGACATTTTAAGGCTCGACAAAATTCACGCCGCAGCCTCCGGTAACAAGTTCTATAAACTAAAATACAATATTTTAGAAGCTGAAGAGCAAGAACAAAAAACACTCCTCACTTTTGGAGGTGCATTTTCCAACCATATTATAGCTACTGCTTTTGCATCAAATGCATGTGGTTTTAATTCGATAGGGATAATAAGGGGAGATGCAGTTGAAAACCCCACCTTGAAAATGGCATCAGCTCAGGGCATGAAATTACATTTTATAGATAGGGAGCAATATCGGGAAAAATATAATCCTGACTTTATAGAAACCTTAAAGGAACAGTTTGGCGATTTTTATTTAATCCCTGAAGGTGGCACCAACTCTTTAGCACTTAAAGGGACTTCTGAAATAACAGATTTAATCCCCGACATGTATGATCTACTTTGTGTTTCTGTTGGCACGGGTGGAACTGTTGGAGGATTAATAAAAGGTAAAAAGGAGCATCAGCATGTTATAGGTTTTTCTGCTCTAAAAGGAAAATGGATTGAAAATGAAATTGAGGAGTTGGTGGAGCATAAAAATGGCTGGAGCATAAATACCGACTCCCATTTTGGAGGCTATGCTAAATGGAAGCCCGAATTGATTGAGTTTATCAATGACTTTTACCAAAAAACCGGCATCCCCCTGGACCCGGTTTATAATGGAAAAATGCTTTATGGCATTCTGAAAATGTGGAAAGCAGGAGAAATATCTGCTGACGACCACTTATTAGCTATTCATACAGGCGGATTGCAAGGTATCAATGGCTTCAACTATAGATTCGGACCACTTATTGAAACCTAATGCCATCAGGCTCTATATGATGTTGTCTCTCAATTTCTTCAAAAGAGGCCTTTCTCACTGAAATTATATGCCCTTTGAAATACAAATCTGTACCGGCTAGCGGATGGTTAAAATCAACTATAATATACTGCCTATTTTTATCAATAATTTTACCGCTTTGGGCCTCTTCTTTGTTCTCATAACGGATAAATTCTCCTACTTGCAATGTCTCTTTGGTATAGCCTTCTTTCTCTAGAAATTGCTCTACCGGTATTTGTTTAATGAGTGATTCGTCCTTTTTTCCATAAGCAAAATCCGCAGGTAATTTAAATGCAAAAGTATCCTGGTTGGATCTTCCTTTTAATTGCTCTTCGAAATAAGGAAGGATTTTGCCTGTACCAAACAAAAACCTAAGTGGGTAATCCTGTCCGGAATAATCCACGAGCTCACCCGTTTCATCATTTTTTCTTACATGGTAGGACAAAGTAACTACTGAGTTTTCTTGAATTTCCATAGTTATATTAACAGAGACCGGTGGGTTGATGTTTTGAAAATGATTAATCAGTGATCAACGCACAATAAATAGGCTACCTCCTTTTCAAGTTTAACATCCTGCCCAGAATTACTCCTTTATTTTCTTTTACAGTAATGTCTTCATCGCTCACCTTTTTTACTCCTTCAATGGTAAAGAAAGCTTTTGGGTTATAACTTTTAATGGTTGGAATCAAAGTTCTTAAAGCTTCACGTTTCACTACGGTAAAAATAATATTCACTTTGCCATCGTTGCCTGTAGCATCAATATTGGAATAACGATAATTGTTTTCTTTTAAATATTGAATTAATTCATCAGCTGGTCTTCCTGTGATTACTCGTACAACAACTCTGCCTAAGGCCAATTTTTCTTCAATAAACATTCCGAAATAAGTACCTGCAGCATACCCGGACGCATATGCCAGATAACTAATTGGGTTGTCAATATGCTTAATAATCTGACCGATAGCTATTAGCCATATCAGTGCCTCAAAAAACCCTAAGATAGGGGCTACATTCCGTTTGCCTTGCATTACAAAAATAACCCTAATTGTTGCGATGGAAACATCTGCTACCCTTGCAAAAAATATAAGAATTGGTAGTATTACGTAAGCAAACAGTTCCGGTGAAATTCCTAATTCCTGAAAAAAATTCATTACTAATTAATTATGCAAATAAATAGCTTACCACTTCCGATAATTGTGAGCAAGCTTTGATTTCAATTTTATATTTAGATATATCTATACCTTTTAAACTAAATTTAGAGACTATTATTTCTTCAAAACCTAGTTTTTCTGCTTCGGCAATTCGGTTATCAATTCTGTTCACGGCTCTTATTTCTCCTCCTAGTCCTACTTCACCGGCCATGCATATTTTTGAGGAAACAGAAATCTCTTCCAAAGAAGAAATAATAGCCACACAAACGGCTAAATCTATGGCAGGGTCCTCCACTCTGATTCCGCCCGCAATATTGAGAAAAACATCTTGAACGCCCAAACGAAAGCCACCTCGTTTCTCCAAAACAGCCAAAAGCATGTTCATTCGTTTGCTATCGAAACCGGTAGCGCTTCTTTGAGGGGTGCCATAGGTAGCTGTACTCACTAGCGCTTGTATTTCTATCAATAAAGGCCTGTTTCCTTCTAAAGTAGCACCAATAGCCGTACCACTCACATCGCCATCTTTTTGGGAAATCAATATTTCCGAAGGATTGCTCACCTGCCTTAAACCGGTGTTCAGCATTTCGTAAATTCCCAGTTCATTGGTAGAGCCAAACCTGTTTTTAGTAGTACGCAAAATCCTATAAGACAAATGCCTATCGCCCTCAAATTGCAATACCGCATCTACCATATGTTCCAATACTTTAGGGCCGGCAATGGCGCCATCTTTAGTGATATGACCTATGAGAAAAACCGGAATGCGGTTTTCTTTGGCAAAGCGCATGAGTTCAGCTGTGCATTCTTTTACCTGACCTACACTGCCTGCCGCAGATTCCATTTTTGGAGTAGTGAGGGTTTGGATGGAATCAATCACCAGAATATCGGGATCGAGCTCTTTTACTTCTTTAAAAATATTGGTAGTTGATGTTTCAGTCAATATAAAACAGTTAACAGACTGATGCTGCATCCTATCTGCACGCATTTTTATTTGCTGGGCGCTCTCTTCACCACTCACATATAATACTCTTTTATGATTGAGATTTAAGGCAATTTGCAACATCAAGGTAGATTTTCCTATTCCGGGTTCACCACCAATTAAAATGAGAGAGCCAGGCACTATGCCTCCACCTAAAACACGATTGAGTTCAGCATCCGGAACCACTATTCTTTCTTCATCAGAAGCCTCCACTTCCTGAACGGCAATGGGCTTGTTGGAAGTGTTTTTAGAAGAAATATAACCTGATGGAGATTTCTCTTTGGTGACAATTTCTTCCACG
The DNA here is from genome assembly GCA_963719535.1 of uncultured Cytophagales bacterium. GTDB lineage: Bacteria > Bacteroidota > Bacteroidia > Cytophagales > Cyclobacteriaceae > Marivirga. The sequence continues at coordinate 54,304 of CAVRCH010000005.1, read as the reverse complement.
AAGGTGTTCCATTCTCCACAAGAAGGACATTTCCCTACCCATTTGGGGGATTCGGTTCCACAATTCTGACAAAAATATAGTGTTTTTGATTTAGCCATAACTCAATAAAATTTAAAGTTAAGGCTTTTTGGGGAGGTATTGAATGGGGCGGAATAATAATTTTTGATGGCAAAGTAATGACTCACTGGGCTTGGGTAATGCTTTCAGTCATGCCAGTTTGAGTTTCAATATTTAGAATAATTATTGTGGCCGCACAATTTATAAGCAGCTATAAGGATCAAGAAATGTTATCCCACTGGGATTTTACTTTAAATATTTTCTTAGTCAATGATCATTGTAAATATTGAGCCATATACTTCTAAAAAATAAGATAAAAACCTCATAGAAGTGAGATTACAGTAGTTAATTTTATTGCATGCAGACAAAAGTCCTGTAGGGACGATATTTTGAATAGTGGGATTAAATAATAAAAAACAACCCCGATCAAAATCAATCGGAGTTGCCATAATTTTTATTTCGAATCAGTTTCTACCGCTGTCTCTTCACGATTTTTTACATATTTCTCTAACCATTCGTGCTGTTCCCACAACATGTGCATGATGCTTTCCTTAGCACTATAGCCATGGCTTTCTTTGGGCAACATTACCAACCTGGCAGTGGCACCCAAACCCTTTAAAGCATTAAAATAACGCTCACTTTGCAATGGATATGTACCGGAATTATTATCTGCTACACCATGGATCAGCAATAGAGGTGATTTCATTTTTTCGGCATGCATAAAAGGTGACATATCATAATAGGTTTCCGGGGAATCCCAGTAGCTGCGCTCTTCGCTTTGGAAGCCAAAAGGGGTAAGCGTTCTGTTATAAGCACCGCTTCTGGCAATACCGGCTGCAAATAAATCGGAGTGCGATAGTAAATTAGCCACCATAAAAGCGCCATAAGAATGTCCGCCTACTGCAACTCTATTCCTATCTACATAACCCATTTCATCTACTGCATCAATAGCTGCCTTAGCATTGGCTACTAATTGATCTCTAAAACTATCATTAGGTTCTTCATCGCCTTCTCCTACAATAGGAAATGCAGCATTATCAAGCACTACATACCCCTGCGTTACCCAATAAATTGGGCTTCCCCAATATGGATATATAAACTCGTTGGGGTTAGAAGTACTTTGAGCCGCATTATCTTTGTCTTTATATTCTCTCGGATAAGCCCAAATAATCATTGGCTTCCTTTCCTTGCTGGCTTTATCGTAGCCTACAGGTAAATATAAAGTACCATCTAACGAAAGTCCATCTTCTCTTTTATAAGAAATGACTTCTTTATCCACATTTTGCATACTCTTAAAAGGGTTTTCAAAGTCTGTGATTTGCTTCAAATCATTCTTTTTACGGATATTTCTCAGGTAATAATTAGGGTACTCATTTTTAGATTCAATTCTCACCAGAATTACACCCTTTTTCATATCAATGGCTGAGTAGAGATTTTCTAACTTATCAGTATATTGCGATTCGTATAATCGCTTTTTCTCTAAACTTGTCAGATTCATTTCATCTACAAAAGGAAACTGACCTTTATCCGAATATCCATCTCCCATTAAATAGGCCTTTCCATTTACCAAAGTAAGTACATTTTCATTGTACTCATTTTTTTCTGTAACAAAGCTTCCCGGATCACTATATCTGTCCTGATAGCTCCTATCAAATATTTTTTTAGGCGCTTGTTTACTATCTGAAGGATTAAAAACATAAGTTTTAGTGTTCCTGGTATTCCACCAATAATCGCTGGCGAGTGCCACATCATCTGTTGCCCAGGTAATTCCTGAATATCTGTTGATGGTTTTTAATAATGATTTACCTTCACCCTTAAATGGAGCTTCTAGTTGAAAAACTTCATCTCTGAAATCCACTTCTTTTTCCGGATCACCTTCATCCAAGGCTTCTGCCCAAACTAAAGTGGCCGGCTTGTCTGCCCTCCAGTTCATACTTCTTTTTCCGGTTCGTGTGGCCATAAAGCCTTGGGGTTGTACTTCTTGCAATGGAATATCCATTACATTTTGTACTAGCTCTCCGGTATTGGTATAGATATTAGATTCACTTGGAAAGCGGTAGTAAGGTACTATATAAGAAAATGGTCTTTTAATGCTACTTACCATAACATATTTTCCATCAGGCGAAAATGACAGTCCGGAATACATAGCTGTAGGTAAAAAAGGAGTACTATTCCCATCTAAATCAAGGGAAATAATGTCAGAAAGAGCTAATTGCTCAAAATTAAACTCATCATTCGGGCTACTTAATAAATCCTGATAGGTCCTGTTTTGGGCTTTTTCACCTTTACTTTCAGAAATGATAGGCCCTGTAGGAATGGCTTCGCTCGCTTTAATTAATTCCTTTCTGTTACCGGGTAATATTTTCACTAATAAGCCTGAATTGTCTTTTTTCCATTCAATAGGGTTTCCCATATTGGCATTGGCCTGAGCATTTAGTAATTTTTTTACTGTGGCTGTCTTTATATCGAGTAACCAAACCTCCACTCCTTCTTCAGTCGTATTAGTGAGAGCAATCATTTTCTGATCGGGCGACCAATTAAAATTGGCTAATCGTGGAGATGTCGGCAAACCTTTTACAGATCTAATATCCGTTTCAAGCGGTTTCTTTAATTTAACATCGTTATAATAGGTGGTTCTACTCCCAATATTAGTTTTCGGATTAATTCTTAATCCTCCTAACCTAAGCTCTTCTTCTGACAGCTCAGCAATACTTTTATAGGGATCACGGTAAATTAACACCATATTTTCAGCTTTTTTATCCACTAAAGTGGCAGGAGCTAAAGGTGCATTAACCAATTCTAAAATTTCTTTTGGAGGTTTTTGATACTCCAAATTCTCTTGTGCTACTATTGCCAGAGAAAATAACAGCAAGGTGATGATAGGGATAATTCTCTTCATAAGTTCATTATTTAAGGTTCTGATGATATCTACATCACTTTTTAAACAGTAGACAATATACCTGAATTATAATGAAATATCAATTCACTTTTGCTCAATGGCCGAAATTGAGTCCGAAAGGTGGAAAGTAACAAAGAAAGCAAGAACCAGAATCTAATTTTTTTAAAATAAATCATTAAGAACTGTTTTTAACTACTCTTTCTCTTTCCTAATGTCCATTACATATATTTTTTCCTCTTCAGAAAATTTCTTCGAACGAATTATTATTGTAAAATTCCCTGCTGAACAAGTGTAGGATCCAATAGCAAATCTCAGTCCTGCAGGAGAACTTCCCTGATGAACATACTCAAACGCAGTAGATTCGTACTTATTAAAAAAATCCTTTAGATAAATTTCAGCATGAACTTTACTATAATTTTCAATCTCACCGTTGATATTGAGTTCCACCGTTTCGTGAAAATACTTAGCTAATTCCGTGGAGCTCCCTGCTTTTAAGGCAGACCTAACATTTCCGTATAAATTAGCTTCTTGGCCATAACTGGTAGAGGTAAAGAAACTGGAAAACAAAATTAAACCTATAAGCTTGATAAGATGCTTGTCCACTATTTTGTTGAAATTGATCAATTCCATCAAGCAAAAATTGCGCCATTCATCTGTTTTTTTCAGATGCTGTTTCAATATCTAACAACCACACCTCCAAACACATTCCCGTATTTTGTTGGTCAAAGTATTCATTTTTTTGTTTGGGAATAAAATCCGGGTGCAAAAAGTAGTCAAATGAATACCGGGATAAATCTATTCATATGATTAAAGTCTTGATCTGATGCAGATCATTCTAAATATTAAACTTTAATCAATTTAGTTGAGGTATCATTAACTATCAATTTACTTTAGCTAAATCGTAGTAAATTCAGTGGAGAGGCGAATTGAGAGCTATTGGTGAAGGGGGTCTTATTAGGAGATTTTATGCCTTAAGCTTTGGCTATTCTTTAAGAAAATCTATAATGTAGATTTTATCTACTCCCGCAAACTTCTTTGTACGTATAAGCACCCTGAAATTACCTCCTGAATAACTGTAAGTTCCTATGGCATATTGCAAACCTTCGGTAGAACTACCCTGGTGGATATACTCAAAATCTACAGATTCATACTTTTTGAAAAAATCTTTCAAATAGATTTCCGCATGCACGTTACTGTAGTTTTCATTTTCTCCATTGATATTAACCTCCACAGTTTCGTGAAAATATTTAGCTAATTCCTTGGAGCTGCCCGCCTTTAAAGCAGACCTTACATTTCCAAATAAGTTACCTTGTTGGGCATAAATGGTTGAGGTAAAAAAACCTATTATTAATATTAAGCTGACAAGCCTGATAAGATGCTTCTTCATTATTTTATTGAAATTCATCATTTTCATCAATTCGAGCTAAAATTGTGCCATTTATGCTAAGTAATCAAAATTGTTATCAAATTAACATAAAGCATTTGGACTTACAAAGCCAATAGAAATTATTATCTTTATGTTTTAATATAAATTATAACTGAATAAAGTTTAAAACGTGAACTTAAGAAAAGATTTAATTAATCTGACAATTGCTAAATTTAACATTTTATCAGCATTAATTAAATAGTAAGCCTTTGAGCATAAGATGCTGAGAACAAAAAGGATTACAGAATAAAAATAGAAAATTTTCAAGATTAGGAACAACAACATTTACCATGAGCAAAAAAGTACTTTTAATGATATTAGATGGTTGGGGAATTGCCACCAATAAAGAAGTTTCCGCTGTAGATAAAGCCAATACCCCATTTGTAGACAGCCTCTACCCTAAATACAAAAATAGTAAATTGGATGCTTCGGGTTTGGCTGTTGGTCTGCCTGAAGGGCAAATGGGCAATTCTGAAGTTGGCCACATGAATATTGGAGCAGGCAGAGTGGTTTATCAGGATCTGGTTAAAATAAATAAAGCCATACTGGAAAAAACCATCAAGCAGAACCCAGTTTTCAAGGAGGCTATGGATTATGCCAAAATGAACAAAAAAAAGGTGCACTTAATGGGATTAGTTTCCGATGGAGGTGTACATTCCCATATAGATCATTTAAAAGGATTACTAACACTTGCCCATGAAGAGGGCTTGAAAGATGTGTTTGTTCATGCTTTTACTGATGGACGAGACACTGACCCAAATGGAGCAGTAAATTATATAGATGATGTAATTGAGCATTGCAAAAAAACGACTGGCAAATTAGCAACTGTTGTGGGCAGATATTACGCAATGGACCGTGATAACAGGTGGGAACGCGTAAAATTAGCCTATGATGTGATGACCAAAAATGAAGGGGAAGGCCGAAAGAATATTGTAAACTCTCTTAAAAAATCATATGCTAAAGGCATAACTGACGAGTTTATATTACCTCTTGTTCAATTGGATTACTCTGGTAAACCTGTAGCTAAAATTGAACCCGGAGATGTAGTAATCTCTTTCAATTTCAGAACAGATAGAGGAAGAGAGATTACTCAGGCTTTAACTCAGAAAGCTTTCCCTGAACAAAATATGCATCCTTTGGATCTTCTTTATATCACTATGACTAAGTATGATGATACATTTGAAGGCGTAAAAGTATTATTTGAAAAAGATAACCTGAAAAATACGCTAGGTGAGGTTTTGGAGAAGAATAATAAAAAGCAGATTCGAATAGCGGAAACAGAAAAATATCCTCACGTAACATTTTTCTTCTCTGGAGGCAGAGAAACTGAGTTTGAAGGAGAAAAAAGACTGATGTGCCCTTCTCCTAAGGTGGCTACTTATGACTTACAGCCAGAAATGAGTGCCGGAGATATCCGTGATGCCATTATTCCTGAATTAAAAAAAGGTGAGGTAGATTTCGTGTGCTTAAACTTCGCCAATCCCGATATGGTAGGACATACTGGAGTGTTTGAAGCAGCCGTAAAAGCCTGTGAAACCGTAGATGCATGTGCTAAAGCAGTGGCGGAAGCCGCATTAGAAAATGATTATGCCACCATTATTATTGCAGATCACGGCAATTCTGATTTTATGATCAATGAGGATGGATCTCCTAATACTGCACATACTACAAACCTTGTTCCTTGTATTTTAGTTGACAAAGAATATAAGGGTAATTTAAAGGATGGAAAGCTGGGAGATTTAGCGCCCACCATCTTAAAATTGATGGGATTGGAAGCTCCTGAAGAAATGACCGGAGATATATTAATTAACTAAGTGTATGAAGTATCAGCAAATTTTATTTGTATGTGTTGTGACATTCTTTTTAAATGCTTGTCAGGAAAGAATTAAAGAAAAGCCAATCAATACTTATTATGATGTAGAGTCTTTAATTAATAAGCAAATTGAAAAATTGAGGAACAAAAATCCTCAATTGGCTAAAACAATATCCATTGATGGCGAAACGGAAAAAGATACAGTCAATTTTGATTCTCTGGGCTGGAGAAATGAACTGGAGGTTTTTAAGCTGGCAGATATTAATAAACCTACTTTGCGCGATTTATATCTGGCAACAGAAAAAACCGAGGACGGAATGAAAGTATGGAGCTATACAGCCGAAAAGCAATCTTTAGGAATAGAATTTCTGAAAGTGTATTTTGGCGGTGATAGCACACTTACCAAATTGGAAGCTCGCTATAATGAAAATAATGCTTTGTATACTTCTGAAAGATATTTAGAAATGGATTTCGATAATATTGCGGGAGAGAGTAATTTAACTAATTACAAGGTATATGGTAAACAGAAAATGGTGATGAAAGATGAAGTTAAATTTTCCATAGAATCTTCCATATTGTAAAGGGAGATTCTATTCATTTCAAATGAAAAACTTAATTTTCGAATATACGAAATAGGTGATATCAGAAGCGATTTTAGCCTTATTAGCAAATAGATCTTTACGGTGCAACCTGCGGTGCTGACCTTCTATCCTGCGAAGTCATGTCAATAGCACAAGCTTAAAATGAGGCTACAAGCTCAATGTATGCGAGATTTTGGCCGCATTTCTAAACCACGTTTTGCGTGAAAAAAAAATGTAGCCAAAATCAATATCGAAAATGATTTTTTTTACCCCGGTAACGTGATCCCTTTCAACTTCCTGTACAGAGTAATGGCATATCTATCCGTCATTCCGCTCACATAGTCAATACAAATTAGACTTATTTCATACAAACTAGCTGTTTCGGTGATCATTTCCTGGTAGGTTTCCGGCAATAATCGGAATACAGTGAGGTTTTTCTTACCTGAATCTTCCCTTCCTTTTTGAGCAATAGCAGCTTCCAAAAACGCACTTAATAGCCCCTCCAACACAACATGGCCAACGGCTTCTGTCTCCAAAACCAATTTAGACCTGTAAATCTTCTGAATGGAAACTTCTATAATATCTCTTAGTACCTTTTTGGAAGGAACTAAATCCATTAAAGCAGTATCGAATTCACCGGTTAAAATGGCTTCTTCGTTCTCCTGAAAAACCTTAACACATTGTTCAATTAATGTATTAATGGCAAGAGCTCGCAAATAGGCTATTTTTTCATTTTTACCCTTGGTTTTTTCAAGCTTCTCAGGCATATAATTTTCTCCTAAGATTTCGGCTAGTAAATCCCTTGCTTGTTCAAAAGGCACCCAGCCTAATCGACAGCCATCCTCTAAATCAATTACGTGATAGCAAATATCATCGGCAGCCTCTACTAAAAATGTGAGCGGATGGCGTACCCAACAATGTGTATTGTCCGCTGAGGGAATTAAGCCCAAAGTGGTGGCTAAATCTTCAAAAATAGCACTTTCACTTTGAAAAAAGCCGTATTTTTTCTGACTTCTTCTGCTTTTATCTCTTTTTTGAATTAGAGAGGCTCGTGGATACTTACTAAAAGCAGCCAAAGTACTCAGTGTTAATTTAAGGCCCTGGTTTTCCTCGCTATTCAGCAACCTAAAGCCCTGAGCGTTTCCTTCAAAGTTGATGAGGTCTTTCCATTCTGCTTCAGAAACCTCACTTTTTACGTGCTGCCCTATTCTACTTTCTTTAAAAAAGGCAGAAATCGCATCCTCACCGGAATGGCCAAAAGGCGGGTTGCCAATATCATGAGAAAGAGCGGCGGCTGCGACAATTGCAGCTAAATCAAAAGCAGAATAGCCCGCTTCAGTCAATTCCGGATATTTAGAGATAATGACTTCTCCTACTTTCTTCCCTAATGATCTGCCCACACTACTTACTTCGAGGCTATGTGTTAAACGCGTATGTACGAAATCCTCTTCAGGCAAAGGAACTACCTGGGTTTTGTCTTGTAATCTACGAAATGGATGAGAAAAAATTATTCTATCATAATCTTGCTCAAAAAATGAGCGCGCACTAGATGCATTATAATTGCTTGACTGCCCAAATCTGTTGGGGTTTAAAAGTTTAATCCATTCCATTTTCTCCATAGGGTAAAATTAGGATTTTGCGGGGCAGTAAAAAAGAGGTGAAGGTAATTATAGTTGGATTGGCATTAAATCAATCGTTTTTTTATACTAACGGCCATAAAACTTATCTAATAGCTCTTATATTTACGTACTTATTCAAAAAACTAATAGACATGTTAAAAAGAACTATTTTTTTATTCAGCCTGATCTTTATTGGCTATGTACTAAACGCACAAGACCTGGCTTATACCGTCAACTTAAACGACAGATCAAATGATACTTTTAAAGTAACTTTGGAGATCGACACCAAATTAAAAGCGGAAAATAACATCTATCAATTTGCAGCCACCGCCCCCGGAACCTACCAAATTATGGATATGGGCAGATTTGTAAAGAATTTTAAAGCCTTCGATAAAAAAGGAAGAGAAATTGAAACCAAGCAAATTTCTACTAACCAATTTCAGTTTGTAGAAGAAAAGAAAATTAAAAAAGTAAAGAAAATTACCTATGAAATTTCTGAAACCTGGGATACCGAGGTGGAAGAGAATAAAATATATAAAATGTGTGGCTCTTCTATTGAAGACGATCATGTTTTAATTAATGGCCAAACTGTCTTTGGTTATTTATCCGGTATGCAATCAGAAGCTTTAAGTATTAAATTACAATATCCTGAGGAGTGGGAAATTGGCACCGCTTTAAAACCTAATGTAGAAGGCTTGTACATAGCAGATAATTTTGACCATATAGTGGACTCTCCTATTTTATTAGGCAGATTAACAAAAGCTAACACTACATTAGGAGGTACAAATATTGATATTTATACCTATTCTAAAACTGACATAATTAGCTCAGATGACCTTTTAGAAGCCATGGAAGAAATGCTAAAGGCTGCCGATGCTTTCGTAGTAGAATTTCCGGTAGATAGATATACCTTTTTATTCCATTTTGAAGATGAAACCTGGGGTGCCTGGGAACATTCCTACAGTTCAGAATACATTTATGCAGAGCAGCCATGGACGCCACAATTAGCAAAAAGTATTACCAGCACAGCAGCTCACGAGTTTTTCCATATTATTACTCCGCTTAATATCCATAGTGAAATTATTGAGCAGTTTAACTTTATAGAACCAACTGCTTCGGAACATATATGGTTATATGAAGGCGTAACAGAATGGGCATCTGATTTAATGCAGCTACGGTATGGCATGATCAATTTAGATGCTTTCTTTGCTGAATTGCAGCAAAAACTTTTTGTAGATTCCCGATATGATTCTGCATATAGTTTAAGTAAGCTGAGCTTAACCTCCTACACCCCAGAAGGGCAAAAACAATATGGTAATATTTATATGAGAGGTGCTTTAGTGGCGGGCTTATTAGATATTCGCTTGTTGGAATTGTCAAACGGAGAGCGTGGTTTGCGTGAGGTAGTAAATGAACTTTCCAAAAAGTACGGACCTAACAAGGCTTTCCCTGAAGATAAATTCTTTGAAATATTTGTGGAAATGACTTATCCTGAGATTGATGATTTCTTTGAGAAGTACGTAAAAAATGCTAATCCATTGCCAATTGAAGATTATTATAGCAAGCTAGGAATTAACTATCAGAGAAAATTCAACACAGGAAACAAGGTACCTAGCTTAGGTTATGGACTAGCTGCCCCTGAAGGTAAAATTATTATCACTCAACCCACTGATTCTTTAGCTCAAATAGGTCTTAAGGAAAATGATATCATGTTTAAAATAAATGGCAGTGAAGTTAATTTACAGAACGCCAGAATGGTGCTGGGTACCCTATCGCAGCAACCCATAGGTTATGAATATGAGCTCACAGTGAAAAGAGGCGAGGAAGAAATTACTTACACAACAAGAATTATTGCACAAGAAGAAGTAAAGGAACATATTTTTACTTTAGAAGAAAATGCTGATGAAGAAGCCATTGAAATGAGGGAAAAATGGTTGAAGAATTTGTAATATGTTTTTTATAAATAACATTAAATCACCCCCCAAAAAAAGGCTTCTACTTTAGGAGCCTTTTTTTTTATTCTATACCAATTCAAATAATTGTAGAAGACTTATTTTTATTTGCATTATATGTGCTTTTTATAGCTAAAATCAATTGCCTGCAAATTAAAATTTCAGTAGCTTTCTTATTATTAACTTACCTTAAAGGTTTAAATGAGAAAAAATGCTCAAATACTATTTATTTTATCCTTGTCATTAGGTAGTATAACCGAATTATACGCCCAAAATCTTCAGCAGGAGGTTATTCTAATACAAAAAATTGAAGCGTTAAATAATTTAGGAGAGCATATATATATCTATCAGGATGAAACCAATAATCTGAAACTGGAGGACATTTTAAACTCCGAAACGCAGAATAAATTCAAATTGGGTTCCCGGGAGGTACCTAGCTTTGGTATTAGGGATGTCACTATTTGGCTAAAATTGAATATTAAAAATAATGTGGGTCATGAAACACCTTTTGTACTAGAGATTGCATACCCTACGCTTGATTCTATATTTTTATTCTCAAAAGATGCCTCTCAGGGCAATTGGAATATGGAATTTGGCGGAGACAGAGTTCCTTTTTTCCATAGGGTGATCGAGCATAAAAATTTCATTTTTCCTCTAAACTTGAAGGTTCTTGATTCCAATACAATTTACATAAAAATAAGAAATAAGGGCTCAGTAATAATACCCCTAAATATAAGACCAAGAACTCACTTATATGCCGCAAGCATTAAAGAGGAATTGCTGTATGGCATATTTTATGGCATCATGATCGTGATGTTTCTATATAATCTTTTTCTTTCATTTGCTGCTCGCACATGGAATTACATATTTTACATTGGCATTATTGCTGGCAACTTGATAAGCCTATCGGCTTTAAATGGACATGCATTTCAATATTTATGGCCAGACAATCCGTGGTGGGCCAATCATGTTATTATTTTTGGTATAGGTTTATGGATTAGTTTTGGAAATCTTTTCGCCATCAAATTTTTAGAATCAAAGCATAAAATTAAGGCCTACCATAAAATTTTTAAGCTCATGCTATTAATGGGTTTACTCATTATGCTTTCAACCTTTTTTATAGACTACAAAACTGCATTATTATTTGCCAACTATACCTTAATCATTAATTGCTTAGGCTTATTTACAGGTGGTATTCTATTTTGGATAAAGGGTGTTAAAGTTGCCAAAATATTTACTCTTGCCTGGGCAGTTTATTTAATCGGTGTTGTGCTGTACACCTTAAGAAGTTTAGGTTTTTTGCCTGTAAATTTCATGACTAACCATGCGCTTGAAATAGGCGCTGTAAGTGAGGTAATTTTGCTTTCTATCTCTTTAGGTTATAAGTATAGGTTATTAGAGGTAGATAAAAAGAAAGCTCAGAAAAATGCTTTGGATATAATGACAAGAAGTCAGGAAATTATTCAATTGCAAAATGAAGAACTAGAACTTCGGATAACAGAAAGAACCAGAGAAGTAGAACAAAAACAAGAAGAGGTTTTGAGTCAAAATGAGGAATTGAATAATAAAAACAGAAAACTTACTGAGGCACAAAGCATTATTGGAGAGCAAAATAAAATGCTTCGTAAATATAATGACGACCTGGAAACTAAGGTAATAAAGAGGACGAACGATCTTCAGTTGAGTAACCAGGAGCTAGCCCAAAATGTGCAACAATTAGAGCAATATGCTTATATGACTGCTCATAACCTCAGAGCCCCTGTTGCCCGAATCTTAGGACTCATTAATTTATTAGAAATGATTCCTGAAACTGATAAATCTGAGTGGATCACTATTCTTTCTAAAGTTAAAGACGAAGGTGATAGCCTCGATGCGGTAATTAAGGATATGAATGCCATTATTGAATTAAGAAAAGGTAAAGACATTGAGTACGAAGAAGTAAACCTAAAGGAAAAAGTAAGCCGCATTCAACATATTCTTAAAAATTACCTTTCAGAAACCAATTCCAAAATTATTGTTGATACTTCCGCATTCAATACTTTTAAAAGCAACCCTACTTATATTGAAAGCATTTTGTACAATTTAATTTCCAATGCCATTAAATATAGAAAAGAGAATAATATTTGTCAAATAAAAATATCGACAGAGATTATTAATCATCAAAAAATAATTCACATACAGGATAATGGTATTGGAATAGATTTAATAAAGCATGGCAAACAATTATTTGGTATGTATAAAAGATTTCATACACATATTGAAGGTAAAGGCCTGGGGCTATTTTTAGTGAAGAGCCAAATGGAAATTATGGGTGGAGAAATACATGTGAATAGTATACCTGACGAAGGCACTACCTTCTCTTTAATCTTCAACTGATTTTTTCAAAATCATTTCAAACTTTAACACGGAGGAGCTGATGCTTATTTTATTACAAACACCTTCATTATTATATTCATAGATGCTTTTATCTCCATTAGGGATTTCAAACATAAACTTATTTTCATCTGGCAACTTGGCAATCCTCACTTTATCATGAAATCTTTCTGAAAAAACAGCATCTCTCTCTTTTGGTGGCGTAAAGTAAAGATTAAGCATACTTTTTTTGATCAAACCTTCCAATTTTACACTTTGGCCGTCCTTTTTGGTTAAATAGTTTTGAGTAGTACCAATTCTTTCCAAACTAGCCTCCTCCTCCTTTTTTTCATTCTTTTTATAAATGAAATAGGCTTTTTGCAACATATCGTTTTCATATATGGCCTCATATAAATAAACCATTTTGGTAGTCATAAATAGGGTATATTCAACATCAGTAACAGCAGAGTAATATATTTTCCCATCTGCAATTTCCTTTTTGGTTACCAACATACTTCCTACATCTCTTCCTGCCACCTTGATCTCATAAGCCAACTCCTGAGCATTTAAGCTTAAGCCATTGAAAGAAAAGAAAAGAATAAAAATAAGAAGTTTACCACTCATATTATGAATAATCATATAGTTATTTAAACTGAAAATTGATTGAGATATTTCAATAAAAGCAAAAAAAGAGTTTTATCCAGCCCAGCCGTCTCTATCTAAACTGCGATACTGAATTGCTTCCGCTAAATGCTCAATTTTGATTTCATCGCTATTGGCCAGATCTGCAATGGTTCTGGAAACTTTTAGAATTCTATCATAAGCTCTTGCAGAAAGCCCTAACTTTTCCATCGCATTTTTAAGAAGTGCTTTACCAGCCGAATTAATTGTACACAACTCTTTCACCATTTGTGATGGCATCAGCGCGTTGGAATGTATTTCAGGGTGTTCCTCAAAACGTTGCTTTTGGATCTCGCGAGCAGCAATTACCCTTTCTCTAATGGTATCGCTGCTTTCAGCTTTCCTGTTCTCCGTCATCTGCTCAAAGGAAACCGGTGTTACCTCAACGTGCAAATCAATCCTATCCAAGAGCGGCCCACTTACCTTATTTAAGTAACGCTGCACTGCTCCGGGAGGGCAAACACACTCTTTATCTGGGTGGTTATAGTATCCACAGGGGCACGGATTCATGCTGGACATCAACATAAAGTTGGCAGGAAAATCTACAGATACCTTAGCCCTTGAAATAGTTACCCTTCTCTCTTCCAGAGGTTGCCTCATCACTTCTAAAACAGTTCTTTTGAATTCCGGTAATTCATCCAGAAACAAAACTCCATTATGTGCCAAAGATATTTCTCCCGGTTGAGGAATGCCCCCTCCGCCTACCAAGGCTACATCTGAGATGGTATGATGTGGGCTACGATATGGACGAGTAGCAATTAAAGAGGCATCAGGACCTAATCTGCCGGCAACAGAATGTATTTTAGTAGTTTCTAATGCTTCTGTTAGGCTTAAAGGTGGTAATATTGAGGGCAGTCTTTTTGCCAACATGGTTTTTCCGGCACCCGGAGGCCCAATCATAATCACATTATGCCCACCCGCAGCAGCGATTTCTAAAGCACGTTTAATATTTTCCTGACCTTGCACATCGGCAAAATCTGCATCATAGGAGTTTAAATTTGTGAAGAAAATATCTCTAGTATCAATAGAAAGTGGCTTTAAATCAGAGGTGCCTTCTAATACATCAATCGCTTGCTGAAGATTTTCAACGCCAAAAACTTCTAAATTATTTACAATAGCAGCTTCCGCAGCATTTTCTTTAGGAAGTATAAAGCCTTTAAAGCCTTGTTTCCTGGCTTCTATAGCAATAGGCAGCACTCCTTTGATAGGCCTTAAATTACCGTCTAAGGCTAGTTCACCCATTATCATATACTGATCAAGGATTTCTGTGCTAATCTGATCAGAGCTCCTAAGAATTCCAAGGGCAATGGGTAAATCATAGGCAGAACCTTCTTTTTTAACATCTGCAGGAGCAAGATTTACCACTGTTTTTTGCCTTGGCATTCTATAGCCACTGTATTTAATAGCGGCATCAATTCTATGTTCACTTTCTTTTATGGCATTATCCGGCAGACCTACCATGTGAAATTTAAGTCCCTGACTTACGTTCACTTCAATAGTGATAACGCTGGCATCTACTCCGAATACTGAACTTCCGTAAGTTTTAGCTAGCATGGGCCATCAGTTTTTCAAGGTGTAAAATAAGAATATGTATAATTTTTATATGTACCTCCTGAATTCTATCGGCATACCCAAAATGGGCTACATTTATTTCTAAGTCGGCTAACTTTGATAATTCACCGCCATCTTTACCCGTAAGAGCTATTACCTTCATTCCTTGCTTTTTAGCAGATTTTGCGGCTTCGATAATATTGGCTGAATTCCCACTGGTGCTTATAGCCAATAAAACATCATTAGCTCTGCCCAATGCTTCCACGCTTCGGCTGAAGATGTATTGGAAACCGTAGTCGTTGCCCACACAAGTAATATGACTTACATCGGAAATAGCCAGTGCAGCATAGGCGGGTCTGTCATCCCTGTATTTACCGCTGAGTTCTTCTGCAAAATGCATGGCATCACAATGTGAGCCTCCATTGCCACAACTCATAATTTTGAAGCCGTTTTTCAACGATTCGCCCATTAAACGGACTGCTTTTTCAATATTTTGGAGATTTAAATCATTGCTAATGAACTCAGCAAGTACAGATTGGGAAGATTCTAACTCTTGTTTTATGGTTGATTGCATCTGTTTAATTTAATTTTCAAATGTCGTAACTTAATTCGGTTTAGGATCAAACCTGCCCCGGGGGAATCTTGCTAAAATATAGCTCATTTACTTTTTGAATTTTTTCAACCTTCTAAACGCAAATGAACGGTATTAAGCAATAAAGCTATTCTTTATTTTGGTCCTTTTTCTTTTGATCTGACTTTTGATCATTAGCATCAGGTCTTACCTCTACTGCCTTATCACTCGATTCCAATTCTTTTTTGTCGTATAATTTGGCTTTTAAATTAGTCACCTGGTTTTCTAATTCTTTTACGTTATGATTAGCCTCTTTAATTGCCTTAAAATGAAGAATTATTCCGGCAATAAATAAAATCAGTGCTAAGTATGCCCCTATCATTAATACTCCAAGGTAGTCCACCACCGTCATCAAAAAATTCAAATTATCAGGATCTGCCTTGGTTAAAACAAATGCAGCTGCAATATGAAAGAAAAGTAAAAATACAATGATGACAATCTTAAAAGTTTTCATTTTGAAGTATTAATAGGTTGATTTTGTTATGAAGTTAAGCAAATATATAAATTATTTTATAATCAAGAGACTGATTGTATTTCAATTAGCTTATTATACACGCCTCCTTTTTTGATTAATGCCTGATGCGAACCGGTTTCAATGATTTCACCATCCTGTAAAACGTAAATTCTATCGGCTTCCTGTATGGTGCTTAAACGGTGAGCAATTACAATAGATGTTCTATTTTTCATTAAATGAGATAACGCTTCCTGCACCAATTTTTCGGATTCAGAATCTAATGCTGAGGTGGCTTCATCCAGAATTAAAATATCCGGGTTTTTTAAAATGGCCCTGGCTATACTAATTCGTTGGCGTTGTCCTCCAGAGAGTTTAGTGCCTCTATCTCCTATTTCCGCATCGTAACCCCCATTCATTTGCATAATAAAGTCATGGGCGTTAGCAATTTTAGCAGCTTGCATCACTTCTTCTCTGGTGCTTTCCGGCTTACCAAAAGCTATATTATTAAAAATACTATCATTGAATAGAATGGATTCCTGACTTACAATTCCCATTTTATCTCTTACAGATTCTATTTTTAAATCTGTTATAGGTTTGTTATCAATTAAGATGGCTCCCGATTTCACATCATAGAATCGAGGGATCAAATCGGCCAAAGTAGATTTACCTCCGCCCGAAGGACCTACTAAAGCAATCATTTCGCCTTTTTTCACTGTCAAGTTGATATTTTTTAGCACAGTATCATTACCGTAGGCAAAAGCTACATCTTTAAACTCTATGGAATCATTAAATTCTTTAAGATCCGTAGCATCCGGGCTGTTCTTAATGCCCGGCTCTGTATCTATTATACTAAAAATTCTATCTGCCGAAGCTAAACCTCTTTGCACATTACTAAAAGCTGTAGAAATAGATTTTGCTGGGGTAAGTACCTGAGAAAATATGGCAATAAAGGTAATGAAGCTACCGGCATCTAAACTTGATTTCCCATCTAAAATCATGGAGCCACCCATCAACAGAATACCCGCCACTACTGTTACTCCTAAAAACTCAGAAATAGGCCCTGCCAAGGCAAAGCGCTTTCGCATACTGATGTTAAACTGTGCATAATTATCAACTTCTTTACCAAAGCGCTTTTTAGAAAAGGCCACCGCATTAAATGCTTTTACAATACGCATACCCCCCAAAGTTTCCTCCAAAATATCTGATATCTTCCCTATGGTTTCCTGGCTTTGCCTTGCCTTTTTCTTCAATTTAATAGCTATGTAAGAAATAATAAAGCCTGAAAGTGGAAGAACGATTAAAGTGATTAAGGTAAGTTTAACCGAAATAAAAAAAAGAGCTGTAAAGTAAGCGATAATCATAATCGGCTCTTTAATTAACGCTTTTAAACTATTTACAACAGTGCCTTCTACCTCCTGCACATCACTCATTACTTTAGACATGATATTGCCTTTTCTCTCCTCAGTATAATAGCCGATATGCAGGTTCATCAATCTGTCGAACAAGGCATTTCTTAAATTAGAAATTACATTGGCTTTCACAATGGCAGAGATTACCTCCACCAAATAGCGAAATACATTAGAAAGAAAAATGAAAATTACCAGTAAAAGACAAACATATTGCAATGCCTCAAATTTATCCTGTTGAACCAGTTGTCCGAACTGATAGTCAAACAGATCTTTTAAATAGTAAATATCAAATTCAAACTGTGGTGGTGCTTCCGGAAGCTTTTCAGCCTTCTCAGTTTCAAATAATGTGTTTAATACTGGAGCTAATATAGCAAGACTAACAACACTGAATGCAGCCTGTAAGAAAACATAAACAATATATTGCGGAGCCAACAAACCCAAAGGCCTGGCATAGGAAAGTACTCTAAAATAGGTCTTCATTTAAAAATCAAACATTTGCCTGCAAGTTAAGAGTATATTGCCGCTTTTGTATTAAAATAGTTGGAATTATGACCTATTAGGAGGTGTCATTAAAAAATATAGCTGTTTTTTATCAAAAAATATTTTCTCTTCTAGGGATATTCCACCTTAGTGAAGCCTTAAAAAAATTATTTTCCGAAGTATTATTTCCAAACTCACTTTCCTGATTTCTGATGGTATAACCCACTTCTGCAAATAAGTTATGTCTCAACATACAGGTAAGTAAAAATTGATAGTAACTCAATTGATTAGATTCTCCCTGCCCTGTTACGTGGCCAAAATCACCCTGACCGGGATAGCGATAGCGTGTATTGTTTGCTTTAAATAAATTACCTCCAAAATTCACACCGGTGGTATCTGTACCGAAATTTGCCCATACTGCCTTTGCCTGAAAGGTGAATTTTGGAGATATTTGGTAACGCATAATAGCAATAAACTCTTCAAAATTAGCACCTAATGGATGCGCCAATGATTGCTTGTAATTGGCATAATTAGTATAATCAGTATCATGGGCATACATAAAAGGCCTGGCCATATTGTATTCTCCTTGCAAATCCAGATTGGGTACTTCAAAGGCATTAAAATATTTCAAACCGGTTTGAATAGCATATTTATTGGCCCACCAGCCACCTTCTCTTAAATTATCTATTAAAAATTCATCTAAAACAAGCTGTCCATAAAGTGAGAATCTTTTAAGAAAAATCCAGCGAAAATCCATCCCTAGCAAGGCATTACCAGAGCTTCCGTCTTGTTGTTCCAAGGAACGGTAAAAAATAATTGGATTTAAATAGTTGATGTCAATCGGGTTTTGCGCTCGAGTAGAATCCCCCGACATAATCGCTTCAAATACGCCTACATTTAAGTTTTTAGTGATGTTATAACTTAAGTGATGAAATGACATGAATTTTCTAGGGTACCTGTTTCCAGTACCAATTAAAGTATTACCGGAACTTCTAACATCAGCTGTTTGCAAGCCAAAGATATTGGTATAGTTTAATTTCCATATATTGGTTTCTGCTTTTAAAAATAAATAGGAAGGGGAAAAATCACTTAAGATCAATGAACGAAATCCGTTACCAACAAAAAAGCGATCATGGCCAAATTGTAAATTAATGTTTTTGGTAGCCTGAAAGGAAATATAGCCTCTGGCGGTAAAAAAATCTTTCCCAGCACCATCTTCGCCATAGTTTTTCCAAAAACCTTCGTTTGGCACTGCTTTAAATTCATTGATAAATTCGTTCACATGCTGTGGGAAACGAACTTGATTCTCACCCACAAAGGTGTAGAAGCCCAATTTTTTATTGATGAGGCCTCTTACTTCAATACCACGGGTATTGATAAATAAATTTTCACCGGATATAGATTCTCTACCGAAACTAAAATCTATCACCGGGTTTACATGCAAATCAAATTCCTCCTCGTGCACATTAAAGAAGTCAGGCTTGGTTTTATAGATGTGCTTTAAAAATGGCTTTTTGCTTCTATAGTTTGCACTATCCACCCACTCCCAGCTATCGTTTTTCAGGTAATTATAATTGAATTGATCTCTTTTATTAAAACTACTCGCATCCAGACTATCCAAAAACTGCCCAATCTCTTTTCTATTATAGGGCTTCATAGAGGCGTGAAAACTCTCCGAGAAGGAGCCGCTTCTTACTTCAAGTCGTTCAATCAGATGATAATAATCTGCATTAAGTGGTGCATTTACGGCCTGACCTATTACAGAAGTAGCTTGTAATAAAAAGCAAAAAATAATTAGATTCTTCATAATCCTGAAATAAAGTCCCAAGTTAAAAACAATAATATAGAAGAAGAGGAAAATTCAGTAGCTATTTCTATAATTTCGCTCAATTAGCTCAATTTTATGTTTAATTTATCTGATAATTAGTTAAAAGCCATCATTCTTATTTACGCAAGTATTTGGAAAGATAGATTTGATCACGTAATTTTGCAATCCCTTTAGAAAAAATGAAGGGGAATTGGTTGGCAATCAATAAATTAATTTAGAAATTATGAAAAAAGAAATTCACCCTGAGTACAGAGACATCGTGTTCTGGGATACTCAAGCAGATACAAAATTCTTAACTAAGTCAACAATGACTTCAGATGAGACTATTAAAATGGAAGATGGAAATGAATACCCTGTTGTTAAAATAGAGGTTAGTTCTGCTTCTCACCCATTTTATACAGGAAAGAAAATATTTTTGGATACTGCTGGTCGTGTGGAGAAATTCAACCAGAAGTACAAAAAGAAATAATTTATTTTATTTCAAATTTGATCTTAAAAGTCTCTCAGGTAATTATATCCGAGAGACTTTTTTATTTTTAGACAATTTATTTTTAAATCCTTAGAGGTTTATCACGAATATATTCATCAAGCTCTTATTTTTGCACTTATGAACTATCTGTTAATTGAACAAGCTGAATATAGGGACAAATTAAAACCCTTTACTTTTACACGCCCAATTGCTGAAATAAGAATAGGAATACTTACCATCAAAGAAAAGTGGGAGAAGTACTTAGATGCCTCACTGAGTTATATTACTGCCCCACATTTACAAAAGAAATACCCTAGGCAAATAGGTGATCAAAATATTTTTATTAATAGTTCTGTTTGCCCAACTACGGAATTGGTAAAAGCTATTCAGTTAGGAGCCAGTTTAAAAAAGGATGGCTTGTTAATTGCCGCCTTTGCTTCAAAGGAAGAAGTAGACTTTTTTAACCCCAAGGAAAAATTGGAACAAGCTGCAGAATATAATGGGGAACTCACTATCATATCTGAAAAATGGCATATTTTTCAATACAATGGCGAGCAAATTAAATCAGATTTTGAGCTCATTACTCGAGGGAGAAATTCTCAATTAATTGATGACCCGCATACTGTAGTTTATAATGGAGATGATATTTTTATTGAAGCAGGTGCTGATATAAAAGCATCCATTTTAAATGCTGAAAACGGCCCGATTTATGTTGGTAAGAATGCCGTAATTGCAGAAGGCACCATTATTAAAGGACCATTTGCTATTTGTGAAAATTCACAAACTAATATGGGGGCAAAATTCAAAGGTGATAATACTATCGGCCCTGGCTGTAAAGTGGGCGGAGAGGTGAGCAATACTGTGTTCTTTGGCTATTCTAACAAGGGTCACGATGGCTTTATTGGTAATTCCGTAATAGGTGAATGGTGTAATTTAGGAGCAGCTACCAATACTTCTAACCTAAAAAATAATTATGCTCATGTGAAATTGTGGGACTATTCTTCACAAAAATTTGAAAATACCGGCTTACAATTCTGTGGATTAATGATGGGTGATCATTCAAAATCCGGCATTAACACTATGTTTAATACAGGCACAGTTGTGGGAGTGTGTTCTAATATTTTTGGCAGTGGCTTTCCACGTAATTTCATCCCTTCCTTTGCCTGGGGGGGTGCCTCTGGTTTTACTACTTTTCAGTTGAAAAAAGCATTTGAAGTAGCAGAACTTGTAATGCAAAGAAGAGGTTTACATTTTGATGATACAGAACAAAATATAATCCAGGAGCATTTCGAAGAGAGTGCCTCTGAAAGATTTTGGGATAAAAAGTAAAAGGTATTTAATTTTTTTTTTATAAACTTAACATTAGTAGAAAAATGAAAGTAGCAATTGGGGGAGACCATGCAGGTTTCGAATACAAAGAAAAATTGGTTGAATTTCTAAAAGAGAAAGGATATCCAGTGAAAGATTTCGGTCCATCAACTGATGATTCTGTGGACTATCCTGATTATGTACATCCCCTGGCCACAGCCATTGGCAATGAGGAGCAGGAATTAGGCATCTTAATTTGTGGGAGCGCCAATGGAGTAGCTATCACTGCTAACAAACACAGTAAAATTAGAGCAGCCATAGCATGGGAAGTAGAAATAGCACTTTTAGCTCGCCAACATAACAATGCCAATATACTTTGTTTACCAGCAAGATTCATCAGCTTTGAGGTAGCAAAAGAAATTGTAATTGCCTTTCTGAACGAAAAATTTGAAGGTGGCAGACACGAAAGAAGGGTGAATAAAATTCCTTGTTAATAGAAGTAATAGTTATTTTTCATTTTAAGGTTTCAGTACATAAACCTGTGCTGAAACCTTTGCATATTTATCTTCAATAAGAGGCAGTTTTTTAAATACCGAACTTACCAAGCCGGTTAAATCAATAATAGCTTCGGGTTGATGCTTGTTAATATCTTCATAAATTCTTATTATATTTTCTGGCTTATCAGCCTCTTCCCAAATTTTTTGGCTTAATTCCCAGCTATAAAATTGAGTAGCCACTTCTTTTGATGACTTATATATTTGCTTTCTATCTCCCACCACCAAAACTTTCTTGTCGGCTATCCAAGGCTCATAAATCGATTGATTAACCAATAAATCATTAAAATTACCCCATTGATGGAAATAGAAATTTTGATAAAAAAGAGCATAGGTAATAAGCAGAATACTTATAGTGACAAAGTAGGTAAATATATTGGCTACAAACCGTGACTTAAATTGCAATAAAAGATGTGCAATAAAAAAGGCTATAAAAGGAATAAAAACAATTAATTGAAAAGGTGCTTTTACATCAGAAAAAAGCCATACTGCCCATGCAGATACAAACATTAAAAACATTACCTGCTGCACCCTTACCTGGTAATTGGTAAATCTGGAAGCGCTAAAGGTTCTCACCAAAGCAAGCATAAATACAATTCCGGGAATGCCAATAATGAGTAATAGAGAACTTAAATCTAAAACATTAGGCCTGTTGATTATAAAACTTGCCAGCACCCATTGATAAAACATATCTAGTAAAGCATTATGCCATAAATAATAAAGGGACACGGCAGCAATTGGCAATAACATACCATAAAGAAATAATAAATATCTTCTAAAGATTAACCCGGTTAATAATAGGAACGAAAAAATGGTAGCTATGAAAAAAATGATGGATGGTAAATAAAACAATACAGCCAAACCCATAAAAATACCAGTTTTTAAAATAGTATTGTCATTCAGTTTATTTTCGATTCTTAAATAGATATTATCTAGCACAAGTAGAATAAAAGTCATGCTAATTAACACCGGAGAAAGTGTGAAAAAATCATAAAATGAATGCATTAACAAAGCGTACACAAAGGCCGGCACGTAAGAGTTTTCATTATACGCCTTATTGCGCAACATTATATTATTAAACAAAACAAATTGGTAACCAATTAACAGGGTAGCTAATATTTGATAGATTAGAATGGAGCGCCCGAAAATAAAATCGATTCCGGCATAAACCCATGCAGAAAGCGGGGAAATGGTTTGTAAAATGTCTTTATATAAAACATTTCCCTGATTCATCGTTTCACCAATAAGCATCCAGTTAAGTTCATAAAAAAGAGGCTCAGCTGAAATGAAATAAGGAAGACGGATTAATACTATAGCCAAAAACAGGATAAGCAGGCGGTAAGGGTCGTTTATTCTGAAAAATCCAATCAATTAATTTCCTTTTAAAGTTGTTTTAATAATGTGAAAATGATGTTTAGTTAAGATTTCAACCTTTCGTTTTGATTGGTTGGTGAGAAAATTAACTTAACTAAACTACAATAAATGCTAAATTAGAGTATAAAGGACAAATTGTATAAAATATCATGCATATTTGTAGTGAAAAGAAAGAATATTATGGCAGCAAGTACCAGACAGCAGAAATTTTCAAGATTAATACAGAAAGATTTAGGTGAAATTTTTCAAAGAGATATGAATAATGCCTTCGGAAAATCATTTATTACTATTACTGAAGTACAAATGTCACCCGATTTAGGCCTTGCCAAAATTTACCTAAGCCTTATGCTTTCTGATAATCCTAAAGAAACTTTAGAAGCTATTCAGGCTAAAAAGAGTGAAATTAGAAAACATTTAGGCAATAGAATTGGCAAACAGGTAAGAATTGTGCCGGAGCTCGTATTCTATTTAGATGAGACCATAGATCAGGCCAATAAAATTGATTCAATACTTTCAAAACTTGATATTCCTCCAGCAGATGATGAGGAAGAAAGTGATAAAAACGATTAATAGCCTGCCTTGAAAAAGCTCTCCTTTTTTATAGCGAAACGATATTTTTTTTCTAAAAAGAAAAAAAGCTTTATCAATGTGCTTTCTATCATTTCTATGCTGGGAGTAGCCATTGGCACTATGGCATTAGTTATTGTATTAAGTGTATTCAATGGGCTGGAAGATTTAATTCGCTCACTTTACGGGACTTTTGATGCAGACTTAAAGATTGCACTTAAAGAAGGTAAATTTTTTGAGTTTGATGCGGCCATGGAGGGGAAAATGAACCAGATACAGGGCATTAGTAGTGTTACTCGCGTAATTGAAGATAATGTTTTGGTTAGATATAATGACGGTGAAACAGTAGTGCGTATGAAAGGAGTTAGCCCTGAGTTTATAGCGTCAAACAAACTGAAAAACTACATTACAGAGGGACAAATAAAATTACAGGAAGGAGAGCAAAATTTTGCCATTGTGGGCCGGGGAATTCGATACGATTTAGCCATCAACCCTAGAAACGATTTTTTGGCTCTGCAATTTTATTACCCTAAAAATATTAAGCCAGGCGTAACTAATCCTTCCAGCATGTACAATTCAGGTATATTGATGCCTTCTGGCGTTTTTGCCATTGAAAAGCAATATGATGAAAAATATATATTTGTACCTCTCCGCTTTGCTAAAAAATTAATAGGCAAATCTGATCTGCTTACTGCTTTAGAAATTAATCTGGATGGTACAAAAAGCATTTCACAGGTGCAGAAAAGCTTAATTGAAAGTTTCGGTAGTAATTTTGATGTGCTCAATTCAGATGAACAACATGCCTCCTTATTGAAAGCCATTAAAATTGAAAAGCTTTTCGTCTATATTACTTTCACCTTTATTTTAGCCGTTGCTTCTTTTAATATTTTCTTTTCATTAACGATGTTGGCACTTGATAAAAAAAGAGATGTAAGTATATTATATGCCATGGGTACGCCTAAGAAAGTTATTAGAAATATCTTTCTCACAGAAGGTGCCATCATTTCTTTTTCAGGCGCTATCATTGGTGGTACGCTTGGTTTAATTATTTGTATCCTCCAACAACAATTTGGTCTTATCTCTATGGGCATGGCATCGGCCGTTCAAGAGGCTTATCCGGTAAAGATGATTCCATCAGATTTTATATTTACCATGTTAAGTATTATTGTAATTACCTTTGTTGCTTCCTTTAAGCCTGCCTCAGTTGCCGTAAAATCTTTAGAAATTCACAGATTATAGTATTTTAACTACTTTTTTACCTAAAATTCATGGTTATTTATTAAATTTCGATCTTGATTTTTCTAAATTTTTCAATTTAACTCATTAACAACGAAGTTTTTCATAATGAAGGTAACTACAACCCAGCCTTTCCAGATCATATATTCTTTGTTTGAGCACGAATTTTTAGGCTACATTTTTGAGTCATTCGTGGTGCAAAAAAACAGTAGAGGAGATTTAACCTTTGCTCACCAGAATATTTCAGCCAAAAATGCTAAAGAATTTGCCAAAGGATTAGATGAGGTAGATTACGAATTGATTGAGTTAATGGATTCCATTCAGCAAGATGCCATTGCCAGAAAATTTTATAAAACTAAAATAAGAACAGCTGATTTTTTTGACAAAGTGTATCATCCTGAAAAAGGAAATACCCTCTTACAAGAAGAAATACAAAGATACCTTGAACGAAAGCGTGCAAAAATTCTGAGCAAAATATCTAATAAAATGCTGTTCGAAATGGGAAATGACGGAGAACCTGCCTGGCGCCAAATTGAAATACATAAAGAAAAAGCCACTATTTTATTTCATTTTGTGAAGAATGAAGAAAATACTCATTACTTCCCTACCATAAAGCACAACGGAGAAAAAGTAGATTTTCAATATAAAGGAGCTTATTTAATATGCAATGAGCCAGCCTACATGGTGGTAAATCAGAACTTATATTCTTTCGCTAAAGATCCGGATGGCAAAAAATTGAAGCCTTTCCTGAACAAATATTTTATTGCTATTCCGGAAAAAGTGGAAGAACAATATTTTAAAAAGTTTGTGGCTCCCTTAGTGGCCTCTTTCGATGTTTTTGCCAAGGGCTTTAAGATTAAAACTTACAGGGAAGACCCTGCACCACAACTAAAATTATCAGAGCTGGCAAGCTCAAAAGGTAATCTTGATCTTTTCGAATCAAATAAAGGTAAAAAAGAAGAAGAGGAAGGAAAATTATTGCTAGAATTAAAGTTTCAATATGGAGAGCACACGTTTCTCTTAGGAAATAACGAAGCGGTTTCTGTAAAAGTAGAAAAAGAAGAGGGGCAGTTTTTATTTAAAAGACTGGTGCGTAATATCATAAAAGAAAAAAGCCTGCGGGATGCTTTAATTAGCAGAGGCTTGAACCTATTGAAAGGTAAATTAACACTTGAAAAATCAAAAGCCTTTAGCTGGATTTCGAAAAATACTGACTGGCTTCATGAAAATGGCATCACAATAGAACAAAATAAAGAGATTACAAGCAAACAGTACTTTTTAGGCCGTTCCTCTATCTCAATAGATATTTCTGAGGGTATAGATTGGTTTGACATCAATGCCACTATCATGTTTGGTGATTATGAAATTTCCTTCAAGGAACTCAAAAACCACATAGCTAAAAATCAAACAGAATTTCAGCTGCCTAACAATCAATATGCTGTAATTCCCTCTCATTGGTTTGAAGATTATTCTGAGCTGTTTAGCTTTATGGAAAAGGATGGTGAGGGCAATATGAAAATCCGCAAGCACCATTTGGCTCTTGTGCAAGATCTGGAAAACAGCGAATTGGCCTCAGTGCAAATGGATAGAAAGTTATCTAAACTAAGAGACTTTTCTCAAATTGATGACCATCCACTTCCTGCTGATTTTGCTGGCGAACTAAGACCCTACCAAAGAGCGGGCTTCAATTGGCTCCAATTCCTCAATCAGTATAATTTTGGAGGCTGCCTTGCTGATGACATGGGCTTGGGTAAAACGGTACAAACCTTGGCAATGCTACAATCAGAAAAAGAGGATGGCAGAACCAATGCTAACTTACTAATTATGCCCACTTCATTAATCTATAACTGGTTAAATGAAGCAAAGAAATTCACTCCAAATTTAAGAATATTCACTTATACCGGCAGCAATAGAATTAAGGATGCCAAACAATTTGAAGATTATGACCTGGTGCTAACCTCTTACGGCATTACCAGGCTAGACATTGATATCTTGTCAGATTATTATTTTAATTTCATTATTCTGGATGAGTCGCAAGCCATAAAAAACCCGGATTCTAATATTGCTAAAGCAGTAAAAAAATTAAAATCACGTAGACGTTTAGTACTTACAGGTACCCCCGTGGAAAACAGCACCATGGATTTATGGTCGCAGATGTCGTTTGTAAACCCGGGCTTATTGGGTACCAAGAAATTCTTTAAAGATGAATTTGTAACCCCTATTGAGAAAAAGCAGGACGAACAAAAATCGCAAAAACTGGCCACTTTAATTAAGCCATTTATACTGAGAAGACATAAATCGCAGGTAGCCACTGAATTGCCCGATAAAATTGAGAATATACACTATTCCAGCATGACTACCATGCAAGAAGAGAAATACGAAGAAGTAAAATCCTTTTACAGAGATAAAATTCTGGAACATATAGAGCATAATGGCATCAGAAAATCTCAAATGATTTTATTACAGGGCTTAACGCAATTGAGGCAATTAGCCAACCACCCAAAAATGGTGGACAAAGAATATATGGGCGATTCCGGCAAAATGGAAGATGTTACTCACATGCTTACTTCTATTATATCAGAAGGCCATAAAGTATTGGTATTTAGCCAATTTGTGAAGCATTTGGCCTTAATGAAAGATTATTTAGAGCGAAGCCATATCAAATTTGCGTATTTAGATGGCAGCACCAAAGACAGAGAGAAACAGGTAAAGTATTTTCAGGAAAACGAAGAAATATCAGTGTTTCTGATTTCCTTGAAAGCCGGTGGTCTCGGACTAAACCTGACCGCAGCGGATTATGTGTTTCTACTGGATCCCTGGTGGAACCCCGCAATTGAGCAACAAGCAGTGGATAGAGCGCATAGAATAGGACAAAAGCAACAGGTTTTTACCTATAAATTTATTACAACAAATACAGTAGAGGAAAAAATTCTAGCCCTGCAAGAGAGAAAGGTTAATTTGGCAAGAGACTTGATAAGTACTGAGGAGAATTTTATGAAAAACTTAACACAGGAGGATATTCAAAGCATTTTGGCTTAAGCAACTAAATGAAACCATCAAAAATTCAAGGCTAATCCTAATCCGGTAGGGTGTATTTTAAATTGTAGAGATGATTGAGATTTTTGCGTTTGCGGATTCTCATTAAAAATAGCAACGCCTTTTCTTGCTTGTTTTTTAGAGAGAAAATACAAAGCGGTTGAGAAGGATAGCACCCCTGCCACTGCAATAAATGGAACTTCTCTAAGTTCTGGATTATTTATACGTACAGCAGAATATGCTAATCCTGCAGCCATACCGGACCAGAAAATTATTTTACTGGCATTTAAGCTATTGGCAGATTTCAACATATATTTAAACGCTTCACTGTCTTTATTCATTATTTCAAGAAATGAACTTGGCCCTTTAATTTTTTGACCATTGGCACTGTTAATCACTTTATAAGCTCCAATAAAATTAGAGGAAACATAAAGGGAATCGACTTGGGCTTTCAATTGAGATGTTGATAAAAGGACAATAGCCAAGACAAGTATAAGTTTAAAAGACTTCATAAGAGATACTTTAGTTGATTATTTTGAAAAACGCACCTTAACTATATAATATTGTATTACATTATTTTAATAGACTTTATGTCTTACAGGATCGATTAAATGACCCTAAAACTTCAAAGCCAATACAACTCCATTGGCATTAAGATGCCAATGTAATGAAGTTTTGTTACTGCTCTCAGATTTTGAATTATACTTTCTCACAGCTTTTTTCACATTATTTTTTGTGAATAAATAAAAGGTATAAGATGCCACTATGGCTCCGAAAGCTCCATAAATGAAGGCAGGGTGTGCATTCGTACCTGAAATTTGTTAACCCAAATAGGTGATACGTACTTCAGGGCCTGTAAACAATAGCACCTTATCTTTTCTTTCATAATTTAAGGTTTTCTTCATGTGGGCATAAGCCTCTCTTTCAGGATCCATATTTAAAACAGCTTGCTTAACATTGTAGGTGTTTTGAGGAACTTCCACTTTTTATAAGCTAAATTTGTTTAAAAAGCCTTCTGTGATGTAAAGGCTATCTGGATACTCGATTTGAGAGAATCCGGTAAAGGTAAATAGACAACACTTAACTATTATTGATAGAAAAGTTACAGCTTTCGTATCTTTTTTTGTTGTAAACAATTGGAGTAAAGTAGTTACTTTATTTCATTTGATTTCAAATTCTCTCAGTTTAAATAATATTTCCTTCTATTTATGGAAATCCATCAGCATTAAAAAGTACAAGCTAAATGTTATAACTAGCACCTAACAAACCGCTGCTTTCAGTAAATGGCTTGAACAATGATTAAGTAATCAAAGATTGTTAAATTTGAAATTTACTTGCTTTACTTTAACCCTTAAAATGCAAACACTACTTTACCTAACTGACCTCTATTACCAAGCCAAAGGAAGAAAGTATTCTGAGGAGGACTTATATATTACTTCTCAGCTGAAAGACCATTTCAATATATTAATTGGGCATCCTCAGCAGGCAATAGCTCTTTCGGAAAAAGCAGATTTAATTGTCTTTAGAAATACCGGCCCGGTAGGTGCTTACCAGGAATACTTTAACCAGTTTGTGAAGCATGTAAAGGAAAAAAACCTGCTCACTTTCAATTCTTTTGATGGCAAAGCAGATCAGAAAGGCAAGCATTATTTACTGGATTTATATGAATTAGGTTATCCGGTTATTCCTACTGTAGACACATTTGCAGGGCTTTCTAAATTTCATGCAGCTGATAAATACATGGTTAAACTGCTTAATGGAGCCGATTCAATAGGCATGGAAGTAATGAGTCATAAAGAGTTATTTCTGAAAAACCCTCAAGGTAAATTGATTCAACCCTTTATCGATTTCGAATATGAAGTTTCATTTTATTACCTCAATAATGTGTTTCAATATGCCCTTTTTGCTCCGGATAAGGAAAAGCGCTGGACTTTGCAACAATACGAAGCTACATCCGAAGATTTAAGATTTGCAGAACACTTCATCCAGTGGAATAATATGAAAAGAGGCATCACTAGAGTAGACGCCTGCCGACTAAAAGATGACTCACTCCTTTTGGTTGAATTGGAAGATTTAAATCCCTTTTTATCGATTGGTTTACTGAGTGAAGAAAAGAGAAATGAGTTTATCAATGAATTTATTAAAGCTTTGAAAAAGATGGAGGAGGAATTTAGCAGTCATCAGGTTTGAAAAACGATCAAATGAAAAGCATTAAATAAATAGGCACAACAACTCAACCTAAATATAATCACTGAAATAATCGTTTAAATCCTAAACATATATTCTTTTTAATCATTACATTTAGCAATAATGTTCAAGATTTAAGATAAAATTGAGTAAGGTTAAAATTCTAATCGTTGAAGACGAGCTCATCATAGCCGAAGATTTAAAGGACATACTGGAAAGTCTGGATTATGAAGTATGCGGCATTGCTATTAGCGCCAGAGAGGCATTGCAGCTTTTGGAAGAACATGCGCCTGATCTTGCTCTGCTAGATATTCAGATTAAAGGAGGTAAAGATGGCATCGAGCTCGCTAACGAGATTAACATGCAATTTAAAATCCCCTTTATTTTTCTTTCTTCCCATGCTGATGCCTCCACATTAGAAAGGGCCAAAAAGGTTAGGCCTTTTGGATATTTAGTTAAGCCGTTTCAGGAAAAAGATATTCATACCACTATAGAGATGGCACTAAACAATTTTGCTATTGCAAATAACTCCAAGGCCACAGCTGAAATCAACCCTGGTTTTGTATTAAATGATAGCCTGTTTGTAAGAAATAACAGTATGTTGGTGAAGTTGAAGTTTTCAGATATTCTTTACCTGGAAGCAGATGCCAACTATTCTAATATTTTCGCAAAAGACAAAAAGTATGTGATCCGATCCACCTTAAAAGACCTGGAAGCGAAACTGGAAGGGCATCATTTTTCCCGCATACACAAGTCTTTTCTGATTAATTTAAATGCCATTGATGCTATAGAAGCGCATTCTGTGCATGTGGGTGGACAAGAAATTCCAATTAGCCGCACACAACATAGTTGGCTATTAAATCAGATTACAACGCTCTAAAATTAATTTGGGTATTAGTACTAGTCCTGTCTGGCTATCGTCTGTCTTACGCACGCTCTTAGGTCAGTACCGAAGGTCAGACCGGATTTTACAGTACCCAACACCAATTCCCCGCAAGCAGACCATTTTTGGTAATTGACAAAGCTTTAAAGAAGTCAATCTTTCAAATAGTAAAACTGATTTAACACGCTATCCCTTTATTATTATAAAGTTCACGAAACATGGAACTTGCAGGCAGGATACTAGGCTGAGTATTCCAAATCCACATTTCCCAGCAGTTCATTTACAACTAATTGCAGTTCATCCCTAGCTCCAGTCAGGCAATCAGTTAAGTCGGTATATTCGGTTATTAAATAAAAAAAGAACCATTAAACTCCGATAACATGAATACTTTAAAAATGACTGCACTGGTAATATTAGCCGCACTTTCTATCACTTCAGCCTTTTCTCAGGCAGAATATGCTTACAATTCTTCCTTACCGGAAATAGTAGAAGGTAAGAATAGTTCAAAAATGATGAGCCCCTCATTTAAAGGTGGAAGCGAAGCGCTAGCTGAATTTATGAGTGCCAATTTGGAATATCCAGAATTAGCCAAAAGACAAGGCGTGGAAGGTACAGTAATATTAGCTTATACCATTACTAGAAATGGTGAAATTAAAGACATAAAAGTAGCCCAATCTGTTAATAAGGAATTAGACAATGAAGCTATTAGATTAGCAAAGAAAATGCCTAACTGGACGCCAGCTGTGCAAGATGGGCAAGCAAGAGCGATTAAATATCAACTGCCAGTTAAATTTGTATTAACGAATTAATTTAATCCTAAATAATCTTTTGAATAATAGTCTAGATTCAACTGAGAAGAGCCTAATCCTAAGGATGGGCTTTTTTTTATAATATGGTTAAGTAAAATTAAAATTGACTAGAAAGGGAAGCCGCGATAATGCTTTTATACCTCTGCATGGATGAATTACAGAGACTGAGAAGCTGAGGATATAAAAGCCTAGCTTAGACTCCGTAAAGCCAGTAAAATATTTGGTGCTGCAACCTTAGCTGCAAACTTTTAGATTGTAATCCAAAGTTAGGGAGAGTATCACTTTTTCCAGTTCTAATAATATATTTTCTTGTTTTTATCTCAGTAAACATTTAAATTGTTTGTCAAATCAATTAGTACACTTGAGGAATCTAACGCTAACATTATGAGTAAACTAATCAAGCTTTTCTTATTACTTACCCTCCTCAATCAGTCCACAATAATTGCACAGGAAACAAACTGGATTGACGATTCCCTCTCTTTTTACAGGCAAAAAGTAGAATCAGCAATAGTTGCAAAAGATTTTGACGAAGTAATTGAACTTAATAAACTGATTGCAAACCAAGGGTATGTAAGTCTGAACCCTAAAGTGTACAATTATTTTTATGAGCAAAGTAGCATAAGAGCATACGAAGATCAGCCGAATGTATTAGCACGAGTTTATCACAATATAGGTAATTTCGAATTTTATCGCTCAAATTTTAATGCTGCTAAAAGCGGATTTAATAAAGCACTTGAACTGTACAGACAATCTGAAAATATAAAAAGCGCTGCAGGCATGGCCATGAATTTAGCTATTTTACTTGAAAAAGGTGGCAAATTTGATTCTGCTATCATCAATTATAAAAAAGCCCTACCCATTTTTGAAGAACTAAAAGACACAAGTTCTATTACCCTTGTACTTGAAAATATTTCAATTGCCCATAGACTTAAAGGAAGTTATGATAGTGCAATATTTTATATAAATGCCGTAGACTCTACCCTTCTTTTAAACACACCGAAAAATTCTCAGAGATGGGTAACATTCTACTACAATAAAGGATCTATATACAGGTCGATGAGCGCATTTGACAAAAGTCTCAAATTTTTCCTGGAAGGCATTTCTTTGAGTGAGAAATTAGAAAATAGTCGTCTCGCAAATAATGGATATGTATATATAGTAGATTTGTATACTAGTTTGAAGGATACAATCAATGTCAAAAAATATATACGTCTTGGTAGAGATTTCGCTGAAAAAATTAATGATACCACTTTGATGGCTGGATTTGATTTTGACTTGGGGGAGCTTTATATTGATCAAGCAATATTAGACTCCGCGATACAATATATTGACCAAGGGTTGAAACTAGCTAAAACTATTAATGCCAGTGAACTTTTAAGGGAGGGGTACATATTATTGGGAAGCGTTAAATACCAACAAAGAGATTTTCGGGAAACTGTTAATTTATTGGAATTGGTAGTTAGTGAATATCCGTCACCTAGAAAAAAAACCATGTCTGGAATTTATCAAAGTTTAGGCAGCGCTTATATGGAAATAGGTGATTACAAAAAATCAAGTGCCTACCTAAAAAAGTCCCTGATATTAGCAAAAGAGCTAAATGTATGGGATAGATTACTGGATACATATCGGGCACTTTCTTCAATAAGCGCCAAACAGGGGGATTATAAAAATGCTTATGAATACTTTGCTCTTGCTAAAGCATATGAAGATAGCATTTTCACTGAAGCAAAATCCAAACAGTTCGCTGAACTCCAAACTGAGTATGAAACAGAGAAAAAAGACCAGTCCATTGCTTCACTAGAGAAGGAGAAGAGAAATTCAAACCTAACCAGCCTCCCGGCAGCAAAATCAGATTTATCTGAGCTTAGCCGGCTCTGCTACTAGTTTTAATCATAGCATTTGTGTTTTATTACAGATCCACCGTGAAGCAAAAAGCCAATAAAGCATTAGCTGCTCAAAAATGCTGAAATTGAAGAGCAGAACAAGGAAAAAGAAATGCTCTTGAAAGAAATTCACCATAGGGTTAAAAACAACCTTGCAAATAATTTCCAGTCTATTGAGTATGCAAACCCGCACCTTGAGTGATAATAAAACGATTGATGCGATGAAAGAGAGCCAAAGCAGGATAAAAACCATGGCTTTGATCCACGAAAAACTCTATCAATACGATAATTTAGCCCGTATTAATATGAATGAGTATATGCAGCAGCTTAGTAATTTCCTCTCTGAAACCTATAGATCTGAGAAGGAAATTGAGGTAATTATTGATTCAGAAAATATTAATTTGGATATAGACACCGCCGTTCCATTAGGTTTAATCACCAATGAGCTACTTTCTAATGCCCTAAAGTACGCTTTCGAAGATGTGGAAAAGGGGCAAATTAAAATACAACTGTTCAAAGATATTTCAGGTACTTATACCCTCACCATCAGCGATTCAGGAAAAGGATTGGCAGCTGACATGGACATAGAAAAATCTAAATCTCTGGGTTTAAAATTGGTAAGAACCCTGACCCGACAAATCAATGGCAACCTAACAATTAGCTCGAATCCGGGCGCTACGTTTTCAATTGCCTTCAGTGAAACACAGGTGGCCGCATAAGATGCTAAATTTACAATCACACCTGGAAATCTCTTAGCTCTTTAATTGGTAGTGGTGGTATTCTATTTAACTACAAAATTAAGTCCGCACTTAAACAAATTCATTCAAGCTACGTCATAAAAATGTAATACTTATGTAGCCAATGGACGCATTTATTTCAATTTTAGACGATATTTTCAGTATCAGTACGGATAATATTTCAATTGAGCAGATGCTTGCCCGTAGCATTGTGGTATTTTTTATAGGCATTGCCTTAGTTCGCTTAGGCAAAAAGAGGTTTGTGAGTAAAATGACAGCCTTTGATTTTATTCTTGCCATCATGATTGGCTCATTACTTAGCCGTGCCATTACTAAAGAAAAGTACTTCTTTGAAATATTGGCTGCATCTGTGCTGATTATTTTATTACACCGGCTAATATCTTTTATTTCGATGAAATCTGACAAAAGCTCCGAACTCTTTAAGGGTAAAGAGAGATTACTAGTATCGGAAGGTAAAATTGATCATCAAGTGCTTCATAAAGTAGGTCTTACTGAGCATGATCTTATTCAGGCACTCCGTTTAAATACTAACTCCGCAGACATAAGCCAGGTGGCGGAAGGCAGAATGGAAAGAAATGGAGACATTAGCTTTGTATTACAATCATGACCAATCCACCTTATTTTCGAGGTATTTAGTCAGGCCATTACTAAAAAAAGTAACTTCAAAAAAAGAAGTACCGTTATTCTTGAGATACCTAAACATCTATTTATCAGCAACCTTAATTTTTTTGAACTATGAACGACTTTTTAGAAAGGGTATATTTCAATAACACAGTAAAAGAATATTTAATTGCCCTGGCAGCAATTGTTATAGGTATCATAATAGTCAGGTTATTTAAAAACGTGATCATTAGCAGACTTAAAAAGCTTGCAGGTAAAACAGAGACGAATGTGGATGATTACATTGTTGATGTTGTTGGCCAATTTGGAATACCAGCTCTGTACATATTAATAGCCTACATTTCTATCCGTAGCTTAGAACTAACCGAGAAGGCCCAAGATATACTGGCAATTGCGATGACGGTAGTGATCACTTACCTGTTGATTCAATTTGCATCTTCTCTCATCATCAAAATGCTCAAAGTATATGTTACGAAGCAGGAAAATGGCGAAGAAAAATTGAAGCAAATTGGTGGCCTCGTACTCATTATTAATGTGGTGATCTGGTTAATCGGCTTACTATTCTTCTTTGATAATATGGGCTACGATGTTACAGCCGTAGTGGCCGGTTTAGGGGTTGGTGGTATTGCCATTGCATTGGCTGCTCAAAATATTTTAGGTGATTTATTTAACTATTTTGTCATATTTTTTGACCGACCTTTTGAGGTAGGCGACTTCCTTATAATTGATGATAAACTGGGAGTAGTAGAATATATTGGATTTAAAACAACCCGAATCAATAGCCTCTCTGGTGAACAACTGGTATTCTCCAATAGTGATTTAACCAATTCCAGGATTCACAACTATAAAAAGATGGAGAGAAGAAGGGTTGTTTTTAAGATTGGTGTGATCTACCAAACAACCTACAACCAATTAAAACAAATACCTGATTTGCTTAAGAACATTGTTGAAGAACAACTTGATGTGACTTTTGACCGATCGCATTTTCAGAAATATGGTGACTCCAGCCTGGATTTTGAAGTGGTTTATTATGTAGCAGGTGCCGATTATAATAAATACATGGATACCCAGCAAGCCATCAATTTTAGAATTTATGAGGAGTTTGAAAAACTGAATCTTGTGATAGCTTATCCAACAAGAACTTTATATGTTGTCAATGAAAATGACAAGGAAAATTATAAAGAGCAGGACACAAATGATAAATCCTCTGGTTCATTGAGGATGAATCGTTAAAAGATTTTTCTCACTTCAGCACATTTTTTAAATGAGCAAAAATTCAAATAGAGCCTTTTTAAAAGACCTGGGAGTTTTTATGCAGATCCCGGGCTTTTTATGTTTGCCCACCTTTCTGATTATTATCATTTTTCAGGAATGGTTTGCCCTTATACCTTTTGGAGTCCTTGCAGTATTGAGTTTCGGCATAGGTCAACTTTTACAACGAACATTGAATGAAGATCAGGAAACGGAATCCGGATCCTCTTATGCGCTCATCAGCCTCATTTGGTTCCTACTTCCCCTCATAGGTACCATTCCTTTTTTGGGTATAGCCTGGTTAATGCCTGACACCAATGAACAGGTCGCCATTTTCACTAATTTCCATAATGCTTTGTTTGAATCTATGTCGGGTTTTACCGGTACAGGTTTATCTATGCTCAATGATAGTAGCGTCATTCCTCACTCTCTGCAATGGTGGCGTTCTGTGATGGAATGGGTAGGTGGATTAGGCATTATGTTTCTTGCAGTGGCCATTTTGGATACAGCGCATCATAGTGAAAGCTTATATCAATCCGAAGCCATGGGTTGGAAAAGTCAATCAAAAGATCCGCAAAACAAAATCATGAAGATTATTTGGATTTACTTAGCCTATACTGCTGTGTCTATCATCTTATTTTTGATTGCAGGTATGCCATTTTGGGAGGCCTTGAACCATGGAATAACCGGAATAGCTACTGGTGGATTTTCAATCACTAAAGACAGCTTTGCTTCATATACTGATACCATCAAATGGATGGCCGTTCCTGTTATGCTATTAGGGGCATTTAGTTTTAAAATTCATGTACTCCTGGTGGAAGGGAATTGGAAGAAGTTGGCAAAACAAACACAACTGAAATACTTTACGGTTATTTTTCTTGTAATGCTCACACTGATCTTTTTCAGCAATCCAGCAGTAAGTTATGTGGACATGGTTTTTCAGCTGGCCTCAGCTATTGGCACCTGCGGTTTTAGTTCTTCCGACCTCACTACCTGGACACCATTCTTTCTTTTCCCTTTAGTAATTGCTATGTTTCTGGGAGGCAATTCCAGTTCTACCACAGGAGGTGTAAAAACCCAAAGGATTGCCTGGCTTTGGAAGTCACTGCGTGAGAATATCAGGCAAACTCTTACTCCTGATAAAGAAAAAGAGGAATTTGAACTGAAGATTACTTATAACGGTGAGAAGGTAGACAATCAACAAGCATTTAAAAAAATCAGAATAGCAGCCATATTATTATTTGGATGGATTTTTTCCATCTTCACTGGCACACTTGTTCTTTCTTATATGCTTCACAACTATGAACACAGTTTCTTTGATATACTCTTTGAAGTTACCTCTGCCTTTAATAATGTAGGGCTCAGTTCCGGAGTAACCGGAGCAGAATTACCAGCTTCCGCTAAATGGCTTCTGAGCATCATTATGTGGGTAGGCCGACTTGAAATTTTAGGTGTTATTGTTATGTTTGCTTTCTTTATAAAAAAGAAATAAAATACATGATAATGAAGCGGACATGAGTATGAAAAAGGCCATTTTAATCCATTTTATACATTAATGGCACCTACATGACACCACCATGTCGTAAGAAAGACCGCAGTTTTCCTGGAAATTTGTATCTTAACAAATCGGAAAGTGATGGAAAATAAAAGCATCGCCAAAAACCTACTTTACCAACACAAATTAAAAGGTTATTCACAGGATAAACTTTCTGAAGCAAGCGCAGTACTTACTTAAAAATCATGACTTATACAGAATGCTGGGTTCCACTATTCTTAATAGTAAATGAGTTTTCTATTCTCTATGTATCATCAGAACTATAAACATTCCCCTGACCTATTAAAGAAAGGTGCTATCAGACTACATTTCTGACTGAGAAATACCTTTCAATTTTTTTTCGAACCAGTTAATTCCCAATTAGCCAAAGAGATCGGAATATTTCCTGCACTGTTTAAGGCGTCAAAGAAATTTTTCAGCACAAAAGGCTCCTCTTGTGATTCTTTCATATGGGCATAATCAGCCAATGTATTTTCCAGTAAATATTTACCAGTTATATAGCTGGTTCCATATCCTGGTTGACGCAAGTACAAATGCTGTTCAAAAATCAACAGCTCCTTTTCAGTCTTCATCCAGCCACGAGGGGTGTACTCGCTGTGAATACCACCTGCTTCCTCCATAGTCATTTCATTGGCATGCGCATATAATGAGCCTAAGCCTCTTGCAGCCCGTTGTGCAATCATGATGTATACAATCTCTTTGGTTCGAGGGCTATCATCATATAATCCTGCCTGCATAAACATTTCCTCCACTGCGGTGGCTGTACCTTCATTTCTTGAGTCGAATATATTGTACAACAAAGGGCCTTTTCTTATTTCACTTGTATGCGGTTCATTATCCATACGAGCTAATTCAAACCAATGGTAAAAATGTGAGAATAAAGGTCTGGGGTCGTAGTGCTGGCCTATTGAGAAAAAATTTCTCTTCTCTCTCGGAATATAAGCACCCAAGTGCTCTCTTAGAGCAGGTTCAAAATAGGGTTTTACTGTGACGATGTCCTGCTGCTCTAAAAAATCAATCAGGCTTTTTGCGGCATCATCAACCATTTGATCATAGGCTGCAGGGGAATCTGCATCTACCAGCTCTGGTAGGTTTCTATTTCGGTGCTCTTCTAATTTTAAGGAAGACCATGCTCGGGCAAGTTCACGTTTAAGGATCATTACTTCGTTTTCCCAGGTTAAGGGCACCAGGTGAACATTCTGCAGATACCATGTATAATTGTCTTTACCGATTCCTGAGGGGCCAGTCTTTGATTGTGATTCAGCTTTCAACCACACCACAAGTTCATCTGTTGATGCACTAGCTTCAGTAATCACTGCTACCAATTCCTCGTCATCTTTAATACCAGATTGCTCAAGTAGTTCATTCAGCACCTCACTTTGTTCTTCAATATCTCTGATACCTGTTAACCACAAATCCCGGGCATTTCCTGTTAAATTAATTTTTGCCTGCGTGTTTAGCGGCTCTATAGTTTTTAAGTCCGATAAAAATCGAAGCTTTTCATCCGGAGTTAAAGGAAATGAATAGGTCCAAAGTTCTGTTGTGCCATGATTGGTTGGCCCCTCATGCGCAGGCACATCACTTCTGGCCGACCAGACAGTTTTATAAAAAGCTGGGTCACGCACCCAGGGCTTCAGAATTCGACGGTTAAAATCATAGCCATTCATCTCCGCCCAAACAATCATCCAATCTACCTGATTTTCTACTGACCAATTAGTGGTGTCTATAGAGCGTAATTTCGCTTGCAATCTTTCAAATCCTGGCCCACGTTTTTCAAAAGATTCTACTGTATAATCAGGAGCCCCATTGAGCAGAGGTGGCTTTTCAAATGTTCTCCATTCTTTAAATAAGGCGACTAAATCACTGTAGTCATTGGTAGAGTAATTTTTTGATTGGTTTTGAGTTTCCGGGCTGCTCTCTTTTTTGTCAGTTTTACAGCTAAAACAAAGGAAGAGGAGAAGAGGAAGCGAGAAAAGGGTTAGTTTCATGTGTCTATAATTGTTTTTTAGTTGTCACCCCGATAATCGGGGCAGACTATGGCATCAGAAAGCTTGAAGCTATCACGTTCTCGAAGTTTTTTATATTCATCCCTCGGTTGGTGTTTTGCTTTGATCATGCCATTTCATGGGTACATATCGTTTTTAGTTTTATTTCACCCAAGAGGTTGAACATAGTCAATTCCCTCATAAAACCCTATCCATTCAAAGAAAAGCATCGACACATTTTCAAGACTATCTATTTCATTAATTGGAAGAATCAGACGATTTAACAGTTTCAAAACAAGGACTTTCGGTTAACTTTTTCTCAAAAAAACGTTGAGAAAAATATGATTAAATGGGCAAATCTTTTACCAAAAAACCATGTTATTCTAACGATTACACAGTAATTTTATATCAAAATATCTGACACTTATGGAGGATCTTCTTGCCGCACGCTCTCAAATGGCTCTCTCGCTGGGTTTTCATATCATTTTCGCTTGTATTGGTATGGTAATGCCTTTTTTTATGGCCACTTCTCACTACAAGTACCTCAAAACAGGAGACCTTCACCATAAAAATTTAACCAAAGCATGGAGTAAAGGGGTCGCTATTTTCTTTGTGACAGGAGCTGTTTCAGGTACCATGTTATCTTTCGAATTAGGGTTGCTCTGGCCAAAATTTATGGAGCATGCGGGACCTATTTTCGGTATGCCATTTTCGCTGGAAGGAACCGCCTTTTTTATTGAAGCCATTGCCTTGGGCTTCTTCCTTTACGGATGGGAAAAGTTCAACAAGTGGTTCCACTGGTTTACCGGAATTGTGGTAGGAGTAAGCGGTTTGGCCTCAGGTATTTTAGTAGTGGCCGCCAATGCCTGGATGAACAGTCCGGCCGGTTTCGATTATGTGGATGGAAAGTATATCAACATCGACCCAATTGCCGCCATGTTTAATGATGCATGGTTTACGCAAGCCCTGCACATGACATTAGCTGCATTTGCTGCCACAGGATTTGCTGTAGCCGGTATTCATGCCTTGATGTTGCTTAAAAATCAGAATACAGCATTTCACTGGAAAGCTTTTAAGATAGCCCTTGTGTATGGCGGGATTGCTGCATTGCTACAACCACTTTCCGGTGATTTATCGGCCAAAGATATTGCTGAAAGGCAGCCCGCTAAATTGGCGGCCATGGAAGCACACTTCGAAACCTCCAGCAAAGCACCCTTAATACTAGGTGGCTGGCCCAATGAGGAAACCAAAGAGGTAGATTATGCTATTAAGATTCCCGGTGCCTTAAGCTTTTTAGCCCATGGAGATTTCAATGCAGAGGTAATTGGCTTAGATCAAATTCCTGAAGAAGATCAGCCGCCAGTTTTGGTGACACACATTGCCTTTCAAATAATGGTGGGGCTGGGAATGATTCTAGTGGCATTGAGCTTATTATTCTTTTTCTCTAACTGGAAAAAGAAAGGCTGGCAACAGAAAAGGTGGTATTTATGGCTTTTTGCTTTGGCCACTCCGTTAGGTTTTATTGCCTTAGAAGCCGGTTGGACGGTAACGGAAGTAGGTAGGCAACCCTGGATCATCAATGGATTTATGCGGACAGCAGATGCCGTTACCCCTATGCCCGGCATTGTCTACTCATTCCTTACTTTCTCAGCTGTCTATATTTCTTTGTCGTTTATTGTCTCCTTTTTGCTATACAGACAAATAAAAATGGTACCCTCCACCTACGCTCAAGATGAGGATGATCCTAAAAAAGCACTCACAACACACTAAAAAGCTAGCATTATGTTATATGTAGTCATCGCATTTCTGGGTCTTTCCATTTTACTTTATCTGTTGCTCGGCGGTGCTGAT
Organism: uncultured Cytophagales bacterium; assembly: GCA_963719535.1. Taxonomy (GTDB): domain Bacteria; phylum Bacteroidota; class Bacteroidia; order Cytophagales; family Cyclobacteriaceae; genus Marivirga. The sequence continues at coordinate 12,244 of CAVRCH010000005.1, read as the reverse complement.
TTTGGTGCCGGCATAGTAGAACTTATTACCCCTGTTAAGCTGAGGGAGAAAATGCGAAGCATAGCATATGACACCATTGGCCCCATCTGGGAGGCCAATCATATGTGGCTCATTATTACCATCGTTATTCTATTTGTGGGATTCCCCACTATCTACACAATGCTTTCGGTACACCTGCATATTCCATTATTACTGATGCTTTTAGGCATTATCGGCAGGGGAACGGCTTTTATTTTCAGGCATTATGATGCGGTGAAAGATGATATGCAGCGGATTTACAATATCATTTTTACCTATTCCAGCTTTATTACGCCACTCTTTCTGGGGATTATTGCAGGCTCCATGATCGCCGGAAAGATTAATCCCAATGCGGCCACTTTCTATGAAGGCTACATTCAGCCATGGTTTAATTACTTCTCTATTGCTGTCGGAATATTTACGGTCGCCATCTGTGGATTTTTAGCTGCAGTCTTTTTAATGGGTGAAGCCGAAGACCAAGAGATTAAGGACGCTTTCACCCGTCAGGCAAAAGTGTTAAACATAGCGACAGTAATTGCTGGAGGCATCGTATTTCTGGCTGCAGAACTGGAAGGCATTTCATTAATGAGAGATTTGATTGCTAATCCTTTTACACTCACCATTTTATTATTAGCCACAGCTTCTCTAGTTTTATTATGGTTTTATCTGGGCAAGGACAAAAAAGTGCTGACCAGGTTAATTGCTGGCTTTCAGATAAGTATGATCCTTTTTGCAGTGGGGTTTCATTACTTTCCAGATTTTATCATCTTAAAGGGAGGCAATAACCTTTCCTTATATAGTGCTGCTGCTATGGGCAAGCCTATCATTACCTTGGGCTGGGCCTTATTAATCGGAGGAGTTTTTATCATTCCTTCATTGGTGTATTTGATTTACAGTTTTCAAAGGAATAGGTCGGTGGGTTAGGTTAAATATTTGGTCCTACAATAAATATCTTGTCAAGTTCCATTATCAGGACCGGCCTTATTCATTTTAGAGATTTTGAATTTCTTGTTGGATAAGAAACAAAATGTTTGACCGAAGGGAGTTTTTTTGTTTCCCAACCAGAAATCCAAAATGTCGTTAAGAAATGAATACAGCCTTGACTTTTTGTTTCTTTTGAGTCAAGTCAAAAGAAACGGAAAGAAGCTTATAACTTGCATTAGTTGCAGTTGAACCTAATAGAGTATTCTATTCGCAGCTTCCCCCTTTTCAAAAGGTTTTCTCCTCTTTGCAGTAGTGAAATAGCCTGTTCCGGTTGGCCAAGGGCATTATATTTATACACCATCCTTCTCTACCCACCAACCACAACAGTCCATGGCCTTACAGACCATTCTTTGATTAGGCCATTCTTTACATAGGGATCATTATTGGCAAAATCTTCTGCAACTTGCGGACTTTCTCCTTTGAAAATGAGTGCTGCGCCATCAGCCGGTTCGGCAAAGGCACCCGCCATAATGATATCTCCTTTTTCGTGCGCTTCTTTCGCCAGCTGTAAATGTTCATTACGATAAGGAGCTCTTTTCTCCACGTAACCTTCAATGGTTTTATAAAATAAAATGTAATAGTTCATGATCTAGTCTTTCATTAAGTGGTTAAGCCTTTTTAGTTAATTGCAACTCTGCTACCTAATAGCTTTTTACAATTTAAATGACTCTTTACGCTAAAAGTTTCAAAATATCTAATTTAGCGCTTTTCGCCGGATTTTTAAGAAATAGTTTTTGTTTTACGGCTCCTGAAGCAACGTAATATCACATATTCTTTGCTGCACTCACTATTTTGCCTAAGATAACACTTGAGGCAATTGATTATATTTGCCTTTATCATGAGTTCAAAACCAAATTTATCTGTCTACGCTCTTAAGGATTTCCTGGAAAGACCTTATCCTTTGTATTATACCAAACGTAATTCATGGAGATTTTTTGCTGTTATTTTTCTTATCCCTTTCTTTTTCAGCCTTATTTTTGAGCCTTTCGAGGTAAACAGAAGCGAGCATAAAATAAGTTATTTTTGGATTTGCCTTTTACACTCCTTAATCCCTACTATAATTGCTTCCCTTTATTTCCTTTTGGTAGATGCTCTCAGAAAAAGCTATGAAACCTGGACAATCGGCAAGGAATTCCTACATATTACAATTGTACTGCTTTTGATTGGGATAGGAAATTTCCTATTGCGTGACGTCATCTATTTCAACCCTGAAAATTGGAGCTTTAGGTATTTTTTCGAAGAAATTAGAAATACTTTTTTGGTGGGTACACTGATTATGGCCATCGTAATTCCCGTCAACTATAGTCTTTTGTTAAGGAAAAACATAAAATCTGCTCAAAAACTGAAGGAAAAGAGTAATAACCCACAGCGTGAAATCAAAGCTCAACTCATTCGAACACAGGTGAAGGCTGATGAATTTGAATTATTCCCTGAGGACTTAATTGCTATCAGAAGTGATGGTAATTATTCGGAGTTTTTTATCCGCTCAAAAAAGGGTATGTTAAAATTATTAAAAAGAATCTCCCTTAAGGAAATAGACCAGCAATTGTCAGATTATCCACAACTCATGAAAACGCACAGAGGTTGGTTGGTAAATTTATATTACGTAACTCAAACCCAAGGAAATGCCGGCGGCTACCAATTAACGCTATCCGAATTTCCTGAAAAAGTACCGGTTTCCAGAAGCTTGCTAGCGCAGTTCAACGAAAGAATGGCATCGCTTACCGCCTAAATATTCCTATCTTTTGTTGCACGTCCCAAATGCTTGTTACTCACCACAAGCAAATGGAACAAAACAGGTAGACTTACTATATTTGCTGCACATTAAATTTTGAAAATGACCTGGTAACAAGATACTCAATGAACAAGCCAACCAAAATTGTACTACTTGCTTTTTGCATGCTCAAAACAGTCCTCCATTTAATTGCAGATAGTAATTCTGGTCTTCAGGGAGATGAATTGCTCCATATTCAAACCGGGAATCATCTAGCATTTGGATTTATGGAATTCCCTCCAGTCATTAGTATTTTTGCAATGATTCAAAATCTGTTTCATTCAGAATCGGTTTCTGTACACCACATTTTCTCTCACATAGCATCAATTTTAATACTGTTATTTGTCTCGAAAATAGTGGTTGAATTAGGTGGTAAGGAAAAGGCGGTTTTTCTGGCTCTCTTGTGTATTATCGTAGCCCCTGCTTTTGGTAGATCACAACAGCTATTTCAACCTGTTGTTTTTAGTCAGTTGTTTTGGGTGATGAACTTCTTTTGGCTTACTAAATATGTTAAATGCCTTGATCGGAAATATTTATGGCTGTTAACTATAGGTGCTGCATTAGCATTTTTAACCAAATATGATGCAGTGTTTTTCATTTTTGGAATTTCAACTTTGCTGCTCTTTAAATCAACAAGGCAAGCGCTAATATTTCATAAATTCTGGTGGAACGTAGTGGTCTTTCTCCTTTTAATAGGCCCAAATATTATTTGGCAAATTTTTAATGATTTTCCTGTTCTTAAAATGTTCAATAGGCTGTATGAAATGCATTTGGATAAATTAACACCAGCAGAGGTTTTGGGAAACCTGGTCTTGGCATTGAACCCATTAACTTTGTTAATTTCACTGGTCTCGATTTTTGCAATGTGTCATCAATCGATGAGGAAATACAGACCTTTATCTGTGTCCATCTTATTTTCGGTTTTATTTTTGGCCTTCAGCCAGGGAAAAGGATATTACTTCTACCCCATTGCACTTACAATTTTACCATTTGGCGGAGTTTTCTGGGAAACTATGATTATTGCTAAAACAAAATGGTTGATTTATCCTATTTCGTTTGTTCTTCTGCTGGGTGTAGTTATGATTCCATTTGGCATGCCTGTGTTTCCGCTGGAGAGTTACTTACAACACGATTATCCTTATGAAAGTAGAGAGATGGTACCAGGAGGTAAATTCAATATTAGGTTTGAAGAACGATATTCAGATGACAAATGGGAAACTACACTTACCGAATTACAAAATGTTAATAATAAGTTATCAGAAGCAGAAAAAGCAAACACTATAATCTGGGGTAAGCATTATGCACAAGCTGGCGCCGTGAATTTATATAAAGAACAATACAACTTACCTAAAGCATTTTCTTTACACGGAAGTTTTTATACCTGGGCTCCCAATGGAGAAATGCCTAATACGATAATAGCCATACGTTATGGTGATGCAAGAGGTGCTAATTTTTTTGAACCTTATTTTGAAGAAGTCATGTCTGCCAAAAGTATATATAATCCTTATGCTGACAAAGAGGAAGGAATTTGGCAAACTGTTTTCATCTGTAAAAAACCAAAGCAGACATTTAACGAGTTAAAAATACTATTTAAAGACCGGATTTATGAATAAGGTGCTATTTTTACCAGATCAAATGCTTTAATTGTCACCTTTTCCTATACTTGCCATATGACCTCATACTTTGAATCCTTTGATATAATGAGTAAAAAAGAGCTTCAATTATTGAGTGAATTAACTACATCAAGGAAGGTACAAAAGGGTGAATTCCTCATCCGGGAAGGCGAAATTTGCAAAGAGATAGTTTTTATTCGTTCAGGAATATTACGCTCATTTTTTACTAAACCTAATGGTGAGGAAGTAACTTATTGTCTCACTTTTGGAAACAATTTGATGACAGCTCTCTCAAGCTTATTGGAAGGGAAGCCTACTCATGAGAATATTCAGGCTATAACAGCTTTAGAGCTGGAAGTGATTAAGAAACAAGATTTGTTTGCCTTAAGTGAACAGCATTTTGGATGGATGAAGATTTTCAAAGTACTGGTAGCACAGCAATATCTGGAGTTGGAGCAACGCATGCTGGATTTACAAAGGCTTGATGCTAAATCTCGTTATGAGAAACTAATTCATGAAAGAAAAGATCTAATACAGCATATCCCATTGAAGCACCTGGCTTCTTTCCTCAATATTACCCCAAGACATTTAAGCAGGTTAAGGGCTGAGCTCGATTAACCCTTCTACTTCATTTCTAGACAAATGTCCTCTTCCCGGAAGGCTTCCCTTATTACTTTTGATGAAAATAAATACACATGAAAATACTCATCATCAACGGCCACCCGGACAAGGAAAGCTTCAACTTTGCACTGGCCGAGGCCTATAAAAAAGGAGCGCTATCATCCGGAGCTCAAGTACAGGAAATTTCAATCAGCGATTTACAATTTGATCCAAACCTGCAGTTTGGCTACAGAAAACGCTCAGAATTGGAACCCGATTTGCTGGAAGCACAAAATAAGATTAAATGGGCTGATCATTTGGTATGGAGCTATCCTGTTTGGTGGGGCTCAGTACCAGCCATTATGAAAGGTTTTTTAGACAGGGTTCTCCTACCAGGCTTTGCTTACCAGAAACGTGAAGATTCTGTGTGGTGGGATAAACTATTAACTGGCAAAACATCGCGAATCATTAGCACAATGGACCAACCAGTCTGGTATTATCGTTTAGTTTATAGGCAACCCAGTAATTATGCTATGAAAAAATTAACCCTGCAGTTTTGTGGTATAAAAAAAGTTAAAATCACTAACATAGGCCCCATCAGGCATTCAAAACAGAGTTTTAGAGCAAAATGGTTAAGAAAAATTGAGCTTTTGGGTGAGAGAAAAAGGTGAAAACTGAAATTTAAAGTTAGTTTACAATAATGAATATTCGGTTTAGATACTTTTGTCCACCTGCAACAAAGTTAGAGCAGGAGCGTCCTCTTATAAAGCATCATTATGAAAGCACTTAAATTATTAGCCAAAATTGTAGGAGTCCTCATAATTATTGCTGGTTTCTTCGTAGGCTTTAAAGTTGCCAATAAATTTTATAAGTCATACCAGGCCAAAGAAAGTTTAACTAATACAATACTTGACAAAGAGCTAAAGCCTGATGATTTTAAGGCCGCCAAAGATCTAAAATCCGGGAAAATTTATTCTAAAACCCTCATCCAACTTTCTGAAATCCCACCTCTTTGGAAAGATATCTCAAAAGATGATACGTTAAAAAAAGAGTTTGAGTACTTAGAGGAACTTAACTTTTTCCTGATCACCTATAAAAGTGATTCTTTATTAGTCAATGGCATAGTAGCTGAACCCAAAAGATCGGGGAAATTTCCTGCAGTGATTTTTAACCGTGGGGGAAATAAGGAAATCGGAAAAGTAGCCAAAGGTAAAACACTTTTCACATTAGTGCTTACCGCTTCAAAACTAGCACATGAAGGCTTCGTGCTTATTGCCAGCTGCTATAGAGAAAATGATGAATTTGGAGGGAAAGATATAAACGATGTGCTGATCTTAACTGAAACAGTGAAATATCTTGAAAAAGCAGACTCGGCTCGTATTGGTATGTTCGGTTGGTCAAGAGGTGGCATGATGACCTACCTGGCACTCAAAAACTCAGACCTGATTACTACAGCAGTGGTGGGCAATGGGCCTTCCGATTTGTCGAAATCGATTGAAGACAGACCCGAAATGGAAACAAGAGTTTATGCAAAGCTCATTCCTGCCTACCATTTGAATAAAGAAGAAGAGCTGAAGAAAAGATCAGTAATATATTGGGCTGATGAGCTGAGTAAGAAAAGCAGCTTATTAATTTTATGCGGTACCGAAGATAAGCGCGTGAACCCTAATCAGGCCTACGAAATTGCGAGAAAACTAAAAGAAATTAATTATGATTTCAAAATCAGAAAATTCAAAACCGACCACTTTTTTTCTAATAAAAAAGAAGAGCTGGATAAATTACTGATTCAATGGTTTAATGAGAGACTTTAAAGAATTTCTCGCAGCCAACTTTTTAATCCGTTTTAAACCTTCTTCACAAATTCCGACTTCAAAGCCATAGCACCAAAACCATCAATTTTGCAATCAATGTTATGATCTCCATCTACCAACCTGATATTTTTTACCTTTGTTCCTGCTTTAATTGACTTGGGAGCTCCCTTTACGGGAAGGTCTTTTATAATTGAAACAGTATCGCCATTTTGCAAGATATTACCGTTGGCATCCTTTACAACTGTTTCTTCTGCTTCTGAACTTTCTTTAGAAGCATTTGTTGCGCTCCATTCATGGCCACATTCCGGACACATTAGCAAAGTATCAGTGGGGTAAGTATAAGGTGAACTGCATTGCGGGCAAGGAGGAAATTCAGACATTGGAAAGTGTTTATATAAATGGAAATGGCAAAGATAGATAATTTGAGTTTGCCTGTATTAAATTGTAACCTCAGCCCTTAAATTTTATTTAAGTTAAAACATTTCGTTTCGTTAAACTCTTAGGATTTTATATACAATGGCTGTATGTTCGATGTCAATATGCTGATATTCCATAAAAAATACTTTGGTTTCGCAATTCTGCTTTTCATCATTGAAGTACTGATTGCACTTTATATAAATGACAATATCATAAGGCCTTATTTTGGAGATATATTGGTTGTCATTTTAATGTATTGCTTCATTAAATCCTTCTTAAAATTAGCCGTATTAAAAGCTGTCTCATTTGTGCTTGCCTTTTCTTTTATGGTGGAAATTTTACAATATTTCAAGTTTGTAGAATTAATTGGCTTGGGACATTCAGCCATTGCCAGAACCGTGATGGGCACTACCTTCGTTTGGATGGATTTTGTTGCCTATACAATTGGGCTTGCAATAGTTTTGTTGGTTGAAAAGTTTTGGATGCATAAGAATTTGAGTAGAGCTTAATAATAATGAAATGCTGTTATTAAGAGACTTGATCTCATTTTAATAATTTTAATATACTGAATTACCCTCTAAATCTGAACCTATGATAACCACTATTCCTTCTGAACTAAAAACCATTAAAGAATTAGTTTATGAACCTTGTGGATTTGAATTCACTCAATTGAGTATTCATCCTGAAAGTAAAGAATATGGTGCATGTTTCTTTGCACCAAATGGACAAAAAATCGAGTATAGGACGGCTAAAATTACGCCTGCCAAAACTGGTCAGTTTGTTGCTATTTGGAAAAGAAATGCAGCTGACATTACTGCGCCATTTGATACAAATGATAACATTAGTTTTATAATCATAACTGTAAAAAACGGCGAACAGTTAGGGCAGTTTATTTTTCCTAAAGCTGTTCTGGAAGCAAGAAAAATCATATCATTTCGGGGCACAGGAGGTAAAAGAGGCATCCGAGTATACCCACCATGGGATAAAACTACTAGTAAGCAGGCGGAGAAAACCCAAAAATGGCAATTGAATTATTTCCTGCCAGTTAAAGGCACTAGTGCTGTCAGCTTAAGCCTGGCCAAACAATTATTGGCTGGCACAGTGTAAAGTAAACTTACCAAATCTAAGAATACCTTTATTTGCCCCTCACCCATCAATGTTAGCATGTTTTTAGCCTTTTAGAAAAAATATTCTGCAAAAATGTCTAAAATAGCATCGCTCAATTGTCTTTACTATGAAATTTTAAAAAATAAATTATGAAAAAGTATTTGTTATTACTACACGAAGATGCCGAGCAGATGAGCCGCTTATCTCCAAAAGAAATGGAAGAATTAGTTAGCGCTCACCTCCAATGGGCTACTAAATTAGGCGAATCGGGAATCATGTTATCCGGAGAAGGTTTGCAGGAAAGCGGTACACAGATTGTAGGGAAAGAATGTATTATCAAAGACGGACCTTATATGGAATCTAAGGAGATGATTGGCGGCTATTATTTACTGCAAGCTGAAAGTTTGGAGGCCGTGATAGCAATTGCAAAGGACTGCCCTTGTCATTTATGGGGAGGCACTACTGAAATAAGGCCCATTGCCACTTATGAAGAATGAGCAAGCTGTTGAGCTAAGCTACAGAATGTATTATGGGAAGCTTTTTGCTTCCCTTATTAAAAAATTCGGAGCTCAGCATGTTAATCAAATTGAAGATGCGATTCAGAATGCATTTTACCAGTCTTTGAAAAGCTGGAAACCTGATCAAATACCTGAAAATATAGTGAATTGGCTCTATATTGTTGCACGCAACGATGTACTCAACCAGATTAAAAGGGAAAGCAAACAAACAGATCACCCTACACACTTAGTAGAACAGGAGCAAGAGGTGCCTCAGGAGGATTTCAGATTGCAGACTATTCTCTACTTAGCACATTTTGATCATATCTCCTCTCAGGCAAAAATCCTTTTTATATTAAAGAATATTTTCGGGTTGCAGGTAAAAGAAATTAGTGAAAGTACGCTGCTTTCTGAAGAGGCTATTTATAAAAGTATTATACGTGCTAAAAAGAGTTTCCATATAGGTTGGAATAACAATACTCTACAAAGTATTGTTGAAAATTCAGGAGAGAATGAGCTTCACATTGTCGAAGAAACCCTCTATGCTGTATTTAATATTGGTTTTGATTCTTTTAATAAAAAATCTCAATCAATTTCAAACGATGATGTATGTCTGGAGGCATTGGCGTTGGCTAAATTACTGCTTGAGAAATTTGAAAGAAAATCAACCCACAATTTAATAGCGCTTTTTTGTTTTCATCTTGCCAGAATGCCATCTAAATTAAATGAAGGTCAACTGGTTTCCTTTTATCAACAAGATAGAAGTAACTGGAACACCGAATTAATTGACTTAGCTTTTCACCATCTGAAACAGCCGGAACAACTTAATAAGTATTACTTAGAAGCATTGATAGCAAGTAAGTATATGCTTAGTTCTACATACAATCAGAGACATTGGAATGATGTGATTTCCCTTTATCAACTTTTGATACAACTCACAGATTCGCCTATTGCTAAACTCAATCTTTGCTACTGCTATCATAAAGCTAATAAGACTAATCAAGCTATCACTCTACTAGAGACTATTAATAAAGAATTGCCTACTGAACACATTTACTATTCATTAGTGAAAGCAAAAATTATTAAAAAGTATGATGAAGAGGCTGCGCATGAATTGGTGCTAATGGTAATTGATGGTATTTCACAAAATATTAGGAAGGATTATCTGAGAAAAATGCTTGCTTAGTCTCCAAAACACACTGGGTTATCGTATTCTGCTGCTCAGCAACACTTAGCTGGTTGTTGACCATGTCAAACATTTACATAATCGCACACTAAATCTGTCCGCCAGCGTACTTCCGAAATACTAAAAACAGCTTCAATTCCACCTATTGAGGGATGGCATCAAACTTGTATCCCTTCTTAAATATTCACACATTCCTCACGTTTTTAGTTTATGGAAACAATCACTTCTTTCTTGGTACTGTTCGGGAGCAGATACCGAAACCCTTAAAAAATGCCCAACCGATTCGAACAAATATGTAGGTATTGGTGCAACGATCTTTTTTACAGGAATTTTTGCCGCTTTGGCTGCTACTTATGCTTTTTTTACAGTTTTTGATCATGTGCTTGCAGCCATAGGAACAGGTTTGCTCTGGGGATTAATGATTTTCAACCTGGACCGCTACATTGTTTCCGGCATGCGAAAAAGTAAGCGTGGTTTGCAGGAATTAAAAGTGGCAATTCCGAGGATATTGTTGGCAGTGATGATCTCCATAGTGATTGCCAAACCACTTGAATTAAAAATTTTTGAAAAGGAAATTAATGGGGAACTTAGTTTAATGGAGCAGGAAGCTTTTGCGAGACAAAAAGAAGTGATAAGCAATCAATATACAGCCCCAAAAGCGGACTTGCAGGCTGAAATAGCTGTTTTAAAGGAGGAAATTAGTCAAAAAGCTGCAAAAAGGGATGAACTGGCACGAATTGCACAGCAGGAGGCCGATGGAACGGGCGGAACCGGAAAACGGAATCCCGGCCCAATTTATCAAATTAAAAAGACAGATGCAGACCAAGTAGAAGCAGAACTGAAAACTCTAACAGCCACTAACAATCAGATTATTGCAGAAAAGGAAAAAGCTCTGGCTGCATTGGCGAAAGAAGAAAACCAAAAAACCAGCGATCTAAAACTAGCAGCCATGGATGGTCCTGCCGCCCGTTTGGAAGCTTTGGACAGACTGAGCCAGCAAAGTACTGCCATTTGGTACGCTAACTTGTTTGTCCTTTTACTTTTTATAGTGGTAGAAACCTCTCCTATCATTGTAAAACTTATCTCCCAAAAAGGGCCCTATGATTATGAGTTGGAGAAAAAAGAATACAATCATGAAGCTAGCTTCTATCAGGATCGAGCCACTCTCCATGATGCCATCAAGAAAAATAGTAAAGCCCTTGCCGAAAGAGAGAAGCTTTTTGTAGAAGAAAAGTTGAACATTAATTTGGATGAGGGGTAAACCTGGTTGTTGTAGTGGATTTAATCCAATATGATTTCCAATGACAGACATTTATTTCATCAATGGCATTAATCTAGTAGCACAGATAAACTAAGTAGTAAATAAAAAAGTATTGGTTTTAGGTAGGTCAGACAATTGGCAGTAGTTGTGTGACCATTTCAAGGTACCTAAATCGAAAACGTTACATTTTTCGCAATCGATTTCAATAAATGTAAAAAAATTTTGTTTTCTACCGCATTTTCGTAAGTTTTGGTAATCCAATACTAAAACAACAAAATAAAAGAGACTTATTAAACTGCAAATCAATTCTTAACCAACATGAAAAGACTCAATTTTTTATCCCTTATAATGCTACTATTAGCAGCATTTAATTTTGCTTCTGGACAAGAGCTGACGCTCAATGATCTTGAATATTTTGAGAGGCAGGGTGTGAATGTACTGGTGTACAATAACCTTTTTACAGGTGGTTTCAACGATGAGAAAAATGCCGGTATAGAGCTGATTCACCATGGTGTCAGAACTTCACAAGGTGGTGCAGTAAGGCTTTCTAACACCCCGGAACAGTGGGATCTCGTTCCGAAAGTAACATCCCGAAAGGTTGACAAGGCGACTCAAACCATCGCCTCTGTCCTGAGATATGAAGATTTTGATTTTGAATCGCGAGTGGTGGTTACTGCTAAAGGTAAAGCTATTGAAATCTCTGTTTACCTGGATAAACCTCTTCCCAAGGAACTTGAAGGTGATGCCGGATTTAATCTGGAATTTCTACCCTCTAAATATTGGGCTAAGACCTATTTGATGGATGATCGAATCAATCGATTTCCACGCTATGTAGTAGGTAATACTGTTACGAAACCAAACAGTGAAAAACTAAAGCAATTTAAAGGATACGAGACTTATGATGACCGGGGAACGGATCGATTTATCGAGCCACTTCCTCTTGAAACCGGACGTACTTTACTTCTTGCACCGGATG
>CAVRCH010000004.1:592500-676911 GCA_963719535.1 uncultured Cytophagales bacterium | reverse complement strand
GTAATTGTGGACATTTAGCACAAGAGTTAACACCATTTACTAAACGGAGATTCACGAATATGCCATGCGTAAAATCCGGTGATTGGACTGATCAGGTGCAGGACTATTGCAGTACCAGCCAAATGCCAATGGATGAAATAATTTCCATGATGATGGAGTCTGGCTTGGAACGTAAGGATATGGTTGAGTTGGAAAGGCTTAAAAACCACGAAGTACGTTTATTGATGGGCGAGATAGGCAAAAGTTTATCTCACAATAAGAAACAAGATGTTGTGAATTACATGAAAGCATGGGCAGAAATGTTAAGAATAAAAATGCTTGAAAATATTCACTTGCCTAAACAATTAATGAGTCAAACAAAAGAAAGAGATCAAGTGATTGCTTAATTTTCTCCAAATGATACCAATAAAAAGGGTCGTAATTTATAAAAATTAGCGACCCTTTTTAATGTATTTCTATCTCAGAAATTACCTTTTAAGATTATTCAAATCAACTATTTTCACCTCTACCCTTCTATTTTCTTCCGGATTTTTAGAATCTGATTCAGTAGCTCCATAACCTTTTGCAATAATTCTTCTTCTTACTACTCCTTTGTAATTGAAAAAATTCACCACTTCAATAGCTCTCTGATTAGATAATTTTCTGTTGAGTGCAGGATCACCTTCAGCCGAAGCATAACCAGATATTTGAATTCCCAATTGATCATTTTCGTTTTAAGAATCCATATATTTTTTGCAGCTCCTCGTTATACTTATCAGCATCAGGAAGCTTTTCCCACGTCAAAATAAACTTTGTAAACAGTTTCTAATAAGTTTTTATCATAATTGGAAGCTACTGCCTTGGTTTTTTCTTCCTTTTGTTTCTTAGCTTCTTCAGTAACAAACATGGTAGGTAAGGAATAAATAGTTTCGCCCTCCACTACTCTACTTTGCAGGGTGGTTGTATCACTCTCGTCATAGTAATAAGTACGTGTTGCTATTTCCATTTCATCTGAAATTGCATCAAAATCAACATTATCAATAGGATTTACGGTGTACATCAACTCCATCAAATAATTGAAAGCTGCAGTATCCTCAGATGCAATTACAGCATCCATCATATCATAGACATCCAGACTATCGTTTTCGATAAGCATTGCTTCGTTGGCTTGCCTAGGAGAATATACACCTTCTTGTTGGGTGTCAAAAAATGCATTATTAATGGATACTTCTTGCCCTACTACAACATCAAATTGCTTAATAAGATTTAAATTAATTTTCTGATAAAGCTCATAAAAATAAGTTTGATTAGGAACATTGATATTCAATGTGTAAGGTAAATAACCCTCTGATTCAATAATTAAATCGTAGTTTTTACCGGGAGGTAAGATGATTAAATAATTACCTGTATTAGGATCAGGGTCATATACATAATCAACCTTTGTATTATTTTCATTATCCACCAATTTGATCTTAGTTGGCACAGGTTTATTGTCATCACCTGCGGTAATTTTACCCTTTAACATGGTTAGTGGAATATTGGCATATTGCTCAGGCATGTCAAAAGTATAAATATCCTGCCCGCCATAACCACCTTGCCTATCGGAGGAGAAAAAACCTTTACTACCATCAGCTGTTAAGGTAAAATAATTATCATCCACTGGCGTATTAATAGGGTAACCCATGTTTTCCGGAGCTCCCCATTTACCTTTTGCCTTAACTGCCTTAAATATATCTCTCCCTCCCATTGAGGCTTCACCATTAGAGGTGAAATATAAAGTTTTCATATCAGGATGAATAAATGGTGCATCCTCATCATATTTGGTGTTGATCTCGGGGCCAATGTTTTGAATATTACCCCAATTCCCACTAGCTAATTTTTCAGCTACGTATATATCCATACCACCAAAACCACCCGGTCTGTTACTGGCAAAATAAATTTTCTTGCTATCGGGTGTAATAGAAGCAGTACTTTCTAAACTATTAGAGTTAAGCCCTTGAATAGATGCTGGTTGATTCCATTTATCACCATCTTTAGTCATTAAAAAAATATTTCCTTTATTACCTGAGCCTATAAAAACCAACATCTGCTGTCCGTCAGGTGAAATACCAGCTGTACCAACATTATCATTTGTACTAATTTCAATTTTTTTAGGCTCTCCCCAGTTACCTTCCTTTCGAAAAGTAATATATATTTCTTCAACTGCTCTTCCGGTTCTGGCATTGGGCCTTAGAGAGGTAAAGGCCATCACTCCCTGATCAGCAGATACTACAGGGTTGTATTCTGTGAACTCCGTATTGATAGGAGGAGCCATTCTCACAATATTAATATCCTTTTTCTCGCCAATCATTCTCATGGCATTACCAGCTTTACGCTTTTCAAGACTCACCTCATCTAAAAGTTTATTATCAGTCCTACTGATAGTCCTAAGGTATTCATCATAATATTTAAGTGCTTTTTCTAGCTCTAAATTTTTATGAAAAGCTTTTGCTGCATAATAGTATGAATCTTTAGGTAGATTTTCAGGAAAGCCGGCTTTTTCAATAATGGCAATACTTTTCAAAGCTTTTAATTGTTCTGAGGTATTGATTTGCTCCATATAACTTACAGCAAGCATGTAGTGAACGCCTGGACTTGAAGCACCCGCTTCAAGCGCTTTTTCAAGTGATTCAATAGCACCTGAATAATTCTTTATTTTAAATAAGTTTTCACCACGGTACACCAGGTCATTTACTTTTGAATCCTGTGCCAAAGTGGTAAACGAAAAGAAAAATAGTAATGAAAAAAGAAATGTATTTCTCATAATTTTATCAAATTTTATTGTAGCCCAATAAGTATTTATCGAGCCGCCTGTTCACTGATAGTAATTCTAATATAAAAATAAATTATATATTTCACACTCAGTACGATATTTATCAAACATAAAGATATAGCAATTATATAAAAAAACTGAAAATATTATTTGCTTCTTTCGATAGCTTGCAGCCTTTGAAGTAAAGGAGGATGTGAGTAATGCATGAAAACGTACAATTTATGAGGATTAATATTACTCAAACTATCAACAGACAGCTTTTTAAGGGCTTTTTGTAAAGCAACTCCACTGTAAGTATTAGAGGCAAATTTATCAGCTTCAAATTCATGTTTTCGACTAATATAATTAGAAAACATACCTGTTATCATACTAATTGGTGTGTATATTATTCCGAAAGCTATCAAATTTACTCCAAAACTGAGTCTTTCCGCACCTAAAGCATAGCTTAATTCGGAACTGAAAATCATTAACGACATGATCCACAACATAAACCCTATTTGTAAAACACTACTTATAAGTCCGGAAATTGTATGCTTCTTTTTATAATGACCCACTTCATGAGCTAAAATAGCAACTAGTTCTTCATTAGTGTGTTTTTCAATCAACGTATCATAAAGCACTATTTTTTTCCTTTTCCCAAAACCTGAAAAGAAGGCATTGGCTTTCATGGATCTTTTTGAGCCATCTATCACATAAATATTTTCTATAGGGAAATCAACTTTAGTTCCGTAGGCCATAATTTCCTTTCTTAAATCTCCATCAGTTAAAGGCGTTAACTTATTGAAAATAGGCAAGATCAAGCTCGTGTAAAAGAAATTAGCCCCTACGATAAACACTGTCATTACCAACCAAAATATCCACCAAAAATCCGAGCCTAAATAACCAATGAGAAAAATCAAAACACTTAGTAATACACCTCCAATTAATGCTGTCAATAAATATCCTTTTAATTTATCTTGCCAAAAAATAGTTGGTGTTGATTTATTAAAACCATATTTTTCCTCAATTTTGAATGTTACATACCATTGAAAGGGTGTGTTAAAAATATCATTGATGATAAAAATAATCCCAAAGAAGGCTAGAGTTTGAGCTATAAGTGTGTCAAATCTCATTCTTACGAAATTATCTAATTCACCAAACCATCCGAAAAGTAAGATTAGTAGAATTATGACTAGACTAAAAACACCGCTAAAAAGTCCGAAATAAATATTGTCTTTCTGATAGTCGAGAGATTTTTTGTATTCCTCCTCTTTAAAAACTCCTTTTAATCCATCAGGTATTTCGCGTTTTTTACCTTTAAGGTTTAGATAATCTACATAAGTGGTAAGGATATATTCTATGACCACAATCCATAGTACTATGGAAAATATCTGATCAGGTGTAAGTTGCATTAAATTTAAAATTTAGGACAAGGTATTCTTAATTTATCGGCCGGTGGTCTTCTAGGGTCTGTAAGTGAAAGCACATAAGAAATAGAAATTTCATGCGCACCACCGCTTCTTATACCAAGGTCTGAAATAGTATAATCAAAGCTATATCCTACAGAAATTCTTTCATAAGAGTAACCTAGTAAAAGAACGATCGATTCTGATCCAGTAAAGTTATTTGGTGCATCAAAAGGAATACCACGATACCATAGTCCTACTACCATTGGTTCCAAAGTGCTATAAATACCCAAATCTAACTGATTGAAACCACCCTGCATTTTATATTGTGCAGTAGGTGTAATACTTCTTTCATCACCATCTTTGGTATATCCCTTTCTGCCATAATTCATACCAATTGGAATTTTATAGCCCGCATGAAAGGAGTGTTTCATCGGCAATCTACTCTCAGCTCCTAATATAGATTGATTAGGCTCGTTTAAATGAAATACTGAATAGCCAAACCAAAACTTATCTGAATATAATACTCCTCCAAAAGAAACATCAAAAAATGTTTTACTTTCACCAGTCGCCGGCTCACCTGTTGGGTTTTGAAAGGTTTGCGATTCAGGATCCCATTGGTCCCCAAAGGTTAATCTGTCAAAATTCAAATTTCTATTGTATACCGCTAACTGTGTGCCTGGCCGGAAAGTAAGCTTATCAGTTAAACGCAACTGGTAAGCGTATTGGGCTCCAACGGAGGTCGATCTAAGGCCTACAATTCCTTCCTGATCTCTTGTAATAATTAAACCAACACCACTACTAATTCTATCAAAAAAATGATCAAAATAAGCAGAATAGGTGGTAAAATTAGCATCAATACTAGGCCATTGATTTCGATAATTCAATCCAAACCTACTCATTTGAGTATTACCGGCAAATGCAGGGTTCAAATAGAGTGGTGCCGCATAAAACTGTGAAAATTGCGGGTCTTGAGCCTTTAAATCGGTATGAATCCCTAATCCAAAACAAATTAAGCTCACTTTAAATACGACTAGAATTCTTCTCTTAAAATTTTTATTCACAACACAAATATGATTCAAAATTGTTGAAAGATATAAAATAACTTACAAAGCACGATATTATAAATCAATAAATCATACTTTTAGATTAAAGTTTAAAAATGAAAAGTATTTTTAAACAAGTTTCCGCATTTATTTATTAATTTCGGTATTGCGAATAAACGATTTAAAAATGATAATAATATATTTTTAACGCATTAAAAAATTTATTCCTTCTTTTGATCGTTTAGTTGTTACCTATTTACTACAGTGTATTATATGAAGAATAATATTTTAAAATACATCATCGTTTTCATTTGTATTTCAGGCTTTAAGGTATCAGCTCAGGATTTCTCGGAATCCTTTTGGTATTTCGGAAATACAAATCAGGCCATTCAGTTTGAGCGCAATGAAAACCGAAGAGCCTTGTCTATTACTAATCAAGCTATTCCCTTCGGTAATAATGGCTCTGCAGTGGCCGCTAATGCAGTAGACGGACAGTTATTGTTTTATACAGATGGTTCTGTTATTTACAATAAAACACATGCAGTCATGCAAGGGGGGGCCTCAATTGGAGGAGATAATTCATTAAGACACCCAGTAGCTATAGTGCCTTCTAATAACACAAGCGACAATACTTACTATGTTTATTTCATTACTCCTGCAAGAACCTTATCTTATGTGGTAGTTGACATGAATGCAGGAGAATTTGGAGAGGTAACCGCTGCTGCCATTGGAACAGGCCTTACCAACCTTTCTTCAATGATTAAAAGTTATAAGATTGGCGATTTATTTTATGTATTGCTCCAAAATACTTCAACCAATAATCTCGAAATGGCTGAAGTACAGAATGATGGAACTTTAACAGCTTCAGTCAATCATAATTTCTCTGTGCCTTATGCAACTAATAATGTATCAATTAAAAACATTGAAAGCGACACTTTAGAATTCGCTATCAGTTCTGAAAATGTAGGAGGTAGCCCTAAAAATATTATTTTATTGGATTTAGTTGTTACAGACCCACTTAATTTAACATTCCTGAACGAAAGAGTTCTACCTAATACAGGAGCCCTTAATCAGGTTATTACCGATGTGGAATGGTCTGTGGGAGGAAGAAATGTCTACTACAGTAGAAATAATTTGGCTACCAGCGAGGGTCGTATTTTTCAGTTCAACCCAGATAGTACCACTAATACGGCCATACTTAACAGGGCCATTACAAATGCAGATGCCCTCCAAAATGGGCCTGATGGTGAATTATACTTTTTATACAATAATGGAACAAATGAATTTTTAAGTAAAATTTTAAGAGCGGATTCTATACCTGATTCGGTTAGAGTAGAGTGGGATTTATTTAATACAGCCTCCTTTGGAAATGCTCAAAACTTTCCAAATATTGCTCCTCCTGCAATAATTAATGCCAATGTTGCATTCGACTGGTACGAAACACAACTAAACGCAACCGTTTGTCAGAATAACCCGGTATCATTCTTTGCCGGTTACGAGGAATTAGCAGATCTTACGGAAATTAGCTGGGATTTTGGGAATGGCCAGACCTCAGATGCGATAAGTCCTAATGTGATTTTTGAAGAGCCCGGTTCCTACAACGTAGTATTAAGAATTAATGCGGGTGGTAATATTTTTATTGATTCCTCCACCGTAACAGTGAATCAGTTTAGCGGAGAAGTACAACTACAAGATACTACGGTTTGCGAATTGCCATTGATGAATTACGGCCCCACATTAAGTGATGGCTCTGAGCCGGATGATATCACCTGGATTAACCCAGATCCTGAAAAATTCACAATCAATGCCGATGGAACGGCAACATTTTTACAGTCAGGCACCTACTCCGCAGCAGTAACATCACAGGGGTGTACAATAACTGCTAGCTTTGTCTTAACGCTCTTTGAAGAAGAAAAACAAGCAGCCAATTTTTGGTATTTCGGAAATGGGGCAGGAATTGACTTTAGTGGAGATGAAGGACCTATTGCCGTTACTGATGGAGCCATTGAAGCAGAAGAAGGCTGTACAACAGTCTCCGATGACAATGGTGATTTGCTATTTTATACCAATGGAGATGTAATATGGGATTCAGAACATAATGTAATGGCCAACGGTACTGGCCTGGGCGGAAATCCTGATGCTTCGCAAGGAGTAATTACTGTGGCGCATGGAGTAGATCCTTCTCTCTACTATATTTTCACGAGTGAAGATATAGCGAGTGGCACCAACACCTTCTCTTATGCTTTATTAGATATGAAATTGAATAATGGACTAGGTGATATTGTGCTAAAAAACAGAAAAATTTATTCTAGAAATACAGAAAAAATTGCTGCCCAGGGAAATGCCAACACCAATGTTTTAACACATGAAATTGGCAGTAATACCTACAGAGTTTATCCTGTAAATGATCAGGGTATAAATGCAGCAGAATATATCTCTCAGGGAAGTAATTATATTGCTAATTCATCTGCTATTGGGTATTTGAAATATGCCGCAGGAGGAGATAAAATTGCTCAGGCCTACAATTCAGGTGGTGCTTTTATAGATTTCCTCAGAAGAGATAGTTTAGATGAAGAATTTGAAGTGGGTTTAATTGATGTGAATTTTGGTGGTGAAGTTTACGGCATAGAATTTTCTCCCAGTTCCAATTTATTATATGCCACATTAAGAAATGGTGGTAATTCCAAATTATTACAAATACCGGTTGATGATGATTACAGTATTGCTGACATTGAAAATCCTGACAGCGTAACAGTAGCTGACCTGGATTTTGAAGCCGGTGCTATTCAAACTGGCCCTAATGGGCAGATTTACATTGCTGCCAATAACAGTGGTGATGTATATACTTTAGCCGGCCCGGATCAGCGATTTTTACCGGAAAATGGTGCCAATTTAGCTAGTGCTCTTCAACCTTTCAATTTAGCAGGAAGAACAAGCCGATTTGGTTTACCTAACTTCGTGCAAAATTTAAGTACCCCAGATCAGGAGCCTTCCATTAATGTAATTGCCAATTGCTCTGCAGACCCTATTATTTTAGAGGCTACCGGTAAAACTAACTTTGACCAATATGCATGGACTATCACTGAGGAAGGGACAAACACCACCGTGTATTCTTCAAGTCAGCAGACTGATACAGTAGACATAGAAATTGAGCCAGGCCGTTATGAAGTAGCCGTTAGAATTACTAATGAGTGTGGTTATGATGAGCTTTTAGTAGAGAATATCGAAATATTTGCCAGCCCGGACGTAAGCAATGTAGTAAGCCCACGAACCATTTGTGGACAATCATTAATTATTGGTGATGATATTATAGATGAGCCTGGGCACACGTATTTATGGAGTACAGGTGCAACTACCCAAACTATTGAAGTGAATGAATCAGCTTTTTATTCAGTAGTAGTAACAAGTGCGGCAGGTTGTACATCCAGTGTGGAGATTTTTGTAGCACCACCATATGATGTAAATATTGGTGGGGATCAATCAGTTTGCCAGGATGAAACATTACGATTAAATGCTGGGGTAAATGCTGATAATTACAGGTGGTTTGTTGATGATGTGCAGCAGCCTGCTACTGGTCAGAACTTCAATGTAGATACCTCCACCCCCGGAATTTTCATGGTGCGTGTAGAGGTACCAGACCCATTAGACACCGCTTGTTACGCAGTAGATGAAGCAGAGATAACAGTAAATGAAACGCCAGGCATTGTGGTACTTAATATCGTAGAACCAACTTGCGGTGATGCAAATGGCTCAATAGAGATTGATACCAACGGAGGATCAGGCGATTATACCATTTCATGGAATGGACCAACTACTGTAGCGAATAACGAAACCAACCCACAAAATTTAGAGGCTGGTTCTTATAATATTACAATAACTGATAATTTAACCGGCTGTACTGATGTAGAGACTGTGGCTTTGAGTAATACCGGCATAACTGTGGTAGCCACTCAAAGCACTAATGATTGTGATTTGAATAGCATTTCAGTTGAAATCACAGGTATTGCCACTCCGCCATTTAATTGGGAAATTTTGGATCAGACAGGTGCAACAATAAATTCAAATGTAGCAGTACCAACTAATACATTTACTATTAATAATCTTGAAGAAGGTGATTACAGTATTGAAATAACTGATAATGGTGGCTGTATAGCTGTAGATGATTTCATCATAGAACTGCCTGATTCAGTGAACTTCAACCCTGACGATAATGTGTTTGGTTGTGGTGGTTCTTATGATTTGGAAGCTTATCTGCAAGATTTAAATCCCAATGCAACCTTTACTTATAATCCGGTTTTAGCGGATCCATCAACAGTTTCAGCTGGAACATACACTATTACTGCTGATGAAGCTGGTTTTTGCCCTTCAACTGCTGAAATTACAGTGCAATTAAGTCCAGAAGCAGATCTTGATGAGATTCAAAACGAAATTAATTGCGATGGCGGAAATACATTAACTGCTGTTTTAAATAGTGGTAATCCATCCGATTTCACTTTTAGTTGGAGTAATGGAGCGCAAGGACAAACTACCACCGTAAACCAGCCCGGTACCTACAGAGTAACTGCCTACCCTACTGGTAATGTGAGCTGTGCGGATACCGCTTCAATCACCATAGACAATGTATTTGAGCCCTTACAAGCAACACTTAATTCACAAACCAATTGTGAAGACGGTTCTATTTTAGCCATTGCCAATGTAAATGGTGCAAGCGGGAATTATTTAGTAGAATTAACCAATAGTAATGGTGCAGTAATGCCAACGCTGGATGCTCAACAAAATACTTATGAGTGGAATATAGTTGAATCTGGTAATTATACTCTAACAGTAACCAATCAGGGTCCTGGAGGATGTGATCCTATCATTATAAACAGGTCCTTAAATGTTCAGGAAATATTTGCTCCTACAATTGAGTCGACTTATTTCATCTGCTCCACAGGATTGGAATCAGAAAGAACAGTTTTGTTAGACCCTGGCTCTTTTGGATCTTACTTATGGACTTTGCCTAATGGAACTACCTCTACAAGTAGATCCATCACCGCCAATCAACCTGGTGTATACGAGGTTAGACTAACAGGAGCCGGTTGTGAATATAATATTACCACTAGAATTTTGGAAGATTGTAAACCTAAAGTTTTTGCTCCAAATGCCATTAAACCTAGTGGAGGTGTAGCACAAAATAGAACCTTTAGTGTTTTCGCCAACCAGTATGTGGGAGACTTCCAGATTATTATTTTTAACAGATGGGGTACCATTGTTTATGAAGCTCAGAATAAAGATTTTCAATGGGATGCTACAGATCGATCTGGTAATCAGGTACCTCAAGGTCTATATGCCTACATCATTAGTTTCAGCAGCACTGAGACTAATGACGATAGACGTTATGAGCAAAGAGGTGGGGTGAATGTTTTGAGATAATATTTTTAAAGATTGAAGTGGTTTTGAAAATAACTACTTCAATCTTTTTCATTGGTTTCCGTTACAATTTTAAGTAAAGTCTATGCTCAAAAACATCCTATTCTTGCTTATTTTAGTAATCGGACTAGCCTCCTGTACTACCAAAAATGACCAAAATCAAACGAAAGAATTAAATGAGGTGCACACCGAACAAGGACAACTTATTGAAAATGATAGTTTAGCTTTCGTTTTAGGTAGCCAATTTGAAGATTTTGCACAAACACATTCAATAGATAGTTATAACGATGAGCTTATTGAAAATAGACATAGCTTTGATCAATCCAAAGATACATTAAGAACCTTTTTAATTAACGAAATCAAATTTAGGAAATATATTTTTAATGATGGAAAAGAAACTTTAATCTATGCGAAGATTGAGAAGGAGAATGAAGGCATCTCTGATTTAATTCGGATAGGGAATTATAAAGAAAAATTATCCCAAGCCTGGGAGCTTGAGATCAAAAGCGATACTATTACGATAAGCAATCAAGACCACACTTATCTCTTCATTTTATATTTTGAAGATGAGAAACTATCAGAAATTACTTTTGAAGCTTATATGGATTAAGGACTACAAGCACTAATTGAGAAAAAATACCTAAGCATAAAAAAAGACGCAGTCCCCTACTACTGCGTCTTCTGAATGGTTTTCTGAATAAATTAGATGAATTTAATCGTCAATGGTTACCTGACTCCAATTCTGTCCTTTTCTTATTCTGTTTAATTGTGTGTGCGTAATTCCAAATTGCCTGGCTATCTGGCTATACCTGGTTTTTTCGTTTTTCAACATCTTTTTGATGACCCTTACATCTGCTTCGGTAAGTTTATAACCTGTGATACGTTTCTTAATAACCCTTGGGTTTTTATTGTTATGATCAGCCAATTCTCTTTCAGAAACCCATTTTAGATTACTTATATGATTATTTGACTTATCATAATCCAAGTGCGTTACATAATGCTGGGCATCATGATCTTTAGGAATAAAAGTTTCAGCTACCACTCTGTGGACATAGTAACTTTGTGTTATGCGTTTATCAAAGCGAACCATAATAGCCTGATAGCCATTAACATTTGAACCTTTGATAATTTTTCCTGTTTCACGAGTAGAATAACTTTTCACTCTGCCATAGTTCGATACCTCGTACTTGGCATGTGGCAAGTCCACATTGAATTCTATCTCCTTCCATTTTTCCAGTTTTGGATCCATGCTTTCTATAGTTTAGTTTATGATTATAGTTAAAGGTAATCAAAAATAATAAAAAAAATACCATGATTCTTAGATTATTCATAGTTATATTTTTTCTTCCATAAATTTTGTAGTCTTTTATTGAATTCAAGCTCTCTGGGGTTGTTTTGAGGCTCATAAATTTTTTGTTCATCTATCCCGTCAGGCATAAATTGTTGTGCTACAAAATTCCCAGGATAATCGTGAGCATATTTATAACCTTTACCATATCCTGAGTCTTTCATTAATTTGGTAGGTGCGTTTCTAAGATGCAGGGGAACAGGTAGATCGCCCGTATCCTTAACCAACTGATTGGCGGTTTTAATAGCTTTATAGGAAGCATTACTTTTAGGAGAACAAGCCAAATAAACTGCACATTGTGAAAGAATAATCTCCGACTCCGGATACCCAATCATTGTAACTGCCTGAAAAGTATTGGTAGCGATCACCAAGGCAGTAGGATTGGCCAATCCAATATCTTCCGATGCAGAAATTAGTAATCTACGCGCAATAAATTTCACGTCTTCCCCACCAGCTATCATACGAGAAAGCCAGTAAACAGCTGCATTAGGATCGCTGCCACGGATAGATTTTATGAAGGCAGAGATGATATCATAATGCTGCTCTCCTCCCTTATCATACATAGCTAATCTTTGCTGTGCAATATCCCAAACCTCCTCATTAGTTATGCTGATTTTATCTTTAGTATCGTGAGAATCTATCACCAACTCAAACAAATTCAATAATTTCCTGGCATCTCCTCCCGATAAATTAAGTAAAGCTTCATATTCTTTAATCTCTACAGATAATTTTTTTAGCTTTTCATCTTTCTCCATTGCAGTTTGAAGCAGTCCTTTAAGCTCCTCTATTTCCAGGGCTTTGAGTGTATAGACCTGGCACCTGGAAAGCAAAGCAGAATTCACCTCAAAGGAAGGGTTCTCGGTGGTGGCACCAATTAAGGTAATTACACCTTTTTCCACTGCACCTAGTAATGCATCCTGCTGAGATTTATTAAAGCGATGTATTTCATCAATAAATAAAATTATTCTTCCCGTTCTGGAAGCTCTTTGAATTACTTCCCTCACATCTTTAACTCCCGCACTGATCGCACTCAAAGTTTGAAAGGGGGCCTTTACAGTGTTAGCAATTATATTAGCGATAGTAGTTTTCCCAACCCCTGGAGGTCCCCAGAAAATCATAGAGGGCACCTTGCCTTGGGCTATGCTTAAGCGCAAAACACCCTTCTCCCCTATCAAATGTTGCTGTCCTACTAATTCACTTAGCGCGGAAGGACGCATCCTTTCTGCTAATGGTTGATCTTCTCCAAACATAAATTAATTAAGCTTAAATTTTAAAATGCAATATGAAGATATTCTCTTACTTTTGCCACATGAAGAAAGCGTGGCAGCTGCATGGAATACTGGCCTTTGTAGCCTTAATCTATGGTGCAAATTATATTATTGCAAAGGGAGTAATGCCTCATTACATGACTCCAAATGCATTTATTTTGCTACGAGCGTCTACTGCCACCCTACTTTTCTGGATTTTCCATTTCTTTACCTCCAAGGAAAAGGTTCAGCATAAAAAAGATTATTGGTTGTTTTTAAAGTGTGCTCTTTTTGGTGTTACAGCCAATCAATTGATCTTCTTTAATGGCCTCAATTTGGGCAGCCCTGTAAATGCCAGTATCATTATGACGGCAAATCCGGTAATAGTGTTGCTCATTTCTTTCTGGCTATTGAATGAGAAAATCACTTCTAAAAAAATAATTGGTATTTTACTGGGCGCTACTGGTGTAATATTACTCATTTTAAACAAAGAAATTAGTATGGATAATGACTCCTTATTAGGGGATATTTTCATTTTTCTGAATGCTACTTTTTATGGTATTTACTTGGTAATGGTAAAACCTTTGATGCAACGATATGAGCCGATCACTGTGGTAAAATGGGTATTTCTATTCGGTACAATTATGATCATTCCCTTTGGAATAGTGCCATTATCTATCACAGACTTTACAGAGTTTCCTTCACAGATCTGGTGGAGTATTGCTTATGTGGTCTTCGGGACGACCTTTTTAGCTTACTTATTAAATGCGATTGCCCTAAAACATGTAAGCTCTACCCTGGTTGGCTATTATATCTATCTACAGCCCGTTTGTGCTACTGCTATAGCTCTCGCCTTAGGACTAGAAAGCTTTCAATGGAATAAAGCAATATTTGCATTAATGATATTTATTGGTGTATTTTTAGTTAGTCAAAAACCTAAAAAACTATGAAAAAATATACTACAGAATTAAAATGGGCAGTCATTTTTATGATTATCACCTTTTTATGGCTACTTTTTGAAAAATTCATGGGTTGGCACAATGAAAATGTTGCCGATCATGCCACCTATACCAATTTCTATGCAATTCCAGCTACTTTGGTTTACGTTTTTGCATTAAGAGATAAAAGAAATAGAGATTTATCAGGGAAAATGACCTGGAAACAAGGGTTTATTAGTGGCATAATCATCAGTATAATCATTGCAATTTTCACCCCTCTTACTACTTGGCTTACTCATGAATATCTCACTCCAGACTATTTTGAAAATGTAAGTGCCTTTGCTGTAGAATCCGGACAAATGACCTCCGAAGAAGCAGGAGCCTATTTTAGTTTAAGTAATTATATTTTACAAGGTGTTATAGTTGCATTACTATATGGAGCCGTTACTTCCGCTATAGTTTCAATATTCTTGAGAAAGAAATAAAAAAAACAGATCTAAAATCAGCACTTCATTTTAGTTAATTAACATGAAGTGCTGATTACCCCTTATATCTTCTCTATCAACAGCAATCTACTTTCTTGTGTAAAACTGACAGATTGATTTTTCACCGTTACTTCCTCTCCGGTATAAAAATTTCTAACACGAGTTCCATCTTCAAAAATATCTTTTACCATAATAGGCTCTTGTGTATTTTCCATTACTACAATTACCTTGTCAGAATAATCACCTTTACTAAAATTTCTAGCGAAAGCTAAAGGCTCCTCTTGTATTTTTTGGTGTTTCCCAGCCCCTATTGCCGGATGATTCTTCCTAAACTGACCTAATTTTTGCCAATGTGCATGAATTTCCTGAATTCTATATCCCTCTCGCTCGGTATCTACTGCCAACTCTTCCCAATTCATAAAAGATCTTAACTTTGCATCACCGGTAGCCTCAGCGTTTAACAATCTTGCCGTCTCATCTCCATAGTAAATTTGCGCTGCGCCGGGTGCCAGCATCAAAAAACTGGCCGTATTGAATACATTTTTTCTTTCTGCATCGTAAGGCTGACCATCATCATGAGAGGAAAGGTAGTTTAACACCGACTTTTCTTTTAATTCTCCCGAATTCAGTATTTGAGCATAATTAGTATATACCTCATTCAATGGTTTCTGAGCCAACTCCCATTTTAAGGAAAAGTTAATCATACTTTTAAACGCATTATCAAAGAAATTAACAGCAGTGTCTCCATCGTATGTATAATTTAAACCATCATGAATGGAGTAATTATAAATTTCTCCTACCATATAAAAAGGTAAATCATCCAGTTTTTCAGCTTCATTTTCCTTCTTCCAATCTTCTAACGCTTTTAAAGCTTCTTCATATAACTCTGCCCAAATTCCGGCTTCGGTATGTTTCACTGTATCTACCCTAAAACCGTCAATTCCATAGGCTTTAACATAATCAATAAGCCATTTAATGAGATAGTATTTAGGGGCTCTTGGATAGCCTGTTCTTTCAAAGAATTCATCTAACTCCTGTAATTCTTCCTCTAAACGACCTTCATTTTCCCATTTCTCTAATAAATAAGGTGGCAATTCAACCTCTTCTTCACTTTCAGTTAAAATATCAGGTAGATTTTCCACTAAGGTACATTTTACAGTTGTTTCCCAGCTTTGGTAGGTACACTGCGGACCGGTTCTCACCCACTCTTCAGGCCACTGGCTATCCTCTTCAGTAACAGGGCCGGTATGGTTCATTACGACATCCAACAAAATCCGAATGCCTTTATCATGAGCTTTTTTAACAAGCTCAGCCAAATCTTCCTGCGTACCAAAATTAGGGTCTAACGCGGTCCAATCCCTGGTCCAGTAGCCATGAAAACCATAAGATTTGCCGGTACCTTCATCAACCGAGCCATGTATTTGCTCTACCAAAGGGTTAATCCAAATGGCATTTACACCTAGATCAGTAAAATAACCTTCTTCTAATTTTTGAGTGATCCCCTTAATGTCTCCACCCATAAAACTTCTTAGCGGAGCACCATCTGGTTGTCTACCAAAGTTAATGTCATTAGCGCTATCTGCATTATTGAACCTATCGGCTAACAAGAAATAAACAGTGGCATTTTCCCACAAAAATGGAGCTTCCGGCTTTTGTGTTTCTTGCTCCTTGCTATTGTCACATGCTGCTAATAACAGCAAACTGGTGGCTAAAAAGAAAAAGTATTTAATAGAATTCATTTTCGATAGGTTTTATAAATGAACTTGTAAAAGTAGGAAAAGAAAATATGTCATCCGACTAATTTTACCAACAATGAAAATTAAGTCTTTGAGTTGTACAATTTAAAGCCCCAGCGTGGGCGACATTTTGGTAGAATTTTGCAATCCTCTTGGCTGATTTTGGCGGTATTTTTGAACCACGCTCTGCGTGGAAAACAAAAATAATGACAAAATCTAAAATGCCTATGTTTATTTAGGACCATCAAAAAATAGAAATCCATACATTTTTCATTAATTTTGCGAGCTTAAATCGATCACCTAAATCAAATTAATAGCATGTCGCTGTCAACAAAATACGATCCTACATCAATTGAAGACAAATGGTACAAGTACTGGATGGATAATAAATTTTTCGCCTCCAAACCTGATAAAAATAAAGAACCTTATACCATCGTCATCCCGCCACCGAACGTGACCGGGCAATTGCATATGGGCCATATGCTGAATAATACCATTCAGGATGTATTGATCAGGCGTGCCAGAATGCAAGGCAAAGAGGCTTGCTGGGTGCCCGGGACCGATCATGCTTCTATAGCTACTGAAGCTAAAGTAGTTAACTTACTCAAGGAAAAGGGCATTAAAAAAGGAGATATTTCGCGAGAAGAATTCATGGAACATGCCTGGGAGTGGAAAGAAAAATACGGCGGAATTATTTTACAGCAGTTGAAGAAATTAGGGGCTTCATGCGATTGGGACCGCGAAAGATTTACCATGGAGGAAGATCTTTCTGCGGCCGTTATAGAAGTATTTAATGATTTGCACGAGAAAGGATACATCTATCGTGGCATTAGAATGGTGAACTGGGATCCGGAAGGAAAAACCGCTTTGGCAGATGATGAAGTTATCTTTAAAGAAGTAAATTCTAAGCTTTATTATATAAAATACCTGATAGAGGATTCAGACCATCACCTGGTTATTGCTACTACCCGGCCGGAAACCATTATGGCTGATGCCGCTATTTGTATTAACCCAAACGATGACAGATTTAAGCATATCAAGGGTAAAAAAGCCATTATTCCATTGATTAACAGAAGCATCCCTATTATTGAGGATGATTATGTAGATATGGAGTTTGGTACCGGTTGCCTAAAAGTAACTCCTGCGCATGACATCAACGATTATGAAATCGGAATTCGACATAATTTGCCCTCCATCGATATTATTAATGATGATGGTACCTTAAATGACAAGGCTGAAATTTTAGTAGGTGATGATAGATTCGTGGCTCGTAAAAAAATAGCCAAATTATTAAAAGAAGCTGATCAACTTGAAAAAGAAGAGGATTATACAAGTAATGTAGGCCATTCGGAAAGAACTAATGCAGTCATTGAGCCTAAGCTTTCGATGCAGTGGTTTGTAAAAATGGACGAATTGGTAAAGCCTGCTTACGAAAACGTGATGAATGACACCATTCAATTAATTCCACCAAAGTTTAAAAACACCTATAAACATTGGATGGAAAATGTACGCGATTGGTGCATTTCCAGACAATTGTGGTGGGGACAACGCATACCTGCATATTATCTGTCTAATGGAGAATATGTAGTAGGCAAAACGCCTGAAGAGGCGCTTGACAAGGCTAAAATGAAGCTTAATAATAATGCCATCACTTTAGCTGACTTAAGGCAGGATGAAGATGTACTAGATACCTGGTTTAGCTCCTGGTTGTGGCCCATTTCAGTTTTTGATGGTTTTAAAGATCCTGAAAACGAAGATTTTAATTACTATTATCCTACCAATGATTTGGTAACCGGACCAGATATTCTATTCTTCTGGGTAGCGAGAATGGCTATGGCAGGTTATGAATTTACAGGTAAAAAGCCATTTAACAATGTCTATTTAACAGGTATAGTGCGTGACACCCAAGGCCGTAAGATGTCAAAGCAATTGGGAAACTCTCCTGATCCTTTAGATTTAATTAAAACTCATGGTGCTGATGGTGTGAGATCAGGCTTACTGCTTTCTTCCGCTGCTGGTAACGATTTATTATTTGATGTTAAATTATGTGAGCAAGGCTGGAATTTTGGAAATAAACTATGGAATGCCTTCCGACTTATTAAAGGTTGGGAAGTAAAAGATATTGATATTCCTGTAGTTTCAATAAAGGCAAATGCATGGTTTGAGGCAAGATTTGAAGAGGCACTGTTAGAAATTGAAAATCATTTCAGCAAATTCCGCATTTCGGATGCCTTAATGACGGTTTACAAGTTGATATGGGATGATTTCTGCTCTCAATACTTAGAATTGATTAAACCTCCCTATGGAGAAGCTATCGATAAAGAAAGCTATGAGGCTAGTGTCATATTTTTAGAAGACTTATTAAAAGTTTTACATCCATTTATGCCATTTTTAACCGAAGAAATTTGGCATCAAATTAAGAAGAGAGATACCAAAGATGCCCTTATTATTACGCACTACCCAATACACAAAAAATTTGATGCTAACCTGGTAAAAGATGCGGAGGTGGCTTTTGAATTAATTACCCAAATAAGAAATATCAGAGCTTCTAAAGGAATATCCCCAAAGCAGGGTTTAAAACTCTTTATTAAAACTGATAATGAAGCCATCTACCAGGAGTATATTTCTTTTATCAATAAAATGGCTAATCTGGATGAATTGCAATTTACAACTGATAAAATTGAGAATGCTATTAGCTTTTTCATAAAATCAGATGAGTGCTATGTGCCTATGGAAGGCTCCATTGATGTGGAGAAAGAAAAAGAAGAATTACAAAAGGAACTCGAGTACATTAAAGGATTCTTAAAAAGCGTGGAGAAGAAATTAAGCAACGAGCGCTTTGTAAACAGTGCGCCAAAAAAAGTCGTGCAGATTGAACAGCAAAAGAAAGCAGATGCAGAGTCTAAAATTAAGACTTTAGAAGCAAGCTTGAAGAGTTTAGCTTAAAAAAATAAGTTTTATCATCAGAGGTTAATTTTGTATCAATTTGATGTAGAATTAACCTCTTTCTTTTGAGTACATCGTAAAGTTTTTATCAACAGATCTCACCATCTAATACAATAAACTTAATTTAAGGTCTTGATTTGCTACATCCTTGCAAGATTGGCAATACTTTTTTTCCTACCATAGGAATAGCTATGGTAGCTTGAATCGAAACCCTTATTCAAACTACAAAATCCCCCTTGATCCCCCTTTTAAAAAAAGGGGGAGGGTTCTCGTGAGAACTGACAATAAACTACACTTAAAAATTTATCCTTACGAGATCCAAGCCCCAGAGTGGGCGAAATCTTGGTAGTTCCCAATGCAGTTCTGATCGATTTTAGCGCAATAATCCTTTCACGTAATGTCCTGTGAGCCACTGGCCATGGGAAAGGGGTAAGAGGAATCTATTTTAGTTCGATTAACCATTCGTATGATGTATTCTTTATCTCAAATTAACAATGCACTTTAATTAAAACTACATCAATCTATTATGATGTAATTTATAGAATCAAACTCCACCGTGCATATGATTTAATTTATCATTACTTTTGCACTTTAATTGCATTTTTTTTATGGCAGAGCAAAATACAGGAGAGGAAAAACAGCTTACAGAAGCACAGATTGATGAATGTATTACCCTTTTAGAAAGGTTAAATGCGAATACCGATCAAATTTTTGAGATCTCCAGAGAAAAAGAGCTGCCTTAATTATGGCTGCCGGTTTGCTATCACGCCCAAGCAGAGAAGAATTTGCCAGACGTAAAAAAGATGCTAAAAAAGCTGCCAAGCGAAAAATTAAAGAAAAAGACAAACACGCCAGAAAAGAAACCGGTATTAGAAGCGCACGTGAGGCCTCTATTTTTATTGCCCCTAGCATGCTGGCACTTACAGGAAAAGAAGCCAAAGAAACGAAAGTTTTAGCATCTCCCAGAAACTGCTACGTCTGCAAAAAAATGTATAATACCTTGCACCATTTTTATGATGCTATGTGTCCGGAATGTGGTGAATTTAATTATGCCAAGCGCTATCAAACAGCAGATTTAACAGGTCAGGTGGCCTTAGTGACAGGCTCTCGGTTGAAAATTGGCTACCATATCACCCTAATGATGCTAAAAGCCGGTGCTACCGTAATTGCTACAACACGTTTCCCAGTAGATTCTGCGATTAGATTTGCTAAAGAACCTGACTTTTATGAATGGGGGCATCGCTTAAAAATTCATGGCTTAGATTTAAGACATATTCCAAGCGTAGAAATATTCTGCAACTTTATTGAGCAGCAGTACCACAGGTTAGATATTTTGATTAATAATGCTGCTCAAACTGTGCGTAGACCCTCTGGCTTTTACAAGCATATGATGCCAAATGAAGAGAAAGACTTTAACCAATTGCCGGTTTATGCGCAAGAATTACTGAGCGATCATAAACATTGCATCACAGAATTAAAATCATTGAGTGATGGCTACTATGATGGTCAAAATAAGAATTTACCTGTAACCTGGCATGGTAAGCAGCTGGGAATAGGACTCACCTCCTCAGCTCAATTGTCTCAGATACCTTATAGCATTGACAATTCAATTAGTGCTGAAGAGGTATTCCCGGAAGGAAAGCTAGATGCTGATTTGCAACAAGTAGATTTAAGAAAAACCAATAGCTGGCGACTTAAACTAGGAGAAATACATACCAATGAAATGCTGGAAGTACAATTGGTGAACTCAGTAGCTCCTTTTGTGCTGGTTAACCGACTAGTTAATCTAATGAAAAGGGAAAACACTGGCATGAAACATATCATCAATGTTTCTGCGATGGAGGGTAAGTTTCATCGCTGGCACAAGGAAGACAGGCATCCGCATACCAATATGGCAAAAGCTGCTTTAAATATGATGACACATACCTCTGCCAAAGAGTTTGCTACACATGGTATTTATATGAATGCAGTAGACACAGGATGGGTAACAGATGAAGACCCTGCAGAATTAGCAAGAAAAAAGGAAGAAGTACATGATTTCCAACCTCCCTTAGATATAGTGGATGGTGCTGCAAGGGTGATGGATCCCTTATTTGATGGTATCAATACTGGCAAACATTGGTGTGGGAAATTCCTAAAAGACTATATGCCAATAGATTGGTAAAAAACGCTGTTATTTTAAAATTAATTAACTTTCCGGTAAAACTTACATTGTTACAATTTACTATTGTATGTGCTTTTTTTTATATATAATAAAGGTAATTTTGGAGCCTTATAAATTTATAAAAAAAATGAAAAAAATCTCTTTACTATTTTTAATAGTTACATCTACATTTGCCTACTCGCAATCATTGGAAAAAGAAAGCTATACTACTTCCTACATTCAAGGGCCATCATTACCCATCGAAAAGGAACTCAGCACATATACAATTGAGATTGATAATACTTCTGAAATGGATACTGAAGGGAATCAAGTTATTAAAAGTGGAGAATTACACGGTTTTAAGTTTGATCCGGTAAATCCTGATTTTATCATTAAAATAACCATTAAACCAATAGAGCACGACTCATATGTTCAAAAGAAAATGGGGACTGAAAGTTTTAATTTCACTGTAGAATCTAGATTAAATATCAGAAAAGAGATTTATTCTACAGGTGATGAAGGAACATATTATAAAGGATCATTAAGTGAAAGCCCAGCTTTTACCATCAAAAACACATCCCAGACTTTGTCTCCAGGGAAGGTTGAAGCAGAAAAAGCTTTGAAACAAAGCCTAGAATCTTATAAAAAATCAAATATTGAGACATTGAAAAATAACCTATTTAAAATATTAGGTGAAGAATTAAATGCACTACATGGCTATGCTCCTAAAACATTTGAATCTGCTGTGTACTCAATAAAACCCAAGAATTTTGAATATACGGAGTTGGAAAAGGCTTCCACAGATTATATCAAAGCTATGTTAGAATATGGTAACATGGGGCTCACTCAAACAGTGAAAGACGAATTGAGTAATTGTCTGAAAGTGTGGGAAGCTGAAATAGACCAGTTAGATCAAAATGACAAAAAAGCAAGAATCAATAGAAAAAATGTAAGCGGCTTATATTTAAATGTTGCTCAGGCTAATATGTGGTTGCAAAATTTTGATCTGGCAGAAAAAAACTTAGCTGATGCAAAACAGTATAAAGGCGGTTCAATGTATGAGGCCCTGGTAGAGAACCTTAATTCCTCCTTAAAAGATGCCCACCAGAAGAATCTTCTAAGGGAAGCAGGAACCTTAAATATTGAAAAAGAAACGCCGGTGATGTATTCTGAACAATTTATCCCTACTACCAACGGTTGGAGATTAACTTCTCGAACTGACTATTATGGAGAAGGAGAAACTAAGGTACGAGAAACTAAAAAGTACAGTTATTATAGAGGTTTTCTTGTATCTGAAAAAGCGGGTATTTTCAGCAGGAAATATACATACGACAATGATAGCTTAATAGCATCAGTTTATAAGAATTCTAATGATATACTGGCAAAGTGCTATATTAAAGAAGGTAAACCCACTAAAATTGTCTTATACTCAAATGCCTACAATTCGGGAGAAACAATTTCAGAATCTTACGCAATGCATTTTAATGATCTTGGTGATTTTCTGGGATATACACAGATTGATGGAAAGCAGGAAATGAAAATAAAGTACGAAAAAGCTTTACCTAAGGAGGTAGTAATTAAAAGAAAAAGTCAGAAATTAAACGACACCAGCCACTATATCATTACTTATAAATATCAATATTTAAATAACAATATTGTTGAAGTAGATGGTATTGTAAGCGATGGTAATACCTCGAAATATATTATTACAAAAGATAATAAGGGGAAGATAACGAACGTGAAACTTCAAGGATGGGAAAGCACTGACTACCGATATAATAACGATGGTAATTTGGTTGAAGAGTTGAAAGGCACAGATACTGGTACTGACAGATACACTTATGACTGGGAAAAATCTGTGGGTAACAATTTCTTATTTGGTTGGATAGAAGTACTAAATACCCCTAAGCCACCTTTTGTTTATCCTACCAACTAAAATGGCCTAAAACAAAATTGGATTGAATTATACTTTTATTTTTATTTACTTTACTTATAGACATATTTCTTTTTCACACAAAAATCTAAGCACAATGAAGTCAAACTTTTTAAAATTTGCTTTATTCAGCTTTATTGCTTTAATTCTGCTAGCCTGTAGTAAGGAGGATGAAATGGCGCCAGAAGATGAGGAACCAGTAGTCGCTTTTGCTTTTGATGCCCAAAATCCGCCAATTGAGGTGCCATCTTCTTTGCAGTCATCTTCTAATGAAAATGCTATTGCTATTAATGGAATACTGGCAAACGCTAATATTCTCAGCTCCTATGGTGCATATTTTGACGTACCTGAAGGTGCAGAGTTTAGTACTACTCCTATTAATACTTCTAATAGTAGAGTAGCCGGCACATCCAATGTAAAAATTTATACCTGGTCTTATAGTGATGCCAATGGAACCTATAAGATGGCTTACCAGATAAGTGAAGATACCAACGATTACATATTTGAGATTTTCTTCAATTACGGTGATGGATTTACAAAATTACTGGAAGGTAGAGAAAGTAAGGATGCGCTAAGAAAAGGCTCCCTGAAATGGTTCGATTTTTCCGGTGGTGATACTTACCTAACATATGAGTGGGAGGAATTTAGCAATGGTGATTTTGAATTTAACTTTATCACTTTTTCCTTTAAATATGAAATCCTGGTCAATGCAGATGGCTCAGGTGAAATAAACAGTTTCTACGAGAATACAATTGAAGCAAACTATACCTGGAATGCCAATGGAACTGGTGGTACTTACACCACCTACGATAGTGAAGGCAACATAACTGGTACTTTTGATTGGACATCCTAATCTTCTAAGAAAACTCACTAAATATTGAGGCCAGGCAATTTGTCTGGCCTTTTTTTATTAATAAGAAATTAAATTATTGCAAAGGATGAATCGACTACTTTAAAGCTCCTAATTCGCGTCTGCAACGAGAATTTCTAGAGTTGGCTTTTGTAAAGACTTGACAACTGGAGGTTAATAGAAATAAGTGTATTAAATGAAGGTAATTTTAGTCCAATTTAAACCTCACTGCAATTTTTCGTGTAGAGGTCACATTTTCCTCTCCCTTTTTAGCAGCTTGCCATCTAGGTCCTTCTTTCACTAACCTGATAGCCTCTTCATCACAGCCATCTCCCAAACTTTTCAGAACCTCCACATCCTCGATATTCCCTGAACCACTGATACTTAATTTTAATCTGACTCTACCTTCTGTATCATTTGCTTTAGCCTCTTGTGGGTATTGTAAATTTCCCTTCAAGTAATCCCTGTAATCTGAAAAACCTATAGAGGGCCTTGCAGCTGTATAGGATACATCCTCCTTCTTTTCCGTGCCATATCCGATAACTACCACTTCACTCAATTGAGCAACATCGGCATTCATAAAAATTTCAATATCATCTACATCACTAATTAAAAATTCTTGTTTTTGCATTCCAATAAAAGCAGCTACCAGCACATCACCTTCCTCTGCCATAAGCTCAAAATTACCTTCTAAATCAGTATTGGTGCCAATTGCAGTGCCTTTGATCAATACATTCACCCCAGGTAATGGTTCTCCAGATTCTGCCTCCAATACTACACCGGCAACCATTGATTGTATACTTTTTCTGGACCTGCTTAGGTTTGCACTATCATTTAAGGGAGTTTCCTCAGCTGGAACAACCGATGCTGCACCTGTTACAGTCTTACTTTGAGATTTCATTTTCTTAATTTGGACTCCTGCTGTCTTTCCCTGCAATGCAATATTGATATTGTCTGTCAAATCAATTTCCTCCATATCAACTATTTCGGCTACAGCCAAATCAACATCAGGGCTAATTGGCTCCTTTGGAAGTGGGGGCTCCTTATCTCTATTTTCTTCTGCTACCTTCTCAGGCACTTCTTTATTTTCGACATTTAATTTTTGTACGACCTCCTTGAGCTGATTTTCAACTTTCTCTTCCTCCAAAACAGGTTTGATAGCTATTGGCGGAGTGATTGATTTCTCTTCTGTATTAACTTCTAATGCATCATCTGAATCGATAGCAATGGGTGCAAAAGATTCTTCTTGTTGGAAGAAATTGATAGTGAAAACTGATGATATGATCAATAATAAAAAGACAGCCGCATAAGGCAAAGCCTTCCTCCAAAATGGAATAATTGCCCTTTCCTTTTCTCCATCTGTTCTCTTTCCCAGCCTATCAGTCAAAGTATTAATATCCTCAAAAGCAGCAGGGTTTTCCAGATAGCCTTCCATAGCTTCAGCCTCAAAAGGATGATCCAATAAATATTTTTCCACCTGATACTGCTCAGCAGAACTTAACTCACCCTTTATATAGGCCTGCATTTTCGCTAAGCTTAATTCTTTAATAGGATCGATATGGTTTTTACCTTTAGCCATTTTGTTCCATGCATTGTTTTAAATTTCTTTTTGCATTTTGTATATAGCTCTTCACTTTCTTTAAATCGTAAGAGGTGCTCTTTGTAATTTCCACATAACTTTTTTTATCCAGATAAAACATTTCCACGCATTGCTTTTGTTCTACCTTTAACTGCGCAATGCAATAAGTTAACCTTTCCAGATTTTCTTCTTTTATAACATATTCCTCTTCATGATGCATTCCTTGTCCATTTTCCATAATACTAAGGTCAGAATGATCATAATTATCAGTTTTTTGGCGTTTTAGCTTTCTTAACTCCATTAAACAATGATTTTTAGAGAACACATAAAGCCAACTTTTAAAATTTTCTACTTCATGCTTCGCGAGCTTAACTACCAACTCTTCAAAAATAGCCATTACTGCATCCTGTGCTAACTCTCTATCTTTCAAATATTTTAAACAGACACCATAAACCAGATGCATATAAGGTTGGTAAAGCTTCCCCAGCAAGCCAATATCCTGAGACTGACGGAAATGATCCATCAATAGTTTTTCTTCCGCTATGTTATTTTTATCCTGCAATATTGGCCAATATAGAATTTGCTAAGTTAAGTTTTTTAAAATTTAATAAAATAGAGGATAATTAAATTTGCAATTTCTTATCAAATGAATCTGTAGAAAAGTATCCCGCCAACTTATACCGCATCGGTAAGCCTCCTATTACACTAAGAAAAAATAAGCTTTGTGATCTTGGTGTCCTAGTAGTAAAAGAGGTGGTCAGTTATTAGCTGAAAAAAACTTGAAATAATTTTATGGAATTTGTGGAGAGCCTGCATCCTACCCTTAAAATGTTTCACATAAAATTATTTATTATGAAAAAGTTAAAAGATATAGCAAGGATAATCTGCCTAATCCTAATCAGTTCTGTAATGGTAGCGGCACAATCACTTAATATAAGTGGAAAAGTAACCGATGCCAACAGCGGTGAGGATTTACCAGGAGTAAATGTACTACTGAAGGGTACAAAAATAGGAGTGCTAACCGATTTAAATGGAGCGTACAGCATCAACGTACCCTCTCTCAATGGGATTTTGGTATTTAGTTTCATTGGAATGACAACCAAGGAAGTTTCCATTAAAGGTCAGAATGCAATTAATGTGCAATTGGAAACAGATGTTTCGCAATTATCTGAAATTGTAGTGACTGATAAGAAGGCAAAAAGATTACTTTCCCAACGAACTAAAGGGATGCAAGTGAGCTATGAAGTGGCAGATAAGAGCCATAGTTATATGCCTTACCCATCAGAATCACCTTATCAGCCAGCAGATACAGAGGAATATGAAGGACTGGCAGAAAATACTTTTCAGGAAGCAACTCAAAATCCGCTTTCTACTTTTTCAATTGACGTGGATGCTGCTTCTTATTCCAACATGAGAAGGTTTATTAACAATGGTCAGAACCCTCCTACAGATGCAGTTCGAATAGAAGAAATGATTAATTATTTCAATTATGAATATCAGCAACCCAGCGGAAAAGATCCCTTTTCAATTACTACAGAGGTGTCTCAAGCACCATGGAATCAAAAACATCAATTAGTGCATATCGGCTTACAAGGCAAGGTAATACCAACTGAAAATCTACCGGCTTCTAATTTGGTGTTTCTATTAGATGTATCAGGCTCCATGTTTTCCCAAAATAAACTTCCTTTATTAAAGTCCGGACTTAAAATGCTGGTAGATCAATTGAGGGAAGAGGATAAAGTCTCTATTGTAGTGTATGCAGGTGCTGCAGGATGTGTGCTCCCTCCTACTTCAGGAAAAGACAAAAATAAAATCATAGAAGCCTTGCAAAAATTGCAAGCTGGTGGATCCACTGCTGGTGGAGCCGGAATTGAATTAGCTTATAAAATGGCCAAAGGAAAATTTTATTAAAGGATGGTAATAACCGCATCATTTTAGCCACTGATGGTGACTTTAACGTAGGTGCCAGCTCCAATGAAGCAATGGAAGATCTGATTGAAGACAAAAGAAAAGAAGGTGTGTTCTTGACAGTTTTAGGCTTTGGAATGGGCAATTACAAAGATTCCAAAATGGAAATTTTAGCTGACAAAGGAAACGGTAATTACGCTTATATCGATAATATTTTAGAAGCTAAAAAGGTATTAGTGAATGAATTTGGAGGTACACTCTTTACTATTGCCAAAGATGTTAAAATTCAGGTAGAGTTTAACCCTGCTAATGTAACAGCCTACCGATTGATTGGTTACGAGAACAGGAAGCTTGCCAATGAAGATTTCAATAATGATAAAAAAGATGCCGGTGAGCTAGGTTCTGGCCATTCCGTAACCGCTTTATATGAAATCATTCCTAAAGGAGTGGATAGTTATTTCAAGCCTATTGATGATTTAAAATACCAAAAAAACGAACCAAAAACTTCCGAGGTAAGCTATGGAGATGAGCTGCTTACCGTAAAATTCAGGTATAAAGCGCCTGATGGAGATACCAGCCAGTTGATTACAAAAACGGTAGAAAATGAACCAACAGCATTCGATAAAACCTCTGATAATTTCCGATGGTCGGCTGCTGTGGCCACCTATGGTATGTTGCTAACTGGTTCAGATTATATCGAAAAAGGAGATTACAAGCTTGTAAACGAATTAGCAAAAGGTGCCAAAGGAAAGGACGAGAATGGTTACAGGATTGAGTTTATAAAACTGGTAGAGTCAAGCAGTTTATTGGCTAAAAATTAAAGAACCTATTTTACTTTTCCCATTTGCAATCTTTTGAGCCTGGCAAATAGATCGCAGTGTGAACATTTACCTGAACTCAAAGTTTTAACATTAAATAAATAAAACAAAAAGATGATAAAAGTAGGATTATTAGCTAGAGTGGTAGCCAAAGAAGGAAAAGAGCAGGATGTGGAAAACTTCCTTAAAAATGCAGTAGATATAGCAAGAAAAGAAGAGAAAACTGTGACATGGTACGCTATTAAAATAGATGCATCAACCTTTGGAATTTTTGATACATTTGAAGGAGAAGAAGGGAGAAAGGCTCATTTATCTGGTGATATTGCTAAAGCTTTAATGGAGAATGCTCCCCATTTATTAGCTAAAGACCCAGTGATTGAGCAAGTAGATATTTTGGCATCCAAATAATTACCCTGTAGATTTAAAAATTAAAAGGCTAAAAGCATTGAACTATGCTTTTAGCCTTTTTTTTTGCTTTCATTTATGTCTTAAAAGCTAGAGACCATCCCCAATACACCAAATAAAAACATTACTGCATAAAACCCTAAAACCACAATCGTAAATATCCCCATAAATTTAAAAAGAGACTTATGATTGCTGAAGGCTTCAGTTAGAACCTCTTCACTATCAGACATTAAAGCCACTTTCATGTTTTTGGAAAATCTATATAAATAAAGACAAGGGAAAATGTATAAAACACCAATTAAAACATAAATAAATCCTAATATAAAGGAAAATCCACTATGTAAAATTCCCTGCATAGTTTCCATAGGTAACTGTTTTAAAGCAGAAAATGAGAAGCTAAAAATTAAGCCAAAAATAACTATTAAAGCAGTGAATATGAATCCTACAATAGCTAGAAACTGTCCCCATCTAGCTGATTCATACATATAATTCTTCGCTACACCTGTAAGACCTAAAGATGGATTTTGTGAGTTTAAATCAGTTTCGGAAAATGTTGTCATAATAAAAATAGTTTGAATTAGGTTAAAATTTAATAAAGATAAATTGTAGTTTGATCTGCTAATATATAATAAATAATTTATTGAAAGGCTGTCCAACCACTAGTTTAACTACAGATTAAGGATGTAAAAACCTGAACATTTTTACTAAGATTTATTATTATGTGCTCAACCGAAAGCTTTTAGAGGTAAAAGTCAAATGCTCTCTTACTTTAATAATAATTTTTCTGTTATCTCCGGATATTTTAGCAAGTTCCGAGTATAAATCTTTGACTTCATACTTTTGATATGCATCTCTATTTTTCTGGCTTGCGAATAATCATTGCATTTTATGGAATAGAATAATTTCCAGTCATTTGCTTTTTGTGTGTAATTCAGCCTTTCATATTTCTTTTGAAGGTGCTTTTCAAGACGCTCATTGATTTCCTGGATTGTGGCACCTGTATAAAAGCAATTTAGCTTTTCTGAAAATAATATGTAAACAAATGATAGCATAAAATAAAAAACCCCAGTATTTCTACTGAGGTTTTACATTGTGGGCCCACCTGGGATCTACCAATAGCTATCGGTACAGGGACCCCTTGCCCCGAAAGCTTTCGGGGGAGTCAAGTGCTCTTGTATTTCAATAATAGTTTCTCAGCTATTTCAGGATAACGCTTTAAATTTTGGATGTAGGTTTTTGATTTCATCCTTTTAATGTGTAACTCTATTTTTCTGGCTTGAGAATAATTTTCACATGTTACAGAGTAGAATAATTTCCAATCATTTGCTTTTTGAGTAAAGTTTAATTCTCCGTAAATCTTTACTAAATGGTTTTCTAGACGCTCATTTACAGTCAGTGTAGTTAGGCCAGTATAAAACTTATCCAACTTCTTTGAAAATAATATGTAAACAAATGCTTCCATAAAATAAAAAACCTCAGCATTTCTGCTGAGGTCTTAATATGTGGGCCCACCTGGGCTCGAACCAGGGACCCCTTGATTATGAGTCAAGTGCTCTAACCAGCTGAGCTATAGGCCCTTTTGTTAAATCTAAGCTCTAACAACGCTTTTATTTTTAATACTTTTAACCCTTTCACTCTAACCAGAGACCCCTTGTCCCGATAGTTATCGGGAGAGTCAAGTGCTCTAACCAGCTGAGCTATAGGCCCTTCTGTTAAATCTAAGCTCTAACAACGCTTTTATTTTTAATACTTTTAACCCTTTCACTCTAACCTGAGACCCTCCCCTCCCGCTTATGGCGGGATGCTCTAACCCTGACGACTTACAGTGTCAGGATAATGACAAGCTAAAGCTTCGTCATTGCCAGCTGAGCTATAGGCCCTAAAAGCAAATATTTACTAACCGACTTTCTTTGGGACTGCAATGTTAAATATTTACGCTCAATTGCGCAAAGGTTATGAGTAAAATAAATTTATTATTTTTAGTTTTCACACTCTTCTCAACTTGAAATGCTATTCGATGTAATTTGATACCTAATATTTTAGTTTCAGCCTGCTATCATTTTAATCGGAATTACTATATTTACCTTATGTCCCCGTTTCGTGTAATTATTACATTTATCGTAGTCAGTTTAATGGGTCTTGCCTTAATTCCTAAACTGACAGTCAACCTTAACCCAAGTTATCAGA
This sequence comes from uncultured Cytophagales bacterium, assembly GCA_963719535.1. GTDB lineage: Bacteria > Bacteroidota > Bacteroidia > Cytophagales > Cyclobacteriaceae > Marivirga. The sequence goes on along the minus strand of CAVRCH010000004.1, from coordinate 645,754 downwards.
CTCCGGAAATCTTTCTTCAATATTCTGTAAGAGATGCTGATCCCACTCAGGTGGAAAAGTTGGCCACTGCCCCATTAGAGAATGTATTATCCCAGCTACGTGATTTAGATGAGGTAAATTCACAATCACGCTATAACTCAGGCAACATTACCCTAAGATTTTCTAAAAATGCTGACTTAGCCTACAAAAGATTTGAAGTAGCCACTCTAATCAGACAAGTTTATCCCCAATTAGATGAAAAAGTGAGTTATCCCACACTTCAAAGTAGCGGTGGCAAGTACAGAAAATGAAAATAAAGCTATTTTAAAATACACAGTCAGAGGACCTTTGGCTGCTTACCGTATTAAAGAGTTAGCACAGGAAAACATTGTAAAACCTCTGCAAAGTATACCAGGCATTGAAGCCCTGCCTCTTTATGGGGCTAATAATTTACAGGTAAGTATTTATTTTGATGCTGCTAAACTTTCGGCCTATAACATATTAATTGAGGATGTACAGTCGGCCTTGCAGCAAGCAGGCAAGGTACGCTTCCCTGGCTTAGCTACCACCGCTCAGGGCGAAAAATATGTGCTGATGATTGACGAGCGCTTCCCCAGTTACCGAAGCTTAGGTGATTTAAACATTAAAAGTAAGCAGTCTGGAGAGTATTACCTGCTTAAAGATTTAGCCAGGATTATTATGGAGGAGCAAAAACCTTCAGGCTATTATAGAATTAATGGAGAAAACTTTGTAAACCTCATAGTAGAAGCACGTAAAGGTGTTAATAGAATTGATTTGGCTCGAAAGGTAAAAACTAAAATATCCTCTATAGAAAATCAATTACCCCAGGGATTATCCTTGCGCTTGGTCTATGACGATACAGAATTCCTCGAAAAAGAACTAGACAAATTATATGAAAGATCTATACTTTCTATCAGTATACTTATCTGCTTTATCTTCCTCATTAACAGAAATTGGAAATACTTATTAACGCTTTTTGGAGGGATTTTCGCAAATGTATCTTTGGCGATAATCGGTGTTTGGGCTTTGGATATTGAGATTCATTTGTACTCATTGGCCGGCCTAACTATTTCCTTCGGACTCATCGTAGATAATGCTATTGTGATGATAGACCATCTTCACAAATATAAGAATCGCCACTTGTTTTTGGCACTATTAGCCGCTTCGTTAACTACCATTGCCGCTTTATTATTGGTTTTTTTATTGCCGGAAGAGCAAAAAATGAACCTGGTAGATTTTGCGAAAATTGTAGCATTACTTTTAAGCGTGTCCTTGTTGATAGCCTTATTTTTCACACCTGCACTCTACCAAGTATTATTCAATAGTGTTAAAAGCAGAAATATTACCCAAAAAACAAAGCGCTTAAGAAAGAAAGTGAGATGGTTTCATCGTTACGAAAAACTCATTAACTGGTCGGGCAGGTATAGAAAATCATTTTTCTTAGTACTATTGCTCTTTTTCGGACTCCCTATTTTTATGCTACCCTCCAAATGGGACGGACCATGAGTGGTACAACAAAACCATTGGCTCAGATATTTATCAGGAGGATATTAGACCCGTTTCAGATAAATGGTTGGGTGGTAGTTTAAGACTTTTCATCAGGAATGTATATGAGCGATCGAGCTATAGACAAAATGAAAAAACAAGGCTTTATGTTACAGGCAGACTACCCTACGGTAATACCCTCGAGCAAATGAATACCATTATGCAAGATTTTGAATCCTTTCTACTGGATCAGCCAGGCATTGACATTTTCACCACTCAGATTTATTCAGGACAATATGCAAGGATCGAAATCATTTTTAAAGAAGCCTATGAAAAAAGTGGCTTTCCCTATCAATTAAAAGCACGATTAAGCGCCAGAAGTAATAATTGGAGTGGTGCACAATGGAGTGTTTATGGTGTTGGTCAAGGTTTTAGTACTGGATCCGGAGATAGAATACCCTCCTTCAGGGTTTCGCTTAAAGGTTATAATTATTTTGAGCTGGAAAGGCAAGCCGACCAATTAGCCAAAATGCTTTTGGCGCATCCCAGAATTCAGGAAGTAAATACCAATGAACGACTGAGTTATAGTGATCAAAAAAGTGAAGAATATATTATCCAGCCAGATTTAGCTAAACTTTCACAAAATAACATCACCCTAAATGACCTCTCCAATGCGATAAAAATGCATGCTCCAGCAAACAACGCACTTACTACTCTGGAGTTTTCCGGCATTCAATATCCCATTATGCTGATATCCGATCGGGCAGAAGATTTTGACAGATACCAATTGAGTGAAAATAACTTACAATATAACGATAAACGGATTCCGACCGGGGTATTAAGCAATCTGGAACTTACTAATACTATAAATGCTATCTACAAAGAAAATAGGAGTTATGTCAGGATATTAAGTTTTGAATACTATGGCTCCTCAAGGTTTGGAAGCAAATATCTAGAGGAGATACTTGAACAGTATGAAACTACAAAACCATTAGGTTACTCAGCTGAGAAGCAAAGCTATTCGTGGGGACTAAAGGACGCGAAAAAGCAATACAGCTTGCTTTTATTGCTAATAGTAGCTATATTTTTTATTTGTAGCATTTTGTTTGAGAGTTTCAGACTTCCTTTTTATATACTCTTATTGGTACCGTTATCTTTCATTGGCTTATTTCTTACTTTTGGATGGTTTGAATTTTATTTTGATCAGGGAGGGTATGCTGCTTTTGTGATGTTAGGCGGATTAACAGTTAATGCAGGCATCTACATACTCTATGATTTTAAACAGCGAAAAATTCAAAATACGAGAAGTTTCATTAAATCTGTTAGCTCTAAGGCTGCCCCCATTTTATTAACCATTTTCTCCACCTGTTTTGGCTTAATTCCATTTATAATCAATGGACAGAATGAAGTGTTCTGGTTTTCGTTAGCAGCTGGTACAATAGGGGGATTACTATTCTCAATGCTGGGTGTGTTTTTCTTTTTCCCACTTCTTGCGTGGAAGAAAAAATAATCACCTAAATCTTGAAGTACTCAGTGGCTCTAAGAGCCTTAATTTTCCATATTTCTATTAATCATATTTTTGATATCATTGCGACTTACATTATTACTATCATAAAGTACTTCACTTATCCTTCTTACAATATTATCCAGTTCCTCAGTAGTGGCGGATAAAGCCTGAAGCATTTGCTTATCTTTCTGGAGTTCTACTTCAGTAGTAATTATATTGGCCAATCCTAAAATTCTGGCAATAGGTGCTCTAAGCAAATGAGAATTAATAAATGCATATTCAGTTAACTGATCATTTTGCATTTGTAAAGTAGAAGTACGTTCTCGAACTGCACCCTCCAAACCTTCGTTTACTGCCATTAATTCTTCATTTAAAGAATTAAGCTCTTCATTCATTATTTGATTTTCGTTCACCTGAGCTTCCAGATCAGTATTCTTTTCCTTAATTTCCTCAAGTAGTTGATGGATCTGCTGATTTTTATGAGCAATTGCCACATAATCTGCTAAGGATTGCACAAATAGCACATCCTCAGTGCTCCAATTCACAAATTCTCCTTGTGATTCACAACAAATAACACCCGCAGGCTCACCGTCTAGCCTAAAGAGACAATCAAGCATAGAGCAAATATTTAGAGGCTCTAAATAGGTTGAAGTAAAGCCCTTAGTATCTTCATTTGTGTAAACATTGTTTGCTTTTATGAAAAGTTTATTCTGCATTGCATGAAAGTAAAGTGGGTAATCAGTTTCGTGTAAAACAATTACTTCATGATCAAGCTCACTATTGGCATATAAAATTTTACGAACTAAAACAGTGTTCGTATTTTCTAAGGACCAGATACTTACTCGATTCACACCCATACATTCAGATGCTATCTTACATATATTAAAATAAAGGCTATCTAAATTATAAATTTGTAGCGCATTGGCTTTAATAAGTTTTACCATTGCGTTCTGGTATGTTGAAAGTTTAGCTGTACGTATTTGATTAAGCTCATGTCTGTTTTGGGCATCTAAGATGGTTTGATTCAGCCCATCAGTCAATCGGGTGATAGTTCTAACCAGAAAATAGCACATGATGATGAATCCAATAGAAGTAAAAATATTCACAAATACATTATCCAGGAAAAAAGGATCTTTAAGATAAAAAGTATAATAGAGAATTAGAACATTTAATAGCAAGCCCTGGATTATAATATGGCGTTTATCAATAATAAAGCCACTTATGGCAGTGAAGATTATCATGAAATAGCTATCTCTGAGTCCTATGAATGATTGGTTTACTTGTTCATCAAAAACAAAATAATTATAAAAAAAACTCGTAGAAAGAAGCGTTAAAATAACTGCATAAACTGTACAGAGGTAAGCTATTTTATAAAACTTTTTTATATCAATGGTCAAAAAAACCAGGGAAACAAAGCTCACTGCAATACAAAAATACTGAAGGTATATGTGTGCCAGGATATAATTATCATAATAGGTATAGGTATCGAGGGAAATACCAATAAGACTTAGTATAACCATAGTAAGAACAACTAACTGTTTGCCCCGGATAAACTTATTTGTGATTTTTTCGTAATCCAATTGAACACCCCTCCTCTAATTTCACTATTAATTTAAAGCTATTTTGTCAAAAAAAAGGGTTCTTTTAAATTATTTTATGAATGGTGTAGTTTGTCCTATGAACCATTTAAATTATTAGATAAAGGAAAGAAGTTTACTTACTTAGAAGGTATAATTTGTGTGCTTACTTCTCCAAACCCAATTCTAATATTATTTCTGGTTCCATGTCCTCTCATTATGACTGTATCTTCATCATTTATAAATTTGCGCTCAGTACCGTCAGACATTTTAACAGGCTTGGTGCCCTTCCAGGCAATTTCCAGCATTGATCCGTAGGATCCTTCCTTTGGCCCACTGATAGTGCCCGATGCATACACATCGCCGGTATTGATGTTGCACCCATTAACTGTATGATGAGCCATTTGCTGAGCTACATTCCAGTACATATTCTTAAAGTTAGATTGAGTTACTATTTTTTCTTTTCCTCCTTTTGGAGCTATACCCACCTCTAACTGAATGTCATAATGATAATTACCCTCAAATTTTAAGTAAGGTAAAACCTCCGGTTGTTGTACTGGTCCTTCTACCTTAAATGGTTCTAATGCCTCATAAGTAACTATCCATGGTGACATAGAGGATCCGAAATTCTTGGCTAAAAAAGGACCTAAGGGAACATATTCCCATTTTTGAATATCTCTTGCAGACCAGTCATTGAAAAGAGTAAATCCAAATATGTGTTTTACTGCATCTTTTGTACTGATGCTATCACCTAATTCATTACCGCCACAGGTAATAAAAGCCATCTCTAATTCAAAATCTACTCTTTTAGATGGTCCAAAGCCAGGTAATTTGGCATCGGGATCCATTGTTTGCCCTTTAGGCCTATGCAAAGGAGTGCCAGAAATTACAATAGATGAAGCCCGTCCATGGTAGCCAACCGGTATATGTTTCCAATTAGGTAGTAATGCATTTTCAGGATCTCTAAACATGGTGCCCACATTGGTTGCGTGGGATTCAGAAGAATAAAAATCCGTATAGTCACCTACTCGAATTGGCAAATGCATCGTGGCTTTATTCATAGGAATCAGTGCCTTTTCTCTTAGCTGATCATTGGATTGTAATTCCTTATTATCTTTTTGCAAAAGTTCAGATATCCTTTCTCTCACAGGAATCGTGATTTCTTTTCCTAAATCCATAAAGTCATTTAAAATAGAATGGTCAAAAATTCTATCAGGAAGATCCAGTCCATTTAAAAGCTGCACGGATTGTAATTCTGTTAAATCTAATATGTGATCACCAATTGCCACTCCTGCTCGTGGAGATTTTTGTTGCGTAGAAAATATGCCGTAGGGTAAATTCTGGATTGGGAAGTCAGAATTTTCAGGTATAGAAACCCATGATTTTAAAGTAGGATTATTGGCACGAATGGTCATTTTTTAAATTTTTGTTAAAAAGTATTCAAAATTAAAAATATATTAAGGTATTAAAAACTATTCACACTTCTAATCTCAATCAACAAAAAATTAAAGCAAAAAAAAACCGAAGATTGCTCCCCGGTTTTTATACAAACACCTGTTTAAAAATATTATTACCTGCCTTTTCCTCTCAATATTTCAACCCAGCCATTCTCTACTGTATCATTGATTTTCAATTGATAGAAATAAATACCATCTGGTTGCTCTCCACCATCCCAAAGATCGGAAGGTCTGTAGCTATTATTTCTATAAACAATAGCACCGTTTCTGTTGGTCACGACTAGCTCTGCACCATTATCAGGTAAATTTAATATTTCGAAGAAATCATTTACACCGTCATTATTTGGTGTAAATACGTTCGGAATAAAAGGACTACGATCAAAATCAACTACCAACTCAGTAGCACCATCTGCCCCGAAGATCAATCTGTTTCCTGAAAGACCACAACCAAAAGCGTCATAATACTCAATTTCATAGATACCCGGCAGTAAGTTGTCAAAAGTTACTGTTTGGCTACTGTTAAACGGTACAGGCTGCTGCGGTAAACTATACTGACTCGTGTTATTACCTCCCATTGGCTCTAACAAGAATATTCTTGCAGAGTATCCTGTTGCACCTGTTAATGTAGTTAATCTAACACTAATTGACCCATCTGCAATATCCGGACGAGTGGTTGGCATTGGATTCATTTCACTTCTGGCACGCTCCACTCCAGGAGGCAAATTAGGCTCTGGCACTAATTCAGCCTGTAACTGTCTTGTTGGAGCATCGATAGATACTTGCAATAATTCAGAAGCAATTAATAGAGTCGGACAATTTAAATTCAATTGTACAATTCTCACTTCATAATCACCTCTTTCAATTCTGTCTGAATTGTTATTATTAATTATAAACCTACCATTAGGACCTAATTCATCTACGTTGAATGTAGTTGGAGCAGAATTCCCATCTCTTTGATACAATTCAACTATTAAAGGTAAATTAGTGTCAACCACTATGTTTTCTAAAATAATAGAACCTGACTCTCCAAAACAAGCTACATTTATCCCTTCAACTGTAAATGTCGGAATGATTGCACCTCCATTGATCGTAATAAAATTATCAGCTGAACAAGCCTGATCATTGGAAATTGATCTTATTGTCCAACGGTATCTCACTCCCTTTTCAAAGGTGAAGTCAAGATTTCTTCCAGGTCCTACAACGAATGTATTGCTACCATTGGTATTGATATCTAATACAAACTCGGTCGTTTCAGATTCACTTACTTTATTAATAATTAAACCATAAGGCCCGGGCACATTATCGATCGTGTTCTGATCAATCACAATTTCAATGCCTTCCGGATCATTTACGCAGTTATTTTCAGGATTAATCTCAGTAACTGTAGCCCTCACCTCGTTTGGAGAAACTATTGCACTGATATCAAAAGATTGAATACATCCTGCATTATCAATAATAATTAAATTAGTAACGTTTCTTGAAAGTCCTCCAATAGTACGATCACTACTTAATTCAACTTGCTCGTTGTCTATGAAATAAATATAAGGAGCTACACCACCTGTCACTTCAGGCACTCTAATCTCTCCTATTTCTTCAGAAGCCGTACAACTTGCCTCAGTAATAAGTGTAATAGGGCCATTAAGTTGAATTTCCTGACTTAAATGAAGTATATTAACAGCTAAACTTACCTCGCATGTTGAAGTACCCGGTTCATCGCTTACCAGCATATTATTAATGGCCGGTAAGTTAGAAATCCTGTTACCTGAAGTAAATGCTACCCAGGTTGTACCATTGTCAATTGAATAGAAAGCACTAGCAGCACCTTGTACGGTTATAACAACAGATCCTGTTTCTGCACCAAAACAAGTTACATCTTCTTTATCCGATGCTGTAGCTACAAAAGCATTAGAAGTTTCAATTTGTATATTTTGTCTATCAGGCAGTGAACAGCCATTAGGGTTATCATTAACATATCTTATAGTATAGATACCTTCCGCTAAGCCACTAAATACTCCATCAGTGTTTGACGCCACTATTGTACCTAAATCTGACTGCTCGTACAATTCAAAAGTAAATGTATCCGCTGTTCCGCTCAGTGTAACTGTAATTGTGCCAGTAGCTATCTCGCATGTAGGCTGAATCACACTAATGTTGTCAGTAATATTAGACTTAGTTCCAATATTCACATTGATCACATTGCTTACACAAGCAAAGGCTACATCCTCAACAATCACATTGTATTGCCCTGCTAAGAAATCATCTGGTATTTCTATAATAGTGCCACTTCCTAAATTATTTACAAAATATTCCACATAATCTGTATCGGCTGCACCTGCAGGTTTCACACTGAATTTTAGCGGACTATTTCCGCTCACATTGGTTAACAGGAAGAATATTTTACCATCCTCGACTCCAAAACAAGAGGCAGCTTCAGTGAGTGGTGTTACTCTAAAGTTTACACAATCAAAGTCGCAATCTGTAGGCTCTGTAATTTGATAGGATGCCGTTACTGTACAGCCTCCATCTACAATAGTTACCGTATAAGTACCGGCAACCACTAAGTTTGCTATATTTTGTGTGCTGGCAGTAAACCCATCAGGACCTGCCCATGAAATAGTCTCTGTTCCACTAGCACCTGATATTGTTAAGCTAATAGCACCTTCAGCCGCATCACAAGTAGTAATATTTATAATGCTGGCATTATCTATGGTAAATGGTGCATCTTCATTAACAAAAACACTTAAATTCAATTCGCAATTAGTCACATTATCTTTCACAATAATATTATAATTACCTTGACCCAGTCCATTAAATTCTAATGGGTTTAAAGATCCATCCTGATTTAAGGCTTCTGCTACAAAGTTATTATCCTCATCATTGATGATAATATCATATGGATTAGTTCCTATTTGTGTTACATCAATAGTGATTGTTCCATCCTCAGCACCACAAGTTGCTAAAGTTGTATTAGAAGCAGTAGCAGTAATTGATTCTGCCGGAGCTATAGTATAAGTATCTGTGAAAGAACAATCTCCATCAGTTATCAATACTGTATAATCTCCCGGCGCTAGATTTACTTGATTTTCATTATTTTCATTAGAAGCATCAATTCCCGGACCCGTCCACACAAATGTAGCGGTTGCCGATGGAGGCGTTAAGGTTAACTCTATGCTTCCATCATTTACATCACAAGTGGTTTGGTCTGTAATAGTAGCATCAACAGTGAAAGTTGCAGGATCTGTTATAACAAAAGTTTCCTGATACATACAAGTTGTGGTCTGATCACTCACCATTACGGAATAAGTTCCTGCCGGAGCACTGAGCACTAGGCCATTACCATCTCCATCATCAAAAATATTATCATCAGCATCTAACCAAACAATTACATCTGCGGTACCTGTGGTAATATTTAAAGTGATAGTACCATTTTCTCCACAATTAACAGGCTGAACCAGATCAGCAGTGACTACAAGCTCACCTACTGTTACTGTTAAAATGGCGAATTCCGGAGAACATAAGCCATTATCAATTATGTAAGTGAAATTATATGTACCTGGAATAACACCGGTAAAATCAGCAAGATTACCTGTAATTGTTGCGCCACTAGCGTCTGTATCATCCCAAAGTCCACCATCATCACCATCGCCTTTTGCTGCTAATAAATCGAATTCATCTGTATTGTTACAAACATTAGCTGTTCCATCAGAACCTGCATCCGGTTCTGCTAAAATTTCCACCACCAAAATAGCAGATTCTTCGGCGCATGGTGCAGCACCAATTTCGTAAGTAAACTGATAGAAGCCTGGAGCAATACCGGTAAAATCAGCAATATTTCCTGTAATTGTTGCGCCACTAGCATCGGTATCTTCCCATATTCCACCATCATCTCCATCACCTTTAGCTACTAATAAGTCTAGAGAGGCGGTTTCAACACAAATTTGCGTTGAGTCATTTGATCCTGCAGTTAGTTGTTCAATAACAGTAACTGTTAAAATCGCGTCATCTGGAGTACAAGGTGCAGCTCCAACTACATATTCAAAATTATAAACTCCTGCACCTACACCGGTAAAATCAGCAAGATTACCTGTAATTGTTACGCCACTTCCATCTAAATCATTCCAAACACCTCCGTTATCTCCATCTCCTTTGGCTGCTAATAAATCAAATTCATCAGCTGTATTACAAATTTCGGCTGTGGCATTTGAGCCTGCGTCAGGCTGTTCCTGTAATGAAATTGTAACCTCAGCGAAAGTTTCAGTACAGATTCCATTGTTATCTGTGATAGTCCATCTTAGTACATAATCACCTACTTCTGTTAAGCCAGTTAATGTGCTAACAGGGTCATTTAAATCTGTAATCACTGCAGTTCCTGCAACCGGCTCACTGATGATTGTCCAGGTTCCGGTTTCATCTGTACCTGCTGCATTACCAGCCAATGTAGTATTGTCTTCACATACATTCTGGTTTACACCTGCATCTGCTACTGTGATTTGGTTTACTGTGATGGTAACATCTGAAGTAGTTTCAGTACAAATACCATTATCATCAGTAATTGTCCATCTTAATACATAAGCACCTGGCTCGGTTAAGCCTGTTAATGTACTGGTTGGATTATTTGGATCTGTAATCACAGCTGTTCCTGCAACTGGCTCACTAACTATTGACCAGGTTCCAGTTTCATCAGTTCCTGCCGCATTTCCTGCTAAAATGGTATTGTCTTCACATATTTCTTGAGCTGCACCTGCATCTGCTGCCGTTAACTCTCCTACTGTGATGGTAACCTCAGCGAAAGTTTCAGTACAGATTCCATTGTTATCTGTGATAGTCCATCTTAGTACATAATCACCTACTTCTGTTAAGCCAGTTAATGTGCTAACAGGGTCATTTAAATCTGTAATCACTGCAGTTCCTGCAACCGGCTCACTGATGATTGTCCAGGTTCCGGTTTCATCTGTACCTGCTGCATTACCAGCCAATGTAGTATTGTCTTCACATACATTCTGGTTTACACCTGCATCTGCTACTGTGATTTGGTTTACTGTGATGGTAACATCTGAAGTAGTTTCAGTACAAATACCATTATCATCAGTAATTGTCCATCTTAATACATAAGCACCTGGCTCGGTTAAGCCTGTTAATGTACTGGTTGGATTATTTGGATCTGTAATCACAGCTGTTCCTGCAACTGGCTCACTAACTATTGACCAGGTTCCAGTTTCATCAGTTCCTGCCGCATTTCCTGCTAAAATGGTATTGTCTTCACATATTTCTTGAGCTGCACCTGCATCTGCTGCAGTTAACTCTCCTACTGTGATGGTAACCTCAGCAAAAGTTTCAGTACAGATTCCATTGTTATCTGTGATAGTCCATCTTAGTACATAATCACCTACTTCTGTTAAGCCAGTTAATGTGCTTGTTGGATTATTTAAATCTGTAATCACTGCAGTTCCTGCAACCGGCTCACTGATGATTGTCCAGGTTCCGGTTTCATCTGTACCTGCTGCATTACCAGCCAATGTAGTATTGTCTTCACATACATTCTGGTTTACACCTGCATCTGCTACTGTGATTTGGTTTACTGTGATGGTAACATCTGAAGTTGTTTCAGTACAAATACCATTATCATCAGTAATTGTCCATCTTAATACATAAGCACCTGGCTCGGTTAAGCCTGTTAATGTACTGGTTGGATTATTTGGATCTGTAATCACAGCTGTTCCTGCAACTGGCTCACTAACTATTGACCAGGTTCCAGTTTCATCAGTTCCTGCCGCATTTCCTGCTAAAATGGTATTGTCTTCACATATTTCTTGAGCTGCACCTGCATCTGCTGCAGTTAACTCTCCTACTGTGATGGTAACCTCAGCAAAAGTTTCAGTACAGATTCCATTGTTATCTGTGATAGTCCATCTTAGTACATAATCACCTACTTCTGTTAAGCCAGTTAATGGGCTTGTTGGAATATTTAAATCTGTAATCACTGCAGTTCCTGCAACCGGCTCACTGATGATTGTCCAGGTTCCGGTTTCATCTGTACCCGCTGCATTTCCTGCTAAGGTAGTATTGTCTTCACATACATTCTGGTTTGCACCTGCATCTGCTACAGTGATTTGGTTTACTGTGATGGTAACATCTGAAGTAGTTTCAGTACAAATACCATTATCATCAGTAATTGTCCATCTTAATATATAGTCACCTGATTCAGTTAAACCAGTTAATGTACTAACCGGGTCATTCACATCTGTAATGACTGCTGTGCCTGCTACTGGCTCACTTATTATTGTCCAGGTGCCTGTCTCATCAGTTCCTGCTGCATTTCCTGCTAAGGTAGTATTGTCTTCACATATGTCCTGAGCAGAACCTGCATCTGCTGCCGTTAATTCTCCTACTGTGATGGTAACCTCAGCAAAAGTTTCAGTACAGATTCCATTATTATCTGTGATCGTCCATCTTAAAACATAAGCTCCTACCTCATTTAAGTTAGTTAAAGTACTAACCGGGTCATTCACATCTGTAATCACTGCAGTTCCTGCAACCGGCTCACTGATGATTGTCCATGTTCCGGTTTCATCCGTACCCACCGCATTACCTGCTAAAGTGGTATTGTCTTCACAAATGGTTTGATCTGGACCAGCATCGGCTGTTGTTAAATCAATAAATTCAATAATTACATTATCAGATTGTGGATCGCAAATAAGATTGTTATCTGTTATTGTCCATGAAAATTCGTTTACGCCTGCTGATAAACCTGTAACCAAAGTAGTTGGATCATTGGCATTTACAAAAGTTCCACTTCCACTCACTACTGTCCAGGTGCCTGTTTCTGTAGCTGATACTGTATTTGCCGCCAAAGTAGCTTCATCTAAGCAAACTTGTTGATCGGCTCCTGCTAGCGGTGTAGTTAATTCATTAACGGTAATGGTAACTTCATCACTGGTTGGGGTACAAACTCCATTATTATCTGTGATTGTCCATCTTAGTATATAATCACCAATGGCTGTTAATCCTGTAACTGATGTAGTTGCAACATTTGCATCATCAAAGGCTACTGCTCCTCCACCCGGTTGGCTGATTACAGTCCAGGTACCGGTTTCATTGGTGCCTACTGCATTTCCTGCTAATGTGGTGTTGTCTAAACAAATGGTTTGATCCAATCCTGCATCGGCAATTGTTAAATCTATAAACTCAATAACTACATTGTCTGACTGAGGATCACATACTAAGTTATTATCTGTGATTGTCCATGAAAATTCATTCACTCCGGCTGACAAACCAGTTACTAAGGTAGTTGGATCATTTGCATCAGTAAAAGTTCCACTTCCACTTACTACTGTCCAGGTACCCGTTTCTGTTGCCGTTACTCCGTTGGCTGCTAATGTCGCTTCATCTACACATACTTGTTGATCTGCCCCTGCTAATGGAGTGGTTAATTCATTAACTGTGATGGTAACTTCGTTACTTGTTGGAGTACAAATTCCGTTATTATCAGTAATAGTCCATCTTAGCACATAATCACCAACTTCGGTTAAACTAGTTAATGTAGTTGTTGGATTATTTAAACCTGTAATCGCAGATGTTCCTGCCACTGGCTCACTGATGATTGACCAGGTCCCTGTTTCATTCGTACCCACCGCATTACCTGCTAAAGTGGTATTGTCTTCACAAATGGTTTGATCCGGACCAGCATCGGCTGTTGTTAAATCTATAAATTCAATGATTACATTATCAGATTGCGGATCACAAACAAGGTTGTTATCTGTTATCGTCCATGAAAATTCGTTCACTCCGGCTGATAAACCTGTAACTAAAGTAGTTGGGTTATTCGCATCAACAAAAGTTCCACTTCCACTTACAACTGTCCAGATTCCTGTTTCTGTAGCTGCTGGTGTATTTGCCGCTAAAGTAGCTTCATCGACACAAACCTGTTGATCTGCCCCTGCTAATGGAGTGGTTAATTCATTAACTGTGATGGTAACTTCGTTACTTGTTGGAGTACAAATTCCGTTATTATCAGTAATAGTCCATCTTAGCACATAATCACCAACTTCGGTTAAACCAGTTAATGTAGTTGTTGGATTATTTAAACCTGTAATCGCAGATGTTCCTGCCACTGGCTCACTGATGATTGACCAGGTCCCTGTTTCATTCGTACCCACCGCATTACCTGCTAAAGTGGTATTGTCTTCACAAATGGTTTGATCCGGACCAGCATCGGCTGTTGTTAAATCTATAAATTCAATGATTACATTATCAGATTGCGGATCACAAACAAGGTTGTTATCTGTTATCGTCCATGAAAATTCGTTCACTCCGGCTGATAAACCTGTAACTAAAGTAGTTGGGTTATTCGCATCAACAAAAGTTCCACTTCCACTTACAACTGTCCAGATTCCTGTTTCTGTAGCTGCTGGTGTATTTGCCGCTAAAGTAGCTTCATCGACACAAACCTGTTGATCTGCCCCTGCTAATGGAGTGGTTAATTCATTAACTGTGATGGTAACTTCGTTACTTGTTGGAGTACAAATTCCGTTATTATCAGTAATAGTCCATCTTAGCACATAATCACCAACTTCGGTTAAACCAGTTAATGTAGTTGTTGGATTATTTAAACCTGTAATCGCAGCTGTTCCTGCCACTGGCTCACTGATGATTGACCAGGTCCCTGTTTCATTCGTACCCACCGCATTACCTGCTAAAGTGGTATTGTCTTCACAAATGGTTTGATCCGGACCAGCATCGGCTGTTGTTAAATCTATAAATTCAATGATTACATTATCAGATTGCGGATCACAAACAAGGTTGTTATCTGTTATCGTCCATGAAAATTCGTTCACTCCGGCTGATAAACCTGTAACTAAAGTAGTTGGGTTATTCGCATCAACAAAAGTTCCACTTCCACTTACAACTGTCCAGATTCCTGTTTCTGTAGCTGCTGGTGTATTTGCCGCTAAAGTAGCTTCATCGACACAAACCTGTTGATCTGCCCCTGCTAATGGAGTGGTTAATTCATTAACTGTGATGGTAACTTCGTTACTTGTTGGAGTACAAATTCCGTTATTATCAGTAATAGTCCATCTTAGCACATAATCACCAACTTCGGTTAAACCAGTTAATGTAGTTGTTGGATTATTTAAACCTGTAATCGCAGCTGTTCCTGCAACCGGCTCACTGATGATTGACCAGGTCCCTGTTTCATTCGTACCCACCGCATTACCTGCTAAAGTGGTATTGTCTTCACAAATGGTTTGATCCGGACCAGCATCGGCTGTTGTTAAATCTATAAATTCAATGATTACATTATCAGATTGCGGATCACAAACAAGGTTGTTATCTGTTATCGTCCATGAAAATTCGTTCACTCCGGCTGATAAACCTGTAACTAAAGTAGTTGGGTTATTCGCATCAACAAAAGTTCCACTTCCACTTACAACTGTCCAGATTCCTGTTTCTGTAGCTGCTGGTGTATTTGCCGCTAAAGTAGCTTCATCGACACAAACCTGTTGATCTGCCCCTGCTAATGGAGTGGTTAATTCATTAACTGTGATGGTAACTTCGTTACTTGTTGGAGTACAAATTCCGTTATTATCAGTAATAGTCCATCTTAGCACATAATCACCAACTTCGGTTAAACCAGTTAATGTAGTTGTTGGATTATTTAAACCTGTAATCGCAGCTGTTCCTGCAACCGGCTCACTGATGATTGACCAGGTCCCTGTTTCATTCGTACCCACCGCATTACCTGCTAAAGTGGTATTGTCTTCACAAATGGTTTGATCTGGACCAGCATCTGCCTGGGTGAAATCAGGCACAATTATGTTTGTAAGAGTAGAATCACAACCATTAGCATCAGTTATAGTTACGTCATAGCTTCCAGCTACGAGACCGGTGATGTCTTGAGTAATTGCACCATTGCTCCATAAATAAGAATAAGGTGTTGTGCCACCCACAATGGTAAGATCAATAACACCAGAACCTGAATTATCGCAATCAGGGGTTATTGATAACACAGAGGGTTCTAATAAAGCTGGTTCATCAATAACGAAACCAAAGGGACCATCAGTAATTTGAATCGTAGGACACCCAGATTTGAACACAACAACTTGAAATGATGAAGAGTATACATCTGAAAAAACCACTGTCCTTCCGTCTCCACTTACAGTTCTTGTCACAGATAAAGTAACAAAACTACCTATGTTATTGTCAAACAATTCAAAATTAAATGGAGGTGTTCCATCAGTGATTTCGACAGTAATTGTACCATCCGTTAAACCGTTGCAAGTTATATCGGTTGAGTTTCTAACAGCATTAGCAGTTGTTGGACACTGGGAATAGGAAATATTTGAGGAAAATAATGTTCCTAAAATTAAAAAAATCCCAAAAACAATTTTTTTAGTAAAATTTGATTTCATACGCATTTATCTTTCAGAAGTCAATATTATTCCTTCTATTTCCCCTACAGTTTTATTGCTTTTACAGCCTTCTTTGAAAATAAATACTGTATAAGTGGAAGGCTTAATTTCCTTAAATTCAATATTTTGGCTTGTAGAACCAATTATTGATTGTTTTTCAGTAATTACCTTACCTTCAATTAGGTCATATAATTTAAAAGTAAAATTACCCGCAGCATTATTTGGAATTAAACTAATTGTGAAATTACTGTCATTTACTTTAGTTGTTTTATAACTAAAATCGAAATCACAAACTTGACTGAATGCATTTGGGAGCTGAAAAAGGCAACCAATCACACAGATAAGAAAATATTTATAAATCATGTTTTTCATTTCTATACTATTGTGGTCAAAAATATATCAATTAATTTAAAATTAAATGCAAATCTAAGCTGTTTTAGTACATTTAATATATTTTCATCGAAAGCTTTCATAAAAAAGTCGAATTTATTTACATACGTGCACTTTAAACCAAACAGATTTTGCATTAATACCCAAATATAAGTGATTCAATATTGTAAACAAGAAAAAACAAGTAAAACTTTAAGTACTAGCATCTAATCACTTAATATAAAGCTATTTATAAGATAAACAACAACCATAACTTGTAAAATTATACTGGAACTATAGCTAGGAAAAAATCTGTGTTTTCGTATCTTTGCATTGATTAAATAAAAGCATTCAATAAAATAAACAATTTTATGGCATTCGATTTAGACATGATTAAGGCAGTTTATGCCGGCATGAATGATAAAATAGAGGCTGCAAGGAAGGTGGTGAACAAACCATTAACCCTTTCAGAGAAAATATTATATACTCACCTTTGGGATGGAAAAGCAACAAAAGCTTTCGAAAGAGGGAAATCTTACGTTGACTTTAAGCCAGATAGAGTGGCTATGCAAGATGCAACGGCCCAAATGGCGTTGCTTCAATTTATGCAGGCCGGCAAAGATCAGGCAGCTGTACCCTCAACCGTTCATTGCGATCACTTAATTTTAGCCAAAGAAGGTGCAAAGGAAGATTTAAGAAGTTCTCTCACTGCTAGTGGTGAAGTATTTAACTTTTTGGAATCTGTTTCTAATAAATATGGAATAGGCTTCTGGAAACCAGGTGCAGGTATAATTCACCAGGTAGTATTGGAAAATTACGCATTCCCTGGTGGGATGATGATTGGTACTGACTCGCATACAGTAAATGCCGGAGGCTTAGGCATGGTGGCCATAGGTGTTGGTGGGGCTGATGCTGTTGATGTAATGGCTGGAATGGCATGGGAGCTGAAATTCCCTAAATTAATCGGTGTTAAGTTAACAGGAAAACTAAATGGCTGGACATCTGCCAAAGATGTTATCCTTAAAGTAGCCGGAATCTTAACTGTAAAAGGTGGAACAGGTGCTATAGTAGAATATTTTGGTCCAGGTGCAAAATCTTTATCTGCAACAGGTAAAGGTACTATCTGTAATATGGGTGCTGAAATTGGTGCAACTACCTCCACATTCGGCTATGATGAAGCCATGGAAAGATACCTAAGATCTACCGACAGAAACGACATAGCTGACGAGGCCAATAAAGTAAAAGCACATTTAACAGGAGATGATGAGGTTTATGCCAATCCTGAGCAGTACTTTGATCAGGTAATTGAAATAGACCTTACTACTTTGGAGCCGCATGTGAACGGACCATTCACTCCTGATAGAGCTACTCCAATTTCTCAATTGAAAGCGGAAGCTGAGAAGAATGGTTGGCCAACTAAAGTGGAATGGGGATTAATAGGATCATGTACAAATTCATCTTACGAAGATTTAGCGCGTGCCTCTTCAATAGCAAAGCAAGCGGTTGAAAAAGGCCTTAAAACTAAGTCTGAATTTGGTATTAATCCAGGATCGGAACAAGTAAGGTTTACTGCAGATAGAGATGGTCTTTTGAAAATATTCACTGATTTAGATGCAACCATATTTACTAATGCCTGCGGACCTTGTATTGGTCAGTGGTCAAGGACGGGTGCCGACAAAGGTGAAAAGAATACCATTATTCACTCTTTTAACAGGAATTTCTCTAAAAGAGCTGATGGAAACCCTAATACTCATGCTTTTGTGACTTCCCCTGAAATGGTGGCTGCTATTGCTATCAGTGGTGATTTAGGTTTCAACCCTTTAACAGATACTCTTACCAATGATAAAGGAGAGCAAGTAAAATTAGACCCTCCTTTTGGTGCTGAATTACCGGAACTAGGTTTTGCAGTAGAAGATAATGGCTATCAGGCTCCGGCCGATAACGGTCATGAAGTAAATGTGAAAGTAGCTCCAGATTCCAAAAGATTGCAGCTATTGGAGCCATTTGATGCCTGGGCCGGCAAAAATATTGTGAATGCTCAAATACTTATTAAAGCAGAAGGAAAATGTACCACCGATCATATTTCTATGGCAGGACCTTGGTTAAGATTTAGAGGCCACTTAGATAATATTTCAGATAATTGCCTAATAGGTGCAGTTAATGCTTTCAATGGTGAAACCAATAAAGTTAAAAATCAACTTACTGGCGAATACGGTCCGGTTCCGGCTACTCAAAGAGCCTACAAGGAAAAAGGTATTCCAACAATTGTAGTGGGTGACCATAATTATGGGGAAGGTTCTTCAAGAGAGCATGCTGCTATGGAGCCAAGGCACTTAGGTGTAAAGGCTGTTTTGGTGAAATCATTTGCCAGAATCCATGAAACCAATTTGAAAAAACAAGGTATGCTTGGTTTAACATTCGCTGATGAAGCTGATTACGATAAAATTCAGGAAAATGACAAAATCAATTTCTTAGATCTGGATCAGTTTGCCCCTGACAAGCCACTTCAATTGGAATTAGTCCATGAAAATGGTGATAAAGAGGTGATAAAAGTAAATCATACTTATAATGATGCACAAATAGGCTGGTATAAGTCAGGTTCAGCATTGAATAAAATTAAAGAGTTAGAGGCTAAGTCTTAATTCAATTAACATTAAATCATAATTCAAAAGCCTCTGATATTCAGGGGCTTTTTTTTGTATCCTATTTCATTTTATTTTTTCTCCTCATCGTTTGCAACGATGAGGTCTGAAACCAGCTTTTGTACCATTGGGATATCCGGCCACCCATTGGGGGGCTTGCCAGCCTTTGGCAGGCCTATGGCATAAAGCTGCTTGAAAGATTATAAATTTCAAAATAATACTTCCATTAAGAAAATTATACAATTTGTTAATTTCCCCTACGCCTTTCCCCATATCCTGTGGCTAATAGCATGAATTATAAGATTTTGTCATCATTTTTGTTTTCCTGCTGCGCGGAACAAAAATGCCGCCAAAATCGTGTGGGTGTTGTGCATTAATTTCTAGGGTTAAAACTCTAGGCTACGAAGATTTCACCCCAAGTGGGGCTTGGAATCGACTTGAAAAACCATTTAACTATAAATTTAAGTAAATGATTTTAGAGTGTAATTTCTCCTGATGCTAATAGCTATTTCATAAGCATCTTAGCCAAAGGTTGGTCAGCTTTTGACCGGAAGTCACTTCAAAACCTAATAGCTTCTTCACCTCAACACTTCAACACACCATCACATAGGCACCTAGGCATCTTCTTTAGAGTGAGTCCAATTTCATATTAAAATTATAGGCAACCTTAAACGCAATATTTCTGTATATTTGATGATATAAATAGAATACTTATGAAGGACTTAATCACACCAAAAAGATCATTGTCGGAACCAACCGAAAAATTACTCAACAAACAAATTGTAATGGAAGGAAAATCTTCCGCCTATTATTTATCTATGGCTTCCTGGTGCGAAACTAAGGGATATATTAATTCAGCTAAGTTTTTATATGAGCACTCCAATGAGGAAAGAGGTCACATGTTGAAGCTATTCAGTTATATCAATGAAGCGGGTGGACATGCTTTGCAGCCAGCTATTAATGAGATCAGACATGATTTTAATAGCTTAAGGGAAGTTTTTGAATTGATTTTAGATCATGAAATCAAGGTGACCAAATCAATTCATGAATTAGTAGACCATTGTTTTAGCACAAAAGATTTTACTACGTTTAATTTTCTACAATGGTTTGTAACTGAACAGAGGGAGGAAGAAACCATCTCAAGAAGGGCATTGGAGATTTTTGATATTATTGGAGAAGAAGGAATGGGCTTATGGTATATCGATATTGAATTAGGTAAATTACATGGTGTAGACCCTAATACAACCGAAGCAACTGCCAGATAAAAGCTACTTTCTTAATAAACATTCAAATCCTTAGCGTTCAAAAGAGCTCTAGGGATTTTTTTTTAGCAGTGAAGTTTATATCCAGGTTATTTACCAAAAAAAGCCTACCTCTATTACTTCAAAGACACATCTTTTACCCTGCATTTTTCTTCGTTAAATGGCACTGTTAAAAAATAAATTAGAATTCCAATGGATCATAATGCCTGAAATGGCCATTCATCTGCACTAACTCTTTATTCTTTTGTATGTCTCTTAATTGAGGTAATATTACCTTTAAATGGTCTAATAAAAATCTTTGCCGCTGTCTTTCTTCTCGCATTTGAAGTAAATCATATTCAGCCTCTTTGGATAAACCAATCTGATGGGCAATATCGAAAACCCTGAAATCCTTTGTAAGAGGCACTTTCTGTATTTCTACCAAGGTGTACAACTCTGTTAAAGATTCAAATAATGCTTCTTTCAATATAACATCGCCATTATCCACATTAGATATAATCTCTACTTCCCCTGCGGCATATAATTTGTCGCGATAAGGATTTTCCATATTGAGCACTTGTAAAGCACCTAATGCTTCTGTTTCTATGTCGAATCGTCCATCATCATACTCTTTAGCGATATTGGCAATTTTCATTTCTGTACCAAAATCAATTTTATTTTTTACATAAGATGGAATAGCAAAATTGCTCTCATTGGCCACACAATCTTTTATAAGTTCTTTGTACCTAGGCTCAAAAACATGTAGGTTAAGCTTTTGACCGGGGAAAGCCACTAAATTAAGAGGGAAAAATGGAAGTATCGTTTTCATATTTATCTATATGAATTGTTTAACGATCAGGTTTCGTTTTTCAACAAAAAAAGCTCACTTTCTTAGTGAGCTTTTATTTTTTATTGGAATTATTAAAATTGACTCCTTATACTACCCGTCAATAGGGCAAATACCTTCTTTTAGGATACAATAGAGGCTAAAATCTCGTTTAAAGTTTTACTTGGGCGCATGTGCTTATTCAATAAATCTTCACTTGGCTTATAATAGCCTCCTATGTCTAATTTATTGCCTTGCGCAGCAATTAATTCTTCATTTATAATGCCTTCTTTCAATGAAAGACTATCCACTGCTCTTTTAAATATTTTTTGAAGATCAGCATCTTTGGATTGTGCAGCCAAAGCTTCCGCCCAGTACATCGCCAAATAAAAATGACTCCCTCTTACATCCATTTCATTGACTTTTCGTGAGGGAGATTTATCATTCTCCAGAAATTTCCCTGTGGCTACATCTAAGGCTTCCCCTAAAATAATGGCTCTTTCATTGTCGAAGGTTTTACCCAAATGATCCAGAGAGACAGCCAATGCTAAAAACTCTCCCAGCGAATCCCAACGCAGGTGACCTTCTTCCACAAATTGCTCAACATGTTTTGGGGCAGATCCACCGGCACCGGTCTCAAACAAACCTCCACCATTCATTAATGGAACAATAGAAAGCATTTTCGCACTGGTCCCCACTTCTAAAATCGGGAATAAATCAGTTAAGTAATCTCTCAACACATTTCCCGTTACTGAAATAGTATCTTTTCCAGCCTTAATCTGCTGGCAAGAGAATAATGTAGCCTCCTTAGGTGCCATAATTTGAATGTCCAAACCAGAAGTATCATGCTCTTTCAAGTACACATTAACTTTCTTGATTAACTCTGCATCGTGGGCTCTTTCCTTGTCAAGCCAAAATATAGTAGGTACTTTTGTGTCTTTTGCTCTATTAACAGCTAACTTCACCCAATCTTTCACCGGAGCATCTTTCACCTGGCACATTCTCCAGATATCTCCTTCTTCTACTGAGTGGTTAAATATTTCTTTTCCTTCACTATCTATTACTTTCACCTCACCTGCAGCAGGGATTTCAAAGGTTTTATCGTGTGAGCCATATTCCTCCGCCTTTTGGGCCATTAAACCTACGTTAGCTACAGAACCCATGGTACTTGGATCAAAAGCACCATTTTCTTTACAGAAATCGATAGTTTGCTGGTAAACGCCTGCATATGATCTGTCAGGAATAATGGTAATTGCATCCTGCAGTTCATTGTTCTTATTCCACATTTTACCGGAAGTTCGGATCATAGCGGGCATAGAAGCATCAATAATCACATCACTCGGCACATGCAAATTGGTAATTCCTTTATCTGAATTTACCATGGCTAAATCAGGGCCTTCCGTATAGCAGGCTTCAATGTCTTTTTCTATTACCTTTCTTTTATCCTCCGGTAATTCTTTTAATTGATTTACTAAAACCGCGAACCCATTACTTGGATCTACTCCTATTTCAGCTAATGTTTTACCGTGCTTTTCAAAAACAGGAGCAAAAAACACAGTTACTGCATGTCCGAAAATGATGGGGTCGGAAACCTTCATCATGGTAGCTTTGAGGTGAATAGAAAATAGCACTCCTAACTTTTTGGCTTCTTCTTTTTGAGCCGCTAAAAATTCTTTGAGCGCCTTTCTACTCAATACAGCGGCATCAATAATTTCACCTTCTTGCAATTTCAAGCCCGACTTTAAAACTTTCGTGCTTCCATCAGTTCCTTTCCATTCAATCTTTACTTCAGTGGCTTTATTTAATGTTACTGACTTTTCACTTCCGTAGAAATCGCCTTCGGTCATACTGGCCACATGAGTTTTGGAATCTTTCGACCATTTGCCCATTGAGTGAGGGTGCTTTTTAGCATAATCTTTTACGGCTTTCGGTGCCCTTCTGTCGGAATTACCTTCTCTCAATACAGGATTTACCGCACTTCCTTTTACAGTATCGTACTTGGCTCTTATTTGCTTTTCCTCTTCGGAGGAAGGTTCATCAGGATAATTTGGCAGATCGTATCCCAGGGCCTGCAATTCTGTAATAGCTTCTTTCAACTGTGGAATAGAAGCACTTATATTAGGTAATTTTACTATATTGGCTTCAGGTGTCTTGGCAATTTCACCTAACTCAGCCAAATCATCTTTTATTTGTTGTTCTGGTTTTAATCGATCTGAAAAAACAGCAATAATTCTGCCTGCCAAAGAAATATCACGAGTTTCCACTACAACTCCGGCGGAATCTGTAAATGCCTTAACAATAGGTAAAAAAGAATAGGTGGCCAAAGCCGGTGCTTCGTCTGTTTTGGTATATAAAATTTTATGATTATTAGATGCCATAGTTTATGAATTGGTTTGTAAAAATTAACTGTATGCGAATTTACTAAAAAACGGTAAGTGGGAAAGCTTGTTTCCTTTTTATTCGAAAGATGAAAAATATAGCGCCCGAAATTAGTAGAGAATTTCAATAAACTTAAAAGCCATAATATAAACAATCCACCTGTACTAATAGTAACTATACAAAATTAATAGCTTATGGAATTTATTATTGCAGGAGGAACTATTTTAATTGCTGCACTGATTGTTAGAGGAGTATTGAAAAGAGTTTTTAAAGATTGAGTCAACTATGTATCTTGAGCACTTAGTTGCGTTTGTTCAAAATCAGTTTCTAAATAAACTAAAACACTTATCAAGCTTTAATGCATGCAGATCTCACAAAAAATAAAGCAACAAGTTTTTACTCCCGAAATGGAATTTACTGCTTCTAAAAGTAGTGGGCCAGGAGGGCAAAATGTTAATAAAGTGAATACTAAAATCAGCTTAAGATTTGATATTCTACAGACTGGATTACTCAATGATGATGAAAAAGAGCTCTTACAAAAAAAACTAAGTGCAAAGTTAACAACAGAAGGAGTTTTAATCATTGATGCTCAGGAAAAACGCTCTCAACTACAAAATAAAGAGATAGCGATCAAGAAATTTTATGAAATGCTGGAAAAAGCTTTTCGCAAAAAGAAAAAAAGAATTGCCACCAAGCCTTCCAAAACAGCTGTTAAAAAACGCCTGGACAGCAAAAAACAACATGCTGAGAAAAAGGCGAACAGGAAAAAGTTGCTCTAGGTTAAGATGTTTTGAAGTGATGAAGTGATTTAATTAGTAGGTTAAAAAGTGTTTACGCTTTAAGCTATTCATTTAGGCAAGCGGCCATCAAGCCATTTACGGAGCATCACCACCATTGGTATCGTTCATTGCGAATCCCATTAGGATGAAGTAATCTCGTTATTAATAAGACCATTTAGTTTCTTGAAATAATTAACGCCTTGGTAACGTCATTGGTAGCACTTATTTGAAAACCTAGTGTGATTCTGAGACTCCAATTTATTTTTTAATCCATAGTCACCGCTGCGCTGAAGACTACGGATAGTAAAAGATAGATTTTCAGTTTATCAATAACTCTCATCTTCATTAGGGAAGTCTACACTTTTCACATCCTCCACATATTTACCAATGGCTTCGGTAATAATACCATCTAACTTGGCATAGTGTCTTAAAAAACGTGGCTTAAATTCTGTGGTGATGCCTAATAAATCATGTAAAACCAAAACCTGCCCATCAACTTCTGCTCCGGCTCCTATACCTATGATTGGAATATTTACTGATTCAGCTACTTTTTTAGCTAATTTGGCCGGTATTTTCTCTAAAACAATGCTAAAACACCCACAATCTTCTAAAATTTTGGCATCATCAATCAATTTTTGTGCTTCGTCCTCTTCCCTTGCTCTTACTGTATAAGTTCCGAATTTATAAATAGATTGAGGAGTTAATCCTAAATGCCCCATTACCGGAATGCCGGCCGATAAAATTCTCACTATAGATTCTTTAATCTCTGCACCACCTTCCATTTTCACTGCATGTCCTCCTGATTCCTTCATAATACGAATAGATGACCTCAGTGCCTCTGATGAGTTGCCTTGGTAAGAGCCAAAAGGGATGTCTACCACTACTAAAGCTCGTTGTACAGCACGAACCACCGATGATGCATGATAAATCATCTGATCAAGCGTAATTGGCAATGTAGTTTCATGTCCGGCCATCACATTGGAAGCCGAATCTCCCACTAAAATAACATCTACCCCTGCCGCATCTACTAATTTTGCCATGGAGTAATCGTAGGCAGTGAGCATAGAGATTTTCTCTCCTCGCGTTTTCATTTCTTGTAATTGATGAGTGGTTATTTTCTTAACTGGCTTTTTATGTACTGACATCTATTCTGTTATTATTATAAATCTAAAATTATAAAATATTGGATAGAATAAAGGATATGGGTGGTATTTATTTTGAAAAGGAATTATATACGAAGGTTGCTAAAGCAACTGGAGATGCATTTAAGAATTAAGAGAATTAAGCAAGATGCTGAAGCAGTGGAAAACATTAAAAAATTAATAGTATTAAGAGAAAAGAATGCTGAAGATTCGGAAGGAACATCCTGAAATAGCAGCATTTAGTTACAGGGCTGCAATAGCAAAAGAAAATTTTTAGGAAGTTTGTCAATTATGAACGAAAAATGCTAAATTATTAAGGGGAAATACTAAGGAATTAAGGTAATTAAGATGGATATGTGTTGTAGTTCTTTAAGGAATAACAGAAATTTAAGAGGCAGTATGAAGAAGCATTAGAGGAAAACTAAAAATAAGATTTACGCTATCCTGAACTAGGTAGCTACTTGTTATTTGACTAGACCAATTTTATTTGAATTATTGAATGGGAGGATTATTAGGGATTTTAATTACAAAAGTGGTCCCCTCCCTATCAACTGAATTTACATCAATGGTGGCGTTTAATTTTTTGATCACATTTTTTACAATGTACATTCCTAAACCACTACCCTCACTATTTTCTGAGGCTCTGTAAAACATATCAAAAATTTTCTCTAGTTTATCAGGCGGAATTCCTTCGCCATTATCCTCAATTTTAATAGTAGCCTCTACCGGATTGGTATCGACATAAATATTGATGTGGGACACCAAATTATGCCTATTCTTGCGATATTTGATAGCATTAGAAATAAGGTTATTCAAAATAATCCGAATCTTAGTTAAATCAGAATAAAAAGGTACACTTTCCAATATCTTAGTTCTAATTTCTAAGTTTTTCGTGGTGTAAACATGATGAAAATTAGTAACACTGTTATTAATTTCTACCATAAAATGAATAGGTACAGAGGCTTCTGTCACCCTATTATTTCTAGACATCGCCAGTAAGTCCACTACGAATTTATCCAAACGGTTTACACTGCCGGAAATCATATCAATTATTTTGCGTACTTCACCCGGGTTTTTCTCTGTTTTCAGTATTTCAATCAAGCCCATCATAGACCTCAAAGGAGACCTGATATCGTGAGAAGCGTGGTAAACGAAATTATCTAACTCAAAATTAAGCCTTTGTAATTCAATAAGATTTTCTTTAAAATCAGTTATGTCTCTAAAAATGATGTCAAAAAAGCTATCTTTCTCATCTTCATAGGCAACAGCAGACATAGAAATCCAGGTTTCAGACTCATCCCAGCGAGTAACTTTTATTTCATATTCTTCCAGAATATTTTGCTTTCTTAAAAGCTTTTTAATCTGCCTGATTTCTTCGGTATTAACGAAAATATCCTGCAATTTCATAAAGCGTTTTTTTGAAGGGAGTGCTAAAATACTTAAACCTCTTTGATTGATATCAGAAATACTTAAATCCGAGGCTTTTATTCTCATTATACCTATCAATGACTTTTCAAATAGGTATTTATATTTTTTTTCACTGGCAAGCAGTAATTCTGCTGATCTTTTTTTCTCTGTTACATCAGTATGTGAGCCTGAAATACAAATGGGTTTGCCATTTTCATCCTTTGTAAGTTTGGCTTTAGAGTGAACCCATATATAATTACCTGCTTTAGTTCTCAATCTGAAATCAATAGCATATTTGGCCAATTTACCGCCAATATAGTTATTAAAATTCCTAAGGGCCTTTTCTTTATCATCTGGATGAATTAGACTTTCCCATACACCAATACTTTCTTGTATTTCAGATGGTTTAAAACCAAGCATTTTTGCCCATGGAGGAGAAATAAACACCTCGTTGGTTAATAAATTCCTTTCCCATAAACCCTCACTGGCACCTTCAGAGGCATGTTCATATTGAGCTAACCTTGTTTCAGCTTTATTAAGTTTACTTAGCAATTCCTGATTTTTCCTTTTTTCCTCAATCAGTTCATCCTTTAACTTTTGTGATATGTCGTCAATACTTTTGTCCATATAGGCGAAATGCAATGTATCTTAAGTTTTGGTCAAATTATAAAACCCCAACAACATGTATATAGGATTCATTAAAATATAAAATCGTGGAAATATGACAAAAACAATTTGAAGCTACAACTCTTTTATAATTAACTCGATAAATCAACTGTTTTTTTCGAGTAAGAAGACTCGAGAAAAATAAATTTAATAGAATCTTTATAAAATTACGATATTAATAGTCAACTTTTATTAATGAAATCATCTGATTGTATCTTATTTTTATACCATACATTTAAAATAACACCAGTTAAAATTAAGATTATTCCTACATACACCAGGAAGTTAAATTTTTCATCAAAAAATACAAACCCAAACCCTAATGCATAAATTATACTGAGGTATTTCAGACTAGCTACTTTAGACAAATCCTCAGCCTGGTATGATTTAGTCATAAAATATTGTGCTATCTGCGTTAAAACTCCAATTAAAATAAGAATAACCCATTCATTGCCAACAGGCATAACCCAATTAAATACTGAATACAATCCTGCTAAAGGCAAAGTGACCAAAGGAAAATAAAATACTATCACTAACGGATGTTCCGTACTATTTATTTTTCTAATAAAATTATAGGCTAATCCGGCAAAAAAAGCGCCTGCAATCCCTATTAGAAACATATTTATCGAAATTCTAGGATCAAAGCCCTGAATGATGATAATCCCTACAAAAGCCATTAAGTAAAAAATCCATTGAGCAGGCTTCACTTTTTCCTTCACTATATATATTCCTAAAATAGAAGTGAAAATGGGCGACATAAATTGAATGGTTACTGCACTGGCTAAGGGAATATTCTGCAGTGTGTAGAAGTATAATGTTAGTCCTAAAGCTCCTGCAATGCCTCTTGCTATTAGCCATTTTTTATTATTACCTAAAATAGGAACATTGGCAGATTTAAGAAAAGCATAACTTATAACAAATGACACTAAAGATCGAAAAAAAACAATCTCAATAGCAGGTACAGTGGGTAACAATTTAACTAATACATTCATTATTGCAAAGAACAAGCCCGCAATGAGCATATACAATACACCTTTATTCATTAAAATTTAAATTAAAAATTACTGCTGGAAATTAATTGGAATAAATAGTTAGGCCAGTTTCTCTTTCTTAAGATTCACTAAAGTGTCAATATCTGTTTGCAAAGGAATACTTAAAACAACATTAAGCCCCTTTCCTGGCTTAGAATTTACATTAGCAACACCTTTCACTGAATTCATCCTGGCATAAATACCACGTAGTCCCATCCCTGAATCCTTTGACTCTTTCAATTCAAAACCAACTCCATCGTCTTCGTAAAATACGTTAATTTCATCATCAACACAGCTGATTTGGATCATAATATTGTTGGCATTAGCATGTTTTAAGGTGTTGTTTGTTAATTCTAATATAACATGGTAAATATTACGCTCCACTTCCAAAGGCAAACGCTGCTGCAAACCGTAACTTACAAAGTCAGCCTTAATTTGGCCTGAATCATTTATACTGCGAATAGTGTCATTTATTGCTGTTTCAATACCGAAACGAGTTAGCATATCAGTAGACAAGTTATGAGAGATCTCCCTGGTTTCTTTAATAGCTTCATTAATAGAATCCAGCACCTTAAATTTAATACCTGCGGACTCATCACTTTGAAATAGCAACTTAATGGAGGATAACCGAGCTCCCAACCTATCGTGCAGGTCATTGGCAATTCTATTACGCTCCTCCTCCTGCCCATGCATCATGGCATTGAGCTCTTTGAGTTCCTGCTCCCTTCTCATGGAAGCAATTTCTTCATTTTTTAGTTTTTTAACATATTCCTGTTTTTGCAGAAAGAAGAAGATAGCACTCACTATTAATATGACCAATAAAATGGAAAGGCTTAAAAATAAATTAGACTGAAAAGTTTTTTCGCGAATGGCCATTTCCTGCAGGCGTATTTCTTCTTCTTTTTTGGCTGTTTCGTATTTAGTCTCAAGGTTTTTCACCTCTTGCATTTTTTCTTTGTCGTAAAGCGAATCTCTCAAATTATTGTAATCATTAAGCAATTTTGATGCTTCTTCTACTTGCCCTAAGGCCATTTTAACCTTCATCATATTAAACAGGAGGTGTAAATCCTGATTTGGATTGGATAATCTTGAAGTATAATTACCAGATTTTTCGTAGAAATCTAAGCTTTTTTGAAATTGCTCTAATTTAGAATAAACATTGCCTAGATTTAAATAGACTATTGCTAACCCTGAAGAATCATGAATTTTAGATTTTAAATTTGCAGATTCTTCATAATTGGTAAGTGCAGCTTTATAATTATTATTTTTTTCAAACAGATAACCTAAGTTATTATATAGAAAAGAAATATTTAAAGTGTCTTTTAATTCCTTATATAATTCTAATGATCTGAGATTATAATATACAGCTGAGTCGTAATTATAGAATCCGCTACTTTCATAAGAAAATAGAGTAGCGATATTTAATTTTATATTCGCTAAATATTTAGGATTTGAATTATTCCGTAAAATTTTATCTGCAAGTTTGTAGTAGTTAAAAGCAAGTGTATAATTTTCCTCCCCATTATAATAGTTAGCTAAATTAACATAATTAATTACTAAGCCTGTTTGATTTTTTAATAACTTATTAATTTCAATAGCTTTATAAAAAGATTGAATAGAATTTGACTTGTCATTATTTCGCCTGTAAGTGATGGCTAAATAATTATAGATTTTTGAGATATTGATAGAGTCTTTATTGGAAATTGAAAATGATAGAGCCTTTTTAAAAATCAATAATGATTTATCCAAATCATTATTATCTCGTAAATTTTTAGCTATCAATATCAAGCTGTCAATATCATTTCCTTTGGATTCTTGTGAATATAAACACAAAGAAAATTGAAATAGTAAGAATGGAAATAAAAAAACCCTTATCATTTGTTAAATATACAAATGATAAGGGTTTAAATTCAAATAAGTTGGATAATATGTATAGGAATTAATCTTCCAAATCAGAAGTTTGTTGCTGACTGCTACCAGTCTCAGTCTCAAAATCAGGCTCTTCTACTAATTCGCAGCCAGCGAAAGAAAATATTGCAGCAAATACTAATACGAATTTTAAAGTTTTAATCGCTTTCATAATATAGAGGTTTTTAAGTTTGTGTCTTTATTAAAATGATGTTACAAACATAAACATGATATTTTACTCGATAAATACCCAAAAAAGTAAGATTAAAATTAAAAACAGTAATGTCGGGTGCTATAAACTAGTAAGTATAAAATAATAAGGTATTTAAAATATGGTTTACAATTTTACAATCTTATATTTTTGTAAGATGAATAGAAAAACAGCCTCCCTAGTATTACAAAGCAAATTTTTACAATAAATAAATGATAGTTTATTAATATACTCGGGCAGAAGTAGATAGCATTTTTATGTATAAAAATACCTGCATCTAGGTATTGTATTACTAGTTTACTGGTTTACACTTACTAGTTCCTCGGTAAAGACACCCTAAAAAAAGTTTTTTTCTTACTAGATTAGGTAATTTTTTTCTAAAACCTTTGCCGTAATTTTGAATTGTCGCAAATAACTAATGTCGAACGGACACAGCCAATACTTTAATTATATATAGCGATATCAACCCGGCGGGTCGGGATGTAATAATGAATATTAACAGATCCCCTATTAACTGTTCATCTTCATTTTCTCGACCTTAAGGGTGTTTTTTTTAATATGAGAAAAATATAACATCAATAACTTTATGTAACCATTTTAACTTAATTACTTAACAGATGAATCTCCCCGTACAATATGAAACAAACACAATTATTCCTATGCATATAATAATGCATGGTTTATTTGATAATGTTTTGTCTTTAACAACAGGTTTATGTGAAAGTAAAATGTCATTTATCATGTTTTGGGATGAAGACTACCACGTAGCTCACCATCATTCGCATGGAATCAAAACCTTTCAATCAACAGATTTTCAATCTTATAAAGAGCGATTTAGCAACATAAATGCCCCCTGCCTTTATGCCCCAAACGCTAAATATCATACACTTTTTCAGGATTTATATTTTTTTAAGCAAAACGAGAAATATAATAAGGTATTAGTTTATCCCATTAAAGCACCCAACGGTGAAACTTGTGGCTTATTAGGCGTAATGCATCCTGAAAACCCTACTTCTATTGATCCTAACAAACATATTTTGAAAGGATTAAGTCATCATGCCGCTAAACTATGGCAAGATAAAATGTTAGACAAAACCGAAACCAAACCAGAACCCTCTTTTTTAAACTCTATCAACCAAATCCCTGGTGCTCATTTTGAATTTATAGTTGGTCCTGATGGTAAATTAGGCAGAACTGTAGTGACAGATGAATTAACCAAAATACATCCCCATTTTAATCAAATTCAACATTTAAAATGTCCCCATACTGTTTTTAAATTATTACATCAGGTAAAATTTGAAGATTTCTATCACATTATTTCCGAAAAAAAGAATGAAGATTCTATCGAGTTTAGTTATTCTTTGAGAAATAGTGAGGGTGATCTAAGCTATTTTATGGTTAAAATTAATAGTTTTAGAAATAAGCTGGGTGAAATTCTCTGTTTTGGTATTATTGAAAACATAAGCATCCAAAAATGCTACGAAGAAGTTTTAGAGCAAATTGTGTTTGATATCTCCCACGTAATGAGAAGACCCGTTGCAACCATGCAGGGTCTTACTCAACTCATTGAATTGGATAAAATGAACCGGGAAACAGTGAAAGAAGTAGCCTATAAACTTCAGTTGGTTTCCAATGAGATGGATACTTTCATCAAAAGACTATATGCCAATTACCAAAAAAGGTGGGAGGATTTGGAAAATAACGCATTATCTTAATTTAGTTATTCTTTTAATTTTAGTTTAGTTTAGCAATTATCCTTTTCCTTCTGGAAAAGGATAATTTGTTTACTTACATATAATATTGGCGAAATTCCTACCATGCAAAATTATAAATATTGTCTTTTATCTTTATTGATACCTCTAATTGTTTCATGTAATTCTGAAAAAGGGTATTATAATGATATTTATGAGCAAATAGATGGCAATTATGAAATAAACGAAATTAAATATATTTCATCAACGGGTGCAGATTCTAGTATTTATGAAGTGGGTACTATGTATTTTTCTCCCTGCACATTTAGCAAGGAATCTTCAGAATCATTTTGCAATGGAACAATTTCACTTCAAAACCCTGAAGTAAATGGCAACTTCACTTTTAAAGTACAACAACAGGATGTGCTAAAACTAGACATTAGACTAGAGCAAAACGATTTTTATAAGAGCTTGTACGAAGGGTTAAACCTACACGATGCTAGCTTTTACTTTGAAAGCGAAAAATTCTACATAATTTTAGCAGATCAAGAGAATTACAGGGATCAAAAGATTTCAGATTGGCCTTATGAATTAGTACTTTCAAAATTTTAATTTCATATCTAAATTTAATAATTCAGGATAATTCTATAAAAAAGCACAGTGAAAATAATTCTATTAGGAGTTTACCTTGCATTTACTTTTTCACTAAATGCACAAATTGAATTTCAAAACGAAATATTTATTAAAGCCGGACTAAGCATAGCCAATACTGGTTTTGAACAGTTTTTTAGTGGAGAAAAATATGGTTTCCATGCCGGGTTATCCCAAACCTTATTGCAATACAAAAAATTCTCTTTGGAAGGCGAAGTACTATTCAATCAAAAAGGCTTTGTAATTGAAAATGTGGATGTACCGCAAGTAGGATTGCTAGATTTTTCCTTCCGCCTAAATTACATTGATATAGGTTTATTTACTTTATACAAAATATCATCTAAATTCGATGTTTTTGCCGGGACGCAGATGAGCTTTATGACCTCTTACCAAATAAATGACCCTAATTCATTAATTATTTATGAAAACCCCAATAAAATAGAGTTTGCACCCTTAGTAGGCGTACAATATCAATGGCATAAAAGGTTTCGAGCTTACCTAAAAATTACTCATGGTACTTGGTCGCAACAAGGTTTTTTTGCCGCCAAAAATTCAGTAATAATGTTAGGTTCCTCATTTTGTATTAATCCTGAATTTGAGGGTCTGTAAAAAATAAAAGCACCAGACTATGTAGCCTGATGCTTTTTGTAGCAATGATATTATTTTTTCCTTTCGTCTTTATTTATTCAAAGTATATTCAGAAGAAATCTCCGTATCTAATAATTTAGAGATAGGGCAGTTTTTTTCCGCCTTTTCTACTAATTGTTTAAACTTATCTTCTTTAATATCTTTCACTTTCGCAGTGAGTACTAAATGAGATTTTGTGATAGAGCCATCTTGTAAAGTTATTTCACATTTGGTTTTAAGCTCATCCGGTTCAAACCCCTCTTCGGTTAAAAAAGCACTTAACTGCATGGCAAAACAACCGGAGTGGGCTGCTGCCACCAATTCTTCCGGGTTGGTTCCTGTACCTTCTTCAAACCTGCTTTTGAAAGAATACGGAGTTTCACTTAAGATACCACTTTGAGTGGTTACATTACCCTGTCCTTCTTTTATACTTCCTTGCCATACGGCTGTTGCATTTCTTTTCATAACTTATAGTTGTATTTTAATTTTAAGAATAATTTTGAATTAGTGCTTTCGTTGGAAAGCTGTTCTTATTTTAATACGAACTCAGCCAGCACACGTTGTACATCATAAACATTTACTGATTTATTAAACTTTTTAACCAAACTGGGCTGAATCTCACTTGAGATCCATATTTTGAGTTCAGCATCCAGATCAAAAGTTCCAGCCGTTTCTACGCTAAACCTGGATATGCTTTTATAAGAAACAGTCATATACTCTGTTTTTTTTCCGGTTAATCCTTGCCTATCAATTAGGATAAGACGTTTATCAGTGAATATAAAAGTGTCTCTAAACAGTTTAAAACCTATCTGTATCTCTTCTCCCTCAATTAACAGTTGATGATAATCTTTCAATAGTTTTTCTTGTTCAACTACTCCTGAATTGCCCAATAATGAAGAAAATATACCCATTGTTCTAGTTATTAATGAACTATAGTATACGAGAGAGAAATGAAATAGATGATTTATTAGTAACTATCTTATTTCATAGTCTTTTTTGAAAAGAAAAAAGCCCGAAATATATTCGAGCTTTTTAAAAGTATTATACAAAATTTTGAATTTAAGAGTTATTAAATCTATCTCCTATTCGATTTATGCCACGGCTTCTTTTTATTAGATGGCACTTTTTGCTTAGGCATAATTTTTTGTGCTAATGCACCCGGTGCGACTGTATAGGGGTGGTCTTCCACAACAGGGATTTTAATTTTAATCAGCTTTTCAATATCCTTTAACTCTGTCCTTTCCTCTATAGCACAAAAAGCGATGGCTATTCCGTTATTTCCAGCTCTGCCAGTACGGCCAATTCTGTGCACATAAGTTTCAGGTATATTGGGTAAATCGAAATTAAAAACATGGGTTAATTCATCAATATCAATACCTCGAGCGGCAATATCCGTTGCAACTAATACTTGAATTTTTCCCGCTTTAAAATCGTTAAGCGCATTTTGCCTGGCATTTTGGCTTTTATTACCATGAATAGCAGCTGCTTTTATATTTGCTTTTTGCAAGAACTTAACTACTTTATCGGCTCCATGTTTTGTGCGTGTAAAAACCAAAGCAGTAGAAATACCTTTCTCTTCCATTAAATGAAGTAGTAATTTAGGCTTTTCTGCTTTAGTAGTATAGTATAAACTTTGTTGTATTTTATCTACTGTAGATGAAGGTGGCGTTACTTCTATTTTAGCGGGGTTTTTCAATAAAACATCTGCTAACTTCTGAATTTCAGGAGGCATAGTAGCTGAGAAAAACAAAGTTTGTCGCTTAGGCGGCAACTTTGCTATCACCTTTTTTACATCATTAATGAAGCCCATATCTAACATTCTGTCGGCTTCATCTAATACAAAAATACTTAGATTCCTTAAGTCAATAAATCCTTGATTCATTAGATCAAGCAAGCGACCAGGTGTAGCAACCAGTATTTCTACCCCTCTCTTTAAAGCAGTAGTTTGGCGTAGTTGAGTTACCCCACCAAAAATTACTGTATGTGTAGTTCTGGTAAATTTTCCGTAAGCCGCAATACTTTCATCAATTTGTATAGCTAACTCTCTTGTGGGTGTTAAGATTAGCACCTGAATTCCTTTTCTGTGCTCTCTTTGCTGATAAAGCTGCTGCAAAATAGGGATAGAAAAAGCGGCTGTTTTGCCTGTGCCAGTTTGAGCACAACCTAAAACATCTCTACCTTCTAATACCAGAGGAATGGCTTGCTGTTGAATTGGTGTTGGGTTGGTGTAGCCTTCAGCATCTAATGCTCTTTGTATAGGCTCAATTAATTGTAAATTCTTAAATGACATGTAGAATATTATATTTTATGATGGCTGA
The DNA here is from genome assembly GCA_963719535.1 of uncultured Cytophagales bacterium. Lineage (GTDB taxonomy): Bacteria > Bacteroidota > Bacteroidia > Cytophagales > Cyclobacteriaceae > Marivirga. The sequence continues at coordinate 609,431 of CAVRCH010000004.1, read as the reverse complement.
TTTGGAGATTGTCATTTCTGATCAGCTTTATATTGATTGTTTAATTCTGCACCGCAAAAAAAACTGCCGTGGCAATAGAGTGGAGAAAGATGCAAAGATACAAAATTTTAATGATTTGTGCAGTGAGTCAAAGGAAATACCACTTTTATAATTAGTAGAATTAGTTTTTGCAATAAAACTATCCTAAGTAGCCTCTTTCAAAAGCTACCTTAATAAGGTGGGAAACATTTTTAGCCTCAAATTTTTGTAAAAGCATTTTCCGATAAGACATGATACTATGTGTGCTTGTATCCAGTTTTACAGCTATTTCATCCGAAGTGTCACCTTCACTGATACATTGTAAAATCTTCCTTTCAATATCGGAAAGCTTAACTCCACCCTCCGTTTCACCGTAAACCCGCATCTTGTTGGCCATTTTCTCCATTACATCCTGAGAAAAATAAGTTTTACCTGCCATTATTCTATAAATAGCTGAATCTATTTCTCGTTCATTCACATTTTTCAGTACATATCCATCAACACCTACATCCAAGGCATTTTGAATATAGCCTTCCCTGTCAAACATTGATAAAATAAGTACTTTTACTTCCGGATGTTTCTCTTTTAACTCTATGGTTGTTTCAATACCATTTAATTCTGGCATGTTCATATCCAATATTACTAAATCAACTTTTTTGACTTTTAGCATATTCATTACCTCTCTTCCGTTTGTGGCTGTTCCACAAATTTCAAATTCAGAATTTTTACTTAACATGGAGGCAATGCCATTAGCTAATATCTCATGGTCATCTGCAATGATGATTTTTATAGGATAGTTAATTTCCGCCATGACCAAAGCTAAAACTTAAGAACATAGTTTACAATATCTAGAGATTGATTTAAAAATTTTTTGCAATAAAGTAAAAAAAATAAAATTATTATTAATTGATAAAATTAGCCATTTCAATTAGACTGCTGGTGCTCCCACTCTGGTAATATCAGTATTTACCTCATCTGTTTCAATAAGGCCATCACGCATTCTTACTATTCTATGCGCGTACTGAGCAATATCGTCCTCATGCGTTACCATCACAATGGTATTTCCATCATCATGTAATCGCTGAAAAAGCTCCATAATTTCGTAAGAAGTTTTTGTATCTAAGTTACCAGTTGGTTCATCAGCCAAAATTATACTGGGATTGTTCACTAAAGCCCTCGCAATGGCCACACGTTGTCTTTGCCCTCCTGATAATTCATTAGGTTTGTGATAGGCTCTATCACCCAAAGCAACGCTTGTTAAAACCTCTAAGGCTCTTTCTTGCCTTTCCGCTTTATTAAAACCAGCATAAATAAGAGGAAGCGCCACATTTTCCAGGGAGGACTGACGAGGTAAAAGATTAAAAGTTTGAAAAACGAAACCAATTTCTTTGTTACGGATTTCAGCTAATTCATTTTCCGTCATGTCACTTACATTTTGCCCACTCAGTTCATAGGTTCCAGCTGTTGGAGTATCCAAGCAACCTATTATATTCATCAGTGTAGATTTACCAGAACCTGAAGGACCCATAAATGCAACATACTCTCCTTTATTTATATTTATTGATACGGACTTTAATGCCTCCACCGTTTCAGAGCCCATACGGTATATTTTGGAGATATTTTGAGTTTGAATTACAGAGTTAGCCATATATTTAATCGGAATTACAATGAATTTTTATAACATGAAAGTTAATACCTTTGTTGTTAGTTACCAAGTATTATTTGACAAACGGAATTACCAAGGTTCTGCCGCTACTTCTTCCTTAATTTTTTGATACTTAAATTTAAACTCTTCAAACGATAAATCGTCCATCAATAAGGATAATTCCGCAAGCGAATCTTCCGCATAGCTGACCAAATTTAATTGAATAGCTTGCAACGTATAACTTTTCAGTAGCCTTATACTATTTTCATTTAAGCGCACCGCCTCCATCAATATTTCATAAGCTTTATCTTTTTGATTCCTTTCATTAAAATAATCAGAAGCAAGAAGAACGGACTCTTCAAAAAACATATTTTGATTTCCTAATTGCCACATCAAATTATCAGCTAAAATAGAATCTTCACGTATTTTAGCCTGGTAAGCTTCAAACAACAACCTATAATTACGTGGATAGATACTTAAACTTTCCTTATTCACCTCGTTTACTAAATCAGGTTTATTGAGTTTAGCCGCCAAAAACCCTTTTAAATTATTTCGGAAGCGTAGTAAACCCAACTCGTTTTCATCTATTTGAATTCTTTCCAGTTCATTAAGAGCTTGTTCATTCTGTTCAATTGCAATTAACTGTTGCACATTATCCAGCTGGTGTAGTATTAAAAATGGAGATTCCTGAAGCCCATTTATAAGACTATCTTGTTGAGAGGGTTGCAAAGAGGTATTAGTCTTTAACCATAAATAGCGAAAATTCTCAGGTAATTCATCTACATTTCCTTGTAAAAATTGGTAAAGAGGGTCTTGTCTTAAATTATCTGAATCTACCAGATCACCTTCAAACTGTGCTTTAAAAGCTTTTGCTGCCTCATATAATCTACCACCTTGGATGAGGGCAAGTATTTTAAAGGTAATAGCCTTACTCATTTTCAGTTGCTCTGCTTTATCAAATTTTTCAACAGCTAAATCAAAGGCTCCTTGTTCATATAACCACATTCCATGAGTAAGAAAATAAAATCCTGCATCTGATATATCTGCATTTTCTAACTCATAAATATAGGAGTATGCAGACTTAATATTACCTGAATAATTTTCTCTATTAGCAATGGCAAAGTTGATGGATTTATGAAAATCTTCATTCTCAACATAATCATTCAACCACACTATAGAATCTGCCTTTAACTCCTTATTAATTAAAGTTTTATTCATACTGTAATTAAAGAGAAAAGAAAAGTCGTTGTAAGTTAAATAGGGATTATATTCAGAAGTATTTAAATCAAACGCTGTAATAGAAATCTTTTTTTGGTTAGCTAGTGCGAAGTAATTTGCCTTAATAGGTGTGGACTCTAATGCTACATCTTCCCAAAGTGGCAAGTCCTCATCTATTTTATTCTTAGCAAATAAAGCTAGTTTGTTGGCTTCAGCTACCTGTCTAATTTCCTTGGAGTTTCCAGACCGCAAAGCTGCATCAAAATAGATAAAGGAAGAATCAACCTTATTTAACTGCTCATAAACCAAACCCATCATGTTTTGTACATACCCATTGTCAGGAAATGTTAGTTGTGCTTCTTCAATTACGAAAAATGCATCGAAGTAAAGTTTTGCATTAATAAGAGTTTGCACTCGGTTCACATAAGATTGTACTGTAGGTCTTCTCTGGTTTGCCAGCTTAAAATAATTAGAAGCTTCCACCCAGTTTTTGTCGTTATAAGACATCTGCCCAATCTTAAAATTTGATTTATGATTTGTTACAGAGTATTGTCTGGCAATTTTGTATGTTAGATTGGCGGATTCCTTATTATCAATTTGCTCATAATAATCGCCCAATGCATTATAATAACCTGAAATAGCTTGATTATAGGGCAAATAGGAAACCTTAAGTACTAATAAAAAAACAACGCCTAAACCTAAAAGCCTTACTAAATTGTAAGGAACATTTACCGGTCTAAAAATTACCGGGTAAATTCCATGACCAGCCTTGAGTAACCCCAAAAAATTATAAATAACATAGATTAAAAATATTAGGCCAAAACCTAAATGAGAGAAGATAATCATATCTTCGAAAGCGTCTATAAACGGATCGTTAGCAGTAATAAATACCCAGGCAATAGTAGCAAAAGTTAAAATACCAAAAACCAAATATAAATATCCTCCAAGCGGCCTAAAAGGTAATTGCTTCACTATTAATTCATTTCTCTTTCTGAAACCCCAAATACCTAGAACAGCAGAAATAGCTAATAGTAAAAATTCATCAAGATAAATAATATCCCAATTAATGAGGTAATCATTTTTAGCATAGGTTAAACCTACATAACCCAGATATAAGACACTTAAAATAAGGAAATGTGATAGATTAGAACTGCCCTCTTCATTTTTCTTTGAGGCTAATAAATAAAGGATATGTAAAACAACCTCATAAGACACATTAAATATAAATATGATCGATAATATGATAGGTACTATAATACCATGTTGCGCCATAAATAATACAGGGGAAGCCACATAAGATCCAAATTTCACTAATAAAAATAGGGCTACTAAAAGTGCAGAAAAACTGAGCCATCTTTTAGCTAAGCTAATATCAGTTTTAAAAGCATGGAAAATATACCCAATTAGTAGAAAAAGGCCGATAAACGAATAAGTGAAAATTTGATTATTCATACCAAGCAGTTGTAAATACTGTAGCTTGAGCGTAATAATCCAGATAACTATTATAGATTGAAATACCAGAAACCAAAGGCGGCTAAAATAGGTAGATGCAGCTAATAAAAAAGAGAACGATAGAAAAACTATGGCTAATAATATATAGCTAGCATGAGGCATAAAGCCCGTTTTTAATGCTAAAAAGCCTTGAAAAACAACATAATTCCTGGTAGGCACCCCTAATTCAAATACAAAATCTGAAATATTATGAAGTACTACCTCTATACTTTGCGTTTTCCTGACAGTTTCGAGTGGTGCTGCTATCTCAAGCCCCAGATATTGCAATATTAAAAAGCCAGCCAAAAAACATACAAAAACAACTAGTAGCATTACATAAATGCCTCGGTATCCTTTATTCCATCCTTTCCAAAAATTGAGATGCGACATTTATGTATAGTTTATTATTGATTCTATTAAAAATTGTTGTGCGCCCATCTATTGAAGATCATTGAAATTAAGCAGTTCTTTACTCAATTACCTTTGGTACTCTAAAGTAATTTTCGTCTTTCTTAGGTGCATTTTTTAAGCCTTTATCGTGAGCCAAATGTTCCCCCTTTTCATCTTCTCTTAATTGATTCACCTCAAAAGACATGCTTTGTAAAGGCTCTACGTTTTCAGTATCTAACTCCTGTAATTTCTCTACAAAAGTTAAAATATTATTCATATCCTTCAGCATTTTCTCTTCCGATTTCTCGTCAAATTCAAGTCTTGCCAGATGAGCTATTTTTTCTAAAGTTTCTTTATTTATACCCATGATTTCGAATTATGCTTTTCTAATTCTTTGTCGATAACATCATAAACCTGTTGTTTTAACGCAGGCACATCCGTTAAATTGAGCCCTTGAGTAGAAATAGGTTCGTGAAAAATCATTCTCATTTTCCTCCTTGTAATCAGAGGAATTTTTTCATCAGGTAAAATTATCCAATTATCCGGAAGTGTCACAGGTACAAGTGGAATTTGTTTTTCAATAGCTGCCCTAAATGCACCATCTTTAAAGCGAACCATTTTGGGTATGTTTTTACTGTAAATACCTCCTTCCGGATACATTACTAAACTTCTGCTATTATTCATCCTGGAAATCGCTAATTGAAGCGCTGTATAACTATTTTTCAAACTTGCTCTGTCAACTGTTACATGTAATCTGCTAAACATAAACCCGAAAAGAGGAATTTTTGCTAATGACTTTTTACCCACATATAATACAGGGTTGGGGGCAAAGCCAAAACTTAATATGTCTAACAAAGAAAAATGATTGGAACAATACACGTATTGTTGCTTTTTAATAATGTGATTCTTACCAATAATCTCTGTAGGAATAGCAACTAATTTAAGAGCGGTCCATGCCCAAATTTTATTTAAATAAAAGCAATGCTTATGCCAAGCGGGAAAAGGTATCAGTATGAGAAAAAAAGGAAATAGGAGTAGAAATAAACCCGCAAAAACAATGGCACACCACAAAGTGTATATTTGTTGAAAATATTTTAACATGATTGAAATTCAAAATAACCAAGCAATTTTTGTTTTCAAAGGCACTTTCATTCATTTAATGACACATCAAAAGAAACTTTGATTGTTTCAATTAGAACCCTTTTCTAACTAAATTGAATAACAAATGGTAAAAGAAGTAAAAAAAATGGAGATTTCCATCGGTTGGGATGTTGGCGGCTGGAGTGGCAAAAATCATGGCTTGTGTATTTTGGAAGCTTCCGAATCGGAAATTAAGCTAAATCGGGCTTCCTCAATCAATGTTTATGATGTTAAATCTACAATACAAAAAGTTTTAGCAAAATATCATCAGGTTGCAAAAATTACTATTGCCATTGATGCTCCCTTGCAATTCCCTGAATTATTTAAGCAATTAGTTAGTAAAGAGCAGTCCATCTTTTTTGATCAGATAAAACTAATGAAAAATCGGAACCCTTTAGCCTGGCGGACCACAGATTTATTTATTAAGCAAAAGTTTGGTAAAACACCCCTGAGTGCGTCATTTAGTTTTTTAACCAGTAACGCAACTGTGGCTATTGCTCTAATTGGAGAAATTAAAGCTTCATTTCCGCAAATTTCAGTGATGCCGTTTGATGAAATGTCAGATATACGTATTATTGAAGTATACCCTGGATTATTAAAAAGTAAAATACTAAAACATAGTGATGCGTTTTCAAAATATAAAACGATTATACAAAGTAAATTATTTGAAAAAATTGATGGCTTTAATTATTACTTTGGAGATGAGAAAGAAAAAACAGACACTGCTGATGCCATTATATGTGCAATATACGGATTAGGTATTTCGTGCAACAATCATTCTATCCCTCAATTGGAAGTCGGTATACCTTCTAAACTCAAGAAAACAGTAAAATCTGAGGGTTGGATATATTACCCTGCATAAATGAAATGATCAGACTTCTTGATTGATCAATTTAGCAGCCCTATTTTTAAATCTCATGAAAAGAATGACAGCAGTTACGCTTAAGCCTATAAGCAAGCCATACCAAACACCAGATTCTCCAAAGCCTAATTGAAAGGCTAGTACATAGCCCATTGGTAAACCTATTGCCCAATACGCTAGAAAAGTCACTAGAGTAGGCAATTTTACATCTCCCATACCACGCAAAGCACCTAGCCCTACCACCTGAATGCCATCGGAAAGCTGAAATAAAGCGGCAATTATTAATAAAGTAGAGGCAATGCTAATAACTTCAACATCATCCGTATATAAAGATGGTAAAAATTCATTGAACACCATAAATAAAGAACCTGTAATAGCCATAAATAAAATAGACATTACAAAACATGTATAGCCGGCAATACGCATGGTAATAAAATCTTTTTGGCCTAATTGATTCCCCACTCTAACCGTGGCAGCTGCGGAAATACCTGTAGCCATCATGTAACTAATTGACGCTAAATTAATAGCTACCTGATGAGCAGCGAGTGGAATTGCCCCCATCCAGCCAATCATAATAGCCGCAGTAGCAAAAGCGCCTACCTCAAAAATATACTGAAAACCTGTTGGAACCCCCAAATTGAGCAGATTATTAAATGACTTTTTATTCCAAACCGTTACTTTTAAGTAGCTCCAATATATTGTAAAGCGTTTCGAGTGTCGTACAAAAAGCACCATCACTATTGCCATTACTATCCTTGAAATTAATGTTGCCCATCCTGCTCCCACTAAACCCATAGGCTCAAATCCTAATTTACCAAAAATTAGAATGTAGTTTAGGCCAATGTTTACTACGTTCGCACTAATGGTAATATACATCGCTTGTTTTGTCATAGACAAACCTTCAGCAAACTGCTTGGAGGTTTGAAATATCATAAAGGGAACCAATGAAAAACCAATTATAGCCAAATAAGGCTTGGCTATTTTTACCACTTCAGGTGGTTGATCTAATAAATCTAAAATATACCCTCCAAATAGTAAAATGATGAATAAGATTATTCCAAATATCAAATTGATTACAAAGCTATGTTTGAAAAAACGCATACCTGCTCTGGGATTTCCTTCCCCGTCAGACTGCGCCACTAAGGGTGTTAAACCAAAGGAAATACCAATACCAAACATCATCATTACACTAAAAACCGCATTAGCAATAGAAACGGCAGCCAATTCATTGGTCCCTACTCTGCCCACCATCATAGCGTCTGCAGTACCCACTAAAACATGACCCAATTGACTTAAAACCACTGGGTAAGCTAATAAATAATTGCGTTTGAAGTGTTCTTTAAAATCTGTTGAAAGCATAACTTATGTAATCGAAGGCAAAATTAGCTTTATAAATGGAGATATGAAGGATTAAAAGTGTAAATAAATCAAATTCCCAATACGAAATAATGTTCTTACTTGACTTTAAATTAGATGTTAATACAACGAATTTTTATATCCATGCTAATAGATCAAACCACTGAAGATTTCGACCAATGAATAGAGTTTTATTAAATTTTGCATTATCTTTAATGTAGAAAAAATTGTATTTAAAGAACTCTTATGGATAACCGCAAATATTTTTTTATAGTAATCCTTCTTGCAGCAACTTTTATATCAACTACTTCTGAGCTTACTCACGCTCAAAGTGTAAAGAAATTAAATAAATATATTGAGAAAGGGGATAAAAAATTCAGCAAAAACAAATACGAAAAAGCCATCAAGTTTACCCATAAACTAGAGGAAAAAAGTATTAAAAAACTAGGGCCTAACAATCTATTTTTAGCTATTGCATACCTCAAAAGAGCTAATTACAATTGGGCTTTAGGCGAATTTTCTAACTTTTATGAGTTACATGAGAATGCTTTAAGTATTAGTGAAGAAACTAATGGAATAAGCTCCTTAGGCCATGCCTTAAATTTAAAAAAAGCAGCAGAAAATATGTTGATCTATGGTAATTATCTCAAATCAGCAGAATATCTTAATCAAGCTTACTTAATATTTTCTAACTCTTCAGAAGCTGATAAATCCTATTTAGCAAATTTAGATTTAATGACTGCCGAAATTGAAATAGGAAAGGGAAACTATTCTGGTGCACTTAAAATATTAAACAACCACGAAAGTTTTTTTCTGCAAAAAGCTTTGGACAAAAATCTTGATAGAAGTGCAATAGAAGAGGCTAATAAAGATATTGCTCAACTAATTACTTTGAAGGGAAATGCATTAAGACATAGAGGAGAATTCCTTAGATCAGATTCAGCCTTTGTATACGGAGAAACATGGATAAAGGATAAAATTGGTAAAAAGAGCCTTCACTTCAGTAATCATTTATTCTATTTTGCTCAAATGCTCGAAGAAAATGGCACTAAAGAATTACCTAGCAGTTACTATAAGGACGCTTACTTATATGCAGCATCTGCTTTAGGAGATTCTCATCCATATACCATTCGCAATTTACAGAATTTAGCTATCAATGCCATTAAAGAAACAAAGGCATATAAAACGTCAGTTTACCAAAAGCAGCTTGAAAAAATTGTCAAAAAGAACTTACCGAAAACTAGTGTTCACCGGGTAAACCTTGACATTGTAAATTATGAAATAAATTTACGAGGTGGTAGGGTGAACAATATTGAAAATGAAGCAATAAAATTGATGTTAAGCCAAAAGAATTTAATAGATGACCACCCATTATTAATTGAATTGCACAACGTAATGATCAAAGCTGCAGGAGCGCAAAATCAATATGCAAATATTGAGCATTACAACAAAAAAATTATTGAGCTAAAATCTAAACTTTATGGTGATTCTGCAATAGGAACTAGAATGAGCAGAATTGATTTAGCTAATTATTGGGTAGATTATACTGATAAATTTGAAGAGGCAAATAAAATATATCAAACAGATTTTTACGGCAATGTTGAAAATGAGTTAACAGAGGGGCATTATAAATATGCAGATTTATTAAACCATCTTGCTACCTCTTACCAGGCACAAGACAAGTATAGTAATGCCTCCCAACTACTCGACAAGGCTCTTATGCTTACCAGAGTAAAGTATGATAATAAAGATATAGATTTTGGTAAGGAACTCACACTAATTGCTGATCTGCAAATTAAGATTGGAGAATATGAAAAGGCGGAAAGAAATATTTCTGAAGCTTTGAGAATATTAGTGAATTTTGATACGGATTTAAATATTATCTATTATATAAAAGCCTTAGAAACTAATGCTAAACTATTAACCTTAAAAGGTTTTTTTGATGAAGCAGAGGCTGCTATTTCACTTTCTCAAGAATTATTTAAAAGTGCTATTCCTAATCCTGAATATAATCCAATAACAGCCTCTCAGGAATTAGCCTCCGTTTACCTTAAAATAGGTAAATATAATGAGACTGAGACAATTTTAACTAAAGCAATAAAGCAAAACAGTCGGCAATATGGCGAGAGCAGCCAAAAACTAATTCAGCCGCTTGTAGAATTTGGTAGACTACAGTTAATCAAAGGAGACTATCCAAAGGCCGAAGAATATGCCAGAAAAGCTTTACATATTTCTGAAACTACGTACAGTAAATATTCAACTAAAAATGTTCCCGCCACCTTGCTTTTAGGAGAGCTATATGAAGCTATAGGCGATTATGATAAGTCTGAAGAATTTTATTTGCAATCTATCAATATTTTGGAAAATCAATTTGGGAGAGCTCATGTGGATGTAGCCACCACTATTTCTAGATTGGCTATTGTTAAATTTTATAACAATTCAGATAGCCCTGAAGAAATTGAAAAATTATTATTCGAGGCCAAAGAAACTATAGGAAAGCGCTTTTCAACCATTAGTCCCATTTATGCAGACCTATTAAAAGATATGGCAAACTTCTTTATATCTGAGGGTAAATTAGAGGATGCGTTTAGTTTTTTGGCACAATCTGAAACCATTTGGAAAAATAAAGTAGGTAGGAGAAATAATATTAAAGCAGCTGATATTCATATCCTAAGGGGTGATATTTTCTACAGACAAAAGGAATATAAGGATGCAGAAAAAGAGTATAAATCGAGTCAAAAACTAAACGAAAAGTTTTTCAATGATCAGCACCCAGAATACGTAAAAGCAACCGCTAAGCTTAGTAAAGTGTACTACATGGATGGCAATCAAAGAAAAGCTAAGACCACCATTGAAGAGGTTATTAAAATTTACGACACTTTTATTAGTGACTACTTTCCTTCGCTAAGTGAAAGAGAAAAAACTAAATATTGGAATACTATTAAAAGCGATTATGACTACTATAACACCATAGCGCTAAATTCATATGATAGGTATCCTGAAATGATTGAACAAGTTTTTAATAACACAATAAAAACTAAGGGATTATTATTGAATAACTCCATTAAAATGAGAGAACGGATTCTCAATACTACTGATAGTTTACTCATTAACAGATATTTTGAATGGATAAATAAAAAAGAGATTTTAACAAAGGCCATTGCTATGAGTAATGAACAATTGGCAGAAATAGGAATTAATCTTTCTGAACTATCTAAAAATGTTGAACTAATTGAAAAAGAGTTAAGTCAAAAATCTGAATTATTCAGCCAGGGATACGAGAATCAAAATTTTAATTGGGAGCAAATTAAAAACACACTGAAAGAAAATGAGGTAGCTGTTGAAATGGTTCGTTTTCGATATTTCGATCACTTTTTAACCGATTCTATAATTTATATGGCATTAGTATTGAAAAATGATAAAAATAGTAAACCAAGTTTTGTAGTGTTAAATAATGGTAAAGATTTAGAATCGAAATTTTTCAATTATTACAGAAATAGTATCAAATATAAAATTCGGGATCAATACTCTTATAATAAGTTTTGGGCGCCTTTAGAGAGAGAAATTGGTGATAACAATACGATATTTTTCTCGCCCGATGGAGTTTACAATCAAATAAATTTAGAAGCTATCCCCTTAGAGGAAAAAGGTTATTTGATTGATAAAAGTAATATAATATTAGTAGGTAATACTAAAGATTTATACACAAGTAAAATAAAAACTAAAACTCCAAACTTAGATAAAACAGCCTTCCTATTTGGTGATCCAAAATTCTATATTACAGCTAAATCTGATTATAAAGCCGAATTTAGGGGTGGTGCTACACAAGTGAATGAATTACCGGGCACCAGAAGAGAGATTGAGGCACTTACTAAATTACTAAAAGAAAATGGCTGGGAAACATCTGATTATATGGAACTACAAGCTTCCGAACCTGAAGTAAAAAACTTAAAAAGTCCAAAGGTTTTCCATATAGCTACGCATGGTTTTTTTAATGAAGATAATGCACCCACAAGCGGCAATATTAAAAGAAATAATTTAAATGAAAATCCTTTACTGAAATCGGGATTGATGCTAAAAGGGGCTGGTGACCTATTAGTGAAAACAAAATATAATTTTAATATTGAACCAGGAATTCTTACTGCCTATGAGGCAATGAACTTAAACCTGGATAAAACTGAATTAGTGGTTCTTTCTGCCTGTGAAACCGGTTTAGGAGAAGTCCATGAAGGAGAAGGAGTTTATGGATTGCAACGTTCCTTTTTAGTGGCAGGTGCAAAAACTTTAATTATGAGCTTATTCAAAGTATCTGATGAAGCCACAGAAAAATTAATGATATCATTTTATACCAAATGGCTGGAAACTGATAATAAAAGGCAAGCTTTTACAGACGCTAAAAAAGAAATAAGGGAAGAATACAATGACCCAATTTATTGGGGTGCGTTTGTAATGATGGGCTTAGATTAAGGTGTTAAACATTGTTCCAGGGCTTGCTTAAAAGTTTATCAGCAAAAGTGCGAACCTCTTTAATTTAATGCTACATATGCTTTAAGCAGGCCCTATTTATTATTTTCCTTCCAGTCTCTAATAAAATTAGACCAAGTAATAGGATTTAAAAAATTATTGGGTGGCATTAATCCTGTCATGTCATACAATTTAGCGTATCTCCACTGATCATAATAATATTTATCATTTTCATATTCCTGCTTTAACAAATCATCCATACTTCTCTTAAATCTGGATATATTCTCTATTTGCCTTGGCGAAAGGTCATTTTCGAGAATTGTTTTAGCAAACACATCAATGTCAGGCATAGGATAAACAATCACTTCATCCAAAATTAAATTATCTCTTACCATTAGCTCTATCATTGAATAAGAATTACCATCTAATATTTCCGGGATAATAAACATCCTATTTTGATAACCTACACTTCTAAATACTATGGTATCACCAGGGTAAGCTAAAAATGAAAAATATCCTGTGTTATCAGCTACAGTACCCCTTCTGCCCTCGTCTAGCAATACATAAGTATAAGGCACCGGCTCCATATTTTCAGCATCTAAAATTACACCACTTAAATTAATAGGGTCTGTTGGAGCCCTTTTACCCGTGTCCTGAGATACAGCAGTAAAAACTATAAAACTGCATAATAAAATTAAAAGTATATTTCTCATTTCTAAAAAATTAATGGTCCCAATTGTATTTGTCCAGATTTTCTAAACAAGCATTTAGTAGGAGAACGGAATCTGCTATATCTTGTTTATTTGCCATTTCAATTACCTGATGTAAATGACGGGTAGGAATTGAAATAGCTCCAGCAATAGCTCCATTTTTACCCATCCTTTGAAGGCCTGCAGTATCTGTACCACCTGCGGTAAGAATTTCAGACTGCCAGGTTATTTTATTTTTATCTGCTGTTTGACGCATGAATTCAACCATTCTATAATCACAAATAGTCATGGCATCTAAAACCTTTATAGCTACACCCTTCCCTAAAGATGTCACCTTTTCATGAGCTTGGGCACCCGGTAAATCAAAGGCAATAGTAGTGTCTAATGCAATGCCAAAATCAGGGTTAACTCTATGGGAGGCAACATTTGCTCCTCTAATACCTACTTCTTCCTGCACAGTAAAAACACCATAGACATCATATGGAAAATCTTTTAAAGTGCGTAAGGCTTCAATTAAAACAAAAACAGATACACGGTTATCTATGGATTTGCAATTAACACAATTACCCATTTCAATTAACCCTCTTTCTCTAGTAACTGTATCCCCAACAGATACTATTTTCTCAACTTCCTCTTTTGACATTCCTAAATCGATGAAATAATCAGTGAGCTTAGCTACCTTATTTCTTTCATCTTGTGTCATCACATGGATGGGTTTAGATCCCATTACGCCTATTACGTCCTCTTTACCATGAATTATCACCCTTTGTGCTGTTAATGTTTTCGGATCAAATCCCCCTAAGGTAGTAAATCTTAAAAACCCATTATCATCAATATGTGTAACCATAAAGCCTATTTCATCCATATGAGCAGCTACCATCACTTTTTTAGCATCAGGATTATTTTTAGCTCTTTTGATAGCATAAACATTCCCCATATTGTCTACCTCTACTTCATCTACAAGATCCTTTACCTCTTCAATGATCATATTCCGTATTCTCTTCTCATAACCAGGTGCGCCAGGAGTTTCGCATATTTTAGATAGTAATTCTATATTCAAGCTCATATGTAATATTTTTAATTTATCTGTAAAGCTACAAAAATGAAGAAGTGTTTAGTAAAAAGTGAATAAAAGTGCAGGTAATTTAATAATTATTAGTGTTCAGGTCATTATCATAGCACCTCTTAAAGTGCTTAGCAATTGTCGTTGATTTCATTATTTCGACCCATATCCTTTAATGAGAGAATACAGATTAATCTATAGTAGCTTTTCTTTAGATCTTTCAAACAGAATTTGCATAATCCCATCCTTCAGGCCGCTGTCAGGCACTATGATACTGGTGGCCTTTGCCCATTTCATGGCGTTTGTATAGATATCTAATGCAGGTATTATCACATCTGCCCTATCAGGGTTTAATTGTAGTTTATTGATTCTATCCTCCATACTAAATGATTGAATATAATCCTGAGTTTTTAAAATTCTTTGTAACGAAATAGCTTTGCCGGGCTTTTTACCCGCTAAATCTAAGGCTTTATTAATATTTCCACCAGTTCCGATAGCGGTTACTTTACCATATTCTTTCTTTACTTCTTTGGCAATCCAATCCCTCATTTCATCCCAAATATGATGCGGTCCATTTTCCTGTAACCTTCGTACTGAACCTAATTTAAATGACCTCGCCCGAATTTTCTCATTATTTACATACAAATTGAGTTCTGTACTACCACCACCTACATCAATATGTAAGTGAGTTTGAGAATTCATGTGTGGAAATATAGCCTTATTAATAATTTCTGCTTCTTTATCCCCGTCAATTACTTCAATTTTTAAGCCTATGGTATGTTCAACTTCCTCCAAAATACTATATCCATTTTCTGATTCACGTATCGCAGATGTAGCACACCCCATATAATCATCCACCTCATACAAATCAATTAAAATTTTAAAGGCTTCCATGAGCTTTATAAACTTTTGTTTAGAAGATTCACTAATTCTACCCAGAGAAAACACATCATGGCCGAGACGCATAGGGAAACGAACATATTCCAATCTTTTAAAGGTTGTTACTCCTTCATAAATTGTTACACGGGTTAGTTGTAACCTAATAGCATTTGATCCTATATCTATTGCTGCCAATTTAAGCATGGGCAAAAAAAGCGAAAATAAACCAGATATTAGCGAAGCTTTAAAAGAAATAAAAAAATATTAACAATGAATACATTTTATTATGAATACTATGCTTTATTAGAACATTTTAAATATCTTTAAATAAACATTTTGGAGGCTTTTATTTAGAAAGATGCTTGTTTCTAAAAATCAACACCTTTATAATAAATTTTCCGTTAAAAAATAATTATATTTGTATTGAAAGTTTGTTATGAAAAAATTACTTATCATCATATTTCTTGTCAGTATTGCTCAGGATGTTTTGAGCCAAACATTTTATTCCAGAAGGCTTAACCGTAAATGGGTGGCTACAGGAGGGCTTGGCTATGCTCGTTCTTTAGGAGATTTAACAAATCCTGGATCATATTTCGATACTAGATTTAATATAGAAGGAGGACTCCAATATAGAGCCAACGATAGAATTAATATTAGAGCAAATTTATTACTATTTCAACTTTCTGGCAATGATCAGGAAATTGATCCTGAATTGAATACACGATCAAGAGGATTATCATTTGTTTCAAATAATGCGGAATTAAGTTTAGGAACAACCATTAGTCTATTTCCTCATAGTGCACGATTTAGGCAAAGAAAAAAAATTAATCCATATGTTTACGCAGGAGTCGGCTTACTATATTTCGATCCTAAAGCAGAAATACCGGGTGTTGCCTACATTCCTGGAGAAGCTGAGCCAGTTCAACTTGCTAACGGTGGAAAAAGAGTATCATTAAGGGAATATCAAACTGAGAGACCTAACACTTACAGTAATTTTGCATTTGTAATACCTGTAGGTGTTGGCGTTAAAGTAAAAGTTTCAGACTTTTTAGATATCTCAGCTGAAGTATCCAATAGAATAACCTTTACTGATTATCTGGATGATGTTAGTGGTAGAAATTATTCTGATCCTGCATTATTTGATTTTACCCAAGAAAGAGAAAGAGAAGCTTATGCGTTATCTAATCCTACTGGAACTACAAGTTCTGTAAGAGGTAATCCAGAAAACAATGATTTCTATTTAATAGCTAATATAAAAGCTGAATTTTATTTAAGAGGTGACTTCTTAGATGGCCTATTTGGTATTAATGGCAAAAGGTTAAGATTTAACAAAGGCAGGAGAGGAAGAGGTTTATTCAACAGTAGAGGCCCGAACAGAAGACAACCTTAGAAATATTCATCAAACATCATCACTGATAATTGTCAATAAAAAATGGCCTGATACAAATATATCAGGCCATTTTTTTTTAGTCTGAAACTAATGCAACTTACGATTTCACAACCTGAATATTTAATTGTAATCTCACTTCGTCACCTACAACAACACCACCAGCTTCAGTTACCATATTCCAAACTAAACCAAATTCTTTTCTTTTGATTATACCATTAATTTCAAAGCCAGCCTTATGCTGTCCATAACCATCTACCATTGAACCACCGTATTCTACATCTAATACAATAGGTTTAGTGATGTCT
>CAVRCH010000004.1:0-585000 GCA_963719535.1 uncultured Cytophagales bacterium | reverse complement strand
GGAATTCATCTGTAGTACTGCCATCAGGTAATTTATACTGAGTGCAAATTTTTATGGTTTTGAAATCGCATAACACATCTGACTTCATCATAAACAACTCTGTCACTCCATTGATCATTACAACATATTTCAATGCAGGTATATCTAACCAACCGCATCTCCTTGGTCGGCCTGTGGTTGCTCCAAATTCATTTCCAATCTTTTGCAATTTGGTACCATCCTCATCGAATAGCTCTGTAGGGAACGGACCGCTGCCTACCCTGGTGCAATAAGCTTTAAAAATACCGAAAACATTTTTAATAGTACTAGGTGCCACTCCTAAACCTGTACAAACTCCGGCTGTCATAGTATTGGAACTTGTTACAAATGGATAACTACCGAAATCAACATCTAGTAAAGATCCTTGTGCTCCTTCTGCCAAAACCTTCTTTCCCTCCTTCATCTCATTATTAACTAGATACTCAGTACTTCTAATGTTGAATTGCTTCAGGTATTCTAAAGCTTCGAAAAAATCGGACTCTAGTGGGTCTAAATCGTATTCGTGCTTGTAGAACCCAAGAATTGCTTCGTGAGCATTTACCAGTTCTCTGTATTTATTTATAAAACCATCTTCTAAAATATCTCCTACCCTTAATCCTAACCTTGCTACCTTATCCTGGTAAGTAGGTCCAATGCCTTTTAAAGTAGAGCCTATTTTTTTATTACCCTTCGATTTTTCAAAAGCAGCGTCTAGCAAACGGTGAGTAGGTAAAATAAGCTGCGCTTTATTAGAGATGAATAAATTCTCTTTGAAATCAATATTAAAAGGAGCTAACTTTTCTATTTCCTTTTTAAAAATTACCGGATCAAGGACTACACCATTGCCAATTACATTTTTAATCTTTTTACGGAAAATGCCACTAGGGATTTGATGTAGAACATGTTTAATTCCATCAAATTCGAGCGTATGACCTGCATTGGGTCCTCCTTGAAAGCGTGCTACTGTATTGTATTTTGGTGCAAGTACGTCTACTACTTTACCTTTTCCTTCGTCACCCCACTGTAAGCCTAATAAAACATCCATGTTGATATAATAAAAATAGTTTAACGGGCATAGCTATGATTCGCTATTAACCTGTCTGAAATAAATATAAGTTTAAAGTTTAGTATATGATATTATTTAAGATGCTTTAGAGCCTCTTCTTTGGTATCGAAAATAGAGAATATGTTGTTTAATTTTGTAATAACAAGCAACTTTTTCACCTGATCGGAAGGATTCAGCAATACTACTTCACCCTCTTTATTGCGCAATTTAGTAAGAATGGTTATGAGAACTCCAATTCCACTACTATTCATATATCTTACTTCGGATATATCAATAATACATTTATTGATTCCTTTAGAAATGTGTTGATTCAAAACCTCCACTAAACCGGGTCCATTGTTTTCACCGATTAAGTCACCGGATAACTTTAAAATTAAAGTATTGTCTATTAATTCTTTTTCGTAGTTCATTAAGATTCTGATTTTAATTTAGCCTGGCAATCACCACAGATGCCATATAAATTTAAAGAGTGATGCATTATTTTAAAGTTTAGTAAATCGCCCACCATAGTTTTAATATTTTGAATTCTAGGATCACAAAACTCCACTACCTTGTGGCATTCAGCACAAATTACATGATCATGCTGTTTATAACCATAAGATTTTTCGTATTGAGCCAGATTTCTGCCAAATTGATGTTTACTTACTAAATCACATTCTACCAATAAATCTAGAGTATTGTAAACTGTAGCCCTACTGACCCTGTAATTCTTATTCTTCATACTTATATATAAAGACTCTACATCAAAATGGCCGTTTCGCGAATAAATCTCTTCCAATATCGCGTATCTTTCAGGAGTTTTTCTTAATCCTTTATTTTCAAGATAAGCTGTAAAAATCTGTTTTACCTCTTTAAAAACCTTTTCATTCAATACCATACTGTTCCTTCCATTCTTAGGGGGCAAATATAGGAAATTAGCTGTTAATCGTAGCGGTTCACCTTAACAATCCCACGAACAGCTCTTAATTTCTCAATTAATTTTTCTAAATGCTTAGTACTTTGCACAAATAAGTGAATTTTACCTTCAAAAATACCATCTTTTGTGTCTACAGAGATAGATTGCATATTCACTTTTAATTCACTGGATATTATTTGAGTGACATCGCTTATAAGCCCTACCCTATCCGTACCTATAATTTGCAACCCTGCTAAGAAGGCAATTTCCTGTTGGGAAGTCCATCTGGCTTTAATTACCCTGTTTCCGTGGTTAGATAATAGCTCCGGTGCGTTAGGACAAGAAGTTCGATGGATTTTTATTCCCTCGTTCACCGTTACAAATCCGAAGACCTCATCTCCAGGGATAGGGTTACAGCAAGCAGCGATTTTATAATCCACTACATCTAAATCTTCTCCGATTAGCAGCATGTCCTGCCCTTTCACTTTTTTGAGTTCTCGTTCAAAAGAGCTGGCATCGGTATGAGATTGAATTTTCTTATTATCCTTAGGTTTATCAACCAACACTTCCTCCTGAAATCTTTTAATCATTTTAGGATCGTGTTTACCAGTGGCAATGCCATAATAAAGATCCAAAGGAGTTTTTTCATCGAAATACGCTCTAATTTTATTAATCACTTCATCTTTAGGATTAATTTTCATTTGCTTGAGCTTCCTAAAAACAATTTCTTTACCTTCGAGAGCGGCTGATTTTTTATCTTCTTTTAAAAGATCCTTTATTTTAGCTTTAGCTTTAGAGCTAACTACTAATCTTAACCAATCTTCACTTGGTTTTTGTTTATTAGAAGTAAGGATTTCTATCTGATCTCCATTTTTTAACTCATAATTAAGAGGCACCAATTTCTGATTGACTTTAGCCCCTAAGCATTTAGCGCCAATTTCGGTATGTATATCAAAAGCAAAATCTAGTGCGGTAGATTTATTAGGAAGTGTTTTTAAATCTCCTTTTGGAGTGAAAACAAATACCTCATCTGAGAACAAGTTAGATCTAAAATCGTCTACAAATTCGATGGCATTAGTATCGTTAGATTCTAACATTTCCCGCACCCTTGATATCCACTGTTCCAATCGGGTTTGCTCGGGATTAGAGTAGCTATCTTTGTATTTCCAATGAGCTGCATAGCCTTTCTCTGCTATCTCGTCCATTCTTTTGGTACGAATTTGCACTTCAACCCATTGGCCTTTTTCGCTCATTACTGTGGTATGCAATGACTCGTAACCGTTGGCTTTAGGGGTTGAAATCCAATCGCGTAAACGATCTGGATTCGGTTTATAAAAATCAGTAACTATAGAATATACTTCCCAGCAGGCCGCTTTTTCATTTTCTACAGGAGCATCTACAATAATACGAATGGCAAAAAGATCGTACACCTGATCAAAAGGAATATTTTGTTTCTTCATTTTATTCCAGATGGAATAAATAGATTTGGGTCTGCCTTTAATATTGTAAGACCATTTTAACTTATCCAGTTCCCCTTCAACAGGACTGATGAAATTCTTAATAAATTTTTGCCTTGCGGCTCTAGTCTCATTTATTTTCGCTGCAATATCTCTGTAAACTTCATTTTCTGTATACTTCAAATGAAGATCTTCCAGTTCTGATTTGATAGCATATAAGCCGAGCCTGTGGGCCAAAGGTGCATATAAGTAAATCGTTTCGGAGGTGATTTTTAATTGCTTATTGCGTGGCATACTTTCCAGCGTCCGCATATTATGCAATCTATCAGCTAATTTTATAAGGATTACCCTCACATCTTTAGATAGAGTGAGCAGCATCTTTCTAAAATTCTCGGCTTGTTGAGAGCTCCCATACTCAAAAACACCTCCTATTTTGGTAAGTCCATCTATGATTGGTGCTACTTTAGGTCCAAATTCTTTTTCAATTTCTTCCAATTCCCAATGAGTGTCCTCCACCACATCGTGTAATAAAGCAGCTATTATGGAGGTGGTACCTAATCCTATTTCTTCTACAGCAATAGTTGCAACAGCAATTGGATGGAGAATATAAGGCTCACCAGATTTCCTACGCATGTCCTTATGCGCTTCCATGGAAGTTAAAAAAGCTTTTTTAATTAATTTAGCGTCACCATCCTTTAAGAAAGGTTTCGCTTTTTTGAGCATTTTTCGGTATTCTCTAACAATTACTTTACGTTCTTCCTCAACATCTATATTTAACATACACGAGTCTTAATCTTACTACAAAATAAACTATAAATTTTATCAAACTCTATTTGCAATGAATATATATTTCACTACATTTGCACTTCAAAATTTATGAATGCGGATGTGGCGAAATTGGTAGACGCACTAGACTTAGGATCTAGCGCTTTACGGCATGGGGGTTCGAGTCCCTTCATCCGCACACAAAATCAACCCTTAATTTTAGTATAAATATACCTAAATTAGGGGTTTTTTCATATTATCCAACATCTAAAACACGAAAAACTTTGGACATTACAATCAACAAAAAGGATTCCGCAAATGCTTCAATTAAAATTATATTAAATGAAGCTGATTATCAACCTAATGTTGAACAAAAAATAAAGGAATACGGAAAAAAAGCAAATATCAAAGGTTTCCGTCCTGGAAAAGTTCCTGCCTCTTATATTAAGAAGCTTTACGGTAAAAGCTTATTGGTAGATGAAATCAACCAAATCTTATCTAAATCTTTAAATGATTATATCAAAGAAAATGATTTACAGATTTTAGGCGAGCCTTTACCGAATAAAGAAAAAGCTGAAGCTGTAGATTGGGACAATCCTAAAGTATTAGAATTTGAGTATGATTTAGGTTTAGTTGAGGAGTTTGAGTTAAAATTAGACGCAAAACTTAAAATTGACAAATATACCATTGAGGTGGATAAAAAGGTTTTAAAAGAAACTGTAGATAACCTTTTAGAGCAATATGGGGATACAGAATCTGTAGAAGAAAGTGTAGCCGGTGATACATTGGAAGGTAAATTAAGCACCTCCGATGATGATGTTCAAGAACGTGTTGTATTACCTATTAATGACTTAGAGAAAAAAGCACAGAAGAAATTTACCGGACTTAAGAAAAACGAAGAAGTAAAACTTGAAATAGATAAAATTTTCACCTCTGAGGAAGCTAAACAAAGATTTTTAGGTCAAAATGAAGGGGTTTCTCCTGAAACGGAGCAAACATTCACTATTCTTGATATAAAAAGAACTAAACCGGCCGAAATCAACCAGGAATTATTTGACAAAGTTTTTGGTAAAGATGCTGTGAAATCTGAAGAAGAATTCAATAATAAAATTAAAGAGACCATGGCTGAAAATTATAGTCGTGAAACAGAAAATCTTTTAGGAAGAGATATCCAGAACGTTTTGGTCGAGAAAACTAAAATTGATTTACCTGATGAGTTTTTGAAGAAGTGGTTATTATTGAGCAATGAAGGTAAAATCAATCAAGAGCAAATTGATGCAGAGTACGATTTATATACGAAAGATTTACGTTGGAACTTAATTAAAAATAAGATTGCAGGTGATAACGAAGATTTAAAGGTAGAGCATACTGATATTATGGAACATACCAAAAACCTTATTAAAGAACAATTTGGTGCCTATGGTATGTCTGAACAATTAGATGAGAATCTTGATAACTTTGCCAATAACTATTTGCAAGGTGAGAAAGGCGAGAATTATAGAAAAGTATTTGAAGAATTGCTTAATAAGAGGGTAATGGACCATGTTAAAGGAAAAATTACCATCAACGAAAAGAAAGTTGATTTAGAAGGATTTAAAAAGGCTGTTGAGAAGAACTAAACACTTTTGAAATCGTTTATTAAAAAGTCCTTTTAACTAAGGGCTTTTTTTTTAATTTTGTGTTACTATAAAAATATTTAAATGATTAATAAAGAGGAATTTAGAAAATTTGCTGTTAAGGGTGAAAGAATACCAGGAAGCCATGTTGACCAATATATACAACAAGTTGAGAACATGACGAGATCGGTAATTGAAGAAAGACCAACCAATTTTAGAGAGATTGATGTGTTTTCCAGACTGATAATGGACAGAATTATCTTTTTAGGAATGCAGGTAGATGATAATATTGCCAATATCATTACAGCTCAATTATTATTTTTGCAGTCGGTTGACGCTAAAAAAGATATAAGCTTATATATTAATAGCCCAGGCGGATCGGTTTATGCCGGATTAGGTATTTATGATACTATGCATTATATTTCTCCTGATGTGGGAACAATTTGTACTGGTTTGGCTGCCAGCATGGGTGCGGTATTATTAGCAGGTGGTGCTGAAAAGAAAAGATCAGCTTTACCTCATTCAAGAATAATGATACACCAGCCAATGAGTGGTATGCAAGGACAAGCTTCTGATATGGAGATTTCTTTGAAGCAGACGTTATCTGTGAAAGAAGATTTATACAAAATATTATCTAAACACAGTGGAAAAACCTATAAGCAAGTGGAAAAAGATTCAGATAGAGATTTTTGGATGCGTGCTCAAGAGGCTAAAGAATACGGATTAATTGATGAAGTTTTAGTGAAAAAGTAATGGCAGAAGACAACGCACAAGTGACCTGTTCGTTTTGCGGACGAAATAAGAAAGATGTAGATTTAATGATTTCTGGCATACATGCGCATATATGTGATAAATGTATTGTGCAAGCGCAGCAAATCTTGCAGGAAGAAGTGAAGACTAAGACCTCTTCCAAAAATCCAAAATTCAATCTGATTAAGCCGGTTGAAATGAAAAAGCACTTGGATCAGTATGTTGTAGGCCAGGACGAAGCTAAGAAGATTATGTCGGTAGCGGTTTATAACCACTACAAAAGACTTATGCAAAAAAACACCAATGATGATGTGACAATTGAAAAATCAAACATTATTATGGTAGGTGAAACAGGTACAGGTAAAACGTACTTAGCTAAAACATTAGCAAAAGTACTACAGGTACCCTTCTGTATTGCAGATGCCACAGTTTTAACAGAAGCTGGTTATGTTGGTGAAGATGTAGAAAGCATATTAACTAGATTACTACAAGCTGCGGATTACAATGTAGAGGCTGCTGAAAGAGGAATAGTTTATATTGATGAATTAGATAAAATTGCCAGAAAATCTGATAATCCTTCCATTACACGAGATGTAAGTGGTGAAGGCGTGCAACAAGCTATGCTTAAATTATTAGAAGGCACTTCTGTAAATGTTCCACCACAAGGAGGAAGAAAGCATCCTGATCAAAAAATGATCAATGTAAATACAGAAAATATTTTATTTATTTGTGGTGGTGCTTTTGACGGAATCAGCAGAAGTATTGCTTCCCGTTTAAATACCACTCCACTAGGGTTTATGAATGCCGAGAAAGGCGATGAATTGGTGGTTGATAAGGATAACTTATTGCAATACATTACTGCTCAGGACCTGAAAAATTTCGGTTTAATTCCTGAATTAATTGGTAGACTTCCTGTTTTAACACATCTAGACCCGCTAAGTAAGGACACTTTAAAGCTTATTTTGACTAACCCTAAAAATGCTTTAGTCAAACAATATCGAAAATTGTTTGAGATGGAAAATATAGATTTGGTTTTAAAGGATTCAGCTTTAGATTATATAGTTGATAAAGCAGTAGACTTTAAATTAGGTGCTCGTGGTTTGCGTTCCATTTGTGAAGTAATTATGACGGATGCAATGTTTGAATTTGATGGTGATTCTGAAAATTCAAAACTGGTAATAGATGAAAGCTATGCCAAAACCAAATTTGAGAAATCTAAATTCAAAAATTTAAGGGTGGCTTAAATTTTTAAGTTCTTGAATCATATATTGAAAGCTACCGGAAAATACCAGTAGCTTTTTTTTATTTGAAAGATTGACAGGTAATTAACAAAAACCTTTATGACACAATCACTTCTTTTGAAGATCTTATTGTCATTATAATAAGACCGAAAGTTAGGCTTAGAGTGAAAATACTACCAAACAATAATCCTCTATGACACTTATTCCGGAACTAAGGTATATTCAAAATTAGCTTCTGTCTCCTTAAAAAATGCATCTTTGAATAATAGTACGAGTTGATCTGCTGCTATACTAACAATTATATATTGTTTGCTTTCTTGTTGGCTGTTGGTGAGTAATAATTGACTCCCATTGGTGATTGACCAATCTCCTTGCTCTTCCATGCCATAAATATCACGTAGAATATAGCTGCCTTCAGAAGTAAAAGTTAATCTGAAATTACCATAATTTGTAGCGATATCTTCTATCCCATCGATTAATACTTTCTGAACCACCCAGTTGTTAGGTAATAAGTCCACGTCTTCTTGTGAAGGAGAATCGCTCAGCTCACAAGAAAAACTAACGACAGCAACAAGAATAAGAAGCAAAGAAGTAGTGAATCTATATTTTCGTATCATTTTTTTACAACTTTAAAGGTTTTATTAAAATTTTCAAATCTTAGTAATATGAGGTAAACACCCGGATTCCAGGAACTAATATCTATGGTCGAAGCAGGAGCAAGATTCTTCATTTTTTTCACTAATTGTCCTGCATTAGAATAAACACTAAGGTTCACTCCTCCGCTATATTCTTGCGGAAGAGTTATAGAGAGCTCATTTTTAGCAGGATTCGGAAAGATTTTGGTTTCATCCAATAAAGCTTCTTTGTCTGCTGTTACAAGTATGGTAA
The DNA here is from genome assembly GCA_963719535.1 of uncultured Cytophagales bacterium. Taxonomy (GTDB): domain Bacteria; phylum Bacteroidota; class Bacteroidia; order Cytophagales; family Cyclobacteriaceae; genus Marivirga. The sequence goes on along the minus strand of CAVRCH010000004.1, from coordinate 576,304 downwards.
CTTCTTCCGAGAAACCCATGCAGCCTCCTTGTGACATGACTGCTACTTCATAAACCCCCATTCTTCTTGCAATGATAGATTGGGTAGAGTCAGGGAGCAATTCACCATCCAGATACCATTGATACGCAAAGCCCTCACTGGCCGTTAAAATAAAGCCATAGCTCTCAATCTCTGCCACAGGGGTTTCTTCGGCATTTATCTGAATCGTATCTGTGGCCACGCACCCTTCAAAGTTTGTTACCGTTACAATATATTCCCCTATTTCATCTACTTCAATTTGCTGAGTGTTTTCTCCTGTAGACCACTCATAGATTGCAAAGCCATCACCCGCATTCAGTACAATTGTTTGAGAAGCGCATAATGGCCGATCTCCTCCAAGATTCACTTCTACTTGTTGGTTTGATATAGTAATAGTGTCAGTGCTGTTGCATCCTTCTGAGTTAACCACTGTAACAAAGTAAACACCTGATTCGCGTACCGTTATTTGCTGTGTTTCTTCGCCTGTAGACCAAATATAACTTTCAAATCCAGGTCCGGCGTCTAATAGTATAGGCTCTAAGAAACATGTCTCCAGGTCCTCACCGAGGTTCAAACTTGGTGCATTTACTGTAGTTACATTGATTGTATCAGCTGCTTCGCAAGGGGTTCCCTGTTGTACCACAACGGTATACTCCCCTGCTTCTGTAACTTCTATTGATTGTGTAATTTCACCGGTTGACCATAAATAAGAAGAATAGCCTTCACCGGCATCAAGGGTTACTTCTTCATTCTCACAAAGGATTAAATCCGGACCCAAAAATACAGAATTAGAACCCAACACTTCCACCTGCACAGAGTCAGTATCTTCACACCCTGCCTCAGTAGTTACAGAAACGGTGTAGAGGCCTTCGGTATCAGCAATAATGCTTTGCGAAGTCTCGCCAGTTGACCACAAGTAAGATGTGAATCCGGGACCTGCATCAAGCATTCTATTTTGTCCTTCACATAGTGTAATATCTTCATTAAAAATATTGAAATCGCAATTATCAACCTCATCGCACAGATCTCCTATTCCGTCAAAATCACTATCCTCTTGCTCCGGGTTAGCTATATCAGGACAATTATCATCACCGTCCAAAATACCATCACCATCACTGTCAACTGCATTATTAATAATGTTGATAAGCACCTGCTGTTCATAACTTAAACCATCACCAAATTGATCGGTTGCACGTATTTGTAATCTCAATTCACCCTTTCCCTCTATACTGAAACCATTTAGTGTAAAAATTTCATTACCATCAATAGTTAAATTGTTATTATCAGGAAAACCTGAGACAAATTCAAAAAGAATATTAGTGTCTCCTTCTGGATCTGTGGCTGACAGTGTGCCGAGCAACACCTCGTCAAAAGTATCCGGAAATTTGATCCGGTGAAATTAAAATGTCCGTTGGTGCCTCATTCACATCATTTACCTCTATAATAAAAATCTCCTCCAGGATTTCTCCTTCTTCTGTTTCAGCTTTTATGCGGATGGAATAGCTACTCTTCTCCTCAAAATTAGTAGTAAAGTTGATGTTCAAAGACCTATTATCGATTGTGAACACATCATTATCTGTATCACCTTCACCAGCAATAAATTCAAAAGTAGCATTCTCTGGGTTTTCGGAAAAGAACTCCCCTACTGTTAAACCGGCAGGATTATTTTCCTGTAATCCAAAGAACTCGAAACCAAAGTTAAAAATAGTACTACCTCCTTCTGTGGTAAAGCTAACTTCTTCTCCATAAGATTCACCAGCTTCATTAACTGTAAAGGCTCTAACATAATATGTTGTCTCTGCAATTAAATCAGATACTATTAAATCCAGAGTTGATTCACTTCCACCCACCAAGTATTTTAAATCACATATTGTAGGATTGGTAGATGTACTTACTGCAAAACCTTTTTCTGAAATAGTGCCTGATCCATCTGCCGAGAAAGAAGTTGAAAACGATGCACTATTAGCGGACACATTTGAAACTGATAGTATTGAAAAATCGGTTGGTCGAATTGCTACAAATGCCTGTTTATTAAAAAAATGTAGTCTTCCTGGTTTTACATCAGCTCCCCCAATCAATGTTTCAGCATTGGCTACTAAGGTACTGCCACCATTGTATTGAAAATCGTTAGCGAAATAAGACCTTGTTGATGTACCAGTGCCTGTGATAATTTGATGAAATGAAGGTGTGAGACCAACTGCTTTATAGTGATATAAAATCCCAACGCTCTCTTCACAGTTTACTTTTTTATAAACAGAGTTTATAAAAATATTACTATTCTTAATGAGCACTCTACTTGGTGAAAAATCTGTGTCACCAGAAGAGGGAGTTTTAATCCTACTAGATAATAACCAATTATTTAAATTTGATGTCCCTTCTTCATAAAGATAAGCGATACCGCCTCGATTGGCCTCATTAGGTTCACGGTATGCTGCAATTAATAATCGGTTATCGTCTATTGATACAGACGAACCAAAATTACCGTCAGTTGAAGCAAATGGAGAAAACAACTCAGCTTCTAATGTAAAGTCAGTTCCTCCGTTATTCATTTCGTAAATCCATACTTTTCCTTGATTGGTAAATGAATCATCATGTTGACTAGCGCCTATTGCAAGTGTTTTCCCATCAAAAGCCATACTGCGTCCAAAATCAGATCCAGCCTGGCCTGCTAATAATTTTAAGCCCCCCCAATTGTCAACCCCTCCTTGGTTTTTTTTATATATATAAAGATCGTCATTACTCCCTGTCACAAAAAATAATGAATCATTAGCATATGAATCAGTTCCAAATAAACTAAAACCGCCTTGTTCAGCATCAATCACTTTAAGTTCATCCCACTGATTGCCATTGGTCACGTTTCGTTTATATATCTGTATCGCTGGCTGACTGCCTACGTAGGAGAATGAAACAAATAAATAATTTTGAGAAGCTGTTATTTGAAATCCAAAGTTTCTTCTATTTGATGGATCACTATTGGCAAGAGTTTGTATAATATCCCATGAAGAAGTTACAGTGTTTTTTCTTAAAATATGAACATTGCCCAATCCATTATTAAAGCCAGGCGCACTTGCAAATAAAAGAGAATCACCTAACATGGACATACTACTTCCAAATCTATCTCTAGATGCAGGTGCCGGGGCTTGTAATTGAAAAGATTCTGAAAAAGAGAATTCCCCAGATTCCTGTGCTGTAAGGGGGATATTATAGACAGACTGTTCATCTGGGAATACTGGAACAAGGAAAGAGTTATAGCCAAGAAACGAAAACCTGATTTCATGTCCCGCCTCAGCTTCTATTTCGTAATTCCCGTCAATATCTGTTACTGTGCCTATTCCTGTAAAAGTGTTTACCACACTTACGCCCGCAAGCCTTGTTGATTGATCATTGGTATCGTTAGTATTAAATTCATAAACAAAGCCTGAGACTGAATTAGCCTCAGGAGGTGGTAGGTTTTCTGGTGTGTATTTGTAAAGCTCTGTTCCTGTACTACTTGTAAATGCGGTAAAGTAGATCTCATTTTCGAAAACGACAAAAGATGACGGGTTAGAATTCCCTATCCCATCATTAATTTCTACTAATATTGTCCCTCCATCCGTACCATCGCTAATCCATAATTCTTCGCCTGAGGAGCCGTCATCTGCAGAAAAATAAAGCTGATTATTAAAAAATAGCCAATCATCGGTATCACTAAATCCAGCACCACCGCTGCCAGGATTTATGTCTTTAAGAAGGTAGGTTCCTACAGTGGTCCCATCTGATCTCCATAACTCCCGTCCCTCATTTTCGGAGTTAGCAGAAAAGTATAAAATATTATCCCCGCCAGTAAAGTTTTCAAGCTGTAAATTGAAACTTGCGGTATTTATATCAGCAATCGCGATTGTGTTTTCAGAAGTACCATCTGTTATCCAAAGTTCACTGTTATCCTCATTTGCTGCAAAAAAAACAACTTCTCCTGCTTTGGTGAACTCTTTCGGATTACTGCTTTGATCAGTATACAATTCTTTTAATATTTGGGTTCCCGCAGACGTTCCATTAGAAATCCATGGTTCAGTATCTCTAGCGTCTTCAGCAGAAAAATACAAAATCGAATCAATGGCAGTTATATTCTGAGGATTACCGTCATTACTGCCACCAGCCCAGATATCTTTCACTATTTGGGTACCCTCCACAGAGCCATCTGAAGTATACAACTCAAATCCATCACTATCAGAGTCTGAGTCGGTTCTAAAATATATCTTATCTCCAAGTGCTGTAAACTCACTGAGACTGCTACCGCCAAACCTTCTAAAATCAGATATCCTTTGCGGCAACCCGGTTCCCGAAATCACAAAAAGTTCCCTTCCAGATTCTGGATCAGGATATTCAAAAAACAATTTTTCATTAGCAGCAGTAAGGTAGCGAGGTGTAGAGGTATTATCTCCTGAAATAATATCTTCTACTAAAACTGTCCCGTCAGAAGTACCATCAGTACGCCAAATTTCGATACCTTCCGTTTCTGTGGTTGCGATAAAAAAAAGATAATTACCTGCCACAGTTAACTCTTTAGGTGATGAGCTCAAACTACCTGAGTTAATATCCTTTAATAAGTTAGTTCCTACTTCGGTACCATCACTAACCCAAAGTTCTCTTCCTGTTTCTGCATTAAACGCAGAAAAGAACAACTTATTCTGAAAAACTACCAACTCAGACCCTACAATACCTGAACCATCCGGATTAATATCCTTCACAAGGCCAATTTGAGCAAAAAGAGAAGTGCTAGCTAAAAGCCAAATGAGTAGACCGATGATTTTGAAGTTTTTCATTACTTAAAAATTAAAATTATAATTAGCACTCAGCATATAATCGTTGTATTCAATGCTAGTCCTGTTCAGTATATTTTGACCTCTAATAACAAAGGCATGTGCTTGAAAAGGGGTGAAAGATATATTTACTGCATTGGTCAAAATAAACCCATCCGATTGACCCTCGGCCTCCGATAGATTATACATGCTGTTGAAACCCAAACTGAATTTGTTTTCCCAAAAGCCTTTTTGAGCTCCTGCCGAGAAGCCGTAGCGTTGAACATTTTGGTTCATATTGGCCAGATCCAAATAATTTAGGCCTCCTGAAAGCGTGTAGTCAAATTGATTATTTCTTAACTGATAATTAAAGTTGGCATTATTGGTTATGGATTCTGTGAAATCTTCAGTAAATCTGTTACGATCTTCCAGCGTTTGTTGGCTGAGGGCTAGCACAAAACTATGGTAAAACTGATCCTTTGCAATAAAATAAGAGGGCGTTACACTTACTGAGTGATTTACTTGAAAAATCCGGATCGTATCATTCAATTGTACCAGCCCTGACGATTGCTGCGTTGCATAATTGCTATATTGTGCGTTAACTGAAAACTGCGGAAAAGGATTCACCTGAACATTGGCAGCGCTAATGATCCGTTGCGTTCGTGAAGCTTTGTTGTTCAGTAGGTTATCATACTGAACCCCAATGCTACCACCGAGATTTAAACGGCCTTGCCAAAAAGTAAAAGTGGGAGCTAGGGTATATCTTTCGAGGTCATTATTGAAAAAATAACTACCCATGGTTTGATACTCCGGATCAATTCGCATGTACTCAGCTTTTACGGCATACCATGCCTGTTGGAAAGTAAGGCTAACATCTCCGGCAAAGTTGACCCTCGATGCAGCCCTTACTTGAAATAGACTAGAGAGATCAACAGGAAAATTATCATATGCATTAAGTTCTGATGTTGTAATGTCTTCAGTGAAAGCACTCATACCTAAATTTGTTGCTATTACTAATTTCTTCCATAGGGTAAGTTTCCCACTTACACCGATAGATAAATTTTCTGCTGGAGCAATATCGGTTTGCAGTGGTTCAGCAATACTGGTTTCATCATCTTTGGCCTTCATAAAGCTCATTTCGATGTAATTATTGTTCCCACCGTAGCCAAGCTTTCCAGCGTAGCCAAAGCGTTTGTACGAGGGCGCAATGGAATTGGCGCTGGTCGTATCTTCTGCGATAGCCTCAGCAAAACGACCATAAACAAAACCAATGCGCCATTTCCCTGGTGTTAATTCAAAGCCACCGCCTAAAAAATTGTGATTATTAAGCGTGTAGGGAGAAAATGAAACATTTCTGTAACCGGCATGTACGGTCACCCATTTGTAATAGGGACTCATGCCATAGCGGTCGAAAATATCTGTGTTAGGACCAGCCACCGAAAACTGCTGGCTTGCAAAGGTAAAACTTAAAGGGAGGTCAAAACCATATATTGACACAATAGGTGTACCACTTATAATATAGCTGAAAGGATTTTGTTGCGGTCGGTCGGCAGTGGAATAAAAATAATTGGCACCAATAGACAGAGAACCCCTAAAGGCAAATAGTTTTCGTTTAGTAATTTCATCCAGATTTTCCAGATTTTGGCCATAAACCGGAATAAGCGTCATGAAACATATCCCTATGCGTAAAAGTAGTTTCATATCATTTAGTTTTTTAGTTCTTTATTTTTGTGGCTAATTGCTGCAGCCTCTTCCAGCCTACCCTGCTTATGCAAAGCTTCAATTAATGCCTCTTTAAGCACCTCGTTTTGTTGCTGGTTACTGTAAAGTAATTTCCACCGGCTGGTTAATAGACCCAACTGATCTTTTTCCCGATACAATCTGATTAAGCCAGCATAACCCGGAGCAAATTGGTCGTTGATAGCGAGCGTTTTCTCGTAACCTGCTATAGCTTGTTGTCTTTCGTTGGCTTTCTCGCTAATCCTGGCCCATTCGTACTGGGCTTCCAATAAGTCTGGTTCCAGAGATATAGCTGCCTCATAATGATTTTTAGCTTTTTCCTTCTGCCTATGAAAAGCATAATGTTGACCACTCAGGAACATTAACCTAGCATTATCGGGGTGTTCCTGCTTTAAAAAACTAACTAGTTGATTTGACTGTGCTAATGGTAGTTGCTCACTACACAAGTTCATAATTTCAGAAAGATCGATTTTATATTGGTCAAGGCGGCTTTTGATAGCAGGAACCTCCAGCCAATAGCTATTGAAAGGATCCATAAGATTGAGGTTTTTTATTTGGATTTCTAGTGCAGCTATCTCACTCAATAATTGATTGGCTGCTATTTTTAAATAACCAGCTCTTTTTTCCAAGAGGCTGTCCGTAGTCATGCTCAACTTCGCTAGCGAAACACTTGCATCTGGCGTGTCCTCCGTAACCATAATCAATTCCTGCAAAAGATTAATACCCTCTGCAGTTCTACCACATTTTTGATAGATAAATGCTCTTTCTTTCTTTAAGTTAATATTGCTTACTTGAAAGAACTTATCTGCCAATTTCAGTGCATTACTGCAATCATCTGCTTTAGCTGCTTTAGCTGCTTTTAAAAGCGCAACCTTGAAATAGCTACTTTCCGGGTGCGTTACAGTAAAACCTTCCAACTTTTGGCTTATTTTTTCAAGACTATCAGTCCGTTCATAAAGTTTTACAAACGCTTCCTTTATATCAATCTCTATTGGATTATTGACCATAAGCGAATCGTATAAGTTGATCGCTGCCCAATTATCACCTGCCAACTGATAAGTCTCAGCTAGCTCCATAGCAGTTTCAAGAGATGGAATGAATTTTAGCTGCCTTGTCAGAATTGCGAGCCGACTTTCTAAGTTTCTAAACCGACTGCTTATTTGTAAAGCCGCTTCGTAAACTGCTTTTTCTTCTGCAAAATTGTTCAGAAGAAGATCGTAATGTTGTTGTGCAGCATCAAAATCGTTGTTAGCTACCATTACTTCACCAAGCGTTAAGGCTTTTTGCAGGTTATTGGGTTCTTCAGCATAGATTTTAGTATAAGTTTCCTGTAGTGCCAGAAAATCTTCAGTTTTAAAATAAGCGTTAGCTAGTAATCCTAGCAAATCTGGGTGTTTAGGGTAAATGGCTAAACCTTCTTGTGCATATTTGATAAGTTCAGGCCATTTGCTTTGTTCCAATAAAGCTAGAGTGATGCCTAGATAAGATTGAACGGATTGATCCATAGTGAGAGCCTTTCGGTAGCAACGCTCACTCAATGCGTAATTTTTTTCTTCAGCTGCTCCCTGTGCTAATTTTTGGTAGGCATAAGCAACTTTGGGTTTTAGTGCTTCCAGCTGTGCATTTGTTGTGAGTTTTTTAGGTAGAGTTTTTTCAAACTGCTGAACCACACCTTCATAATCCTCCTGTAGAAAGTTGCCTTCAACTATCAAAATGGAAAATTGGATGCTGTCTGGATATTGCTTTTCTCCTGTCAGCAGCCATTTGGTTGCACTATTGTAGTCTTTTTTATTTAAATAAGCAGCTCCTAAAAGCAAATATCTGTCATAACCAGCCGGTAGCAGCTTAGCAGTTTGAATAGCCGCATCATACTGCTGTTGCTGCATATAGAAATAGGCATTGTTTTTTAGGGCGTTGGCACTTTGTTGCTGTGCTTTGCCATTAAGACAAAAACTGCTGCATAAAATTACGGTGAGTGCTATGTAGATGATTGTTTTCATTCTATTTCGCGCTTAATTGCTTGAGTTCCCTTTTCAAACAGGCTAGTATTTCCTGAGGTATCAACAGCTTTTATCTTATACCACTCACCTGCCTTGCCGGAAATATCTGTGTAATTTAAAGACTGAACGGGCTCCGGTGTGACAGCTTTGTAAACGCCAGTTGCAATATCGCTTTTGAAAATTACATAGCCGAACAGGTCAGTATCTGGCACTGGCTCCCAGTTGAGTGAAACACCATCAGCAGCGGCATTCGCAGTTATATTTCTCACAGCAAGAGGCGGAGAAAAATCTTTCATTAAGATAGAATCGGCTGCACTTCTTGGCCCTTCATTTCCTAATGAATCGACCGCTGAGATCGTGTAAATGTATTGTGTTCCTATCTGAACTGATTCATCCCTGTAAAGTCTCTCACTATAATGGCTTTCAGCAAGTAAGGTGTCCTTATCGTTAGTCTTGCGATATACTCTGTAACGAATCACATCATAATCTGGAGAGGCCGACCACGTTAAATTAATTCTATGACCATTATCGTTATCCACTTTTACTTCTGGCGGTTGAGGAGGGTTAAGATCAGGAATCTGAAAAGTAAGAATGGCTGTGTCACTCCTGTTTTCAAAATCATCAATGGCCACTACTTTATAATGGTAGATGTATCCAGAAATAAACCCCTCGCCTGTGGGACCATTATCAGAAAATCTAGTTTCACGTAATGCTTTTAGGTTAACAGTTTCCGGACTGCCTTGGCGGACTCCTGCATCAACCTGACGCGTGATCATAAATGTTCTGAAATCTTCAGCTTCGTATGCAAAATCCCACTCCAAATCAACCGCTTCAGTTGATTCGTTATAGTTCGCCTTTAAGTTTTTGGGAGCATCGGTCGCTACATAGTCTTCAATAAAGACCGATGTTTTACTTGTTTTTTTACTTTCATTACCGGCTGAATCGACCGCAGTAACAGCATAAGCATACTTGCGGCCTGGTGTAACCGTTTCATCTACAAAGTAATTTTCGTAAGGCGATAAAAGCTCGCTATTTATTTTTTCGAATTCATCGATAGTTCGTGGTGCACGGTAAATGTTGTATCCCCTTAAATCATTTGCCAAATTTACACGCCAAGTAATAGTTGGTGGGCTTCCTTTGTAAGAATTCGCTACTAGACCTTTAATAGACTCTGGTGCCATTTGATCAATCAATTTCATCTTTACAGCTGTTGATGCCGAGCTCTCCTGACGTGTCATATCCTGAGATTTAATAAAAAACGAGTAGGTCCTATTATCAAAAATAATTTCAAAATCGTAGGTAAAATCTGACTGATTGGTTTTTAGGATAAGATTTTCATTAATCTTTATTGTACGCCCCTCCTCATCTTCGGCGTAAATGTTAAATCCATTAATGTACTCGTTTTCCTCACTTTGCGAAAATTGCCAACTTAGCGCTATTTTATTTTCACCTGAAACTGCCAATCCAATTTCCTCAGGAACTATTGGTACAAAAGCAACACTTTTGTGTTGAACCAAGATTGAATCATAAGCAGTATCTCGAGCACCTCTCCTATAGACTATTTTATAAGTATAGTTACTGTTAACAGCAGCTGTTTCATCAATAAATAAGTAACCAAGCGCTTCAGCCGCATTTACATTTGTAAAACTCAATATAGCCCTTAAATCACTATCATTTTTAATAGTAAGGTAAGTAGCCATAGGGCTCTCAGTACCAATGTTTTGTGCAAGTTGATTATAGACTTCTCTTCCTATAGCATCTCTAAAAGCAAAGCCTTCTTGCACGCTTTTAACCGGCTGATCAGTGAGCTTAACAAAATCGCTTCCTTCCTGCTTTCTGAAGATATCATATGAAACGTTTCCCTTTAAATCGGATGATTGATAAATGTAAGTAGCCCCACTTTTCTGTGTAATCAGTATGGGTTGAACCTGACCGTAAGTGCTCATGCTTAATAGAGACATAAGCAAATGAATTGTTATGTATGTTAAAAATTTTACCATGTTCCTATAAATTGTAATTGTTGGCTTGAAACTCCACTGGAAGGACCGAGCAATTGTAAGGTAGTCATCACTTTACTTGCATAAGTATATTCGCCCCTTCCGTTATAAACCCACACCTCTACTTTGACTGAATTTTCATCATAATTTCCGGCACTTCGTGAGAATGATAGTGATTGGTCTGTTCTGGCTATGGTTTGCGGCTCGTATGCGTTTATATAGCCGCTATTTTTACTTTGTCCGTTCTCCGTCCAACTCACCCTATAGCTTACCTTTTTAATACCCGATTCAGGATCCTGCACGTTGGTTAGATCAATATCGATTGCCCCAAGAAAGCCTTTAGATAAATTAATTGTAGGACTTAATGGCGGTGTATCATCAATATAGATAGGTCCGCAGGCCACTGTAGCTGAAGGCATGCCCTGCTGGTTTAAAGCTCTGAAGAATACATAAATGGGTTCACCCTGTGGTAGGTTAGTTTTGTCAATGTCGTATGTAGGTCTTGTCATTATTGCTCCGTAATTATTTAATTCCCAATCCACTTGACCATTCTGAGGAAAGTTTCTTAAGCTAATTAGATTGGGTGAGGTTCCTATGGCATACTGATAACCTTTCAGGTTAGATTCAGGATCAAAACTGTGCTTGATAATGTTAATACGAAGGTGATTAGTACGCTCAGTTACTTGCATATCAGGCACGTCAGGAGCTGTCGGATCAATTGCGAAGAAAGGACCTAGCCTGGCGACATCACTTACGTTGTCTGCATTATTATGAGCCCGAACAAATATAAAATGATTTCCAAAATCTTCAACGGTGGAAAGATATTTGGTAACAAATGGTTCAACTGCACTAAGACTAGTATTCTTATTGGTAGTTGTAGCTTTTATCTTTTCTGATGTGGATGTTGTAGTTGTTTGACCTGTTAGTTTATCTTCATTTAAGATACTATCCTTACTAATATAGTAATGGTATTCCTTAATACCCGATTCGTAATCTTGAGAAGCATTCCATCTAAAATTTATTTCTGGATCAAGCGGATTGTTTTTAACCCGATTGAAAATCTGCGCATAATCTAACCAAAAAGACTGAAAGGCTGGCGTGCTATTGGCTAAAGGCTTAATACGTACTGGATTTACAGGTACGTTATAATTTATATAAGCAGTAGCAGTTCCAGTATATGTAAGGTTGTTATTATTCGTTTGGAATTGAGCTGCTACATTACTATTGTTGTTGTTTGTTTGCACGGACAGATAATTTCCAGAAGCTTCAGAACTGTTATTAGCATTATAAAAATCTGACAGGCTTAAAGCACGATATTCCGAAGGTGTTGTGGGCGCTGTTTCATCATATGCTAGCGGGTTTTGGAGTTTCCTAATTTTAGTAAGTCCTTCTCCGTTTGTTACTTTTACACTAAAATAATAGCGCTCACCTAATTGTAAACTCAAATTGTTTACCACGCCAATTTGTTCTGTTGTAAGATAATCATCAGGTTCATTATTATTTCCTCCTGAATTATCCCAAATATTTCTTGCACGATCGCCGGTTAATTGTGTCCAGTCTTTGATATCATTGCCACCCCTATTCGAACCTACTGCATATTCAAATTTAACCACATCTGATTCATCATCTCTGGCGCCTACTTGTAAATAAAATGACTCTTTTTCGTCCGTAAAATAAGCTTCTCCAGTAGCACTTTCTGTGTCAGGGTATGGTGTTTTATCATAAGGGAAGAATGTTACATATTGAATTGACGGCGGTGTATTGTCACTTTCTTTAATACCATTCCACTGAAATTGTGCAGTTGGGCTCGTTGGACCTACAGCAACATTAAATTCAGCTCTTCTGATGGAGGTGACACCACCTGCACTTCTCAATCTTATACCTACGCTCAATTGCTTAGTTTCAGAATATGCAATATTTTGCTGACCAGTTTGTCTGGTAAACGCATTTTTATAACTGTATATATTAAATTTACGCTTATCTCCTATGGATTGATAACCATAAAATCCTGTTGCCACCGTATTATCACCATAAGGTGCTACTTGTACAGCCGTTTCGATAGGTCTTGTACTACTAACCCAATCAACAGTAGCCTTATTTCTAAAAAAGTCAGTTCTGGCTAATAAATTTATATTATTAATGGAAGGTGGAATAAGGTCATTTTCAATTGAGGTAAGTCTATCCTCAACTTGCTGACTCAAATTTGAGAGTTGCTGAGCATTTCCACTAGTGTCGGTTGCTTCAATTACCTTATTATATTGCTGATATAAGCCATGTAATAGCGCCATAATTTCTGATTTGAGCGTATATGCTTCATCAACCTTATTCGACAGTGAATTATATGGTGTATTGATTATGGCCAGAGCATCACTTTTATCCTGCCTAAGGTCGCGCATTACACTAAAAGCAATATTATCTTTGGCGTCCTCTAAACCGAGTTCATGTATATCATACCAGGCATTCTCTAAGGAAATTAAAAAATTCTGTGGACTCAGCTCTGTAGTATTTAACTTATTTTGTTTCGCCTGACTCGGTGCTTGAGCCAAGTCATATATTATTTCTATTCTGTCTTTCATATTTTTTTCTAGAAACACATCAGTTTTGGCAGAATTACTGGCATAGAGTCCACCTAAGGTATTTTTTATTTGCATTTCTTTTTGTTTTAGAGCTGCTAAAGCAAAATTCATCCAATCATATTGCCTTGCTCTGAAAGATCCTTCGTAAGCATAGTATCTTTCAATTGCCTCAACCGTCTCACGCAAACCTTCCGATACATCTGCAATACTTGGCAAATATTCAGGCGGTAGCTGATTATTAGCGCTTAAACTCGCATTTATAGCTGCATTACTGTTATTCTGCTGACTCACCATGGTGAATAATTCCGATTGATAAACTGTTGAATTATTAGTAGCTAATACATTACCGGCAATTGCCTGGGTGTTATTAATTGAATAAGTTACTGTTCCATTTCCTGTATTATTATTTTGTTGTACTCCACTTTTCTGTAAACGATAGGTCAACATTGAGTCTAGCGCATTAAGATTTTTCTCAGTGGCTAAAATTGCCCGCTCAAACTCATTTTGTAATTGATCACTTAATCCTTCGGCCAAGCTGCTCTGTTCATTCTGTTGCCTCGCTTTATCTTTATTGATTTGAAAGGAAGGGGCTTTAGTAATTTTACGACCGGTATCCAACTCTACGGTAAAGTCCGTATTCAATACTGGACTGGAATCAAGCGCATCCATCATAGCATCAAAAGCTTCTTGGGCATTCTTTTTATATTCATAAGCATTACCCACTGTCCTTGAAGCTCTTACAATTGCTTCTTCCAAAAATAGCACACTGGTGTCCATCTTGTTAAGCATAAGTCGTTTCTGATTTCTTACCTCATCATAAACATCACCAAATTTGGTTACACGTTCCACGTCAAAATCACTATTGGAACCTCCTGCCATAATATTATCAAGTACCCATTGCAGGTTATTTGGTAAATTGTTACCAGTAATTCTATTCATATTAAGCATAAGAGAGGAAGCCCCAATAAATCGGGCAAATTCAGCAGTATGCCAATTATAACCTGCTGCTGTTAATACTTCCGTAGGTATTTCAAGAGGTGGAACTTCTGGTACAAAATTTTCAACGGCATCTTTGGTGGTATTTATCTCATTTCTTAAGTCATCAATCATCTGTTCAAACCTGCCCTTCATGCCTTCTGCCTCATCAAATAAGGCCGATTCCATCTTGCCCCAGCCAAAGCTTACATCAAACGATTTCCCATAAACTTTAGAGGCCATGCCATGTGCGCAAGTTTCTCCCTTTAGCGGAATATTCAAACACGCTTGAGCACCCACTACAAGCTCAAAGCCACCCCCTCTCACGGTCGCGAAGGCTGCCTTAGCTTCAGGTTTAGCACAGGCTCCCAGAAAACATAGATCCACACCTGCTCTTAAATAGGCACCAAAAGGATATTGAAAAGAATTATCATTTGCATACCATACTGATCCTCGAAAATCAGCATCTACCTTAAAACCTAATTTATCGAATTTAACGCCAAGCCCTGCTTCCATAAAGATTCCGCTGGGGCATGCTATTATGGTACCGTCCATATTAAGCACACTGTAGACAGTTACTGCCAAATCGCCATCAATCGCCCAAATTACCTCACCCTCTATATTTGGGTTTTCAGCGAAGAAAAAAGCTAATTCCATCCGACCCTCTAAAACTAAAGGCATATTCAGATCAACAAAACCGCCCCCATCAATAAAGAAGTTATCAAAACTTGCTTGAACATAAGCTCCGCCTTGTAGTTTTAATTTAGTAGCGCCATTACCATCCAAGCCAAGCACTACACCATAAGCATCCATTAAAACACTTTTGTTTGTAATCTGAATATAAGTACTACCCTCTAGAGAATACTGCCCCGCCTGCCCCAAAATACCTACTTTGGCAAATAGCATGACGGCAAATTTTATATCTTTTAGAGGAGGTGGATTAAATGGATTAGATAATTGATTTCGTACCATTTTATGTCCTAAAGCCTCAAGAGGTCCACCTTGTTTAGTGACTAGATTTATATCAGATTGCGTAGGCTGATAAAAAAAGCCTGCTCCACCACCCGTAAGCGTTACAACACCAGGAAATAGTGGTATTCCTGTGCTGGATGCTATTCCAACAAATAGTCCAAAGCGTAAATCATCGTTAGCCTTAGCAAAATAACCAGCTAAACCTGCTGCCACGGTATTTCCTGCAATTCCTACTTGAGCGGATGCCGCAACCTGCAATTCAAAACCGCCAGCTGATTGTTGATATTTGAGGTAAGCGTTGCAAGTAAGCGTTTCCCCTATAGCTAAATTGGCATTATCTATCTTTAGGTATTTTTTGCCATCAGGTAATTCGTAAAAAACAACCTCATCTACACCACCGGAAAAACCACCAGAGCCTCCTTCGGCGGAATTGCTACCGCCTAGCGTTAACTCTAATGCTGGTCCTCCACTCATTCCTCCTCCAAATCTTAAAAACCGTTTTACTGCGGTTGCTTTAAACTGGACTTCTTCCGACCCACTATCAAATGAACCGGGATCTGGATTTTCAATCGGCAGGTCAACCATTACGGTTGCCTCTCCATCTTTTGGCACCTCATATTGGAAACGCCCAATGGTAAGCGAAGCTATGTCCATCAAAGTAAGCGAACCACTTCCCGCTAAATTTCCTCTGTCGGTAATGCCGTCCGGCCCGATGGTGAAATTTTCGTAATCCAATGTACCACCAACTCCTTGAATTGTTACACCTGCTGTTCCGCCTAGCATTACTTCAAATTTGGTTGCATTAGAAACCGTCATATTAGCCAATACAGTGATATTGAAGAAGCCCTCATCAATGCTAAAAGAAGCATTTCCTGTAGCATTATACCGCAAAGTTTGATTTGCGTATGCAATTCCTGGATTAGTTCTTATAGCCGATTCATTACCAAAAAATACTCTAGGTGTATCTTCTATGTATAATTTCCCCGTAGCATAGATACCTGATTCGCTCATTCGGCTAGGTTTGATATCTATGGCAACTTTAGTAAGCTCAAATTCGGCAATAGTACCGATTGCTATGCGTTTATTGATTTCAAAGTCAGGGCCATCAACCGCAACGTTAACCTGCTTATTATTATCACGCGAAATCGTTATGGCAGCGACTGCCGTGCTTTCCACTGGTTCAGGAAGGCTTACTTCTAATGCCGCTTCAAGGCTTAAATTATACTGATTCTGTGAAAGTGATAAAGCTGTGAGTTTGGCATACTCAGGAATGAGTTCAATATCAGTTTGCAATTGTACGGTACCCAGATTGAAGCCATTGATGCTGCTCACCCTCATGCCTGTGAAATCAATGTTTTCATCAAAAACATCAAGCTCTCCGGCTGAGCTAATGATAATCTCACGACCATTAATTTCAAAACTTGGATTCTGAAGTAAAAGACCCACCTCGCCTCCAAATAAGTCTATATCCTGATCTGGTAACGTAATACTTCCACCGGCTAATCCGAAGATAGGCTGCGGATCGGCCTGGCTATAATCTACACCGAGCTGTAAATCCTGAACTGACACCTGAAGTGGTTCTCCCAAAAGTGGTTCGAAATCTATTATTCCATTGGCTGAAATTAAAAACTGTTGATTTGTAATTGCTAAAGTAAAAGGCTGCTGTGTCTCTGGTGTAAATGACAGTTGGCCAATAGCCAAACCATCAGCAAAATGCGAAACATCAACCCCACCATTCCATGATTGATTGCTATAATCAGCATAGAAAAATAGAGGCTGTGGGGTTTCGTTCGGCCTGCTAATGATATCACTTGAAACTCCTCCCGAAATTTTTAGGCTTTTATTAGCACCAAGCTGAACTTTAATGCCATACAAATCGAGAGTAGTATTGGTTGACTGATTGTCATTTGGTAAGGTGCCTTGAGCGGTACTTGAAAAGGCTGCCACAAGTGAGCTATTATACGTGGTAGTGTAATTACCCCATTCTAATGAGGCCTGTTGAAAACCGTTCTGATCTACTACAAAATCTCCGGAGACAGGTGCCTCCGAAAGGCTTGTCGGTAGGGCCACCGCAACACCTAATGATAATGCAGTTCGGCTACCTGTAATCAATGCTATGGAAGTTATTTCTATAGGTAGTTGAAAATTTGGTTCAAGATCTAAATTACTATCTAAGCTTATGCTGCCCCCATTAGGTTGATAATTACTATCGGTGGTTAAAGCAAAGGTAACCAGAACTTCTGGTGCCGTTTGCCCATTAGCCAATGCAGGTACAACTAAGGTGAGTGGTTGATTATTTTTAGTACCGATATCCCATCCATTGGAAATGTTTTGAGAGGCATTAACGAGCGAATTACCTTGAGCATCTTTCAAAATTATATAGGCTACATCTTTTGTAGGGAGCGCCAATGTATCTGGCAGAGCGGCTACAATACCACCGCCCATGCTAAAACCATTGGCGTCTAAAATAGCCAAAGGTTCAGCAGCTTGCTGGCCATTTTGGTCTAGATAAAACTCAGCCTGTCCGTTACTTACAGCAAGGCTATTGATATTCAAAGCAAAATTATTGACAAATTCTGCTCTCAGAGCCGGATAATCCTGTCCAGCAAACCTGATTGCCGCAATACTTTTACCACTATAATTAATACCATCCTTATTTAAGATTACATCAGCATCTAAGGACATCCTTAGATGATCCTCTGCTGGTTTTTGTGCATTGAAGTCTTCAATTTGCAGACCGAACGGGTTCAAGCGCATGTCGAGATTGAGGTTACTACCTAAATTTGCCGATCCTGATTTAATCCGAAGATCTTCTAATGATAGTTTAAGGTCATTGAAGGCAATGGTATTATTGATATTGCCCATTGCCAAGCTTCCTGCACCTTTCATAGTAAAGCCACTCGTATCCAAGCGTGCAGCTGAGAGACTGAAGTTAAAAAGTGGATCATCAACAGGTAAGCCAAATTGAAAGGATTTATTTATTTCAACATAGCCATTCATCATCTTTCCGGTAAGCAGGTTCAATTTGAGATTACCATCAGCTAGGCCATTTGGAGACGGACTATCCGCTAAATCTAGCCTTACAGTACCATCTAGCGATAGTTCTTGCACGCCACCTGCATAAGCAAAAAGCAATGTGCTGCTTTGTGGTGTTAAGGTAAAGGGTGCTATAGTGAGATAACCACATGGCGTAAAATTATTAATGGTCCCTTCAAAAGCGCGTCCTTCTTTTATTGACAAGCTAAATGACGGATTGCCACAGGCCTGTGCTTCGGTATTCTCGAAGCCTGGCAAATCAGACAGTTGCCCTTCCAATTCAATGTTAAAATCCTGAAGGCCGCTGATAGAGTCCGGAAGTAAGGCACCTGTTATTTTCGCAATTTTGAGCGTAGGCGCTTCCGGCAAGTCACTTAGCTTTACATTTAAACCACCTAGAGGCGTAAAGGGACTCATTGTACCTGAGAAAATACCCTTATTGATGGAAAGGTTATAAAAGGACAAGCCATCAGGCAATTTGAGGCCTTTAGTGGCAAGTTCAGGCATGCGAACAGCTATATCCAGAGAAGGATTAAAATGCCATTCTGATAAATTATACCAATCAAAAATACTAGCCTGCGTAGTTCTTAGGGCAAGTAACTCAAGACCAAACCCAGCAATGTTCACAGATGGTACGCTTAGCCCAGGAATGCTACCGGCATTAATATTTTGTGGCGGAATATGCAGACCAGATTTACGGATTTCTAATCCATCGAGCGGCAATTCAAAGCGCTCTCCACCAGCTAAATCCATGTAAAATGCTAAATTTAGTTCCGCTGCAAAATCGAATCCATTTGCAGCACTGTAGCTAAATACCGGTATGGATGGGATTTCCTTTATTTTTAAACCAAAATCGCCAAAATCAAGATCGATAGGGTTTTCATTAAGAGAGGCGTCAAAGCTTGTCACCTGAAAGGAACCGGGCGCAATTTGTAAACCCAAATCGGCAGAAGCCACTACAGTCTGTTGGTTATTGATACTAAATTTACCCAGCACATCAAGCTGGAAGTTTTGCGCAGCAAGGTTATCCAGGTAACCAGCAAAATCTCCCTGTAAACTATTTAATTGATATGTTACTAAATTGCTGTTGGGTACAAGTGGTATGCTTAAATCTGTATTGGAAAGATTAAAGGTGGCCATTGCAAGCCCATCATTCTGTACATATAAAAATACGTTGCCTGCTTCGGGTAGTTCAGTATCGAAAAGCTTTAAATCACCGCTTAAAAAGAGGCCAGTATATTTGCTGCCAAATAGATTTTTACCGAAGGCTATTTCCTTAATCTTTATTGGAAGTTCCAATGAAGTCAAGGATGGACTATTTTCAGGCACTGAAACCAGTACTGTTCCGCTTACAATTTCCGGACGAGATAGATTTGGACTTAAAACAACATCAATCAACTGAACATTGCCGAGCACAGGTGGATTAGTTGCGTTTACAGCAGGCAAAAAGAATGAGAGGTTCTTAGCCGGAAGAGTTTCAATTTTTACATTTCCGTTCGGTAATTTTTCGACATCGACCAACAATTGATTATTTGCATCTCTTATTTGAAGGTAGGCTATGCTATTATCGGGGAGCGGTATTTTAGCCGGAAGTGCGTTTAATACAAAATCGGTTGGGTCAAGTGATATACCCTGTTCATCAATATAGGCTATCAGCTGCTCTTTCATCAGAAAATCAGCACGGCCGCTGCCCACCTTGAATGGGTATAATGATAGTGCAAAATCTTCAGAAAAGTTTATACTCAAATCCTCTCCGAAGTTTTGGTCACGAAATTTTAACTTAGCCAGCGCATCACCACCAGTTTTCAAACCGGTGGAATCAATTATTACCTGAGGTCCTAAATCGAAATAAATAGCAGGATTAAGTGATAGGTCAGTACCACTTTCTATAGCTTTGAAATTTAAATCGTAGGTGGCAGTGTCAATGCCCGCTTCAAAAGCGAAGGATTCATCAAAAATAATCTGTCCATTTTTGATACGCATGCTGTTGATATCGAGCAATAGCCTATCAAAAGTAGCACTGATATCCCTAGCATCTGGCAGTTTTAAGGTATTTCTGCCGTCAATCATAAAACCTTCTTTATTGATTACGGCCTCCTGGATGTAAAATGACATTACTGGATCATCGGCAGGTACATTCCAGGTAAAAGGATTATCTAGTCTAAACTCAATCTCAATGAATTCACTATTTACTAAATCATAAATGAAAGTACCCTTCACCTTGGTGCTATCAGGCATATATAAGTCGGCACTAGCATCCAGCAATACTTCTTGCGTGCCATCACGCACTTCAAATTGCAAGGTAGAACTGGTAATTTTTGCGCTGAATGGGCCGATATTAACAGGGCACTCCGGTACAAACTGCGTAATACTACCGCGCACAAAATCACGGTCTACGGTCAAAAATACGTTGTTAAAATCAGGCTCCTCAAGGCATTGAAAAAGAAATTCGTTCTTAAGACTACCGGTCAAGGATAAAGTGGCCGATTTAATAGTTTCTTGCTCTTCTAAATCTGCAAATAATTCTCCTTTAAGTTTGGTTAGGGTGATGCTGCTCTCCATACCGAAATTATAGCTACAGCCCTCACCTTCTCCAGTAATTTCGCCATAAACGCCATCCTCACTATTGTAGTAAAGTCTATAATCGTACTCGTAATCCGATAGGCATGGTATTATAGGTAGGTTGTAGACGTCTGCTTTTCCCTGGGACATAAAATTCCACGGTTCCTTCCCTTGTTCAATTTCCTGATACCAAGGATAAGTGATGGCATCAAATTTAATTTGATTGGGAGAAATTGTAACAGTTGAGTCCCAACCTATCTGCTGTAAACCTTGCAATTCACTTAATGACCAGTCCTGTGCTGAAATGGTGATACCTTGCTTGTCGATAATAATATCCTTCACTTCTGGCGAAGTCCAATAATCGAACATCGGGATGATAAAATCTCCGTTCATTGTAAGCTGAAAGTCCCAATTACCCTGCAAATAAGATATTTCGGTGAGCATAATATCCCGCAAGTTGAGTTGAACTATGCCCAGTGAGAGACTTCTGTTCGCCAATGCGCAATTATTACCCAACACATTAAAGGACAGTGGCTTGTCATTTGATAAAATGAGAGCCATGTTAATTCCACAGTTGTAAGTGTCATCATCACTCTTAATATCTACAACACCTAAAGCCTTTATATCAAAATCAAGGGATGTATTTTGCCAATTGGCAATCACGACCCCGTAGATACTATTGAATCTCAGCATTACTTTATCGCTATCTTTCGCTAGCGGAATGGACTCGTCATAGGTGCAGTTTACATTAATAGCTACCTCGTTTTGTAGCAAATTTATGCCACTTATTTCGCATGGACCTTCTTTTAATGAATCTATCTGCTGGTCTAATATTTCGAGGTATCCGTTTCCTTTAAGTGTTTTATCAGGAAATGAGGCTATTACTTCTGTAATTTTCAAGCGCACTTGTTCCTCATCAATTTCATAAATTGGCGTCTGTTGATTTCCTGCTCTCAATTGCCCCACTACACCACCGGGGGTTAATTGTACCTTCCCCGAGACCCGCACTTTGGTTCCATCCGCAAGGCTTGCCTCCCCGCTTAGCGTGGCACCATCCTGATAATTCCATCCGATGGCATTAGGAACCACTAGGCCTTCTAAATTTTGAAAAAGGTCTGGCAAGGTGTTCAAATTACCCGAAACAGATCCGCTTAAGAACTTTGGTGTTTGCCTATTTCCGGACTCCATACTCAAGTTACTCACTGTAACTGCCACCAATTCTTCCACCTCTGTTATCGGATTGACTATGCGTAGTTGTGCCTGACCGTTAAAACGTTCAGTTCCTGCTGCAGAAGTACTTGTAAGTTGTTGTAAATTGGTAAGCTGTAAATAACCCGGTACCAGATTTATAAAATCAAGATCAGCCAAACCGGAACCATCGTCATAACTATTAGCATATCGAAACAGGGTAATTTCACTCAGGCCATTGTTTTTTATTTGTATCTGACCGATTGGGTCATAAGCTTGTACCCTAATTGCATATGTATAACCTGCTTTGAGTTGCGGTTTTGTCTGATCATAGAAAATATTATTGATCATCAGGTTTTCCTCCTGATAGTAAGCCACATTAGTTTGCTCCATTAAATCATAAGGATTCGCATTGATTTCATTCAGTTCAACGATCTTTATCCTATACCTGAGCCTAGGATCGGCATTTGGAACAGGTGCCCATGAAATATTGAGCGTTTGTGGATTGGTAGCCAGAATGACCGCATCATTAAACGGATAAGCGATTACGGGTGGATCGGGATTACTGATAGTAATAGGCGGACTGCAACCAAATGGCTCGTTACTGGAAAGTACCTGCCCGTTGCGAAAATCCACTGCCTGGAAGCAAATTCGGTAACTTCCTTCAGGTAAATTTCCTGTTCTTCTGATTTGCTGTGAGTTTATACCTTGAGAGGTAATATCATTTTCATTTAAATTTCGATTGATCTGGGCTAGTTCACGACCAGATATAATCCTCATTTCTCCGGCAGGAAGCACAATGCGTTGAAAAGGCTGATAGTTGGGATTGATGCGCGCTTCTATTCCATTATTACCACTTACGCTAGCAATCAATTTTACCTCATATGTCCGATTGGGGTTGTTATTCCTTAGCGTTACCAGGATTTGCTCTTGAAAACTACGCGTTATTTTTTCATTGGAACCTATATAATCATAAATATTATTAGAGTAAGGTGGAAGCACCTGCACATTTACACTTACTTCATTAATTTGAGCCAATACACTCACAGATGGGAATAAAAACAGACCTACAAATAAAAATACCAATAAGACGAAAATGCTTTTATATAGGTATTTTGACGTACTACTGACTAAGCTCATTGGCAGATAGATTTTAAGTTCGCCTCAAGTTTTATTTAATACATAAAGAGGCTTCAGTAGGTATTACACCCTTATTTCTAAAACCGGATCAAAAATTTTAAAATATTTCTTCTGAAGTTGCAAAAAAGACAAATCAAACAATTGGAAAAATCAGACAGAGAGCTCAAGATTTCTTTACAACCGAAGTATAAGTAAGATCCATTCATCTCCTATTAAAAGGTGGGAGACGGTATAAGCATTGTAAATAAATAGACAGAAATGAATATTTTTTATATTCTATGTAGTGAAAATTACCTTGGCCATAAAAAGAACACAATTACCATAAAGTTCAAAGAGAGGTACAAATTTATGATACGATAGAGTTCTATAAGATCAGCTGGAAATTGATTTTCACCCCAAATTTATTAATATTAGGATTATCTAAATAGGTCAGACGGTGGTAGAAATCCACTCTTAATACCTTAAATATATTTTCGACTCCATAACCGACTTCCGCATAGGGCTTATTTTCCAAAGTAAAAAAGCCATTATCAGTACCAAATTCGTTGCCTGCTAATTGCTTATTCTCATTAGACATACCACCATACGCAATTTTTCCTATGGCTACTAAACGCCAATTAAGTTTTTTCAAAACAGGCACCTGATTGAGAATAATACCTTCAAAATAATGAGTATACTTCAACGAAGCGTAAGAGTCGCTCATAAATTCATAGAAATTCATAAGATTGAAGGCAGCACTGGAAAAGAAATAACCTTGATTACCAGTATGTACCTTCAATAGTGGATATGGCACAGTCGAAAACGTTCTCCCAGCTTCAAAATTGATTTTTCCTAACCCTAATCCATCATAGGGAATGTAATGGTTAATACCCGCAGTAAGCTGATGGTAATTGAAATCACCACCAAAAAGCCCTTTAATTCCTGCTGTATAATTTAAGGTGAAAATAGGCCATGCGTTTCTTCCTACCACTAATTTTCTGTTCCCGTCAATTAAGAATTTTTCTCCTTTGGCGTAGCGCAGTCCGATTGACAGCTCGCCAGTATTAAAAGAACTTTGAAAACCTGTAGAATCCACAGTATTTTCATAGAACCCAAAATCGAATTCCGGCTGAATACTGCTGCTTTTTATTCCTGCTTCAAAAGAAAACCCATCCCTCAAATCACTTTTTAATACTAATTCATTAGTTCTATTGTAATAAGGTTTAATCAATGTCCCAAACCTTGAAGAAGCGTAAAAAAACGGGTTATCGTCTGGGTCAACGTCCTTTAATCCCAACTGTACGAGATCGTAGCTATGGGTATAACTGAGCGTTTTCCATGGTCCCCTAGATAAAATATGGGTAAGGGTTCCTTTGTACTTAAATTCATTATCTCTTTCACCATAGGCCACATAAGCATCAAGCTCCCATTTACTACTTAATAATTCATTGGTTCTGCCCCCTAACTGAATACGACTTCCTTCAATATTATTATAAGTATAAAAGTAGGGGTACGGTCCCAAATCAAATTTTCCCCATTCAAAATAACCTGTCAATGCAAATTGAAGCAAATTCTCATATGTCTTCACCATTCTAATATCCCTAATATCATCTATCATGGTGGAAATTTGCTGATTGCCCATACTTAATGGAACATGCCTTTTTTGCTGCCAATAATCTTCGGAGCTTACTGGTGGCTTGGCTAAAATTTTAACAGGCACGTCAAAAAAATCTTTGGGTTTCTGACGATCAAAAATATAATCCTGATAAGAAATGTTGAATTGAACATACATACCCGGGTATACCCCTAAAATAGGGTCAACATCTAATTTAACATCTACCCTTCTTGGAAGTAAAACAGATTGATCTTGCAAAAGAACCATCTCCTGATCTATCTGCATTCCTGAGAGATAGTTAATATTGGTATTCTGCGTTATATTTGCATTTATACTTTTCAAGGTATAGCTTTCTTTTTGAATGAGCATTTTCCCAATAAAAGCAAGATTTTGTTTATTCTTTGGTTCGAACTCAATCTGGTAATGCATCTTACCTGCTATCAAGAATGAATCTGTCAGTTCGTAGTTGTAATACAATTTCCATCCATTAGCCAATGGTGAAACAAATTGTTTTTCAAACAGTACCATCCAATCTTCATAAAAGTTATATTCTTGAAAAGTGGCTCCCACAAACTGCTGTGCAATAGAATTCTCCCCCACTAAAACACCTCTAATATTACTATTAACCACCTCCTCTTTACTTAATACAGGATTATTCTGTCGGTAGAGACGAGAAATACTCTCAGAAAAAAATATTGGAATCATTTTTTGCCCCTTTTTATTACGCAAAGGTGTTATGCTATCTACTGTAGCTACAATCTTTTGAATCACTTTTCTTTTTTCCAAGGTAGAAGTCATTTTATCAATGTAGGCTTCGATTTTCGTGTAGCTTTCTACCTCATAACTGTCTATTTTCTTTTTGTTGTATCGGTCTTTTTTGTCGATAACCCTTCTCATCACCTTAAAGGCTGGATTCTCCCCAGGCCGGACTACAATTTCATTTAGGGAGATTATATCTTGCTCCAATGGCACATCAATTTCAGTGACTTTATTAGGTACTATGGGAACCTTCCTTGTTTTGTATCCAATATAAGATACAACAAGCGTATCAGCTACTTTATTACTTTTTAATTCAAAAAAGCCTTTTATATCGGTTGTCATTCCGGTCTGAGTGCCTTGAAAGTACACATTCACAAAGGGAAGCGCCTCCTCCGTTAGGGCATCTTTTACATAACCATACACTTCTGTTTGTGCTTTTAGCTCAAATTGGAAGAAAAAGAAAACTACAGAACTAAAAAGGATAAATTGCTTCATTGTTAATGACTATTGCTCGATAAATTGATGGCTTCTATGTGACGGAAAGTTGAAAGTTAGCAAATCATTTCCTGATTGAATGCGGAATATTTTTGTCCTAATTCTTTCGATCATGATTGCATTAGTAAAGATGATGCTAATTCCCTTGGCCAGCATAACATTAAGAAAAAGACTACTCCTCTACTTTTTTTTAGGTGAAAAACTTTTAACGAAATAATCTTGGTAAAAGTCTCGTTTTTCTCTTCACATTTTGAACTATATCCATTAAAAAATATTATTTAAGCAGAAAATGCAAAGCTCTTTAGCAATTAAGGGTAAAGTTCCTATTATAGTATTTACTATACATCAATAAAAAAAGCTGCCATTTTGAATCATGACAGCCTTTTCCATCAAATAATTACGCTTCAAATCAATTCATTTCACCTCTCAAAGCATAAGCCATATTCATTTTTCGAATCATGGCAGTGGATTCTTCAAAATATAAGGATTGCTGTCCATCAGACATGGCAGTTTCAGGATCGGGATGCAGCTCAAAAATCACTCCATCGGCTCCGGCCATAATTCCTGCCAAAGCAACTGGCTCAACAAATTTCCTGATACCTATACCATGAGAGGGGTCAACCACCACAGGAAGATGTGTTTTATCCTTCAATACAGGTATAGCATTAATATCCAATGTATTACGCGTCATATTCTCGAAAGTACGGATACCCCTTTCGCAAAGAATCAAATTTTCATTTCCACCGCTGAATACATATTCTGCGGAATACAATAGCTCTTCAATGGTACCGCTCACTCCTCTTTTAATCATTACAGGCTTATCCACTTTCCCTAATTCGTCAAGCAAATTGAAGTTCTGAGTATTTCGTGCCCCTACCTGGTAAATATCAATATAGTCATACATTTCCTCTACTTGAGACAACTGCATCACTTCCGTGATGATCATAATACCGGCTGCTTTGGCTTTTTGGTACCACATTTTGAGACCTTCCATACCCATTCCTCGGAAAGAATAAGGAGAACTTCTCGGCTTATAAACTCCCCCACGCATGATTTTCACATTATTTTCTACCAAATGTGCAATCACTGCATCTACCTGTTCCTCACTTTCAATACTGCAAGGACCTGCCATAATCGAAAAGTCATTCTGAGAGATAGTCGTACCATCTTTCAGCTTAATTTCTGCAGGATTGACCTTCCATTTTTTAGATACCAATTGGTAGTTATCAGACACCACATGTACATCTCTTACACCCGGTAACTGTCCAATTTCTCGAATATCAATATTGGCTTTCTCTAAAGCTACTAAATAAAATCCCTTTTGTGTTTGCACTTCATTGACTGACTTGGCGAACTTTTTTAAATCTTTAATTAGTTGACCTTTCTGATTTACATCTATATTATTATCTAATTGCAGTATCATCTTTTTATCTGTTTTTTTAGTCCCTTAAGGATTAATTTCTAATTTTTTTAATGAAGTCTTTTATGTTTTCTTCCAAATCACCTTCTGTTATTGCTTTAATAAAGGCACTGCCTACTATTCCTCCATCCGCATATTGATTCACCATACTTAATGCCTCATTGTCGCTGATTCCAAAACCTACCATTCTTGGTGTTTTCAAATTCATTTGCTGGATGCGTTTAAGGTAATCCAGTCTCTCCGGGCTTTCTCCCCAGCTTCCACCGGTAGTGCTTGAGCTACTTACCATATAAATAAAGCCACCTTCCTGAGCATCTACCTCATTTATGCGCTCTTCAGAAGTCTTTGGAGTGACCAAAAATACGTTTTTTAAATTGTATTGATCGAAAAGTGGTTTGAATTGAATCTTATATTCCGCCATAGGCATATCGGGTAAAATCAATCCATCTACTCCTACTTCTGCACATTTTTCACAAAACTTTTCTGTACCGAACTTAAGTACATTGTTACAATAGCCCATTAAAAATACCGGCTTTTGGGTAATTTTTCTTAAATCCGCTAATTGCTCAAAAAGTTTATTGAGATTCATACCGTTTTTCAAAGCCTGCATGCTACTTTCCTGAATGGTAGGTCCATCAGCAAGCGGGTCTGAATACGGCATACCAATTTCGATGATATCTACATCTTCAGCATCCAGTGCCTTCAAAATAATATTGGTGTCTTCCAGCTTCGGGTATCCGGCAGTGAAATAAATAGCCAGCTTTTCTTTCTCCTTTTGCTGAAATATATGTTCAATTCTGTTGGTCATTTTTCTGTTACAGTCTAGGTATTAAATTTGTTTTTAGAATTTAAATCCGGTCTTACTATAGTTTGACCTTGGGTGGTGAATAGTTCAGACAATAGTCAGACCGAAACTCATCAATAATGCCCATAATCCACATACGTCTTTAAATCCTTATCTCCTCGGCCAGATAAATTGATCACAACAATATCATCTTTTTTAAAGGTGAACTGATCCAATGCAGCTAATGCATGAGCTGTTTCCACCGCAGGAATTATACCCTCCAACTTACTTAGTGCTACACCTGCGTCCATTGCCTCTTTGTCTGTTACGTATTTAAAAATGGCTCTTTTGCTGGTGAATAAAAATGCGTGGAGTGGGCCTATTCCAGGATAATCTAAACCTGCAGAAATAGAATATGGCTCTGTTACCTGACCATCTTCAGATTGCATCAATAATGTTTTGAAACCATGCAAAACACCCATGCTACCACGTGCAGTTGTTGCAGCTGTTTCACCACTATCCAAGCCATGTCCTGCTGCCTCTACAGCCACCAATTTTACATTTTCATTATTCAAATAATGATAAAAGGCTCCTGCTGCATTGCTGCCTCCCCCTACACATGCCACAACGTAATCAGGTGCATTTTTACCTTCCTGCTCTTGTAATTGAGCCATCATCTCTTCACTGATAACTGATTGAAAACGAGTGACCATATCTGGATAAGGATGCGGACCCACAACGGAACCTATTATATAATGCGTATCATCCGGGTTGTTAATCCAATGACGCATCGCTTCATTAGTGGCATCTTTTAGGGTTTTACTACCAGATGTAGCAGGTACTACCTTGGCTCCCAGTATTTTCATTCGCTCTACGTTAGGTTTTTGCCTTTCAATGTCTTTCTCACCCATAAAAACCACGCAATCCATTCCTAGTAGCGCACATGCAGTAGCTGTAGCCACCCCATGCTGACCAGCTCCTGTTTCCGCTATAATTTTATGCTTCCCTAAACGCTTGGCCACCAATGCCTGACCAATGGCGTTGTTAATTTTATGCGCGCCCGTATGATTCAAATCTTCTCTTTTCAGGTAGATTTTAGCTCCGTGCTTTTCAGATAATTTCTTAGCTAAATATAAGGGAGTTGGTCTACCCACATAATCTTTCAGTAGCGCTTTAAACTCCTCCTGAAAATCAGGTTCAGCCATTATTTTTAAGTAATTAGCTTTTAACTCTTCAATATTAGGATGTAGCAATTCCGGGATATAAGCCCCTCCAAACTCTCCATAATATCCGTTTTCATCAACTTTAATATCTAGTTTTGACATAATAATTTATTTTAAATCAGTCAGTTAATATTTTTTTTACTCCGTCCAGATCTTTTAACCCCGGTAATAATTCAATCTTACTATTATAATCCAATGCCAATAAATTTGGCATTGAAGATAATTGGCTATTGTTCCTATCTGCCACCTCAAGACCTCCACTTAAAAAAAAGGGTAGTTTTATATCTAATGTGATTAGTACTTCCCAGTCGAATTTATATCCGTTACCACCGCGCTGTGCCCCTTTTGTATCAAACAAAAAATAATCTACAATTGATTCATAATCTTCCAATATCTTGGCGTCAAACTCTTCTCCAACAGAAAATACTTTAATGGTTTCTATTCCCTGGTATTTCAAAAGCTGAACCTCTTCCGGGCTTTCATCACCATGCAATTGTACGAGATCAAAATAACCCTTTTCAAATTTCTCAATAATTTTGTCAGTAGATTCATTTACAAAAACACCTACCCTTTTGGTGGTACCGAAATTGAGTTTCAATAACTTCTCTAAATCTTCATCCGAAACAAATCTTTTAGAACCCTCAAAAAAAATAAAGCCCATAAAATCCGGTTTGTATTTGAGAACATCTTTTACATTCTCAAAGTCGCGCATACCACATATTTTTATTTTAGGCTTACTCATTATACTTATTTTAAAAGATTCCTTACCTGATGAGAAAATTTTTGGCAAGCTTTATCCGGTCTTGGGCTTTTCATAAAAGTGGTGCCAATTAAAAATCCGTCAAAGCCTGCTTTCTTGAACTTCAAAACATCCTCCGGTGTTTTAATTCCACTCTCTGCAATTTTGATATAATTATCAGGGATTTGATTCACCATTGTATGAACCATCTCTAAATCAGTTTGAAAAGTTTTTAAATCACGGCTGTTCACTCCTACTAAATCAGCATAAGTATCTAAATGGCTCTCTATTTCAGCCTGAGTATGTACTTCCAGAAGCACTTCCATCCCTAATTCATGTGCTAAACCGGCTAACTCTTCTGCCTCCTTTTTAGATAAAATAGCAGCAATTAAAAGGATAGCATCTGCGCCATGCGCTTTTGCTTCATGCACCTGATAGGCATCAATCATAAAATCCTTTCTTATAATAGGACAATAATTGAATTTTCTGGCTGTTTCTAAATCTTTTAAACTTCCTCCAAAAGAAGGCCCATCAGTTAGCACTGATAGTGCGCTGGAGCCAGCCTGCATATATCCAATAGATACTTCCTCTACTGATATATGCTGGTTAATGAAACCTTCTGATGGTGATTTACGCTTGATTTCAGCTATTATTCCGGTTTTATTTTCATGTTTTATATACTTAGCCAAAGAAACCGGCTTTGCTTTGTAGTACATTTTCTGTTGCAGTAATTCTACCGGATAAAGTTTTTTCGCTTCATTCACTTCATCTCTTTTGTAGGCAACTATTTTTTCAAGTGTATTCATATTTCTATATAAGTAGGTAATTATACTTTACTATTTCTAATTATCTTAATTTAATAATTGGTTAAAAACTTTAAAACCAGCCCCTGATTTGATGATCTCTTTAGCTGCTTCAGCCCCATCTACCAAGGAAGGATATTTGCCGGCTGCTTGTAGCGCTAATGCTGTATTAGCATAAACCACCTGATTTTGAGCTTCGGTTCCATCACCTTTCAAAATGTCGACAAAAATTTTGGCTGCTTCTTCGATAGTCTCGCCTCCATATATTTGTTCCGCACTGATTTTAGGTAAATTAAAATCATGCGAATTGATAACTGCTTCTCCGGAATTCGAAAAAACCTTGGTCTGCCCAGTCAGAGAACACTCATCATAACCCTCCAGATCGTATATAATTCCGAATTGCACATCCGAATCCTGGAATAAATAGGCGTAAATTCTAGCCAGTTCATGATCGAAAACCCCAGCCATTTGCTTTTTGGGTTTTGCAGGGTTTACTAATGGGCCTAACATATTAAAAAAGGTCTTCACTCCGAGCTCCTTCCTGATCGGACCCACATGGCGCATTGCAGGATGGAACTTCGGTGCATGCAGGAAACAAATGCCTACTTTATCCAACTGTTTTTCTAACTCTGATTGCTCATTGGTAAACTCATAGCCAAAATGTTCTAGTAAATTAGAGCTACCACACTTAGAAGATACGCCATAATTGCCATGCTTCACTACGTTTTGCCCCGTAGCAGCGACAACAAAAGCTGATAAAGTGGAAATATTGAAGGTATTTTTGCCATCGCCTCCAGTGCCACATAAATCCATGCCATCATAGTCGGACAAATTAATAGGGATGCAAAGTTCCATTAAGGCATCACGAAATCCCGAAAGCTCTTCTACAGTTACAGGGCGCATCATAAACATAGCCATAAATGCAGCCAAATGGGAATTATTAAATTCACCTTGACCAATTCGCAACAGAATCTCCTTAGCTTCCTCTTGGGTAAGGGTATTATATAATGCTAATCTATTTAATATCTCTTTCATTTCTTAATTTTTACCTGATGTTATTATAATTCTAATAGCCAATATCGCTTAGTTACGTTTTTGTTTAAAACCTTCAGTCAAAGTCTGAAAGGCAACCTTTAGTCCTTCTCCTAGGGTAGAAGGTGAATTATCTTAACAAAACGATATCGGCGCACCACCTTCTTTTATTATTTAATAATCCAATTGCGCATCATTTTAGCTCCCTCGGGTGTCATCACTGATTCAGGATGGAATTGTACGCCTGAAACATCGAAAGTTTTATGAGCAACTGCCATGATTTGTCCGTTTTTGTCTTTGGCTGTAATTCTTAAATCATCCGATAAAGTATTTTCATCAATTAACCATGAATGATACCTGCCCACCTGAACCGTAGTGGCCATTCCTTTAAACAGATAATGATCATATAATTCAATTTCTGTTTGAATTCCATGTAAAACTGACTTCATATTAAGCAATTGGCTCCCAAAAGCTTCTCCAATTGCCTGATGCCCTAAACACACTCCAAAAATAGGCGTAGATGGAGCATAATGCTTAATTAGTTCAGGCATAATTCCAGCATCTTTGGGTACCCCCGGTCCCGGTGACAATAATATTTTATCATAAGAAGCTGCATCTTCCATTATCAATTTATCATTTCTAATTACAGTTACTTTTACTTCTGGCATTTCCTGCCTGATTACCTCCACCAAATTGTAGGTGAAAGAATCGTAGTTATCTATTAAAAGTACATTCACCTGGCTCATGCTTTTGTAGTTTTTTGGGTATCAAACATGTTTTCCGCTTTTTCCATTGCCATTCTTAGGGCATGTAGTTTATTATGCACTTCTTGTAATTCACTATCCGGATCAGACAAAGCCACTATGCCTGCCCCAGCCTGATATCTTAATTCATTATTCTTACTCACAAAAGAGCGGATAACAATGGCATGATTCATATTACCATTTAAAGCTATTAAACCAACTGCTCCACCATAAAGCCCTCTTCCTGTTGGCTCATATTTATTAATGAGTTGTAGCGCACTATATTTAGGGGCCCCACTGAGTGTGCCTGCAGGAAATGTATCACCTAATAGGCTAATGCATGATCTCGAGGCTACATCAGCACTTACTTTACTTACTAAATGTATCACATGAGAATAAAACTGCACCTCTTTATAGATCTCTACCTTCACATTTTCTCCATTTTTAGAAAGGTCGTTTCTTCCTAAATCTACCAACATGGTATGCTCAGCATTTTCTTTCTCATCGTTCAGTAATTTCTCGGCCAAGGCAGCATCTGCAATATCATCCCCTGTTCTTCTGTAGGTGCCGGCAATTGGGTTTACATAAGCTTTATGGCCTTTTACACTTACCTGGGCTTCAGGAGAAGATCCAAATAGTTTATAATCACCATAATCAAAATAAAATAAATAGGGTGAAGGGTTGAGCGATCGAAGAGCACGGTATACGGTAAATTCATCTCCCTTAAATTTTTGTGTGAACCTGCGAGATAAAACCATCTGGAATACATCTCCCAGTTTCGCATGATCAATTCCTTTACGAATAATTTTTAGAAATTCTTCATCCGTTTGATTAGAGCTTTCATCACCAACTTTAGAGAATTTGAACTGTGGAATGGATCTGTTCAAGATAACTTTTACTAAATCATCTAATGTAAAATCATATGTTTTACCTAATTGATGCTCGAAAACATGTAATTCATCTTTAAAATGATCAAAAACGATCACAAACCTATAGAAATGGTATCTTAGAAATGGTATATCCTCCTGTATTTTTTCGAAGTGGATGTCTTCAAAAAATTGTACGCCATCAAATCCAGTGGCGCCAAAGAATACGCTTTCTTCAAAATCGTCATTTTTTAGAATAGGATCACATTCAAACTGAAAAATGAAATCATGTAGTTTTTGAGCTACCAACAAGGGGTTTGTAATTGACTCAACCTCTTCAACACCTTCAATGTTTGTTTTAATTTGCTTGTTATCTGCCTGAATATCCACAATAGATTGAACTCCTATATAAGAAAAGCTATTTCTACGGGTATGGTAATCTGAGCTTTCCAATAAGATAGTATTAGCAAACTGATCTCTTAGTCTTAAGTACAACCCTACCGGGGTAAAGGAGTCGGCAGGAAGGCTAATGTGTTGTTTATTTATTTTCATTTTACTTTTATGAATTTGGTCAATAAAAAAGGCTTGCCGGATGTCCGACAAGCCCTAAAAATTTTACATAGTGGCATTGTTCATCCGTTGAGATAATCTATAATATGCCACCACCAAGTTTTGTTTATAATTAATTTCATTTTGTTCTTAAATAAAAAAACCCGCAGTTAGCGGGTTTCATGAATATCATTTATACCGGTACTGCCTTCTTAGTTTAAAGAAGTCCACCACCAGATTTTATTTGTCATTTTTGTTGTCATCGATGCAAATGTATGTGCAGAATTTTAAAAAGCAAAGATTT
Source organism: uncultured Cytophagales bacterium (assembly GCA_963719535.1). GTDB lineage: Bacteria > Bacteroidota > Bacteroidia > Cytophagales > Cyclobacteriaceae > Marivirga. The sequence continues at coordinate 542,011 of CAVRCH010000004.1, read as the reverse complement.
TCGTCAGAATTTAATTCATTATTTTTTATCATATATCATTCTGACTCTTTTTAGGCTTTTTACTTACCTTTTCAGCCATTTTTTGTTCAGCTTCCTTCGCTACTGACTTTGCTTTTTCAGTTCGTTTTTTCTCTTTCACTGTACCAGTTCCAGATGTCGTTTTTTTCGGTCTTAATACACCATGCGAACCCATTGAAATCTTACCTTTTTTTGTTTTTTTATCTCCTCTTCCCATAATAACCAATTAAACGTTTGTAATTTGAAACTGATCATCAATATAAAAAAAAATACCTATAAATATTAATTATTTTTACACATTTTAATAAAAGCTACGTAGAGATATTGTAATTTTGCCTCATATTTTAATTAACATTTATTGGAAATACTTATTAACAGTAGTCTAGTTATTATAGGCTTTGTTTTGTTGTTAAAAGGCGCTGATTTTCTGGTCACTGGCGCTTCTTCTTTTGCCAAAAAATTTAATGTTTCTGAACTAGCCATAGGTTTAACCATTGTGGCAATGGGTACTTCTGCCCCCGAGTTAGTAGTGAATTTAGTTTCAAGTTCACAAGGATATGATGATGTGGTTTTCGGTAATATAATAGGGAGTAACATCTTTAACCTCTTCTTCATTTTAGCCATTTGTGCCATTATCAAACCTATTGTGGTGCAATCTGAAAGTGTTTGGAAGGAGATTCCATTTGCTATGGTTTTAGTATTACTATTTTTTGTTCTGGCCAATGATAGTCTGATTTTTGGTAGTGCTATAAATGAATTAAATCGGGTTGATGGAATCATTTTACTAACGCTGTTTTTTGCTTTTTTAGCTTATGTGTATTTTACTATAAAAAATAAAAAAGAGGAACTGTCAACGCCAGATACTTCAAAGGTTTATTCCAATTGGATTACCCTTTTAATGGTATTGGGCGGATTGGCAGGTTTAATCATAGGTGGTAAATTAGTAGTTGATAATGCCGTAATCATTGCGCGTAGTTTTAATATCAGTGAAAAATTGATAGGACTTACCATTATTGCTGCAGGAACCTCCTTACCGGAATTAGCTGCATCGGCAGTAGCTGCTTTTAAAGGTAAATCTGATATTGCCATTGGTAATATCATTGGCTCCAACATATTTAACCTCACTTTTATTCTGGGCTTTAATAGTACGCTTACTCCATTAACCTATAGCACAGGTTTCAATTTTGATGTGTATGTACTAATGGGAGGCTCTGTAGCACTATTTCTATTTATGTTTACTTTAAAAAAGAAAAAATTAGACCGCAGGGAAGCCTTTCTTTTTTTACTGGCGTTTGTTGCCTATATGACCTATATTATTATCCGTAAATAAAATTTCTCCTATAGCAACTATGAAAATCATAGCACGTTATTATACACACTTCATATAAATGAATTGAAAAATAAATTACTCTCACTGGATATTTCCAGACAACCCACAGATACTACATGTGGCCCCACAAGCTTGCATGCTGTATATACTTATTTTGATGCTGAGTTAGCATTGCAAGAAGTTATAGAATCCATAGAATATTTAGAAGAAGGAGGTACTTTGGCTGTAATGCTGGGAATAGATGCTTTAAAAAGAGGTTTTAAAGCTGAAATAATCACATTCAATTTAAGGATTTTTGACCCTAGTTGGTTTAAAGAATCTGAAATAAATTTAGTTGATAAATTAAAACAGCAATTAAAATACAAAACTTCTCCCAAGTTTAGGCAGGCTTCAAAAGCTTATATTCAATTTTTAAATTTGGGAGGTACTATTCATTACAGAACCTTAAATAGTGAGCTGATTCAAGATTACCTTTTAAAGCATGTGCCCATATTAACAGGGCTCAGTGCTACCTATTTGTATAACGAAAAAAGAGAAACCGGAGACCCTGCTTACTTTGACGATATTAAGGGAGTTCCCTCAGGCCATTTTGTGGTCGTTAATGGAATAGACTTGGAGAGCGGAACCATAAAAGTATTGGATCCATTGCATGCCAATCCGTTTGAAAGACAAAACTACTCCGTAAAGATAGATCATTTGATCTGTGCTATTTTATTGGGAGTAATTACGTATGATGCCAATTTATTAATTATTGATAAAAAAATACAATGAGAATTATAATAACCGTTACAAATCTAAAGGATTGGGATTTTAACATTGAAGGAGTTGAAGTAATAACAGGTAAGCAGTACCTGACAGATTCGCAATACTCAAAATTGAAAAACGCAAGAGTTTTTAACCTCTCCCGTAATTACAAATACCAAAGCACTGGCTACTATGTATCGCTTTTAGCTGCTGCCAGAAAGCATAAGGCAGTACCCAGTATTTCTACCATTCAGGATATGAAATCTGCGGCAGTGGTAAAAATACTATCAACGGAATTGGAAGACTTAATCCAAAAATCTCTGAAAGATATTAAGTCAGATAAGTTCACGCTCAGTATTTATTTTGGCAAAAACTTATCTAAAAAATATGATGCTTTAAGTAATCAATTATTCAATCTATTTCAAACGCCTTTTATCAGAGCTCATTTTAATTACGCAAATGAAAGGTGGTTTTTACAAAACATTTCACCCATTACAGCGGGTGATGTGCCTGATGATCATAAAAGCTTTGTAGAAACTGCCGCCAAAAAATACTTTGAAGCCAAAAGATTTAGTGTACCCGTAAGAAATACATCGGGTTATGACATGGCTATTTTGTGGGACCCGAAGGAAAAAACAGCACCTAGCTCAGAGAAAACTTTGCAGAAATTTATAAAAGCCGCAGAGAAGAAAGGAATCCAGGCAGAATTAATAACAAAAGATGATTACAGTGAATTATCATCTTATGACGCTCTATTCATTAGGGAAACCACCGCTGTGAACCACCATACTTTTAGGTTTGCCCAACGTGCAAAAGCCGAAGGACTAGTAGTGGTGGATGATCCTGAAAGCATTATAAAATGCAGTAACAAAGTGTACTTAGCTGAATTACTTAAAATGCACCAGATAGATGCTCCGGAAACCATAATCATTCATAAAGATAATGTGAATTTAGCACCCGATATTTTAGGGTTCCCGTTAATACTCAAGCAACCCGATAGTGCTTTTAGCGTGGGGGTAAGTAAGGCTGAAAATATGGAAGAGTATCTGCAAAAAGTAGCTTCTTTATTAGAGAAATCGGACTTAATTATTGGTCAGCAGTTTTTGCAAACAGATTTTGACTGGAGAGTGGGTGTATTTAATGGTGAAGCCATTTACGCTTGCAAGTATTATATGAGCAAGCAACACTGGCAAATTGTGAACTGGAACAAGGAAGGTGGCGGAAGCTATGGAAAAGTAGAAACATTGCCGGTAGAAATGGCTCCTCAGGCATTAATTAAGGTGGCCGAGAAGCTATCCAAATTAATTGGTGATAGCTTATACGGTGTAGATATTAAGCAGAAAGGTCAAAAATTTTATGTAATTGAAATAAATGACAATCCTAATATCGATACAGGCATTGAAGATGCTATTTTAAAAGACAAACTTTACTTAAAAATGATGGATGTTTTTCTGGAAAGAATACAAAAATCGAAACAATTATTATCCTAAGAAATTATGCTAATGGCAGTATCACCTACCAAAACCTATCACCTATTTGAATGCATAGGAATAGAGTTAGAATATATGATTGTGGACAAAAAAACATTGAACCCACAACCTATTACCGATGAAGTAATTATTAAGAAAAATGGATTAATAACCGATGAGTTAACCAACGGACCGATCAGTTGGTCTAATGAATTAGTTTTACATGTGATAGAACTTAAGACGACTAACCCCGCCTTAAATACCGATGGACTATCTTATATGATGCATCAAAACGTAATGGAAATTAACGAAATTCTGGATGCTCACGGTGCCCAGCTTCTTCCTACAGCCATGCATCCTTTCTTAGATCCATTAAGGGATTTGAAATTATGGCCGCATCATAGAAACGAAATCTACGAGAAGTATAATGAAATCTTCAATTGTAAAGGCCATGGATGGGGAAACTTGCAAAGCATGCACATTAATTTACCCTTCGGGAACGATGATGAATTTTACCGTTTGCATGAAGCTATAAGGCATTTGATGCCATTAATTCCTGCTTTAACTGCGTCATCTCCTTTATTTGAGGGTAAAAAAGGTGAGTTTTTAGATAACAGATTAGCTTTTTATGAAAAAAATCAGGCTAAAATACCTTCTATAACAGGAAAAGTAATCCCAGAAACTATGAAAGACAAAGTAGATTACGAACAAAATCTACTACAAAAAATTTACGATGATATTAAGCCTTTTGATGCTGAAGGTGTATTGCAAGAAGAGTGGCTGAACTCCAGAGGAGCTATTACTCGTTTCGATAGAAATGCTATTGAAATCCGCATTATTGACTTACAAGAGTGCCCAAAGGCAGATATTGCCATTGCGGAACTTGTGGTTCAGGCCTTAAAAATACTGGTTGAAAGGACAAAGGATTTCGAGGTGTTAACTTCGGAAAAACTTTATGCCATCTACAGAAATGCATTAGAAACAGGCACAGAAGCAATGATTGAAGACATTACTTATCTGCAGCTATTTGATAAAAATATTGAAGAACCTATCAGCATTAAAGAATTGTGGAAGAGAATTATCTCACAAATTTATTTATCAGAAGATAGCCAAGCTATTGTCCAGTATATTTTAGCGCATGGTAATTTATCTGAAAGAATTCTAAAGAACCTTAGTGAAAAAGATTTAAGCAAAGCTTTAATCAGGAAAGAGTATCAAAAATTAGCCGATTGCTTAAGCAACAACCAAATTTATGTTGTGAGATAATGTATAAATATTTAATTACCTGTGAGCATGGGGGTAATCAAATTCCAACCGCTTACACAGCTTTTTTCGCAGGTTATGAAGACCTCTTAAAAACACATAAAGGATACGATATAGGTGCATTAAATTGTGCATTACTATTTTCAAAAAGATTAGGTTATCCAATATATTATACTGAAACATGTAGGTTATTAATAGAGCATAACAGGACTTTAGCACATCCTGAATTATTTTCGTTTGTTACAAAGGTTTTTTCAGAAGAGGAAAAAGAGAAGCTGATTCAGCAATACTACTTACCTTACAGAAATCAGTTAGAAAAATTCATTAAGGATAGTATTGAAGCTGGTGATACTGTTGTTCACTTATCAATCCACAGTTTTACGCCTATACTTCATGGAGATACACGTAAAACAGAAGTGGGTATTTTATTTGATCCCGAAAGAGAATTGGAAGTACAATATGCCACAAAATGGCAGAAACATATTCAGAAAAAGAACGACCTCTGGCGTGTAAAATTCAATTACCCCTATCTGGGTACTGACGATGGGCTGACTTCGTATTTTAGAACAATTTTTAAAGAAAACTATGCCGGAATTGAGTTGGAGATCAATCAAAAACTATTCGACTGCTTTCCATCGCAGCAGATTGCTAATGCGCTAATTCCTAATTTTAAATTTGAGAGTAAGCTTATCTAAATATTTGATTAACTAACGTAATTCATGGCTTTTAGAAATATAATAGCTACTATTAAAATGAACTTTTAAAAAAATAACAGAACGAAAAAATTGTTAAGCCTTCTTTTGCAATCTCTTTTCCCACAAAATCCAACTCCAAAAACCAATAACAATTAGCAAAGAGGATGATAGCCAAAAGTAATTGACACTAAACAAAGATTGATATTTACTGAACCATATTTGCATTTTCTCAAATCCGCTAAACTGAGGTTCCAAAAGCCACAAGCTGCCTAGCATTAAACAAGCTAAAATAGTTGGAATTAGAATTGCTATATTAGACTGATGACCTTCAGATTTGAAAACAGATTTTCTAGATTCCAACTGTTGAATTCTGCGCATAGCTTTCTGAGAAAAACCGTAAGATGGCCCTTCCTCTGTGTCTTTCAATAAATTCCTTAAATCCTGTTCTTTCATCTTATTGCAAACTTTCGATTTCATTATTTAATAAAAGTCTCAGTTGAATTCCCAAACGTACCCTTGCCCTATGTAGTTTAACCTTAATTGAACTTTTATTAATTCCAGTAATGTCCTGTATTTCTTTCAAACTACAATCATTCTGGTAATACAAGGTTATGAGCATACTTTCCTTAGGTTTTAAGCTTGCTAAGGCCTGCTTAATATGTTCCTTCCGCTCTGTAATGCGTAGAAGTTTCATACTATCATCTATTGAAGACGCTCCTAGGGTATTTTCTTGTATTTCATCTTGCAAGAAAACTCTTCTGTTGGATGAAATTTTATTAAGTGAATTATTATAAGTAATTCTATACAACCATGTACTAAACTTGGCGGTTTCTTTGAAACTATTAATTCTTTGATAAGCTTTCACGAAGCTATCTTGAGCAATTTCCTCGGCATCTTCCCTATTTTTTACTATACGGAGGGCAAGTGAAAACACCTGTTTTTCAAAAAGTAAAATCAATTCATTGAAGCAAGACTGATCTCCCTTTTTCACTTTCTCAATAATCTCAAGAATACTTTCTTCCTCCATGCTTTGTTTATTGCTATTCTTTAGACAGCAAGAAATATGAGACGGTTACAACTATAGTAAAAAAAACTTGACTATTTTTCAAGATGCTGTAACCGCGAGGAATTTTCAACTGTCTAAAGCACATCAAGCAAATTTAAACATTTAAAACTTAAGACAATGGAAGCATCTATCACCTTCATCAGCCTGTTTGCAACAATTTTTGGAATCAGCTACTATTTTTTATATACCAGAAATAAAGAACGCTTAGCTCTTATTGAAGCGGGAGCAGATGTTTCTTTATTCCAGGCACCTCCCACTAAACGCAAAAGACATCCGGCATATAGTATCGCCCTCGTTATAGGCTTAATGGCTATGGGAATAGGACTGGGAGTTATATTTGCATTTCTTCTGGACTACTCATTGGAATTAGGCTATAAAAATCAATCTGCTTACATAGCCGGTATCTTCTTTTTTGGAGGATTGGGGCTAGTGACTTCATTTCTTTTGCTTCGTTGGCTGGATAAGAAAGATGAAGAAAAGAAATAACCCATATATTGATATTGAAAAATTAATACTCATGAATGTGGCAAGTAGAAAAAAATACTCCAAACCACTTTTAAATTGCTAAAAAGACATTCTTCTCTGTATAGGGAAGGATGTTTCTTTTTAAAAAAAATTAGACACTTTGATCCGACTAAGATAAGTCTATGCTTGCAAACTCTTTAAAATTCAATTTTTAGAACTAAAAAATCATCAAAATTCTCGCTATTTTTATTATGCATGCCTAATACTTTTTCATAACTTTATGCATGGTTAATAGCGAAAGTCTTTACGTTGATAAGGGTTCTTATCAGTTGCACTTGAAACATTTTTTTGGAGATAATGCCCGGGAGAGCATTTTTTTATTGCACGGTAGCATAGAAGATGGCAGAATATTTTATTCTAAATCGGGTAAAGGCTTAGCCCCATTTTTAGCTGAACAGGGCTACAATGTATTTGTGGCTGACTTAAGAGGAAAGGGCAAAAGTACTCCTGCCATATCCAGTCAATCAGATTTCGGCCAGAAGGAAGCCATTATGGAAGATATGCCTAACCTTATAGACTATATAGAAGCAAAAAGAGGAGCCAAACCAGAGTATATTATGGCTCACAGCTGGGGTGGAGTTATTGTGCTTTCTTATCTGGCCAGATTTAAATATGACAACCTTAAAGCAATGGTGTTTTTTGGGTCGAAAAGAGACGTTAGAGTGCAGAATATACATCGCTGGATTAATATTGATTTACTTTGGAATAAAATGGGCACTTACTTAGTGAAAAAATACGGGTATTTACCTGCTACCAAATATGGAGTTGGGAGCGATAACGAAGCGAAAAATTTTTATTTGCAAGTAAACCACTGGGTTTATTCCAAAGACTGGATTGATGTTTCAGATGGTTTTGATTATGCAGAAAAATTAAAGAAGATGAATTTGCTACCTACTTTGCATCTTACCGGGGCTAAGGATACTCACTCTGGTCATCCAAAAGATGTGAAAAGATTAATGGTGGAAATTGGTAATCAGGAGAATCATCAGTTTAAAATTATTGGTAAGAAAAACGGTAATCTCCATAACTATAACCATATTGATTTGTTAACCCATCCTAATGCAAAAGACGATCATTTTCAAGAAATTCTTAGATGGTTATCACAACTAGAGGGCAAAGATAAATCCTAAAAATTTGCAAATTTTATATCCCTCAATTAAAAAAACACGTATATTATATTAAACAAATTATATTATGAAAAAACAATTTCTAAACTTGAAAGTATTATTTATTGTTCTAATAGTTGCCGCTTTGTCTGCGTGCTCTCTACAAAACAGGATACAAGGTACCTGGCAAATCACCAACTACTCTGAAAAGAATGTAGACGGTAGCAATGCCAATTCAGTGAATATCGGTACTATTGAATTTAAGAAAAACGGTACGGGTATTAATAACCTGGAATACAAAATAATGGGTACTACCAAAGCCGACAAAAGCAATTTTAATTATACAGTAGGAGATAAATTCGTGACGATTAATAGTGATGACGAAAATGCACTTGCGAAATCATGGATTGTTATTGAAAATAAAGCTAAAACTCAAAAATGGAAATCTACCGATGATGGTACTGTTCAGATTTTAGAGTTAAAAAAGCAATAGATACATAATTAATTTACTAAAGGCGCTTTTGGAGAAATCCCAAAGCGCTTTTTTTATGTTCACGATAATAATCGCCTTCATTTTTTTACTGTTAAAGCCTCAAGAAGCTTTTATTTTATCAGACTCACAAAAGAACTCCCTAAGTTATCGGCTACTATTTTTTTATAAGTAATACTATTTTTAAACTCAGGTGTAAGAAATTCATTCCATACTTTTACCCAGTCTGAATCTTTAGGAAAAATAAACCCTAATTGATCTTCCAACTCATTTAATGGAATATTGTGTCTTGTTACATCCAGTTTTTTCTTTACTGCATCGTAATATTCAGTAAAATCAATTAAGGTAAAATAATTTGCCCCTTCCCTTAACTTTTTATTTACTTCCTGTCCTGAGTTAACAAACTCAATATTTAATTCAGGATAATATTGAGATTTGATTTCATTGATATATTTCTCATGGGTAGATCCTTTAATAATAACTGCTTTATAACCAGCAAAATTGGTAGATAACTCATCCAGACTTTTAGTAGCAGGAGCATTTCCATTTGACAATAAAACAGACGGATTATTCATGTAAGGTGGAGAAAAACTAAGATATTTCTTTCTGCCTTCTGTAATACTCGTATTACAGACCCCCATGACATTTTCGGCACTTTTAACTCCCTCAATAAATCTTGAAAAAACCTGCTCCCTTTTAATAAATTTATAGTCCAAAGATATATTATGTGTTGCCTTCACATACTTTTTAAACTCATCCATAATATTTACGCAAACACCTTTCATAGTACCACCCTCTTCATAAACTAATCCCGGTGTAGAATAATAGATGGCGGATAAAGTGCCTGTGCCTTTAGATTTTACTTGTTGCCAGCTTTCTCCTTTGTAATTCTGTGCTATAGCTATATACCCTGAGAAAAAAATAAGTAGAGAAAAAAATAATAAACGCATCATGTTTTGATTTAAAATGTGGGAATCCAATATTTTACAAATAGCAATATAGTGAATTAAAATATTAGATACACTTTAACTAAAGTACGATTGTATTTTTCATGTTGCAATTATTAAAATGAATATATGATTTTTGAACAAATGCTTTCGAAGTAAAATGTCAATTAAAACCTCATATGATCATGCATGCCTCACTCCCATTAAATCCAATTCCGGAATATAGTGTAGGTTTTCTTCCTTAATACTGTCAGGTACAAAAACGAATTTCTTATCAAATATTTGATCAAGAATATAATAACTTACCCAGTATTCGTTATTCAACTTAAATACTTCCGGATCAATGGGTTCAACCTTGGCAAAGCTTTGCTCTTCCATTTTTTCAATAACATGCCTCAAGGTAGACGTTTTTTTAGCTTTTCCATCTAATTTGCCATAGCCTTTGGAAGTGACCATTATAGTTGTCAGTTCAATTAAATTCTTATTGATCAAGTATACATCCCATTGCGTATCTTGTACTTCTTTTGATTTAGCTATCACCATTTCCACACCTGTTACCGGTGAGAAGTCTATATCTTTCTTCATAATTATTCAAACAATTCCATTTCAAATAAATTGGCTATATGTTTCTTTAAATTGCCGGCCACAGCTTTCATATCCTGCTTTTCACCTAACTCCATTGCCATAGAGGTTACTGCTTTATCATCTATTCCGCAAGGGATGATATTATTAAAATATTCTAAGTCGGTATTCACATTAAAAGCGAAGCCATGCATAGTTACCCATCGGCTAGATTTAACACCTAATGCGCATATCTTACGAGGATTCTCAGCTCCTTCTTCATAATCAAACCAAACACCGGTCAAACCTGCTATTCTACCTGCTTTTAAACCATAATCTTCCAAAGTGAGAATTACTGCCTCCTCTAAAAGTCTTAAATATTTGTGGATATCGGTAAAGAAATTATCAAGATCAATTATAGGATAGCCTACAATTTGCCCGGGGCCATGGTAGGTAATATCTCCTCCTCTGTTGATTTTATAATAAGTGGCATTTTTAGCCTCTAATCCCTGAGCATCTAACAATAAGTTTTCTTCGTCCCCACTTTTACCTAATGTATAAACATGCGGATGCTCTAAAAAAATAAGATAATTGGGAGTAATATCATCCTCTTCGAGCTTTCTATTATTGGTTTTAATAGCAATGGTTTGTTTAAAGAGATGCTCCTGATATTCCCAGGCTTCTTTGTAATCCATCTCACCCAAAGAAAGGAATTTTGTCTTTTTATTGATATTACTATTCACTCAAATTATTTTTTGTACCGGACCAATTCATTGCATAGCGCCTATGTGGCGATTACACCAAAAATGATGTGAATCTACTATAAAATCAACCACAGATAGCCACGATAACTATCGGGGGTGGAAATGACCAGCTTTTGTGCAAACTCATTTTAGAATCTATGTATGAAACAGAATAAATCTGTTATTGGTTTTTAATGACTGATATATTGTGACAAAGATAGCATTTACGCATTTTAATTTTTATTGATAGTATCTTTTATTACTTTAGTTTATCAGGAAAAAATAAAAACATGCAATCAAAACCCCTCAACAACAAAGAAAAAGGCGATATAGGAGAAAATATTGCAGAAAAGATTTTAATTAAATCAGGATATGAGATTCTTGAACGTAATTATAGATTTAAGCGTGCTGAAATAGATTTAATATGTCTTAAACCTCCTTTACTGGTATTTGTAGAAGTGAAATCTTTAAACTCCTCTACACATGGTTACCCTGAAGAACGTGTAAATTACGGGAAAGTGAAAAAAATTTTAGAAGCTGCTGAGCATTATATTTATGCTATTAATTGGCATAAGGATGTGCGTTTTGATATTTTAAGTATTAATCTAAAGAATCCAAGAGAATATATGCACATTGAAGATGCATTCTACTAGCTACTCTTCCAACATTTCTACTCTACTATAGGATAAAAGCTCTTCATTGAATGAGTGTAATAGCTTGTATTCAATCTGAAAATTTTCTGAAAGTAAGTAGGTTGTTCAGCATCTAATGCATAGAGAGTTAATTGTTTTTTATTACCTAGAATTCGATCCTTGATACTCACTCTTTCCCCCGTTAAAGTAGTGGAAAAATAATACAGATAAGGACCCACCCATTGCTCATATTTTTCTTTAGTTGTGGTATTATTTGGATTAAGAATTTCAAAATCCATTTTATTGGCTATACATTCCTGTAACTCCACAGCGCTGAGGGGCACACCCTCATAGACAGGGATCAGAGCAAATTGGGGATCAATCATTACCCATTTTTGTAAATCCTGCAGGTACACCTCATTTACCACGTGCCCACCTCCGGATTTTACTTCGCTGATATCTTTAGTCATAAGGCCTAACCCTCGTACTGTAAAACCTAATGAAGCCAAGCATTGGCCGGTTACAAAACTATACTCTACGCACCTAAAACGTTCCCCTTTTTCTGCCGCTGTTAAAATAGCTATGGCATCATAAGTTTTCGGAGCGTTACTTCCATCATGCTCCCAACGGCTTTGCACCCAATTTTGTATTTTGACAATTTTTTCAAAATCAGTTTTACTGTCCTTTATAATGCTGTCCAAATTAAAGGTACTCCGGAGGTTAATAAGGTGCTTTTGATCTGAATTATTTTTATAAAGTAGCTCGTGTTCTCCCGTTTGTATTGTATCGAAGGCTAAGTGAAAGATAGCGCTGTCAATTTTATCTTTACCTAAAGGAATAATACCGCCAAGCCGTGGTGACATCCAAAAAGAGAATAAAGCAAATGTGATTAACAGTATAAGAAAGATTTTTGAAGCTTTTTTGAGCATTAGGCCATGATTAGGGTAAAAACAATCTGAATATATGATTTAAAAATCTATCTATCAAATTAAGGGCGCAATTCATACTCTTACATACACAACGTTTAAACTTAAAACTTCCTTATCAGCAATACGCCCATTATCAAAAAAACCACACCCAACAACCGCTGCCAGTTAATGGTTTTAATAGGGAATCCGAGCAGACCATAATGGTCTAATATCAGGGAAATAATCATTTGTCCGCCTACTACTAATGAAAAGGTTAAAGCTGTACCCAGTTTTGGCGCAATAATGATAATAGCTGCCACATAAAAAGCTCCTAAGACACCAGCTGTCCAAACAATAGGTGAAGCTGATTTGGTAGCAGTAATTGTAGAAAAATTAAATTTTAATAATAGCAAATAAATCAAAAGAGCCACAGTGCCAATAAGAAAAGAGGCAAAAGCGGCAAAAATTGGTTGATGCACAGCCTTGCCTATTTGAATATTAAAACCTGCCTGGATAGGTAAAACCGCTCCCGCAGCCATCACAATTAACATTAACAATAGATTTCCTTTCATACTGTAAACTTTAAAACGATTTTTAATCAAATGTAACTCATGTAAATACATGAAGTTTGATTTTAGGAAATTAAATCAAAATATTATTTTTCACAGGAAGATTCAAATTGTAAAAAGCCTAGTTTTGAACCATGATTAAATTGTCAAACCGGTACATATTGATACTTATTGTAATGGCTCAGTTTTGCTGTACATCAGTGTGGTTCGCCACCAATGCCATCATGACTGATTTAATTGAAAGCTTCAAACTGCTACCTAGTGCAGTGGGTCAGCTGACTTCAGCTATTCAGTTTGGATTTATTACGGGAACCCTGCTTTTTGCTTTTTTAACAATTGCCGATCGGTTTTCACCTTCTAAAGTATTTTTCATTTCTGCAAGCTTCGCAGCATTTCTTAATCTAGCTGTGAGTTGGTCGGCAAACTCAATTGAAAGTTTATTAATTTGGAGGTTTTTAACAGGTATTGCCCTTGCAGGGATTTATCCGGTAGGTATGAAAATAGCTGCCGATTATTTTGACAAAGGCTTAGGAAAATCGTTGGGTCTTTTGGTAGGTGCCCTTTTATTAGGCACTGCATTCCCTCATTTACTGCAGGCAATGGGTGGAGATTTTCATTGGCAATCAATCATTTATGCTACTTCATTTTTATCTATTGCAGGTGGTGTTTTAATTCTTGTTTTTGTTCCCAATGGTCCCTATAGAAAAAAAGGACAAACTTTTAAGATCGATGCTCTTTTGCAAGTTTTTAAACCCAAAGCATTTAGAGTGGCTGCTTTCGGATATTTCGGACATATGTGGGAGCTCTATACTTTTTGGGCTTTTGTGCCATTGCTCCTGATCAGTCATCAACAATATCATCACTATTCTACTATTCATATTTCTCTCATTTCATTCTTTACTATAGCTATTGGTTCCTTAGGATGTATCGTGGCAGGCTACCTGGCAGACAGATTTACACAGCGCAAAATTGCTTTTGGAGCTTTGTCTGTGTCAGGGATTTGTTGCCTACTATCACCCCTGGTATTCCTGCAGAGTAACGAAATTATTTTTATTGTATTTTTATTAATCTGGGGCATTGCAGTAGTGGCAGATTCACCACTTTTTTCCACATTAGTAGCGCAAAATGCAATGCCGGAATTAAAAGGAAGTGCGCTCACCATAGTCAATTGTATCGGCTTTGCCATTACGATTGTAAGTATTCAACTTGTGAGTTGGCTAAACCTGCATTTTGAATTACATAATTTGATGATGATTTTAGCAATTGGGCCTTTGTTTGGACTAGTTTATAAGTATGTAAAAGTTAGCTTTTGACAGACTAGAGTTCCTTTAAAATGTAAGTGTATGGAGCCAACTGACAGTAATCATGCCTCAAAATCTCCCCTCTTCCAATTGCCTGATACGCTCCCGCCATGTTTTTACTTCCTGATTAATTCTTAAAATAGTGGTGATGATGATAAAAAAGAGAAGTATTGCAGCTAAGGAAAAGGTCACTCCAAAGTAACTTCCAAATAACACATTTGCTGCAATTATAATTACTGAAATACCAACAATGATCAAACTGGAATATTTATGTTGTATCCCTAAAAGTAACACCAGGTGATGTAGATGAGATTTATCGGCTTTGAAAGGACTATAACCATTTTTTATTCTTCTTCTGTACACTCGGAGCGAGTCTATTACAGGCAATGCTAAAACTCCTATAACTATGGAGAGCGTGAGAGGCAATTGGTTGGCATTTTGCTCAGCCATTTGAATCATGTAAATACCTGAAACTACTAAGATAAATCCTAGAAATAGAGAGCCAGCATCTCCCATAAATACCTTTTGATGCCGACTAAGATTGAATCTTAAGAAACCTAGCAGGCTCCCAATCAAGCTTAGATACATCAATAGTAAGAAGCTGTTGCCTAATTTGAATGCCAAAAAAGCAAATAGGCTTAAGGCCACAATGGCCAAACCTGCAGCAAGTCCATCTATTCCATCCATCAAATTAAAAGCATTGATACAGCCTGTAATGATTAGTAAAGTAAGTGAATACTGCAAAAATACAGGCAACTCATAGATTCCTAAAATACCATAAAATGACGTAATCCCCACTCCGTTTACAAATACATAATGAGCTAAGAGCAACTGAATAAGTAATTTAAAGCTGGCCCTGATGTTCATTTTATCATCAATTACACCAACCACGAGCAGCAATAAAGCACCCAACATTAACATTTTCAAAATATTAAGGTCAGTCCAATTACTATTTGCAATAAAGCTAACGGTTACAGTTGCAATAAATATGACAATCCCTCCAACTAGTGGGACTGCATTCTGATGTACCTTACGCTGATTCGGTTTATCAACTAGTTGTACGGAAATTGCCATTTTTCTTAAAATGGGAGTTAATACTAAAGTAACAACAAGAGCGAAGAGTAAAGTGATTATATTTTCCATAATAGTATGTTTTTTATCTTTTTGAATAAAAGGCTTCCTGGTTTTTCAAATGCCCTATGTTCATTTTTAACAATTGATCATATCTCAATTCAGCTGTACTATATTTTACATTCTGCTTGACCTTTGCACTTAAAGCTTCTACAATCAATAATTTATACTTCTGCACCATGAGCTTCCAGGTATATCTTCTTTCAGCAATCGCTCCCATTTTTTTTCCGAGCGACTTGAGTTCATCTACCCGTACATTCATTACTATATTTTTTAAATCTTCCGCTGTATGAAAATAAAGAGCCTGGTTCTCTGTAGTTACTTTGTTGTAGGAAACACCATAAGTTATAATAGGTAGTCCTAAATACATTGCTTCTACCAATGAAGGGTTTGTACCTCCAGCTGAGTGGCCATGAATATAGACCAAAGCATTCCCCCTTAGCACATCTAATTGATGCTGATCGTAGATGGGATCAAGTAATTTAATATTGGGAAAATCACCGTATTTGAGCCTCACTTCTCTGCCATATTCACTATTATTCCAGTTACCAACCATCACTAATGTATAGTCAGATAGCTCCGAAAACACTTTTAATACTGTGTGAACATTGTTTTCTGGTTCAATACGACAAACTTTAAATGCATACGGCTTATTTAAAAATGGATAATCTTTGATATCTTTTTTTTCAGGTTTAACTTTTAACGTGTGATCAGCCCCGTATTCAATTATTCGGCTTAGGGAACCATACCGCATGGCAGTATAATCCTGAATAGCCTCATTATCAGAAATGTCAATATGAGAGTATTTTACCGCTAATCCTTCCGCCCAAAACAGGTACCACTTAGCCAGAAGATTCCATTTATCACGTTTCCATTCAATACCATCGATAGAAATAATGATTTTGCGATTGGTAAAGAATTTTACAAAAGGCAGAATCCAAGCACCTGCAACGCCTAGTATGAGTAATACCTCACTAAAAAAAACAGCATGTAAAATGGAAAGCGTATCATAAAAAATACTTTGAATTCCATTCGCCTCCAGCGGCAGATATCTGAGCCTCGCATTTTTATAATATTTCCTTTGCTCTTCCTTAGGATAGCGCTTCCCGGAACAATACACTGTAATATCATAGTCATCGCTCATATTCTCCACAATGTGTTCAGTTAGCGTTTCAAAGCCTCCATAATTTGCAGGTAAACCTACAGTGCCGATAATAGCAACTCGCTTTTTCATAATGAATCTATTTTATATTGTAATGAGCGTTTATAAACTAATTGTTTCTGCCAGTTCCACGCATGTAAAAGGGCATCTGCAACTGTATATTGGCTCTTCCAGGCAAGCTCCCTTTTAATTTTTTGAGTATTGGCATATATTTTTACTATATCGCCATCTCTTCGTGGCCCCATAGTATAGAGCAATGGTTCTCCTGCTACCATCTCAAAAGTATTGATAAGCTCCATCACTGAAGTTCCTTTGCCTGTACCTACATTATATATACTTATTGGGCTATCACTTGTAAACTGTTTTTCAAGAGCGGCTATATGTGCATTTGCTAAATCTACAACATGTATAAAATCACGCATACAGGTACCATCAGGTGTATCATAATCATTTCCAAACACTGTAAGTTGACCTATTAAACCGATGGCACTTTGACAAATATAAGGCACCAGGTTATTGGGAACTCCATTAGGCAACTCTCCTATTAAACCTGAAGGGTGTGCGCCAATAGGGTTGAAATACCGTAGCAAAGTAGATTTAATTCCATTGTCCGGAGACTTTGAAAGGAACTCCAAATAGTGCTCTGCCACTTGCTTAGTATAACCGTAAGGTGACGTAGCTGGCTTATGCTCCTGATCCTCAGACACTGAAATTTGATCCGGCTGACCGTATACTGTGCAGGAAGAAGAAAAAACCAGGTTTGTAATGCCATATTCATTCATCAGTTTTGTGATTACTATTAAGGACTGCAAATTATTATGAAAATAGGCAGTTGGCATTTGTATGGATTCACCAACTGCTTTGTAGGCAGCAAAATGGATAACACCTGCAATAGTGTAATATTTAAAAACAAAGCTCATGAATTCTTCATTGGTACAATCAATCTCCATATAAATAGGTTTGATTTTACATAAAGAAGCTATTCCTTCTTTCACTGATTTATCGCTATTTCTAAAATCATCTACAATAATTGCCCGATAACCTTTCTCAGACAATGCCACTACAGTATGAGACCCGATATATCCGGCCCCTCCTGTTACTAATATATTTTTAATGGTGTCCTTCATAATTGTTGTATTTTTATAGAGACTTACCACAAAAACATACCAAAATCATAAGTTGATGATTTTCAGTTATTTACAATATTGATTGAGTGGATAAATTCCATTTGCTGGAATTCAGTTATTGGAATTTGGAAACAAAGAGCCTTGCAAAAAATTCAGACTATTTTTGATGAAATATTCTTCTCTGTATTGTTGAAATTTCGCTTCAGCCTGTGAAGAAAGTGCTTTATATGAGGTTTGATTTTCCAGAATTAACTCTAGCTTTTGCTTTAATTCGTCCAGGTTATTGCTATTTACCAGATAGCCATTTACTCCATCACTAATTAATTCTGTTATGCCTCCCACCGGTGGGACAATGGCCGGTAAGTTGTAGGCCATGCCTTCTATAATGGTAAGTCCGAAGGTTTCTACCCATCCTTCAGGTTTAGATAAATTTAGTACAACATCAGCCTTCGCGTAAAATGGATGCAAATTTGTTTGAGTGTCATGCAAACGTAGGTTATTAGGTAATTCTGTTCCGTTGAAGTAATCATTTATAGCCTTTTCAGTGGAATTCATCACAAGTGAGAAAATATAATCAGGGCAACTCTTTGCCAGCCGAACATATTCATTTATTCCTTTATACTCTTTTAGGCTGCAAACCATTAATACATTCTTCTGCTGATTGTGATGCTTATCGACCTTTATTCTTTGATTATACCAATCTTCCTCAATAGCATTATGAAGCACTGCTGATTTTACAGAATTAACCAAGCCTTCATTAGCCAGGTAATTTGATACATATATTACCTCACTTGCCGTTTTCTCCACAATTCCAAATAGCATTTTTTTCAATATAGCTGGCTTTACACTGGTTTCATGTACATGATAAATAACTCTTAGTCCGCGCAGTTTCCCTGCAATAGCTGCTCCAAAAGGCAAAACGGTATTTACATAAATGACATCTTCTCTTCTGGCTTTTAAGAGTATTTTCAAGGCCAAAAGAAACTGGCTAAATATTAAAAAAGAAAGTCTGATATAGGGGTTTTTAGCAAATGCATACCAAAAGCGATGATATTTTACACCATCAATATTCGATAAAAAACCTTCCCTACCTCCACAAGTAAAGAGGTGGGCTTCTATATCATTTTGAACCCAGCCCTTGAGCAATTGCTTTAGGACTTTAGGGCTACCACTGTAATCATTAAGTAAGTGACAAGCGAATACGCGCATGGTTGATAATACTAAAGGTTTTGATAGATTTCATTTAATTGCTCTCCTCTAACATCCCAATGGAAGTTGGATTCGAAACGTTTTCTGGCGGACACTGACATTTGTTCTAAAGTGTCCGGGTTTTGATGTAAATTGCATATCGCTGCTGTTAATGAATTAACTGTGCTTTTGTAAGATCCATGGGGAACTCCAATACCACATTTAGCAGTAATGAATTCACCAGGACCTTCATTATCCAGACAAATTACCGGTAACCCAAAACTCATGGCTTCAGCCACCACCATGCCCGCTCCTTCATGAGAAGGGAATATAAAAGCATTGCTTTCCTGGTATAATTCCAACAGGTCTTTGCGTTCTATCCAATCGATGAGTTTCACGTATGGTAAAATATTAAAACTCAGAATTAATTCATGATAACGACTTAGCTCAGGACCGCTTCCCACTATAACTAATTCACATTTAATTTTTTCTTGTATCGGCAAATTATTAACAAATGCAGCAAAAGATGCTATAGTTAGATCGAACCCTTTGAGAGGCACTAATCTTCCGGCAGAAATTAAACGGAATTTATGATTTGGTTTCTTCGTGTTCCAGCCAAAGTCTTCTGTAGCCACAGACGGCATAATAGAATATTTCCCTTCCTGTAAGGGTAAATATTGCTTAACCGATGAATTCATGCATAGCACATGATCTGCCTTGTTTACAGATTTGTTCAAAGCAGGGGAAAAATTCCAAAATAGCTTTTTAATCATCCATGTCATTCGGTCTTTTAACCAATACAAGCGGCTTCTACCTTGTAAATATTGATTTGGGATCAGAGGATGATGTCCGATAGGCCCCCAAACAAAGGGTTTTTCGAGTTTCCAAAGAAAACTTGGTGTCCAGTCATTGTGAAAATTCACATTGTGGGCAACATCAAACTTTAAATTCTGTTGCTTTATGAATCTCACAATGCCAAATTGCCACATCCAGAAATAAAGCATTGCACCTTTGCCTCCTTTTTTCCAGAAACGCAACCAATAAGGTAAGTCGAAATAATAAAATTGAATATTGGCATATACCTCATCCGGATTTTGTTGCATATATTCTTCAATATGAGGCTTGTTATTTTCCCTTGTGATGGCTATTACCTTCCGGAACCGTGCAATTTGATAGATAAAATTCCATCCCATTCCATCCTCCGACCCTTTAAAAGGATTAACAGCATAGGCCGTAGCCAAAATCGTTTTATTTTTCATCAGTTCTCGATTTTATTAATTTGGCTGGCACTCCTCCTATTATACTATTAGCCGGAAAGGATTTGTTGACTACCGCTCCAGCTGCAATAATGGAGCCTTCTCCTACCTCCACACCATCCAGTATAGTTACCTTACTGCCAATCCAGCAATTAGCTCCAACTTTTATCCCTTTTCGGGTTACGCCCTGCATCCTAATCAGCTTTTCAGGATCTTCATAATTATGGTTTTCGGGATGACAGCTGAAATACTGTCCTACTATGCAATTATCACCAATCTCTAATTCCCCAGCTCCACCTAAATAAGCAAACTCTCCTATTCCCACACTATTGCCAATGCTGATGCCTTCTCCTGGGTTATCCAGTGTAGTAGCTACAATTATTCTGCTGAAGGCACCTATGCTCACATTATTCCCCATTTGAATTCCTTTTTTACCTGAAGCACTGATGTAAACAAAATCTCCCAGTTTCAAAAACCGCCCGTAGGACAATTTGCGACTACTACTTATTTTTACACCTCTTCCGAAAAGCGCCATTCTCGTCTTTTTTCCGGAGAAAATCAATTTCATTCCACGCAAAAGGCTAAAGCTTTGCGCCCAAATGAAACTAAGCAAATCCTGACTGGTAATACTCGTATGAAGTTGAAATGCCGGGTTTCTTAGTTGCACTATATTCTGGATAATAGTTTTCATACTATGCGATTTTTGGTAAGGCTTTGTCCATTACTCTATGGATTGTTTCATCCATTACAATATTTTCAATGGGGAAATAAGCTCCTTTTTTAGCTTTACTTAAGTTCCTAAAAAGGTTAAGGTAGCTATCCGTTAAGGAAATAATTGTTTCCTGATCTAGTTCCTTTTTCCTTTTTAATATTACTTCGGGCTTAGCGTACAGAAAGAAATTGAGATCTGGCGCATAAAGGAATTTGTATCCCAGCATTAAGAGCTTATGAGGTAAGTGAATATTACTCCTTTTACTATCATTAATAAAATCAAAGTAATAACGATCATAAAGGACCACATATCCTCTGTTAACATAGCGAAGTTTTACATAGAACTGCCCAAAGAAATAGTCTACAAAGTAATAGCCAAACCGTAGAAGAGAGCTAAATACACTTTTATTGCTCCCCTGCCTCGGCAAGGTATTGGCAGCATCTTGTTCTGCTTTTTCTTTTCCTTTAGTCCAGGCGCTGAGAATAGGTAAAACAGAGGGCCGATGACGTAAAACCACCACACGTTTTCTCAACTTCTTCTCCAGTTCATACTTGGTTTTCTCAATAATCGTGGACTTTCCTGCACCATCTACCCCACTAAAAGTAATAATCAAACCCTTTTTAAACAGGAGCTCTCTCACCACATCAACTGCATAAGCCATTTGATTGTATAGTTTTCTCACTCCTCTGTTAGCTTGGTTTTTAAGCAATTCAGCTTTCAAATGCCCTGTAGGTATTTCGTTTCTTTTAAGTGCTTCAAAAATAATTTTTTCAATAGCGGCATCCGTGTTCTTCAATGCTAAAATGTAAGGCTGATAAAAATGTGGGATTACATGTGCATTAAGCCCATAAAACAAGCCTAAATAGTTGGCCAAATGCTTCAAATTTGCATTTTTCACACCATAAGTGTTGGATACAGCATGTTTTATCACTTCACTGGCATCCATCATCACAAGTGCTTTTCGTTTTAATGTCCATATCAGATCAAAACAGACAATGCTATTGTTATGCAGAAAAACCCTGATAGTAGCCATAAAGGACTTTCGATCTATCATTAAATGCTTTACAGACGGATGGTTTTTCAGATAGCGACAAATTGAACCATACTCACTTTTCAGGATGCATAAATCGATATCCGAGTTCTCAGATAAAAGTGCAGGATTAATGTTGGGAAATTTAATAGCTGCATATTGCTTCGGTTGCAAATATTCAAATACCTCTGAGATAAAAATACCCCTGTCGGCGTGTTCGGCTTTTGTTAAATCCGTAATGGCATCTTCCCATACGGCTAGCAACCAACTAATTTGAGCGTGCCACTTTGCCTGCTTACTGTATATGTACAAGTAGCGGGTTACATTTACCAGTAGATACAATTTAAGGTAATCATCTCTTTTTAAATCTGATTGCTTTGTCCAGCGGTTCATCAATTCCTCTGGAATAAATAAATCTATCTCTTCCTTGATTTTTTTCCAGCATTTATCCTCCTGCATCACTCCCTTTTGAATGATAAAATGAAAGGCATCGAAACCTATTGGTAAATAATCTGCTAACTCCCAATCGTAAATATTTAAACCTGAAACACTACTATACATATTCCAGGGCGTAAAATCACCATGGTTAAGAGCCATTTTAAAAGGCACCGCTTCATAGAATTGGGAAAGCTCCTGCAGCTTATCTACCAAACCCGCCGGGATACGTTTATCTTGATTAAGATTGTTGGAATGAAGCTTATCTGACACCTCTGATAGAAGCTGATTTCTTGAAGCATCAGAGTTGACTGTTGTTTTTAAACTCAATTCGAAGATAGCACTGGTGTGTTCTACCGAAAGATACTTTACCCTCTGCCCGCCATATGATACATCAGTTAATCGGAGTATATTTTCGGCATGCTTTTGTGCCTTAGGATGGACAAATGTTACTAGATTTAAATTATTTAAAATGTTTATCGTGTGGAATTCATTTTCTAGCAATTCATTGGCTGATTTAGAAGCTGCTATTTTAATAAATTCATTTCCTTCCTGTAGTTGATTAAAAATCACCATTTTATTATTGGGGCCAGGGGTTCCTGTAAATAAGGCCCAGTTCCTGCTTTCGAATAAATTCAAAATTGAGTGAGAAAGCGTGCTCTGGGAAAGTTTCACTTTGGTAACTGAGAAAACTACTTTCTGTAAACCTACAAAGAAAGTAATACGACAGAAAATAGCAAAAACAAGTGGTTTAAGCCCCGATATGTTGTAAAACTTAAGGAAATATGGCCTCTTTGCCTGAGCATGCCAAATCCATCGTGGAGAACCATCAGGATTTTTAATCATCATTACTGGCAGTTCTTTACCTTCTGTGCTTTTTGAGCTTAGATTGTAACCTATCTGTTTAAATATTTCTTGCATAGCTTCTAGTATTTATTGGGAAGTATGCCAAAAGATTGCCAAATATTTAAGTTATTGATTTACAGATATTTAAACTTTATTAGATAGTAGATTTTTCCATTTTATGGAATTTCTTTCTATATCAGGAATTCTATCTCTCTGGCGTGATTAGCTAGAAGGTGTTGATTACCACCCGATTTTAGTCAAGAAATCAGAAGGTCTGGACGTCTTTTCTTTAAATGTATTTTATCAAGCGGATTAAGAATAGTGCTTTGCTTAAAAGAGATATAAATGATCACTAACTGATAAAACAGAATTCCATAATTAGATTCTCCGAAAATGCCGAACTCTGTAAAAGAATTAATAAAGAGTGGTATCAGTAAACTCCTAAGCATCAATTTCTTTTCCTCATCCTCTGAGGCAATTCCTTTAAAAGTAAAGATCATTTGAAAAACTGTGATAGTGATACCCACAAATCCAAGATTCATTAATACCTGCATAAAGGTATTATGCGTCATTTTACCGGGATAAGTATGCGCACTTTGAAAATACTCTTTATAATCAATTCGCATAAAACCAAAGCCAAGCATCGGCTCTCTTGGAAGTCCTTCATTGATCAGCGCTTTCCAGAAAGGTAATCTTCCAGTCATACTCATTACCTCTTCCAACCTACTTGTATCACCATCTTTCAAAATCACTTTCCATACAGCAATTGGTGTAATCAGGAGCATACCAGCAATAATTAATATTTTCAGTTTCTGATTGCTGGATTGCTTCACGTGATAACCAATAATCAGTAATGCCCCAATCAGAGAAGATCTTGATCCTGTAGCATAAAGCCCGTAAAAAAGTACCGCTAGCTTAAAAAAGGTCCACCATTTTGCATGATTGCGTTTAAGGTCGAAAAGCAAACCAGCTACACCCAACCCTGCAAGCATTCCCAATTCATTAGGATTCATCATATAGCCTCCCAACCTGGCTTCTTCCCCACCATGGGTCATCCGAAAAAAGGTATCAGGATCAACCCACATACCTACAACGAAAATCAGGATAAGCACAAAGCAGGTGTTTCCCAACAAATTGTAGAGCTTAATGGGATGATTATTAAAATACTCATCCAGCAAATACAGGCTCTTAATAAAAAAATAGCAGAACACCAGCGTTTGACTAGTCATAAACCACTGCAGTGCACTATAGCCTACATTAGTGCTCCACATAAAGGAAGCGAAACCCAGTAATAAGTAGGCTGCATAAAGTAATATGGAAAGCAGGTTATTCCATTTTAAGGAATCCACTGCTCCGTAGTTAATGATTTTGCGGTATACCAGATAAGAGGAAAATAATACTCCCATCCGACCAACCACCTTAATAGCACGGGTAATCATCACATTTTCACTCCATGTGAAAAAACAGGCAACCATTAAAAATAAAATAACAACCAGGTAGATATTAATCCTCTTCAGAAAGGGGCTGTGATCGATATATGTATTAGAGGTTTGCATTATTTATATAAGTGATCAAATTCCTCCACTATGGAATCCCAATGGAAACATTCCTCCACCATTTTATTAGCATTGATACCAATTTCACTTAGGGTGCTTTCCTGATGAATAGCATATAAATGATGAAACGATTCCAATAAGGCCTCCTCGTTTTCAGAGGGTACCGTAATGCCGGCATTATAATCATCTATATACTCACCTACATTTGTAGCATCACTTACCACACAAGGTATACCCATATTGGCAGCTTCCAACACTGCTGTAGGTAAACCTTCATTGCGCGAAGGATGCGCAAATACGTGCATCTTACGCATCAAATTATCCTTTTCTTCACCATACTTGCTACCCCAAAGCACCACATTTTCAATCCCATTTTTTGCAATTTGCTGTTCCAGGGTAGTGCGTTCATTGCTATCTCCTACAATCCATAAACTGGCCTGTGGCACTGCATCTTGAAATCGTTTAAAGGCTGCAATAAGCAAATCTATTCCTTTAGTATAGATATCTAAGCGACCTACGAAGCCAATAACAAAATTGTCAGAAACTTGCGATTGCTCATTAACAAGTCCCTGTGTATATTCAAACCCATATGGCAACAGAAATGATTTGTTGTTCGCATAGATACCATGTAAACCAGCCACTTCGCTTTGTCCTATAGCATGTACCCTATGTGCACGGTTTAACAACGCTTTCTCAAATAACTGAAAATAGATTTTCTTCGTCCAACTGCTACGTTGCATAGCCACTGTGTTATAAGCCCCATGTGGTGTAAGCACAAAAGGGATATGATGCTGCTCCATAAATCTTGAGATGCTGTAATAAGTGGGTATCCAACCACCATGTAGGTGGAAAACGGCTTTACCTTGCTTTTTCAAAATTGCTGTTTTCAATGCATCATCAAGTAAAAAAGAGCTGGCTTTTGCCTGAAATAGTACAGTAGTGAAATTACGCTGACCATAGTTATGCGTAGTATCCTTTGTAATTCCCCACACAGCTACTTTTCGACCTGATTTGGCCTGACGGGTGGCTAACTGATAGACCACTTTATTCACGCCATTCATCCTTTCAGGATTGGCTTTACCTAAGATTAAATGTATTATTTCCATAACAAGAATTTGTTTTTAACTAAAATAAATTGCCAAAAGCTTATCAAGATTAACTGAGAAGCCATAAGCCCGGCCAATGCACCCATCAGCTCAAAATTGTGCAACATAAACCGGAAGCTCAACAGGCTAAAAATTAGTGATAATGAGTAACCAATAAAGAAATGCTTGTTTAAGAGCAGTGCCCGAATGGCAAGCCTGACAGGATACCCTACGAAAATCAATAAATACAAAACAGCCATCCCTTTTACCAGAAAGCCATAATTCACATATTGCTCACCACCTGCCCATACAATAATGTAGTCCGATAGAAGAAATATTGCTATCAGTACTGATGCCATGAGTACCATTGACTGCATGCTAAGCTTTTTCAAATATTTTTGAGCGGCCATATGTGATTGTGTCATTAAATAAGCTGTTTGAGGTAATGCGTAATTTTCAAATGTTTGAAAAAGAACGTTTAAAACACCGAACAATGACTGTACCAAGCGAAAAGCACCCAGTGCCGCAACGCCTAAATACATGCCAGAAGCTACCACAAAAAGGTTCCCAGACCACCATTGAACCATTGCAGAAAGAAATAACCACTTTCCTTGTTGATAGTGCAGGTGCAGATATTTTTTCCATTTTATGGAATTTTTCCATTTTTTAGAAGCAAAAATGATCGCAAAGACTAAACCCGGCAAATAAGAAAGTGCGAGTAACTGAATCAATGTGAAAAAAGAAAATGAAGCAATACCGGATGACACCAGAACAACAATTTGAATAATGAATAAAAGAAAATCCAGCAGCAAAACCTGGAGAAGTTGTTGTTGAGCCAAAAAACTTTTGCGGAAAAAATCATGCAGCATAAAGCCAAAAGCGTATAACAACAAAGGCTCTTTAAATTCTGAAAAGTCGGCTAAAACAGCTGAATTTTGAAAGACTAAACCGGCAATTAGAAGCATCAGTAATACACAACTTAGCTGCATTATAAACCCAAAATACTGGTAGCTTTTACTGTCTTCTACCTGGCTAATCATTACCTGATAAGGCTGAATAACCAAACCACTTATTAAACTAACAGCCAGGTAAATGCCTAATACCCACCCAGCAAAAAGGCCGAACAATTCAGGTGTGGCTAACCGGGCTAACAGAATGGTAACCAAAAAACTGTTTCCGCTAAATATGGCCTGATCAGCCAGTGCAAGTACCCTAGGTGACTTAATAATGTGTTTTAAAGATGCCATACAATTTCCTTTGTTTTCTTTGACTTGTTGAATAGGCGCTTGAAGATTAATTTCAGATCTACTAAAATACTTGGTGTATATGCATTTCTGTTTAACAGAAATTGCATGTTGGGAAGCTTATACTCTTCCTTAAGTAAATCTACCTCCAGCACTCTTTTGGCAGGAGTAAGCCTGGCGTCCAACACCACCAAATTAACATCTGTTAGTGCCATCATCAGTAATGACATTTGACTTACCACATCATTATTTAAAATCAAGGTAACCTCAAATCCACTGGAGAGGCTCTTTATCATGTCATTCAGCTTATCTTTTGAGTAGCATCTGTATTGTTCATCAGCTAGTGAAATGTAGCTCAGGAAAGCTCCAAACGCATAAATTTCACCAGCAGTTTTTTCTGTCAGATGCAGCGTATTCTCTACATCAACTAATAACACTTTCCTCTCCTGCCTAGCCAGAGCTTTGGCTAGCTCCAATGTATTAAAAGTGGCTCCTTCTTTTGGGGAAAACGAACTTAGGGCTATACGATATTTATTGCCAATCAAACCTTTTATTTCTAATTGAGCAGCTAACTTCTGAAAATGCTCTGAGATGCTTTTTGAATTTTTTAATTTAGGAGTGAGCCCAGCAATTGGAATCATGGATCGGCTTTCAATAGCACTTTTGTCATTCACTTTCGCTTTAAGTGAGTGCACAACAAAAATGAAAGCAATAGCAGCAAACATACCTAACAATGCTGCTACAATTTTAATAATCGGTTTATTGGGAGAAACGGGCATAGTGGGCATATTTCCAGGTGTTATAATTCTGTGGAAAGCGATTTTAGCTGCCTGCGCTATTTCCGCTTCAATCTTCTTTTCATTCAAGTAGTTGTATGACTGCTGATAGATTTGAAACTCCCTGTTTAAAATAGTTAATACCTTTTCATTTTCCGGAACCACTTTAAAAAGTTCCTCTGCCTGTTCAATATTTGTCTGAAGATTATGATGTTTAACTTCCAGATTTTTACGAGTATTGGTAATACTTTCTATCAGGTAATTCTTAAGGTCCGTTATTTTCTCATCTATAATTTTTACACGCTCGTCTTCCTTGGTATATACTAAGAGCAGGTCCTTTTTTTCAGCTTGCAATTTCTGCATGTTCTTTACAATTTCTGTAGAAAGTAAATCGGTAAATGCTTCAAAATTGGGAGCCAATTCCAAAAACCGATCTGATCCCTCTTCTATATACTGTTCAAGCTCCTGCATGGCATTCAGGCTCATACGTAAATTAATTTCCTGAATTTTTAATTGTGAAATCTTCCTGAGATTGGTTTCATTCTCCTGAAAAATATTGGTAATACCCTTTACATTGCGAAAATCCTGGATTTTATTCTCTGCATCTGTCAGTTTTTCATTCACTGAATTTATCTGATTATCTAAAAAATTGACGGTGACATTGGCAGCTTTGTACTTGGATTCTATATAATCGTGAATGTAAGTTTCAGCAATTTTATTAACCAGTAAGGAAGCTTTTTTAGGAACAGCTGATTTAGTGGAAATTTTAATCACTGCTACATCCTTATCCAAAGCCATAATATCCAGGTCTTTTCTAATCATACTGATGAGTTTATTACGGCTAATAAGTTCAAACTCATAATGATCAGCTACTTGCAGATAAGGGTTTTCTGCAAGTAATACTTCATTCCTCCTGATGAGCAATTGACCCTGCTGTAAATGAAGAGTATCGCCAATTTTTCCTTTTTTTACACCTTCGTGTGGTACAATTACTGCATAACTCCCATCCTGCGCCACTTTTACATCAAATTTCCTGTCAAAGTACTGCTCAGCCATTCCAAATTTCTCCACCAGAAAAGGCGACTGGTCATATAATTCTACTGAACGAATTTTGCCTACTCTGTAAACTTCTACATCAAAATTAAGCTCATCCAGTGCTTTGTTTAGTAGAACCTGGGATTTAAGCACTTCAATTTCACCCGCTATTTTATTAGAGGTTGCAAATACATCAAAGTCTTTAAATAGGTTACTATTAGTTACTCCTTCCGATATATCAGCTAGTTTGAGAGTAGTTGTACTCTCATACATTGGGGTAACGTAGTTGAGATACTTTGATGCTACAACAAAACCTATAATGGTAGCTAATATAATAAGTGGTAAACCACGGAAGTAAGGTCTTAATATACCGAAGTGCTCTTGCATAATGATTTAATTTAAAGTGCGCCCATAAATATGGCTGATGCAGTTAAGGCAGTGGTTAGCGGAATAATATTAGAGATTCGTTTATCGAACTCTTTGTAATGTTTAGAAGGCACCACTACTACGTCTCCCGGCAGAATTTGGATGTTCCTGCTCAGATAATCACCAGGTTTTGAAAGGTCTATATTGGCTACATGCACATTGGGGCCTACCTGGCGGAGTACTTTTACGTATTTAAAATTAGCATAGAATTCAAACCCTCCACATTTGGCCACTAAATCCAGTAAGGTGCTATGGTCGCGATCCACCGTAATCACTTTAGGATCACGCACCTCTCCTAACACTGTTATTTCCTTATTGAGCACTTTTACATCTACTATAGGTTTAGCTATCCATTTAGAAAAGAGCGTTTTAAGTGTGTCTTTTAATTGAATTACAGTGCTCCCTTCCACAGATAATGTACCTAAGCGTGGTGCTTCAATATTGCCTTCAGCATCTACCATTAGCCATTTTCCGTACACCTCGTTAGAGTTGTAAATACCGTATAATGAGCCAACACTCAGTTCGTCCTGCCCCCAAACACTGATACTGATCTTATCTCCTTCCCTCACCTGATATTGATATTCAGGATTGTAGTAAAAGATGCTATCCAATGCCTCTACTGTGTTATCACCTTCCTTTTTGGACTGGTGAAATAGATTGGGCGTACAGGAAGCCAGGCTTATGATTAAAAAGATACTGCTGATAAAGTAGCGCATGATGATCTGTTACAGGAATTGAAATAATTTCTTTAAAATTGTAGGTCGAGAGCGGTCTAATAGATCCTTCACTTCTGCAATTTTCATCAATACCTGCTTTACTTTTAACAGGTCATCTTCACCTTTTTGGATGTAATCAAAGGCACCATGTTTTAGTGCATCTACCGCTGGTTTAATTTCTTCCTGTGCTGATACCATTACGACATAGATATCGGGATTAAAGCGTTTGATTTTTTTGAGCACTTCGTAACCTGTGAGGTTATCCATGTTGTGATCCAGAAAGATCACATCCGGCTTTTCATTCAAGTGGTCAAGGCAATCAAAACCACTGCTGTAAAGGTTTATATCATTGTAACCTAAATTCCCTAAATGCTGATGGAAAACATTCTGATAAAAGAAGTCGTCATCTACAACAAAAATTTTATACTGTTCTACTGGTTTCATATTAGTGATTTATGATTTTCACTATACCAACCTAAAACAATACCATTATATTAACTAGCTCATTATCAATAACTTAATTATGTGCCAAATCGGTTAATTTCCACATCAGAAACTATTATTCCAATTTATGGAAAAGTGTATTTCGCTAGTTTATTGATTTACCGTTAAGTCATTAACTAATTGAGGATGAATGCCTTTAAGAGAATAGCACTTTTTTTAAATTTTTGTAATCAGTTTGTTTGGATTTTTTCTTCTCGCAACTGCTCTATCACTTCCATTAAAATGTCACACACCTTTTTAACTAACTGCCTTAGTGAAATATCAGTGTTATTAGCTAAGGAAAATTTTTCCAGCTCCCTAATGGGTAGTTTTAAACTATTGATCCCCATATTATCAATGCTCGGCTTCATTTTATGTGCCACCCTTTTCAGGCGATCTATATCTTCGGTTTCAAGCGCTTCTTTGAGATCTTTAACGGCCTGACTAGCAGATTCATTAAACACAGTAAGCATCCTGGGTACAAATGACGTGTTACCTCTACTCATATTCTCTAGCTGCGTCAAATCATAGAGTTTACCAGACTTTTCTTTTTCTACCCTATCCTCTTTAGGAAATTTATTTACTATTGCTTCCTCTTTGAAATACTTCAAAATAGTTTGGATAAATTCTTTCTCTTCGAAAGGCTTTGTAATGTAATCATTCATGCCAATGGCCTTGCTGTGCTCAATTTCAGATTTAAAGGCATTAGCTGAAAGTGCAATTATCGGGATATTGCTCTTTAATTCATTTCGGATAATCTTTGTCGCTTCAATTCCATCCATTTCCGGCATCTGGATATCCATCAGAATCAAATCAAAGGATTCTTCTTTTAATTTATCAATTGCTATTTTACCATTCTCAGCTTCCGTAATACTCACATTTAAAAGAGCAAGGGTATTGGCAGCTACTAATCTGTTCATTTCATTATCTTCAACCAGCAGTATTTTCATTCCTTGTAGAGATAGGTTCTCTTCACTGCCTGCTTTATCAACTACATACTTTTCTTCCCCAAATGGTAAAGCCACCCTAATTTCAATGTGTGTACCCACATCTTTCTTGCTTTCCACTTTTATTTGCCCCTCCATCAAATCTACCAATTCCTTTGTTATAACCATGCCTAAACCTGTGCCTCCAAATTTTCTTGTAATGCTTGCATCTTCCTGCTGAAACTTCTTGAAGAGCTTATGCATATAGGAAGCTTCCATTCCTATACCTGTATCTGTAATGTGGAAAATTAACTCCTGTTCATTCTCGGATTTCATTCCCGCTATCACCTTAATGGAAACTTCTCCCTTTTCTGTAAATTTGATAGAATTCCCCGTCAGGTTAATCAATATCTGTTTTAATCGAATTTCATCTCCTTTAAAGTAAGTAGAAACTTCCGGCTCTGTAATAATTTCAAATTGAACACTTTTTGCATCTGCAGAAGCTTGCAATATGGATTTAACGTCCATCAACATTTCCTTTATTGAAAAATGACGTGCTTCAAGTTGTAGCTCTCCGGCTTCAATTTTAGCAAGGTCAAGAATATTATTTATGATTTGCAATAAATGTTGAGAGGCCCGGTTTGCCCTTACAATATTTTGCTTTTGTACTTCCGGAATCTCCTTTTCTTTCTCTAACTCCCTAATCATGCCAATAATGCCATTTAATGGCGTTCTTATTTCATGGCTCATATTAGTAAGGAAAGCTTCTTTTGCTTTACTGGCATCTTCTGCCAATTCTTTGGCCATCTCCAGACTTTTAATAAACTGGCTTCGCTCAAAAGTAGTGTTTACCCAACGCGATAGTAACAGCACAAACTCTTTCTCACTTTCATAAAAAGGGCGGCCTTTTGGTGTTGATGATGAGAAATTGATAGTTCCATAAGTTCTTCCATCCACAATTAATGGTACTCCTATATAACTCTCCAACTTAAAATTGACGTAGCACGGGTGTCCTTTATGTTCTGAGTCTTCCATTTTATCAATAGCTACCAGTGAATAGTTTGAAAGGGTGATATCGCAATAAGTATTACCTAGTTCAAATGTCATTTCATCTTCCAGCGCGCCATTAGTAGTATATTGCACCAGAACCTTATAGCTATTATAGGAGGCATCAATTTCGCTAATAATTGCCATCTCCAATCCGAGGTAATCCAGGCCTAACTGAAGAGCCTCCCTAAGCTGCTCTTTTGTAGATTTGCTGGATAGTGCATTGATTTCATTCAGGGCTTTAAGGGCTTTTTGCTGACTTACAAGTTGTGCTTCTGCCTCTTTCAAAAGAGTCATATCCTGAACCATAGAAAGAATAAGTTTCTTTCCACTACTGTCTTTATAAGTTACTCCATTTAATAACACCGGGTATCGGGAACCATCTTTGCGAAAATATTCCTTCTCATACGGCCCGTACTGACCATTCTGCTCCAACAATTTACGATGATGCTCTTCCTCCTCTTTATACTCTACAGGGGTGATATCCCAATATGACAAAGCCTCTAACTCTGTTTTTGTATAACCCATAGGGTACAGTAACGCATCATTGATATCTATAAAATCTCCCGATTCAAAATCATTAAGTGCTATTCCTACAGGGCTTAGATCATAGATGCTTTGAAATTTATACACATTAGATTTGAGCTCATTTTCCAGGTTTTTAAAGTCGGAAATATCATTGTGCGTACCATACATCCAATGTGCATCTCCTCTGGAAGTCCAGGAAAGTACCTTACCCCTATCCATCACCCAAACCCAGTGGCCATCCTTATGCTTCATACGGTATTCACACTGATAAAATTCCGTCTTACCTTTAAAATGATTTTCAACAGCTCTTCTACAGCGCTTAATATCATTGGGGTGAGTAAGATTTTCCCAGGAAGTGAAATTATGAGGTTTAAGTTCCTCTAAAGTGTAGCCTACTATCTGAGCCCATTTGTCATTCAAAAGAATCTCTCCGGTTTGGACGTTCCATTCCCAGGTACCCAAATCCGTTCCTTTAATTATATAATCAAGTCGCTGACGCTCCCTCTGTAGAAATTGAGCAGTATTTTTTTCTTCACTAATATCAAGATGAATTCCTATCGACCCTACTATTTCTCCCTTATCATTATAATTTGGTGCTCCGCTGATCAGCCACCATTTAGCATGTCCACTTTTGTTGCGCACCATGATCTCATAACTATCAGACACCTCACCTAAGCGATCCGAATTTTTTTGTTTCATGAAATCGCGCGTTGGCTGGGGCAGCAAAATTTCAGATGCTTTTTTCCCCTGCAGTTCTTCCAATGAAAACCCTGACATCACCTCAAAACTCTTATTGCAAAACTGAATGACATCCTCTTTATTGACCTCTAACAGACCGAGATTCATGTTCGAAATTATATTACGGTATTTCGCTTCCTGTATTTTCAGTTGAAATTCCCTCTCTTTTCTTTCGCTTATATCTCTGGAGTTTGCAATAACAAAACCTTCATCCCTGATTTTAAGGTATTTTACCGTTACCTCCACCGGGAAACTTTCTCCTGTGGATTGGTTAATATTTTCGCCCTCCACAGTAATAAAATCTACTTTTTTAAGCTCGTTGACATGACTTTCCCAGGCTCCTTCGGGTTTAAATATATTTTCTATTTCTCTAACATGGTAATTCTGTATTTTATCAGGCTGAATACCCAACCGCTCACTTGAAACTTCATTTATATAAAACAGATTACCATCTTCATAAGCCACCTGAACTGCATCGGAAGAACTCTTCAATAAATTCCTAAAAAGTAAAAGTTGGTCGTTAAACTTACGTACTTCAATTTCCGCTAATTTTTGGAGGGTGACGTTGGAGAGATAGATATTAATATGTTTTCTTGTCTCAGAGAGCACTATACTAACCTGATAATATTTATCCTGATGGATTAATTCTAAAGTTTTACTTGCATTTACCTCATCTGTTTCGCCAGCAAACTGCTGAAATATTTTCTCAACAGATATATTGTTGTCCTTATAGATGAACTCATCAATAAGCTAGCAGGTTTGTTTCTAAGTAGTATTTTACCTTCACGATCAATTCGAAAAATGGGATCCGGTGTTTCCAATGCAAATAAGGCCATTTCACTCAGTTCACCTGTGTAGTGTGACCGTTCCAAAGCGCTATTGATATTGTTAGCAAAACTCTTAAGCAGTAAAAGTTCTTCTGGCGGCCATTGTCGTTCTGTTGTGCAGTCATCATAACCCACAAAACCCCAGAACTTGCCCTTGAGATATATAGGCAAAAGCAGAACGGATAGAATTCCTTGTTCTGCCAGTATTCCTTTGATAGCCAGTCGATCATCCAGATTGGAAACTATGGCCTCAAATGGTCTTTTGGCCAAGAAATCAGGTAAAAAGTCTTCAAATATGTCAATAGGCACCTCTTGTAAATCAGGATTGTTGATTTGAGGTGCTACGCTATCTTTAGACCATTCAAATCGTTGAGATGTGACTGTCTGACCATCAACGATGCTGTTTTCAAACAAATAGGTACGATCTACATCAACAGCCTTGCCTATTAAAGCCAAAGAATTTAGAATAGCCTCATTGAGATCATTGTTGTTGAGAAGCTCTTCTGTAGCTAAGGCAATTCCTTTAAGCATTTGTTGGGCTCTAATTAAACTTTCCGCATTTTTCTTCCTCAATGAAATATCACGACAATCCAGAATTAACAATTCAACACCTTCTTTGTACTTTAAATTTATAGCATTGAATTCCAGGTATATGTATTTTTTCTGATGCGTTAAAAACGAGAATTCTATCCCTTCAGTATATGCTTCCTTTGTGCTTTCCCGAAAAGACGACTCAACATTTTTATAGTATTTTGGATGGATGAAATCAAAAAAGTTTTTACCCACTAAACCTTTGGAGGGAAATCCTAAAGTGTCCGTTACCGCCTCGTTATGGAATAAAATCTCGCCTTCAAAATTTACGCCCAATATAATATCTGAACCATCCTCCACTACCGATCGGTAGAAGCTACCATCTTTCAGAAACTGCTCAATTGACTTCATTTGCTTTAATGTCAGATTATCATTTATTCGACTCTACTTCTCCAGCCTTTATCATATTATAAATAGTAGATTTCCCTACGTCCAGTTTTTTAGCAACTTCTACCACATTCTGGTTATACTTATTCAGAAAAAAACTGATGATATCAGCATTGTACTCACGCATTGTCTTTTCTGTTGCTGTAAATAACTCATCTCCTTTAATGGTATGAAAAGTGATGTCATCAGCCATTAAAACATCGCTATCACACATTACACAGGCCAAGTCAACAATAGCCTTAAGTTCCCTTACGTTTCCCGGGAAGTTGTACTTCATCAGTTTATCCTTTGCCTCATTACTGAGAACTGCTGCTTTCTTAAGTTTATTTTCCTTCGCATATTCCTGTACAAAATGCTTTGCTAAAATAAGAATATCCTGCCCACGTTGCCGCAGAGGGGGCAGTTCTATGGGCAGCCCTACAATACGGTAATACAGATCTTCACGAAAATTCCCTGCTTTTACCTCTTCTGCAAGATTTTTGTGGGTCGCAGTAATAATGCGCGCATCAAATTTTATAACCTTATTGCTTCCTATTCTTACTACTTCCCTTTCCTGCAGTATGCGCAGTAGTTTACTTTGATGGTTAAGGTCCAGTTCCCCAATTTCATCCAGAAATAATGTACCACCATTTGCTGCTTCAAACTTTCCTTCCTTTTGATTCACTGCTCCTGTAAAGGCTCCTTTTTCGTGCCCAAACAGCTCACTTTCCACCAGTTCTTTTGGAATCGCAGCCATATTTACAGCAATAAACGGCTTTTTCTTTCGGTCGCTGTTGAAATGCACAGCGCGCGCTACTAACTCCTTACCTGTACCTGTTTCACCAGTAATTGATATATTTATAGTGGAGTTTGCCGCTTTTTCTATTTGTCGAAAAGTCTTTTTCAGCACATCACTTTGACCTATAATACTATTTTCGAAAGTATACTTTTGCTCCAGTTGCTCTTTAAGATGCTCCACTTCTTTTTTGAGATTGCTGTTCTCTCTTATCTTGAGGATACTCCTCCAGAGCAGATCTTTGGCATGTTCATCTTTAATGATATAGTCTGTAGCACCCGCTTTTAACAAACTTACCGCGACTGCAATTTCCTCTTGTCCACTAATAATAATGACAGGAGTGCCTGAAGAATGACTGAGAATTTTACCTAGCAGTTTCTCACCATCCATATCAGGCAAACCATAATCTATGCATATAATATCAGGCCTTTTATGCAATTGTGCCAGACATGCATGGGCTTCAGTAAACAGTGTCACCTCATAATCCGGATTAAGAGTAAGGTGATGCTTCAAGAGCTCACCATACCAGGGATCGTCTTCTACTAAAAAGATTGAAAACATAGTTTAAACTTTTGGTCAGTAATAACATGCAACTCATCCTTTTTGACATGAAAGAAAAACACTTCAATAAAAAAGGTTGAATTAACCTTTAAGTTAGTTTAATTTTCCAGTAATTCCATTGATTAAAAATATGTTCTCTCTTTACTCCAAGAAGGCTATTCATTTACAGGTGAATTAAATTACAAGTATCCGTTAATTAACGGTATGAAACTCTGAATTTTACTTTACTTTATTACATTCAACATCAATTGAAACAATTAGAAGTTTAAGGTATTACTAATTTATTCTACAGAAAACTGAAGAAAAGGTCAGCAGACATCATAAAAAAAAGCTGCCCTTTTGGGACAGCTTCTCATAAACCGTAAATCAAACTATATTATCTTTATTTGCTGTAGGATGGTAAGCCAGCTACTATTTTTTCTCTGTGCGGTTCTTGCCATTCGGGTAGTTTTAAGCTGCTACCCAACTCTTCATTACTCTCATCTATCAAAAAGCCCGGGCCTTCAGTAGCTACTTCAAATAATATACCTCCAGGAATTCTAAAATAAATAGACTGGAAATACTTTCTTTCTTTTACTTCCGTAACCTTTAAGCCCAGTTCGTTTACCAGGTAATCTCTTATTTTCAGTGAGTCTTCCAATTTTTCAACCCTATGAGCCACATGGTGCACAGTTCCTAACCCATTTTTTCCTCTAGGTAAGTCAGCTGCGTCCATAACTACAAGGGAATTTCCAGCTCCGCCAACGCTACTTTCAAGCAAAGTAAAATCTCCTTCGCGTGACGTTTCCTCATAACCAAATACTTTCAGGAATTGCAAGGTCTCAGCCACTTCTGCAATGGCTAAAACTACATGATGGATTCCTATGATATTTTGCTCTATTGAGATATCATCTGTTTTCCAGGCAGGGCTTCTTTTATCATCATCATCTTCAACAATTGCTATATTTAAGCCCGATGGATCTTTAAAAGTAAGCTTATCTTTTCCGAAAAGTTGAATTTTAGAGAGTTTGACTCCGAATCGCTTTAATCTTTCTTCCCAAAAGGTTAAACTGTTTTCAGGAGCTGAAAATACAGTCTCAAATACCTGCCCTGCACCTATCACTCCATCTCTAACGCCTTGTCCTTTGTAGGGAAAAGTAGTAAAAACGGTTGAGGGTAACCCAATCTCATTTCCATAATAAAAATGATATACATTCTCATTATCAAAATTGACTGTTTCTTTTATAAATCGCTGACCTAATAACTTGGTGTAAAAATCGTAATCTTCCTGCGCATCATTCACTGTAGCCGTGATATGATGTAGTCCTTTTATTATTCCTCTAAAGTTCATAGTCTTAGTCTTTTAAATTGATTTCAGCATTTCATTCACCTTCTTAATTTCATCTTCATTGATGATGTGATCCATACCCGGATAAATTCTCTTATCTACTTTAGCTCCCATTGGGGCAACTACCTCTTCAGATTCGTGCAATCTTTTTTCCGGAATGTGATGGTCAATATCGCTGCAACCAATCAGTATTTCAGTCCCTTTAAAATAACCGCTATAGTTACTTTTTTCAATATGCGGACCAATCAATCCTCCACTCAAAATAGCTATTCCTGCATATTTTTGTGCATTTCTTGCGGCATATTCTAGGGTAAGACATGCTCCCTGAGAGAAATCCTAAAAGAAATATTTTATCATTAGAAATGCCTTTATCATTTAAATTCTTTATGATAGTCTCCAAATTCTTCAAAGCAGCATCTAACCACGGCTGATTTTCGCTCCACTCTTCCATGAATCCTTTAGGGTACCAGGTATTATTGGTGGCGATTGGATACACAACAGCCACATCATCGGCTATATTCAGGCTTTTTGCTAACTCTTGCATTTTAGAAGAGTCATCTCCCCTACCATGCGTCATGATTATGGCGCTTTTGGCTTCATCTAAAGAGGCTCCCTCAAAAATGGTATTTTCAAAAAGATGTAATTTCTCTGACATTGTTCAATATTTAATACAACAACAATATATGTATGTACAACTATTTATTTATTAAAAAGTTGTACTGAAATCAAAAATCCTGGAAGAATATACTAAGAATTACTTTGTGAATCTACAGATTCCCTTCATAGGCTTTTTGCAGCATTTCAGATAATTTTGATCTTTCAAGAGGCGCTACATTTTCATAAGGCTTTGCTAAAACAGTCTCCACTGCTTTAGCAATGTCTTCCTTTTTAAAACCAATACTTTTTAAATCGGTTGGCCCCCCGGCTTTACCGGATAAATCCTGAAGCTTCTGTGCCGGTTGCTCACCTAACACCTGTACAAAATCATTTTTGATTTCTTCCGATAAATAATCCCACTGATAATTTAGTACAAAAGCCTGCAAAACTGTATGGACGTAAGAGTGCTCCAATTTAAAAGAACCGCCCAATACATGCGCCATTTTATGATGTAAGGACATGCTTACTTCACACAAGCATTTCCCAGCTAAATACGCCCCAAATTGGATATCGATATTGGCTTGTTCGGTTAGACTTTGTTCACGAGCAACTACCTCTAAACCTGACTTAATCTTTTCTACCCCCAACAAAGCATGGTGCCGGGTTACAGGATTCCCGTTGGGCGCATAAATAGCTTCCATCAAATGAGCCATTGCATTCATCCCACTGGTTACTGCTAAATTTAGAGGTAATCCCGCTGTTAAATCAGCATCATAAACTACTACTTTTGGCATTACTTCCATGGCTTTTCCAGTGGTTTTACCTGCTTCTGTACTTACTCCCCAGATGTTAGTTTGCTCAGAGCCGGCATATGTGGTGGGAACCGCCACAATGGGTAATTTAGTCTCCAGAGCCAAAGCTTTTGCCAAGCCAATGGCTGAACCTCCCCCAAAAGCTAACAATACATCCGGCTTTTCTTCCTTCAATTTCACCATCGCCTTGTCCACCAAATGTTGTGGTACGTGTTGAATAATTTCAGGGAAATAATATAGCTTATTGTCTCCTAAAGCTTTTCCTACTATTTGAATGGGAGAAGCCCACCGCTCCTCTCCAATAGCCATCACTTTTGAATAGCTTTTTAAAATTTGTGGTAATTCTGATATTTTTCCTTTTCCAAAAAGTACTTGATTAGGATAAGATGTGTAGTTAAAATTCATGTGTATGTTGTTTGTTTGTAATGGTCGCATCCCCAAAGAGAACCCTCCCGTGGAATCTTTAATGATCACCAAAGCTTTCGGGATACCTTCGTTTGGTGTAAAGTTCGAAGCGGAACTTTTAATGTCGATTTCATAGATTTATAATTTATGTATCGCACCTTCAATATGTGCTACTGTGCTTTTCAAATGAGGTAAAAATTTATCTAACATTTCGTCCTTACTCACCCTGCTGGCATGTCCACTAATATTTAAAGCTGCTATTGTTTTTCCATTTTTATCTTTAATAGGGCAGGCTATAGACCTTACCCCTATTTCTAATTCCTGATCGGCCAAAGCCCAACCTCTTTCTCTTACCAATTGAATGCGTTCAATTAATTTATCTTTTTCAGTAATCGTATTTTCCGTAAGCTTTTGTATTTCCAAGCCATTCATAAAATCCTGCATTTCCTCATCCGGGAGTGCTGCTAATAGCACCCTGCCCATCGAGGTTGCATAAACCGGCAACCGAGTACCAACACCTAAAGAGATAGTCATAATCCTGTTTGTTTGCACTCTCGCAACATAAACTATATCCATTTTATCCAACACAGACATGGAGCATGATTCATTTACCTCCTCAGCCAAAGCTTGTAAATAAGGCTTGGCCAATTCCTGAAAAGGTAAAGCCGACAAATAAGAATAGCCAAGTGTCAATACCTTCGGACTCAAACTAAACTGTTTACCATCTACGCACTGTACAAAACCTAAATACTGCAAAGTGAGCAAAATTCTACGTGCATTGGCACGGGTTAAATCTACTTTTTTAGCGACTTCAGTTAAGGTCATTTGTGCATTATCTGCATCAAAAGCAGCAATTACTTTCAATCCCTTTTCCAGAGATTGTACAAAATCTGATTTTTTAATTGTTGGCTCCATGATGCAAATATGCAGATTATTGATTAAATAGATGGAATAGTTTACAGAAACTAAACTCTTTCAATAATGGTAGCATAGCCCTGACCCACGCCCACACATAAGGTGCATAATGCATAGCGTTTATTTTGCTCTTGCAATTCAATGGCTGCCGTTTGCAATAATCTGGCTCCGGACATCCCTAATGGGTGCCCTAATGCAATGGCTCCTCCATTAATGTTTATTCTTGGATCGTCATCTGCCAAGCCCCATGAACGAATGCAAGCTAAACTTTGAGCAGCAAAAGCCTCATTCAGTTCAATTACATCCATATCTTCCATTTTCAATCCTGCTTTTTTCAAGGCTCGATTACTGGCTTCTACCGGCCCGATTCCCATAATACTTGGGTTTACTCCTACCACCTGAGAAGCGACAATTCTTGCCATAGGTTTTAATTGATGATTTTGTACTGCGTGCTCACTGGCAATTAATAAGGCAGCTGCACCGTCATTTAATCCTGATGCATTTCCAGCAGTTACCGTCCCGTCACTTTTAAAAGCAGCCCGCAAACCGGCCAAAGCCTTTAAAATTGTTTCTGCTCTGATAAATTCATCCTCCTTAAAAATAATAGAGTCTGACTTTCTTTGAGGGATTTCAACAGCCGCAATTTCTTTCGCTAATCTTCCTGATTGTTGCGCTTGGGCAGCTTTTTTTTGGCTATTATATGCGAATAGATCCTGATCTTCTCTACTGATTTGATGTCTTCCCTGCAAATTCTCTGCGGTCTCCCCCATAGATTCAGTTCCGTACATTTCCTTCATTTTAGGGTTCACAAAACGCCAACCGAAACTGCTGTCATATAATTTGGCATCGTTCCCATAAGGCATTCCGGATTTCGACATTACTAAAGGCCCTCGAGTCATATGCTCCATTCCACCAGCTATGAAAAAATCTCCATCCCCAGCCTTGATGGCTCTATTGGCATGAATTACGGCAGACATGCCAGAGGAACATAAACGATTAACTGTTTCACCGGGGACTGTTTCCGGTAAGCCTGCTAACAAAGCAGCCATGCGGGCTACATTTCTGTTGTCTTCCCCTGCCTGGTTATGACAACCTAAAATCACATCGTCTATCAAATTAGGATCGACATTTTGATTACGCTCCATTAATTTCCGTATGACAAAAGCAGCTAAATCATCTGCTCTAACATCTGATAAACCACCCTTAAATTTTGCGATGGGTGTTCTAATCGCATCTATTATAAAAGCTTCTTGCATTTTTTATTTTTTAGCTAATTTAAAATCGTATGCCACATCGCAAAATGAAGTTTTAAATCCCCATTTTTCAGCGTCTGTTTTATTCTCATTTAGAGGGAAATCTAGAATTAAAGATTCCTTTACTCCGAAAACTGCATCTGAATCTAAGTATTCATCTCCTTCCACAAAAATATGGGTAATTAGAGTCTGGAAACCTTCGGCTTCAATCCAGAAATGAATATGAGCAGGTCGCATGGGGTGTCTGCCGGACGCCTTTAAGATTTCTCCAACCGGCCCATCAGTGGGTACTGGATAGGGTGAAGGTTTGATAGATTTAAACCAAAATTCTCCTGAGTCATCAGTAGTGAAAATACCTCTTAAATTCATATCCGGTTGGCTTTCATCCTGAATATCATAAAAGCCATCATCATTCGATTGCCAGACATCTATTTTGGCTTTTTTTATAGGCTTTCCATCAGACGACAAGATTTTCCCTCTAAATAAAGCCGGTTCTCCAGTCTTAACTTCTTTACCTCTGGCAATATTATCGCCCATTTTCATCTCCATTGCAGGAGCATGAAAAGGTCCAGTTACAGTAGTCTCGGTCACCTCCTGTTTAGTTCTGTGATTTATGGCATCTACCAACATGGATACTCCTAAAACATCTGAAAGTAAGATAAACTCCTGTCGTTTATCATCGCATTTTTTACCTGTTCTTGTTAAGAAGTCTATCGCTTTAAACCATTCCTCTTCTGTAGGCTCTAAATCTTTAATAAAAGCATGCAGATGTTTTATCAGTTTTGTTAATATTTCCTTACTTCTCTTATCATCGCTGCTAATTCGTTTTAAAACGATATCAGTTAGGTTTTCTTCGGTTAAATTTCTCATATGCTTTTTTTTGTAAACAATATTTTTGTAATATTGTTTCATTATTAAACAAATGTACGCTATATAAACTTATAATCAAAAAGTATTCCGATATGCCAAATCCAAAATATGAAACTGAAGTCTTAATAATAGGAAGTGGTCCGGCAGGATCTACCACCGCTGCGCTATTGAGTAATTATGGGATTAAAAACATGGTGGTAACAAAATACGGTTGGTT
Organism: uncultured Cytophagales bacterium; assembly: GCA_963719535.1. Classification (GTDB taxonomy): domain Bacteria; phylum Bacteroidota; class Bacteroidia; order Cytophagales; family Cyclobacteriaceae; genus Marivirga. The sequence continues at coordinate 498,660 of CAVRCH010000004.1, read as the reverse complement.
AGCAAATTCACCCCGTGCGCACATCACTAACCAGCGAGCGATGGAAGTTTTCCGCGATTTGGGCATAGAAGAAGAAATGATAGAGAAAGCTGTTCCTCAAGAATTAATGGGGAATAATGTTTTTTGCACCAGTTTAGCTGGAGAGGAATTAGGCAGATTATATTCATGGGGAAATCAACCCAATAGAATGGCCGATTATACCCTGGCCAGTCCCACAAAAATATGTGACATTCCTCAAAATTTGGTAGAACCTATTATAGTTGGAGCAGGTGCAAGAAAGGGTTCTAAATATAAATTTGATACAGAATATATTAGCCATGAGCAAGATGAAGCAGGCGTGCTTGTGCTATGCAAAGACAGGCTCTCAGGCGATGAATTTACTATAAAAGCAAAATATTTAGTAGGTGCTGATGGTGGAAATAGCAAAGTGGCTGAAAATCTCAATCTGCCTTATGAAGGAGAGATGGGCGTAGGCGGCAGTATGAACATTGTATTTAAAATGGATTTAACTAAATATGTTGCACACAGACCAAGTGCTTTATATTGGGTAATGCAACCGGGCTCCAATGTAGGCGGAATTGGGATGGGATTAATTAGAATGGTAAGAACCTGGAACGAATGGCTGATTGTTTGGGGCTATGATATAAATGATGGACCACCGGAGGTAAATGATGAATTGGCTAAGGATATAGTTAAAAAATTGGTAGGAGATAAAAATATCCCTATAGAAATCATGCAAACCTCCACCTGGACAGTGAATCACTGTTATGCAACAAAAATTTCTGACGGAAAGGTTTTTTGCATGGGTGATGCCATTCACAGGCACCCACCTTCAAATGGTTTAGGCTCAAACACCTCCATTCAAGATGCATTTAACCTCTCATGGAAACTGGCTAAAGTGATTAAAGGACATGCTAAGGAAACATTATTAGACTCTTATCAGCAGGAGCGCGCACCTATTGCCAAACAGGTTGTGGAAAGAGCTAATAAAAGCATTCAGGAATTTGGCCCAATATTCCAATCATTGGGATTAGGAGATCATATAGATCCTGAGCAAATGAAGGCCAACATGGCAAAACTGAAAGACAATAACCCTGCTTCAGAACAGCAAAGAGAAGATTTGAGAAAGGCAATTGCTTTAAAATCTTATGAATTCAATTGCCATGGAGTAGAATTGAATCAGCGCTACACCTCAAATGCAATTATTTCAGACGGAACAGTGGAAGAAGAATACCCTAGAGATAGCGAATTATATTATCAAGCCTCCACCAGACCAGGTGCACATTTACCCCATGTGTGGTTAGGCGATGATGGACATCAAATTTCTACCTTAGATGTAGCTGGAAAAGGAAAATTTACTTTATTCACCGGAATAGGTGGAGAAGAATGGATAAAAGCTACTCAAGAGCTAAGAAAATCCCTAAAAATAGATCTTAATGTGGTGCAAATTGGTCCCGATAGAGATTATACCGATCTATTTGGAGAGTGGGCAGAAATCCGCAACATTAAAGATTCCGGCTGCCTGTTAATCCGACCTGATTTCCATATCGCTTACAGAGCAAAAGAAGTTAGTGCAAATGCAAAGAACGAATTAAATAACGCTTTAAATCAAGTCTTAGGACTTTAGTTATATGAAAATTGTCCCAAAAATTACAGCACAAGAAGCTGCCCAAAAAGTTAAAAATAATGATACCATTTTATGTGGCGGTTTTGGTATGACAGGTGCGCCTGTTCATTTGCTTCATGCCTTGGCTGAAACATCTACCAATGGTTTAACCTATATTGGCAATAATGTAGGTGAACCGGGTTTAGGAGGAGACAGGTTATTAACCAATGGCCAGCTCAAGAAAATGATTGGCTCCTACTTTACCAGCAACCCTAATGCCGTAAAATGGGCTCAGGAGGGTAAAGTTGAATATGATTTATTGCCTCAAGGAACATTGGGAGAAGCCATTAGGGCTGGTGGAATGGGTATTGGGGGATTTTTCACCCCTACTTCTGCAGGAACAGTTTTGGCTGAAAAGATGGAAACTAAAGTCATCAATGGTGTGACGCAAGTTTTCGTGGAAGGTATTAGGGGAAATGTGGCTTTTATTAGAGCCTGGAAAGCCGACACAGCCGGAAATTTAACCTATCGAATGACAGAGCAAAATTTCAATTTAGCCATGGCCACAGCAGCGGATTTGGTGATAGCAGAGGTAGAAGAAATTGTTCCGGTGGGCGAACTTGATCCAAATGAAATCCATACCCAATCTTGCTTTGTGGATTTTTTGGTGGAAGCTAAATTACAAAAAGATCATTTAGGTTCATCGGCTTCGGTAGGAAGCAAAAAAGCAGGAAAAGATAGAATGCTAATTGCCAATAGGGCACTGCAAGAATTGAGCAAAGGAGATATAGTAAACTTAGGCATAGGTATACCCACCTTAGTAGCAGATTTAATTCAAGTAGAAGACGGCATCATCCTCCACACAGAAAACGGAATGTTAGGCGTTGGCCCTGAACCTACAGACGGGAGTGGAGCCATGATAAATCCAGTAAATGCGGGAAAAATCCCGGTGACTGCAGTAAAGGGAGCTAGCTATTTCGACACAGCTACTTCTTTTGGCATGATTAGAGGTAAACATGTTGATGTGGCCATTATGGGCGGATTGGAAGTGGATAGCACAGGTAATTTAGCTAACTGGGCAGTGCCGGGCAAACCATTACTGGGAGTGGGAGGAGCAATGGATTTGGCTTCAGGCTCTAAAAAACTCATCATCACCATGAATCACACCAATAAAGATGGAAGCCCTAAATTAGTAAAAGAATGCACACTACCCATTACTGCCATGAATGCAGTAGATATAGTCATTACCGATAAAGCAGTTTTCCAAATTGGTAAATCTGGATTTGAGCTAGTAGAGCTAATGCCGGGAGTGAGTTTGGAAGAAGTGGAGAAAAGTACTGGAGCAGCGTTTAAGAATCATCTAGGTTAAAATTTAGACTCTAGTAAACAGTTCAATTTAAACTGTTACTTTTTGATTTAAATTATGCCGCTATGACAGAATGAAAATCAAAAAAACAAACTCTAACATCTTTTAAAAAATATTTTAAACGGTTTAGTAATCTTTGGTTTATTTGCCTTTGATCAAATTTCAATTCAAAAGGAAAAGATTAAGCCTAAAAAAACCCTCTAAACAAGGCAACCTATTATCCTAATGGTAAATTATATACTGAAATCAACCTCGATTCCAATAAGCCATACTATGAAACAGCTACAAACCTTCACATCATTTAAACTATTTTAAAATCAAGGTAAATTAGTATTCAAATTTCTGAATACTAATTTACCTTGCAAAAATAAAAAAGCATATCCTAAACCTAAATAATTGAGGATATGCTTTTGAAAACTCTCTTTTATAGAACCTTATTTATTAATTTTTCAAATAATGAGGCACTTTAATTGGTTCTAGCGAACTAGTTAATTCGTCTCTTCTATTCTCAAAGAATGGAGGCAACAATAACTCATGGCCTAATAAATCTTCTGGTTCATCTACAGCAAATCCTATATCTGAAGTAGCAAATTCAAATAATTGCCCACCTGGAGTTCTCGTATACACTGAATGGAAATAATTTCTATCCTTAATTTCAGTCACATCAGTATAACCAGTTCCCTCGATATAAGCCTTTAATTTTGCGCTTTCCTCATCATTTCCAGTAGCGAAGGCAATATGATGCGGAATACCTACCCCAAAAGTCCAACTTCCTTGCGGTAGATCAGGTTGGTGATGCAACTCTATTACTTTTCTCGCTCCCCCCTCTTTGATATGGTACCTATGATACTGTCCTTCTTGTCCTACTTTATTGAATCCCAAAATATCGGTTAAGTATTTATCCATCATTTCCACTTCTCTAACAGAAAGAACAGCACTATGTATACCACGAATTCCATTTTCTTTAGAAATCTCCTCCGTTTGCCAAGCATTTCTGGAATCGTTTGCATCACCAAAAACACCAATTCCCACACCTGATGGGTCCTCAAAATGAATCATTTTCTGACCAAATCTCTCTAGGATACCAGAATTTTTAACCTTGTGTTTATCTAAATGCTCTTTCCAGAAAGGAATGGCATCAGGATGGACTGAAAAGGCTGAGATTTCAATTTGACCAGACCCTTTTTTCCCAGTTAATCCTGCTTTCTTAAATGGAAAAGTAGTCCATACAGAGCCTACTTCAGCATCAGCATTGGCATAATACAAATGATACACACTTGCTGAGCCATCAAATAATACCGTTTGCTTAATCATTCGCATCCCCATTACTTGGGTCACGAAATCAATGTCTTCTTGTGCACTTCCAACGCTTACAGTTAAGTGATGAAGTCCCGTAATATATTCGTTCGGATTCATAGTAGTAAAATTTAAAATTATAATAGTAAATTTAACCAAAGAAAAAGGAGGTTGTTGCACTATTTAAACAAATGTTTATTATTTGAACATTTTTCTTAATCTGGATTAAGAATTAGATTCTAATTAATATTTGATTGTAAGGTTATAACTAAAGAGCAAGCAATATTTTTTTAGCTTGCCAGAAGATTTTCACTATGAATCACTCTCGTCATTTCATCATTCACAAACCATTTGGCTACTTATCGCAATTTGTGAATAACCAGAATAGAAGAAAGAATAAAAAGCTTTTAGGGTCTCTTGGGGAATTTCCTGAAGGCACCATGTCTATAGGTCGTCTCGATGAGAAATCAGAAGGCCTATTGCTGCTAACTACGGATGGAAAAGTCAGTGAAGCGGTAAGAGGAAGAAACGTAGAAAAGGAATATGCTGTACAGGTAGATGGAATTATCACTGATGAAGCATTAGCTCACCTAAGGAATGGCGTTATGATAAAGGTGGACGGAAAACCATATCTAACTAAAGCAGATAATGTTCAATATTTTAATTTTCAGCAATATTTTAATCAGACCCCTAAACTCATTCGCAGTGAAAGGCATGGACCTTGCAGCTGGCTCAGTATTACTTTATCGGAAGGTAAATTCAGACAAGTTCGCAAGATGACTGCCGCTGCGGGATTTCCTACATTAAGGCTCATTCGCATTCGGATTGGAGAAATCTCTCTATCAAATCGAGCTCCGGGAAGTGTTGAAGAGGTTAATGACCTTAAGTTTTAAAATTAGTTTTTCACTAAATCTAACCTCTTAAAATATCCAGCCAAATACAATATTTCAATTTCAAAGTATTACTCTGAAAAAAAATTAAATTTTGAGTGTTTCCGTCATTAATTCATCAGCTTGGTCCCAATCCATATTAACAATAGCGATAGAGTAAAGAGTGGGCATCATCTTACCATACTTTTCACGTAATAATAGATCAATTTCATTAAACAGCAGTCCTTTCGTTTTGCCTATAACTAATGTTTGGGCATGTGTTTCATAAGTGCCATTTTTACTTCTTTTTCGCATTTGAGCCTTTTCAATCATTAAAGCATTGAGAATAAGTTTTTTCTCAATCAGTAAATCAGTTATTTCTATAGCTTGTTGCTCAGTATCCGTTACTATATGAATTAGGACCATCGTTATAAGAATTAAAGTTGATAATTATTTGAATAGATTCTAAATAAAACGGAACTATCAGTTCTAGGTTGGTTAATTGAAAACTTATAGTAATTAGATGACATGTACTACGATACTACTCACCCAACAGCTTACTTTTTTCCCGCCTACTTTTCCCAATTTCGTTACGGTTTAATATAGTAGTGGAAGCAAATTTTATGCTGGTGACTAATGTTAAAACCTAACTTTCAACCCAGTTTAAGCTTTGGCCAATTTCCTTTTAAGCTTACTTAAAAATTCAGGTGTGATACCCATATAAGAAGCAATGTATTTTTGAGGGACTATTAACTCTAACCGGGGATGCAAGTCTACAAACTCGAGATATTTTTCTTCTGCCGTGTAAGAGATATTCCTAATTATACGTTTCTGATGGCTGATCAATGCATTTTGAAAGAGAATTCTAAAATAACTTTCGAAAGCAGGACTTCTATTATTGATTAACTCGAAATTATCTCGGTTTAACAGGTAAACCTCAACATCAGTTAAAGCTTTAATACCATACTTAGAGACTTGTTGATTGAAAAAAGCATCCAAATCACCTGTCCACCACATTTCCTGACCGAACTGTATAGCATGCAAGTGGTCTTGTCTATCTTTAAAATAGGTCATTAAACAACCCTTTTTTATTAAAACAAACACAACATTCTCATCTCCGGTTCTTACCAAATGTTCGTTTTTGGAATACTGTTTCAATTCAGCTATTTCAAAGAAAAACTTAAGATCAGCCGCTGATAATTTTACTTTTTCCTGTAGTGCATTGGCTATTTCTTCTTTATCCATAGAGTTATTATGCAAATTAATTACCTACAATTTAGATAAAGCATTTATGTTCACAACAAAAATGTAATAAAAGCATGCTCATAGTGAATCTGATAGCAAATTTCAAAGCTATAATTGTGCCTAACTCGTAAAACTCATGCTTAAAAAACCTCTTCTGCAATTCTGTAGATAGGATCAGATTTACCCATCGAATAATAATGCAAACATGGAGTGCCAAATTTTATCAGTTCTTTTGATTGTTTTACACACCATTCAATTCCTACTTCTTTTACCGCTTCGTTAGTAGTACATTTCTCTAATTCATCCACCAATGCATCTGGCAAATCGAGAAAAAAAGTTCTTGGTAGAGCTGTCATTTGTTTGAGAGAAGTGATTGGTTTTAATCCCGGAATGATAGGTACACCAATACCTTCCTTTCTGCAAGCTTCTACAAATTCAAAATATTTCTGATTATCAAAAAACATCTGAGTCACAACATAATCTGCACCTGCCTCAATCTTTTTCTTTAATATTTTGATATCTGATTTCATACTGGGTGCTTCAAAATGCTTTTCCGGATAGCCTGCTACTCCCATACAGAAATTAGTAGGGGTGGCATCTTTCAGCTCCTCGTCAACATATTTGCCATGATTCATTTGCACTACCTGCTCCAATAGTTCAATGGCATATGCATGTCCTGCAGGGTCTGGGATAAATTTAGCTTCTGATTTAATGGGGTCGCCCCTTAAAATTAAAACCGAGTCGATACCAAGAAAATCCAGGTCAATTAAGGCATTCTCTGTTTCCTCTTTAGAAAACCCTCCACAAATGATATGAGGCACAGTGTCCACATCAAATCGGTTTTTAATAGCTGCACAAATACCTACTGTTCCGGGTCTTTTTCGAGTAGTAAACTTCTCCAATAAACCGTTTCCCTTATCACGGTACACATACTCTTCCCTGTGATAAGTCACATCTATAAAAGGTGGCTTAAACTCCATTAAAGGTTCAATATTAGAAAATAAAGTTTTGATATTCTGCCCTTTTAAAGGAGGTAGAATTTCAAAAGAGAAAACAGTTTCTGTAGCGTTATTTATATGTTCGGTTACTTTCATTTTTTATGTTTTGAGTTGTTGAAGTGTTAACGTGATGAAGTTCCGGCAATAATTATGATCATAACTTCAACACCTATTCACTTCAGCATTTAATCTAATAATTCAAATTCGGGCTTAGCCATCTTTCCAATTCTTCAAATGGTTTATTCTTGCGTTTGGCGATATCTGCTACCTGATCTTTCCCTATTTTGCCCAATCCAAAATATTTGCTTTCCGGATGACCAAAATAAAATCCACTTACCGCAGCGGTAGGATACATAGCTAAATTCTCAGTTAAAGTGATTCCTATGTTTTTCTCCACCTCGAGCAGATCAAATATAGTAATCTTCTCTGTGTGATCCGGGCAACCAGGATAACCGGGGGCGGGCCTTACTCCATGGTATTTCTCCTGAATTAAATCATCATTAGTGAGTGCTTCATCAGCTCCATAGCCCCAATATTCTCTTCTCACTTTCAGGTGCAATAATTCTGCAAAAGCTTCTGCCAGTCTATCTGCCAAAGCTTTGGCCATAATAGAATTATAATCATCATTGTCCTTTTCGTATTTATCAACGATGGCTTCCAACCCTATACCGGTAGTTACAGCAAAAGCCCCCATGTAATCCGTATAACCGGTTTCCTTTGGCGCCAGAAAATCTGAAAAAGCATGATAAGGCAGGCCTTCTTTTCGCTTACTTTGCTGCCTAAGCGTATGAAATTCCGTTAATTTTTGAGTTTTGCCACTATCCGCAAATACTTCAATAGAATCGTCTCCGGAAGTATGAGCAGGATACAAGCCGAAAATACCATTCGCTTGTAATAACTTATTGTTCAAAATATCTTCTAACATCGCCTTCGCATCTGCAAAGAGCTTTCTGGCCTCCACACCTTTTTCGGGGTCATTCAATATTTTAGGATATCTGCCACGCATTTCCCAGGTTTGAAAAAATGGTGTCCAATCTATATACTCTGCAATTTCCCTTAAGTCATAATCTTCTAATACCTCCACTCCTATTTTCTTAGGCGCAGTTGGCTGGTAAGCAGACCAGTCGACTTTGTATTTTTGAGCACGGGCTTCTTCTATACTAACAAATGATTTATCCTGCCCTCTCCTGCTATGACCGTCCTTCATAGCCTGATACTCATCCACAATTTCTTGGAAATATAACTCCTTATTCTCTCCTAGCAATTTACCTGCAACAGTTACACTTCTGGAAGCATCGTTTACATGAACTACAGCACCTGTATAGCTAGGCTTTATCTTCACTGCTGTATGAATTTTAGAAGTAGTAGCACCACCAATCATCACCGGAGTTTTCAAGCCCCTCTCTTCCATCTCCTGCACCACATAAATCATTTCATCTAAAGAAGGGGTGATCAATCCGCTTAAGCCAATGATATCTACCTGATGCTTTTCAGCTTCCTCCAATATTTTCTGAAGCGGCACCATTACACCTAAATCAATAATTTCGTAATTGTTACAGGCTAAAACTACTGAAACAATATTTTTGCCGATGTCGTGGACATCGCCTTTTACAGTGGCCATTAAAATGCGACCATTAGTCTGGCGGCCCCCTGCCCCCAAAGGGGAGACTGTAAGTGCTTCTAGAATCTTTTCAAGCACAATATCCAACTGATTAATCACTTCGGAATTAGTAAAACGGATTACGTTAAAACCTTGCTTTTTTAACCACTTTGTTCGGTCTTCATCATTGGCTTTATTTTCTGGCAATTGATGAATTAGTCCGTCAACCTCAATAATTAACCCTTTTCTCAAACATATGAAATCAGCGATATAACCTCCTATGATATGCTGTCTTCTAAATTTATGGCCCTCAAGCTGCTTACCTTTTAAGGCACTCCATAAGATTTCTTCAGCTTTAGTTGGTTGATGCCTCATTTCCTTGGCATATTTCTTTATTAAGCCATACAACATAGGATCTGCAGTCTGCCAGTATTGTTCCCCCTTTGGGGGTGAGGGGGCCTTTTTTTTCTCTTCTTCAATAAAGGGCAGTAAATAAGCCACAGCTTTCTTCATTACCCTTGCACTTTTTACTACCTGGGGAAGAAACATTTTACCTGCTCCAAACAGATCGCCCACTACATTCATACCATCCATAAGCGGACCTTCAATCACATCTAAAGGACGAACTGCTTGTTTTCTGGCTTCCTCTACATCTAAGTCTATATGTTCTGTTATGCCTTTAATCAGTGCATGTTCGAGACGCTTATTAACAGGGTAAGACCTCCATTCTTGCGCTTTCTTTTCCGATTTCTCGCCCGGTCCTATATTTTCGGCAAAAGCCATCAATCTTTCAGTGGAATCTTCGCGCTTATTAAAAAGCATATCCTCTACATAAGTCAAGAGCTCTTTATCTACCTCTTCATAGATTTCAATCATACCGGCATTAACAATCCCCATATCCAGCCCAGCTTTAATAGCATGGTATAAAAAAGAAGAATGAATAGCTTCGCGCACTACATTATTACCACGGAAAGAGAAGGATACATTACTCACCCCCCCGCTAGTTTTGGCATACGGTAGATTTTCTTTGATCCACTTTACAGCATTTATAAAATCTACCGCATAGTTGTTATGCTCCTCCATACCTGTACCCACTGTGAGAATATTGGCATCGAAAATAATATCTTCCGCAGGAAAACCTACTTCGTGTACTAGAATATCGTAAGACCTTTTACACACTTCAATCTTTCTTTCAAAAGTATCGGCTTGCCCTGTTTCATCAAAAGCCATTACCACTACAGCCGCACCGTAATTCATGATTTTTTTAGCAGTTTCTTTAAAAGCATCTTCACCTTCTTTTAAACTAATAGAGTTTACTATGCCCTTTCCTTGAAGGCATTTCAAACCCGCTTCAATCACTTCCCATTTAGAAGAATCTATCATAAAAGGGAGTCTGGCAATATCAGGTTCTGCAGCTATAAGGTTTACAAATGCTGGCAACACTGTCACAGCATCCAGCATACCATCATCCATATTGATATCGATAATTTGTGCACCGCCATCTACTTGCTCACGCGCTATATCAACCGCTTCTTCAAATTTTTCTTCTCTGATAAGACGAGCGAATTTTTTAGAACCGGCCACATTGGTACGCTCCCCCACATTTACGAAATTGATTTCCGGGGTTAAGCTCAAGGGCTCCAATCCGCTCAATTTCATAATAGGTTCTAGCTTTGGGATTTTACGAGGTGCAGCCTCTCTAGCATAATCAGCTATTGCTTTTATATGTTCCGGTTGGGTACCACAACAACCCCCAATAATATTAATTAAGCCTTCATCAAAATAGCTTTTAATGATACTGCTCATCTGCCCGGGACTTTCATCATACTCGCCAAATTCATTGGGCAAACCCGCATTGGGGTGACATGAAACAGGTACATCGGCTATCCTCGATAGCTGCTTCAGGTATTCTTTTAGTTGTTTCGCTCCTAAAGCACAGTTAAATCCAACACTTAGGATAGGGAAATGGCAGATGGAATTCCAAAAAGCCTCCACTGTTTGCCCTGACAAAGTTCTACCACTTGCATCGGTGATGGTTCCGGAAATCATTACAGGAATATCGATTCCTTTTTCATCTTTCAATTCCTGAATAGCCATAAGAGCAGCTTTGCAATTCAAGGTATCAAAAACAGTTTCAACCAAATAAATGTCCACTCCGCCATCTGCTAGTGCCAGGGCTTGTTCTTTATACGCTATTTTTAAATCATCAAAAGTGACCGCTCTATAACCTGGTCTATTAACGTCAGGAGATAATGAAGCTGTTCGGTTGGTCGGTCCAATAGAACCTGCAACAAAACGCGGAAAATCAGTAAATTCGGACGCTACCTCTTTAGCTAGTTTTGCAGACTGGTAATTGAGTTCATATACCAATGACTCCATATTATAATCAGCCATGGCAATTGAGGTGCCACTAAAAGTATTGGTTTCTACAATATCTGCCCCTGCCAGAAAATATTTTCTATGAATGTCTTTTATGACTTCTGGCTGTGTTAGTGAGAGTAAATCATTATTCCCCTTAAGATCACTTGGGTAATCTTTAAATCTTTCTCCTCTGTAATCTGATTCAGAAAATTGATATTGCTGAATCATGGTACCCATGGCACCATCTAAAACGAAGATTTTTTTATCTAATAATTTCTTATTGAAATTGCTCATTCTGCTTGATATTTAAGTGCCAGAAAGAGCTAAGGAAAGCTTTCTTATCTTTACCTGAAAAGCTAACACTATCAGGATGGGAGTTAGCACCGTTTCCTTTTGCAATATATGCATTGGAAGGGTTGCTAAGACGTCAAAGGGCCCAATCCCTCAGTCTTTCTGGATAAGTATTACAAATAACGAAAGAAATTGTTGAAGAGAAAAGTTTAGTTTAGTAAAAAATATTTATAAAGTAGAATAAACAAGATAAAGCTTCTATAAATTTAATTAGGGATATCTCGACTAAGGGCTTTTTTAATGAAACAAAAAAATCCCGAAGAGCGATCTCAACGGGATTTAAATTAAGACTATTCTTTAAATTTTACTTATTAGCCATTGGCTCCTTTTTCCCTTCCACCAAATCTCCATCTTTTAAGGATTTAGATACCGCTAGAAAAGGCCCCTTCACCACTTTATCTCCAGCCTGAAGACCTTTTTTGATAAAAATAAATTCAAAATCGCTAATTCCAGTTTCAACCTCTGTCATTTTTACTGTGTTGTCCTCTTGTACTACAAAAACCACTTCTTTCTCCTGAGACTTATTAGTGAGTTTAGGAGCATTCGATTCATTTTTGGTAGAATCTTCCTCACTAGGCGGAACACGAAGAGAAACAGCTGATAAAGGCACTGTCAATACGTCCTTCATGGTCTGAGTCATTATCTCTACGCTGGCCGTCATTCCCGGACGAAAAGGAGAATCCCCTTCCTCTGTAATTAAATCCTCATAAGATTCATTTAATATTTGTACTTTCACTTCAAACTCAGTAACTGCATCATTTGAAGCTTTTTCCTTGGCTGTATTAGCTATTGCAGAAACTACACCTCTAAATTCCTTTTCCATGTATGTATAAGAATCTACTTCGATGATGGCTGTATCACCAATATTAATACGGATGATATCATTTTCATTTACATCTACTCGCACCTCCATGTTATTCAGGTTAGCAATCCGCATCAATTCTGTACCTGCCATTTGCTGTGTCCCTACAACCCGCTCACCTAATTCTACACTTAATTTAGAAACTGTTCCATCAACAGGAGAATAAATAGTGGCTCTTCGTAGGTTTTCTTGCGCTTCTTCAACTGTGGCCATTCCACTTTGCACCTGAAATCTGGCTGCCAAAACACTTTTTTCAGCGGCTACTTTGTCATTCTCTGCTACAGCGTAATTGGCCTGGGCCGTCTCAAAATCAGACTGTGAAATTACTTTCTCCTCATATAACTGCTTTTGCCTGTCGAAATCCTGCTTGGCTCTCACTGCCTGCGCCTTTGCTCTTTCATAAGCTGCTTCTGCTTGCGCTAGATTAGCTTTTTGCTGGTTCATATTAGCCCTTGATCTGTCCAAAGCACTAATAAAATTATCAGGCCTAATTTTCACCAAAAGGTCACCTTTTTTCACCGGGTCACCTTCCTCAACGTTTAATTCAATTATTTCCCCAGCTACATCCGGACTTAACTTTACCTCTACTACAGGCTGCACTGTTCCGCTTGCGTTTACTTTTTCAATAATCGTTCTCTTTTGTGCCTCTTCAACTTCTACCTTCACTGAAGGTGGTTGGCCGATAACACCTGATTTTTTACCAATAATTGCTGCTACTATCAACACTATTACTACTGCCAATAAAATATAGAGTGTTTTTTTTGAAGACTTCTTCTTAGCCATGTTTAAAAATTTAAAGGTTTACCCTGATAAAAATCCAATACTTTTAGTTTAAAAATATAATCGTACTTAGCACGAACTAGGTCAGACCTGACCTGCTCGTAATCATTTTTGATTTGAGTGTATTCTACAGCATCTGTAGCGCCAAACTCCAACCTTTGCTCCGCATTTTGAAATGCCAATTCTGAGGCCTCCAAACTATTTTCTAGAGCAGAATAAGCTTTAGCTGCAGACTTCACATCTAAATAGGCCTGTTCAATAGTTTGTTGCAATTGATTCTTCGTAGAAATTAATTGAAGTTCGCTTCTTTTTTGATTGATGATGGCTCTTTCCACATTGTTTCTTACCTGGAACTTATTGAATATTGGAATATTCATCGAAACTCCTAAAAACCTTCGTTGGTTAAAGTCCAATTGATTCCAATAAGTGTTTTCTGTAAATTCTGATGGTACTTCATTTTCAGCTAATACTGGATAGTCTGTCCCATCAGGCAATCTTACAAATCCTATTTGTTGAGTAATCGTCTGATTTTCAGAACCTAACACCGGGAAAAAAGCAGGGGCTGCACTTGAATAAGCAGTTGATAGGCCGGCATTCACACTTATTGAGGGGTAATAACCACTTTTTGCCACCCCAATTCCGTAATAGGCAGCTTCTTTTCTAGCCTCAGCCGCTTTAATAACAGGTTGAGCCTGCAATGCAAATTCGTAAATAGCTGAGGCAGTTTCTACCACTTCACTTTGTTCAGGATCCGGTAAATCAGGAGTTTCAATATCAAACTGAACATCTGCAGAAATTTGTAATAGTTGTTTCAATTGTAATATAGAAAGCTCTAAATTATTCTCTGCCCTTATAACTTCTAATTCATCATTAGCTAATTGCTGTCTGATTTGCAACTGATTGGCTAATGGTAAAGAACCTATTTCAACTTGTCTGTTCACCCTTCTTTCCTGAGATTTAGTAGTTTCTATCCTTAATTTAGCGGTTTCCAGTAATTCTTTATTGAATAGGATATTAGTGTAAAAAGTAACCACATCTAAAATCACATCATTTTTAATACTTTGTAGATCATAACTGGCTGCTCTAACTCCTTGCTTATCCCTATTAACAGCGTTTCTTATTTCAAAACCATTAAATATTGGAACTCCAGCACCTAAACTTGCATTTTGAGAATTTATCCCCCTGTCAATAATTGTATTGGTAAATGGGTCAATAGAACGACCAGTGGAAATATTATAGCCCAAATTACCATTCAAATCTGGTAAACTTCGCATTTTCGATCCAAACAGGTTAATATCAGCCTCTTCCAGGTCTAATTCAGATTGCTTCACCTGTAAATTATACTCCATTGCATAATTTATACATTGCTCAAGCGTCCATTTTTCTTGTGCAATAAGGGTCAAGGAGCTAAAACAGAGTATTGTTAAAAAAATAGTTCTCAGCATATTCAAAATTCATTTATTAATTACGGTTCTATCGTTAGTATAAATTCAAAGATAAACAACACTTTCTACATATCAATATCAGGAATATAAATCACCTCCATTACCCAGTCAAGGCTCTTTAAATATTCTAGTGATATAGGTTTAAGCCCAGAATCCATTTCTATAACTAAACATGCTATATCATTTTTTCCTTTCCTTGAAACACTCATGGTGGCAATATTCACTCTATCATTAGTTAAAATATTAGAAATAAATGCAATACTTCCTTGTGTATCTTTTGCAGTAATAATTAAAGTATGCAAAGCAGCGGAAAAATTAGCAGTAAATCCATTCACTTTCGTAATGTTAATTACACCACCGCCTCTACTTTCACCTATTACCTCCACATTTCTCTCACCTTTCGTTAAATTTAATTTGATCGTATTAGGATGAAAGGTAGCTGCATTCCCTATAGACTTAAAAGTATAAGTCAGTCCATTTTCTTCGGCATAGTCAAACGCATTTTTAATTCTTTTATCATCTGTTTTATAATTCAATAAACCGGCAATAATGGCTCTATCGCTCCCATGCCCCTCATAAGTACGGGCAAATGAATTATAAAAAGTTACCACAGCTTCTTTTGGAATACCTCCTAAAACTTTAATGGCTGCCCTTGCAATCCTAACTACACCAGCTGTATGGGAACTCGATGGTCCTATCATTACTGGTCCTATCATATCAAAAACACTGCTACGTTCTGCCATTTTCCAAATTAAAGTCCAATATTAGAGAAATATTTCAAAGCATGAAAGCTTAATTGATAAATGGATGTTTGAAGTTTTAAAAGCAAATATAAGATGATTAATTACAATGGTAAATTAAAAAAGAATAATTATTTTAATATTCAGTACAATAATAGAGGTTTAAGCTACGGTGATGGCATATTTGAAACCATCATATATCATAACTCAGAAATCCCTTTATTTAATCTTCACTGGATAAGGTTACAAGAAGGCACTGAAACTCTTCAATTAAATCTACCTTTTACTGAAAGCCAGCTACAGGATTATATTTTGGAGCTAACAGCTGAAAATGGATTGAAGCAAAAAAGAGCGAGAATTAAATTAATGGTTTGGCGGAAAGAAGGAGGGCTTTATACCCCTGAAAATAATGATTCTCACTTTTTGATAAGCGTTCAAAAAATAGATAAACAACCGCTAAAAAAATTAGATAAAGTTTATAGTTCGGATACAATTTATCTTACTCAAACTCCATTCAGCCACCTAAAAACAATTTCTGCTCTAACCTACATTATGGCCGGAATTGAAAAAAAAGAAAGAGAGGCAGATGAGCTTATATTGCTAGATCAGGATGGTAATATTGCAGAAGCGAGTGCAGCTAATATTTTCTTTTTTTCAGAAAAAGAAAATACATTTTATACTCCGCCTTTAAGCTGCGGAATTATAAATGGAGTTACCAGAAGGTATTTATTAAATGAAATGGATGAAAAAAACATTGCACACGAAGAGCGTAAATTTAAAATAAAGGATTTAACAGATGATATTTCAATGTTCACCTGCAATGTCTCAGGAATTCATCAAATAACCAATTTCGGGAAACAACTGCTTAATAACGGGGAAAGTGCTTATTATATCCTTAATAATTTATTTCCCTTTAACCATTAATGGCTTCATTAAAATTTGGGATATTCTCTTCAAAGATTAATTCCTTATTATTTGGTCTGAAGCAAAAGTGTTCGAGGCCATTGGTTAAAATCATATATTTTGCCTTTACCTGGCTGAAGTAAGATGATATTTGGGTAAAAGATTTTTGTGTAATTTTCACATCAGGTGCTTTGCATTCCACTAATAAAAGAGGGATTAACTGAGGGCCATAGGCAACTAAATCGGTTCTTTTTTGCCTTTCATTATATTTTAAACCACTCTCCATACTTATCAGTGAGGGTGAATAACCCTTGTTATGAATTAAAAAATTCAAAAAATGTTGTCGAACCCATTCTTCAGGACTTAATACCAAATATTTCTTCCTGATAGGATCAAAAATATGTATCTTTCCGTCCAATTTTCGTAGTTCCGCTTCATAAGGAGGAAGATTTAATTTTTCCATTCTATTTTTTAATATTCATGATGGACAAAATAACAATCAAAAATTGGATTTCAGACCATAAATAATAAAAACTAATCAATGAAAACAAAAAAAGAAATAGTAGATAATTGGCTACCAAGATATACAGGCACAGCTTTAAATGATTTTGGAGATTATATTTTATTAACCAACTTCATAACTTACGTGGATATTTTCGCCAAACAATTTAATGTAGAAATAAAAGGAAAAGATAAACCCATGCAAACAGCTACTGCAGAAGGAATAACCATTATTAATTTTGGAATGGGAAGTTCTGTAGCTGCAACAGTTATGGATTTGCTTTCCTCTATTATGCCAAAAGCAGTTTTATTTTTGGGAAAATGTGGTGGAATTAAAAGTAAATCTAAAATCGGAGATTTAATTTTACCATTAGCAGGGATAAGAGGAGAAGGAACAAGCAATGATTATATACCACCTGAGGTTCCTGCTTTACCTTCATTTCGTTTGCAGAGAGCGGTCTCTTCTATGATTCAAAAACACGAAAGAGACTACTATACTGGTACAGTTTTCACAACCAACAGAAGAGTTTGGGAGCATGACGATGAATTTAAAGCCTATTTAAAGAAAATAAGAGCCATGGCAGTTGATATGGAAACGGCCACTATTTTCTCTGTTGGCTTTGTAAATAGCATACCTAGAGGTGCTTTACTTTTAGTTTCTGACAATCCTATGACACCTGAAGGTGTTAAAACTGCCGAAAGTGACCTCAAAGTGACAGGAAGCTTTGTTAATTATCACTTACAAATAGGTATAGATTCGCTAGTTGAGTTAAAAAATTCTGGTGAATCTGTTAAACACCTCCGTTTTACTGAAACTTTATTCGATAGAGATCAAGACTAAAATGAAAAACCCTTTTATAATTTTATTATTTGCAGTTACTATTTCTTGCACCTCAAAAGAAGAGGTGGATTATATTTTTTTTAATGCAAATGTATACCAGGTAAATGAAGACTTCGGCAAGGCTGAAGCATTTGCAGTAAAAAACAACCGTTTCTTATCTGTTGGATCCGATAAAGACATCCTCAATAACTATGAATCTGTTAATAAAATTGACTTAGCAGGTGCGTCTATTTATCCAGGTTTCATTGATGGGCATTCGCATTTTTTTAGGTATAGTATGGGGCTCAATGATGTAGATTTGGTAGGAAGTAAATCATTTTTAGAGGTAATTGAACGACTTCAAAAACATATTCAGCAAATGCCTACTACAGAGTGGGTAGTGGGTAGTGGTTGGGACCAAAATGATTGGGAAAACAAGGAGTTTCCTACAAAGGACACCCTGGATATTCTATTCCCAAACAAAGTAATTATGCTCACTAGAATTGATGCGCATGCGGTAATTACCAATCAGAACGGCTTAGATATTGCAGAAATAAACGGACGTAGTAAAATTGAAGGGGGTGAAATCATTTTAAAAAATGGCAATCCTACAGGTGTGTTAGTGGATAATGCGGCAAAATTATTAAGAAGTAAAATGCCAGAGCTAAAAAACCAAACAGATCAGAAACAATTACTGGAGAGAGGTCAAAATAACTGTTTTGCAGTAGGGTTAACCTCTTTGGTAGATGCAGGTCTTGATAAAGAACAAATCGATTTGATAAATACCATGCATAAAAACGAGCAACTTAAAATGCGAGTTTATGCTATGATTAATCCTACTCAAAACAATATGAATCATTATTTTGGTACTGGACATATAAAAACAGACTACTTAAATGTACGTTCGTTTAAGATTTATGGAGATGGCGCCTTGGGCTCAAGAGGAGCTTGCCTGGTGGCACCCTATTCTGACATGCCTTCAACCACAGGGTTTCTTTTAAGTGATGTTGGTAGGTTCGATAGCCTTGCAAGATTAATTTTTGCTAAAGATTTCCAAATGAATACCCACTGCATTGGCGATTCTGCTAATAGGGTGATAACTGATATTTATGCAAAGTACCTAAAAGGTAAAAACGATAGAAGGTGGCGCATTGAACATGCCCAAGTAGTAACTAATTCAGATTTAACCAAGTTTGGATCATATAATATCTTGCCATCTGTACAACCTACCCACGCTACATCAGATATGTATTGGGCTGAAGACAGATTAGGTAAAGATAGGGTAAAAACAGCCTATGCTTACCAAGATTTGCTAAAGCAAAATGGTAAATTAATATTGGGTTCTGATTTTCCCATTGAAGATATTAACCCTATTTATGGTTTCCACGCTGCTGTAGCTCGTCAGGATAATGATGACTTTCCACAGGGAGGCTTTCAACCAGAAAATGCATTAAGCAGAAAAGAGGCTTTAAAAGGAATGACTTTATGGGCTGCGTATGGTCAATTTGAGGAGGAAGAGAAAGGCAGTATAGAAAACGGGAAGTTTGCTGACTTTGTAATATTGGACCAAGATATTATGGAGATTGAGCTTGAAAAAATAAGAGCTACCAAAGTGCTAAAAACCTTTATCGGTGGAAAAGAAGTTTATGGTTTAAATTAAATTTGCGAGTTACTATAAACTTTAGCAAATGCAATTTCCCTACTAATCTGAATCGTATAACAAGAATCGAATTCAGGGTAACAAACTAAACATATGACACATCAAATCAATGAAATAACAATAAAAGAAGCGCAGAAAAAGGTTGATGAATGGATAAAGTCTTATGGTGTTCGCTACTTTAATGAATTAACCAATATGGTTATTCTTACTGAAGAAGTAGGTGAATTAGCCCGAATTATAGCGCGGACATATGGTGAACAGTCATTTAAAGAAAGTGATAAAAACCGAGAATTAGGAGATGAAATGGCTGATGTGCTATGGGTATTACTTTGCCTTGCTAATCAGACCGGGGTAAACCTTACAGATGCACTAGCTAAAAACCTGGCTAAGAAAACAAATAGAGATAAGGATAGGCATAAAAATAACGAAAAGTTGAAATAACCAACTTTTCGTTATTCTTGATTATTTCAATTCAAAAACTACTTCTCCTCCAAAAATAGTACTTGATATCTTAGTTGTAAGTATTTCTGCTTCAGGAATACCCATGATATCTTTATCATAAATGGTGAAATCAGCTAATTTACCTACTTGAATAGATCCTTTAATATCTTCTTCAAAGGCACCATAAGCTGCGTCTAAGGTATAAGATCTTAGTGCCTGATCTCGAGTCATTTTTTGAGCAGGCTCATACCCACCTTCCGGCTCTCCAGCCAAAGTTTTTCGAGAAACACTTGCGTAAAAACTAGCTAATGGATTGATAGGCTCAACCGGAACATCAGTGCCATTTACAATAGGTACACCAGATTGTAAAAGTGCTTGCCACATATAAGCGCCCTCTTCTATCCTTTTTTGGCCAAGGCGATCAATTGCCCATGGTCTATCAGATGACATGTGAACGGCTTGCATCGCAGGAATAACGCCTAACTCAGCAAACCTCGGTATATCTTCAGGGTGCAAGTGTTGTGCGTGTTCGATTCTAAATCTATGATCTTCAATTTTTTCAGGGTTAGCCTCCATCGCTAATTCATATCGATCCAGAATTTCGCGATTAGCCCTATCACCAATAGCGTGAGCACAAACCTGAAAGCCATTTTTTAATCCATTTTTAGCGGTTTCTGTTACAAATTCCATAGGTAATGTTTCATGACCAAAATGCCCCGCCCTATCAGTATACTCTTCTAATAGCCAAGCACCTCTTGAACCTAAAGCACCATCACAATTGAGTTTTACCGAGCGAATAGTGAGCAAATTAGCTGAATCAATCTCCGGTCCTTTCGCATACCAATCTTCCAACAACTCTTTATCCCAACCGGTAAGCATCGCATACATTCTAACTTTCAGTTTATCTTCAGCTTTCATGTTTTTGTATAGTGCAATGTTCTCACGACCAATACCTGCATCATGAAAACTGGTGATGCCGTTTCTATGGCATGCCTTCACTGCTAAATCAAATGCCTGACGGTCTTTTTCGTTGGTACTTTCAGGTATGTGCTGAGTGATAAGAGTCATGGCTCTTTCATTGAAAACCCCGGTAGGATTTCCATTCTCATCCTTTATAATTTCCCCGCCTTCAACTTCTTCAGTATTTACACCTTCTTTTGACAGGGATAAAACACCTGCAATTTCCATTGCTTTAGCATTGGCAAAGCCTGCATGGCCGCTGGCGTGTCGCAAATAAACAGGGTTATCCGGAGAGATTTCGCTGAGTAAATCATGAGTTTGGAACCCTTTTACCATTTGGTCAGGCATTTCAGTCCATTTACTTTGATGCCAACCTCTACCGGTTATCCACTGGCCGGGCTCAGCATTTTCAACAGCTTGTTTAACCTTATCTACAATCTCCTGATAACTTTTAGTTTCTAAAAGGTCAACATTGAGTTCATTATAACCTAGTCCCATAAAATGACCATGGCCTTCAATTAATCCAGGAGTCATAGTTCTCCCTTTTAAATCAATTATTTTGGTAGATTCGGACAGATATTTATCCAGTTCAGAGGCTGCTCCTACATAAATGATTTTATCACCTTTTACTGCTACAGATTCAACTATCGGTTGCTGATCATCAACAGTATAGATAGTACCTCCTCTAATTATTAAATCTGCTTTTTCTTCCTTATTTCCCTGGCAAGCAATAGTAATAAAAAGAATAAGGGATGGTACTAGAAATTTTGATAAGTATCTTGTCATATGCGTAAATTTTATCAATGAATATTTGACTCAATTTAGGCACTGTTTATATTGTAAACAATAACATTTTTTTAAATGGTAATGAGTTTCAGAAATCTTGATTGGTCTTTGCATATAAGAGAAGGCAAAGTGATGCATGATTTAAGTTCAATTGAATTATATAATTCCTTTCAAACTTTCCCTAGTCTTTAGCATCTTCTTCTTCAATATATATCCATGTTTCATCAAACCCTTCAGTTTGCCTCATCACCATTCTCATAGCACGGGCATCATCTATGTCTTTTGTTCTCAGAATATAAACATATGTTAACCTGCTATTGGGATTGTAAATCTGATTCACATCATTAAACCCTCTATCCTTCATTTCTTTTATATAATCCTCTGCGTTTACCAGATCATTAAAAGCTCCAATAATCACAAAATACGTTTTAATAGTTGGTTTAGGCTCTACTTTAGGTTTTTCTGCCCTTTGTGGCTCTGGTTTAGGCTCCGGTTTAATAATTCTTTTAGGAGCTTCAATTTTAACTGTATCCTCTAAAGGTTTTTCTTCTATAATTGGTTCTTCTTCAATTATCTCTTCCTTAACTTCAGGTTTTTTCTCCTCCTTTTTAGGGACTGGAATAATTTTCGGCTCTTTTACTGCATAAGATTTTTTCTTACCAAGTCTTATACCAACCAAAAACTCATGACTTCCTTGCCCAAATTGATCTATTTGTTCAGCTGCCAAGGCATATGCGTATCCAAATCTAAATGAACCTAGATCAAACCCAAATAATATAGAAGGTCCATAATCTAATCTGTAAGAACCACCAGCATAAATAGACTCATCAAAATTAAGTACTCCACTAAATTCAACATAATCATCAAATTCGGGATCCATTTTATACACCGCAGAAGGTTCAAAAGAAATGGCTCCATTAGCTGACTTCAACTTATAACCTATTGAAAATATCATTTGCTCGTAAAATACCTCATAAGGTTTTTCTGCTATCTCCGGGTTTATCAAATTATTACCTAAAAGTGTAGGCAAAGCCACTCCAATATGAAATTTTGGACTATAATAAGCAATTCCTAAGCTTAAGACAGGGTTAAAAGCAGAATTAAAATTATTAATAGCCGGATCATCAGGGTTACTCGAATTACCGATATCATATTGGGTATTGAAGAACCCTCCGGAAAGTCCGATGCTTAACCTCCTTGAAGGGCTAAAAGGAATTAAATAATTACCAGATACCATAGCGGATGTAGTATTTATTAAACCATTTTGATCGTAAAACATGTTAGCACCCATGTTAAATTTTCGGCTAATGGGTAACTGCAAGGCAAAATTAGATAATGCAGGAGCATTTTCTATTCCTAACCATTGTTGCCTATGCATTACCTGAAGATAAGTATAACCTTCAAGGCCTGAATAAGCAGGATTTATAGTATAAGGTGATATAAAATACTGACCTGGTACTTGAAAGATTTGTGCATTAGATATAAAACAAACAGCACAAAGTAAAAGTGTGAAAAATATTTTTCTCATTTTATTGCTCTTCATACTACCTGTGCTATCATATTAGGCTTTTCAATTGCTAAAGTTTTAATGAATGATTTCAAATTAACCAGCTGATAATTATCAAAATTCCACAATCACGATGCAATATAAAAACATTTATATACTTTCAGTTCATATATTGCCTATAAAGCATAAAATCAGGTATATTCTACTTTCTCTGTATTAATATATATTAACAAAGTAATAGTTTCTAAATTTTTAATTTCTCTATGTTTATTTAGAAAAACCATAAAGCACTGTCATTTAGCAACTATTTAACGTAATAAATTTACACTGCCAGTATTTACAACTTTTCCTGCTGCATCTTTAATTGTAAAAAAGTATGTTGTTGGTAGCAAATCATCACCATTTTGATTTTTACCATTCCAATCATTTTTATAAGGTTGCGCTTTGAATACTTCCTTACCCAATCGATCAAAAACTACCACCGTATGATCTGGTTGTTCTAATATCTTTTCAATCGCCCATGAATCATCAATTCCATCACCGTTAGGAGAAAATTGATTTTTAGGTTTCAAGAGAATTGGAATAGGATCTATAATTAATGATAAGTTTACTGATTTTTCGAGCGTATCAGCTGTGGCAAAAATATTAACCTCAATTGCGCCCAAATCTAAAGCTTCGTTAGTAAAAATTGTCAGTTCGGTAGTACCATTACCGTTAACTAGTTCAGAAGGATCAAATTGAAAATCAATGGTATTATCTGTTGAAATTGCTTCAAAACTAACAGATTGATTAAATCCGTTTAATGGTTTAACTGTTAGGTTTATTTTACCGTTTTCTCCTCTTATTATATTTAAACTATTTTGATCTGCACTAAATTCAAAATCAGCAAGGGAAGCTCTATTAATATTTAACTCTACAACAATACTGGAGGATATTTGATTGGGCCCCATTGCCATAACTCTTACAGAATAGCTTCCGACAGGTGCCCTTTCATCTACTTCAAATCTTAAATTCGAGGTGCCTTCAGTATCTAAAGTTATGATTGAGAAAAACCCTTCCACTCCTTCCGGTAAATCATCTGTTAGTAAATCTACTTGACCTGAAAAATTATTTACTGGGCTTAATCTTATTTCTGTACTCTTTGCTTCACCCTGAAAAATTGTTAATGATGAAGGATTAGCATTTAAATTGAAAGAGGGTGGCGGAGCAGATTCAATAGTTATAATTATTGTTTTTGCATCTCCTCTTTCAGAATTATTTATCTGTACGGCTTGCAGTTCGTAAACACCTGTGCTAACAGACCACCCTCCACTAGGATACAAAGTATACGGAGTAGAATTATCGGTGTAGCTTTGAATATTTGTTGCACTTCCCTGTTCTTTAAAAACCCATTCTACCGAGGTAACTGCTCCACTGGTATTAGCACTAAAATTAATAACCGGTGGTAAATCCGCCAAATCAAGTGTTACATTATTATTAATATTACTTAAACCATTTAAGGTGTTATTACCTTCTAAAAAATTAAAACTGGCTACTACCCCGGGTGGTTGAGGGTCTGTAATTGTTAAAGCAATAGTTCTGGTTCTTAAATAAGTGGTTCCGTCTTTATTACCGGTACCTGCCACCACTACATTGTAAGTACCACTTATCGCCGTTTCACCTATTTGTAAAGTTAAAATGGAGCTTGAGGAATTACCGGGTACAGAAGAAGGAGTAAATGGAGCAGTCACCCCGGTTGGCAAACCGGGTGACGGGAAAATAGACAAATTAACCTGTCCTGTAAAAGTATCCTCTCTATTGATTGTGATATTTACGGTAGCCGATGAACCTCTTTCAATAGATATTGCTGTTGGTTCTACCAAAACTTCAAAAATAGTTATATTTTGGAAGTTATCAGCTTCATTATAATTTACATGGTTATTTCCATCTCTACTTATAAAGTCATTTTCTGCACTAAATGATTCATTAACAGCAATTATGTGAAAAGCTATTAACAGCAGATTTATGTTCCACCAAGGTTTGAACCGCTTATTGTTTTTTTGATTAATCATAATAAAACTAAATACTGAAAGTCTCAATTCCTTATTGATAATTTCTTGACAGAAATACCAAGGTATAGTATTTCTATATAATGATAATTAGTTTTATTACAATATACTAATAGATGTAATATTTTTAAGGATTCTCATGAATATTCACCTCAAAAATAAGGGCTAAATAATCCATGAAAATTATAATTATCTAAAAAAGGTTAAAATTTTTCTTTTGCAAAAATGGAATTTCATTTAAGGGAATAATTAGAAATAGTCAGTATAAAAA
Source organism: uncultured Cytophagales bacterium (assembly GCA_963719535.1). GTDB lineage: Bacteria > Bacteroidota > Bacteroidia > Cytophagales > Cyclobacteriaceae > Marivirga. The sequence goes on along the minus strand of CAVRCH010000004.1, from coordinate 473,244 downwards.
ACACTAAGATTGTTTTCACTTAAAGCCAATTCGGTGGCTCCTTGTTCATTCGGAATTCTTACTTGATTATCGCTTTGGAAAGCAACACCAGTTTCCAAATCGATAGTCGATTGTGCTTTAAGCGGAACAGCAAAAAGTAGCGCTGTAAAAACAGTAGATAGTTTAATCAGAAAATTCATTAGTTTAAAAAATTAGGCAAATAAAAAAGTAAATAATTTAGATTAACGTATCAGTTATTTTATGATTAATCAGCATTTAATAAAATTCTCTTTTATATTATGTAATTTGCCATCGTATTTAATAGTACTTTAAACCACTACTCGTCTTATACGAAAAAAGCCAATGTTTCCATCGGCTTTTTTAAAATACAATTTAAACTAAATCTTAACTCACCCACTCTTTCACCTCTTCTGGGGTTACACTGGGAATGTCCAATTTCATTTTTTTCTTTAAGCCGCTTATGGCATGGTGCAATTTAGTATGTTTCGTCTCTTTCAACTGCTCTACACTCTGAATACCGGCTTCCATTACCACTGGAACCCATTCTTTGGGGACTCCCGCTGCTTCAAAATCTGCTACAGTGGTTACTTTAGCAAGTTTTTCTGCTTTCATTTGTGGAAAGAAAAGCACATCCTGAATTGAATTACTGTTGGTCATAATCATGGCTAACCTATCGATTCCAATACCCAAACCTGCAGTGGGTGGCATACCATACTCCAAGGCACGTAAGAAATCTTCATCAAGTACCATTGCCTCATCATCACCCCTTTTACCCAACTCAAGTTGTTCCTCAAATCGCTGACGTTGATCGATAGGATCATTCAATTCAGAAAAGGCATTACAAATTTCTTTACCATTACAAATTGCCTCAAAGCGTTCCACTAATCCTTCTTTTGTAGGGTGCTTTTTAGCTAATGGAGACATCTCAATCGGATAATCAGTAATAAATGTTGGCTGAATAAGTTGTCCCTCGCATTTTTCTCCAAAAATTTCATCTATCAACTTTCCCTTTCCCATGGACTCATCCACCGGCACATGCAACTTTTCAGCAGTAGTTCGTAACTGTGCCTCATCCATTTCAGATATATCAATACCTGTAAAATGTTCTATAGCCTCATACATTGTGTAGCGTTTCCATGGCCTTTGAAAGTTGATAATATTCTTACCCACTTGAACTTCAGTTGTTCCGTGAATATCCATGGCTACTTTTTCTACCATTTCCTCCACCAAATTCATCATCCATTGGTAGTCTTTGTAGGCCACATACAATTCCACTTGCGTAAATTCCGGGTTGTGAAAACGGGACATTCCTTCATTTCTAAAATCTTTCGCAAATTCAAAAACACCATCAAAACCACCTACAATTAGCCTTTTTAAGTATAATTCGTTAGCAATACGCAAGTATAAAGTCATATCCAGCGTATTATGATGTGTTTTAAAAGGCCTTGCAGCAGCTCCTCCGTATAAAGGTTGTAATATAGGAGTCTCTACTTCCATATATCCTTTATCTCCTAAAAAGTTACGCATTGAACTCACTAGTTTTGTGCGCTTTTTAAATGTCTCTTTTACTTCCGGGTTTACTACTAAATCTACATATCTTTGGCGGTACCTTTGCTCAGCATCCGTAAAAGCATCATATCGTTTAATATTCCCCTGCTCATCTTTTACCTCCTTGGTAATAGGTAGCGGACGAAGAGATTTAGATAATATAGTTAATTCAGTAACATGGATTGATATCTCACCTACCTGAGTAGTAAATACGTAGCCTTTTACGCCTAAAATATCACCAATATCCATATGTTTTTTAAACACAGTATTGTAAAAAGAAGTATCTTCTCCTTCACAAATTTCATCTCTACTAATATATAATTGAATGCGGCCGGTACTATCCTGAATTTCAGCAAAGGAAGCTTTACCCATAATTCGCTTGCTCATTAAACGACCTGCAATACTGATGTTTTTATAATCCAGCTTATTGGTTTCGTAGTTTTTCTTAATGTCTTTTGCACTTACATTAATTTCGAAAGTTTCTGCAGGGTAAGGATTAATACCCATCTGCTGTAATTCTTCCCTACTTTTTCGTCTTTCAAGTTCTTGTTCGCTTAATTGCATAATATTGCTGATTTATTCTGGCTTTACTTTTACACCTCAAAAGTATAAAATAATGTGATTTATTGGGCTAAATGATGTAAATAGCTTACTTATTTTGTTTTCTTCTTTGAATTTCCTCTTTTATAAGTAGAAATTCTCTACTACTTTGCCCTGCCATAGCAGTATTTTCTTCCGCTCTCCTTAATAAATAGGGCATAACGGCTTTTACAGGACCATAAGGCACGTATTTGGCTACTTTGTAACCCTTATCAGCTAAATTAAAAGAAATATTATCACTCATCCCATAAAGTTGAGCAAAATAGATTCGCTCATCTTCCGGTGATAAACCGTATTTCTCCATTAATACCGTTAAGAAGTAATTACTATATTGATTGTGCGAACCAGAACATAGACCTATGTTATCAATATTTTCTATACAGAATTCTAATGCTCTGTTATAATCTAAATCAGTGGCTGCTTTTGATACTTGTATAGGATTAGGGTAACCTAACTTCTCAGCTCTTTCAGCTTCTTTCTCCATATAAGCACCTCTTACTAATTTTAATCCTAAATGATAACCTTGTTCAGTTGCATTTTTATGGGCTTCTTTTAAGTTATCAAACATATCCGATCGGTACATTTGATAAGTATTATAAACTATAGGTTCTTTTTTATTGTATTTAGCCATCATTTCATATACAATGATATCCACTGTTTCCTGAATCCAGCTTTCTTCAGCATCTACAAAAATTCGCACATTTTTTTCGTAAGCATATTTACAAATAGACTCAATTCGCTCTTTGCTGGAATTAAAACTTGCCTGCTCCTTTTCAGTGAGCTTTTCCTTATTCTGCACTTTTGAAAACACATCCGTCATTGCAATTCCGGTAATTTTAAAAACACAAAAAGGAATATTTTCATCGCCAGAAGATCTATCAATAGTTCGTCTTATTTCCTGAGTAGTTTCTTCGAAGCCTCTATCACTATCAGCTCCTTCCACAGAATAATCTAAAATAGATCCAATATTAAATTTTGCAAGCTCGTCAATAGTGCCCTGGCTATCAGAAATATCTATACCACCGCAAAATTGATCATAAATAGTTTTATGTATTATACCTGAGATGGGCAATTTTAAGGTAAAAGCTAAGTTAATTCCATATTTCCCTAAATTCACCAGCCATTTACGGTTCATCAAGGAAAATAAATAATATGCTTTTCTTAACTGTTTATCAGTTTTTGAGGAGAAAGCTATTGAAACGTCTTCAAATATAGGGTTAGTTGTTACTTCCATATTATCAATTAAAAATGCAAATATATGAAATGCCCAATAGGATTTTCATCTTATTGGAAACAGATTTCACTAATAAGTGTCGAATGCAGGTTAATACTTTTTAAGGTGATCAATTGTTTTTAAAAAATTGAAATTCATTATAGCCAACGGTAGCTAAACCATTGGGTTGAGGATTTTAACCGTTTTGGGTAGTTCTTACTTGAGAGAAGCTATTAATTGATCAAAAAAATAAATACATTAAAACCTATTATTCACCATAAAATCAAAATTTTATCATTTTATTGAGTAGTTAACCCAATCTTATTAATAGATTCCAATAATTTTTCAACTTTTTATTTTGTTTTATAAAACAAGTGTTTACATTTGGGCATGTTAAATATTCAAGGACGATTTTATTTTTACTTTTACTTTAGCCCGCAGCAGCGAGTCGGTCCTTGTATTACTATGTAATTAGATAAACTAAATGATACACAAGCCCGATTCGAAAGAGTCGGGCTTTTTTTTTTGCACAAAAACAACAAACAAAAAAACAATGAAAACGCTAAAAATGAAAGATTGGGGCTTGGGCCTGGGCAAGCATGTAGTTATTGCAGGGCCATGTAGTGTAGAAACTGAAAAACAACTGGATGAACTTTGTAATAGCTTTGAAAGAGAGCCGCAAATAGGTATGTTTAGAGGTGGGGTATGGAAACCAAGAACAAGACCCGGAAACTTTGAAGGCTTGGGTGAGGTTGCTCTTCCCTGGCTTCAAGAGGTGAAAAAAAGGTTAAAAATTCCAATTTGTATAGAAGTTGCCAACACAATCCATGTTGAGGCTGCCTTAAAACATGACATAGATGTACTGTGGATTGGTGCAAGAACCACAGTTAATCCCTTTTCTGTGCAGGAAATTGCTGACTCACTCAGAGGAGTTGATATACCCGTAATGGTAAAAAACCCTATCAATCCTGATTTAGCGCTCTGGGTGGGAGCTATTGAAAGAATGTATGATGCTGGAATCAATAAATTAGCGGCTATACACAGAGGTTTCGCAGATCCTTACGATAAAATATACAGGAACAAACCTAATTGGAATTTAGCTATGCAGCTTAAATTAGAACTGCCAGAAATAGAAATCATTAATGACCCAAGTCATATAGGAGGTAAATCTGAAATGATTAAAGATATTTCTCAGCGAGCACTTAATTTTGGTATGGACGGCCTAATGATTGAAACGCACCCAAATCCCAAAGAGGCCTGGAGCGATGCCAGGCAACAGGTTACTCCTGAGCAACTTTTAACTATTTTGAAAGAAATTTCTTTTAAAGAACGAATAAATCTGGAAGACGAAATTCCAGGAAATTTAAAAGAAATGAGAAACGCAATAGATCATATTGATCAAAAATTAATAGATTTATTGTCTGATAGGTTCCATGTGATTGATCAGCTGGGTGCATACAAAAAAGCTCATAAGCTAGCAGTTTACCAGGACGATCGATGGAAAAAAGTTTTGCAGGACAGAATAGACTTAGGTAAACAAAAAGATATGAGTGAGAAATTCATGAAAAGCTTTTTAGTTGCCATCCATGACGAATCTATCAAAAGGCAAGAGAAACAAATAGCTATTAATTCTGAAGAGTCTACAATTATATGAGTAAAATTTATTTTGGTGAGATAAATAAAATTGAAAAGGTATTATCATCGATCCCTCACACAAAACTCTTTGTATTAGTAGATGATGAAACTGAAAAACATTGCTATCCTGTTTTAAAACCTTATTTAAAGACACATCAATTAATAAGTGTTAAAAATGGTGAGCTTAATAAAACGCTGGAAACATGCAATTTTATTTGGCAAGAGCTTACTAAACACGAAGCTGATAGAAATGCCTTACTCATTAATTTGGGTGGAGGTGTAATTACAGATATGGGAGGCTTTTGTGCAGCAACCTATAAAAGAGGGATCAACTTCATCAATATTCCTACCACTTTATTGGCGCAGGTTGATGCCAGCGTAGGAGGAAAAACTGGGATTGACTTCAATGGATATAAAAATCATATTGGTATTTTTGCTGAACCAATTGCTGTAATCATAGATACTATTTTCCACAAAACACTTGAAAATAGACAGCTAGCTTCTGGTTTTGCAGAAATGTTAAAACATGGTTTAATTGCTGACAAATTGCACTGGGATCTTTTAGTGAAAAATGGATATGAAACTATTGATATTGCACTAATCAAACATTCTGTTACTATAAAAGAAAAGGTGGTTAAGGCAGATCCTAATGAAAAAGGTCTAAGAAAAGTGCTGAATTTTGGGCACACAATTGGGCATGCAATAGAGTCTTTTGCCTTAACCAATGACATTTCACTTCTACATGGTGAAGCAATTGGAATTGGGATGATTGCTGAAACCTTTATTTCACAGGAGAAAGGATATATAACAATGGAGCAGCAAAGAGAAATAGAGGAACTATTAAGAGGCATTTATACCATTCCTAATATAAAAAAAGTCTCATATAATGAAATTATGAGACTTTGCAAACAAGATAAGAAAAACCAAAATGGTATGATAAATATGAGTTTATTAGAAAATCTGGGTCAGGCAAATTTCAATATTCCAGTGAATGATGAATTACTTGAAAAAGCTCTTAATTATACTCTTTCCATGTAAATTCAGATTAAAACTTAACCTTTGACTTTACTTTTCTTATTGATTCTATGGCGGAATCCTCTATATCATTTAACCACTCAGAATTAAAACCTTCATTGGCCTTATTTCTGGCATTTTTAAGTGATTTCGATAATGAATTAGCAATAGATTTACGCACTTTCAAACCACTTTCGGTTTTAAAAAACATACTGGCTGCGGCTACAGTAGCTGCACCTGCTAAGAAAGAGAAAAAAGATTTACTTGAAGCACTCATGACATTATATTTAAAGGTTAAATTAATCGAAAAACGATTAAACTTAATTTTAAGTTTAAATAAATAAAGAATATTTTGAATTATTATATAAATACATACAAAAAGTCTGCCAACCTTGAAAAACAGACGATTAAACTTCCCAGCTCTAAAAGTGAAGCTAATAGATTATTAATATTGAGTGCATTATCTGACCAAGATTTTCATATAGAAAATCTATCTGAAGCCAGAGACACACAGACATTGAACCAACTTTTAAAAGACCAGCATTCATTAGCAGAATTTAATGTGTTGGATGCTGGTACCGCTATGCGTTTTTTAACTGCTTATCTTTCAGCTAAAACTGAAAAACCTATTATTTTAACTGGAACAGAAAGAATGCAACAAAGGCCTATTGGTATTTTAGCCAGTGCGTTACAAAGCTTAGGTGCAGATATCAGCTTTTTAAAAAATGAAGGGTATCCACCTATGGAAATAAAACCTATTAAGAAGCAATTAATTAACGAGATTTCTATACCGGGCAACATTAGCAGCCAGTTTATATCTGCTCTGTTAATGATTGCTCCCACACTTCCACAAGGATTAATAATTAATATTCAGCCACCAGCCTTTAGCCTTCCCTACATAGAAATGACTATTAGCCTGATGGAAAAAGCAGGCATCGAGATTAATAAAGCAGGCTTTCAATTCACAATTGTACCTCAGGCTTATCAACCAATAACCCACCATGTGGAATCAGACTGGTCCGCAGCCAGCTATTGGTTTTCAGTAATAGCATTGTCGCCAATAGGCTCTAAACTAAATTTACAGGGTTTAAAGCAAGAAAGCTTTCAGGGCGATCAGGCCATTGTAAAAATTATGAAAAACTTAGGCGTTAGCACAACCTATATTAATTCTGGTGCTTTATTAGAAAAAACTAGCAAGCCACTTAAAACTGAATTTAATTTGGATTTTAAGGAATGTCCTGATTTAGCACAAACAGTATTGCCTTGTTGTGCGGCTCTCAAGGTTAGTTTAACCATTACTGGATTAGAAAGCTTAAGAATAAAAGAAACTGACAGAATATTAGCCTTGCAAAACGAGCTAAAGAAATTTAACACGCGATTAATTGAAACCGACAAAGCGAATTGGAAATTAAAAAGCGAAGATTTTGAAGCTAGATTAGGAACCACTATAAATACATACGAAGACCACAGAATGGCAATGGGGTTTTCACCTTTAGCTTTAATAACGGATTTAATTATTGAAGATGTTAACGTTGTAAATAAATCTTATCCAGGTTTCTGGAAGGATTTACAAAGTGTTGGAATGGATTTGGTTCAACAATGAAATAAAGTATAAAGGGGCTTTAATTAATCGGCTACCATACCAACTAAAATACTCTCCATCAACCAAAATTATGCTTGTATTAGGTAAAATACTTTTTAATTCTTCTATGTGTTTTTGCTTAAATGGATAGGGCTCGGATGAAAGAAATATATAATCTGGAGAAGATTCTTTTATTTCAGCCCAATCAATTTCTGGGTATCTATTCATTTTTACCACATTTTTAAAATGACAAAGGTCTAATAAATAATTGATAAAAGTGTCCCTTCCCGCCCACATCCATGGGTCTCTCCAAATACAATAGGCCACTTTAATAGAAGGTTCGCTTGGTTTCACCTTTTTCAACCCCTCGAAGCCCAATTGAATCGATTCGATAATAGATTTAGATTTTTCAAAAGCTCCAGTTAGCACTCCAATGTCACTCATCATACGAAATGTATCATTCAAATCTGAGATATCAGAAACATAAACTGAATATTGAGCCTGTAACTTTTCAATTAGTTGTTTGGTATTCTCTTCCTTATTGGCAATAATTAAATCTGGTTGCAGCCTATGAATCTTATCCAACTGATGATTTTTAGTTCCTCCAACAATCAACTTTTCTTTTCTCCAACCTGAAGGATGAATACAAAACTTGGTAATGCCAACTACCTGCTTGTTTAAGCCTAAATCATAAAGCAGTTCCGTTTGTGATGGAACTAAACTTACAATTCTCTCAGCAGGTTTTTCCAAAAAAATATCATTTCCAATCTGATCTTTTAACTTTATAGCTTCCATAGATTAGTTCTAAGTAATATCAATACAACAAATAGTGAACTCTTACGTCAATTTAGCCAAAAAAAAAGCCTCATCAGTTATGACGAAGCTTTATAAAGATTGTTTATTATTTTTAGATCATTATACCCATACTCACTAGCTGACTAGATATCTTTAAATTATTACTATCAAATGAAGTCTGATTAATTTCAAACTTAAGTTTACCACCAACTTCTTTAAAATTTATACAGGATCCTTTTTTACCTAAACCAGATCTATCTGTTATAATCAGAGTAGGTTTTCCATTGAATTTGGTACTTAAAGATTCGAAATCACCACTTTTCCTATCTGCTACATAAACAACGTGAGCAGAGTTTAAATCACTTAAATTATTAACATTAATAATTTTCGCGTTTTGCCCCTTAATAGGTCTACTATTGTAAAAAGTGTTTAATTGCTTAAATACTTCATCATCCCCGTATACAGCAATTATAAAGTCTCCTGACTTAGCCGCATCTGGCCAATCTATATATTTAATAAAATTAAATATAAGCATGGAATGAATTTCATGCATTGGTCTTTGTGCTTTCAATTCCGATAAGTTTGCACCTATATTGAAGACCATTAATACAACGATTAAACTAAAAAATTTCTTCATATTAATAAATTTAAATTCCCTTACTACTGTATAAAACTAACTCAATTTTAGTACAATTTTTATTATTATATAACTTTTTTTATGATTTTAAGCCCAATTAAGGTTTTTAAGCCACGAATCTGATCTTTCTTTCTTTTAAAATATGCAATTATATAATAAAAAACCCCAGCAGATTGAACGATAAGTATCAATGCTGCCAGGGTAAAAAAAACTAATTTATTCTCATTTATATTAGTATTCCCATACTTGCCAATTGGCTAGATACTTTCAAATTATTACCTTCAATAGAAGCTTCATTAATTTCGAATTTTAATTTACCACCTACTTCTTGGAAATTGATACAACTACCTTTTTTACCAAGTCCAGATTTATCAGTAATTAACAAAGTAGGTTTACTATTATATTTATTTAATACCGTTTCAAATTCTTTGCTTGCATTACTTGCCAAATAAACTACATGGGCATTACCTAAAGAATTAACATCTTTAGTTCCAATAACTTTTACATTTTGTCCTTTTACAGGCCTTTTAGCATAAAAATTAACCAACGTATTATAAACATCCTCGCTACCAACAACTGCAATTACAAAGTCACCAGACTTAGTTTGCTCTGGCCACTCTACATATTTAATGAAATTAAACATCAGCATGGAGTGAATTTCATGCATTGGTCTCTCTGCAGAACTTAAATTGAACCCATAAGCCAAAAGGGCAACAATAACCAAAACTTTACTTACTTTCTTCATTTGATAATTTTTATGATATTTTACTGTACAAAGATAATTGGACAAAGTAAATATCTTATTCAATAAAGTATCAAATGCTTGCAGGAGTAATGTTTTTTTTCAATTACGATAGATCATACTTGAAACTATGCCCATTTTCTAGATTAATCACGAAATTATACAATAAATCGATAACATTTTGTACATCTTCCGCATGTACCATTTCAACAGTAGTATGCATATATTTGAGAGGAAGGGACACTAATGCAGAAGGGACTCCGTCATTAGAGTAGGCAAATGCATCAGTATCAGTACCTGTGGCTCTGCTTGCTGCCGAACGCTGAAATTTAATATTATTATTTTCAGCTACTTGAATTAACATCTTTAATAAATTATTCTGCACAGAAGGTCCATAAGTTAGCACTGGGCCATTGCCTGCCTTTTGGTCTCCACTCTCAATTTTATTGTAGAGGGGTGAGTGGGTATCATGGCAAACATCTGTTATTACTGCAACGTCAGGCTTTATTTTTTCAGAGATCATTTGTGCACCTCTTAGTCCTACTTCTTCCTGTACTGAGTTAACTATATACAGGGCGAAAGGGAGTTTTTTCTTATTCTCACTAATTTTACGAACTACTTCTGCAATCATAAAGCCGCCCATTCTATTATCTAATGCTCTACCTACAATGTATTTTTTATCTTTCAGATATATGAGTTCATCATCAAAAGTAGCTACACAACCTACGTGGATCCCCATATCTTCTACTTCCTGCTTATTAGAAGCCCCTACATCAATAAATATATTTTTTAGTTCAGGCTTAATATCATTTTCTTTGTTACGCACATGAATAGCCGGCCAACCAAAAATACCTTTCACTATGCCTTTATCTGTATAAATGTTTACTCTTTTGGAAGGAGCTATTTGATGATCAGACCCGCCATTTCTTATAACATAAATATATCCGTCATCTGTTATATAATTAACAAACCACGAAATTTCATCTGCATGAGCCTCGATAACAACCTTATAGGGGGCATCTGGATTAATTACAGCCGCTACAGTACCATAATTATCTTGAATATAATTATCTGTATATGGTTTTAAGTACTCCAACCAAAGTTTTTGACCGGAGGTCTCGAAACCTGTAGGTGATGAATTGTTTAAATATTTAAAAAGAAAGTCTTCTGCTATCTTATCCATAGTTGAATTTTAATTATTTACTGTTGCTAAGTTAAGCGTTGATATCAGCAAATTGTTACTCAAAATGGATTAATTCTGAGATTTTGACTATTACCTCCTTCCCAGTATTAAAAAAGGGAGCATAAAAATAGTCCCTATTACGCCAAAAGACAAGTTAATAGCAAAGCCTAGTAATTTAAAAGGTAATAACAACAACCAGATAAAAGGGTAAACAAATAAAGCTATTACCGCCAAAGGCCAGCAAAGCACAAAGAGAATGCACCAAAGTAAAAATTTAATCATGACTTTTAAGTTTCACAGGATCTTTCAATAGATATGCCAACCCTGTAAAATGCTTCTTTTGGGCTTCTGTTAGATAAATTTCAGAACTCCATTTTAAAAATGAACAGTTAAACGTACACTTATGAACAATCTACAAGAGATTAAAGACTTTAAAACGGGTAAATTAAACCCTAAAGCAGAAGTGCTCCTGATTAAAACCAATCGTAATTTAAAAATAAAAAACCCGCAAACATCAGGGGTATTCGCGGGTTTAATGAGCAAAAAAGTGTTTATTGATTCTTATAAACTTTTCCTTTCTTCATAACAAAACCAACAGATTCCATTGTTTTAATGTTTTTGGTGGGATCATCACTCACCGCTATAATATCGGCTATTTTTCCTTCTGTAATTGAGCCATATTGATCATATACATTTAAAAGCTTAGCAGGAATAACAGTAGCAGAAATAATTGTTTCCATGGCTGGCATCCCTGCTTCTACCATATAGCCAAACTCTTTTCCATTGTCACCATGTATAAATACCCCTGCATCAGTACCAAAAGCTATATTCACTCCTTTTTTATAGGCTTTACCAAATGTATCCTGAATTTTAGGCCCAATGGCTTTTGCTTTGGGAACTACCACTTCCGGATAATAACCTTCTATTTCGGCTAATTCTGCAACACTTTTTCCAGCAGTGATTGTTGGCACGTAAAACGCATTGTATTCTTTCATCAGTTCCATGGTCTCTTCCGACATCATGGTGCCATGTTCTATAGTTTTAATTCCTGCTTTAATTGCTCGCTGCATACCCTCATCTCCATGCGCATGTGCTGCTGTAAGCATTCCATAATCATTTGCAGTCTCTACAATTGCCTTTAATTCATCTTCAAAAAATTGAGGGTTTTGTCCACTTTTAGCCATGCTTAAAACTCCGCCTGTGGCAGTTATTTTTATAACATCTGCTCCATTTTTATAGCGCTGACGTACAGCTTTTCTGGCCTCTTCCGGACTATTTACTACCCCTTCTGCCGGACCAGGACTACCCATTAAATCATTTTTATATCCATTGGTTGGATCAGCATGGCCACCAGTGGTAGCAATAGATTTCCCTGCTGAATAAATAGTAGGCCCATCTACATAGCCTTTATTAATAGCATCCCTTAAGCTACTATTTACTCCGGTTCCACCCAAATCTCGCACAGAAGTAAAACCTGCCATTAAAGTTTTTTTAGCATAAACTGCGGATTGAAAAGCTATATCAGCTTCATTTAAAGTAAATCTCTTGATATAATTATCTATAGAGGTTTCACTCTCTAAATGCACATGCATATCAAATAACCCGGGCAATACAGTCATATCAGATAAATCAATTAACTCAGCAGATTCGGGAACCTCAGAAAAGCCCTTCTCCACTTTCTTAATTTTATCATTCTCTACTATAATGGTCATTTTATTATTTATTTTACCTGATTCCACATCAATTAGGCTTCCACAATGGATATAAATATCTTGAGCACTCAAGGAAAATAGGGTGCAAAAAATAAGGTTGAAACATATTATTAATTGGTATATTCTTTTCATAGAATTATATTATTAGCATTCTTTATATAAAATTTTAAGTCACTCTCATTCAAGGTAGGAGGTGTATTATCTTCAGCTGCAGAAACAATAGCATTCGTTAGAGTACCCACTAATGATTTTTTCAAATTCATTTTTTCTGCAATAATCACACACATTTTAGCTTCACGCTCATCTAATTTATCGTCCACTAACATCATTTTAATGTATTCATACAAAAAGATTGCTCTGTCTACTGTGCTATTAGGTAAAATGAAAGGGTGATCTTCAGATTCTAAGATAATTTGATCAACAAGCATTGAGTCAAGTCCATTTTTGATACCCAACGCATACAAATATTGTTTCTCTTCTTTTACAATTCTATCATCAATTTTGGCTAGTTGATGCAGATGTACCAGATGTGATTTCACCTTATCCAAAGTTAGCTTAGTTTGTAAGACAATCATTTATATACAGAAATGCTGTTGTGATTAGCAATATACAAAGGATTATGAAATTTTATCGAGTAAATTTTCCTAAAGAAATCTTTCATTTAGAAAATTACACCTGATCTCCACTTTTTTTTTTAACAACATAAGCATAATGTGAGGTGTTTGATAAAATTGTCTTTAACTTAATGCTAAATGAATTTTCTAGCACATTTATACCTTTCCGGAGAAAATAAAGATTTAAGCATTGGTAATTTCATTGCCGACTTCATTAAGGGATCTGAATTTATAAAATTTCCTGAGGGAATTCAGCAAGGTATAATCTTGCATAGAGCAATAGATGATTTCACTGATTCGCATCCCGTAGTTTTAGAAAGCAAAAAACGATTACAACCAATTTACCGCCACTACTCAGGTGTAATAGTGGATATATATTATGACCATTATTTAGCTTTAGATTGGAATCAGTTTCATACTCAATCTTTACGAAACTATGTTGATAGCAGATATGCCCTTTTAAATAATAATATTAATGTGCTACCGCTAAAAACTAAGCAAATGTTGCCTTATATGATTCAAAACGATTGGTTATACAATTATCAATACTTTGAAGGAATACAAAAGGTAATGAATGGAATGTCAGGCAGGTCTAAGTTTAATTCCAAAATGGAGAAATCAGTGAAAGAACTTCAGCTTTACCATGAGGATTTCAGAAAGGAGTTTCATTTATTTTTTCCTGAATTGATTAAATTCTCTCATGAAATGACCAAGAATTTTTAATAGACAAAATTCACTAAGAACAAAAGCTAGACATATAGTTATTCTAAATTTTAAAATCTGAGACAAAAAAAATACCCTCTTTCAAGGGTATTTTTACTATAGAATATTTTTGGTTATTACTAAGCGGCACCAATAACTTTTAAGTGTTTGGTATGAGATTTCATAGCTGCTAACATTGAAGGGAACTCGTTATAAGCCACATTAAATTGCGCACAAGTTTCTCTAACCATTTTATTAATTGCAGGGTAGTGCACATGACTTATTCTCGGGAATAAGTGATGTTCTACCTGAAAATTCAAGCCACCCGTATACCAATTAAGCACTTTACTTTTTGTTCCAAAATTGGCGGTAGTTCTAATTTGATGTATAGCCCATTCCGAAGGAATAATTTTTTGTCCTTCAATAGGTCTGTCATGAAAATCAGTTTCCTGTACAACATGCGCCAACTGGAATACTACACCAATTGTATAGCCCGTAATTGCTGTTACTATTAAATAACCTAATAAGGTGGCCAAAAAACCATGTATTAAAATTGGTAACACGAAAAACGTGCCGATATATGCAATTTTTGTAAGCCAGAAAATAGCGTGCTCTTTAAAGCTCATGTGTGCCAATTCAGTTTCAGCAACCTTTCTTGTGAAATATTTTTTGAAATCTTGCCAAAAAACCCAAAAGCTATAAGAAGTAGCATAAAGCGGATAGGCATAAATATGTTGGTATTTGTGATACCACCTTCTTTCCTGATGAGTAGAAACCCTGATAAATGGACCAATATTAATATCATCATCCATACCTTCTATATTAGTAAAGGAGTGATGGTTTTTATTATGCTTGTTTTTCCAGATGAATACTACACCGCCCATAAGATTTAAAGTAAGACCCATCATGTAATTTACATGTTTGTTATTTGAAAAACTGCCATGTGCTCCATCATGCATAACATTAAATCCAATAGCAGCTAAGTTTAATCCGAAAATTCCGCATAAAACTAATGTTAACCATGCGGGCATAGCAACAAATACTATTAAAACGTAAAGTGATATGAAAGATACCAATAAGATTGTGGCCTTGGTATACAATTTACTATTACCCCAAGTATTTATCTTATTAGATTTAAAATACTCATCGACACGTTTCTTTAATGTTGGAAAGAAATTGTTGTCATTTACTTTGTCTTTAACTAATTGCATAAATTAAATTAATTTACTGGAAGCTTCATAACGAAGCTAAATAATTTTAAGTTCTTAAAAATAAAATTTAAAATATTTTAAAGAAAATATTCTCACTAAAAATTACTGGAAAGGTGTGAAAAAATGTATGCTGTTTAGGTATTTCATCACTCTTAATTGTAATCATTACACAAAATTAACCTTTAAATCTGTATAAAGTTTGAAGATTGTCATTTAATCTTACTCCTCCTATATTTACTTGTAAAATGAAAGGCTTTAAATACTTGGTTAAATTCTTAAACTATAACACATCATTTGCCAAATTGGCTAATTCTGATCTTTCTCCTTTCTCTAAGGTAACATGAGCGTAAAGCTTATGACCTTTCACTTTATCAATTAAGTAGGATAGTCCATTCGATTGTGAATCGAGATAAGGTGTGTCAATTTGATTTACATCACCCGTAAAAACGATTTTCGTGTTTTCCCCAGCTCTGGTTATAATGGTTTTAACTTCATGAGGTGTTAAATTTTGGGCTTCATCTACAATAAAATAGATGTTTGAAAGGCTTCTTCCTCTAATATAAGCTAAGGGCTGAATCATCAATTTCTCTTTATTAATCATATCTGTAATATTGAGAAATTCTCTTTCATGCTCCTGAAATTGATGCTGAATAAATTTAAGATTATCCCACAAAGGTTCCATATAAGGATTTAACTTCGACTTAATATCACCAGGTAAATAGCCAATATCTTTATTACTTAAAGGCACAATGGGTCTGGCCAGGTAAATTTGCTTGAATTCTTTCCTTTGCTCCAATGCTGATGCTAAAGCAATCAAAGTTTTACCGGTTCCGGCTACACCTTGCAGAGTAATCAACTTAATATCAGGGTTTAATAACGCATGAATAGCAAAAGCTTGCTCTGCATTTTTAGGCTTTATTCCGTATGCAGATCTTTTTTCTACCTTGTCTATTTTATCCGTTATCGGATTAAAAAAACCTAAAGCTGAATTTTTATTACTTTTAAAAATATAAAATGTATTATTCTCGGGCTTCTTTTTTCCAAAAATATCTTTTACCTCACAGCTATATTGATCATAGAGTTTATTGATAGTATCAGATGATATATCATCTAATTGCTGCTTTCCGGAATGCAAATCACTCACATTCTTAATTTTACCGGTCTCGTAATCTTCCGCCCTAAGTCCGCAACTTTTTGCTTTCAATCGCAAGTTTATATCTTTGGTAACTAAAATAACAGGAGTATCTTTTAATTCTTCCTGCAACTGTAAAGCACTACTTAATATTTTATGATCCGGAATATTTTCTAAAAATATATTTTCAGACTCTACTTTCTTACCACTCGGCATAAGTACCTTAAAGCTACCTCTGTTTTTCCCATTTAGGGGAATCCAATCGCTTAAAGAGCGGCCATCTGCCAATTTATCGATCATGCGAATAAATTCTCTAGCCTCAAAATTTTTGGTATCATTACCCTTTTTAAATTGATCTAGCTCCTCTAAAACAGTAATAGGTATAGCTACATCGTGCTCAGCAAAATGCAAAATTGAATCATGAGAATAAATGATTACTGAAGTGTCCAATACAAAAATCTTTTTATCTTTTTTAGCCTTAGCCATAAAATAGTGCTTTAGTTTTCATTCAAATATTTTATCAATTTATAAAATATTTGTTATTGTCATAAAGATGTTATCAAGTAAATATTGAGATAATAGTTAATTAACAGCAAGTCAGAAGGATAGAGAACAAAAATTAATATAAAAGTAATATAGAAACTGTAAGCTCAAAAGATGACTGATAGAAAATGATATTACAGAAAATCACTAACTGTTTTCATAAGCTCTTCCAGATATTTTTGATCTATTTCATCGAATGTATTTAACTCGCTACTATCTACATCTAAAACCAAGGCTACTTTATTATCTTTAAAGGCGGGTAAAACGATTTCAGATCGGGAAGCTGAACTGCATGCTATATGTCCCGGGAAAGCATCAACATCAGGCACAACGATGGTTTTAGCCTCTGCCCATGAACTTCCGCAAACTCCTTTACCCTTTTTTATTCTGGTACAGGCAATAGGGCCCTGGAAAGGTCCCAACACTAACTCATCATTTTTAACCATGTAAAAACCTACCCAAAAGAAGTCCATTCCTTCTTTTAAAGCGGCTGAAATATTAGCCAAATTGGCTACCACATCACTTTCACCATTTACTAATGCATTAATTTGAGGAATTAATGCTTTATATTTTTCTTCTTTAGTGGCTGTTTTATCAATTAATAGGGATTCTGACATAATTATTTTTTGAATAGGTCTTTTATCTAGTGTTAATCTTAAATTCTATTTGGTGAATTACTCCATATTTGTATTTGGTCATTTTCAACCTGAAAAGTTTTTACGAGCGTGGCATTTTTTAGTTGGGGAGATGATATGCCTGTTTCAAACAAGTAAGGGGCTGTAAAAATCATGGCCTCATTCCATAAATTTAAATCAATTAATTGCTGAACTGTTTGGGTACCACCTTCTACCAATACTGATTGAATCTTTTCAGCATGAAGAAACTCCAATAAATCATGCCAGAATCTTTCCTGATCTAACTTCACCCAAATTAGGTTTTCCTGAAATTCTGCTTTTTTTAGGTTGAATATAAAAGTTTTTACACTGCGATCTTTTACAAATAAATTTTCAGGTAAACTACAATTATGATCAATAACTAATCTTACAGGGGATTTACCGGCCCATTCTCTGGTTGTTAGCGTAGGATTATCATATTTCACTGTGTTTTTACCTACAAGAATAGCATCTACTTCGCTACGGGTTTTATGAACTAATTGTCTTGAGAGAACCCCACTTATCCATTTAGCATCATAGTTTTCGCGAGCAATAAATCCATCAGCTGTTTGCGCCCATTTCAAAATGATATAGGGTCTCTTTGAAACAATTGAGGAGAAAAACATTTTATTTAGTGCTAAACACTCTTTATTTAAAACATCTTCAATCACTTCTATTCCAGCTTCTTTTAATTTTGTAATTCCTTTCCCGGCTACTAAGGGATTAGGATCAGTACAACCGATAACTACTCTTTTAATCTCTTTACTAATTAATAAATCAGCACATGGTGGGGTTTTTCCATAATGTGAACAAGGTTCTAGTGTTATATAAGCTGTTGCCTCTTTTAATAATGTATGGTTTTTTACAGCTTGAACAGCCATAACTTCAGCATGAGGCTCACCTGCCTTCTTGTGCCAGCCTTCACCAATAATTTTTTGATCATATACTATTACACAACCTACCATAGGGTTAGGGCTTACTCTACCCCTCCCTAACTCTGCTAATTGCAAAGCTCTTGACATAAATTGTATATCTTCCTGCTTCATTGTGGCAAAAGTAACCAAAATTGAAGAACTTTGGATAGAATTAAAAACCTTATTAAATGAACATAAATCTAACATCCTTAAGATAGCAACTGAGGATATCTTGCCTGCATTTAGCAAGAATAGATTTATGGGAATAAATATTTACACATGAATAGCAAACAATTACATAACGACATTTTCCAATCTCTGTTGACTTTTGAAGAGCCCCACGAGGCTCAAGCATTAAGTTATTGGCTTATGGAACACTTCCATGAGATTTCAAGAACTGATATTTTGGTTGAGAAAACTTTCATTCCTACAGATGAAAAAAACATTGCGCTGCAAAAAGCCATTGAAAGGTTAAAGGCTCATGAGCCAATTCAGCATATTATTGGAAAAGTGTCGTTTTTTAATCGCCAGTTTTTAGTAAATAGAAATGTATTAATCCCAAGGCAGGAAACAGAAGAATTAGTAGACCTTATTTTAAAGGATCATCCAGATCTGAAAGACAAAGTAGTGGTAGATATTGGTTCCGGTAGTGGCGTTATACCTATTACAATTGCCAAAGAAAGGCATGAGGTTAAAATTTATGGATTAGATATAAGTGGTGCCGCCATCGAAACTGCCAAGAGAAATGCCGATTTCAACAGAGCTGAAGTAACTTTCATCAAAAATAATATTCTGGAAAAAATACCCTTATTACCGCCAGCTGACATTTGGGTAAGTAATCCTCCTTACGTTCTAGAAAGCGAAAAACTAACCATGGCCAGAAAAGTACTTGATTTTGACCCCTCTGTTGCATTATTTGTCCCTGATGAACATCCTTTGATGTTTTATGAAAGAATTACTGTTTTGGCAAAACAAAACATGAATTCTATGGCTTATTTATACTTTGAAATAAATGAGCGGTTTGGTAAAGAAGTGAAGCACTTGATGGAAAAGGAAGGTTTTCTAAATGTTAATATTATTAACGATATGCAGGGAAAAAACAGGTTTGTATCAGGAATAAACCCTTAAATTAAAATACGCTATTTCAATAATTTATTTTAAGTTTACTATTAAAGATACTTGACATCAATATAATGACTAAAACAGCCTTTATTACAGGAGCTACCTCAGGAATTGGAAAAGCCACCGCTATTATTCTCGCAAAAAACGGATTTCAAATTATAGCTGCTGGTAGAAGAGAAGAAAGATTGAAACAATTGAAGTCGGAGCTTTCTTCGCACACTCAAATTCACACCTTAAATTTTGATGTGAGAAATCAAAAAGAGGTAGTGGCTGCTATAGAAAGTTTACCTTCAGAATTCCGAAAAATAGATATTTTAATTAACAACGCTGGCAATGCTCACGGACTTTCTTCCATTGAAGACGGTAGCCTGGAAGATTGGAACGCAATGCTTGATATAAATGTAAAAGGTCTTTTATACGTATCGCAACCCATTATTAGAGGAATGATCAAAAATAAGACTGGGCATATCATCAATATTGGCTCTGTTGCTGGTAAAGAAGCCTATGCAAATGGTAATGTTTATTGTGCATCAAAGCATGCGGTAGATGCCATCAACAGCTCCATGCGGATCGATTTAAATAAATATGGTATAAAAGTTTCTCAAGTTGCTCCTGGATTGGTAGAAACTGAATTTTCTTTAGTAAGATTTAAAGGAGATGAAGGAAAAGCACAAAAAGTTTATGAAAATTTTGATGCTTTAAAAGCTGAGGATATTGCAGATTTAATTTTATTTATGGTTACGCGACCTGCACATGTAAATTTAGCAGACGTACTTATTTTCCCAACAGCGCAGGCAACCTCTACAATGATCAATAGAGGATAGTATTTTTTAATTCCTCAACTGACACTTTAGTCGAAGCGAATTGCCTTAATTGGATTCATCTTACTTGTTAACCACGTAGGAATAATTAAAGTTATGGCTACTAAAAACAACACCAGAAGGTTTAAACCTATAATGGCCCATAAATTCCATTCTATAGGAACGAAACTCATGTAATAGTTCTCCTGATCGAGAGGAATAAGTTTGAAATAATATTGCAATGCACATAACCCTAAGGCAATAAAATTGCCCCAAAATAAACCTTTAACAGTAAGGCGAAGACCACTGTAAAAGAATATCTTCCTGATAAAATTATTTTTTGCTCCCAAGGCTTTCAATAGGCCGATCATTGGTGTACGCTCCATTATTAAAATAAAAATAACTGCTACCATGTTAAAACAAGCAACAAAAAGAATGAGACCTAAAAATAATTTTACATTTTGATTTAACAATTTAAGCCAATCAAAATACTGAATGTATTTTTGACTAATTCTGTTAACATATTGATCGCTTTCTATAGCAGAAAAAATTATTTCTTCTGCCAATAATTCATCTTCTGAATTATGAAGAAAAATTTCATATCCCCCTACCTGATCTTCATTCCAATCATTTAATCTTTGAATCATTCTTAAATCTCCAATAATTAGCTTCTCATCAAAGTCCTCCATACCTGTTTGGTAAATTCCCACAATTTCTAATTGCCGGTATCGAGGTGGATTCTGCACAAAATACATCAAAACCTTTTCATTTAAATCTAATAAAAGTAAATCAGCAATTTTTTGGCTAACAATTACTTCGGTGGAATAATCAGCATTACTTAAATTAGGAAACCGGCCAGCTACTAGATTAGAAGCAAATAAGGACGTGTCATAATCCTGACCTATACCCTTTAGTAGAACGCCTTCTACTGCCTCATCTGTTTTTAATAAACCAGCTTTAAAAGCAAAAGATTGTACCTGGCGCACAAGAGGGTACTGGTTAAAATTATTATAAAACTCCGTATCAGTAGAAATGGGAGACTCTTCAAATGAATTACTAAGGGTGTATTTTGTTACCTGCAGATGCCCTGCAAAACTATAAACCTTTTCTTTTATAGTTTTTTGAAAACCACCCATAATTAAAATAGATACCAACATAATAGCTAAGCCAATGGCCACACTAATAACCGCTATACTGTGTATACTACCAGAAAATTGTCCTACTTTGGAGTTTAGCGTACGTTTTGCTATAAAATCAGGGAGATTCAAGATATTCCGTTAATTTTGATTTATGATTCGAGGTGCAAATTACAATATCATTGGCAAAGTCATTATTATCTTATGCCTTATTTTTCCTTTTAGCTTAATTGCTTGTGAAAAATCAGAAGATAAAAAACAGGAAAATGATACAAAGCAAGAAAATATTATACCTGGTGCTCATCAACTAGATAAATACCTGCCTATGCTTACAGGGAAATCCATTGCTTTAGTGGTAAATCAGACCTCTACTATAGAAAACACCCATTTAGTAGACACCTTAAAAAGTTTAGGGGTAAATATTAAGACAGTATTTGCTCCTGAACATGGTTTTAGAGGCGATGCCGATGCTGGTGCTGTGGTAAAATCAGGTATGGATGAAAAAACGGGTTTACCCATCATATCCTTATATGGTAAAAACAAAAAACCATTACCTGACCAATTAAAGGAAATTGACATTGTTATTTTTGATATTCAAGATGTAGGCACAAGATTTTATACCTATATAAGTACAATGCATTATGTGATGGAAGCCTGTGCAGAGCAAGATAAAAAATTAATTATTCTGGACAGACCTAATCCAAATGGTATGTTCATTGATGGCCCTGTACTTAAAATGCAAAATCAATCATTTGTGGGAATGCACCCCATCCCTATTTTGCATGGGTTAACAGTGGCCGAATTGGCTTTGATGATTAATGGAGAGAAATGGTTGAACCAGGAACGCACCTGCGAGGTAGAAATAATTAAAGTAGCTAATTATTCTCATAACAAAAGCTATTCTCTACCCATTGCTCCCTCTCCTAATTTACCAAATGACCTCAGCATAAAACTATATCCAAGTTTATGTTTGTTCGAAGGAACGGTAATAAGTGTTGGTCGCGGCACCCTCAAGCCTTTCCAGCAAATTGGTCATCCAGATTTAACTAAATTTAATCATGAATTCACACCCATTTCTATTGAAGGAGCTAGCATTAACCCTCCTTATAAAAACCAGAAATGCTACGGGCAGCTTTTTCGGCAAGACAGTATACCGGGTGGATTTAATTTAAAGTATTTAATAGATATGTACACTGCCTTCGATGATAAGCCAACCTTTTTCAATACTTTTTTTATTAAACTAGCGGGAACAAGTCAACTTCAGCAACAAATAGAAGCAGGTTTTACTGAATATGAGATCAAGTTAAGTTGGCAGGAAGATTTAATAGACTATAATAAAATGAGAGAGAAATATCTCATCTATCCCTAAATAGCGCTTGCTCAAAAACAGTTCAATTTTAATAATTCTTCCTTATATATTTTAGGTAATACTTATTCCTCAATGGTTTTTTCAGCATGCGAAAGCTTCTTCGTTGTAATACCTTACATTTTTGAGCAGGCTTTAATTATAGAATTTTCATTCCACAGCATACAATAATCGGAGAGGTATATTCAAAAATTAATAAGTGTAATTTGTAAATTTCTTAGAGAAGAGGCAAAGGTATTTTATTGTTTGATATATAATAATTCTTTCATTATATCTGACTCTTTGAATAAGTATTTAATAACGAATTCAACATTTTTCGAAATTTCTTACATAGCCATTGCAACTTTATTTTAATCAAATTCCAACTTTATCTATCGATTTTGACGTCATCTTGTTACATTTACGAATAAAAAAAGAAAGTAAATATGAAAAAAAATAACATTCCTTACATGATTTTGATTATTTTTTATGATATTTAACTGTGAATAAGACTATTAACCTATGAACCTGCAAGCATTAGTTAAATACAACCAAGACATCAAGATATTATTGGTGGCGATAGGCTATTTTCTTTTCGCACGACTCGGATATTTTTTTGTATTTCAAGATATTTATATTTTACCTACATGGCCGCCTTCAGGATTAGCACTTGCTTTTATCATTATTTTGGGAAGAAGGATGTGGCCCGGCATAACAATAGGTGCCTTATTAGCCAATATATTAGCCTATTGGAATTCAGGTGAACTGGAATCTAACTCAATTATTTTACTTTCTGCCATGATAGCCACAGGCCATACTTTAGAAGCTCTATTAGGTAATTATTTAATAGAAAAATGGGTAGGCAAAAAGGAGCATTTTAATAAAACCGTTAATGTTTTTCGATTTTTATTAATTACCCTAACTATCTCTTTGGTAAGTGCCTTAATTGGTACAAGCGCGTTATATTTTCAAGGGTTATTTGAAGTAAGCGAGTATTTACAAAGGTTTGTGTCGTGGTGGGTAGGAAATTTAGTTGGTATTTTATTATTTACGCCTTTCATATTATCCTTTCAGGAGAAGATTGTTAGAAAATTAACCAAGGCCAATATTTATGAAATGGTTTTTTTCGTAGTAGCCATTGGTACGATTATAATTATTTTAAAAAATGAATACTTAAGAAATCCACTACAACAGGCTATTCCATTTTTAGTATTGCCCTTTCTATTATGGTTAGCCTTCAGGTTCCACTTATTTATTGCAATGTTAGGCACTATCTGCGTGGCTTTATTGGCTGTATACCTAACTACACATAACATGGGGCCTTTTGTAATGCAAGATTCTTCTAATGCTATGCTACTCTTGCAAATATTTATTGGTGTAATTACTATTTCTACCATTGTATTGTACGCAACAGAAAAAGAAAGAACTAATACCCAAAAAGCATTGGAATTATTAAATGGTTCATTGGAAGAAAAGGTTAAGGTTCGAACTGAGGAACTAGTTATCGAAAACACCAATAGAAAAGAAACTGAAAAAGCGTTACAAGCTTCTAATATAGAACTAAGAAAAATTAATTCAGAATTAGATAATTTTGTTTATAGAGTTTCACATGATTTAAGAGCTCCAATAGCGAGCATGCTAGGTTTATTAAATCTGGCCAAAAGTGATCCTAATGATGAGCTAAAAAGGCTTTACCTTGACAAGGTGGAGCAAAGTGCAAAGCTACAAGATAACTTTATTACAGAAATTCTGGATCAATCCAGAAATGCTCGCTTGGATGTAAAGAAAGAGCCCATTCAATTTAATAAAATAATTAACGACACATTTGATCAGCTCAAATATGCAAATCCTGATGATGTGATCAAGAAAAATCTCACTATACATGAGGATGTCCCTTTTATTTCCGATTCGTGGCGGTTAAAGGTTATCATGAATAATTTACTTTCCAATGCTATTCGATATAGGAATGGTAGAGAACCCGTTATTGACATTGACGTGAAGGTAGATAAAAAGCACGCAATGATAAAAATACAGGACAATGGCAGAGGAATTGGTCCGGAGCATATTCAAAAGGTATACGATATGTTCTATAGAGCCACTGACGATAATGCTGGTTCCGGGTTAGGGTTATACATCGTAAAAGAAACAATTATTAAACTTAATGGTGATATTAAGATAGAATCTCAGGTTGGAAAAGGTACTTTAGTTACTTTGGATTTACCGACCTTAGCTAATTAAAAATTATATTTTATGCTTATGCTTATTATTTAAGTAGACTTAGCTTAGTCACAGCAGATACTACAAATATTTCTTTAATTAACAACCTTATAGTTCTATCTTGAACAGCCTTACAAATCTATATCGGGACAATACCATGAGTTTTAGCACTATTTCAAATCTAGCTAATTATTGTTCTATCCTTTGAGGCTCAGCTTTCAGACAAAGGCTAATCAGCATCTGCTGAAAAGACTGTGGTGACTTTCTCGATAAAAGTTCAATGATTTTATCACATTTATTAATTCTATTCAATTTTTCAAAATGCTAAACTGGTAAAATTTAAAAACTGCACGCCAAGGTTCGTGTCTCACGAAACTTGATTGGAAAGGTAGGATATAAAATTTAAAAATGACTAATCCTTCATTTTTTCAATATTAAACCTAATGTTGTACGTTAAAGTATACGAAGAGTAAAGACTGAATTCAGGCAAATACCTTATTCAGTTTAATAGACTTTATTCTAATGGCAAACAGAGTGCATTAGTTAAGCTGATTTTCACATGGAGTTGAATTTTATACTAATAATTTATTTTGACATTATTTCCATCACCAACAACATTGCTTTTGCAGCCAACTATATTTAATTAATTGATACTCTATATTTTATAATAAATACATAATCTAATTTAGATATTTGGGCAGTAAAAGTCAGAATTCTTTTCATTGACTAAGCATATGAGGCCAGACAATTGAGAAAGTTAGCAAAACATTCATTTAACTAAAATAAATACCCCATCAAAAGCTTAATGAAAATTTGTGATAGCAATCAAAAAGATATCAACTAAAGACTGACGAAACCTTGGCTGACTTCTCCTCAACTATTCAACTTGCTCCCGTCATTCCTGTCTGACGACAAAGATCCTGTTCTTAGCAAGCAAAACTTGTCTCGAAAAAATCGGTATACTATTTGTTGTCCAGCAGGGTAGCTTTGATCATGGCTCTTATTAGCTAGAAATTAAGCAAAAAAAAAGTCGACCGAAGCCGACTTTTTATGTAATTATTATAAATTTAACTATTAATTTAAGGTAAATCTAATTGGTATAACTCGTTGTGAACGTACTGCTCTACCTCTTTGCTTACCAGGATTCCATTTCGGCGCATTTTTCACCACTTCAACAGCTACTTCATCACAACCTCCACCTATACCTTTTACAGCTTGTACATCGGTTAATGAACCATCTCTCTCAATTACGAATTGAACGAAAACAACTCCTTCAATCCCCATTCTTTGTGCTTGTCTAGGGTATTTATCTTGCAACTGTCCACCTACATAGTCATAAAATGCCTGAATTCCACCTTTAGGTTCAGCTTGTTGTTCCACAATCTGGAATACTTTATCTACATCTTCTTCAGGAGCAGCTTCTTCAAAAACCATTTGCTCGATTTCTGAATCCTCTGTCATCTCTAAATCCAGATCTAAATCAATATCTTCTTCAATTTCCTCTTCATCTGGTATTTCAATGATTTCTGGTAATTGAACTTTAGGTGGTGGTGGGGGTGGTTGCTCCGTAGGAGGAATCTCCATTATATCTTCCATTATATCATCCACCTGACCTAAATCCATCAAAGGACCATCGTCATACGATTTGTATTCAAAAGCAGCAAAAACCAAAGAAAGCGAAACCACTAATCCCATCATCAGGAATAATGTCGATTTCTTGTTAATGTCAGCTTTTGGATTCTTTTTTAGTTCCATAATTATCCAGCGTTTGTAATAGTAAAACTATTAAATCTAAAATTAAATTCCAATTTAATAAAAACCTTTAATACATAAAGCATAATTATAATTTATATATTAAATAAAAAATAACCCAACCTGATAAAGCACCTATGCAATTAGCAAGTAAATCTGCATATTCCATACTTCTGCCAGGAATTAAAGCCTGACCCAGCTCAATCAGAAGACTATAAAATATGCTAAAACCTATAGCTAAGATCTGCGCATTATATTTTACGAACTTAAAACTATACTGTTTTGTAAAGCCTATAATTAATAAAAAGCTCAAAACGGCAAAAATAAAAAAATGAGCTACTTTATCAAAGCTAAGAAAATCCCAAACATCGGTATCAGGCATGGCCTCACCAGGAGACAATCCTAATAATAAGATGAGTAAAATCCACAGTATAGCAAACAGGTTGTACCTGAAAAACATCTTACTCTCCTATCAACTCTTTATAATCACTAGCAGAAAGTAAGCTTTCTACGGCAGAAGCATCAGATAATTTTATTTTAATCATCCATCCTTTTACATAAGGATCTTCATTTACCGACTCTGGAGCATCTTCCAATGCTTCATTAAATTCAAGTACAGTACCTGAAACAGGCATAAATAAATCCGAAACTGTTTTTACAGCTTCTACTGTACCAAAAACTTCCCCTTCTTCTATGGTTTCATCAATGGTTTCTACCTCTACATAAACTATGTCGCCTAATTCCTTTTGAGCAAAATCGGTTATACCAATATAAGCTTCCTCTCCTTCCACTCTTACCCACTCGTGGTCTTTTGTGTACTTTAAATTTTCAGGGATATTCATAAATAATGATAAATTTTAATAATACGTTTTAAATTATTCTCAAAAATACATTCTTTTTTCGGATGCAAAAATATTATTGCAAACCAAAACGCACTTGTACTCCAAAAGTGGTATTAGTGGTTGGAAATGAGTTCTGAACCCGTGGCTCATTGAAGCTTCTTTGGTAATAAAAATTTAAATTTAATTTTTCGTTCACGGTATAATTTATGGTGGGTCTAATTTGATAATTAATATTCCCATCTACCAAAACATTTCTATTATCATCAATAGACCTTTGAACAATTTCAGTATCACGTATGGTGACACTGAGTTGCATGGTTAGATCATTTTTTAGCGCCACCGTTCTACCTTTTACTTTAAACGGTACCTTAAATGCCGGATCAGTAAAGCCTATATCAATCACTATATCATTACTTCTTTGATCGGTCACTTGCGAAGTTTCAGTACTTAATGAGAGATTTCGTTCCTTTTTATACTCCATTTTGGCTGTAAGCCTGCCCGTAGTCCTTAAATTAACCCCTACTAAGGGTGAAAATCTTTCTGACAATAATACTTGACCTATATTATAAACCGGAGCAAAGTTGTCACTCCCTTCAGTAGTTTCGGAAGGTAATGGGTAATTCTCTATGCGACTATCAAAACCAATTGCATCAATTTGACCATATAAACCATTATTAATAAAGTTGTTTACACTAAAGTTTGAGTTATAAGCATGGCTGATAGTAATTGATGGAAATATTTTCTTAATAGCATCAATTTTAGAAAGACCTTTATAGTCAATTCTCCAATTAGGTAATGGGAATTTTGGAAAAGGATTTAAAGAAATTTCGTTCACATCGGTATCTGTATAGGCAGCTAAAAAGGCAGGAATTAAAACATCCTGATTATTGATTTGATACTCCCCGTTATTTGCATTAGCAGCATTTAATCTCCCTTGAATAGCTTCTCTGTTCTCCCGTAGCTTTTCGAATAGAGGTGAATTATCCTGATTAGTGGTTACAAAAGAGGTTTTTATCATATTATAACTAATACTATAATTACCACTTCTGGCAGGTGTTAAGCCTATAAAAGCATCAAGGTCTTCACTATATCTATAAATTTCCTGATAATTTTCATTAATCACCCTATTAAAATCAATTTGAACAGTAAGATCTGTTGCAGGCTCCAGCATGGCTTTAATATCTAAAGTCCTTATAATAGATTGTGCAAAATTACCAGTCTGGGATTCAGATCTGGCTAACCAACCATTTTCAGCCGCAGTTTGCCTAATTGTAGGATCCTGACTTCCCAATATAAATGGCAAGCCAGGTGCAGCAAAGGAAGAATCTAAACCAAAGAGATAGGCTCTATTCCTAAAACCCGGCAGCATAGTTCCACTTCTCTCAGAATAATTCCCTGTTACGTTTTTCAATGACATTAAAAATTTCAGGACGCCTTTTACTACTTTTGCCCCAGGCTGAGTCCAGGTTGTATCTACTTCATTAGCTCGTAATCTGGGTGGATTATTGATGCTATTTAATATTTTTAGCTTATTGTACAGTTTATTCATGTCCAATCTGGAATTGAGAGACCAGTCGCTACTATTCTGGATAATATGTCCCAGCGTATCAATTTGGTTTATAGCTCCGGAAGTCCAGTTGTAATCTACTTTATACCTGGCTTCTAGAGAAACCCAATCAGTAAAAGGTATTTTACTTAATGGAACACTATAACCCAATACTATACTTTGATCGAAATTCTTCATCCTCCCTAAATTGCTCAGGTTGGTTAAAACGGAATCTCGCTTAGCTTCCGTGTTTATTTCTCCTTCTTCCTCATCAATAATTGCAAAGGCCCTAGCGGTATAGTTGATATTAAAGTTTTCTGTAAGATTCCAGCCCAAATTATAGGCTCTTGTTAAGGAAAAACTCTTTTCAAATTGTGCTTGAATTCCCTCAGTGGTTAATTGGTCATTTCTCAACTGAGTTTTTACGTAGCTTCTATCCAAATCTCCTCTAAAACTGAAGTTGCTTGGTAAAGGATTTAGGTTGATATCTTTAATTAATTTCAAATAAGGAGATTGCAGAAAATCCACGTTTTCTAATGGGGCCATACTCGCATTAGGAAAAGCATAATTATACCCTATGCCTCCTTTGTAATTTCTTACTTCATAAGAAGCCGTTTGTAAATTACTCCTTGTAATATCATTATAAGCGTAAGTAAAATCAAAATTGGAGATAGCGATTGGTAATACTATTTTATCTACTTCTTTTCTTTCCTTCCTTACATTAGTGAAATTTATACTTCTTCTTTCTTCCTGATCTATCACAATTTGCCTGTAAGCTTCTCTTTCTCCTGCATCATCAAACCCCTCTAAGGAGGCGGTAAGCGGGATATCAGGATCTCTAGGATCAAAAAACGGTGTAGCAGTAAAAGTTTGATACCCCACATACATTGGGATTTTTATGCCGGATTCCTCTTTAAAGAATTTTCCTAAACTAATATTAGAGGAGAAATCAAAACCTAATGAATTTTCTCTAGTTCTTGCGGAAATATTTTCTTCAATACCTCCAAAACCTACCGAAGTGTAGCGCGTGCTGGCAGTTATGTTGGCAAAATCAGCTAATTTAGTATTTAAAGAAGCATTAGCTGCCCAACCTGAAGTTTGGTCAAAGTCAGTAACACGCATTTCATTGGCCCAAATACATACATCCTTTGGTAATGAACCCCCACCTTGCGGATTTCTGATACCAATCATTATTGTTTGTAATGAGCTCATATCCGGACGGCCTTTTACAGTCAATGTATATTTTCCTACTTGCTCTGTAAAAGGCAGTAGTACATTCTGACTGCCTAACAATCTATTTCTTCTTGATTTTAACTGATATAATTGATCAAAAGCTAAATCAATTTCATTTTCTAATGGCCAAATATCTCTTGGGTTGGTAGTTTGATAGGGGGTAATTCTGAGTGGTAATTCAATCTCATAATAATTATCATCGAAATCAGTACCCATTCTTACAAAAGCAGTGATTTCATCGTCAGATGCATTCGGACTTTGTGCATGTAAAAACATTTTAAGGCGACCATAATTTACTAAATCGAAGTTCACATTTTTAAAAGCTGCAACCGCTTCATCATCGCCGAAATCATCCACGCATAGTTGAATAGATTGCTCATTCTGCCTCACCTGGTTGGCAGGAGCTGCTATGTCCTGATCTCTTAATATTCCTGGAGGTAAAGCGTAAGGCACTTTACCAGGACCAGTTTCTGAGTTGCCTTCAATATTCACTACTGAAACTACTAAATTACTTCTACTATCTTCAGGTGTTTCTGATATTCCTGCTCTGGCCAATGAACCTTCATAGCGCCTCCATTGAGAACCTACTAGCCTAAAATCAGCCATTCTTAATACCACCGGTTGTTCAAACTCCGTTAAAATTGTTCTGATATACCTTATAGTTTTAAACCCTTGTATATTTCCTTGAGTTCTGGAAGGGTTCCTTATTGGAATTCTAAATAAATACCATTTCGCTCCTTCTTCTTCAGATACTGCCTCATCTACAATAAGTGGGTTTGTGGCCACATTGAGCTGGTCTTTTGTCAGGTTAACTTCATATTCATAGTATTCTTCCAAAGTACCTATGGTTTTATCATTATTTAAATCCTCACTATCAGGAAAACGACTCCCGGAAGGGTTAAAATTTAAATTAGCAGATGGGCCGGGAGTATTGCCTTCAGGCCCGTTAATATTCTTATACCTTTCTAATAAGGGTGCTTCTCTGCTATCATAATCCTCTCCTAAAAAATATTGGAAATTATCAGCTGAAACATCATCTAATATTCTTTGTCTGGCGTCAGGAGTTAAAGAGGCGTTGTTGTTGATTTCAGTAATAAAATCCTGAAAGAAATCTGCTTCATCATCATTTCTTACACCATCTAACCCCACATCCTGATTAGCTCTGGCACCTGTTTCGTTAGAAAAAACATCAGTAACAGGCGCTTTAGTTGGGACCCTTCCAAATTCTGTAACCTCTACTTCTGTGGTGTTGTCATACTCAGCAGGTAAACCATTTTCATAGGAGAGTTGGCCATCGGGCAATACATCTTCCGAAACACTCCCTAAATTAAAATACAATTTACCCCCTGTAGTGTTTGAAGTCGGATTCTCGGAACCATCATCCACTAGCCCTCTACGGGTATCAATGAATGGATCGAGCAACCAAAACTCAATGTATTCTATATTATTTTTATCAAAATCTACCTCTGAGGTAATGGCTCTACTAACACCTGCCCAATTGCTTCTGGGGTTTAATAATTTGCCCTCTGCATCTAAATTCGAATTATAATTATACATTCCCCGTTCTTCCGGAAAATATGCTAAATCGAAAGTAGGTAATAAATTCACCCCAATATTCCTATCTCTGTTTTTATATATTTCCTGAATAGTAATACTTCTCGCATAGTGATTTTCCAAGGATTCATCCGATATCTCCGGCACATTTTGTCCTGAGTTTCTATAAAAAATATTATCTATGGAATACCAGGATAGCTTAGCTCTTTTTTTATTATCTCCATAATCACCCGTTTCTTTAAATCTATTATCGGGAGTGGCTGGGGTAGAGGCTAATTTCCAACCATTAAAATCGCTTCCTAAATTATTTACTGTGATAGATTGCTCAAAGTCATCAATATAAGAAGTCCCTTCTCCATCCACCTGATTGGAAGTGCCGGGCACCATTTGAGCAAATTCACCACGAAAAGTTACTATAGAAGGCTCCTTTGTATCAATGAAGGGTATGAGATCTACCATTTTAGTTAAAAATGGCACTTCGTCACTATAATTTATATCTATTCCCCACTTTGTATTATTAGTTGGCTCAGTTCCTATGCTGTAACGGGAAACACCTAGTGGCCTTTGGGTGTGGCGAAGCACTGTGGCACCAAAATTAACTTTTTCACTTATAATATAATCGAAGCGGGTACCTATTAAGGTTCTTGATTGAAAATTAAATAAATCCTCTTTTTCATAAGTAATATTTAAATCTCTGCCCGAGCTTAAAATACCCTGATTTAGAATGATTACTCTCCCTAAATTATAATCTACCCTGTAATCTAAATTCTCTTGTAGTTGGGTACCTCCAGCACTCACTCTTACTGAATTAGGGGCAATATTTATTCCTGGCAGAGCAATTTCGGTAGAAGAACCACTTGAATATTGTCCTTTAATGAAAAATTTATCCTTTGAGGTAAGTTGTTGTGCGTCATTTTTTGTGGATTCATACAGGGTGCTAAAAACATACTTGCCTACGAAGGTTTGTTCATCAGGTCGGAATAAATTAGTAAGCCGTTCACCAAAAGGTTCCAGGACAGGAAATATTATTTTCCCTTCCTCTTCATTAATTGTAATTCCAGGAATGTAATCAAAGTTACCATCGGGTTGGGGATCACCATTCTGATTAAGACTATCCAGGTTAAAAAGTCGCAAAAGTGGAATATCCCTTAAAGAGCTCTCATGTAAACTTGGGTTATCCTGGCCGGTTCTATCATCCCTATAAATAATTCTTAGTTGGAAGCCTTCCCTTGTTATTTGGTTCCCGTTTAAATTATAAATATTTTTCATCATCAAATCCCAGGTAGGTGCTTCCACATTAATTTTGGAAGGTCTTAATAATTTCAATAGTACCACCTCATTGTCTGGCCTACTACCATAAGTCTCTGCCAATTCACCCACTCTGTAAATCTGTCCATTATAACTATATTCATAAGCTACGGCTAGCATTTCGTCATTTTGAAGTTGTCTCCTAAGCGAAACATAACCCAACTGCCTATTGAAACTGAACTCAGTAGCTTCGAGCTTCCGAGCCACATTTATAGCCTCGTAATCTTCCGTTCTTGTTAAAGATGGTGTGATTGACTCCACCGAGTTAAGAAAATTATTATAATTTTTATCGAAAGTTTGCACTCTGTCCCAAAGCGCATTGGCATCGTTATTAGTTGGCGTATTGACCGCAACACCTGGCTCTAAAAAGCCCTCTTTGGCAATTCTTGCAGGATTTGCCTCACCTAAATCCATAAATGCCGCTACACTTCTTAAGGCATTGGTATTTTGAGTTCTGTTAATTACGTAAACCTCAACCCTTCTAATATCTAGGCCTGAAGTAATTTGAGGCAATCCGGATAACCAGCGCTGATAATTATCTCTAAAAAAGTGACCTAAAAAGAAATGTCGATTCTCATCATAATCAGATGCCCGCACATCAAATTCTTGCCTTTGACCACCGCCCTGTACACTAATGGTTTCAGAAGTTCCCCTTTGGGTAGATGCCACACTGGTAACGAATAAATTTCCGAATTGCAATTGCGTTTTCACCCCAAATAAATTCTGAGCACCTGTAATGAGAGTGTTGTTTACAGGCATACTTACATTCCCTATTTCAATCTTTTTTACAATTTCTTCTTCATAGCCTGTATACTCTACTTTCAGGTCATTTTGAAAGTCGAAGGAGTTATTATTGGCAAAATTAGCTGTTACAGCTAGCTTCTCTCCTACCTTTCCCACTGCATTCATATTAATCTGCTGGTCGAATTCAAAACTTGAATAGCGTTGTTGCTGAACAGGAATATTAGGGTTTTCATTTTTGGTAAACCTGCCCCCAAAGTCCAGAGTGATAAAGCCATTAGGAATAATTTCTACAAAGCTGCCACCAAATAGCCTGTCAAATGCGGGGCTTACATACAAGGGAGGAATCAAAGACCTTCCGCTCACTGCACTTTCCCCATCAAGACCTAAGGATCTTTCCTTCCAATAGTCATTCAGAAGTTTATCATCCTGATAGCGGGAAAATTCCTCAAAACTCATGGAGCTGGTAGGCCGGAAATATTCATCCCCAATTTTTTCATATATAGTATAATTGAGGGCTGTATCAATCTCCACATCCAAGCTCAAATCTGAAGGATTATTTAATTGGAAAGGACTTTGGGTTTGCTGACTTGAGAAAGGGTCTCCGTACCTATCTTGAAACTGAAAAGTTGGCCTTTTAGTTGGCTGATATTTTACTAAACTATCTGCTTTTATACTATCTTTTGGAATAGTATCCTGTTTCTGTACTTTTTCCTGAACTTCCTGAAACAAAGCTGCATTAAGCTCGTAAGAGTACCCATATAGGTGTTTTCCGTTGAATGATATTACAACGCAAAGCAATATAGAACAGAAAAGAAGATGAGTACTTCTACTTAGCAAAGTTTAAATAAGTTTAGGCTGATTTTAAGGCTAGCTTAATTAATTCCTCCAATGTAATATTTTCACCATTTTTCTCCAAAATGTTATTAATAACTTTTTCGGCAGAAACCCTAGCAAACCCTAAATTTAATAATGCTGATAACGCTTCATTTCGTTTGCTATTGTTTGAGGAGAGCTTAGAATTTGAAGAATCTGCAATCAGTCCTTCTTTTTTATATTTATCTTTTAATTCTAAAATTACTCTTTGTGCGGTTTTGGCTCCAATACCTTTAATAGCCTGAATTTGCTTCACATTTTCGGCTACAATTGCCATTTTTATTTCAGAAGGTTCCATAGAAGATAGCATACCTAATGCGATTGAGGGTCCTATGCCGGAAATTCCAATAAGATCTAAAAACATAGATTTATCGGATGGCTGATGAAAACCATACAAAGTTTGAGAATCTTCCTTTACATGAAAATGTGTTAATACGATGGCCTCTTTTTGTTTTTTAAAAACATCGTAGGCCGAAAGAGGAATGTTCACATGATAACCTACACCACCAACCTCTATTATAAGGTAAGTGGCTTCACAGGTTATTATTTCTCCTTTTAAAAATGCAATCATAAATTATTATCAGTGTGTTGATTTTGAGCATCTACAACAGAAATAGCAACCATATTTACTATTTCTCTCACAGAACTTCCTAATTGCAAGATATGAACCGGTTTGTTCATCCCTAACAAAATTGGGCCTATTGCTTCCGCATTACCTAATTCCATCAATAACTTATAGGCTATGTTTCCTGAAGCTAATGAAGGGAAGATAAAAGTATTAGCCCCTTTTTCAGCTAATTCACTAAATGGATAAGTTTCCTGCATTAGTTCAGTGTTCACAGCAATATTTGCTTGAATATCTCCGTCAATAATTAGGTCAGGCCATCTTTCCTTTGCGATTTTTCTGGCTTTGGCTGCTTTTTCAGGTATATCTCCTTTACTAGAACCAAAGTTAGAATAGGAAAGTAAAGCCATTCTTGGTTGAATACCAAAGAATTTGGCTCCTCGTGCCGTTAACCCAATTATTTCTACTAGCTCATCTACACTGGGATTGGTATTTACAGTAGTATCAGAGAAGAAATAGGTGCCTTTTTTCGTAGTTAAAATATACATACCCGCCACTCTTTTACCTGGCTCAGCACCAATTATTTCTAATGCTGGTCTAATAGTTTTTGGATAATCTTTAGTGAGACCTGAAATCATTGCGTCAGCTTCTCCTATTTCCACCATCATGCTCCCGAAATAGTTACGATCCCTCATCATTTTTTCAGAATCGTATAGAGTAGCTCCCTTACGCTTTCTTTTTTCATAAAGCTTGGCGCCAAATGATTTCAACTTTTCTTTACTGTCGAAAATGTCAATGATCTCACTATCTCCGATATCGAGACGATGTGCCTCTACCATTTCAAGAATTTTACCTTTATTGCCTAGTAAAATTGGAATAGCTATTCCCTCATCTACTACAGTTTGAGCCGCTTTTAAAATTTTAATGTTATCTGCTTCTGCAAAAACCACTTTTTTAGGATCCTTTTTGGCTTTATTAAGGATTCTGTTCATAAGTTTTTGATCTACACCAATTCTTCTATGTAAATCGAGTTCATATTGCGCCCAATCGGTAATCTGTGTTTTAGCCACCCCTGATTCCATAGCAGCTCTGGCCACTGCTGGAGAAATAGTAGTGATGAGACGTGGGTCGAGTGGTTTAGGTATTAAATACTCCTTACCAAAAACAATACGCTGGTCGTCATAAGCTTTATTAATTAACTCAGGAACAGGCTGTTTAGCTAAGCTAGCAATAGCGTATGCCGCTGCCAATTTCATTTCCTCGTTAATTGCAGTGGCTCTTACATCTAATGCGCCCCTAAAAATATAAGGGAATCCAATTACGTTATTTACCTGATTAGGATGATCTGATCTGCCAGTTGCCATGATTATATCCTCTCTTGCATCCATAGCTTCCTGGTAAGGAATTTCCGGATCAGGATTAGCTAATGCAAAAACTATAGGGTTGGCAGCCATTCCTAAAAGATGCTCTTTTGTAATCACATTACCTGCAGAGAGCCCTAGAAATACATCCGCCCCTTTCATAGCGTCTTTGATGTTATCTATTCCTTTTTTATCTGTAGCAAACAAAGCTCTGTGCTCATCCAGGTCATTTCTATCTGTAGAAATGAGTCCACCTCTATCAAACATGAGGATGTTTTCTCTTTTCAGTCCTAAGGATTGGTATAATTTAGTACAAGAAATGGCGGCAGCTCCTGCCCCACTCACCACTAGCTTTACGTCTTCAATTTTTTTATCAACCAGTTCTAATGCATTCAATAAAGCAGCGCTGGAAATTATAGCAGTGCCATGCTGATCATCGTGCATAACAGGAATATTCATTCGCTTTTTCAACTCCTGCTCTATTTCAAAGCATTCAGGAGCTTTTATATCTTCCAGATTGATGCCTCCGAATGTGGGCTCCAGTGATTGAATAATTTCTATTAGCTTTTTGGGATCAGATTCCTCAATTTCGATATCAAAAACATCTATTCCGGCAAACTTTTTAAATAAAACTCCCTTTCCTTCCATAACAGGCTTGGAAGCGTCAGCACCTATATTTCCTAAACCTAAAACAGCAGTACCATTCGATACTACACCCACTAAATTTCCTTTTGCAGTATATTTATATGCATTTTCTTTATCTTTTTCAATTTCCTTGCAAGGCTCCGCTACTCCCGGAGAGTAAGCTAAAGCAAGGTCATTTTGAGAACTCAACATTTTAGTAGGTACTACTTCAATCTTACCCGGTGTACCCTGGCTATGATAATTTAATGCGTCTTCTCTTCGAATTTTTTTCGACATGGTATATCTATTTCAATAAATTTCTTAAAAATAATCCTCTTTCAATGAATTTTCTCGTCAATTAAGCCTAATACAGAGCAAAATTATTAAATCTCACTCATTTACCTTCAAATTAATGCTTTTTTATCCACAATTTGATTAGGATTGAGAAATTCACTCTTAAATCAAGGAAAATAAATCTTATTGATACTTTAATAAATAAAAAATGCGTGAAACGCTAAAAAGGTTACACGCATTCTCTGAAAGGGAAGTTAATCCTGAATTGTTTCTGGAATGTCTGCGGTGCTTAGGATAGCTTTTATTAACCGCATCGGCTCCCTTTTATCTTCACCGGGGTTATCCAGATAACCTTCCAAATAATATAGTTCTCCATCTTTTTCATCTGCAAACAGATAACTTACAAAAGCACCTCCTCTGGAATTATCGGAATACTTCCATAGTCCTTTTGTCCGAAGGGCATAGTTGCCATTTAGGTTTACGGTGTCAATCACTAACTCTAATTCATCCTGAGTAGTAAGGAATAATGAGTCATTGTCTAAATCAGTAATATACCTTTGGCCTAACTGATTACGAATTTCTTTGATATTAGCCGGATCAAAAACAGCTTCATCTGTAAATGGTAATTTAGCTACCCATATATTAATTTCTTCCTTCTGATCCAGCTTACGGATCCATGTGAAATTATCCCCCTTAATAGCCAGGTCGTAACCAGAGGGTATTAGTATATCAATACCCATTGAATCTGCTAAGTAATTCATTACACCTTTTGAGGTACTCTTTTTTAGATTTGAAATTAAGCGTTTTTCCTCAATTCCATTAAATAACTGCTGTACTCTATCTCTATTTTCTTTAATATTTTCTATCAACTCCTCCTGAGTTCTTCCAAACAGGTAAAGTACCTCTTGCCCATCGGCATACACATCTGATTGGGTGAAAGAAAACAATTCAGGATTCTTCTTTATTCTCTCTATAGAACCTTCAGTAAAATATTTAGTCAATTGCTTTCCCTCAGAGGAATTATCATCCAATGTGGCTACAAATATTAGATTCTTTGTAGATTTTAAAACGCTATTGAAATTACTTGGATCCGTTCTTCTTAAATTATATAAAGGCTCTTCCTGAGGAATGGCTTCTACAGTTTCAGTAAAAATATTTCTAACAAGTGTTCCTAAAGGACTTTCCCATTGGTTGGGAGTCATCACAAGAATTATCTCGCCGGTTTCGCCTCTAGCCTTCCCCATTGAGGAAGATTTTCCGGATTTTTCATCTGTTTCGCATGAGACAAGAAAAATAAAAAGAGTACAGGAAACAAAAATAAATTGAATGTTTTTAAGTATTTGCACGGTACAATGGGTTTTAGTTACTGATTAAATATAAAATAAGTCAACTCAGCTTTAAAATTTGGCCGGGTTTAATAGAATTACCTTCCAAATTATTAAGTTTTTTTAATTTTTCCACGCTTAAATCATTAAACTTTCGTGAAATGATCCATAAAGAATCTCCAGGCTGCACAATATACGTTCCTTCATTTGATGCTGTAGCCTTTTCAGTTTTATCAGAGCTATCGGTTTCCTTCTTACTATTTGAAACTGATGACTTATTTGATTCTTTAAAATCAGCAGCCAACCAAATAGTTAAGGGTTGATCTACCCTTATCATATTCCCTGAGAGTTTATTCCAAACACGTATATCCGCCACTTTCACCTGATGCTTATTGGCTATGGTTCCTAAAACATCGCCTGATCTCACTTTATATACAATCTTTTGCTTGCCATGGGTATTACCTATGGTACTCATTACCTGCTTTTCCCATACTTCTTCTCCAGCACTGGCCATTTTTAGTATTTCAATTTTATTATCTGTTAATCTTTCCTTTTCATGCTTAGGTACCCTTAAAGGATATAATTGATTACCCATTGTAATAGCACTTCTTTTCAGTTCAGGATTTAATTCTTCCAGCGTTTCAATACAAATATTAGTGTGTTCTGCTAACACAGGCAAATTCACGAATCCTGTAATATGTAAGGTATCGTATTCCGGCAAATATTGCTTTTCATCTACAAACATATTATGCTCTTCCATATATTTCATGCTATACATTACAGCAATAAATTGTGGAACATAAGATCTGGTTTCCCGCAATAAGTAAGGATAAATCTCCCAAAACGTTTTTTGATAACCACTTTTCCGTATGGCCTTGCGCACATTTCCCGGGCCTGAATTGTAAGCTGCTAGTGCGAGATGCCAATCGTTATTGAAATACTTGTATAAAAATGTTAAATATCGGCAGGCGGCTACGGTAGCTTTTTCCATGTCCATTTTCTCATCGTAATACCAATTTTCAGATAAATTATAGTCCAGTCTCCCTGTTAATGGCATAAACTGCCATAAACCTACCGCGCCTGCTCTAGACCTGGCCTTTGGGTTGAGGCCTGATTCTACGATGGCTAAATATTTTAATTCATCGGGCAATCCATAAGCCGCAAGATATTTCTCTATCATTGGGAAATACTTGCTTTGTAAAGCGGCTACTCTTTTCGTATATTCTCTATCGCGAATGGTGAAATAATCAACAAAAGATTTCACCTGATTATTAAAAGTGAGCTCAATTTCATTCTCAATACAACTTAGCCTGTCCTCAATTAAGTCTGCAGGTGTTTCGGGAATAAACTCATACTGAAATTGCGTTTGCTGCAATTCCATCACACTCACACCAGCCATTTCGAGGGAATCTAAGCCAAAAGGTTTATCAGGTATTTCAGCAGGTTCACTTCTGTAATTGGATACATCAGTTTGCGGATCAGGTGCAATAGCTTTCAATTGTTGTAAATCCACTTCCTGAAAAGCCAGTGCATCGAAACTTATAAAACAACATACCACTAATGTTGACAAAAAGATATGTCCGCTATGTTTTTTCATCATTAAAGTTTCATCAAATAATCTGAGAAGGCATACAATTGATCTTCTTTAAAAACATCAGTCATAATTTGTAGGCCAATGGGCAATTGCTGTTTATCTACTCCGTTTGGAATTGATATAGCAGGAATACCACTCACGTTAGCTTGAACGGTAAAAATGTCAGCCAGGTACATTTCCGCAGGATTTTCTGTCTGTGAATTTAGGGGAAATGCTGTTGTGGGTGTTGTAGGTAAGATGATAAAATCGTAATCCGATAATATTTTTCTCGTTCCGTCTCGAATGAGTCTCCTTACTTTTTGAGCTTTAGTATAATAAGCATCATAATAGCTGGCACTTAGCACAAAAGTACCTATCATGATTCTGCGTTTTACTTCTTCACCAAAGCCCTGAGAACGGGAGAGCTTGTACATGCTTTCCATATTATAAGCTTCAGGAGCACGGTATCCATAACGCACCCCATCAAATCGGGATAAATTAGAACTGGCTTCCGCTGTGGTTAATATGTAATATGTTGCTAGAAGGTACTCTAAATAAGGAAAAGTAATTTCTTCAACTAAATGACCTTCTTGCTTCAATAGCTCCAATTTAGCCACTGTATGGTCTTTAATTTCCTTTTGAAGTGAGTTACTTTCAATGGTCTCTTTAATATAAGCGACCTTAACTTTCTTCTTTAATTGTAATAATTGAGAATATTCCGGCACTTTTTCTCTGGAAACAGTGCTATCGAAGTCATCAGCTCCTGCAATAACCGATAATATTAAAGCATTATCTGCAATATTATTTGTGAAAATCCCGATACAATCAAATGATGAGGCATAAGCAATCAGTCCGAACCTGGAAATCCGTGAATAGGTAGGTTTTAAACCCACTACTCCACAAAAAGCAGCTGGCTGCCGAACTGAACCACCTGTATCGGTACCTAATGCCGCCATACATAAATCTGCCTGCACCGAAACTGCAGAAGCTCCTGAAGACCCTCCAGGCACGCGACTTATATCTGCGGCATTTAATGTAGGTCCGAATGCAGAACTTTCAGTAGAAGACCCCATCGCAAATTCATCGCAATTTTGCATACCAATAATGATAGCGTCTTCTTCTATTAGCCTTTGTACTGCAGTACCTGTAAATTGGGATTCAAAACCTTCAAGAATTTTACTTCCGGATCTAACCTTATGATCTTTTAAAACCAACACATCTTTAATGCCTACGACCAATCCAAAAAGCTTGCCTAGTGATTCTCCCTGAGCAATTTTCTGATCGATCAACCGAGCTTTATCCAATGCTTCTCGTGTATAAACATCGAGAAAAACATTGAGATGTTTATTTTCTTCAATACTTTGCAGATAGTTGTCTACAACAGAAAGAAGAGATATTTTTTTGGTCTTAAGATCTCCCTGAAGGGATTGTAAACTCTTATAAGGTTCCAATTTTACAGATATTAAATATCTTTACTATCTACCTTGGCTTTTTTTCCGCCTTCCTCAATTTCGTCTTTAATTTCGGTGGTAGCATCTTTAAATTCACGGATACCTTTACCTAATCCTCTTGCTAATTCAGGGATTTTCTTGGCTCCAAAAAATATTAAAATCACTAACATGATTAAAAGAATTTCCCATCCGCCCATGTTCATAAATGCAAATACTGTATTCATTGCTTTGTATTTTAAATGTAAATGTAAAGTTATATAATAATCTGCTGCTTAACCAATCACTTTAGGAAAATACAGCACATTCTTTTCTGTGTAATACTTATTAGTCAAAATAAGTTCACTAACAGTCGTCATTTAGTTGAGCATTTCACCAAGCTTCATTTTGTAAATCGTCTGCAATACTATTAAGTTAAGCATATGTTTTCGCCCCCAGCCATAGGCTGCTAGACTATCCTCTGATCCTTCACTTCCGGACTTTGGGATCATGCTCAATTGAGAAAGATAACTGTTTTAACTTAATAATATTACTTTTATTTTTTAAATAGCCAGGGTTCGGGATCCATTTTCTGGTTGCTTTTCCAGATTTGGAATTGAATTTCCGAGGTGCCATCTTTATTAGTGTACACGGTTCCCAGCGCCTGCTTCGCTTTAATTATGTCTCCTTTCTTTACTGATACGGTTTTCAGTTTTGCGTACACAGTAAAGTATTCTCCATGTTGTACCATTACAATATTATTCATACTCGGCACGAAAGCTACTGTTTTTACTTCCCCATCAAAAACGGCTCTCACTTGCTCATTTTCATTGGTTTGTATATCAATACCATCACTTGGAACCATAATGTTTTTGTAGACAGGGTGAGGGTGAGTACCGTATTTTTGAGAAATAAACCCTGAATTAACAGGCCAGTATAGTTTACTTTTGTTGCCTTCAAAGGAATTAGATAACTCCTTTGATTCAGGAGTTAAGGCAAATTTGGTGGAAGATTTACCTTTAGAACTTTTTTCTATTTCCTTTTTAATTAAATCAGCAATTACCTTTTCTAAATTGGCTACGGCTTTTCTACTATCAGTAATTTCTTCTTTTACTTCTTTTTCTCTTTTATTCAGTTCAGCTACTACAGAACTTTGTTCCTGCTTCAGCTGATTCAGTTCCCTGTTTCTGTTAATTTGCTCTTGTAACAAGGTACTTTTTTCGAATCGAATACCTTCTATAGACTCTTGTTGGCTAATTAATAGTGTTTTAATCACTTCAATTTGTTCTGCCTGATTGCGCCTTACTTTTGCGTAATACTCCATATGCTTAATTCGCATTAGCATTTGGTAAAAGGAAGAAGAGGCAAAAACATAGGAAAGCTTACTTAAAGACTGATTGCTTTTTTGAGTGGCATACAGCATGGAAGCATATTCTTCTTTCATTTGTTCTAAGTCACGCTCCATAGAACTTAGAATACCTCCTATTTCATTTATTTGCTGATTCAACAAATTTATTTCAGTAGAAATAGAGTTGGTGATGGACTGCTGCGCTTCAATTTTATAATTTAAAGCATTTAACTGACCTATGGTAGCCTTCTTTTTGGTGGTTGTCTGATTAAGTATTCTCTCTGCCTGCTCTATTTTTTCCAGATTGGCTTTTTTTTCCTTCTCTAATTCTGCTCTGGATTTTTGTGCATTGGCTGTCTGCAAGCTGCCAAAAAAAACAAGGATAAATAAACAGCTTAACGACCAGTTTTTTATTCTTATTGGCATATTATCCTGAAAAAGGGAAAGAAATTGGCGTGGTTCCCACATCAATTTTCGAATGATTAATTTCGATTTCTGTTGTTTCTGTACCATTTTTAGCTTTACTCAATACCGTAATCAGGGCTTTAAATGGAAATGCCTGTCCAGCTACTTTATCAAAATTAGTAAAAACTATATTCATATCACTGCCATCGGGAAGTTCTTTTACCTTAACATTCCTTACTTTTCTTAATTCAGAAGTAGCAAAGGTCTGAATCATAAACCTATCTCTCTTTTGATCTATTTTCATATCATCACCTTTTTTGGAATAACTATCTTCAGTTGTAAACGGAAATACCTGGTTACCCAAAATAATAGATTGCACCATTTGAAAATCCACTTCAAAATTGAGCATACTACTCAATGTTTTATAGTTGTACCTGTATGTTTCCTTATTTACTCTGTCATAAAATACTATAGTATCCTCATTGATGTACCCACGAGCAGCCTCTATTCCAAATATAGGTGAAAGTGAAACCCATATAATACTATCCTTTTTCATGCGAATGGTCGCACTTGAGCTTATTGATTTATCAGGTGACGAAAATTTAATTTTAGATTTGCTTTGTAAATACTCAAAATCGAACCTTTCTAAACCATACTCTTTTTCAATGCTAGAACTAGGTAAATTTTTCTTTGCACATGATGCAAAGAAAAAAATCATTAATACAGGTAATATCCAATTTACTTTATTCATAATATTTCTTTTCTGCAATTTTTTGGTCAATTTGATCGGAAGCTCCCCCTATCTTTTTAGCTTTCTCCCATTGTTCAATTGCCTTTTCTTTTTCACCTAGCTGGTAAAGCACATCACCGTAATGCTCAACAATAGTGCCTGAACCATTAATTTTCACTGCTTTCTCAAGATATTTTCTGGCTTCCTCATAATTTCCTTTTTGGAATAACACCCATCCATGGGTATCTAAAAAGGTAGGATTGACCGGGTTGGCCTTAACCATTCGAGCAGAAAGCTTCTCCGCTTTTTCAAGTTTTTCCTTTTTTAAGG
The DNA here is from genome assembly GCA_963719535.1 of uncultured Cytophagales bacterium. GTDB lineage: Bacteria > Bacteroidota > Bacteroidia > Cytophagales > Cyclobacteriaceae > Marivirga. The sequence goes on along the minus strand of CAVRCH010000004.1, from coordinate 428,360 downwards.
ATAGGTAATATGTATAGTTATTTATGGCGTAAAAATTATTAGGATTGGTCTGTATCGCTTCCTCATAGGCCTCAAAAGATTTATCAAACTGCTTATTGGCATGGTATATATCTGCCATTTGACCCGCAAAGGAACTTTTTAATTCGTTATTGCCAAATACAATCGCTTTTCCTTGTTCTAACATTAATATAGCATTGTTATAATCTTTCAAAGAAAAATATGCTGAGCCTGAATAAAGATATAAAATCGGTTGGTTAGGGAAATAAGTTAAAGCTTCATCTGCATATTTTACAACATTTTCATAATTCTGAAGATCAATTTCCATCGACAAAATATTTTGCCATAACTGGAAATTACCACCTTCTTTTTCAATGGCCTTTCTGTAAAAAACCAAAGCACTATCCTTATTTTGAAGTGAGAAGTACATATCTCCAGTGGCTGCCAATGCATTGGCACTATTGGGATGAACCTTCACTAAATAAGTACTTAATTCTTTTACATAATTATTAAGCATAGGATTGGGCAGTCTTCTTACCAGTGGCACAAAATTATTTAGCTTACTTTCCAGCGCTATTTCTTCGGATTGAAAAGCATTGATAAAGTGAGGTTTTGCCTTTCCCGCGTTATTAGCTTGCATATAAAGTTGTCCTAATTCCATATGAACAATAGCTCTACTTGAATTTTCTACCAGATATTTTTCTAAATATTCTATAGCCTCTTCATTTTTGCCATTTGACATTAAAATTTGAGCAACAGAAACAGCGTATTGACCTATTTTCGGAAAGGCCTCTACTAATTTTTTCCCTTCTGCAATAGCCTCCTTTAACTTATTTTGCTTGAGTAAAATCTTTTGTTTTTGAGTACTAACTTCTTCCAGTAATCCTAGCCTTTTCTCTATTTCAGCATAAGTTTCAAGTGCTTCATCTGGCTGACCATTGTATAAATAAATAGCCGCCAATTCAATTAAATAGTCGTTAGGCACATCATTTACCCTTTGGTACATTGTCTCAAAACTATTAATAGCTCCTGTAAGATCTCCTCTTTCAGTTTGAATTTTAGCTAATACTACCCAGTAAATATACTTACTCTCATCATATTTCACGGCCTCATCAGCATGGAATAAGGCCTCATCGTATTTTTCTTGCTCCGAAAATAGTGCTGCTAACTTAAAATTGATAGCTGCATTTGAAGCTTGTAATTTATGAGCCTTGAGTAAGCTTTCAATCGCTTGCTCATTTTTATCAATAGCTTCAAACCTCATGCCTTCCGTGATTAAAAATTCAATTTTAAATCGGATGTCCTTTAATGAATCAGCTTCAGGTAATTTCTCTTCTGTAGGAATAACCGGGGAAGGAATTTGAGCATTGATAGTCCCAATACCTAACCCTGAAAAGAGAAAGCATAAAAGCCATTTATAATTAAATTTGATAAGGTTATTTCTCACTTGTTATTCTATAATCTTATTAAAGTCACCCAGGCTTAAATTCTTCGCAGTGCCATTATATTCCACAAAGTTGCCCAACATACTATCCTTTATCTGTGCCTGATTGATACTTGTATTGGTTTGAATAATTGAATTTAGCACACGTGAATCGGTTATCTTAGAATTTTCTCCTATGGAAACGTGCGGGCCAACAACAGAGTTCTTAATTACAACATATTTTGCTAAATAAACAGGTGGTATAATTACACTGTTTTCCAACTGGGCAGAAATATCAATCAATTCCTCCGATTTTATAAACTCCAAATAACGTTGATTGGTATAAACTGTGGCATCTTTATTTCCGCAATCTAGCCATTCAGTTACCGTACCAGGGCGTAACTTTACACCCTTCTCTTTCATATTTTCAAGTGCTACTGTTATTTGATATTCACCACCAGCATCTCTTATTTCATTATCGAGTAAATATTGCAGCTCGCTTCTTAAATCCTCACCCTTTTTAAAATAATAAATACCGATAATAGCGAGATTAGATACTGGAGTTTGTGGTTTTTCAATAAAATCAGTAATCAACTGCTGATCATTTACTTTTACCACACCAAAAGCGGAAGGATCTTCCACTTTTTGAGTCCATATAATTCCTTCCTCTTCAGTATTTAATTTAAAATCTGCTTTAAATAAAGTGTCTGCAAACGCAACTACTGTGTTGCCAATGAGTAAATCTTTGGCACACATAATGGCATGTGCCGTGCCAAGGGCTTCTTCCTGATAATGAATAGATCCTTTTGCCCCTACAGATGAAGCTATCTCCAGTAATTTCTCTTCAATTTCCTTTCCAAAAGAAGATTTTATAATAAAGCCAATACGGTCTACATTACTTTGACAAACTTTTGCAATATCTTCCACCAGGCGTTGCACAATCGGCTTACCTGCAATTGGTATTAAAGGTTTAGGAATAGTTAATGTATGCGGCCTCATGCGTTTCCCCATTCCGGCCATCGGGATAATAATATTCATTCTTTTTGATTAATGTTTTAAATTAAGATTTACCCGTGCTGCCAAAGCCACCTGCACTTCTGGTAGAATCTTGTAGTACTTCTACTGAATTCCAACTGATTTGTTCATGTTTAGCAATAACCATTTGTGCAATTCGCTCCCCATTTTCGATAATAAAGTCTTCTTCAGAAAGGTTGATTAATAAAACCTTGATTTCTCCCCGATAATCTGCATCTATTGTTCCCGGACTATTTAGCACTGTAACCCCATGTTTGTAAGCCAGGCCACTTCTTGGTCTTATTTGTGCCTCATTTCCGTCCGGCAATTCCATAAACAAGCCTGTAGGTACTAGAATACGCTGTAACGACTTTAAAACAATAGGTTCTTCTAAGTTAGCTCTTAAATCTAAACCTGCAGCACTTTGTGTTTGATATGCTGGCAATTCATGTTGTGATTTATTAATTACTCTTACTTCCATGTTTCAATTTTAATTTTCAAAAGTAGGGTTTATATCTTATCGGAAAAAATTCTCTTTCTTTCATATAAAAATAGAAGACCTATATAAATGAGACTCAAGAAAGCACCAAAAACATAATCCCACACCACATTATCCGGTCTTAAAAAATAATAGAGCCCTATAAAAACACCTGTCAAAATTATATTCCTCATGATTTTAAGCATTGGATAAGGAATGGGGTAATATTTATTTCCACTGTAATAACAATAAACAAGCATTACAAAATAGGCTAAAACCCCGGTTAAAGCTGCCCCTAAATAACCTAAAACAGGCACTAGTAAAATGTTTCCAACAACAGTAACGAAGGCCCCTGCTAAACTAATATAAATACCGAAATAAGTTCTGTCCGTAAGCTTGAACCAGATACTCATATTTACATACATTCCAAAAAACAGCTTGCCTAAAAGTAAAATGGGTACCAGATATAAAGCTTCCCTAAAAGCAGGACTACTTAAAAATATTTTTCCGATCAATTCAGCATTAAGGCTTACCCCCACCCAGATTACCAAAGATAAGGCCACAAAATAATAAAGTACTTTTGCAAATAGTTCTGGAGCCTCCTTATCATCTGCCCGGCTAAAGAAAAAAGGCTCCCCGGCATATCGAAATGCCTGAATAGCCAAAGCCATAAAAACGCTCAACTTGAAAGTGGCGCTGTAAATACCCAGCGCCTCTTCAGCATTTTTATCTGCATAGAAATTAGCGGGCAATAAATGTTCAAATAATATTTTATCAAGCTGCTCCACTGCAATTCCGGCCATACCCATTAAAAAAATAGGGAAAGCATAAACAAGAATAGGCTTTAACTTAAGCCAACTCCATAGAAGTTTTGATTGCCATAACTCTTTGTATAAAATAATAATCATTGAGAAATTGGCTAATAGATTGGCTAGAAACACAAAAGAAATACTGAAGGGCTCTTCTGTAGTCCAACTGATATAACCCTCCTCAGCAAGTAGAGGGAAAGCCCATAGAAACAGGCAATTGAAAAGGATATTCAATGCGATACTAGTCATTCTGGTAAAGGCGAATTTCTTAGCCTTGGATGCCAATCTTAATTTAGCCAATGGCAATGCCACGATAGCATCAATGAAAAGGATAGCTGCCAGGTATTGGATGATGTAAGGTTCTATAGAATATTGTAAAAAATTTACAATTGAAGAAGCAAAAACAAAAATGAGCGTGCTGAAGAATAAAGAGGTAAACAAAACAGCTGTAAAAGTAATATTGTAATGACTTTCGGATCTATCTCTCGCAGTAAATCGAAAATAAGCTGTTTCCATACCATAGGTGTAAACTATATTAAGAAAAGCCATATAAGCATAGATTACTGATATTTGCCCGTATTGATCAGGAAAGAAAATACCTGTGTGCAGAGGCACCAATAAATAATTAAGCAACCTGCCCAAGATACTTGGCAGCCCGTATAATCCGGCTTCTCCTGCTAATTTTTTAAGTGGGTTCATAAAAAAAGTGCTTCAGAAAAATTATCCTGAAGAACAAATATATTAATTGCATTAAGTTAATTGAGGTTTTATAATAATAACCTTTTAAAAAGGTGACTCATAATGCTATTAAGCTAAGATTTATTTTATGCTCCCAGCCAAAGGCTGGCAAGCTATTCTTGCATCCTGCCCCGAAAAGAGAAGGAGAATGGTCTTAACTTAATAGCACTGAGGATAATCCTCACCTACTCACCTTTAAACTCTGCGGCTCTTTTTTCTAAGAAAGCTTTAGTTCCCTCTTTAAAGTCTTCCGACTTGCAGCATGATGCAAAGCTATTGGCTTCTGTTTGGTAACCATTTTCATCATCGGCATAATAGGCATTTACGCTTTCTATTACCATACCGATGGCTAATGGAGCCTTGCTATTAATTTTTTGGAGTATAGAAGTAGCGTGATTAAGTAAATCCTCATGATTATCAACTAAATGATTTACTAACCCTAAAGCTTTAGCTTCCACAGCTGAGATAAAATCTGCAGTCATCATCAATTCAAAAGCCTTGCCTTTGCCTACTAATTGCGTAAGTCGCTGTGTACCACCATAGCCAGGTATAATACCTAAATTTACTTCAGGCTGACCAAATTTAGCATTCGGAGTGGCAATTCGCATGTGGCAAGCCATCGCTAATTCGCAGCCACCTCCTAAGGCAAATCCGTTTACGGCTGCAATAACTGGCTTATGGCATTTTTCTATCATAGAAAAAACTTCTTGCCCACTTTCCGCGAACTTTCTGCCATTCATTTCATTGAGTTCCGCTATTTCTGAAATATCGGCACCTGCCACAAAGGCTTTTTCACCCTTACCGGTTATAATTACTGATTTTACTGCCTCATTATCATATACATCTTGAAAAGCTTCCCTAAGCTCTTCAATAGTAGCGTTATTCAAGGCATTTAATTTTTCTGCTCTGTTGATGGTTATGGTGAGTATACCATCAACAAGGTTAAGTTGTAGGTTATTAAATTCTGACATAGACGATTTATCGTTTCTATTAAGAGACAAATATAGCGCATGCAAAGTCAACCACAAAAGAGAAATGTGCTTTATCATTTAACCCCTTGGTCTGCCAAATAATATTTGGGTGCCTTATCGAATAAAAAAGCGGGTTAATCCTGAAACTACCGCCTTCAAGGTGGAAAAAGCAGGTAGTCATCGTAAAGTGCTATGGATATGTAAGAAAAGCATTGTCTATTAAAGAAAAATAAAACCTAATAATAAGGGAATCACGTATATTTGTGATATAATTTAAAAGACATGAAAAAGACTTTACTTTTAATTCAATCAGTAGCAATTTTAACCTTACTCTGGACATCCACCTCCTTTTCTCAAACAAGCGTAAACGAGAAGACTGGTTTGTGGACTGTAAACTCTACATGGATTGGTAATAATGCCCCTGGAACTGTTGATTTACAAAATACAACTGTAACTGTTGGAGGTAGAGTTACGAGAGATGGTAATTTAAGTTTTAAGAATAATGCGAATTTATTTGTAGACAATTCAACTGATAATACTGACACGCTCATTGTAACTGGAGATTTAATTTTTAAGGGAAACACTAACTTAACTATTCGTGGAAATGGTATCTTAATTGTGCTAGGTAATCTAACATCACAGAACAACATCAATATTGTTTCTTCAGGTAAGTTGGTAGTCGTAGGTTCTGCATCAACAGGAAATAATACCAATATAACAAATAGTGGAGCTTTCTACATTTTTGAGGATAACGCATTAGGGACTGGAGGGGGAAGTAACTACAACGGAACCCAACCTGGCAACGCTGACAGTTTAGCTGCTAATGACCAAGCATTAGCAGATTATCTTGTTAATGTTTTAGGAGTAACAAATGCAGCCCTTCCTATAGAACTCAAATCTTTTACAGCCAAGTTAAACAACAACTCCATTCAATTAGACTGGGTAACTGCAAAAGAAGAGAACTTCTCTCATTTTGAAGTTGAGCGCTCTCTGGATATGGAAAACTTTGAAATGATTGGCCTGGTGCAAGGGCAGGGAGAAAGTTTATCTGATGTGTACTATGATTTGAATGATTCTGATGCTCTTTTTGGAGTAATCTATTACAGATTAAAAGCGGTTGACATTGACGATACTTTCGAATATTCACCTGTGGTTAAAATAGAAAATGGTTTCAACGGACAAGTAAGTGTTTACCCTAACCCCGCTGTGCAAAAAGGCTACGTGAAAATACAATTACCTTCCTCTTTCAAAGGAGACATTAACCATATTGCCTTATATGATTTACAGGGTAGCAAAATGCAGGAGTTTTTTAGCTTTGATCCCACTACAGGAATTGAGTATTGATAATCAAATAAAATCAGGACTTTACCTTCTTAAAATACAGCATAATGGTATAGAAGAGAATATAAGGGTGTTAATAAAATAGTTTGAAGATTTATTTTTACAATTAAAAGGCTGTTAGTGAGAATCTAACAGCCTTTTTTTATGATCTATATTTTAAGTGTACCAACATCTAACTACAACCCTTGCAGATATAAGGAGTTAAACAGCATTGAATCAAATTTTTTAATAATTATGAAAAAATCAATTTTTTTAGCGCTTGCAATTTTTTTAGTGGCAGGCAGCATGGGTTATGCCCAGGACAAAGAGAGTAAAGCGGGAATCAGAGGATCATTGAACCTATCCAATTGGTACACCGATGAGTTAGATGATAAAAACCTTATGGTAGGATTTGGAGCAGGTATTTTTTACAGAGGCTATGTTTCTGATAATTTCAGTATCCAGCCTGAAATAGGTTTTAGTCAGAAAGGGTCTACTTTTCGATATGATAACTTTTTTGGCTCAGGTGAATTAAGAGGAATCTTAAATTATGTGGAAGTACCTGTGCTTTTCAATGTGCACCTTACCGATAATTTCCATATTGGAGCTGGCCCTTATATTGCCACTTTAATTAATGCCCAGGGAAAAGAAGTGGATTCTAATGGAAATGTAGATAATGAAGCTGAATTTGACCGTGATAATTTTACCACTTTTGACTATGGCTTTTCAGTTGATGCTGGCTTAGATTTTGAAAGCGTTACCATTGGTGCACGATACAATATTGGCTTGAATGACGTTAAATTGCAATCAACTTTTGGCGACATTAATTTTGGGAAAAATGCGGTAGCCCAGTTGTATATTGGCTTCATTTTTTAAATAAAAAGATGATAAATATTAGGTAAAATGACATAAGCCGGCCACTGGGTCGGCTTTTTTTGTTTTTCAAATTTTTAGAAAATGGTTTAGCTAATCCTACTTTGTAGAAGAATGCAAAATTTTTAGCTTTGAAACCGGTCTGACCTGCGGTACTGACCTAAGTACATCGATAGTTTCAATTAAAATCAAATTCATCTTCGGCCTTTTGGGGAACAGTTTTTTCACCAATTATCTCCACTTCCACATTATCCTTTTTAAATAAGGCTTCTTCCTGTTCTCTTATCTGTCTGGCAATTTCCTTGTTGTATTCTGTTACTTTAAATTCAGTTCTACGGTTGGTCTCATGCTCTTCTTCCGTTTTAGCATCTTCGATTATCAACTGACTTTCGCCATAACCCCTTGCCGTAATACGGGACGGATCTACTCCTTGCGATATAATATAGGCCACAGCAGACTGTGCTCTTCTTTTTGATAATTCCTGATTATAAAGTGCTTCTCCTCTGGCATCTGTATGTGAACTTAATTCTATTTTTATAGGGGGGTTGTCTTTAAGAATAGTAACTAATCTATCCAACTCAATTGCAGCATCTGCCCTAATATTAGCTGAATCGAAATCATAATAAATGTTTTCTAATTCAAAGGCTTTATCCAAAACAATTTCCTCTAATAAAATATTGGTTTCAAACACCTTATTGGTGATTAATTGGGATAAAGTAGATTTATCGAGAGATTTACCTACCGTGGAAAATATTTTCCTTGTGGTGAAATAATTTTCTTTCTCAGCAATAATAATATACTCTTCTTCTTCAGACACCCTGAAATTAAACTTACCATCTTGCGAAGTAAGCACTTCTCCTAAAAGCACACTATCCTGAGAATAGAAACGCACGTTAGTTCCCGGTAAAATTACTTCCTCCTGGTTGGAATTATTGGTAGTGGTAGTTCCTGCTAAGAAATAATTGACAATTTTAAGGTTGGGATCCTCATTTTTAAAGGTATAGATATCATCTCTCCCTTTGCCACCTGGTCTGTCGGAGGTGAAAAAACCTCTATCAGGAGCATACATAAATAATGCGAAATCGTCTTTATTGGAATTCATCGGATTTCCCATATGGGTTATTGTAATTTTCCCTCCCTTTCTCTCCGCATAAAAAAGGTCTAGTTTACCTAATCCAGGGTGACCATTAGAAGCAAAAAACAATCTACCGTCCTGAGAGGTAGCAGGAAACATTTCATCTTCAGGTGTATTTATTTGAGGACCTAAATTTCTTACATTACCCCAGGTACCTCTTCCATTTACCGTAGCAGAGTATAAATCGTTGCCTCCGTAACCTCCATCTCTATTAGATGAGAAATATAAGGTTAGTCCATCTGCACTAAAAGCAGGTGTAGAATTCCATGCAATGGGATCGTTAATGGCCATTAATCTTGGCTCTGACCATTTGCCATTTCTGAAGCTTGTTAAATATAAATTTACATCATTAGCTCCTTTTCTTTTACCAGTATTTCCCCTGGCAAATACCATAGTTCTACCATTTGGGGCTATCGCTACTGAGCCTTCATTGGCGTCAGGAGAATTAATAACGGGTGGTAGCTTTTCAATGCTTGTGGTATCTACGTTAGCTCCTTTAGATTTTACTTTATATAGGTTGGAAAAGCTTTCTCCAGTTGCTTTATAAATTTTACCATCATCCCTGGTAGAAGTAAAATAAATCTCACCATCATAAAAGAAAGGAGAATATTCAGAATCGGGAGTATTAATTTCTTCCAGGGAATTTATAGTGTAATAAGACTTATCTTCAATAATTTCATCAATATTATAGAGATTTTTAAGCTCTAAAGTCACTAATTGCTTCACTTCCTCATCTGAGGCTTCCAGCATATAACTCTCAAGTACTTCCTTGGCCAGAGTATAATTAGCATTTGCTTTTAACGACAGGGCATAATTATAATATATCATCTCATCATCGAAATCTAAGTCTATGGCTTTTTTATAAAAAGGTGAGGCAACTTCGAGTCGATTAGATAAGCGGTAAGACTCAGCCGTGAAGTAATATGCTTTTTCAGCTTGGTCTTCACTTTTAATCGCCTTGTCAAAATAATTTATCGCTAAATCATATTCGCCTCTGTCAAATTTCTTTTCAGCTTTTTTATAAACTGAGCAAGAAGTAAGAAAAAACATAAAAAGTATGATGGAAAACCTACCTATTGTCATTTTTTTGAGTAATTCGTTTTATGCTATTTTAACGCTATAAAAATCATTGTCGTTTAATTTAGCATATATATTTGTATTTGCAGGGATAAACCCACTAAAAGCTTTGATATTTTTATGTTTAACTATTCACTCTTGATTTAAACAAGAGAATAATGAATAACTTCTCTATTCTACTTTAATCGACAATTATTCCTTAATTAAAGTATCTCTTCATCCAGCTATCTTTCACCGGAATGATCCATTTCTGGTCAAATGTATCTACATCCGTTACCAGGTTATTAAAAACTAAGCTATTTTCGGTAATAATACCTTCTTCAATTTTACTTTTCAGGGTCTTCATTGATTCCAAATAGACTTTATCTTCCTTTAAAAATGCTATGTTGCTCTTATCCAATAAATTAATTCCTAATTGTTTTTCTAAAAATTGCATAAAATGTACAGATTTATCTATAGAACAGCCGCTTGCTAAGGTTTGAGTTTCATCGACAGAAAGTATAATGAATTGTTGATGCTTAATGGCAATGGACGCTTTCAGCGCTTGATTGTGGGCAGTCCATTGTTCTGAAAAGATTTTACCCTCCGATAAAATGAAATCTTGTTCTTGTTCTGTAAATTTTCTATCGGCTTGATAAATCCAGATTCTTGCTTTTTTATTTAATTCTGTAAAAGGTATATACATTATAATATTTTTGAAAATAAACGGAAGCTAAAGATAATAAGTTCAATGGAATTCAATGAACAATCACGGAAAATTATACCTTATAAATATCATTAACATTAAATTCTGCAGCTATTTAATTAGTTTCTATTTACGTTTAATTTACTATAACTTTATTTTAAGAACTCAAAAATATAATATTACTATAATTATATTTCTTCAAATCAAAAGCAAATTTCTTAAAGGGTAATTATCAGGTCTAATTGATCGCCTTTAAATCTGTTTTAAAAAATTCATAGATATAAACATACTGTTCATCTAAAAACTACCTGAATTTCCGTTAAATAAGTAATAGATATAAATTGTTATTTTTATTATGTAAGAAATTATGTACTGATACTGTCTATTTTTGTAGATGATATTAAAATATTTTAATTAAAATTAACCCCCTATGAAAAATCCAAACGCTCTAATTCTCATAATGACATTTGTTATTTTTGCTTTTGCCTGTGAGAGACCTGAAGTTATTCAAGAAAGACCAGGTAAAATAATTGCTACTGACGTGGAGCCGGATGTGTTGGAAGAATTAAATATAGTTTTTCCGGAAAGAGTGAATTTTGTCAATCAGCATCCGTACCTATTTGCAGACTCAGTTAATCATAACATTATACTGACAGAAGATTCAGAGGTTTATCTTACCTTCGTTTCGGAAGGTGCAGGACTTAAAAATTCACTAGGTTATTATGTTTATAATCCTAGCACTAAAAAAGTTACAGTTTCGGAACTCAATTTAAATATTCTGTTCCCTAATATCAGTGATAACATACTTGATCAAGGAGATAGGTTACAGTTGGGTGAGGGGCAATTTCCTGCCGGTACTATGATAGGTTTCTTTTTGATTGTAGATGGCTGGAGGGCAAGTAAAGTAAATTTTGAAAACGAAACCTTCTTTACGGATACATACCTCAATTTAGAAGTGGTTCAACAACATGTTTTATTCAAATTCGAGAATTTTGATGCCGTAGTTTTAGCCTTTGAAGATAAATTCGTAAATGCTGTAGGAACAGATAAAGATTATAACGATATAGTTTTCACTTTATCAGATAATAACGGTCAGCAACCTATAACTCGTTTTAATATGGAAGCTATTCCTACGCTTGTTACACCTCAGTAAACTACAAAAATTGTATCACACAGCTATATTTTAATTTGCGTTTATTATTAAAGGCAAGCTACTTTTTTTTATAGAAAGATAATGACCAAAAGGGACAGAAAAAACATTTTCAATCCTCCTGAAAGCAACTGAATCAAATCATGATAGAATTTTAAATTTTCACTCAAGAAATCATTAAAAGCTTTTATCAGTAAATGTTACTTCACTTGAATCTTAATCCAATCTGTTACCAGATTCAGTAGTACAGGTGACAGAGTTTGTTCAATTTCAGCATACTCTTCTAAAGTGCAGCTTTTACATTCCTGAAATAAATGATTTAATCCGTTCAACTGTTTTATTTCATAGTTGGCATTCCCTCCCGCTTTCAAAGCTTCCTCGATGGCTTTCAAGTTTTCTGAAGGCGTTACCTGCAAGTCCTCACTTCCATTGACTGCCAAAACCGGGCAAGTCACTTTTGTCAGGTCATCTTGTGGATTGTATTTAATAAAATATTGAAACCATGGGTTTAGCAAACTTTGCATTTGTTGTTTAACAAATTTCTCTTTTGCATCATTTTGGTTGTCCGCAGCCCCTACATATTGATCATAGTAATTTCCAAAGAGCTGTTCCAAATCAGCCTTTAAATTCGCCTGAGACTTGGCATTTTTCACTAATGCATAAGCAGTTTCATTTAAATCATTATTCCTTTCAATTTGAGATTCAGGTAACCCGGAGGATTTCATCACTGCTTCAGATTGTAAAAGCATCATTTCGCTAATAGGTAATCCGGGACCCGCCATCAAAACCATAAAACTGATATTGTTGGAGGGATTGGCGGCCAACATTGGAGCTATCATCCCACCTTCACTATGACCAATGAGTCCTATTTTCTTCTGATCAATTTCCTTTCTACCTCTTAAATAAGCTACAGCCGACTCAACGTCTGATGCAAAATCTTTTGAAGTAGATAAGCCATAATTTCCTTCCGATTTCCCCACTCCTCTTTCATCAAATCTGAAGACAGCAATACCATTTTTAGTGAGGTGATCAGATAAGACTAAAAAAGGCTTATGCCCTAAAATCTCGCTATCTCTATTTTGCGGACCACTCCCGTTTATTAAAACTACTGATGGAAAGTTTCCATCTCCATTGGGAAAGGTTAAGGTTCCAGTTAAATTGATATTTGCCTTGGTATTTTTAAAAGTTACTTCCTCGGAAGTATACGGGTAAGGTGGTGTGGGCTCCTGCGGTCTTTTCACTTTAACTTCCTCTCGAGTTAAAATGAGAGGTAATTTCATACCGTTTTGGGTTACCTTACCTTCAACTACATCTTCCTTTACTAATCCATTATAGGCAAATCTTATGTTGTCAATATTTAAACTTAGTGAATCATTAAAATAGTTTACGCTGGTCACTGGAATTCCTTTCACTCCCTGGTCCGGACTATCCATAGTAGCGCTATAATCACCGTTTACCTTTTCAATATGAAAAACAATTCTCAATTTAACACCTTGAATATTTGCTGCACCATACCAAGAGCCTTTAATATCCTGACCGTATAAAGCTGTAGAGATTAAGAATAAGATAATAATTAGGAAGTTTTTCATAGCGGTAAATTTAAGGTGGTTCTAGTTAAATAAAATGGATAGTTCATTTTATTAGATATTTAGGTAAATGTCTAAATATAAATTTATAAAAGCAAATATCAGGACTGAAAAGATTATCTGGTATTGAATTGAGTTAAACATGGCTGTAATCCTCAATTATATTTTGGGCAAAAAAAATCCAGTTTTAATAAACCGGATCTAAAATTTTAAGCATGGATAATGTATCTACTCCTCATCGGCTGCCAAACGCACATGCATACCATCCATATCATCTTTTAATCGCAGCTGGCATGCTAAGCGACTATTGTGCTCAGCATTAGGCAATATATCTAACTGATCCATTTCATCATCACCTGGTTCATTGAGTGCATCAAATCCCACCTCCACTTTTACATGGCAGGTAGCACATAGTGCCATTCCTCCACAAGTGGCTAATACAGGGTATTCATTTGCTTTTAGTAACTCCATCAGACTTAAATTCATATCTGTTGGTGCCTCTATTTCTTTTACTTCCCCAGTGTAATCCTGGACTTTTATCTTAATATCAGCCATTAGAAAGATTCTATTCCGTTAACAGTAGTATATTTAAAGCTTAGGTGCTTATCAGGGTAAATATGCTTAAATGCACTTTGCGACATTAAAGCTGCTTCATGGAAACCACATAGAATTAATTTCAACTTACCTGGGTAGGTATTGATATCACCAATAGCATAAATACCAGGCACATTGGTTGAGTAATCAGTGGTGTTTACTTCAATCTGGTTTTTAAAGATGCTCAATCCCCAATCGGCAATAGGCCCTAATTTAGGACTTAGCCCAAATAATGGAATTAAATAATCAGCTTCAAGCTCCAACTCAGATTTATCAGCCCCCTGTACTTTTACAGCATTCAGTTTACCGTTTCCGGATACTGAAGTTAGGTTACTTTTTAACAATAAATTGATTTTACCTTCTTTTGCTAAATCAAAAACTTTCTCAGCAGAGTCAGGGGCACCACGGAAAGTTTCATTTCTGTGAATTAAAGTAATTTTCTTGGCGATTTTAGACAATTCTATTGTCCAATCAAGGGCTGAATCACCTCCACCGGCTAAAATTACGTTTTTATCTCTAAAGGTTTCAGGATCTTTCACCATATAGTGAACGCCTTTACCTTCAAATTTTGCAATATCAATAATAGGTGGTTTGCGGGGCTCAAAACAACCTAATCCACCTGCTATCACAACTACTTTACAATCAATTTCAGTACCATCACTCGTTTTCAATTGAAACCCGGTAGCTGTTTTTTCCAATGAATCTAATCTTTCACCCAAAGAAAAAGTAGGATTAAAAGGTTTAATTTGCTCCATTAGATTATCCACTAATTCCTGTGCTTTTACTTCAGGGAACCCGGGAATATCGTAGATAGGTTTCTTAGGATAAATTTCAGAAAGCTGCCCTCCTACTTGTGGTAGGGCATCCACTAAATGACATCTTAGCTTTAATAATCCTGCTTCGAACACTGAAAAAAGGCCCACGGGACCTGCTCCTATTATGCAAATATCTGTTTGTATCATTTTATTAATAGTTGTCAGTTGCTATAACTACTTTCAGCAGACAAAGTTCGTATAAATATAGTTGTTTTACTAACTATATTTGAAAATCTTAATATAGAAGAACTTAAGGGTCTAATTAATGCGCTTTCACAACTTCTCTAATTTGCGTTCTAAAATCTTCTTTCTTTAAAGTTGCCAAGTCAAAAGCATTCATGCTCATCTGCATTTGAATGCTTTCAAAAGCAGACAAATTTAATGGAATTAGAATTTTGCAGATATTTAAAAATACATCATTTCACGAAACTATTATTAGGTATGTCTGGGATTGAACATGCTCCCTTATGGAATAACTAAAATTCTGCGCACGCAATTTATAGTCTTCCCATTTCAAAATTAGACGCTTCCCTTAAAAGATGTTTCAGGTGCTAAGGTAACCTGGGCATTTCTTGGCCATGCACCGTCTTTCACTGTGATGCTGAGCTTATAAGAAGCATTCCCATCAATACTACTATTGTTTAGAAAGACTCGCTTACTTGGTACAATACTACTTCTTCCCATCACTCTGAATGTTTTCCTGATTAATATTGCGCTGGAATTATGGCCTGGCACCCAGCTAATTTCAGGTATCTTGGTTTTTCTAAACCTTATCTTACTGGCATTTCATCATAAGCTTTTAATAGAATTTCTTCGCAAGATTTTAGATCAGTTGAAAACTGGTAAGAAATATTTAAAATTGGAATGGGCAATCAATTTAGTCTTGATTGGTTTCGTCACTTTCATGATTAGTTCTAAATTGCTTCATTATATTGACCAAAGAAATTTTCTAACGGGAGACTGGTATAATGACAAACCTCACTATTGGGTTCAGAAAGGTCACTTAAATAAAAATAGTACAGACTCTTCAAAACCGCAATTGTTTGCCAGCGATTTAAAATTATATTTTCATCCTGATAACGATTTAATTAAAATACAAGATGATATTGCTAAGCCTATCAGGTTGAAATACAAATTAGATACGGAAAACAAACTACTAACTATTTATAGTGAAAAGGATTCTACTACAAAGACTACCGGAACCTATGAACAAGTGAGGGATGACACTCTCATATGGAAAATCGAGGCGGATTCAACTGTTGAACTCATTAAGAAAAGCTTATAATATTTTTAAGGGGATAAGTTTTACGTCAAAGTCAGCTACAAAGCAGTCGCTACAGCTATTTTGGTCATCTAATTTAAATTAGTGGATTAATCTCAGATTTTGTAATTTAGTATATTTAAAGTTCATCCTTTTGAAAAGAATAAATTGTTATATTATAAATGGAAGAAATCAAGTGCAAATCATGTGGAAATTCGTTTAAGGGGAATTACTGTAATAATTGTGGAGAAAAAGTAATTGAGCCGAAAGAAAGAACTCTAAAACACCTCTTAACTCAGGTTGTAAATGCCTTTACATTTGCAGATGGTAAGTTTTTTAACACTTTAAAAATCATAATTCTTAGCCCAGGACGATTTAGTAAAGACTATGTAGAGGGTAAAAGGGTAAAATACATGACGCCTGTTGCGATATTTTTTCTTGCAAACTTGATTTATTTTTTATCTCCACTCGTTAATACATTCACCACTTCGCTTCAGCTACAAAGAAACGCCTTTCCATATAGCCCAATGGTAGATTCAATGATACAGGAAAAACTTAATGAAAGTGCTATTGCTTATGATAAATACGAAATAGCGTACAATAACAAAACAACCGAATTATCTAAACTACTGCTGATTATTATGGTGGTTTTACTTTCAATGTGGAATGCTTTAATCCATGTAGGAAGCATTAGACAATTTTACGCTGATCACCTGGTAGTTAGCTTTGAGATCATGACTTTTGTGCTATTCATTACCGTAGAATTTGTAGGATTTATAGCCCTCTTGGGCCGTCTTGCAGGGTTTACCTTCATCGGGACCAACTTTTTTTTGACTACTTCGGCGGCATTATTGCTCTTATATTTCTATTATTTTGTAGAAAAGAGTTTTTATAGTTTTGGCTTGTTTAGAGCTATTATAAATGTGGTCCTGTCCCTTCTAGGTTTAGCTATTGTACTCTCTTTATATCGATTAATTTTATTTTTTATAACTTTTTGGTCTATCTAAGCTTCCTTTTGCTATGGCATTTAACAAATTTTTCAGTATTAAAAGCAAAGGCTTATCCATCCACTAAACTGATAGAGTGGATAAAAGGCTTTATTCACATAAGGTATTCTTTTAAACGCTCCCATACCTACTAGGTCTAAAATCATAATGACAGTCAATACCGAGATGAGGTCATCAACAAAACCTATTTCAAAGTTACTGCTTCCTATAATTTGCCTTGCGATTTCAATGAAGAGAGTCGCCAACCCTCAAAAGAAAACAAGTCCTAAGAGCCACATAAATTTCAGAAAACTAATAGAGAAAAAGGTCCTACACAATTTTTCAAGCTTAATCATTTGAAGCTGATAATCACTGCTTTCATTAATATGCTGTTCATATCGGTGGGGGAATTTTAAATTCTTAAAATTTATTCCTTTGGAATACACATAGCTCAATCCCACAAAGGCTGCCCACACACTTCTGAACAATAAATGAGTAACGAATCCTAGGATTACAATAATATTAGCCTACATAAAAATACTACTTATACTTTCATTAACAGATGTACCTGAGAAGATATAAGAAGAATTATTATATAAAAAGTAATTGAATTCATCTATCAGCGGATAAATTATAAATAGTGCAAACAACACGATACCAGAGATTAAAATCTCAGGTTCCCAGCTACCTTGCTGTATTCTCTTTAGGCATGCGGAGACTTTATTTTATTCTTTCATTATAAATTGATATTGATTATCAATTACTAAATTACTCGATAAATGACTGGTGATCAAATAATCCTTATCAAAACATTCTGTTGTTTGTTTAACGTTACATCTTGTTTCTATTATCTGGGTTAAAAGCGAGACAATTTCCACGTGTTTTTAGGTGTTAATAAATTTGATTTTATGTAAAGCTTCTTTTTTCATAATTCATTTACTATGTAATTAGTATATAAAATCATTTCCTCCCTGCTGTAAAAGGTATCCAATATTATTAAAATTTCTGCCGTGAGCTCATGCCTGGAAGTTTTTGGAGGATAACAGGCCTTGACTGGAATGCTAACACCAATAATTAATGAATCACTATGCTCCATAACTTCGTCAGTCATATTTTGAACTGAATTGCCGCCACTAACCATCGCTCCAGACCAATAACCGGACAGGCTCCAATCATACTTCATTTCGAATTTGGCTTTTAAAAAACTGTGAAAAAGCAATAAACCTAGTAAAACTAGATAATTTCTCATTGTTTATTCTATGAATTAATCAGGGGGTTAGACTGAAAAAGTCAGCTCTACAAATCAATCTTTAATTGAATAAATTACTGATTTACTATTTTCAAATATTGCTCTTTGGATATCTGCCCGCTTTTATAGTATTCTTCTACATCTCTAAAATCACCTTTGGTGCCATAGTTTTCTGTAAGCGTTAATTCTCCTGATTCTTTGTAATACTTCCACTCTCCTATTCTAATTCGCCAATCTTTGTAATTACCCGATGCTTTTAATTTTCCGCTCTCGTAGTACTTTTTTATAGGCCCTTCTACTATATTTTGTTGGTAGGTACCCACTTCTTTTAAGTTACCATTCGGCCAATAGTTTATCCACTTACCCTCTCCTACACCATCTATAAATTCTTGACGAGATTTGAAATTCCCGTTTTCCCATTGCGCATATAGGACACCCGTAAAAGGTTCAGCCTCTCCCTCCTTATAATACCTGTAGGTTCCGTCAGAAGAATTAGCCGTTACTTCGCTCATACTAAATTCACGAATGGCAGCAATTTCTGTTTGCTGCGCCTTTATATCATGAGATAAAGCAAGAAACAATACCAAAGAGCCTAAGGCATAGTGAGAGATGATTGATTTTTTAGTATTCATAATGATTTAAGTTTATTGATCTTGTTTAAGTGCTTTTACGGGGTTTTCTATGGCACTTCTGTAAGTAATAACGCTTACAGCAGCAATAGCTACTATGAAAGCCATTACAGCAGATGCTACGAATACCCAAGGTTCAATGGAAATTTTGTAGGCAAAATTGTCTAGCCATTGGTTTGCAGCATAGTAAGCAAAGGGACTGGCAATTAGCAATGCTATTACAATGAGGTGTAGGTACTCAGTATTAAACCTAAAAATAATTTGCGCAGTAGAAGCACCTAAAACTTTTCTTACGCCAATTTCTTTTTTCTTGAGGGTAGTTAACAAACTTGTTAAAGCTATTAGGCCAAATAAGGCCAGGCTGAAGGCCAATACACTCAATAATATTGTTAGCTGCGCAACCCTTTTTTCATTTTTATAAAGCTCCAGTAAGTTCTCGTCCATAAAGCTGTAGCTCAAAGGATATTCTTCGTTTAGGCTTCCATAAACAGCCTTCGTTGTTTCCAATACTTTCTCGGTTTCAGCTGGGTTAAAACTGATAATGGCCAAATCATTAAATGTTCGTGGATATATATGGAGAAAATAAGGTGTCATGTCCTCTCGAAGGGAAAAAACATTGATATCATTAAAAAAACCATAAATAACAATGGGGAAACCAACATTGCCCTCCTCATCGGTGTATTCTGGCTCTTCAATTATTTCCATCCCAATCAAGTCTGCTTTTTCGAGATTATAAAGACTCATAAACCTTTGAGCGATATGCTCATTAATTAAAGTTGCGTTTTCTGGAAATAAGGTGTCTTTTTGAATTAGCTGCTCACCAATGGAAGTGTTTATTTCATATGCGAGGATAGTGCTTGGCTCCATGTACAAAGTATAGGCATCATCAAAAACTTCTTCCTGACCAGCTAATTGATAAGTTGTTTGATTGTATGGGTCTCTTCCTAAAGGCGTTCCAGATCCTATTTCATAAATTTCCGATGATTGCAGCATCTGACGTTTAAATTCAGCATGATTCTCAACACTTACGTTGACGTATAAAACACCACTCTTTTTATATCCCAAATCTCTTTTCTCAATAAAGTCAAGCTGCTTATTAATAAAAAAAGTTAAGCTTATTAAGGAAATAAGCAATACAAACTGGAAGGTGATCAATATTTTCCTGGTGCTGAGCTTATTGATCCTGCTGCCCCCATTGTTTTTATTGAATAGCTTTAATACACCCTGTGAAGACAAATAAAAAGCTGGATAAGCTCCTGACAAAAGTCCTATAATGATTGCAAAAACAAATAAAAGCAAAGCGTATACTGGAGATTTTATAAACTGATTTTGCAGATTAATCTCCATAAAACTATTGAAGTAAGGAATAAACAATTGAATTAAGACAAGAACCACGGGTACGGCCAACAGCACTAGTAAAATTGATTCCATTAAAAACTGTGTAGCAATATTACTTTTGCCTGCACCCATAGTTTTTCGCATAGCAATTTCCCTGAACCGGTTTGCATTTAGTGCGATAGCCAGATTTGTATAATTGGTGATTGTAAGTAGTAAAATGATGATGGCAATAATGCCAAAAACGTAGAGATATCGCACATCACCCGGTGATTTTAGTTCATAAAGCAAATCGGAGTACAAATGAATGTCTGTTAATGGTTGCAGAAAATCACCCCCATAGAGCTCATTCCCAACCATTTTATTATTAATTTTGTCAATATTGGAATTTATATTGGCTTCTACCTCCGGGATAGTGTAGCCCTCCTCCAAAACCACATAAGTCCGGGCACCCCAATATTCTATTTTAGGCTTGTAAAGTATGAGATTAAAATTGTAATGCGAGTTCTGAGGAATATTCTCAATAATTGCCGAAATGGAGTAGACAGTATCATCCACCGTAATTGTCTGATCCGATATCGCCACATCTTGCCAATTTTCACCCCACAATTTCTCTGCTTCAGAAGTTGTTAGAACAGCTTGATAATACTTCTCCTCATTCCACTCACCAGTGTTTGAAAACAGCTCCCAATCAAAAACAGAAAAGTAAGCTGAAAGGGTGTTAGTTTGGAGTATATCTTCCACCACATATTTTTCATTTTGGTATTCGATGAAATTTTCACCTTCAACTAAATGAAATTGACAGGTTTCTGCAACACCCTTCACCTTACGAACTGCATTAATTTGATTTAATTGTTCTTCGGGACTAGTCTCATAATATCGTGGAAAGCTATAAAGACTGTACCCTTGTGACCTTAGAGTTCTTGATATCCGGTAAGTGTTATCGGCTTCCGTATGGAAACTGTCATGACTAAGCTCATATTCAATAAATAAAAAAACTATGGAACTTACCAGCAGACCCAAAGTCAATGCAAGATAATTTATGCTAGTATAAAATTTCTTCCTGGTGAAATTTCTGACAGCCACCTTTAAATAATTAGGGATCAAAAACATCAAATCAAACTTACGCTTCCATGCAGGTATCTTTGTAGCACTAACTGTAGCCTTAAAATATTCATCTGCCACTACTTCAGCGTTAGGCAATGCTTTATCGCTGGCTTTCTTAAAAGCTTCTTGCTCACTTAAGCCATCTTGCAAATAATCCTCAATTCTATCTAAGAGATTACTTTCAAGTTCTTCGATGAGGCCAGGCTCTAAACCTTGATGTTTTTGTAGCTGCAGTCGCCATGCAGCAACAGCTTTTTCTAAGTGAAAAGTTGACATAATTATCCGAGGTCTAATTGTGGATTTTTACCCCAGAGAGATTCTAAGGCTTTTGTTACGTTTACCCACTGCTTTTGCTCAGCAGTTCGCGCTTGCTTTCCCAAATCTGTTAATTGATAGTATTTCCTTTTTCTCCCATTGTCTAATACCATCCATTCCGACTGTATCAAGCCTTCCTTTTCCATTCGGTGCAACACAGGATAGAGCATAGCATCTGTCCATTCCAGTTCTCCACCGGAAAGCTGCTCTACATTTTTAATTATTTGATAACCGTAGCTCTTTCCATGACTAAGAATAGAAAGAATAAGTGGTTTCGATGATGCTGCTACCAATGCTTTTGAGGCCATAAGTAATGATTTAGTTTTATACATAACAATATTATGTATAATTCTTTAAAATACCTAACACTATTATGTATAAATGTTTGATTTCTTTTCAATTTGGTCTGACAATCAACCAGGAGAATTTTTTAGGAAAGACTAAAATTAGCAAGGTAATGCTTTAAGTATGTTGTTGAAGCTTTGTCGTTGTGGCTTTGAATCCATTTGTAGGGATCTATAAATTCAGCAAGCGCATTAAATTTGACTGGATAGTAAAAGGATTACTTTTACCTTCTAAATATAAAAATGAGATTAAAGCACTGGACATAAAATCCTCACCATCCCCTGCTTAATTTCAAATTTTGAATATGTGCCAAATGATGGTTACAATGCCAGGCATATAAGCCAATGTTTTCATCTATGCGAAATTGTTTACCACTTTCAGGATGAATAAAAGTACGTTTAAGCTTCTCAGGCGTCAAACTCTGTAGTAAATGTACCCATCTTTCGTGCAGCCCTTCTAACATTTTCAGTGCTGGCTCAATTGGCATATTTTTACTGTCGGGAAGTTGCGCCCACCTATCCTCATAGTATGGTTTAATGGTGGGATTATCTTCTGTAAGTGCCAGCTTAAACCTCATCAAACTGTTCATATGGCTATCGGCACAATGATTGACGAGTTGTCTGATAGTCCATCCATCTTCACGGTAGGGTGTGTCTAGCTGTGCTTCTGAAAGATTTTCCACTTTACGACTTAAGCGCTCTGGAAATTTTGAAATATCAGTGATCCATTCCTGCAAATGGGCAGTTGAATAGACTATAGGTGGATTAAATTTACCTAGAGGGAATTTTAAGTTTTCTAAAGACATAGTAGCTGACTTAAATAGTTATTAGCTATACTTTTTTGCCACCATTATCAACAGCGGCTACCAAAACTACAAACTCAAATTATCATAAATGCTATCTAAAATTCTTTTAAATTCTTTAAAGTCATTTTCAGAAAGATTTTCCCAGGCCTTCATTCTAATTCTTTGCACTTCCGGTAAGCAATCTTTTACCAAATCCTCTCCCTTTACAGTTAAAGCAATTATAAAACTCCTCCTATCATCAGGATGAGGTTTCCTTAGAATTAATTCTTTTGAAGAAAGCAAATCAATAATTCGCGTCATTGTGGGGTGATCCTTGAAGGTAAGATCTGCCAGTTCGCGCTGGTTCAACTCACCGTTATCGTATAGCTGCTTAATTACTGCCCATTGATCGACTGTAATACTCCATCCCAGTTCACGAAACCTTTGTTTAGCATATTGCTTTACACGCCTTGCGGTGCGATCTAATAAAAAGGAATATCTGCTGTATTTCTGTGCCTCTTGCATTTATAATTATTAGTATAACAACAAATGTAAGGGAATTTGCTTTACAAATGGACTTTCAACGTGTGAAGTTATAGAATAATATGCTCCTATATTGAGCTCTCATCAACCTAACATATTTATTTATATATGTAAAGGCCAAAATCTATACTACAGTAATATAAAAGCTAGTATTAACCAAGATTGAATAATAAAATGCAACAGTCCGTCTATAGCTTAATACTAACTTTAGTGAATGTTATTTTATACAGCCTCTAAAACTTCCTCACCTTGCTAATCATCATTCCCTTGTACTCGGCTTCCATCTTCACGAACTTCCGTTCTTTTTTTGTGTACCAGAATTTCGAAGGTTGAGTACCATGATAATCGGTATACACTACCCAGGTGGCTACAGTGCCTAAACCATCTACAGTCAAATCTTCTGAGCTTATCGTATATTTATACCAAGCTGGCTCACTATTTTGGCTACCAGCGTGATAAAAACGCATATAGATTGTTTTACCGTCTTGAAAGGGCAGTACAGAATAAGTTTCTAAATCAATTTCAAAATTGAATACAGGGTCAATAAGCTTTTTGAAATAATCAGCTGCCTGATTATTAACAGCAGAATCAAGTCCTATTATTTGATCATCATAGAACCGATATGCCTCTTTTCCATCTTTTGCCTTTCTAATCTGTGTGATTGGCTTCAATGTTTCCGGCTCCACCAAAGCAGAGAAACTTCCTGGAATTTGAGGATTTTGCCATTCATGCTTTATGTTTACATAGCTAGTTCCATTAATTTCTACCAACTCTGTGACACTTCTCATCATAATAGGAGTACTTTTTTTTCCACCTCGCACAGTGAAAAGTTCAAATTCGTAGGTTTCATAATTGAGCTGTTTGAAAGCATCCAAGGACTCTCCAACCCGTATAGAATCTACTTCTTGCGCGGTTACATTCGTTGTAAGTGTTAACAGTAAAATAAGCTGAAAATATTTCATAATTATATATTAAGTTGTTTTCAGCAATACTCAGAAATAATCGGAATTACTAAAAATTTATTAGACATCCTCCTCTAGAAAATCTACTCTTCCTATATTTTATACTACCAATGAAAGCGTAGGCGAAAATGCTGAATCAATAGATGATATTGAACAACCCGTCTAATCGATCGCCTTATTCTTTACATATAGACATAAATGCTCTATTTTGCATCATGTTATCTGGCCTTGCTAAATACAAAGTATTACTATTACATTTGATCTTTTGGTGTCTCTTCATATCTTATCAGCTGTATGATTATACACGGTATTTATCATTTGAAAAAGTTACAATCTTTTTTCTATACCCCATGTTCTTAAACATGGCCGTTAGTTATGTGCATTATTTTTTCTTGCTTCCGCTCTTATTGGAGAAGAAGAAAAAAGCTTTAAAATATTTAGGAGCGATAATTCTCGTAATTACTCTATTTGTGATTTTAAGAATTTATCTGGATCAATTTACTCTAGCAAAGGTATCACCTGACCCTTCTTATTATCAATCGATACATGTTGCAAGAATATTAAGCATTGTTTGGGGCTTTCTTTCCATAATGGTTTTTACAAGCATGATTAAGTTAACAGCTAATTGGTACGATTTAGAAAACAAACGCAAGCAATTAGAAAATGAGAAGTTAACAGCTGAGCTGAACCACCTAAAGTCACAGATTAATCCCCATTTTTTATTCAACACTTTACATAACCTTAACTATCTCACTATGCAAAAGAGTGATGAGGCCTCATCTGTAATTATCAAACTATCCAATATTATGCGGTATATGATCTATGAGACTAACAAAAGTAGTGTACCAATAGAAAATGAGATTAGCTACATGAAAGATTATATTGCACTGGAGCAAATCAGACTGAACAATCAGTTCGATTTAGATTTCGATACGAAAGAATTAGATAAGAATATTCAAATTGCACCGCTACTGCTAATCACTTTTCTGGAGAATGCTTTTAAACATGGCGTTTCTGATAGAGCGGCTCATTGCTGGATTAGAGTAGAACTATCTACTACGAAGGAAAAGCTACGTTATAAGGTTTCCAATTCCAAAGTTTCTATAAATAAGAGGCAGATACCTTCTGGATTTGGGCTCGATAATTTAAAAAAGAGACTTAATTTACAATACCCCAATCAGCATAAATTAAAAATATTGAATGAAGAAGAAGAATTTACTATAGATTTGAATATTGAGCTGATATGATAAGATGTTTAATAATTGATGATGAGCCTCTGGCCAGGAAACTTTTGGTTGACTATGCTGAAAAAATCCCCTACTTGGAAATAATAGGTCAATTCTCCAGTGCACTTGATTCGTTAACTGTCATCAATGAGCAGCAGATCGATCTAATATTTCTGGATATTCAAATGCCTGAGATCACAGGAGTAGATTTTCTAAAAGCTATTGATCATTCTCCAAAAGTCATTTTCACAACTGCTTATGCAGAATATGCTTTGGAAGGATTTGAATTGAATGTTGTTGACTATCTGCTAAAACCTTTTGATTTCGCCCGCTTCTTTAAAGCCTCTGAGAAAACTAGAAAGCTGCTTGAACCTAAGTCTGACACAACACCCGCGTCTAAAGAGTACACATTTTTAAAGGAAAAACATGGACTAATCAAACTGAATTATAATGATATACTCTATATAAAAGGACTCAAAGATTATGTTAGGGTGGTCACCAAAACCAAAGAACATATTGTGCTTTATACTTTTAAGGAGTTATTAAAAGAACTGCCGGACTCAGAATTTGTACGGATTCATAATTCGTATATCATCAATATAAGTCATGTAACAAGTATAGAAAAAAATAGACTCTTCATAAATACCCAAGAGATTCCTATCGGAGGCACATTTAAATCAAATATAGAGGCGTTGTTATAATTTTACGATGCCATTTACTCACTTAATTCCTTTACAGTGCGGACTTTCAAAAGCTTCGAAGTAGCAAAGCTACATTCATTCTCATGTTTTGAAGTACCCCTAAAATCAATTCAATTTTGAATAGAGCAAGCACATTAGGATTGTTCAATACTTCGCAAAAAAATTAGACTTGTATTGGATTTGTAGATCAGCAGTATTTAATCCTTTTGATTCATAACTTGTACAAAGAACTATAGTAGAGACCTGAAGCACTCTATATTGAATAACTAAATAAGTGCATATTTTACTTTAAATTTCAAATCTTGATAACAATTAAAAATCAAACATCAGTAGCAATAAAAATCCTATTAACACAACAGGAAACAGTCGTGCTCACAATGCAAATACAATAATCTCTTAAAGTTTCGTCCACAATGAACAAACGGTAAAACATTTTTAAAAATGGAATTGGTTTCGATACCGTAATGATCATAAAAAATGTAAATTGTCAAGTTGGGAAAAATTAATATTCAAAGAATGAAAAAGTCAACTAAAATAATAACGCTCTTAGGAGTAATTTTTCTTGTGAGTTTACCTGCCTTTTCACAGCAGAAATCAATTTCCATTACCATAGATGATGTTCCCAATACCAGAAAATATCACAAAGAAAATTTTAATCCCACCCTGTTGAATGTCTTAGATTCTTTAGATATCCCCTTTACTATTTTTATTAATGAGGCTAAAATTTTTAACGATGAGCATGAAAATGAAAACAAAGAGTTGTTGGATTTGTGGATTAAACATAGAAACTCAATTATTGGAAACCATAGCTACAGCCACCCCCGATATTCCGCAATCGGTTTTGATCAATTCGGTAAGGAGATAGAACAAGGAGAAAAGCTAAGCAAAGAATACGCTTCCCTTTATAATAAAAGAGTGAAATATTTCAGATTTCCTTTCAATGATATGGGATCAGACTCCATCCAGCACATACAAATTAGAACCTATTTAAAATCTAAGGATTATGTGATTGCACCTTTTACTATAGAAAGTTCAGATTGGATGTATAACTATGTTTATCTACATTATTTGGAAAAGGGTGAGTTGGAAAAGGCCAGTTCAATAGGTAAGGCTTATGTGGCTAAGACCTTAGAATTAGTGAGATTTTACGAAGTCTTGGCAGATAGCATCTACAATCGTTCCGTTAATCATATTTATCTGTGTCATGACAATGCTATCAATACTGACTTTATAGGAGAAATAATCGCTCGATTAAAAAAGGAAGATTATGAAATCGTCAGTTTTGAGGAATCTTTAAAAGACGCTATTTACGGGCAAAAAGATACATACTACAAGAAATGGGGAATCAGTTGGCTGTACAGGTGGATGGAAACTCAGGAAGTGCGTGTACAATGGATGAAACGTGAGCCGAGTTTGGTAGAAATTAATGAATTGTATGAAACGGTTAAATAGAACTTTTATGATTTCAACATATCAGTCAGCAATTAACCTCAATGCGTCCAGACATTCCTATTCCATTTCCAAAACTCCTACCTGATAATCCAGTATAGTTTGTTGAAACAAAAGAGTAAATCGGGCTTGCTGTTTATTGCTAGCGGCTGTTACATATTCCTGATTAGCTAGAGATAATTCCGCTAAATTGGCAATCCCGGCATTGTAGCGCTCCTCCTGAATTTTATAAGCTTCTTCCGCAGCTTCAAAAGCTAGACTGCTTACCTGAAATCGCTTAATGGCTGCATTGTAATTAAGATAAGCATTTTGAACATCCTGAAAAATAACGCTTTCCAGATTCTCCAAATCAAGTGCTGTATTATTCAATTCCACTTTTGCCCTTGCCACCCGGGATTTGTTGATATAATTATTGAAAATGGGGATACTTAAATTCAATCCAACAGTATTATTCGGATATAAATCTAACACTTGCTCCCTGAAGCCCAATGTATTAAGAGAGCTATATTGGGTACCATAACTATAGAATGCCCTTAAACTAGGTAAATAAGTAGATTTTAAACTGGCAATATTTTGGTCTGCCGACTCTGTTCTATAATTGATTTGCTGCAAATCAGGTCTGTTTTCAATGGCTAATTGAAATAATTCTGCTAAGGCAACGATTTCATTCTGTGGAGCCTCAAGTCCTTCGGCAGTTATGCTAAAATCCTCTAAAGGATTGAGCTGTAAAATTTGGGTAAGCCTGGCTTTATCTAATAAAAAAGTATTTTCCGCCTCAATAAATTCCAATTCCAGTTGCTTCACTGCTGCATTTTGGGTAAAGAAATCGGCCTGGGGTCTAAGGCCGGCCTGTGCGAATCCTTCTATTCTTTCCAGCTGTTTCTGTTGATTTTCCACATTTTTTTGAGCAATTTCCAGTAATTGCTCGTCTAATAATATTTGCAAATATTGCTGTGCCACTGCGAATATCACATTTTGTTTTTCCCGCTCTATTCCCTTTGACTGGGCCTTAAATTCCAGTTCTGTTATGCGCAACTGATTTGTCCTGTTTAGCCCCTCAAAAATTGATAAACTTGCAAATAACCCTCCAGATAGCCTATCGGCCTGAACATTACTGATTTCAAATCCATCTTCTACTAATTGAAACTGCTGACCTGTCTGCCTTGCCGCTTGTAAATCAACCGAAACATTAGGCAGATAAGCCATCTTAGCTTGAGTTTTGTCTACTGAGAGACTAAACAACTGATTTTGAGCTTTCTTAAGACCGATATTCCTTTCTAATCCAATTTTGATCGCTTCATTGAAACTAATGATATTTTCTTCCTGATTTTGGGTTAATCCGGAAAAAGTAATCACACTAAATAGTAAAAATAAAATTGTGTACTTATGAAACATGAATCTGATTTTTAAGGGAAATATCTTTAACAACAGCACCATCTTCCAACTCAATAATTCTTGATCCGTATTGCGCATTCTCTTCCGAATGAGTTACTTGAATAATGGTGGTGCCCTGCTTATTCAACTCCTGAAAAAGCTCCATAATTTCTTTAGATTGGGTGGAATGCAGATTACCCGTTGGCTCATCAGCCAGCAAAATGGAAGGTTTACCTATAATGGCCCTGGCCACTCCAACCACTTGTTGCTGTCCGCCGGATAGCTGCGCTGGGAAAAGATCTTTTTTAGCTACGATACCAAACCTGTCAAGCATTTCTGCCACCAGGCTTTTTCTTTCCGTTGATTTTACCCCTCTGTAAAGTAAAGGAGTTTCTATGTTTTCGTAAACTGTGAGTTCGTCAATTAAATGATAAGCCTGAAAAACGAAACCAAAGTGCTCTTTATGTAAAGCAGATTTTCTCTTTTCACTTAAAGAATCAATTTTTTCTTCATTAAGGTAGTAACTACCTTCCGACAAGTCATCCAGCAAACCGATAATGTTTAAAAGAGAAGATTTGCCAGCTCCACTTGGGCCCATGATGGTCACAAACTCTCCTTCTTCAATAGTGAGCTGAATGCCTTTCAGAATGAACTGTTTTCTGAACCTACTCGAAATAAATTTATCAACGTCTGTTAATTGTATCATTTTTCTTACTTTAATATTTTACTTTTCAATTAGTATGCCACATGAAAAAACCGACTATTCAAGCATTTAAGAAGGCATTTAGAATCCCTCCTTGTTCAAAAGCGAGAGATTACGTCCGAAAACGGACGGTAGTTAATAATTTAAATTGTGGGTTTTCTGATATTTTTTTTCATTATTATTTATGATAATTCGATTTTCTAAAATTTGTTATTACTCTTCAAAACAGCTTTGCAAAAGCTGGTCTCGTTTCTACTCGTTTAAAACATGGAGGAGAGCGAGTAAATGATTATTGATTTATTTATTCTATTATCTACACCTGTCCTCGCCGGACGGGCAATACTTTTTTCTGTTATATTATAAGACTTGATTATCCTACCAATACAATTATTTTTTATGAAATAACACCCCTATGATCCCCTCAAGGGGATAGTCACTTCGATTTAAATTAGCAAATAAGAAAAAGCCTAATCACTATTTTCTACTATAGTAAAAGTCCTTTTATCTCTTTTGAGGTTCAGTTGCCACTACTGCGATTACCGCATAAAAACAGCTTTAAAAAAGCTGCTCTCAATCCTCCTCGTTACGCCATGAGCATCCCTTTCGGGGTAAACGAGGAGGAGAATTCTATACTATTCATCCTTTAAGGCTTCTGCAGGATTAATTCTTATCGATTTGATAGTTTGAAAGCTGATCGTAATCCATGCAATAAGCAACGCAGTTAGCCCAGCGCCTGCAAAATACCACCAGGCCGGTTCAATGCGGTAAGCGAAGCCCTGCAACCAATTATTGGCTAACCA
Organism: uncultured Cytophagales bacterium; assembly: GCA_963719535.1. Lineage (GTDB taxonomy): Bacteria > Bacteroidota > Bacteroidia > Cytophagales > Cyclobacteriaceae > Marivirga. The sequence goes on along the minus strand of CAVRCH010000004.1, from coordinate 397,926 downwards.
ATAGCTTATTGGTAAGGCAATCACTATGGCCACCAATACCATTTTTGTGAAATCGGTAGAAAGCAACTGCATAATCTGTAATCCGCCTGCACCTAGTATTTTTCTGATGCCTATTTCCTTTTGTCTTCGCTCAGCTGTAAATGCAGCTAATCCAAACAACCCTAAACAGGAAATAATAATGGCAATTCCAGCAAAGTACCTGGATAATAAAGACACCCTTTGTTCCGCCTGATACTGCGCCTGATAATTAGCATCAAGAAATTCATAATTGAAGGTAAAACCAGGATTAAAATCTTTATAAAGTGCCTGAATACTAGCAAGCGTTTCCTCTGTACGATCACCTTGAATTTTCGCGAAAATGCTTAGCATAAAACTGATGTCGAAGTGGAAAAGCATAGGAGAAACCTCCTCGTGCAAGGAGGAAAAGTGAAAGTTTTTTACCACCCCAATAATCTCTTTTTCTTTGCCCCACATGGTTACAGTTTTCCCAATTGGATCTTCCAAGGCCATCACCTCAATAGCCGCTTCATTAAAAATAATTTTGTCTTCTTCTGCTGCAAACTTTTCAGAGAAACTCCTCCCTTCCTTCATTTCTATCCCTAAAGTCTCTACTAAATCGTAATAAGCTCTTGCCTGCTCAAATAAAATATTGCTTTCAGGATCTTTACCTTGCCAGGTGACCCCGGTAGTTGACGCTCCACTTTCCACTATGGAATGCGTTGTAGCCGAAGCATTTACCACACCAGTTACTCTTTTCAATTGATTAATAAATGGCTCCAAACGATCTGCAACAGCTCCTTCTATAGGTATCTTAATGACATGTGCTCTGACATACCCGAGTTGTTTGTTCTGAATAAACTCAATTTGCTTATACACCACCCAAACAGATACCAGCAGAATTATAGAAATAACAAATTGGAAAACTACCAGGCCTTTTCTGGTCCAGATTTCTCCGATTGAGGTAGTAAGCTTCCCCTTTAAAATGCTCACTGGTTTGAAACCTGAAAGGTACAGCGCGGGATAGCTACCTGCCAATAAGCCAGTAAAAAGGGTTATAGCGAACAAGGCCAGCATAATTTCGAAACTGAAATGTAAGCTTAGCTGCTTTCCTGTTATTAAATTGAATTGTGGTAGCAATATCATTACCAACAAACAGGCCATTATTACGGAAAGAAAAGTCATAGTAATGGACTCACCCAAATGCTGGATCACTAACTGTTTTCTGTTGGCTCCTAAGGTCTTCTTTACCCCTATTTCCTTTAGCCGACCGGATGCTTTTGCAGTACTCAAATTCATGAAGTTGATACACGCAATAGCTAACACAAAAATGGCGATGATAGCAAACAAGTTCACATAACTAATTCTGCCTCCGACTTCCTCTCCATTCTCGAAATTACCATATAAATATCTGCTGGAATACTGTGTGAAAAACGGCTCCACGTTGGACCTTTCTACCTGATTTTTAATCAGGGGAGCCACTTTTTGGTTCAGCTTTTCAATATTGGTTCCTTTTGCTAACTCCACATAGGCTAATGCTATATAATTACCCCAATGGTTCCGCTCCTGCCCCATTAAGTCTTCAATAAAGACAGAAAATGGAAGCACAAATTCGAAGGATTCTGTGCTATTTTTGGGCAAATCACTTATTACTCCGGTAACTTTCGCCTGGCCTTTAAATGTCAAAATCTGCCATTCAAGGCTTTTACCAATCACTTCGGTTGTTCCAAAAAGCTTTTTTGCCAAAGATTCCGTTAAAACTACCCCACTTTTATCGGCAAGAGCTGTTTCAGGGTTTCCTTTTTGAAAAGGAAATGAGAAAAGCTGAAAGTATTCCTTCCCTGAAAATTTTCCTCTCGTTTTCAATTTATCTTCACCGACAGAGAGGGAAAAACTGTCACCAAACTCGTTGGTATCGGTATCTTCCACTGCTAACACCACCTCGGGAATTTCTTCCTCTAACACATCTGCTAAAAGAGCCGGTACAGGTGGAGCAGAACGGATTTCCCCGGCTTCATTATGGTGCAAATACACCTGATAAAGCTGCTCATCCTTTTGATGGAATTTGTCCATAGAGAGCTCATCGCTTACCCACAGATAAATGAGTAAAGCACAGGCCATACCAGTTGAAAGCCCTAGAAGGTTGATGAAAAAAGTGCTTTTGAATCGTTTAAAGTTGCGGTAGATGATCAGCAGGTTGTGTTTAAACATGGTCAGGTAGTTTAAATTGAGCAAATATTCTTGTATACTTAGACAATTGGAGTGCCACAGTGTAAAACAGCCCTGAGAGGGCAGCAAGAAAGTTTTTTATTAACTGAATGTTCGCAATTGTTTGGGGATTGTCCGTTGGCGGGCGATTGGTTTAGATGCTAAAAATATTTTTTCACACTTTAAGAACTATTCCATAGCTACCATTATTTGACTATTTCCAAAAAATAGGTTTTCTTATTTTCTTTTTGCTACCATATAACACGATTTGATTTTCTAGACTGACGACATTTCTTCATCGGTACAAAACACCCCTATGGTCCCCTCGAGGGGACAGCCTCACAGATGTACATCAGCATAAAACAATAAGCTTTAGCTCTATTTGCTAATATAGTGAAATTCCATTTAAATCCTTTGATATTAAGTTGTCAGCCAAAGGTTGATCAGCCTTTGGCTGGCTTCCACCCTCAAGGCCTTCGCTGGCTTGTCTGCACAAGCAGGCCCGCTTACCGAAAGCTTTCGGGATCTCCCACCCGCTTTTCCGAGTTTCTCGGAATTGGCTGAGTTAGTTTTGATGATGAACTTCAAAAATTCGCAAGCATTGGTGATCGTTCTCACCGATTATTCTCAGCAGATATCAATGGCATTTAAGATTTAACATGACTGCCTGACTTTGGCGGCATTTTTGATCCCGCGAAGCAGGGAAGCAAAAATGATGACAAAATCTATTTGTATACATGCTAGTAGAAGTAAACCTAATTCTCCTTAAGCGTAATTGAAGGATTTATATTATACGTTCTAATGGTTTGTATGCTTACCACCAAACCTGCAATGAGAACTAAAATAACGATCGGCAGCACAAACATCCACCAAGCCAAATCTATTTTGAACGCATAATTTAAAAGCCATTTTGAAGAAATGTAATAAATAAAAGGCAAAGCAATAATGGATGCCATGGCAATATAAATGAAAAAGCCCTTACTGAGGAGCATACTAACATCTAACCTTTCCGCACCCAGGATCTTTCTGATGCCAATTTCCTGTATTTTACTAACCGCTATATAATATATCAGGCCGAAGAACCCCATGGTAGCCACTATAATGGAGAGTAACGAAAACAAACTAAAGGCTTTCATAAACTGGTTATCTCTTTGGTATTGCCTGTTGTAATACTGATCTAAATAAAAATAGTTAAAAGGATTGTCTGCAAAGGTTTTTTCCCATTGTGACTGTAAATATTGGATTTGGCTAAGGTGGACATCATCTGTAAACTTGAGGTAAAAATAGTTCTTAGGTTTTTCACTGGCTTCTAATAAGATTGGCTGAAAAGGCATGTCCATTGAATATTGATGAAAATTTTCCACTACCCCTATAATTGTGGGTTGTGAGTTTACCCTATAATTGATTTTCTCTCCTATTGCTGCATCAGGCGTTGCGAAGCCCAGTAAATCAGATGCTTTCTCATTAATAATGATTGATTGACGAAACTGTAAATCGGAAGTAAATGCTTCATCAAAAGCTCTCCCGGCCAGCACTTTAATATCGAAATTTGAGAGAAAATCGACATCAACCTGAGAAAAGGCAAAAGTAGCTGCATTGTCTTCACTATCGCCTACTTTACGCACATAACCACTGGCTCTTCCTGGTATTTCTTTCCCTGGTATGAAATTGGCCGATGAAATTTTATCCACATATGGCAGTTTAAGTGCTTCTACTTTAAAATTGGCAAAGCTGGAATTATACATTGAATCGCTTTCAATATTGATGTCGGGCCCGTTAATTACAAGTGTATGACCGATGTCAATACCTAAATCTTTATTCTGCATAAAATCCATCTGATTGTATAGCACAATGGTACAGCCGATGGCAACAATGGAACTTGCGAACTGGAAAGTAACCAGCACCCTCCTCAATTTAGGTTGAGGCTGCTTAACATTGTTATGAAGCGTATCTTTTGGATTGAACTTCGAAATATAAAAAGCCGGATAAAGTCCGGAAATGAGCGTAGCTACTATCAAAATAGTGAACAATGCGACCCAAAAATCCAGCGTATACAGCTTTACCAATAGGTCAAACTCTATCAGATTATTGATGAAAGGTTCAGCCATAATGAGCAAAATACAGGCAGCAAGTATAGAGAAAATATTAATGATGAATGTTTCTGTGAGCAACTGGAAAAACAATTGCCGGGAGTTAGCCCAATAGATTTTCCTAATTCCCACTTCTTTATACCGGTCGATGGCGCGGGCAATAGAAAAGTTGATATAGTTGGTACAGGCTATAATAAAAATAATGATGGCTACGATACTTAAAATCAAAACCAACCTTTCGCTTCCATTTGCTGCAATTTCATTAGGCAGGTTCGATCCTAAATGGATCTCTTGCATTTGCTGCAGCTCAAGTTGAATATCATCAGCAGGCCGGTATTTTTGAATGATTTCGTCAAGCCCTTCTGAAACAGAGGCAATTTCGGAAGGATTTTTTAATTTTAAATAGGTGTACAGGTTATCGCCCCAATTTGATAATTGCTGTTCCAGGTTATTATAAAGACTTAAAGAGATCAGGATATCAAAATCTAAATGGGTATTGGCAGGCAATTCCTCCAATACACCCCCCACAATATGCGTAATGCGACTTTCATAACCATTCTGTCTATAGAAACCATAAGCCCCTTCAATGTCAAGCGGCTTACCTAAGGGATTAGCATCGCCAAAATACTTTAGAGCCACTTTTTCAGTAATTACGACAGCATTATTGTAAGTAAAAGCAGTTTTTGCATCTCCATATTTAAATTTGAAATGAAACATGTTAAAAAAACTGGAATCAACTCCCAAAATCCCTTCTTCTCTAAATATTAAATCATCATACTGAAGCACAGCATCCCCGTAAGGTTTGTGAATTCTTGTAATGGTTTGAATGGATGCGTAAGAGGAGTTCAGTTCTGCTGCTACTGCCGAAAAAGTAGTAGCACTCTCCACAACAGGCAGATCAGGTCGTTTTATTGTTTGCTTAACCCTATAGATACTTTCATATTCAGGGTGGAATTTATCAAAGCTCCATTCGTTACTGACATAATCAAATATTAAAATGCAGGAAGCTAAAGCAATTCCAAGACCCATAACATTGATAAAAGAAAAAACGCGATTTTTCTTAAAATTTCTGAAGGCAAGTTTAATGAAATAGAGAAGCATATTTGGTTTTTTTTGGTTAATTATCAGTTCATTAACTATTAAAGTTTACAGATTTATTCATCTTTCAGCACCTCAGCAGGGTTGCTATTGGCAGCTTTAAGTGAATGAAGTCCTACAATTCCCAGGCTTAACACAAAAGCAATAAAACCAGCAGTAGCAAAGGTAAAAGTTGACAACTCTATGCGATAATAGAAATTATTTAGCCAGTTATTAAGGAAATACCAGGCTGGAAATATGGATAGTACAAATGCAATAGCTATCAATAACGCATATTCTTTACTAATTAAGATTAAGATATTTGACAAAGAAGCGCCTAGTACTTTCCTGATGCTAATTTCTTTTGTTCGCTGTGCGATAGTAAAGGAAGATAAACCAAAGAGTCCCAAACAACTGATCAAAATGGCTACTGTGGTAGCAAAGCTCAACACTTTCTTCATTCTTACTTCTGACTGATAAAAATTTTCCACCGTTGTATCCAGAAATTGGAACTCATGGCTCTCATTAGGGTATATTGCATGATAGCTCGCCTGCATTTGTTCTATAGAGGCAACCAGATCAATATTGGGTTTTAGCTTCACATTGGTGGTTTTCAGTCCTCTGGTATCTGGATAGACCATCAAAGGCATAATAGCTTCATACATAGATTGAGTATGCACATCATTAATTACTCCTGATATGACGTATTCATCTCCAAAATATTCAATTATTTCTCCAATAGCATCCTCCGGATTTCTAAATCCAAGTTGAGTGGCTGCCATTTTATTGATTACAGTTTCATTGGAAGTGTTAAAATTTTTACCTGTAATAAATGGCACCTTATATAAATCCAGATATTGGGTATCTGCCATTTTCACCTCGACACTCAATTCCAGACCTGTTGTATCATCCACCCTTTTTATTCGAGTATTCCAGGCAGACTGCGATATAAGGTTATCGCTGCTCAGACTTACACCTTGCACAAAAGAGTATTTTTTTAGCTCATCCCTCAAAAGCGCATTTCTTTGATCATGGCGATCAGAATCAGTCGAGATATAAGCCACGGATTCCTTACTAAAACCTACATCTTTCTGCAATAAATATTGTATCTGATCTGAAACAGCAATCATAACAACGATAAATGAAATGGAAAGTGTAAACTGAAGCACTGTTAAGTTCTTCCGAAGAAAATATTGAAAATCAAAGCCTTTTTTAAATGTACGATCACCTTTTAAGGCTTTAGCAGGTGAGTAACCTGACAAAAGTAAAGCTGGATACACCCCTGAAACCATTAATATGATAGCAGAAAGTATGGAAAGAAAAATTATATTATTAGGTGACCAATAAACAAATTCAAGACCTTCGGGAAGTAACTCGTTAAAATAAGCGATACCCATTTCGCTTAAAAAAATGGCTGCAATAATTGCGAAAAGTATAATTAAAAAGGTTTCAGTAAGAAATTGCCCAACTAACTGTTTTCTACTGCTTCCCAGTGTTTTTCTAACGCCTACTTCTTTAGCTCTCAATTTAGCCTGAGCTGTTTCAAGATTAATGAAATTAATGCATGCAATGAAAATAATAAAAAATGCGATGGCAATAAGCCCCTGAATAAGTAATTTGTTCACTGATTTGAAACCGTAGTTTTGACCAAAATGAAGTTCGTTCAAAGGCTCCAGTGAAAAATCCGTTGACCATCCTCCCTCCTGCTCAACGTATTTTTCTTTGATGGCTAACAAGTTTTCTTCAGTTACGCTATAGTCCTTTGGATCTACCTTTATAAACAGCTGGGATGAAAAATTTAAATTGTTCCAGCTATCAGCTCGAATTTCTCTTCTGTAATCTTCTCTGTTTAAAATAGTAGACATTGATATAAATTCTGTGAAGGTGAAGTCACTACTTTCTTCAAAATCAGCTACTACACCTGTTACGGTAGCCGGAATGGAATCAGCAAAAATGAGTTCCTTTCCAAGCGCTTCAGCAGGCGAAATATTTCCAAAGTATTTTTTCAAAGCTTTTTCAGTAAGCACAACTGAATTAGTTTTTTTTAAAGCGGTGAGTCGGTTGCCACTGAACCAGTCGTAATTAAACATCTCGAAATAGGACGAATCAGCATAAATAATCTTGTCCTGCCGCCCAAAGGTTTCTTCCTTATCTGAAGAAGTAACCAATACTGGTTCAGAAAAGTAGAAATGGTTTATCAGCGATGTAGTTGACAGTTCATTTCTTGCAGCTTCTGCTAAGGGAAACGGTGTACCGGAATTAGGATATTCCTCTCCTGAATTTACCGAAATTGTAGTGATTCTATGTATTTTCTCCTTTTCTAGATGGAATTTATCGAAACCATATTCATATGATACTAAATTATAAATCACGAAGCAGGCAGCTATTCCAATAGACAAACCTATAACATGAATAACTGAGCGCAGGCTGTGGCGTTTGATATTGCGCAGGGCGATTTTAAGGTAGTTTAATAGCATAATATTTAATTATAAATTATTACTCATCCTTCAGTACTTCTGCAGGGTTACTATTGGCAGCTTTCAGAGAATGCAAAGCCACTATTCCAATACTTAATATAAAAGCTATTAGTCCGGAAAGCAGATAAATACTAATGGGAGTATTCATCTTAAACTGGAAACCATTCAACCACTCGGACATGAAATACCAGGCAGGGTAAATAGCCACAAGGAAGGATATAACAATAAGCAGCGCATATTCCTTGGAGATTAACATTAGAATACTGCTAATGGAAGCGCCTAATACTTTTCGAATACTTATTTCCTTGGTCCGTTGTGCAATTGTGAAGGAGGCCAATCCGAATAAGCCCAGGCAACTAATTAAAATAGCAATCACAGTGGCAAAAAACAGTACCTTCCTTAAGCGCACTTCACTTCTGTAAAAATTTTCCACCGTCTCATCCAAGAATTGAAATTCATAGGTTTCATTGGGGTAGATGAGTTGGTAAGCACTTTTCATTTCTTCCATTGTTTGACTAATATCCACCGTGGAAGCTAATTTTACATTTACCGTAAATAAATTTCTTTTATCATAACCCATCATCATAGGACGAATAGCAGCATGCATAGACTGGGTGTGGATATCTGGAATTACTCCTACAATATTGAGGTTCAGACTGTCATAAACTACACTTTGCCCTATTGCCTCCTCTGGAGTCAAAATACCCAGTTTTTCAAGTGCAGTTTCGTTTATAATAATTTCTGTTTCATCCGTTGTGAAATTTCTTCCGGCTAGTAGTGGAACCTCATATACACCTAAATAAGCAGTATCTCCAATTTTAGATTGGATGTGTATTTCTTTCATCTCTCCATTTTTCTCATAATCCACTGTGGTGGTCCACAGCCCGGAGGAAATAAGTACATCGCTGCTCAGAGAGACAGTTTTCACTCCCTTAATAGATTGCAATTTAGATTTCAACAGCTCTGTTTTTCCAATTTTATCTTTAAAAGGGGTATTAATATGTACTACTGCTTCCTTACTAAAGCCGACATCCTTCTTCATTAAATAATTGATTTGAGTACTAATTCCCAACACTACAATGATAAATGCTATGGATGAGGCAAACTGAAACACAATCAGGTTTTTGCGCAAGAAATATTGAAAATTAAACCGTCTACCAGCAGAACTCGTGCTTCTTAAAGCTTTTATTGGTGAAAAACCGGATAAAATAGAAGCTGGGTAAAAACCAGATAAAAACAAAACCACTAGTGAAAGTCCTAACAGAAAAAGCAGATTTTGGACAGAGAAGTAGTTATAACCGAAGCCATCGGGCAATACTTCTTTAAAATAGCCAATAGCCAGTTCGCTAAAAAGTACCGCCAACACAATAGAAGTAAAAATCAAGAGATAAGTTTCAGTTAAAAATTGACTCACCAGTTGCTTTCTGGAACTACCCAATGTTTTTCTTACAGCCACTTCCTTCGCCCTTAATTTTGATTGCGCAGTCTCCAGATTAATAAAATTGATACATGCTATTAACAAGATGAAAAATGCAATAGCCATTAATCCATTCAATTTTGATTTGTCTGCACTGTAGTCTGAAAAATTACCCTCAAAATGTAGCTGACTCAAAGGCTCTAAATCAAATTCAGTGGTCCAATTATCTTCCTTTTCAATATATTTTTCGGTGATGGCTAATAATTCATCCTTCGCCATGCTTCTCTTTTTAGGGTCTACTTTTACAAAAATCTGGGAAGAGGAGTTTACTGTTCCCCATTCATCCACATTTCTGCTCTTTCTAATAAATTGATTATTGAGCATTGTAGCGTAGGAAATAAAATCAGTAAAGATTAAATCTGTTTGCTCCTTCATATCAGCCACTATACCTGTTACGGTAGTCCTAATTGTGTCAGAATAAATCAACTCCTTACCTATCATATCGCCTGGAGCTTCGTCTCCAAAATATTTTTCAGCAGCACTTTGGGTGAGTACTACAGTATTTGCATTCTCTAATGAGACAGCACTTCCAGCCAACCATTCGTATTTGAAAAAATCAAAATATTCAGGATCTGTAAATACTGCATAAGGGTTTAAGCCGAAATTTTCTTCTTTATCAGCCGATTCAACCATCCACCTGTAGGTGGTGTGAATTTGTGACACAGCTTCTGCTGATTTCATTTCATTTCGCACTGCCTCAGCCAGTGGTATGGGTGAACCAGGATTGGGGTAATCCTCTTCGCCATTACTTGTCAAAGTGGTAATGCGGTTGATTTTTTCCAAATCTTGATGATGGGTATCAAACCCATATTCATAAGCCACCAAATTATAGATGACAAAACAGGCGGCTATACCTATAGATAAGCCAATGACATGAATAAAAGAGCGCAGGCTGTGGCGCTTGATATTGCGCAGGGCGATTTTAAGATAGTTTAGTAGCATAATGATTATGTTTTAAGGTTACTCATCTTTCAATACTTTAACAGGATTAATGATGGATGCCTGAAATGATTTATAAGCAATTATTATTAGCGTAATAAGCACTGAGGCAAAAAAAGCGATGGCAAACACTCCTATATTAATAGAAATTCTGTTACTGAAATCCTGAAGCCACTGGTTCATGAAATACCAGGAAATTGGTACAGCAATAAGAAAAGCTACCACAACCAACTTCACAAAATCGACAGTGAGTAATTGCATAATTTCAGAAATACTAGCCCCTAACACCTTTCTTACCCCTATTTCTTTCGTTCTGCTTTGTACAATGTATGAAAGTAAGCCTAACAAACCGATAGCACCTATAAATAATGCAATGCCTGTAAAGAGACTGAAAGTACGTTTCATCCTTGCTTCATTAATGTAAAACTGATTGATCGTATTGTCCAAATAGCTATAAGTGAACAAGTAGTCTGGGTAGCTAAGCTCCCACTCTTTTTGAATAGTCGGTAGTATATTATTGGCCATGCTGTGATCTATTTTTACAGCTGCTTGTGTGAAGTTCCCTTTGTCGTACCACAGAGCAATAGGTGGCTTCTCCTGATGCAGGGAAGTTGTATGAAAATCTTTGATAATACCTACCACTTTTCCATCTGCTCCCCAAACCTGTACAGTGGCCCCGAGCATCTCTTCATAGTTTTCCACCCCCAATGCTTTAACTGTTTCCTCATTAAGCAAATATTCTACTATAGAATCCTCTCTAATATTTCTTCCGGCTATCAATTCTATATCATAAATATCTATATATTGCTCATCAATATTTTTGACCTCTACAGCATTACTAGCAATCTCTTCTACACCATCTTTAACATAATAAATTTGGCCACCCCATGTGGAGCTTGAAGCTGCCCCTGTATTTGAAAAAGAAACACGCTTAACCCCATCAATTTCGGAAATCCTATTACTTAGATTTTCAAAGTTGGTTTGATCTGCATCATATACTGGCATTTCAATAATATTCTCTGAATTGATACCCATTGGCTGCTCCAGGAAGAAATCCATTTGCCGGGTCACAACAATTACGGCCACTATCATTACCTGAGATATAACAAGCTGTGAAACTACGAGAGATTTTCTCACGGAAAAGCGAGATTTATCCACTTCATTTAATTTACTTTTCAATGCTTGTATAGGTTTGTAGCCTGATAATACAAAGGCAGGATAAAGTCCTGACAGAAGTGTAACAATTACAAATAATGCGAATAAGGCTGAGATTAAGCTCAGATCATAAGAAATCTCTGGTATATCATAGCCGATAAAGGGTTCGATATGATCAGTGGCTATTTCGGACAAACCGATTGCCATAAAAATGGCGATTAGTGTAATGGTGGCTGTCTCCATCATGAACTGTTTCATTAATTGAAGCCTCCCTCCACCTAAAACTTTTCTTATACCTATCTCTTTTGCTCTTTTGCTGGCTAAAGCAGTATTAAGATTTACAAAATTTATACATGCAGCCAATAATAGTAATATTCCAATAAGTGCAAGTGTAATTGTTTCCCTATGTGTTGCCAACCTACCTGTGAAAGTTCCATACCGAATATCTGTATGCATTTCAGCAAGAGGTTGTGCCAGGAGGCGAATTTTAGTAGGAGCATCTGATTGTTTATTTTCTTGTATAAAATCGGCTATTTGTAGGTTGAAATCAACCATATCAACATTGTCATGTACTTTTATAAATGCCTGCACTGAGCTGGACGATGCGCCCCAAGAATCGCGAATTCTACTGTCTCCACCTAACTCCTGATTAAGTATCACTTGAAATGGTAAATCCGTATTAGCAGGAGGATCTTCCACTATTGCTGAAACCAATACTTCATAATTGTTATTTAAGACAATACTTTTCCCTATCGCTTGTTCATGGCTTTCAAATAGCTTTTCAGCCTAAGATTTTGTAAGCACGGCTGCATTAGCAGTATTAAATAATGATTGAGGAGTACCTTGTAAAAATTTGTAATCAAAAATGTCAAAATATTCCGCCGTGACAAATGCTACAGTAGCGTCATCCAAACCATATTTTATTTTTTGACCATTATTTTCAGTTGAAATTAAGCTCCCATTGCTCATATCTACCATGGTGAATTTTTCAACCTCAGGAAAGCGCTCTTTAAAAGTCTTTCTAAGTGGATATGGAATACCTATATCAAAATCCTTATCTCCGTGTGTTACCTCTTCCTTTACCAGTCTATAGATATTACCAGCATCAGTATGATACTTATCAAAGCTGAAATCAAATTTCAAAATGAGAAATATAACCAAAGCAGCAGTAATGCCTATACTTAAGCCTATCAAATTTATAGCCGTATGGCTTTTATTCTTTAATAGGTTTCTAAACGATATTTTAATGATATTTCTGAGCATGAGCTTTGATTTTAGTTATTCATTTATCGATTTCTCAAATAGTTTTACTCATTCTTTAAAGAATTTACCGGGTTGCTAATGGCTGCTTTGATTGAATGATAAGCCACTGTTAGCCATGCTATTAAAAAGGCTGAAATACCCGCTATCGCAAATAATTCCCAGCTAATATTTATTCTATAGTTGTACCCTTCCAGCCATGTTGAAATGCCCCACCAGGCCAAAGGTACTGCCAGTAGAAAAGCCAAAACAACCAATCTTGAAAACTGCTTTGAAAGTAAAAACACAATACCGTTAACAGAAGCACCCAAAACTTTTCGAATACCTATTTCTTTGGCACGTTGCTCTGCCATAAAAGAAGCCAAAGCAAACAGACCTAAACAACCAATAAAAATGGCGAGTCCTGCAAAAATCGAGAATACCTGTGCCAATTTGAGCTCAGCTTTATACATATCTGCGAATTCTTCATCCAGAAAAGTGTAGCTAAAAGGCAGGCTGGAATCAAATTCATTCCATTTAGTTTCTATATTAGCAAGAGTAGAGGCCATTTCATCTGTCTGCAGTTTTATTACCAGCGTTGATGCACTTCTGCCCATGAATAAAGCCAATGGACCAATATTTTCTTTCATGGATTCGAAATTGAAATCTTCCACCACGCCCAGCACCTTATGCTGTTCGTATTGCCCTTCTATCAAATTGTTAGCATCGTCAAAAGAGTTGGTTTGAATGGCATTATCTTCCCCTTTTTTAAAGCCAAACATTTCAAATGCCCTTTCATTGAGGATAACCCCAGAAGAGTCAGAGGCTATTTCTGCATTGAAGTCCCTGCCATCAATTACTTTCATCCCCATGGTACTCACATAATCCGAATCTACTCTCCACATTTGAATGCCTACCAAATTATTATCAGATGCTTCCTGACCTACAGGCCAGTAAGTGTTATCAGTTCTATTATAGCCACTTACAGGTATAAATCCGCTATAACTTGCTGAAACTACATTAGGAAGCTTTTTAATTTCCTCTTTAAATGCTCTCGTCTGGTCTCCCAGCATGTAGGGATCGTTCAAAAGAATTACCTGATCCTTTTCAAAACCAATATTCCTGTTCTGAATGAATTGCAATTGCTTATGAATAGCGACTGTTCCACTCATTAAAAGTATGCTGATAAAAAACTGAAAAACTACTAACCCACTTCTGACCGCACTATTTCCCGAACCTGTGGAAAGCTTTCCTTTTAAGGTTTCTACCGGGTTAAAAGCACTTAAATAAAAGGATGGGTATAATCCGGCCAACACGCCTACCGCTAAAGAGGACAACAACATGATGCCTATAAAAGCAGGGCTTGCCAGAGGTAAAACCAGTTGTTTATCTGTAAGATTGTTGAAATAAGGCAATAGCAGCACCACTAAAAATAGCCCTACAAGAAAGGAGAAAACACTTAGCAGTATGGACTCGGTAAGGAATTGACCTACTAAATTGGACCGAAAAGAACCTAATACTTTCCGCACTCCAACTTCTTTTCCTCTATTGGCAGAACGTGCCGTAGAAAGGTTCATAAAGTTTATACTCGCCAATATTATGATGAAAATAGCGATTATACCAAAGAGAATTACATAATTTTGATTACCCATTCTGCCAATATCAACGGTGAAATCAGATTGCAAATAGACCTCTTTCAATGGCTGCATAAAGAAATCCATAGTACCTCCTTCTGCCTTGAACTCTTCCAGCGTTTTTCCATTCATCATGGTGTGGAGTATTACGGCTAATTCGGTATCAGATTTCTGATTAATCTTACCAATAACATTCTGAAGATTGGCATCATCTCGTAATTCGTAATAGGTGTAAAAGTTATTGCTTGTCCAGCTACTATTGCTTGCCTGATCTGGAATAGAGGACATAGACAAGAGAAAATCGTATTGGATGTGCGAGTTTTCCGGCATGTCTTCAAATACACCGGTAACTTTATAAGTTTCATCACCATCCAAAACCAATGATTTATTAAGCGGACTTTCATTCTGGAAATATCTATCGGCCATTTTTTGGCTTAAAACAATCGTATTAGGAGCCTTAAGTTGTTGAGAAGCGCTGCCCTCTATTAATTGAAAGCTAAACAGGTCAAAAAATCCGGAATCCGCATAAATCAATTTGGCTTCTTTAAAGCTTTGGTTCATCTCAGGCCGTTTAACAAGTGAAGTCCCGGCTCCTCTGAGCCTCACTGCCTCCACCACCTCAGGAATTTGTTCTTTCATAAAGGACGCTACCGGTGCGGGAGAGAATGCAAAATGATAAAAGTTTTCCCCTACCTTAATGTCCCTGTTGAGTCTGTAAATATTATCTGCCTTATCATGAAATTTATCATAACTCACCTCATGTAGCACATACAAGGCAATCATTAAAGAGCAGGCTACTCCTACTGAAAGTCCCACAATATTAATAACTGAATAAAGCTTATGCTTTCTCAGGTTCCTCCACGCGATTTTTAGATAGTTTTTTAGCATGATCAATTAGTTTATTGGTTATTTTTGTCACTAGTGCATTGTTACCTACTGGCTTTATTTGCTAAATCATATTTAAAAAGGGAATTGTAGATTTCATAAAAGGTTTCCTCCTGTTTTTCCTTTTCTATTGAAATGTTAGTGAACAAGATTCTCCCTATTCCGCTTTTGGGTGAAAAATACATCAATGTCGTTGTTCCAAAGTCATTTCCTGCATGTCCTATCAATCCGCCAAATGATAAATCCCAGCAAAGACCTTCAGTCAATTCTTCTCCATCGTACTGCCTTCTCACCATTTCCTGATAGGAATTTTTGTTCATTATAGCGCTCTCACCTTGCAAACCCTTCATCATTTCCTGCAAATACCTGGTCATATCACTCACGGAACTGTACAGCCCGCCATCAGGGTAGGTTATGATTCGATATTTGGGTATTTCATTGTAGAATTCGTTATAGTAAGTAATATGATTATTACTTTTGGCTTCCTCCAGCGCCCAGGTGGATGAGTTCATTTTCAAAGGATTAAGAAGTAATTCTTCTGTAAATTGATCAAAGGGCTTTCCCGTCTTTATTTCAATAATGAGGGATAATAAAGCTACACCGAGATTGCTATATTCATATTTAGTTCCTGGTGTCTCGTTGAGGAACACTTCCTTCTCATACCACTCGCCATTTTGAGTCAGCTTCTTTTCGAGAAAATCACTCATCGAATAAGGTTCCATTTTATTGTAAAGAGGTAGTAAATCAATGTACTCGTCAGTATAGTCGTCTGAAAATGCCTCTAATACTAATGGTTTTTCAAAGCGGTAGCCTTTATCAGAAGCATTAGTATCTCCAATTGTTGAAGTATGAGTCGCCAGATGCCTGACCGTAATTTTCTCATTTGGATAGAAAGGGTTTTGCACTTCAAAAGGTAAAATATCGTTAATGGGGTCATCTAATGTCAGTTTACCATCTTCAACAGTTTTCATCAGTGCTACCCCAACAAGGGTTTTAGTTATTGATGCGATAATTTGCACATTATCTACACTGTAAGGAGACTTATTCTGTAAGTCCGAATAGCCAAACCCCTTTTGGAACAAAATGCTGTCTTTCGTAAAAACTGAAACAGCAAAACCAGGTAAAGCCTCTCTCTTTTGAAAGTTAACTAATTCTACCGTCAAGGAATCAACAGCCGCATTGGGCTGATCCTTTTGAGCCGCGTTTCCCTTTTCTATGAAAGAAAAAACCAGGAGTAGTAATAGTATGATCTTAATCATTCTTCAAAGAATTTACAGGATTCATCAGAGCTGCTTTTACTGACTGAAAACTCACAGTGAATAAGGCTACTAATACTGCTAACATACCTGCAAGCGCAAACACCCACCAGCTCACATCCACTCTAAAGGCGAAATCCTGTAGCCATAAATTCATAGCGTACCATGCAATTGGAGTGGCAATTATAATGGCTATCAACACCAGCTTTATAAAATCTTTAGAAAGTAAGCCTACAATATTGCTGACACCAGCACCTAAAACTTTGCGAATGCCAATTTCTTTGGTTCTGCTTTCGGCTGTATAGGTAGCTAAACCCAGCAAGCCAAGGCAGGAAATAAAAATGGCCAAAAGAGAAAATATGGTAAAGAGCTCTCTGAATCGAAAGTCAGCTATATATTGCTTATTGAAATCCTCGTCTAAAAAACTGTACAGAAATGGACGGTGTGGAGCAATAGATTTCCAAACTGAGGCTATGGAGGCAATAGTAGCAGGTAAATGATCAGAATCCACTTTCAAAATAAGATATCTGCTAGCAAAACGCTCAAGCATCAAAGTAAGCGGTTCCACATTTTTGTGAAGCGATTCGTAATTGAAATCTTTCACTACCCCAATTACCTTACCCTCTTTTCCCCACTGAGAAAACTTCTTACCTACCACATCAGCTGGATTGGAATAGCCATATTGGCGAGCGGCTGATTCATTGATGACTAAAGCATTCTCTAAATCCGAAGGAAAATCTCGAGAATACCCTCTTCCTGCCACCAATTCAAGCTGCATTTGGGAAATAAAATCTATATCTACCTGAAAAATAGGCTGTACCTCATTCCTCATTTCTCCATTCTCATTTCGATATTAGTACCTGCCTTGGGGAAATAACTACCAGGTACACTCCTTGCGGCAGCCATGGAATTCACTGAAGGAATGGCTTCCATTTCATTCTTTAAATTATCTAATTTCTCATTTACCTGATCATCATAATTATAATCCAGCACCAACATCCTTTCCTGATCAAACCCAAGATTTTTATCTAAAATATGCCCCATTTGGTTATACACTATGATGGTGCCGGAAATAAGAATAATTGATAATGTGAATTGAAAAATCACTAGTCCTTTCCTTAGCGAAACTCCGCCTGCCTCTTTTATGCTTGTCCCTTTCAAAATAGAGGCAGGCTTAAAGCCAGATAAAACAAAAGAAGGATATGAGCCTGCTATTAGTCCTATAAAAAGAATAATAGCAAGGAAGACTGGCAACAATTCCCATGAAATGAAACTACTTCCATTAAATGATTTGGCCGTTAAATCTGCCATGAACGGCAGCATCACTGTTACTAAAACTGAAGTAAACAGAGCTGCAATCATCACAATAATGAGTGATTCTCCTAAGAATTGATATACTAAACTCTTTCTACCTGCGCCAATGCTTTTTCTAATCCCTACTTCTTTTGCCCGATCCATAGAACGTGCTGTAGATAGGTTCATAAAGTTGATGATGGCTATAAACAGTATGAACAACCCTATGATAGAGAAGATATAAATATTTGACATGCTCCCTAATTCGCCCGGCTGCCTTAATGCGGTTGAACCAAGATAAACATCATTTAAAGGTTCAATTTTAATATGAATACCCTTTCATATCATCTCCCACTCTCCTGCTTAAAAATTCCGGTACCTTCTTCTGAAAGGCTGCTTGATTGAATTCATCGTTTACCAGAAAATAGGTATAGAAATCTACGTAACCCCATGCATCAAAAATCCCAGGTCTGGATTGCCTAAAAGTACTCATGGAAATTAAAGTGTTGAACTTGAAATGAGAGTTCTCCGGCACATCTTCCATTATTCCGGTAACTTTGTAAATACCCTGATCTGATCTGCCACCGGATCTCATCACCTTCCAATGTTTTGCCCATGGGCTCTTCATCCCCAAAGTATTTTTTGGCGGTGCTTTCAGTAAGTACAATGCTAAATGGAGCTACTAAAGCTGTATTAGGGTCTCCTTTAATTAATTTCCAGCTAAACACATCAAAAGCAGTAGAATCCATAAAAAACACCCCCTCTTCCTGGAACATCTCTTCACCATTTCTTAAAAGTATGTCTGCCCTTCCTGAAAATTGAACTATCCTATCAATCTCAGGAAAATCATTGGCTAAAGCCTGCCCAACAGGAGCATTGCCCCACACCTCATAATAATCCGGCTCTACATTATCAGATAGCGAAGATTCATTGAAGCCATGCAAGACACGGTATATGCGATCCTTTTTCTCATGATATTGGTCATATGAAAGCTCATCCTGAACATACATATAAATAAGAAAGCAACAGGCCATTCCCATTCCTAAACCAGCAATATTGATGAAAGAGTAAACTTTCTTCTTCAGAAGATTTCTCCAGGCGATTTTTAGATAGTTTTTTAACATGACAACAATTTAAAATTTAGCTTCCTTATAACTTCTATTCACTTTTAAGTGAGTCTACAGGGTTCTTTAGCGCAGCCTTCAATGACTGATAGCCCACCGTACTTAGAGCAATTAAAATTGTGCTCAACAGCGCTATGAGAAAAACCCATAGGTTGATATCTATTCTATACTGAAAGTTCTGTAACCACTCATTCATCATCCACCAACTAATGGGTACAGCAATCAAAAAGGCCATTAAAACAAGGCTTGTAAATTCTTTACCGAAAATTCCAAACATCTGCAGAACACTGCCCCTAAAACTTTTCGGATGCCTATTTCCTTAGTTTTTTGTTTCGCCATAAACGACACCATACCATAGAGTCCCATGCAACCGAGGAAAATGGCTATAAAAGAAAAAAGTTGAATGAGTTTTAGCATGCTTTCCTCGCTTGCATAGAGGTCTGCTATTTGTTCGTCCAGAAATTCATAATCGTATATTTGCTCTGGGTAAGTTTCACTCCATAGCCGACTCAATTCTGTCAAGGTGTTTGATAAATCTCCTAGATTTACTTTAACTGCATAATTGCTGTAACGCTCTGCATAAGTCGAAATAACCACCGCATTAATCTTCTTCATGAAAAGACCGGTCATGAAAATCCTTGACCACTACCCACTACCCTGCCTTCAAAAGCACCCCCTGCCGAAATAGTTTTGCCCACGATATTCTTCTGCAGATTGTATGTCTAATTTTTGATCAGGAGCGTTTCATTTACTAAAAATTCTTTCACTGTATCTGATGGCTGCAAATTTCTGCCAGCTATCAAATCCAGGTTACAAAGTGGAAAGGTAATCATCATCTCCACCTTTAAAATTGACAGGAAAAGCTTCCTTCCTTCCAATCGTTCTCAATCTTAAAGAGGTATTCCAAAATGAGATGGAAGCGGGTGCTGTATAACAAAGAGAAACATTCTCGACTGATGGCACAGCTGACAAGTTGGGTCTTCAAAGAATTCATTTTGTGATCGTTTGACCCAACAGGAATCATAACAACAGCCTCCTTATCGAATCCTAAATCAGATTCCTGTATATAATGCATCTGATACAGCACTATAATCAAACCTATAATAAGTACCTGTGAAACAGTAAATTGAGTAATAATTAAAGCCCTTCGCAGGTTTAATCCTTTACCAAACTGAATTGCCATTCTACTTTTCAAAGCCTCAACAGGCTTAAATCCGGCCAAAATAAGACCAGGATAGGTGCCAGCTAAAAAGGTTACGACTACAACTCCAGCAACTAAAAACAGCATCAGGTTCCAGTTGAAGAGAGCCATTTCATCCAACCCGAGAGCAAACTCATGATTGATAAAAGGGAAAGAAACTTTATAGATAAGCAGTGCTAAAACTGTTGCGGTGACAGTGAGAAAAGCAGTTTCCATGATAAACTGCCAGAAAAGTTGCTTCCGATTGCTTCCTAACACTTTTCGGACACCCACCTCTTTAGAGCGTTCTGATGCCTGGGCAGTGGCTAAATTAATAAAATTCACACATGCTGTCATGATCAGAAAAAGTCCTATTATGGCAAGCACCCAAATAGTTCGTTCTTCAATAAGGCCACCATAAAGCGTATTAAAATGGACATCGCTCAAAGGCTGCAACTTATAATGGTGCACATTAGTAGAATGAGGTCTGAATTTCTGCACATATAGGGGCAAAACGGCTTCAACTGTTTCAGGAGCTACTCCAGGTTTCAGCTTCACAAAGCATTGCATATTACTGGAAATACCTCCCCAGGAATCGTCACTTGCAAACCATGGGTTATAGTCTTTTAATGAGTGATAAGACAGAAATATTTGGGTTTTCCTTTCTGAATTCTCCGGTAGATTCCTAAGGATACCTACTACTTTAAAATCCAGACGATTATCTAATGTGAAAAGCTTATTGATAGGATTTTCATCTCCAAAATACTTTTTAGCAGCTTTTTCGGTTAAAATAGCAGTATTTGGAGAGGCTAATTGCACCTTTTCAGTTTCATTTAGTAAAGGATAATTGAAAATTTCAAAAAATTCCTCCTCTACAAAAGCAACCTCACTTTCCATAAATTTTGCTGTACCCTCGTCACCTGGCAAGCTGATGACCTGATCCTGAAAGGTGCAAATTCTAGCCACTTGCTCACTAAAATCATAGTCCTCTCTAAAAGCCTTTCCAAAGGGATTCGGTACGCTTGATCTGTAGCTAATTTCATCGCGGTGCTGCTCCGTTACAAATCGATAAATGCGATCAGCGTCAGAATGAAAATCATCAAAAGTTAGGTGGTATGAAATAATGCTAAAAATTGAAATACCACAGGCAAGGCTGAGTGCTAGACCCACTATATTGATGAAACTATAGGATTTATGATTCCTAAAATTCCGAAAAGCTAACTTTAGATAGTTTTTTATCATGACAATTTGAAATTAGAGCCTACTCATTCTTTAAAGAATTCACCGGATTACCCAACGCCACTTTGATTGAATGATAAGCAACAGTGAGCCAAGCAATTATAAATGCTGCACCTCCTGCAATTGCAAAAAGCTCCCATCCAATACTAATTCTGTAAGTATAGCCTTCGAGCCATGTAGAAATACCCCACCAGGCTAGTGGTACAGCCAAAATAAATGCTATGATTACGAGCCTTGAAAATTGTTTAGAAAGCATTAAAACTATACCATTTACACTAGCACCGAGTACCTTTCTAATGCCAATTTCTTTGGTTCGCTGCTCTGCCATAAAAGAGGCTAATGCAAAAAGTCCTAAACAACCGATAAGAACAGCAAGGCTTGTGAAGATAGTGAATACCTTTCCTATTTTTAATTCTGAAGCATACATAGCACCAAATTCATCATCTAAAAATGAGTAGCTAAAAGGCAAGGTAGCATTGATTGAATTCCAGGTCTCTTCAATGGCAGCCAAAGAGCTTTCATAATCGGCCGTATTTAATTTAACCGAGAGCACACTGGTATTAGGTGCAATTTGGAAGGCCAATGCCCCAATGCTTGACTTTAAAGATTCATAATTAAAGTCCTTAACAACACCAATTACCCGAAATTTATTAAATTGATCAGAAAAGGCCTGACCTGTATTATTATCATTGGCATTAGTCTGAATCCAGTTTTGACCTTCCATATCCGTAAAGCCAAATTTCCTGAAAGCTGTCTCATTCACCACGATTGCATTGGAATCTGAAGCCTGCTCAATATTAAAATCACGACCTTTGGTCAACTTCATGCCCATAGTGGTGATATAATCATAATCTACTTGCCACATCTGCGTAAGCACCAAATTATCATCTGAAGGGCTTTTTCCCTCAGGCCAAAATGTATTATCACTTCTATTATAGCCACTTACCGGTAGATACCCGCTGTAGGATGCACTACTAACACTTGGTAACTGAAGTACTGCTTCTTTAAAACTTTGACGCTGATCCCCCAGCATATAGGCATCTTGCACCAAGATCACCTGTTCTCGCTGAAAGCCAATTTGCTTGTTTTGAATATAGTTTAATTGTTTGTAAATGGTGATAGTACCAATGACTAAGATAATGCTAATAAAAAATTGAAAAACGACAAGCCCACTTCTTATGTAAGAATTACCACGGCCAAATGCAAGTTTTCCTTTCAGCGTTTCTATCGGTTTAAAACTACTTAGGTAAAAAGCAGGATAAATACCTGCCAAAATACCTATCACTAAGGCACTGCCCATTAACACCAACAAAAAGAAGGGATTACTCAATGGAAGACTTAATTCTTTCCCGGCTAAATCATTGAAAAATGGCAATAAAAGGCTCGCCATCAATAGACCAATCACGAATGAAAAAATAGTCAGCATGATAGATTCCATCAAAAATTGTGAGATCAAATGCTTCCTAAAGGAACCTAGCACCTTTCGCACCCCAACTTCTTTAGATCTATTGCCAGAGCGAGCTGTGGAGAGATTCATAAAGTTAATGCATGCCAAAACTGTTATAAAAATGGCTATGAGTGCAAATAGATACACATAAGTTTTGTTGCCCATTCTGCCAATGTCGAAAGTAAAGTCAGAATTGAGATACACATCTTCAAGTGGCTGAATTTCTGCATAGTAATAATTCCCTGATGCATCTAACTCCTCCAGGGTTTCACCCATGAACTGCATAATCTGAGGCGCCAAATATTTGGAGATCATCTCGTTAACTTTACCGGCTACTACCTCAGGATCTGCACCCTTTTGAAGTCTGAAATAAGTATAGAAATTACTACTAACCCAAAGCATACTATTAGCTTCGTCCTTCAAATGGCTCATGGAAATTAAAAAATCCATCTGTATGTGCGAATTTTTAGGCATATCAGCAAAAACTCCTGTTATATTAAATGGCTGATCTCCATCAAGAAGTAGCGTTTGGTTGATGGCGCTTTTGCCGGGAAAGTATTTGTCAGCCATCTTTTGACTAATAGCCATGCCATTAGGTGTTTTAAATTGCTTTTCGGGATCTCCTTCTAACAGCGGGAAACTGAAAAGCTCAAAAAAGCCTGAGTCAACAGCAATGATTCTATTTTCCTTAAAGCTCTCGTTTGCATCGGGCTTCTTTACAATAGAAGACCCAGAATTACGAAAACGAACAGCAATTTCTACTTCTGGAATCTCGTCCATCATCGCATCGGCGAGTGGAGCAGGGGCCACTGAGAAGTGAAATTCATTTTCGCCCAGTTTTCCATTCATCAAGGCTCGATAAATGTTATCTGAATCCTTATGGAAACGATCGTAGCTGAGCTCGTTATTCACAAATAGAAAAATAATTAAGCTGCAAGCCACCCCAACGGACAAGCCGGCTATGTTAATAATGGAGTAAAGCTTATGCTTTCTTAGGTTTCTCCAGGCGATTTTTAAGTAGTTCTTTAGCATGATAAATTAGTTAATTGGGTTTGTTAGTCATTTTTTTTAGTCTACTATTCGTTCTTCAAAGAATTTACTGGGTTAGCCACAGCCGCTTTTATTGCCTGATAAGCAACTGAAATCAATGCTATAAATAATATAGATATAGCTGTTGAAACAAATATCCAGACACTGATATTTGTATGAAAAGCATAACCCGACAGGAAATTAGATCCTAGGTACCATGCTAGTGGAATGCCTATTGCCAATCCGATAGCTACCAATTTTATAAAAGCGCTACAAAGCATAAGAATTAACTCAGCTATGGAAGCCCCCAGCACTTTTCGGATACCTAATTCTTTAATTCTCCGCTCTGCCGTAAAGGATGCCAGTCCAATTAATCCAAGACTGGAAATAAGCACTGCTACTATAGTAAAACTCATGGACAATTTTCCAATCACAGCTTCAGATTGATACTCTCTGTCAAAAGCCTCATCAAGAAAAGAGTATTCAAAGGGATGCTGAGGACTTGCTTTCTTAAACACTTTTTCAATCTCACTCAGGGTTTCTTTCATTGGTTTTTTATGATCCACTTTCACCAGAAAATTCTGACCAATTTGCTCTGTATAAAGGAAAATCAGCGGCTCAATACCTGCACTTAAATGATCATTATGGAAATCATCTGTTAAGCCAACGATCCTGCCCGGCCCATTCCAAACTTCAATCTCGGTACCGATTACATTTTCTGGGCTAAGACCCATCACTTCCATGGCTTTTTTATTGATAATGTAATTTGACTGATCCTGACTTAAATCAGTGAAATTTCTACCCTCTAAAACATCAATATTGAGTGTGGGAATAAGACCGGCATCACAACGAAACAGCTTGAATTGGAGGGATGAGTTAACCGGCATACCTGGCCAAACTATATCCGTAGTGGTAATGGGCACAGTAAAAATATTACTCCCGGCAAAAGCTACATCCTTAACTGATGGGGATTGGAGTAATTCATTTTTGAATGAGGTATTATTCTTTATCAATTCCTCATTACTTTCAATTAAAACAATATTATCTTTTTCGAAGCCAAGGTTTTTGTTGCTGATAAAAGCAATTTGTTCATAAATAATAATGCTTCCTGCTATTAATACAATTGACACCACAAACTGAATGATCACTAGCGTTTTGCGCAGGCCAATGCCGGATAGCGAATTTTGAACATTGCCTTTTAAGGCCAATAAAGGTTTGAATGATGAAAGAAAAAATGCCGGATAGCTTCCCGCACAGAGTCCGCAAATTATTGTAATAAGCAAAATACCGATAATAAAAACAGGTGCTGTAAAGTCTATTAGTAAGGACTTATTGGTTATTTGATTGAAAAAGGGTAATAATTGCCACACAAATATTAGGGCTAGTAGTAAGGCAATAAATGATAATACTATTGCTTCAGCCATAAATTGTTTCATTAAGGCCGACTGTCCGGCACCAACTAACTTCCTCACTCCGACTTCCTTACTTCGCGTGGCAGATCGTGCTGTAGCCAAATTCATGAAATTAATACAGGCCATCATCAAAATAATGACTGCTATAAAACTAAAAAGGACTACTTGCTCTATGCGACCCCCAGCATTTTTACCATTTTCAAAACTGCTATAAAGCCTGGTTTTATGGAATTGAAATAAAAAGGGAGTGGTAGTACAATCAGTACAATTTTTCTTTATTAAACCTTCAATTTTAGCATTAATCCGCTCCACCGAAGCTCCTGAAGTTAAACTTAGGAAAGTACGGCTACCCCCACTTCTCCAGTGCTGTGTCCAGGGATTTTCCTTTACAAAAAGGTCAAATGGAATTACAAAATCAAATTGAAGACTTGAGTTATTGGGAACATCCGCAAATACCGAAGTAATCTTCAATTGATGCGTTTGATCCACCTGGATCGATTTGCCCAATGCTTCGGCTGTACCAAAAAGTTTCAAGGCCAGTTTTTCTGATATAGCCACTGAGCTAAGTCCAGGAATAGGATCCATTTCATAACCTGATAAAAGTGGAAAACTGAAAATTGAAAACAATGCAGGATCAGCATATACTCCTTGAGCATAAAAGCTTTTAGTGTCATGCTCAAATAAAGCCTTGGTTTCCATACTGAGCTGAGTAATCGCTTTTACTTCAGGAATTTCTGAATGTAAAGACTCTTTCAACAAGGCAGGAGTGGCTCCATAAGTCTCTACCTTTCCGTCAGGGTAACTCTGGTTAATTAGGACCTTGTAAATATCATCAGAACCGGTATGAAATTTATCATATGAAACTTCATCCACAACCCATAAAAAGATAAAGATGGCAGAGGCAAGGCCAATGCTAAGACCAAAAATATTAATGAATGAGTAAGCTTTCTTATTCACAAGATTCCTCCAGGCGATTTTTAGATAATTTTTAAGCATTATTTTGCATTTTTAGTTACTTGTACTTCACAAGTATCATTTGTTAAATCTTCGTTTTTCGTAGTACTTAGTTCATCTTTATTGCAATTCAGCTCGCTCAATTATTCATCTTTCAAAATACTCACCGGATTCATTCTGCCGGCTTTAATAGTTTGAAATGAGACAATTGCAATGGTAAAAAATAACCCCACCAGCACAGTCAGCAAAAAGGCACCAGTATTAAGACCATCGTTTACTTCAAATTGCTTAAGCCATTCATTCATAATCCAGTAACTAAAAGGAATAGCTGCTGCAATACCTATAATGGTGATTTTCAAAAATTCCTTGTTAAACAACAGGGAAATATTGAGCACTGAGGCGCCCATTACTTTGCGGATTCCAATTTCCTTTAATCTGCCCGTTATAGCTAAAGAAGCCAATGCAAATAAGCCCATTGCAGCTATCAGAATGGCAATTATTGAAGCCATTCCCGCCATTTTACTTAGTCTTTGATCTGCTACGTACTGCGCCTGCACCACTTCATCTAAAAAGGAAAAAGTGAAA
Organism: uncultured Cytophagales bacterium; assembly: GCA_963719535.1. Classification (GTDB taxonomy): domain Bacteria; phylum Bacteroidota; class Bacteroidia; order Cytophagales; family Cyclobacteriaceae; genus Marivirga. The sequence goes on along the minus strand of CAVRCH010000004.1, from coordinate 371,229 downwards.
GGCTCTTCGGGATACAATGCAGCCCACTCCTTTTCCAGATAGGCTCTTAAGCTGCTAAAGTCGCTTGTACCAGATTTTATAAAAACGACCGGGTTGGTAGCTCCACTAATATTTAAGGAGTTAATGCCTGAAAACAACAGTTTAGGGTTCATTACTAAGATCAATGGTTCAATTTTATCGTAAAGTGACCCTTGATGAAAATCAGCTATCACTCCTATGATTTTATGGTCTGCAAAGCCTTCATCATTAGCGGCATTGATTTGCTGCTGCAAAGGGTTCTCCATTTTAGTGGCTTCCACAAAAGATTCATTTACAACAAAGGCATTACTGTCGGACAAAAAATCTTTTGAAAAATTTCGCCCTTCTTTAAACTCAAAGCCCATCAGGTTAGCGTAATCAGGGTCGACAAACCCGAACTTGAAATATTGCATATCTCCATCGCTGTTAGTAAAACCACCATCCCACCAGTTTCTATTGCCATAGGTGGCGTTGGAAATCCCAGCCATTTGCACATTGCTGTTTTTCTGTATAATTTCTTTAAACCGATTTGCTTTTTCAAAACTGGTTATCATTACTTCCACAAGATCTTGACTAGGAATACTGGGCACTTCCACCATTAAAACGTCCTCTTTTGAAAATCCTAAATCATAATTATTCACTGCCTCCATCTGCTTGTACATCACGAGCGTACAAGCCAATAGAAAGAGAGATAAGAAGAATTGAAAACCTACTAAAAATCTGCGTAGTCCTTGCTTACCAAAATTTAGGTTCAAGCTGCTTTTTAAAACTGCAATCGGCTTCAGTTGGCTTAAAAATATTGCAGGATAAGCGCCTGACAAGAATGTGATAAATAGCAACAAGCCAGAAATAATGAAAAGTTGGATAGGACTAAAGGAAATTACCAGAGATTTATCGAATAAATTATTGAAGGTAGATAATAAAAGAGTAGCTAAAATTAAACCGATAATGGCAGAGGCAATTGTTAAGAGGAAAGACTCTGTCATGAACTGGCCAAAAAGTTGTTGATACCCTGCACCCATCGTTTTTCTAACACCCACTTCTTTAGCACGAGTGGCAGAGCGACCAATTGACAGTGTGGTGAAATTGATGCAAGCGATGAGAAGGATAAGCACTGCAACTGCAGAAAGAATCCAAAGTAATTTTGGATTTGTTCCAACAACTAAACTTGTACTTACTTCGCTGTCCAAATGAATATCAGCCAAGGGTTGTAGAAGCAAATTATAAATCTCACTCTCTTCATCCCTATTCACTAAATCTGCCACCAAGGGCTCAAAAGAAGCTTCCACTTGTTCTAAGCTGACATTTTCATCCAGCAATAGAAAACAACCACCGTAGGTGTTATACCATCCTTCATCATAGCCTTCCCCTGCAATACTTATCAGCGTATTTTCAGGTAAAAGTATTTCAAATTGCAAACTACTATTACTGGGAAGATCTTTTAGAACAGTTTTAATGACAAAAGGCTCGAAATCTGTTGCCAATTGAAAAAGCAACGTTTCTCCGATAACATCCGATTTTCCGAAATACTTAATCGCTGTTTTTTCTGTGATAACTACAACATTAGCCACATTTTCATGATTATTTTCACCCCTAAAAGGATTTTGTTCACCATTTAGAACTTCAAATGAAAATATATCCAGAAAATCAGCACTCACAATCATATGATTTTGATTTTCGCTGTTCGAGTCTACTTTTTTGACGAGTGAGCCCTGATTGATGTAATAGGTGGATTTCAAAATTCCCGGAAATTTTTCTTTCAAATTTTTGGGCGCAGCCAAAGGTGTGCTAGCGCTAATTTCGGTATTTCCCAGCTCTCCATCTTCCCATAAAAGTCGCACTATCCTATCCCCATTTTCATGAAAATCATCAAAAGAATTTTCATGCTGTATGAAAAGAAAAATCAGAATACTCACTCCTAAGCCAACCGATAAACCAATCAAATTAATGCTTGTATACAACTTGTATTTGGCTAGATTTCTGAAGGCGATTTTAAAGTAGTTTTTTAACATGAGTTTTATATTTTAAATAAGCTTATTCGTCTTTAAGGGATTTTACCGGGTTGATATTAGCAGTTTTGTAGGCCTGACCTATTACCGTTAAAATAGCAATGCTTAATGCTATAAAAGCTGTTACAACAAATACATCTACTGAAATAGAAGTGCGGTACTCAAACATTAGCAACCATTCACTCATTAACCACCAAGAAACCGGAATAGCAATAACGATAGCAACAAGCACTAACTTTACAAAATCGCTGGAAAGCAACATTAAAATACGGGCTACAGAAGCACCCAGCACTTTTCTTACACCAATTTCCTTGCTTCTTTGCTCTGCCGCATAGGCTGATAAGCCAAATAAACCCAGGCATGAAATAAAAATGGCTAAACCTGAGAATAAAGTGGTTAAATCAGCAAATCTCTCCTGGTCATTATAATTTTCCGCAAAAGCCTCATCAACAAATTCATATTCAAAAGGAATGTTAGGATAATGTTTATGAAAGAGCTTTTCAATAGCAGCTAAATTATCCTTTGTATTTAATTCGGAATTAAGTTTCATATGAAAAGTAGTAAACCAGCTTTCTGAGCTTTCTATTACCAAGGGAATAATTTTACCAAACGGTGACCCCATTACAAAATCTTCCACAACGCCCACTACGTGATACTTGGGCCCATCAGAAATAATTTGGCCTATCGGGTTTTCAAACCCCATTATTTCTGCTGCTGTTTCATTGAGAATGATGGCAGTGGAATCCGTTGCATATTTGGTAACATCTATATCGCGACCCTCCACTAGGCTCAATCCAAAAATCTCTACAGGCCTGATATCAGATCCAAATCGATGAATTAACTGCTTATTATCTTCATCTTTCCCTTCCCATTCCATACCCCAGGAATTGGTGGTACTGTGAATAATAGGCGACATGGACTTTGTCATGCCTTCCACCAAATTCAATTTTATTGCCTCCTCCCTAAAAGAGACAAAGCCATCTTCCATTTCCTCGTTTATTTTATGGTATACCAATTGTGATTGGTCATATCCCTTTGATCTGCTTTGCGCAAATTCTATCTGCTGCTTAATTATAAAAGTGGATGCAATTAAAATAATAGCGAAAGTAAACTGACTAACAACTAATATCTTTCTGGGAGAAAACTTTGATCCTACTTTTTTAAAGCTTCCTTTTAGCACTTTTACAGGTCTAAATGAGGACAGATAAAAAGCTGGATAACTGCCTGCCAAAACAGCTGTAATTAATACAAAGCCTACAATACCAAACCAAAAGTATAAGTTGCTATAAGGAAAGGTGAGTTCCTGACCAATAAGCGTATTGAAAGAAGGTAATAGCAACTGTACTACAAGTAAGGCTATTGCTGCACTGATGGTAGTAAGCAGAAAAGATTCCATAAGAAATTGAGTAATGAGCATCCCTTTGTGCGCTCCAGAAAGTTTTCTAATGCCCACTTCTTTTGCCCTTCTTTCGCTGCGGGCAGTGCTCAAATTCATAAAATTGATGCAGGCAATTACAATAATCAAAATAGCTATCAACCCGAAAAAATAAACCAGGTCAATTTTACCTCCCACGGGCTTACCATTCACAAACTCATCTACTAAATAAGATTCCTCAAAGGAATACAAGAACACCTCTGTGGTGCTATTGGAAGAATGCTCTTTCGTCACATTCTTTACTTTTTCATTTAGCTGAGAAATCCTTACACCTTCTTCCAACTCTACAAATGTGGCAACAGAATTATCACCCCAACCATGATCTAACAGGCCTAACTGCACCATTAGTGACCAAGGCATCAGTACCTCAAAATCGAAATCCGTATTATCAGGTAAATTTTCTAATACGCCTGTCACTTTTAACTCTATCCGGTTTTCCAATTTCACCATCTGGTTCATAGCATCTTCATTCCCAAAAAGCTTCTTTGCCAGTTTTTCGGTTATCACTACCGACATGGGCTCATCTAAAGCGGTATTCATGTCTCCTTCACGAAGCGGGAAACTAAAAATTTGCAGAAATGTAGAGTCAACAAAAACTGAATTTCCTCTTAAGTTATTCGCTCCTTTTTGGTAGATCAAATTCCCTGCATCGCTGTAGCGTGCCATTTTACTAATTTCAGGATAATCTTGCTGCAAAACAGGCCCTAAAGGCTTCGGTGTGCTGGTCCAGCACCAGATTTCACCGTCAACATCGTCTCTATTCCAGGCCTGGTAAATTTGCTCTCCATTCTCATGGAATCTGTCCACGCTCACCTCACGCATAATCCATAAGCTAATCAATATAGCACCCGCCATGCCTACTATAAGACCTGCCATATTCAGGAAGGTAAATCCTTTATTTCTTGTTAGGTTTCTAAGGGCGATTTTAAAGTAGTTTTTTAGCATGATTTCTATTTATTAAATCTAATTATTCATTCTTCAGCGCATCTACTGGATTGATTACGGCTGTTTTAAATGCCTGAAAGCTCACGGTAAGTAAAGCAATTAGTATGGCCATTATACCCGTACCGATAAAAACCAGCGCTGACACTGATATGCGATAATCAAAATCCATTAACCAATTATTCATCATTACCCAGGCAATTGGCGTTGCAATAAGTAAAGACACTATCACAAGTTTTAAAAAATCAGTAGATAGAAGCCACATAATACGAGCAACTGTGGCTCCCAATACTTTTCGTACGCCTATCTCTTTATTCCTTTGCTCTGCTGCATAGGCGGATAATCCAAACAGTCCCAGACATGAAATGAGGATAGCTAATGTTGAGAATATTGTGGTGAGTGTGGCAATTCGTGTCTGGTTAGCGAAGTTTTTAGCGAAAGAATCGTCAATAAACTCGTATTCAAAAGGAATATTAGGAAAATTCCTACTGAAAATTGTTTCTACCGCAGCCAAACTCTCTGTCATTGAAACGCTCTTATTCAATTTGATATGAATCGTGCTGAACCAGCTTGCAGAACTCTCGATTACTACGGGTTTATTTCTACTAAACGGTGAGCCAATGATGAAATCTTTGATAACGCCTACTACATGAAAAGGCTCATCTCCATCGGATATTAATTGACCAATTGGATCGTCAAACCCCATGGTTTTGACTGCTTCCTCATTCAAAATAACTGCCATAGAGTCAGTTGCATACTTCGTCACATCAATATCGCGCCCTTCAATCAAGGTAAATCCAAAAGTTTCCACTGGTTTGATGTCGGCAGCAAATCTATAAATCAGCTGCTTACTGTTTTCATCTTTTCCTTCCCAACCTATTCCCCAACTATTGCTCCAGCTTTGGGTAATGGGCGACATCGATTTTGTTACTGCAGTAACATCTGCGTTTTGTAGTAAATCGTTTCTAAAACTCACAAAACCATCTTCAATTTCCTTGTTAAGACCGAAGTACAATAGTTGTGCATCATCATAGCCCTTAGCCCTACTTTGAACATGTTCAATCTGTTGCTTAACTATAATTGTTGATGCAATAAGAATGATGGCTACTGTAAATTGAACAATTACCAAAATCTTCCTGGGTGCAAACATGGAACCTGATTTCTTGAATGTTCCTTTCAGTACCTTCACTGGTTTAAATGAGGAAAGAAAAAAAGCAGGATAACTGCCTGCAAGAATTCCTGTGATCGCAATAAATGACAGGAAGAGAATCCAGAAAGATGGCTGCTCAAAAGGAATGCTAAGCGTTATACCGATAATATTATTAAAGGATGGCAATAGTAGCTGGACTAGCAAAATAGCCAAAATACCGCTTATTATTGTCAGACATAGTGATTCAATCAGAAATTGAGTCACTAGACCTTCTTTTCTGGCACCCGATAATTTCCTGATGCCTACTTCTTTAGCTCGTTTCTCACTTCTTGCTGTACTGAGGTTCATGAAGTTGATACAGGCAATAATTAAAATTAATAAACCGATTAACCCAAACATCCTCACTCTATCGATATTGCCTCCAACAACAACCCCATTCTTGAAATTGCTATACAGATACCCCAGCTCAACAGGGTATAAAAACACTTCGGTAGTGCTTTCTTCGGAATGCTCCTTTTTGATTGTCTTAACCTTGTTATTTAAGGCAGTTATATCTATCCCCTTTTCTACCTGCACATAGGTGGAAATAGAATTATTACCCCAATTTTCGTCCGAAAAGCCTAGCTGTACCATAAGCGACCATGGCAATAGAGCTTCAAAATCGAAATCAGTAGTTGAGGGTAAATCAGCCATTATACCAGTAACCTTCAAATCCACACGATTTTCAAATCGAACTACTTTGTCCATGGCATTTTCATTTCCAAAAAGATTCTGCGCCATGCTTTCGGTTAGTACAATCGAATTTGGCGAACTGAATACAGTCTGCTTATCACCTTGTAAAAGAGGATAGGTAAACATTTGAAGAAAAGTAGAATCGACAAAAGCGGATTCCTTACTGATTTTATTTTCTCCCATAGCAAAAATTCCTTTTCCGAAATAGCTATAGCGCGATACCTCTACTATTTCAGGATAATTTTGAGCTAAAACTGGGCCCATAGGTTTTGGCGTTGTAGTCCAGCACCAAACTTCACCATCAATTGTATCTCTATTCCATGCCTGATAAAGCTGCTCACCATTTTCATGGAATCTGTCTACACTCAATTCCCTATTAATCCAAAGCAGTATAAGCATCGCTCCTGCCATGCCTACTACCAGACCAGTGATGTTCAAAATGGTGAAACTTTTATTTCTGAAAAGGTTCCTCCAAGCTATTTTTATATAGTTTTTTAACATGGGTTTTATTTTAGATTGATGATTTATGAGCTAGGACTGTAACACTGCTAATCTCACTGGTAATTAATAGTTATGTGGTTCTTTTTGGATGTGCATTAGTAAATAGGAAATTACATCTCAAATTGAACTGCACAACTCATTACACATGAAACTGCTCTCTTATATTTTCTGTAACTACCTGTCCGTCAAATAAATTGATCACCCTGTGCGCATAATTGGAATCATGCGGTGAGTGCGTTACCATCACAATGGTGGTACCTTCGTTATTCAGCTGCTCCAGTAATTTCATTACTTCTTCGCCATTGGCGGAATCCAGATTACCTGTTGGCTCATCGGCAAGGATCACTGCAGGCTTAGCTACAATTGCTCGGCTAATTGCCACTCTTTGCTGCTGTCCACCGGATAACTGCTGCGGGAAGTGATTGCGCCTGTGCATAATATTCATGCGGGTAAGTACTTCTTCCACTTTTTGCTTACGCTCTGCAGAGGGCACTTTCATGTAAAGCAATGGCAGCTCTACATTTTCAAATACAGTCAACTCATCTATCAGGTTAAAGCTCTGGAAAACGAAGCCAATAGAGCCTTTTCGTAGCTGAGCTCTCTGACGTTCAGAGTATTTGGCTACTTCATGATCCACAAAATGGTATTCACCGGAATTGGGATTGTCCAGCAAGCCTAAGATATTGAGTAAAGTAGATTTCCCACAACCTGAAGGCCCCATGATGGCGACAAATTCACCTCTTTTAATTTCGATGTTGATGTTATTCAAAGCAGTGGTTTCTACTTCTTCCGTAGTGTAAAGCTTTGTTAAATCAACCGTTTTAATTACATGATCCATATTTTATGTTTTTTTATGTTTTAGGTATTAAGTATTAAGTTTTAGGTATTAGGTTGGCAGTTTTTCACGTTGCCAGGTTTGCAAGTTAACATGCCTGCAATTTCCATTTTTTAATATTCTTTATTTCAATCTACTACTAATAACATCGAGTCCGCAGGCGTCTTTGACGCATGAAAAGTCTCGCAAAGGCGCAGTGGCGCAAAGTTTCCGCAAAGGAAATCTGACTTCATTGCTCCCACAACATTGAATACCTCCTCTTTTGGGAGAATAAGCGGTCTCTCATCTCCCCATTGGGGATTAAGGGGCTTCCCTGTACTGACCTAAGAGCTATCACACAAATCTCATATCTCTGTACTCAAATCTCACTACTCTCTACCTATAACCTATTACCTACAACTTACAACCTCTCCCCTACTTCAAATTCAACTTCTCCTTATCCCCGTAGTTCTCATAGCCGGAAACAATTACTTTTTCTCCTTCTGCTAAACCTTCTATCACCTCGTAGTAGTCTATATTTTTCCTACCTAATCTAATAGGCTGCTTTATTGCTTCATCCGGGTTAGATGGATTGATCACATAAGCCCAGTTGCCGCCGGTATCTTTGTAAAATCCACCCACCGGTAAAAGCAAGGTCTCTTCTGTGGCGCCCAGTTCCAGTTTTATCCGAACCGTTTGCCCTCTTCTAATGCCTTCAGGACTTTCCCCTTCAAAGATCATATCTACTTCAAACCTTCCGCCTGTTATGGTGGGGTAAATCTTATTGATCATCAGATGGTATTCTGCTCCTGAAAAGGTAAAACTTCCTTTTTGTCCGACATCCACTCTTGGTAAGTAGAGTTCATCTATTCCCACCCTGATTTTATAATTATTCATAATATCTATCTGACCCAATCGCTGTCCTGAAACCACCGACTGGCCCACCTCTAATTGAGGCGTGGCTAACTGGCCATCTCTGGTCGCCCGAAGGGTAAGGTTATTCAAGATATTACCTACTGCATCCAGGCTGCGCTGCATTCTTTGCTCCGAATTACGCAACTGCCTCAATTGAAAAACCCTGGCAACAGAATCGTTTTTGTAGCTTCTGTAGGTTAATTGCTTGCGTTTTACATTATAGTCATAATTTTCTCGCACCTCTTCAAATTCTCTTTCCGAGATCAATTTTTGCTCAAAAAGACCTTTGAAACGAATATATTGAGGCTTTAATAAGTTGAGTTGGTAGTCAATTTCGGCTAGTTGTGCCTGCTGACTTAAATCATTCTGGTCGAGGAGTAAGCGTGTTTGCCTTAAATTATTGATTTGCTCGTATAATTGCGTTTCACGCTGCATCACTTCCAGTTGCAGATTGGAATTGGTTAAGCTCAAGATGGTATCGCCTTTTTTCACTATGGCCCCGGACTCCCGCACTATTTCTGCAATAATTCCTCCTTCTATGGCATCTAAGTAAAAGGTTTCTCCCGGTTCCACATTGCCTGTTACGGGAATAAAATCTTTGAACTCCCCTTTTTTCACTGTGCCAATGCTCAATCTATCTTTATTAACATTTAAGGTTGAGCGGGTATCTGCAAAAAGCAATTGGTAGATAATCAGGCTCAAAATGAGTACCCCTGCTCCAATCATTAGCAACTTTTTGGCCGTCCACCTTTTTTGTACAATTTTCTTATCCATGTAAAGTAATAATAATTCGTATTCACTTTTACCAACTCTGTGCCAAGTATGTATAAACTGGCTTCTTGAGCCTTTAAAGCTATTATTCTGCATTTCAATACGTTCATTAAAGCACGCAAACGTCCGCATGCGGACGGGTGGGTTTTGAGGACAAGATAGGTGAAATTAGGGAGAGTGGGTATAAATTTTGGAATTGAGACCCCTCCCCAGCCCTCCCCAAAGGAGAGGGGGCTCGTTCCTTCAAATTTATAACTATACCATTCTAATTTAGGCGGAAAAACAGTTTTAAGAATATTGAATTTAGAAGGACCGGCCTGAATCATTTGAAAGAATCCAGCCAAAGGTTGCTCAGCCTCTAGCTGGTTTCTTTCTAAGCCAAGGTGCGTGTCTGACGCAGCTTTTCTGGAATGTAGAACTTTGTTTGAATTTTTAGTGGATCGTGAGACACGAACCATGGCAAACAGATTAGATATACAAGCAGGTAATCATTCCCATAAACTCAATTGAAACGTCATTGCGAACGTAGTGAAGCAATCTTTCAATACCGAAGTAAAAACCTCCTTAGAACGGCTTGTCATCCTAATCATAAGATTGCTTCACCCAAAGGGGATTCGCAATGACGGTATATAATGACGTCATCAAAATTTGTTCGTTTTGTTCTTAAAAATGGGAGGGCTCGCAATGACGTTCTTAAATACGTTTTTCTTTTTGTGTCCTCAATTGAAAGTCGAATATCAAATAAGACGTCATTTCAACTGCAGTGGATCAATCTTCTTAAAGGCAAAGAGGTTTGTCATTAGAAAGCCCCCGGCCTAATTCATTTTAGATATTTTCCACAATAAATTGGATTAGAAATGAAAGTGTCTGACCGCAGGGAGTTTCTTTCATTTCCCAATTTATTGTAGAAAATAGCGTTAAAGAATGAATCCAGCCTTGACTTTTTTGTTTACTTTTTTTGTCAAGCAAAAAAGTAAAGCCTGTCCGGCGAGGACAAACGTAAAGGGAAAACGACCTTTTATTTACTGTACTAAACACATCTTTTTAAGCAAGATCTACCTCACCGAATCCCCCTGAAAAACCTCCAACTCCAGCAAATCATATTGAGCAGCTATACCTTCCATATCCGCATCAGCAGAGGATCGTAAATGCCGATCGAAAAAAGCAGTGAGTAGCTGAGTGGTGATTTCCGCGCCTAAGGCAGGATCAATATCGCCTGACTGACTGACCGCCTTGATGGTCACCATAAAGGGAATATCCATAAAGTTGGGATGGCCTGAATTGAGCAACTTCGCTTCATAAAAATAGTCGCTGCTCTTTTTGAGGTACACATGGGAATTAATATCATGGTGCTCGGCCGGCCAATCTGCAGATACAAAAAGGTAAGGCAAGTGATACACCGTATCTACCTTTCCACCCCACTGGATGCCATCCAAATTAGCAGCGGCCTTAATCCTGCTGTCCTTCATGGCCACTCTACCGGCAGTGCCCCCTCCTACTGAATGTCCGAAAATGCCAATCTTATCTAAATCAAGCCTGTTCTTCAACAATCCTTCAGCATTCCACTGCTCCAGCAAGTCCAACACATAGGTGATGTCTTGGGCCCAACGCGACTGAACATCTTTTTCCTGATAATTTCTAATGGCAGGCAGCACAATGGGATGTCTTTTCTCGAATTCCACACCCTCGTCAAAAGCTTTTATCATGGGGTCCATCAACTCTGCATCCCAGGACATCCTTTCCTGCTGAAACTGATAATCAAAAAACTTCTTGCTTCCATCGGGAAAAGTAGCTCCTAAGCTTTCATAGGTATGGTTCATGTTGATGATGATATAGCCCTGACTGGCGATTTCGGTCAGTAAGGCATAGTAGCCCGTGGCTTTGGAGCCGTAGCCATGTGAAAAAAGCAATACCGGAAACTTGCCCTCTGCTACCGGAAGCTCGGGGTAGACATAAGTATCCACATAATCCAGGTAATTAAGTGCGTTGGCCGGTAAGCCGTATTTAGTGGCAAAACCTTCTCTGCCCGCGGGGTCTAAGTAGCTTTCTCCTTCTAAACCTGACACATCAGCCTCGCTGGGGTACCAGATTTTGCACAGAAATTCCCGCTTGTCGTTTGTGTCTTCAGTAATCTCCTCCGGTCTATCGGTTTTAACATGAATGGTTTGTGTGCCTACCTGGTAATTTCCACGAGGTTCCGGCAAGGTAAAAACGGGTAAAGCCAGCGGAAGCACCCAGGCTATAATGGCGACCAACAGAAAAACAAAATAGCCGCTGCCCCTTAAAAAGTTTAAGCGGACTGGTTGTGCAGCATCCACCACTTTTATTCTCCATACCAACACAAGCAGCAGTAAATAGGCAGGAAACATTTGCCAGCGTGCCCCTTCAAAAATTAAATGCAATACCAACAGTGCAGCCAGAAAAATTAAAATATAATTAGCCCGAAAACGCAATAGCACTTTTCTTTTGATAAAGGGCAGAATGGTAATAACAAGTAGTAAAATGATCTCTAAAATCCTCATAAGTTCCTGATTTAGTTTAGCTTATTTTTAATAGCATAAAACTATAGGGAACTCAAATAAAAGGCAAGGCAACGCACCGACCGAAAGTAGTAGTCTGCCGACCTGAATTGGAATTTAGGATTTTGAAGGGGAATATTTGAGGGAATGAGGATAATTTTGAAAAAACTGTTGCTGTTGACTGGGAAGAATTAGGCCTAAGCTGCTGCCATGCATGCATGGCGGAAACAAGGATATAAGTGTTTTTGTATCAGAATAAGAATTCAAACAATTGAACATTAAAAACTTAAACCAAAGTTGATGCTCACATGACTATTCTGAAATTCCTGATCTTCGCCCAAGTCGGTCACATCACCTCTCCGAGACGAATACTCGGCCTCTAAGTCGATATTCAACGACAATCTCTGTGTATCTCCTAGCGGGAATGCATAGCCAATAGCGCCAAGCAAGGTGGTGCCAATTGCAAACTGATGTTCATAGCTATTCTCATCCGGATATTTCATTTTTTCTGTCATCTGACCAAAACCAAAATTGAACTTGGTGTAAAACCCTTCATTAAATTGAGCCGAAAAGGGATGATATTTCAATCCTAACCCTACATGGTAATAATTAAAGAGGTAAGTCTCATTATTTCCACCGATATTGGGTGTAGCGAAAAAACCCTTTACGCCTGTTCCAATTCCGAGCCCTTTCCAATTCTTGGGCGCAGCATAAAAAAATGTGCTAAGCGTATTCCCCTGGTTCCGTCCGAAGCCTCTGCCATCGTTTATGGTCTCCTTTTCTGCCAATGCACCATAAAAAAACGTATTACCATACCCAATTGCAATATGGGCATAAACCGGAACTTTTTGATCTTGTGCCTGTATTGTCTCTGCTGTGATAATGACCAAACTGGCCAATAGAAGTAACTTTTTCATCTTGTATCGTTATAAAATTTAAAACTGATACAATACTAGCGCTTGGTGATATCCTAGAAATTCACATATGTTAAGAAATGAATGCCTAGTCCAAATTTTTTCGGATTCTGCTTAAAGACTGCGGACGGATGCCTAAATAACTTGCGATGTATTGCTGCGGCACTCTTTGAATAACTTTAGGACGGTTTTTGATCAATAATTTGTACCTGTCTTCCGCAGAGAGATGGGTGATGGAATCGGTATATTTTCTTAAGCCCATAAAAGCATTTTCGGCCGTAATCCGACCGAAACGTTCAAACTTCGGTATTCTACTGTACAGCTTTTCCAAGGCCACTTTGCTAAGGATCGCTACAGTTGTTGTTTCTAGAGCTTGAATGGTTTGACTTGAGGGCTTTTCAAACAAAAAGCTTTCATAATCACTATACCAACTGCCTTCGAAAAAGAATTGACCTGTCTGCTCTTCACCATCCAGGAGGTTGTAATATCTAAAACAACCCGATTGAATAAAGTAAGCTTGTTTGCAAACTTCGCCACTGCGGTGCAAGTTCTCATTTCTGGAAAACGTTTTAACTCTTAGCAAATCAAAGTAATATTGAAACTCCTCATCTGAGAGCGCTACATATTTAGAGATATCCTCCTTGATTAAATTATAATCCAGACCATTTGAATTGCTCATTGGCTTTATGTTAAAATACCGTTAGTAAGGTACTACTATTATTGAGATAATCACCGATCCTTTGTTCCGGCTATACTGTATGTGGTGATTTAATAGCTTTACTATACTTTCAGCCAGCGGAAGACGTAGGTGGGTTTTGAGGAATATGAGTTGGGAAGTTGCGATGAGGATGAGAAGAAATTGAAATACCAGGATTAAAAATTAAGTCTACTGTGTACCTTCCTCTGAGGATTGGTAGCCAGAAGATGTCGCGTCCTAAAATAAGTCGCAATTGTTTCAACTTATTTTAGGACGCGACATCTTTAATAATATTAACTAACTTTCTAGTTTTTTAGGGGACATCAGTTTCGATTAGTAAACTGGATATTGATGTTAATAAAATAAACTATTTCATCAGTTGAGTTAGCTTGACTTTTGCCGATTGACCATCATTACCCTGATTATCTATCTGTATTGCTTTTTTAAAGGCTTCTTTAGCTCCAGGAATATCACCTGCCGCAGCATAGGACTCTCCTAAATAATTATAGGCTTTGGCAGAGTCTGGAAACACTTGCGTTATCATTGTAAAAACCTGTATAGCTGCCTGCACTTGTGGATCGCGCTTACTTTGCAATAGTAAATTACCCAGACCAATGAGTCCGGCTTCAAAGTCGTAAAAAGCATAATTAGTATCCTGCATCATTTTACTAAGCTCTGCTCCCATTTTTTCAGTTTGACCAGATAAATATAAGCTTACGATATAATCTAAAGGTTTTGGTCTAAAACCAGGAATATCAAAGTTCAAGGCCGCTTGCAGTACAGGGTCCTCGTTGTTTATATATTCCTCAAAACTGATCCTTACAGGAACACTAGGTGCAATCCACTCTGCATTCTCCAGTGAGGGCTTATCCTGCCACCACAGGTAAGAAAGGGAAACGGTGATGGCTGTATTAGGTAATTTTACCGGTCTATTATCTCCCCAAAAGTTAATATTCTCTGCAGTAGGCTCACCCACAAATATGACATTCGTATAATTGTCCAATTCATTTACCAAATTCTGGCAGGCAGAAAACGTTCGTTTTCCGATAATTACAAATAGTTTTCCGGTTGCATTAATTCGCTCTGTCTGGATGATACGCTTGATTACATCTTTATTAAGGTAGTTGTTCCCGCCTCCATTTAAGCGTAGGTCGATAATCAATTTATCCGCTTCCTTCTCCTCTACTTCCTTCAGCACCCTGCTATAAAAATCCTTAGTGCTCTCCTCCACTTCATCAGCTATTCTACTATGACGTATATACATGGCCTTCTCCTTTTCCAGATAGATAGAATAATATACTTTGTCCAGGTCTTTTAAATACAGTGGGGTGGCAGATTGATCTCTGGCATCAAGCCAATCCCCACTTTGGTGAACATACCCTCGATGCGTAGGTACGCTTTCACCCTCTGGCATAACCGAAAAGGAATGTGTAAATTGTTTACCCTCTTTTTGCAGCGTTAATACCACTTCCTGTTGTAAAGTGCTAGTGATTCTCTGAGCATGCAATACTTCAGGACAGCTAAGATATTTAATGCCATATGCTTTAAAATACTGCGCATTCTCTGCATTGACCACAGGTTTTACCTTATCCAGGGCTTCAACTATAGGCATTCCATTAATTGTAACAACTTTGGCTCCCAACGCCTTTTCATCCTTTTTCTGAAGACCCTGTATGTAGATTTCATCCTTAAATTCATATAGGTTATAAGGTAAGGAGTGAAAGTTCATCGGTTTTTGATACAGAAAAAGCCCTGTATGTCCATATTTAAAAGATGCAATAATACTTGTCATACGGACCACAATCTCGTGGGCTTGCAGATTAGGAATATCCTTATGGAGTGCCTCTACTTTTTTATCAAAAGCCTCCTTAGTAGTTTTTACAAAAAGAAAAGCATATTCCTGGTGTATAGTTTTTTGCAAAAATCGCAGGTCTTCCTGCCACTGTGCCTCAGTTAGATCGGTAATAGATTGGAGCTCAGAAATCGCGGAAGTGGTTGCTGCTGAAGCTTCCGAGCTATCATATTTACTGATGTTCGCTGTTGATGGATGATAAAATCCTGTCATAAACAAGAGAGCTGCTGTTAAAATTTTTGGGATCATGATTGGTTAGTTTTAAGTTTGATAAAAGATGACTTAACCATTTTGAGTAAGTAAATCATTTGACTGAAAGCAAAACTATGGGTATACCATCCTTTTTCAGCTACACCCAGGGGTAGTTTTAAGATACCGCATCGCTTCGCTACTATTATTTTTAAAGTATCCACTACCCTAGGGAGTAGTTTTTCAAAAAAAACTTATATTTGTTACAAAGCCTTTATGGGTTATGGCAGATACAAATTCCTTTTTTACCTTCCAAAATAGCGTTCAACGGCTAAGCGATAAGGATATGGCGCAAACCGCAGATTATCTTGCCGCCATCGCAGCCTTTGCCAGAACCACCTATCAGAGCGTTTATGTGATTGATTACGAAACAAAGGGGTTTGAATATGTTTCTGATAATCCTTTGTTTTTATGTGGTCTTTCTCCTGCCGAGGTGCAGGAAATGGGCTATGACTTTTATTTTAAATATGTACCGGAAGAGGATCTGAAATTGCTACTTAAGATTAATACCGTTGGCTTTGATTTTTATGAGCAAATCCCTGTTGAAGAGCGAAAGGAATACACAATAGGCTATGATTTTCATCTCATCACTGATGAAGGCAAACGCATTTTAATTCATCAAAAGCTGACACCTTTATACTTGACGGAAAGAGGGAAAATCTGGAAAGCTATTTGTATCGTCTCTTTAGCAACAGCGCAGCAATCCGGAAATATAGTGATTACTAAAAAAGATGATTCTCAGCGTATAACTTATGATTTAGCAAGCGATTGCTGGAAAAAATTGCCGAAGGTTGAGCTTTCTACCAGAGAAAAGGAAATACTGCAATATGCCATCAGAGGCTATGCCATCAATGAAATCTCGGAAAAGATTTTTATTTCTCCGGATACCGTCAAATTTCACAGAAAAAAACTATTTGAAAAACTAGAAGTCGCTAATATCCACGAAGCTATTGTATATGCTACGGCAAATAAACTGTTGTAGCGGTAGTACCTATGCAGATAGTTGTAACCTAATATAGGCAGGAAACATTTGCCAGAAAAAGTGAGATATAATTAGCCCGAAAACGCAAAAGCACTTTTCTTTGACGAAAGGGCATAATGGTAATAACAAGTAGTAAAATGATCTCTAAAATCCTCATAAGTTCCTGATTTTGTTTAGCTTATTTTTAAACCCTAAAACTAGAGGGAACCCCAATAAAAGGCAAGGTAACGCACCGACCGAAAGCGGTAGTCTGCCGACCTGAATTGGATTTTAGGTTTTGGAGGGTTAGAGGGTGGGGACGGAATTTTTGATTTGGTAGTTTTTAGGGTTCTGAATTAAAGAGTATTAGATCATGTGAAAGTACCACCTTGCGTGGAATGGCTGGAATATGGTAAAGCTTTGACCTTATTGAAAGCATATTTTTCTACCAGCTTTAAGTAATCCATTGATCTTAGGCCTATTAATTCTATTCTATTGCCGATAGAATAAACGATAAGCTCTGCTTAAGATTCTTTGTTAAATTTCTCAAAAACTAAGACATTTTAAAATCAAAACCTAAGAAGGAGAAATCAGAAGTAGTTTCAGGTCCAGCTGAACCAAAACTAATTCCTAAGGGCTCTGGGAAATCAGGAAGGTAATGAGTTAACACAAAATTAGCCTCACCATATTTCGACACTGTTGCTCGAATGGCAATATCAGGTGTTCTAAAACTTAAAAAAACAACTGACCTCTTGATTTTCAGTGTATTAACTACTTTCTTCCCCGCCGGTGAAATTTTTGTAATTTTGGGTTGCATGCTACCCACGACAACAGTACCATGTTCATTTTCATACCTCAAAACTACATAATCATTGTAGGAGATTAAGGAAATCTCATTTTCAGTTAGTTTAAATATCCAAGAGACTGAGCGTCACGACAAATATCACAAGCTCTTATTAACGGTAGTAATAAAAAAAACTAAAAGTGTTTTTAGATTCATATGTGAGATTACAGTATTATTAAGCCACTTATTTTATTCCAGGCAAGTTTTTTTTATTAGTGTTGAAATTTACAATATAATCTGTAGGTGAGGCAGGTTAAAAAAACATTCAACGTACAAACAATATTGAATTCTTTCTTATTTAATAAAAGTATATTCAAACACTGTGAATAAAGTGTTATCAAAATATGTCTTAATAATTGTATTTGTTGAATATCCTAAACTATCCGCTTGGTTAATAATCTCAATATTGACTGATGTATTAAAATCAGTTTGAAAAGTACTTATGTTATTTGGGGAGATATTTCTAGCGTTTATCCTATTTATACCACTTGTATTTTGATTTATTGCCCTGATATTAAGGTGATTTGTAAGCATCAAATTTTTTCTAGTGTAAGTTCTTTGAAATATTTCATACAGTGAACTCTTACTAGTTAAAAAAGAAACTCTATTATTAAATCTTTCTATTAATTGAGAGCCTAAAACATCATAAAATGTTTCTGTGACTAAATTGTTGTTGTTATCATATTCTGATACTATTGCTCTAGTTCGATCATCTGAATAAAGGTACCTCTCAAAGTACGTCCTATTATCATTTTCATCCAGCACTATTTTACAATCTGTTATGTTGATATCATAGATGGTCCCGTCATTACTATTTTTTCGGGACACATATATTGTATCGGAGTCTGAATGAGTATATTCGATCTTGGAATAAACGATTTCTGAAGAAGAACGGTCTTCTAACAATATTTCGGTCAAGTTATGATCATCATATTTATAATTTACTTTATCGTTTATTTCTCCTGCTACAACCCTTTCAACTGTTGCAAGTAAGTCATTGGGATTATAAGTAAAAAAACCCTCAATAGAATCTCTGGAATAATCAGCAATTTTAACTGCATCATTTAAATTATATGTAATTGAAAGAGTGTCAAAATCCAACGAATCATACCCCTGAAATTTAAATGCTGAAAAGTTAAAGTTATCTTCTGGTGTAAGTTGAGAAGTATCGTCTTCTGAGGTACAGGAAATAATTGTGGCAATTGTAAAAATGTAAAGTAAATTTCTCATATAATATTATCAAATTAGTTAATTTGCGTGACAATAACGATTGACTTTATGCATTACCAATGGCCAATTGTTAACATTTGTTGATACACCAAGTATCTACTTATATCCGCTACACAGTCCACATGAACTCAAAAGAAAAAAATTGTATATTTTCAGGTTTTGGTTGCTGTTGAACTAGTGAAGTAAAGATAGCCGTTTAATTATAATTTACATCCTTAAAACACAGATGTTAATCGAAAAGTAGGTGAATTCTTAGTTTGAGAACAAAATGAAGGGCTAAAGAGTGGTCGCTACCGAAAATCTTAAACAAAACAATATTCTTTCCTGAGCATCCCTCACCCTTCCTGAGCAAATATTATTGCTTCATGAATCACTACTGACCCTCCCTGAGTGAATTTTAGGCTTCCTGTGAGTTGGGTAGCACATTGATACTTTATTTGATGCCATGGGGGAAGATGCTTGAATTCAAATGATCAATGATATAGGACCTCTAAAGCGCAAAAAGAGTCTCTGTTTGAAATCTTGTTGACCAGAGCTTTGCCTCACAAATTATGCTTTCACTATGTCTTTCAATATCTTTTTTACAGTCTTACTGAGCCGTTTAGGTGTTTTTGGTCCGCTATGATTTGTGATGATGGAAATGCCCAATTGATATTTAGGAAAAATGAACAGCCAATTTTGAGTGCCAGTCGTTCCTCCATGATGATTATAAGAAGTGCCATATTTATCTCTTCGAACGTCCCAAAAATAGGCGACTTTATGCATGTTATTATCATCATACAATATTTTATGAGATTCTGAAATAATAGGATTTTCGGCATTCAATTGCAAAGCCATATAATGTAGCATGCTTTTCATATCCATTTTAATGCCACCACCTGTTGCCCATAACTTGTTGAGTTGGGCGGGAGAGAATGTAGCATTGTCCATCCAGTAACCCCTTACAAGCATTTTCTCCTGTACTTCATTGATCTCGATTGTCGCGACAAGCATAGGGTTTTCATCTGCAAAACTATCTTTTAATAGATCATTAATGCTTTTTCGGTACACTTTTTCCAATACATAGCCAATTAATTCTGCTCCTGCATTGGAATAGGAATAGGTGGTGCCAGGTTCAGCGTCTATGGAAACAGTTTTCAGATCTGCTAAGAACTGTTCTTTATCGTAAGACTTTTCTATTTCATGGTATGCCTGAGGTACATTTTCATCTAAATTTTTAAACACATTATTTAACGCTACCGGCAAAGTCACCGGCAAACCGCTCGTATGAGTGAGCAGGTGCTTAATGGTAATAGGCTTGTTATTGTACTCTAAATTCGGATAATCTCCTTCCAGATAGATTCTAAGATCTTTCTCTAAGCTGATTTTCTCCTCTGCTACCGCCTTAGCAACTAAATACCCAACCATGGTTTTTGTTACAGAGCCAACTTCATAAATCGATTCATTATCAGGAACATTACCTTTGCCCTTTTCAAGTTCGCCAAAATGTTGGGTGTAGCTTTCGCCATCTTTAAGCACCCCTATAGACACCGATGATATGTTGCTATTTTTAATGAAGGCTTTTCCGTGTTTATCAATGGCTTTCAAAATAAAATCAGGACTGCCACTTTCTTGCGGGTAGCTCCTATAAGATAGAAAGCTTAAAACAATGAATAAGAAGTAGTGATTCATCACTTAAAGTATAGGTTTATCTTTAAATTAACAATAATAGCCATTCCATCTGTGATAAACAACTGACCAACAACCTAATAGCAATCTCTCTTAAAAAATATACGATTGAATATACTGGTTTTGGTTGTAGATGAGCTTACAAACCTAATAATGGCGGATTAATTGAAAATTACTTCCTGAGAATAGAGTGGTTTGTCGACAAGTGGTAAATAGTGAGAAAGGAATTAGAGATAAAATGGGAACTATATAATGGTGATATGGCGCAAAAAGCCCAAACCAATTTTCAATTATAAAGTTTAATATAATAAGCAATATTTTATATATTTGCACTATATATTAAACATTATGAAAAAGAAGAGTGCTATATTGCTTCCCAAAACTCGTCAAATACTGGAGACAGTGGGTGAACAAATAAAACTTGCTCGCTTAAGACGCAAATTAAGTGGCGAAATGGTAGCTGAACGTGCAGGGATCGGTAGAAATACTCTTATTTCAATAGAGAAAGGACTGCCTTCTGTTAGCATTGGTAACTACCTGAATGTGCTTAAGGTACTTAGGCTTGAATATGATTTCTTGGAATTAGCTAAAGACGACATACTAGGAAGGAAATTGCAGGATGCTCAATTAAGCACTAAAGAACGAGCACCTAAAAAGAAGTAGTCATGGGGAAAAGAGAAATATATGTATATGCAGATTGGCAAGAACTCAATGGAGCCTCTCTTGTGGGTATTTTGACATCTGACCTGCTCAGAGGGAAAGAGATATTCTCTTTTGAATATGATCATGCCTGGCTGCATTCTGGATTTGCTCACACGCTTGATCCAGATTTGCAATTATTTAGAGGGCCTCAATATCTAACTAGTGATGAAAAATTTAATTTTGGATTATTTTCAGACTCTTCACCAGACCGTTGGGGAAGGGTTTTAATGCAGAGAAGAGAAGCTGCTGAAGCTAGATTACAAGATCGAAGACCAAACAAACTTTTTGAAACAGATTACTTATTAGGAGTTTATGATGGTCACCGTATGGGTGGATTAAGGTTCAAACTTGATTCAGAAGGGGAATACCTAAGCGATAGTGAACTGCAAGCTAGCCCACCCTGGACTTCCATTCGAGAACTCGAACAAATAAGCCTGAGATTAGAGGAAGAGGATGCAATAGATAACCCAAATTATTTGAAATGGTTAAATATGTTGGTTAACCCAGGCTCCTCTTTAGGTGGAGCCAGACCAAAAGCAAGTGTGCTTGATCCATATAACAACTTATGGATAGCGAAATTTCCTAGCAATAATGACCATAGCGATATTGGTGCCTGGGAAATGGTAACTTACGAACTTGCAACCGCAGCCGGGATCAATATGGCTGAATGTCAGGCTAGAAAATTCAGTAGTAATCACCATACATTTCTAACAAAAAGGTTTGACCGAACAGATGAGGGGAAACGAATTCATTTCACATCCGCTATGACTCAACTTGGATACACTGATGGTGCTGATGCAGCTGTTGGAGTTAGCTATCTTGAGTTGGTAGATTTCATTTCAAATAATGGGAGTAACATTAAAGAAGACCTCAATGAACTTTGGAGAAGAATAGTTTTCAGCATTTGTGTTTCAAATACTGATGACCATTTAAGAAATCATGGCTTTTTATTATCTAATAACGGTTGGCATTTATCACCAGCTTTCGATATAAATCCCATTGAAAATGGGACTGGTTTAAAACTTAATATTTCAGAAGATGACAATGCCTTGGATTTGGATCTTGCTATGGAAGTGCATGAGTATTTTCGACTTGATGAAGCAAAATCATTAAAAATAATTGAGGAAGTGACTGATGTTGTGAAAAATTGGCGTCAGGTGGCAGCGAAATATGGTATCTCAAAATCGAATCAAGAATTAAAAGCTGCTGCATTTAGTGTGGTAGAATGAAGTCAATCCACTTCACCCCTCCTTCCAGCTTCTTTCCTATTCACATAATCCTCTATCAAACAATATAACTGCGTATTAAAGGATATGAAAACGATAAGGCTCTGAAAGCCAAAAACTACGGCTACTCAGGAAAATGCTGCATCAAAACCATTATTATTCATCTTTACTTTATTATTTCTATTTTCTCAACCTTTTTGAATCTTTCTTTCACTGGCAATGCGCCACTTAAATCTTCCAAAACGATCTCAGTTTGGGATACTTCTCTCACCAAGTAGTGGGCATAACTGGGCTTATTGTTTTGTTCTATTTTTTTTCCGTCTGGGCCTGAGGCAGCCCAACCCGATTGCATTCCTAACCTAATAGAAAGTGTGTCGCTTTGTACCCTCCAGTCTTTCACTTGTAATGACATGTAAGGAGGTAATTCAAGGTTATCGTTGACTTTCAGTACAGTACCCAAGACCCCGGTTCTGTCTTCGCGAAATTCCATATACAACCCTTGTACCTGTCCATTATTCACTGGTTTCATCCAGCTTCCGACAAGCGTTTTTTCATTTTCGTGTATTGGTGATGTGCTTGTTTGACAAGATACCATAACAAGTAAAAAAAGGTAGAAGAAGGTTTTTATAAATATCTGTTTCATTTTGAATTATTCGTCAAACATTAAAATATCGTGAAAATAGGCTCTATACCCATTAGGTGCTTATTAAACTATCCCTATGCAATAACGACTAGCGCCTTGATAAAACATATTTGCTGTACCAGGCGATAAAATACTGAAAGTATTAATCAATTTGCTTAGGGTACTAGCAAAAAGGTTTTATATCTTTTTAAATACATTATCTACTCTTGGAATTTTTTACTTCTCAATAGTAAAGGATCATTTTGATAGTCTGATACTATATGCTGGGAAGTTTCACCCAATGTCCTTTCGTAGGTAATACCCATACAGCCTGAAACAAATTCAATAACTGTTGAGTCTGAGCCATATTCCCTCATTATTAAACTATCATATTCTGGATATTTTTTATGCATTTCTTGCAGCAAGAACACCTTAAAAGCAACAGAACTTGTGTCCTGAAGCATATAAAAAAGATCATCTTTATTTGCCGATTTCCGCAAATAATCAAGGTGATGTCTATACTTATCATCGCATGCTTTGAAAGTTGGTAATCCAACAACTAGATCCCAATTATAAACTTCTTTGTAATGCTTCATGATTTCTGCTGTCAATACATGTTCATCCCTAGTCTTTGAGCAGCAACAAAGTGTGAGTAGTAAACACAAAGAAATCAAAAATTTGCTCATAATTACAGTTTATAATTGAATGAAAACACAAGAGTTATCACTACTCTAAATTACTAAATAAAGTGTTCTTCTGCTTCTTAACCTTCTGATAATTTACCATCAAAATTGATAGCATAAATTTTTACAAGACATTTTGTTGTTAACTAAGTGCTTTTATATTCTTAAATACTTTCAAAATTTCTCCGCTAAGCTTCACTCAACCGCTGGATGCCCACTTGCTTCACCTGTTAACCTGATGAATTCAATAGCGGAATATTCAACAGTTGTTGATTCCAGATTCTCCCCTTTAATAAATGAAGGAATGATGTTATCCGCCACTTCTGCAGCCCACTGTGCTTGCTCATGCCCGGCATTTTCTACTATCACATGCCTTGCATTACTAAAGCCATGCATTATCTCTTCTACCTGTTCCATCGGAATTCTGCAGTCCAGTGTGCCGGTGATAAAAAGTGTGGGAATATCGCTGACTATCGGAGCTGAAGGGTCAAATGAAAGAGCTGTTTCCGGCCAGTAATCCTTTACTGCAGAAAAGGGGAAGTTTACCACATTGCCGAATGCACTCTCAGTGGCTTGCTTCTGAATGGCCTCCCAGCGCGAATGACTGGCACCGGAAGCCAACTGCTGGTTAATTCCTTGCCCCGGAAGTCCTAATGCAAACACGATCCGTTTTTGAACAAAATACTTGAGCACAGAGTAGTCCCCGGTATTGATTGAATAAAGTAGCCGTGGAATTACGGGGATATCATTGGCATCATCTATGTCTAATCTCAAAACAAGTGCTAAGCCAAAGTCACCAATGGGGAGGTCAATCGCCATCCTGGTGAGTGGATTTATGACAGTCACCGTAACCGGATTTTCTTTTAATTGAATTAGGGTATTATACACCAGCGTGCTGAAATCTTCGGCAGTCATGCCGAGCGTACTGTCATGCGCTACCAACTCCCCTATTTTCTTCACTTGTTCATCAAGGTGCCTGGGGAAATTGAAGGCTTGATGGGGTGCATCGGCTCCCACCAAAATGGCGCGTTCCACCTGGCCGGGATATTGCTTCATCACCGTCATACCAATATGCGAACCATAGCTAAAACCAAAGAGGGTGTAGCGGTCAAATCCTAATTGAGACATCAGGTCGTTGACGTCAGCCGCATGTTCTTCGATGTTATAGCCCGAAATATCAATCTTCTGTTCTGTGTACTTAGCTAATGCTGCTTTGGCCATTTTTCGATAATGTTGGTTGGCTTTTTCCTCCGATACAAAAAAGTTTTGCGGATATTCGTCTTCCCAGATATAAGTAAGTGCCTTGTCATTGGTCCCTCTCCTATCCAGGAATATCAAATCAGCCACTTCTAAAATCTCAAGTCTATCATTCAGATCTTTAGGACTGTCTGCTTCCCAGGTGCTCAGCCCATCGCCACCTTCAAGGTAGACCACGGGTGCAGCAGGATTTTCTGATAGACTCTTGAGGTGGACATACTTCAACCTGATGTTTCTGCCAGAACGATTCTTTCGGTTTTCCGGAACTTCAAGGTAGCCAATGTTTCCCGCTATTTTGATACCTGAGGAAGTCTTAAACTTCTTCGACTTTACATTGACCAATTCGGCCTGGCCGAAGCTGCTGAAACTTAGGATCGATACACAAAGTATAGTAATGGCTATTTTCTTCATAATGTAAATTTTCACCAAATGTCTATCGGGAACAGAATAGTAGCAAATCGGATGGGTCTCAAATGGGGACATGAGACCTATTGAGGTACTCATTACAAATACTCAAATGTTCGAAAACCAAATAAACTTTGTTCGAGAAAGCGGGCGGGAGGACTAAGAGGCGGGGAGCGCGTGGAAGAGCAGCGTGGAAGTCAGCCTCTGGCTGACATCTTTTTGTCTTGATTTTTTCTATCTTTTGTACCAAGTCTTCGCAGCCTTGCACCTGAACCTCAAGGGAGATAACAAGACTTCTGTGAAAGCAATAAATAGAGGTAAAGCTATTGGTTTTCTGCTGATTTAGAGCTGTGCGGCTGTCCCCTGAAGGGGACTACAGGGGTGTTTTTCGAGATAGAATAGTGTTCCAGGGAAGGAAATCAAGTCTTATTATATAGTAGACAAAAGATTAAGAATAAATTTAGTTTAAAAATTCTTGAAACTTATGCTAAATCTCAATGCTCAATAACATTCCCTTTTTTACGAGGTATTGTACTTTAGATTTAAATTTTATAGATATTAATTTAAAGACAAAAACACCTAGTCCACAAGTGAAACTTATTTTTCATGAGGAGACTATTTAGGCTCTCACTTTGATATATTCGGAGGGCGTCATACCGGTCTCCTTCTTGAATGCGCGATAAAAAGAAGATTTTGAGCGGAAACCGACTTCCTTCCCTAATCCCACGAGCGAGTACTTTTTACTTGCTGGTTCAAGCACTTGGGCTTTAAAAGCCGTTACCCTAAAGTGGTTGATGAGGTCATTAAAATTAGTGTTGAAGGCTTCATTAATTACAGATGAAAGGCTGTTGACTGGCCAGCGTAAATGGCTGGCCAATTTGGCGAGACTTAAGTCATTATCTTTGAAAAGTTCTTCTTCCGCAAGCGCTTCTATAATCTGAGCTTTCATATTTTCCAACTCTTCTGCTGAAAAGCCGAACTTGGCGACACGCGCGGTATATCCTTCTATGATCTTTGCATAATTCAACAAATACAGATAACCTAAAAAGTAAATGAGTAAGCCGATGAAGGTTCCGAGAGGCTTATAAAAGAGTGCTGCATTTTCATCAACTTTTTCTATAAACAACAGCCCTACAGGTATTGCCAGCATCAAAAAACCAATGAGAAAAACCCATGAGCCCATCAGGTAGTTAAGCCATTTTCTAATTTTCTGAAACTCTTGTAATAACCTTTTGGCCTCCATTGACTCACGATACATAAAATAGGTGTAGATGCCAAGCTGCACAGCACCGAGTAAGGACATAATTAAACCAAGGGATTGTATCAGGATGATATTATCATAGGCCCAATCCAGATTAGCCCCGATGTAGAGAAAAAAGGCAGAGAAAAACACGCCATCCAGGAGTAGGGATGGCAAAAAATGCAACAGGTCTTTAGTTTGAAAGATTTTGCGCGGATTTTTAATGTACAGTATATGAAAATAGGCCAATGGTCCGAAGGCGAAACTAAATTCCATTGGAATGGGAAACTTTGCGTTGAAGCCACTGATAGACTCCTCCAAAATAAGGTGCAAAAGCGATAGGGAAAACAGGAAAATGAGCAGCCCGAAAAAGATATTCGTTTTACTTACCCTTCCTCGTAAAATAATAATAAAAGCCAGTATAAACCCCTGCAAAACGGCCAATAAAAAATAGAAGTTAGAAGAAGTGAGAGAAGTGTCAATCATCTGTCAGATTTAATTTGGAAAGGTTTAGGTTTTGAAGCTTCATAAAAGTCATATTAATAATTGCATGATTTTATAGTGAATACTCAAATTGAGTATTGATAAAAATTTAGTCAAATTTCAGGAGATTTCAAACTTTATTTTAGCCATTTAATCAATGATTCCCATCTCCTTCAAAGCCTGCATTGTCACTGTTTTCCTAACCTCTGCAAACCCGGCCATATCAAATTGTGGCTGAGGTTCAAGATTGGCAGCAAAAAAGTAAGCATTGCCTTGCGCTTCAACAAGCCCCACAAACCAGCCATTGTCCTTTCCATTACTGATTGACCAGCCAGTTTTCCCACTCAGTTTGTACAGTTCGTTAGCTTCTATCACCATCATTCTTTTCATAATTCGCTCTGTTCGCTCCGAAATCGGGAGTTCTGATTGATACAGCCTCTTTAGAAAGTCTATTTGCTGAAATTGCGTGATGCGAGAGGCCCCTTCCAGCCAGAACATGTCAATATTGGTGGAATCCACCTGCATAGTGCCATAATTCAGCGTATCCAGAAAGGAAGTCATTTTATCGACACCAATTTTTCTGGCTACTTCCTGGTAGCAGGGCACGCAGGAAAAGTGAAAGGCTTCGCTGAATACTAAATCCTGTTCCCAAATCTCCATTCTCCGCTCCTCTCCATCCCATTCAAAAAGTGTGCCGTCGTTTTCTACCACTCCTGTTTCCAATGCTATGATAGAATTAGGTATTTTAAAGGTAGATGCTGGCAGATGGCCTTTGTTAGCCCATTTAAAATCATTCGAAAAGTAGGTGTTAGCTGCTAAGTCGTAAATTAAAATGGCTCCGCTTACTCCTGCGGAGTCTATAATTGATTGAAATTCCGGCACTACTATTGAAGGCTTTGTGATTTCATCTTCCCTTTGATCGGAATTGGTTTCCTTCCCTGTACAAGAAAAGAGGAGCATTAGCAGTGCTAAGATGTGTTGAATTTTCATTTGGATAATTGATGTTTAAAGCTTTGCTATGTTGAGTTTGGGTTTGATTTTAAGATATTTTACCTTCAAAACAAAAACTAAGTTTCTTTAGTCGATTGCTCCATATAATACAAATCAAAACCTTCTGCCCAATAGTCTTTTTTCACTTTCATCAGCTTAAAGCCCATCTTTTCATAAAATAAGAAGGTGTGTTGGGAGGTTCTTACCACAATCGTATCAATTTCATTCATAGTATTGATATGTTCAATTCTATGTTTCGTCAATTTTCTTCCAATACCTTTCCCATGCTGCCTCGGATCTATCATATCCCAGGAAATCACAGCAGCTCTGTCTTGCAGTTCATAATTAATGCCTCCGGCGCCTACAATTTCTCCTTCTAGTTCCACAACAAAGTACTCTTCTACTTCATTTTCGAGGTAATGTATTAAACCTATTTTTTCGCTATGATCAAAATACAGAGGAGTATTCAAATCAAACAAATGAAGAACAGCTGTTTTGTCGGAGGGTATGTAGGGTCTTATTAAATACATTTGAATTTCAATAAGTTTAATCTTACCCTTCTAATATCCTTATTAAATCATCATTTACATAAAAAACTTCAACTCCATCCTTCTTAGTGCTTAATATATTATGATCTACCAACTCATTCATATATTTAGTTAAAGTAGTTCTTGAGGTCTTCCCCACAACATCGCCTATAATTTTAGGTTTAATATAAGGCTGACTAAAAATAGCTTCATTTACTTCTTTACTATACCATTTTATTTTTCCTTTAGCATGTGCTAACGTTGCCTCCATTTGTGCTAAAATTTCATTAATTTTTCTATTTGTCAATATAGAGGTCTTTTCAGTTGCTTCTAACATAAATTCAATCCAGGCCTCCCATGAATCACGTTGGGTAACAGCCCCCAATTTATAATAATAGTCCTCTTTATTAAGAATGATAAATTTTGACATATAGAGTACCGGCTGACTGAGCAGTCCCTTACTAAATAAATACAAAAGATTTAAAATTCTTCCAGTACGCCCGTTACCGTCTTGAAATGGGTGTATGGCTTCAAATTGATAATGGGCTACACACATTTTTATGAGTGGATCTTCAGGATATAACTCATCATTATTCAGATATTCCAGCAAATTATTGATTAATTTCTCAATTAATCTTGTTGCTCTTGGTGGTGTATACACAATTTCTCCCGGCCGGAATTCACTTTCTCCTCTTTTTATCACCACCTGAGCTTGCGGTGGTCTGTAGCCAGCTGTCGTTTCTTTTATTTTGTTAAAAATCTGCTTAATCAGGTTAGCATCAATCTCCTTACGTATCTGCAATTCCTTAAACCCTGCCCAAAGTGCCTCTCTGTACTTTAAAACCTCTTTGATGGCAGGACTAACATCCGATCCCGTCTGATTTTCAGAAATTGCCTTGTAAAGTTCATCTTCTGTTGTAAAAATGTTTTCAATTTCAGTAGATGTTTTAGCTTCTTGTAGCGCTAAAGTATTAATTAGCATTAAGGGATTCGGCAATCTATTGAGATTTCCATTAACCGTTGCAAGTGCTCTGGATGCAGAAACCAAACGTTTTAAAATTGCAGGATTGTTTTCGATTTCTTTATTTGGGGGTAATAAAGGTAAATTATTGTAGGGAATTTGTCTATCAAACTTTATCTGCATATGTTCAATATTTTAATTATTTTGGACATATCACAAATATATGTCCAATTATTGTAAATAATAACATATGATGTCCATATTTTTCAATTTATTGGACATAGCGACTACTTAGCACAGAAAAATGGACAGATAATGGGAATTTGTCCATTTTTTAGTAAATATTGGACGTAATAAAATATTTAATAATATTTATTTCTGATCTGATCCTAACTCTCAAAAATCTTTTTCAACATAAATTTTATCATCATTTTTGTTTTCCTGCTTTGCGTAACAAAAATGTCGCCAAAATCTACCATACATGATGAATTGTATCCCAGGGCTGCGAGCCAGAAAGCTGTTACCCTGAGCTACTAAGATTTTACCCCTAATGGGGCTGAGGTTCATTCTAGAATTGATATTATTCAGATCTTAAAGAAGTAAAATTTTACTAACCTACTATTTCAGAAACCTATCTTGAAAGAAGTCTGTAAATTAACCATATACCAATCTACTTTCGCTCCTAAAACCTCCCCTAACAAAATAAAAATCACCCGTCCACTGCTGACCAAAAACGTCCGATTTCGGACGTCTTAATCAAATTTCTAAAAGAACCCGATTTCACAATTAAGCTATTTAAATTGATTATAGAGCCTTTCTCAATATTTTTATATTTTAATTTGCGTAAATTTATCAAAACGGTATAGCTTTTGAATATATCTATTTAATATAGCAGTGGTTTCCAAAACACCGTATAATTATTTTACAAAATGAATGATCAAAAAGCAGGTACACTTCTCATTGTAGATGACAATCAGGATCTTCTCAACGCTGCTAAAATCTTTCTAAAAAGGCATTTTAAAAGGGTAGATATTGAGAGCAATCCAAACCTAATTCCTACACTGCTTCAAAACGACAGCTACGATATTATTCTGCTCGACATGAATTTTACCAGAGATGTAAGTACCGGACAGGAAGGTTATCACTGGCTCAATAAAATTCTTGAAATGGATCCGGCTGCAGTGGTGGTACTCATAACTGCTTATGGTGATGTAAATACTGCCGTTAAAGTGATTAAACAAGGTGCCACAGATTTTGTGCTCAAGCCCTGGGACAATGATAAATTATTGGCCACTTTGCATTCGGCCTTAAAGCTGAAAAATGCGGGTAATAAAGTAACGCAACTCGAATCTGCCCAAAAACAATTATCAGCTGATATAGATAGGAAATTCAGGGATATTATTGGGAAAGGACCTGCCATGCAGCAGGTATTTGAAACCATTAAAAGGGTAGCACGCACCGATGCCAATGTATTAATAACAGGTGAAAATGGAACCGGTAAAGAATTAATTGCCCGATCTATTCATAGGAATTCCTTAAGAGACGATAAGGTTTTTGTGACGGTCGATTTAGGATCTGTAACCGATAGTTTATTTGAAAGCGAACTATTCGGACATAAAAAAGGTGCCTTTACGGATGCCAAAGAAGACAGAGCCGGTCGCTTTGAGGTAGCTCAAAATGGAACACTTTTTTTAGACGAGATTGGGAATATAAGTCTGCCCCAGCAAGCCAAATTATTAACAGCTTTGCAAAACAGAAGAGTAACCCGGGTAGGGAGCAATAAGGAAATTGATATTGATATCAGATTGATCAGCGCCACCAATATGCCCATTCAGGACATGATCCAATCGGGCAAGTTCCGGCAGGATTTATTGTATAGAATCAATACCATAGAAATAAAACTGCCTTCCTTAAGGGACAGAGTGGAAGATATTCCGCTGTTGGCTGAGCATTATATTAAATTCTACAGTAAAAAATACAACAAAGAAATATATAAAGTAAGTGATGCAGCCCTATCCAGAATGTGTAAATACGACTGGCCGGGCAACGTAAGAGAATTGCAGCATAGCATAGAGCGTGCCGTGATTTTGAGCAATCAAAACGTTTTACAACCAGAGGATTTCTTTTTCCAGTCTGCCAATCAGGATGATAAGAAGAACGTTAGTTTAGATCACTTAAATATTGAGGACGTAGAGAAAATATTAATAAGAAAAGCACTGGATAAAAATTTTGGAAATATAACACAGGCAGCTCAGGATTTAGGGCTTACCCGCTCCTCTTTGTACAGAAGATTGGAAAAATATGGGTTGTAAACCCAGCCAGCAGGCGCACATTTGCTTTTAAAAAGCTTTACAAGCCATAGGCTTGAGGTGTCTCTCGCAAAGACGCTGAGACGCTAAGACCTCGCAACGCAATTAAAAAGGAAACAAGAAGTGGCTTTTAATTATATAGAAAATAATGCAATAGGTTCCTTCGCGAAAACTTTGCGCCTTTGCGTCTTTGCGTCTTTGCGAGACCTTTTAAGCGTCAAAGACGCCTTGGGACAAATACTCTTAAAATGAAAAGATAATCAAGTGATATTTAAAAAATTCAGTATTGGAGTCATAGTAAGGTTAGCACTAGTTTTTGTGGTGTTGGCCTTTATAGCCTACTTAATTCAAAGTAGCACAAACTATTTGGGCCCTGTGGTGTTGGGCGTTGTGGTAATCTTCCAATTTATTGAGCTTTACCATTATATCACCAGCCTCAATAAAAAAGTAATCCGCTTTCTGGAATCTGTAAGGTACTCTGATTTCTCTTCAGGATTTTCTTCTGATAATAAAATGGGGAAATCCTTCAAAGAATTAAATCTTGCTTTTAATGAAGTGTTAGAGGTTTTCAGACAGACTCGGGCTGAAAAAGAGCAAAACCTTATTATGGTATCTACCATTTTACAGAATATTCAAACAGGCATTATCAGCTTTGATGCCGCCGGAGAAATTGGCATTCTCAATAGCATGTCGAAAAAATTATTGCTTACTCCACAAATCAGGAATTTGTCAGATGTTCAGAAAAGGCAGCCCCTGATCTATGAGAAATTGATGGCCATAAAGCCTGGCAAGAGTGAATTAATAATTGTAAATAACGATATAAAATTAGCCTTAAATAGTACTATTCTGAGGCTAGGCACAAAGAATTGGAAAATCGTTTCCATGCATAACATTTATTCGGAACTGCAACAAAATGAGCTGCATGCATGGCAAAACCTTACAAAAGTTTTAAGGCATGAGATTATGAATTCAATCACCCCTATTTCTTCTTTGGTGAGCTCTATGAATGATATTATGGAAGAAGATTTAATCAAACTTTCGGCATCATATGAAATGCCATTGGAAGCACATCAGGATCTGCAATTGGGCTTAAAAACCATTGAAAACAGGAGTCGTGGACTAGTTAACTTTATTAATGCTTATAGGGACTATACCAATATACCCGAACCCAATTTTGGAAATATTTCTGCACAGCAACTTATCATGTATGTAAATAAATTACTCCATGAGGATTTACAAAGGCATCACATTGCATTAAAATTGAATCTGCCCGAAAATGATGTGATTTTAAGAGCGGATGAAGAACAATTGCAATTAATCTTAATTAACCTAATAAAAAATGCAAAAGAGGCACTGCTCAATACAGAAAACCCATTGATTACTATCACGATCATCACCACACAAAATTTTTATTATCTGAATATTGAAGACAATGGTGATGGAATTGTGGCAGAGGCTTTAGACCGCATTTTTATTCCGTTTTTCACAACCAAAAAAGAGGGATCCGGCATAGGGCTGGCACTTTCCAGGCAAATCATGCAATTGCACAATGGTAAATTAAGCGTGAGTTCTACCCCAGGGATAAATACAGTTTTTACTTTGCAATTTCCGAAAATATGAAAAAGTTGAAAGAGATAAACCATAAAATGAGGCGGTCTTACCCGTTTAAATAAACTAAATTCTTCACAACAATAAAACTATCACCAATGCTCAGATTTAATTTTACAATAGCACTACGTAACCTTAAAAAATACAAAACTACTTCAATCATTAATATTGCCGGTTTAGCTATTGGCATTGGAATTTGCCTTGCCATCCTTCAGTATGTTCATTATGAATTAAGTTACGATAAATTTCATCACCAAGCAGAAAATATCTACCGTTTGAATTTAGATATTACTGATAGTGATGCAGTAAATAAAAGGCAGGCAAGGACAGCTTATGCCATGGGAGCCACTGCTGAACAAGTTATTCCAGAGATTGATAACTACTGTAGGATCCATCCTCAATATTTTGGTGCTGTTGTCACTAATCCTGAAAAAAATATTCCTTTTTTAGAAGAAGAACAAGATATGCTTTACGCAGACAGCACTTTTCTTGAAATTTTTAATTTCTCCCTACAAGAAGGCGACCCCTCATCTGCATTGAATGGAAAGAATAATATTGTTATTTCTTCTGAAGCAGCAAAAAAGTATTTTGGAGAAAAAGTTAATCCTATAGGTAAAACGCTTGATGTTAAAGGGTGGGTAAATGATGAATATACAGTATCTGGTGTATTAAATCCACTAAAGGGGAACAGTCATCTTGAATTTGATTTTCTTTTACCCATGCGCTCACTCTTAGAAAGTAATGAATATAATGAAGGAAAAGGCGCCTGGGGAAGAACTAATTTCTTCACCTATTTAAAGGTTAATAACAATAGCAAAATTAAAAATATAGAAAGTAAGCTTGACCAGATTGTTTATGATAATTTCGGAAAGTCTCTCGATCATTACAACATACAATGGCAGCTAAAGCTTCAGCCTGTTACTGATATTCACTTATATTCCAATCATCTTGCAGATGAAAATACTAATGCCGGAAATGTCAGAAACTTAAAAGCATTAGGGATCATTTCAGCCTTCATTCTTATCATTGCCTGGCTAAATTTTATAAATCTCTCAATAGCCAACTCTATGAAAAGAACGAAAGAGGTTGGGATAAGAAAAACATTAGGAGCATTAAAGCCGCAGTTACGCAATCAGTTTATTCTTGAAGCTTTAATCATTAATCTGATTGCAGTAACAATTGCATTATTCATTGCGGAGGGTATACTCTCTGAATTAAATAAAATTTTAGATAGTAAGTTTACTTTTTTACTTTTCAGTCATTATGAATTTTGGATCGGATTGGTGCTTTTCACGATCCTAAGCTCTTTGATTTCCGGATTTTATCCTGCCTTTATTTTATCATCACTTCAGGCAATCAATATACAAAAGGCAAAACTCAAAATATCAGGATTCAGGTTTAACATGCGCAAAGGCTTAGTTGTCTTTCAGTTTTTAATCTCTTCTATGTTACTGTTTGGGACTTTCATTATTTACAAGCAAATCACCTTTATGCAATCTCAGGATTTAGGTGTAGATATGGAAAAAGTCCTGGTGGTAAGAGGTCCTGAATCAATTGAAAACAAAGAGACCCTCAAATCCGACTTGGCTACATTTAAAATAGAAGCTTCCAAATCATCCTCCGTTTTATCAGCTACAAGTTCTGGCACCATCCCCGGAAAAGGACATTATGCGGTTGTTGGGATGAGGAAGTTGGGCGAAGATGCGAGTCAAAATCAACCGGGAGGAATTTCTTTTGTCGATTACGAATTTTTTGACACCTATGAATTTCAATTTCTGACGGGAAAACCCTTCGATTCTAATATTGTATCAAGTAATACCTATGTTATTGTAAATGAGCAAGCACTTGAGACTTATGAGTTAGGCTCACCTGAGGAAGCCATCAATCAAAAAATTCTTATTGACAAGGATACAGTGGTGATATCGGGAGTTTTGAAAGATTTCCATTGGCAGTCTTTGAAAGACGATCACCAGCCTGTTTTCTTCGTGGCATCAGATGGTGCAAAACGATATTTTTCATTCAAAATCAATTTATCCAATATACCGGAGTCAATAGCACAAATTCGCTCCGCATACAAAGATAAATTCGCGGGAAATCCTTTTGAATATTTCTTTCTGGAAGATGAGTTTAATCAGCAATACCGAGCTGAAATGCAGTTCGGCAAAATATTCATGATTTTTTCGTTAGTCGCTATTTTCTTAGCATGTTTAGGCTTATTTGCTTTTGTATCATTCACCACGAAGCAAAGAACCAAGGAAATGGGAATTAGAAAAGTAATGGGAGCAAAAGTAAGCAGCCTAATGTTAATGCTTTCGAAAGAATACATAGCCCTTTTAGTTCTAGCTACCATCATTTCTTTGCCACTGGTATATTATGTTTCTGTTAAGTGGCTGTCAAATTTTGCCTTCAGAATGAATTTAAGTGCAGATTTATTTGCAATACCTATTTTCATATTGCTTGTTATTTCTTTCTTAACAGTGGGTTACAACATTTATAAAACAGCCAAAATAAATCCTACGGAAACTTTGAAGATAGAATAAAATTATGGTGAAGCATTGAAAGTCAGCTCCAAAAAAGGGGCTGACTATTCAGTCTTATGACTCTCTAATTTGACAAAACATGATATTTTAGAAGGGGTTGAAGGGCCTATAGATCTACACGTTATCTTTTTCCAGCCTTTGGTATTTTTTAATGCCTTTATAAAATTTATATAAAGCAGCTAAGGCCAGCACAGCAACTACTAAATGGTAAAGGAACATCTGAATTTCATTGAAATAAAAAAGCAATTCCAGAAGAATAGCTAAAAATAGCCACATTACTCCATAGCCAAATTCATTCAATACCTTGTGTTTTTTTGAATTGTATTCATGATCAGTATGATTTTTCATAAAGAAAAATTTATCGCTTACGTCCATTACCAATTAATGAGGCTAAAACAATGATGACTAATAAAACTACAAATACCCATCCTAAAACCATGTTTATCAAGCGTTATATTTACTTCAATCAATTATTGGTGAGATTCCATTTCATCTTTCATCATCCCTCCATGATCATGGTTCACATGGCTGGAGTCCTCCTTCATCAGCTCACCCTCTATCGGATCCATTTGATGCTCCTCTTCCATCATCTCCGTTTTGTCAGCGTCCTGCACCTCCTCATTGGCTTCCTTCTTGTCTGCACAGGCATACAATGACCCTACAACAAAAGCAAGGGCCACTATTCGTAAAAAAAAATTTCTCATCAGAAACATAGATAGTTGGTTTAAAAAATCCGTAATATTCTCTTACTAATTTGTACGGAGTAGGAACAAGGTTGTTTGGAATTGGGATGAGGTGTAATTTTTACAACATAGCTTTAATATCAATTCCTAATAAATCCATATTTTGAAACCACTGAAATAATTAACTTCCTTCTGACATTATAATTTTATAAACCGCTAAATTTGTTACTATAAATATTTTATACTATATTTATTTTATATGATTCTAAGCTTTTCATGCAAGGACACCGAAAAAGTGTTTAAAGGTAAGTTTACCAAGAAATGGGATGACATTATTAGGAAAAAGGGACAAATAAAACTGGATATATTGGATGCGGCTATTTCTTTAAACGACTTAAAAATACCTCCCGGAAATAGGCTTCATGCATTGAAAGATAATTTAGAGGGGTACTATTCCATTAGCATTAATATGCAATGGAGAATTATTTTCAAATGGAATGAAAATAACGCAACAGATGTTAAAATTACGGATTATCATTAAAAATGGAAAAGATAATAAACACGCATCCTGGTGAAATTCTCAAGGAAGAATTTTTGGAACCGATGAATATTTCTGCCTACAAATTAGCTAAAGGTATTGATGTGCAACAGATTCATATCAGTCGTATAATTAAAGGAGAATTAGGTATAACTGCTGATATGGCTACCAGGTTAGGTAAATTTTTTGGGAATTCTGCTGAATTTTGGATGAATCTTAATCGCAACTATGAGTTGAGAAAAGTAAGATCAGAGAACATGGAAATCATTGCTTCAATAAAAACCGTTAATCCAGTGCTATAAAGTGTAATCCACGAAGAATTACGATTATTAAACTATAACAAGAAAAATACTACCATACATTCAAAGCGCTACCATCCCACAATCAAAAATAAATACGCCAATTATTTAAACTTTGAAAAATATTAATCGTAATATTACAATATAATCATCAATATAATGGGAGTCACCAAATCAGATTTATTTTCGGAGGTACAAAATGGCATAGCAACTGCTGCCAAAGCATTTTCGCATCCGGCCAGAATTGCCATTATTCAATATCTGCTAAAGTCTAATCAATGTATTAATGGAGATTTAATTCAGGAATTAGGTCTTGCACAAGCTACCATAAGTCAACACCTGCGGGAACTCAAAGAAATTGGCATTATTCAAGGCACAATTGAGGGTACCAAAGTTAGCTATTGTATTAATCCGGTGCGCTGGGAAGAAATAAAAGCACAGTTCAACGAAATTTTTAACCAATACAAACTACCGGCAGACAACTGCTGTTAAAAAAATTTAGATTAAACCATCGTAATATCGCAATAAAGTATTAAAATATGAATCGGTTAGTTAAGTTTTAGTTAAAAACCCTGCCTGCGGCACGCAGGCTCATCCTTTAATCCTTCTCCGATAGGCGAAGGAAAATGGTCTTAACTAAACGATTTAAAACTCTAAATATAAAAAAATGAAACTTTCAGAAATCAAATCAGCACTTAACAATTTGGAACAAGCGAAATTTCAATTACCCAATGGAGATTTTGTCCCTCAACATTTTCACATCACTGAGGTAGGAATCATCACGCGTAATTTCATAGATTGTGGTGGCACCATGCGAAATGAGCAAACGGTAAACTTTCAACTTTGGGAAGATGGAGATTATGATCACCGACTTGGGTCCAAAAAATTGCATAATATTATAACTTTATCCGAAGAAAAACTTGGTATCGATGAAAATCTAGAAGTTGAAGTTGAGTATCAAGGCACCACCATTGGGAAGTATCATTTGGATTTCAACGGAGACCATTTCATCCTTCAAAACACTCAAACCGATTGCCTGGCTAAAGATAAATGTGGAATCCCCGCTAGAAAACCGAAGTTAAAACTAGCTGACATGACCGCCGGAACAGCCAATGCTTGCGCCCCGGAAGGT
This sequence comes from uncultured Cytophagales bacterium, assembly GCA_963719535.1. Taxonomy (GTDB): domain Bacteria; phylum Bacteroidota; class Bacteroidia; order Cytophagales; family Cyclobacteriaceae; genus Marivirga. The sequence continues at coordinate 332,803 of CAVRCH010000004.1, read as the reverse complement.
GGATGCTGTTAATCAATTAAAATAGTGACAGACTAATTCTATATAAAATGTTCCCAAAAATCACCTTTTACATCCAAAAACTAGATATTCAATCTATACCAGAGGAAAGAAAAAACATTTTACTTCCTCTTATTGAATATTTGCAAGAGAAGGTCAATACAGAAAAAGATATTTCTTTGAATTTTATATGCACACATAATTCACGAAGAAGTCATCTTTCTCAAGTCTGGGCTCAGGCCATGGCAGCATACTTTAAATTAAGCGATATCACTTGTTACTCCGGAGGTACAGCTGCCACGGCCATTTACCCTATGATTGTACAAGTGCTTGAAAAGGCAGGCTTTGAATCAGTCCCACTATCAAAAGAGGATAATCCGGTTTTTGCTATTAAGTATAGCACCGATAATCATCCAGTAGTTGCTTTTTCAAAAACCTACGATCATCCCTTTAACCCAAACGAAGCATTTGCTGCATTAATGACTTGTTCAGATGCTGACGAAAATTGCCCATTTATTCCAGGCACTGAAAAAAGAATCCCGCTGAATTATGAAGACCCAAAAGCTTTTGATGACAGTCCTCTAAAGCAGGAGAAGTATGAAGAGCGCAGCCTGCAAATAGCCACAGAAATGTTTTACGTATTCTCTCAAATAAAGAAAAAATGAGCCGACAACTAAAAGAACCCAAAAAGCAAATAGCCTTTTTCGAGAAATATTTAAGCCTTTGGGTAGCCCTCTGCATACTTGCAGGTATTTTTATTGGCTATTTAGCAGGAGATGATATGGCTGTTTTAAGCGATATGGAAATTTACAATGTTAATATTCCTATAGCTATACTTATTTGGATGATGATTTACCCTATGATGCTACAAATAGATTTTTCCAGCCTCAAAGGAGTGGGCAAAACGCCAAAAGGTCTTTTGTTGACATTGGTCATCAACTGGGTAATAAAGCCTTTCACCATGGCTTTCTTCGCATGGATATTTTTCGAGAAGCTGTATTCAGCCTTCATCTCCCCGGAAATGGCAGGAGAGTACATTGCAGGAGCCATTTTATTAGGTGCTGCACCTTGCACCGCAATGGTTTTTGTCTGGTCTTACCTTACCGATGGGGATCCCAACTATACTTTAGTTCAGGTATCTGTCAATGATTTAATTATTCTCGTACTATTTGTGCCACTGGTTGGTTTTCTTTTAGGTATTACTAATATTGCTATCCCCTACGGCACTTTAATTTCCAGCATCGTCATTTTTGTAGTAATTCCGCTGCTTGCCGGTGTGATTACAAATAAAATTTTGGTCAAAAGAAAAGGCGAAGAATGGTTTAAAAACAGCTTCTTACCCAAGTTAAAACCGATAAGCATTATTGCATTACTTTTGACTTTAGTGCTACTTTTTGCCTTTCAGGGACCTAACATACTTAATAACCCTCTGATTATTCTTTTGATAGCTATTCCATTAACCATTCAGACCTACTTTATTTTCTTTTTAGCCTGGTTTGCGGGCAGAAAACTTAAATTAAAGCATGCAGTTTGTTCACCAGCCGCTATGATTGGTGCCAGTAATTTCTTTGAGCTGGCGGTTGCCGTAGCGATAGCCTTATTTGGTTTAAACAGTCCGGCTGCCTTGGTAACGGTTGTGGGAGTATTGGTAGAGGTGCCAGTGATGCTCTCATTGGTAGCACTGGCTAATAAATGGAAGTATTGATTTTTGGGTGATTAGATTCATTTTCTTATCTGTTATCCCGAAAAGGGCCAAAGTCATACTTGATGAGAATATAGATGTGCTATTTAGTAGTAAATAAAAAGCTTTACGCCATAGAAATCCCAATGAGACAAAAGCTGATCTCAGATTATTAATTGCAGCGATGTTGATATTTCCATAAACGTCATTACAAAATGATTCCACTCCCCACTCAGGGTGAAATCATAGTAGCATAAGCATAGGGTGACAACCCTAGGATATTACCTACACCATCGGAGCGATTTTGGCGACATTTTTGCTCCGAAGGAAGACAAAAATGATAACAAAATTTCATTAAAATTGCTGAATTGAAGCATTCTAGGAAGAATACCTTTTACATTTAATTCATTTTTCATGATCACTAAATTGAAACAAAAATGAAAAAAGATAAAACATACGACCTAATAATAATCGGAGGCGGACAATCCGCTTTAGCATGTGCTTATTATCTCCGCCGAACAAACTTAGAATATACCATTCTGGATAACCAAGAAAAATGTGGTGGTGCATGGCTGCATGGCTGGGATACACTTACGCTATTTTCTCCTGCCGAACATAGCTCATTGCCGGGCTGGTTGATGCCAAAATCTGAAAACGAATTCCCAACGAAAAAGGAAGTGATAAAATACGTTTGCAATTATGAAAAACGATATAAAATTCCCATTCAACGTCCTGTGAAAGTAGAAAATGTGACTAAGCAAGACAATCATTTTACAATTTCGACAGATAAAGGAGCCTTTGAAAGTAAAGTAATCATTTCTGCCACAGGCACATGGGGGAAACCCTTTATTGCTGAAATTCCCGGTAAAGATCTTTATTCCGGCCAGCAAATTCATTCCGCCTTCTACAGTAATGCTAATAATTTAAAAAACAAGAAAGTATTGATAATAGGTGAAGGCAATTCAGGCGCCCAGATTTTATCCGAAGTTTCCAAAGTGGCTGAAACTGTTTGGTCCACTCGAAAAGAGCCAGAATTTTTACCAGATGATGTAGATGGACGTGTGCTATTTGATCAAGCCTCTGCTAAATATTATGCGGATCAAAAAGGAGAGAAACTTGATATGGCTAAATATAATTTAGGCAATATTGTAATGGTGCAGACAGTGAAAGATGCCAGAAAAAGGGATGTGCTACACACAAAAGGTCAGTTTACAGAGTTTTATGAAGAAGGTGTAATTTGGCAAGATGGAGAAAAAGAAGCTTTCGATGTTGTAATCTGGTGTACTGGATTTGGCTTTTCTACTGACCATTTGAAAGGTTTAGTTTCCATGGATGAAAGAGGTAAAATTGCTACCCAAGGCACTAAATCGAAAGAAAATGAAGGTTTGTGGCTTGTAGGTTACGGGGGCTGGACAGGCTTTGCTTCCGCCACTTTAATTGGAGTGGGTCGTTCTGCCAGGCAAACAATTAAGGAAGTTAATGAGTACCTGAGCACTTAAATAAGCTTGAATAGCTATTATTATCTGTCATTACTTAAGGGGGAGGATAACTTTTCGTATTTTAGTAATGTGCCAGTTTTGTCACTAAACACTTTTTTAAAAGCTTAAATTTTCTTTAAATTGCTCTGATCAAAGAATTGGTATTCAAACAAGTCATTTGTGTTTGAATGAATTCACAGCTTAATTTAATAATAAATCTTGAGTAAAAAAGGCAAATCATTGTACCGTAGATTGGTTCCCAAATTCATAAGGCGACCTATAGAAAAAAGCAGAATTAAATCCACTGTTCTCAATTATTACAAATCGCTTGGCCCAAAGCAGATTAGTGAGGAGGAAAGTAAAGCGATAGACTATTTGAGCAAAAATGAATTATGCGTTTTTCCGTATCCCTTCCAGGAGAAATATAATCGATCCGATATAGAAGTACATGTTGACCCCGCTAACTCTCTCAAATACATTATAAAAGACAATAAAAGACTTTACTTCAAAAGAAAATCTTCCAAAAGAGGAGTCCGAAGAAATTATAACTTTCTTAAAATAGAGCAGGATCAGCAATCACCTCACCGCTATTTAACTGAAGATTTTAACATGCAAAAAGATGATATTTTGGTTGATGTTGGTGCAGCAGAGGGGAATTTACCTTTAGAAGTGATTGAAAAGGTAAAAATAGCTTATCTATTTGAAACTGACGAAAGATGGATTGAGGCTTTAGAGGCCACTTTTGCACCCTGGAAAGATAAGGTAGTTATAATCAATAAATTTGTTTCCGATAAAAATGATGAGAAAAACGTCTCCTTAGATGTATTCTTCAAAGATAAAGAGCCTTACAACTTTTTAAAAATAGATGCTGAAGGAGCTGAAGGTGAAATACTAAAAGGTGCAGAAAAAACGCTAACTGCCGGTCAAGATATAAAATTAGCTTTGTGCTGTTATCATAAGCCTCATGATGAAGATAAATTTAAAGCGCATCTGGAACAAAGAGAATATTAAGTTAAATTTGCAGATGGCTATATGATTTTTCCGGAGCCCAAAACATTTGAACCTCCCTATTTGAGACGAGGTGTTTTGAGAGCAGTAAAATGATTGGGAATGCAAAGAGTTAGTTGAAAGCAAGGGAGTTTATTTTACATCGTATAGGAGTACTCACTTTACATTATATCTATTACATTTAACAAGTACTCATTTTTAATATTTGCCATTTCAATCATTTCTTCTTCACATTATCCTCCAATTGCTTCAATCTTTTCTCCATTTGTAATAAACGCTCGTCCAATGGAGTAGTAGTATGAACAGGATGGTAAATTCCAATTACTTTGATAATACTTTTTACATTAGCGATAACAAAGCCTGCTCCATCCAACACAATTGATTTTTCAGTGATTTCAGTAATTTTTCCTATTATAAATTCGCTATTCAATTCAATAACACACAACTTGTTTTTTACCGGTGCTTCCTTTATTCCAAAAACAATCTCATCGTCTTTACAATAAATAGTATCATTTAATTTTTTAGCTGGAATGATAATGACTGATTTAGGAAATAATTCAGAAAGCTCTTTAGATGCAGGTGAAATATCTTGCTGTTTTTTATCACTCAATATCTCAGGTAAAGTAAAACCGCTTAACTGATTTACTGTGATATTCTTCTTGAGCAAGGCATCGACAGTAACCTGAAAAACTTCTGCAGTTTTAATTATCGTCTCAATTTTAGGTTCCGCTCTACCCTCTTCATATGAGCTAATTACAGCTCTACTCACATCTATTATATCTGCCAACTGTGATTGGGTTAATCCTCTAACACTGCGTATTTTTTTTATATTCTCACCGTATTTTGACATATTCTAACATTTAAAGTAACAATACATTGCAAATAATATTAACATAATATGCAAATAATATTTGCAAATATAAAAATTTTTATGGATATTGTGCTATGGTTTAAAACACCATATCAATTTTAACTAAAAAACAAACCATTAATGGAACCCTATTTTAAAAAAGTTAAAGAGTTTGTTTTGGAGCTTGGATCTGACATTATCTATGAAAGCGAAACTGATAGCTTGCTGGTTGTAGAAAATGAAGAGTTAGGTGTAAAAAACATGGTAATTGGTGTCGCATCACCTATTGTAATTATTGAACAATATCTCTTCGATGTAAAAGACGAAGGCAATATTTACAAGCAGTTGTTAATCAAAAACCGGGATATTGTACATGGTGCTTTTGTACTAGACGAAAAAGGTGAAAAAGTTATTTTCAGGAATACACTGCAAGTAGAAACTTTAGACCTCAAGGAATTAGAAAGCACCATCAATTCATTAGGATTATTACTATCAGAATACTCCAATGAAATAGTTTCATTTTCAAAAAATTAAATTTAAAAATCATGAATGTACTTAGAAGATTATTTAAAATCGGACAAGCTGAAACCAATTCAGCAGTGGACAAATTAGAAGACCCTATCAAAATGGTAGAGCAAGGTTTGCGCGACATGCGCGAAAATCAGGATGCAGCAATGCGCTCATTAGCAGAGGTTAAAGCTATGCAAATAAAAAGAGCACGTGAACTCAATGAAACGAAAAACACTGAGGAAGATCTTCAGAATAAATCCGTTTTGTTGCTGAAAAAGGCACAACAAGGTGAAATTGATAGTGCTGAAGCTGATACTTTTGTAAAAGAAAATCTGAAAAGAAAATCTCAATTAGCTAAAGACATCCTATTAATGAAAGATGATGTAGCCAATTTAGAAAAACAAGTTGCCGCCTTAGAAAAAAATGTAAATAGCATTAAATCAGGCATTAAACAATGGGAAAACGAATTAAGCACGCTGAAAGCCCGTGTGAAAGTGAGTAGCGCTACGCAAAAAATCAATAAGCAAATGACTAACATGGATAGCCATAGCGTGGTTTCTATGCTGGAAAGAATGAAGGACAAAGTGATGCAAGATGAAGCTTTGGCACAAGCTTATGGTGAAATGGCAGATGCCGGTGAAACCAATGAGGAAAAGATGAATAAAGCCATTGAGAATATTTCGGTGGAAGATGAGTTGGCTCAGATGAAAAAACAATTAGGAATATAAATTTCAGCGTGTTCTTTTATGTCCCCTCGTAAGGGCTCAAGTTATTCATCTGAAGTTACATTTTAATTGTAAACTATGGAAAATTTAATAAATATCGCATTAGCTCCTGCTAACTTTATCTTAACATTATTGGCCGTTTTAATGGTGCTATATTGGATATTGATAATTTTTACAGGATTTGATTTAGATTTTGCTGACGCAGATGTTGATGTAGACACTGATACAGGAGCCATAGATGCAGGCGACATTGAGGGTTCCGGTTTCTGGAACTCCTTCTTATCATTTCTCTATATAGGAGAATTGCCTGTAATGTTCATCATCACAATTGTGGTGTTTTGCATGTGGCTGATCAACGTTAACATCACCGCTATCTTTGGTCTAGAAAAAAACCTATTTGGCTTCCTGCTGTATATTCCCGGGTTAATTGTGAGTATGCTTATTACTAAAGTGGTCGCAAAACCCTTTGTAAAACTTTATGCACAATTCAATCACAAAGGCGAAGTAGCCATTGATTTTATCGGTAAAACCGGAAAAGTATTATCTCCGATAGGCTTCGATAAAATAGGACAAATAGAAATACAGGTAAATGGAGATGTGATAAAAATTTATGCCAAATCTATAGATGAACAATTAGTAGCCTTTAATGAAACAGTAATTATTTTAGAAGAATCGACAGACAAGAAATATTTTCTTGCTCAAAAATACCCACTATAATTTAAACTTTAATTTTATGATAGAATCATTTTACGTAGTTGCTACGGTAGGCGTAGTTGTGTTATTTGGGCTGGGAATCTGGCTCATCTCAATGTATAAAAAAGTAAGCCAGGGACGGGTACTCGTACGTACAGGACAGGGTGGCGTACGCATTTTCTTTAATGCAGGAATGGTGATTCCAATACTTCACAAAGAAGAAATAATGGACATCTCCGTTAAAAAGCTGGAAATATCCAGAATGACAAAAGATGGCTTGATCTGTAAGGATAATATGCGAGCAGATATTAAAGTAGCCTTCTTCGTTAGGGTAAACAAATCTGTTCAGGATATAGTAAATGTGGCTCAAACCATAGGTTGCGCCAGGGCATCAGACCATGAAACCTTAGAAAGTCTCTTTGAAGCAAAATTCTCCGAAGCACTTAAAAGTGTGGGTAAAAAGTTTGAATTCATAGAATTATATGAGGCCAGAAGGGAATTTAGAAATGAAATTATTGATATTATAGGCACAGATTTAAACGGCTATGTATTAGATGACTGTGCTATTGATTATTTGGAGCAAACGAAAGTAGAAAACCTTGATTCTGACAATATTTTAGATGCTGAAGGTATCAAAAAAATTACTGAATTAACGGCAGCTTAGAAAATTAAGTCTAACCTTATCCGCAGAGATGAGGAGAAAACCATTAAAAAGCAGGATGTTGAAGCCCGCGAAGCTATTCTTGAGTTAGAAAAGCAATTAAAAGAAAAAGAAGAGTCGCAGCGTAGAGAAATAGAGACTATTATTGCTCGTGAGCAAGCTACAATTGATAAAGTGAGTTCGGAGGAAAGGTTGAAATCCGAAGAAGTGCGAATCAGAACGGATGAGCAGTTAGAAATTCAATTAGAAAATAAACTCCGACAGGTAATTATTGCTGCTAAGAATAAAGAGAGAGCTGAGGCTGTTGAAACAGAGAGAGTACAAAAAGACAAAGAAATTGAAGCAACTGAAAGAGAAAGAGTAGTTTCATTGGCTCAAATTGAGAAAGAAAAAGCGGTTGAAATTGAAAAGAGGAATATTCAGGATGCCATTCGTGAGCGCGTGGTTATGGAGAAAACTGTTGTAGAAGAACAGGAGAAAATCAAAGATGTTGTAGCACTCAAAGAGGCTAACAGAGATAAAGATGTGGCATTAATTAAGGCCAACTTATTAGCAGAGCAAGCATTAATTGAGGATGTTAAAGCTGCTGAATCCAGAGAGAAAGCGGCTAAATTTGATGCTCAAAAAGTAATTATAGAAGCAGGCGCCAAAAAAGATGCTGCCGATATGGAAGCAGATGCAAGAAAAATTATTGCAGAAGCTAAAGCCAAGGAAGAAGCAACCATTGGTATGTCTGAAGCACAAGTAATGCATGCGAAAGCTGATGCTAATGAGCGTCAAGGTACTGTAGATGCCATTGTAATTGAGAAAATTGCAGAAGCCAGGAGAAAAGAAGGGTTGGCAGAGGCCAGCGTTATCCAGGAAAAAGCCATTGCAGAAGCCAAAGGTATCCAGGAAAAAGCAGGTGCTATGAAGCAATTAAACGATGCCGGTAAGGAACACGAAGAGTTCAGGTTAAAACTCAACAAAGAAAAAGAAGTACAATTGGCAGAAATCAGTATCCAAAAAGATATTGCCGATGCACAGGCTAAAGTATTGGCTGAAGCATTCAAGACTGCTAAAATCGATATCGTGGGAGGTGATAATACATTCTTCGATAACCTTATCAAGCAGGTTTCTAATGGAAAAGGCATAGATAAATTAGTAGAAAACTCTCAAACTATTACACACTTTAAAGATGCTTTATTAGGTGGAAATGGTGAAGACGGCAACCAGCCTGATCTTATTGAGCGGGTGAAAGGCATGGCTACTAAATATGGAGTTACTGCGGAAGATATAAAAAATCTATCAATCGCAGCCCTAATTGCGCGTGTGCAGATGAAGGCAAATGATGAAGACAAAGGCTTTTTAGCTAACATAAGCAAATTTGTGAGCAGTATGGGTATGGATCAGAAAAAGCTAAAATAAATCAGGCTTAACCCGAATTATTCATCCCGTTCATTAGCGATAAATAATGATTAACCAATTGAAAATCAGTTGATTTTCAATTGATTTTGGTAGGGCCAATCCTTACTATTAAAAGTGCTTAAAAAATCATCATTTTGGGCTGGGACTTGATAAAGAAGTCAGCCTCAAAATGGTTGATAGATTTGAGCCAAAGAACCAAATAACCATCTAGTAAAAGGTATAGAACCGACTATGGATAACAATATTGAAAGAGGCACCTACGAGATTATACAAAACCGACTGCAGGAGCAAAGGGTAAATCTGGTTGAAAGACTACAGGGACTAAATAAAGAACGCCAAAAAATATTTGGAGCAGTGGAATTCAAACTGCTCTCCAATGTGCGTATCAAAACAGAACATAATTGCCTGGCCAGGGATATTGTCTCTATCGGTAATATATGCTTGTTTGGTTATAATGTGCGTTTGGGCCTCAAATCAATACTAGAAATAGATGATGTTTTTAGCGTTTTTCGATTTGAAGAAGGTGAATTTCATCCCATTGCCTCTGATATCCTAAAGGATAAAGCTTTCGCAGATGAATTGCAAAACCTCTATAAATTCTATAGAAACACTCAATTCTCCCGCTTTTATAAAAAAGGCGGCTTTTTGTATATGGTTTTTCAATTATCGGAAAGCCCTACAGATATAAAAGCCTATAAATGGGTAATAGAAGATGAAAAAATCACTTTTGTAGACTCACGAAGTGCTACAGAAGTAAAATTTCCAGATCAACATGAATTTAAGTGGGTAAAAGCTACTCGCGATATGCAAAGAACTGGGAAAAACCCACATGTTTCTATTGCAGACAAGGTTTTTGTAGAAACAGTTGGAGGCAACCTGACTATAAAAATTGAAGACAATACAGATGATGGAGCTGGAATATACAGCGAGGATGTAGAACAAAGAGATCAATCACTTGATGATGCTGAAATATCTTTTTGCGATTTAGGTAATTTGGTTTTGCTTAAAATCAAGCCTTACCTGGAAACCGACCGCTATTTCATTTTTAATTACCGAGTTAAAAAAGTAGTAAGAGTAGACACTCTTAAGGATGCAGGAATTTTACTTCCGGATGAGCAAGGCATCATCTTGTCCAATGGATATTACCTGCAAACCGGGGAAAATAAAATATTTGACAGAAAAATAGAAGGCGTAAAATTCCTACGAAAAATACAGTCACCCAACGGAGAGGATTACCTATTCGTATTCTATGAAGAGAAAAATCACGATTTTGTCATTCTCTCTTACAATGTAATTGAACAAACCGTGAAAACACCCATTTTCTGTAATGGTTATACTCTTTTTTCTGATGGAGAAATGTGTTATTTCAATACTGAAAAAGACCCTGGTAAAACCCACTTAATTCAGATCTGGCAAACTCCTTATACCCAAGAATTAATCCCTAATGATGAGTTTAAAGACCATGAGCTTTACAAAATAGGTAATCGGCAAATTGTGAATGCAATGGCCGAAATACAGGAGTTAATCGTTTTACTGAATAAGGAAGATAGTTATAATGGCTTATATGAAGATATTGAAAGAAGAAGTCAGGGAATATTAGATGGCTACTTCTGGTTAAAAAGTGATTCACCGGAAGGCTTAAATCAACCCATTAAGGCAGTAAAGGAGATTGCTGTTTCTGCCATAGATGAATTTGAAAAAGTAGTAGAAATCCGTAAGAAAACCAACGACACACTTGCAGCAACTGAGGCAAAGGTGGAGAAAATACTTTTTGACACCAGAAGAGCCAATTATGACACCTTAGAGGAATATGTTTCTTTGCTTTCGCAAATGAGAAGCCTGCGAGGAGAAATTATTGGCCTTAAAAACCTCCGTTATATCGACTTAGAATTAGTTGAAAAAATGGAAGCACAAATTGCTGAAAGAGCGGATGAGCTATCAGCAGCTTGTGTGCAGTTTCTTCTGCGAGACAATGCATTGGATTATTACCAAAAACAAATGAATACCCTGGTGGAATCCGTGCAGGAACTCACCAAAGTAATTGATGCGAAAGCATTGGAAAAAGAGTTTGATGAACTTTCGCTTCAATTAGAACTTCTCATTGATATAGTTAATAATTTAAAAGTGGAAGATACTGCCCACTCTACTCAAATTATTGAAAGCATCTCTTTGATATTTGCTCAACTTAATCAGCAACGGGTAGCACTAAATAATAAACGTAGGCAATTAGGAGAGCGTGAAGCAAGAGCTGATTTTCAGGCACAAATGACGCTTTTTGAGCAGTCAATTGTGAATTACCTCGATCTGGCAACTGAGCCACAAAAATGTGATGATTATCTCACCCGGTTATCGATTCAGTTAGAAGAATTAGAAAGCAGGTTTGTAGATTTTGATGAGTTCATTGATAAAATCAGCATAAAAAGAGAATCAGTTTATGCTGCTTTTGAATCTAAAAAAGTAAACCTCACCGAAGCTCGAAACAAAAGAACTAACTCACTTTTTGGATCGGCAGAACGGATTTTAAATGGCATAAAATCCAGAGCCGCCAGCTTTGAAACAGAGATTGAAATCAATGGGTATTTTGCCTCTGATTTAATGATAGACAAAGTGCGTGATGTAGCCGGGCAATTAGAAAAACTAGGTGATTCAGCCAAGTCAGAAGATTTATTAAACAGGCTCCAGGTATTACAACAAGAGGCTCTGAGAGCTTTAAAAGATAAGAAAGAGCTTTTTGAGGATGGGAATAATGTAATTAAACTAGGTGAATACCGCTTTGCGGTTAACAGTCAGAAACTAGATTTAGCATTGGTGATAAAAGATAAAAAATATTTCTATCACCTGACAGGAACCTCGTATTACGAGCCAATAGATGCCACCAACATCCATAATTTACAAGATGTTTGGGAGCAGGAATTACCTTCTGAAAATAAGAAAGTAAACCGAACAGAGTTCCTCGCCTGGCAACTTTTTAAATCGCTCAATCAGCAAAAAAAATATACTGATTTAGAAATGAAGGCGGAAATTAACCAATATACAGCTGCTAATTATGGTGAAGGCTATGTAAAAGGAGTGCACGATCATGATGCCTTTTTAATCTTAAAAACCCTTTTGCAAAAGCATAAGGATTTAGGCTTATTGCGTTTTTCACCGGATGAGAGAATTTTAGCACAATTATTCTGGCATTTTACCAATACCGAGAAAAAAGCCTATTTTAAAAAGCAATTTGTACTTGTCAATTTATTAAAACAGGCTTTCCCTAACCCTAAAGAGCATGCTCATTTAATTGGTAACCTGACTGAAGCAATTAAAAGCTTTGCTGAAACCCATCAATTGTTCCAGAAAATTGATGCCCGCCAAGCCGCAATTTATTTAGCAGAAGAACAAATTACAGATGGCTTTGTAATGGATAAAGCAGCTTTTGATATTTTAAAAGCCTTTAAGAAAGACTTGAAATCAAAAAATGCCGACATGAGCTTTCAGGATGCACAAAAGGCACTGAAAGAACACGCAGCAGAAAATTGGTTCTTATGTAAGCAGTGGGTTATTTCTTTTCTAGAAAATAGTAAATATGAGGCTTCCGAAGGCACCATTCATGAGGTAGCAGGATTTATTATGACCGATGCAGCCGATAGCAAGCAAGTACAAACAGTTTCCGGCATTGAAAAAATTGAAGATCTGAAAACTATTATTGGTAATAGTGAACAAGAGGATGATAAAGCAATTAGATCTTATCATTTCGATTACCATGAATTTTTCAACCGATTAACCCACTTTGTAGAAGAGGTAACACCTCGCTATGTGGAGCTACAAAAGCTTAAACATGATTTAATAGAGCAAAAAAGAAAAGCTTTGAGGCTACATGAATTCCAAACTCAGGTACTCACTTCTTTTGTAAGAAATAAATTAATTAACCAGGTGTATTTTCCTTTAATAGGGGCCAATTTTGCTAAGCAAATGGGTGCTTACGGCAATGACAAGCGTACAGACCGATCTGGCATGTTGCTACTTATTTCCCCTCCAGGCTATGGTAAAACAACCTTAATGGAGTATGTAGCTGATAGATTAGGATTGATTTTTATGAAAATAAATGGGCCGTCTATTGGTCATGAAATTACTTCTGTTGACCCGGGTGAGGCACGTAATGCGGCCACAAGACAAGAGCTACAAAAGCTTAATCTGGCATTTGAAATGAGCGATAATGTGATGCTCTATCTAGATGATATTCAACACTGTAATCCTGAGTTTTTGCAAAAATTTATTTCATTGGCGGATGGACAGCGAAAAATTGAAGGGGTATTTAACGGAGAATCCAAAACCTATGATTTTAGAGGCAAGCGTTTTTGTATAGTGATGGCAGGAAACCCTTATACAGAGAGCGGTGATAAATTCCAAATTCCGGATATGCTTTCCAACAGGGCAGATATTTATAACTTAGGTGACACAGCCACCAATAGAGCCGATTTATTTAGATTGAGCTTAATTGAAAACGGACTTACTTCTAACACTTATTTAAAATCTATTACCCAGTATGGTTTAGAAAACCTGTATAAATTAGTCAACTATATTGAAAATGACGAGCAAAATATGCCTGAAATGGAAGGTAATTTATCACCTCAGGAAGTACAGGATTGCTTAAAGGTATTAGAGAAAATAATGTATGTAAGAGATATTGTATTAAAGGTAAATGCGCAATACATTAAATCAGCAGCCATGAGCGATGATTACCGTGTAGAGCCACCTTTTAAATTGCAGGGTTCTTATAGGGATATGAATAAATTGATGAGCCAGGTTGTGCCTATTTTGGAAGATAAGGAAGTATATCAGTTGCTAATAGATCATTATCAAAACGAATCTCAAACCTTAACCTCAGATGCAGAAGCTAACCTGCTAAAGTTAGGGGAGTTGATGGATGATTTAGCCGGAGTAAAAGCCGAAAGATGGCAGGTTATAAAAGAAACCTTTGTGAAAAACAATAAGATCAGGGGTTTAGGAGATTCCGATAGGATGTCGCAAATTATAGGCCAGATGACCTTATTTGTAGAAGGACTGGAGAATATTGAGAAGGCTTTGAATAAGAGGAAGAATTGATTTGATGAGAGATTATGCGAGTGCTTCTATTGCATAATCTCTTATTACCCTGCACTTGTTTGAAAAAAGGTTTCTTCCTCCTCCACCCATGCTGTTAATCTGCCATCTATTTTACAGCCCTGGTCTAGGTTGAGTACATTGCCCATTTTAACAGGCTCTGATATGCCGAAATTTACCGTAGGGGTATGACCAATATAAATGGTATCAAAATCATCTATTTTTGATTCTTCCGCCACCTCAACACCTTTTCTTCTAAGGCTCCATTCAGTATAAGCCCGCTCAAAAAGGCTCCTATTCCATAGAAAGGGAGTAAAATCATTGTTTTTAGTTGCTTCAAACCCTTTATCCGGATCAAATCCTGCGTGAATATACAATCTGTTACCTTCAATGTGATAGTATTTAAGAATGTCGTAAAATTCACTTTTATGCTTCAGAATGTCTTCATCGCTTAATTTAAGGTAAGACTCATACGTTTCTTTTCCTCCTTGTCTCATCCAAAGTGAATGCTTGGATTGAATGTAAGCATGATCTCTGAACATATCGAAATCATCCTCCAAAAGCTCTACCATCCAGGAGTCGTGGTTACCCATCAGGAAGATGTTCTCAAACGGAGAGGCTTCATTGATTTCTATCAGATGTTCAACTACTTCGACAGGCTGATCAAACCCATCAATATAATCTCCTAAGAAAATGAGTCGATCTTCTTTTACTTTAAAATCGGCAATTTTAAGAAGCTCTTTTAAAGAATTAAAATTTCCATGAACATCACCTATTACAAGTGTCCGAATTTTCATATTTCAAACTATGGATTTTCTAAGGTATTTAAAACCAATTCCCCAATATTATTTTAAGGCCTATGTGATTTTGCCATTTGTTATTCAATTCCTGAAGATCGTAATATCCTGCTCCTAGCTGAAGTCCTATAATAACACTTGCTTTTTCCTCTACTCTAAACATGATTCCCGGTTCTATTAAAACGCTGGTATTAAAAGTCTTTAGTTCATTATATCTCAACAAAGAAATAACAGGGGCAACATAAAATCCTTGAGAGAGCTGCAATCCTTCATTCCTTTGCCCAAAAACATATGGCAGAGCAAGTTCCATCCCATAATTAATAATCTCATTACCCTCCTTTCTAAATCCAAAATTCATAATAGAGATTAATCGTATATCCAAAGGTCCGTACAAAGTAGTTTGGTAAACCAATGGAATAATATTCATATCCATTTCACCACTTTTATAAAAAGGCTTGATAGATATACCCGGATTCATGCCTAAAAAATGATTTGAAAAACTTTTTTGGGCATAAGAAGTATTCTGAAAGAGTACTACATTAAGTAAAAGAAGTAAAATAATCCCTCTTATATAAAATCTCATTAAAATATATACTAATTGGATGATAAAAGGATACGGTAGATGTGTCGTTTTTATTAAAATTCGATTCAAAATTACTTAAAAAATAACTTGAAAAAAAAATCTTTAGACTTCCAAACAAGCCCTGAATGGGCGCAATCAATTAGAAAGCTGAATAATTCACCTCCCATTGCGTCTTCAAATTCACTGCTAAAAAGTCTATCTTTTACTAAGTCAAAATCTTATAGCTTAATTCAGGCAGCCTACGCAGGCCATTGATTAACTCATTGGTTGGATTAATCTTATATTTTCTCGACATAGATTCCACTAAAAAGCCAGCATTTTTATCCGTTATTTCGAACTGCACATTGCATTCTCCTTTAAAAGTATTACATAAATTATCCAGCTCTACTATCATCTCCTCATTAATATGCTGCAAATCAATACTGATTTTAAGGCCTTTGCTCCTCTTATTTCTCAATTCAGAGAGTAACTCCATATTGCTGATCTTAAACTCCAGAGACCCATCTCCCCATTTTTTACGAGCTACTCTACCAGAAACATAGACAAACCAGCCGGTTTCCATAAATTGTTTGTAGGCTAAATAGTCATCCCCGAAAAGAAAAAAGTTAAATGACCCTGCATAATCTTCTATGCTCATGGTACCAAAAGGCTTACCGGTTTTAGTGGTTCTGTGGGCCACTGAAGTGACAATCCCTCCTAATTTTACTTCATTTTTGGAAGCAAGCTGTTCCAATGAATTCAGTTCAGCCAGTGCAGTATTGCAAAAGCTATCCATTTCAAAGCGGTACTCATCCAAAGGATGGCCGGAAATAAACAGACCTACCACCTCTTTTTCAATATTAAGCTGGTGTAATTTGGAATATGGCTCCATGGCCTCAACACGGGGAGGCGGAATAGCTACTCCGGAGTCACCTCCAAATAAGGAGGTTTGCGCACTGGTTTTTTCGTGCTGAATTTTCTGTGCATACTTAATGATTTTCTCAATCAAATTGGATTCATCACCATTCCCCTCCAAAAACTGCCTTCTGTGGTAATCAGAGAAACAGTCGAAACCACCGGCCATCGCCAATGATTCAAAAGTTTTTTTATTGACACTTTTTAATGGTATACGTTCTGCGAAATCAAATATATCTTTATAAATGCCATTGGTTTTACGCTCCTCAATAATACTATCTACCGCTGCTCCACCTGCACCTTTAATGGCTGCTAACCCAAAACGTACTGCACCTGCATCATTTACAGTAAATCCTGCATTAGATTCGTTTACGTCAGGGCCTAAAACAGCCAACTCCATCCGTTTGCATTCTTCCATAAAGAAGGTAACATCCGTAATATTATTCATATTATTACTGAGCACCGATGCCATATATTCAGCCGGATAGTGGGCCTTTAAGTAAGCCGTTTGGTAGGCAATCCAGGCATAGCAGGTAGAGTGTGATTTGTTAAAAGCATAGGCTGCAAATGCTTCCCAATCTTTCCAGATTTTCTCTAAAACTGCTTTCGGATGACCTTTTTCTGCACCTTGGTTTACAAATTTAGGCTTTAACTGCTCTAGCAAAGCAAATATTTTCTTACCCATTGCCTTACGTAGTACATCGGCCTCACCTTTAGTGAAACCTGCCAATTTTTGTGACAAAAGCATTACTTGCTCCTGATAAACCGTAATACCATAGGTTTCCTTTAACAGATCCTCCATTTCTGGTAAATCGTAAGAGATTTCCTCTTGCCCGTTTTTACGCTTTACGAAGTTTGGGATATACTCCATGGGTCCCGGTCGGTACAAGGCGTTCATGGCAATCAGATCTGAAAACTCTGTAGGTTTCAGATCTTTCATATGCTTCTGCATACCGGGCGATTCATACTGAAATATACCCACCGTTTCACCTCTTCGGAAAAGGTCATAGGTTTTTTCATCATCGAGCGGAAAAGTATCAGGATCTAATTTAATGCCATGCTTCTCTTCCACAATGCGCACCGCATCCTTTATTAAGGTTAAAGTTTTAAGCCCTAAAAAGTCCATTTTAAGAAGGCCTGCATTTTCCACCACAGCATTATCAAACTGGGTGCAGTACATATCGGAATCCTTAGCCAATGCAACAGGCACAAATTTGGTGATATCATCTGGAGTGATAATCACGCCACAGGCGTGAATACCGGTATTTCGCACTGAGCCTTCCAATATTCTAGCTTGTTGAATTACTTTTCCGGAAGGATCATCAATATTGGCTAACTGCAAAAGCTGTTCAGCCATTCCAATGGCTTCTCCATTGCTTTTTAGCTGCAATGAGAGCTTCTTTTTATCTCCTGCCAATTCAAATAGCTTTTTTAGCTTGATATCAGGTACCAATTTGGCAATTTTATCCGCTTCAAACAGTGGCAGCTCCATTACTCTGGCAGTATCACGAATGGCAGACTTTGCCGCCATGGTACCATATGTTATAATTTGAGCTACTTGATTAGCACCATATTTTTTGATTACATAATCAATTACTTTCTGTCTGCCATGGTCATCAAAATCAATATCAATATCGGGTAATGAAACCCTATCCGGATTTAGAAAACGCTCAAATAGCAGATCGTATTTAATTGGATCTATATTGGTGATTCCGGTGCAATAAGCCACGGCAGAACCGGCAGCGGAGCCCCTACCAGGACCAACAGAAACGCCCATTTCACGAGCAGCCGTAGTAAAATCCTGTACAATCAGGAAGTAACCCGGGTAACCTGTGTTTTCAATAGTTGCTAACTCAAAATCTAATCTTTCCTTAATTTCGGTTGTTATCTCTGCATAGCGTTTCTCGGCTCCCACGTAGGTGATATGCTTTAAATAAGCATTTTCCCCTCTATTCCCACCATCTTCGGCATCTTTAGGGTCTACAAATTCTTTGGGAATATCGAATTTCGGAAGCAATACATCTCTTGCCAGCTCAAAACCTTCAATTTTTTCCGCAATTTCAGCTGTACAGCTCACTGCTTCAGGATATTCCGAAAAGAGTTTTTTCATCTCATCGGGTGATTTGATATAAAACTCATCATTTGGGAGGCCAAAGCGGTATTCTCTACCTCTTTTGCCTATATACTTCTTGGGCTTGCTCACAAAATCACCGTCTTTTACACAGATGAGAATATCGTGTGCTTCCGCATCTTTTCTATTCGTATAATATGAGTTATTAGCCGCAAAATACTTTACATCATACTTTTTGGCAAATTTAAGCAGCACTTCATTTACTTTTTGCTCTTCCGGAATACCATGCTGATTTAATTCCACATAAAAATCATCCCCAAACTGCTCCTTCCACCAAATAAAAGCTTCTTCCGCCTGTTGTTCACCGGCATTCAAAATCAAAAATGGAATTTCGCCCCAAACACCTCCTGTGGTGGCTATCAAATCTTCTTTGTATTGAATTAATACATCTCTATCAATTCGTGGCACATAGTAAAAACCTTCCACAAAGGCAATGGAGGAGAGTTTAGCTAAATTATGATAGCCTTTTTTATTTTTAGCTAATAATACGGTTTGATAGCCATCATCTTTGCTACTTTTATTGGTTCTGTCTTTACATAAATAAAATTCGCAGCCCACAATAGGTTTAATACCTGCTTTGTTGGCATCTCTTACAAAATTGTATGCGCCCATCATATTCCCATGATCGGTAATGGCTATGGCAGGCATTCCTAATTCCTTGGCTTTAGCCACCATAGCAGGAATTTCTGTAGTGGCTTGTAAAACTGAAAACTGGGTATGGCAGTGTAAATGCACAAAAGGAGTATCATCCAGACCTGAAATGTCCGCCTTTTTAGCTTTTTTCAATGCATCTTCTGCTGCTTTTTCATCGCCCTGTGTGCTTTGGGCAAAATTAGCGGCTTCCAAAACAGGTGGCTCATATTTTATGGCCTCAATAGGCGAGTTATCTATCGGCTTCACTACTTTGGCCGTTATTAAACCAAAGAAGCATTTGGCGGTGGCATCCACATCGTAAGCTGCATCATGGGCATCTCCAAAGCCTTTACCAAATAATTTAGTATGTAGCTCTGTTAAAGTAGGCCATTTAAATCTCCCCCCTCTGCCGCCGGGGATAGCACAAAACTCTGTGGATTCATCCTTGGTATCAATAACATCCTTACTTATTAATAGCTTTTCAGAGAGCTCTTTTCGAAGCAACTCGGCTCCCATAATATTAATATCAAAACTAATATTATGTCCAACTACAACATCCGTTCTTTTTAAAATTTCCTGAAAAGCCTCCAATACCTCAATCAATGGCTTTCCTTCTTTTAGTGCTCTTTCGGTGGAAATACCATGCACTTTCTCTGCATTATATGGAATATCATAACCTTCGGGCTTTACGATATGATTTTGGGCATCTAGCAGTTTACCTTTACCATCATGAAGCTGCCAGGCAATTTGCACACATCTTGGCCAATTGTCTGAATCGCTTAATGGAGCATTGTAATTTTGTGGTAATCCGGTAGTTTCGGTATCGTAAATTAAGTACATAATACTGTGAGGTGATTGGAATTAGAATAAGAGTTTGAATTTAAGCAAAGTTGAAGTATTAGGGAAGACAAAAATGAAATGATTGAAAAAATTCTGTAAGAACCCTTTTAAAATCTAAAATTAAAAAGGGAAATTGATAATGCTTTTA
This sequence comes from uncultured Cytophagales bacterium, assembly GCA_963719535.1. Lineage (GTDB taxonomy): Bacteria > Bacteroidota > Bacteroidia > Cytophagales > Cyclobacteriaceae > Marivirga. Next base: position 312,682 of record CAVRCH010000004.1, on the reverse strand, counting down.
GTTACTGTTCTGGACAAGTAACAATTAGATAAATAATTTTATTTCAAGGGTCTAATTTAATGGAAAAATCACTTTAAAAGCTCCCATCATTTATGATATTTACTGTGTATTCTTGCTCATGACAAGCTTGCCGTAAAGAAGTCGTAAATGTTGCGTAAGATAAAGTGAAAAATGATTATACATTTGAGCATCATCAAAATATAAAAAATGGAAAATCAGGAATTGGCTAAACAGGTTCAAAAATTAAGAAAGAAGCGAGGACTATCTCAAGAACTTTTAGCAGAAGAAAGCGGACTCAATTTAAGAACGATTCAGAGGATAGAAAGTGGTACCTCAGAGCCAAGAGGAGATACTTTAAAAAGATTAGCTACATCCTTAAATGTAAGTACAGATGGAATAACGGATGAGGCTATAATAAAAGATCAAGAATACCTTGTAAGCCTAAACCTTTCCTCTATGAGCTTTTTGATGTTTCCCTTGTTGGGCATTTTAGTACCGCTAATTATGTGGATTTCCAAAAAGAATAAAATTAAAGATTTAAATCACACTGCCAGAGAAGTGTTAAACTTCCAAATTTTATGGACCATAATCTTATTTATTGGCTTTATCATACTTACAATATATAATAATTACAGGATTCAACAGATCACTTTAATTAGTCCGGAAATACTTGACACTCCGTGGATTTTTTATGTGGTTATTGGATTACTTTATGCTCTTAACATAATATTAGTCATTGCTAATACTTTCAGGTTAAGGTCTGGCAGGAGAGCGGAATACTTCGTTAAAATGAATTTCATTAGGTAGATAAAAATTAATATTAAAGCGTATTGATATCATTATTTAAATTATTTTTTTTTATAAAGTAGAAAAAATTAGAGATTCAATATTATTTTTAGCCTAAACATTCAATTCCTTATGAGATTGCTTAGAGAGCTTCATTAATTCTTCTAAATTTGTGTAAACCCCACAAAGCATAATTAATGTTATTAGCCATTCTCTCAGGTTTTATTGTTGCCATTTTATTAGTGCCAATTGGCAAATGGCTTAAGGGTAGATGGAGCTTTCTTATTGCTTTATTACCGACTGGCTTATTTGCCTATTTTCTTAGTAAAATACCTACTATTGCTTCTGGAAATCCCATCTTACAGAAATTAGAATGGGTTCCTCAAATGGGTATTAATCTGGATTTTAACCTGGATGGACTCTCCCTCATTTTTTCCCTAATGATTACCGGAGTAGGCGCTTTAGTATTTATTTACACCTCTTATTATTTAAAAGGCCATGAATATTTAGATCGATTTTTCGGCTACTTATGCCTTTTTATGGCGGCCATGCTAGGCTTAGTTTTATCTGATAACCTTATTACATTATTTGTGTTTTGGGAACTTACCAGCATAAGCTCTTTTTTCCTGATTGGTTTTAATAATAAAGACATTGCCTCCAGAAAATCTGCTTTAACAGCACTTGCTATCACAGGATTAGGTGGTTTATGTCTATTGGCTGCTGCCTTAGTAGCTCACCATATTACAGGAACTTACAGCATTTTAGAAATATTACAATCTGATATAGCCCTGCAAAGTCATAGTTTATATATTGGCCTTGTTTGCCTGGTATTCGGAGCTGCTTTCACCAAATCAGCACAATTTCCTTTTCATTTCTGGTTGCCTGGTGCTATGAAGGCTCCCACTCCGGTTTCCACTTATCTGCATTCGGCTACTATGGTAAAAGCAGGTGTTTATTTGCTGTTTCGTTTAAGTCCGGCACTTTCAGGTCCTGATTTTTGGCATTATAGCTTATGGATTTTTGGTGGTATCACTATGCTTTATGCCGCTATCCAAACCCTATTTAAAGATGATTTAAAAAGCATTTTAGCTTATTCTACCATATCTGCCTTAGGTATTTTAGTGTTTCTGATTGGTATTGGTACAGAAGAAGCTATGTTAGCCGCTTTGATTTTTGTACTAGTTCATGCCTTGTACAAGGCCACTTTGTTTTTAATGACGGGCATTATTGATCATGAAACCCATACCAGGCAGGTAAGCCAGCTTTCAGGTTTAGGCAAGATGATGTTACCTGTTGCAATTGCCGGTTTTCTAGCAGCATTATCCAATTCAGGTATTCCACCAAGCTTCGGATTTTTAGGGAAAGATCTTATTTATGATGCTTCACTGAAAACTCATTTATTACCGATAATTTCAACCGTTGCATTAATTGTTACCAATATTTTACTGCTTTTTGCCGGTTTTATGGCAGGGGTAAGACCTTTTATAGGAAAACTTAGAGAAGAGCATAAGCATGTTAAATCAGGCTCACCAAGGCTTTGGGTGCCCGCTTTAATTCTTGCTATACTTTGCATAGTTTTTGGTTTGGCCCCTTCTTTGGTGGAATCAACCTTAATAGCACCCGCCATGGAAGCTTTAGGTATTGGGGCAATTTAAATTTCATTTAAAACTCTGGCATGGGTTTAATCTTATTTTAGGTTTGAGTGCTATTACAATTGGCGTTGGTTTGCTGCTGTTTTTCCTTATCAAGCCAAGTAAAAACCGAGAGGATAACATGATGAAATGGGAAAAATTTGCACCTAAAGCGATATTTGAAGCTTTGGCTAAGAATTTTCAACAATCTTCTTCTTTCTGGACCGGCAAAATACAGAATGGATATCTTCGGAATTATATACTGGTTATTTTATTATTTTTAATGGGAATGATGGTATATGGTATGGGAAGTGACTTCAAACTGCGAATTGATTTTAACCAACTTTTACAAATAACGGTATATGAAATTGCAATTGTTTTAATTATGCTTGGAGCAATTCTATTTTCTACTATAACAGGCTCCAGGCTTACTGCCGTGGCCGCTATGGGAGTTGTAGGTTATTCACTTTGTTTGCTATTTGTGTTCTATAGCGCGCCCGATTTGGCCATGACACAATTTGCTATTGACACTCTAACCGTTATTTTATTTGTATTAGTTTTATATAAACTACCCAAGTATTTATCTTATTCTAAAAAAACTAACCGTATAAGAGATGGAATTATTGCCACTATATTTGGAGGTATGATTACTATATTGGCATTAAGTGTTTTAAACCAACCTATGAACCCTAAAATAGGTAATTATTACACGGAAAATGCCTATACGCTAGCCAAAGGTAAAAATATAGTAAATGTAATATTGGTTGACTTTAGAGGGATGGATACCCTGGTAGAAATAACTGTGTTAGTAATTGCCGCTTTAGGAGTTTTTGGCTTAATGAAAATAAGGCTTAAAAGTAAAGAGAAGATTCGTTAATTAACTGAAGAAATGAAATCATTAATATTAAAAACAGCATCTAACTACTTATTACCATTACTTCTGCTATTCTCAATATTCATCTTATTGAGAGGGCATTATTTACCAGGCGGTGGATTTATAGGAGGGTTAATCGCCTCTATAGCTTTTGTGTTACATGCCTTTGCTAATGGTTTAGCTAATACAAGGTCTGTTTTACGAATACATCCCGGCTTTTTAATGCCTATAGGTTTACTTTTGGCACTTTTAGCTGGCTTATCACCTATATTAACAAATCAACCTTTCATGACAGGGCTTTGGTATCCTGAAAAAATACCTGTAATCAGTATGATAGGTTCTGCCTTGTTTTTTGATATTGGGGTTTATCTGGTAGTGATTGGTGTAACACTGACCATAATTTTCACTATATCCGAATCGGCTTAATATGGAAATACTTTTAGCTTTAATGACCGGATTGCTTTATGCGGCAGGTATTTATATGATTCTAAGAAGAAGTCTGGTGAAATTGATCATTGGACTTATATTATTAGGTAACGGAGTAAACCTTTTAATTTTCTTATTAGGCAGAATTACTAAAGGCGCACCACCCGTAATTCCTGAAAGTGCCAGTACATTAACAGGGGTATTTGCTGATCCCTTACCTCAAGCTTTAATATTAACAGCCATTGTCATCAGTTTTGGACTGCAATCTTTTGCCATCATTTTAATTAAAAGGGCTTATAAAGTGGTTAAAACCGATGATTTAGACGAAATGAATACTACAGACGAAAACGCATGAGCCAACATTTGATTATAGCACCAATACTTATTCAGTTCATCATCTCTGTGGTGTTAATGTTTCTGTGGAAAAAGGTATTGGCACAGAGAATAGTTAGTATTATTGGTAGTGTCCTAGCCCTAATAATTTCTACAAGTCTCTTTATTTATGTTTGGCAAAATGGAATTGTGGCAATGCAGGCAGGGAATTGGGAGGCTCCTTTTGGTATAACTTTAGTGGCCGATACTTTGTCTGCCACTCTAGTGCTACTCACATGTGTAGTAGGTTTATCTATCTCCATTTTTGCTGCTGGTTCAATTGTTAATGCGAGGGCTCGCTTTGGTTTTTTTTCTATCTACCATTTCTTATTAATGGGAATTTGTGGCTCGTTTCTAACAGGAGATATATTTAATTTATATGTTTGGTTTGAAATCATTATCATAAGTTCTTTTGTATTGTTAACTATTGGTGGTCAAAAAGCACAAATAGAAGGTGCAGTCAAATACTTCACGCTTAACATATTGGCATCTGTTATTTTTCTTACGGCAATAGCTGTACTTTATGGCATAACAGGTACATTAAATATGGCTGATTTATCACTGAAAATTGCTTTGGTGGAGAATAAATCACTTGTAAATATTTGTGCTTTGATATTTTTTGTAGGCTTTGGTATAAAATCCTCAGTTTTCCCTTTATATTTTTGGTTGCCAGCCTCTTACCATACTCCCCCACATGCAGTAGCAGCAATTTTTGGAGGTTTGCTCACTAAAGTAGGCGTTTATGCTATGATACGTGTATTCACTTTAATATTCACCTTGGAGCCATTCATAGAAAACCTCATTATGGTGATCGCTATTCTCACATTATTTAGTGGGGCAATAGGTGCCTTAGTACAAAATAACTTACAAAAAGTCTTTTCTTATTTCATCATTTGCCACATAGGCTTTATGATTGCAGGTCTTGGAATGGGTTCTGCTTTAGCTATTGCAGGAGCTGTATTTTATATGATTCATGATATTGTGGTAAAAGCTAATCTTTTTATGGTGGGCGGATTACTTTATCGAATAAATGGCACTAACAACTTAAAAAAAATGGGGGGTATGTATGCCAAAATGCCTCTTTTGAGCTTATTGATGGCTATTCCGCTGTTTTCCTTGGTGGGTGTCCCTCCTTTATCGGGTTTTTGGCCAAAACTTTCTTTAATAATAGCCGGTTTGGAAGGGGAGAATTACGTTTTAATAGGTTTCATCTTGTTTGCAACATTTATGACTCTATTTATAATTGCTAAAGTATGGTCAGAGGTATTCTGGAAACAAAAGGAAGAGGTTGCTGCACCTACTCCTCATTTTAGGTATTTTAGCCAACACAGCCTAAAAGAAAAAATATTGATAATTACTCCTATAATTCTATTAGCTGTGGTTTCTCTGTATATTGGATTTGGAGCCAGCCATTTACAAGCTCTATCGGAAAGAATAGGAATGGAATTAACAGATGTAAGTGGTTATATTGAGGTAGTATTAAATGGTAAATCTAACTAAAGGACTATGAGAACGCCATTTTTAATGAATTTACTTTTAACATTTGTCTGGATAGCGCTTACTGGTACTTTCTCATTTAGTAATATCTTATTTGGATTTACCTTAAGTTTTTTTATCATTTGGGTGATAAGTTTTAAAACCAAAAAGAGAAAATATTTTAGAATTGTGCCAAAATTCATTTCTTTTATTTTCTTTTTTTTATACGAATTGACTAAAGCAAATATTCAGGTGGCTGTAGATGTAATGACTCCCAGTTTTTTTATGAAACCCGGTATTGTAAGGTTTCCTTTAGATGCTAAAAGTGATTTAGAAATCACTCTATTAGCTAATTTAATATCATTAACGCCAGGTACATGCAGCTTAGATGTTTCTGACGACAGGAAAGTATTATACGTACACGCAATGTACATTAAAGATAAGGAAAAATTTATCAGCGATATTAAAAATGGTTTTGAAAGGAAATTACTGGCAATTTTAAGATGATTTACGACTATCTATACTATATCATATTACCTGTTTTAACGCTATCAATTTTACTGATTTTCTATCGATTTTTAAAAGGTCCTAGTATCTCTGACAGAGTGATAGCATTAGATCTTTTAATCACCACTGGAATAGGAATTATTGCTATTTATAGCATTGTATCAAAGGAAAGCACATTTCTGGATATTGCTATGATATTGGCTTTGATAGCCTTTTTAGGTACAGTGGCCTTTTCCTATTACCTTGAAAAAAGAAAGAAAAATGAGTGATATCATAATTATTATATTGGTTTCTTTAGGCACCTTATTTGTTTTGCTCGCAGCAATTGGTCTAGTAAGAATGCCCGATCTATACCTTAGAATATCAGTAACCACCAAAGCTGCTACACTAGGAATTGGTTTAATATTGGCTTCTGCAGCAGTATTTTTTAGTGAAACTTCCGTTACCACCAGAATCTTAGCTATTATCTTTTTTATATTCCTAACTGCTCCTGTGGGTGCTCATTTATTGGGTAGAGCTTCATACTTTATAGGCATACCTATGTGGAAAAAATCAGTAATGGATGATTTAAAAGGGAAATACAAAAAATCTACTCATAAGTTGGGGAGCGAAGAGGAATAGCATCTTTATGTTTCCTTTTTAGCACAAACTTTACATCATACTCATCTGTATTAAATGAATTAATGATTTTCCACCCATTTTCGTCTAAAAAATTTAAGGCTTCTGTTCGGGAATTAAATTCTAATAACTCTCCATTTTCAGCTCTTAAACGGGTATCTGACAATAATTTATCATTTCTTTCTCTCTCAATTTTGATAAGAACCCCTTGCAATAAAGAAGGGTCTGTAAGCTCAACTATCTGATAATTCTGGGTGGTATCTTTGTTTTGATTTTGTGCATTTGCAAAAAAGTAAAAAAAGGTACTAAAATAAAGGATGAGGTATATCGGTTTCATAATTCTTAATTTAGGCTACTCATGGAAAATGAAATTGACTAAAAAAGTTAACATACTAACCTTAATAAGTGTTTCTTAAATTTTAAAACTAAGTATAAAACCTCAAAAAAGAGAAATCTCACTAAATATTGAGGTTTCATTTATATTTTAAGGTATTTTAAACAAAATTTTATTCTTCATCTTTTTGCTTGATCAAAAAGATGCAAAAAATCAAGTCAAAAAGATGCTTCTACGCTACAATTCAGCGCGCTCCCCGCCTTTTTGTCGACCAGCCCGCTCGGTTTTAACAAATATTATTTTGTTATAGAACAGGGTAGTATTTATCATGAGCACCCTAATTTAGTTCACCAATATTAAATCAAGGATTGTACCAAAGTAGAGTTCACTTAATTAAATCATATATTTCGGCACTGAGGATTTACTATTTACCCCCTCAAAATATTTGAGATCTGTAAGGAGACATTCAATAATGTCATTTTAGCACTGGCATTTCTTTCTAAATAATAGGAAGCTTTATTTAATATATCAGTCATAGCAGCCACTTTCTCAAGAGAAATAGTCTTACTAAATTTTTGCACAAAAGCCTTATGTTCCTCAGGAATACGCATTAACTCATCAGTTTGCATCAAGGCAATTAAAGATTCTCTGTAAACATTTTCGGCATGAATGAGCCACTGTTGCTGATTTACTTTTCCTAATTTTTGAAAAGCTTCTGATCTTTTCACTAAGCCATTGTAATCTTTAGTGTAACATTCCCGCATCCATTGTTCAAACTCAGGCTGAGTATCGTCTGAAATATCATCAGAAAGTGATAGTGCCTTATTTAAGTCGCCCTGTGAGATATGAGCTAGTTGTTTAGCTAACCTCTCATCAATTTTATAGCGGTTAACAAGAATTTGCTTTATTTCCTCATCTGAGTAGGCAGGGATATGTACACTTTGGGTCCGTGATGTAATAGTTCCTAATAATTTACCTTGATTATTAGAAACCAAAAGGAATATCGTTTTCTCAGCAGGCTCTTCTATTATCTTCAGCAATGCATTAGCTGCTGAAGGATGTAGATATTCAGGCAACCAAATAAGCATGGCCTTGTATTTACCTTCAAAGGCTTTTAAAGATAAACTCTTGATGATTTGCCTGCTCTCCTCTCTGGAAATATTCAATTGCTTATTATCTGTGCCTATATGAGAAACCCACTCATTTACAGAAGCAAAAGGATCATTTAATAAAAATGATCTCCAATATTTTAGAAAATTCTGACTTATTTTTGCATCGGCTGCTTTAACAGAATCATTTGCTGCTGTAGGGAATGAAAAATGAAAATCAGGATGAATGAATTTAGCATTTTTCTGACACGCAGGGCATATTCCACAAGCATCCACTTCTCCCCTATTATCACAATTTAAAAAAGTAGCATAAGCCAGGGCCATAGGCAAATTTGCAGAACCAGGTGTGCCTAAAAATAATTGTGCGTGCGCAATATGATTTTCCTTTACACTTTTAACAAGGTGTTTTTTAACTTCTGTTAAACCTGGTATTTCTGCAAAAGTCATACTATTTATGCTTTTAAATTAATGGTTTTACTTTAATCCTTTTTTTGTAGTGCCAATTCCTTTTTCTGCTTTCTTTTGTAAACAACAGAAGATATGGTGATACTTATTTCATACAATAACATAATAGGCAATGAAATAAGCAATTGTGAAATTGGGTCAGGAGGAGTAATTACTGCACCTAATATTAAAATAACTACTATGGAATGTTTTCTGTACTTTCTTAATAAAGTGGGATTTAATATGCCTGCTTTGGTCATAAAATAAATAACCATAGGCAATTGAAACATTAAACCACAAGCTAAAACCAACATAGTAACAGTACCAACATAAGATGTAATATCAAACTCATTGAGAACAGAAGGGTCTACCTGGTAGTTAGCCAGGAAATTAACAGAAATAGGGGTTACTATATAATAGCCAAATAAGACGCCCGACATAAAAAGCAGGGTGACAAAAAAAGTAGCCCCACGGGTGTATTGCTTTTCATTGCTGTATAATGCCGGGCTTATAAACCTCCACATTTCCCAAAAGAAGTAGGGGAAAGCCACTATTATACCTATTACAAAAGAGGAAGTAATATGCATAGTAAACTGGCCAGTCATTTTCCTGCTTTGTATAATGAAAGGTAATTCATCAATACAGAAGGCTGTTGAATTTGCAACAGCTTGCCCGAACTGACAAGCCATTTCATAAAACCAGAAATCAGGTCGCGAAGGACCTAGAATTAATGTACCGAACACAAACTCCTTGGCGGCGAAAGCAGCTAACGAGAAAACCAGTATGGCCGCAAAAGACCTTACGATGTGCCAGCGAAATGCTTCCAGATGGTCCAGAAAACTCATCTCTGCTTGTGGTTGATCTGCAGGCATGTTTATGCTTTAAATAAAGGAAATTGAACCATCCACTCGTTGATTTCTTTCTTCACCTTTTCAATTTCAGGAGCATTGTCGTGATTTGTGATTACTTTATCAATATATTCAACAATTCTTTCCATATCACTTTCCATTAAACCTCGGGTGGTTATAGCTGCTGCCCCAATTCTCATTCCGGAAGTAACAAAAGGCGATTTATCATCGAAAGGCACCATGTTTTTATTAATGGTAATATCTGCTTCACCTAAAACAGCTTCAGCTTGCTTACCAGTAATATCTTTAGAGCGCAAATCTAATAGCATCATGTGGTTGTCGGTACCGCCTGAAATTATTTTATAATCCCTATCTGTAAAAGATTTGGCCATTACTGCTGCATTCTTTTGTACCTGAAGTATATAATTAAAATACTCATCCGTTAAACATTGTCCGAAAGCCACTGCTTTTGCAGCTATCACATGCTCTAATGGACCACCTTGTGTTCCTGGGAATACTCCAGAATCCAATAATTGCGTCATCATTCTTAACTCCCCCTTAGGGTTTTTCTGCCCGAAAGGATTTTCAAAATCATCACGCATCATTATTAAACCACCTCTGGGACCTCTCAAAGTTTTGTGAGTAGTGGTTGTTACAATATGACAATGATCTAATGGATCATTTAAAATCCCACGCGCGATTAAGCCACTAGGGTGTGAAATATCTGCTAACAATAAAGCACCTACTTCATCAGCAATTTCTCTCAATCTTTCATAGTCCCAATCGCGACTGTAAGCAGAGGCACCGCAGATAATCATTTTAGGCTTTTCTTTTTTTGCCGTTTCTTCTACTTTATCCCAGTTAATTAAACCGGTTTCCTTTTCTACTCCGTAGAAACTTGGTGTATAATATTTACCTGAAAAGTTTACCGGAGAACCATGTGTTAAATGCCCACCATGGGATAGATCAAAACCTAAAATTTTATCTCCTGTTTGCAGACAAGCCAGCATTACTGCTGCATTGGCTTGTGCTCCTGAGTGGGGTTGTACGTTAGCCCAGGTGGCTCCAAAAAGTTCTTTTACACGATCAATAGCTAAATTCTCCACCTCATCAACCACTTCACAACCTCCATAATATCGCTTTCCTGGTAATCCCTCAGCGTATTTATTGGTTAGTACACTTCCCATGGCTTCCATTACATCGGGGGATGTAAAGTTTTCTGAAGCGATTAGTTCTATGCCGGTTTCCTGTCTATTTTGTTCTTTTTTAATGAGGTCGAATAGTGCGCTATCTCTTTGCATAATAATTTTTAAATTAAAGTCTAAAATTAGGTCAGATTCTCGGGATTTACAATGTTATTTTTATGAACCTTTTTGCTTCTTGAGTTTTATAAGAACATAACCTCATTAAGGCTAATGAAGTTTAGAAAATATCTAAAAGTACAACTCTTCGGATTTGTAATAATTGTAGTAGCTAAGTACTAAATTTTAATACCAATTTTCTTGGCAAATTCTTGAGGCATTTCGGCAATTTTCCTCTTTTCATAATCTAAAAAAACGATGCTGGTTTTCCCTAAAGCGGCTAACCTGTTATCTTCCTTTATAAACCTGTAAACAAAATCGAATCCATATTTATTGTGGTCTGTCACTCCAATAGATATTTTTATTGTTTCGTGTGCAAATATTTCAGCTTTATAAGTAATAGCGGCATCGGTTTGAATAAAGCCCAGGCCATCGAAACTCATTTCATCTTTATAGCCCAAATTTTTTAGGTATTGTACTCTGGCATCGTGCATAAAAGCAAAAATTCTATCATTACCCACATGACCGCCATAATTTAAGTCGGTTACCCTCGTATGAATAATAGCTGTAAAATCATACGAAAAAGGTTCGTCAATTTTTATTCTGCTCATTTTTATTGTTTTGTTGCTGTTTAGTCCGCATTCTATGGGTAATTCTTTTCAAATTACGGGTATTAGTTATCAAAAGCAATTTATTCATACCTCTTTCCATGGGCGTAATGGATAATGCTAACACCACGTTGATTATAAAAGTGTAAACCGGAGAATCTTCCACCAAACCTTCTAAGTTGTTTTCCAAAATGGTAGCAAAAAATTCCAGGATTAGAATTAAGGTTAAAAAAGTTATCGTATTAGTTAGATAGGTATTTCTACTACTACGATTTAATTTTAATGAAATCACTATAAAGGCACTAAAAAATGCTATTTCTACAAGATAAAACCACCAGGTTCTCCAGTACGGGGGAAGTACCTCAAATGAAAAATCAAAATTTGTGATTTCTCCTGAAAAACCACTTCGAGCACGTATTTGGATGGTATAATCTCCCGTGGGCAAATAAGGGAAATCTATCTCGCCTACTCTCGACCACTGCGACCACTCATCAGTTAATCCCTTTACATAGTATTGATAGCTTACTCCTTCAGGAAATAAGTAGTCAATAGTGCTTAAATTAATGCGTAGTGAATTATTATTATGTTGTAACTCTATATCTTGAAAATCTGTAATCTTTTTATTTTGTTTAAACACTGAATTAACAAAACTTAAAGAAGAAAATTGAGAAAATTCTTCGTTCCCTTTTAATTCTAAAATACGATTCTCCACCACGAAATAAATAATGGAATCAGAAATAGGATTAATATTTTTTACATGAGGAAAAATTCTCATCCACCTAAGATCTGTATACTTACCGGTTCTATTAAGTAAGCTCCACTGATCCATTTGATTGTTCAACCAAATGGAGTTTCTGGAATCTTTGAGGAAATATTTCAAATTTTCACCAAAGGTCTTTTCAGGCACAATACTATCTCTTTCTATTTTATAGAGACCATCAAGTTTGAGAATTTTAAGGTCCTGATTATCATAAAAAATCAAAATTTTGTCTGAAAAATCATTTTTAATAGCATAAGTTTTCAGAAACATGATGCTGTTGCCATTAATATTAAAAGTATACACTTCGTTTTCACCTGCTAGGGCTATTTTATTTTCAGTAATTGCTAAATCGTATACAGGTGCGGAAAAATGAAATTGAGTAGTATACTCTTTATCCTTTAAATCTAAACTATATAAACCAAAATCACCAGTTAACCAAAGCTTGTGATGAACGTTATCGTAAAGTGCTTTTTCAATAAATCTTTGATTACTCACTTTTTTGGCTTCAAGGTTTTTAATAATAAAAACTCCATTGGTGGTAATAGCAATAATGCCATAGGGAGTATCTATTATTTCTTTAACTTTTCTGTTAATATTTTCCACCTGAAGGTATTGAAATTTAACAGATTTTAATTTTGAGATGTTTACAAGCTTTTGCACAGTTTTGTAGCTTACTTCCTTTCGAACTGAAGGTTCTCTCTGAGTTGGCTCATTTTCATTTTGTTCTTTACGGTTTGCTGTTGCAATAGAATCTCTCAAAAATTTTTCTTTCTCATCCAATCTTTCCCTTAGTTTTCTAAACCTGTAACCCTGACTTCTAAAAGTTTTTTTATAAGAATCTAGTTGCTCTTCTATAAATTTCTCATCAGTATTTTTTGAGCTGGAAAATAATTCAGAAAAGAACTTATCATCTTCCTCCTTCATATTTGTTTCCTCTTCTACATAGGTTTCTACCTTCACTTTTTCCTCCATCACTTTTTGTAGCGTTTCATAATCTTTCACCTGCGCCAGATAAAAAAGTCCGTCATTGGTACCTACAAAAAGTGTATCATTTCGATATAAAACTGTTTCCGGAATCCCATTGAGACCGGGGTAGTGCTGAAATTCTTTTATCGGAACTTGTAAGGATGCTCTTGAAATACCTGCACTATGTGCTAACCAAATTCCATTTTGATCATCCATAGTAATAGCACTTACCTGATCCGAAGGCAATCCATTATAATATTGAATTGAATTTTGAATTTTCCCTGTAGCAATATCCACCATTACTGCCCCACCATTTAGCGTAGCAATTACAATAACATCTCCTAATATTTTGCCGGATACCGGGTAATTATCTTTCAGGTATTGCCTAAGTTCTTCTGAAAAAACCTTGAATTCTTTTCCGTTAAAGGCAAAAAAGTCTCCATTGTCATAGGCGAAAAATACGAGAGAATCAGTTTGACAAGAAAATACAAAGTCAGTCTCTTCAGGCGCATAAAGATTTATATCAATCCATGATTCTTCAACGTACTCCAGCAAAAAATTGCCTTCAAAGGCATATAATTTATCTTTGTATTTAAATATATCATTGAAGCCTATTTTACTTTCAAAAGTAGTATCTACTTCAAATTTTATATTATTAAATCGAATAATTTTGTCTCCTGCCAGATAGTAATATTTGTCTGAAAATTTCAGTAAATCGGCACCCATTAAAAAATCATTGTTGCTATGTAAATTAACTACCTTATTATGATTCAGGGTATTTTGTTGAATGATTGAAATACCGTCTCTTGTAAGAACAAAAAGATTGGTATCAATATGTAAAAATCGAAGTGGACTGCTAGAGATATTTATTTTTTCCCATTGTCTGCCATCAAATTGTAAAAGGCCTCTCCTGTGAGCGAGTAGCAGACGACCTTGCTTATCTATGTCCATATCATTAAACAGATAATCTTGTTTAGGCAAAGGAACTGAGAAATGCTTGAGGGACAAGTGGCCGTCTTGCCCTAAAACCGCGCTTAGGTTTAAAAATAAAAAGAGGATTAAAAAATTTTTCATTAATAGGTATAGCTGTCCGAAAATTAAGCTATTTTAAATAGATATGTATATTAAATCTATAATTATGTGCACTTAGCATTGCCGCCGTTATTTAAAAAATGATTTTACAATAAAAAAAATTATAATAGTTATATCCGCTAATTACAGCTTAGATGTTGCTGAACCATAGAGAAGGATATCGCTTGTTAACGAGCAAAATGGCCAGAGTCGTCTAAATGTTTTGACAAACATCTTCTTTGATCAACTCATGCGCTTTTTTCACTAAGTATTCACAGGCACCCTATCCCCAACTGATTTTTGTTTAGTACGTAAATCCTAATGAAAACGATATTTTTAGGCATGCGACCACCGCTCATCTAAAGAATAACTTAACTTCAATTTCAAAACGAAGATATAAAATGAACTTACACCTAAAGAATAAAACCGCATTAGTAACAGGTTCTACGGCAGGAATTGGCTACGCAATTGCCAAACAACTGGCAGCCGAGGGAGCAACTGTAACCATTAATGGTAGAAAAGAAGGGGCTTTGTTAGAAGCAGTTGAAAATTTAAAAAAGGCAACTGGAAATGAAAAAGTCAATGGTATTGCAGCTGATTTCGGTAAAAAAGAAGAGGTTACTCATTTACTCAAATCTATTCCTGAGGTGGATATACTCATTAACAATGTCGGAATATTCAATGAAGTTGATTTTGCTAATATTACTGACGAAGATTGGTCTGAAATATTTGAGATTAATGTAATGAGCGGAGTGAGACTTTCCAGGCATTACTTCCCGAAGATGATGCAGAAAAATGAAGGGAGAATTATTTTTATTAGTAGTGAATCTGGCCTAAATATTCCTACTGAAATGATTCATTATGGTATGACTAAAACAGCTCAACTTTCCATTTCCAGGGGCTTGGCTCGATTAACGAAAGGGAGCAATGTTACAGTGAATTCAGTTTTACCCGGACCCACATGGAGCAGGGCGAATGAAAATGGCATGAAAGCACAGGCGAAAAAAGAAGGCAAAACAGTGGAAGAAGTAATAGAAGATTTTTTCGAAAAAAGAAGACCAAGCTCACTCACCCAAAAATTCGCATCAACAGAAGAAGTGGCTTATCTGGTGGCCTATGTGGCAAGCCCGCTTTCTGCTGCAACCAATGGCGCTTCTTTAAGGGTAGATGGAGGAGTAGTTAATTCTATTGTCTAATTTGACATAATTTAAACAGTAAAACATATATTAATGCCATTTTGTCTTTATTTTATCTAATTTAAGTACAATAGAGGACAATTAGGCAGGTTATTCAGATTGGTTTTTAGTTTGTTAACTATAAATAAAACCTAAAAAAGACAAAGCAATGAACTTAAATGAATATACCATAAAATCTCAGGAGGCCATACAAAAGGCTGCTGAGATGGCCCAAAGTAACGGGCAACAGGCTGTGGAAACCGGCCATTTGCTGAAAGCTATGCAGCAAACCGATGAAAACGTACTTTCTTTTATTTATAAGAAACTAAATATTAACAAAGGCTTATTAGACAATAGTTTAAAAGAGGTGATGGACTCTTACCCAAAAGTGAGCGGTGCACAGCCTTATTTATCTAATGATGCCCATAAAACCCTCACCGAATCAAAGAAATTTTTAAAGGAATTTAAAGATGAGTATGTCGCTATAGAGCATCTGCTCTTAGGCTTACTGAAGTCCGGAGATAAGGTAAGCACCCTATTACAAGATGCAGGCTTTAATGAGAAAGACTTAATCAAAGCTATTAAAGAACTGCGTGGTGGAGATACGGTAAAGGACCAGAATGCGGAATCAAAATACAGGTCGCTGGAGAGATATTCTATCAACCTGAATGAGCTCGCTAAAAATGGTAAAATAGATCCTGTAATCGGTAGAGATGAGGAAATACGGAGAGTGCTTCAAATCCTTTCCCGAAGAACAAAAAATAACCCGATTCTTTTAGGTGAACCAGGAGTAGGAAAAACTGCAATTGTAGAAGGAATGGCTCAAAGAATGGTGGATGGTGATGTGCCGGAAAACTTAAAAAACAAAATTCTTATTTCTTTGGATATGGGTCTTCTGGTAGCCGGAGCAAAGTACAAAGGGGAGTTTGAAGAGAGATTGAAAGCTGTTATAAAAGAAGTGACTGACTCAGACGGTCAAATTATCCTCTTCATTGACGAAATTCACACCCTCATTGGTGCCGGTGGTGGAGAAGGTGCGATGGATGCCGCCAATTTATTAAAACCAGCACTTGCAAGAGGTGAATTACATGCTATAGGTGCCACCACTTTGAAGGAATATCAGAAATATGTGGAGAAAGATAAAGCTTTAGAAAGAAGGTTTCAATCTGTAATAGTTGATGAACCTTCTCAGGATGATGCAATCTCCATATTAAGAGGTATAAAAGACAAATATGAAGTGCATCATGGGGTCCGTATAAAAGATGATGCAGTAATTGCTGCAGTAGAGCTTTCCACGCGCTATATTTCAGATCGTTTCTTACCTGATAAAGCCATTGATTTAATGGATGAGGCTGCTGCTAAAATGCGAATTGAAATTGATTCTTTACCTGAAGAACTGGATGAGTTGAACCGTAAAATTATGCAGCTAGAGATTGAGCGTGAAGCCATGAGGCGCGAGAAAAATAAGGACAAAGAATCTGTAATTAACAGAGAATTAGCCGATTTAGATGATAGAAGAAAGGATTTGCGTGCCAAATGGGACAGTGAAAAAGAGGTGATTCACGGTATTCAACATCAGAAAGAGCATATTGACAAGCTGAAACTAGAGGCAGAACAGGCAGAGCGTGCAGGAGATTTTGGCAAAGTAGCGGAGATACGTTACGGTAAGTTAACAGAGGCCGAAGCCAAACTGAATGAATTTCAAACAAAAATGCGCGAAATGCAATCTTCCAGTCACCCGCTTCTCAAAGAAGAAGTAGGTGCAGAAGAAATAGCTGATGTGGTAGCACGCTGGACGGGTATTCCTGTAACTAAAATGCTGCAAAGTGATAGAGAAAAATTACTTCATCTTGAAAAAGAGCTAGGTAAAAGAGTGGCAGGCCAAAAAGAAGCTATAACAGCCCTATCGGATGCGGTACGAAGGAGCAGAGCCGGATTGCAGGACGCTAAAAAACCGATTGGATCCTTTATTTTTATGGGAACCACGGGGGTGGGTAAAACTGAGCTGGCCAAAGCATTAGCAGAGTATCTCTTTAATGATGAAAATTCCATGGTGCGTATCGACATGTCGGAATACCAGGAAAGGCATTCTGTCAGCAGATTGGTAGGAGCACCTCCAGGTTATGTGGGGTACGATGAAGGTGGACAGTTAACTGAGGCAGTAAGAAGAAAACCTTATTCAGTTATTTTACTCGATGAGATTGAAAAAGCGCACCCTGATACTTTCAATATATTATTGCAAGTGTTGGATGATGGTCGTTTAACCGACAATAAAGGTAGGTTGGCCAATTTCAAAAACACCATCATCATTATGACCACCAATATAGGTTCAGAATTAATTCAGGATAGATTGAGTCCGGGCAATTATGAAGGTGATGAATGGAAGAAAGAGCAAATTCTTTCCGATATAAAGAATGAGGTTTTTGAACTGCTGAAAAGGTCAGTAAAACCTGAATTTTTGAATAGAATTGATGAAATCATCATGTTTGAGCCTTTAAGCGAGTCTATTTTGAGGGAAATTGTGAGCATTCAGTGGAAAGATATTCAAAAAAGATTGAAAGAGAATGGCGTACAGTTAGATGCCACACCTGATGTGCTGGATTATTTAGGTAGGATTGGTTACGACCCTCAATATGGAGCCAGGCCACTGAAAAGGTTAATTCAGAAAACAATTTTGAATACACTTTCCAAACAAATACTTTCCGGTGAAATTAGTAATGATAGCACGGTGCTGGTAGAAATGGAAGATGGGGAGATCGTATTTAAAAATGTGGAGGATATTGAGATAGAATAAATACTTAGGCGTCAGACTGTTCTAAAAGTCTGACGCCTTTTTTTATTTGCTCATCACCTACTTCACCAACACTTTCAACTCTTGCTCATTTACATTTAGCAGCCCCACTTTTGGTAACCTTTTAGTGAGTTCCCTCCAGTTTTTATCTTGTTTATAAATGCTTTGTAACATAGAAGCTGCTTTAGCTATTTCTTTATCATTTGCTAAAGTAATGGCTGTCCAGTATTGCATCTCCAGATTTTCAGGAAACATTTTCATAGCCTGGTTATATTCCTCCATAGCCTGTTTCATCTCATTTTTTTCTACGTATAAATCGCCCTGATTCATATGCTCATAAGCACGATAAACTTTTAATAATCGACTTATTTCCTGCACAGGGTTTTCGTGATCATCAACTCTCAAATCAAGCAATCTATCGTTCCATGGCTCGTCAGTTGCCTCTGCCCCTACAATAAGCAAAGCAGCCGACTGCTTACCTCTTATATCTCCTTTTTCATTTTGAGCAGCTTTCAGTACCTCCACCATTCTTTCTGCCAGTGGTAAATTTTCATTATCCTTCCATGCCTTCTCCATCGCGGGCACTACTTTATCGTTCAGCATCATATTGGCCTGCACTGAAAAATTCTGCCCGTTTCTATGACCTGCCTCTTCAATACAGCTTTTTCCGGTATGAGTAGCTACTCTGCCTTGCGCATCCAAGATAGCCACTTGCCTGAATTCCTTACCTTCATCATCGCTCAATAAAATATCCAAAGCTTCCTGTGGTGACTTACCCTCCTTCAGCAAAGCCAACCCCCGTAAACCAAATGATTTGTTGGTAAAAGACTGTGTAGCAACCACACCAACTCCTGCTTCTCCCCAGGAAACCGCTGTACCTACACTAAACCAATGACTTTGCACCGCAACGGCCATCTCGCCTGTGTTGGGATCGCGCGCTACAATGGAATAGGTGTGAGCTAGCGGATCAGAGGGTTTTTGAGATTGTGCTGAGGTAGCCAAACAGCAAGCTACAAGCAATAG
Organism: uncultured Cytophagales bacterium; assembly: GCA_963719535.1. GTDB lineage: Bacteria > Bacteroidota > Bacteroidia > Cytophagales > Cyclobacteriaceae > Marivirga. The sequence continues at coordinate 293,562 of CAVRCH010000004.1, read as the reverse complement.
AGTAAGTGAGATTCGTATCATAATTTGGAAAGTTATAGTAATGAAGGTAAAGATATTTATTTTAAAGATTCCTTAGTTTTATTCTGAACGGATTTAATCTATGAAAAAGATTACTCTAAACTTTTTTTTAAGCAATAAATCTTTCTTTAAGGATTAAGATCTGGAAATAAAACAACAAATATAAATATTGTTCAATAAATTGATTTAAATGATTTTATGATTAAAATTTGATATTAAAAACTATATATAAATAGTGCTATATGTTAACTTTTTATTTTATTTTTAAAAATTGAATAGTACTTAAGTTCGCAAACTTATCAACCTAACCAAAATTATGGAAAAGTTTAAAGCATTCATTTTAAGCATCTCTTTATTATTACTAATTTCAAATACAACCCTGTCGCAGGATTGTTCCTGTACAAATTCCTTTGAGGCCACCGTGGCAACCTATGAAAAAAACTACTCCCTTTTTAGATATAAGGTTACGGAAGAAAACCAAGACTTATACAAGGCTCATACAGATTTAATGCGCAAAAAAGCTAAACAAGCTGAAAATCTTGTTGATTGCAAAACAGTACTGGATCAATGGCTTGATTTTTTCAGAGATGGACATACCCATATCCGCATCTCTGCAAAATTAGAACCAAAAGTGGAAAAAATTACACTTACAGAAAAGCAGTTTAAATCCGACTTCAAAAACAATAACTATGATAAAAATCCTCTTCTGGGTATATGGCAAAGCGGAGCTTACACTGTAGCACTTATTCCTGATCCTAAAGCAAAAAACACTAAAAGAGATTACGTGGCAGTAATTATTGAAACTACTAATGAAACCTGGAGTGAAAATGAAGTGAAATTTGAGCTGATTACGGTTTTTGGTACAAGTTACCATGCGAATTTCATGATGGGCGACCATTCACCTAAATCTACCAACGCACAACAGGTAAGTGCGGGAAAACTGAGCTTTGATGACCTAGGCGACTGGACAAAAATATGGCCACAAACACAAGAGGAAGTATCTCAAAGTATTGTTGACTTAAATTATGGTAAATTTCATTTTGCTGAATTAGATGGAATTCCCTACTTAAGATTCCCTGACTTCTGGACAGTAACACCAGAACACGTGGATAGCATTATGAAAGCCAACCATGAGAAGCTGATAGCTGCTGATTTTATTATTGTTGATGTTAGAGATAATGGAGGCGGAAACGATGGGACATATTTTCCAGTTTTACCCTACTTAATGACCGGCCCTGTACAAATTCCGAATTCCGGCTTTTGGATGAGCGAAGATAATATTCAGGGATTTCTTGGCTGGAGTGATTTAAAAGATAAGCCTTTGGAAGAGTACTCGGAGGAAGAACGTGAAACCTACGATTATCTGATGACTTTTAAAGATTCCGTGTATTTCGAAGACCCTGCCAACTACTTTTATACTTATAATGCTGATACTTTATATGCTGGTCCTAAAAAAGTTGTATTATTAATAAATGAAGGTAGTGCCAGTTCAAGTGAAACTTTTGTCTATCGTGCTAACCAAAGCAAAAAAGTGGTGGTATATGGACAAAATACAGCAGGAGTTGTTGATGGATTTAATGGGTTTTCAAAAAATATAGGCTGCTTTGAATTGACTTATCCTTCTTCGTATAGAGCAATGGATTTGGATAAAAATCCTATTGACCCTTACGGAATAGCACCTGATGTTTATGTGGATGAGAACATTGATGTATTAACATATGCTGTGGAGCACATGAAACTATTGATAAAGAATGAGGAATAAATATAAATTTAAAATCTTTTAGTATTTTAATTTGATTACTCTTCCAGCCCGTTCATGAAAGCCTTAATAACTTCAATGTATTGCTCGCTGTTATCTCTGGCTGTAGAATGTCCTGCATTCTCGATCATAGCAAATTGTGAACCCGGTATCATTCGATGGAAACTTTTAACTGTTTCAGGACGCGCTTCATCATATTCACCCGTCACAAATAATACAGGCACTTTGACATCGTCTAACGCTTCAACATTATTGTAATTCTTCAAAGTACCGGTAGATGTAAACTCGCTGGGGCCCCACATATAATTATAAATAAAGGAGTTGCCAGGTGCTGGTACAGTGTCCAAAGGGTGTTGTTTAAATTCAGACCTCAATCCAAATTTACTCCAATACAGATCATTTGCGTATTGATATTCTTTTGATGCATAGTCACCACTTTCTTCCGCTTCAGCAATGTAAGTCTGAACCGAATCAGGCAAGCTCATTATTAAAGTATCAGCATCAGCGGTCCAAATGGGGGTGCTTACATAAGGGCTGCTAAAAATAATGCCTTCAATTCCCTCGGGATGCTTCTGATAAAATTCCAGTTCTAAGGCAGCACCCCATGAATGACCTAAAATGTAGTATTTATCCAGTTTCAAATGTTTTTTAAGCTGATGGACCTGCTCAACAAATTTATCTACCTTCAATAAGGCTGTATCAGTATGATATCCCGAACGACCTGTTCCTAGTTGATCAAATAAAATAATAGGGCGCTCCTTACTCAAGGGTTCTAACTCATAAAAATAGCGATGCGTACCGCCGGGCCCTCCATGCATGAGTAATAACGGAGTTGATCTACCTTCACCCAGTACTTTGTACCAAATCTTTCCTCCTTCTACCTCAACATAGCCTTCATGTGGGGACAACCCTAATTGTGATTTACAGCCTAAGCTTACGAGTAATAGTAAAAGGAAGGTGAAATACTTAAAATGATTCATAATTATTTAATGTTGATTTAAAGTGAATGAAGAACTCCTGAATTCTTAAAAATGCAAAGCATATTCTTTCGGAAGCGTCTCCAATTCTCTAATTTGGATATTTTTATAATACAGTTCAGCAGCTTCGCTCTGCAGTTGAATTTTACCTTTTGTCAATGGAATAATCTTTCCATCCAACACATAGCGTGAGTTTTGCAAAACCATTACTACTTCTCCATTGACTATATGGATGCTTTTTCCATCAAAACAGATCAAATCTAATGTGTTCCATTCACCTGCCGCTTTTTCGTAATTGGCATTGCGCAAGGCAAGGCCTGGTATTTCTTCTCCCTCCCCCAGCGAAATAAAATCCTGACTCACATCTGCCACCGGATTCATTATATACTCAGGGGGAAATGCTCTAATATCAATGGCTGAGTTGGCCTGACTCCAATAGTCGCCCATGTGGCCTTCCATAATCTGGAATTCCTGAGAAAGCATCCAGCTGCGCCAATACTCCGCCCCATTAGGGCCAATTGAATGATAGAGGATGCCTGAATCCTTCAATAGTTTTTCTCTTGGCGTCCATTTTCTATCTCCCCATTTCATCTTTAGCTGCAGGTGGTAATTAGCATATTCTTCTTTGCTGATCACGCAGCCATAAATTTCTCCACTTACTTTTAGAACCGTTTCACCATCTTCTTCCAGCACTGTAAAAACATCATAACCTTCAGGGTTGAGGCCTATAGGTTCAATAAGATTTCCCTGTTCATCCATTGGCTGATCACCGTTGTAACCCAGCTGATGCTCATAACTTAAGTATTGATCCCATTGGGATAAATCAGGATCGAGGAGGTTAGTCCATTCCGTTGAATCTGTTTCTTTTTGGCAGGAGAATAAAATTAGAATTGATAAGGTTATTAGAATGAAATACTTCATGCGAATGAGATTAATAAAAGTTTAAGGTATGAATTAATATAATATGGTTGACAATGATGTATCAATAAAAATTATCGGAGTTTTTTAAAGTATAAACCTTAACCATTCCACAAAATTCCTTTTCAATTTATTCACATAAACTGGAATCAAAAATAAAGCTAAAGCAAGAAATAATGAGAAAAAGAAGTCAAAATAAGTATTAATATTAAACAGGCTGGCAACAAAAATAACGCTCAAAACTGCATATGGAATAAGTGAGCGCCAAAACATATTATAAATCACCTTCAGCCTAGGATTTGCATATTTATACAGTTCTAATTCAATACTCGGCCAGAAGCTCATTTTGATAGATGAAATATAAACTGTATTAACTTCTATTTTTCGAAATACACTTGAACTATGAAAATCGAATTGAAATAACTTTCTCTCTTCTGTATGCTTTATAAGGGCACTCATAATTTCCTCGTACGACTTATCTGTCTCAATAATTTCCGACCTCTTGAATAAAAATTTATCGAACCAATTCATATATTAAACTTTGTCTAATTATTAAATACTTGAGGAAAATCAACTCAAAAAGCCTAGCAATTCCTTTTTATTCAGCGATTTTAAAAATGAAGCATCCTCTACAATCAACTCTCCTGCCAATTGCTTCTTAGTGGCCTGGAGCTGCATAATTTTTTCCTCAACTGTATCAGGACAGATCATTCTGATGGCCGTAACATTTTTGATCTGCCCAATGCGGTGCACGCGGTCAATTGCCTGATTTTCAACTGCGGGATTCCACCATGGATCCACCAGGTAAACATAATTGGCTTGCTCTAAATTTAAGCCCGTACCTCCGGCTTTTAGGCTGATTAGAAATACACGAATATTTTGCTGCTTTTGGAATTGCTCCACTACAGCTTCTCTGTTTTTGGTTCTACCCGTTAACTTAACATAAGCAATACCTCTTTTCTGTAATTCTACTTCAATCAAACTCAACATGGAAACAAACTGAGAAAACACCAGCATTTTATGGTGAGGAGCATTGTCTTCAATCTGCTCGATTAAAGCTTCAATTTTGGAGCTCCTGTGATCTTCAGTGAAGGTGCCATCATTCAACAGTTTAGTGGAATTGCAAATCTGCCTGAGCTTAGTTAAACCCCGGAGTACATTCATCCTGTTCTTGTCAAGCTCTTCCTCATTTTTTGCTGAAATGTATTCCCGAAACTCCTTCTCATAAGCATCATAAATAGCTCGCTGCTGTTCCAACATCTCACAATAAAGTACTGTCTCTGTTTTCTCCGGCAATTCTTTGGCTACTTCTGCTTTGGTCCTCCTTAGTAAAAAAGGACGGATTTTTTGTTGCAGATCCTGCGCTCTTTTACTGTCCTTAAATTGATCAATAGGGGCTGAGTAAATGTTTTTGAAATATCTTTTGCTCCCTAACAGCCCTGGGCAGGCGAAGGAAAACTGACTGTATAAATCGAAAGTATTGTTCTCTACAGGAGTCCCTGTTATCGCTATTTTATTTCTGGATTGCAGCAGCTTTACTGCCTTATAGCGCTGTGATTCCGGGTTTTTAATCTGCTGCGATTCATCCAGAAAAATATAATTGAAAACATACGTTTTGAGGAAGTTCACATCAGTGAGTAAAGTGGCGTAGGAGCTTAGTATGATATCAAACTTCTCATAATCAGCTGTCGACCTACTTCTTTCAGGCCCTTGCAGCACTAAAACTTTTAAGTGAGGTGCAAACTTTTCTAGCTCTGCTTTCCAATTGAAGATAAGAGTGGTAGGCACAACCAATAAGTTAGTATTCTCTCCTCTTTTCTCCTTCTGCAAAAGCACAAAAGCAATTATCTGTACCGACTTACCAAGCCCCATATCATCTGCCAGGCATCCGCCAAAATTGAAATCATCGAGGAAATTAAGCCAATTCAGACCTTCCTTTTGATAATCCCGCAAAGTGCCTTTTAGTGCTTTAGGCACTTTTACTTTTTCAATCGCTGTAAAATCTTCTGCTTTTTCACGGTATAAAGCCAGTTCTCTTTTCACGGAATCATCCAACATTTCTTGCTCGAAAAGCTCCTCTACCTGGCTGAAATTCACCTTTTGAAGGGTTAATTGATCGTCTTCTGAAATATCAGCAGCGATGAAATATTGCTTGAACTTTTCGATCCACTCTTTCGGAATTAATCCTTGGGTGCCATCATCTAAAAGTACATATTTTCGCTTATTTTTTACCGCAAGATGTATTTTCTTCAAGGAAGCCTTTTGCTTCCCAAATTTCACATCTACCTCTGCATTAAACCAATTAATACCACTTAGCACTTTAATATCCACCTTTATTTTATTCGGATTAAAGCGGTTATTCTTAATTTCATTAAAACCTAAGACCCTGATCTGATGATTGCCCCACTCTTCAAAAGTATTGAGAAACCAATCTTCATCTAGAAAATACCTTTTATGAAGATAGAAATACTCCAAGGGTCCTTCTAGCTGTTCTTTAAAGTCGGGATGCTGCTTTATGAGCAGCGAGATTAGTTTATCCTCTTCTTCAGTATCGCGCTTTACCATAAAAACTTTACCTTTCTGATCTGTCCCATAGATCTGGCGTTTGCTTCTTACAGCAATTTCCATATCGCTGTATCTAATCACAGGAATAATCATTACGTGGCTGCCAAAATCCGACAAGTAGATGATGCGCTCACGGTCTGTATCAAAACTTCCCCACGCTATTTGCTTTGGAGTAGCTTGAGGTATATACTGGTAGTTGATTTTGATTTTGTCTTCAATTTGATTGAGCAAACCTTCTTTAAACGCATAGAATTTGCCAGGATAAACCAATAAGCTTCCCTTATGATCAAACAACTGCTGAATGGTTCGAATCAGCTGCAAATTTGACATTAGGTAAAGTACTTCTTCTATCTGTAAAAAGTATTCGTAGCGGACAGCTATCTCTTTCGAGGAATAAGATTTTTCTCCCACCTTAACAGTGGCAGAGATTTCATATGCATCTCCTGTCTTCGAAACAGTAATCTCCGGTTCTTCAGGAAGCAAAGCTATTTTAACAGCTTGCAAAGCAGATGTGATCACATTTTCTGATTTTTCATGCCGGTGAAAATAAATAGGATACTGCAAGGGATTTTGTACAATTGCACTTAATGCAGCAATATCTTCCTCAGACCCCTTGTGCTCCGTGCGATTTTGAAATCGACTAAGCGCCATAAAAAATTGCATTTTAGGAGGGTCTGTGCTTTTCCAAAGATGTTTTTGCGCGTCAATCAGCAGCAAAGGGTTTTTAAGCTTTCCTTTTTCAGTTCTTTGCCCATGGTATAACTCCACAATTAAATGATGATAGAATTTATGCTGCCGTAGCACTATGAAACGTGCTTCTGAAATGGAATCAGTTTGTACGGTACTTTCCACTTCGGCAATTTGTTGTTTCAACCTATAAATACTTTCCCTGGTGATAGGGATGAGTTCCGATTTTATCGGTTCAACAAAAAGCCTCCCACTTTTTAATTCAATTTTAAAATGTTGGTCAAGATTCGGCTCCGCTTCCAGACCGTAATCCATAGCAGCAGTTCTGAGCTTTTCATCTCTTACTGACCGATTAAAAAAAGCCTGCAATTCCTTCTGCTTGCACAGTGCATTCAGAATTTGTAGTTGATAAGAACACGCTTTGTTTTCCTCTTGACCACAGTCGCAGACAAGTAGCAATTGATTTGCTTCCTGAAGTACCGATACTATGATGGAAAATTCACGGGTGATTTCCAGGTCAAAAACTGCTTCATTCAGTTTAATCTCCTCAGGAAAAATTCTTCCAGCCTCTGCAAAATCAGCTCCCTGAATTTCCAATGGTAAGCATTGCCACGAGAGAGCCTCCGATTCATCCAACTGAAGTAGCAGCCGGTGTTGTGATATAATCGCGTTCGAATCAGAATCAGGTATTGTCATTCAAAAGGAAAATTTAAGCAATCTTAAGAAAATAAAAATAGCTAAGTGCTGGGAGAATGCGAAAAGTTACGAACTATTTTAGGAAATTTAGAGAATTATTATTTTGCTTACAAAAAGTGAATCTACATAGCTTTTGCTGCCAGGAAAGCTGTAGTCCAGGCGGCCTGAAAGTTGAAGCCACCGGTTACGCCATCAATATCCAACACTTCACCGGCGAAGTACAGACCTTGACAAACACGGCTTTCCATAGTTTGCAAATTGACTTCGCCCAATTTTATTCCTCCGCAGGTAACAAATTCTTCCTTAAACGTGGTTTTTCCTGCTGCAGCGTACTCATCACACACTAAATTATTGACCAACTTATTAAAGTTTTTCCCTGAGAAGTTATTCCATCTTATTTCAGCGTCTACCCCGGCTTTACCAGCCAAATATTCCCAGAGCCTTTTGGGTAACTGAAAAGGTGGCTGTCCGGCTACTTTCTTCAACGGGTTTTCTTGTTGAAATGACTCCAGCATTTTTCTTACTTCCGGCTCTTTTTCTCCGGAAACCCAGTTTACCAGTACGGTATATTGATAATCTTTTTCCTGCAAAATTCTGGCACCCCATGCAGATAGTTTGAGTACCGCAGGTCCGCTTAAGCCCCAATGAGTAATAAGGAGTGGCCCTCTATGCGATAATTTTGTTCCTGCAATCTTCACTTCTGCATCGGGCACTGAAAGACCTGAAAGACTAGTGATATTTTTTTCCGTTAGATTAAATGTGAATAAAGAAGGTACTGGCGGATTGATGCTATGTCCCAGTTTTTCGAGCCACTGGTACCCCTCTGTTTTATTACTCCCTCCGGTGGCTATTAGCAGCTTTCCGCATTCAAATTCTTCACCCTGAGTTGTAGCTAAATGAAAAGCATCACCCACTTTATCAATATTTACTATACTTTTTTTAGGATAAATTGTTATTCCATATTTATCACAGGCACCCAGTAGACAATCTATAATGGTTTGGGAACTGTTGGTGACTGGAAACATCCTGCCATCTGCCTCAGCATGAAGCTTCACTGCTCTTTCCAAAAACCAATTCACTGTGTCAGTTGTACCAAATTCAGCAAAGGCTTGCTTCAGCTTTTTATTTCCTCTAGGGTAGTTTTTAATCAGTTCACTAGGCTCTACACAAGTGTTGGTGACATTGCATCTTCCTCCTCCTGAAACTTTTACTTTTGCCAGAAGCTTCGATGACTTTTCTAATACAGTCACCTTTTTTGTAGGATTATTGATAGCACAATTTACCGCAGCAAAAATACCTGCAGCACCTGCTCCTATGATGATGATATCGCTTTTTTGAATGGTCAATTTTATGAAATTAAACTTAATTAAAAATACTGTTTGTTATCCAACTAATTTAAATGTTAGAAATATCTGCTTTTGATCACTGTTAGATTTTCTTTTTAAAAAAGTGTAACACCCCCTCAAAACGATACATTTACACTTTTGCAATATCTTTGTTTTTTATTATTTTTCATTTAATCTTTTGCCTACTATATAACTAGATTTCCTTTCTCTAAAAAACACCCCTATAATCCCCTCAAGGCGATAATTTCCCTGGATTTTACAGAGCAGGAAACAATAAGATTATCACTTTTATCCCAGATACCAAAAATCCTGTTATCTGCTAAAATAAGCGGGAATACACTTGGAGAGTTTGTGGTTCAAGTTAAAAGTCGAACTCAGGTAATTAACTCTACCGCTTTTTATTCTTTTTATTATAGTTTTTATCTCCTCTGGTCTGAGGTTTTTTATGCTTAGCGGCAAGCTTTCTTTTGTACGATCCTCCTTCATTTACCTTAAGGTTTTTCTCAAGCTTCTCATGTTGGCTTGGTCCTCTTTCAATTTCTTTAGTATTTCTGGAGTGGTTTTTATCACCCTCTTCAATTCTTTCTTCAGGAATTAATTCATTTACCTCTGTCACTTCCTCAGGAAATGGTACAATAGGAATTTGATAATCCATTAATTTTTCAATCGCTTCTTTCGCTGTTTCTTCCCTTTCCGTATAGAACAATAGAGATTCACCTTCTTGTGCGGCTCTTCCTGTTCTTCCTATCCTGTGCATATAATTTTCAGGATAAATCGGTGTATCGAAATTGACCACATGTGACACTTTATCTAAATCCAGACCACGAGAGATCACATCAGTAGCTATTAATATTCTCTTGGCGCCGCTTTCAAACTCCTGTACCGATCTAATCCTGAAATTCTGGGACTTATTGGAGTGAATAATACTACTGACAGGACCCATTTTTTCTTCTAACAAATCATATAACCTATCAGCCAGCTTTTTATTAGAGACGAACACCAATGCTTTCTTAAAACGCTCCTTATCTGAAAGCAAGTAAATAAGTAAATTCACCTTAGTGAAAAAGTTTTTCACGGGATACGCTTGCTGCGCAATACTTTCGAGAGGCGTACCGCTGGGTGCCACTGAAATTCGAATGGGTGCTACAAAAAAATCATCTAACAAAGCGTCAACTTCGTCAGTCATAGTGGCTGAGAATACTATATTCTGCCTGCGAGCGGGCAACAAGTCAAAAATATTGATGAGCTGAGGCCTAAAGCCTAAATCAAGCATTACATCTACCTCATCTATCACCAATTTATTGACATCTTTCAGCACCAAAGCTCTCTTAATTACCAAATCATACAATCTCCCCGGAGTTGCTACCAAAATATCAATACCTTCAGCAATACCTTTCATTTGCAATTTGATATTGGCTTCTCCATAAATACCCAAAACCCGCACATTCATATATTTGGTGTAGGAGATGATATTTTCAACCACCTGCATTACCAGTTCACGAGTAGGAACAACAATTAATATACGTGGTGTCAGTTGTTTAGAGAATTTCAGTTGCTGTAATAATGGCAAGGAATAGGCTAAAGTTTTACCTGTACCCGTTTGGGCAATCCCCACTACATCTGCGCCAGACATCACTATGGGAAAAGCTTGCTCCTGAATAGGGGTTACTATCTCAAATCCTATATCTGAAAGCGCATTTTGAAGTGGCTTGGAGAGGTTTAATTCCTGAAAACTAATCATTACTACATCTAAATTTAGGCAAAGGTAAGGAAATGTAGAGTAAGAATAGTGGGTAAAGCCAACATATCAGATAGACGCCCCCTATAGGGATGCAACCTCCCCAGCCTTTGGGTGGAAACGAAGTATTACCAATAATTTTGGTAAGAAGCTCCTACGTCTAAGTACACGGTACAACTACGATTGAAGAGCAATTTACCATAAATGATGCACTTCGTCCTTAATTTCTTGCTCATAGATGGCTTTTACCTGCTTCATTTCTTCAGATGTTAAAGGTTTAGCATTAAATACTTCCAGGTTTGATTTTACTTGCTCCACTTTAGAAGCACCTGGAATTACACAACTCACTTCTTCAAAGCTTAATATCCATTGAAGCGCTTTATGCACCAGGTTTTGGTTACTGCCAAAAACCTTTTTTAACTCATCAACAGCTTCCAGTCCTTTATTGTAATTAATACCTGCAAAGGTTTCCCCCTTATCAAAAGCATCTCCATTAAGATTGAAATTTCTGTGATCTTCTTTATCAAAAGTAGAATTTTCATCGAACTTACCGGTCAACAATCCGCTGGCTAACGGTACCCGAGCGATAATACCAACATTTTTGGCTTTTGCTTCTCTAAAGAATAAGTCAGCAGGCCTTTGCCTGAACATGTTAAAAATGATTTGGACTGTGCATACTCCGGGAAATTCTATAGCCTTCAAAGCCTCCTCCACTTTTTCTACACTAACACCGTAATTTCTAATTTTTCCTTCTTGTACTAAATCATCAAATAAAGCAAATATTTCAGGCCGGTAATATACTTCAGTGGGTGGACAATGAAGCTGCATAAGATCGATGCGATCCACACCAATATTTTTTAAGCTATCCTCTACAAACTTTCTTAATGCTTTAGGCTGATAGGCTTCGCTGGTATGTGGCTGCAATTGTCTACCACATTTAGAAGCAATATAAACTTCCTCGGAACGAGAATTAACCACTCTACCTACTGCTTTTTCACTTAAACCCGCTTCATAGACATCTGCTGTATCTATAAAATTTACTCCCTGATCTATTGCTGAATTAATAATTTCTTCCGCAATCTGATTGTCAAAGCCACTCCCCCATTTTCCTCCTACCTGCCATGTACCTAGGCTAATTTCTGATATTTTAAGTCCTGTTTTTCCTAAAGTTCTGTAATTCATATTTTTTTATTAGATTCATAATCAAGCTCTTGGAAACCTGATTTTTTCAACAATTTCCTGAACATCTTCAGGAGGTGGAGCAGTAAATCGGCAAACTGTAAGTGCCACGACAAAATTTACTAACATACCAACTGAACCAAATCCTTCCGGTGAAATCCCAAACCACCAGTCATCAGGTGTGGTAGCTCCTCCAATCCACCCTAATTTGTAACGCATCATATAAAATAGTGTTATTAGCAAACCAGTTACCATCCCTGCAATGGCGCCTTCTTTGTTCATTCTTTTATAAAAAATACCTAAAATAATAGCAGGGAAAAATGAAGCGGCTGCCAAACCGAAAGCCAATGCTACCACAGCTGCCACAAAGCCAGGAGGATGAATGCCGAAATACCCTGCAACTATAACCGCCAAGACAGCGGCACCTCTTGCAATCCAGAGTTCATTTTTGTCTGACAAGTTGGGAGCCCACTGTTTCTTCACTAAATCATGAGAAACTGAGGTTGAAATCACTAGTAATAGACCCGCCGCAGTGGACAAAGCCGCTGCTAATCCACCAGCTGCCACTAAAGCAATCACCCAATTAGGAAGCCTTGCTATTTCAGGATTGGCTAAAACCATAATATCCCGATCAATGATTAATTCATTTTGCTCAGCATCGGCTACATATTGCACTAAACCATCATTATTCTTATCTTCAAACACCAGAAGCCCAGTTTTTTCCCAGTTACCAAACCATTCAGGTAGGTTGGCATAGGGCTTATTACTTACAGTTTCTATAAGGTTAGTTCTGGCGAAAGCTGCTACAGCTGGTGCTGTGGTGAATAAAATAGCAATGAAAACAAGCGCATAACCGGCAGATATTCTTGCATCCTTCACCCGAGGCACAGTGAAAAAACGAACGATTACATGTGGCAAGCCTGCTGTTCCCACCATTAAGGCCAAAGTAATACAAAACACGTCAATCAAATCTTTACTTCCATCTGTATAGGCCGCAAAACCTAGCTCTTCGTGCAGTCCGTTGAGTTTATCCAATAAGTAAGTGTCGGTTCCGGCAATTGTGTCTCCAAAACCCAACTGCGGTATAGGGTTGTTAGTCAGCTGAATGGAGATAAAGATAGCGGGCACCATAAATGCAAAAATAAGGATTATATACTGGGCTACCTGGGTATAAGTTATCCCTTTCATCCCTCCTAATACAGCATAAACAAACACAATGCACATCCCTATAATTACACCAGTATTGATATCTACTTCAAGAAATCTACTAAATACCACACCTACTCCACGCATTTGGCCTGCAACATAAGTGAATGAAACAAATAAGGCGCATATAACAGCCACAGTTCTGGCAGTATTGGAATAGTATCGGTCTCCGATGAAATCCGGTACGGTAAACTTGCCAAATTTTCTTAGATATGGCGCTAAAAGCAGCGCAAGCAGCACATAACCGCCTGTCCAGCCCATCAAATAAACTGATCCGTCATAACCGGCAAAGGAAATAAGTCCGGCCATTGAAATAAATGAAGCAGCTGACATCCAATCGGCAGCTGTAGCCATTCCATTGGCTAAGGGGTGAACACCACCGCCTGCTACATAAAAATCGCTGGTTGAGCCGGCCCTGGTCCAAAAAGCTATACCAATATAAATTGCGAAAGTGACGCCTACAATGAGGTAGGTCCAGGTTTGAACATCCATAATTACTCTTCTTTTTCGTCTACGTCAAATTCCTTGTCGAGCTTATTCATTAGCCTGACATAGACAAAAATAAGGATCACAAAAACATAGATAGCACCCTGTTGAGCAAACCAAAAACCTAAAGGAAACCCACCAATTTTGATAGTATTTAAGGGTTCTACAAACACAATTCCTGCTAAATAAGACACTACAAACCAGATGATCAATAAAACACCAAGATAAGAGAGGTTCTTTTTCCAGTATTTTTTCATTTTTTCGTTCTCCATGAAATTAAAAGTAAACATTTAATTTCTAAAGCAAAAATTGTAATTCTAGGTTGCTGCCAAATCCACTTAAATAATATGGATCGCGGCTTTAAGATTCCTCATAAAAAAGAATCATTGTAAAACTTCCAGAATAGGCTCTCCTGTAGCCCCATTAGGAAGTTTGGTATCCAGCAAGAAAGAAAGTGTGACGGCAATATCATCAATGCTTTGTCTTTTATAGGAAATTCCTGTTTTTATACCGGTCCCAAACCAGAGTAGCGGCACATGAGAATCATAATTATAACCACTTCCATGAGTGGTTCCAACACGGCCCTCGTGAAACCAGCCAGGCTCTAATACGAACACAACATCACCAGAACGCTTGAAATTATAGCCCATTTGCAATGCTGAAGCAATACCTTCAGTGAATTCGCTTTGCTGCATATCTGAGGCGGAAAAAGCCTGGGCCACACCTTCTAATTGCAAAGTTTTCTGCACCACAAACTGCCTGATTTCTCCTAAATCAATTTCCTTTTGTGCAATTAATTCCTGATTTAAAAAGAACTGTTCATTGGAAAGTGATTCAATCCAATCACCACTTCCATATTCTGTAGTTAAAGCATCCTGAATGGCCTGCTTATATTCTTTTCCGCTGTAATAACCCGCAGGAATTTTCTTCGAAAGCATATAAGATGGTACTTCTGCGCAAGCATGATCAGCGGTAACAAAGATAAGGTACTCTCCCACTCCCACTTTATCATCCAGGTAATTCAGCAGGCGCTCTATGTCCTGATCCAGCTTAATATATGTATCCTCAACTTCCACAGATCTGGGGCCAAAGCCGTGTCCAATATAATCAGTAGAAGAATAACTGAGCGCCAGAAAATCTGTAATCTCATCCTGGCCCATTTGCTCCCCATCAATGGCCGCTATTGCCACATCTGTACTTAACGTGTTTCCAAAAGGTGTTTCTGGCAATAAACCATAATTCCCATTCTCATTTCTTAACTCTTTCAAGTTGTAAGGAAAAACAGACTGCTCTTTTCCCGTAAAAACATTTTCATAAGGCATATCATCAGCGGTAGAATGTGTATAAGCCTCTGCAGGCTTGGAAAGCGTCCAGACACTATCCAGATATTTGTCGGAAAGTTTACGTGCATTAAATTGCTGCATCCACTCAGGAAGCTCTTTTTTATCGTAATAAGTGCTGGTAATGAAGCCTCCAGTGCTGCTATCATACCAATAAGCACCGGTGGGCGTATGTCCTGCTGGCAAAATTGAACCCCTGTCTTTAATGGCAAGGCCCACCACTTTCGACTTAAAATTAGTAGCCAGCATCAATTCATCAGTAATTGTACTGCTGATCATACGGTGGGGCGACATCAATCCTTTGTCAGATTCAGAACCAATAGTTCTGACTGAAGTATCCTCTGCACAATATACTTTCTCACCCATTGTTTTATCGTACCAATTATTAGCGATTATTCCATGTGTTTTAGGAGTAGTGCCAGTATATACTGAAGCATGACCAGGACCAGTATAGGTAGGAATGTAATTAAAATGTGTATTCTTATTTTGATGACCATTTAAGAGCAATCTTTTGAACCCATTCGGAGAGAAGTGCTCGTAATAACGGGTTAAGTAATCTGGCCTGAACTGATCTATGACAATACCCACCACTAACTTTGGCTTCTTTAATGTTTTATTTGTTTGCACTTTACTATTTTCATTTTGCTGGCAGGCAAAAGGTATAATGAAAAATAAAATGAGCAGTTGACAAATTCTTTTTGGATGAATGCGCATTACTTTAAGATTAGATTAATAAATGAAGGGGCAATTTAATAGTTTGGGATTACTTAGCCTTGGTAATTATATTATTTGAATATGAAATACATGAGTGGTTAACTTTACCTAAGAATAATTAAGATTAATCACAAGCAGTTTTTAGGTACTCTTCATTGGTGAATCCTTCACGGAAAAGCAGTTCACCATTGGCATCAAAATAAGCCACCACCTGATAATCCATTTCGACAATCCTTCGCTCTGCTTTCCATAACAACTTGTTGCTATAAGTTATAGGTTCAATAGCATTAAAAATAAATGGTAAAAGTTCCTGTGCAGCTGAATTAATAATACCATAGCCAGTGGATAACCTGATCAAATAAAAATCAGTTTTCCCAAATGCTACTTTTTCAATTAACTTAATCCCTTCAATAATCTCTTCTTTTGAATAAATATGTAGAAGGCTTTTTCTATTTTCTATTTCCACAAATGCCATTGAATCATTTAGGTAGAGGATAGAATTGTAATTATTTTCTAATACTTGTTTACCTAAAGTATCCATAATTCCATATTTACCATCTTTTTGAAAGATAAATAATGAATCTGGAACAAAAACCTGGATTTTAATATCCGATTTAAAAGGAATAACCAGGCGATTACTGATCTGAAAGGCTCCAAACTTTTTATTCTTCAAAACAGGAATTAAACCCTCCTGCATACTACCAAAAGCATCTACTTTCTCATCAAATAATTTGTTACCTGCGCTATCTATCAGAATTTTTTTATCCTTTAATGATACCTGGAGAATATCGGCCGTTAAGGCATCCACTTTTATGCCATCTCCCTCCTCAACTTTCCTACCTAATCCATTATATATTTGCAGATAACCTTTTTTATTCGCGATTTCTACAAATCTAAATTCACTTCCGGAATTGATAACCGCCTCATTGTAAGTTTTCAAAACTTTGAAAGACTCCCCTTTCTCTAAAATAACATGAACTCCACTATTAAAAATCAACTCTCTCTTCTCACCTACTTCTACATAACTCAACCATGAACTAAATAACCTGACAGAATCATATTCAAATTCAGGAAAGCTTGCCTGAGGACTAATTAGTGCCCATTTATTATTATTTTTTAGTGCTATTTGTTGCGTATTTGATTTAAACTCCTTAGCTTCTAAACTCATCTTACCTTTAAAATCGTTGGTTAAAATTGTTAATTCTGCATCATTCTGAACAATCCAACCCAGTGGAATTTTAGAGATTATAACCTTTTTAAGAGGAATCATTGGTTTTAAGTCGGCACTTAAAACGGATTGATACTCATTAGACGCTAACCAAATGCTCCCATTTTCATGTAAATGATAATCAGTATAAAGTAAACTAAGTGTTTTAAAATCATTTATACCATTTTTTATAAGACCTGACCTGTTAGCCAAAGCCATTCGATCGTTATTTTTAAAAAAATAAATTTTATTTTCGGTCCAGATCGAATCTACAGGTTGAGATAAAATTTCTTCTCCTAAAAGGGATAGCAGCTGCCACTTTTTACCTACTTTTTTAGAAAGAAAATAAGAATCGATTTTTCTAAAATCCGTTGCTTTTTGAGTGAGGACAGAATCCTTACTGATATGAATTAATGTTGCTTCCAATTTTGTAGGATATGAGACCTTAAAAAAACCTGATTGCAAGTATTCAACGGCACTAACTTGCTCATTTAACCATAAATTTCCCGATCTATCGAACCACTTGTCTTTACTATCACTGGCAATAATAGCAGATGTAACCCAGGAGCAAGAATCCATTTCTAATACTGATAAATTAAAATTTAAGAGTTTTTGTTTTACAATATCAAAGAAATAATACTTACCTGATTTAAAATGCACCAATAATGGATTGAGCAAATCTCCATTTTTCCAATAACTTAATAAATAACTGGCTGTACGCCCAGCATGAGTGTTCGGGTAAGTCTGAATGAAACTTTGAAGTAAAGAACTATCAGCACCAGTACTTATGATTTTCAGAAATTGTAAAGCAGCCTCTTCTTTAAGAATTGATTCGGGCTGTTCCGACAAGTATTTTTCGTAAGATACCAATGAACCAGATTCAGTAAACCTCTCATAATATAAAGTTTCATATATATCTTTTGCATTTTTAGCTTGTTTAGCATCTGGGTAATTTCGAAAAAACTGTTCCATAGCCTCTGGTGAATTTATAGCTACCGCATCCTGATAAGCTACAATATTCCGTTGTTCCATAGCTTCTTGCTTTTGAAAAGCACCACTATAATTATCTATGAAATGATTGTAAGATTGCTCAGTATTAAGAATTTTGGCATTTTCAAAGGCCAAACTATCTATTTTTAATGATAATGAAACTATGGAAAGGCTGTCCATCCCTTTTCTGGAATACTTCTTTTGCTCTTTCTCATCGAGCGTTTCCCAACCTACCACTGCCAAGTTTATGTATCGATTAGCTGAATCTATAGCTTCAAAACCAAAATCAGGATGAATATAATATAGAGCCAACATGAAATAATTAGCTGGATCAGAGGCAGACTTACGAACAGACTGCTCAATAATTTTGATTACGCGCTCTAAATTATCCTTTTCTAAATGCCTTTTGGCCCTTAAGACAGACTGGCTCCTTCCGGAAAACGCTAATGCAATAAATAAAGAAAAAAATATAAAAAAACGGCCTATCATAAAGTATTTAAATATTAACGTAAAATTAGGAAATATACATGCACTTTAACATTTAAATTAAGATAATTAGCTTTGACTTCTCTAAAGAATTTAAGCCTTGAATGGTATTTCACTCCGCAATTTTTTTAAATTTGATTTATGATTGAAGATAATTATAAGCAACAAGGCATGCGTAGGGGCTTAGTCCGAAAATTAAGAGAAAAGGGCATTTATAATGAGAGGGTTTTGGATGCTATTGGAAAAATTCCACGTCATGTTTTCTTTGATCAGGCATTTTTGGAGCATGCTTACCAGGACAAAGCTTTTCCTATTGGGCACGGACAAACTATCTCTCAACCCTATACAGTAGCCTTTCAATCGCAACTATTAGAAATTAAGCCAGGCGATAAGGTACTCGAAATTGGCACCGGTTCAGGATACCAAGCCATGGTTTTAATGGAGCTAGGCGCAAAAGTTTTCACAATAGAATACCAAAAAGCACTTTATGAGCGGACAAAGTCATTTTTACCGGAAATGGGTTTCAAACCCTATTTTTTCTTTGGCGATGGCTCTAAAGGATTAAAAAAACATGCCCCCTACGATAAAATTATTGTTACTGCCGGAGCGCCTACAGTACCTAATTCCTTATTAGAACAATTGAACGAAAATGGCTTGTTGGTAATCCCTGTCGGTGATAATAAAGTACAGAAAATGCTGCGGCTAAGAAAAACCACAGACCGAAAAATAGAAAAAGAAGTATATGATAATTTCAGTTTTGTTCCTCTTTTGGGTGATCAAGGGTGGAAGTAAATAGTAAAAGGCTTTCTTTTTACTCTCTACCTGACGAACATATATTATCTGGGCCGAACCACCATTTTTTTTTAAGATACACTTCACAATAAAACAAAAAAGAATTAAAGTCTTTCCTGGTTTTTAAATCCATCTCTTCCTTGATCGAATCATCTCATATTTTCGGATTGCAATTCTAACAGCTCAAATCATCTTTATTAGCTCTAATTCCATATAATACATAAATTTTATTTATGTATTTCATTAAAAATATTAATTTTTATTTATGACAGTCTT
Source organism: uncultured Cytophagales bacterium (assembly GCA_963719535.1). GTDB lineage: Bacteria > Bacteroidota > Bacteroidia > Cytophagales > Cyclobacteriaceae > Marivirga. The sequence continues at coordinate 274,182 of CAVRCH010000004.1, read as the reverse complement.
TCAGCAATTTTGTCATTGAAAAAGTAGTGCGGTAGCGGAAACACAAAGTAATAAAGGCGAAAAATAAGTAAGGACTGCAATAAAAAATCAACTAAACTAAAAAACCTGATAAAAGGTATTGGTCTTTTACCCTTAACTAAATTATTACTAATTGACGCAGGATCGAGTGAGAGTCAGATAAAATTTTAAGGTTTTCAGTAAGGCGCCTTTTTCATAAAATAAATATTATAAAAAGAAACTAAAATTCACTGAAAATGAACTCTAATAAAATTCAACTCGCTTGCATAATGCTGTCTGCTTTTGGTATCTTAATTTGCTTATGGTTCATCTTACAATCAAATAACACGCTAATGACGGAAGGAAGCAAAGGATTGCTTGTAATATTGAGTGTAGCAACTTTTCATTTAACTAATAATAAGATTGTATCAAAAAATAAAACTGGGAGGTAATTAATTCCCGCTTTTAAATTACATTTTACAACATTTTTTTTCTCAAATTTCGCCGTTTAAATTATTACTTCTTCTTTAAGGGTCGCTTTTCATGTAAACTTAGCAATATCTCCCTTATAGCCCGCTTCAAAGTCAATATTGCCTGGGTTATATTTACTTCCTCTTAAAACTTACATTTGACAGTTCTATTCACTTATTTAAATATATTGTATCATTTTAAGAATTATCTTTGGGTATATTAAGATAGATATTAAAAAATTGTAAGGGGAAATTTGTGAATTGGTTTAAACAAATTTTAGTTTCAAGTATTAATTAACGAATAATAGATTTAATTCAAAAGCTTAGCAAAATTAGAAAATCACTGGGTTATTTTCTGAATTAAACTATATTTAAGAAAATTATTTTTCAACCTCATATTACTCTAAATCCAATAAACAGTAGCATTACGTACTTTTAAATGTATATGAGGAAAATTTTAGCTTTACTACTTTTCGTGCTTTGTATAGTTTGTATAGGTTTTATATTCTGGAAACAGGAATTACAATTTATTAAACCAACTCCTAAACCTGAAAACCTGGTTCAGATAGATATGGGAGATTCAATAGATATTGCTTTATTTGAGAACTATAATACCAAGCCACTTTATATTCACTTTTACAATTACGACTGTCCCTGTTCAAGATTTAACATTAAAGAATTTGAATTGATGGTAGCTAAGTATAAGGACCAAATTAATTTCTTAGCCATTTTACAATCCTCCGACCCTCTCAATTCTACTGCTACTAAAGATTTTGAATCTAAATATGGCTTAGGCATTCCCACAATATATGATGCCGATGGGAAATATGCTGATAACCTGGGGATTTATAGTACCCCACAGGCAGTTCTTGTCAAAGACTCAAAAATATTTTATAAAGGCAATTATAATAAAGCAAGATTTTGTACTTCTAAAAATACAAGGTTTGCGGAAATGGCATTAGAAGCGTTGCTCAAGAACGAAGCAGCTCCTGATTTTCCCCTTTTAGCCACAATCCCCTATGGCTGTGAACTCCCCTCAAATGGAAATGAAAAACAAAGATTTTTTAATTTATTTTAAATTTAATAAGTATGGGTACCGAAGTTAAAAGCATCACTTTTTTTAATGTTATTAATAAAAAAGCAGACAGAGCTCTTGAGTGGCTCATTCTTTTTTATTTCATGTTTGGTATATTTTTGGCTTTTTTCTACGACACATGGTTGGTGGCTTTCGGAGTAGGTGGATTGAATATCCTGTTATATTTTGGTGTGAAATTTCTTCTCCCTAAATCAAAAGCTTATCAATATATGGGCAGTTTAGTGGCAGGTATTTTTATGGCACAATTTATCTATCAAATGCATGGCTTATTTGAAATGCATTTCACAGCCTTTATAGCTATTATCATTTTAATGGGGTTTCAAAACATTAAAATTTTCATTCCTGCCATATTATTTATAGTAGTCCATCACTCCATTTTTGCCTACATTCAATATATTGGATTCACAGAAAACATTACATCCTACCAGAGCATTTATTTTACTCAGATGGATTATATGGATTTTGAAACCTTTCTATTTCATGCCGGATTGGTAGTAGTAGCTGCGGTAATAGCTGGAAATCATGCCATCAATGCCAATAAAAACTCAAACAGCCTTTATGAAAAAATTGTTGAAAATGAACGTAAGACAGAAAATACAGAAAGAAATATTTCTTTTGCACAAGAGATAGCGAATAACAATTACGATTTTGATTATCAGCTGCAGGAAAATGACCCTCTTGGTGTCGCTCTAATTGACATGCAGAAGAACCTAAAGATTAGTAGCTTAAGAGAAAAAAGAGAGAAATTTCTCAATTTAGGATTATCTAAGTTATCAGACATTATTCGCGACAATAATAGTAGTCTTGATAAGCTAATGTACGAAACCCTAACTTTCATTATTAAATATATGAACTTAAATCAGGGTGGTATATTCATGGTAAACGAGGATGATCGCAATGAAGTATTTCTGGAATTAAAAGCAAGCTACGCCTATGGACGGAAAAAACATGTCAATAAAAAAATAATGCCGGGTGAAGGCTTAGTAGGACAATGTTATTTAGAAAAAGATATTATCTATTTAACTGAAATACCTGAAAATTACATCACGATAAAATCAGGCTTAGGCGATGCCAATCCAAGAACTATTGTGATTACACCTATAAAACGTGATAATGACATGGAAGGCGTTTTAGAATTAGCCAGCTTTACGAAACTAGAGGAATATGAAATTGACTTCTTAAAAGAGGCTAGTGAAAGTATTGCCGTGGCACTGAATACCGCTCAAGTAAATGATAAAACCAAACTTTTATATGAAGAATCTCAGCAGCAAGCGGAGGAAATGAGAGCGCAAGAGGAAGAAATGAGGCAAAATATGGAGGAAATGCAGGCTACTCAGGAAGAAATTGCACGAAAAAGTAAAGAAAGTGAAAAGCATAACGCAGAAAGCAGTTCTTTACTGTCTGGCTTGCAGAGTTTGATGGCTGTTATTGAATTCACTCCTGAGGGCACTATAATTGATGCCAATAAAAACTTCTTAAATGCTATGGAAGCCAATTTGAATAGTATAGTTGGTAAACATCATAAAATATTTGTGGCTCCGGAAGAGGCGCAAATGGCGGAATACAAAAGCTTCTGGCATGAATTAGGTGATGGGCATTCCAAAAAGGGGATTTTTGATAGATATTCTACTTCAGGAAAACTGGTTAAACTCAATGCAATCTATACTCCAATTATGGATGATAAAGGGGTCGTGCAAAAGGTAGTTAAACTTGCTACTTTGATTGAAAATTAAATTATCAGAATACTATCAAAAGCCTTTTAAGAAATCTTAAAAGGCTTTTTTATGCGAAATTAATTTCTCAAATAATGAAGAAATAACATTCAGCCATAAAACGAAAAAAGCCTCCCGAAATCAATCGAAAGGCTTTAATTTGGTGGGGATAGTAGGATTCAAACCTACGACCCCCTGCTTGTAAGGCAGGTGCTCTAAACCAACTGAGCTATATCCCCTTTTAATAATTCCCACAACTCTTTCATTGAATGGGAATGCAAATGTAATACACTTTTTCATACTTACAAATCAGTATTATGAAATATATCAATACTTTCAAATTAAAATTTATTAACTATTGATATTCAGAATATTATAAAATAATTATTTTCAAATTAATGATCCGCATTAAACTTTAACCTACTTCTTTATAAATTTGAAGGTGTTTCCTGAAATAACAATAGATCGAATTTAAAATTTTTTCTTTTAATGAAGCCATTATTAATAAAATGCTTTTGTCTACTTATAACTTTCCCTTTTTTACTCTCCACATAATTAGTAATTTTGTGCAAATATTTAATTCAAAAAATAAGCCTTAAAAAATACCTCTTGCACTTAGTTTACGTTTCCTCCTTTAAATATAATATCTGACATTGAAGCGCTTTAAGAAATTTTTACTTTACTTCTTCATTATCTTTATCACTGTATTCGCTTCAGTATCCGCTTATTTATACTTTAACCAGGATAAATTAGTGCAGCAAATTATTGTTACCATCAATAAAAATCTGGAAACACCTATCGAAGTAAGCAAAATCGATTTAAACTGGTGGACGGATTTTCCGAATATCTCCTTGCGCTTTCAAAGGGTACGCATTCAGGAAGCCATAGAAGGAAGCACATTACCACTGGCTCAATTAGAACAAATTTCCCTGTCTTTCGATATTATTTCTTTGATCAAACAAAATTTCGAATTTGATAAAATCATTCTTAAATCTGGTGAAGTAACAATTAGAACGAATAAAGAAGGAGAGCATAATTATTTAATATTCAAAAAAAGAACTGATACATCAGAGGAAGGTGCAAATTTTAACTTTAACATTAAAGACATTAGCATTGAAAATGTTACAATCAATTATGTGGATCAATCCATCAGCCAATCCTATTTATTATTTGGTGAAAAGGTAAGAGCCCAATTAAAAAAATCCGGAGATGTTTACAAGATAAAAGCAGATGGCTTACTTACATCAAACGCAATTAAGATAGGTGAATTCAGCTATTTTGAGAATAAAAAACTAAAGGTTGATGCTACTTTAGATTACGATGAAGTAAAGGAGAAAGTAGATATAAAACCGTCTAAAGTTCTGGTAGCTAACAATAATTTTGAAATTTCAGGGCTGTACCAACTTGAGAATAGCTATATGAATTTAAAAATAAAGGGAGTTGATACAGATTTCAAAACCTTAATTTCTCTACTTCCTGAGCAATACAGTAAGGAAGTATTAGCTTATCAAAGCTCAGGGGATGCAGACTTTGCAGGAACAATCATAGGTAAGCTTACACAAAAGGAAAACCCTGCAGTTAATTTTGATTTTAACGTGAATGCTGGTTCTCTCTTCCATCCTGAATATAAAACTAAAATAGATGAGATGACTCTCAAAGGTCATTTTGATAATGGAAGGCTCAATTCTTTCCAGACTTGTAATTTGCAACTACAAAATATATCCGGCAATATTCAGAATAAACCGTTTACTGCTGATATAGCCATTACTAACTTTAATAATTATCATATCAATTTATCGGCAGCAGGCACATTGAGCACACAAGATTTTTTTACTTTTATGCCCAACAAAGATAAGATGCATTCCCTATCTGGTGAGTTCGAGTTTAATGTAAAATTATCTGGTTATATCAATGACTTTAAGAAAGCCAGTACTGCACATAAAATCAATAACTCAGGAGAGTTAATCTTAAAAAACATGGGGGGAGTATATACAGACTACCCACTGCCTCTTCAAAATATCTCAGGCCGACTATTATTCAACAAAAATGATATAGCCATCAATTCCTTAAGTGGTACGGTAGGTGAGTCCGACATTAGCATGAATGGTTTTTTTGTCAACATTTTCCCATATCTGCTTCAGGAAAAGCAGTCATTATTGGTAGAGGCCAATACAGAAAGTAATAATGTAAACCTAAATGAGTTATTATCAGGACTTTCTAACACGGAAAATAGTTTAGAAAAACAGGAAAAGTCATTCAAGTTTTCCATTAGCCCTTACATAAAATTTGATCTTAAAAGTGATTTTAAAAAACTTGCCTTTAAGCGCTTTACAGCCAGAGATATTAGTGGGAGCATTAGTGTGAAAAATCAGGAACTTACCGCCAGCAACTTAAACCTGAAAAGCAGTGGAGGAGAGATGTTATTGCACGGACTAATTAATACACAATCTCCCAACGCTGTTAAAATTCGCACCTCAGCTACCTTTAAACAGATGAACATTGATAGCATATTTTATTCTTTCAATAATTTTAATCAGGATTTTCTTGCCGACAGACATTTAAAAGGCAAGATTGATGCTACTGTAACTGCTTATATTTTGTTAGATGACGCCTTGAATTTTAAAGCCGATGATTTTACTGCTGATATCAAAGCTTCTATTACTAATGGTCAGCTCAATAACTTTGCACCCATGTTAAGTTTATCCAATTATGTGAACGAAAAAGAGCTTTCAAACCTGAGTTTCGGTGAATTGACTAATACTATCCGAATAGAAAAGCAAACCATTTACTTGCCTGAAATGCTTATTAAATCCAATATTTCGGAAATAGTATTGCAAGGCACCCATACATTTGACCAACACATCAATTATAGACTTTTAGTGCCCCTTAAAAACTTTAGAAAAAAAGATAAGGATGAAGCTTTTGGTGCTATTGAAAAGGTGGATGATTATACTAAATTGCATTTAAAAATTGTGGGCACTACAGATGATTTTAATGTAAGCTGGGACGGGCAACGCTCTCTAAAATCAGTGGCCGAGCGCATAAAAGAAGAAGGCAAAACACTGAAAAAAATTATTACGGGCGAAAAATTACCGGAGGAAAAGAAAAATGAAGTGGAACTCAACGAAGATGAATATTTTGATTGGTAGATACGCTAAAATGCCCCTACTAATAGTCTTAATTTCCGTAATTTACAGTTGTGGTAGTAAAGAAATAACTCATAAAGTAACAGAAATTAAATCCGATACTGATGCACTTCTCATCGGATTAGAAGCTTTTAATGATACTATAGTTTGGGCAAGTGGTACGCAGTCCACTATATTAAAAAGTATTGATGCCGGTAATACCTGGCAAAAATTCACCTATTCTGAAGCAGACACCCTACAATTTAGAGACATTCACCCCATTAGTGATAAAGAGGCGATTGTTTTAAGCTCCGGAGAAGGAAAAACCAGTCAGATATTTTATTTTCATGAAGCAATAGGTTGGCAAAAAGTATTTCAAATGCAAGATTCCAGTGGCTTTTTGGATGCCATACAACTTTGGGAAAACGGACAAGGTTTAGCTTATGGGGATGCCATTGATTCGTTTGCCTATGTGCTCAAAACTACCGATTTTGGCAAAACCTGGAATAGAATCCCTACTACGCCTGCTGCAGGGGATGGCGAAGGAGGTTTTGCATCCAGCGGTAGTAATATTACACTCAGTGAGGAAGGTGAAGCGTGGATAGGCACCGGAGCCGGTGGAAATGCCAGAGTTCTATACTCCAATGATTACGCTAGAAGCTGGCAGGTTTATAAAACACCAATGATTACTGGAGAGGCAGCTGGAATAACAGCTATAAAGCATAAAAATGAGAAACTTTGGATTGCCGGGGGTGATCTGGCCATTTCTAACCAATTACTGGAAAATGTTTATTCATCAGAGAACAAAGGGCAGAGTTGGACAGCATTAAATGGTCATGAAATTAAAGGTTCATTTTATGGATTAGCAGTATCTAATTTTAAAGAAAACGACTGTTTGTTGGCCTGTGGACCCAATGGAGCAGCGCTTTGGTTGGGTGACCAGCAAAAATGGCATACCATTAGTGATAAAAATTTATGGACAGCCACATTTATTAATGCTAATACCGCTCTGCTAGCTGGGCGTAATGGGCAAATTTTAAAGGTAGAATTGCAGTAGGCTAAAGTTAATTTTACCTGCCAGCGTGCCTGCCTTCGGCCGGGGAGTTAAAACATTGCTTAACTTAATAGCATTTTTTTATATGTTATAAGGAGTCCTGTGAGCCACAGGACTCGGGAAACAAGGTAGGAAATTGAAGTTTTACTATTATCCTGATAAATTTAAATCTCATAATCAGCTTTGTGAAAGCTTCTATTAACACCCCTCTTAGCATAATGGCTAAAAGATTTTTTTTCATGTTAAAGCTAAGCCCCGTGGGTAGCGACCTTTTAGCAGAAAAAATATTCAATGTTTCCCCGATTTTGGCAACATTTCTGATCACGCAAGGCGTGAGAATCAAAAATGATGACAAAATCTAAAGTGAACATGATTTTCAGAACTCCTCCATTACAGATTAGAAAAATAAGGAACCAAATCTTCCAAAGCATTTTTTCGGGAACCTTTAATCAGTATAGTGCTCCCCCCTTTAATTGGATGTTCTCGTAAATAAGCCAGTAAATCAGCTTTTATATCAAAGAATTTACCAAACTTATCAGTTTTCTTGGCTGCCTGTATGTATTTTCCGCAATAAAAACGCTTACTTATCCCTAAATCAACCGCTATTTCACCAAGCTTTTCATGCTCTATTTCAGTCATTTCGCCCAACTCCATCATATCACCCAAAATCACTACTGATTCTGTTTTCTCAGCTGCTGAAAGGCTTTTAATAGCTACCTCCATTGAATCCGGATTGGCATTATATGCATCTAATATGATGTTATATTTCTCCGTCTTAATTAATTGAGAACGCATGTCTTTAGGTTGATAGCTTTCGATCGCTTTAATAGCATCTTTCTCCGGCACTTCAAAATACGTAGCTACGCACAGAGCGGCAACCACATTCAAAAAATTGTACTGACCTACCAACTGTGTATTTATTTGCTGATGCTTTTCAGTCTCCAATTCAAGAAAAAAACCACCTTGTAGAGGTTTTGCAGAAAAGAAGTCCTTCTCATTCGGATAAGTAACCGCACTATCGAAGCGCTTTTTCATGTTCTTAAGCACAGTATCTTCCGTATTAATAAAAGGAACACCATTATTCTTTTTCAAATAATCGAATAACTCACTTTTACCAATTACAATTTTTTCAAATCCACCAAATTCACCAATATGGGCTTTTCCAATATTGGTAATTAGGCCATGTGTGGGCTTAGCAATTTTACAATAAGATGCTATCTCACCTACATGGTTGGCTCCCATTTCAATAATAGCCATTTCATAACCTGGTTTAATGGCTAGTAAACTAAGTGGCACACCTATGTGATTATTTAAATTGCCTTTTGTGGCAAAGGTTTTATATTTTGCTGCAAGAGCAGTTTGCATTAATTCTTTAGTGGTAGTTTTACCATTTGAACCTGTTATCCCTATAATTGGAATATTTAATTGATCACGATGATAACTCGCTAATTCCTGCAAATTAGTTAACACGTCCTCCACCAGAATATACTGATCTGTATGCATGTCATAAGTTTCCTCATCAATAACTACTGCTAAGGCTCCCTCTTTTATGGCTTGCTGAGCAAATAAATTACCATTGAAATTAGGGCCTTTTAATGCGTAAAAGAGGTTACCTTTTTCCAACTTACGGGTATCCGTACAAATACCAGTACTGTTGATGAATAATTGATGAATTTTACCAATATCAGCCATAGGAAATCGTTTATACAAATCTAGAAAATTGTTAAAGCTTCTAAATGTTTTGAGAATAAAATAATAAAGAAATGTAAATTTGAACCATGCGAATTTTAATCAGTTTTCTGTTACTCACAACTAGTCTACATTCCAGCATAGCCCAATGGCAATTTCAGAGTTATCAAAATATCCCTCTGAATAACCAAACCCCTGTCCAAAGGTTTCCCTGGGCAGGTGGACTCAACGGAGTACAATATAGCCAAATGGATTTAAATAATGATGGCGAATTGGATATTGTGGCCTACGACCGTTCCAGTAAACGCACTATTTGTTTCCTTAAAAACAATAATTCCTACAATTATGCCCCTGGTTATGAATCTTATTTCCCTGAAGAAATTGTTAATTTTTTAATTCTGAAAGATTACGACCAGGATGGAAAGGCTGACCTTTTTACCGCAGGAAATTTGGGGATAGCTGTGTATCGTAACATCAGCATAGGAAATACTCCAAGATGGGAAAAGGTATCCGATTTTATAACTTATGAAAGCTTAAGTGGAAATACCATTAATCTACAAACCAGTTTTAATGATTACCCCTACATTGGTGACATAGATGGTGATGGAGATCTTGATATATTTAATTTCAATTTCTCGGGTATTGAAAGTAAAATCGTTTTCTATAAAAATGAAAGCATAGAAAATACAGGAAATGCAGGTATTGATGATTACAGGGTAGAAGATAATTATTGGGGTGAAATTGAAGATTGTGCCTGTAATCACTTTGCATTTGGAGGTGAGCCTTGCAATAGCAACTTTGGCAGACAGGCAAAAGAAAGAGGGCATGCAGGAGGTAAAAGCGTATTGATACACGACTTTAACGGTGATGGCACCTTGGATTTGGTGACCAGCCATGAGGAATGTAATGAATTATATGCCTTTAAGGATAGCGAGGTCTCAGGCATTTCACCTGTTTATAATAGCTTTAGCACCATTTTCCCCAATGCTGAAAACCCAGCAGCTTTTAATTTTTATCCTAATACTATGTTATTGGATTTATCAGGAAACGGCTCCAATGATATAATTATAAGCCCCAATGTAGAAGCTAATTTAGGGAACCCTGTAAATTTCAAAGCCAGCAATTGGTTATATGAAGCCACCGCAACAGGTTATGAGTTAAAGACCAAATCCTTTTTACAGGAAGATATGATCGACTGGGGCTTTCAGGCAAGTCCAGCCTTTACGGATTATGATAGTGATGGCGACTTAGACCTTTTTGTAGCCTATACTAATTTAGATGAAAATGAAAACTTATTTAGCAGCATAGCACATTACGAAAACATCGGCTCAGCGAACAATCCGGCATTTGAGCTCTTAACAGATAATTTTCTGAATATTCAATCTGTAGGCATGGCTAATATGGTGATGCAATGGAAGGATATTGACGGAGATGGTTTACAGGATTTAATGATACAAGGCACCATCAATAACAGTAATCAGCTATTTTTTATTTATAATAATAATGGTAGCCTCATTCTCAATAATCGCGAAGTAATAACTGATGCTAATATTGGATTTGGGTTTTCTGTACATTTGGCTGATGTTACAGGCACTGAAGAAGTTGACTTATTAGTGGGGAAATCTTCTGGTGGACTCATTTTATATGAAAATACAGGATCGGGCAGAAATCCATCCTTTACGCAAGTAGACCCTCAATATTTAAATATCGGTGACAACTTTTTCCGGTCTGCTTTGAAAGTATATGTGGATGATTTGGATAATGATGGCAAAGCAGACCTGATCGCTTCAGATCAGAGTGGTATTTTTCGCGTATTTTCTGATATACAGAATAACACAGGAGAATCGGATAGTTTAGTTTTAAACAATCCACTCAGCAACAGTTTTGAAGCCTATAATTTCGGTGGAAGAAACTTAATTACCAGCGCCAGACTATTTAATGATGATTACCCCTCTCTTATATTAGGTAGCATCTCAGGGGGATTACGAGTTATTAGAAATGTACAGGAATTTCCAGTGGTGGATAGCCCAAATAATAAAACATTTATAGTTTTCCCTAACCCAAATACCAGCAGGATACTGCAAATTAACACCAATGAAAATATAAGTATTTCAATGAGCAACTTAAGAGGTCAGCGAGTGATAGAAGCATTTCCGTATGCTGCCAATTCAGGTAATTCCATTGATTTAACTGGCTTAAGCCAGGGTGTTTATATAGTTACCGCCACTTTTAGGGATGGCCAACAAATAAGTAGGAAAATCATTTTGGAGTAGGATGAATGCCAAATGTGAAGACTTAAAAATACTTTAACTTATTGATTAATAATGTTTTACGATCCAATGCAAGAGTGGTTCGTGAGACACAAACCACGGCAGATTATAGTCAGATTATAGCTGAAGTATTTCAAATCATTTTCGACTGATAAACTTACTCACCTTAAAATCTCCACGCTTTTCAACTTCAACCCCTAATAAACTACTGATCTTCTTTTTCAATTATTGCTTTAAAGGTATCACCACTTACCTCCATAACAGTTTCCCATTGGCCGTTTTCATTCTTTTTTTGAATAATGTATTTTAGAACGCCCTCTTCCCAGCCTTGGTAGGGATTCCAGTTTAGTTCATACTTTTTATACTGATTTTGCTTTTGTAGTAAAACCGTATTGGATTGATCACTTATTGGAGCATCAATACTACAATCATTGATAATCTTTACCTGGTAATCATACTTATTGCTTTTACTATCCACATCTTTATCAATATAAAATTGATCCTTAGGCGAAACCTCTGCATGAAACTCAAAATTTCCGTCATTTACAGATCTGTAAATGGCATAAGCTGCAATTCTGTTTTTACCAGCCTGCGGAACTTCCCACTCTGTAAAAACCTCGCCTTCTTCTAGTACTGTGGTAGTTTTAATTTCCGCCTGTTGGGTACGAAAAACAGCATCTGTTACCTCAAATTTTATTGGGTTACTGCTTGATAATAGCCTATTTTGATTGAAAGAAGCCACTTTATATTCATAAATGCCTGGACATAATTCTGTTGTGTCAGCAAAATTATGGGTAGCAATATTAGAAATAGCTATTTCAGACCATTCTTCCTGCTGCTCCCCTTTTCTGAATACTCTATAGTTATCAGCAACAAGTCCAATATGTTGATTCCACCTCATCTGCCGCTCTTGTTTGTCGGTATATTTTTGTAAATACAAGGTGTTATAATGTTTAATTTCCTGAAGTTTGGCCGTATCCTCACAGTAAGAAATTGCCTGAAAAACATATTCGTGTGACATATGCTGAGGCTCACAAGTATTATCCTCAAATACCCCTGTTTTGTCAGGACTGTACTGACTCAAAAACCTGTACCCATTTGAGATTTTCCTATACACATTATAATGAGAAATATTATTTTGAAGATAGGCTTCAATTTCAAAACGAGATAAATCCTCTTCCACCCAAACCGTTTTAACGTTTGCTTCTTTATGCGTGGTAGTGTCTCTCACTAAAATAACAAAATCATGGGTTCTTACTACTTCGCAGGCCCCTTCATTTTTTACTACCAAACTAATTTGATAAGCCCCAGGTTTAGTGTAAGTGTATTCAGGATTTTGCTCAGTGCTTTTCACCCCGTTTCCAAAATCCCATAAAAACGCTGCATTTTGTAAATTTGTGCTTGTATTAGTAAGGTTCACCTCCACAGGATAACATTCACCGGAAGTCGTAATTTCAAAGTCAACCACTGGGGTAGGCAACACCTTTATATTTTCTATACTGTAGCTTTGTTCGCAGCCATCAACATTCGTAGCAATTAATGTTGCTTTATAAACACCAGCGCTTGTATAAACGTGTTCCGGATTTTGTTCATTAGAAGTATTACCATCGCCAAAAAACCATTGCCATTCTACTGCATTGGCAGATTCATCCGTAAAACGAGCAGGATTAGGCATGCAAATATTCTTAGTCTCTATGGAAAATCTGGTTTCAGGTCCTCTGGTGATAACCATTTGCGGCATAATAAGTGTGTCTTTACAACCTAAAGAATTGGTAACTACTAATTGCACATCAAAGGTGCCCACACTGGTATAATAGTGTAGAGGGTCGGCCACTTTAGAAGTTTTACCATCACCAAAATTCCATTCATAGCTGCTTGCTCCAACTGACTCATTTTGAAATGAAACCTGAACAGGCACACAGGCTGAATTAATTTGTTCTGCTAAAGAAAAAGCTGCCCTTAATTCTAGCACCTCTATATAATTTTCGAAAAATACAGTATCTGCACAACCTGTTGAATTGCCTGCAATCAGTTGGACCGAATAGGTACCAGCCTGTTGATAGACATGCACAGGGTGGTCTTCGGTGCTTGTATTACCATCTCCAAAATCCCATTGCCAACTTACTGCCAAATCACTTAAGGCATTAAATTGTACTGTACCAGGAGCACATAATTTTGTCTGTTCCGCCTCAAATTGTGCGCTAAAGATACTATTCATAGCCTTTTTTGAACTTACTTTGCATCCATTAGCATTAGTTACTGTGAGCTGAATTGGTTTTTCAGGGATCGCAGTATAGATATGAACCGGATTTTGTAAAGTGGAAGTATTACCATCGCCAAAATCCCATAGCCATGCCACAGCATTACTACTTTCATTGGTCAATTGAACCTCCACAGGCAGACAATCCTGATCTGCCTCAAAACTGAAATCACTGCTCAATTCCTCAACAACTATGTAATCTTCTTTCACTAAAGAATCGGTACAAGTACCAGTAGTAACAAATAAAGTGACAGTATAAACACCAGGCGAAAAGGTAACCTGAGGATTTTTTTCTTTGCTGGTAACTCCGTTGCCAAAATTCCATAACCATGTATCGGCACCTGTAGCCTCATTTACGAAGCTTACTTTATAATTCCCGCAACCTGTTGTGTTGTTTCTGGTGCTAAATTGAGCTTTCGGATCTTTAACATTAATTTTCTTTGGCAGAGTAAATGTTTGGGTGCAATTGTCGAAATCTGTAGCATTTAATTGAATTTGATATTCGCCAACCTCAGTATAATTATAGTTTAATTGGGCACCTTCAAAGGTTTCACCATTTCCTAAATCCCAGCTAAATGATTGAAAGCCTGATAAATTTTGATTAATGATCAACTCCTCTCCCACACAAAGGTTATTAATATAACTAAAGAGGTGTTCTTCATTGCCTATAAAAATGTTCTTTATAGCTGTAGCTTCGCATGTATTTTGGTCTTTAGCAGATAAACTCACCTGGTAAAGGCCTGCGTGCTGAAAATAATAAGTATTACCATTTACAAGATTCACATATTCGTTATTCACCTTCCAGTTATAATATTCAAAATCCGAATTGGTAGGTTCAAAAAATACTGCAAAAGAATCGCAAACTACTTGAATATCATAAGTAAAATCAACCAAAGGATCCTCTATACTGATGTTAATATAATCTTCTACTAAAAAGGAACTGTCTGATGAAAAGCTAGCATAGAAATCCACAGTATAACTTCCCGGGTTAGAGTATATTTTGGTGAAGTTTCTATCGCTTCTTTTGGTCCCGTCTGAGAAAGTCCACTCTACTGAATTTGCTCCAGGAGCGGGATTAATGAACTCCACACTAAAAGGAGTGGTACAGCTTTTAAAATTATGCCTTGATATAGGACTGGTGTTGTTGTTATCTTCTTCCTCCTGTTCCAAATCAGGGGCTTCGCAATCAGCCCAGGGATTTTTTATCATTATTGCTTTTGATTTAGAGCAATCTCCAGCACCTCTGATGGTTAAAATGATGGTGACGTCTTTTAAAGTAGCAAATGATAAGTTTGCATTGGTCCCCGTAGCAACCAAAGCCTCATCCAAATACCAAAAGGCATTTTGTCCTTCGCTTATTTCTGTTTCCAAATTTACCTCAAAAAGCCCACAGCTCTCCAAGGGTGTAACATTATAGGTAGCTTCAGGATTAAGGTCAGGAATATCAATGACATTGTAATTACTTATTGTAGTTTCACAGCCATTTTTATTTTTTGTAGTTAAGGAAATGGTATAAGTGCCAGGCTGACTGTAACTATGAATTGGGTTTTGTTCACTTGAGGTATTCCCATCTCCAAAGCTCCATTCCCAGGAAGTATAGCCCATTGAGCCATTTAATTGGACTTCTGTATAGGTGCATGACTCTATCACTTCAGGATCATTCAGGGTAATTGCCGAATCATATACTGTGATAGGATTCTCTAATTGATGCTCTACTATGCAGCCATATTGATTAGTATAAATTACTTTTGGAAAGAAAACCCCGCTCCTTAAGTAGGTGAAATCTACCATTTCACCTTGTGCTGATGACCCATCTCCTGAGAGCCACTCAACATTGGAAATATTCGAATTACCTAATTCAAAATTAGTCGTAAATGGTAAACATCCATCCGCTTTACTAACTACCACATCAGTGATGGGTTGATGCACAATTACTTTATCTTCCAGGTTTTTTTCTATTACACATCCATTTTCGTAGTGGGTAATAGCCGTAATAGTATATTTGCCTGCGTCAGCAAAAGTATAATTCAATATATTGCCTGAAATAGTTTCTCCATTTACCTTCCATTCATATTGGTTGGTTGCTGAAGTTATATTACTTATTTCAAAATCGAATGGTGCACATCCTTCCAAAGCATTATACTCAAAAACAGGCGTTTCAATAAATTGCACTTCCACAAAAGCAGAAAGCTCAGTAGTGTATTGACAACCTATTTCATTAGTAAAATGCAAAGATAGATCGTAAGATCCTGCCTCATCAAATGGTATTTCTATGCTCTTACCTTCAAATTCACGCCCATCATTTAATGTCCATGAAAAAATACCGTCATTTTCTACTTTTGCCTCCACCGTAACCGATTGCCCCAGACATATAGTTGATTCAGAAACTGTAATTTCCGGTCTATCACTTGCCACTATTTGAATAGGGTCATTTAATTGCAAATTTTGGGTACAACCATTTGCATCCACGGTAGAAACTAAAATATTGTATACACCTAAATTAGCATAATTGTATTCTGGATTTAGGGATGTACTGGTATTTCCATCGCCAAAATCCCATAAAACAGAAGTGAAATCACCTGTAATATTGAACTCCAGCGGGTCGCCTCCTAAACATTGTACATTATTGCTAACTGTGATTTCAGCTTCAATGGGTTCATGTACTTCAACTACATTTTCCATCACTACAACATTCTCACAGCCTCCCTCGCCAATGGCTTTTAAGGTTACCGTAAATTTACCTCCTGAATTATACGCATAATAAGGGCTTTCTTCACTTGATTGATTTCCATCTCCGAAACTCCACAAGTAAGATTCTGCTCCTGTAGAGTTATTGATGAACTGTAGTTCAGCATCCTTGCAAAGTAATGTTTCGCTAACCGAGAATGCTGCCTGCGGGATATCATAGACCTGAATAAAATCAGCTTCATTATAAGTTTCTACCTCATTATTTTTAAGCGTAACAGTTAGCTCAACGTTAAACATTCCTACCTCTTGAAAAAGTATGGAGGGACTGGCCAAACTTGAACTCTGACCATTACTGAATCTCCATTGGTAATTTTTAACATTTTCTATATTGGAGGAAAAATTTACCGCAAGGGGAAGACAACCCTCCTCTACGGAAGCATTAATTTGTCCATTTACGCTATTTTGAAAGAGTAGCTGAAATGACAAAAAAATTGTAAAAAAAATTGTGAGTTTGAAAGCCATTTCTATTTAATTAAATAATAACTAATACTTTTCCTGATTTTTGTAATTCCTCATTTTCATGACTTCTTGCAATTACCTCGTACATATATCCTCCTGCAGGCACTTTACTGCCTTTATAGGTACCATCCCACTTTTGCCCTATTGAATTTGAATTAAATACAATTTCACCATATCTATTGTAAACTACAAGTTTAAAATCTTTCACTCCTTGAGCAACGGCACCAAAGTTATCATTTAATCCGTCACTATTTGGTGTAAATGCTGTTGGAAGGTCCATAGAGAAATTATGATACAACATAATATCATTTGAATAACTTAAGGCACTATCACCTGATTGGCTAACCGCTACAATTCTGTATTTTGTGCCTTCAGATGCTTTTTGACCCAACAATTGCATCGGAGCCAATCCCACTGTGATTATTGAAAGTATGATAATAAGCTTTTTCATGTCGTGTATCATATATTGATACAACAAATTTGCAACAATTCGATGCTGCGTACATGAGATGATTTCGTATTTTCAAATTTAGGTGATTACCTCAATTGATTAAGTAATACACCTATTGCAAACTAAGTAATTTGTATGTGCCAGTTTAAATTTCAAATGGAATTTTACAATTCAATAAAGCATTATTGTTTAGAACATCCACTTTAAAAAATAAATATTATAAAAATTTAATCCTAAAGTAGACATTTATCCATCATTTTTATTAATTTACCGTCAGTACTATAGTAAAATCATAAATCCATTATATAAGAGCATTAAAATTACCACTGAAAAAGCTCATTGGTAAGTTTAAATAAATGAAAATAGTTAAAAACAGTAACCAAAACCTTTCAAGTACCCGTTCTGAACTTATTAGCATTATCAGTTTTGGATTTGGACTTGGCCTCCTCATTACCACAAGTTTTCTGGGGACGCTTATTATATATTTTCAAAAGCTACATTTTGAACTGCTCAGTGAAATATTATTACAATCCGCAATACTGGGTCTGCTAGCATCCATCATTTATAATTATCTCCAGAAAAGATACTCATTTAACACTTTAGCCTCTGTTTTTTTATTAGCCATTACGGTTTTTTACTTTTTCTTGTTTTACCAAATAAGCTTTGCTGCTCAAAAGGAAAGCTACTATAAATGGTGCTTCATAGCTATTTTCCCTGTGCTAAATACTTTACTTTGCTTATTTAATGGCTTCAACACCTCACTATTTAATATAAGGGATGAAAAAAAGCTCACATCCGTTTCTACTCTTGGTCTTATTTTTTCAGGGATATTAGTTGCCGCCTTTACTCCGTATTTATTATCAGAATCAATATTTCAATCATCTCATCTATTTTTCTTTGCCTCTGCTGCGGGTGTTTTTTCTATTTTCATAGTGTGGCTGGTATCTATAAAATACAAAAGCATTAATGAAATACAGTTCAATGCTCAGTATATAAACTTTCATAATAAATTTTGGAAGCTGATTAAAAACAAGTATTTCAGAAATTTGAGCTTGTTCACCATATCTTTCACCATTTGTTTGTGGTTAATTAATTTATTGTTTTTATATGCAGTTGAAGAATCAGCAAAAGGGCAGGAAATCGTCAATTTTGTAAGTTATACGCTCATTAGTTTACTCGTTCTTTGCTATATTTTCAGATGGATTTCTAATAAAAAGTTGTACCGCCAATACGGAATAAAGATAAGTCTTTTAGTGCTTCCTGTATTATCTCTCATTGTATTTAGCGTTGCCTTCGTAGTAGGTTTCTTTTTTGGTTTTGAAAAAGATTCCACTTCATTTATCCGCTTCTTTATTATTGTAATGGCAGGAGCTGTTTCAATCAATGCATTAAAATTAGGACTTCAAAATTCCTTATTCAAACTCTACTTTTCTCCTATAGAAAGCAGTTTAAGGTTTAACCTTCAGAATGCTATGGATGGCTTAGTAAGGTATTTAGCCAGTATACTTACAGCTATTATCTTAATCGGAATTCAGTATTTGAGTGCCTCTGCCAAGTTTAGATCATATTTCACTGAAATTGATAAGCCTTTTATCCCTATGCTTCTAATTGTGGGTATTGTAGTTTTCTCTATGTTATGGATTATTGCCATCATGAGAATGTATAAGCTTTATAAAGAGTTGTTGGAGGAGAATTTAGGCCAGCAACGGAATTTGGTAAAACATGAGCATTCCTTAACAGAGAGTTTTTTATTACAAATGGAAAAAAGCATAGCGCAGTCTGATTATGCAAATGCTATTTACAAGCTCAATCTATTAGAAATTTTGGATCCGGTGCTATTTCGCACAAAATTAGTAGCCTTAGCAGATCATAGTAATGAGCATATTCAGGAATTTGCTTTACTTCATATAAAAGATCTGCATTTATTGGAAGCATTACCCGCCCTACAAACTGTTATGAGTTGGAGGTATTTTCAATCCTTAAAAACTGCGGGATTGGTAAGAGAGACAAATTACAAACTAAATGAGGCACTATTTAGATTGGAGCAAGTTAAATATGTGGATCAGCTTACCTCTTCTAAACTCAGAAATGAAAGAATTTATGGAGCATTATTAGCTCAACATCTGGATGCTGATGAAAAAGGGGCAGTTTTAAATAAACTATTCAGCGATAACCACTTCGATGTGTTATACAATGCCATTGTTGCTTCAGCCAACACGAGCGATGCTACTTTGCATAACCACATTATAACCCAATTGAAAAAAGCATCTTATTCAAATGTAGCTGTGTCTGCCATATCAGCATCTGAAGATTCCTTCCTCAAAATGTTAGAAACGGCCTTTTATTTAAGCAAGCAAGGCCAAAGAACACAACAAAGAATACTACAGATATACGGTCGAATTGGTTCTGAAAGTGCCGTAACACTTTTATTGAATAAACTGAATTACCCTAACCAAAATGTAGTAGCCACGTGTTTGGATTCCCTCAGTAGATGTGGCTTTACTGTACATGACAATAGTAAGGCCTTGCAGGTACGATCAGAATTGGAAGAAGTCTGCAATGCATTAGCCTGGAATATGTCTGTTTATATAGATGCGGAAAACCATCAATCCTCTGATTTACTGCTGCAGGCTTTGGCTTATGAAATTGCTACGAATTACGAAACCCTTTTTAGGTTATTGGCACTGATTTACGATCCAAAATCTGTTGAATTAGTGAAAGTAAATATCAATAGTAAAGATGTTGAAGAGTCAGAATTTGCCTCAGATTTGCTGGATATTTTTATTTCTGATGAAATGAAATCTTTCCTGATTCCTATCTTCAAAATATCCTCTTACCAAAACAAGGTGGAAGAATTGATGAATACCTTCCCTACCGAACCGATGAAAAAATCAGAGATGCTGGTAAACCTGATACAACGAGATTATAAATGGACTAATAGCTGGACCAAAGCATGTGCGCTTAGAGATCTCTCCACATTAAAAGAATTTAATTCTTTTGAAATTATGGCTTCTCATTTGGTAAATCCTGATCCGATTCTAAGAGAAATAGCAGCTCAGGCACTTTACGAGAATTTCCCTGATGGTTTTGAAACATTGGCTGCCAGATACCAAAAACAAAAGGAATTCTATTATGCCTTTGAGACTACGGAAGTTATTAAATCAATATCAGACCATTCGGAACAACAGCTTTTCCTAAAGTTTGATATGATAGCCTTTATGAATAAAATAAAGGAATTTGATAACATATCAGGATTAGTACTATCTGAAATTGTTAAAAAAATAAGTGTGCGTCATTATAATCAGGGAGAAGTGATCTTTAATAATAGAATTGAGGATTTAGATATATATTTTCTCTTTAAAGGTGAAATAAAACTGAGAACTCAAACCAAAAACATTACTTATAAAAAATTTGAAATGGTACACTATTTCAATCTTAACAAATATGATCATCCAGAGATAAGTATTGAGGCTATAAGTGATTGTATTCTGGTTAAAATCGACAGAGCAGAGTTTCATGAATTACTTTCCTTTTATGAGGAAATACCAAAATCAATGTTGCAACATTTTGAGCAAATAAAAAATACTGAGTTTTCAGAAGCAGCACTTGTGTAAACTTAATTAACAACCAAAATCAAATGACAGACATTAGTTCAAACGCTATAATAGAACCCATTACTAATCCATTCCCCGGCCTTAGACCATTCAAATTTGGAGAAAGCCATATTTTCTTTGGTAGAGAAAATCAAGTAGGAAATGTGGTTACTAAATTAAGAAGCAATCAATTTGTCGCTATAATTGGTGCTTCAGGAGTAGGTAAATCCTCTTTTATGTCGTGCGGGGTACTATCTGACATATTGAAAGACAATACCTTAGAAAAAGGAAATAAATGGGAGGTTTTTACCACCACGCCAGGCAACAACCCTATGTTAAATTTAGCTAAAAGCTTGTTTAACGGCATAAATTCTGAATCTCCCCCAACAGATGAGCCTGTAAAAGCAGACGAAGATCAGCTACAACACATATTTGAGCAGTTAAATGAGTCTGAGTTAGGTTTGATTCATGTACTAAAAGAAAGAAATGCCAATAAAAAGATCAATTACCTTCTATTTATTGATCAATTTGAGGAGGTATTCCGGTTTCCTCCTGAAGATTTAGATGCCAATCAATCGGTAAAAAACCTGATTGATTTAATGATAGCCACCATTTCTCAATCTGATTTACCTGTGTTTGTTGTTATCTCAATTCGCTCCGATTTTATTGGAGATTGTGCGAGATTTCCTGAGTTAACAGCAGCCATCAACAGCAGCCAATACCTGATTCCACAACTTACTAAAAGGGAAAAACAAGAAGCTATAGAAGGCCCTATTCATTATATGGGTGCAAGCATTGAAGGGGAATTAGTACATAAAATATTGGAAGATGTAGGAGAAAGTGCTGATCAGCTACCTGTAATGCAGCATGCACTGATGCGCACCTGGGACTACTGGAAATTTTATAAATCTGAAAGTGAAACCATTACCCTTTCAGATTATGAAGCGATAGGTGGTATGAGAAATGCACTCTCAGAACATGCAAGAGAGGCCTTTAGGGATTTGAACGAACAAGAAAGAGTTATTTGTGAGCGAATTTTTAAAGCATTAACTGAGAAGGGAGAAGAAGGCAGAGGGGTGAGAAGACCTACCTCTCTTAAAGATATTACAGAAATCACCAATGCCGATAAAAGCCAGGTAATTAGAGTAATTGAATATTTCAGGATGCCAGGAAGATCTTTGTTGTTACCTCCTGCTCAGGTAGCACTTGATGATAATAGCATGATTGATATTTCTCATGAAAGCTTGATGCGTAACTGGGTAGAATTAGTAGAATGGGTAGATGAGGAATCAGAATCAGTTAAGCTATACTTAAGATTAGCGGAAGCTGCCAGCATGCATCAGGAAGGTAAAGCAGGGTTGTGGAGACCACCAGATTTATTGCTGGCACAAAACTGGAGGACAGAACAGAACCCTACCCAGGCATGGGGCTTAAGGCACCATAAATCTTTTGAGCGCACTATGCTATTTTTAGACCATAGTGAAAAAGAATACGAGAGAAACCAGCGTATTAAGGAAAAGTTACAAAAGCGGAGAATTGCTGTTTTTAGAAGAATTGCTGCGGTAATGTTTCTTTTGTGTTTAGTAGCAGGCTGGTTCTGGATTTCAGCCAATGAACAAAGAAATGCGGCATTAGTAGCCACTGAATTAGCAAAAGAAGAAGGTGAAAGAGCTAAAAGACAAAAGGAAATAGCAGAAGAAAATGAAGAAAAAGCCAAAACACAGGAACAAATAGCCATACAACAAACCGGGGTGGCTCAATTTAATGCAAAGTTGGCCCTTCAACAGAAAATTCTGGCAGAAGAAGAAAGAATTAAGGCGCTCCAACAGGAAAGTATAGCCTCCTATAATGCTAAAATCGCTATTCTGAGCGAAAGAGAAGCTACAGGTTTACGATTGCTTTCTACTGCAAAATCTATGGCTATAAAGTCCATACAGATCGCAGACCCGGATGTAAAAGGCTTAGTGGCAAAACAGGCATTTAACTTTAATAGAGATCAAAACGGAAAAACCAATGATCCTGATATCTATGATGGCTTATACTATGCACTAAAAGCGCAGAAATCTCCGAACTACTTTAATTTGGAAGAACATGATCAGAATGTGAGAAGTTTAGTGGCTTCCAATAATTCCGGGAAGGTGTATTCCACCGGTAGTGATGGAAAAATAATTGAGTGGAATTCAACAGCTAGTAAGCCTATGCCTCGATTAATAAATAACAGCAAAGGCCTGAAAATCAACAAATCTATGGCTATTAGTCCTGATGATAGCTTTTTAGCTACCGGTGGCGATTACAGGCATATTGAAATTTTTGATTTAAAGAATGTCGGGAAAGACCCTAAAAAAGTACCTACAACGTGGAATGAAACCTGGTATTTGGACTTTACAAAAGATAAAGATATTATCACCGTAGGCTCAAATAACCAAATTATGTTGTACAAAAATAATCTGTTCAGACCTGTTTCTGGGGGTACTCATAAAATAAATGCCCTGGCCCTTCATCCGATTGAGAATAGCATAGTGGCTGCACAAAACAATGGCGAGCTGGTAAAATATAATCTGGACACGAGGGATTCCACCATCTTATATAAAAATCCATTTGGAATATTTTCTGTGTCTTATAGTAAAAATGGGAGATACCTTGCCCTAGGAGATGAAAAAGGGAGAGTCATTTTAATTGACCAGGTATTAACAAATATAAAGTTATTACCGGGCCATACAGCAAGAATTAATAATATAGCCTTCAGCCATGATGGGCAGAAACTTGCAACAGGAAGCTTCGATAAAACGGTTCGGGTTTGGAATTTAAAAATGATAGATGACGCACCTATCATTTTAAGAGATCATAAAGATTGGGTTTGGTCTATCATTTTTAATAAAGACGATAGCAAACTGTGGGCCGGTAGCAGAGACTATTTAATCCGAATATGGCCTATTAACACAAATTCAATAGCTGAAGAAATTTGTGAGAATTTGAAAAGAAATAAACTCAACGAGGATGAATGGAAAGAATTTGCAGGTGATGACTTTGCCGAAGCAGATACCATCGTCACTTGTCAGAATTATAATGCACTATTAAAATAAATCAGAATGCTTAAAAAATTTCACCAAAACCCTGTTTTAGTCATTTTGCTGGCTTTAACATTAGGTTTAAGCACTAAAAGCTGGGGGCAAAAGCCCAAAGAGGAAGACAATGCCTGTGTATTAAACCTTGAACGGGCCAATGAAATGTATAGGGAAGGTAAAATTGATTTAATTTCAGATCAACTAACCCCATGTTTAACACTGAATAGGTTAAACAAAGAAAATAGAGTGCGAGCTTATCGTCTTCTTATTATTACAGAACTATATTTTAATGAAAAGGCTAAAGCTGTTGATTATATGACTGAACTGCTAAAGCTGGATCCTGAATATGAAATCAATGAAAACCTCGATCCTACTGAATTTATTCAACTGTATAATCAATTCAGAACGCAACCAATAGTTTTGATAGGATTAACGGCGGGAGGTAATTTTACTTATCCATTTATTAAGCAAAATTTCAGTTTAGACAATGTAAATAACAGCCTCGGAGAATATCAACCTGAAGTTGGTTATCAGGTAGGCTTTTCATTGGAAGTGCCCCTTTTTAAAAAATGGTCGGTACAAACTGGGTTGAATTTTCAGGTGAACCGATATACTTATGAAAAAGAACAATTTTCTTATTCGAACCTGAGCTATGCAGAAACGCAATCGGGCATCAATTTGCCTGTGAATATAAGGTATTACCTTACTAATAAGGTTGATTTTAGCTTATATCTGCAAGGTGGAGCTTCTATACATTATTTAATAGATGCCAGGGCGACCTTAAGTAGAATCGACAGTATAAATGTAGAATTGGGCAACCAAACGGTAGCCGGTCCTTCTGTTGACATGACAGCTCACAGAACAGCGATAAACCTGACTGTGAACGGAGCTATAGGATTTAGGTGGAAGGGATTTATTGGTTCCGGTTATTTATTAGGAGAAGTTTCCTATGCCCATGGAATTTTGAACCAGGCAAATTCTGCTGAAAGGTATAATAACCCAGAACTGATTTACGATTACAACTACATTGATAATGACTTCACCTTAAGTGGCATTAATGTAATGATAGGCTATGCTTTGCCCATCTACCGACCTAAACTACTAGATAAAAAAAACCGCTTGAAATAAGAAATTATGCGTTTAAATAGATATACACTTTCACTACTCTTACTTTCAATGGCTCTTGGATCATGTGATTATGATGAGCCCTTTGTTCAAACATCTACAGAAAAATACCAGAAGTTTATTGGTGGGGCATTTAAAGAATCTGCCATAAAATCCATCGTATTGGAAGATGGAAATGTGCTGACTTTAGGAAATAAAAGTACCAGGAATCTATCTAATTTCTACCTGGTGAAAACAGATGTTGGAGGCAATGTAATTTGGGAAAAAGAGTATGGCGGCAACTTGAATGATGAAGCCAGGGATATGCAAATTACCGCCAATGAAAACATCCTGATTTTAGGTTTTATGACCGCTGCTAATAGTGATACAGATTTTATACTCCTGGAAACAGATGCACAAGGCGAGTTAATAGATAGCCTGGCAATAGGTAATCCCAACAGAAAAGAAGAAGGTAATCAGATTTTACAATTATCGGACGGATCCGGTTATGTATTGGGTGGCTCTGTGAGACAAGGCAATCAAATTATTGAGAATACTTTTTATAAAATATTGTTGCAGGGTGGCGGAATTTTATGGGAAACAATATATGGCAACCTCCTACAGCCCGGTGAGGTTGTAGGAATGGCAGAATTGCCGGATGGACAAGTTATTTGGGTAGGTAATTCCAATATCGGTTCAGGGACAGATAGCAATATTATATCCTCCTTAATTGATGAAAATGGGATCGATAACAGTATCGCATACTTCGGACAGAACAATGATAAAAATGAAATAGCCTATTCTCTTTTTAAGAATGGTTCATCCTGGCTGATTAGCGGGAGCACCTATGATAATGAGAGCAGCAATAATAAAAACGCAATAATCGTGACGCTTTCCTACAGAGGTCAAATTGACTTTGAACCTAATTATGAGATACCCTCTGACCAAAATACGGAAATATATGACTTAACCAGGGCCCCAAATGGCAATTTACTACTAGCAGGCTACAGAGAAACTGCTCCGGAGGTTTTAGATATCTATTTAGCACAGTGGAATGCCAATACGGGTGTTTCTAAAGAGAAAACCTTCGGAGGTAGCAATGCTGACTTTGCTAATACAGTTATTGCTACGCAAAATTCTCTATTTCTTTCCGGCACAAGTACAGTTGCTACTAATGAGTCGATAATGTTGATGAAAACCGATTTGGAGGGTAATTTGAATGATTAGGACTTTAGGTTGCTCGTTAAAGTGAGATTTTTGCCTCGCAACTTGAACCTAAATATCGGTAAGACGCAGCTCTACCTGGAGGCAGACAGGGCCGCAAAGTCTCTAATGCTGTCCTTTATCGTCAGTATTTTGCGCAGAGAAAAAAAGAAAATAATAATTCCACTTATTTAGACCTATTTCACTCTGTTCATACGAAAAACCTTCGCGGGCCATTGCGGCTCTACGAGACCAGCCACTTTGGCTTTAGCTACAATAATTAAAGTCTATGGCTTTTTTTAACTACGCTAAAGAGAGGTTTTCTTATCGCTAAAGTGATTGTTTTCTCTCGCAGAGGCGCTAAGGCGCAAAGTCTTTGATGCTGTCCTTTATCGTCAGTATTTCGTGCAGAGAAAAATAAAAAATACTATAAGCCGTTGACGATTCTTTTAATGCCATTCTTAAGCAAATCCTCATTGAAATTTATCAGTAATCCCAATCTAATATGACTTAATTTTAAATAAGTCAGCAGTTGCTTTTTATGTACAGCCTGCAAAGATTCTACAGATTTAAGCTCCACAATCACTTTATCTTCAACTACAATATCTGCGAGAAACCCAATATCCAAATTAACACTGTCCCAAATAACCCCTATCGGTACTTGCCTTACTATTTTCAGGCCGGCTTTTTGAAGTTCGTATCCTAATACTTCTTCATAAACAGATTCAAATAAGCCTGGACCAAGTTTTTTATGAATTTTAAAACTGCAATCGAGTATTATTTGGCTAATGTCGTTCTCATTCAAATACATTCAATTATCCTTTCAGTTTAACTTGTTTTAACCGCTAAAGAGAGGTTTTCTTATCGCTAAAGCGATTACTTTTCTCGCAGAGGCGCTAAGGCGCAAAGTCTCTGATGCTGACATTTATCGTCAGTATTTTGCGCAGAGGAAAAAGAATTAATAACTCTCCTTTCCTAGACATATTTCACTCTACTTTTAACAAAGGAGTCACAGTCCATGATACTCATTTCATTTCTGAAAACCATTTATCCCTTTACGGGCCGTTGCGCCTCTGCGTCTTTGCGAGACCTTCCCTTTGGCTTTAGCAAAAATATTTAAAGCCTATGGCTTTTCTTAACTCGCTAAAGAGAGGTTTTCATATCGCTAAAGCGACTGCTTTCTCTCGCAGAAGCGCAAAGTCCTTGATGCTGACATTTATCGTCAGTATTTTGCGCAGAGGAAAAAGAATTAATAACTCTTCTTTCCTAGACATATTTCACTCTACTTTTAACAAAGGAGTCACAGTCCATGATACTCATTTCATTTCTGAAAACCATTTATCCCTTTACGGGCCGTTGCGCCTCTGCGTCTTTGCGAGATCTTCCCTTTGGCTTTAGCCAAAATATTTAAAGCCTATGGCTTTTCTTAACTCGCTAAAGAGAGGTTTTCATATCGCTAAAGCGACTGCTTTCTCTCGCAGAGGCGCAAAGTCCTTGATGCTGACATTTATCGTCAGTATTTTGCGCAGAGGAAAAAGAATTAATAACTCTTCTTTCCTAGACATATTTCACTCTACTTTTAACAAAGGAGTCACAGTCCATGATACTCATTTCATTTCTGAAAACCATTTATCCCTTTCCGGGCCGTTGCGCCTCTGCGTCTTTGCGAGACCTTCCCTTTGGCTTTAGCCAAAATAATTAATTTGAAACAACCCCTACTCCTTTACGAACTTTCTTTGCAACTGTCCTTCGCTGCTGGTCATTTGCAGCATATAAATACCTGCATTCAGGCCTGCAATATTGATATCTATCGCATTGGAGCCTCCTTTGTAGCGGCCTTCTTTTATCATCGCTCCCGTGGTGCTGATGATGCGCCAAGTAATTGGAGAGTAGATTTCTTCCTGTCGCTGTATTTTGATATGCTCCCTGGCTGGTACTGGGTAAATCACCCAGTTGCCTTGCATGGTCTGCCTGTTGGACAGAATTTGTGCAGGTATTAATGCTATGTCAATGGGCTTCTCTATTGCCTGAAAGACCTCAATCATAGCCTTCCCATACTGGTTTACCTCATTTCTGAAGGCTGTTTCTATCCAGGTGACGATGCCAAATTGGCCCGGAGTTGCCTCAATGGGTACAACCCACTCTTCTGACAACTCCAGGGTTTCTCCTGCAGGCCATGTAGACTTCAGGGCCGCGCCTGAATGATCTGGTATTAGTTTTACCAGTACATTGTATAGAGTATCATCACTGTTTTTGTTAGTAATTACTCTTTCTACAATAGCCGCTTTTATGGTCAGTAAAATACCCCCTTGCGCAGTATCGATTAATGGAACAGGAATATTGGTACGAGTAGCACTTACTTTCACTTGCAGAGGTTTCCCTTCCTCATAACTGTAATCCACATCCATTTCAAAGGCCGCTGCCAGCAGGCTCTCACTGCTATATTGCTTTTCTCCCCATGCTGAGGCAAAGAATGGATCTCTATTGGTAAATCTACCATTCATAATGGTATAAATAGGCTTATCAAAACCATACCGACTATAGGAACGCGTAAGGTGATCATTACTAGCATTAAGCCTGAAATGGTAGCCATAGTGTAAGGAATCCGGTGTAGGGAAAATAGTATGGTATTGCAAATAAATCACATCTTCTCTACTATTCGCAAAATTTGCCAGACGATTTCTTTCAGGATCTGGAACATCGAGATTAAGGCTGGTAAAATGTTCTATTAAAGAATTACGATTTTTCTCTACTATGCTTAGGTTGGTAAAGGCAAATCCTTTACGGCTGGGTTCTCTATTGCCTCCTAAAGCCAAACTGGCAAAAGCAACTCTAAACTGCACCAGCTTTCCTTGAGCCTCCGCTTTTACGGTCCCCAGATTATATGCCACAGTTTCCCACTCTGCAGTGGTTGAACCTTGTGAAGTTGATAAGCCTGACCAACCATTAATGCTGCCTCCTGGTCCGGCTGAAATACTCCCGTTATTGTACCAGTTAAGTCCTCCTTCTTGCTCACCGAGAGTGCGCCAAACTCTTTCGGCTTCTGCATTATCGCAATTGATGATTTGATATTGCACTACGGCTCCTTCCAGCTCAGGAGTATCAAATAAGATATCCATTTGGAGTTTAGGCGCGTTCCAGTTATCCAGGTTAAAATAAGGACTTTGCACCCAGCTAAACTCATTGTCGTTATAGGTGCCAGTGCTTTCATTAAAGGCATGCCATGCGGTTTGGCCTTCTACTTGCCTGATATTC
This sequence comes from uncultured Cytophagales bacterium, assembly GCA_963719535.1. GTDB lineage: Bacteria > Bacteroidota > Bacteroidia > Cytophagales > Cyclobacteriaceae > Marivirga. Next base: position 244,631 of record CAVRCH010000004.1, on the reverse strand, counting down.
CAGCTACTATTGCGGGCTGTAGCAGGGGCATTATTGTTATCTGTGGTAGAAATCCAGCCGTTGCTTCCACTGCTAAAATTCTCTGTAAATGCGTATTTATCATTAATAAGTTCATAATCAGCTTCATCAAATACGGTTACCAATTTAGAAATAGTATCTGTGCAGCCTATGGAGGTTTGCACTGCCATTTGTACATCATAAACTCCAGGTGCAGAAAATGAAAATTGGTGTGTTTGACCCGCCACTGCCATAAATTCAGATGCTTCACCATCATTATAATTGAAATAAATATTTTGAATGGAATCTCCTTCCAACTTCTGACCTGGGTGGCTTGACTTATTTTCGAAAACTGCTGCATTTGAGCATTGTGAGGTAAAGGAATAATTCGCAGAAGGTTGATCTCCTATCTGAATCCAAAATTCCTGAGTTTCACCAGTGCAACCTCCAAGTAAATTTGTAAGTTCTACGCTAAACCTCGTTAAGCCGTCAATATTTGTATTGACCGGAGGAGTAAAAGAACTACCTGAATCGAGAACAAATCCCCGATCATCCCTCCAAACATATTCTGTAAAATTAGGAAGAGCATCACTCAAAGTTATGCTATCTATTTCCGCGCCTAAACAATACGACATTAGAATGGGTAAGCCGTTGTAAATGGGCTGGCTGGTGTCGGGTAAGGACGGTTTATCAGGCACATCTACCACGTAGATGTTAAAAGTATCAACACTTTCACAACCTGATCCAGCTTCCAGATATTTATAAATGAGAAAATATCCTTCGTCATTCGGGGGTATTTCATCCTGCGCGGTGATATACCCAGGAGTGAAACTGTAGTCAGCTAAAAATTGATTTATACTGTTATCGTTACCTCTTGAAACTAAATTATAAGTTTTGTTTTCAAAGGTGTTTCCTGGAGTGCCAAGTAGCAGCACTGGGCCAGAGTTAACGCAGTACACAGAATCTAAAGGAAGACGATTCACCGAAGTGAAACTTAGGGGTGTATTGGGAGTGTAAGTGATATCATAATCTTTTTCTCTATCCTCTTCTATTTCAATTTCCTCAGTAAAAGTACGAGTTGAACAGCGTCTTACATAACCACATTCACCTGGAATGATTATTTGATCCTCAGCAATTTCTCTCTGCTGTTGACTACTAAGGCATTGAATGTCATCAAATGCACAAGGCAGGTCGCTACACTCATAAACAAAGGTACACGTTTCTTCAGTACGGGTTCTTGTGATGGTTCCTGTTGATTTGTATGTAAGATTAATTTCTGTTTGGTTTGCGGTAGGAAATACTATAGAAGGATTAAAAACATAATCTGTAGCTCCTGTGGCAGGATTCCAATTAGCACTTCCAGTTATGCCGGGGCCAGAAATTACTAAATTTTCATATTCTAGTTCAGTATCAAAGTCCTCGGGGACAAAAGTAATGGGAACTGTCCCATTAATGCTTGTAGCGCAGAAAGTAGGAGAAACGCCAATATCTTCCTCACTATTTGGAATTGGGGAGATATTGAAAATATAATCTTCTTGTGAGCCCACACAGGTTGTTCCATCGAGTAAAAGGGCATAATTTAGTCTAATTGTCACCCTCTCAGTTAAAGAAGCATTTTCGGTGATTCCCAAAATGAATTGCTCATTATTATATTCTGGATCAGTGTGCAGTAATGTTTCTTGAGCAGTACCTACTGTTTCATATATATTTAATATACCCCCAGGGTTATCCACTGCTACTATAAATTCATCTTGTGATACTCCCGGGGTTACTGTTGTATTTTCAGCAGGAAAACTGGTGGAAAAGCTTGCATTAGGCGTAGAAGTTCCATCATCTTTTGTAATTGTGATTAATGGAGAAAACCCATCACATAAAGCTCCGTTTACAGTTGCTTGCAAAAATACAGGATAAACTACTTCTTCCCCTGCGAAAAGAAGTGTGCTGATTAATGATTCATTTAGGACTTGCAATGTATCAAGTCCTAATTGTACGAAATCTGCGGACACTTGAGTTCTGCTAATGTAATAAGTAACTGCATTGCTAGGATCTTCTATTTCTGCGTTGATAGCGAAGTCATCGCCATTTGGGCAAAGGACTATTGCATCTATTATTGCCTGGCTTGTCCCCAGGTTAGTTAATTCAATAGAGGGACTTTCTGCTACCTGCAACCTCGCAAAAACGGTGGGATTACCATCAGTTGAAGGAGGTAAACCGGGCATTACTGCATCGTTATTGGCAGCACCGATTCTCTTAATATCATAAGTAGTTCCTGAAACAGGTGTATTTGCATCCGTTGTTCTAACCTCAATACCAGATAGGGTAATTTTATCTGATTGGATTGCCGCGGGAGCACAGTCAGTATTGCTGCAAAGTTTGTAGCTAATAATTAAATTTCTCGGATTACCTCCAATACTAACCGATTCGTTGGTGATATCATTGGGCGTTTCTAACGTAATTGTACCCGGGCTAATAAATTCAAAGCCTTCATCTACCTCCAAAACCAAGCGGTGTTCCTGATCATCACTTGAACTAAAGAAATTATCTGCTAAATTTTCAGTAATTACAATATCAGATAAGTCAGCACCAACAGGATCCCCTATACATATGTTGGAGGTTAACATATTGTTAACTTCTACTGCTTTACCTGTAGTAAACGAAAAGGATAAAGTTTCAGCCACGTTACCAGCCGCATCTTTAGCCCCCTTAACGGATACAGTATACAGAGTCTCATAAGTCAAGTAATCATTAAAAGAAATACGAAGTTCCTTTGAAGGAGCATTATAAGAGACAGTATAATTTGCTACGGCTGGCAAAATACTAACTAAAGAATCATATCCTGTAGAAGGTTCCACAATACTTTCAGAGAATGCTATCGAAGATTCAGAAAGCTTTACACTTATCCCGGAGTTACCTTCACTCGGAACACTACTTAATTTAGTTGGCGCCTCAGTATCTTGAGCAATGCTCCTATTTACACTAACAAATAATATACAGGTTGTCCAAAAAAAAATATACTTTAACATTTTACCGCTAATTAATTTTTAAGAATCTCAAACTGAAGCCAGAACTCTTCTCAGTAAACCCTGGTGCAATTGAAGTTGTATTTTTACCCACATAATATGAAAGAGAATTTCCCTGAGCATTCTCTGCAGCAGACCAAAATTGACCAAACTCATTAAAATCAAGAAATGCACCTTCATACCTATATCCAGCTAATTTAGCCTCAAATCCACTTACTCCACCAACTTTAAGCTTTGTTCCTACATCAGTACCTAAGAAACTGGCCAACTCCTCAAAAGCAGTCTGACTTGGAAGAATCCATCCCTCAGGAGCAATTCCTATTGCTACAAACCAATTGTAAAGTCTTCCATACTCAGCTGCATAAGCTACTGAATCATCATTGTAGTACCAGCTGCTTGTACTGTCGGCAGTGTTTGTATTGTAATTAAAATTCTCTGCAAACCAGATTTGCTCACCAATTTTGATGGTAAGGTATTCCTGTCCATCGCGGCTGTCGGTGAAGGTGCGTACTTCTTCTGCTGTTAAGCTTGCTTGTGTTTCGCATCCATTGGCATCTGTTACTACTATGCCAGTCGCCAATGCCTCATCCACACTAAAGATTACTGATTGTTCACTTGTGTTCTCTGTATCAGTGAACCCAGTATATGTGATCAGGTACTGATAAGGTGCGGTACCTTCTTCTACACTAATTGTAATATCATATGCTGAGGCGCTAGCCGTAACACTAAAGTCAGCACATGGATTAACCTCCACAGACTGTGTTTTTGTGCAATTGTTCGCATCTGTAACGGTTACCACATAAGTACCTGCATCCAAATCAGCAAATACTCCACTGCTTTGAACTGCTCCACCGTCTATTTGATATTCGTAAGGTGATGCTCCTCCATCTGCAGAAGCTGTAACTGTAAAGCCTTCTGCAGTTGCTGTTAATGTAAGGCTGCTGCAGTCAGGCTCAGGGGAGTCATCTCCTCCGCAGGCACTCAAAAATACTATAGTTAATAAAATGAATAAAGCGGGAAATAGGTTGAAAGATTTGAAGTGTGTCAATTTGTTCATGTGTTATATAAGTTAAAAGCTTGTTTTTTTTTAAATAAACACGCTGACCAAGGTGGGGTAAGGTTTTGGTGAGCGTTCAAATTCAAATTTGTTTTCGAGCTGATTATTTCTTCAATAATCAATCTCTTATTTGATTCCCCGCTTCATTATTACAGGCGTAGAATATTTCTGTTAACCTATAGGAATGAACAATAAACTTATTAAAATATTCTTTTAATGACTAATGTATTTTATGAAAATTATACGGTAGTATAAATTTTCATTGAAAACTTAGGTAATAAAACGGGCATGGCATGGGTGTTTTTTAAAGAAGTTTCTATGAATAATATAGGGTTTAGGTAATTGAGATTTATTTGAATGAATATCATCACAGAAAAAATAGATGTAAGGTTTGGTGAAACATTGTAGTTTTTAAATAAGTTTAGCGGAAATTATTATCCTGCATTCGGTGGAGCGTGAGACACGCTCCACGGCAATCGGTGTAGATTATCAAAAAACCTTGCGGGTTTTTCCAGGGTTGAAAAAAAAGTCTCCGTCATTTTGGACTGTAGAGGTTAGACCAATTTCCTATTGCTTTCATTACATGAACTATATCGCGATTCAAACTTCTTCGCGACACCACTCAAACATTTGTTTATGTATATGTCTATGACTATTTCACTCATAAAAATAAATGGTTGTATGAGGAAGCCATTCTTTTATCTGTTTTTGAAATGCTTCATCTTCCGCACAAGGGTTGCCTGCAAGGTCCAGAAAGCGTAAGTTCTTCAAAAAGGCTATTTGTGGAGGCAGTTCTGTTAATTCATTATCTCTTAGATCGAGGTTTTCCAGATTACTAAGATTGCTTATTTCAGAGGGGATAGAAGTAATCTTTGTGTTTTTCAAATTGAGGAAAAGTAACTTAGAGTGATTGAGCACAACTTTTGGTATTTCACCTACAGAAGTTGTTTCCAATTCAAGATGTGTTAGTTGAGGAGGCAAGACGTCTAAGTTATCAAAAATAGTTTTTTCCATCCAGCCTACATTTAACTCTTTTAAAGATTGCAGTCTACTAAATTCTTTAGGCAATATTTCATCCCCTCCCTTGTAAAAGGTTATATAGTATAGCGATAGCTCTTCCAGCTCTGGCAATTCTAATATTACTTCCATCAAATGTGGTATATCTAATTGCCTGCTGTAATCTATATTTAGTTTTTTCAGTTTTTTAAGGGTTCGAATATTATCAGGAATTCGTTTAGCTACTTCGGGAGTGAAATTTGGGTTAGGATCAGAACCTGAAAGATTAAGCACCTCTAAATTTGGTAAATATAATAAGTCTTCAGAAAGGCTTTCCATATCAAGAGATTCATCATATTTATCTAAGGTCATATTATCTACTAAAACCAATTCTTTTAGGTTGGTAAACTGGCGAACGTTTTTAGGCAATACAGTAAAGCCTTCAACACGGGATATTTCCAGTGTTTCTAAGGTTTTAAAGGCATCAGCCTGCTCAAATGTTTTTCCATAATCCAATTGGCTATTATTAAGGAAACGAAGTTCTTTTAAATTCAATTTGCCTAATCCTTCCGGTAGTTCTGTTTCCTGATATCCATAAACCGTTAATGCTTCTAAAGCTGGTAATGTTGAAAGCACATTAAAGTGCTGTCCATAATCTATGTTGTCACTTCCCAAGCCTATTGATTTTAAGCTTTGAAGACTCTTAATCGATTCAGGTATCTTACTATAAGATATATTATATAAGGTTAATTTTTCCAGCTTTTCACATTGGGTCAATTGAGAAATAACTTTTGGCATCTCAATTTCATCTTGTTTCCAAAGATCAAGCGTTTCCAATTCAGGCAGGCTATCAGGCGTAAAAGGAAGTTCTGTAAAATAGTTATCAATCAAGCTCATTTCCTTCAAATGCCTAAAACCATTGATGATTTTTTTGGTATGCTCAAAATCCAATTCACTTTCAGAAGCCAGTTCAAAATATCGAAGGTTTTTAGCAAATAACAGGTTCATGGGCAACTCTTCAAAAGGATAGTCCCATACTTTGAGTTTAAGCACATCGGCAGGTTGCTTTACCGCAGAGCGCAAAAATTTATAATTGGCATAAGCAAGCTTTTCCTCTTCTTTACTACTGTTTTTCACTGAACTTGTATGGTCGGACATTTTGGGATGGCATGATATAATGGCTAGAAAAAAAATAAAAGCATAAATCCTGGTCATATATTAATTTGTTGTTTTTATTGATGCTGGAACTCAAAAGAAACCAAGGGGCTGAAATCAGTTAATGAGGCTTCTACTACTCCCAAATCTATTGCTTTTTTAGTGACTCTACCTATTATAAAAGTGAGTTTAGGATTATCTTTTCCTTTTCCACTCACTTTTAGCTTTACTTCTATTTTATCGGAAATTTGCAAAGGGCCTTTACCTTTAGTTCCCGCTTTAATAGCATCCAATGTGGCGGCAGAACTTGTCGGGTCAAAAATCCCTGCACTTTCTGATGGATAACCTCAACCGCCTCTGCAGGATTGATATCTCTAGGTTCGGCTTTCTTATCTTTTTCTCTTACTTGCATCCTTTCCGAGTTATAAAAGCCTACACCTGCCTGTATAATTTGTTGAATAATTTCTTTACTGGTCAGTGACATGCCAGCCAATCCTTTCATGGCATAACTCATGGTGAAATCAAGTCCCTGATATTGCCAAGGTGTTTTGCCTTCTTCGTTTTTTCCCAATTGCAGGTATTTCGCCACCAAAGTTTTATTGCCGGAAAAGCCACCTGCAGAAAAAGCGCTGCTGAATTTCAGGGCCAATTCATTAAAGCCACCAATTTTGTAATCCTCAAAAAAGCCAACGTTTTTCTGCTTGCCAATAATGCCTGTTTCCCTTAAGCTATCCTGGTTGATTTTGGTAGCCAAAGAGGCTTCTGCCTCAGCTTTAAAAGCCCCATCGGCTACATCTAATCCTACTCCAGTAGAGGCTCCGAACGACACCTCATTTTTATTGCTTTGCTCATAATCTCCATAGCCCTTAATGCCAAAAAGCTCCTTTTCCAAATCAGCGATATTGGATTCGGCCCCTTTATCGTCTTTTGTTTTATCAACCAAGCTATCATTACTATTGGAATACAGGTAGTTTAGTCCGTAATACAATGCCACGGATGCCGGTAGTCCGCCAGTCGCAACACCACCGAAATCGTTTAGTAGATCTGCTGCAGCCCTACCAGATTTGTAAAAACCATAAGATAATAATTGTGCACTAGTATTAAAATTATTGCTCTCCGCTCCCAACATCAATCCAAATTCCACATTCCCTTCTCCTATATTTTTAAGACCTACTGATATGCCGGCTGTTCCTTTAAGGGAATTCCCTATTTGACTGGCGTTGTCTTTTCTTTCTTGCTCTGCCTCCATACCTAAGTTGACCTTAATTCCAGTTGCTGCAGGTATATCTACACTTACTTTGGCTCCTAATTTAGATCCTTTTACCGGCCCAAGGTAATTTGAGAAGCCTCTCATTAATGTGGCTATTAAATCAAACATGGGATTGTCAGAATCCTTGGCAGCTACTTCAGCCTGACGCGATATTCTTGCATTAGCAGTATCAGGTAATTCAATTTGTGTAGGGGCCATTCCTGCCATAGAACCGGCACTATGCGCAGATACGTTTATCAAACCCTCTTCACTTTCAGCCGCCTTTTTACCCATCAAATCTGCCTCTTTTTCTAAAGCAGGATCATCATTTACGGGAGCTCCCTTGGCTTGGGTAGTGGCTTTTACCCTTCCTTGCTTTTGCTGTACAACATGTGCAAGTTCATGGCCAATCAATTCCTGTCCTTCAGTGCTATGGGGTTTATAATTCCCTGGGGCAAAGTGTATTTTATTTCCCTGAGCAAACGCCTGGGCGCCCATTTGAGTGGCTTCATCAGAATCTTTCGTCACTTGTACATCGGAAAAATCTTCCTGAAATGCATTTTCCATTTTGGTTTGTACGTTGCTGTCCAGCTTGGTATTGCTAAATTCACCAGAGCTAAACCGATTCATACTTCGCCCCATGCGCCTGCCCATTTGCCTGGGCTGCAAGCCATGCGAATTATTATGACTCGGAATTTTGGTCTTTTTTATGACCATCCTGAGAGGGATCTTTTGGCTGAAACGACATTAACTTTTAAGAAATATGTGGAAAAATATAATTCTTTATGAATACTAAAGTAAAAGAAAGTATTAAAGAAATCAAATAAAACTTTGAATGTTTTATAAATGTGTTTGTTTGGGTCTATTCTTGTGGAATGACGCTTTTGAAATCGTGCGGGTTTTTACAGCGCGATAGCAAAACCCGCTAAGTTTTTTTTAAACAGTAAGCACTAAAGGCGGGCTTTCTGCTACTTGCAGGCGTGCAAAAACAGCTCCAGCTCCTAAGCCAGGCATAACTGCATCGTTTTGCGCTCCAGTACCAGAACCTCTGATAATTGAATAGGTGTTAGTAGAAATCAAATCAGTACCTGTGGCGGCTACTGCCACCCCAGTGAGGGTAATTATATCGGAAGCAGCAGTACGCACACTGGTACAGTTGGCGTCAGGACAAAGCTTATAATTCAGGATAAGTGATTTCATGTCGTCCGAAAGGTTTGTACCTATTATTATTACGTCCTTTGGATTGTCTGTTGTAGTATTTGTTGCAGTTCCCGGGGCTGTAAATATAAAGCCTTCGGGTGCATCTAAACTTAAACTTAGCTGTTCAACAGCTGTTTCTAGATTAATGAAATTATCAGCAAGGTTTTCAGTAATTACAATAGGCTCTAGTTCGATTCCTGCAGGATCTCCAATGCAAATGTTCTCTTTTAGAAGATTGTTGACTTCTACTGCTTTGCCAGTGGTAAAGGTGTAGGTAGATGCAGATAACGTTTCATTATCTGCATCCTTTTTACGAATGCTAGCTAACCCTATGATGTAAGTGGTTTGAGGCAATAATATTTCATTGGGTTCAATTAGAATCAAGTCATCATTAGCATTTATTGAAGCAGTAAAATCAATATTAATTCCATTGGACTTTAATGAAAGTAAATCTCTTACTAAAACCTGATTTTCTCCTGCATTAGATGTTAAAATATCCTCTCCATTAATAGATTCTATAGGGTCTGAAAACGCTAAAGTAGGTTTTACTCTTAATGAATTTTCTGAAGAAGGTGAAGCTGGAGTTGCTATTACAGTAATTTGAGCCTCTAAAGAAGACATAAATACAAATAAAAAAACCAAAATGCTTGCAATGAATTTCATACTATAATTCTTTTAAAAATCTTACAGAAATGCCAGCATCTTTATCAACCCCAGAGATATAAAACCGTCCACTCTCATTAATATCTGATTCGATAAAAGCAGCACCAGCCCTATCAAAAGCAAATCCATCGGTAGTTGACCAAAACAAACCAGCACCAGTGGATGCAAGTCCATACGTTCCATTAGAACTTCTTCTTCCACTAATCGGAGCATTAAAACCTGAACTGCCCCCTCTTTGCAATTTGGAGCTTACCTCAGTTTCTGAACCACCTACATTAGTTACTAAGTTAGCCCAATCTGTTTCAGTAGGTATTTTCCAACCTTCTGGGGTAAACGCAGCACTTGTAGCCACATACCAGGTATACAATCTTCCATATTCAGCCGCATTAGCCACGGAATCATCATTGTAGTACCAGCTGCTAGTACTGTCAGCGGTATTCGTATTATAATTAAAATTCTCCGCAAACCAGATTTGCTCACCAATTTTGATGGTAAGGTATTCCTGTCCATCGCGGCTATCAGTGAAGGTGCGTACTTCTTCTGCTGTTAAGCTTGCTTGTGTTTCGCATCCATTGGCATCTGTTACTACTATGCCAGTCGCTAATGCCTCATCCACACTAAAGATTACTGATTGATCACTTGTGTTCTCTGTATCAGTGAACCCAGTATATGTGATCAGGTACTGATAAGGTGCGGTACCACCTTCTACATTAATTGTAATATCATATGCTGATGCGCTTGCCGTAATACTAAAGTCAGCACATGGATTAACCTCCACTGTCTGTGTTTTTGTGCAGTTATTGGCGTCTATAACGGTTACCACATAAGTACCTGCATCCAAATCAGCAAATATTCCACTGCTTTGAACTGCTCCGCCATCTATTTGAAATTCGTAAGGTGATGCTCCGCCATCTGCAGAAGCTGCAACAGTAAAGCCTTCTGCAGTTGCTGTTAATGTAAGGCTGCTGCAGTCAGGCTCAGGGGAATCATCTCCTCCGCAGGCACTCAAAAATGCTACGGCCAATAAAATGAATAAAGCGGGAAATAGGTTGAAAGATTTGAAGTGTGTCAATTTGTTCATGTGTTATATAAGTTAAAAGCTTGTTTTTTTTTAAATAAACACGCTGACCAAGGTGGGGTAAGGTTTTGGTGAGCGTTCAATTCAAATGTGTTTTCGAGCTGATTATTTCTTCAATAATCAATCCCTTATTTGATTTCCCCGCTTCACTACTACAGGTGCAAGAGATTTCCTTTAACCTATAGGAATGAACAATAAACTTATTAAAATATTCTTTTAATGACTAATGTATTTTATGAAAATTATACGGTAGTATAAATTTGCATTGAAAGCTTAGGTAATAAAACGGGCATGGCATGGGTGTTTTTTAAAGAAGTTTCTATGAATAATATAGGGTTTAGGTAATTGAGATTTATTTGAACGAATATCATCACAGAAAAAATAGATGTAAGGTTTGGTGAAACATTGTCGTTTTTAACCCAGTGTAGAGGTAATTAACATCCTGCATTCGGTGGAGCGTGAGAAACGCTCCACGGCCATCGCTGTAGGTTTATAAATTATTTTTTACCCATAAAAAAAGCCGACTCAATAGAGCCGACTTTTTAACTATGAAAAACCAATTAGTAATTAATCATTATCGTCATCATCATCATCATCATCATCATCATCGTCTTCAAATTCATCCTCAAAAGCATCTATGATATCATCTAATCTTTCCCAAATTTGATTAGCTAACTGGCGATTTCCATCCTCATCATTTGGACTGATTTCGATAATTCCATCTTCATTCCCATCTGTAGCGCTACTAAAATCAATTCCATTAAACAATTCATTTAAATTAAACTGAAGGTTAATTAATTTAGCTTTTCCCTCTTCTAAAGTAATGAAATTATCATCAAACTCTACCTCAACTTCTAATTCATCATCATGCCAAAATTCAAAAGGTTGATCGCCAATTAAACCAACAACTTTTACTGATTTATTGTACAATTCACTATTTCGGTCTTCACTTTCATTAATCTCAAACTCTATTTCTTCATAATTACCTTCGGGTAAATCTACAGAAGCCAATACCGCATCAAGTCCTGAATTACCTTCGATCAAATTAATCACAAAAGGACCGTCTAATTCTATATCCGATACAAAAGAACCTTCTCCATCATCATCGTCATCATCACCTTCTAATTCAAAGTCTTCTATATTTATAAGGAAACTATCAATCTGTAATTCATTCACTCTTGCTTGTGAACCAGTGCTATTGCTATAAAGTGCACTCACTTTTATAACCGCATTTTCTGACATACCTACATTATCACTGCTACAGGCACTCATAAAAATTACAGCCAATAACATCATCATAGGTCCAATAATTGGACGTTTAGTTAAGTTTTTTCTTTTGCTTGTGTTCATAATTAATTTTAATTTTAGTTCTCTTTGTAAGTAAGACGAACAAGCAATTCGAAAAGACGGAACAGCTAGAATAAAAGATGAAAAGAATTTCAACTATTTTCTGTGCACTATAAAAAATTAATCAGGTTTTGATATATTTAAAAAGAAAGGAACACTTTTTACAAGCCATCCCAAAGATCTCTGCCTCTCACAAAACTCTGGGATAATGTCATACAAGTAAATGCTATTTACTATCTAAATGATAATAAATGCCAATACCAAAACTCAAGTTCATCGGATTGGTATTGTTAAAATTTGCGGGAATCAGGTTATTCCCTTTGAATATATTATTCAATCCGTATTGGAATTTTACAGAAGGCTGAACAGAAATATTTTTAGAAAGCTTATATCGATATTGAATTCCAAGATTAAATCCGTATTCCCAATCCTGGTAATCATTTGTAAAATCTCTAACCCTTCCTATAACAGATTCCTCTACAGACTGAATCCTGGAGATATATGGCCCTACAATAACACTAGCATTAATCAATTGTATGCGCTGTATAAATTCTGCTGACACGGTCTGATAATTTACTTTTAAGGTTCTTTGTCCATATCTGGCCTCTATATATTGATTATAGGTTTGAGCACTTTCAGAAACAAAATAATAAGACAGCTGGAGGATTTGACTCCTACGAGTATTCCATTGCACGGATATCCCAAGGTCTTTGGCCAAAGTAAAGCTGGTGTTAGATAAGGATTTACCACTATTAGCAGCACGCGTATCATTATTTATTAATCTTGAATTTTTTATAGCTCCATTTATTCCGACACCGCTAAACTGTATAGCCTGTTTGCGTTCATTGTCTTCAAAATGTTCTGATTGAGCTACACCTTTTATGGTATCCATTTTGAAATTATCACCCCACTCAACGGCGGGCTTTATTTTATCTAATTTTTGGTCTGTAATTAAATTCACTCTTTGCTGTAATAAATCCTGCTTTTCATCAAATAAAGTGTTTTCAATCTTACTTGATTTTTCACTATTTTGAGCTAACTGACCACCAGGTTCCTTTCCTATCTCCTCAATTGTGAAAGACTTTATTTGTTGATCTGCTTCTGTAAGTAACACATTAGAATTTGTAAAGTCTGGAGCTTCATTCTTAATTACTCTTGAAACTTCAGTTTTTTCATTTTTGCTAGCGAACTCATTATCCCTCTGCACTCCTGAGAGTTTATTGGTAGTATCAATTGGATCGACCGCATTAAATTCTTTACGTGCAAAACTAAGTTTTGAATCTGATTGCTTCTGCTCTTTTTCAATTAAAGCTACCTCATTCACATCTGCTATTTTCTTCAACTCTTCATCCTCGCTTATTGGAGTAGCGACCTTTTCTTCCTGAGCTTTAGCCTGATGAGCGATGGTGTCTTCAGTCAGTTCAATTCTTTTTTGAGATTTTCGGGAGTCATTTCCCTCCCTCTGCGGCTTATCAGCACTATTTAGGGTCATAAATTCATCAGTAGCAATACTGTCGATGGTATTTAAACTTGATGTGCTATTTGAAAAGGAAAATAATTCCTGTGAGTCGTTAGTGGCTCTTTCATTTTTTGGTACAAATAAAAGAAGCAGTACAGCTGCAGTTTTAAGGAAATACCGAAATCCAGAATTCCAATAATTACCAGGTGCCGGAATATTCTGATCTATTTGAGACCATACTTCATCAATATCTAATTCATCCTGAATATTATCCCATACAGATTCCGGAGGATTTTCATCCATTCCTTTAATGAGTTCTTTCCAATATTTCTCAAAGTTGAACTTAGACATGATACTCTTTTTTAATCCAACTCATTAGTAAATGTCTTGCCCTTATGTATTGCGACTTAGAAGTGCTTACGCTTATATTCATTTGCTCTGCAATTTCTTTATGGGAAAAGCCCTCCACTGCGAACAAATTAAACACCATTCGGGCTCCTTCAGGCAATTGCTTCACTTTATCTAATATATCATCAGTATTAATCTGGCTTTCAATAGCATCTTCCCCAAGCTCTTCTTCTCCAAAAGTTTCGGTAATATCAGAGAAATAAGGCATTTTAGAATTGGCTCTATGGTAATCTATTGCGGTATTTCTTAATATTCTTCGCATCCAACCTTCAAAAGAACCTTGCTGATTATACTGTTTTATTTTTTTAAATATTTTTATAAAAGCATTTTGTAAAACTTCTTTAGCCATTTCTCTATCCCCACAGAAACTCAAGGCCACTTGAAAAAATGGCTTTGCGAATTGCCTGTAGAGTTTTTCTTGTGCTACTCTATCGTTTTTTTTACAGGCTTCTATTAATAACTCTAATGATTCGCTCAGTTCAGTTTTATTGGTTCTTTCTGATTTCACTCTACCCTTATAAAGGTTGATTCTTGAATTCGGTTTATTATTAATGAATATAAACTAGGATTGATTTGTTTATGTAAAAAAATAAAAGATCCTTCTTCAGAATCGCTAAAATCGTTATCGCTATCTTCATCGTCTTCAAATTTCCCTTTATCTGCACTCATCAAAGCCTCATAGCTTGTAATTGAAAACCAATAATCAGGATTGAATACCATTTCAAAATTAGTGGTAGCATTTGTTAATAAAGTGATTTCTCTACCATCATCTGCATTTACAACAGGAATGTTATAAAAAAAAGACTCATTAATTGGTATAATCAGCTTAAATCGCTGTCCATTTCTACTTAGTGTAGCGGTAAATAGAAATGGAGGATTAACCTCCTCTAGGTATTCTTCAACAATTTCGCCTAAGTCTTCTGCCAAATCTTCTTCCTCTTCACCCTCAGCCTTGTCCTCTATCCATTCATCAATATCTTCTAAAAGGTCTTCATCTTCTAAATCTCTCATGAAACTGAGTCTGAAATTTAAGTTTTGATAAGACCCTTGCGGAATATCAAAATTGAGAACAGTGTTATTGTTAGACACATTAACTTTACCCTGATCATCAGCAAAATTCCTGTCTAAATTCACATTAGCTCCCGCACTTCTCTGACCAATAATCTCTATCCTGTTAAATTGAATCTGTAAATTTTCAACTTCTAATCGTCCATTGAGGGCGGTTGGTGATGCCAATCCAAATGATAAATTAACGCTACTAGGCAAGGTTAAATCAGTATCATCATCACAAGAAAATAACAAGAAGGATAATACAATTATTTGTAAATATTTTCTCATATAAATCACGTTTCAATAAAATGACGGTAGAACTACTCTTAAAGTTGGAATGGCTTTGAAAAAAAAACTAAAGCTTTTTTAAAATAGTAACGGTCTTATCTAAATGCTCATCAGTAAAATCTAAATGTGTGACTAAGCGCACATCATATTTACCAAAAGTTACCGCTAAAACTCCTGCTTCTTTCATTTTCTGAACAAAATCTGTAGCCATAACCTGGTTAGCCAATCTAAATATTACAATATTAGTATCAACAGGCAATACACTTTCAACATATTCTCTGTCAACTAAAACCTCAGCTAGTATTTTAGCGCGCTTGTGATCTTCCGCTAATCGATCCACGTGATGATCCAATGCATAGCTACCCGCAGCGGCCAAAAAACCTGCTTGCCTCATGCCTCCACCCAGCACCTTACGAATTCTCCTGGCTGTTTTAATATCTTGCTTATTGCCTACTAAAACAGAGCCTACAGGGCAGCCTAAGCCTTTTGAAAGGCAGACAGACATGGTGTTAAAATGCTGACCATATTTCTTTGGATCATCTCCCGAAGCAACGAGTGCATTAAATAAGCGGGCGCCATCTAAATGCAACTTTAAACCTTTGTCCTGGCAGACCTGGCTTATTTTTTCAATTTCCTTAAAATCATAATAACAGCCACCCCCTTTATTCATGGTATTTTCTAAGGAAACCAATATGGAAACCGGAGCGTGGATATCATCAGGATTATTAATGTTATCTAATACCATATCTGAAGTAATCCTGCCTCTGTCGCCTTCCAACAATCTTACCGATGCCATGGAATTATAGGCTATGCCACCTCCTTCGTATAAATAGATATGAGATTTCTTATCACAAATCACCTCAGTAAGGGGTGAGGTATGTATTTTGATTGCAATTTGGTTGGTCATTGTGCCTGAAGGACAAAAAATTGCCGCTTCCATTCCAAAATAAGTTGCTGCCTTTTTCTCTAATAAATTAATAGCAGGATCTTCCTCAAAAACATCATCACCTACCTCTGCCTCCATCATAGCAGCTTTCATTTCTGCTGTGGGTTTGGTTACAGTATCACTTCTTAAATCGATCATAAAATTGAATAAATTAAGGATTTAAAATAAGTTAGGTAGCCTTATCTGATCAGTATAAAATTTATTGCGAGAATGTTTTTTATCAAACGGGATAATTTTCTCTATCCTATCTGTTTTAGGATGGTAGAAAGCTTCAATATAGTAGCCATGAAGTAAAAAAAGATTTACCTTATACCTATAATATCGGATGGAAGTAACAAACTCTCCCTCCTCATATAGGGTTTTAATCTTCTTAAATAACGACAAACTTTTAAACTCCTCTACTTTCACCTGTTCTGTTTATTTCTTTTTCAGTGAATATAAATCTTTTCTTCTATCATTCAAATTTCTTACACTACCATAAGTATGCAACTCTTTCAATAAATTCACATCTACATCGGCAATTAAGGTCATTTCCGTATTCGGTGTGGCCTCAGTTTTAACTCCATTCGTTGGAAAAGCAAAATCAGAAGGAGTAAACACCCCTGATTGAGCAAATTGAATATCCATATTATTTACCTTCGGCAAATTACCAACACTGCCCGCTATAGCCACATAACATTCATTTTCTATAGCTCGTGCCTGTGAACAATGTCTCACACGCATATAACCATTCTGCGTATCAGTAAGAAAGGTACAAATAGTAATTTCACCCCCTCATCAGCCAACAACCTACCCATTTCCGGGAATTCAACATCATAACAAATGAGCACCCCAATTTTACCACAGTCGGTATCAAAAGCTTCAATCTTTCTACCGCCCGTCATCCCCCAGGCACTTACTTCTGCCGGAGTCATATGAATTTTTTCATAAGTCTCAAAAGTACCATCTCTACGGCATAAAAAGCCTTTATTGTACAGTTTACCCCTGCTAATAACTGGCATACTTCCTGTAATAATATTCACATTGTAGTTAATGGCATATTCCTGGAAAATTTCTCGTAAAGGCTCTGTGTATTTAGCTAATTCACGAATAGCGCTTGCTTCATCCAAATGGTTGAATTCAGCCATTAATGGGGCATTAAATAACTCAGGAAATAATATAAAATCACATTTATAACCACTCACCACATCAATAAAGAATTCAATTTGCTCCTGCATAGTTTTTAGGGAGGGTGTTGGCCTCATTTGCCATTGCACCAATCCTAAACGAATTATGGTTTTAGGTAAATTCACATACTTATCGGAAGGCTCAAAATAAATATTATTCCATTCAATTAAAGCAGCAAATTCCATGGATGCTTTATCTCCCGGCAAGTAGCCTTTCAGTACTTTCTTTACGTGGAAATCATTTGATAACTGAAATGATAATGCGGCATCATACACTTCCTTTTTTATTACTTTTTGGATGTATTGTTTCGCAGAAAACTTATCAGCATATTTTGAATAACTCGGCAATCTACCACCTGCTAAAATAGATTTTAGGTTAAGTTGCTCTACTAAGTCTTTTCTGGCATCGTACATTCTCCGCCCCACTCGCATACCTCTGAATTCTGGATGCACAAAAACATCTATTCCGTACAATACATCTCCATCCTCATCGTGAGTCACAAAAGTTTCATCGCCTGTAATTTGTTGATAGGTATGGTTATCCCCAAAATCGGAATAATTCACTATAATTGACAAAGCACAACCTGCTACTTTACCATTAACTAGAACACATAGTTGACCTTCGGGAAATTTATCAATTAAGGTTTTAATATGTTTTTCCTCCCACAAATCATCCCAGCCTGCATAGGCTTTCTTCATGGAAGAGATTAAACTTCTGTAATTCTTAAGCTTGAGATTTTCAAGTGTTATATAATTATCCTGCATATTTTTCGTAAAAAACTACTTTAAAAAGTCAATTTTACAATCCTCATTTTCTCATTTATAAAAAGGATTTAAAATTTAATTGTTGCCAATATCTATTTTAACCCATAGGGTATTGGATAGAATCTAAAATTAAAGTACACAATTGTATGTCATCCTCCCTATATTTATCGGGGCTATCGTGGGCGACTTTCAAGCAAATGCGCTTAATTCTCGTGTAATTGCCTAATAGGCTCTGTTTAATATAAAATGCCACAGAATTAATTATTAAATGCAAATAATTAATTCTGTGGCACAAAAAAGTTATAATAAGCTTAAATAGGAACGTTTACATGTCTTTCTGCATGGTAAGATGATCTTACTAAAGGACCTGATTCAACATATTTCAGTCCTCTTTTTAATCCCTCCTCTTTATACATTTCAAAAACATCTGGATGAACATACTCAATTACTTCATGGTGTCTTTTCGTAGGCTGTAAATATTGCCCTACTGTTAAAATATCCAAACCATGAGCTACTAAATCGTCCATAGCAGCAAACATCTGGTCTTTAGTTTCACCTAAACCTACCATTATACCTGATTTGGTACGTTTACCGTATTCTTTAGTCAGTTTAATCTGGTCTAAACTCCTTTGGTATTTGGCTTGAGGCCTCACCCTTCGGTATAAATCAGGCACCGTTTCCACATTGTGAGAAACAACTTCCTGGCCTGCTTCTATCATCCTATAAAGCGCGTCCCAATTACTTTTCACATCAGGAATTAAGGTCTCTATAGTAGTACCAGGAGATAATTGCTTGGTTTGCACCACCGTCTGATACCAAATTTCAGCACCCCTGTCTTTTAATTCATCCCTATTTACAGAAGTTAAAACCGCATGCTTCACACCCATTTTCTGAATGGCTTCAGCCACTCTTTTAGGCTCCTGCTCATCGTATTCTGGAGGTCTGCCTGTGGCTACTGCACAAAATGAACAACTTCTGGTACACACATTCCCTAAAATCATAAATGTGGCTGTACCTGCACCCCAGCACTCACCCATATTAGGGCAGTTTCCGCTTTCGCAGATGGTATGCAATTTATGCTCATCAACCAGTTTTCTCACATTGGCGTAAGCTTTTCCAACAGGAAGCTTTACTCTTAACCAATCTGGTTTTTTATTCTTTTTCTTCTCTTCCTGACTTACTACCGGTAAATCTATCATAACACTATTTCCTTTCTCTAATGTAATAAACTCTACTTCCTTGACCCAAATATGATACTCAAAAAAGCACTTGGGTAAAATCTATAATTTTTGGTACCTGTTGGCACTAATTGTATTTCTTTGTTAAATATTTCTCCAATAAAACCTACTTCAAATCCTGTAATATTACTTTTAAAAGAGCTGAATTCAAATTGTAAAGATGCCCGTACGTTTAAACCTATTGCCAACTCCATCCCTCCTAAACCTGCAAAATAACCTGCAGGCCCTATAATATTATTATTTTGGCCCGGTTGGGATATATCTGAATACCTTACTGTGCCACCCTCAGAGTTTCTTAAAAAATAATCCGACACAAAACCAAGAGAGGGGCCGCCCATTAAGACACCATTAATTTGTACGCCTTTTTGTTCTGCCTTTCTGAACATTAAATAATCATAACCATACAACAACCGGGTACTCAACAAATACTTTTCTTTTCCGGCATAATAATTTGAGGTATTGAAAAAAAATGGATTTCTCAATCTTAATTCCTGTGGATGCCTTATGTGGGCAAACTCAATACCAAATGACTGATAAAGCCTATCCGTTTTTTTTGCACTATACCTAAAAAAACCTCCTGATATTAAACCACTGTTAGTAGCTTTAGATACGCCAAATAAAAATTCCTGGCCATAATCGAATGGATCATTTTCCTGGGCCATTATGGAAGGTGCAGAAAAAGATATTACAAATAAAATAATTAGAAGGCGTTTCATAAGTAACAATATTTGTACAAATTTAAACTTTTAATTGAAACGATAAAAAGCCTCGATAGTTTATGTCAACTTCTAAGATAGAATACCGTCACGCATTACAAACAGATGCCATCCATATTCGTTCAGGTGCGAGTATACAAACTGATGCGCCTGTTGATAATAATGGAAAAGGTTCCTGCTTCTCCCCTACTGATTTAGCAGCTACTTCCCTTGCAAGTTGCATGCTGACAGTAATGGGCATATATGCCGATCAAAATAACCTTAAATTAGGAGAAATCCAATGTAATCTCACAAAAATAATGGCAGCTAACCCAAGAAGAATCACCGAAATTCTAATCGAAGTCTTATGGAAAACTGATTTACAGGAAAGGGAAATTGAAAAACTCAAAAAAGTGGGCATCAATTGTCCTGTAGCTAACAGTTTACATCCGGATATTCACCAGAACATCAAATTTAATATTACACCATTAGGATGACAACTGGTCTTTTACAGATTGATAGCTAATACCCATATGGGAATTATCATAGGTACAAACCCCGCCCTTAATGACTAAAATTTGCGGCGATTGATGCTCTATACCGAATTTTTGCGCAATAGCATTTGAAATATCTCTATAAGATAATAAATCAAGGTAGTAGGCATCTGTATTTTCCATTTCCTCTTCTTTCCAACTTCTTTCCAACCTATTTAATGCCATTGCACTAATGGAACAGCTAGTGCTATGTTTAAAGATAACAACAGTTTTATTTTTACTATCTGCTTCAATAGTATCGAGTACTTCTACCTTATCTAATTTTTTCCAATTTACCATACATTATAACAATCAAATAATGAAATTAATTCTCACTCTGACCTGATTCAGGCTTTTCTTCTGCTTTTCTCCATTCATCCGGATGCACTGAATTGTCCCAAATCTGTCCTTCTTTCTTATCGCGTCTCAATTTAGGTTTTTTCTCTTTTACAGAGGAAGGCTGCAAGTCTGGTCGCCATATTTTAGACCAAAACATTGAAAGCGACTGTTGAGTTCTGGCTAACCAAGGAATTCCATGTCGTCTGGCCGACAGATATCTACTGCTAGGATGGTAATCCTTACCCATTTTTCTTTTGAGCACATAATCCCCTTCATACTTGGCTATATCTTCCGTAATTCTCTTCATCGTAGCAGAAGGGTATTGCCGTTCAGGCACTGTCAATAACTTATCGCTGTGTAATTTAGAACGCTCAATTTTAGTAATTGGCCTCATGAGTTTATCATCATCAAAAGGTTTACGCTCCTTCTTAACAGTAACCGTCATCAATTTGTCATCGTCCATCTTTGTTTTTTTATAATCAGGCACCGATGAAGTCATTAATTTTTTATCATCAAAAGGTTTACGTGGGTCGTCATCTCTTTTGATAGTCATCAACTTATCATTGTCCATTTTAGTACCTTTATAGTCGGACTCATTCGCTGTTTCTAATTTACTATTATCAAAAGCTTTTCTGTTGGAGTCATCTCTTTTCGAATAAAGCTTATCTCCATCGGTTTTTACTTTTTTCTTTGATTGATCTTCTTTATAGGTAGTTTTATTAGGGTCAATTTTCTTATTTTTTCTCTTCTTAACAACGATTTTCCCTTCTTCGGCTATGCTAGGGTCGAATGGAATTAAAGGCCTTTGCAGCTTTACATCTGAATCGCCAGGTTTCCGACTTTCTGTTTGATAATTGGGTTTGTTATCATACTGTTTGTGCCTGGTTTTTTTGGGGGGATTATATTCATTGGTTTCATAATCCCTTTTCTTAGCCTTAAAGGGCATAATTTTATTCCAATTCCATTTAAAGGGCCTAAAAAGCTTTACTTCGTTTGCTCCTTTATTTGGATTTCCTTTTATTTTTTTTCGCTTTTTAGTTTTAACTTTTCCTTCATCCATTTTTGAAGGGGATGATTTCTCTGTAGTTTGTAATTTTTTACCCCCTGTTTTTTGTGCTGTAGCAGAATTCGCTGCAACCGCAAATATAATCAGGACCACCACTAAAAGCTGGGTGAAATACTTAAGATGATATAATTTAGATTTATTCAAATAAATTTTAAAATTGAAGCCTGGTGATTTCTACAACACCGGGTAAAATTAAATAACATGCAATTTTCAATAGTTTACACTGGGCAACAAATTAAATACCAATAATTTATTACTTAAAAATACAAACTCAATCTAACTAATAATTCAATAAAAGCGTTAATTTATCCTTAATTCGTTGTTTTGGTAGAAAATCCTGCTCCAAATCTTTATTAAATGGTACAGGCGTATCAAGGCTTCCTTCTCTCATAACCGGAGCATCTAATGCCTCAAAACAATTTTCAGCTATCCATGCTGCTATCTCTCCGCTGATGCTACCCGTAAGGCAATCTTCATTAAATACTAAAACTTTCCCGGTTTTCCGAACACTTTTATTTACAGTTTCCTTGTCCCAGGGAAGCAAAGTTCTTAAATCAATCAATTCAACAGATTTATCTGCAAAATCATTCATTATTTCCTTAGCCCAATGTACTCCCATTCCATAAGTAATAAGCGTTACATCGCTACCTTCTTGCACAACTTTTGCTTTCCCTATCTCTTCGCAATAATATTCATCCGGAATATCCTCTGAAACGGATCGATATAAAGCTTTATGTTCAAAATAAAGTACGGGGTTAGGGTCTTCGAGAGATGCAGTTAACAACCCTTTGGCATCATAAGGGTTAGAGGGATATACGATCTTTAGCCCTGGCGTGTGGAAAAACCAGGCCTCATTGCTCTGTGAATGATACGGCCCTGCGGCTACTCCGGCACCGGTAGGCATTCTTACTACTACATCAGCATTTTGCCCCCACCTGTAAAACGACTTTGCCAAATTATTCACAATCTGGTTAAAACCGCATGTCACAAAATCAGCAAACTGCATTTCAACCATGGTTTTTTGTTTTTTAATGCTCATTCCAAGGCCTATTCCTAAAATAGCCGATTCACATAATGGGGTATTTCTCACCCTGTCTTTTCCAAATTTTTCTACAAAGCCTTCCGTAATTTTAAAAACACCTCCATATTCTGCTATATCCTGGCCCATGAATACAAGCTCAGGGTATTTTTCAAGGGATTGCCTTAAGCCATCCGAAATAGCATCAATATACCGTTTGGTACTGATTTTATCGCTCTTTAATTTAATATTTTCATAAGAGGAAGGCGCATAAACATCCACTATTTGCTGAGTATGATTTACCTCAGGGTAAAAATCAGCATCAGCTAACTCCAGGCCTTTATTAATTTCTGCTTTAATTTCTTTTTTAAAAGCATCGATTTCCTTTTGAGAAATCAACTTTTCTTCAAGCAAATATTTCTCAAAATTTTCTACCGGATCTTTCTTCGCCCACATATCAAAAAGCTCCTGTGGAACGTATTTGGTTCCGGAAGCCTCCTCATGACCGCGCATTCTGAAGGTTAAAGCTTCTATTAAAATTGGCTGTGGTTTCTTCCGAATCTTTTTAGCTGCATTTCTAACGGCCGTATAAACTTCAAGAATATTATTACCATCCACCTGAATACTTTCCATGCCATAGCCCGGGCCTTTATCAATAAAATTTTTGAACTTAAATTGCTCACTACTGGGAGTGGATAAGCCATATCCGTTATTCTCGATCATAAAAATCACCGGCAAATCCCATACTGCCGCTACATTTAGTGCTTCGTGGAAATCACCTTGTGAGCTACCACCATCACCACTAAAAACTAAAGTGGCTTTGGGTTCGGTAGCTAATTTATTTGCTAATGCTATCCCATCTGCCACTGCCAGCTGAGGACCTAAATGTGATATCATACCTACTATATGATATTCATTGGTGCCAAAATGGAAAGAACGATCGCGCCCTTTGGTAAAACCACTCATTTTGCCTTGAAATTGAGCGAAAAGCCTTGATAGCGGAATATTTCTGGAAGTAAAAACCCCCAAATTACGGTGCATCGGTAAAATATATTCGTCAGGCTGCAAAGCCAAAGTTGCCCCAACTGATATTGCCTCCTGGCCAATACCAGAGAACCATTTGCTGATTTTATTTTGCCGCAATAATATTAACATCTTCTCTTCAATTAAACGAGGCAACAAAATTTGCTTGTAGAGGTTAATAAGTTCTTTTTTGGCTATTTTTTCTTTGTTGAATTGCATATTAAAAAACTTCTGCACAAAAGTGCATTAAAAAGATGGAAAGAGATGTTTTTCCCATTAAATATTAATGGTCAGTTAATAAGTTTTACCTTTAACCTCCGATCACAAAATTAAAGTAAAGCATCAAACTGCAAAAGGTCGGTATATTTTTTATTTTTGAATTTCAAATTAGCATATGATTAAATATAATTCTTTCACCTTAGATAATGGCCTTCGTGTTTTTGTGCATGAAGATAAAAATACACCCTTAGCAGTACTCAATATTTTATACGATGTAGGTTCGCGCGATGAAAACCCAGATAAAACAGGTTTCGCCCATCTATTTGAACATTTAATGTTTGGCGGCTCCAAAAATATACCCAATTATGACGAACCTCTGCAAAGAGTGGGGGGCGAAAATAATGCCTTCACCAGTCCGGATATGACTAATTATTATGTCACTATCCCTGCCAAAAATTTAGAAACTGCTTTTTGGTTGGAGTCGGACAGGATGATGTCTTTATCTTTTGATCCTAAAGTTCTAGAGGTGCAAAGAAGTGTGGTAATTGAAGAGTTCAAGCAGCGTTATTTGAACCAGCCTTATGGCGATGTTTGGTTGAAATTGCGCCCTCTTGTATATGATCAACATCCTTACCGATGGGCTACCATTGGAAAAGAAATAAGCCATATTGAAAATGCTACCATGCACGATGTGAAAGATTTCTTTTTTACTCATTATAGACCTAACAATGCATACATGGTAGTAGCCGGAAATGTAGCAACCGAAGAAGTAAAACGATTGAGCGAAAAATGGTTTGGAGAAATTCCGGCAGGAGAGAAGAAAGAAAGAAAATTACCCAAAGAGCCGGAGCAAAAACAAGCTAAATTTTTAGAGTTAGAAGCTGATGTTCCTGCTGATTCATTGTATAAAGCATACCACATGCCGGCTAAAAAAGATCCTGAATATTACGCATCTGATTTATTAAGCGATATTTTAGGACACGGGAAATCTTCAAGGCTTTATCAAAAACTAGTAAAAGAAGAAGCCATATTCTCTTCTTTAGGTGCCTATGTTACAGGCTCATCAGATCCAGGATTGTTGATAGTAAGTGGGCAGGTTTCAGAGGGAATAAGCATAGAAAATGCGAATTTAGCAGTGGAAAGCCTTATAACTGAGCTAATCACAGAAGAAATCTCCAACAAAGAAATTGAGAAGGTGAAAAATCAGGCCGTTTCCAGCATTGTTTACGGAGAAGTAGATTTATTAAACCGTGCTATGGCTATTGCTTTTGGTGCGGTATTGGGAAATGCTGACTTGGTTAATCAAGAAACCAATATGATTAAATCCGTAAGCAAAGATGAAATCCAAAAAGCAGGCAAAAAGATTTTGGTGCCGGAAAATTGTTCCACACTTTATTATAGAGCTAAAAGATGAAAATAAGAATAGGATACGGATATGATGTACATCAGCTCGCCGAAGGTGAAGAATTTTGGCTCGGTGGCATTTTGTTAGATTACCATAAAGGTGCCGTTGGTCATTCAGATGCGGATGTGCTGATTCATGTAATATGTGATGCTTTATTAGGTGCTGCCAACTTAAGGGATATAGGCTTTCATTTTGCTGATACCGACCAGCAATACAAAGGCATCGATAGTAAGGTATTACTAAAGAAAACAGTGGAATTAATTCGATCTAAAGATTATGAAATAGGCAATATTGATGTCACTGTTTCTTTACAAAAACCTAAAATCAACCCCCACATTCCAGACATGAAGGCCTGTTTAGCTGGAGTGATGGGTATTTCGGAGGATGATTTATCCATAAAAGCCACTACCACCGAAAAATTAGGTTTTGTAGGAAGGGAAGAAGGTGTTGATGCACATGCAGTGGTATTAATTCATAAAAGAGACTAATTTTTAAACGATAGTTAAAATGAGCAAAGTAAAAATCATCACTACTGAAGATGGTTCCCACTCTTTATACCATGAAGAGTTAAAAGAAACTTACCACTCATTTCATGGTGCTTTACAGGAATCGCAGCATGTATTTATTGAAAAAGGATTACGCTTTTGGCGTACAAAAGAAGGGCTACCAACATCTCTTAAAATTTTTGAAGTGGGATTTGGCACAGGCCTTAATGCTTTACTGGCAGCACAATTTGCTATGGATAACAAAGTAAATATTTCCTATACAGGGCTGGAGCCTTTTCCTTTAGAGGGAAATATTATTAACCAATTGAACTATGCTGCTCAGATTCTCCCCTCCGAAAATAATGAACTTAATGAAATATTTAAAAAATTACATTCTAGTGAATGGGAAATCGAAAATGAAATCAACCCTTATTTCAAATTAACCAAACACCAAAGCAAACTGGAGGATTATTCGCACCTTCAGGCACAATTCGACTTGGTGTTTTTTGATGCATTTGCTCCCAATAAACAGGCAGAAATTTGGGAGATTGATGTTTTACAGAAATGCTTTGATCTATTGAAAAAGGGAGGCGTATTCACCACTTACAGTGCTAAAGGTCAACTCAAAAGAGATTTGAAGTCCATAGGCTTTGAATTAGAAACCCTTCCTGGCCCTCCCGGCAAAAAGGAAATGGTGCGAGGGACAGTGATATAAAATATTCTTTTACTCTGATAATAATTTTTAGCAAAAAGCTCCAGAAGAGCAACCTTTTGGTAGCGCAGAATGTCAGCCAAAGGCTGACCAGCCTCTGGCTGCAACCCTGGGCTAAAAGGACATTGATTCCCGATTTTGGCGACATTTTTGTTCCAGCGAAGCGGGAAAGCAAAAATGATGACAAAATCTTTACTAAAAATGGAAGATTAAGGTCTTTATGTCATATTTTAAAGGTTTACCACCTACATGAATAAATAATAGCTTAAAGTTTAAATTAATAACAAATCATTTCACACAAAACTAATGCGCCTCAAATTATTGTTATTAAATTCACGGCATGGATTTAAGACTTTTCTTCAGCCCGGTTCCAGAATCAGTTTTTGCGGACATTACAAAGCAAAGTAGTTTTTATAAGAGCATTCACGTATATCAGGAAATATTCCCTGATTATAAAACTGCCGATATAGCCCTTATTGGAATTTCAGATAACAGAAGCGTGGCTGAAGGCTCCGGCATTGCTGAAGGAGCCAATGCCTTGCGAAAAAAGCTTTATAGATTGATGAAAGGAACGGGTGCCTACAATATTGTAGATTTGGGTAATATTTCTGAAGCCCTTGACATAGAGCAAACTTACGGCAGGGTGCAGGAAGTATGCCGTGCTTGCCTGGAAAATAATGTATTACCCATTTTGATTGGTGGTTCTCATGACATGTCATTTTCGCAATACCAGGCTTATGAGGAAATGGAAAAGCTTATCAGTCTAATTAATATTGATGCTTTTTTGGATATGGACGATGAAAAATCTCCTGCTAATAAACGTCATGTGCAAAAGCTTTTGATGCATCAGCCTAACTACCTATTCAATTATAGCCATTTAGCCTATCAGAGTTATTTGGTAAATGCGCAAGCCATCAGCATTTTAGAAAAACTGCATTTTGACGCGCATAGAATTGGTGCATTAAGGCATGACATCAAAGAAATGGAACCTGTTATCCGGCAGGCAGACATGCTAAGTTTCGATTTAAATGCTATTCGTTCCTCCGATTTTCCGGCTGCGAGTGAATCGCAACCCTTTGGTTTAACTGGTGAAGAAGCTTGTCAGTTAGCATGGTATTCCGGTATTAATGAAAAACTAAGTGCAGCCGGTTTTTATGAGTTCGATCCCTTAAAAGATGATGATTCAGGTAAGTCGGCCGCTGTTTTAGCCACTATGGTTTGGTATTTTATTGAAGGCTTTTACCATAGAAAAGATTCTAAAGATTTCCGCTCCAATGATTATATGAAATATGTGGTTTCTATGCCTAGCGAACCGGAAATGTTAACATTTTATAAAAGTGTGATCAGTGAAAAGTGGTGGATGGAAGTACCCAACCCCTCTAAAACTAGCTTATACCACAGAAATTCCATAGTTCCCTGCAGTTATACTGATTATGAGCAAGCCAATAAAGGAGAATTACCGGAAAGATGGATTATGATGCACTCCAAACTATTCTGATACACAAGCGTAATTAATTGTTATGAAAAATATTACTGGATTGCTAATATGGCTTTTACTTATTTCGTGCGACTCGCCTGAAATTACCGCCGATGAAATTATCGCTAATGCCATCCACTATCACGGGGGTGATGCCTATAACACCTTAGATGTTGACTATACTTTTAGAGACAAAGGCTATAGTCTTTCGCATCAGAAAGGTCAATTTATTTATAAAAGGGTATTTAGAGACTCCGCAGAAAACCAGGTTGAAGATGTTTTAAATAATGAAGGATTTTACAGAAAAATCAATGAAGCTAAAGCTGATTTAAACCCTAAAGATTCAGCTGCCTACGCAAACTCTGTCAATTCAGTACACTATTTCGCAACACTTCCCTATGGAATAGATGGTGAAGCAGTGATTAGTAAAAAACTTGCCAATACTGTTATAAAAGGTCAAGAATATTACACTATAAAAATAACTTTCCAACAAGAGGGTGGCGGAACAGATTTTGAAGATGAATTTGTTTATTGGTTTAATATAGAAAATTACGCTTTGGATTATATGGCTTATTCATATCACACCGAGGGTGGTGGAGTGAGATTTAGAGAGGCTTATAACGCTCGTAAAATAAAAGGAGTAATCTTCCAGGATTATAATAACTATGAAGCTGAGAAAGATGCTACTTTAAGCAATTTACCTGAGAAATTTGAAGCAGGGCAGTTAAAGCTTTTATCTAAAATTGAGTTACAATTTAACACGGAAAATTAATCTCTTATATGATTGTTTCTAAACCCCGTTATCAAACATTATTTGCCCTTGGAGTATTCCTTGTTCTCGTTTTCGG
Organism: uncultured Cytophagales bacterium; assembly: GCA_963719535.1. Lineage (GTDB taxonomy): Bacteria > Bacteroidota > Bacteroidia > Cytophagales > Cyclobacteriaceae > Marivirga. Next base: position 215,729 of record CAVRCH010000004.1, on the reverse strand, counting down.
GTCCTTTTTTCTACTATTGAATAGCCTGCTAAAAGCTCCTGAACAATTCTTTATATTAAAGATTATTACAACACCATTGGTATTGGTAATTGGTTTATTAGTACTTACAAAATTTATTACCGCTATTAAAGTAATTAAGGTAGGAAATAACAAAATCTCTATTAAATTTTTAATTAGTCGTAGTGTAATAAGTCTAAGTATAGCAGATATTAAAGCTTGGCATGAAGAAATAGTAAAAACCAAACAAGGGGATTACAGGGAAACTAAAATTTTATATGGACACAAGAAAATCATTAAGCTCTCCAATAAAGAAAATACTGAATATGATAGTATTGTGAAATACTTAAATACCAAAGCTAAAAAAGCTAAAAAATAATTATTATTCCACTACTTCTGATACCTCTGCACCCACTTTTTCTTTAGCCTTCTGAATGCTTTCTTCAAAATCACGCTTTAAAGGTGCTTTATCTAATACCTCCTCTTTTTTCTTCATAAAGGGCTTCAATAAAAAGAAGGTGGAAGGTTCCTCTTCATCCGGTAATTCCAATAAAAGTAAGCCTTTCATCACCTGCTTACCTCTTCTCTGTAATTTATAAAAAGGATAAATTTCAATGTCGTTTACTACCCTTCTTCTGTTTTTCCTATTATAATAAGTAGTGTTTGGAATGATTTTGGAAAGGCCATCTAATAAAAAATCAGAAGCTACATAGAGTTTCTCTTCACTTCGAGGAGGCTTGGTAACAAATAAGGCCAGATTATCACTTTCCTTCATTACAATGAGCCAGCTTCTCTTATATTTAAAAGCATACACATCATAAGGAATACAATTTTGAGCATTGCCACTAAAACTCACCGTAAGCGTTTCTAATTTACTAATCACCTCCTGATTTAGGCTAGTTGAATCTGTGCTTTGCGCGACTAATCCGGAAAATGAACAAAATAGTATTATTAAGAAAGGAAAGGTTTTGGTTTTCATAAGTTAACATTTTATTCGATTACGATTAATTTAACTCCAAAAGTAACAGTTATAAATTAAATGAAAAGAGAACCTTAAAAATATTCTTAGAAGATCAGCGAATTAAATCTTATTCATTTATTTTTTTTAAAAAAAGTAGATTTTTCAAATATCTTGTTTTACTTTAGAATTTTTAAAAGTCACCAAAACCTAAATTGCTTTGATTATTTACTTATACAAGACCTACAAACATTGCTATTTAGTAACTTTAGTACTAAGCGCATTAGTGCTATTTCTGAATCCCTCCAATCTTTTCGCTCAAGAAGACGGCTTAAAGAATCTTATCAATCAGAAAATTGAAGCGTCTAAAAGAGTTGATTCTTCTCAAAGAGTTCAAAAAAACCAAGAAAAGCAGGTCATTTTAAATAATTTTGAGAATTCTGATTCAGTAGGAAATAAAGAGGATTCACTAGATTTAGAAGCAGAATTAACTTTTACTCCGCCACAGGAGCCCAATAAAAAAATTGATACCACATCTTTTATACAAAGAGCTTTATCGGTAAAAAAGAGACGACCAGCAAAAAATTATAAAACAGAAGAAAGCTGGAATAAGTACTACGCTATTACCTCGAGCAACGCTTACAAAAAAAAACATGTGTTAAATGAGAATTTTGAAGTTTTTGGCTGGCATCCCTATTGGATGGGTTCTGCCTATAAAAGTTACAATTTTTCATTGCTTTCCACCATTGCTTATTTTTCGTATGAGCTAAACCCTGCCACTGGGGGCTATTATAGCATTCACGATTGGAAAACCACCGTTTTGGTGGATTCAGCTCATCAACATGGAACCAAGGTGCTCTTAAGTGTTACTAACTTTGGTATAAAAAACAACAGCACATTTTTATCCAACCCAGGAGCTCAAAGAAATTTCATTGACATCTTAATCTCCTTATTGAAAGAAAGGAATGCGGATGGTGTAAATATTGATTTCGAAAGTCTTTCGGTTAATAGTAGAAATGACCTTACTAATTTCATTATTGATTTATCAAACCGACTGAAGTCAGCGGATAAAAAATATATGATCACCTTAGCCTTACCTCCTATAGATTATAATAGGGTATATGAATTTGATCAGCTAAATAAATATGTAGACCTATATATAGTAATGGGCTATGAATTTTACGGTATTAATAGCTCAGTGGCCGGTCCTGTTGCTCCTTTGGAAAGTGGGCAAACCTGGTGGGATTATAATTTAAATGTTGCTTTAGATGAATATCTGATGGAAGGTTTAAGTCAGAAAAAAATATTAATGGGACTACCCTACTATGGAGCAGAATGGGAAACCGAAAGTCTGAAATTTCCCTCCAAGGCTAAAAGGTTTGTCAATTATCCCATGTATAGAAATGTAATTAAAAAACACGGACAACTTCCATGCTGTGAGGATGAACCTAGCAAAAGTAAATTCTATGTATACAGAGACGATAATAGTAATTACCGTCAGCTTTGGTATGAGGACAGCCTGTCGTTAAGTAAAAAATATGACTGGGTAATTGAAAGACAAATTGGAGGAGTAGGCATTTGGGCTTTAGGATACGATAATGGTTACGGGGAATTATGGAAACTGCTCGCTGCCAAATTTGCATTAGGAACGGACGAAGCAAAAATCGCTAATGCTAAAAAATTCTGGAGTAGGTATTCACCACGCAGACTCATGGGACTGTCCCTTCGAATTATGAAAAATCCATCTTACCTAATCAAAAACCCCAGACCATTGATGGGACTCTTCGGAGCTATTTTTGGTGTAGGACTATTAAGCTTCTATTTCCTTTTCAAATTTGGACACAGAATTAAAAGAACCTTTAATGTAGCCATCAAGGGAAGTTTGGCGCTAATGATAATAATAATGATAGCCCTTATTTTTATAGGTATGAAATACATTGCATTTGATGAAATCATCTATCTAATACTTGGTTTTATTATTGGTGCAATTATCATATTTTTTCTAAGTAAAAGATTTTTATCTGAAAAGGATTTACCTTAATAAAATATTTTTTATAAATTTTACAACAAATAATTTGTCTCCTTTTGTATTAATGACTATATTTAAATAATGATTTATTCAGCAGTTTCAACCATCTCCTCTGTCGTTAATGACTATTTAAGAAATAGGTTTTCAACCATCGAAGACAAATTAGTAGTCTCAAATTTGGTAAATCCTGATGGTTCAGTAGCAGTAACTGAACCTGATAAAATTATCATGAGCCTTGTTAATCTTCAGCAAGAAACTGTTAGTCACAGGGGCCGTGGCGCATCCAATAAAGCAGTCAATCTCAATGTTTTTCTTTTGTTTTCCGCTTCTTTTGAAGAGAACAATTACCTGGAAGGCTTACGATATTTATCAGGCATTATCTCTTTTTTTCAGGCTAATAAGGTATTAAATCATTCCAATACACCCGATATGGATCCTGATATAGACAAACTTAGTTTTGAAATAGTGAATCAGGACCTTCAGAATATGAGTCATTTATGGGGTACTATGGGCGCAAAGTATATGCCTTCTATACTTTACAAAACCAGAATGATTTCATTCACTGACGGGTTTTTAAATAATTTGGACACTCCTTTCACAGGTTTTGGCACCAACTAATTTTAGCTTATGATAGAATTAGCCTTCCAATACCGCCCCTTATTTAAACTAGGAATATTGCATGATTATTATGAAAATCAGAAAATCAAAAATATTCAACATGTTCCTTTACATTCTTCTTTACACCTCATTAATAAATTAGGATTGATCTTTAAATCTTCAGAAAGCGGATTTGAATTATTGATAGATCACACTAAGAAGGAGGCTTTTAAAATGATGCTTTCAGAAGAAAAGAATTTGGTTTTTGAGTTTTGGATGATTTCAACAAATCCTTACTTCAACAATATTACAAAAAGCAGTGATTTTGAACTAAATAAGATATTTACTTTTAAAAATAAATCAGGTTCAGACAAAGAAGCAACCTTTATGCATGTAGCAGATTATGCTTCAAACGCCAATTTATCCACCTTATTTCAAGGAGAAATTAATCTTGAAAACGACAAAGTTATCAAATTGATAGAGATAAAGGATAAAGAAGGAAATAGTATAAATAAGTACGAAAATCTTAACCCAAAATCCTCTATTACTCCTGGCAATTTGGGTGAAGGCTATTTTGAGCTATGGTTGGATGGTAAACTGAAAGAAACTTATTTAAATCTACCGTTTAAAAGGCCTCGTTATCCTGTGGCTTATGTTCAGCTCGCATTAGATACCCATATGATTAAAACAATATTGAAGAATATTGAGCAAGGATTGGCTATACCTAAATTCGAATTTACCATAGCTTTTAAAAATCAAGAGACCTACTGGCGCTACAAGTTAGTATCGAAATACATTAAAAACATTGAGAAGGCCGTGATCCTAATGGATGATAAAAAGGCTGGATTTGATGGTCCGGAAATTCAATCACTCCCTAATGGACAGATTGCATATGTTTTTCAATCTAAAAATCCTTTAACATTAAATGAGTATTCTCCTCATGTATTTCAGCTCAACAGAAAGAATGGCTCTATTAATAGTATAGAAAAAACCTTAATGAAGAGGTTACCAGTGCCGGCAATAGAAAGCCTCAATACTCAGCAACAGAAAGATGAAGTAAGAATTTTTTCAGATATAATAGTTTATTTATGATTTTACAAAACCCAAAATTATGGCAACAAACCTAGCAACACCAGGCGTTTACATTGAAGAAAAAAGCGCCTTTCCCAATTCAGTGGCAGGTATCCCCACATCAGTTCCGGCTTTTGTGGGCTATACACAGCTTACAAAAAAAGACGGAAGATCTTTAATTAACAAACCTGTGAGAATCAATTCGCTCACAGACTACATTAATACTTTCGGCAAAGGAATTGTAACAAAATTCGCAATTCAATCTGCCGATAATGAAGATGGAGCCGTTATTCAAGTAGCAGGTAAAGAGTACAAGCTCTCTCCTGAAAAGCCAAATAGATTTTTACTATTTGATAGTATTCGCCTCTATTTTGCAAATGGCGGTGGAACTTGTTGGATAGTTTCTGCAGGTGCTTACCAGAAGGATGACAGTACTAGCGGAACGCCTTCTAAAGAAGATAAAGGAGGCAAAGGTGCTCCTCCACCAGTAAAACAGGAAAGTGGGTCTTCATTGAACAGCATCTCCAAAAAAGCCTTGTTAGATGGTATTCAATCTCTAATTATGGAAGAAGAGCCTTCTATGCTGATTGTGCCTGAAACTGTTATGTTGGAAGAAGCGGATTGCTATGCGGTACAACAGGAAATGTTAACCCATTGTGGATTCAAGATGAAAAATAGATTTGCCATTTTGGATGTTTTTAATGGTAGCACAGCCAGAACCTACGATAAAAATGATGTAGTTAATAGATTTAGAGAAGGAATAGGACTTAATCAGCTAGCCTATGGAGCTGCATATTACCCTTGGGTACATGCTGCAGTGGTAGATTCTGAAGAAATCAGCTTAAGCCATATTGCTAATCTTAATGATTTAGAAGATGTTTTAAGCAAAGAAGCTGATGAATTAAGCCCAAATCCTAAGAAAGCAGATGAAGTGAAAAATGAACTGAAAAGAATTAATCAGAAAGATCAGGACATAGAGAAACTCACTCAAATGCTTAATGTGATAAGTCCGGCTTTTAAAAAATTAATTGCAGGTATTAAAACACACCTTAACATTTTACCTCCGGCTGCAGGCATGGCGGGTGTTTATTGCATGGTGGATAATGAAAGAGGCATCTGGAAAGCCCCTGCCAATGTAAGTGTGAATTCTGTGAGTGCTCCTACTGTGAAAATTACTCATGATGACCAGGAAGATTTAAATGTAACTGTAACTGGTAAATCAATAAATGCTATTCGTGCCTTTGTTGGTGATGGAACTACCGTTTGGGGTGCCAGAACTTTGGATGGTAACAGTGGCGACTGGAAATACATTAACGTAAGAAGAACCATCACTTTTATTGAGCAATCCATTAAATATGCTGCTAAAAAGTATGTTTATGAGCCCAATACAGCCAATACCTGGGTGCTTATAAGAAGCATGATATCCTCATTTTTGGGAGGTATTTGGCGTCAGGGTGGCTTAGTAGGGCTCACATCTGCCGAGGCTTATGATGTGCAAGTTGGACTAGGTACTACAATGACTTCTAATGACATTTTAGATGGCGTAATGAGGATTACAGTTAAAGTAGCCGTTTCAAGACCAGCTGAATTCATTGTAATTACTTTCCAGCAAAAAATGCAGGAATCTTAATTCAATGTTGATAAGTTAAGACAGCCCTCCTTCTCCTTTCGGAGAAGGATTAAAGGATGAGCCTGCCTGCAGCAGGCAGGGTTTAAGCCAAAGCTTAACTGAGCTACATTGAATCTTAATTATTAAAAATTATTTAAAACATTATTCACTTATAATTTAAAAAATCATGGCAGATGAATTATGGCCAATTCCTAAGTTCCACTTTACAGTAGAATGGGGTGGAATAGAATTAGGATTTCAGGAAGTATCGGGTCTGGAAATGGAAACTCAATTTATTGAGTACAGAGCTGGTAATGACACTGAATTAATTACGCGCAAAATACCTGGTTTGAAAAAGCATGGTACTATTACTTTGAAAAAAGGTGTTTTTGAAGACGATACAACTTTCTACGACTGGTTTGCTGAAGTGCAAACTGATACGGAAAGAAGAGAAGATGTAATCATTTCTTTATTAAATGAAGAAAACACCCCTGTTATGACTTGGACTGTCAGAAATGCATTCCCAGTTAAAATATCAGGGCCAGATTTAAAAGCAGATGCTAATGAGGTAGCCTTAGAAACTATTGAGTTAGCTCATGAAGGTATCGAGCAATCTGCTGGTTAATTTTAACTAAATATTATGGCTGAAAAAAGTAATGCACTATTTCCTGTCTCTGGCTTACGTTTCGCACTTAGTTTAGGCAAGTTTGATGATAATTCTGATAAGCAAGGTTATGATGCCAGTTTTCAGGAAATTTCAGGCATAACCACCGAAATACCGGTGGAAGAAATTCAAGAGGGAGGGGAAAACCGGTTTGTACATCGGGTTCCCCAACCTCTTAAATATTCTAATTTAATCTTAAAAAGAGGAGTAGTAACTAATAGTTCCGTTTTGTCTAAATGGTGTCAAAGCACGATCAATTCAGGCTTTGCTTCACATATAGAATTAAAGGATGTGGTAGTTCGATTACTAAGTGACCAAAATGAAACCATTTTAGATTGGACATTTATAAATGCCTATCCAGTAAAGTGGGAGTATTCTGCCTTAGATGCCTCTAAAAACCAAGTTTTTGTTCAAACTATTGAGCTTTGTTATCAAAGATGTGAAGAAAACATATCAGACTGGAGGAAAGCGGTGAATACTGCTTCTGACTTAATTTAAGATTTATTGGCAATCGAAATAAAAGAACTAAATATTAAAATGTCTGTAAAGGATCCTCATAATCTACCCGTGCAGCAACAAGTTTTTGATAGAAATACTGAAAAAAGAATTATTGAGGCAAGTGTTGAAAAAGTATTAAAGATTTTAGAAAGAAAATCTGAAAGGTAACCGGGCTGAATAAACCAAAGATATGAATAATAGTGCAAAGCTTTCTAAAGTTATCATAACTTCTACGGATGGAAAAAGCACCACAGGTGAAGAAATTCCTACATATAAAGTAATGATTAATCCATCTTCCATTAACCATTCATATGGAATAAATTATTCTACAGAACAAGCACCTGGGGCCTTAAATACTGATGCCAAATTTCAAAATGTTTCACCAGAGAATCTAAGTTTTGAAATCATTATTGATGGTACAGGAGCCACAGGAGATAAAAAAAACGTTAATGAGGAGATAAAAAAACTTAAGGACGTTATTTATAAATATCAAGGAGAAAAACATGAACCTGCTCATGCAAAAATAGCATGGGGCGACACCATTCAATTTGAGGGTAGGCTATCCAGTATGGATATTACCCATACCCTTTTTGCTCCCAATGGTCAATCTTTAAGAGCCAAAATCTCTCTTAAATTTATTAGTTCAATGGATATGGAGGAGCAAAAAAAGAAAAAAGAAAACGCTTCACCAGATCTCACCCATTTAGTAACCGTTAAAATTGGTGACACACTCCCCCTAATGTGTGAAAGAATTTATAAAAAGAGCCATTACTACTTACAAGTAGCAAAAATTAATAACCTGGTTGACTTTAGAAATCTGGTACCCGGCCAAGAATTGATTTTTCCACCTATAAAAAAGTAAACTATGGCTCAACAGCCTGATCTTAGTAAGTCACTTATAACTTATACTGTTCTTTCCGAAGGAAAAGAAATAGACGGAAGCTTTCTGCCTAATTCTATTCGCATTTCTAAAGAAATTAATAAAATAGCATTTGCCAGAATTGAGTTTTTTGATGGCAGCAATACAGATAACGAGGAATTTTTAATTGCTCACTCCGATGTATTCAAACCCGGAAAAAAAATTGGTATTAAAGCGGGGTATGAGTCAGATGAGGAATTAATTTTTGAAGGAATAGTCACTAAACATCAATTAAAAGTAGGTAGAGATCAACCGGTACTGCAAATTGAATGCAAAGATCAGGCTGTAAAAATGACTTCTGGCAGGTATAATGAAATATATAAGGATAAAAAAGATAGTGATATCATTAAAGAATTATATACTAAGCATGGTCTGAAAGGAAAGGTTGAAGCAACTGAAAATAAAAATGCTAACCTTATTCAGCATTTTACTTCCGATTGGGATTTCATGCTCATGAGAGCTGACATCAATGATTTAATTGTTATTACAGATAATGGAAGTATCGAGGCTGTAAAACCTAACATTGACCAAGCTCCACTATTTGATGTAACCTACGGAACTGATTTATTAGGATTCGAGGCTGAAATGGATATCAAAAACCAATATAATGAAGTTTCAGTAGTAGGCTGGGACTCTAACGATTTAGCTATTGTAGAATCTAAAACAAAAGGCAACATTGAAATCAAACAAGGGTCTTATAAATCAAAGGATTTATCAAGTATTTTAAATGAAGGTAAGACCATTCTTCAAACTGGAGGAAACTTATCGGTGGCCTCGCTTACTGCCTGGGGTAATTCCTTATTAACGAAATCAAGATTAGCAAAAATTAAAGGCAAAGTAAAAATTAGGGGAAATAGCCTTATAAAGCCTAATAGCATTATTAATTTAAATGGGGTAAGTAACACTTTTAATGGGGAAGCTTATATCAGTGGTGTATATCATATCATAGAAGAAGGAAACTGGGTAAGTGAGTTACAAATCGGATTAAAAGAAAGGTGGTATACTGATGATACTCCTGGTATTGAAGGATCTAATTCATCCGGTCTAAATGCTGGAGTACAGGGACTTCAAATTGGCATTGTTGTAAAACTAGATGAGGATCCTGATGGAAATTATAGGGTTCAGGTTAAATTACCCACACTGCAGAAAGATAATATGCCTGTTTGGGCTCGTCTATCAAATTTTTACAGTACTGCAGATGCAGGTATATTTTTCGTGCCTGAAGTTGGAGACGAGGTTATTTTGGGTTTCCTTAATAATGACCCACAATTTCCAATGATTTTAGGATCAATTTATTCCAAAAAAAATAAGCCAAAATATACTCCTGAAGCAGAAAATGGAATCAAGTCTATACTGACCAAAAGTCAGTTAGAAATACAATTTAACGATACCGATAAAATATTAACAATTTCAACACCTGGTGGGCATCAAATAATTATGGATGATAAAGAGAAATCTTTATCAATTATTGACGAGGCTAATAAAAACAAAGTAGTCCTATCAGATGCAGGTATTTTAATGGAATCTGACAAGGATATTATTTTTAAAGCCAAAGGGGATATTAAGTTGGAATCTGTAGGGAATACAGAAGTTAAGGCTACTAAAGACTATAAAGTAGAAGGAATGAATGTGGAGCTAAAAGGCACTACTAAGTTTGCTGCTGAGGGTGCTCAAGCGGAGCTTAAAGGATCGGGTATGACAACCATTAAAGGTGGAGTAGTACAAATAAATTAAAAGAATATGTCATTTGCAGCAGTTATAGGAGATAATCATGTTTGCCCGATGTCCAACGGGCCGGTACCACATGTTGGCGGGCCCATAATAGGACCTTGTGTACCAACAGTTTTAATTGGAGGTAAACCAGCAGCTGTCATGGGCGATATGGCAGTATGTACAGGTCCACCAGACTCTATTATTTTGGGATCTACTACCGTATTAATTGGTGGCAAACCTGCAGCTCGGGTAGGAGATTCTTGTGCGCATGGTGGTACTATTATAGGGCCTGGTATACCTACTGTAATGATTGGAGGGTAATAGAATTAGAAAAGTAATGCATAAAAAATCATTTTTAGGAATAGGCTGGAAATTCCCCCCCTCATTTGATAAAAAAATGGGAAGCGTGGTATTGGTATCCGAAGAACAGGATATAAGAGAAAGCATTTTAATTTTATTATCAACCAGACCCGGAGAAAGATTAATGTCTCCTGACTATGGTTGCGCTTTGTCGCAATTTACCTTTGAGAACATAGATTTCACTTTGATAAACGAAATGAAAAGTAGAATAGAGAAATCAATTTTATATTTTGAACCCCGCATCAACGTGGCAGAGATACGCATTGATCAGGATAAAAATGTAGATGGCCTTCTTAATGTTAGCATAGATTATATAGTTAGGAAAACCAATAACAGAAGTAATATGGTGTTCCCTTATTATCTGGTGGAAGGTACTGATGTGAAGTACAAGCCAAAGTCATAAAAAGCTAAATAATAATTACTTACAAAACGGAAATATTTGGTGGTAAATGGAGAGTAGATTTAAAAATACAGGAACATCGCAGCAAAAGAGGATGTTTGAAGCGCTCAAAGAAAATTATGTAAACATCGATGAAAAAAGCTTTGAGGACATGCTCGTGTTTACTTCAAGGCTTTCTAAATTAATAAATTTTTATAATGAAAATAATGAGGTGGATGGAGACTGGTCGCACTTTTTCTCTGATGAAACCGTAATACTTGCCACCATAATTGATGTTAATCCTACAGAAATAGAGAAAAGGTTCAAAAGTTATATTAAAAAAATATCTCTTTTTAAGCAGCCTTCCAAAAAGAATAAATACCTCTTAAAATGCTTCCATGAAATATACAGTCTGGCCAAAAGATTTGAGCACTGGTACAGTAAATTAAGAGACATAGAAGAGTTCAGCAGGGATCAATTGAGCGTTCGTAGTGAAATCTCTAACGCAATAAGTTCTAAACTCGCTTTATCACTTCGTAAAATGAATATTCTATATAATGAAAATTTAGAATATTATGGAATATCAGAAGATACCTTGCTTTCCTTTAATGAATTTAGTAATATTTGGAGCCTTGAAGCAGGCCATATTGAAGAAGACAATAAGAATTCTGATAAAACAGAAAGTAGAAATGAAGAATTTTTACTCAAGGAACTTCAAAAAATATTTCAGAGCTTTTATGAAACACTACTATATTTAAAATCTAAAACACCTGAATACCTTAAGCAATCAATGGATAGCGATATCCATTATCCTGAAATTGCTTTATTTCTGGCATTTCTTAAGCTCTATGAACATGCCAAGGACAATATAAATCAGCTCACCAATAAGCATATAGAGTTTTACTTTAAAGATATTTTAAGGCAAAAGCCAAAACTGCAAAAACTTGATAAACTTTATCTTCAATTTATATTAGATGATGAGGCACTATTTACTAAAATCCCTGTGGGAACAAAATTTATAGGGGAAGACCCTAGAAGTGGTGATGATGTGATTTACTCGAATTCAGAGGACCTTTTAGTGAATAAAGCCCAGATTAAAAAAATGTTTTCTGTTTACATTGATAAGGAAATTTTAAATGTAGAGGGCAAAGCTGTAAAGAAAATAAATGATATTTTAGGAGCTGAAGTCCCTATAGACCAATTAGTTCCTAAAAAACAGACAAACAATAATCTAGCCCCTAAATCCTTTGCCACCTTTGGGGAATTTCAGGGCAAAAAAGGAGCTTCCGAAAAAACCATGAGTAGTGCCAAATTAGGGTTTGCATTTAGCTCACCCAATTTATTTTTAAAGGGAGGTTTTAGGGAAATAGATATAGTGATCCAACTCAGTGAAAATAGCTATAAAAACTTACTTTCAGATTTACATGCCATAAAAGGTTCTACAAAAGATGATTTAGAAGAGCTTTTTATTAAAGCATTTACCGCTTCATTCAATCTTTCTATCACTACAAGCAAAGGATGGTTACATATAACAAAGTATGTAGTAAAAAGAAATGATGAACAAAAAAGCCTCACCTTTTCATTCGATTTATTAAATGCTGACCCTGCTATTATTGCTCACCATCCAGATATACACGATGGAGCCTTCAGTTCAAAATTACCGATTATTCGATTTGAGCTAAATAGTGAAAGTTTTATTTACCCCTACACTTTGCTTTCTCAAATGGTGATTGATCAGGTTTGGTTTCATGTAAAAGTGAGCAACCTAAAAGATATTCAATTATATAATAATATTGGTCAATTGAGTCCTAATTCACCATTTTTACCATTCGGACCACAGCCAAAAGCGGGAGCATACTTTATAATTGGAGAGAAGGAGATTTTTAACAAAGGTCTTGAAGATCTTAAAATTAATATAGAATGGTTTGATTTACCTGCCCATAAAGGAGGCATGGATGATCATTACAAAAGCTATGGCTTATCAATAGACAATTCCTCCTTTGAAGCAAAAATATCTATTATGGATGATGGCCGATGGGTTCCTGCAGTGACAGATGAGCAACAGGTGCTTAAGTTATTTCGGACAGTAGAAAAAGGACCTGAAAAGAACCCTGATCCTAAAGGGAAATTAATAGCTCAGAGTATATTCTCGAACATTGACATTAAAAAAATAAAGCAATCTGCCAACTATGAGGCCATTGTTCAGGACCTGGTACTTAGCCCAACCTCCAATAGAGGTTTTATTAAATTAGAATTATTTAATCCTCCAAATGGCTTCGGCCATGATGTCTATCCCTCCATTCTTTCGGAGGTAGTAATGGAAAATGCCAAAGGAGGTTTATTAAAAAATAAGGAGAAATCGAAAAAGGCAATGCCTAATGTTCCCTACACCCCACAAATAAAAACTATTTCTTTAAACTATAGTGCCTCCTCGGCCATTTCCGGAAATGATAGCGGACAGCAAAAGAATAGCTCAGAATTCGTCGGAGAGATATTTCATTTACATCCTTTTGGTCTTAAAAAATTAAGATCAGCCGGTGGTAGCAAAAGTACTTATTTATTACCCGACTATCAATTTGAAGGAGCGATGTACCTTGGGTTTGCAGATTTAGCTCCTCCACAGCAAATATCCATTCTATTTGAAATGATTGATGAGTATACTGAATCTTCAGAAGAAGACTTGCCTATTATAGAATGGAGTTATTTAGCGAATGATAATTGGCTACCCTTAGCACCCTCAAGGATACTAAAGGATGAAACCAATAGGTTTTTGAAAACCGGCTTAATCAATATAGATGTGCCTGCTGAAATCAAAAATAACAACACCATATTACCAGGTGAATTATATTGGATAAGGGTGACAGTACATGAAAATATTGACACTGCCTCCAGTTTATTAAGTGTAGCCACAAATGTGGTGCAGGCAAACTTACAAGATATTAATTTACCTCATAGTTATCTTAATAGTGAATTACCTGCATTTTCTATTCAAAGATCGATCAATAATATTCCAGGTATACGAGAAGTAAGGCAGCCCCTCCCCTCGTTTGGTGGTAGTGCTGCAGAAAGCAATGAGAAATTTTACACTCGAATAGGAGAAAGATTACATCATAAAAGCAGAGCTGTAACTGCCTGGGATTATGAGCGAATTTTACTCGATAAGTTTCCAGAAGTAGCACATGTAACTTGCCTTTCCAACATGACAAGCAAAAGTACCGATGCTCCTGGAAATATTCTTTTAGTGGTTTCCCCTTCTGCCAAACACAAAGGCAGCATTAATGAACCCATGGCAAGCAGCGAGTTACTCTTCGAGATTAAATCCTACATAGGCAGCTTTACTTCGCCATTTGTTAAAATAGAGGTACGTAACCCTAACTATGAGCGAATTAAAATTATTTGTGCTGTGAAATTTACTGATGGATACAATTATGGTTTTTATATTCAAAAACTTAACGAGCAAATCAACCAGTATTTAAGAGGAACTTTACTTACACAAAGCAAAAAAGTAGCGCTTGGTGGAAGTATCCACAGCTCAGACATTTTAAGCTATATGCGCACATTACCATATGTGAATTTCATTACCAAATTCTCTATGGTGCAAGTTTCAAGGGATTTAGACGGATATTATCAACTGATTGATACTGCAAGGGAAGGTGGGAAATCTTCCTCTCTTGTAGCTACCAAGCCATGGTCGGTCTTAGTTCCGGCACCAGAGCATCAAATATCGGTTCTGATAGATAAATCAGAGGAGCGATCAAGACAAGCAGGTATAGATTATCTGGAATTAGGTCATGATTTTATTATTGAGGAATAAATTTATAATAAGCAGGATATTATATGTCATTACAGAACAGAGAAACACTTAGAAATTACTTCAGAAAGGGGAATTTACCCACTGAACAGAATTTCTATGATTTAATCGATTCGATCATTAATAGAGTGGATGATGGAATGTCTAAAACAATGGACGAAGGTTTAATGCTTTCACCTATCGGGAACTCGGAAAAACTCATAAGCTTTTATAAAAGCATTGAAGATAAAAGTCCGGCTTGGAGTATTGATATTAATAAGGGAGACTCCAACCTTCATGTAAAGAATCGCATGGGAAATAGTTTGATAACTATTAAACAGGAGGGCAAGATTGGAATTAACAATAGCAACCCTGAAGAGGCTTTAGATATAAATGGCATAGTAGCTCAAAAAGGAAGAAAGGGCACTGCACATGAAGGAAAAATACCTGGTGATGGCAAATGGCATACTATTATTGATGAACTGAATGGGTGCCATGCATTTGAAATCCTGGCAGGAATTGGAAAGAAAAAAACCGGAAAATATGCCCTTATTAGTGCTCAGGCATTAAGCACTTTCGGAAAATCCAGAAGCAGAATAAGATATACTCAGGCGTTTTATGGCATGAGAAGCAATAGAATTTTACTTAGATGGAGAGGTGACACCTATAATTTCAGACTGGAAATGAGAACTAAGGCCAATTATGGTGATGGCTTTTCCCTTAATTATTCCATTTCGCAACTTTGGCACGACCCCTTTATGGATAATAGTTTAGAACAATGATAAGATGAAAAAAGAACAAAAACTAAATATCACAATCAACCTAGAAGAGGCGAAATTAATATTTAAGGCGCTGGGCAAAATGCCATTTGAGCAAGTATATGAACTTATAGGACATTTAAATGAGCAGGTAAATGAACAAGAGAGAAGTTCATCTAACACGAAAGACGAAATTAATTTCAACTAAAGAATAGCCATCAACAAATGGAGCAACCAAAATTTATAGATTACAAGAAAACTGATAATAAAGGCCTTGACTTTGATTTTCTGCGTGAGGAAGGCATTCATATTATTCAGAAATTAACAGGTGCTTTCTGGACTGATTATAATGAACATGATCCGGGTGTTACCATTTTAGAACAACTTTGTTACGCCCTCACAGAGATATCTTACCGAACCCAATTTGATATTAAAGACATACTGTATTCCGAGGATAAGTCAGATCAGTCATTTTTTAAACCTGACCAGGTGCTCCCATGCAACGCGCTGACTATTAACGATTACCGTAAATTAATTTTCGACTCTGTATTTGAAATTAAAAACGTGTGGCTATTTCCTATAGTAGCAAAAAACAGTGAGTTTAATGGCTTATATCGGATTTTATTAGACGTAGATGAGAGCATTAACAGCAAAAAAAACAGGCAAAAAGTATTAGCTAAAGCATTAAATGTATTTAATGAGAATCGCAATTTGTGCGAGGATATTGAGGAAATCAGTATTCTGGAGCCTATGGTGATTAACTTAATTGCAGATATTGACCTAACCGGAGAAGTAAGCCAGGAAAAAGTCATGGCGCAAATTCTCTATTCGGTAGATGAGTATTTATGTCCGGAAATTAAATTTTATTCACTGGAAGAATTAATTGAGCAAGGATATACTTTAAATGAAATTTTCAATGGCCCATTATTGAAACACGGTTTTGTGAAAACAGATGAGCTCCCGTCCAAAATAGATAAAATACTAATTTCGGAAGTAATGAAAATCATCATGCAGATAGATGGTGTTTCCAGTGTGAAAAATCTAAAATTAATAGCTGATGGAGAGGAGTATGACAACCAATTAAATGTGAATCCTTATCAATTACCAAAGCTCGAAGCCTTTGATTTAGATAATAAAGATCAAAACCAGATTAGTTTTTTTAAGAGTGGCATCTCTAACAGAAATTTAAATAGAGATGAAGCCAATCGTCATTTAAATGAAATGAGATCTGCCAATAGACGGGTCTATAGACTCTCGGAAGAAACCATAGAGGTGCCAAAAGGAAATAAGCTCAACTTAAAAAATTATTACTCCATACAAAATCAATTTCCTAATATTTATGGTATTGGGGAAGACGGGATCCCTAACTCCCCAACTGAAAAAAGAAAGGGCCAGGCTAAGCAGCTGAAAGGATACCTCATTTTATTTGAGCAGGTACTGGCAAATGCTCTAGCGCAACTTGATAATACTAAAGAGTTACTTTCAATTGGTGGCAGCTATTCAAAAAGCTATTATAGTCAACCTCTGCATTCAGTACCGCAATCAGAAAAACTATTCAAAAATACAGACCAGCATGAGGTAGATTTATTCTCTCCAGATAATGAGGAAATTCCAATTAATTATATGCAAGGACTACCAAAAATCATGGAAATGGGCGAAGATAACCATGACAGAATACAAAGATTATTAGATTATTTATTGGCTTTGCACGGTGAAGAATTTGGCAACTCTTTAAAGCAGTTTAACTACTATTTTTCTGATTTTGAATTTAATAGGTTCTTAATAACTAATAAGACATATTTCTTACAGTTTTTACCCTTCATAAATAAAAATAGAACGAGAGGATTTAATTATAGGAAATCCATCAATGAGATTGGTAATATCTCTGGTATAGAGGCAAAAATATCTGTATTGTTAGGCTTAAGCTCCTTTATCTTAGATACAGAACAAAAACACCTAATATATCAGAAAAAATCATTCTTTGAACACTTTGAAGCTTATCAACTTCAGTTGGTGAAAAATATGAAAAACCATGACAAGGAAGGTTTTTTTAAATCCATTTCAAAGGATATTGTTAAGGAAAGATTTGAAATTGTTGATGATGAGGAAATTGACATTGAAGGCTTATCAAAAGACAAAAAAGAGAAGATTTTAGAAAAATCAGTCTTTAAAAATGCAGGTATAGTTACAATAAAGCATTTACAAGACGGCTTAAATATTGAAAATTACAGAGTAGGAAGATTGAGCGAAAAAGTAAAATCAACATCAGTTGTTTTCTTTAGTAAAGAAACTGAAGAATGGGTGGAATTAGCTAAATACCTGTCTGCTGAAGAGGCTGAATTTTCTGTAATGCTCCATCTTCACTTATTTAAAGAACTAAGTATAAAAAGTGAAGGAATACATGTAATGGAGCATATTTTACTACGCCCCGCTATAGATGAGAAAAAATTCGGCATCTATTTATTAGATCAGAATGGCAGTAGAGCACTCGCCTCTGACAAAAGCTTCTCTTATGATGAACGCATCAATGTCATTGAAAAGGTAAAAGAACACTTGAAGGATTTTGAAAATTATTCAGTTGAGATTACCAGCGATAAGGACTTTGAAATTCACCTACTTATAAAAGAATTAGATTTAAAATTCAAGAGTATCTATGCCAATGAATCAGTTGAGGTCACGCATGCCAACATGGAAAAAATTTACAATTTCTTAATTAATAAGAGAGATATTGTAGCATTTGAAAAGAAAATAGGATTTTTCATTAAGAATTCGGAAACTAGTAAAAGGATTCCTGAACGTTTCTACTCTAACAGAATGAGTGCTTTTTTCCCTGATTGGACTGCACGTTTTGGCAACCCTGAATTTAAAGCTACTGCTGAAGAAGTCGTATTCAAACAACAGCCGGCCTCGGTTTCATTAACTACTAATTGGTTAGAAATAAAACAGATGCAGGAATTTGAACAAAAATATTTCAATTGGGCTCAATTAAAGGCAGATCAACAAAATAACGATGCCTTTCAAAAATCAGTGGATGAATTGACTACATTCATTTTCCAGTTTTATAATATGGAGGCTTAAAAGTTGAAATGGCCCGTTTTCACAAAATTCAGAAACTAACATTTAATATTGAAACATGTTCTGAAAATGCAGCAAAAGAAGAGTTACAACTTATTGACAGTATTATCAAAAGAAGGCTGCTAGCATCTATCGAAAAGGTGTTTGATGAACAAGGAATTGATAAGCAAACACTTAAAATAGACAAGCTTGAGTTAGATCTGGGAACCATTGATATGTATCAATTGGATTCAGAGTTAGAATTTAAGTTGAGAAAATCATTATCTGGTTCCCTTATTAAAATACTAGAAGCAAATCCAGACCAACTACAACATTTTCAGGCTAGCATATCACCTGAAGAAAATATTAAGTCTGAGTGGTTGAGCCAATTTCTTAAAACTGGTATTATGCCCTGGTGGCAAGAAGAAAGTATGCCATCAAAGGATTTTATTAAAAAGGCTATCGTGGAATTATTCGAATCACATTCTGATCAGCTGATAAAATTAATAGAGTCAAATTTAAAATATCCTCAGTTTACTAAAAGGCTCATATCGTACAGTTCGGAACAATTCATAGTAGAAACAACCAGTTTTTATCCTGACTTGATGGAAAAGTGGATAGAAAACAGCTTATGGCTGCTTAAAGACCAATATCATTATACGCAACTTAGTTTTCAAAATCTGTGGAAGGCCGTAGTTGAATCCTATCTAAAACATCCCCCAAACTCAAGAAATAAAGCATTGTTAGTGGGCTTAGTAGTAAAAGAAATAACCTTAATGATTGAGAAAAAAGAGTCATTATCGGAAGCGGAAGCGGTTATACTATTGAAATCGGGAACTCGCTATTTAAGCCTTGAAAGTGCTCTTAAAAAAGAGATTGAATTTCAGTTCAATAAAAGCACTTTCAACAGTAAAACTTTTGAGATTTTATCGCCTTCATTTACTAAAGTGAGTGGTAAAAATATTTGGTTTCTTGACGCTTTACACTATACTGAATCATTCATAAACCTACTACAAAATAAAGCCTTCCGCTATCAGATTATTAGTAAATTAAGTGAAAGAGAGAGGCGAAATGCTATCATAAATTTACAGCCTTCCTATTCCAAAATTTTACAGAACATATACTCTTTCACTGATCTAATTTTAACTATTGAAAACATAAGTGCCACCAGAAGCAAACAAATAAGGGTATTTACTGAGGATTTAATACTTAAAAACATAAATGCTAAAACCTGGAAAACTAAAGATCAAACAGCTATTTTTTATTCCATTATCAGTTATATAGCAGAGTTATCTGTTAAATTACCTGGAACAATCTTAAAGGAGATTAAACATGCAAAACCTGAGAATTTTTTGAAAGCAGAATGGATAGATAGTATAACTCAAATTGAAGCGTTTTTAAAGGTTAGTGAGCAAAAAGGAACTTCTAGGATAGGCCTCAAAAGCGAAGCTGAGCAAATTATTCAGTTTATACTAACAGGCCAAAATGTTACAAAAAAGACACCTGAAATATTTAAAGAGCAACTTTTAGCTACTATTCAATATTTATTGGGAGCTACTAAGCCCAGCAATCTATACAAAGAAAGAGATGCCTACCAAAAGCAATTTTCTTCTCAAACCCAAGGTCTTTCTGCATTGGAAATTGCCTTAATAGTAGATAGAATTAAACAATTACCGCTGAAGGAAATTGAAAAGAAACAGCTTCTAGAATACGCATTTAGGGATCATCCATTAGCTGAAATTATCATTCGAGAAAATAATAAAAGCCTGATAAAATGGTTTGAAAACACTAAGAATCTAGCTTTCCTTATTCAATATTTAGTTAAATTTAACAGACTTCCACTTAATATTACCATGGACCCACAGCTATTTTTGGTGGTCACAACACTTAAAAAACAATTTGAAATTATTGATGTAGCCAAATATCTGGACTTACCTACCTTGAGCACATTAATTCATCATTTTGAAAAAGTAAAGGAAACTTCATTATCAACCATTCAAATGAAACAGTTGGCAATAGTTGCAGATGTGGGCAATTTGACAAGCTCAGAGATTAAACTAAACATAAAAGAGGTGTATACAAAACTTAAGCAACTGATGAAATTTGAGGTTGAAATCTCTGATAAAAAAATGGTAACTGAAGCACCCACAAAAAAACTTTCAGAGGAGTTGGAAAAATTAGCAGAAAAGGAATTAGACTCCAACCTTTATATTCAAAATGCAGGTGTCGTATTACTAGCTCCCTATCTCTCACAATTATTTAATAAACTGGAGCTCTTAAATAAAGAAGGTTTATGGAAGAACGACAATTGCCAAATAAAAGCTGTAGAACTCATTCACTTTTTAACTTTTGGAACGGATGAAATGATGGAGTATACCTGCATCTTAAATAAATTATTGGTTTCCATGCCAATTAGCCTTCCCTTAGAAACCGAAATTAGTTTAACTATAGAAGAAAAAACACTATGCGAAAGTTTGCTAACTGCGGTAATTTCAAATTGGTCGGCACTGAAAAGTAGCTCTATAGACAATTTGAGAGGTTCTTTTTTAATTAGAGAAGGTAGGTTATCTAAACATGACGACAGATATGATTTGAAGGTAGAAGATAAAGGTTTTGATATACTTTTAGACAAAGTGCCCTGGTCATTTAAATTAGTTAAATACAAATGGATGAAGAAACCAGTTTTTGTTGATTGGAGATGACATCAAACTAATAAGGATTTCTTGATTAATTAAAAGGTAAAACTTCAGGTCTACCAATTTGCATTTCTAAGAAGTCACCCGGATAATTATTAAATATGCTTAAATCAATATTATTGGGATATCCTGACGGACTATGGTAATAAGTAAAATTTATTTCTACAGTAGGGAATACAAAACTTTCGTTAAGAATTCTGGCTCCAAATCCAAATGAACTAAAAAGTTTACGATAGTTAAATTGCTGCTCATTGCTTAACCAGGTAAAGCTATTTCGATTATATAAGCTTAACTTACATCCATAAAAATACCAGGGGGTAAAATAAACAGTCTCAAATGCCATATTGAATCTTTTTTCTCCCAATGGTCTCAAGGTTGAGTCATTTAAAAAGTTTTTATCAATAGGTAAAACTTTTTCTGATCTTCTATTAACACCTGATAGATGATTCAAATAAATAAATTGCCTAAATGAGGATTTCCCATTGACTATTAATGGACTAAAGTAGTTGAAATTAGCACCAAACACTCCATCTTCCCAATGCTGATTATTTCTGAATGCACCAATAGCTGATGAAGCACTTAAATAGCCTATTTTATCAAAATATTCAGCATACCCCAATTTAACCTGCCAATAGTTTCTATTAGTAAACTCATTATTATCGAAAGCATAAGTTAAAGAAAGTAATTTTCCTTTTGGTACATCTTCTGTACGACCAAAACCCCGAATTAATTTACTTTTTGAGTATGTTCTATTTACTAAGGATGCACTTATAAAATACATATTACTATTCATGAAAAATCTGTTAGTATCTTCCTTAATAAGAGGTCTTTCGATAAAATTTGAACTGGTAAAACGGCTTTGAAATATTAAATTGGTTCTTTCTTCCAACTGATAAGATCTGCCCAACCATATGGAAGCCTCATTGGCAGCATAAGGAAGTGCTAGTCCAAAAACTGAAATTGGTCTATGGAAATCTTCTACTCTTCTTAATGAAACACCTCCTCCATATTTTATCTCAGGAGTAAAGAAGTTTCTCATCAGATTCATACTGATTTGTTTTCTAAAATAAGTATCTTCATATAAGAAGGTGCCCTGAACAAAAGTACCCCAAAAATTCGGTACTCTGTATTGCAAACCATATCCATGTTTGGGAACCTCATGCTCATTAAAATAATAGCTTACCTGAAAATCCCTGGTAGTACCTAATATATTTCGATCATAAACATCAAAGCTGAAATTATTTACTTTATTATAGTTAAATGAAGCTCCCAAGGATATAACATCTTGTGTAACTACTTCAACATCTACTATATCAGGGGCGTTAATGCGTGGTTTCAAATAAATTTTAGCATCTCTAATGGAAGATAATTGTCTTAAAATTCTTTCATTATCTGCTAAAGTGTATGGATCTACTTCATCTCCACTTTGAAATAGTATGTTTTGTTTCAAAATTTTAGTTTGGGTATTTACATGTACTTTGTTTAGTGCTTTACCATACCACGTATTTAACATTCTACTAGTATCCTGCACCGATCCTTCCAGAACAGGGACCTTGTTAAACGTGATATCTCCGATTATCTTACCCTCAAATGGAATAAAGGCATCTTCTGCCTTAGTTATTGGTTTAAGGTCAGTTACATTTTCAGAGGAACTTTTAAATAATAGAGAGAAAAGAACTCGGGTTATTTTAGTATTCGCTGCTTTACTTTCTAATGAGTCGTAAAATTTCTCAGATTTAAAATAAGGGCTTTTCTTTATTGTGTATTTTGAATTTTGGGGTAAAAAAATAACAGAGTCATCTTCAGGTAAATAAAAAGTATCTTTTAAGATTAAGACAAATCCTGAATTAACATGAACTGAATCTAATTTGACGGAGTTATCTTTTTTTTGAGCAACTATTGGAGAAATTGCAAAGTTCAACAAAAAAGAGATCAAAAAAAGTAGATAATAACTATAATATGTAAAAAGTGATTTTGACATCTGTTGAGCAATATTATCGAATATTTCTCAATGGAAGTTACATAATTGTTACAATTTATATAAAGTAACCTTTCAAAAGTCTAAATTTAATAGATCATATTTTTAAATTACTATTTTTGAATAGTGATGGAAGTGTCTTTAGTTAAAAGACAGGATATTAACCAGCCCAATTGCCAGATTGAAGTACAGTTCCATTGCTGTTGAAATAAATATAACTACCGCTGGTGCCTGCGCCATCCCAGGTATAAGAAGCATTCGGAATATCATTAATGAAAACATCTGCAGCACCGGAATTATCATTAGCAATATGAATTTCTATTCTCTTACCAGCATTAATCAAAGTTATATTAAACCCATCAGCTGATGACTCTGTCCATTCATAGTCTAACTGAATTTGAGAAGATCCATTAAGGCCATAGTCTATTAAAAAACCATTTCTTAATTCGTTTACACTTTCTCTTCCTTCTAAAGATTTAGATAAACCATCTCCAAAATCAAAATAAATCTCAAATTGATAGTTTCCTTCCGCTTCGCTGATCTGGTAAGCCGTATTAACAAATTGAGAGCCATTATTAAATGTCCATGAATAAACTGTGGTGTTAGGGCTTTGAACAGAGCTCCCTGCAACGGGGTTTTGGCTCACCTCTGCGTCTTCAGGCACAATAAAGTAACTACCATATGAGGTAATTGCATTAGCTGACCTTAAAATATCTACAATTTCCTCTGCTTTTTGACTGCTAGAAGCACTTAAAGGGCCAGGAACACTCACAGGAGGGTTTAGGGCATTAAAAGCCAAAGCTATTACTGGAGCAGTAGTTTTAGGAGTTTCAACTTCATCATCTGATCCACAAGCCATAAATGTAAGAGCTAATACACTAACCATTATTAGCTTTACTATCTGGAATTTATACATATTAAGTACAATAAATTTAAACAAAACTAATTAATTCAATGAATTATAAAATTATTTACTATTATTTTTTTAATATTTATTTGATCGAAAATTAAGAAAAAAGGATATTTTATAAAAATAATTATATTTTAGGATTTTTAAAAGCAATACCTAAATTTCATTTCAATCCACATTAATTAATAAAAAAAAAGCTCCTTATAATGGCTATTTTTAATATTTTAATTAACGATTACAAATGGTTTTAAATTCACAATACACACAATTTTCTAATTGATCAGTTTGATCAAAAGACTGGTCACTCTGAAAAATTTCTGTCAACACTTTCTTTAAACCCTGCTCAAAATCAGACATCAATGGTATAGCATTATTTAGCTCCTCTTTACCCATTTTGAGTTTTTCGGAAAAATCTGTCTGAAATATACCTCTCCCAAAATACAGTCCGGGAATTAGTGCATGATTTTCAGCAAGGGGGTTTTGCTTCCAATACATGTAGGAATACATTAAAGTTTGCATAGCGGCACCATTTCTACTTTTATGATCGCGATCAAACAAACTTAAGATATCAGGGAATTTTACTTTATCGCCACCTGATTTATAATCTATTACCCTAATGCTATCTCCTAATTTATCTAAGCGATCAATAGAACCTCCTAAAAATACCATTCTATCATTTTCTAATCTTAACCCCACTTGATATTCACCTTCAACTTCAGTAATTGTAATTGGAGCAATTTTAGCATCATACTCTAAGATCTGGTCTACCATCCGCTTCACCACATCGCGAATGATAATATTGCGACCCTCAAATATAAACTCCTCTCCTTCTTTTCCATATAGTTGATGAAACTCAGATTTAACAAGTGCAATCACATTGCCCTTCAATTGCAGTATTTTTTGTTCATCAAGTATTTGGCCAAGCAATGGTAGATAAATCTTCTCCATTACATGGTGTAAAATATTTCCAAAATCAGCCGCGTCAAGGTCATCACTTACTTCCTCTCTCTCCTTTAATCCTGCCACATATCGAAAGTAAAATTGAAGCCTGCAATTCAGATAAGTTTTTAAAGCCGTAGCCGATAATTTCCTCCTTTTAGGTATAGTATACTGATTTAAAATCTCTTTTATTTCATCATTTTTCTTGACTTCAATAGGCATCACCTCTGCTGATTGCGGATTCTGATTTAAAAGTTGCCTTTGCAGTTTGTTGGTTTTCACACCCAATTCGTATTGTAATTGTAAAAGGTATCGACTTGGTTCTCCTCCCTTGGCACCTGTGGTGTCACTATTATACATTAAATGTACAGTTTTGCTCCGTTGCAATAATCTGTAAAACAAGTAGGCATAAATAGCATCTCTTTGTTCCAAAGTGGGTAAACCATAAGCTTTTCTGATATTATAAGGAATAAAAGATTGGCTGGTGGCACCTCCGGGGAAATTATCTTCACTCATGCTCAAAAAATATACATGTTCGAAGTCGAGATTACGAGACTCCAATACACCCATAATTTGTAAGCCTTCTAATGGTTCACCGCTAAAAGGCACTCTTAAGGACTGAATAATTCTGTTGAAGAGCCTGATGAATGCATTGATATCAAGCGAAAGTTGAAAAGCTATCACGATTTGCTCTAGTTGCTGGATATTTTGAAAGATAGCAGCAATAAATTCTTGCTCTGTAGCTTCCATTTTTTCCTCATGCACATATTGTAAAATCGATTTAAGATAGCTAAAATAATTTACCTCAGCATTCCTCAAGATTAACAGTAAAAATTCATGAGGTTGATCATCTAAATCCTTAACATTCACCCTTATAATGTTGTGACTTTCTATTTTTTCAATATAAGCTTTTGCAGACTCATCCAAAATATTAGCCACAAACGGATGCTTCAACACCTTCAATAAATCCCTGTGGTTAAAATTAATTAAATCCTTTTCTACCCTGGAATTTTTTTGCAAATGCAAGCAAGTATTCATCAACTGGTAAATAGCCGCATATTTTAGCGGATAGCCCATTGTAACATTAATTTTCTTCACTTTTTCAGGTAATGCATACAGCACTGGAAATAACAAGCTCTCATCTCCTAAAATAATAGCGGTCTTCTCAGGTTCGTTCAAGTCCTGCAATTGTAATAATTGACCTAAGAACTTTGCCTGCGCTATATTCCCCTTTACCTCTGTTATTTTGATTTCTGGTGTTTCCTCTATTATTTTATTTGGTTGCTTTTCAGGGAATGTATTGGACAGAATATTACTTTTAGCGTATTCACGAAAAAAATTGCCTGCTTCCTGATTAGTTTGGTCAGGAGCAGCATAATACGCGTCTAAATCCCAGAAAACCTTAGCCTTATTTTCTACTGCTTTTTTTATTATTATTTCCTCAGTTCTGGTGAGTGCATTAAAGCCGGCGAATATAATGTTACCAGTTATAATTTGCTCTCCGCTCAATAGTTTTTCCGCATAATCTCTGTAAAGCATGCCATTATATGCTTGATTCTGCTCATAAAGCTGAGCTTTGAAGTCCTTATAAACAGGGAGTAGCACATCCCAGTTTCTACTAAATTTATCTTGTGCTTCTTTAGGTTTTGCTTCAAAGCTTTTCCAAAATCTCTCAATTAATTGGATTTGTTCCGGTAACAGAAAGTCTGTATTTGCTAATTTTTTCCACTCCGAAAGGTTGGCGAACAATGGTCTCGCATCAGCCATATAATGATCTACATCATTAAAATCCTTTACTAAGAGATCACCCCAAAAATAGAATTGCTCAAAATTCTCTTTAAAAGGAGAATGCTTCTGAAAAATCTTATGCAAAGTAAAAACCAAACTTAATTGATCAGGCACAGAATAATCACTCTGCTGCCGCACATAATCTTCTATAGACATCACTTCCGGAGTCCAGATAGGTCGATCAATTAACTTTCTCAATGCCCTGTTAAAAAATAATCCAGCTCTTCTATTAGGGAAAATAATCTTCCAATCAGATATTTCCGCACCTAACTCAGCATATAATTGCTGAGCGATATCGTCTAAAAATGTTTGTTGCGTCATGTGAAGCATAAGATACTTTTCATTTGGCCAGAAGCTATTTTGCTCTAATAATTCATACTTTAATAAGAAGGTTAAATTGCTTTTTAACCCTAAAATCTTCAAGTCACCTCTTTAATCTCCAGTGGATCCAGGTAAGCAATAAATGCGCTGACTTTAAGGTACCCCATTTTCTGAAGGCTATTTCTATAAAACTTTACCTGCTTTTCATATTTTTTATCCCTAATCCCTGTTTTAAAATCTAATATTTTAGCTTCCTCACCTTTAATTAGCACTCTATCAAGCCTTATTAATTCTCCATCCGGCAAAAGAACCGGTACTTCAGTTTTTACCTGCCACGAGGTGTCAAACCATTCTAATAAAGGACTGCCTACTTTTAAATTATCTTCCACTAAATGTTTTAGTTTCATGAAATCATCAGGCATTAATTTATTTTCTGCCTTTAATTTACTGAATAGCTCCGGTAACTGCTTTAAATCTCTGAGGCGTGCAAACACATCATGTACGAAAATCCCAAGATCTACTTTTGATAAAGTATCATTAGTACCAGACAGTGTAGTAGATTGCTTAATCTGAAGTTTTTCTTGCCAATTATGACTTTCATAATAATTTAAGTCAACAGTTTCCAGCTTTTCGTTTAAACCATCTTTCTCACTTTCCTCAGCTATGAAGGAAAAGTCAGATATATCACCTATTCTCAATTCTTGTTTATCATCATTCCAAAAAGCAGATTCTTTGGCATAATTTTTTAAAATAGAAGATATATAATTATCCTTATTGTTTGCTGCTGTACTAATAATTAATGCATCCCCAGCTCTAGTAAAGGCTACGTACAACATGTTGAGACTATCCATGAATGACTTTACTTCTTCTTCCCAATAGTGTGTATTAAAATTAGAATCTACCAAGGCAGCAGAGTGTTTTATTGGCACAAAAGGTATGTCTTCAAAGGGTGTAGCGTTAGTCTCAACCCACAAGGTAGGTGCCATGGAGGCTGCGGGAGTAATAGACCAATCCAATAAAGGAATCAGGCAGACCTTAAACTCAAGTCCTTTTGCTTTATGGATAGTCATCATGCGGGCAGCATTCTCACCAGCTTGGAGTTTTATTACATAGGTTTCATGGTTCTGATCCCACCACTCCATAAAATCTGGTATACCCCCCTTGTTACCAAAATCTAACAGCACATCCTGAAAAGCTGATAAATAAGCTTTTTCTTCCTTTATATTTTTAAGTTGGAATAGCTGTATAAGTCTTTCACTCATCTCCAACAAATTCAAGCTCAATAGCTGTTTCTGTTGTGTAATAAAATCATCAGGTAAAAAGCTATCTCCTTCGGACACTTTTACAATGTCATGTGTACTATTATCTTCAGCCTTGATGATTTTCTGATAATAAAATTTCATTTGTGCCTTGGCTATTGTATCATCTGTATAAAGAAACTCAAAACAATTGAGCAGAAAATTAACAATATGAGCTGAGGATAACCTAAGCGTTTCATCTGAAATGATATTGTAATGATATTGTAAGGCTTTTGTAGGATTATCAGTTTTGTATTTTTCTAAAAATTCCTGTAGTTCAATACCATCCTTTTTGGTTCGGATGAGAATGCCTACTTGACTTAATTTAACCCCATAATCCTGAAATAATTCTAAGTCAGAGGCAAATTTAGCAAGTGAAAGATCTCGCCAGCTGATTTTATCACCTTCTTCATCTTCATCGTCTTCTATAAATTGTAATGAAACAAATCCACTATAAGGATAAGCACTTTGCTTTTGCTGAATCACATCTTTGTAAGCTAAAGTTAAATCATTTAATAATATTTGAAACTCTTCAGCGAAGGCATGGGATTTTCTGTTTATGGCATACTGCTGAATTATCTTTGGAAGCTGAGAAAATAAATCGTTATTAAAATCAATAACATTAGGTTTACTTCTGTAATTATGGTCTAATGATTTTTCCTGATAGAAATGAGAAGGTATATCTTCCTCTAAGCCTTTCAAAAGTAGCCTCCAATCTCCTCCTCGCCATCTATATATTGACTGCTTTACATCACCTACTACTAAGTTTTCATTTCCCTCAGCTAAAGAGTTTTCTATGAGTGGCTTGAAATTTTGCCATTGCAATGTAGAGGTATCCTGAAACTCATCCATTAAAAAATGTTCATAAAAGCTGCCCATCTTCTCATAAACAAATGGGCTCTCAGCAGGGTCTGTTCCGATAATATCGTTAAGGAATTGGGTAGTATCCGATAGAAACTGTATACCTTCTTCCGTTTTATATTCCTGCAATTTTTGATTAAAGTGCCATGTTATCCCTAAGAGATAAATATTCTTAATTATCTCACGGGCAGAGGTGTAGACCTTAATATTTTCTTCTTTATAGTTAATCACTTGTTGAAAATAATCTAATAATCCATCATGAGCCACCTGAAGAATTTCTTCTCGCTTTTCAGACTTTTTTGACGCTAATTTCTGACCATCACTTTCAATAACATCTAAAACTCTGGCGCCAACATCATAATTTTTTGTGTGATTTTGTATCTTATTAAACAGATTAGGAGCGGAAGTGGCACCATAACTGAAATCGATCAGGGTAAGTCCTCTACTTTCAATCAAATGAATTGCTTTCTTACCTATCTCGTCTAAATCGTTTTCATATCGATTTAAGATTTTAAATAATTTAGATTTATAATTCTTCAGCTTGCTATAATCATTTATGGCTAATTGAAGAGCTTGCTCCTTCACTTTAAAATCATCCTTCATTAACTCAGAGGTAAAGCCCAAGATGTCTTTGCGAATATCCCACCTGCCTTTTTGCTCAAGTTTGTCAATAGAAAACTCCAAAATCCAATCTCTTAGTGCTTGATTTGTGCTTAGGTCCTCCATCAATAAATCAACAACTGCATTTCTGACTTCGTCTGTTTTTAATAATAATTCTCCATCGCCTTGTAAGCTCAATTCTCTTGCAAAGGAACGCATTACATTTTGAAAGAAACGGTCAATAGTTTGAACTGAAAAACGGCTATAATTATGTAAGATTGAACTTAATAGAGATTGACAGGATTTTTGAAAGGTAGTGGAATCAACATTTAATAATTTTACTAATTGAAACCCCATCCCGTCATTTATTCCTTTTGAAAAAAGGAATAAATTTCGAATGATCCTATCTTTCATTTCCTGTGTAGCTTTATTGGTAAAAGTTACGGCTAAAGACCTTTTGTATTGATCAGGTTTTTGAAGAGCTAGTTTGAGATATTCTCTGGTTAGTGTAAAGGTCTTGCCAGAACCGGCAGAAGATTTGTAAACAGTAAAAAGTTCATTTCCCATGTAGGGAAATTAGCAGATAGTAGGTTGAATAAAAAATTAAATCAATATTAAATAATGTGATAGAGAATAACCCCCAGTGCCAAGATACATTGAACACCAATAACAACATTTGATATGATATTTTCAAGCGGTTGATTAATTGAAAACAAATCAAGATAGGATTTTCTAATTTTTAGAATAAGTGCTTCAGCCATTTTATTATATTACCAAACAAAGATAATATCATACATCATATAAAAAATATATTATAAAGTATTTCTTAAGAAATACTTTATAATATCATACTAACTATATTTTTATTAATATTTAAAGGGAATTTTTTTACGTTTAATAAAAGAAACTTACATCTCTTCTATACCGGTTACTCCACCAGATACTATAAATTTCATTGCATCAGTTCCATTTACATCCCATGGCTGAACTAGTTCACTGGAGACAATAATAATGTTACCCGAAAAGTTGTAGGAATGCGGTAAGTAAACAGAACAAAAACCAGTCATTTTTAAATCTGAAAGGTCTTCTTGAGTGATAAACCCAGGCTTCATAATTTTACCTGCAGTATCAAATTGAACCATTACCGGCTTATTAAACTTCCTTTTATCACCTACAAAGGCTCCTATTAAATCCTTGATGGAATTATATATCAAACTCAATAGTGGTATTCTATTGATAAACTGATCGAAAAGATCAATAAATGGCTTAAGAAAATAGGTGGAAGCTAGATAACCAATTAGAATAACACTTACTATGAGAATAATGACACCAAGTCCTGGAATATTAAAAGGAAGTAATCCATCGAGCCAATTAAAAACAGCTTGTATTACCATTACTGTAAAGGCTATAGGTGCTACAAATATGATCCCTTTAAAGAAATAGCCTACTATTTTATTAATAAAAATTTTTTTCATAATCCATTATAATAATGCTTAATATGCTACATAAACGAAAAAAGCCTTGATGGTATATCCATCAAGGCTTTCAATATTTTAATAATTATACCTCAATTAAATAGATATACCCATGAATGACATAAATGCAATTCCCATTAAACCTGTGATAAGCATGGTAATACCTAGGCCCTTCAATCCATCAGGAACGTTTGAATATTTTAATCTTTCTCTGATGGCTGCTAATGCTATAATAGCCAAAAACCAACCTATTCCTGAAGAGAATCCGTAAACAGCTGATTCTGCCAGGTTATATTCTCTTTGAGCCATAAATAACGATGAACCCAAGATAGCACAGTTTACAGCAATTAGTGGTAAGAAAATACCTAAAGAGCCGTATAATGAGGGTGAAAATTTCTCAATAACCATTTCTACTAATTGCACCATAGAAGCAATTACTGCAATAAACATGATAAAGCTTAAAAAGCTTAAGTCAACTTCAGCCATAGATGCACTAATCCATGTCAGCGCGCCCTCATTTAAAATATACTCTTGCAGTAACCAGTTTACGGGAACTGTAATAGTTAATACAAATATAACAGCTAAACCTAAACCAAAGGCTGTGCTTACTTTTTTCGATACCGCTAAGAAAGAACACATCCCTAAAAAATAGGCGAAAACCATGTTCTCAATAAAAATTGCCTTTATTCCTAAATTAACTAAATCCATTTCTAAAATCTTTTAGCGATTAATTTTCTACGTAACCTGTTTTATTTCTTTGAACCCAAATGATAATTCCGAGTACGAAAAAGGCTCCAACTGGTGTAACCATAATTCCATTGGCTTGATAATCCATTCCTACCCATCCATCAGCTGAGAAACCAATAGCTTCAAATACCTTAAATCCGAATATTGCACCTGATCCAAATAACTCCCTAAAGAAAGCTACTGCCAAAATAACCCAAGCATAGCCTAAACCACTTCCCAGTCCATCTAATATAGAGTCGTAAGGTTTATTACCGGAAGCGAAGGCCTCTAACCTACCCATGATGATACAATTTGTAATAATCAATCCTACAAATACACTAAGCTCTTTGTACATATCAAAAGCGAAAGCCTTTAACACTTCATTTACTAAAGTTACCAATGTAGCGATTACGGCTAATTGAACAATAATTCTTACCCTGCCTGGAATGAGTTTTCTCATGGCCGATATAGAAAGATTGGAAAATACAATCACAAAAATTACTGCGATCGACATTACCATGGTCGGTTTCATCTGGGTTGTAACAGCTAATGCTGAACATATGCCCAACACCTGTATGGTAATAGGATTATCATCATTCAAAGGATCTGATACTAAATTCTTTCTTCTTTTGGAAAGTAGTGGTTCAGATTCCTTTTTTGCTGGTTTATCTAAAGTTTCTGTACTCATAATTAATCAAAAATTATAGAGTGGCTGTTGCACTCTGCTTTTTAAAATATGACTTATAATACTTAAAGTAATTTTTCAACATATCGTTTACTCCATTACCAGTTATAGTTGCACCCGACATTCCATCGATATGATGCTCATCAAGCTTACTCTCAGGATTGTTCTCTCCTTTTAACATTTCCACAGAGACTAATTCACCCTGATCATTATAAAGCTTTTTGCCTTTATATCTATTTTGAACTTCATCTTCAGTAATCCTTGCACCCAAACCAGGAGTTTCTCCAGCATGTGCTAAAACGGCACCTTGTATTAGTTCACCTGATGGATCAAGTGCGATGAAACCCCAAATATTATCCCATAAGCCATTTCCATAAACAGGTAGAATATAAGATTGAATTTCTGACCCGCCATCTTTACCTAAATATTTAAACACAGGATATAATCTTTCTTCGGGTGCTTTTTTAAATTGTCTTTCGATTTCTACATCTTCAGCAACAATTTGCTTTCCTTCGGCATCTTTTTCAACAATGTTACCTTCGTAATCTACCACTTCTGATTGAATAACCTTATCATAAAGAGCAATTACATCTTCACTGCCATCTAAAGTCATTACAGCCCCTAAAATCTGTTTTTTAGTATCTAATTCTACAGATTTCTTCTGAATTGGAGCCAAACCTTCAGATGTAGCTGCCAATAATCCGCCCAATACTACTGTGAGTACTACGGAAAATAATATTACATAATAATTAGACTGTCGCACGTTTTAACCTCC
Organism: uncultured Cytophagales bacterium; assembly: GCA_963719535.1. GTDB lineage: Bacteria > Bacteroidota > Bacteroidia > Cytophagales > Cyclobacteriaceae > Marivirga. The sequence continues at coordinate 182,281 of CAVRCH010000004.1, read as the reverse complement.
TCTTTTTATTAGATTCAACAACATAATGATCAATTAATGGCGCAAATACGTTCATTAACAGTATTGCAAGCATAATACCTTCAGGATAAGCAGGATTTACCACTCTGATGATAACCGTTAACACACCAATTAAAATTCCATAAATCCACTTACCTGTTTCAGTGTGAGATGCGGATACCGGATCTGTGGCCATAAATACTGCTCCAAATGCCAAGCCACCCATTACTAAGTGATAATGCGCTGGTAAATCCATAAAGGCATTATATCCCACTGCGTTAAACAATAAACCCATTAGATAGGCTCCTAAAAAAACGCTAAATATAATTTTACCACTTCCTACTCTCGTTATAATTAAAATAGCAGCTCCCACTAAAGCGCATAAAGTGGAGGTTTCTCCTATTGAACCAGGAATAGCTCCTAAAAACATATTTTTAAAAGTAAACATTCCCTCTACCCAAAAGCTTGAAAACGCTTCCAATACAGTACCAGTTCCTGACAGTGCAGTGTCATATGCTATGGAAAGAGCGGTAGCACCTGTGTAAGCGTCCACTGGAGTTGCATCTCCAATATAAGTCCAGACAGTACCCGAAATATCGGTGGGATATGCAAAGTATAAAAATGCTCTAGCGGTTAATGCAATATTTAAAATATTCATTCCTGTCCCACCAAATACCTCTTTAGCAATAATTACAGCAAATACTGTAGCCAAAGCCACTTGCCATAATGGAATAAATGGTGGCATAATTAAAGCAATCAACATCCCTGTCACCAAGTAGCCTTCGTTAACCGGGTGGTTCCTAATTACACAAATAGCAAACTCTGTACCCAAACCTACTGCATAAGAAACTATAACTATAGGTAATGCTTGCATAGCCCCAATTCCAATTTTTTGGATTAAAGTTGCTGTTTCGCCTATAGCTAAAAAGTGCTGATGACCAATATTCCATATACCAAATAATAAACAGGGGATCATAGCAATCACAACTGTTATCATTGTTCTTTTCAAGTCATTTGCATCACGAATTTGCACCCCCTTTTGAGCAGTAACTAACTTAGGCCTAAAAAGAATAGTTCTATGCCCTTCGTACAGCGTATAATACTTTTCGTACTTACCCCCTTTTTCAAAGAGAGGCTCGATATTATCGAAGAATTTTTGTATTGGATTCATATTCTATTATAAAATTTTAAATATATCCACCCACACCTGGTGGTCATCGGTATTATCCATTAATCATTAAATTGATTCCTTTTCTTAATAGTATTTGAAGTTCATGTTTAGAAACATCTATGAACTCACAAAGTGCCACATCTTCTTCAACTAACTCAAAAATTCCCAATGCTTCCATTTCATCAAAATCTTCAGCCATAATAGCCTTGAAAAGATAAGTTGGAAGAATATCCATAGGGAGTACCTCTTCGAATGCACCAGTCATAACAAAAGCTCTTTCTTCTCCGTTCGTGTTGGTGTCTAAAACATACTCTTTATTTTTATTAAAAAATGATAGTAATCCAATTGCTCTGTGAAAACTTAATTTAGAGGCAGTAGGCTTAAGCCAACCTAGCAATTCCTCGAAATTGCCTTCCGGTACAACAGTAATTTGTTCATCATAAAAACCTAAATACCCATCAGCACTAATTCTTTCGCCCGTTAAAGGATTACCAGATATATATCTTACGTTATCTGATTTTATATTATCTTTTACAATGTTTACAATTGAGGCACCTGTAGAAGTTTTGTAATATTGAGGCTTTTCTACTTCCGATCCCGTTAGAGCTACTACTTTAGAAGCATCATATTTACCTTCTAAAAATAATTTACCGATTTGTATAACTCCATATGGTTTAATAGTCCATGCTATTTCACCTTTATTAATAGGATCTAAATGATGAATTTGAACCCCAACATTTCCTGCGGGATGCTTACCAGAAAATTTATTGATTTGAACACCCTCAGCAGCAGAAAACATTTTAGATACCTCTTCATCAGCCGAAATATTCAGATGTACAGTGCCACTAGTTAATTTTTTAATCACACTTAAACCCGCCTGAAATGCTTCTTCCTGACCTTTATATATAAAGCTATAATCGGGAGCTAAAGGATGAGTATCAAATGCAGAGATGAAGATGGCTTTTGGCTCATCTTTAGGATTTGCCACAATGCCATAAGGACGTTGAATAATATTAGGCCAAACTCCTCCTTTTAAAAGCTGGTCTATTACGTCTTCCTTATTAATACCTTTTAGGTCGGAGCTACTGAACTTTTTGAAAGAGATAAACTGATTTTCTTTATCAGCCAGTATCCTAATTTCTAATAATTTTCTTTTTTCTCCTCTTTTAATTTCTACTATTTCACCACTCACAGGTGAACAGTACAAAATATTTTCAGCCATTTTATCGTAAAGCAAGGGAGTACCTGCCTTTACCTCATCCCCTTCCTCTACCATCAATTTTGGTCTTGTGATGCTGGGGAAATCTGTCGGCTTTATAGCAAAAGTTTCCGGCTTTGGTGCGTCAGATGCTTGGGCAGCAGCCTTTCCTGCTAAATTTATTTCAAAGCCTTTTTTTAATTTTATCGTTTGAGACATGTCTTTATTTACGAATGAACTCTAATTTGAAAACGTGGCAAAATTAATAATTTTTTAACTAATAAAAACGTTTTTGCACAATATTACTTATTGAATTTTAGCTACTAAAGTAATGTATTTGCTCTTATCCTACTAATTCGGTTTCTTTATTTTCAATAAAAGTTTTTATATTATCCATTAACCACATGGGAGTAGAAGTAGCTCCGCAAATTCCTACACTCTCCGCATTAATCAACCAATCTGCTTGAATATCATCTTCATTTTCAATAAAGTAACTATTTTCATTATTTTGTTTGCACACTTGATATAAGGCTTTACCATTCGAGCTCTTTTTCCCGCTTACAAAAAGTATGATGTCATATTCCTGAGAAAATTTCGTCAAACGAGGTTCACGATTAGATACTTGCCTGCAAATACTGTCGTTGGCACTAAAAATATTTTGCTCCAAATCAGCAGGAGCATGTAATTTAGCTAAATTGATTCTTTCTTCGATTATATTTTTAATTCTGTAGAAGCCGGCAGTGCTTTTAGTAGTTTGACTAAATAAGGTTACAGGTCTGCTGAAATCTATTTGATTCAGGTCATCATCTTCCATAACAATTATAGCATTTCCATTGGTTTGTCCGGTTAGCCCTGCTACTTCGGCATGGCCTTTCTTTCCATAAATTACAATTTGACCTTCCTCTGCTTCCATTTTGTCGTAAGAATTTTTAATTCTGTTTTGCAATTTTAGCACTACTGGACAGCTAGCATCAATTAACTCGATATTATTTTTAAGTGCAATCTTGTAAGTTTCCGGTGGCTCCCCATGAGCGCGAATTAAAACCTTACAATTACTTAGGTTTTCAAGCTCCTGATGATCAATTACTCTTAAGCCTTTTTTATGAAGCCTCTTTACCTCCATATCATTATGCACAATATCTCCTAAACAGTAAAGCATACCGCTTTCATCCATTGCATCTTCAGCCATTCTAATGGCATATTCTACACCAAAACAATAACCTGAATCCTGATCTATGGTTACTTTTAAATTATCTGTCATGCTTAATCATTTTTTCTGTTGCCAACTGCAATACTTTCTCAACCTGTTCTTCCAATGTTAAGAAATTAGTGCTTATACTAATTGCATCATCGGCCTTGATTAATGGGTTTTCTGCTCTTTCAGAATCCATTTTATCTCTTTGTTTTAAATTATCTTCAATAACTGAAAGATCTATTAACTCACCCTTTTCTAACAACTCCTGTTGCCTTCTTTCAGCGCGAATATCCATATCTGCATCCATAAATATCTTTAATTCGGCATCAGGAAAAACATTAGAACCAATATCTCTTCCGTCCATTACAACGCCTTTCTTTTTACCAAGTTTACGTTGCTGATTTACTAAGTTTCCACGAACCTGCTTCAGAGTGCTAACTTCACTCACTCTTTGTGAAACCCCCATTTCCCTAATCTCTTTCTCAACATTTAAACCATTCAGATAAGTTTCGCTAAAACCTAATCTTTCATTGAAAACAAAGGAAATATCAATTTGGCTCAATGCTTTTTCAATTTCTACAGGATTATCTATATTTATGTAATGATTAATGAAATAAAGAGTAACAGCCCTATACATAGCGCCTGAGTCAATATAGTGGTAACCAAGCCTCCTTGCTACCTCTTTGGCCGTGCTGCTTTTGCCGCAAGCTGAAAAACCATCTATAGCTATTACAATTTTCCTCATGTTAGCAATCTTTTACTGGACATGGTAAAGGCTTTCTTTTCGGCATGCTTTTCCTACCATTATTGTTTGCACAACCAGCTATTAAAAAGCATAGGATTGCTACAAAAAAAAATAACTTTGATAATTTAAAAATTTTCATTTGTTTGTGTTTGTTCTAAATTGAAGATAAGCATATAAAATAAAGCCCTTAACAGAAATAATCGGATATTATTTTACGCCTAAAAATATAATTTAGGTTTATAACATTGCAAATATAAGTGATATCTGCCGACTTACATAAAGCCAACTGTATTTACATTAGGAAATAAATAATAAAATTTTGGATGTTATTACCATGAATAAATGTCTCAGTTGATAACGCAGATACATCCTGTTTAATTCAATATTGTAACAATCCCAGATAGAATGGGTTTATATATTTAGATATTTTAAACATTAACCAAAGAAACAATGAATAAAACATCAATTGAATATAACGGACTTAGAGCAGGCCTTTTTATTTTAATAGGTCTCTTGGCATTCTTTTTAATAATGAAAGTTGCAGGTCTTGTGCATAATTTAGAGTTAAGAGCTTTAAATTTAATAATAATGGCCGGCGGTGTATATTTTGCAATAAAATCCATTAAAAAAAATAACCCGGATTTTGATTACCTAAAGGGAATCGGTACCGGTATACTTGCTGCTTTAAGTTCCTCTCTAATATTTGCATTATTTAATTTATTTTATCTTATAGCAATAAATCCGGATTTTATGCTTGAAATAAAGCAAACTGAACCGTTTAGTGACTACTTAAACCCGTTCTCTGTTGCTATTGTAATTTTGATGGAAGGTGTAAGTTCAGGTATACTGTTAAGTTTTGGGTTTATGCAATGGTTTAAAAGTAGAGAAAATCAAGATGAAATAAAGAGAAGAAATGTAGAAGAAGAATCAAAATAGTATAAAATTTTAGATTCATTCCATTAACTTAGTTCCTAATTTTTAAATATTACTATGATGGAAAGTACTAGAGGTAAAGCGGAAACTTTTTTCAGTAAGGCAGGAAAAAAAATAGACGAATTATTTAATGACATTAGGAATTCAGATATCTCCCAAAAAATGGAATTAAATGAAAGACTGGCAGAATTAAAAAGAAATAAAGAAAAATTGCAGAACGACTTTGAAAAATTCTCTAAAGACAACCAACAAAATTTTCAGGATATAGCAGATAGTTTTGAGGAATCATTCGATGATATAAAAGCAGCATTCAAGAGAAAAAATTCTGGCCACAAGTAGTTAAAATGGATATCCGATACCAATATTAAAGGCAGGTCCGTAATTCTGCCTTGTTCCAAAATTCCATTTATCTACTACCCATCTGTCACCCGCAGGTTGCGCAGGATCGTACACTTTATAACCAATATCTAGTCTTAAGATAAGAAAGGAAAAATCCATTCTTATTCCAAAACCTGTACCAACAGCTATTTCTTTGTAGAATCTATTTAATTCAAAATTACTACCTGGCTTATCCAAAGGTGCAAAAGTCCAAACATTCCCTGCGTCTACAAATATGGCGCCATCAATAAAACTGAAGAGATTTCTTCTAGCTTCAATGCTTGTTTCCAGTATTATTTCTCCAGGTTGTTCAAAGCTATAATCAAAATTTCCTTCATTATCGATTGCTACATAACTCCCCGGACCTAATCTTCTGGGAGCCCATGCTCTTATTCCATTACTACCCCCTGCAAAAAAATACTTTTCATACGGCAAAACATTTTGAGAAAAGCTCCCATAAGGCTTAGCTACACCTATATTAATCCTAAAAGCTATTGTACTTTCTTTGCCGTAAGGCGTATAGTGTCTAAAATCTACTGCCCCTTTTAAAAATTGAAAATATGCTAAGCCTGTGCTATCCGAATTATCAATATTTTGAGAAAAAGCGTCTATGTTCAAAAGATTACCTCCGGCTTCAGCGAAGAATTTTATAAAACTTGCCTTTTTGATATCAGTCCCATAATTATTGAAATTCTTGGTCACGTTCAAATAAGAACTTGATACGAAAGAGGGTAGAAAGGACCTTGCCAATTGACTCCCAAAGCGTCTTTGACCATCAAGAGCTTCAACAAAAACTGAGTCAAGTGCAGACTCAATCAAATTTACATCTGTAACAGTGAAATCAAAAAGCCAATCTTTTTGATTTTGCCATGCATAACCAAAAGAAGCATTAAAATTACTTCTAATATACTCAGGTCTGTCAGTATAATTATATCCTACCCCGGTTCTTGTTTTAGGATTTATAAGATCAAATTTATTTTTTATCCTGTTTCCAAAAGGAATTAAAAAATGAGGAAAAGTAAGGGTCAGGTTAATTCTAGCTTCGGTAGCTGTTGTTACCTGAGTTTGATCAGATAAATTAGCCACTGCATCAAAACCTATTCGTCCGGACAACTCTAAAATTTCTATCCCTCCAAAAGGATTCCTATTTTTTAATGATAAGTTATAAAATGGTCCAGGCAAGCCAAAGGTAACATTCACATTCACCCCTACTTCGTTACTTATCTGATATTTCTCGAGCGGACTGGTGAATATATTGGCTATGAATTCACCTCCTGCTGTATCGTATTTCACATTTACAAAACGAAACATATCCAAATTCCCTAATTGCCTCTGGGTGCTAAAGGTCTGCTCCATACTGTAGTAATCTCCCGGATGAAGAAAAACCCTTTGATCTAAAATTTTCTTTCGATATGAAGATTTGTAGTAGTAATAATTTACACTATTGTACTTCTCCAGGTTTCGTTTTGTTCCTTCAGCCTGAATATTAACGTCAGTTGTGAAATTAACCTCATCAATTTTATACCTTTTATGAGTAGCCCTTTTACTAGGTTTATTAACTAAAATTTCAACTGATAAGAGGGTGGTATCAGGCGTTTGATATACATTAAACTCAACAAACTGACGATTAAAAGCATAGTAACCATTATTCTTTAAAAGCACCTCAATCCTCTCTCTTTCTGCCCTCAATTGATTTTGATCGTAATTACGGTTTACCTTGATCATCACCTCTGATCTATTTTCTTCTAATAATTTATACAATGTGGAATCCTCGCCAGTATTGAAAAAAATTGTATCGACAGTATGAGGTATACCTTCCACAATCTGGTAGGTTACTGTTACTCTCTTTTTATTTATACCGGCAATTGAAGCAATACTCTCTACATTGGAATCAAAATATCCTTTAGATTCGTAATAAAGGCGCATTTGATTTTGAGTACTTTCAATTGATGCCGAATCATAAATAGAAAGCGGCTCACCCCATCGCATAAACAAGTTACCTTCTTCAATTTTCTTATTCAGTTTTTCCGATTTTCGATTATATTTCTTCTCGTATTTATTAACTTTTCTATAGTTCTCAGCATCCCTTTCTTTGGCTATTATTTTTTCGTAGTAAGTTTCAATAGAATCTAACTCTTCTCTTAGTGCCTCCTTATCATATTTTTTAATTCCTGTTTCATACAGTACAACATATGGAGAAATAGGTAACATCAATAATCTACTATTGGCCTTATCAACATAGAGATCATCCAACTTATCTGCTGAGATATTTTTATTACCTTTAATTTTCTGTTTGAAAAGAAGTTTTTCTTCTCCCTCTAAATAGCGTGTTCCTACACAGGAAGAGAGAAAAATAATAGAAATGAAGAAAATATTTTTCAGACTTTTGATTATCAATTTTACGGATTCAGAATAAATGCTAACAAAGAATAATATAAAGTTCATTAAATCTCTGCAATTAAAGAAATTCAGACAAAAAGAACGACTTTTTATTGTTGAAGGAGAAAAAAACACGGTTGAATTATTAACATCCGACTACGAAATTCAATCCTTGCTTATTTCAACAAAATTTTCAGAGAAATATCCTGATTTAATTCAAAAAAAATCATGTCCTGTTATTATTACAGATGAAAAAACACTTAGTAATTTAGGCACATACAATTCCAACGAAATGTCTGTTGCCATTGTAATTGAGCCTGAACCTACGCTTTTCATTAATAATGGAGTACAATTAATTTTGGACGACATCAGAGATCCCGGCAATTTAGGCACTATTATCCGAATTGCCGATTGGTATGGCATACAAAATTTAATATGCTCGCCTACCAGTGCTGAATTTTTTAATCCGAAAGTTATAAGCGCTTCCATGGGATCCATCTTTAAAGTTAATTTATTTAAAGAGGAACTAACCACTTTCCTTTCTAAAAACAACTCTATAGAGGTATATGGCGCATTTATGGAAGGAGAGAATGTACACGAAACAAAATTTGAGAGTAATGCTTTTGTCATTATCGGGAATGAGTCACACGGCATAAGTAATCCTTTAGCTGAAAAAGTCAATCATAAAATAACTATACCAAGAATAGGAAAAGCAGAATCATTAAATGCAGCAATGGCTACTGCAATTATCTGTGATAACATTTTTCGAAATGTCTAAAGGCTTAAAATACCAACCTAAAAAAAACCTTGTTCAGCTGCCTCATCGGCCACAGCTTTCGCTTTTTCTTTACCTAAATAGTTATCAATCAGATAATGTGCTAGGTATAATAGTGGTGTAAGTAAAATTGCCATCAGGCCTTTGTAAATATAATTAATAGTACCAACAGATAAAATTTGCTCCAAAGTCCAATTACCGAATACATAAAAAGCAATACCTAAAACCAAATAGCTATCAACAAGCTGACTTACTAAAGTTGATCCTGTGGCTCGCAACCAAATTTTACCGCTGCCTGTAAACCTCCTCAACTTTTGAAAAACGAGTACATCTAAAAATTGTCCTACCAAAAAAGCTGTGAGTGAACCAATAATTATTCCCAAACCTTGTCGGAAAATGATGGAATATGCTGTATTAATATTGAAATCCTGTCCGCCTGCTTTATCGGCATTTACATCCAGCCAAAACTCTGCAGGACTTAATTTTGTAACAGCATAAATAACGATAAACGAATAAAGGATAAAAGATGCAGTAAGAAAACTGATCTTTCTCACACCTCGTTTGCCAAAATATTCATTTATAATATCAGTTGTTATAAAAACCACAGGCCAGATGATAACTCCAGCTGTTAGATTGAAATCTAAAACATAATCTCCCAGCATTTTCCACTGCACAGGCTCAAAGCCTAAGGTAGTCTCTGCAGAAAATATTTTAACCCCCAATATTTCTGCCAATAAAGCATTTGTAAGAAAAATTCCACTTAATACTACAAATAGGTTTCTCCTTTTGGTTTGAGTGGATGGTGAGGATGGTATTGTTTCCATACTATAAACGGATTTTATTCCGCAATATCAAATTGTTTACCTTCTTCTGCTAAATCAGTTTCCGCAAAAATTGTTCGAGCTTCCTGTAATAAAGGGCTTAAATCTTTATACCTGTTAGAAAAATGACCTAATAACAATTTTTCTACCTGCGCTTTTTGAGCCATGGTTCCAGCCTGCAAAGCAGTGGTATGAAAGGTTTCCTTAGCCCTATCCAGCATTTCATGCATAAAAGTACCTTCGTGATAGAGCAAATTCACTCCTGAAATAAGAGGGATTAATGACTCGTCATATTTGGTATCTGAGCAATAGGCGTAACTTCTACTTCTTTTAGCGGAGAGCGTGAGATCAACATTTTTATAAAGCAATTCTCCACCCTCTTTAAAAACATCTTTTCCTGCCTTTAAGTGGTTGATTTGGGCTACTGATAATTTTAGAGATTCAATTTTCTCTTTAATTAATTTTCTGGGCTTGGGTTTTTCTCGAAATAAAAATCCATTGCAGGGAATACGGTGTTGAAGCGGAATGGTATCTACTGTAATTTTATTATTCTCAAAAATCCTTTCGGAAGTATTACTTCTTAACTCTTTAAAGTGAAGAGGATAATGTAATTTAGTATTGGCATATTTGAGCTGAAGAGTAAGTATTTCGGCTAAACCTTCCGGACCATACAAGTACAAATCATGTTTTCTACCATTTAAATGCATGGTAGAGAGCAAACCCATTAAACCCAGATAATGATCTCCATGTAAGTGACTAATAAAGATATGGTTTAAGCGATTTTTTCTTAAACCATATCTTTTCATTTGTAATTGGGCGCCCTCACCACAATCCACCATAAATTGCTGATCCTGAATAAACAAAATTTGAGAAGTGTGATTTCTGCCATGTGCTGGTGCTGCAGAATTGGAGCCTAATATATGAACTTGAAAGGACAAAATTAATCTTCTTCAGAACCTTCTTCCTCGCTCATTCCCCTTTCAAGTTCATGCATAAATACCGACTCAATGGCTTCATGAACAGTAGGTAACACATCAAAAACTTTATCTAACTGAGAGATTTTTATTAATTTTTCAGTATGTTCTGATGGAGAAGCCAAAACAAATGCACCACCTGCCTCACCAAAGATTCTGTTACCAACCAAAAGTGCGCTTAAGCCGGATGAATCTATGTACTTCACATCAGATAAGTCTATCACAATATTAGGCACACCCTCAGCCTGCATGGTAATTAAATCTGATTTGAATGAGGATGAAACGGTGGAATCTAATTTCTCCTCTTTAATTTTTAAAAGTGAATATTTATCGTCTTTATCAATTGAATATTTCATATGGGTTTTCTAAATTTTAAAAAATGATTATAGGTAATATATTGCTAATGCAAAAATACATCAGCTTGCAAGTTAACTAATAGATTTAAGAATATTTTGTTCTATGTTTTTTAAGACTGATTCATAATTTCTTGGCTGAAATGCTTCACCAGTCATTTTTTCGTATAACTCAATGTACCGATTAGATATTTCTTTTATTTTCTGATCCGTCATTTCCGGAATTTGTTGGCCTTCTTTCCCCTGAAAACCATTTTCAATAAGCCATTCTCGTACAAATTCTTTAGATAATTGCTTCTGCTTTAAACCATTTAATTGATTTTTCGAATACGAGTCTGCGTAGAAGTAACGGGAAGAATCAGGAGTATGTATTTCATCTATTAAATATATTTGATTATTGGCTTTACCAAACTCATATTTAGTATCTACCAAAACCAATCCGTTTTTCCGAGCGATTTCTGACCCTCTATTAAATAACTCGAAGGTATAATTCTCAAGCATAACATAATCTTTTTCATCCACTATGTTTTGTTTCAAAATTTCTTCTCTGGAGATATCTTCATCATGTCCCTCATGCGCCTTAGTAGTTGGAGTGATGATAGGTTGAGGCAGTTGATCATTTTCTTTCAATCCTTCAGGTAATGGCACACCGCAGATGGTTCTTTTTCCAGATTTATACTCCCTCCATGCATGCCCTGCTAAATAGCCTCTAATAACCATTTCCACTGGAAAAGGCTCACATTTAATTCCAATACTCACGTTTGGATCCGGACTTTCCTCCAACCAGTTAGGCACTAAATCTCGCGTAGCGTTGAGCGATTTTGCCGCTATTTGATTAAGCACCTGTCCCTTAAATGGAATGGCTCTTGGCAACACTACGTCAAAAGCAGAAAGCCTGTCAGTAGCCACCATCACCACTTTGGTAGGCGTTGTATATACATCCCTCACCTTGCCTCTATAAAAGGTGGTTTGATTGGGTAGTTGAAAATTTGTTTCTTGAATTGCGTCCATTGCCTGCAAAATTAAGTAAGAGAAGGCAGATAAAAAATTAATGGTGTCAATTTTAAAATTATTAGCAATCATAGATAGTTTATTGGCTTTAAAGCTCCTAGTTTAAGAATGACTTGTATTTATTAAGTGAAAAAATTGATAACTTAGTGATGCAATAAATTAGCCAATTAAACACAATCAAGTAATGAGCGTGACCCCTATAAAAAAAGACCCTTTTAAAGTAAAAATCCATCTGGAAGACACTGATATTTATAGAGTGGTTTTAGTACCTGCAGATATCAATATGTTGCAATTTCATTTAGTATGCCAGGAGGCCATGGGTTGGATGATGCAACATTTATTTAGTTTTACGGATAGAAAAGGAAGGGTTGCCAATATAAAGGCAGGTTTACCTGAAATTGAAGAAAGCTTCAGTTTTGATGCAGCTCCTCAAGAAGAAAAGGCAGATAGGGTAAAGCTGTCTGATTTTTATAAAATTACTGATGGTCAGTTTTTTTGGTATTGGTATGATTTCGGAGATGATTGGTGGCATAAAATCAGTTTTCAAAAGCCCACGCCGAATGAAATAGAATTGTTTAAAGGCATACCTTTTTGTGTAAAAGGGGAAAAAGCTTGTCCGCCGGAGAATATTGGCGGGCTGTCCGGTTATGAACATTTAGTTAAGGTAATAATCAAAAATATTCAACCAGATAAAGCTGACTTATTGGATCTCTACCAAATTGAAGATGAAAGCATGTATCCTGATGAATTTGATTTAGCGTTAACTAATGATTTTCTGACCGAGATTTATCTATCTGAATTTTGGAATCAAACTGCTGATGAGTTTATGGGTGATTGATTAAATGAACATGAAAAATAGCCTTTTGATTTAAATTGTCTCTATTCTACTTCTCATTTCTTACCAGTTAAGTCAGGATTTGGCTACTAGTAATTGGGAAGAGTGCACTTACAGATTGTCCTTAGCCCATGATGGTTTAAATAGGGAATATTTATTTATATACCTCAAAGTTACGATGTACAGAAAATTTATCCTGTCATTATTATATTTCACGGAGGCGGTGGACAGGCTGAAGTGACTTTTGAAAGCAATAACTGGAAATCATTTGCTGATGAGAAAGGAATTATGGTTGTTTTGCCTGATAGTAGCAGACAAGATTTGGGAAGCCCTGCAAGTTTTGCTAATAATCCGCAAACCTGGAATGATGGTTCATGAAGAAGCACTATCGGGGCGGTGGAATGAAATGAAGATGACGTTGGTTTTATCAATAAAATGATTGTGCAGATTAAAGACACACTTCCTAATTTTAGAGAGAAGTTCTTTGCTTCCAGCTTTTCAAATGGAGCAAGCATGACTAGAGAAAATCCTGAATTAATTAGTGCAGTCGCTCCCATTGCCGAATCAGACTGGATTCCTGATTTAGTTCCTAAATCAAGTCCGCCAAAATTATTTTATATTCCAGGCCCAGAAGATTCTCTCAATCCATTTGAAGGTGGAGATATATTTATAGGCACCTCTTATGCAGGCACCAAACCTGATGTGGAAGAGATGATATTAAGATGGACAATACTGCTGAATTGCGAAAATCAATTCACCACGAATACTGATCGAGATATCAGGACTTATCAATTTGACTGTGCAAATGATAACGAGCTAATATTGCTGCCTTAGATCAGTCATGGCCTTCATTGGCCGAGTTCGGATTCCTTTTTTCCTAATTCTGTGGTAGCAGAAAATACAACAAGTTTAAATGCCAATGTGGTGATCCGGGAGTATTTTTTAGGTGATTAAAACAAAATATTACAACTCAATTCTTTTAATCTCAATTAAACATAGGTGATATACCACTGAAAATTAGTCTTTAAAATATCCTCTTTTTTCTGCCTAATAAAGTGGAGATATGCTTGTGCAACGGGCGACAGTCTTTTATTTTTTAGCCATATTAAACGCCATTTTGTTTTAACAGGAAGGTTTTTTTCCGGCAGAATATAAAGCTGATGATTTAATAATTCATTCTTAATTCCAATAAGTGGCATTATGGAATTACCTAAGCCTGCAATAACAGCTTGTTTTACCGCTTCGTTAGAGGTCAGTTCCATTTTTTTTCTATCCTTGCCTCTCTGAATACCGTAAAATTGCTCCATAGCCCTCCGCGTAGCAGACCCTTCCTCTCTGTATATCAATGGTTTATCAATTATTTTATGGGGCTGATTACCTATAAGAAATAACTTATTTTCAATTAATTGTTCTTCCTCTATTTCTAAAAATTCCGGTAAAACTGATACCAAAGCAAAGTCAATTTCATTATTTTTAAGACTTTGAATTACTTTACTTTTATTAGTAACGTCTAATATAAGGTCTACCCCCGAATTCTGAGATAGGAACCCCTCTAAAAAAAAGGGGATGACATACTTACCGGTAGAGGCAGAGGAGATTCTTAGCTTACCAGTGGTAATGCCATTAAAAGCTTCCGTCTTATAATTAATGGTATTCAGTTCATTCATCACCCTTTCTGCTATTTCAGCAATTTCTTTACCAAATTCTGTAATGTAAAGTTTTCTACCTAATACCTCATAAAGCTCCAAATCAAATTGATCCTGTAAGTTTTTAAGCTGAATTGAAACAGCAGGCTGAGTCATAAAAAGCTCTTCTGAAGCTTTAGTAATACTTTTGGTTTGAACCACCTTAAGAAAAATTTGCAGTTGATGTATAGTGTAATTCATAAATATTTTTTATGGTTTATATAATAAATATAAATAAAAATTTATAAATAAAAGTCTACATTTTTGTGAAATAATTTATGTGAAACTTTAAAATTTTTATTCAACTATGGAATCAACTACAATTAATACTCAAGCTTTTAATTTATTAGAAGGGGAGTTTTCCACTTTCGAAGCAAAAGAAATCCTAATTCACTTAATAAAACAAGAAATCAATCTTCATCACATAAGAGATTGGAGCTCACAAGAAAGATATGGGAAGCGTGATGAGTTTTCAGTTCAAAAAATAAATGAGTTGAAAGAAACCAGAAATTCAATTCTTGAGATTATTCAATCTGCAAAAGAAGAAGGGCTATCCTTAAAAATTAATACTAATATTTCAATTGAATTAATTTAACACTAATTAACTATTTGAATAGTATGTCTGAAAATTTAATCATTTTAATACTTGTTTTATCACCAGTTCTGTTTTCGTTAACTGCTATTGCGTCACGATTCCAACCAGGTATTCGGCCAAAAGAGCTAATAAACATCAGTAAAATTGTCTCCTTAATTGGTATACTAATAGCTTTAACAGGAGCTGGTTTTGTGTATCAGAATGGCCTACTCGAAAGTAGTACAATAGGGTATTCAAACCTAGGATTATCTATCCGCTTAGATGCACTTAGCATTTTAATTTTCACCATGATTAACCTTATAGGTTTTATTGTATTGAAATTTAGTTTCAATTATATGGATGGGGATAAAAGACAAGGTGTGTTTACCGGTAGACTCGCAGCTACTATTGCTTCTGTGCAATTATTAGTACTTTCAGGAAATTTGGCCATGATATTTGTGACATGGGTATTGACCAGCTTATTCCTCCACAAACTACTTACTTTTTACCCTGAAAGACCCGGAGCTATTATTGCAGCGCGTAAAAAATTCATTGCTGCACGACTTAGTGATCTTTTTTTGCTAACGGCCTGCATTTTGCTTTACAATCAGTTTGGTACGGGTAATCTTGAAAGTATTTTCTCAGGAATAAAAGAGCTTGCCATTTCTAATACTTCATTATTATTAGAAATAACAGCGATATGCATTGCTCTTGCTGCCATCTTAAAATCAGCTTTATTTCCTACCCACGGATGGCTTGTAGAAGTGATGGAAACACCTACACCGGTTTCTGCATTACTGCATGCTGGTTTACTCAATGCAGGGCCATTTTTGGTTGCCAGAATGGCATTTGTAATGAGTAGTGCACAATATGCTCCTATTGTACTTATCGTATTTGGGGGCTTTACTGCTTTATTCGCTTCAATTTCTTACCTGACCCAAACTTCGGTAAAAACTGCATTAGGCTATTCCAGCATTTCACATATGGGTTTCAGTTTGCTTATGTGTGGCTTCGGGGTATACTCAGCGGCAATATTACACTTGGTAGCTCATTCCTTTTACAAAGCTCATGCATTCCTTTCTTCCGGCAGTGTGATAGACGTGCTGAAAGCATCCCGAGTATCATCAACAGCTAGGAGAGGGAATTTATTCCAGTCCTTAAATAGCATATTTTTAGCGCTAATAGTATTTATGGCACTTGCCTATATTTGGGGGATTGATCCGGTAGAAGAATTAGCTTTAGTGGCTGTAGGGACTGTAATAGTAATGGGTCTCTCTATCTTCATTTCCAAAGTGTTACCTGCCATAAATACCTTGAAAGGGTTAATGCAAGCGAGCTTGCTTACCTTTTTAGTTGCCATCTCTTTTTTCAGCCTTGAGTCTGGAATAAGCCACCTTTTGACAGGACAAATACCTCCTATAGGTCAGCCTTCTTTCATCATTACCGGGTTGATTTTAACTATATTAATTATATTCTTGGTGGTAATTTTAATTCAAATGATTGCGCCTTTTGTCAGCAACACAGCAAGATGGAATAAACTAGCTATTCATTTCCGTAACGGACTATATGCTAATGTTTTCTACGATCGCTTAGTGGGTGCATTATATTATAAGAAATCAACAGCCAATGTTAAAGCTACACCAGGTAGTTCCAATATTTAATTGAAAAATCAAACATTGTAAATCTTTTAATGACCTTAAATTTTAAAAAATGTTGAATAATCATATCATAAACTATACTGAAATACCTACTCAGAATAATAAAAAAATTATAATAGAAGCAATAAAAAAAGCCTCCAAAAAAATAGCCCCTTTATGGCCTTTAGAAAATTTTGTTGCAGTAAACCCTTATTTAGGCCTTACAAATCAAACTTTTGAATATACAGCGCAACAACTATCTAACTTGGCAGGAATTCAATCCACTCTTCCTGTTTCCTATTATTTAGACGCAATAGAGCAAGGGAAGATGACATTGAATGATATTAATGAGGTTTTAGAAAACAAAAAGGAATTTTCTAAGCTAGATGCTAAGGG
Source organism: uncultured Cytophagales bacterium (assembly GCA_963719535.1). Lineage (GTDB taxonomy): Bacteria > Bacteroidota > Bacteroidia > Cytophagales > Cyclobacteriaceae > Marivirga. The sequence continues at coordinate 165,224 of CAVRCH010000004.1, read as the reverse complement.
TTTTTTGAAACAAATAAATACATCTAAAACTGAAAACACCACAGGTAAAATAGCAGTAGTATCAGATATAGCTACAGAAGTAAGTGGTGCCAACTGGACCGATTTTATGGTAAATAGAATGTCTACCTGGGCAGCCTCATTTTTTGATAAGGGCCAGGCTCAATGGAAGGCAACTAAACCAGAGCAAGACTTATTCAACTCATGGAAGTTTGAAGCCGAAATTGATAGATCTCCATCTGTTATGGGATTATCCGGATTTAGGCAGACGATAAAAAAGTTACCTGCCAACGCACAAGATGCTGCTCAATTTGCTCTTGGAGAAATGGGCGTACCTTTGAGTAGTTTAGACCTCTATTTACATGCCTTATTGTTAAGATTAGGTGGATGGTCCTCCTATATCTCCCAACTGGACTGGGAAGCAAGAATGTATGAAAAAGAAAAAAATCTTTTGAGTGAATTTCTATGTGTTTTAATATGCTGGGAGTATGGTTTATACCAATGCATTTCCGATCCCTCTTTCCAGAAAAAATGGAGTGCAAATAAAAATAAAATAACACATCTCTCGTCATCGCATAACATCGACAAAGAAATTCAAAATAAAGTTATACTTCAAGATGCATATGACTTGGCAACTCAACGTGCATTAATCAGGAAATTTAATAATAAAAAGAAGCCCGAATTTACTCAAAATACCCTACCTGAGGTACAAGCAATTTTTTGTATTGATGTCAGGTCAGAAGTATACAGGCGAAATTTAGAATCTGTTGCCCCTGAAATTGACACTTTGGGTTTTGCTGGTTTTTTCGGCTTCCCAATCAAATATGTAAAAATGGGTCATAAAAGTGGTCGTAATCACTGCCCTGTTCTGATACCATCTGCCTTTACCGTTATTGAAGAAATGCCTGATAAAGAGCAGCATGAGAGCGCACTAAGGAAACGTAAATTAGACAACTTATTCACATATTCCTGGAAGTCCTTTAAATCTAGTGCTGTCTCAAGTTTTGGTTTTGTGAGCCCTGTAGGCCTTTCTTACTTACCGAAACTTTTTACAGATTCTTTTGGCCTTACAAGACCGGTACCTCATCCTGATAAAAAAGGATTGAATCTGAAGCAGGTTTCAGATAAAGACATCAATCTTGAGCCCAATTACAACCAAACAATTGGGATACCTATGGAAGATAGAATAAAAATGGCTAAAGGAGCTCTTCAGGCAATGTCTTTAACGGATAACTTTGCTAGACTTGTATTAATAGTTGGGCACGGATCTACTACTGTAAATAATCCGCATGCTACAGGATTAGATTGCGGAGCCTGTGCCGGACAATCAGGAGAGGCAAATGCAAAAGTAGCTGCTGCCATATTAAATGACAACTCGGTGAGGAATGCCTTATGTAAAGATGAGATAATTATTCCTAATACTACGCATTTTATAGCCTGCCTTCACGACACTACTACAGACGAGGTAGCATTATTTAATACTAAGGAAATACCTTCCACTCATCAAAAAGATTATGAGAATCTTAAAATAAGACTCTCTTCCGCAGGTAAAAACACAAGATTAGAAAGAGCTTTGCGCATGAACCTCGGATCCTCCGACAATGTTGACTTAGCCATTGAGTCGAGAACTAAGGACTGGGCTCAAGTAAGACCAGAGTGGGGTTTAGCAGGATGCTCTACATTTATAGTGGCTCCACGATCTCTCACAAAGAACATCAATTTAGAAGGACAATCATTTCTCCATTCTTATAAATGGAAACAAGATAGGGAGTTTAAAGTTTTGGAAGCTATTATGACAGCCCCAATGGTGGTAACGAGCTGGATAAACCTACAATATTATGGTTCTACCGTGGACAACATACACTTTGGTTCAGGCAATAAAACCTTGCATAATGTAACAGCCGGAATTGGTGTTTTAGAGGGTTATGCCGGGGATTTAAGAACAGGTTTACCCATGCAGTCGATACACGATGGCGAAAAATATCAGCATGAGCCTAAACGTTTGAGCGTAGTAATTAATGCACCTAAAGAAGCGATTAACAGCATCTTAGAGAAGCAACATACTGTGAAACAACTTTGTGATAATCAATGGATTTTTCTGATGGTGATGAATGAGGACGGGAAAATTACTGATCGTTATAGGAAAAGCTTAGAATGGGAAAGGCTGGAAAACACTGATACCCCATATACAATAAAAAATCAAAGAATGGTAAATGAACCAGTAATAACCTAGATTAGGTTAGCTTTCAGCTATACAATTGGAAAGGGTTCGAGATTAATTATTTCATAAAACAAAAAACACAGCCAAATGGCTGTGTTTTAAATTCTGATTAAATAAGATTAAACAAGGCGTCTGACACCTATTAACTCTACGCTAACTGCGCATTAATTTTATCTGCTAAAACTTGTTTAGGAACTGCTCCAATTTGTTTATCAACAATTTCGCCACCTTTAAAAACTAATAAGGTAGGTATACTTCTGATGCCAAATTTAGCTGAAACATTAGGGTTTTCATCTACATTCACCTTTCCTATAACTGCTTTGCCTTCGTAATCACCTGCTAATTCTTCTACAACAGGGCCAATCATTTTACAAGGACCACACCACTCTGCCCAGAAATCAACTAATATAGGTTGATCTGATTTTATAATTTCTTCAAAATTACTATCGGTTATTTCTATTGTTTTTGCCATTATCTATTTATTAATATTTTGTACTTGATTTGAAAACGTAAATATAAAAAAAAATGTTGCTACATTTAATTACAGAATTCGGATGAATGTCACATGCAAGACTTTTTACCAAAACTACTCTAAAATATTAGAAATCAAATTTTGAGCAAACTGAGAATCGTACTATATCTCTTCCTGCACTTTACCGCATTTAAGCATTTTATCTCCGAAGTATGGATTTTTAATTTCCTCTTCGCTACTTAACCAAAATGCTCCTTTATTGTTAAAAGCCATTGGGCAATACTGCTTATAAATAATCTCATCCTTTGCTTCTGTATTATTTATTACCACTTCGTACATGCTTTTACTTAAATCTTCAAAATCAGCACGAATCTCCTCTACATTATCCTCACCTTGAATATTGCGGGCATACTTCTTTAAATCGTCCATTCCCCCACCTAATTTTTCTAAAAATTTAGAAGACGCACTTTTTGCTTTTGAAGCATCTGTTAACACTAAAGCATTTTTTATATCGAAATAGGCAGATAAAATTCCTTCCAATTGTTCTTTACTCACTGTTCCAGCAGTAGACTTCTGCTCAGACACATCCTGTTTTGTTTCAGTGCTCGTTTCGGTAGTGTTTTCATCTGACTTTTCTTTTTCTGAAGCACATCCAAAAGTAGCAAAAACTACTATCGCGGCTAATAATAGCTTATTCATAAAGTTTCTATTTTTAGGTTTTAATGTTTAAGGGGTAAAGTTAAGACAATTAAAGATAGTACAATTATCTTTAATGCTTAATTGACACTATAAAGTTCGATTAGAGGTACCTGGACTGTCAAGTGGGCCGGAAAATAAATAGCTCACTAGTACATAGAAAACTGTTACCAGGCTAGAACTACTCTTTAGAATAGAATTTTTTCGGTTTTCTTCCTTAGGATCAGAATCTTTAGACTCCGTATTTGGAGCTTTGTCGTTCTTTAAGTAGGTACCACCAGGTTTCTTAGATGTTTTTCGCTGGTCTTGATAGTTTAATTCAATACTACCATACTCCTTTTCCGAAGCAACCTCTTCTTTACTTTCAGATTCACTTAGCGGTAAATTATTCTGACTTTCCTGTCCTAACACATTACCCAGTGAAAAAATAATTAAAAGAATACTGATGAAGCCGGTGAATGAAATTACCTTTATCATAAAATTTTGATACGTTAAAAATTTAAATAGGTTTAGCATACAATATAATAATAAGCTATACCTCTCCTATACGGCAGACTACTTAGGGCTTGCCTAAAACAAACTAATTTATACAACTATCCATTAATTATTTTTTATCAACGATTATGCCTTAATAGTTTTTCAGCAGATCTTACTTAGCTTTTTTATTTTTTAATTGTTCAGTCATTGCTTTAACATGTTTATCAGCAGTAAACATATTTTCATACACGGCTGCAATTTTATGCTCTTCATCTAATAAATAAGTCACTCTTCTATTCATATTTAAAATTGGGACTACAGCTTTATAAAGTTTAGCCACTTTGCCATTGGGATCACTTAATAAATCAAAAGGAAGCTTATTTTCCTCCTTAAATTTAAGATGAGAGTTAATGGTGTCCTGACTTATTCCCACCACTTGGATATCCAGATTCTTAAAGGTGGAAAATGAATCTCTAAATTCACAAACTTCTTTCGTACAAACAGTAGTGAAGTTTTTAGGGTAGAAAAAAAGTATCAACGGCTCACCTTTATAATCGTCTAAACTAAATGCTAAACCTGCAGTAGATCTCAATTCAAATGAGGGTGCTTTTTCTTGTACTTTTAGGGCCATAATAATTTTTCTTTAATTTATTTAAACCTATTTGAGTATTATATGTTATAATCATTGTTGTAATAACAACGAATAGTTTTCATGTTCAATTAGGTTTTAAGGCATCAGCGTAGTTTCTGATGCCTTTTTTATTTAAAATTAACAAAAAAAGCAGCCTCTGGCTGCTTTTAACTCATATAAATTCAATAAAGGCTAATCTACATTATCGTGTAGAAATTTATTATTCCCTAAAATCTGATTATCATCATTTAAATTAAATTTTGATATATTCTTCTCTGATGAATGAGGAACTTCCTTTAATTTCACCTGCTTTCTTTTATATGCCGGAACCTCCATTTGTTTATAAGATTCAGGAGTATTGGCATGACCACCATTGAGTTGCTTTAATTTCGCAATTCGCTCTTTAGATTTAAGCCTTAAAAATTCCTGCCTCTCCTCTTCCGCTCTTAACCTGGCTTCTGGATCCGGAGTTTTATTTACAATTTCGTACTCCTCAGATAAACTTTTAGTGAAATCATCTTCCTCTGCTTCATTATCCTGATTATCGTATTCGTATTCATAATCATGCGCTTCTTCTTTCTCCGGTTCCTGTGAAGGAAACCCAAAAGAATAGCCTCTACCCTCTTCAGGCCTTTGCTGAGGTTTATTGGAAGTATTTTCTCTAGGCTCTTCCTTATAGAACTCATTCTGCTTTTTGCGCGGACTTTCGTCTTCGTTATTGAACAAGGTGATTTGCTTAGGTCCATCAAGATCAAATACTCTTTTTGATTCCTTTTCTGGAATCGCATTTCGTTTGTACCCACCCTGATCAAAACCGGTTGCAATTACTGTTACTGATAAAGCGTGGCCTAATGACTCATCCACACCATGACCAAAAATTACTTCTGCATCTTCTCCGGCCATTTCCTGAATATAGTCAGTAATTTCAGTCAGCTCATCCATTTGGAGCTCTGCCTGCTCACCGGAAATAATGGAAAGCAATATTTTTTCAGCACCTAATATATCTGTATTATTCAACAAAGGAGAAGAAAGAGCTTCCTCAGCGGCACGGATAGCTCTACCATCACCTTCTGTACGTGCAGAGCCCATTACAGCTGCCCCGGCATTTTTCATTACCGTTTTAACATCTTCAAAATCCACGTTTACATAACCAGGCACTGTTATAATTTCAGCAATACCTTTGGCACCTGTGGTTAAAACATTATCTGCCTTGGCAAAAGCATTTCCTATGGTGAGGTTTCCGTAAATTTCACGTAATTTATCATTGAGAATTACCAGAACAGTATCGCAGTTTTCTTTCAACTCGCGGATACCTTCCTCTGCCTGTTTGGCTTTCTTTTTACCTTCAAAACCAAATGGGGAAGTAACAATACCCACCGTAAGAATATCCATTTCTCTTGCAATACGCGCAATAACAGGTGCTGCACCCGTTCCGGTACCACCACCCATACCTGCAGTAACAAAAAGCATTTTGGTATCCGTACCTAATAATTCACGAATATCTTCTTTGCTTTCCATTGCGGCTTCCTTTCCTTTAGCAGGATTGGCACCGGCTCCTAAACCACTGGTTAGATTTAACCCAATTTGTAGCTTATTGGGCACAGGACTTGTTTTTAAGGCCTGAGCATCAGTATTGCAGATTATGAATTCTACATCTTTGATGCCTTGGTTAAACATGTGGTTGACTGCATTACTGCCTCCTCCACCAACACCTATTACCTTAATAATAGATTTGTGGTGCTTTGGTATTTCGAATTTATATGCTCCTTCTGTCATAATGGTTCAATCTTAATAATCGTCATTTTCATTAAAGTCATCTATCAATAAACTCTTCGTTTTATTGATGATCTTGCTAAAGAAGTCTCCTCCTTTTTTACCAGCTTTCTGCTTTTGATTTACATAAGCATTCTGATTCATCGCCTTGGATTGTAAGTATCTATTTTCTCTTTCATCCAGTGAGCGATAACCTACCAATACCAGACCTACCGAAGTGGCAAACATTGGACTTTTCACTTGTTCTATTTTACTTTTACCTAAATGCTCGTTAGGGTAACCAATTCTGGCGTCCATTCCCGTTAGGTATTCTACTAATTGTCTTACACTATGCAGTTGCGAGCCACCACCTGTTATTACAATACCACCGGCAAGTTTTCCTTCATAGCCCGATGCTATAATTTCAGCATGCACCAAATCCACAATCTCTTCCATACGCGCTTCCACGATGTGCGCAAGGTTTTTAATCGATATTTCTTTAGGTGCCCTATTACGTAAGCCCGGAATTGAAACTATTTCATTTTCATTGGCTTCTGTTGCAATAGCTCTTCCGAATTTAGTTTTCAATAATTCAGCCTGTTGTTGCATTACCATACATCCTTCTTTAATATCGGAGGTGATGATATTACCTCCAAACGGTATAACACCGGTATGACGTATAATATTTTCATGGAAAATAGCTATGTCAGTGGTTCCACCTCCTATATCTACAAGACAAACGCCTGCTTCCTTCTCGTCTTCACTTAACACTGATAAGCTGGAAGCTAATGGCTCCAATATCATATTTTCTATATCAAGTCCTGCTCTTTTAACACATTTCTCTATATTGTTAATCGAGTTAACATCTGCAGTTATTACATGAAAATCAGCTTCCAGGCGCACACCTGTCATGCCAACAGGATCTTTAATCCCATCGTCATAATCAACTGTGTATACCTGAGGCATTTTGTGAATAATTTGTGTTCCGGCCGGCATTACCATACGACCAATATCATTGGCCAGCCTGTCTATATCTTCTACTGTAATTTCATCTTCACCATCTTCTCGGGTAATGCTGCCTCTGTGAATAGAGCTTCTGATATGATGACCGGCAATACCCACATTCACGACCTTAATATCAATTCCGGAGGCATCTTCGGCTTCCTGAACTGCCTTTTTAATCGCTAATATAGTCTTCTCTATATTAATGACTTTTCCCTTGACTACACCATCAGAAACGGATCTACCCATTCCTAATACATCAAGCTTGCCATATTCATTTTTTCTGCCCACTATTACACAGATCTTGGTGGTCCCAATGTCAAGTCCGACTACTATTTTATCGTTTTGCATATTCATGTATTGCCTAAGGTTAATCTATTCACAAATGATTTGGTCTTTAAACTGTAAATTTACACGTTCATATCGATTCCACCCTCTATCAGGCAAAATCTTGTCGTAAAAAATTTTCAATCTTGATAATTTATTCGAATAATGCTCAGTACTACCAAATTCAATTAATTGCTTGGTCACCTGAGGGTATATATTTATCCTGCCTTTAGAGTCTACGTCCAATTGAGCAAATTGTGCACTCCAAAACTTATCTTTTTCTATAAATTTAATAAATTGAAAGAAATCAGTACCTGCCTCATCAATTAATAAATTAGACTTTAGATAAGGTTTAAAAAATGAGCCTGACAACACCATCACTCTGGCCGTAAAGCGATCCGAAACCGGTAAAATTTCTGCCTTGTCACTAATGTAATAATCTTTGCCCGCAGGATTCATAATTCTTGCAATGGGTTTAGCTTGCTTAGCATCTACCATCATCACGCCAGATAAATCATGGTAAACCTGTGCTGACTCCACAAATTTCAATTGCTCAATTCTTTCTTCTATATCCTTCAATTTAATGGTTTCGAAAGGCATATTCACTACGAATTCTCTACCATTTTTGGTGATGATATCCATGATATCACTTTCATTTATAAAAAAATTACCTTGCTGATTTTCTATTGTTATAATAATTTTTGAACATAGCTTATCATCCTGTTTTTTGCTCACAAAACCAATTGATACAAAAAACACCAATAAAGGTATCACTAACTTAAGAACGATATATATTTTGTTTTTAGGCTGCATATTGCTGCTCAAATAATGCTTTTATAGGTTTAATTAATTGATCAATATTACCGGCACCAAGGGTTACTAAAACTTCCAGCTGTACCGACTTCAGGTGATTTAACACCTCGCTTTTTTGTAGTAAATATTTCTCTCCAGATTGAATAGCTTCCAGTAGCATTTCGCTATTTACTCCCTCAATAGGCTCTTCCCTGGCCGGGTAAATATCTAATAACATCACCTCATCTGCCAAACTTAGGCTTTCAGAAAAACCCTCTGCAAAATCTCTGGTACGAGAATATAAATGCGGCTGAAATAGCACACTTATTTTTTTACCGGGGTATAGCGCTTTAACAGATTCCAACATTGCTCTAATTTCTCCGGGATGATGTGCATAATCATCAATAAAGATAATTTCTTCAGATTTAAAAATATATTCAAATCTGCGCTTAACGCCACTATAGCTGGCTATCCCCCCTTTAATTGCTTCGGCACTAAGGCCTAACTCAGCAGCTATTGCAATAGCCACAGTGGCATTTTCTACATTATGATAGCCCGGCACCGAAAGTTCAAAATCTGTGATAGAGATGTTATCACTTTTAACATCGAACACAAATTTCCCCTCGATTATCCGTATGTTTTGGGCAATAATTTCACCGTTATTTAAACCGTAATCCCTAACAGGTGCTTTTACTTCGCTAAGATTCAACCCACTTTGTAAACCCGCTTTTATGTATATTTTACCACTAGGATTTACCTTATCTAAAAACAAGGAAAAGGATTTCTTCAATTCTGCCAATTCCCCATAAATATCCAGGTGATCGGCATCTGTAGAAGTAATTACGGCCAAATTAGGGTGCAAAGTGAGAAATGAACGATCAAATTCATCTGCTTCTACTACTACTATTGCATTTTCGAAATCTGCTTCATTTACGAGCATATTGGTCCCATAATTGGTAGAAATACCCCCTAAAAAAGCTGCTACATTTTTACCTGCATGCTTTAAAATATGAGCTACCATCGAACTTGTAGTTGTTTTCCCATGGGTACCCGCAACGGCTACTGTATAAAGTCCTTTGGTGATAAAGCCTAATACTTCGGAGCGTTTATAAACCGCAAAACCATTGTCCTTCAGGTAATTCAATCCTTTATGTAGTTTAGGAATTGCAGGAGTGTAGACAATTAAAACGTCCTTCTGATTATTCTTAATTTCTTCAGGTATTGCATCAACCTCATCATTAAACCGAACTGAAATACCTTCTAACTCCAACTTTTCGGTTAATTCTGTAGGAGTTTTATCATAACCACATACAAATACCCCGTTATGGTGAAACCAGCGAGCTAAAGCACTCATACCAATCCCTCCAATTCCAATAAAATAGGCGCTATGTATTTTTTTTAAATTCATTTAATCATTGAAAATATAATTTTCACTATGTCCTCTGTTGCATTAGGCTTAGCTAATTGTTTTATGTTGGTGGCTAATTCTTTTTTCAAATCCTCATCTTCCAATAATTGAAGAGCTTTTGGTACTAAAACCTTCTCAGCTTCCTGATCTGTAATCAATATTGCGGCATCTTTTGCCACCAATGAATTAGCATTTTTAGTCTGATGATCTTCCGCCACTCCTGAAGAAGGCACAAAAATAACAGGCTTGCCAATAATGGCCAATTCTGAAACAGATAATGCACCTGCCCTTGAGATTATAATATCTGCAGCAGCATAAGCCATCTCCATTTCTTTTATAAATTCAACTATTTTTAATTGATTTTTATTTGCAGATTCAGCCCTCACCAACATCTCATTGTGGTAAAGTCTGCCAGTTTGCCAAATCATTTGCGTATGACTCTTGGCAATAGCTGGCAATTGTTTTACTACACTTTCATTAATTACCCTGGCTCCCAAACTCCCTCCTAACACTAATATTACAGGCTTATCAGCTTTTAAATCGTAATGCTTTAATGCTGTGGTTTTATCTGGTAAATTCATTAAGCCTTTTCTTACCGGGTTGCCTGTTATTTGTAACTTTTCAGCAGGAAAATATTTATCCATGCCCTCATAGGCCACACATATTTTTTGTACTTTATTTTTTAGCCACTTATTAGTTAAGCCAGCATAAGAATTTTGCTCTTGTAAAAAACAAGGAATTCCCACATTGGAGGCTGCTCTTAAAGTTGGCCCACTGGCATAACCACCTACACCAATAACTGCGTCAGGTTTAAAATTTTTAACGATAGCCTTAGCCTGTCTTAAACTATTTAAAAGTTTAAAAGGAAAGGCTAAATTTTTTATTGATAAACTTCTTTGAATACCTGCAATAGGCAAGCCTAATATTTTATAACCTGCTTCAGGCACTTTTAGCATTTCCATTTTACCCTCTGCACCTACAAAAAGTATTTCAGAGTCTGGCTTTTCCAATTTAATTTGGTCGGCAATAGCCAGTGCCGGAAAGATATGCCCCCCGGTGCCTCCACCACTAATAATAAAACGATATGGTTTGTGCTCCTGACTCACTTATGCAGCTTCCTTTTTAGGTAAATTTTCAAATTGATTTCTAGCTCTTAATTCAGAGCTCTCTTCTATTTCTCCACGGCTTACACTTAAAATAATACCCATTGCCAGGCCCGTGAAAAGTAAAGATGTTCCACCCATACTTAAAAGCGGTAATGGCAAACCTGTAATAGGCCCCAAACCTACAGCCACACCCATGTTTACCATAGCTTGCAGCACTATGGCAAAACTCAGCCCTGCAGAAAGAAGACCTCCATATGCCTTTCCACTAGCTGCTGCGGCCTTCATTCCCCGGTAAAGCAAGGTGAGGTAAAGCAATATCACAACTGTAGCGCCAATCATACCATATTCTTCTACCACTATTGCAAAAATAAAATCTGAAAAAGCCTCAGGAAGAAAATTTCTTTGGCTGCTATTTCCCGGACCTTTTCCTGTAATCCCTCCTGTGGCTACAGCAATATAAGACTGCTCAGCCTGAAAGGGTATTTGTTCCTTTTTAATAAAGCTTTCTACCCTGTTGATTGCTGTTTGCCCTCTTTGTCCTACTACCATTGCAGTTCCTACAGCCATTATCCCAACTAAAAAAAGCATAGCCAGGTATTTCACAGGTATCCGACCAATAAACAATAAAAGCATACAAGTAATAAAAAGCAAAATAGCGGTTGATAGATTAGTCATGGCTATTAAGCCGCAAATCAAACCACACCATAATAGCATTGGAATGAGCGCCTTCTTAAAATCAGTGATGTTTTGTTGCTTCTTAGAAAGCATACCAGCCAAATTGATAATCAAAGCTAATTTTGCCAGATCCGAAGGCTGAAATGATTGATTCAAGAATGGAATGGTTATCCAACGGGAAGCATCATTTAAGTTTACCCCAAATTGCCAGGCAAATATCAAAAGCGGCACTGAAAGCCATAAGGCCAGGCGCGATAATTTAGAATAATATCTATAATCGATTTTATGAGCCACCCACATGGCAAAAAAGCTTAAAAAGACTAAAAAACTATGTCTTAATAAATAATATTCCGTATTTCCATCAAACTTGAAATATGAAATGGTGCCAGTGGCACTATATACCACTAAAATGCTAAGCATACCTAAAGCAAAAACCACTGTCCAAATAACAGGGTCTCCTTTTAAGTGCTTATCTGCAAAGCTTTTTATGGTTTGAATATTGATCATGACTGCGATAATTTTTTTAATTCTACTTCACGCTGTAATAATTGAACTGCTAATCTGAATTGATCACCTCTGTCCTCATAGTTTTTGAATAAATCAAAACTAGCGCAAGCTGGTGAAAGCAACACCACTTCCCTGTCCTTAGAAAGCTTATACCCCATTCGTACAGCTTCTTGCATGGATTGCGTTTCTTCTATAATAGGAAACTTACCCTTATAAAATTCTTTAATTTTGGTATTATCCGTCCCTAAACAAATAATAGCCTTCACATTAGAATTTACAGATTCCAATTTTTCATAATCATTGCCCTTATCCACTCCCCCTACTATCCAGATAATTGGGCGAGTATATGCATCTAGTGCATAGTAAACCGCGTCCACATTTGTCGCTTTAGAATCATTAATGAATTCTACTCCATGTATATTTCCGACTGGCTCCAACCTGTGAGGTACATTTTTAAATCTCGGCAAGCTTTCCGAAATTTTGTCTGATTTAATTCCGGTAATTTTAGATGAAAGTATTGAAGCCATAGCGTTAATCTGGTTATGTTTTCCTTTAATAGTAAGTAAATCTGCAGTAAAAGTTGTACTCGTTTTTTGATGTTTTATTATTATCCCTTCCGTATTAACATAGGCTCCTAAAGCTGGTGCATCATCGAAAGTGATTGTATAAATCTTTGATTTTAAATTTCTTGTTTTTAATTCCTCATCAATCAATCCATTATCGTGATAAAGAATAGCATAGTCCTCTATATTTTGATTTTTGAATAAATTAAATTTAGCCTCAACATAATGAGACAAATCATAATTATATCTATCCAAATGATCCGGCGTAATATTTAACAAAACAGCGATATATGGCTTAAAATGGATGAATCCATCTATTTGGAAGCTACTCACTTCTAATACCCACCAATCATAATCTCTCTGAACCAATTGAGCCGCCATACTCTTACCTACATTTCCTCCCAAACCCACAGAAAACCCTGCCTCTTTTAAGAGGTGATAGGTCAATAAAGTTGAGGTGGTTTTTCCATTTGTTCCTGTAATAGCTATAATTTTTCCTTCCGTATAACGTGAAGCAAATTCAAGCTCATCAATTATAGGAATACCTTTTTCCACAGCAGTTTTTACAATGGAGGCTTTGGGCGAAATTCCAGGGCTTTTAACTATAAACTCGGCACTTAAAATTTTCTCCTCTGTATGCTTACCCTCTTCAAAAACGATTTCAGCCTGATTTAATTTATGAATATTTTCAACCGAAATTCTACCTAAATCAGACACAAAAACATCATATCCCTTTGCTTTTGCCAGCAAAGCAGCTCCGGTTCCACTTTCCCCGGCTCCTAATATGACGATTAATTTTTTCATTTCTGATTAACTCTTTCTTTTCAATTTTATATTTTCATACCTTTTCTTACTTACCTTAATTTCAATGTTGCTACTGAAATAATAGCCAACAAAATACCTACAATCCAGAACCGATTCACGATTTTAGATTCATGGATTCCTTTTTTCTGATAATGATGATGTAAAGGCGCCATTAAGAATATTCGTCTGCCTTCTCCGTATTTCTTTCTAGTATATTTAAAATAGGCTACCTGAATAATCACAGATAAATTTTCTATTAGAAAAATGCCACATAATACAGGGATTAAAAACTCTTTTCTTACTACTAAAGCCAGCACAGCAATGATGCCTCCGATAGATAAACTACCGGTATCGCCCATAAAAACCTGAGCCGGATGTGTATTATACCATAAAAAACCTACACAGGCTCCAACAAAAGCCGCACAAAAAATCACAATCTCACCACTATTAGGTATATACATGATATTGAGATATTGAGAAAAGATTGCATTACCTGATACGTAAGCAAAAATGGCCAAAGCCAACCCAATTATGGCAGAAGTACCTGCAGCTAAGCCATCAATACCATCAGTAATATTAGCGCCATTAGAGACTGCTGTTACAATAAAAATCACAAATAACACATAAATAACAACCGTGTAGGCATCCGGTATAAAAGGTAATATATCAGAATAGCTAAATTCGTTGTCCTTAAAAAAAGGAATGGTGGTAATCATTGATTTTATGTCAGTATAAGAGTCTTCCGAAAGAATTTCTACGCCATCAGCCACACTAACAGGGTTTACGAATTCACGAACTACCACATCGGGGTGATAGAATAAGGTTAATCCTACAATTAAACCTAATCCAATTTGCCCAATTACTTTAAATTTACCTTGTAAACCTTTTTTGTCTTTTTTAAATACTTTGATGTAATCATCTAAAAAACCTATTAGCCCCATCCAGATAGTGGAAACTATTAAAAGAATGATATAGATATTTTCAATTTTTGAAAACAACAAAACAGGGATTACAATACCCATTATGATGATAATGCCCCCCATAGTTGGTGTACCGGCTTTTTCAATTTGACCTTCCAGACCTAAATCTCTAACAGACTCCCCTACTTGTTTTCTTTGCAATAAATTGATAAGTTTTTTACCAAAAGTAATAGTGATTAAAAGGGAGAAAAATGCCGCCATACCCGCCCTAAAGGAGATATATTGAAATACACCGGCTCCCAAAAGATCCCATTGTTTATCTAAAAAGTCAAATAAATAATATAGCACTGTTTTACTTGTTATGAATTAAATTCAACATTTCACTTACAACTTCTTTATCATTAAAATGATGTTTTACTCCTTTAATTTCCTGATAGGTTTCATGACCTTTTCCTGCTACCAAAATAATATCTCCCTTTTGTGCAAAGCTACATGCCAGCTTAATGGCTTCTTTTCTATCGGGTAAATTGGTTACTTTTCGCACCTGCGAAATCGGCACACCCTTTTGCATGTCTGCAATTATATCCTCCGGCACCTCATCTCTTGGGTTGTCGGAAGTGAGTATAACTCTATTACTCAGTCTGCAGGCTATCTCTGCCATCAAAGGGCGTTTATCCTTATCTCTATTGCCTCCGCAACCTATAACAGTAAGCACTTGCTCATTACCTGTGCGGATATTATCAATCGTGTTTAGTACATTTTCTAAAGCATCAGGAGTATGTGCATAATCAACAATAGCCGTAATGCCCGTAGTATTAGGGATTTGCTCAAAACGACCATTTTTCAATTCTATTTGGGATAAATGAGTTAACACTTCCACTGCATCTTCCTCCAGAATATGGGCTACCGCATAAGCTGCCAAAAGATTATAGGCATTGAAATATCCAATTAATCTAAACCACACATCTTTTTGATCAATACTCAACTCTAATCCTTGCAATGCATTGGATAAAACCTTGGCTCTGTAATTGGCCATCATTTTTAATGAGTAGGTATATTTTGAAGCTTTACAATTTTGCAACATCACCATGCCGCGCTTATCATCTACATTTACTAATGCGAAAGCACTAGCAGGCAGCTCATCAAATAATTTTTTCTTGGCTTTAATATATTCATCGAATGTTCCGTGGTAATCAAGGTGATCATGAGATATATTAGAAAATACAGCTCCAGCTATTTGCAAGCCTGCCATTCTTTCCTGATCAATAGCATGACTACTGGCCTCCATAAAAACATGGCTGCAACCTGCCTTCACCATTTGATGTAATAATTTATTCAATTGCAGTGCATCCGGTGTGGTATGTGTTGCAGGAATAACTTCTTCGTTGATTTGATTTTGAACCGTAGAAAGCAAACCTGAATTATACCCAAGCCCCATGAACAATTGGTGCATCAGGGTAACAGTAGTAGTTTTACCATTAGTGCCTGTTATAGCTATTAAAAATAATTTAGATGAAGGATGATCATAAAAATTATCTGCCATTAAACCTAGTGCCCTTGCACTGTTAGAAGTTTGAATGTAAGTAATACCCTCTTGCAATTTTTCAGGAAACACTTCGCAAATAATAGCTACTGCCCCTTTTAAAATCGCTGACTCTATATATTCATGGCCATTCACTTGCGTACCAGCCACTGCCACAAAAGCATCGTTTTTCTGTACTTTTCTGGAATCGAATTGGATAGCATTGATCTGCTGCTCCATGTTTCCTGAAACGCTCAGTAATTTAACTTTATATAATATGTCCTTTAACAATACCACTTAACCTACTTCTATTTTAATTTTACTGCCCTTTAAAGCTCTACTTCCCGGCAACTGAGATTGCGTAATTACTCTCCCTTTATGACCGGCCACAATTACTTCCAGCCCACTATTTTCTAATAAGAAAAGTGCGTCTTTTAAAGTCATTCCGCTTACATCAGGCACTTGCCCAGGCTCACTGCGGGTTTCCTTCCAGCTTATTGCATTCTTATTGATAGATGCTCTTACCCACTCTACATCAGAATTACTGGAATGATTGGAAACACCCAAATAATTGAGCATAATAGATAAATCTTCCTTTTTACCGGCCTGCACAACAGGAAAAACGCCTATTTCAGGCTTTTCTTCCAAAAAGTGGGGATCATGCATTTTTAAATCGAGCGCATAAATTTTATCTGCTATCTCTTTAAATACAGGAGCAGCCACATCGGAACCATATTGCCTGTAGCCTTTAGGGTTCTCCATAACAACAATGGCTGAATATTTTGGCTTATCTGCCGGGAAATAGCCTGCAAAAGAAGTGTAATATTCTCTTGTGTATCGTCCATCCTTTAAAATTTGAGCAGTACCTGTTTTACCGGCTATTTTATAATTAGCATTATTGATATTAGATGCTGTGCCATTTTTAACAACCCCTTCTAAAAGGATTTTAATTTTCTTTAGCGTTTCTTTTGAGCAAATTTGACTGGTAATGACATTAGTTTCAAATGAGTTAATTTCTTTATCTACTTTATTAATAGAGTTCACCAAAACCGGACGAATCATTTTACCATTGTTAGCAACAGCATTGTATAAAGTAAGCACTTGTAAAGGTGTAAATTCCATTCCATAACCATAGGCCATCCAAGGCAACGTAATACCACTCCACTCATTTAAAGGTGGAATTTTAGGCTTACCTTCTCCTATCATTTGAAAGCCTAAAGGCTGCGTTAAACCTAAATTTTTAAGGTAATCTAAATAGCGCTGGGGATTTGTTTTAAAAGTTTCATCCACCATTTTAGCTACTGCGATATTGGAAGATTTTTCAAAAGCTTCTTTTATAGTGATAGTGCCATAGCCTCCTGGTTTGTGATCTCGTACCGTTTCCTTATAAAATTTCAATTCGCCATCCCCTGTTTGAATAGTATCAGATAACTTTAAGTTTTTCTCCTCAAACAAGGCGATATAAGACGCTAATTTTAAAGTAGAGCCTTGTTCTCGTAAGCCATGGCTACCTACAGCATAGTTATACACTTCGCCATATTTGCCATTTTCTAATTTCTTTAAATTAGAGATAGCTTTAATTTCACCTGTAGCCACTTCCATTACAATTACACAACCCATATCAGCATCATGTTGCACTAAATGACTTAATAATGCTGATTCCGATACATCCTGTAAATTGATGTTGATGGTAGTTTGAATATCATAGCCATCTTTTGGTCTGATTTCAGTACCATCGTTTACCGGTCTCCAGCTCCCTCCTGAAATTTTCTGAAATAAAGCCTTACCATTCTGGCCTGCTAAATAATTATCAAAGCTGTATTCCAGCCCTGCTCCGTAGTCATTTTCATTTAAAAAGCCAATGGTTCTAAAGGCCAGGTTGGAGAAAGGCCTGAAGCGTTTATCCGTTTTATTAAAAATGACGCCTCCACCTAATCTTCCTTCCCTGAAGATAGGCCATGTTTCCATCTCTTTCTTTTGCTGGTAACCAATTAAATCTCTTGAAAGAATAACATATTGATTGCCTTGCTGTCGAGCTCCTTTAATTTTTTGTTTGTAATAAGTAGCGGACTGACCGAAGCTTTTAGCCAAAAAATAGCTTAATGAATCAATATTTTCGCGGAAGATATCATCATCTACAATGGTGGGATCCAAAGAGACCCTATAAAACGGTAAGGAAGTAGCCAATAAGCTTCCGTTGTCAGAATAAATATTCCCTCTGGTAGCCTTCACTTCCTGGTAACTTAATCTCACCTCTTCAGATTTTTCTCTCCACATGTCTCCCTCTATCCATTGGATATGGAAAATCTGGTAAAGAATGGCTACTGAAAACAGCAACACCGCCAAAAAGGCCAGACGCACACGGAGCAATATGGATTTTTTAATATTCACCTTTTTCCACTATAATTTTAAAGGGTGGTACTTCAGTTTCTTTTAAGCCTAATTTCTTTACTTTCTTAGCTACTTCAGATTGCTTGGAAGCAAACATATACTCAGATTTCAGGGTGGTATAATCCGCTCTTAAATCTTCAACTTCCTGGTGTAGTTTATCAATTTTCCGGGTTGTTTTATCAGTATAATGACTGTTGCCTATATAGAATATGCCCATCACAACAAAAAACATAACGTAGGGTAAATATTTTACGGGCAGGCCATTTTCTGAAGATCCGCCACTGATCGACTGATCAAATTTTGAAAATATACTTCCTCCACTGGTCTTCTGTCCTTTGTTCTCTTTCTTTTCTTTTACTCTGAATGTATTTTGCTTCATGATGTTTGTCGTTCAGCAATTCTTAATTTTGCACTTCTTGATCTGTTATTTCTAACCAATTCTTCCTCGCTTGCCGTAATCGGTTTTCTATTTATAGCATCAAAAGATTTATACACATTACCGTATAAATCTTTATCTTCCACACCTTCTACATTTCCTTTATTAATGAAATTTTTCACCAATCTATCTTCCAGGCTATGGTAACTCATTACTACCAATCTACCACCCGGCTTTATTAAGGATTCCATTTGAGCCAGCACTTCTTCTAAAGCTTTTAGCTCTTCATTTACTTCAATACGTAAGGCCTGAAAAACCTGCGCATAATATTTATTCTCGCGCCCTCTTTTGGCATATTTATCCAATATGCTCTTAAGATCGGCCACTGTTTTAATTTCTTTATTAGCTCTTGCTGCCACAATCGCAGCGGCTAAAGTTTTAGCATTTCTTACTTCACCATATAAACCTAAAATTCTCTGTAATTCAGCTTCTTCATAAGTATTTACCACAGTTTTAGCTGATAACTCAGCCTGCTGATCCATGCGCATGTCTAATTCAGCATCAAATCGAGTAGAAAACCCTCTTTCAGCCTTATTAAACTGATGGGAAGACACGCCGAGGTCGGCCAGTACACCATCTACCTCTTTAACACCAAATAATTTTAAGTATTTTCTGCAATGGCGGAAATTAGCCTGAATAAATTCGAAACAATCATGGTTTATGGCTTCAGCATTTACTACTGCATCCTGATCTTGATCAAAAGCCAGTAATCTACCATCTTGTTAAATGTTGTAAAATAGCCTGAGAATGCCCACCTCCACCAAAAGTTAAATCCACGTAAACACCGGAAGGATTTATAGATAAACCTTCAATGCATTCCTGCAACATGACCGGTTCGTGGTATTCACTCATAAGTTCTACTATTCAAAAAGATGTTTTTCAGCTAAATCAGAAAATTCTTTCTGGTCTTTTATAAGGAATTCATCATATTTCGATGCATCCCAAATTTCAACCCGATTGCCCATACCTACCACAATAGACTCCTTCTCAAGTCCTGCAAACGCAAGCATGTTTTTAGGAAGCAAAATACGGCCGGCATTATCGAGTTCTACGATTGCATTACCTCTGAAGAAATTACGCTGTAAATTTCTATATTCTGCATTAAACTCGTTTAGGGAAGATATTTTTGAAAATATCTTTTTATATTCCAGCATAGGATATAAGACTAAACAAGGCTCAAAACCTCTCCTGATCACCAGTTCATTGCTTGAACTCTCGGGCAGGTTGTTTTTGATCTTGGCAGGCAAGACCAAACGCCCTTTCGCGTCCAATTTACAATCATATTCACCGGTTAGGAATGCCATCTATAGTTTTTACAGAATTTCTTAAAGACAAAACTAACACAATATATGACATATCATACCACTTTCCCCCACTTTTTTACACTTTTCTTCAAAAGATTACATTGAAGACTTTAAAAAATCAAAAAATATAGAAAATAAAGAGATAAAGGGCTTAAATTGAAGAATATTAAATACTTACCTAAACTGATTTTATAAAAGAATTGATCAATTTATGAGTTAATTTTAACTTAACTGATCAATTTCATGTTCTGAATAATGTAATATACTGCTTAAAACAAAGCGAAAATCCTGATTATAAGTTGGTGGTGGGGCAATGTGGGAAGTTTCCTCAAAAATATCGGATTTCGCAACAAAATTTCGCAAGCCTACGGTTTGCAAATTTGATTTAAGTAACAGATGATTTGCAATGCCAGAATCAAAAACCTCTGCGACAGATTGTAATTTCCCCGCCGGAATTTTTCTTTCATTTAATTGACTGATAATACCTTCAAACTGAAGATTAGAAAAAGCTTGTTGAATAATAACATTCAATTCTTTGCGGTGTTTCACCCTTCCGGCATTGGTTTCAAATTCCTTTTGATAGGCTATCTCAGAAATTCCAATAATAGCGGACAGTGTTTTAAATTGTTTATCTGTACCTATTGCCAATACAATTTGCTCTCCATTTATACAACTAAACACACTGCCATAAGGCGCAATATTAGGGTGTTCTGCCCCCATTTTTACTGGGTTGTGTTGGGCAATTAGGTAGTTCGTAGCTTGATTTGCTAAACTTGAAATAGCAGTATCCAATAGTGAAACAGTCACCTTGCTACCTCCACCTGTCTTCAACTGATGAATATAAGCAACAAGTAAGGCCTCCTTAAGCTGATGAGCAGCTAAAATATCAATTAAAGCCACCGGCATTTTGAGCGATTTACCGCCCGGCTCACCATTCATAAACATAAAACCTGACTCTGCCTGTAATATGGCATCGTATCCAACTTTAAGATTATCATTGCCATACCCTGTAATTTGGCCATAAATCAATTTTGAATTTTCGCTTTTTAAAGATTCATAATCGATAGAGAGTTTCTCTGCATCTCCGGGTTTATAACTTGAAATAAGCATATCTGATTTGCTTACTAGCTCTAAAAACACCTTCATGTGGCTTGGGTTTTTAAGATCTAAACCAAGAGAGTATTTTCCGGAATTTATTGCTGAAAAATAAGCGCTATTGGCCCACTCATCCGTTTCCGAGGAAAGTCTCCACGAGCGTGTAACATCACCAAAGGTTCGAGGATTTTCAATTTTAATCACCTGCGCTCCCAGTTCAGCAAAAAACTGACCTACAGATGGACCCGCTAGCACATTTGCCAGTTCTAAAATTCGTAACTCTTCAAAAATACCGGGCATAATTAATAGTTTAATTTAAATAGCAATAACTTCATTTTTGAAATAAAAATAAAAGATCTAATCATTAAAAATGATGGTGCTGAATAATAGTATTAACCAAATTTAACCTAAACTCCAGAAAATAACCTTTTATTGGTTCCAAATCCATCTTAAATTTATATTTTGCATTAAATTTAAGGCTCCTTAAGCACCAAAAAGAAGAAAGTCAGCAAAACGACAAAAAACTTTAAACCATTTTAGCTCAGATTCTGTATTACATCATTATGAAAAAATATTTACTACCCTTTTTACTTATCTTAGTTATTGCTTGTAATCCTGAAAAACAAAAAATTGTACTGGATGGACTATGGATTGGTGAAATCAGCATGCAAAACAAGAAGACCCCCTTTAAAATGCACCTCAATGAGAATGAAAATGGTACAATTGTCGGCCAAATTATTAATGGTGATGAAGAGATACTGTTAGATGATATAACCCGTAAGAATGATTCCCTACACATACCACTGCATATTTTTGATATTACTTTAGATTTAGCGATCCAAAATAGTGCACTTTCCGGTACTTACACAAAGCATTACGAAGATGATTATGTTCTTCCTGTTTCATTTCATAGAGGGAATGAAAAATTTATTTTAATAGATGAAGAAAAATCTCCCTCTGATTTTTCCGGGAAATGGGAAGTAACATTTATTGAGTCGGAAGAACAAGACACAACTCTAGCCATAGGTATTTTTACGCAGAATGAAAATCAGGTTAAAGGTACCTTTTTAACTCCAGTAGGCGATTATAGGTACTTAACAGGGGCAGCAGATAACAACACTTTGAAATTAAGCACATTTGACGGCAACCATGCTTACTTATTTGAGGCTACCATGCAGAAAGACGGCACTTTACAAGGTGATTTCTATTCCGGAAAGGAATGGCACGAAACATGGACAGGCTTTAAAAATGAAAACGCAGAATTACCACATCCCGACTCACTAACTTACCTAAAAAGAGGATATGATCAGATTAACTTTAGCTTTCCAAACTTAGATGGGCAACAAGTAAGTTTAACTGATGAAAAATATAAAGACAAGGTGGTTATTCTGCAAATTTTTGGCACCTGGTGTCCTAATTGCATGGATGAAACGAAATTTCTTTCTGCCTGGTATGATGAAAATAAAGACAGAGGTGTAGAAATTATTGGCTTAGCCTATGAGCAAAAAGATGATTTTGATTATGCGAAAAAGCGAGTAGAGAAAATGATTGATAAGTGGAATGTTAATTATAATTTTTTGATTGCTGGCACCAGTGACAAAGAGGCAGCATCTAAAACTTTACCCATGCTGAATCAGGTGATTTCGTTTCCTACCATGATTATTATTGATGAAAATGGTAAAGTTGTTAACATTCATACAGGTTTTTCAGGGCCCGGAACAGGAAAATACTATGACGAATTCGTATCTACATTCAACAAGAAAATGGATGGCTTGCTTAAGGATGAATAATGGCCTTAAAACTTCTTCGTAAACTGTTTTAAGAAACTATCGTAATTAAAATATTGCACAATAGTATTCCGAGAATTCTAAGATAATTTACTTTAATATCCTTTATGACACGTTTTCAATTAATTCCTATTCTGTTTTTTGCATTTCTTTTAAAATGTAATTTTTCTGTATTAGCACAAAACGAAGGAGAGAAGATAGAAAGAGAAGTTTCTATTAA
Organism: uncultured Cytophagales bacterium; assembly: GCA_963719535.1. Classification (GTDB taxonomy): domain Bacteria; phylum Bacteroidota; class Bacteroidia; order Cytophagales; family Cyclobacteriaceae; genus Marivirga. The sequence continues at coordinate 142,119 of CAVRCH010000004.1, read as the reverse complement.
AGAAGAGGAATTTCCAGAAAAGGCACTCAAACTAGCTTCTCCTATTTTAAAAAAAGCAAAAAAGACCAAATACTATAAAGAAACATCTGAAGCAGGTGACTATTTCGAATTCAAATCCCATTACAAGGGTGAAAAAATCAGCGTTAAATTTAATGATAATGGGGACTTAGTTGATATTGAAATAATTAGAGTATTAAGTGATTTTTCTGACCCTATACAAAAAGCAATTACTCAATATTTCAAGGACAACTATGAAAAATATCGATTAACAAGAATTCAGATTCAGTATAACCGGGAACAGGAGTATGAAGATGGTGAGTTGGAAATAGATGATGACGATGAATATATAGAGGAGTTTTTGGAAATGGATGTTGAGGATCTGATCATAAAATACGAAATTGAGGCTGAAATAAAAACTAAAAATAATGATACCGGCTTTTTTGAATTTTTATTTAATGATAAGGGTGAACTGGAAATGAAAAGAAATATAATATCAAGAGCTGATGATAATGTACTTTATTAGAACTTGTTCTATCCTGTTTTTATGTTTATTTACTTATGTTTTATCAGCCCAAAACAAACCTTCAATCCGCTGGGAGCCAGGTTTTTCTTTTACCAAAAAGGTAAATAGCAGATGGGCTTATAACATTTCCATTTTGGGTAGGCAACGTTTCACAAACTATGGTGAAGGTGAAAAAAACTTTAAAACTGACCGATGGGAAATAAAGGGATTTGGAACTTATACACTTTTTGGATCAAAAAAAATAAGTTTGGGGTATATGTACCGTGGTTACGATCCATTTGAACCTGAAACCGGCTATGAACATAGAATTACACAACAGTTTGCATTTTTAGCTAAATATGGTGGACTCAGACTGGCGAACAAATTCCGTATTGAGCAACGAATCCGTAGCTTCGATTATTTAACCCGTTTAAGGTATGCCGTCAGCACAGATTTTCCTTTAAATGGGGAAAGTTTAGATGAAGGAGAGTTCTATCTTATTGCTGGCAATGAGTTAGTTTATGCCTTTAATGCTGTTGGTGATGAATTGGAGAATAGATTGTCATTTGGCGTGGGCAAATTATTTAAAAAGGGCCAGAAGTTTCAGTTTCAAGTAGTCAGCAGAAATAGCGACTTAATAAGCAGTGCTAGAGATCATATTTTACAATTTGAAAGTGTTTATTATTTCAACTGGTAAGTTTTAATATCACTTAAAACTCCCTTCAAAATCCTTTTTTAAATTGTCACTTCATAAATCTAATTACTCTAATTTTATACTATATAAAGAACAAGCATTACAAATTATTGAATATTAAAAACTTTACTTTAATAATGCTTGTTTGCTACGTGAAAGCTGTAAATTTGCAGTATTCCTCAGGGTATTAAACACGTTTGGTGAACCTAACAAGTAAACTAGTACCGGGTGAAGCAAACTTGTAAAGCCAGGCCTCAATCCGCCAGCTGGCGGACCTCGTTCTCTTAGGAGATCAGGATAACAGTGGAAGGCTGATCAGGTAAGCAGCCCAAATCCTGTAATAAATGGGGTTCACGCAACGATCTTTAATGCTCTGAGGTTTTTTATCTTTCTATTCAAACGTTACCAAAATAAAGTTTGGATAGAATTTTAAAATCTTCTAGAACCATCATTTAATTATCTCCTTTATTATTATGATTCTTTTAATCTTGAAATAAATTGGGGGCGTGTTTCCTGCAACATCTTTAGTGTTCTGAGGTTTTTTCTATCTGCTGCCATCGTAGAATTAATATAAGCAAACAGCATGTTAATAAAGTAGGTTGCATTTTACAAATCCGCCTTTAATGATTTTAGGTTTTCCTTTGGTTGGACCAAGAAATAATTCTTGATTTTATAATATTTACTACCGCTCAAAACAATTCATTTTACTCTTTTCTTATATTTCTTTATATTTCCTAAAAATTAAAAGCTTATGAAAAATCTATTTACGATTCTATTAATACTAAGCATACAACAATTATATGCGCAAAAACCAGTGCCACCACAGGCTGATTTAAGATTTTATGATATCATTGATGCTGTATCTGCAGAAAGACTGGAAAGTGATATTCGCACATTAGCCAATTTCGGGACGCGCAACACTTTTTCAGATACTGTTTCTGAAACACGCGGAATTGGTGCAGCCAGGAGGTGGATTAAGGGTGAATTTGATCAAATTTCAAAAGAATGTAACAATTGCATCGAGGTATTCTATCAAAAAGATTTGGTGACTAAGGAAGGCAATAGCAGAGTCCCTAAAGATGCTTATGTTGTGAATGTAGTTGCCATCCAGAAGGGCACTGAATACCCTAACAATTACATTATTATGTCAGGAGATATTGACTCCCGAGCCAGCAATACCATGGATTTTGAAACAGATGCACCTGGAGCTAACGATAATGCTTCCGGAATGGCAGGTACCATTGAAGCTGCCAGGGTGCTTTCTAAATATTCATTTAAGCACAGTATAATTTACGTTGGGTTATCAGGAGAAGAGCAGGGCTTATTCGGGGGCGCTGGTTTAGCAAAATATGCTAAAGAGAAAAACTGGAATATTTTAGGGATATTGAACAACGACATGATAGGTAATATTGAAGGTGTTGATGGTGTAATTGACAACAGAGCTTTCCGCATCTTTTCAGAACCGGTGCCTCCTACAGAAACTGAAAGAGAACGTACTATGCGTAGATTTTACGGCGGGGAAGTAGACGGTATTTCACGACAATTAGCTCGTTATGTACATAAACAGACTGAAACCTATATGCCTGAGATGAACCCAATGATGATTTACAGATTAGATAGATTTGGTAGAGGCGGGCATCATAGACCCTTCAATGATTTAGGCTTTGCGGGTATCAGAATTATGGAGGCTCACGAAAATTATAACCGTCAGCACCAGGACATAAGGGTAGAGAATGGCATTGAGTATGGTGATGTGATTGAAGGTGTTAACTTTGATTATGCCAAAAAATTAACTGCAGTAAATGCCATTTCATTAGCAGGATTAGCCTGGGCTCCTCCTGCTCCTAAAAATGTAGGTATTGGTGGCGTTGTGGAACCTTCTGCTAAATTAGCCTGGGACGATCAAGCAGATGATAATATAATGGGTTATAAAATCTATTGGAGAAGTACAACCTCTCCAACCTGGGATCATTCTCGTTATGTGGGCAATGTAAATGAATTCACATTAGAAGGCATAGTAATTGACAACTTCTATTTTGGAGTGGCAACAGTTGCTAAAAATGGCAGTGAATCAGTAGTAGTGTTTCCTGAGAGAGTTATTAGATAATAGAAATTTATGAGTATAAAAAAAGCGACTTAAAATTAATTAAGCCGCTTTTTTTTTATTCAACAACATATATTAATACTACACCATTTCTAATTCACCTACCGTTTTTACTGTTTTAATTATTCTGGCTGCAATCTTATAAGGATCCCCGTTGGATGCCGGTCTTCTATCTTCCAACCATCCTTTCCAACCATTTTCAACAGCTCCAATAGGTATTCTGATAGAAGCACCCCGATCAGACACGCCATAGCTAAATTTATCGATTGACTGCGTTTCATGAGCCCCGGTTAGCCTTTGATCATTATGTGCTCCATATACTTCAATGTGCTCTTTCACTAAGGGACTAAAGGCATCACATACTTTATCATAAGCATCTTTTGATCCTGCTTCCCTTAATAAACTATTAGAGAAATTAGCATGCATACCGGATCCATTCCAATCACCAGCTAATGGCTTAGGGTGCCAATTAATAGACAGGCCGTACTTTTCTGCAGTTCGTTCTAATAAATATCTGGCAATCCAGATCTGGTCACCAGCCTGCTCAGCACCTTTGGCAAAAATTTGAAATTCCCACTGACCTGCAGCTACTTCAGCATTGATGCCTTCTACATTTAATCCGGCCTCCAAACATAAGTCTAGATGTTCCTCTACTATATCTCTGCCGTAAGCATTATTTGCACCTACTGAGCAATAATAAGGACCTTGCGGACGTGGGAAACCTCCACTTGGAAACCCATAAGGTAAGCCAGTTTGAGGATCCCAAAGAAAATATTCCTGTTCAAATCCAAACCAAAAGTCATTGTCATCATCGTCAATTAGTGCTCTGCCATTACTTAGGTGGGGTGTACTATCCGAATTAAGGACTTCTGTCATGACCAAATAAGCATTCTTCCTAGCAGGATCAGGAAATATAGCAACCGGTTTCAACAAACAATCCGATGAGTTGCCTTCGGCCTGCCCTGTTGAGCTCCCATCGAATGACCAAATGGGGCAGCTCTTTAGCTCCCCATTAAAATCCGAAACAATTTTCGTTTTACTTCTTAAGCTTTGAGTGGGCTTATACCCATCGAGCCAAACGTATTCAAGTTTAGTTTTTGCCATGATTTAAAGATTTATAATAATTACCATTCAATTTCTTCGCTATTTTGACTAATTGCGTCTAGTTTAAGCTTTTCACTTAGCTTATTGGCATAGTTTTCACTTTGCACTTTTATTTTTTTAAACATGGATGAATTGGCACTGAAATTATTTTCACATACTAATTCAGCTTCAGTTCTCACCAGCTGAAACCTCCCATATCTATCTCTCTCCATAGGAGTGAAATAAAAATTATCTACAAGACATCTGAATTTTTCATCTTTTACTTCAATTTTATAGAGAAAAGAAAGCAAACCCGATGGATGCCCCATTTTACCAAGGAGCTGATTGTAAATTTTCAATTGCACTTGAATTTCAGCGCTATTATTTTCTAGTACAGAAATAGCAGCACTATCATAAATTTGGTAAATAGCACTTGTGACTTTACTAAATATTAGCTCTCTTTTGATTTCTTCACAGATAATAATATTTTGGTAGGAAATAGTATCTCCTACCAAAAATCCCTGTGCTAAAACTTTAGCAGTATTTATACCTCCCATTAAGAGAAATAAAATTGTAAAAGCTGTATGGTACTTCTTAGAAAGCATAGACTACTTTTAAAACAAAGACTCTAAAGCAGTTACATCAAAATTGGTGAACTCACCACTTTCAGACCCATTAAAACACGCTTTCATAATTGAGTTTAAATCAACTCCTGTCTGCGCTGGTGTACCTGGAATGTGAACCGCACCTGGTCCAACTGCCTCGCTTCCTCCGCCACTACAGTTGGATAGTGACCTATTAAACCAATCAGTATGTCTTAATCCCACGCAATGTCCTAATTCATGTGTTAAAACATGTTCAATTACATCAGTAGAGAAATTTGCTGTTGCAACATCTATATAAATCCTGTCATAAACTTGGCCACTAGGAAAAGGAAAGCCTGCCAACCCTCCTGCACCTAGTGAGCTAGTTTTAAGAACCTTTATATTAGGGTATCCAAAACCTAATGGTGGCTGCATATTAAACCTTTTAGTTTGACTAGCTGTTGCATTATAGGGCAAGACTCCTAGTTCAAAAGTTAAACCAGTATTTAAATTATTATAGTTTTCTATTGCTCTTTGAAGACCGGTCACAAGAGAAGTAGGATAAAGTTTGATCGCTGCTACTTTAATTGTTTGAGGTGAAGAGGTTATCACATTAGTTCTATATTGCAAAGATCTTCCTTCAAAATTTTGCTTTAAATAGGACGATAAACTATCTGCTCTAATCTGTACATCTCCTTCAATTACATAAGAAATATAATCTGCATTGTCCAGATTATCTACATTTCTCAATACACTAATACTACTTCCTTGAAAACCCATTTGTTGTAGTATTCCTATATGCTCCTCAGGCACTATAAAGTCATTCAAATATTCAATTTCATAATCACTATCATTTATGAAATTTTCAGGTTCAACGTTCTCACAAGACATTAGTAAAGAAAAGCAAATTAATAAAAATAGATTTTTCATCGTTGTGTTTATTTATGGTTAAAATATTTTACTTAGAAAGCATACACTACTGCTAAAAGGAATGATGTTAAATTTTTAGAATTGGCTAAATCTCTATTATAGAAAGTGTCTGGTTCAGAACCAGCATCCAGTCTGAATTCCGGAATAATAGTTAAGCCTTCTATTTTATATTGTGCACTTAACGTGAAATCGATGATACTTGCATCTCCTTCATCATTATAAGCATCAATAGCACCGGCACCGCCATTAAATTCTCCGAAATATTCAACTCGGGTACCTAAAGCAAATGCATCAGTAAAAGAATATTGCAAATAGCCAGCTGCTCCGTAAAATCCAAATCCATCACCATCTATATCAGTGATTGTGGTTCCATCGAAAATTTCTCCGCTGCCAGTTGTGATATAAGTGGCATTTACTCCGAAGAATAACTTATCAGAAAGATCCCAACCTGCAGTTAGATCAGCTTGAAATGTACTTCCCGCATTAAATACTGTTTCTCCTATCGGCACTTCCACATTCTCGTTAACATTGCCGTCCTGATCCCCATATAAAAAATTTAAATATACCCCCCCGAAGCCCAATTGAGCTCCATACGTATAGGTACCAACTGGATTAAATTCTGTGAAATCAGTAGGATTCATGATAGAAAGCATACCAGTTACATTATCTGATAATTGAAAATCTGCCTTTATACCTGTATGAGAAAAAGGACCATACGAGAACATATAAGAAGTAGAGTAATTGAAATTGGCTGTGGGAGAAATCACCTCATAACCTAAATAAGTATTAAAATTACCTAAGGTTAAAGTTACTTTATCACTTACATTCCAGTAAGCATACAGCTGGTTTACAATTTGAGAACTCCCTCCAAACGGATTATTAGGGTTGTAAAGCGGAGATCCAAAAACTGCATCCTCACCTCTTGGGCCAAATACTAAATCTGCTACAAATCCTACTTTTTTTCCTTGATAAGAAGTAATTAAATTCACCATACCCAAAGCAAATCCCGGGTTATTTGCAAATGAAGAATTAGGTGCAAGTGCATCTTCGTTATTTGGCGCAGAAAGATTGGTTCTAAAGTAAGCATCTACCGATCCTGAGATACTGAGCTTAGGCTCCTCTTCTTCAACTACATCCTGAGCATTTAATTGATTGAACACTAAAAAAGTGATAGTGGTAAGTAATAAGTAATACTTTTTCATTTTCTTTGTATTTAAGTTAATAATTGAGTTAACTGAGAAGCCAATAAATGCCCTGTGGAGAAGGTGAGATTTCTCCCAGGGCAGGCTTCGATTTTCTATTTTAAATAGTATTATTGATCATAAGTTATGGTGTAACCTCTTATTCCGTGCTCGTGGCTATCCATTCCATCTTTTTCATGTTCAGCTGATACACGAATCCCCATAGTATATTTCAATATTAAAAATATGATTAGCGCACTTATAAAAGCTGTTGCTCCACAAGCTAAAACACCTATAAATTGGCTGCCAAGGCTATGATCAGGGTTATTGCTAAATAAACCTACAGCCAATGTTCCCCATATACCACAAGTTAAATGTACTGATACAGCACCTACCACATCGTCTAATTTTAGTTTATCAAGTAAAACAGCAGATAACACTACCAAAATTCCGGCAATAAATCCTACAAGAATGGCATAAGCTGGCTCTATCACGTCAGCACCAGCAGTGATACCTACTAAGCCTGCCAATATTCCGTTTAGCACCATACCTAAGTCTAGTCTTTTAAAAACAAATAAGGCAATTAACATGGCTCCAATACCTCCTGCACAAGCAGCTAAAGACGTTGTAACCAACACAAATGAAGTAAGAGCAGGATCTGCTGAAAGCACGGATCCGCCATTGAACCCAAACCAGCCTAACCAAAGAAGAAAAACACCGATAACAGCTAGAGGAACACTTGAACCAGGCTTGTCAACTACTTTTCCATTTACATATTTACCTATTCTGGGACCTAATACAATAACTCCGGCTAATGCAGCCCATCCACCTACTGAGTGAACTAAGGTAGATCCAGCAAAATCATAAAAACCATTCATATCTAACCAGCCTGCACCCCATTTCCAACTGCCAATTACAGGATATACTAGGCCTACAAAGACCAAAGTGAATATAAGGTAGGCTGACAACTTGATACGTTCCGCAACAGCACCGGATACTATCGTTGCAGCAGTTGCAGCAAACATGGCCTGGAACAGGAAGTCGGTCCAATAAGTATAACCACCGCCGGCATAATCTACAGAATTCCCATTTTCAGGCAAACTCAAAAACCAGCCTGCGAAACCAAAAATACCGGCATCACCTTCCGCAAAACCTGGATACATTAAATTAAAACCTAATACAAAGTATGTTAAAATACCAATGATAGGAGTTAAGGTATTCTTAAAGAGAATATTAACTGTATTTTTGGCCTGCCCAAACCCAGCTTCTACGCCTGCAAAGCCAAGGTGCATAATAAATACTAATGCCGTAGCCAACATCATCCATACGTTATTGGCTGTGAATAACCCCGAAGAGATCGCTTCTTGCTGAACAGCCAGACCTGCATCAAGTATGACGCTAAGATTAAAAGAGCCTCCCAACAAAGAAGATAATTCTGTAAGTAATAGTGTTTTCATAATTATCACATTATTTTAAAAGATTTAACATTATTTTATTCTATTTAAAAGAATCAATACAATACAAAGTAAATATTTTAATAAATGAAAATTTATGATGTGTTTTTTACCCTAATTTTTAAGTATTTTTAATCTTTTCCAATTTTATAATTCTATTTTAACCCTTATTGATACTTATTTTACATAATTAAAATAATTTAAGGTTAAAAAATTACCCTATTTTCACAAAAAATACAAAGTGTATTTTCAAACGTTAGGTAAATATCTTCCCTAAACAGCATCTAGGCTGATTATGCTTTCAATAAAGCCTAAAATGTAAGTTTATATCGATTTTTAGGGATTTTTGGAGCGAAAAGGAATAGAAAACTATTGAATTTACTTTTTAGAAGTGAGATCATCTTCAAATGATGATTTCCTTAGTAAATTAAATCATCGATCAGCTATACCCGACTTAATAAGGGCATTAAAAATGATGTTTTTTAAAATTTTCCGAATACTAAAAATGCATCACAAAGAATTTCTTTGTGAAAAACAGTTGAATTTAAGAGCCTAAATAAAAACTCACAAAACCGTGGCATACCCAAAAAGCAAGGCTCTAGCACTTCATTTCGGTAAAAAAGTGGCGATAATAAAAGCAAACTAATCACGAATAACTAGAAAGTAACTGAAGTAAACTATGGGTTACTCAACTAACTGATTTACTCATATATTCTGTAGAGTGGCGTAGTTAATTACTTCCATTCGTTAACCCAATAGGAAAATCATTTCCTCGAGAGAAGGTATAAGGGTACTGTGGTTTACCTTTCAATCGCATATTTAATTCAGGCACCTTTTCATCTAAAAAGGATTTCATCTCATAAACGGTTAATCTTCCATCATTTGGAGACCTGTCCGCATCTCCAGCTAAAGCTTCTAATAAAATATAGGTAAATAATCCATGGCCTAATTCAGCAAACTCAGAAGCAAATTGCTGACTACCGGCTGCAGACATAATATGTACACCAGCACTTCTGGAAAGCTGTGCTATTGCCTTTTCTTCAATAGCTCCTCTTTGGGATAATAATTCCACTGAGCCTCCACTTTGGCAAGCATCAATTATTACTATTTGTTTTAAAGCTTTTAGTTGAGTTAGTTTTTTCTGTACTTCCAAAGCACTTAAGGCCTGCTTTTTTAAAGAATTTTCATCGTAAAGCCGAGTAGACTCATAAGGGATGAAATAAAAAGCTTCATCATTCATACTTCCATGGCCGGCAAAATAAAAAACAAATAAATCATCAATAGCTGCATGCAGTGTAATAGAATCTAATGCTGCTAAAATATTTGCCTTCGTTGCATTTTCATTGTGCAGCTGGTAGAGTTTGAAATCAGAAAATAGGCCTTTGATGCCGCCTTCTATTTGTGCAGCAAAAGATTTTGCATCGGCAACCGCATAATTTAGATTAAGCCTTGAATTTTTATACTCATTTAAACCAATGGCTAAAACATGACATGTAGCTCCCGGAATATTATTTTCAGCAAGTAAATCCACTTCTGCCGCAGCAGACTCAATCTTTTCTTTATTTATAACCTTTACTTTAAATCTATTATGGCCTGAAACCAAAGCCTCCTTAGCTTCATAAGTTATACTTTTATCAGCTTCTTTTGTGATTTTAAAGTCGTTCAATGTATAGCCAAGTCTTTTCCCATTATGAAAAAGCTGCATCTCAACAATAGACTTCTGCTGATCATACACCTTTATAAATAATTTAGCACTTAGTTGATCATCTGAAATAAATCCAGCTATTTTTACTTCAGGAATAAATGACTTCTCCAATAATCCCTGTAAGCTTTTTCGATTTTTATTGCTCTTTTCAGAAAAAGTATCAGATATTAAATCCGGAGTGTAAAAATCTTCAAAAAACTGATCTAAAAAGAAGGCGTCATTTCCTTTTACATAATGTATATATTTTTTAGCACCCTCAGTGGCATAAAAATATCCTTTTGGATTTCTTGCCATCCAATTGGCCCTATCTACAATTACATGTTCTAATATCTCTTGTCCTGTTTTTAAATCCCAGAATTTTGTTACGCCATCCAGATCACCTGAAATTAATAAAGAGGCATCCTGATTAATATTTAGTGAACTAATTGTTGACTGATGCCCCTCTAATTGTAAGAGCAATTCGTTACTTTTTCTATTCCATATACGGATTATTTTATCCTCACCTCCAGTGTAAATCTTTTCTTTATTTAACAATGCAGCACGAATTGACCCTTTAGGATGACTATATTTTTTCCGAATCATGCCATCATAAATATTCCATAAAATTGCTGTACCATCATCAGAAAGGCTTATGAATTCCTCAGGCTTATCAGTTAACAATAGTTCATTTACGTTTCTTGTATGCCCTATAAATGATTTCACCAATTGCCCGGTAGCTACCTCATAAAGCTCTAATTTTTGATCTAGTCGGGCAACTATCAAATATAAATCGTCTGAAGTAAAGGAGACAGCATATGCTGAAAGATTATCCCAATAAATACGAGAAATTATCTTTCCTGAGGCAATATCCCAAACCAAAACCTTTCCATCCCAAGAGGTTGAGACCAGCTGCTTTTGGTTTTGACTCCAACACAGATCAAATACAGGTGAATTATGTCCTTCAAGTGACATCAATTGTTTACCTGAATTCTTTTCCCAGATAATTATTTTCCCGCTCCCTCCACCGGAAGCTATCATTTTTTCATCAGGAGAAATATCAAAACTAACAACCGTTTTTTCGTGACCAACGTATTCCATCACAGCTTTACCTGATTTTACCTCCCACATCCTAAGAATAGAACCAATTTTACCTTTTAAGAGATATTGGCCATCGGAAGTTAAAGATTGTTGGTTTTTATGATGAATATACCTTGCAATATTGGATTCCCAGTAATTATTGGGATCATACATTATACCGCCCTTGTCCTGATCGTGCAGCAAGCCTTGGAATTGTCTAATGATATTACCAGAAGCGATATCCACTAAACTAGCCTTATTATCATTCCCTGCAACAATAACTGCATCAGAACTTCTATCAAAAATAACTTCATTAATCTCAATCACATCAGGATTAAGTACTTTATGAACACTATTCTGTGGTAAGGAGTAAATAAAAATTTGCTCTTTTGTTGCAGCTAATAAAAGAGTGCCGGATGAATTAAATTCAATAGACCTAATATCATCTAAATTCTCTTGCAAGGTGAAGGTAACCTTACCACTTTCTATATTTATTAAATCTAAACTTCCATTATCTGACAATTTAGCAAATTGCTGATTATTAGGATGAAAGGCTATAAAAGTAGGACATCCTCCGCACCACCCTTTTTCAGGTTTAAGTTTATATTTTAGTTCCCAACTTTCTGTTGAGTAGAGCGATAAAGATCTATTGTCTTCACCTATAGCCAGCCATTTTCCATCTTCACTCCATTCCAATGAAATCCCAAATCCTTTTCCCCTTTCACTTTCCACTGCCAAGCTCACTACTGAATCTTTAGTTTTTATGTCATAAACCACCATGATGTCATCATACCCTCCTACTGCCACATATCTCCCGTCAGGTGAGAGAGCTACTGCTGTCATATATTCCTTACTTTGAGGGCTTGTCCATACATTTTCTCCTTTTTTCACATCCCACAATTTTATTGTTAGGTCTGCTGAAGATGATGCCAACATATTTGAGTTTTTACCAATTGATAAATCATTAATTGTACTCTCATGACTAAAAAATGATTTTATTTCTAAGCCTGATTGTACATCCCACATCTTTATGGACTTGTCCCGGCTACCGGTAAATAAAAACTTGCCATCGGTACTCAGTTCCAGAGATTTTACGGCAGCACCATGGCCTTTTTGCAGATTAATGTATAAATCTTGTGCAATGGGTTCATGCACCAAAAATAGCATTCCAATAAAGAATAATATATTTTTCATAGTCCTGGCAAGATAGTAGATAGACTTATAAACAGATTAATATTAGAAGTAAAATAAGTATTAAGATATAAATAGTAATAAAAAAAGTGAGTAGAACCCCATAATACTACTTCTTGTAAAAGGATTATTTAACACAAATTTAATGGTCCTAATATCTTTTCATTTAAAAATCTAATTCAACTAAACTAAATTTTTCGGATTGGCTATATTTAAGTCTTTAAAGGAAATACAAACTCTACTTTTGGTTTCAGTAAATTATTGAAATTTTATTAAACACCTATCAAGATTACGGGTTTAAAAGGAATGAAGCCCAATCCAATAAAGCCAAAAAAAGGACAAGAATCCGTTTGGGATTATCCAAGACCTCCAAGATTGGAGTCATTTTCAAAAAATATTAAAATCTACTTAAATGAAGCTTTAATAGCTGATACTTTCAACTCTTACCGCGTTTTGGAAACCAGCCATCCCCCTGTCTACTATATACCACTTAAAAATATAAACCAAAAATTCCTGATTAAATCTGAAAGTAGTACTTTCTGTGAATGGAAGGGAAAAGGTTCCTATTATCATTTAAAAGTAAATGATAAAATAGTGCAAGATGCAGCATGGTTTTACACAGACCCTAAAAAGGAATTTGAAGCAATTAAAAATCACCTTGCATTTTATGCTCATAAAATGAATAAATGTTTAGTAAATGGAGAAGAAGTTATTCCCCAGCCGGGTAATTTTTATGGAGGTTGGATTACCAAAGATATAGTAGGCCCCTTCAAGGGCATTGATGGAAGCTGGGGTTGGTGAAAACTAATATCATTCTATGAAAAATTACATAACATTTGATACTATTTAAAACCTTACATCTATATATATCTGATTTTCATCGAAATATAGTATCGATTCGTCTTAAGGGTATACTTTTTAAAATAAATAAATTTTTTAAACATTATTTCATACATATAGTTAAAATAACAAGAAATACAGTCGTATCTTTACATCACTAATCAATTAAAAAACTATGAAAAATTACAAATTTACATTATTTACAGGAGCATTGGTTGCCATTATTCTTGTAGCAAGCTGTGGAGACGGCGGAAAAGCTGAAAAAGAAAAAGCCACACAAGACTCTATCAGAGTAGCTGATTCAATTGCAATGGTTGAAGAACAAGCTCAAAGAGAAGCTGATTCAATAGCTGCCTTACCTAAATCAATTGCTGAAACTGCAATGGGCGTTGAGACACTAAGCACTTTAGTAGCTGCCTTACAACAAGCTGAATTAGTTGAAACATTTAAAGGTGATGGTAATTTCACTGTTTTTGCTCCAACAAATGATGCTTTTGCAGCTGCACAATCAACTGTTGATATGTTAATGAAGCCTGAGAACAAAAGCAAATTGCAAAATGTATTGAAATATCACGTGGTGGATGGCGCTGCAATGGCTGCTGATTTATCTGATGGACAAGAGTTGACTACTTTACAAGGTGAGACATTAAAAGTTTCTATCGCTGACGGTAAAGTTATGATTAACGGTGCTGAAGTTGTTATGGCTGATGTAGAAGCTAGCAACGGTGTAGTTCACGTAATTAACAGTGTTGTTGTTCCTAAAAAATTATAATAGGATTGCATTTCCATTAATAAAAAAAGCTCAACTTTTAAAAGTTGAGCTTTTTTTATGTTTGAAGTTTTAAAAAATAAAAGAACAATTGGTTAATCTTCCTGCTCTTCTTCCTCAGCACCTACTGCAGCAGTTTGTTGCTCTTCGTTGGCATCAATATCTCCGCTATAATTAAATACTTCTATAATTGAGCTTTCAGAAACTTCAGGTACCTGAAAAGAAACCAGCATATTATTTAAGCTTAGGTAAATTCTATCGTAAGCTTCCTTTACATTATGGGCTGTAACAATCATTTGGTTAGTAATTTTCTTCTCCTTACCACTTTCCTCCGCTACAAAATAGGTCACTTTACATTTGTACCATACGTCAGCATCTTCATAATTAAATACATCAGCAATTTTACTTTTGCTAATGCCTGTAATCATAAATTCGCCTCTCACTCTCTCCCCCATTTCTTCGTACATCCGAGTTTCCGCTTCGGTAAATGATACGGCATCTACCAAATAAGGCTCGGTAACCGACTTTAATCTACCATTTTCATCTTCCTTTTGGTACTTTACTTTACACAAAAACCACTGCTTCATTTTCTTTTTTATTAAATTGGAATGCAAATATAAGTCAAAAGGAAATCGAATAGAAACCACATGAAAATTTCTTTAACTTTGTGCCCATGGAAAAAAGTAAAATAGTATTGCCTTGCCCTCCTTATATTGCTCCTGTATTGAGAAAAGAAGTAGAGGATTTAGGCTATTCCGTTTCTCATGAAGGTCCTTTAGAAGTTTCTTTGATGGGGACTATGGAGGATTGCATGAAACTTAATTTACACTTAAGGTCAGCCAATAAAGTGCTTTACCAATTAAAAAGTTTTAGAGCTACCTCCCCTGATCAGTTATACCAACAACTCTATCAAATCAGATGGGAAAATTATTTATACGAAGATGGTTACCTATGCATTACATCATATGTAAATAACGACAGCATTCTTAACACACAGTTTGCCAATGTGCGTGTAAAAGATGCTGTAGTAGATAGATTAGTAGATAAAACAGGCAGCAGACCAGATTCTGGCCCTTTAAGAGATCAAATGGTGCTTTTTTTGCATTGGATGGAAGATCAGGCTTCTATTTATTTGGATACCTCAGGTGAAACCATTGCCAAACATGGCTACCGAAAAATACCTGGCAAAGCCCCTATGATGGAATCCTTGGCTGCAGCTGCAATCTTGGCTAGTAACTGGAAAACTGATCAGTGTTTTATCAACCCAATGTGCGGTTCCGGAACTCTTGCCATTGAGGCGGCTTGCATAGCTGCAAAAAAAGCTCCTGGATTAAATAGAGAAAAATTTGGCTTTCATTTTTTTAAAGGATTTGATGAGACTACCTGGGAAAACCTCAAAAAAGAGGCTTTAGAAGCTGAAGTTAAACCTGGAATTAAAATAATTGCAACAGATCATAGCCGTTTGGCTTTGCAAGCAGCAGAACAAAATGCTGAAGAAGCAGGCATAGCAGATTATATTGACTTTAAGAAATGTGATTTCCGGGATACTCCTATTCCTGAAGATACGGGAGTTGTTTTCCTCAACCCTGAATATGGTGAGAGATTGGGAGAGGAAGCGGAATTAGCTGTGCTTTATCAGCAAATGGGAGATTTTTTTAAACAAGATTGCAAAGGTAAAACCGGTTATATTTTCACAGGAAATTTACAACTAGCTAAAAAAATTGGACTAAGAACTAAAAGAAGAATTCCTTTCATGAATGCTAAAATTGAATGTCGTTTACTGGAATTCGAATTATACCAAGGCACCAAAAAAGTAAAAGATGAAGGTTAATAAAAAAGAAAAAACCCTACTTAAAAAGGCACTAAAAAACTGGGAAGAAAATCAACTTCTCAGTCAAGGTAAAGCTTCAGAATTAGAGGGTTCTTTAATTGAAAAACCTTTTAACTGGCAGGCTCTGGCCTACTATTCATTTATCTTCGCCATAATCAGTTTACTTATTGCAGTTGTAAGCATTTTTGCAGATAAGGCATTATTAGACCTGATAGATTCATTGATTTCCACTTCCTATTTAACAAAATCATTTACTTTTTTAATATTGGCTGGACTGGCTTTCTGGCTGGACTGGCGTTATGAACAAGCTAATTCCAAAAAGAAATATAGCAAGGAAGTATTTTCTTTTTTCGGCTGCGTATTATTGGCTATCAGTGTAGGTTTTTTAAGCTATCTTTTTGGCATGGAAGAAAGGCCGGGCATTCTTATATTTTCCTTATCATTTATTTATTTCACCATTGCCATTGTTAGAAAAAAAGAGCTTGTCTGGCTCTTTGGATTAATGGCTTTAATGTTAGGCTATGGTGCTGTTACTTATAACCTCAGTAAAGACAATGAACTATTTGTTGGAATGAATTTCCCTATGAGGTTTACGCTGCTTGGTTTATTCATTTTGGGAGCAAACTTTCTATTGAAGAAATCCGAGAGACTAAGTAAATTTAAAGAGCCCACCTATTTTAGTGGCTTAATTTTATTTTTTACTGCACTATGGATTTTATCTATTTCAGGGAATTATAGCAGTTATGAAAAATGGCTGGAGGTCAGGCAATATCAGCTATGGCTGTATAGTATTTTGTTGCTCGCAGCAAGTATTTCAGCCATAATCATTGGTATTAAAAAGGAAGATATCTTGCTAAAGAATATGGGGATCTCCTTCATATTCTTAAATTTATATACGCGTTATTTTGAGTACTTCTGGGATTCGCTCCATAAAGCATTATTCTTTGCTATTATAGCCGTTTCATTCTACTTAGTAGGTAAAAAAGCTGAAAAAATATGGGATAGAGGAGAAGTGGAAGAGTCTTAGTTAGGTCAGATTTTACTGCGGTATTTCAGCTAAACATGACAAAATATCCCAAAACCTATCCCACAAAGCCTCAAAGTTCAAAAAGAAGAATACTTGGTGGTCTTGGTGTCTTAGAGGGAGGCAAAGGGTAGCTTATAATGTGGTATTTCAATCCAACATGGTAAAGTATCCCACTGTAGATCTAAGGAGGGTGCTCATGATAAATACTACCCTGTTCGATAACCAAATAATATTTGTTAAAACCGAACGGGCTGGTCGACAAACCTGCCTGCCGGCAGGCAGGAAGGCGGGGAGCGCGCTGATTTGTAGCGTGGAAGCATCTTTTTGTCTTGATTTTTTGCATCTTTTTGATCAAGCAAAAAGATGAAGAATAAAATTTTGTTTAAAAGACCTTAAAATATAAATGAAACCTCACTATTTAGTGAAATTTCTCTTTTTTGAGGTTTTATACTTAGTTTTAAAGTTTAAGAAACACTTACTAAGGTTAGTATGTCAACTTTTTTAGTCAATTTCATTTTCCATAAGTAGCCTAAGGATATTCGGAAAAAACACTTAGTGGTCATTGTGCCTCCCGTTTTGACCGGGACAAGTGGTGGGCAAAAGTGAGGATCTCTTTTACTCCAACGTTAGCACCTTTTCTAAAACAGTTTTAATCATTTTATCGATGGTTTTATCGGAGTTTTTGGAAAATTTGTTAGAAATTCTATTGGCTATAATAGCGTTACAGCTTAATACTTCGTGTCCCATTAAGCGACCTAAAGCATAGTAACCGGAGGTTTCCATTTCAAAATTGGTAAGCCATAAATCACCGTAATGAAAATCTGAAAGTTTGTTACCAAGATCAGGATACTTTATTGGAGTTCTTAGCTGCCTGCCTTGTGGACCGTAAAAACCCGGACAAGTGACTGTATTTCCCACCATCATTTTGTCGGAAAAATGTTTGAGTAAACCAGTTGATCCTTCCACACAGTAAGGTCTAAAAGGTAGTTCAGCCTCTAATTGTAAAGCAGCCTCTACATTGGCTTCGGCTTCTGTTCTTTTTAAATTATAAAAATACATTAAGGTATCCAGTCCAATGGCAAACTGAGTAACCAGTAAAGAATCAACAGGAATATCTTGTTGCAGGGCACCGGAGGTACCTAATCTGATAATTTTCAGCGATTTCCTCTTTGCTTTATTTTCTCGTTTTTTAAGGTTGATATTGGCTAAGGCATCCAACTCGGTCATCAAAATCTCCACATTATCAGTACCCATCCCGGTTGACATTACCGTAATTCTTTTGCCTTTATATAATCCGGTGTGAGTAATGAACTCTCTTTTGTTCATTTCAAAAGTGATTTCATCAAAATACTGACTGACCTTATGCACCCGGGTGGGGTCTCCTACGGTTAATATCGTATCGGCAATATCCTGAGGCCTTAAGCTTAAGTGGTAGACAGATCCATCTTTATTCAATATTAATTCCGACTCAGGATAAAATGCCTTCATATTATTTCGCTTTTTCTAATTTTCCTTGAAAGCCTTTCAATGGATTATACCCATTTGTAGCTCTTTGATAATATCCCGTACCATTATATGGCCTTTTCTCAGGATGTTCTTTACATTCTTTTGAGCAGGCGCCCTCCATTTCTTCTCCACATTTCTCGCAGATTGGCACATGCACATTACAAGTCGGGTTGGCACAATTTACCATCCTATCAGAAGTAGTTTCGCAAACAAAACAACGAGAAACCACTGACGGATTCACCTTGTTAACATCTACAGATAATCTGTTATCAAAAACATAGCATTTCCCCTCAAAATCTTCACCCTCCGCTTCTAAACCATATTTAATAATGCCTCCATGTAATTGATAAACATTATCAAAACCTTGCTCTAATAAATAGCCACTTGCTTTTTCGCATTTTATACCACCTGTACAGTAAGTTACAATCTTCTTGCCTCTGTATTGTTCTAATTCTGAAATTTTTTCCGGGAAATCTCTGAAATTTTCTATATCTAAGGTAACAGCATTTTTAAACCTACCTAATTCATGTTCATAATTAGACCTAACATCCAAAATAACCAGATCTTTCTCATCCTTGATCATTTTACGGAATTCTTCTGGCTCTACGTAGGCACCTGTTTGTTTCCTTGGGTTGATATGAGCTAATCCTGAATGCACTATTTCAGATTTTACCCTCACATTTAACTTCTTAAAAGTATGTTGAGGATAAAATTCTTCTTTAAATTCTACATGATTAAACCGAGGATCGGACTTGATTGCTTTCATGTAAGCTTCACAAGCGGCAATAGTACCTGATAAAGTTCCGTTTAAACCTTCCTGCGCTACGATTATTCTTCCCCTCAGATCTAATTCTATGCAAAATAGATGGTGCTCATCTCTGAACAGCTCAGGATTTTCAATCTCTGAATAGCAGTAATATAAAATTACTTTGTAGTTATTGTTTGTGTTTTCCATAATACCTGCCCTAGTGTAAATAAGGTGATTTTGCGGTTAAATTAATATTTAAATGCAAATTAAATACTTTAGTGTATTTAAACTTAATTTTATGGTTATAATTTAATGGGTTCTGCAGGATTGCCAAAAACAGTTTCGCCATCTTTTACATCACGTATTACCACTGATCCTGCTCCTATATTGGCTTTTTTACCGATTTTAACACCGGAAACTATTGTAACGCCAGATCCAATAAAGGTTTCATCCCCTATTATAACACCGCTATTTACCTGGCTACCTGTACCTATTTGCACAAAATCGCCTAAAGTGGCGCTAAAATCAATAATGGCACCTGCATGTAATATGCAATGATTAGGCACTATCGCTCCTGCTCCAATTACTACTCTGGCATCAATAAAATTACCATAGCCTAAATGAGCTGAATCAGACACAATAGCTTGAGCATGTAAAGCATTTACAGGCATGGTTTTTCTACGATCATTCAGTAGATTCACCATTTTTTTTCGCGCTTTCATATTATCTTCAGCTACAAAGGCATCGCATTTTTTTCCAACATATTTTAAGAAACCATCATCATCCGTATTGCCAAGCACTGAAATAAAATCTATTTCAGTTCCATGTACTGCTTTATCATCATCTAAAAAACAATAAACCTCTACCTGGTTGCTTTTGAAAATTTCAGCTACTGATGGCCCTATTCCTTTGGCTCCTAATATAATTACAGGCTTTTTATCCATTTTAGTATTTTAAAATATTTAGGCTAATGTTAAGGATTACGATTTTTTTTACCCCGCTTTATTGATCAACCTCTAATTTTCAGAATGCAAAGTTAAGCCTATTTAAAGCTATCCGCAAAGAACATTATTTATATCTTGCCCTGCCCCAACCTTTTACCAATGAGCCAAAGAAACAGAAACCATAAAAATGGCATATAAGCCACTTTATAGCGAATTAGCGAACCAAAATTAGGTGTACTCAAACCTAATACGATTGCCAAAACTGAACTATACAAAAGAATGCCGATTACCCACCATATTTCTTTATGGGTAAATTTTATCAGAAAAAGTAATCTAAAACCGTATAAAAACACAATCAGGAACAGCAATTGCTCTATAGCAAAAGCATAAGAAAATGCATTATATCCTTCCCAAATAAAGGGCCTAAAAAAGCCTGTAATCCACGCCAAAGGCAGATTCTTAAGAAAAAAGGTGATATCGGAAGCATGTTGACTGAAAATTATTTTTGCTTCGGTAGACTGTGCTAAAATACCATCGTGGCTAATTTTAATTAATTCGAAAAACCTACCGCTGTAAAAAACAGGATGCAAAAATGCCAATCCTATACCACCAAGAATAACCAATGAAAAGTAAAATGCAATTTTCCACTTAATCTTAATATTCTCTAAAAACCCAGGTTGAGCTGTAAATATAAGAGACAGCAATACAATAGGTAATAATACAATAGGCACATAATATTTTATTAGCCATAACCCCCATATGCAAAGACCTATAAAAATAAATAAATACCATTTATTTTTATGCTGATACCATTTAATCACAAAATAGCCTAAGAAATAGAGCAATGTCATCATAAAGGTTTCTTTCAATAAGCCCGAAGACCAAAAGGCTACAGAAGGTATAAAAAGAAATGAAAGATATATCGCGTTTTTATTGCCAGGAATTACGCCTGTTAGGCGTTTTACAAATTTCCAGGTAGCAAAAACCACCAATAAGCTCAAGTAGATTGCCATGGTAATATACTCACCTTGTGTTAAGGCATAGAGGTAGCTCATCCACCTTACAAAAAAGAAGGTACGCGGATCATTTTGTACGGGAAATTCGTTGGTTGACATTTCCAGTGATTGAAAACCTAGCCATTCCGCCCAAGAGACTTTACCAATTTGAAAATATTCAAATAACCTACCAGCTTGTTCATAAATATAATAAGTATCACCGGTTTGATTATAGTAGCTCCAATACAACCAGCCAACTAACAACCCGCTTACAATTTTAATAAAAACAGCACTGACAAAAATGGCTCTATCTGTTACCTCTTGTTTTCTCTGAAAAAGCAAAATCAGAATAAAAATAATTGCTATATGAATTCCGATACTGATCATTTCTTCAAAATAGACAAACCTACACTGCAAGAAAGACATTTTTTAGGCATGCAATAAGAATTATGCCACTGAATATAAGCCTGTGAGTCAAAAGCTGACTGGATAGAAGCACCCAGCTCTTGATACTTTTTAGTAATAAAATTCTTTTCAGCTTTCAACTCTTGCAAAAATTGGATTGCCAGGTCTATATACTTTTCCTCTCCTACATTTTTAGCATAAAATGCCAATAGTGGGGGTATTATATTGATTAGTAGTACCTGAATGGAAGTAGAGCCTATTTTCTTTGATTTTGTCTTGCTTTCTACTTCGAACTGAAAATGATTTTCCCAATAGGTATTTGGGCTTACAGTAAAGTCCTTTAATAATTTTTTGGAATCTAAATCTAGTACAAAAGCATCAAAAAGTGAAGGTAATTGATGGATGAGTTGTGTCAATTGGGCTAACCTAATGGTAGGAAAATTAGCCGGTCTTAACCTTAAAAACCGCCACTCATGCTTCTTCATGACATTGTTTAACTCCTTTGCATGCTTATGCTGTAAAAACTGCCAATCTTTTTTAATCTGGTTTGGATACTCCTCTACAAAGTCCTCTTCTAGGAAACCTGCTGCACCAAAAAAAGCTGCCTCTAACAAAGCCGGATGATGCTTTATTTTTCTTACAAATGAATACGGCAAAACAGTAGCTAACCTTTCAAAGGGATGTTGATTTACTTTAAAGCCCATTGAAGATAGCAACAGAAAATAGATTAATTCTTCCCAATCTTGCCTCACCTCATCAAAATGATTCCGAGCCTTTTCGGACTTTTCATATAAGCGCTCTACCAACACCCTTTCTCTCATTTCGGATTTATAAAGCTCATCTACTTCTTGCCAATGATGTTCACATGCTATTTCTTCGGGTGCATCAAGTAATCTTTTATAAGAATGTAAAAGATCTAAATCCACTCTGTTTTTCAATTCAAGCGTTGGAATAGCTGTACCATCAGGATGTAAAATTTCTTTATCAGCCTTCCACACCACATGCAGCACAACGTTTTCGTAATTGGGATCATTTTGATGTTGATGCCTATTCCAATCTGATGCCTTGACATGAATTTCTACAGCGCCAGCCCATTCAACATCCCCTATTTTCAATTTTGCTTGCTGAAAATCCGGACCAGCATTGGCATGCAACAAACCAGTTTTAATTACCTGAACAGGAATATCATCAACAGATTTTAAATCGGATGAATCAAATTTTTGATAGCGCCATATATAATGTAAAAAGTCCTCCCGCATTAAAATTCAAATTACTAAATTCTTTTTTGAATAAAAGAATAGTAATAAATTTTATGTTTTTTTTACTTTGAATTTATGCTCTAAAATCGGTAATAATATCCACCAACATCTCCATCTGCTCTTTGGAATGTGTAGGGAAATTGGCTATTCGGATATGCTTAGGTTTGTAATTACCATAACCTGTGCCAACCATAATATGCTGCTCTTTCAGTTTATTGATCAAAAGCGTGTTTTCAAAGTCCGTTTTGATCACCTTCACAGTTTTTGACCTATGCTCAGGATTATTTACAAAGTGAGACAGTTGAGGATGAGCCTCTACAGCATTATCTAATATAGCAGATTTATAATCTATTTCTCTTCTGATGGCAGTAATGCCTTTGGTATTCATATCTTCAGCTACTTTCGCCAAGGTATAAATACCTAAAATATTAGGGGTTTCTATGGTTTGATAATCCTTAGCTTTATCAACCATTTCCGGTAATTGATGATAAGACCCTATCACAACACCCTCTTTCAGTAATTTTTCTGATTTAGCAATACAATTATTATTAACAAACCAAATACCCAATCCGGCAGGTAGGCCAAAAGCTTTTTGAACGGAAAAATAGAGTGTATCAATCTTAGAAAAATCAACCGGCACAACAGGTACGGCAGAAACACCATCAATTGCAATCAATTTTTCCGGGTACTTTTCCCTGATTTCATCTATTAAAGATAAGGGAAAGGCTGCACCCGTTCCGAATTCATTCAAACAAATAGTGATGATTTCAGCCTCATCAGGCACTTTAACTTCTGCCAGAGATGGTATATGCCCATCTTCCAAAATTAAATTATATGTCTTTTTATGCAGTTGAGAAGCCACTTTTTCAAACCGTGCCGCAAAGGGACCATTACTAATATGGTAGCTGGCAGATCTCACACAGTTTTGTATAATTCTTTCCCAAGCTTCATTGGCAGATGAAGTGATTAGTACATGAAAATCATTCGGCACGTTCATCAATTCCTTTAAATTCTCTGCACAGGATTTATAAATGTCTTTAAATTGCTGACCTCTGTGGGAAGTGCTAACCACTCCGGTTCGAATGGCATTTTTAATATGTTCTTCAGCAGTAAAGTATAAGGCTGTAGGTCCGGGTGTAAAATAGAGATCAGGCATGAGTAGAAGCTGTTAACACTTGTGTTTTTTTATGATAGTCTTTTAAGGTAATACCAAAGAATAATGCCATGGGAATTACAGTACTTATGGCACAAAACAGGTACATTTGCGAAAGAGAGAAAATTTCAGCGATATTTCCAAGTAAAAAAGCACCAATTCCTATTCCTAAGTCGATTGAACTAAAAAAAGTACTGGTAGCCACCCCTCTTTTGTTAGGTTTCACCATATTAATGACCATGGTTTGCAAAGTAGGCATCACAATTCCATTTCCTAAACCCAAAATAAAAGCGGCTACTAAAAAGCCTGGTTCGGCCTGACTTTGGGAGAGCAATACAAGACCTACAATGGTACCCGTAAAGCTTAAACCCATTACAAAACCAGGACCGTTCTTATCCATCATTTTTCCTGTAAGAGGGCGAATTACACTAACACCAACCGCATAAATTAAAAAGAAGAACCCTGTACTTTCGATGGATAATTCCTTTGCGAATAAAGTGATAAATGACATTACGCCTGCGAATGGAAAGGCTAATAATACCATCACCATGGAAACCTTTAATACCTTAGGCTCAAATACATTGGCCCATTCCAGTCTGTTATTTCTATTACTAATTTTAGGGTGGTTTACTTTATAGGACATAAACACAGCCACCAAACACAAAACTCCTGCAGTTACGAAAAGCACTTCATAGCTACCACTTCGCCTTAATATCTCCAGACCAATTAATGGGCCAATAGCCATGCTTAAGGTCATGGATAAACCAAAAATGCCTATACCTTCTCCTCTTCTTCCTTCCGGCACTATATCGGAAGTGATGGTGCCTCCACCTGTTGTTACTACTCCCCATATGCCTCCATTGAGTAATCTCAAAAACAAAAGAAACGCAAAGGAAGCGGCAAGGCCATAAGCTGCCATAACCAGTGCATATAAAAACATGGAAACTAAAAATAATTTTCTTCTCCCGTATTTATCGAATAGATAACCGCTTAATGGTCTTACTACCAGAGCTGAAAGCGCATAAATACCAATGATATACCCTACCTTATCTTTATCTTCACCCAATACATCAGTCACAAAAGTGGGAAGTGTAGGCAACAAAAAGTAAAAAGAAACCGCCATGATCAGGTAACTGAAACAGTGCAGAAGAAAGTCGCGGGTATAGAGTGGAGTTTGTTGCATTATTTTTTAAAGTCAGCAAAATTAACTTTTTGGGAGCACTTATGTTGCTACATTGAATTAATTATTCATTAAAATTAGTATTCTACTGAATTTATTAACGGGTTTTATTTAATCTGCCTATTTTAATAGCTCTTTTAAAATATGCTTAGCCTCTTCCAGGTTTACCTCATGGTATAGTTGATCATTACTTACGAGGTTTGGCCCTGATTTACAATAATCCATACATTTAGTCTTTACAAGCTTTACTTCCCTTTTAAGCTTTTTAGATTTTATAAAATCTTTTAAATCTGCAATAAGTGTGTCGCTTCCTCTTTTTCTGCAGCTTTTGGAGGCACAGACAAAAATGTATTTATGGGTATGCCTTGATTGCATAAAATGGCTCATTAGATTAGATGAATATCTTTTTAATCGAATTCTACCCTAATAAGTTGAGTTCCGTGACCTTGTTAATGAGTTCAATGGAATTTTTTACCTCCAGCTTTTGCATCAGGTTGGCTCTATGGGTATCCACTGTTCTGTTGCTAATATGCAAGGTATCTGCTATTTGCACACTGGAATAACCTTTCATGATGAGTTTAATGATTTCCAGTTCTCTTTTGGTAATTGCAACTTTTTCCTGTGTAAGAATTTTCTTTTTTTGCTTCAAGTTATTGATGTAATTATTTACCATTACCTCTCTCACTTCCTTACTGTAGAAATTTTGACCATCAATTACTTTCCTCACTCCTTCCAAAACTTCTTCTTTAGCAGCACCTTTATGTATATAACCATGTACTCCAGTTTCCATACAAGTATTAATGTATTTTTCATCAAGATACATACTTAGCATGATAATTTTGGGTACATATTTACTATTAAGAATTTCTGTAGCCGCTTCAATTCCGTTTTTTTTGGGCATAGAAATATCCATTAATAAGAGTTCTGGCTTTAGAGCAGAACACATTTCAATAGCCTCTTCACCATTTTTTGCTTCCCCTATTACTTTAATCTTTGGATCAGATTCTAAAAACATTTTAATGCCATCTCTCATTAAATGATGGTCATCGGCTAATAAAACTTTAAGCATAAATTTCTTCTTTCAAATGGATAATAATACTGGTACCAAATTCGCTATCAGAACTCAGATCAATTTCACCCTGCATGGCATTGACCCTATCTTTCATATTCACTAAGCCATGGGTCTGAAATTTTGAATTTCCCTCACCTACTTTATTTACATCAAAGCCTACCCCATCATCTTCGATGGTAATTTGAATATTATTATGGTCTTTATATATCTGTAAAGATATCTTTCTTGCATTCGCATGTTTTAAACTATTATTAAAAGCTTCCTGCGCAATTCTGTAAATATTAATTTTGTAAGACTCTAATTCCCTTGCTTTCAAATTAGAACTAAAATATACTTCTACACCAAAACCTCTAAAATTTTCACATAATTGAGCCAAACAACTTTGCAGATCAAAATCTCTTAATTTCGAGGGCATTAAATCATTGGATATTTTCTTTGTTTCGTCTATGGTTTGTTTAAGTAAGTCAGTAATCTCAATATTGATTGGTGCTTTAGTTTCCAGAGAACTCATTTTCATTTTTATTACATTCAGCATTTGTCCAATGCCATCATGTAAATCTCTACTAATTCTTGCACGCTCCTTTTCAACACCTTCCAATTGTGCCGCAAGCTTTTGCTGCTCTCTTAGTTTCATATTTTTCAATCTTTCCAAATCAAGGCTAGCATCTGCAAACATTATTAAAAACTGATCTTTATCAGCTTTAAAAAAATTTGCCGTAGTAATGTATACATTATTGATAGGGTATTTACGCCCCCCAAAATTGATATTCAGAATGAGCTTATTATCTAATTTCCGAGAATTTAAAATTCTCAATTCTTCTACCGATATCAAGTCATCTTCTAAATTACTCAAATGAATATCTGAACCTAAAATATAATCTGTCAGAATATCAGCCGGAATATTTAGCAGCTGACTTACAAAATTATTTACATATTTAATTCTAAAATCAACATCTACTACTACTACACCACTCTCCATTTCACCTAAAATAGTTGAAAGCAGTTTTTGAGATGCCTGATTTGCAAGCTCATATTTATGTTTGAATAGCGTAAGCTCCACATTTGCTAATAATTCCATTTCAGCAAATGGTTTCGACATAAAACTATATGGAAATGTAATTTTAGCACGATTAATAGTACTATTATCGTTCAAACCTGTAAGATAAATTACCGGAATATTTTTAATTTTGTTGATTTCAATTGAAGTTTCTATTCCATCGTATAAACCATCCAGCATTACATCCATTAAAATAATACCAGGTGTATGCTGAATAACAAATTCGATAGCATCCAAACCGCTAGTTAATACACCTAATATTTCATATTTAGCTTTTCTGAGTACACTTTGTATGTGCATCCCCATTATAGGATCATCCTCTACTATTAATACTTTGTTTGATTGCATATTTTAAAAAATGGAAGATAGCTACTTATTAAATCTCATTTTGTATAGGCCTGAAAATTTACTGTTTCAATTTTATAAAATATTTATTGATTAGCAAACTACCGAGTATTAATAAAATCTGAATACTCCTTGAATCTGTTTTATAAAATATTGATTCACAATATTTTATAAAACATATAAGTATAATTACCTACAATTTCTCTCTGTATTTATTACTACAAAAAATACAGTATTTTATGGATTGGTTACATTTTTTTTGCCAATTACCTTTATCCTATCATTAAAATTAAAAAGATGTCATGGTAAAAGCAGCCACAAAATTAGAAGAAAATCTAGTTGAAACAGAAAAATTCAATGGGCAAAATAATAATGGAAAAGATATGGAAAGCCATATCAATGCAGTTAACAATGCATTTGCCTCCATTGTGTTTGATAACAAAGGAATTATCCTCGATGCTAACAGCAAGTTTTTAAACGCTGTAGGTTATAATCTTAAAGAAATTAAGGGAAACCATCATAGTATTTTTGTTGATTCTACTTACGCTAAGTCTGAAGAATATAAAAGATTTTGGAAAGCTTTAGCAGCAGGGGATGTTCAATCAGGTGAATTTTTAAGATATGATAAAGATGGCGATGAAATATGGTTACAAGCTTCTTACACACCTATTCCTGATGAAAAAGGAAATATAACTAAGGTTATAAAGTATGCAACAAATGTCACCGAAAAGAAAAAAATTGAAATAGAAGCAATTGAAACCGCTAAAAAGTTTCAGGAAATGGAAGTTGAATTGGAAACCCGTATGGACCAAATCAATGTGGCCTGCTTAGTATCTGAATCTGATTTGAAAGGGAACATATTATATGTAAATGATAAATTATTAGAAGTAACCGGATATACAAGAGAAGAATGTATAGGCAAGCCCCATAGCATGTTCCGCCACGCCGATAGTCCCAAAGAAGTCTTTAAAGATATGTGGGCCACCATAGGAAAAGGTAGAATTTTTAGGGCGATTATTAAAAACAGAAAAAAGGATGGTAGCCCTTATTATGTAGATGCAATTATAGCCCCAGTAATGGGTCCAAACGGTAAGCCTGCAAAATACATAGGTGTGCGTTATGACATTACAGAGCAAAAACTAAGAGAAGAAGAAGTTGAGGCTGCAATGAAAGAGCAGGCGGGTGTTATTGAGGTAGTGAGAGCTATGGCGAAAGGTGACTTAACTAAACGTGTAAAAAGCGATTCGGAAGTTGCAGGCGAAGTAAATGAAGCGCTAGATAATCTGGATAAAGTGTTAAGTAGTTTCAATACTAGCGCTGAATTTGTATCGAACTCTTCAGGTAATTTGCTAAAAAGGAGCGAAGGGATTAAAAACAGCTCTAATGAGGTGGCATCGGCTATTTCGCAAATGGCTAAAGGTGCGCAAGATCAGGCTTTAAGAACTGATGAATCTTCCAAATTAGTTGATGGTGTAATGAAATCATCTATGGAAATGCAGGAAAAAGCAGATATTATTAAAAGGACAGCAGAAGATGGTCAAAAACGCTCAGAAGAAGGTTTGAAAATCATTAAAAACCTTGTGGCTAATATGACTGGTATTGATAGCTCCGCTTTGAAAACCTCTGAGTCAATCGCTATCTTAACGGAAAGAGCAGAAGAAATTGGTAGAACACTAAGGGTTATTACCGATATAGCCGCTCAAACAAATTTATTAGCGCTGAATGCCGCAATTGAAGCTGCCAGAGCAGGTGATGCAGGTCGCGGATTTGCTGTTGTAGCTGAGGAAATCAGGAAATTAGCAGAGGATAGCAGAAAATCAGCCGTGGATATTGAAAAAATCATAAGCGATGTGCAAAAAGATACTGTTTCTGCAGGAAAAGCTATTGAAAGCATGCAGAGCAGTGTAAAAGAAGGAGGCAGCGCTACAAAGGATGCTGAAAACATCTTCGTGGAAATAGCTAGCTCTAGTGATATCACTTTCCAACACTCTAAAGAAATTCTTACTTCGTCATTAGGCCAAAAAGAAGCCATTGATGCAGTGGTGAAAAATATAGAACAAATTGTAGTAGTCGCTGAAGAAACAGCTGCTGGAACACAACAAATTGCCAGCTCTTCTCAGGAATTAAACTCAGGAATGATGGAAATTACCGATGCCAGCAACCAGCTAAGCAAAATTGCTGAAGATTTAAAATCAGGTATCAAAAAATTCACTTTAACTCAAGTTTAATCTGATGGAAGCAGTAAAAGAAAAGAATCTAGAAAAGGAGAACGGTCAGAAATCTCAACTGATCGTTTTCCGATTGGGAGACGAGGAATATGGCCTTCAGATTGGGCAAATAAAAGAGGTAGTACCTACTCCCCATATCACACGCTTGCCGCAGACTACCAGCTATGTTAAGGGAGTAGCCAATATTAGAGGTAACATCATCGCAGTGGTAGATCTTGAAGAGAAATTTGGTTTAAAAAAAGAAGATCACATAGACCAAAAGGAAAACTATACGCTTGTGATTGAAAGTAAGGAAGTAAAGATGGGTGTTTTGGTGCGCGAGCTTCCTAATACTTTAAATGTTAGTCGATCGCAAATTGAAGATTCAGGTAATATCATCCAGGATGGCAATTCGGATCAATCCTACATTAAAGGTATAGTAAAATTAGATGATCGATTAATAATAATGCTGGATGTTTTCAAAACCATGAGTGAAAATGAATTAAATGGCGTATTTAAACACAATAAAACTAATGAAAATGTTTGAACACGCACTTAATTTAGGAGATTTCATCGTGACAAAAGATATAGCTAATATCGCCTGTTATGGCCTAGGATCTTGTGTAGGCTTATTTCTTTACGACAGAACAAATAAAATTTCTGGCGGTGCTCATGTGGTATTAGCAGATGAACTAGAAAAACACACCACCTATAATGCTAAAACTGCCTTCGAAAAATTGATAGAAGAGATTGAGAAAATCGGCGGTAATAAAAATGCTTTGAGGGCCAAAATTGTTGGAGGTGCCAATCTATTTAATTCAGGTTTTAATACAGGTCAGAAAAACGTAGATACCCTGGTGAAACTCATCCGTGATAACAAAATTTACATGGCAGGGCAAGACGTAGGGGGTTCGAAAAGTCGAACCGCCCGCTTTAACACCTCTAATGGAGACCTGATGGTATCCTCTCAAAACACACAATACGAAATTTAAAATATTATTATCATGGGAAAGAAAGTTTTAATTGTAGATGACTCGCTTTATATGCGAACACTGATTAAAGATGCCTTGGAAGAAGGAGGCTACGAAATAGTTGGACAAGCTGCCAATGGGGAAGAAGCTATAGACCTTGCATTTGAGCTACAGCCTGACATCATTACTCTGGATAATATATTGCCAGACATGATAGGTACCGACATATTAAAAGTATACAAGGATGAGGGTTTACCTTCAAAGGTGTTCATGATTAGCGCAGTTGGCCAGGACTCTGTAATCAAAGAGGGTCTTAGCCTGGGAGCTGAAGATTATATTGTGAAGCCATTCACATCTGAGCAACTGGTTAAAGCTTTAGCAAAAGCCTAATGAGCTCACTTAATAAAATATCGGTTTTGGTGGTAGAAGATTCTGCCCTGATGCGCATTTTGCTATCCGACATAATTAATGCTGATGAAAGCATAGAATTAGTAGGTACTGCTAAAAATGGGTTGGAAGGCGTAGCAAAAGCACAAAAATTGCGTCCTGATGTAATTATTTCTGATATGATAATGCCTGATTATGACGGACTTTATCTGGTGAAGAAAATAATGAAGGAAAATCCTACGCCGGTTATTTTATTAAGTGCACTGGAAAAAAGTAATGAGCTAATTTTCGATGCTTTAGAGCAGGGTGCTTTTGATTTTTTGGATAAACCCAAGGAAGATATTACGCAATCTATAAAGGCTAAAAATTATCCATTAACCGATTTAATTAAAGTTGCTGCCCAATCCAATATTAAAAATCTTAAAGTAAAGGAAAACAAAAACAAGCATGCTTTCCATGGCAACTTAAACTACGAATTAATTGTAATTGGTGCCTCTACGGGTGGCCCTAGTGCTATTGAAAACCTGATATTGCAATTACCCAACAACCTGATTTTACCGGTTATAATCGCACAGCATATGCCTGAAACGTTTATTCAATCCTTTGCTAAGAGGCTTAATTTACTTACAGAGTTGCAGGTAAAAGTAGCTGAATCAGGAGAGGAATTACAGCCAGGGTTTATCTACCTGGCACCAGGAACTGCCAATATGGAATTAAGGAAAAATCCTCATTCAGATGGCGTTATCACTCACTTTTCAAAAAAGCAATTTATAGAATTCAATTATCCTTCTATTGATTGCGTGCTGGAGTCAGCCGCTAAAATATACGGCAGCAAAATGATTGGCGTAATATTAACCGGCATGGGGAAAGATGGCTCTCAGGGCTTAAAAAAAGTAAAAGAAAAGGGTGGCATTACCATCGCACAGGATGAAAATACTTCGGTGGTATATGGAATGCCAAAAAACGCATTTGATACGGGTGCCACCGATAGATTAGTTCCTATCGATCAGATGGGTGGATATTTAGTAAGTTGTTTATAGAATATATCAGAAATGTCGAATAAAGAAAAAGAATATAAGGACTTGTTTATTTCGGAAGCTTCCCAGATGGTAGGTGAGTTAGAGAATTTTTTAACCAAACTGGAGAAAGAACCTTCCGATACAAAAACTATTGATAGCATTTTCAGGGTAACTCATACCTTAAAAGGAAATGCAGCAGGTATGGGGTATGAAGTGATTTCAAAATTTGCCCATGCCCTGGAAGATTTATTTTCAGAAATCAAAAGTAAAAATATCCTGTTGGATGCCGAGATCTTCAACTCACTTTTTAAAGCCACTGATACTTTAAATGAATTGATAAATGCACTATCTGATGACAAAATAGAGGTGAAATATAGGGGCATTCAGAGAAAATTAGAAGTAATTATAGAGAATAATAAAAAAAGCAAAGCAACCGAAAAATCCACTCAAACTAAAGCAAAAAAAACAGCCCCAGTTAAAAAGGGCTTGGTAAAATCTGAAGTTGAACCTGTGGTTAAAAAAACTGAAGAATCTGGCATTACAGATTTAGAAAAACTACAATCTCAGTTAGAAACCCATCATCAGGAAAACAAGAAGGTACAGATGATACAAGAAGATGACCATGAGGAAAACCATCAGATGATTAAATCATCAGAAACAGATCCCAAAAAAATCAGCTTTTCGGACATGGTGCAGGTGCCTGTGCAGAAACTAGACAATCTTCTAAATTTAGTAGGAGAATTAATTATAGAAAGAGACCGGTTAATTACCACACACGAAAGTAACGTATCGCGTAATGAATTTAACCGATTACGCAGGGTAACCTCTGATTTGCAATATTCTGTAATGGATGTAAGGCTAGTTCAAGTAGGCTTCCTTTTTAATAAATTTCATAGGGTAGTAAGAGATGCCGCCACTACGGAAAATAAGACGGTGGATTTAATTATTGAAGGTAGCGAAACAGAAATAGACCGTAATATTTTGCAAATTATATCTGATTCCCTAATCCATCTAATCCGTAATGCCATTGGCCATGGAATAGAAACAGAGAATGACAGGATTGCACAAAATAAGGAAGGCATAGGAAAACTAACTTTATGTGCACGCAATGAAAGTGAAGGCGTAGTAATAGACATTAAAGATGATGGAAAAGGCATTGATGTGGAAAGGATTAAAGCTAAAATTATTCAAAAAGGATGGGTAGATGCGCTTGCTGCTGAAAAAATGTCCAAAGAGGAGATCATCTCCTTTATATTTGAGCCCGGCTTTTCTACCAACGAAATAGTTAACAGCATTTCAGGCAGAGGCGTAGGAATGGATGTTGTGAAAAAAGCGATTGACTCCGTAGGAGGTAATATAAAAGTAAGTACCGAAGCTGGAAAAGGCTCTACATTTACCTTGATTTTGCCATCATCAATGGCGGTTAAAGCGACCTTACTATTTGAAGATGGTCATACTCAATACGCAGTACCATTGGCCTATACTGATGCTGTTCTATCATTAGAAAGAAATCAAATTCATAAAATTCAAAATCGATTAATGATTAACCACCAGGGTAAAACCATAGAAACCATATTTTTACGTAATCTATTCTTCCCTGAAATGGATTTAAAAAGTGTATTAAACGAGCAGCCGACCGGAAAATGGAATGTGATATTAGTTCACTATAATGGTAGAAAAATAGGGCTTATAGTTGACAGGCTACTTCAACAAAAAGAAATAGTGGAAAAACCACTTAAAAAACCGGTAGATTTTGTTCGCTTCATCAGTGGGGTAACCATTTTAGGAAATGGCAAAGTGTGTTTGGTAATCAACATACCGCAAGTTATTCAAAAATTATTTAATCATTCTCTTACAGTAAACGCTACAGCAGTAGCATAGTATTATGAAAATCAGTAAAGAACTTAAGGCCCTTTCGAACGAAATTTTTTTAAAAGGCTACCAAAAAGCAAGTAACTCTTTTTCTAACCTTTCAGGTGATAATGTTACAGTTAAAAACTTTGAGCTGCATTTTGGCGAGGCGCCGGATTTATTATATAAAATAATAAAAACTAAAAATCCAACGGTGCTGGTTACAGATATAATTGGGGAAGCTAAAGGTAAAAGTTATCTTGTTTTCAACGAAACTGACGCCAAAGCTATTCCTGAAATGCTGATCAAAAAAATGAAGAGTTTAGAAACTAACCCTGACTTTTGTGAAATCATTCTAAAAGAGGTGGATAATATGGTTTCCGCTTCGGTAATCACTGAACTTTCCAATGAGTTACAACTGAAAATTTATGGAGATGTACCCAAATATTTTTCTCCTGAAATTGTGAATAAAGAATGGCTCTTGGAGGAGATGGAAAACAACCATGAAATGTTTGCTATCCTATCATCAGCAAATTTTTCTTTTGAAGGAAATTACAAAATTAGCCCTTATTTTATCTGGATTTTAGATAAAGAATTTTATAACACTTTAAGCGAAAAAAAATTGAAACATGCGAATTGATCTCCACCACCGCTTCTTAATTGTTGGCTTTATAGGAATGCTATGTGCTTTTATAGCCAGCATTACTCTCACCATATTTTTAAAAGATTTAAACCCTGTTTATCACCTTAGTATATACGGAGTTGCTTTTATCTTTTTTATTATGATGGTAACGAATTACAAAAAAGAGCGGAATGGGATTAAACAAATTTCGGATTTAGCCACTAATTTAGAGGTGAAAGATGAAGCTTTCGAATACAAGTCATCTAATGAGTGGACCAAAAATTTCTATACAGATATTTTATCTAACAGAAAGAAAATAAAGCAAGCTACCGAATGGATAAACGGAATAGCAAAAGGGGAACAGCTGGAAATACAACAAGATCAAACAAATCAATTATCCGGTGCAGTAAAAAACTTACAGTCTGAACTGATCAAATTCAGAACCAAAGAAGAAAAACGCACCTGGCAAGCCGAGGGACTTGCGAAATTTGGAGAATTATTAAGGACCTATAATGATAATATGAAAGATTTTGGCTTTCATATTATTAGTGAAACCATCAAATATGTTGGAGGCAATCAGGGTGCTATATTCTTAGTGGTAAAAGAAGATGAGCAGGAATATCTTGACATGTTCGGGTGTTATGCTTACGAAAGAAGAAAGCAAGCCAACAAGCGAATTGAGAAGGGTGAAGGTCTGGTAGGGCAATGTTTACAGGAAAAAGATCTTATCTACATAACAGATGTGCCAGAGCAGTATGTTAAAATCACTTCCGGCCTTGGCCATGCATTACCTCGCCAAATACTGATTTTACCTTTAATCAATAATGAAAAAATGGTGGGGGCAATTGAAATAGCTTCTTTTAAGGTGTTGGAAGATTATCAAATTGAATTTCTAAAAGATTTGGCCAAAAACATAGCTGCCTCTATTTCCATCATTCAGGTAAACGAAAGCACACAGCATCTATTGGAGGACTCTCAAAAAATGGCTAATGAACTACAAGCCAATGAGGAAGAAATGCGCCAAAATATGGAAGAGATGGAGGCCACTCAGGAAGAAATGGCACGTAATCAGATCGAATTGGATGGAGTTTTCAATGCCATTAATAACACCTTATTAAAAGCCGAATTCTCAATAGAGGGCCAGTTATTGAGCCTCAATAAAAAGTTTTTAGACTTCCTGGGATGGAATAATGAAGACATAAAAAATAAGCAGCATAAAAATATCTGCATACAGGCCGAACAGGCTGATAATATATGGAGCAAGGTGCTTAAAGGTGAAAATTTAATTATTGAATACCTTACAAAAAATTCCAGAAAAGAAAAAATTTGGATTGAAGCTTCCTATTCTCCTGTTAAGGATGTTAATGGTAGGACCAGCAAAATTCTACTTCTGGGGGAAGATATTACGCAAAAAGTAGCCAATGAAGAGGAACAGAAAAGACTTTCATTAGTAGCTGATAACACTGATAACTCAGTAATTATTACCGATGCTAATGGCTTAATTGAATACGTAAATACAGGCTTCGAAAAAATGACCGGCTATACCTTGGCAGAAATTAAAGGTAAAAAACCCGGGAGCTTTCTTCAAGGACCTGAAACCAATCAGGAAACCAAAAAGAAAATCAGTCAGCTACTAAAGGAACAAAAACCGATTTATGAAGAAATATTAAACTACACAAAAGCTGGTAATACTTATTGGGTTTCTTTGGCCATCAATCCTGTTTGGGACGAAAATGGACAATTAAGTAATTATATTGCAGTTCAGGCAGATATTACTCACACCAAAAAATCTGCGCTTGATTCAAAATATAAATTGGAAGCAATTAGCAGATCTAATGCTGTAATAGAATTTGATACGCAAGGAATAATATTAGATGCAAATCAAAATTACCTAGATATTATTGGGTATGACAAAGAAGAGCTGATAGGTCAACATCATGAAATAATGGTGGGTAATGATGCTGCTCAGTCCAGCGATTACAAGAATTTGTGGATTAAATTGGCTGCAGGAGAATTCGTTTCAGGAGAATTTACTCGCTTTACCAAATCAGGTGAAAAGGTTATTTTGAAAGGTGTATTTAACCCTATTTTTGATATTAATGGCAAAGTCATAAAGATCGTGAAGTTTGCAAATAATATCACTCAGGAAAAGAAATTAGAACAAGAAAATAAAAAGCATCAAATTGAACTACTAAACCATATGGAAGCCATTAATAAGACTATTGGCTCTTTAGAATTCGATCAGAAAGGCAAAATAATTACTGCCAATGAAATCTACCTAAGTATCACCGGATTTTCTATGGATGATATTAGAGGGAAATCTTATTTCGATCTGCTGCCCGAACAAGATCGATTTAAACCACAATATCAATTAATGTGGGAAAGCCTGCAAAACGGTAAATTCTTTTCGGGTGAATTTAAGCAAGTAGATAAGCAAGGCCATGAAGTATGGCTTTCTGGAACAATCAATCCTATCTATGACGATTCAAATAATCTGAAAAAAGTTTTAATGCTGGCACAATTTACTACACAATCTAAACAGAAATTAAATGAGTTGAACGGTTCGGTAACTGCCATGAAGGGGATAATTCCTATTTTGGAATTAAATATTGATTTCAGTTTAAAAAATGCTAACCCTTTATTTTTCGAAACCTCAGGCTATAATAGAATGACGCTGAAAAACATGTCTTTTACCGATCATTTTAAACTTGAAAAAGGGGTGACAGCAAAATCTCTATTAAATGCTCTCAGAAACGGTAAACATATTGAAACTTGCCTAGAATTTAAACCCCTGGAAGGGAATTGGATTAGCTCTCAAGTAAGCTTAGCGGGTGTACAAAATCTAGATTTAGAATTAGATAAAATCATCATTCTTTTTACCGGGCTGATGGAAACCCAACTAAAATTAAAAAATGTCAATTGATCCTTTAATATCCAGTGCAGTAGAGATAACTGACGAAGAGATGCGTTCTATTCAAGACGCCATCATGAAAAGATACGCTATTGACTTCTACAATTACGAACCTAAATCATTCAAGCGCAGAATACAGCGCATCTACCGTAAATTTGGTTTTGAATCAAGTTTTGATTTATGGAGCCGCACCTTAAAGGATAAAGATTTTGTGCATGACTTTATTAATGAAGTCTCTGTAGGACTAACTTCTCTATTCAGAGACCCTGAATTTTGGCAGGCATTTAAAAAAGTGATGGGGGTGTTTTATCCTGATCAATACAGAATTAATGTTTGGCATGCAGGATGTTCCTCAGGTGAGGAGATTTATACCTCAGCTATTGTTTGGGATGAATTAGGTTATGGGGCTAAAGTAAAAAGCATAGCCACTGATATTTCATCTAATTCATTGAAAATAGCTGAAAGTGGCAAAATTATAAAGGCTAAACTACCAGAATATGAAAGGAATTTAAAAATATACAATAAGTCTGCCAGCATCAATAAATATTTCACTCAAACGGACGAGGGGGTTGTATTTATTCCAAAGTATTTAGAAAAAGTGTCTTTCAAGAATTCTAATTTAATAATGGAACAGTACGGAACTGATCAGTATGATATCATTTTTTGTAGAAATGTGCTTATTTATTTTGATGGCCCTGCCAAAGAAAAAGTAATAGATAAAATACATAAGGCACTTAAACCAGGCGGCTTCTTAATTGTGGGCTTTCTAGATTCCATGCTCAGTTACCTGGATGAAAGCCGGTTTGAATATTACGATTTAAGGCAAAGAATTTTTAGAAAGATTTAATTCTCAGCAAGAATTTAGATACTATGAAAAAAACAATTGCTTTTAAACTTCCAATTTTACTAAACTCCATAAATGAGTAAACCAGATATACCATTAAATGAAGAGGCCAGGCTGGAGGAATTATACAAAATTGGAATCCTTGATTCAGAAAATGAAAAGGATTATGATGCTCTAGTGGAACTGGCTTCTCAAATATGCGAAGTACCCATGTCACTTATTACACTAGTAGACGCCTCCAGGCAATGGTTTAAGTCTAAAATAGGCAAAGATGCTGAAGAAACTCAACGGGGTGTTTCCTTTTGTGGTCACGCTATACTTCAGGATGAACTGTTTATAATAGAAGATGCAACGAAGGATAAAAGGTTTTTCGATAACCCAGCAGTTATCGATGATCCTCACGTGCGATTTTATGCAGAGGCACCCCTCATTACCAAATCTGGCTTCAATCTAGGCACTCTTTGTGTAGTAGATACTAAACCCAAAAAACTTAATGATTTTCAAAAAAATGCTTTACAAACTTTAGGGAAGCAAGTAGGCAATTTATTGGAGCTTAGAAAAAAAACCAATGACCTGGAAGAAAAACCAAACTTTTAAATGAACAGGTTAAGACTATTACTTCACAGAATAAAACCCTCAGATCTTATAATATTCTTAATGAAGAGATAAGCAGTATTATATCTCACGAGTTACGCTGGCCTGTTTCAAGTATATCTAGTTATTTAGATTCCGAAAATTTTCCAAAGGCTGATCTTGATAAAAAAGCAGAGATGTTTCCGATTATCACAGAAAGAGTGAAGGGAATCAATAATTTAATCGAAAATTTAATTGATTGGTCCCGCAGTTATGGTACTTATCAATTAGCATCTGTTAATTTACAAGAGTTGATTGAAGGACTAATTACTTTATACCAAGAACAGGCTTCGATCAAAAATATTATCCTCAAAAATCAAGTGAATTATAAATTAATGGTAAAGGCTGATGAGTCCATGCTAAGTTTCATATTACGGAACTTGATCAGTAATGCAATTAAATTTACTGAAGATGGTATAATCAGCATTTCGGCTACGCAGTTGGATAAACAAATAACAATTAAGGTGAATGATACAGGTATAGGCATGAACAAAGAATTGTTGGAACGAATTAATAAAGGCATAAAAGGAATTACAACTCCTGGAACCAAAAACGAAAAGGGTTCTGGACTAGGTTTAAGACTGATAAATTAATTTCTTGAAAAACACCACCCTATCCTAAAAATA
This sequence comes from uncultured Cytophagales bacterium, assembly GCA_963719535.1. Taxonomy (GTDB): domain Bacteria; phylum Bacteroidota; class Bacteroidia; order Cytophagales; family Cyclobacteriaceae; genus Marivirga. The sequence goes on along the minus strand of CAVRCH010000004.1, from coordinate 102,433 downwards.
CAAAGTGAAAAGAATAAAGGAAGTACCTTTTCTTTTGAATTAATGTTAATTGAATAATTAAGGGAATTCAATTTTGATTTTATAAAACCACCCCATAATTTAAAGCAAAACATCTATTTTTCCATTATCAAAAGCTGTTAAAATCTCAAATCACCTAATTTCCTTTAAAACCTAAAATTCTTCTCAATTAATTTCCTAATTTTGGGGTTATGGGAATACGTTCAGTCTTAAGTAAACCTTTAGCCGCATATATAGTAGGAAAGCAAAATAAGTGGGCCGCTAACCCTGCTATTTCGCAACTTAAAATATTTAAAAAACTTATTACGCTCGCTAAAGATACCTCCTTCGGTAAGGACCACGGCTTTGCCGATATCAATAACTACGCAGACTTTAAAAGGCAGGTACCTATTAGAGACTATGAGGAGCTTAAGCCCTATATTGATAAAATTTTATTAGGAGAAAAAGATGTACTTTGGCCTGGCAAACCTGCCTATTTTGCTAAAACAAGTGGCACCACCTCGGGCACTAAATATATTCCCATCACGAATGAATCAATACCCAACCATATCAATAGCGCTAAAAATGCTATACTAAGCTACGTGCATGAAACCGGCAAAAGTAAATTTTTAGATGGCAAACTCATCTTTCTTTCAGGGGCCCCTACCCTTGAAAAGAAAGCAGGCATCAATACCGGCAGGTTATCAGGCATTGTAAACCACCATGTACCGGGTTATTTAAGAACCAACCAACTTCCATCTTATGATACCAATTGCATTGAAGATTGGGAAGAAAAATTAGAGCGTATTATTGATGAAACAATAGATCAGGATATGTCTTTAATTTCCGGTATCCCACCCTGGGTGCAAATGTATTTTGATAGAATTCAAGCCAGAACTGACAGACCCATTAAAGACATATTCCCTAATTTTGAAATGTTTATATATGGAGGCGTAAATTTTGAGCCTTATAAGGCCAAACTATTTCAAAGCATCGGTAAAAAAATAGATTCTATTGAAACGTATCCTTCCTCCGAAGGATTTATCGCTTACCAAGATAGCCAAAGAGCAGAAGGGCTATTATTATTATTAAATAGCGGCATATTTTTCGAATTTATTCCGGCTGATGAATATTTCGATACCAACCCTACGCGTTTAATGATTGATGAAGTGGAGTTAAATAAAAATTATGCCCTCATTATTAACAGCAATGCCGGGTTATGGGGCTACTCCATCGGTGATACAGTAAAATTCGTTTCCAAACAGCCTTACAGAATTGTAGTTTCAGGTAGAATTAAACACTTTATTTCGGCTTTTGGAGAGCATGTAATTGGGAATGAAGTAGAAAAAGCCATGAAACAAACCCTCCTTAAATTTGAGGGCGTAAAAATTACTGAATATACTGTAGCTCCTGAAGTAACTCCAGCTAAAGGCGGACTCCCCTATCATGAGTGGTTCGTAGAATTTGATCATGCTCCTATAGATATGGAAGCATTTGAGAAAGAGTTGGACATGAATCTTCGGAAGCTCAATTCTTATTATGATGATCTGTTAAAAGGAAACATTTTAAGGACTTTAAAGATTAATAGCTTGAAAAATCAATCTTTTATTAATTATATGAGATCGGAAGGTAAACTTGGAGGCCAGAATAAGGTGCCCCGCTTATCTAATGATAGAAAAATAGCTGATGCTTTGAATGCTTATATCAAAAATTAATGTTTGCATTATTAAAAAAGTAAAGTGTCCTAGTGTTTAGTTTGGCATTAGTTTCTATTATAATCATAGAACTAGATTATTTATTACCACAAAAAGAATACAGAATAACATAGTGATACAAAAAAAAGCAATAGCCATTTTAGGCTCAACTGGCTCCATAGGCACTCAAGCACTGGAAGTAATTAAATCACATCCGGATAATTTTACAGTTGAGGTGCTCACGGCTCAAAATAATGCGGATTTATTGATACAACAGGCATTGGAATTTAAACCCAATGTAGTAGTAATTGGTAATGAGGATTTATACGATAAAGTCTTCGCTGCCCTGGATCCTCAAAAAATTAAAGTATACAGTGGAGAAAAATCCCTGGCACATGTAGTGCAAATGGATACTATTAATTTAGTACTTACTGCCTTAGTGGGCTATGCCGGATTAATTCCTACTATTAAAGCCATTGAAAGTGGTAAAGATATTGCATTAGCCAATAAAGAGACGTTGGTTGTGGCGGGTGAATTGATTACCCAACTGGCAGAGGAAAAAGGAGTGAACATTTTCCCTGTAGATTCGGAGCATTCTGCCATATTTCAATGTTTAGTAGGTGAATTTCACAATCCTATTGAAAAAATAATTTTAACCGCTTCCGGCGGGCCGTTCAGAGGAAAAGATAGAGAATTTTTGCAAACAGTAACCAAAGCTCAGGCCCTAAAACACCCCAACTGGGAGATGGGAGCAAAAATTACTATAGATTCCGCTTCTATGATGAACAAAGGCTTAGAAGTGATAGAGGCTAAATGGCTTTTTAATTTAAAACAAGAGCAGGTAGAGGTAGTGGTTCATCCGCAATCTATCATCCATAGCTTAGTGCAATTCAAAGATAGCTCTATCAAAGCTCAGATGGGCCTCCCGGATATGAGAGTACCCATCATGTTTGCCTTAAGTTATCCACACAGATTGGTTTCTGATTTTAAGCGATTTAACTTCTTAGATTACCCCAACCTTACATTTGAGCAACCCGATAAAGAAACATTCCGTAACTTAGCTTTGGCTTATAAGAGTTTAGAAAGAGCAGGTAATGCACCTTGCATTTTGAATGCAGCAAATGAAGTAGTAGTTTCGGCCTTTCTTAAAGAAAAAATATCATTCTTAGGGATGTCAGATATCATTGCCAACTGTCTGGATAAACTACCTTTTATTAAAAATCCTGATCTACAAGATTACATTAATACAGATAAAGAAACTAGAATTAAAGCTTTAGAGTTAATACGATAATGGAAACAATAATTATGATTGCTCAATTGTTATTGGGCTTGTCAATACTAGTAGGATTACACGAGGGCGGCCATATGTTGGCAGCGAAGGCTTTCGGTATGAGGGTGGAGCAATTTTCTATTGGTTTCCCCCCAAAAATTTTCAAATTCAAATATGGAGAAACAGAATATTCAATAGGTGCAATCCCTTTAGGTGGTTTTGTAAAAATCACCGGAATGATTGATGAGTCTCTTGATACAAAATCCTTGGATAAAGAGCCTGAGCCTTACGAATTTAGAGCCAAGCCAGCATGGCAACGACTCATCGTGATGATGGGAGGTATAATTGTGAATGTAATCACAGGTATTATCATCTTTATTTTTCTTCAATATGGATATGGAGAAACGTACCTTGCTAAAGACGAGGTGATAGAAAATGGTATTTATGCTTATGAGTTAGGAGAAGAAGTAGGCTTTAAAACTGGTGATAAGGTAATTAATATCAATGGAAAAGATTACGAAAAGGTGCGCGATCTAACAAGCACTGATGTGTTGCTTGGATCTGACAGTTACTACACGGTTTTGAGAGATGGCGAAGAGATAACTATTCCTGTACCTCTGGATTTAATTGAAAAATTACAAGACAGAAATAAATCTGTTGATTTCATTGAACCTCGAGTTCCTTTCAAAGTAGGCACCATTACTCCTCAGAGTAACGCTGATATGGCAGGCTTGGAAGAAGGAGATCAAATTTTAGCTGTAAATGGCCAGCCTATTCAGTACTTTCAGGATTTTGCAGAAATACTAGAAAAAAATAAAGGAGAAGAAATAACATTACAAATTAGACGCCTGGAAACAACTGAAAAAATAACCGCCCAGGTAGATGATGAAGGTAAACTAGGATTCGGTGTAGATCAAATGGTAGAATTAGCCCATGAGGATTTTACTTTTGGTGAATCTGTTTCCATTGGTACCAAAAAAGCTTTTAATGTAGTATGGGTAAATATTCAGGCTTTTGGCAAAATATTCAGAGGAGAAGTTTCAGCTTCAAAATCATTATCAGGACCAATTGGAATTGCTCAAATATTCGGAGGTGAATGGATCTGGCTAAAATTCTGGACCATTACTGGCTTATTATCTATGGTGTTGGCATTTATGAATTTCTTACCAATCCCTGCACTAGATGGCGGCCACGTTGTACTCATCACCTATGAAATGATTTCGGGCAGAAAACCATCAGATAGCTTTGTGGAAAATTACCAAAAAGTAGGGATGGTATTAATATTAGGTCTCATGGCCTTCGCAATCTTTAATGATATTTGGAAAACTTTTCCTTGGTTTTAATTAGCAATAAACTTTAATTTAAAACGAGAATATTCTTAAAGGATATTCTCGTTTGTTTTTAAAGCAGATTTAAGAAAATACAACTCGATGAAACCTACTAAAATATTAACTCTAATTGTGGCTATTGCAGTAATCATTATAGTAGTATTTAGCCTTTTACCTAATACAGGTAACCCTATAACTGATAACTATACTGCTGAGGTAGAAAAATATAGAAAGGAAAAGAATGAATTCATGAGAAATCATGAAGACTCTCCTTTTATTGCCCAAAAAGTGCCGTTCGATAGCCTCAAATATTTCAAAATAGATGAATCTTTCAAGGTAAAAGCTTCAGTTGAAACGATTCCTAATGGAGAATTACAGACTTTAAAAACCAGCGAGGGAAATGATCAGCAGTTTAAAGAGGTGGCTATTCTGCATTTCGACCTAAAAAACACGCATCAGGATTTAACCTTATTACAAAACACAAAATCTGAGCTTTACTTTTTGGCATTTTACGATGAAACCAGTGCCATTACCACTTATGGTACAGGACGCTACCTTGAAATTGAATTTGAACCGGGGCAAACACGCATTGATTTAGACTTTAATTATGCCTACAATCCTTATTGTGCTTATACAACAGGTTATAGTTGCCCCGTACCTCCGCTAAATAATCAAATGAGTGTGGCCATCACCGCCGGAGAGAAAAATTACGATTAAGTATCATTATCATTTCCAATATCAATCATTTCCTTAATTTTGCTTTTTGATTTATAAATTGATGATTGATTTAATAATCTTCATCTTACTAAATTAATTTTAAAACTTTAGGTTAAAAAGTTTAACGAGCACGTTAAATCCTGTTAACTCTATTAAATAGTGAGTCCCTATTGCTTATATTTCAAAAGAAATAAAGGATTCAAAAACATATTCGAGAAAATGAAAGTAGCGCTAAACTGGTTAAAAAAATATATTGATATCACTGAAGACCCTGAAAAGTTAGCTGAAATGCTGACTAATACAGGCTTGGAAGTAGAAGGGTTTGAGGAATTAGAAGCTATAAAAGGCGGACTAAAAGGCGTGGTAATAGGAGAAATTATAACCTGTAACCCCCACCCAAATGCCGATAAACTAAAAATCACCACTGTTGATATTGGAGATACTTCACCTGTACAAATTGTTTGTGGTGCTCCTAATGTAGCTGCAGGGCAAAAGGTGGTAGTAGCTACAGTTAATACTACCCTGTATCCAAAGCCTGACGAGCCTTTTAAAATCAAAAAATCTAAAATCAGAGGTGAAGAATCTTTAGGAATGATTTGTGCCGAAGATGAATTGGGCTTAGGTAAAAGCCATGATGGTATATTAATTTTAGATACTGATTTACCCAACGGCACAGAAGCTGCTACTTATTTTAATCTCAGTTCCGATATCACTTTTGAAATTGGCTTAACTCCCAACCGGGCAGACGCCACCGGACAAATTGGTGTAGCTCGAGATATTAAAGCCGTTACAGGACGAGAAATTACATGGCCGGAGGTAGATTCATTCAAGCCTGACAATAATGATTTACCTATTCAGGTAGTTGTAGAAAATGAAAAAGATTGTCCACGATACAGCGGCATCAGCATCAGCGGAATAAAAATACAGCCCTCGCCCGATTGGTTGAAAAATGCTTTATTAAGTATTGGTTTAGAACCCATCAATAATGTGGTAGATGTCACCAATTTCGTGCTTTTTGAAACAGGTCAGCCATTGCATGCCTTTGATGCAGCTAAAATTAAAGGAAATACGATCCGTGTAAAAAACCTAAAGGAAGGTAGCACTTTTAAAACACTGGATGACAAAGAAAGAAAATTAGCTGATACAGATTTAATGATTTGCGATGGTAATTCAACGCCTTTGTGTATTGCCGGAGTATTTGGTGGTAAAGAATCGGGCGTAAGTGATGCTACAAGCAGTATTTTTCTTGAATCAGCTTATTTCTCAGCAGACAGCGTGAGAAAAACCTCTCAGAAGCATCAACTGAAAACAGATGCCTCTTTTAGATACGAAAGAGGAACTGATCCTAATATAACAGTTTACGCACTCAAAAGAGCAGCCCAGTTGATTCAAGAAGTAGCGGGCGGAACTATCAGCAGTGAAGTAGTAGACCAATACCCGGTGGTTATTGAAGATCGCCACGTCTTTATTAAATACAAGAATATTCACAGGCTTATTGGCAAAACGCTGCCTGAGGATTTAATTCATCAAATCTTGAATAGGCTCGATATAAAGACTATTGAAAAAAGGGAGGATAGTTTTACAGCAGTTGTTCCACCCTATCGCGTTGATGTAACTCGGGAAGCTGATGTAATAGAAGAAATTGTAAGAATTTACGGATTTAATAATATTGAAATCCCCGAAACATTATCGAGTAGCTTTTTGGCTAGCTTCCCTGAAGTAGATCCGGGTAAATTGCGTAAAGAAGCCGGCTTATTGTTATCTTCCAATGGGTTTCAGGAGATCATGACCAATTCTTTAACAAAAGAAGCTTTTAGCAAGCAATTTGATTCCTTCGATGAAGCTGAAAATGTTGAGATTCTTAATAAGTTGAGTGAGGAACTTGGAGTGATGAGGCAGGACTTATTATTTACAGGCTTAGATGTGCTCGCTCATAACATCAATCGGAAGCAAAATGACCTGAAATTTTATGAATTCGGAAAAATTTATAAAAAAATTAATTCTAAATATCAGGAAAAAATGCGCCTTGGTTTGTATCTGACGGGGAAAAACGAACCTGAGAATTGGTTAAGAAAAAATGAGACAATAAAATTTCACGACTTGTATTCGGCAGTTCTGAAAATTTTCAATAAATTTAGTGCGGAAAGTATTGAAAATGAAGATTTTCACAGCGACATCTTCGATTATGGCTTGAAGTTAAAAATAAAGCAAAAAACTGTTTGTACGCTCGGTAAATTAAGCAAAAAAGTGCTGAAAACGAGCGGCTTAAAGCAAGATGTTTTTTATGCAGATTTTGATTGGGAAGCATTATTGAAGAAGGTAAATACCAATATTGAATTTGAACCGGTGAGTAAATTCCCAGAAGTAAAAAGAGATTTATCGCTGGTGATTGACAAAGCAGTTTCATACGAATCCATAAAAGCGATCAGCTTTAAAGAAGCTGGTAAAATATTAAGTAAAATTGATGTTTTTGATATGTATGAAGGAGATAAAATAGATGCTTCTAAAAAAGCCTATGCTTTGTCTTTAACGCTACAAGACAGCACAAAAACATTAACGGATAAAATAATTGATAAAACAATGAACAAACTAATGCAGGCATACGAAAAAGAAATCGGGGCTGTAATTAGAAAATAACAATGAATCAGGAAGGACTACATACTGAATTAAACGCCTTAGAACGTAAGGTACAGCTGCTTTTGAATGAATTTCAAAATACCAAGAGTGAATTGAATATTTTGAAAGCAGAAAATCAGGAATTGAAATTGGCCCTGAAACAGAAAGATGAACGAATTAATGACTTTCAAAATCAAGATAAAATTAGTAAGATTGTAGGAAGTATTGGGAAGAGTGAGGAAGAGGCTTCAGAAATGAAGGGTAAAATTGACGAATATATTAAAGAAATTGATAAGTGTATTTTACATTTAACAAGATAGATAACCGGACGGTTTTATGAGGGAATTATCCATCAAAATAAAAATTGCTGACAGGGAATACCCTATGACCGTGAAAGCGGACGAAGAAGAACGCATTAGAAAAGCCGGTAAATTGATTAATGAACGATTGAAGTCGTACAGAGAAAAGTTTGGTATTGACGATAAGCAGGATCTACTATCGATGGTCGCTTTTGATGCACTGATAGACAGGTTGAGTATAGAAGATAATAAACAAGGTGCGGATGAATCAGTCTTAAACAAAATAAAATCCATTAATCATTTAATAAGTCAATCAATTTAAACCCTTCCATTCAGGCAAAATAACACTGCTTCCAGACAATATAAATGTATATATAAAATGGAAACGTTATTTATTATTATCGCAGGCATTGCGGGCCTATTATTAGGCTTCTTTTTGAATAAATTTACTCAAAAAAGCCTTTTAAATAAATTAGAAAGTGAAGCACAGGATAAGGCAGCCCTCATAGTTCGTGAGGCTGAAATTAGTGCAGAAAACACCAAAAAAGATAAAATGCTCGAAGCCAAAGAGCATTATCTAAAGAAGAAATCGGAGTTTGAAGAAGAAGTTAGCAGAAGGAAAAACCAGGTGGCTGTTAATGAAAATAAAATCAAGCAAAGAGAACAAAACCTTTCTAAAGAAATAGAGCAATTCAAAAGAAAAGAAGTTGAGACAGAGAAAATACAAGAGAATTTAACAGCTCAACTGGAAGTAATAGCCAAGCGCAAGGAAGAACTGGAAAAAATAAAGCAGCAACAAGTTAACATATTGGAAAAAGCTGCCAACCTTTCAGCTGATGATGCCAGAGGGCAATTGATTGAAGCTTTAAAAGACGAAGCGGAAACTAAAGCCTCATCCTTGATTAAGGATATCATGGAAGAAGCCAAGCTCTCTGCCACTAAAGAGGCGAAGAAAATAGTGATCTCTACTATTCAAAGAACAGCCACTGAACATGCGGTTGAAAACTGTGTGTCTGTTTTCAACATTGAAAGTGACGATATCAAAGGTAAAATCATTGGTAGAGAAGGTAGAAACATCCGAGCTTTAGAAGCTGCTACAGGAGTGGAAATTATTGTTGACGATACGCCTGAAGCAATCATTATCTCAGGTTTTGATCCGGTTAGAAGAGAAATAGCAAGATTATCATTACACAGGTTAGTACAAGACGGCAGAATTCACCCTGCCAGAATTGAAGAAGTAGTTGCTAAAACCATCAAAAACATTGAAGAAGAGGTAGTTGAAATAGGTGAAAGAACGGTGATTGACCTCGGTATTCATGGTTTACACCCTGAACTGATCAGAATGGTAGGTAGATTGCGATTTAGATCATCTTATGGCCAGAACTTGCTGCAGCATTCAAGAGAAGTAGCCAATATGTGTGCTACCATGGCCTCGGAATTAGGCTTGAACGCGAAATTGGCTAAAAGAGCAGGCCTACTGCATGATATTGGTAAGGTTTGGCCTGACGAGCCGGAGCAGCCACATGCTATTTTGGGTATGGAGTTCGCTAAGAAATTTAAGGAGCATCCTGATGTTTTAAATGCTATCGGTGCTCACCACGATGAAATTGAAATGACTTCCCTCATCTCTCCTATTGTGCAAGCCTGTGATGCCATTTCAGGCGCAAGGCCGGGAGCAAGAAGAGAAATCATGGATAGCTACATTAAAAGACTAAAAGACCTTGAAGAGCTTGCTATGAATTTTGATGGCGTAAATAAATGTTATGCGATTCAAGCCGGCCGTGAGTTGAGGGTAATGGTAGATGCGGAAAATGTATCTGATCAGAAAGCCGGGCAGCTATCTTTTGATATCTCTCAAAAAATAGAAAAAGACATGCAATATCCGGGACAGATTAAAGTAACGGTGATCAGAGAAATGAGATCAGTTTCGTTTGCGAAGTAATTAAATCATAAAATCAATTAAGGCTGCAGTTTGCAGCCTTTTTTGTTAAAGCATATTTCGAGCAAAATTTGTTTTTTCGAGCGGCAAAAATAAATACGAGTCAAACTTTTCAACTTTGCAGTCTGATTCAAACCTCGTAGAGTGACATTTTGATAGAAAATCCGAATTACTGAAGGTCACATTGGCCTAAGACCACGTTAGCTATAACACGCAGCGTGGAAAGGTAATGTCATCCCGAGGGGATTTTTAAAACATTTACATTGCTATTGCTACCATAATTTCGTCCCGATAGGACTAGAGCTATCGTAGATTTCATAAATGCTTCTTAAACTGAATTTCCACTAGTAAGAGTCGTTAAATTTAAAATCCATCCAAACATCGTAGAGGTGACATTTTGGTAGAAAAATATTCAACTATTACGTCTCTGAGTCCTGTAGGGACGACATTTGCTGAAGACCTTGTTTGCTACAGCTCGCAGCGTAGAAAAGTAATGTTAACCAAACGGGAATTTGCTAAAACTTAAACTTCAATTCTACCAAAATACAGTCCAGTAGGGACTATCCATTATAAGGAACATGTTTCAATCTCAACTAATAAGATCGTTACGAGATCAATCTAATTTATCTCTTCCAGGTTGACTGTTTAATTTGTACATCACAGAAAATTCAATTAAGGCAGCCCCCACTCCTATGTTTAAATTAGCTCCCCATTTTTCGTTGATATAAAAATTGCTTCCAATTCTATAAGCCGGTGAAAAGCCATTCCGGGTTAGTAATTCAAAGCTGTAATAATATAAAGATAAGCCTATGTAAGGGTCAAACCAATTAAGATTTTGATATCGAAGAAAATGAAAATTCATATTTACTCCTGTAACTATGGAATGATTTGGACCTTCGAACCCAACGGTAGTTCCGGACAGCTTCTCGTACTCATAACCAAAATAATAGCCCAAAGAAAGCCTGGGTTTAAATCGCCATTCAAAACTTGCGGAGACAGGAGGTAAAGCTTCTCTCCCAAATTGGTCTCCGCTGGCTAATTCATCTAAATAAAGTAAACCGATAAACCCGCTTCCGGCTTTAATAAAGCTCACTTTCTCAAAAGAGTCATTTTCTTGAGCTTTTAAAGTAATTGTACAACAAACGAGAAGGATAATTATTAAGCATTTTTTCATCTTAAAGTTGGGTAGCAATAGGCGTGGGTATAACTAGCCGTGTAAATTTTATCATTTTCCTGGTCTATTGTCATTACGGGTTGAAAAAAAGCTCCTCCATCTTTAGCAAATGAAGGGGCCTCAAAAAACAATAGCTTTTCACCAGTATTGGCATCCCGGGCATGAAACATACCTCCGCCTATATAGTAAATCACATCTTTATGGTACTGCATTCTGCTGCTATTGCCCTCTTTTTCTCCATTCAGCTCGCTCCAAATAACAGCACCCGTTTCCGGATCAAGGCAGTAAACACCAAACTCGGTGTTAACGTATAGTAAATTGTTTTCAGGAAAGAGTATACCGGATGCTGATGTATTACCATTTACTTTGGTTTGCCATAAAAGTTCAGCCGTGTTTTTATTTATAGAAATAATTTTACCATAAGCTGGTAAGTACATTTTTTCTTCATCTATTATACACAAATTATCTATAAAGTGGCTAGATCCTGAAACTGGAATTATTTCTTCTAATATTGTTCTTGATTCCTTTAAACTATATATTATCAAACCAGGGTAAAATTCCTCAACACCGAAATATCCAAAAGTGAATGGTAGATAAATTAAATTTAAATTTGATTTATCAAATAAAATTTGGTTCAAGGTAATAGCACTAGTATCAGTAAAATAATTCTCAAGAATGCTTTTCCAATCAAAACTATCAGTACTAGTAGTTTTAACAGTTGTGCCATCATTTTGGACATCATCAACAGCATTATTGAAAACTGCATAAATCTTATTTTCATTACCAAAATAAGCCTGCCCCCCGCTTTCACTGTTGTTCATCCAATCTTGTGTTAATCCAGTATTTAAATTAATCGCATAATCGAGACCTGTTGAAATATAAAGAACATCATTGAAAACATGGTATCTACTTTCAAAATAGAATTTATCATTAGGCTTGTCAACTGTTTCATCCCATTTCCATATGTAATTACCAGTCTCTTTATCAAAAGCTTCAAGCGTACTATTAGCCATAAAATCATTTCGTTTTTCATCTAAAGAACTGTATAAAATTTTATCTTTAAACAATACAGGATCTATAGAAGAAAAATATCCAACCTTAAAATCGTATTCCCAGATAGGGGGATAGATATCATTATTTAAATTGGCTTTATTATCATTAAATAGGTTACAACCAAAAAAAAATAATGTTAGCAGGAAGCAAAACATAATAAGTACTTTATTCATCAATCTCTCGTTTTTCGATAAAACACGGAATTAGTGGGTCGATTAAAAATGCTATTCAAAGCATCTGTCATCTCCGGATGATTCCCTACCTCTAAATGGTTTACTCCTTGTACAGTAATGACATCAGCACCATTCACATTATCCATTTTTTGGGTTGATGCAGGGACTAATCCATCACTTGGCTGCACAATTACAGACCTGTAGCTATAAGTCTCCCATACCCATTCGCAGTTGCTTGGTGGTGTAGGTGGAGTGGGGCCTGGTGGAGTAGGTTCAGGTCCATCAATTGGCGTATCACCCGGATCCACCGGATTACCATCCCCATCTTCGAATCCGGGAGGTGTTAGACTTGACTGGTTAGGCATAGGCATTAATTCAATTGAATTAACTGAACGGCCAATAATTTCCGGTTCAAAACCATCTCCTCCATCTAATCCTCCGTCATCTCCATCGCAACGCCATACCGGTACTTGGTATGTTACAGTTTCAGTTCTAGATGCTCCTATTAATGTGTTGTATTCTGCATCAAAATAAGGGTTTAAGTAAGTTGGTTGTAGGCGGGCTAATTTGTAAGCAACAACAGTCATAACATAAAAGGTTTTATTGAAACGTTTAATTAAGTTAGTTACTTAATCATACAATTACAACTAAATTTTTACTTTTTAAAGGGCATAAAAATCATTTCACCTACCTGCTTGCGAACTATTAAAATTAATTCTGTAACCTAAAACACGACTTAATCTTATTGAATCCCAGAGTCAAGCCAACTCTTAATGCCCTAATTATTTACTTGCAAGTTGATTTTTCTCATTTCACAATATCTAAAGTGAAATACTCTGAAAATAAATAAACTACCCTTAATTTTTCATTATTTTTGCTCCCATGCATTTTGTAAAAAAACTATCCTACGCTTTACTATTTGTAATCACTGCTAGCTCCTGCACTTCTACCTCTGAAGAAAAAACGAATTCTGATAAATTTAAGCAATGGATCAGTTACAGTGAAAAGCTGAGTATCAAAGAATATGGAAATTATATATTAATAGAAGTGCAATCGGGTAAATCGGATGATGATAAAATTTCGTACATATTGTACCCCAAAGAAAGTGAGCGACCTGAAATTCCAGCTGATACCTATATTGCCACTCCCATTGAAAATATCATTTGTTTTTCCACCAGTCATCTGCCGGCCATTACTGCTCTGGGTCTTGCTCCTCAACTCATTGGTTTCCCCGACACCCAATGGATTTATGACAGTAGCTTGCAAAATTTAGTAAAAGGACGGGTCTATAGCTGACATAGGTCAAAAAAATGGCATTAGTATTGAAAAAGCGTTAACCCTAAACCCTGACTTAGTGATGGCTTACAGCAAAGGAAGTGCTTATGAGCAACTGAAACCATTACAACAGGCCGATATTCCTGTAGTGATCAATTTAGATTATATGGAGACCAGCCCTTTAGGCAGAGCGGAATGGATCAAATTTACTGCTGCCTTTTTCCAGAAATTAGAACAAGCCGATAGCATTTTCCAGGAAATTGAATCTAATTATCTAAAGCTGACTGAAAAAACAGCAGGGATAAAAAATAAACCGACCGTGATGACAGGTGTGATGTATGGAGATACCTGGTATATCCCTGGTGGCAAAAGCTATGCCGCTGAATTTATTGAGGATGCCGGTGGTCAATATCTTTGGTCCGAAAATAACGAATCAGGTAGTTTAGAATTGAGTTATGAATCAGTGCTCAAAAAAGCGGAAGCTGCAGATTTTTGGTTAGGCGCAGCTAATTTTAAATCTTATGATGAACTGAAAGATACCGACTCGAGATATTCTTATTTCAAAGCATTTAGAGAGCAAAATATTTATGGCTACACCAAAAGAGTTAGCGAATCAGGCGCCAATGATTTCCTCGAATCCGGCTTTCTAAGGCCTGATTTAATTTTACGAGATTATATTAATATTTTACATCCGGAAGTGCTGAACGATTCTTCCACTTATTTCCAACCTTTATTTCATTGATTTCACTTTCTACATATCAAAAATTACTGGTTTTAGGTGTTTTACTTCTATTGCTGATGCTTTTATCTATCAGCTTAGGCTCCGTTTATATTCCGGTAAATGATATTTTTAGCGTTTTTACAGGTAACGATCATATGAGCAATGCATCTTCCACCATTATTATGCATTATAGGTTGCCAAAAACCATCACTTCCATTTTTGCCGGAGCTGCTCTAGGATTTGCTGGCTTACAGATGCAAACTTTATTCAGAAACCCCTTAGCAGGACCTTTTGTATTAGGCATAAGTTCCGGCGCCAGTTTAGGGGTTGCCTTACTTGTACTAGCAGGTATTGGTATTACCGGTGCCCTTGCCTCATGGAGTTTAGCTATCGCTTCTATCGTCGGGTCCTCCATAGTTTTACTATTAGTACTTTTAGTATCGATTAATATTAAAGATAGTATGTCATTGCTATTAATTGGATTGATGTTTGGTGCTTTTACTTCAGCCATAGTAAGCGTTTTACAATATTTTAGCTCTGCAGATGATATACAAAACTTCCTTTTCTGGACTTTTGGCTCAACAGGAAATTTAAACTGGTTTGAGATGAGAATTTTCATTCTGGTAGTTGTACTAGGTATCATCATTGGCTATTTGCAAGCTAAACCTTTAAATGCCTTATTACTGGGTGAAAATTATGCGCAAAGCATGGGACTTGAAATTAAGAAGGTGAGGATTGGCTTAGTTATAAGCACTAGTTTATTGGCCGGGGTAGTTACAGCCTTCTGCGGACCCATTGCTTTCTTAGGGTTAGCTGTTCCGCATATGAGCCGCATCATTTTTAAAAGTGCTAATCATTTTATTCTAATTCCTGCCACATTATTATTAGGGAGCATTTTATTATTGCTTTGCGATATCATAGCTCAGCTTCCAGGAATTGATCTCATATTACCTATTAATGCCGTTACCTCTCTATTTGGTGCTCCAGTAGTGATTTGGTTAATTGTGAAACGTAAAAATTTAAGTAGAAACTTTGGTTGAAAGCAATACCATATTAACCACTAAAAATTTAGCTATCGGCTATAAAAAAGGTGCTCAAAAAAATATTTTGTTGGAGCATTGCAACCTTGCTATTGAAAAAGGGAAGCTCATCTGCCTTTTAGGCGCCAATGGAGTTGGCAAAAGCACTCTAATCAGGACTTTGGCAGGATTGCAACCCAAATTAAATGGAGAAATATGTATCCAAAGTAAAGAAATATCCACTTTTAGCCCCAAAGAATTAGCAAGAACTATGAGCCTGGTGCTCACAGACCCCATACAAGGCGGTAATCTCAGTGTGCTGGAACTCGTGCAGATGGGAAGGTACCCACATACAAACTGGTCAGGGAAACTCACCAATAGTGATCATGAAAAAGTTAATTATGCCATGGAGCAATGTGGCATTCATTATATAAGCGATGCCAATATTTTCGAAATTAGTGATGGACAGCTGCAAAAAGCACTAATTGCCAGAGCACTTGCCCAGGATGGAGACATCATGCTTTTAGATGAGCCTACAGTGCATTTAGATGCCAATAACCGCTTTATAGTAATGCAATTATTGAAAAAACTAGTTGTAGAAACCGGCAAATCGATTCTGATTAGCACTCATCAGGTGGAAATGGCATTGGTGATGGCAGATGAATTATGGTTGGCCAATTGTGGTGAGCCTTTATTTACCGGAACTCCTACAGAATTGATTGAAAAAAATATTATTAGTCAAATGTTTCCTTATCTGTCCGAGATTAGGTGATTATTACAATTTTGGTAAAATATTAAACGAAAAAATTTATCTGAGTAGTTTTTTATCTATTTCAACGAGATAAATCAGAGTAAAAAAATACAACTTTTTGTAATTTTTATTACTTTTGTTTTAAACCCACTATTCAACCAAAGCAGTGAAATTTTTCAGTAAAAAATCGGTATCTATCTCAGAACAATCACAATACCTGAAGGTGATAAGTCATGGTGACAGAAGTGATTTTGTGGAAATAATTAATAATGCCAGTAAAATCCATGCTGCTATTCAGAAATCTTCTAAAAGATTAATTCTACTTGATTTTACTAATACGCATTTCCACATCCCAAGTAATGAAGCTTACAACCTGGTAAAGGTTTTTGAAGTAAAATTAACTTCTTTTAAAGAGGTGAAAATGGCTGCAGTAGTCAATTCTCAAAGTGAGGCAATCGCTTATTTTTGGTCAGACATATGCCAGTCCAGAAATTTTGATTATAAAATTTTTAAGGAAGAAGCGGAAGCTCTTGAGTGGTTATTAGCATAGTAATTATTGACATTCTTTACACACTCCATTCATTGTATAACTCACGCTATTTAGTTGGTAATCGTCAGAAAGTTTTACATCTGGTATTTTAACATCTTGTAAGCAATAAGTTTGATTGCATTCATCGCATATAAAATGCGCATGCTCGTCTTTATGATCGTGCCCAGAACAGCCCTCAGCACATAGCGCATAACGCATATTACCACTTTTATCAGGGGTTTGATGCAATATGCCATTTTCCTCAAATGAATTTAAAGCACGATATAATGTTACCCTATCATGGCTTGCTTTTAAAAGTTTTTCAAGATCATTTACGGCCAATGCATGCTCAGACTTCATAAAAATTTGTAATATCTCCAGGCGGATTTGGGTTCTACGTAATCCGTGGGAGGTCAATAAATCTTCTGCAATTTTTAAAGTCTTCATAGTTGATTTCTTTATACTCAAATATCGGAAATTTTCCTGAGAACTGAAAATAACGCAAAATAGTTGCTAAAGTGAAAATTAATCGAATATTGCTTATAAATTACCAACAATCTTCGATTAAAAACTTTTCAATTAAAAAACTGATTCTACTGCGATTTTAGTAGAGAATTACATTTGGATATCTAAGATAGATAGTGTATCAAGAATTCTCTGTCCGTTCTTGCTTCTTTCACTGATACAGTGAAAAAATCTTTCTCTTCTTTTTGCTTTCCCGATGAAAATTCGGGACAGGATCAAAAAGAAGCAAAAAATCAAGGCTGTATTCATTTCATCTGAAGTTAAAAATTTTATTAGTCAGATGGAATCTCGCTAAGTTGATATCATAAAAAGAATAAAAATCAAAAGTGCTCGATTTCTTAACGGTATTTTGGATTTATAATTGGGAAACAAAAAAACTCCCTCTTTTCAAAAGACAATTAAGACCCTCTGACAATCAGGCCAAAGGCTGACCAGCCTTTAGCTGGAATCCCTAAAATGAATAAGGCCGATCCTTCTAATGAAAATCCGAATTACCATTAAATTAATGGTAGTGCCAAAAAGCTATTACCTATCCCCTTGTCAGTTTCTTGTACTTAATCCTTTTAGGAATTGCATCATCTCCCAATCTTTGTTTGCGGTTTTCTTCATAATCGGAGAAATTACCTTCAAACCAATATACCTGAGAATTGCCTTCAAAAGCTAGAATATGTGTCGCCACCCTATCTAAAAACCAACGATCGTGACTAATGATAACAGCACAACCAGCAAAATTCTCCAGTCCTTCTTCTAGTGCCCTTAAGGTATTCACATCCAAATCATTGGTGGGCTCATCAAGCAAAAGTAAATTCGCTTCTTGCTTAATTGACATGGCCAAATGCACTCTATTCCGCTCACCTCCAGATAAAACACCCACTTTTTTCTCCTGATCGGCACCTGCAAAATTAAATTTACTCACATACGCACGCGAATTAATTTTATTACTTCCCAGCTGGATCCACTCATTACCCTCAGAAATATTTTCCCAAACTGATTTTTTAGGATCTAAATTGTCGTGCTCTTGATCTACATAAGAAAGCTTTACAGTTTCACCCACATCAAAACTCCCGCTATCTGGTTTTTCCTTGCCGGTTATAAGGTTAAATAATGTCGTTTTACCAGCACCATTGGGTCCAATTATACCAACAATTCCACCTTGAGGGAGGGAGAAATTTAAATCTTCGTATAATAATTTATCTCCGAAGGCTTTAGAAACCCCGTTAGCTTCAATCACTTTACTTCCCAATCTAGGTCCAGGCGGTATAAAAAGTTCTAATTTCTGCTCTTTCTGTTTCACTTCCTCCCCTAACATTTTTTCATAAGAAGAAAGTCTTGCCTTGGATTTAGCTTGCCTTGCCTTAGGGGACATATTGGCCCATTCCAATTCTCTTTGTAGCGTTTTTTGCCTTTTAGATTCCGTTTTCTCTTCCTGTGCTAACCTTTTCTGCTTTTGATCTAACCAGCTAGAGTAGTTCCCTTTCCAGGGAATACCTTCTCCTCTATCCAGTTCAAGAATCCAACCAGCTACATTATCAAGGAAGTATCTATCGTGTGTTACAGCTATTACAGTTCCTTTATATTGTTGTAAATGATGTTCCAGCCAATGTACAGATTCTGCATCTAAATGGTTAGTAGGCTCATCTAATAATAAAACATCAGGCTCTTGCAGTAATAATCGGCATAAAGCCACTCTTCTTTTTTCACCACCTGATAAATGCTCTACTGGCTCATCGGCAGGTGGGCAACGTAGGGCATCCATAGCCTGCTCTAGCCTACTATCTAATTCCCAAGCGTTATGGTGATCTAATTTCTCCTGAACCTTGCCTTGCTGCTCTATCAGGTCATTCATTTTATCTGGGTTATCTAAAATCTCC
Organism: uncultured Cytophagales bacterium; assembly: GCA_963719535.1. Taxonomy (GTDB): domain Bacteria; phylum Bacteroidota; class Bacteroidia; order Cytophagales; family Cyclobacteriaceae; genus Marivirga. Next base: position 83,482 of record CAVRCH010000004.1, on the reverse strand, counting down.
TGATCTCCAAACTTCTCATTTATTTCTTCAAACTCCTTCAACAAGGCTACAATTTCTGCCACGCCTTCTTCCACTACCTCTTTTACCGTTTTTTTAGGATCTAATTGAGGTTCTTGCTCAAGCATTCCAACAGAATAATCTTTAGAGGCAACCACCTCTCCCATGTAATCCTGGTCTATTCCTGCTATTATTTTTAATAAAGAAGATTTACCAGATCCATTCAAACCAAGCACACCGATTTTAGCACCATAGAAAAAGGAAAGGTATATATCTTTTAATACTGTTTTCTTAGGAGGGTAAACTTTAGACACCCCCGACATTGAAAAAATTATTTTATCATCGCTCATTTCAATTGATTTTATTAGATTCAAAGAATATTAATCAAATTACGTGAATACAACGCTAATAACACAATAGACATGAGGGTATCTCATAAAATAAATTTATTTTTGCATCCAAATATTTTAAAATCAAATTATAAGCATTTTGACTGATTTAAAGCAAGACATGGCTTTCATTGAGGAAGGTAAAGTTATTCTAAAGGCACAAGGCACCTTTCCTGAAAGGACGATTGGTGAAGTAAAGGACTCAGAAGCCGACTCAATCAAATTTTTTGAAGATAAATTCTCTCTTTTAACCACTAAAGTAGATGAAGTTCAAAAACAGATTGAGCAGGAAGACAATAAAGGATCCTTTTTAATGAAAGTGATTAATTTAAAAGAGTCGCTCGCTACCTACGATGGAATTGGTGATTTTCTTCAGTTAAAAGAGCGTTTAGAAATGCTTGAAAAGATGCTGGAAGATTATATCAACCAGAACCGTAAAAGAAATTTAGAGGTAAAAAGCACCCTTATTGAAGAAGCTAAAAGCTATGCTGCTAACCCAAACTGGAAAGAAGCTACCGAACAGCTAAAAGAATTAAGGCAACGTTGGATTAGAGTCGGTGCTGTAGACGATGCTAAAAAAGAAGCAATAGAAGGGCAGTTTCAGTCAGTTTATGATGAGTTTTATGATAGAAAAAAAGCTTTTCATGAAGCCAAAAAGGAAATGATGGCTAGCCGGGTTGATCAATACAAGCAATTGATAGAAAAAGCTAAAAAATTAAGAGAAACTGAAAAGGAAACTGATAAACTTCAGGAGAAAATACCTCAGTTAATTGAAGAATGGAAAAGCTTAGAAAATATCCCAAAAGAGGAGTATAATCTTTTATTAAACGCTTTTAAAAAACTAACGCAGCATAATCAAAAAAGTGCTCAAAAGAATAAAACGGATGTAAGCCATAAAACATCAAAAGGTGGTGAGCAAAAAAAAGAGCTTCTCCAGCAATTGATTATTGCAAAAGACTTACCCATTGAAGAAGCAGTAAAAGAAGCAAAATCAATTCAAAAAAATTGGAAGGACTTGGGGAAGGTAAGTACCGACAAACAAGTAAATGAAGATTTCTTCTACTGGAATGACTATATATTTGAAAAGCAATTTTTGGAGGGCCTTCATAAAAAGAAAGAAAGACCCGGACTGGAAGAAAAAGAATCACTCAAATTAAAAATGAATTTACTCCGTGATTTAATTAGTCGTGATCAGAAAGAGTTGCTCATTTTTGAAGAAAACCTGGAGAAATTTAATTTGGGAACTGAGAAGTTGGATAAAATGGTAGGTTTTAAACACGAAAAGCAAAAAAGAAAAATTGCGGTGAAGCAACAAATATTGGATGAATTACGTGTTTCCAACAAAAATCAGAAATAATTTGAAGTTTGCTTATATTTTTTTGGTGTAGCTAGAAAAAGACAAGTGAAATAAAACTTTGATTTACAAAAAATTATCATACTTTTGCGCATCAAAAAAAAATACGTTAGAATATGTATTGGACATTAGAATTAGCTTCCTATTTAGAAGACGCACCGTGGCCAGCCACCAAAGATGAATTGATCGATTTTGGTATTCGGTCTGGTGCACCATTAGAAGTTGTTGAAAACTTACAAGAACTAGAAGATGATGGTCAACCTTATGAAAATATTGAAGAAATTTGGCCTGATTACCCATCAAAAGATGATTTTTTCTTTAATGAAGATGAATATTAGCAAAGTGAGTGAATTCTCACTTTGCCTTTAATATAGCTTCTGCTATTATTAAATCTTCCGGAGTAGTAATTTTTAAATTTTCATACGCTCCTTCCATTAATTTAACATTATGGCCGTAGGCTTCTGCAACGGATGCATCGTCTGTGAAATTCTGCGAATAGCCTTTTGCATAGGCAGCCTTTATTAAATCAGATTGAAATGTTTGAGGTGTCTGGATAGTTCTCAGAGTACTTCTATCAATATTCCGGCTATTATCACCCACTATTTGCCTTACCGAATCTTTCATTGCTACAGAGCAAACAGCGCTGCCATATTCCTTTGCTATCTCATAGGATTTTAATATTAATTCTTTGCTTATATGAGGCCGAACGCCATCATGAACAGCGACCAAAGCCTGATCTTCAACCATAGCCAGGGCATTTTTCACAGAATGATAACGGGTTTCGCCCCCTTCCACTAAACTATGTGGGGTGTAATCACTGTGCCATTCACATAAATCTTTCCAAAAGGCCATTTCCTCTTTAGGAAGGGTAATTATTAATTGAATATTGAAATCAGCCATGTGGAAAGCCTCTAAAGTGTGCATTAGAACAGGTTTTCCCCCCATTTTTAAAAACTGTTTGGGAATGGCACCCCCCATTCTTTGCCCTGAACCGCCCGCTACTAAAATTGCATACTTTTTCATCTTACTTTAATTTATAATAAACAATTCATTACTTAAGAGAAACCCTTCAATTGTAATTCAAGGAAATATACCCAACATTTAGGCTAGGTTACCAAAACCTCTATTTACTAACACTTAAAAAAGAATTTCAAATTTACAAATCTACTTTAAAAACACTCCCTTAAAATTGTAAAAAGAGTCTATTGATTGGTTCGAAAGAAATCCAATAACTAAAATTAACAAAAAAAAAGGGTCATTTAAATGACCCTTAATACTTATAAAAAGAGATTAATTTATTCTCTTACAATAAATTCTACTCTTCGGTTAATTTCTCTTCCCATTACCTCATCGTCATTACTCACTAACGGTTTTTCTTCACCATAACCTACTGCTTTTAATCTTCTTTTATCAATTCCTTTACCTGCTAAGTACTCCACTACTTTGTTAGCTCTTAGTTGCGATAGTTTTTTATTGTAAGCTTTAGGACCCACACTATCAGTATGTCCGGCAATTTCTACATTTACATCCCTGTTTTGCTCTAAGAAATTCACCATTTTGTTCAACTCATCATAAGATTCAATGGTGAAAGTGGTTTTATCAAATTCAAAGAATATGTTTTTTAATACTCTAGAAGAACCAATTTCAGGCATACTCATCCTTACTGTTTCTCTTACAGTTTGTTCTGTACCTGTGGAAGCCGGAATTCTTATACTTTTATTATAAAAAATAAAGCCTGGCTTTTCTACTGATAACATAAAGTTTGAAACTTCATCCCTTGTTATTACAAAACTGTAGATACCAGTTTCCATCTGTTTTACTGGTAATACCACATTGTCTGGCTGACTTTTTAATTCAATTTTAGCATCCATAGCCTGGTTAGTTTTGGCATTCACCACCCGCACCAATAAATTCACAGGGGCACCAGTGGTAGGCTCAGTTTTTTGTGGTGGGGTAGTTTCTTTAACATCAACGCCAGTAACTTCTCTATTAGCTTTTGCTACTTCACCTTCATCATCCTTTGTAGCCAAATTGTCCTTTTTGGTAACACCACCGCTTAAATCTGCTATGGTTACACGATAGATGTCATTATAACCTTTACTATCGTCTCTCACAGAAGCATAATACCCGGTTTTACCATCTTTTGTCATCACAAAATAGATATCATCATCAGGCGAATTAAGAGGATATCCTAAATTTTCAGGCGTGCTCCATACCGAGCTGGCACTATCATAAACAGACTTGTAGATATCAAATCCACCCATTCCATCATGCCCAGTAGAACTAAAATATAAGGTTTTACCATCAAATTGTATAAAAGGACCATCTTCATCCATTTCAGTATTAATAACATCACCTAAATTCTTGGAAGGTCCCCATTCTCCTTTTTTGTTCTTGGTAGACGTATAAATGTCAAATCCACCTTTCCCTCCTGGTCTGTTACTTGCAAAAAACAATGTGTTCCCGTCAGATGATTGAGAAACAGATTTTTCGTTATAACCTGTAGAATTAATATTTTCACTAAGGCCTACTGGAGGAGACCAGGTATCTTCTGAAAGTAAGTTGGTATAATAAATATCACCATTACCCTCATCACTATAAATGTACAATGTTTTACCATCAGGAGAGAAACCTAAATTAGAATCGTGGTATTTTGTATTCACAACGCTGCCAATGTTTTGAGCTGTTTGCCATTCTCCTCCACTTTTTTTAGAGATAAAAATATCTTCATAATGAAAGTTATCATCAAAAACGTTGTCATTCAAATTGGCTTCGGCTCTTCTTGATGTAAAAACCATCACCGTTTCGTCTGCATTCACCACAGGAGCATAATCCCAAGACTCGGAATTGATAGCATTTCCTACGTTAACAATAGAGAAACTTACCGGATCATTTTTATATCTAATACCATTTTCACACTCAAAAATTCTTCTGTCCACTTCGTCAACAAAGGTTAAATCAGAACCATTGTACTGTACATTCTTTTCCAGCTTTCTTTTATATTCTTTATAATAATCATTGGCCGTTTCAAATTCATACCCATAATGATAACTTCTACCTATTAAATACAACAGATTAAATTTATAATTAGGATCCAATTGGTAAGCTCTTAATAAATACTTAGTCGCTTTTGCTTTCTCTGTTGTTTGCAAGTAGGTATTACCAGTCATAAAATTGGCCTCTACACTGTTTGGGTTTGCCTCAGCAGCTAACTCATACATTTCTCGCGCCTGAGTCAATACCTTCGTGGCTGATAATATTTCCTTGGCAGTCTCCATATATTGTTGTGACAGTTCTTCTTCAGGGGTTAATTCCTGTGCTCTACCATCATTTATAAATACGACTAATGCAAAAAAGATAAATAGTAGTCTATAAATTAATTTCATAATCTTCTTAATTCGGTAAAAGATAGCGAGTTAGGTCGCTTCACTCAAATAATCACTTAAATTAAGTTACTTTTTATGTTATATCAAAAAAACAAGGCAAATCTTATTAAATTAATTTTCTATTTCAAAGTAATCTATCTATTTAAACATAAACACTTTATCTTTGCAAACTATGGAAGAAATTAAAGAAGCAGAGTTTATCATCAGTAATACAGACGCAGCTAAATGCCCAAAACCGGATTTGCCGGAGTACGCATTCATTGGCAGGTCTAATGTAGGAAAATCTTCTTTAATAAATATGCTTTCAGGTAGAAAAAGCCTTGCTAAAATATCAGGAAAGCCCGGAAAAACCCAATTAATCAACCACTTTTTAATGGATAAGTTGTGGTACTTAGTCGATTTACCGGGTTATGGTTATGCAAAAATCAGCAAAAGAGTAAGTGCCACCTGGGTGGGAATGATCAGTAATTACCTATTAAAAAGAGAAAATCTTGTCTGCGTTTTTGTTTTAATAGATTCTCGTTTACCGCCCCAAAAAATTGACATGGAGTTTCTTAGCTTTTTAGGAGAAAATGGAATGCCAATAGCCCTTATATTTACTAAGGCGGATAAACAATCCACCAATAAAACCCTGCAAAATGTAGCAGCTTTCAAGAAAAACATGTTATTAACATGGGAGGAATTCCCTCCTCATTTCATTAGCTCGGCTACTGAAGTCAAAGGAAAGGAAAGCATTTTAAATTTTATCGGTGAATTAAATGTGAATTTCTCAGGGCAAGAGTAGATTTGCTTTTTTAACCCATCACTTCTTTTACCATTGTGTTGGATCCTACATAAAAAGGAACTCTCTGATGGAGTGATTCCGGCTGAATATCCAATATACGCATTTTACCATCTGTAGCCATACCTCCTGCCTGCTCGCAAATCATTGCCAGGGCATTGCACTCATAATTCAGTCTAAGCTTGCCATTAGGTGCTTTATCAGTAGCAGGGTACATGTAAATACCGCCTTTCAATAAGTTTCTATGAAAATCAGCTACTAATGAACCAATATACCTTGCGGTACACTTCCTTTGTTTACAAGTTTGGATGTATTTAATCACATGAGGCTCAAAGCTTTCATAACTACCTTCATTTATAGAATAAATACAGCCGTCTTCAGGAATTCTAATATTGGCATGAGATAAGAAAAATTCTCCCAAAGAAGGATCATATGTAAATCCATTAACCCCTCTGCCTGTAGTATAAACCATCATGGTAGAGGACCCATAGAGTAAATAACCTGCCGCTACCTGCTCTGAACCCTTTTGGAGTACATCTTCCTGAGTAACGGGCCCACCTACAGGAGAAGTTCTTCTAAAAATTGAAAAAATAGTGCCAATAGATACATTCACATCAATATTTGAAGATCCATCTAAAGGATCCATAGCTACTATGTAGCGCCCATCCAGATTTTTCATATCCAGTATTTCGTCATCCTCTTCAGAAACAATGGCACATACTTCACCCCCATTTTTCAATGCACGGATAAAACGAATATTAGCAATTACATCCAGCTTTTGCTGCTCCTCCCCTTGTATGTTTTCTGTACCAAAGGCACCACCAATATTCAAGAGTCCGGCCCGGTTTACTTCTCTATGAATAATCTTGCCTGCCAGAGCAATATCTCTTAATAATTGAGAGAGTTCTCCTGTCGCAAAAGCAAAATCATTCTGCTTTTTCTTGATAAATCTGTCTAAAGTGATGCCAACTGGGGTAGCAATTCTGTTTTGCATGGTATATTTTTAATAATTAACGCTAAATTATAAAAAATGCCACTTAATTTGTGCTTTGATGTAAGAAAAGAAATTTATGCTAGTTTTTAAATTTGGAGGAGCTTCCATAAAAGATGCTAATGCGGTTCGTAATATGTTGGGAATATTAAGAAGATTTCCTGATTATAAAATAGTAGTGGTGGTTTCTGCCATGGGTAAATCTACAAATGAACTGGAAGAAATTCTCCATCATCAACTTGAAAAAAAAGATTGTAATTTACTTCTTCGGGAATTTTATGCAAAACATTTGGCTATCATTGAGGATCTTTTTCAGGATGCTACATCAGTTACCCAACAACTACATGTTCAGCTGGAGCTTATTAAAAAAGATTTATTAAAAGCAGCTAACAAACCTTATAACCAGGCCTATGATGGTGTCATTTCGCAGGGTGAGATGATATCTTCAATAATAATAGAAACTTTTTTAATTCAGGAGGGGCTCAAAGCAAAAAAACATAATGCCAATAATTGGATTAAAACCAATAGTAATTTCCGAGATGCTGCTATCAACTGGCCATTAACGGAGTCTCATATCATAAGTGGAGTTCACTCAGCTTTTAACGAAAATGACCTCATCATCACTCAAGGTTTTATAGGATCTGATGTAGAAGAAAATATTACTACTTTAGGAAGAGAAGGTTCAGATTTTACTGCCGCTATTTTTGCCTCTTGCCTCAATACGGAATCTGTTACTATTTGGAAAGATGTACCCGGTATATTAAATGCCGACCCTAAGAAAATACCTGAAGCGAGGCTCTATACAGAATTATCTTATGGAGAAGCTGCAGAAATGACTTATTACGGAGCCTCAGTTATACATCCGAAAACCATCAAACCCCTAGCAAATAAGAACATACCGCTTCATGTTAGGTCTTTTCAAAACCCTGACCAAAGCGGTACAATTATTCACGATTGTTCTGTAGAACACTTACGACCGTGTATCATTATAAAAGAAAAACAATGTTTAATTACCTTTCAGGTTACAGACTTCACTTTTATCAGTGAGCATAATCTTTCTAAAATTTTTACTACGCTAGATCAACTAGGTATAAAAATTAATATGATGCAAAATTCAGCTATTTCTTTTTCAATTTGTGTAAATGCCGATTGGCATCCATTGCAGGAATTAATAAAAGAGCTGGAAAAAGTTTTTAAAATACTTTACAACAAAGATTTAGAACTTATTACTATCAAAAACTATGAAGAAGGTCTAATTAATCGATTTAAAGAGGGGCGTACAGTGTATTTGGAACAACGAACGCGTAAAAATTACCAGATGGTAGTAAAGCCTATATCATCAAAATAGATAAAACATGGCTGCTAATTTGTAAAAATGGATAGTATTCCGCTAAATTCGTTTTTGAAAACAGTAAAACAGGATATGGAATTAAAGGATATTGCATCAGTAACCGGAAAAGGAGGATTGTTTAAAGTGGTAAAACCGTCCAGAACAGGGGTTATTTTAGAGTCATTGGATAACCAAAAGAAGAAATTAATAGCACATGCACATGATAGGGTTTCTATCCTTGATGAGATTTCAGTTTACACCACCGATGCTGAAGGAAACGTGCCTTTACAATCTGTTTTATTAACCATTAAAAAAGAGTTTGGAGATGATCCCGGTATAGATAACAACTCTTCCAAAGAGGAGATCATGTCATTCTTGAAGCACATTTTACCCAATTACGATGAAAACCAGGTTTACCCTTCAGATGTTAAAAAAATTGTGAGTTGGTATGAAATTATTTCAAGAGAAGCTCCTGAAATTCTAGCAGAGCCAAAGAAAGAAGTGAAGAAAAAAGAGAAAAAATCAGAGGAATAAATTCGTACAATTAAATAGATGAAAAATTTAAGTGGTGGACAAAGCATTTAGCTTTTATCACCACTTATATTTAAATAGATGTTATCAAAAAAAGCAAAGTACGCCATTAATGCATTAGTTTACCTGGAAAAAAATTCCTCCAAGGCACCTATTGCCATTGGGCAGATTGCAAAGGAGCAAAACATCCCTCATAAATTTTTAGAGGCCATTTTATTGGATCTAAAAAAAGCCAAAGTACTCAACAGTAAGAAAGGAAAATACGGTGGTTACTCTTTAAACAAAGCCCCTGAGAAAATACATATGGCGGAAATTATGCGCCTTTTTGATGGCGCTGTGGCTTTATTACCCTGTGTTACTTACAAGTATTACGAAAAATGTGAGGAATGTACAGATGAGGAAACCTGTGGCATTAGAGAAGTATTCTTAGAAATCAGAAACGAAACTGTTAAAAGATTAAAAGGAGCTACTTTAGCTTCTATTGTGGCAAGTGAAAATGAAAAAATGAAGAAGTTGTAGGTTCTCACGCCCCCCTACCAAACCCTCACTACCAACCCTTTCAAGTATTCTCCTTCAGGATGGTAAATACTAATCGGATGATCTGCCGGCTGATGCAGTTGATGAATGATCTGTACTTTTCTTTTAGCTATTGCGGCAGCAGAAAACACTGCTGTTCTAAAATGATCAGTAGATACAACTTGTGAGCAACTAAAAGTAAACAATACACCACCTGACTTCATATTACGTATTGCCTTTTCGTTAATAGTGCGGTAGCCTTTTAATCCATTGCTTAGCACATTTCTATGCTTGGCAAATGCAGGAGGATCCAGTATAATTACATCGTATTGCTCAGGCATGCCTGCTAAAAATTCAAATACATCAGCACAATAGGATTGGTGCTTAGAGGTATCAGTAAAATTCAGAGCAATATTTTGCTCGGTTAAATCTACTGCAGGCTGTGAACTATCTACACTATGCACTAAATCAGCTCCGGCTTTCAAGGCAAAAACCGAAAATCCACCTGAATAACAAAAGGTATTTAGCACCTTCTTACCCTTTGAGTATGCTTCCAATAGCTTTCTATTCTCTCTCTGATCAACAAAAAAACCAGTTTTTTGACCAGTAATGATATTTATATTAAATTTAGCTCCATATTCCAGCACTTCCCACTCTGCTTTTTCTTCACCATACAAAAACTGATCAGTAGTTTTCAGCTCCGCTTTAAAAGGTAAAGTATGGTTACTTTTATCATAAACAGCTTTTAACCTATCGCCTAAAATTTCTTTTAGTACCTCAATAAAAACCTCCTTTATGCGATACATCCCTACTGTATGCGCCTGAAAAACCACGCAACCCGCATAGTAATCTACAATGAGACCTGGAAAGCCATCTCCCTCACCATGAATCAACCTAAAAACATTGGTCTCTGAATTAACCCATAAATTGGCTGTTTTTCTTAATTCTATAGCCTCTATAAGTAGCTGCTTCCAAAAATCATGGTCTAAAACTTGAAATTTAAAGCTTAGCATCCTTACTGTTATGGATCCAATCTGAAAATAGCCTACTCCAATTTCTTTCCCTGAAGCTGCTTCAACTTGTACCAAATCCCCCTCCTTTAATTCTTCTGGCAGCGTTTTTATTGCTCCGGAAAAAAATCCATGGATGAAAACGCTCTAAGGATTTCTCTTTACCTTTTTTAAGTACTACAGTGGGATAATTTTTCATTTGCGAGGTTTTCTATTAGGGTTTGCAAAAATATAATTAATAAATGATTCTTAGAGGTATAATTTATATTTATTAGAAAAACGGGGTGATAAAACAAAAAAACGGCAAAAAAAAACACCCCATGCAATTGAGGTGCTTTTTAGATTGCTAAAAAAAATTAATTATTTTGCAATATCATATCTTTTAGATACTTCTTCCCAGTTAATTACATTGAAGAATGAATCAATATATTCTGGTCTTTTATTTTGGTATTTTAAGTAATAAGCATGCTCCCACACATCTAAACCTAAAATTGGAATTCCACCACAACCTACATTTGGCATGATAGGGTTATCCTGGTTGGCAGAAGAGCAAACTTCTACTTTACCACCTTTATGCACGCATAACCAAGCCCATCCAGAACCAAATCTGGTCGCTGCAGCATTTGAAAATTCTTCTTTAAATTTATCGAAAGAGCCGTAGGCATCATCAATGGCTTTGGCTAAATCTCCACTTGGTTTGCCACCACCATTAGGGCCCATGATTGACCAAAATAGTGAATGATTATAATGACCACCGCCATTATTTCTTACAGCGGCCTTATCACTGTTATTTTTCAGAAGTTCATCTAAAGATTTCCCCTCCATGTCTGTACCTTCAATGGCAGCATTTAATTTTGTTACATATCCTGCATGATGCTTTCCATGGTGTATTTCCATAGTTTGCGCATCAATATTGGGTTCTAAAGCATCTTTTGCATACGGTAATGCAGGTAATTCAAAAGCCATAATATTTATGATTTATAAGTTAAACAATTATTAAAATTCAGTTTTTATTTCTGGTTTTTAAAAAAAACTCATCGAGCAATTGCTTACTCTCCTTTGCCATCAAACCGGAACTCACCTTTGTTTTGGGATGAATTATATTAGAATTTAAGGTAGTAAAACCTCTTTTCTCATCCGCTAACCCAAATACAATATTCTCAATTTGGGACCAAAACAAAGCGCCTGCACACATGGCACATGGCTCTAAGCTTACGTACAATGTGCAATCTTTCAGATATTTACCTCCCAGATAATTGGCCGCAGAAGTAATTGCTAACATTTCAGCATGAGCCGTCACGTCATTTAGTCTTTCTGTTTGATTGTAAGCCTTAGCAATAATTTTTTTTTGACAAACCACAACAGCACCTACCGGAATTTCGCCCTCATCAAATGCTATCTGCGCTTGCCTGAGAGCTTCCTTCATAAAGTGCTCATGTGAATAAACGGTGAGTTCCATCTTATGTTTACCTGAATTTAACTGTTTCGAACATCTTTTCCGCAATAGGTTTCCATTTGCTTTTCAAATAGGGGGGGCAAGAAAAACTGATGGTCACCAAACCACCACGATAAATGGTATACATTAAATACGTAAATCTTTTCTCAGGCATTCTGCTTGAGTTAGTTTCTACGTTAGGAGTGCCATTAAATTGATAAACAATAAACTCTTTCTCTCCAATTGTTATCATTTCCTGCTTTTCAAATTTTATATCGTTGAATAAACTAGGAATACTGGAATCATAAAAGTCTTTTAACAAGGCTAAATCTTTTTCAAGCCAAAATGTGGGAGAGCCGGTAACTGTAAATTCTATAGCTGATTGATCATCTGTTAAAGCAGCATCTGGTATTTTAGCCCCTAAAAACTTGGCTGATAATTCTTGTTGAGTCATATCTCTCAACTCAGTTGCTACACTCATTGAGAGATATTCTGTTAAATTTCTCTTTTTTAATGCTACTTCTTGTACTGTGCAAAAAATAAATACTGATATAAAAAGTATTTTTAACATATAGACGATCTATTTAAATTTATAATATAACTATGCTCTGATGGCAATTACAGGATCCATTTTAGAGGCCATTGCTGCAGGCACAATTCCCGAAACTGTTCCAATAATAACGGAGACTGATAACCCCAATATTACGTTTCCTAAAGATAAATTTAATTCCAGGCTGCCCAAGGAAGCAAAACTCAAAAGATAAACCAATAATATACCTAACAATCCTCCCAGCATGGAGAGGAATACTGCCTCAAATAAGAATTGATATAGAATAAAGAAATTTTTAGCTCCTAAAGACTTTTGTATGCCGATGATATTAGTTCTTTCTTTAACAGATACAAACATAATATTAGCAATACCAAAACCCCCAACTAATATAGAAAAGCCTCCTATTACCCAACCCGCTAAAGTGATTACACCAAAAATTGAACTTATTACATCTCCAAAAGCTTCAGGTCTGTTTAGTGCAAAATTTGTTGCTTCCCTTGGCTTTAATCCTCTTTTTTGCCTTAAGAGCCCAGTTAATTCCCCCTCTAATTGCATCAAACCTTCATCTTCGGCAAAACCTTTTGCTGCAATAATTGATTCCACACCGAAAACTCCTCTGCCTGAATACATTTTGAAAAAAGTTTTATAAGGCACGTAACAATAATCATCAGCACTTGGGGCATTAATTAAACCAGCGCCCTGGGCCTCCATTATTCCTATTACTCTGAATTTATCCCCTCTGATTTTAATTTCTTTTCCTAATGGATTTGTTCTTGGAAAGAGCGTTTTTGCCACTTCAGCTCCAATAATAGTTACACTATTTCCTTTCTCTATTTCCTGCGGACTAAAATACCTGCCTTCATTTACAGGAATTTCAAATACATCCTTATGACGATAAGCTATCCCGGAAATAATCGCTCCACTTAAACTATTGTTGCCTTGCTTTACTGTAGTACCAAATCTTTCGGCAAAAATGGTAATATTGGAAGCCTCCTTTGAATTTTCTTCCAGGAACTTGAATTCATCATAATCAGCTTTTGGCCTATTTACATACTTCCACCAGGGATAATCATCTTCAAAAATCCAGGGGAATTTTTCAATTCTCACTACATCATCACCCAAAAAATTGAGACTATTTCTAATATTATTCTCAAGAGAATCTACCAAGGTAAAAACGGCGATAATGGAAAATATACCAACTGTTACGCCTAATAGAGATAAAATAGTACGTAATAAGTTAGCTCTCAGTGCACTTATAGCAAAGCGAAAGCTTTCGAGAAGTAAATGAATATAAATCATATCATAATATTAAAATATAAAGCTACAAGAATATAAAAAACTATTATTAACTTTGCCCTCTTAAATTTTTAAACCTATTAACTTAATACCGTAATATTAAGTATGAAATTATCAGAATTCAAATTCGAATTGCCAGCTAAATTAGTGGCACAGCACCCTGCAGAAGACAGGGACCTTTCAAAATTACTGGTTTTACACAAAGATACCGGAAAAATTGAACATAAAATTTTCAAAGACATAGTAGATTACTTTGACGATGGTGATGTTTTGGTAACGAACAATACCAAGGTTTTTCCTGCAAGGTTATATGGAAACAAAGAAAAAACTGGCGCTCAGATAGAAGTTTTCTTATTAAGAGAGCTTAATAAGGAGATGCACCTTTGGGATGTTTTAGTAGATCCGGCCAGAAAAATTAGAGTAGGTAATAAGCTTTATTTTGGTGATGGTGAATTAGTAGCCGAGGTTATTGATAATACCACATCAAGAGGAAGAACCATCAGGTTTTTGTACGATGGTGATGATGAAGCATTCTACAAAATGGTTGACACTTTAGGTGAAACACCTTTACCCAAGTACATCAAAAGACCAGTAGAAGAAGCCGATAGAGAGCGTTTTCAAACTATCTACGCTGAGGAAATTGGTGCTGTAGCGGCTCCTACTGCCGGTATGCACTTTACACGCAATGTATTAAAAAGAATGGAACTAAAAGGTGTGAAAACATCTCCCATTACTTTACATATTGGCTTAGGCACATTCCGTCCTGTAGATGTTGAAGACCTTACAAAGCATAAAATGGACTCTGAAAATTATAAAGTACCTCCCAAAACTGCTGAAGTAGTAAATGAGGCCCTAAATAGTAAAAAGAGAGTTTGTGCTGTGGGTACTACTGCAATGCGTTCTATGGAATCATCAGTAAATGCCAATAACAGATTAAAGCAAAATGAAGGATGGACCGACAGGTTTATTTTCCCTCCTTACGAATTTAAAATCTGCAACGCATTATTAACCAATTTCCACATGCCTGAATCAACCTTATTAATGATGGCTTGTGCATTTGGCGGTTATGATAATGTTATTAAAGCCTACCAAACTGCTATTAAAGAAAATTATAGATTTCTTTCTTATGGTGATGCGATGTTAATTATTTAATTATCATTTAATTGACCTGAATAAAAAGTCTCCCCTGAAAAGAGGAGACTTTTTTATAAAATATTATTTACAAACAAATTAATTCCTCTCAGGTTTGGTTATCAACAGAAATATAAAATAATCCGATGACGGTACTTCCTTATAAAGACAAAGAATCAAGTAAAAAACAGCAGGTTGCTGATATGTTTGATAATATTAGCCCGAGATATGATTTTTTAAATCATTTTTTGAGTCTTGGTATAGATATCAGATGGAGAAAAAAGGCAATTAAATTATTAAAGGAAATACAGCCAAAGAAAATACTTGATATTGCTACTGGCACTGGAGATTTTGCTATAGAATCTTTAAGCTTAAATCCTGATAAGGTGATAGGAGTAGATATTTCAGAGGGTATGCTAAGCGTGGGTCGTGAAAAACTAAAGAAAAGAAAACTGGACTCAAGAATTAGTTTAGAGTCTGGAGATTCGGAAAACCTTCCTTTTGAAGACAATATGTTTGATGCCATTATCGTTGCTTTTGGGGTAAGGAACTTTGAGAATTTAGAAAAAGGACTTGCAGAAATGTACAGAGTTGTTAGACCGGGAGGCAAAGTGGTAATATTAGAATTTTCTAAACCTAAAAGATTTCCTTTTAAGCAACTTTATAATTTCTATTTTAAAAATATCTTACCTACCATTGGAAAAACTATTTCAAAAGATAGTTCGGCATATACCTACCTGCCTGAATCCGTGAAATCTTTTCCTGATGGTGCAGTTTTTACATCAATACTAGACAAACTAGGCTTTAAAAACACTGAATGCAAACCGTTAACTTTAGGAATAAGCTCCATTTATACAGGTATCAAATAATCGTTCTATTAGGATTTATTCTACCTTTTCAGTTATCTGCTCAATATACAGGCGAGCAAAATCTGATTAATTATGATAATGAATTAATTCATTATGGATTCTACATTGGTGGACATACAGCAGGAATGAAAGTAAAGCACAACCAGGCTTACATTCAGAATTCTTTTGACACACTACATTCAGTAATTCCATTAAATTCTCCCGGCTTCACGGTTGGCTTTATACTTAATTTAAGATTAGCCCAATACCTTGATTTCAGGGTATTACCAGGGGTTGGCTTATATCAGTACACAATTAACTATAACACATCAAACAGAGGAACTGTAAGCACCATTCAAGGTAAAAAAGAGGCTTTCTATGCGGAAGTTCCCTTACTGTTCAAGTATAAATCTAAAAGAAGAGAGAATTTTAGGGCTTATTTAGTGGGAGGAGTAAAGCCATCTTATGAAGTGAGTGGTAAAAGACCTGAAGAAATTAATGAGGATGTACTAATTATTAACAGTTTTAATCTCGCCTTGGAAATTGGCTTTGGGGTAGATATTTATTACAAATTATTTAAATTCTCGCCTGAAATACGCTTTTCAAGAGGTATGACTAATGCTTTATTTAACAGACAGAATTCTTTTAGCAGCCCTGTTGAGGAATTAGTGACAAACAGTGTATCAATTTACTTACAATTTCAGTAAATGTAGAAGTAAGTTTTCCTACAGTATTGATTGTTTTTCTATCAGTTGATTAATTATTTTTGAAAAAATATAAAAAATTCAACTATGAAAAAACTTTTGATTATCGTCATCCTTATTAGCGCTTTTAATGTGCTAGAGTCTAAAGCTCAATGGCGCATTGCCGGTGGTATAGATTTATTAAGCACTCCATTTTTCGAAAATGTTCCTAAATATAGATTTGGTGTGGAAGCCAACTATTTTGTGGCCAGCAGTTTTGCACTAACAGGTGGTTTAGAATTTATTGAAAAAGATTTAGGTGGCTCTGTGGGTTTCCGCTTTTACCCAATTAACCCTGTATTTTTAAGAATGCGTGGTATTTTAAAGGACAACTCTGATTTAGCTATTGGAATGGGTTATGCCATAGGGCTATCGTCAAATTGGCGATTGGAAACCATGGCAGATTACTTTGCCGTGAGTAGCGGTTTTGCCATGAGGCTGGGTGTGGCAGTGAAGTTATAAAGGATCTGCTTCGAGATTTTGAATATCCTTAATCAGGTTTTCCCAGGTAGCAGTAGTAACAAGGGGCCGAAATTCATAGTTGGTATCAACAAGTTTATCAATAATTATTTCGGCTCTTTCTGTTGTTTGCGGATGTGTATTTAACCATTGCAGTCTATTAGCATAAGTAGGCTCCTGTAAAGATAAATTGTAGAAAAAATCTGCCAATGGAGCAGGGTCTACATCTGCTTTGATCAAATATTGAAAGGCTTTATCATCAGCATCCTCTTCCAAGGTTCTGTCATAAGCGGAAGAAGTGAGGGTTTGTGTTACTTGTTTAAGTACCTCCCCACTCCCATTTGAGGTCATGGAAAACAGTACTGAAATACCTATTTCCTTCACTAATTTTTTCATAACATGGTTGAGCCGGATATGCGCTAACTCATGTGCAATTACTCCACTTAGGGCTTCAGGCTTATCACATGCCTTTATTAAACCACTATAAATAATAATATGACTATCCGGCAAGGCAAAAGCATTGATTTGGGGATTATCTAAAATAATAACTTTAAGCTCCTCACCATAAACTGAATTAGCATTTGTAATCCGCTTTACCAAACTATCAATTACTGACTTAATTTCCTCATCTCTGATAACCTCTTCTGAACGTTCAATAGATTCTTTAATCAACTCAGTAATTTTCTCTTCTATACTTTCAGAAGTTTTTTTAACCTCTAATAATTGCACCCAATTAATTTGAGCCAAAGCAAGCCAGCATACTACGAATACAATTACAAAAGCTGCTAATTTAATGATAACCTTCATTTTTTTATTCTTTAACTAAGGAATCAGACAAATCCCCATAAAACCACCATTTCACATGAATACCTTTTCTGGTTTGAATGGCTGTATAAATGGTAACAATAAACTCCAGCAAATTAAAGCCGAACACCATGATGAGGTAGGCAACATATTCATTGGAAACCAGCTCATTTCCAAACGCTATAGATACTGTCCACCATATGCCAATACTATTAATGATTACTAAAGATAACTGTGAAAATAAGGCTTGGGTGCAATGCCAGCGTACAAATGGTGTTGAGTTTCGGTTACCTAAATAGAATATGAAGGTGGCTATTAGGTTGATAATAGGTAAAGGAAGGCCAGCCACAATAGCTACCAGGGACATTAAATAACTGTTAGAAGCTCTTTCTGCTTCTGATTCATCTACTTTGTAAGAAAACGTACCGGTACTTATCATAATCCTTTCATTATGTTCCAAATCCAGTTGGCAAAGACAATTGCAATTAATGGTAGCGCAACAAATTTATTCTTTAATTTGATTTCCATTCGTCGGTAAACAGCGTACAGGGAAGATTTATTATATATTGCATCATAAGCCAACCAGAAGGGAGTGAACATTAAAAGTATAAATGCAAAAACTCCTAGTGGATTCAGCAGTATGGCCTGAGCGATTTTACCCTCGTATATAGCCAGCACACTTCGTGTAGTACCACAGGCAGGACATGGAACGGTAGTTACATTTTTAAAGAAGCATGTACTTCTGGAAGTTGCTATTGAGGCTTGATTATGCCAATTAAAAAAGAGCCACCCATAACTCACCAGGCAAAAACCTAATAACAATATGTAAAGGCTCCTTTTCTTCATTCAATTAAATCAAATAACTTGCTGCAGTTTTTCAACGTTTTTTTCTTTGGTAGCTCCCATTATTAAAAACCAATCTACAATAGTCCAGATTCCTAATCCACCGCAAGTAACTAATTTGCCAATACCTAGCCCTACATCTCCTATCATAAATCTGTCAATTCCCAAATAACCTACTAAAATGGATACCACCAAGGTAATTGTAGGATCTTTAAATTGAGTAACCTGTAGCATAGACCATCTTGAATCTTCTACGGCTAATAGTTTATCCCTGATTTGAGGTAACTGATAACTTTCAAAAAATTTACCATTACTCATAATAAACATATCTACCTTCTGTGCTTCCATATTAAAATTGAATTAGACAATAAAAAATTTAAATAATATAACTTCAATATTAAGTATAATTAAAGAAATAAAAAGCAATTAAAAAAATAAATACTTAATTCGGGAAACTTTTATTTAATATTCTCAAATCCGAACAGTTTCCATTAAGAAACGTCACGTTTTGCAATGAGCAAATAATTAAAAAACAGAGATAAGAAATACCAACCCAGAGCAATTAGAAAGCTGCCTACCGCTACAAAATTCTGTATTTCCATAAATACATAGCGCTGAAAAGGAATTTCAATCAAATTATTTACTGCATGTATAGGGAATAATGAAATTAACCAGTGATCGTCAAACTTATAATTTAAGAATGCTACTAAAGAAGGCTCTAAAATTATTCCATAAAAGCACAAGGCTATGATGGCAAATCCTGATCTCTTCAATAATAAAGCAATAAGCATGGATAAATTAAGGAAAGCGATTAATTCCAAAAAATGGGCAAAAAGAAACTCGATTCCTGTAAAAAATAAATGCGCTTCAAAAACAGGTGCATGAATTAAACCCATTACTGTTCCTGCAATAAAAAGCACCAGCATATTGAAAAAACTAAAAGCTAATATCATAGCCTGTTTCGACCATAAGAATGAACTGGGTGACATACCATCAATTATATTCTGCCTGATGGTTCGGAATGAATACTCATTGGTAACAGAAATAATTACGATAAATGCTAAAAAGAATTTGATGTAGGAAGCTAGGTAAGCTAAATTCTGCCATACATCCGGAAAATCATAAAAAGGTAAAATGGCAGGACTGATACCCTGGAACTCCATGCCGGAACTAGCCATCCATGATAGTAAGAGTTTTACACTGCTCAAAATCAATAGAAGTAAAATATAATATAAAATTGCTAACCTATTAAAGGTTTTATAATTCTTGAGTTTTAACCACTCTATTTGTAAAAGTTTAAGCATAATGGTTTAGGCTGATAAAAGTTCTAAAAATTGTTTCTCTAAAGACTTATTGATGTAAGTTAGGTGATTCAATACAATCTTCTTTTCTATCAAAAACTGATGGAAATCAATGATATTAACAGGCTCAGCAAATTGAATTTCCAGTCTGTTGAGATTATTTTTTTTCATTTGCTTAATTCCAGGGTATACATCCAATACTGACTGTAGCTGGCTCATATCCGGCGAAGCAATTTCAACTCCATCGTTACCGGACAGGCTTTCTGCTACACTGCCATTAAAAATCTTCTTTCCGTTTTTTAGCACAGCAAAATGAGTACATACTTTTTGCACTTCATCTAATAAATGACTTGCTAAAATAATAGTTTTGCCACTCTGAGCTATATTTAATATAAGCTCCCTTATTTCAGCTATTCCCTGGGGGTCGAGACCATTGGTAGGCTCATCCAGTATAAGCACTTCAGGGTCGGATAGTAAAGCTGAGGCAATGGCCAAACGCTGTTTCATACCGAGCGAATAGGCTTTAAAAGGAGAATGACCTCTCTCTCCTAATCCTACTTGGTTCAATACTTCCTCTATCCTGCTATTGGGTACATCTTTAATTTTACAAACAATTCTAAGGTTTTGTATACCACTGAGGTACGGATAAAATGTAGGGCTTTCCAATATGGCTCCAATTTTTTTACGCTGGGCTGCTTCCGGCTTTTGTGTAAACCATTCATACTCACCTGAATCTTTCTGGTTAACACCAAGCAAAATACCTAAAGTAGTACTTTTTCCGCTTCCATTGGGTCCTAGTAAACCAAATACATTCCCTTTTTTTACTTCTAAATCTAATTGGTTTAGGGCGGTTAATTTACCGTAATGTTTGGTTAGCCCCGATATTTTTAAAATAGTTTCACTCATGACAGCTTGTTGATTGGTTATAGTTGTGGGCTTTGAGTTGGAACTGAGTCCTGTATTACTGTGGTGTCCGATTTCATTTGATCTCTCATCGATCTCATTTTTTCACGTCTCTCCTCAGTTTCCTTTTTATCGTTTAAGAAATCTGTAACAGGCCCTAAGTTGATTCCGTTTTGCATTAAGCTGGTCACTTTGTTAAGGTCAATTTCTCCTTCCAGCCAAACTAAAGAAACCATACCGTCAGCTTTAATACTGGCAAAATAATAATCAGATTCTTCTTTTGGGGTATAAATACTTACCATTGATCCTTGCATTCTGGCAGACATCAACTCATCCCAGTTTGACCAGTCTAACTGGTTTTTCCAATTTTCGTATTTTTCAGTTTTCTCAGGACTATCAAGATTAATTTGTAGGTAATGGGCTTTCTTAACATTTTTGGTAGCCTCATAAAAACTTTCATCTTCAGCTATATTCACCATTCTGATGGTGCTGGGATACAAATGAAGAGATAAAAAATGAATCCCCTCCTCTTCTATGGTTCCGAGAGGGCTTTCCGTTTTTTGCTCACAGGAAACAATAAAAACTGAGATTACAATTAAGATGAATAGTAGTTTTAGGTTCATATAGGTTTATTTATTAAATAAAGCAAGACTGGCTCAGTAACTGAACCAGTCTCAAAAGTAACTAATTTATTAAGTTACAAAAGTATTTTGAATTAATTATCATCCATATCCTCTAGTTTTTCAAGGTTTTCCATACCTGAAATATTTAAGCCTTTGGCCATTTTAGCCATTTGCTTCAAGTCTATATTCCCGAATAAACTAGCCGCAACAAAGCTGCTATCACTACCTACCAGCATTACCAATTCATTAATAATACCTCCCTTTTCCTTGATGAGAAAGCGCATATCGGAATTACCGTCTCTAACCGTCATCAGCTCATCGTAGCCGGTGCCAAAAGACTTTTGTGCCTCATTAAATAACTGCTTCCCCTGAGTAGTATTTTGGTTAGCAATCAATTTTATACCCTTTAATTTTGAAACTGCTTCCATAACCGCTTTCTCCTCCTCATTTTCCATTTCAAAATTAGAGAACAGTGCTATCATTCGCTCGTTTACAGAGACTACCGTAAAATCGGTATTAGTAGAATATTTATTGTAAAAATTAATAAACTCACTGTTTTGGGCCATCGCCATACTTCCCGTAAGGCTGATTAATGCTATAATTAATATCTTTTTCATTTCTTTAAATTTTATTTTTAATGTCTTCTTTTTGCTTTGACTTCTCCTTATTAAGGGAATTTTGAATTTTATCTTGCGCTACCTGAAAAAGCTGCAGTGAATTCAAATGTTCTTTTCCATTGTTCATCATATTAGCCATTAAAAGTAGTGTTGCTTTTGTTTCTTCAAATGCCTTTTCAGGATCCTCTTGCGTATTTGTGATTTCAGCTAAATTTTTCGGTTTGGAATTCTGCTGAGGTAATAGCCAGGCCATATACCCCAGGCTAATAATGATCAAAACAGAGGCAGCAATTTTCCACCAACTCCATTTCCCCATTGAAGTATTTTTCCTCACTGTTACTATTAAGCACCATTTCATCAAAATCATCCCCTAAGCTTATTTCCTGCTTCACATTTTCATTGGCTTCAAACCACTCTGCTAAAGATTTCAACTCACCCGTTAAGCTTGCCTTATTGATTTTAAGCTCACTTCTGAATTGCATTTCTTCAACATGGTTCAATTCACCTTGCCAGTATTGCTCAAGCCATTGTTTTAGTTGTTCCGATGCCATAATTGTTCACTTTTAACATTGCTTCCCTCAAAAATTTACGCGATCGGAATAAATCCGACTTAACCTGCGCCTCTGAAATCTCCAATAGCTCAGCTATTTCCTGATAGCTATTCCCTTCAATTTCTCTTAAAATGAAAACAGTTTTTTGTTTTTCACTTAGCTGTTCCATTACCTGCTGCAATATTTGCCACTGATCTTGCCAGATAGATATCGTACCCGGATTTTGATGAGTGGAATGAGTCAATTCCATTAATTGCTGATGCTTTTGGGCAGTCTTCTTTTTTCTGAGTCTGTCTAAACAGTTGTTTTTAATAATTTGCATACTCCATGCATCAGGATTTTCTACTTTATGCCATTCCTCCCTCTTATCCCAAATCTTTATCAGAGCCTCTTGTGTAGCATCTTTTGCTTCGTCTTCTCCTTTTAAAAAGAAGTAGGCAAAGCGATAAAGCTTATTTTTTTGGCTTAAAAAAGTGTTTTTAAAGTAGTTTTCTTCGCTCATTATAATAGGTAGATGCGCAGGTCGATGAAAAGTTACAACAAATTAAAATTATTTTTAAAAATTAGATATTTAATATCTTCAGGGCAAATAAAATCTTGCAGTATTCTATTAATTTCTAAAGCTATGCCCATATTTGTATCATGAAAAAAAATAATTCCTCTCCTATTGGTATTTTCGATTCAGGAATTGGAGGCTTAACCGTAGCCCATAGAGTAAAGCTACTTATGCCACAAGAAAGCATGGTGTATTTCGGAGATATTGCCCACTTACCCTACGGTGATAAATCTGCTGCAGCTATACAAGCCTACAGCATAAAAGTAACTGATGTATTGTTACAGCAAGGGTGTAAATTGATTTTAATAGCATGTAATTCAGCTTCCTCAGCAGCATTTGAATTAGTGAAAGAATATGTGGGATCTAAAGCTAAGGTTTTTAATGTTATTGATCCTGTGGTAAATCATGTAGCAAATAACTATCAAAATAAAAAAATAGGGTTAATAGGCACAAAGCAAACAGTAAATTCTAATATTTATGAGTTGAAACTTAAGAACCTTAATAGCAGCATTGAATTAAAAAGCCTGGCCACTCCATTGTTAGTGCCCATGATTGAGGAAGGCTATTTTGAAAATAAAATCAGCCATGAAATAATTGATAATTATTTACAGGATGAAGTTTTAAAGAACATTGAAGCATTAATTTTGGGCTGTACTCACTACCCATTAATAAAAAATGAAATCTCTCAGATTTACAACCACAAGGTAGACATTCTTGATTCAGCATCAATTGTAGCCGAAAGACTAAAGAATTATTTAATTGAAAATGATTTATTATCAGACCTAAATACTCAGAAAGATAGATTCCTGGTCTCTGATAAAACCGCTTCTTTTGAAGCCTCTGCTAAAACATTTTTTCATGAAGAGGTTCGGCTTGAGAAATTTCCTATTTGGGACTAAGCGGTATTTTTACGGTAAATTGTGAGCCTGAATTAATTTCAGATTGGATGGCAATTTCACCACCTAAAAAAGTGACAGCTTTAAACGCTAAAAACAATCCTAAACCTGAGCCTTGCGTTTTATTACTTAATTTGAAATAAGCTTCAAAAACCTGCTTGTAGTATTCTGTTGGAATACCATAACCATTATCTTTAATATGGATATAGAAATAGTATTTTCCTGCATCAATACTAATTTTCACTTCAGGATTACCATGATTTTGGTACAGTATAGCATTTTCAATAATGTTATCTAAAATGATCCTTAATAGAGCAGTATTAGCATTTATTTCAACATTATTTTTTGGTAAAACTATATCTATTTTGGCATTGTGCGCTTCTATTTCCAAAGCCATATCTTTTAAACAATCTTTCAGAACAGAATTTAATTGAACCTTTTCAGTTTTGTGTTCATTATTTAGATCATATGCCATCTGCAATTTGAATAACATTTTATCCATATTTAGTGCAGTAAAATGCACTTGATCAAACAACTTTTCTAATTCTTCTTTACTTTGATTAAGCTTAGATACATTATTTAAGCCTAATAAAGTTCTTATTGGCCTACGAATATCATGCGATGCTCTGTACAAATAAGTATCTAATTCCTTATTGATTTCCAATAATCTACTTGTACGATCCGACACCTTTTCCTCCAGCAATTCATTTAATTTATCTATTTTCTTGTTTTTTTGCCTGAGAATAAAAACGTACCATAAAACTATTATTAAAGCCAGCGCTATAAGGATAAGAATAGATGTTCTTAATCGTAAGTGAGACGCTTGCAATTGATTGGTAGTTTGCAGTAACTCCATTTTGGTTACCTCCTTCTCCAATAAATATTTTTCCTGCAACTGAGTAATATCATTTGCAGAAGCAATAGAATCTCGGATAAGATCTACCTCCTGATACTTTCTTAAATATTCAATTTCCTTGTCTTTCTCTCCTTTTAGTTGTGCTACGTCAGCGGCTACATTAAAGTACTCAATTTTTGATGCAATATTAGAAATGTCTACTCTCTTCAAGCATTTGACTAATTTTATCAAACCACTCAAACCCTAATACATTATTACCCAAGGTAAAATGCACTTTACAAATATAAATTCCGGCGTTGAAAGCACTAAAATACAATCCGTTTCTTAAAACTGGTTTCAAAGTCTTTTTGAAGAAGAGGCAATGCAGCATTAAAGTTGCCCATTTTGTATAGGATAACAGCCTTATTACCGTTAGAAATGGCTGCACGTACAGTATCATTCCATTGCCTCCGATATTTCAATAGATAAATTAGTGGCTTCAATAGCTGCCTCGTACTCCCCTACTTTACCTAACAAAAGTCCTTTTACACTATACAACCCTCTTAAAGTATTAGAATCAGATTTACTAAATTGCGCTTTACTTTTTAATAAGTTTAAGCCTTGATCACTATAACTTATACCAATCTCAGGGTTATTGCCTCCCATATTAATGAGAGAAATATTAAAATAAATTCTTGCTAACGCCTCAATTTCATCTACTTTTTCCAAAAGCAAACCCGCCTTCATAAATTGCTCTATAGCATTAATAGATTTTTTCTTACTTCGATACAAGTCACCTAGTTTTGTATGAAAAAAGGCTAAATATGAGGGTTGGTTCTTTAGCCAGGGAACAACAGAGCTTAACAAATAAATTCCTTCATCCAGCTGTTGGCTTTTTTCAGCGCTGGCTGCCCTTGCCAAAATTTCACGTCATTTCGGTTCCAGAAATTTGACTATCACTGTAAACTTCCTCTAAAAAATTTAATAAGTCCTGGCCTTAAATCGGTGTTAGTATCCAGTCTTCGTGCTTCTTCAAACTGTCTGTTGTAAATTGACCTAAGGAATCGTATGGGATTTTTCCCAGTAAAGATTGAAATGAGCACAAAAATTAAGAAAAGTAAGCAACAAGTAGTTTTCTGTGCACGATTAAGAGTTTTATTTAAATCCTTATATAATTAGAAAATCAAAACACCTTACAACGAGCTCATCGTTACAAAAGTACGATTAAATTTTATGCTAAAAATCATGATTTTAATATTTTGATCGTATAAAAAGTGTATATACATCGAATATATTACCTCCTAAAGATAAACTTATTGCGCGAAAAACGTAAAATTATTGAACCACAACATTAATAAGATTAACTTTGTATTTTAATGACAAATCTATGAGTGATAGCATCAAACATGAGTGTGGAATAGCCTTAATCCGACTGAGGAAACCACTACAATTTTACATAGATAAGTATGGCCCACTTTACGCTATGAATAAACTGTACCTTTTAATGGAAAAACAACATAACAGAGGACAGGATGGTGCAGGAGTAGGTAACATCAAGCTTGATGTAGAGGCAGGACATAGGTATATTAGTAGATATCGGTCTATAGATGCTCAGCCAATTACTCAAATCTTCAAAAAGATTTCTAAAAAATTTAAAAAGGCCAAGAAAGAAGGTGGCAAGGATTTTAATAATGCCCAGTGGCTTAAGCAAAACTGTGCCTTTACCGGGGAACTTTGGTTAGGGCACTTAAGATATGGTACTCATGGCCAAAATGCCATTGAAAACTGCCATCCCATGTTACGCCAAAACAATTGGAAAAACAGAAGTTTAATGGTGGCAGGCAATTTCAATATGACTAATGTTGAAGAGCTATTTGATATTTTAACCGAATTAGGGCAGCATCCGAAAGAAAAAGTGGATACTGTTACTGTGATGGAAAAAATCGGCCATTTTCTTGATGAAGAAAACCAAAGAATTTTTGATGCACATAAAGGTACTCATAGCAATGCTGAAATTACACATATAGTTGAAGATCAGCTAGACTTATTACGAGTTTTAAGAAGAGCCTGCAGAGACTTCGATGGGGGTTATGCCATGGCGGGAATCACGGGAGCAGGGCATGCTTTTGTGGCTAGAGACCCCTCAGGCATAAGACCTGCACATTACTATGCTGATGATGAAATTGTTGTAGTAGCCTCTGAAAAAACAGCTATTAAAACAGCATTCAACGTTGATTATAACGAAATTAAGGAGGTGGCACCGGGCAATGCACTTATCGTTAATAAAGACGGCTCTTATTCTATGAGAGAATTTATAAAACCTCTCGAGAGAAAATCTTGCAGCTTTGAAAGAATTTATTTCTCTCGTGGTTCAGATCCCTATATTTATAATGAGCGTAAAATGTTAGGTAAATTATTAGTACCTAAAATATTAGAAAAAATTGATTACGATTTAGAAAATACTGTTTTCTCTTATATTCCAAACACAGCTGAAACTTCATTTTTAGGAATGATGGAAGGGATGGAGGAGCATTTAGCTAAACGACAGTTGAAAGAATTGAGAGCTGAAAGAGAAGACGATAAAGCCTTGGAAAAACTACTCTCCTTCCGGCCAAGAGTAGAGAAATTAGTTATAAAAGATGCAAAACTTCGTACTTTTATAACCGATGATGCACATAGAGATGAATTAGTCGCTCACGTGTATGATACTACCTATGAAGTAATTAAAAAGAATGTGGATACGGTGGTAGTAATAGATGATTCTATTGTAAGAGGTACCACATTAGAGAAAAGCATTCTTAAAATGCTGGATAGATTACAACCTAAAAAGATTATTATAGTGTCTTCCGCTCCACAAATCAGATTTCCGGATTGTTATGGAATTGATATGTCGAAAATGCGTGAATTTATCGCTTTTAGAGCAGTGCTAGCCTTATTAAAAGAAACGAAGCAGGAAAATATACTGGATGATGTATATCAAAAATGCTTAAAAACAGACAACACTGAAAACCATGTGAAGGAGGTTTTCTCTCCATTTAGCTACGAACAAATTTCTGATAAAATAGCTGAGCTGGTAAAATCTGACTTTATAAACGCTGAAGTGCAAGTGATATATCAAACAGTAGATAATTTACATAAGGCCTGCCCGGATCATTTAGGGGATTGGTATTTCACCGGTGATTTTCCTACTATTGGTGGAAATAAGGTGGTAAATAGAGCTTTTGTAAACTTTATGGAAGGTAAAGAAGTAAGAGCTTACTAGAATAGTATTGTTTCATATTCTAAAGGGTTAAAAATAAACTAATAGTTTATTTTTAACCCTTTTTTATTGCTCTTTAAAATATAGCATTGACAACAATAATTGGATTAGTCAATTTTCTACCCTATTTTGATAGTTGATCAGTCTACAATTATGAAAAAACTACTATATCACCTCCTTTTTACTTTTGCTTTGATCCTAACCTATGGATGTAATCATGAAGAAAAATCCAGTAGCCCGGTATTTAATATTAGTATTGTTAAAGAAATTCAATCAGAAACTGAAAATGGCAGACTCATTTTACTGCTTTCACAAAACAAAGAAACTGAGCCTCGTTTCTCTTTAACCGACAATCAAAATACTCAAATAGGATTTGGAATAGATGTTGAAGATTTGGCCCCTGGGGAAGCAATCCTGATAGACCAAAATGCAATTGGTTACCCTTTCGAAAGTATTAATGACATTAAGCCAGGCAATTATTTTGTACAGGCAGTTTTTAATAGATATAAATCTTTTAATTTATCTTCTGGCCATACTGTAATGCTTCCGCAGGATCAAGGTGAAGGCCAACAATGGAATAAGAAGCCCGGTAACTTTTATAATAAACCTGTAGAAGTTGAGATAACAGAAAAAGGAGGTGAATTTAATATTGTACTTGACCAGGTTATAGCTCCTGTTGAAGCACCTGAGGATAGTAAATATATTAAACACATTAAAATGCGGAGTGAATTACTATCTAAATTTTGGGGTGAGGATGTTTACCTTGGAGCACATGTGTTATTGCCCGAAGGCTTTAATGAACACCTGGAAGCAAAATATCCCCTAATGATTTTTCATGGTCATTTCCCTTCTGATTTTGATGGATTTCGCACCTCCCCTCCTGATCCTGATTTAGTTCCTGAATACAATGAAAGGTTCAATGTAGAAGGCTATAATGTAATAGTGCAACAAGAAGCGTATGATTTCTATAAAAAGTGGACAGGACCAGATTTTCCACGGATGATAATTATAGAAATCCAACATCCCACTCCTTATTACGATGATTCATATGCAGTAAATTCAGCTAATCAAGGACCTTATGGTGATGCAATTACCTATGAACTAATCCCCTATATTGAAAAGCAATTCCGAGGAATAGGAGAAGGTTGGTCAAGGTTTTTATATGGAGGATCTACCGGAGGCTGGGAAGCATTAGCCGCACAGGTTTTCTATCCGGATGAGTACAATGCTTGTTTTGCTGCTTGTCCTGATCCTGTAGATTTTCGAGCTTATACTTCGGTAAATATTTATGAAGACTCAAACGCCTATTATTACCCAAGTGATTTTAAAAAACCTTTAAGGCCCGGTCATAGAGATTATTTAGGAAACATTAATTCCTCATTAAAAGATATGAATTACCGAGAAATGGTTTTGGGGAGTAAAAGTCGCTCAGGACAGCAATGGGACATATGGGAAGCTACCTTTTCGCCACAGGGTGAGGATGGTTATCCACAACCTATTTGGGACAAAGAAACGGGAGCAATTAATAAGGATGTATCCAATTATTGGAAAGAAAATTATGACCTAAGCTATATTCTTAAGCGAGACTGGGAAAAGTTAGGCCCTAAATTGGAAGGCAAAATCCATATTTACTGCGGAGACATGGATAATTATTACCTCAACAATGCAGTCTACCTTATTGAAGATTTTTTAGAATCTACCACTAATCCTTACTATAATGGGGAGGTGGATTATGGCGATAGAGCTGAACATTGCTGGAACGGAGATCATGAAAACCCAAATTATATTAGCAGGTTGAGATATAATACCATGTACATACCAAAAATAATTGAAAGAATTGAAAATTCTGCACCAAAAGGAGCGGATTTAATTAGCTGGAGGTATTAATGAGCGGTTTTATTGAAATAAAATGTATCTTTTCTAAAAAAAGAGCCTCAGTACTAGTAAATTCTTTATTTTTGATAAAACGTAACATAAAACAAAGCTTTAACCCAAAAAATTAATAGAATGAAGCAAAATTCCTACGTATTCTTTCTTGCATTAGTAGCCGCCTTAGGAGGTTTTCTTTTTGGTTTTGATACGGCAGTAATCTCCGGAGCAGAAAGATATATTCAAAACATTTGGGGTCTAAGTGATTTAAAGCATGGTTTAGCTATTGCTATAGCACTTTATGGTACTGTACTAGGAGCTATTATTGTGGGCTACCCTGCTAATAAATATGGTAGAAAGCCATTGCTTATTATCATAGGAATTCTTTATACAGCATCAGCTTTAGGGTCGGCCTTGGCTCCTGAAATCAATTCTTTTATGTTTTTTAGATTTTTAGGAGGAATAGGAGTGGGTGCTTCCTCGGTTATAGCGCCAATGTACATCAGTGAAATAGCCCCAGCCAAAAGTAGGGGGATGTTAGTGGCCTTATTCCAATTTAATTTAGTATTTGGGATACTGATCGCTTATGTTTCTAACTATTTTATTGAAATAGCTGCTTTTACTGAAAGCTGGAGATGGATGCTTGGTGTAGAGGTATTACCAGCAATTATCTATACACTACTAAGTTTAAGAGTGCCTGAAAGCCCAAGGTGGTTAATTAATGAAAAAAATGAATATGATAAGGCCAGGCTAATTCTTACCAAAACAGACCCTGAAGGGGTGGACAGAGCGATTGAAATGGCTGTTGAAGAAGCTAAAAAAGAGAAGCTTAAAAGTAAGTTTTTCGATTTATTTCAGAAAAAATATATTAGAATATCCTTTATGGCTATTTTAATAGCTTTTTTTAACCAATTATCTGGCATTAATGCCATCATCTATTTTGCACCCCGAATTTTTGAAATGGCTAATATTAGCACAGAAAATAGCCTGCTTTCAACTATGGGTATAGGAGTGATCAATTTGATTTTCACCATGGTGGGTTTATCATTAATTGATAAATTTGGTAGAAAAAAATTACTATATATAGGCTGTGCGGGCTACATTGTTTCATTGTTTTTAATGTCCATTTCATTCTCCGGTGGCATTATACCTTCTTCTATATTACCTTACTTCGTGTTTATTTTTATTGCATCTCATGCTATTGGGTCAGGATCCATTATTTGGGCCTTCATTTCAGAAATTTTCCCAAACCATATTCGCTCTTACGGACAATCTCTGGGCAGCCTCACACACTGGGTTTTTGCAGCATTAATCGCCAACGTTTTTCCTTTTTTCGCCAACTCATTTGGAGCCTCCTCTATTTTTTTATTCTTCTGTGCAATGATGATTATTCAGCTGATTTGGGCCATTTTTATTATGCCTGAAACAAAAGGAAAAGTATTGGAAGAAATTGATCTGGAGATATCGAAATAGAAAATCCTTCTACTCTTTCTAGAATTAAAAGATGGAGCAATTTCTGACGATAATTATTCAATCAGAAGGATTTATTAATTGAATGTAAGCTAAGATTTACCTTTCAAATAATTAATTTGAAAAAATGATTGAATTAATGTACTTTTAAATGTGATTTTATCTAATACAAAAATAGTAAATACCCCTCAGGAAAAACCTATCTTAAATCTGGAGGTAACTAAATTTGAGCTTCTTAATTTACAGCCCATTTTTGATTGTTAGTAATGATTATAAAGCAGATAGTTAATCACCTATCCTTTAAAATCCGTACCACTAATTACTTGTAAAACAATCATTTATAATTTATCATGAATCAATTTATTCTAGCAATACATGGGGGTGCAGGCACCTTATTAAAAGAAGATATTACACCTGAAAAAGAATTAGCTTATCATGAAGCTTTGAAAGAAGCCCTACAAATAGGAGATGAAATTCTGCACAAAAAAGGAACAGCTATTGAAGCAGTAACTCAGGCAGTGGAGTCTATGGAAGACAGTCCGCTATTTAATGCAGGAAAAGGTGCTGTTTTCTCCAATGAAGGAAAGAATGAAATGGAAGCTTCAATTATGGAAGGAAAAGATTTACATGCCGGAGCTGTAGCAGGCATCACACGTATCAAAAACCCTATACAGCTGGCTAAGTCTATACTTTATGATCCTGAATTTGTTTTCCTTATTGGCAAAGGAGCCGAAGATTATGCAGATAAACGAAAGCTTGATAGAGTATCTGATGAGTATTTTAAAACCAAATTTAGAGAAGCTCAGTGGCTTGCGGCAAAGAAAGAAGGTAAAGTTTTATTAGATCATGACGGAGATAAAAAATTTGGCACGGTAGGAGCAGTTGCACTCGATAGATTTGGTGATTTAGCAGCTGCCACCTCTACTGGAGGCTTAACCAACAAAAAGTATGGTAGAATTGGAGATAGCTCTGTTATAGGAAGTGGTACCTATGCCAACAATAATACTTGCGCTATTTCGTGTACGGGATATGGCGAATATTTCCTGCGAGCAGTGGTAGCATATGATGTTTCATGCCTCATGGAATATAAAGGACTTAACCTGGCTGAGGCCTGTGATCAGGTGATTATGAAAAAATTAGTAAAAATGAAAGGTGAGGGAGGATTAATAGCCGTTGATAAGCTAGGGAATTATCATTTCAGTTTTAATTCGGCAGGAATGTATAGAGGAGTGATAGGTTCTGAGGTAAAAATAAAATCTGAGATATACAGATAAAAATATTATCAGAAAGAAAAACCTAAGCCCAGGTATATGGCTTCAGGGAAACTAACTCCTACTCTGAATATAAATCCATTATCAGGGTTTTGAAACCTGTAGCCAATCCCCCCTGCAATACTATTTTCAATGAAATCAGCTCTTTGAGGTTCTACATTTCCTACTATACGGTAAGATTCTAAGTCTCTTTTGTAGTCGCTATAATCATAAAGACTCACAAAGCCGAGGCTAACTTCCAGATGATTTTTAGCTCTACCAGACAGAGCGGTGAGGCCAGCCAGTGCGTACGGCCCACCTGAATCAAACTGAGCCCAATAGCCTCCACCTACTTTAGCCCACAACGTATTCAAGAGTGAGTTATCAGTTTTTAGAATTCTTCTTTCATAAGCACCACTTATGGCAAACCAAACGGGGATAAAGCCTATATTACCATGAATCACGTTTTTACTATCTTTATCCAAGGTGCTTGCATAAACTTGCTGGCCAAAACAGGTGTTTTCGATGGCAGATATTAGTAGAGTGAGCAGCGAAAGTATTTTTATTAAGTTCATATAGAATAAATCTTTTGGTAGCTAGTTGTACCTGCTGTTCTTTTCCATCAATAGTATTCACTTCAGGAAGTCATATCCCTGAGCGCAACCAGGTCTGATGAGTAAAACTAGATGGTCCAGGCCAATAATGCTAATGTATTATATACGCCACAATAAGATATTAAGTTAAAGAAATTAACTCCTCTGATTATAATACTTGTAAAATAAAGGAAAACACTTAATCGCTTTTAGATAGTCCAATCAAAAAATAGCACTGGAGGAATTAACAACAACATGGCCAGTAAGGTAAATATAATGATAATTGGCAGAGCCCATTTTAACCATTTTTCATAAGGGATTTTAGCAATAGAAAGCACCCCCATAGTTACACCGCTCGTAGGTATTATCAAATTTGATATCCCATCTCCAAACTGGAAAGCCAATACAGCAACTTGTCTTCCTATACCTAATAAATCACTTAAGGGTGCCATAATAGGCATGGTTAATGCCGCTTGACCAGAGCCTGATGGAAGAAAAAAGTTGAAGAAACTTTGCACAAAAAACATTACTTGAATAGACAGATAGGCTGGCATGCCATCTGCTAAACCAGCCAGATTATAGAGGATGGTATCGATTATTTTGCCATCTGTGGCGACAATTAGCATGCCTTTTGAGAGTGCTACCACTAAAGCAGCTGGCATTAAATCTTTAGCTCCCTCCATAAATGCATTAATAGTAACTTGCGATTTTAAACGTCCAATAACGGCCGCCAAAATCCCTAAGGCGACAAACAAAGCTGCTATTTCGTTTATGTACCAGCCCCATTTATTTACTCCATAAATCAAAAGAACAATAGAAATAGCAAAGCTTATCAGGATTAATTTTTTCTTGAGATCAAAAATTATTTGTTCGGGAGCGGCATTAAGCGAAGCATCAGTATGGTAGGGGGTCACCCGCTTATTGTCCAGGAGGAAACAGTAGCGTAAAATAAAAATGTTCACAGCAATGGTAAAACATAACCACACCACCAGACGATACTCCATGCCGCTGAAGGGTGGTAATTCTGCAATACCTTGAGCCACTCCAATGGTAAAAGGATTAGCAAAAGCACCCGCAAACCCGGCACCAGCTCCTAAAAAAGGAATGGCAACACCTACCAGCACATCATAATTTAAGGCTCTGGCTAAGGGAATTGTTATTAAGACAAAAACCAATACCTCTTCGCTCATACCAAAAGTAGCTCCCGCCAATGAAAATAAAGAGATAATTACAGGCAAAATCCATTTCTTAGACTTTGGGTATTTATAACTATACCTTACCACAAATTGCAAAGCAGCATCAATCGAGCCTGTCCGATTGAGTATTGAAAAAGCACCTCCTACTAATAAAATAAACGCTATTATTTGAGCTGCTGACTGAAAACCGGCAATAGGAGCCTGCAGAAGATCGAAAAAGCCCTGTGGTTCTGCCGCTACATATTGGAAAGAATCAGGATCGATGACTTCCCTTCCATTTTCAACTACCCTATCATATTCCCCTGCGGGTATAATCCAGGTAAGTATAGTGAAAATTATAAGTATTGAAAAAATAATAATAAGAGTATCCGGCAGCTTTTTAATCATTCGGTAATTTAAATTTTTCTCCTGGAAGATATATATTCAATTGTATATTTTTTGAGGCTAATAAATTCTCTCTTTCCTGTGTTCTTTCCGAAGTATTTTGGAAAGTGATTACCTGCCAATCGCCTATTACCTGAGCGCTATCATTTTTTATATAAAGAGCCGTAGATTCATCAATTCCAATCCCTATATGATCAGGCTTTTCAAGTATTACAGTTAACAGTCTGTTATATCTGCTCCGGTAAATAAAATGTTGATCTATTATTATATTGGGCTGTAATAGCCCTAAACCTTCATCGAAGATGATATTATCTTTTTCTATTGATCGGAATGTTGGATGGTAGTCGGGATGTAGTTTTTCATCTCCCGTAATCATTAACTGACTCATTACAGCAGCCCCCGCACTCGTTCCTGCAATAATAGCTCCATTTTCATAAGCTGTTTTAATGGCCTTTCTTTCTTGTTCAGAGAGCGCCTCCATCAATCTTCTTTGATCGCCCCCGGCCATATAAATTAAAGAAGCATTTTTTAAGGAATCTAGTAATTGATCACCACTTTTGGTGAAGTCATATAAATCAGAAATCCCCTTCTCAGAGAATTGTTTGTTGGCATAGTAATAAGCAGAATCATCAGACGAAGCCATCGGTAGAATGTACCCATAACCCTCTTGAATATTTGATAACTCTATCAGCTTATCAATCATTTCAGAGGGCCTGGAGCCTCCTCCTATGATGAAGAGTCCGCCCTTGGGTGACTTCTCTGGTGGTAGCTCTGTAGTGGTACATGCGGCTATAACAACAAAGAATATGGCGTAAATTATTTTCATTTGAAACATAAAAAAAAAGGAGCCGAATTTAGTTAAAAACGGCCCCCAAACAAAACAAAATTAAAAATCTAAGGCTAATCCTCGAGGCTGACCATCGGCTACCAATACTGTTTGAATATCTGATCCATCAAAATTGGCACTATTTATTCTTGAAGCAGATCTATCCGTCCAATAAACTTTACCTTCATCCGGGTTAATAGCAATTCCATAAGTTCTGCTTCCTGTGGAACCAATAGGTTCAAGCGGGGCAATAGTCGTAATATCAGTATTGTCATTCAGGCTAACACTTTTAATTCTATTATCATCAGGACTATCAAACACTGCCTGATCTCCAAAATAGAGTCGCTCATTTACTGGGTCAATCCCTAAACCATAACCCCAACTACCCGAAACAAATATTTCAAGATTTGATCCATTGGTATTGGCCCTGTAAATGTTTTCCCCAACAGGTGGAACATCTACATCGGAAACATACACTTTACCTCCATACACAGCAATACCCTCAGGAAGACTTACGCCCTCAATTATAGTTTCCACAGTACCAGAACCATCCATATTTCCTCTCTGAACCACCCCATCTGTTCTATTGGTCCAGTAAACTTTTGATTCAACAGTATCAATAGCTACACTTCCTATTCCTGTTAAACCTGAGTACAAGATTTCAGGATTAGAACCATCTACATTTACTCTTTTCAGTTCCAAGTTATCATCATCCGCATAATAGAGTTTCCCGTTACTTTTATCGAGTGCCATGCCCGAACCAAAGCCACTAAGCTCTATATTCACATTAGATGTACCCACACCAATGATCTCAAGTAAATCAACATCCATGTAAAAAAGCGTGAAATCGATATTAATAGGCTGCAAAACTGCTATATTTTGACTTACCTCATTAATTTCTCCATTACCGGAAGTAATCACCACTAACTTAACATCATATTCCCCAAAGCTTTCAAAGGTGTGCTCGGGTGATATTTCGGTAGAACTATTACCATCACCAAATGCCCAGGTATAGGTTGCCTGACCCACTGCATCGGGAATAATAGATTCATTATTAAACCTGATTATTCTCTCCTCCGCATCGAGCACTTCTACAGAAAATTTGGGCACTATACTTGCCTCAGGTACCGGAAAGTTGGCATCGATTGATGCACAAGCACCTAAGAAAAATAATAAAACAATCATTAAGAAATTTCTCATATAAAATCAATTAGTAGGCACTACAATTAATCCTCTATTAGTTCTTCCTTCATCAGCTGAAACTAAAGTTTCTACCTCTGAACCATCTCTATTGGCTCTTTTGACACTACCATCTCTTGTAGACCAGTAAATTTTAGAAGTAATGTAATCGATCCCTATTCCATAAGTATAATCATCAGTTTCTACTACTTCATTGATACCTGAACCATCAAATGCGGAAGAAAGTAAATTATTAGTATCTGCATCATCAAATATTAGCACATTATTTTCGGTATCGACAATAACTGCATAGCCAAATCCAGCGTCATTATAATCTAATAGTCTTTCAACGCTAGATCCATCAGCTGAAGCTTTCCATAAAGTTTCGGCATCAAATTCAACACAAGTGAAGAACAATTCTCCATTATGGAAAGTTAGGCCTTCTGGTAAAAATGCTGCCGGCTGAATTCCTTCACCAACTGCATTTGCCAAATCAGTGGAATCATAAAGAACCGTTTTCTCACCTGTTGATAAATCAAAAGATAGAATCTCATCAGCTCCTCTATCCGCCACAAATAATTGAGTTGCATCATCATTTACTGCCAATCCTCTAGGTCCGGCAATACCTTCCGCTACAATCTCTTGTTCAGTTCCATCAAGGTTAACGCGTACTACTTGTCCATTGTCATCATCGCTGTAATAGATTTTCCCATTATTTTCATCATAGAAAACTTGAATGGTGTATCCTGTAGTTGCAAATGCTGTTTCAACAGAAGTTTCAAGTCCTAAGCCAGAAATCTTTTGCATCGTGAAAACGTCACCCGTATTATCAGCAAAATAAACTTCTACTGGATCTGCTTGAGGCTCAGGTGCCGTAACTGTTAGCGTTTGGTTTACTGAAGTATTCCCTCCTTCTCCTCTGGCTACTAAAGTGACAGTAAAATCTCCTGCAGCGCTGTAGGAGTGAGTAGCCGTAGCTCCAGTTCCCGTATTTCCATCCCCAAATGACCAGTCGAAATTATCTGCATTTTCTGAAGTACTAGTAAAGGTAATTTCCTGATCAATTTCAGGACTAGTAGGGCTAAAAGTAAAACTTGCAGTAGGCTCTGGAATAGGAGTTTGATCGACATCATCATCGCAGGAGGTAGTAAAAATTAAACAAATGCCAATTAGCAGCATCAAACTTTTTGAGCAATAAAGTAAATTTTTCATAGTTTATCAGTTTAAATTATTATCGTTACTTAATTAATAATCAGCATTCTGTGTCATATCAGGATGCTGATTGGTATCAATCTCAGATTGTGGAATAGGAAATACTAACTTATTCGGGTTATTTATCCCTAAAGTATTTTGAGCTTGATTTGTACGAATAAGGTCGAACCACCGATGTCCTTCAAATGCCAGTTCTTTGCGTCTCTCAAGCGCTATAGCACTTCTTAAAGCTTGTTGATTTGGGGTATTCAAGTTGGTGAAATCTCCTAAACCAGCTCTTTGCCTAAGTTCATTAATAAAATCAAAAGCCTTGGAATTATTGTTATAACCCTGCTCATTAATTGCCTCTGCCGCAATCAAGTACATTTCGGCTAAACGGGTAATTATTAAATTATCATCATCATTCTGTAAACCTGTATATTTATTACAAAAAAGATCACCTCCTGCATTTCCTACTGAAATAGAAGCCCTATTATCCTCATTCCCATACAAATTAAAGACCTCTTCAGTAGCAGCTGCCTCATATCTTCCAGATGCAAGCAACCAACGGGCTATGATATTTACATCATCATCGTTTACAAAATCAATTTGAAATATGATTTCATTACTTGCTGCAGACTCATCGAAAACGGTAGCGTAATTTTCTTCTAAGGAGTATCCGAATTCCTCTATGACTAACCTGGCATAAGTTTCGGCGGCTAGCCAATCTTCCTGGTACAAACTCACCCTGGCTAACAATGCTAATATGGTTGGTTCATCTACTGTAACACTTCCACCTCTTCCAGTTCCTCTTATTAGTTCTTCAGAAATAGTAAGATCGCTCATAATAAAGTCGTAAACCTCAGATTCCGGTGATCTTCCAATGAAAATATCTTCCTCCGATGCTCCAGCTACAGGCTCATCCCTTATAGGTACTGCACCATACATTCTCACTAAATTAAAATAGCATATAGCGCGTATGGTTCTCATTTCTGCTTCAAACTTATCTACCTCAGCATCAGTTAAACCTGTTATTAAATCTAAATTTGCTAAAACAGTATTTGCCCTGTTGATCACATCATAGTGAGCATTCCAAACAGCCTCAACATAAATATTAGTGCTAAAAGGATCATTATTATTTATAGTTATATAATCAATTTTGGAACCAACTGCTTCCAAATTATCT
The DNA here is from genome assembly GCA_963719535.1 of uncultured Cytophagales bacterium. Classification (GTDB taxonomy): domain Bacteria; phylum Bacteroidota; class Bacteroidia; order Cytophagales; family Cyclobacteriaceae; genus Marivirga. The sequence goes on along the minus strand of CAVRCH010000004.1, from coordinate 44,403 downwards.
GCGGCCAGATCGGCAATTACCACATAATCCAGTACAATGGCCCCACTTTGCATTCCATCATATACACCATTAATTGCGGCCTCAAGTCCTCTTTTATCAGTAATAGCATCCTCCGTAGGAATTGTGTCATAGGGCGGGTCAACATCCAGTATTTCACAACTAAAAAGTGAAGCCAAACATATTACTGCGAGTAAATTTTTAATCGTTCTCATATTTTCAACTTTTAAAATGATATATTTATTCCAGCTGTGTACATCCTGGGCACCGGAAAAGTAAAGAAATCTGTCCCTTTCCTAATTCCGCTAATTCCTGAGTAATTAACATCAGGATCCATACCCGTATAGGAAGTTAGAGTGAACAAGTTTTGTGCACTCACATATAGTCTAACATTGGTGAGTTTTAATCTTGAAATAGCAGAATTAGGGATTTTATATCCTAAAGTGATATTTCTTAATCTAAAAAATGATCCATCTTCCAAATAATGAGAGGTGATTTCATTGTTAAATCGACCATTGATTTTGGGTACATTAGTGATGTCTCCGGGCTCTCTCCACCTTCTGTCTATCCTAGTAGTTTGGTTATCATTACTTCCTAAGCTCATATTTTCAGTGTATTGTCTGGTCCCATTGTAGATATCATTGCCATAGCTAAACTGACTTACAATTGACAGATCAAAGTTTTTATAGATCAGATTGGTGCTTACACCACCAGTAAAATCCGGAGTAGGGTCTCCAACAATTTGCCTGTCAGCATCATTGATTGCTCTATTCCTGTCTAAATCTTCCATTACTAATTCCCCTGTGGATGGATCTACTCCCTCAGATTTCAGCATATAAAAAATACCAATAGGTTGTCCTTCAATTAAAGCATTATTACCTCTGCCTTGATTAGTAATAGATTGACCATTGTAAAGCGTTAAAATTTTATTTCTATTAAGTGAAATATTAGCATTGGCAGTCCATTGAAAATCATCTCTGGAAATAAGTGTGCCGTTGACTGCAAATTCTAAACCTCTGTTTTCAAGTTCACCTATGTTCTGATCAAAACCTGCAAAGCCTGATGAACCGGGCAAAGGTCTAAATTGTAAGAAATCGGTGGTTAAGTTATAATATGCATCTGCTGTAACACTTAGTCTCCCAGAAAGAAAAGCCATATCTAATCCTACATTTGATGTGGTGGTTACTTCCCAGTTTAAGTCAGGATTAGGAATTTGAAAAGGAATGGTTCCGGGGTTTCCATTATAATTAAATCCTGCTCTGTATAAAGATAAGAATCTGGCTCTACCTATTTGGTCATTACCCAACATACCCCAGCCACCTCTTAATTTCAGGTCAGTAAAAATATTTTGGTTACCCATGAAATCTTCTTCAATAATCCTCCACCCCAATGATATACCGGGCAATACCTGATATCTATTGTTGGGAGCGATATTGGAACTACCGTCCGCTCTAACATTTAAAGTAACAATATATTTATCCTCGAAGGCATACATAAATCGTCCAAAAAAGGAATTGATAGTATATTCACTTCCGCTGGCCGAAGCACTTTCAATATTACCCGCACCTGAAATGTATCTTAAATCATTTGTGGGAAAATTATTAGCTCTCATGAGATCAAACCTGTCTCTTATAATCTCAAAGCTATTACCTACAAGTGCAGTTATATCATGCTTATTATTTATATATTTAGTATACTCTAAAGTTGTATTTTGAACTACTTTCGTTGTTCTGGAATTAGCATTTATCCCAATCCCACTACTTTGAGCACCTCTTCTGGTGGTGGTAGGTTCATATCTTCTTTCCAATAAATGATTATAATCAATACCCACCTGATTCCTAAATTTTAAATCTTCTGTAATCCTATAATCCCAACCGATATTGAATAAAGTTCTAAAAGACTCGGCAACATTATCTGCCTCAGTACCATTAGCCACCGGGTTATCCCAAAAACCTTGCTCTACATAATTTCCATTATCATCAAAAATTCTATGTATAGGGGGTTTTGATATGGCATTCGGCAACACACCATTAATGGTCTGATCTCCCGGAACCCTATTGTTTTCAGAAAAGCTAATATTCAGCTTAGTATCAATACTCAGTTTGTCATTCACCTTGTGGTCAAGGTTCAATCTTCCACTATATCTGCTATAATCAGTACCTAACACAATCCCTTCCTGATCAAATAATGAGGCTGAGGCATAAAATTTGGTTTTATCACCTCCACCTGACGCGGTGAGTTGATGATTTTGTATTGGAGCCACTCTAAATACAGCATCTTGCCAATCTGTATCGACAGGGTGATTATTAAGTTGCTCTTCCGTGTAAACTGCTGGCCTTCCTTCATCTGCTGCTATGTCATTTACATATCTCTTAAATTGACCCGCATCTAGCAAATCAAGTTTTTTATAAATTTCCTGAGTACCATAATAAGAATTTACCGAAAATTTGGTAGCTCCAGTTTTGCCTGTTTTAGTGGTTATTAAAACCACTCCATTAGCTCCTCTGGCTCCATATATGGCAGAGGCTGATGCATCTTTAAGTATAGAGATAGATTCTATGTCATTCGGATTTAAGTCAGAGATGGCACTGATACCCTGTCCCTCAAAACCAATTTGACCAAAATTTCCTGAAGAAATGGGGACACCATCTACAACATATAAAGGTTGAGTACCGCCTGAAACACTATTTTGACCCCTGACTTGAATTGAAAGTGCTGCACCAGGAGTACCTGAATTTTGATTTACCTGAACACCTGCTACTTTTCCTTGAATGGATGAACTAAGATCAGGATTTATAGTATTAGAAAGTTCTTTAGCTTCAGTTTGTGATACTGACCCAGTTAATAATTTTTTATCAACAGAGCCGAAACCCACTACCACTACTTCAGATAACTGGGTTATATCTGATTTTAATTCAACATTTATCTGACTTCTTCCATTCACCAGTAATTCCTTCTGCTGCATTCCTATAAATGAGAAAACAAGTACAGCATCTTCACTAGATACTGATATGTTATAGTTTCCATCCATATCCGTATTTACGCCATTGCTTGTACCTTTCTCTACCACATTTACTCCTGGTAGAGATTCGCCAGTATCGTCTATTACCTTGCCGGAGACAACTTTCTGCTGTGCGTGCAAATTAAATAGCATCAAAAATGCCATAGCACTTAATAAAATCTTTTTCATAGATTTATTTTTTTGCTTAAAACAAAAATTTTAAAATGGGAATTAAGTATTTATGTACTGAGGGAGTGAGAAAACTAACAGTCAAAAATAGGCTGTAAATTCATTAGGGTTAATGATTTTTTAGCCTGTAATGGGATAGCCTTGGAGTTGCTATGTAATTTATTAGTTTTCATTTTCATATCAATATTAGTGCAATGATGGTTAAAAAGCAAATAGTACTAATTACTTTTAATAATTTTATTTACATAATTAATATCCTTACTATTCGTCTTTATCAATATATAATATTGACCGTCTTGCAAATGACCAACTTTTATTTGTTTATTAATCTGCTCTCCTTTTTCCGAGAAAACTAATTTACCACGCAAATCATAAATTTGTATCTCACCAATTAATTCAACCGGTAGATTAACGTATAAATACTCATTTACGGGATTTTTTAATAATATATTTTCCGTTAAAATTTGACGGCTGGAAGTTAAAACAGGTTCCTCTTCCATTTCATACTCTTCCTGATCTTTAGGATTAGCATTTCCTAAGTTAATGGCTTCACCTTTGGTGATTTTAAAATTTAAACTATCAAAACCATACTGCAAGCGACTAATATTTCCACTTACTGTCTGGTTTGTTTGCTGAAAACGTGTGGACTTGTTGTATACTAATAATGAGGAATAGTTTCCTCCCGTATTAAAAATCACTTCGTTATCTGAAGTTAAAGTATAAGAAAAGTAATTATTATTAGTTAAATATAAACCATAGCTTAAATTCTCATTCAAAACTCTATCAATTACAGCAGAGCTAATATTTTCATAGTAATCTTTATCATCCGGCTCAAAAGCATTACCTATAATCGAAAAATCAGGCAATAAATCAACTCCTGCAGAGAAAGTAAGATCATTGTAATAGGCATTAAAGGGATCGGTATAAATATTATCTGAATAGCTATTCCCAATTAAATTCACCGATTCACCTAAAAACACACTGGTCATTTTATTTCTTTTTATATGACTTTTAAGTAAGCTTCCTGTCTCCCCACCCTCCAAAAATTGTGCTAATTGATCATTTTCTAAAAAAACAATTAAACCAGCTAGTCGAATTGAATTTCGTAAAGTGACCTGATCAGCTCCATTATTTTCTGCAGTAGTAGCAATTACCTGTACGGACTGGTTTTGATTGGCTTCAAAAAATGTTTTGTAGGAAGTAGATAATGATCCATTTTCTTGCGCTACAATGATTATGTTTCCTTCTGAAATGTTAGAGTGTAGAACTTTATTTAACATTTCGCTATTGGCGGAAAGGTTATTACTGCTTGAACCAAAAACCTGAATATATGGATTATTAGGAGTAGGTTCAGAAAACTGGGAAAGTGATCTTTCTGCTACCGATATATTGATGAGATCAAATTGCTGCCCATGAGTTATTTGAAAAGATTTTACCTCCGAATCTACTATCTGACTAGCTGCTATCTTGAAGTTCTCAGGTAAATAAACTGATGCCGCACCCGTACCATACACTGTACCAAGCCCTGTTTCATCAATACATAATGCAGTTCTGTCGTCAATACCAATTCCATTTATTAATTCATTTTGGTTATTATGCCAGTGTGCTAAAAAACCAATCAAGCGTGAGGTTCGGCCTCTTTCTACAAAATGCGAATCAAATAAATAATTAGGGTAAAAATTCAGGAAATCCTCTTTAAGCGTTACATACTGGCTATTGATATCATCTAAAACATCGTAAGGATAGGCAGAACCCTGTTCTGCTGTAAAAATAACGCCTGATAGAATAGCTAAGCCAGCACTGGTTCCACCAATAACTCCTCCTCCACTGTAAATACTTTCAATAGCCTCCTGAACAGGTGTGCCTTTGTAGTATTCATAATATCTTTTTTGATCACCCCCTTTAAAAAATAGTGCATCATATTTAATAAGATCATCATAAATAGTAGATTGTTGCGCTTCATTTCTAGAACTGATTTTAATATTATCGGCTGCTATGGCTCCTAAGCTTTTGAAATAATCGGGCAGCCATTCATCTTCATCACTATAACTTATAATACCTACCTTTTTATTTTGGGCATTTTCAACTAACCATGTATAGGGCGTATCGCTCCAGCCTCCGTCAGTTTCGGAACCTCCACCCACCAACATGAGCTTTCCTTGCGAGAAATTTGAAAAGGGCATAAATAAAATGCACCCTATTAAGAATACTAAATATTTTATCATTGAAATAGTTATTAATAATACAAATGAAATTTCCTGGGAGGAAAAGTATTATTAACAATCAAAAATAGGCTGTAATCCACGTAATTGTAATGACTTCGATAGAAAGAAATCGATATCATGAAGTATTACAATATAGTGTTCGCTTGAAAGCATATCGCTAATTAAACAAAAAAAACCGAATCATCAAAATAATTCGGCTTAAGTATTCCATTAAAGAAAAGAAAATATGGGTTATTATCTAAATAGAAAAACTTTCACCACAGCCGCATGTCCTGGTAGCGTTAGGGTTGACAAATTGAAAGCCTTTCCCGTTTAATCCGTCCGTAAAGTCTAGTGTTGTACCTAATAAATAAAGCATACTTTTTTTATCGATTAAAAGTTTAATCCCTTTATCCTCAAAAACCTCATCGCCATCTTTAATAGAATCATCAAAGCTAAGATCGTACATAAGACCTGAGCAGCCGCCTCCTTTTACTGAGACTCTTACATTGTGATTTGGTGTATGTCCTTCTTCAACTTTTAATTTGGACAATCTACTTTTTGCATTATCGGTTACTGTAATCATGGTATTATTTTTTTAAGATACAGGATTTAAAACTACGCTAAACACTGTGATGGTATTACGATCCCTGCCGTAATAAAGTTTATCTAAACAATCGAGAATATTACTAGCCCTGAAATAAGAGGTGTGTAATAATCTTTCATCTTTTGTCATCCATTGAATAGTATAGGAGCTCTCTTCCTCTCTATAACTTTTAACATATTCAAACATTTTCTTTAAAGCATCCACTTTATCGAAACCTAATTCCGAATGAAAAAGAAAAGACTGGTTATGCCTTGGGTTAATGGTAATCAAATCCAATTTCGTTTTCCCGTCTTTTACTCCAAATTCAAAAACCAGCTCACTGCTATTTAAACCCAAATGAGTTTTTATCTCTTTCTGAATTCTAGCACTTTCTATATGTATATCTGTGGATGTCTCCATCATCAGTTTCAATTTACTTAAAACAATATTAATTAAATGTTAAACCTTCAACTTTTTTATCCATCAAAAAGTTTCTGCATTTTTGCAAAGTTAATGAATATACACGAAGAATAAAGTTTACAAATGCTAAAGGTAGAACATATAGGAATTGCAGTCAAAAAAATAGAGCACTCCAACCATTTATTTACTAAGCTATTTAATAAAAAAGCTTACAAAGAAGAAGCCGTTAGTTCGGAAGGAGTTACCACCTTATTTTTTCAATTAGGGGAAACTAAGATTGAATTATTGGAGGCTACTAACGATGATAGCCCTATTGCTAAGTTTATTCAGAAAAAAGGTGAAGGTATACATCATATTGCCTACGAAGTGGAAGATATTACACTTGAAATGCAAAGATTGAAAAATGAAGGTTTCACACTCATTAATGAACATCCAAAAAAAGGTGCCGATAATAAAATGGTCTGTTTTTTACATCCAAAAGATACCAATGGCGTTCTTATAGAATTATGTCAGGAGATCAGGTAATTTTACTGATGCTGGATAGAATTATAATATTTTTGCTTCTTTTTGCCTTTACGGGTTTGAAAAGAGGATTTATTACAAGCAGAGAATAAAAAAGTTGCCAGCAACATGTAAATAGATAGACGAAAAAATTTTGTTTTCATAATGCAAATTTAATTATACAATTCGTAAACACAAAATATTCAAAATGAGTGCAACAGATAGAACAGAAATTAAAAAATTAGGCGAATTTGGCTTAATTGATCAAATATCGCAGAAATTTATTAATAAAAACAGCAACACTATTAAAGGAATTGGTGATGATGCCGCAGTAATTGATATGGGTACCCACTACCAACTCGTTTCTACCGACATGTTGGTGGAAGGCATTCATTTTGATTTATCCTATTTTCCGCTACATCACCTTGGTTATAAATCTGTAGCTGTAAATGTTTCGGATATAGCAGCCATGAATGGCATTGCAGAACAAATAACTGTTAGCTTAGCCTTAAGCAATAGGTTTTCTTTGGAAGCCATTGATGCTTTCTACGAAGGAGTTAAAGCAGCCTGTGAAGCTTATAACGTTGATTTAGTGGGTGGTGATACCACTGCTTCCACTTCAGGTTTAGTGATTTCTGTTACGGCCATTGGTAAAGTTGAAAAAGGGAAAGTGGCCTACCGCTCAGGTGCTAAAGTAAATGATATTATTTGTGTTACAGGTGATTTAGGTGGCGCCTATATGGGCTTGCAAGTGCTTGAAAGGGAAAAGCAAGTGTACCTTGAAAATCCTGAGATGCAACCTCAGCTGGATAAGTACAGCTATATAGTTGGACGTCAGTTAAAGCCTGAAGCCAGAATGGACTTGGTGCACGAACTGCTCGACCTTAATATTATACCTACTTCTATGATTGATATTTCAGATGGATTAGCTTCTGAATTACATCATATTGCTACACAGTCGGGAGTGGGTTTAAATATTCATGAGGATAAACTACCTTTCTCCTCTGCAATGCAAGAAGCTGCTTTGGAATTTAAACTAGATCCAAATACTTCCATTTTAAACGGAGGTGAAGACTATGAGCTTCTTTTTACTATTTCTCAGGAAGATTTCGAGAAAGTAAAAAAACACCCCGATATAAACTTCATTGGCTATATCAACGAAAAATCAAATGGGATAAACCTGGTGACCAATAACGGAAACCCTATAGCTTTAAAAGCCCAAGGATGGAATCATTTTAGTAAATGATTTTAAGCTGCAAATCGCAACAAAGTTGCAGCACTTAAATGATTTTTCAGATTAAATAATAGAATAAAAAATCACTCTGTGAAGTATTTACATTTATTTCCCGGCACCCTTTTAATGATTTTCATTACAAGCTGCAAGCCTAGCAGTTTCAATAAAAGCCTTAGTACTAAAGACAAAACCAGCATATCCATTTATCAAAATGGAGCAGAAAAAGTAATTGTTCCAGGCCAGACCTCAGTTGATTTAAAAAGAGACCCCTTTTCAATTCGCTTTTTCAATAGAGCATATAATGGAGAAGCTCAGGAGTTTAACAGCACACAAGTTGCAGCGCTACTCAGCAAAGAAGAACTCGCTATGGTAAAATCGGGTATAAGAACAGAGAATGTTCCTTTTTTTGCACCTGGATCTGGAATGGCTCCTGCCTCAAGTGGGGCCTATGATCTATTGATATTCAATAATTATGGTCATCATTACTTATTCTATGAAAATGAAAATAGTAAAAGAGTACTACTCTTAAAAGATTATGGTGAGTACAAAAAACTGGAATTTTCAATCAGCACATTATTGATTAAGGGTGAAGAGATGTCTGTGGAAAGTAATGATTTGGATGAATTCTACTTAGTGATTTTTACGGATAGAAATTTAAATAAAACAATTGAAGCAGAAGAACTATATAAGTTGATACTAAAATTCGAATAACAAGTACAAATTAATTCGTGGCGCCAACCTTTTTTTCTTTGTCCGTGGTGTACTATTGGGCCTCATAAAAATAAAATTACTTAGTTATAACAGTGACTGGGATACTACCCAACAAGCACTTCATAGATCTGTAATTTGCTTCTGTGGCCTGTTTTATATAACGCCTGATAGAAACCTTCATTCACTTACAAATGGTTATAAGCCGCACCCAGAAACCTTCTGAAAAAATTCCAGATTATAATATCTCCACCCATTTACAGTCTTCTTTTCTTCCTACCAAATACACTCCAATGGGGTATTCAGGGATGATCAGCATATCCCTATAGGTTTATCTGCGTAGGTATATATGTAAGATCAACAAGCTAATCATAACCATCCCTATAATAAATGGCTGCAGATAAAAAGAAAAGCACAGGAAGAAAAATACTGAAAATAACGGGAATTATATCAGCCATTTTTATAGGCCTACTTTTAATAGTAAGTATACTCTTACTCACCGTGCTGGAACCGTATGCTGAAAGATTTATTAAAACGAAGGTAAGCCAAAAATCTGAAGGACTGTATGACTTAGATTTTGCTGATCTGGATATTAATTTACTTACAGCCACAGTACGATTGAATGGAATTCATTTAACTTTCGACTCGGCTATCCATCAAACGCAGAAAGCAAAAGAGGAAGCTAGCCCATTTCTTTTCGACTTAAAAATTGAAGAATTCGAGGTTTCTGGCATTAACGCTTTAGCCTATCTGGTGGATTCTAACGTCAGTATTGCCTCTATCCTGATTGATCAGCCTGATGCAAAAATAATTCATGATAAAAGTGTACCTCAAAAAAAAGATAAGAAGCAAAATATTAGTGAAATTATCAACAAAATAGGAATCGGTAATTTCAACCTAAAGGAGGCAGAGGTTTCCTACTTTAGTTTTAAAAACCAACAGCAAGCAATACACAAGATTCCTCTTTTAAATATTCGAATGAGCGATTTTAATGCCGATTCTTTGGATAGCAAGGATTTTCGAAAAATGATTGACCTCGATGGATTTTTTATCAGCTTAAAAAACCAATCATTCCGTATTGCAAATGATGCTTATACCTTGAAATTTGACCTTTTCAAGTACGATATGGATGAGAGAGAGTTGACCCTTGAAGATTTCTCAGCCATTGGCGACCATAAAAAGTTAAAAGGCCCTATGATAGCCCCGGAAATCCAAGTTCCGCTTCTAAAAATGCGTGAACTGGATTTGATTGAAGCATTGAAGTCTAAAAAATTGCATTTTGAGGAGCTGCTTATAGAAGAAACCTTCGTAAAGCTTTTAGAGATTCCTGATCTGGACGTAACTGTAGAGGATGTCTACAAGGGGCTTTCTCTATATTTTGAATCCACAAAAATAGATGATTTCAATATCGTCAGAAGTGCAGTTAGCATGAACTCCCGAAAAAACAAGGACGTTTTAATTCAAAAAATAGATTATATAGATCTGTTAATTGATGATGTATCCTTTGATTCATTAAGCGTATTCGATTCACGAAAAAACCTCGCTTTGCAGCAATTAACCATTAATGTTGAAGACTATTTACTTCAACCTGAAGAAAGTCCCTATACTCTTAAAGTAGGCAAGTTCGACATGAACACTAAAAATGACGAAATAAAAATAGAGTCTCTGTCACTTACTCCTGATATTACAAAAAATAAGAAATTGGGATACGGAACTGAGCAAGCAAGCCCAAATTTAATCAATATTGAAGTCCCATTCATACAGTTTGACGGAATCGATATGATCCGTGCTTTTGCAAATGCTAGCCTGGATATAAAAAACCTAGACATAAATAATTCCAATGTTTCCATCAGCAAAGCCTTTGAGGGAAAACCTACTAGCGGCGGTTTTTCTGCCGAAGCTATTTATGAAAGCTTTTCTTTTTACGTGAATGAAATCAATATTGGCGAATTACAAATATCTGATGCGAATTTAAGTCAGTACGCATCAGTTTACAAAATTCATGAGGTCCATCAGGTAAAGGAGGGTACATTACGTCTAAGAGGCATCCATTTCGACTCGCTTATGGCTTACCAGGGGATACCCAAAGCTCCTTTACAAGAATTACTGCTTGAAGTGCAACAATATCAGTTCAAAAATGCAGAAAGCCCTACATCTTTCACAATGGGGCCTGTGCAATACTCCAGCAGCAAGGAGAAATTAGCAATTCGAGACATTCAATTTGAATCCTTCTCTGAAAGCGAAGGCACAAAATCTGACTCCATTGTTATCGCTGGAGAGAGCTTGTCCGTGTCTGACCTTAACCTTGTTAAAGCATTCAACAGGGGTCATTTGGAGATTGAAGAAATATTGGTGAAAAGTCCGGATGTATTTGTCAGCAGAGAAGCACAGACAGAAAAACCCACATCTAAAGTAAGTAACAAAAATAATAAGGTTCCGGGAGGACAAATATTCCAATGGATCAATCCTATCACTGTAAAATCAATCAAAATAGTGGATGGCGAAGCTGGCTATGCTCAGAGAGTGAGCGAGGCCACAAATTTTCAAACTCTTGAAGGTTTTTCAGTGGAAATTCAGCAACTGAATCTGCGACCAGAAACAATAAGAAAAGCTGAAAATATTATTCCGGTGGAAAATATTGTAATAAAGGCTAACAATTACAAGTTTCAATCTCCTGACAGCATCTATACCCTCAAACTAGATAGTCTATTCTATGGTTCTAAGCGTAATTATTTAACAGCTCAGCATTTTCAGCTTAGTCCGGATTATGAGTTGCACAATTACAGAGTTGAAAACGATGTGAAAAAAGCACACCGAAACTTATTCCGGATTTCCACAGATCAGTTTAAGGTCAATGATTTTGACCTCATTAAGGCTTACAACAATGACAGATACGCCTTTGGGGAAGTAATACTTAACTCTCCTGAACTAGCGATTCTTCAAGATAAAAATGTGGAAAAGTATGAGCAGAAAAATAACACTTCTGAGCAGCATTCAGAGCCGGCAAAGAAAAATAAAGATAAGGCATCGAAAAGTAGCAGAGATGCATTAGAAAAATCAGTTCAAAAGCAGATAGATGAGTATATTGATATTTTTAAAATAGAAGCTTTCCGGATTGAGGACGCACACTTTCTATTTGAAATACTAAAACAAGACAGCCTAAGAACGAGCCAGAAACTTGATCATATGTCTTTGCTAATAGAAAATATAAAATTGGGAGATTTGCAGGCAAGTGACCTCACAGATATTTTTCTAGTGGACAAAATCGACTTATTACTAAAGGATTATAACTTTATTTTGCCTGATAGTTTATACGAATTAAGGGTGCAAAGTCTTGAAGCATCCTTGGCAGAACAAAACATTCATATTGACAGCGTAAATTTTGAACCACTCTTTCTGATAGATGAATATGCCGATAAGTTGGATTATGCACAAGATCGCTTCGATGTTAGTGTGGGAGATATAGATCTTGAAGGTATTAATTTTGAGGAATTTTTCGACAACCAAAATTACTTTGTAGAAAGTATATTGATAGATGGGCTAAATAGTAGTATTTATAGAGATAGCCGAGTAGCGCAAGACCCAAACAGACGTCCTCGAACGGTGCAACAGCTTATCAAAGATATACCCATACCACTTAAAGTGGATACCCTCAAGATTCAAAATGCACTACTGAAATATTCAGAGGTTTCTAAGGAAGGCTCCAAACCAGGAATTACTACCCTTGCAGATACTAATCTGCAGGCTATTAACATCACGAATGATTCGCTGGCTTATACATTAAAAGATGAAATGAAAGTAGCAGCTACTTCCAGCTTTTTGGGTGAAAGCAAACTTACAGTAGACTTTGTTTTCTCTATGGATCATCCGGAAGACCTTTATACCTATGAGGGCTATCTGGAGCAGATGAAATTTGATGCACTTAATCCTTTGCTCACTAATATATTATTCGTAGAAATGGAAAGTGGTATGATTGAAAAACTTGATTTCGCAATTACAGCTACAAAACATCGATCAACAGGAGTTTTACATTTCCCATATCAAAACTTTAGCTTCAAAATATTGAATAAGGATGATCCAAACGATCCAGGATTTTTGCTGAAAACTGCTAATTGGTCTTTAAATAATCTATTAATTAAATCGAACAATCCAGGCAAATTATTCAACAACTACAGAAGAGGAACCATAGAAGTTGAAAGGAACTCCAGTAAATCGGTTTTTAATCATATGGGAAACTCACTGCTGAGCGGATTTATCTCAAGTACTATTCCTGAACCAACCAAAACCATTATATATCTGTTTTCAGACCTTCCTTAAGGTTTCATAGGCAATAAAAAGACCGAATTCACAAACTTAAATTAATCCTCCGGATAAGGAATAAAAACAAAGTTGGTGAAGTTATTATCTATTACAAAGAGGCAACAGAACTCGTCCGGGTCTTTATAATTGGCCTTGAAATCCTCCATTTTATCTGCTGCAATAATTTCTCTCTGCACAAACTCATCCAAATAAGTGATATGATAATTCCATTTCAGATTAAGTTCCTGGGCACCAATCAATAATTTACCAATTGGCTGTTCTACCTTACAAATAGGAAAAATAGGAAAGTCAGAAAAACCTCTTTTTCTTACTGCATAAGAAGCCTCTTTTAAAGTATCAGAAACAAATACAAAATCCTCTGTAATAGTGCCTAAATATTTACCGCTAATTTCAGGGTTATTGTCCATTTTAATTTTTAAATATTAAATAATCTTAAATAAACATCGCATTAGTAAACTGCTATATTTTAAAGCATCGCATTGTCGGCAAAGCTATAAAATTTATCTTGTGCAAAAATAACATGATCTAAAACTGGTATATCCAGTATAACTCCAGACTGTTTTAACTTTTTAGTGAGCTGAATATCCTGGTCACTAGGCCTGTTATTGCCAGAAGGATGATTATGCGCTAATATTAATCCAGAGGCTAAATTCTCTATAGCTTCTTTGAATATCATTTTCACATCAGCCACTGTGCCGGTAATACCTCCACTACTTATGCGTTTCATTTTCAAAACCTGATTAGCTCTATTCATTAAAATAATCCAGAACTCTTCATGGGGCAAATCTAATAAATGAGGTGTGAGTAACTCAAAAACATCTGCAGAGGAGGTGATTTTCGGTTTTTGTTGCACACCACTTTCCTTTCTGCGTCTGCCTAATTCAAGTGCTGAAATTATACTAATTGCTTTGGCTTCCCCTATTCCTCTAAATTTCATTAAATCCTTAACCGTAAATTTAGCTAATTCATTTAAGTCGTTTTTTACTGCTGAAAGTATGTTTTTTCCCACATCTATAGCAGATAAGGACTGTGTGCCCGAGCCTATAAGTATGGCAATTAATTCAGCGTCACTTAAAACTTCTTTGCCTTTTAAAAGGAGTTTTTCTCGGGGACGATCAGCTTCTGCCCATGTTTTGATGGTAGAAACCTGCTTATATTCTTCTTGCATTTGTTCAGAATTGATTGAAGCGAGAAGATATAAAATTGTTACAAACTAAAAAAGCCTCAACTGATATAGTTGAGGCTCTAAATAAATTTAAAGCAAAAAATTAAGCTAAGCTAGAAACGAATTTAGCTAATTTTGATTTATTATTATCAGCCTTCTTTTTGTGGATAATGTTCTTCTTCGCTAATTTATCTAACATTGAAGTAACACTTTTCAACAATTCTTCTGCTTTAGTTTTATCAGTAGTAGCTCTTAACTGACGCACATAAGTACGAGTAGTTTTCGCCTGATAACGGTTTCTTAAACGTTTTGAAGCGCTTGAACGAATTCTTTTTAATGCTGACTTGTGATTTGCCATGTGTTTATATATTCAAATGTAATTTCTTCTTTCTTTTTAGGATTGCAAATGTAATGGTTTTCAAGCTATTTAACAAAACCAATTTGCAATTTAAATCTTATCAGAGACGAATTTCTATAAATAATTACGTATTTAAAGATTAATTCCATCCAATTAAGGCACTTATTTTTAATAATCAAAAATATTTTTATAAATTAAAAATTCAAAAAATATTTCAGCCATGAAGAAGTCCCTACTTTTATTTCTATCACCATTTTTATTTTTGATCCTCTCTTTTAATAATATTCAGAGAAATCAATGGGGGTTTTTCGCACATCAAAAAATTAACAGAATAGCTATATTTACTCTTCCTCCGGAAATGGTCAGCTTTTACAAGCATCATATTCAGTATATAACTGAAAATGCAGTAAACCCGGATAGAAGGCGTTATGCAGTAAAGGGTGAGGCACCGAGGCATTTTATTGATCTTGATAAGTATGGTGATAGCGCTGTTTACAAATTGCCTCGATACTGGTTTGATGCTGTAGAAGAACTATGTGAGGACACATTAATGGCACATGGAATAGTTCCATGGCATGTACAGTTTACTACTTACCAACTCACTAAAGCCTTTGAAGAACAAGATGCCATTAAAATTTTAAGGCTATCCGCTGACTTAGGGCATTACATTGCAGACGCTAATGTACCCCTTCATACCACAGCTAATTATAATGGCCAGTTAACCGCACAATATGGTATTCATGGTTTTTGGGAATCAAGACTTCCTGAATTATACGCTGATGAATATAATTTTTTTGTAGGTCAGGCTAATTACATTGATAACACTCAATTAGCCATATGGAAAGCTGTAGAGCAAGCACATTTATGTTTAGATTCTGTATTCAATATTGAAAAACAACTCACAAAAAAATTTAAAGCAGATGAAAAATATAGTTCTGAATTGCGCGGCAATGTAAATATGAAGGTTTATTCCAGAGACTTTTCACAGGCTTACCATATGGCTCTTTCCGGACAAGTAGAAAGGCAAATGCGTAATTCCATTAAAATGATTGGTGATTTCTGGTATACAGCATGGGTAAATGCAGGCCAGCCTGATCTTGATAAACTTTTAGATAACTATATTCCTGAGGAGATTGAAAGTGAAATAGCTACAGACAAAAATTCAAACGAATTAAGGAATCATGAAAGTTTTATTGAAGACTAGAAATTCATGGGCCAATTTGAGTTTTCGGTTAAAAGTATTTTTATTTCATTTATGGGAAGGAATTCTGAATCTTGTAAAAAGTTAAATCACTTTAGAAAACCAGCTTTATTCTATAGGCCCGCTAAAGGCTGGCAGGCTATCCCAATGTTAAAAAAGCTATTCTCAAACCTGCTCTTTACATACAAGGAGGAGTCCAGTTTTATTGAGGAGTAGGTTCAAAAAATAAAAGAAAAAACAAAGCCATTCTTATTTTTTGAGAATGGCTTCGAATATAATCACTAGAAATAATAAGAATAATATCCTTTCACTCCTTTTTTATTCACTCCGCGTATTAACACCTTTCCTTTAATTCCCTCCAAGATTGATGCTAATTGCTGCGGATCCTCCATTTTCTCATCATTAATGGAAGTAATAACAAAGCCTTCTTCAATATTAAGCTTCCTAAAAAATCCATTTTTAATATTTACTACGCGTATTCCATTGCTAATATCTAATAAGTTAAGTTCCACTTTCGGTACGGCCTCGAACTCAACACCTAATGCATCAGAGTAATAAGCTACTCTATTGAGTAATTCTGTAGTGTTTTCACTATTGGTCAGTATTATTTCTTTTTGTAAGGTTTTATCATCTCTCTCAAAAGTTAATAAGAGTTTATCTCCTGGAGAATACATGCTAATAGTTTCTTCAAATTCCGCATGGGTTTTAATTGTTTTGCTATTGATTTTTCTGATAATATCTCCTTTTTGTAATTTGATTTTTTCAGCAGCGCCATTTTGTTGAATGTAGCTTATCACTACACCATCCAAATTATCCACATTAATTCTATCTGCTATTTCAGGAGTAAGTGCGGTTACCTCGGCTCCAATAAATGCTTTCTGCACTATACCAAAATCAATTAAATCATCTGCTATTTTACGTGCTATATCAATAGGGACAGCAAACCCATATCCTGCGTAAGATCCTGTTTGAGAAAGAATAGCCGTATTAATACCCACCAACTGACCTCTGATATTTACTAATGCCCCTCCACTATTGCCAGGATTAATTGCGGCATCTGTTTGAATGAAAGATTCTATAGGAAAATTACTTTTTAAAATATTGAGCTCTCTCCCTTTTGCACTTACAATTCCTGCAGTCACTGTGGAATTCAAATTAAAAGGATTTCCTACTGCCAAAACCCATTCTCCTACCTCTAAATCTCTTGATTTACCTATTTCGAGCGTGGGTAGGTTAACTGCTTCTATTTTAAGCACTGCTAAATCGGTTGATGGGTCTCTTCCTACTAATTTAGCTGCATACTGCCTTTTATTATGTACCACTTCAATATTATCGGCATCTTCTATTACATGGTTATTGGTAAGTATATAGCCATTTTCTTTAAATATAACACCAGACCCTGAACCTACTTGCTGCATATTGCCACTACTGCCCCCTAACCACATATCCAACCAGGAACTACGACCATATCTTTCAGAAACTGTTTTAATATATACCACACTTTCAGTGCTTTTTTTAGAGGCTAATACAAAATCTTCATTCGGTAAAAGCTTGCCATAATCCTTTTCTTCTTTTTCTTCTGGCTGATAATTAGCTATGAGACTTTGAGTTGCTATTGTTTCATTTCCGTAATTCTGAGGCCAATTATACTCCAGAGGCATTGTTTTTAGGATAACAAATGCTCCCACCAGCCCACCTAAAAATCCAATAAATACTGTTTTAAGATTCGATTTCATATTTTTAATTTTATAACCATACTAACAAAATCCTATCCAAATTACGACATTTTTAAAAATGGGTTGAATTTTAATTGACCATTTTAAATAAATAACAAAGGAGATGAACAATAATTGCCCATCTCCTTGAAATTAATTATAAGTTTTAGAAAAATCAACCTCCAGCTCTGTTTAACTCCTCCAAATTAGTATTTCTTTGTTTGGCTTTAAACTCTTCTCCTTTGCTAAATCTATACCGTAAAGAGAAACCTATGCTTTGCTGACCAAAATATTGGTTTATTTCATTGATATTTCCTTGCAGGTTGGCATTTCCTACAAATTGCCTGGTGCGGAATATATCGTTCAGATTAACAGAAGCTTCTAATTTCTTATCAAAAAAGCTTTTCTTCACTGCAAAGTCTATTCCCCACTGAGCACCTATGGAATAAAGCCCCCAAACAGTATTTGATCTATAATCTGCATTTAACTCCATTTTATAGTCGGAAGGTAACAAAAAGGTGTTGCCTAATTGCACCATGCCGGTTGTAGCTTTTCTTTCCACCTTCTCATTATTTAAAAAAGTAGAAAACTCTTGATGGAACATTGTAAAATTAGCATTGACTCCCCACCATTTAAATGGCTGATAAGGTACTACTGCTGTAGCACTATAATTTAGCTGGTCATCGATATTACTTTGCTTAAAAACTGTGGTGCCATCTTCAGGGTTTTGCACAGGTACCTCGGCTATAAAATTAGAAGTAACTCCGTAATTTAATACCAGGTTATACTGTTTCATAAATGTTTGAGTAACACTAATTGAATGTGTGTACTGCGGCCTTAAATAGGGGTTACCTTGCGCAGATGTAAAAGGATCCAGGTAGAAAATAAAAGGATTTAAATTCTCATAGTTTGGCCTGTCAATTCTCCTGCTATAATTATAGTTTACCTGATACATATCTGAAACATTGTGCTGTAAAAAGAAGCTGGGGAACAGGTTAAAGTAATCTCTTGGATTTACTGTGTTATAGGTAAGCGATTTACCCTCAGAAAAAGTTTGTTCTGCCCTTAAACCTGCCTTATAACTTAATTTTGCACCTATAGCCCCTGAAAAACTTGCATAAGCAGCTGCTATGTTTTCAGTATAAATAAAATGGTTTGAACGTGTGGTGTCCAACTCTCTGCCTGGTTCACTTACAACATAAAATTCCAGGTTGTTATCTGACACCACAGAACTTACTTTAAGACCTGCCTCCATTTTAATTTTCGGAAAGATTTTCTTCTCAAAATCCAGTTGGCCCGAAATTATATCAAACCTGGTAGGGTTATTAGTTTCAAGCAATTCAATTTCTGAAGGATTATCTGACTGATCATAGAAATAACTGTTTCTAAAATTAGCCCCTCCCTTATTTATTAATTGTATGTAATTAAAGTCAGCTGTAATTTGAGTACCTAGAGTATCCATTTTATAGGTATAGTGCAGATTGCCCTGCGCATTATAAAACTGATTTTCAATATAATTTTCTGAGATTATTCTGTACTCTTCTCCGCCTTCGTTCAAATCAGAATCAAACCTAAAATCATTATAGGCATCCTGACCATAAAAATTAAACATTACACCCACTGAATGGCTTTCGTTTATGTCGTAATCAGTACCTAGACGCATAGAAGGCACTTTTCTCACATTGTATTCCTTGGCATCCTGATCAAAAATAGTTACCAAGCCGGAATTCTGCTCAATTTCCCGGTAAAAGTTACCATCACGAATCCTGCCTCTTTGCGCCATATCAGCATTTAAAAAAGAGTTCCAATTCCCTTTTTTATGGTTAAGCTGAACACCAAGATTCCCATTATTGATTTCATTATATCTATATCCCAGGTTTACGCTACCATTAATACCAGACATCGTGTTCTTCTTCAAAGTGATATTGATGATACCAGCATTACCTTGTGCATCGTACTTAGATGATGGATTGTTTATGATTTCTATGTTTTTAATATTCTCAGCAGACATCCCTTGTAGCATATTTTGAAGATCTGCAGCGGATAAATAAGTTCTTCTATTATCAATCATAATAAGAACTCCTCCTTTTCCATTGAGTTGGATATTCCCATCCTGATCTACAAAAACTCCCGGAGATTTTTCTAAAACTTCATAAGCAGATGTGCCTGCAGCCATTGCAGTGCCTTCCACAGAAACAATCATTTTATCAGCTTCTACCACTACAAGTGGTCGTAAGGCTTTAACCTCCACAGCACTCATTACCTCAATATCTTCATACAATTGAATTGCAGGAATTTTCAAAAAAGGCTGCGTTGCATTTAATTCAAAGGCATCTGAAAAATGATTTCTAAAGCCAACAGCAGATACTTTTATATAAAGTTTTTGATTCTGATTTACCCTCACTTCAAAATCTCCGGTTTCGGCTGTCACAGTTCCTGTTACCATTGAAGAATCTGGCAAACTGTATACTACCACATTACTATAAGGTAATGGATTTTGTTTTCCATCTTGAATTTTTCCGGTGATGGTACCAGTGGCAGTTTGTGCCCATGCTTGCGACCCCATTAGGGCTAATAAAAATAAAAAAATAGTTTTCATGTTTGTTGTGGTTTTAATAATCTTAGTTTTCAATAAGTAGATGTACTTATGCCAACAAACGATGCACGGATGGTGCCATTTTCTTTCAATGGCTTAATAATGATTTAAATGGGGGTTTTTATGAATAGCGAAGGGCTTACTGTTCATAAGTGAACAGAGATGATTTATATAAGCGAACACCTGAACTAGAATTTATCCTTGCTATCAATATGAATGTGAATAGAAATTTAGAAAATAAAAAACCCATCAATATTGCCATTGATGGGTTTGAGATCAAACAAAAATTGGATAGTTTATGCTATAATTCCCATATCACGTCCTATACTCTCAATTTCATCTAATGTATACTTTAATTGCTCTATGCTAAAACCAGCTGTAACAGTCATTCTAACGCGGGTCAGTTTTCTTGGTACTGCCGGATAAGGAACAGGATTTACAAAAATATTCTTTTGATGCAATCTATAAGTCATCTCCTTCACCTTATTATCATCACCAATAATTATTGGAAAAATAGCTGTTTCTGCATTTCCAATATTAAATCCGGCAGTGGTTAGGCGTTCTTTCACATATTTAATGTTTTCCCAAAGCTTATCCTGCCCAGCCTGATTACTATCAATTAATTTCAATCCTTCCAGAGCTGCAGCAACTGCTGGCAAATATGGAGAAGTTGAAAACATATAAGACCTACTTGTATATTTTAAATAGTTGATCAGCTTCTTGGATGCCGCCACAAAACCACCCACTGCCCCAACCGATTTGCTTAAAGTACCTGTAATAATATCTACTTTGCCTTCTAACCCAAAATAGTCAATTGTACCTTTTCCACTTTTTCCAATTACTCCAGTGGCATGCGCTTCATCAACTAAAAGCCAAGCCCCATAATAATGGGCAATATCTAATATCTCTGGCAACTTACAGATATCCCCATCCATGGAGTAAACTCCGTCTACCACCACTAGCTTATTGATATAATTATTTTGATTATTCTTTAATACCTTTTCTAAAGAGGCGGGATCATTGTGTTGAAAAAACTTCTTATTAGCACCTTTACTACCATCTATCAAACTTGCATGCGAAAACATATCATAAATAGCCACATCTCTATGACCTAACAAACCAGATATGGTGCCTACATTTGCAGTATACCCTGATGTATATACAATAGATGATTCCATGCCCTTCATTTGCGCAATTTTCTCTTGCAACTGTCTTATAATATTCATGGAACCACTTAGTAGTGGTGCACCTCCAGCCCCACCACCATATTGATCTAAGGTCTTATTTACTTCATTCCTAATTCTTGTATCTTGAGTTAGGTTGAGGTAATCATTAGAGGCAAAATTCAACATTTCTCTTACCTCTCCTGTTTCAGGATCCACTACTTTGGATAATACTTTGGAACCACTTAAAGATTCTCTTTCATATAAAAACCGATTTTGAGACTTCATATCCGTAAACCAGCTGTTCATCATATCCATTCTACTGTCCCACTCTGCATACTCCAGTTTAGGATCTCCTGTAAAATTATAAAGCGAATACTTGTTGGCATCGATTTCTCCATTTTTAGAGATATCGAAATAAAGATGATCTAAATTTTCATCATCGAATAAATGGTAATGTTTTTTGGGATTTTTGATACTTTCCGACATAGTAATGAGTTTTGGTGTTTATTTTTATCTTAAACAAAGCTAGTAATAAAATAATTTAATGTTATAACAGCTTTTATATTTCAATGTAATTAATATTCGAACTATTTGTTTTAATTTCTAACCTTTTAGTTAAATATTAATTAGATAAATAAAGAACAAATTTTTAATTTATTGATTAACAGCGCCCTATTAAAATAAAGAAATTATTTAAGATTATTAAATTTTTAAAAGATCGTTAACCAAAAATAATATAGTAAGTACCGTTTATAAAAAAATAAACTAATAAGATAGGAGTTAGAGTAATTGTGCTTGTTTTAATACAGATATTGAAGTGTAAGTACAAAACAAATCTCCTGTAGTATTTGTAGTATTGCATTGAAAACCAAAAATAATTAGATAATGAAATTTGAAACCAAAAACAATTTGAACAGAGTCATTTGCACTACTGAGTATCAATCCGCTAACAACTGGATTTTCTGTGACTGGGATGGCTTCGCCAATGTCGATGCCATTAAATCATGGGGATTAGAGTTTGCTGATCTGGTGAAGAAAACTAAATGTCCATATCTATTAAACAATGATAGTAAATCTACCGGCCCATGGACACAAGCAATGGAGTGGATTGAATCAGTTTTAATTCCCAAAGTTATGGATGCAGGGTTAAAATATTATGCGCATGTTGTGTCTTCTAATACGTTCTCTGAAATGTCATCAAAAGAATTAAATATTAAAATAGGAGGTACATTAGAAATGGCCACATTTAAAAGTGTAGAAGAAGCCAAAGAATGGTTAAAAAGTAAACAATAATCAGTTTGCTTTTAAAGGATAAAATTGAGCCGCGAACATGGATTTGCGGCTTTTTTTATTTCTTTATTCTTACCTCACATCTCTGATCTTTCAGCATTTCTATTTCTTTTGAAAGTGTGAAATCTGTTTTTTCCTGCTCCATCTGTTTTCTGAAATTATTTTTCAATTCCTTTCTTTTAATTGCTTCAGCAAATCTTCTTATATCTGTTTCAGTTTCCAGCATTAAAGGGGGTACCGATATTAATTCGCCCTCATCGTCTTTTGCAACCATCGTCAGGTAGCTTGTGTTCGTATGCTTGACATTAGAGTTCCTTACATTTTCGGCAATAACCTTAATGCCAATGACCATACTGGTATTGCCAACATAATTAACAGAGGCTAACATTGAAACTAAATCGCCAACTTCTACGGGTTGCAAAAAATCTACATCATCTACAGATACAGTTACACAATAAGCTCCACAATGTTTAGTAGCACAAGCATAGGCTACTTTATCCATTAAAGACAATAAAATACCTCCATGTATTTTTCCCCCAAAATTGGCATACGAGGGTATCATTAATTCAGTAATTGTGGTACGCGAAAATTCAGGAGATTTTGCTTTCATTGTGAGACTTAATTTATTAGAAACGTTTCTATTCCCTTAAAATGTTGTTTTTGGCTTTAAAATCACAGAGTTTTAAGATCATTGTTAGTAATATAATTTATATCGGGTTGGAGTCGTATATTAATCTGCTCACTGAGAAAAATCAGTCGATGTTGCATAAAAGGTAAATCAGTCATCTAAAGCATTCTTGGTTACAAAATAACGATAACCTATTAGTATTTTCTCCCATTTAGATAATTTAGTTAAGTCTTTTTCACCAAAACTAGGCATAATTTTTTTATTGATTTTTGCCAATGATTTAAAAAATAACTTCTTCATGATATTAAAAAATTTAATCTTACTTGAAGTAGTTATAACGAAACAAATTCGAAAGGAGTTATAGGGCTATATATATTCAAAATGATATTCCCTAAAGGAAAATTTATGATAAAAAAGAAAGCCTCTGTAAATTAGAGGCCCTTAATTAATTACCTAAGTGAGTATTTTGCTAAACGCTCTTTTAACAAGTTCCTGTCGGATGTAATGCTAGGGTCACTAAATATTCCTTTTGAAAGCTCAGCTACTGCTTTCTTTTTGTAACCTAAGCGCTCAGCAATACCTTGACAAAATACAATCTCACTTTTATATACCTTACCATCAATTTTCATTAATTGAATAATATTATACAAATATTCAAATCTCTGATCATCTGAAAGGGTATCTAAATTCTTAAATGGCTCAGGATTTTTCATCAGTGAGTATATTTCATCTTCTGTGATCCCATTAGCTTTTCCTATTTTCTCAATCAGATTAGCTTCTTTTTCTGCTAATTCATTGTCTATAGTGGCTAATTTAATTAAGATTTTAAGTTGTTCTTTTAGCATTGGTTTCTTTTTTTAGACTGTATTTAAAATTATCTTGTTATTTAAAATTGCCTTAAACTTTAAACCTATATGGCTTTAAAAGTTATCAGAGCTATAAAAATTCGCTTATTTAGTATTTAAAGATAGTAATAGTTTTAATAAAAAATCTATTTCACCCTCTCAATGTAATAAATTTTATGATTATTAGTAATTATTAGAGTTAATTCACTTATACTTTATTGATGTTTTCTATTAAGTGTTATACCAAAAAGTACTCTTAAACAATTGACTTTCCAAATTTTACATATACTACGAAAGATGTAGTTTAATTTAAGTAGTAGATGTCAAGAACCATTGGTTCGAAATTACAAAACATATTTATATTGACTATTTGCCAACTATAGGCTATTTATAACTATTCATTTTTCAAATACCATAATAGATACCTATCTTTAAACAAATCAGGTAATATGAAAAAAGAAAAAGTAAGTTTTAAAGGAGAACAGAACCAGGAAATTTCAGCTGTTATTCATTTTCCGGCAGATCAAAAGCCTAGTAATTTCGCAATTTTTGCTCATTGCTTTACCTGTAACAAAAATTTTAATGCTGTGAAAAATATTTCACTAGGCTTAACAAAATATGGCTGTGCTGTTCTAAGCTTTGATTTTACAGGCCTGGGCGATAGTGAAGGAGATTTTTCTGATACAAATTTCTCTACAAACTTATCCGATTTAGTGAAAGCTGCCGAATTTCTAAAACAAAACTATACGGCTCCTTCACTTTTAATTGGCCATTCATTAGGCGGAGCAGCGGTTCTCATGGCGGCTTCCCAAATTGAATCTGTTAATGCTGTAGCCACGGTTGGGGCTCCCTCAACCCCTGAACATGTTTTACACTTAATAAAGGGAGGCGTTGAAGAAATTAAAAAAAATGGTGAGGCTGAAGTTTCTATTGGCGGTAGACCCTTTATGATTAAAGAGCAATTTATTAAAGATCTTCAGCGCAACAAGGAGTTAAATAACCTGGAAGAGCTTAGGAAAGCCATTCTCATTTTACATTCTCCACAGGACGATATTGTTTCAATCAATAATGCGCAGGAAATATATAGAAAAGCCCACCATCCTAAAAGTTTTGTTTCATTGGATGGGGCTGACCATTTATTAAGCAAAAAAGAAGACTCTGTTTATGCAGGAGAAATTATAGCTACCTGGTCTAAAAAATATAGAACCACTGCTAAGGAAAACACACCAAAAACCGATTCTCAAACTGTAGCTAAAATTGGTAATAAAGAGGATAACTACACCACTCAAGTTGTAGCTGAAGGTCATCATTTAATATCTGATGAACCTGAAAATATAGGTGGTGACAATTATGGCCCTAGCCCTTATGGCTTGCTTACTTCTGCTTTGGCGGCATGCACTGCCATTACCTTGAGAATGTACGCCAATAGAAAAAATTGGCCTGTGGACGAAATAGAAGTACATGTCGATCAGGAAAAAAGACATGATAAGGATAGCAAAAACTGTGATTCAGAGGAGGGCAAGATCACATTTTTTGATCGTAAAATAGACGTTAAGGGAGATTTAGATGATAAACAAATAAAAAGATTAATGGAAATAGCCAATAATTGCCCCGTACATAAAACCTTGGAGGCTAACATAAAAATAACTACAGAGTCGTTTAAAGAAAAAGGGAAATAGGCAATTATATATATTGAATTTTAGCGAAATTCTTTTCTATCTTCATGCCTTACTTCTATACCAAATAGTTTACCAATGATTTTAAATACCATTGACTGGGTAATTTTAATAGGATTTCTTCTAATTTCTTTAGGAATTGGTTTTTGGACCTCCAGAAAAAATAAAAATGCTAATGATTATTTTGCTGCCGGTGGTAAAATGCCATGGTGGCTATTAGGCGTTTCAATGGTTGCAACCACCTTTTCCACCGACACCCCGAATTTGGTTACAGATATTGTGAGGCAAAATGGGGTTTCAGGTAACTGGGCTTGGTGGGCTTTCTTGTTAACAGGAATGCTCACAGTATTCGTTTATGCAGGCTTATGGAAAAAGTCTGGGGTATTAACTGATGTAGAATTTTATGAATTACGTTATAGCGGAAAAGCAGCTCGTTTTTTAAGGGGATTTAGGGCCATCTATCTAGGCTTTTTATTTAATATCATGATAATGGCTTCAGTTACACTGGCCGCTATAAAAATTGGAGGTGTTTTATTGGGATTGAGCCCTGTTCAAACCGTAATTATTGCAGGTTCTATTACAGTTATTTATAGCTCCCTGGGTGGATTAAGAGGTGTGTTAATTACAGATTTCCTGCAATTTTTTCTATCCGTTGGTGGTGCCTTAATAGCTGCTTATGTCGCTTTAAGTCATCCTGAAGTAGGAGGTTTGGAAAATTTGTTGAAGCATGAAAATGTGGTTGACAAATTAGACTTTTTCCCCTCATTTACTGATCCTGAAATGTGGGTGATGCTATTAATTATTCCATTGCTCGTACAATGGTGGAGCACCTGGTACCCGGGCGCTGAACCTGGTGGTGGTGGTTACATAGCCCAAAGAATGTTTGCCGCTAAAAATGCTGATCATTCTATCAAAGCCGTTTTGTTTTTTAATGTGGCGCATTATGCCATCCGCCCATGGCCATGGATTATTGTTGCTCTATGTTCTTTAATCGTATTTCCGGATTTAATGAGCTTCGAGGAAGCATTCCCTGCTGTAAATGCAGGAGTGGCTTCTCACGATATGGGTTATCCGGCCATGCTCACTTTTATACCTGCCGGACTATTGGGATTGGTAGTTACTTCCCTGGTTGCAGCTTATATGTCTACTATTTCCACCCATTTAAATTGGGGGTCATCCTACTTAGTGAATGATGTATACAAAAGATTTATTAACAAAAGCGCTACTGATAAAAAACAAGTGCTTTTAGGCAGGCTACTTACTGTGGTGTTAATGATTTGTAGCATGCTGATGGCGTTGGTTTTACAAAATGCCCTCCAAACTTTTGAGATTTTACTTCAGATAGGGGCCGGTACAGGATTAATATTTATTCTTCGCTGGTTTTGGTGGAGAATTAATGCTTATAGTGAAATAGTGGCCATGGTTGTTAGTTTTATAGTAGCCCTATATTTTGCATTTGCTCATGAAAGTCTTGAATTTTCTCCTTTACTCGCCTGGCAAAAATTATTAATAGGAGTAGGAATCACTACACTAGCATGGATAATAACCAGTTATTTAAGTCCTCGAACTACCGATAATCAATTAGTAAACTTCCTTCAGCAGGTAAACCCAGGAGGACCAGGCTGGAAAAAAATTACAGAACGTTTTAAAGCAGAAGGTAAATTGGAACTGCGCGAAGAAAAATGGAAAGTTCCTACTGGTATTATTTGTATGATTGCAGGGAGTATTGGAGTTTATTCCTTTCTTTTTGGTACCGGCATGCTGATTTATAGTGACTGGTGGCAAGCAATTTCACTATTATTACTAAGCGGCGTGTGCGGAATAGTTATATTTAAGTTGTATCCCAAAATTATCGCATAGTTTTAATTTACTTCATTCCATTAAACTTAAATGTAAGTATTTAAAAGAATTTAGTTTATAATTTCAAATACAAAAAATAATATATGTAAATTGTTTCTTAATAAAATACATTCTTAGGCATAGTTTTTGATCTGCAGTAATAAAAAAACAAAGCCTATGAAAAAGCCAATATATTTAATTTTAGCAATTTTTATTTTTAGTAGTTGTACCATAGTAAGGCAAGGTGAAGTTGGCGTTAAGCGAAAGTTCGGTAAGATTAATCCCAAACCATACTATGCAGGAATCTACGCGATAAACCCGTTTGCGGCACGGATGATTAAAACTCCGGTAAGAACAATGAACCTGGAAGTTGATCTAAGCTTACCCAGTAAAGAAGGCCTTACGATTCAATCTGAAATCTCAATACTTTATAGAATAAAAGAGGAAGCTGCCCCACAAATAATTGAAGAGATAGGTCCCAATTATGTTAGCAATGCCATTTTACCTGTCTTCAGGTCTGCCAGTTCAGATATTACAGCCAATTTTATGGCAAAGGATATGCATTCAGGTCAAAGAAGTATTATTGAAAATAGAATTAAGGATAGAATGACCGAAGTGCTAGGAGATAGAGGTTTTATTATAGAAGAAGTTTTATTAAAAAGTATAGTACTCCCTAGAGAATTATCGATGGCCGTTGAAAGGAAATTAAAAGCAGAGCAAGAATCTATGAGCATGGACTTCATCCTGGAAATTGAACGTAAAGAAGCGGATAGAAGACGAATTGAGGCTGAGGGTAATAGAGATGCTCAGAAAATTTTAGCAGAGGGTTTAAGTGATGCTATTATTCAATTGAGAAGTATAGAGGCTTTTAAAGCATTAGCCGAAAGCCCAAATGCTAAAATCATCATTACAGATGGTAAAACACCGATGTTAATTCCAGGTGCCGATTGATTGGTTTCCTGAACAAAAGAATATGAACCTCCATATTGGAGGTTTTTTTGTACATTATATTTTCTGGATACCTTTAAAATAATTACTGTATGAAGCTGATATTAATTTATTAACTTGGGTATAAATTGAACTCTATCATTAATCAATTATTAAGCTATGAAAAAATTACTCACCCTCTTTATTTTACTTCTTTATATTAGTGGTGCAGCTATAGCCCAGAATAAAACGGCTTTAGATTATTTAGATGTTTTTGAACTTCAATACGTAGGAGATCCTCAGGTTTCTCCTGATGGCGAAAAAATAGTATATGTTCGCAATCAGTTTGATATAATGACAGATCGCAAATACACCAATTTATGGATGATTGATTTCAGTGGAGAAAACCACATACCTCTCACCTCCGGAAAACAAGGTTATAGTAGCCCAAAATGGTCTCCTGACGGTAAAAAATTGACTTATGTTTCTGCTGAAGAAGGCAGGGCACAAATATTTATCCGATGGATGGAAACAGGACTAACGGCTTCTATCACCAACCTAACAAAAGGGCCAGGCAACATTTCATGGTCACCGGATGGTAAATACCTTGCTTATAATATGAGCGTAGCCAAAGAAACAGAGAGTTTTGGCAAATTTCCTTCTCCACCTAAAGGTGCGGAATGGGCCTCTCCCGGAAAAGTAATTGAAGAAGTTTCGTACAAGTCTGATGGTAATTTTTCTTTTTTAGAACCTGCATTTACGCATGTATTTGTGGTTTCTGCAGAAGGAGGAGCGCCAAGGAAATTAACTTCAGGTGATTTCAATCATGCAGCTCCATCCTGGAGCGCTGACGGAAAGCACCTTGTTTTTTCAGCTAATCGCTCGGCTAATGCAGACTTAGAACCTAATGACACTCATATTTTTAAATTAAATATTGAAACGCAGGAATTAACTCAATTAACGAATGGGAAAGGGCCACATCAAAGCCCAGTTGTTTCTCCAGATGGTAAATCAATTGTTTATACAAGCTATGAAGACCAATTTGTGGGTTATCAATTAGATCATGTTTTTGTAATGGATATTAATGGGGAAAATGTAAAAGAACTACAACATGGTTTAGATAGAGATTTTAAAGATTTTACCTGGGCAAAAGACAGCAAAAGTTTGTTTGCTTATTATGATGATAGAGGCAATGGAGTGCTAGCAAGATTAGATCTGAATGGGAAAACAGTTACTATTACAAAAGGTATTGGCAATGGTTCTTTTGGCAGACCTTATGCCGGAGGAAGCTATAGCATTGCCCAAAATGGAAGGTATGCTTATACAAAATCTGATACCCAAGCTCCTGGAGAATTGAGTGTAGGCCACTTCCCTACTAAAATGGCTAATCGCACCATTACAGATCTAAATGATACTTTTTTAAGAGGTAAGACGATCGGAAAGGTAGAAGAAGTGAATTTCACCTCTTCTTTTGATAAAAAAGAAGTGCAAGGTTGGATAGTTTACCCGCCTGATTTCGATAAAAGCAAAAAATATCCATTGATATTAGAAATACATGGGGGGCCGCACTTAGCTTATGGCCCTCACTTTAGCCCGGAGTTACAGCTAATGGCATCTCGAGGTTTCGTGGTTTTATATACCAACCCTAGAGGAAGTACTACTTATGGTGACGAATTTGGTGGATATATTAATCATAATTACCCTAGTGAGGATTATAATGACTTGATGGATGGTGTAGATATGATGGTAGAAAAAGGATTTATTAATCCGGATAGATTATACATTACCGGTGGTAGCGGTGGCGGAGTACTTTCTGCATGGAGCATTGGTAAAACGAATCGGTTTAAAGCTGCGGTTGTGAGTAAGCCTGTAATTAATTGGTATAGTTTCAGTTTAACAGCTGATGGCTATAATTATTACCCTCAATATTGGTTTACCAAAAAGCCTTGGGAAGACCCTCAACAATATTTGGATCGTTCGCCTATTTCTTTAGTAGGGAATGTAAAAACACCAACACTTCTTGTAACCGGAGAACAAGATTACAGAACTCCAATGAGTGAAACAGAACAATATTACGGAGCGCTAAAATTACAAGGTGTAGAAAGTAAAATGGTGAGGATTCCTGGTGCCGGCCACGGAATTACTAATCGTCCAAGTAATATTATTCGTCATGTAGCCTATATCACGGGTTGGTTTGAGAAGTATGAGTAGATAATTTGCATTTACAAAAGAAGAAGCCCTATCCATAATTTTATAGATAGGGCTTCTTTTACAGGGAAATCAGTTTAATTTGTTTGTTTAAAAATGCTCACTCATAAAACTCTCCATTAAAACAGAATTCAAAATATACGCTAAGCTACTTTCTCAGTACTTCCATTTAACCATTCCGGCTTAGTGATTTTCACTTCAGCATCTAATTGATTCAACATGTTATAGAGGCCGAAATAAGTTCTGTTCACATATAATCCATGTCTTGACCCTCTTGCCCCGTTACTATTACGCACTTCTTTCATTTTAGAAACACGCTCACCCATAGCATAAATCTCTTCAAAGAAAGCATTATTACCAAAATTAAACACATCGTATTGGAAAGGTTTGCTCAACATCCCTATCATTTCAGTGAATACACCACTGAAAATTTTCCTTTCGGCAGGTGAATCCTTCTCATGGAAGAAATCCAAGGCTTTAAACCTTTTATCAATTTCATTTTCGTCTTGCAAAAAACCTGGTTTCAATAAGGCAAAGTAGTTCTCATAGAAGTCATCCGGAATTTCTTTAATGCAGCCAAAGTCAATTATGCCCATGGTACCGTCAGCCATGAACATAAAGTTTCCCGGATGTGGATCTGCATGCACTTGCTTTAATTCGTGAAACTGGAAATTATAAAAATCCCAAAGTGCCTGTCCTATCTTGTTTTTTACTTCTTGAGAAGGATTTGTTGCCAAAAATTCTTTTAAATGAACTCCTTCCAACCAATCCATAGTAATTACTCTGTCACCAGATAATTCTTCATAATACTTGGGAAAGTATAAGCCATCAATTTTACCAGCTAAGGCTTCAGTAATTTCTTTGGAACGCCTTAACTCCAAACCATAATCAGCTTCCTCCATTAATTTACCTTCTACCTCACCCATATAATGATCCAACTCTGCATTGCTCATATTGAACAATCGGGTAGCAAATGGTCTCACTAGTCTTAAATCTGAACTAATACTATCCGCTACACCAGGGTATTGAATCTTAACAGCATACGTTTTATTTCCTTTCGTTGCCTGATGCACTTGTCCCATGGAAGCGGCATTCATGGCATTTTTTGTAAAAGTATCAAATATTGCATCCGAACTTTTACCCAAAGTTTTCTGAAAAGTTTTCACTACCAAAGGATAAGATAATGGTGGAGCACTATATTGAGACATTGTAAATTTATCCTGATAGGCCTGAGGAAGTAAATTCCGATCCATACTTAACATTTGAGCTACTTTTAAGGCACTACCTTTCAGTTCACTTAAAGATTCATAGATATCTTCTGCGTTGTCCAAATCTAATTGGGACCTATCCATTCCAGGGTTAAAGGCTTTTTTAGTATAATGTTTCAAGTAATTACCCCCCACTCGTGCACCA
The DNA here is from genome assembly GCA_963719535.1 of uncultured Cytophagales bacterium. Taxonomy (GTDB): domain Bacteria; phylum Bacteroidota; class Bacteroidia; order Cytophagales; family Cyclobacteriaceae; genus Marivirga. The sequence goes on along the minus strand of CAVRCH010000004.1, from coordinate 12,216 downwards.
GTTGAAACAAATTTACTGGCACGCTGAATTTTAGAGACTGGTATTCTTGATTGTTCTTTTTTATCGCTCATTATTATCTATTTTGAAACAGGAATTTGGCAAAATCAACCATACTATCTAAAGGGCTTTTACCCATTAAATCGAATGCTACATTAACAGCCTTCTCGATTGCCGCATCGGTTTTTTCGAACCCAATACTATCATCTTTTACCCAAAACTGTAAAACAAACATAGTTTGTAACCATAATCCGTCTTTGTATCTATCACCTATTACGGGTCTATCGATGACCTCTTCGGTCTCTTTTGCTTGCAATAATATTTCGTCTGCAAACTTTAAAAACCTATGTTTAAAAGCTTTCATAAAATCTGGAGTACTACCCGGTTTTTTGGCCAGCCTCATATCTATCAATACATAGCTCCTATTTTCCTTTAAAACCTCAATTAAGGTAAAATATAAGGCCAATAGTTTTTCTCTTGCTGAGTATTGAAGAAAAGCCTCTTCAGAATGTAAATTAGCAATAGTATCTTCTAAAAAGCCTAACCAAATATGTTGTCTTAAAGCCGAAAATGAATTATAATGATTGTAAAAAGTAACTTCATCCATTTTCAAATCCTTCATGAATTTGTAAACAGAGGCTGGCTCTTTACCATTTTCCAACACATGATTAATATATCCAGTATGTATTTTAGCTGCTTTATCTACTGTTTTACTTGCTTTCGCTGCTGCTTGTTTTGCCATTATTTTTGTTGATTAATGACTACTGTAACAGTGAGATATAGGGAAAGGTTTTAATTAATCGACTAAAATTAAAAAGCCGTAATGAAAGGAGTTATTTCTTAAAAGGAATTGTTCAAACTGGCATAGAAGAATTTATCTATCAGCTCTATTATCGATTAAAGTCGGAGAAAAATATTGATCAAATTTCTAAATAGGTTAATCTAGCACAACATTCAATGAATTTTACTTTTGATATAAATTCCCACTAATAGCTAAAAGATTAACTTCTGCTACTTTCGCTAAATAAATTGCATTAAGGAGTCTGCTTTCTGCTTCTACCGCATTTTGTTGAGATTCTCTTAACTCCAGGGCATTAGATCTTCCTACTTTATATCTATCAAGGGCAATATCAGCATTTTCCTTGGCTACTTCTACATTGGCATTCTCTAATTCTATCAAAGTAATTTTATTTTGATAGCTCACAAAAGCAGAGGATAAATCACCCGTGAGTTGATTTTCAAGTTCACGGAGAGCAATACCATTATTATCAATTGCTATTTGGCTAATTTGAGTGCGTCTTAATTTATCTAAACGATCAAAAATTCTCCATGACATACTTAGACCATAGGTTAAACCCACGGATTGATTTTGCAGTAAAAAGCCAGCTTGTGAATTGAAATTCTGGTAGCCATAACCTGCAATTGCATCAATTTGAGGTAGCAACTCAGTGTAAATAGTTCTGTTTTGAGCAATTAAAATTCTCTCTTGCTCCATTAATGTTAACAACTCCTTATTCCTATTTTGCAAATCAATTATCAAATCATTTAGCTCTAAATCCTTATTGATAATGATAGAATCAATTGCCACTAATTGTTCATTAGGATTTTGACCTAAAAGCAAATTAAGGGTTACCTTGCTTTGTTTCACCACTTCTTCCTGGTTGAGCAAATTAGTTTTATCAGTATTCAAGTCTACTTTTGCAGACAAAAAGTCTATTTTAGAAAAACGACCAACCTCATAGTTTGCCTGAGCAATGTCTAATCGTTCCTGTGAAAGTTCAATGGCGGTCTCTAAAACATTATACTGTGCTTGTTCAAAAACCAGCTGATAATAAGATTGAATAATATTGCTCAATGTGCTTTCTAAGACTGCTTGTGTTTCAAATCTACTTCGATTTCTTTCTATTTGAAGAATTCTATAATCAAAAAACATTTTGGTTCCATCAAAAATAGTCCAGGTTAAATCTCCTCTTATATTAAAAAGATTTGATTGAGCACCATCTAAAGTATTGGTGTCTCCGGTACGGAATTGTTGATCTACATTTTCTACATCAAAAGTTCTGGCTCCTGTAATATCTATAACAGGTAAAAAGCCGGAAATGGCATATTCTGAGTTAATCACCGATTGCTTTTCAGTATTTCTGGCTGTTTTAATGGAGAAGTTATTTTCCAGGCCTATGCTCATAGCATCAGAAAGAGTTATACTTTGGCTATAAAGTGAATAGCTATTTCCTATAACTACTAAAAATATTATTATCTTTTTCAACATAAAAAATTAAGCTTCAACTCTGGATAATCTGGCACGCTTACTTGCCATGTATGAATATATTGCAGGGATTACATAAAGTGTTAGTCCTGTAGCAAAAATCAGTCCTCCTATAATGGCTATACCCATAGAAACCCTGCTTTCAGAGCCCGCTCCTAATGCCAGAGCTATGGGAAGTATACCTAAAATAGTTGACAGTGCCGTCATTAAAATAGGTCTAAATCGAGATTTCGCTGCTTCAGTAATGGACTCCTTAATTCCTGCCCCTTGTGCTTTTTTCTGGTTGGCAAATTCCACAATTAGAATCGCATTTTTGGAAACCAACCCAATCAACATAATAATTCCTATTTGACTAAAAATATTAAGCGATTCGCCAAAAAGCCATAAAGACAAGAATGAACCACCTACAGCCAATGGAACTGTGAACAAAATAATCACAGGATCTCTGAAGCTTTCAAATTGAGCTGCCAAAACTAAATAAATCAAAATAATCGCAAAGGCAAAAGCAAATAATAAACTGGAGGAGCTTTCATAAAAATCGAGCGATGCTCCGGTTAAGGAAGTAGAATAGGTTTCATCCAGTACTTCTCCCGCAACTCTATCCATGGCTTCAATTCCTTCACCAATACTTTTACCTGGAGCTAAAGCAGCTGAAACAGTAGCTGAAATATATCTGTTATATCGATACAGCGAAGGTGGAGTAGATGACTCTCCCAAAGACACAAGGTTATCTAATTGAACCATCTGACCATTCTGCGCCCTAACATATAAAGACTTCAAATCGATAGGTGCATTTCTATCATTCCTTTGTACCTGGCCAATCACTTCGTATTGCTTACCTTCCATGATGAAATAATCAAAACGTTGACCACTTAAACCTAGCTGTAGTGTTCTTGAAATATCAATAACAGAAATACCAAGAGACCTTGCCTTTTCTCTATCTATTCTAATATCAATTTGGGGTTTTGTAAATTTCAGATCTAAATCCACCACTGTAAAGGTACTATCAGCCTTAGCCTTATCCATAAAAGCAGGCAGTTTCTCTTGCAATTTTTCAAGAGAGGTTGCCTGAATTACATACTGAATCGGTAAACCAGCTCTTCTACCTCCAATAGTTTGCTGCTGAAAAGCAAAAGCCTGTGCAGCAGGATATTCAGATAAAATGGGTGAAAACTCATCATATAATTGCTGCTGACTTTTATCCCTATCTGCCGGATCTGTTAACCTTATTCTAAAAAAAGCAGAATTAGTTCCTCTTGTGCCAAACCCAGGAGATGTTACTGAAATCAAACCATTGGTTGGCAGCTCCTCCATTCCTACTCGGACTATATTATCTACATACTCATCCATATATTCGAAGGTAGCACCCTCAGGCCCTGTTGCATTTACCACAATCTGACTTCTATCTTCTAATGGGGCCAGCTCTGAAGGTAGTACCTTAAATAGGATAAATATTAAAGCCACAGCACCAAGGAAAGATAAAATTCCTAGCCATCTCACTTTCATAAAGGCATCTAATGAGCTTGAATATCCTTTATTTAAATTGATGAAAAATGGTTCAGTTTTTCTGTAAAACCAATTTTGCCTTTCTCTCTTCTTCAATATTCTACTACTCATCATAGGAGTAAGAGAAAGCGCAACAAAGGAAGAAATAATTACTGCCGTAGCTACCACCACGCCAAACTCTCTAAAAAGTCGACCAGTTATACCTTCCAAAAATATCACTGGCATAAATACAGCTACTAAAGCTACTGTGGTTGCAATAACAGCGAAGAATATTTCAGTAGAACCCTTTTTAGCAGCTTCCATGGGCTGCATACCTTCCTCAATTTTGGTATAAATATTTTCTAATACCACTATAGCATCATCAACTACCAATCCAATCGCTAAAACAATTCCGAGTAGGGTAAGTACATTAATTGAAAAGCCGGCAACGTACATCACGAAGAAAGTACCAATTAAAGCGATAGGTATTGTCGCAACCGGAATGACCGTAGTTCTCCAGTCGCGTAAGAATAAAAATATAATTATAATAACAAGAGAAAAAGCAATAACAATTGTTTGTTGTACTTCATTAATTGATTCTCGGATATATTCAGTTTGATCAAATCCAATTGCCAGGTAAATATCTTCAGGTAAATCTTTCTTAATTTCTTCAATCCTTTTGTAAAACTCATCTGCTATTTCTATGCTGTTTGATCCCGGCTGGGGAATAATAGCGGTACCCACCATAGGCACACCATCTCTTTTCAAAACGGTACGCATATTAAGAGCGCCTAATTCCGCATAACCCACATCAGAAAATCGTACAAAGCTATTGTCAGATTCAGCTACTATTAAATCATTAAAGTCTTTTTCTGTTTTTAACTGGCCCTGGGTTCTTACTACCAGCTCAATCATATCGCCCTCTATGGTACCAGATGGTAATTCCACATTTTGGCTTTCTACAGCTTGTAATACATCCAGCGGGGTTAATTGGTAGGCAGCTAGTTTTAAGGGGTCCATCCAAAGCCTCATGGCATATCTTTTTTCTCCCCATATCCTGATTTCGCTAATTCCTGAGATGGTTTGTAATCGTTCTTTAAAAGTGTTTTCAGCAATGGATGATAATTCCAGCAGGCTCCTGCTCTCACTATTAATATTTAAAAATATAATGGGGTCGGAATCTGCATCAGCCTTATTAACGGTTGGAGGCTCTGCATCTTCAGGTAAACGTCTCCTTGCTCCTGACACCTTATCTCTCACATCATTAGCTGCTGCCTCTAAATCTTCACCTAAATTAAATTCTACAGTAATCTGGCTTCTTCCATCCGTACTTGTTGAGGTTAAAGTTCTGATACCTGCAATACCATTAACAGCTTCCTCCAAGGGTTCGGTAATTTGAGATTCAATTACATCGGCATTGGCTCCAGCATAATCTGTAGAGATAGTAATAATTGGAGGATCCACCGAAGGATACTCTCTTACACCTAAAAAGTTGAAGCCTATTGCCCCAAAAATAAGGATGACTAGCGATAGCACCATGGCTAAAACCGGTCTTTCAATGCTTACTTTTGATAATGATGCCATATTAGTTTACTCCTTCAAGCTTTTTAATTTCAACCCCTACTCTATCTTTTAATTGTGGCACTCCTGAAATCACTACAGTATCACCTTTTTGTATACCCTTTAAAATTTCAACTTTATTGGATGTTCTTACTCCTAACTCCACCTCTCTAACGAGTGCCTGCCCTTCTTCAATAATAAACACCTGATGGCCGTTTGACTTAGGCATTATTGCCGTAGTAGGCACCAAAATACTTTCGGCATTTGAATCCAACGTTAGGTTTATACGGATAAACTGACCTGGTATCAATTCGTTATTTGGGTTAGGACATTTTGCCCTAATGGTTAAAGATCTAGTAACAGGATCAATTTGTGGTTCAATTGCATAAACAGTTGCTGTTTGTTGGATGGAACTTGCTTCTGTAGAAAACTTTATTTCGTTTCCTTGTTTTACTACCGTACTATATCTGCTAGGAACAGCAAACTCAATTTTAATAGGATTGGTATTATATAAAGAGGCTATTTGAGTAGTTGGAGTTATGTAACTTCCTTCACTTATATATCTTAAGCCTACAAAACCGGCAAAAGGTGAAGATATCCTCGATTTCTCAATTTCAGCTTCCAGCGCTTTCATCTCAGCTTCCACAGTTTTCAAATTGGTAAAGGCAATATCATATTCTTCTTTGCTAATTGCTTCTTTTTCTAACAGTTGCTTTTGTCTTTTCTCTGTTTCATTATTGAGCTGAGAAGTATATTTAAGGCGCTGTAAATTAGCTTTTAATTCCGCCACATTTGTTTCTACTAATAATTGCCCTTTTTTAACATATTGACCCTCCTCAAAATAGATGCGATCCACTTTGCCAGAGATTTCACTTGCCAAGCTAACAGATTCATTCGCTAATAATGATCCTGTTAAGATCAATTCATTATCAAAACTTTCAAAGTCTACAATTTGAGCATCTACTTTTATGGCTGATGAAGCTGCAATTGTACCTGAGGACTGTAAAGGCTCGTTTTCATCCTCAAAAAATGATACTCTCGGATAAATGATAATACCTAGAATAACAAGTATAATAATAGTAATGACAATACCTTTAACTGATTTATTCATAAAAAGTAAAAGAAAAAAATTTAATTAATGTACAAACATACACCATTTTATAACTTCCATAAAAGCGAAAAGGTTATTGATCTTACATGCTTTATATTTAACGGCAGGAATAAGAGATGAGTGGGAAAGCTAATTTCCCCGAATGACTACCTGAAATTACCTGTAACAAAAAAAACTCCTATAGTCTATAAGCTCTTCATTTAATAAAAGCTTGATTTACCGAGCCTCTGTTTTAAAATTTTATACTAAGGATTTAAATCTGTGTATACGGTGTGCTTAGCATTAAATTGCAGAAAGTCTTTAAAATTACTTCCATCAGCCTTATTATACAGGCTCATAAACATATCATTTGTAGTAAAATCAGTCTTTTTATTTTGTGTATTTACTAAAACATATTCAATATTTTGAAAACCTGCTAAATCATTATTCAAGGTAAGTAAGCTCTCAGGTAATTTTGGAAACTGAAATGAAATGTCAGATTGCATGTCAAAGTAAATAGTTGACTGATACTGCACTATACCTATAGATCCTTCTGCAGGTAATGTATTAAATAGCTCCACCATCACAAGGCCCTCATCATCACCGGAAAAATTTGCTGTTAAGCCATTTGCATCCAATTCATTAACTGTGATTTGATAAGTCATTTCGGGTAAGGTTTCTCCTAACTGATCCATAGAAATATCAAACCGATCCTGATAATTACCATAAGTGCCAAGAAATGATATCCTATAATCTTGATAATTATTAACCCCATTGTAAACATTAAAAGATTTTAACGTTTCCGTTCCATACACGTAATGAAATTCTAGATGGTTGGTTTGGTTAGGACTAACTATTGCTTTGTTGGATGCAGTAAAATCATCATATTTTGAAGCATCAATAGTAGAAGTAGGTTCAATCAGTTGAAATTCATTAAAATCAAGGTTAAATTCATCTATGCCTTGTAACTCAGAAGGTTCTTTATCTAAAGAATAAAATCGGTCATTTACCCTATCGGAAAACAAAAACGAATAGTTTTCCTGATCCTCAGGATAATTAACAGGAAAAGAAGGGAAAATAGGAAAAAAAACTCCATATATGCCTATCTGAGGTGTTAATAGTAAAACAACCTCATTAGAATCATTTTGTCCAAAATTACTTGAAGTAGTGTTTAATTCAAAGGTTTCATAAACCGGCGGTTCTGGAAAACCCGGGGGAAAGGACGAAGCAGAACCATATTCCCCATAACTCACTTGATAGCCCTCCATTAAGAATTGAAGACTTGAACCGGTCTCATTTCTATCCCAATAGGTATAGAACATAAATTCATCTTCGGGTACTTCGCTGTCAGACTCAAAATTAAAGATCCCGGGTTCTTCTGCAAAAATATAATCTAATATCTTGCCTTTCTCATTGGCCAGCATAATCAGCATCCATTCAGTATTTTTATAATCAAATTCTGCTTGTGTTAATTCATAGGTCATTAATTTGTTAAACAACTCTACCTCCACCTCTCTACTATCTGAAAATTCACTATTGCTTCCTTCAACTTTTAAAGTATAGGTGCCATCATCAAAATTTGTTGTCTTTAATTCAAAAGTAAATTCACTTTCTTCCGATTCATAAACTTCCTGTTCATCCATATAAACGATGACAGAAGATGAATTATCAGCTTTTATGCTAATAGGAATATTGCCTCGCAGAAGATCATTTTCTGAAACAGAAAGCTCAGTGATGGAAACTTCCAATTCAGGATTTTCAGCCACTACTTCATTGTCATCATTCGAGCATGAGCTGAAAAATAAAATTCCAATAGGAATTATTAAAAACTTAAGTTGCTTTAACATAAATATTAATTTCTTAATTTTCTTAAAGATAACTATTTGATCATATATTTATTAACTATCCATCTATTGGAACAATCACATAATATGTAAGAATTTACTAGGTAGAACAGCATTCATTTGATCTATTTTATAATTTTAATGACAAAAAAGTGCATTATTAATATAGGTATAGATTTTGTCTGATGTTAATAAAAATATACAAGTTTTTAAAGAGATACGAACAGATGTACCTTTATTTGAAAGATTAAAGACTTTAAATCCGATAATAATCAATTTTTTGAGGGACAGGTATGTCCTGTTTTTATACTTTCATGCTTTTTATTTAACGGCAGGAATAAGAGATGAGTGGGAAAGCAATCCCCAAGCATCTATTGATTTAAAACTGCATAAAAGGTCTGTTTTAGATTAAATTTTAAATAATCTCTATAATTGCGATCATCTTGCATTGTATATTTATTTCAAATATAAACTAATGTACTTTAGTTAAAAGATTATCGATTTAGAAATACCTATCATTAATAGCAAAAACCACACTCATAGTAAAATGAAAAAACCCGAACGCTTAATAGCATTCGGGTTTCAAAATTATGTTATTTCTAATAATTAAATTAGAAAATATATCTTAAACCAATTTGCATACTCCATGTAGTTGATGTTGAAGTAACATCTCTAAAAGGACTTACTGGTAGCACTTCACGACCGTCTTCAAATACAGTTTGCATTTGAAAAGTAGAAGGACCATTTTGATTAATTTGAGTTGGTGTTAATAATGTCTGAGCACCATTTAACGTTTGCCTCACACCCCAAGAAGAGTTAAGTAAATTACCAACGTTAAAAATATCAACACTTAATTGTAAAGTGTTTTTTCTTTCACCAATTGTTGTATAAATATCCTGTAACACTCTGAAGTCAAATCTATTTAACCAAGGAACTAAATTTGAGTTTCTATCTGCATATTGTCCTCTTGTTCTCACTCAAATACGGATCTTCATTAACAAATCTGTTAAATGCTGCTAATTGATCAGCTGCTGTAAATAAAGTTTCTCCTTCATCGTTCAATATTGGCTCAAAATTTATTTGTCCATTATTTGCAGGAATATAAACCAAATCAGAATTAATACCGTCACCATTAATGTCAGCACCATACTCATAACTATATCTGCCCTGATGCTGAACCTTCATAAAACAAGGATAAAGTTGTAGAAGCATGGTTTAGATAATCAAATTTATATGATAAACTACTCACTACTCTATGAGGAACCGCAAATTGCGAGTTACATAGCATCAAATCATTCGGATTACTAATATTTGGACCAGGGATTGCAGATGTAGCTGATGAACCAGGATTAGATGAAGCTTCATCAGCATATGTATAGGTGTAAAACAATGATCCAAATAAACCTGTATTGGTATTCACAGATGCACCAAATGTACCATTGAATATATTACCCTTTACATCAGTATTGGTTAAGACTGCAACGTTATTTGCACCTACTGCAGGATTTACTCGCACTGATCCATCAGGGAAGTACTCTCCGTTTTGGCCTCCATTAGCAAACCTTGCAGGTGCTTCACCTCTATTAGCTAAAAATTGATACACTGCATTCACATCTCTTGTGTACATTAAATCTGACGATAATGTAATGGGAAGATCAGCTAATTTATAATCTAATCCAAAACTCGTTCTCCAAACACTTGGCATTCTGAAGTCAGTATCTACTAGCGCTATATTTCCAGGAAGACCTCCCTCAGCACTTTGAATGAAAACATCTTCAGCTCCTGCAGGCGGATTGTTAGGGTAATGATATTGGTCAGGGTTAAAAGTAACATTACCAATCCAATCTTGAATGTCTGCATAGTTTTGTGGTTCTACGTTATTTTGGTAACCACCAGCCCCTGAGGCATATTGGTAAACCATACAAATGGAATATTACCATAGAAAATACCAGATCCTCCACGCATTTCAAACTTCCATCTCCCAACACGTCCCAGCTAAATCCAACTCTCGGACTTAAATTAACTCGGTTTTAGGCCATTCTCCACTCTGATAAGTTCTTGACTGACCATCAGTACCATTTAATGTCAATGAATTAATTTCACTGTTAGTCTGTAAGTCATTCAAGAAAAGTGGAAGCTCTGCACGTAAACCGATAGTCAAATTAAAATCTTTTGTTAAACTTAGTTTATCTTGTGCATAAACACCAGCCGTACCTAAAGTAACCCCACCATAGGTGTCAGCTCCAGCATAAGGATAGGTAACTCCAAAAGTAATTGGTGCAACTTCACCAGGCGTTCCTGTGGTTAAAAAATCTTCTACAGAAGCATATCTATAATATGAAGCTCCTAATCTTAAAAATTGGTTACCAAAGGTTTGAGTTTCGAAAGCGGCTCCACCTACTATCTCATGAATACCTGTAACATAGGTAAGATTATTGTAGATGTTAAAGTTGTTATTTATGACATCATTTCCAAAAGTAAACGGATCATAACCTGCAGTAATATAATTTCCACCACCAGTAGGCAAACCTGTATTAGGATCTGTACCAACTTCTGACCAGATATCTATAGTTGGAAATACACTAGGGCTCTTTGAGTTTCTAGTAGTTTGAATTAATGAATAAGAAGCAATTAAAGAGTTAGATAATTTTGGAGTCAAGTAACTATTTAGTTCTAAACCATAAGAATCTACGATATCAGTAAAATCAAATGCTGTATTTTCGAAAGCAATTGAATTTTGACTTACTCTATCAAACCCCCTTGGAGAACGTGGACGAGGTCCAGAACTTCCATTTACAAGGGCATCTCTTACTCCCCTAACTCTACTATAACGAACAGCCAATTGATGCTTTTCTGAAATATTCCAGTCTAACCTAGCAAAAAGGCTTAAACTTTGGTCTCCAGCATCATTCGCATAATCTTGGTAAGCACCAGGATCGTAATTAAATTGTTCGATTAGATGATTTCGAACAGCTATCACATCAGATTCTCTAGTCCTTGAAATGTTATTATCAGGATCAGCAACACCATCTTGTGAAGGTCTCCATAAATTTACAGCTCCTGGATTTGTACCCTCATTTACTGTTTGCTCAGCATTTACAAAGAAAAATAACTTATTTTTAATGATAGGACCACCTAATCTAAAACCTAAAATTCTAGTTGAAGCTTGATCTTGCTCGTCAATTTCAAAATCTCCTACTTGTCTACCCACATAGTCTTGATTTCTATAAAAACCGAAAGCTGAACCCTCAAACTGGTTTGTACCGCTTCTTGTAATTGCGTTTACACCAGCCCCTGTAAAACCCTTTGTCTTACGTCCATTGGAGCAATGTTCACTGTAATTTCCTTAATCGCATCTAATGAAATAGGTTGAGATCTTCCTCCTGGCAGTAAACCATCACTCAAGCCAAAACCATTATTAAAATTGGCTCCATCTATCTGAACATTGTTGTATCTACCATCTCTACCTGCAAAGCTATTGCCGTTGGCTTGTGGTGTTAACCTAGTATAGTCAGTAAGGCTTCTTTGAATAGTAGGTAATTGAGTTATTTCATCATTTCCAATATTAGTGGCTGCACCTGTTCTGGTAGCATTAAAATCAGAGATTAGATCTTGAACCTTTTACCACTACCTCAGCTAATTGACTAGCATCCTCTTCCATTGAGGCTTTAAGAGAATAAGGTGAACCCAAATTCAAATTGATGTCAGTATATTTCACAGTACCATAACCCACATAACTGATTGTTACAGAATATGGACCACCTGGTCTAAGGTTAGGAAGGAAAAATCTACCCTCTAAATTGGTTACTGCGCCATAAGCCGTACCTGTTGGCTCATGTACCGCTCTTACATTGGCACCAATAAGCAGCTCTCCTGACTCATCAGATACAGTTCCCTGCATGCTGACTATTTGTTACCTGTCCATAAGCCGTTCCTACCGCAAAAGTCAGTAGTATGGCTAATCCACAAATCTT
>CAVRCH010000003.1:0-346722 GCA_963719535.1 uncultured Cytophagales bacterium | reverse complement strand
TTCAATATTCTACTACTCATCATAGGAGTAAGAGAAAGCGCAACAAAGGAAGAAATAATTACTGCCGTAGCTACCACCACGCCAAACTCTCTAAAAAGTCGACCAGTTATACCTTCCAAAAATATCACTGGCATAAATACAGCTACTAAAGCTACTGTGGTTGCAATAACAGCGAAGAATATTTCAGTAGAACCCTTTTTAGCAGCTTCCATGGGCTGCATACCTTCCTCAATTTTGGTATAAATATTTTCTAATACCACTATAGCATCATCAACTACCAATCCAATCGCTAAAACAATTCCTAGTAGGGTAAGTACATTAATTGAAAAGCCGGCAACGTACATCACGAAGAAAGTACCAATTAAAGCGATAGGTATTGTCGCAACCGGAATGACCGTAGTTCTCCAGTCGCGTAAGAATAAAAATATAATTATAATAACAAGAGAAAAAGCAATAACAATTGTTTGTTGTACTTCATTAATTGATTCTCGGATATATTCAGTTTGATCAAATCCAATTGCCAGGTAAATATCTTCAGGTAAATCTTTCTTAATTTCTTCAATCCTTTTGTAAAACTCATCTGCTATTTCTATGCTGTTTGATCCCGGCTGGGGAATAATAGCGGTACCCACCATAGGCACACCATCTCTTTTCAAAACGGTACGCATATTAAGAGCGCCTAATTCCGCATAACCCACATCAGAAAATCGTACAAAGCTATTGTCAGATTCAGCTACTATTAAATCATTAAAGTCTTTTTCTGTTTTTAACTGGCCCTGGGTTCTTACTACCAGCTCAATCATATCGCCCTCTATGGTACCAGATGGTAATTCCACATTTTGGCTTTCTACAGCTTGTAATACATCCAGCGGGGTTAATTGGTAGGCAGCTAGTTTTAAGGGGTCCATCCAAAGCCTCATGGCATATCTTTTTTCTCCCCATATCCTGATTTCGCTAATTCCTGAGATGGTTTGTAATCGTTCTTTAAAAGTGTTTTCAGCAATGGATGATAATTCCAGCAGGCTCCTGCTCTCACTATTAATATTTAAAAATATAATGGGGTCGGAATCTGCATCAGCCTTATTAACGGTTGGAGGCTCTGCATCTTCAGGTAAACGTCTCCTTGCTCCTGACACCTTATCTCTCACATCATTCGCTGCTGCCTCTAAATCTTCACCTAAATTAAATTCTACAGTAATCTGGCTTCTTCCATCCGTACTTGTTGAGGTTAAAGTTCTGATACCTGCAATACCATTAACAGCTTCCTCCAAGGGTTCGGTAATTTGAGATTCAATTACATCGGCATTGGCTCCAGCATAATCTGTAGAGATAGTAATAATTGGAGGATCCACCGAAGGATACTCTCTTACACCTAAAAAGTTGAAGCCTATTGCCCCAAAAATAAGGATGACTAGCGATAGCACCATGGCTAAAACCGGTCTTTCAATGCTTACTTTTGATAATGATGCCATATTAGTTTACTCCTTCAAGCTTTTTAATTTCAACCCCTACTCTATCTTTTAATTGTGGCACTCCTGAAATCACTACAGTATCACCTTTTTGTATACCCTTTAAAATTTCAACTTTATTGGATGTTCTTACTCCTAACTCCACCTCTCTAACGAGTGCCTGCCCTTCTTCAATAATAAACACCTGATGGCCGTTTGACTTAGGCATTATTGCCGTAGTAGGCACCAAAAAACTTTCGGCATTTGAATCCAACGTTAGGTTTATACGGATAAACTGACCTGGTATCAATTCGTTATTTGGGTTAGGACATTTTGCCCTAATGGTTAAAGATCTAGTAACAGGATCAATTTGTGGTTCAATTGCATAAACAGTTGCTGTTTGTTGGATGGAACTTGCTTCTGTAGAAAACTTTATTTCGTTTCCTTGTTTTACTACCGTACTATATCTGCTAGGAACAGCAAACTCAATTTTAATAGGATTGGTATTATATAAAGAGGCTATTTGAGTAGTTGGAGTTATGTAACTTCCTTCACTTATATATCTTAAGCCTACAAAACCGGCAAAAGGTGAAGATATCCTCGATTTCTCAATTTCAGCTTCCAGCGCTTTCATCTCAGCTTCCACAGTTTTCAAATTGGTAAAGGCAATATCATATTCTTCTTTGCTAATTGCTTCTTTTTCTAACAGTTGCTTTTGTCTTTTCTCTGTTTCATTATTGAGCTGAGAAGTATATTTAAGGCGCTGTAAATTAGCTTTTAATTCCGCCACATTTGTTTCTACTAATAATTGCCCTTTTTTAACATACTGACCCTCATCAAAATAGATGCGATCCACTTTGCCAGAGATTTCACTTGCCAAGCTAACAGATTCATTCGCTAATAATGATCCTGTTAAGATCAATTCATTATCAAAACTTTCAAAGTCTACAATTTGAGCATCTACTTTTATGGCTGATGAAGCTGCAGTTGTACCTGAGGACTGTAAAGGCTCGTTTTCTTCCTCAAAAAATGATACTCTCGGATAAATGATAATACCTAGAATAACAAGTATAATAATAGTAATGACAATACCTTTAACTGATTTATTCATAAAAAGTAAAAGAAAAAAATTTAATTAATGTACAAACATACATCATTTTATAACTTCCATAAAAGCGAAAAGGTTATTGATCTTACATGCTTTCTATTTAACGGCAGGAATAAGAGATGAGTGGAAATAAAAAAACCCAGCCGACTGAGATCGGCTGGGTTTGTATAAAAAAGTTAAGACAATAATTATCTGAACATATAACGCACTCCGATTCTAGCTCTCCATCTAGATGGTCTATCTTGAATGTTATATCTTTCAAGACCTAAGTCAGACTCAGTAAAAGTAAACTGTGGTGTTGTCCCGTCTGCTGCATAACCTGCATAATTTAATATCTCATAATTAAATGGATTGTTGTAAACAACGCCCCAATCACTATTAATTAAATTAGCAAAATTGAAAACATCAAATTCGAACTGTAACCTGTGATTTTTATTACCTAAATTTACGGCCACATTTTGAATAAATTTGAAATCTATTTGATTAACAAAAGGGGCTCTAGCACCGTTTTTTTCAGCATACTGTCCTCTTCTTGTAGAAAGATAATCATCTTCCTCAATAAAGTTATTTAAAGCCTCCCATTGTTGTGCTGCTGATGGACCATCTGCAATATCAACCAATGCAATATCTGACTGATTTTGAGGGACATATATTAAGCTATAAGTTCTTCCTGTGCTACCTCTTTCGTTGTTAATGTTTCTTGCATCAGCTGCTCCCGATCCGTAAGTGTAAGAATAAGGCTGACCAGATTCACCATTATAGAAGATACTAAATACAGAATTAAAATTATCGCTACCACCCCACTTTACATTATAGTTTAAACTAGCAATGAGCCTACTTCCAATTGAGAAATCAGTTCTTCCATATTCGGCAAAATTTCTACCATCTACGTTGAAAGCACCTCTCCACTGTGAAGAGTTTTGAGAACTTGTTCCCTCAAAAGTTGCAAAACCATCTCCATATGTGTAGGCAACATTGGCAAATAAACCAAAATCAAAATTCTTTTGAACCTGACCGGTAACTGTGTAGGTGTAACCTTCATTGGTATTGCTACCTAAATACACTGCATTGTATCTTCCATCAATATTATCTCCTACATAAACATTTCTATCATCTCCACCATTAGTCCACTGAAAATCTACTGTAGGATCTGAGTTAACATTTTGATAGTATACGTTATTTATATTTTTCGTAAAAATACCTTCAACATTTACAAACCATCCACCTTCAATGCTATGGTCAATTGCTAAGCTAGATCTAAATACCTGAGGAAATTTAAAATCCTGCGTAAACAAATCTACTTGACCTAATGGCGTTGTTATGGGTAATCTTGGTTGGTTAGCTGGCTCCGGAATAAATTCTGTTACAGGTGTACCGGCATCTGAAGCGTCTCTCTCATCAAAACTACCAACAGTTAAACCATTATTGTTATACATTGCCCCTGGCCAAACAAAAGGGATTCTACTTGTAAATATACCTAAACCACCTCTCAAGACAGTTTTGTTATTACCAAAAATATCATAATTAAACCCCACTCTTGGAGAAAACATCAGTTGACCATTAGGTGCCTCTCCACCCACTGCATCTTCAAGATCGTATCCTGCAGCTTCGATAGCCGGCAAGGTTTCAGAGTTAAAGGTAGGATCTATGGATGGGTCTGTAGTAATAATAGGAATATCAATTCGTAATCCTGCAGTTAATGTGAATTTTTCCGTTAAGTCAATTTCATCTTGTGCATAAAAACCCAATTGCATAGCATTAAATGTGGCAGCAGCATCAGTTTCGTCACCGATTCCATCATCAATTAAGGAGTATGCTCTGTCGTATCCGGTAGGTGCTTCATTGTTCAAAAATTGATCGAGATTTAGATAAAAGTAAGAACCATAATTTTGCGGTATAAACACATTATTGAAACTCATAAATTCATTATGTGTTCCAAAAGTTAAAGTGTGCTTACCTCTGTATAAGTTGAAATTATTAGTTATGGTAAAAACCTCTTGTTCTAATAAGTTGGCAGTTGAAAAAGCTTCACTGCCGAAGCTTATATCACCATCACCATCAGCAATAAAAACTGATGGAAAATCACCACCAATAGGATCTCTATCGTCTCGAACAGCAGTAAATCCTAGAATTAATTTGTTTGACGCATTACTTCCAAAGTTAGAACTTAATTCCAAAGCGGAAGAATTAGTAGTAGACGGGAAAGAGATTCCGTTATTTCTAAAGTTAATTCTTCCTTGATTTGATCCGTTTCTACTCGTTTGTAATATGTCAGTGTAGTTATGTCTGAATAATAATTTATGAGTATTGTTGATATCCCAATTTAACTTTACAAATAACCTCGTAGCATCTAATTCATTGCTTGCATTGCCAAACCCTCCGGCATCATAGCCATAATTACTCTGTAAAAAATTACCAAGTGCATTAAGATCAGCAATTGATGTGTTACCTTCATAACTTCCTGGATCAAATGGTGAAGGAGTTTCTTCTCTTTGCAGTTCTGCATTAACGAAAAAGAATAATTTATCTTTGATTATCGGCCCCCCTAAGTTCAATCCGTAAAAATTGGTAGAAAAATCATCTAATTTTTCGCGATCACTTCCAGTTCTATCTGTTAATCTCGTATTTGTTTTTCCAGCAAGTCCTTCATTTTGTGTATAGTAATATAAGCCACCTTCGAGGTTATTTGAACCACTTTTGGTAACTGCATTAATCCCACCCCCGGCAAATCCACCTAGTGAAACATCATAAGGGGAAATTACTACCTGAATCTGCTCAATTGCATCAATACTAATAGGAGATGCTCCTGTTTGACCACCGTTAGTACCATTTGCAGCTAAACCAAAGACGTCATTATTCACTGCTCCATCAAAGTAAATTGCATTATATCTGTTATTAATACCAGCGATAGAAAAACCACCACCAAATGATTGTTTCGCTTGTGGCGTTAATCTTGTGAAATCATTTAAATCTCTATTAAGAGTAGGCATTTTTTCAATATTGTCTTGCGAAATCTGCGTTGAAGCACCAGACTCTTGACCAGCAGAAAGTCTTGATCCTCTGACTTGGACTTCTGAAAGTTGAACAACACTTTCAGATCCGAAGGAAAAATCTAAATCTCTTTTTGCTCCTAATTGCAAGTAAATATCATTTGCAATTTTATCGTCATATCCTACAAAACTCACTTTAATAGTGTAGGGTCCTCCCACCTTCAAGTTAGGTAAAGTGTACTTACCGTCTAAATCAGTCACTACCCCGTATTGTGCACCTGTAGGAGTATGAGTAGCAATTACATTTGCTCCGGGAACTGCTTCACCATTATTATCGAAAACTTTTCCAGTCATAGTTGCACTTGTCGTTCCTTGTGACCAAGCTATCTGTGCAAAAAGCAACATCAACGCGGTCACTCCATAAAATCTTTGTAAAATTTTTTTCATTTTTCGTTTTTTTGTTTTTCAGTGTCAAAATTACATTTACTTCTTTTACTCTTTACTCCTTTTACTATTAAGTATTAATTAAAATTCGATATAAAGTTGTTAACATTAATTTAACATTGCAAATGTGCGAACAAAAAATGAACTCATAAGCTGTTAGAACCGCTAAAATAAAAAAAATGCGTTAAATAATATTTAAGTCTAATTTTAATTAGATTTTTATGCATTTTAAAAAATTGAAATCTAATGCCTTAAAGGTGGCTTATTTTAAGAATTTTTAAGATTGAAGTTGTTATTTTAACAATCTTAAAAAAACCAGGATTTATTACATTGAACTGTAACAAAAAAATGGACAAGAATTTTTTTATTTATATTAAAAAATGGTTTCCTTTAAATGCTTTCGCATCTATTTTTTGACTGTAAGATTCCAAAATCATGACAAGTTTAGACTCTTTTAATTAAAATTAAAAATTAAATTTATATTTATATGCGCAATTTTATTTTAGTAATCATAATTCTGCTGTCAACAACAAATTTAAGTTTAGCTCAGAAAAATTTAAGTTATTACCTCCCCGATAGTATTACTTACAATCAGGAAATCCCTACTCCTGCCTCCATCATTGGGCACCAAGTAGGTGAATGGCATGTTACCCACGACAAATTAGTGTATTATATGAAGGCATTGGCAGCCGCTTCTGATAGAGTGACCCTCATTGAAACCGGTAAAACCTATGAAGCCAGGCCGCAGTTATTACTTACCATAACACATCCTGATAATCATCAAAATATTAAAGAAATTCAGGCTGAGCATAAAAAATTGACTCAGGCTAAAGAATCTTCCTCCCTTGACGTGGCAGGAATGCCTGCCGTAGTTTGGATGGGTTTCAGTATTCATGGAAATGAGCCTAGTGGGAGTAACGCTTCTATGTTAACTGCCTACTATTTAGCAGCTGCCCAAGGAGATGACATTGAAGATAAACTGAAAAATGTGGTAGTATTATTAGACCCCTCCTTCAACCCGGATGGCCTAAACAGATTTGCTACATGGGCCAATATGCATAAAAGTGAAAACCTAGTGACTGACCCCTATGATAGAGAATTTAATGAAGTATGGCCGGGAGGAAGGACCAACCATTATTGGTTCGACCTAAATAGAGATTGGCTACCGGGACAATTGGTAGAATCACAAAATCGTATAAAACAATTCCATGCATGGAAGCCTAATATTTTAACAGATCATCATGAAATGGGCACCAACAGTACATTCTTTTTTCAACCGGGAATACCTGAACGAACTCACCCTATTACTCCTCAAAGAAACCAGGATTTAACCGCAAAAATTGGCACTTACCATGCCAAATACTTAGATGGAATTGGCTCATTATATTATAGCCAGGAAAGTTTTGACGATTTTTATTATGGAAAAGGATCCACCTTCCCTGACGTGCAGGGAGCCATAGGAATTCTGTTTGAGCAAGCCAGCTCCAGAGGACATGCACAAGAAAGTGTTAATGGTGTTTTGGAATTCCCTTTTACCATCAAAAACCAGTTCACTACTTCTTTAAGCACCCTTCAGGCGGCGTATGAAATGCGAGAGGAGCTCCTCAACTACCAAAGAGACTTTTATAAAAATGCTCAAAACACAGCTGCCTCAGCTAGCACTCAGGGTTGGGTAGTTTCAGATCATGATGCCTCAAAGCTTTATCAATTTGCGGAAATGCTGAACAGGCATGAAATTGAGATCTATCAATTAGCTAAGAATATTGATGGCTACAAGTCAGGCCAAAGCTTTGTAATACCTGCTAACCAGTATCAAAATCAATTAATAGAGGCTATTTTCGATGTAAGAACTAGTTTCACTGACAGCCTTTTTTATGATGTTTCTGCCTTTAACATGGGAATGGCTTTTAATTTAGATTATAAAAAATTAGATAAAAAAGCTTTTAACAGTTCCCTCTTAGGTGAAAAATTCACAAGTGCACAAGTACCTAAGGGAAATATTGCTGGTGGTAAAAGTGATTATGCCTACATAATGGAATGGAACGATTTCTACGCTCCAAAAGCATTGTATAAAATTCAGAATGCAGAAATTAAAACTCAGGTGAGTACAAAAGAAATCATTTTGGCAAATGGTCAAACCTTACCAATAGGCTCTATTCTGGTTCCCGTAAAAAATCAGGATTTAAACGAGGACGAATTATATGAAGTTTTACAAACTGCCATTACCAATTCAGGTGTTAATATTTATTCAGTAAAAAGTGGCTTAACGGGCGGGGTCAACCTTGGAAGTCCGTCTTTTGAGCATTTAAACCAACCCAAAATAGCCATGCTCATTGGCGATGCAATTAGTCCATATGATGCCGGAGAGATGTGGTTTTTAATGGATCAGCATTATGAAATTCCTATTACAAAAATAGATGTCAGTAATTTAAATAGAGCTGACTTGAGCAGATACAATGTACTCATTATGCCTGATGGCAGAGGGTACGGTGCGCTAGGTAGCCAGAAAAATAATATTCAGCAATGGATACAGAAAGGCGGTACAATTATCGCTTATAAAAATGCCGCCAAATGGCTCTCAGACCAAAAATTGAGTAAGTTAGCATTTGCTAAAGACAAACCTGACACCCTTGGCTATAATTCGTATGAAGATTTAAGCAATAATAGAGGTGCTCAGGTAATTGGTGGTGCAATATTTGAAGTAGAATTAGATTTGAGTCATCCTATAGCTTATGGTTTAAGAAATAATAAAATGCCTATTTTCAGGAACTCTACCTTATACATGGAGAAATCAAAAAATACTTATGCTAATCCTGTTCGCTATACTCAATCTCCTTTACTGAGCGGATACATTTCATCTCCGAATGAAGAAAAATTGAGAGGTACTGCTGCTGTCAGTATTAACAGATTGGGATCAGGGAAAATTATTTCATTTACTGATAATACTAATTTCAGGGCATTCTGGTATGGTACTAAAAAATTATTAATAAATAGTATCTTCTTTGGCCAAACAATTAGTGGGTCGGCAGCAGAATAGTTTTCACTTGAGGAGCAAATTTTATGTTTTAATCCAGCTTTGGAAATGAGACGATGAAATTTGCTCCTTTTCCTAACTCACTTTCGCACCACACACTTCCCTTCATTTCCTCTACATACTTTTTCACTATAGATAATCCCAAGCCGGTAGATGATTCATCTCCTGTGGGCTTTGCAGTTAAAGTTTTATATTTGCTGAAAAGCTGAGTCTGGTCAGCCTTAGAAATACCAGGACCTTCATCTTTAATACTCACCTGATAGTAATTATCCACCTGATCAAATGCAATAAACACCTTGGTATTAGCTTTGGAAAATTTTATAGCATTACTTAATAAGTTTTCAAATACTTGCCTTAAAAAAAATGGGTCTGCTCGTATTGGAAGTTCTTCCTTTCCCTTTACCAATAATTGAATATTCTTAATCTCGGATAACTCCTTAAAATCTTCTACTGATTCAATTACGATATGAGCCATATCAACTTGTTGAATTTGATAATCCAAAATATTTTTACCTATAGCCTCTAGGTCAAGTATTCTCTCAACTAGCTCCTTTAGGTGCTGGTTAGCTGATTCTAATTTGTTATAAATCTGAAGTTCATCCTCATCCCAGGTATCATTTTTAAAACCCAACAAATTAATTAACCCACTCATCTGGTTAATAGGGCTTTTTAAATCATGAGCTACTATCCCAATTAAATCATCCTTCTGTTTATTGATATTTGTTAGTTCCTTATTCTTTAACTGAAGTAGACTTCTCTGTTGGTTAATTTCGGATTTTTGTTCGTTTAGCCGGTGAAGCAAGGATTCCAACTCTAAACTCTTCTCTTTCAATAAGGTGTTATCTTTAGCCCTACTTTTATTCATTTTTATTAATAATAAGGCTATTATAAATATAAAGAGTAATCCTACACTGATGGAAATAATTATAATTCTTTGGAATTCTCCTGCTTTTTGAGAGGCTAGCAAACTTCTGTTTTGTATTTCTTTTTCTTTTGTAAGAAATGCTACCTCATCTTTATTCTGACTAACTCTAAAATCTCCACCCATTCCCCAAATCAATTCCGAAAAATCATCACCTAAATAATTTCTTATAATTTTATCTAGCTCCGCTTTGTATAAGTAACTATTAAAATAATTATTAACCGCTTCATCCCAATCAGAATCTTTATTGTAAATAAACCTATAACCATCTCTCTTAATTTGAAAAAGAGGCTGACGCTTAACCTGAATTCCTGAATTAATTTCAATCACATAAAAGGGTAGACCCACATAGCCTAACATATTTTCATTTTTACTGACCAATTGAATTATATTTTCATCATTCACAACATGAATAAATTCTAAATTAAGCTTAAATTGTTTTGACAAGTAATTTAAATCATCGGCATAAGTAGTATTTTTAATAGTGACAGCCGTAAAATCTTTTATATTTTTCACCAATTGTGTGGTATCATACAATAGTGGTACAGATAAGTGTGTGACTAAAACATTTACATCAGGCATATAAGCTTTAGAAAATGCTACTGATTCAGCTCTTTTATCAGTATATGATAAAATAGAAACACCAAAAGGATTATTATTTCCCTCAGAAACCTTCTTGAATAAACTTTCAAAAGTATTGACTTCTATCCATTCAAGTTTGATCTGAACACTATAGGTTTTTTCAACAAACCTAAAAAAAGAAACCATAATTTCTTTCTCAATGCCTTTTAAATTCCTCTGCTGATCTTTGTAAATAAAAGGCTCAATGGGGTAATAGTAGATAGTAACTGTACCTGACCCTTCATTCGTAATTTCTTTCCAATTACTAGCAGATAAGCTTTGAATAGATAAAAAAAACACAAAGAAGATTAATAAAAAATTCTTCAAGACGATTTTGATATGGTAAAATGTTTTAAACCTGACCTCAATAAATTAAACTTTTGAATAAGGCTGGCTAATAAATTAACTGATATGCTATTTAAATAATTAGCATCTAAATTTACTGAAATTTATTAAAGGTAAGGACTAAATAAGTATAAATTGAAAACTCCCCAAAAGGAAGATATTAATCATCCTGCAAATCGCCTCTTTTTATTGACTTAATTAACTCTACCCAAGCCATAGGATTAAGTAGGGGATTAACCGGGACAGAATACCTGTTTTGTTCATAAAATGCTTGTTGCCTTACAAACCATCTGTGATTCATAGAACCATCTGCAGGAAGGTTTTCATACATTTCTTTCAATACTGCGGGATCTAGGTTTTTATTTATATAATCATATTGCGAGGGTAATTGCATTGCCAGGATCGCCTTCTTAAAAGCATCAGCAGTAGGCGGCATATTATACACCTGGACTTCGTTCAGAATAGTAGTATCTTCCTGAAGTGTGAATATTACTTTTAGAGTTTGCCCTTTTACCTCAGGAATTACATATGAATTCTTTTTAAAACCTATAGCACTAATTAAGAGGCTGTCACCTTCTAAAGCTGGCATAGAAAAAAAGCCATATGAATTAGTAGAAGTTCCTCGCCCATAAATTGGCGTATAAATATGAACCCCTGGTATAGGCAAACTGTCACGATCTATCACCACCCCTGTAAATTGGATCACCTTTGGATCGCTTGAACTTTCCGATTGTGAAAAACCTACATAGGATGCTAAAAAAATCAGCGAAAGAGATAATAAAACTTTGAATGCGTTCATTGAAAACAAATATAAAACAAAAACACAATATTTTAAACGATTATAGCATGTAATAGTTCATTAAACATTACTTCTTGCTCAATACAACTTGTAAGTGATTTATTATATTACCTGACTTTCAAAATATTGTAGAAGCTTACGAATATTTGAATCATATAATTAATTAATAGGCTAGTAAGATTAACACGCTTATATTTACATTAAACAGGGCAAAATTTAAATGAGATTAAAAAACTTCACCCTAAATTTTAGTGTTCAGGTTTTCAAATGTTTGGCTGATGATTCCAGATTAAGGATTTTATTTCAGGTACATGAAAACCAACAAATGTGTATAACTGATTTAGAATTAATACTAAATTTTACTCAGGCTAAAACATCCAGACATTTATTATACTTAAAAAATAATGGCGTATTAAACTCAAGAAAAGTAGACCAATGGGTTTTTTATAATGTGAAGGAAGAAGTTAAAGATTTACTTTCTCAAGCTTTCCGGTTTGTGGAAAAAGATCAACTCTTACAAAAAGATTTAGAAACTTTTAAGGTAATGTATTCTAACAGGGAACTTGCTTTAAATAAATTACACAACAGAAAATGGGTAAATTAAAATCATATCAACATGTTTTTTTCGATTTAGATCATACTTTATGGGATTACGAAAAGAATTCAGCAGAAGTACTGTCGGAATTAGTGGATAAATATCGTTTAAAAGAAATGGGAGTGCCCAATCTTTTAGACTTCACAACTACTTTCGATAAAGTAAATTCTGGTTTATGGAGCGATTTTAACAAAAATAAAATTTCCAGAGATACTATCCGAACCCAAAGGTTTTTAAGAATTTTAGCTAATTACAATATTGAAAATGCAGAGTTAAGCAATACTTTGTCTGATGAGTATTTAATGGAGTGTCCAAAACGACCACACGTCTTACCCTACACCTTTGAGGTGCTTGATTACTTAAAAGAAAAATATCATCTACATATTTTAACAAATGGTTTTGATGATGTGCAGTACTTGAAACTTGATAGATCTAAACTTAAACCTTATTTTAAAACAATAGTAACATCAGATAGTGCAGGTTACAAAAAGCCTATGGCTTCAATATTTAAATATGCCATTGATAAAGCTGAGGCAAGAAAAGAAGAGAGTATAATGATAGGTGATAACCTACAAACAGATATTTTAGGCGCCAGAAATTTTGGTATGGATCATGTTTATTATAATCCTGGAAAATTAACCCATCAGGCTAGTGTTACTCATGAAATCACTTGTTTAAGAGATTTAAATCACATTTTATAACTAAATTTTAAAGCAATTAATTATGATATTGTAAGGAATAGCGTTTTTTATTAACGCTTACTCTAAAAATAATTACATTTGGAAAGTAAAATGGAACAATAATTGTAGAACATACATTTAGAAAATCCGTCTGAATATTCAGTTTATTATTTACAAAATTACTATGATCAACATAAAGCCTATAACCAGCCTCTTTCTTTTATATTTCTTATTAGTTT
Source organism: uncultured Cytophagales bacterium (assembly GCA_963719535.1). GTDB lineage: Bacteria > Bacteroidota > Bacteroidia > Cytophagales > Cyclobacteriaceae > Marivirga. Next base: position 333,497 of record CAVRCH010000003.1, on the reverse strand, counting down.
CCCCTCTTCAGGCGCAAGATTCCACTAGGTTCTCTAAAATTGAAGCTAATAAATTTGAAGTTTCAGAAGAGTTGATAAAAGATGCTGACGCAGTTATACTTTTAGATAGCGGTTATAGCTATTATAATGAAGATCTTGAATTAATATTCCAACACAATACCAGAATCAAAATTTTAAGTGAGGCTGGAATTTCATGGGCTAATGTGAGAATCCCATATAGCAATCAGGATTCTATCATGAATGTAGAGGCCGTAACCTATAACCTCAAACAGAATGGCGAGGTGGTATCTACCTTTCTACAAACCAATAGTATTAATTCTCAGGAATTCAGTAAAGAAATTAACCAATCAATATTTCAATTACCCAATGCAAAAAAAGGTAGTATCATTGAGTACTCCTATCAATTAAAAATGAGTGATTGGCAAAGTCTTAATAATTGGTATTTTCAAAACGATATCCCAGTTGTAAAATCCATTTATAGTACCAAAATTCCAATTTACATGCTCTTCTATAAAAGTTTGGAAGGTGTAAGAGGATTGGACGATCTTAAAAGAGATGTAAAAACAGAAACCCATCAAGGTAAAAAAGTTCAAATGGTTTTTGAAACCTATTCAATGAAAAATCTGCCGGCATACGTAGAAGAGCCAAATGTGCCTGGTGGAGATTATTTCTTATCAAAAATAAAATTTAATCTGGCTGAATATACTTTGCCTGGCAAACAAACGGTTTTTCTTTTACCCGAGGGATATGAAGAATTGGCATTTAATTGGGCTGCAGATCCTCACTTTAGAGAAGCTTATAGTACAGCCGGTTATTTGACAGATAGAATCAATCAGATTTATTTTAGGGAATTTTCTCCTATTAAAAACATACAAAGTTTCTTTTTCTTTGTCAGGAATAACTTTACCGTTGATTTTTCAATGGGTGAAGAAAGTTTAGAGGAAGTTTTTAAAGGGAGAAGAGGAACTCCGGAGCAAATAAACATGCTGTTGACAAAAATGTTAAATCAGGCAGGATATAAAGCCTTTATTATTGCACTTAGCACAATTGATAATAGGCCTACTTACCCTGAATTTCCAAATTTTGAGTTATTCAATCATTTTGTTTCAATGGTTAGGGTGAATGAAAAAAATTATTTCATGGATGCCTCTGATAAAAACCTATTATTTAATATGCTATCTCCAAATAGTGTTAATAATGGTGGTTTAGCCATTTCAAGATCGGCACCAGGTTTTGTTGAACTTGATTACGTCTTTACAGATAAAGAGCAAGTAATTGGCAACTTCCAAATTACAGACTCTGCCACTGTAAATGGTGTTGTAGAAGTAAAAAGAGAAGGCTATGCAGTCTATAATTTCGACTTAAGGTTTTTAGGGAATAATAGAACCTACAATGACTATCTTATTGAAACAATATTTGAAAATATGGACTGGAACATTAAAAACCATGAAGTAAATGATGATTTTGAAGGTGATAAGATTCTTAAAGAATATCTTGATTTTGTGAGACCAGCAGATTCCTCCACAAGCAACTACATAAGCATAGATCCTATTGTTTTTAATGAATATGAAGTTAATCCCTTTGAAGAAAAAGAACGCCAAAATCCTATTACACTTTATACACCGGTAATTCATACTGGCACATACTCATTTGTAATACCTGATGGATGGCAGATAGAGCAAATCCCACAATCCAAAAGTTTTGAAATTACTCCTGGTAAAGCTCGATTTATCTATAATTGCAAGGTACAAGGCAATAAAATAAATATAGAATACAGCTTAAATATTAATCAGGTCATTTACATGAGCGATGAATATCCTGAACTGAGAGGATTTCATGAGCTAATGGTAGGGCTGCTTAATCAAAAGATTATTCTTAAAAAATAGTAAACACCTAAAAATTAAACCTCACTTTAGTTTTGTAATCATTTTTAATTCTCAAGCCTTGCATGTTTCAAAAATTTCGCTAAATGCCAGATATCACATGGCAAATTAGCCAGGGCTAATAACCTCCCTGGATTGAAATCTAAACACTACGGGGCTTTTTTATCTGGGTTAGTAATAAACTGGATAAGTTAATGATGATCCATTAAATACTGTAAACTCACTGACACTATACCTCCCATGTTTTTACAATTGTGGAATTCAGGATGTTTATAGTGATCTGCCAATTCCTTTTTTAAATTGGCAATATTTTCAGGTATAGAAATAGTGTCTTTTCGCATGCATTTCATAAGCTCTTTCAAGTTATGAGAAGAAGCTTTCATTCTATTGAGAATTAAAGAACGTTCTTCTTTCTGGTATTGCTTTACAGTGGCGGGAGTCATTAAATCTAAGCCAATATTTATTATTGGATTGTTCTGCTTAAAATACTGAGGCATATACACCACTTTTCTGCCCTCATAAGATTGCTGATCAAAGTCTATTGATTTTATACGATAATGAATTTCTTCAAAATCTGGCGTGATATCAATAACAAAATTATTGGAATGCATATCACCCAGCAAACGCACAAAACATCGTTCAGTAAATTTTACAAACTCTTTGGCTATTCTTATTTTATTGAGTTTATCGTCATTCATATAATTTTTGATAAACTGATCTCCTGGTATACCCGGTATATGCTCTTCTATTAAAGTGTCGCCATTTACAATATAACTCATCCTATTGGGAGAAAGTAAATGCTCTAATTCAAGTCCATAAATCCGTGATGCATCTGCTTTTTTAATATAAAAATAGTCGAAATTATCATTAATTCTATTTACAATTCGGACACGGAACGGATAGGTATTTCCATAGGTACAGGCATCTACCCTATCTACATATAAATGCTCCATGACAGATAAATCACCATCGGCTTTTAATATGGCATAAATATTTTTTAGGCCAAAATAAATATGATTCATATCGTCTTGAGGGAAAAATAAGGTCTCCCAAAGGGTATCTTTATTGTCTGAATCGTATAAAGGAATAGCATTATTTGAACGCAACAGGTCTGAATAGCTAATAGGGATTTCAAAATGCCTGCCGTGGGTATATAAGTAATTTCTTAATGAATCACTTATTGAATAGATCTTTTTCTTCTTACTAATGAGCGCCATACCCGAAGATAAGGCCTTTCCATAAATTTCTATCTATGCAATGCGCTTTCTTAACTGATCCAAGGCATCTTCCTCACTAAAATCATGCTCTACCGGCTTTATTTCAGATTCTACATTCAGGTACATAGATTTCTGTTCAGAACTATCATTGAAATACACCAAATTCCATTCACCCTCCTCATCCTCACCCAAAGCGCTCATCGATTCAACCCAATCTCCTGAGTTCATATAGTGGATCCCATCAATTTCCTTCATGGCAGGCTGATGAATATGTCCACAGATGATTCCATCGCACCCTTTAGATTTAGCTATTTCTGAAAGTTGCGACTCAAAGTCATCAATATAAGATATCGCTGACTTCACCTTAGATTTTACTAACTGACTTAAAGAATAATAAGGACGACCTTTACTTCTTCTATAATAATTATATCTGGAATTTACCCATAATAAAAACGTGTATCCTACGTCTCCCAACTTAGCAATCCATTTAAGCTTGGTAGTTATGGAATCAAAAATATCTCCATGCGCAACATAAAACCTCTTACCATTACTCGTAAAGGTGTAATCTCTAACAATAGATAAACTACCTACTTTAAAGGGTAAAATCTGATCTAAAAAATCGTCATGATTACCTCGTACATAAATAACTTCAGTGTTATTTTGCTCAATCATTTTAAGTATCCTGGTAAAAAAACGGGTGTGCTTTCTTTTCCAAACGCCATACTTTTTTAATTGCCAGCCATCAATGATATCTCCATTCAAGATTAATCTATCGCAAGTGCATTGCTTCAAAAATTTCACTAACTCCTTAGCCTTTGAGCTGTTGGTGCCTAGATGAACATCTGAAATTACCAAAGTTTTGTAGTGTGTCTTCATGATACCTATTGGTTTCCTAAAGATCGTAACTAATTGTTATTTAGAGTTTATGTAGGAATTATGCTTATAAAAAGAAATCACTAAAAATCGCCTAAATTAGTAACACTTGAGTAAATTAAGTAATAGTAGCTTAATACAATTGCAAATTACTGTAGTTATTCTTCCTCCTCTGGAATTATTATTGTTTCTCTTAATTCAGCACTAAACTGAATAAAGCCTAAGGCAAATTTATCTGGCGTAGTAAGATTAACAATATTGGTAGTTGGGTTTACTGGGGGTGGACTAAAAACTCCTCCATCATTAAACATTAAATTGATAAATTCTAGGTAGTATTGATAAATATCCTCGTTTATCGAAGATAAGGAAAGTTCAATAGTATCTTTTGCTTGAAACGTACCTGGTATAGGTAAACCTATAAATTCCTGGCCAAATAGTTCGGATGACAAAATTGAGTTAGCTATATCCCCTCTGCTATTTTTTAGCGTATCATTCAGTTTTATTTGTAATCGATAATATTGTATACCCTCTCCATTAATGGCTCCGTTGGCAAATAAGTAATAACCATCATCTCCTAATACATTTTGTCCTAATGCCTCTAAAGTTTCAGAGGAAAGGTAATAAAGAGAATCTAATGTAGCATTTTCAGGAATTTGACCTTTGGCCTCATACATGTCACCGTCTGCTTCTATATTAAGAATATAAGTTTCCCCTATTTCCGCTGCCCAACTTTCAGAACTTCTAAAGGTGCTATCTTCAGCAAAATAAGTAAACTGCTCAATTAGATTTCTAGATTCATCCATTAATTGAACAGAAGCATTTGAAAGCGGAGGTGTGCTAGCCGTATCATAATAATTAATTGTTCTTGATACTTTGATTTTATGAGGGCCTGGCTGGTTGGTTATTTTACCTTCAATTACTACTCTGGGATCACTTTGAGCTAAATCCAAATCGATCAATTCCTGACAGGCAAACAGGCTGATAATTATAGAAAATAAAACAAATATTTTGATGAATTTCATTTTCCTGTAAATTTAAAATTATAAGTTATGGAAGGGATAATTCCAAATAATGCAGTTTGCACCGATTCTGGTGTGGTCGAAGTAATAGGCCCATCTCTTTCTTCATTAAAAGTGGGATTTTTATTATTTACTTCCCTAAATTCTATAGAAAAGGCATTTTTTCTATTATAAACATTGTAAAAGGAAAAATTTAGTTCCTGTTCAAAGCGATCCGATTTGCTGTTTAATTTCCAGTTAAGTGCAATGTCCATTCTATGGTAATCCGGCATTCGACTGGTGTTACGTTTAGAATCATCATAATAAGGAATTGATTGGCCGTTCACAATGTATCTGCCTTCAGGAAAAGTTACTGCTGCACCGGTAGCAAAAACCCAATTGCCCGATAAAGATAGTTTATCGTTAATTTCGTGTGATAAAACTATAGCCGCGTCATGCGTTTTGTCATATCTGGCTAAATATGGGTTCCCTGATGCTACTCCTTCAATTTGCCTTTCAGTTCTGGATAATGTGTAGCTAATCCATCCAGTAGTTTTCCCATAATTCTTCCTTAACATAAATTCACTGCCGTATGCCCAGGCTACTCCATCAGCTACAGCTGTTTCAATTCTATCATTTAAGAGAATATCTTCTCCAGGTAAAAAATCAACTACATTTTGCATGTATTTATAATAACCTTCAACAGATAATTCCCATATATTTTCGGTGAAATTCTTGAAATAACCTAAAGCTATCTGGTCTCCAATAAGTGGTTTAATATAGGCGTCAGCAGGTATCCATCTATCTGTTGGGAAGCCTGCAGTTGCGTTAGTGGCGACTTGCAAATACTGCCTCATTCTATTATAAGAAAGTTTGATGGAGTTTTTTGGATTTAGTAAATATCTTATGCCAATGCGTGGCTCGAAACCGCCATAGTATTTCACGATTTCACCAGGGTTAAAAACATCAATACCTATTTCATTTTCCTGCCTTCTCCTGGCTCCTTCTTCATACACGGCCACTGAATCTCTTCCTACTTTAGCAAAAGACGAATACCTTAAACCATATTCTATACTTAGTTTATCGTTAATTTCCTGTGCATTTGATATATACAATGCTGTTTCGACAGCATAATCATTCGCTAACCCAAAACTTCTAATATTTGCATCCTGAGATTCAATATTGGCGGGTGAAAAAACATGATAGATAGCATTTGCCCCAAAACTGATGTTATTGTTGTTATTCAGGAAATAATTAAAATCTAATTTCATATTGTATTCCTGCAAACCTGATTTCCAGTTATAAGCAATTCCAGCGGTATTTACATCGAAACCATAATCAAAATTACTATATAACAAGGTGGTATTTAAAAAGAGTTTATCATTAAATAAATGATTCCAGCGAGTAGAAAAAGTGGCGTTACCCCAATCAAATCCAAATAAATCCTGAAAACCTAAGCGATCCCGGCCAAAATAACCTGAGACAAATAACTTATCTTTATCGCTAAATTGATAGTTCAATTTGGCGTTCAAATCATAAAAATATAAGGTGTTATTCCTGATATTCTCATCATTTGAAAATCCTAAAAAGATATCGGCATAAGTTCTTCTGGCTGATATAAGCATGGATGATTTTTCTTTCACCAGAGGACCTTCAACAGTTAAACGGCTACTAATACTTCCAATCCCTCCTGAAGCCTCAAACTTTCTATTGTTACCCTCACGCATTTGAATATCCAAAATTGATGATATTCTACCACCATATTTTGCAGGAATACCACCTTTGTAGATTTCAACATTTTTGATGGCGTCAGGATTAAAAACAGAGAAAAAGCCTAGTAGATGGCTCGCATTGTACACTGTAGCTTCATCTAGTAAAATTAAGTTCTGATCCGATGAACCTCCCCTCACAAACATTCCGGATGTGCCTTCTCCTGCGGAAGATACCCCTGGCAACAATTGGATACTTTTAATCACATCTACTTCTCCAAAGAGCGCTGGAATGGATTTTATGCGGTCTATTTGAAGATTTTCATTACTCATTTTTACTGAAGCTCACATTTTCATCTCTTCTTCTGGCTTTCACCACAACTTCTTCCAGACTGGAAGTTTCTTCCTTTAAATTAAAGTTTAGTGTTTTACTGCTATTAAGATCAATCTCTACTTCCTGTGCCTGATGACCCACATAAGAAACCCTTACAGTATAGGTGCCCGCAGGCAATTGAAGGGAATAAAAGCCGTATACATTGGAGACTTGACCTACTGAAGGATTGGCAGCATTTATGATGGTCGCGCCTATTAATGCTTCACCGGAATCTTCCTCTTTAATATAGCCACTCAACGTATAGTTTTGTGCTACAGCCTCAATGGAGAAAATTAATATGAAAAGCACAACTCCGCTAAGTATTTTCATTTTATAAAATAAAGAAATGGCGTTTATTGATTTAAGAATTAAATCCGGAAAACGTAATATTTTTACAAGGGTTATTAAATTACCTATTTAAAAATAAAAGTAAGCTTAAAAAATAAAGGTCCTTGAATAAATTAATTAGTGGCAACTAATAGATTAATTTATGAAACCTGATTATTAATAGAAAAATAAAATATTAAAAGTTTTAACTCTCGTTAATTTTATCATTGATATATGTGGTGGCCTGATTCACGGTAGAAAGTTTTTCTGCATCCATATCGGGAATTCTGATGTTGAAATTTTGCTCAAACTCCATCACTAATTCTGCATAATCCAGTGAGTCAATGCCCAAGTCTTTAATAAAACTAGCATCTGGTGTAACCTCTGATTGCGCTATTCCTAATTTTTCCACCAGAATATTAGTAATCGCTTTTTGAATCTCCTCTTTTGGCATTTTTATAATATTTTCCACAAATATAAATCTTTAATGTGTAATCACTAAAATTTCAAGCTAAACTCTGTACCAGTTCCTAACGTTGACTGTACTGAAATATTTCCTTGATGTTTTCTCATTATCTCCTTTGACAGGCTTAAACCTATACCTGAACCATTTTTCTTGGTTGTAAAGAAGGGTATAAAAATTTTTGTTAAAGCCTCCGGCTCTATTCCACTCCCATTATCTTTTATTATGATAGTGACTCTCTTTTTACTATCAAGGTTGGAACTGATCCATATTATTTTTTCCTCCATGTCATCATCAAAAGATTCCGAAGCATTTTTTAGCAGATTTATAATAACCTGTTCAATTAATTCTCTATCGATCTGTACGTTGGGTAATGGTTCTTGAAAATTTTTAACTAATTGAATGTTTTTAGATTTTAAATCTTTTTTCATCAATAAACAGATACTTTCTAAAATCAGATTAGGATTTTCATCTTTAAATTTTGGTGTTGGTGTATGCGTTAAACTTCTGAATTCATTTAAAAACCGAATAAGGCCTTCGCTCCTATTTTCAATAGTTTTTAAAGAAGACTGTAAATCAATCATATCTTCATGATCAATAGAGTAGCTAGGTTTAATTTCCGCTAATTGTGAAGCTAACATACCACTTGTTGTTCCGGACAAAGAAGAAATTGGAGTGACTGAATTCATGATTTCATGAGTAAGCACACGTATCAAATTTCGCCAGGCTTCCATTTCCTTTTCATCCAGCTCCGACTGTATGTTTTGAAGAGAAATTAATTTGAAATTTTTATTATGCAACTGTAATTCAATTGCATAGACAGATAGCTGCCTTATATCTTCCCCAATATTTACTTGGACTAGTTTTCTCCCTCCTGTTTTAAGATTTTGGAAAGTTTCTACTAGTTCAGGGCTTACCTCTTGAAGTTGTTGAATATTTTTAATCTGGTACGAGGTGTTTAGCAGTTTCTTTGCAGCAAAATTATATAGCTGAATAATTCCCTCCTGATTAAAAGTAATAATACCAATACCTACGTGCTGCACTATATTTCTGAAATATTGGTATTCTGCTTCCTTTTCCTTTTGAGAAGCTTTAATGGCATCTCTAATTCTAATAAACTCTGATGTTAATGCAGGATCATTACTTTGCACAAAATCGGCATTATCTAAAGCATTATCATTTAAGCTTTTTAAAAAATCACTCAGCGCTTTATGATTAGAGGTCTGTTCCTTTACAAATGCATGTACTTGTAACCCTATTAACCCTATAAAAGCTAAATTAATGATGAAATGAGACTCATTAGCCAATAAAATAGCCCAGATAAAAAAGGTAGCCAATAATAATGCTAATCGAATAATGATTTTTTTTACTAGCGGATTACGATAAATCATATTTGCTTATCCTTCTGTAAAGTGATGCCCGGGTTAAACCCAACTCTTCCGCAGCCTTGGAGATATTCCCTCCATGTATTTGAATCGCTTTTTGAATAGTCTGCCTCTCTACATCATCTAAATTAAAACTATCTTCTGTAGATTCATTGGCGGAACTAGCTGCACCTTTATTATTTAGAAAAAAGAAATCATCAGGTTCTAAATTATTATGATCACACATAATTATAGCCCTTTCTATGGCATGTTGCAACTCCCTAATATTGCCTGGCCAACTGTATTTTTGAAGAAGCCTTAATCCATTAGTCGTAATTGTCATTTTCCCTTTTTTATATTTCGCAGCATATAAATCCAGAAAATGATCGGCCAATAGTGGAATATCCTCAATTCTATCTCGTAATGCAGGCAAATGAATTTCTACAGTGTTAATTCTATATAATAAATCCTGACGGAAATTACCGGCTCCTACCAATTTATGAATATCTTCATTAGTAGCACAAATTAGGCGAGTATCAAATGGAATAGCTTCATTGCTACCTATGCGTGTTACCGTTCTACTTTGCAAAACATTTAATAATTTTGCCTGCAAAGCGGGGCCTAAATTCCCGATTTCATCTAAAAAAATGGTGCCTTTATCTGCTATTTCAAACCGTCCTGCTCTATCAATTTTAGCATCAGTAAAAGCACCTTTTTTATGTCCAAACAATTCGCTTTCAAATAAGGAATCTGTTAAAGCTCCCATATCTACACTTATAAAGGAATTATCTTTTCGTTTCGACTTTTTATGTAACGCACGGGCAATTAATTCTTTCCCCGTTCCATTTTCTCCCAAAATCAATACATTGGCATCTGTGCCTGCAACCTTGTCAATGATGGTAAATACATTGCGCAAAGCTTTACTTTCACCAATAATGGATTTAAAAGGTGCATCAATAGATTCTTCCAGCTGCTGCTTTTCTTGCTGTAGCTTATTTACCTGATTGTAAGAATTTTTTAATTGTGATGCTGCATGAATAGTGGCAATTAATTTTTCGTTCTGCCATGGCTTTAAAACGAAATCAGTAGCTCCTTTTTTGAGGGCACTAACAGCTGTTTCTACATCGCCATAGGCAGTAATGAGAATAACCACCGCACTTGGATCTTTTTCTTTTATTTGCTCTAACCAATAAATCCCTTCCTTTCCACTGGTAGTGTCCTGACTGAAATTCATATCCAGTAAAATAACATCGTAAGTTGACTGATTAAGAAGAAAAGGAATTTTTCTTGGATCTTTTTCAATCAATACTTCTTTCACATGTTTTTTCAATAACATTTTGGCTGCGAATAAAACATCCTCATCGTCATCAATTATTAAAATTTTCTGAATTTCCTTTTCCATAGCTTATTTGTTCAATTAATACCTTAGAAAAATGATGCCAGTCTAACTAAGCATTATTTAAAAGGTAAATTACGTAATAAAGCTAAAATAATTGTTCATTAATGAACAATTATGTTACGAAAGTGAACAATATTTGTATTAAAAGCCATTTTGGTTTTCTTTGGGGAATGATAATCTTACCTTTGTGGTTTATAATGCAAAACAAAAAGCAAAAATTATGTCAATAGTAAAGAAAGGCGACAAAGTAAAAGTTCATTACACAGGGAAATTAACAGACGGAACCGTTTTTGACAGTTCTTTAGAAAGAGATCCTATCGAGTTTGAAGTAGGTGCAGGTCAGATGATTGCAGGTTTTGATAAAGCCGTAGATGGCATGAAAATAGGTGATAAGAAAACTGCTGATATTGCAAGCGCTGAAGCGTATGGTGATAAAAGAGATGATATGATGGTTCCAGTTCCATTAGATAAATTACCGGCAGAAATAAAGCCTGAGTTAGGAATGCAATTATCAATGCAACAACCTGACGGACAAGCTTTGCCTGTTGTTATTGCTGAAGTAAATGATGATCACATTGTTTTAGATGCTAACCATCCTTTAGCTGGAAAAGATTTATCTTTTGAAATTGAATTAGTAGAAATTAACTAAGTTTTTTTTACTTAGATTTAGAACAAGCCTTGCAAGGTTATCGATTATACTATTGATAAACTTGCAGGGCTTTTTTATTCAGTAATTATTGATTTGGTTTTATTATATTGAGAACTCCCTACCTCCACCACAAAAAACCTGGGCTTATAATAGCTTAAATCGTACTCCTTACTAAAAGACCCATCTTCAGAAACACTTTCCTGCAACACTAAATTACCTGTAAGATCATATATTTTTATAGTTATTGCTTTTGATTGGCTCTTATAGAAACTTAATATGAACTTACCTTTTTGAGTACTTTTCAATTTAAAATCAAAGTCGGGATTTACTAATATCTTTTTCGGATAATTAATATTTCCATCTTTATTCAATTGAGTAGTAGGCACCTTTTTTTTCTTATTTTTATTTTGCGCATGCAATTGAGGAACGCATAATAAAAATGTTATTAAAGCAATTAGTATATATTTAATCATAAGTTGAAATATTTAATCATTTTCTTCAAATTTATGAAGTACAAAATCTTTGCCATTAAATTCCGCATAGCTGTAATAATTTACCCATTCGCCTAAATTAATATATCTGGAGTTATCTCCAACTGGAACGTCAATAGGTAAATGTCTATGTCCGAAAATATAACAGTCGTGATGCAATTTAGCTTCTTGTTCTTTCGCATAAACCCAAAGCCACTCTCTCTCTCCTAAAAAATTGGCCGTGTCATCTGTTGAACTACTAATTCTACTTTTAGCAGACCATAGATTCGCTATTTTCATACCCAAATCGGGATGTATTTGCCTAAATAACCACTGACAGATACGGTTATCAAATACTTTTTTTAGAAATTTATATTGATAATCGCCCGGACCTAAACCATCACCATGGGCTACAAATATTTTTTTATTGGCTGCTGTAATAAGGGTAGGCTTTCTTAAAACAGGAATCCCTAACTCCTCAGTAAAGTAGCCATACATCCACATATCATGATTGCCTGTAAAAAAATAAATAGGGATACCAGCATCCACCAATTCAGCCAGCTTACCCTGAAACCTGATAAAACCTTTAGGAATTACTCTTTTATACTCGTGCCAAAAGTCGAATAAGTCGCCTACCAAAAAAATTGCGGCAGCAGAATTTTTAATAGTCTCCAGCCACCTAATTATTTTAAGTTCTCTTTGTAAACTTATTCCTTTATCCGGTGCACCAAGATGGAAATCAGAAGCAAAAAAAATGCTCTTATCAGAGGCTATGTCAATTTTAATTTCGTTCATGTTGCAATGGTTCTGCAAATCTATGAAAACCACTATTATATCGAATATTTTTTGTGATTAAATGTACTTTTGCTTTATGATAAAAATAAATTTGCCTGATTAATGCAATTAATCTTCTTAAAATGAAAAATTAACAGCTTTTAAATGGAGTTGATCCCCTGCTTTAGAATAATTCATTTTAATGAATGCTTACAATTCCGTAATTTAGCTAATTCATAGTAAAAAATAGCTTTGAGTAAAAAGAAGAAAACTATTGGGCGTACTGATAAAGTAGATTTACCTGAACTAGGGCTGATAGAAGTTCAGGCTAAAATAGATACTGGCGCATATACCTCTGCCATCCATTGTTCAAAAATACATATTGATACCAATAAGGAGGGTAAAGAATTGTTAGTATATACCATAAGCGGTAACAGGTTAGGTAAAGGCATGCGAGCTAGAAAGTTTAAAACTGATACTTTTAAATTAAAAAAGATTCGTAGTTCAAACGGGCAGGTTCAGCAGCGTTATGTGATTAAAACAAAATTGAAATTATTTAATAAAGTTTTTAATACAGAATTCTCATTATCCGACAGGAGCCATATGAAAAACCCCATTCTATTGGGAAGGAAATTATTGAATAGTAGATTTGTTGTAGATGTAGCAGAAGAAGATTTATCCTACAATTTCAAGAAAGATAGTGACAAAATTAATTTGAGTAAATGAAAATAAAAATTGGTACCCGAGGCAGTAAATTAGCTTTATGGCAGGCATATTTTGTACAGGAAAGGTTAGAAAAATCGGGCCATGAAGCAGAAATTGTAGTTATTGAAACAAAGGGTGATCAGATACTCGATGTAGCCATTTCTAAAATAGGAAGTAAAGGCGTTTTTACAGAAGAAATTGAGGCTCAGTTAGCAACCGGAGCTATTGATATTGCAGTGCATAGCGCAAAGGATTTACAATCTAAACTTCCAGATGGTTTTGAGATTATTGCCTACTCTGAAAGGGAAAAAGTAAATGATGTAGTGGTTTCTCATAAAACCAATATTAATTTAAATGAGCCCATCACTTTGGGTACTTCATCCACAAGAAGAATTGCGACCTTAAAACATTTTTATCCGCATATTAAAACGGTAGATATCAGAGGGAATTTGCAAACCAGGATAAAAAAAATGGAGGATGGCTTATGTGATGCTATTTTATTAGCCTACGCTGGAGTTCATAGGATGGATTACGATGAAAAAATAGCCCATTTACTGGATACTAAACAATTTATTCCGGCAGTAGGCCAGGGATCTGTAGCGATAGAAGTACATGCAAATTTAGATTCAGAGAAAAAACAATTGATTAGGTATGCTGTAAATCATAAACCGACTGAAAACTGCTTATTAGCAGAAAGGGCTTATCTAAGGGATATGGACGGTGGCTGTAGCATTCCCGTTTTTGGTTTAGCTACATTAAAAGGAGCTAGTATTGAATTAGAGGCAGGTATTATTAGTTTGGACGGACAAAAAAGAATTGCCATAAAACTAACTGATGAAGTCTCACAAGCAGAACAGCTAGGAACTTTAATGGCTAAACAAGTATTAAAACAAGGTGGGGAAGCCATATTGAAAGAGATTAGAGAACAATTATAATTTGAAGTAACTAATAAGAAAGAATATATTTAACAATGAAGAATTTATTAATAGCAACTGTAATAGCATCCTTTTTAGTGAGTGGTTGTCAAACATCAAAAGACTCGGTAGTTGTGTTTCATACTCAATACGGAGACATGAAGGCTATTTTATATGAGGAAACGCCTAAACATAAAGAGAATTTTATCACAATTGTTGAGTCGGGAAAATATGATAGCACTATATTTCATAGAGTAATTAAAGACTTTATGATACAGGGTGGTGATGTAAATTTAAAGCCAGGCCTGGAGGAAGAAGAAAAAATAAATTATACCATTGATGCAGAAATAAACCCTAAATTTTGGCACGTAAAAGGGGCCTTGGCCGCTGCGCGTCAAGGAGATCATGTTAATCCTCAGAAAAAATCCAGTGGATCTCAATTTTATATTGTAGATGGGCAAACCATGGAAAAAACAGCACTTGAACAAATGGCTGAAGGCAGAAAATTTCAGCAGAAGCAAGCTAAAATCAGAGAGCTTCTGGGGATGAATAAATATGCTAACCTCAGAAATGAGGTGATTGAGATGCAGAAAAATCAAGATATGGAGGGCTTGCAAGCTTTTATGGATGAAGCTGATTCTTTAATTACTAAAGAATTTGGAGAAATTGAAGCTTATGAATTTTCTGAGGAACAAAAAACGGATTATGCAGAAATAGGTGGAGCACCTCATTTGGATGGTGAATACACTGTTTTCGGTAGAGTGGTTGAAGGACTTGCTGTGATAGACTCCATAGCTGCAGTACGGAAAGGAGCTGGAGATAAGCCGGTGGAAAACATTTATGTTACAATGGAATTGGAAAAGATGTCTAAAAAGAAAGTAACCGAAAAATATGGTTATCAATACCCTAAAGAGGAAGAAGAAAAATAATGAAGATATTGTTAACAGGATCCAACGGCCTACTAGGGCAGAAATTGGTAGAACTTATCGTTTCGGAAAAGAAACATGAGCTAATAGCTACGGCAAGAGGTGAAAATAGACTCCCAAATAAAGATCATTACCAATATACTAGTTTAGATATAACTGATGAGGCAGCGGTAAATGAAATTATTGGTAGAGAAAAGCCTGATGCAATTATTCACACAGCCGCCATGACCAATGTAGATCAGTGTGAGACTGAAAAAGAAGATTGCTGGAAATTAAATGTTGAGGCAGTAAGGTACTTGATAAAAGCCTCTGAGACGAACAATTGTTTTTTAGTTCATTTATCTACCGACTTCATTTTTGATGGTGAAGCCGGTCCCTACACTGAAGAAGACAAACCAAACCCCATTAGTTACTATGGTGAAAGTAAGTTAGCCGCAGAGAAACTATTAATAGATAGCAATATAAAGTGGGCTATTGCAAGAACTGTTTTAGTTTATGGTATAGCTCATGATATGAGTAGATCTAATATTATTCTATGGGTAAAAAAATCTTTAGAAGATTCTAAAGGCATTAACGTAGTAGATGACCAATGGCGTAGCCCTACCCTAGCGGAAGATTTAGCAAAAGGTTGTTTATTAATTGCTGAAAAAGAAGCAACTGGGATATATAATATTTCCGGTAAAAATTTAATGACTCCTTACGAAATGGCCATACAAACAGCTGACTATTTTAAACTGGATAAATCTTTTATAACAAAAACTGACGGCTCCAAGTTTAAACAAACCGCTAAGAGACCACCTAAAACTGGTTTTATTTTAGATAAAGCGATAAAAAATTTGGGATACAATCCACATTCATTTGAAGAAGGAATAGCCATTTTAGCACAACAAATAGAGAAATAAGAATGAATAAATTATTTGCAGTAGTATTGGGCGGAGCAGCTCCCAGGTCTAATACAGAGCTACATGACGTGGTTTTCACCATCGGAGAAAATATTGAAGCTACCTATACCGACTTATTGGCTAAATGGTTCGGACTACCTGAAAAAATGCATATTGATTCCTACATGGAGTTAGATGTTGTAGATGGCTATGAAATTCAATTGAAGAAGGAAGCTCCCAAAAGTAAAGAAAAACTTTTCTATATTAATATGGGAGCCTATAAAGAGGGTGATTTTATGGAACATCATGCCAATACGTTTTTAGTTTCGACATCCGCTATTGAAGTGAAACGCAAAGCCAAAGAAAGGTTATTGCTAGGTTATGATGAAGTGCATAAAGATGATTTATACGAAATAGACGATTTATTGGAGATCAGTGAGGTGTCAGGTTTTCATATTCACTTAACCCTTACCACAAGAGAACAAAATCTAACCCCTGTTAATGGATATCATGTGCTGCCTAAAGCAGTGGTAAGAAGTTATATGGACAATATAAAGTAAACGGGAGCTATTTTTTTAAACAAGCCCTATTTAAAGACAGATTCCTCAATTACTTTTGTACTGAGGAATCTGACTTATCAGGCCCATCTGAGCGCATCGCTTTTACAAGGAAAAATAGAAAACCGCCTACTGTAATAGATAAGCATATTGTCATACCAATTATTGCTTCTGTGCTCATTTCTTAACAAATTTTTTGTAAAACCAACCGTTAAATGTTATTGCTATGATTAAAGCTACCCCCCATTGGGTTACTATAGTAGCATTACTAAACCTATCGAAAAGGTTCCAGTTTCCATTTTGATCAAACCATGGGTACTCACTATATCCCTGACTCATCCACCAATAAACTAAAAAAAGACCTGCAAAGAAATTAAAGTAAATCATAGCAGAAAAGTAAATAGGGGACACTTTAAAATCAGAATTTTCATCTATAAAATCTCTTTTGAATTTCATCGGGCCGTATTTCATTATTAAAAAAGAAATAAAAATTCCACTAACCAACAAACCCACGCCCCAAACCCAATCCTGATTCTCAAATACATCGAGACTCCAGGCAGAAGGGAAACCCACAACAAAACAGGCTGCACCTGCAATTAAAGCAGCACGTTTTTTGGATATCTCATAATCTGTCAGGTTTTTTATAATTAGTTGCATCATTGGTAATATGGAACTGAACGCTGCCATGGCAAAGGCTCCAAAGAAAATCCATGAAAGAAACGGACCTCCAGGCATTTGAGCAAATAATTGAGGTAAAATGGTAAACACCAATGCGGTATTTCCTCCATGTAAAAAATCTACTGCTTCAGCAGAAGTTGCTGCCATTGCGAATACAGCAGGTAATATAGCCATGGCTGCCAAAAGAGCGGCTGTATTATTACCGAAGGCTCCTAAAAAGGTGTTGAGAGTTACATCTTCCTTGCTTCTGGAAAAAGAACCGATTGTTATCATTAAACCCCAGCCTGCACCTGTACTCCATGCAGAATCCGTAATAGCTTCAATCCAAATAATTGGATTCTTAAATTTCTCCACATCTATAGTAAAGAGATACTCGAGCCCTTCTATACCCCCTGGTAGCTGAATGGCAAAAGCCGAAACAACCATTAACAATATAAATAAAGTAGGAATGAGAATCTTATTGGTTTTTTCGAGCCCCTGCTTAATCCCTTTACTTAAAACCCAAATGGCTACAGCTATAGTAAACATGTAACAGAGTACAGCCTGCCAACTGGAATTTGAAAGACTTGCCCAAAAGCTATCCATAAAATTTATGCTAGGATCAGCAAATTTTTCATTCATAACGCCTGACCCAAAAATGTAATTGACAAGATTTTGTGTATTCAAAATAAAATACCGCAGCGACCATCCGGTAACAACTGAGTAATAGAAAGCAATACCAACGGTAACCAGGGTAATAAAAACACCCATCCAATTGAATTTTTTACCCGCCAAACTACCAAGAGAACCTATAGTACCCTTCTTATAATATTTACCAATGGCCAATTCTGCCATTAATAGTGGAATGGACCAAATCAATAAGAAAAACATCCAGAGTATGATAAAAGCTCCTCCATGCTCCCCTGCAATTCTAGGGAATCTCCATAAGTTCCCAGCGCCTATGGCCATTCCTAAAGAGGCTAATACAATTCCCCACCGATTACTAAATTCCTCTACTTTTTGCGCCATTTAAATCACTTTACGAAATTTTAAAGCTATAATTTACATAAAGTGTTTTGTAACACAAATAGGAAAGGAAAGTATCGCCCAATTAATTTGACATCTGGTAAATACGAATGACAGAGAAAAAAATAAAGTCACAAAAAAACCTCACTGATTTGCAACAGTGAGGCTAACTACTATGGAAACGATTAATAGAAAATTAACTTAAAATGCTATTGATTTTTCGTAGCTTCTATTGCCTTTATTAACGATAACGTTATAATTTCCTTTATTTAATTGAGAAATGTCGTACCGCTTTTTGTATTCAGATTTAGAACCTAAATATTCTTTGTAAACTACATTCCCTTTATCATCGGTGATTAAAACAGTCGTTTTTTCTACATCAAGATTTAATAAATTGAAGTCGAAAACACCATTTTCATTCATTTTGATGTATGGCTTGTGTAAAATTGAAACTTCTTCTTCAACAATAATCAAGTCATTTCTATTTACTTTGATTGGCATCACCTTTACATTCATTGAGTTTTCAATCTCAAATTTATAATAACCGGAAACCAGGTTATGTAAGTCAAATCTTTTCATGAACTCATTTTTATCTGATACTTGTTCACTATATAACATCTGACCATAATTATCTTTAAGGGTAATTCTGATTGTCTCATCCTGAATCGCCCCTAATCTTAAGGTTATCGTTTTATCATTATTATTTGTAAGTTTCACAAACGGAAATCCATTAGCAAAGCTCATAAGTGGAAGAATCGATAACATTAATACCACAGCGAAATTTGTAATTCTTGTCTTTTTCATAAGCTTAATATTTATTTTATATTACAAATGTAATGGGTATAATAACATCATACTATGATAAAATTTCCCAATAGTTGTGCTAAATTAACCTAATTATGTTATATTTGATTTAATAACAGGTAAATCTGTCCCTAAATACAAATTAATACATGTTAAATTAACCTATATGCAATCATACAAGCCTACTTTAGAGCAAATAGCTCCTACCTTTGGTACTTCAGTATTCATTAAGCAATTTGAAGAGTCTAATCCGAATAAAGACCCATTTTGGCATTTCCATCCTGAAATAGAACTTGTTTTTGTGAGAGGTGGTAACGGAAAGAGGCATGTGGGAAATCATATTTCCTATTATCAGGATGGTGATTTAATGCTAATAGGTACAAACTTACCTCATTATGGATTTACAGATAGACTCACTGGTAACAAATCTGAAACCATTATTCAAATGAAAGAAGATTTTCTGGGTGAGCCCTTTCTAAACCTACCTGAAATACAGTCTATAAAAGACTTAATTGAGAATGCGAAATTAGGATTAGTTTTCACTGGCGAAACCAAAGAATCAGTGGGTAGTCAAATTGAAGGTATGATGCAACTCAATTCTTTTGATCGCCTAATTTGTTTAATCAGTGTATTAAAAAATCTATCCCTTTCTAAGAATTACTTTGTTCTCAACCATGATGTAGTTTCTATAGAGGCTAAAGCAACGGATCAACATAGAATCAATATTATTTACGACTTTGTGAAGAAAAATTTTAAGCGTAATATCACATTGGAGGAAATTTCTGCTCAGGCCGCCATGACAGTGCCAGCATTTTGCAGGTATTTTAAAAAGATATCCAACAAAACGTTTACCCATTTTGTAAATGAACATCGCGTAGTTCATGCTTCCAAGCTTTTATCAGAAGGCAACCTGAATATCACAGACATTTGCTACTCTTGCGGTTTTAATAATATCTCTCACTTTAACAGACAATTCAAAGAAATTACCAGTAAGAGCCCTTCTGAATATAGAAAGGAACTTAAAAAAGTACTAAAATAGCTAAAAACAATTTATACAGTAGGCGTTATTTAGGTCAGTGTAAAATAAAAAAGGAACCTTCCGGCT
Source organism: uncultured Cytophagales bacterium (assembly GCA_963719535.1). GTDB lineage: Bacteria > Bacteroidota > Bacteroidia > Cytophagales > Cyclobacteriaceae > Marivirga. Next base: position 313,423 of record CAVRCH010000003.1, on the reverse strand, counting down.
CCTTCCTTACACTTTGAACTTCCAATTTGTTTACTTTTCCAGAGGAACAAATATTAAACCTCTCTATATTTTATGCTTTAATCAATTTGAAAATTGACTCTTCTATTTTGAGCTCTGTTCTCCACACTGGTATTAGGAACAGCTGGTTGGGATTCGCCTAAACCTTTAAAAGTCAATCTTTCTCTTTCAATACCATTTTCTACGAGGTAATCTACCACAGCTTTAGCCCTACGCTCAGATAATCCATCATTGTAAGTCTCAGGACCTACTGCATCGGTATGACCAATAATTGTCACTTCAATTTCTTTATTATCTTTCATTACCTCAACCATTCTGTTCAGCTCTGAAACACTCTTAGGAAGCAAAGCATAACTATCAAAATTAAAGAACACGTTATTAAGCGATATCTCTGACTTCGTCTTAATAGGAACCATTATCATATCATTAGTGAAGCTTTTCGATTCCTTTTGATCTGTTAAATCAACATTTTCACTCATAGGAAGGTACCCGTCCACTCTTACAACATATTGGTATTCTTCTCCAGCAGGTAATGTGATAGTATATTCACCAGTGGTAGGATCAGTTCTTACCTGGCCTACTTCTTTACCATCTTTTAAAGTCTCATAAGTTACAAGGGCATCAAGTGGCTCTTGTGTTTCTCCGTCTAAAACTCTTCCTGAAATTGTGATTACAGGGTCAATTTCGTAGAAAAGAGGCATTGGTAGTCTGTATATATTCATGTCTCCAACAGAATCTTCTTTTGTATAATAAGCAAAATTAGCTTGTGCCGGCATTGTAAAGAAAAGATCATCTCCTGTTGAATTCACTTGTGGCCCCATATTTAAAGGCTCGCTCCAGTTTTGCCATGTGTCATCTAACCTTCTTGTCATGTAAATATCTGATTTACCAAAACCAACATAGCCTTCTGAAGAAAAGAACAAGGTCTTGTCATCAGACGCTAAAAAAGGTGATGATTCTGAAGTTGCTGTGTTAACACTAGCGCCTAAATTCATTGGGGCCGTCCAGGCTCCATCTCTTTTCATAAAACTCACATATAAATCTCTATCTCCATAGGTATCGTCCCTTTCTATTGACATTACCATAGTTTTTCTGCTATTAGCTAAATAAAAGTTGGCTTTATCTGAGTAATTATAAAAATCATCAATTTGTAAAGCTTCGGGCTCAGACCAACCATCGCCTTGTTTTGAACTAATTGAAGCACCAGAAACCAATCTTTTCTTACCACTATATTCGTTTCCTAGCAATAAAACCAATGTATTCCCATCAGGAGTGATAGAACTGATAAAGTTGGGATCTGCAGTATTTAAAGGGGCACCGATATTTCTTGCTAATTTCCATTCATTTGTTACCGTGTCTAAGTCACTCACCCATATATCTTCGTAATCTTCTACACCGCCAACATTCTCAGGGTGAAATTTTCTTCCGAAGAATAGTTGCTTTCCGTTCGGGCTTAAGGTAGGTCCTAGTTCTTCATATTCACTATTAACTCTACTATCTAATTCCTCCGCTTCAATGTCTTCCACAACATTAGGAACAAGCTCTAGTTTTAAATCAATAGGTGTATCAGAATCAGAGACTCCTATTGCGTCAATGCTGTAATAACCAGGCACTGCATCACCTATAAAAACTAATTTAACTGCGGCTACATTATAGGTAGTTAGTTCTGTAAATAATCTAAGAAAACGACCTGGTTGATTTACGACAACCGGTTCTCTCTGTATAATCATATACTCTTTACCAGCCTCATCATAAAAGTAAATTTCTGACAAAGTGGATGGATTGTATGATTCCGCAATTGCAATCTGCTTAATTGGCATAGGATTAGCAAAACCCACTTTCACAAACTCTTTTGAGCTTGGCTTGGCTGGTGTCCAGGCGTTAGGGCTACCTTCCCCCCAAGGGAATACATTAGGTTTCCCTAGCAATTGTTTCACTGAGAATTGGGTTTCTTCTAATTCAGATGAGAACTCAATCACCTCAACGGCCCATTGCACTTCTTGTGCAAGTAGTCCTTGTATTGATGTAAAGGTGAAAATAAAAATTAAAGTGCTTAGTAAAATTTTTCTCATTTTATTTCAATTATTCGGTTTTAAGAATTCTGGCCTGAACCCTTCGATTCATTAATTTAGCTTCTTCGGTATTTTCTTTTGAAAGCGGTTTTGAACCGCCAAAAGCTTTTGTTTTAATTCTTTTAGAGCCAATATTTTCCGATAGTAGGTAACTCTTTATTGACTGTACTCTTCTTTCGCTAAGTCTTTCATTTGCTCTTGCACTTCCTCTGAAATCGGTATGACCTTCAAGTTGTATTTCCATATTTGGGTACTCTTTTAGCATTGCAACTAATCTATCCAATTCAGGATAAGATTCCTCCATTACTTTTGAGTTACCCTGATCAAAATTAATGTTTAGATTAAGCAATGTGCCAGAACCTTTTGGCATCATGGAAACTAAAAAAAATGAAGAAGTGGAATCTATTTCAATTTCACGTTCAAAATCCATGTAACCTTTAGCCGTAATTGTAACTTTATAGGGCTTATTTTCCACCACGTAGAAAACAAACTCACCACTAGCTTCATCTGAATTAAAAACCCTGAGATCCGCACCATAAGGCAGGCTTTCTAAGGTAAGTGTAGCTAATACAGGCGTTTCTATGATCTTATTCATGACTTTACCCTCTAATTTAACCCAATTAGTATTAGGCTGAGAACTTAAAGATAAAGTGCACAAAAATAAAAAAATGGTAAATAAAATTGATTTACACATAAAATATTTCTCGAATAAGTAATTTTAGTTTTTTCAATTAAATTGATGTACAAAACTAAGATATAATTCTGTAAATATTTAATTTTTTTTAAAAGATACTACAAAACTATTCTAAAGGCTTGTCATTAAACATTAAAAACCCGATGTTAAGTAATACAAAAAATGGATTTTCATCATCATAATAGTGCGCAGAAAAACTAATCGGACCAACAGGTGTCCGGTAAATTAAGCTGCCCATTGCCGCTAGATGATACTCAGGGGATAATTGGCCCCTACTCACACTCGTTGGAGTTTGTTCCCACTTTACAATCGGTTTAAAAGCATGTCCTTCAGCCCTGAACTGGAAATTTTTATAAATAGTAAAATGATATTTTAATCCGGCAGCCAAAAATGCGGGCGACCTAAAATTATTTAAAATTAAACTTGCACTTTCAAAAGTAGGATTATAGGTGGGTGAATTAAGCAAAGTACCATTAATATTAGCAAAAGCACTCATATTGCTAGCTTTAGCATTTATGTTAAAGCCCAAATCACCAAATCCAACAAACCAGTATTTTTCATAATATGCATTTAACTGTATCCAGCTATGCTCCCTATCCAATGGACTGGCATTAGCGGTTGAACCAGGGTTATAGGCTTCTATTCCCATATTATGTGTGATGCCGAAATAAAGGCTTCTACCCCTGACAGGAAACAGCCTTTCATCTAAATCATTGTATTGAAGTGATATTTCGTTGTGCATCCCTGAAAACCTATTGGTATCTAAAGTATCTGATGACTGAAATACTTGTGCATTTCCGTATCTATTCTGCTTTTGTAAATAGCTTGCCTGAAGGTTGATTTTATATTTTTGCAATAGAGGAAAAGCAATATTTAATCCGTATTTTCTATCAAACTGCACTATATCATTCACTTTTATATCAGTTAATAAGCTGCTTGTGCTCAGATAATCCCAATTATTATATTGAAAAAATGGCTCAATAAAAAATGGAAATTGTGATGGAGTATTTATCCTAACCTTATATTGAAAGGATTTATAAAATTCACCAATTCTACCATCAAGGCTATGGCTATACAACCATTTATTAAGCTGATCAAATTTGGCCCCTATAAAAATATTACTCAAACTACCTGAGGCAATATTCCCTCCTAACTGTAGTCGCAATTTTTCATCCTTATTAGAATTTAAGGTGAATTTAAATTTTTCTGTTTTACTATTATACGTGATTTCAGGAAATACATCGGAGAAATAAGGGTCTGCAACAAGTTTATAGTAGTTAGCCCTAATGTCGTCAATGGTGAGTGTTTTTCCGGGTTCTTCGTGTAACACCTTGGTTATATAGGCTTTTTGATTTTTATTAAAACCCTGAAAATCAATATCTGAAAAAAGTAAAGGTTTTTGTTTTTGCTTAAAATCTTTTCTTTTAGCTTCTAACTCTGCAGGATTTGACCTTTCATCGATTTTTTCAAGTATCTCTGGCATTAGCCTCATCGCTGCTACATAACCACTATCGATGATAGCTCTAGCAACTCTAAAATTGAAGCCGGAAAAACCATCCAGGTTTGGCTCAATATAAACATTGCCCTCTCCCAAACTACTAGGGTCAGCCTTATCCATCATCATATACAATAAAGAGGATGATATGATTTTATCATCCAATTCTTGAGGATACTCTTTAAAAACCTTTGATGCTACATTTACACCAATCATTTTATCTGGCTGAAATTCATTTTTCATTACTCCCACTGGAAAATTACTGTAAATTCCCCCATCAAAAATATATTGTCCATTGATCCGTATTGGTCTGTAAACAAATGGCACTGACATGGTAGCGCGAATAGAAGCTCCCAAGTTGCCCGAATCTAATAAAACTGTTTTTTGAGTAAAAACTTCTGCACCAATGGCTTTATAAGGGACAAATAATTGGTCAAAATCGGCATTTGCCACTTCATTTGGAGCTGCCATGTGCTCTGCAAGAGCAAAATTAAGCGCTAAATCGTTTGCTAATTTAGGTTGAAATTGCGCCTCTAGGGTAGAATCCACTCCGAGATTAATCTCCAACCACTTAGGAATAGCTGTCTCTGTTATATAATAAACTTTGTATTTATCTGGTATTTCGCCATTTACCCATTGAAGAAATTCTTTACTTGTAGTGATGGAATCAATTTCTTCAGGAGTAAAACCTGCAGCGTACATTCCACCAATAATACCTCCCATTGAGGTGCCAACAATATAATCAATAGGGATATTATTCTCTTCCAGTGCTTTAATTACACCAACATGAGCAAGTCCTTTGGCCCCTCCACCACTTAGCACTAAGCCAAGTTTTTGCCCTTTTAAGTGAGTTATTTGAAATGCAATCAGTAGACTGAAAAAAAATATTTTAAAGGGCATTTACCAGAATTTTATAATGACACTATCTATTTACCAATAATGCCTTGAAGGAGCATTTATTGCATACCTGCTAATAAAACTTCTTTCTTTTCTTCAGGATATTGGATTTGATCTAACTTGTTTTTTACAAAATCTTTATAACGCATATATTTAGATAAATGGTCTTTTACAATAGGTTCTGAAGGTGGCAGTTCCACATTTAATCCATCAACCTGTTGTCCATTTTTCCAAAATCTGTAACATAAATGTGGACCTGTAGCTAAACCCGTACTTCCAACATAGCCAATCACCTGCCCTTGCTTAACTTTAACTCCATTCTTAATACCTGAAGCTATTTTAGACATATGAAGATATTGCGTGTCAAAGGTTGAATTATGTCTTATTTTCACATTATTTCCATTATACTTTTCATAAGCAGCTTTAGTGATTATTCCATCACTAGCTGCATAAATAGGCGTACCTGTTCGAGCTGCAAAATCAGTACCTAAATGCGCTTTATACCTTTTTTGCACTGGGTGAAATCTACTTCTAGAAAATTTAGAACTGATTCTACTAAATTCAACAGGGTATCTTAAAAAAGCCTTTCTCAAACTCTTACCTTCATCATCAAAGTAATCCGTTCCGTTTCCCTGGTCAAAAGCTACTGATAAATAAGGACTTTTCGAATGAATAAATTCTGCTCCAATGATTTCTTCTATCCCTACTGATTCTCCTTCAATTACTTTTTCTGTGTATAGAATTTTAAATTTATCACCGTTATATAGTCTATCCATTGCTATTTGCCACCCATACATATCTGCTACTAAATTCACTAATTGATCACTTCCTCCTCCCTGACGAATTGCATTATACAATGAGGAAGTAATTATTCCACTTAAAGTAGTCTCTCTGATTTCGATAGGCCTTTTTTCTATGTAAACATGCATAGAGTCCCTCAAATTAAAAACTACGTATTCCTCCGGATTAGGCTCATATACCAATGCTTTGGCAGATGGTAAAGAGTCCTCCCCTTCATAAATAACTGTATACTTTTTATTGGTACTCAATTTTCTCACATCAAAAACCTCTTTTGAAATATTAGCTAGTTTAAAAATATCTTGATGAGATACATTATAAGCCAACAAAATATCTGAGAGACTCTGGTTTCTCTGAACTGAATTTTCTGAAATTCGGAATGAATCCACAACCATTCCGTATAAAACTGTTGGTTCTACCTCTAGCACCGGAGTAACTATATTAATAGCCTCTTCCGTAAGAGACTCATTTACAAAGGGTTCATTTTGCTGAAGATAATAATAAACTGAGAAAATAATACCTAAAGAGAGGACTATTGAAATACCTTTTTTGAGCATAGTTGATAGATTTTTATTAATTATGTGACAATATTATTATATTTTTCTAAATATCAATAGGTTACCACTAATATTTTAAAGTTTAGGTTTAATTTTTTATGTAAGTTTTGGGCTATTCACAAATTATTTTCATTTGTTATTCGGAAAAATCTTCCGATCTAACAGCTACATTATACAATTAAATAATTAATTAAGTCATAAAAACATTAATATTGACCCATTATAATAAAAAAGCATCCTATTCAACTGAATTGGTTCTTATGTAATTATTTGCGTAATCTGCATTATTTAATAAGATCCGAAATATCTCCTAATAAACCATTCCGAAAACAAGATCAGAAATATTAAAAGATAAAGCCAATAATTTTCTGTTAATGGTTTTTTCTGTAACTGACCGGTTACTATTTGAGGGTAATCTCTATTGGATAGATAATTATAAAGGGAGTCCATTTCTGTTACCTCAAAATATCCTCCTTCGTTCTTTTTAGCTACCCTTTTAAGCAATTCAAAGTCGGCTACTAAATTTTGCAATTCTATAGAAAAATCGCTTACCACGAATTGTCCTGCTGCGGTATAACCCTTTGCTCCTATTTTAGCCTGTCCGGTATATTTGTAAATGCCAGCAGGTAAGGATCCTATTACGAAGTTTGGTTGCACCCTGTCAGGAGTGAATTGGAAATTGAAAATACTATCACTTTCATTTCTGAGTTGCAAGTTTACCGGTATGCCGTAAATTTTGTCATAAACCTGATTATATAGCTCCACCTGAAAATTAATTTCCTCCATACTAGAAAACTCTTCCTGTTCAGGATATAATTTAAATTGATTTTTATCATTTTTTGAGGTTAAATATCTAATGGTTTTCATCACCCACTCATCAAAAAATGTATAGTTACCTGTATTCAAATGCTCTACTAACCTCCATTTCCAAAATCCTTCCATTAATAAAGTTGCCTGTCTTACCTCATCATCAGCAAAAAAGGTAAAAATAGGCTGATCAGTTTTCACACTACCTATTTGCTTATATAATAAAGTTTCTGACCGAACATTAGCTTTAGCTTCCGAAAAAGGAACATCCACAGGGGGCAAATTCTGAAGGGTGCCAGCTTGCTCACTAGTCAATTCAAAAGGATTGAAATTCGTGCTTATATACACGCTAGCCTGGTCTGTGTCATTCCATGGGGCAATTACTAAAGACCTGTTGACACTATTAATTCGATTCACATTGGTTCCAGGGCCAGTAATAAACCAAAATGAGGCGTTTCGATCGGCAAGCTTTTGAATTTCATTTTGAAAGGTGTTATCATCATCGGGCAAATGAAATAAAATCACCAAATCATAGTCATCTTCTTTAAATTGATGCAGTCCATTTACTACCAGACTTAATTCGTAATTTTCATTGTTAGTGATAGATTGCTGCAAAGCTTTAATATCAGGATGCGGAGCCCTGCCTAGGAGTAGAACTTTCTTTTTACCCTCTATAACGTTGACATAAGCAATTTTCTGGTTGTTATTTTTATTAAATTCTTCTGCAAAAGGTTTGATTTTTACAGAATATGATTGAAAGCCTTTTTCATTGGCTTCAATTAGAAATTCTACCTGTTTTAAGGAATTATCGGTTTCGAAATCAATTACTCTTTTTTCTGCTAAAATTCCATTTTTGAATAATTCAACGGTAGTGCTTCTATCTTTCCATCCATTTTGTACCACTTCAGCCACTATAGGGAATTTATTACCTTGATAAGCTACCTTATTGTACCTTAAGCTCTTCAGTTCTACATCTTGCTTTTCAACGGTATCACCTATTCCAATAGTACTAAGCTTAAAGGGATAAGCATAGTATTCGGGAGAAATGCCTCTATTAAAAATGCCATCAGAAAACAATACCACCTCTGCTAAAAGTTGATTTTTATAATTGTTGGAAATATCTTTGAGAGCAGGATCTATTGGGCTAAGGACTGCATTTTGGCTTAATGAATCACTTGAAATAACTGTTTCTCCACTTAAGTTGATTATATCTACTTTTACATTCTTCTCACTTTCAAGCTTTTGAGCCACATCATTTACATTTCCCCATATTGTTTGTAATTCTTCATCATTCACGCTTTTGTAAATCGACTGCGAATTATCCCATAGGAAAACAATATTCTGCTTATCAGACTCCGTTGTTCTGGTGCTCAAAAAAGGCTCGAGAAATAGGTAAGCAACAAGAGTGATGCCTATAAAACGTAGTGTAAATAATGCTATATTCCATTTTTTGCTCCAAGGTTTCGATCCGTTAGCGTATAAAATATATGCATATGCTCCGCCTAAGAAAAAGCAAATCACAATCCAATAAGAAGACAATGCTGAACTGAGCATAAATACTTAAGAAGCTAAAATGAATTTAGGTTGATTAATTTAAGATGTACTTAATAGACTAACTTAAAACTAAAGTGTTCAAGTAACGAATCTTTAGGTTAGAAATTTAAAAACGAACAAATAACTTTTATTCTAGAAGAAAGTTGCGAAACCTCTATATTTACCTTTGCATAGAGGTTTCGAATCAAAGAATTAGGTGAGCATTCCACCATCAACTTGAATTACCTGCCCGGTTATATAGGCCGACATGTCAGAACCTAAAAACACACAAGTATCTGCTACATCTTCCGGTTGACCACCTCTTTTTAAAGGAATAGCATCTCTCCATCCTTGAACTGTCTTTTCGTCTAATGCATCTGTCATTTCTGTTTCAATGAAGCCAGGAGCAATGGCATTTGATCTGATGTTTCTGGAACCTAATTCAAGCGCCACTGACTTGGTAAAACCAATAATCCCTGCTTTAGAGGCTGCATAATTGGCCTGGCCAGCATTGCCCTTCAAGCCCACTACAGAAGTCATATTGATAATAGAACCACTTTTTTGCTTCATAAAAGTTCTTGTGGCTGCTTTTACTGTATTGAAGCAAGATTTTAGATTAACGTTAATAACATCATCCCACATTTCTTCTGACATACGCATCAATAAATTATCTTTAGTGATACCTGCATTGTTTATTAATACATCTAAGGATCCGAAATCAGTTACAACATCATTTATAAGTTGCTCAGCAGCTGTGAAATCTGAAGCATCGGATCTATATCCTTTAACTTTTCCACCAAATTGGGCTAATTCTTTTTCCAGTGCCTGTCCTTTCTCCACACTAGAAAGATAAGTAAATGCTACGTTAGCACCCTGTTGAGCATATTTTTGCGCTATGGCTTTACCTATTCCTTTGGAGGCACCGGTAATTAATGCCGTTTTTCCTTTTAATAATTGCGTCATATTTGGTTTTTAGTTGATTAATGGCTTAAAATTACATTTGAGATGCAAATTAATAAACTTATCAGCAAAAGTGAACTAAATCCGCTTTCAAAACGAGCAGAAATGATTTTATTAGGCATTTGCCTAGTGTTTTCCACTTCAATCTTTCTATACGCTACATGGGGAGGTCTTATTTGGACATCAGATTCCTTCCATTACTGGGCCGCTTCAAGAAGTTTTCTGGCGGAAGGGGTGTTTAAAAGCCATGGCGGTGGAAGTTATGATTACTGGCCACCACTATTTCCTGTTATATTGAGTTTTTTCAACCATAGTGATCATTACTATTATTTACATATTCTATTTTTTAATTTCAGCTTAATTAGCATTTACTACAGCTTTAAACGCTATACCCACTCCAAAAAAATAGCTCTTATTTCATTATTTGTACTAGTTTTAACTCCCTTCCCCTTTTTAACAGCAACTTTTTTTTGGTCGGAAGTAGCATTTATATCCTTTTTTTATAGTGGTTTGTATTGCTACCATTCCTGGACGAAATCATATAAACCAATACTTTATATTTTTTGGATAATTCTTTTCAGTTTGATGTGTTTACAAAGAAACACTGGTATGTTTTTAGTTTTAGGTATAGGTGTTTATGAGCTTTATGATTTTTTTTCTCATAAAAAATCGAGAAAATTTCTTATAAATGCTATAGGTTTATTTCTTGCAGTTATTCCAATTATAATATGGAATATAACAGTTAATATTAATTATTCTCAAGATGCCCCCATCACTCAATCTGGTTTCTTTTCAGATTTCTTTACCAATTTAGCAAGAATATCTATCAACCTATCAAACACATTTTTACCAGCTCAATATTTTGAAATTCCTGATACTATCTTGATTTTTATGATAGGTGCTCTTGTTTTATTTATCTTAAAAATAGATAAAAAAAGACTCAGCCTAATTGTACTTTTAACCTATTACTTATGTTTCTCAATATTTCCAATTATTGATCCTGAAACTTTAGATAGGTTTTTAAGTCCTGTGTTGCCTTTAATCATAGTAATTTTAGTGTCTGCTTTTAAAAATTATAGCGGTAAATTGAGTCGAGTAATTAAATATCTAGCCATATTATTAGTTTCAATGACCTTATTATACAACATCCTTCGCACCTACAACAATGTTAAAATGTGGCACGAGCGAAGTATTACAAATCCTAAAGCCTCTAAAATTTTTTTCTAGGGGCAAATCCGTTAAATTTGTAAACGAAAATTCAGTATTCATAAAAATAAAGATATAAATATGGCTTCGAAATACGATGTTATTGTTATTGGTACCGGACCCGGAGGATATGTGGCCGCTATAAGAGCTTCACAGTTAGGGAAAAAAGTAGCAGTAATAGAAAAAGAGAGTTTAGGTGGTATATGTTTAAACTGGGGTTGCATCCCTACTAAAGCACTTATTAAAAGTGCCAATGTTTTTGAATATATCACTCACGCTAAAGACTATGGAATTACAGTAAAAGATGCCTCAGTTGATTTCACTAATGTAATTAAAAGAAGTCGTGATGTAGCCAACGGAATGAGCAAAGGCGTTCAATTTTTAATGAAAAAAAATAAAATTGATGTGCTGGAAGGCTTTGGGAAGTTAAAAAGTGGCAAAAAGGTAGAGGTAGATAAAGATGGTAAAAAAACAGAATACAGTGCTGACCATATTATTATAGCTACTGGAGGTAGAGCCAGAGAACTTCCCAATTTACCAATTGACGGTAAAAAAGTGATTGAATATAGAAAAGGGATGACTCTTGAAAAACTTCCTAAATCGATGGTGGTTGTAGGTTCAGGTGCTATTGGTGTTGAATTCGCTTACTTATACAATGCTATGGGCACAGAAGTAACTATTGTGGAATATCTTGATAGAATTGTGCCGGTAGAAGATGAAGAAGTTTCAAAAGCACTTGAGAAAATTTATAAAAAAGCCGGCATCAAAATCATGACCAGCTCTGAAGTTACTAAGGTTGATACAAAAGGTAAAAACAGTAAAATAACTGTTAAAACGGCTAAAGGAGAAGAGCAATTAGAAGCAGAAATAGTGCTTTCCGCTGTAGGCGTGGCTACTAATTTGGAAGGTATTGGGTTAGAAGATGTAGGAGTAGCTACTGAAAAAGGAAAAGTTTTGGTGGATGACTTTCTACAAAACCAATGTAGAAGGTGTATATGCAATTGGTGATATTGTTCATGGACCTGCTTTAGCGCACGTAGCTTCTGCCGAAGGTATTATCTGTGTAGAAAAAATTGCTGGGGAAAATCCTCAACCATTAGATTATGGCAATATACCGGGATGTACTTATTGCAGTCCTGAAATTGCTTCAGTAGGTTATACTGAAAAGGCTGCTAAAGAAGCTGGTTATGAATTGAAAGTAGGTAAATTTCCCTTCTCAGCCTCAGGAAAAGCGAGTGCTGCAGGTGCAAAAGATGGCTTTATAAAGTTAGTTTTCGATGCTAAATATGGTGAATTATTGGGTGCACATATGATTGGTGCCAATGTAACAGAAATGATTGCCGAAATAGTTGCTATCAGAAAATTAGAAACAACAGGGCATGAATTGATTAAAACTGTTCATCCTCACCCAACAATGAGTGAAGCAATTATGGAAGCTGCCGCTGCTGCCTATGATGAAGTAATTCATTTATAAATATAATAACATTAATTATTTAAGCCGATGATGAAATCATATTAATATAGATTTTATCATCGGCTTTTTTATTCGGATTTATATCATTTTATTTACAGTCAGAAATAAACATTTTAATTCCAAGCGTCATAAGCCCTATCAAAAAGATATCAGAAGAAGTACTTGTTCAGGAATTGCAGGCTAAAAAGCCATCTGCTCTTGAATACCTCTATGATAATTATAGTGGCGCACTATATGGCGTTATTCTGAGAATAGTAAAATCAGAAGAAGTAGCTCAGGAAGTACTACACGATGTTTATATGAAGGTATGGAATAATTTTTCTTCATATGATGCAGGAAAAGGCCGCCTTTATACCTGGTTAGCTAATATAAGCCGAAATGCTTCTATAGATAAAATCAGATCTAAAGAAATTAAGAAAACCCATAAAACCGATTTAGTTTCTGATAACGTACATACCATTGATCATGCAAATTCACAAAGCCAATCGATAGATGGAATAGGACTTGACAAAGTGCTGGACCAACTTCCCGATGATTTAAAATTTGTAATTGATTTAATGTATTATAAGGGCTATACGCAAACTGAAATAGCAGAAGAATTCAACATTCCTTTAGGAACAGTGAAAACAAGAGCGAGAACAGCTATGCGAGAATTAAGAGCATTGTTATTGTGAATATTGAAAACTACATATCGTCAGGAATTATTGAATCCTATGTTTTAGACCAGCTTAATGAGCAGGAAAGGAATGATGTGCAAAAATTAGCTGCACAACATCCTGAAATTCGTGTGGCTATTGAAGAAACAGAAGAAACATTCTCTGCACTCGGTGAGAAAGGGAGTATAACACCTCCAAAATTAGTAAAGAGTAAGCTTTTTGCTGATTTAGGATTAGATCTTGAAAAATCTGAACAGGAGGTTGAGCCATCTCTAGTAAAAGAAAATACAATTCAGCAAGCACCCAACATATCTGAAGACACAAGACAAATACCACAGAGGAAATCTGCTGTATTATATCCGTTTTTTAGTGCAGCTGCCAGCATTGTTGCCATTATTGGTATCGTACTAGCTGTATATTATAGAGGTCAATGGCTAAATACGCAAAATAGACTTTCTGAAATAATAACCCAGAATGAAACACTGGCGCAACAATACAATATTGTAAAAAATCAGTCGGACCAATATGCCAATAACCTTAATATACTAAGGCAACCAGGAATTGAAAATGTAGCGATGGAAGGCTTGGAAATTGCACCTGGCGCTCAAGCTATGGTGCATTGGAATAAAAAGACCAATGAAGTATTCTTAAATGCTAAGAAAATGCCTTCTAATGAACAGAATTCGCAGTATCAATTGTGGGCAATAGTTGATGGCGCTCCTGTAGATATGGGAGTATTTGATGTAGGCGGAGATATGACCTCCTTGTTGAAAATGAAAAACATTGAAAACGCTTCAGCTTTTGCTGTGACGCTTGAACCTAGAGGTGGAAGCGAAAATCCTACTATGGAAAAGATGTTCGTAATTGGGCAGATTTAATTAGGTCTTGTTAAAAAACATAACGCTGTTTGATACGTATTTTAATTATTATTCTGGATTAGTTTTTCAGCAATTGCAAGCTTCTTCAATTCGTAATTCAAAAACTCGTAATTCTTAATTATTTTTTACTTGCATTAAAAAGCTTCTGTTTTTCCTCTTTACTTAAACTCTCATAACCCTTTTCAGAAATTTTATCCAAGATTAAATCAATTTCTTCCTGGGCAATGTCGGTTCCTTTATCACCGCTAGTTTGGTTTGACTTCCCAAAAGAGGACGATGACTTTTTACTCTTGTAGGTTACTTTAATTTTGGGTTTTGACTTAAAGATGCTTTGTATTCCGGTTAAAAATTTATGAATCCATAAACCAAAATCAGTACCAGCCTGCAAACCTCTTACATATAAAAACCCAATGCCTGCTCCTCCTAAATGGGCAATATTACCACCTGCATTAGCACCTGCAGACCCCAAAACTGACATGATTATATAAACTAAAACAATATATTTGATTTTAACAGGACCTATAAATATGAGATGGAATCTATAGTCAGGCAATAAGGTAGCTGCAGCAGCTGCTACAGCAAAAACTGCCGCAGATGCACCTACCATTCCATTAGTGCCTCTCTCGGCCAATGCTGGAATAAAATTATAAGCTAGAATAAATATAACTCCACCAGCTAAAGCACCTAATACATATAAATTAATTAGCTTGGCACTACCCAAATATTGAGAAATGAGCATCCCAAACCAGTATAAAGCCAGCATATTGAACAATATATGCATAAAGCCTGCATGTGAAAAAGCATAGGTTATCAAAGTCCAAGGTCTATAAATAAACCTTTCCAGATCGGGCGGAATCGTAAATTGCCTATCTACAATGGCATGCAGGTTTTCAGCCCCTGAGAAATAGCCAATTACACTTAATAAACCTAAGCCAACAAAGACTACAGCGTTAATAATAATTAACTGATTAAGCGCATTATTAGGACGTTTAAAATTCTGTTTTAATTCATCAAATATTCCTGCCATATTTCAGTTTACTCTAATTAATAAAATTTAGTTTTATTATTCTGCCATATTTTCAGAAGTATAAAAGCTATTAACATTCCTCCCAGGTGGGCCCAATGTGCCACATTATCCCCAGGAGCTCGTTGTACGCCTGCATATAACTCATAGAGAGCATAGAAAGTTACAAGGTATTTGGCTTTGATGGGAATAGGCGGAAATAATAAGAACAGTTCAGTATTGGGGAATAAAAACCCAAATGCAAATAGTATCCCAAATATAGCACCGGAAGCTCCAATCATAGGGATATTACCTTGAAAACGTACCACTTCCTTAACACGTTGTATACTTCCTTGAATATATTGTTGATTATCAGGGTTATCTCCATAAGAGTCTAGAAAGTCATACCATTGCTTGCGTGCATAGCTGGCATGATCAGAAATAAAACTATTAAAATCTTCATAGTTAGGGTTTTCGATATATGATTCAGCAGCGCTTTCCAATTGTTGCATTTCCACAAAAGTGACTACACCATACAATATACCTGCACCAATTCCTGTCACCATATAAAAAATAAAGAAACGTTTAGCACCCCAAAATCTTTCCAGCATTGGACCGAAAATAAACAGAGCGAACATATTACCCAAAAGGTGACCAAAGCCACCATGAAAAAACATATAGGTAATAAATTGAAATGGCTTGAATTCTTCTGCAAAAATATAGCGGAGTCCAAAAACATCGTTCAAATCCATATTTAACACCGATGGAATTAGTAACAGTGCTATATTAACCAGTAGTAGGTTTTTGACAACCGGAGTTAGTCTTGCGAACATATAATTTTATCTGTTAAAGAAGCTTGAGATCTTATCAAGATCAAAAATAATAAAAGTTGAATTGCCTGAAGGTGTATAATTGGGATTATTACATGCAAACAATTTATCAATCAACGAATTCATCTCTTCAGGGTTGAGCTTTTGCCCTGAACGAATGGCCGATCTTCTGGCCAAGGAACGAGCGATATTTTCTGATTTTGAAATGGTAAGTACATTTTTGTTGTGTTTAAACTGATCAATTAAGCCTTCAAATACGGGCTTAACAGATGAATCCGTTAGTTCAGTTGGTGCACCATTTATAACAATAGTTTCCTTCCCAAAGGACGAAATAACAAAGCCTAACGCTTTTAGCTCGTCTTCCATGCCCATCACTAAAGCATAATCAGGTGGGGAAAGCTGAATCTGCTCAGGAAATAGAAATTGCTGGGAACTCCCGTTTTGTTGTTGTAAATGTTGGGAAAATTTCTCAAAAAGTATTCGCTCATGTGCCGCTTGCTGATCTACCAACATAAGGCCTGA
Source organism: uncultured Cytophagales bacterium (assembly GCA_963719535.1). Lineage (GTDB taxonomy): Bacteria > Bacteroidota > Bacteroidia > Cytophagales > Cyclobacteriaceae > Marivirga. The sequence continues at coordinate 297,023 of CAVRCH010000003.1, read as the reverse complement.
TTTTACCTGAGTAGCAATGTATTTCAAGTGGATCTGAAAAACGCTCCTTTTAACATCAACTAACTCATTTGTAATAGACTTGGGGCTGGCCGGCTGGTCGTTAATAGAACTGCCAAAAGTTACCGCCTCTTGTCCGGAGTACATTTCCTCCTGCCTGTCTTGCTCCTTCTCTGTAATTTTCTGACTTAATTCCTGGAAATTAGATAAAATTCTATTCCATTCACCATCTTCATCTCCGTCACTTGTCTTAAACTTTTTATATTGGGGCATTTTGCCCGATAAATTACCTAAATCTGCCTGCCTAGGTTTGGTGAAGCTAAAATTAACATCACTTTCAAAATCTAATGCAGGAGCCACATTATGGGTGCCGATAGATTGCCTGACAGCCGCAGTCATTATTCCGTAAATGGTTCGCTCATCGTCAAATTTAATTTCTGTCTTAGTTGGGTGTACATTCACATCAATACGCTTTGGATCAATATCAATGAACAGCACATAAAAAGGATGCGATTCCTTTGGCAGTAAACCCTCAAAAGCATTTACAACTGCATGGTGTAAATAGCCACTTTTTATGAAGCGGTTATTCACAAAAAAAAACTGCTCTCCTCTGGTTTTCTTAGCAAATTCGGGCTTTCCGATATACCCATGAATTTTTAATTGATCGGTACTTTCTTCGCATGGTACTAACTGCTCCTGATAGTTTTTACCGAAAAGCCCAACAATTCGATGACTTAATTTACCGGTTGTTAATTGATAAACATCTAAATCGTTTTGATGGAAACTGAAGCCAATAGCTGGGTTAGAAAGGGCTATTCTTTGAAATTCTTCTATTATATGTCTTAGTTCTACCGGATTAGATTTTAAGAAATTTCTTCTGGCAGGCACATTGTAAAATAAATTCTTTACACTAATGCTGGAGCCAGTTACTGTGGCTACATGAGTTTGTTTCTTTACTTCTGAAGCCTCAATTTGAATCAAAGTTCCTAATTCGGCAGTGCTATTTTTGGTTTTTAATTCTACCTGAGCCACAGCTGCAATCGAGGCCATCGCTTCACCGCGAAACCCCATGGTTTTTAAGGAAAACAGATCTTCTGATTTTTTTATTTTAGAAGTGGCGTGGCGCTCAAAACACATGCGGGCATCTGTTTCATTCATACCGGAACCATCATCCACTACATGAATCAGTTGCTTACCTGCATCTTTTACAATTAATTTTATGTTTTTAGCCCCGGCATCTATAGCATTTTCCATTAATTCTTTTACCACAGAGGCCGGTCTTTGAACAACTTCTCCTGCTGCAATTTGGTTGGCTATTGCATCAGGCAATAATTGAATAATATTGGGCATAAAGAATTTTTAGCTTTTTCTTCTTCGTAAAAATATATATAAAGGAAGTAGAAGCAATAAAGCAAAATAAACGCTGGCTCCGTAAAAAATATACCCACCAAGGGCTACAGAAATGATAGCAATCATCAAAACCTGAAACAAATCGGCAGATTTATTGGATTTTCTTTGTTCCGCATAGGCTTCTCTAATGCTTTCAACCCTTTGTCCGGAATCAGATATTTTCATCTCTTGTCTGATTCGGTTAGTCCTTTTTTGTATATCCTCCTTTACAGGATCATAATACCTGGGTTTAATGTCAAACCTCTGATACTTAGGTAATCTGAATATAGATGGAATTTTCATAATACTTTAATTTAATCTGAAAGCTTAAATACAAACGAAACTTGTATTCTTTTCGTTATGCGATTATATATGAAGATATAATATCATTAAAAACATTACAAATTCTAAACAAAAGCAATTAGCTTATTTCAGAAAGAACAAACTTAATGTTAATTTCGCTTTAATCATAAATTCAAAACCATAGCATGTTCCAAAAAGTTTATCTTTCTGTTTTTATCATCTTATTTTCAACTCCCTTTTTATTATCTCAAAAAATCACTTCTCAAACAAGTAAAGATCAGTTAAACTGGGTGGATAGCGTGTACAAAAACATGACTATGGATGAAAGAATAGGACAGCTATTTATGGTTGCGGCCTATTCCAATAAAGGTAATGACCATGAAAGAAACCTTTCGCTGCTTATTGAAAAATATCATATTGGTGGTTTAATATTTTTTCAGGGTGGGCCTGGAAGAGAAATTACTATGACTAACCGATTACAAGCCAAATCTAAAATTCCACTTTGGATTGGTATGGATGCTGAATGGGGTTTAGGAATGAGGTTAGACAGCACTATGAATTTCCCAAAACAAATGACATTAGGTGCCATCCAAAATGACTCTTTAATTTACTTTATGGGCGCTGAAATTGCACGACAAGCCAAACTGGTAGGAGTGCATGTTAATTTTGCTCCTGTGGTAGATATTAACAACAATATTAAGAATCCGGTAATTGGTTACCGATCTTTTGGTGAAAATAAAGAAAATGTAGCAAGAAAAGGAATAGCCTACATGAAAGGTCTGCAGCATAATGGAGTTGTAGCCAATGCCAAGCATTTCCCTGGTCACGGAGATACAGGTTCTGATTCACACCTGACTTTACCGGTAATTAATCACAGCAAAGAGAGGCTAAAATCTTTAGAATTATATCCATTTAAACAACTTATTGAAAATGATTTAAGCAGTATGATGATTGCCCATCTGCATATGCCAGCTTATGACGATACACCCAATAGAGCCACCACATTATCGCCGGCTGTAGTGACAGATTTGCTTAAAAAAGAATTGGGCTTTAAAGGACTCATTTTTACCGATGCTCTCAATATGAAAGGGGTAAGCGATTTTTATGAGCCGGGCGTAACAGATTTATTGGCTTTTAAGGCCGGAAATGATGTGTTATTATTTCCTATGAATGTTCCCACTGCAGTTGGAGTAATCAGAAAGGCCATTCAAAGAAAAGATTTATCTGCTGATAGGCTGGAAGAAAGTGTAAAGAAAATCCTAAAAACAAAATATCAATTAGGGCTAAACAAAGGTTTTAAGCCTCTTTCAACAGCTCAAATCAAAGAGAAATTACACACAAAGGAAGCTAAAACATTATTAACTAAATTATATGCAGAAGCAGCCACGCTGGTAAAAAGTAAAAATAATTTTGTTCCAATAAGTATTTTAGACACCACCAACTTTGCTTCGCTGTCTTTAAGAGGTGATAAAAACAGCACTTTCCAACAGTATCTTAATAAATATGCGCCATTCACACACTATCAATTAGCAAAAAATGAGGATAACCCTGCGAGTTATACCCGCTTAATGAATCAGCTTTCACAATATGAAACAGTTGTAGTTGGATTGCATGACATGGGTAATTATGCTTCCAGAAGATTTGGTTTGAAAGAAGATGATTTACTTTTTCTTCAGAAGCTGACTGAGGAAACTAATGTAGTTTTAACTGTTTTTGGAAATGCATACAGCTTGAGTTACCTGCCTAATTTTGATCATATTTTATTAATGTATGAGGATACTCCCGAAACACAACAATTAGCACCGCAAATTATTTTTGGCGCTAAGGCTGCTAAAGGCAAGCTACCGGTTACTGTTTCAAAATCTTTACCTTACGGTACAGGCATTATAACTAAAACGTTAAACAGATTTGGATATAGCCAACCCGAAGCAGTGGGAATGGATGCATTTAATCTGGAAAAAATAGATTTAATTGTTCAGGAAGCTATTGAGAATAAAGCCACTCCAGGATGTCAGGTTTTAGTGGCTAAAGATGGCCAAATAGTTTTTGAAAAAAGCTATGGTCACCTTACTTATAACAGGGTATCTCCGGTTGAAGATGAGACCATTTATGATATTGCCTCGGTTACGAAAGTTGCAGCCACGCTTCAAAGCGTCATGTTTTTATACGATAGAGGATATATAGATTTGGATAAAAAAATTTCCAATTATTTACCCGAACTCAAAAAAAGCAATAAGAAAAATATGACCTTGAGGGATATTCTCACTCACCAGGCAGGTTTACTCCCATACATTCCATTTTGGTTGAAAACAAGTGACTTTTTTAGCACCAAGTCCCCTCACTATCAAACTGAAGCCGATGTTTTATACCCTAACCAATTGGCTTCCGGCCTCTACGGACATGTAATGTTGGATGATTCAATTTGGCAATGGGTGGTAGATTCTGATTTACTTAAACTACCAAGAGGACAAAAAAAATATGAATATCGCTATTCAGACATGGGTTATTACATTATGCAAAAAATTTGTGAACGCACACTTAATTTAAAATATAATGAATTTCTTGCCGATAATTTATACGCTCCATTAGGTTTAAGCACTCTAGGGTTTTTGCCTTTATGTAGATTTTCAGAAGAACGCATTGCACCCACTGAAAACGATGTGGCTTTTCGTAACGATTTAATTAGGGGATGGGTACACGACCAGGGAGCTGCCATGGTGGGAGGAGTAGCAGGACATGCTGGATTATTTAGCAATGCCATGGATTTAGCCATATTAATGCAAATGAATTTATGGGACGGTGCCTACGGTGGCACGAGATACTTCTCGAAAGGGACAGTACCCTATTTCACTAAGAAACAATACAAGGACAATCGAAGAGGCCTGGGGTGGGATAAACCAGTAGAAGACTCAGGCCCCTCTCCCACTTCCAGGTATGCTTCACCACTCACCTTTGGCCACACAGGTTTTACAGGCACCGCTGCATGGGCAGATCCTGAATTTGGGCTCGTTTTTATCTTTCTATCTAACAGGGTTTATCCGGATGCGGAAAATAGAAAGTTGATCTCAGGAAACTATAGAACTAGAATCATGGATGTTATTTATGAGTCAATTTTTGAATTTGAAACCAAACAAATTGATTATATCAATTAATAATAATTACTTGTTTAATGAAAGTGAATTAAACTCTCACACATCAATTTTATTTATAAAGGTATTTATAAATTCTAAAAACAACTTTTATCATTTGGCCGTTTCAACATTTATTATTTGTTTAAAAGTCTTTAAATTTTTGATTTTTAACGCAAATTCCTATAATATTAAAGATAAATGAAAATAGGTATAGTTTGTTATCCAACTTTTGGAGGAAGTGGCGTAGTAGCTACAGAGTTAGGTAAGGCATTAGCTAAAAATGGACATCAAGTTCATTTTATTACATATTCGCAGCCCACTCGATTAGATTTTTTTAATGAGAATCTTTTTTATCATGAAGTGGATCTACGTTCTTACCCTTTGTTTGAATACCCTCCATACGAGCTTGCCTTGGCAAGTAAAATGGTGGATGTTGTGAAACACGAAGGATTGGATCTCTTGCATGTACATTACGCCATACCACATGCATCGGCAGCCTATATGGCTAAACAGATTTTAAAAGAAACTAATCACCACATACCTGTAATAACTACTTTACACGGCACTGATATAACCCTTGTGGGAAAAGACCCCTCTTATGAGCCGGTGGTTACCTTTAGTATTAACAAATCTGACGGTGTTACTGCAGTTTCTGAAGATCTCAAAAAGGACACACTAGAGCATTTTGATATTTACAATCATATTGAAGTTATTCCAAATTTTATAGATTTAGATAGGTTTAAAAAGCAGAAAAAAGATCATTTTAAAACTGCTATTTGTCCCAATGGAGAAAAATTACTAACCCACACTTCCAACTTTAGAAAAGTTAAAAGAGTGGAAGATGTTATACATGTTTTTAATAACGTGCGTAAGCATATTCCTGCTAAACTACTATTGGTGGGAGATGGTCCTGAAAGAATTAAAATGGAAAAGCTTTGCAGAGAGCTGGGTACTTGTGATGATATTAGATTTTTAGGTAAATTGGATGCTGTAGAGGAGGTATTATCAGTAAGTGACCTATTTTTAATGCCTTCCGAAAAAGAGAGTTTTGGTTTGGCAGCTTTAGAAGCTATGGCCTGTGAAGTGCCCGTTATATCCTCAAACGCAGGTGGACTGCCTGAATTAAACATTGATGGAGTAACTGGATTTACCTGTAACGTGGGTGATGTAGAAACTATGACAGAAAAAGCACTACACATCTTAAAAGAAGAAAATATTCAATCTTTTAAAAATGCCGCCTTGGCTAGAGCCAAAGAATTTGATATTACCAATATATTACCTCTTTATGAAAGATTTTATGAAAAAGTAGTAAATAGTGAGAAATTGATTAATACCTAATTCAAGAAATAGTGATTAAAATCACCGTTATTTTTTACTAAAATATAAACTATTTTTTTATTCTTAACGTTTAGAACAACTGATTTATAGATTTTAACTACATTTGCAAGTAATGGAAACTACACACGAACAACAGGTTAAAACAACAGGCACAAAACAACTTTTCAACAATCCAATATTAGAGAAGTTGACCAGGAGCCATTTCTCTATTCCACTATCAATATTAACAGGAATTTCACTATTTTTAAGTTACTGGGGATTTGCAGAGATTGGTCTGGAATTAACTACTTTTATTTGGATTTCTATTGTTGGATTTTTCAGTTGGACATTGGGTGAATACTTTATTCACAGATATGTTTTCCATATGAAAGACGATAAGAAATGGAAAAGAGCCATCCAATATACCTTCCACGGTGTGCATCATGAGTACCCAAAAGATAAAGATAGAATAGTAATGCCACCAGCAGGAGCTATTATTATTGGCTCATTAATATTTGGTATTGTATGGTTATTGATGCAAAAATACGCCTTTGCTTTTGTCCCAGGCTTTTTGATGGGCTATGTGCTATATGCCTTTGTACATTATGCAATACATGCTTACCAACCTCCTAAAAACTTTTTAAAGTGGTTGTGGATATATCACAGTGTTCACCATTACAAGCACCCCGATAAATATTTTGGTGTATCATCACCTTTTTGGGACTTTGTTTTTAAATCTATACCAAGTTCAAAAAGAAAATAATTGCAACAATTGCTGACAAACACATGCATCAGCATTTTAGGGTGCGGTTGGTTAGGGCTTCCTTTAGCAAAATTATTAATTAATAATGGTTACGAAGTTAAAGGAAGCTCTACTACTTTATCAAAATTACAGGAACTCAAAGAAATAAGAATAACTCCGTATCTCATTGATCTACCTGCCTCCTCTCCTACAAAAGATTTTTTTGCTACCGATATTTTAATTATCAACATTCCTCCAAAAACCAGGTCAAAAGATAAGGACCATCACCTTAACTGTATCCAATCTTTGGTGCCACATATTCAGCCTGACACAAAAGTAATTTATATAAGTGCTACTTCAGTTTATCCTGATTTTAACAGAAAAATAACTGAGGAAGATGCTTTGGATAAATCTTCCGATAGAGCTGCAGCACTTTGGCAAGTGGAAGAATTATTGAATGAAAAATATAAAGGGAACCTAACAATTATTAGAATGGGCGGACTCTTAGGATATGAAAGGATTCCTGGAAGGTATTTTGCGGGAAAAGAAGTGTCTAATGCACTGCAAAAAGTGAACTATATTCATAGAGATGATGCCATTAGTTTAATTGAAGCTGTTATTTCTAATAAAATATGGGGGGAAATTTTCAACGGGGTGGCACCACTTCATCCTACACGGGGAGAAGTTTTTTTACAAAATGCAAAAGAAATAGGATTTGATCCACCTATAATCTCTGATCTGCCTACAAATAATCCCGAGAGATTTATTAGCGCGGATAAAATTGAACGGAAAATAGATTATTCTTTCATATACCCTGATCCACTACATTTTTTTTATACTTATTAAAGATAAGTGTTTTTAAAGCAAGCATAATTTCGTAATATTCTGTTCCTTTAAAAATTGTATGTGCACGCTTACTTATTTACCACTAGAGAACGAACAATTTATCCTAAGTACCAACAGAGATGAGAGTCCTCTGAGGGGGAAAGCACAATTTCCTTCCTACAAGCACATAGCGGGTAAAAATATTATTTTCCCTAAAGATCCTTTAGCGGGAGGCACTTGGGTGTCCACCACGGATAATGGTGTAAGTGTATGTTTACTAAATGGAGCCAATAAACCTCATGAGCTTAATCCACCTTATAAGATGAGTCGTGGACTCATGTTACTGGAAGCTATTGAATGCATTAAGCCTGATGAGTTTTTTAAAAACTTCGATTTTCTTAATATCGAACCTTTTACCATGGTAGTGCTTTTTCATGACCCTCAACTTATAATTTTGGAGTTTAAATGGGATGGTAGTGAAAAATACCTTAAAAAAGTAAATCCAACGAGACCCCATATTTGGGCATCCGCACAATTATACAACGAAACTGCGATAGCTAATCGCAAAAAATGGTTTAAGCACTGGGTTAAAGAAAATAAGAAATTTACCGTAGAGGCTATTAGAGATTTTCATAAAAATGCCGGCTCAGGTGACTTGCAGAACGATCTTATCATGGATAGAGGAGAGGTGAAAACAGTAAGTATTACTCAAATATCCTCAATGATAGGCTCTATCACTATGCATCATGAAAGTCTCCTGGAGCCTTTCCACCAGGAAATTAGCCTGTCTCAGCATGTAAATCAGAAGTTTTCGCATCAGGTGTTGTGATTATTGTTAGATTTAATTCATCTCATTTAATCGAATTATTTCTTCAATGGTGGTTGTATCTCTTACAATATTTGAAGCGCTAAAAAAACCATAGCCTATTGGTTCTACGTTTGAAGCTATATTTCCAGCTAATGTGGAAAAAAATGGATCCTTCCATTCTGTTTGTTTAAAATTTTCAAGTATATATCTTCCGTAACTATCTGATACCGAATATTTTTCTACAAATAGCGTATCAGGCACCCCAACATCTCCGACTATAGATCCTCCAATACTCACGTCACCATTATAAATACCTTGGATATCTAAACCTTTATAATGAAATGAATAGGTATTATTTAATTGTCCATTTCCAATTCGATCCTTCCATATGTAATAATAAAATTTATTGTAACCAAAGTTATGTGCTTTTAAACCCAGATATTCTTTATTAGATGGTAACCTTGGATCTAAATTAATTTTTGGAATTTTCATACTCTGGAAATCTATCTTTTCAATGTCACTTAGGCTGTCTGAGGCAGAAAATATATCATTACCCACTTCAATTTTCAATGTATAAATTTTTCCGATTTGTCCTTGAATAATATCTTTCGAAAAATAAAAGCCAGATGCCATAAGTGCACTATCAATATCAGGGTGATTAAAAGAATACAGATATTCATATTCTAACTCCCCATCTGTTAAAAAAACACGTTCGGCTATTACAGGGACTTCTTGATTGGCATTAAAATAAATAGGATAAGTGATCTTAACAGAATGATATTTATCTTCAGTGGTAATTTGTCCCGAAACAACTATACCATTTACTGATTCCTGTCCGCTATTTAGTTCTGATAACGTTGTATTATAACTGTCATCACAGCCGAGTGCGATAAGGGAAGCATTGATAAGTATAAAAACAACACGTATTTTCATAGTTTGCCAAAATTAATCAGGCAGAATTTTACCTGATATTAAAAGTATAATTGATATTAGGAATAATTGAGAAAAAAGTAATGGCTCTCACATCATTTAGCCCTAAAAAGAAATATTGATATTCCAGTGGATTTTTATTTGCATATACATTATAGGCTCCAATAGAAATTTGATGTTCAAATTCCTTGATATTTTTTAGCTGATATGTAAAGGCAATGTCCATGCGATGGTAATTTGGGAATCTCTGATTATTTCTTTCCCCAAAAATAGGAACATTGATACCTGAAACCCCTGGTTTGAACAAATCCGGCCCTCTGTAATATGCTATAGGTATATTGGCCGGCCGTCCTGTTGAAAAAGTCCAAAATACAGATAATTTCATCTTTTCATTAAATCGAAATAGCAGGTCTGTTTTAATATTATGCGGAATATCGTGGGATGCATTATAAGGATTTGAATTATTAATTCCCTCAATTGTATTACGAACTTTGGAGTAGACATAACTTAAACCATATGAAATTTTATTTGTTTCTCCGCTAATAGAGGTTTCTACACCATAAGCATTGGCTTGTCCCGCCCTGATCTCACTTTCTATAAATCTGTTCCCTACAAGCCTGGCATTATCAACAAAATCAATTTGATTATTAATTTTTTTATAATATGCAGTCATCTTGAATGCTTCAAAAATTGACTCAAATTCTTTCAAATAGCTAATGCTGAAAATATCAGCTACAACAGGGGAGATATTGCGACTGACGGGCAACCAAGATTCCAGATTTGTATAAGGAAGCACATTATTAGATAATACTTGCATGTATTGCACATTTCTGGAATACGTCATATTTAATGAATTCTTACGATTAAATTTAATTTGAGCAAGAAACCTTGGCTCTAAATATGTATAGGAATTCCATATACCGTTTCCCTCTATATTTTCCTTTACAGGAATATTATCCTGGTATGTATACCAAACTGACGAGCCATAATTGGCAAATCCCGAATATCTTAAACCATAGTTTAAATTAACAGTATTGGATAATTTACAGTCGTGATTTATATATACTGCATATTCTAAAGCAGTCTGGCCGGGAATACTAATTTTGACTGAATCAGAATTTCCAATGGCAAATTCATGATTTATAATTTCAAGGCCTGCGTCAATAGTATTATTTTGGTTGATAAAATAAGTGAAGTCCTGTTTAAGCTTTAAGTCCCGGACTCCTGTATTCCAATTTAAGCCTAGTTGCTGTTCTTGGGATGTAGCAAAAATATCTATATTATTATTATAGTCACTATATACCAAAATGGTATTCAATGAAATTTTATTAGTTAATAAATTATGGTAACGTAGTGTGTTAGTAAGATTAGTCCATTTATTACTATAACTTTCAAATGATAGGAGATCATCAAAAGAATAAAACAATGAATAATAAATAGCTGATTTATTATTTATTTGATGATTTAATTTAAGATTAATATCTGCAAAAGCTGGAACCGTATTATTGTTTTCGGATGGTTTAACCAATAAATCGATAGTACTTCTTCTTGCAGAAAGAATGAAAGAACTTTTTTCTTTATTAATTGGCCCTTCTACCATAAACCGGCTCATTAAAGTACTTATTCCGCCCGACAATGCAAATGATTTTTTATTTCCGTCTTTCATTCTTGAGTCCAAAACAGCAGACGCTCTTCCACCGTAACCAGGAGGCATATACACATCATAAACTTTAAAATCTTTGATGATATCGGAATTGTAAACTGAAACTAAACCAAATAAATGGGCGATATTATATATTGGCGCATCATCTAACAAAAATAGATTTTGATCATTCTTCCCTCCTTTTATAAACAATCCTGAAGATCCGTCCGCTGTATTCACTACCCCAGGCATTAACTGCATCACTTTTATCACATCCGGTTCGCCAAAGATCACAGGACTTTCTTTAATTTTGATAGGATTTATACTTGAGAATGCCTTCTGCAATGAATATTTAACCTTCACTTCTTGCAACTCACGCACTTCACTATATAAGTTAAATATATGTAATTTAGACGTGACAGCTACCTTAATGGTTAAAGGCTTGTAACCAACATGCCTTATCAACAGAAGAACAGTATCTTCATTTCCTACTTCCAAATTAAAATAACCGTAATTATTGCTTTCAGTAATTAAATCGTGTTTTACTTCTTGAATGGTCGCTCCAATTATAAATTCATTGGTTTGAACATCTAATATTTTTCCATTAAAAAATGTTTTATCCTGAGAAAAAACATTTTTTATTGTGAAGAAGAGTAAAACTATAATGAAAAATATTTTTCTCATAAACGTAACTACTAAAAGCAATCACTATTAAAAATAGTGATTGCAAATGTATTAATTTAATATAAAAAAATAATGTCCCACTCGGCTCTTTTACCATAGTATATTTCAACTGAAAGTCCTTCGTAGGAATCAGGCCTGTAGGTATAAGTCATGCCATGCTTTTTCCGTGATTCGTATCTAACGAAATAATTATTCAAATTCGGATAGTTTTCCATTAGCCATACTGTTACAAGAAAGTTATTGCATATTTTGTTTGTTTTATTCTTTGTTTTAACACCAGTCGCATAACTATTCTCGTACAGATAATAAGTATCACTATATGAGCAAGCTCTGAGATTTTCTGAATCGGAAGGATCTGCTTTAATTATGTTATTATCAATGATCTTATACTCCTTAACGTCACTGTTGAATTTAACGTCAACTATTCTTATTTTAATAGGTACTTTATCATTAATAACATCAGTGTTAACATCCCCGTATAAAAATTCTGTTTCTTCATCCTCTTTTTCGGGATTAATAACAAGATCAAAATTTTCTCCTCTATATAATTCTGCATAATCGTGATTTGGAAAGGTGATTTCAAGTATCATTGAATTCTCTTTTCCACTATCATACAGCGTGAAATATTTGACTAAATCAGAATCAAAATATTTAGACTCTTCTTCATTTAAATTCAGCTCTTTTTGTTCACATGAGGAGTAAAGCATAACTCCTAATAAAATTATAAGAATATTTTTCATGTCATTTCTTTGTTTAATAAGTGAATTCAATATCATAATCAGCTCTTTTTCCTTTATAAATAGTTACTAGTAGCCCGCTTGCATTTGCAGTCGGGGGATAACATGTCCATGTCATACCGTGTTTCTTTTTAGAAATGTAATCTGATAATGTTTGGTTATCCAAAGGTGGAGCTATAACCACTACTCGAAAATCATTACATAGTTTGCTTGAATTATTTCTTGTTTTAACACATCTTGCACCAACATCATATATTTCCTCTGCAAAACTAAGCTTACAACCAGCTCTGAGTGTTTCCACACTATCTTCAAATTCGTCTGTTTGTGAAATTAAGAAAAATGATTTACGCTCAGCGTTAAAATCTTTTTTCATAATCTCAATTCCAATTTTTGGTAAAGCAGTATTAATTTCAATCATACTGCTTTCTTCAATCTCATCGTTTTCTACTAAAGTATTCGGATTTACAAAAGATAAGGTAAAACTATTATCATTATAATTTGATAATAATTCTTCATTATCTGAAGATATTAATAAGGTAATTTTATTTGTCCTTTCCTGATCAAAAACGAAAATTTCCTTTTTAAAATTATAATTAAAATAGGATTCAAAATTAGGTTTAGAATCGATCTCAGGCAAATCCTTGGAACATGCTAGAAATATAAAAGGTAAGAGTAATATCAATAATTTTTTCATGATTTTATATTTTATATTTATTAAATAATTAACAGAAAAATCATAAAAAGGGAGGTGATCTTATTTTAATCATAGATGTAAGGTTAAGGTTTGATTTTGACAAAACTATATTTTTTTGTAGATAAAACATACGTATATTCTTATTTTTTTTATAAAATTATTTCAATACTTAATTTTAAGTAACAATAAGTCATTTTATCAGTTTAAACTTCAATATGACAGGATACCGATTCACAAAATACTTAGCCCATAAAGATTTATCAGACACAACTTTTGATCAACTCTTTAATGTATTTAATGAGTTATTACTAATAACTGGTGGCGATGTGTCGGAGGCTTTAAGCTGGTTGACGAATATCGACAAGCAATATAATATCTCCAACAGCGATTATGGGATAGGAGACTTTATAGAAGATTTAAAAAATAAAGGGTTTATTACTGATAAAACGCCAGATGGTTCTTTTGAAATTACTTCCAAAGCAGAGCAATCTATAAGGAAAAGTGCGTTGGAAGAAATATTTGGCAAATTAAAAAAATCCGGAAAAGGAGAACATAAGACTAATTTCTCAGGGTTAGGAGAGGAACCCGGTACCGATAGAAGAAACTATGAGTTTGGTGATTTATTACATCAAATTGACATGACGGACTCCTTAAGAAATGCACAGATTAACCATGGGCTGGGAGATTTCATGCTTACTGAGAACGACCTGGAAGTGGTTGAGAGTGAATATAAAACGCAAACATCAACTGTGCTAATGATTGACATTTCTCACAGCATGATTTTATATGGTGAAGACAGAATTACCCCAGCTAAGAAGGTGGCTATGGCTCTCGCTGAGCTTGTGACCAAAAAATACAAAAAAGATACACTTGATATTATTGTTTTTGGAAACGATGCATGGCAAATAGAAATTAAAGATCTGCCTTATTTGCAGGTAGGTCCGTATCATACAAATACCATTGCAGGTTTGGAATTAGCCATGGATCTATTGCGCAGAAGAAAAAATGCCAACAAACAAATTTTTATGATTACAGATGGCAAACCAACCTGTATGAAACAAGGTATCAAATATTACAAAAACAGTTTCGGTCTGGATCCTAAAATATTAAATAAAACACTCAATTTAGGAGCACAGTGTAGAAGACTGCATATCCCTATTACCACTTTTATGATAGCTTCAGATCCTTATTTACAAGAGTTTGTGAAAGAATTTACAACTGTTAATAATGGAAATGCCTATTACAGCAGTTTAAAAGGACTAGGCAATTTGGTTTTTGAAGATTATAAAAAAAATAGAAGAAAGAGATATTAAACAGTGCCAATTATGCAGTTAAATAAAGAACTTATAGTAGTTCTGGTTTCACTGCCAAAAAACATCTATCGTTTAATTCAATTATAGAATCCGCAGAAAAAATATTATGAGCTATCAAAGCATAAGCAACTCCGATAAATTAAAAATTACTACAGTTAAAGATTTAAAAAAAGCAGGATATCAGCCTGAACCTGTAAAAGAAGAACTCAGAAGAAACCTTATAGCCAAAATGCGTAAAGGAGAAAATGTATTTGAAGGCATTTGGGGGTATGAGGATACTGTAATTCCAGATATTCAAAGGGCTATTTTGTCTCGTCATAATATAAATTTATTAGGTTTAAGAGGGCAGGCTAAAACCAAAATCGCCAGAATGATGACTTTGCTTATGGACGAGTACATTCCTGTTTTAGCAGGAACTGAGCTGAATGATGATCCACTGCAGCCCATTTCCAGAGAAGCGCACGACATATTAGATGAAAAAGGAGAAGATGCCAGCATAACATGGATGCATAGAAACGATAGATATACCGAGAAATTAGCTACACCAGATGTATCTGTAGCAGATTTAATTGGAGATGTTGATCCGATAAAGGCAGCCACCTTAAAATTACCTTACTCCGATGAGAGAGTAATCCATTATGGATTAATTCCGCGCTCACACAGAGGTATTTTTGTGATCAATGAGCTACCTGATTTACAAGCTAGAATTCAAGTAGCACTTTTCAATATTCTGCAGGAGGGCGATATACAAATCAGAGGTTTTAAATTAAGATTACCTTTAGATCTACAATTTGTTTTCACTGCTAACCCTGAAGATTATACCAATAGAGGGAGTATTATTACTCCATTGAAAGATAGAATAGATGCACAAATTATAACGCATTATCCTAATTCAATTGAAATAGGAAGAAAGATCACAGAGCAAGAATCTGCTATTAAAAAGGAGCAGTCGGATGTAGTGGAATTAAATGAATTGGTAAAAGATCTAGTGGAGCAAGTAGCAGTTGAGGCTCGCAAAAGTGAGTATATAGACGAAAAAAGTGGTGTTTCAGCACGCTTAACCATTTCTGCTTACGAAAGTCTTGTAAGTGCTGCTGAAAGGAGGGTTTTAATCAATAATGAGAAAAAAACCTTCATACGAATGGCAGATTTCGTAGGGATAATCCCTGCCATTACAGGGAAAGTGGAGCTTGTTTATGAAGGAGAACAGGAAGGCCCTGGTATTGTCGCTCAAACTTTAGTGGGTAAAGCTATCAGAACTAAATTTGTTGAATTTTTTCAAAATCCGGAGGATTTAAGAAAAAGCAGAGAATTGAAAAACCCTTACAAACCTATTACAAAATGGTTTAATGATGGAAATCAATTGGACATCTTAAATGATGATTCGGAGGCTGAATATAAAAAGAAATTAACAAGTATTCCTGGTTTAAAAGATTTGGTTAAAGAGAAGCATAAAGGTCTTTCTGAAAAAGAACAGTATTTTTTAATGGAATTTGCTTTGTACGGTATGGCAGAATATAGTTTATTAAGTAAACACAAGTTAGCCAGAGGAAGCAGTTTTAAGGACTTGTTAAGCAGCATGTTAAATATGGAAGATTCATCGGAAAATGATGAGGATTATAATATTTAGATTATATTTACCGTGTAAACTTGATCGATCTACTTTTTGAAAACCCTTACTTATTTAAAAGAGGATATTATTAAACTTTTAGAAACTGCTCAGTCGGTTTCATCAAATGATATACGTCACGCGATAAGCCTCACTGAAAAAGCTCTTTTTAAAAGCCAAAAAATAAAGCAGAAAAGCGCCATACATGCAGATGGGATGCTTTTGTTATCCCGACTGCAAAGAAAAAACAGAGAATTTAAGACCTCTAAAAGTTTAGCTGAAAGAGCTTTAATTATTTCTACTAATATCAGTTATGATAAAGGTATTGCTGATGCCCAACTTAATATAGCGAAGGCCTTACTTAATTTAAGTAAACTAAGTGAAGCTATACCCTATTTACTTGATGCTTCCTTAAATTATAGAAAAGCAAATAAATTAACAGATCAGGGCAAAGCACTACTTTTAATTGGTAGTGTATATGATGAGTTTAAAGATTATAAAAATGCTTTAAATACTTTCAAAGATGCCTTAGATATTAGCAAAGAACAGGATGATAAGTACCTTGAGTCTGAAGCTAACTATTATTTGGCTGATTTACATTGCAAAATTGATAGGAATGCAAGGGCTGATAATTATATACAAAAAACAATCCTTTTAAAAAATGAAATAAACGATCAAAGAGGATTGGCTAAAGCACTTTTTGTAAAAGGAAGAATTAATATTAAAAACAACAAACTTGGGTTAGCTGAAGATGAGATAAAAAAATCTTTAGCATTATATAATCAAAAAGACAATATTAAAGGAGCAGTTAATTGCCAAATGGAGCTTGGTAATATATACTTTCTAAACAATGATACTCCTAAAGCCATAGATTACCTCTTGAATGCTATAATTGTTTCAGAAAAAAACGATATATATGAGTGTTTATATCAAAGCCATCATTTACTCTATTTGGTTCATAAAAAAACAGATTCAGTAAAAGCTCTTCATTACTTAGAACAATATGTTAAAATTAAGGAGGCTTCTGATAAAAAATACATAGAAAGTATGTTAGCCAGCTATAGCGTTATCTCACAAATAGAAGATAATGAAAAGATAGCTGAAAAGGAATTAGAGCTTACTTCTATCATTGAAAAGAAAAATAGTGAAATGGACTCCTTCTTTTATAGAGTTTCTCATGATTTAAAAGGACCTATTGCCTCTTTATTGGGCTTAAGTGACCTTGCAAAGCGTGATGTAAGTGATGAAAAATCATTAGTTTATATCAAAATGTTTGAAAATCAGGTTAAACGCTTGAATATGATTGTGATGGAGTTAATCAATATCACAGAGCTAAATTACAGGGAGATTAAAAGAACAGACATAAATTTCTATGAAATTGTAGATAACTGCATTACCTCCTATACTTATCTACCTAATTTTGAAAGAATAGCGTTCAAAATAGAGGTGGAGAGCAATCTGAAATTTTCTTCAGAATGGTATATAATTAATACGATATTACAAAACCTTATTGAAAACTCAGTAAAGTACCTCGACAAGGAAAAAGAGCAGTCTTTTGTAGAAGTAAAAGTAAGTTCCACCAAAACTGATGTAATTATAGTAGTAAAAGATAATGGCCAGGGTATTGGCAAAGAGCACCAAGTTAAGATCTTCGACATGTTTTACCGTGCAAATAACAATGCTGACGGTACAGGTTTAGGTTTATTCATCTTAAAAAGAGCTGTTGAAAGATTGAAAGGTGAAATAAAATTAGTTAGTGAAGTGAATGTTGGAACAACTTTTACTATATATTTGCCTCTTAACATAGTTTAAAAATCAAATTAATTTCTTGTTAGTATAAATGGAATCACTTTTAACAATTGATACCCTCATAAGTTTGTTATCACTTACTTTAATGGAAATAGTTTTAGGTATAGATAACATCATCTTTATATCTATTTTATGTAATCGATTGCCTGAAAATGAACAAGAAAAAGCTAGACGACTTGGACTCGTTCTAGCTTTATTAATGAGAATTGCCTTATTATTTGCAGTTTCATGGTTAGTGGGTTTAACTGCTCCTTTATTTACTGTTTTTGATTTTTCCTTAACCAGTCGTGACTTAATTTTAATGCTGGGGGGCCTTTTCCTGATATATAAGAGTACTACAGAAATTCATCATAAATTAGAGGGGGAAGAAGAAACCGCAGGTGAAAAGAAAAAACTCAGCACTTTTAGTGCGGTAATCATGCAAATTATCCTTTTAGATATTGTCTTTTCATTTGATTCAATCTTAACAGCTGTAGGCTTGGTAGATAATATCTGGATTATGGTAGTAGCTGTGGTAATTTCAATGGGAATTATGCTGGTGGCAGCTAAAAGTATTAGTGATTTCATTCAAAAGCACCCGACAGTTAAAATGCTGGCACTATCATTTTTACTACTAATTGGCGTTTTATTATTTATTGAAGGATTCCACGTACATGTGCCTAAAGGTTATATTTATTTTGCCATTTTCTTTTCATTATTGGTTGAGGTACTTAATCTTAGAATGAAAAAGAACAAGAATAAGAAAATTGAATCCGTTAAATTAAAAGAACGGTTTGAAGAATCATAACCTCAAATATATGCTCAATAATAATTGATATTTTATTATTCCAGGATGTAAGGCCGAAGATTTAAAGAAATTAAAACTTCGACCATATTTCGTTTTTACAATAAACACCTTACCTTCGTTTGAATAAAAAGGGGTGCCTTAACATTACGGGCTGAGAATATACCCTGAAACCTGATACCGGTAATGCGGACGTAGGAATAAATTAATTAAGCGAATGGATTTTTTAAATGAATTGTATTATGGCCTGCTGAATATGGGCTGGCTGGAAGCTTCAGGCGTAGCCTTTGGAATATTGTATATTTTCTTCGCTGCAAGAGAAAGCATATGGTGTTGGCCTGCGAGTTTGGTAAGTGTAAGCATTTATATAATTATTTGTTACCAGGTTCAATTATATGCCGAATTAGGATTACAATTTTATTATTTAGGCACCACAGCCTACGGTTGGTGGCATTGGCGAAATCCCGGAAATAAAAAAGAGCAATTACCCATCTCAAAAATGAAAATTAATCAACACCTAATTTTCATTTTAATTGGTGGTGTTATAACTATCGCCTTAGGTTACTTCCTGGTGAATCAAACTGATGCACAACTCCCCTATTTAGATTCATTTACTACAGTTTTCAGTATTTTCACAACAATTTTAGTTACGCGTAAGGTGCTGGAGAACTGGCTGTATTGGGTAGCTATTGATGCTGTTGGCGCTTATATTTTCTTCCAGAGGGAATTATACCTAACCTCTCTATTAATGGCTGCGTATGTTATAATTGCAACCGCCGGATATATTAATTGGCGGAAATTATATAATCAGAAGTACGCATGAAGAAAATAGCTATCATAGGCCCGGAAAGTACCGGCAAAAGTACGCTCTCAAAAGCACTTGCCGAGCATTTTAATGAGCCGTTTGTTCCTGAATATGGTAGAAAATATTTAGAAGAAAATGGAAAAAACTATAACCCATCTGATCTGCTAGCTATAAGTAAGGGTATGGTAATATGGGAGGATAAAATGTCTACTATATCAAAGAAGTTGCTCTTTTGCGATACAGATTTAATTATGATGAAGGTCTGGTATGAGGTGAAATATGGAGAATGTCATCCCTGGGTATTAAGCCAATTAAAATCTAACCCTTATGATTTTTATCTACTTTGTAGCCCTGACTTACCCTGGGAACCGGATCCATTGAGAGAAAATCCTGAAATTAGAGAGGAGCTATTTGAAAAATATAGAGCCAATTTGAAAAGTTTTGACTTACCTTACAGAGAAATTTATGGGGAGCAAAGGTTGAAAAATGCTATTGAGACAGTGAAGTTAATCAGTTAAAAATTCTCACTTCTTAATATGAATTAAGTCGTCTTCCTCATATATGCCGAAAGGTCCTTCATACAGTCCGCCATCAAGTCCAACATCCTCAACTTTTATTGCAATAGTATTTTTTGCGTCCTCAATTAATAAGCCTGCTGGTATTTTATATATCCTGGTTTTCAGGTAAGATTGACTATTTCCAAATCCTTTATAATCATTGGTTTCGCCTATTTTTACTCCATTTAGGTAGGTTTGATCAAAATCGTCTATCTTACCTAACACCAAGTAGTACCTTTTCCCAGGCACTTGCTTGAAGGTTAGTTGGAAATGTTTTCTATACCATGCTATTCCATCAAAAGTTTTGTAACCGTGATTATCCCAATAAGCAGGAACCAAAATATCCTCCCATTCGGAATCATCAAAACTTTGATTTTTAGAATTGGTCTTATCGTAACTATTAAATTTCCAAATCCCGTTTAAGTTCTGAAGCATTAAAAGATCCTCAACTCTTTTTGACACATATAAACCTATGTCACCTGCCACAATACCTCCATTACCCATTTCGTCATAAACTCTTACAGCAATCACATTATCGCCCTCAAAATTAATAACCTCTATTGGTACTGCATATTTTCTAAATGAATTGTAAGCCGTTCTGTTTCTTGGCGGAAAAGAACCACTTTTACCTATTAATTTTCCGTTGAAATAAATTTCGTCTACATCGTCAATAAAACCTAGAACCAGGAAGTGGACATCCTTAGGATTTAATGATTTCCCATGAAAATGAAGGCGATACCAGGCATAGCCATCATAACCATTAAAGCCTTCATTCTCCCAATCGGCTGGAATAGCAATTTTTTCCCATTTTGAGTCATTGTATGTTGGGTTTTTCCATGCTAAATTGTCTCCTATATTAAATTTACTTAATCCTTTCAGACTGATCCGTAATTGCATTCCTCTCATCATTTCCTGCGGATTGGAAGCGCGATCAGAATTGCCATTTCCCATCATTTCTTCAGAAAATATTTCCCAAAACCAGCTCCACATACTTCCATCATCCTCATTCTGCTTCTGTGCGAACACTGGAAATAATGTAAAGCACAAAAATACAATTACTAATAAAATCTTTGCGATAGTCCTTTTCATTATTATTTAAATGAGTTAATTAGCGTTAAGCTTCAGTACCTCTGTACAATTTAAAACTGTTTATCATCTCTCATAACTATTCTATCCGTGCTCATATCAATAACAAAACCATGATGACGCATCATTTTTGTACCTATTATAGCAGTAATCGTTTTTCCAGTTCGGTTTTGTATGGAGTATACGATATTTGATAAATCATAGGCTAAAATATTACCCTGTAACTTTACTTCTTTAAAAGCAATTTCTGCCTTTCTGATGGTGTACATTTGCTTTAATTCTACCCCTAAACCCTGCATTTTATATTTTCCCCGATCCAGTAAATAAGAGTCATACTTAAAGCGATGTTTGGTACTAATATTTAAAATGGTATACTCAGATCCTGTGTCTAGTAGAGCCCATATTTTTTTCCCGTTTAAAGTCATTTCCACAATTGGTTTTTCAATAAACTTAGTTTCAGTGCTTTTCAATACTTGCGAAAAGCACGTATTTGCAGAAAGAAACAACATTAGTAAGACAACAATTTTTAAAGCTTTCATAGATTTTTAGTTTTTATTAAGTAGTAATTCAAACTAAATCAAATCCATGTTTGCAGGTGTCACACCCATGTAAACAGATGTAAAAGAATGTCACAAGATCTTCATATCAATTTATAGCCCATCCCGTATACTGTTATAATTACTTTAGGGTCATTAGGGTTTATCTCAACCTTTTGCCTTAACCTTAATATAAAATTATCTATTGTTCTGGTAGTAGGAAACTCGTCATATTGCCAAATATTTTTTAGCAATTCATCTCTACTCACCACTTTTTGTTTATGCTTCAATAAAAAATGCAATACCTCAAACTCTTTATAGCTGAGCTTTACTTCTTCACCCTTATAAAATGCAGAATAACGATCAAATTCTACTTCCAACTGACCTATTTGAACAAAGTGAGTGTTTGAGCTATCATTTAGATTATTATTTTGAGTTCTCCTTAAAATAGCTTTAATGCGCGCTAGCAATTCTCGTAAGCTGAAAGGTTTCGTAATGTAGTCATCAGCTCCCAACTCCAGACCTAACACCCTGTCAATTTCTTCTCCTTTAGCAGTAAGTAAAATAACAGGAGTGTCAATATTTTTCTGTCTTATTTTTTTGCAAACCTCAAAACCTGACAATTCAGGCATCATAACATCCAGAATAATTAAATCGAAAGTGATATCATTTAACTTATCTAAGGCCACTCTACCATTTTCGGCAAGCACGGTTTCATATCCTTCAAACAATAAATTATCTGCTAGACCTTCACGCATTGCTTTTTCATCATCGACAATTAATATTTTACTCATTTTTTAGTTTCAAGAGGGAATTTTAGAATAAATGCGCTTCCATTTCCCATTTTAGTTTTCAACTTTACCTCACCATTATGAGCCTCCATAATGTTTTTTACCAGACTTAATCCTAAACCTGTACCTTTAGTTTTTTGAGTAAGAGAACCTTCCAATCTATAAAATTTCTCAAATACTTTCCCTACCTCAGTAGAAGGAATCCCTATTCCAGTGTCCTTTATTTCACAATAGGCAAAATTTTGATCTAGGTAAGTTGACACACTAATTTCTACTGAATTCTCATTATATTTGATTGCATTATCAATTACATTAGAAATTGCTTCCTCAACAGCTTGTTTGTCTGCCATAATAAAGATTTTCTGCCCACTCAATTGCAGGTAACCTTGCATCTGCTTTTCCTGCATGGCATATGTATACGGCTCATATACACTTTCAACAATCTCATTGAGAGAAATTCGTTCCATCTGATAGGTTTTTTTGTTGGCTTCAATTCTGGAAAAATCTAAGATGTTATTCACCAAATAAGTAAGCCGCCCCGATTCGCGAAAAATTACATTATAATACTGCTTTTTCTTATCTTCCGTATCAATTCTATTAAGAAGCAGTGTCTCAGAATACATTCGGATTAGCGCCAATGGAGTCCTTATTTCGTGGGACACATTTGCTACAAAATCTGATTTTAAGTTAGCAATTTTTAAAGCTCCGCGAATATTTTTAATGATCACCATTATTCCAATAAGTAAAATTAGGATAGTAAAAACAAGCAACACTAGGTTGTTTCTGCTCCTTTCTCTAATTAAATCAACATAATTTTCACCAGATGCCTGTATGGCTAATTTCATATTAGGCAAAATCCATAATTTATTAATTACATAGCTTTTAGAAAGCTGAAAATCACCTGTGCTGTAAACTACTTGAAGTACTTTTTCATCTTCCCCATTCAAAACAGCTACACCAAAATTATCGGTAGCAATTTTCTGCATTGCCCCACCCAACATTCCTTCAGTCCAATAACGTTCATCCAGCAAAATAAAAGCATTAAATAATACAGAGTCCTCATCATAAAGCATAAAAGTAACTCCTCTTTCATTGCTATCTAAATTTTCATTTAAAGATCCTCCAACAGACTGAATTTTCTGAAAACCAGCATCCATGTATTGGGTCAATTTATTGATAAGGCTGTCATTTTTGTAAAACCATTGATCAACCTCCCTTTTACCTAATTTATCTTGATCTACATATTCACCATAAAATAAAGTATCCTCTTTTGTGTCCATGTTCGTAAGGGCTAATAACCTGATAGATTCATTAGACAATATAAGTTCTTCAGCATTTTTATAGACTGGGCTTTGCTTTACAGAAAGTGCACGAGCCCAATCGGACATCATATCATTTGCATATTGATTCAATGAGAATAGAACAGCTGCCAAATGCCTTTCATATATTTTCTCTGCCATTTGCTCGTCATCACTTAAGGAAAGTAATTGAGAATACCCATAAAATAGAATAGGTATAATAATTACTACTACAATTAAAAAGATGGTGCGAAGTTGTTTGTTCATAAAGCATCGAAGCAGTTAACTAAAGTACTAAAATATTTAAAAACTTGACAAAATAATTATCTCCCAATTTAATTATAAAATTATTGGGTAATCTAGATTTTAGCATATACCTTTGAAATACGAAAAAAGGGGTGCCTTATAACAACGGGCTGAGAGTATACCCTAAACCTGATCTCGGTAATGCGAGCGTAGGAATTTTTACTATTAAAGAATTACATCATGGAGAAATTAACTCTGGCATTGGATTGGACGCCCAATACTAATCATACAGGTTTTTATGTGGCATTGGAAAAGGGCTATTATTCAGATTTAAATTTGGAGGTTCATTTGCGATCGCCCAAAATTGACAATTATGAATCAACTCCCGCACAATTACTGGCGCAACAAAAAGTAGATTTTGCTATTGCACCTTCTGAATCTGTTATCAGCTATCAAACACTACCTAATAAACCTAACTTAGTGGCTATAGCTGCTATTTTACAGGAAGATACCAGCGCTATTGTTACCCTAAAAAGCTCTGGTATAGACCAAATGAAAAAGCTCGATGGTAAAAATTATGCCTCTTATGATGCCAGATTTGAGGATACTATCGTTTCTGAAATGATTAAGAAAGATGGGGGGCTTGGAAAGCACATAAAAATTACCCCTGCCAAATTAGGTATTTGGGAAACTTTGCTAAATGGAGAAGCTGATGCCACTTGGGTATTTATGCCATGGGAAGGAATTGAGGCTAAAAGAAAAGATGTAGTATTGAACACATTTCATCTGCAGGATTATGATATACCCTACGGTTACTCTCCTTCTCTGTTGAGCCAGTCTGATGTGCTCAAAAAGAAAGAAAAGGCAGTCAAAGATTTCCTAGCCGCATCAGCCAAAGGCTTTGAATGGTCTGCTAAAAACCCAACGGAAGCAGCAGAAATTTTATTACCTCATGCTGAAACTCAAGACATTGATTTTTTAATAGAAAGTCAGACTTATATAGCCCAATATTATTTAGATACTAATAGTCAATGGGGAAAAATGGACCCAGACAGATGGGCTTCATTTACCCAATGGTTAAGGAAAAATAAATTGATCAATAAGGAGGATGAAACTTTATTAAGTGAACAATCCTTATTTAGTAACGAATACTTATAAAATTTAAAAATATAGCTTTCAAAAGCTAGGGGTGCCTTATAACAACGGGCTGAGATTATACCCAATGAACCTGATGCCGGTAATGCGGTCGAAGGGAGCGGTTAAAGGAAAACAAAGAGAAGTAAGTACCCCACTTCTCACATGTTAAACTTACAAATTAATAATACCATGTTTTACAATTTTATGAAAAGTACAACTTTGCTCTTGCTTAGTTTGATTGTTTCCGGCAATCTGCTGGCACAAAACTCAATATCCGGAAAGGTGACCGATGAAAAAAATGAGCCATTGTTAGGAGCAAATGTGTTTTTACCGACAGTTAACAAAGGAGCTGCCACCAATGCAGAAGGTAAATTTCAAATTATGGATATACCGGATGGTAATTACAACATCAAAATTAGCTTTGTAGGATACCAGGATATTAACAGAAATATTAAGGTTGATCAAGATATTACTCTAAGCTTTATTCTAAAAGAGTCAGCTACTCTTTCCGAAGAAGTAACAGTTAAAGCTATTAGAGCGGAATCTTTGGCTCCTATAACTCAAAAAACACTTAACAAAACTGAGATAAATAAAGTATTTAATGGTCAGGATGGTGCATTTGTACTGGAAACATTATCTCCCTCAATTCAGGTAAACTCAGATGCGGGAACACGGTTTACTAACTACGGAAGTATGCGCTTGAGAGGTATAAGCCAAAAGAGAATAAACATTACCCTTAATGGTGTGCCTTTAAATGACATGATGGATCAGGGGGTATATTTCTCAAACTTCACTGACTTCACCAATAGCGTAGAGTCTGTTCAAATACAACGTGGAGTAGGAACTTCTACTAATGGAACTGCTTCCTATGCTGGATCAATTAGCTACGAATCCATGAATATAAACCAACAGGAGGCAGAGAGCACTATTTCTCTTCTGGGAGGGTCTTTTAATACCTGGCAAGGTAGCGCTGAAGTAAAAACAGGATTATTAGAAAATAAAACTGCTTTTTACGCGCGAATGAGTAAGACCTACAGTGACGGATTCAGAGATCATTCTGGAACAGATTCTTACTCAATGTTTTTTAGCGGAGGTTATTTTGGCGACAAAGATGTAGTAAAAGTAACAGGTTTTCTTGGCAAAACTAAAAACGATTTAGCTTATAGCCCAGTGCCTATTTCATTAATCAGACAGGATCCTAAAACTAATGTAAATAGCCCTAACGACATCGATGATTTTGGTCAGTCCTTATTACAAGTGGAGTATTCACATTTCTTCAGTCCACAAAAAAGTATAACAAGTTCTGTTTACTATGGCGGAGCAGGTGGAGATTTTCCTTATGGTTACGATGATAATGGAACATTTACACAAATAAACTACCCACTTTATAATAACCATTATGGAGCCATGAGCTACTATAATGAAGAGGTTGGTGATTTTGATTGGAGTACCGGAATTCATGCATACACATTTTTAAGAGAAAATATTGAGCAAATTATACCGAATTACACTACTCCTTATTACCAGGATAAATCTGTTAAAAATGAACTAAGCGCTTTTGCAAAAGGCTCCTATGATTTTGGTGATTTTACTGCCTTCGCAGATATTCAAGCACGTTTTGTTAGTTTGCAAATGGATCCTGACACTGAGTTTTTAGGTGAAAACAGAAGCATTCCTACTTATAACTGGCAGTTTATTAATCCTAAATTTGGTGTTACTTATCAGATTAGTAATACCAGTAATATGTATGCCTCTTTTGGAAGAAGTGGCCGTGAACCTAATAGAGGAGATTACTTAGGGGACACGCAAATTAATCAAGGTAATATTGATTTGCTACAGGATCAGGAGGCAGTGCAAGCCGAATATGTGAACGATTATGAACTGGGTTATAGACTGAATCAAAGTAATTTTCAAGTGAATATCAATGGTTTTTATATGGACTTTGAAAATGAAATTGCTCCAATAGGAGAATTTATTCCACAGTATTTCCTTCAAATCTATGAAAATCAGGAAGATTCTTACAGAGCAGGTATAGAACTAGACTGGAGACTTATTCCAATAAGAAAATGGATTATTGCAGGTAATGCAACTTTTATGCAGAGCATCATTTCAAGTTATACTCCTGAAGGAGGAAACGAAACTTTCAATGATATAAAAACGCCTTATAGTCCGGAAGTATTATTAAATGCTAACTTAAAATATGAAGCCACTAATTGGCTTAGACTAGGGATACATGGAAGATATGCCGGTAAAAGTTATACAGAACTCACCAATAATGAGGACTTCGTGTTACCTGCCTATTTCGTTACTAACTTAAGAGCCACCACTTCTTTTGCGAAGCATTATACTTTTGAGGTAGAGTACAACAACATTTTTAATGAGCAATACTATACTGATGGTGCACCATCTGGTAATGAAATGGCTTTCTTTGTACAGGCACCAGCTCATGTGTATTGCAGGTTTACAGCCAAATTCTAGATCCCTTTCAAAAAACTTTTCCAAAGTTCAGAACTTTGGAAAAGTTTTCAATTGTTCAAGATAAAGTGTATGCAAGATAAAACATTCATTCCTTTCTACGATATTAAAGAATACCCCCGTCAGGTATTGGTGATAGATGCACACCATCCGCAAGGTTTTGATTTATCACATTGGAGGGGTGCTCCTGTGCCCAAAGGCTGTGAAGCAGATACCAGCACAGAAATAGTGCTAAAAGCTATTGAAAAAAATAATCAGGAACTGGAAAAGCCTTATGTAACAAATAATCACTATGATATTGATGGTTTCTTAGGAGTTTGGTCAGTTTTTAACTCTGATTTGGCACTTATTAATAAAGATTTACTCATTGAGATGGCTCAAATTGCTGATTTCAGAGAGGTGAATACCGGAAATCCAGAATGGGAAAAAGCTTTAAAACTAGTGTGTTGGTTAAATGAAGAAGAGGCACACAGGTTCTACCCTCCTTTTGGAGCGCCTGAAATCGCAGAAAAAGAAATGGAAGCGTGCGTTCCTAAATATCATTATTTTTTAGAGACCTTTACAAAGTATTTACAAAACCCGGAATTAGTAAAGTCAACTGCTGAATACGAACAAATATTACAGGAAGCAGAAAACACCATTGAGCGAGAGACTTTTTCTGATATTAGAATGCATGTTGTGGAAGCTAAAAACCCTTTGCATTATTATAATTTATATGCAGAAAGTCAGGATGCTGATATAGTGATGAGCATTTTTTCAGAGAATAGGTATGAATTAGAATATAAATACACCACCTGGGTGAGCACTACACGCAAGCACTACCCTCGTTTGAGTTTACAATTACTTTGTGATGAGCTGAATGATTTAGAAACAGGTGAGTTAAAATGGAAGGCCGAACATTTTACAGATACCGCACCCATTTTAAGATTGGAAGGGAAAAAACTCTCCAAGAAAGAGCGTTATTCGAGTCCAACTGAAAGACCAATTTACAGCTCCATTATTTCTTCTGAAGTTTTTAAAGCAACCTGCATACAGTATTTTGAAAAGAATTATGAGACTTTGGAGTTAGAAGGAACTTTAGCATGGAAAGAAGTGAGGGTGATTAATGATAGGATTTTTGGTTGATATAAGTTGAATAAGGTTAAAATTGATATCCTATTCCAAAGTAGGCCCCGGTGACCAACGCTTTGTACTCTGAGTTTCTATATGCCAAATTATCGAATTGTACTGATCTGTTAAATAAGGATACATCTATCATAAATATCCGGTTAAATAGTTCGTATCTACCTCCAAATCCCAAGCCAGCCCCTTGTCCGTTGTTGAAAACATCTGCAACAGGAGGAGATTTCCCCACTTGAATAAAGAAAAAGGCAGCATCTACATCATTAACAAAATAGACTTTTAGTTCGCCCATGATCCAAAACTGGTTGAAATTCGGATTAAAAGTTCGTGAAAGCACAATACCAGCACCGACCGACATATATCCTCTTAAAAAGTAATAGTTGGAAAACCCTTTCAAATCTATGGTTTTTGTATTTTCTAAAACTCCATAGCTTAATAGTCCGCCATTTGTTGAAATACCTGCAGAATTAGAAGGAGCATGTGATAATTGAATATTATAAAAAGCTCTTTTCCCAAACTTACTAACATCCCATTGACATATTGCTGTGAGATTTAAGAACATTAGTGTAATAGATAATCCTAAAAATTTGTTCATATCAAATTTTAGTAAGAGTTAAAAAATTGAACCAACCTATTTCCTAACGGCTTTGTCTTATACTACTTTTTCCTTTTATAAAAAACGTATCCAAACCTAAGATCTAAATCCAGACCACCAGAAACCTCGCTTTCAGCGATAAAGGCTCCATATCCAACGGCAAATTCAAAACTGAACCTTTTACCAAGAGTTCTTCTAAGGCCTATCATAGGAACAAAAGAAACGAATGGTTCTACTTTTGTTACTTCAGCATTGGAAACAGAAAATAAACCGGGCATATAGGTGGCTGCAAATGCAAAGTAATTAGCGCTATTGTTAAGTGTTTTTTTTCCTTTACGAGATCGTCTGCTGAAATCATAATAGAATCGTGGCTCTACAGTAATGGTGGGGGTAAATATATACAAAAAACTAGCAGATGTGGAAGGGAACCTGCTTGCTCCTGAGGAAAAACCACCCTCCAAACCCAATTGGCCGTTCAATGCAAACTTATCACTTAAAGCCTTCTCATAAGTCAACCAGGTTCCTAAAAGCCCCACATGAACAGAGGCTAAACCCTTTTCCACTGTTGCTTCATTTTCCTGTGCCCATACTGAATGAGAAAGCAAAACCGAGATGAATAAGATTGTGATGTATTTTTTCATTATTTAATTTTAATTAGTTAGTATATAACTTAACAACATATACAGAGAAGCCTGTGACTAAAATATGAATAAATATAAAAATATAAGTATTTAAAAAGCTAATAAAATTAAAAAATTATTTACTACACTAGTTCAATAAATAGGTGCAGAATATTGGAAACACAACAATGAAAACTTTATTAATACAGCAAATCAAGCGATGAGAAATTAATAATTCAATTTCAAGTGTAGCCTTAAAAGGAAATTTTATTTCTGCATACGAGGTGAAAGACAAGAAAACCTTACCACAAAAAAAGCCGATCAACATTCCTGCTAATCGGCTTTTAATTTATCTATAAAATTTAACTAACTACGCTGTTAATACTTTTTCAGCTAAAACTGTAATGGTATTATTTAATACCTCCACCACTCCGCCTTCAACAATAATTGTAGTTTCATCCTTCCCGGTGGAATAGGTTAAGTCACCCTTAGCTAATGCACTTATTAAAGGTGCGTGATTGTTCAAAATCTGAAATGAACCATCGCTTCCGGGAAATATAGCTGAATCTACATTCCCTTTGAAAACATTTTTTTCCGGAGTGATTATCTCTAAATACATATTTTGCTCTTTTAAATGATGGTTGAATTAAACTTCTGCCAACATTTTCTCACCTGCCTCAATGGCTTCTTCAATAGTACCTTTTAAGTTAAACGCTGCTTCTGGCAGGTGATCTAACTCACCATCCATAATCATAGTAAAACCTTTAATGGTATCTTTAATATCAACCAAAACACCTTTTAAGCCTGTAAATTGTTCCGCTACGTGGAAGGGTTGTGATAAGAATCTTTGTACTCTTCTAGCTCTGTAAACAGTTTGTCTGTCTTCTTCAGACAATTCGTCCATACCCAAAATAGCAATGATATCCTGCAACTCTTTGTATCGCTGTAAAATTTCTTTTACTCTCTGTGCACAGTCATAATGCTCGTCACCGACGATGCTTCTCTCCAAAATTCTTGATGTTGAATCCAACGGATCAACCGCAGGATAAATACCTAACTCAGCAATTTTCCTAGAAAGTACCGTTGTGGCATCTAAGTGAGAGAAAGTTGTTGCCGGAGCAGGGTCAGTTAAATCATCCGCAGGCACGTAAACCGCCTGAACTGATGTAATTGAACCATTTTTTGTTGAAGTAATACGCTCCTGCATCTGACCCATTTCTGTAGCCAAAGTTGGTTGGTAACCCACCGCAGATGGCATACGACCTAAAAGAGCCGAAACCTCAGAACCTGCTTGAGTAAATCTAAATATATTATCAATAAAGAAAAGAATATCTTTTCCTTGTTCGTTACTGTCTTTATCTCCGTCTCTATAGTACTCAGCTAGTGTTAATCCTGAAAGTGCTACTCTGGCACGTGCTCCCGGAGGCTCATTCATCTGACCGAACACGAATGTTGCTTTAGATTCTTTAAGCGCATCTTTATCCACTTTAGACAAATCCCATCCGCCTTCTTCCATAGAGTGCATGAATTCGTCACCGTATTTTACAATACCTGATTCTAACATCTCTCTAAGCAAGTCATTACCTTCACGAGTTCTTTCACCCACACCTGCAAATACTGAAAGACCACCGTGACCTTTAGCAATATTGTTAATTAATTCCTGAATCAATACAGTTTTACCCACACCGGCACCACCAAACAATCCAATTTTACCACCTTTTGAATATGGCTCAATAAGGTCAATTACTTTAATACCTGTATATAAAACTTCAGATGAAGTAGTTAAATCCTCAAATCTTGGTGCTTGTCTGTGAATTGGTAATCTTGTTTTACCCTCCGGCTGACTAATACCATCAATGGCCTCACCAATTACGTTGAATAATCTACCTTTGATATCTTCACCGGTAGGCATTGATATAGGTGATCCCATATCTTCAACATCCATTCCTCTTGTTAAACCTTCAGTACCGTCCATCGCAATAGTACGTACTCTGTTTTCTCCAAGATGCTGCTGACACTCCAGTACAATTACTGTTCCGTCACCTTTTGTTACTTTAAATGCATCTAAAATGTTAGGAAGCGTTGATCCTTCTGCTTCAAAACTTACATCTACTACCGGGCCAATTACTTGGGTAATTTTACCAATATTTGCCATATTTAATTATTTATGATAAAATGAATGCTCTTTTATTTCAGGGTGCAAATCTAAGGCTAAAATCGTTTATAACAAAGCTTTTATTAGTTGCATTGTCTTCGATATTTTAAGTTTTTAAAAAAATTGACTTTAGGCAGATTATAGCAATGTTTATTAATTTCAAATGATACTTCTAAAATCTAATTATCTCAAACTTAATAAACCATTTTCACTTTCCGGACTATATAATTTTAAGTACCTAAGTACATTTTTTTACATAGAAATACTTAAGTTATAGCCTTTCTTTTTTCCGTTCATGGAATTCCTAACATAAACCATTATTGCAAAGCGATAGTTTGTTAATTTTAGGATTATTAATTAAATGTATATACACATATGAAGAAAATTATATTAAGCGTTGCTTTATTGTGTTTTCTAGGACTTAATGCAAATAAGTCGGAAGCACAATTATTTGGCAAAAAGAAAAAAGAGGCTGATAAGAAGGAGCAGCCCGCAAAAAGTAAATCCCCTTTTAAGAAGTATTCTGAGGTAATCACTAAGGAGGCTATCTCAGACGAAGGACTTTTTACCTTTCATAAGGTAGAAGATAAGCACTATTTTGAAATTCCTGCAGATATCCTGGAGAAGGAAATACTTATTGTATCTCGTATAGCAGGTACTGTAAAAGGATTGAGTTTTGGTGGTGCGGGCATGAAGTCAAGACCACAGCAGGTGATTAGATTTCAAAAAAAGGATAATCAATTGTTGTTAAGGTCTGTATCTTATAATTCGGTGGCCGATGAAAGTGATCCTATTTATTTGTCAGTTAAAAATAATAATTTTGAGCCTATTATTGAAAGCTTTAAAATTGAAGCCTTGGGAAAGGACTCCGCTTCTTACGTAATTAACGTAGACGACTTCTTTACAACAGATGTGCCCATGATTGGTGGATTGTATGACTCACAAAGAAAGGCTTTCAAAATAAGTTCTGTTGATAAAGGAAGATCAGTAATTGTATCTGGTAAGGCTTTCCCTGAAAATGTAGAAATCAGACATATATTGACATATAAAGGATCTGAATTACCAGACAATCAATTAACTGGCGCTCTTTCACTAGAATTAAATCAATCAATGATTTTATTACCAGAGGAGCCAATGGTACCAAGAAACCATGACGACAGAGTAGGATATTTCTCAATACAGCAAATTGATTACTCAAAAGATGAGCAAAAAGCTGCCAGAAACAGGTTTATTACCAGATGGAGATTAGAACCTTCTGATTGGGAAGCATTTAACAATGGCGAAGCCGTTGAACCAGTAAAGCCAATTATTTATTATATAGATCCTGCTACTCCTTTAAAATGGAGAAAAGCCATTAAGCAAGGGATTGAAGATTGGCAACCAGCTTTTGAAAAGGCTGGCTTGAAAAATGCCATTATTGCAAAGGATGCTCCTACTAAAGAGGAAGATCCTGACTGGAGCCCTGAAGATGTGAGATATTCTGTGGTAAGATACATTGCAACAGATATCCAAAATGCGCAAGGCCCTCATGTACATGATCCACGTACAGGAGAAATATTAGAAAGCGATATTCTTTGGTATCATAACGTAATGAACTTACTGAGAAACTGGTATTTCATCCAGACTGCGGCTGTAAATCCTGAAGCACAAAAAATTAAGTTTGAAGATGAGTTAATGAGTGAATTAATAAGATTCGTAGCAGCTCACGAAGTAGGACATACGTTAGGCTTACCTCACAATATGGGATCTAGTGTTGCTTATTCCATTGATTCATTAAGAAATGCTGAATTCATGAAAACTCATGGAGTGGCTCCTTCAATAATGGATTATGCTCGCTTTAATTATGTGGCACAGCCTGAAGATAACATCACTAACTTCTTCCCTAAAGTAGGTGAGTATGATGATTGGGCTATTAAATATGGTTATCAACCTATCCCAAATGTAGAAGAACCTGAAGACGAAGAAACCATTTTAAATGGTTGGATTTTGGAGAAAGCAGGTAATCCTTTATATCGTTATGGCAGACAAAGAGGTAACCCAACGGATCCTACTGCACAAACAGAAGATATTGGGGATGATTCAATGATTGCCTCTGAATTAGGTATTAGGAACCTGAAAAGAATTGCCGAAAAATTATTGGTTTGGGGCATAGAAGAAGGCAAGAATTATGACGAGCTACAAGAGCTTTATAATAATGTTGTGGGTCAGTTTAACCGCTACATGGGCCATGTTACTGCTAATGTGGGTGGTATTTATGAATACTATAAAACTTCTGATGAGGAAGGAGTAGTTTATTCACATGCGAGCCTTGACAAGCAAAAAAGAGCTATTGCTTTCCTCAACGAACAATTATTTGATACGCCTGAGTGGTTAATTGACCCTGCTATACTAAATAGAATTGAAGAAGATGGTATTGTGGATAG
The DNA here is from genome assembly GCA_963719535.1 of uncultured Cytophagales bacterium. GTDB lineage: Bacteria > Bacteroidota > Bacteroidia > Cytophagales > Cyclobacteriaceae > Marivirga. The sequence goes on along the minus strand of CAVRCH010000003.1, from coordinate 262,463 downwards.
AATTAAAGGCTTGCAAACCCGAACTTTATTGAACTTAGTTTCAGCAAATCGTGTGAAGAGAGTATTGGAAAATGAATCGTTAAATGGCAGAGATGCCTACACAGCTACTGCTATGATGAACGATTTAAGAACCGGTATTTTTAGTGAATTGAGAAGCGGTGCTAAAATTGATACTTACAGAAGAAATCTACAAAAAACTTTTGTTGAGCATTTAAGTGCTTTGGTTAGTTCTGACAACAAAGACGTTAAAACAACTGATATCCCTTCTCTTTCAAGAGGAAATTTGGTAACATTAAGAAATGAGATAACCAGAAGTATAGCCAGACAAACTGACACTATGTCGAGATATCACTTACAAGATTTAGTGAACAGAATAGATCAAACTTTAAATCCTAATGGGTAATTAGATTGAATTTTGATTTTAAAAGGCTGCTGGAAGTGATTTTAGCAGCTTTTTTTTTTGCTTAAGCAGATTATTACTATCAGCTGCATTTTATAGTATCGTCCTTACAGGACTTTACTGTCCACTACCGTCATACTACCGTAATATCACCTATACGAGGTTTAGCTCCTATTGAATAAGTATGTTTGAATAGTTGAAAATACATTTTAAAAAACACAACGTTAAAGTTTTTAATGCATTCATCATCCAAACCAAACCTGTATTAAAATCGCGGCAGGATGATATTTTGGTAGAACTTATTTTAGAGACCTCTACTAATCCCGTGGGGATGACATTTTTAATAACCGTAAGAGCTAATTCTAGCCAAATTTTTACCCAAATTCTTTATTAAGAGACTTTTTTATTTAAATTTTTCGCCTTTTTCTTAATTAAAGAGGTTGCTTATTTAAATTTTTTGCTATTTTCTTAATTAATGAGATTCCTTATTTAAATTTTTTGCCTTTTTCTTAATTAAAAGTTACATTTGATAAAGAAATCATGAAAAATTTTAAATCAGGCATATTTATTCAACAGGGAACTTTTAAAAGCTTCCAACCAGAGAAGTTAGTTAGAAATTGGTCTGTTGATGATATAGATATCATTAATTTATTAAGTAAAGCTGATCGGCAACTTGGTAGATTAGATATGTATTCCGAATATGTGCCAAATATTGACCTATTCATCAGTATGCATGTTTTAAAGGAAGCCACTCAATCCAGCAAGATAGAGGGCACTAAAACAAACATGGAGGAAGCTTTATCAGAAAAGTTAGATATTGCTGAAGAAAAAAGAGATGATTGGGAAGAAGTCCAGAATTATATTGAAGCCTTAAACTCTGCAATTAAAAAGTTAGATGAACTTCCTTTTTCTTCAAGACTCATAAGGCAAACCCATGCAATCTTACTTCAAGGAGTTAGAGGGAAACATAAAATTCCGGGTGACTTTAGAACCAGCCAAAACTGGATTGGTGGAGCGTCCATCGCAGATGCTATCTTTATACCTCCTACTCATCATGAGGTTCCTGATTTGATGGCTGATTTGGAAAAATTTGCACATAATGAGGAAATTAAATTGCCTGAATTATTAAAAACAGCATTAATCCACTATCAATTTGAAACAATACACCCATTTCTAGATGGAAACGGGAGGGTTGGTAGGTTAATGATTACACTCTACCTGGTTGAAAAAGGAATTCTGAAGAAACCTATTTTATATTTATCAGACTTTTTCGAGAGAAATAGAGAACTTTATTATTCTAATCTGATGAAGGTAAGATTAAATAATGATATCAATCAATGGATTAAATTTTTTTTGGTAGGCGTTATTGAAACTGCTAAAAATAGTATTGAAACCTTTGATAAGATTCTTAAACTTCAAAAAGAATTGGATAACAAATTACAGAAGCTAGGAAGCAGGACAAATAATGCGAGAAACGTTATTTCCTACCTTTATCAAAAGCCATTGATAGATGCAAATAAGGTAAAAGAAATAGTTGACATATCTTTACCTTCAGCATATACACTTATTGCTGAAATGGAAAAACTGAAAATTCTAGAGGAAACTACAGGTGGGCAAAGGAGGAAACAATATAGGTTTACAGATTATATTAATATCTTCAAATAAGCTAATTAGTAATATAAAAACTCCCCGTGCTCACTTTTCACAGTCACTTGCTTTTGTGCTGAAGCTTCTACCCTACCCACAATTTGGGCATCAATATTAAATGATTTTGAGATTTCTATTATAGCCTTCGCATCGGCTTCGTCAACATACAATTCCATACGGTGGCCCATATTAAAAACTTTATACATTTCTTTCCAATCGGTACCCGATTCTTGCTGGATCATTTTGAAAAGTGGTGGCGTTGGAAATAAATTATCTTTAATAATGTGCAAACCCTTCACAAAATGAAGCACCTTGGTTTGTGCTCCTCCACTGCAGTGTACCATGCCGGCTATTTTACCTGGCAATTCTTTCAACACTTTCTTTATAACCGGTGCATAGGTTCTAGTGGGTGAAAGCACTAATTTTCCGGCATCTAACGCTACTCCCTCTACTACATCAGTAAGCTTTTTGGAGCCCATATATGCCAGCTCTGCCGGGATAGAACTATCAAAGCTTTCCGGATATTTACTTACAAGTTCTTTATTGAAAACATCATGTCGGGCAGAAGTCAAACCATTACTTCCCATTCCTCCATTATATTCATTTTCGTAAGTGGCTTGTCCATAAGAAGCCAAGCCAACTACTACATGACCCGGTTTTATGTTGTCATTAGAAATCACATCTGCTCTTTTCATGCGAGCCGTTACGGTAGAATCTACAATGATTGTACGTACTAAATCACCCACATCAGCCGTTTCTCCACCAGTGCTAAAGATATTCATTCCATGGTCACGCAACATCTGCAAAACCTCTTCAGTGCCATTGATAATAGCAGAGATTACCTCTCCCGGAATCTGGTTTTTGTTTCTTCCGATGGTAGATGAAAGCAATATTTTATCTGTACAACCTACACAAAGTAAGTCGTCAATATTCATAATGATGGCATCTTGTGCGATGCCTTTCCAAACAGAAATATCTCCGGTTTCTTTCCAATACATATAAGCCAAAGATGATTTAGTACCGGCTCCATCAGCGTGCATTATGGTGCAAAATTCATCATCCCCAGCTAAATGATCCGGTACTATTTTACAAAAAGCCTGAGGAAAGAGCCCTTTATCAATGTTTTTGATGGCATTATGTACATCTTCTTTGGAGGCGGATACTCCACGCTGGTTATATCTATCGGACATGTTGGAAATGTTTGCCCAAAATTAAGGGGATTGGTGTAAGTAAACTAATTGTATCGATAGTTTTTCACAATTAATAACCCTTCGGGAATCCCAAACTAAATACAGGCTCTAACTTGCTCAATTAGTTATCAAAAAAGACAATAAGCTTTGAATAGTAGTTTATTGTGACTTAGTTTATTTTAAAAATAAAGAGTCACTTTATTAAAACTAAACAATCTACTTATCTGGTAGTCATTAAAATATAAAAGCTGCATGATTGTAATAAAAACATTTAATCTCAAGCGAATTTTAAAATTTTCCGGTCATCATTTCGTCTGGCTTATCTTATGGATGACCTCTGTGGTTCTTCTTTATGAGTATACTCATTTAAAATGGCTTTCAATCCCCTGGTTACCACTTTCAGTAATTGGTACAGCAGTGGCATTTTATGTGGGCTTCAAAAATAATAGTGCATATGACCGTATGTGGGAAGCCAGAAAAATTTGGGGAGGCATAGTAAACAGCAGTAGGGCCTGGGGTAGCTATGTGAAAAGCTTTATCACTTTACAAACCAACAGTGCTGATCTTAGTGCAGAAGCTGTCTTTCAAGTAAAGAAGAAATTAATCTACAGACATATCGCATGGCTTTATGCTTTAAGAGGCCAGCTTTTAGTAGTGAAAAGCTGGGAGCATGCCTTCCAAAAAGGCATCATAGGTTCGGCTGCCAAAAAGCATAAGAAAAATTATGGCTTAGGCCGGGTGCTGGATGAACTAACTGCAACTGAGCTTCATCTTTTTTTGCCTGAAGAAGAGTACGAGCGAATGATTGCTTACAAAAACACGGCCACTCAAATAATAGATCAGCAGGCCGCAGACCTGGCCGAATTACGAGCACAAAATTTAATAAACGATTTCACACATATGGAACTGCAAAAGCTTTTGTACGACTTTTATGAACACCAAGGCAAAGCTGAGCGTATCAAAAATTTTCCACTACCGAGGCAGTATGCTACCATGAGTATTATTTTCATAGGAATATTTATTTTCCTTCTCCCTTTTGGCATGGTACCTCAATTTGCTGATTTAGGGCAATGGGGCATCTGGGTCTCTATTCCGTTTACAGTGTTGGTAGGTTGGATTTATGTAGTAATGGAAATTGTGGGGGATTACTCTGAAAATCCCTTTCAGGGTATGTCCAATGATATACCTATGCTCTCCCTCTGCCGGATTATAGAAAATGATTTGAGAGAAATGCTGGGGGAAACTGACTTGCCAGATGAAATCCTCGCCAAAGATGGGGTATTAATGTAGCCTGTACCGCCTTTATCCCACGCATAAAAAATAAAAGAATGCAGGAGTTGATTAAAATCATTTCAATTACTGACTTAAATCATTAACTATCAATTCGTTAATTCGTTATTATTAGTAAACAAAAAAACGAATCTAATGAAAGGCAAAAGAGTTGTAATTACCGGAGGAAGTGGCGCAATTGGTATGGCACTAGCCAAATCATTGTTGAAAAATGGTGCAAATGTTTTAATCACTGATTTAAAGGATGAAGCATTGGAAGTTGCTAAAAAGGAATTGGCTTCTGATAATTTATATATTTTCAAGGCTGATGTGAGCAAAGAAAAAGAGGTAGCACAGTATGTAAAGTATGCCGTTGATAAAATGGGAGGCATTGATATATTTTATGATAATGCAGGTGTAGAAGGGAAAGTGGTTCCTTTGGAAGATTATCCACTTGACGTATTTGACCAATTAATCGATGTAAATATTAAAGGCGTTTATTACGGCTTGAGGCATGTTTTCACTGTCATGAAAAAGAACAAAAATGGAGGAAGTATTATCATTACCTCTTCAGTAGCAGGGTTAATGGGCACTCCCAATGTATTGCCATATGTGACTAGCAAGCATGCTGTTATTGGAATGATGAAATCTGCTGCTTTGGAAGGAGCTCCGCATAACATTAGAGTAAATACGGTAAATCCATCACCCGTAGATAATCGTATGATGCGCTCTCTGGAAGAAGGTTTTGCTCCTGGTGCAGGTGCTGAAGCTAAGAAAGGCTTTGAGCAAAGCATTCCATTACAGCGATATGCTACCAATGAGGATGTAGCTAAATTGATGTTATTTTTAGGCAGTGATGACAGCAGTTTTATTACTGGTACAGTAAATCCAGTGGATGGCGGAATGACTGCCTAAAACACTTAAAAAATATGCCGTTTTAAAACACTCTTGAATAATAGGAATTTCTTTTGAACCTCCTCTTACTTCAAGAGTATTTTCTCTTTAGGAAGAGAAAAGTTACTTCAATACAGCTAATTAACAATTTAGCCCCAAAAGCCAAACCAATTAGGTTTTTGGTCAAAAATTACTAAATTATACTTTTATAGTTTAGCATAATTATTTAGATTTTATTTAGTTTTGTAGCTTAAACCAGCATAAATGATATTAGCCGTAGGAGTAGAAATACCTATTTTAAGTGATATAGTTGTAATTTTAGGTCTCTCCATATTTGTAATTCTCCTTTTTAGACGACTAAAAGTACCCCCAATTATTGGATTCTTAATTACCGGTATTATTGCAGGACCTTACGGGTTTCAATTAATTGATGCAACAGAGGGAGTTAAGGTTTTTGCCGAAATAGGGATTATACTGTTGCTTTTTATTATCGGTATTGAATTTTCAATAAAAAGTTTAGCCTCCATAAAAAAGGCTGTTTTTATTGGTGGATCCATTCAGGTTTTCGGAACTGTGTTAGCCGTTGCCCTTGTGGCTTATTATGTAGGTTTCGAATTAAACACCGCTATATTCTTAGGCTTCATTTTTTCCTTAAGTAGTACAGCCATTGTACTTAATTTGTTAAAGGATACTGGCGAAACAGCTTCTCCGCACGGTAAAACTATTTTAGCAGTGCTAATATTTCAGGATATTATAGTAGTACCTATGATGCTTTTCACTCCACTTTTAGCTGGGGAATCAGCCAATATTTGGTTAGAGATTTTAAGTATGTTGGTAAAAGCTGCTTTGCTCATCGCTTTCGTTCTGGTAAGTGCAAGATATATTGTACCTTATCTATTTTACCAAATTGCCAAAACCAAAAGTAAAGAGCTTTTCATTCTGGTAATTGTACTAATATGCTTTTCTGTAGCTTGGTTAAGCTCATTCTTAGGTCTGTCTTTGGCTTTAGGGGCATTTTTAGCAGGCTTAATTATTTCCGAGTCGGAATACAGCCACCAGGCTGCCAGTAATATTTTGCCTTTTAGTGAATTGTTCACCTCTTTTTTCTTTGTGTCAATAGGTATGCTTTTGGATATCTTCTTTGTAGCTGACCATATATTAATTATCATTGGATTGACTGTAGCAGTTATTTTGCTAAAAGGCTTTATTGCTTCGCTGGCAGGTATGTTTTTAGCCTACCCCGCACGTACTTCTTTAAGAATCGGTTTCTCATTATTCCAAGTAGGTGAATTCGCATTTATTTTAGCCACAGTAGGAATATCCTATGGGTTAATTTCTGAAAATATCAATCAATATTTCTTATCCGTTTCTCTATTCTCGATGGGTATCACTCCAATTTTAATGGGTTTTTCAGGTAAATGGGCAGATAAAATTGCTAGCAACAAAATCGCTTCTAATTTTGGTAAAACCACTCAAAAGGTATTTTTTACTTTTTCTGATACTAATGTGGAAACTTCTATAGAAAACAAGGAATTAGATAAACATATAGTAATTGTTGGTTTTGGATTGAATGGTCAAAATGTAGCAAAGGCGGCCAAGAGTGTAGGTATTCCCTATATTATCAGCGAATTAAATACCCAAACAATTCGCAAATTTAAAGGCGAAGGAGAGCCTATTATTTATGGAGATGCTATTCAACCGGAGGTATTAAAAAGTTTATCAGTTCATAAAGCCAAAGTAATAGTAATTGCCATATCAGATATAGTAGCTACCAGGCGAATAATTTCCAATATAAGGGCCATCAGTAACACTGTTCATGTGATTGTTAGAACAAGATTTATCACTGAAGTAGAAGAAAATCTAAAGTTGGGTGCCGATGAGGTTATCCCGGAAGAATTTGAAACCTCCGTTGAAATTTTTACTCGTGTACTAAATCAATATTTAATCCCTCAAAAACAAATCAAACAATTCATCAGAGAAATCAGGTCCGACAATTATGAAATGTTAAGGGGCGTATTAAAAAGAAACCCTCTCCAAAAAATTACAGAGGAATTTCCTGATTTAACCACTGCTAGTTATGAAATTGAGAAGGATAATTCAGAAATTACTAATAAACCCATATCCGAAACCAACATTCGGAAGAACTTTGGTGTTACAGTAATTGGATTAAAAAGAGGCTTAGAGTTAAATACTCAAATTGGACCAGAAACCACACCAAAATTAGGGGATATCATCATTGTATTTGGTAAACCCGAAGATTTGGAACATTTTTACGAAAAAATCAGCATACAATAATTACTAATAACTCAGTGGAGAATACTAAATTAATTGAATTAGCACAGAAATACGGCACACCTTTATATGTGTATGATGCCGATAAAATTGCCCGGCAAATAAACAGGTTAAACAATGCTTTTGAAGGCATCAACCTGAAATTAAAATATGCTACTAAGGCATTGAGCAATGTATCTGTTTTAAAATGGGTAAAAAAGCATGGAGCTGGTTTAGATGTAGTCTCTATTCAGGAGGCATATTTAGGTCTTAAGGCAGGCTTTGAGCCTAAAGATATACTTTACACCCCCAATTGTGTATCTATCGATGAAATAATAGAGGCGGTTGATCTTGGGTTAACCATCAATATAGATAACATCTCTATTTTAGAGCAATTTGGCCACCGTTACAAAGATTCAGTGCCTGTTTGTATTAGGTTAAATCCGCACATTATGGCGGGTGGCAATACTAAAATTTCCACAGGACATATAGACTCTAAATTTGGTATTTCTATCTTACAGATGCGCCATTTATTGCGGGTGATTGAATCTAACAATATCCATGTTATAGGCTTACATATTCATTCAGGATCAGACATATTGGATTCTGAGGCATTCTTAAGGGGTGCAGAAATTATTTTTGAAGCGGCAGAAGACTTTCCCGATTTAAAATTCATCGATTTTGGCAGTGGCTTTAAAGTAGCATACAAACCGGGAGATGTAACAACAGATATTGAAGAGTTAGGGAAAGAATTAAGCAATAGGTTTCAAGATTTTTGCAAAGCAAGAAAACAACCGGATATGGAACTTTGGTTTGAACCCGGTAAATTTTTAGTAAGCGAGGCAGGTTATTTTCTTTCTAAAGTTAACGTAATAAAGACTACTCCTGCCACCGTTTTTGTAGGAATAGATACAGGTTTAAATCATTTACTGAGACCGATGATGTATGATGCTTATCATAGCATAGAAAATATTTCTAATCCATCTTCCACTCATAGGGTTTATACAGTAGTGGGCTATATCTGTGAAACCGATACATTTGGAACAGACAGAAAGTTATCTGAGGTACGGGAAGGCGATATAATAGCGATCAAAAATGCCGGAGCTTATGGCTTTTCTATGGCCTCTAATTATAATAGCCGATACCGCCCTGCCGAAGTGCTTGTTCATGGAGGTAAAGATCAATTGATCAGAAAAAGAGAATCATTAGATGATTTATTAAGAAACCAGGTAATTGTAGATTTTGACTAAAAAACTTATATTTTCTGCCATAATAGCCATCCTTCTTTGTGTAAAAGGTTTCGGCCAGGATTTTGAAGAGGAAATTTTTCAAAATTCCACCTATTTCTTAACAGGTATAGGCGGAAGTTATGTAAATGTTCAGGATCAGGGAATATCACCACTAAGTTATCAGGGAATTGGTGGTGGTGTAGTTCTTGGTCATTTCAGAGAAACCAAAAGAAGTATTGCTCAATCAACAGCTCGCTTTGATTTGAATAACCCTAGTAGCGAAATAAGTGGCGCAGCGATGTACACCTATAGGTTAGAAGCGATGTACCAACATTATTTCAAAAATTTTGGTAAAGAAGAGGGTAAATTGAAAATCTATCCGGGTATTAGTGGTTTAGCAAGGTGGGTTTTAAGAGATCATCAATCATTTACAAATAACAGCCAACATATTGAAACCAGGTTTTCTTTGGCTCCTTCAGTATTAATTAAAAGACCATTTAATATTTTCAAAAGAGATTTCGAATTGGGAATATTTAGCCAATTACCTCTGCTCACTTATGCTACTCGACCCTTATTTGCTTCAACACGTTTTCCTGCTTCAGTAAACAAGGAGGAAGTTGAGTTCTTTGATTATCTGAAAAATGGAGAAATATTAAGTTTTGGTAATCATTTCAGGCTTTCTACCCAAACTTATCTTTTATTCCCTTTAAAAAGCGGAAATGCATTAAGGCTCGATTATTTTTGGATGTTTGAAAGCTACAATGCGCAAAATCCGGTTAAAACCGGAGAGCACGGATTTATGATAAGCACCTTTCTTAAATTATGAAAAAACTGATCCTTTATATCGTTTGTTTGAGTGCTACTTTTTTCAGTGGCTGTGAAAAAATGTTTATTGAGGAAAACCCTGAACCCTCCAATGCAGTTGTTTTCGATCATTTATGGAATACTGTTGACCAAAAATACTCTTTTTTTACCGACAAAGATATTGACTGGGATGCAGTGAGAACCCAATTCAGAAGCAGGGCCATAAGAGCCGATAACATTATAGAGTTATTCAATGTGTTGGCAGATATGCTTTTCATTTTGGAGGATGGACATGTAAATATTTCAGCAGGCATTGACCTGAGCAGAAATTGGCAGTGGTTTTTAGATTATGAAACCAATTTCGACTTCGATATTATTGAAAGGAATTATTTGGTACCCAGTGAAGATTATCAAATTTCTGGTCCTTTACATAATACGATCATAGATTCTGTTGGATATATCTACTATGAAAGTTTTTCCTCTTCAGTAAGTACTTCTTTAATGAATTATATTATTCAAAAATTTACAGTAAAGGAAATTAATAGTTTGGAAGGCCCTGTTGCAGGTCTTATTATTGATGTGCGTAATAATGGTGGAGGTAGCATCAGCAATGCATTTACAATTACTAACAGATTTGCGACAGAAAAAACCAAAGTGGCAGACTGGTATTACAAAAATGGCCCCGGTCATGATGATTTTACTCAGGCAGAGGAAAAGTTTATCGAATTTGAAGGAAATGAAGATAGAAGATTCGACAAGCCTATTGTTGTACTAACTAATAGAAGCTCTTACAGCGCAGCGAATTTTTTCGCTAGTATGATGAGCTTTTTACCTAATGTAACCATTATGGGCGACCAGACCGGTGGTGGTGGTGGCTTGCCTATTAATAATGAACTTCCCAACGGTTGGCGTTTCAGATTTTCCTCTACCAGAACAATTGATGCCAACGGAAACAATATTGAGTTTGGCGTGGAACCCGACATATATGTAGCTTTAGATTCTGCTGATAGAAACAATGGAATTGACACGATTATAGAGAGAGCCATTTCTCATATCAAAGGAAACTAACAAATACAAAATTTGTACTATTCTCATATTGATCATTTCTTCAACAATTCAAATCTGTTTTATCACAGAATTACATAAGCTCATTTTAATTTCTTATTAAATTAAACCAAAGTACACATTGAATTAATGTGAGTAAGAGAAGGGTAATATGAAATAGAAAATTATGAAAATTAACTAAATGTTGAACATTTAATTATGAAAAGCATAACATAATATTATGACTAAAATATTACATCTATATAGGGTTAGTTTTACAGTTTTTTAACAAAAATAAGAATCAAGAATTAAAAGTTTTTTTTATCCACAATTTAATAAAGTTATCCACAATATTTTTACTGAACATCGTAAGTATTTGATATTCAAGTATATAGATGTAAAGCAAGGCTTTTACGAAGTGTGGACAAGTGTCAGAATTTCAGATAGTTATAAATTTAACCAATAAAAACACCTATTTAGTAGCTAATGTAATAAATGTAATAACTCCATTAATCTATCTGCTGGCGAATCAGCTTTTTTCTGTAAGCGTTAAAAATACGTGATTTGGAAACAAATCCCACATATTTACCATCGTCTATTACCGGAAGGTTCCAGGCGCCTGTGTTCTCAAATTTAATCATTACAGATTGCATAGATTCTTTGCTTGAAACAAAAGTTGGAGGGCTATGCATCAGTGTGTTAATAATTATATTTTTACGAGATTCGGTATCAAACATTATTTCCCGAATATCATCTAATGTCACTATCCCCATCAATTCCTGATCTTCGTTTACCACAGGGAAAATATTCCTTTTTGAAAAGCGCACTAAATCTACCAACTCTCCCAAGTTGGCATGTGGATCAATGGTTACCAGGTCGGTTTCTACAATTTTTTTCAGATCAATAAGACTTAGTACTTGCCTGTCTTTATCATGGTAAATTAAATCGCCTTTCTCAATTAATGGCTTAGTATATAGGGAATATTTTTCAAAGTAGGATATCGTACTGTATGAAATAGCCGAAACAATCATTAAAGGAACAAACAAAGTATAGCCACTTGTAATCTCTGCAATTAAAAATATAGCGGTAAGCGGAGCATGCAGTACACCACTCATTACACCACTCATCCCTACCAGTGTAAAGTTACTGGTACTTAAAGGATCCACAATTCCCATTATATTTATTAAATATGCAAAAAGGTAACCTGTTATGCCTCCAATAAATAAGGAAGGAGCAAATATCCCTCCACTACCGCCCGAGCCTATTGTTAAAGCTGTGGCTATCGGTTTTACAAGAATTACAGCTACCACAAATAATACTATAAAAAAAACAGAATCTACCTCACTAAAAAACAAACTGTTATTTAATAAATTACTTGCATTCCCATTAAGCAAAGCAGTAATAGTTTCATAACCCTCCCCATAAAGTGGTGGTAAAATAAAAATAAGGAATCCCAGCGAAACACCTCCAATAAGTGCCCTGCTTAAATCGTGCTTTACATTTTTAACTAATCCCTCAACTGCTCCAACTGCTCTCGTAAAATACAGAGACACCAGGCCAGTAAAAACGCCCAAAAATATATAAAATGGAGTTTCTGCAGCAGTAAAACCATCAGTTAAAGTAAAAGAGAAAAGGACATCATCTCCCAATAAAGTCAGTGAAACCAATGCTCCACAAACTGAGGCAATTAAAAGTGGAATAAATGAATTAATGGTGATTTCGGAAAGAATAACCTCTATACTAAAAATTACACCTGCTATGGGAGAATTAAATATGGCTGAAATAGCACCCGCCGATCCACAACCAATCAATAACGTACGTTGCTTATAACTTAAATGAACCAACCTTCCTATATTGGAGCCAATAGCTGACCCTGTTACTACAATGGGAGCCTCTAATCCAACCGAGCCACCAAAACCAACTGTTAGCGCACTAGTAAGCATACGGGAGAAGGTCTTTGTCCTTTTTACAATACTCGATTTCTTTGAAATCGTATACAATATGTCAGTGATACCATGTCCTAGCTTCTCTTTCAAGATATATTTGGTAAGTAGCACTGTCAAAACTATACCAATAAGTGGATAACTGAGGTATAAGTAATTGGCTAAATTTTGCTGAAAATCTCGTGTCAAAGCTGTTTGAATACCATGAACACTTTCTTTCAATATTACAGCAGCCAAGCCGGCAACAATACCAATTACCCCGGCAGTTATGAGTACAAAGTTTTTGGTACTGATATGCTTTACTCGCCAAATCAGAAACTTAAGTAACAGGTCGTTAAATTTCATGGCTGCAAAGGTATATAATTATATTTCTAAGCTGCTAATTTTCAATTGATGAATTTAGATAATGAATAGATTTTCTACCAAATTTGGATTTAGTGCTAAGCTAACTACAACTTACAAATCATATTTAACTGACAGCATAAAATACCTCTGCTGAATAAAATACTCATAAGTACTAATCAAATTTTCATTAAAGCTGTCTCTCCTTACTCCTTTCGTGTTTAATAAATTATAGGCCGACAATCTAAACTCCCAGGGTTTAGACTTCTGCTGATATCTTAAAGTTGTATTCCATATTTCAAAAGTACTTAAACTATTAGCCTCTCTATTGGTGTAATAATTATAATGATAATCTGTGAGTAAATCGAAATTCTTAAATAGGTTCCAATCCAGCTTTAGGAAAGGTTTATGATTAGCAAAAGCATTTTTGACTTGATTTGATTGATACCTGTTATATTGAAATTGATAACCTATCTCCACTTTCAGTTGCTTATATATTGTCGTTTTTATCAGTCCTTTGTAATCTTGATTGAATGATTGATTTAAATTTAAATTTCCGTTGACAAAAGAGTTATTTCTAAAGCCATTAAAGTTTACCGATCCATTCACCTTGAAATGGTTGAATTTCTTATCCAAACCTACCTGTGACTGAAAAGACTCATTTGCTTGACCTAAATTAGTTAAGCTATTGATGCGCTCCACACCCTCAAACCTGACTTTGTTACCAAAGTCGTTCATTTTCCTCATCAAGGTCAGGTTTGCGTATGTATTCATGCCGGCAAAAAAATTAAAATAATTGTAATATAAGTTTCCTGAATGGTAGATACCATTCTCAAGTAATCTGTTTCCACTAAATAATGCATTATAGTCTGTAAGGATCACTCCTTCAGCGTATTTTTGAACATCCACAAACTCGGCTTTTGCAGCATACTTAAAACTTAAACTTTGGGTGCTGCTTATCTCCCACTTACTATAAAAGGAGGGGAGTAATAAATTAATATTTTGATCAGTTAGCGTTTCATTTTGAATGTTAAACAAATTGTAATGATGTAAATATAAGCCAGGCTTAAAAGTAAGATCACCTAATTTTGATTTCAACTGAAGACCAGCATAGAAATTACGAAATTGATAGCTTAAGTTATTTTGAAAAGATTCGTTGTTAAATTGTTCGTCTGCTGCCTGTAGTTCGGAGCTCATTTTTTGATCTAAAAAATTAAATCCCGCAGAGAAATTTAAATGGTTTGTTTTATTAAGTATTCTATAATAATTCCCTTCCCCTTTTAAATGGTTACTCCGTATGTTTTTATCTTGAAACAGTTGATAAACACTATCAGAGCTAAATTTAAGTAGATTTGGAAATGGGTTATCGGTACTAATTAAAGTGAAATCGGGGCTTTGTATCTCATTTTTAAGACTTATCTCAAAAGAAAAAATATTTTTCTCATTGTAAGTATGATACATCATCAACTGATGATTCAGTGAGTAAGTAAATTGCTTATCTAATTCAGTAAGATTATTTTCAGATTGTGCAAACTCTGAATTCAGGCTATTTAGGCTTTCTAAAGTATTTACTTTACCAAAAAATGAATATTGCAAATGAGTATCGATAGTAGGCGTATAGGTACTGCTATACTTCACCAATCCTGATTGATTGTTAGTTTGCGACCGAGAATTTAATTTTTCTATATTATCGCTATCACTTTGTATGTAGGTTCGTACAGAATTACTCCCAAACTCATTGTCAGAATGAGAACCTAAGAAAAAACCCCTATGACTCCATTTTTTATTAGGGTTATAAGTGAAATTGAAAGCCCCCAGCTGGTTCGATAAATCAATAGCACTTTCTTTGTTCGCCATAGGAAACCCCAGCCCTTCATTAGTTAGCTTAATATCAGTGCCAGAATTAGCACTAAAATTACTGATCCCTCCATTAAATCTGAAATAATCCTGTATTGTAAAAGCAAGATCACCTATATTATTAGCATCCGTAATTAGGTTCAGATTAAGCTTTGGTGAATAAAAAAACAGATTAGCATGCCCTAAATATCTTTTTTGTGGGCCAATTCCGCCCGTAACATCACCAAATACAATATTCTTTTTGTCAGCTTTTAATTGGATATTTAAAGCAAGATTATCTTCACTACCCATACCGCTCATTGGAGAGACCTCATTGTAATCTTTCAATACCTGAACCCTTTCCACCGCATTGGCAGGAATGTTTTTTGTGGCCATTTTAGTATCTCCATCAAAGAACTGTTTACCATCTACTAAAACCTTATTCACCTTTTTACCCTGCACTCGTACCTCTCCATTTTCATCCACCTCCATACCTGGTAATTTCTCCAGCACATCCTGAAGTTTTCTTTCCCTTCCATCGGTAAAAGCATCAGTTTTATAAATAAGTGTATCGCCAGACATCATTATCGGCATTTCCTGCACTACCTGTACTTCATCCAGGTAATCAGTAGCAATAGCTAATTCTATTACTATGTTTTCTGACAACTCTTTAGTAGGAGTAAAAGATACTTCAAATGGCTGATACCCCACAAAGGACGCTTTTAAAATATAAGCTTGTCCTGCATTAAGATGCAATTTGAATTTCCCTTCCGTACTACTTATCGAAAAGGCCTCAATAGCTTTAGTTTCCGGATTTAGCACAATCACATTAGCGAACTCGATGGGGCTGTTCAAGGAGTCAACCACCTTGCCGGTGATAAGTAAATTTTGAGCAACAGTGGGAAAAGTGAATGATAATAAGAGTAATGTGTATATTAATTTCATAGAGAAGGCTTTTAAAATAAATTAATGAGAGTCGTATATTTATTAACCACCCACCTTTATCTGTATACTTTCCCCATCACCTGAATACCGCTTCATCATTTCCTGCATTTTTTCTTCCGAAAGTGCTTGGTAAGATTTTGCATCCATTACTTTTCCTTTTTTGGGCTTTTCAATCTCTAGACCTGCTTCTGGATTAAGAACAATTTTGGTACAGATTACCACCCGATTACCAGTTTTAACCTCCAAAATAAGCCCAGGTAAGCCATAGTAATCATTAGGCCCATTACTTACAGGAATATCCATTGTAAACCAAGCCTCCGTCCTTACTGTATCAGTACCGGTTTCCATCTCTTCCATACCGGTAGAGAATTTCTTTGTTTCTACTATTTTTGTATAAATTGCTTTCTGGCAATTATAAGATCCAATCTTTTTAGTTTCATTAGTTAGTTGCCACTCATAATTAGGGAGGCTATCTTTTATAATAAAAGATTTCCCCATTAAATCCTCCTCTCTTTCATATCTTGTTTCAGCTATATTTTTGTATAATATGTCGCTCGCTCCCGATGAAAACCTTAAAAATTCCATTCCTGCTGCTGCCAGGCTTTTCAGGTGTGGATCCAAGAGTCTCCACTTGCTTCCATGTTGATTCCTTGGCCGTAAAATACAACTCGTACTCCTTTTGAAATTTTTTACTCATCTCATTTTGAATTCTTTCCTGCTCGGCTTGAGAGATTTGATCACTCATGTTTATTTTAATACCGGATGAAGACTGGTAAGTTGCTATGCCGCTAAAGTTCTGAGCAGTTAGTGAGAACTGGGCTGATCAAAAGATACAAAATGGTGAGTGTTTATAATATTTTTCATGTCTATATAATTTTTGTTTCTACAAACAAAAGCTATTGGAACTATGAAAAAGGTTAAGAAGTGTTAACGTATGTTAAATTCTGATTTAGAGCAGATCATTTAACTATATTTGGGCATGAACGCTATAAAATTTAAGCAAATTGGTCTTTTTATTATCATTATGATAGTG
Organism: uncultured Cytophagales bacterium; assembly: GCA_963719535.1. Classification (GTDB taxonomy): domain Bacteria; phylum Bacteroidota; class Bacteroidia; order Cytophagales; family Cyclobacteriaceae; genus Marivirga. The sequence continues at coordinate 245,616 of CAVRCH010000003.1, read as the reverse complement.
CTCACTGTTATCATCCAGTCTTATACCATTTACGAAAATTATAAGGACGCTAAACAACAATATCAAATAGATATTCAGAATGCCTTAGATAAAAGCATAGAACAATATTACGCTGAAATAGCAAAATCCGATGTGCTTACTTTCACTGATTTAAGAAATCTGGGACTCAGATATTGATATAAGGCAAGTAATTTCGCAGGATACCACTATTTATGATATTAGCTTTTTTAAACGTTTTTCAAAAAGCAAACTCAGCCAGGCACAGGTTGCTAAATTAGATCAACAAGCAATGATAAGCACTGATTCTTTAAAAATATCACAAATGTTACGATTGAAAAAGGGTTTTCGCGTATTGATGTTATGGCTGACCAAATTAACGGAATTGCAATGTTCAAAGGAAGGAAAGCTGCTGACAGCCTTGACAGAATAGAAGGCTTGAAAAACAAAATTACCATTCCAACACAAGAGACACCCTGGATTTGACCCTAGGCTAAGTCAATTTTTATCAGAACAACTGGCAAGAATAGGACTTACAAGTGGACTATGCTCTCACACCATCATAAGGAGGATTCTATGGAAGGTGATTTAACAAAGAAATAATAAATTCAATTACCTCTTAAAGCACATCGCAAATCCCACCTACTACCGCGGAGTGAACGCATAACCATGTACTATGAAAACTCTAGAGTAGAGATTCTAAACAAAGGATTCATATCCATTGTTCAGCTTATATTATTCATATTCTTCATTGCTGGCATTTTACTCTACCTATATAGGATCATAAAATCTCAAAAGGAATTATCAGAAATTAAAAACGACCTAATAACCAATATTACCCATGAATTTAAAACGCCCATAGCTACCATATCCACTGCAGTGGAGGGAATACAGAAATTTAATCAAGAAAATGACACTCTTAAAACAAAGAGATACCTTAATATCTCCAATCAGCAGCTGACTAAGCTTAATTTGATGGTTGAGAAACTACTGGAGACTGCTACATTGGATAGTGATAAACTCATATTAAAGAAAGAACGCATAGATACAGAAAAACTAATAATCCAACTTATTGATAAATATAAGGAAGCAGGAAATAACAAGCCAATCAAACTTTTTATTCAAAATGATATAAAACCACTTGCTGTTGATCCATTTCATTTTGAAAACGCCATCTCAAATTTGATCGACAATGCGGTAAAATATGGTGGTGACAAAATATCTATCTACTTAAATCAGCATGAGCAGCTTTCTATTATAGTAGAAGATAATGGTGGAAATATATCCAAAGAGCAAAAAGAAAAAGTGTTCGATAAATTCTACCGAATACCAAAAGGAAATGTGCATGATGTAAAAGGGTTTGGAATAGGATTGTATTACACTAAGAATATCATCGAAAAACATGATGGAACAATTATCCTAACAATGCAAAATAATTTAACCAGATTTAAAATAACGCTATGAATAATAAAATAAAGGTCCTGTTGGCGGAGGATGAGGTATCTCTTGGCACTATAGTTAAAGAAAGCCTTGAGAGCCGTGGTTTTGAGGTGATCTACTGCCAGAACGGCGATGAGGCTATTGCAGCATCAAGAAATACAGCGTTTCATATTTTTGTTTTAGATATTATGATGCCAAAAACTGACGGTTTCACCGTAGCAAAAAGTATAAGAAAAAACGATCAGTCTGTACCAATCATTTTTCTCACTGCTAAATCGCGAACCGAAGACGTGCTGGAAGGTTTTGAACATGGCGCTAATGATTATATTAAAAAACCCTTTAGCATGGAGGAATTAATTGTGCGAATGAATGCCATTATCTATAAACCCAAAAGGCCGTCAGAAGAATGGCAACAAATTGGGGAGTACAAGTTTCATTTCGATAGGCAGTTGTTACAATATCAAAATGAAGAACAATTGCTTACTAATCGTGAAGCCCAACTTTTATTGAGATTATTGGATAATAAAAACCAGTTAACAGATAGAGCACTTATACTAAATGATCTTTGGGGAGCTGACGACTTCTTTAATGCCCGAAGCATGGATGTTTTCATCACTAAGCTCAGAAAAGAAATTAGCCAAAGACCCTAATATTAAAATTCTTAATATCAGAGGTTATGGGTACAAATTGGTTTTGTAAAACGAAAGAAAAAAGTCTACTGCTTAGTTTTAAAAGAAAACACCTCACAAAACACTGTAAACCGGAGCAAAATTAATTTTACAACGAAAATTAATTCTGTGTAAATCTACCTTTGTAATTTCATCATCCCGTTTAGAAAAGTCCAAACTTTGTCTTGAAAAAAGTTCTGAAAAATCGCTAATTAATGATCTTAATATATTGAGATAATAGACTGAATACTAACTATAATATGATCTTTAAATTAAAGTAAAATAAGAAGGTTTACGCTTAATATATAACCATCAACTCATCCTTTTATAGTCCTAAAATCCTGTTATCAGCATAATTCGACTATTTAAGGGTTCATCCGATTATTTATCAATTCTGTCGATTTCCTGTTAAAATATTACAACCATTTGGCACGTTATTTGGTCTTTAGAAGTAGATTTACACATCAAAGTGTTTGAAATTATATTGTTATGGATAGATACAAAGTAAGTTTTAAATGTACCCAATTACCTGAGCAACATGATGGTCTTAAAGGCTTTAGAGTAGCTGAATACTATGAAGGTAGAGCCTATAACGGATTATTTGAAGTAAGTACAAAATGGGGTTCAGGGCAGGAAAGCAAGCTTATTTCAAAAGCTTTATTCGAAAAGTATTTTGAATTAGTACAAGAGGAGCAACTGATGGAAAAGTCAGCTTGAAGTTAAAACAACATAAATAAATAATGAAAAGGCTTGATTAACAAGCCTTTTCTCATTTACATCCCTCCACAAACTACTTTAAAAAACTACATTTTGTGGAAAAAACCTACATCACATAATTTCTCAAATTGGGCCTGAATAATAAAATAAAATTATCAAGGCACTAACCAATCTACTTTTTCCTCTTTAAAATTAAATGCAAAACGAATGTGATTAGGACTATTTAATTCCAGTACCTCCATTGATAAAAATTTAGTCTCTAATACCACGAAATCCTCTGAGTTGAATTCTGCTTTAATTTTCTTAGTATCTTCAAAATTGTTATGCTTAATTCCTGGTGCCTCCAAAGTATTATATGCATCCCTTCCATTTTTCATTTCCTTGAAAATCGTCTTTGTTTCTGGTGTATTAACATGTATTAATACCTCAACATTCACTTTTATCTGGCACTTTCTACCTGGATGGTAAAATAATAATTGAGCAAGAGGGTTATTCCTGAGCTGATTAATTTTAGCAGATCTTTTATCTGTATAAATCTGTCCCGTTAATTCATTCCGATTAAAACTTCGCCAAACAACATAGCGCATTTCAGGTATCTTCTCATTAGTAGTACCTAAAATCATAAAATGCATAGGATGTTTTTTATCCACAGCAGCCCTTTTTATTAATGATAAAATTTCTTCGATAATTTCTTCTGTTTTTGAATCTGGGTTTAGCATATCTTAGTGACTTATGAAGTCTTATTTTTGTTCAATTGTAATTGAAATATTTTATTTAAATGAATAAAGTACAATTTCAGAAAAAATTAATTACCCCTCAATTTTTACTTTTTTACCATAAACAACTCATTTACTGAGAAGTAAAGACTTAATGTTATATTATCTGTATATTTACCATGTAAGGTTCTGAGTAAAAAATTCACTTTTTTTATGTCTTTTTCACTGAAATAATTAACTTTCATTCGATTTCATCTTAATTTTTAACTAAAGCATTAATAATGGCGAAACTCAAGAATATTATCATGCAACTTTCTGATGCTGATTATCAGGCAATTTATGATTCACTTTCAGTAGGAGGCGCGGATAAATCAGCATATTTATTGAAATCTATGCGTAGTAGTCATTCCGGAGATCATACCTTAATGAACGAATTAGAGGTAAATACAAATGCGTATTATACTCTGCGTTCCCGACTAAACCAGAAGATTGAAGAATATTTGTTGCAACAAATGGAGAACCCTCGGACGGATATTCTAAAAAAAGTAGCCAATATTAATGAAATTTTATTTACTAAAAAGAAAGCCATTGCTATTGCTACCCTCAAAAAGCTAGAGAAAGAACTAATTGATTACGATCTTTCTAATGAGCTAACTGTTGTTTACAAAGCTTTGAAGAAAATGCATCATCATACAGAAGAGTATTTTCAATATAGCCAGCTATACAATAAACATGTTGCATACATGCTGGCGGTTGACAAAGCAGAAGACTTGCTAAGTAGTTACTTTATTAAATTTGGAAACTACTCATTAACTGGAGATGAAGTCAACAAACTGGAATTAAGTCTCCTTAATAAGGAAATGATCAATATCTGCAGGATTTATGATTCGCATAGATTGTATATATATAAAAATTGTCTGAATATATTTCATAGGCTATTTGTTGAGGAGGATGAAGCCAACTCAGACCTTGACCCTATTGAAGACATCTTAAATAGGGCAGAAGAGATATTTGAGATGTATAGCTTAGATTCTATTTATTTCCATTTAAAATTGGTGTATGAGTTCCTTAAAATGGAATACTATAACCATTATACTTTATACAGAAAGGCTGATAATTTTTACGAGGAAGTAAACGAATCTTGCGATACCTTCCTTTCTAATTTTACGCTTTATACCTATCCTTCACAATTTTTAATTACTAAAATTCAGAGGAAAAAGAGATCTTCAGAAGGGCCACCCTTATCGGAAGAGAATGTTGCCATCTTTCAGGATTACGAGCCTGATAAAGACAATGTACCACAATACATAACCTATATTACATATAGATCTCTATCATGCTTTTTCGATAATAAATTTGAGGAAGCAGCTAAATGGCTCAATAATTTATTGAACGATGTAAGTTTGAAAAAATACCAAAATGCTCAATTGGAAATTAAAACACTATTGGCATTAATGTATTGTTTGTTTAAAGATTATGAGCTGTTCAACCAATTGATTAACAGCATACAGAGGCAAATAAGAATTTTAGGGAAGGATAATTGTGAAAATATTCAGTTATTGAATAAAATAATGAAAATTTCACTGAGTGAATCAAAGAGAAATAAGAGAGAAAAAATTGGAGAAATGGCTAAGAGTTTTAATGCGCTTAAGCCTGAACAACACTTTTCTCCAACCTTAATAATTGAATTTAATGACGAGTTAATAGATAGGTTAGTATAATTTTATACTAACCTTCATATTTTTTTTTTAAACAGATAATTCTATTAAGCTTTCTTGAGATAAAGGCTTGTTTAAATATTTTTTAACAGCTTCATACTTTTTAGATTTACTCACATCCTGAGGGTTAATGGAGGAGGTAAGCATTATAATTTTACACTTACTAATAGTAGTATCTTTCAACTTATTGAACTCTTCCAAAAATTGAAAGCCATCCATTAAAGGCATATCTATATCAAGAAAAATAACGTCAGGCAACACGCTGTCAACAATATTCTTCTCCAATTGCTCAATGTTTTTGAGGAATTCAATCGCACTTTTTGCGCCTGTATGCGTGTAAATATAATCAGATAGACGAGCTGCTTCAACCATTTTCTGGTTGATTAGATTATCAATTTCATTGTCGTCAATCAACATGACGGAGTGATATTTACTCATAATTAAGAAATTTTATTATTTGGTGCTATAAATTACGTAAAAAAGAAGTTAGTATAAAAACATTTCAATATAGAAAATGCACCTGAATAATCAGGTGCATTTTTAATATATTTTATAAATCAAATTTAATTCCTTGAGCCAATGGCAACGAATCGCCATAGTTTAAGGTATTGGTCTGTCGTCTCATATAAGCTTTCCAAGCATCAGAACCGGATTCTCTTCCTCCACCAGTTTCCTTTTCACCACCGAAAGCTCCTCCAATTTCAGCTCCAGAAGTGCCAATATTCACATTAGCTATGCCACAATCAGAACCAACAGCAGAAATAAATTGGTGAGCCTCTCTCATATTATTTGTCATAATAGCAGAAGATAAGCCCTGGCGTACACCATTTTGTAAGGCGATAGCATTTTGTACATCACCACTATATTTGATCACATATAAAATTGGAGCAAAAGTTTCGTTCTGCACTATTTCATAATGGTTTTCAACTTCTATAACAGCGGGTTTTACATAACACCCACTTTCATATTCCGCTCCTGTTAATATTCCGCCTTCAATAAGTACTTTACCACCTTCAGATTTGGCTTTTTCAATAGCACTTTGATAGGCCTTTACCGCGTCTTTGTCAATAACTGGTCCTACATGGTATTTCTCATCTAATGGGTTACCAATTCGTAATTGGCTATAAGCATTCTTGATTTTATTAATCAACTCATCGTAAATAGATTCGTGGATAATTAACCTACGGGTAGAAGTACATCGCTGACCTGCAGTACCTACTGCGCCAAAAACGGCTCCAATTAAGGTCATTTTTAGATCTGCTTCAGGGGTTATGATTAAAGCATTATTACCTCCTAATTCTAGGATCGATTTACCCAGTCTTGAGGCTACTGCCTGACCCACAATTTTACCCATTCGGATAGATCCTGTAGCTGAAATCAATGGTATATTTTCATCATTTGTCATCCATTCTCCTACTTTATAATCTCCGTTAACAAGACATGAAATACCCTCCGGTAAATTATTATCTTTTAAAACTTTTGCAATAATATTCTGGCAAGCAATTCCTGTTAAAGGGGCTTTTTCTGAAGGCTTCCAAACGGTAACGTTTCCGCAAACCCATGCTAGAGCTGTATTCCAACTCCAAACTGCTACCGGGAAATTAAAAGCTGAAATGATGCCGGTAATACCCAAAGGATGCCATTGCTCTTGCATATGATGTTGCGGTCTTTCAGACTTGATGGTTAGGCCATAAAGCTGGCGAGAAAGTCCAACAGCAAAATCACAAATATCAATCATTTCCTGTACTTCCCCCCAACCTTCTTGTAATGATTTACCCATCTCATAGGACACTAACCTACCCAATGGATCTTTTAATTCGCGCAGCTTATCACCAAATTGCCTTACAATCTCCCCTCTTTGCGGAGCCGGCATTGTACGCCACTCGATAAAGGCTGAGTTGGCCGTCTTTATTACAGCATCGTAATCTTCTTTTTTCGTAACGCCAACAGTAGCTATTTCTAATCCATCTACCGGAGAAAAAGAACTGATGTTTTCTTTTGAATCCATCCATTGGTTTCCGGTAGAAGTACCTTTATTATTTTTTTTAACACCTAGCTTTTCAAGTGCCTTCTTTATTCCGTATTCTTCCTGAATATTCATATACTTATTTTTCTTTCAATAATTACAAATGTTACCGATCACTAATCTTATTTTACAAAAATGAATTTTTTATAAGGATAATAAAAGAAAAAAGGGACTCCATATTGGAATCCCTTTCGAATATAATAATTTTAAAATGCATTACTGCAATCCCATCCCGTAATAAGCTCTTGTACCATCCGGATAAATTCCTTCTATAAGCACTCCACCCGATTTAGTTTCAAGTATTTTATTTAAATCATCGGCATTCATTACTGCAATTTTATCGACAGCAGTAACGATAAATCCTTCTTTTATCCCTATATCAGCCCATTTACCCGATTTAATAGAGGCTACTTTAGCGCCACCTTTAATATCTAATTGAGCTAATTCTCTTTCACTAACATTTTCGAATTGTGCCCCACCAATCTCAATAACTTTTGGCGCCTCCACTATATCCAAAGTGTTTTCTATATTCTGTAAGGTTGCTTTAGATTTTATAGCTTTACCATCACGAATATAAGTAACATCAATTTTATCTCCTGGTCTGTTTCTGGCCACTAATTCCTGTAATTCAGCTACGTTGGAAATTTTAGTATCTTCAATCTGAATAATTATATCACCTTCTTTTATTCCAGCCTTTTCTGCAGCACTTTCAGGACCTACACCCATGATATAAACACCTGAATTTAAATCAGTGTTATTATTTTCTAATCTTGGATCGTTAAGGTTAGCAATGCTCACGCCCAACATAGCTCTTTGTACTACGCCAAATTCTTTCAAATCATTCACTATTTTACTCACCAAGGTAGAAGGTACAGCAAACGAATATCCTGCATAGCTACCCGTTGGAGTGGCTATAGCAGTATTAATCCCTATTAATTTACCGTTCAAATTTACTAATGCTCCTCCACTATTGCCCGGATTTACTGCTGCATCGGTTTGGATAAAAGATTCAATTCCATATTGGCTTTGAGATCTTAAAATGTTAATATTTCTTGCTTTAGCACTTACTATACCAGCTGTTACGGTAGAGGTTAAATTAAAAGGATTTCCAACTGCCAATACCCACTCACCTACTTTAGTTTGATCTGAGTCACCAAATTCCACAAAATCCAATGAATTAGCATCAATCTTTAACAATGCTATATCAGTATTCGGGTCTACTCCTACTACCTTAGCCTCGTAGGATCTGTTATCGTGTAAAACTACTTCCAATTTTGACGCTCCATCTACCACATGGTTATTGGTGGCAATATAGCCATCAGGAGAAATAATTACCCCTGAACCAGACGACTGAGCCTTTCTCTCCATGGGTGGTTGTCCTTGGCCATTATGAAAATCTCTGAAAAATTCTTCAAAAGGAGATCTGGGTCCTGACTGACTTCGGGATGATTCTGCCTTAATATGTACTACTCCTTTTGTTACCTGCTCAGCGGCATATATAAAGTTTAAGCCTTCTGGCACAGTATATTCAGTTTCATTAAGAAAGCTTGAGAATTTTGTGTTACTTTCTTGAATCTCTTCAAAGGTTCTGCCTTCCGGCATACCGGGGTTAAAATATATAAAACCTCCAATAGCAATAATTGCACTCAATAATGAAGCAAATACTACCCCTATAAAAAATTGTCTTTTACTTAGCATATCTTATTAATTTATTTATTTGAAACGGATAAACAACGTTACTGTTCACTATTATATTGAACAAAAAAATGAAGAACCTGATTCAGATTCTTCATTTTTATTTAAATGCTCATTATTTAATTTGAATGGTTTTAGTTAACTCCTTTTTCTCATCCTTCGGAATTAGTACCTTTAAAATACCATCCTCATAACTTGCTTCAATTTTATCCTCCTTCACATTTTCAGGAAGATAAAAGCTTCTGCTAAAAGATCCGTATTGTGTTTCCAGAGAATGGAAGTTTTTCTCTTTTTTCTCATTTTCTAATTTTCTCTCACCAGAAATGGTTATTCTACCATCAGCCATATCAATTTTAAAATCTGATTTTTTCATTCCCGGAACTGCTACAGAAAGCTCGAACCCCTTCTCATCTTCGGCTATATCCACCTGAGGATTAAAACTCTTTTGTTCATTATCATAATTATTAAATGATTCATTAAAGAATCGATCTAAGAAATTAGAAAATCTTTTGTTCTCCAAATTCGATAATCCTTGGTTATACTTTATAAGTGTCATAATTAATAAATTTTAAATTTTAACATTTTTATAAAGTCTGTAGAGAAATCTGTACCATTTCTAAAAAAAGTTAATTTTGATAAAAATATTGCGCCATTTTGTCATCATAATTAAATTTTAACTAGAAATTAAGCCATTTTGTCTGCTTTTAAGTTGTAGCTACCTGAAATAAATTATCCACCACAGATTTTAAAAATAAGTAAAATTATTTTGTTCAAGTAGTTGTAAAATATAAAATGGACTGCTATGTTTGCATTCCCAAACGGGGAAACGTTGAAATTCTTCCTTAGCTCAGCTGGTTAGAGCATCTGATCCCGATTAAGTCGGGAAGGGTCCTGCACCGAAGAGTTAAACATTGAAATAATATTGGAATTAAATATTCCTCCTTAGCTCAGCTGGTTAGAGCATCTGATCCCGATTAAGTCGGGAAGGGTCCTGCACCGAAGAGTTAAACATTGAAATAATATTGGAATTAAATATTCCTCCTTAGCTCAGCTGGTTAGAGCATCTGACTGTTAATCAGAGGGTCCTTGGTTCGAGCCCAAGAGGAGGAGCAAAGCCTTGCACGTCTGCAAGGCTTTTTTTATGCCCAAAATTTATTAAATTTCTGAATGCAACAGCACTTCGTTTACATCCTCTACTCTTCTAAAATTGATAAATTCTATGTAGGATATTCTGAAAATCCTAATGAGAGACTGAAATTTCATAACTCTGAACTCAACAAAATATGGTCTAAAAGAGGACAGCCTTGGACTTTGGAAAAGTTTATTCAATTTAACTCTAAAACCGAGGCTCTTTCAGTGGAGAGGAGGATCAAAAAACTAAAAAGCAGAAAAGTAATCAAAGATATAATTATCAATGGTTGGCTAGGATCAGATTAGCTCAGCCGATTAAAGCATCTGATCCCGCTCGAGCGGGAAGGGTCCTTGGTTCACCTGTGCCGACCTACCGGCAAACCCAAGAGGAGGAGCAAAGCCTTGCACGTGTGCAAGGCATTTTTTATGTGCTAGTTTTTGAAAAATAATAACATTAAAAATATTTCCAATTTTTAAGAAAGCTACTCAGGTATATTATAGAAAAAGTCTTAAGGTAAAATTAGCGCTGATATTTCTACGCTTCGATTTAACTTTTGTAAAAAAAGCGGTAGCTTTTTGGTTTTCTTAACACTTCCTTTTTTTTCTCAGCTACTTTTATCTGCCTACTGCCTCTGTGAAATTCCACCAAGATAGAGATTAGAGTGGTTTTTAATTGTAAATCTCTTTTCCGTTATCTGCCTTATAAACAATTACGAGTTGTTCAGACATCGCCAATTTTTTTTTACCCTGGCTATTCTTTTTACAAAATCCTTCAAAAACATTCATAAATCCCTTCTCCTTCTGTTTCGAAGCATCCCCTACATGTTCCTGCAATTAATGAATCTTTAGAGGGGATTGCAATACGACAAATGTTAAGACCTTGTAGGTTGAAAAGAGCTGTTTTGGTCTTACCTAGTTTATGAAAAAGCCTTTCAAGATTCACAGTATCAATTCCCTTTATCCCATATATGTAAACTGGCCCACAGCCATCACCGCCATCTATGTATGCAGTTCTACAATCATTGGAGCTTTCCCCTGTTGAAGCTTCTATTAGTCCCTTAATTTCATTCTCGAGTTGCTCTATTTTTGTTTCCAGTTCTGGAGCTGATAAAATATCATCCGATGTACAGGCGAGTCCTAAATATGCAAAGATTAGCAGTAGGTAAACTTTTTTCTTCATAGTACTGAAGACACTTTTCTTTAGTTAATGGTTGCACTCCTTGATTTTACTTGATCAACATTTTTTTGTTCTCCTCGTTCTGCTTCACAGGTTTGTGCGTTATTTTCTTCCCCTTTCTTAGGGAAAAGGCAATATCTCTTTTAATTAAACTCCCATTCTATTTCCTCATTGCATCCAGCCATCAAGAAATAAGCTTGATCAATCTGGGAGTCTGTGGTACTCACAATGTTCTTCACTTTTATTTTAACTGAATTGGTCTCTGGCAGGTAGGTACAATAAAATCCCTCAGCTCTTGTTTTGGCTCGTCTAACTTTCAGCGACCTGTATACGCTAAATATTACATATGCTGCAAATACACCATAGATTTGACTCTACAATTTATAGACTTAAGTAAACTTCAAATTAAAGTAAACTCTAGTTTTCAATTTAAAACAAAAACGTAAATTGCCAGATAAAATTGAAATCAATTATAAATGAAAAATACCCTCCTCCTTCTTTTAAGCCTCTTCACCCTCTTTTCATGTAAGAACAAAGGTATTGATGAGAAACCAATTGGAACCCTAGAAAACCCATTTACAACCGAAAACCCCTGGCCGAAAATTCGTAAAATGCGGATTCAGGAATTATTACCTGCAGCCATGGAAAGGGCAAAAGTGGATGTATGGATGGTGATCTGCCGTGAAAACAATAACGACCCTATGGCTTTACATATTGGAGGTGAAAATGCAGGAGGCACTTCGTTCTACGTTTTTCATCATTCAGAAAACAAAATAAGATCAGTCGTTTTTTCATCCTTTGGAGAAGTAACTGCATTAACTGAATTAGATCTTCATGATAGTATTGTCTCCATCACCAGAGATAAAAATGTTTACCAACTGGCAACCGATTTTGTGAAGACTTTAAATCCTGAGCATATTGCTATCAATATGAGCACAAGCAATTCAACTGCTGACGGATTGAGTCATAGCCAGTATAAAAAGCTTTCAGATAGTTTTGGTGATCCGTGGAAAAACAAGCTGGTATCATCAGAAGAGTTAGTCTACGAATGGCTATCGATCAAATTACCGGAGGAAATTGAAATTATGCGAAAGGCAGCAGAAATTACAGCCCATTGGGAAGTTGAAGCCTATAAAATGGTTATACCTGGAAAAACAACTGATGCAGAAGTAGCAGCTTTTTTAAATAATAAAATAAAGGCATTCGGCTTCGAAGATGGATGGAATCCGGAACAAAACCCCAATGTAAACTCAGGCCCTGATAGAGGTCACTCCCACGCTACGGATAAAGTAATTATGCCAGGGGATGTAATTCAGACTGATTTTGGCATAAGAGTTTACGGCATTTGGGTAACAGACATACAACGATTTGCCTATGTACTAAAAGAGGAAGAGACAAAAGCCCCTGAAGATATTCAAAAATATTGGGATGTGGCTAAACGGGGACATCGGTTGGTTTTCGAAAATATGAGACCTGGTGTTTCCGGCTATGAGTTAGACAAAGCGCAATGAGAATGGATGAATGACAATGGATCTTTACCTGTCCCCTGGAGTACCGGTCACCCGGTGGGTTATGTGGCGCATGATGTTGGTCCTTCGCTTGGCGGAGGACAAGCAGGTATAACTCCTTCAGGCGCTGCACTGAAACCTTTACGAGAAGGCATGGTATTCGCTTACGATGGCTTTTATGCATGGGAAATGGAAGGAGGCGAAAAAACTATTTCTGTGGAAGAAATGGTGGCAGTAACCCAAGATGGCGCGGAATATTTAACGGCCCCTCAAGAAGAATTGATTTTAATTAGCAGCGAAAAATGATTTTATACCTATAAATTCATAGGAACTTTATAACTTTTTTATATCCATTCATTTAAAGGGCAACGTATTTAATTGATTTTTATAAGCATTCAAGTCACCTAAATCCAATATATCAGTTTAAGTTAAAAATGAAATTTTTCTCTTTATTCTCAGCAAAAAAAATAAAAAATCTTAAAATAATTTTTTTATACGAGATTTATAAATTTACTTTGCATAACAAAGTACTTTTTATATGAGCAATCCGGAGAAAGAATTATCAGAAATTAAAGCCATTATGGAAAGAAGCACCCGCTTTATTTCCTTAAGTGGTCTTTCGGGAGTAATGGCTGGTATATATGCGTTAATTGGTGCATGCCTCTCCTATTTTTGGGTATATTACCCCAACACACCCGTAGGATACCGAGTAGCTTATGTAGATGATCAACAAATGGTTTTTAAACTGGTAATAACCGGCATTATAGTATTAACACTCTCTTTGCTGACTGGCTTTTACCTTACAAAAAATAAAACCAAAAAAACTAACACAAAACTTTGGAGCAGTACCAGCAAAAGATTTTTGTTGGCACTATTTATTCCACTACTCATTGGAGGTTTATTTATTTTAGCTCTGATTAGCAGAGGGTACATGATAATTGTAGCACCTGCTACCTTGTTATTTTATGGTTTAGCGCTATTAAATGCCTCTCACTTTACTTTAAGTGATATTAAATATTTAGCTTACCTGGAAATTAGCTTAGGAATCATTTCAGCATTTTTTCCAGGTTATGGGCTTATATTCTGGACCCTTGGATTTGGTATACTGCATATTATTTACGGAATAATGATGCACTTTAAATACGATAAGTAATTGAAACAGCAATTCGACAAAGCTTTTGAAAATGTAGTGCGTTTACGCATTATGTCTGTGTTGATGGTAAACGAAAACTATGATTTTAACACTTTTAAAGAACTGCTGGAGGTAACTGATGGCAACCTGGCATCACATCTTAAATTTTTGGAAAAGCAAGACTTTATTATTGTAAAAAAAGCCTTTGTAGGCAGAAAAACACAAACTACTTATGAGGCTACTAAAGCAGGAAAGGAAGCCTTTAAAGCACACCTTGCCTTTCTGGAAAATCTTATTAAAGAAAATAAAAAATAAAAAAATTTATCATTTTACTTTGCATTACAAAGCACTTTTAAATTAAAAATTATGGAGGAATCAAAATCAGTCATCGAAAAATTTCAAGAATGGACAGGTAAATCAGTAAGCCTAAAATTACTCACCATTGGTTTTATCATTTTGATATTACTAATACCTCAATCTTTTATCAGCGATTTAATCAACGAAAGGCAATTACGGCAGATTGAAGTTGAGAAGGAGGTAACAGAAAAATGGTCGAGACAACAAACATTAATTGGTCCTTATATCTCACTCCCATTCTATTCCGTGAAAGAAATGACAGAGGATAAGGAAGTGAAATATGTAAAAGAACACAAGACCGCCTACTTCTTTCCTGAAACATTAGAAATTGATGGAGTGATTGATGGAAAATCGCTTCACCGTGGCATATTTGATGTGGTAGTTTACAATTCCAACTTAAGCTTGAAAGGAAAATTCTCAAAAGCCAATTTAGCAAGCCTTGGCATTGACCCAACTACAGTGAGTTGGGACAAATTAAAAATGCACATAAGCCTGAGTGATATGCGGGGCATCGGTGAAAACACTAAAATAATGGTGGATGGAAAAGAAAAAATTGCAGAGCCATTACATGATGAGAGAAATAATTTATCTGGTTTGGTGGTAGACCTAAATTTTGATGATGAGATGCCTTCCATAAATTTTGCTTGTAATCTGGTACTAAAAGGAAGCAAGGGAATGTTTTTTAGCCCTATTGGTAAAACCACCAAAGTAAATTTAAAAGGCGATTGGAGTTCGCCTAGTTTCCAAGGAGATTTTATACCTGAAAACAGAGAAGTAACTGATCAAGGATTTGAAGGTCAATGGAAAGTACTCCATTTCAACAGACCATTTGGGCAGGAATTTGTGAATTTTCTCCCTGCTTTAGAAAAATCCAGCTTTGGTCTTACTCTCAATATGCCGGTAGATCAATATCAAAAAAGCACTCGCACGGCTAAATATGCTTTACTAATTATTGTTTTGAGCTTTTTATCTATGTTTTTGATGGAAATAATTGGTAAAAATAAAATCCATCCATTACAATATACCTTAGTTGGATTGGCATTAATATTATATTATACCATTTTAATTGCTTTATCGGAACATATAGGTTTTAGCCTGGCTTACTTAATATCTTCAGCAGCTACCATACTCTTATTAGTGCTTTATTCCTTTACTTTATTTACCAAAAAAATCAATATTATAATCTTTGCTGCTATTTTATGTGTGTTCTATCTATTCATATACATTATTACAAAAGAACAAGATTATGCTTTATTAATAGGTAGTTTCGGCTTGTTTATTGCTTTAGCTTCTACTATGTTTGCTTCCCGTAAAATCAATTGGTACAAAGCATAAAAAACGTTAAATAGCGAAGAACCCTATGATTTTTTTTCCAGGGTTCTTCGATTAAACTTCACTTTATAATGTCATCAGGTTATCTTTACCAGAACATACTATTTTAAATAAAACTGATGAGTAATATTTATATTAGCGAACAAAACTTTAATCAACAAAATTTTAATTCTAAACCGTTTGAAAAAGGGGAATATGAAAATTGTTCTTTTACTAATTGCGATTTTTCAGCGATAAATCTTTCAGAGTTTAAGTTTTTATCCTGCAGATTTAACCTTTGCAATTTGAGTTTAGTAAAACAGAATCATACTGCATTTAATGAAGTAGAATTTAAAGATTGCAAATTGCTTGGCGTAGATTTTGAAACCTGTAATGAATTTGGATTTAGCGTAAAATTTGAGAACTGCCTATTGGACAACTCCTCATTTTACAAAAAGAAAATGAAAAAAACTGAGTTCAAAAATTGCAGGCTAGTTGGTGTAGATTTCTCAGAATGCGATTTGAGTGAGGCCTCGTTTAACAATTGCGAATTAGCAGAGGCCATTTTTGATAATACAAATTTAGAAAAAGCAGACCTAAGAACTGCTACTCAATTTAGCATAGATCCGGAAAGAAACCGCATTAAAAAAGCTCGATTTTCAATTAATGGATTAATAGGCTTATTAGATAAATATTCTTTGGTCATAGAGTGAAACAAGTATTATAAATGCCGATTCATGTTGCTAAGAATCGGCATTTATTAATAGTAAATAATTGATAAATAAGGAATTAATTCACTCAGAGCGTTTTTATACTCTAGATTTCAAACACAATATCATATCGCAAAATTGCCAGATCAATTTCAATTGTATTCACTGTAGAATTTATCCAAATCAATCAACTCTACTTCTATGTTTTTATATTGAGCACCCTCATTCACAAATGTGGTGATAGCTTCCAGTACGTCATAATCTATAAAAACTGACTTGCTTGCATCAATCGTAACTTTTGAATCTTTAGGTAAGCTATCAAGGGTCTTAACCATACTAGCTTTGTTTAAGAAGGTAACTTCTTCTGATAATACTAAAACAACAGGTTTACCCTCTTCGTATTCTTTTCTATCAAATGAATAACTATTTCTCATATTCTTAATCAGAATATTTGAAATACCTACCACTAAGCCTATTATAATTCCTATCAATAAATCTGTAAAAACGATAGCTATAATAGTAACTACAAAAGGTATAAACTGACTTTTACCAGTTTTATACATCTGTTTAAACAAAGTGATATTGGCTAACTTATAACCTGTAACCAATAAAATAGCTGCTAAACTGGCATAGGGAATCAAATTAATTAGAAAAGGAATGGCTAGGACAGCTACCAATAAAAATATACCATGAATAAAAGCAGATAATTTTGTTTTCGCTCCGGAATTTATATTAACAGAACCTCTAACAATTACGGCTGTCATGGGTAAACCACCAATCAAACCAGCTAAAATATTTCCCACGCCTTGTGCTTTTAATTCTCTATTTAATGGTGTTCTTCTTTTTTGGGGGTCCAATTTATCTACTGCTTCTATACTTAACAGTGTTTCTAAACTAGCCACAATAGCAATTGTAATAGCAATTTTATAAATAGCAGGGTTTGATAAAATACTAAAATCGGGAAAGGTAAACAATTCGGAAAATTCAGTGTCAGTTCCTAACACTGGTATAGTTACCAAATGATCTTGACCTAATGCCATACCTGGTTCAAAAAATAAAAATAATTGATTAAGGCCCACCCCTGCTAAAACCACTAATAATGGAGCAGGTATTGAGCTAATATTTCTATTTTTGATATACTTCCAACCAATAAGCAATGCAAGTGAGGCTACCGTTATAATCAAAGCAGAATAATTCACATTATTCAAAGCATTACCTAAAGCTCCAAATGCGTTTTCATCATTTCCTTGCCAGAAATCTAAATCTCCCAAATAATCTTCGT
Organism: uncultured Cytophagales bacterium; assembly: GCA_963719535.1. Lineage (GTDB taxonomy): Bacteria > Bacteroidota > Bacteroidia > Cytophagales > Cyclobacteriaceae > Marivirga. The sequence continues at coordinate 228,031 of CAVRCH010000003.1, read as the reverse complement.
CATAACCAAATGCATGAGGTATTTGCTTTATAATTAGCAATATACCAATAGCTGCCAACATACCTTTTATAACTGAAGAGGGGAAATAGTTACCAATTGTACCAGCTTTCACGTAACCTAAAATTAGCTGAATCACTCCTGCTAACACTACTGCCACCAAAAAACCTTCGAAAAAACCGATCTCTTCTATAGCGCTTAATACGATTACGGCTAAACCAGCTGCAGGGCCTGATACGGCTAATTGACTCCCGCTTAATAAAGCTACTGCTATTCCTCCTACAACTCCTGTAATAATACCGGAAAATAAAGGAGCTCCTGAAGCTAAGGCAATTCCAAGACATAAAGGTAGTGCAACTAAAAAAACTACCACCCCAGATAGTAGATCGTTTTTGAAAAATGAAAAATTAAGACCAGAAATTTTGGTGAACTTAGATTGACTCATAAAAAATAATTTTGTGATAAATGTAGAAAAATACTGCAAAAAATAGTGCTGTAGAAATTCTAAATTTTATCAGGTGGCGGGGAAAGAGGGGTTAAATTCACAGAGCCATAGTCATTTAAGTAGCGATTAAAAAACATTTCACTATATGATGAATGTATAAAGCAAGACAGATTACTGGGTGAATTACCTTTTATAATTTTAAGTAAGTTTTCAGCTCCTGTTCTATTTTCCTCATGCCCTTCTTTTGACTCTTCCTCAAATATTTTGATCCCAAAATCTTTATTTTCGTCCTCTGATTGAGCATGTGTTGGTAAGTCATTATTCAATGACTGAACTGCGCTTAAACATAGCTGTGGTATAAAAGCTACATTAAGTAAGCAAAACAAAAAGAATAGAGATATGAATTGAGCTGCCCTCATTATTTAATACAAAAATACGATAAATTTAGCTCTAAGTACCTATCTCAACTTACTTAAAAGCAGAATTACGGCAAGTGTGGAAATTCAGGCCTACATTCAAATATTGATTAACTTATAATACTACCTTAAGACCCGATTCCCTTTGCAAGGTTATCTTTTATTATGATAATTCTGTATGTCATACAAAGTACTGGAAATTGCCATTTAAGTAGATCTGAAGCAATAAACCGCTTTTTAAAAATCCACCTATATGATATAGGAAGCGGAACACAAAATGAAGTAATTTTAGCGCAAACCATCAAAAACCAATATTTCAGACTATGCTTTATTTTTGGTGATAACGGAGGGAGTGGCCTAATTTAAATCTTTCAAAAAAAATAAAACATCATAGAATCATAGCTTAGGCTACTAATTGCTCTTTAACGGGCTCTTTATAACTTATAATTTTATTAAGCATTCCACTAAAAATAAATTCATGAAATAAATAGATACTATACCAATATAGTCGCCCCAACAAACCATGAGGCCTAAAAGTGGCAATTTGTTTCAAAACATTTTTACCATCCTTTTTCGTAAATCGAAATTCAAGCCATGCTTCTCCGGGCAATTTCATTTCAGCATATAATAATAATCTACCCTCCTTTTTATCTGCCACCAATACCCTCCAAAAATCAAGAGAATCTCCTACCACAAGCTGATCAGGGCTTCTCCTACCCCGTCTTAAACCTACTCCACCTACAGCCTTGTCCATATATCCTCGAATTTTCCACAAGAAATTCCAGTAATACCATCCTCTATCTCCCCCTATACTCCAAACATTATGCATCACCTCTTCTACAGGCCTGTCAAAACTTTGTTCTCGTTTATCAAACAAACATCCATGAACAGGTATTTTAACATAATCCAATAGGGCAATATTAATTTTTGAGCTAGCCAAGGCATCTTTCCAGCTGGAAACTACCTCATTTTGAGCTATCCTATCAAAGGCTAATTTTACTGCATCCTCATAACTTAATAAGTCCACCGGTATAAGATCTTTAATGCCATCGTGCTCCACCACAACCTCATTTTTCATACTATCCACCAGGCTTCTAGCAATTTTATATGAGGTAGAGGTAACAAAGTGAAGCCAATAAGAGCTCAGCCTCGGAGTTAGAACTGGAATAGTTATAATATATCTTTTCAATTGCCTTACTTTAGCGAAAACCATTAACATTTCTTTGTAAGTCAATATATCCGGTCCTCCAATATCATATATTTTACCATAAGCTGCTTCCTTTTGTAAGATACCGGAGAGGTACTGAATTACATTCCGAATAGATATAGGTTGGCACTTAGTCTTTAACCATTTAGGAGCAACCATTACAGGGAGTTTTTCAACCAAATCCCTTATAATTTCAAAGCTTGCGCCTCCTGAACCAATAATAATAGCCGCCCTTAAAACAGTTAAGGGGGCTTTTGCACCACCTAAAATCTGCTCTACATTTTTCCTTGAGGTTAAATGTTTTGAAAGAGTATCATCATTAGAAATTCCACTAAGGTATACTATATGCTTGCAGGATGTTTTATCAATAGCATTTGAAAAATTTTGAGCGGTTTCCTGCTCCATTCTCTGAAAATCTTCTGAAGAACTACCCATTGAATGGATTAAATAATAGGCAGCTTCAATATCATGAGGCAAATCCTTTAACTGGTTGGGGTATTGTAGGTCCGCCTCAAAAAAACTTACTTTTTCAATCAGATTCTCTTCTATTTCAATACGCCTCTTATCTCGAACCAGACAAACAACATCATGACCCTGCATTACAAGCACAGGTAAAAGTCTTCTTCCTATATATCCATTAGCACCAGTTAATAAAATTTTCATACAATTGAAACATATATTAATCCGAAATGTTACGAATTACGTATTAATATAAAATAAAAATAAATATTTTCAGTTATGGTATATATTATATTATAACTTACTAAATTTAACTTTATTTGGATTTAATTGCATCATTTATACTCGCATTATGGTTGCTTATTCTTCGAAAAGTGTAAAAAAACGGTATTACTGTTGATAATATAAATATATTATTGGTAGGAAATAATCCTATTGAAATGAGTGCTCTTTATGAGGGCCTTCAAAATTTAAAAGGAGGAATTACAAAGATAAGCACCTCATTTTCTGATGACGATACCTTAAAAAAAATTGCTGACGACAGCCCTAATTGTATCATTATAGATGATAATTTGGGGTTAAAAAGTCTGAAAATACTTATCGATAAAATTAATCAGCTGGGTAAAGAGGCAATCACCATTACTTTATTGAAAACAAAAAATACGCAAGAAGCCATTCATGGAGTGCAGGAGTATTTATTAAAAGAATCTATTACCCCTGAAAGAATCTATAATTCTTTAAAGAATGCAATAAAGTTTAGAAAAACTCAGAAATACCTGAAGGTGAAATACTATACTGGTAAGAAAAGGTTGAAGCGAATGTTTATATAAGCTCCTTCAGATAAAACTCCACATCTACAAATTCATTATTTCTCTTTACCCTCATTCTAATCCTTTTACCCTCCTTTTTACTTAAGGTTTTATTGATATAAGAAAGACTTAATGTACTTCCTTTATTACCATTTAAGGAGATAAGAATATCCTTAGGTCTTAAATCAACTTTGGCTGCAGGGGTGTTTTCTTTTACACTTTCTATTTCATAGTAGGGTTCCAAAAATATTTCTCCCTTGGCTATAATATTCAATCCACTCATATCATAATCGAAAGATTCTTTATAATATTTATTTTTTCTGTAGTAAAGTTTCTCATTTCCATAATCAAAAAACAATTTGAATCTTTTAAGCACACCCCCTCCAATTGTACCCTGTCTCCCGGTTGCTTCTATCACATCGTTATAGGTACCTTTATCAGGAAATGTACTAATAACATCCTCTAATACATAGTCACCAACTTTTACATTTTTAATTCTCCCTACATATCCTTCTATATTTCCTGCAATTCCAGCTCCTAAGTCATCCCTCAAACTTTTATCAGGAATTTTAATGTTTTTTTCAGAATTTGTATGCAACATAAATGAATGTGAAGCCCCTGTATCTATGAGAAGCTTAGCTAATATGCTTGTGGAATCGCTCATAGTGACCGGAATTTCTATATAGGGTTTTGAGCTTTCAATCACCATTTCCATTTGATTAAACCAATTTAAGTTCCTGTTAAATTTGAGAGGGTCATAAAAAGTGAGCATCTCAGTAGCATAGTTCACTTTTACAATAAAATTCCTGAACAAATCGTAACCTAAAATACCATGTATTTTAATACCAATGGTTTCCTGCAGCTTGAGATAATCTTCTTTTAAAACCAGCAATGGAATGTTTTCTCCAGCAATTCCTTCTAATTGTACACCTACACTATTTACGATGTAAGCTTCTACCTCCTTACCTCCTGCAGCACCTATCAAACTTATTTTCCTGTCAGGAACTATATCTAGAATATCACTGTAAAGCTTATCTATTAGTACAGTGTTAGAAACTCCTGTATCTACAATAAATTTTAATGGAATTACTCCTTCAAAAAGGACATCTACTACAATTAAATTGCTATAAATTTTGAAAGGAATATTAACTTTTCTTTGATTATCATTAATTTCAAAACCAAATCTTAGTGTTTGAGCGTTTCCAATATTATTTAAAGAAAAAAGAGATGCAACTAATATAAATAAAATTAAATAGTACTTTTTAAGCATATAAATTGAAATTCTTCTAAGAATATGAGAAATATACAAAAATACATTGAACATACTAATCTTAAACCCACTATTACTAGTATGGATATTGATCAATTAATTCATGATGCTGTAACTAACAAGCTGTATGGTATTTGTGTTCCGCCCTTTTGGGTGAAAAAAGCCAAGCGGGATATTGGGAGAAACGATATTCAATTAGTTACTGTAATTGGATTTCCGTTGGGATACCAGATGACGCAAAGTAAAGAAGCTGAAATGCAACAAGCTATTGCCGATGGTGCCGATGAGTTAGATTTGGTCATTAATATTTCCGCAGTAAAATCTGAAATGATGTGGCCCAAAATAGAAATTGCAAAATTGGGAAAACTGGCTCATGAGCATAACAAAATCTTGAAAGTTATAATAGAAACAGCGTATTTCAGTAAAATGGAAATTATCGAAATTTGTAAGATTTCAGCAGATGCCGGAGCAGATTTCGTCAAAACTTCTACGGGATTTGCCACTGAAGGTGCCACTGTTGAAAATATTGAACTAATGAGGAGTGTTTTGCCGGAACATGTAGGCATTAAAGCTAGCGGTGGCATTAAAACTTACAAGCAGGCGATAGCATTAATTGATGCTGGCGCGGATAGAATTGGCACTTCAAATGGGCCTGGGTTATTGAAAAGCTGATAGATGTCTTTATTTTATTCAAGCAATCTTCATTGGCACAATTCCTTTGTACTTATATATTTTCAGACCAAACTGCTCTGAAATAAAGTTTTTAAGCCTGCTATAGGCCAATTGAGATTGTCTGTCCTCAGGAAAGAATATTGCAGTTTCTAAAACAGCTTTTAGGAAATTTTTTGATTTGGAAAAATCTATAATCCAATCATTAAAAGCCTTTTCCCAATCGTCCTTGTATTTCTCTATATGGTCTTTTCCGTCAAAAAGTAGTTCTAATTGGTTGGAACTAAATTTATACCGGTAAACACCTGCCATTTCCTCATATAATTCAGATAAATCTGTTAAATGGTAGATTTTCGTTCTTACAATTTTTTCAACTGAAGCATCCATCAACCCTAACGGATTATACCTTAACAAATAAATTTTCTTTACTCTATCTACAAGGAGGTTTAGTAAATCGATTTTGACTTCAAGCTGGGCTTGCTCAAGTAGATAATTTTTATCGAAAGGGAAAAATTTACGCTTCATTCAGGTATTTTCAACAAATATAGGGCTAAAATATAAAACCTGCATAAAACTCTTGAAAAAACTAATGTCTGATTCCACATTCTTTACAAAATTTCATTTTATCAGGAGAACGTTTTTTTGGCTTTCTTTTATGCCCAAAATAGGAAGGATCTGAATATTGAGGTTTTTGCATCTCCTTTTCTTTCTTTCTGGCTTTCCTGGCATTACGTTTCATTCTTTGCTTGTATTCCTCAACTAATTGATCACCGAAAGGAGACTTTTTCTTCTTTTTAAACAAACCAAAAAATACTCTTTCTTGCTGGTTGGGTGATTGCCCATAGTTTCTATCATTTTGTCCCGGATTTAATGATGAGGGGTTCTGGCTCTGGTACCCAGATTGATTAACGGGCTTCTTAGTACAAGAGGCTAAAAGCAATAAACTTAAGGTAAAAATGGCAATTATACGTAACATAAATGATTCAACGAATGAGATGACAAATATTGTATTTTATATACTTCAATAAAAAATTATAAACATATATGTAATGTAATTGTATATTTAGGCTAATTATCAAAACATTAACCTTTGGAACAACTACAATTTAACATACCCTATAAGAAATATAGTTCATTTGAAACTTTACCTGTTTCATTCCAAGTATTATGGAGCAAGGCTTTGGAAGCAAGAAAACATTCCCATTCTCCCTATTCCCATTTTACTGTCGGGGCTGCTATCGAATTGGAAAACGGGGAGTTTATCACAGGAACCAACCAGGAAAATGCTGCCTTTCCGGCTGGATTATGCGCTGAAAGAGTAGCCATGTATAGGGCAGGTATTCAAGCACCTAATCAAAAATTCACAAGAATAGCTATTTGTGCCAGCAAAGAAGGAGAAGATATTATGCAGAGTGCACCACCCTGTGGAGGTTGCAGACAGGTAATGTTAGAATTTGAAAAAAGGCATCAGCAAAGTTTTGAATTGCTCTTTACTGATGCCAATGGAGATTTTATTGTTATCAACAGTCCAAGCGACCTATTTCCATTCTCATTCGTATTTTAAAAATTATCTGGTTTTAGGTGACAAGGTGTACTCTGGGAAATTACCATTCAGTCTTTCTCCGGGTTCACCGATAGTTACGGCCTCCACTAAATATTTACCGCCTACAAAGCAACCTTTCCAAGATTCTCCCATTCCACCGAATGATTCTTCTTTATCACCTCGTGATCTGGATTTATTAATACCTACTTTATACCCCCTTAATTGGCCAGCAATCAAATTTGCTTCATCAGTATCGTCACAGGCAATGGAAGTAACCAAGCTACCATTAGAAATATTCATTTCACTAATCAATTCCTCTACCGAATCCACTAAAACAATGCTATCCAAGGGCCCAAAAGGCTCATTATGATACAATTGTGCATTTTTTGGCACATTTAGCAAGGCACTTGGCGGGTAATAAGCCGACAAATCCTGATGGGGCAGAAAGTTTTCCGGATCTATTTTACCTCTGAATAAAGATACCGCACCTTTTCCAATGGCATCGTGATACATTCCATCTACCTCTTCCATTTTTTTGCTATTAATTAAAGGCCCAAAATCTATTTTTGGTGGCTCATCATTTTCATTATCTACCAACAATGGATGCCCATAAGTAATAGATTTTAGCATCGGTAAATACATATCCAAAAATTCAGGAAACAATTTTCTATCCACCACAAATCTCACATAGGCTGTACAACGTTGTTTGCCATATTTAAAGCCTGATTTCAATTGCTTAGCTAAATTATCCCAACCGGAGTAATTCCAGATTCCATACGTATTAACACCCTCCATTTCCAGCATATATCTCTTATTTTTATCATATAAACTGGCTACTATATTTCTTCCATTGCTTTTTCCTCCAACGTAAGCCAGGCAATCCACGTGATCGTTCTTAACTAACGCCTCACTAAGGGCCCCACCGGAACCACTCACCAATGATATAGGCAAGCCATTTCTTTTAGCAAAAGCAAAGCTGATTGTAAGAGAAAACAAACCACCATCAGAAGGAGATTTAGCTATAGCTACATTTCCACAAAGCATTTGAATTAGGCAAGAATGCACTAGAACAGACAATGGATAATTCCAGGATGCTATATTTGACACCACCCCTACCGGCTTTCTATCGCCTAACATTTCTTCAATATTATCTATATACCATTGTACTCCATCCACACATCTCTCTACACTATCCAAAGCCTGATCGTAAGGCTTTCCTATTTCCCAAACCAATATAAAAGCGATCAATTCTTTATGTTCACTTAAATCATTAATGGTTTTTTGCACCATCTCTTTTCTATCATCCAAAGAAGTTTGAGCCCATGATTTAGCTTGCTTCCCACAATATTCTACCGCTTTTTTACAGGTAGGGAGGTCAATATTTGGATAATAACCAAGCTGTGTTCCATCTACACAAGAGGTAAAAAGCTTTTGATTTCCTGTTTGCTGCCACTCACCTTCCATTAAATTGAGAAGATGCTTTTCGTTTTCGAAAGCTTCAGGTACAAGGCTTTGCATTTGCTGAAATAGATTTTTCCATTCAGCTTTTTTAAGTATTTTTTTTGAATGAGGCATTTGAAATATTTTCTGGTTTTAAGAGTATTAATTATACAAAATGCAATAAGAAGTTCCCTAAAAACAATTTAGGAAGGTTTAAAAATTTATAAAAGTTGTGTGCAAACTAAAACAGATAGGCTAAAGTTTATTTTCTCATTCAATTTAGCATTAACTTTTTGAAAAATCCTTCCATTGAATAGTAAATTTAGAGCCTTTTTTATATTCAGAGCTTAATTTAATTGTTGCCCCAATTTTATTGAGGACGTCCGCTACAATATAAAGACCCAGCCCTGATCCCTTATTTTTATTCTCGGTTACAAAAAACATATCGAATATCTTTTCCTGATATTCGGGTTTAATTCCAATGCCATTATCAGCTACAGAAAGCACTATGTTCTCTCCCACTTTTTTCAACTCCACTTTTATATACTGTCTGTCTTTGCTAGCATCATGGTATTTGATAGCATTAGAAATTAGGTTATTTAATAAGATTAATAAGCGTGCCTCATCAATTAGTAATTGATCTATGCTAATATCCTTTTCAAAAAAAATTGTTCCTGCTCCCTGCATAAATTGATGATTCATGATGGACTGCTCTATTAGTTGAGAGGGATCAATCTCTTTCAGGCTAAATTCCACCCTTTTATTACGAGAGAGATCTATAATTTCTTTGATAAAAGCATCCTGTCTGTTAAGTACATCATCCATAATGTTAAGGTATTTCTGTATCTGACCTATTTCATGTTCTCTCTTTGCTATGTAAATCAACCCTTTTAAAGAAGATATAGGCGCCCTTAAATCATGAGAGGTGCTGTAGACAAATTTATCTAATTCATGATTGATTAATTTCAAACTCTTATTTTGGGAGGTTACTTTTTTCAGCATGAAATAAATAACTAAAAGCGTGCTACTCAAGATAATAAAAACCACAATCAAATTGAACCGAAAAAGTAGTGACTCTGCCCTCCTGCCTGCTTCTCCTAATACAGATGAAAATTCATCTTGCTTTATTGTTAGCTGATTATTAAGCTCATATAACTTTTCATTATAATAATTAAAATGATTGTCCGTAATAGTACCTAAATCGGTGAAATTTTCTTATATTTAAACTATGAAATTTAGAGATTTTTATCAGAAATTCCAAGATGAAGATGCTTGCAAAAGCTACATTAAGCAAATCAGAGAGCAGGAAGGCGTGGTTTGTAAAAAGTGCTGCGGGAAAGACCATTATTGGAAAAATGACAAACAAGTGTGGGAGTGTAAATCCTGTCATTTTAGAACTAGTCTACGTAATGGGACAGTTATGGAAGGAAGTAAGTTGCCTTTTAGCTATTGGTTGGCTGGAATGCAGTTTCTTACAGCAACAAAAAAGAGCTTTTCTGCAAAACATATTCAAGAAGAACTAGGTCACAAACGATATGAACCCATCTGGGCTATGTTGCATAAATTGCGGATGGTGATGGGGCATCGGGATAAATTATATCAACTAACTGACTACGTTGAAATGGATGAAGGTTTTTTTGAAAGTGCAGATAAAAACAAGGAAGATGGAGAGGAAGACAATAAGAGGGGTCGTGGATCAAAGAAGCAGGTAAAAGTTTTAGTTTCTGCCGAATCAAAAGAGATACCTGATAGTAAATCTGACAAGAAAAGATCTGTTGGCCATATTAAAATGACCGTTATGGATAATTTAGGTTCTGCAGCAATTAATAGGCAAGTAGAAAAGCAGGTCAGTAAAGACTCAATAGTAATTACTGATGGATGGAGAGGGTATAATCATTTATCTGATAAGGTGAAACAGCACGTAAAACTTATTGCTGGAACACCAAAAAAAGCTGGAAAACTATTTCCCTGGGTGCATACTGCTATAAGTAATAGCAAAAGAATGTTCTTAGGCGTTTTTCATCGAATTGATAGTCCCTACATGCAGAACTACTTAAATGAATTCTGTTATAAGTTTAATAGAAGATATTTTAAGGATAAAATATTTGATAGACTAGTAATTGCATCGATTTCCAGCACTTGGTATGGGTATCAATGCGGATAATCATTATAATTAATTTCATCATTAGTGAGAGAGTCATCTGCAGATTTGATAAATATCTCTTCCGCTACTAGATCCAATTCTTTTATATAGTAATCTGCCGTTGTCCAAACTTCGTGTGCTTTTTTCATAAAAGATAGCCCCCTAAAATTCCTGAATAGCCATATTAAATTACTCAGATCCTCCTGATGATTATTACCTTGTATTAAATATTCCTTCACAATCTCGTCATCTGCATTTGCTTCGAGAGCCTCTCGAGCGAGACCATCTCCTTTTGGTACTGAAATTGAATTGTAATACAGATTAATAAAAACTGAATCTTCATAAAAAATGTACTGATTTAAATACCGCGTGGCATCTTTTTGTCCCTTGGAATACATCGATTCACCAAATAAGAATGCTCTGATGGAGGCGTTAATTTTATGGGTATAATAATTTACGGATACCAGTACAATAGAACTCATAAACAGAAGCAAAATAAAGACAATAAGTCTACCTTTTACACCTGAGTATATTCTCTTTAAAAAGTCCTTCATGCATTATAAGTTGATAAAACAGTTTTAGTTGAATTGAAATATTGCAATCAATATAACTGAAATTAACTTATCAGCCAAAATATGCTTATGAGCAATTCTATAATTGGAATTTAGTTTTTTTACGTTTTCCTTATTATTTTTTTTATACAGCAAATATTTCCATTTATATGAAAGCGTCTTAATTTTACATTTATGGAGACCAAAAAATGGATTTTTACCGAATCACCCCAAGAAGCAGAAATACAAGCTTTGTCCAAAGCAATTAATGTTAACAATGTGCTCACAAAAATTTTAATTCAAAGGGGCATCAATAACTTTGAGAACGCTAAAATTTTTTTTCGGCCGGAACTGGAACAACTACACAATCCTTTTTTAATGAAAGATATGGATGTAGCCACCGCCAGAATTCTTCAGGCTATTACAGACAATGAATCCATTTTAGTTTATGGTGATTACGATGTTGACGGCACAACCTCAGTGGCTATGATGTATAGTTTCTTAAAATCTATATACCCTAATGTTTACTATTACATCCCCGACAGATATGCAGAGGGATATGGTATTTCAACACAAGGAATTGACTATGCCATAGAAAATAAATTAAGCCTCATCATTAGTTTAGATTGTGGTATAAAAGCAGTAGATAAAATAGCCTATGCTAATGAAAATCAAATAGATTTCATTATTTGTGACCACCATTTGCCAGGCGAAAAATTACCGGAAGCAGTGGCAGTTTTAGATCCTAAAAGAAGTGATTGTCCTTATCCATTTAAAGAGCTTTCTGGTTGTGGGGTAGGCTTTAAGTTGATTCAGGCATATTGTATTAAAAACGATATTGCTGAACATAGAGCTTTTGAGTTTTTGGATTTGCTTTCAGTAAGTATTGCAGCAGATATTGTACCGGTAACCGGAGAAAACAGGATTTTAGCCTTTTACGGGCTGGAAAAAATTAATTTCAATCCCAGGCCAGGAATTAAAGCTTTGTTGGACGTAGCAGGACTAAAAGGTAAAATCACCATCTCTAACTTAGTTTTTCAATTAGGTCCAAGAATTAATGCTGCCGGCAGGATAGACCATGCACATTTAGCTGTGAAACTTCTAACCTCCGTTAATGAAGAAGAAGCAGCCATTATTGCCACACAAATAAGTGAAAAAAATAATCGCAGAAAAGATTTTGATCAGGAAATAACGGCACAGGCTATACACAAAATAGAATCGGAAGAAGTATTAAAACTTGCAAAAACTACTGTTCTTTATCAGGAAGACTGGCATAAAGGGGTAATTGGTATTGTGGCTTCAAGGTGTATAGAGCAGTACCACAGACCAACTATTATTCTCACAAAATCGAATGGAAAAGCCACCGGATCAGCCCGATCTGTTTTGGGCTTTGACATCCATAAGGCTATTTCCGCTTGCGCTGATTTATTAACTCAATTTGGAGGCCACATGTATGCTGCAGGGCTCACTATGCCTATTGAAAATATTCAAGCCTTTACCGAGAAATTTGAAGCCGTTGTTAACTCAAGCATCACCGCTGAACAATTACAAGCAAAAACGCACTTGGATTCTTACGTTGAATTAGATCAAATTACCTCTAGATTTTATAACATACTTTGCCAAATGGATCCTTTTGGTCCTGAAAATATGCAACCAGTATTTGGAGCAAAAAATTTAGTGCTTTGTGAATCACCCAAAATACTAAAGGAAAAGCATCTGAAAATGATTGTAAAAGATAGAGATGGGAAACAACAAATGCAGGCTATCGGCTTTGGAATGGCTCATTTTAAAGACTCTTTAGAACAAAGTGAAAATTTCGAACTTGCATTTACTATTCAGGAAAATGAGTATAATGGTTTTAAATCTTTACAGCTTTACTTGAAAGATATCCGCTTTCAATGATTATTTTTGTTACTTTGTTCAATCAGGTACGTTTGTTGCTTGATAGAGACTAAAATAGTTAAAGAGTCACATGATATTAAGAGCTGAAAACCTCGTAAAAAAATATAAAAATCGAACGGTTGTTGATCACATTTCCGTTAGTGTGGAACAAGGAGAAATTGTAGGACTACTAGGGCCCAATGGAGCAGGAAAAACTACCTCCTTTTATATGATAGTTGGTTTAGTTAAACCTAATTCTGGAGAAATTTTTCTCGATGACCAAAATATCACTAATTTACCTATGTACCAAAGAGCAAAAAGAGGTGTAGGGTATTTAGCACAAGAAGCTTCGGTTTTTAGATCCTTAACAGTAGAGGAAAATCTAATGGCTGTTTTAGAAATGCGTAAAATCAGTAAAAAGGAAAGAGTGGAAAAAATGGAATCCCTATTAGAGGAATTCAGTTTAACACATGTGCGCAAAAACAAGGGAATGGTGCTTTCCGGAGGTGAAAGAAGACGTACTGAAATTTCACGTGCCCTGGCCATGGATCCTAATTTCGTGCTTTTGGATGAACCTTTTGCAGGGGTAGATCCTATTGCTGTGGAAGAAATTCAAACCATTGTCGGTAAGCTAAAAGAAAAAAATATCGGTATTTTGATTACCGACCACAATGTTAATGAAACCTTATCTATTACAGACAGAGCATACCTCATGTTTGAAGGTAAACTATTGAAAGCAGGATCTGCTGAAGATTTAGCTAATGATGAACAGGTGAGGCGTGTGTATTTAGGGAAGCATTTTGAATTAAAACGTAAAATATAATTAAATGGAGTTTCTTCATTCTATCATGACATGGGTAATGAAAAAGAGAATTCACGAGGTGGAGCTCTTTATGAAATACCCTCATGAGGTACAAAGCGAATTACTCCATAAACTTATTTACAGAGCCAGAAACACCAAATTTGGTAGAGAATATCAATTTGAAGACCTAAAAAAGTATGATCAATTCAAAAACCGGGTACCGCTCCATACTTACGAACAAATATTTCCATATATAGATGAACTTTTAAAGGGAGATCAAAATATACTTTGGCCAACCGAAATACGATGGTTTGCCAAATCATCGGGCACCACCAATGATAGAAGCAAATTTATTCCTGTTTCGGATGAATCATTAGAAGATTGCCATTTTAAAGGAGGAAAAGATTTACTTTCAATTTACCTTAACAACAACCCGGAATCAAGATTATTTACCGGTAAAAACTTAAGCATAGGTGGCAGTCAGCAGGTAAATCAATTCGATAATAATTCCCACTCTTTTTACGGTGATGTTTCTGCCGTGATCATGAAAAACCTACCCTTTTGGGTGCAAATTATCCGAACACCCAGTTTGGAAATTGCCTTAATGGACGAATGGGAGAGTAAAATTGAAGCCATGGCTCAGGCAACCATGAATGAGGATGTTACCAGCTTATCCGGTGTACCTACCTGGACAGTTGTGTTACTTCAACGCATATTAGAAATTACTGGAAAAGATGATATTTCCGAAGTATGGCCTAACCTGGAGCTTTTCATGCATGGAGCAGTATCATTTGTGCCTTATAAACCCTTGTTTCAGGATTTGATTAAGTCTCCCCGAATGAATTACATTGAGACTTATAATGCTTCTGAGGGCTTTTTTGGGATACAGGATCAACTGAATTCAGACGAAATGCTGCTTATGTTAGATTACGGCATATTCTATGAATTTATCCCAATTGCGCACACAGAGGAAGAGCAGCCCGAAACACTTCGCCTAAACCAGGTGGCACTGAACGAAGTGTACGAAATGGTGATTACAACAAATGCAGGATTATGGCGATACAGAATTGGTGACACTATTAGATTTACTTCGTTAAATCCTTACAGGGTTAAAATTAGTGGAAGAACCAAGCATTTTATTAATGCTTTTGGGGAAGAACTAATGATAGAAAATGCTGAAAAAGCCATAGCGCAGGTATGCCACAAAACAGGCGCAACCATCGACAACTTTACTGCAGCACCTAAATATCTTTCCCACAATAAAAGTGGTGCCCATGAATGGATTATTGAATTTGGTAAACAGCCAGCAGATACGGAGGCTTTTGCAGATGAGCTAGATGCAGCTTTGAGACAAATTAATTCCGATTATGATGCCAAACGTCATAAGGACATTGCTTTGCAAAGATTGATTCTTCACCCTGTTCGAAAAGGCACTTTTTACAATTGGATGCGCAAAAGGGGTAAATTAGGTGGGCAAAATAAGGTGCCACGGCTTTCCAATAGCAGAGAATATCTGGAGGATTTGCTTGAGATGCTTGAATAGTTAAAAGTAATTCCTTTAAATCTGACACTCCTATCCGTCAAAAATTTAATTGTACTTTATCACCAAAAAAACCAATACAGAAACACTAAAATCAGTATAATTATCACAGATCCCACATTAAATGTTTTACTGGTTTTAAATAAGTCTTTTCCAAATATTATGGCCTTTTCATGATCTTTTCCTTTGGTTTCAAACCAGCTGATGAGCATAATAACTAAAGCAGTAATGATCCATGTGAGCATCATTTGGTGCATAAATGGTAGAACAGGAAAAATAGCGCTATCTGACCATTCATTAGGCCCCACCTTAAAGAATAATGCAATCGGAATAGATAAAACTACCCCCCAAATAGCTGCTTTATCAGTAGTTTTTCTCCAAAATAAACCCAACATAAACACCGCTAAAATACCCGGACTAACAACACCTGTGTATTCTTGTATATATTGAAATACCTGTTCAAGATTTTTGAGTTGTGGTGCTATTGCTACGGCAATAATTAACGCAACTGTAGCAGTAACTCTACCTACATTTACCAAATGGTTTTCACTCTTTTTTGGCCCAAAATAAGGTTTGTAAATATCCATAGTGAAAATAGTAGCCGTAGAATTGAGCATGGAAGCTAAAGAAGAAACAATAGCTGCGGCCAAAGCAGCCAGTACTAACCCTTTAAGTCCATTTGGTATAAAAGATTTGATCAACCATGGTGCTGCATTGTCATTAATGATTCCTCCTGCTGCATTGAGGAAAGAAGGGTCTGCTGTTTCAGGAGTAACACCTGCCGGACCTGAATTCATTACATACGCTACAATCCCTGGAATTACAATAATAAACGGCAAAACCAGCTTTAAAAATGCGGCTAACATTATTCCTTTTTGGGCTTCTTTCAAGCTTTTAGCCGCTAATGTTCTTTGTATAATATATTGATTAAAGCCCCAGTAGTATAAATTGGCTACCCAAAGTCCACCAACTAATACAGCAATTCCGGGAAGATCCCACCAGGCATCTTTGCCATTGGGCGTAATTAATTCACCCTTCTCTAATACCATGGAAAATTTTTCAGGTACTTGCTCAAACATATAGGCAATGCCTCCGAAAAAGCTACCATCAGGAGCTACATTTTGCAAGGCAAAAATGGTGGTGATGATACCACCCATTAGTAACAAAACTACTTGCAACACATCTGTCCAGGCCACAGCTGACAAACCACCATATAAAGAGTAAGCTGCAGCAAAAAGTGCCAAACCAAAAATGGAATACATGAAAATATCACCACTGCCATCTCCGATGATGGTGTCTAAAGCAATAGCGCCTAAATACAAAACAGCTGTTAGGTTTACAAAGACAAAAAGCGCTATCCAGAAAATAGCTAAAATGGTTTTTAAGCTTTTACTAAAACGTTTTTCAATAAATTCAGGAATAGTATATAACCCTTTTTCAATAAAAACAGGTAGAAAGTATTTTCCAACGATGATGAGCGTAATGGCAGCCATCCACTCATAAGAGGCAATAGCTAGCCCAATGGCAAAACCTGATCCTGACATCCCAATGAATTGCTCTGCTGAAATATTGGCTGCTATCAACGAGGCACCAACTGCCCACCACGGTAAGGATTTTCCAGCTAAGAAATAATCTTCGGAAGTTTTGCCTTTTTTGCGCGAAACCCACAATCCTATCCCTACGATTAGCAGTGCGTAGGAAACAAATATTACAGTATCAATAGTAGAAAAACCCATATAGTTGATTTAAAAATTACTTCAATTTGCTAATTTATAATGTATTTTCGGTAAATCAGATAACATTTGTGCTGCTGTTTCTGCAGTGATATCCCTTTGCGGATTGGCAAACATTTCATAGCCTACCATAAATTTCTTCACCGTGGCTGACCGTAGTAATGGCGGATAAAAAGAATAATGAAAATGCCAGCCTTCGTAGTTTTGCTCATCAGTGGGCCGCTGTTGCATTCCTGCAGAATAAGGGAAAGAAGTCATAAATAGGTTATCATACCGTACGGTCACTTCCTTTAAAATAGCAGCAAACGCCTCCTCCTCATCCGTTTGCATTTCTGCAATAGAGGTGAAATGTCTTCTTGATACAATCATCACCTCAAAAGGCCAAACTGCCCAAAACGGCACCATGGCAACAAAATAATTATTTAAGCAAACTACTCTTTTATTTTCTTCTAACTCCTGCTGAAGGTAATCACCCAATAAACTTCTTTTATTTGCATGAAAATAGTCCGTCTGGGTCTTAGTTCTTTTTTGTATTTCAATGGGGATGTTACTTTGTGCCCAAACCTGACCGTGCGGGTGCGGATTACTGCATCCCATGACAGCACCTTTATTTTCGAAAATTTGTATATTCCTTATATGAGGATTGGCTGCCAGCTCTATATATTGCGCTTTCCATGTATTAACTACCTTCGCCAATGCTACTTCATCCATTTCAGCTAGTGTTAAAGAATGATCTGGTGAAAAACATATTACCTTACAAATCCCGCTTTCAGATTCCGCCTTCAATAGTCCCGAATTATAATTTTCAGAAGCAGTATCTGGTAATAATGCTGCAAAATCATTATTAAAGACATAGGTATCTGAATAATTAGAGTTCACTTCTCCTCCACTCCTCTTATTGCCGGGGCATAAGTAACAGCTTTCATCGTATGACTGCCTGCCAGCATTAGAGGGTGCCTCTTGTTTACCTTGCCAGGGCCGCTTATTTCTATGCGGTGAAACCAGGACCCATTCATTGGTTAAGATATTCAGTCGTCTGTGCGGGGTATCGTTTAACATATCAGATTAGTTGTTTTCAAAAGGAATCGTTTGCACTCCAGACTCAATTTTAAGATCATAGATACTGAGTTCCAAACCACCTTTATTTTTAAACTTTTCTTTATAAGCAGATGCTATTTCGGTTTTAAACTGCTCAGCATAATTATTTTCTACAATGTTTAAAGTGCATCCGCCAAAACCACCACCCATCATTCTACTACCTTTTACTTCAGACATAGATTTTGTGTAATCTACCATGAAATCGATCTCTTCGCAGGTAATTTCATATTGAAAACGCATGGCATTGTGTGCCTCATACAGCAACCTTCCCAGCTCATCTACTTCTTGCACTTTTAAGGCACTACAAAATTTCAGCACACGTTCGTTTTCCTGGGTAATATAAGCACATCTTCTATAAACTACGTCATTTAATAAATGCTTGTGCTGTTCTACAAATTCGAAAGTAATATCCCTTAAGCTTTTAATGGTAGGATCAATTGTACTGAGAATATTTACTCCCTCTTCACATTGCTGTCTTCTTTCGTTATAAGCTGAAGAGGCCAATTGATGGGCTACATTGGAATTACATATAATTAATTGGTATCCTTCGGGTCGATAGGGAACATAATCAACCTCCAAAGAACGACAATCCAGAAGCATCACATGATTACTTTTGCTCATCAAACTTGCTGTTTGGTCCATTATACCACATTGCGTACCCACATAGGTATGTTCAGCCTTTTGAGCAATGGCAGCCATTTCTTTATGTGATAGCTTAAGATCGAATAGCTCATTAAATATATGGCAGATCCCACACTCTAAGGCAGCAGATGAAGATAACCCTGCTCCTTGCGGAATATTACCACCAAATGTTATTTGCACATTGGGTAGTTTCCCCTTTAAGCGAGTCAATTCAGCTATTACACCTAACACGTAATTTTGCCATGCCCCAGCAGGCAGTGGTGCTATATTTTCTGTAGAAAATGAATACTCTTCCTGTAAGTCAAGTGCAACTAATGTATTTGGCTCCCCTACCTGAACTTTAGAAACTGCAAAAAAAATGGCTTTATCAATTGCGGCAGGCAGCACAAATCCTAAATTATAATCAGTATGCTCCCCTATCAGATTAATTCTACCCGGTGCACGTACTAAAAGATCTGGAGTAACTTTAAAGCGCTCCAGATGGGCTTGCTTAATAAAAGATAAATAATCTTCAGAAGTTTTTATTTTCAACTTTGTCACAATTCGCAATATTGTTGTAAACGTAAACTTAACGCTTATAATTTATTAAACAAATAAACCTTGCTATATTTACTTATCAAAAATAAAGTCATGGCACAATCAAGTATTAATACTGTAACTTATCAAGGAGCAGAACCTATCCTGGTAGCAGTAGATTGCATAATCTTCGGCTTCATTGAAGGCCGTATAAAGCTTTTAGTTTTTGAACGAGAAGTAGAGCCTTTTGCCGGACAGTGGTCGTTACCCGGTAGTTTTGTTAGAAAAGATGAAAATATTTCTACTGCCGCAAAAAGAATATTATTAGAGTTAAGTGACCTAGATAATATTTTCATGGAGCAACTCCATTCTTTCGGTGATGTGGAAAGAGATAGTGGAGATCGGGTAATTTCAGTTGCTTATTGGAGCCTAATTAAGCCTGAAGAAGGTCTGGCAGGTAAAGAAATAAAAGTACACGGTCATGTTACCCGGTGGATAGATATTGATCCTGTGCCTGAATTAGTGTTGGACCACAGCGAAATGGTGGAATTAGCTTTAAAGAAATTAAAAGAGCGTACCAAGTTTAAGCCCATTGGTCTGGAACTACTACCAGAAGAATTTACTCTACCTCAGCTTTTTAAGGTATATGAAGCCATTATGCAAAAATCTCTTGATGATCGAAACTTCCGAAAGAAAATATTAAAGAGTAAACTGTTAATCAGCTTAGAGAAAAAAGACAAAAGCACTTCAAGAAAGGGTGCTTTTCTTTATAAATTTGATTACTCAAAATATAGACAATTGGAAAATGAAGGATACTTATTTGAAATTTAATGTTTGGTTAAGGCATTAATTTAGTGTCCTTCATTTTCCAGGTAGCAATTGTTTGCATTGACTCCTATATAATTGAGCTAAGAGCATAAAGCACTAGGCTAATTGCACCTAGTGCAAGAAATGAAAGCAATTCTCCTTTGGAAATATTTGGTGATTCCATGATTGTAGTAGTTAAATTTAAACTTTCTTTAAAATTTGAATATGAATTTAATAAGAATTCTGGTATTATACTAATATTTTATTTAAAATTCATTTCTATTTTATGTACGGTATTTTACGCCATTTTAAATGTTTAGTTCATTTAACTCAATACTAAATCGGACTTGTATCATTTCATATAGCTCCCTTTCTCTTATTCTAACAAGGGTATCTAAGGAGTATCCAAAATCGCTCAGTTTCATTTCAGAATAATAGTATCCTTCCCGAATCGCTTTGCAGGTCTTTAATATTTCATCTTCCAACTCCTCAATATGCTCAATTAAACCCTTATCAGGAAATCCCCATTTCAGAATATTGGGGTAAAGCAATTTTCGATGTTTGTTTATATTAGGGAGAATAATTTCTTTAAATTTTAAATTAATAAAATCAACTTTTGCTTCCAAAGTATTAGGCATTCCTTTGTAATCTGGCACATCTGCCTTAAGCACTTGTGCTAAAACTAACATGTGATGATGCTGTTTACTAAAGGGAATTAAGGAAGGGTGTCTTCTCATAATTAATAAAAAAATAGCCCCTTTAACAACTAGCTTGTTAAAGGGGCTTTTGATACAACTTATTAAAAACTTAAGATGCCCACTTTATGGTACAACCTATCGCTTTAGTTTTTTCTGTAGGTACTTTTTCGCCTGCTAATATTGCATCCACAGCTTCTTCTACATATTTTTTATCTGCATCCGCTGCACTTTTTGTATTATTATCTATAGCCCCAATGTATTGCACAGTTCGCTCGGCATCTAAAACATAAACATGAGGGGTATTTGTAGCTCCATAAGCTTTTGTAATTTCTTGCGAATCGTCATATACATAAGCAAAATTGAAATTCTTTTCTTTTGCTCTTTCTTTCATTTTATTAAATGAATCTTTAGGAGATTTCTTATCATCATTCGGATTAATAGCAATTACAGGAAAGCCTTTACCCGCATATTTACTTTGCAATTCTATAATTCTATCCTCGTAAGCTACAGAATAAGGGCAGCTATTGCAGGTAAAGATTACAATATAACCTTTTGCATCCTCATAGCTTTTTAAGGAAACCATTTTACCATTTACGTTTTTCAAATTAAAGTCAGTAGCCGTGTCACCTACTGCATAACCACCTTTTTTGGCAGTAAAAGCCAGCGATACAATTATCGCAAATCCAAAAATTAGTACTTTTCTCATTGTTATATTAGTTTATTTTTTTTTCTCTATTAATTGCTCCAGTTCACCCGCATGAAATTCTTTCTCAAAAAACTCCTTCCCATAGTCATTTACAACCAAGGTGCCCGGTATAGCGCCAGACCATTCTGGAGCAACTTTATCTATCCACGAATTATAATCAAGCTCATCAATCAGGTACATTTTTGATTTATCCAAACCTTTCTTTTTAGAGAATGCATTCACTTTCGCTTCATTTTCTGCATAATCGAGGCTAATAAATATAAATTCTACTTCAGGATATTTCTTTTGGGCTGCTACAAAGTAGGGTAGCTCCTTAATACAAGGCTTACACCAAGTTGCCCAGAAGTTAATCACTTTTAATTTACCTGGTTCTGTCTTAATAATTTTTTCTAATTCAGGTACTTTAATTACTTTTACTTGTCCATCTTGAGCAAAAAGCTGATAATTGAAACAACTTACAATTATAAAAATTAAAGCGAAATATCTTTTAACCATATGCGAATAACGATTTAATTATCTTTTGTGTTGTAGAAAATTTGTTCAAGTATTCTACTGAACAAAATCTACAAGTTCTTCTCTGGGAATTTTAAAAAGATTAATTCTTTCTTTCACTCCCCCTAGAATAGTTTTAGCCAAGATTACTAACCCCTGGTCTTCAGTGCTGATAATTTTAACTACCTCTAGAGGATCGTTACCACCTAAATAATCAATCGCTGTTATTTCACCTCCATTTGAATCATAAAAGCTTAGCTTAATCCTACCATCTTCAGTGGTGAAAGCGCTTAATAAATAAGGGGTTGTTGTTAAAGTAATTAAGTTAGAAACTGCATTTAGGCTTACCTGCCTGTCTGGCTGTAACTCCCCGTTTAAGTCATTAACATTTAAACTGGCAGTATTTGATAGCGGCACTTGATTAGTGAAAAAGCCATTATTTCCAACAGTATAATTAAAAGCTCCTGTCCCATTAGTGTAAGCGTTAATTGAGTTAATACCTGACTGGCCTTCGCCAACAATTTTACCCGTTTCAATTCCTAAATCGTTTGTATAGGTAAAAGTGAGTCCATCTTGCCTTAAAGAGTTAAAATAAAGAGTTGCTCCATTATTATAGGCACCAACAAAAAACTGAGGATTATTTGCAGTTAGATAGGCGTCTAAATTAGCATTAGCATTCTGTAATTCATCAAAAGCTCTTGCCCATTCCATAGCAAATCCAGTTTGGATTTTACTTAAAACCGCGCCAACAGTATCGTTATTAGTTAATAATAAATAATTGTCAGGATTTAAGTAACCGAAAGCTAAAGGTCTTCTATAGCTGGTATATGTTCTTACAGGAGCTACTGTTTGCTCCAAATCTTTTACTTCTACTAAAACTGCTGTTGCATCTTGAAGAGTGGATGCAACAAAATAATAATTAAGCTGATCTTCTTCATTATTTCGATTTTGAATGATATTTCCAATTGGATTTACATAAGCTGAAGACATAGTACTACTCCAAACAAATTCACCCCTGGCACTGGCTTTCAAAACAAATACCTGATTATTATTGGAACTCGCTAAAACCAGGTATCCACCATCCTGGGTTTGAATTACGTCAATGGGATTATAATTCATTCCTTCAGAAGGATTATCAAATATACTACTGAACTTTTCATCAGGCCTAAATGCTTCTGTTTCTTTTTGACAAGAAGTCGAAACAATAACAAAAGCAATGATTATACAAATTCTCATATTTCTATGGGGATAAATTCTTTCCTACTCAGGTATTTTAATGGAACTAAAACACCTAAAACAAACTCTACTGATTGAAAACTTTTATCATCATAAACATCATAAGCGTTATTGATCAGGTTTTCATTTGCAAACCTTCTGTTAGTGTCGGTAACATTCGAAAAACCTTGCCTAAAATTAGCCTCTGCTGTTAAATATATATTTCCTAACCTAAACCTTGCCCCTGCTCCGGCAAAAATTCCGGCAGTTATCGGACTTAAAAGTTCATTTACATTTTCATTAAATGATATATCCGTAATTTCTATCCCGTTTTGGTTTATGGTTTTTTGTACAGATTTATTAGCATCCATTAAAAAGCTGAAGTTAAGCCCCACTTGTACAAATGGAATTATGCCAGACACCTCAGGTTTCCTGTTCGATCTGTTCATAAATCGACTGATGCGAGGCCGAATCATATATCTAAAAAAAACCGGTACTTCTAAGTATTGGAAATTATTTTCATGTTGGAAATTCACACTATTTACATCACCTGGTAATTCTTGATTGTAACTAAACTGAACTTGATTAAGAGATAGATTAGTACCCAAAACAAATCTTTGATCAAACTGATACATCACCGTTAATCCATAAATAGTACCAATGTTTCCGGTTCTGAGATATTGTTTTTCATAAAGGCTCTGATCCAAATCATTAGTAGGCTTAATTATACTAAATCTATTAATAGGATCTACTACATTATAATTAGCACCGCCTCTTATTCCAATATACCATTGGGTTTGTTTAAAGGGATTTTTATTAAGCTTATCAAAAGTAGATTGCGCATACAATCCTACTGAGATAAGCATAAAAAATAAGCTTAATAGTAATTTAAACATAGGTTATTATTCATACACGGGCTAAATATCCCACTTTTTAATATGCTTTCAAAATTTATGAACTGTTATGGTAACTTCATTCGGTAGTTCTTTTTAGTATCTTTGCAGATATTATCAATTTATGTTAGAAAACGAAGAATTCAACGAGCAGGAAGAGGATACCCTTTTTGAGCATTACCATATAAAAGTAGACGCTAAGCAAGAGCTTTTAAGAATAGATAAATTTTTAATGGACAGGCTACCGAATGTTACCAGAAATAAGGTGCAGCAGGCCATTAAAGATGGTTTTGTAAAAGTAAATCAAACTACCATAAAGCCCAACTATAAGGTGCACCCCAAGGATGATATTAGAATTGCCTTACCGGAACCTCCACGGGATACAGATGTAAAACCTGAGAATATTCCACTAAATATTGTTTATGAAGATGATCAATTATTGATAGTGAATAAAGAAGCGGGAATGGTTGTGCACCCGGCACACCAAAACTGGAACGGCACATTGGTAAATGCACTCACTTATCATTTTCAGCAGCTACCTGAAATGAAAGGTAATGAGGGCAGACCTGGTTTAGTGCATAGAATAGATAAAGATACTTCCGGATTATTGGTAATTGCAAAAACAGAAAAGTCCATGACGCATTTAGCAAAACAGTTTTTCGATCATAGTATAGAAAGAACTTATTATGCACTTATCTGGGGCGAACCCAAAGAACCAGAAGGTACTATTAATGTACATTTAGGCAGAAGTTTAAAAGACAGACGTATTACAGATGCTTTCCCAGAAGGAGATTTTGGAAGACATGCCATCACTCATTATAAAGTGCTCAAGACTTTGCGTTATGTCACCCTAATTCAATGCAACTTAGAAACCGGCAGGACTCATCAAATTAGAGCGCACATGAAATATTTAGGACATCCTTTATTTAATGATGCTACCTATGGTGGTGATAAAATTTTGAAGGGTACTAAATTCTCAAAATACAAGTCATTTGTGGATAATTGCTTTAAAATTTTACCGAGACAGGCTCTACATGCCAAATCGCTAGGCTTTATACACCCCGTTACCAAAAAACCTGTGCAATTTAACTCTGAATTGCCAGATGACTTTACCCAGCTAATCGAAAAGTGGGAGAATTACATCCAGTTTAATTAAATATGCTATTGATTTAACGATTCAATCCGGTATCGGAAGACAGTAAATCTCAATATAGTTTGCATTTTTGAGTGACTTAATAAGAGGGAAATGGTAATTATAAATTGTCCTCAAATACACTATCCACCTTTAATCGATTCTTCACAGGATTGGCATACATTGCCAAAAGTGGATCTTTTAATACTTTAAAATCACCAGAAAAGGTTTGAACTTGTTTTCTTAAATAAGATTCAAACTTTTCTACATCTTCTTTAGTATAGTGGTCAGTAAACCTTTCTTCAATTAGCCAGTCGTAAGCAATTAAATTGGTTGGCCAAAGTTTATAGTTTCTATGAATACGTTCATCAATTAAATCAGCAAGTGCCTGCATTTGATCATTTTTATTTTTAATGGTTTTAATTTCCAGCAACTTTTCATCTACAATCTTCCCTATAGCTAAATGAACTCTCCCCTTAATTCCGGTAATACCTGCAATCATACTTTGCAAATCGTCTTCCGGGGTTTTGATTAAGGGTTTACCAGCCATTTTTTGCTGGATCTCCCTGGCTTTTAACACATCACAGGGATCGTATTCATAAGAAATAGCCATGGGAGCTATCCTCAAAGGAGCATAATTTTCATAAAAATCAGATCCCCCATCAAGCCCTATCATCTTTAATAAACCTTGTTGAGTTTGATCATCTCCATCTTTAGTTCTGCCTTCCCGCTGAGCAATCCAAATAGAGGTCTTCTTTTCCAAAATGGTATGCCTTATGTATGCCGACAATACCAATGAATAGGAGTACATTTCTCTTGGTGGCACATTTCTATTAACTATGAAATTTTTGTTTAGCTTAGCAAAATCTGTAACCCAATCATTTACCAATAAATTATTACCTATGGCTACTTCTGTGGTATTTAAATGATGTTCAAAAAGCAATACATTGAGAATGGCCGAATCCAAAACGATATCTCTATGATTAGAAATAAATAGATAGGACTTATCATCACTTAATCTATCAAAACCTTCATGAGTAATCCCTTCGGAGCTACTATCCAATACCCTTCTGGCAGTGGGATACATCATAACCGCCTGAAATTCCTTAATTGATTGTATGGAAGAAAGCTTTTGCTTTAACTCTTCCAGTGTACGATCGGGGAATAATTTTTTAGTGATTTCCTCAAAGTAAGGATGGCTAATAAATCTTTGTATAGCAGAGGGCACCTCGGAATCCTTATAGGGTCTGATATCTTCAAATGCTTCTGAATGCTTCATAGTTAAAAAAATAGAAATACGAAATAAGTCATTTTTAAGCTAAAAATTGCCATTTTTTAGTAAAATTAGATTGAATATTAACTTTTCTGAAGATAAGAGTTTGGGAAGTTATCGAATATCTCCTCATTTTTTATAAGCTTAATGTAATATCTCCGCAAAAATAGGTTGTTCTATAACTAAAGCATAACAATATATTAACATTACTTCGAGTTTAACTAGTTACATTTGCAGTATAAATATAATTAAAATGCTAAAAGCAAGCCCCACTTTTCATAAAG
Organism: uncultured Cytophagales bacterium; assembly: GCA_963719535.1. Classification (GTDB taxonomy): domain Bacteria; phylum Bacteroidota; class Bacteroidia; order Cytophagales; family Cyclobacteriaceae; genus Marivirga. The sequence continues at coordinate 201,370 of CAVRCH010000003.1, read as the reverse complement.
GAGTTAATTTTGTACAAATTTCCTCTTTACCATTCGAGCAACAATTAAGCTTTCAAGATTGGATTCCTCAAAACTCCTTGTTAAGAATGGTAATTAATAATATTACTATGGACGATTGTGTAGACTATCAGGACTATACCTATTGGTATGATTTTAAATATGCACGAAATAGCGCTAGTCTGATGTATAGTATTTAATTAGCCGCCAAAATTTCCCTAGCTTTGTGGCAAATGTAATGCCATGGATTTAGACCCTGAGTTCAATTTACTTTCCTCTAAGTTGTTGCCTGAAGCAGAAATTTCAGTCAGCTATGCCGAAAAATCCACTTTCGTAGAACGGTTATCACCTTATGTAGCACACTTACTCGATAAAGATTTTCAAAAATTAGTGCAGATAATGTACCGCATTGATGTGTCGGAAAAAGAATTTGCCTTAACTTTGATCCCAAATGGTGATAAAGATATAGATGCTGCCTTATCAGAAATAATTTATGATAGGTTAGTTTTAAAAGCTAAGTATCGGGCAAAATACAAGAACCAATAAAATGCTTAAGATTGCAGTCGATTTTGATGGAACTATAGTAGAGGATAAATATCCGGGAATTGGTAAACCTCAACTTTTTGCTATTGAAACACTTTTAGCACTACAAAAGAATAGGCACCAGCTCATTTTGTGGACTGTCAGAGAAGGTGAAAGCTTAAGGCAGGCGGTTGAATTTTGCGAAAAAAATGGGTTGGAATTTTATGCCGTAAATAAAAATTATCCGGAAGAAATATTAGAACCTCAGCAAAGTAGAAAATTAAACGTTGACATTTTTATTGACGATAGAAATGTAGGTGGCTTTGTAGGTTGGAGTAAAATATGGGAACTATTGGGAGATAATCCTGTTGAATACGTACTTCCTAAAAAGAGTTTTGGGGAGAAATTAAAAGATTTATTTAGATGATTCATTTAAAAACAAGGGAAGAAATAGAGTTAATGAGAAAGAGTGCGCTCTTGGTTTCCAAAACATTAGGCTTAATGGCTGAATTACTGGAGCCCGGTGTAACTACCCTTGAATTAGATAAAAAAGCAGAGGAATATATAAGAGATCATGGAGGCGTACCCGGTTTTTTAGGGCTTTATGATTTCCCGAATACACTTTGCATGAGCCCTAATGAGCAAGTAGTTCATGGCTATCCTTCAAAAACACCTCTCAAAGAGGGTGATATTATTTCTATTGACTGTGGTGTGAAAATGAATGGCTTTTATGGCGATCATGCCTATACTTTTGCAGTAGGAGAAGTAGCTGAAGATGTAAAAAAGCTGCTTACGGTAACAAAAGAATCTTTGTATCGTGGTATAGCGGAATGTAAAGCAGGAAATAGAATTGGCGATATAGGTTTTGCTATTCAGGACTATGCAGAAAAACACGGCTATGGCGTGGTAAGAGAATTAGTAGGTCATGGTTTAGGCAAAGAAATGCATGAATCACCTGAGGTACCCAATTTTGGAAGAAGAGGTAGAGGTGCTAAGTTGAAAGAAGGTATGGTTTTAGCGATTGAACCAATGATTAACATGGGCAGCCGAGGGATCAGACAGCTTTCAGACGGCTGGTCCATTGTGACATCTGATCGCAAATATTCAGCCCATTTTGAGCACGATGTGGCTATAGTGGATGGTGAGCCAGATATTCTATCTACATTCGACTATGTAGAAGAAGCACTAGAGAAAAAGGGCATGGCGATATTCTAATAATTGGCCGGTTGCCTGCACCTTCTTGCAAGCAACCGGCTATTTTAGAATATTATTCTACTGCCGCAACTTCATACCCAGCTTTTCTTAAAAGTGTAATAACTCCCTCTTTTCCTGGCAAATGGCCGACTCCAACTGCGTAAAAGACTGAAGAATTTTTAGAGAGTTCTATTATTTTCGAAATCCATTTTTGATTCCTAGCATCCAATAACTTCTCATTGAAACCAGGTATCTCTTCATGCTCGACCATCAACGCTTCAATCTCTTTTAAATCTTTATTTAAATAAGCAGACTGCAATTCATCCAGTAGAACTTTTGTCTTCTTGGGGTCCTCTATACTCTCCACCAATGATTCTACTTGAGTTTGATAATCCAAGTCATCAAAAACGCTAATTTGAAATTCTACTGTTTCTAATCCTACTACTTCCTTTTCTTGCTGTTTCGCTAGCTTAACAAATTCAGCTTCATACTGTACTATTCGGCAATCAGCGTTTTTTATCATCACCATTGAGCTTAACACAAAAGGCTTTAGAACGCCAATTTGAGCAATTCCACTACCATAATTAGCCTTAAAGTAATCGTCAACGATTTTCGCTTTCTCAGCAGACAGACTTCCTTCAATATTTTTCATCTCAGGGCTAACAGATAGCTTTTGCATCTTAGCGTTCAGCTGTGGATCATCCATATCTAATTCAAGAGCTATTATATCCGACTGCTCCACCGCTTCAATAACACGGTCAGACATTTTGTAATCTTCTTCACACATCATATGAATTGTTCCAAATAAATAAGAAGTTTCCGATAAACCATTCCCACTTATCGCCCACAGTGTGGCATTTTCTTCTGGGACTTGAGATTTTACATTCGAACTGATACCAATTCCTACAAGCAATAGAAGAAATAATTTAACGCACTGATTGAATCTGTTTTTCATGATATTTAAATTTTAGTTTTTCACTTCATTAGTATCCGTTTTATCATAAATATTACAAATTTTATCAACTTTCTGTAATAATTTTATGAATTGAGCGACTAACCGGGTAACCGGTTAAATTTTATGGAAAATAAAACCTACAGAGAACTTCTTAATGAAAACAAACTGATAATATCAAAGATCTGTCGTGCATATTCAAACGATAGTGCAGAGTTTGAGGATTATTTTCAGGAGGTCGCAATACAATTATGGAAAGCATACAGCAACTATAAGGGCGAAGCAAAAATCTCCACTTGGGTCTACAGAATTAGTTTAAATGTTTGTCTTACCGAAGTGAGAAAGAAAAACCGACAAATAGTCACCTCAAGCCTAAATCCTGATTACAACCATATTAGCGAAGAAGATAAAGCTGATCAAGACCAGTTAGACAAATTATACATTGCAATTCGTTCGCTTAAGAAAATGGATCGAGCGATCATTTTGTTGTACCTAGAAGAAAAGAAATACAAAGAAATGGCAGAAATTCTAGGAATTAATATTTCACATATTGGCGTTAAAGTCAATCGAATTAAGAAAGAACTAAAAGAAAAGCTAAATGGATAAGGATCTAAAAGATATTTGGAAATTAGAAAGTTCTAAAAAACCTCTACAGGAGGAAGCAGTAAATAAAATACTACAGCAGGACAGTACTAATATGTTGGATCGGATTATTAAAAATCTTAAGAAAGAGCACAAATTTAATTTCATATTGTATCCGATAATTTTAGCGACTTTACTTTATTATGAAATGTTTTTAGAAGCAGGAATTTGCGTTATTATTTTTATCTCAACTGTTTACTTTTATAATAAATTACTATCCCAACTTAACGTCATTTCAATAACTTTAAATACCTATGAGTATCTAAAACACTCATACAAAATACTAGAAAAGTTCATGAATCACTACAAAATATCAGGCGTAATTTTAACTATAGCTGGCTTTACAGTTGGATTACAGTACGGCGGTGGCTGGGAAAAACTGTACAATAAATTTAACCAAGCTACAGGTAAAGAATTATGGTTTGCAATTACATTGATCACGATAGGTTTGATCATCTCAATTGGTCTTTTTTTAAAGCTTATAGATCTTATCTATTCCAAAAAAATGAAAAGCCTGAAAATACTTATTGCTGATCTAGAGGAAAGCCTGTAGTCAATCCCAAAGACCAGTGGGTACAATTTCTAACACATGTCCCTCCGGATCCTCAAAATACGCTGAATATTTTCCTGTAGGCCATTCATGCTCATAAGTAATTTCAATTCTTTTTTGTACTAGTTCATCTTTTGCAGATTCGTAGTCGGAGGCTTTTACTTCAAAGGCTATATGCTGTTTCCCAAAGGCAAAATGTGCAGGTGGCACGTTCTGTGATTTAGTATACTCTGGATTAAAACACAGTAGAACTGAACTACCACTCCTGAAAAAAATAAGCTTATCTGGTACGTAGGTAATAATGGGTAAGTCAAGCAAACCACTATAGAACGACTTTGCCCTTTCTAAATCCTTAATATATAAACAGGTTTCCTTAATTTGTGTAATCTGCATATTGCTAAGTTAATTATTATCCACTAACGAATAAAATCAACAATCCTTTTTATTTATGCTTTACGGCAACAGAAATGTTTACTTCTTTTTAATTTTAAAAACTCTGGCAATCCATCTTGGCAATACTAGCGCTCCTAAAAACAAGTAAGGGTAATAAGTCATTAGCCTCCAGAATATATTACTGACAAAGGTAACAGAGCCTAGGTCTTCCCTGAAAAATTGTGTGAAAATAAATTCAGCAGTGCCGCTACTGCCAGGTGTTGGAGAAATTAACATGGTGATCCAAATAATTACCTGGCGGGCAAAAATGGTGATATGTTGTGTGAAATCCTGATTGGTAAAAGCTTCAATTACGCAATTGAGCATAGCATATCTGGCAGTCCAGATAAAAAATGTGGACAATGTAATTTTTGTCCAATACTTATAATTTTTACCTCTCAATTCTCTGGAAGCCTGCATAATTTCATCACCTTGTTCGTAGGCCGCAGGTCGCCATTTTCTTAACCACTTTATAGAAGTAATTTTTAATAAAATCCATTTAAACCATCGTGGATTAACTAATACAGCAAAAGCCATCACCAAGGTGTAAAGAGCAATCAAGGAATAACTCACTATAAATAAAGTAGGTAAACTCTTCCCTAAAGGACTTTCAATCATTGAGCTTTGGGGGAAAATATCTCCTTTGGCAATTAAAAATATGATAGGAGCCATCACTACAAAGTACATATTATCAAAAATGGCGGTAATCATAGTATAGGCTAATGCTTTACCCAGCTTCAGCCCTTCCTTCATTAGTATAAATACTGCCACTGCTGTGCCCCCTACTACAGATGGCGTTACCGCTGAAGCAAATTCCCATAAAATAATCACATAAATACTACTCTTCCATGATAGCTTTTCCCCTGTAATTGTTCTTATTCTGTATACGTAACCGATATCGCGAGCAAATAAAACCAGGAAGGCAAGGGTGACGGGGACTATCTCCGCAGTAAAAATGAGGGATAAGTTACTTAAGGTTACGGTATCATCCTGGTAAAACAAAAATGCAACAATACCTAATCCCAAGAGCACAGGAATCCATATTTTGTTAGGATTTAATGTTTTAAAAACCTTTTCCTTATCAATCTTCATTCAGCAACCTTTTCAAGTCTTTCCAACCAAAAATTATTAAATCCTTCTCCTAATGTAATAGTGATAATTTCATTTTGTAGTAGCTCTAAAATAGCTAAAAAGTTGAAGATTACGGCTATTTTGTTGGGATCTGTTTCTATAAGCTCAACAAAAGAAAGTTTATGGGAAATATGTAATCTTTCAACAATGAAATCTTTTTGCCCTGTAATTGTATAAGGGTATTGAACCACTTTATGTCTGGGTTTATTCTTTTCCAGTTCATATTTGGCCATTACCTCACGGTATACTTTCAATAATTTATACAAATCAACATTTTGAAGTTCTGCTTCTACATTGATGGTTTCAGATAGCATTTTCACCTCTTTTTTAACATTGCCTCTCCTCTCCTTCTCCATCATTCCCTGCTCCATGTTAGAAAGCTCCTCTAAAACTGATTTGTACTTTTTATATTCAAGCAGATGCCTTACTAATTCTTCCCGCGGATCAACTTCATTACCTTCTTCATCAATTTGGGGCCGAGGCAGCAATAATTTCGCTTTAATACGCATAAGAGTGGCTGCCACTAAAATAAATTCACTCGCTACTTCGATATTAAGATTCTCCAGATGCTTTAAATAATCCAAAAAATCATTAGTGATTTTTGAAATAGGAATATCGTAAATATCTAATTCATCCCTTTCAATAAAAAAAAGCAATAGATCGAAAGGGCCTTCAAAAAGTGGTAGTTTAATTTCGAAACTCAAAACTGTGTGTTTAGATACGCGTATTAGTTCAAAGATAGATTATTTCTAAAATATTGCAGTAATAGAAATTGATTTTATTAATATTTTATATTAATCCGATAAAAAATTCGGTAATTTGTAGTTTGAAAACAATTAGGGTTTTGATCTTGTTTTAAACTCTAATTTATATACGAAGAACAATATGCTCATTCAACCTGGAGAACTTTTAGCTAAGGTAAATAGTCCGGCAGATTTAAAGAAATTACATCAATCGGAATTGGTGCAATTCAGCCAAGAATTAAGGCAATTTATTATAGATAATGTTTCAATTTACGGTGGTCACTTCGGTGCCAATTTAGGTGTTGTGGAATTAACAACAGCATTACATTATGTTTTTAATACGCCAGAAGATCAATTAATCTGGGATGTGGGCCATCAGGCATACGGACATAAAATAATTACAGGTAGAAAAGAGAGTTTCCACACTAACAGAGTTTATGGTGGCATATCCGGTTTTCCTAAAAGAAAAGAAAGTGAATATGATGCATTTGGCGTTGGCCACTCTTCTACTTCAATTTCTGCTGCTTTAGGAATGGCTATGGCTTCTAATATTAATGGAGAGCTTAAAAAACAACATATTGCTGTAATTGGAGATGGTGCCATGACCGGTGGAATGGCCTTTGAAGGCATGAACCATGCCGGTGCTTCTGACGCCAATATGATTATCATATTAAATGATAATTGCATGTCAATAGATCCAAATGTTGGAGCTCTTAAAGAGTATCTAACAGACATTACTACCTCTCATACTTATAACAAAATGAGAGACGATGTGTGGAAGCTTCTAGGAAAAGTAAGTGGCTTCGGAAAAAGTGCGCAGGAAGTTGTTGGTAAGCTAGAAAATTCACTCAAGTCGTTCCTATTAAAGCAAAGCAATTTATTTGAATCCCTGAATTTAAGATATTTCGGTCCTGTGGATGGACATGATGTAAATCATTTGGTACATGTACTAAACGATTTAAAAGATATACCTGGCCCTAAAGTTTTACATTGCATAACTACCAAGGGTAAAGGTTTTGCACCGGCAGAAAAAGATCAAACCAAATGGCATGCACCTGGTAAATTTGATAAAATTACCGGTGAAATCCAGAAAAAACCTGATTTAAAGCCTCAGGCTCCTAAATATCAGGATGTTTTCGGCCATACCATAGTAGAATTGGCTGAGCAAAACGAGAAAATTGTAGGTGTTACTCCAGCTATGCCTTCTGGTTCATCGCTGAATATTATGATGAAGGCTATGCCTGAAAGAGCTTTTGATGTGGGCATAGCTGAACAGCATGCTGTAACATTTTCTGCTGGCTTAGCCACCCAAGGGTTAATTCCATTTTGCAATATCTACTCTACTTTTATGCAGCGGGGCTACGATCAGGTAATCCATGATGTTTGTATACAAGATTTACCGGTAAACTTCTTCTTGGATAGAGCAGGATTTGCGGGCGCTGATGGCCCTACCCACCACGGTAATTATGATATTGCATTTATGAGATGCATACCCAATATGATTGTTGCTGCTCCAATGAACGAATCGGAATTAAGAAATTTAATGTACACCTCTCAACTACCAAGAGCAGGTAAGGCCTTTACCATCCGCTACCCGAGAGGTAAGGGTGTTATGCCGGAATGGAGAACGCCAATGGAGGCTATTGAAATTGGTAAAGGAAGGCAAGTAAAAGAGGGGGATGATATCGCCATCCTAACAATTGGTCATGTGGGTAATTTTGCGATGGAAGCCGCTGATAAATTAGAAGAAGAGGGTATTTCTACGGCTGTATTTGACATGCGATTTGTAAAACCGCTTGATGAAGAGTTATTACACCATATTTTCAGCCACTATAAAAAGGTTATAACAGTTGAGGATGCTTGTTTGATGGGAGGATTTGGTAGCGCAATACTTGAATTTATGGCAGAAAATGATTATTCTTCGAAGGTGAAACGTTTAGGTATACCTGACAGAATTGTAGAACATGGTGAACAGTATGAATTATTCGCTGAATGTCAATACGATGCTAATGGTATTTTCCAAAATGCTTTACAAATGGTAGAGACATCATTATCAACTAAAGTATGACAATTCACTATGAAGAATCAGGAAAAGGGTATCCGGTAATTTTACTACACGGCTATGCAGAAAATAATAAGATTTGGGATAAATATAGAGAGAAATTATCTTTAAAATACAGAGTATTTACCCCGGATTTACCTGGTTTTGGAGCTAGTGATGCATTGCCTTTCGAGCATTCTATTGACATGGTAGCCAATTCCATTTACGATTGGTTAAAAAAGAAAAACATTTCTGAATGTATAATTATTGGTCACTCGCTTGGTGGGTACATTACTTTAGAGATTGCCAAAAAATTCCCAAATATCATCTCAGGCATTGGATTAGTTCATTCATCAGCCTTAGCAGATACTCCTGAAAAACAATTAGGAAGAGAAAAAAGCATTGAATTTATTCAAAAACACGGAGTGGATAAATTTATTGAAAGTTTTGTACCCATGTTATTTCACGAAAATAACAGAGAGGAAAATAAAAATGCCATTGATATGCTTATTGAAGAAGGGAGTAAGATCCCTGAAAAAATCATGACTGATTACATGCTGGCCATGCGTGACAGGAGTCATAGTCTCGATTTATTGGAAGAATTTGAAAAGCCTTTTTTATTCATATTTGGTGAACAAGACACGAGCGTACCACTTGCTAGAAGTAAAGAGCAAATCAAATATATACAACAACCTTATCTGAAAAGTTTACCCCAAACTGGTCATATGGGCATGTTTGAAAAAGAAGAAGAGGTATATAAAACGATAGAAAAGTTTATTGAGGTTACATTAAAGTAAGTGCTGAAGTGAACAAATTTTGAAGTCTTCAGGTCTTAAATCAGTTTTTTTAATGCTATCTATAAATAATATTACCAGACACTTTTTCATATTGATATCATTTTTATCCATGTCCTGCAGTAATAACTCTGAAAACATTTTAGAGGATAAAGTATACCATAAGCTAGGAGAGCAAATTGAGTATGCTTTGAAAAATGATAAACTGGATTTTATTAAGCAAAGATATAACCTAAATCCTACTTATGATAAGCTGATAGCAGAACTTAATTCCTTAAATATTGATACTAAACACTTTAATAAGGGAAGAACTGTTAAGAAACAATTAATTCTAAATCACTTTGATGAATTCTTAAAACTGATCCAGCAGGAAATAAATAATGGTGCAAAGTGTGAATTCATTAGATATTATAAAAAAGAAAATCCTATTTTACTTTTTGGTTTAGTAGGTAATAAAAATTACGAATTAATTGAATTTGAATTAGTTACGCAAGGGGATAATACCAACATAATAGATTCATTTTTAATCTACAGAGGATTAAAAATATCCGAATATTACATTTTTGATGAAGTAAATAAAGCATATTTCGGTAGACTGGGAGGTGCATATTTACAAGCAAAAGAAGAACTCTACAATGCTAGTGGTTACCTGAAAAAAAACCAACCTGAATTTGCCCTGAGAGCTTTCGACAGAATCCCCAAAGAATTTGCTTCTCATCAACATTTCCACTCAATCAAACAGCAAATTGCCGCTCAACTTTCAGATTCTCTTTATATGGTAACCTTAAATGAGAAAATTGGATACAATTGGGATAAAGCCAGCACTAGATATTTGAACTTATCAGAATTCTACAGTAGGACTAGAAAGTCAGATACTGCATTAATTTATATGGATTCACTTAAATTTTTTGTAGGAGAAAATTTTGTGATAGATTCTATTGAAGCTAATCTAAACCAGTAGATAAATGTTGCCCAAATAATAGAATTACTTTTCACAAAGCAGCGCATGTAAACAATGATTCGTGAGACACGAACCATGGCGTTTGAGCTCAACCCCACCTATTCCCTTGCCACAGCTTGCTCCCAGTCCCAGGCTGATTTCAGCATTTCGTCTAAGGATTTTATAGTGCTCCAACCTAATACTTCATTGGCTTTAGTGGTGTCAGCATAAACGGCTTCAACGTCTCCAGGGCGTCTCCCAACAAGCTCATAAGGCACATCCTTACCGGTTACTTTCATAAAACTTTGCACCATTTCCAGTACAGAATAGCCATTTCCTGAACCAATATTAAATATTTCGAAATTATCAGAACTTTCTTTAGCTTCCGTAGCTCTTCCTAAAGCATTGATATGAGCAGAAGCTACGTCACTCACGTGAATATAATCTCTTACACAAGTGCCATCTTTTGTATTCCAATCTTTACCAAAAATCCTTAATTTATCACGTTTACCTAAGGCAGTTTCAGTAATATAAGGTACTAAATGATGAGGTGCTCCTTTTTGGAACTCTCCAATTTGAATAGACTCATGGGCTCCAATCGGGTTAAAATAGCGTAAAGAAATCACCTTAATATCATTGGCTAATGAAGCATCCTTTAGAATATCTTCGCAGATTTTCTTTGTGTTACCATAGGGAGAAACAGCCGGCTTAATGGGCGCATTTTCAGTGACAGGTAATTTATCAGGATTGCCGTATACTGTGCAAGAAGATGAAAAAACGATGGGTTTTACCTCAAATTCTGTCATGCATTCCAGCAAATTGATAGTAGAAGTAAGGTTGTTGAAATAATAATGCAACGGCTTTTCAACAGATTCTTCTACCAATAAAGCTGCTGCAAAATGGATCACACCAGCTATATCGTTATTATGATTCCAGAAAAGCTCTTGCAATTGCTCCTTATCGCGCATTTCTACCTGCTGAAAAAGCGGTCTTCTACCACAAATCTTTTCTAACCTATCTAACACACTGATATCAGAATTGGACAGATTGTCTATAATCAAGGGTTCATATCCTTTTTTGATTAATTCAATAACCGTATGTGAACCTATATAACCTAATCCCCCTGTTACTAATATCTTTTTTGCCATTATTTTTTACTATAGTTTTCGAAATCCTTATGCTCAGTTTGGAAAAGCTTTTCCTTATCTAAAGTTTTAAAATAATCATAAGTAATTTTCAATCCGTCTTTTCTATTTACTTTGGGCGACCAACCTAACAGCTCTTTTGCTTTAGTGGTATCAGGCTTTCTTTGCTTAGGGTCGTCCTGCGGTAAATCTTTATAGATAACTTTTTGTTTAGTGCCTGTTAATTTAATAATCTCTTCTGCAAATTCACTAATAGTGATTTCGTCAGGATTTCCAATATTTACAGGGTAAGCATAGTCACTTAATAGTAGTTTGTAAATACCTTCTACTAAATCATCTACATAACAGAACGATCGTGTTTGAGAACCATCACCAAATATGGTTAAGTCCTCCCCTCTTAATGCTTGTCCAATAAATGCAGGTAAAACACGACCATCATTGAGTCTCATGCGTGGGCCATAAGTATTAAATATACGAATAATACGTGTTTCTAATTGATGATAAGTATGATAAGCCATCGTGATGGATTCCATAAACCTCTTGGCTTCATCATAAACGCCTCTAGGTCCCACCGGATTTACATTGCCATAGTACTCTTCTGTTTGGGGATGTACCATTGGGTCCCCATACACCTCTGACGTAGAGGCCACCAAAATCCTGGCTTTCTTATCTTTTGCTAAACCTAGCAAATTATGTGTACCATGTGCACCTACCTTCAGCGTTTGAATAGGTATTTTCAGATAATCTATAGGGCTGGCAGGTGATGCAAAATGAAGAATATACTTCAACTCACCATCTATATGTACGTATTTTGTTACATCATGATGATGGAATTCAAAATCTTTCTTAGCCATCAAATGAGCAATATTATCCATGGAACCGGTAATTAAATTATCCATACCAATTACATGGTAACCTTCTTTCAAAAATCTATCGCATAAATGAGAGCCTAAAAAACCTGCAGCGCCCGTTATTAATACTCTTTCTTTGCTCATAATGCGTTTATCTTCCTATGCTGAAATATGTAAAACCAAGTTCTTTCATTTGGGTGGTTTCGTATAAATTCCTACCATCTAAAATTAATGGTTCACTTAATTTTTCTTTTAACACTTTAAAATCCGGAGTCCTAAATACTGGCCACTCCGTCATAATCATTAAAGCATCTGCTCCTTCTAATGTATCGTACTCATCCTCACAATAAGAAATTTTGTCTCCCATAAGCTCTTTCACGTTTTCCATTGCTTCAGGATCGTAAACTTTCACATTGGCACCTGCAGCCAATAAGGCTTCAATATTGTACAAAGCAGGAGCTTCACGAATATCGTCAGTATATGGCTTAAAAGCTAATCCCCATATAGCAATAGTTTTGCCTTTTAAATCATTTTTAAAATAACCTTGTAAATGGTCTATCAATCTGGTTTTTTGCAAAGTATTCACTTCCATTACAGACTCCAATATTTTAAAATTGTAGTTAACATCGCGAGATGATTTGGCCAAAGCTTGCACATCCTTAGGGAAGCAACTTCCACCATAACCTATACCTGCAAATAAAAACCTTTTACCAATTCTGGAATCAGTACCAATACCTTTTCTTACCATATCCACATTAGCACCCATTCTTTCACATAAATTAGCTATTTCGTTCATAAATGTGATTTTGGTAGCCAAAAAGGAGTTAGCCGCATACTTTGTAAGTTCCGCAGATTTTTCATCCATAAAAATTACAGGGTTTCCTTGACGCACCAATGGAGCATATAGAGTTTCCATAATTTTCTTCGCTCTGTCAGATTCAGTACCAATTACTACTCTGTCGGGCTTCATGAAATCATCCACTGCTACACCTTCACGTAAAAACTCAGGGTTGGAAACCACATCGAAATCTACAGTAGCATTTTTAGAAATAGCAGCAGTCACTTTTTCCGAAGTGCCTACAGGTACAGTACTTTTATCAACAATAACAGCATAGTTTTCCAAAATAGAACCTAAATCATCAGCTACTTTTAATATATATTTTAAGTCAGCAGATCCGTCTTCCCCTGGAGGAGTAGGTAAGGCTAAAAATATTACCTCAGCATCTTTTATGCCTTCTTTCAAATTTGTTGTAAAGCTTAATCTCTTCTGACGAATATTTCTTTCAAATAAAACTTCAAGTCCTGGTTCATAAATGGTAATTTTTCCATTTTGAAGCTTGTTAACTTTTTTCTCGTCAATATCAACGCAGATTACGTGATTTCCTGTTTCTGCGAAACAAGTACCCGTAACTAAACCTACATAACCTGTTCCTATTACTGCTATTTTCATGTGCTATTTTAATTTAAAGATATGATAGTAATCTGATTGAAATAGTGTTCAATCAATTTTAGTTTTCACAAAAATAAAGCAACAAAGTGAAATAGCTATACTTTTTGATGAAAATAAATGATATTATAAAAATTATTGGTATAATATCATTTATAGACGGATAAACTACCTATTTTCTTCGATGAATTTTTTTTTAAAAATCAACTACGATCCCAAGTGTTGGTAAAACAGAGCTATTACTAACATCTTCTATTCTAACAAGTTGTCTTGGTTCAGTAATTTCTCCTGAATTATCTCTAGCCAAGCCAAAGCTAGGCTCAGATGGCAAATCCTGAGCAAAAGCATTTTGAAGTTCAAAAAATAGATTGAGTGTCCATTTTTCAAAATTCCATTTTTTATCAATCCTGATATCTGTTTGATTGAAAGGATCTAACAATAAATCACCTTGTCGACTATAATCCCTCACTATAGTTGGATAACTATTTAAAGTAGCCTGCTGATTAACCGGAGCCAGTGGAGTTTGTCCAAGGTACCTGACTCTGGCACTAACTTCCCAGTTTTTACCGAATTTATATCCTCCGGTAAAAGTAATTAGGTTACGGTTATCCCATGTAGAGGGTAAATATTCAGACCTGTCAAAACCTGTAAATTCGCTTTTATAAAATGTGTAAGCGAAAATAGCATAGAAATTTTTAGTGAATTTTCTCTGATATAAAAACTCTACTCCATAAGCCCTTCCTAATCCATTACTTACCACGTTTTCATTCCCTAACACCGAAAAACCTCCACCTAAATTAGCCAATGAAACACTATCTACTACCGAAATCGGATAATTTTCGTAGGCCTTATAAAATCCTTCTATACTCAAACGAGATGAAGGTGTAAGTAAATATTCAATCCCCAATGTCAGGTGGTCGTTTTGAATGTATTCAGTATCTTTATTTAATAAATTACCGGATTCATCAGCAAAACCAAGGATAGTATAGGGTGGGATTTTAAAATATCTTCCAACTGAAGCACTGGTAATCCATTTTCTTTCTTTATCCAATTCATAAGAAAATGAAATTCTTGGACTGAAGGTTTTATAGAATTCATTACCACTCTCTGTAAAAGTATTACCATCCAATCTAAATCCGGCTGAAAAACCTAATCGGTCGTCAAAGAACTTCCTGGACAATTGAGAATGGAATCCATATCGTGTAAAATTTAGATCATTTACATAAGAAAATCCGCGTGTACTATCGAGTAATTCGCTTGTATTGGAATATATAGCTTGCTGTATTATGAAGCCCGTGTTAAGTGTCCAGGCATCTATAAATTTGGTAAGATTATATCTTAGTTTGACTTCCTGCTCCTGTGAATTATTACTAAATACAAGGCCTTCCTGATCCACATTATTTTCAAATTGCTCAAAACGATTATTCAAAATATTGGTACTTAGAGCGGTGGTCATAAATCCGGAATTATCTTTAAATCGTTTTTTCCAGCTTAAACCGGCAGTAGTAGACCACTGATTGATGATGGGGATTTGATCTAAAGTAGCCTGTTGGTCCGGAGAAAATTCGTCTGGCACATTGATGGAAATATTATCTAGTGAACCCACCCCAGTGAAAATAATTTCATTGTATTTATCTACTTTGTGAGTGAATTTATACTGATAATCCCAGTAATCGGGTAGAAAAGGCAGATCAATGGCCTGAAACAACAATTGTAGGTAAGATCTTCTAACAGACGCAATAAAAGAAGTATTACTTTGCTCCTCATTTTTACTTTTAAATATTGGTCCTTCTGTAGTAATTGCAGCCTCACTGCTACTCACTCTAAAGTTAGTTCGATATTCCCTGCTGTTTCCATCACGCTGATCAAACTGTAACACTCCTGAAAGTACATTGTCGTACTGACTACCAAAAGCACTGGAGGAAAGAGATACCCCCTCAAAAAATGAAACATTGAGCAGACCAACCGGTCCACCAGCACTCCCTTGTGTGCTAAAATGGTTGATATTGGGAATTTCTATACCATCTAAATAATATACATTTTCATTTGGTGCACCACCTCTAATAATGATGTCATTTCTGAACCCTCCAACAGAACCGGAAACCCCAGGTAGCGATTGGGCTACCTTAGCAATGTCATTATTTCCTCCAGGATAAGTAGCAATTTCCTCGCGGGATAAGCGCTGTATTGAAAGTGGTGTTTCTTCATTTTTACGAAAGGGGTTAGCTCTTACAGTTACGCCCTCCAGCTGCTCCACAGATTCCTTCAAATTAAAATTCAAGTTAGGTATACCTCCGCTTCTGACAACTACATTGAACTTAGTTTCATTTTCATAACCTACATATGAAGCTCTTACATTATAAGTTTTAGTAGGAATATTGCTGATAGTGAAGAAGCCTTCAATATCAGTTATGGCTCCTAAATCTGTGTCTACTAACTGCACTGTGGCACCTATTAAAGGCTCTTCAGTTTTAGCATCTTTTACGTAACCTGATATTTTTGCAGTAGTTTGAGCATTTACTTTATTTATTATTGCAAAACACAGAAGTAATGAGAAAATTGAGCCATATCTAATAATGCTCAGTAAGCTGTAATTATGTTTCATTTGAATTGATGATAAGTAAGTTTTAGTTTACATTCAAAATATAAAATTTATAAAAACTACAACTTAATCACTAGATTTTTGTTACAAATAAATAATATATTTATTACAATATTGTAGTTTTATTTACCCATTAATAATAATTATGCTATCAGAGGGCATTGAGCTATTAAAAGCATTTCAAGAATATAAGAAGAAAAATCCAAAAAGTAATTTGGAGGATTTCGGAAAACACCTTGCCGGCAACGTTAAGGAAGAGGAAGATTTACAAGAATTAGGAAAAAAAATGCCCTTTTCCTTTCCTGCAAATTCAATAGATGACTATTTAGGCTGGATTTGGGGTAGATTGATCCGGTTTACCCATGTGTGGGAGAAAAAAGCTTTTGCCGATGAAGGCATTAATAACTCTTCAGAATTTGGTATACTTTTATTCGTATTGAGTCATCCGGAATGTAGTAAAAGCGATGTTGCACATCATAGCTTACAAGAAAACAGCACAATTTTCGAAACTATTAAAAGGCTATTGAAAAGTGGAATTTTAATTGAAAAGGCAAGTTTATCTGATAAAAGAGCCAAATCTTTGAGTCTTTCAGAAAAGGGGAGATTAATTACTTTTGGGAGTTTAAAGAGGATGAAAAAGGTAAGTGAGCATTTAATGGCACCTTTAAGCTATGCTGAAAAAAAACAGGTTTTTGATGCACTTATATTATTGGATAGCTACCATAAAGATTGCTGGGAAAAATATAGTGATAAAAGTTGGGAGGAAATGGAAAAAGAATTGTTGGACTAGCTAGTTTTCTCTTTCTTTGCGGCTTCATATTTTTTAGGCGCATATAAAAAACCAAAAGCTTCTGCCCCTTCTTTGGTGTGCACCTCATGATGTACATAATGGGCGCGCATCATTCGCTTAAGATAAGAATTTTCGGCCTTAAACTTCAATTTCACTCTTCTGTGCACTAAGAAGTCATGAAACAACACGTAAAACACTCCATAGCATGCAACGCCTATTCCTACAAATAATAACCATCTTACCTGAGGGAATTCAATACCAGCCATAATCAATCCTGCAGAAGGAATACTGAAGACTACTGCAAATAGATCATTCCTTTCAAATTTATGATTATGCACTTTATGGTGAGATTTATGCCATGTCCATAAGAACCCGTGCATGATATATTTATGAGTAAACCATGCTACTGCTTCCATAAAAAAGAAAGTACCAACAACAAGAAATGTGTAAAATAAATATAATACCGTATCTGACATATTAATTCAAATGCTTTTTACGACTTTAAAAATTATTGAGTTCGTCTCTCACTTGCTCCATTAACCACATAGGTGTAGAAGTGGCACCGCAAATACCAACTGTATCATTCTCAGTAAACCATTCTTTATTCAATTCAGCCGTATTGGAGATAAAGTAGGTGTTTGGGTTCTGTTCTTTGCACACATTGTAAAGTACTTTCCCATTAGATGATTTTGTGCCCGAAACAAAAACTATTTTATTAAAACAACCTGCAAAAGTTCTCAGTTCCTTATCTCTATTAGAAACCTGTCTGCAAATAGTATCATTGGCATTCACCTCAATACCTGCATTAGTGAGAGTTTCTTTAATTTCATAGAATTTGTCAGTACTTTTTGTAGTCTGACTATATAAAGTTAAGTTTTTGGGGAGCGATTCAATATCTAATTCACTGATATCCTGAAAAACAACAGCTTCCTGGTTTGTTTGTCCTAAGAGACCCTCTACTTCAGCATGGCCATGTTTTCCGTAGATATATATTTGCTCTTTTTTATCAAAAGAGTTTTTGATCCTATTTTGTAATTTGAGTACTACCGGACAGGATGCATCAATTAAAGTTAAATTATTTTCAATAGCTAATTTGTAGGTAGAAGGTGGTTCACCATGTGCTCTAATAAGCACTCTCTCGTTTTTTAAAAGCTTTAGGTCTTCTCTATCAATAATTTTCAAACCTTTTTTTTCCAGTCTTTTTACCTCCTCATCATTGTGCACAATATCTCCCAGACAATACAAATAGTTTTGCTCATCAAGCATATCTTCTGCCATTTCAATGGCGTACACCACGCCAAAGCAGAAGCCTGAATTGTTGTCTATTTTAACACTGAGATTCATCATTTACGACAGATATTATAATGCATTAAACTGATGTTTAACATAACTACCAACTAGCAAAAATAGTTTTTTAGAATCCTTAACTCTTACTCTTTCTTCTAATATTTTTTGCGGTGGAAAGTCTTTTATTTTATCAAAAAGCTTTAAATAATAGGTATAGGCCAGATAAACTCCTAACCTAGCTCCTTTTGGTAAATTTAAAATTCCTATATAGGCAGCATCAAAATCTGCCTGAATATCGGATTCAATTTTTTCTTTATGAGATTTTGAAAAATCCTTAAAATCTACTTCAGGGAAATAAACTCTGCCTCGCTCGTAATAGTCAGACTTAATATCTCTTAAAAAATTAACTTTTTGAAAGGCTGATCCTAAGCTTTTGGCCGGAGATAATAATTCCTGATATTGCTTTTCATTTCCCTCACAAAACACTTTCAAGCACATGAGCCCAACAACCTCGGCAGAACCATAAATATATTTCTCATAAGTAGACTGCTCATATTCAATATCTAATAGATCCATCTCCATACTGTAGAGAAAAGCTTCTATTAAGTCGTGGTCTATTTGGTATTCATTCACCACCATTTGAAAACAGTGCAAAACAGGATTTAAACTTATTTCCTCATTAATTGCCCTATACGTTTGCTCTTTAAAATCCTTTAATAAAGCCGATTTGTCTTTATCGTGAAAAGTATCTACGATTTCATCGGCATATCTTACAAAACCATAAATGGCATAAATAGGGTAATGAAATTTTTTATCTAAAGTTTTAATTCCAAGGGTGAAGGAAGTGCTGTATCTTTGGGTGATAAGCTTGCTACATTCAAAAGTAGTTTGATTAAAAATTTCCTTTGCATTCATCTTTTTAATTCTTGCTTATGTCTTTCATCACCTCGTTTCCGACTACCTGACCTGAAATAATTGAAGGAGGCACGCCTGGACCAGGCACGGTTAACTGACCTGCATAATAAAAGTTTTTCAATTTCTTGTTCTTCAATGAAGGTTTAAGAATGGCCGTTTGCTTCAATGTATTAGCCAAACCATACGCATTCCCTTTAAACGAATGATAATCACTCTTAAAATCGTTGTGCGCAAAACTTCTCTTATAAATTACGTGATCTTTTATGGATTCACCTAATAATTTCTCCATTCTGTCCATCATAAGATCATAATATTTTTCTCTTATCTCATCAGTATCATCCAGATCAGGTGCAACGGGCATTAGAATAAAAATATTTTCCATCCCTTCCGGCGCTCCTGTAACATCTGTTTTCGTAGTGGCGCTTACATAAAAAAGTGGTGCTTCCGGCCATTTAGGATTTTCATAAATTTCTTTAGCATGAGGGGCAAAATCATGATCGAAAAACAAATTATGGTGTGCTAAATTTTCAATTCTTTTATTAATTCCTAAATAGAAAATTAATGAAGAAGGAGCCATTGTTCTGGAATCCCAATATTTGGAATCATAATTTCTGTAAGCTTCAGGCAAAATTCTTTGGTCAGTATGCTCGTAGTCAGCAGATGTTACAACCACATCTGCATCATAAGAAGAGTTTTGAGTGATTACTTTATTTACCAGTTTTCCTTCACATTCAACAGATAATACTTCCTGATCGGTAATAAATTTCACTCCCTTATCTTTAGCAAGTAAAACCATAGCTTCAACAATTTTATGCATGCCACCTTTAGGGTACCAGGTTCCTAAGCTAATATCTGCATAATTCATTAAGCTGTAAAGAGCAGGGGTGTTTTCAGGTAAAGCACCTAAAAAAAGAATGGGGAACTCCATTAGGCGAATAATACGCTCATTCTTAAAATACTTTCTAACATGACTATAGATTGAAGAGAAAATATCCATACGAATCATATCATATAGTAATTTAGGGCTCATGAACTCAGTTAATGATCTACCGGGCTTGTAAACCAAATCATTTATTCCCTTCTCATATTTGTATGCTGCTTGTTCTAAAAACTTATCTAAGGCCTTTGCACTTCCAGGTTCTAAATCTTCCAACATGGCTTTAAATTCATCCATATTAGCTGGCACTTTCATTACATCGTCTTTCCCAAAAACTACATGATAGGAAGGGTCTAATCTTATTAATTCATAATAATCTGAGGTTTTCTTACCAAAACTTTCAAAATAACGGTCAAAGACATCAGGCATCCAATACCAACTAGGACCCATATCAAAAGTAAAGCCCTCAGCTGTAAACTGACGGGCTCGGCCTCCTAAATCTTTATTTTTTTCTAGTACTGTTACATCTAAGCCTTTATTGGCTAAATAAGTAGCGGTGGATAAACCGGCAAAGCCAGAACCAATGACTACAACCTTTTTTACTGACATGTATGCTGTTAATTATGCGTAGATTTTAAGAGCGTCTTTTAACTCTTTTCTGGCAATATGGATTCTATTTTTCACAGTTCCAATAGGAATTTCTAATTTCTCAGCAATTTCATGATATTTAAATCCTCTGAAGTGCATCATGAAAGGCGTCTTATAAACATCATCCAATTTTTCAATCTGTTTCACAATGTCTCCCATTGCAAAAGATCCATAAGCACTATTTTGAGCAATGTTCTCAGTTGAATTGATGAAATGTAAATTTTCAGTAGTGTCTATGAAGGTTTTTCTTCTTACCATTCTTTGATAGTTGGTAATAAAGGTATTCTTCATAATAGTGAATAACCACGCCTTTAGGTTAGTACCCTCAGAAAATTTATCCCTGTTTGAAAATGCTTTTAATACAGTTTCTTGTATTAAGTCATTTGCCTGCTCCATGTCCTTAGTTAATCTTAAAGCAAATGGCTTCATAGACTTAGTCATGTTGTTAATCGCGTATCCAAATTCTAAAGCTGTCATGATTATTCCTTTTTTAGTTTGTTTAACAAATCTATTATATAATTAAACAACAAGCAAATTTTTTGTTTAATTTTTTTATATAATAATTTAAACATAATTAAGGAGATTTTTACATTTCATCACATAATAACCCTTAAAGCTATATTTAGATGTATTTACATATATTTATTAAACTTTAAATTTGTTTAAGTTTTTATTAATTTTATTAAAATTTAGATAAAAATTATTAGAATTTTGTTTAGAATTCTTTTCTATCCCGCCTGAAATTGGAACTAAGGAGCTTAGCTAACTGAAATTTAAATTTGCTAAAGGAGTTTTTATTTCGGAGTACAATGTTGATGTTTTAAGTGATTAAAAGAATAAGATTTAGTCACCATTTCCAAAAAACTTTAATCATAAAAAAAGCCACCCTTGTGAGGTGGCTCTGAATTTTAAGTTATTTTTCTTTTATTGGTATTTTATATCTTGGGTAGTTTTTTTGATAACGGAGGGAAACTCTAACTCCTTCTCTTCAAGAAACTCTATCAGGTCTTCCATTTTCATTAAAAATTCTACGTTCTTCTTTCGTTTAATGTCTTGTCCGATTACCTGGTACCCCCCCACAAACATGGTAGAATTATTGAATAATTCGGATACTTCGTCTATATATTCCTGAATTTCTGATTTTTTAGGTGCTGCCGTACACATTGTTAATACAAAATCAGGGTTATGTATCTCTTTTACTGAGTATAAGTCTTCCTTCGGTAGATTTTGGCCCAAATAAATCACTTTGTATTTTCTGGATCTTAGTAAAAAAGTGGCAAACATTAGAGACAACTCATGCAACTCACCTTCCGGCAGGTACAACAACCATT
Source organism: uncultured Cytophagales bacterium (assembly GCA_963719535.1). GTDB lineage: Bacteria > Bacteroidota > Bacteroidia > Cytophagales > Cyclobacteriaceae > Marivirga. Next base: position 179,539 of record CAVRCH010000003.1, on the reverse strand, counting down.
TTCCTTTTGATTCCGACTCTGTTACATATTGACCGTCTATGGCTACTGTAAGCTTTTGTCTGATGAGGTTGGATATAAAATGTTCCTGTGCAGGCAAGATACTACCAGTCTGCCATAACATTCCAATTTTCGATAAAAATGGATAAATAATATTGATCATGGTTTTTTCAAAACCATACTTAATAATATTATTACTCAATATCTTTTCAAATCTGTCTTCATCCATATCAATCATACTTAATGTTAAAGCATTGATCTGATCAGGAAATCGCAAATTAGTTTCTGCTATTCTAAGCACTTCAGTGTTCATCTCTGACTCCGACATCTTAGCGATCTTGGATATTTTATATCCATTCTCCTTTAATGTAGAGATATTGAGTATTAACTTCAGATCACCATCGCTGTAATAGCGAATATTAGTGTCTGTTCTTTTGGGTTCGATAAAATTATATCTTTGTTCCCATATTCTCAAGGTATGTGCTTTTATACCTGATAAATGTTCTAAATCTTTTATTGAATAATTACTCACTGTCTTCCTTCTCCTTTCTACTTATCGTATAAACTAAACAAACATTTATTGCAAATATTTTATTAAATAACCAAAGTAGGTTACAAATGTTTTTTTCTTCTTGTTTAATATATCAATTTTGTGGAAAAATAAAGAAAAATAATGATAATTTATAATGTAACTGTCAATGTAGAAAAAGAAATTGAGCAAGAATGGCTCAGTTGGATGAAAGAAACCCATATTCCTGACATCTTAGCCACTGGTTATTTTCATAGCCATAAAATATTAAGATTACTCAATGAAACTGAGGGAGAAGGTGCCACTTACGCCGTTCAATATCAATCGGACAATCTGGACAATCTGGAAAAATACATGACTATAGAAGCTCCAAGGCTCAAAAAAGAGCATTTCTCTAAATTTCAAAACAGATGTGTTTCTTTTAGGACATTCCTTGAAACTGTAGATTAATTGATTAAGTGCTCACCTGAATGATTGGATTATCGGGTGAGCATATAAATATCTTATTGATAAATCCCTTTATATTGTGCCTCTTTTACCGTGCAATTGATCCAGCCTTCATCAAGTTCAGCGCCAATACTTTTATAAAAATCAATTGATGGCTTGTTCCAGTCCAGCACTTGCCATGTACACAATCTGCAGTTTTGCTTATCGGCTTCTTTTAAAATAGCATTCAATAATTTTCTGCCATAACCTTTGCCTCTTTCAGATTCAGTTACAATTAAGTCCTCCAAATACAGAACTTTCCCATTCCATGTAGAATACCTAAAATAATATAAAGCAATGCCTACTATGCCGTTTTCATTCTCGCCAACAAATAAGCCATAAGCGGGATTTTCTCCAAAGCCGTCATTTTCAAGCTCCTTCGCATCAATTACTACAGCTTCCGGTTCACGCTCGTATACTGCCAGCTCTTTTATTAACTCTAATGTTCTTGGAATATCTTTTTTCGTTGCTTTTCTTATTGTTATGCTCATAAGATTAAAATTAGTATAAAAGAATGAAATTGCAAATCTCTTCAAGCAACGGTGTAATTCATTTAGCCTTTAATGATAGGAATCGAAAGTTGACAGTTTTCAAATGGCTAAAGATTTCAAGGTAGGTGGCTTTAAATAAAAAGTATTTAAGATTTATTAGAAAACTCCCTTATAAAGTGCATTCATTTTATTATTATATTCTTTTTTGATTAGAATGAGCTTTACGACATAGGCCTGCCAGTAGGCTGGCGAGCCCCCCAATGGGTGGCAGGCTATCCCAAAGGGGCAAAAGCTACTCAAGAATCCTCGTTAAATTCGACTTTAGCTAGCCACTTAAATTACAATTTAAAAATAAGGTAGCTTTTATTCTTGTTTTTATAACTAAACGAGGATTAGAAAAAGGGTTGATCACTTTGAATTAACAAAATTAAAACTCCAATTTTAGATTTTGGCAGAGTTGGATTCGAAACGGTTATAAAGCTGCATTTAGACAAGCAATACTATTGTATTAATTCAAAACTCTGTATTTTTATCTAAAGAAGATCTTAAAACCTTAACTAACAAGACGTTTTTAAGTAGAATTAATTTTTATGAGTACGCACGAAGAATTTCAAAAAAAAATAAAAAAGAGCCTCAATCATATGGAAGCGAAAATTTCCTTTTTACACGAGGGTGTGAAAGGTTTGAGTGAAGCATTTAAAGATTTTGAATGATATTACAAAGTTTATGGCATTCTCTCCTGAAATTTAAGCAGACCATGAAAAGAGAATAAAAGCACTCGAAAAGAAGGCTGATTAAATACTACAAAAGGCTATTGACATATAATTCAACTATGTAGTGAAAAACACCTTTAAATGGCCAATAAAAAAAATAACCCTGAGGCTTATCTCAGGGCTATTTTTCTAATAATAATTGGTTACATCAAGATTAACCATAGATATTTTAGATCAGTGTGCCAATTGTTTATTGTCGCTTGTCTACTGCCAATTAAAATTTATATTTCCTCATCAAAAGGAGTCACCCCCATATTGTACCAGGCGAAAGCATATTTATCAGCTATTTCATCAATAATTTTATCAGTAGGCTTACCCGCACCATGTCCTGCATTGGTTTCAATTCGGATTAATACCGGACTATCACCTGCTTGCTTAGCCTGCAACTCTGCTGCAAATTTGAATGAATGGGCAGGAACTACCCTATCGTCATGATCTGCAGTGGTAACCATTGTTGCAGGGTACTTCACTCCTTCTTTCACATTGTGCACAGGTGAATAACTATATAAGTAATCAAACATTTCTTTACTGTCCTCAGAAGTACCATAATCATAAGCCCATCCGGCTCCGGCTGTAAAGGTGTGGTAACGCAACATATCCATTACCCCTACAGCAGGGAAGGCTACTTTTACTAAGTCAGGGCGTTGAGTCATAGTAGCACCTACTAAAAGGCCACCGTTAGAACCACCTGAAATAGCCAAATGCTCCGAACTGGTATAACCTTCCTTTACTAAATATTCTGCAGCAGCAATAAAATCATCAAACACATTTTGCTTTTGCATTTTAGTGCCCGCTTTATGCCAGGCTTCACCATATTCCCCTCCACCACGTAAGTTAGGTTGAGCAAAAATACCTCCTTCTTCAAGCCATACTAAACGTGCAATACTAAAGCTCGGCCTTAAGCTCACATTAAATCCGCCATATGCATAGAGTTCTGTTGGGTTTTTACCATTTTTCTCTACACCCTTTTTATGAGTAATAAACATAGGGATTTTAGTACCATCTTTGCTCTCGTAAAATACCTGCTCTGTTACGAAGTCTTCAGGATTGAAATCAATCGCTGGCTTCCAATATAACTCAGAGCTACCATTCTCAATATCGTATTGAAAAATAGCGGAAGGATAAGTGAAGGAGGTAAAAGAATAATAAAGAGTGGTATCTTCCTTTTCAGCACCAAACCCACCTGCAGTACCTATTCCCGGTAATTCTACCTGACGAATTTTAGTCCCTTCATAATCGAATTGATGAATTTCTGTTTTCACATCTACCATGTAATTAGCAAAGATATACCCACCTGCAGTACTTACATTTAATACATTTTCCGTTTCAGGAATTACGTCTTTGTAATTATCTGTCGAAGGATTTTTGGCATCAACTTCTACCAGTCTTTGGTTGGGTGCCTTTAAATTAGTAGCAATTAATAATCTATCTCCATCATTATCTAATACTGAATGCTCACTTTCAAAACCCTCGGCAATTGGCACTATTGGGTTATTCCAGTCAGACAAATCTTTCAAATACAACTCATTTCCACTGGTACTAACAGAGGCAGAAATAAACAGGAATTTCTGATCATCACTCACATATCCACCTATATATCGTCTTGGGGTTTCGCTACCACCAAAAATCAATTTATCTTCTGATTGTGCTGTGCCTAGTTTATGATAAAAAAGTTTATGCTCCTGAGTTTTAGCAGAAAGCTCGCTTCCTTTCGGTTTGTCGTAACTACTATAGAAGAAACCTTCATTTCCTTTCCAGGAGATGCCACTAAACTTCACATTTTGGATGGTGTCCTCAATTATAGATTTATCCTCAGTATTCATTATAATTACTTTCCTCCAGTCGGAGCCGCCTTCAGAGATAGAATAAGCTAAAAGGCTACCATCGTTGGTAAAAGAGGTTCCAGCTAAAGAAGTGGTAGCATCTTCTGAGAAGGTATTAGGATCAAGGAATAATTCTTCCTCTCCGGCCATTCCTTTTTTCCTATAAATGATCCACTGATTCTGCAAACCATCATTTTTATAAGTATAATAGTACTCCCCATGTTTACGTGGCGCACCTTCCTTTTCATAATTCCAGAGCTTGGTTAATCTTTCTTCAATTTTATCTCTGAAAGGGATATTGTTCAAATAGCCAAAGGTGACTTCGTTTTGAGCCTTCACCCAATCCGCTGTTTCATCAGATCGATCGTCTTCTAACCAACGGTATGGATCCGGCACATTAGTACTAAAATAAGTGTCCACTGAATCTACTTTAGCCGTTACTGGGTATTCTTTAATTGTCATTTGCGAATTATTTTCTTCACTGCCGCATGCCAATAATAGCATAGCTAGTGAGATTGCCCCTAGTTTTTTCATATCAATTAGATTTGATTTCTACTCTAAATTAGATGCTTTTATTGAGAAAAGTGGAAGATTTATAAAGGCGGTGGATGTTGGTGATTGGTGGATAAAATGAAATTCATCGTAAAGTCATAAAGAATTTATCTGTATTAATACGATAAAGCAATACCTGCGCTTGTTTATCGAACTTAGTAAGATTGCTTATTACTTGGTTTATTGCATCCCTTGATATAGATTCCAACATAGTGTTCCATAAGACTAAGATAATAACCTCTTCATTCTTTAATTTATCAATCTTATTCTGAAAAAGGTTTGTTTCCGACAAGGTTGGAAAGCTCTGATGAGAGGATACTACCGATTTAGGCTCAAACTGCTCAAATCGGTTTTAATAATTCCAATTTAATTTTTTAAAAGATCCTTGAGCGTAACAATTTGCATAGAAAGATTTTAAACTGTCCATACTGTATGTATGAATTTGGATAGGTTGGCTCAAATCCTTTTTAGCTAGATCATATTTACATAATCGCGGGAAGTATTCAAACTGAATTAAGCAAATCCATCTTAACATTAACCTTCTCAAAGTGGATAGCAATGTGGAGCTCATCAATTTTTTGTTGACTAAAATGTTCAATATTATTAAAACCATAAATTGATGACAATATCGTTCCACAAAATAAAAGGCAAATTATTCCAAGAAAACAGTTCAATAACCGAATCAATTGATTAAATATTGAAAACATATATACTCAAGAAACAGAAACTAAAATGTTATTTACTAAATTCCATTCGTTAATACTCTGCAAATTTCCCCTTTTAAACTAATACCCATATATTGCTATTGAAACTAAGCAATTAATTTATTTTGGAGATTTTAGGGATTGATATCGGTGGGTCTGGAATGAAAGCGGCAATAGTAGATGTAGAAAAGGGTATTTTTATTTCTGACCGTAAAAGATTTGAAACACCTCAGCCGGCCACACCGGACGCTATGATCAAAACTGTTGTAAAACTCAAAAATCATTTTCACTGGACAGACCCCATAGGCTGCGGGTTCCCAGCCGCCATAGTTGATGGTATAGTGAAAACAGCTTCAAATATTGATAATAGCTGGATAGGCAAACCCATTAACCAATTAATGAGTGAGGCTACTCAATGCGAAACCATAGTTAAAAATGATGTAGATGTAGCAGGATTAGCTGAAATGCGCCATGGTGCAGGTAAAAACTATCAGGGGACAGTGCTAATGATTGCGGTAGGCACAGGAATAGGGTCTGCTTTGTTTTATCAGCAGCAATTAGTGCCTAATACCGAAATGGGGCATATACAATTACATGGAGATATTGCTGAAAATTATGCAGCTAATTCCGTAAGGGAGAGTGAAAAACTCGACTGGAAAACATGGGGCAATCGCTTAAATGAGTTTTTGATGGAAATGGATAAGCTTTTTTGGCCTGAGCTTATCATATTAGGAGGCGGAGTAAGCAAAGAATTTTCCAGTTATAAAAAATATTTAAACCCCAAACTAGATGTAATTCCGGCACAATTAAGAAATCATGCAGGAATAGTAGGGGCTGCTTGCCAGTTTTCCTCTTCCGTAAAAGTTTAGTACAACCTTTACGTAATAAGTTGTGTCTGTTAAATATGAAAAATTTTGTTCTCTACTCCAGTATTATTGCATTGAGTTTCCTATTCACTAATTGTAAAGATGAAAACAATATGGATAATGATTTACCTCAAACTCAACATACACTTATAGTAGAAGGCGGTGAGGTTGTCATTCATCCTATTGCAGATGCTATCCCCATTGAAGGAGGATTTAGAATATCGCAACAAGCTAAAAACTACAACACAAGTGAAATTAAATATGGTGGAGAACAGGCTGCTATTGCTTATCATTATCAATCCAAACCTGGATTTAAGGGCTCTGAGACTGTTAAAATTATAAGTAGTTATAGCATTGGAGATGCCAACTTAATAGATAGTGGCGTGATTGTTTTAACTATTCAGGTTAAATAACACTACTATTGATTTAAGAAAATATTTTAAACTGCTAATAAGGCACTTATAGCAAATTCTCAACTAACAAATCCTCATCTAATTTTTCCCAATGAATGCCTTCCCCACTGCCTATAAATCTCCAATTCTTTAATTCAATCATACTGGCATCTCTTAATTTCGGAAACCACTCCAAAGGAACAGTTACGGTTCTTCCATCAGTTAATTCTAGGATCATGTGATACTTGTCAAAATTCACAGACTTTGCAGTATTTGATTTCTTAAAGGTTAAAGTGCTCATCCCATCTTTGTTTAAAATTCGATATTTCAACTCAAAACTAGCTAGAGTTAATGATTTGTATATGTACTGTTATATTTTATTTGTCCTCGCCGGACTGGCTTTACTTTTTTTCTTAACAAAAAAAGTAAACAAAAAAGTTAAAGCTGGATTCATTTTTTAACGCCTACAAGAGTGACCAAGTATTAATGGATGGCCCAGAAACATGGTGTATTCAGGCAAGAACATGAACGAGCGCTACCAAATTTAAAAGCCAGCCTACTAAGATAGATGCATCTTGCAAACTGGCTAAAATTCTCTTATTCTTAGAAGAATTTATTCCTTATACAATTCCACACCCGCTTCATAATATTTATCCCCTTCCACCCAAAAGGGTGTTTCAGTATCATTAGCAATTAATCGGGCTGACAGCACAAAAGCTTTGAAAAATTTCTCCAGATAATCATAATCCATATTATCAGGATTATCGGCCTGCTGATGATAAAATTTACCAATTTCCGCATCAAAAGCGGTGAAACCTAAACTAAAAGTAGGAGCAGGAATTCCTTTTTTAGCAAAATTGACATTATCGCTTCTGTCAAATAGACCCTGCTCGCCGGCTGGATCATCAATTGCCTTAAGTCCAAAGGTTTCTGCTGCAGTTTTAATATGCTTACCTGCAGTGGTTCTTTCCAGACCAACAATTGTAGCTATACTAGTATCATTATAGCCTCCATTATCACTATTAAAGCAATAGACCATTTGATCCAATGGCAATAGAGGATTTTCGGTATAGTAACGACTGCCCAACAACCCTTTTTCTTCTGCTGTAAATAAGATAAATAAAGCAGAACGCTTAGTTGGATTTTTAGAAATGCTTTCAGCAGCACTCATTACGGTAACCACTCCTACTGCATTATCTCTGGCACCATTGTATATTGAATCACCATCTGCATTAGGCTGCCCTACACCTATATGATCATAATGAGCTGAGTAAATTATAAATTCATTCTTCAAATTAGGATCAGTACCTTCTACCATCCCTACTACATTTTTAGAAGGTATTTCCAGGTTCATTTCTTCACTTATTAAAACATCGGCCTTTTGCTTAGTTTTTCTGGAGGAAGCTTTCACAAATGACTTATCCTCATCTTTTACCCAGAGCTTAAAAAAGTCATCTGATTCAGAAGTTGCTGCTTTTTGTATTTGTAATGAGCTGCCTCTCATATATCTCTTAAATTGACTCCAATTATCAAGCTGTTGGGTATGAATTTCAATTAAGCCTAGAGCGTTGCCTTGTTTAGCGCGTTCAGTTTTATTGGCACTTTCAGTAAAAATAGTGCGTAAATCAGTGGCTTTTTCTGTACCCGCTAAAGCTATTACAATTTTACCTTCAATCTTTTTATTTTTGAAGTCTTTCTCAGTACCATGACCCACAAAAATAATTTCGGCACTTTCTTCTATTCCAGAGCCTTCAACACGTATTAAGTTATCAGGGCTAACAGTAAGGTCACCCAGTGCAAAAGAATAAGCATCAGGAGAAATAACTTTTACCAGGGGTACATTCTGGAAATAACCTTCGGTTGCACCAGGTACTGGAGACACACCATACCTCTGAAAAGTGGTAGACAAATATCTTGCTGCTATATCGATCTCTGACGAACCTGTTTCTCTACCTCTTAATTCATCGGAAGCAAGGAAATAAATATGTCCTTTAATGGTGCTTTTTTGAATGGTAGATTTTACTAATTCTTCATCTGACTGAGCATAAATCGTAAAATTCATCAGGCATAAAAATGCTATTACTACTGTTTTATTAATCTTCATAATTATTTTTTTTTCTAGGGTAAAGATAATTCTTTTAACGACTCTGATGCATTTTGTTTTTTAGAGATGAAAATGACTACAGCAGCGGTAACAAACATCAATAAACTATAAATAGCACCCGGAACTGCCATTTGCGTATTGTTTAAAATGGCAGGACTTAATGCCAATGCAATAGCCAAGGTCCCATTTTGTATCCCTGTTTCAATAGCAATTGAGCTTCTTTGCCTTTTATTAAGTTGGAATAACTTCCCTATATAATAACCAAAAATTAAACCAGTTACATTCAATAGTAGTGTGGCCATGCCTGCTTGTTTAAAATAGGGTACAATATTTTCTCTTTCCTTTAGGATGGCTGCTGCCAAAATCAAGATGAAGAACACCATGGAAATGATATTCATTGCTTTTTTAGAATTAAATGCAAACTTTGGATATTTTGCCTTTATACCCATACCTATAGCGACAGGTAATATGGTAATAGCAAAAATTTGTAAAAAAGTATTGAATAGTGGTAGCTGTATAGCTTGTTCGCCAACCATATAATGTAGCAGTGCTATATTCAATAAAAAAGGAATTGTAAAGTTGGTAATCAGGCTACTGATAGCAGTTAAACTAATGGACAAGGCTATGTCGGCTTTGGCCAAATGAGAAATTAAATTGGAAGTAGCTCCGCCGGGGCATAGGGCAATCAGAATAAAACCCACAGCTAATTCAGGACTTTCAAAAAAAATGGCAGCTAAACCAAACCCGAGTATAGGAAGTAAAATTAGCTGGGTACATAAACCAATAATAGCAGCTTTAGGGTAAAGTGCAACTCTTTTAAAATCCTCAATACTGAGGGTCATGCCCATTCCTAACATAATAATTCCTAAGGCAACCGGTAAAAAGATGGCAGTGAGCACACTTTGTTCCATAAGTGAAATTAATTAATGATACAAAATGTGCAATAAAATCTATATAAACAATAGTAGCTGCTATTCATAAACCTTTTCTATTTTAGTCAACCAGAATTCTAATGCGCATCCATCCAATTATCTGCAACGCCTACTCCAATATCCATTGGCACATCCAATTCTATAGCTGTTTTCATAAAATGCACCACTTTTTCTCTTAGCAATTCTACTTCATCTTTGTGGGTATCAAAAATCAATTCATCATGAACTTGCATAATCATTCTCGATTTCAGCTTGTCCGATTTCATCCAGTTATGGATATTGATCATCGCAATTTTAATCATATCAGCAGCACTTCCCTGAATAGGAGCATTCACTGCATTTCGTTCTGCAAAACCTCTAACGGTCTGGTTTCTGGAATTAATATCTCTGAGAAATCTCTTTCTACCTAAAATAGTTTTTACATATTCCTTTTCCCTTGCCTCCTCCACAACGGAAGTCATGTATTCATTTACCTTCGGAAACTCTTTAAAATAAGCTTTTATAATATCTGAAGCTTCGGTTCTGGAAATGTTAAGATTTTGAGCCAAACCAAAAGCTGAGATTCCATAAATAATACCAAAGTTCACCTCTTTAGCTTTTCTTCTCATGCCCGGATCAACCTCTTCTAATGCTACACCAAATACTTTTGCTGCTGTGGTGGCGTGAATATCCCTACCTTCTTTAAAAGCAGCTAACATGGCTTCATCCTTTGAAAACGCTGCCATAATACGTAATTCAATTTGGGAATAATCGGCAGCCATTAACAGGTAATCTTTATCTCTAGGCACAAAAGCTTTCCTAATGAGCCTTCCCTTTTCCGTTCTGATAGGTATATTTTGCAGGTTAGGATTGTTCGAACTTAAGCGACCGGTAGCTGCTACTGCTTGTCGGTAATCGGTATGCACTCTGCCATCTTTCTTGCTTATTAATTTTGGTAAAGCATCAACATAGGTGGATTTCAATTTCTGATACTCCCTAAACTCCAAAATTTTGTCTGCTATTTCGTGCTCATTGGCTAATTTAGACAAAATTTCCTCCCCGGTTGCATACTGCCCTGTTTTGGTTTTCTTTGGTTTATCTACCAATTTCATTTTATCAAAGAGAATTTCTCCTAATTGTTTGGGAGATGCAATATTGAATTCTTGCCCGGCAATTTCAAAAATTTCAGCCTGTGTAGCAGCAGCAGATTTTTCCAGTTCCTTAGACATTATACCTAGGGCTTTCTCATCAATTTTTACTCCCTCATATTCCATATCAGCGAGTACATAAGATAGAGGCTCCTCCACTTCATGCAATAAATGTTCTAGATCATTGGCTTTAATTTCCTTTTCTAAAACATGCTTTAATTGCAGTGTAATATCTGCATCTTCTCCGGCATATTCCACCACATCTTCTACAGGCACATCACGCATATTACCTTGCTTTACACCCTTTTTTCCTATCAATTCAGTAATTGAGACAGGTGTATAATTCAGGTAATTTTCAGCTAGCGCGTCCATATTATGGCGAGTCTCCGGATCCAAAAGGTAATGTGCCAACATGGTGTCAAACATTTTACCTTTGAGATGAATATTGTAATTGCGCATTACCTGAATATCATATTTCAGGTTTTGGCCAATCTTTACTATTTTGTCATTCTCTAATACATCCTTGAATTCATCAGCTATGGCTTGCGCTTCTGTTTGGTTTGCAGGAATGGGTACATAATATGCTTCCCCGGCTACGTAAGCAAAGGCTAAGCCAACCAATTCAGCATCTGTAGGTTCTAAATCGGTAGTTTCAGTATCAAAACAGAATTCATCCTGAATGGAAAGATAGTATATCAAGTCTTTACGCAATTCAGGAGTATCGATCAACTGGTAATTATGTACCGTATTATTGATATTCATTTTCTCCTTAGGAGGCTCCTCATCCGAAAGAGCATTTTGCTCAGGGGAATCTGTAAACATCGAAATTTGTGCCGGATCTACTTTGGAAGTCCCTGATTTTGCAGCAGCAGGCTCTTCACCTAGCACTCTTTTCATTAAAGTACGGAATTCTAGTTCTTCAAACAGCTCCCTGAGTTCCTCTTCCTTCGGTCCGTTATAGAACAATTTATCGGGCTCATAATCAATAGGCACATCCACTTTAATGGTTGCTAATTTTTTAGAAAGCAAGGCTTGTTCTTTAAACTCCTCCACTTTTTCCTTCATTTTACCCTTTAGATCAGCTGTATTCTCCAATAATCCTTCTACAGAGCCGTAATCTTTAAGGAATTTAATCGCTGTTTTTTTACCCACACCCGGTATGCCTGGAATATTATCTGCAGCATCTCCCTCCAAGCCTAATATATCTATTACTTGTTCAACACGCTCAATGTCAAACTTTTTTAATACTTCTGGAATACCTAAAATATCTACTCCATTGCCCATAAAAGAGGGTTTATAAAGATAAACATGCTCTTTCACCAATTGCGCAAAATCTTTGTCAGGCGTCATCATAAACACCTCAAAACCTTCATCCGAAGCTTGCCTGGCAATGGTTCCAATAATATCATCTGCCTCAAAGCCATCCATAATTAAAACGGGAATGTCAAAGGCTTCCACTATCTTTTTAACGTAAGGAATAGCTATTCTAATATCTTCCGGCTGTGCCTCTCTTTGTGCTTTATAAGCAGGGAATTCTACATGCCTGAAGGTGGGTGTGCTGGTATCAAAAGCTACACCAATATGAGTTGGCTTTTCCTTTTTTAAAATCTCTAATAATGAATTGGTAAAGCCTAGAGCTGCCCCTGTGTTCAGTCCTTTTGAGTTAATCCGTGGATTTTTACTAAATGCAAAATGTGCTCTGTAAATTAAGGCCATGGCATCTAAAAGGAATAATTTTTTATCGGGCTTGCTCATTTATTGAATATTTGATTTTATTAGATTAGTTTTTAAAGGTAGGAAAAGTTTGGGCTTTTTGGAATGAGAATATTATAAAAATGGTAGTGAAAAAGTTAATTCTATTTTTGGAACATCATATACAAAATATATCACTATTTTATTTTGCATAAAAAAGCCTCCACAATTCACATTGCAAAGGCTTTTATAGTAGACAAAACTGTAATTAATCTTCTATTTTAAGTGTTAATACAGGTCTTTTACTATGATTAACAACATCTTCAGCGATACTACCGCTAAGCAAGTGCATTAAACCTTTTCGCCCATGAGTTCCCATAGCAATTAAATCTACATTATTCTCTTTCGCAAATTCTAAAATCCCTTCCTCTTCATTTATGCCATTATATACATGTCTTTCTGCATCTAATTCGGTGCTTTTCATGTATTCTCCCATTTTCCGCATGGTATTGGAAGTTGACTCAAAATTATTAGGTGTATTTACCTTCAATAAATGAATTTTAGCATTGGAGATTTTAGCGATTTGCTTCAATTTGGATATTAATTCTTTATCATCATCTTTTAATGAACTGGCAAAAAGAATATTGTTAATATTGGATACACTAAGTCTTTCTTTCAAAGTTAAAACTGGGCAGCTTGCATTTCTAACAACTTTTTCAGCATTAGATCCAATCAATATTTCTTCAGCTCCTGTGCTTCCGCTAGTTCCCATTACAATCAAGTCGGGCTTCAATTCATTTACAATTCTGGAAATATTATAATAAGCATTTCCGGCTTTTAATTCCGCTTTAACTTTTACGGAGGACAAAAGGTCACTACTTGCAAGTTCTTTTAGTTTCTTTTTTCCAATCTCCAACATTTTCATCACGAAAACGCCTTCCATGCCATCACCGTAATTTGCCTCAGTATCACCCATGGTGTTAAATGATTGTTGACCGGGTATTTCTACCACGTGCACTAAAACTAATTCTGCATCAAGCTTTTGAGCAATTTCAATGCCCAAATGCAAAGCAGAAGTAGCTTGTTCTGAAAAATCGGTAGGTACTAATATTTTTTTCATGATCTTATGGTATCTGTTAGGTTTATTAATTATACGTTTTTAAAATATAAATGATGCTTAATAAACAAGTAAATTACATTTAGAATAACGTAATTCCAAATCCGAAGGCTATTACAAAAAATAAGGTGGATAAAGCAAGCTGTTTCAATAAAGGATCAATCTGTTCAGCAGTGTTGCTTTTTTGCAATCTAACAGTATGCAAAATAAATAAAGGTAGAGATAATAGTACAAGTAGATTAGATTGAGATTTATAATTTAAAATCACAAATAGTATAATAGAAATCCAGGCAAGCCCAATTAAAACAAAATGATAAATTTTTGCTTTTTCCAGCCCTAGCCTTACTGGAATACTAAATTTTCCAGCAGCTTTATCTGATTTAATGTCACGGATATTGTTAACATTTAGAACACCCGTAGCCAGAAAACCGCAAGACATAGCCGGTAAAATAATAGAAGGTTCTATGGTTTCTGAATGAAGAAAATAAGTACCCATTACGCCCACCAGCCCAAAGAACAGAAACACAAATACATCTCCCAAACCCATATAGCCATAAGGTCTTTTGCCATTTGTATATGCTATGGCTGCTAAAATAGCTAGTAAGCCAATACCCAAAAAAATATAAAATGTTTTGGAATAAAATCCTACCGCAAAATATAATAAAGCTATTCCACTGATAAAAGATAAAACTGCCAGAAATATAATTGCTTTTTTCATGGCAGCAGCTGTAATAGCTCCTTGTTGTACTGCTCTTTTGGGTCCTTCTCTTTCTACACTATCTGCTCCATGAATGGTATCACCATAGTCGTTGGCTAAGTTAGATAAAATCTGCAAAAATAAGGTTGTGGTAAGGCTTAACACACATACTATCCAATTAAACTCTGAGAAAAAAGCTGCTAAAAAGCTTCCCATGCCTATACATGCCAAAGCTAAGGGCAAGGTTCTTAGCCTTAAAGCAATTATCCAGACTTTTAACATTTGCTATTATAATTTTTCTGCTATTTCACCCGGATTAACCGAAGAAGCGTAAAAACTGATATTACTACCATCTTCAGAAACTAAATATTTACAAAAATTCCAGCTAGGCTCTTTCCCTGTCTGTTCCTTTAACCAAACGAATAGTGGATGTTGATTTTTACCAACAACCTCCATTTTAGAAAACATAGGAAAACTCACCCCATAATTTTTTTCGCAAAAAGCAGCTATCTGCTCATTACTTCCAGGTTCTTGTCCCCCAAAATTATTGGCAGGAAAACCTAATATAGCAACCTGATCACCAAATTCTTTATGTAATAATTCTAAATCTGCATATTGGGGGGTGTAGCCACATTTCGATGCAGTATTTACAATGAGTATTTTTTTGCCCTTATAATCTGACAAATCTATTATTTCTCCTGATATTGATTGTATTTGAAAATCGTAAATACCCATTTGTGTAGTTTTAGATTGTGAAAGTAAAGCTTGAATGCCCAATAAATTGACCAGACAAATGAAAAGCAATTTTTTCATTTTGATAAATTATATAATTGAAATAAACGATTTAAGCTCATAACTGTTTTTTGAGAATTAAATCTTTACATTTTTTCTGGTACCTCAACGCCTAATAAGTTCATAGATGACTTAATCACCATGGCTACCATCTGAGAAAAAGCTATTCTAAAAGCTAAATTTTGCTGATCATCTTCAGTAAAGATGGAAACTTCAGAATAAAACCGATTATAGGCTTTGGCCATATCGTAGACATAATTAGCTATAATTGATGGTGAATAAGTATTAGCAGCCTCTTCTATTTTATTAGGGAAATCCTGAATCAGATTAATTACAATCCTTTCTGAAGGCTCTAAACTATTAATTCCTTCACTAATTTCCGGTTCTACACCTAATTGTTTTGCTTTTCTGAGCAAAGCACTAATTCTGGCATGAACATACTGAATAAAAGGACCCGTATTGCCTTGAAAATCAATAGAATCCTCTGGGTTAAACATCATCCGCTTTACCGGATCTACTCTCAATAAATAATACTTTAAAGCACCCAATCCTAAATCTCGGTATAATTTCTCGGCATCTTCTGTTGAAAAGCCTTCTATTTTACCTAATTCATCGGTTCTATGTTTGGCTGTATCAAACATCTCCTGCATTAAATCATCAGCATCCACCACAGTACCCTCGCGTGATTTCATTTTACCGCTAGGTAAATCCACCATACCGTATGATAAATGATAGCAGTTTTTAGCCCAATTATAGCCTAGTTTGGCTAAAATAATAAACAATACCTTAAAATGATACTCCTGCTCGTTGCCCACAGTGTAAATCTGCTGGGAAATTTTGGGGAAGTCGCGATATCTTAAAATAGCTGTTCCAATATCCTGGGTCATATAAACTGATGTCCCATCTTTTCTTAAAAGTAATTTTTCATCCAATCCTTCTTCTTTTAAGTCAATCCAAACGGAACCATCCTCTTTTTTAAATAGCAAACCTTGAGCTAAACCTTTCAACACTTCCTGTTTACCTAAAGAATAAGTTTCTGATTCATAATAAAGCTTATCAAAATCAACTCCCATGGTTTGATAGGTGATATCAAAACCTTTGTATACCCAGCCATTCATGGTTTTCCAAAGTTCTACTACGTCAGAATCATTACTTTCCCATTTAAGCAACATTTCCTGAGCCTCCAGTATAATAGGCGCTTGCTTTTCTGCTTCTTCAGGGGACAAACCTTTTTCAATCAAATCAGCAATTTGCGCTTTATATTTCTGATCAAAAATCACATAATATTTTCCTACTAATTTATCCCCTTTCATTTGAGAAGATTCAGGAGTTTCCCCTTCACCAAATTTCTGCCAGGCAACCATTGATTTACAGATATGGATACCTCTATCGTTAATAATCTGTACCTTATGTACTTTATTACCGTTCGCTTTTAATATTTCAGCTACCGAATAACCTAAAAAGTTATTTCTCAAATGCCCTAAATGTAAGGGCTTATTGGTATTAGGGGAGGAATATTCCACCATTACTTCGCGGCCGGTTAAGGCTTTGTTCCCAAAGTGAGGATTTTTATGAATATCCCTGGCAATTTGTATCCAAGTGGTATCGGAGATACTTAAATTTAAAAAGCCCTTTACAACATTATAATCAGTTACTAATTCTGTATTGTCTTTTAAATACTCTCCTATTTTTTCACCTGTTTGCTCTGGATTTAACTTCGAAAACTTGCCCAAGGGAAAACATACAAGGGTATGGCTGCCTTCAAATTCTTTCCTTGTAGGCTGGAAGGTTAACAGATCTTCTGAAATTTCATAATTGAAAAGCGACTGAAAAGCTTTTATGGTTAACTGAGTAAGTTCAGAGGTAATGTTTAACATAATAAGATTAATCTTTGAAATAAATAAAACAGGCAATTGTTAACTGATGCATTAATAAACACTACTGCATATATAAAAGCATTAATTAACAATTGTTAAATGATAAACTGATATCAATTTTATGCCTTAGGAAGAAAAACTTCTGCCATCATACATCTGGCACTTCCACCTCCTAATGCTTCAATTGTATCTAATGAGCTATTAATAATTTCGCAATGTTTTTCTATGGCTTTTACCTGCTTATCTTTTAAGGACTGGTAAGCCGCCCCTGACATTACTAAATAATTTTTCCCATCCTGAGATTTCACTTGCAGCATATTTCCTGCAAAATGATGTTTCTGATTTTCAGAAATTTCGATAACTTCCTTTCGGGTTGATTCCAAATTGCTAATAACCTTTTTTCTTTCCTTCTCATCGTCAATAGCTTCTGCGCAAAGTATAGCGAAATTATCAGCCACACACATCATCACATTGGTGTGGTAGATCGGCAAACGCTCGCCATTTACAGTTTGATTGGCAGTAAAGGTAACCGCCTGATAATTGAAGGTGCTACAAAATTCTTTTAATACAGCTTCATCTGTTCTTATGGATAGAGCCGCATAAACAATTTTGTTAGGCCTATCCAAAATCATACTGCCGGTTCCTTCCAAGAATCTTTTCTCTTTTTCATGGATAGTAAAATCTTCAATTTGAGAGATTTTTAATCCGTAATTTTGTTGTAGCTTCCGCAAGATATCTCCCCTTCTTTCAACTCTCCTATTTTCAGCAAACATAGGATAAAGGCCTACTCTTCCATCAGCATGAAAGGAAATCCAGTTATTTGGAAAAATAGAATCCGGGGTATCAGAATCTTCAGAGTCATCAATTACAATTACCCTAATTTTTTTCGCCCTTAGCTTCTCCACAAATCTGTCAAATTCCTGAACCGCCTTATATTGTACTTCTTCCGGTTTAATTCCGTCTATTACTCTCTGGTAATAATTATTGATAGCCGTTTGCTCATTTAACCTAAAATTAATAGGTCGTATCATGAGTAAAGTATCAGTGCTTTGCTTTTCCATTTTTATTCAATACTTAAAATTAATTTTTATCTCTGATCAAAGGCAGTGTTGAGCACCTTAATAAACCTTCCATCTTAGAGATCTCTGCGTAAGGAATAGGTTCTACTACATAACCTCTCTCCTTTAATACTTTTGATAAACGAACGAAGTTATTCTCTACTACAATTACTTTAGAACTAATTGAAAAAACATTCGAGTTCATTTCATACATCTCATCTCTTGTAATATGGATTAAATTGTCTTCTCCGAAATAGTTTTTCAAATACTCATAGTCTTCATCAAATTTAAAGCCTTCCTTATAAATTATCGCTTCATTATCCCCTATTGGTTGAAAACAACAATCTAGATGCAATGCATTGTTTTTAGCTATATCATCAGATTTGTTCAGTTGAAACCCTTTTACAATTTTATTTGGAAATTGTTTTTGAAGAAATTCTAAACCTTCTTTATTAGTTCTGGCTACTACATATTTCTCGAAATCTTCCTTTTCAGAGTAACCTACAAAGACATGATCTTTCCATGGCATTACATCTCCGCCTTCAATTCTTACTTCTGCAGGAACATTTACAATATTTTCTGAAGCAATTTGATCAATTACATATTGTATACCCTGGATTTCCTCATCCCTGTCTTTTAATATTCTTGGTCTTATAAATTTATCATCTATCACAAAACCTATATCTCTGGAAAAAATTTGGTTATAATCTTCAATTATTTCCGGTCGATATACTTTCACATCATATTTTTCTAGAACAGATGCAAAAGCATCCATTTCCTTAGCCATATCTTCTTCTTTAGGGTAAGTGCCGGCAGCAATATGTTCTTTAGATTTAGGATCATAGGCATCTTCCATTTTCGGAACATCTCCTACCCCTTTGGCTGTACCCAAAATAACGGCTCTTAAAGTAGAAGTTTCATCACCTACATAAACATTTAACATAAAAAAGTATTGTATATTTAAGTAAAATTAATCTATTTTTAATTGCTAAACTTTTAGCTTTGCAAAGATTGCAAATTTATCTCAATATTGCATGGTTACACTTAAAGCAAAAATCTTAATTGAATGAAGAGTTATATTGATCTGATAGAGCAAACTTTTGAGTTTCCTCAACCAGAGTTTAAAGTAGAAAAAAACGAGCTGCAATTTCATGATGTGCCTTTAATGGACATTATTAAGAAATATGGTACACCGTTAAAATTAACTTATTTACCAAAAATTAGCCAAAACATAAACAAGGCAAGGACTTATTTTGCAAATGCCTTTAAAAAACACAATTACAAAGGTAATTATACTTATTGTTATTGCACCAAGTCTTCCCACTTTTCATTTGTAATGGAAGAGGCTTTAAAAGCTGGGGTACATATGGAGACTTCTTCTTCATTTGATATTCCCATTGTGAGAAAACTGGCCGAAAAAGGATTACTCACCAAACAACATTATATAGTTTGCAACGGATTCAAAAGACCTTTATATAAAAAATATATTAATGAGCTTATAAATGACGGGTATGAAAATGTAGTGCCTATTCTGGATAATTTAAATGAATTAGCTGCCTACGAAGAAGGTGCCACTAAACCTTACAAAGTAGGGATTAGGATAGCCTCTGACGAAGAGCCTAATTTTGAGTTTTACACCAGCAGATTAGGCATCCGTTACAGCGATATAATGGATCTGTATAAAGATAAAATTGCAACAAGCGATAAGGCATCGCTTAAAATGTTACACTTCTTTATTAATACAGGCATAAAAGATACCTCCTATTATTGGAGCGAACTCAGCCGTTTTGTCTATAAATATTGCGAATTAAAAAAGATTTGTCCTGAATTAGATACCATAGATATTGGTGGTGGCTTTCCTATTAAAACTTCCTTAGGTTTTGAATATGATTACCAATACATGGTAGATCAGATCGTAGAAAACATTCAATGGATTTGTGAGAAAAATGATGTTGAAACACCTCATATTTTCACAGAATTTGGCAGTTATACTGTTGGAGAAAGCGGTGCCACTATTTACTCTATTTTGGATCAAAAACTTCAGAATGACAAAGAGCTATGGTGCATGATTGACGGCTCATTTATAACCCATATGCCAGACGTTTGGGGATTAAACCAGAAATTCATTCTAATGGCAATAAATAATTGGGAGGAGCCTTTCCATAAAGTAAAAATGGGGGGCTTAACCTGCGATTCTATGGATTATTATAATTCAGAAGCCCATTCATTTGAAGTATTTTTACCTGATATAAAACCTACCGAAAAACAATATATCGGCTTTTTTCATACTGGAGCTTACCAGGAATCTCTAGGAGGATACGGTGGTATACAGCATTGCTTAATCCCCGCGCCTAAACATGTGCTTGTTAATAAGGATGAAAATGGAAAAATTAGCACTAAACTATTTGCAGATGAGCAAACAAGCGAGAGTATGTTGAATATATTAGGTTATTAAAATTATTAAGATGTAGGAAGCACAAAAGAAAAAGTACTTCCTACATCTTTTTCACTTTCAATAATTATTTGAGAATTGTGCCTTCCAAGAAATTCTTTTATCAATCTCAAACCTAATCCAGATCCCTTTTCCTTTTGAGTACCTATGGTAGATATTTTCTTATCCCCTTTCAAAATTCTCTCCATCAAGGCTGAATCCATCCCCACTCCGGAGTCTTTTACCGATACTCTTACTGAATGATCACCTTCCTTGGCTGCTGTAATAAATACCTCTCCATTTTCAGTAAATTTAATAGCATTATTCACTAGGTTTCTAAGAACAAATCTCAGCATCGAGGTATCAGCCACAACCTTAGTGTTATCATTAATATCTGTGTACAGATTAATGTTTTTCTTCTGCGCTTGTGCTTGAAAAATCAAAATAACCTCATGGGCAAATTGATGTAAATCATTCGATTTTAAGTCAAAATCTCCAGAACCCTGAGACCACTCTAATAAATTTTCTATTAAACTATGTATGCCTCGTATACTTTCCCTAATAAAGGGGAATATCTCTAACAACTTCTTCCGGTTCCGCATTTTGAAAATATTCAGAATTAAAATATGATAAAATACTGGAAATTGGCCCTCGCATATCATGGGAAATGATGCTCGTCATTTCAGAATTTAGTTTATTAAGCGATTCCAGTTTTTCGTTCTGTGCATCAATTACTTGAATCCTATCTTGTAACTGGTTTTTATTATCCCTTAACTCAATAAGCTTGGTAACTTGATTGGCTAATATCTGCAAAGCTTTCTTTTGATACTCTGTTAATTTTTTAGGCTTAGAATCAATTACGCATAATGTCCCAAGATTATGGCCTTTCCCTGTTGTTAGGGGCATTCCCGCATAAAATCTTATGTTGGGATCCTCCTTCACCAATGGGTTATCATTAAACCTTTTATCTTTACTAGCATCTTCAACAATGAATAAATCATTCTGATTTATTGCATGGCCACAAAATGAAATATCTCGCGGAGTTTCACTTAATTCAAAACCTGTTTTGGCTTTAAACCATTGACGTGAAGTATCAATTAGTGTAACTAATGAAACAGGCACTTCACAAATAATAGAAGCCAATTCTACTACATCATCAAAATCTTTCTCAAATTCAGAATCTAATATTTTGAAACTATCGAGCTCCTTTAATCTTTCTTCCTCGTTTTCAGGAATAAGACGGCTTAACCATAAAAATTTCTTGATTTATAAAATGAACGTAAATTTTATGTTAATTGATTCACTTCCGACTCCCTATTTATCTTTTTCACTAAACCTTGTAAAACCTTTCCCGGACCGCTCTCTACAAATAAAGTAGCTCCATCCATCACCATTTGATGTACCGATTGCGTCCAAAGCACTGGTGCAGTTAATTGAGATATTAAGTTTCTTTTAATTTCATCAATCTCAATCGAGGCTTGTGCAGTAAAGTTTTGATAAACTGGGCAATTTGGTGTGTTGAATTGCGTCTGCTCAATGGCTTTAGCTAATTCTTCTCGGGCAGGTTCCATTAATGGTGAATGAAATGCACCACCTACAGGTAAAGGTAATGCTCTTTTGGCTCCGGCCTCCTTCATTTTTTCACAGGCGATTTCTATGCCTTTATTTGAGCCTGAAATAACAAGTTGTCCCGGGCAATTATAATTAGCAGGCACTACTATTTCGTTTTTAATGCTATCACATACTTTTTCTACTACCTCATCTTCCAGACCAAGGATAGCAGCCATAGTTGAAGGATTAATTTCGCAGGCTTTCTGCATGGCTAATGCTCTTTTATAAACGAGTATTAAACCATCCTCAAAATTTAAAGTGCCATTGGCTACCAAAGCGGAAAATTCACCCAGAGAATGACCTGCTACCATGTCGGGTTTAAAATCAGGATGCACTAAAGCAGTAATTACTGAATGTAAAAAAACAGCTGGCTGAGTAACCTTAGTTTGTTTTAATTCCTCATCCGTACCTTCAAACATTATTTTGGTGATCTCAAAACCTAGTATTTCATTGGCTTTATCAAATAATTTCTTTGCTTCAGAATTATTTTCATATAACTCTTTACCCATTCCTGAAAACTGTGCCCCCTGACCTGGGAAAACGTATGCTGTACTCATATCTATAATTTCTTTGTTAAGTTTAAATCAATATTTTGGCAAGATACAAATTTTAATAAACTGGTTAAAGTGAGTTTAATTTGGACTTACTTTATATTAATCGAATTAGCATTAGAAAAGTGTTCGCCTAATTTACCAAAGTATCAGTGATAAAATTTTTAGCAACTCAGCATAGAAGCTTTTTATCTAATAATTTCTACCCAACCTTTGTATACTTTTGAGCTATTTTCAGGTCTTAACATTTTGAATGTAACATACGCTTCATAATAGTAAGTTGCTGATGGTAACTCATTTCCATTAGAGTTAGTACCGTCCCATTTTATGTATACACTATTTTCACCACCGGATTTATAATCAAATACTTGCTTTCCGTATCTGTTATACACTTTAAACGTGATATTCTCTAAAAATCTTGGGCATTTATCGAAAGGTATAGTTGCCAAATCAGTGGCTCCAGGATAGTATGGTGTGAATACATCATTTACCCCATCGTTGTTTGGCGTGATAACATTAGGGAATGCTATATTCGGGCAGTTTTCCTTACAGAATGTCTCTGAAAAAGCACTTCTGTTTTCCGATTGATCTACCGCTCTTATTCTGTAACAACCTGCATACTCCTGTAATTCTGAATGAGTGAATGTAGTTTCCGTTGTGGTTCCTACCAACCTAAAATCGCCTCCCAGCGTGTTGGTATAGAAGATTTCGTAATAACTCACATCTGTATCGCAACTATCCTCCAGGGTGGCCTCCCAGAATAAAGTGTTTTCATAATCATCAAAACCACAGTCTTTATCAGCCAAAAATTCCAGGCAAGAATCCAGCGAACCTAATTCAAAATCAACTTCAAATGGAGGACAAGGATCTATCTGATCATCAGGCATAGCGCACAGTTCCTGGGAATTATTAAGTAGTGGTTCAAAGATATTATCATTACCATAACCTCCTGAAGTGGTTACATAATAACAGTACTCCTCATCGTTGGAAAGATTGACGTTATTGAATGCGCCACTATCAGTATACTGAAGGCCAAACTGAGTAACATCTACTGAGTCTATTAATACAAATGATCTTGATCTGGACCGATCTAACTTTATTTCTATAAATATAATGATAAGGAAAATCCTGATTGGTATTTGACCATGGAACAGTGGCTGACCAGTTAAGCTGAATAGCTTCGAATAATGAAACAGAACTTAAACGAACTGTAGAAGCTGTAGCGGAAATCTCAATTAGATTTTCTTCCTCAACTGCCTGGCTCAAAAGATACAGCTCTAAACGGTAACTGATAATTTCTTCTTCTGTATTAATTCCTGAATCTCTATAAGTAGTATCATCTTCTATAACTGCTATAGAGGTAAAGCTGCCATTCACTCCTCTTAATAATTGATATTTATAAGGTGGTGGATAAATAGATGTGTCTATTTCAAACGGTGGAAGCCAGCTTACTGTAACTTCTCCATTATTAATATCTGTTGCTTCAATACTGGTATTGGTAATTATGGGACCGGTAGCAGCAATTTGCTGGCAAACTTCTTCGGAAGCATAGCTAACACCGCCTGTTGGCAGTTCAAAGACAGCTACCAATCTATAACAATAAGTAGCGCCAAAAGCCAAACCTCTGCCTGCATTATTATCTAAAAAGGAATTTTGTGATACCGGAACAGCACCAATTAATTCATAGCCACCATTTTCAGGTATGCCTATTTCACAGTTTTCAGGTGTAAAATCAAAACTATCTACCCTGCGATAAACTTGAATTACCTCTGCCAGACCACAATCATAGCTATCCCAATTAATTTCAATAGATCTTTGAGGTCGGCTTTCTGCTACTACATTTTTAGGGGCTGGTGGTACTACTGTAACGTTCCATGTCTCAAACTTGGTAAGCCTGATGCCAGGCCCATTGTCTGTTGCTTTAAATCTTATCTGGTACGGATCTTCTCTGATATGATCGCATGTGGTTTGCCAGCTAAAAATAGCTGTAGTGGGGCTTGCTCCAAATACAGGTGGATTAGGATTTAAAGTGGCTGCAGGATCTAAAGTAAAAGGACCACCGAAAGCTTCTATTCTAACAAGTGACTCCGGATTAGGATCTGTGGCAATGATTTCAGCCTGCAATAATGTGCCCGCCTCAATACAGGTATCCATTGGAATTTGTAATTCAGGTGGATCATTATCTGTTTCAGCAATAATTATTTGCATATCGCGGGTGATACTACCTAAAAAACGCCATTCTCCTGCGATTTTACGCCATTCCTCCGCTATAAAGGCAATATTATACTCCCCCTGCATAGCGGGTGCATCCCAAATAACATCCCCAAGTACTTCATCTATGATGTAGGTGGCAGGCCCGGTTTGTTGTTCATTTTGTCCACCTCTTACTATATTTGGAAAACTGTGGCTGGGCACTGTTGTGTTTTTAGTGCTTTGTGGAATCGTCATTTTGAAGGCTATACTATCACCGTATTAATATCAAAGGCACCAGGATTATGAAAAAAAAGTAAGCCCACAGCGCCTTTATCGATTGGGGGTATTAAAAAAACAGGGGAATCGTTACAACCAAAAAAAGGATCTAAACGGATGGTTGTTTCAACGTAAAAAGGGGACGAAACCTGAATTAAACATATTTACAATGTCTGCATTTCTGAAATCCTCCTCGTATGAAACTGTATAGGTACCATTTCCACGGTAGTCATATGGTGAATTTAAACTGTACCAATTCAACTCCATCAGCAATAACTTCCTTTCGAGAATAACCGTCTGGATTAAGAGAGATACTTTCCCCATTTCCAAAATTGAAAATTCCATTTCCAAACTGAATATTACCTCCAGAATCCCTGTAGGCTGTTAAGGTAAATTCATAATCGTACCCATTACAACCTAAACGTTTAGCAGTAATTTCACCTGCCCGAATATGAGAAGAGTAAGTGGTGAGCTTACTCAAATTAACTAACAAAAGCAAGAAAATATTTTTCACTACCTGCCTTTAAATGATGTATTGAATCGTAAAACAATCATACCGAAACACAAAAAATCTTCCCAAATTAATTTCTCAATATTAAGTTTTATTAACTAAAAATTTGGTGAAAAGTACATCAATTATTAGACGATTTAACAAAGAAAATGCCGTTCATACTCTAATACGGAGTATTTATACTAAAATATAGAAAGTTGATTAAAAAAACCTAACTACTTAAAGAAATCTATCCTGAATATCTTGAGATGGCAACCTGCAGGTTTCTCTTTTACCAAACCATTTGTATCGATTTTTTGCTATAAAGTTGTAGAGGAAATTTCTAATAAATGGAGGAATAATGATGAAAGCATATAATAAAAACCATGCTCCATTTAGTTCTTTGGCTATTCTTAATGCCGCTGTGCTTTTCTCATAAATTTTACCATCTTCATAAAGCACTATGCTATCCAGTTTAGAAATTCGACCCTCATCCAAATAATCTGTGGCTATTTCAGATTGCAAAGGAGCTAATTTGAATAAGCCTTTCGGATCCCTGTCAATAACAAAATTGACTGCTCCATTGCAGAGATTACAAACACCATCAAAAAAAATAATTCTTTTATGAGTCACAACAGATTTACCTTATAATCTCAACCCAACCTTTAAAGAGTTTTTCTTTATTTTCAGGTCTTAACATATCAAAAGTAACACGCGCCTCAAAGTAATAAGTAGCGGATGGTAATTCCTCACCCTTGAAGTTTGTGCCGTCCCACTCAATAAAAACACTATTTTCACCACCCGATTTATAATCAAATACTTGCTTTCCGTATCTGTTATACACTTTAAACGTGATATTCTCTAAAAATCTTGGGCATTTATCGAAAGGTATAGTTGCCAAATCAGTGGCTCCAGGATAATATGGTGTAAATACATCGTTCACTCCATCATTATTGGGAGTAATTACATTAGGAAATGCAATATTCGGACAGTTTTCCTTACAGAATGTCTCTGAAAAGGCACTCCTGTTTTCCGATTGATCTACCGCTCTTATTCTGTAACAACCTGCATACTCCTGTAATTCTGAATGAGTGAATGTAGTTTCCGTTGTTGTACCTACCAGCCTAAAATCGCCTCCCAGCGTGTTGGTATAGAAGATTTCGTAATAACTCACATCTGTATCGCAACTATCCTCCAGGGTGGCCTCCCAGAATAAGGTGTTTTCATAATCATCAAAACCACAGTCTTTATCAGCCAAAAACTCCAGGCAAGAATCCAGCGAACCTAATTCAAAATCAACTTCAAATGGAGGACAAGGATCTATCTGATCATCAGGCATAGCGCATAGTTCCTGGGAATTATTAAGTAGTGGTTCAAAGATATTATCATTACCATAACCTCCTGAAGTGGTTACATAATAACAGTACTCCTCATCGTTGGAGAGGTTGACATTGTTAAATGCCCCACTATCAGTATACTGAAGACCAAACTGAGTAACATCTACTGAGTCTATTAATATAAATGCATCTGAATTGGAGCCGTCTACCTTATTTCTATAAATATAATGATAAGGAAAATCCTGATTGGTATTTGACCATGGAACAGTGGCTGACCAGTTGAGCTGGATAGCTTCAAATAATGAAACAGAGCTTAAACGGACTGTAGAAGCTGTAGCGGAAATCTCAATTAGATTTTCTTCCTCAACTGCCTGGCTCAAAAGATAAAGCTCTAAACGGTAACTGATAATTTCTTCTTCTGTATTAATTCCTGAATCTCTATAAGTAGTATCATCTTCTATAACTGCTATAGAGGTAAAGCTGCCATTCACTCCTCTTAATAATTGATATTTATAAGGTGGTGGATAAATAGATGTGTCTATTTCAAACGGTGGAAGCCAGCTTACTGTAACTTCTCCATTATTAATATCCGTTGCTTCAATACTGGTATTGGTAATTATGGGACCGGTAGCAGCAATTTGCTGGCAAACTTCTTCGGAAGCATAGCTAACACCGCCTGTTGGCAGTTCAAAGACAGCTACCAATCTATAACAATAAGTAGCGCCAAAAGCCAAACCTCTGCCTGCATTATTATCTAAAAAGGAATTTTGTGATACCGGAACAGCACCAATTAATTCATAGCCACCATTTTCAGGTATGCCTATTTCACAGTTTTCCGGTGTGAAATCAAAACTATCTACCCTGCGATAAACTTGAATTACCTCCGCCAGACCACAATCATAGCTATCCCAGTTAATTTCTATGGATCTTTGAGGTCGGCTTTCTGCTACTACATTTTTAGGCGCTGGTGGTACTACTGTAACGTTCCATGTCTCAAATTTGGTTAATCTTATTCCAGGGCCATTATCTGTTGCTTTAAATCTTATCTGGTACGGATCTTCTCTGATATGATCACAGGTGGTTTGCCAGCCAAAAATAGCTGTAGTGGGACTTGCTCCAAATACAGGTGGATCAGGATTTAAAGTGGCTGCAGGATCTAAGGTAAAAGGACCACCGAAAGCCTCTATTCTTACAAGTGACTCCGGATTAGGATCTGTAGCAATGATTTCAGCCTGCAATAATGTGCCCGCCTCTATACAGGTATCCATTGGAATTTGTAATTCAGGTGGGTCATTATCTGTTTCAGCAATAATTATTTGCATATCGCGGGTGATACTACCTAAAAAACGCCATTCTCCTGCGATTTTACGCCATTCCTCCGCTATAAAGGCAATGTTATACTCACCCTGCATACCCGGAGCATCCCATTCAACATCTCCTAATATCTCATCTAATGTATAAGTAGCGGCACCGGTTTGCTGCTCATTCTGACCCCCACCTGCCACGTCAGGAAAACGATAATTGGGCACTTCAGTATTTCTTGTGCTTTGTGGAATAGTCATTTTGAAGGCTATACTATCACCATTAGTATCAAAGGCACCAGGATTATGAAAAAAAAGTAAACCAACAGCGCCTTTATCAATTGGTGGAATTAAAAAAACAGGTGAGTCATTACAGCCAAAGAAAGGATCTAAACGAATAGTTGTTTCTACGAAAAATGGTACTGAAACAGAATTTGTCATATTAACAATACCTGCATTTCTAAAATCTTCTTCATACGAAACAGTATAAGAACCATTTCCAGGATAAGTATGCTGCAATTTAAATTGTACTAATTCAACTTCATCATCAATAATTTCCTTCCTAAAAAAGCCTTCAGGATTAAGGGAGATACTTTCTCCATCTCCAAAATTGAAAACTCCATTTCCAAATAATATATCGGAACCAGTATCGCGATAAGCAGTTAGGGTAAATTCATAGGCAAAGCCATTGCAACCTAAGCGCCTGGCAGTAATTTCTCCAGCACGTATGTGAGTAGCATTAGTTTCTACACTAAAACCTATTAATATTAGTATGATATATAGATATCTCTGCACAAATTTGAATTGATAAGAAAATAAGAACGTTAATATATAAAATATTGTTCTTAAAACATTAAAAACATTCAATTCTATTTTGGGTTATCTAACTCGGTTTTATAATTACCCACTATTTAGAATATTTTAAATTAATAAACACAATTGTTTTATAAGCGTTCCAAATGTAACTTTGATGCAATTAAATTTTTATAAACGTTAACAACATTTAATAATATATGAGCTGGCTCTCAGATACACTTACAAGTACTATTGGACGTAAATTAGTTATGTCCCTTACAGGATTATTTTTAATAAGTTTTTTAATAGTTCATTTATCAGGTAATTTACAATTACTTGCAGGAGATGATGGTTTGGCCTTTAATGCTTATGCCAAATTCATGACAACTAATCCAATCATCAAGGCTCTTTCTTATGGGTTATATGCAGGGTTTTTAATCCACATCATAATGTCTGGTTTATTAGTATATAAAAACAGACAGGCAAGACCTGTTGGCTACCAAAAATTCAATGGTGGCGCAAATAGCACCTGGTCGTCAAGGAATATGGGGTTATTAGGAACCATTATTTTAATTTTTTTAGTTATCCATTTGAGGAACTTTTGGTATGAAATGCACTGGGGTGGAATTAATTTAGATGAGGCCGGTAACAAAAACCTATACTCCGTTGTTAATGCTGCATTTAGTGAATGGTGGTATGTGTTAATTTATGTATTAAGTATGGCTGGATTAGCTTTTCACCTATCACATGGTTTTGCAAGTGCTTTTCAAACACTTGGTTTAAATCATAAAAAGTATACTCCATTGATAAAAGGAGTAGGCTATATAATCGCAATTTTAATACCGTTAGCATTTGCGGCCATACCTGTTTTAATGTTTATTAATAGTTAAGGATAATTAATCTACTATGAGTTTAGAATCTAAAATACCTGAAGGTCCATTAGCCGAGAAATGGACGAATCATAAATTTAATGTTAAGTTGGTGAACCCTGCCAACAAAAGGAAATATGATATTATTGTAGTTGGAACCGGTCTAGCGGGAGCTTCGGCATCTGCTTCTTTAGCGGAATTAGGCTACAATGTTAAATCTTTTTGTTTCCAGGATAGCCCAAGAAGAGCCCACTCTATTGCAGCTCAAGGAGGTATAAATGCAGCAAAAAACTATCAGAATGATGGCGATAGTATTTTCAGATTGTTTTATGACACCATTAAAGGAGGAGACTATAGATCAAGAGAAGCTAATGTTTACAGACTTGCCCAGGTAAGTTTAAATATTATTGATCAATGTGTAGCTCAAGGTGTTCCCTTTGCCAGAGAATATGGAGGTCTACTATCTAACCGTTCTTTTGGTGGAGCGCAGGTATCCCGAACGTTTTATGCCCGAGGTCAAACCGGACAGCAGTTATTATTAGGTGCTTACAGTGCTCTAAGTAGACAAGTTGCAAATGGTAAGGTTGAATTATATCCTCGCCATGAAATGCTTGATCTTGTTAAAATTGATGACAAAGCAAAAGGTATTGTAACCAGAAACCTTGTTACTGGAAAGATTGAGTCTTTCAGTGCCCATGCAGTAGTTTTAGCTACGGGCGGATACGGAAACGTTTTCTTCTTATCTACCAACGCTATGGGGTCAAATACTACTGCAGCCTGGAGAGCGCATAAGAAAGGTGCTTTCATGGCAAATCCATGCTATACACAAATTCACCCTACTTGTATCCCAGTTAGTGGAGACCACCAATCGAAATTGACATTAATGTCAGAATCACTTCGAAACGACGGTAGAGTGTGGGTACCTGCAACAAAAGAATTAGCAGAGAAAATAAGAAAAGGTGAAATGCATCCTAACGATCTTTCAGAAGATGAAAGAGATTATTACCTTGAGAGAAAATATCCTGCATTTGGGAATTTAGTTCCTCGTGATGTAGCCTCCAGAAATGCTAAATATGTTTGTGATGAAGGTAGAGGAGTGAATGAAACTGGAAAAGCAGTTTACCTGGACTTCAGAGATGCTATCAATAGAGACACTAAAGAGGTAATTGCCGGTAAATATGGTAACTTGTTTGATATGTACAAGCAAATAACCGGAGAGAACCCTTACGAGCAGCCAATGAAAATATATCCTGCTGTACATTACACCATGGGTGGT
Organism: uncultured Cytophagales bacterium; assembly: GCA_963719535.1. Lineage (GTDB taxonomy): Bacteria > Bacteroidota > Bacteroidia > Cytophagales > Cyclobacteriaceae > Marivirga. Next base: position 148,400 of record CAVRCH010000003.1, on the reverse strand, counting down.
TTATGGGTGGATTATAACTTGATGACAAACGTACCGGGTCTCTATTCTACAGGAGAGTCTAACTTTTCAGACCATGGAGCCAACAGATTAGGTGCAAGTGCTCTGATGCAGGGTTTAGCAGATGGTTACTTTGTTTTACCTTACACTATTGGTAATTACTTATCCGCCGAGAAATACGAAAAAGCTTCTACCGACCATGAAGCATTTAAAGCAGCAGAAGCTTCTGTTAAAGGTATGATTGATAAATTACTTTCTATAAAAGGTACCAAATCAGTAGATCATTACCACAAAGAACTTGGTAAAATTATGTGGGAGTATTGTGGTATGTCACGTGACGCAGAAGGTTTAAATAAGGCTAAGCAGTTAATTAAGGATTTAAAAGAAGATTTCTGGAAAAACGTGAAGGTGTTGGGTACCAATGAAGAATTTAATAGTTCTTTGGAGAAAGCCTCCAGAGTTGGTGATTTCCTTGAGTTAGGCGAATTGATGATCGTTGATGCTTTAAATAGAGAAGAATCTTGCGGAGGACACTTCAGGGAAGAATATCAAACAGAAGAGGGAGAAGCTAAAAGAAATGATGAAGATTTCGCTTATGTTGCTGCCTGGGAATTCACAGGAGAAAATAAAGAAGAAGCACTTCATAAAGAGCAACTGATTTTTGAAAATGTTAAATTAACTCAAAGAAGCTATAAATAATCAATAATGATTTATTAAGCTTATGATTTAAAATATAATTGATTATGAAATTTACCTTAAAAATCTGGAGACAGAAAAATAATAAAGATAAAGGCGCTTTCAAGACTTATGAATTGGATGGCGTTTCAAAGGATATGTCATTTCTTGAAATGATAGATGTTCTTAATGAACAACTGATAGATAAGGATGAGGATCCGGTTCATTTTGATCATGATTGTAGGGAAGGAATTTGTGGCATGTGTAGTATGCACATAAATGGTGAGCCTCACGGACCATTAAAAGGAGTAACAACCTGTCAGCTTCACATGAGAAGTTTCTCAGATGGTGAAACTATTACTATTGAGCCATGGAGAGCAAAAGCCTTCCCTATAGTAAAAGATTTAGCTGTGGACAGAAGTGCATTTGACAGAGTAATTCAGGCTGGTGGTTATATCAATGTAAATACAGGCGGTACACCCGATGCTAATGAAATACCCATATCGAAAAGTGTGGCTGATGAGGCATTTGATGCAGCAACCTGTATTGGTTGTGGCGCATGTGTAGCGGCTTGTAAAAATGCTTCTGCTATGCTATTTGTAAGTGCTAAAATTTCTCAGTTGGCTTTATTACCACAAGGGCAGGTGGAAAGAGCAGAAAGAGCAGAAAAAATGGTAGCCCAAATGGATGCTGAAGGTTTTGGAGCTTGCACTAACACAGGTGCATGTTCAGCTGAATGTCCTAAGGGAATTAGCTTAACGAATATTGCCAGAATGAACAGGGAATACCTGGGAGCAAAAATTACATCTTAAAATAATTCAAATCATATAAATTAAAGGGGCTTCGGCCCTTTTTTTTATTTTATATGATTCCAAGTAACCGGAGTTGAGGAGGAGGCAGTTTTACTCAAATAGTTTAACGCTCATTAGCTTTATTGATTTCGTTAGCCTAAATAAAATTTCTTTAATTAGTTATTCCTTGGTAAAACCATCTGTTTATACCCGTAAAAAGCGATAAAAGGGCTCAAAATTCTGTTTTTAAGCATTTTTTTATTAGTTTTGGTAGTCTAATGAGTAATCTCAAAAGAACCTATCGCAGCCAATGCATATAATAGACATCCTGATTTTTATTTTTTACATGTTAGCCATGCTTGGCGTAGGCTTTTATTTTCTACGTAGCAATAAGGGCATGGACGATTACTACGTAGGTGGCCGCTCTATGAGTGCCGGTCATATTGGACTTTCTGTAGTAGCCACAGATGTGGGGGGAGGTTTTTCTGTAGGGTTGGGTGGCTTAGGCTTTACCATTGGCTTGTCTGGCTCCTGGATGCTATTTACCGGATTATTGGGGGCTTGGTTAGCCGCTGTTTTTTTAATTCCTGCTGTAAGGGGCAACAAGAATTTCGAAAAATTTCATACCATGCCCCAGATTTTCGAGTACTTCTATAATAAAAAAGTAGCACTGTTAGCGGCTATCATATCAGCTATTGGTTATACAGGGTTTACTAGTTCTCAATTATTGGCAGGTGCAAAACTAGCATCAGGTACATTTCCAGAAATCAGTTTAGGCAGTGCCCTATTAGTTATGGGTGCTATTGCGGTAATTTACACTGTAATAGGTGGTATAAAAGCAGTAATATATACGGATACTATCCAATGGATAATTTTATTATCAGGATTAATATTTATCGGCATCCCATTATCTTATCAGGCAGTGGGCGGCATGGAAGCCATTAGAGAAACATTAGACCCTAAAATGCTCACTTTAACCAATATCTCTTGGCAGGATATTATCTATTGGGTTGCCACTATTATACCTATCTGGTTTGTGGGAATGACGCTCTATCAAAGGATTTATGCCAGTAAAGATGTGAAAACTGCGAAAAGAGCTTGGTTTATAGCAGGCCTATTTGAATGGCCAATTATGGCATTTATGGGTATAGCCCTTGGTATAATTGCAAGAGTGGCTGCCGATCAGGGTATGTTTGCAGAGTTGGGTACCGCAGGTATTACTGATGCTGACCCTGAAAAAGGTTTACCTATGCTATTGGCTACTGTTTTGCCTGTTGGGTTACTAGGCCTCATGATGTCAGCTTATTTTTCTGCAATATTATCAACTGCAGATAGCTGTTTAATGGCTTCTTCGGGTAATATAGTTTCGGACTTTATACAGAAGTTTACCAAAAGATTCTCAACAGATAAGTCTGAATTACGTTTATCTCAAATAGTAACACTTGCTGTAGGTATTATTGCGTTATTGTTGGCCAGTGTAATGGAAAACGTCTTAAACCTCATGCTTTACAGCTATGCATTCATGGTTTCCGGTTTGTTTGTACCCATTATTGGAGGTTTATTCTGGAAAAAAAGCAGTGCTAAGGCAGCGTTTTATTCAATGATTGCTGGTGGATTTACTACTGCGTTATTGCAGGCAAATAAGGTAACCATGAGTTTAGCGGCTTCAAGAGAGCAAGTAATGGAAACTTTAAGTAGGTTTAAACACCTACTGGATTTTGAAAAACTAAAAATTGATTTACTAACGTCAGGACAAATTGCAGAGGCAGTTAATAAATTACAAATAGTAAAAATACCTTTTAGTGAGGAGTTCTTTAAACTACCTTATAGTATCGATCCTAATATTTTCGGTATAACTATATCTGCAATAGTATTTATATCATTTTCATACATATTTCCTAAAAAATAATAAAATATGGACTTTCAAACATTAACATCAATAGATTCAGCTACCACATTACAAAAAAACGAAATAGCAGATTTTTTATTTACTCATCTGGATCAGTATGGTGATAAAAAAGAAGACATTTTAAAATGCCTCGACTACGCACTAAGCTCATTTGGCCATCAAGGTGGATTTGTAGTGTTGGGAAGGGAAAAAGGTAACATTAAGGGGGCTGTTGTGGTTAACCAAACAGGTATGTCAGGCTATATCCCTGAAAATATCTTAGTTTATATAGCTGTACATTCCGATCAGCGTGGTAAAGGAGTAGGAAAAGAATTGATGAAAAAAGCCATTCAAATGGCCAAGGGGGATGTGGCACTTCACGTAGAGGCCGACAATCCTGCAAAATTCCTTTACGAAAAACTAGGTTTTACTAATAAATACCTGGAAATGAGATTTAAAAAATAAACATGGCATTTTTAAAATTATATAGAAATAAATTAAAACATAATTTTGATTTTTTACATAATCTTTTCACCAAAAACAACCTGGATTGGGGAGCAGTAACAAAAATATTTTGTGGCAATGAGTTATACCTAAAAGAAGTGATTGATTTAGGTTTCAGAGAAATTCATGATTCAAGAATTAGCAATCTACAAAAAGTAAAGTCAATTGACTCTTCCGTTAAAACCTGTTATATAAAACCTCCTGCCAAAAGAAGCATAAAAGATGTGGTGATGTATGCAGATATGAGCATGAATACTGAATATTACACGCTCAAACTATTATCAGAAGAGGCAGAACGACAGAATAAAACCCATAAAGTAATCATCATGATTGAAACGGGCGATCTGCGAGAAGGTGTAATGGGAGATCATCTGATAGATTTTTACGCTAAAGTTTTTGAATTGCCCAATATAGAAATCGTTGGTATTGGCACCAATTTAAATTGCTTGCATGGCGTGATGCCCTCTCAGGACAAACTGATTCAATTAAGTTTATATAAACAGATTATTGAACTAAAGTTTAACAGGAAAATCCCATTAGTTTCTGGAGGCACCTCGGTAACAATTCCGCTCATAATGAATAAACAGATTCCAAATGGCGTAAATCATTTTCGAATAGGAGAAACACTATATTTTGGAGCTAACCTTTTTGATGGGAGCACTATCAAAGGGATGCATGATGACTGTTTGGAGCTTTTTACGGAAATCATAGAAATAACAGAGAAACCCAAGGTGCCTATGGGAGAAATGGCCACTAACCCTCAAGGCGTAACCACTGAGGTCGATGAATCCTTATATGGACAGACAAGCTTCCGTGCTATACTTGATATTGGGGTTTTGGACGTTGATCCTAAATATTTAATACTTGATGGCTACGATTTTAAAGTGGTTGGTTCTAGTTCTGATATGATTGTAATCGATTTAGGTGAAAATAAAGAAAATCGAAAGGTTGGTGATTTAATTAATTTCAAATTGAAATATATGGGTGCCCTGGGAATTCTGAATTCCAATTATATTGAAAAAACTGTAGAATAATTAGTCATTTTCTTCTGACATCTGAATTAAAAAATTTAAATTTTGTTGTAAGCACTTGCACGAATTTTCTTTAAAAGAAAAATATGCATTACTTTTAAAATTATATATTTTTACGAAACACATTATGCAATTTTCACCAGATTTAAATGCACTTGAAGAGCTTAGAAAAGAGTTACATCAAAATGCCGAATTATCTAACGAAGAAACAAGAACTGCACAAATATTAAAAACTTACGTAAGCCAATTTAACCCTGATCAAATTATTGAAAATATAGGTGGATATGGTCTTGTGGCTGTTTTCAAAGGAGCAAGTGAAGGCATAAATATTGGATTTAGAGGAGATATGGATGCCTTACCTATCGATGAATTTTTAGACATCCCACACGGGTCAAAAACTGAGCACGTTGCCCACAAATGCGGTCATGATGGACACGTAACAATGGTAGCCGGATTAGCCCAATATCTTAGCAAGAACAGGCCTGATAAAGGTAATATCTATCTGATATTTCAACCAGCAGAAGAAACTGGTGAAGGGGCGGAAAGAATCAGTAAAGGCTTACTGAAACATGAAATTAAGCTCGACTATTTATTTGGTTTACATAATTTACCTGGCTACGCTAAGGGAGAAATAGTGACTAAAGAAAATACTTTTGCAGCAGCCTCAAAGGGAATGGTTATTAAATTAACTGGTCAGACAAGTCATGCGGCAGAGCCTGAAAAAGGGAATAGTCCTGCAATGGCTATTTCAACCATAATAGCTTGAGCTCACCAATTTACACATGCGAAACTCTTTTTCAGATTTAACTTTGGCTACAGTTATCCATGCTTTACTAGGTGAAATTGCTTTTGGCACAACACCAGGATATGGCGAAATTAGGGTTACCTTGAGAGCCATGCTAGATGTAGATATGAAGCACCTAACAGAGCTAGCCGAAAATATAGCCCGGCAAACCGGGAAAAGTCATGACCTTGAAGTAGAAGTAAGTTTTACGGAGGTGTTTCCTGCTACCGAGAATTCAAATAAAGTATTTACTGCTATAAAAGAGGTGGCAAAGCAAAAGAACCTTCCATTTACAATTATAGAGCAACCTTTTAGATGGAGTGAAGATTTTGGTCAGTATAAAGCTGTTACCCAAACTGGATTTTTTGGTTTAGGAGCTGGTGAGGATATGCCTAATTTACATAATAGAGAATATGATTTTCCCGATGACATAACTATTCATGGCTTGAACATGTTTATTGGCTTGATAGAGTTTTGTAAGCAAGATGTATAAAATAAAAGATCCATTTAATACCTCACAAATAGAGATCAATTCCTCTGCAGTAAAGCAGAATATCAAATTTATAAGGAAAATAATAGGTGATAAGGTGATTTTATCTGCCGTTGTAAAAGGTAATGCCTATGGGCATGGAATTGAACAAATGGTGCAGGTATTTGAAAAGTGTGGCATCAATCATTTATCAGTATTTTCAGCACATGAGGCTTACAGAGTATGCCAGGTGAAAAAAGATAGTACTAAAATTATGATTTTAGGCTGGCTAAATGATGAGCAGGTTTCCTGGGCAGTAGAAAACGAGGTGGATTTTTATGTGTTCGAGTTAGAAAGATTAATTGCTGCAATTGAAAGTGCCAAAAAAATTGGTAAAAAAGCTAAAATTCATATTGAGGTAGAAACAGGCATGAACAGGACGGGTTTCGAAGAGAAACTTTTACCAGAAGTGATCAACATACTATCGGAAAATAAAGACTATTTAACTTTTGAAGGACTTTGCACACATTACGCTGGGGCTGAGAGTATAACCAATCACTTTAGAGTCACAGATCAGATAAAATTATTTGGAAAATTCTACCAATTATTCAAAGATAACAACCTTACTCCTAATTTAAGACATACCGCATGTTCCGCGGCAGCTGTCGCTTACCCTGAAACACATATGGATATGGTACGAGTGGGTATTCTTTTATATGGATTTTGGCCAAGCAGGGAAAGTTTTATTTTCCATAAAAGGAGTAATGGTTATAAGGGCTTAGAAAAAGAGCGATCAGCGGATCCGTTAAAAAGGGTTATTACATGGAAATCTAAAATCATGTCGGTAAAGGAAGTGCCTATGGGGGAATTTATTGGCTATGGCACCACATATCAGGCACCAAAAAGAATGAAGGTGGCCACTGTTCCGGTAGGTTATGCCTATGGATTTGCCCGCTCATTGAGTAATCAAGGGCGTGTAATTGTAAATGGGAAACGGGTAGCAGTAATTGGTACTGTAAATATGAATTTAATGATCATCAATGTAAATGATTGTAAAAAGGTAAATAAGGGTGATGAGGTAATTCTGATAGGCCAGCAGGGCAAATCAAAATTAACCGTGTCAAGCTTTGGTGAAATGAGTGAGTTGGTAAACTATGAATTACTGAGCAGGCTTCCAATGGATATTCCGAGGGAGGTAATTAATTAAATAGCTTTACTTTTAATTTATATTAAGTTTGTTTTTTCATAGATTAATATTGCTATATTTATAAGCAATATTTAATTAAATCAATCAACCTCTATGAAAACACTCAGCTATTTCAAAAAATCATTCACCTTTCATTTATTTTTGATGGGTATTATTATGAGCGCATGTGCCTCTCATAAATTTGACTACAATTCGGCCTACAAGTTTAGTCATCACAACTATAGCAAAACAGTAGTAAATGAAGGCAATAATACCGCAGTTGCTAATAGCCTCGCTAGTGATGCTACGACAGAATCAACTAATTTTAGTGGAAGCAAATCAGTTCTAATAGTAAACAACGAAATTGTTGGCAAACCTAAATCTAACAATCTCCAGCAGAATGATCTTAACAATCAAGAAAATAATATTAGCCTAGTAGAAACACAGACAAACAAGGAAAAAAACGATATTGTAAAAGAAAAAGAGGCAGGAAAGACAAAGAGTGACAAAAAGGTTTTTAAAATTAGAGAAAAATTCAGAACTGAAACACCTGAACCTGATCCATCAAAAAACTGGGCTGCCATCGCTTCTCTACCTGTTGGTATAGTAAGTTTGTTAGTTGCAGGTGTTTTATTGGGGCCTACCGCAATTGTTTTTGGAGCTATAGGACTAAAAAGCGAGAAAAAAGGACTTGCAATTGCCGGATTTGTAATCGGAATTATAGGTTTTATTGGAGCATTAATATTTATAAGTTCTCTTTAAGATTAACAAAAGAGAGTGCAGTTATTATAAATAATAGCAACTGTACTCTCTTTAATTTAATAATATTAAAAAATCAAAATAATTAATAATATTATGATAATTAATGCTCCAACAGAGATAGAAATTCTGTTATCCAAACCAGAAGTTTCCTTTATCTCTTTTAATTCTCTCTTAATTGCTTTTCTTTCCTCTTTAGACATGTTTTTGAAATCCATTGCCTGAATTTCTCCTAAACGCTCTAAAATTTCTTTTTCTTTTATCCTTGGTCGTTCTACTAATTTAATTTCCATATTAAAATTTGTAGAATCTGTACCAGCACTTGAGGTTACCGGTGAAAGGAAAAATAGTATTCCTGCAATAAATAATAATTTCTTCATTGTTGTATTTTTAAGTTTTTATTAAAATAAAGTATTTTGAATGAAAAAAGAAAGCATACTATATACTTTTAGTCAAACTTAAATTTAACTAATACATTATGTAACATCTGTTACCAACATTCCTCTACTCAAAATCGTATCTTTGTATAATAAAGTTAAATGATTATCCGCATTGATACCCATACCAAGTGCTGGAAATCGATGCAATTACTAGTCTATCAAATATTTTATCCTTAAAATATCTTCTATTAAACTTATAACAGAATTCATTTAAGTAGTTCTGCATGTAGGGACTATCAATTCGATGAAAAACGCCTAAGAACATTCTTTTGCTATTACTTATAGCAGTATGCACCCAGGGAAATAGTTTTCCAGCTTTTTTTGGTGTTCCAGCAATAAGTTTTACGTGCTGTTTCACCTTATCAGATAAATGATTATACCCTCTCCATCCATCAGTAATTACTATTGAGTCTTTACTGACCTGCTTTTCTACTTGCCTATTAATTGCTGCAGAACCTAAATTATCCATAACGGTCATTTTAATATGGCCAACAGATCTTTTCTTGTCAGATTTACTATCAGGTATCTCTTTTGATTCGGCAGAAACTAAAACTTTTACCTGCTTCTTTGATCCACGACCCCTCTTATTGTCTTCCTCTCCATCTTCCTTGTTTTTATCTGCACTTTCAAAAAAACCTTCATCCATTTCAACGTAGTCAGTTAGTTGATATAATTTATCCCGATGCCCCATCACCATCCGCAATTTATGCAACATAGCCCAGATGGGTTCATATCGTTTTGTGACCTAGTTCTTCTTGAATATGTTTTGCAGAAAAGCTCTTTTTTGTTGCTGTAAGAAACTGCATTCCAGCCAACCAATAGCTAAAAGGCAACTTACTTCCTTCCATAACTGTCCCATTACGTAGACTAGTTCTAAAATGACAGGATTTACACTCCCACACTTGTTTGTCATTTTTCCAATAATGGTCTTTCCCGCAGCACTTTTTACAAACCACGCCTTCCTGCTCTCTGATTTGCTTAATGTAGCTTTTGCAAGCATCTTCATCTTGGAATTTCTGATAAAAATCTCTAAATTTCATAGTTTAAATATAAGAAAATTTCACCGATTTAGGTACTATTACGGACAATCATTTAAAGTTAAATTAAAATAACGCAATATGAATCATAAAAATATTAAACCTGAAGAGTTCGACAAGTTATCTAAAGAAGCTAAAACTGAAATAATAGATGTACGCTCTCCGGAAGAAGAAGTGGAAGGCTTTATAGAAGGTGCTAAAGTAATTAATATTATGGGGCCTGATTTTGCTGATAAAATTAAAGAGCTGGATAAGGAAAAAACCTATTTGGTATACTGCAGAAGTGGCAATAGAAGTAGTACCGCTTGTGGTTTTATGGCTAGTAATGGCTTTGATGATCTGTATAATTTGGAAGGCGGAATTCAAGCCTGGAATCAATATAAAAATACTAAATAAGCCATGGCAGGTTTTGCAGATTTAATCAACGGTGAAACACCTGTATTGGTAGACTTCTATGCAGATTGGTGTGGGCCATGTAAAACAATGGCACCCTATTTAGAGGAAGTTGCTGCTCAAATGAAAGGACAGGTTAAAGTGATTAAGGTAGACGTAGATAAAAATCAGTCTGCAGCTGGTAAGTATAGAGTACAGAGCATTCCTACGCTGATTCTTTTTAAAGACGGTGAAATTAAATGGCGACAGGCAGGTGTTGTGCCTCCCAACCAAATTATGGCAGAGGTAAAGAAAATATCCTAATGAAGAATAAATGGTTTTTAGCTATTGCCGGGGTGCTCACACTAGGTTTAGCACCTTTTTTTCCTGAACCTCACTTTTTTGGTAAAGTTAAATGGATTTTAGGAGGTGCAGATGGAATGGCAGCAATAGATTGGTTTGATTTTCTGATGCACGGAGCCCCTTGGTTTTATTTAATGTATTTAATCGTGATTTATACATTAAACAAGCTAAAATCCAGCTCAAAAGAGAAAACTGTTCAAAAAAAATAGAAAAAAAGGTGCAGAGATATTCGAGTTGTCTCTGAACCTTTTTATTTTACTAATAACCAAACTAAAGCGTACAAGTGGAGATCAAAGAACCTCTTTCATCTCATCAATCTTTAGTTGCAAGCTCTTCAGGTGCTTTGAAAATAGCTTCTTGTTGGCCTTTTCAACCAAAAATAAGGTAGGCAAGCCAATCAGACTTACTAGTAATATCTTATAAATAAAAAAGGGACTCTGTATTATTTGCATTATGTTATTATTCTCTACTAACTTGAAAATAATAAAGCCAATAGGTGCTGAGAGTGGAATCATTAGGTAACCCCAGATCCTCTCTATCCTTAAAATTTTACTAATAGCATAGTAGTGCTGAATTAGCACCTGTTTGGTAGAGGTATCAAAAGCTATCTCCCCTTTTATCTTTCTATACTCTAGCATTGCTAATGCTCGAAATATCTCATAAATCACAAATACAATAAATAGAAGCTTCTGTAAATCGCCCTCCACAAAAAAGGCTGTAATTAAAATAGGCACATCTATTACTCTAAGCCATGCAAGTTTCCATTTCAATTTTAGTCGGATTTGCGCTATAACATTATTAGATGAATTAATCTCACCCGTTTTTTGCGTACTCTGATAAGGAGTGTCAACCATCAGTAGCTCCGACATATTATCCCATTCCTTTTGTAAATCCATTTTATTTTTTTGTTTTTAATAGTTTAGTCAATTCCAACTTAATTCTGTGTAGCTTAACTGCTACATAATTAATAGAGATACCGGTCATTTCAGCAATTTCTGTATTATCATAGCTATCTAAGTGAAGGATGATTACACCTCTATCAACCTCTGAAAGCATCCTGATGGCTGAATAAAGTTTTTCAGACCGTTCGGAAATCTCCGGTTGTGTTTCTATTAAGTCTGATAGATCTGGATTTTTTATCTCCTGAAATTTTCTTTGTTTCCTTAGATACGACATAGCTACATTCAAGCTCATTGAATAAAGCCAGGTACTGAATTTAGATTCCCCCCTAAATCTTTCAACAGATTTCCACGCTTGGAAGATAATTTCCTGCTGCATATCATTTTTGTCATCCTGATCATCTGCATATAGCGAAACAATCTTTAAGATAATCCCTTTGTTACGTTCAATCTCGCTCAAAAATTCCGAGGATTCCATCATACTTATTTACTTTTGCTAGGCTTGTTTTCTCTTTATTATAAAGTACTCCCTTACTGAAAAAATAAGCAGTATTGCCGATAACCCAATGAGCATATAACTGTAAATAGCTTTAGTTTCTAAAGTTAGAGCTAATGTTACAAATACTGCTGAGCTTCCTAGACTTTGAATTATACGTTGCATAATTTTATAATTTTGAAAGATTAGTGCATGAAGCCCTCTAAAAATTACAGAAGTGACAAAAAAAATCGCAAAAGTTTTACTTTTGTCTAAAATCTATTGTTATGTTTTTTATACTTTCAAAAACCATTAGTTATTTATTTTTACCTGCTACATTAATAGCACTATCATGGCTCGGCTATTTTGTTTTCTATAAAAAACCCTGGAGAAAATACTTAGCAGTAGCTGGCTTCACTTTATTTATACTATTTACCAATGATTTCCTTGCCAATAATATCTTAAAAATTTGGGAAACTGAGCCTGTTATACTTGCGGATTTAGATCATCAGAAATATACCTATGGAGTGTTGCTTACTGGCATGACAAACACCCAGAAAATACCTAATGACAGGGTATATTTCCAACAAAACGCTGACAGACTTTTACAGGCTATCGCATTATTTCAGCAAGATAAATTTGACACTTTATTAATTTCTGGCGGTGGAGCTACGGCTTTAAGATCAGATTTGAAGGAAGCACAAGTGCTGCATACTTATCTAAAATCTATCAATTTCCCTCTAGAGAAAGTTAAAATTGAAGATCAATCGAAAAATACTGCTGAAAGTGCTCAGCTGGCAGTTAACTTCATTTCAAAATACAACCCAATTCTCCTCATTACAAGTGCCAGCCATATGCCTAGAGCTGCTGCATGCTTTGCTAAGCAAGGCTTTCAAGTACAACCTTTCCCTACTGTTTACCATACCAGTGATGGCAACTTAACTCCCGCTATGTTCCTACCAAGTTATGAAGCTTTAATGAAATGGCATATTTTATTTAAAGAATGGATGGGCTATGCTGCATACAAGATGGCAGGGTATATTTAGAAAAAAAGCCCTAATGATAATTTCATCGGGGCTTTTCATCCATTCAATTTTTGAGAATCGTTATTTCACCAGAAAAGTGTCTTCTGCTAAATCAACATTGAATTCAATTGATTTTAATGTTGTATTTATTCGGAAACCTTGATTTATAACCTTCTTAGTAGGAATCATCACACCGTTTTTATCTTCGTAAGCCGAAAATTCTTCTGATGTGATTACTTCTCCTTGTGGCCCTGTTTGAACAGTAGATGTTTTTAATTTATAACCTGTATCAGCGCTGTAATAGTAGGTAGAGGTTTTGCCGGAAGGCATTGTCACTTCAATTGTATAGGCAGCTTCACCGTCTAAATTTGTGATTGATTTCAGTTCATATCCTATACCCACTTCGTCAAAGTATAATTCAGGAAACACCTTGGCACCAGCTATTACATCTTTCTTAGTATCCTCAGGTAATGGTGCTTCTTGTCCTTGCATTACAATTTTCACTTCATCACCATTCACAACAGTTTTGGTTATAACCATACCTGTCATACCTACCTCTTGTTTGAAAGCACCGTCTTTCTTCACCTCATTGATATAAAGATTCTGTCCCTGAAAAGAAGCATCATATACTAGTTTCATGTTTTTAACAGCCAACAGTTTTTCTTTTCCGCCTAATGCTTTAAAATAATCCTGCATTACAGTTTTTGCAGTTACACCTTCTGGTATTTTCAGGTTATCCATTGGGTCATATTCGTTACCATCTCTATCAAAATAACGCACTTCACCAAATTGTTTTAAGCCTTTGGCTACATCAGCTCCTTTACCTACTACTATAATATTGGCATTATTAGGAAGGATGTATTCCATGGCCATCGCTTTAATATCAGCCAAAGAAACCTTATCTAATTCTTTCAAATAATTATTATAATAATCAGCTGGCAGGTTATAAAGTGCCGTATTAATAGCGAAGGAGGCTACAGTTTGCGGACTTTCAAGCGAACGTGCAAAACCACCGGCTATCGAAGCTTTGGCAGCATCCAATTCTTTTTGAGTAACTTCTTCTTCTGTAATTTTCTGCAATTCGTACATAAATTCATATACAGAGCTATCCGTTACTTCATTTCTTACACTTGCATTGGCATTAAAGTTACCAATTAACTTGTCTGTGCTTAAAGAAGACCTGGCACCGTAAGTGAAAGCTTTATCTTCTCTTAAATTTTGCATTAAACGAGAAGAAAACCCTCCGCCTAAAATTTGATTAAGCACTCTGGCCTTAATGGCATCTTCCGAACCTACTTTTAGCTCAACCGGGTAACTTATATTAATAACAGATTGAACAGAAGCTTCTCTATCCACTAACGCTACATAAGTTTTTTCAGGAGCTTTAGGTTTATCATATTCAGCCGTTGGAATAGTACCCTTTTCCCATTTACTGAAATTCTTTTTGATTAATTTTTCAGCTTCCTTTGGAGTTATATCTCCTACAATCGCTAAATAACCAATATTAGGTCTGAAATAGGTCTCATAGTATTTTTTACAGTCTTCCAACGTAATATTTTCAACAGTTTCCTCAGTTGTAAACTCTCCATATGGATGATCCTTTCCATAAGTAAGCACACCTCTAACATTAGAAGCAATAGCATTAGGATCATCTTTAGAAGCAGCTAAACCAGATAAAGTCTGCTTTTTCAACTTATCCAATTCGTCTTCCGGGAAAACAGGATTGAATAAAATATCAGTCATTAACTCCATTAATTTATCGGTATGGGTAGTTAATGATGAAGCAAAAATACCTGTAGAATAGGCATTAATATTGGCGCCAATAAAATCAACCTCCGCATCTAATTCAGCTTTAGTTCTATTTTTGGTTCCTTTTGTTAAAAGCTGTCCGGCCATGCTTACATAACCAGCTTTGTCTCCCTCTAAAATAGGATCTCTATCTAGCGATAAAGAAAAAGCGATTCTCGGCAATTTATGATTCTCTACCACATAAACCTTTAAACCATTCTTTAAAGTGAATGTAGCGGGTTTCGCTATATTGATTTCCGGAGCAGCGGTTGGCTCAGGAGCCTTTGTTCTATCTATTTGTGCTGTAGCTATACTTGCAACACAAATAAAAATAAGACTTAAAAATAATTGATTAATAAATTTCATGTGTATATAATTTGTTTTTAAATTGTCACATGGAATGTCTCATATTTGTTTGAACGCTACTATTTAACCTCCATTATTCATGTTCGGTTTGATTAGCAACCTTTATGGACATTTCATATTTTTCTCTTTTTAGGTTGAAGAATTAGTTGTTTTGCTGTGATTTTGGCAAATAATATAATACAACCCTGTTATTTTCAGTTAAATATTTTTTGGCAACTCTTTGAATATCTTCTCTTGTAACAGCCATATACCTGTCAATTTCATTATTAATTAAATTGGCATCTCCGTAATATACATGGTAATTAGCAAGACTTTCAGCGATACCCGTCATTGTGCTGTTTCCTGAAATAAAGTTATTTTCAGTTTGATTTTTAATCTTTTGAAATTCTCTTTCAGAAATTAACTCATTCTGTACTTTTTTAATCTCAGCATCAATTGCATCTTCTAACTCTTTTAAATCTCCTCCAATGGTCGGTAAGCCAAATAGCAGATATAAGCCAGGATCTTCAGAAGAAAAAGGAATAGCAGCTACTTGTAAAGCTTTTTGCTGCTCATCTACTAAGGATTTGTACATTCTTGCACTTTGCCCACCTGACAAAACAGTGCCTAATAATTCTAAGGCATAAGAATCTTCAGTTCCTTGTGCAGGCATATGATAGGCCTGAATAACAGCTGGCAATTGAATATTGTCATAAATAGTATCGCGTACTTCAGTTTTTTGTTTTGGCTCCACAATATCCGGTCTTGGAATTTCATTTCCTCCTCTTGGAATATCGCCAAAATACTGCTCAACCAATTTCTTAGTTTCTTCAATATCTAAATCTCCTGCAATAGATATAGTAGCATTTTCTGGAACATAAAAGGTTTTATAGAACTCAACAAACTCATCTAGCGTGGCAGCATTTAAATGCTCAAGCGATCCAATAGGAGTCCATTGATAAGGATGTTCAGTATAAGCTCTTTTCATTATTTCCGGCAAAATGGTTCCGTAAGGCTGGTTATCATATCGCTGTCTTTTTTCTTCTTTAACTACTTCTCTCTGCGTTTCCACACCAATTTCTTCAATATTAGCATGCATTAACCTTTCAGATTCCAGCCATAAACCTAATTTTAGCTGATTAGAAGGTAAAATCTCATAATAATAAGTTCTATCTGATGAGGTATTTGCATTGTTTACACCACCGGCATTGGTGATATATTTATCAAACTCACCTCTTTTAATATTTTTAGAACCTTCAAATAGTAAATGCTCGAAAAAATGCGCAAAACCTGTTCTTTCTGGATTTTCGTTTTTAGAGCCCACATGGTACATTACTGAAACTACTACTATAGGAGTAGAATTATCCTGATGCAATATTACATGCATTCCATTATCTAAATCAAACTCAGTGAATTCAATTTTTTTCTTCTGTGCTAAAGCCGAAAAGGCTATTATTGAGCACAAAGTCAAAATACTTAACTTTTTAATCATAAGGGGAATTATTTAATTATACAATTGATTTTAAAATTTGGTGCAAATATAACGGAAATATTACATCAAATAATAACTTCAAAAGATAAATAATCCACAAGTAACTTTAAGATTTAAAATAAATTACAAAAAAAAAGCCTTACTTTTTATAGCAAGGCCCTCGTTTGTCAATTATTCTATTTTTAGTTAACCGTGAAGCTGATTTAAAACCTCTTTGGCTTCGTGCCATTCCAATCGTGGGCCAAATTTGGTCACAATTTTAGAGCTTGCTAAGGAAGCTAATTTACCTGCATCAGCAAAGCTATGTCCATTGGTGATGGCATATAAAAAGGCACCTGAAAACATATCTCCTGCTCCATTGGTATCTACTGCTTTTACCGGGTAGGGTTCAATATCAATAAAAGTGTCACCATCATATATTAGTGCTCCATTTTTACCTTGTGTAATGGCAAACCTTTTTGCAGACTTCTTTAATTCTTCTCTTGCGTCCTGAATATTATCTTTCCCTGTAAAAAGCATCGCTTCCTCTTCATTGCAAAACAATAGATCTACACTGGCTCCTACTACAGACTCCATCTGCTCTTTAAAATATTTCACCATAGCCGGATCTGAAAAAGTAAGGGCTACCTTCACATCATTTTCTTCAGCCATTTTCTTAGCTTTTCTCATTGCTGCTAAACCTGTTTCAGAAGTAACTAAATAACCTTCCAAATAAAGATATTTTGAATCTTTGAGCGCATAATCATGCACCTCATTAATAGAAAAATCTGAAGTGATTCCTAAATAGGTATTCATAGTTCGCTCTGCATCTGGAGTTGTCATTACCAACACTTTACCCGTTGTGCCTTCAGTAGCTGTTTCCAGCGTTAAGAAAGTATCCAATCCATTAGCTTTTAAATCTTTCAGGAAAAAAGCGCCTTCAAAATCGTTTGCTACTTTGCAGGAATAAAAACCTTTCCCCCCAAACTGAGAGGTAGCCACTAAAGTATTGGCTGCAGAACCACCACCTTGCATATTTTCCTCTGTGATATTCATTGCCTTAAGCAACTCATTTTGTCTATCTTCTTCAACCAAGGTCATCACACCCTTTTCAACCTTGTGCTGCTTGATAAAATCCTCAGAAACTTCAGTAACAATATCTACCAAAGCGTTTCCGATGCCATACACATCGTATTTTTTATTACTCATAATTTTTAATTAATAATTTCGAGATCCTCTCATTCAATATCTTAATAAAGTAGAACTTCTATAAGTTGCCGCATTATAAGATCAAGACAAAATTAAGGATTATTACGGAATTTGTCGGCCAAATGAGGATAATCTGTGATGATACCATCTACACCTATTTTTAATAAGCGGGCTATATCATCCTCCGTGTTTACTGTCCACGGTATCACCTTCACTCCTTTCTCATGTAATTCTTTTACCATATTATGGTTAACCAACCCAAAATATGGGCTATATATCTCAGGAGTAAAACCCAGGGATTCAAATTGACCTTCCCAATCATCGCTTTCATAAACCAAAGCAGCTAAAGGAACCTGCGGATAATCTTTTCTAAACTGCTTAAGCACATTAAAATCAAATGATTGAATATTCCATTTATTGTTGGGATAATCACCATCTAAAACCTCATATACCAGTTTATTAAAAGCTCTAATGTCCGGATGAAAAACACCTTTCATATTCTCCTCATATTTAACCTCTACATTCATAAGAGGCAGTTCTTTACCTTTTTGATCACAATACGCTTTCACTTTTTTAATGATATCATTAAGCAAAGGCTTAGGACCTGAAACTGTCTTTTGATCAGTGAAATTAGGGTTTTGAATACTACCACAATCACATTTCTGCAACTCCTCATAGGTCATTTGAAAAATATTCCAATCTTTTTCGGCACTTTCAGCAATAGTATTTCCAGCTGTATCCCTGCATATTTGATGATTTAAAAAGGGTTCATGTGAAACTACCACCTTTTGATCTTCAGTGATGACAACATCCATTTCCAAAGTAGTCATATTTTGGTCAATGGCATATTGAAATGCTGGCCATGTGTTCTCAGGATAATTTCCTCGAGCTCCCCGATGGCCTTGCCAATCGATATTTTCATAATTTTCAGGTGTTTCGTTACATGCACTCATCATTACAAGTAAAGTACTAAATAACAGGAAAAAACTTCTCATATTTTTAATTTTTATAGAAGTAAAGGTGTTAAAATTAATTGATTTGAAGATGAAGGAAAGGTTAATTTTTCAACTTCAATCTTCTACCTTGATAACTTTCGCTTTATAACCAGTCGGAATCATAGGTGTTCCTTCGTCATAAGGATTAAAATATAAAGTGTCTGCTTTCTCAGGCTCATTTTCTGGAAAAGCTACCCACATATCCAACAAACCAAATTTCTGCTCAGGCCCAACTGTTCTGCTATTTTTAGTTTTGAAAGGACAACAGCTTCTTATTCTCTCATATTTGATGGGCGTTCCGTCTTCAAGCTCCAAAGCATTTAAAAACCTCATGCGGTAGGTGCCAATATCCCTTGCAGTCGTCACTCCTATAAAAATTGGCTTCTCCGGACTCCTGCCATAGTCTTTATCAGAGGATTTGATAGAAAGCAACATGGTGCTTGAATCCGGGGTGACAGGGTAATAGGCGACTGTATTCCTCTTGTCGGTATATTCAGGGTAATCCCTCTCGAATTTAGTTTTTGGGGTACGACAAGCATTAAAAATTACTGCTATTAAAATTATAAAAGAAAGATTACGGATTGATAAATAAATCATTTTCGGGTTCATTTCTTTGCAAGTCATTTTTAATTTTTTGGTTAATTGGATTCATCTGAATAATATTTAAATCATCGAATGAGATTTCGTAGCGCTTCGTTGGCTTAGAATAATAAATATCCTCATCAATATACATTTGATCCTCACGTTCAATCTTCTCAAAATCTCTTGTCTCAATTACAAACCATTCATTTACAGAATAAATGCTACCCTTTCTACCTCTTGATTTCGAAAATTCAGATGATTTAGCTGATCCTAGAAGACCACCAGTATTGCTTCCCATGGAAATGTCTTTGATATAATGAGTATAATATTTCTCGTCTGTTTTATTCTTTTTGTATTCAATATAATAATAAGCTCTTGTAGAATCTTTTATTACATTGTTTCTGAAAATAGATCCCTTTTTCCCATATTGATATCTTTCATGGGAAACTACTGCCATATCTTTCCTTGAAATAATGAATTTCCCATAGGCTCCTAACCATTTACTAAAAGCAGACTCAGTAAATGGCTTTACACTAATTTCAATGAGTTCATCCTCCCCGCTTTTGAATATATTAGTCACTTCAAATAAACAATCTTCCAACATCTCCCTATTTAGGAACCTCTCGACTCCTTCTTTTCTTGCTTTACTTAAGCCTGGGTTCAATACATTTTCTGTAGCGTCTGGATTTTTGCCACCTTTGGGTTTGATAGGATTTTTTTTGTTGACGAAGTGTGGTCCGGAATCTTGATACAACCAATCTGACAACTCGGAGCGAAAATCCTGATCTCGCTTTTCTTCGCTCCTTCTCAGTTGAATCAGTTCATACTGCGTCAACTCAGATTCTATTTTAAAGCCTCTGTCGCTCATTAGTACAATTGCTTCTACGGCTCTCGTGTACACAGAATCCTGCACCATTGCCTCCCGATAAAATGCTATCTGCGAATACTTTTTATTTGGGTAATTTTTTTTCAGTCTTTTTATCACCTGCTCCATAAAATAGCGGGCAGAATCAAAAGTGCCGCTTACTTTTACTTCTGATAAGGTAATCCTATCATTTTCTAAAGTGATTTGATTAATCCCTTTGTTTTCTAAATCTGATTTCTCAATGCTTACCGATTGAAAGCCTATAGAATTGATTTTGATGCTATTTATAGCAGCAGGAATTTTTATTCTGAAATAACCGGAATCATTAGAAACTGTGCCTGTCTGGGTGCCTTCCAAAATAATATGCGCATAAGGGATAGGTTCACCTGTATTATTAGTCAATTTTCCGATAATATTTTGAGCACTCGTGTTGCTATAAAAACAGATAAGTAGGCACAAACAAGTTAACTTATATAGCATATGGTTACTATTGATTAAATAGTTTACTCATTAAGTTATGAAATCTTTCTCGTGAAAACTAATTTGATAGTTGAAAATTCACCTATTTTATATCCATTTTTCCTCTACTTTTGCAAATTCCTTTTATAAACTATTGATTCAATTATTGGCTCAACTATGCTGACTAAGGTTAGAAAATACATATTCTTTCTGCAATACGCCATCAGGGGCACCAATGAAGATCTGACTAATATTAAAATTAGCAGAGCCATCATATTACTATCCATTCCTATGGTGCTGGAGATGGTTATGGAGTCTCTATTTGCTGTAGTAGATGTTTTCTTTGTGAGCCAAATCAGCACTAATGCTGTGGCTACAGTTGGGCTAACTGAGTCTGTTATTACTATTGTTTATTCTTTAGGAATTGGCTTAAGTATGGCCGCAACAGCCATGGTAGCCAGAAGAATTGGAGAAAAGAAACCAAAAGAAGCATCTTTCACCGCAGTTCAAGCTATTATAGTTACCCTCATTATTTCTGCTATTTTAAGTGTGGCTGGTTTTATTTTTGGCGAGGATGTACTCCGCTTGATGGGTGGTGAGGAAGATCTAATAGCCGAAGGCAAATGGTACACCAAAATTATGTTTGCCAGCAATGGAACGATCATGCTATTGTTCTTAATCAATGGAATATTCCGTGGTGCGGGCAATGCCGCTATTGCCATGCGTGCTTTATGGATTAGCAATATATTAAATATGTTGTTAGATCCTCTTTTCATCTTCGGATGGGGCATAGTTCCGGAAATGGGTGTGGCTGGTGCTGCAATAGCAACCACTATCGGTAGATCTACAGGCGTTTTATACCAGGTTTACCATCTTTTAAAAGGAAGCGGTGTTATTTCCATCAGTCTGAAACAGTTTAGACCGGATTTTGGCATTATTACTCGTTTAGTAAAGATAGCTTCCGGTGGAGTAGGTCAATTTTTAATAGAATCGGCCAGTTGGATCTTTCTCACAAGAATAATCTCGAACTTTGGAAGTGAAGCTTTAGCAGGATACACCATTGCATTACGCATTATCATATTTACCATATTGCCCTCTTTTGGAATTAGCAATGCGGCAGCTACCTTGGTGGGACAAAACTTAGGCGCTAAATTACCAGAGAGGGCTGAGAAATCCGTATGGCTAGCAGCTCGCTATAATGTCATTTTCCTTTTCTCAGTTTCTCTAATTTTCTATATTTTCGCCAACCAAATAGTTGGTATTTTTACAGATGTAGTAGCTGT
This sequence comes from uncultured Cytophagales bacterium, assembly GCA_963719535.1. GTDB lineage: Bacteria > Bacteroidota > Bacteroidia > Cytophagales > Cyclobacteriaceae > Marivirga. The sequence continues at coordinate 126,708 of CAVRCH010000003.1, read as the reverse complement.
TAAAGCCGAAGCTATCAAAGCCATCAGATATATTTGCTTCGGTTATATCTTTTTTGCTTATGGAATGGTAGTAAGTCATGCTTTTAATGGTGCAGGAGATACCAGAACCCCAACAATTATTAACTTTTTATGCTTTTGGCTTATTCAAATACCCCTTTCTTATTTTTTAGCAAATGTCTTAGGCTGGGAATCTGATGGTGTTTATACAGCAATAGTAACCGCCTTTTCTTTATTAGCGGTTATCTCAATTATTTGGTTCAAAAAAGGCCATTGGAAATTGAAAGAAGTCTAGGAGATTTAATTCTGAGGGGATGGAAGTGATACTAAGAAGTTAGCTCCCTCTCCTTTCTCGCTTTCTACCCAAATTTTACCTCCCATTTTATCTACCATGCTCTTCACAATGTACAAGCCAAGTCCGGTTGATTCATCAGTACCAATGGGCTTAGCAGATAATTGCTGGTATTTCTTAAACAGTCGGCTCTTGTCATCCTCAGACAAGCCAGGGCCCTGATCTTTCACAGAAAATACAATATTATCTCCCTCTCTACTAATTGTATAATTTATTTGCGTTTCAAAAGGAGAAAATTTAATAGCATTGGAAACTAAATTATCAATAATTCTCTTCAGATAGGTCCTATCTACTTTCAACGTTAAATTTTTACCTAAAATTTGAGTAATAAATATAATGTTTTTCTTGGCAGATAATAATTCGTAGGGCACTAAAGATTCGTCCACTAATTTTGGAATATCTATCAGTTCTGGTTTAAACTTTTTTTCATCTAAAACCATGTTCCCTGTATCCAAAAAGCCTTTCACAATTTGCAGTCCATCCGCTACCACCGCCTTAATAAGGTTAATTCTCTCAACTTGCTGGGCTGTTAAATTTTCCTGATGATCGGACAATAATAATTGCACAATGGTGTAAACTTTGGCGAATGGTGTTCTTAAATCATGTGTTACTTTTCCTAAAATATCGGTATTATCATATTGCTGAATTATGCGAGATTCCTCAGCCTCTAAATCTGTTATACTTCTCTTTCCTGTAGATTTAGTTTGAAACTCATTTAAGTTGGCATTTATTTCATCATAAGCCACATTTAATGTCCTAAACAAGGAATTGAGTCTTTCATTAGCATAATATAACTCGCTTACATTATCAAAAACCCATAGTTCACCTTCTCTTCCGTTAATTTTGGCTTGCTTTCTGATAACTTTAAGCACATTGGTTTCAAACTTCCAGATCCAATCCTCGCCAAAACTAGAAGGGAAAGCCCCGCCTAAACTGAAAAGATTATTCCCCATCAATTCAACTTCCTCCTTATTTATTACTTTTTCCTTGAGGGAGGCAAACTTTTCGGCGAAGAATTGAGTATTAATTACACCTTCATTACCAGATAGTTCAAAAAGTTTCCTTGCTTCCTTATTTAACCAGGCTATACCTTCCTCATGCTCTGAGAAAGCTATGGCCTGCGGCATTTGATCAAATATTATTTCAAATCTTTGATTTTCCGATTGGTTTTCACCTACCTGCAACTGGCAAGTGCATAGCTCTTTTAATCTTTCTGAAATTAATTGCCATTGAAATGCCTGATCATTAGAAATTTCGAATGGGCAACTATTAGAAAAACCAATCCAAATATTTCTACCCTCAAAACTAAACGGGAATATCAAATGATGCTGATGCATTAAAAAAGGCTTTTCAATTGAATGAGTGAAATGTGTTACCTCCACGTTTTGCTTGCGGATTTCATCAATCATTACTTTTTCTTTTAGATAAGGGGGGTCGAGATGCCATAACAAACTCATCTCATTGTAATCCTCTTCTAAAATCCAGCTTTCTTTTGCAGAAAAATAGTCTTTCAAATAGTTTAAAAGGCTTCTTAAAGAAGCATAGATGTCCCCTTTATGCGCTGCTGGAGAGCTGATCTCCATCATTTTCAGCAACATATGAATTTCATTTTCTGATACTAAATCTATGTTATTACTAATTTTATATCCCATTAAATGGTCTGTGTAAAAATTGTTTCATCCCCTAAAAACACCTAAATATAAGTTAAATTTAGCGTTTTATCGAAAAAATATTCTGCAAATCTTAGAATCTCTTCTTCACTCAGCTGCTAAAGCTTCCACTCAACATGTTTTAGTTGGTGTTTTTTATAATTAAATCTCATATTTGCCCCACATTTATTAAATTAATAAAAGTTGAATAAAATTTATATCTTATTTATTTTACTTTGCCTTTCATTAGTTAGTTACGGGCAAAATTTAGAGTTGAAAATTATTGACAATAAAGATGAACCCGTAGCCTATGCTCAGGTTTATCAAAAAAACACTAATATTTCTGTCTTAACAGATGAAAACGGGATAGCCAATATCTCTCAATTTGATAAATCTGATTGGATAGAAATACGCAGGGTTGGGTATGAAAGCACAAAGGTTGATTTCAATACTTTGGCATCGGTAAACTATATAATAACTTTAACTCCAGCAGAAGAAATGATGGGGGAAGTAGTGATTTCCGGTAACAGATGGGAACAACAAGCTAAAGAAATACCCGCAAGAATAGAGTCGATAAAAGCTTCAGAAATAAATTTTCAAAACCCACAAACTTCTGCCGACTTACTGCAATTAGCTAATCATGTTTATGTGCAAAAAAGCCAATTGGGTGGTGGCAGCCCTATGATAAGAGGTTTTGCCACCAATCGACTTCTGTTAGTTGTAGATGGCGTAAGAATGAATAACGCTATTTTTAGAAGTGGCAACATTCAAAATGTGATTTCCATAGATGCGCAAACTATTGAAGAAACAGAGGTTTTATTTGGACCTGGCTCAGTACTTTACGGTAGCGATGCCATAGGTGGTGTAATGGATTTCCACACCTTAAGCCCTAATTTTTCAGATGAATTTAAGGCAAGTGGCTTGGCTAATACTCGCTATTCATCTGCCAATAATGAAATGACCTACCATGCCGATATTCAACTATCTTCTAAAAAATGGGCGAGCATCAGTAGTATTAGTTATAGCAGTTTTGGCGATTTAAGAATGGGCAAAAATGGGCCCTCTGAGTATTTAAGGGACTCATTTCAAACGACTTTCAACAGTGTTGATACAACATTGGTAAATTCTGACCCTTGGATACAGAAAAATACAGCGTTCTCGCAGTTTAATATTATGCAGAAAATAGCTTATCAGCCCAATGAAAGCAACAAATTACAATATGCTTTTCATTATGGAGAAAGTAGTGATATTCCTCGCTACGACAGGTTAACCGAAAGAAGAGGGGGTAGCTTTAGGGATGCGGAGTGGTATTACGGACCACAAATATGGCAAATGCAACAAATAAAATGGGCAAATGCAGACAGCACTAAGGTTTATGATCATTTTAAATTAAACCTATCCTACCAAAATTTTAAAGAAAGCAGAAACGAAAGAAGATATCGTTCGGATATTTTCTTAAATAGATCGGAAAATATTGATGCTTATACCTTTACATTGGATTTTGATAAAAATATTTCCTCAAAAACTGATGTTTTTTACGGAGCTGAATATTGGCTTAATACAGTGGGGTCTGTAGGAACTCAAAGAAATTTATTCACTAACAATACAAGTGGTATCCAGTCCAGATACCCAAATAGCTCCAGCATGTCATCATTAGGTGCCTATGCTCTATTAAAACATAAATTCAGCCCAAAATGGATTTCCAATACAGCCATTAGGTATAGCCATATTAATATTGATGCACCACTAAATTCTGAGTTTTTCAATTTCCCTCTTGAAAGAGCTACACTTTCCAAAGGAGCAATAAATGGTAGTTTGGGCTTAGTCTTTTTACCTCTTCCCACTCTAAAACTTTACGGAAATTTATCTACCGGTTTCAGAGCGCCTAATATTGATGATATTGGCAAGGTATTCGACTCAGAGCCTGGAATAGTAATTGTGCCTAATGCTCAATTGACTCCTGAATATGCTTATAGTGCTGATCTGGGTACTACCTTCAGTATAAGAAACCAACTGAAGTTTGATGTTTCTATTTATTATACCTATTTGGATAATGCTTTAGCTAGAAGAGAATTTTCATTAAACGGTGAAGATAGCATATTATATGATGGCACCTTGAGTAAGGTGGAAGCTATTCAAAATATTGGCTTTGCAGAAGTTTTTGGTACACAGATTTCTCTGGAATGGAAACTACAAGATTTTAAAATTTCTGCAGCCTACAATTGGCAAAAAGGAATAGAAACAGAGGGAAATGAAGATGACGTAGTTCCTTTACGGCATGTGCCACCCAGTTATGGTAATGCACATGTTTATTATTCATTTAATCAATGGAAAATAGATTTGTATACTATTTTTAATGGGGCTATAAACTTTGATAATTTAGCTCCTTCCGAAAGGAATAAAGACTATATTTATGCAAAGGACACTAATGGGAACCCTTTTTCACCTGCATGGTACACTTTAAATTTAAAAACCGAGTACCGGTGGAAAAATGGATTAAGTTTTCAAGTGGGCATTGAGAACATTACCAATCAATTATACAGGCCTTACTCATCTGGTATTTCTGCACCCGGTAGGAATTTAATTACCGGACTTAACTGGAGTTTTTAGGTAGTATTTATTCGATAAGCATTTAAGGTTCTTCTCCCTTTAATAAATCAGTTAGGAAAACCTGTTCAATTTTGGCTTTCTTTTTACAAAAAAACAATAACCTTTCAGCGTCATACACTATCTCATCATAGTCATCCTTCAGAATTGTTTTGCCTTTGGCGTCTAATATCCTATATTTATCATATTGCTTCACCATTAAATAATCACCCATCACTTCAATTCCCTCATAGTTTGGGTGAGCAATTATATCGGCTTTTGCGGTAGCCGCACCCCATTTATTGTTTTTCATAAGAAGGTAGAATTCACCCACTTTTTCTATTTTATTATAATTGGCTTCCAGTAAATATCTACCCTCTTTATTGATAAGCCCATACTTGTTGTTATAATTAACAAAGGCTACTCCATTCTTAAAATCTGAAACTTCTTTAAAATAAGGTTGGATTTGCAAAACTTCCCTTCTGTCAATAAAGCCCCAATTTGCTCTTATTTTAACAGCCGCCATATCGTCCTGATAAGTTCTTACCTCATCATACCTATTTGCTATCCTCAAAAGCCCCTGATGATCAATAAACCCGTGTTGACCGTCCTTTATGACAGGGAAAAACTCATCTTCAGATAAAAAAATAGAGTCGTATTTTTCAATTTGAAATACTTTTTTACCCTGTGTATTATAATACTTAAGTTGATCTCCATCCCTAAACAAAATGCCAGTATTATTATGGCCTGCATATTTGCCATTAAAAAATGGAGAAATGGCTTCTCCTTTTGTATTTACTAAACGAGATTTTTTTTCAATATCTGATTCTACAATGAAATCATCATACACATCGTAGTATAATTTAGCCTCAGTTTGAAAATCATTCGCTATAATATATTCACGTAAAAACTTATTAACCCCCTTGTAAACGCCACTACTTATTTCAATGATCTCTCTATATTTTGGAGAAAAAATCCAATCATTCTTTTGGGTAACCAACCCGTATTCTCCTCTAAACTTTACAATAATGTCTTCAGTGGAAGTAGGTATTATTTCATCATAAAGTGCGGGAATAATCTCTTGTAAATCAACATCATACAATCCCCAAAAGCCATCGTTTTTAAGTGCAACTGATTTCTCATATAACTGAAAAGTGTCCGCTTTAATTTCCTTCCCTCCTACGTTATGTAGCGTAAAATATTTACCGTTGAACCTTCGCTTTTCGACAATAAAATAATCGTTATTCCAAATAATTTCGCCTTCAAAAGTTCGGTTTACAATGGCTGAGTCGGGATCAACCATGAAAACTTTACTATTTTTCTTTAGAATAAACTGCCCTGCAAAAACACCTAAAAACCTTCCTTTCAATAAAGAAAGTGACTCTTTTTTTTCTTTATGATAGAGTTCTGAGAAATCACCTGTGTTTTTTACTAATAGGGAATCATTCAAAAAGAAACTGGTATCTGCATCGGCCGATAAAACAAGCTGGGCTTCTTTGTTAAATATCTGCCATAGATTTACTGGAGTTACGTAAATTCTTTGCCCATTATTCCACTCTATGTTCTTGTATTTTATAGATAATAATATTTTTCCTTGCTCTGATATTAAGCCCTGTTTTCCGTTTTTATAAATAATGGCCACTCCATTTTTATAATCAGAAATACTATCAAAACCTTGAAGGATAGTTGTAGGTTTTCTTTGTAGAAAAATCAAAGATTTCATTTGATTGTTTTGAGTAATCTCGAATTTATTAGTTCCTAAAAATCTGATCTGAAAATACTCAAAAGGTAAAATTTCTTTGCCATCATTATCAATTAGCCCAAACTGGATTTTATCTTTTTGCTTAGATGCAGCTATTAAGTACTCACCCGCCGGAAGTAAATTACGGTAATTAAATGCAATTTGAGTTTTCCCCTCTTCATTAATGAGGCCATAAAAATCAGTTCTTGAGTATTTACCCATCATACTGGCAATGAACATTTCATTATTCAGAGGGTAAAGCGAAGAAAATTTAGGTGCAATCACAGTTTCTAAGCCCGGATTTAAAAGTCCCCATAATTTATCTTTTTGATATCCTAAAAAGTTGATATTAGGTCGCTTTACCTGATCTGACCAACCTAATTGATCGTAGATTGGCGATAAAACCACCTCTCCTGAAGTATTTTTTATGCCTTTTTTATTATTTTCTGAGAATATTTTAAAAGTGGAGTCAGATGACACGAAAGCAGCTGCCTGACAAAAAGAGTGGTTTGACAGAGATAGCAAACCAAAGAATAAAATAATGAGTAATTTCGTCATATAAAAAATCAAAAATCCATGTCTTTTAGTTAAGACAATTTTCTCAGCCAAAGGCTGACCAGCCTCTGGCTGGCTTCTTTCACCGGCTTGTCCCGACTTATCGGGAAGAAAGGATGAAAGGTTGAGCCTGCCTGCTGCAGGCAGGGTTTAAAATAAATGCTTAACTAAACGACATTGGATCAAAAATAGTAAATGAAAACGTACCTACACAAGTAATGAGCAAAAACAATGATTTTTTCGACCAAGTATATCAGGTAGTCAGATTAATTCCTAAAGGAAGAGTTACTTCATATGGTTCCATTGCCAAATATTTAGGCGCAGGGAGAAGTTCAAGAATTGTTGGATATGCCATGAATAGTGCGCACACCTTAACAGATGTACCCGCCCATAGAGTAGTAAACAGAAACGGATTACTCACGGGTAAAATGCATTTTGAAACCCCAGATACTATGCAAGAAAGATTAGAGGCAGAAGGAATAAAGGTGGTGAAAGATCAAATTCAGGATTTTGATGAAGTTTTTTGGGATCCTAAAATTGAATTGGACTTGTAACAACTGAACTTGAGCTTAAAATCTAGATAATCTTTTCCAAAGTTGATGTTGGCTCAATCAGCAACAGTTTTTAATTTATCTTCGCAATTAAATTAACCAACTTTGGAAAAGTTTGATATCTATAGTCTAGCTTTAATCCATTTATCCACTTTGCTATTTACTAATCAAACTTCACTTGAAGAATTCATTTTTATGAATTACCCAAAGGAAACACATTCGTCAAATATTGATTTCGTACATTTCCATAAATATAAAAATCAGAATCAAAACTGGCTATTTCTTTTATTCCGGTAATTTCAGAGACTAAAATCAAGGTTGCATCTGCTAAATCCATAGGCACATCATCATATTTAGCACACAAATCAATCAGTCGGAAAATATTGCTGCTCTCTATTTCCATTACCTGCAATCCTCCCCTGCTGATCCATGTAAGAAAATTAATTTGCGCTTTGGTGCTAAAATCCAGCATGTGTGAAACTTCTGTAACCACAGGCCAGGTGGTAATTAAAGGAGTATTGATACTCTTAATAAAGGCTAATGCATTTTTATGGTACTGATCACTTTTATCAAATAGCGCGATCAGCGGACCGGCATCAATGAGCGTGCTTCTCATTCAGTTTTTGTTTGATTCGCTTCTTGAAGGTTGTTGATTTATCAGTAATACCACTCGCTTCTGTACCAAAAAGATCTTCTCCAGACTGGTAAGGCGAAATTTCATTTTGATTTTTCTTTAAATACAATGCCAGTGCCTCTTTAACCACCTGGGATTTAGGCAAACCCTCTTTGAGGCAGTATTGAGTGAGCTCTTGCTCTTCGGATGATGTTAATCTTACGGTTAGCATTTTATTAATTATTTAAATTGTAATACAAATGTAATACAATTTTTTTGATAAAAAAGTTCTCACATCTAGAAATTTACAATGCCTTGTAATTTTCATTTTTTACTTTCAATAAGAACAAACCAATAAATGTAAGTAGACCATTCACTACCAGTATTTCAAAGCCAAATTTATAACCATTAAACCAAGCTTCCGAATTGATATTTATGATGTAGGAAAGCACAGGAGATAAAATACAGATCAATGGAACCCATTTATCTTTAAGAGAGTACTTTGTAATTAATCCGAAAGCAAATAAACCTAAAATAGGTCCGTAAGTATAACCTGCGGCCTTAAATACTGCAGTAATCACGCTGTCATCGTTAATGGCTTTAAATAATAGAATCACTAAAAAAAGTATGAAGGAGAAACCAATATGTACTTTTATTCTCACCTTTTTAGAAATAGGTTTATCATCCTGACCCAGACCTAGAAAATCAACACAGAAAGAGGTGGTAAGAGCAGTAAGTGCCGAATCTGCACTGGAATAAGCTGCAGCCACAATACCTAGTAGAAAAACTACTCCCGCGATGGGAGGAAAATGATTCAAAGCTAATAAGGGATATAATTCATCAGTTCTTTGGGGTATCGCTATCTGCATTTGTTCGGCATAAATATAAAGCAGGGCACCCATGCTTAAAAACAGAAGATTAACGATCACCAATACAATGCAAAACCAAAACATGTTTTTCTGCGCATCTTTTAAGGTCCGGCATGTAAGGTTCTTTTGCATCATATCCTGGTCGAGCCCGGTCATGACGATTGCAATGAAAGCTCCACTGATAAACTGCTTGAAGAAATTGTTGCCACTTTGCCAATCCCAAACAAATATTTCTGAATAGCCGGAAGCAGAGACTTTTTCAGTCATGGAAGTCCATGTTAAATCCAGACTATCTTTCATCAAATAGATACTTATGATCACTGCCGCTATCATGAACAAGGTTTGAAGTGTATCCGTCCAGACAATGGTTTTAATACCTCCGCGAAAGGTATAAAGCCAAATAAGTGCAATAGTTACAGCCACAGTTACAGAAAACGGCCACTCGTAAGCATCAAATATAGCTAGTTGCAGTACAGTTGCTACCAAAAATAAGCGAAATGCAGAACCCACTATGCGTGACAAAAGAAAGAAAAAAGCACCTGTTTTGTAAGAGCTGTTACCAAAACGTTGCTGAAGATAGGTGTAAATACTGATTAAATTTAAACGGTAGTATAGCGGTAATAGCACGGTGGCTATCACGAAATAACCCACTAAATAGCCTAGAACTACCTGGAAATAAGCAAAAGCTGTATTACCCACCTCACCAGGTACACTTATAAAAGTAACGCCTGAAAGAGAGGCTCCTACCATACCAAAAGCTACTAAATACCAGGGCGATTGGCGGTTGGCAGTAAAAAACGTTAGGTTGTCTGAGCCTTTTGCGGTAAAGTAAGAAATTACCATCAACAATATAAAGTAGGAGGCAATTACCGTAATAACCAATATTGGATTCATAATGATTCTCTAATTTCAAAATTCGAAGTTGGTTAATTTTTTTTGTATTTTTGTGTTACTTATAAAACAATTGTTATAACAAAGCCTTTATAATTAGGTTAATACACTGATTTTAAATTGTTTATTATGTCTCAACATCAATTTCAAGAAGAAGTACAGGAGAAAATAGTAGAAACCCTTGAGGGTGAAGAAATTAATGATTTGATTATTTACAATGACGATGTAAATACCTTTGAGCATGTAATTAATACGCTTGTGAGAGTATGCAAGCATACTGCTGAACAGGCTGAACAATGCACTTTATTAGTTCATTATAAAGGAAAGTGTGCTGTTAAAAAAGGTTCCTATTTAGAATTAATACCTTTCCGACAAGGGATGGTAGATGCCGGCATTAGTGCCGAGATTGAATAATATGGAATTTTCCTCGAAACTCATTGAGTCTGCAGTTGACAACTTCTCAAAATTACCAGGAATAGGTAAAAAAACTGCTTTACGATTAGTACTACATTTGCTCAAGCAAGAAAAAGATTTAACACAAGAGCTAGCCAAAGCGCTGATCGACATGCGCATGAATATAAAATATTGTAAAATTTGCCACAATATTTCCGATGATGATGTTTGTAATATTTGTAATAACCAAGTAAGAGACCAATCCATTATTTGCTTAGTAGAAGACACGCGCGATGTACTAGCCATTGAAAACACCTCTCAATATAATGGACTATATCATGTTTTAGGAGGAATTATTTCCCCAATCGAGGGTATTGGCCCCGATGATTTAACCATTCAGGATTTGCTGGAAAGAATTTCGCAACCCAATTCAGAAGTAAAAGAAATCATTTTAGGACTATCCCCCACCATGGAAGGAGACACCACTGCTTTTTATATTACTAAAAAAGTGAAGCCTTTAGGTATTAAAACCAGCACCATAGCTCGTGGCATTCCTATTGGTGGTGAGTTGGAATATGCCGATGAAATCACCTTAGGTAGAAGTATCATTTCACGTACTATTTATGAAATTGAGGATTAGATTAGACCTGATACTAAATTTAACTATTTCCTTTACCCTTTTCTCTGCAACAGAGCTCGTCAACCTAAAAAATTTTGAAGTGTATCGTAAAAATTTATTACCTGCATCGAATAATTGATAAGATCGCCAGATGTTTAGCACCATTGTTAGTTAGGAGCTTATTGGCCCTCATAGATCATTTATTTTTCTTCATCAACACCTTTATTTATGCTACTAGCAAAGCTTTTGCGTAGGCATGGGGGTTCCGGATAATTAATGCTCTGTTCCTACGTCACAGTTCATCAATTTCCGGAATGACGAAGATTTTTTCTGTCTGATTTAAGTGTTGATTTTGTTTATGTCCATTGCATTTACCCTCTATACAACAGATCTCGCCATCCTAAAAATCTATTGTTTTACAAAATAAAAAGAAACCTTTATCTAATTATTTTCTAGAAAAGAAAAACATTAACTTGTTCATATTCAATTACTTACATGTATTTTTGATACTATCACAAATAACAATTTAGTAAGCTAAAACAAAAACTGGCACGCTAATTGGATTACTGCTTATAACATCAAAAAATAAAAGTTATGAAGAAGCTCATCTTATTTTCGCTAAGTGGATTGTTACTCATGGTCTTATTCAATAAGCCAAAAGCTACAGCTCAGGGTTTTCACATCGTGGCTTCTTTTGGAACCACTCATGCATGGAATGTTCCTGCAGCCATCGAATATGAAATATACGACTATTACCCGTATCATAATTGGGTGCACGTAAATAGAGTGGTTCGTGGAAGAAGAGTATTTTACAATATTCTTTTAGAGCAAGATGGTTTCTTCACTGAATTACAATTTGGTGGATTCGCAAGAATTTTAAGAGTGCAGCATTTCATTGATTACCCATTGTATAATCATTATTGCTCTGCTCATTGTGGATATCATAATGCATACTTTAATAGCCACAGAGTGGTAAATAATCATTACTATTATGGTGGCCATAACCATTTCGTATACAGAGCCCAACCTCACTATTTGAGACAGCCTGTAAGACCCTACAGCGTAAGATATGCTGAGAAAAATTACCGTCACAACTCTGGCAGAGCTGTAGCTGATAATAGCAGAATTATTAGCAATGCAAGAGAAAGTAGGCCTACTGCTGCGAGAAGTGTTAGCAGTAATAGAAGTAATACTTATAACAATGATCGAACTGTTCGATCAAATAGCAGCAGCAGAAATTACAATAGCAATGTACGGAATTCGAGTACTGTTAATAGAAACCAAGGCAGTACCGTTAACCGTAGCGAACCTGTAGCTCGAGAAAGAACAGTAACGAGGACTGCTACTAATACAACAAGAAAAGCTTCATCTCCAAATACAATCAATAGAGGTGCAGCAAGCAATGCCAGAAGCACAGAAATTGCCAGAAGCAGCAGTTCAAGTAATAATAATGAAAGGTCTGTAAACAGCCGAGCAGCAAGTAGCAATAGAAGTTCAGGTACCGCTCAACGTAGCACAAGTACTAGATCAAATTCTAGTTCAAGAGCCAGCTCGCCTGCTGTGAGTAATAACTCCAGAAGTAGCAGTAGCAGATCAGCTACTACCACTAGCAGAACTAGCAGCAGCAATGGTAGAGGTTCAGGTAGAGGGAATTAATTTTTAGATCAATAAATTTTTAAAGCCATCTGATTCATTTCAGATGGCTTTTTTATTTATAAAATTTTATCAATACTAAGTGGTGGTAATTAACAATTTAGTACTAAAGATTAGTTTAACACACTTAATTTACAATTTGATAAAAAAGCTTAAAATCCTCATGCCCTTTATACTTCTCAAAATCTACCTGTAAATTAGACTCTTCGATGCCTTGTTGAATCAATAACTGCTTCGTTTGTAGTACTAAGGCTTTTCTTTGCTCCTCATCATCTATTGAACTTAAAATTATAACATTCCCAGATGAGCTTTGACCATTCCATTTGGCAATGATATATAATTCCAAATATCCAATTTTCGTTTCATCATAAATTATCTGATTGCTTTTATCAAACTCCTGAAATCTGAAGGGAACTATATAAGCAGAATTTAAATAGAATTCTTTTATTATCGGATTTGTGTATGAAAACCCCACCATACTATACACTCGACTCCAGTATTCCTCTCCCTGCGAAGCTGACTCAAAAGCCATTTTTGAATATTTAGTGTATGCTTCGTCAGGAAAATGACCCACTAAAACCTCCAATTTAGGGTTACCTATGCTTCTTTCAATATATTTAGCCCCAGGCCATTCACCTAAATCATCAACTACAGAAGTTAATTTTATTGCATTAATGCTATCCACCTTATGAACTAATGCATACCAACCAACTGAATCTATTTCATAATCTCTACCTGGATTGTTGGCTTTATAAGCATCAAATTCAGCTCTGGCATTTTGATCATCGTTTAGTATTCCCCCTAGCTTGATCAACAATTTCTCATCATTTTTGATGACTAAGGATCTTTCAATGTTGTAATTACAATCAGCAAGGAGTCTTGAAATATTAGCCTCAAAATCCACTGATCTAATTTTTTTAGATAAAAGTAAAACACTATCACAGTCCAGGTCACTCATCCTACTAAAAAGCTCCTTTTCCTGAAGATAATCTTTAAAAGTAATTTTATTCGAGTCACTTGATTGAGATTGACAGGCTGTTATAAAAAGCAGGCAAAAAGCAATAATACAATATCTCATAATAATTGGTAACTATTGAAAGAACTTGGCTAAAAAATAAAACTACAAAATTTTATTTAACAACCTGTAAGTGATGAAAAATATTGAAATAATTAAACCATAAAATTATAGCATTCCATCCCCCACCTACCATTTATCAACTCTTCATTCCATTTCCTGAAAATTCCTTGTATTTTGCTTAATTAAAATTATTGATATAGCAACGTAGACCACTAGCCATAAAAAATATGAAGAAGATCTTACTTTCAGTCCTTTTTTTATCCACCTATTTCATTTCTTACAGTCAAATTCAGACACCTGCCGAATTTTTAGGATATGAACTGGGCACCAGCTTTACAAGGCATCACCAGGTGGTGGACTATTTTGAGCATTTAGCCAATAATTCCGATCAGCTAAAAATGGAGCAATATGGTTTCACTTACGAGGAAAGACCTTTGTATTACTCCATAATTTCCTCCCAGGAAAATATGGAAAAACTAGAGAGCATTAAAGCAAATCAACTTAAAATAACCGGTTTGCAGGAAGGTGAGCCAGAGCTTAATGATATAAGCATCGTTTGGCTAAGTTATAATATTCATGGCAACGAATCTTCTTCTACTGAAGCTTCTATGAAGACTGCCTACTCCCTACTAACAGGTGAAATGGAAAGTGAGGAATGGCTCAAAAATACTGTAGTTATATTAGACCCGTGTGTAAACCCAGATGGAAGAGACCGATATGCTAATTATTATTGGCAATATGGAGCAAAAAACTATGATCCTTCCTCTGATGCAGTGGAACACAGAGAAGTATGGCCTGGTGGCAGGCCTAATCATTATCTATTTGATTTAAACCGGGACTGGGCTTGGCAAACACAAATTGAATCAGAGCAAAGAATAAAAGCATACCATCAGTGGATGCCTCATATCCATGTAGACTTTCATGAACAAGACATTAACAACCCGTACTATTTCGCTCCGGCAGCAGAGCCAATCCATGAGGTAATTACCCCTTGGCAACGGAAATTCCAAACGGAAATTGGTAAAAACCATGCAAAGTATTTCGATAAAAACAATTGGCTCTACTTCACCAGAGAGCGCTTCGATCTGTTTTATCCTAGCTATGGAGATACCTACCCCACTTTTAATGGAGCTATTGGAATGACTTACGAACAGGCAGGTAACGGAGGAGCAGGTTTAGGTGTAATTACTGAATTAGGCGATACCCTTACGCTTGTAGACAGGATTGAGCACCATTATACAACAGGAATGAGCACGGTGGAAATTGCGTCCGAAAATGCAAAAGAATTAAATAGCAATTTCAAATCCTATTTTGATACTAACATAAATAATCCAAAAGATATTTATAAATCATACGTGATTAAATGGTCTGAAGCAGATGCCAATGACCTCATAGCACTAAAAGATTTTCTTGACAAACAGAAGATAGTGTATAATGAAATAGGTAGCAAACAATCGCTGAAGGGGTTCGATTATTTCCAGAGGAAAGAAAACAACTTCACCACAGATGAGCAAGATTTAGTTATTTCATCCTATCAGCCTAAGTCCACCTTAATTCAAGCTTTATTTGATCCTAAACCAAAATATAGCGATTCACTCACGTATGATATTACCGCATGGGCAATTCCCTATGCTTATGGAGTGCAAACCTATGCTGTAAAATCCAAGGTTAATGCCAGCAACTCTACTGAAATACTGGATGAAGATTTTAGCGTGGCCAAAGCTTATGCTTATCTGATTCCATACCAGAGTTTTTCAGACGCGCGGTTATTAGCCAGTTTACTTGAGCAAGACATTAAAGTGAAAGTAGCTAACAAACCAATACAATTTAGTGGGAAGTCTTATGCTCGAGGTACGCTGATCATTACTGAAAGAAACAATGAAGCTGTAAAAAATCTCAATGAAAAACTTAGTGAAATTAGTGAGGATCATAGAAGGCGAATATTCTCGCTAAAAGGTGGTTTTGCAGATGACATGTACGACATTGGCTCTGGTGAATTCTCTCCTGTCAAAGCACCTAAAATAGCAGTTTTAATGGGAGATGGTGTGTCATCTTTGGCCTATGGCGAGATATGGCACTACTTTGAGAGGCAGTTGGAATACCCTATTACTAGTATTAGAACAGATGATATTAATAGGGTGAAATTATCTCAATATGACATCATTATATTACCCTCAGGCTACTATGGTGATTTAAAAGACTTCATGCATAACAGTTTGCTCGACTTCGTTAAAAATGGAGGAAATGTAGTTAGTGTAGGTAATGCCAATAAAATATGGGAAGGCTTGGAGGGAACAGCCTTAGTAGAACGCGAAATTCCAAAAGACACGACAGAGTCACCTTTAAGATCCTATAAGGATGCTGAAAGAAAATCCTTAGAAGAGAGCATTTTTGGCGCTATTTACGAGGTGTGGTTGGATAATACCCATCCCCTGGCCTACGGATTTGCAAATCCTTATTTTTCACTGAAAACCTCCAGCAATACCTATGAGTATTTAAAAGATGATTGGAATGTAGGCTACATAAGAGCAGGTGACCATTTAGTCAGTGGTTTTGCGGGGTATAAAGCCAACAAAAACCAGTCGGAAAGTCTGGTTTTTGGCGTGGAAAATATAGGACGAGGTAAAATGATTTATTTAATTGACGACCCCCTTTTCAGAGCATTCTGGCATAATGGGAAACTGTTATTTGCCAATGCAGTATTTATGGTTGGGCAGTAAAATTATAATGAGTTTATGGCAAAATCCTACCGTGGGCTGTGGTGCACAGCCCACTACACCATCGTTGGTGAGACACCAACGATTAGCGATTAGTACAGCCTATTAAACTGTTAAGGAAAATTGCTTTAATTCAATATATGTATTTTTCAGCTCATTTTAAAAATACAATGTTTAATACAGATAAAAATAGTAAGCTATCAAGTCTTTCAATATCAGTAGTAAATTGTCATTCCAAACAAATTTCGTGAGACACGAACCTTGGCAGGTTATTTTCTATACTTGATTGGATTTGGTGCTTCAATCGTATAAAACTCATCTTCATATTTTTCTATCAAAATTGAAAGCACTTCATTTTCATCGCCCAATTACGAATTACTTGGCGCATGGAATATTTCTTCAAACCTTCTCAAAGCTTCATTGTAGTCATTCTCTGTCTTTATAACCTCAATTTCCATAATCAGATTCAAAAAATTTACTTTTCAAATTTTCCTAACCTTCTCATACGTAGCAATCCATTCTTTCACCGATATTTTTCGAGCCAACTCACCAATTAATTCATAAGGAATATGCCTGCTATTTTTAAATCGAATGCAGCTCTTACCCATATCCAGTTTTGTAGGAACCT
Source organism: uncultured Cytophagales bacterium (assembly GCA_963719535.1). Classification (GTDB taxonomy): domain Bacteria; phylum Bacteroidota; class Bacteroidia; order Cytophagales; family Cyclobacteriaceae; genus Marivirga. The sequence goes on along the minus strand of CAVRCH010000003.1, from coordinate 109,816 downwards.
GCTCAGCATATGCCTTCTGAAACCATCCTAAAATATCTTGATCTGCGTAAATTCCCATATGGTACAATGCGATGAAATTCTTCTGAGAAGCCAGGCTAATAAATGGTAAAGGATCCTTGGGATTTACATGATATCCTGCAGGATAAATAGTATGAGGAACTACGAAGCCGGGCATTCCATAGGCCATGGTTTCTTCAAATCCTTTTGGTAAATTTTCTTTCAAGATTCTACGCAATTGCGTCATCGCCTCTTTTCTCTCTTCTGGCAAGCTTTGATAATATTCTTCTGGTGTGAGTGCTTTAGATTGCATTGTAATATTTTGATATTGAAAGACAGTAGAAATTTAAGCTTTCTGTTATTAAGAACAATTTAAGTAAATTCTGAATATTATCTAGTTGGAAATACGATTTATAAGTAATGAAGATTGTTGCAAACCCCAAAGAAAGGAAAGCTATAAAATAGCTCTTATAGAAGGAATTTTAAACTTTCATTGGTTATCTCACACATCATGCACTTTGAAGCTGAACTTCGACCTTAATGCTATTACGTTAATACAATTCTAGTTTCTTGGCGGCTTCTTCTAATCTTCTGGGGGAAGGATGAAAGGATAGCCTGCCAGTCTTTGGCTGAGGGTCTAAAAAAAGAGAACTTAATAGCATCAGCTTGGGCCTAAACAAATATAACCCATCGTATTTCCTACTTCAAGGTAAATACCCTATCGATTTAAAAGCTTTGAAATATTATTTCCTATATGTTGCTAAACTTGAGATATTGAACCAAAAATTTTCAATCCCTTCAATTACATTTATAAATTCATTTATTCCTGCAGGTTTGCAGATGTAGCAATTTACATGGTTGTTATATGCTTTATTAATGTCAGTTTCGGAAGAAGAAGTCGTGAGCATAATTACAGGTATTTTCCTTAATTGCTCATTAGTTTTAATCTCTGAAAGTACCTCATGCCCACTTTTTATAGGTAGGTTTATATCCATCAATATCAAATCTGGCCGAATAGCTTTCTCATAACCCGTTTTTTTGAGTAAATGGTCAAGTGCCTCTTGTCCGTTTCTTGCCACATCAACAATGTTTGAGAATTTCATCTCCTCAAGCGCCTCCAGTGTTAAAATTATATCTCCTTCGTTATCTTCGACCAAAAGGATGCGAACTTGTTTCATTTATCATTTTCTAATTTCACCAAATGTACTAAAGTTTTAAGGAGATGATTTCGCATGATTCAGTAATTTATTACATAAGATTTTGAGGCTGATCTAGCACCAAAGCAAAATTCCTAACCTTTAATTTATCCCCAATTCACAAGGCTCTTCTTATAATAAAAGTAAACAACTAATTAAAGAACAATGACTTTGATCTTGTTTGTTAATTTTTACGTTGATCATGTACTAATTACAATTATAAAATCTACTGTTTTTTTTCTGCTGCAATAGCACATATCAGAAGTCACTTTCGTTTTTTCAATGTGCTGATTGCAGATAGGAATTTACATCAACTAATCCGATCTTAAGTTATTTATTTCTTCGGAATAGTGAAGTAAAAAGTGGTTCCCTTCCCTTTTTCCGATTCAAGCCAAATTTTACCGTTCTGGTTCTCTATTATTTTCTTGACAATCGCTAAACCCATTCCTGTGCCCGAATACTCACTTTTATTGTGAAGTCTTTGAAAGATGTTAAAGATTTTGTCGAAATATTTTTCTTCAATTCCAATCCCGTTATCTTCAACCGAAAACTTCCATTCCTTCTTTAGCTCCGTAGCTTTAATCAAAACTTTAGGGGTTATATCAGCTCTGTTATACTTTAAAGCGTTAGAAATGAGATTCTGGAACAATTGAATCATTGGAGAGGGATGTTCTAATACTGTGGGTAAATTTTTAAATTCAATTTTAGCATTGAGCTCTTCTATTTTTCTTTTGTTAAGCAAACAAACCTCCTCAACCAGCTTATTTAAATCAATCTTTTCTATTTCCTCATCTTGTTTCCCCACCCTTGAAAAATCGAGCAAATCCAAAATAATCTGACGCATTCTTCTGGCACCATCTACAGCATAAAAAATATATTGATTCGCTTTTTCATCTAATTTGTCACCATATTTCTTTTCAAGTTGAGTTAAAAAACCGGTAATCATGCGCAGAGGCTCTTGCAAATCGTGAGAAGCGATATAAGCAAACTGCTCTAATTCCGCATTTGAGACCTCCAGGTCATGTGCATATTGCTCCAAAGCTTCTTTTGCTATTCTAACCTGCTCTTCTGCTTTTCTTTTTTCTGTGATATCCACTATGATGGAATCCCAAACTAATGTTCCGTCCAACTTTCTGACAGGATTTCCGAAGCCTTCGAGAAAGTGGACTGACCCATTGGGCCTAATATAGCGCCATTGGGCCTCCCATCTTTCCATACTTTCCGCTGACTTTTGTATGGCCTTTTGAACCATAGCTAAATCTCCTCCTTTCTCAATGTTAGCCCATATAATACTTGGGTCTTCTATCCACTGCTCGGCTGTAACTCCAAAAATCTCCTCGGCCCCCTTACTTACCAAATCTACCGAATCACTTCCATCTGGCTTCAAGATAAACTGAAATAAGACTCCGGGTATGTTATCAGAAATATTTTGCAAGCGAAGCTCTGCTGTTTTTCTTTCGTGTATATCCTGAAAGCTACCATATATTCTAACGCACTGCCCTGCCTGCATTTCTACATTACCTATAGCCCTAATCCATTTTTCTTTTCCTTTGTAGGTTATAATTATAGCTTCAAAATCAAATACCTTTCCTTCCTGTATGGCTTCATTTACCGCCTTTTTTACCTTATCCCTAAAATGAGGGTGATAGAAATTTATGGCCTGTTCTAAACTTGGTCTAAATCCTTCAGGAGCCTCGTGGATTTCCGCTGTCATAGATGACCAGATATGCTCGCCTGTTAGCTGATTTATCTCCCAGCCTCCTACTCTTGCCAATTTAGTAGCATTACTAACGGTTTGCTGAAGCTCTACAGTTTCAGTTACATCCCTTGAATTAGCTACAATACCTTGCACAGAAGGCTCTTCTAATAAATCGGTGACATGGGACTCCATCCATCGCCATTCTCCCTTGCTACTTAAAAAGCGATAAGGACGAATTTGAATGTTTTTTTGATTCTCTAGCTTTCTAAATTCTTCTCCCACCCAATCTATATCGTCAGGGTGAATGAAATCAAAAGCATTTTTACCCGTATAATCTTCCGGCTCAAAACCTGACCCTTCGTTGGAAGGGCTAATATATTTATAGTTTCCTTCTAAATCGAGAATAACAATTAAATCAGAACCTTCTTGCACTAAAGCTTTGAACCTATTTTCGCTAAGTTTAAGTTGTTCTTCTGCTTTTAATTGATCGGTGGCATCTCGTGCCACACAATTCATTAAATTCTGCTCCGGCTCCCAGTAAGCAGACCAAACCACTGGTACAATATACCCCTCTTTGTGACGGTAGCGATTTTGGAAATTTCTAAACTGTTCACCTTGTTGAATTTGTTCGGCAACATTAGCTGTTAAAGGTCTATCCTCCTCGATTACAAAATCCATGAAAGCCTTACCCTCCAATTCTACTGGTGTATAGCCCCACAGCTCTTCAGATGATCTGCTTACCATTTGAAAAATTCCATTTTCATCAATTAAACAAAGTGTATCAAGAGAACTATCTAAGACTTGCTGTAACTTTTGCTGACTTTCCAAAAGTGCTTTACTTGCTTTATATGCCTCAGTTACATTCAAGGAAGTGATAAATACCCCTTGAACTTTTTGGTCGGCTGAAAAAATTGGCTTAAATTTCAACTCATAAAATTGATGAGGGTCCTCGGAACTAATTTTTAATACCTGTTTTACTTCGTGCCCCTCCCAAACTTCTTTCAATATCATATTCAGATCACCCTGCTGATTCGGCATAGGAAATTGAGTAATTTTCATTCCCTTTTTGAGCTTTTTTTGGAAAAGCAACAGAGAATGGACACTCATTTGGTGGTTAAAAGAAAGTATGTTTAATTCTTCATCTACATATGTGAATGCTTCCTCGGTATTATCAACAAGTAATTGAAGCTCGTGTAAAAGGGAAATCCTTTCGCTAATGTCTGTGCCAGTACCAAAGATGCATGTCTCTCCTTTATACTGAATAGTGGAAGCTGTAATAAATAAGGGTACTGTTCCTTTCTTTTTTGTAGTCAACCATGCTTCCAGGTCTGTGTAACCTTCATTCAGGGTCTTTTGTATATAGTTAATTATTTTAATTTTCTCCTCCCCTTCAAAAAACTCTTGAGGAACTTTTGTAGCGATTTCACCTTTAGTGAAACCCGTGACTTTTTCTAATTTTTCATTCCATAGAAGGATTTGACCACTTTGATTGAAAAGGAAGAAAATAGCTGGTAAATCCCTCAGAATGTCTTGAGTGAGTGAATTCTGTTGCTTTAATTCCTTCTGTGATTCTACAAAATCACTAATATCCTGAAAAACTCCAATCAGCTTTATGGCTCTTCCATTTTCATCTTTAAAAAGATTGGCTTTAGAGCGCACATAAATGACATTTCCTGATTTTGTAAGCAATCTCTTTTCAATGAAATATACTGCCTCCTCTTGAACTACTTTACCTTTCAGCGCTATTGCTCTTTCTCTGTCTTCAGGATGTATTACTTGTATACCTTTCTCAGAAGTTAATTCGAATTCATTTGGCATGTAACCTAGCATTTTGTACACACCAGCAGACCACCATAGCTCGTTCCCCTCTAAATCTAGCTCCCAGTTACCCGACTTTGTCAAGTCTTCTATCTGCTCGTGGAGTAACTTTATTTTATTATATTCTTGTTCATCCATCATTAAAATTTATATCCTATTTTTGAGCGGAGAGGTACAGTACTATTAAAATCAGTCTTTAATATAATAAAAATTATGAAAATTAGGAGGCTAATTTGATGAATTAGAAAGGAGGTAAAAATATCTGTACATATAAACATCTATCTGATAGATATTTAAAAAATATCAATGGAAATTGATTCTCTTCATTTTAACATGAAAAGTATACGAATTAACAGTTTATACAAATGGAAGATTACTTTGCTAAAACGGGAACCCGTATCAAGAAATAAAGAGATAACAAAAAAACCAAGAGTCAAAACCTACTGTCACCCTATTTAAATAGAGTAGACCGCAGCATGGTAGTTTCGTACTTTAAAAAAAATGATGGAGAAAAAGATAATTTAAGTAGTATTAAAATCTAATTTTCTCCGGCATCACGATCCATAAAATTATATAGACTAAAACACCTGGAAAAGCTGCACTCAAAATAGAAAGTAACACATATAGTAGCCGCACCTTGGCAACATCCCATCCATAATATTCTGCAATTCCACCGCATACACCTGCCAACACCTTATCATTTGATCTTTCTAGTCTTTGTTTCATTCTATTATTGGTTTAAATTCTATAAAAAAGCGAACTTCTAACAAATTAGCGCATGAAGTACATTTCCATCTATAATTATATACGTTCCCTCTTCAAAATAAGGTGCCAAAGGCGTGCCAAACGTCTTTAGGCTCTCTAAAAACGATTTCTACTTAGATAATTTGAAAATCATGTTCATTATCGTACACGATACTCACCCAATCGAACAATCAGTAAAATTCTTATATTTGCAGCCAAACTAGTAAAGAATACTTTTCTGATTAAATAATTGAATGATTCCATTTATCAAAAAACGAATATACCGTGGCATGCGAAGGCTGGTTTCAGGCGCCTATGCTTTCGGCTTTAGACGAGTAATAGTAACAGGTTACCCCGCTATCAAAAAAAGTAAACCTGCACTTTATGTGGCCAACCACCAAAGCACTTTTATGGATGGTATTTTAATGGGGATTTCTGCCTATAAAGCTTCCCCCTATATTTTGGTGAGGGCTGATATATTCAAATCTGCATTTGCAAAGCTAGCTTTAGATCTCATTCGCTTATTGCCCATTTACAGAAAAAGAGATGGGCTGAGCAGTGTTACTCAAAATGACAGTGTTTTTGAAAAATGTTTTCAAATATTTGAAAGCAAAGGAGTAGTAGCTCTTTTCCCAGAAGGTAATCATGCCATAGAAAGAAGCCTCAGACCTTTGCAAAAAGGAGCCGCCAGAATAGCCTTTCAGGCAGAAGAGCGAAATGATTTTAAGCTTGATCTAGCCATTATTCCTGTCGGTTTGCACTACGAAAACCATGGAGAAAGGTGGCACGATGTATATATTAAGTATGGTAAACCATTTTCCATACTCCCTTACAAAGAACTTTATGAAGAAAATCCTCAAAAAGCACTAAAAGACCTAACAGATAAAATAAAGGAGGCGCTTGAGAAAGAAATGATCGATATCAAGTGGACAGAAGAATATGCTCTATTTGAAAAAATCAGGCAAATTCTCAAACCTCACGCTATGCAACTAGCTCCTGAAAAAGAGACGCTCGTTCAAGCTGAAAATACATTGCTGGAACTAATCAGAATAACGCTGCAAAAAACACCAAACCGATTAAATGAAATAAGAAGCAAAGTGAATGATTATTTCACGCAGGCCAAAAAGCTGAAACTGTCCGAAGATTTTCAAATGAAAAAACCAAATGGTGCACGCTTTGCCTTGCAAACATTGGGTTTAATAATAGGATCACCCTTCTGGCTGATAGCTAAAATCATAAATTACCCCGCAGAATTTATTGTAGAAAATAAAATCATTAAAGGTGTAAAAGACAAAACCTGGCATATTTCATTAAGAGTGGGTATTTCTACCTTTCTGTACCCTATCTATTATGGTGTTTTATGGGTGATTTTTAGCTTACTATTTGACTGGTTGATAGGTGGGTTAATTACATTTTCACTACCACTTATTTCTATAGTTTATTACGAAATGGAATTACTTTGGAAACAATGGAACAATCATCGTATTTTAATGAAGCAGGGGTATTTTATGGAGAAAGAGCAGGAGATAGTCGCTGATTTAAAGGATTTGTTGAATAAATAGGGAAAATATGTGGAATGATGGCATAGGGTGCTCATGATAAATTCTACCTTGCTCGATAACCAAATAATATTTGTTAAAACCGAGCGGGCTGGTCGACAAAAAGGCGGGGAGCGCGCTGAATTGTAGCGTAGAAGCATCTTTTTGTCTTGATTTTTTGCATCTTTTTGATCAAGCAAAAAGATGAAGAATAAAATTTTGTTTAAAATACCTTAAAATATAAATGAAACCTCAATATTTAGTGAGATTTCTCTTTTTTAAGGTTTTATACTTAGTTTTAAAGTTTAAGAAGCACTTATTAAGGTTAGTATGTCAACTTTTTTAGTCAATTTCATTTTCCATGAGTAGCCGGCATAAATCATAGATTTTCCTACCCCAATGTCACCATCACGAGGTTTTAAAGAAACGAAATAAGCGGGCAGGAGAAAATTTTTGACCTCATTTGATTTGACAATGAAAAGATTTTCTCGATTGATAGAATAAAAAAAGGGTTAGCAATGCTAACCCTTTTTTTAATTGAGATAAAGAAATTATTATTCTTCGATAACTTCTTCAGTACCTTCTTCAACTTCTTCAGCTGCATCTTCCATTGCATCTTCAGTTTCTTCAGCTGCATCTTCTACTGCTTCTTCAGTTTCTTCAGCTGCCTCTTCTATTTGATCTTCAGCTTTTTCTTTTTCGCTTTTGTTGTCACATGATACTACTGCAAAAGAGAATGCAGCTAACATGAATAGTGTGAATAATTTTTTCATAGTTTAATCAGATTTAGGATTTTGAACAGCAAAGTTAGATAAAATATTAATCAATAAACTAATAAAATCTTATTTTTTTCTAAAAACAAGTTTAATTGGAACTCCTTCAAAGTCAAAATGCTCTCTTAATCTGTTTTCCAGGTACCTTTCATAAGGCGTTTTAATATACTGCGGTAAATTGCAAAAGAAAGCAAACACCGGTGTGAAAGTAGGTAACTGTGTAACATATTTTATTTTAATATGCTTTCCTTTTAATGCCGGAGGTGGATATTTTTCAATCTCCTTTAACATTACTTCATTTAAAGCAGAAGTAGTAACCTTTTCATTTCGGCTCTCGCAAATTTTCATGGCCAATTCAATGGCCTGAAAAATCCTTTGTTTCAGAATAACTGATGTGAAGATAATTGGAATAAAATCTAAAGGCCCTAATTTATGCTGGATCTCCTTTTTATAAGTATCATGGGTTTTACCATCTTTTTCTATTAAATCCCATTTATTGATCATGATCATGATCCCTTTTTTATTCTTATGGGCTAAAGAAATAATTTGCATATCCTGCGCCTCAAAACCCCTTTCAGCATCAATCATGATGATACACACATCACTATCTTCTAAAGCCTGAATAGCTCTGATGGTAGAATAAAACTCTATATCATCCTTCAGCTTGGTTTTCTTTCTTAAACCAGCAGTGTCGGTGAGAATAAAATCTTTTCCATACAATTTATAATGCGTGTTGATGGAGTCTCTGGTGGTACCTGCTATATCTGTAACAATGGTACGCTCCCTACCAACAAGGGCATTCAAAAAAGACGATTTACCTGCATTAGGTCTTCCTAAGATGGCAATTCTTGGCACACCTGCATAAGGATCCTCATGATTTTGATCAAGAATCTTTACCACTTCGTCCAAGATCTCACCAGTGCCTGAGCCATTGGCTGAAGAAACCGGAAACACCTCATCAAAGCCCATCGCATAAAACTCACCTGAAGTATAGCTTTTCTCCGGGGTGTCAGCTTTATTAGCTACCACAAACACAGGTTTATTAATTTCCCTTACTATTTTGGCGAAATCTTTGTCCAGGCCTGTCAATCCGGTATGACAATCTACCATAAACAAGATAACAGCAGCCTCATTCAGTGCTTCCTTTACCTGCTTCCTGATTTCCGATTCAAATACATCTTCTGATCCGGTGACATAGCCACCGGTATCAATTACTGTAAATTTCTTACCATTCCACTGCGCCTCACCATATTGCCTGTCACGAGTTACACCCGATTCATTATCCATGATGGCTTGCTTCCTTTCAACCAATCTATTAAAAAAGGTAGATTTACCTACATTGGGTCTACCTACTATAGCTACTATATTTGACATTTAATTTAATTACAAAATTTAATTACGTATTACGAATATTTGAAAAAGGAATCAGGTTACGAAAAAATGAAAATTATAATATTAAAATCAACTCCAAAATCACAATTAACAAATTCGTAATTCTCCCTTTATCAATTCGTAATTAATACCTAATATCCGAAACGTTTTAGTTTCAGATCTTTCTTCCTCCAATCCTGCTCCACTTTTACAAAAGTTTCCAGGTGCACCTGCTTAGCAAAAAAAGTTTCTAATTCCGCTCGTGATTCTATACCCACCTTCTTAAGGGCCTCTCCTCCTTTACCTATTATAATACCTTTTTGCGATTTTCTCTCCACATAAATTTCAGCCCTTATGCGGATAATTTTTTCATCTTCCTTGAATTCGGTCACCACTACCTCACAGCTATAGGGCACCTCTTTTTTATAGTTTTTAAATATTTTTTCGCGAACAATTTCCTCCACAAAAAACTTTTCCGGTTTGTCCGTTAAATCTTCTTTGGGGAAATAGGCCGGATGCTCAGGCATTAAATCAATCAGCATCTTAAAAAGCTCATTGATATTAAGTTCTTCCAACGCTGAAATCATAATCTGATGGTCGGGCTTTATAATTTCTGCCCAATATTTCATCTTATCTTCTGCCTGGCTACCTTTCGACTGGTCTATCTTATTCATGACTAAGATAGTCGGAATATCAGAATTAGCAATGGTGTCGATTAATGTGTCTCCTTCCTCATATTTTTCATATAAGTCGGTTACAAATAGTAAAACATCAGCATCCTCTAAAGCGCTTTTCACAAATTTCATCATTGACTGATGCAACTCATACTGCGGCTTAAGAATACCAGGTGTATCGGAGTATACAATCTGGAAATCCTCACCACTTAAAATCCCCATAATTCTATGACGGGTGGTCTGGGCTTTTGAGGTAATTATCGAAAGCCTTTCGCCCACCATAGCATTCATTAATGTAGATTTACCCACATTGGGTTTTCCTACGATGCTGACATAGCCTGCTTTATGAGATTTTTCTTCCATTAAAAATATTTTCTTCACAAAGGTACTTGTTTTTTCGAAACTTTGCATTACCTTTGTATTCCTTTTGAGGGAAACATCTAGAAATTATGTGAAAAGATGTAGAAATCAAGAGTGATATATTGCGAGATGGAGCAGTTGGTAGCTCGTTGGGCTCATAACCCAAAGGTCGCAGGTTCGAGTCCTGCTCTCGCTACTAATAAGGGGTTAATCAGAAATGGTTAACCCTTTTTTGTGCCTAATTTGTTTTGGAAGATGGAGATTTATACTGTTTATATCCTATACTCAGAGAAAATTGATCAATTCTATCGTGGTCAAACGAAGAATTTCAATGATAGATTAACCAGGCATAATAAAGGCGTTGAGAAATTTACGCAAAAAGGAACTCCCTGGAAGTTGATCTGGTCAACTCTTAAAGAAACCCGTTCAGATTCACTAAAACTTGAAACCAAATTAAAAAATTTATCGAGAGAAAGGCTTATTCGATTCATGCTTAAGTATGAGGAAGGTATAGCAGGACAGGATGAGTTTCTTTTCTTAATGAGTTTATCAAGCGATTAACATGTCTTAGCTTTATTCGAGCCAAGACGAATTTTTGCTTTTTTTTTTGCAAAATTGTCTTGATGCTGACAAGCTTTGCTTCGTCAGCATCCTGCTCTCGCTACTAATAAGGGGTTAATCAGAAATGGTTAACCCTTTTTTGTGTCTAATTTGTTTTGGAAGATGGAGATTTATACTGTTTATATCCTATACTCAGAGAAAATTGATCAATTCTATCGTGGTCAAACGAAGAATTTCAATGATAGATTAACCAGGCATAATAAAGGCGTTGAGAAATTTACGCAAAAAGGAACTCCCTGGAAGTTGATCTGGTCAACTCTTAAAGAAACCCGTTCAGATTCACTAAAACTTGAAACCAAATTAAAAAATTTATCGAGAGAAAGGCTTATTCGATTCATGCTTAAGTATGAGGAAGGTATAGCAGGACAGGATGAGTTTCTTTTCTTAATGAGTTTATCAAGCGATTAACATGTCTTAGCTTTATTCGAGCCAAGACGAATTTTTGCTTTTTTTTTTGCAAAATTGTCTTGATGCTGACAAGCTTTGCTTCGTCAGCATCCTGCTCTCGCTACTAATAAGGGGTTAATCAGAAATGGTTAACCCTTTTTTGTGTCTAATTTGTTTTGGAAGATGGAGATTTATACTGTTTATATCCTATACTAGAGAAAATTGATCAATTCTATCGTGGTCAAACGAAGAATTTCAATGATAGATTAACCAGGCATAATAAAGGCGTTGAGAAATTTACGCAAAAAGGAACTCCCTGGAAGTTGATCTGGTCAACTCTTAAAGAAACCCGTTCAGATTCACTAAAACTTGAAACCAAATTAAAAAATTTATCGAGAGAAAGGCTTATTCGATTCATGCTTAAGTATGAGGAAGGTATAGCAGGACAGGATGAGTTTCTTTTCTTAATGAGTTTATCAAGCGATTAACATGTCTTAGCTTTATTCGAGCCAAGACGAATTTTTGCTTTTTTTTTTGCAAAATTGTCTTGATGCTGACAAGCTTTGCTTCGTCAGCATCCTGCTCTCGCTACTAATAAGGGGTTAATCAGAAATGGTTAACCCTTTTTTTATACCCTTCCTATTCTGGAATTTGCAACAAATTTTCTTCTTTGCACTCTTTTTCTGTATAAATTTATTTACTTTATAAGTTTACTTTATACTACTTATTATATATGAATTACAATATCCTTGCTTTATGGAAATCGGGAGACCAAGCTTTCCTGAAATTAAAGAAAAGTCTCTCAAGGATTGAACGAATGGTTCATAAGTTGTATGATCTAATGGAAGTGGAAATTAAAATTCTGGGAGGGGCTGTTAGGTAATATGGATTATTTACTATTAGATACCTGTACTTTAAGAAATTTATTTAGTGATTTAAAAACTGAAAACGAGGATATTGATTTTTTATACAACATAGTTGAAGCAGGGAAAATCAAATTAATCACAAATAGACTCCTTCAGGAAGAATGGGGAATGCATAAAATAAAGCAGAGAGAAAGTACAATCAGTTCAATTGAAACCAAAAAAAAACATGCTAAAGAATTATTTATACTACTTGGAGATAATGAGCCGGATTTCAACTCTCTTAGTTATGAATGGATAGATAATCAAATAGCAAAAATAGATACTATAATTGAAAAGAAAGCTTTCGAAGTTCAGATCACAAAAGAAGTAAAAGCTAGATCTTCAGATCACCAAGAAAAGAGAAAAGCACCATTTCATAAAAAGATAGAAAGCATTTCCGATGCACTAATTATATTTTCGACTCTGGAATACTTCAACGGGAATAATGAAACGGTCATTTTTATCTCAGATAATTATACCGATTTTAGTGATGATAAACCTAATATAGATCAACTACACCCTGACATATTAGATGATTATAAAAATGTTACGATTGAATATTACCACAAAACAGGACTAGGAATTAATAAATTAAAAGAAAAATTTCCTGAATTTATTCCTGAAAAAAAGTTGAAAATAGAGCTTAGTAAAAATTCTTTTAAAATTGATGAAAGTATCTCATATGAAAAAAATCTCCTTAATTTGATTAATTATGCATACAAGAACCTTAATTACCTACCAGTTCATATTTTTATTGATAATGAAATAATTCTTGGCAAGAATAATGATTTTGGATATTATGAAAACTTTACTATCTCAACTAAAAGTGAGCTACTCCATGATACAATTTCAGAATTATTTAAAAAATATAAAACTGGAAGTAACTCACAAAGTCTTACAAATAAAGAAGTTAAACAGATAATCGAAAGCTTCACTAGGAACTCGATCTATTACATTTCGGAAAGAAGTTCAAATAATTTAATAGAGTTACCTCAAACGGAACAAGAATGCAATTGCATTAGTTGCTGCATCCAGAAATTCAACTTTATTGATGCGTACAAAAAATTAAGTACTCTAAAGGAAGATTCTTTACAGGACATTTCCTTCAAGTCGTTTAAATTGTTTCAATTTGGAAAATTAAATGAATCATTTGAGGTGGCACAAACCCTTTTACAGAAATCCAGAGAGAAAAATAATTCGGTATATAGAACAATTGCAAAGTACAATTTAAATAAACTTAATAACGCATTCACTTTTAATCTCAAAAAGGAGAGAAAGATGATTATGACTTAATATCTGAATTCGCACCGATCGGAAATTTTGTTGAAGACAAAACGATTGAATGGTTAATTGCAGATAGCTTTTTAACATCAGCTCAATATCAGCTAAACCATATAAAATCAAAGCTCATCGCCTCCTATGAATTGGTACGTAATGGCGGTAATACAAGAAATTCATCTATACAGTCAGCTCATAACAATTTTGCTCAATTCAATCAATTTCTCTCTTTAAATAATATTATATTCGATGGGTTTTCTGAAGATACCAACAAATTAAAAATGACTTAACGAATGTATTATTTGTGCATTAGGTATTGGCACTGAAAACAGTGGGATGTCAGGATTAAATAATTATGCTGTTCAGGTCATAATTGAAAATTCAGAAAATGAAAGTTTACAAAAGTTACTAAAAAGATATAATGTAAATCAAATCGCTTTTGAAGACTATCAAGAAAGCGCTCATGCGAAATTAGAAGAACTTTATAGTAATTTGTTTGAACAACAAGCAGAACTTTATGACATTTTAAAAAATGAAGATGAGGCCTATTTTTTCAAGTCTAAACTGAATAGGTTTTACTCAAATGCATTGATTTTATTGGCTTATCTAGATTTAAATAAAACTAGATTCAATAAAATTTTTAAATTACTCCTGAACTGTATTTCAGGAATCATTTAATAAACAAGCAAGCCATAAAATATGTGGGAACCAGTAATTTCGAGAAAGGGTAAGATATTAATAGTATCAAATTTACAGAAACTATTTTCATTAATATTGAAAGTCGAGGCACTTCACAATAGAGAAATAATTATATCTCTTTTAAATTTTTAATAATAGGCAGACAAGATCTAAAAATTAATAGAAAGACTTAAATAATTTAAAATCCCAATTTTTTGGTCGATGTGAAATTTGTTCCAGAAGTCATGATGAAATGGACATAGTAAACATGTGGCACTTTGCACAGAATTATAAAGAAGAAACTAGGCGATTTAATAAATGAACGAATTATTGGAAGTTCAGATTCAGAACTTCAATACATATCTATATGTGAAGATATTTTACCTTATGACAAAAAATAGTTGACAAATTAATCTCAAAACTATATCCAGCTCTGCCCCCGCAAGAGAAAAAATCTTTGGCATTGGCAATAATACAAACTTCTATTTTTTACAATTAATCCATCTTGTTATCAAATATGGTATTGATACTCGAGAAGAGAAATTTGATAAAATCCGGAAATTAGGTGACTATTATAGGTGGCTACTAGACCCAGAGAACTATGATTATGATTTATTTTATACTGATTGGCTTTTCAATATTTACAATATAGAAACCCTAAAAAAATTAAAAGAAATACCTGAAATCAAAGAAAACTTGTCAACTGAACTTTCTGAAAATCCAAATGATAAAAGGTTATTACAGGCTTTTGTGAGGCTTTATAAAGATAGAAAGGATACTTTTTAATTAATACTCAAGTTTTGACATTTTAATTTATGGATTCATTTTTAAAAAACCTTATCAAAGAATTTGAGAAGGATAATAAATATATTCAGTATTTAAAAAAAGAGGGTGGTTACCGATTCTTTCCACAGAATTTTTTTTCTCTCAAAACAGAACAAGAAAGATTAGAAGCTTGGGGAAATATTGAAGTAAAACTAAAGGATATTAAAGATTTTAATAAGATTGCCAACCCTTATTACATAGGTTTTGGTAATCCTGAAGCTGATTTGTTGATAGTGGGTCAGGAAAAAGCATTTAACGCCTTTAACAATCCTGAATTAATGTTATATGAAAGCATCAACAATTCATTTCAATGGTCAAAGATTGTTAATAATAAGGGAGATTTATCAGAAATAAATTTTGACCCAAGAAATCCAAGGAATCATCACAAAAAAGGAAGGCCAGGAAATCATACCTGGTCAAAGTATTCCATTTTGACAGATGCTTTTTCACGGTATAAATTCCTGCCATGAAAACATGAAAAAGAATTGGCCACAAAATTCTGGTGATACTTTGTTTGATAAAGCATTTACAACAGAATTAAATGTAACCCCTGCTGTTAGCAATTCAGGTCTGCATTTGACCACTGAAAGAAAAGAATTGCTTCGGAATCCCTTCTTTAAAAATTTTAAAGCGGTAGTCTTTGCAATTGGAAATCTGGAAGATGGTAAAAGAGCACAAAAGGAAGTTTCTAAATTATATAAGGGGATTAATTTTAAGTTAAATTCTCTTGGAAAGTATGGAAAAGAAAAGGATAGATATATAGCAATAGCTACATTTGAAAACCAAGTAATTGTAATCTGCAACCAATTAAGCGGTAGCAGTGGCTGGAAAAATGAACATATTTTGGCGTTAGGGGAGAAATTGAGGGGATTGGTTTAAATTAAAAAAGTCTTTAGTTATAGCTAGAGAATTATCAAAGCTGATTATTCTTTGTACAATAATAAAGCCTTTTTTTCTTGAATCTTAAACTTTAAAACCTATATTTAAGTTGAGGTTAAATAAGAATCACTAAATTATTTGCTAATTTTGCAGACTCAATTACAAAAAAACCAACTATATGTCATCAATTATTAATCAATCTAAAGGTACAGATAGCTTTAATGAATATTTAAGCAAGTACAAAGAAGAGGTTAAGCGAGAAAGTGCTGATGAATATTATCACGTAGATGTTGTGGCGGATGCATACAGCAAGGGCTATGATGATGGTAAAAAGTCTGGGACTAAAGATTTTGTAAATGATGTATTTAAGAAGCATGTCGAACACTTTAAGCAAAAATCAAATCAAGTTTATATTTTAACAACTAGACTCATATCTTTTTTAAAGGAAAAAGATTTTTCTGCCCATTCATTTTATCTTGATGTTAATCCAACTTGTCCTAAAGTTTTAATTGCTGTACCAGACCAGTATCTTCTTAATGATGAATTTGTTAAATTTGCTTATAATAAATCTAATGAGTTAAGAAAGGTTTTTGTTGAGCTTTTTGGTAAGAACCTAGATATGAGTTTAGTCGGATCAGACAATTTAGACCAAGGATCCCTTCAAGAAGACGGCTTTGGTTATTCAGAAAGCCTTGATAAAGTATGAAAAAAAAGAGGGAGCAAGCTCAAAGAAATGAAAAGCTTTCCGTCAAACTTCTAAATGAAGGTCACTATTATGACTGGGTAATAACTACAGCCTTTTATTCAGCTATACATTATGTTGAAGATGTTTTACTTCCGTGCGAATTAAACGGTAGGACTTGTACCAATATCAGGGACGTAAAAAATGCATTGAATCAAAAAGGACGGCATGCAGCTAGAGAAAGATTAGTTGCTAATAAAATTCCGTTAGATTCCTTCAGATATAAATGGTTAGATGATCAGTCAAGAAATTCTAGATATATTACTTACAAAGTGAATAAAGCATTTGCAGAAAAAGCACTTGAACATTTAAGCAAGATAAAACAAGCTTTAAAAATTGATGGGGCTTTTGATAAGAACTAGCAGCACCTAAGCGAGTTCCTTCTTTACCAGATTTAAAATTTACTAATTCAGATACGTATTCACTTAAAGATGTATTTAAATTGTTATTTTTTATGTTTAATGCAATTTCAAGTTTCAGGAGAGATGAGTTAGAAGGATCGATTACTGAACTATGAAATTAAATAACCCTAAACTAAACGAAATTATTAAAACTAAAATGGGTTATAAATTTGTTAAATCAATACAAATATCAATTAATTTTGATACATCTGTGACACAGTGCCCCATATGACATTTACGCTTATATGCTGCACTTTAAAATTTGACGAATAAGCTCGAGGTGCGCCTCGGGCTTTTTTTATTTTAGATGGTATCTCCCTTAATTATGATTCAATTGTTATTAATTGATCTTCTTACCGTTTCATGCAGCCGTAATTTGAACCGTCACCAATCGTATTATTAAAAAAGATATATAGTACAAAGTCGATACAAAAAAAGGGTTTTAACTCTATTAAAATACGCATTAAACATATGCTATGTGCAGGGCTTCCTTTTTTAGAATACAGAGGTTTAAACTCTTTTTCAAAGTAATTCCAGTGCATCTGCTGGCATAGCAGGTACAATTCATTTTTCGGATTAGGCTGTTCGTTAAGCGAATGGGCTAGAAAATTTAGCTCATTTTGAGGCTTTTCTTTTGCGCGCATTTGACCATTTTTTATGACTAAACATACAAAAAAACGGTCGTTTTTACACGCTAAAAACAGCCTTCTATTTTCGTATTACATTGAATGTCTAGTGGTAAATCTTTTATTGAGGTTCGACTATTTATGTGGTGAAACAAAGGTGAAACATCTTTTCGACTCATAAAGGGATTTGAACCTACGGTACCTTTTTTATTTTTTTCAAGACTATACAATTTAACTCTGATTTTAAGATTAACTCTGATTTTAAGAATTATTGAAAGTTTTGAGTAATTCGTCACGACACATTTCTATAATTCGCTATCCTTCCTTATTCCTTTTTGAAATGCGACTAATAAACTAAATGTATATTCTACATCTTCGCCGGATTGCCTGGCCCATTGCTTCGCTATGTCTGAAAGTTTTATTTCTGTTAAATTATCATTCACTATTTTATGAATTCTATCTTTTAGTTGGTCAGACTTATTAAGATATACCCTTGCTTCCCGTCCTAATACTTCTGCGGCTATTCTTTTCTCATCAAAATCATGAGTATCCATTATGTCATAATGCTGTTCCGTAATCTTATCAAATTCAATATCGTAGAAATGTTCTATGATTTTAAGAATGTCAACCAAATCATTATCGCGGTCTTCCGGCCTATCGCTCCATGCAACGAATTTTAAAAGTATCATTCCAGCTAGGGAGGTATATTAACCCATTTTTCTTCTATTGGCAAGGAGTTTGGAGATTCCAAAATCTCCTGAAGACCTATTATGTGTAAATCTGAATAGCGTTTGTTGAAATCTTCTGTGTCATTCTACTGTATTTGGCCAAAGGGTAATAAATCAATTACAACATTCTCCTTTTCATAAAAATACGTCCAAGGTTCTTTGGCCTTTCTAAAGCCTTTTGCCTCTAATGCTTTTCTGATATTTTCATACTCTTTCATAGAAGAAAGCATGATTGCAAAATCGATATCCTTTGTACCTCTGTTGGGCTTAATGCCCTCTTTTAATAACTCCAGAGCAATAGCATTGGCACCTATGAGATAATATGGTACGCTCAGCTGTTTCATCACTGTATCGATGATGTTAAAAACCTCTGAAAAATGAGGTATGGCTAATTCTTTATAGGTTTGGTTTAATTTGCTCATTATAAATCATTTCAGCTGTTTCTTTATTTCTTTTACCTCCTTCGATCATCAAATCGGCATATACAAGAATAGGAGGAGCTGTGTTTCCGTTGAGTTCTTTATTCCAGAACATCTCATTTACTTCTAAATCCCCATCTTTTTTAGGCTGCAATTTATAATTTCTGATTAATGTGGCCTGATCTTCATTAGTGTAAAGAATGAATTTTTCCGGTCTTAGGTAATTTGTAAGCAAGTCGGCTGCCGGTTCACCACCCCAGGCTGCAATTCCATCATTTAATTCAATCTCGTGCCAAGGGACGCGCATTTGATATTGCCTTTTTTTCAATGTAGGCTTAAGTATAGTCTGGTAATCCCCTATCCAGCGGAATAATAGTTTTTCCCTGTTTTCCCATACATACTCCTTTTTCTTTAGAGGCAATAAATAACCGGTAGCTTTTAATCCTTCCATTACTTGCGGTATATTCCCTAAACCGACCCCTATATATTCTGCAATTTCTCTTTGTGTTTGATTTATTAGTTCCGGCTTCATTAGAAAATGAAAGAGCACTTTTAATCCTGTTTTCGTAAATGCTCTGTTTCCTTTTTCTTTGGTGAGTTGGAGTGGTTTATTTGTATCTATGAAAATGAAAGTGTTGTCCTTTTCAAGATAGGTATTACCATTAGCTTCTATATAAGCAATTTTTCGTTCTCTTAATGCTGTTTTTACTTTGGCAGGAATTCTTTCGGCAATTAAAATAACCCCCATATAGGGTTGTTGGATATCCTCCAGCTCGCCAATTACATATTGTCGTACTTCTCTTTTGAGCTTCACATAAAAGTCTAACTCTAGCTGATTATATTGTATAGTAAGGATTCCATCATACTGCGCTGTTTTCTTGTACCGCAATTGAAGGGGAAGTTCTTTCTGAACGTTCTGTATGGCAATATTTAATATTTCATTCTCCATCTGTTCACAAATATACAATGTTCACGTTACGTGAACAAGTACATTTCGTGAACAATTTTAAAAATGTGTAAAAAAAATACAACGGTAGACCAAGAAGAAAAAATGACACTTTATTAACTACAGCTGCTTTTGTCCTTATTTGATCACTTTAATATCAATTGACAAGGCCATAACTAGCAGACTTTTAAAAAACTATATATTTAAGGATTGGCTTCTCCTTTTTCAACTGAACGTAGAGTTTTCTGTGATATACCTGAAATGTCAGCCAAATCTTCTTGAGTGATTTTGAGAAATCTCCTTCGTTCTCTTATGGTATTTCCTAGATCTTCTTTATTCATTAAGGTAATACTTTGCGGATTAAACTCACATATCAATAAATTTGAATCAAAATCAAATGAAAGCCGCGAACACCCTATTAAAAGTCACAAAAAAACCCTGACTACTACAGTAATCAGGGTTAACTATGCAGAGGAGGAGGGATTCGAACCCCCGGTACCTCGCGGTACATTGGTTTTCAAGACCAACGCGATCGACCACTCTGCCACTCCTCTAAATTATATTTCCATTTTTCAGGAAATTATATCCTTCAATTGATTTGAAGAACATTTCTCTTTTATTTGCCTCAGATTTTGTATCATACTCTTCTGTATAATGAATAACCCAAGGTTTTTTATTTTTTGTTGATCGAACTCTTCCACTGTTATGTCTAATCAATCGATTTTTTAAATCTTTCGAATGACCATAATAATAAGTTCCATCTTTTTCACTCTTCAATATATAAGTAAAGAACTTCATCTTCACATTACGCTTCTAGCCCACGGTACCTCGTCACATCGTGATCCCTTCGGGGCGGCACATTGGTTTTTGCCGTTGGCATCCCTTCGGGGCAAGACCAACGCGATCGACCACTCTGCCACTCCTCTATTAAACAAAATCCAGAATCCTTTTCCGAATTGGAATGCAAATGTATGGGAAATAAATTAGCTAGCAAATAAAATTTATGAAAATTTAATTTTTTACCATTTTGCCGTTTTTTGCATGATCCAAACTCACATTGAGTTCAAGCCCAACTATCAAAAACAGTGATAAAAATGAAAACCATATCATAATTGCTATCAAGGCCCCAATGGAACCATAAAGCTTATTATAAGTACCGAAGTTGTTGATATAAAAGGAAAAACCAAAGGAGGCTGCCAGGCATAGAAAAGTCGCTAAAATAGAACCGGGATTAAAAAAATGCCACTTTTCCTTTACCGCAGGAGCAATATAATAAATAAGAGAAATGGCCATCTGAAATAAAAAGAAAATCACTAAAAACCGTAATATTATAAATACATATATTTCAAGATCTCTATTAAAAAGCCCCTTGCTTTCCAAGAAGGTAATTCCTTGCTGGGCTACAATTAATAATACAATAGCAGAAAATAAAACAAATGCTAATAAAAAAGTAAGTCCCAATGCTATCAGTTTTGACCTGATAAAGCCTCTGCTGTCTTTTGTCTTATACGTTCTATTAAAAGAATTCATTAAAGCTGTAGTACCATTGGTAGCAAAAAATAAAGCTAAAATAAAACCAATGGAGAGCAAACCTCCTCTTGATTTGGAAATGATATCTTCAATAGTGACTTCCACTTCCTGAAAAACAGAACCCGGAATAGTATCTTCCAAAAACATCATCACCTGCTCCGTTAAATTATCTATAGGAAGTTCCGGTATTAAAGTGAATAAGAAAATGATAGCAGGGAAAATAGCCAAGGTAAAATGAAAGGCTACATTATTGGCTCTTTCAATAATGTTTTGATCTCTTACTTCTTCAATAAAAATTTGTAATAAATTGAAATACGACACCCCGCTTTTTTTCAATTTGGTCCTCTTCAGAAAGCGAAGGAACTTACTGACCGGGTTAATAGATAATATGATGCGTTTATATTTAAACTTCATCAAAATAAGGATTTAAAACCTCAGATAATATCGGGGGAATTTGGCAGGGTTTCCCTGTAAGTTTATTTACAAATACCAAAATGGTGTAGCCTTTATGGATTAAAACATCTTCCTTATATATCTCATATTGGTATTTGATTTTAATACCAGGCTTTTCTGAAATACTTAATTTAATCAATAATTCATCATCATACCGTGCAGGCTTTAAATATTTAGAGCAATTTTCCAGCACCGGCATAATAACACCTTGCTCCTCTATTAATTTATAGCTTAAACCCTGGCTTCTGATAGCTTCTACCCTTGCAACCTCATAATAAGTAGAGTAATTACCATAATAGCAATAACCCATCTGGTCGGTTTCTGCATAGCGTACTCTTAATTTATGTTCAAATTGATACATAATTATTTGTAAATTCTGGCTTTATTCAATGCGCTTTGATATTCTCTTGCATTTCTATTATGCTCAGCTAAATTCGTAGCAAATGCATGGTAACCGGAAAAATCTGACTTAGCGCAAAAATAAATATATTTATGCTTTTCTGCATTCAATACAGCATCTATAGAATTGATTTCCGGCAAATTGATAGGTCCTGGAGGTAAGCCTCTATATTTATATAAATTATAGGGAGATTCTACTTCCTTGTGCACATTAAGCACCCTTTTAATCGTAAAATCACCCATTGCATAAACCAAAGCAGGATCTGCCTGCAATGCAATCCCTCTTTCCAGCCTGTTTAGGTACACACCTGCAATTTTAGGTCTTTCATCCTCCTTAATACTTTCAGCTTGCACAATAGAGGCCAAAATACTCACCTTTTGTGGGCTCAGCCCAATTTTTTTCGCTTTTTGTTTTCTTTCTTCTGTCCAAAATTTTTCATATTCAGTATGCATTCTATCAAAAATCCCTTCTTCTGAAGTAGTGTAGTACATTTCATAAGTATTAGGAATAAACATCGTCATGATATTATCATTTGTAAAACCATAACTGTTTATTAAGGAATCGTTATTGAGTAATGAAAGGAATTCAGTAGAATCTGCCTGTAATCTTGTTGTAATCTTGCTAGCCAATTCAGACTTTAACCGCACATTATTAAAAGTAACTCTGGTGGGGGTTTGAATACCAGCTCTGAGCATCCTAATGGCCTGAAGATTGGTCATATCTTTCTCTAGCAGATATAAACCGGGCTTCATATTTTCCTGATAATCAAGAATTTTAGCCACAAAGCTAAAAGACAACATATCATTTACAATACCCTGGTTATACACCACATCTTGTAAATCTTTAAATGTCATTTCCTCGCTAATCAAAATCGTCTGGTCGCCTTTTTCCACCAAAATATTCTCAGTAAAAAAAACCTGATAAAAATAAAATACAAATCCTGCTACTAGAACAGAAAATACAATTACAAATGCTACTAAAAATTTATTTCTTTTCATATATGGATTTAGTCAATCGAAAGGATTAACAATAGGTAAAATCTAATAATTTCAAATTATTCAAATCAAAGCCCAAATTTACTGATTTTGTTTTTAACGCCACCTTAAAAACTGTGGATTACTTAACAAAGAAAAGTAATTAGCCTCGTTTTATTACATCAAACCATTCCTATTGACTGGTAAAAGAAAAATTAACTGGCATTTTAAGTTAAAAAAATATAAATGAGCTTTTGCATGAATATAGCCCTTCCTTTTCCTGCAATTTTACTAATATTGTATATGGCTGCAGAATTTATTAAACTTTACGAAGAAAACCCTGATGAGAGGAAAATTAAGCACATTGTTGATTTGTTAAAAAACGGTGCGGTAATAATATATCCTACAGATACTATCTATGGCTTAGGCTGCGATTTAACCAATAGAAAAGCAATAGATAAATTGTGCTGGGTGAAAGGCATAAAACCTGGTAAAATAAATTTATCTTTTATTTGTGAAGATATGAGCCATATTTCTGATTATGTCAGAAATTTATCCACGCCAACCTTTAAGTTAATGAAAAAAAACCTTCCTGGTCCTTTCACTTTCATTTTACCTGCTAACAGTAACGTACCTAAAATTGTAAACGCCAATAAAAAAACGGTGGGTATAAGAATACCGGATAACAAAATACCTTTAAGTATAGTGAGGCACCTGGGAAACCCACTAATTACCACCTCCATAAGGGAGGATGATAACATTGTAGAGTACCCAACGGACCCTCAGGAAATTTATGAGGCTTTCAAAAACTTAGTAGATGTAGTGATTGATGGCGACTTTGGGAAAAACGTGCCATCTACTGTTGTTGACTGTACTATGGAGCCTGCTGAGGTAATTCGTGAAGGTCTGGGCAAATTAATAAGTTGAAATATTTCCTCTCAAGAAATCATTTATAATCAATGATGAACCAGGTAATTGCCGAATTACAATATCTACCTTCTATAGCTTATTTTAGCTTAATTAATAAGGCTGAAATGCTAATTTTGGAAGCCAATGAAAACTTTGAAAAGCAAACTTATAGGAATAGATGTGAAATTTTATCCTCTCAACAAAGAGAAAGCTTAACAATACCCTTAGTTGGTGCCAATAAAAAAATTAGAAGCAAAGATATTAAAATTGATAATGAGCAAACATGGCAGATTAAGCACTGGAGAACCTTAAAAACCTGTTATGGGAAAACTCCATTTTATGAATTCTTTGCGGACGAATTTGAACCTTTCTACTACAAAAAATACAATTACCTTTGGGACTTTAATGTAGATATACTGACAAGGTGTCTGAAAATCATTAGGTTGCCATTAAAAATAACAGAAACTGACAGCTATAAAAAAGAATTAAATAATAACGTTATTGACGCCAGATCGTTAATAACACCTAAAAACAAAAGTTTTATAGCTCATAATTTTGAAACAAAGATTTATCATCAAAATTTTGGCAACACTTTTGAGAAAAATTTAAGTATTATAGATTTATTGATGAACGAAGGCCCTAATGCAGAAAGCATTATTAGAGAATCTAATTTTAGTAAACTTTTTTATTAAACTAATACTTTTATAAACTAAATAATTTGAGACTAATAAAAAGCTGTTTGGGATAGTATTATTACCGACATAGCATCAAATTTATTTAAATTAAAACTTTAGTTTTTTTATTTAGTTTTTAATATTGTTACATTGTGTTATCTAAGTTATAACATAACATAGCTTACAATTTAGAGCATAAAAAGCATTGAAATAAATGGGATGAAGAATCTACATTTATATTAAATAACGAATATGATTTCCATGTGGCCTATTTGGCTAGATTTTACATTGGAATTACAAATACAGAGGAGAAGAATTATGGAAGCAAAATTTTCAAATAGAGTAAAAGAAGTTATTTCTTTGAGTCGTGAAGAGGCATTGCGTCTGGGTCACGATTATATAGGTACAGAGCATTTATTATTGGGCATGGTGAGGGAAGGCGAAGGCGTTGCTATCAGTTTGTTAAAAAAGCTGGGCATTTCCTTAGATGAGCTTCGTGGAGAATTAGAAAGAAGCACCCGCGGTACTGCTACTAATAACGTTAAAAATCTGGCTAATATCCCTTTAACTAAGCAGTCTGAAAAAGTATTAAAAATTACTTATCTAGAGGCAAAGATATTTAAAAGCCAGCTAATAGGTACAGAGCATTTATTGCTTTCAATTTTAAGAGACGAAGATAATATTGCCTCTCAGGTAATGGATAAGTTTGACGTAAATTATGACGTAATTAAGGAATTACTCGAATATCAGACACAAAACCCGATGGCATCTTCTGATACAGATGACAGTGATGAGGATTCAGGCAAGCTATTTGGTGGAGGGCCTAGAGATACAGGCAGTGGATCAGGTAGCAAAACAGCTGAAAAATCAAAAACGCCTGTTTTGGATAATTTTGGTAGAGATTTAACCAAATTGGCTGAAGATGATAAATTAGATCCAATTGTGGGTCGTGAGAAAGAAATTGAAAGGGTTGCTCAAATCCTGTCTAGAAGAAAGAAAAACAACCCGATTTTAATTGGTGAACCGGGTGTAGGTAAAACAGCTATTGCCGAAGGTTTAGCACTGAGAATTATTCAAAGAAAAGTATCGAGAGTCCTTTTCGGTAAAAGAGTTGTTACACTTGATTTAGCTTCTTTAGTGGCTGGTACCAAATACCGTGGTCAGTTTGAAGAGCGAATGAAGGCTGTAATGAACGAGCTGGAAAAATCGCCCAATGTGATTCTGTTTATTGATGAGCTACACACCATTGTTGGTGCCGGAGGTGCTTCAGGTTCTTTAGATGCCAGCAATATGTTCAAGCCTGCTCTAGCAAGAGGCGAAATTCAATGTATTGGTGCCACCACATTAGATGAATACCGTCAGTACATCGAGAAAGATGGTGCATTGGCCAGACGTTTCCAAATGGTAATGATTGATGCTACTACAGTAGAAGAGACCATGGAAATTTTGGAAAACATTAAAGATAAATACGAAGATCACCACAATGTTAATTTCACAAAAGAAGCGATAGAAGCATGTGTGAGATTAAGTGACAGGTATATCTCTGACAGATTTTTACCTGATAAAGCCATTGATGTAATGGATGAAGCAGGTGCAAGAGTGCATATTAACAATATTCACGTGCCAGATGATATCGTAAGATTAGAGGGTGCTATTGAAGATGTGAAAAAGGAAAAGAACCTTGTGGTAAGAAGCCAGAAGTATGAAGAAGCAGCCCGATTACGAGATTCTGAAAAGAAATTATTAGATGAATTAGAAAATGCCAAACGTAACTGGGAAGAGGAAACAAAAACCAAGAGATATAAAGTTACGGAGGATAATGTAGCTGAAGTAATTGCCATGATGACTGGTGTACCTACCAAAAGAGTTGCCCAAAACGAGGGTGCAAAACTTAAAGGTATGGGAGATGACCTGAAAGGGCAGGTAATTGGTCAGGATGAGGCAATCTCTAAGCTATCTAAAGCAATTCAGAGAACAAGAATTGGCTTGAAAGATCCTAAAAAACCTATTGGTTCATTTGTATTTCTAGGTCCAACCGGAGTAGGTAAAACGGAATTGGCCAAAGTGCTTTCATTATATTTATTCGATAAGGAAGATGCCTTAATCAGGATAGATATGAGTGAATACATGGAAAAATTCTCTGTTTCACGATTAGTGGGAGCGCCTCCGGGATATGTTGGTTATGAAGAAGGTGGTCAACTGACTGAAAAAGTAAGAAGAAAACCTTATTCTGTAGTGCTCTTGGATGAGATTGAAAAAGCGCACCCTGATGTGTTCAATATCTTGTTGCAAGTATTGGATGATGGTATCCTTACTGATGGATTAGGAAGAAGAGTGGATTTCAGAAACACTATTATTATCATGACCTCTAACATAGGAGTACGTGATTTAAAAGATTTCGGAGCAGGTATTGGTTTTTCCACAGCAGATAAAGCCAACAGTTCTAATGAAATTATGAAATCTACCATTCAGAATGCTTTAAAGAAAGCCTTTAGTCCTGAATTCTTGAACAGATTAGATGATGTGATTGTCTTTAATACCCTTGAAAGAGAGCATTTACACAAAATTATTGATCTTTCTTTAAAGAAAGTATTTGACAGAATGTTGTCTTTAGGTTATGATATTGAATTGACTGAAAAAGCCAAAGATTTCTTATCTGAAAAAGGTTATGATCAGCAATACGGTGCAAGACCATTGAATAGAGCCATCCAAAAATATTTAGAAGATTTAGTTGCTGAAGAGATACTAAGTGAAAATATTAAGGTAGGTGATTCAATTATTGCAGACCATGACGGCAAAAGTGAAACGCTTTTTATAAAGCAGAAGAAAAAGAAAAAGGATGATAATCCTGAAAATAAAGAAAATAAAAAAGAGGCTGATTAAGCCTCTTTTTTTTGCTTAAAATTTAATTCATCAAATTATCTTCATGATTGTAATTATGTTACATCGAAATTAAAATATCCTCCCTTCTACAAATTTACACAAGTTAGTAAAAACTTACATTCAGGATTCTGGATTCCATCCCTTTAAATAGGATACTTATATTACATATTTTGCATTTTAACGATAATATCTTTAAATAATTTGTACTCTCAGGTTTTTGATGGATTTTTACAATATCAAAAAACCGAAAAAACCATGCATTCTACCACCATCGATAAAACTTCAATCATAAAAAAATTAAGCACCATTATTGAGCAGAGTGAAGTTCCTGCCAACGAATGGAAAATAGGTATTGCCTCGCTACAGCGAATTACTTTATTAGAGGTGAATGAAGAAATCCATTACCAAATTTGTGATTTAGAAGAAGCAAAAGAAATATTATTCAATTTTATTGCTCAAGGAGTTCAGACTTGTAAAATGAGTAAAGGCAATACAAATGGCATTTATTTATATAGGTAATTTAATTCTACAAGGTTTGAAATGGAAGGCTATTTATCTATTTCCAATTCAAGCTATAACAACTATTACTAAGCTACTTGCTCTCCCAAAAAGACAGCAAAATTATAAAGTACATTCCCCGATCTCGGTACCTCAAGGCGGTTGTTTTTATTATTACCTACTTATTGAAAGCATCTCCCCTAGTCTCTAAAATAACTCAACCCAGCCAAAGGCTAGCAGGCTCTATCTTGAAAAAAGAGGGAGTTCGCTCATGATGTTAATGCCGTTAATGGTTGAAATTTGGACATTTTTCTGTCAATTTGTATTTAAAACCTCACCCCAGCCCTCTCCAAAGGAGAGGGAGTTCGAGTCAGTTACAATTTTCTTTTTTTTTGTTATTTCTTAATAATTCTCCAATCTTAATTAATAGCTCGTCATTCCCAGCCCAGCAAAAGGCTGGCAGACCCAGCTGGCAGGCAAAATTTCATTTCTACCTCAGGAAATTTTTACCTGTACCGTAATCGGTAGAACCTTTAACTGGTTAATACTCTGTCAACCAGTTGCTTTTTTTGAAAAGGTAAATGTCATTATAGACCGATTGAAGTATCTTAAAGAGGTCATCTTGCATTTAGCAGGCTGATTATAAACCACCTTATTTCCAAAGTGAACATTACTAAAAATTTTCTTCTTTGGATTCTTTGAGCCTCAGTGGGAAAATTTGCACAAGTTCATCAAGGCAAATTGGCTATTACCTAAATTCAATATATCGAAACTTACTTTTTTATTACATTAGAATTAATAAATTCCATAATCTCATGCATTCTCTTTAGTTTATAAATATATTTGCTACATTAAATGCAATCAAACAGTATAAAATGGAGGATAATTATCAACTTGACAATACAGATTTAGCCATTCTTAATATTTTAATGCACGATGCCAGACGTCCCTTTACTGAAGTGGCTGAAGAAGTATTTGTATCGCCTGGAACAGTACATGTACGTATGCGTAAAATGGAAAAGCTGGGTCTTATTAAAAATGCACAGCTTCAGGTAGATTTAGGCAAACTAGGCATGGATGTAACGGCCTTCCTGGGAGTTTACCTTCAAAAAAGCTCGCTATATGATGAGGTGGTTACTGCTCTTAAAGCTATTCCTGAAATTGTAGATTGTCACTACACAACCGGAGCCTATTCCATGTTTGTAAAAATAGTGTGCAAAGACACAGAACATTTAAAAAACATCCTGCATGATTTTATTCAGCCTATTGAAGGCATTGAGCGTACTGAAACCTTTATTTCACTGGAGGAAAGTATCAATAGACCAATTCAGTTGAATTCTAAGAAGTAATTTCGTGGCGTTCAGGTTTTATTTTCGTTAGTTTGTAATTAGTCTTTTTATCTACATTGAAACTCCATGCTCAATTATATTATTTGGAACCCTGATGGCACTTTGTTGGATTTGGGATTTTATCAACTCCGCTGGTATTCCATTTTATTCGGTTTAGGTTTTGTTTTAGGTTACCAATTTGTAAAATGGCGGTTTAAAAGAGAGAATTTAGACCTAAAATTACTCGATAACCTGGCAGTTTATTTAGTGATCGCCACTGTGATAGGTGCCAGATTAGCACATTGTATTTTTTACGATTGGGATTATTATCAAAATCATTTACTGGAAATACTGCTCCCCTTTCGTTTTAGTTCGGAGTTTGAGTTTACCGGTTTCATGGGTTTAGCAAGCCATGGAGGTGGTGTAGGTGTTACTATTGCCCTGCTTATTTTCGCCAGAGTTTATCATATTAAAAAGCTTTGGCTGTTAGACACCATAGCTTTAGTAATTCCTTTAGCCGCTGTTTGCATCAGGCTGGGTAACTTAATGAATTCGGAAATAATTGGTCAGGCCACAAATGTTCCCTGGGCTTTTGTATTCACGGCCATTGATAATTTACCCAGGCACCCTACTCAATTGTATGAGGCTATCTGCTATTTATTGATCTTCGTAGTATTATTCCTGATCGATAAAAAAGAAAAAGTCAGAGATGGATTTATTTTAGGCTTGATGCTTACCACCTTCTTTATTGCCAGATTCTTCATTGAATTTGTAAAAGCTGATCAATCAGATTTTGAAGCAGGAATGGCTATTAATATGGGGCAATGGTTGAGTACTCCTTTTATTGTTGCAGGTATTATTTTAATTGGTTTTTCTTTGAGGAAAAAAAATAATTAGGTGTCCCATCTTAAATTTTACTTAGA
Organism: uncultured Cytophagales bacterium; assembly: GCA_963719535.1. GTDB lineage: Bacteria > Bacteroidota > Bacteroidia > Cytophagales > Cyclobacteriaceae > Marivirga. The sequence goes on along the minus strand of CAVRCH010000003.1, from coordinate 79,639 downwards.
AAAAACACATCTCTTAAATTATTGAGTTGATTTATAGGATTACAAATTGGGGAAAGAGTATTTTATTTTTGATGAAATTGATTATCGAGAATTTATCTCTCTCTAATTCAAACAATACCCCCGCATATTTTGTAATTTAGCAAGTTAGAAATTTGTGGAATAACTGATGGGGGAAATATCATTTAGATACAGTATAACCATCCTAAATTATCTACGTGATAGTACAGTTAGGGCTATTTTCTGCAACCTAAAAGAAACAAGAAGAAATCAATGAATGTATCCGAACAAGCTCAAAAAACTGTTGAACTTAAAACCGTTGCTTCCAATGAAGAGTATTTGGAAGTAATTGGAGCAAGAGAACATAATTTAAAGAATATCGATATTTCCATTCCAAGGAATAAACTGGTAGTAATTACCGGCATTAGCGGCAGTGGAAAGTCGAGTTTAGCCTTCGATACCATTTACGCGGAAGGTCAAAGGCGCTATATGGAGAGCTTCTCGGCCTATGCCCGATCTTTTATTGGCGATATGGAAAGGCCTGATGTAGATAAAATCAATGGACTTTCACCTGTTATCTCCATCGAACAAAAAACAACTTCCAAAAACCCTCGATCCACAGTAGGTACTTTAACAGAAATCTACGATTTTCTGAGGGTATTGTATGCCCGTGCTGGGGAAGCATTTTCTTACAATACAGGTAAAAAAATGCAGCGCCAGTCTGAAGATCAGATCATTGCTCATTTAATAAGCGATTTTGATCAGGCTAAACTAAGTATCCTCGCCCCAGTAGTAAAAGCAAGAAAAGGACACTACAGAGAGCTTTTTCAGCAAATCAGGAAAATGGGGTTTACGAAAGCACGTGTGGATGGAGTTATAGTTGAGATTGACGACCGGATGCAGGTAGACCGTTACAAAACGCATGATATTGAAATTGTAGTGGACCGTATTGTAGTAGATAAAAAGGATACATTTAGAATTACTCAGTCCGTAAAAACTGCACTTAAACATGGAGACGGAATTATGATGGTGCGCGATACGGAAGGCAATATCCAACATTTCTCTAAAAACCTGATGGACCCTGAAACAGGCTTAGCTTATGATGAGCCGGCCCCTAACAATTTCTCATTTAACTCGCCCTACGGAGCCTGCCCTACCTGTAATGGACTAGGTGAAATTGAGCATATAACGGAAGAATCCGTGATTCCTAATCCTAAGCTGAGCATTAGCAGGGGTGGTATTGCTCCCCTTGGTGAATACCGAGATATATGGATTTTCAAAAAGATAGAAGCCATTTTAAAGAACACCAAAGTCAATCTCTCTACTCCTTTGGAAAAATTCCCTGAGGAAGTGATTAACGTGTTATTATTTGGTGCGAAAACAAAGGTTGAAGTACCTTCTATAAAGTATCCGGGTACTAGCTGGAACACTAGTTTTGAAGGAATTATTAAGTTCCTTGAAAAGCAACAGGAAGGTGGCACAGATAAAATGAGAGACTGGTTGCAAGATTATACCATCGTGCAGACCTGCCCTGATTGTAATGGCTTGCGGTTGAAAAAAGAATCACTGCATTTCCTGATCGACAAAACTAATATTTCTCAATTGGCTTTAATGAGCATTTCAGAGTTAAGCCAATGGTTTGAAAATGTGGAAGACCGAATGACGGAAAAGCAAAACCTGATTGGTGCAGAGGTTTTGAAAGAGGTAAGAAAAAGAATTGGTTTCCTTTTAGATGTAGGTTTAGATTATTTATCACTGAACCGAACCTTAAAAACTTTATCCGGTGGTGAAGCACAACGGATTAGGTTAGCAACACAAATAGGCACACAATTAGTAGGTGTTTTGTATATTTTAGATGAGCCTAGTATAGGTTTGCACCAGCGCGATAATATGAAGCTAATATCTGCACTCAAAGATTTACGTGATTTGGGTAATACGGTAATGGTAGTAGAACATGATAAAGACATGATGCTAGCCTCAGATTTCATCTTAGATATTGGCCCCGGAGCAGGTAGACACGGAGGAAAAGTGGTAGCAGCAGGTAATCCGGATAGTTTTCTGAAACAGGGAAGTAAAACCGCAAAATATCTAATGGGCGATCTTTCCATTGAAGTCCCAGAGAAAAGAAGAAAGGGAAATGGTAAGAAATTACAGCTCAAAGGCGCAACCGGAAACAATTTAAAAAATGTTTCCGTGGATTTCCCTTTGGGCACTATGATGTGTGTGACAGGTGTGTCGGGAAGTGGTAAATCTACACTCATTCACGACACATTATACCCTATTTTAAATCAGAAATTCTATCGATCTAAAAGAGAACCAATGGCTCATAAGAGCATCAGTGGTTTGGAACATTTAGATAAGGTAATAGAGGTAGATCAATCGCCAATTGGTAGAACACCGCGTTCTAACCCTGCTACTTATACAGGAGTTTTTACTGATATTAGGGCACTTTTTAGCAATTTACCGGAAGCTAAAATTAGAGGCTACAAACCCGGTAGGTTTTCCTTCAATGTGAAAGGTGGAAGATGCGAAACCTGCGAAGGGGGCGGTATGAAGTTGATTGAAATGGACTTTCTCCCTGATGTACATGTGCCTTGTGAAACCTGTAAAGGAAAGCGTTATAATAGAGAAACTTTAGAGGTGAGATTCAAAGGGAAATCTATCTCTGATGTATTGGATATGACGGTTGAACAAGCGGTTGAGTTTTTTGAGAATCAGCCTAAAATTTTAAGAAAAATACAAACTTTATCAGAAGTAGGATTAGGCTATATTACATTGGGTCAGCATGCCACTACCCTTTCGGGTGGAGAAGCCCAAAGAGTTAAATTAGCCACTGAACTTTCCAAAAAAGATACTGGCAATACCTTCTATATTTTAGATGAACCTACCACTGGCTTGCACTTCCAGGATATACAGCATTTACTGGACGTGTTACAAAAGCTGGTAGAGAAGGGAAATACGGTATTAATTATTGAGCATAATATGGATGTGATAAAAGTAGCAGACCATTTGATTGATATAGGTCCGGAAGGTGGAAATGAGGGTGGTAACATTGTATTTACAGGTACACCCGAAGGTATCTTAAAGAAAAAAGACAGCTATACCGGTCAGTTTTTAAAGTTGGAAATGAAGTAAGACGACTATTCCTCGTTTGGTTCAAAGAGGGAATGAAAAGCTTCCACTTTTATAATATTAAGTTTGGGTGTCTAGCATCGATTAAATCTAACGAGGATTCTAGAGAAGAGCTTTTGTCGCATTGGGATAGCCTGCCAGCCTTTGGCGGGCCTATGGCATAAAGCTCATTGAAAATTGAAAGTTTATTATAATTTTTAAATCAAGGTAGTTAAAAGAAAAAAATATATTTTTAAAAATTAAAATGTAACATAATGCGATGCAATCGCAATTCTCGCCCCTCCTCGATGCAATCGAGGAGGATGGTACCCCCATCAAACCTCCTCCAAGAACAGTTGTAATTTTTCAATAGAAACATGGTCCATGATCACAATCTTGTACCATTTCGGACTTTTGTGGCTATCGGGTACTAAACCAAATTTCTTACAGACTTCTTTCTTTAAAAAGCCTGCTTCTATGGTTACTATATTTGCATCAGGATGCCGATAATATGCAATTTTTCTTTTATCTAATTCTTCAGCCAACCACGTGGCTCTATGGTTGAGAACCAAAGTTTTCTCAAACCAACCATTGGGCCCATAAGTCATCAGAATCATCCATATGGCAATGGCATTGGCCCCGGATCTTGAGCCTATTAAGGTAAAATCCTCCCCTTCCACATAACTTGCTTCCTGAGTATTGGCATAATTCATCCAACCCTTTCTAATAAGGAAAATCCCTGTCCCATAGGGGGCCTGCAACATTTTATGAGCATCTAAAGTAATGGAATTCACCTTAGGGTTACTAAAATTTAAGGGATTGTCAGGCTTAGCAAAGGGATAGAAAAAGCCACCATAAGCTCCGTCTACATGCACCTTAAACAGTAAATCCATGCTTTCCAACGCGCTAATATATGCATCAATATTATCAACAGATCCAAACATGGTAGTCATCATATTGGCCACCACTACAAAGTACTTTTTACCCTCAGCTTTTGCTTGTTCTAAAGTTTCAGTTACCGATTGCTCATTGAATTCTCTAGTCGTATCATCTACTTGTACTTTATAAAAACTGATTTGGAATACATTACCCGCCTTGGCCGATGAGTAATGAGCATCACTGGAACTTATTATCGCTATTTCATTTAGAGTGGCCTGATGCTTCTTCATGAAATAATTTCTATAAATCCATACCGCTTGCATGTTGGCTTCTGTACCACCTGAGGCTATATAACCATCAAAATTTTCCTCCTTACCTTTTAAAATGTTATTCGCACAAATATGGATTACCTCTTTTTCAATTTCCTGCGTGCCCTTGAAAAAACTTTCCGACTCACCCAAGGTATGACAGCCAATGTGGTTTGGGTTATGAATTAAGGTTGATAAATAGGGTGCATCTTCCAGAAAGGGGGCATTTTGATAAAACACTTTATCATCCAAATGAGAGGCTGGCAGCCCGATGATATTTTGATTATAATAATCTACATTATTTGATAGTGCAGTAAAAACACGTTTTTTGATCTCGTTTTGAGGCAGTTTTTTCCACTGTTGCATGATCTAAAATTTTAGCTTGATAAATGAAAGGTCGACTCCTCGTGCGGAAATCATTTGAAATGATGCACAAACATAAAAAAAGCCATTTGCTAATACAAACGGCTCTTAAATTATTAGTTTTATTTGAATTTCTTAGGGTAGCTCTGCAATGATAGTCCTGCCACCTTTAGTTTTATCACCAATAGCTACATTTATTCTCGCATCTAAGGGTAAAAACACATCCACTCTTGATCCAAATTTTATAAATCCAAACTCTCCTCCTTGTTCAACCATATCACCTGGCTTAACATACCACTTAATTCTTCTGGCTACTGCTCCAGCAATTTGTCTAAAAAGCACTTCAACACCATTTCCACTTTCAACAACAATAGTTGTTCTTTCATTTTCTGTGCTTGATTTAGGATGCCAGGCCACTAAATATTTACCTGCATGGTACTTGCAAAATTTAACTTCCCCAGAGACAGGGCTTCTATTTACATGCACATTTACAGGCGACATAAAAATGGATATCTGCTTACGTTTTTCGTTGAAATACTCGGTTTCCTCTGTATCTTCAATTACTACTACTTTGCCATCTGCCGGGGCTAAAACATGCTTTTCATTGGTATTAATTACAAATTTAGGGTTTCGGAAAAATTGTAAAATCAAAAAATAGAATATAATCATAACGCCTAAAACAGCATTATTGACCCATCTTGGTGCCACTACTACATATTCCATTAAAAAAAATACCCCTACAAAAACTACTAAGGCTATAAATAAAACTGTCTTTCCTTCTTTGTGTATTGTCATCTTTAATTCAATATTTACATTCAAAGATTAAAAAAGCGCAGATAAACTGCGCTTTTTATAGTAATAAATAAGTGTATTTGTATTAAAAATCAATACCCTCCACGGAATTTATATGTTTTTGCTACTTTATCAATAGCAACAATATAAGCTGCAATTCTCATTGGCACATCGTACTCAATAGAAGTTTTATAAACAACCTCAAAAGCATCTTTCATAATTCTATCAGATCTCCTGTTTACCCTTTCCGCTGTCCATTTATATCCTAAGCGATTTTGTACCCACTCAAAATAAGAAACAGTAACGCCACCAGCATTGGCTAAAATATCAGGTGCCACCATTATTCCTTTATCATTAATAATTTTATCTGCCTTTGATGAAGTTGGGCCGTTGGCACCTTCTACTATCAACTTAGCTTTTATATTATTGGCATTATCTGCAGTAATAACATCTTCCTTAGCTGCAGGTATTAATACATCAACTTCCAAGGTAAGAAGATCGTTGCCGTCTATTTTCTCAGCTCCTAAAAAGCCCTCTAAGGTCCCATTGTTAAGGTTCCTGAACTCAATAGCTTCTTTAATGTTAATGCCTTTCTCATTATAATAAGCTCCAGAAATATCAGAAACTGAAACTATAGTTCCACCTCTTTCTTCCAAAAGTAAAGCAGCAAAAGAACCCACATTACCAAAACCTTGCACCGCGAAAGTTGCTTTATATGGATTGATTTTCAATTTCTCCATGGCTGCTAATGCAGAAACCATTACACCACGACCCGTAGCTTCTGTTCTTCCCAAAGAACCTCCTAAAACTATTGGCTTTCCGGTAACTACGGCATTTACCGTCATCCCTTTGGATCGGGAATAGGCATCCATTAGCCAGGCCATTTCTCTTGGGCCTGTTCCCATATCCGGAGCAGGAATATCTCTATCCGGCCCAAAAACATCTACCATTGATTCAGTATAAGACCGCGTTAATCTCTCAATTTCTCCTGCAGACATAGCACGAGGATTACATTTGATACCACCTTTGGCGCCACCATAAGGAATATCCACCACGGCACATTTCCATGTCATCCAGGCAGCTAATGCTTTAACCTCATCAATATTCACACCCATATCATATCTGATACCACCTTTTGATGGACCTAAAATAGTGGAGTGAATAACGCGATAACCTTCAAATACCTGAATGGAACCATCATCCATAGTAATCGGTATTGAAACTATTACCTGACGGGCCGGAGATTTTAGTACATTGTACACCTCATCTTCAAGGCCTAAATGTTGAGCTGCGATATGAAATCGAGACATCATTGACTCAAAAGGATTCTCTAAGTCTTTAATTGGAGCCGGTTCTATATAACCCATATATTTTTTGTTTTTATTTAAAAACTTTGAGCTAAAATTAATGATTTGTTATATCATTTTCGTTTTTTTCATCCGAAAGTTGACGAAATTAGTCGAAAAGCATTAAAAAAGCTGCAATGAAAGGTGCGGATAGCAAAAGTCCATCAAATCTATCTAAAAATCCGCCATGCCCCGGAATAATAGAGCCTGAATCCTTAATATCCATACTTCTTTTAAAGAGAGATTCCACTAAATCTCCATAGGTACCTGCAATTACAATGATACCTGCAATGCATAACCATTGCCAGTCAGCTATTTCATCAAAATTGGCAGCCATAATTATTGCGAAAATAAAAGCTAAAATGGTACCTCCCAAGGCCCCTTCCCAAGTTTTTTTAGGGGAAATTCTTTCAAAAAGTTTGGTGCGTCCGAATTTCACCCCTGCAAAATAAGCTCCTGTATCACTGGCCCACTGAATAAATAAGGCTCCTAAAATTATTTGAAAACTATAAGTGCCATTATAGAAAACCGCTATATGCAATAGCGAAAAAGGAACAGCTACATATAAAATACCTAAAAAGGTGAAAGCTATACTGGTAAAAGGCTTTTTATCGGTTTTATTGTATAATTTAACAAAGTAAACCGTAGAGGCAATTGGTGCAATAGCAAAATAAATTTGAGCCGTTAAATGTTCAGCATGCACCAGAAAGGTTATAGTATAAATAGAAAGACCAGTAATGGTACCCCAAAATTTTAAGGGTAGCATGCCATCTAAACCTACTAACTTGTAGAATTCTAATTGAGTAAGTGCACAAAGCATAAAAAACACTATAAAATAGGGCCATTCACCATAAATTATGGCTGTTAATATAACCGCCACACCCACTAAAGCTGCAATAATTCTTTGTGTTAAATTATTATATTTATTCAAACTTGATCTCATCCTCAATAATTTTTATTGCTACAAGTACTTCTTCTGTAGCCACCTTAACTTCATAATAGCCTAATTGATAGGCTGAATCTTTTTTATCAACCACAATGGGTTGAATATTGTATTCTTTTAAACAATCTTTTACAATTTCCGCCCGGTATAATTTATCTGTTTTAAAAACAGTTTGCCAACTAGCCATTATGCACTCCTCTCTTTAATTTGCTTTAAAAATAGATAAAAAAGAAATGTACACATAGCCAAAGCCGCAAGCGAAAAAAGTGGCGGAACACTAGAGTCAATCTCTTGTGGATTCCAATCTTCTATGTATCTGGGGCCAATATACATTACTAAAACGGCTAAACCATTATTTATAAAATGTGCAACAATAGGATACCAAATATTACCGGAATAATAATAAATATAACCGAAAAGTGCTCCTAAAAGTATTCTTGGCAACACCCCGAAAAATTGCAAATGAAAAACTCCGAAAATGATAGCAGTTAGCCAAATGGCTACATGGGGCGCGTTCATTGCCGACATTAGTTTCTTTTGTAATAAACCCCGGAATATTAACTCCTCTCCTATAGCAGGTAGAATTCCTATCACCAGCATCGCTACCAACATTTCACCTATATTGGCATAACTACTCATAGCTCCTGTAAGCTCCAGTAGCCTGTCTTCCATGGCTCTTGCCCAGGATTCAAACTCCCTTAAAAATTCCGGAAATTGAAAATTCATATTCCATTCAATCACTATAGAATTGAATAGCATAAATGAAAAAGTCATAAAAATGACTAGTAATATACCCGAAGCGGATAAATTTTTTCCAGTAAAATGACTACTAATATTTTCTTGGTCTATAATCTTGATAAAAAAAAGACCAAAGGCAGTAAAGCCTAAAAAATGACTTAAGCCTTGAGCAATGTACAGAAATCGTTTGCTTTGCGCAGTAAATGGAGGTTCAAAAAGCTTGTTTAAGTCCTTAAAATCAGCTCCTGAAGCAAAAACAGCTATAGCAGACCCTACTAGTTGCGCGACTAAGTTGGCGGCCAAAAAAAGCATTATTAATAAAAATAATGAGGTCCAGGGATTTTTCTGGTTAATTTGTGGGTTTTTATACTCGAAAGAATTCATATATAGCGTAAATTTACATCAAAATTCAGACTTACAAATTGGTAAAGATAGGAAACATAGAATTAGGAGACTTTCCATTGCTTTTAGCACCCATGGAAGATGTGAGCGATCCCCCTTTCCGAGCTGTATGCAAGGAAAATGGAGCGGATTTAATGTTTACAGAATTTATTTCCTCCGAAGGATTAATTCGTAATGCGGAAAAAAGTGTTCAGAAGCTGGACATTTACGATTACGAACGTCCCATTGGTATTCAAATTTTTGGAGATAAAATAGATTCCATGCGAGAGGCCGCAGCCATAGCAGAGGAGGCTAATCCCGAAATTATAGATATTAATTATGGCTGCCCTGTGAAAAAAGTGGCCTGCAAGGGTGCTGGGGCGGGTATTTTATTAGATTTACCCAAAATGCAAGCTATGACGTCCGAAATAGTGAAGCAGGTAAATAAGCCTGTAACTGTGAAAACACGACTAGGTTGGGATGATAGTACTATAAAAATACAGGAAGTAGCTAAAAGATTACAGGACGTTGGGATACAAGCCCTTTCTATCCATGGTAGAACACGTCAACAAATGTACAAAGGCGAAGCTAACTGGGATTTTATTGCAAAAGTAAAAGAAGACCCAGCCATTCATATTCCTATTTTTGGCAATGGAGATATTGACTCCCCACAAAAAGCTAAAGAGTATAAGGATAAATATGGTGTGGATGGCATTATGATTGGACGTGCTGCTATAGGATACCCCTGGATTTTCAATGAAATTAAGCACTATCTTAAAACAGGTGAAATTTTAGAAGGCCCTGATTTGGCTGAAAGAGTGAAAGTGGCAAAGAACCATTTGAAGTTTTCTGTTGAATGGAAAGGAGAGAAAAAAGGAATCTTTGAAATGAGGCGCCATTACACTAATTATTTCCGGGGCATTGTGAACTTTAAACCCTACAGAAGCCGATTGGTAGAATCTGAGAAATATGAAGAAGTACTGGCCACCCTGGATGAGATCAATGAAGTATTTACTGATCAGGCCATTTTAAGTTTATGAGCGAAAAACCGGTGGTAAGTCCCTGGGTAGTATGGACACTACTGGGTACGCTGGCTTTAATTTGGGGTAGTTCCTTTATTTTAATTAAAAGAGGTTTAGAGGTTTATGCCGCAGGAGAAGTAGGTGCTATTAGAATAGTTTCTGCCGCTGTAGTTTTGTTACCTTTGGCACTACCGAAGTTAAAAAACCTGAATAAGCGACAATGGAAATGGCTCTTTTTTTCCGGAATGTTAGGAAGCTTCGCTCCTGCCTTTCTTTTCGCTTTTGCTCAAACTAAATTGGAAAGCGGAATTACAGGAGTATTAAATGCATTAACCCCTATTTTTGCATTATTAGTGGGGGTTATGTTTTTTAACGGTGCATTAAAAAGGAGAGACATCGTTGGAATTAGCTTGGGTTTTGCAGGCACTATTTTATTAATAGTAACCGGCTCCGGAGGTGATTTAGGCAACTTTAATTTTTACGCATTTTTCGTTATACTGGCCACTTTTTGCTATGGATTAAACTTGAATATTGTGAAGTTTCAGTTTAGCATCTTAAAACCAAAACTCATTACTAGCATTTCTTTATTTTTGATCAGCCCCATCGCTGCATGGTATTTATTTGGTGTAAGTGATTTTGTTGTAAAATTACAAACCGAGCCCGGAGCCGGAATGGCATTATTTTATGTCTGTATTTTAGGCGTGGTAGGTACAGCAATTGCATTGATTTTATTTAATAGGTTGGTACAATTGACTTCTGCAGTTTTTACAAGTTTTGTTACATATATAATTCCTATTGTAGCCGTAATTTGGGGTTTATTAGATGGAGAAAAACTTTATCTAGGTCATTATTTTGGAATAGCTTGTATAATAATTGGAGTGGCCTTTGCCAACAGACCTAAAAAATAATATTTGGATAATTTTAATATTGCACAAATTATCACTTGATAATATAGGGTTAGCTATTTTTTAATACATGATTTTATTTCCATAATAATTTTTGCTTTACCAACAAACCTTCTATTTTTGCGCCAAATAAAAACATGTAAGCCATGAGTGATAAAGAAAAAACAAGATATAGCGCTGAGGAATTAGTTGAATTTCAAGAATTGATTACTCAAAAATTAGATAAAGCCAAGCAAGAGCTTAATTATATTAGGGCTACTATTACTCGTTCAGCAGATTCAGGTACAGATGGTACTGTAGGTAATGTGAAAGTATTGGAAGATGGTGCTGATACCATGGAGAAAGAAAACATGAATCAACTGGCCGCCAGACAACAAAAATTTATCAAAAATCTGGAAAACGCTCTAATTAGGATAAAAAACGGCACATATGGAGTATGTTCTGAAACAGGTAAATTAATACCTAAGGAAAGATTAAGAGCCGTGCCACATACTACGCAATCAATAGAAGCAAAATTAGCACAAGATAATAGTTAATGGATTTCTTACTGAATCATATTGAAGCTTTAATTTTTTGCGCATCATCTCCTTTAAAAACACAGGAAATTCAACGTTGTCTTTCCGAAATGTTTGAGGCAGAAGTTCCTTTAAAAGATATAGAGGGGGCGTTGGAAAAGATTTTGCAGAAATATGCATCAGATGAGTATTCTTTTGGAGTGGAAAAAGCAGGGGGCGGCTTTCAGTTTATGACTAAACCAGCCTATCAGGCTAGTATAGGTATTATGCTAAAGCAGCAATCTAAAAAGAGACTTTCCACTTCCGCCCTGGAAACACTTTCAATTATTGCTTACAAACAACCTATTACTAAAGGTGAAATGGAGCAAATTAGAGGAGTGAATTGCGATTATACTGTTCAAAAATTATTGGAAAAGGAATTAGTTGAAATTAAAGGGAAAGCGGATGCCATTGGTAGGCCTATTTTATACGGCACCAGCCAGAATTTCATGGAGTATTTTGGTATCAATGATTTAAAAGATTTACCCACTCCCAAAGATTTCAGTCAGGAAGAAAATCAAATAGGAAAGGAAGGCGAAGATTAATCGCCTTCCTTTTTTTATGCTCAACTGGGTCTATCAGATATTCAGCAATATTATTTTAAGCTTTATAAAATAAGATCATAAACGATGTCACAAGCCCCAAAGAGGGCGAAATCTTAGTAGCCAAAGGTGTAGCCCTTAGTATAAATAGCAAGATGACATCTCGATTTTAGCAACATTTTTGAACCAAACAAGGCGTGTGAATCAAAAATGCTGACAAAATCTAAAATAAAAATGATTTCTGAGAAAACTAACTAGATTTTAATTAAACAAAATGAAATACCCCTATGAATTTCCATCATAAGGATGCAGAAAGCCAATGAATATTCTACCTTTGTGTTAATTATGGCTAAGAAACCCTTCAAAAAGAAATATTCGACTGAAAAAAGGCTGCAAGAAGCTAAGCACCAATCCAAAAGAGATGCTGAGCAAGATGAGCCTTCTTACAAAGAAATTAAGAAGAAAAAAGTGTTGGAAGATCAGGCCAGGGCTGAAGAAAAAGTTCCTGCTGATGGCATCCGACTCAATAAATATATAGCCAACTCCGGCATATGCTCACGAAGAGAGGCCGACCAGCTAATAGCTGACGGAAAGGTAAAAGTGAATAAGAAAACTGTTACTGAAATGGGTTATAAGGTGATGCCTAAGGATACTGTTTACTATGAAGGCAATCCCGTTACCCGCGAAAAACTGGTTTATGTACTGTTAAATAAACCCAAAGGCTTCCTTACCACCAGTGAGGATCCGAAAGAGCGTAAAACAGTAATGGATTTAGTGGGGAAAGCCTGTGAAGAACGAATTTATCCTGTAGGCAGATTAGATAAAAACACAACAGGGCTATTACTCTTCACCAATGATGGGGATTTAGTTAAAAAACTAACCCAACCGGGCCATAAACTCCGAAAAATCTACCAGATAGTTCTTAATAAACCTATAGAAGAAAAAGATTTTCAAGCTATTGAAGCAGGCTTACCATTAGAAGATGGGCTAGCTCAGGTTGAAAAAATTGCCATTTTAACCCCGGATTTAACCACGATTGGGATTGAAATTGTGTTAGGTAAAAACAGAATGGTCAGGAGAATTTTTGAGCATTTGGGCTATGAAATTGAAAAATTGGACAGAACAGTTTTTGCCGGCTTAACCAAAAAAGATTTGCCAAGAGGTAAATGGAGAATACTAAAAGAGAAAGAAGTAATTAACCTGAAGCATTTGAGGTGATATGAGTACTACCTAACTGTAGACCGAAAAGGCCATTTTTTAGTATATTTCACATTTATCATCTACATTAACCTGACCTGTTAAGATGCCTTATTCACACCCCTATAATCCCCTCAAGGGGATAGGCTCTTCGATTTAAATTAGTAGAAAACATCTAATTATATGTATTATTCTCATCCTAAAAAACGGAAATTTAAGCAAATTGCAGTGATTTAATCATTAAAAAAAGCTTAATCATAGCGTTCTCCCCCCTTGAGGGGGGCTTGGGGGGGTGTTCCAGCTGATTAATATAATATTCAATTGACAGCAATACATTTTCCATGCTATCTTTAACATCAGAATCATCAAACCTCAAGAATTTTATCCCAAATTTTTCAAGTTTTATTTGTCTTTCTTGATCAATCCTTAATACGTCTTCATTGTAATGTGAAAAGCCATCTATCTCAATTGCCAACATTATTTCGTGGCAATAAAAGTCTACAATATATTTATCCATAGGAACTTGTCTATGGAACTGATAACCCAATCTTCTACCCTTTATTTGTTCCCAAAGCAATATTTCAGACAAAGTGCTATTACTTCTCAATTCTCGAGCAATTTTTTTTAAGTATGGCTTATATGGGATAATTTTATTTCTGGTCAAAATATTAGATTTTCATATAATACAAAAAAGTATAATTTCAAATTAACACTAAGCTTCTAATAGTGGGATGATTAGATTCAAATAATAAATTTAAGCGGAAAGTAATTAAAAATTTTAATAAGGTTACCCTCTATTACTATTCATTCAGCTTAACAGCAGCCCCCATAATTATCACTTTAAAAGTGCTTCCTTTGCCCAATTCTGACTTCAATAGAATATCTGCATTAATTTTATCCAAGGCTTGTTTAACAATAAACAAACCTAGTCCGGAGCCTTCGGCTTCACTGGTAGCTCTATAGAACATATCAAAAACCTTGTGTTGGCTTTCTTTGGCTATTCCCAAGCCATTATCTTTTACGGAAATCTGAATATTCCTATCCATCTTTTCAAAACGGATGGCTATAAACTGATCTGGCTTATTAGAATCATGATATTTCACCGCATTAGATATTAAATTCGATAAAATTACCTTTAGTTGGTAGTAATCAGTTCTCAAAATATGAGCAGGTTCCTCCTCGTAATCAAGTCTGATGGAATCAGCTCCCTGGTTAAACTTCACATCTGAAATAACATCTTCTACCATTTCACCCAATCTGAAAATTTTAGGCTTAATTTCAGTTTTAATGTTTCTGGAATAGTTAAGAATATCACTAAAAATATGATCAAGTTTAATAACTCTTTCCTCCATCATTTTAATGTATTTCACACCAGCATCCTCTTTTACATCATGTTTTGCAATATTAATAAGACCTAGTAAAGAGGCTACCGGTGCTCTTAAATCGTGAGAGGTACTATATAGGAAGCTGTCTAATTCCCGGTTGGTTTTCTCCAGTGTGGTGCGCTCATCTTCCAGTAACCAAATCACCATTCCAATACCAATTAAGGAAAGTAAAAGAAAATCAATAATCGCCAATGAATAATCTATTCTGATGAGATAGCTGCTATCCATCAACATTCTTAAACAGGAGATAAAATAATGCAGGTTCTCGAAACCATATAAAACAAAGGAAATCCAAAGTAATTTTTTCCCCACTGCCCTACGGCTTCTACTTCCATTCCGCATAATGGCTATTCCGGCAAAAACAAAAGCCAGTCCCACAATTAAAGATTTAACTGCAAAAGGAATTACAATAGAGTAAATAGAATCATCAGACTCTCCGTCTATTAAAAACAACAAGCCTGATAAAAGACTTATAAAAATGATGAGAACATAAAATAAATATTCTTTTTTTGCAGTGAGAGATTTTTTCTCAATCAGATGGAAAGTGCCATATAAAAGCCAAAAAACATGAATGATTCCGGCAATCATGAAAGAAAAAGTAAATAAACTTTGCCAAACATTATAATTAGGACTGCTCTCAGCAAAATATATAGTTCCTAATGACAAAACCAGGTAAAAAGAAAAAGCAAGCCAGCTGAGTGCCCAAAGTTTCAGGTGCTTCTTTTTATATAGGTTGTAGAAATAGAAAAGTACAAGTGCCAAAACTACACCCCATGCAGCCTGCCCTGTATAGCTGTAAAAGATTTTTTCTAAATATTCATCAAATATTTCGGGTGTAATCAATTTGGTTTATTTTAAAAAAGGTAAAATTAATAACAATATGGACTAATACACTTATCTGTATTGATTTTAAATTAAAATAAAAATAGTATGTATGCATACTATTTTCTCTTCATTGATTATTTTTATGTTTGATTAACAAAAACGAACAAAAAACACTTAAAAAGACAAATTTGAACAAAATTTGGTAACTTAAGGATACAAGAGAGATTTGTTAATCGTCTTTAGCAATTATACAATTGAAAAATCAATAATTAATGAAATACACACAAGAGCAAATGCCAGAACATAAAAAAAGCCCCGCTTTAATAAACGGGGCTTGTGGTGCTGAGTGGATTCGAACCACCGACTCACGGATTTTCAGTCCGATGCTCTACCAACTGAGCTACAGCACCGTGATAGAGTGGTGCAAAAGTAGATAAATTATTCAACCTGCAAAAAAAAAATTAAATAAATTACAGAAAAATTTTAGAAGCTTAAAACTAAATTATGGAATATATTTCACAAATCGCTTTCCTTCTGACACTTGCGGTGGCAGGGTACTTCCTTTTTAAAAGAATAAAATTTATAAAAAATAATATTCAGTTAGGAAAAGACATCGATAGATCGGATCAAAAAGGTGAAAGATGGAAAAACACCTTCTTAATTGCCTTCGGTCAGAAGAAAATGTTTAAGAAATTGATCCCTGCATTTCTGCACTTATTAATTTACGTAGGATTTTTGGTGATCAATTTGGAAGTGCTGGAATTTATTATAGATGGTGTTGCAGGAACACACCGAATATTTGCTCCTGCCTTAGGTTCTTTCTATACCGTTTTGATTAATATTTTTGAATTTCTGGCAGTGGCTGTTCTGGTTTCTTGCGTAGCCTTCCTGATCAGAAGAAATGTGATGAATATTAAGCGGTTTAAAACATTAAGTGGCTGGCCTAAATTAGATGCCAACTTAATTTTGGTAATTGAGATAGTTTTAATGTTTGCTATTCTTACAATGAATGCAACCGATATGTTAATACAAGGTAAAGACGATCACTATATAGAAACCGGAACTTTCTTTTTCAGTAGTTTTCTTATCCCTATTTTCGATGGAATGAGCGTAGAGTCATTGATTATTACCGAACGTGTGGCCTGGTGGTTTCACATTATTGGTATTTTAGGCTTCGCAGTGTATGTTACTTATTCCAAACACCTTCATATTTTTATGGCTTTCCCTAATACTTACTATGCCAGGTTGGAAGAAAAGGGTAAAATGGTAAATATGGATGATGTGACTACAGAGGTAAAATCTATGTTAGGCATTGATACAGGAGCCACTAATGGCGAACCACCTGCTGAAGTAGCAAGATTAGGCGCTAAAGATGCAAATGATTTAACCTGGGTGAGCTTAATGGGTGCTTATGCCTGCACAGAGTGTGGAAGATGTACCGCTGAATGCCCTGCTAATATTACAGGTAAAAAGTTATCTCCACGAAAAATAATGATGGATACGCGTGATAGAATTACCGAAATTGGAGAAAATTTAAAAGCGGGAAAAACAGCAGACGAAGGTAGCCCTTTATTTAGTGCAGATTATATTTCTGATGAAGAAATCAATGCTTGTACTAGTTGCAATGCCTGCGTGGAGGCGTGCCCTATCAATATCAATCCTTTAGATATTATTTTAGAAGGGAGAAGGTATAAATCTATGGAAGAATCAAGCTCTCCGCAATCCTGGAATAGCATGTTCCAAAATATTGAAACCAGTATGGCACCTTGGAAATTCCCACCTTCGGATAGGTTTAACTGGTCGAAGAAATTAACAGAAGAAAAATAAGCTTAAAGTTTAGAAACATTTAAATACAGAAAAGATGAGTGATATAACATATAAAGTACCCACAATGCAAGAAATGAGTAGCAAAGGAGAATCTCCTGAGGTACTATTTTGGGTGGGCTGTGCCGGTTCTTTTGACGACAGGTACAAAGCAGTAACCATTGCATTTACTAAAATTTTAAATAAGGTAGGAATTAATTTTGCTGTATTAGGGCCTGAAGAAAGCTGTACCGGTGATCCGGCAAGAAGAGCAGGGAATGAGTTTCTATTTCAGATGCAGGCTATGTCCAATATTCAGGTATTGAATGGATATGAGGTACAGAAAATTGTAACAGCTTGTCCTCATTGTTTTAATACTTTGAAAAATGAGTACCCGGAATTAGGCGGCAACTATGAAGTGATTCATCACTCCACTTTTCTCCAGCAATTGATCAACGATGGCAAAATCGCCTTACAAGGTGGTGGCGAATTTAAGGGGAAGAAGATTACTTTCCACGATTCTTGTTATTTAGGTCGTGCCAATGGAGTTTATGAAGCCCCAAGAGATGTTATTAAAGCTTTGGATGCTGAATTAGTGGAAATGAAAAGGTGCAAAACCAAAGGCTTATGTTGTGGAGCCGGAGGTGCGCAAATGTTTAAAGATGCAGAGAAAGGCGATAAGGAAGTGAATATTGAGCGTACCGAAGAGGCATTGGATACAGGAGCGGAAGTAATTGCCGCAGGTTGTCCTTTTTGCATGACCATGATGAGTGATGGTGTGAAAAATAAAGAAAGAGAGCACAATGTAAAGGTGTTTGATTTGGCGGAGCTGATTGCTAAAAATGAAGGGTTGTAGCATTGTATTATAAAATTAAGTAAAAGATTGGCTCCAATTTCTTTATAGATTTTTGGGGCCATTTTTTTTGTTTCTAGCTGGCTCCGATGCTAAGGCCTAAATTCCGGTCTGACCTGCCTGACCTAAGATTCTGCTTAGGTCAGACGATAGTCAGACCGGAGATGGTTCAATACCGACTGATCTAAACCTTGCAAAGGTCAGGCATCTAACCAATGTCAGACATTAGTTCATCAATAAAAGACAGCAGTATACTCAGATAAACTGAGCAGGTATAGCTAAAATTTCAGGTTTTGGGGAATGACAGACATTTGGAATAACATGTCTGACCTCCAAGTAGGTGCCGACATTCGATTCAACTTCAACACCTATTCACACCAAAACCTAAGCACCTCAACACTTCCAAACCTAATCCTCCATCTCACTAATCCACCTTTTCACCAATTCCAAACCCTCCACATGCACCATTTTTCTGCCTAGCTCAGGCATCATAATGCCAGGATCATCGGACTGCATACGGTAAACCATAATCGACTGATCAGGTTTTCCGGGTACTATGTCATACTTTAAGCCTCCGGAGCCTTTGCCAGCTGCAATAGGCGTTTTGCCTACACCCAAAACTGCAGGATTGCTCACTGAGGTCATCAAATTTAGGGCAGAGTTTTTTGCCTGTCCTTCAGGTCGGTGACAATGCCCGCAATTGATTTCTAAATAAGCTCGGGCTCTTTCAGGTATTGGAAAGGCTTCACTTTCGTAATTGACTAATTTAGGTAAATCTTTGCTAGGCAAGTGGTTTAATTTCCCTTCCGATTTCCAATGAGTTAATTGATTTTGAAGACCATGCTCTGGATATTCAAAATTACCATTGAGCTGCCTGGCAGTGGGGCCAATTGGCATAATTTTATCATTCAACAAATGGCAACTTCGGCATTGATTCATGTTAGGAATGCTGTACATGATTTTTTGTGTCTGCCCTTTAGTATCTCTCCAGGAAACACTCTTTGTACCTCCGGCTATTTCTAAATAAGCCTCTGTTTGCTCCTCATTCCAGATGTAGGGGAGTGCTTTCCAGCCAGCTTCCTCATGAATTAATAATCTGGTTTCCAATATATTTCTTTTACCTTCCGGTTGATTAAAATCTCCCGGGTAATAGAAATTTTTAATAAGAACCGTGCCTACAGGAAACTCTAACACTTCAGTAGGGTGGTAATTGGCCACTGCCCCATCGGGAATCTTAACAAAGCGAGCTTTAAAAGCATAATCTGAAAATAAGGGAGAGTTGAAGGGTATAAGGGATTATACCATTTACCGGGTTCAAATCTGATAAATCACCTCTAAAAAAGCCATAGTCGGACAATTTTTCCTTACCTGGTTTGTTTGAATTAGCATTTCCAAAAAGATCCACTGACACAGGTTTCTTATTTGAGGCCTGGTTAGTTTTTTGATACTCTTTATCAGATGAATTGCATGCAATTAATAAAAAGGCACATGAAAAAAATATAGTAGTTCTATGAAGTAGCATTACCCATCTAATCTCCTCAATAAAATTTTAGTTCACAGCCTCCACTTCGTAACCTTTTTCTCTTAATAGCGCAATTACTCCTTTTTCAGTAGGTAAATGTGCTGCTCCCACTGCAAAAAACACCGTTTCTTTTTTGATATATTCTTCGATTTTAGGAATCCAGGTTGCATTTCTGCTGTAGATAAACTGCTCGGCATAGCCTTTAAAATCTTCATTTTCATTAGTTAATTTTGCAATTTGAACCATATCCATGGAAATATATGCGTCAATAAGTTCTTTTAACTCCTTCTTCGTTTTATCCGGATTATTAATTTGCTCAATTAATGAGCTTAATTGTTTTTCCCGAGGCATGGCATCGAAAATGCCTACCTGAAACTCCATAGTTTCCAATCCCTCTACTTCTATACTGTCGGCTTTGCTGAGATTCACTAACTCTGTTTCATACTGTTTATAGTTACATTCCAGGGATTTCATCATCACTAAAGAACTTAACATAAAAGGTTTGAATATGCCCAACTGATCTATTCCCTGTCCATAATTGGTTTTCAAATAATTATCCAGCGCTTTTGCATCTTCCGGTTTCAACTCAGCTTTAACATTGGCAAAATTATCATTCATAGCCAGCTGTTGCATTTTAACAGCTAATTGAGGATCGGTCATATCAAGTTCCATCACCAATTTCTCTGAAGATTTAAGCGCGGTTTCAGTGGCCTCCGTCATCACATAATTATCTTCACAAATAATGTGAATGGTACCAAATAAGTAGGATGGGCTTTCCAACCCATTACCCGATATCCTCCAAAGCAAAGCTTTTTCGGTTGGGGCTTGTGAGGTTGCAATTTGAGCTACAACCGTAAGTAAAATTGCTGATAATAAGAATTTTAATTTTTTCATTTTTGGTTTAAGTATATTTTTTTACATCGAAATCGCTTTCGATTCACATTCGAAATTAGTTAAATCTTTATTTAACCCCTCCAGATCGTTAGGAGCATCCAAATTAATAAATATAAGCTTCTGTTTTTCATCGATACATAAAATATCTGTGAAATTTTTACCCGACTCAACAAAACCATCAAATACTACATCTGGCGGATTAAAAGGTGATTTGTAATTAAAAAGCTTGCCAAAATCATGCTGAAAAGTAGCAAACCAATTACTATTATCGTAGAAATTATTTTTAAGGATAATCCCGGAAGGATAGGGGTTATAATCTTTATCCAATTGGTAGTTGTTATTAATGCTTTGCGAGGAGCCCTCATGATCTTCAGTTGTCTCCTCCTCTTTACTGATCGCTGCCACCAACTCATAACTTACCACAGCTATTCCCACTGTTGTATTATCTATCATTTGATTTTGATAAATATCTACTCCTCGCGTAGCCAAAACCATTATACCGGTGCCTGGTGGAACTATACCTACAATATTACCAGCTGGAGCAAAATTATCGTGATTATTTTCAAGGACCATATTATTGTACACCTTAATCTGGCTGCCATACTGAGTAAGGCCTGGCAAATCAAATATTAAGATACCTCCTGTATTGTTAATGGCTGTATTACCATATATTTCTACGAAATTGGAATTTTCACTTTCTATTCCGGCTACATTTTGAGTAGCTTTATTATTCCTGATAATTACCGAATCCGACTGACCCACGTAAATACCAGCATCAGAGGCACCAATAGCAATACAATTTTCAATTAAAACATTTTTACAAAGCACAGGGTACAAAGCATAGGCACCATTATTTTCGCTTACTATTCCTGTCCATTGAGATTTTACTTTCGAAAATGTGATCCCATCAGTATCAGTCACTTTAATATTATCTCCGGCCGCATCTTCAATGGTAAAATTGGCCAAAGTGATATTTTTGCACTGACTGATTTTAATGCCTTCTGCTCCTTCCGACTGGTTTTTGAAGGATAAAATGGTTTTATCAATGCCCGCCCCTTGAATTACGAGATCTATTTTATCATCCAATAATAGACTTTTCTCAAATAGAAAATAGCCTTCAGGAATAGTGAGGGTGTCTCCTTTTTCTGCCACTATTAATGCAGTTTGCAGGTCTTTTTCAATATTTAGCCAATTGACATCACTGCGGTCGGCTACTTCCTCATTACTGCTACATGCGGACAATAAAAAAATTAAGGAAATAAAAAATAATCGGTTCATAGTTGAATTTTTAATCAATATACAAAATCCTAGTAATTAGTTGTGATTCTATTTACATTCAATTTCCAATTACTATTATTATGAAAAGATTATTATTCGGAATCACCTGTATCATTTTGTCGTTTCAATCATTTTCTCAAACCAAATTAAATCACATAGCAGTTTATGTGGAGGATTTGATGGAAAGCACCCAGTTTTATGAGCAATTGATAGGGCTGGAACAAATTCAGGAGCCTTTCAATGATGGCTTACATAGCTGGTTTGCTTTAGGCACTTCACAATTACATCTTATTCAAGGTGAGTGGAAGGACGTTAGCATCAACAAAAACAATCATTTATGTTTCAGCATAGCGGACATGGATGCTTTTATTAAAAAGTTGAAAGAAAATAAAGTAGCTTATGAAGATTGGCCCGGAAAAGCCAATGCCATTACTATCAGGGTAGATGGCATTCGGCAAGTCTATTTTAAAGACCCTAATGGCTATTGGATAGAAGTGAATGATGATTACTGATAGATGTTTGCTTTTTTAAAAGTACCTCTGCCCATTCAATAATTATCAATCCTTTTTTACGATCTCATATTCATCAAAAAAGATATCGTCATTGGGCACATTCATTTTCATGCCGGTTACTTCCAGGTTATCATTTAAATGAAAAGTGAGAAGGCCAAAATCAAACCAGGCATGGGTATTGTCCCACTCAATTTGCCAGGTATTATTATGCCAGTGTGTAAGCGTGGCTGACAACCCTGGGGAGTGAGAAAAGGAAAGCCTTAATTGCTCCCCCTCCAGCTTAACAGAGAAATTTCCATACATATCAGCATAGTAATTTCCGGTATATTCAGGGAGCTCCAGGCCAGGGCTAGTACCTGTTAAACGGTTTCTCTTTAACTTAAGAATACGTTCATCTTCCATTTGAGCCTCATAAAAACTGGCAATCCAATCTTGCTGGTCTTCCTTTATAAAGAGATTAAATATCGCATAAGTTAATGGAGTAGAAATTCCCGACATGCTATTGGTTAAAACCACCACTCCCAGCTTCTCATCCGGCATCATAGCCAAGCGTGAGTACATGCCATCATAGCCACCGCCATGACTTACCAACATACGACCAAAATAATCCTGAAGGCCAAAACCTAATCCATAGCCCGTGAAGTGTCGGCCAGGGATGGTTTCTTTGCTGTTTTCGGAGAGCGTATAATTATTATGAATGGTCCACAAGGTATTTTGCTGTTCCGGATTCAGTAAAGTATCTCCATTAATTATTCCATTTTCCAGATGCATCATCATCCATTGAGCCATATCATTGGAAGAGGAAATAATGGCTCCGGCAGCACTCATATTATCCCAATTGGTCCATTCGATCGGCATGTTTTTATCCAGTTGTGTTTTATGCGGAGTGGCCGCATTCCCTTTTGCGGTTATTTGAGTAGTTGAAGTGATGCTACGTTCCATGCCTAAAGGCTGAAAGAAATTTTCTTTGACGTATTCGTCCCAAGGTTTGCCGGTGATTGCTTTAATCACTTCGCCGGCAGTTATAAACATTAAGTTTGAATAGCCATATCCAGCCCTGAAAGGATAGGCCTGAGGAACATATTTTGCCAATTTTACTATTTCCTCTGCAGGCAACTTAGATTTATACCAGATAGCATCTCCACTAAAGGTGCCCAGCCCGGCGCGGTGTGAGAGCAAGTCTCGAATAGTGATGTCACTAGATACGTAAGGATCGTATAATTCAAAATAGGGTAAGTAGGTCTTTACTTTGTCGTTCCAATTCAATTTGCCTTCTGCCACCAGTTTAGCTAAGGCTGATGACACAAAACCTTTAGTATTAGAGGCTATTGCAAAAAGCGTCTGATTATTTACTTTACCCTTTTTACCTTCTTCTATTACACCAAAACCCTTACTAAGAATTACTTTTCCATCCTTCACCACGGCTACTGCAAGTCCGGGAACATTCCATTGCTTTTGGGCTTTCTCAATTAGTACTTCAATATCTTTAGTTTTTACTTGCGCCTCCAGCCCCTGGACTAAGAACAATGTGAGGTATAAAATAGAAATTCTTTTCATCAGATAACAGTTTGTTTTTTGGTGAATTTAAGGACAAATTAGAACATTTGAAACCTCATTTTTAGTAAATTCCATTAATGTACTTCAAAAGGACTAAAACATAAATGCAGGCTAATTTTCATTAACATTTCGTTTTGAAGTTATTTTGTAGATGGGGTGCATTTCATTCAGATAAGGTGCGGATTGACGGGCTATCTACAAATAGCCAAAGGAACAATAACCTACTGAACAGCCATGATTTATACAGGATGTTACCAGCTTTGATCATTAAGACTCCCCATATTTGCGCTCGCTATAAAACTCCTAAGTTCGTCTATGACTTATTAAAATCTTACTACCTATTGCAAGCTTTCGATTTAAGATAAGTGATAAACAGTTACGGTTATCTTATTATTCACTCTCCATCGAATCCATCCAGTTTGGATGTCAGATGTGTCAGAAGGATAGTTATATTCGCCAGATGTCCAAATTACTTTCATCCATTCTCCTTTCACTTCTTTAGGAACTATAATTGTTTCTTGAACCGGTGTTTCTGGAACAGGAGTTCCATTAATCTTATCGTAAATCTTGACTTTATTTGGATCAAAGTCTACTGAAAAAACATCCGTTACATACTGTTCCCAATTGATTAGTATGACCTTATTAGATTTCTTAATTTTTTTCGTTAAGCCCGCTTCTTCGTTTACCACCACTACATAATAATTTGGAGTTTCTCGTTGGCATTTTACTTTGAAGACAAAGTAGTCTGGCTTGAATGCTATTATTCGTATATCTGGAAGTTCGTCCCAAGGACCGTAACAATTGAAAGCATCCCAAGTTGAGCCGTCTTCATTAAGAAACTCAATCCTATGATCAGTATTATCATACTCCTCACTTAAGGTCACAACTCCGATGCTGTTAGACATTTCCTGACCAAACGAAAGCGCTGGTACAAAAAGTAATATGATGATGAGGTTTTGCATGGTAGATAATTGCTTGTAACGATTGGGCTAAAGAACTGTGGCGGATTAAATACTATCCTTTTTAGCTTATTTGATAAAGATAACAAAAAGCAATAAACTTTTAGTTACCTGCAAAACCGCCAATGATTTTAGCCTCGTGTTCTGTTTCGTTTTATCATTTAATCAAATGGATATTCTGAAAGGTGTACTTCCATTCCAATTGAAGTTAACATTTCCATGAGCTTTATTGTAATGATTCCACCGCCACCAGCTGCATCCTTATTCCCACTGAATCCAATATCAGCCACATATTCAGCCTTCATTAGATTGTCAACATTCTTGTTCAACCATTCTTCAAGTTCATATACTTGAGAAGCAAGTCCCCAGTCTTTATCGCATAGCCAAGTAATACTTCCTTCTTGCCCTTGTTTGTAAATGTTAATTGGCATATATCAATAATTGTGTTTCAATTAATTCAACTTCTTGTTCATCTATTTCTTATGCATTTAATCCTTTAAGTACACCATATTTTAAAGTAATTGACTGAAGCTCTTTTACTATTGAGCTGATAAAATTTTGATCAGTATTGAATTCAAATTCTAATTTGTTACCAAGTTCATTTTGTTCAGAAAATTGGCCTTTAATGTATGCGCTTCCTAAATTATCAAACTTGGCTATTAGTTCTCTATTACCCTCGAGTGAGTTATAATTTGCTACACCCTTTAATTCATTATTTCACTGCTTAATTGATTGCAAGAATTCATATGTTTCACCTGTGGGTGTCCATAATCTTGCATTTACACTTCATCATATCAGCCGTTTTTTGTTCAGGTTACGGGTTTATATGTTCAATTTAAATTATTGATACAGCACATATCTCGGTGGTTTTAGTCCATTTAGCCGCATATAAACAAGCATTTGTCCTCTGTGATGGGTTATGTGGTCAGCAAGTAATAAAAGTATCTGTCTTTTTGTTCTGTCTGCCCCAAAATAGTCCAATCTTTCCTCAAGTCTTTCTGGGTCAAAATTTGAGATAAATTCTATGGTTTTGTTAAACGTTTTGTCAATTGTAGCAATCATCTCTATTTTTGATTTCTTATCAACTTTCAGCTCCGTGTCAGTATTCCAATCTCTAGCTTCACGTCCTCCCATTAAAGACTGACTGTGCCAATCCATTGCCCAGCTAATATGCATTAAATTTTCGGCAAAAGTCATAGATTCTTCCGTTGCTTTGAAGGCATATTTATCTTCTGGCATTGTTTCCGCTAAAAGAATTAAATATTCTCTGGATTTTTCCAGTCTTTCCAAATATTCTTTAATAAACTTATCTTGTTGAGCAAAAACAGGTGATGCAAATGCAGAAAATACAAGTAATGAAGTCAGAATTATAAGTTTTTTCATATCTGTTAATTTTTCTTAGTGTTAGTTTGCCCCTAGTTTTGTCCTATGAATGGCAGCATGTACTAACTGCACCTCTAAGTACATTTAGCTAAATTATATTTTAGCAATTTAAACTAATTTTTAAAATTTTATTTAAAGCACCTGATATCTAACTCTTCTATTATTAGTTACTTTAAAAAAATAACATATCTGACTTTTTTTATACCTTTTCATGCCAAAAAAGGATCAAAAAATACTCTCCTCTAGTGGTCACTAACCGTTTACAAACGCTTACAAACATTTACAAACGACAACAAAAGACTGTAAACGTTTAGCACCCGAGTAATTTTTAGAGCACCCTGCACCTTTGTGATGTTGCTGCTAATTAGTAGCGACTTAAATCAATAAATGTTTTATTAAAATTTAAAAACTATGTACAATTTAAAAAACAACGTGCAGTTAATCGGTCGCTTAGGTGCTAAGCCGGAAATCAAAACTTTCGACAATGGAAAGAAATTGGCTAATATAAGCCTTGCTACCAACGAAACCTACAAAAATCAAAAAGGAGAAAAAGTAGAAGAAACACAATGGCACAGATTGACCGCCTGGGGTAAAATAGCAGATATAGCCGAAAAATACACTGATAAAGGTATGGAAATAGCTATTTCAGGCAAACTGGTGTATAGAAGCTATGAAAATAAACAAGGTGAGAAACAATACACTACAGATATACAAGTAAATGAACTACTACTCCTGGGTAGTAAATAAGGTTTTACAAGGGCACACTCATCGGTAAAGTTATTACTGATGAGTGTATTTTATAAAAAAGCAGAATAGCTTATCAATTACCTGAATAGATAGGACGCTCTATCATTTTTCAGAAAAAATCTAAAAAGAAATAAAGCGTTATTAAATTCAATATATAATTAGATTAATTGATACCCTTTTAGCCCTGATGCGAAAACAATCCATTCATTTCTGTATCAATCTTACTAATTATAAGTGCAAAGTCTTCTACATTACTTAAATAATCCAGCTGATTTACATCTATAATAATCAATTTACCAATATTATATTGCTTAATCCACTCTTCATAATGCTGGTTAAGTGTTTTCAAATAGTCAATCCGGATACTCTCTTCATAAGTTCTCCCTCTTTTCTCTATCTGCCCCACCAACTTAGGAATATCTGCCCTTAAATAAATCAATAAATCGGGCGGAGTAATTACTGGCGACATAGAATTAAATAAATCCAGGTAATTTTGATAATCCCGATTGGTCATGTTACCAGAAAAGTGGAGGTTTTTAGCAAATACAAAGCAATCTTCATAAATGGATCTGTCCTGCACCACAATTTTGTTATTATCTCTTATTCTTTTAATCTGGTTTAAACGACTATTGAGAAAATAAACCTGCAAGTGAAAAGACCATTGTTTCATGTCTTTATAGAAATCTTCCAGATAGGGGTTGTCTTCCACTGCCTCAAATTCAGTTTCCCATCCATAATGATGAGAAAGCTTTTTGGCTAGTGTGGTTTTTCCGGCTCCAATATTACCGGCTATGGCTACATGCTTTAATTTATCCATCTTAAAAACTTAGGATTGCAAAAGTAAAAAATTATAATGGTGCAAATCCAGAATAATCATTAAAACTCCAAATAAAATTCACTACCGTTTTGCAAAATAATTTAGGTATTTGTAAAACCTTAAAGAACATATCTTTTGTCCTGATAATTTACAATGATCAATATTTTCTACTGGCTAATGAAAAATATGCTAAAGATTTATTCTCAACTATCAACCAAATAACACCAAAAATCACCGGATTTAACTTTTTTGTTTATTATTTTTAAATTTTTAGTGAACAATATAGGAATCCGCAAACCTTTTCTCGATATTGTTGTTTAACGATTTCAACATAATATTAAACACTTAAAACTATGGAAACACTATTTCTAGCAGATGTTGTCAACATCGACTCAAATGATCCGGTAGCATTTACCTTTTTTACAGGGTATATGGCTATGTTCGCAGCCTCGGTATTTTTCTTTTTCGAAAGAAGCCAGGTAGATGGAAAGTGGAAAACTTCACTTTTAGTATCAGGTTTAATTACCATGATTGCAGCAGTTCACTACTACTACATGCGTGATTACTATGCAGCAACAGGTTTAAACCCAACTGTATTACGTTACATCGATTGGACATTAACTGTACCATTGATGTGCGTTGAGTTTTACCTATTATTAAGACCTGCAGGTGCAAAACAAAGCTTTCTATGGAAATTAATTTTAGCCTCAGTAGTAATGCTAGTAGCCGGTTATATTGGTGAAGCATTTACAGATGGTTCAATGGGACACTCAGTATTATGGGGTGTAATTTCTACTGTAGGTTATGTATACATTTTATATTCTGCATGGCTTGGTGAAGCAGCCCAGTTAGCTAAAGCTAGTGATAGCGATGCAGTTAAAAGTGGTATTAAAGCCTTAGCATGGTTCGTGTTAGTAGGTTGGGCAATCTATCCAATCGGTTACATGGCAATGCCTGGTGGATGGTTAGGTGCCGATGGTGCAGGTTTATTAAAACCAAGTGACTTGGATTTAATCTACAACATTGGTGATGCTATCAACAAAATTGGTTTTGGTTTAGTAGTGTATAACATTGCTATGACAGAAACTAAAAAAGCAAGAGCTGCTAAAGCTTAAGCTAAAAATATTTCTAAAGGACCGATTCGGAAGGATCGGTCTTTTTTTTTGCCTATATATTTAATAACCTGAGTTCGGTTAATCTTTTAAAGACACCTTGCCATTTCAGTTTCCTTCTGCAAAAGAATTGGATAGCAATATTTTCTCAACTCATTACTTACCCCTCCAAAGCCACTCTTAAATATTGATTGAGAGGATAAGCCTTAGCAAACTCTGTAGCGGTAAAACTCACTAAATCATCCCTAAAAATTTCTTTTATGGGTAATTTCTGCATGAAATAAAATTGCTTATTCAATAAATAAGGGATTTCATCAGCATGTTCTTTAAAAGGTGTTTTTAAGATTTTATTCTTATCTCCCAATACCTCCCCATAACTCTTTTTGAAAGCATTATCGTTTACTATCTTCTTAAATTCCGCTTCATTATATAAGATTTCCTGCCGTATTTTAAACAAATCATCTGTGGGTAATTCATATAAACCACCTCCAAACCAAAGTTTTTCAGCATCCAATTGAACATAATAACCCGGAAAGTTTTCTTTCTTTGAAAGTCGTGCCAGATACGCCCCTACATTATTCTTATAAGGATTCTTATTTTTGGAGAAACGCACATCCCTGTTAATACGGAAAATAGCATTTTTAGGCTCTGGCATAATTTGAGGATCAAACTTTTGAACCTCAAGGATCAGATCAGTAACAAAAGCCTTAAAAGGTGCTTTCACATTTTGCTCATATCGAGTTCTATTCTCATCAAACCATGTTTTATGATTATTTGCTGCCAATTCTTTAAAAAAAATGATAAAATCCTGATTAAAATAAGCCATAGTTTAATTCGATTTGTTATAATCCTTCCTGAATTTAAAAATAAGTGTCGATCTTAGGTTATAATATTAGCAATAATTTTATTGTAAATTTGTTTTAAAGTATTGAAATAAAAAATGATTTATCTTGTTAAGTGCAGGTAATTCTTGGGTTTGTTAACAATTATTAAGCTTGGATAACTATTATCACATATTGGGCATTGACGAAAATGCAACTGAAACGGAGATAAAAGCCATTTACAAACGCTTAGCTAAAACTTATCATCCAGATGTGAACCCTACGAAAGGGGCTGAGGATAAATTCAAGATGATTTCAGTAGCCTACCGTATTTTAATCAATTCTGAACTACGTTATAAACATGATATTCAATTAGCTGCAGAGAAATTAAAGAAAGCTAAGGAATCATCTCAAAGATATCATTACACTCATAATCCTTGGACCCCACCCACTGCCCAAAGAAATACCAACCCTCCTACTTATGTGGATTATGCCATGGAACGGAAAGGTACCCTTTATGCATTTGCTTTTATTGGAGTAATTGCTTTTGTGCTTTATGTGGGCGTTAGTATTTATGAATTATTTCAGGAAGCCAAAGAAAAAAATTTAATCTCAGCTTTTGATGAGCAAGTTACAAAAGCAGACAGCTTATATTATGCAGGTAAAGTACAAGCAGCTATAAGTTTTATCAAAGAGATTAAATCTGAAAATACCATAAATTATAACCTGAAAAAACATGAAATCAATTATTTAAATTTCAGGAAAAACCAGGCTGATATTGATTATAAAAATGGCGCCTATAAAGATGCCTTATGGGGCTATTTATTTTATATGGAATATAGTGGAGAACAGGAATTAGATATGCTATTTAGTGTAGCAAACTGTTATCGTGGTATTAATGAACCTAACAAAGCGGTTTTCATTTTAAATAATTTACTCGATGAAAATTACAACCGACTACCCACCATTTATTTAATAGCGAAAATATATAAAGATGATTTAAAAAAGTTTGAATTGGCATTAGATTATTACAAGATGGGAATAGCCAATATAGAACAGATTTTTAAAAACCTGTATGGAGAAGCTTACAGGTTGTTGGTGTCTTCTGAAAGAACCCCTCCTATTTATAAAGTAATTTATTTTGAAACAGCAGAACTATATTTACAACAGAATGAGTTTACAAAAGCTTCAAAATTACTTGAATGGGTATTGTTTTTTGAGCCAGAAAGAGGGAAAGCGTATGAGTATTTGTATACGAGCTACTATCATTTGAATGATCACAAATTAGCTTGTAATATTTTAGTGAAAGCCAAAAAAAGGGGATTTAGGATTACTGATGCATATCAATTAAATTGCAAGTAAATGAAAAAGTCGATTTTACTTATCCTGCTATTGGTTTTTTACCTAGAAACTTTTGCCCAGGTAGAGAAGGCCAGGGAAATAATTAAAATTCTGAGCTCCGACTCTCTGGCAGGTAGGGGTTATGTAGAAAAAGGACAAGAAAAAGCTGCTGTTTTTATCTCAAAATATCTGCAGAAACAAGGTGTTTCCAGCATGCACCAGGAGCTACAATATCCGGTAAATACGATCATAGGCGAAATTCAATTCATTTGCCACAAATCTGAGGATCAAACTAATTTTGAAGCTGGTGAAGATTTTCTTATTCATCCTGCTTCTGGCTCTATGCAAATAAAAGAAAGAGAAATAATTAAAATACCTGAGTCGATAAGTGATTTAAAAAGTTTTCAGTTTCAATCGAAAAAAGTATATGCTATTAAAAAAAACGTGGAAAACGATGCTGACATTACCGCTTTAGCTAATCAGTTTATAAATAATTCTCAATTTAAAAACAGTTTATTAATTATTGAAAACAGCAGCAAGCTCACATGGTTTCCAACTCAGACCCAAAGTAAAAATGCAATAATTTATCTCCAGAAGCCACTGAATGCTGAAAAGGTAAGTGCGAAGTGGAAAGCAGATCTAAAAAAAGAATTTAGTTCCTCTAATATTATAGCCAAAATTCCCGGACAAAAAAGTGATTCTGCTTACATGTTTAGTGCGCATTATGACCATTTAGGCAAATTAGGGGGAAATGCCATTTTCAAAGGTGCAAATGATAATGCTTCCGGAGTAGCCATGCTATTGACTTTATCGGCTTATTTCGCGGATAATACACCTCAATATGATACATATCTTCTTTTCACTACCGGTGAAGAGTTGGGTTTATTAGGTAGTCGGCATTTTATTGAAAATCCTCTTTTCGACCTTAGGAAAATTAAAATGCTTATTAATTTAGATATGGTAGGTACCGGCGATGAAGGAATTACAGTGGTAAATGCAGTAAAGCATCCAACTTTCTTTCAATACCTCACTAATAACAATCAAAGTAGAATCTCTCAAATTAAATCCCGAGGAGAGGCCTGCAATAGCGACCATTGCTTTTTCGACCAAATAGGTGTGCCTGCAGTATTTATTTATACACTAGGCGGCAAGCAAGCCTACCATGATATAAATGACAATGGAGAAGGCCTAAGTCTAGTTGCTTTTAATGCGTTGCATGATTTATTAACGGAATATATTGAGTCAGGGAAATAGTCATTCCAACTTGCAAGCTTATTTACTTCAACACTTCAAAACCCCTTCACCTCAACACTTAGATCACCTAATCAAGCACTCAAACTAAAGATAGATTTTACTTCTGCTTCATGCTGGTAATTTTTTCCTTCAATAGCCTGAACAAAGTGATCAGTTAATTCCTTGCGACTAAAAAACTGCTCGGCAGTGTTGCGAGAGGCTTTTTGGTATTTATGTAGTAACTCAGGAGATTCTAAAAATGGTAATATTTTTTCTCTGAACTCGACCGGAAAATCAGAATCAGCAAAAAAACCGATATGTCTTTTCTCTACAAGGCCTCTAATCCAGCCTTGAATATTGGTGATAATAAGTTTACCAGAAGCAATGGCATCAAAGAATTTATTAGGAGAATTAGTGCGTAAAATAGGTTTGTGTAAGAAGGAAACATAACAAGCATCTGTTACATTCATCACATCGCGCACCTCACCTTTTGTACCATAAGGAATAAAGAAAATATTTTTTAACGATTTGGCAGAAACATATTTTTTGGTAGAAGCTAAACTCAATCCTTCCCCCATAATAAGAAACCTAATTGGTAAATCAGTGCATAATTCCGCACATTTAATTAAACTCATCAAATCATTAACCGGACCTACAGCACCAAAATAACTTACCACGAATTTATCTTTTACACCATATTGCAGCACTAAGTCTTCATCCTTTTCAACTACCCTTTCAAAAAATTCACAGTCCGCCACATTAGGAATTAATTCTACTTTGGCATTTAGCACCTTTTTTTCTATATGGTTGCGCATACCCGGAGACAACGCAATTACCCTTTCTGCATTTTTATAAAGTTTGATCTCCTGCTTTTTCAACCACCATTTCAATAATGGATTTTTAATGGCTCCCATTTGAATGGGGGCTTCCGGCCAAAGATCGCGCACCTCAAAAATAAACGGTATTCTAAATTTCTTTTTTGCCCACAGGCCTATAAAGCCAACTGTAAGTGGTGTGCTGCTTACTATTATTTTATCGAAATCATGATTCTTCTTAATAAAGCTCTTGGCAAGCTGCAAAAATTGGATGAAAGCTTTTACTCTTTTAACAAAACCAAAGCTATTTTGATAGGTGACAGGCAAATAAGCTACAGCTATACCCTCAATATTTTTCACAATACTCTTACTTTCATTATGAGCACTAAGCATCTGCACCTGATACCCCTTAGCAAGCAATGCCTTAGCCATATAATAAGAGCGGTTAGCGCCTCCCTCATCGGGTGTTTTAAAATACTGATGGATGTATAATATTTTCATTAGGCACTAAAGTAAAGGGATACTTTGATATAACACGAAAAAAGCCATCAAAAATCTTCTTGATGGCTTCTTTTTTTGCAATTAATTCTTTTTAGACCTCCTGCACGTAGCCTTCTTCTTTACTTAAAATTTGGGCCACATAAGTAAGCATTACACCGTAAATTACTTTTGAGCAAACATCTGCTACTGTATAAGTCATCTGTCGGCCAACCACACCTGATTCATTAAATAAACCGCCTTCAATGCCTAGTAAGTGAGGCATTAAGTAAGCTCCCGGATATAGAAACCAAGAAATCAAGAATAATGTCCAGATACCGCCCAAAGCTTTTTGTGCTTTAACAGGGATTCCTTCTTTTCCTTCATTGATTACTTTTCTCATTAGATACAAAATATGGAAGAAAAATGCAGTAGATATGGCACCCCAAACTGCAAAAGCCATAATATTCGTTACCTCATAGTACTGACCAATATACCCTGTGATAATCATAGCTGCTCCCGAAAACCAAAACTGATTCCGAATACTGTTAAAATTAGATTTCGTAAGGGTTACAACAAATAAAATTTGGAAAAGAAGCATAGGGACATCAATTAACCAGTTCAGGTACCTGTAGCCATTATTGAATAAATCTGCACCGGCACCTAAAAAGTATTTGCCTTGCTCTTGATCAAATACAAAACTGCTGGTCCAATTATTGGCTTGTGCATATAAAAGTAAAAAAGCCGAAACCATTACCACCACTGACAAAACCGATGAAATCCTATACTTAGGAGCCACTGATTTCATGGTAAGGATAAAATAAAAAAGTGATGCCAGCATTACTGCATAGCCTAAAGTGAGCACATGAGCGACCATCTGGTAGCCCATTTCTGAAAAACCTTCATTGAGACCAATGTAGTTTTCAAAAGTAGCGTTGCCTAATTCGTTCATATTAAAAAAAAGTTTAGTGAGTATTTTTAACAACTTAAGTAGGCTATTGTTTAAAGATTTGCATTTTTTCCTTTCATTAAAGTGAACAAAAGGCATTTGCAAATATCCAAGTCCTATAAAATTGACTTTACTCCTGGGAGAATTTAGCGGTCTATAGCATACTGGCTATCATTAACATTTCTGCATTAACGTACGATCGAATCGCTGGCATTTGGTGCTACCAGATAATTTTAATTATGTGGTTACCAAATAGATTGAAAATCAGCAGATTTAATAGTTGCTGAAATACTCTTGTTGGAAGATATTTTCATTTGATTTAAAACATTTTCACTAAAGTAAAGGACCGTCATTACCCATTCTCCATCATTTATAAAAATCTCAAAGGAAGATGCATCTTTAAAGATCTCCACCTTAACGTTTTCATAAATAAAATCAGCAGGAGCGGTTATTACAGATTTAAATTCAGTTGAAAATTCATGTTTCTTGATCAGCGATCGGTCTAGTGAAACCTCTTGATTTGCGAAATCTAACTTGAGCACCATTGATTCATCATTATCATTAAATAATTCAATAGTGAGTTCTTGATCACTTTCAAACCTACTTCTGAAATTAATTTCCGTCCAATCAGGAGCTTGACTAATCAGAAAACTATTTTCCTGTTTTATTTCCCAGCTAAATTCCTCCTCCGTTAAATATTGATGATAATTTTGCAATGGCTGATTCAGCAAGCGAATTTCACCATTAAACTCCGCTAATGATAATTCCCTCGCTATCGTCATGGCACTTCTCCAGTTTTCAGTGGGTACAATATTGGCGTAATCCCAATTGCTCATCCAACCCATGAAGATTCTTTTGTTGTTGGTATTTGACCATGTAACACCTGCATAATTATCCGTTCCATAATCTAGCCATAATGTCTCCTCTTGTTCAGAAGTAAAAGTTTCTCCATCAAAATCACCTATAAAATATTGGGTAGCAGAACCACCATTGGGTCCGCCAGGATTGATACTTACCAATAGCACCCATTTTTCTTCTCCTTCTATTTCAAGTGGAAATAAATCAGGGCATTCCCAAACACCTCCATGTGCACCTCTATCCTGGCCAAAGTCGCTTTGAAATTCCCAATCTATTAAATTTGGGGATGAGTAAAAGCTGATTTTATCTAAAACGGCCAAAGCCATAATCCATTTTTGACTTGGCTCATGCCAGCTAACCTTGGGATCTCTAAAATCTTTAATGCCCGGATTTGCCAATACAGGATTACCTAGGTATTTCTGCCAATTTCTACCACTATCAATACTAAAGGCAATACCTTGAGTTTGAAATTTATTGCTTCCTGCTTTTTCCATCTCCGCATTATGGTAAGTATAAATAGCCACTAAGGGCGGGTTGCTTTCGGTCCCTAAACCTGAAGTATTATTCTTATCCAATACTGCACTCCCACTAAAAATTGTACCTATACTATCAGGATAAAGTGCGATCGGTAAATGATCCCAATGTACCAAATCTTTACTCACGGCATGCCCCCAATGCATCGGTCCCCATACGGTACTATCTGGATTGTATTGATAAAATAGATGATACTCTCCCGCATAAAAGACCATTCCGTTTGGATCGTTCATCCAGCCTGAGGCAGGAGTAAAATGATATTGAGGGCGATATTTTTCTTCAAATTCTCCTGAGGGATTTTTTTCTTCAGTCTTTTTAGCTTCCGTGCAAGCACCTAGTAGCACGAATAATAAAAGAAAGTGTATTTTTTGAAATTGCATTTTTAAAGTGGTTTTTGAATTTATTATTGTACTCCTGTATATTCCTTTTCAGAAATATATAATAAATATAACCACATTAAAATAAATGCGGGGGATAATAGTTGATTTAGCTCCATAACCTAAGGAGAAATTCTAATGAATTTTAATCAAGATCTATAAGAATTAAATGTAATCTTCTTCTTTTTAATAAGCCACATAATCATATCAACGATAACCTCACTTTTCTAAAGAGGCACTGAGAAAATTATAATATGAGATTTTTTCAGTTATAGATATATTTGGCTAAAAACCACTCTAGCCATATATTTAGCAGCAATGTAACCGTCAGTAAGAATTTATTTTAAGTTTTACTTGACATTGCCATCTTTTTTTTTACAACTGTATATGTTTAACCATATAAATAATAAATGTTATGAAAAAGAAATTAAAAATTTCGATTTTAGCTTTGGCAATTCCTGTTATAGGAATGCTTAGTTTAAGTTCAGTTTTTGCTGATTGTCCAGCAACTGATTGTGAAGATGAGTGTGGAAGTGGTGATTATTGCTATATCACAAAGTATGATGAAAACGGAGAAGTTTGTTCAGCGACAACTTGTTTTGGAATGGGTCCTGATACTGAAGAAACCATAGACCCTTGATCTACACCATTAAAAATGATTTTGCAACATAACGATGTTATGCAGAATCATTTTTTATAGCTCTATTAACAACCAATCATATGGATTTCAAAAAAAATTTTCTTTTGTTGACTTTAGTTTTTCTTACCAATTGTAAGCCCGATGAGAAAAGGATGAATGAAGTTGATGAAACATTTAGTATTGATTCCTTTCGCAATAATTCCTCCTTAAAAGGTGAAAAATTAGATCTAGGCTTAGTTCTTTCACCAGTAAAACTCTTTTTCCGTGATTCTCTTTTATTCATCTCCTCTGTAGGAACTGATCTGAACGTTAGCGTCTTTAACAGCCACGATAATTATACGAAAATAGGTGGAATTATACCGTCAGGTGTAGGCCCAAATGAGATGACATCAGTAATCAAGATACAATTCATGAACGACAGCGTTTTTTGGGCACATGATATTCAAACTTTTCAATTAAAGAATTACACTTTGCATGTTGGCTTGGATTCAATATACGCAGAACACAATGAATTGATAGCTTTAGATGCTGGTTCAGTTTT
Source organism: uncultured Cytophagales bacterium (assembly GCA_963719535.1). Classification (GTDB taxonomy): domain Bacteria; phylum Bacteroidota; class Bacteroidia; order Cytophagales; family Cyclobacteriaceae; genus Marivirga. Next base: position 42,328 of record CAVRCH010000003.1, on the reverse strand, counting down.
ACCTTTGATGTTAAATAATGAGAGACTCATTTCCACAACTAGAGAAATCAATCCATTCAATAGGTTTTATGAATTTGATGTTATCGATAAAACAAAAAAAGGGGTAGGAAAATATCCAGGTTTTTCTAGAGATATACCTTATACTGTTGCTGCTGAAGTTTATAATGCTTTTAGCAAGATTCATCCAAACCATGAAAAATTTGTCTTAGCTTACGAGCATACAGATTTAATTGAATTTTATAATTCAGATGTAAAACTCCTTAAGCGATTTCAAGGCCCACATATTTTCCAGCCTGAGTTTGAATTAAATGAAAGAAACGGTCATTTTGCAATGCGTAGGGTTTACGAAAAAACCAAATGGGCTTACATTGCAGTAGATGCAAATGAAGATGAAATTTTTCTTTTATACGCCAATGGAGATACAAGAAAAAAAGGTGAGGGTGAAGAAGGCATTCACCATAACCATATCGTAACAATTGATTGGGAAGGCAACCCTTTAAATTATTATGAATTAGATCATGGAGTTACCACTATTACGGTGGATTTTAATAAACGTATTATTTATGGTTTGGATCGGATGGAATCAGAAGTGTATGCATTTGAGTATTAAAAACACACCTTAATCCACAACAGCCTTCAGCCTCTTATTTTTAATATGATCAACAATCATATTGGCATGCACCCTGCTATTTTCTATAAACCATTTGTTGGTTTCCATACCACCACAGATTACCCCTGCTAAATAAACACCTTCCACGTTGGTTTCCATGCTTTCCTGGTCATAAACCGGTGCGTTAGGATATTCACTATTAATTTGAATTCCTATTTGGTTAATAAATTCATAGTTAGGCTCATAACCTGTCATGGCTAAAACAAAGTCATTTTCAAGAGTCAGATTTCCTTCAGGAGTTTTTATATCAATTTCATCTTCTCTAACGGCAGTTACACTACTATCGAAATAAGATTTTATGCTACCTTCCTTAATTCTATTTTCAATATCGGGCTTTACCCAATATTTTACTGTATTCCTGATTTCCGTTTCGCGAATCACCATGGTGACTTCTTTTGCACCTTTTCGGTAGCACTCCAGTGCGGCATCTACAGCAGAATTGGCTGCTCCAATAATGGCTATTTTCTGATCGAAATACGGATGGGGCTCTTTATAATAATGTGTTACTTTGGGCAAATCTTCACCCGGAATTCCCAAATTATGTGGTAAATCGTAAAACCCTGTTGCCAGAATGATATTATCAGCCTTAATTTCCTGCTTTTTGGTTGCTACATGAAATCCATTATCCACTTGATGCACTTTGAGTACCGGATTATACAAGGAGGTATTCAATTTCATGGAAGAAGTAACCCTTCTGTAATATTCCAAAGCCTCCATTCTTGTGGGCTTAGGATTATGGGAGATAAATGGGATTCCTGCTATTTCCAGCTTATCAGAAGTGCTGAAAAAAGTCATCCCATAAGGATAATGATACAACGAATTCACCAAAGTACCTTTATCTATAATAATATAAGATAACCCTTGCTGCTGCGCCTGAATTCCACAAGCTAAACCAATAGGGCCTGCACCAATAATTACGATATCATAATGAGCTTGCATAGATTTTACTTCTGATAAGATTTAAATTTCGTTTAATAGATTCATTAACACTTATATAAATACGATTACCCCACAGAAAGTTTAAATTTATTATTCAACAAAAGGTTGAATCTTATGAGATTTCTTACTTTCACAAAAAAAACATCTGCAATAGTGGCACTTTTTTGAAGTAAAATTGTTGTGCCCTCTGACTCCATTGAACTTAATTTAGGTGGGGTTTAATCGAATATTTTTAGAAATTTTAAGCAAAAACTTAATTAATTCATTTTTTTTCATGCGTAGCAAATAGAGTAGTGTATATTTGTGCCATTAAAATTTAATTTCCTTTATGGAATTCATTCAGAGTAAGCATTTTAGTCAGGAACTAGTTAATACATACAAACAAGAATACGAACAGTCGAAGCCTTATCATCATGTAATGATAGATGATTTTCTGGTTGAGGATGTCGCCAAAAAGCTAAGTCAATCCTTTCCTGCGGATGAGCTTTTCAATAAACACAAACACGACCTGCACGAGAATAAGCTGGAAGGAGATCAATTTGATCTCTATCCTGAAATTTTCACGGAGCTTAAGAAAGTGATTGCACAGCCCGAATTTTCTCAGTTTATAGAGCAAATTACCGGTATTAAAGATACTTTTATCACAGATGATGCTTACGGTGTAGGTATACAAAAAGGTAAAAAAGGTTCTTTTGAAGATGTGCATATCGATTTTAATTTGCATCCTGTGAAAGATGTACAGCGCAGGCTCAATATGCAGTTGTTTTTAACGCCTACATGGAAAGCAGAGTGGAATGGCGCTTTGGAAATGTGGAACGATTGTGTTTCCAAATGCAAAAAAGCAGTTTCGTGTAGATTTAACAGAGCTTTAATATTTGAGGTGAAAGATACTTCCTTTTATGGCTATACCAAGCCTTTGGAGTGTCCGGATACAGCTGACAGAAAAGTATTCTCAGCTACTTTTTATACCAAAAAAGAGCAAAATGACATTCCATTTCACGATACCATTTTCCCGGAACATAAAGAAGAACATACTAAGGTTTCCTTTTTAGACTCTATTAAAAAAGCTTTAAAAGTAGGTTAATTCTCCTGAATATATGTCTAAACATTCCACTACAGAAATCACTTCAGATTCCATAGCTTCTGATAATCCTATTCATCAAAGATTATTAGCTGCTTATGTGTACGCTCAGCCCCTAATTTCCGGCAAAGTATTGGAAGTTGGCTGTGGCACCGGTAGAGGTTTGGAAATATTAATCAACAATGCCGACCACTTTACCGGCATCGACAAGTACAAAACATTGACTGATGATTTACAGTCGAAATATCCACAGGCTGATTTCAGAGCGATGGTAATACCACCTTTTGCAGGAATTGCTGATAATAGCTTTGATTGTGTGGTATCTTTCCAGGTAATAGAGCACATTAAAGACGACAAAGCTTTTTTACAGGAAATTTACAGAGTGCTAAAGCCTGGAGGAAAAGCCATTATTTCTACGCCCAATAAAAAAATGACTCTCACTCGTAACCCGTGGCACATCAGAGAGTATTTCGCTCCTGAATTAATCGCGTTGTGTGAGTCTATTTTTAGCAAAGTAGATGCCCAGGGCATAGCCGGTAATGATAAAATCATGCATTATCATGAGCAAAATCGCGAGTCTGTCAGGAAAATTACTAAATACGATATTCTAAATCTTCAATATAGGTTACCTGCTCCTTTACTTCGAATACCCTACGAGTTTTTGAATAGAATGAACCGCAACAAGCTAGACAAGCAAGACACCAAATTAGTGAAATCTATTTCCGTAGCAGATTACTACGTACATGAAAATCCGGAACAGAGTTTGGATTTGTTTTACATGCTGGAGAAGTAACTTCAATATTTTTACAACTATAATTATTCCTTTTTATAACTCTTATCTCTATAAATATCCAGTGTCATATTCTGAGGAAAAGGATTTTTCTGATAAATTACTAGATACATAAATTCCGGTTTGCTCACTTATAAAAATAGCTCTGTTGCTATCTTTTTTATCATATGTTAGAGGAATTAATTCATTTTTTAAATTGATTAACTGCAGCCTCAAATTTTTATTATCCTCCATTACCAAATAATACTTTACCCCTTTAGTGAAAATAAATTTAATCTTATTGTAATAAGGTATGTCATTATCCTCTTTTATTCTATTGTCGATGGATTTTACAAGCTCCAACTGAGGATTTATACTTACTTTTTTGATTAGGTGTGCGGGTACTGGTGTAACCTTAGCCTTTACTTTATGAACAAATTGAGTTACACTTGCACAACTGTTATCAGGATCTTTAGAATAAATCACTAAAGTATATGTACCATTTTCAGGAGCTATAAATCCATACATTTCAAATTTTCCTTCTTGGAGGTTGGTTTTATTTAAAATAAGTTCTTTTTTGTTCTTATCAAATATTTTAACGCCATATTGAGTGGACGATTCACTTTTATTGATAACATAATATTTGGTTTGTCCCTCTTTAAAGGTATAAGAATACTCTTCATAGAATGGCATATCACCCCGTTTATTGAAGATAAATCCATGAGTAACTGTCCGGGTAATCGTATCATTGTTTAATAAATCAATTTCTTGGAAAATCTTTTCCATGCAGTCATTCTGACTATATAGATCCGAACTGAAAAATCCAATAAACATTGAAATAAATACAGCGTGTTTCATCGTAAAACATTTTAAATGGTTAATTTTATTCGGTTACTTTTAAATACATCGGCAGACTTAAATTCCTTATCTGCTACATCTATAGATTCTTTATAAAAACTTCCATGTTCTCTAATCACCCATAACTTTTCACCTGGCACAACGTCAAGTTCCATTTGCGCTCCGTCCAAATTAAGCCATTGCGCTTCTCCACTTAGCATTACAATTTCCAAATTTTTATTGGGCTGATTATGAATAATAAATTCAGCATTCTCTGAAAAATAGTATCCCAAATCTGTTTCGAGGAGTAAAAGTGATTCTGCACTTACTGGAGGAATAATTCTTGCCTTGCCTTTAATCTGAAGACAGTGTGTTTCAGGTAAAGCGTGCAGAATCGTAAATCAATTCACTACCAGTACTTAGAACAATTTGCGTGCTATCGTAAAGCAAAATAGTTCGGGTAATAGCATTTGGCTTTTCTATGTTTAAAGAAAATAAATATCCCAGCCCCAAAATCAGAATAATACCTGCTGCCACTTTAATTAGCCAATGATGATAAATCCTTGGGTAATTATCTTTTGTCAAATCTCCATTTTCCAATGATACAGGCATATTAGTTCCGCCAAGGAACAATTCATAATCTTGCAACACTTCATCAAAGAAATCCTGATTTCGGTTCTCCTCTCCTAACCACCTCATTAATCCCTCTTCTTCAACAGCAGATAGCTTGTGTTCCAGAAAGCGCCAAATGATTTGATAATGTTTATTTTTTCCTGTATCCATTGCCACTCTTTATTACTTGATGATTTTTAAAGATATAACCCCTAAAAATCCTCTAATTTATTTTGCAATCACTTCTCTAAGCTTTTTAAAAGCTATACTCACTTGATTTTCTATTGTTTTAACACTTATATTCAGGTATTCAGAAATTTCCTTATGTGTTAATCCATCGTCCACTTTTAAAATCATAATTTCCCTGCATTTTGGAGGTAAAAATTGAATCGCCTGTTTTATAAGCTTAAAAGTATCACTATCGTTGTCATCCACCTCTTGCCAAGTAGAGTCTTCATATTCGCTTTTGTTCAATAGCAAAGTAGTTTTCCTGAGTTTCAGAAATTTCAAAGCCTCATTTTTAGTACTTCGAATTAAGTAGGGATAGATTTTCTCAATTTGAAGTGAGTCAGATTGTTCCCATATTCTGCAAAAAACCTGTTGTACAGCCTCCTCTGCTAATTCCTTATCTTTGAGAATTACAAAAGCATACCTGTGTAATTTTTGAAAATACTCACCATAAATTTTTTCGAAAAGCTTCTTATTCACTTTATTTTAGCTTAGCAATTATAGTATTTTATTCCATCCAAATGGATGAAAGAGGATATTTGCCTGAGAATTTGTCGCAACACATTTTTTGTGTTAAGAGAGAATTATTAGCGAATACCCCTAAAAATTTAATTTTTTATTTCCCAATATCAAATTAGAAAGCTTTTAATCAAAAAAGGACTATTAAACTTAACTTTTTACTTTTCTTTGAAGTAAAAAGTAATAGTACTTCAGATTCAATGATGGAAAACCAAAAGCATTTATTCAATTTACCGGAAAACATTCATTATTTAAATGGGGCTTATATGTCGCCTTCTTTAAATTGTGTGACCGCAGCAGGAATAGAAGGAGTGAAATTGAAAGGAAACCCTATTTCATTAACCGAATCAGATTTTTTTGAACCAGCACATGATTTAAAGGTGCTTTTTGGCCAATTAATAAATGGAGTGGCTACGCAAATAGCCATTATTCCATCTGCCTCCTACGGCTTAATGAATGCAATTTCAAATGTGCCTCATGAAAATAATCAACATGCACTGGTGGTTACTGAAGAGTTTCCCAGCGATCATTTAACAGTACAAAATTGGTGTAAACAACATAATGCTCAATTAAAAATTATTGGTAATCCTCCTGTTAAAAAAGGCAAAGCACAAGAGTGGACAGAGCAAATTGTCAATACAATAACAGAACAGACAGCGATGTTAGTAATGTCTTCTATCCATTGGATGGATGGAACCATTTTTGACCTAGAGGCAATCGGTAAAAAATGCCAGCAGACTAACACTTATTTTATTGTAGATGGTACCCAATCTGTAGGAGCCATGGCGATAGACGTGCGAAAGTACAAAATTGACGCATTAATTTGTGCAGGTTATAAATGGCTTATGGGACCTTATTCATTAGGTTTAGCTTATTATTCTGAGAAGTTTAATACAGGGAAACCCATTGAAGAGTCCTGGATGAACCGCCGGGAGGCTTCGGATTTTAGCAAATTAACCACCTACCCTGAAACTTATGGCGAGGGAGCTCAGCGGTACAATGTAGGAGAGTTTAGCAATTTCATCAGTTTACCGATGCTTAAAGCCGCATTAGAACAAATAATAGAATGGGATCCTAAAAACATTCAAGCTTACTGCGGTAACCTTGTAGCACCAATCTATTCATTTTTAGAGGAACACAATATACCTTCGGATAATGCAAATGCAATTTCATCTCATTTAGTGGGGATCTATTTACCCCAAACAGTTGACATGAATTTTTTTATGCAATCGCTTAAAGCGCAACAAATATTTGTTTCAGCCAGAGGAAGATCGATCCGTGTCTCGCCACATGTTTATAATACTGAATCTGATATTGATGCATTTTTAACTGTTTTCAAAAACCACATTTAAACTTTCTTACATGTTCAAAAACCTACTCCTATCCACTATAATTATTTTTTCTGTGGGTACACTTTTAAAAGCCCAGCAAAATGAAATAAGGAATGACTCCATTTTGGATGTGGTGACTGTAACAGGTTTTAGCAAGGGAGAAAAGATTAATAGGCAATCGGCACCGATAGATTTTTGAGTGCGAAAGAATTACAAAAGTTTTCTCCAAACAACCCGGTGATGGCATGGAACACCTTGCCGGGAGTAAGCCTGGAACAACGTGCTCTTTCCAGCTATAGAGTAAGCATACGTGGGAGTTCTATACGCTCTCCCTTTGGAGTGCGCGATGTTAAAGTTTATTGGAATGGTTTACCTTTTACGGAAGCCAATGGCTCCACTGCTTTAAACTTGTTAAGCAATACCCAAATGCAGGAGCTAGAAGTAATAAAAGGACCTGCAGGTAGTTTATTTGGGGCAGGATTAGGTGGAGTAATGCAAATTAATAATTTCCCTTCAAAGGATGCGAGCACTTTAGAAGTACGATTATCGGAGGGCAGTTTTAACCAATTAAACGCAGGCATTAAAGGGCAGATTAGAGCCGGCAAATGGACTACTTTTTATGCTGTTGACAATCAGAAAAATGAAGGTTACAGAGATCATAATGCTTTAGATCGCCAAAATTATCAGGTTTCTACTCGTTATCAAATTAATGATAATCATCAGCTGGATTTCCACGTGCTGTACAATGATTTGTACTACGAGATACCCGGTGGATTAAATGCAGATCAGTTTGCAGAAAATCCAAGTCAGGCAAGACCAGGCAGTGCACGTCAAAATTCTTCCATAGATCAAAAAACGCTTTTTTATGGAGTAGGCTACACCAGTTTCTTTGAAGATAATTTAAGCCAAAGCACACACATGGCCGGTACTTATACATCGTTTCAGAATCCATTTATTTTAGATTATAAGGAAGATCAAAACAATGAGTTTGCCTTGCGCCATCAATGGACCTATGATATGAATTTCACTAATATCGACTGGAAATGGGACGCTGGATTGGAATGGCAATATGCTAACAATTCAGCTAATAATTACGGAAATGTAGCTGGCCAAAAAGACACTATCCGCTTTGCTGATAAATTAAATATTGACAGAAAACTCTTTTTTCTTCAAACTCAAATTGGCTATGAAAAATGGCAATTAACATTGGGGCTAAGTAGCAACATTTTGCAATATGATGTAAATCGTAATCTAAATGCCTTTGGAGATCCATTTGAATTCTCCAGAAGATTCGACAACGAACTGATTCCTCGTATTGCCTTAAGTTATCAATGGACACCTCAGCATATGACTTTCACCTCATTAAGTGAAGGCTTTTCCAGTCCTACCTTGGATGAAATTCGCACCAATGAAGGAAGTATCAACCGAAATTTGCAGGCAGAAAAAGGTAGAACCTATGAATTGGGCCATAAATATTATGGCAACAGAGTACAGCTGGATGCTACGTTTTTTTATTCAGCTTTGAGAGAAACAATTACCACTTTTACGAATGAAAATGGAGTGGTTTTATTCAGAAATGCAGGTGCTACTAATCAGTTAGGCACAGAATGGGGATTAAATATTAATTGGTGGAAAAGTGAATCTTCCATTTTAAACCTCATCAATAGTAGAACCAGTTATAGTTTTTATGAATTCACCTTTGATGATTATAGCAGAGAAGAGCAAGATTTTTCGGGCAATTTACTTACCGGTGTACCCCAGCATAACTTTAATCAAACCTTGGAAATAGGCTTAGCCGATCAGATCAATCTCAACCTTCATTATAGATTTGTAAGCGAAGTTCCGCTGACGGATGACAACTCCGTTTTCGCTGATAGCTATCATCTATTGAATGCCAATATCAATTATGACTTACCCTTGGAAGCAAAAATCAGGCTTTTTGCCGGTGTGGAAAACATATTTGACAGAACTTATAGTCTTGGGAACGATCTTAATGCTTTCGGTGGTAGATTTTATCAACCAGCACCTGGTAGGAATTTTTATGTAGGGGTTAATTGGAAGCTTTAAAAGTAAAACAGACTGAATTATAAAGTGGCACGAGCTACAAGCTCTCTCCAGCATTGGTAGAAATATGATCTATAACCAGACAAAAGTCCTGTGAGGTCGATATTTCATTATTGATGCAGTAAAATAATAGTAATCAGCAGGCACTATGTAATGTCATCCCTACGGGATTTGGTAAATAGTTCAATCACTATTTCTACCAAAATAACATCCCACTGGGATTTTTTTAAATATTTTTTTATCAATCATAATTTTAAATATTGAGCCATAAACTTCTAAACAATAAAAAAACCTCATAGAGGTGATATTTTGGTAGAATTATTGAATAAATAATTCCCTAAGTCCTGTAAGGACGATATTTTCTCTGTTGCACTGTTTTTTTGTAGGTATTGGATTATACGATAACATTAGCTAAAAACTTGCTCAAACAAAGTTTATTAGGACTCCTTCACCAAAATAGGCTTCAAATACTCCCACACTGTCTCAGCCACAATTATATGTCCTTCTGGGGTTGGGTGAATACCATCTGGCAAGTTGAGTTCTGCCACTCCTCCCACATCTTCCAATAAGAAAGGAATTAATTCAACATCCTTCTCTTTTTCAATGGCCGGATAGATTTTTTGAAACTCGTTCGCATAATCCGATCCCATATTAGGTGGAACCATCATGCCCGCTAAAATGATCTTTACCTCCGGATGGATGTTGCGTACTTTATCAATAATCTGCTTCAGGTTTCTCGCAGTTTCTTCTGGGTCTATGCCTCTTAAGCCATCATTTCCGCCTAATTCTAGTACAAAAATATCTACAGGTTGTCTTTTTACTACCCAATCTACTCGGGAAAGCCCACTAGCAGTAGTTTCGCCACTCACCCCGGCATTAATCACATTATAATTTAAATCAAGGGAATCAATCCTTTTCTGAATGAGCCCGCTAAATGCCTCTGAAGGCTCCACTCCATACCCTGCAGTAAGGCTATTGCCGAAGAAAATTATATTATTCTTTTCTTCCTTTTTAGTTTCATTCAGACTTTTTCAGAAATAGTTTCTTGCTCAGAAGCTTTGTTTTTTGTTTCGGTAGTACAAGAAAACAAGCATACTGCCACAAACAGGGTAAATAATTGATGAATCTTCATAGTATGTTTTTAAAATTTTAAATTTGCAGAAGAAATTGTTTTGCATTTTATGAGAAGGTGTTCTCAGTGTAGTTGATTTACCTCTCAAATAAAAATATAAACTGTTTCTACATCAAATCGTTGGGTAAATGTATCCAATAATATAATTCAATAAAATTTCATGAGCGCAATTCTTACCGTTAACAATGTAAGTAAAACTTATCAGAAGCGGATCTAAGTCACTTACAGTTTTAAATAATATTTCCTTTTGAAATTGAGGCTGGCAGCTCCATCGCTATTGTGGGTCCTTCCGGTAGTGGAAAAACTACCCTTTTAGGACTCTGTGCTGGCTTCAATAGCTCTAGTACTGGCGAGATTAAGCTAAATGGCGAGTCATTGGAAAAATTGAATGAAGACCAAAGAGCTGCATTACGGAACAAACATGTAGGTTTTATCTTTCAAAGTTTTAATCTATTACCCACCCTTACTGCTTTAGAAAATGTAATGGTCCCCTTAGAATTATTAGGGCAAAAAAATGTTAAACCGATTGCGCTTGAATTATTAGAAAAAGTAGGATTGGGAGATAGAGTTCATCATTACCCAACGCAACTCTCAGGTGGAGAACAACAACGCGTCTCCATTGCCAGGGCTTTTGCGAATCAGCCTAAAATATTATTTGCCGATGAGCCCACAGGAAATTTAGATGAAGAAACCGGGGCTACTATTGAAAATCTAATCTTCAATCTGAATAAAGAATTAGGTACAACTTTAATTTTAGTGACCCACGATGATGAATTAGCGGCTAAAACACATCGTATTTTAAAATTGAAAGGCGGTAAATTGGCAGAAGACAGCCAGCAGAATACAACTATTACTAATACTCATTAATCAATAGATTACATGCAAAATTTTTCGTGGCTTTTAAAAATGGCTTGGCGTGATAGCAGAAAAAACCGATCACGCTTATTTTTATTTATGAGTAGCATCATTTTAGGAATAGGTGCTTTGGTGGCTATCAATTCTTTTGGTGATAACTTAACCACTCAAATCAATGCTGAAGCCAAAGAATTGCTCGGTGCTGATGTGGAGATAGAGAGCAGAAGCCCCATTCCTGATTCACTCAGACAGTTTTTAAGTGAATTGGAAGTACAACAATCTGAAGAATTAAGTTTTGCCAGTATGGTGTATTTCCCTAAAACAGGAGGCACGCGATTAATCAATGTAAGAGCAGTTGAAGGAGATTACCCCTTCTACGGCAAAATAGAGACTACACCCTCGGAAGCCGGACAACAATTTTACCCTCAAAACAATGCCCTGGTTGATCAGTCATTGATGCTACAATTTAATGCCGCCACCGGCGACTCCGTAAAAATTGGTGATATTACCTTTTTAATCGGAGGCGAAGTTAACAAATCTCCAGGGCAGTCTGCCATTACCACCACAGTGGCCCCACCGGTTTTTATTCCGTTATCGCAGCTGGAGGAAACGGGCCTATTGCAGACCGGAAGCAGAATTAATTACAAACTATATGTAAAATTCCCTGAAGGAGTAGATGACAAGGCTTTCTTCAATGAACAACTTAAACCTCGCTTAGAAAAGGAGGAAGTAAGATTTGATGATGTGGAAGAAAGAAAACAAGAGTTGGGTGACGCCTATTCTGATTTAACCGGCTTCCTTAATTTAACAGCATTCATAGCCCTTTTATTAGGTTGTATGGGAGTAGCAAGCTCCGTTCAGGTTTATGTAAAAGAAAAAGTACAAACGGTGGCTATTTTGAGATGCATTGGTGCTTCTTCCAATCAGGGTTTATGGATTTACCTTTTGCAAATTGCCATAATGGGTTTTATAGGCTCTATCCTTGGTGCAGCTTTAGGCACCATCATTCAATATTATTTACCCCTACTATTTCAGGATTTTCTGCCCTTTGATATAGAGCTAAGTATCAGTGTATTTTCTATAGTTCAAGGAATTGCTATTGGCGTTCTGACTGCCATTCTTTTCGCACTTTTTCCTTTAATTAAAATTAGAAAAGTATCTCCACTTAAGGTATTACGAGCATCCTTTGAAGTAGAGGAAAATAACCGATCACAATACGTTATTTTCTTTTTGGTAATCCTCTTCATTTTTGGCTTCTCCTTTTCTCAACTGAGAGATTGGCAGGATGCAGGCATTTTCACCTTGGGTTTAATTATAGCTACTTTAATATTGGTCGGTGTTGGTAGGTTAATTATATGGGGAGTCAGAAAGTATTTCCCTACTGGTAGCTCTTTTGTGGTAAGGCAAGGCTTAGCCAATTTGTACAGACCCAATAATCAAACGCTCATTTTGGTCATCACTATTGGTTTAGGCACGGCATTGATCACTACTTTATTACTAAGTCAGGATTTGCTTTTAGACAAAGTAAAATTGAGTAGTAGTGAAAATCAACCCAATATGGTGCTGTTTGACATCCAAAGCAAACAGGTGAATGAGGTAGTTGACATCACAAAATCAGACAGTTTACCCATTATTCAGGAAGTGCCCATTGTTAATATGAGATTGGCTTCTATTAAAGGCAGATCCGTTGAAAACATAAAAGCAGACACCACAACAGATATAAGAAATTGGGTCTTGAATCGCGAGTACCGTGTGACCTACCGCGATCATTTAATAGATTCTGAAACCTTGGTTAAAGGAGCATTTCTTGGAGAGGTAAAAAGCCCGTCAGATAGTATCTTCATATCTTTAAATGAAGGCTTGGCTGAAGATATGCAGGTTGAAATAGGTGACCCCATCAGCTTTAACGTGCAGGGAGCCATTATTCAATGTTATGTGGGGAGCTTTCGTAAAATAGACTGGCAACGAGTGCAGACCAATTTCGTAGTGGTATTTCCAACTGGTGTTTTGGAAGAGGCTCCTAAATTTCATGTGTTATTAACAAGGTATCAGGAAGTAAGTCAGTCAGCTGCTTATCAGCAAAAAGTGGTAAGCCGTTTTCCAAATATTTCAATTATTGATCTGGATTTGATATTACGCACTATAGATGAGGTGCTTGGTAAAATCTCGTTCATTATTCAATTTATGGCATTTTTCAGCATTCTCACCGGTATAATTGTACTGATTGGATCAGTAAGTATTAGTAAATTTCAAAGGATACAGGAAGCTGTATTATTAAGAACTATAGGAGCCAGCAAAAGACAGATTATCCGCATTAATCTCATGGAATATTTCTTTTTTGGCAGTATCGCCTCCCTCACAGGTATTTTTATAGCTTTGTTAAGCACCTGGGCCTTGGCAATTTTTAGCTTTGAGACTGTTTTTGTTCCAAATTTACTAGGTGCTCTCGTTGCATATATTGCCATTACTGGATTAACTGTTTTGATAGGCTTAACAAATAGTAGATCGGTAGTAAATAAACCACCTTTGGAGATTTTAAGGAAGGAGATATGAGCCCCTCCAGGGGTGAAATTTTCGCTATCCTTAGAGTTCCGCAGGACTCTAAGGATTCTATCAATAAAAGAGAGTCTCTGACTCGTGTTTGCTTCCATTAAAAGTGTAGTCTATTTTTGACTAAACTACTTCTTAAGTCAAAGACTCATTTCTATTAACTAATCCGTAGTTCGCTACGCTAAAACTACGGATAGCAAAAGTGTAAGTAAAAAATTATTGCAAACTTAAATCCTTAAAACATTTCTTTTTTTTTGAAGAGATAAGCCACAGTAGTGGGCGACATCAATGCTATTAAGTTAAGACAATACTCCTTTTCCTCTCGGAGAAGAATGCGAGGTTGAGGGCTCAAAAAAGGCTTAATTTAATAGCATTTTATGCGACATCTTGGTAGTATTAATGGTACCAAGCTCTCTGGATCTTGGCGGCATTTTTGTTCCGCGCAGCAGGGAAAACAAAAATGATGACAAAATCTAATCTGAATAATTTTTTAACACATTACGCATTCGGCTTAACCACCCTATACCAATTCATCATCACTACGCTATGTGGTAGAGTTAGCACTGATAGGAAAATAATAGTAAGAAAAAAGGGCGAAATGCTAAATTTGAAGTAAGAAAACCCCGCGATTATTAAAAGGGCCCCCACAATACTAATAACAGAATAGGGCAATAATAATTTAATAAACCCTTTTATTCCTTTAACACTGCCAATTTTCTTCATATAAACATATTCTTCGTCCAGCACTTTTAATGAGTGCCAAACGGCAAAATAAATTGAAAAAGCCAGTAAAGGAGGCAATGCATAAAAGGCAAGATGAAGTAATAGAAAAACTCCCATTTCTGTCCAGAATCGGCTAGTATCAGTTCTCAATTTCAATAAACACACTGCCATTAGTATGACTGAAAGAATAGTACTCACTATAAAAAACACAAATAACCTATCCAATGTAATGAAAGCATTTGTTGCACTAAAATGGGATGTTTCATTAAAGAAATTAATAAGAACATCATAATGATGATAAAATAAACCACTTATAATTGATGCTCCCCAAAGCAGATATAAGGATATTTTCAGAATATTTTTCTCTTTAAGTTTGATAAAACTAAACTGTGATTGCCCAAAATGATAAAAAGAGATCAGGAAGAAAATAAATAAACTAAAATAAGGCATTAAAATCCATAAAACGACATAAATCGCAATTAAGCCTAAATAGAAAACGTAAAAATTGATATTGGAAAAGCCTTTCTCTTTTTGGCCCTTATATAATAATAAGTGATCAATTGCTCCATGAGGGATGCCTAGAACAAAAATCAAAACTAAAGTAAGCTGCAACTGCACGTTAAAATGCAAGTTATCTAACCAGGGATAAATGGTGATTAGTATAAAAGTGATGGCAATATGTAAAAAATTGTTCTTTAACATGAACCTGTAAAACTTTAAAGTCAATTTTTTGTTCAACCAATTTTACGATATGCTAACTAATAAAATTTAACTCATTATTCTCATCAATCAACCGAAACAATTTGATGAGTTTTTCCTAAAAATACAACTTTATCCCCTGCTTCCTTGCCAAAAATTGACTGAGCCAAAGGGGATGCCGGAGAAATAGCTAAAAATTCACCTGACCCTGATTTTACTTTACCCAATGAAATAGAAATAAAATACTCTTCTTTTTCAGTCTGAACAAAACTTCCAAGTCCTATTTTGAAATTTTTATTTTCTGAATTAATTAATGAAAGCGCTTGCTCTTGCTTCTCAATCTCCTGAAGCCTTGCGTAAATCTTATTTTTTTCCTGACTTATCATCTCTCGGGAAGTTTCATATTTATCACCTGCCGAGCTTTTAGTTTCCATGTTAAATGAGGCCTGTACCTTCTCTAATTCCTGTTCCAGCTCAGCTTTTCTTTCATTCAAAATTTTATAGCAACTGTTGAGGTATTCTTTTTTACGATGAATCATAGAGGCAATTTATAAGGAAAGAATGAATAAAAGTAAACAACAAAATGTAAAGAATAAGTAAAAAGCATACATTAGCTTCCAATCTGCGATAATTTCATTAATTTTGCGTTCCGATCAGAAGATTTATGAAGAAAATTGCAATAATTGGATTAGGATATGTAGGCTTACCCCTTGCCGTTGAATTTGGTAAGAATAGAGCAGTTATCGGATTTGATATCAACCAAAAACGTATAAAAGAGCTCTCTGAGGGCTATGACAGAACACTAGAGGTGGATACTCCCGAGCTAAAAGAAGCTAGTAATTTAAGCTTTAGCGCAAATGCCGATGACTTAAAATCTGCTGATATTTACATAGTTACGGTTCCAACTCCAGTAAATGAATATAAACAGCCTGATTTAACCCCTTTAAAAATGGCTTCTGCCACGGTGGGTAAAACCTTAAAGAAGGGAGATATTGTCATTTATGAATCTACAGTTTATCCGGGCTGTACTGAAGAAGATTGTGTTCCTATTTTAGAAAAAGAAAGCGGGCTGAAATATAACCAGGATTTTTTCTGCGGTTATTCGCCGGAAAGGATCAATCCAGGTGATAAGCAACACAGATTACCTACCATTAAAAAGGTAACTGCCGGTAGTACAGATGAAATCGCTGAGGAAGTAGATCAGTTATACAAAACCATTATTACCGCAGGAACACATAAAGCTGCTTCTATAAAAGTAGCCGAAGCAGCTAAAGTAATTGAAAATTCTCAGCGCGATTTAAATATCGCCTTCGTGAACGAATTGGCGCTGATATTTGACAAAATGAGCATTGACACGGCCGATGTGTTAGAGGCAGCCGGCACTAAGTGGAACTTTCTTCCCTTTAAGCCCGGTTTAGTGGGCGGTCATTGTATAGGAGTAGATCCTTATTACTTAACTTACAAAGCGGAATCTTTAGGATATCATCCGCAGGTGATTTTAGCGGGAAGAAGGATAAATGACAATATGGGTGCTTATGTTGCCAGTTCAGTGGTCAAACTGATGGCTCAAAAAGGATCAGTTATTAAAGGCAGTAAGGTTTTGGTTTTGGGCATTACTTTTAAAGAAAACTGCCCTGACATCCGGAACAGTAAAGTAATTGATGTCATTCACGAATTGGAATCTTATGGCATGGTGGTGGATACATACGACCCGCAGGCAGATCATGAAGAAGTACATCATGAGTATGACGTAAGTTTAGTAGATCAGCCTGGTAATGATTACAATGCCATTGTATTGGCTGTTTCACATGAGGAGTTTAAAGATTTTAATTTAAGCAAACACCTCAGTAGCAGTGGGGTGGTCTACGATATTAAAGGATTTTTTGAAAAGGGATTGGTTGATAAGAGGTTGTAGGGTAATAAAAATTACTTTATTCTATAGTAAATAAGTAAAGAATCATTATCATAAAGATTATATTAATAGTCTTTTTATTAAAGTGATAAAAAATGAAAAAAGCATTAATCACAGGGATTACAGGACAAGACGGAGCATATTTAACTGAATTATTGTTAAAGAAAGGTTACGAGGTTCATGGCATTAAAAGAAGATCTTCTTTAATAAATACCGATAGAATTGATCACTTATACCAAGATCCACATGAGCAAAATGTAAGACTTAAGTTACACTATGGGGACTTGACTGATTCTATGAATATTACTAAAATTATTCAAGATGTACAGCCAGATGAAATTTATAACTTAGGAGCTATGTCTCATGTAAGGGTAAGTTTTGATACTCCAGAATATGTAGCTAATGTAGATGGTATTGGAACTTTAAGAATTTTAGAAGCAGTAAGATTATTAGGTCTGCAAAACAAAACTAGGATTTATCAAGCTTCAACATCTGAATTGTATGGTTTAGTCCAGGAAACTCCTCAAAGTGAAAAGACACCGTTCTATCCACGTTCTCCTTATGCCGTTGCAAAAATTTACGGCTATTGGATAACAGTAAATTATAGAGAAGCCTATAATATGTTTGCATGTAATGGTATTTTATTCAATCATGAATCACCATTAAGAGGGGAAACATTTGTAACAAGAAAAATAACAAGGGCTGTTTCTAGAATTGCATTAGGTTTGCAAGATACTTTTTACCTTGGAAACCTAGATGCAAAAAGAGATTGGGGGCATGCAGAAGATTATGTAGATGCCATGTGGAGGATACTACAGCAAGATGTTGCTGAAGACTATGTTATTGCAACTGGAGTAACCACTTCTGTTAGAGATTTCGTAATTAAATCTTTTGATTATGTTGGTATAAGCTTAGAGTTTAATGGTGATGCTGTAAATGAAACAGCTATAATTAAAAAATGCATTAATCCTGAATATCAACTAAAAGAGGGTACCACTGTCCTAAAGATTGACCCAAAATACTACAGACCTACAGAAGTTGACTTATTATTAGGTGACCCTACCAAATCAAATGAAAAGCTAGGCTGGAAACCAAAGCATGACTTAGATTCATTGGTAAAGGATATGATGAAATCCGATATTGAATTGTTTAAAAAAGACATGTTGTTACTAAAAGGTGGACATAAGGTTTATAATTATCATGAATAGATAAGCGAAATTTTTCTAATCTTTAAAAAATGATTAAAATTCAAACTCTCAAAAAAAGAGTACCTGTTAGGTATAAATACTTTTTCAAAAAGTTCTTATCTATTGGGCCTATAATAGGAAATTATTGGTACGATTTGAGACGATTTCTTAAATACTCTTCAACAATAAAGCAACCAGTAAAATTTAAGCAACTTCAATCGAGAATCATTGCATCTTATCATGTGGTGGAGAAAGGTTTATCCATGCCTGAAAGAAGGTTAGAATTTGGTAAGGAAAATATCCAATACTTAATTTCTTTGATTAGACAATACGACAAAAGTGGTTTTTCAAAAAACGATAATCAATATAAATCAGCAATATCTGCATTAAAGTCTTATGTTCAAATTCACGAGGAAGCCAATATTAATTTAAACTGGATGGATAATTATATTGATATTATAATAAAAGAAAATATTGGCTCAGGAGGAATTAAAAAAATTACTGAAAATGAAATTAAGACATTTGCCAAAGGGAATTTTAAGGATTTGGCATTTTCTAGAAATAGTATTCGTAATTTTTCTTCTAAGAATGTTACTTTAGAGTTAATCAACGAAGCCATTCAAATTTCACAAAGAACACCCTCAGTATGTAACAGACAATCTGTAAACATTTACGTGATTTCAGAACCTCAAAAGATTAAAAAGGCCCTTTCTTATCAAAATGGAAACAGAGGATTTGGTCATCTTGTTAATAAATTATTGATAGTGACCTCCTCACTCACTGCTTTCAATGGAATTAATGAAAGAAATCAATCCTTTATTGATGGGGGAATGTACTCCATGTCGCTATTATATGCTCTCCATTATCTTGGATTAGGAGCATGCCCACTTAATTGGTCTGCAGGAAAAAAAAGAGATCAACTTTTAAGAAAAAATATAGAAATAGAAAAAGAAGATAATGTTATTATGATGATAGGAATTGGGCATCTGCTTGATGAATATCAAATTGCAAATTCAGAAAGAAAGAATATAAAAGAAATTATAAAATATTTATAATGTATGGATAAGGATAGTAAGATATATGTTGCCGGACATACTGGTATGGTCGGATCTTCAATAGTGAGAATGTTGCAAAAAAAAGGTTATAATAATCTTCTCTTCAAAAGCTCTAAAGAATTAGACCTAAAGGATGCTAATAGTGTTGATGCTTTTTTTAAAAAGAATAAGCCAGAGTACGTATACTTAGCAGCTGCAAAGGTAGGAGGCATACTTGCTAACAATAAATATCGTGCAGAATTCATTTTTGATAATCTATCTATACAAAATAATGTGATACATTCTTCACACAAATATGAGGTGTCTAAATTGCTATTTCTAGGTTCCTCTTGTATTTACCCACGGATGGCTCCTCAACCCATTAAAGAGGAGTACTTACTAACAGGTAGCCTAGAAAAAACGAATGAACCCTACGCTATTGCTAAAATTGCTGGTCTTAAAATGTGTGAGGCTTATAAAGCCCAGTATGGATGCGATTTTATAACAGTAATGCCCACAAATCTTTATGGGCCAAATGATAATTATGACCTGCTAAATTCACATGTATTACCTGCTTTAATAAGAAAATTTCATGAAGCCAAACTCAAAAAGTCTGATGAAGTAGAAGTTTGGGGTACAGGTTTGCCTAAAAGAGAATTTCTTTATGTAGATGATTTAGCAGAAGCCTGCTATTTTTTAATGAATAAAAGTAATAACGTTTCAAATATAAATATTGGAACAGGCGAAGATATATCAATAAAGGAATTGGCCACACTCATAAAAAAAGTAACGAATTTTGATGGAAATATAAAGTTTGACTCTACAAAACCTGATGGCACACCTAGAAAGCTACTTGATGTATCACTTATAAATAAGTTAGGTTGGAAACATAAAATAAATCTTTTAGAAGGTTTGGAGATGACCTATAAAGATTATCTTCAAAAAATCAGCAAGTGAAGCAAAAAATACAATCCATTATTAACTTTATATTAGGAAATTTTGGTGTGAATCGCAAAGGTCAAGGTATTGGAGAAGTCATAAAAAACTTCATCTGGTTATTGTTCGATAGATTTTTCGCCATTTTTTTCACCTTGTTAGTAACAATTCTTTTAACTAGACTTCTAGGTCCTGAAAAATTTGGAATTTTAAGTTACGGTCAAAGTATATATGTAATGCTATCTGCACTTTGCAGATTAGGTCTTGATAATATCGTTGTTAGAGAATTAGTTACAGCAAAAGCTTTTAAAGGCGATATTTTAGGAAGCTCATTTTTGTTGAAGTTGCTATCAGGCTTTTCATGCCTTTTTTTGGTCGTGATAGGAATATGGATTTTTAGTAATGAACCAATTACCAGTAGCATTAACCTTGTTACAATCATTCTATGCTCAGGGCTACTCTTACAGCCCTTTGGTGTTATTGATCTTTTTTTTCAATCTGAAACAAAATCAAAATTCGTTGCCTTATCTAAAACTTTAGCAATCACTTTTTCTTCCTTAACAAAACTTCTTCTAGTTTATTTAAACTACTCTTTAATAGTAATTGCACTTGCTTTTTTAGCGGAATTCATAATACTAGGTATTTTACTGCTCTATTTTTACAGAAAGAAATCCAATCTACCCTTAAAGACTTGGAGATGGAACCCCAAAATTGCAAGAAGCCTACTTCAGTCATCGTGGTTATTGGTGCTCTCTGCTATTTCAGTTACCATTTACTTAAAGGTTGATATTATTATGATTAAACATTACTTGGGAGATGCAGAGGTCGGAAAGTATGCAGCAGCAGTGCAATTAAGCGAAGGCTGGAATTTTATACCGCAAATTATTGCGATATCAATTTTCCCAACCATTATTAATATTCGCAAGCATTCTAAGTCACTTTATAAAGAACGACTACAAAGCCTGATGAACTTTATGGTTATTATTTCTTTAACAATTGCAATTCCAATCACGCTATTCAGTGACTTTATAGTTTTAATTTTATTTGGATCCCAATATAGTTCAACAGCCAGTGTATTGTCAGTCCACATTTGGTCCAGTATTTTTGTTTTTATCGGGTTTGTGAGTGGAAGATGGATCTTCCACTCACAAACCCGATAAAAACAAAAATACTGGACCAAATGTGGACTGACAATACACTGGCTGTTGAACTATATTGGGATCCAAATAAAATTAAAACTATAAAGTCACTGAATAGCGTGATTGGAATTGCAATTGTTAAAGAAATAATAACCATAAAGTTCATCAGGCTTTGTAGTCGTTCTTTATAAAGTGACTTAGAATGCTTGCGAATATTAATAATGGTTGGGAAAATTGATATCGCGATGATTTGCGGTATAAATTCCAGCCTTCGCTTAATTGCACTGCTGCTGCATACTTTTCCAAACCTTCTGCATCTCCCAAGTAATGTTTAATCATAATAATATCAACCTTTAAGTAAATGGTAACTGAAATAGCAGAGAGCACCAATAACCACGATGACTGAAGTAGGCTTCTTGCAATTTTGGGGTTCCATCTCAAGTCTTTAAGGGTAGATTGGATTTCTTTCTGTAAAAATAGAGCAGTAAAATACCTAGTATTATGAATTCCGCTAAAAAAGCAAGTGCAATTACTATTAAAGAGTAGTTTAAATAAACTAGAAGAAGTTTTGTTAAGGAAGAAAAAGTGATTGCTAAAGTTTTAGATAAGGCAACGAATTTTGATTTTGTTTTAGGATTTGAAAAAAGAAGGATCAAATGACCAAAGGGCTGTAAGAGTAGCCCTAACATAGAATGATTGTAACAAGGTTAATGCTACTGGTAATTGGTTCATTACTAAAAATCCATATTCCTATCACGACCAAAAAAAGGCATGAAAAGCCTGATAGCAACTTCAACAAAAATGAGCTTCCTAAAATATCGCCTTTAAAAGCTTTTGCTGTAACTAATTCTCTAACAACGATATTATCAAGACCTAATCTGCAAAGTGCAAGAAATAGCGTTACATATATACTTTGACCGTAACTTAAAATTCCAAATTTTTCAGGACCTAGAAGTCTAGTTAAAAGAATTGTTACTAACAAGGTGAAAAAAATGGCGATCAAGATAACCAGATGAAGTTTTTTATGACTTCTCCAATACCTTGACCTTTGCGATTCACACCAAAATTTCCTAATATAAAGTTAATAATGGATTGTATTTTTTGCTTCACTTGCTGATTTTTTTTTTGAAGATAATCTTTATAGGTCATCTCCAAACCTTCTAAAAGATTTATTTTATGTTTCCAACCTAACTTATTTATAAGTGATACATGGAGTAAGTTAGGTGCCTGCCATCAGGTTTTGTAGAGTCAAACTTTATATTTCCATCAAAAATCATTATGAGTGTGGCCAATTCCTTTATTGATATATCTTCGCCTGTTCCAATATTTATATTTGAAACGTTATTACTTTTATTCATTAAAAAATAGCAGGCTTCTGCTAAATCATCTACATAAAGAAATTCTCTTTTAGGCAAACCTGTACCCCAAACTTCTACTTCATCAGACTTTTTGAGTTTGGCTTCATGAAATTTTCTTATTAAAGCAGGTAATACATGTGAATTTAGCAGGTCATAATTATCATTTGGCCCATAAGATTTTGTGGGCATTCCTATAAAAATGGCATCCATACTGGGCTTTATAAGCCTCACACTTTTAAGACCAGCAATTTTAGCAATAGGGTTCATTCGTTTTTTCTAGGCTACCTGTTGATAAGTGCTCCTTCTTAATGGGTTGAGGAGCCATCCGTGGGTAAATACAAGAGGAACCTAGAAATAGCAATTTAGACACCTAGTATTCCTGTGAAGAATGTATCACATTATTTTGTATAGATAGATTATCAAAAATGAATTCTGCAGCAATATTTATTGTTAGCAAGTATGCCTCCTACCTTTGCAGCTGCTAAGTATACGTACTCTGGCTTATTCTTTTTAAAAAAAGCATCAAGCCTTATTAGCATCCTTTAGGTCTAATTCTTCAACTCTTTTTGAAGAGAAGATTATTATAACCTTTTTTTGCAACATTCTCACTATTGAAGATCCGACCATACCAGTATGCTCGGCAACATATATGCTCTATCCTTATCCATACATTATGAACATTATAATTTCTTTTATATTCTTTCTTTCTGAATTTGCAATTTGATATTCATCAAGCAGATGCCCAATTCCTATCATCATAATAACATTATCTTCTTTTTCTATTTCTATATTTTTTCTTTAAAAGTTGATCTCTTTTTTTTCCTCAGATTAAGTGGGCATGCTCCTAGATAATGGAGAGCATATAGCGACATGGAGTACATTCCCCCATCAATAAAGGATTGATTTCTTTCATTAATTCCATTGAAAGCAGTGAGTACATAATTTATTAACAAGATGACCAAATCCTCTGTTTCATTTTGATAAGAAAGGGCCTTTTTAATCTTTTGAGGTTCTGAAATCACGTAAATGTTTACAGATTGTCTGTTACATACTGAGGGTGTTCTTTGTGAAATTTGAATGGCTTTCCTGGATTAACTCTAAAGTAACATTCTTAGAAGAAAAATTACGAATACTATTTCTAGAAAATGCCAAATATTTAAAATTCCCTTTGGCAAATGTCTTAATTTCATTTTCAGTAATTTTTTAATTCCTCCTAAAGCAATATTTTCTTTTATTATAATATCAAAATATAATTATCCATCCAGTTTAAATTAATATTGGCTTCCTCGTGAATTTGAACATAAGACTTTAATGCAGATATTGCTGATTTATATTGATTATCGTTTTTTGAAAAACCACTTTTGTCGTATTGTCTAATCAAAGAAATTAAGTATTGGATATTTTCCTTACCAAATTCTGACCCTTCAGCATGGATAAACCTTTCTCCCACCATCTGATAAGATGCAATGATTCTCAATTAAAGTTGCTTAAATTTTACTGGTTGCTTTATTGTTGAAGAATTATTAAGAAATCGTGTCAAATCATACCGATAGATTATAGGCCCAATAGATAAGAACTTTTTGAAAAAGTATTTATACCTAACAGGTACTCTTTTTTTTGAGAGTTTGAATTTTAATCATTTTTTAAAGATTAGAAAAATTTGGCTTATCTATTCATGATAATTATAAACCTTATGTCCACCTTTTAGTAACAACATGTCTTTTTAAACAATTCAATATCGGATTTCATCATATCCTTTACCAATGAATCTAAGTCATGCTTTGGTTTCCAGCCTAGCTTTTCATTTGATTTGGTAGGGTCACCTAATAATAAGTCAACTTCTGTAGGTCTGTAGTATTTTGGGTCAATCTTTAGGACAGTGGTACCCTACTTTTAGTTGATATTCAGGATTAATGCATTTTTTAGATTGTAGGCTGCTTTTCATTTACAGCATCACCATTAAACTCTAAGCTTATACCAACATAATCAAAAGATTTAATTACGAAATCTCTAACAGAAGTGGTTACTCCAGTTGCAATAACATAGTCTTCAGCAACATCTTGCTGTAGTATCCTCCACATGGCATCTACATAATCTTCTGCCCCCAATCTCTTTTTGCATCTAGGTTTCCAAGGTAAAAAGTATCTTGCAAACCTAATGCAATTCTAGAAACAGCCCTTGTTATTTTTCTTGTTACAAATGTTTCCCCTCTTAATGGTGATTCATGATTGAATAAAATACCATTACATGCAAACATATTATAGGCTTCTCTATAACATGTTATCCAATAGCCGTAAATTTTTGCAACAGCATGGAGAACGTGGATGAACGGTGCTCTTTTCACTTTGAGGAGTTTCCTGGACTAAACCATACAAATTCAGATGTTAGCAAAGCTTGATAAATCCTAGTTTTGTTTTGCAGACCTAATAATCTTACTGCTTCTAAAATTCTTAAAGTTCCAATACCATTCTACATTAGCTACATATTCTGGAGTATCAAAACTACCCTTACATGAGACATAGCTCCTAAGTTATAAATTTCATCTGGCTGTACATCTTGAATAATTTTAGTAATATTCATAGAATCAGTCAAGATCCCCATAGTGTAACTTAAGTCTTACATTTTGCTCATGTGGATCTTGGTATAAGTGATCAATTCTATCGGTATTTATTAAAGAAGATCTTCTTTTAATGCCATGAACCTCGTAAGATTCTTTCTTTAACAATAATTCAGTTAAATATGCTCCGTCTTGTCCTGTAATCCCTGTGATTAATGCTTTTTTCATTTTTTATCACTTTAATAAAAAGACTATTAATATAATCTTTATGATAATGATTCTTTACTTATTTACTATAGAATAAAGTAATTTTTATTACCCTACAACCTCTTATCAACCAATCCCTTTTCAAAAAATCCTAAGATATTGGTAGATCCCACTGTTACTAAGGTGTTTTGCTTAAATTAAAATCTTTAAACTCCTCATGTGAAACAGCCAATACAATGGCATTGTAATCATTACCAGGCTGATCTACTAAACTTACGTCATACTCATGATGTACTTCTTCATGATCTGCCTGCAGTATGTATCCACCACCATGCCATAAGATTCCAATTCGTGAATGACATCAATTACTTTACTGTTCCGGAATGTGGCAGTTTTCTTTAAAAGTAATGCCCAAAACCAAAACCTTTACTGCCTTTAATAACTGATCCTTTTTGAGCCATGGGTTGGGCGCCCCACTAAACTGGCAACATGCTATTTATCCTTCTTCCCGCTAAAATCACCTGCGGATGATATCCTAAAGATTCCGCTTTGTAAGTTAAGTAATAAGGATCTACTCCTATACAATGACCGCCCACTAAACCGGGCTTAAAGGGAAGAAAGTTCCCACTTAGTGCCGGCTGCCTCTAACGCATCGGCCGTGTCAATGCTCATTTTGTCAAATATCAGCGCCAATTGCGACACCACGAAGGCGATATTTAAATCGCGCCTAAATTTTCAATTATTTAGCTGCTTCGGCTACTTTTATAGAAGCAGGCTTATGTGTTCCTGCGGTAATAATGGTTTTGTATAACTGATCTGCTTTCCTAGGCGATTTCATCTGTACTACCGGCAGTTCTTAATGGTAGGTAATCTGTGCTGCTTATCACCTGGATTGATCCTTTCCGGCGAATAACCGCAGAAAAATCCTGGCTCATTTCAGCCCGCTTTCTTTTTACTAAAATAGGAACACAATCTTAGCCCGGATAAACTGTAGATTCATCAATGACAATATCTCCCTTCTTTAAGGTTTTACCCACCGTGGCAGAAGCCATTTTTAAAGGGGTTAAATCAGGCTGTTTATATTCATTTACTGGAGTTGGAACCGTAAGCATCTGATATTCAGCAGATTTTAAGTCATCGGCATTTGCGCTAAAGCTTAAATTACTAGCTTCTTTTAGCTCGGAATATCCGCCTCTAGTGTTCTGTCATAGCCCTAGGGGAAAAGTTGTTTATACGTTTTTGGTTGATATCAAATCCGATAACTGTCTCTATTCTTCCAAAATTCAACGGCAAGGGGTAAGGCATATTGTTAAATCCAATTATTGCAATTTTCTTCATAAATCTTCTAAATAGGAAACGCAAAATTAATGAAATTATCGCAGATTGGAAGCTAATGTATGCTTTTTACTTATTCTTTACATTTTGTTGCTTACTTTTATTCATTCTTTCCTTATAAATTGCCTCTATGATTCATCGTAAAAAAGAATATTCAACAGTTGCTATAAAATTTTGAATGAAAGAAAACTGAGCTGGAACAGGAATTAGAGAAGGTACAGGCCTCATTTAACATGGAAACTAAAAGCTCGGCAGGTGATAAATATGAAACTTCCCGAGAGATGATAAGTCAGAAAAAATCAGGTTTTAGAAGCAAGAGCAAGCGCTTTCATTAATTAATTCAAAAATAAAAATTTCAAAATAGGACTTGGAAGCTGTTCAGACTGAAAAAGAAGAGTATTTTATTTCTATTTCATTGGGTAAAGTAAAATCAGGGTCAGGTGAATTTTTAGCTATTTCTCCGGCATCCCCTTTGGCTCAGTCAATTTTACGGCAAGGAAGCAGGGGATAAACTTGTCTATTTTTAGGAAAAACTCATCAAATTGTTTCGGTTGATTGATGAGAATAATGAGTTAAATTTTATTAGTTAGCATATCGTAAAATTGGTTGAACAAAAAATTGACTTTAAAGTTTTACAGGTTCATGTTAAAGAACAATTTTTTAGCATATTGCCATCACTTTTATACTAATCACCATTTATCCCTGGTTGATAACTTGCATTTTAACGTGCCAGGTGCAGCTTACTTTAGTTTTGATTTTTGTTCTAGGCATCCCTCATGGAGCAATTGATCACTTATTATTATATAAGGGCCAAAAAGGGGGAAAAGGCTTTTCCAATATCAATTTTTACGTTTTCTATTTAGGCTTGACATTGCGATTTATGTCGTTTTATGGATTTTAATGCCTTTATTTTAGTTTATTTATTTTCTTCCTGATCTCTTTTTTATCATTTTGGGCAATAGTTTAGTTTTATCAAACTTAAAGAGAAAAATATTCTGAAAATATATGTGTGTCTTTTGGGGAGCATCAATTATAAGTGGTTTATTTTCCTGTTATGATGTTCTTATTAATTTCTTTAATGAAACATCCCCATTTTAGTGCAACAAATGCTTTCATTACATTGGATAGGTTATTTGTGTTTTTTATAGTGAGTACTATTCTTTCAGTCATACTAATGGCCGTGTGTTTATTGAAATTGAGAACTGATACTAGCCGATTCTGGACAGAAATGGGACTTTTTCTATTACTTCATCTTGCCTTTTATGCATTGCCTCCTTTACTGGCTTTTTCAATTTTGTTTTTTTGCCGTTTCGCACCATTTAAAAGTGCTGGACGAAGAATATGTTTATATGAGATAAATTGGCGGTGTTTAAAGGAATAAAAGGGTTTATTAAATTATTATTGCCCTATTCTGTTATTAGTATTGTGGGGGCCTTTTAATAATCGCGGGGTTTCTTACTTCAAATTTAGCATTTCGCCCTTTTTTCTTACTATTATTTTCCTATCAGTGCTAACTCTACCACATAGCGTAGTGATGATGAATTGGTATAGGGTGGTTAAGCCGAATGCGTAATGTGTTAAAAAATTATTCAGAATTAGATTTTGTCATCATTTTTGTTTTCCCTGCTGCGCGGAACAAAAATGCCGCGGAAATTGCAGAGTTTGGTACCATTAATACTACCAAGATGTCGCATAAAATGCTATTAAATTAAGCCTTTTGAGCCCTCAACCTCGCATTCTTCTCCGAGAGGAAAAGGAGTATTGTCTTAACTTAATAGCATTGATGCCCACTACTGTGGCTTATCTCTTCAAAAAAAAAGAAATGTTTTAAGGATTTAAGTTTGCAATAATTTTTTACTTACACTTTTGCTATCCGTAGTTTTAGCGTAGCGAACTACGGATTAGTTAATAGAAATGAGTCTTTGACTTAAGAAGTAGTTTAGTAGAAAATAGACTACACTTTTAATGGAAGCAAACACGAGTCAAGACTCTCTTTTATTGATAGAATCCTTAGAGTCCTGCGGAACTCTAAGGATAGCGAAAATTTCACCCTAAAAATATCCCCTCCTTAAAATCTCCAAAGGTGGTTTATTTACTACCGATCTACTATTTGTTAAGCCTATAGAAAACATAATCCAGTAATGGCAATATATGCAACGAGAGCACCTAGTAAATTTGGAACAAAAACAGTCTCAAAGCTAAAAATTGCCAGGCCCAGGTGCTTAACAAAGCTATAAAAATACCTGTGAGGGAGGCAATACTGCCAAAAAGAATGTCTCATAAGATAATGCGGATAATCTGTCTTTTGCTGGCTCCTATAGTTCTTAATAATACAGCTTCCTGTATGGTTTGAAATTTACTAATACTTACTGATCCAATCAGTACGATTATACCGGTGAGTGCTGAAAAATGCCATAAATTGAATAATGAGATTTTACCAAGCACCTCATCTATAGTGCGTAATATCAAATCCAGATCAATAATTGAAACTGGAAAACAGCTTGCCCACTTTTTCTGATAAGCGCCTGGGCTGACTTACTTCCTGATCCCTGTTAATAACACATGAAATTTTGGAGCCTCTTCCAAAACACCAGTTCGAAATGCACTTTACGAAATTGGTCTGCACTCTTTGCCAGTCTATTTTACGAAAGCTCCCCACATAACATTGAATAATGGACTCCCAATTGAAGCTGATAGGGTCACCTATTTCAACCTGCATATCTTGGCCAAAGCCTTTCATTTAAAGATATGAAGATACTATCTGACGGGCTTTTTACTACTTAAGAAATGCTCCTTTAACCAAGGTTTCAGAATCTATTAAATGATCGCGGTAGGTAACACGGTACTCGGAGAAATTCGAGACCCAATTTGTGTGGTGTCTTGCTTTTGTGGATACCTCCCTTTAATAGAAGCCAATCTAAGATATTAACAATGGGCACTTCCTTGAATAATGGGTAAACTGTCTGATTTTGTGATTGGAATAACCTAGATCCACCTGTTTGCTTTGGATGTCAAACAACCGCATATTGGGTTGATTTTTTCACTACTACTCGAGATTTTACTTTGTCTAAAAGCAAATCCTGACTTAGTAATAAAGTAGTGATCAATGCCAGTTCCTAAACCAATAGTGATGACCAAAATGAGCGTTTGATTATTAGGTATATTACAAATTGGCTAAGCCTTGCCTTACCACAAAAGAGCTACCAGAATTTCTGACTCCCCATATAATTAACCTACCAACACCGACCAATATTAAAGTAGCTATAATTAAACCCAAGGTGAAAGTGCTGCATCCTGCCAATCTCTAGGTTGAGAAAAGGAGAAGCCAAAGATGAAGAGGATTCCGAAAAGAAAATAACGTATTGTGATCGGTTTTTTTCCTCTACTTCAAAGGATGCTCGTAACACCTTAAGTGGAGATACTTTTCTAATTTTAATTAAAGGAAAAAGTGCGAAAAGAATGGCAGTAGAAACGCCAATAGCAATTCGTGAACTATTGAAAACACACTGATACTTAGTTCTATATCAAAGGGCAGAAAATCCTGAAATAATAGGGGTAAATAATATTGATCAGGTACCTAAAGCCGCACCAAGGATAGAACCTATAAAACCCATTATAGCAATTTGCAAAAGATAAATCCATAAACCCTGATTGGAAGAAGCACCAATGCACCTCAAAATAGCCACCGTTTGCACTTTTTCTTTTACATAAACCTGAACGGAGCTGCTACTCCCATACGACCCAATAAAAGCGCAATGAATGCTGTTAAATTAAGGAAGCCGGTTAAATCAGAATAGGCGTCACCTAACTCTTGTTTTCTTTCTTCCACATCATCAAATCTTACTTCCTCCTTTTCTAAGCGAGGTTTAAGTTGCTCATTGAAGAAAGCCTTGTCATCTACGCCTTCAGGGAATTTTACATATAATTTGTAATTAATTCTGCTTCCGGTCTGCAAAGGCCCGTTTCCTCCAGCTGCGATAACGGAATAAAAACCGGTGGCGCTACTGTCGTTGTAATGGCAGACTGCCCTGGCGATTTGTT
This sequence comes from uncultured Cytophagales bacterium, assembly GCA_963719535.1. Classification (GTDB taxonomy): domain Bacteria; phylum Bacteroidota; class Bacteroidia; order Cytophagales; family Cyclobacteriaceae; genus Marivirga. The sequence goes on along the minus strand of CAVRCH010000003.1, from coordinate 11,613 downwards.
AACTTCGCCTCCGATTAAAAAGGTGCTATTGCCGATTTTTACTGAGTTCACCCGTGGCGGCATTAAATTGTAGCATCAATGACTGATCAACCAGCGCATTGTTTTGAGGGTAAAATTGTTGTCCGGCTTCCGAGGGTGTAGTCTCTATTTTGCCGTAGAAGGGGTAATCTCCTTCAACTGCTCTTACATTGATTAATCGCGTGCCTCCTGTTTTAGGGAAATACACCATACTGGCAAAACTTAATTCTTCAGATTGCTGCACCCTTAATTCACTTAAAAACTGCTTCAGTGAATCGGGTATGGGGCTTCTGCTCTCTATCTCCACATCAGCCCCAGCAATTCTTTGGCTTCAGCGTTGATTTGAGTGGTTAAGTTATCACCAAAAGAATTGATAGCCACCAAAGCACCTATTCCTAAAATGATGCTACTCATAAATAAAAATAAGCGTGATCGGTTTTTTCTGCTATCACGCCAAGCCATTTTTAAAAGCCACGAAAAATTTTGCATGTAATCTATTGATTAATGAGTATCAGTAATAGTTGTATTCTGCTGGCTGTCTTCTGCCAATTTACCGCCTTTCAATTTTAAAATACGATGTGTTTTAGCAGCTAATTCATCATCGTGGGTCACTAAAATTAAAGTTGTACCTAATTCTTTATTCAAATTGAAGACTAGATTTTCAATAGTAGCCCCGGTTTCTTCATCTAAATTTCCGGTGGGCTCATATCAGCAAATAATATTTTTGGCTGATTGGCAAAAGCGCGTGCTATCAATCCGTTGTTGCTTCCCGCCGGAAAGTTGGGTAGGGTAGTGATGAATTCTATCACCCAGACCTACCTTCTCCAATAAATCTATCGCTACTGGCTTTACATTTTTCTGCCCCAATAATTCTAGTGGTACCATCACATTCTCGAGCGCAGTAAGGGTGGGTAATAAATTAAAGCTCTGGAAAATAAAACCTACATGTTTGTTCCGTAATGCAGCTCTTTGGTCTTCATTTAATTTTTCCAATGACTCGCCATTTAGCTTAATCTCGCCAGTACTAGAGCTATCCAAGCCAGCACAGAGTCCTAAAAGGGTAGTTTTTCCACTACCGGAAGGACCCACAATAGCGATGGAGCTGCCAGCCTCAATTTCAAAGGAAATATTATTTAAAACTGTAAGTGACTTAGATCCGCTCTGATAAGTTTTACTTACATTGTTAACGGTAAGAATTGCGCTCATGAAATTTTATTGAATTATAATATTGGATACATTTACCCAACGATTTGATGTAGAAACAGTTTATATTTTTATTTGAGAGGTAAATCAACTACACTTAGAACGCTTTCTCATAAAATGCAAAGTAATTTCTTCTGCAAATTTAAAATTTTAAAAACATACTATGAAGATTCATCAACTATTTACCCTGTTTGTGGCTATATGCTTGTTTTCTTGTACTACTGAAACAAAAAACAATGCTTCTGAGCAAGAAACTATTTCTGAAAAAAGTCTGAATGAAACTAAAAAGGAAGAAAAGAATAATATAATTTTCTTCGGCAATAGCCTTACTGCAGGGTATGGAGTGGAGCCTTCAGAGGCATTTAGCGGGCTCATTCAGAAAAGGATTGATTCCCTTGATTTAAATTATAATGTGATTAATGCCGGGGTGAGTGGCGAAACTACTGCTAGTGGGCTTTCCCGAGTAGATTGGGTAGTAAAAAGACAACCTGTAGATATTTTTGTACTGGAATTAGGCGGAAATGATGGCTTAAGAGGCATAGACCCAGAAGAAACTGAGAGAAACTTGAAGCAGATTATTGATAAAGTACGCAACATCCATCCTGAGGTAAAGATCATTTTAGCGGGCATGATGGTTCCACCTAATATGGGATCGGATTATGCGAACGAGTTTCAAAAAATCTACCCGGCCATTGAAAAAGAGAAGGATGTTGAATTAATTCCGTTCTTATTGGAAGATGTGGGAGGAGTGGCAGAACTCAACTTGCCTGATGGCATTCACCCTACTCCTGAAGGACATATAATTGTGGCTGAGACTGTGTGGGAGTATTTGAAGCCTTTTTTGGTTAAGGAGTCCTAATAAACTTTGTTTGAGCAAGTTTTTAGCTAATGTTATCGTATAATCCAATACCTACAAAAAAACAGTGCAACAGAGAAAATGTCGTCCTTACAGGACTTAGGGAATTATTTATTCAATAATTCTACCAAAATATCACCTCTATGAGGTTTTTTTATTGTTTAGAAGTTTATGGCTCAATATTTAAAATTATGATTGATAAAAAAATATTTAAAAAAATCCCAGCGGGATGTTATTTTGGTAGAAATAGTGATTGAACTATTTACCAAATCCCGTAGGGATGACATTACATAGTGCCTGCTAATTACTACTATTTTATTGCATCAATAATGAAATATCGATCTCACAGGACTTTTGTCTGGTTATAGATCATATTTCTACTAATGCTGGAGAGAGCTTGTAGCTCGTGCCACTTTATAATTCAGTCTGTTTTACTTTTAAAAGCTTCCAATTAACCCCTATATAAAAATTTCTGCCAGGAGCTGGTTGATAAAATCTACCACCAAAGGCATTAAGATCGTTGCCCAAGCTGTAGGTTCTGTCAAATATGTTTTCCACACCGGCAAAAGGCCTGATTTTTGCTTCCACGGGTAAGTCATAATTGATATTGGCATTCAATAGATGATAGCTATCAGCGAAAACGGAGTTGTCATCTGTCAGCGGAACTTCACTTACAAATCTATAATGAAGGTTGAGATTGATCTGATCGGCTAAGCCTATTTCCAAGGTTTGATTAAAGTTATGCTGGGGTACACCGGTAAGTAAATTGCCCGAAAAATCTTGCTCTTCTCTGCTATAATCATCAAAGGTGAATTCATAAAAACTATAACTGGTTCTACTATTGATGAGGTTTAAAATGGAAGATTCGCTTTTCCACCAATTAATATTTAATCCCCACTCTGTGCCTAACTGATTAGTAGCACCTGCATTTCTGAATAAAACCACTCCATTTTCATTAGTGAAAGTGGTAATTGTTTCTCTCAAAGCTGAATAGAAAACCGTAGCATCCAGCTGTACTCTGTTGCCATAATATTTATGCCCTAATTCATAAGTTCGGCCTTTCTCGGCCTCCAAATTTCGGTTTATGCTTCCCTCGTTGGTTCGTATTTCATCCAAAGTTGGACTGGAGAAACCTTCACTTAAAGAGTTAAATGTCATATGCTGAGGTGTCCATTGATAACTTAAGGCAATACGAGGAATCAGTTCGTTGTCGAATCTTCTGGAGAATTCAAATGGATCTCCAAAGGCATTTAGATTACGTTTTACATCATATTGCAAAATGTTGCTACTTAGCCCCAATGTTAATTGCCATTTTTCATAGCCAATTTGAGTTTGAAGAAAAAAGAGTTTTCTGTCAATATTTAATTTATCAGCAAAGCGGATAGTGTCTTTTTGGCCATTTACATTTCCGTAATTATTAGCTGAATTGTTAGCATATTGCCATTCCAATCCAGCGTCCCATTTCCAGTCTATATTAGTGAAATTCATATCATAAGTCCATTGATGGCGCAAGGCAAACTCATTGTTTTGATCTTCCTTATAATCTAAAATAAAGGGATTCTGAAACGAGGTATAAGTACCGGCCATGTGTGTGCTTTGGCTTAAATTATCTCCAAAGAAACTGGTGTAGCCTACTCCATAAAATAGTGTTTTTTGATCTATGGAAGAATTTTGACTCGCACTGCCTGGTCTTGCCTGACTCGGATTTTCTGCAAACTGATCTGCATTTAATCCACCGGGTATCTCGTAGTACAAATCATTGTACAGCACGTGGAAATCCAGCTGATGATTATCATTAATTTGATAACGAGTAGAAACCTGATAATTTTGCCGATCTAAAGCATTATGATCTCTGTAACCTTCATTTTTCTGATTGTCAACAGCATAAAAAGTAGTCCATTTGCCGGCTCTAATCTGCCCTTTAATGCCTGCGTTTAATTGGTTAAAACTGCCCTCCGATAATCGTACTTCTAAAGTGCTCGCATCCTTTGCAGGGAAATTATTAATTTGCATTACCCCACCTAATCCTGCCCCAAATAAACTACCTGCAGGTCCTTTTATTACTTCTAGCTCCTGCATTTGGGTATTGCTTAACAAGTTTAAAGCAGTGGAGCCATTGGCTTCCGTAAAAGGTAAACCATTCCAATAAACTTTAACATCGCGCACTCCAAAGGGAGAGCGTATAGAACTCCCCCGTATGCTTACTCTATAGCTGGAAAGAGCACGTTGTTCCAGGCTTACTCCCGGCAAGGTGTTCCATGCCATCACCGGGTTGTTTGGAGAAAACTTTTGTAATTCTTTCGCACTCAAAAAAGCTATCGGTGCCGATTGCCTATTAATCTTTTCTCCCTTGCTAAAACCTGTTACAGTCACCACATCCAAAATGGAGTCATTCCTTATTTCATTTTGCTGGGCTTTTAAAAGTGTACCCGCAGAAAAAATAATTATAGTGGATAGCAGTAGATTTTTGAACATGTTAGAAAGTTTAAATATGGTTTTTGAAAACAGTTAAAAAGGCATCAATATCAGATTCAGTATTATAAACATGTGGCGAGACACGGATCGATCTTCCTCTGGCTGAAACAAATATTTGTTGCGCTTTAAGCGATTGCATAAAAAGATTCATGTCAACTGTTTGGGGTAAATAGATCCCCATTAAATGAGATGAAATTGCATTTTCATTATCCGAAGGTATATTGTGTTCCTCTAAAAATGAATAGATTGGTGCTACAAGGTTACCGCAGTAAGCTTGAATGTTTTTAGGATCCCATTCTATTATTTGTTCTAATGCGGCTTTAAGCATCGGTAAACTGATGAAATTGCTAAACTCTCCTACATTGTAGCGCTGAGCTCCCTCGCCATAAGTTTCAGGGTAGGTGGTTAATTTGCTAAAATCCGAAGCCTCCAGGCGGTTCATCCAGGACTCTTCAATGGGTTTCCCTGTATTAAAATTCTCAGAATAATAAGCTAAACCTAATGAATAAGGTCCCATAAGCCATTTGTAACCTGCACAAATCAATGCGTCAATTTTGTATTTTCGCACGTCTATCGCCATGGCTCCTACAGATTGGGTACCATCTACAATAAAATAAGTGTTAGTCTGCTGGCATTTTTTACCGATTGCCTCTAGGTCAAAAATGGTTCCATCCATCCAATGGATAGAAGACATTACTAACATCGCTGTCTGTTCTGTTATTGTATTGACAATTTGCTCTGTCCACTCTTGTGCTTTGCCTTTTTTAACAGGAGGATTACCAATAATTTTTAATTGAGCATTATGTTGTTTACACCAATTTTGTACTGTTAAATGATCGCTGGGAAACTCTTCAGTAACCACCAGTGCATGTTGATTATTTTCATGAGGCACATTTGAAATTGCATTCATTAAGCCGTAGGAGGCAGATGGAATAATGGCTATTTGCGTAGCCACTCCATTTATTAATTGGCCAAAAAGCACCTTTAAATCATGTGCTGGTTCAAAAAAATCTGATTCGGTTAATGAAATAGGGTTTCCTTTCAATTTCACTCCTTCTATTCCTGCTGCGGTCACACAATTTAAAGAAGGCGACATATAAGCCCCATTTAAATAATGAATGTTTTCCGGTAAATTGAATAAATGCTTTTGGTTTTCCATCATTGAATCTGAAGTACTATTACTTTTTACTTCAAAGAAAGTAAAAAGTTAAGTTTAATAGTCCTTTTTTGATTAAAAGCTTTCTAATTTGATATTGGGAAATAAAAAATTAAATTTTTAGGGGTATTCGCTAATAATTCTCTCTTAACACAAAAAATGTGTTGCGACAAATTCTCAGGCAAATACACTTCATCCATTTGGATGGAATAAAATACTATAATTGCTAAGCTAAAATAAAGTGAATAAGAAGCTTTTCGAAAAAATTTATGGTGAGTATTTTCAAAAATTACACAGGTATGCTTTTGTAATTCTCAAAGATAAGGAATTAGCAGAGGAGGCTGTACAACAGGTTTTTTGCAGAATATGGGAACAATCTGACTCACTTCAAATTGAGAAAATCTATCCCTACTTAATTCGAAGTACTAAAAATGAGGCTTTGAAATTTCTGAAACTCAGGAAAACTACTTTGCTATTGAACAAAAGCGAATATGAAGACTCTACTTGGCAAGAGGTGGATGACAACGATAGTGATACTTTTAAGCTTATAAAACAGGCGATTCAATTTTTACCTCCAAAATGCAGGGAAATTATGATTTTAAAAGTGGACGATGGATTAACACATAAGGAAATTTCTGAATACCTGAATATAAGTGTTAAAACAATAGAAAATCAAGTGAGTATAGCTTTTAAAAAGCTTAGAGAAGTGATTGCAAAATAAATTAGAGGATTTTTAGGGGTTATATCTTTAAAAATCATCAAGTAATAAAGAGTGGCAATGGATACAGGAAAAAATAAACATTATCAAATCATTTGGCGCTTTCTGGAACACAAGCTATCTGCTGTTGAAGAAGAGGGATTAATGAGGTGGTTAGGAGAGGAGAACCGAAATCAGGATTTCTTTGATGAAGTGTTGCAAGATTATGAATTGTTCCTTGGCGGAACTAATATGCCTGTATCATTGGAAAATGGAGATTTGACAAAAGATAATTACCCAAGGATTTATCATCATTGGCTAATTAAAGTGGCAGCAGGTATTATTCTGATTTTGGGGCTGGGATATTTATTTTCTTTAAACATAGAAAAGCCAAATGCTATTACCCGAACTATTTTGCTTTACGATAGCACGCAAATTGTTCTAAGTACTGGTAGTGAATTGATTTACGATTCTGCACGCTTTCCTGAAACACACTGTCTTCAGATTAAAGGCAAGGCAAGAATTATTCCTCCAGTAAGTGCAGAATCACTTTTACTCCTCGAAACAGATTTGGGATACTATTTTTCAGAGAATGCTGAATTTATTATTCATAATCAGCCCAATAAAAATTTGGAAATTGTAATGCTAAGTGGAGAAGCGCAATGGCTTAATTTGGACGGAGCGCAAATGGAACTTGACGTTGTGCCAGGTGAAAAGTTATGGGTGATTAGAGAACATGGAAGTTTTTATAAAGAATCTATAGATGTAGCAGATAAGGAATTTAAGTCTGCCGATGTACTTAAAAGTAACCGAATAAAATTAACCATTTAAAATGTTTTACGATGAAACACGCTGTATTTATTTCAATGTTTATTGGATTTTTCAGTTCGGATCTATATAGTCAGAATGACTGCATGGAAAAGATTTTCCAAGAAATTGATTTATTAAACAATGATACGATTACCCGGACAGTTACTCATGGATTTATCTTCAATAAACGGGGTGATATGCCATTCTATGAAGAGTATTCTTATACCTTTAAAGAGGGACAAACCAAATATTATGTTATCAATAAAAGTGAATCGTCCACTCAATATGGCGTTAAAATATTTGATAAGAACAAAAAAGAACTTATTTTAAATAAAACCAACCTCCAAGAAGGAAAATTTGAAATGTATGGATTTATAGCTCCTGAAAATGGTACATATACTTTAGTGATTTATTCTAAAGATCCTGATAACAGTTGTGCAAGTGTAACTCAATTTGTTCATAAAGTAAAGGCTAAGGTTACACCAGTACCCGCACACCTAATCAAAAAAGTAAGTATAAATCCTCAGTTGGAGCTTGTAAAATCCATCGACAATAGAATAAAAGAGGATAATGACATACCTTATTACAATAAGATTAAATTTATTTTCACTAAAGGGGTAAAGTATTATTTGGTAATGGAGGATAATAAAAATTTGAGGCTGCAGTTAATCAATTTAAAAAATGAATTAATTCCTCTAACATATGATAAAAAAGATAGCAACAGAGCTATTTTTATAAGTGAGCAAACCGGAATTTATGATCTAGTAATTTATCAGAAAAATCCTTTTCCTTCAGAATATGACACTGGATATTTATAGAGATAAGAGTTATAAAAAGGAATAATTATAGTTGTAAAAATATTGAAGTTACTTCTCCAGCATGTAAAACAAATCCAAACTCTGTTCCGGATTTTCATGTACGTAGTAATCTGCTACGGAAATAGATTTCACTAATTTGGTGTCTTGCTTGTCTAGCTTGTTGCGGTTCATTCTATTCAAAAACTCGTAGGGTATTCGAAGTAAAGGAGCAGGTAACCTATATTGAAGATTTAGAATATCGTATTTAGTAATTTTCCTGACAGACTCGCGATTTTGCTCATGATAATGCATGATTTTATCATTACCGGCTATGCCCTGGGCATCTACTTTGCTAAAAATAGACTCACACAACGCGATTAATTCAGGAGCGAAATACTCTCTGATGTGCCACGGGTTACGAGTGAGAGTCATTTTTTTATTGGGCGTAGAAATAATGGCTTTTCCTCCAGGCTTTAGCACTCTGTAAATTTCCTGTAAAAAAGCTTTGTCGTCTTTAATGTGCTCTATTACCTGGAAAGATACCACACAATCAAAGCTATTATCAGCAATTCCTGCAAAAGGTGGTATTACCATCGCTCTGAAATCAGCCTGTGGATATTTCGACTGTAAATCATCAGTCAATGTTTTGTACTTGTCGATGCCGGTAAAGTGGTCGGCATTGTTGATTAATATTTCCAAACCTCTACCGGTGCCACAGCCAACTTCCAATACTTTGCCGGAAATTAGGGGCTGAGCGTACACATAAGCAGCTAATAATCTTTGATGAATAGGATTATCAGAAGCTATGGAATCTGAAGTGATTTCTGTAGTGGAATGTTTAGACATATATTCAGGAGAATTAACCTACTTTTAAAGCTTTTTTAATAGAGTCTAAAAAGGAAACCTTAGTATGTTCTTCTTTATGTTCCGGGAAAATGGTATCGTGAAATGGAATGTCATTTTGCTCTTTTTTGGTATAAAAAGTAGCTGAGAATACTTTTCTGTCAGCTGTATCCGGACACTCCAAAGGCTTGGTATAGCCATAAAAGGAAGTATCTTTCACCTCAAATATTAAAGCTCTGTTAAATCTACACGAAACTGCTTTTTTCATTTGGAAACACAATCGTTCCACATTTCCAAAGCGCCATTCCACTCTGCTTTCCATGTAGGCGTTAAAAACAACTGCATATTGAGCCTGCGCTGTACATCTTTCACAGGATGCAAATTAAAATCGATATGCACATCTTCAAAAGAACCTTTTTTACCTTTTTGTATACCTACACCGTAAGCATCATCTGTGATAAAAGTATCTTTAATACCGGTAATTTGCTCTATAAACTGAGAAAATTCGGGCTGTGCAATCACTTTCTTAAGCTCCGTGAAAATTTCAGGATAGAGATCAAATTGATCTCCTTCCAGCTTATTCTCGTGCAGGTCGTGTTTGTGTTTATTGAAAAGCTCATCCGCAGGAAAGGATTGACTTAGCTTTTTGGCGACATCCTCAACCAGAAAATCATCTATCATTACATGATGATAAGGCTTCGACTGTTCGTATTCTTGTTTGTATGTATTAACTAGTTCCTGACTAAAATGCTTACTCTGAATGAATTCCATAAAGGAAATTAAATTTTAATGGCACAAATATACACTACTCTATTTGCTACGCATGAAAAAAAATGAATTAATTAAGTTTTTGCTTAAAATTTCTAAAAATATTCGATTAAACCCCACCTAAATTAAGTTCAATGGAGTCAGAGGGCACAACAATTTTACTTCAAAAAAGTGCCACTATTGCAGATGTTTTTTTTGTGAAAGTAAGAAATCTCATAAGATTCAACCTTTTGTTGAATAATAAATTTAAACTTTCTGTGGGGTAATCGTATTTATATAAGTGTTAATGAATCTATTAAACGAAATTTAAATCTTATCAGAAGTAAAATCTATGCAAGCTCATTATGATATCGTAATTATTGGTGCAGGCCCTATTGGTTTAGCTTGTGGAATTCAGGCGCAGCAGCAAGGGTTATCTTATATTATTATAGATAAAGGTACTTTGGTGAATTCGTTGTATCATTATCCTTATGGGATGACTTTTTTCAGCACTTCTGATAAGCTGGAAATAGCAGGAATCCCATTTATCTCCCATAATCCTAAGCCCACAAGAATGGAGGCTTTGGAATATTACAGAAGGGTTACTTCTTCCATGAAATTGAATACCTCCTTGTATAATCCGGTACTCAAAGTGCATCAAGTGGATAATGGATTTCATGTAGCAACCAAAAAGCAGGAAATTAAGGCTGATAATATCATTCTGGCAACAGGGTTTTACGATTTACCACATAATTTGGGAATTCCGGGCGAAGATTTGCCCAAAGTAACACATTATTATAAAGAGCCCCATCCGTATTTCGATCAGAAAATAGCCATTATTGGAGCAGCCAATTCTGCTGTAGATGCCGCACTGGAGTGTCACAACTGAAAAGGTGCAAAAGAAGTCACCATGGTGATTCGCGAAACGGAAATCAGGAATACAGTAAAATATTGGGTAAAGCCCGATATTGAAAATAGAATTAAGGAAGGTAGCATAAAATCTTATTTCGATAGTAGTGTAACTGCCGTTAGAGAAGATGAAATTGATATAAAAACTCCTGGCTTAGGAAATCTGACTCTTGAAAATGACTTTGTTTTAGCCATGACAGGTTATGAGCCTAACTATGAATTTATTAACCAAATAGGAATTCAAATTAATAGTGAATATCCTAACGCACCGGTTTATGACCAGGAAAGCATGGAAACCAACGTGGAAGGTGTTTATTTAGCAGGGGTAATCTGTGGTGGTATGGAAACCAACAAATGGTTTATAGAAAATAGCAGGGTGCATGCCAATATGATTGTTGATCATATTAAAAATAAGAGGCTGAAGGCTGTTGTGGATTAAGGTGTGTTTTTAATACTCAAACCAATACACTTCTGATTCCATCCGATCCAAACCATAAATAATACGTTTATTAAAATCCACCGTAATAGTGGTAACTCCATGATCTAATTCATAATAATTTAAAGGGTTGCCTTCCCAATCAATTGTTACGATATGGTTATGGTGAATGCCTTCTTCACCCTCACCTTTTTTTCTTGTATCTCCATTGGCGTATAAAAGAAAAATTTCATCTTCATTTGCATCTACTGCAATGTAAGCCCATTTGGTTTTTTCGTAAACCCTACGCATTGCAAAATGACCGTTTCTTTCATTTAATTCAAACTCAGGCTGGAAAATATGTGGGCCTTGAAATCGCTTAAGGAGTTTTACATCTGAATTATAAAATTCAATTAAATCTGTATGCTCGTAAGCTAAGACAAATTTTTCATGGTTTGGATGAATCTTGCTAAAAGCATTATAAACTTCAACAGCAACAGTATAAGGTATATCTCTAGAAAAACCTGGATATTTTCCTACCCCTTTTTTTGTTTTATCGCTAACATCAAATTCATAAAACCTATTGAATGGATTGATTTCTCTAGTTGTGGAAATGAGTCTCTCATTATTTAACATCAAAGGTAAAACTGAACCAGCATCTAAAGCTATCAATTCATTGTGTTCTGC
>CAVRCH010000002.1:0-15498 GCA_963719535.1 uncultured Cytophagales bacterium | reverse complement strand
TAGGTTTAGTCTGTATTACTCAGAATTCACATGCGAATGCTTTCAGGAGTTCAGATTAACTTATAGTTTAGTTTTATTAATTTTGTTTAGCAACGTGGGACAAAGACATGCTTCGGAAACCCAAGTCCCCATCAACATAAACTGAAGCCATTGAACTAGAATATATGAATAGATTAATATTATTAAATCGAAACCTTGTTAATTTTGGAATTCCTCTTGCACTATTAGTAGCTCTAGTTTTATTAATGAAATCTTCATTTCTCAATGGGAAGGAAATTTTAAACTTTGCCATAACAGCAGACTTACTTTTGACGGTTCCGCTTATTTATTTTCTACTCATTCGCAAATCTGAAATTCCCAATACTACCGCTATTCCTGTTATGATAATAGGGCTAGTGCTTGGTTCCTATTTTTTACCTCTGGAAAGCCAAACATATTTGGTAATTTTCAAAATCTGGGCTTTACCAGTAATTGAAATCTCAATATTAACTTTTATCATAATTAAAATCAGCGGTGCTATTAAAAAATATAAGGCATTAAAAGGTTCCACACCAGACTTTTTTAGCGCACTTAAAAGCACTTGCTATGAAATGCTTCCTAAAAGTGTAGTCATCCCTATAGTGACTGAAATTGCGGTTTTCTATTACGGATTTATTTATTGGAAGAAAAGAAAACTGAATAAAAATGAATTTTCTTACCATAAAGATAGTGGAACAATAGCTTTGTTAGCTTCAATAATATTTATCATTGCGATAGAAACAGCCGTTCTCCATATCCTTCTCTCAAGATGGAGCAACATTGCAGCTTGGATTTTAACATTTTTAAGCATTTATTCTGGAGTTCAGCTTTTTGGTTTTTTAAAGTCCATGTACAAAAGACCAATAGCAATCAAAAATGACAAGTTATTGCTTTACTATGGGATTATGAACGAAACTAGCATTGACTTGAGAAATATTGCCTGCGTTGAGGTTTCATCAAAAGATATAGAACTGAACAAAGAAACCCGGAAATTTTCATTTCTGGGAGAGTTAGAAAGCCATAATATTGTTATTTCCTTGAAAGAAGAAAATACAATGATTGGACTATATGGAATTAAACGAAAGTATAAGCATTTGGCATTCTATGTTGACAAGAAAATTGAATTTAAGAATCAAATTGAAAACGCCTTAAAACACTATATTTAATGCTGTTTATATTTTATGTAAAAAAGATAACTGTTTTGCCTCTTTATAAAAAAACTTGAAGAACACCGTGTAGGCAGGCCCTAAATATTGATGAAAAAGCCATATTTTAACAATAATTTAAGTCCCACGTAAAATACGAGGAGTGCCGTTAGAAGACCTAAAAACTTTAAATTGAATTTCTTATTCAAAAGATAAGAACCCATACTTCCTCCAAGAATTACGGCAATTATTAATTTTATCACCAAATCATAATCTAAACGAAAAGTTCCGGCAACATGAAGTCCAATCAGTCCGGAAAGGGAGTTAACTAAAATGAATAGGGAAGCAAGGGAAGCTATTACCCTGGGATTTTGCCACTTCAACAGATTAAGGATAGGGGATAGGAAAATACCACCGCCTATTCCGGACACACCAGAGAGCAGGCCAATACTTCCTCCCATGATAAACTTCTTAGGATTGGAAAATTCCTTTGATTCCAGTTTACCTGCAACAAGCTTCAGGACCATAAAAATACCGGCAAGAATTAAAGCACTTCCTAAGATAAGGAAGAATACGGTTTGAGAAAGCTGCACCTGTGCTCCAAAATATGCCAATGGAATGCTGAAAATAAAAAAAGGCCAGATAAGTTTCAGTTTTAAAACTCCGTTTTTGATAAACATAATTGTCCCGATGGAGACTACACAAATATTCAACACAAGTGCTGTGGATCGGATTTCATAAAAATCGCTAAGCAGGAGACTTAAGATAGCCAAGTAACTAGAACCTCCCCCAAACCCTACAGAACTATAAAATAATGCGATAAAGAAGAAAATGAAGGGAAGATATTCAATCGGCATTTTAAGAAATTAAATAGCATTTAATCTGGTCTCCCATTTTCACCGAAGTTTCGGCTTCCAAAAATGCAAGTGCATTACCTAAGGCCATGGACTGAATCATTGAAGAACCTTGTCCATTTAATATTTCTACCTGGCTATTTTCAATTTTAGCTTTCAGGAAGGTAGGCCTGTCTGATCTATTTTCAAAATCGTGCGAAGCAACAAAAGCATAAGACACAAGTCCGGTTTTTAAAGAGCCACTTAATTGATAGAGAAGTGGCAATACATAAATATAAAAACAGCTAAGAGAAGATGCGGGGTTGCCGGGTAGCGCAAACACAAATTTATTTGCTTTTCTGCCAAAATAAAGTGGTTTTCCTGGCTTTTGAAAAACTTTATAGAATTGCTCTTCTACGCCATTCTCTTCCAGCGCCTGCTTTACAAAATCATAATCTCCTACAGAAATACCACCGGAAAGAATCAAAACATCAGTAGTTTTTAAAGATTCTTTTATACCTAACTTGATCGCTTCAAAATCATCTTCAATCTGTTTTTTATCCTTACAGATAAATCCGTACTTTTCACAGGCGGCAGTTAGGGCAAAACTATTGGATTCATAAATTTGACCTTCCTTTTTGGTTTTTCCGGGATAGATGAGTTCATTTCCTGTGGTGATTAAATTAATAAGGGGTTTCTTGAAAACCTCAACTTTATCAATTCCAAGGCTTCCTATCATCCCAATTCCTGCAGGGGTGATGGTGTATCCCTTTTTAAAAACAACCTGATCCTTCTTCAGTTCTTCCCCCTTTTTTCGGATGCTTTGTCCTTTTTTGGGCTCTTCTTCAAGAAGAAGCTTATTCCCAGTTGCTTTTGTTTTTTCCTGCATCATTACAGCTGTCGTATTTTGCGGAACTTTTGCTCCAGTAAAAATTCGCACAGCTTCGCCTTCTTTTAAAGTAACCTGAGTCCCATCCCCGGCTGCCACTTCGCCCACAATAGAATATTCTTTTGAAATTCCGCACAATGCATAACCGTCCATAGCAGAATTATTAAAAGCAGGCATGTCGAATAAGGCGATAATATCTTTGGAAAGCGAAAAACCCATGCTAGCACTTAAGCTTCTGGTTTCAGTTTTTAGGTTTACTGGCTGGCCTTTTATGATTGTTAATGCTTCGTCTACTGTTACCATCAGCCTCCTATTGAAATCATTGATCTGTTATGCTCGTTATGCTCGGCATCCATTTCTACATCCATGCCATCTCTTGAGAATTTCTTGGTTTTAATGGCATTTGTAATAATATGCTCCATTTGCTCTCCATTTCTAAATGGGGTTAATAGATCGGTTTCAGAATTGGCAAAAAGGCAATTCAACATTTTACCATCGGCAGTTACCCGAATACGATTACAATCTTCGCAAAAAGGATTGGTAACGGTACTCACAATGGCAAAATTTCCCAGGTGTCCCTTTACAGTAAAATTGGTAGAGGTACTGTGCTTAGGGTTTTCAAGCTCCTCCACTTTTCCGAATCGTTTAGAAACAGTATCAAGAATTTCCTGTTTTGAAACCCCTTTGTCCCAGTCCCATTTATTCCCTTTAAAGGGCATAAATTCTATAAATTTTACCGTAAGATTCTTATACTTTGTAAGCGCAATAAAATCATTGATCTCATTGTCATTTACGCCTTTTATCATTACAATATTCAGTTTTACCTGCATATCCATTTCCAGCGCTTTTTCTAGATTTTTCATGATCCGATCAAAATAATCGCGTTTGGTGATAAAAACCGATTTTGCTTTATCGAGCGTATCCAGACTCAAATTGATTTTCCGAAGCCCTATTTTTTGAAAAAGATCTAAGTATTTATCTAATGTGATGCCATTGGTGGTAATCTTCAAAGTAACCCCAAGTTTTGCGAGTTCTTCCACTAAATAACCGAAATTCTTTCTCACTAAAGGTTCACCACCTGTAAGCCTAATGGTATCCACGCCCAGATCACGAAAAGTCCTGGAAAGCTTAATTATTTCTTCCAGGCTCATAATATTGGATTTTTCAATAAGTTCAATACCATCTTCCGGCATACAGTAAAAACATCTAAGATTGCATCTATCAGTTAGGGAAATACGGAGATAGGTATGTGGTCTCCCAAAATTATCAACTATTTTACTTTCCTTTTCAATCATGTCTTTTTCCTTCTATCATTTTAAAAACGTGTAGTACATGGGGAAATATCGCATCCATACATTCTGCGGCTGCTTTGGTAGAACCTGGAAATGCCAATACCAGCTTTTTACCTATAATTCCAGCTACAGATCTTGAGAGCATGGCAAACGGAATACGCTCTTGTCCATAACTTCTCATTTGTTCTTCCACTCCTTTAAGCCTTAAATCAAGCAGTGGGCTTAAAGTTTGAGGAGTAATATCTCTGGGTCCGACTCCAGTTCCGCCAGTGAAAATAACCAGGTCTGTTTGGGCATTTTTTAATGCAGACCTTATCGAGTCAGCTTCATCTGGAATAATCGTTATTTGAGCATTAATCCTCAAAGCTTCCAGTTTTGATACAATTATTTTCCCTGATTTATCTTCAGCTTTTCCTGCTGAAACAGTATCAGAGCAAACCACGACCTGCGCAGTAAGATTTTCGGCATTTACTTTAAATGAAGATTTTCCGCCTTTTTTATGTTGAAGTTTAATCGTCCCGATTTCTACATTTTTATCGATGGGTTTTAACATGTCATATAGAGTTAAGGCCACAATACTGGCACCGTGCATGGCTTCCACTTCCACACCTGTTTTGTAGATGGTTTTTACCGTCACTGATATTTGAATTTCAAGCCCGTTTATTTCATACTCAATTCCGGTATATTCTATAGGCAGTGGATGACAATCGGGTAATAATTCAGGAGTTTTTTTCACTCCCAGCAATCCGGCAGCTTTTGCCATTTCAAAAACATTGCCTTTGGGGACCTTGTTTTCTTTGATGGCATTCATCGTTGCTGCACTCGAAGTTCTCACTACAGCAATCGCTGTAGCCTCCCTAAGTGTCATTATTTTATGGGTGATATCAATCATCTATTTACTTTCCATTGATGCGTTTCATCTTCGAAAATCTCTTTTCCGAAAATTGGTACTTTGGCTTTTATCTCTTCCACAAAATAATTACAGGCATCGATCGCAATCTTTCTATGTGCCGAAGAGGTAAAAACGAAGAGGCATAATTCTCCCGTTTTCACTTTGCCCAAACTATGGTAGATGTGCGCACAGGTAATATCGAATTTCGAAAATGCCGTTTCCCTTATTTCGTGAAATACAGCTTCTGCCATTTCTTCATGAGCTGAATAATCTATCTCGCTTACTTTTTTACCATCTATTTCATCAGCTCGTATTTGACCCAAAAAGATACTATGCGCGCCAATATTGGTTTTCGACTGATGATTGGCGATTGATTTTGCAATTTTTTCCGGCGGAATGGCGCCTTGAACAAATACTTTTTTTGGTTTTTTCTTATCCATCAATTATTGTTTTTATTCCTCCTTCTACATTTTTCAAATTCTGAAAGCCAACAGATTGCAGCATTTCAATTGCTTTCTGACTTCTTTTTCCTGACTGGCAAAAAACCATCACGTCTTCCTGATTAGGAATTTCTTGAAAGCGATCCAATATTTTCCCTAGTGGAATATGCATCACTTTTGCTGAATTTACCTTTGGCTGTTCAAAATCTTCTCGGACATCCAGGTAAATTTTTTCTTTATCTTTTAGCTCACAATTTATATGTACCGGAATTATTCCCTCTTTCTTAATTTTATCAATCTCCTCCTGTCTTTTCCGGATATTCAATATTTGCTCAGTACCGGACAGCATATTCATCAGTTTCAGCTTTCCTGAAAACACATTCCCGACCCCAAGAATTATTTTAAGTATTTCTGCTGCTTGAAGCGTCCCTAAAAGTGCCGGTGTTACACCCAATACGCCAGTAGATGCACAACTTACATTCTGCTGCGCAGTCTTCGGGAAAAGGCAACGATAGGTAGGGCCACCTTTATAATTAAATACTGAAAGCTGCCCTTCATTTTTATAAATGGAAGCATAGATCCAGGCCTTTCCCGTTAAAATACAGGCATCATTGATCAGGTATTTTGTTTCAAAATTATCTGTGCCATCCAGAATGAGATCATACGAACTAAAAGTCTTTTCAGCATTTTCAATATTTAAAGCCTCTTCTATTGCCACCAATTCAATTTCACTATTAAATTGCTCTAATTTTTCTTTGGCGACCAAAGCTTTAGATTTCCCAACATCAGATTCATTATATAAAACTTGTCGATGTAAATTTGTAATGGAAACCCTGTCGTGATCCATCAGACCTATTTTACCAATTCCAGAACCCGTAAGATATTGGGCTGCCGGACAACCAAGTCCGCCAACACCAACAATTAGGACGCTGGCATTACGCAGTTTTTCCTGTCCGGAAACCCCAACTATATCTAATTTTATTTGTCGGTCGTATCTCATCATCCTCCTGCAAAGGGTGGTAAAAATGCCACCTCATCGCCTTCTTTTAGTTCAACTTCACTATTTAATTGCTGGTTTACCGCCAATTGTACTGCTTCAGGATCAGAAATTTGATATTTATTAATCTGCATATCTTTTAATTCCTTGGCTGTCGATCCCTTTTCCAACTCTAAAACCTCCTCGGTTCTGTTAGCAGTTTCCGCTAGCAATCCAAAATATTTTACGGTCACTCTCATTCTTGTTCCATCCTCTTTAATTGTTCGACATCGTTTGTGGTATCTACATCAAAATTCCCCTTTTCAAAGCTTACTGTCCCAAATTCAAAATCCTTTTCATAGAGCAGTTTTTTAGCTCCATTATCTCCTTTTAGCATTTTTAACTTTAGGAAAATTACCTTTGAAAATATAGCAGGAACACCCACTTCTCCTGCATATTCTGAAAAAGTAGCTGATTTAAGCGTATTCAAATGCGTACTAATTAATTCTTGAATTTTTTCTTTAGTCACAAAAGGCTGATCTGAAAGTAATATTAAAATATGGTCCAGATCATTTTCAAATTTTAAAGCTTCAGAAATTCCTTTACTTATACTTGTCCCCATTCCTTCTTCCCAATTTTCATTAAATGCTATGTGAAAATCCCTGGTATCAATTTCCTTTTTAATTTTTTCCGCCTCTGCACCTAAAACAAGAATTTTACATCGCAATTCAAGCGATTCCGCCACATCAATACTATGCTGCAGCAATGAATTTCCCCGAAATTTCACCAACTGTTTTGGATAGCCCAGTCTGCTGGAAGATCCCGCGGCCAAAATAATCACTCCTATTTTATGGTTCGAATTCAAATCTGAAACTGTTTAAATAGATTCTCCTCTTTTTTGTGAATTGAGGTAGTTTTTTCCCGTAGTGGCTTAGCGTTTTTATTCGAAATAACTGCCTGTATTTCAGATAAAATAGAAAGTCCTATCTCTGCAGGGGTTTCGGCACCAATTTCTAATCCTACCGGAGCGTAAATTTTAAGCAAACTGTCAGTTTCTAATTCAACACCTGCTTGAGCCATATCATCCAGCATTCTTTGATACTTTTTCTTCGGGCCCAGAATTCCGATATAAGGAATCTGCTTATCAGTTATCACCAATTTCAGCACAGCAAGATCATAATTGTAATTATGGCTCATCAACACTATGCAGGAGCGATTATTTAGGGGTATATTTTTCAGGCTTTCTTCAGGTTTGGAAACGATAATTTGACAGGATGAAGTAAAGCGATTTTTATTGGCATGGGTGGGCCTGCCATCGGTCACTATTACTTCCCAACCTAGTAAATCGGCTTGCTGCGCCAGGATTTGAGCGTCATTTCCTGCACCAACAATAATCAATTTCACCGGAGGCTGATAACTCTGGATAAAAAAATATTGGTTTTCTTCTCCGATTAAAAATTCAGTGAACTGAGATTTATCATATTTAATTGCCTGCTTAGCTTGCTCTAGAATATGATCAAATATTTCCTTTTCCGTTTGATTGCCAATAATTTCAGAATCTTCAGAAATTATCAAATTTGTTCCCTGCTGATTTTTTATTTTATTCAGATTAAATTGAACCACTATTGCCAGTGGCTTTTTTTTCTGAATTGCATCTTTAAGTATTTCACAAGGATTAAGTTCATCATCATAATTTATTGGTTCAAATAGCACCTGGATGATTCCGTTGCAACCTAACTGCGCACCAATTATGGCATCATCTTCATCGCTGGTATCATAAGTAATCAGCTTGTTTTTTTGATGATGCAATGCGTGAAGAGCTTTTCGTAATGCATCGCCTTCCAGACAGCCACCACTTATCGCACCGGTAATATTGCCAAATTCATCCACAAGCATCCTTGCTCCCGCTCTTCGATATGCAGAACCTTCCACATGAACCACTGTGGCCAGAACGCATTCAACTGCTCCCAATTTCAGCTGATCATATGTTGATATAATTACCTCCAGTTCTCTCATATTACCACACTTCTTAACTCATCCACAGCTTTTCTTATTTCACTGGTCGCAAATGCTATATCACTTTCTGAAGTTTCCTTGCCAAGACTTACCCGTATTGAAGACAGTGCGAGCTCATCGGTTAATCCCATTGCTTTTAGCACGTGAGAGGCTTCCATTGTATTAGCAGAACATGCAGAACCCCGTGAAATGGCAAGGTTATTCAATTTTCTTAGTAATAAATTGGCGTCAATCTCTTTAAATGAAATATTGATCGTATTGGGAAGTCTGCTACTGTTTTCAGCATTTATTAAAGCGCCGTCTATATTTTTAAGATCGTTTTCCAACCTATTTCTCAATTTCAAGATTCTAATGGATTCTTCCTCCATTTCAGAAGATGCAACTTCAGCTGCTTTACCAAACCCTACAATTCCAGGAACATTTAGTGTGCCCGGACGTAATCCTTTTTCCTGTCCGCCACCTAAAAAATAGGCATCAAGTTCTACTTTATTTTTTTTATTTAAATACAAGGCTCCGACACCTTTGGGTCCATAGACTTTATGTGCAGAAAAGATAGCTAGGTCAATATTTAACTCTTTTAAATTCACATGAATTTTACCCACCGCCTGAGTGATATCGCTCAGCAATTTCACATCTTTTGAGTGAACTATTTTTTCAATTTCCTGAATAGGATGGATCACTCCTGTTTCGTTGTTGGCCAACATCAGGCAAACCAGTATGGTGTTGTTGGAAATTGAGTTTTCTAATTCATTTAAATCTATATTCCCTTCAGAATCAACATCCAAATAAGTAAGTTCGAAACCTTTTCTCTCCAAAGCTTCCATTGTATCAAGAATGGCTTTGTGCTCGGTTTTGCAGGTTATAATGTGGTTCCCTTTAAATTTATTCCTTTCACAAAAACCGAAAATGCAAAGATTAGCAGCTTCAGTAGCTCCGGAGGTAAAAGTAAGTTCAGTAGGTTTACAATTCAAAAAACCGGCAATTTGCTCCCGAGAGCTTTCCACTGCTTCATTGGCATCCCAGCCAAATACATGATCGCTATTGGCATTGCCAAATTGTTCATTAAAGTAGGGCAGCATTACATCAAGCACTCTTTTGTCTACAGGAGTGCTTGCATTATAATCAAGATATATTTTCTTTTTTACTGCCATTAGCGTTATGTATCTGCGTATATATCGGTAGCTATAAAAATAGGTTTTTATCAAAAACCTATTTTTGTTTTATTTTAGAATCCCTAGTAAAGTTCTCTCTTCCTCAATTAATTTAGTAATATTCAGCTCTAAATTATCGAATGCTTTCACAGCTTTTATGGCTATGGCAGTAATTTCAGCCCCACCACCGTGCTGTCCACCTTTTTTTAAAATGACCCAGGGCTCTTCTGCATTGCTGTTCAACTTTTGAATAAGATTCCATGCTTTTTTATAGGACATATTCATTTTTTCTGCGGCTTTTGAAAGTGATCCTTCTGTTTGAATATTTTTAATCAATTCATTCGGCCCCGGCCCATATAATTTACCGCTTCCATCCTCGACCCAGCATTTGAACTTAATTTTTTTCATTCTGAGCAAAATCCATTTAGGTTTTTGATTCTAATTTCTCAAGTTTTATTTCTGGTAGAAATGGTTGTTTATAAATTCTTTTTCCGGTTGCCTTATACAATGCATTTGCCAACGCTCCCTGTATTGGAGGTGATGGCGGCTCTCCAAGTCCGGTTGGATCTGTATTGCTTTCTACAAAATATACATCAATTTTTTTAGGCGCTTCACGATGACGAATCAATCTGTAAGAATCAAAATTACTTTGTTGAGTTGTACCGTCTTTAAAAGTTAATTCACTATACAAGGCATGGCCTATTCCATCAATTGTTCCACCTTCAATCATATTTTTGGCGGCATCGGGATTTACTACAATTCCACAATCAACTGCACAGGTTACTTTATCAATAATTGGTTGGTTATCCTTCACCTGCAATTCAATTACTTGAGCCACATAGGAATTATGGCAGTAGTAGGCAGCAACTCCCTTACTGAACGCACTATTTTTATCCCAATCAGATTTATCCCGAACCAGTTTTAAAACTGCTGCATAACGAGCGGGGTCATAATCGTTATTTTCACCTACGGGGTTATCTTCTGCACGTTTTAACATTTCCAAACGAAACTGAATTGGATCTTTTCCCATTTCTTCAGCGAGTTCATCCAGAAAAGATTGTTCAGCCCCTGCAATAAAATTGGATCTTGGTGCTCTAAAAGCTCCTATTGAAATATTAGAGTCTAGTGTCCAGCTTTCTGCAAGGTAGTTATCTACAGCTCCAGCAGGAAAACGATTAGCAAAAAGCGGACTTTCTTTGATACCTCCAGCATTAACATGGAAGGCAGTAAGCTTATTGTTGGCATCCAGTGCTGCCTTGTAAGTTACCTGGTAAGCAGGTCGATAAACACCGTTGGTCATATCATCCTCACGGGTATACACCAGTTTTATGGGCTTTTTCATTTTATGGGAAATAACAGCGGCTTCAACCAGGAAATTTCCATAAAGTCTACGACCAAATCCTCCACCCATTCTTGTCATCTGAATATCTATATCTTCCAGAGCAAAACCCAAACGTTTATTTATACTTTTTTCTGCATACTCTGGGGTTTGTATAGGCCCTAATAATTCGGCCTTATCATCGGTTATGTTCGCAAAAAAGTTCATAGGCTCCATACAATTATGAGCTAGGAACGGACAAGTATAGGTACGTTCAATCACCCGTGCTGCATTTTTAAAAGCAGATTCGGGATTGCCATCTTTTCTAACAACTTTAGATTTATCGGAGCTAAGCTGAGTCATTAGGGAATAGTGAACATCAGAATTTTCAAGTCCATTCGAATCCTCCATTCCTGGAGATTTTTCGAGAATTTGAGTTTGCTTTGTTGATTCCGGGTTTAGACCCCACTCGACTTTTAATGCTTTTTTTGCTTGCATTACCTGCCAGGTGGATTTGCCTACTACCACCACCAGTTTGGGAAATGCAGTTACATCACTCCACTCTTTTTCCATGTCTTCCGGGTAAGTATCTATTGGAAAAATATCGATTATTCCCGGCATTTCCTTTGCAGTTTTCGCATCCATAGATTTAAACTCCATCCCAAAGGCAGGTGGTTGAACGATCATAGCGATAAGCATATCATCACGGTGAACATCAATACCAAATAATGGCTGGCCTGTAACAATTTTCTTCGCATCCACATTTTTGCGCGAGGTGCCTATTATTTTAAAATCACTATTGTTTTTAAGTTCAACTTCTTCGGGTACTTCTATTTGCGCTGCGGATTTGGCAATTTCTCCATAGCCAATAGTTCTATCACTTTTAGAATGGCTTATCATTCCTTTATCTACTGAAAGTTCTGAAATAGGAACTTGCCATTCAGCTGCTGCTGCAGTTAATAACATTATTCTAGCTGTAGCACCTGCCATTCTTAGTGGTTCCCAAGCTTGTCGTATAGATTGGCTTCCTCCCGCAAGCTGTCGGGTATAAATATCGGTATTAAGCGGTGCCTGCTCTACGATCACATTGTTCCAGTCTACATCCAGTTCTTCCGCCACTAGCATAGGCATAGAGGTTTTTACGTTTTGACCTATTTCAGGATTTGGAGAATAGATGGTTACCACACCATTATCACCAATTTTCAGGTATCCATTGAGTTCAAACCACTCATCGGGCATTTCCAGGACTGTTTCCTTTCCGCCTTCCTTTACCGCACGGCTGCATCCTAACCAATTAAACCCTATAATTAATCCACCTCCTGCAAGAGATACATTCTTAATGAATGATCTTCTGCCCATTCCAGTTTTTATTTTTGAATTGCTCATTTCCCTGCTATTATATTGTGATAGAAGCTGATTTGATTGCGGCCTTTATTCTCGTATAAGTTCCACAACGACAAATATTACCATTCATTGAGTTTTCAATTTCTTTATCGGTGGGGCTTGGATTATTATTTAATAAAGCAACAGCTGACATAATCTGTCCTGCCTGACAATAGCCACATTGTGGGACATCATTTTCTAACCATGCTTTTTGGACCGGATGATCACCTTCTGCTGAAAGCCCCTCAATTGTGGTTATTTTACTACCTTGAATTGATGAAATTGGGAGTTGACATGACCTGATGGCATTACCATTTAAATGCACAGTACATGCACCACATTGTGCAATGCCACATCCATATTTGGTTCCCACCAATTTTAAATGATCTCGTAAAACCCAAAGTAAAGGCGTATCGGGATCAACGTTTACTGAAAATTTCTTGCTGTTTACATTCAAATCGAAATTGGCCATAATTAGAGTTGTTTAGTAGATTGCTATTCTTAAATTTAAAAAAAATAAATGGATTTAGTCTATTATAGCCTTAAAAAAACACTGTCGTCTTCTTTTGATCCATTTTCTTTACGTAATAAAATTTATTATGAGAACACTATTATTCTTAATTCTATTCAGTTCATGTACCTATAATTTCCCTCAAAGAGGTTTACCTACAAGCAGTCAACCAGGGAAATTATCCTCTACAACAGGCTTAATTCATAATGATTTAATTGCAAACTCTTTTTATATCAATCGTTTTAATGGATTTCCAGACTCTAAAGTACTAGGTTACAATTTCCCAAAGGACACTACAATTGAAGCATTTTTTCAGGTGCAATTTAGAGAGGGTAGCCCATTTGGATTTGAAAGTGGAATCAATTACCCGGGTACAGTATGGGTGAGTAAATATAAGGCCATAGATGAAACAGAAATCACTAACCTTCACTGGGCTGAATTTCTCTATTATATTAAGCGTGACTCCTCCAAGTTATTATATCAGCAAATGCAGCCCGACGAAAGCAAACTTCCAAAGGAGGATTATTACTCTAATCCATTTTTTCGGTTTTATCCAGTAGTCGGAATTACCTATGAGCAAGCGGTTATATATTGCAGATGGAGGACTGATGTTGTTACGGAGTTAACTGAGAAAGCAATTATTTCAAAAGGACTGCAAGCTCATGAAAAATACACATTTGAGTTCAGGTTACCTACTGAAGTAGAATGGGAAACTTATGCGGCTTGTGGTATAGATATCAATTCATATCCTTATGGCGTTAAATATACAACTGCCGCAATCAAAGTAAAACCAAAAGCAGCCAATTATCTTAAACGAAAAAACTCATTAGACCAGACGATAAAGGAAATAGAGAATGACATAAAGGAGTTTAATAAATTGAAGCCAGAAATTACAATATTTAATGTGGATAGAGAAGATTTACCCTATTTTCTGCAAAGTAAAACACCTTTCTACGTATTTGATTTACCTGTAAATAATTATGGAATATACAATATGATTGGCAACGTAGCAGAACTTGTATATGAAAAAGGAATAACTAAAGGTGGAAGTTATCTGGATAAATTAGAAGACAGTAAAATTGGAATTGCAGGAAGATATGAAGGTGCTGCGCCTAATGTTGGATTTAGGGCCATCTGTGAAATTAAATTATATTAGAAAATATGTACATAGAACCTATGTTTTAGGTAAATCACAACTAAATGATTGTATTTTACATTGCTTTTAGATGACTTGTTAGGATTTGAGGAGGGCGGGGGCTATATTCAATGCTTTGAATTGGGTAGCTGATGAAGGCGCTATTTTTATGCGTATAAGTATTTACAGTGGTGTTTATTGATCAATTTAAATTTTACTAAATTAGAGCACAAATAATAACGTTTATCAACAATGTTGATATATATGATCGCGAATATTTTGAACAATTACTATACATTATATGAAACCGACATTCATTCTTGCACTCGTTTTAATTTCATTTTCAGCTAATTCTCAAAGCTGGGAAGAAATAAAAACTGATTATACATCTGTTTATGATATTTCAAATCATGCTAACAAACTTTTCTTAACAGGACGTAAAGGTGGAAATTTTATCTTTTCATACTCAAATGATAATGGGGCAACATGGAATGAAAAAGTTTTAGATGACTACATAAGTGTAGAATTGGGCGTACCAATAACAGTTGGCTTTTTTAACGCTGATGTCGGTATTATAGGAATAAAAGGAAATTTAAGTAAAGAATACCTGAAGACCGAGGATGGTGGATTAACTTGGGAAAGTTACAATTTAAACCTTGGGATACAATGTGACTATGTTCCTCAACCTTGGGGAATTACAATAGTAAATAATACAACTGCTATAATTCAACATTTTCAGTCAGGCAATTTTATTATCACATATGATTCTGGGAACTCATGGGAGTGTTCATTTGGATTTACAACCTCATGGCTGCCAAAAATTGCTGTTCTAAATTCCAATACATACCTTAATTTTGACAATAGCGGACTTTACAAATCTACAGATGAGGGTCAAACATGGCTAACGATCTTAGAAATTGAAGACATCAGTACATACAGTATGTATAATGAAAACGCAGGGTTTGCTGTATCTGCTTATTATAAAAGTGTAAATTCAGATCCAGAACTATATGTGACGAGTGATGGCTGGACAACATTTGTAACAACAGTACTTCCTGAATTAAATGATAAGTTAATCACTGCAATAGCTCCAGTAACTTCTGAAGAATTGTTTTTTTTTGAAGCTGAGAATATCTATTATAGCAGTAATGCAGGCCAATCAGTGTCATTTTTTCAAGAGTTAAGTTTCGAACCCACCTTATTAAAAAATGTAAACGGTGAATGGTATGCAACTGGTCGTGGCTTGGCAAAGTACAATCCTGATGGCGTTGTAACTGGAATTGATAAACTTAGTCAACTAGATGACATAAGTCTTTTCCCAAACCCTGTTACTAACTCAATGATCGAATTAAATACTAGTACTTTCTTTTCCTATCAACTACTTAATGTAAATGGAAAACTGATAGAAGAAGGAATTATTGATAATGGCAGGATTTCAATTAAATCAGAAGTTAAAGGTATGCATTATCTACGTATAAAGAATAAGAATCAGTCTAAGG
>CAVRCH010000001.1:0-1375488 GCA_963719535.1 uncultured Cytophagales bacterium | reverse complement strand
GTTTGTGGCGGACAGGGTCCGATGTATACTTTTGTAGACAACGAGGAACTTCATACGTTCTTTGTTGACTTCTATTTAACCGGTAAACCCACAGCCGCCATTTGTCATGGTACATCTATTTTACTGAAAACAAAATTTCCGAATGGCAAGCTATTAGTTGAAGGAAAAAAATGGACAGGTTTTGCTTCTTCGGAAGAGCAATATGCCGACAATTATGTAGGCATGCAGATTCAGCCTTTTCGTATTGAAGATGAGGCCCGCAAAATACCCAATACAAATTTTGTGGTGGCCGCTCCTTTTGAGGCTTTCGCTGTGCAGGATGGGAACCTGATCACCGGGCAACAGCAAAATTCAGGAATGGCAGCCGCGGAAGTGGTGATCCAGGCTTTAAAAGAAAAACGTAAAGACTATCCCACCTATGTACTGGTGCATGGATCTTGGGCTGATGAAAGTGCCTGGGGATTTGTCAGAAATGAATTAGCCGTTAAAGCGAATGTGGTGGTGGTGAATTTGCCAGCTCATGGTGTGGAGCTTACCCCGGCAGATCAAGTAACGCTGAATGATTATGTGAAAATAGTAACCGATTCCATCAATGCGCAATCGGGCAAAGTCACGTTGGTGGGCCACAGTATGGCGGGTATCGTGGTTTCTCAGGTAGCAGAAAACATTCCTTCCAAAATTGATAAGTTGATTTATGTTTCGGCTTACCTACCCAAAAATGGGGAAGACTTACTGACCCTTTCCGGTCCAGGATAAACAAAGCATGGTCGGAGGAGCTTTGGAATTCACTCCCGACTATTCAGCGGCTACTATTAAAAAGGACATGATCGCTCCCGCTGTTTGTGCTGACTGTCCCGACTATATGAAGGAGGTATTGGTCAAATACCACCATGCTGAGCCCGCAAAACCACTTGGTGAAAAAGTTACCTTGACCAGTAAGAACTTTGGAAGCGTACCAAAGTACTACATCCACACAAGTGAGGATAAAGCAGTTGGTTATGATTTGCAAAAGATGATGGTAAAGCATAACGGCACCATCAAAAAGACTTTTGTGATGAATACTTCGCACTTGCCTTTTGTGGTACAGCCACAGGAATTTGTGTCCATCGTCACATCCATGCAATAAATGCAGCTATAGCAATGGGTTGATCTCAGTATTGGGATCGCCCATATTAACTCATCAATTCGTTGAAAATCAGATGACCAAAGTATACCTTATTTTTATGTCGGCTTTGCTCGCCAGTCTATTCCCTTCTGGCCCAAATAAATGAAAGTGATACCGCAAAACTTACAGATACAACTGCGCTCTGGTGGTTCCTATCCAGACCGGCAATGTGGAACTGCTTCGATGGTCACTCACAGCTGGATTTATCCTCCAGGGTACTCAAAAGCAATCGTCTTCAAAACCCAGAACAATCATTTCTATCAGCGGATATTTCGGCAACAAAGCGGATCATGATATATCAAGCAGAAACTACCTCTACTTGAACCACATCGCAAGATCTATCCTTACGCAATAGGTTTCATCTCAACCAACTTCAGACGAGATATCGATTTGCGAACATTTATGGCACTTGGATTAACCTATCAATTGATGCAAAAGCCAAGACAAAGCATCAAGTTATCTGGAAATGTACTCTATGAAGAATCTACCTATAGCAAAGAGCTTTTTAACTACCAGCAGTTTAATGGATCGGATCAAATTAAGGCATTTTGGAGCACACTCTATTTAAGTGGATTTCATCAATTAAATAATGCGAACATCAAGCTGACCTACGAACTCTATTGGCAGCAATCGTGGGAGGACAAAGTCAATTTTCGATATCAACTATTTACCGGTGTTGATTTCAAAGTAATCAAGGGATTTTCGGTCCAGTCAAGGATAATTTATGCATTCGAAAATATAATTTCTGAGAATGTACTGCAACAGGATTTATTGTGGACCTGGGGGTTATCCTATTTTCTTAATGCCAACTAATTAACAAAACAATACAATGAAAACGAAATCATTATCAACTCTAACTATTTTACTCCTTATTTTAATAGGGTGTCAGAGTAAGTCAAGCGCTAAAGAATCGAACGAATCTCCAACAAATCCATACGTGGGTGAATGGGAAAGTCGGAAAGCTGAAAACCTTGGCAATGGCACTTACGGTACCCGCTATTTTGAACTTGGTCAATATGATTGGGAAATCAAGTTTACACTCTATGTCGATAGCACCCTATCTATGCCTGTTTTTCAATTCAGAGGAGTTGGCAAGTATCAGGTTCAAGGAAAATCTACTGTGGTGCAGGATGCTGAAAACGCATTGTTTGGGTTTGATCAGAAGTTTGTAACATTACTTACGGACAATCAGGATTTGATCAAAAATTTTGGTTTTACAGCTTGCAATCTTGAGATGAATATTGAAAAGGATATCACTGCAGATGGATGCTCATTTCTAGTTTCAAAAAATGTTTGCGCTCAGGAATACGATTTGCTTAAATTAGCTAATGGTATGCTCTATTTTGGTATGCGCCCTGCAGAAGGCGATATGTGTACAGAAGCAAATAGACCTACAGCGCTATTCTACCCTTTAGCAAAAATTGTAGAATGAAAATGAGTGAAACTATTTTATTCATCTCGCTGGCCATTCTTGCTGGTGCAGCTATTCCATTTCAAAGCGCTATGAACGCGTCATTAGGGAAAAGTCTACAAAGCCCTTATTTCTCCGCACTTACTGTTTTTCTGGTGGCTTTCATAGGGATGATTCTCTATGTACTAATGGCAAGGCAAGGAATTCCTACGATGGCTCAGTTTTCAGCCGCACCTAAATGGACCTACTTGGGTGGAATACTTGGAGCTATTTATATATTACTCATTGTTATTCTTGCACCAAAATTGGGGATTGGCAATGTAACAGTGATGGTGTTGATGGGGCAAATTTTGGCAGCCATGCTGATTGATCAATTTGGCCTTCTCGGCGCAGCTCCGCATCCTATCAACTGGCAGAGATTAGTTGGTGTAATATTGATGTGTGTAGGAGTGTTTTTAATTAAAAAATTCTAATATAAGTCTTAAAAAAATATGAAGCGTAAATCAACAGCTGTCTGGAGCGCCTCAGGAAAAGAAGGAAGTGGTAAAATGACGTCAACAAGTGGCGTATTGAATGATACTCCCTATTCATTTGCCACTCGCTTCACAAGTGAAGATGGCAAGGCAGGCTCTAACCCTGAAGAACTGATCGCTGCAGCACATGCAGGATGCTATAGTATGGCGTTAAGCTTTTAATTAGGAGGAGCAGGCTTCACTCCGGATGAGCTTCATACAGAAGCTGTTGTGAATATGGGAAAAGTAGACGGCCATTTTGTAATCCAAAAAATAGAGCTAATTTTAAAGGGGAAAGTACCCGGAATAGATGAAGCCAAATTTTTAGAGATCGCTAATAATGCCAAAAAGACTTGTCCTATTTCACAGGCATTATCGGCTATAGAAATTAGTTTGTCAGCATCATTTTCGTAAACAAAGCAAAATGAAAATAGCAATTATAGGTACAGGAAATGTTGGTGGAGCACTAGCCACCAAGTGGGCTAAAGCAGGCCATGAGATATTCTTGGGCGTGCGCAATGAGTCTAATTTCAAAGGAAAGGAGCTCTTGCTAAATCCAAATACAAGTGCCTTATCCATTCTTAAAGCTGTAGAAAAATCAGAAGTGGTGCTAATGGCAACACCCTCCATGTTGGCCGTTGAGATCGCTCAATCATTGGGAAATACTTCAGGTAAAGTCATAATAGATTCGATGAATATCGTGATGGATCGGGGGCCAAAAGGCTTTTCCAACACTTCTGATGCCATTTTGGCCAATACTGCTTCTACAGATGTTGTAAAATGTTTTAACACAACTGGATTTAACAATATTGAGAATACCCATTATGATGGTCAGACCATTGATATGTTTACCTGTGGCAATAGCGAAAAGGGCAAAGAGGTAGCAAGTCAATTATCAAAGGATGCAGGTTTTGCTCAATGTTATGACATTGGCGGTAATGATAAATTTCAACTCATGGAACAGTTTGCATGGTTCTGGATCAATCTGGCAATGAAAAGGCAGAACAGGCAATTTGCCTTTAAACTTTTGAAGCATTAGAAATTGACATTGACTGGGAAGATTTGGATCTTTTTCGTTTTCTGGGATCGAATTTGAGCATTGGCAAAAACCAAATGTGCGAATGGTTATTCTACGTCACTGCAGGAAACCTAAAAACCAAACAAAAAAAACATGGTGTGTTTTATCTGCATTGTATTTTTAGCAATGAAATTGACTTAAAAGGATAGCGGTCGTATTTATTTGTTTTTAATGACAAATTATATGGTAAATAGGGTGCTCATGATAAATACTACCTTGTTCGATAACCAAATAATATTTGTTAAAACCGAGCGGGCTGGTCGACAAAAAGGCGGGGAGCGCGCTGAATTGTAGCGTAGAAGCCAGCCAAAGGCTGGTCAGCTACTGGCTGACATCTTTTTGTCTTGATTTTTTGCATCTTTTTGATCAAGCAAAAAGATGAAGAATAAAATTTTGTTTAAAATACCTTAAAATATAAATGAAACCTCAATATTTAGTGAGATTTCTCTTTTTTTGAGGTTTTATACTTAGTTTTAAAGTTTAAGAAACACTTATTAAGGTTAGTATGTGAACTTTTTTAGTCAATTTCATTTTCCATGAGTAGCCTAAATACTTCTGTCTCAATTAAAACTTTCGTAATGCCCTTCAATATTAAAGATAAGACCATTTTTTTAAGTTTTGGACTCTTTCTTCTTCTCCGAGCTTTGATTTAACAAATAAAACCGCAATTTCTCATTAAAAACTATTCTTTATAATGGTTTAGCAGCATCAAAAAACCTTGGTATAGGCCTCTTTTTCTTTCAATGTAAACTGTTGAGGGCTTTCTGTTAAAATTTCATAAACATTTTGTCTGATGGTATGGGCAATATCTCCAGTGGGTAAATCATTGCAGTCTAAGCCAAATGGGTCTTCTATTTCTTCTGCCATCAGCTCCATTCCCATAAAGGCAAAAAATACGAGCATGCTAATCGGGATAGCGAAAATGCCAAATTCAGGTATAACAGAGAAAGGTAAAACTAATCCATAAGCGGATATGAAAATCTTTAAATACACATTATAACTAAATGGAATGGGTGTTTTCTTAATGCGTTCGCAGGCTCCTAAAATATCCAGTAGTGCTTGCGTGTGTGGTTTAAAATTAAGATGATCTTCCGGTGTTATTTTGCCGTTTCTGTGCATATGCTCCACTAAGAAATGAATTTGAGTACTAATATAATTGGGGAGATGCTTTTTACTGGCGTAATCACTTCTTTCTTCGCCGGTTAACTCAATCAGCTCGTCGATTTTAGTGCCATCTCTAAGATGTTCTTTCAAGGCTATACAGAAGTTAGTGATCAGCTGTGACATTCTTTTATGGGATTGCTTTTTATCTTCAGGAAAAGTTACTTTGGTGGCTATGGCCAAGTTCCTGGTGTGATTCACCAAGGCGCCCCATTGCTTGCGGCCTTCCCACCACCTATCATAAGCAGTATTGGTACGAAATACCAGCAGGATACTCAACACAATACCTAAAACAGAAAAGATGGAAGTCCCTAATTTTAAAGGCATGCTGAATGGATAGAAGTGGTTCAATACAAATATGATGGTAGTAAAAAGACCCATCCATAACGAAGCAATCACTACCTTTTTCATGGTGTAGCTTGTAAATAAATGTCTGATATCATTTAGCCAGCTCTGATTGCTTTTATAATAGATCATAGTTCAAATTGCTAAGTATTGATTTGATAAGTCTCCAATAAAGTAATACTAAATTTCTTCTAAATATTTGTGTACCATGCTAATTGTCATGGCGCCTTCTCCAACAGCAGAAGCCACCCTATTCATGGCGCCAGAGCGAACATCTCCGGCGGAAAAAACACCGGGAATACTGGTTTCCAGCAAATACGGGTCTCTTTTTAATTTCCAGGTTCTTTTGGAACGAGGGTCATTTTTTAAATCAACACCCGTCAATACAAAATTTCGCTTATCGGTGAGTATTTGCTCCGGTAACCATTGCGTAACCGCTTGAGCACCAATGAATATAAATAGGGCAGCACTTATTTGCTCTTTTTCCTCTCCGTTTTTAAAACTGACCACTATACTTTCCAGTTTTTCTTCTCCCTTTACTTCCTTCACTTCGCCTTCTGTCCACAGGGTTATATTGAGGGTATTTTCAATTTGTTCTATCAGGTAAGACGACATGCTGGATTGTAAGCTTTCTCTTCTTATCAAAATAATCACTTCTTTAGCAAACTGACTTAAGTACATAGCTGCTTGCCCTGCGGAATTTCCACCACCCACAATCATCACCGATTTATCTGAACAAAAAGAAGCTTCTGTATTGGCAGCACCATAATAAATGCCTGCGCCTAATAATTTTTCCATACCGGGGGCCTCCAACTGGCGGTAATTAACTCCCGTGGTAATAACAATACTCTTGGCATTAATTTTTCCTCCAGATTTAAGGCTAATGGTTTTATACGGGTCATTGAATGCTATTCCAGCCACTTCTTGTGGAGATAAAAATTCTGTTCCGAATCGTTGCGCCTGTGTAATAGCCCTTCTGGTAAGATCAGAGCCACTGAGGCCGTTAGGAAAGCCTAAATAATTTTCAATCCGAGAGCTGGTGCCTGCTTGTCCGCCGGGAGCTCTTTTATCAATCAATAAGGTTTTTAATCCTTCGGAGGCGGCATAAACAGCAGCGGCTAAGCCACCCGGACCTGCACCAATAATTACCGTGTCATACAAATCTGATGAAGCCTGGGTATTGAGGCCTAAGAAGCTACCCAACTCTTCTACAGTGGGCTGTATTAAGTAAGTGCCATCTTCCAGAAATACCACAGGCAATTGCTTTTCCTCAATTTTATTAAGGCTTAAAAAAGATTGAGCCTCTTCACTGCTTTGGATATCCATCCATTTAAAAGGAAAAAGGTTGCCGGAGAGGAAATCTTTTAAGTGATGGGTTTTAGGTGAAAATTGATACCCAATGATTTTAATGCCCTTATAATCCGGAGTGAAATTTTGTTCCCATTCTTCTAATAAATCACTAAGAACCGGATAAAGCTTTTCTTCGGGTGGATCCCAAGGCTTTAACAAATAGTAATCGAGTTGCACATCGTTGATGGCTTTAATGGCGGCTTCGGTATCGGAATAAGCGGTTAATAACACACGTTTAGCTTCGGGGAAAATGGCTCTGGCTTTTTCCAAAAAATCTACTCCCTGCATTTCCGGCATGCGGTTGTCGGAAAGGAAGAGTGCTACATTTTCACCCTGGTTTTTTAATTCCAGTAAACTTTCTAAAGCTTCATTGGCTGATGTGGTGCTCAGTACTCTGTACTCGGAGCGGTATTTTGTTTTTAAGTCGCGCGTAATAGCTCTTAAAACCTGTTGATCATCATCGATGGAAAATATAATGGCTAATGACATAATTTTAGTTAAGGGGTAAACACAACTCAAAAGTGGTATTGCCCGGTTGAGATTTCATTTTTATGGTCCCGTGGTGTTTTTCCACAATATCTTTCACTAATTCTAAACCTAAGCCCGTTCCTTTGCCCATCTCTTTAGTGGTGAAAAAGGGTTCCCAAATGCGTGAAGCAATATTTTCGGGGATTCCTTTTCCATTATCCACAATGCATATTTGCACAAATTGATCCAATTTCCGTGTTTGAATCACTAATTGAGGCTCGTCAACTTCTGCCACTGCATCAATCGCATTGTCTAGTAAATTAGTCCAAACCTGATTAATTTCACTGATAAATAAGGGAATTTCGGGGATAGTTTCATCAAAATCTAATTTGATTTCGGTGTTAGAATTTTTGATTTTATGATTTAATATATTCAATGTGTTGGAAATACCATGATGCACGTCAGCTTTTGTAATTTCCTGCGACTGATCCATATGCGTATAATTCTTAACAGATTTCACCAGACTGGAAATTCTTTCAGATGATTCTTGCACATCATTCACCATTTTTTCCAAAACTAAATTATCGCTAATCCAATGCAAAATAGGGCCAAGGTCTTCCTGCTTTATTTGAGTTGCGAGGTCTTGAATTTCTTTCTCCTCAAATCCGAACTCTGCCAGATTTTCCGCAAGTTCCATGGCATCATCAACTTCTAAATCTTCCAGCAAATAGGATAGATCATCCTCCAATGCTTTACGTTGCAACATGCCCTTGGGCGCAGCCGTATTTTGAAGTTTATAAAAAAGCAGGGTACTTATTTGATCGATAAGTGCATCTGTCATCTGAATTTTTATGACTTTTTTAAACTTTTCAGGTTGATGACTGAGATGTTTTTTTAGCTCTTGGGCGCTCCTTACTATGGCAGAGGCAGGGTTATTTAATTCATGCGCCAAGCCTGCCGATAGTTTCCCTAGGGCGGCCAATTTTTCCGTTTGCTTTTGTAAACCTGTAAATTCTCTAACTCTACTGGTCAATTCATGCACCAATACCTGACTAAGTTCGTAATGGTCTCTCAGTAATTCTCTTTCGAAAGATTTATTCAGAGATAGTAAAGTCGTTTCCTCCATTACTTTTCCTATGCCCGAAGCGCTTTTCGCCCTTGAAAATGGCAAAAAACCTGTTATTTCTCCTTTTACTTTTTCAGCTATTTCTCTTTCTTGTTTTTCGCTTATTGCATAAATTTTAAAGCGGCCTTCTAAAATGATCAATATATGGTCAATATCATCTCCAGGTTTGAAAACCAATTCGTCAGTTTTAAAAACTCTTACTTCAGCATTAACAATAAACCAATTCAGCTGGTTAGTCGGCACATCCTTAAAGTTTTCAAAACTTTGTAAATTAGCAAGTATTTCTTCTTTTTTCATATTACCTGTTCTAGTCTCTAGCTTTTACCTCCTTTTTGAAGTATCCCATGCGACATCTTCTCTGTGATCCGAAAATTTAACATCTTCTGTGAGTAGTTTTTCCTGTGTTTCAATTTCTTCACGAGCAGATTCCACATAACTCTCCTTTTTATGCCGCATTTTCCCCAATTTCTGTAGTGCATTCTCATCGTGCTGAATAAATTCGGCCGCTTTCCTGCTGGCTGTATATTTTCTGTGACCTAAAGCATGCAG
Source organism: uncultured Cytophagales bacterium (assembly GCA_963719535.1). Classification (GTDB taxonomy): domain Bacteria; phylum Bacteroidota; class Bacteroidia; order Cytophagales; family Cyclobacteriaceae; genus Marivirga. The sequence goes on along the minus strand of CAVRCH010000001.1, from coordinate 1,366,323 downwards.
AACATCTACTCCTAAATTTACGGAGGTATGCACCGTTTCTCTGTAAATATTTGTGATGCCTAAATCAATTAACTCATAGGCATCTAGTCGGTTTTTAGCTCTGATAAACAGTTGTAGATGTGGGAAATGCTTTTGAATTTCATCCACCAACTGAAAGTTTTTTTCTGGTGAATCAATGGCAGAGATGAGTATTTTCGCTTTATCAGCACCAGCTGACTGAAGTAAATCTATCCTTGTGGCATCTCCATAATACACTCTGAAACCCATTTTCCTTAGTAAATCCACCCTTTCGCTGTCATTATCTAAAATAATGGCCGTAACTCCATTTGCTCTTAAAAAGCGGCCAATGGTGCTTCCGAAATGACCAAACCCGGCAATAATTACGCACTCCTCCATGTCTATCACATCAGCGGAGTCTTCTTCAACGGCCTCTTTCACTCCGAAACGTGGAGCAATAAATTTTTCGTTCACAAATAGGAAAAGAGGAGATAAGATCATGCTAATGGTAGTAACAGCCATGAGTAGATCCAGCGTTTCCGCATCGATGATCTCTAATTGCCTTGTAGAGGCAAGCAAAACAAAAGCAAATTCACCCACCTGGCACAGCAGTAAACTAAATAGCAGGTTCTGATCTAAAGGAAGCTTAAATACCCGTCCGATACCAATTAATACCAATGCTTTAATACCCATGATTAACAGTACAAGTGAAAAAATATGCAGAGGATCTGCAACTATCAGTTCAAAGTTAATGGTGGAACCCACCGCTGTGAAGAATAAGCCTAAAAGCACTCCCTTGAAAGGCTCAATATCGCTTTCCAGTTCATGTCGGAATTCACTGTTGGCCAATAGAACGCCTGCCATAAAAGTACCTAAGGCAGCACTAATACCCACTTGCTCCATGAGCCAGGCCACCCCAATGACAATAAAAAGGGCGGAAGCAGTGAATAACTCCCTCATTCGCACTTTCGCAATAAGATGCAACAGCGGATTAATAAGAAAGCGACCCACTATGTAGATAAAAGCCACTGCTGCCAAAATAATTAGGGTAGAATATTTCGGATCTAAATCTGCAACTAAATTATCATGTGTTTCAAGGTTTGTGACCGTGCTCACTGCCAGCAAAGGAATGATGGCTAGTATGGGTATGACAGCAATATCCTGCAATAATAACACAGAGAAAGAGGATTTACCGGCATGTGTATTGCTCAAGCCTTTTTCCTTTAAAGTCTGCAATACAATGGCTGTTGAAGACATTGCCAGAGAAAGCGCTATAGCCAGAGAAGTGTTGAAAGAGTATCGTTGAAAGAAGTAGAAAACAACAAACAGTAGGGAGGAGGTCAACAGCATCTGACTCAGGCCCATTCCTAAAATGGCTTTCCGCATTTTCCAAAACGACTGAGGATTTAATTCCAGGCCGATTAAAAAGAGCATCATTACCACGCCAAATTCAGCCGCATGCATGATGTCTTCACCCTCATTACCTATGAAGCCTAATACAAAAGGACCAATCATGATTCCTCCAATGAGATAACCCAACACACTTCCTATCCCTAATTTTTTAGCAATTGGGACAAATACCAGGGCGGCTCCTAAGAGTATTACTGCGTTTTGTAAAAAAGAGCTTTCCATTCTTTTGGATTAAGGTCATTAAAGTATTGATGTTGCATAAGCTCTTCGGCCGAAAGTCCACCATTTTGCAAACCTTCTATGATCAAAGTATAAAATGCGCTAAAATCACTCAACTCTGCATCAGAAATTCTTAAGGAAGAGGGCACAATAAAGGGTGGCAAGTAATTTGCTAAACATAAATTGACCGTCTGTTCGAAAGGCTGTAATAATTCTCTGTAGGTAAATTGGTTCTTTCCTCCTCTTTGATAGATTTCAAAATTGCCTGCAGAGGTAATTGCATTAAGAAAAGCTTTGCCCTTGAGTTTATCGCCATTTTTGCCATAAGCCCAGCCGTACTCCAACACAAGATCAAGCCATTGTTTCATTAACGGTGGGCAACTGTACCAATAAAAAGGATGCTGCCATATGATAATGTCGTGCGCTAAAAGTAATTCCTGCTCAGTTTTAATATCAATATTAAAGTCAGGATAATACTCATATACATCTCTGAAAGTAACACTTTCCATCTTCTGAACTGCTTTTACTAATGCCTTATTCGCATGAGAATCTTCAAAGCGAGGATGGAAAAACAGGATGAGTACTTTTTTGACCATATTTTTTACTGAATACTTAAAGCGCCACTAGGGCACTTCGCTACTGTCTCTTTAATTTCTCTCGTGCTTGCGTTGTCTGCCTGAATCCAATGACTTTGCTTTGGATTAAATACAGCTTTCAGGTTTTTTACGCAATTACCGGAATGTATGCACTTGCCAGATTGCCAAACTATAATTACCTCTCCGTTGGAATAGCGTTTTGTTACATCATTTTTGTCCATGATTATAAATTTAAGTCGTGAAATTATTTAAGTACATCTTTAATCGAGTCTGTTTTGTCAAATACAGATTTAGCAAATGGGCAGAGTGGCATAATTTTAAGTTGGTTTTTTCTGGCATATTCCACAGCCGCTATTACCAGTTTTTTGCCTGATCCGGTACCTCTCAGCTGATCAGAAACTTCCGTATGATCAATAATAATTAAATCTGTCCCCGCCTTACTGTAGGTCATTTCGGCTAACTTTTCAATGTTATTTTCAATAAAAAAGGAGCCTTTAGTTTGAGTTGATTGATGCTGTATTTCCATTATAAAGTCAATTATGATCCAATTTATTAATTTTTTACGAAATTTTGCCTGCTATTAATAATTTCAGGCAGCTGTTTATTAGCCCAGTCCGCCAATTTTAACGCTTGTTGCATTAAGCCGTGCCCCATTTCAGTTAAGCGGTATTCCACTCTAGGTGGTACCTCAGCATAAATTTTTCTACTTACAAAACCATCCTGCTCTAAATTTCTAAGAGTAACAGTGAGCATACGCTGAGATACATCCCCAATTTCTTTCTTTAAAGTATTAAAGCGTAAGGTGCCGTGCGTTCCTAAAGCCAGAATAGAGAGTAAACTCCATTTATCACTAATTCTATGAATTACATCTCTAACGGGGCATAGTTTTGTCTGGTCCTTTGCCTTTTCTAAAATTAATTTCATTTTTTTTCCTCCCTCAACCGATTCAGCCTCAGTATTAGTTACTTCAATGTTACTATGTTTGCTCATTGTGCCTTCTTTTATTCTCAATAGTTACTTTTTACCTTTGAGTTACTAAAAGTAACTATTTAATTTAAATATCAAAAATCATGAATAAAAGAATTTTAATTACAGGCGCTACCGGTACAATTGGTCAATCAATAATAAAGCAATTAAAAGCATTAAATATTGATTTCATTGCGGGCAGTAGAGATTACGAAAAGGCAAAATCTACCTTGCCAATTTTGGAAGAGGAGTGGGTGAAATTTGATTATACAGATGAGAAGACCTTTGAAAAAGCAACAAAGAATGTAGAGAAGGTTTTTGTACTTGGTCCGCCCCTTACTTTCAATATGGAGGATATTTTAATCCCCTTTACTGACTTTCTAAAGCAAAAGGGAATCGAAAGGGTGGTTTATTTATCTGCATTTGGTAATGAAAGTTTGGGTGGAGGGCTGGCTTTTCATAGCATGATGGAAAATTATTTAAAAGAGAAGCATTTTGATTATACTATTTTGCAGCCTTCTTTCTTTGCGCAAAATTTCAAAAACTTTGAATATGAAAACTTGACAGAAAGAGGGATCACATTTAATGTGGCAGGTGATGGGAAAGTAGGGTTTATTGATGTGGAAGATATTGCTAAAGTAGCAGCGAAAGTATTAACCGAAGAGGGGCATTCAGGTAAAACTTATCAGTTAACAGGGCCTGAGTTGTTAAGTTACTATGATGCAGCGAACATACTTTCTGAAGTGCTGGAAAAGAAAATTGTATATCCTAATCCTTCTGAAGAAGAGTACAGAGGTGCTTTGAAAGCGGGTGGAGCCCCTGATTTTATAGCAGATTATATGATTCCTGTTTTCGGCATGATCAAAAGTGGGGCAGTGGGTCGCCTAACTAATGATGTGGAAAAGGTGACAGGTCAAAAGCCTACCGATTTAAAAACTGTTTTGGAGAGAGATTTTGGGAGTTAAAGTAAATGGGAAAGGCAGTCTGGTGAACTAGACTGCTTTTTTCTTTGAATTCGAAAATATTAGAAGTAGGGGCTTATTTTTGAAATTGAACGTTTTGTGAGACTAATTTAACTGTAATATTTCAAAAATCAGAACTATTTATAAGCTCACATCTCATAGTAACCACAAATCCTTTTAAAGCAATTAAAAATCGATTAGATTGCTGAGAAATATAAAGTAAATAATTGTACCTCAAGGTACAATTAGCAAATTGCTGCGCGTAAAAAAAAATATCGTAAATGAAATTAACAACCCTGATTACAATTCTATTTGGATTGATTGCCATTAATTCGCAAGCCCAGAATAATTGGCTGACTAAAAAACATATAACTGAAGACATTGAATTTCTTACAAAGACCTTAAATGAAAAATCTTCCTATGTTTACTTAAATGGCTATGATTTCAATACCGATTTTGAAAACTATTTAAAAACATTAAGTGATTCCACCCGACTTGAAGATTTTGGACTGTTTATTACCAGCACTTTAGCAAAAATTGGAGACAGACATTCTTCTTTAAATACAATAAGGGGTTATGATTTAAACGAGTCGCTTTTTTTACCATTCATTTACGCACCTATAAATGATAAAGCTATTGTTTTGAATAAAAACCAAAATAAAGAGTTAGAAATACTCAATTCTGAATTTCTGTATCTAAAAAAAATTGATGGAATGGATATTAAAGATTTTCTACTAAAAGCACGTCCTGAAGATATAGAAGCACCTAAAGAAACTTATTTTACATTAGCTGTTCGGGACATTCGAGACATTGAAAAAAATTATATACTTCTCAACAAACCATTACCTAAAGAAATCAAATTGACACTTTCGGACGCTACTTTCCAAAATGACACTATTTTGACTGTTTCGGTAGTTGACAAATCAAAAAGGCAACGACCTTGGGATGAAAAATTTGAGGTAGATTATCTTTTCGTAAAAGATGAAGATTATAACAAACCTGAAATTATTGAAAAACTATTTAGCATAAAAAACAATATCGCATATATCAAGATTCCCGAAATGGTCAATAAAGATGAAGCCCCTCTTCTTTTTGACAAAGTCAATTCATTTATGCAATCTATCCAAAAGGATAGTGAAGCCTTAATTATTGATGTAAGAGCCAACAATGGCGGAACTCGTGATTTGTTGTATGAATTTGCAAAATATTTGATACATCCAGATTCTATATATATTGTAAACGCCACCAAACAAAGAGGTCCGCTTCCATTACCAAAAGATTACAAGAAAAGTTTGCATAGCCGTTATTTGTTTTCCTTTTCAGAATTGGATAAAAGAGAACAAGAAAAGGCAAATGAATTTCTTAAAACCTTTAAACCAATCTATGTATTAGATGAAAAGAAGTATAGTGAATATTATTTTGGATTTTTGAATGGAGAGAAGTTAGCCAAATCAACTAGTTACTATAACAGACCTGTTTATATTTTAGCTAACGAAAAGACATTTAGTGCAGCTTCAGTTTTTGTTTCTGCTTTCAAGGGAATATCTAACATCAAAATTGTAGGAGTAACCACAGACGGTTCAAGTGGGAACAGCGATTGGGTTGACTTGCCTAACTCAAAGCTATTTGGAAAAATCAGCACAATGGTTTCTTTTCAGAAAGATGGAAATATTTTGGACGGATTTGGAACAAAACCCGACATAAAAATTGAGAGAGACATAAATCAAGTTCTTTGGCAATCAGATACGCAACTTGAAAAATTACGAAATTTAATACTGACTGAAAATTAAAAAACTACGCACAACAACTCAATATATATCAAGGGGCAAATGGTGCTAAATTTGATAATTATTATCTTTATAAAATTTTTTTTAATAGCAAATTTTTCTGCTAGCCTGTTGATAAAAAAAGCGGACATTAAAAAGGGCAGAGTGCATTAAGCCTGATTAGGTACTAAGTTTTTATCAGGCGAGTCGTATAAGCCCGAGCTTATAAACGGTAAAGCCCGTTTTGTGAGACTAATTTAACTGTAATATTTTAATAATCAGAACTAATTATAAGCTCGCTACTCAAAGTAACCGCAAATGCTTTTAAAGCAATTAAAAATCGATTAGATTGCTAGAAATATAATGCAAGTAGGTGTAACTAGAGGTACAAATACTAAATTGTTGTAGCCAATTAAAGAAATGGAAACCCAAAAGTTCATAATGGAATATTCAAACTCGGATTTTGACAAAGTAAAGTTCGACTGGAATGGGAAACACGGAGACGAACTGAAAGACCCGAATATGGACTTTAGGATGGAAGTTTGTGAATACCTGATAAAGGATTTTTCAATCGCGTCTGATAATTTGATTTTAGACTTGTATCAAGAATTATCGAAAAGCTCTAAAGAAACTTGGGGAGTTTATAGGAGCTATCATTTATTTGCTCAAGAAATATTGAACAGGGGAAGGACAAAATACTTGCTCAATTACTTGCAGGGATCCAGTCAAAGTTTTGATACGTCATTGGCAAGTGGAAGAATAGAATTAACAAACGATGAGAAAAGAGGGATTTTAGATTTTGTCGATAAACAAATGACTGACGATGCAAATGCGGAGAATAGAAAACACTTTGAATTTGCTCAAAAAAGATTTGCCATAAGATGAGTGAAGAGACAACGATATTATACAGGCCTGTAAATGACAAAGAATTGGAGTTGATTAAAGAATTGGAATTCAAAGGTTTTCCACCAAGATTACCTGAACAACCTATTTTCTATCCTGTAATGAATGAAGAATACGCAATCCAGATAGCAAAGGATTGGAATGTACCAGCTTACGGGTTTGGTTATGTGACAAAATTTAACGTTAATTCTGACTATTTAAAGAAGTTCAAAGTTGAAAATGTAGGTGGAAAAATCCACAATGAACTTTGGGTTCCAGCAGAAGAATTAGAAGAGTTCAATCGTAATATTATTGGAAATATTGAAGTGATTGGAGAATATAGAAAAGAATAAAAACTGGCTACAATCGAGCCTGCCGTGAGCCAAATTGCTCACGGTGAGGCTCTCACACCATCCCGGTCGACCGGGACGGGTCGTCAAGCATAATATAGCCGCTCTTTACACCAACTATATCTTGATTCTACTTTTGGGATAGGGCTAGCAAAGCCTCCCTATCGAATTTTCGAATCACCTGACGTTCAGCCGTTTCCGCCAGCTGGCGGATGAGACCTCCGTAGCTCTTACGGCTCGTTACTACCCATGACTAATATGACCCCGATTGCTATCGGGGCTGACTTCTTAGCTCATAGAAATCGAATCTATTCCAGGACCTCCCCAGAGCCTGTCCCGCTTTAGCGGGATAAGGACATGACACTGCGGCAATCTACCTAATGGAGATTGCTGGTTAGTGGCAACGGCTTTATTGCACTTTTTATAGACACAGAAGGAAACAAGGTAGGGTTCCATTCAATAGGTTAATACAGAGTTGTCCCGGATCATTGTAAAATAGCTGATAGAAGTGTTATCATTAATGTTTCTATCAGCTTTGTGCTATATCCATGAGCAAAGACATTAGTAAACATCGACAAAGCAGCATCGATAGCACCTAACATCGTTTTTGCGTCAGGCAGGGTTTAATACTTTAACTGACGCTTTTGTTAATATATTTGAACTAGGGTCTTCGTATCAAGTGTTGTTCTAAAAATCCCACCAGAACGCAAAGCCCAAACATTATGAGCAACATTATAAAAAACGGTAAAGTCACTAATGACCGTTTTACGAGACTAATTTAACTGTAATATTTTAATAATCAGAGCTAATTATAAGCTCGCTACTCAAAGTAACCGCAAATGCTTTTAAAGCAATTAAAAATCGATTAGATTGCTAGAAATATAATGCAAGTACGTGTAACTAGAGCTACACATACTAAATGTTATGCATAATTATGGAAATCAATCACTTTCAGATAATAGATAAATCAAAGTTAGCACGAATCAAAGAATTATATTTTGCATTAAGAATAATCTTTGATTCAAAGGATGCTATACAGCACGGAAAATTTTATCAAATATCGATACTATACGGTCAGCTTAGAAGTTTATTGACAGAAAAAAGTAAAGGAATTACACCACTACTTATAAAAATTTCAGAGATTTTAGATGAAAACTTACAGTTTTACTATTTGCCTGATACTTTTGACGAAGATTTACCTGACATAGCTGAAAAAACTTCCTTAAAGATATGGTCTTTGGCACCAACGATAGTTAAAACATTTCGTAAGCAGGAAAAGATTGAAATGATCGATTTCTTAAATAAGAATATCATTACATATGAAAAACAAAGCTTCAAAGTTAAAAAGATAATTGAAGAACTAGCAAACAAATATGGCGGATCTCACTATTCAGAAACTACTCATAAATATCTTGACGAGTTATTAAATATTCGTTTTAATAACCAACCAACCCTTGATAATTTGATTGTACAGGTTTCAGATTTATGTTCTGATTTGGGAGTTAAATTACTTCGTAAAATTACTGATAGTGAATACTACTTTAATTTATACATGACAGAAAAATCAGACAAGGGAGAAATTTTCATCTTGGATTATACGCTGCCTAATAATTCCAACAGGTTTACTATAATTTTAAACCAAGGAAAATTACATTTTATCTTAGTAGATAATATTGGTTATCAAACTGTTCTTTCTATGGAGCAACTAATAGAATATAACAAATTGAATTTAATAAATATTAGCATTAGGTTAACCCCCCAGTTTAAAACTGAGATTAAAATTTACATAAATGAAAATCTTGAAAGTGAAATTTTAATTGATGATCCTCAACTGTACATAAATGATTTTACAAAATACGATTGTTTTTACAATCGTGCAGCAGAAGGAGCTGTACAAGATTATGAGCTTGGGCTAGGAGAAATAATTTTAAGTGGCAAAACTCTCAATCATAAAGAGCGAAGCCAAATGTATCAATATTTTAGTAGAAAAAGATACGATAGTATTTTATGGTTTAATAAAAAGAGTTTCGGTAGAAAGAAATCAGGGAATAAAAAGATTGAGTTGTCAGGGGAAGTATCCAGAAAAAATATAAACAAAAATGCATAACAACGCATAAAACCCATTTGCTCAGCTTCGTGTAGCAAAGATTCTGCTAAATTGCTTAGTTTAGCTTTTCATAACAAGTAAAGGCAAACGAGTTTTATACAGTGGCGTTGCCTACCATAATAAACAAACTTTGTACCAATGAAAAAATTCTTGAAAATTATCGGATGGACTTTCTTAATTATACTATTAGTCGGAATTGGGATAGGTTCCTATTTTTATCAAACCGATCCAATGATAAAAGCAATAATAAATAATGATGAATCTAAATTATACTATTTCCCATCCAAAGAAATGGCAAATATGGACGAATTAAATTATGAAGAATCGACCTTAACGGTTGAAGACTCGCTAAAAATCTATACTTACCAATTCAAACCAACGGGAGAAAACAAAGCAAATATTTTTCTAATTCACGGAGCAGGTGGAAATGTAAGTTCATATAGAAATCTTATAAAACCATTAACCGATAATGGATTTGCAGTTTACGCATTGGATTGGCGAGGTTATGGAAAATCGACTGGAGTTCCCAATTATAAAGGAGTGATGAAAGACACCGAAGTAGCTTTTCAAGACTTTATTAAGAAAACGACCAATGACAGTTTAAAAACAATAGTATATGGAATGTCATTAGGCGGTCCGATGGCGATAAAAATCACTAAAGACAACCAAAACAGAGTAAACTTATTAGTATTGGATGGGACTGAAGAATCTGCCCAAAGCTTGGCGATTGATTACGCACCAGTTGATTATTTAAAAGAAAAGGCTAAAAATTCACCACAAAAATTTAATCAAGATTATATTGGAGTTAGAGACATTGCAGAAATCGAAAACATTCCGAAATTGATTATTCATAGCAGAATTGACAGAGAAGTTCCATTCATACGTGGAAAAAATGTTTTTAACGCAGCGAAAGAACCGAAAGAATTTTGGGAAACGGAAACCGGCCATATTCTGACTTTAAGAGATTTAACGGATGAAACTATAAAGAAGATTGTGGAAAAAGTGCGGTAAGTAACAACTATTAAAATATAAAGGGGTAAGTAGCAAACTAAAAGTTGTTGGATATTATTAAAGTCCGCCAAATTTACAATTTGAAGGTTAAAAAAAATAAAGACATAATTGTAATTCTGGGTACGTGCTTAACCATAGATAGTGTAAACCAGAACCTTTAACTTTTGTAAAGCATGTGCCTTTACAAACACATTATAAAAAACGGTAAAGTCACTAATGACCGCTTAGTCATACTTTTTTAAAGAGTAAAATATTAAAGCTTTTCATATCCTTTCCCGATATTCTTTTGGAGTAACGCCCAGTAGTTTTTTTACATAGCGGGTAAAGAAGGAACGACTCGAAAAATTCATTTCATTGGCAATTTCAGAAATATTCAGGTTTTTGTTTTGCAACAGATACATGATTCGCTCTTTGGTATATCGCTGTATCCATTCCGAAGCGGTAATTCGGGTATTGACTTTGCAAATATAATTGAGATACTTTGGTGTAATGTTTAACTGCTCGCTGTAAAACCTTACTTCACGCTCTTTCATACTATTTTCCTGAACCAAATGTATAAACCGTTCGTACAATGTTCCGCTTTGCAAACTACGTTTATGCCTATCAAGCTCATCTTCAAAAATATGCCACATTTCCAAAAGGAAAAGTTGCATTTGGAGTTTCAGGCCTTCCTTATAAAATCGGTGGGTGGTCTCTAGTGATTTCTCGTATAGCAACTGAAAGTTTTTTAAGATTTTCTCTTTGTCTTTTTTTTCAGGGTGCAAAATGGGGTTTTCTTTGGAATGTATGTAGCTATCAATACTCACCGTTGCACTGGGTAAATTATTGGTTAATAAATCGCTGTCTACAAACAAGACTGTCGCTTTAAAATTTGCTGAAAACCATAAATCCGAAACATTAAGTCCAGCGAGCCAAAAAATAAATTCTCCTTTTTTACCCTGGTATTGCTTGCCGTTGAACATAAACTTTACAGTTCCACTTTGGCAGTAAATATGTGTATGGAACCGCGTTTGGAAATCATCAGGAAAGTGAGCCTTTGATGCCGTTTTGTGAAGTATAACCCTTTGATTTTCTGACATATTCATGGAAATAATAAGTTATCATCAAAAATAGGTAATATTTGACATTTATTGCGACATCAATGTAACAAATTGCTTTTGATGAACTATTATCTTTGCATGGAAAGATAAGGTAATACAAAAGATGGATATTTTTGAAAGGTTAAAAAAAGGCGAAACTATTTTGCCCAGAGACCCGCAAGCTTATAGAATGCTAGAAGCATCATATAGCACTAAAAAATTGCTGGTGCAGATGAACCATGCCACAAACCCCAAAGAAGTCAGAGATTTATTGAGTCAAATTACAGATTCAGAAATTGACGAAAGTGTTAACGTATTTACTCCTTTGTACATCAATTATGGCAAGCATACCAAAATTGGTAAGAACGTTTTTATCAACTTCAATTGTACTTTTTTGGACTTGGGAGGAATTACGATTGAAGATGGTGTGCTGATAGCTCCCAATGTCAGCCTACTTTCCGAAGGTCACCCGATAGATCCCAAAAGCAGACACGCATTGGTTCCCAAAGGAATACACATAAAAAGGAACGCTTGGATTGGTGCAGGAGCTACCATTTTACAAGGTGTTACTATTGGCGAAAACTCGGTAGTGGCAGCGGGTTCAATCGTTTCTATAGACGTTCCCGACAACGTTATCGTAGGAGGAACTCCTGCAAAAATCATTAAGGAAATTTAAAAAAAAGATAAAATGAGAACGATATTGACATTCGCAGTTGCCCTACTACTATTGATAGGACAGGCCTGCAACACAAAAACAGAAACACAAGAAAATAGGGAGGCGGACAAAACCGATTTGAACGCCATCTTCCCAAAAGGTGAACAAGGTTCGGAAGAATGGTTTACCGGAAACGCCTACTACATTGGTTTGGTAGATGCTGATTCCGTTCACACTACGGCAGTAGGTAATGTGTATTTTGAACCGGGAGCAAGGAGTAATTGGCATATCCACCCCTCCGGCCAAATTCTAATAATTACAGATGGAGTTGGCTATCACCAAATTGAAGGTCAGGAAATTGAAGTGATCAAAAAAGGAGATGTGGTAAAATGCCCGCCCAATGTAAGGCACTGGCATGGCGCAAGCCCTGATGTGGGATTGCAACAACTTTATATTGTGCCCAATACTGAAAAGGGAATTGTGGAATGGAAGGAAGCTGTAACGGATGAAGAATATAATACAAAGTCGAGCATGACTAAATAGTCAAACAGAAGGATGGTTATAAATGATGCGAGATTCCATATGACCATAAAAGATCAATTAAAACCATATGAAATAGTGTAATGAATAAATTAACTTCCACACTTATTAAAACATTCTTTGTTTTTGCTGTCGCTTTTCCGGCTACCAAATTAAATGCACAGTCGTCCTCATCTTATCCAAAAGTGGATTCGGTAGAAACATTTACCATAACCTCTGTTCCGGCTGAAAACGGCTCTTATACCATTAGTCCAAAAATTCCTGATGACGGTAAAGTGCCTGCGGGCACTGTATTGTCGGTAAAAGCTAAACCTGCTTCGGGATACAGTCTGGATGCCGTGTATTACACTGTGAAAGAAGGTATGTGGGGAACAACGAGTTACGAAAGTTTCTCACCTATAATGAAAATACCGGTTACCATGGACATGAAGGTTGGGGCAACATTTATTCCCAGTTCTTTGGTAGATAATTTGAGCATAATCCAGGATGTTGTTTATGCCCAGCCGGGCGTCAAACCTTTGAAATATGATGTCTATTCACCTAAAGACGCCAAAAATCTTCCTTGTATTATCATCATTCATGGTGGCGGATGGTCTTCAAATAACGAAGACATTAATCGTGGTTTGGCTCGTCAACTGATGAAAGGTAGTCGCTATGTTGTATTTAGTATTGACTACCGGTGGATTAACGAATTGGACGGAAAAACTCAGCCAACCCAGATGCACCAATTGATAGAAGATGTTTTTGGTGCTATCGCTCACATTCAGGAACATGCTGCCCAATATGGCGGTGACCCAACCCGAATTGCGGTTACGGGCGATAGTGCTGGTGGTCATCTAGCCGCTGCAACTGCCACCCTCAGTTCGCTTATTGGAGACGGTGGTTTTGGTGAAACCAATGGAGTTTACCAATATATGCCCACCTACCTGCCAAAAAGAAAATCTGTGGTTCTGGTAAAAACTGAAATCACGAATGCAATTAAGGCCGCGGCACCAAGCTATGGTGCATTTGAGGCTGCCGACTTTAAACCGTTGGTAGAGCACAAAGAGCAAGGTTATAGGGATGCCGTTTCTCCTACAAATAATGTTCCAAATGCTAGTGAGCGGGTTATTCCGCACTTCATGGTTCGTGGTACAGAAGACCCGATCGTCAATCATGACATGGTGCAACGCTATGTAGATGCGCTAAAGGATGCAGGCCAGCCTGTCGAATATATTCAGGTGGAAGGAGCGGGCCATGCCTTTTTCGACTGGAAGCCGGATGCAGCCACAAGAGCACTCTTTGCCCAGTATGGTGTACCTTATGCTACTCAAATGCAAGCTTTTTTCAACAGCATATTCTATAATGATTGATCGCATCTAATCACATAACAACCTACTTAAAAAGAGAATTATGAAATGAGCATTTTAGATAAACACCAACCGATGGATGAATAGCAGCAATGCGAATTCCATAGCTTGCCCCGACCAATCGGGGTGGCCTTAAAAAACAAAAAAATACACATGAAAAAAAATATAGAAAACCAGCCAAAAAATAATGATCCTCTTAAGCGAAGAGGCTTTTTAAAAGCAGCCACTTTGATGGGTTTAGGAACAATAGCTGCTGGAACTGTTAAAGGCTATGCAAATGCTTCCCAGAGCCAAGAAAAGAAAAAAGGAATAGGCACTTTAATGACGAAGAAACGCATATTGGGTTCCAGGAAGAATCCGCTTGAAGTTTCTGCCATACAATTGGGCTGCATGGGAATGACTAATGGTCGCGGTGTCCATCCTGATCGTAAGAGCATGATCAAACTGATTCGAGATGCAGCTGATCGTGGCTGCGACTTTTTCGATACTGCAGAAATTTATGGCCCATATGTAAATGAAGAATTGGTTGGAGAAGCACTTGCTCCCATCCGAAACCAGGTGGCCATTTCCACCAAGTTTGGCTTTGATATTGAGGGGCCAAATGTTATGAACAGTCGGCCAGAGCACATTCGGAAAGTTGCAGATCAATCACTCAAACGCCTCAAAACCGACCGCATCGACCTTTTTCTTCAGCACCGGGTCGATCCCAACGTTCCTGTTGAAGATGTTGCAGGCACCGTAAAAGATCTTATTCAAGAAGGAAAGGTTCTACACTTTGGCCTTTCTGAAGCAGGCGCTAAAACCATCAGAAGGGCACACGCTGTTTGCCCGGTTACAGCAGTGCAAAGTGAATATTCCTTTATGACCAGGCTTCCAGAAGAGTTCATCTTTTCCACCTTACAGGAATTGGAGATAGGCTTTGTGGCCTATAGTCCGCTTTGCCGAGGGTTACTTGGCGGAAGTTTGACAGAATATTCTGATCTCAGTACAAATGATGGTCGTGGTACATGGCCACGGTTTCAGCCCGAGGCCATAAGATTAAATTTAAGAATTCTAGAGGCGCTAATTGAATTTGGCAAAACAAGAGGCATGACAGCATCTCAGATATGTTTGAGTTGGATGCTTTCAAAATACCCTTTTATTGTTCCATTGCCGGGCACAACCAAGCTTTCACATTTAGAGGAAGATTTAAGAGCTGCTGATTTCACCTTATCGGCAGATGAAATAAATGAGATTGAGAGCAAAATTGAAAAAATAGGAGTAGTGGGTGCACGTTATGACGCATTGCAACAATCGAGGGTAGAATATTGAAAGAAGAAATGAGGATGCCATATAAAAGAAATAGCTA
The DNA here is from genome assembly GCA_963719535.1 of uncultured Cytophagales bacterium. Taxonomy (GTDB): domain Bacteria; phylum Bacteroidota; class Bacteroidia; order Cytophagales; family Cyclobacteriaceae; genus Marivirga. The sequence goes on along the minus strand of CAVRCH010000001.1, from coordinate 1,351,086 downwards.
TGGACAAGTATAATCAAACATCAAGAAGAAAATTTATTCAGCAGACGGCAATGGCTGGTGCAGGATTAATGCTTGCTAATCCATTGCGGATGTTTGCCAATACACCGCCTATGACCAGAAATATAGCAACCCGCAAACTCGGTCAAATGGAAGTTTCTTCACTTGGCTTCGGCAATATGACATTTAGTGGCGGACACTACGGTCCTGGTGTGGATAAAGCAACAGGTATTAAAATGACCATATAGATATGAAACATTCTTTTTTACTGATTTTGGCTTTTACGTTGATATTTATGGGTAGCGCTTTATCTTGTAGCAAAGAAGATGACCAGATTAACACAGAAAATGATACAATCATGACTACTGGAAAAATCAAAATCACAGTCAATTCACAAACCTTTACAGCCACGCTTTTGGACAATAATTCAGCAAAGGCATTTAAGGAGTTGCTGCCTATGATCCTTAATATGACTGAACTGAACAACAACGAAAAGTATTATGATTTGCCAAAAAGCCTCCCGACAAATTCGTCCAATCCGGAAACGATAAAAAATGGCGACTTAATGCTTTATGGTTCAAGGACATTAGTACTATTTTACGAGACCTTTTCGACCTCTTATAACTATACAAGACTGGGTTCGGTAAATGATGTAGCGGGTTTTGCTACAGCATTGGGTACCGGGAACGTAAGCGTTACTTTTGATCTGGAATAAAATATTTAGGCAGACGAAATCCATCACGCTAAGCAAGCGCATTACGCATTGAGGCAACCGGATATAACAGCCACAAAATGCATAAAGGGATTGATTTCCTGTTTTATAAAAAGTTGTTTTAAAACTCCCATCGATCACGGACAACTGAAAAATGGAAGAATTAATAATATTTAGGTTTAAATAATTCTGGTTTCTTTGTTAGAATAGACCGTTTTGTGAGACTTAATTTAATGGCCGAGCCACAATCTTTTTGATCAACTTTAATATAAGATGGAAAACTAGACATCACTTATTAATATATTCAGAAACTGAATGACGCAATTCTCTGCTGTCAGGTTTTGGTGCATTTGACGATATCATGTGACCTTCTGGACTAAAAAGAAAGTATCGTGGAATGGAAATGTTCTTGTTATTTGTGTAATTTCTAATGGGATTGTTTAAACCTAAAAAATTACTTTCTTCGACTAGATTATATTTTTCAATAGACCTAAGCCATTTTTCATAATCTTTGTCTAATGATATATATATAACCTTAAAATTTTTTCCAGAAAATTCAGTTTGTAAATTTTTAATATCAGGAAAAGCTTGTATGCATGGCGCACACCAACTTGCCCAAAAATCAATGTAAACTACATTTCCAAGATGCTTACTTATGAGACTGTCAAATGAGACTATATTTTTCTCTATTGAAACTAGATTAAGCATAGTATTATCTTGGCTATCGAACAAGAAATCCGTCAAATAGCGCTCTTTTATACTCTTTATGTAATTAGTATCTGGTGAATCTTTAACGAATTGATTAAAGTAAAATTCAAAATTCTCCTTATCAAATTCCTGAGCAATTAAATCTATATATACATATTTGAGATATTCCTTAGTTTTTTCAGGCATAGTTGAGATATTGACTAAAGAGTCGTAATAAGCTCTGTAGTCCCAAATGGTCCCGTTTGAAACATTTAATAAAGGCACATCTATTATTTCTTCATATTGCTGCTTAATATAATATTGATAAAATGGATATTTAAGATATTTTTCGTTTTGAAAACTACTTTCGATGTTGTTGATTCCGTCATTGTCTGATATCTTATTTTTTCTTGTCGAAAACTCATAATATTCTTGCGAATAGAAGATATACGACTTTTCTAAATCATAGTAATCTGCTGAAATAAGTTCTTTCTTAAATAATGAATCTAATTCATTTACGTATGCCAAACTGATTTTCCTTCGTTGATCTAAATATGCTAATTTCTTTGATGACTCATAATTCGATAAATCTGATTCAAAAAGGGTGGTGCTAAGTATATCTTCTGGCTTTATTCTGATTTCATTTATCCGGGATAAAGTGAGTGAGTCTTCAGATAGTAACCTTGTCAGAGGGTAATTATCTTTATATTTAATAAGAAGAGTATCTCCTTTTGACAAAATAAAATTCAACTTGTCGAATTCAATCCCCATGTGTGTTAGTAGTATTTTATCTTCAGCAACCTCGATACTAAAAGTATCTTTTTCATTACTGCGTTCTAATACATTTTCCTTTATAAAATTTGGAGATAGTTGGTTTATAGTGAGTACTGGGTTTACGGAAACATTTACCCCAATATCATTTGTGACTGCATTTTTGTAAAAACCATCAAATATTATAACAGCATTTGAATTTTCAGTTACTGTTGTATTTGTTTTTTTTGAATAACATCCTGTTAAGAAAAAACAAATTAATAAAAAGGAAAAAAAATCGACTTTGATCATTATTGTAAGATAAAGTGAAAAGGCCGGCAATTACAGGCCTCTATTTTAATGCCAAGATGAACTCCCCCCCAATGTTTTGGACAGGTAATTGGTTATTTTTTGGTTGAACCTTTTTTTTCTTTTAGGCCGTCCTAATAGATTGGCGGAGTAGCCTGAAAGAAAAGACACATCCCTTGGTCGCTTACCTTCGATACTTGAATGTCTTCTTTCCTCATTATAGTATTGGAAGTAATTCTTCAACAAAGATCTTAAATGGTGTCCGGATTTTGGCGGAAACATAAAGATTTATTCATATTTAGCACTCCTCCAAAGCCTTTCTATAAAAACTTTAACTGTGGCACAGCCTTTTCCGTCCATTGATAGCTTCACTTTTGTTGAAAGAACAGCTTTTGTAAAAACATTAGAAGTATATTGACTCCTTTGATCAGTATTGATTATGTCAGGCTTGCCGTACCTAGCCACCGTTTTGTGAGACTTAATTTAATGGTTTCGAGCAATAATTTTCAAACAAGTAGGACCACAGTGTTTCTGATCCACTTGTTTGTAGTGGGGGAATTTCAACATAAATAATCTTAAATCTAATTGATTTGATCTACCTCAAGGCTTTCAATTCCTTAGTAAAATTAGGTTCATGTGGCGCTAAAAAAGCCTCATTGATCAGGTTCATATCAGCATCAATGACCATATATCTTGGAATAGCTTGTAACCCCATATAATCGACAAATTTCTTGAGATGCTCATCCTCAACTACTAAATAGGTCACATTCTGGTCCAGCTTCATTGTCATCTCTTTCCATTTATCTGATTTATCTGATCGATCTAAGCTTAAACTAACAACAGTGATGTTTTCTGGCAAATCCATTTTCTTCATTATTTTTACTCCCTCAATACACGGTTTGCACCAGGTCGCCCAGAAATCTATAAGATAATAATTAGAAGAATACTTGTCGATTATAGTAGTTATAGACTGTTTTTTCATCTCTATGTCGGAAACAGTTAAATTTCTTAACAAATTCTTAAATTCAGCTTTATCCGTTTGAGTAATAGAGTTGAAAATTAATTCTGGATTTCCTTTGTACCATGAAGTCTCCTTAAGCCATTGCCTAGCTTTATTGAATTCTTGATTAGCGAGATTTACATCGTGTTTTAAGAATCTATAAGCACCCAAAGCAACTAAATTGATGTATTGGGAAGAAAAGTTTTCCGTATTTAAACTTGAATATGCAAATTCACTGACTCTATTTTTTACATGATTATATAATAAACTAGCTAAAGTTAGGCCAAATATAGGATCTCTCATGTTTTGAATGAATTTATCTGGTTCCAGATTTTCAGGATCTATTTTTTGCAGTTTATCATAATAATGGTAGTCGTTTATTTCTAAAAGATAGTCTTTTTGCCATCCAGTCAATTCAGCATATTTCTTTTTAATTTCAGAATGTACAAGTTCTAAATGGTTTAACAAATCCTCTTTAGGACTTTTTGTTTTTACGATTTTAAAATTCAGCTCTTCATATTTAAGATAAATATCTTTGTCTATTTGAAAGGAACCATTATTCTCAAGAAGAACTAAGTTTCTATCGTAATTATTCTCTAGAAAAATTGAATCAATTTCTTTGTCCATAAAAAAATGGTTATAATGTGTAGAAAAGATACCATTTTTTCGATTGGTGAAACGATTAAAGAAAACCCGATTTCGTGTTGGTTCCGGATTAAAGGTTTTTTGCCAGATTGCTGAATTTGAATCAGTATTATTCCTAAATTCAATAAATACATTGTTAAGAAGACTGTCGTAAAAATTTAAGCCAACTATTCTTTTTTCTTTAAAATCGACTCTAATTTTTAAGGTGTCACTGATATTCTTAAAATTATCTTTTTGGACTTTTTCTTCTATTTCTGGTTTGCAGCCTAGGTTAACCAATAAAAGAATCATTACGATAAATAGAGGGGATTTATCCCCTTTGTTAAAATATAAAATCATATCAAGCCATTAGAACATTATCATCCCATTCACAGTCGTATTGACACCTTGTCAATTCACTTGAGTTTGCTAAGTTGTTTACGCAAGTGTCATTAGCCTGACTCGAACCAGCAGAACCTGCACTAAAACCAGAATATGTTTCCGTTTCCGTTGTACCATCTGTGCGCGTGTAAGTAAATGTACATGATTGACCCCCACCAATTTTTAATTGCTGGCTTTTGGAAAGAACTTCTACTCCCACCAGATTTAAAATTTCTGATAACATAATTGTCTTATTTAAAATTAAATTAAACCTTGATCATTTAAAGATATCCAAAGCTTCTGTCTTTTCATGCATGAAATCTTTCATATTTTGTTTTTCAAAATTGATAATAAGCTCTAAGAAACCTTCGTTTTTTGGGTCACTAATGACCGTTTTATGAGACTAATTTAACTGTAATATTTCAAAAATCAGAACTAATTATAAGCTCGCTTTTCATACTAACCGCAAATACTTTTAAAGCAATTAAAAATCCATTAGATTTAGACCATTGACAATAATATATAAACTGTATATAGAGTTTAGCGAATTGTTGTGGGTAATGTTAAAAAATGAAAGGAATGACATTTGAGAATCATACAATATCATTACCGTTATACATATATATTGAGAGTATTTTCTATTACAAGGACTTTGTTCCTGAACGTAATATTGAAAAGGTAATTCCGACAGGAAATATATTTATTCTTATCGAACTTGACGGAATTGAAAGAAAAACATTTAACAATGGACTAGAACCCATTGGACATTTTAGTAATTGTTGGGTTTCCGGTATGCACCAGAAACATTTGAATATTTCAGCACATAAGAATTCTGAAATGCTAATTGTTCAATTCAAATCTTTTGGCGCATATCCATTTTTAAAAAAACCAGTTAACGAACTAAATAATAAAGTTATTCAAGCCGAGAATATTTTTGGGGAAAGCATTTTAAAAGCTTCGTGATTCTATACTTTCAAAGCAATTCATTTCTGACAAATTCAAAATGGTTGAAGAATGGTTGTTAGCAATATTTAATGAAAAGAAAATACCGCCAAAAGAAATAATAGACTTTATGAATGCACTTCAAAGCCTACCATTTTCTAAACATAATGAATTACTTAAAGACTATCCCAAAACAAGCAAAAAACCTTATTGACCAGTTTAAAAAATATTGTGGTCTGACACCAAAAGTCTTTCATAGGATTTTTCGTTTCAACACTTTATTAGCAAACATCAACCAAAAAAAAGAAATTGTTTGGACTGACATTGTTTATGCAACAGGATATTCAGACCAATCACATCTTATAAAGGAGTTTCAGGAGTTCAGTGGTTTTAATCCTACTCAATTTATTAAAAACGGGTACAACGATTCCGTTCCGAATTTTTTGCCTCTTGACAAGTAGGTTAATTTTCTACAATACATTGAGTAAACTACGGAGTAAATTTGTGCCAAATTTAAAACAATATTGATTATGGACATTTCAACACTTAATTGGTTTGCAGTTGTTGTAGCTGCAATTTCAAATTTTTTAATTGGTGGACTTTGGTATTCACCGATACTTTTTGGCAAGGTATGGATGAAAGAGAACAACTTCTCTGATGACGACCTTAAAAAAGGGAATATGCCAAAGATTTTTGGGCTTACCTTTTTGTTTTCAATTGTAATGGCATTTAACTTGGCAATGTATTTAAATGATACAAGTACAACTGCAAGTTGGGGAGCAATGGCAGGATTTTTAGCAGGTTTTGGATGGGTAGCAATGTCTATTTTTATAATCGGGCAGTTTGAACGGAAATCTTCAAAATATATGCTCATTCACGGTGGATATGTTACTATCAGTTTTATTGTAATGGGCTTAATAATTGGTCTTTGGAGATAAAATCACATTTATGGATAAAGCAACACAAACTATGATAGACAACCTGCATAAAAATACAGGTAAGTCATTGGAACATTGGATTGAAATTGTGAAATCTCAAAACTTTGTGAAACACGGAGAAATATTAAAGTTTCTCGAAAGAAAAACACGAATTCACTCACGGATTTGCAAATCTTGTAGCACACAAAGCAAACGAAACGGATGCAGGTTCAGCAGATAACCAAAACGATTTGGTAATAAAACAATATCAAGGTAAAGTACATTTTAAACCCATTTACGACAAACTAATTTCAGAAATTCATACTTTCGGTAAAGACATTGAAATTTCTCCTAAAAAGAATTACGTAAGTTTAAGACGAAAGAAACAGTTTACGATTCTGAACCCCAGTACAAAAACACGTTTTGAAATTGGCATTAACTTAAAAGGACAAGAGCCAAAAGGGAAATTAGAACCCGAAAAGCCAAACGCAATGTGTTCTCATAAAATTAATCTTAATGACATTAAAGACATTGACAAAGAAGTGTTCGAGTGGATAAGAGCAGCTTATGACAATGCAGGGTAAAAAACCACCCCCCATAACAGCACCTACACTTTGACAGTAATCTCACAGATAGCTAAGCCATTAGCTTCTCAAGCTTACGGATGAACTTAGAAAGGAAAAAAATTAATAGAAATGAAATGAATGCAAATCATTGATTTTCAACAAAAAGATCGACGATAATCAGAATTAATCTTCTTAAAGCTGGCATGTACTGGTGATGATTTGTTACTGCTTTATCCTAAAAAAATTAATTTAGTGCTTTACTAGCAGTTTATTTCTCCAGTGTTGATATATTTACATGCTCGGTCATTGAAGGCAAGTAAAACTAACAGATGAAAAAAATTATTATCGTGATTCAAGTGAGTCTAATGTTAGCCTCATTTAATTCTTATTCTCAAGATTCAGAAAAACCGGTACTCGCAAAAGCCCTTATTGAAGGAGGTATCGAATATGGAGGAGATGAAATATTAACTGTCTTTTTTACAAATGGAGGTGATCAAACTATGCTTGCGGGTCAAGGAGGTTACTTATCATTTGGTGGACAATTAGAATTTTCAAAAGTAAAATATTTTTTGTTGCGTGCTACTTTAGGAATTAAGTACAACACAACGGCAGCAGATAATGCAAATATTCGGTTGACACGAATACCAATCAATTTGATACCTTACTTGCTGATCAAGGAAGATTTTAGGTTAGGATTTGGAATTACCTCCCATCAGAACGTTAGATTCAACGGAGATGGATTTGTAAATGATATTGAATTTTCGAGTTCTATAGGGCCTCGAATCGAATTTGGCTATAAATGGATAGCTTTAACTTACACATCTTTAAAATACAAAGCCGAAATGGAAGAAATTTCGGCAAGTTCATTGGGTGTTTCAATTTCATACGCATTTCCAAATAAATAAAATTAGGTGAATAGGAAGGATGAAAAACCATCAGCGTCAGACATGAAGATTGTTATGCAAAAAATATGTAGGCCGGTGGTTTTATACATGCCTTACGTGCAATTTTGAAAAAAGCAGGATTTAAAAAAAGTTATGGAATAGAATTACTTACTAATAATATGTTTTCTTATAATGATTATGTGTTGTAGTGAAGAAGAAAACCAGGGAATTTTAGGTAATTGGGAATAGCAGAAAACTACTTTTTACTTTAGAGGTGGAACACCCTTTACCATTAATCCAAACAATACAGATACAGCAATGATTGTGAATATAAATCCTGAAACTATAAGAATCTACAAAAATGATATTTTATTCGGTGAATTTAGTTACCAAACAATTATAGTTACTGGAGAAAAAGATATCATCTTGATAGATCATAAAAATAAGGATTTGGGTTTAAAAGTAGAGCAAGGACCAATTTATTTTGAAAATAAGAAATTAGTTATTGCTGGGGGATATAATGATGCTGGAGGACACCAGGTTTTTATTCGGAAATGGTTTTAGTGGATTCTTATCCAGTTTTATCCAAAATAACGACCATTTGATGAAACATTTGAGCAATTTGCATCCGATTTTAGAAAAAGGAATCAGAGACAATTTCACAAACCAATTAAAACACAAAATCATGAATTATAGAGAAGAAATAGGAACAAAGGACAAACCTTTGAAATTAAAAACTCCCCCATTGAGTTCGGAGTACACCATGCATGTTGACGAGAAAGACGGGCAAGACATTCTTGTTTGCACAGTTGGCTCAACGGTGCTTCATTATGACATTCGCTGTTTAAATGACCTTCATAAAATGCTAAAAGAGTATGGCGACTGGATGGAGTTAGGTAGCAAAGACGAAAAACAAGATGCCAATGAAGGAACAATTGAGCATTGGGGTCGTTCGGCTGATAATCCAATTGGCGGTTGGTATGGACTCAAGAAAAACTTCAGGGGACGATTTGGCATGTACATTCCTCCTTTGATGGAACATTTGGGACTTGCAGATGTAACGCATGACAAAAAAGGAAATAAAATGAAAGCGAAATAAAATAGCTGCACACAATCGAGTAGCCTGCAGTGAGCCAAATTGCTCTCGGTCAGGCTCTCACACCATCTCGGACGACCGGGACGGTTCATCAAGCATAATACAGCCGCTCTTTACATCAACTATACCTCGATTCTACTTTTGGGAAAGGGCTACCAAAGCCTACCTATCGAACCTGCCTGCACCAGGCAGGTTTCAGGCTACCTGACGTTCCGTCCTTTCCGCCAACTAGCGGATGAGATCTCCGCAGCTCTTACGGCTCGTTACCCATGACTACTATGGCCCCGATTGCTATCAGGGCTGACTTCTTGGCTCATAGAAACCGACCGTTTTATGAGACTAATTTAACTGTAATATTTCAATAATCAGAACTAATTATAAGCTCGGTTCTCATAGTAACTGCAAATGCTTTAAAAGCAATTAAAAATCGATTAGATTGCTAGAAATATAATGCAAGTATGTGTAACTAGAGGTACACATACTAAATTGGTGGGCAGAATAACGATACATTCAAGAAATAAAAGGAAACTTACAATACCATAAAGTGAAACATTTATTAAATTGATTCAGTAATAGAATCTGTTATTTCCATGAATTTTAGTAGATCAATTTCTTACACTTCCAACTGGTATCACACGTTCTTAGTAGGCCTTATATTGGCAATAATGGTTGTAGTCGTTTTAATTTTTCTTCAACCATTTGATATATACGGAAATGAAATAGCCTACAAAAACATAAAGATGGTTGGCTATGGCATTTGTATCGTCCTACCAATATTACTTATTCATGTTTTAGAAGAGTTTTGGTTTAAGCTCACCAATGGAAAATGGCAAGTTTATCAAGAGCTATTTACATTAATTTTAGGCTTTTTGTTAATTTCCATCACCTCATATATCTACAATGTGTCATTGGTCAATAATCATACTATAGAGTCAAGCCATATTTTTCACTGGGTGAAGGATTTTGGCTTACCATTTATTCCTATTTTTTTTCCTTTATGGGTTTATCTCCGATTCAGGTTTAGTAAAATTACTCTTCCATTCTTTCTTGATAAAAGCACAAAATCGATTATAATTGCAGGGAATAACCATAATGAAGTGATAGAATTCCTTGAAAGGGATTTTATTATGGCGAAAGCACAATCAAACTATGTGGACATTTACTATTTAAAGAATGAAATTCTGAAAAAGGAAATGATCCGGTCAAAATTTGTCAATCTAAAAAATAAGATTCCATCGGCAGAACAAGTCCATAGGTCGTACTTAGTTAATCCTACAAAAATTAAAAAGATATACGGCAATACTCGTAAAGGCCATATTACCATAAATAAAATTGGAGAAGAGGTTCCAGTATCACCAAAATACTTTTCAGCGATAAAAAAGTATCTTCAAGATCATTCTTAATATTCTTGCTTTTACAGAAGGGTTCAAAGTCATCCCAAAAGTTTCAAATCTGTCACTAAGTTTTTTTCTGAAAGAATCTGCTTACGATCTTTGCCAGAACATTATTGAAATCAAGTTAAAGAAATGAACAAAAAACTCAAAATTTTAGCAATGGTAGGCGTATTCATTGTCGCCCTTTCATTTACTGGCTGGCAGGTCTTTAATTACTATTGGAGAACTCGAGGTACGATCAATACATTTAATATTTTTAGCGAACCTGACTCTATAAGCTATACAGATATTAGGTGGGTTGGGGACTCATTAGGGCCTCTTAAAACTAATATAGGTTCATTTTTCGTGAAGGTGAAGTTAAATGGCATTGATGATTCTTTTTACATGCAATTTGACACAGGAACGTCTCAAAGTTTATTGTATGGAAAAACCTTAAATACATTGAAGCGAAAATACCCTTCTTTTGAACCTGTAAAGAGTCAGTCTGGTAGCTATTGGTTAGAATCACCGAGCTTAGAAATAGGTGAACTTAGTTTTGATGCGGAAAAAATACTCGTACGTAATGATCTTGGTAGTGACAAAATAGATTCTTCATTCATTAAAATTGGTACGATTGGTTTTGACGCTATTGTTGGGAGAAAACTAATACTTGATTTTAAAAATAATCGGCTGACTATTACAAAGAAAGACATAAATAATTTAGGCTTTTCATTTACTGAAGTGGCAGGAGCAAGCATAGATCGTTTTCCGATATTAATTCCTGCGGTTGTAAATGGGAACAAGGTTCAACTATCGTATGATACTGGGTCAAGCATGTTTCCATTAGTGGTTGATAATCATAGACTAGTAGATTTTAAAAACGCAGAACCAATAGATACTCTATGTTGTGTTACCAGCTGGGGTAAATCTTATAATTTTTATAGAAGAAAACTAAATACATCTATCAAAATAGGAGAACTGATAGAAGAAAAACCGTACATTTATTCTTCCAGTGCTATGGACCAGTATAGTATCTTTCCTAGCTGTTTAATGATGGGGCTGACAGGCAATCAAATGTTTTTGAATAAAGTGATTTTGGTAGATACAGAAAATAACATCTTTGGAATAGACGAATGATATAAACTATGCCCAACACTAAATGTGGGTCAGTGGGCAGATATTGCTAAAATTGAAAATGACTACATTTAAGAAAATATATAGGGAATTGATAGTTTAGAGCCTTGAAGTGCCCAAAGCATTATATTCTTAACGTTGTAAAGAATAAAACGGTAAAGTCACTAATGACCGTTTTATGAGACTAATTTAACTGTAATATTTCAAAAATCAGAACTAATTATAAGCTCGCTTCTCATAGTAACCGCAAATGCTTTTAAAGCAATTAAAAATATTTTAGATTGCTACAATCTAAATTAGTTTAATCCACCTTTGGGTGTATTTAGCGAATTGCAGGTTATTTAAAATTAACAACCATGAATATAAGGTATTAGTTAGGAACTATAATTTCATTTCCATTTCTTCCCTTAATGTATTTTCAGGGAAAGCAGATCAGTGTCTGTGTACCCTAACTACCAGAAGCAAAGGGAATTGAAGGTAATAGTGAATCGACTGTACAATCATAAAGTATCTTAGAAATCATTTCTATTGGAGAAAGTACGATAGCAGGAGTTGGCGTAGGAACACATAAAGATGGTTTTACAGGAGCTTTGGCAGATGAACTGTCTTTATCTTTTATATTTTCCAATCGATCATAGAGTTTGAGTTCGCTAATTGCCTGATGGACCTTGTCTACTTCTTCCGTGTGATATACCTCCAGATTACGAGTGGGGATATCAAAAGAAAGCTGCTTTTCCTCTTTATAAGGTTCCAACTTCATACGGATCGTTTGCTCCTCTGAGGGACAGTCCATTTTGCTGATCTGGAATGTGGATTTTTTCAGCCCATTTATGCGAGCGGCTTTACACCGGTTTTTTTGAAAATATCCATAATTTCATCGGGAATCGTCATTGATTTAAGAGGCGGAACATTTGCCCCTCCGGTATTACCAACCGGAATTTGACCTACAAATGATTTAACACCTCCCACCAAAAGTCTTGGAATCTGTCCAATTATTTCTTTGGTGTTCTTAATATGGATTCCAAACAGGAGCATTTTCCAGTGAACATAACTGTGGTGCCAGGGATAAGCCTGGCCTAAAATGTGCGCCCTTTCCAGATGATACCATGCAGTACCCAGGTCGTTTTGATTTTTATAAAACGTATACTGATTCAGCTCTCCTTCATAATAGGGTTTGAGTGAATTGGGCATTTTTGTATTTAATTTCATCTTTTAAATTTTTATATGCTACTTCTTATAAGCCAACAATCTCAGCGCATTAAAGACTACCACCAACGTGGAACCTTCATGGATCAACACAGCAGGCCCGATGGTCGCAATGCCTGAAATCGTCAGAGGAATTAAAATACCTACAATTCCTAAACTAACCCAAAGGTTTTGCTTGATAATACCTTTGGCTTTTCTACTTAAACCAATAGCAAAAGGTAAGGTTTCAAGCTTATCTGCCATTAAGGCAATGTCAGCTGTTTCTAATGCTACATCGCTTCCGGCAGCACCCATGGCAATGCCTACCGTGCTGTTCGCCATGGCCGGGGCATCATTTACACCATCACCTACCATCGCTACTTTAGATTCTTGTTCTTTCAATTTTTTTATGGCATCCACTTTTTCTTCTGGCAATAAACTGCCCCATGCGTCTGTCAGCCCAATTTCTTTGGCTACCGCATCGGCTACTTTCTGGTTATCACCCGTAAGCATGATCATTCGCTTGATACCCAGTTTTTTTAATTGTTCTAGCGTGTTTTTGGCTTCCTTTCTGGGCGTATCCATCAGGGCAATGATGCCAATGTAGTCATCATTCTGACGGATCAGCATGGTGGTATTCCCGTCAGATTCCAGTGATCTTACTTTTTCTTTTGTTTCCTGCCCTGGCTTATTATCATCCAGGGATTCAAACAGATCCAGATTGCCGATGTACACTTTGTCATCACCCAAGGTGGCTTTGATCCCTTTCCCAAGCACCGCTTCCAGGTCTTTCGCCTCGGGTATGTCAACACCATCCAATCGCTCTTTCCCATCCCGCACTACTGCCTTAGCCAGTGGATGGTCGCTCAGGTTTTCTACTGCTACTGCTATTTTCAATAGTTCTTCCTCGTTTACATCACCCAAAGCAATTACTTCGGTGAGCTTGGGCTTGCCTTCCGTTAGTGTTCCTGTTTTATCAAAAGCCAGGGCGGTGATCACACCTAAATCTTCCAGCGGACGACCACCTTTGATAAGCACACCACTTTTGGCTGCCCTTGCAACACCACTTAGCACCGCACTTGGTGTAGCTATGGCCAAAGCGCAGGGGCTGGCAGCAACCAGTACGGCCATGGCTCGGTAGAAGCTTTCGCTAAAGGTTTCATCAATGACCAGAAAAGCGAAATTTAGAATAACGACCAGTATCAATACTGCTGGCACAAAATACTTCTCAAATTTGTCGGTGAGCCGCTGCGTAGGTGATTTTTGGGTCTGGGCTTCATTCACAAGTTTCACCAGGCGGGAGAGTGTAGAATCCTTTGCTACCTTAATCACTTTGATTTCCAGCGTATTGTTGCCATTGATGGTACCCGAAAAAGCACGGTTCTCGTCTTTGATGTCTTTTTCTTCCGACCAGTCTTTATCGGGATTATCCACCGGTTCTTTATCTACCGGTACACTTTCCCCAGTGATGGGAGCCTGATTAACACTACTGGTACCGCTTACAACCACACCATCTGCTGAGATTTTACTATTGGGTTTCACCACGATGATGTCACCTACGCTTAGTTCCTCAATACCGACTTCTTCGGTCTTACCATTTCTCTTAAGCAATGCGGTTTTAGGAGCGAGCTCTGCCAAAGCAGCAATGGATTTCCGGGCTTTGTTCATGGCATAATGCTCTAGAGCATGCCCCAAACTAAATAGGAACAATAGCAAAGCACCTTCCGCCCATTCACCCAGAATAGCCGCTCCAATGGCCGCTACCAGCATCAGGAAGTCAATTTCAAAACCTCCTTTGGCCACTGTTTGAATAGCTTCTTTGGCCGTGAAATAGCCGCCAAAGAAATAGGCTCCAATATACAATGCCAAGCTCACCCAAGAAGGCACTGCTTCTATGTATGACAATCCAAAGCCTATTCCTAGCAATGCTCCACAGATAATAGAAAAAATCAGCTCTGTATTTTTACCAAAAATGCCTCCATGCGAATGTTCATGATCTTCACCTTCCTCATGGTCATGGTCCTTTTTACCTTTTATTTGATCTTCTCCTTTTTTAGTTTCTTTTACCTTCTCAAGAAATCGCTCTGCACTTACCTGTGTATCGGGAATGTCCAGGCCTTCCTTTCGTAAGGCTTTCAGTATTTCAGCCTCATCGGTCTGAGTAATATCAAATTCCAATCGCACCATGCCGGATGCCGATACGGAGGCTTCTATAATGCCGGCTATATCCCGAAGGTCACGCTCTATATGACGGGCATGTCGGGTATGGCGAATGCCTTCTACTTCTATGAGTTTGTGTCCAAATTTTTGCGTGATTTTCGCTCCGGTTTGCTCGGCCAACGACTGAATGCGGTCTATGGAAATCAACTCCGGGTTGTAGTGAAAGCATAGTTGAGGTACACCATTGTCTGTTTCGTCTGCTACATGCACTTTTTCAAGGCCTTCTTTATCCTGAAGCTTTTGAATAAGTTTTTGTACACATTGATCTTTCTCATCCGGTACTTCGGGCAGGAGAAGCGGAATTTTTATTTGTAGTTTTTTCATAATCTCTCTATTTATTTTCTGAGCAATTATCACAAACACCTTTTATTACTAAGTTGGCTTCTTCAGGGACATACTTCGGAGGCAACTCCACTTCGGGAATTTTATAACTGGTCAGGCATTTGGTTTGTCCGCATACTCTGCAATGAAAATGCAAGTGTAAGTCCCTTTCAATTTCGCACTTACAACCTTCTTCACACAAGGCGTATTTAGGCACACCTGTACCATCATCTATGCTATGAACTAATCCATGATCCTCAAAAGCCCTTAGTGTTCTGTAGATGGTAGTGCGATCCGACTTCTCAAAGTCTTGATATAGATCGGTAAGACCTACTGCTGCTTCCTTGCCTATGAGGTACTCGAATACCAACAACCGCATGGCTGTGGGTTTTATATGATGTGCTTTTAGGTTTTCTTCTAATTCTTTAATCATCATTTTTTTTATTAATGTCCATGCTCGGTTGAGCCCTTTTTCATTTCAGCAATCAGATAGTAAGCGTTGTTCCATGCCACCATAGCTCCATCTGGCAGAGGCTCTAACAGTTTAATTTCTACCCACCCATTATTATTAATACCGGTACGTACTTCTATGGCTTTAAATGCCCATTCGGTCTTGCCTTCTTCTTCATGCGCTTCCGCCATAAAAATATAAGGCTTGCCTTCTTCTTCTATAATTGCTTCTTCCGGTAAGGCTTTAACCAGATTGTCTCCTGTTCTTATTCTACCATTAATGTACATCCCCGGGATCAGAAAATCTTCTTTTTGCTCTATTTCTGCATGCACATGTACTGCTTTCGGGTTTTGCTCAAACTGCTTACCAACTGAATAAATTTTCGCACTAAGTGTACTTCCGGGTACTGACTCCACTGTAAAGGACATCTTTTGTCCTTTCTTGACTTTATGTACGTCCTTTTCAAATACCATCAAATCCGCATGAATATGGTCGGTATTGACAATCATAAACATCTCGGTTTGAGGATCAACATATTGCCCAATCTGAACCTCTACTTTTTCAATGTATCCATCAATTGGGCTAACCACTGGTACATACTGATAAATATCACCACCCTGTACTTTTTTCACATTCAGACTTAGCTGCTTCAATTGGGCTTCATAGCCTTTTACTTCCGCACTCATGGCTTGATAATCTGACTGTATTTGCTGGTAGGTTTTGCCAGAACCTACTTCTTCTTCGTACAACCTTTTCTGACGCTGATTTTCTTTTTCCAAAAATTGTAGTTGGCTATAAGCCCGTACATAATCTGTCTGAATTTTTGTCAAATTAGGGTGAGAGATATAGGCCAATACCTGCCCTTTGCTCACCTGATCTCCTTCAATTACTTTGATGGAGGTTACATTGGCTCCCAGTATGGCTGTTACCGTTGCCTCATGCTGAGGCGGCACCTCTAACTGGCCGTTGGCCTCAACCACTCCAGAGAGCGCCCGGGTGGGCAGTGTGTCTACCTTAATACCCAAACTTTCAAATTTCAAGTCAGAAAGATGGAGTTCAGCCATCCCTTCTTCATTATTTCCTTTTTCACCTTCGTGTCCAGCCTCGCCCTCACTGTGTTCTTCGTGAGAAGCTTCATCTGATCTATCAGCAGACTTGCTTCCGCAACCCGTAAATACTGATACCATCAGTACCAGTGCTACTATATATATAATTTGCTTTTTCATTTCTTCTATAATTTGTCTGACTTTATTATTGACTTTCAATTCCATCATTAGTTTGTTGTTTTTAAGTAGTACTCCAGTTGGTAGCGACTGTCCAGATAACTGCCAAAGGCATTCCAGGAGTCTACCTCTATTCGAATGGCGTCTCTAATGTTTTGTAGAAAGGTCACATAATCAATAGCACCTTCCTTGTACGCCAAAATAGCCCCATCTTTTTGCTCCTGTGCCAGTGGTAGTGCTTCATCCCGGTAGTAGTTCCATGAATTAAGCCATTTAAGGTACTGTTCTTTCATTCCCTGATAGGCCGCATTCAATTCCAACTGGTTTTGTCGCAGGTTTTGTCCGGCTATATCCCGCTGGATTTTGGCCGACTGTGTTCTACCAAGTTCAGGACCGAAAAACAAGGGAATCCGAATACCGATCTGGTACTGATAAAATCCCGATTGTCCGGCTATCTGCTGCCGGCCATACTGCCCCTGCAATTGAGGGAAAAACTGCGAACGTCTCTCTTTTATGGTGGCGTCCGCTACATTCAATCGCTGTTTTGATACATTCAGCAATGGGTGGTTCATCAAAGAATCAGCCACATAATTGAGAGGTTCATCCAATTGAGAAGCTGGAACGTCCGGTACCGTAAATAGGGTATCATTTGCAAACCATAAATTAAGCCGTTGTAGGGCACTCGAGATAATCCCGATAAGCCTGCTCTTTTTGTATCTGTACCTGATTGGCCTGATTGGAGGTAGCGAGGTATTCTAGTTTGGAAGTAGCTTCAGTTTCCAAACGAATTCGTGCGGCTCTCTCAATATCGGTAAAAACCGAATCCAACTGCTCATAAACATGGTAGTTGTTTTTGGTGGCATACACCATTGCCCAGGCTTGGCTTACTTCCCTTTCCAGCTCTATCACGGACAGGTCAAGTGCCTTCTCAGCCAATGCAACCCGTTCTTTTTGTAATTTCAAACGGGGTGCTATCCCGAAAATATCAATTTGCTGTTGCTGAATGCCGAATTGGGTGTACACACCCTCCGAACCATTGCCCACTTCTTCTTTTCCGGTAAACACCTGAGTATTGCCAAAATCCCAGGCTGTTTTCTTTAGGGCTTGTTGGCTTTCAATTTCCAGCCTGGCTGATTGAATTTTAGGATAATTTTCAATTGCCTTTTTCTTAGCCTGAGCTAAAGTAATTTGAGGAAGTGAATCTTGCTGAATCTGTTCTGCTTGGGCTGGGTTTGATAAACCAAATAATCCCCCACAAACTACAAGTACTAATATCAAATTAGCACTGGGTGCTCTCAAGCCTTTTCTTTTATCACTTCTACTTTCTACAAGAGTGTATAGAATGGGCAAAACCACAAGCGTTAATAAGGTTGCCGTAAGCATACCTCCAATTACCACCGTAGCTAAAGGTCGCTGTACCTCTGCACCTGCACCAGCAGAAAAAGCCATGGGTAAGAAGCCAAATATATCAGTAGTAGCTGTCAGCATTATTGGTCTTATTCGTTCTTTTGTGCCTATCATGAGACGGTCTTTAATACTAGTTACTCCTTCAGATTTTAAAGAATTAAAACGATTAATTAATACCAATCCGTTCAACACAGCTACACCAAAGAGCACTATAAATCCAACCCCCGCAGAGATACTAAAAGGCATATCCCGTATCCAAAGTGCGAATATCCCACCAATTGCAGCTAGTGGAATAGCCATATAAATCATAATGGATTGTGAAAATGATTGAAGTGCAAAGTAGAGTAAAACAAATATTAGGAATAGTGCTATAGGTACCACGATGGTTAAACGGCTTTTTGCCCTTTGTAGATTCTCAAATTCTCCACCATAGGTTATATAATATCCAGGAGCTAAACCAAGTTCTGCATCCAGTTTTTTCTGTATATCGTTTACTACGGTTTCCACATCACGACCTCTGGCATTCACACCCACATAGGTTCTTCTGAAAGTATTGTCCCTTGATATTTGCATAGGCCCTGGTACGTAACTAATTTCGGCCACCTCCTTTATGGGTACTTGTGTACCATCGGGCAAATCAATGTACAATGTACGCAGATCATCAATACTTTGGCGGTGTGCTTCATCAAATCTGATGACCATATCAAAGCGCTTTTCACCTTCGAAAATCACGCCTGCTACTCCACCCGCGAAGGCTGAACTGACATAATCATTTAACTTCTCAATGTCCAACCCATATTGCGCAATCTTATCACGGTTATAGCGCACTGTCATTTGCGGAAGACCAGCAGTAGCTTCCGGGTTTACATCTCCTACGCCTGGTATAGTTTGGATCAATTCAACCATTTTCTCTTTCTTTTGGTTAAGGACCTCCAAATCTTCACCATATAATTTAACAGCTACATCTTCCCGAACTCCAGTAAGCAGCTCATTAAAACGTAATTCTAGTGGTTGACTGAAAACAAGGTTTACTCCTGTTAGCTCTCGTTCAAGCAGTTCATTCATTTCTTTGATTAATTCTTCTTTGCTTTCTACTGAAGTCCATTTATCCTTGTCTTTTTCCAGGATGATAAACATATCGGCTATATCCATCGGCATAGGGTCAGTTGGGATATCTGCCACTCCAATTCGGGCAACTACTGTTTTCACCTCAGGGAAATTTTCCAACAAAATATTCTCTATTTTTTCGGAAACTTCGATGGACTCACTCAGAGCACTTCCTGGTCGAAGCAATGCCTGCATAGCAATATCACCCTCATCCAACTGTGGCACAAATTCTCCTCCCATTCGAGAAAAAGTATATCCTGCTAAGCCTAAAAATGCGATCGCTACTATAATTACTACAACTTTGAAGCGTAAAGCACCCCTCAAAAGTGGCAGGTAAGCATTGTGAATAGTTCCAATAATTTTATCACTTACTTTTTCCAAACCTCGCTCAAACTTCCCAAACCAGTTCTTCCTATTTTGAATTGGTTTCATAAGCAGTGCAGACATCATCGGCACATAGGTCAGACAAAGTACAATGGCTCCAATCATGGCAAAACCGAAGGTATATGCCATTGGCTGGAACATTTTTCCTTCTACTCCAGTGAGGAATAAGATGGGTGCGAAAACAATCAGAATAATTATTTGACCAAAAAATGCAGAACTCATCATGGTGCTTCCGGCATCATAAGCCACTTCGTCCATAAGACCTTGATTGAATTTCACTTTACCGGAACGTACCCTTTTTTGTATTTCATAGACAGTTCCTTCAATAATAATCACCGCACCATCTATGATAATTCCAAAATCAATTGCTCCCAAACTCATCAGGTTGGCCCATACCCCAAATTGCTTCATTAAAATAAAAGCAAATAGAAGGGAAAGTGGAATAGTTGTGGCGGTAATAATACCACCTCGGACACTTCCGAGTAATAGCACTAAGGCAAAAATCACGATCAGTGCTCCTTCAATCAGATTGGTTTTCACAGTGTCAGTTGTACGTTCTATTAACATACTACGGTCCAAAATGGTATTAATTTCAAGTCCTTCTGGTAAGGATTTTTGAACTTCCACCATTCGGTCTTTAACATTTTGAATAACCGCATTTGGATTGGCTCCTTTCAGCATAAGTACCATACCACCCACTGCTTCGTGACCATCCTGTGTGAAAGCACCATATCGTACTTGACTGCCAAAGTGCACTTTCTCCGCTAGGTCTCCTATGGTTATTGGAGTTCCTGTTTCATTTCTAACTACAATATTTCTAATATCATCAAGGGAGCGAACTAAACCTTCTCCCCGAATAAAATTAGACATATGATTCTTTTCAATGTAGGCACCACCAGTATTTACATTGTTGCGTTGAAGTGCTGTAAATACCTGTGAAATAGATACATTGATAGCATTTAATTTTTCAGGGTTAACGGCAATCTCATATTGTTTGATATTACCCCCAAAGGAATTGACATCTACTACACCTTCCACCAATGTCATTTGGCGTCTTACTATCCAATCTTGAATAGTTCTTAGATCAGTAATTGAATAAATCGAATCATAACCAGGTTTTGGATTTATGGTGTATTGATAAATTTCTCCTAAGCCTGTTGTAATTGGTCCCATAGAGGGATTACCAAACTTTTCAGGAATCTTTTCACGTAATTCGTTTAATTTCTCCTGTACCAACTGCCGGGGCTTATAAGTACCCATTTCATCGTCAAAAACGATGGTCACTACGGATAATCCGAACCGCGAAACAGACCGTATTTCTGTAACCCCTGGTAAATTACCCATAGCCAGCTCAACTGGATAAGTAACAAACTGCTCAATATCCTCAGTAGCCAGATTTTGGGAAACGGTCATTACCTGGACCTGGTTATTGGTGATATCAGGGACGGAACCCAGATTGATCGTGTACATGGAGTATGTTCCAACTCCTATGAGCGCTAGCGTTAGCAGCCCCACGATGAATTTATTCTTTATTGAAAAAGAAATGATTTTATTGATCATATGACTTATTAATTATTTGAAATGGACAGAGAAGAAGTGATGGAACCGTGCCACAATCGCTACCAAAAGGATCACGCATATCAACACAAAAAAAACCTTTAGAATCTGTTTGACGGTGGTTTTCTTTCTTCTCTTTTTCCTTTTTTTCGTTTTGTTTTTATTCAATTTTTTCAACTTTCTGAATAAGATTGAACATGAATAAAGGGATACCTATGAAAAAAGGCACGTGAAGGGATGTTTAGCAAGCCATCAGGATGATTAAAAACCTTGCATCTTAATAAAAGACTTTATCGGTCAGACATACGGATCCTACTAAACGCGGGAAATTATGACATTGGAGGCTTGAGAAATCCAGAGATTTCAATGCTTCTGAAATCCTGAAAATAAGCAGTGTAAATGGCAGGTAATTTTTCCGGATGAGTAAAGGCTATTCCCGAAGTAGATAAAAAATGCACGTGGCAGCAATGGCACACGCAAAGCGGTGAACAACCGTCCCAACCCTGATTGTGTTCATGGTCATGATTGTTATCAGCAGTATTAACTACAGTGATGTTTTCTGAACTATCCCTCTGGGGTAAAGTATCCGCACAAGCCATTCCGGAGAGGGCAAGGAAATAAAAACTTAATATGTAAGATGCTATCTTCACTCTTGCAAATATACGGATTAATTCAATGCAAGGGTATTGCAAAAGTAAATTCTGAAAATCTGTAGAAATCGTTATCATTTAAACATTGTTATCAAAGATGATAGTATCTTTTGCCACCCTTGAATATTTCATTAATATTAGTTATTATTTTAGCTAATGTTTAAACTGTAACATGAAGTCAATAATTTACATGAAGGTTCTTAAATAATTAATAAACAGATAGTTGAATAATTATCCTAATATTTGTAGGGAGCCATTCTTCTGAAAAGGATTATTTTTTAATCCCTTCATTTCTTAAATATCTGTATAATGTTGATCTACTTATCTTCAAATCTCTCAATATTTCTTCAATTGGAACATCCTGGCTATACCTATGAGCTGCAGCTCCAGACTTAGTTTTATTATAAGTGCCCTTCGGCCTTCCTCCGTTTTTTCCTCTTGCCCTGGCAGATTCCAAACCAGCCTTTGTCCTTTCTGATAGCACTTTAACTTCCATAGCTTTAAGAATAGCTACAATTTCAAATATTGCTTCACCCATTGCACTTGTGGTATCGAAAAGACCTTCTGTTAAGGACTTGAACTGAATACCTTCATTTTTAAGATGATCTAGTAAATCAAAAAGCTGTTTCCTGGTTCTTCCTAATCGGTCTAAACTATATACTATAAGCTGATCGCCTTTTCTTATAATAGCTAGCATGTTATCAAGCTCTTTTCTATTTACATTTTGACCCGATGCTTTTTCCGAAAATATCTTATCGCAACCCTCTCTTTTTAATGCTTCGATTTGCATTGATAAATTTTGCTCTTTTGTACTTACTCTTGCATACCCTATTTTCATACAGCAAATGTTCTATTAATACCTATTTATTTTATTAATAGAACTAAGATAATTAAAACTAGTTTATGAAACTACTGAGATTATAGAATCAGCATATAATTTTTTCTTATTACAGTTTCAATAATTGATCGTTTTTTAAAACAATAAAACCATTAATATTGCTCGACCAAATGATAAATAATTCACCATGAAATACACTCAAAATCATGGTAATTTTAAACACATTATGAATAGTCAATAAAATCGAAACAATAGTGCTATCAAAAAAGGTAAAATACGCAATTAACGCGCTTGTTTTCATTGCGAAGAACAAGGACGAGCAACCTATATCTGTAAGTAGAATTTCGGAAGAACAGAACATTCCTCTGAAATTTCTTGAATCCATATTGACAGAACTTAAAAACGCTCGGATTTTGAATAGTAAGAAGGGACCATACGGTGGCTATTCCTTAAACAGCACTCCTGAAGATATTCATGTAGCAAGGGTTATGTGATTGTTTGAAAAAGCAATTGGTTTGCTGCCTTGCGTAACCTATCAATTTTATGAATGCAGCGAAGAATGTATTGACGAAGAAACTTGTGGCATCCGCCAAATAGCAATGGAAATCCGTAATGAAACTGTAAAGCAACTAAAAGCTGCTACCCTTGCAGACATTATTAGCAGGGAGAAAAAACTCAAGCGATAATTTTTTTTGATTTTTATATCCTACTAATTTGGTAGGAATAAGAATGTAGAATATATTTGCTACTTAAATTCAAAACCTTTATGTGGATAATTAAATCCATTGTATTTGCAGCATTGCTAATTGTAATGTTCTCTACGGCTGTAAATGCTCAAAAAAACGTGGATACACAGCACCTGCTTTGGACACGGTATTATCTAAAACTAAAACTCAACGAGAACTATCAATTAAGTCAGGAAGTCGAAGAAAGAACTTATTGGCTGCCTTGGCGACAACATCAGTTCGTTACAAGAACATTTCTAGAACGCAAACTTGGAAAAGGTTGGAATGCAGGGCTTGGGTTCACCTATTTTCTGCAATCCCTTCCTCACGATCCTGTAATTGCTGATTTCACCAACCAATTAGAATTACGACCACAAATAGAAATAGCCCAGAAGCAAACTATTTCAGAAAAAATAATCTTTCATCATCGTTATTGGAGCGAGTTTCGATTTTTTGAACAACCAAATGGCTCCTTTGAATTCGGAAACAATAGAACCCGGTACAAATTTGAAATAAGATACACACCATTTCAAAAGTTGACTTTAAAAGCATTTGACGAAATCCACGTCAATATAGGCGGAAAAATTATCCAAAATGTATTTGACCAAAACAGATGTGGAGGAAGTGTTCAATATATGACACATGAGAATTTCGGCTTTGAGTTTGGCTACTTCAATTGGTTTCAGCAACGAAAATCAGGAGTGGATTTTTACAATCGTCATATTACAAGGTTTACAGCTCATCACACTATCAACTTTAAGAAATCTAAAAATAATTAATTATGTCAGAACTATTAAACCCTTTAACCCTCCCTTTTTTACTGGCAATGTTTTTAGCCATAAATATGGGAGCAAGCGGAACAGCTCCTGCTTTTTCAGCAGCATATGGAGCAAATGTTTTAAAACGAACGCTCATTCCGGGACTATTCGGAATAATGGTTCTTGCAGGTGCTTTAATTGCAGGTAAAGAAGTTTCATTAACACTTGGAGAAGGTCTCTTAGACAATTCCTTTTTTACGCCTTTGGTTACTTCTGTTATTTTAGGTTCAGTCGGTTTATCGCTTTTAATTGCTAATTTAATTGGAGTTCCCCAATCAACCAGCCAGGCAACGGTACTTTCAATTGCAGGTGCAGCAATCGCATTAGGCGGTTTGGACCACCGTAAGTTATTCTATGAAATTATCCCTACATGGATTATCCTGCCAATCATCTCATTTTTCATAATGCTCATTCTTTCCAAATGGATTTTCCCATTGCTAAAAAATAAGTTTTTCAGGGCTGATTATTCACATTTAAAACAGCACAAAGGGTTAAAAACGGTATTGATTTTGTCATCTCTTTATGTTGCCTTTTCAATTGGTGCCAATAATGTAGCCAATGCAGCCGCTCCAATTGCTTCATTAACTGCAAATGAAATCGGACAGCAAGCGATTCAAAACTTTCTGCCTATTATCATTTTGTCGGTTTTAATTGTTGCTCCCTGCTTTGCCATTGGTAGTTCCCTGCTTGGACACAAAGTAACTAAAAAGACAGGAAAAGATATTGTAGAGGTATCTCCATTCTATGCGACAATAATTGCAACTATTACTGCCACATTACTTTTATTGGCCTCTGTAACAAAAGGAATTCCGACTTCACTGGTACAATTGAATGGAGCAGCTTTTATCGCTTTGAGTACTAGCAAGAATGGATTTAGAAACACCTTTAGCAACAAGACGGTAAAACGATTCTTCTTAGTTTGGGGCATAGCACCTATTTTTGCGTTTATTTTAACTTTTGTTTTGGTAACACTATTGAAATAAAGAAAAGACTGCATAACAAATCTCATAGTAATTAGTAATGATAGTATTACTTTTAAAAACTTGAGAATTGATCATTCAGTCTATTAAAATGACAGCACAAACGAGATGAACGTGAGCCATAAGCCCACAGTGAGGCTCTCATACCATTGCCCCACAGGCCTGATTTACAAGTGTATATAAGTGACCACCATCGGCCTAACCCTAAAAAAAAACAATATTTTAAACCCACGTTTTTTTAAACCTTTTTTTATTCATTTAAGTAGTTCATAAAAAATATCTGATATTTTAATTTTTTGAACAACAAATACTTTTCTGAATAGTATATAAATGAAAAAGTCCACCCAGCAGAGACCTTTTGCTTTTTTTGTACCTCAAAATTTCTATGTTTATCTCAAAATCGCGATTCTCCCTTTTAATGACTAGTTCCTGGATTGGTATTCTCCTCTTCATAAGACAATAACCAATCTGATCTTTTAAACCTGTACCATTCCACTTTTGCTAAATCTACCTTTTCATCATAGAATGGATGTCGTTCCTTGCCGTTTATTCCTACCTCGCCACTTGCATAAATCTCTATATTTTTTTTGCCTTTTTTTGCGTATTCTTCTTTTAAGATTTGCACAAATTGCCAGCACATATCTGGTTTTGTAGCTACCGCTCTTTTCTGTTTGCCTGTTAAGTAATCTCCCTGAATTACTAACTCCGATTTACCAGTAGTGCTATCCACTATTCTGAAGCTAGCATAACCGCTTTTGCTTCTTAGCATCATCCGCCAGGAAAGCCTATGCCCTTCCTCTGTCCAATGAACATTACTGTTAAAGAACCAGTGTCGCGAGGGTAAAACTATTTGGATAGCAAACCAAACAATCAAAACTGCTATAAAACCATTATGAGTTGGGTAATTTTCCAAAGGCTTGCTACTGTCTCTCTTTTTGAAAAATACATTTTTAATTTTTTCTGGCGGAAAAAAGAAAATGCACATAGCAATGCCCATAAAAGGAAAAATGCCTACCTGAAAAACAGCGGAATTAAAAAGATGAAAGAATATGGACGCTATGAATGCCCATTTCCTCGTCTTTTTCCATAATAAAAGTGGAGTAATAAATAGATCGAAAAAGGCTCCACCAATAGCAATAAACCAGTGCATCCATTTTTGTTGGAGCAGATCACCTACTAACCATAAGTTTTTCTTTGATAGTAAAATGGTTTCTATAGCCACTGTGCTTAGCCAATCTGCATTGAGTTTGGCAATTCCACCATAGGTGTAGACGATACCTATTTGTAAAATAAAAATGATTCTGCACCAGTTGGGGCAGTAATTGCTCTTGAGTTCAGGGTTTCTTTTAGCATCTAAAGAGAAATTTAGGTGAGCGGGAACTATGCTCATGATGATACAAAGCAGTACCAATAAATAGTAGTGGTTATTATAATTAGTTTTCTGCATTAGGTAAACAGCAGTCCATAGAATGGTGTAACCTACAATTGCAATTCTATATCGATAGCCCAGCATTACTGCTACGCCAAAGCAGCCCATTATGAAAAAATAGTAAAGCATACCATTTCCTGGCAGCGGCTGCAACCATTGAAAATCTATGAATGGAAAAGTGTACTGCGGCTCAATAAATGCTTTTCGCACCCAGCCGGTTAAAATGGCTCCCCAAGCTTCAGCAGTAATCAGAAAACCAAAACAAACTCTAAAAACCACCAGAAAACTGTTGTCGACAGGTTTAAATAGGTTTTGAGAGATGGAGTTCATTTCTGGTTTGGTCTTTAACATTTAAGATATACAATCTTAGTAATTTTATTGTAGACTTTTACCTGGATGAAATGAAATCTTATTAATTTTAAAAAATATCTCGCTTGAGTATGAAAAAAGGCTCCGTTGGTGATTTTACCAACGGAGCCGTATAATTTGTGGTAGAGGGCTTTAAAAAGAAATCTTTGATTTGTAAAGGTGCAAGGCTCTGGTTACTGCATTTTTCCCTGCGAAATTTTCATCTCCTTTTTGGCTTCTTTTTCATTCATTTTGCCCGATTTTAAGGCTTTTAACGTTTCGCCTTTAATCAAAATCTCAAACTTTTCAGGTATTCCACATCCTCTGCATTCAGTGTTATTCACTTTAAAAATCAATTTTGCGTCATCACCCAAGCTGGAAATATTTTTCCCATACTCAAAAATATTATTAATCAGGTCTGTCTCAAACTGAGGATAGAGTGCTTTCACCTTTTCGCCTCTTTCTGTCTGATTATATTGCGTATTGCCTTGAGTTGGAATGCTGTAATATGTTTCAGTTTTTTGAGAAGAGGCCATATTTAAGTAGAAAATAATTCCTAAACCTTCAATTTCCTGATGCTTAATGTCAGATTTAAGAAAGTAGGTGTCTGATAAATCAGCTTCATACAAGCGATTCATAATGCTTTTGAATACAGCAACATCTTTGGCTAAGGGTGCGGCCTCCTTTTTGTTGTTTATTTTGATCCGCTTTTCTGCCTCTTCTTTGCTCAATTTACCGTTCTGGTATGCTCTCACATCTTTCATTTGAATTTCTGCAGAGAATTCATTGAAGTCATTAGCTCTCTCCATTGTGCCATTGTCTACTCTATAAACATTGCTTTCATTACCTTTTGCAATGATTTTTATTTTATCATCATCTTTTAACTGGCTTATAATATGGCCATAGTCCAACATGAAAAGTTTGATGTTTTCTAAGTTTTTATCAAAATTAGCTTTGCTTACACTATCTGTATTTAAAGATTTCAAAGTTCTTAATGCAAATGATCGAGCACGTTCTTCTATATCATGTTGCCGAGCCTCCAAATCTCTTTGTCTAATTCCCCATTCTTCCTGCCGGCTTTCCATCTCCTCTTGATGTTTTTCAATTTGCTCTTTATGCTTTTCCATTTGCTCTGCATGTCTCTCCATTTGTTCTCTGTGTCTTTCCTGCATAGCTTTTTGTTGAGCGGAATCCTGGTTCGAGTTTATTGATTGAGAATAATAGTTAACGTATTGGTCAGACTCCAGGTCTTCAATTGCATAATTTACTGCTTCTGATACCTCAGGCCATTTTCGGTAAATCTTATTCATATTGAATTGGAAAACATTTTTCTCCTCGGGAAGGGTAATTATCACCCCATAATCTTCTATATATTCTGCATTAACTTGCTTGTCACGCCCCATCCAAAACACCTGATTTTGTTTGGTATCTACCAACCCTTTTAAAATTGTTTCAGCAACTTCAAGGTCACGCTTCATTTTGTCCTGATTAATTTCTTGTGCCATGGCAAAGCCTGACATGATCAATAAGCCTAAAATTATCTTTATCTTTTTCATTTTATTAAAGTTAAATATTGGGTAATCCTTACTAGCGATTTATTTATCCGGATAAATAAATCGCAGTACCTTAGAATTAATAAGTATTTGTGTTTTTTGTATTATTCGCTAAAGCATTTATCATCTCTCCTGTTTCCAGCTTAAATAAATCTTTATCTGTTTCCATCAATTCCAGTTTTGCAATAATATAACTGAGATCCTCATTTCTCTGCTCCTCCATATATCCTGCAAAATCTGTAAGTAAATTCTGCATATAAACTTGTTGTTGTTTTGTGTTTTCTGTCCAGTACACTTTCATCAGTTGGGCATGCTTATCTTCCAGCGCTTCCACATAATTATTGACAAGCACCTTTTGGTTATTTTGTGATGCGATTAGCTGGTTTTTAAAAGAATCTCGCTCTTTAATCCTCTCTGCTTCCATTTTTTTATCATAAGATGCTAATGATTTCGAAATGAGATCCTCTACCTGGGCAGCATCAACCTCAGCGCTGCCTGTGTCAGGAAGAACTCCGAAAGCTAATTGAAATTTACCTTCCGGATCATAACTGACATTGAACTCGGTAATGCTGGCTGCCACCATGAGTAATACTAATGAAGCTGCCACGGTTGCAAACCATTTTAAAGCGCCTGAGCTTTTACTGGCGGTGCCATTTTTGTACACCTTGAAAAACGGTGGTGCAGTTACAGGCTCATCCTCATATTCAGCTAATGAACTCCTATCATTCTTCAGTAGTTCCAGCTCTTTTTGTAAGGGTGGATTTTCTTCTAATTCCTTTTCAAAAGCTATTTTTTCATGTGGTGCCATCTCATTATAGAGATAATCCATCAACTTCGCTTTCCATTCTTCAGTCTTCATATTGTATATTCTTTTGTGTAATATTTTCTTTTTCTAATAATTTTCTCATATGCGTAAATGCATAATACAAGCGCGACTTCACCGTGTTTTCAGATACTTTTAGTATTTCTGCAATCTCCCTGAATTTTAAGCCTTCATACTCTTTCATAATCAACACTTCACGCTGGTCAACACTTAACTTTTGCAAACATTTTTTAAGAGTAGCCTTTAATTCAGACTGGAGGAAACTACTTTCAGGATTTAGATAAGCTGGTTTCGAAATTTCCCAAACCGGGCTTTCACTTTCCTCTTTTTTTTGTAGCAGAGAATCAAAGCTCATCCACTTGCTTCTTTTCCTGGTTCTGCTTTCTTGTCGGCATTGGTTGGCAACAATGGTATAAAGCCATGATTTAAACTTTCCACAATCTTTTAAAGAAGCAATATGTCCGTGCATGGCTATAAAAGTATTTTGAGTTGCCTCTGCAGCTAAATCAGCATCATTGAAGTACTTAAGGGCATAATTGTAAATCCTTGGGTACCAGATTTGCACCAGCTGCCCCACGGCATCATTATTTCCGGCCTGGGCTGTTTCTATTAAATTGTTGACTGATGCCTCTGCTTGCACTGCGTGTTAAATTATATGGTCTAATAAAAGGATGTCGTTAAGTTAATTTGTTGATTAACTCAGTCGAAGCTGGCAACGACACGCTTCAGATTTCAGCCCTAAAAAGGGATGACTTGAAGACGGTTGCCTGCTAGAGACTGAGAAAATTGTTTTCCTAAACTTCATTAACGATCAAATTAACGATTTTGCCCTTATGATGTAATACCGGTTGAAAAAGTTTTAAATGGAATGGAAATATTTTTAAAACTTTCTTTTTTGTTTTCTAGCAGCGTTGATATTGCAATATTTGTAGCGGTTTCGAAAAGTCTTGAAGTTCCTTTTTGGACTTGAGGTATCTCAGATAAGTTTATGTTCTAATTGGTTAAAAAAGCTTCTTTTTCTCCGTACAACGCTATAATACCTAAACTGTCACCTTTTTGTAACTGATCAAACCTATCATTCTTATTAGGGTTCATTACATTATCAGAAGTTACATGTCCTAAACCCAATGAGTGACCTATTTCGTGCAAAACCAATGAATAAAAATGTTTTTCAGAAGTTTTAAGGTCTTTACTTAGAAGAATATTTCCAGCAATTTCAGCGCAGTTTTGATCTTTAATGTTAGGAAAACCAATACCTGCAACATGGATTTTTCCAACAAAAATCTTAATGTCGCTATACTCATTTTCAGAGACTTCTTTTATACTGAAATTAGAAATACCTTCCCATGCGCAAAATGCCTTTCTTATATATTCTTGGGAATAATCAGGTAAAATATCAAAGGAGTTGGAGATGAGATTTGACTGCCTGTGCGAACTAAAAGAATTATTTTCAGACTGAAAACTATAGGTTATAACCGTGTTATTAAGCTGAGGACCTTTTGCTTCCGCTCCATAAGGTGAAAAAGAATTATTGAGACCCCAGGCATATCCGTATAAACAGTAATCACCTTCGCCATCAGGGCACGCTCCCATTCTTTGATTGCAGTTAGCATAATAATCATCAAATTTTGAGTTACATGATGTTGTAAGCTGCAAAACTGACAGGAAAATAAATGCTATTGTTGGGGTGATTGTTTTAACCATTACTGATTTTGTAATCTTTAATCAGTTTAAATCCCAAATAAGCTATAAATAAAACTGCGCCAATTATGCTGGTAAAAGAAAATAGATATCCTGCTAACCAACCAGTTGATGCACCTAATTCGTATGCAGTATTACTATTCGGGATACTTACTAAAAAACCTACTATGAAGGGGAAAGCGATTGAACCTAAAGCGATAGCTAGTGCAACAAGGGCGAAGTGATTTATTTTTGATAGGATCATTTTAAGTTTTTTGTTTGTTTTAGAATGAAATGTTAAATAAGTTTATTTTTTTTAATTATCCTAAAGGGTAGAGGTATTTTTAATTTTTTTACCCGATAAATATATAACACCCACAAAAAGGTAAGTATGAATAATACCAACTTCAAAGGGTTATTTCAGTAACTTTAAATAGAGACTAACATTTTTTAATATGCGTACAATTTTTATTACCGGAGCCACTGGCAATATTGGTAAAGCCGTTATTCATCATCTATTACAAGCTGATGAACCCATTCAAATAAGGGCCGGAGTCAGGAAGTTAGAGGAGGCTAAGTCTATGTTGCCAGCCTCTGTACATCTTACTCCCACTTTATTTGACTTTGAAAAACGAGAGACTTTTGAAACTGCAATGGTGGGATGCGAGATTCTTTTTTTACTGCGTCCGCCCCATTTGGCTGATGTGCCGAAATACTTCAAGCCAATTATAGAAAGTACAAAAAAAGCAGGTATTCGGCACATTATTTTTCTCTCTGTGCAGGGGGTAGAAAAAAGCAGCATAATACCTCACCATAAAATTGAAAAGCTTATTGTTGAAAGCGGCATCGAGTATACATTTTTAAGGCCTGCTTATTTCATGCAAAATTTCACCACCACTTTAAAAGCGGATATCATTAAAAATCAAGTTATATTTCTACCGGCAGGTAAAGCTAAATTTACTTTAATTGATGTGGAGGACGTGGGAAAAGCAACGGTACCTATAGTTTTATACCCTGCAGAACATGTGAATAAAGCCTATGAGCTCACTAATGATGAACAGCTCAGCTTCGATGAAATGGCACAAACTATTTCTAAAGCAATAAACAAAACGGTTAGATTTATTTCTCCTAATTTAATTCATTTCTTCATTCAGAAACGGAAAGAGGGAGTTGCTGCTGGATTTATATTTGTTATGATCATGTTACATTATTTTCCTAGATTTCAATCGACTCCTGAAACAACAGATTGGGTAGAAAACCTGACTGGACAAAGGCCGAAAGTTTTTAAGGAGTTTGTGGAGGAGTATAAAGATGAATGGGCTTAGCCCTTTACCTATAAAACTCCCCAAATTCCAATCTTTTACCGCTTTCACCTTCTAAAATTTGACCTTTATCGTAAACCAATTGTCCATTAACAAAGGTCGAGGCAATTGAAGATTTAAAGCTATGTCCTTCAAAGGGTGACCAGGCACATTTAGAGAAAATATTGTTTTTCGAAACAGTGAAGGATTTCTCCAAATCTGCCAGTACAAAATCTGCAAAATAGCCTTCTCTTATAAAGCCTCTTTCCTTCACCCTGAATAAAATAGCCGGATTATGTGCTGCTTTTAAGGCAATTTGCTCTAAAGTCATCTTACCCTGATGGTAAAAATCTAACAAAGCCAATAAACTATGCTGTACTAAAGGTCCACCTGATGGTGCATTGAAATAGGTGTTTTGCTTTTCAGCAAATGTATGCGGTGCGTGATCGGTGGCAATTACATCTATTCGGCCATCTAAAACAGCTTTCATGATTTCATCTCTGTCATTAGCTGTTTTCACAGCAGGGTTCCATTTAATAAATGTGCCTTTTTCTTTATAATCAGCCTCAGAAAACCATAAATGATGAATGCAGGCTTCTGAAGTTATTTTTTTCTTTTCCAGTGGAGTTTTGTTTTCAAAAAGCGATAGCTCCTTAGCGGTAGATATATGCAAAACATGTAAGCGTGAACCATGCTTACTTGCCAATTGCACTGCTAAAGAGGAGGATAAATAACATGCTTCTTCACTTCTGATTTTTGGGTGCATTTCTATGGGAACTTCTTCTCCATATTCCGCTCTATATTTTTCAGTATTAGTCCTTATGGTGCCTTCATCTTCACAATGTGTGGCAATGAGCATAGGTACCTTCGAGAAAATATTATTCAAGGTTTGCTCATTATCTACCAACATATTTCCCGTTGAACTGCCCATAAATACCTTTATGCCACAAACATTTTTTGAATTAGTTTTTAAAACTTCTTCAATATTATCATTACTAGCTCCCATAAAGAAAGAGTAGTTAGCAAGGCTATTTTTGGCAGCAATATCGTATTTATCCTGTAAAAGCTCCTGAAGTTAAGGCGTTAGGAACGGTATTTGGCATTTCCATAAAGGAAGTTACGCCTCCCGCTACTGCCGCGCGAGATTCTGTAAAAATGTTGGCTTTATGAGTAAGGCCTGGCTCTCTAAAATGGACCTGATCGTCAATTAAGCCAGGAAATAGGTGCATTCCATTGGCATCAATAAATTCATTAGCTTCCTTGGAATTAATTTCAGAAGCTATCTTTTCGAAGCGTCCGTTGACGATTAAAATATCTTTCTGCTCAATCTGCCCTTCATTTACTATCTTTGCATTTATAATCAGTAGCTTTTTCATCTTTTTGCCAAAATTTATCAGTTCATGTCGCAAGATATCTTATCCTTTCAGGAATTTAAACTAAACAAGCAATTATTCAATGCCATTGATGATTTAGGCTACGAAAAACCGAGTCCTATTCAGCAAAAAGCAATTCCCTTAATTTTAAATGGACACGATGTAATTGGTATAGCTCAGACAGGAACCGGAAAAACTGCTGCATTTGTTTTACCTCTTTTGATGAAATTAAAATATGCACAAGGTGATGCACCCCGGGCTTTAATTATTGCACCCACTCGCGAGTTAGTGATGCAAGTCTTTGAGAATTTGAAGTCCTTAGGTGCATACACAGATTTACGGGCTGTATGTTTGTATGGTGGCATTGGACCCAAAAAGCAAGCAGAGGAAGTTGCAGCAGGTTGCGATATTTTAGTGGCTACACCTGGCAGACTTCTGGATGTGTACAATATGGGTGTTTTGGCGACTAAAAACATTAAAACTTTTATTTTAGATGAAGCTGACAAAATGATGGATATGGGGTTTATGCCCCAAATCAGAAATGTGCTGGAGATTTTGCCTATGAAGAAGCAAAATTTGTTTTTCTCAGCTACCTTTCCAGAGAGGGTAGAAAAATATGCTTATGAGTTTACCGATTTCCCTGAAAAGGTGGAAGTAACACCGCAGGCTACCACTACCACTTTGGTGAAGCAGTTTTTATATCATGTCCCTAATTTCCTGACTAAAATTAACCTCTTGAGGCATCTTTTGCTAAACGAGAAATTAGAGAGAGTGATTATTTTCGTAAGCACTAAGAAAACCGCAGATAACGTTTTTCATTTTATCGATAGAAAGATAACGGAAAGTGTGCGGGTAATTCACGCCAACAAAGGGCAATCTACGCGGATCAATTCAGTGAAAGATTTTAGTGAAGGTAATATCAGGATTTTGGTTTCAACCGATGTTACTGCAAGAGGCATTGATATTCATGAAGTAAGCCACGTGATCAACTTCGATGTACCCAATAAAAATGAAGATTATGTGCACAGGGTGGGGAGAACCGGCAGAGTGCAACACAGAGGAGTAGCCATTACTTTTGTGAATGCAGCTGAAGTGTACAATATCAGTAAGATTGAAGAGCTGATCCGCATGAAAATACCTGTGCGACAATTGCCTAAAGAGGTAACTATAGAAGCCACCCTAAAAGAAGAGCAAAAGGAAATAGACATGGAAATCGACAGACAGAAGCGTATTGAAGACCCTGATTTTAAAGGAGCTTTTCATGAAAAAAAGAATCCTCACGCGGCTAAAAATGCAAAAGGTGGCACAGGCAAAAAAGTAAAGGATAGAAGGCGAAAGAAGTAAAAGCACTTAGGCGGATCACCAGTAAATCTCCTGCCAGGGAATAGCCCTTTCTAGACTGTTTCGGTTTAGTTTATTATTAGTGGTGAGGTTCTGCTGCTATTTTAATAGAGAACTACATTTAAGATACTCGAAATACACAGTCTAGCAAGAATGCTCTCCGCTAGCCAGCGAATCAAACATTTTGTTTCTTGTCCAATTAGAAATACAAAATCCCTAAAATGAATAAGGCCGATCCTTCTATTAAAATTCAGAATTACCACTAAATTAACAGTAGTACCAGTTACTATTTGTAAATAAAGGATATCTAAAGCTCCAATGAAGCTGCCTTTTAGAATAAAAAGCTTAAAAGTATACCCTATAAACAACATCTTTCTGAAGCGCTCATCATCTTTCAAGATATTTTATCATACAGTAGTTTTCAAAGAGAGCTTATTCACATTCCTATCCTGTAAAACAACACTTAAATCATATAAGTCTGCCTTCAAGCCGACCTGATAATTTGCTGATTTAATCTTGCTTACCTACTTTGTATGGTAATCTTATTTTAATTAGATAATTATTATAAATATTATTAAGTTTGAATAATAATAAAGTTTAGATATGTCTAAAAATAAGATATATCAATATAGTAATTAATTATTAGCGTATAATAAAACATCAGGTTGTTATGTTTCATATTTGTAAGAGTTTATTTCTATTGCTTTTCTTTTCTCATGTTTGCCTTATCTCTGAAGTAAAAGCTATAGAAATAGCGCAAATTTCAGGTAGCGTGCTGGATGCGCAAACTCAGGAACCTTTAGTAGGGGTCAATGTGTATTTGCCTGAATTGAAAAGCGGCACGGTTACTAATTTATCAGGAAAATTCACTGTGGAAGTAAATGAGAAGGTGAAAAATGTGCTATTGCAAATTTCATTTGTAGGCTATAAAACACAACTAATCAGAACAAGTTTAGATGAACTGCAAAATAACCAAATCATTTTATTGGAAAGAGAGAGTGTTTTAGTGAATGAAGTGATTGTTTCTGCAGGAAGAATTGCTAGCAGAGATGAAATTCCAGTGCTGGTGGAAAAAATGGGCATCAATGAGATGAGAAGCGAGGGTCAGATCAATACAATGACCTCATTGATGAAAATACCCGGTGTAGAGCAGATAGCCTATGGGACAGGAGTAGGGAAGCCCGTAATCAGAGGTATGTCCTTTAGCAGAATTTTAAGTATGTACCAGGGCACGCGCTTTGAAAACCAGCAATGGGGAGCTGATCATGGACTTGGCGTAAATGATTTAGGAATTGAAGCAGTAGAAGTAATTAAAGGGCCTGCTTCTTTTTTATATGGTTCTGGTGCGGTTGGTGGAGTGGTATATTTGGTAGATGAGCGACCAGCACCAAAAGGCAAAATGCTGGCAGACTTCAATACTACCTTTCATTCCAATACGCTAGGTATCCGCCAAACAATTGGCTTAAAAGAAACGAAAGAATCTGGTTGGTTTTACAGCTTAAATGCAGCGCATGAAAATCATGCCGATTATTCTGATGGCAATGGGAGGACTATTGGCAATTCGAGGTTTAATACCAGTACTTTTAGGATAAATACTGGCTTGCAAAAGAAATGGGGTTTGTTGAAGTTAGGTTATACTTACCATTTGCAGAATTTAGGAATTATTGAGGGAAATGAGCTCGACCAAAGTTTAGCTACTTTTAGGAACGACAGAAGTATGCAGTTGCCTTTCCAGGAAATTCAGGACCATTTAATCACCTTAAACGGAATATTTTCCTTGGGCCAGGGTAGGTTGGAGACTACATTAGGTCATCACATTAACTTCCGAAAGGAAATTGCAGAGGATTTTGATTTAGTTGATTTAGGGCTAACACAGTATAATACAACATTCGATGCTAAGTACTTTCTTGAAAAGGGTAATTATGAACATGTTTTTGGTCTTCAGGGATTTTTCCTCGACAATAAGAACATGAACGCGGTGAAAAAAGTACTGGTTCCTGATGCTAAAATAATGGATGGTTCACTTTACTATTTATATACGTTAAGGAAAAATGAAACTACTTATCAGGCAGGGCTACGCTATGATGGCAGAATTACAAAAGGTGATGCATCAGCTGCAGTAATTCAGAACTATGGGTATACGTTTCCTTCGCAGCCAGAGGAGCAGCGCCTGCTTCGGAGGAAGCATTCCGGAGTCAGTGGATCGCTGGGCTTAATCCATAGGTATGGCAAGCAACTAAATGTCAGAGCAAATTTTTCAAGTGGATTTAGGGCACCTGATTTAGCGGAGCTGTTCTCATCCGGGGAGCATCCTGGTACCCAGCGCTTTGAATTGGGGAATACAGATTTTAAGCGTGAGCAAAATTTTCAGCTCGACTTTGCATTAGAATATAAAAACCCCATTTTAAGTATTGAATTCAGCCCTTTTATTAATTTAGTTTCCAATTATATCTATTTTACTCCTACTGGAGAGCCAGTTGACGGCACTGATTTAATTGTTTGGTCATTCGATCAGAATAATGCACGATTACACGGAGGAGAGCTGCAAACTAAAATTCGTCCTTTTGCAAATAAGAAACTTGTTTTAAGTTCAAGTTACTCTATGGTGAGGGGCAGCAATCCTGACAAGGATGAAGCGATGCCTTTAATTCCGGCAGACAGAATTTTATCTTCAATCAC
This sequence comes from uncultured Cytophagales bacterium, assembly GCA_963719535.1. GTDB lineage: Bacteria > Bacteroidota > Bacteroidia > Cytophagales > Cyclobacteriaceae > Marivirga. The sequence goes on along the minus strand of CAVRCH010000001.1, from coordinate 1,313,321 downwards.
CTGGAATCTTGATGATTTTGGATTTTTCCATCACTTCAGAATACAGTTAAATTATAATTATGTTTTTCAGCAAGATAGATTAAGCCCAAGAGAAGTTTTAAGTTATCAAAACCAGGCAACTCCTGCTTTTCATTTATTAGGTGCTCAAGTAGGATCTGATTTTAAATTGGGTTCTCAGAGATTTAATTTTAATTTATCCGTCAATAATTTATTAAATGAGGCCTATGTAGATCATTTGTCATTTTTAAGACCATTTAATATTAATAATATAGGCAGCAATTATACAGTGAACTTGAATATTCCTCTAGCTATTAGGTAATAGACAATTTATTGACTCTTGCTTTATCGGCAGAATAAAAAAACTTATAATTATTTTCTCTATCATTTCACAAATCTGAAATAATCACTTACCTTTGCCTCTCCAAAAATGGTGGATGTAGCTCAGTTGGTTAGAGTATCGGTTTGTGGTACCGAGGGTCGCCGGTTCGAGCCCGGTCTTCCACCCATTAGTAAGAGTAAAAACCTCGCATTAACGTGTGAGGTTTTTTTATGCACAATATCTAATGGGCGAGAAGTCTATCCTGACATAGCCATAGCAATCGTCAGAGAAGCCCGGTCTTCCACCCATTAGTAAGAGTAAAACCTCGCATTAACGTGTGAGGTTTTTTATGCACAATATCTATTGGGCGAGAAGTCTATCCTGACATAGCCATAGCAATCGTCAGTGAAGCCCTTTCTTCCACCAAAATAACCCTATCATTGATAGACTTTTGACCAACCAGATATTACCGGATGCTTCTGTAGGCATATGGTTGTACAGTAGTAAATTTCATGTGGGGCATCTATTACACAATTAGTGAGAAGTAGTGCTATGTTTTTACCAACAGGGGAGAGTGAAGTGGAAGTTTTCGATTTAAATGCCCATTATTTTGCGAATGTTGGCTATAGAATTGATGTTGGAAACCCCTCTGAAGGTTGGTTTTTAGCTCCATCTATCATGTTTAAATCTGTAAGACCTGCTAAAGGTCATTTTGATTTAAATTTAATGGCTCAAAAAAATAACGATGTTTGGTTTGGAGTATCATTCAGACAAGATGATAGTTTCAGCGGATTAGTAGGCTTTTCAGCCGGTGATCCTTTTAGTTTCACCTACTCCTACGATTATATTATCTCAAGTATAGGCCCTTTCAGTGGAGGCAGCCATGAGCTAACAATGTCATTCAAATTTAAAAGACAACAAAAGAAAATCTATTGTCCTCAATCTTTTTGGCACTAAAAACTTACAGAGGAGAATCAATTGTGGCATTCCCACTAAAGTATTCATTCAATTCGCCTAAAGTCTTTTCGTTAGCAGTTAAGTCTTTTACTATAATGCCATTTTCCAGGATTACAATACGTTCGCAAATTTCTGTCACATGGTTTAAGTCATGGCTGGAAATCAGAAAAGTGACAGCCTTATCCTCCTTCAATTGTTGAATAATACGCTTTAACCTTATTTGACTGGTAGGATCTAAATTTTCAAAAGGTTCATCTAATATCACTAATTTAGGATTGCCTAATAATGCAGCTGCTACTCCTAACTTTTTCTTATTTCCTTTAGAGAGGTCTCGTATGTATTTCCCCTTTCCTAAAATCTCTCCATTAAACAAAGCCTCGAAAAGTGCCAAATGCCTATCTAAATCTCCCTTGCTTACCCCATTAATCTGCGCTAAAAACTGAAAATATTCTTCCGGTGTTAAATAGCTTATTAAGAATTTTTCATCTATAAAGGAGCCTGTAAAGCTTTTCCACTCTTCACTTTCGTTCACAGCTTCGCCCTCTACCATCACAGTTCCACTGGTGGCACGGATTAGGTCAAGCATAAGCCTCAATAGAGTAGTCTTGCCAGCGCCATTATTACCCACTAAACCGAAAGATTGCCCTGAAGGAATCTCCAGTTTATCTATTGATAATACAGTTAATTGTTTATAGCTTTTCTGAAGGTTATTAATTTGAATCACTGTTTTATAAAGTTAAATCGTAAATGAGTTTGTACTTATCTTTCTTTAATTTTGAGGCAATAGCTTTGAAGAAAACCCCTCTTAAAGCTATTCCTATTACTCCAATTATGCCTACTGCTAATATGCCCAATTGGGGAATCCCTGTCAAATAGCAGATACCGTAAATAGCTAAGGGACCTAATATAATTGGCAAACCAATTAAAAATTGTGCAGCACCGGTTCCTTCGTAGTTCATCATAGAGCTTTTATTTAAGTCTATTGCTTTGGGGGACCATAAGGACATTCTCATTACTAGCATACTATTAATCCCTACATTATACAAAGCCGTTGCCACTATGGCAGGTAAAATTTCCCAACCAAAATAAACATACGGAATAGCCAAAATACTTGATATAATGGCAGAATATAACAAAAGCCTATAACGCGATTCAATCCATTGGGTATAAGGGTTAATTTTTGTGAGAAAGAAATCCATTTGGTTCGTATTCCAGCTCCATAGAAATTGTCCGTAATTCATGATGAAAATACCGGTCAATAATATGCTGGCAATCATAAACATAGCTAGATCGATTTCTCCGTCACCCCGGTTTAAAAGTATTAATGGATAGAATAAAAATAATAAGGAGATTAAAATAGCTGATCTGCTCCTTTTATGTCGGAGAATTAATTTCAATTCTTGTACTATGAGGGTATTTACGAGCCCTTTTGATTCGAAACCGCTTAGTTTTTCGGTAAATTTCTCTCCTGAAAGCATTTTAGCATCAGCCAGATCCTCAAGGTATAAATATTGTGTAAAGAAACGGTAGCAAGTAAAGACCATTGCTACCGATAACAAAACGGGAATGATTATTAAAAATGGAGAAGTTATTGTAGCCTCTAAAAGTAAATGAAATGGTATTAAATCAAAATTAAAATAATTGCCTAACACATAATTAGCTGCAAAAATGATAACAATTACTATCCATGTAATCGTATTGTTTTCAAGTTTCTTTTTAAAAATAATATTAAAAAAATGCAGGGATAATGAAATTATTAAATTAAATAATAGCCATAGTAAAGCACTATTAAAGCCTAATTCAGGAATAACTACCGAAAAAAATGCAGGAACAAAAACAGCAGGGGCCAATAAATTATAAGGGCTTAGGAATGATTTTATCAAAAGATAATTAGCGATAAACTTTTTACCTATAGGGAGATGTAAATAAGGTTCAACATCTAGTGCTGGTACTGGTTGAAGAAAATATCGTATACCTAGTTCGAATAAAAAATAGTATAAAACGAACTGATTGATAAACTCTACTCTGGTTAATTCACCTCTGAATTCATCTAAAATACTCCCTAAACCTGCTGAAATAAATACCAGATTTAATAAAAACAAGAGGCCTACTATTCCAAGAAATATCTTTACTCCTAAGTCTTTTTCAAAGGCAGGCGATCTTCGAAATGCCCACCATTGGTGTTTAATTATCCAATGCATTTTTGTTGCAAGTAAGTTTTAAACCACCAATGTATACTATGTTATTGAACTTTCAAAGAATTTATTTAAACGGAAAGCAATTGCGTATTAAAGAATGTCTAAAATTTGCTGGCGGTTTATTTTAGTTATATAAATTCTTTCAAATCTCCCGGCTAAAAAGGTGGTGCCTGTAACTGCAATACTGCCATCTTCAAATACGATAAGGTCGGCTAAAGTAAATGGGTTTAAAGTTCCAATATAGTATGTGCTAAGTAAGTTGCCAGTATTTATGTCATAAAAGTAAAGCACTACTTGCCTGCCTTCGGTTTCCGATGCAAATATTACCATCTCTGGTTCAGCACTATTAGCACTATAGGTAACTACTCTGCTATTGGCTTTTTCAGCTATTTCAGGAATATTCCTATCAAAAAAGTTAACCGAAGAAGTTATGCCCGTTGTAGAAAACTGTATTTGTCCTGAAATAAAATGATCAGAAAACTGAAAACCCATAAAGGCATAGTTATTACCACCTATAGGTATCATACTCTTCATGCCCGCATTCAATGCCTGGCCTTGTATTACTCCTGTAGGATCATCTCCTAAATCAGTAAATACCATTGAAAGGGTATAGTTAAAAAAGCCATTAAAATAATAACTACCGTTAGACGCTTGTCCACAAAAGAATGGCAATCTATCGCTTCTATTAGTAAAATGATTAACTACAGCGGTTCGTACATCATCACCTGGGCCAATGGAATAAGAGGCCTGATTTACTACAGTGCCATTTAAATCTACCACTGAGATTACAGATGCCTGGCTTTCAGGGTTATAACTTAATAAAATTAAATTATTATTGTTACTGATTGCCGCTGCCAGAGGGTAGGAGGCAGGCATGTTTAATGGAGAAAATGTTACCTGATCACCACCTGCAGGAATACTACCTAATTGAGGCCTTAAACTATTTCTATCCATGCAAAAGAAGTAATGTGTGGAATTGGTAGTGCCAATTTTCAGTAATCCTTTAGTAGGGGCTACATATATATCTTCTAACTCAACTTCTCTGGTAAAATCCCCCGCCTGGTTAGTCACCACCAGATTAATACCAGAAAAATTACTCACATCTAAATTTCTCTCAGATAAAACAAATAAATTACTATCAGTAGCTCCTAAACCAACAGGTTGGTAGGCTACATTGTAATTATTATCATCATAAATTTGAAGAAAGGCTGATTCCGGGTTAAATTCTTCCTCCTTAGAACAGGCCAGGAATATAAAAGAAGCGAAAATTAATGTTACTAAATATCTCATTTATAAAGCTTTAAACTGGCTGTCAATATATCTTAATGGGAAAACAAAACTTAAAGATCCGCTAAAGTTTTGGATGCTGTAATCATCCTGCAATTCTCCAAAAGCAGAAAATTCTGTTTCTTTAAATCTTTCAGAAGGGTTTACTACAGAATTAAAGCTATGCCTGTACTGAAAGTCTATAATTGTTCTGATATTCCAGAAGTCGAAACTTACACCTAAACCTCCTAAAACACCCCAGTTATTATTAAATTCTTCTGGATTACTCAAATTGATAGTGGCTCTATCATATTGCTGAGCAGCACCTGAAGCATAATCTGTTTCACGAATATTTACTTCTTTATTTGCTGCAAACCTGAAGCTATAGAAAGCACCTGCCATTACAAATGGCCTCACTTTATTTTGTAGAATATCATATTTTAAAGCAACCGGTATATCAATAAAAGTAACGGATTGATCTACAGCATAATTAGTTTCATATCTATCAAACTCTGTATCTCCCACCCAAAGCCTATTACTTTCATATGATAGGTTGTGGATAAAAAAAGATGGGAAGGTAGATAATGAAAAACCTGCATGATAGAATGTAATATCTAATCCTACATGGAAGCCAGGGTTTTCAAATTCATTATAAGTTTTTTCAAGTGCTTCCTCATCGTAATTAATGGGGTTGAACCCTGAAAATCTATTGATTGGCGTTACATTAGTAAAGTTTGCTCCACCTCTAATTCCTAGCCACCATTGCGTTTTCAAAAAGTCGTCACCAATATTTTTGGGTTTCTTTTTAAAAGTTTGCGCCTCAGTAAATGAAATAGATAATAGGCTAAAACAAATTATTATAACAAAAGGTCGATAATTATTGAATAATAAGCTTTTTAGTTTCATGGATATTTTGGGCGTCAATTTTTAAATAATACATTCCTTGTTTGAGGAAATCAGTGTTTATTTTTATTTCTGTTTTTCCTTGCTGCAGATTTTCTTTCATTGATTTAATTACGGTTCCTTTTTGATCAAGAATTTGAAGCTGAGCAATTCCTTTTATATTACTATGAACATTTAATTGAGTATAGTATTTTGCCGGATTAGGGAATGGTGAAGAAACATTAAACCTTTCCACCAGCCAATCTTTATTACCTGTAATTTTATCAGATATAATTTTCACATCAGGTAATGGACTACCATCTTCGCCTGTGGCATTAAAGAAATCTTTAAAGAAGATATCCTGATTAATTACTGATTGTTCAACCCCAAACCAATCGTGCAAAATGCCTGAATAGAGCTGACGATAATCAAACTGCATTTCAATATTACTTTTACTCAAATCAGGATTTGTTCCAAATACACCGGCATTCACTTTGTCGCCAAATAACATTACAGAGCCTCCTTTTCCGTGGTCAGTACCGTAACTTCCATTAGATCCAATTCTTCTGCCAAACTCTGACATTGTTACAGTTAATACCTTATCTGAGATGCCTCTGTTTTTAAGATCCTGCTGAAAAGCCTTCAGAGCTGCAGAAATATGATACATTTTAGTAGCATGAACTCCCATTGTAGTATCACTAGTTTCTACCTGATCGGCATGACTATCGAACCCGCCAATCTTTACAAGGAATACTTTTGTTTTAATTCCACCTCCTAACAGCCTACTCACCAATTGTAATTGACCACTTAATGGATTTCTCCTACTATTGCTAGGCGCATTAAATGGATATATTGATGGATATTCAATACTCGAATCGGAAGAAGCCAAATATATTTCCTGAAGTCTTTTAATGTAAGTTTCAGATTTGTCTTCCAGCCCTAAAATCCAGTCCATTTCTTTTTTATAGGCAGATCCATTTAAAAATTCAGGAGGCAAGCCTCTGGGATCGACACCCTGATCCTGAAAACCTTCCAGATTTTCAATTTGATCCAATAACTGACCAGGACTGTTACCTAAGGAAATTGAAGTAGGTATATTACCTTCCTGGTGGAAAACCAATGAAGAATCATTACCCATCTCCAATGCCAAAGGATCAGGCATTTCAGCATTTGGGAAATCATCCGGATAGGACGAAGGTGTATAAGCTAAATTAAGATATCTGCCTATCCAGCCGGAAGAGAAATAATCATCATAATCACCACCCATAAACCAAATATCTCTTCCTCTAAAATGAGAGCCATTGTTTTTAGGGTAAGATACGCCTTGATATACCGCAGCTTGCCCCTGGTCGTACATCGATTTGAAGTCGATCATGTCCGGATGCAAACCTACTTGATCAGGACCTGCAAGGGTACTATCTAAAGGGATTAAGGTACGGTTTCCGCTTCTGTAGGGAATAGCGATATTAGCTCTTCTACTGTAGTATTGATCATAAGCATCAATAGGAATAAAAGAATTTAAACTATCATTACCACCGTGCATTTGTAAAATCACCAATACATTATCATTAGTGCTTTTATGCAATAGATTTTTTAAAGGCTCGTGAGAGGCAAGTATTTGTAAAGGAATGCCCGAAAGTGCAAATGGCATTCCTGCTGCAAAACCTAATTTTTTTAGAAATTTTCTTCTTTCCATAACTACATTAATTGATATTCAGGTGACTGAAGTATGGCATTAAATAAATCTTGTAATTGTCTGCTAACTACTTCAGGGTCAAATCCATTAGTCCATCTAATGGTCCATGCTTCTTCCGGATTCTCATCTATAGCAAAAGTTAACAGGAAGGCATTTAAGAAATAGCTTAGCCTTTCCTCAGTTAATTCACTTGCATCATCACCAAATGATACATTGGAGGAAACAGATAGCAATTGCTTACAAACTTCTGCTACTAAATCCCTTGCGTTAGAAGCTAAAGTGAAATCTAAATTTTTAACCACATAATCGATAGGTGCTAATAATTCCACCTGCGTTTCATCCATCATTCCACTACTTACCTTCTGGAAGTAAGAATATCTTTGTGTCAAATAATTGGTAGTAATCCAACCTCTATAGTAAATCGGGTATTGATGGTAAGCTGAATACCCTGCCACTTCGAAAGGTTCATAATAATCTAGTCCCATATCTCCAATTCTATCCAGCATAAAACCGGTGGCCTCATAAAATTCAGTAGGATTATTCAAGTAATGAGGAAGGTTTATTTCAAAAGTTCTGGCATGTCCTAAAACTAAATCTATTGGAGATTTAATAATGCTTCCATATACATCATCTTCCAATCCTGCAGCTCCTTCATAAAACTCCCGACTACTAAAAAAGGCTTCTAATACAGGTTGGATTTTGAAATCAGAAGCTATAAATATCTGTGCCAGGTCAGTAATAATTCCAGCATGTATTTCTTCTGTGATTTCATGGTACCCGAAAAATCTATAAATTTTTCTACAGATATGTTTGGCGGTTTCTTCCTGGTCAAAAATGGCATCCATGAACTGCTGAATTTCGTCCAATGCACTTTCCCTTGTTGCTTCTCCGCCAACTAATAATTCAGGATTTGGTGCTATAACCGCATTATTAAATCTTATGCTTAATTCTTTAGTGTTATTGTCATGTTGATTAGCAATATTTCCATTCCCTCTGATTCTGCCTGTAGGCAAACCTGTATCTGGATCTATTACGGAGAAGTTGGGGTCTACATCAAACCCTGATAATATTTTGGCCCCTTCTTGCACATCCTGTTCAGTAAAAGTGCCATAATCCCCATCAAACTCGGAATTCTTATCTGAGCCCTCCAGTCCTCTTCCAGCTGAGTACAGTTCTAAAAGCTCCCTGGCAAAATTTTCATTAGGGTTGCCTTTTACATTGAGCCTGCCATCCAAGAACTTTAGCATGGCATTATCAACACAAACCTTTATAACTAGTGATTTAAAATTTAATTGAATGGGTGTTTCTAAAGGATCTTCTGGCTCAACTAGTAGGTTTTTATCAAACGCAAATCTTCTAAATAGCTCATTTTGATAATACAATGACCTGCTATTGCTTACTGTTGATTTTTTGGTAGTAAAATGAGTATGCAAAAATAAAACCATCTTCTCCCTGAAAATATGTGCTAATTTATCTTCATTTGGGGCTAATCCTCCACACATTTGCCCAATGTGCCAGCGAAGAAATAAACTATCTAAATTTTCACTGTTTGCATCACTTGTTCCGGATACCATCCATTCAGAGCCTGTTGCAGGATCAATGGGAGGGAGCGGACTTTCTAAGCCGTCCTTAAAAAGCAATGTAAGTGCTTCCGTAGGAGTTAGTGCTGCAAAAGAATCTACCTCTGCCAGAGTAGCACCAAAAACGGTTCTCCTTAATAAGTGGGCGGCCCTAGTACGACCTAAATTTTCATTTAATGGTGTTAATGCCATAACATTTTAATACTTAAATACCATCAAATGTAATTATTAAATTTTAAATATTTGCCCACTCATCGTTAAATAAGCAGTATTTATCGATATAATGTATGGTTTCATATAAAATTAAAGAAAATAATATAAGTAAATTAGGCTAATAATTAATTAGAAGAGTTTAGCTTTTTTAAAATAGTAAAAGCTTACATCGAGCTTGTTTTACTATGTAACTTTAAGTTAATCTATGAAATACTCTCAATATATGGTATTTTAAGCACTGATTCTTATAAAATTTTCATATTATATTGGTTTTTAAGTTCTAATTAGAAGTGTATTAGAGTGTTTCTAAAATAAGAAGAAAGGAATGAAAAGAATTCACTTAATTTTTTAACTTTGGTTTATGAAAAATTTAGTATGTGTTGTAGTTATAAGTTTAGTTTTATTAGCCTGTAGCTCAAATGAGAATAAAAATAAGACTATATACCTTGTTAGGCATGCCGAAAAAGACACTTTAATGGCTAAAGATCCTTCTTTAACAGTTGATGGTGTAATGAGAGCAGTTGATTTGGCCACATGGTTTAAGAGAATAAAGGTAGATACAATTTTAAGTTCAGATTTTAAAAGAACTATAGAAACTGCCGAGCCTTTAGCTGAAGCACAAGGTATTGCTATCGGTAAATATAATCCTAAAGAATTTAATAAAATAGCAGAAAGTTTGAAAAATATGGCTGCAGACACCATTGTGATGATAGGTCATAGCAATACTATCCTTGAACAGATTCAAGCTTTTGGTATAGAAAAACCTCAGGAAACACTCGGCGAACTAGAATATGATAAGATTTTTGAAGTAAAATTATCTGATAAAAAAGCAGTAGTCCATCAGTATGGACCTAAGTATGTGGAGTGAAGGAGTAAATTTTAGAGGGTGTTTTAGTTTTATTTAAACTAATTTCAAACAATAGTTAAGGCATCTTATTATACCGGAATGCATTTAAAATTAAAGACTATAGTTAAGGCAGATTACTTGAGCGTAAAGGCAAGGTTTAATGAAAAACTATTTTTGAAGCTCAATCCCCCCTTTCCGCCTGTTGAATTGAAAGAATTTGGAGGCTGTGAAAAAGGGGATAAAGTGCACCTCCTCCTTAATTTTATTTTCTTTAAACAAGATTGGATAAGCGATATTACGTTTGACAAAACAGACGAGAAAGTATTCGAATTTATTGATGAAGGTTCCAAATTACCATTTTTTTTAAGTAGCTGGAAGCATCACCACATTGTTGAAAATTTGAGTTCTAATGAGTCTGTTATTATTGACGATATCAATTTCAAATCTCCATTTATTTTAATGGATTTTCTTCTATATCCAGTCTTGTGGTTACAATTTGCTTATAGAAAACCTATTTATAAAAAGTTCTTTAAAAGTTAATTCAAAAAAAAAGCCATCAGGAATTCCTGATGGCTTTTTTAATTTTTATGAATTGAATTACTTTTTATTCTTTTTTATCTTCGGTCTTATTAGAAGAACTTTCTTCTGCTAATGCTTCCTCACCTTCTTTACCGTTTTCTGATTTACTTTCATCCGAAGATTTAGTGTCAGAATCTGCTACTGAGGCTTTTTTATTTGTAAAAGCTTCATAGGTAGTTTCTTCGGCAAAAGGACGTTTTCCTATTAACCTCTCTAAATCAGATTGGAAAAGAATCTCCTTTTCTAATAATTGCTCAGCTAAGATGCCTAACTCCTTTTTCTTGTCAGTTAAGAGTTTTAATGTTCTCTCATAAACTGTATCAATCAAAAGTCTAACTTCTTCATCTATTGTTTGAGCGGTATTTTCAGAATAAGGCTTGGTAAATTTGTAACCATCGCTATCCTTGGAGTCGTAATAAGAAACGTTACCTAGTTTTTCATTCATACCGTATACACTTACGATACTGTAGGCCATTTTGGTAATTCTTTCTAAATCGCTTAATGCACCGGTAGATATTTTACCAAAAGTAATCTGCTCAGCCGCTCTTCCGCCTAGTGCCATACACATATCATCCATTAGTTGTTCTGTTTGATATAAGAACTGCTCCTTTGGTAAATACTGCGCATAACCCAATGCAGCCACACCTCTAGGTACTATACTCACTTTTACCAATGGGTCAGCATGCTCTAAAAACCATCCGGCTACAGCATGACCTGCCTCATGATAAGCAACAATTTTCTTCTCATGCGGTGAAATTAACTTGTTTTTCTTCTCTAAACCTCCAATTACCCTATCAATGGCATCATGGAAATCTTGCATTTCAACAGCTTTTCTATTTTTTCTAGCGGCTATTAATGCTGCTTCATTACAAACATTAGCAATTTCGGCACCGGCAAAGCCTGGCGTTTGTGCTGCTAATTTTCTAGAGTCTACAGAATTAGCATCTACTTTTAATGGAGTTAAGTGCACTTTAAAGATTGCTTCCCTTCCAACAATATCAGGCTTATCAATACTAATTTGTCTATCGAATCTACCTGGTCTCATTAAGGCAGAGTCTAACACATCAGGTCTGTTGGTTGCAGCCAAAATTATTACTCCAGAATCAGTAGAGAAACCATCCATTTCAACCAATAATGAGTTTAAGGTATTTTCTCTTTCGTCATTAGATCCTGGCATTCTACCATTACCTCTGGAACGACCGATCGCATCAATCTCATCAATAAATACAATACAAGGTGCTTTTTCTTTTGCTTGCTTAAACAAATCTCTTACCCTTGCAGCACCTACACCCACAAACATTTCCACAAAATCAGAACCTGAAAGGGAGAAGAATGGCACACCAGCTTCACCAGCTACAGCTTTGGCTAATAAAGTTTTACCTGTACCCGGAGGGCCTACTAATAGGGCACCTTTAGGGATTTTACCGCCTAATGTTGTGAATTTTGCAGGTGTTTTAAGGAACTCCACTATTTCAGCTACTTCTTCCTTGGCTTCATCCAACCCGGCTACATCTTTAAAAGTTATTTTAACTTTATTTTCTGCATCAAAAAGAGCTGCTTTAGATTTTCCAATATTAAAAATCTGACCACCTGGACCACCTTGTCCTGTCATTCTTCTCATTAAAAACCACACACCAAAAAGAAGAAATATCAAAAACCCATAGCTCCAGAACATATCAGTCCATGAGGTTCTTTCTTCTACTTCATAACCTATTCTATTCGATTCAGAAACTTGTGATTCTAATTCAGTAAAGTTTTTATCGAAAATATCCAGACTAGGTACCTTGAAGGTGTAGTGAGGGCCATTCTCATAATTCCATGGATTCTTACTACTTTCCAGCTCTTGAATATATTTAGAATTTTGAAGTGCCTCCTCTTTGAGGTACACTTCAACAACTCCTTGGTTTTTAAGTAATAACACTTTTTTGATGTCATTACTCAAATACATCCTTTCAAATCTTTTTTCCGAAATCTCGATGGCACTATTGCCTCCACTAAAAATGGAAATTCCAAATACCACAGATATTAAAACAATAATTACCCAAATCTGGTAATTAGGTTTTTGTGGTGGCTTAGGGATGATTTTCTTTTTCTTGTCTTTATTAGGTATCTCTGCCATTATTATATATTACTGTTTCATTTAGCTTAATCCCTAACGATAGGGTAAAGCAATATGTTTATTATTATTTATGCGTTCTCAATTTCAATGATTTTAGCGTCTCCCCATAAATTTTCGAGGTTATAATGCGCTCTTTTATCTGTTTTAAAAATATGCGCTACTACTGTAACAAAATCAAGCAAAATCCATTCCTTATTATTTTTTCCTTCCTTTTGCCAAACGTTTTCTTTCGCATTTTTAAATACAAACGCTTCCACTGACTCGGAAATAGCATCTACTTGTGTGTCTGAATTGGCGGAACATAAAATGAAAAAATCTGCTACTGCATTTTTAACATCTGAAAGATCCATGATAGTTACATTGTTAGCCTTTTTCTCCTGCATACCCTGCACAACTATTTGGCTTAAAGCTTCTGAAGTCATTATTTACTGTTAATTTTATCTGTTATAAGCGGAGTTAAAGTAGCCGCTTATTCATTATTTGAGTACTTAGTTGTAAATTTTATCGGTTTTTTGGTTAAAAAATAAGGTGTCAGCTAATCAAAATTTTTCGATTTCAAAACTTACTTGTTTCTTTGCTGTAAATCTACAAAATTATATTGCATAAAATCTCTGCCAATACCTTATTTATAGGGAAACAAATGATTTCCCTGCCAAGCTGTCATTCAACCAATGACATAGTCGCTGATATGGCAGAAAGTAATACGCTATTTGATGGGGCCGTGGTAGTTACACAAAACCAAACTAAAGGCAAAGGACAGCGGGGGAACGTTTGGTTGAGTGAGGAAGGTAAAAACTTGACTTTTTCGGTTTTTCTGAAGCCTAAGTTTCTAAAAGCAAGTCAGCAATTTGAACTTAATAGAATAACTTCTTTGGCAATTTACGATGTTGTAAAAAGTTTTATACCTACAGCAAATGTACGCATTAAATGGCCTAATGATATTTATTTAAACAAGTTAAAACTTGGGGGTATCTTAATTGAAAATAATCTAAATACAATCAATTTAAATCAAACTATTATAGGGATCGGCTTAAATGTGAACCAGGTTGATCAGCTATTACCTACCGCAACCTCACTAAAAAAAGTTATTGATACTGAGTTTGAGTTAAATATATTACTTTCTCATTTATTGGAAAAATTAGAGCATTATTACCTCATTCTCAGAAGTAATGATTTTAGGTTGATCCATCAACTGTATGAAGAAAAGCTTTACAAAAAGGGTCAAGTGGCTTATTATGAGGATGCTACTGGAAAATTCAATGGTATTTTAAGGGGTACTGAACCCGATGGAGTTTTAAAGGTGGAAGATGAAGCAGGAGAACTAAGACTTTACCGATTTAAAGAGGTGCAATTTTTATAGCTTATAAATGAATAAGGATTATAACTAATTGTAAATTTCTTATTATAAAACTAATATAGTAATTTTGTGTTCTTAATTTGAAATAAATAGAACACAAATGACTGATACACAGAATTACAAAGTAAAAGACATATCATTAGCCGCCTGGGGCAGAAAAGAAATCACTTTAGCAGAAGCTGAAATGCCTGGTTTAATGGCATTAAGAGAAGAATTTGGCAAAGAACAACCTTTAAAAGGAGCTCGTATAGCTGGTTGTTTGCACATGACTATCCAAACTGCAGTTTTAATAGAAACTTTAACGGCTTTAGGTGCTGAAGTTACCTGGAGTTCTTGTAATATATTTTCTACTCAGGATCAAGCAGCTGCAGCCATTGCTGCTACCGGAGTGCCTGTTTACGCCTGGAAAGGAATGACTGAAGAAGAATTTAACTGGTGTATAGAGCAAACTTTATTTTTTGGCGATGATAAAAAGCCATTAAATATGATTTTAGATGATGGTGGAGACCTCACCAACATGGTTTTGGACAAATACCCTGAATTAGCAGGAGAGATTAAGGGACTGTCTGAAGAAACTACCACTGGTGTTCATAGATTATATGAGCGAATGAAAAAAGGTACTCTTCCAATGCCAGCCATCAATGTGAATGATTCTGTTACTAAATCTAAATTTGATAATAAGTATGGTTGTAAAGAATCGTTGGTAGATGCTATTAGAAGAGCTACTGATGTAATGATGGCCGGAAAAGTTGCTGTTGTTGGTGGATATGGTGATGTAGGTAAAGGTTCTGCTGCTTCGTTAAGAGGAGCTGGTGTACGAGTAATCGTAACAGAAATTGATCCAATTTGTGCTTTACAAGCTGCTATGGATGGTTTTGAAGTGAAACCAATGAAAAAAGCAGTTAAAGAAGCAGATATAATAGTAACTGCTACTGGCAATAAAGATATCATCACTTCTGATTTGTTTGAATCTATGAAGGATAAAGCCATTGTTTGTAATATTGGTCATTTTGATAATGAAATTGATGTTGATTGGTTGCATAAAAATGCTGAATGGGACAACATTAAACCACAGGTAGATTTGATCACTATGAAAGGTGGAAAGCAAATTATCTTACTAGCTGAAGGTAGATTAGTGAACTTAGGTTGCGCAACAGGTCACCCTTCTTTTGTAATGTCTAATTCATTTACTAACCAGACTTTGGCACAAATTGAACTGTGGAAGTACTCAGATAAATATGAAAATGCAGTTTATACTTTACCTAAGCATTTAGATGAAAAAGTAGCTGCTTTACATTTATCCAAAATTGGGGTGGAGTTAGATACGCTATCTAAAGATCAGGCTGATTATATCGGAGTAACTGTAGAAGGTCCATTTAAGCCGGAATATTACAGATATTAATTTTATTTAACAGAAAAGTCAGGTGATGTGCCTGGCTTTTCTGTTTTTATTAGTTCTCACCTTTTAGCTTTCAATAGTGAAAATTAAGTTATCTGCCGTTATCATCACTTTTAATGAAGAGCACAACATAAAAAGATGTTTGGAATCATTACAGCAGGTAGCTGATGAAATTGTAGTAGTAGATTCCTTTTCTACAGATGCTACTCAAGAAATTTGTAAAGCATTTAACTGTAAATTTATTCAAAATCCTTTTCAGGGACATATCCAGCAGAAGAATTTTGCTTTGGAACAAGCCAGCAATGATTATGTGCTTTCTCTGGATGCTGATGAAGAATTATCCCCTGATTTAATTAAGTCTGTTTTAGAAGTTAAGGATAATTGGAATTTTCATGCTTATTATTTTAACAGGCTTTCTTCCTATTGTGGAAAATTTTTCCCTCACGGCAGTTGGTATCCTGATCAAAAGATTCGCTTATTCGATAGGCGAATAGGAAAGTGGGGTGGAGTAAACCCGCATGATAAGGTAGTGTTGTCATCAGATAGAAAGCAGCACATTAAGGGTGATCTTTATCATTACACCTACAATACTATCTCAGAACATATCAAACAAATAAACTATTTCTCAGGCATTGCAGCCAATGAAGCCTATGCTTCAGGTAAAAGATTTACTTTGCTTAAGCTAATAACAAAACCAATCTGGCGTTTCTTTCGCGACTACTTTTTAAAACATGGTTTTTTAGGAGGGTACCGTGGACTAACCATTTGTGTGTTAACTGCTGTGGAAACCTACCTAAAAATAATTAAATTGTGGGAATTAGAGAAACTGCAGAAGCCTTGATTTTTTTAAATTTACTCTTAATTAATGTTAGATAATTTCCAAAAGTATAATAGCCCTAAAAAGGTGAAACCTCATTTTTCAATAGTAATTCCCACGTGGAATAATATTGATATACTCAAGTGGTGCATTGCTGCAATCGAGAAAAATTCAACTCTTAATCACCAAATTATAGTTTTTATCAATGAAGGGAATGATGACACCTTAACATGGGTGAAATCTCAAATTCATTTAGATTATATTTATAGTCCGGCCAATGTAGGTATATGTTTTGCCCTCAATAGTTGCAGAGCCTTAGTGCAGGCAGACTATATGCTCTATTTAAATGATGATATGTATGTGCTTCCAAATTGGGATGAAGTATTATTGAATGAGATTAAAGCATTAAACACTAAAATGTTTATGCTTTCTGCTACATTGATTGAACCTACCGATACAGGAAATAGCTGTGTGGTAGTAAAAAATTTTGGTCGTGACTTGGATGAGTTTCAGGAAAAAGAATTGCTTAATTCTTATGAAAATCTTAAGGTTGCAGATTGGAATGGCAGTACATGGCCTCCTAATATAATGCATGTAGATTTGTGGGATTTAGTAGGTGGGCTTAGTATCGAATACAGCCCCGGCATGTATTCAGATCCTGATTTCTCAAAAAAGATTTACGAAGCAGGTGTTCGTATTTTTAAGGGAAAAGGAGCTAGCCTCGTTTATCATTTCGGATCAAAATCGACCAAAAGGTTGAAGAAAAGTAGAGGAAGGATAGCTTTTATTATGAAATGGGGTATTTCGGCTAAAACCTTTACCAAAGAATATTTAAATATCGGTTCTCGTTTTGAGGATAAAAGTATCACCGCAGAACCTTCTACAATAAACAAATTCACAAATAGACTAAAAAGAATTTATTATAGCTTTAAGTGAAATGCATTTAAATGAAATGAGCATAAGTTTTAGAGTCATCATTTTACCAACAAAGGATAGCTTGTCTGCCTTTGGCAGAAATAAAATTTATCGAATTCCATAGCCTGCCCCGACTTATCGGGGTGACTAATGGAAATAAACATATACACATGAAAATATTAGTATTATCAAACTATAGAGGAAGTAGCACAGCACGTCCAGAAGCTGAAATATTTATTGGCTTAAAACAAAAGGGGCATGAAGTTACTATTATGACCCATGGTGATGCTGACTACAACCATAGATTTGAAGAAAAAGGCATTAAGATAATTCCTTTTTACCCAGAAAATAAGAGAGAGAAGAGTAGTATTGAATTCATTAGAAAAGAATTAATAGCGGGTAAATATGACATTTTCCAGATGTTTACAAGTATGGGCTATTTAAATGGCATCCCCGCAGCCAAAGGATTACCAGTAAAAATTGTACTCTATAGAGGTTATACCGGAAATATTGCCTGGTACGATCCTTTTATGTATTTGAAATATTTTCATCCCAGGGTAGACGGAGTGGTTTGTTTGGTGGAAGCCATCAGAAAGCTTTTTGTTAAAAATGCGCCATGGGCAGAGCATAAATTTAGAACTATTAATAAAGGCCATGATATAAAATGGTACGATGTAAAAAATGGGTTTGATTTATCTTCTTTTGGTGTAAAGCACAATGAAAAAGCTTTTATTTGTGCTGCAAATGATAGAAAAATGAAAGGCGTAGTTCATTTGCTGAAAGCCACTCATTTTTTAGAGAAGGATGCACCTATGCATCTGTTTTTAGCTGGAAATGGAATGGAAAAGCCAGAGTTTCTAGATTTAATTGACAAGAGCCCAATAAAAGATAAAATCCATATCCTTGGATTTAGAGATAATATCCTGGAAATTGTGAAAGCTTGTGATGTTTTTGTCTTGGCGTCATTATACGGAGAGGCGATAACAAAAGCAGTAATTGAATCTATGGCCTTAGGAAAAGCACCTTTAATCACGGATATTCCTGGAAATAAAAATTTAGTGATCAACGGGGAATCCGGCATAGTGGTGCCACCAGCAAATCCTAAAGCTTTAGCAGATGGCATGACAACCTACATGAAGCAACCTCAGTTAATTGAAAAATATGGAAAGGCTGCACAAAATAGAATTCAAACAGTATTTCATACCAGTAGGACTGTGCAAGAGTATGAGAAATTCTATTCTGATCTCATAACTACCCGGTAAAATTTAAAATCAAAGATGTATTTTTTGCACACTGTTGAATATTGCTGGATAATAGTATTATTATTGTGTTTTTAAATTTAATAAATAGTATTACCTAATGAAGAAATTCTTCTTTCAGGCCTATAAAAGGTTTATTTTTAATTTATCAGCAAAAAATTCTTTTGTTTTTAGTTTTTTCTATAATTATCTATATAATCCAACTAAAGGCAGTTTAGCTTATTTTTATGATCAGGTTTCCAAAAACCTAAAAGATGTTTTTGTCATTCAAATTGGAGCAAATGATGGCATTAATCATGATCCTATTCACAAATTTGTGAAAAGAGATCATTGGAAAGGGGTACTGGTAGAGCCACAACCCGATGTGTTTCGTTATCAATTATTTCCTTTGTATATGAGAAACAAAGGAATTTATATGGAGAATATTGCGATAAGCGATGAAATAGGCCTAATGGACATGTATAAAATCAGTTTTTGTACCGAAAGGTGGGCCACTGGCTTAACAACTTTTCACAAACCTACTTTGCAGGATAAGGTAGATAGGGGAGATGTTGACATTATTGCCAAAAGAAAAGGTATTAAAGTACCAGCCGATAAGTCTCAATATATTAATCAGGTAAAAGTGGAAGCTAAAACTTTTGAGTTTATTAGAGCGAAATACCAGATTCACAATGTAGATGTTTTGCAAATTGATGTGGAGGGTTTCGATTTCGAGGTGATAAAACTATATGACCTTAGTATTAATAAACCAAAAGTTATTGTTTTTGAAAGCAGACATTTAGGTGATGAGGAGTATAAAGCAGCTGAAGATTATTTTCAACAAAATGATTTTGCTATCAAAAGAGTGAAGGGTGATAGTATTGCGGTAAGAAATGATTACAAATTTGGTGTGGAATTATTAAGAGGCTACTGAAAATGAGTTTGATTTTCTAAGTCTATTTTCAATAAACCTTCAAAAAAGCTTTCATATTTATTAATAGTATTCTCAATTGAAAAAGTTTCAAAAGCAGTCTTCTTGCCATTTTTGATTAATTTTTCTCTTAACATTTTATCCTCTACGGCTCTTTTTATCTGCTTTGCAAATTCCTGATAGTTCTCATTTGGATATAATAAACCGTTGGATTCATGTTGTACAACGTCCTTTATGCCTGCATAATCAGTAGCAATCACTGGAGTGCCCATAGCCATGCTTTCTACTAAAGTTAAGCCGAATCCATCCATGGTAGAAGGTAGCACATTAACTTTCATTAAATTATAGTATTGAATTACCTCCTGCTTATTTTTCACAATTCCTTTACAAACCACTTGCTGAGGCACATCCAGTATATCAGGTTCTGTTGGGAATCTTTCTCTATAACTTTTTTCATCAAGCCCAACATAAAGCACTTTCCAGGTTGCAGGTAAAAACTGCAACGCTTTTACAAATTGGGGCTGGTTTTTGTATCTGGAAACACATCCTATTATTATGTCATCTTCCTTATATCCGGTTTGTTCTAAAAGTCTCTGTTGAAGATTGGGGTCTGCTTTGTATTGCTCACCTGGGGTGCCGTTGTGAATTACATGGAGTTTCTTCTCATGAATACCGCGTTCTAAAAATATACCCTTTAGAGCTTCACTTACTACCACTACTTTATCACAGAAGTAGTTGTTAAATATATTCTGAAAGAATTGGTTGATGCTGGTCATCTGTTTCGGATGTTGCCTTCTGGTTTGGACTATAAGTACTTTCTTCCTACTTAATAGATTGATAATAGGACCAACATACCTATCGTTAGAGGATTGTGCATTAATCAACTCAATATTTTCTTTTCTAATTAGGGCTCCTATGATTTTACGGGTTTCCCTACATAATTTCCCCTTAAAAGGCATGTAAACCAGGCTAACATCAGAGTTTGCAACCAGAGTTTCAAGAAAGGTATTTTTTTGTAGACCCAAAAAAACATTATGACCTTTTTCAGCTAATCCTTTAGCTAAATATGAAATACTATAAGTAGAGCCGGCAACCCCACCTTGCGCACATAAAATAAGGATATTCATTGATGGTTGTAAAGGTTTCTATAACGATAATAGCTTGAGATTTTCTGTCGAAATTCTTAATAAAATATCATGAAGTTGACATCTAATTATTAAAGTTATTTAGTTAAAGTTAAAAAGTTATAAAATTATATAAAGCATTAATTACCAAATAATTCCACTAACAAGGCGTATAGTATTAAAATACTTGAAATGTATAACCTTATCTATTAATTTCGGTTATATATTTAAATAGATAATAATTATATTCAGATTATGTCAGTGGGGGAAAGTATGCCATACGAAAGCAAAGATAAACAAAGGGTTTTTAATAAGGAATTTATGCCGCATATTGATGCGATGTATAACTTCGCTTATCGTCTCACCTTAGATGAAGATGATGCAAAAGACCTTGTGCAAGAAACATATCTTAAAGCGTTCAGGTTTATAAAATCTTTTGAAGAGGGTACTAATGCTAAAGCATGGCTATTCCGAATTCTTAAAAATAGCTTTATAAACAATTACAGAAAGGTTAGTAAACAACCTAATAAAGTTGATTACCAGGAAGTGGAGTCTTATTATAATTCTGATTCTGTAGACGAAAAAATTACAACTGATTTAAGGGTAGAAACTGTTCAGCACATGATTGGTGATGAAATTACAAATGCCCTTAATGCATTAGACATTGATTTTAGAACTGTTATTATACTGTGCGACCTTGAAGGCTTTACTTATGAAGAGATGGCTAAAATTCTGGATATCCCTATAGGCACAGTTAGAAGCCGATTACACAGGGCGAGAAATTTATTGAAAGAAAAGTTAGCGGGTTATGCTACCTCGATGGGTTATAAAGATAAAAGGAAATAATTTAGAAGATTAATTTTTTGAGAGCCAAACATTAAACATATTTGTAATTAATTCATCATTAATGGATTTATTTCAAATATGTTTGTGTTTATTTTAACATAAAAAAAAACCAATGGAAGTAGAGGAGAAAAAAAGATGCCTAAAGCTATTGCAGCTTGTAATTGATGGCCAGGCAGATTTAAAACAAACTCAAGAACTGGAGCACCACCTTAAATCCTGCGACTGGTGTAAAAAAGAACACGCGATAGGTATGCTAATTAAGCAAAACATACAAAATAAGCTCAAAAGAATACATGTCCCCACTGATGTTGCAAACTCCATTCAATCCAAGGTTTTCGAAACAGTATAATTAATGAACGCAGGCAAAGCAATCATCTTTTCTGCTCCATCCGGTGCTGGAAAAACAACTATAGTAAATCATTTAATCAATAAAATACCTAATCTTGGTTTTTCTATTTCAGCGTGTACACGTGACAAGCGAGGGAGAACGGAGGTGGATGGTGTGGATTATTACTTCTTATCGGCTCAGGATTTTAAGAATAAAATTGATAAAAATGAATTTGTAGAGTGGGAAGAAGTTTATGAAGGTAACTTTTATGGCACATTGAAATCTGAAATCCAAACAATATGGGATGCTGGCAAGCATGTTATTTTTGATGTAGATGTAAAAGGTGGCATTAAACTCAAGCAATATTTTGGAGAGAATGCTTTAGCTATTTTTGTAAAAGTTCCCTCCCTTGAAATTTTGGAACAGCGCTTGAAAAGTCGTAATTCAGAATCCTCATCTAGTTTGTCGCAAAGATTGTATAAGGCAAAATTTGAAATGACTTTTGAAAAGGAGTTTGATTTTATTTTAGTAAATGAAGATTTGGAAACTTCCTTAGTAAAAGCAGAGCAATTGGTAACTGATTTTTTGAATAAATAACCTATATCAAAATGAGTAAGTCTGTAGGATTATTTTTTGGCTCATTCAATCCTATTCATGTAGGTCATTTAATTATTGCTAATACTATATTAGAGGAAGGTATAATTGATGAAGTTTGGTTTGTTGTTTCTCCTCAAAACCCTTTTAAAAAGCAAAATTCTTTGGCCCATGAGTTTGATAGGTTTGATTTGGTTGAAGCTGCCATAGCAGATCACTATCAAATGAAAGCAACGAATATAGAATTTCAAATGCCTAAGCCTAGTTATACATCTGATACTTTAGCCTACCTTACTGACAAGTATCCTGATCATAAATTTAAACTAATTATAGGTCAAGATAACCTTAAAAGTTTCCCTAAATGGAAAAACTATGAAGTCATACTGTCTCAATATGGTTTATTAGTATATCCAAGGCCAAACTCGAAGCCATCAGATCTCGAAAACCATCCTAATGTTAAGTTTGTGGAAGCCCCTCAGTTAGATATTTCTGCAACTTTCATTAGAAAAGCAATAAAGAATAACCGTTCAGTAAAATATTTAGTTCCTGAAGTCGTATTAGAAAGGATAAAGTCTAAAAAATTATATGAAGATTAATCAAGCGGTATTAATAATTGGTTCTATTACTAATATAATTAAAATAAAGAAGATTTCAATCAACCTTTTAGTAATCTAAGCATCTATCCTTAAAAGAACCGAATGAAGCACTTATACTTATTGATTACATTTCTATTCTTGTTTTATAATACTTCCTTTTCTAATGGCATTAGAGGAGTGATTTATGACATAGATGGAGAAGCTCTCCCTTTTGCTACTATTTATGTTGAGGAATTAGAATCTGGTACTTCAGCCAACCAGGAAGCTTATTATGAAATAAATTTACCGCCTGGCGAGTACACACTGCAATACAAATTTGTAGGTTACGAGTCAGTTACAAAAAAAATAACTGTAGGCTCATCTTTTATTCAATTGGATATTTACCTGGAGAAACAAACTTTGCTGCTTGATGAGGTTGTAACCTCGGCTAAATCAACAGATCCTGCCAATTGGATGATGCGCAAAGCTATTGCAAAAAGTAGTTATCACAGGCAATTGATAGATGCTTATTCAGCCACAGTATACGTAAAAGGAAAAGGTAGAGCAACAAGCATTCCATTCTACTTTAAAAGTTTGCTTAAAAAGGAAGGTATAGATACTTCAACTCTCATCATTACTGAGTCGGTGAGCGAGGTCAGTTATAAAAGGCCCAAACAATTTTCTGAGAAGGTTATCTCCGTATATGCTTCCAAAGAAAATGATTTCAATGCCAATCCGATGAGATTTATAGTGGGTAGTTTTTATCAGGAGGAAATAGCTTCCTCCATTTCACCTCTTTCTTCTAAGGCTTTCCAATATTATGAATTTAAGCATTTAGGAGCATTTATGGATGGAGGTCATTTAATCAATGAAATAAAAGTAACACCTAAAGTGAGGGCCCCCAATGTTTTTGAAGGTAAAATTCAGTTAGTAGAGGAAGCTTGGGCACTTTATAGCGTAGATTTGATCTCTCAAATTGAACTAGGTCTGGAAATACGCTTAAGACAAGTATACCAGAATATTAACGAATTAGCCTGGATGCCCATTAGCTATCAATTTGATGCAGAGGGTAAGTTGATGGGTATAGGTTTTGAGTTCAAGTATTTAGCTTCAGTAGCAGATTATGAAATCACCTTAAACCCCGCCTTACCTAAAAATATCCAGCTTGTTGATACAGATGATCCTGAAAATACCGGGAAGATTATTAATTCAGAAAAAGCAAATTCTGTAACAGATATACAACAATCAGGTAATAATAATGAAACAGCTGTAGTAGAAGCAAAAGACCTGTCCAAAATGATGAAGAATTATCAAAAGAATCAGTCAGATTCACTTTCTAAAATTGATGTAGTAGGTGTTTATGATTACTCAATAGATTCAAGTGCCTATTCAAAAGATTCTTTATTTTGGAATAAGATAAGACCTATTCCATTGTCAACCTCCGAAACAAGGGGCTATGCCAAAATTGACAGCTTGAATATTATTAATGAAGAAGAAAATAAAAAAGACTCAGTTAAAAATGCTAAAAGATCTAGTTTTGAGCCTTTTGATATATTAGTGGGGGGCAGGTATAGTTTCGGCAAAGATAAAGAGTGGAGGTTCATTATCTACAATGCCTTACTAGGTGTACAATATAATACTATTGAGGGTATAAATATTGATTATAGTTTAGGGTTGCGAAAAAATCTGAAGTCAAAATTGGATTCAACACAATTTATGCAAAAGGACTATACATTAAATCGTACACCTTTTATTCTTTTAAAACCCACCTTTAGGTATGCAGTGGCAAGAAATAAGCTTATTGGAAAAGCCTTAGCTAAATATCAGTTTCGAAAAGGATACTTCTCAATAGCAGGTGGCCGTTATGTAAGCCAATTCAACGATTTGCCAGCCATTTTCCCTTTAATGAACACCAGTTTTACTGTAATGTGGGAGCAAAATTTCATGAAATTATATGAAAAGGATTTCGTGAGATTAGACTTTGAAAAAGATATATCACAACAATGGAATTTTCAGGCTGATATTGAATATGAAAAAAGGTATAGATTATTAAACAACTCATTTTATTCGGTAGTAGACTGGGAACGAGAATTTTCTCCAAACCTACCCATTAATGTAGAACCCATTCAGGAATTTGACGAACAAAATGCTTTAACCTCACATCTGAAGTTAACTTACAAGCCTAAAGTGAAATATGTAATAAACAATGGCAGAATGTTACCAATCAATAAAGACTATCCAGTTTTATCTCTTTCATATATGAAAGGTATCCAAGGAATAGCTGGAAGTGAAGTGGATTTTGATCGGGTTGAGTTCCAATTCAAGAACGTATATGAGATAGGCAAGAAGGGTACTACCTATTTAAATACTAAAGTGGGTACATTTTTAAATAACAACGCATTAGGTTTTATGGATTTTGCTCATTTCCCTGGTAATCGGGCTTTTATAACCCAATTAGATCCAGTACAAAGCTATAGGTTATTAGATTATTATTTATATAGTACAGATCAATATTATGCCCAAGCCTTTATTTATCATCAGTTTAGAAAATTTTTGATTACCCAAATTCCTGCTGTTAGATTTATGGGGTTAAAAGAAAATTTCTTTGTGAATTACCTGCATACAAATCAAAGCAATAACTACTCTGAGTTGGGCTATTCTTTGGATGGTATTCTGAAGTTTTTCAGAGTTGAGGTAGTTACTAATTATGAAAATTTTAAATATAAAAGCCTAGGATTCAGAATTGGCATTGCAACTACATTGGGTGGAAATGTATCAATTGACAATGGAAATGATGAATAACCATTTCCAAGCATTACTTAAAATAGCTACGCTAAGCCTTCTGTTATTTTCTTAGCAGAAAGCTTAGAGTAGTAGAGATAAATAAGCGATTTTTCTTAATCGCATTGAAAACTTAAGAAGTTAAAAATTTAAATATTTTTTAGTATACTTAAACAGTCATAATTTCCTTTTCTTTCTGCTCAAAAATTTCATCAATTCTTTTCACATAATCATCTGTAAGTCCTTGTACTTTATCTTCAGCTCTTTTTACATCATCTTCTGCGGTACCTTCTTTTTGGAGCTTCTTCAATTGGTCATTAGCATCTTTTCTTGCATTTCTAATTGAGATTTTACCATCTTCTGCTTCATTTTTGGCTTGCTTGGTAAGATTCACCCTTCTTTCTTCAGTAAGTGGAGGTATGTTAATCCTTACAATTTCACCATCATTCTGTGGGTTAAAACCTAAATCACTATTTATAATAGCTTTTTCAATTTCCCCTATGGTACTTTTCTCCCATGGTTTTATAATGATACTCCTGGCGTCAGGCGTGCTAATTGAGGCTACCTGGGTAATGGGTGTATCATTATCATAGTATTTCACCATTAGCCCTTCCAGCATGGCGGGAGAGGCTTTGCCAGCTCTAATTTTTAGCAATTCAGCTTTGGTATGTTGAATTGCTTTCTCCATTAAATCTTTAGTTTCTTCAAGTACAAATTCAATTTCTTCCATTCCTGTTTAATTTTATGATTGGATTAATGTTCCAACTTTTTCACCATTTATTAAATCTACCAGATTACCTGGCTTGTTCATATCGAATACAATTATTGGCAAGTTATTTTCCTGACAAAGCGTAAAAGCTGTCATATCCATTACGTTTAAGCCTTTAGCATACACTTCTTGAAAAGAGATAGTGGTATAGCGTTTTGCATCTGCATTTTTTTCAGGATCGGAAGTATAAACCCCATCAACTCTTGTACCCTTTAAAACTACATCAGCTTCTATTTCAATGGCTCTTAAGCTAGCAGTAGAATCAGTAGTAAAATAAGGGTTTCCTATTCCGGCACCAAAAATCACTACTCTGCCCTTTTCTAAATGTCTGATGGCTCTTCGTCTAATAAATGGTTCACACACCTGCTCCATATTGATACCGGACATTAACCTGGTGAACATACCATGTTTTTCCAAAATACCTTGCACTGCCATTCCGTTAATAACTGTAGCAAGCATACCCATATAGTCACCCTGTACCCTGTCTAAGCCAGCACCTTCAGCTTGTATTCCTCTAAAAATGTTTCCGCCACCAATTACAATAGCTACTTCAACTCCTAAATCTTTAACTTTTTTTATTTCAAGAGCGTATTGTTCCAATCTTTTAGGATCTATACCATACCCTTCGTCACCCATTAATGACTCACCACTCAACTTTAATAATATGCGCTTAAATTTCATGTGTATATAATTGACTTTTAGTTGTCACATGGAATGCCTAATAATTTTTCAAAAGCTACTAATTAACCTTCCATATTCATGCTTGGTTGATATAGCGGACTTTATGGACATTTCATGTTAAAGTTTTTGTAAATATATGTTAAAAATCTAAAACTGTATAAGAATTTGGTTCTTCTCCACACTACTTCCTTTTTGCACCTTTATTTCAGAGATGATGCCATCACCTGGCGATTTAATCACATTTTCCATTTTCATAGCCTCTAAAATAATTAATGATGCACCTTGTTTCACCTCATCCCCTTCTTTAACCAATACTTCAGATATAAGGCCGGGCATAGGAGCTTTTACCTCATTAATTTTTACTTGTGCTAAATCAGACATACCTAATTCTTCAAGCAAGATGTCCATCTTGTCTTTTAAATTAAGTTTAATAATTTTGCCATTGATTTGAAGAGTAAACTCTTTAGAGTTATAATCTACATCCACAACATGGGCTGTAAAAGTCTTATTTTGGTGAATGATGTGGAAGCTGTTTTTATCAATGGGATGCACATCCCAATCTAAGTGGTCTTCGTCAACTAAAAATTTACTATCCTTTACTAGTACATTTAACTCAGACTCAAATTTGTTAATATTTACCTTATACATAGCTAAAATTTGACACGAAGATAAAAACTCACTTGGGATTTTACACCTTAAAATAATATTTTAAAACTAAATTTAGGTAACTTTAAAATTATTGAAAAATAAATATATTAATTTTATTAGTTAATCAACTGATATTCAGGCATCTCTATAGTGTATCTTTTTAGTGGAGAAAAAAGTCAATCTTTTTTGGGTAGAATGTTTGATAAAATACAAAATACCTATAATTTTGCACTTCCTAAAACGAAAGTGATTTTAGGGAATGCTTATTGAAAGAAGGGGGAATACCAAAGCGGCCAACTGGGACGGACTGTAAATCCGTTGTCTTCGACTTCACAGGTTCGAATCCTGTTTCCCCCACATTGTAAATCAAAGCATAAGCTGTGGTTTACATTTCATAAAAAGTAATACTGGTAATAAGTTTTGTTTTTTATACAAAAGCGGGAGTAGCTCAGTTGGTAGAGCGGCAGCCTTCCAAGCTGCAGGTCGCGGGTTCGAGCCTCGTCTCCCGCTCTTTCATTAGAGCGTTTCTATATCATGGAGGCAGAGCGGTTTCGCGACTGCCTTTTATAGGATATAGTAAACACTAACGTTTTACGCTGAAAGGCGTAAGACTTTGATAAGAGTTTAACAAATGTTTTAAGCCGATGTAGCTCAGGGGTAGAGTGCTTCCTTGGTAAGGAAGAGGTCGGGGGTTCAATTCCCCTCGTTGGCTCAATCAGTGTTATCTAATAAATATAATATAAATTTTAACTAAACTGAGGATTTTTCAAATATGGCTAAAGCAACCTTTGACCGTTCAAAACCACACGTGAATATCGGTACTATCGGTCACGTGGATCATGGTAAAACTACACTAACTGCTGCAATCTGTAAAGTATTGTCTGATAAAGGATTTGCAGAAATGAGAGACTTTTCTTCTATCGACAACGCACCGGAAGAAAAAGAAAGAGGTATTACAATTAACTCTTCACACGTAGAGTACGCAACTGAAAACAGACACTACGCACACGTAGATTGTCCAGGTCACGCGGATTACGTAAAAAACATGGTAACTGGTGCTGCCCAAATGGATGGCGCTATACTTGTAGTAGCTGCAACAGATGGTCCAATGCCACAAACTCGTGAGCACATCTTGTTAGCTCGTCAGGTTGGTGTACCTTCATTGGTAGCGTTCTTAAATAAAGTAGATTTAGTAGATGATGCTGAATTACTTGAGTTAGTTGAAATGGAAGTACGTGAATTGCTTTCTTTCTACGATTTCCCTGGTGATGACTTACCAGTTATTTCTGGATCTGCTCTTGGTGCACTTAACGGTGAAGCAGAGTGGGTAGCTAAAATTGATGAGTTAATGGCTGCAGTGGATGAGTACATTCCATTACCAGAAAGATTAACTGATAAAGACTTCTTGATGCCAGTGGAGGATGTATTCTCTATTACTGGTAGAGGAACTGTTGCTACAGGTAGAATCGAAAGAGGTGTAACTAATACTGGAGATGCAGTTGACATTATCGGTATGGGAGCTGAAGGTTTGAAATCAGTAGTAACTGGTGTTGAAATGTTTAGAAAAATATTAGACAGAGGTGAAGCTGGTGATAACGTAGGTCTTTTATTGAGAGGTATTGAAAAATCTCAAATTAAAAGAGGTATGATTATCTGTAAGCCGGGTTCTGTGAAGCCGCACCAACACTTCAAAGCTGAGGTTTACGTATTGTCAAAAGAAGAAGGTGGTCGTCACACTCCTTTCTTTAACAAATATCGTCCACAATTTTACCTAAGAACTACTGACGTTACAGGAGAGATTTTCTTACCTGAAAATGTAGAAATGGTAATGCCAGGTGATAACGTTACTATTGAAGTAAAATTAATCAACAAAGTAGCTGCTGAAAAAGGTTTACGTTTCGCTATCCGTGAAGGTGGTAGAACTGTAGGTGCTGGACAGGTTACTGAGATTTTAGATTAATCTCTAACATATAAAATTATATTTATAGATGCGTTCTCAATTTTTTGGGAGCGCATTTGTTTCATATAAAACTTTTATCTACCTTTGCAGACCATTTTGAGTAGCATTGGTATTTACGGGTGTAGCTCAATTGGTAGAGTAGTGGTCTCCAAAACCATTGGCTGGGAGTTCGAGTCTCTCCACCCGTGCAAAATTAGATAAGACAAACGATGCAAAAATTAACATTATTTATAAAGGATTCTTGGTCAGAAATGAGATACAAGGTAACATGGCCAACCTATAGCAAGCTACAAAATAGCTCTATTTTGGTATTAGTTGCATCCTTGATTTTTGCAATATTGATTGGTGTTATTGATTTAGCATTTGATAATGCGATGGAGTGGTTTTATAATGCTTTTTAAGCATTTATAATTATAAATTAGATAATGTCAGAATATAAATGGTACGTTTTACGAGTAGTGAGTGGTCAAGAAAAGAAAATTAAAACTTATCTTGATAATGAAATAGCTCGTCAAAAATTAGAAGATTATATTCCTCAAATACTTATACCTACTGAAAAAGTATATGAGATGAGGAATGGCAAAAAACGTGTGAGAGAAAGAAATTTCTTTCCGGGATACGTTTTTGTGTCAGCTGACATATCTTATGGTGAAGCAAATCACGTGATAACAAGTATCCCTGGTGTAATCGGGTTTTTAGGGGGAGAGGGCTCTGGCAGCGCTAAAGTTCCGGTTCCTTTAAGACAATCCGAAGTGAACAGAATACTAGGTAAGGTTGATGAAACCGAAGAAATGGATGTAAAATTAAGTACTCCATTTATTATAGGTGAGTCAGTGAAAGTGATGGATGGACCATTTAGTGGTTTTACAGGATCTGTTGAGGAAGTTTTTGAAGAAAGAAAGAAACTCAACGTGATGGTGAAAATATTCGGGAGAAATACCCCAGTGGAATTGAATTACATGCAAGTAGAAAAAACAGAATAGCAAGATGGCTAAGGAAATAAGTGGATATCTGAAATTACAGATTAAAGGAGGGGCAGCAAATCCTTCACCTCCTGTAGGTCCTGCTCTAGGTAGTAAGGGACTTAACATAATGGAGTTTTGTAAGCAATTTAATGCAAGAACTCAAGACAAACCTGGACAGGTTTTACCAGTTTTATTAACAATTTACAAAGATAAATCTTTTGATTTTGTTGTTAAAACTCCTCCAGCTCCGGTAATGTTGTTAGAGGCCTCAAAAAAGAAAAAAGGTTCTGCTGAGCCGAACCGACTTAAAGTAGGTTCTGTAACTTGGGATCAGGTTAAGCAAATTGCTGAAACTAAAATGCCTGACTTAAATGCTCTTAAAATTGAATCAGCTATGCGTCAAGTAGCTGGAACAGCAAGAAGCATGGGGCTAAAAGTAACAGGTACTGCTCCTTGGAAATCATAAAATATAAGAGATAATGGCTAAGCTAACTAAAAATCAAAAAATAGCAGCAGAGAAAATTGATGCTACAAAGTCTTATACTTTGTCAGATGCATCCTCTCTTGTAAAAGAAATTACTACTACGAAGTTTGACGCTTCCGTTGATTTAGATATTCGTTTGGGTGTAGATCCAAGAAAAGCTGATCAAATGGTAAGAGGTGTTGTTGCCTTACCTCATGGTACTGGTAAAGACATTAAAGTATTGGCATTAGTAACTCCTGACAAAGAGCAGGAAGCTAAAGATGCAGGTGCTGACTACGTAGGTTTAGATGAGTATATTAAGAAGATCGAAGGTGGTTGGACGGATATAGATATAATTGTTACCATGCCAACTGTTATGGCAAAAGTCGGAAGACTTGGTAAAGTGCTAGGACCGAGAGGTTTGATGCCTAACCCTAAATCAGGAACTGTTACGCTTGATGTGGGTAAGGCTATCCAAGAAGTAAAATCAGGTAAAATTGATTTTAAAGTGGATAAATTCGGAATCATTCATGCAAGTGTAGGTAAAGCTTCCTTCTCAGCTGAGAAAATTACTGAAAACGCGAATGAATTGATCCAAACTTTGGCGAAGCTTAAACCTGCTTCTGCTAAAGGTACGTATTTTATGAGTATGACCATGTCATCTACGATGAGCAAGGGCATCTCAATTGATAAAAACTCTATAGCTGGAATTTAATATGAATAAGCAAGAAAAAGGACAACTTATAGAGGAGCTTACTGAAAAATTATCGCAAACTAGTCATTTCTATGTTGCTGATGCAGGTGGATTGAGTGTTGCGCAGGTGAATGCCTTCCGTAAACTATGCTTTGATAAAGGAATTGAGTACAAAGTTGTAAAAAACTCACTCATCCAAAAAGCGTTAGAGAGGCAAGAAACTGATTTTTCAGAAATGTTTGGCTCGTTGAAAGGGTTCTCAGGAATTCTTTTTTCTCCAGAAGTTAGTAATGCTCCTGCTAAAGTAATCAAGGACTTTCGTAAAAAACATAATAGCGAAAAGCCACTATTCAAAGCTGCTGCTATAGACACAGATGTTTTCGTAGGAGAAAGCAATCTCAATTTCTTAAGTGAACTTAAATCTAAGAATGAGTTGTTAGGCGATGTAATAGGATTGTTACAATCACCTGCGAAAAATGTTATTTCTGCCCTACAAGGTGGAGGTCACAAAATTGCTGGTTTAGTAAAAGCGCTTGAAGAAAGAGCAAATTAAAATAATTAAGAACAAAATCATTAAAATTTAAATAATACAAACATGGCTGATATCAAAGCAATTGGAGATCAATTAGTAGAATTAACAGTAAAAGAAGTTAATGAACTTGCTGATTACCTTAAAGAAACACACGGTATCGAACCTGCAGCTATGGCTGCTCCTGCAGCTGCTGCAGGTGGCGCTGGTGCTGGTGACGATGCTGCTGCAGAAAAAACTACTTTTGATGTTGTATTAACATCTGCAGGTCCTGCAAAATTACAAGTAGTTAAAGCAGTTAAAGAATTAACTGGTTTAGGCTTAAAAGAAGCTAAAGAATTAGTTGATAGTGCTCCTAAAGCAATAAAAGAAGGAGTTACTAAAGACGAAGCTGAAGGTCTTAAAAAGCAATTAGAAGAAGCTGGTGCAGAAGTAGAATTGAAGTAATTAGTTGATCCTGAAAGGATTATCTGATTTCTGCCCAAGAAATTAGGCCTGGTCTCCATACCTCGAAAGAGTGTTTGGAGTCAGGTCTTTTCCTGTTTGTAGATATTTTAGATATTTTCAAACATGATGATGCTTCAAAGCATTACTATACAAATATTATCACTTTAAATATTCAGAGCCTTGGCTAATATAAATCAATCTGATAGAATCAATTTTTCTTCCATTAAAAGAATTATTGATTACCCTGATTTTCTTGATGTTCAACTCCAGTCATTTCAGGATTTCTTCCAACTAGAAACTCCTGCGGAGAAAAGAGCTGAAGAAGGTATTTTTAAAGTATTTCAAGAAAATTTCCCTATATCTGATTCCAGGGAAAACTTTGTTCTTGAATTCGTTGATTATCTTGTAGATCCTCCAAAATACGACATCGATGGTTGTATTGATAGAGGGCTTACCTATTCAGTTCCTTTAAAAGCAAAATTACGTCTTCTTTGTAATGACGAAGACAATGAAGATTTTGAAACAATTGAGCAGGAAGTATTCTTAGGGAATATTCCTTACATGACTGAAAAAGGTTCTTTTATCATTAACGGTGCAGAGCGTGTAATTGTATCTCAATTGCACAGATCACCAGGTGTTTTCTTTGCTCAAAGTAAACACACAAATGGTACAAAATTGTACTCTGCTCGTATTATCCCTTTTAAGGGCTCCTGGATTGAATTTGCTACTGACGTTAATAACGTGATGTATGCTTATATCGACAGGAAAAAGAAATTTCCAGTGACCACTCTTTTAAGAGCAATAGGTTATGGTTCAGATAAAGATATTTTAGATCTTTTCAATTTATCTGAAGAAATCAGTGCTACAAAAGCTGCATTGAAAAAAGCTATTGGCCGTAAATTGGCCGCAAGGGTTTTAAGAACATGGACTGAGGATTTCGTGGATGAAGATACTGGTGAAGTAGTATCTATTGATAGAAATGAAGTTTTATTAGAGAGAGATTCTGTTCTTGAAGAAGAAGATATTGATTTAATCATTGATTCTGGTGTGAAATCAATTATTTTCCACCGTAAAGATGTTAATATTACTGATTACAGTATTGTATATAATACTTTACAGAAAGATAATTCAAATTCTGAAAAAGAAGCTGTTGAACAAATCTATCGTCAGTTAAGAAATACTGAGGCACCAGATGAGGCAACTGCTCGTGAAATTATTCACAATCTTTTCTTCAGTGAAAAGAGATATGATTTAGGTGAAGTTGGTAGATATAGAATTAACAAGAAATTAGGTTTAGATATTGATGCTGAAACTAAAGTATTAACTAAAGTGGATATCATCCACATAGTAAAATACTTAATTGGTTTGATTAACTCTAAGGCGATTGTTGATGATATTGACCACTTAAGTAATAGAAGAGTTCGTACAGTAGGTGAGCAATTATATGCTCAATTTGGTGTTGGTTTAGCCAGAATGGCCAGAACTATTCGTGAAAGAATGAACGTGCGTGATAATGAAGATTTCAAGCCCGTTGATTTGATCAACGCTAGAACTTTGTCGTCAGTAATTAACTCATTCTTTGGTACTAACCAATTATCTCAGTTTATGGATCAAACGAATCCTTTATCTGAGATTACTCACAAAAGAAGAATGTCTGCATTAGGCCCAGGTGGTTTATCAAGAGAAAGAGCTGGTTTTGAGGTGCGAGATGTGCATTATACTCACTATGGTAGATTATGTACTATTGAAACTCCTGAAGGTCCGAATATTGGTTTGATTTCTTCACTGTGTGTACATGCGAAAGTTAACGGCATGGGTTTCATTGAAACTCCTTATAGAAAAGTTGAAGGTGGTAAAGTAGATATGAGCGGTAACGTTCTTTACTTAACTGCTGAAGAAGAAGATGACCATAACATTGCTCAGGCGAACGCACCTATAGATGATTCAGGTAATTACTTGAATGATAGAGTAAAGGCTAGATTTGAAGGTGATTTCCCAATTTTAGAGCCAAAAGAATTATCCTACATGGATATTGCTCCTAATCAAATCGTATCAGTAGCAGCTTCAATGATTCCATTCCTGGAGCATGATGATGCCAACCGTGCATTGATGGGATCAAACATGCAGCGTCAGGCGGTTCCGTTATTAAGAGCTGAGGCTCCAATTGTTGGAACAGGTTTGGAAGGACGTGTGGCAAGAGATTCAAGATCATTAATTGTTGCGGAAAAAGACGGTGTTGTGACCTTCGTTGATGCTACCAAAATTGTGATCAGATATGATATGAATGAAACTGAGAAATTGGTTTCATTTGAAGAAGAAGAAAGAGTTTATAACCTGATTAAATTCAGAAGAACTAACCAAAATACTACTATTAACCTAAGAGCTATTGTTTATAAAGGTGATAGAGTAACAAAAGGACAAATTCTTTGTGAAGGTTATGGTACTGAAAAAGGTGAATTAGCTATTGGAAGAAACATGAAAGTTGCTTTCATGCCTTGGCAAGGTTATAACTTTGAGGATGCTATAGTAATTTCTGAGCGTGTAGTAAGGGAAGATATCTTCACTTCTATTCACGTGGAAGAATTCGAGTTAGAAGTAAGAGATACTAAAAGAGGTGAAGAAGAATTAACTTCTGAAATTCCTAACGTAAGTGAAGAAGCTGTAAGAAACCTTGATGAAAATGGTATCATCAGAATTGGTGCAGAACTTTCTGAAGGTGATATCATCATTGGTAAGATTACTCCAAAAGGTGAAACTGATCCAACTCCTGAAGAAAAACTTCTTCGAGCTATCTTTGGAGATAAAGCAGGTGATGTAAAAGATGCTTCTTTAAAAGCTTCCCCTTCATTAAAAGGTGTTGTGATTGATACTAAGTTATTTGCCCGTCACAAGAAAGATAAAGATGGCAGAGCAAGTGCTAAGAAAGAAGTGGAAGTTTTAGCGAAAGAATATAGCAGAAAACTAAGAAACTTAAGAGATATTAAAATTGATAAATTAACTGAATTACTTAACGGTAAAACTTGTCAAGGTATCAAGCATAAGTTTGGTGATGAGATAATGAGCAAGGGTGTTAAATTCAATAGAACTAACATTGAGAAAAACTTATTCCCAGAGAAGAATATTTACAGAGACGAGAGCAATTATAATGTTCCTGAGGAAGTAAATCTAATCTCGGACTTAATCTTAGATAATTGGACTGCTGATCAGGAGATCAATAGCTTAATTGTTGAGTTAGTTAAAAACTACAATAAAAAGCGTAACGAGATTGCAGGTAAATTCAAAAGAGAGCGATTTACGCTTGAAGTTGGAGATGAGTTACCAGCAGGTATCGTACAATTAGCTAAAGTTTATGTAGCTAAGAAACGTAAATTAAAAGTAGGTGATAAAATGGCGGGTCGTCACGGTAACAAAGGTATTGTTGCCAAAATTGTACGTGATGAGGATATGCCATTCCTTGAAGATGGAACAACAGTTGATATAGTATTGAATCCACTAGGTGTACCATCAAGGATGAATATTGGTCAGATTTATGAAACGGTATTAGGTTGGGCAGGATTGAAATTGGGTAGAAAATATGCTACTCCAATTTTTGATGGTGCTTCATCTGATGAGGTATCAAAAGAATTGGCCGAAGCAGGATTACCTGAATTTGGTAGAACGCATTTATATGATGGATTGTCAGGAGATAGGTTTGATCAGAAAATTACCGTTGGGGTAATTTACATGTTGAAACTAGGTCACCTGGTTGATGACAAAATGCATGCTCGTTCTATTGGGCCATATTCATTAATTACGCAACAACCATTAGGTGGTAAAGCACAGTTTGGTGGTCAGCGTTTCGGTGAGATGGAAGTTTGGGCTTTGGAAGCATTTGGTGCTTCACACGTGTTGCAGGAAATCCTAACTATTAAGTCGGATGATGTAATTGGTAGAGCAAAAGCTTATGAAGCCATCGTGAAAGGTGAGAATATGGGTAAACCTAATATTCCTGAATCATTCAATGTATTGGTTCATGAATTAAGAGGTTTGGCTTTAGAAATCACTTTAGACTAATATCATTTGTTTAATCGGGGGCTTAGGCTCCCATTTTAGATACCAAAAATTATGGCGTTCAAAAAAAATAAAAAAATTAACACTGATTTCTCAAAAATCACCATCAGTTTAGCTTCTCCTGAATCTATTTTGGAGAGCTCTCATGGTGAGGTTACGCAACCGGAAACTATCAACTACAGAACCTACAAGCCTGAGATGGGTGGATTGTTTTGTGAACGTATTTTCGGCCCTGTAAAAGATTGGGAATGTCATTGTGGTAAATATAAGAGAATCAGATATAAAGGTATTATATGTGATCGTTGTGGGGTAGAAGTTACTGAGAAAAAGGTACGTAGAGAGCGTATGGGTCATATCGAATTGGTAGTGCCTGTTGCCCATATCTGGTACTTCAAGTCTCTTCCTAACAAAATTGGTTATTTATTAGGGCTGCCTACTAAAAAACTAGATCAGATTATCTACTATGAAAGATATGTAGTAATTCAGCCTGGAACCAAAGAGGAAGATGGTATTGCCTACATGGATTTCTTAACGGAAGATGAGTATTTAGATATCTTAGATAAATTACCTAGAGAAAATCAGCAGTTAGATGATGATGATCCTAACAAATTTATTGCGAAAATGGGTGCTGAAGCATTGGATATGCTTTTGGCTAGAATTCAATTAGATGAATTATCTTATGAATTACGTCACCAAGCAGCAACTGATACTTCTCAGCAGAGAAAAGCAGAAGCCCTTAAGAGATTAAGAGTAGTTGAAGCTTTCCGTGATGCAAGAACAAGAATTGAAAACCGTCCGGAATGGATGATTATTAAAATGGTACCTGTAATTCCACCGGAATTGCGTCCTTTAGTGCCATTAGATGGAGGTAGATTTGCTACTTCTGATTTAAATGACCTTTACAGAAGAGTAATTATCAGAAATAATAGATTAAAGAGATTAATTGATATTAAAGCACCTGAAGTAATTCTTAGGAATGAGAAAAGAATGCTTCAGGAAGCTGTAGATTCATTATTTGATAACTCAAGAAAAGTTAATGCTGTAAGATCAGATGGAAATAGAGCCTTAAAATCTTTCAGTGATATGCTTAAAGGTAAGCAAGGTAGATTCCGTCAGAACCTATTAGGTAAAAGTGTGGATTATTCAGGTCGTTCTGTAATTGTAGTAGGACCGGAATTGAAGATGCACGAATGCGGTATTCCTAAGGATATGGCTGCTGAGTTTTTCAAGCCTTTTGTTATCAGAAAACTGATTGAAAGAGGAATTGTAAAAACAGTTAAATCTGCTAAGAAAATTGTTGACAGAAAAGATCCTGTAGTTTGGGATATTTTGGAAAATGTATTGAAAGGGCATCCTGTATTATTAAACAGAGCTCCTACACTGCACCGTTTAGGTATTCAGGCATTTCAACCTAAATTAATTGAAGGTAAAGCAATCCAATTACACCCATTAGTATGTACTGCATTTAATGCGGATTTTGATGGTGACCAGATGGCGGTTCACGTTCCTTTAGGACATGAAGCAATTTTGGAAGCTTCCACTTTAATGCTTTCTTCTCACAACATCCTTAACCCTGCCAATGGAGCACCTATTACGGTACCATCTCAGGACATGGTGTTAGGTTTATACTATGTAACAAAGGGTAAGAAAACTACTAAAGACGAACTTGTAAAAGGAGAAGGAAAGAGCTTCTACAATGCGGATGAGGTAATCATAGCAGTAAACGAAGGTCAGGTTTCTAAGCACGCTAACATTAAAGTGAGAGCTAAAGTTAGAAATGCTGATGGTGCTTTAGAAACTAAAATGATAGAGACTGTTGCAGGTAGAGTTATTTTTAACCAGTCGGTTCCGGAAGAAGTAGGTTTTGTGGATGAACTACTAACTAAGAAGAAGCTTCAAAATATTATTTCCCATGTATATAAAATAAGTGGTACTGCAAGAACAGCTCAATTCCTTGATGATATTAAAGAATTAGGTTTCCAAGCTGCTTATAAAGGTGGTCTATCGATGGGATTAATGATATTATGGTTCCTGAAATTAAGGAAGCCTTAGTTGCACAGGCCAAAGAAGAAGTTGATGTGGTTTGGAATAACTACCTAATGGGTCTTATCACTGATAATGAGCGATATAACCAGGTAATTGATATCTGGACGAGAATTAACTCTCAATTGACCAACTCCCTAATGAATCGATTTGAAGAAGATGATCAGGGATTTAACTCAATTTATATGATGATGCACTCTGGAGCCAGGGGTTCAAGAGAGCAGATCAGTCAGCTGGGTGGTATGAGAGGTTTGATGGCGAAACCACAGAAAAACCTTGCCGGTTCAGTAGGTGCGATTATTGAAAACCCTATCCTTTCTAACTTTAAAGAGGGACTCGATGTAATTGAGTACTTTATTTCTACTCACGGTGCCAGAAAAGGTCTTGCAGATACGGCTCTTAAAACAGCTGATGCAGGTTACTTGACCAGAAGACTGGTAGATGTGGCGCAAGATGTTGTGATCACAGAAGTTGATTGTGGTACATTGAGAGGTCTTACTGTTTCAGCATTGAAGGATAATGAAGAAATAGTAGAACCGTTATCTGAAAGAATTTTAGGTAGAGTTTCTGTTCATGATGTTAATGATCCTGAAACAGATGAGTTGATCTGTGCATGTGGTGAGGAAATCACAGAAGAAATCACTAAGAGAATAGATGAGACAAGCATTGAAGAAGTTGAAATTCGTTCAGTATTAACTTGTGAAACTAAGCAAGGAGTTTGTGCTAAATGTTATGGACGAAACCTTGCTACAGGAAACATGGCTCAAAGAGGTGAGGCTGTTGGTGTCATTGCTGCACAGTCAATTGGTGAGCCTGGTACTCAGTTAACATTACGAACTTTCCACGTTGGTGGTACTGCTTCTAACATTGCTGTTGATGCGAATATCAAAGCTAAGTTTGATGGTGTGATTGAATTTGAAGACTTAAGAGCTATCCAGACTACTAATAAAGACGGTGAACAAACTGTTGTCATGGGACGTACCGGAGAAATTAAAGTCGTTGATCCTAAAAGAAAAAAGGTACTTATGTCCAATCACGTTCCTTACGGTGCAATTCTGAAAGTAAAAGAAGGCGATAAGGTTGAGAAAGGTCAGGAGTTTTGTTTCTGGGATCCTTACAATGCTGTTATTCTTTCAGAATTTGATGGTATTATTGAATTTGATAGCTATTATAGAAGGTATTACTTATAAAGAAGAGTCTGATGAGCAAACTGGTCACAGAGAGAAAGTAATTACCGATACAAAAGATAAAACGAAGAACCCTGCGGTAATTGTAAATGCTAAAGATAGAGACGAATCTAAGGGCTACAATATCCCTGTAGGAGCTCACTTGGCAGTGGATGCAACGAGAAAATTAAGCCTGGACAAATCCTGGCTAAAATTCCTCGATAGCATGGGTAAGTCAAGGGATATTACAGGGGGTCTTCCAAGAGTTACTGAATTATTTGAGGCTAGAAACCCTTCTAACCCTGCAGTTGTAAGTGAAATTGATGGTGTAGTAACTTATGGTGGTATTAAGAGAGGTAACAGAGAAATCTTTATTGAATCCAAAGATGGTATTAAGAAAAGATACCTTGTATCCTTATCTAAGCATATCTTAGTTCAGGATAATGACTTTGTGAAAGCTGGTTATCCACTTTCTGATGGAGCTATTACTCCTGCCGATATCCTGGCAATCAAAGGCCCTACTGCTGTTCAGGAATATATTGTAAATGAAATTCAGGAAGTTTACAGATTGCAGGGTGTTAAGATCAACGATAAGCACATTGAAGCAATTGTTAGGCCAAATGATGCAGAAAGTACATGTCCTTGATCCGGGAGATACAAGTTTCCTGCCTAATCAGGTAGTTGATAAATTTGTGTTTGGTGAGGAGAACGATCGTATACTAGATAAGAAAGTAGTTACCGAAGCAGGTGAGTCTCCAAACTTCAAGCCAGGTCAAATTATTTCTCCAAGAGAGTTGAGAGATGAAAACTCTACTTTGAAGAGGAAAGATTTGAAACCTGTAGAGGTAAGAGATGCCAAGGCAGCTGTTTCGAGACCAACCTTCAAGGTATTACGCAAGCTTCATTGAAGACTGAGAGTTTCTTATCTGCTGCTTCGTTCCAGGAAACAACTAAGGTATTAAGTGAGGCTGCCATCAGAGGTAAAGCAGACGGATTACTAGGATTGAAAGAAAACGTTATTGTTGGACACTTAATTCCTGCAGGTACAGGACAAAGAGATTTAATGATATAATTGTAGGTTCTCGAGAAGAACTTGATAACAACCTCGTTGACTGCCAAGGAAGAAGGCTTCTCAAGTGAACTTCGCAATTGAAAAAAGATAACTAATGGCTGACGAGCAAAAGAGATAAGAAAAGGCAAATCCTAATCAGATTAATATCGAACTATCAGAAGAAGTTGCTGAAGGAGTTTACGCTAATCTGGCAATGATTGCTCATTCCAATAGTGAGTTTGTTATAGATTTTATTCAGGTTAATGCCAGGAGTGCCAAAAGCTAAAGTGAAATCAAGAATTGTAGTTACACCTGAGCATGCCAAAAGGCTATTGACTGCTTTGAATGATAATATTCAAAAGTACGAGAGAGACTTTCGGTCCTATTAAAAAAACTGATGAAGCTCCTAAGTTTCCGATTAATTTTGGAGGTACTATAGGCGAAGCTTAAGCAATGATATTAATCGATGTTATAATTTAGGGCATTGTAAATATATTAATAAAGTCAGAATTATTTGATAAATAAATTACTGCTTTAGTACCTTTGCAGTCCGAATTTTTGAAACGAGTAAACATAAGTAAAAATAATTAATAAATGCCTACTATTCAACAATTGGTAAGAAAAGGTAGAACGAAGTTGACGACTAAGTCAAAATCACCTGCTCTTGACTCTTGCCCTCAACGAAGAGGAGTTTGCACAAGAGTATATACCACAACACCTAAAAAGCCTAACTCGGCCATGAGAAAAGTGGCCAGGGTAAGATTAACAAATCGGTAAAGAAGTAAATGCCTACATCCCTGGAGAAGGTCACAACCTTCAAGAGCACTCTATTGTATTTAATCAGAGGTGGTAGGGTTAAAGATTTGCCTGGTGTAAGATATCACATCATTAGAGGTGCATTGGATACCGCTGGTGTAAATGGTAGAACGCAAAGAAGATCAAAATACGGAGCTAAACGACCGAAAAAATAAATGTAGAGAAGCATGAGAAAAGCTAAACCTAAAAAGAGATATATTCTTCCTGATCCAAAGTTTCGGTGATACTTTGGTAACGAAGTTCGTTAACTACTTAATGGTTGATGGTAAGAAGAGTATTGCCTACACTATTTTTTACGATGCTATTGAGCAAGTAGAAGAGAAAACAGGCGAGAATGGTCTTGAGACTTGGAAAAAAGCACTAAGTAATATTATCGCCTTCTGTTGAGGTTAAGAGTAGAAGAGTTGGTGGTGCAACATTCCAGGTTCCTATGGAGGTTCGTCCTGAAAGAAAAATATCTTTGGGTATTAAATGGATGATTCGTTTTGCTCGACTACGAGGTGAGAAAACTATGATGGAACAGACTTGCTGGTGAAATCATTGCAGGTTCCAAAGGTGAAGGTGCTGCTATCAAGAAGAAAGACGACACGCACAGAATGGCTGAAGCGAATAAAGCATTTTCTCATTTTAGATTCTAATTGAACAATATAATGGCAAGAGATCTTAAAATTATACGCGTAATATTGGTATAGCTGCCCACATTGATGCAGGTAAAACAACTACTACTGAACGTATACTTTATTATACAGGTGTTAGTCATAAAATAGGTGAAGTACATGATGGTGCTGCAACTATGGACTGGATGGAGCAAGAGCAGGAAAGAGGTATTACAATTACATCTGCTGCTACTACTGTTTTCTGGCCTTATAAAGGAGATAAATATCATATCAATATTATTGATACTCCTGGACACGTTGACTTTACCGTTGAGGTAAACAGATCTCTTCGTGTGTCTTGATGGATTAGTTTTCTTATTTTCTGCAGTTGATGGTGTTGAGCCGCAATCAGAAACTAACTGGAGACTTGCCGATAATTACAAAGTAGCTCAGAATCGGTTTTGTCAACAAAATGGACAGATCAGGTGCTGACTTCCTGAACGTGTGTAAGCAGGTGAAAGAAATGCTTGGAACTAAAGCGGTTCCTCTTGCAATTACCAATTGGTGCTGAAGATAACTTCAAAGGTGTGGTTGATCTTGTTGAAAACAAGGCGATGGTATGGAATGAAGATGACATGGGTATGACTTTTGACCAAGATTCGAGATTCCTGCTGACATGTTAGACGAAGTCAAAGAATACAGAGAATTATTAGTTGAGTCAGTTGCTGAGTATGATGAGCATCTTATGGAGAAATTCTTTGATGATCCTGACTCAATCACTAGAGATGAAATCGTTGCGGCTTTAAGAGCAGCAACAATTGATTTGGCATTTGTTCCAATGTTATGTGGGTCTGCCTTCAAGAACAAAGGAGTTCAAACAATGCTTGATTACGTGATGGAATTGTTACCTTCTCCTTTGGATAGAGGAAGTATTATGGTACTAATCCTGATACTGAAGCTAAAATAGACGAAGCCTGAAATAGATGAGCCATTTGCAGCTTTAGCATTTAAGATTGCAACAGACCCATT
This sequence comes from uncultured Cytophagales bacterium, assembly GCA_963719535.1. Classification (GTDB taxonomy): domain Bacteria; phylum Bacteroidota; class Bacteroidia; order Cytophagales; family Cyclobacteriaceae; genus Marivirga. The sequence continues at coordinate 1,269,853 of CAVRCH010000001.1, read as the reverse complement.
TGTTGGAAGACTTATGCTTCGTAAGATCTTATTCAGGTTTATTGGATTCTGGTTCTTACGTATTCAATACAAGAACAGGTAAGAAAGAACGTATATCTCGTATCTTCCAAATGCATGCTAACAAGCAAAATCAAATCGATCAGACTTAATGTGGTGATATTGGTGCTGTTGTAGGATTTAAAGATATAAAAACAGGCGATACACTTTGTGACGAAAATGCATAAAATTGTTCTGGAGTCAATGGTATTCCCTGATCCGGTTATTGGATATGCTATTGAGCCTAAAACACAGGCTGATGCTGATAAATTGGGTATGGCAATAGCGTAAGTTGGTTGAAGAAGATCCAACGCTACAGGTTGAGACTAACCAGAAACTGGTCAGACTATTCTTAGAGGAATGGGTGAACTTCACCTGGATATAATCATCGATCGATTGAAAAGAGAGTTTAAGGTTGAAATAAACCAAGGTGCTCCTCAGGTAGCTTACAAAGAGACCATTCAGGCTAATGTTGAGCACAAAGAGGTTTATAAAAAACAATCTGGTGGTAAAGGTAAATTTGCTGATATCGTCATTTGAGTTATCTCCAGCTGAACCGGATGACGAACTGCTGAAATAAAGAAGGACTTCAGTTTGAGAACAAAATTGTTGGTGGTGTAATTCCAAAAGAATTTATCCCTGCAATTGAAAAAGGTTTCAGAGAAGCGATGAAAAATGGTCCTTTGGCTGGTTATCCAATTGAATGCTATGAAGGTTGAACTATTCCACGGATCTTTCCATGATGTGGATTCAGATGCATTATCTTTTGAATTAGCTGCAAGAATTGGCTTTAAAGAAGCAGCTAGAAAAGCTCGCCCGTAGTTGTTGGAGCCAATTATGACAGTTGAGGTTGTGACTCCTGATGAGTATACAGGATCTTTAACTGGTGACTTGAACAGAAGAAGAGGAATAATGAAAGGAATGGACACCAGAGGTAGTGCTCAAATTATTAAAGCTAATGTGCCACTTTCAGAATTGTTTGGTTATGTTACGGATTTAAGAACTATCAGTTCTGGTAGAGCAACAGCATCCTTAACATTCTCTCATTACGATCCAGTTCCAAAAATATTGCAGAACAGTAATTGCTAAGGTAAAAGGAGAAGCTTAAAGAATTGAAATTATGAATCAGAAAATAAGAATAAAATTAAAATCTTACGATCACAACTTGGTTGACAAATCTTCAGAGAAAATCGTAAGAGCGGTGAAAACTACCGGAGCAGTTGTTAATGGTCCAATTCCTTTACCTACTGATAAAGAAAAATTTACAGTATTGAGATCACCACACGTAAATAAGAAATCAAGAGAGCAATTTCAACTATGTACTTACAAAAGATTGGTTGATATTTATTCAAATAGTACAAAAACTGTTGATGCATTAATGAAATTGGAATTACCAAGTGGGGTAGATGTTGAAATTAAAGTTTAACAAATACTTCTCGTAGTTAAAAAGGAACCAATGAGCTCTGATTCATTGGTTCCTTTTTTTATCTGTATATGTTTAAAGTTTGCTGGTTTCCGAATGGTAATATTCGGAAAAGAAAGAAATATAAAATTTCTTAAACAATATTTTTAAACATTTACAAAATACTTACAATTTTTAAGGTGCTTAGTTTTGTATGTAACAATAAATTGCTAACTTTGCAGTCCTTTCGGGAAAAATACTATAAAACCCGGTGTAAAAGGTTAATAATTAAATAGATAATGCCAGGAATAATTGGAAAAAAAATCGGAATGACTAGCATCTACAGTGCCGATGGACGTAATGTCGCATGCACGGTGATAGAGGCTGGTCCTTGTGTAGTAACGCAAGTAAAAAGTGAGGAAACCGATGGTTATTCAGCGATTCAGTTGGGCTTTGGCGAGCGCAAAGAAAAGAATACACCTAAGGCTTTAAAAGGTCATTTTTCAAATGCACAAACAACTCCAAAACGTAAAGTGGTTGAGTTTAGAGAGCATGAAGGAGAAGAACCTTTTGTACACAACTTGTCTTTAGGGCAGTTGTTGAAATTGAAGACATATTTGAAGAAGGTGACTTTGTAGATGTAGCAGGTACTTCCAAAGGTAAAGGTTTTCAAGGTGTTGTAAAACGTCATGGTTTCGGTGGTGTTGGTCAGGCTACGCACGGTCAGCATAATAGAGGTAGAGCTCCAGGTTCAATTGGTGGTGCTTCTTATCCAGCCAGAGTATTTCCAGGTATGAGAATGGCCGGTAGAATGGGTGGTGAAAGAGTTAAAAACACAAACCTACGAGTTTTAAAGGTTATTCACTGAAAAGAACATTTTATTAATAAGTGGTTCTGTTCCTGGCGCTAAAAATTCATACGTAATAATAGAGAAATAAAGATGGAGCTTTCAGTATTAAAATCGACAGGCGAAGACACGGGAAGAAAAGTTTCTTTATCCGATGCCATCTTTGGAATTGAACCAAATGATCATGCCATATATTTAGATGTGAAGCAAAAGCTGGCTAACGCCAGACAAGGCACACACAAATCTAAAGAAAGAGCTGAGATTACTGGTTCAACAAGAAAGATTAAAAAACAAAAAGGTACAGGTACAGCCCGTGCTGGTAGTATAAAATCACCGATTTTTAAAGGTGGTGGTAGAGTTTTCGGTCCTAGACCAAAAGACTACAGTTTCAAATTGAATAAAAAAGTAAAAAGATTGGCTAGAATGTCTGCTTTGACTTATAAGGCAAAAGATCAAATGATTGGCATTCTTGAATCATTTTCATTTGATGATTCTAAAACGAAGTCATATATTAAGTTACTTAATAACCTTTCTGCTGATTCTGTTAAAACATTAATTGTACTTCCTGAAAACGATAAAAACATTGTTTTAGCAAGTAGAAATATACAGAACTCAAGAGTAATTACAGCCGATATGTTAAATACTTATGATGTATTACATGCGGATAAATTGTTCTTCGTAGAAGGTTCTGTGGAAAAAGTTGAAAACTTATTTAAGGAAAAGATATGAGCGTTTTAGTTAAACCACTTGTTACTGAAAAGATTTCTGCCTTAAACGAAAAGGGTAAATATGGCTTTGTTGTATCTAACGATGCTAATAAGGTTGAAATCAAGACGGAAGTTGAAAAAAGATACGGTGTAAATGTTGCGGACGTAAATACTATGAAGTATTTAGGTAAGAAGAAATCACGTTACACAAAATCAAGAATCCTTACTGGTAGAAAGCCTAATTTCAAAAAGGCAATTGTAACAGTAGCGGAAGGTGAAATAATTGATTTCTACAGCGAAATTTAATGATCTGAAAAATGGCAGTTAAGAAATTAAGACCAGTTACGGCTGGAACAAGACATAGAATAGCCCCGGTTTACTCGGGTCTAAGTAAGGTAGAACCTGAAAAATCTCTTTTAACTCCTTTGAGAAAGAAAGGTGGTAGAAATAATTCAGGTAGAATGACTATGCGTTATATCGGTGGCGGACACAAGCAAAATATCCGTATCATTGATTTTAAACGTAATAAGCATAATATTCCGGCAACAGTTGCCACATTAGAATATGATCCTACCAGAACAGCATTTGTAGCTTTGTTACATTATGCAGATGGTGAGAAAAGATATATTATTGCTCCTAATGGTTTAAAAGTTGGAGATAGTATCATTTCTGGTACTGAGGTAGCGCCTGAATTAGGGAACGCTATGCCGCTTTCAGCTTTGCCGCTAGGAACAATTGTTCATAACATTGAAATTCGTCCAGGTGCAGGTGCTGCAATGGTTAGAAGTGCAGGAGCATATGCTCAGCTTTTAGCGAGAGATGGTAAGTATTCAACTATCAAATTACCTTCAGGTGAGATGAGATTAGTATTGAGTGCTAGTTTGGCCACTGTGGGTGTTGTTTCTAACTCTGATCATATGTTGATTAGAAAAGGAAAAGCAGGACGTAACAGATGGATGGGTAGAAGACCTAGAGTAAGAGGTGTTGTTATGAACCCGGTTGATCACCCAATGGGTGGTGGTGAAGGTAAATCTTCAGGTGGACACCCAAGATCAAGAAAAGGATTATTATCTAAAGGACTAAAAACTAGAACACCTAAGAAATATTCCAATAATTTAATTATCGGTAAAAAGAAATAATAAATGGCTAGATCGTTAAAAAAAGGACCATATATTGATTTCCGACTTGAGAAGAAAGTTGATGCAATGACTGATTCCGGTAAGAAATCTGTGATTAAAACCTGGTCAAGAAGATCCATGATTTCTCCTGATTTTGTAGGTCACACATTCGCTGTGCATAATGGGAACAAATTTATTCCGGTTTATGTAACTGAGAACATGGTAGGACACAAATTAGGCGAATTTTCTCCAACGAGAAATTTCAGAGGTCATATTAACAAGAAAGATAAAGGTAAGAGATAATGGAAGCTATTGCTAAGTTAAATAATGTACCCACTTCACCTCGTAAAATGAGGATGGTTGTAGATCTTATCAGAGGAGAGAAAGTGAATCGTGCTTTGAACATCCTTAAGTTTGAATCTAAGAATGGAGCTGCTAAAGTTGAAAAACTTCTATTATCAGCAATTGCCAACTGGCAACAGGCTAATCCTGAAGTTGACCTTGAAGACGCAAATTTGTATGTGAAATCTGTAAAGGTTGACGGTGGTCGTATGCTTAAAAGGTTAAGACCTGCACCACAAGGAAGAGCGCATAGAATTAGAAAAAGATCTAATCATGTTACGCTTATTGTAGATAGTGCTGCAGAAGCAGTTAACGCAGTAGTTGAAGAATCAGAAAACTCCGAAAATAAAAAATAGATGGGACAAAAAGTTAATCCTACCGGTTTTCGTTTAGGTATCGTAAGAGGTTGGGAATCCAATTGGTACGGTGGTAAAGGAAATGCTTTCTCAGAAAAGCTTATCGAAGACCATAAAATCAGGGAATATATTCTTGCTAGAATCCCAAAAGGAGGGATCTCTAAGATTGTTATCGAAAGAACTTTGAAAAGAATCACACTTACTATTCACACGGCCCGTCCGGGTGTTGTAATTGGTAAAGGTGGTAGTGAAGTAGATAAGTTGAAAGAAGAGCTTAAGAAATTAACAGGTAAAGATGTTCAGATAAACATATTTGAGATTAAAAGACCTGAATTAGACGCCAAATTAGTAGGTGAATCAATTGCTCAACAATTAAAGGCTCGTATTTCTTACAGAAGAGCAATGAAACAATCAATTGCTTCGGCAATGAGAGTAGGTGCTCAAGGTATTAAAATAAAAGTATCAGGTCGTTTAGGTGGAGCTGAAATGGCAAGAACGGAGATGTATAAAGAAGGTAGAATTCCTCTACATACATTAAGAGCTGATATTGATTATGAAGTATCTGAAGCTAACACTATCTATGGTATCATTGGTATCAAGGTATGGGTTTTCAAAGGTGAAATCTTCGGTAAAAGAGATTTATCATTGAACGTGGGAGCTGGTGCACCAACAAAAGGTAACGCGCCAGGACCTGGAAATAATAGAAGAAGTGAGCGTCCTAAAAGAAAGAGAAAATAAATCTTTCTTTGATTAAAATATAATATAAGATGTTACAGCCGAAAAGAACGAAATTTAGGAAGAAGCAAAAAGGTAGAGTAAAAGGTATAGCCCAAAGGGGTCATACTATTGCCTTCGGTAGTTTTGCTTTGAAGTCGCTTGAACCGGGTTGGATTACTAGTAGGCAAATTGAAGCTTCTAGAATTGCAATGACAAGAGCGATGAAACGTCAGGGGCAGGTTTGGATTAGGATTTTTCCTGACAAGCCTATCACTAAAAAGCCTGCAGAGGTACGTATGGGTAAAGGTAAAGGTGCTCCTGAATATTGGGTAGCTACTGTTAAGCCTGGTACTATTATGTTTGAAGCAGGTGGTGTGCCAATTGAATTAGCACAAGAAGCTTTAAGGTTAGCAGCACAAAAGCTTCCCTTAAAAACAAAGTTTACAATTAGAAGAGATTACGCAGAAAATTAATCGTCATGAAAAATTCAGATATCAAAAAATTATCTATTGACGAGCTCAAAGAAAATATTAACAATGAAGCGGTAAAGCTTCAGAAGTTTCAGTTTGCTCATGCCATATCACCTATTGAGAACCCAATGCAAATTAAGGTTACTCGTAAAAATATCGCAAGATTAGAAACTGAACTAAGGGTTAAATTACTTGCTAAATAATTGCTAAGATGGAAAGAAACCTTAGAAAGGAAAGAATAGGGCTTGTAACAAGTAACAAAATGGAAAAATCCATAACTGTTTCTGTTGAAAGAAAAGTGAAACACCCTATATATGGTAAATTTTTGAAAAAATCTACCAAATTTACTGCTCATGACGAAACTAATGAATGCAACATCGGTGATACCGTGAAAATTAGTGAAACTCGTCCTCTCAGCAAGAATAAAAGATGGAGATTAGTAGAAATCATTGAAAAAGCTAAATAACCATGATACAACAAGAATCGAGATTAAGTGTTGCGGATAACAGTGGTGCCAAAGAGGTATTATGTATCCGTGTTTTAGGAGGTACCAAAAAGAGGTATGCTTCTATTGGTGATAAGATTATTGTAAGTGTCAAGTCAGCTCTTTCATCTAGTAATCTTAAAAAAGGTACTGTTTCTCGCGCTGTGGTTGTGAGAACAAAAAAAGAAGTAAGAAGAAAAGACGGTTCTTACATCAGATTTGAAGATAACGCTGCTGTTCTTTTAAACCCTAATGACGAACCAAGAGGTACTCGTATCTTTGGCCCTGTTGCAAGGGAATTAAGAGAGAAGCAATTTATGAAAATAGTTTCCTTAGCACCTGAAGTATTATAATTATGGAAAGGAAGAAAAATAAACAACAAAAATTCCATATTCGAAAAGGCGATACCGTTAAGGTGATTGCTGGTAATTCGAAAGGTAAAAGTGGAAAGGTTTTAGAAATGTTTGGTGAGAAACAAAGAGCACTTGTTGAAGGTGTGAATATTGTTACTAAACATAAAAAACCATCTGCAACTAGTCCTGAAGGTGGAATTGATAAAATCGAAGCTCCTATCCACATTAGTAACCTAATGTTGGTAGATCCTGCAACAGGAGAAGCTACCAAAACTGGTAGAAAAGCTGATGACAAAGGCAAACTACAAAGATTTTCTAAGAAAACAGGGGAGGTAATCAACAATGGCTAATCCAAGAATAAAAGAAGTTTACGTAAATGATATTGTTCCTGCTTTAAAGGAAAAATTTCAATACAAATCTGTTATGCAGGTTCCTAAATTGGTTAAAATCGTAATCAACAAAGGTATTGGTGCTGCAACAGCTGATAAGAAACTAGTTGATATAGGAGTTGAGGAGTTAACAACTATATCAGGTCAAAAAGCTACTCCAACAATTGCTAAAAATTCAATCTCGAATTTTAAGTTAAGAGAGGGTATGCCAATTGGTGCTAAAGTAACATTGCGCGGAAGTAAAATGTATGAATTTCTTGACAGATTATTGTCAGTTTCATTACCACGTGTTCGTGACTTTAGAGGAGTGAAAGATAAAGGTTTTGATGGAAGAGGTAATTATACCCTTGGAATCAAAGAACAAATCATTTTTCCTGAAATTAGTATCGAGAAGGTAGCTACCATTTCAGGTATGGATATCACATTTGTAACTACAGCAAGTACGGACGAAGAAGCTTTTGAATTATTGAAAGCATTTGGAATGCCGTTTGCAAGTAAAAACAATAACTAATCATGGCTAGAAAAGCAATTATTGCCAGAGAAAGAAAGAGAGAGAAAATGGTAGCGAAGTATGCTACTAAACGTGCAGAATTAAAAGCCAATGGCGATTATGATGCGCTTGATAAATTACCTAAAAATGCCTCGCCGGTAAGATTACACAACAGATGTAAATTAACTGGGAGACCTAAAGGTTACATGAGAAAATTTGGTGTTTCAAGGGTAACTTTTAGAGAAATGGCTTCAGCCGGAAAAATTCCGGGAGTAACTAAAGCTAGTTGGTGATTTTTTTTTAGTAAGTTTTAATTAACAAAATATTTTCATATCTTTGCAGGCCTGTTTCGGCAGAGGTATTGAAAAAGAATAATATTATAAGAAATGGTAACTGATCCAATAGCTGATTATTTAACAAGGGTTCGTAACGCAATTAAAGCGAAACATAGAATCGTTGAAGTACCGGCCTCTAATTTAAAGAAGAGTCTGACAAAAGTACTTCATGAGAAAGGTTATATCTTGAATTATAAATTCGAGAATAACGATGCTCAGGGAAGTATTAAAATTGCATTAAAATATGATCCTGTTAGTAAAACCTCTGCCATTACAAAATTGGAAAGAGTTTCTAAACCAGGATTGAGAAAATATTGTAACTCAGAAGAATTACCTAGAGTATTAAATGGTTTAGGAATAGCTGTTTTATCAACTTCAAATGGTGTTATTACTGATAAAGAAGCCAGGAATTTGAAAGTTGGTGGTGAAGTTTTGTGCTACGTTTATTAATTAACTGAGATGTCAAGAATAGGAAAAAGTCCGATAAAATTACCTCAGGGAGTAACTTTAGAAGTTGCTAAAGACAACTTGATAACCGTTAAAGGTTCTAAGGGTTCTTTACAACAACAAGTTGATCCCGCTATAAAGCTTTCAGTTGAAGATGGTGTTGTTACTCTTGTGAGACCAACAGAATCTAAAAGACATAAAGCAATGCATGGCCTTTACAGAGCATTATTATCAAATATGGTAGAAGGTGTTTCTGAAGGTTATAAAAGAGAACTTGAACTTGTTGGTGTAGGTTATAAGGCTGCAGTATCAGGGAATGTTTTAGAATTAAATGTGGGTTATTCTCACAGTATATTTATGGGATTGCCTTCAGAGGTAGCAGTAACTGCTGAAACTGTGAAAGGTCAAAACCCAAAAATAACTCTTGAAAGTATTGACAAACAACTTATCGGCCAGGTTGCCGCAAAGATTAAGTCTTTAAGATCAGTTGAGCCTTACAAAGGCAAAGGTATACGATTTGTTGGTGAGTATGTAAGACGTAAAGCAGGTAAAACTGCCGCTAAATAATTAGAATAATGGCTATTAGTAAAACAGATAGAAGAGCTAGAATAAAAAAAGGAATCCGAAGGAAGATTTCAGGAACATCTGATATTCCTAGATTATCGGTTTTCAAAAGCAATCGTGCAATATATGCTCAATTAGTGGATGATTTGAAAGGACATACACTAGCTGCCACCAATTCAATAGAACTTGGAGCTAAAAGCAATGCTGACATAGAAACAGCATCTAAGGTTGGTGAATCTTTAGCAGCTAAAGCGAAAGATGCAGGTATCAGTACTATCGTTTTTGATAGAGGTGGCTACAGATTTCATGGTAAAGTAAAAGCATTGGCTGACGGTGCTCGTAAAGGTGGCTTAAAATTTTAATTATATGTCTCAAAGTAATATTAGATCTGTAAAAGCAAGTGAAATCGACCTTAAAGAAAAGGTTGTTGCTATAAAAAGAGTGGCTAAAGTTGTTAAAGGTGGTAGAAGATTTAGTTTCTCCGCTATAGTTGTTGTTGGAGACGGCAATGGTGTAGTAGGGTACGGTCTTGGAAAAGCCAATGAAGTGACTGATGCTATTACTAAAGGTATTGATGATGCTAAGAAAAACTTAGTAAAAGTTCCTATTTTGAAGGGGACTGTGCCGCATGAATCTTTAGGTAAATATAGCGGAGGTTTCGTTTTAGTAAAGCCTGCTTCTCCCGGTACTGGTGTAATAGCCGGAGGTGCGATGCGTGCTGTATTTGAAAGTGCTGGAGTTCATAATGTTTTAGCTAAATCGAAAGGATCTTCTAACCCGCATAACGTGGTAAAAGCAACTTTTGATGCCCTAACTAAAATGAGAGATCCTTTTACAGTAGCTAAAAATAGAGGTATATCATTAGCAAACGTATTTAACGGATAATAAAGATGGCAAAGACAATAAAAGTTACTCAAATCAGAAGCGTCATCGGAAGACCTAATGATCAAAAGTTAACTATACAAGCTTTAGGTTTGGGTAGAATTAATAAAACAGTTGAAAAGACTGCAACTCCTCAGATTGAGGGGATGATAAGAAAAGTTAGTCACTTAGTTACTGTAACTGAAGGATAAGATGAAATTACATACATTAAAACCTGCAGAAGGTTCGACAAAAACACGTAAGAGAATAGGTAGAGGTCAAGGTTCAGGAGCTGGCGGAACTGCTACTAGAGGTCATAAGGGAGCTAAATCCAGAAGTGGTTATTCTAGCAAGTCAGGTTTTGAAGGTGGTCAGATGCCTTTACAAAGACGTGTTCCTAAGTTTGGATTTAATAGCCCAAATAGAGTAGAATACAAAGCTATTAATTTAAGTGATTTGCAAAAACTTCATGAAAAACTGAAGGTAGACACTATTGATACTGCTTTATTAAAAAGTAGTGGTTTAGTTGCAAAGAATGACTTAGTTAAAATTTTAGGGAACGGTGAACTGAAGGCTAAATTAACAGTAACTGTTAATGCATTTTCTAAAACTGCTGCTGAAGCAATAGAAAAAGCTGGAGGAACTGCATCAACATTATAATATGAATCGTTTTTTTTCTACCATAAAAAATATATTTTCTATCGAAGAACTTCGGGATAGAATTTTGAACACCATTGGTTTCTTAATTATATTCCGTTTAGGTTCATTCGTAGTATTACCCGGTGTTGATCCTAATCAATTGTCAGGAGATGCGCAGGGTGTATTTGGTTTATTAGATACTATCTTAGGTGGTGCATTTTCTAATGCATCTATCTTTGCATTAGGTATCATGCCTTATATTTCTGCTAGTATTGTCATACAGTTATTAACAGTGGCTGTACCTTACTTCCAGAAACTCCAGAAGGAGGGAGAATCAGGTAGGAAGAAGATTACACAGATTACCAGGGTGCTTACTATAGCTATTACTTTTGTACAAGGTGCTAGTTATGTGGCTGGAACGATACCTGCTGAAGCGATTATGATGAGTCAAACATTCTTCACAATCACCTCAGTTATTGTACTAACATCTGGTACTATTTTTTGTATGTGGTTAGGAGAGAAAATTACCGATAAAGGAATTGGTAATGGTATTTCAATGCTTATTATGATTGGTATCATTTCTAGTTTTCCTGGAGCTATTATTGCTGAAGCATTATCATTAGGAATGAGCGGTTTATTATTCTTCATTTTAGAAATAGTAGCATTATTTTTTGTAGTAATGGTAACTGTAATGTTGGTTCAGGCAACAAGAAGAATACCAGTACAATATGCCAAGCAAGTAGTTGGTGGAAAAGTTTATGGTGGACAGAGACAGTATATACCCTTAAAAGTTAATGCTTCTGGTGTAATGCCGATTATCTTTGCTCAATCATTAATGTTCTTACCATCTCTACTAGCAAATCTATGGGCTTCAGAAAATGAAACGGCTTCTTATATTGGAAACGTTTTCTCTGATTTTCAAAGTTGGCAGTATAATTTGACATTTGCATTATTGATTATAATTTTTACTTTCCTGTATACTGCTATAACTATTAATCCTAGTCAAATAGCTGATGACATGAAAAGAAATGGTGGATTTGTTCCAGGTATTAAACCAGGGAAGCAGACTTCTGATTTTATCGATAATATATTAACAAAAATTACACTACCAGGATCTATATTTCTCGCACTCATAGCAATTTTACCTGCTTTTGTCGCAAGAGCTGGTGTTGGAGTTCAGTTTTCACAATTTTTTGGCGGAACCTCTCTAATTATTATGGTAGGTGTGATATTAGATACATTGCAACAAATTGAAAGTTACCTGTTAATGCGTCATTACGAAGGAATGATGAAGTCAGGTAAAATGAAAGGTAGATCATCACAAACAAGTGCGGTCGCTTAATTAAAGATTATGGCAAAACAGAGTTCAATAGAGCAGGATGGTACAATAACCGAAGCTTTGTCAAACGCAATGTTTCGCGTTGAATTAAGTAACGGGCATGAAGTGATTGCTCACATTTCAGGGAAGATGAGAATGAATTACATTAAGATTCTTCCTGGTGATAAAGTAAAACTAGAGATGTCTCCTTATGATTTAACTAAGGGACGAATCGTTTATAGATATAAATAAAACGAATTATGAAAGTTAAAGCTTCAATAAAAAAGAGAAGTGTTGACTGTAAAGTGATCAGAAGAAATGGCAAACTTTACGTGATCAACAAAAAGAATCCACGTTTCAAACAAAGACAAGGGTAATTATGGCAAGAGTTTCCGGTGTAGACATTCCTGATAACAAAAGAGGAGCAATATCATTAACATATATTTTTGGTATTGGAAGAAGTTCTGCTTTAAAAATTTTAGAGCAGGCTGGTATTGATGTTAATAAAAAAGTAGCTGAGTGGTCAGAAGATGAGGCCAATGCAGTACGTAACATCATCAGTGAGAATTTTAAAACAGAGGGTGTTCTGAAATCTGAGGTACAAATGAGTATCAAAAGATTATTAGACATAGGATGTTATAGAGGATTGCGCCATAGAAAAGGGCTTCCAGTAAGAGGTCAAAGAACTAAAAACAACTCTCGTACAAGAAAAGGTAAGAGAAAGACAATTGCTAATAAAAAGAAAGCTACTAAGTAATTTATAGATCATGGCTCAAAAAAGAAAAGATAAAGCTAAAAAAAGAGTAGTTAATGTAGAGGCTGTTGGTCAGGCTCACATTAAAGCTTCTTTTAATAATATCATTGTTTCCTTAACCAATTCAACAGGTCAGGTTGTATCTTGGGCTTCAGCCGGTAAAATGGGATTCAAAGGTTCTAAAAAGAATACACCTTACGCAGGTCAGGTTGCCGCTCAAAATGCAGCTCAGGCAGCGTACGACTTAGGCTTAAGAAAAGTAGAAGTATTTGTTAAAGGTCCTGGTGCCGGAAGAGATTCTGCTATCAGAACAATTCAAAATACAGGTATTGAAGTTACACTTATAAGGGATGTGACTCCGTTACCTCATAATGGTTGTCGTCCTCCTAAAAGACGTAGAGTTTAATACAACAGTCAAAGATATTTAAGAAATGGCAAGATATAAAGGTCCAAAATCCAAAATAGCTAGAAGGTTCAATGAGCCTATCTTCGGTGCTAGCAAGGCACTAACTAAGAAAGCTTATCCTCCTGGTCAACATGGTCGTGGTAGAAGAAGAAAGCAGTCAGAATATGCCGTACAGCTTATGGAGAAGCAAAAAGCTAAATACACTTATGGTGTTTTAGAAAAGCAATTTGCTAATCTTTTTGATAAAGCTTCAAGTAAAAGTGGTATTACAGGTGAGTTATTACTTCAGTTACTAGAATCAAGATTAGACAATGTGGTGTATCGTTTAGGTATAGCGCCTACTCGTAGAGCAGCAAGGCAATTTGTTTCTCACAAACATATTTTGGTAAATGGTGAAATCGTTAATATCCCTTCTTACCAATTATTAGAAGGAGATACTATCGGTGTAAGAGAAAAATCAAAATCATTGGAAGCTATCACTGATAGTCTTTCAACAAATTCGGTATCTAAATACTCTTGGTTGGAGTTCGAAAAATCTTCCATGACTGGAAAATTTGTGAATATTCCTCAAAGAGATGATATTCCTGAAAATATTAATGAGCAGCTTATTGTTGAGTTGTACTCTAAGTAATTAGTCAAAATTAAAGAAAATTTTATAATATGTCCATTTTAGCATTCCAAATGCCTGAAAAGGTGGCAATGGAGAAAGCAGATGATTTTCACGGGCTTTTTACATTCAAACCATTAGAAAAAGGTTATGCAGTTACCGTTGGTAATGCATTGAGGAGAATTTTACTATCTTCTTTAGAAGGATATGCAATCACAGGTATTAAAATTCCTGGTGTTTTGCACGAATTCTCCGCTGTTGAAGGCGTAGTAGAAGATGTCTCTGAGATTATCCTTAATCTTAAAATGGTTCGTTTTAAGAAAATTTCTGAAAATGCTGATAACAAAATTTCTATTTCATTAAAGAATCAGAAAGAGTTTAGAGCAGGTGATATAAATAAATTCACTTCCGCTTATGAGATTCTTAATCCTGATTTGTTGATTTGTCATATGGATGAGTCAGTTAATTTTGAAATGGAATTAACTATAGAAAAAGGAAGAGGTTATTTGTCTTCAGAGGATAATAAAATAGGTGAGCAATCTGTAGGTTATATAGCGATTGACTCTATTTTTACTCCTATCAAAAACGTTAAATACAGTGTTGAAAACACACGTGTAGAACAAAAAACAGATTATGAGCAATTAGTGCTTGATATTGAAACCGATGGTAGTATTCACCCTGAGGTTGCATTAAAAGGAGCAGCTAATATTCTAATTAAACACTTTATGTTGTTCTCTGATCAAAATATGGTGCTTGACGCAGGTGGTTCTGATGAACCAGAAGCTGTGGATGAAGAAATGCTTCATATGCGTAAATTATTAAAGACTGCCTTAAACGATTTAGATCTTTCAGTAAGAGCTTATAATTGTTTGAAAGCAGCAGATGTAAGAACATTAGGTGATTTAGTTGGTCTTGAAATTTCAGATATGATGAAATTCAGAAACTTCGGAAAAAAATCTCTTGCAGAACTGGAACAACTGGTAGCTGATAAGAATTTAACTTTCGGAATGGACTTATCTAAGTACAAACTTGACGAAGAATAAGGAAAATGAGACACGGTAAGAAATTTAACCACTTAAGCAGAACAGCTCCTCATCGTAAAGCGATGTTAGCTAACATGGCTTCTTCTCTAATTATTTCTAAGAGAATTACTACTACAGTTGCTAAAGCTAAAGCTTTGCGTCAGTATGTAGAACCTCTTCTAACTAAGGCGAAAGAAGATACTACCCACAATAGAAGAATAGTTTTCTCTTATTTGAAAAATAAGGAAATTATAAAGGAGCTATTTGACGAAATAGGTGCTAAAATTGCATCTCGTCCGGGAGGTTACACAAGAATCATAAAATTAGGTTCTCGTTTAGGAGATGATGCTGAAATGGCGTTGATAGAATTAGTAGATTATAATGAAAATTTATTAGGTGAGAAATCTGATAAGAAAAAAGCTACTACAACAAGAAGAAGTAGAAGAGGTGGTAAGGCAAAAGCTGAAGCTTCTGATGCAACAGAAGTAAAAGCTGATTCTGGAAAGACTGAAGAGAAGAAAGCTCCTAAAAAGGAAGCTAAAGCTAAAGAAGAAGAGCCTAAAGCTGCTAAAGCTGATGCTCCTACTGAAACAGAAGATAAGAAAACAGAGGATAAAAAGTCTGAAGACTCCGATGATAAAAAAGAAGATGCATAAATATTTCTTCTTTATAAGTAATTAATTAAAAGGGATTGGATATTTATTCAATCCCTTTTTTATTTTTGTATTTGTTTAAAAATATTCAACTTTATTATCTGATTGAAAAATCAAGCACATTTAATAAAAATTAATAAATGAAGTATTTAAATAAGACTGATGCTGTTTTATTATTAGAGGATGGCACCGTTTTCAGAGGGAAGTCTATAGGATTCCATGGTACAAGAGGTGGTGAAATTTGTTTCAATACCGGTATGACAGGCTATCAGGAGGTGTATACAGACCCTTCTTATTACGGACAAATAATGGTGAATACTAATGCTCACATTGGAAATTACGGAACCTTATCTGCTGAAACTGAATCCGAATCCCCCAAAATATTTGGTGTAGTAATTAATTCCTTTTCTGAGGACTTTAGCAGGTTTACTGCCGATGGTAGTTTACAAGACTACCTTTCTGATCATGAAATCCCTGGTATTTGCGATGTTGATACCAGAGCCATTGTAAGACATATTCGTGACAAAGGTGCAATGAACGCAATTATATCATCCGAGATTTTAGATATAGATGAGTTGCAAAAGCACTTGGCTAAGGTTCCTTCCATGGAAGGACTTGAATTGTCTTCTCAGGTTTCTGTGAAAGAAGCTTTTGAAGTTGGTGAGCCTGGTGGAATAAAATTAGCTGTTATGGATTATGGCATTAAGTCCAGTATTCTAAAGCAATTGCAGCTGAAAGGTTTTCATTGTAAAGTTTTTCCGGCAAAAACTACATTTGCTGATACAGAAAACTGGAAGCCTCAGGCATATTTTCTTTCTAATGGCCCGGGAGATCCTGCAGTAATGGACTATGCTATTGAAAATACTAAGAAAATTATTAAAAGTGATAAGCCTTTATTTGGTATTTGCCTTGGCCATCAGTTAATTGCAATAGCAAATGGGATTAGCACCTATAAAATGCATAACGGCCATAGAGGATTAAACCAGCCAGTAAAGAATGTAATTACAGGCTTAGGAGAAATTACCTCTCAAAATCATGGTTTTAGTGTGAATACAGAAGATGTTAAGAAATCGACTGTTGTAGAAATTACGCATATTAACCTAAATGATGATACAGTAGAAGGATTGAAAATGAAAGATAAAAAGGTATTTTCAGTTCAATATCACCCTGAATCATCACCGGGACCTCACGACTCCCGTTATTTATTTGATCAATTTATTTCACTAATCAACTAGTAAAACTATGAGTATTATAGAAAACATTCACGCAAGACAAATTTTAGACTCTAGAGGAAATCCTACAGTAGAAGTAGAAGTTTTTACTTCTAATGGTGGTTTCGGAAGAGCTGCTGTGCCTTCAGGTGCCAGTACCGGTGTTCATGAGGCTGTAGAGCTCCGTGATAAGGATAAATCAATATACATGGGTAAAGGGGTGCTTAAAGCTGTTAATAATGTTAATACCGCCATTGCCGAAGAATTAATTGGTTTCTCAGTATATGAGCAAAACCTAATTGATAAATTAATGATTGAATTAGATGGTACCGATAATAAATCTAAATTAGGTGCTAATGCTATCTTAGGCGTTTCTATGGCTGTAGCCAAAGCTGCCGCTCAATTAAGCAACCAGCCATTATATAGATATATTGGCGGGGTAAATGCTAACACATTGCCAGTTCCTATGATGAACATCCTAAATGGTGGTAGCCATGCGGATAATAAAATTGATTTTCAAGAATTCATGGTAATGCCTGTAAATGCAAGCTCTTTTTCTGAAGCTTTACATATGGGTACCTCTGTTTTTCATCATTTGAAAGCCGTACTTCAGAGTAAAGGATTATCTACCAATGTGGGTGATGAGGGTGGATTTGCTCCAAATATTGAATCAAATGAGCAAGCTATTGAAGTAGTTTTAACAGCTATAGAAAAAGCTGGATACAAGCCTGGTGAAGATATCTACATTGCTATGGATGCCGCTGCTTCTGAATTTTATGATAGCAATAAAAAGAAATATGTTTTTGGTAGTACTGGAGAAGAATTAACTTCTGATGAAATGGTTGCTTACTGGAAAACCTGGTGTGATAAATACCCTATTTTATCAATTGAAGATGGAATGGAAGAGGATGACTGGTCAGGTTGGGAAAAGTTAACCCGTGAAGTAGGTAGAACAGTTCAATTAGTAGGTGATGATTTGTTTGTAACCAACACCAAAAGATTACAAAAAGGAATTGATGAGAAAATTGCTAATTCAATTTTAATTAAAGTGAATCAAATTGGTACGCTAACGGAAACTATTAATGCTATCAGAATGGCTGATAAAGCTTCCTATAAAAATATTATTTCGCACAGATCAGGAGAAACTGAAGACACAACAATTGCAGATTTAGCGGTAGCGATGAATTCAGGTCAGATCAAAACTGGTTCGGCTTCTCGTTCCGATAGAATGGCTAAATATAACCAACTGTTAAGAATAGAGGAAGAATTAGGTGAAATGGCCTACTTCCCTGGAATTAATTTTTAAAAAGTAGTATTTTGATATAAGAGCCGTATTTAGCAATAAATATGGCTCTTTTTATGTTTACTTAATTGACTAGAAGCAAACTAAACACTATATTCACTTATAAAGTGAATGCTAAACATGGACAGAATCCCTAAAATATTTAAAAATTTCTACTTTATTGCCGGACTTATTTTCCTATTATGGATGGTTTTTCTGGATAATAATGACTTAATTTCTCAATTGAGGCTTTCTGCAAAATATAATGACCTGATAGAAGAGAAAGAATATTATCAGGAAAAAATTAAGGAAGTTGAAATTGACAGAGAAGGATTATTAAGCGATCAGGAACTTTTAGAGAAGTTTGCTCGTGAAAGGTATTTAATGAAAAAAGAAAATGAAGACCTTTTCGTAATAGTTCAAAATGAATAGTAGAATTTCCAAATACCTTTTTTTATTGCTTGCTTTATGCTTAGGAAGTGTCTCTCTAACTAACGCTCAGAAGTATGTAACAGAAGATAGTAAGTTTGCTGATCGGCTATACCTGGGAGGTAATTTCGGCTTACAACTAGGCACTAATTTAACTCAAATAGAGGTATCGCCTGCGGTAGGCTATATGATAAATAATAAAGCTTCGGCAGGAGTGGGGGTGATTTATCAATACTTTAGAGCTCAAATACAAACACAGGCTAGGGTTTACGAAATTAAAACTAATATTTATGGGGGTAAATTATTCGGTAGATATAATATAACTGATTTCCTTTTTGGTTATGCTGAATATGAACACATCAATTTAGATGCAGTAAATTTAAACTCCAATGAAATAGAAAGAGCCTGGGTTCCAGGGATGTTTGTAGGTGCTGGTTACTTTCAAGCGATAGGAAGAAGATCAGGTGTGAATTTAATGCTGCTTTACAATCTTACTTACGACCCAATAAGATCACCGTATAACAGTCCATTTCTCTTAAGGTTAGGTGTCGTTATTTAAAATAATCCTCAAAATTTATTTTAAAACGGCTACCTATTTCTGTTAAATCCTCGATCACTGGCGTTAATAACGGGATTCCTTTTGCCATTCTTTTTTCAGAAATCTCCCTTTCAGGATCTCCAGGAATTATTACTCTATCGTTTTCGCCAGTTACGGCAGAATTCCTAAAAGTTTGTATCCAGTTATCCATATGGTTTTTAAAATCTTCGGCAGGACGGAAAGCATCAATACGCATAGCACCAAAGAAGTGTCCTAATCCTTCCCCAACCGGATCCTCTCTTAAAGGTAAAAAGCTTACAAACGGAGGTGCCCATGGCCCATAATTTGCACCGGAAAGTACAGCAGAAAATATATCCACAATGGAACCCAAAATATAGCCTTTATGGCTAGCATGCTCTCTATCTCCCCCTAAAGGAAGCATACTGCCACCATTCTTCAGGGCATCAACATCAGTAGTAGGTTGTCCATTTTCATCTTGCACCCAGCCTAAAGGGGCTTTTTCGTTTTTCCTTTTTAAAACCTCCAATTTCCCGTTGGCTGCAGTGGTGGTAGCAAAATCCGCTACAAAAGCTGGTTGCTTATTGGCTGGTATAGCTATAGAAATAGGGTTGGTACCTAAAAGTCGTTCAGTAGAGAAAGTAGGTGATACTAATGGACTCGCATTTGTCATGGACCAGCCTATCATATCATTGTCTAAAGCCATCATGCTATGATAGCCTGCAATACCATAATGATTAGAGTTTTTAACGGAAACCCATCCTGTACCTACATTTTTTGCTTTTTCTATAGCCACTCTCATGGCATAGGGCGCCACGACCAATCCTAATCCTTTATCGCCGTCAATTACAGCGGTGCTTGGAGTTTCATGTATTATTTTAAGATTTGGTTTTGCATTGATTCTATCTTGCTCCCATAACCTTATATATCCATTTAACCTGGCAACACCATGTGAATCTACACCTCTTAAGTCGGCACTTAATAATACCAGAGCAGCTTCCTTTGCTTGTTCTGTAGGGCAACCCATTTTGAGAAATATATCTTCTACGAAAGATTTAAGTGATTGGTAATTAATATTTTTCATTATAAATCAATTTCTTTGTTAATTATGGCTTCTAGTACCCCTTCTTTTAAAGCATAAGTGGATACTTGAATCGCATTAAAATCATTATTGCGCAAAATAAATTTAATGAGGCAAACTGCTACTACAATCATATCAACACGCATTTCTAACATACCTGGCATGGCTAACCGCTCCGCCCTGTTTTTATGGATTATTTCGTCATATAATAGATGAAAGTCCTCCAAACTAAGTAAGTAAGCTATATCTTCTGGTTTTTCTTTGCTATTTTTTTCAAAAGTCATATCCACAAGGGTATCGAAAGTGCCAGAAGATCCAATTAAATCATGTGGTTCCCAGTTAGCCAATTGTTGAGTAAGAGAAGCTAGTTGTTCTTCTAAATAAGCATTTAAATCATTTATATCTTCAACGCCGATTGGGTCATGTTTATGAAATTTATCAAGCAATCTCTGCGCACCTATTTCGAAACTTTCGAGCCAGAATATTTCATTTTTATTGCAAATAATAAATTCCACACTGCCCCCTCCGATATCCATGATTAGGGTAGGCTTGGAATCTATTTGAATGGCTGCCATCACACCTTTTTGAATGAATTCAGCCTCCTGGATTCCGGAAATTAAATTTATTTTTATTCCTGTTTTTTCAAAAACCTTCTTTATTAAATCATTTCCATTGGAGGCATTTCTCATTGCACTGGTAGCACTGGCGAATACTTTATCTACTTTTTCCTTCTCAATTATAGTCTTAAAATATAATAAAGTGTTTAATGCTCTTTCTTGTGCAGCCTCAGTAATTCTGCTTTCACTGATACCACCTTCACCCAATTTCACAGCAATTTTTTCTTTAAAGATCACTTTTCTAACCTCATTATCCAGAGATACAATTAATAAATGAAAAGTATTTGTGCCTATATCTATTACTGCAATTTTATTCATGTGTGCTGCGAATGGGAAAATTTTGCGCAATATACCATTTAATCATAAATCAACAATTCTTAATCAATTACCCATTCTTCAGAGAATTTTTATCCATTCCATGTAAAATCAGATGTGAATATTGCTTTTTATAATTAATGGGCACTTAAAATTCGTTTTTCTTATAGTCTGCCTTATATTTGATAAAAATTCAATACTGATCATAATGGCAAAGAGCGATAAAGAAAAACCTGTTTATACAAAACCTACTTCAAAAGAAAAATTTGAATTGTTGTCTCAAAAAAATAATGATGCCTTAAAAGGTGGAGGTGAAAAGAGAATAGAGCAACAACATGAAAAAGGTAAGTTAACTGCACGTGAAAGAGTTGATTTATTAATGGACGAAGGCTCATTTGAAGAAATTGGAAAATTTGTAATGCACAGATGCAAGGACTTTGGACTGGATAAGCAACATTACCCAGGTGATGGTGTGGTAACCGGTTATGGCACTATTGCAGGAAGATTGGTATACGTTTTTTCTCAGGATTTTACTGTTTTCGGAGGGTCGCTTTCTGAAACGCATGCTGAAAAAATAGTGAAGATAATGGATATGGCTATGAAAAACGGAGCGCCTGTTATCGGATTAAATGATTCAGGAGGAGCCAGAATTCAGGAAGGAGTAGTTTCCCTAGGAGGTTATGCAGATATATTCTACAGAAATGTAAGGGCTTCCGGGGTGGTGCCACAGATTTCTGCTATTATGGGCCCTTGTGCGGGGGGAGCTGTTTACTCACCTGCCATAACAGACTTTATTATGATGGTAGAAAACACCAGTTATATGTTTGTCACTGGTCCTAACGTAGTGAAAACCGTAACGCAGGAAAATGTTACAGCAGAAGAATTAGGGGGAGCCAGTACACATAGCACCAAGAGTGGTGTCACTCATTTTTCATGTGCTAATGAATTGGAGTGCATCAATAATATTAAAAGATTATTGAGCTACGTTCCACAAAATTGTGAGGATGCACCTCCTTCAGTTCCTTATGAGCAAAAAGAGGATGAAAGTAGACAGCTATTGAATGAAATTATTCCTGATAATCCGAATCAGCCTTATGATATGCGTGAGGTAATTGAAGGAACAGTGGATGATAAAAGTTTTTTTGAAGTACATAAAAATTATGCTGAAAATATAGTTGTAGGATTTGCCCATTTAGCTGGTAGAAGCATCGGTGTAGTGGGAAACCAACCTGCTTCATTGGCTGGAGTTTTGGATAACGAAGCAAGTAAAAAAGCAGCACGTTTTGTGCGTTTTTGCGATAGTTTTAATATTCCACTATTAGTTTTTGAAGACGTGCCGGGGTTTTTGCCGGGTACCGATCAGGAATGGAATGGAATTATAGTTAACGGAGCGAAATTATTGTATGCGTTTAGCGAAGCCACTGTGCCAAGAGTTACGGTAATTACAAGAAAAGCTTATGGTGGTGCTTACGATGTGATGAACTCTAAACATATTGGAGCAGATATGAATTATGCATGGCCAACAGCGGAAATTGCAGTAATGGGAGCTAAAGGTGCTGCGGAAATAATCTTCAGAAAAGAAATAGCTGAGGCAGATGACTCTGAGGCAAAGCTTAATGAAAAGGTAGAAGAGTATACTGAGAAATTTGCGAATCCTTACAGAGCTGCTCATAGAGGTTACATCGATGAAGTAATTCTACCGAAGGATACCAGGAGCAAGTTGATAAAAGCATTTGCGATGTTGGAAAATAAAGTGGATGTATTACCTAGAAAGAAACACGGTAATATCCCTTTATAGCGGAGTAGTTAAAGTTGATTTTAAGGCCCTTCTATAAATATAGGAGGGTTTTTTCGTTAAATAAAAACTGCTTTTTTAAAATTTAGAAAAATATTAATTCCCTCATAAAAGAATATAGGGTTTTAATCCTACAACTAAATTTAAATTAAAACACTCTCATTATAAACTTTGCAGTTAAATACGTAGTTTTGCATCTTGATTATGGAGATGAAGAATATTAGGAATTTTTGCATTATTGCGCATATCGATCATGGTAAAAGTACCTTGGCAGATAGGCTATTAGATACAACACATACCGTTACAGCGCGTGAGAAAAAGGAGCAGCTATTGGATAGCATGGATCTGGAGCGTGAACGCGGAATCACCATTAAAAGCCATGCCATTCAAATGGATTATGAGCTAAATGGAGAGAAATATATTTATAACTTAATTGACACCCCGGGTCACGTAGATTTTTCCTACGAAGTATCCCGCTCTATTGCTGCCTGTGAGGGGGCTTTGTTAATAGTAGATGCCGCACAGGGTATTCAGGCACAAACTATTTCTAACTTGTATTTAGCCATTGAGCATGATCTGGAAATTATACCTGTTTTAAATAAAATTGATTTGCCCGGGGCAATGCCGGATGAGGTTTCGGATCAGATTATTGAATTAATAGGTTGTAAAAAAGAAGATATCCTACATGCAAGTGCTAAAGAAGGTATTGGTATAGCTGAGATTTTAGAAGCCATAGCTCATAGAGTGCCTGCTCCTAAAGGAGATGCAAAAGAGCCGCTTCAGGCAATGATATTTGATTCTGTTTTTAATCCATTCAGAGGTATAGAAGTTTATTTTAGAGTTTTCAATGGTGAAATCAGAAAAGGTGATAAAATTAAATTTATCAATACTGGCAACATTTACGAGGCCGATGAAATAGGTGTTTTAAAGCTTAAGCAACAGCCTAAAGAGGTGATTAGTGCAGGAAATGTGGGTTACTTAATCAGTGGTATAAAAATTGCCAAAGAGGTAAAGGTTGGAGATACAATTACCAATGCTGTAAACCCGGGTAAGGCGGTTACTGGTTTTGAAAACGTAAAACCAATGGTTTTTGCGGGTATTTATCCTGTAGACACCTCAGATTTTGAGGAGTTAAGAGCCTCCATGGAAAAATTGCAGCTAAACGATGCTTCTTTAATATGGGAACCGGAAACCTCCGCTGCATTAGGTTTTGGTTTTAGATGTGGCTTTTTAGGAATGCTTCACATGGAAATTGTGCAGGAAAGACTAGAACGTGAATTCGATATGACAGTGATTACCACTGTTCCCTCAGTGCAGTTTCATGCTTTCTTAAAGGATGACTCATTAGTGAAAGTAAGTGCGCCATCTGAATTACCCGATTTAGGAGTAATAGATCATTTAGAGGAGCCTTATATTAGGGCACAAATAATTACTAAAGATGAATTTGTAGGGCCAGTAATTACGCTTTGTATGGATAAAAGAGGCGAGATTAAGAATCAGGTTTACCTTACTCAAAGCAGAGTAGAGCTTACCTTTGAAATTCCTTTGGCAGAGATTGTATTTGACTTTTTTGATAAATTGAAAACTATATCCAAAGGTTATGCCTCGTTGGATTATGAGCTAATTGGTTACAAAGTGAGTAACCTATCTAAACTGGATATTCTTTTGAATGGCGATAAGGTGGATGCCCTTTCCGCTATTGTGCATAGAGATAAAGCCTATGAATGGGGCAAAAAACTTTGTGAGAAACTGAAGGAATTAATTCCTCGACAGCAATTTGAAATTGCTGTTCAAGCTGCCATCGGTACTAAAGTGATAGCGCGTGAAAGTGTAAAAGCATTACGGAAGAATGTTTTGGCAAAATGCTATGGCGGTGATATTTCCAGAAAGAGAAAATTATTGGAAAAGCAGAAGAAAGGTAAAAAGAGAATGCGTCAGGTAGGGAACGTAGAAATTCCTCAGGAAGCTTTTATGGCCGTTTTAAAACTGGATTAATATTTTTGAAATAAAAACAACATTGAATTTACTTAGAAAGCCAGTTTTAAATTCAGGATTCTATTTAAATCTAAAATATCTTTATTTAATATAACTCATCAATGCCAGGCTAATTTCAGCCTGGTTTTCATACTCAATACTTATCAAAATCAACATGCCTATTTTACTTGATGGAAAGAAAATCTCTTTCGAAATTAAAGAAGAATTAAGAATTAAAACACAACAACTCAAGAATAAAGGGGGTAAGGTGCCTCACCTTTCTGCTATTTTAGTAGGTACTGATGGGGCAAGTCAAACTTATGTGAATGCAAAAGTGAAAGATTGTGAAGAGGTTGGTTTCGAATCTTCTAAATATGTTTTTGACGATAGTATTACCGAAGAGGAGCTTTTGCATGAAGTTGAAAAGCTTAATAATGATGAAAGAGTAGATGGATTCATAGTTCAACTTCCTTTGCCAAAGCACATTGATGTAGACAAAATTTTAAATGCTATTAAACCCGAAAAAGATGTAGATGGCTTTCATCCAATTAATTTTGGTAGAATGGCTTCTAATTTGCCGGCTTATGTGCCTGCTACACCTTATGGAGTAATGGAATTATTAAAACGTTATGAGATCCCTACGAAAGGTAAGCATTGTGTGGTAGTGGGTAGGAGTCATATAGTAGGTTCTCCCGTTTCTATTTTAATGGGAAGTGCGAATTATCCGGGTGATGCTACTGTTACGCTTACACATAGGTTTACAGAGAATTTGGAACACTATACCAAGCAGGCAGATATTTTAGTAGTGGCTGTAGGAAAACCAGGCTTAATAACCCCGGATATGGTAAAAGAGGGAGTGGTAATTATTGATGTAGGAACTACCAGAGTACCTGATACTTCCAAAAAATCAGGATTTGCTTTGAAAGGAGATGTTCTTTTTGAGGAAATAAAAGATAAAGCTTCCCACATTACTCCTGTACCGGGAGGAGTTGGCCCTATGACTAGAGCAGGTTTATTAATGAATACCTGGTTGGCTGCAAAAAAAGAAATTTATGGATAAATTTAATTTCGATCCATCTGTTGAATTACCTCTTATGGAAGCTTTTTACACCATTCAGGGGGAAGGTGTTTTCAGCGGACAGGCGGCTTATTTTATTCGCCTGGGAGGTTGTGATGTAGGTTGCGTTTGGTGCGATGTAAAAGATTCGTGGGATGCTGAAAAGTGGCCTTTGGTTAAAATCGAATTGATAGTAGAAGAAGCTAAAAAGTATCCTTCCAGATTAATAGTTATTACAGGGGGGGAACCCCTGATGTATGATATGACAGCCTTAACGACTGCCCTGAAAGATGAAGGTTTTACCATAAACGTAGAGACATCAGGTGCTCATCCTATCTCCGGTAATTGGGATTGGATCTGTTTATCGCCGAAGAAATTTAAGGCTCCCCTGGCAGAATGGTATAATCATGCAAATGAATTGAAGGTTATAATTTATAATAACTCCGATTTCAAGTGGGCAGAAGAACATGCTGCTCAAATTAACAAAAAATGCAAACACTTGCTTCAGCCTGAATGGAGTAAACAGGAAAAAGTGACCCCTCTATTAATAGATTATGTGAAAGAAAATCCAAAATGGGGTATTTCTTTACAAACCCATAAGTATTTGAATATTCCTTAGTGAAAGGTCTCATTCCTAATCGATTGCTAGCTCACATAAAAAGCGCCTTGGGGTGAAATCTAGGATATCATTTCAAATTCAGTTTTTAAACTTGGATCATTTGTTATCAATGCAGATTGAATGATTAATATTACCTCATCATTTTTTTAATTATTTTTTAACAAGTAAATTGTGAAATGATTAAAAAAGCTATCGTAATTCTTCCATTTGTTCTGGCACTCATAGCTCATACTTTAAGCGCCCAGGATTTTAAAAGAAAAACTGAGAAGTTAATTGAGAAGTCTAAAGAAGCCCTTTTGAAAAGAAACTGGGAAGCTTCAAAGAACTTCATGAATCAGGCAGTGGCGGCCGAAGATGAAAATTATCTGGTGTATTTGGAAAAAGCAGCTCTACACTACGGAGCAAGAAATTTTCAGGAAGTGGTTCCTTCTCTGGAAACCGCTTTTCAGTTAGAGCAACAATGGCCGGCTAAATACCAGGAATTTTATTTTATACTGGGAAAGGAATCTTTTGATAATGGCAAATATGTGCAGGCAAAAAAGCCCCTCCTTTTATATAAAGAGAGAGGATACAATGCAGAATCCGTAAAACTCACAGACGTAATTTTGCAATCGGTAGATTATGCTATAAATGAATTAAAAAACTATCAGGATAGCACCTTTGACATTAAAACCATCAATTCAGAAAAAATTTTCCATAGTGTATATTTCCCCTTCTTTACACTTTACCCAGCTGAATTCCTGTATTTTACCGGGCAGAGAGGAAATAGTCAGGAGGAAGGAATTTACCGTGCACAACTAAAAGAGGGAGAATTTCAGAAAGTGGAAGAAGTACCTGTAGTAAATACGAATGAAAATGAAGGGGCAGCAGCTATATCTGCAGATGGAAGGGTAATGGTATTTACCAGTTGTAATAGAAGAGGAGGCTATGGGAGTTGCGATTTATACATATCTTATGCACAAAATGGGCAATGGCAACAACCTGAAAATATTGGAGCTAATATAAATACATCAGCCTGGGAATCGCAGCCTTTTTTATCTTCTGATGGCAGACTACTCATTTTTAGCTCTAACCGAAAAGGAGGATTTGGTAAAAGAGATTTATACTATTCCAGAAAAATAGATGGGGTTTGGTCAAAATCTGTTAACCTGGGAGAGACAGTAAATAGCTTTGCTGATGAGATTTCTCCCTACTTGAATTTATCTAATGATACGCTATACTTTAGTTCAAACGGTAGAATTGGTATGGGTGGATTCGATATTTATAAAGTAAATTGGAATAATACTAATTCCGCCCCTGAAAATATAGGTTATCCTGTTAATACATATGCGAATGAGATATCTTTCCATCAAAAAATGGATGGGATGTTATATTGGTCAAGAGAAGTAGGTGAAGATAGCAGGTTTCCGGCTAGCAAAATTTTCTATTATAATAAGGGAACCGATCAGAATAAAAATGTAGGCCTGGTATATGGCTACATTACAGATGCTGAAAATAATAAGCCTATTAATGCCAAAGTTCAGATTTTCGACTTAGAAAAGGATAGCCTTATTCATGAGACAGAGAGTAATAGTATCGATGGATTGTATAAAATCATTATTCCGGGCCAATCAGCCTACTCTTTTTATGTAGAATCAGAAGGTTATCTGTTTCAATCAAAACAAATTGCATTAAGTAGCACCGAACCGACAGAGGTAAATTTTGAGCTCAGCAGGGTGAAAAAGGGGGAATCAATATCTTTAGATAATATTTATTTTGAGTTCGATAGCTATGAGTTAAATGAAAAATCCCGCAATGAGATTGAGAAAATAGCAGCATTTTTAAAGTTGAATGCATCTATTAAGATAGAAATAGGTGGGTATACTGATCAGAAAGGCAGCGATGCCTATAATCAAAGATTATCCGAGCAGCGTGCTAAAGCTGTTTATGAAGCACTCATTAAAAAAGGTGTAGAAGCTGGTCGGGTAAGTGCAAAGGGATATGGTAAAGCACCTCAGCCTGATGGCCATTATGCAAAAACAGTGAGGTTGAAAATTTTATAGGATTTGCACAATATAAATAAGTTATTGATATATTAATATTTGTAGAACTATAGGTATAGTTGAAAAACTCTTTACATTTGTAATTTATACAACAATTCAGCACTCTTTTAACAGAGCACCTCCATAATATTTCAATATTATTTTTCATAAAAAAATTATATTTTGTTAGGAAGTTTAATTGAATGTTATGTACATTTAACCTTTAATTATTGTTAACCTAAACTAAATTAAGTATGAAGAAGATTCTACTAACATGTTTTATGTTGGTGTTTGTGCTATATGCATGGGCACAGGATCGCACCGTAAGCGGTAAAGTAACCGACGCAGAGTCAGGTGAAGGACTTCCGGGTGTGAACGTTTTATTAAAAGGTACAGGTACAGGTGTTAACACCGATCTTGATGGAAACTATAAATTGTCTGTTCCATCTGAGGGAGGTACTTTAGTTTTTTCATTCATAGGAATGGCAAAGCAGGAAGTACAAATTGGTGCAAGATCTGTAGTTGATGCACAATTGGTTACCGATGTTCAGCAATTGAGCGAGGTTATTGTAACAGGATATCGACCTGTAACAAAAGAGAAGTCAAACATTTCTGCATCACAAATTGATGCTGATAAAATTGAGAATAGACCTAATTCTAGTTTTGTGCAAACATTATCTGGTCAGGTAGCTGGGTTAAATATTGCTACTGCAACGGGTCAACCAGGAGCGCAGTCAGCTATCAACTTAAGAGGGATTAACTCTATCAATGGTAGCATTCAGCCACTTTTTGTTATTGATGGTATACCTGCTAATCAGGCTAATTTCAGAAGTATTAACCCTAATGAAATCGCTAGTATTACTGTGTTGAAAGATGCAGGTGCTACAGCTATTTATGGTAATAGAGGTTCTAATGGTGTTATTGTTATCGAAACTAAAAGAGGTACATTTAATAGCCCTTTAGAAATAACTTACACAGGTCAGTACATCAGCAGTACGTTACAAGATAACCAGTACAATTTATTAAGCTCTCCTCAGCAGTTAAGATTAGAAAGAGAGAGAAGAGCAGGTAGAGGTAATAATGGAAATGAAGGTTTTCCGATGACTGATGCTCAAATGGATGCTGTTGGTACTTTTGATTGGGCTGATTACTTCTTTAATACTGGTGTGGGTATCAACCACAATTTACAATTAAGAAAAGGTGGCGATAACATTACTTCTTACCTATCTTTTGGTTATTTAGATCAGGAAGGAATTCTTCAAAATAGTGGATTAGAGCGTTATAACTTGAGAGCCAATATTACTGGAAGAAGCGATAATAAGAAATTCACTTATGGTGTAAACATCTCTACTAACTATTCAAACAGTTTAGAACCTAACGCCATTGGAACTTCTGGTATTAACCAGAACTATATCTTAGGTGCTTATCAGGCTGTTCCATATCTAACTGATGCGGATTATGTAGGGCCTGAGCCTTTATTATCTCCTTTAGATTTTGTGAATACTCCGTTATTTTTGATTGACAGATTAAAAACATTTACCAGAGAGGTAAAAGAAATTAAAGGATTAGGTTCAATCAACCTAGGGTATGAAATCATTGATGGTTTATCTATTAATTCCAGAACAACAGCTGATTTTGAAGATATTTATACCTTAGGAGCGCAAGATCCTTACTCTTTTAACTCTTTGTTGTTCGCTGAAGCAGGAAATAATACTCCTGGTTTTCAAGATCAGCAATCCAATCGTGAGTTCACCTATCAGCAATTAACCAGTATTAATTACGGGTTTACTTTAGCAGAGAAGCATACGATAAACGTTGGACTTTATAATGAATATTTCAGAGCTAATCTTCAATCTTTTGGTTTTAGAGCCCAGGGTTTAAATCCTAAAACTTTTGATCCTGGTGATGGGTCTGGTTTTGTAGATGACAACCCTGATAATGATTTCTTTGTTGACCTTGCAAATGCGAATATTTTGAACCAATCTTTATTGTCATTCTTCGGAACTATTGATTACGATTATGATAGCAGATTTGGTTTAAGTGGAACCTTAAGAAGAGATGCTTCTTCAAGATTCTTTGGTAGTAATAAATGGGGTACTTTTTACTCAGTGGCCGGTAGATGGAATTTAAGTAATGAAGCGTTCTTAGAAGATGTAGCATTTCTTGAAGTGTTAAAATTAAGAGCTTCACATGGTACAAATGGTAACCAGGCAATTGGTGGAAATAATATATTTGCTTCACTAGATTTATACAGACCATTATTTTCATCAAGAGCAGGGTATTTAGGAAGAAATGCTTTAGGCCTATCTCAAATTCCTAATGATGCGGTTAGATGGGAAACTGTGACACAATCAAATATTGGTTTAGATGCTGAATTTTTTAGAGGAAGATTAAGATCAGTAGTTGATGTTTATTATAAAACCACTACAGATTTATTCCAGTCTACCTTAATTTCTGCCATTAATGCTACTAACGCAATCAATGGAAACACCGGTGAATTAGAAAACAAAGGTATTGATTTAGAAATGCACTATGATATTGTTAGAGCCAACCAACAAGGTGGATTGAATATCACTTTAGACTTAGTGGGTAACTATAATAAAAACACCATTTTAGCATTGCCGGAAGGTGCAGAAGAACAAATAGGATTAGGTAGAGTAGGTGGGCCTTTACGTGAGTATTATGACTACCGATATGCTGGAGTAAATCCTGCTAACGGAAACTTATTGTTTTTAACTTCTGGCGATGGTAGTGCCGGTCCGAATGGAGAAGCTGGTGGCCTTAACGCTAATCTTACTGAATCACCGAATGTTGATACTGACCGAGTATGGTTAGGGAAAAATGTATACCCAGATTACCAAGGTAGTTTCGGCTTAAATGTTGATTATAAAGGATTCTTTTTATCTGTACAATTTAATTATATCATTGGTGTTGATCGTTATGATTTCGATTATTCTGGTTTTATGAACCCTACAAGTATTGGCCAGTTCAGAAATAGTAACGACATATTAAGAGCATGGACTCCTGATAATACAATTACAGATGTGCCAAGATTAAATGCTGCTAATCTTGATTTAGCAGGTACAAGATGGTTAACTAATGCAGATTACGTAAGATTACGTTTCTCAAGTATTGGTTACAATTTCCCTGAGGAATTATTAAGTAAAGTAGGCATGAGAGTAGGTAGAATATTTGTAAATGGTGAAAACCTATTTACACTTTCTGATTGGAGAGGTTTTGATGCTGAGGCTCAAAACAATTTATCGAGAAGATACCCAACTCCTAGAACGGTTACTGTTGGTGTAGAAATTGGTTTTTAATAGAAAGAGTTATGAAAAAATATTTATATAGTTTATTAATTTTAGTAGCTTTTACCGCCTGCGATGATCAAATTGATTTAGAACAACC
The DNA here is from genome assembly GCA_963719535.1 of uncultured Cytophagales bacterium. Lineage (GTDB taxonomy): Bacteria > Bacteroidota > Bacteroidia > Cytophagales > Cyclobacteriaceae > Marivirga. Next base: position 1,238,171 of record CAVRCH010000001.1, on the reverse strand, counting down.
GGGCAGGTTAGGTGAAGCAGAAGCTTTTGAAACTGTAGCTGATTTGGAATCGGGTATGTTATCGGTTTATAATGAGTTAGATTATTCTCAAGCCATACAATTTAATGCAGTTTTTACTGATCAGGTAAGAATTGGTAGAGATTCAGGTGGTCAGGGTATTGGCAATGGAGAGTATGGTTTTAGGTTAAACCCAAGTAGTGCTGCGGCGACTGCCATGTGGAATAATCATTATCGTGTTTTGAATGCTGCAACAAGAGTTATCGAAGGAGCAGCGCTTATTACACCTGCTGATGAAGATGAGCAAGCAATATACGATGACGTTTTAGCGCAATGTTATGCTCTTCGTGCTTTTGCTCATTTTGAGTTATTAACCTACTGGTCGCCCGATTTAACTGACGATTCAGCTCCAGGCGTAATTATACTTAATTTCATTCCGAGTGTTGAGGATGTTTTAAATAGAAATACAACAGGAGAGGTTTTCGCTGCTATTAATGCAGATTTGCAAATTGCTACTGATTTAATTCAGAGAGAAAGTGATCCCTTATTTATTAGTGAGGATTTCATTACTGCTTTGAGAGCAAGAATGGCTGCTTATAGAGGACAATATGCTCAAGCTGATGGCTTTGCAGCAACTTTATTGGAGAATTATCCTTTAGCTACTCGTACTGAATACAGAGATATTTTTACTGACGAGAGTAACGCAGAAATTATCTTTAAATTAGGAAGAGTTATTGGTGATGATTATGATGGCCAAGGTGTGACAGGTTCTGGTTTTGCCGGAGGTTGGGCAGGTGCTAATTTTGCATTCGTAAATTCTACCATTGATGGTTCTCCCTACTTTGAGATGAGCACTTCTTTATTTAATGAATTGAATCAGGAGGATATCAGGTTCGAGGTGTTATTAGATCCAACCAGAGATTTAGATAGAGATATATTACCGATTGGTAAGTACCCTGGTGCAGATAGCCAACCTCTAAAAAATGACTTAAAGATTTTCAGAAGTTCTGAAATGTTATTTATAAGAGCTGAGGCTGCCGCTGCTGCCAATAATCCTTCTGGTGCAGCAAATTATATTCAAAGTTTGTTAGATGCAAGATATGGTGGTGCTGATCTAGCTCCTCAAGTTTCTTATCCTAATGCTACTGCAGCTTTTGCAGGTATTTTGGAGCAACGTAGGTTAGAATTAGCTTATGAAGGTTTTAGATGGGTAGATATTAAGAGGTTAGGAGCAAGAGCTGGAATTTCTGGCATAGTAAGAGCACCGGTTGATTGTGAAATTAACAGTGCTTGTAGTTTACCATTAAGTGATATCACGCTACAAGCATTTCCAATCCCTTTGATTGAGCTAAACGCTAATGATGTTATTGAACAAACAGCTGGTTATTAATTTATCACTGCAAAAAAATATATTTATATGAAAAATTTAATAAAAATATTATTTTTATCATTAGCCACAGTGTTTTTCACTGCTTGTGATAATGATGACGAGATAGTTAATTTTCTTCAAACGGAAAATTATGTATATCTCTCAGATGCTAATCCCGGCACCGTTGGTGAAGGGGCGGTAAGGACACCTGCCGCTGATGGATCGGCTGTTGTAACAAACAATAGAGCATCTCTTAGAGTGGAGCGTACAGGTGCTTCTACAGATGCTCCTTTAGATGTAACTATTACTGTTACTTCTGCTTATACAACAACCACTGATTTTAAAGATGAAGGGGATGATGCTTCAAGTACTTTTAGTGTTGATTTTGAAGGTACTGTTACCATTCCTGCAGGAAGGTCTTTTGCTACATTTTCGATGAGTATCAATGATGATGTTATAAGTGAAGGAAATAAAGCTGTCACATTCGCTATCACGGGAGTTTCAGATAATTCCTATACAGTTGGCTTTCCAGGTGAAGATGTAACCAACACCGCACATACGATTGTTATTGAAGACGATGACTGTCCTATTGATATTGTAAATGATTGGGAAGGTGTTTATGAGGTAACTGAGTTTATCGGTGCTCCAGGAACAAATAATGCTGGATTTACAGCTACACCAGCCATTACCAGAAGAGTAAGATTGGTTTTAGATGAATCTAATCCTGCTGCAACTAGTGCATTTATGGTGCCATTATTGGCAAGTGATGAAGGTACTTCTCTATTAGTTGCTGACACACAAGTACCGTTAGCATTTAATACATGTCCGCAAACCTTAACCATTGGACCTGCTTTCTATGTGATGACGTTTAACCAAAATAGTAATCCTGCGAGGTTTTCAAGACCTGGAGCGACTTTTAGCCCTGGTACTTTTAATGAAGATGCATCATCTTTTGCATTAACTGTTAGATATGGAAATACTACAGGAGCCAATTTTGCAGAGTTTAACGTGACTTTTGCTAGGGTACAATAATTACTTTTTCACAATTTGAATTTATAATATGAAAAAATATATAAATAAATATTTAGGCGGAATCGCAGTAATGGCTACCTTATTAATGGTAGCCTGCGAAGAGCCTGAGATAGTAGAATTTTCTTTTGATGGTACTACTGACGCACTGTTCGAAACCAAACTAGGTGGTAGGGTAGATGTATTTTATGAAGCTGTAAAAAAAGCGGGATACCAAGATAGATTATCTGGAAGTGAAACATTTACTTATTTGGCACCAACCAACGAGGCAATGTTAGTTGCTTTGGAGCAAGGTGGTTTTTCCAGTGTTGCAGAAGCAGATGAAGAATTTCTACAAGATCTGGTTGATGATCACATGTTCGACGGTGATGTTAGGTCTGGAGATTTATCAAAAACCCGTATCACTAATTTGTCAGGTGAAATGATATATGTTTCAACTGCAGGTGGTATTTCTTTTAATGCCAAGTCAAAGGTTTCTTCTACAGGTGGAAGTGCTAACAATATTTCTACCAATGGTGTCGTACATATTGTAGACTATCCATTAATAAATTTCCCTGAAGTTTCTATTGCCGAACTAGTTGTAGGGGCAGCCAGTGCGGATACTTTGGCAGAATTCACTACTTTATTAGCTGCATTGCAAGCCACTGATTTAGCTTCTGTTTTAGGGAATACTGATGAGCTATATACTGTATTAGCACCCACTGATGCTGCTTTTGCGGCAAGAGGTTTTACAGCTGCTAATATTGGAGATGTAGATGTAGATGTTTTAACTGAAATATTGTTATACCACGTGCTTCCTGATAGATTCTTTACCTTAGAATACCCTAATGGAAGAGTTTTTACAGCTAATGGCACAGCAGAAGAAGGTTTCAAAGGATTAGCTGTAACAGCTACTCCAGGTGCACTAACTGTAGCTGGTTTGTTTCCCGTTACTGCAACTACTCGTAATGTCTTAACAACGAATGGTACAATTCACATTGTTGATAATATAGTTTTGCCTAGACTATACACTATTGATGCGATCAACAATACTCCTATTTTTGGTAATGTGGATTTATCTGGTGGTTTGGTTGGTCAGGGAAATAACAACTTTTTCTTAGGTCCAATCAGAGCTGCTTTAGCCAATACTACTTATGATGTTGATTCATTATTTAGATCTGAAACTGAATTTTCAGTAATGGCTCCAGATCCAAGATCTACAGTGCTTCCTGTTGCAGATACATTAATTAGTCGTCATACCTTTGCTGGGAGGGTTAATTTAACTACTGCAGAAGGTACTAAAATAACTAGTATCGGAGGTCATAACTACTACATCACAGAGGCGATAAATGGGCTAAATTTTGTGAATGGTAGAAGTAGGATTTCAGTGGTACAAGACTGGTTTAATGCCCCTGGCGATAATAGACCTATTATTGGAAATTATAGTGCTTATAATGGCTTGGTAACTTTAGTGGCCGTACCATTTACTCCTTTACCTGCTGAAACTGCCTCTGAAGTATTAGCTGCAAATGGTTATACCAGGTTTGCTACAGTTTTAGATTCTTTGGGATTAGGTGATTTAGCTGATGTTACCTACTTAGCAGTGGCAGATTCTATTTTAAATCCAATCGCTGACGGATTTGATTTTGCAGACGAGGATGACAGAGCAGATTTATTGGAAGTGATTAATGGACATATCATTTCTACAATATTTTTCTCTAATCAATTAGAAACCGGTTTAACTTATACTGATAGAAATGGTAATGATGTAGATTTAAGAACTACCGTAACAGCAGGAACTACCTCTGAAGTAGGTATTCGAAATGAAGAGGATGGTGTCATCACTGTTATTCCATTCTCCTCGGTAGCTACTGAATTGAATGTACTTTCAGCTAATGGGGTAATTCATGGTATAGGTGGCGTAAGAAGTTTACCAGAATAATTTAAACAAGTTCAAAAAAAAAGGCTTTCGAAAGAAAGCCTTTTTTTTTGAACTATTTTATCAGTATTTAAATTCTATATATTAATTTAGTCTTATGAAAAGAATTTTATCTCTAGTTTTAATTACGTTCTTACATGGTTTATCTGTGTATTCTCAAGATATTGAATGTGCCACAACTGTTACTGATGAACAAATCGAGTTTATGAAATCAATTCATAGCTCTGCCAATATTAATCAAATGAGGGGCTTAAATAATCAGGATGTGAGTGTTCCCCTGAAGTTTCACATTATTAACAGGTCGAACGGCAGTGGAGGATTAAATCCCGCGAGGATTACACCACTTATTCAAGAAGTCAATGCATCTTTTGTGGGCTTAGGTATTACCTTTTTTCAAACAGGAGATGTTAATATAATAAATAATGACCAATATTATAATCTGGATTTTTCTCAGGAAGGAGAGTTAGCAAATAGTAGAGATGTTCGAAATGTGGTTAATATATATGTTTCAGGTACATTAACCAGTGGTTCTTCTAGCTTATGTGGCTATACTTACCTTCCTCCAAGTGCCGATAGGGTATTTCTAGCTTTAGGTTGTACTGCAAATGATTATCAAACTACTGCACATGAATTAGGTCATTATCTTTCGTTGTTCCATACGCATGGAAAAACTAATACAGGCACAACAGATGAACTTGTCCAAAGGGTTAATTGTGAAAATTTCGGTGATAATCTATGCGACACTCCCGCAGATCCCAATTTAAGTGGGAATGTTGGTGGAGGATGTGTTTATACTGGATCAGCTACTGATGCAAATGGCGATTTATTTAATCCAGATACTAGAAATCTGATGGCTTATTCCCCTAACAGCTGTAGAAATAAATTTAGTTTAGGTCAATTAAATAGGATGAGTAATGGCTTACTTAATGGTAGATCTTATTTGAATCTAACTTTTAGTAATTTTACAGCCAATTTTACAGTAAATGAGAGGTCAGGTTGTGCCCCTTTAACCATACAGTTTACGGATAATACTCTTGGCAGTGTGAGTAGGACCTGGGAGTTCGAAGGTGCAAATGTTGCTACATCCACTAATGCAAACCCCACTGTAACCTTTGATGAGCCTGGAATTTATGCAGTAAAATTAATTGCAAGAAATGCCGGAGGAGCAATTAGTGAGAGGCAAAGAACAGATTATATTATAGTTGAGGATGTATTTCAAAATGTTATACAAGATACAACTTTTAACAGTTTTATCGTAAATAGTTTACCTGTAAACTGGTCTATAAAAAATCTGGATCAACTAGAAACTTTCAATTTTTCAAATGTTTCATACGATGGACAAAGTAATTCTTTGCAAATGAATAACTATGAATATAATTCCTTAGTTGTTCCTCAAATAGATGAATTGGAGATGAGTAATTTCGGATTAGAAGAAGTTAAATCATTTAACATAAAATTTAATTATGCCTATACATTTATTCCGGAAGATTTTGCAAATGGTATTATACAAACGACTGATTCATTGGAGATCGGTTATCGACTCGAATGCGATGATGAATTTATTTCGATATTTAAATCAGGAGGTGATCAATTAAAGACTGCTCCACCAACTAATTCTGCATTTGAACCACAAGGTTCTGAGGAGTGGGGAACCATTGATGTAAAAATTAGCAAGGCCGACATCATAAGATTTGATGAGAAACAAGTTATTCGTCCGGTTCTTAGAAACATATGTATGAATGGTAATAATTTGTTTATTGACAATGTGGAATTAATACCTGATTTCACGCTTGATTCGATACAATCTTTCAGAGTTTCTAATCAATTAGAAAATGAAATTACTCTTAGATGGTTTAACCCTGCAATTAATGAATCAGGTATTCAGATTGAGCGCAGTGTTGATGGAGTTAATTTTAGTGTGATTGACGAGGTGCCTAAAAACCAAACAGAATTTACAGATTCGGATATTCCTGAAAATGCAACTTTTCTTTATTACCGAGCTGTTAATTTCAATAGTAAAGCAAAGTCATCTTATACTCCTATAATAGAGGTGCCCTTAATTGTTACATCCAATAAGGTTCAAATAGATGACTTAAATAGTATTTTAATTTATCCAAATCCTACTGTGGATGGAATCGTTAATATTTCAGGGAATTGTGATGAAATAAGCAATATCTCTAGAATAAAAATATTTTCTGTTACTGGGCAGTTACAGACTACTTTAAATAATTCGGAAATTCATACTATAAATGGAGATGTTCAGTTTTCCATTGGTAAACTACATTCTGGCATGTATTTTGTTGAATTAGATGGTGTTAACTTATGTGATAAATTGTTTAGAATAATCAAAAAATAGCTCATAAATTTAAGAGTAAATCATATTTTATCTACTTTAGCGTTATTAATAAATAAAAAAAATAAAACTATGTTGAAGAATTCAGCCATAATTATATTGTTGGTATTAGTTAGCCTCAATGTAAATGCTCAGACCAGTTCTTTTGGATTGGATGGGAATCAAGTAAATGTAAGATTGTTTAATGAAGATAGCTACAAAGGACCGGATGTGGAAGGCACTCCTTATGTGGTAGAGGATTTCAGGGAAGTTAAAATAAATCAAGATGATAAAGTGTATAAGGCAAGATATAATGCTAACACTGATCAAATGGAGATTGATTTGGAATCGTCTGGAGTAATTATTTTAGATGAAAAGGGGAAGGAATATAAAATTAAGTTTCTGGATACAAGTGAAGAATATGAGTTAGTTAAATCTATAATTCCGGATAGAACCTATGGTAAAGTGCTTTGGGAGAATTCCAAAAATCAAAAATTAATTAAAACAGAAAGTATTGGATTTGTTCCTGAAAAAACTGCTAATGGATATACTCCAGCTCAAAAAGCAAAGTATACTAGTTTAAAAGAAGATTTATACTTTTATGATGGCAAGTCTAAAGAAGCTGCAGATTTACCCAATAGTGCCAATAGAAAGATTAAAGAACTTTTTGATAATACTGCCAAAAAATATATCAAAAATCAGAATTGGGATATGAACAATGAACAGGACTTAATTAAAGCTTTGAATAAATTTTATGGGGATTAATAGTAGATTTGTCAATGTATAAATTAGTATTAAGACCACTACTATTTTTATTATCTGCTAGAAAGCTCATCATTTCACCTTCAATCTAGCTCGATTAAGCTTTAATATCCCTGGTATTAAAGCACTTAATCGGGCTTTTTTTTTAGCTAAAGATAGATCATTAGAAAGAGAGTTGTTGGGTTTAAAATTCCCGAACCCTGTTGGCTTAGCTGCCGGCTTTGATAAAGATGCCAAACTAATCGATGAATTTGCCTCACTGGGCTTTGGCTTTATAGAAATAGGAACACTAACACCGAAAACACAACCTGGCAACCCTCAGCCCAGGTTATTCCGACTCCAGGAAGATGAAGCCATCATTAATAGAATGGGATTTAACAATGAAGGTTTGGAGCCTGCTATAGCACGACTTAAAAAAAGGAAGTCTTCTGTGATAGTAGGAGGTAATATAGGAAAGAATAAAATAACACCTAATCAGGATGCGGTTAATGACTATTTAGAATCCTTTGAAAAGCTTTTTGATTATGTAGATTACTTTGTGGTAAATGTAAGTTCTCCCAATACTCCTAATTTGAGAGAGCTTCAAGAGAAAGAGCCACTAAAGAAATTGTTAAGTCACCTAATGAATAAGAATAATTTAAAGGATAAGCCAAAGCCGATCCTCTTAAAAATAGCACCTGATTTAACCAATAGTCAACTAGATGATATCATTGAAATAGTTGAAGAGACTAAAATAGCAGGAGTTATTGCGACTAATACCACTATTTCCAGAGAGAATTTAAAAATAGCGTCAGCCGATTTAGAAGTGATTGGTGCTGGTGGCTTGAGTGGGAAACCTCTAAAAAATCGGTCGACTGAAGTAATTAGATACCTGCACCAAAAATCTAATGGTGCATTTCCAATAATTGGCGTGGGCGGAATTATGACCGCGCAAGATGCTCTGGATAAGTTAGATGCCGGTGCCAGCCTTATTCAGTTATATACCGGTTTTATTTATGAAGGCCCCGGCTTGATAAAAAAAATCAATAAAGCCTTACTAAAGAAGGCAAGATAATTTTAATTCTCTGTAATATTTCACGTATTTTGCGTTTACCCTAGAATTTCTCAATTTTACATGCGCTTACAGGGCATTACCAATGGCTAAAAATACATACAAATCAAATACATTTAAGAAAAAAGAGAATCCTGCTAAACCAGCTAAAAAGCTTAATTGGGACTTTAAATTTATAAAAGATAGAAGGCTCCATTTGGCAATAGGTTTCTTTCTATTAACTTCTGCACTTTTTCTTTTAACAGCTTTCTTTTCCTATTTATTTACCGGCAAAGCTGATATGAGTGTATTGCAATCTGTTTCTGAAACCGGGGTGAAAGCATCAGGAGCTGAAATGGATAACTGGTTAGGTCTTTTGGGTGCACAAAGTGCCTATTATTTTGTGTTCAAGTGGTTTGGTTTGGCAGCGTTCCTCATTCCACCATTTCTATTTTTAGCAGGATACCATATTACTTTTCGTAAGGCAATTATGAGCCTTTCCAGAGCTTTCATATTTATGATGTTCTTTCTTTTCTGGATAAGCCTTTTTTTAGGTTTCATGGTTTTCGAGTCAGACTCTGTTACTGGATTTTCGTTTCTCTGCGGGGGGATCGGTTATGAGCTGGCACTATTATTTCATAGTCTTTTCGGATGGGGTACTTATTTAATATTAATATTATCTCTCTTAATCTTCATCATTTTTTATTTTGATGTAACCACTTTATTAGGCTTTGGTCATAAAGAAACAACTGAGGATTCTGATTCAGAAGCTATAACGAAGGAGGAAGCTAAAGTAGATAAGGACAGTAGTGCCACAGTTACAGATGAACCTGATGAAGTGGAGCCGGCTGTTGAAGAAGATGATGCTGCAAGCTGGACTGTAAAAGATAAGAAGGATAAAAAACCTGCCACTTTAGAAATGGAGGTTGAAAACACTTTAGAGGATGATTCATTCGAGGATGATGATTTCACAAAAGATTTTAATAAACCCACAAAGGAAGAACCAAAAGAAGAGGAAGCTACCGATTTTGAGGTGGATGATGCTGAATTTCAAGAAAAAGCAGCTACAACAGTTGAAAATTATGATCCTACCTTGGATTTATCTTCCTACCAATATCCCACACTTGAATTGTTAGAACATCACGATTCAGGAAGGGTAAAAGTAACACAAGAGGAACTAGAGGCCAATAAAGATAAAATTTTAGAAACGCTTACCAATTTTAAAATTAATATCTCTAGCATTAAAGCTACAATAGGTCCTACTGTAACTTTGTATGAAATTGTACCTAAGGCGGGTGTTAAAATTTCCAAAATTAAGAATTTGGAAGATGATATCGCCTTGAGCCTCGCTGCATTGGGGATTAGAATTATTGCCCCAATACCGGGAAAAGGAACAATTGGTATTGAAGTGCCCAATAAAAATAGGGAAATGGTAAGCATGCGCTCTGTTTTAGGTACTGATAAATTCATGAAGAGTGATAAGGAATTGCCTATCATTTTGGGTAAAACCATTTCAAATGAAGTTTTTATAGCCGATTTAGCCAAAATGCCTCACCTGTTAATGGCAGGTGCTACGGGGCAAGGTAAATCTGTAGGACTAAATGTCATGTTGGCATCTCTAATCTATAAAAAGCACCCTTCTCAACTGAAGTTTGTGTTGGTTGATCCTAAAAAGGTTGAACTAACGCTTTTCAATAAGTTAGAAAGACACTTTTTAGCAGCTCTTCCGGATAGTGAAGAAGCTATTATCACTGATACAAAGAAGGTGGTAAACACCTTAAATTCCTTATGTATTGAAATGGATAACCGCTATGACCTGTTAAAAGATGCCGGTTGTAGAAATTTGAAGGAGTACAATAGTAAATTTGTAAACAGGAAACTGAATCCTGAAAAAGGCCACAGGTTTTTACCTTATATTGTTTTAGTGATTGATGAGTTGGCAGATTTAATGATGACCGCAGGTAAAGAAGTGGAAACGCCTATTGCAAGGCTTGCACAATTAGCCAGGGCTATTGGTATCCATTTAATTGTTGCCACACAACGTCCATCAGTTAATGTTATTACGGGTATTATTAAGGCCAACTTCCCCTCCAGGTTATCCTTTAGGGTGACTTCCAAAATTGATTCCAGAACTATTTTAGATATGGGAGGAGCAGAGCAACTAGTAGGTATGGGAGATATGCTCTTATCTCAGGGGTCTGAGTTAATCAGGTTGCAATGTCCGTTTATTGATACACCAGAAATTGATGAGGTAGTTGAATATATTGGTAATCAGAGAGGTTATGAAAGAGCTTATCAATTGCCGGAATTCTCAGGAGATGATGATAATAGCAAAGTAGGAGAGGTGGATCTTTCTGAAAGAGATGCCCTTTTTGATGAGGCGGCCAGATTAATAGTATTACACCAGCAAGGAAGTACTTCATTAATTCAGCGTAAACTAAAATTAGGATATAACAGAGCAGGGAGATTGATCGATCAGTTAGAGGCAGCCGGTGTGGTTGGGTCTTTTGAGGGAAGTAAAGCAAGAGAAGTGCTTATTCCAGATGAAATGAGTCTGGAGCATTTGTTGAAAAATATTGATAATTAGTATGAATAAAGTTTTCACAGTTTCTCTATTGAACCTCAAAGGAGATAACAGGATTTTTGCTACCTTGTACAATAGTGAAAATCTCATTATTTCCAACTCTCTCAAATCCGGGAGATTGTCCCCTTGAGGGGACTATAGAGGTGTTAAATGTGAAAATATAAGTCTATCTTATAAAATATAATCTAATTATATAATGAGTAAAATTTATAATACCTACGCTATTGCAAAATTAACAATGTATTCATTAGATGGAGTGATTTTTTAAAAGGTTCATCTGGCAGAATATCATTACTAGGAGCAAGCCGTATAATTTTAAAACTAGAAAGTTCGATTCAGTTATTAATTGAATGAAATCAGAATTCTCCTTAAGTTTGGAACAGTTATTGAAGTAATGCTATTTAAATTAAATAATCAAAAATGAAGAAATTAAATTTTATATTATTGTTATTAATAGGCTTTAGCACCGTGGCTTTTGCTCAAAATGATCCTAAGGCAAAAGAGATCCTTGATAAGATGAGTAAAAAGTATAAAGATATACCTGCTTTCACAGCTACATTTACTCAAAATCTTGAAAATGAAAATGAAAATATCAGTGATAGTTTCAAAGGGGAGATCACTGTAATGGGAGATAAATTTAAAGCAGATGTGGCGGGTCAGTTAATTGTAAATAATAATCAAACAGTTTGGACCTATTTAAAGGATGCCAATGAAGTTACTATTAACAATTACGAAGAAGAAGAAGGGGAGATGAACCCCAGTAAAATCTATGATGCTTATAAAGAAGGATACAAATACCTGTATATGGCAGGCGAAGGAACAGCGAAATATCATATAATTGATTTAGTGCCTGAAGATAAAGATGAGACCTTTTATAAAATAAGACTTAAAATCGATAAAAATTCCAACCTTTTAAACAATTGGTCAATTTTTGATAGAGCAGGGAATATCTTTAATTACTCTGTGACAGACTTTAAAGTGAAAAGTAATTTAACTGCCTCAGATTTTAATTTCGATCCGAGTAAATACCCTAATATTGAAGTTTTAGATTTTAGATAATAGCATGGTCTCCCTCATTTTAAATTTGGGAGACTTTTTTTATATATGACTTACCAGGAATTAGCCGGTGAAATCCGGAAAAAATCATCATATCTCTGTGTCGGCTTGGACTCAGCCATTGATAAAATCCCTCAACACTTATTAAAGGAAAACGATCCTATCTTTGAATTTAATAAGCAGATTATTGATCACACATTAGATTATGCAGTAGCTTACAAACCTAATATTGCATTTTATGAAGCATTAGGCCCTGCAGGCTGGGAAACCTTGCAAAAAACGATTGATTATCTACCTAAGGATGTCTTTACAATTGCAGATGCCAAAAGAGGGGATATAGGAAATACTTCGAAAATGTACGCAAAGGCATTTTTTGAACAAATGAATTTTGACTCTATTACGGTGGCTCCTTACATGGGAAGCGATTCTGTGGAGCCTTTCCTCACTTTTCAGGATAAATGGGTGATTTTATTAGCCCTAACATCCAATGCTGGTGCTCAGGATTTTCAAATGGAGCAATTAGCTGAGCAAAAGCCTTTATATCAGAAAGTAATTGAACAATCGCAGCAATGGGGCACTCACGAAAATATGATGTATGTAATTGGTGCTACCAGAAATGAGCAATTTGCTCATATCAGAAAACTCATCCCTGACCATTTCCTATTGGTGCCAGGTGTAGGAGCACAAGGTGGAAGTCTGAAAGAAATTTCTGAAATAGGCTTAAACGACAATGGTGGGCTTTTAGTCAATTCCTCCCGAGGAATTATCTATGCTGATTCAAGTAAAGATTTTGCAAAAGTAGCCGGGCAAAAAGCCAAAGAACTACAGGAGGAAATGGAGATGTACCTGGATAAACGCTAATTTTTACTTTTCTTTCATCTCAGAATTCTAGAGCCTTGAGGGCCTTTAGCCATCATTTGGTGAGAGGTGTTATCTTATTATAAATTCAATTTATTTAAATGATGGTGGAGCGGCCTTACAATTTGATTCTCAGCCCCACTAGTGGTGTCATCTTAATAGCATAGGGTGCCAGCCCTAGGATATTTAATGGATAGTCAGCATGATTTTGGCGTCATTTTTGTACCGCAGGAAAGCAAAAATGATGACAAAATCTTGTGATGCTGGCATTTCTAGACGATGTCCTGTGAGCCACAGGCCATGGGAATTGATACAGTTTTGAGAATAATCATAAAGCATAATAGTTGACATCACAACAAAATTTGCATTGATATAATCCACCTTTTGCCATAAAAATAATGAGGATTCTAAAAAACCACATTAAAATCTTAATTTAAAAAGACCTAATTGCTTACCTTTGCCCAAATTTGAGATATAGAATAATACATTATGTTAAGAACACATACCTGCGGTGCTTTAAGAATTGATGATAAAGATAAAAGTGTAATACTGAGTGGTTGGGTACAGCGTGTACGCGATAAAGGCGGTATGATGTGGATCGATTTACGGGATAGGTATGGGATTACCCAGTTAATGTTTGAGGAAGGTAAATCTTCAGACGAGATAATGGCTGCTGCCCGCAAAGTAGGAAGAGAATTTGTTATCCAGGCAAAAGGAAAAGTAGCAGAAAGATTTTCTAAAAATGATAAAATTACCACCGGTGATATCGAAATATTTGTAGAGGAGTTAACTGTATTGAATGCAGCAAAAACACCTCCATTTACCATTGAAGAAGATACGGACGGCGGAGAGGAACTTCGCATGCAGTATAGATACCTTGACTTACGGAGGTCGGTAGTTCGAGAGAAATTGCAGTTAAGGCATAAGTTGATGCAGGCTACCAGAAGGTATATGGATCAGCAGGACTTTTTAGAAGTAGAAACTCCTGTGCTCATCAAATCTACGCCTGAAGGTGCCAGAGACTTTGTTGTTCCCTCAAGAGTACACGAAGGTGAATTTTATGCATTGCCTCAATCACCACAAACCTTTAAGCAATTATTGATGGTTTCGGGCTTCGATAAGTATTTTCAGATCGTAAAATGCTTCAGAGATGAAGATTTGAGGGCCGATAGACAACCGGAATTTACTCAGATTGACTGTGAAATGTCGTTTGTAGAGCAGGAAGATATTTTAAATACCTTTGAGGGGTTAGTAAAATATTTATTTAAAGAAATAAAAGGAATAGATATTTCCGATGTGGAAAGAATGACTTATGATGATGCCATGAAGTTATATGGATCGGACAAGCCTGATTTACGCTTCGGGATGCCATTTGTAGAAATCACAAATCTTGCTCAGGGTAAAGGCTTTAATGTTTTTGATCAGTCAGAACTAGTGGTAGCTATTAATGCAGCCGGTTGTTCAGAATACACAAGAAAGCAAATTGATGCGCTGACCGATTACGTAAAAAGACCTCAGATTGGAGCTAAGGGTTTGGTATATGTGAAGTGCAATTTAGACGGTACTTATAAATCTTCCGTTGATAAGTTTTATAATCAGGATGATTTAAAGCATTGGGCAGAAGCTGCAGAAGCTAAACCAGGCGATTTATTGCTGGTTTTAAGTGGCGATATAGATCATACCAGAAAATGTATGAATGAGTTGCGACTAAAAATGGGGACGGAGTTAGAGTTGCGCGATAGAAATGTTTTCAAACCTCTTTGGGTGCTGGATTTCCCATTGTTAGAATGGGATGAAGACGCTAAAAGATTTCATGCTATGCACCACCCTTTTACTAGCCCTAAGCCTGCTGATATGCAGTTTATTGATTCAGATCCCGGGAAAATAAGAGCCAATGCCTATGATTTGGTGATTAATGGAGTAGAAATAGGAGGGGGTAGTATAAGAATCCATGAAAGAGAATTGCAACAAAAGATGTTCAAAGCTTTAGGTTTTACACAGGAAGAAGCCAAAAAGCAATTTGGGTTCCTATTGGATGCCTTTGAATATGGTGCACCACCCCATGGTGGTATAGCTTTTGGTTTTGACAGGTTATGCGCCATGTTTGGTGGCTCAGATTCTATCAGAGACTATATTGCTTTCCCTAAAAATAATGCTGGCCGTGATGTAATGATAGATTCACCTTCTACCATCTCAGATGAGCAACTCAAAGAATTACATTTATTGATCAAAAGCTAAGATTGGATGGATCATACTTATATAGAGTTATTGGGCTGGCAGCTGGCCGACCCATTAACTTTTATTTCAGATGTGATGATGGCAGCAGTTTGCTTATTCTGTGGCCATCGATTATTTTATGATTTTGAAGATAGGTATGCAAAGTTCTTCGGTCTATTCTTTCTTTTTTTAGGCTTATCGGCTTTTTTGGGAGGATCCTCTCATTTATTAGAAAACTATATTGGTAAGCCAGGTCATGTTACCGCGTGGATGGTGCAAGGGGTTTCTATTTTATTTGTTGAATTAGCCTGCATAAGATTGATAGAAAAGCCAAAATATAGAAGATTATTAAGGGCAATTATTTATGGTTTATTTGGCTTTTTTTTAGCCAGATTAATCAGTGTACAAACTTTTGATGTGGTGAAAATGAACTCTACTTTTGGATTGATAGGGTTTGTTTTTGTTATTCATTTGGTGCAATATTTCCAGAAGAAGAAAAGGCAGTACCTCAATGTGCCTCTCTCTATCGCTCTATTCCTTTTACCTGCATTTATTCATGGTTTTAGCATTACTTACAATGATTGGATCAACCAAAATGTGATTAGCCATATTATTTTACTGCCCTGTTATTATATACTATATAAAAGTGTGAGAGGG
Source organism: uncultured Cytophagales bacterium (assembly GCA_963719535.1). Taxonomy (GTDB): domain Bacteria; phylum Bacteroidota; class Bacteroidia; order Cytophagales; family Cyclobacteriaceae; genus Marivirga. The sequence continues at coordinate 1,222,362 of CAVRCH010000001.1, read as the reverse complement.
GTAATTAAGATACATTCCTACCCATTGAAAAAGAATACAATTTAATTTAGTTGATCTTAATTTTTGTTAAAGAACTCCACATAAGTAATCTAAACGCATGTCAGGTTAAAATTTAAGAGAAAGAAACATTTAGTTTATTTTTTTATCCAGAAGTTTTGAGTTTATTATTATTATTATTTTAGTAAAAAAAAACTAAAAGAAATGAAAAAACTAGCAATCATCTGTGGAATAATTGTAATTGTTTTGTTCGTATTGAATGTTTTTCAAGTGAACAAACAACTAAAATTAATGAGTCAAGAAGTTTATTATTTAAACCTTGAAATAAATAGTTTGAAAGCTCAATCAGGCCCAGAAATAACTGACGGTTCAAGTTGTGGTTATAGTGCTTACTTCTGTCAGGAAAGGACATTTCGATGTGAATATACCTTTCAAGATAATGATTGTCAAAGTATATGTGTTGATACTGCAGGGATTGATTGTGTTACAAATGTATTTAATTGGGCATCAAATTGTAGTCCTGCATCTTGTGTGGGGACGCCGGTATAACTTATTTTATGAATAGAAAACTTTTACTAATTTCAATAGGATTTATTTTATTAATACAATCCTGCTCTGAAAAATTTAAACAAGGTGAAGATTTAATATCTAAAGACGATTTAAAGACTATTGCAGTTAGCGGGCTGGAAAGTTCCGAAAAAATTAGGCTTACAGATCTTATTTCTGAACTTTCTGTATTTCCTTTAGAATTGCCTAATGGATTGATTGGTGCATTTCGTCAATTACAGATTAGTGAGATCAATAATAGAGTTTATGTCGCCGATGAAAACTTTGTATATATTTTCAATTTAGAAGGAGATTATATTGCAACAATCAATAGCATAGGAGATAGTTTTAATGAATACAAGAAACTATTTTCCATTGATATAGATTCTGACAATGGAAATCTGTATGTTTATGATCAAGGTTTGACAAAAATAGTTGTCTTCGATAAAAATGGTAAATTTTTGTCTTATGTAAAGTTTAATTTTTTGGGATCTACATCATTTGCTTACCTTGGGAGCAATTTGTTTTCACTTAATTTTGCAAATCAAGAAAATATCTCAGGTTTGGTGAAGAACTTAGTTGTGGTTGATGAAAGCTCCACTATATTAAATGCTTATATTAATCAAGTGAAAAATATTGAAATCGGCTGGTATAATTATTGGCGTAGCGGAGATTACCTTAATTATGCGCAGTTTCTAAATGATACAATTTATGGATTTTCTGAAGAGAATAAATTAATAGCAAAATATGCTTTTGACTTTGGGGAATATACAATGCCAGAGATAAATGGCGTATATGATTCAAAGGAATTCTTTTTTGGCGGTAAGTATGCAAAATACGCGCAAGGTATAAGTGGAATTTTAGAGAATGATAATTTTTTGTTGTTTAGAGTTTCTGTAGAGTCCAAAGGAAAACATATTTATTATAATAAAATTAATAATGAGGTGAAAGCAGGATATTTTAATGATGATCTTGGTGCAGCTATATCTCCATCACACATGAAACTGACAAATGATAAACTGTATGGATATAGTGAAGCTAGTAATATTTACAACTTACATACTAGATTAAGAGAACACTTAGGTGAAGATGAGTATCAAAATTTGCTATTAGCACATCCTAACTTAGCTCAAGTAGTTAAAGGTGTTAAAAACTCAGATTTATCACCACCTTATTTATTCATAATGAATCTGAAAATGTAATCGGAATTGAAAGATATCCCTTTAAAAAGCTCTTTATTTTGCAAGGCATGTCCTTTTTCAATTTAGATTTCCGTAAATGTTCAAATCGTAGTTTTATATTTATTGCTTTCGTGGTAATTTGCAAATCAATTTAGTGGAATTTTTTCCGAATAGAAATTGATAAGTCAATCCTCATGTTAAATTCTTTAAATTACATACTCTGCCAATACCGCAATCAAAGCCGCTACTATAGAAACAAAAAGTTTTTGAAAACTGAAGCTATGGTCCGGACTGCTTTCAAAAAATATGGTAGTGGAAATGTGCAGAAAATTACCTGACACTATAGCAAATAAAATCACGAAAGCATCGTCTGAAACCATTGACTGATCATGGAAAAAGCTGCTTAAGGCCAAACCGAACGGACTGGCAATACTGAAAATCACTAAGATGGCTAAAGTTTTCCATTTAGTATGGAAATGGCAAATCATTACCGACATGAGAGCAAAGGCTGCTGGCATTTTATGCATTAATATACCCAGAAAGATGGAATTGGTGTTTTCATGTGAGTGCATGGTTTCAGGATGTGCCAAAAGAGTGCCCTCTAAAAAAGCATGAATACATAGAGCAATCAATAGGCCTAACCATTTGTTGCTGCCATGTTGGTGGTTTCCATGCTGATTGTGTAAATGTCCATGCTCTACTCCTTCAGAAAAATATTCCAATATTACCTGGATAAAAAAGCCAAGCAAAACGTACAAAGCAATATGCGGCATATCAGCATTATGCGTGAATAACTCCGGCAGGATATGAATTACAGTAATAGAGAATAAGTAAGCACCGGCAAAAACCAAGCTCAATTTAAAATACTGATTATTCATTTTAGGTATGAAGTAAACAGCTAAGCCGGCTACAAATGTTAAAGAGAAAAGTAAAATTGAGGATAGAATCATAATTTTTTAACAATAAATATCATCCTTTCTGATATTTCTGGTTCATATTCATTCAAATTGTAATCGCCAAGGGTTTCTAAATGCATTAAGTTTGCGTTACGAAAGTACGCTAAAAAAGATAATCTTCTAATAGCTTTCACTTTTTCTTTAAATTGGTAATGCTTTCCGTTATCTTCAAATTGGATTTCTTTTACAATATTTTCACCATCAAATAATCTTTTTATTTGGAAATGAATTCCTTCAATCACCTTATTTTCTTCCTTAATTAAATTATTGATCACCCGATATGGGTTAAGAAAATCTAAAACAAGAACGCCATCTCTTTTCAGCGAATCAGCTATAGAGGAAATAGCCATTTGATGGTCACTGTCTTTCTCAAAATAGCCGAAACTGGTAAACATATTGAAAGCAAAATCAAAAAACTCTTTTTTGTATGGCTTACGTATATCATGGATTTCGAAATGCAAATTTGAGTTTGTATGTACCTTGGCAGACTCAATATTTTGAGTGGAAAGATCTATTCCTTCTATAGTATATCCTAATTGATTGAGAAAAATAGAATGGCGACCTCTTCCGCAAGCTACATCCAATAGAGTATGCTGTATTGAAATGTTTAAATATTTGATCAGGTTTTTTATGAAAAACTGAGCTTCTTCTGTGTCTCTGTTTTGGTAAAGAATGTGATAATAAGGTGAATTGAACCACGTGTTATACCATTCTTCTTTATCTTTAGTCATTATCACATGATTACATTAGAGTTCAAATTATCAGTTGTGAAGGTTTTTAGTTCTCCTGATGCTGTTTCATAAATAAATAATGCTGATAAATGGTTTTGTTCCTGCAAAATTTTCTTGGCTTCTTCTAGTCCCGTTACCATAAAAGTAGTAGACCAAACATCGGCCTCCATGCAATTAGGTGCAATTACAGTAGCGCTTATAATGTCTCTTTGTACCGGGTATCCTGTTTTTGGGTTGATGGTATGACCATATTTTATACCATTAAGCTCAAAATATTTACGGTAGTTGCCTGAAGTAGATATTGCTTGGTTATCTAATTTAATTATGGCAATTCTATCTGAACTGGCTTCTGGTTTAGGGTTATCTATACCTATGCTCCATAAATCGCCCCTTTCATTTACTCCTCCTACTCTTAGCTCTCCACCTAATTCCACCATAAGGTTATTTATACCTTTCGATTTAAGAAAATTATAAAGCACATCGATAGAATATCCCTGAGCTATGGCATTAAAATCAAGGCTCACCTTATCAATTGTTTTTACAACGCGGGTTTCATTAAATTGAACTTTGTCAAAACCCACATAATTTAAAATCTCCTTAATTTCAGTACTATCTGGAAAAACCTGTTTCTCAGGCCCAAAGCCCCAGGCATTAATTAGAGGATAAACTGTGGGGTCAAAAGCTCCGTTTGAGGCTTCAAATGCTTTTTTGCTTTCCTTTAATACGGGTAAGAAATAAGGTAGATTAAAAATCAAACTGTCATTTTTATTGAAACGGTTAATTTCAGAGCCCTCTTTATAGGTTGATAAACTATTATCAAACTGAGTAAGTAGAGAGTCAATACTGGTTTTGAAATTTCTGTTTAAACTATCCTCATAATTTATATTATAGGTAGTTCCCTGAGCTTCTCCGCTCATATATAAATAAGCGCTTTCGTCCTGTTCTTCAGAATTTCTGTTCCTTATTAACCAAACTGTTACAATGGCGATCAATAAAATGAGTGAGTATATTGCGTTTCTTTTTCTATTATCCATAAATCAATAATTCTGCACGAAATTACTGTAAAGCAAGTAGTTTTACGAAGAAAATGCTCTTTTTATTAGTGGTATAAATCAAAACTCATTTCAATCAATCAAGGTTATTACCGTGGATTATTTTAACTTGCAACAAATTATCATTTGCATGAGAGAGGATTATTTAAGTGGAGATGAGGAGCACCTAAGCCCTGTAGAAAAAGAAATTGAAAAGGCGTTAAGGCCTCTCTCTTTTGAAGATTTTACAGGTCAGCAAAAAGTGGTGGATAATATCAAAGTTTTTGTTCAGGCAGCTCGAAAAAGAGCTGAACCGCTGGATCATGTTTTATTACACGGACCTCCAGGCCTTGGTAAAACCACCTTATCGCATATCATTGCTAATGAGATGAATACTCATATTAAAATCACTTCCGGTCCGGTATTGGATAAGCCGGGTGATTTGGCAGGCCTGCTTACCAACCTTGAAGAAGGAGATGTGCTATTTATAGATGAGATTCATCGTTTAAATGCTGTGGTAGAAGAATATTTGTATTCTGCTATGGAAGATTACCGGATAGATATTATGTTGGATTCTGGTCCAAACGCCAGATCTGTGCAAATCAGCCTGAATCCCTTTACCTTAATAGGCGCAACTACTCGGTCCGGTTTATTAACATCGCCCCTTAGAGCAAGGTTTGGAATTAATGCCAGGTTAGAATATTACGATGCGGAATTACTGCAAAAAATTATTAACAGATCAGCTGCGATACTTAATACGCCTTTGGTGGAGGATGCTGCTTTTGAAATAGCACGAAGAAGCAGAGGAACACCCCGAATTGCTAATATGCTATTGCGCAGAACGCGTGATTTTGCACAGATTAAAGGTGATGGAACCATCACTAAAGCTATAGCTGAATTTGCATTGAATGCCTTAGATGTAGATGAACACGGATTGGATGAAATGGATAACCGAATTCTTAGTACAATAATAGAGAAATTTAAAGGCGGACCGGTTGGTTTGGGCACCATTGCCACCGCTGTAGGTGAAGAAGCCGATACAATAGAAGAAGTATATGAGCCTTTTTTAATACAGGAAGGTTATATGAAAAGAACTGCCAGGGGCAGGCAGGTGACAGAATTGGCTTATAAACATTTAGGGATAATTCCACCTTCTCGCACCGGTAGTTTATTTGATTAAACTTATAAATAATATCAAGTAATATAATTGGAATTATGATGATTTGGTTATTCACTGTATGATATATTTATCCTATAAAAGGAGCTATAAAAAAGCTAATGCAAAACCAAAAATCTAAAAATGCACAAATAGTAAAATCCATTGCCGCAGAGCTAGGTTTCCAGTTTTGCGGCATTTCAAAAGCAGCATTTTTGGAGGAGGAGGCACCTCGACTGGAAGCCTGGTTGAAGCAAAATTATAATGGAAAAATGGCCTATATGGCCAATCATTTTGATAAGCGATTAGACCCTGCCCAACTTGTTGAGGGAGCCAAATCAGTGGTTTCTTTACTATATAATTATTATCCTTCGGAAGATTTAGCAAATGATGGCACCTACAAGATTGCCAAGTATGCTTATGGTAAAGACTACCATTTTGTAATAAAAGATAAGCTAAAGGAATTTTTAGAGCGGATAAGGAAAGAGATTGGCGAAGTAGGAGGCAGGGCTTTTGTTGATTCTGCTCCAGTAATGGAGAGGCAATGGGCCGCCAAAAGTGGTTTAGGTTGGTTAGGAAAAAACTCACTATTGTTGAATAAGCAAAGAGGAAGTTTCTTTTTTTTAGCCGAACTCATTTTAGATCTTGATTTAGAAGCCGATGGGCCTGTAAAGGATTATTGTGGAACCTGCACAAAATGCATTGATGCTTGTCCAACTGATGCTATAGTGGCTAATCAGGTGATAGATGCATCGAAATGTATTTCTTATTTAACTATTGAATTAAAAGAGGAGATTCCTACCGAGTTCTCAAATAAAATGGAAGATTGGATGTTCGGTTGTGATATCTGTCAGGATGTTTGCCCATGGAACAGGTTTTCTACACCTCACAATGAACCTGAATTCAATCCCCATCCCGAATTAAGTAAAATGGACAAGTCTGCATGGGAAGAATTGACGAAAGAAGTTTTCAACGAGATATTTCGGAAGTCGGCCGTAAAGCGGACTAAATACGAGGGGTTAAAAAGAAATATTGAATTTATATCTTAGGGCTAAATTAAAAAGCCTCCCATTGGGAGGCTAAAATGTTATTAATTAAACAGTAGAGAAATGTTTGTTGAGAACATCATTGTACTTCGATCCAAAATGTCGATAGCACCAATCCTTTAACGTATACAGCTCTTTTTCCACTAAAAGAGCAATAGCCTTTACCAACTCTTTTTCAAATAATCGCTTATCAAAGCTAACTTTCGAAAGTATTGATTTTACGTAATCTAACATAGCTATTTTGGTTTATGTTGTAGATAAAAAAAATAAAAAACTTTCTGTTTCTTTGTGAAAACTAATATAGTAATTTTCTATTAGAACAGGAAATTATACTGTAATTTTAACGTTGAAAAATCACATAAATTTCATTTTAATACGGAGATAGCAATGATTAGGTTAGGAAAATTTATTTCATTTTTCGTTTTTCAAGTACTACTAATATCCTCTCTGCATGCGCAAGAGATATCTATTGAATTGGGCCCTTCAGAAATAGCTTTAAATCAAGCGTTTACAATAACAGTGAAGCTGGAAGGAGAAACATTAAAATCCTATAATAATTTTCCGGAAATTAAAGGGTTGATTAAAAGAGGAACCTCAAGTAGCTCCTCTACTAATATTTTTAATGGTCAGGTTACACGGAGCCAAAGTGTAACGCAAACTTATGTGGCGGAAAGGGAAGGCACCATCACCATACCTTCTTTTACTATGACTATTAATGGTAAAGAAGTAAGCACATCCGGAAAAAAAGTAAAAGTGGGGCCTGCACAACAAAGGCAACAGCAAAGAAGATACGATCCTTTCGGAAGTGATCCTTTTGAAGATTTTTTTGGAAGAGGTAACGAGTCAGATGAATTTATTGATGTGAAAGCGGATGCTTTCTTTTCCCTCACTACCAATAAGAATGAGGTGTACGTAGGCGAGGGTATAAATGCTACGCTGGCCTTTTATGTGTCCAACGAAAATCAAGCACAACTACAATTTCACGAGCTAACTACCCAGCTGAACGAAATATTAAAGAAAATTAAGCCACAAAATGTATGGGAAGAAAACTTCAGCATTGTGAATATTAAACCTGAGCCAATTAATCTAAATGGCAAAAGGTATAGTGTCTATAAGATTTTTCAGGCGACATTTTTCCCTTTAAATGAGCAGAACATTGAGTTTCCTTCTGTGGGTTTGAAAATGGTAAAATATCAGGTTTCTAAAAATAGATCTGTATTTGGACAAAATAGGAAAGAAGGTTTTCAAACATTTTATAGTAAGGCCAAAACAGTAAAAGTAAAGCCATTGCCTGACCATCCTTTAAAGGATAATGTGCCGGTAGGTGATTATCAATTAAGCGAAACAATCAATAAGGTGAATGCAGAAACAGGTGAAAGTATACAGCTTGATTTTGATGTGAGAGGCAGCGGAAACATTGCCTATATATCTGAGCCTATTATAAAAAAAGATAAGAAGCTTGAAATTTATCCTCCAAATTCAAAGGAAAGGATTTCCCGAAGTGGAACTTCTGTGATGGGTACAAAATCTTTCAATTATTATTTATCCCCAAAGGAGCCAGGAATTTATGATTTATCAGATTATATCCAATTTATTTATTTTAATACCAGTAAAAAGAAATATGACACGTTAAAATCTCAATATTCAATCAATGTGACTGGCAGCAGTCTTAAAAATAAAGAGATCAGTGAAGCTTCCTCCCAGGGTTTATTCTACGATAGAATTGAAAATGAACCAAATGAATTGAAAGCTATGGTAAATTATGACTGGTTGAAAATGCTCATGAATATTATAATTGTGATAGCATTGGGTATTTCATTGTTCATATTATTCAAAAAGTCCTAAATTGCGCTTCAATTCTTAATAAATGAGTAACAGTTACGGAAAAATTTTTAAAATAACTACATACGGTGAATCACACGGTGTGGGTATAGGTGTGATTATTGATGGCTGTCCTGCAGGAGTTTTAATTGACGAATCTCTTATTTTGAAAGATATGCAGAGGAGAAAACCGGGACAATCAAAAATTACCACCCAGAGAAAAGAAGAAGACGAAGTGGAAATTCTCTCTGGTGTTTTTGAAGGAAAATCAACAGGAACACCTATTGCATTGAGCATCCGAAATAAGGATCAGAAAAGTAAAGATTACTCCCATATTAAAGATAGTTACAGGCCTTCTCACGCTGATTTTACCTACGATAAAAAGTATGGAGTTAGAGACTACAGAGGAGGTGGAAGAAGTTCGGCTAGAGAAACAGCAGCAAGAGTAGCAGCTGGAGCCATCGCTAAAATGATGTTGGCACATTATAATATCACAGTGGAAGCTTATGTGTCTCAGGTAGGTCAGCTCAAGCTGGCAATTCCTTATCAGCAATTAGATATTTCTAAAGCGGAAGAAAACATAGTGAGATGCCCTGATGCTGATACAGCAGAGCAAATGATTCAGTTGATTGATGATACCCGTAAAAACAGAGACACCATCGGGGGCATCGTTTCATGCGTGATTAAAAACACACCCGTAGGTTTAGGTGAACCGGTATTTGATAAACTACATGCCGTATTAGGACAAGCCATGCTCAGCATAAATGCAGTAAAAGGTTTTGAATATGGTAGCGGTTTTGAAGGGGTGAAAATGCTAGGTTCGGAGCATAATGATGCTTTTGAAAAACAGGGAGATAAAATCATTACTAAAACAAATCATTCGGGAGGGATACAAGGTGGTATTTCAAACGGAGAAGATATCTATTTTAATGTAGCTTTTAAACCAATAGCTACCATTATGAATGATCAGGAAAGTGTTGACAACAAAGGGGATAAAGTGACTGTTTCCGGCAAAGGAAGGCACGACCCATGCGTAGTGCCCAGGGCTGTTCCTATAGTAGAAGCTATGGCCGCACTCACTATTGCAGACTTTATTTTAAGAGCAAAAACAAGTAAAATTGGATGAAGAAATTACCTCTACATATTAAGATAATTATTGGATTAGGCCTGGGTATTTTTTGGGCTTTTATTTCCAGTTATTTAGGTTGGAATCAATTCACCATTAACTGGATAGATCCTTTCGGTACCATATTTATCAGAATTTTAAAAGCCATAGCAGTACCCTTGGTTTTATTGTCTATTATCAGTGGTGTGTCCAGTTTAACTGACATTAACAAATTAGGCAAGTTGGGCTTTAAAACAATCGTTTTTTATCTGTTTTCTACAGTTTTGGCAGTAGGTATTGGTCTTACATTAGTAAACGTAATTAAGCCCGGTAACTTTGTTGAGGAAGACCAACGAGTAAAAAACCGAATTAAATATGAGTTATGGGTGAGTAATAACCCTGATGTGCCTCAGCCAAAAGACGGCAGGTCATTTTTAAATGAAGAAAAATTTGCTGAAAAAGTAAATAGTGCATTAAGTGAGCAAAGTATGGACTCCTTAAGGCAAGTGGCGGAATCTACAGATGATAAGGTGGTAGCGCTTTCAGAAACTGCAGAGCAATCGAAAGGCCAGGGGCCGCTACAGTTTTTTGTAGATATGGTACCTGAAAATGTATTTGGCGCTTTTAGCACAAACAGTAATATGCTTCAGGTGATATTTTTTGCTTTATTTTTTGGTATCACCTTAGCCATGCTGCCTAATAGCAAGGTGCAAGGGGTGCTGGATTTTGTGAATGGAGCAAATGAAGCTATTTTGAAAATGGTAGATATCATTATGAAGGCAGCGCCCTTTTTCGTTTTTGCTTTATTAGCAGGGGTAATAGCCAAGATGGCTGACACACCCGCAGAAGTTTGGCAAATATTCAAAGGCTTAGGAAGTTACTCCATTACTTTAATGATAGGTTTATTATTTATGATTTTTGTTTTGTACCCCTTAATCATTAGTATTTTCATTAAAAAAATTAGCTACAGAGAATTTTTCAAGCGATTTAGTCCGGCACAGTTTTTAGCTTTTTCCACTTCTAGTAGTGCTGCTACTTTACCTGTAACAATGGAATGTGTGGAAGATAACTTAGGGGTGTCCAGGAAAATTTCAAGTTTCGTTTTACCTGTAGGAGCCACTATAAATATGGATGGGACCAGTATGTATCAGGCAATAGCGGTAGTTTTTTTAGCGCAATTGCATATGGTTGATTTAACTATTGGCCAGCAGTTGACCATTGTGCTTACTGCAACGCTTGCTTCTATAGGTTCTGCCGCAGTGCCAAGTGCCGGTTTAGTGATGATGATCATCGTTTTAAACTCAGTGGGGTTAAATCCTGCATGGGTAGCAATTATTTTTCCGGTTGATAGAATTTTAGATATGTTCAGAACGGTTGTGAACGTTACTGGTGATGCGACTGTTTCTACATTAATTGCACATAGCGAGGGTGAACTTAATGTGCCTGAAAACGTTTCACACAATAAATAATTTCATAATAAATCAAATAAAAAATGAGTACGCAGACACAACAACCTGTTACTATATATATGGAGGCAAATCCAAATCCAAATTCATTGAAATTTGCCACTAATCAAATGTTAGTTCCTGAAGGTGATTCTTTTGATTTTCCTTCAGCCGAAGCTACTGGAAACGCTCCTTTGGCTAAACTGCTATTTGAAAAAGAGTATATAGATAGGGTATTTTATATGAGTAATTTCGTAACTGTTACTAAAAAGCCAGAGGTTGATTGGGTAGAGATTCAGAATGAAATTAAGGATATAATCAAATCATTTCTAGAAACAGGTCAGCGAATTATAGATTTAAAGCCTGCTGACTTGGTAGAAACTCCAAATACGAGTGAAAATGCTGAAATAGAGGAGCAGATTAAAAATATTTTAGAAGAATATATTAAGCCTGCTGTTGAGCAAGATGGAGGTGCGATCTCTTTTCACTCCTATGAAAAAGAGCCTCAAAGAGTTAAGTTATTATTGCAAGGTGCTTGTAGTGGTTGTCCTTCTTCCACTATTACTTTAAAAGCAGGCATTGAAAATCTGTTAAAAAGAATGTTGCCTAATGACGTGAAAGAAGTAGAAGCAGAAGGTGTATAATTAACCTTCTTATTTTTTATTTTAATCGTCTTTTCTAGGTATACATTAACTTTAATTATGAATTAAATGGAGAATATCAGACCTTTTCACGTAGCTTTCCCAGTCACAAATCTTCAATCTACCAGAAGGTTTTTTGAGGACGTATTAAAATGTAAAATTGGCAGATCTTCAGAAAGATGGGTTGATTTTGATCTGTATGGACACCAACTCTCTGCGCATTTAACTGATGAGCCAATAGTAGAGCCACCTGCGAATCAGGTAGATGGTAAAAGCGTACCAATTAAACACTTTGGTGTAATTTTAGATTGGAATCAATGGCATGAGTTATCTGAGCGATTGGAGAAAAATAACATCGAATTTATCATTAAACCACACATCCGATTTAAAGGAGAAGTAGGTGAACAAGCTACTATGTTTTTCCTTGACCCTAGCGGAAATGCTTTAGAGTTCAAAGCCTTTAAAGATGATGCTTCTATTTTTCAATCTTAAGAGATTGCTTTTAACACTTAAGGATTAATAGTTATCAATTAAGATTATTTCATGAACCTGTTCTCTCAAAATGGAAGTAAAAGATTTATACCGTTTAGTGAAAAGAGGGGAAGGGGAAACCTTAGAATTTAAAAGGAAAGTAGCCCACCCTGAAAAAATTGTTAGAGAGGTGGTTGCTTTCGCTAATACCAAAGGAGGTGATCTTTTAATTGGTGTAGATGATAATGGTACCATTCCGGGTGTGAAATATGCAGAGGAGGAAATTTTTGTGTTAAATAAAGCACTTTTCACCCTCTGTAAACCTAAAGTGCAATTCAAATATTATATTATTCCGCTAGATGAAGATGAAAACAGATCTGTTGTGCATTATGAGATAGCGGAAAGCAAGAAAAAATTACATTACGCCTTACCCGATGAGACCACGGAAAGAGGCAAGGCTTATGTGAGGGTAATGGATAAAAGCATACAGGCGAGCAAAGAAGTACGGAATATTATTAAACTATCTAATCGCAGATCTACCAAGGTTTTTTCGATAGAGGAAAACGAAAAATTGCTCTTAAAGTACTTAGATGAGCATCCTTACATTACACTGACTGATTTTCAGAAAATAAGTAATTTAAATAGATATAATGCATCAAGAATATTGGTTAAACTTACTTTATCAAACCTGATTAAAGTAAATCCTTCCGATAAAGAGGATACTTATAGCTTGGTGCCTTTAATTAATTATTAATTTGTATTGCAGTACCTCAGATGGTTTTTTCTGGTGAAAGTTAAAAATAAAGCTCGCTAAAAATAATTTTAATATTAAACTGGGTATTCTTGTTTTTACAATTGCTTTTAATATCAAAATGAAACTTCAGTAAACAGGGTTTTTAATTAATAATGAGTTGTAATTAAAATTACTAGCGCTATGTAACAAAATTTCATCCTAATGTTTTGTCTACTACATAACAATATTTGTAGCCTACACTGATATCACTACTACTTCTCATCAAACAACACCCCTGTAGTCCCCTCGAGGGGACAGCCTCACTGACCTAAATCAGCAGAAACTGATAGGTTTTATCACTATTTTCTATTGTAGCAAAAGTCTTGTTATTTCAGTTGAGGTTCCGCTCTTTAAAAACAAAATAAGCACGAAGATCAACTCCTCGTGCTTATTATTATTTAAAATCTTAATAGCTTACTGAATTACAATAGCTGCTCTATTCAATTTGCCTCCTTCTAAAGTATCAGTTTGAACACCTAACATATTGTTATTCATCTCGCCTTTGGTAGCATATACAAAATATACTTTTTCCTCTAAATCTTTAAAGGTCACTCTGCCTTTGCTATCAGTTTTTTCTGGTCCGGCTATTGGGTTTTTGCTGCTTCTGTAGTCTTCATTATTTCCATAAAGTGTTACAGTAGCACCTTCCTGTACATTTCCTAAATCATCTTGAATAGTGATGCGTAAATTTGTTTTTAGAAATTGATCAGCTTTTGGAGTAAACTGCAAGAAAGTGAATGCAATAAGGGTTAATACTAAAATACTTGCCTTTAATTTGTACATAATTTTTTCAATTTATTTGTTTAAAAATACGTAAGAATTAGCAATTAGTTCGTTACATATAAGAAACTAAGTGTATGAAATCAATTTTTATTGTCATTACTTTTTGCATTGCGAGTGTAACGGTACATGGGCAGGATATTATCTCTAATTTACGGACTGCAACAAATGAGCGACATGCTAATGCAATTTTATCATTTGCCGGCGCAGGGCAAAGAATTCAGCAAAACATCAATTTTGAATTTACTGCTATTGCGTTAAAAAGTAAAATGATTCAAGATTTTTCCGATTTCGCAATCATCTCAGAGGAAGATACACTATATTTTACCAACGACACGCATAGTCCCGAAAGCTCCGACTATAGTTATTCTTCTTTAATTCACTTAAATGCTGAAACTAGTGTGCTCAACATGCTTTTTCCTGTTGGCAGTGAAAAAATAGAGTTAGTATTAATAAATGGAATTAATGATTCGGACACTGATCAAAATGAAAAAAGGATTGAAGAAAAAATCAATAATTGCGAATTACCCAATTTGATCCCTCAATCTGAGTGGAGAAGTGGCTTGAATCCTCCTAACTATAGCAGAAGTTTTACCACTACACGTAATATGATTGTTCATCATTCAGCAGGGTCTAATAATGCTACCAATTACACACAAGTAGTGAGAGATATTTATATTCTTCACACGCAGGAAAATGGTTGGTCGGATATAGGATATAATTATTTAGTGGCGCCAAATGGAGTGCTTTATGCAGGAAGAGATCCCGCAGAGGGTGAGCAGGATAAGGTGTTGGGGGCACATTTCTGTGGCGCAAATGGAGGAACCATGGGGGTTTGCTTATTAGGTAATTTTGATTTAAAAGATGCGACAGAAGCAACCTACACTACTTTAAAGCAATTGTTTAGTTGGAAAGGCTTCAAAGACGAGTTAAGTGTACAATCTCAAAATCCACATCCATTAAATAATAATTTAGGAGTGATAGCTGGCCATCGAGATGGTTGTGGTACACAATGCCCTGGAAACTATGTATATGCCAGATTAACAGGAATACGCTCCGCAGTAGCTGAATCTATTGCCCAATGTAACGGAGAGGAAGAGGAGGATGATCCTGTAGTTGAATTACCGATTGAAGAGGATTCACTTCAGAGATTTGCTATTTACCCTAACCCAGTAGGTACAAGTTTTGAATTGAATGTGGTAATTGACCAAGCGGATAGAAAAACATTGAAAAACCTTTATGTTTTTGATGCTTACGGAAGGAATGTTAAGTGGGAGAGGTTGCAATATCAAACCGATCAAATCACAATCCTTTTGCCTAAAACATTAAAAACAGGCATGTATTTTCTGTATATCGTGAGGGGAAATACAAGATTTCACAGGAAATTTATAGTGGAGTAAGCTAAATTAATTGGAATTTATTTCTTTGGGTAGCATAAAGAAGAATTATTCAGGCTATTTGTAAAATTTACCTTGGCTCATACATTCAAAAAAATGTCGTCCCTACAGGACTCTGTTCTTTGTGAAATATATAATGCTACCAAAATACCACCTCTACGAGGTTAAAATCTATTTAATAGGATAGGTATTTAAGCAGTTATAGAATTTAATAAGTATTAAGGTTTAAATCTTCAAATCTTAATACAAAGTAAAATCCCAGCGGGATGATATTTTGGTAGAAATATCATTATAGATTTCTAGAAATCCTGTAGGGATGACATTTTTTGTTGTAGTCTGCCTGCTATTGGTTTCCACTAATGCTCGCCCCGCTCAAATGGGAAGGATCAAACCTGACCGTCACCGGGAAATAAGCTTAAATTTATTTTTAATGAAAAAGTATATAGGTTTTAAATCAACCCCATAAATATGACAATGTATAAGGTGAGCCTTCTCTGGTCCAGAAGCTGCCATCAACAATTCTATAACCTTTATCTTCTTTCATTAATCCTTCTACCTCTTCAGGTGTTAAACTAATCTTATCTGCTTCTAAATTTTCTTTAATCCTACCTTCGTTGGTAGATTTAGGAATAACAGATAAACCTCTATTTAAAGTAAAAGCAATTAAAATCTGAGCAGGAGTTTTATCATGTTTTTTAGCTATTTTTTTAACGGAATCCAATTCGAATAAGTCAGGTTCATCTTCTTTTTTCATTTGCGCCACTCTATCCTTGGAGCCTAACGGTGAATAAGCAGTGACCAGGATGTCATGTTTCTTACAGAAATTGACTAAATCCTCCTGAACTAATCTGGGATGTAATTCAACTTGGTTCATTTCAGGTTTAATTTTGGCTTTAATTCTTAGCTTCTCCAGATTTTTGATACTAAAATTGGCAGTGCCGATATGTTTTACTAAACCACTTTCTACTGCTTCTTCCATGGCTTCCCATGTCTTTTCTAATGGTGCCAAATCAATATTTAGGAAATCATCAACACTTTTAGGGTATTCTGAATCTAATTTTTGAGCCACCGGCCAATGGATCAAATATAAATCAAGGTAGGAAAGCTGTAGATCTTTTAAGGTGTTTTTTAAGGCGGGAATTACATCTTCTTTTTTATGGGCGTTGTTCCAAAGTTTGGAAGTAATGAACATCTCTTCTCTTTTTACTAACCCTTCAGAAAATGCCTTTATGAGCGCATCACCCACTTCTTTTTCATTTCCATAAATGTAAGCGCAATCTATATGTCTGTAGCCCGCTTTTATGGCTGCTAATACCGCATCATACACTTCGCCCGATTCAGATTTCCAGGTTCCTAGTCCTAAAGCTGGTAGTATATCTCCATTCTTAAATGTTAAATTTCTCATAGGTTAGTTTTTTTAAGGTGTAATAATAATAACGGCCTGAAGTCTTATTCGTTATCATTAAATAAGCATTTCTGGTTATTATTCTAATACCAATGAGAATAGATAATTTTAGTTGCTGGTAAAAAATACTAATATTTTAATCAGTCAAATTAAAATCTGCTACATAGAAATTGGGGTCTACTGAAATTTCCACATTCTCAGGTAAATTTTGGAGCGATTTAAACTGAGTAGGTGAAGGCTGTAACCATTCAGGCTCTCCATTAATATATACTTTAATAGGGATATTAAAGGCTTTATTCGTGTTTTCCCATTTGTAAAGTAAGGTGTTATTTAATACCCGATAGGTGAATGTAGGGATTGATGTGTCTCGCAAGTATTGTTCAAAAAATCCGTCCAGTGGTTTTCCATAAGCTTCTTCCAGGAATTTTTCAACCTGGATACTACTTACAGTTTTATGGTAAAATTCTTTATTGAGTCCCCTCAAAGCAGACCGCCATTTTTCATCATCATCAAATAGCTGTCGCAAGGTGTGTAGCATATTGCCTCCTTTATAATACATATCACCAGAGCCCTCATGACTCACCCCGTATGTGCCAATAATTGGCCTATCGTTTTGAATCGATGATCTGACACCCTGGATGTAGGTATTTCCGGCTTCTTTGCCATAGTGGTAGTCCAAAAATAAGGTTTCGGAGTAGTGCGTGAAGGATTCATGAATCCACATGTCAGCTACATCGTTGTAGGTGATATTGTTGGCAAACCATTCGTGTCCCGACTCATGAATAATAATGAAGTCGAATTTCATACCCCAGCCGGTGCTACTCAAATCTCTTCCCAGGTATCCATTTTCAAATTTATTACCATAGGTTACAGAGCTTTGGTGTTCCATGCCCAGGTAGGGAGCTTGCACAATTTTATAGCTGTCTTCATAGAATGGATAGGGCCCAAACCAATGTTCAAAGGCCTTTAGCATACGCGGTGCATCTTTAAATTGCTTTTTCGCTTTTTTTATATTATAGCTCAATACCCAATAGCTACTTTCTAAAGGTCCTTTTTCTCCCTGGTACACTTCAGAGAAATTCACATAATCGCCAATATTGAAATTGACTCCATAATTATTAATAGGATTGCTTACAAACCAATGAAAGGTGCGGGTATCGTCATAAGTGGTGATGTCACGAAGCCTTCCATTGGAAACATTGGTAAGTGGTTTGGGTACATTTATACTGATGAGCATACTGTCCGGCTCATCATAAGGATGCTCTTTGCAAGGCCACCAAACACTGGCACCTATTCCTTGGTTGCTGTTGGCTACAAAAGGATTGCCATTCTCATCTGTTTTCCATGTTACCCCTCCATCCCAGGGCGGATTTTTAGCTTCTATCGGTTTTCCTGAGAAATAGATGGTTACAATGTTTTTATTTTTAAGCTCCTGCTGTTCTTTTATTGTAATAAAATGAGCATTGCCTTTAGATGTGAAATCAAGTTTTTCATTTTTAGATAAAATGCTATCTATTTGCATAGGTTTTTGCAAATCAATCTGCATCACTTGCTTTTCGTCTAAAACAGTATAATGAATTTCATTTTTACCGGATAAGAATTTGTTTTTTATATCAACAGCTACTTCTAAATGGTAATACTCAAGGTCCCACCACAGTCTTTCCTCGGTTAGCCCACCTTTCAGGCTGTCAGCTTTGGTAAATGCTTTATCATTTTGGGCAGAGAGGATGTGGTTGCTAAAAAATAATAATATTGAGAAGTAGAGAATTCTGAGGGTATGTTTTTCCATATTATTTTGGATCTGATCAGATCAAATTATTTTCAGTTTTGCAAATTAATGATTTCTGTATGAAATGATTAGTGGTGGATTTAAAATATTCTATTTGGTGAAATAAAAAAGGCTTTTATAATTAAATAAAAGCCTTTTTTGTGTGTAGTTAGTTTGATTTAAAGTAGTTTCAATCCAACACTTAACATTAGTTGATTTATTTTGATTTTACCATCATTATCATTTCCCAGGGTACCTTGATCTGTAAAGTTACCTTCATAGCGCAAATCTAAAGTAAGATTAGAAATATCAACTCCAACCCCGGCCTGATAGGCAAAAATGGCATCTTTATACTGGTTGGTGAAGTCATCATTATTCGTTTCAGATGACAAATTGAAACTAGCCACTGGTCCTGCATTAACTCTTAATGGTCCTAACTTGAAACCAAATAAAACCGGTATATCTATTTTATTCTGGTTTAATTGAATGGTTTGATCACCACCTGCTATGCTGCTGCGAGAAACATATTCTCCCTGTACCGAATTAAAGTAAGCTTCCGGTTGTATATGAAAGCCTAAGATGTTAATTCTGGCAAAAGCACCAATTTGGTAGCTGTAATTGGCATCTCCTTCGGAGTATAGGGCAGTTTGATCTCTTAATTTGACTGTTGTACTGCTTAACCCTACCTTTGGTCCTATTGTAAAAATTTGTGCTTGAGCATTATATCCTACCAACAAAAGTAGTATAATTGCGGTTGTTAATATCTGTTTCATAATTTAATTAAGTTGATTCAGAAAAAGTAACGTAATTTAACATTAATAGTATATATTTCCCCATGAATTTTGAAATAAGCCCTAAAAATTTAAACGAAAGTTTAGAAACGATATTAAATAAAAGAAGAGAAGATGGTTCGATCCGGTACCTGAGAGTTGCCAGGGAAGGCATGATGGACTTCGGTTCTAATGACTACCTTGGTTTAGCAGGAATACCTGAAATATCTAAAGGTATTGATGGATTTGTAGATAATGGCGCCACAGGTTCACGGTTACTTAGTGGAAATAAAAGTTACCACGAAAAGCTGGAAAATGATTTGGCTGAGTATTTTCAATCTGAAGCTACTTTGTTATTTAACTCAGGATATTTGGCTAATTTAGGTATGCTTTCGTGTGTGCCTCAAAAAGGAGATACCGTTTTGTTTGATGACCTTTCTCATATGTGCATTAAAGAAGGGGTGAGATTGAGTAGAGCTAATTATTATAATTTCAGGCATAATGACCTGGAAAACCTGGAGTCTAAAATGAAACGTTCTACCGGACATTTATTTGTTGTGGTAGAATCTGTCTATTCTATGGATGGAGATGAGGCTCCTTTGGTAGAACTGGCCGATTTATGCGAGAGATATGGAGCACATCTAATTGTAGATGAAGCGCATACAACTGGTTTATACGGAACAACAGGCAACGGTTTATGCTGTGATTTAGGTATACAGGATAAAGTTTTTGCCAGGATCTACACTTTTGGTAAAGCTATTGGAGCCCATGGTGCAGCAGTAGCAGGAAGTAAATTATTGGTGGAGTTTCTAATTAATTACAGTCGTCATTTTGTTTACACCACTGCCTTAAATTATCATAGCATCAAACTAATTGAAAATTCAGTAAAATACAGATCAGAACACCCGGAATTATTGGGTCAGTTAGAAGATAACATTAAATTGTTCAGAGATTTAATTAGTCCGGATATTCGGAAATTAAAGAGTCAGCACCCTATTCAGGGTGTAGTAGTGCCGGGTTTTGAAAGAGTACTTTCAATGGGAGCACATTTATATGCTATGGGTTTTGATTTAAGGCCTATAGTTTCACCCACTGTCCCTTTAAATGAGGAGCGAATCAGAATTTGTTTGCACTCATTTAATACCAAAGAGGAAATCACCCAACTATGCCAGGCTATTAATACCTACGATGCATGATCTACTTCATTACAGCTATAGGGACAGATAGCGGTAAATCAGTTTTTAGTGCCATCATTACTGAAGCGTTGCAGGCAGATTATTGGAAGCCCATTCAGGCTGGTTTGCCTGGGGATACTGATTATGTAAAATCTTTAGTAAGTAATAAAAAGTCAAATTTTTTAGGGGAAGCCTTTGTTTTACAAACGCCAGCTTCCCCACATTTTGCTGCCAAGGTAGATAAAGTGGAAGTAAGTCTCGATCAATTCCTGGTGCCCAATACAGCTAATGAGCATTTGATTATTGAAGGAGCCGGTGGTGCCTTGGTTCCTATTAATGAAAGTGAATTTGTAATTGATATGCCGCAAAAATGGAGCATTCCAGTTATCCTGGTAGCTAATCTCTACCTGGGTAGCATCAATCACACCTTGCTGACTTTAAACGAATTGAAAAGACGAGGTTTATCGATTAAGGGTATTGTTTTTAATGGCCCTGCTAATCCTTCAAGTGAATCCATCATATTAAAACATGCCGAACTGCCTTGTCTACTTAGAATTAAGCCTGAAAAAGAGATGACACAGGATGTTGTTAAGAAGTATGCAAAAGAACTTTTAGGTCGATTATGAATTGGATCGAAAGAGATAAGGCAAGCATTTGGCATCCATTTACGCAATTAGTGGATGGTTTTGAGCCTTTGATGATTGAAAGTGCCAAAGGATTATACCTGCATACTTCTGATGGAAGAAAGATTATGGATGCAATTTCCAGCTGGTGGGTGAATTTACATGGACATAGTCATCCAAAGATAGCTGAAGCTGTTGCGGAACAAGCTAAAAACCTGGAACATGTAATTTTCGCTGGTTTTACCCATGAGCCTGCCATTGTTCTGGCAGAAAAGCTGTTAAGCATTCTGCCAGAAAACCAATCTAAAATATTTTATTCGGATAATGGCAGTACAGCTAATGAAGTGGCCTTGAAAATGGCTTTTCAATACTGGTATAATCACGGAGAAAAATCCAGGACTAAGGTTATAGCTTTCGAAGGAGCTTATCATGGTGATACATTCGGTGCCATGTCAGTAGGAGATAGAGGTCCTTTTTCTGCTCCCTTCAGTCCTTTTTTATTCGATGTGGAATTTCTGCCCATGCCAGGCAGTGATCGCACTGAGGAAGTAATACAACGATTTGAAGAAATTATTGAAGGCGGAGAAGTAGCTGCATTTATATTTGAACCATTGGTTTTAGGTTCAGCAGGTATGAAAATGTATGAGCCGGAAACGCTGAATAAAATGCTACGAATAGCTCAGAAGAATGGCGTCATTTGCATTGCTGATGAGGTGTTTACAGGCTTTGGCAGAACAGGCAAAAATTTTGCTGCGGATCATTTAGAAGTATCTCCAGATATTTTTTGTCTTTCTAAAGGCCTAACCGGAGGAACTATGGCTTTAGGAGTTACATCTTGCACAGCAAAAATTATGGAGGCTTATGAAAGTGCAGATATTATGAAGACTTTTTTTCATGGGCATAGTTTTACAGCCAACCCTATCTCCTGTGCAGCATCTATCGCCAGTTTTGATCTATTACAAAGTAAAGAAACACAGCTAAAAATTCAACAAATTAGCGAGTGGCAATCTGACTTTCATCAAAAGATAGTTGCGCATCCTAAGGTTTTAAATAGCCGTGTGTTAGGAACTGTTTTTGCCATGGAATTGAAAACAGACCAGGATAGTTCCTATGTAAATGAGGTGAGGCATAAATTGTATCCTTTCTTTTTAAAAAGAGGCATATTACTGAGGCCTTTGGGAAATACAATTTATATTTTGCCGCCTTATATTATCGAAAAACATGAAATTAACCAAGTGTATGAAGCAGTGGAGGAAATGCTGGAGCAGTTATAGAGGTGTATAAATTGATTTGATAGATTCATTTTAACCATTTTCATTTTATGCAATTTTTTATAAATAATAAAATTAAATTTATAATCTTTTCTGAATGCAACACAATTCGATTTTGTCATTAACTTTGGGGTTGCTAAAAAATTAAAACAACAAATTTGAGCTCACTCAAAAACCGTTCTGCCAAGGCTTTTGCCTGGAATATCGCCGGTACTTTACTGAAACAGGGTAGCGGTTTTATTATTACTATATTTTTGTTGAGATTACTAGAGCCTGAAGAGTTTGGCTTAGTTGGAATGGCCATGGCTTTTATTACTGTAAGCCAGGTTTTTATGGATGTAGGCTTTAGTTCTGCTCTCATTCAAAATAAAGATAATACCAACCTTACCTACAGTTCTATTTTTTATTTAAATTTTGCAGCTGGCTTGGTGCTTACAGCCGTCTTTTATTTTGCTGCGCCGTTAGTAGGTGACTTTTATGATATTCCTGGGATTACCCCTCTCACTAGGTGGCTTTCACTGATCTTTGTTTTCAATTCTTTAAATTTAGTACAATCGGCTATTTTAAGTAGGGAACTCAATTTTAAGGCACTCACTCTCAGAAGAGTCATTGCCACTGCTGCTGCTGGCACCTTAGGTGTAATTTGTGCTTTTCAAGGCCTTGGGGTATATAGTTTAGTGGTACAGCAAATATCTTTGGCCGTTTTAAGCACCATATTTTTATGGACCACTTCAAATTGGAAGCCTGACTTTCAATTCTCTATGGCGGAGGTGAAAAAACTAACAGGATTTAGTGCTTTTGTATTTTTTGATCGATTTACAACATCTATTTTTCAACAAATGGATAAATTATTGATAGGTAAAGTATTTTCGCCAGCTATTTTGGGTTTTTATTCGCAGGCAGGGGCTTTACGAGATCAGGTAATAAATTTTACATCAATACCCTTGGTTAGGGTGTTTTATCCGGTTTTATCAAGTTTGCAAGATAATCATGAGGAATTTAAGAGAATATATTTTAAAGTGATTTCGGTAGTGGCTTTTGTAAGTTATGGTTTAACGGGTTTATTGTACGTAGTAGGTGGAGATATTATTATCATACTTTTTGGTGAAAAATGGGAACCATCTATTCAGATATTCCAGGTCCTAATTTTGGCAGTTTGTGTTTTTCCTATCAATGGCATGATGATTAATGCGTTTATGAGTAAGGGGAAATCAAAAGAAAACTTTTATCTCGGATTATTTAGAAAAGCAATCAAAATTATTCCACTGGTTATAGCATATTATTACGGAATTCTTGCGTTTACGGTAGCCATGGTAATAGTCGATTATTCATTAACAGGTATTAATATTTTCTTTACCAAAAAATTAATAAATATTCCTAAAACTGTACATTTTCAAAAAATATTTGAAGCATCCGTTCCTCTTGCCATGGCTATAGTTTGTTTTCATTATTTCTCACTATCTAATTTAATCGAAAGGTTGCTGTTGGCCATTGCCTTTGCTATAGTATATTTAGCCTATAATTATTTTTTGAAAATTGAAGGAATGTTTTTCTTATTGCAAAACATAAACAATTATTTAAAGAAGTTTAAAAAGTAAATCTTATAATAACTAATTTCATTCTATATTTAAATTAGATTTTCATTCTATTTTGAAAGCGAGCGGTTTATATTGGGGTCAAATATAATTTTTTTATATTATTGTATTAAATTATTAAAAAATATGTCAAAAAAGATACTCGTTACAGGAGCATCAGGATTTATAGGTTATCATTTATCAAAGAAGTTGTTATATAGAGGCGATAGGGTAGTAGGTTATGATAATATATCGGATTATTATGATGTAAATCTAAAATATGGCAGGTTAAAATCTCTGGGTATTAAACACGCCGATATAATTGAACATCAAACAGCACTGAGCACTAAACATGATAAATTTAGTTTTATTAAGGCAGATTTAACTGATAACGATTTTCTTCAAAACCTATGCAAAGAAGAGCAATTTGATGTGATTGTTAATTTAGCAGCACAGGCAGGCGTTCGTTACTCAGTTGAAAACCCTCAAGCCTATATAGATGCCAATATTCAAGGTTTTTTAAATATTATTGAAGCCAGTAGGTATAATAAAGTAAAACATTTGGTGTATGCTTCCTCCAGTTCTGTATATGGCAGCAATACCAAAATGCCTTTTTCTGTACATGATAATGTAGATCATCCGCTTTCATTATATGCAGCGACTAAAAAGAGCAATGAGTTAATGGCGCATACCTACAGCCACTTGTTTAAAATACCTACGACAGGCATTCGTTTTTTTACGGTTTATGGCCCCTGGGGCAGGCCTGACATGGCATTATTTCTCTTTGCTGATGCAATATCAAAAGGTAAACCAATCAAAGTTTTCAATCATGGGAATATGGAAAGAGATTTTACGTATGTTGGTGATATTGTAAAAGGTGTAATCAAAATTATAGACCAGCCTGCCCAGTCAGTTCCTGATTGGGATAGCACGAAAGCTGATCCTGGCACTTCCGCCGCGCCTTATAGAATTTATAATATAGGGAGTAATAATCCTGTAAAGTTGATGGATTATATTGAAGCCCTTGAACATGCCATTGGAAAAACAGCGGAAAAGGAATTTTTACCTATGCAACCAGGAGATGTGCATAAAACCTACGCAGATGTGGAGGATTTAATCAAAGATTTTGATTACCAACCCGATACCCCCTTGCTGGAAGGTATTCAGAAATTTGTAGATTGGTATAAGGAGTATTATTCCTAGCTTGGAAAAACCATGGACTATATCTATTTATCTATCCTTAGTCCTAAGCGTAGCGGAATAGGGATTTATTAATGGAAAAGAGTCTGAGACTCGGTTAGAATGGCTGATCAAAGAATGAGTTATGTTTTGAAAGCTGGTTTTTCAATTGTAATAGCCCGGGAGCTCATGATAAATACAACAATGCTAGAAAACCTAAGAATGTTTGCAAAGTGCAAGCGGGCTGGTCGACAAAAAGGCGGGGAGCGCGTTGTACTGTAGCCTGGAAGCCAGCCAAAGGCTGGTCAGCCTCTGGCTGACATCTTTTTGTCTTGATTTTTTGTATCTTTTGCATCAAGGCAAAAGATAAAGAATAAAATTTGGTCGTAAACATTTAGAACTTTAATTGAGACCTCAATTTTTAGTTAAATTTCTCTTTTTTGAGGTTTTGTGCTTAAGTTTAAAGCTAAAAAAGCATCGACTAAGGTGAGTATATTCAGTTTTTGATTTTAAATTCATTTTCCATGAGTAGCCTAGCCCCACCCCAACCCTCCCCAAAGGAGAGGTAGCTCGTTAGCTCAAAATTTCATATTCTTCCATCTAAATAGATTCACTGCCTGCTAAACCCGTCATCGGTAGCATTTAATCTTATCTATTTATCTATCCTTAGTCTCAAGCGTAGCGGACTAAGGATTTATTAATGTAAAAGAGTCTGTGACTCGGTTAGATTGGCTCCTCAAGGAATAAGGTATGTTTTGGAATTGTTTTTTTAAATTGCATTTAAAGCATCATCCCAACCCAGCCAAAGGCTAATCAGCTTCTGGCTGAGAGGTCCCTAAAAGCTCTACACATAAATTATTCGGTCCGGCATAGTATTCTATAAAGACGGAATCAGTTAAAATGGATTTTTCTTCTGCATAATTTTTTAACTCTTGCAGCATATCATCAGGAGTAGGCATGGCTAAAACATTGGCTTCAATGCATCCTTTTATACTTTTGTTTCTTTTAAAGCTTCTTATTTCCCATTTATTAGCGATTCCTATTTCTTCATTTTTATTAACCAGTACGCCAATAAAATTCTTCACAGCTCCGGTTTCTTCATTAGTTTCTCCGTAGTAAGCAATAGCTACTGCCTTATACTTATCATTTTTCTCTACCATTTCCCTTGACTGCATAAATAGGTCTTGTAAAGTGTCCGATCCAATTATACCCTCATAATAAATGCCGTAAATATATATTTCTGGTTGATCAACAAGGCTTTTATTAATGGACTTAAAACCACCTAAAAAATAATAGCCAATAAGACTGATCAAAATAATTAGTAATAATATAAGATATCTTTTTTTCATCTTCTTTGGTTTTCAATATTTACCAAAAGTAAGACTCGCTTTTATATTTTGCACCATATTTTTTTAACACTTTTATATGAGCTTCGTTTGTTGTCTATATTTAATATCCGAAAACTATAAGTAAATCACATGTCAATATCGGTAGAGTCTGTAAGGGTAGGTAAAAGGTATTTTATGCAAAACAACAGGGAGTACCACGAATTTAAAATTCTGAAGGCGACTGGTAGGAATGATTTTTTATGTGAAGATCTTTCGTCTATGGAGCAATACCTGCTAAGTGAATTAACGGCTTATGGAATTGGCAGTGATTATGAGTTTTACGAGTTAGATATTGGATAATTGAAATAGGATGGTTTTTTAAATTATAAAATTCAAATGGTAAAATGACCCTGTCTCCTATTCCTCGGGCTCAGAGAATATTACCCGTAAACGCCAAAATCGATCAACCACTGCGCATTTTACTCTAGGGCTACATCCCCGGCAGTCACCTTGATTCTACTTATAGGGCTAGGTTTCAGACTTTCTTTTCAAAAGAAAATCTAAAAAAAGTATCTCGTCATCCTAAAAAAGTGTAAGGCACTGGAAAAATTTATTTGGATCCGCTTCCTAATACGCAGGCTGATGGGATAAAGCTTTTGACTGAGAATTGGGGAATGGAACAGCTTTCTGTACCAGTGGGATGCCTGCCACATACAGTGATGATGTGTATTGTGGGTAGCATTCGTGATGATTGTGGCTCATAGTACACTCTTGGTGCCGCATCATTAATACAAAAAGATGACTACTTAAAAATATTTAAAGTACATTTTTTAAAAATCAACTGTGTTAAAAGAGCCATTTTGAGGTATAACTGGTTAGCACATGACCTAATACGGTACTTAAATTTAGAATTTCTTACATAAGAATAGGTTCCAAAATTAAGCATAACCTACAATTAGGTGTTTTGCCTATGGAGAATCAAAAATTTAATTTTCAAAAAAAATATTTATTCTTATAAATGCTTTATGCTCGGTTTCAATGGAGCGTTTTAAAATTATGTAATAAAATAGAAGTTTAAACACTTTTTTAGGTCCTTAAATTCTATAACGACTAAGTTCCTATTTCAATTAGTCAATCATTATTTATTTTTTGTGATACGATATAGCATCTAAAATACAACTTATTGCGTAGGTGTACTATATAATCACTCTTAATGTGAACCTGTTAAAAGTATTTTTTGAACTTTTAATTATTAACAGGGTACCGTGAAGCAGTGGATTATACTAATAAACGTATTTTTTATGGATATATGTAATGTTCAGGGTGTTTATCAAAAAAATACCAGTTTTTTCGTCCCATCAATTACTCTATTAACCTAATATTTGTACCATTTTAACGATTAATGGAAAATTAACAGTAAAATAACCATCTAAAATTTGTGTATCACTATGATAAATTCTTATCTTTATATTCTTAAAATAAAACAATTAAATATTAATACATTAATAACCGATCAATTTAACATCAGTTATTATCAATTTAAGAATAGTATTTAAGGTACATCGAATGGAACATACAATTTTAATTATGGAAGATGACGAACCGATGAGATTGTTATTGGATGTTTTATTAAAAAATAAATATAAATTGGTATTTAAGAACGATGGACTGGCAGGTATGAAATGGTTATCAGAAGGAAATATTCCTTCGGTGATATTATCAGATTTTATTTTGCCGAAGATGAATGGTTATGATTTCTTAAGTAGTTTATCTCAAAGTGGAATGTTTTCGGATATTCCCTTTATTATGGTAAGTAGCCGTACAGATGAAGGATTTAAGAGAAGGTGTTTAGATGCAGGAGCAAAAGGATTTTTAGACAAGCCTTTTGACCCATCTCAACTGTATAATTTGTTAGACAAGATTATTAAAACAACTGTAGAAAATTAAAAATATGGAATCAATTAATTACTTATTAAATAATAATTTTGATGAAGTATGGATTAATAAGCATCAAACTTTTGACAAAAAATTGTACTGTGTTAGCAATGAATTTTATGATACAGAATTGTTGAAAGATTTCAGTGCTATTGAAAAATTCACCATGTCATCATTGATGCGCACTTTGGAAAGCATCAAGTATGCGGAAGCACCTGATGCAATTATTTTCTATACTAATTACATAGATAATATCTTTTTTGAAAACCTTAGTTCTATCAGTCATGTAATAAGAACTTCAGGTTTAGTGATACCTCTAATTATTGTTTCGGATAAGATTGATTCTGAAAATAAAAAGAAGGTTCTAAAGCATGGTGCAGATGACTGTTTCCCAAATATTTTTAATCCTGAAAAACTCAATTACTGGATAGATTTTTTAAAACTATTTAAAAAATTATCTAAAGAAGATGAGCTTGAAAAAGAAGAGGAAATTGCTTTTAAAATTTCTCCTACTAAGAGGTTATTCGATATTTTAGTCTCAGGTACAATCTTATTGATTGTTAGTCCTATCATGTTAATAATTGCCTTGATTATAAAATTAGAATCGAAAGGACCTGTATTTTATGTTTCCAAGCGTGCGGGTGTTGGTTATAAGGTGTTTAATTTTATGAAATTTCGCTCTATGTCTGCCGGTGCGGACAAGGAATTGAGTAAATTGCATCACTTAAATCAATACAGTAAAAATGCTGAGAATAAAGAAAGCAACGGTGCGAATCCTGTATTCTTTAAAATTAAAGATGACCCAAGAATAACCCGTTTCGGTAAATTTTTAAGAGATTCAAGTTTAGATGAATTACCACAATTACTCAATGTGTTAAAGGGTGATATGTCGATTGTAGGTAACAGACCTCTTCCTTTATATGAAGCACAGCAACTAACTAAAGATCAATGCGCATTAAGGTTTATGGCTGCAGCTGGAATAACCGGATTATGGCAAGTAACCAAACGTGGTAAAGCTGAAATGTCGGAAGATGAGAGAATTTCTTTGGATGTAGATTATGCTAAAAATAATTCTTTCATGAAGGATATGAAATTATTGCTTAAAACATTTCCGGCTTTAATGCAGGAAGAAAGAGTTTAACTTAAATTATAGCATTTATTTATAGCCGTTTACACCTCTCAGAAGAGTTGATGTTTACGGCTATTTTTTTTAATATACTTAACTTTTAAATTTTGAATTTACTACTACTTTTAATTGAATCTTTAGTTATAGCATATTTCATTTATGTGGGTTTATATACCTTCATTTTTGGAATGATGAGCAATTTTTATAAAAGTGAATTTGATGAAAATACAAAACAGAAATTAAAATTTGCTATTTTAATTCCTGGTTACAAGGAGGATAAGGTTATCCTTGAGGTGGCCAAAATGGCTATCCAACAAAATTACCCTGCAGAAAAATTTATTGTTATTGTCATTGCTGATTCGTTTAAAAAATCGACCGTGGAGCAGCTAGCGAAAATGAATCTAATAACAGAAATAGTTTCTTTTGAGAAAAGCACAAAAGTTAAAGCGCTGAACACAGTATTAGCTAGAATTGGTCAGCAGCATGATTATGATAATGCAGTTATTTTAGATGCAGACAACGTGATGGAATCAGGGTTTCTTGAAAAAATGAATACGATTCATCAAAAAGGCTACAGGGCAATACAAGGTAAAAGGGCTGCGAAAAATGATGTGAGTTCGTTGGCATTTTTAGATGGGTTAAGTGAAGACATTAATAATAATATTTACGGAAAGGGAAGTGTAGTATTAAATTGTTCAGCATCTCTTAAAGGCTCAGGAATGTCTTTTGATTTTGAGTTGCTTCGCTCAGAATTAGCAAAAATGGATTCTATTGGTGGTTTTGACCGCGAATTGGAGCTCAGGTTGGTAAAACAAGGCGTTAGGGTTTATTTTGCGGATAATGCTGTGGTCAGAGATGAAAAAGTGGAAAAACGTGAAGTTTTTGAGAACCAAAGGAGAAGGTGGATTTCCAGCCAATATCATTATCTTAGAGCATATTTCTGGGAAGGCCTTCAGGCAGGTTTAAAAGGTAATTTTGCGCTATTTAACAGCATTTTTTTGCGTAACCTTCAATTGCCAAGGTTATTAAATATAGGGTTAGTAAATGTTTTGCTAATAAGCTCTCTGTTCCTCTATTTCTACAGACCTATTTTAAATTTAGATATATGGTATTACATTATAGTTACTTTGTTAGTTGATATTGGTGTATTACTTGCAATATCTAAAGAGTACCTAAGTGTCAGATTGCTTAAATCTATAGTCGTGCTTCCTGGTATTTTCTTTAAAATGCTTTTATTAATGTTTAAATTGAAGGGTGCAAATAAGAAGTTTATTCATACCCCTCACGGGAGTGAATCCGAAAACCAAGCATAAGATGGATAACCCTTTAGTATCCGTAATTAGTGTGCATTATAACGGTATCAAATATACTGAAGCGTTTATTATTAGTATTCTCAATATTAGTTATGCCCCTATTGAAGTTATTATTATTGATAACGGATCACTACATGAACCAATACAGCCTTTAATTAGTAAATATCCTCAGGTAAAATTTATTGTGAGTGAAGATAATTTAGGGTTTGCTGGAGGGAATAATGTAGGGATGAAGGTGGCTCAAGGTCAATTTTTCCTTTTTCTTAACAATGACACTGAAGTGCCTGAAAATTTTTTAGAGCCCATTATTGCTCATTTTAAAACTCACCCTGAAACAGGGATGGCTTCACCTTTAATCAAGTATTTCAATACAAATATAATTCAATACGCTGGAAATGGTGCAATAAATTTGTTAACTGGAAGGAGTGAAAGAGCAGGTATAAATGAAGAAGATAAAGGGCAATATAATTTCAACTACCAGACTGAAATGATTCATGGTGCAGCACTAATGGTAAGAAAAACGGTAATCGATGAAATTGGATTAATGCCAGAAATATACTTCTTATATTATGAAGAAATTGACTGGTGTGTACAAGCAAAAGAGAGAGGTTATGAGACATGGGTAATAGGAGAATCCCAAATTTTTCATAAAGAATCTATGAGCGTAGGAAAAGATTCTCCTTTCAAGCTTTACTATATGACAAGAAACCGTGTCCTCTTTTTAAGAAGAAACACGAGAGGGATGCAGAAAATGTCCTGGATTTTATTTTTTATTTTTTTTACCATACCTAAAAATTCAATTGTTTATTTACTGAAAGGGCATTTAAAAAGTTTGTCAGCATTTTATAAGGGTTTATTGTATAATCTCAGGAATGAACCTTGTTAATTCAATTAACAAAATTGAGATGGTGTAGTCAGTGAAGCATTCAATATCCATCCTATTTTAATCCTGAAAAGGATCACAGGTTAGATACACCGTTTTATTAAGTAGATTCTAAATAAATATTCTTTTCGTGAGAGGTTCCAGTGAATGTTAAAAAGCAACCCAGGGCATTTTGATCAAGAGTGCGAAAAGATTAAAATATAGGACTTAAAATTACCAGGCCCTCAAAAATAGTAAAAATCTGGTGCAGTAAATTGTAGCAGTGATGCTCGTAATAAAATACCAATGACTTGATGCCGGAAATCTAATAAATTAGAAAAATGTTCTAATCAAAAGGCTTTTATCCGTTCAGAATTTAATATTTCATTTAATTAATATTAATTTTGAAATTATTAAACTTGTCGATGAAATTATACCATTCATCCGTTAAAAGCATTGATTTAGTAAATTCATTTAATTTCGTATTTTTTCTTACATTCGGTTTTTTTTTTTAATATTTAAATAATAAATTTAATATTCTGTAAAAGAATATTGTCATTATTATTTTAATGGTGATGTTCATAAATATTTGAAAAATGACACAATTTAAAGCTGTCTTCATAGCAAGCCTTTTTTTTCTTTTTAGTATTTGCTTTAAATCGTATGCTCAACAAACAGCTCAAAGAGATGAGAACGGGAGGGGTTATTTAGAGTATTTACCCCCAGGCTACAACGATAACTCAGACCTTTACCCTGTCATTATATTTCTTCATGGACAGGGCGAACGCGGTAACGGCTCTCCGTCCGATTTAGAAAAGGTTAAAAGGCATGGTCCTCCAAAACACATTAAAAATGGTCATAATATGTGCTTTGAGTAT
This sequence comes from uncultured Cytophagales bacterium, assembly GCA_963719535.1. Lineage (GTDB taxonomy): Bacteria > Bacteroidota > Bacteroidia > Cytophagales > Cyclobacteriaceae > Marivirga. Next base: position 1,190,058 of record CAVRCH010000001.1, on the reverse strand, counting down.
AATGGAGTGGAAGAGTGTTTCATAGTACTATCCCCGCAAATTAGTGGATACAATTTTTGGGCACCAGATGTGATGACATTTATTGAAACAGCTGTTGGCAACTATAGAATAGACCCCGAACGAATTCATTTAATGGGTATTAGCATGGGAGGAATAGGAGTTTGGAGAGTGGCTTACAGTGATGAAAATGAAGACAACATATTTGCTGCTTTATCAGTAGCTCCTGGTAAGGGTGAATATGACGATGCCTGCAAGGTAGCAGAAGATAAAATAGCAGTTTGGGCCTTCCATGGTACCAATGATAATAGTAGTATGCCAATATATGCTGGTCGCAGGCCAATAGAAGGAATGATCGCATGTGATGCCGATCCCGCCCCCATCTTTACTGTGTATGAAGGCGTAGGTCATAATTCTTGGGATAGAGCGTACAGAACTGACAATTCATTACATACTCCCAATATTTATCAATGGTTTCTAGCGCAAAGGCTATCGAGTGCTTCTCCTAAAGCTCCAACAGTTAATGCTGGAAGTGATAGATCTATAACTTTGCCTGAAAATATTGCCACTTTTTCAGCCACGGCTAACGATCAAGATGGAGATATTGTTTCTATTCTATGGGAAAGAATCTCAGGGCCCAATAATCCTACAGAAAGTGATTTAAATCAATTAAATTTATCGCTTTCCAATTTAATTGAAGGATCTTATAATTATAGAATAACAGTAACTGATAATGATGGTTTATCTGCCTCAGATCAGGTGATTATTACCGTATTACCTGAGCCTGTAAATATTCCTCCGATAGTAAATGCGGGTAATAACAGGGTAATCACCTTACCCACTAATTCTTTAACATTAAATGGTACTGCCTCAGATTCAGACGGTACTGTCGCAAGCACTTTATGGGCACAGGTTTCTGGCCCCAATGCTGCAGGAATATCTTCACCAAATAATTTAAGTAGCCTCGTTAATAATCTGATTGAAGGAAATTACACCTTCAGGTTAACTGCAACTGATAATGATGGCGAGTCTGTTTCTGATAATGTTACAGTTACAGTTCAACCTGAGCCACCCAATAATCCACCATCCGCTAATGCTGGAAATAATTTGACAGTAACCTTGCCAGATAATTCAATTTCCATTATTGGCTCAGGGACAGATTCCGATGGTACAATTACATCTTTTATTTGGGTGCAAAGTAGCGGACCCAATACAGCCGCTACCACTAACTTAAATGAAGCTGAAATTACTATTAGTGATTTAATTCAGGGATCATACGTTTTTACTTTAACAGTCATAGACGATGAGGGTGATTCAGACAGCGATCAGGTTACCATTAATGTATTACCTCCTCCTCCCAATGATCCGCCAACAGCAAATGCAGGAGCTAACCAAACTATCACTTTGCCTGACAATTCAGTTAATTTACAAGGTCAGGGTAATGATGCTGATGGGACTATTGACTCTTATCTGTGGGAACAGGAATCAGGACCTAATACTGCCAATTTAGGTGCTCCTACAGAAGAAAGTACTTCAGCCACAGGTTTAGTTGAAGGGATTTATATTTTTTCCCTTACAGTGACAGACAATGACGGAGAAACTAATTCTGATAATGTTCAAATAACAGTTTTACCCATTCCACCCAATGAACCGCCAACAGTAACTGCTGGCAATAATAGAAATCTAACTCTACCTATAAACTTTTTGACTTTATCAGCTGATGCATCAGATTCAGATGGTACTATTGAAATTTATCTTTGGGAACAAATTTCGGGTCCTGATGCAGCAACATTTGATGCTACTGATACAGAATCAATAGATATTTCCGATTTAATTGAAGGAGTCTATCAATTTTTAATAACAGTTACAGATGATGATGGAGCTACCGCTTCGGATCAAATAAATGTAACTGTATATCCAGAACAAAATGAAGCGCCTGATGCTGATGCGGGGTCAAATATCAGTATAACACTTCCTATTAATTCAGCTACATTACAAGGGAGTGGGGCAGATAGTGATGGTAGCATTGAAGCATATAATTGGACTCAGGTTACGGGACCCAATATTGCTACCATCGTGAATGCCAACTCTGCAAGTACAGTAGTTCAAGGACTTATTGAAGGGGTCTATAGTTTTAGATTATCCGTGACGGATAATGATGGTGCTTCAGATACAGACCAAATGACCTTAACTGTATTGCCTGAACCGGTAAATATACCACCCACAGCAGATGCCGGGGAGGATGTTTATCTCACTTTACCAGACAATTCCACCATCTTAACAGGGCAGGGTACCGACCCTGATGGTACTATTGTTTCCTATATTTGGAATGTGATTGAGACTAGTAATTCAAATATTGATGAAATTGATGATTTTGAGGTGCAGAATTTACAGATATCAGGCTTAGAGGAAGGAATTTATATTTTTAGTTTAACAGTTTTTGATGACAGAGGTGCGGTTGGTTCAGATCAGGTTCGTGTATTTGTAGATACACCTAATTTACCTCCAAATGCTGATGCTGGATCAAATATTAATATTACTTTGCCACAAAATTCCGTAAATTTATCAGGTTCTGCAAGCGATCAGGATGGGGAGGTAGATTTTACTTTATGGGAACAGATTAGCGGACCCAATGATGCAGTTATTAATTCACCTCTCAATTTAAACACTTCTGTAGATAATTTAATTGAAGGAATCTATATTTTTAATTTTTATATAGAGGATAATGATGGTTTGATTGATGAAGATCAAATACGTATTACAGTAAATCCCACACCCCCTAATATACCGCCTAATGTGAATGCAGGTAATGATTTACAAGTTACTTTGCCTGTTGAGGAAATAACACTGAACGGAAGTGGTAATGATCCTGATGGAACAATAAGCAGTAGGCAATGGACTCAAATAAATGGTCCTAATTCCTTAAACGGTACTAATTTAACAACTTATTCCCCAAGGTTTACTGGTTTTGAAGCAGGCACCTACACACTACGTCTAGTCGCTACTGATAATGATGGTGCTCAAGGCTCAGATGATGTAAGAATTATTGTATTGGCAGCGCCAGGGAATCAATTACCAAGTGTTGATGCCGGCACTAATATCACAGTCACCCTCCCTAATAATACAACACAGCTTAATGGGAATGCATTCGATGTAGATGGAACTATAGAAAATTACACTTGGACCCAGCACGCAGGTCCTAATAGTGCAAACATTTTAAATGAAAATCAGGCGTCCACTACATTGGAAAATCTCATACAAGGGATTTACACTTTTAGGTTATCGGTGGTGGATAATCAAGGAGGCACAGCATTTGATCAGGTAAATGTGCGGGTCAATCCCACTCCTGCTAATCAGCCACCGGTTGTAATAGCCTCTAATAATCAAATTATCAATTTTCCTCAAACCAGTAGTTCCCTCACTGCAACAGCTAATGATGCGGATGGTACTATTAATAGCATCCTATGGGTACAAAGAAGTGGACCTTCTCCAGCTACATTAAGTAATATTACTAGCTTAAATTTGGGAGTTGAGAATTTACAACTGGGCACTTACGTATTTAGAATAACAGTGACTGATAATTCAAATGTATCCAGTTTTGATGAAGTAAATATTCGAGTATTGGAAGCATTGGCTAATCAACCACCGGCTGTTGATGCAGGTACTAATCAATTAATCTTTTCTCCCAATAATGCAGTTACGGTTATTGGCTCTGCTCAGGATTCAGATGGTTCTATTGTAAGTAATGAATGGTTGCAGGTAAGCGGCCCAAACACAGCTGCGATTACCAGCCCGGAAAATTATGAAACGGGAATAAGTAATTTGATAGAGGGTACTTACGTTTTTAGGCTGGAAGTCACTGACAATTTTGGTTTAGTTGGTTTTGATCAAGTGAGCGTAAGAGTTAATGCTGAATTACCAAACTTATCACCCAATGTCAATGCAGGTGATAACAAATTATTAGTATTACCTGATAATCAAACGATATTAGCGGGTGAAGCGAATGATTCAGATGGGTCAATTCAAAGTATTGTCTGGACCCAGGAATTTGGGACTAGTTCGGCAACCTTAACAGGAGTAAACGGGTTCAACTTAGAGGTTTCAGATTTGATTGACGGGTTTTACGTATTTAGATTAACAGTTATAGATAATGAAGGAGCTACTGATTTTGATGAGGTTTCTGTAACAGTGAACGAAATTTTACCTAAACAACCACCTACTGTAAATGCCGGAGCCGATCAAAACGTTATTTTACCAGAAGAAAATATACAATTATCCGGTAATGCCATTAGTGGAGATGGAACTATTACATCCATTGTTTGGGAACAATTGTCAGGGCCCACTGAAGCTACCATCAATAATGCGAGTGAATTTGATGCCACAGTCAATGATTTAACAGTTGGCACCTATGTTTTACGACTCGTTGTGCAAAATAGTGAAAATTTACAGAATTTTGACTTGATGACAATTAATGTAAGTGCTAATCAAGCTCCTTATGCTTTTGCAGGTACTGATACTACATTGACCTTGCCGATAAATGACTTCATGGCAGCTGGGCAGGGTGTTGATAATGATGGTACGATAGAAGGAGTAGCGTGGACCCAGCTTGAAGGACCTAATACTGCTGAAATATCAAATTCTAACAGCAATCAAACAATAATGAATAATTTTGTAGAGGGTAGCTATAGATTTGAGTTCCGTGTCGTGGATAATAAAGGTGCTGAATCTTTTGATATTTTAAGGGTTGAAGTAAATTCTGAAGTGGAGAATTCCGCACCTTCTGTCGATTTAGGTGAGGATATAACCGTTCAATTGCCTGTAAACTCAGTGACTTTACAGGGCTCAGGTACAGATGCTGATGGTTCCATTGAGGCTTATTTATGGGAACAAGAATCAGGCCCTAATACAGCAGGTTTGGTAACTTCGACTTTAGAAAATACTGAAGCGACTGGTTTAATAGAGGGAATTTATACATTTTCTTTCACAGTAACGGATGACGATGGTGCTACAGCTTCTGCAGAAGTAAATGTTACTGTTTTAGCTGAACCTGCAAATGTACAACCAATTGTGGAAGCAGGAGAAGATATCACGATCACATTACCGGAAAACTCAGTAGAACTTACAGCAGAAGCAGAAGATCCTGATGGCACTATTGTACAATATCGGTGGGAACGTATTGAAGGTGGTGAATTTACATTCCTATCTGCGAATGAATCTACCACTATAGTAAATGACCTGGAATTAGGCAATTATATTTTTCAGTTGACTGTAGTTGATGATGGTGGCTTGGAAACAACCGATAGGTTAAACGTATTTGTGATTGCCCCGGATGAACCTCCTTTTATCACGGCTGAATTAACCAAATTATTTACCCCTAATGGAGATGGAACTAACGATATTTGGGTTTCTGAGGCACTTAATCAATTCAGTGATTGCTCAGTGATTATCTATAATAGGCTGGGGGTTAAGATTTTTGAAGAAGAAAATTATCAAAATAATTGGGCTGGTACCGATCAGAATGGAAGAATTGTTGAAGAGGGTGCGTATTTCTATGTGGTATCATGCGAAAATAATTTTGTGAAAAGAGGTGGTGTTAGAATTAAAAAATAATGCGTAGAGTTCTGTTGTTACTTGTGGGAGTATGCGTTGTGTCTTTTTTTTAGATCTAAAAAAAGGCTATTCGCAGGATTTATCTGTTTATAATCAGTTTTATTTTAATCCATTTTTATATAACCCTGCCTTTGTAGGAAGCAGGGGAGGAACAGAAGTTAATACGGTATTCAGACAGCAATGGCTAGGGATTGATGATGCGCCTATTTCTGGCACACTCACCCTCCAGCATGCAACCGCTGGTAATGTACGGTTAGGGCTTACCGTTACTCATGAGAGTGTGGTGATTTTGCAAAGGAATTCGGCACTTATTACTGCTGGTTACAGATTGCCTCTAGGCTACGAACAATCCCTTACTTTTGGTATTTCTGCGGGTATAGGTAGGTATGGTTTAGATTTGTCGCAAGTAGATCAATCAGACCCTGCATTAAGAAATTCCTTAAACTCCACGCTTTATGCCGATGGTAATTTCGGATTTATGTATGAGTTGAGGAATCTTAAATTGAGTTTTGCCATCAACAATATTTTTGATTCTAATCCATACTCGCAGGAAAATTTTAGCAACCTTAAATTCTCCAATTTGGAAAGTATGGTGGGTTCAGTAAGCTACCGGATACAGTTTAATAATAATCCTATTGCCTTTGAGCCTTATTTATTATACAGAAGCTCAGGGCCCGATTTCGTGCAGGCAGAAGCTGCTGGAGTATTTTATTTTGAGGATAAAATATGGGCCGGAGGTGCTTACCGATATGAAAGTAATCCGGCACTTTTTGTTGGGTTTAATTTATTTAAAAATTTAAGATTAGGTTATGCCTTTGAATTTCCTCCCAACGAGTTAACGAATGTTAGGGGAGGTTCTCATGAGTTAATGTTCAGTTATAATTTTGGTCAGAAAAAACAAGCGGAGATCATAATTGAAAATATAGAAGAAACTGAGTTCACTCAAGCTACAGTAGTTGCGGAGCCTGAACAAAAAAGACCTGAAAAAATTAAGGAAAAAGTAGAACCACCAGTGGTTGAAGAGAAACCTTTAGAAGACTCAATCCGCGCATTAAATAATAAGGTAGAAACAGCAACTAGTGAATCCATTGAAGAAAATCATTTACCCCAGGATTCAGTAATTGCTAATATACCAATCGAGCCGATCGAAAAACAAGAACTATATGATCTTGTTAAGGAAATTGATGGAGTACCCGTGCTAGGTAAAGGTTACTATGTTGTTACCGGTGTTTTCAATTATAAGGTAAATGCCGAAAATTTTATAGCGCAAGCTGCCAGTCAGGGCTTCCAATTTAAGCTAGCTATTAACCCAAAAAATAGTTTTTACTACGTATATAAATTGAATACAGACAATTTATTGGAAGCACGGTACTCAAAATCTATTTTTGCGAAATTAAAGCAATTTTCAGATGTATGGATATATAAGGGAGATTAAAAAAACTTACAAACCTACGTTCGATTTTAAATTTGCTCTTAAAGCGCATTAGTACGTTCCCTTTCGGACGGGATAGGATCTTTTGGACTCGCTCTAGCTGGATCATGGTTTGCAGAAAAAATGAATTTAGCTTGTGCCGACACATCGGCATTCTTAGTCCCATTAAATTTTACAGGAGAGGCCTCTCAAATTAAGACAATTGGGAAAAGTAAGTCTTAATTTTGCAGTAAAGCCTGCCCTACCTTAGCGGAGACACTAGTTTTAATAGTGAAGCTCTTGTTACTAACTACCGGAAAATTTTTCTCAATTTTTTAATGATCTTATTCCTCGCTTTTTTAATGTAAATATCTAACGATCCTCTACTTTTAAAATCTTTCCATTCGGTATTTTTCAGATAATTATAAAAAACCTCTCTGTATTCCGGCAATGCGTTTGTATACTTATAGATAGGTTTTTTTGCTATGTAATGAATAATTTTTGGTTTTACTTTGGTTTTGGAATCAGCAAAATGATTCCAAAGGGGACTTAATTCCAACCAGTTATTCACCAAAACAATATTTAATCCATACTGATCAGGAAAATTTGCGAACTCCGTGTATTGAGTAATACAGTCAACCACTTTTTCTCCCACTTTAAACCTTCGCCATTCTTCTATATCTATTACTAATAAGCCGGTATTAAAGTATTTTGTATCTTGGTGTAGCTTTAAGGCTACATGATTTCTGATTCCCCCCCAACTGTTATTAAAAGTTAAGATTCTAGGGTCTTGTACGGCACCAACAATATTTCCTTTTAAGTGGACATTCCACAATTCACTAATATCTACTTCCATGATCATATCAACATCTAAATAGATTACTTTTTGCATGCCTGATTCGATAAAGTGCGGGATAAACAGTCTCCCATACATGTTCAAAGGCCAAGAACTATTATCCAGAGGTAGTTCAATACCTTCAGGAATAGCATCGGCTAAACTTAACCATCGAAAGTCAAAAGTTTCACTATGAAAAGAGTTAATCAATTTCGTTTTATTTTTGCTAAAAATCCCATCCTCAATAATGTAAACTACAATTCTTTCGTTACTCTTATGATTTAATTCAATAGATTTTAACAAGGCGGCCAGTAGAATTGTATAATGGTTATCACAAACTACTACTAAAACAATCGGGTCAGTCATAATTATCGTAATTAAATCTTTGGAAAAGCTTTTCTTTGTTAAAGTAAATAATTTTTAAGTAAATTATTCTCTGATATAAGTAAATTAATTGTTTTCTATGTTTTCGTTATTCGCTGACGATAGACTTATGCCCTTCTTAGAGGCTTGTTTTTTTGTGTAATGCCTGGTAGTTTCTTTTATGATAAACAAGTGAAGCGAACTTACTGATTTTTAACTGAAATAAAACTAAAATCTTACGTTAGCATCAAGTCTAATTTGCTTATTAGATTTCATGCTTTACTTTATAAAGATGGGATGTTTACGTTTTTCAAAACTAAAAATAATTTTTTTTTGTTTGACCAATATTACATGTTGAAATTGAATTGCTCAGCTCATCGTGTACGATAAATCAATCTATAAAATTCACCGTTTAGTCTAAAAATATAATATTTATATTAAAAAATTTGACTATTAGTGATTTTTTTCTATTATTTTTGTTTATAGAAATGCAATTAAAGGGTCATTCCATGAAGAAATATTACATATTACTCATTTTTGTTATAATGAGTAGCCTTGAATTAAAAGGACAGTTTCAGCCTTATCAGAATCAAGTGTTATACAATTGGGCATCTCCATATGAATCATGGCAATATGGTGGTATGCAGTTTAGATTAAAAACGCCTAATAACTTTGACAACCAAAGGACTGAAAAATATCCTTTGATTTTATTTTTTCATGGAGCAGGAGAAGGTGGAACCAGTAATGAGAAGCAATTGATCCACGGAGGAAGAAATACGCTCAATGCAATTACGAGTGGAGAGTTTCCTGGCCTTGCTTTGTATCCCCAAGCTACGGAGTCACGCTGGTTAGTTACTCAGGTCAATCAAGCTAAAGCTATTGTGGATCAGCTAATTGCTAATTACAATGTGGACCCAAATCGTATTTATGTGCATGGCTTGTCTGGAGGAGCAGGTGGTACCTGGAGATTTGCAAGCACCTATCCGGAAATAGTAGCAGCAATCCACCCTATGTCTGGAGTTCCTGGTTTTAGTGAAGAAGTTGGTGTTTTAAAATTTATACCAACTTGGCTGGCTCAAGGTGGTAGGGATGGTGCTCCTACTCCATTTGATGGAAATAGTCGGGTAGAAAAAATGCGTGAGGAAGGTGCTAGTATTCGGTACAGTTATCAACCAACAGCTGGGCATGGTACATGGAATACGCAATATAATAAACCTGACTTCTTTACATGGTTTCTTGACAAGCATAAAACTGACATCACAGTTTTATATGGGCAAAGCGAATTTTGCGAAGGAGATCCTATCAATATTACTTTAGGAGTGACTGCAGGTTTTAATAATTATGAATGGGCTAAAGATAATACAAATAATATATATGCCTCCGGTGCTGGAGTTAATACAATTAATGTAACTCAAACTGGATTGTACTATGTGCGCTTTCAAAGGGGAACGGAATGGACAGAATGGTCTGACCCAGTGGATGTCAACAGGAATTTAGATCCTGCAGCCACTCCTTCAGTGGTAACAGGCAATCAAAGTCTGAACCTTCCTACCCTTTCTGGTCAACAAGCTGTACAAATAAATAGTGAAAATGATGCCGCCTTTTATCAATGGTTAAAGAATGCCTTCAATATCAATGGAGCTACTAGCTCAACATATACCGCAAACTCTGCCGGCAGTTATAGTTTAACAGTACGGCCAGAACAGGCTACAGGCTATGAACCAGATGGTATTACCCCTTCAGAATATAGAGCAGCTCCTCAACCCTGTTTTAGTGATCCATCAGATCCGGTGGTAGTCACTACTGAAAATGGATTGAATGTTCCTGCCAAACCAACTAATTTCTCTGCGAATGTACTAACCGATAATAGTATCATTCTGAATTGGGATGACAATTCTAACAATGAATTAGCTTTTGAATTGTACAGAAGCACCCAGCCAGGCGCCGGATATATTTTATTGGAAAGAATATTAGAAAGTGGGTCACCCGATCCGAAAGCTTATATTGATCAACCTGTACAGGCCAACACTATTTATTATTACCGACTCAGGGCTGTTAACAACTCGGGCGGTTCTTCCTATACTAATGAAGTGAGTGCTTCAACTGCTGCGGATAACGAGGCGCCTACTGCTCCACTTCTAAGTCTGGTAAGTACCAGCGGAAACAGCGTTAATTTGAGTTGGGCGAATGCTTCTGATAATGTAGGAATTGTAGAGTACGAAGTTTATAGAAATAATAATTTAATTGCAACGGTTTCTGGTACCACTTATACCAATGCTGGACTACCCATTAACACCGTTTTCAACTATACTGTAAGAGCGAAAGATGCAAGCGATAATATATCTGTACCAAGTAACCAAATTACTGCTAGGACAATCGACTCTGGTTTGAGCTATTCCTATTATCACCACAGTAATTTCTCTGTAGTAAGTCAAATTGAAACGAACGGAACTTTAATCAGAACAGGTGATATAAATAATTTCGATATTAGTATAAGAGATAGAGATAACCAAATTGCTTTTGTCTTTAACGGTTATATTTTGATTCCTACAGCAGGAACCTATACTTTTTACACCAGTTCGGATGATGGATCAAGGCTGTTTATTAATGGAAACAGCGTAGTCAACAACGATGGAACTCATGGTTGTCAGGAAAGAAATGGCCAAGTAACCTTACCTGCTGGATTTGCTCAAATTCGCGTTGCTTACTTTGAAAACGGAGGAGGAGAATGTTTTGAGGTGAGATGGCAAGGGCCTGGTGTACCAAAGCAGTTTATTCCTGATGAAGTTTTGTTTCAGGATCAATTTGTACCTGCAAATACCCCAGCTAATCCTTCAAACCTTCAGGCTGCGCAAAATTCAATAGATCAAATTGATTTAACCTGGACAGACAACAGTACTGACGAAAATAACTTTGAGATATATAGATCTTTAAGCCAAAACAGCGGATATCAGGTAGTTAAACTATTAGGTCCTGACGTGGAGCAATGGAGTGATACAGGCCTGAGCGGCGGTACAACATACTATTACAAAATAAAAGCAATTAATTTTAATGGATCTTCTGATTTTGCAGGGCCTGCGTCTGCTACGACAGTTGCTTACCCTGCGCCTCCTGTCACCCCCTCTAATTTTGCATTGAGCTTAGCGACTGGAAATAATGTTTTGGTGAGTTGGATTGATAACTCTACGGGTGAGTTAGGCTTTGAAGTTTATCGATCAACATCAAATGTGACTTCAACTTTTACAAGGATACATACTTCAGATGCAAATGCGACTTCTTTTGAAGACACACAGACAGGTGGGAATAGTACCTATTATTATAGAGTAAGAGCGAAAGGAAACGGCTCTTTTTCCGGATATACGAATATATTAAATATTACCACTCCCAATACTGCTCCCATTATTGAACCAATTATTGACAGATCAGTGAAGTATGGAACTACGCTATTACTTCCTGTAAATGTTGATGACCCGGACGGGGATCCTATTTCTTTTGCTTTTGATGCACCTTTGCCTGCCTTCATAACTTTTGCTGATAATGGCTATGGACAGGGAGAGTTTAGCATCTCACCAGTAATAGCAGATCAAGATGTGTACACTATTGGTTTTTCTGTTGCTGATGGCTCCGGTGGTACCGATACGGAATCTTTTACAATTACAGTGAGTGACAATGAGTAATCCTACTATAGATGAGATACCTAATATTGACTTAAAGGAGGGTTTCACCGAATATTTATATGTTTCAGCAACAGATGAGACTTTGTCCACTCTAACTTTAGCGGCATCCAATCTACCTGGTTTTATTAATTTTACTGATGATGGATCTGGCAATGCAACTTTTGAAATAAATCCACAGATTGGAGATGCCGGAAATTACAATAACATCAAACTACTTGCATCGGACGGGAACGGAGGTTTTTCGGAATCTGCTTTTAATGTTAACGTTTCTGCAGTAAAAAGAAATTACTCAGTACAGGTAAATTTTGGAGGTGTTTCTGCACCGTCACCATGGAATAATATAAATGGGAAAGGCTTTTACGATTTAATTTCCAATGATGGGGTCTCACAAGATATTGATTTAAACGTAATTAATCAATGGTATAATGGATACTTATACCAGTAATATAAGTTCTGATTTGTTTCCACCAGAAGTGATTCGTTCATTTAGAGAAAAAATGGTGGTAATGCAAATTTTAGATTACAAGACTTAAATCCTGGACTATCATATGATATTACCTTTTTGGTAGCTGTGTGGTTCTGACTTTACTACGCGCTTCTAAGTAGGAAACTCAAAATTTTCATATTAATGGTACTAGCAAAAATGTAAATGCCAATAACAGATTAGTGAATATTATGCAAGTTTGAAGATGTTCAGGTTGATGGTAATCGGAGAAATTATTTGTTAGTCCTAACTGGATCAAACTACGTGATTAATGCAATGGTTATTGATGTGTACTTTGATGACGGTCAGTTGCCTGTAGCTCCATCTAATCTGTCTTTGACTGCTCTTTCAAGTTCAGAAGTAGAGGTTTCCTGGCAGGACAACTCTAATAATGAACAACGCTTTGAGGTGTATAGGTCTAGCGTATCTGAGACTGGACCTTTCCAATTGGTAAAAAGTACATTATTAAATCAAACTTCCTATACAGATACAAATCTGGAAAGCAGTACTTTGTATTATTATAAAGTACAATCAGTAAATGCCAACGGAATAGGGGAAACCCCTGTAGGATTGGTGACAACTTTAAATAGTGCGCCATCTATTACAGCGGTAGATGATATTATCATGAAAACCGGGGAATCTTTAATTGTACCTATCGTATCGATTGATAATGAAGGAGATGAAATTGTTATTACTAGTTCAAATCTACCTGATTTTGCAGAATTAATAGATAATGGCGATGGAACAGGGCAACTTGCCATTACTCCCTCAACTAATGACGTTGGTTTTTATGAAGGAATAGTAATTACTGCAACAGATATTTTTGGGAATTCTTCAAGCACCTCATTTTTGATAAGTGTGACAGATGCCACCTTTAGTAATACTGTATTTATCAATTTTAGTGGTGGCAGCTACTGCTATTACACCATGGAACAATGTAAATACCTTACCAACTTTGGGGGGAGTGGTTAATAATTTCCTTAATAGCAACGGGGATTCAAGCCCTTTTGGTATCATGGTGGGTAATAACTGGACTAGTGTAGATAACACGGGCCTACCAGTGAGTTATAACAGCAGTTTCCCGTATGATCAAAAAGTATTGGAGGGCGCGTGGAAATCTGATAGCGTTGAATGGAATGGTAATGAAAAAGTGATTTTGACCGTTACTGGTTTAGATCCTAATGCTGTCTATAATTTTGATCTTATTGTGCGCGACTAATAGATGGAAAAAAGCTTTAGCAGACTATAAGTTACAAGGTACAACCCGAAGAATTAATCCACTGAGCAACGAGGAGAATATTTATCATTATAGTGCATTGACCCCCAACTCTTTTGGTGAAGTAGAATTAGAAATTTCACGAACTAGATCTAGTGAATATATTTACCTGAATGCCTTAATTATAAGAGAGCTGGATATTGATAATACCGTGCCTTTGGCGCCATCTAATGTAGAAGCGTTTGGTGAAAGCAGAAATACTATCAATTTGAATTGGGTAGATAATTCTTTCAACGAGACCGGTTTTGAAATTTATTACTCAGATGAAATTGGTAAAGCATTTAGCTTTTTAGCTTCAGTAGGTGCGAATACAGAATTGTATTCCCATACTGGACTTAGCACAGATGATCATTTCATTTATAAAGTGAGAGCAATAAATGGAAGCTTAGCTTCAGATTTCTCATCCGAAGCTGCTGCTATTACCTTACATCATCAGCTGAAAATCAATATAAATACAAATCAGGCCTCTGATTTAGATGGGCCTAGTCCTTGGAATAATTTAAGGACAATACCTCCATCTGGTGGGAGTGCTATTTTCAACCCATTAATTGATGAGAATAGCCAGCCAACGCAAGAACAGTTAAGCTTAGAGCAATTTGGTACCGGAGGGGCTAATGTTGGAGGCTTTGAAACCGGTGACAATTCTGGAGTGTATCCAGATAATGTGATTCAAGCTTACTATTTTGCTGAGACTAACGATATACCTGTTATTTTTACACTGGATAATTTGAATCCTGATTTTAATTATGATTTTACTTTTTTCGCTTCTGAAGGACTTAATTTAAACCCGGTAACATTTGCCACTGCCATTTCCGAATTTACCATTGACAATGAGACCAAAATTTTGCTAGCTGATTATAATTCTAGTGAAACAGTAAGTATCAAAAAGGTAAGCCCTGATACAGAAAACGCTATAAGTTTTGAGTTGACTTCATCAGCTGCTCTCAATTCCAGGTTTGGATTTATTAATGCTTTTGTTGTTGATGTATATACGCCAATTGAAGTAGCATTTGACAATATAAATCCATCTGCACCTCAAAATTTACAAGCTGTTGACATTACAGATACCACTTTGGAATTGATTTGGGACGTGGCGAGCGATAACGTGGGAGTTGGAGGATATGAGGTGTTTATGAACGGTAATTTACTTGAATCAACCACCACTACTTCACTTTCACTTACAGATCTGAATCCAGATTTTGAATACCTGTTCAGTGTCCGGGCAGTTGACAGGAATGATAATAAATCAGGATTTTCCAATGAACTGATTGTTAATACAGCAGAGCCTGCCGGTGGCTTAATTACCTTCTATTCTGAGCCTTCCGGTGACCTAAATAATTTAAACACCTGGAATTCAGAGACTGATGGTTCTGGTACTACTCCGGTTAATTTTATTTCAGAAAATCATGAATTTGTTTTAAATAGGAATGCTACGCTTGCTACGGAATGGATAGTATCTGGTTCAGGGTCAAGATTGACTATTGCGGAAGGTGTAATTTTAACTCTCGATGCTAACTTTGCCGGTTTTATATCAGCTATGGATAATACAGAAGTTTTGGTAAATGTAGATGCTACAACAGGGTTTTTAAGTATGCATCCTAATTCTTTAGTGAGATTTAACGCAAACAACAATAGTATCCCTGTAGCTAATTATGGGAATTTGAGTTTAGGCGGAAACTCAGGAGCCACCAAGCAATTTGGTGCGGGCAATATCACTATTGAAGGTGCTTTCAATGTCGTGGACGGTATTGCCTTAAATGGTGTTGATCCTAATAGTACAAGTGTTATAGCAAAGGGTGCAGTATCATTTCATGGCCTGGGAGTAGGTACCCAATCAAGTCAAATGTTAAGCCTAGTGATGGCAGGTACGGGTGAGCAACATATCCAAACCTTTAACGATAATATTAATTTATTTTCTCTGCAAGTAAGGCAAGGAGCGGAGGTAATATTAGACACAGAAAATCCGGCAATGCAAATAAATGTTGGAAATGAAATTGGTGGGGGCTTGGTAATTGAAGAAGGAGGAAGTTTTCATATAGGGAGTCAAAAATTAGTTGTTAATGGTAGAGGTGTAGTTAATCCGGGAGGCGAAACGGGTAAGATTAAGTCAAGCAGGGGTTCTTTGGAAATTCATAGTACCACTACCCAAACTTCTCACTTGTATTTTGAAGATGGATTCGATACATTAAGTTTGTTGACTGCAGACTTAGTGAATCTCGGTAAAATTGAAATTAATTCCCAACTTCATGTTGCAACCGAATTAGAAATTGTAGATGGTATATTGGATTCCAAGGGTAATTTAACTATGCTATCCACATCTGAGGGAACTGCATTTATTAGTGAAATACGAAATCGTGGACAAATACTAGGTGCCATAAAAGCTCAAAGATTTGTCGCTCCACCACCAAATAGACTTTACAGGTACTTTGGCAGTATGGTGAAAAATGCAACCGTTGCGGATTGGCAGGAAAATATTGCTATAACAGGTAACTTTACCGGGCGTTCTACCGGACCTGGGCTAAGTAGTAATCCTTCTGTTTTTTACTATGATGAGAATACTGAAGCCAATTGGATGCCTTATCCCACTACCACAAATACTGAAGTAATGGAAGCAGGTAAAGGTTTCATCGTATTTACCAGGGATTTAAATAATCCTTTAACACTTGAATTAACGGGCGAGCCTGTACAGGGTGATTTTGAATTTGATTTGGTTGCAGACGGCACAGGTAATCCTTTAGCCAATGACGGTATAGGAGACGGCTGGAATTTAGTAGCTAACCCTTACCAGTCTCCTATTCAGTGGGGTGAAACAGGTTGGACTAGCAGTAATCTGAGTGGTGTTTTATCCATTTGGGATTCAGACTATGAAGGTGGAGGTAAATACTTTTATGCAGGCCAAGGAGTAGTAGATGACTCGTATCCTGGAGAAGTAGCTATTGGTCAAGGGTTCTGGGTACAAGCTATTGGTGAAAATCCTCAATTGACCATTTCTGAAACGGCTAAATTAAATAGTAATACTGTCGAATATTATAGAAATACAGAGGAACAACCTGTACAAATGACTATTCGATTAGCACAGGGTAGTAAAGAAGATAGGGCCTTCATCAGGTACAGTGAAAATGGATCTCAGTTGTATGATGGAGCTATCCATGGTAGAAAAAGAGAGAATACTATTTTTAATATTTCCACATCTTCGGCAGATGGTGTCGATTTGGCGATTAATCACTTACCCGATGATTTTTGTCGAGACAGTATTACGATCTTAACGTCTAACTTAACACCCGGCAATTATCAACTTAGCTTTGAAAAATTAGAGACTTTTCAACATAATGAAGAGTTTATTCTAATTGATCATTTCGCTCAAACTGAGGTGAACATCAATAGTGAAACCGATTATGCTTTTGAGGTGAGTAATGCTTCAGGACCTTCAGGAATGAATCGGTTTGCCTTGATTATTCAAAAGCCGGAATTGGAATTGAACAAGACAATTGTTAGCTCTCAAAATGTGATTTGTGAGTCAGATGAGCTCCCTTTTATAATAATCCAAAATGCCCAAAAGGGGGTTAACTATACTTTATGGATGAATGAGGTTGAAACTTTCATTGAGGCTGTGGGCCAGGGAGCTGATTTACATATTGCGTTAAATAACCTGGATTTAATATATGGAGAAAATACTTTCAAAATAAATGCCTCCTTTAGTGGTTGTGAGGTAAGCAGTCTTACTGATTTTGTTGTAATTGATTATATCAGTTTACCTCTCACAGAAAGCAGTCCACAAGACCTCCGTATTTGTGCAAACGAAAGTGCTTTGATAGAGGTGAATCCCACAGAAAGTGGTTTGCTGTTTAAATGGTATGTTGATGAGTTAGCAGACGAGGCAATATTTGAAAGTATGGACAATGTTTTTGCAACACCTGAATTAACATCCAATACTACTTATTACTATTCGGTGGTAAACAGCAATGGATGTGAAAGTGCAGAACGACAAGCTGTAAATATAATCGTAGAGGAACTGGAAAAACCTGTTATTAGCGTGGAAGAGAATACTTTGCTGTCTAGCAGTGAATCTGGAAACCAATGGTATTTCAACGGTACTCCTATTGCTGACGCAACAGGTCAATCTTTGGCAATTTCTGAAATAGGTAGTTATTCCTTAAGTGTTAGTAACGGTATTTGTGAGATGTTTTCTGAGGAGTTTGAGTATGTGATTAGTGCCAACAATAAAGCTGAAGACTTTAATTTAAAATTGTATCCGAATCCGGCTTATAAAGATCTCAATATTGTTTTTAATCAAACCTTAGATGAAAATGTAAATCTGAAAATAGTTGATTTAACCGGAAGAGAAGTGCACAGTAGTACACTTAAGAAAGGAAGTAAACAGCAAGCCATCAATATTAATAATTTGGCATCAGGCACCTATATTGTGCATTTGATTTACCACCAGAAACCTTATATTAATAGACTGATTGTTAATTGAGTTGCATTTTTATGTTTAAATAGAAAGTCATAAATAAATACTAATTGAAGAGATTTTTTCGATATGTCTAAAACTACTTTGTTGCTGTCAAAACTATTACCTAATAGTATTGAAAGAAAAATACGTGCCTATAGAGACATGTACGTAAGAAACTATAAAATAGAATCTTTGCCTCCGGAAATATATAGTAAGGAATTAAAAAAGCATTCAATCTCTTTCTGCACTAATTGCATGAATAGGTTATTTCACTTAAAGCATACTATAGAAGAAAATATTCAAAATAACGAAGATTATAGTGAGGTGGAATTTGTTCTAGTAAATTATAATTCAAAAGATGGTATGCATGAATGGGTCAGGAAGCATCTCATGAAGTATATAGAAAGTGGTATTTTAAACTATTATTATACAAAGGAGCCGCAATACTTCCATATGTCAAAGGCTAAGAATTTAGCGCACAAATTAGCTAAGAACGAAATAGTATGTAATTTAGATGGAGATAATTTTACTGGAAAGGATTTTGCCTTTTATATCAATTACCTTTTTAATCAGCATGGCATGGATAATATCTTTCATTTTAAGAAAGACCCGTATTGGGGTTGTGAGGGAAGAATAGTTTTAAGTAAAGATAATTTTAATAAATTGGGAGGATATGACGAGTCTTTTCACCCTGCCGGACATCAGGATCATGATTTAATATTTCGGGGGAAAGAGATTGGCTTAGAATATAAAAAGGTTGAAATCGAGAATTTTTTAAGATATTTAAGTAACAGTACGGAAGAGAAGTCTACTGGTTTAGCTGAAAAAAAGGTAGATTACTATAGACTTAGAGATGAAAATATTGAAAGATCGAATAAGAATTTAGCAGAGGGGAAATTTGTTGCAAATGAAAAGAATGGGTGGGGTAAAGCTAAGGTCTATAAGAACTTCAGTGACGAAATTATCGAATTAAACTAATCTAAAAATTTTAGTCTGTTGTGCTACTATTTAATAGTGGGATACTATAAGAGCCTAAAATAATTCCCCTATGATTATACGTAATAAATTTGTCTAATTTTAATCTATCCGATTGTTGGGTAAGCTTACACCTCATGTCTGTTAATTGATTTTCCTAGATTATGACAAATGTTTTCATTTTATTTTTAATCAATTATTTTTGATGGTTGTAGAGATGACCTCAATCACCTCCAATTGCTCTTGCATGTTTTTTAAAGCTTTAGCATCACATTGAGCTAATATTTCCTCTGAAGAAAGTTCTTTTCCATTTACTGCATCAAAGTATTCAAATGACAAGTTTAATTTTGCATTTGTTTTTGAATTGATTTTCTTCTTTCCGAATCTTTCATTGAAATAACAAATATTTACATTTACTGAGATATTAAGTCTGTGTATTGCTGATAACTTTTTTGAATGGAATATATAATGTCTTCATTAATAGGAAGTTTTTTGTCAATTGTTTGTATTATTTTCCCCGTCAATATGTTTTCTGAAGAATCACCAAATCCTGGTTTACCAGTATTATTAAATAGGTTATAATCCTTAGATAAAGGAGTGGTTAGTTTTAACCAATTAGAGAGGTTGTACAGTTCTTTTTCAGGATTGGTAATCAAGTTCTCGCTATTGACACAGTAGCATAATTCTTTCGGTAATTCTAAATAGATTTTTCTAATTTCTTCTAGTCTATTTGTATAGTATTGTGCTGCCTTATTGATGTCTGAAGATGAAGGAGACTTGTTATACATATATGCAATACTTTTTATGGTTGAGATAGGTTCTCTTACCATGAATATTATTCTACTTCTTCGTTTTTCAACTTCGATAGGAGAGATTTCTAAATGATTATGCAAGACTTTGTCAAACAATAATTGATCACTACGGTAAGGTTTCTTGCATTCTGAAAGTATCTTTATTTTTGATTTAAAAAAATTTATTCGATTAGTATACTTTCCGTGTATTTCACAATATCCACATATGTTTTCATGGCTACCTAAAATATGTGACAATAGTGAAGATCTACTCCTCATATGGCTCACTAAAAAAAGATAATTAGATTCATTGAAAAGGTGTTGATTGTGGGAAAGTATAACATTGAGTAATTTTTTGACATTTTTCATAGTTAAGATATTGTGTACTTGTTTAAGACCCTATAAAACTGGAGAGAAGTTCTAATTAACAAAGGTTAAAAGTTTTCGATAAATTTCTACTGTATTGAGTGTTTTTATATTTTCCTGATGATGATTAATTTCAACTTGTAGTGTACACTAAATCATTATGTGATTCCCTAATTTAATCAACAGGTACTTACTTTTTTTTAATTGAAGCTTTTCTGCTCAAGGATAATAATTTGGCCGCTGAAACAAAAAGAATCAATTAACTGGCCTCGATAACAATTTATGAATTTACATTAATTTTTTATACCTGGTAAAATTAATTTTTGGCCTAATATTAAGTCCTGTTCTTCAGGCTCGTAAGCTTTAAAGCCAGAGCCAGGATGAAATGTCAGTTCCCCAAAATATATTTTCCCATTGAGTTCGTATAGATCTACTCGTACGTAGTGAAAATCTTTTGATAATATTTTGGAGATTGTTTTCATTTTTTCAAAAGTAATGGGTGGTTTCGATAGCTTCCCTTCGGTGAAATATGATTTGAAATTTAAAACCTTCCAGTTTTCATCATAATGTGTTTTTGTATGATTAGTTAGCCGGTCTTCATGGACTTCAATGAATTCAATTTTTCCGTTAAAGCAATGGATTTTCACGTCTCTTGGAATGACACCTCTTTCATCTATTAAGAGCTTTTCCACAATAATGGCAGGTGGGATATCCTTATACTGCCATTCTCTAAGTCTGTAGTAATAATTTACATTCAACCATTTATCTATTGTCTTCTTTACTGATTGCCAATTAACTTGACTTTTATCATTGACGATAATGTACTGGCCGCTTGCGTGCGTTGGCTTAATAATAAAAGGGTAGTCAGGAAGTTTCGAAGGAGTAATATCTTCAGTTTTATCAGTAATTAAAACTAATGGAATTAAATATTCTTCACCAATATTTTCTTTTATATAATCTCTAACAGCAAATTTATCAGCACAGGTGGTATAAAGTGGCCTTCTGTCATTAAGTTTTAACCATTGAATTTTTTCATTGAATGTCTTTGGATTTTTTAAATCTAATTCTCTCCCAAAAGTTAATTTGAATTTGGATTTTAAGAAATCAGTATCAGATTGGATATTATAGCGGTATAAATCATAAATCCATTTAGGAATGGTGAGTAGAAATTTACCAAGTGAAGTGGTAGTATATAAAGCCTTAAATGATCTTAACATAAACTATCATATTGTGATCTTTTAAAAAGTAAAGAATAAAATATCAATTAAAAATGATATTTATTACGGTAAAAATATTAAAAAAGTAAAGTAATTGTAAATATACATATTAAACATGATCATGTGCTTGTTTTTCCAGATAATTTAAGTTTAAATGGCAAAATTTGTTTTTTACTACCAATCTTGGCTATGATTTACTTTTGTAGCTTTATTATGTAGTCCTCTGGTTTACTATAATAGTTTGTGAAGCAGTTTATATCTGTGAGGTACATGCATTACTATTATGTAAGAATTTATCACCTAAATTCCTGTTATGCTTTCTGGGTCTCAATTTCCTATTACCCGAATCGGGATGAAAGGTAATCTCCTCGAAATAAACTTCACCATTTAAATTAAATAGATCGATCCTAACATATTTAAAGTGATGTGCTAAGTGACATACCATAGGTTTCATCAAATTGAAATTTAAGGGCTGAGCAATGATGCTCCCTTTTTCACAAGTTGAAATAAAATCTAAGACCGTGTAGTTTTGTTATACAGCAATTTTATATGCTAAGAAAACCTATTTTCATGCGCCTCTAACAAATCAATTTGTCTATTGAAGCATGAAAATTTGTAATGTTTTGACACCTAACTAGGTTTATCTATAAGTAGCACCTCCACACCTTTAATTGCCGGTATATTTTTATTTTGCCATTCTTGCAAACAGTAGTAACAATTTGTAATTAGCCATCTTTTTGCAAGATGCTGAAAGGATTTACAATCTACTGTTATAGGATCTTTCACTATTAAATTTTTTCCCTATGATGTGTTGCTTTAATAATGAAGAGCTTATTAGGTAAATTATCTTGGTGAAGCTCTGATGGAGTACAAGTTTGCAAAATTGTGATTAAAAATTCTTCTCCTATTTGCTCAGAAATGAAATTTCTTATAACAAATTTATATGCACAAATAGTATGTAACGTAGTACTAAGATGAAGTTTTAACCGCTGCAATTTCTCATTAAATGTACTAGGTTGTTTTAAATCAGGATTATACCCTAATTCTCTTTTAAATTGTTTTTTTAAAATACATTATCTGATAACAATTTATCCAATTATTCTACCGCTTGAATTTGGGAGAATGTGGCTTTTATAAAAGCTTTGCTTATTGCAAGTTTATTCGAAGAAAATTGTATTTTCCTGGATAAATATAATTACTACTTTCCGCTGTTATTTGTCTTTTTGAATATATTATTAAGTTTTTATTAACTTATTATGTCTCAATTAATTTTGTAAAGTAAATCTCCTGTAAAGCTTTAATTTTGTGATTGCAGTTGTTTTTTGAAGGTAATAATTCATTAAATAAATTGTTATACTTGATTCAAAAGCTGCAGGTATTTTGATAGATAACTGTATGTAAAAAAATTGAAAACATACTTTGTTCTCATGGTAGACTAAATAATAAAATTCAATTTATATAATAGAAAACAGTTATTTTGATTAGGGATAAGTATTCACTTTTTAAAACCACATAATAAATAGTAAACCAAAGAATTAAATGTTTTTGAAATGATTATAAAACTGATGTGTGGCTAAATTCAGCATTGCTTTATCCCCTGCTGAATTACCGTAGGCATAAATTTTATCAAACTCATCCAGGTTTATGATTTGTCTTATCCTATTAACTTTTTCTAATCCATTGCAATTTTCACCCTTAATTTTCCCGGTCAATCTCCCTTTTTTAACTTCCATTTGGGTACAAATCAATTCTAGTTGATTAAAGTCGCACCAGGGTTTCAACCAATTTTCTGCTGAGGCAGTTACAATAATTATTCTATCTCCGTTCTTTTTATGCGTTTCAATTTGATCTAATGCACTTTGATACAAAATGGAAGGTAAGATTTCCATTGAGAATTTCTTAGCTAACAGGTTGAACTCTTCAAGCTTTATATTTCCAAATAGATAAGTCCAAATTTTTTCTTTTACGCTAGACCTTTCAATCAAGCCCAAATACATTAAAATTAGCCAATGACTGTTAATGAAAAACGACAGATATAATTTATTTTTACCTTTAAGAAATTTCATGAATTCCATCATGCTATCCTTTTTGGAAATTGTTCCGTCAAAGTCGAATAGGGCTAGATTTTGTTTCAAAGTTTTAATTTTTTGAATACAGATTCAGGGATATTTCTAATAGCGAACATAATTACCCTCCATACTGGTAAAGTATAGACAGTATTTTTTTCATTCCTTATACCCTTTATTATGGCTTTGGCTACCTGCTCGGGGCTTGCAGTTATTGGTTTGGGCAAATCTAAATCAGCTGTCATTTGCGTATCAACAAAGCCTGGTTTAACAGTCATTACATGTACTCCTTTTTTAGCCAGCCTATTTCTGAGTCCGGAAAGATAAGCTGTTAAGCCCGCTTTAGCACTTCCGTATAGATAATTGCTAGCTCTACCTCGTTCTCCTGCTACTGAAGAAACGCCTACAATTGTGCCTGATCCTCTAGACTCCATATCTTGCGCTATAATATTCAATATGGAAACCATACCTACATAATTAGTATCAATTATGTTCTTTGATTCCTCCCAGTGAGACTCTGCTAATTTTTGATCTCCTAAATAACCAAAAAAACTTATTACCCAATCTGGCTTAGGTTTTAGATAATAATAAAATGTTTCATGGCTATTATATTTCTGTGCATCAAATTCTAAGAGTTCTGCCGAAATATTCTTTCTGATTTGTAAATCATTAAGGAATGGTTTTAATCTATTTACATTTCGTGTTGCTAAGTAAAAGTAATGCTGTTTGTCTGACAGCTCATTTACTAATGCTTTGGCCATATCAGAGGTGGCACCTAGTATCAATATATTCATTTTAATCTTAGTTCGGTTAAATATAAAGGAGAACGATCATGCCTGAAGGATTTAATATTAAACCGCAATTTCTAGAAATGATCATTAAAACTTACAAAATAAAATTACTTAAATAATACTCAATTAAAAAGCTATTTGTATTTGCTCAGTTTATTTTTTTTAAAAATTGAGCAAAAAAATGCCCCAATTTAGTTGGGGTATTTTTCAAATTGTCCTCTATTTTTATATAGTAAATAGCTAATAGTTATAGTAGTAGAATTTGAAGTACCTTAATTGGTTGGCCTGCTACTTCAATACTTAAATATTTTATTCCTGGATTAATATTAGCCCTATTTATATCAAACCTTATTTCACCTTCACCTTCCTTGGACTGTTCCCATTCGATGCGACCGGTTTTACTCCTCATTTTTATACTAAATACCTTTGTCTCTTCAAAAGGAGATCTTATACTAAAACTATTTTGTAGAGGGTTAGGATATACAGTAATATCATCTATTGTCACCATTTTTAGTTCTTCGGTGCTATTAGCTGGCATGGAATTATCAGCCATTGTATTATTATAGTTTGGAATTAACTTAATAGCATCGGCAATAACATATCCATCAGTATTATCGTTTCTCACTATCACTTCAGCTTTATTTCCGAAATCATAGCTTCCTAGTGAAACCCATTCCCCACTATTTAATTGTTGGTTTTCATATACCGTTATACTGCCCTGAGTCGTTTTTAGGTCAAAAGGTGTTTTGGTTGATCTTCTGTCAGTCGAATACCACCTTGCATAAACTTCATACGTGCCGGGGATTACATTAGCACTGAAAACTATGCTTTTTTCTCCTTTTTGAGTGTTTCCATCATGGAAGTAGTCTTGTGCATATTTGTCTGATCCACCAAAGGTGCTTGATATCCAGTTACCATTTTGATTAACTCCCGCATCCTGATTATCTAAAATAATTTCTACGGGGGGTGCTATATTTCCTGCTCCGACGTAGACTAGCTTAATAGCATCAGCAATAACATATCCATCAGTATTATCATTTCTCACTATCACTTCAGCCATATTTCCAAAATCATAGCTTCCTAGTGAAACCCATTCTCCACTATTTAATTGTTGGTTTTCATAAACGATTTTACTTCCCTGAGTTGTTATTATTTCAAATGGTGTATTGGTTGATCTACGGTCAGTAGAATACCATTGTGCATACACTTCATAGTTGCCGGGGTTTACGGTAGCACTGAAAACTATGCTTTTTTCTCCTTTTTGAGTGTTTCCATCATGGAAGTAGTCTTGTTCATATTTGTCTGATCCCCCAAAGGTACTAGATATCCAATTACCATTTTGATTAACTCCCGCGTCCTGATTATCTAAGACGATTTCTTCTCCTGGTGCTAGATTTCCAGCTAATACGGGTTCAAACTTGATTGCATCGGCAATAACATATCCGTCAGTATCATCATTTCTCACTATCACTTCCGCCAAATTTCCAAAATCATACTTTCCTAATGAAACCCATCGACCACTATTTAATTGTTGGTTTTCATATACGGTTATATTGCCCTGAGTTGTTTTTATGTCAAAAGGTGTTTTGGTTGATCTTCGGTCAGTCGAATACCACCTTGCGTAAACTTCGTACGTGCCGGGGTTTAAATTAGCCTTGAAAACTATGCTTTTTTCTCCCTTTTGAGTATTTCCGTCATGGAAGTAGTCTTGTTCATATTTGTCTGATCCCCCAAAAGTACTTGATATCCAATTTCCTGTTTTAGTAACCGAAGAATGCTTATTGTCTATGATAGTTACATTTTGAGGTTCATTTGGTAAATCTTCCTCTGTTTTAACTGATAATTTATTAGAGTAGGGTGAATACCCGTCATTGTTTTTAGCCCTAATCCGGTAATAATATTGTGTATTAGGGTTTAAATTATTATCCTCATAGCTGGTTGTATTGCTATTAGTAGTCTTAATAATGTTGAAATTACTATTGGAATTGAGAGACCTTTCTATAAAAAAGTTAGTTTCATTATTAGAATTATCACTCCAGTTAAGTTTTATCTTATTAGTTCCTGTAAAATTACTAGATAAATCATTTGGGGCTGAGGGAGGATTATTATTACTTGTCCCTCCTCCACCTTTTGTTTGTGCTAAAAACCATTGATATATATTAGGAGTATGCAAAGAGTTATCTGTTCTATAGGCTCTATCCCATGAATTATGACCAACTCCTTCATAAACAGTGAAAATTGGAGCAGGGTCTGCATCACATGCAATCATACCTTCAATGGGTCTTCTTCCTGCATATATTGGCATACTGCTGTTATCATTGGTGCCGTGGAAAGCCCAAACAGGAGTTTTGTTTTCCGCAATCTTGCAAGCATCTTCAAATTCACCCTTACCAGGTGCTACAGATAATGCAGCAAATATGTTGTCTTCATTTTCATCACTGTAAGCAGTTCTCCAAACTCCTATTCCTCCCATGCTAATACCCATTAAATGAATTCGTTCGGGGTCTATTCTATAATTTCCTAGAGCCGTTTGAACAAATTCCATCACGTCAGGTGCCCAAAAATTATATCCACTAATCTGTGGAGACAAAACAATGAAACATTCTTCGACTCCATTATATTCAAAACACATATTGTGTCCATTTTTAATATGTTTTGGGGGGCCATGTCTTTTTACCTTTTCCAAATCACCCGGAGATCCATTGCCTCTTTCACCCTGTCCATGAAGAAAAACTATAACTGGGTATAAGTCTGAATTGTCATTATAACCCGGAGGTAAATACTCTAGGTAACCTCGCCCATTTTCATCCCTCTGAGCAGTTTGTTGCGCCTTAACTTTAATGCTAAAAGAAGAAATAATTATTAAAAAAGCGACAAAGATTAACTTTTTCAATACAACCAAATTATTGAATTTTGAATTAAGTAATTGCATAATAGAATTATTTTAAAAAATAGAATTGTGTGATTTTTAAAAAAGATGATATAAAGTGATATTTTATTACTATCACGAATTGAAAAGAATACCAGAATTGTTAAGTATTGATGATAAGTCTAAAAACTATGGTGGGCTTTGCTTATTGTTATACACCTCAAATGAAAACCTGAATGGAAGAATAATTCTTTTAAACTATTATTAATTCTCAAAATGTTGATAGGTAAAAACTGAAAAGCTGATTTTGTCTTTACTAGGACTAATAAATATGAATCTGAATTGAAAAAAAATGGTTCGAAGAAATTTTTGAAAGTGTTATAAATTAATTGCTTCATTTGGTGCTTATTTGTATTGTTTATTTGTATTGTTTATTTGATCACACAAACGTAGCGGATTCTTTACAGTAAAAATTCCTATAAAGAGAGTATTAATGACCTATGTAAGTTTTAACGACTAATAAAGAATTCTGTTCGACAAAAGGGAATTAAATTTTTTATTGGGATTGTATTTTTCAATGATTTGAATAAAGTGTTCGAGGTTTGGATAGGTTCTCATGAAAGTATCTTTCTTCATTCTAGCATCTTTCGATAAATAGATTCTACCTCCATGCGTCTCCACAATGGTATCTAATTCATCTAAAAATTCGAAAAGACCTTTCTTAATGGGGAAGTCCAGCGCTAGCGTTAAACCTTCCATAGGAAAGGCAATCATGCTTTCTTGCTGGCCAAACATTTTAAGCACTGCCAGGAAAGAACCCCATCCTTTTTCACTAATCTTACTAAGAATTTTTTTGAGACCGTTGGCATTATCAGCAATCGGTATTACAAATTGATATTGCACAAAACCTCTTTTACCATACATTTTATTCCATTCCAATAAACTGTCTAAGGGATAAAAAAAGCTGTCATAATCTATTATTTGATTTTCTTTAGTCGGGTGAAAGGAATAGTAAAATTGATTAAAAGCTTTTACTGAGAATTGATTTAAAACGAATGAGGGTAAGTTAAATGGTATATTAATCTTTTTTTTAAGAGAGATAGATAAAGGTTGGTTTTGTTTTTTCTTAGGCAACTCATTAATCTCACTATGTTCCCCAGCATACATAACACTTCTACCCTGATTTATACCATCAGTTATACAATCTATCCATGCCATGGTATAAGTAGAATCCTTATATTCTGTAAATAAATCAATAACATGATCAAGATTTTTGGCTCTGATCTGTTGTTGGATAATATAGGCAGTTTCTATTTTTTTTAATTGAAACTTCACTGAAAGGATTATTCCTGTAAGCCCCATACCTCCCATTGTAGCTTCAAACAAATCAGAATGATTTTCTCTATTGATTTCAAAAATTTCACCACTCTCAATCATTATATTAATGCTTAAAACATATTTTGAAAAGCTCCCATCTTTATGATGGTTTTTCCCATGTACATCTGATGCCACAGCTCCCCCTAAGGTAATGTATTTGGTGCCTGGTGTAACCGGTAGAAACAATCCCTTAGGTACTAGAAAATCAAGTAAATCTTTAAATAAGATACCAGATTCACATTCGATAATACCTAATTCAGCGTTAAAAAACAGAATATGATTATGTTTAAGTGTAGAAAGAACATTATCCGCTAATGAGGCATCACCATAGCATCTTCCATTGCCTCTTGCTATTGCCGGGGAATTGATATGCCTTAAAAGTTGAGATGCTTCGTCCTTGTAGTTTAGAAAAAATTCTTTTGCATTAACTACAGGAAAATTATTCCAGTTTGAAATTCTTTTTAGAGACATCTTTATATAATATTATGCGTTATTTTTTTTCTAATTCAAGAAGTGTAAACTTTTTTTTATGACTAGTTATAGGACATTATAATTACTGTTTGAAATTTAGTCTTGAAATAAAATAGCTAGTTAAGCTGTCCGATCATTTTTAAAAATAAATAATGAACAAATAGCTAAAGATCCATAATAAAACAGTAATAATTATAAAATTATCCCTGTACAGGATTCTGGTAGGTGACCATCCCTTATTTTCTACTAAAATAATTTGTAGATACCTTAAAATACCTGCAATTACAAATATACTTGTTAAATAGATATCATCGCTGTGTTTGCGTCCCACTACCTCATCAGATATGGAATACATAATATAGCAAACTATAATAATACCAGCCAGCATGGTTATCCCTGAGGTAATATAAGTGATATTATATTTTTCAATATTTTTTCTACTAATTAAACCTGTTTCTTTTTCCACTAGTAAGTCATCTAATCTTTTGGCCATAGCCAGGAATAGAGCTAAAAGAAAAATCATTAAGATGAGCCATTTGGAAACGGGTATCTCCGATATAACGCCACCACCTAAAGTTCTTAGTATAAAACCACTGGATATGATCATTATATCTAAAATGGCAATATTTTTTAAACCTAAAGAGTAACATAAGTTAATTGATAGGTAAGTGATGATGATAATTAAGAAGTTTATACTTAAATATAGACATAATAATATTGAACTAGATAATAATAATGTGATTAGGAAATATGCGACAGGAATAGAAATCTTACCTGAAGCAATGGGTCTATACTTTTTTGCAGGATGTAGTAAATCATTTTTAATATCTTTAATGTCATTAAAGATATATACTGCACTGGCCGCAAAGCTAAAGGCAAAAAAACCAATGATCAAATCTGGAAATATTTCCTCATGAAATAATATACCAGCAAAAAAAGGAGCTATAAATAAAAATAAATTTTTCACCCATTGGTGTGGTCTCATTAACCTAACCCATGAGGGGTAACTACTATGCTTAAATATTTTCGAAATTATTATTTCCATGAGTTTTCAATTTTTAAAGCTTTATTCTATTTTTTAAAGCTTTTATATTGTCTTCTATAGAGTGCGGACTATTTTTAGAAGTTTTAGTATCGTGATCCTTTTCTTTTTTAAAATAAATACCAAATCTCTGAATTTCTTTTAATATTCGAGTTAGAAATGCTTTGGTAATACTACCATCTCTCAATAGAGATCTATAGCCAGTCCATACCCGTGCCTTACTATCTTTCACTTGTCTTATTTTACCATACTTCATCATGTCAAAGGCTAGTCTTCCATCATCCCCCCAGGTCTTATGTTGAATATATCCAGCCTTTAAACCTGCCTCTTTTAGGTAACCCATACTAATTCCATATGCATTGAGGTATGGCCGCTTAACATGTCTGATTCCTGCAAATACGTCTTTTAGGAATTCGTAGATGCTTAATTTGAACCTTAAGGATTTAGTGTCGGTAATGAAAGAATACCTTCCGTAAACACACACGGTACCTGGCTTTTTTAATTGCTTCATCATTAAGTTTAACCATTGAGGGGGATATAAGCAATCAGCGTCTGCTAACAGAATATACTTCCCTAAAGCTTGTTCTTGTGCTAATTGCCGGGAAGGGCCACAGCCTTGTACAGGTTGGAATAAGCTTTTCACATTTAATTTATCAATGCTTTCCTGCGTTCGATCCTTTGAATTATTATTAACAACAATTATTTCAAATGGAATTTTAGTGTCAATCCTTGATAAGGAATCAATGCACCTTACAATATTTAATTCTTCATTCCATGCAGAAATCACTATGGAAACCTCAGGCTTCTTTGATAGATTAGTTCCTAGTCTTTTATTAATTTCTTCATACACATTTTCTTTAAGAGAAGTGTATTCTTCGGTTTTCATTAAATTTATATTTATCCAGCTTGGATTTTTAAAGAGCCTCATTAGTTTTTATTTTTATAAGCTAAAGATAAGATATTATGAAGAAAATTATATAATAAAGTATGAAGGAGTTTCAAACATTTAGATAAAAATGAGATTTTTTTAGATATGATTACTAAACCTTGCACAGGATTAGGTTTAAATCACAACATTTACAGAAGTTTTTTAAATAGTTATATAGAAGTTGTCAGTTTTTAAAATCATACTTAATCAGCTTAAGTTCGTAATTAGTTGCTGTCAGTAATTAGTATTATTTATTGCGAACAATATTAAGGGGTGATATTTCAAACTTTATTTTTTTATATATAGCATTTGCAAGAATTGATTTGAACTTATTGCAACTTTTCTTTCTTCATTCAATCAAATTATTTCCCATACATTGTGATCATTAAGTCATTTTACTATTGTTTAGTAATACACCTGAGATATACCGTTCTACAAAGTACTTAGGGTTTTATTTGAGGTATCTTAAATTATTGGAGAAATTAGGAATGCCTCTCCTTCAGAAATTGGTCTTACTATAGTTAACAACTCATGTGGATTATTTATAAGTATAAAAGTTATAAGGGAAGCAGGCATCCGATTTTAATATTTTTTTTAAATGTAGGCTGTATCGAAATACAACTCAGAATAAAAATTATAAAAAATTATACCTTTGCTATTAGTTAATATAATAATAAAATATATTTGTATTATTCAAAATAGTTTATTTGGACCCTAAAATTTTTTCCTATCCGGTATGTTTCAGTATGAATTAAATGAGAAATTATTAAAAATAATAGGCCTTTCGATATTCGCCATATTTTGTTGCCTGCCGATGTTTATAGATTTTCCCTTTACGGCAAATATCTATCTTACCTATGAAGGAGCTTATAGAATGTATTTAGGACAGCTTCCTTTCAAAGATTTTGGCACTTCTGTTGGTCCCGGAATGTGGTTATTACCAGCCCTCTTTTTCAAAATATTTGGGCCCTTTTTCTCTTCCTTAATTAAGGCACAAGTATTCATCAATGTGATCAGCGGAGTCTGTTTAAGAGCGCTTTTAAAGAAACTAAATGTATCTGAAGCTACTATCTTCATTACATTGATGTTATTTTATAGTACATATGTGCTAACTCATTTTTGGCCCTGGTATAACCACTCAGTATTTTTTTACCAAATTATAGCTTTGCTTTTCCTAGTTTGGTCATTTTATAGCATTCCTAGATATAAAACACTATTGTTCATCTTTCTAGCTTCTTTTTTCACAGTAATTTCCTTTTTAACCAAGCAAGATGGTGGAGGGTTTACTTTTTTGATAAGTAATGCTGTCTTAATATTCGTTAGTATCAAAAGAAAGAATATTAAATATATTGTAGTCTACAATGTTTTTTTAGCTGCCTTGTTGGCAATTTTTATTTTTATATTCAAACCTTTTAATCTTTTTTATTGGTTTAATCTTGGGCAGTATCCTCATATATCAAGGTTATATATAACAGATATTCTGCATGATTTTCTAAGTAAATCTCAATTAATGAAATTCTTTTTATTCGCCATTTTGCTAGTTCTAATGAATGAATTGATGCGTTATAGGGATGTGAAAGAATTCATAAAGAGTAACAATGAGAAATACATAGTTCTGATTATAATTACTTTTTCAGTCATATTTGAATCTACAATAATTCAGGTAACAAGTTATTTTCCGCATGTTACAATCAATTATTTTTATGCTTTTGGAATGGTTTTTATTTTAAATGAGCTTCAAAAGAGGAAGTTCTTCGATCCTGGAAAATTAATTTATTTCATTTTTTCATTATTGGCTATTACAATTATTTGGTCTAATTACTATTGGTTTTATGGACAGAAGGTTTTCCCTTCATTATCTATTAATAAAAAGGAAGAAACCGCTATTTCAAAATATAATCAGTACAATATAGTGCAAGACACAATAAAAAAGGTATCTCAAACAAAGTGGGTAAAGACAGGCTTAAAATCCACGGATAACATTAAATTTCCGGAAGAGAGTAAGAAGGGAATTTTACAATTGGTTGAGCTAAGTAAGCGGTATAATAAAGAGATTAGAGTTTTAAATATGTCACAGCTGACTTTTCTGGCTTATGAGATGAATTTTATACCTGAGGCGAGTAGTAGACAGCCTCTTTGGTATCATAGAGGAGTAAATGTATTTGATAAAGAGGTTGAATACCTTTGTGAGCAAGTTCGCAAACAGGAATATGACATTATAATTTTTCAGGATATTCCTAAACTAAGAGATTATTTTCCACATGATGTTATTAATTGTGCTAAAAACTATTATTCGAAGGAATTTGATTTTAGAAGTAGTTGGACTCATTCAGATTCACTAATTGAAGTATACATTAGCAATAAATGAAGAATGTTTTAAAATTTATTATCCTTTTTATTGTATTCTCGGCTAAGTTGATTTCAGCTCAAGAACTTAATTTTAGAGCTAAATTACCTGATGTATTAAGCGGATCTTCTGGACTCGAAATTACGAAGGAAGGAAAATTATGGACAATCAATGATCATGGAAAACCTGTTTTATATCATATAGACAAAGAAACTGGTAAAGTGATTAAAACAGTTTACTTGAATAACAAAGTTAACGACTGGGAAGACTTAACCTCTGATATCGAAGGAAATTTCTACATTGGTGACTTTGGTAATAATAAAAATAGTAGAAAAGATCTAAAAATTTATAAAATCCCTAATCCCGATAGTATTGACTCTAAAGTTTTCACTGCTAAAATTATAAGATTTAGATTATCAGATCAAACGGAATTCCCTCCGCCCGAAGGAGAATTTGACTTTGATCTTGAAGCTATGATTCATTTCGATTCAAGTATTTACCTATTCTCAAAAAGTAGGGGCCAACCATTTAAAGGTAAAATAAAGATGTATAAACTAAGTGATAAACCTGGAGAGCACATTGCCGCCTTAAAGGACGTATTTTACACAGGAGGATCGTCTTATTACGATAATTGGATTACAGGAGCTACTTTAGTAAAAGAAAGCAATACTTTGATATTGCTTTCTCATGATAAATTGTTTTTTTTCTCATGTTTTGAAAAAGACAACTTTTTTAAAGGGGTCTACAATAGTTTTAATTTAGATCATTTTAGCCAAAAAGAGGCTATTTCCTACGACTCCGTTACAAAAAAAGTTTATATTACTGATGAGCGGACGCAAGGATTTATCGGAGGGAAGTTATATCAATTGAATATTCCTGACTACTTATTGCGTTGTCACTAATTATTCCTACTAGGAATACCAGGAACTGAGATCTCTACTTATGACTTTTTCCAATAATTTTATATCCTCTAAATAGATCTTTTCGGTGATTTCTTTCTTTAAATCTTTATTTAATTTTGGTCTATCAAGATTTTTAGAGCGTATTGTTTGAATTTGTCTTTGCAATGAATTATTCCTACGTAATAATTTTTGAGCTCTTCTCGGTAGTATCGATTTTAATGTGGAATTTATGATTCCTTTACTTCCGAAAATCCCATCTATTTTTTTGTTTTTAATAAAGCCTGATTGATTATACTCTACACTTAAATCAATTTCCATTCCACCTTTAGCCCCTATGAAATCAAAAATCTCGTTCATTAATTTTTTTGGTTCATTTTTTAAGTCCTCGAATAGAAAAACCTTTATTTGGTCACTGTTGAATAGACCGTAATATTTTTGCAAGTATTTACCGTAAAATCCTTCTTTGATGAGATCATTTCTAGTCCACCAAATGGTCTGTTTATCCAAGCAATCTGAAAAATCTTTGGTTGGAAGTTTATCCTCTCGTGCAAGATGTAAGAATCTTGAATATAGCCTTTCAGCAGGTTGTCGAAGTATAGCTATTAACTTTACATTAGGCACATGATGAAGAATTCTTTCTGCTGCAGACTCATGATACATGTAAGTATTAGAAGTTTCCCCTTTTATCTGATCGTGATGAGCATTAATAAATAATTTCTTATAGTCTTCTAGATTAGTAATGGAGCTATTATAATGATTTAGCTGAGGCATTCCTTCGAAGTCTTTTGCCGAATTTAATTCATAGCCAAAAAAATTTGGTTCCTTTCGCCCACTAATAAAAATAGAGGGATGTTGCTTAAGATAATTATCAATTGAGGTGGTGCCAGCTTTTCCAGCGCCAATAATTAAAAAATCTGGTAATTGAGAAAGTTGTTCTTCCATCTATAAAATACTTAGGTTGCTGAGCTGATAAATGAAACCAGGCTTAATTTACTTGTTTTGTAATGTGTTGATATAAGCAATGTAAAGTTAATTCAATTTTGCATATTTTAACGATCACCTCTTTAAAAACCAAAGATGTTTGGTACTATTTCAAAATCTGATGTATTCTTATGTCTTATATACGTAATTTCTATTTGAATATGTTTATCTTATTCTAAATTATGATAGGAGGTATTTTTCTTTGCAGTTTTTTGAACTAACCAACTTTTTTTATTGTCAGAGTATAATTGAGCCGTATAAACTTTATATAAATTATAAAATGACAAAATGCAAGTGCTAAAACCTTTTCAGATTTTACTTATTTATGATTCTTCACATATTGTCAACTGCAGATTTTGCTTTTATTTAGTTTTGATACATAAAAATAGAAAATTTATCTAATTTTGTTATAATCAATTGATTCAAAATTCTTTATCAATTTCAGCATTTTAACATTTAATAAAACCATTGTGAAAATTAATTCGAACAACAATTTAAATAATCTACCAAATCTACTAGTCGTTGGAGTTGCTAAATCTGGAACCTCGTCTCTTCATCAATATTTGTCGCAACATCCTGAAATATTTATGAGTAAATCTAAAGAGCCAAGATTTATAACAAGTCAGATTATGGATTTTCCTTTGGGAGGGCCTAAGGATAATAAGGTGGAGGATTGGTATATTAAAGATTTTGAATCATATGAAAAACTATTTACAGAGGTTGACAAAGAAAAGATAATTGGTGAATCAAGTGCTGATACTTTTTATTTCTATAAAAAGACTATTCCAGTAATTAAAAAGATTTTTGGTGATCCCAAGATACTTATCATTTTAAGAAACCCTGTAAGTAGGGCTTATTCCGCTTATCAGCATCTCTTAAGAGATGATAGGGAGCACCTACCATTGAAAGAAGCATTGTTAGAGGAAGAGAATAGGATAGCTAAAAATTATGAATTAATTTATCATTATAGGGCAGTAAGTTTATATGCTGAAGCTCTTCAAGCATTTCTCGATAATTTCAGTCAAGTGAAAGTAGTTATTAATGAGGAACTCTCTTACAACCCTAAAGAAAGCCTAAAGGATATATTTGAGTTTTTAGAAGTAGATTCGGAAATTGAAATTGACACAGATACGAGGTATAATTTATCGGGTATTCCTCGTTGGAGGTTTGCACATGAGGTACTTTTTGAAGGCAGAAGCTTTCTAGGACCCATCAGACGATTCGCTCGTTTGTTTCTTTCCAAAGAAAGACGAGCGAAAATTTCAAGGGGATTAATGAAAAAAAATTTACGAAGAACATACATAGATGATCAATCTAGAAAAGAATTACTTGCTTTGTTCAAAGAAGATATTTTGAAAACAGAACAAGTACTTAAAAGGGATTTGAGCTCGTGGCTGAAAGAATAACAACAATATTGGTTATTATGCTAATTGTTAGTAATTTCAATATATAAAATTACAAGAACCAAATTTTATGAAAAAAATAGTTATGAGTTTCCTGCTATTACTGATTGGTTGCTCGGGGTTCAAAGGGAGAGAGAAGGGAGTAGCAGCGAAAATAAAACCCTTAAAGCTTTCTTCAATAACTGAAACTAAAGGGTGCAACAGTATATTGTCTGATAATTATGATCCCTCAGCCACTGAAAATGACGGTCGCTGTCAGCCGACAGATTGTTCTAAGTGCGATTTTTTTGTTTCTATTTCAAATAAATCATTTGGGTTTGATGGTGAAGAATTAGGGGTAAAGCCAGGAGATATCATATGTTTAGATGGAGCAGTTGAATATGTAAGGCCAGTTTTATTCAAAAATATAAAAGGTACTGCGGAGAAGCCGGTGATCATAACTAACTGCAATGGTAAGGCAAAAATTAGTTTACCGGGAAGGAGTTATGCAATGGGAACTGGCTATTCGGAACATTTTCGGATTACTGGAACAGGTGATCCCAATCATCAATATGGTATTAGTATTTCAGGAGTTAATGGAAGAGGATTAGACTTAAATAACTTATCCACCAATTTTGAAATTGATCATTTGGAAATTTTTGATGTTGGTTTTGCTGGGATTATGGCTAAAACAGATCCAAATTGCAACGATGAAACCATTAGAGGGAATTATACGATGACTGATGTTTCATTCCATCACAATTATGTGCATGATGTAGGCGGGGAAGGATTTTATATTGGTAATTCCTTTTATAATAAGGGGAGTAAGAAAAGTTGTGGTAGAAGATTACCTCATGATATTGTCAATATAAAAGTCTATAGCAATATCTTTAGGAATACAGGTTGGGAAGGAATCCAAATAGGTAGTGCTAGTAAAGGAGCTGAAATTTACAATAATGACATTGAGAATTATGGTCAGGCTAATAGAAAGAATCAGAGAAATGGCATTCAGCTTGGTGAAGGTACCGGAGGGCTTTGTTATAATAATAGAATTGTAAATGGAAATGGGAATGGAATGAATGTTTTGGGTTATGGTGATAATGTAATATTCAATAACTTAATAATAAACCCTAAAAGAAATGGAGTTTTTTGCGATACCCGATTCACTCCCGGTGCTGGATTTACATTTTTAAATAATACGATTGTAAACCCTGGGTTTGACGGTTTTAAAATTTTCGCTTTCAATAAGAATAATAAAGTTTATAATAATATTATTGTAAACCCTGGCTATTTGGAGGGGAATGAAACTGATAAACCTTCAGTAAATTCAGATTATTCTTTTATCTCGCACGGAGATAATACTACAACTTCTAATAATTACTGCACCAGAGAAATTGATGAAATACTTTTTTTTAATCCCGCTAATAATTTTGATATAAAGAGTCAATCACCTGTTATTGATCAAGGTAAAGATATTTCAGGGTATGAAATAAACATTGATTTTGCTGGACGCAGCAGATTAGCAGGAGAAGCTTATGATATTGGAGCTTATGAGTTTCAATAAGCCACCGTACCATAGCTTGATTGTGTTTTAATGAACAGGATTCTATTTCACATGCTATTTTGTATAGATTTTTTCAAAAGTTGTTCAAAATAGTGGTTAAGATTATATCGGACATGCCGAAAAACAGCTAAATTATAAAAAATATCATTTATTTTGGTAGTAATTATTCCGTAATGGTTTTTCAGCAAGTACAAGCTTTTTGAGTAAATACCTCATGACCTATGCACTTAAAAAGAAAAATTTGATTTTAAAATGCATTAAGCTCAAGCACCTCAACTCTCTCTTTCATTGATAGAGTTACTTTCTGAGTTTCATTTCGAGGTATAAACATACTTCTTCACTATGTCAAATTGTATTTCTTGTCCCGAGTTAATTCAGATTATGACGCGTGAGAATTTAAGGGAGTCCTAAGTAAAATTGAATTCTAAGAGTATTTAATAAGTCACGGACTACCTCTATTACATAGTACAACAAACCGCCTTAGGATTTAATCCTATCAGAATATCTCAAGCGACTATTTAAACTGAGACAAGTTCTTTAAAATAAAAATAATAAAATAGGATTTACTATAGGATAATAAGGGAGACGTAGCCAATAAGAGAATTATTACTAGTTGATTTATAAGAAACTCAGCAATAATAATAGAGGTAATATGTAATATATAACTGCTTCTGGGATTAAATGCTCTGTTTTATTTCACTTAATTTAACAACAATAAAAAAAATATCAACCGTAA
The DNA here is from genome assembly GCA_963719535.1 of uncultured Cytophagales bacterium. Taxonomy (GTDB): domain Bacteria; phylum Bacteroidota; class Bacteroidia; order Cytophagales; family Cyclobacteriaceae; genus Marivirga. Next base: position 1,151,147 of record CAVRCH010000001.1, on the reverse strand, counting down.
ATCATTAAAAAAGGTTTTAGACACATATTTATCGATGATTAATTCAAGTTTATCTATAAAAATATGCTATTAACGATAATACATTACATACGACTATAATAAACATCTATAATATTTTACTACAATTGGGAGTTACTTATGTTTGTATTTCTAAAATGTTTAAGCACAAAATTAATTTGGCTATGAAGTTACTATTTTCAACGTTTGTACTTATTATTCTCTCTTTATTGAATTATGGTTGTTCAATGACCGAGGATGAAGAATTAGGATTAAATATTATTTTTGAAACAAAAGGTTGTACTAGTGTGCTCTCTGATAATTATGATCCTTCTGCTACTGAAAGTGATGGTAGCTGTCAACCAACGGACTGTTCAAAATGCGATTTTTTTGTATCCATTTCTAATGAAAGTTTTGGTTTTGATGGAGAAGAACTAGGGGTAAAGCCAGGTGATATCATATGTTTAGACGGAGCAATTGAATATGTAAGACCCATCTTATTTAAAAATATAAAAGGTACTGAAGATAATCCGGTGATTATAACAAACTGCAATGGCCAGGCAAAAATAAATTTACCGGGAAGGAGTTATGCAATTGGCACTAATTATTCCGAGCATTTTAGAATTACTGGAACAGGTGATCCTGATGTTGAATATGGAATTAGTATTACAGGAGTGAATGGGAGAGGGGTGGATTTAAATTTATTATCTTCAAATTTTGAGATCGATCATCTTGAAATTTTTGATATAGGTTTCGCAGGTATTATGGCAAAAACCGACCCTAATTGCAACGATGAAACTATCAGAGGAAACTATACCATGAGGGATGTTTCTTTTCATCATAATTATGTTCATGATGTGGGTGGAGAGGGGTTTTATATTGGTAATTCCTTTTATGAAAAGGGGAGTAGCAAAGATTGCGGAAGAAGGTTACCTCATGATATTGTAAATATAAAAGTTTACAGTAACATATTAAGAAATACTGGATGGGAAGGAATCCAGGTGGGAAGTGCTATTCAAGGAGCTGAGATCTTTAATAATGATATTGAAAATTATGGTCAAGCTAATAAAGCTAATCAAAGAAATGGGATACAACTTGGAGAGGGTACGGGAGGTCTTTGTTACAATAATAGAATCGTAAATGGAAATGGAAATGGTTTGAATGTTTTAGGTTATGGTGATAACGTAATTTTCAATAACTTAATTGTCAATCCTAAAAGAAATGGAGTATTTTGCGACACAAGGTTTTCACCAGGTGAGGGATTTATTTTCATAAATAACACCATTATTAACCCAGGATTTGATGGTCTTAAGATTTACGCCTTTGACTTAAATAATAAGGCTTTTAATAATATAGTTGTTAATCCAGGTAATTATGATGTTTACGAGAGTGATAAAACATCTAGCGTAGGAGAGGATGCATTTATTTCTCATGGAGAGAAAACTGAGTTATCAAACAATTTCTTTACCAGGGATATAAATGAAGTTCAATTTCAAAGTAATTCTAACTTTGATATTAAATCAAATTCTCCTGTTATTGATGCAGGAATAGATGTTTCTCGATATAATATTATTTATGACTTTTTAGGTCGTAAAAGGCCTTACGGGACAGCATATGATATTGGAGCGTTTGAGTTTCTGCAATAAAGGGTGGAACAAATTATTATCAATTACAACTGGGTTCAGCTGTTATTGAATAAGATAATCCCTGTTGAATTTAAAGTTTCTGTAAGCATTTCTTATCAATGCTATGAAAATATTGTTGCTTCTTCTCCAGTTTTTTCTTTCATTTTCCATGGTACTAGGCTCCAATTCAGAGTTTCCATGATTAAAAAGAATTTGATGATCTTCGTAAAATAATCCCACTCCTTTTTTCTGGATAAACTTTATCACCATTTTATACTCGGTTTTTTCCGGATCCAGGCCTTCAGCATATCGGCCAAACTTATTAAAAAAATTAGATTTTCTTAAATGGGGATGATCGCTATATTGATAGAATTTTCCATAACCTTTTTGCAGAAAATTAAATATCATTGTTGAGAAACCATTTCCGTAAGTTTTGAGATTTGGATATTTCCTGTATGCATAAAACCTGATGATATCTATTTCTTGTTGCTTTTTTAAAGCTGTATATGCAAAGGCGAATGGTTCAAGTAATTTTTCAGTGGGGTAAAAATCCTCCTGAACATAGAAAGTATATGGAAGCGTTACTGCATCCTGTCCTTTATTGATATTATTTCCCAAGCCTGAATTAGTTTCGGCTGAAATGAGTTTAAAGTCAAATTGTTTTTGTAATTCTATTATTAAGTTCAAGTGTTCTGGTTTACTGCAATCATCAGAGACAACTATTTCACCAAATACAACATTTAGCTTAAAAAAGGTTTCCAATAATCTTTTTAATGATTGACTTCTGTTATAGTGCGTTATCAGTAGGGCGGTATCTTTGTAATTAGGCATAATTTCTAATATTTATATGTTTTTCTAAAATCGACCAAAACTGTGTTACTCTATTTTCCCAGGTATTCGACTTTGCTGCTTCCATTCTATCTAATTTCTTACTTTCGTTATTCTCCTTAATTTCAGAATCAATGAAGAAATTAAATTTCTCAGGATCGTTTGTTAACTTAACAACCTGATTAAATTGCATGATATCCTCTGAAAAACAAGTTGAGACTACAGGTATTCCCATAGCTAAGTATTCGTTGATCTTTAGTGGATAAATACTCTGGGTTAGTTCATTGTTCCTGAAAGGTATTATAGCACAGTCTGAATGATGTAAAAATGCTGGTAACTCCTCTAAAGGTTTAGGTGAGACAAAAAGAATATTTTCATGTTCTTTAAGTTGATTTATAACTTTTTCGTTTACAGAAATGAACCCTACAATTACAAGGGTTTTATCCTCATGTAATTTCAATATAGAAAAAAGTAAATCTATATTATTTCTCTTATCCAAATGGCCTGTAAATATGATGATTTTTGTTTTAATATGTGCTATTTCCTTAGGGATACTGTATTTTTTGTACGGGTTGAAAATTTTGAGGTTTGCAGCATTAGGTAGGTAGTAGATATGCTTATTATATCTGCTATTATTTTGAACCAACATCTTTGATGTACCGAGTACTAAATTAGACTGCTTCATATACTCTATTTCTAACCATGTGCCATGTTTGTAAATATGTGATGATTTGGAAATGTTATCTACTGTATAGTAAATATGAATTAATGGCTTTAGGTATTTTTGAGGATTGTAAAAGGGGTTAAAGACATTAATATATACAAAATTGATGAATCGTAACTTTCGAAGTTTGGCAGCTAGAAATTTAAAAATAACCCATTCATTGAATAATTTAATAGAATTATAAATTTTGCCTTTAGATAAAAAATTATTAGGGAATACAGGTGGCAAATAACAAATTGTTAGGTTGCTATTATATTGTTGAATAGTATCACCTTTAAAAAGTTTGACTAGTCTTTTTCTAATGTCTGGTCTGTTAAAATTAAAAATCACATCTTTTAATGTCACAGGTGCATCCACATAAATAACCTTGTTTTTTTTACTAAATTCTTTCGCTAAAGAAAAAGTAGTAGAAGAATAGGGGCTATCCCATTTGGCTAATGGAAAAATGACTAAAGGAATGTCGCTGGAATTCAATTTTTAACTATTATTTTTTCCGAAGGGTTCTTAATTAATTCAATTAACATTTTCTAACGGAATTCCTATCATCTCTTCTAAAGTGAGCTCCGCATTTTTCAAAGAGGTTTCAGATTGCAGTAAGGTTATTTTTCTTTGATTTAAATTAGTAAAACTGTTATTATATCTGTCATAAGTCTCTTCGCCCTGTTCAAAACTTTCTTCTACAATGGCATGGTTTGTTTCTGCATTATCCATAGCTAATCGATGTATTTTATAAATTTCTTCCTGCAGCAAATAGTTATTATAAGCTTGCATAACTTCTCTTCTCACCAGCAGTTTAGTGGCATTTATTTCGTTTTCTGACAAGTCAACTTCTATTTTGCTTTGACGATTTTGAAGGGGGTCTAAAAACAGGTCTCCTAAGGCAAAACCTAAACTAAAATTATACCGGGGAAAAAACTGTGACCGATTATTTACATCTCTTTCCGGATTTAAAATAAACTCGTTTAAATTGGCATTAAGTCTGAAATTTTGTAGCCAACTTCTTTTGGTTAATTTATAATTTAATCGAGATATTTCAACTGACTCTCTTTTGCTCTGATTATCAGGATGATTATTCCAGGCTAATTGCACCAGTCTTTCAGCAAAGTCAATGTCAGTAGTATTAGTTGGTAAGATGACTCTATTATAATCAATAGATTGACCAAACAAATTAAAAGCGCAAATATAAAATAGAGCACTAAAGATAATTTTCATATTATTATATTTTAAATGATAAAATTAATAATTTAAATTAATAAATCTTAATTTTTATTCAATTATCAGAAATCAACTATTGGTAGTTATTTCATTGTCTATGTCTTTTAGTTTGATCATAAGTGCATAGGTAGCAATTACCACTATATTTATAGGTTTTTGGAATAGAGCATCCTGAGCATAATGTGCCACAGTTAAGCCAAAAAAGGCAGAGCAATATATTATTGAGTATAATTTAAGAGCCGGGTCTTTTAAATAAAAGTAGTTTTTAATTCCAGTAACCAAGACGCTTCCAAAAAGTAGGAGACTTAAAAGCAAACCTATCCATCCCATTTCTAAGGCAGTCCTCAAGTGCCCACTATCAGGGTCATAGTTACCTGCAAGAGGATGTCCGGGAGACTGAAGATAAACCTGAATTTCCAGCAGTATTCAACCCACCCCCTAAAGGGTGCTGTTTCACATAGGCTTGTAATCTAACTCTTTTAATATCTCGCACAGCCATTGAAGCGTCTTCAGAAAGATTGAAAGTAGATCTCATGCGCTGAATCGGGCCACTGTAGAAAGGACCCACCATCAGACCAATAAACACAGCGACAAGGAAAAAACTCCCCACTAAAACCCGGGTGTTGCTAACATTTGCTACGATAAATAATACAACTCCTGCAAAAACGAGAGCAAAAGCAGTTCTAGTTCCTGCAAATGACATAGAATAAAACATAATAATTGCCATTATTGCATACATTAATCTTCTTGAGAGTGATATTTTACCGAAGGCCATTAGTAAAGTGCCAGTGCCCCAAAAGCCTAAAAATAGCCCAAAAGCTGAAGGATCATTAAAAATGGAAAATACCCGCATGTGTCCCCATATAAAGAAGAGTTTATATCTAATTTCTGAGCCCCTCACATATGACCATTCATATTTATTTAAACCTATAAATTCTTGTTTAAGACCATACAGAGCTGCTATGACGGCTATAACGATCCATAAATTAGTAAAATTTATAACTCTTTCTTTGGAATTGAAAAAATGAATAAAAACGTAAAATAAAGCGAATAAAGTCAAAAATCTAGACCCATTAATCCAAGCGGTAATACTTACAGAATTAGGATTCGCAATTTGAAGTATTAAATAGCTATAAAAAATTATACTAAAAATTGTAATAGGTTCATTTAATTTCCATTGAAAACTGTTTTTATGCTTCACTAAGATTAAAAAGAATGTTAGTAAAATCAACATGTCAAAAGGAACACCGTATGGGAAGTTGATTTGCAGAAATCTTCCAATATAGACATAAAAAGCACCATATAGCATTAAAATGTAGATGCCATATTTATAATCATTAAATAACAGGATTAAGCTTAAAATGGCTGTTAAAGCGAATATAATTAGAGGAGCTACCAAATAAGTTGTCTTAACCATCAAAAATGGAATAATGATAGCAACCAAAATTAAAGAGAGGAAGATTAAGTTTTTTAATGAAAGTATTTTATTCATTTGTCTATTCGATAAAGCAAATTTTAAGGAAAATGACTAAATAGACAAAAATTATATACATAATGCATACAATCAAGTTTAAATTCTTTTTTTCAGGTTTAGGAGATGTGTTTTTCGTTGTTTTCATAAAGTTTTCAAGCCATCATTTTTACCTTACTGCATAGTCGAGGTTAAACTGTATCGTTTTAAAAAGTCGTATAATAGAAAGTAATAAATTGTTTAAATATAATTAAATTTAAAATCTTATTTTTGTCACAAACCGGATAAGTCATGAAAATAAAATATATTATTTATATTATAATTATCATATTACTCAGTAGTTTTTTCATGTACTATTATTTACTTCCTCGATTTGTAGCAAAAGCAATCATTACAGAAGAATACTCCAAATTTATACCTCGAAGATACCAACAAAACTTTAAGGCCACAAACAAGAGTGTAAATGAATTTCTAAGTAAATCTCAACAAAATGGTGTTTCTATAGAAGACCTTTTATCTGCTATTGATGAAATTGAGGAACAGGATGTGAGAAATGCTTTAAATGAATTAAAATCAACTCAACTAGACTCTGTTGAACAAGTTTACAATATTGCTTACAAGCATATTAAAATTAACAGCTTTGATCCTGTTCTCCTCAAACCAACTTTTTTGAAGCATGTGAAAATGCATCACATCAAAAAAATCTTAAAATATATAAAAAGAAATAACCTTGAATCAAGTTTAACAGCAGAAAGTGCTAAAAGAATAGCAAAACAGATTATTCTTCAAAAGAAAGACAAGATCATGAAAAAATCTAACGTGGTCGAATAGTAAATATTTAAGAGAGGCATTCTAAACATTTAAATTTTTAGGGTCTACCATATTTAGTATACTTCCTGTAATTTTCCCATTTAAAGAGTTTAAAAATTCAATTGAATCCTTGTCCATTTGTTTTATGGAGGATTCAGCTGAAAAAATAGGAACTACTTTATCTACATATTTTATTAATTCTTTTGAATCTGAATATTCATTTAAAGAAGGACCTTCCATAAAAATATAGTCAAAATTAAGTGCGAGCCCTTCAATGAGGCTGTTGAAGTCCTTGTTATGGAAGATTTCTTCCGGGGATTCATAACCACCTGAATTTCCAATAATAAAGATGTTTTTATATTTGGTTGGCGTAACAAAATCTGTTTCTAAATCTTTTTCTGTTCCTACCTCAGGATCATCACCTTTGTCAAAAATTTTCAATTCATCATGACCTCTGGCTTTTTGATCAATGTATTTTAGATTTTTCTTAGGCACTACTAACCACTTAGTTAATGTATTGTTCTTGAAATTAGTATCAATAATTAATACTCGTTTTTTTACAAGACTTAAAACAAATGCTAATGAAAAAGTGATGAAAGTTTTTCCCTCTCCTTCTTTTGGGCTTGTGACCATGAAAATTTTACCCCCTGAATTTTCAATTTCAAATCTAATTTTTCTTAAGAAATGTTTGAAGAGTTCTAACTCTTTATTGTTATGTTTCTTTGCAAAAAGGGCTGGGAAATTAAGCTTTTTTGTATCTATTTTGATAAGTGCTCCAGCAAGAGGTAGACCTACCAGTCGCTGATATTGTTCAGTTGTTTTAATACTACCATCTAAAATCTCTATTATTACAATGACAAAAACTGTAAATCCCAAACTTGCTAGTCCGGCAAGGGCAACAATTAGAATTTTCTTTGAGGGTTCCGGGCTTGCAGGTGGTGAGGCAAGATACATCTGCCTTATATTTCCCGAAGCTGCTAGTAATTTATTTTGAGCTTCGTTATACTTGTTTACTGCAGATAAGTATTCATCAGAGGCCACTTTTACATCCCTTTCTAATGTGTTAAGTATTGCTTCATTACTTGCATAACCTGACATGTTACCTCTTAACCTATATATTTTAGCATTAACGCTTTCTAGCCTCGATGTTTGAACTTGTATCTCAATCTGAGTATCTTTAATGGATTGATTTACCTCGGTTGTAGTCATTCCTGTAGCCTGTACAGCATTGCCACCTTTTTCCATCATGCTTAGTTCCATCCTATATTGTTGCCTCAATAAATTAAGAGAATCCAGCAAAGTAGCATTATTAGTTCCGTTACTAATAAAACGCTCATTCATTACATCGATCTTCTTTTTTAAATCAATAATACGTTGATTGGATGATGTGCCCATAGTAGTACCACCAGTCCTTTCCGCTAAAGATCCTCTTAAACTTTCCAGCTTTAATCTAAGACCATAAATTGTATTATTGATTTCGTCTCTCTGACTTTCTAAAGCATAAACCTGGCTTAATTGAGTTTCGCCTTGGGGTTGGCTTGAAACCAAATTATTGTTGGCTTTAAATGCTTGTAGAGCCTCTGTCTTTTCATCTAATTCTTCTTTTTTTCTTTTACTAATTCCTGAATAAATGTTACAGACTCGCTTGATGATTCTTTTCTGGAGGAAATATAAAATCTCAAGAATTCTTCACAATATACATTCAAAGATTTTGCTGCAAATTCAGGATCATGTGCCGTAAAAGAGAGCTGGATGTAATCAGTATTTTTTATTCTTGAAATTCCCAAACCTCCATTAAAAACGTTGAAGGTAAAGTCAAAATGCTTCAGAACGTTATTAACTAAATCAGAATTTGGCTCATTAGTTTTGATCGTTTTTTGTTGGATCAATTTGTTTTCTAAAATTTTTTTAGCCTCCTGTAGTTGGTTTTCTGTAAATGGAATCGAAATTTGGCTATAGTTATTTAAAATGGAATCTATTTTTATAGTTGCCATCCTGTAGGATACCATATTTATTACCGTACCTGAATTCATAGTTGATAATAAATTATTGAATTTAATATCAGCTCCTCTTGGATTGAATTTTTCATCGGTGATACTAACTCCTTCATTGGTGGTAAATCCTGTGGCAATTTGTGTATTTGCTTGATATATGGGTTTTAGGTCCAAGGTGAAAAAAAACGCAGCTACCACTGATATAATTGGAACAATTATGATCAGCCATTTTTTCCTCCAAAGTACACGTAAAAGATATACTATATCCATCTTGTTTTCTAATTTTAGTATCTGGTTTTAGACCAAACTTTGATTTTGTTAAATTATTTTTTCTTTTCTAATTTTTATAAGCTTGAAGTTTCAATTTCTTTCTTGACTCTATTCTTTCGTAAAAGAATAGAATTGAGTAAACAAAAATGATAAAAAGCAAAGGAGCAAACAAATTAAAACTATAACTTTCTATATTTAAAAAAATTAGGTTCAAGATAATATTTCCAATCGTAAATGCGCTTAATGAATTTCTTCCAAAAACTAAGAGATGCCGGGTCCATGTTTTCAGTTTTGTATTAAGAGGTATCAAAGTAGAAAAAACAAGCACATGAATCACTGCGAGTATCAATGCAACTAAATAGTAGATGGGGTTATTGTTGTACCGATAAGAATTACTGAAATAACTCTCAACAAAATCTTTCCATGGAATAAATATTAAGATGCTTCCTAAGAGAATTGAAAGTGTCAACAACAGATATAGATTCATTTTCGGGAATTTCCATTTATCCTTAAAGTCAATAAAGCTTGCAGATAACATTCCTATTGCCACGATAGAAAGAGAGTTAAAAACGCTAGGGCCACTTTTTCCACCTACACCAAATATTGAGGACATAAAAATCCCTATACTTCCGTTTGAAAACTCGAAGTCTTGCGTAAAGGGATATACTAACCAATAACTACAACATAGTAAAACTGTAAGCCAGATGCCGAACTTTCTTCTGAATAGAAGTAACGGCATTGCTAAAATAATCATTACACAGTAAATTTTTAAAATATTTCCGTAATGAGTATTTACTACAAAAAAAGAGCTGCCCAAAAATGCTTTTAACGTTAAGTATCCACCTATAAATCCAGCTAAAGATGTCAACATAAATCCAAGGTAGCACTGAAGACTTCTTTTCACCAATTGAGGACGAATTGATGATAATCCATTGGCTTTTAACCTTTTCAAATAAATTAACTCTAACATCATACCAAATAAGAAAAGAAAAGTAGGGGTGGCTGAACTTGTAAAAAGCTTTATTACTGCATACTGCTCAAAAGGATAATTAGACCAAATATTGAAATCATTCAAGGAATGATCAAACAATGCTAAGAAAATAGCATAACTTCTGGCAAAATCTACAAAATATACTCTTTGTTTCATGTAAAGGCTCTACAGCATTTTACTGTAAATCTACAAATTAATATATTTTTAATCTAATTGGATATTTAGTTTTTCGATAAAGAGATTGAAAATTTACGAAACACACTTTTAAAAATACTATCGATCAACGTTAAATAAGTATAAAAGTGCTACTTTTTAGTGGTTTTCCGTTATTTAAAAAAGCTAAATCTTACCTGAAAAGCGACTTCGTTAGAAGGATCCTGACTGGCAATGGTTACTCCCTCATACTGTATTCTACTTGAAGAAATCCCGTTTTTCTGCAACTCTGCAGCGATAAATGAAGCTATCTCAGATGCCTCCACTACCATTTTTTCAGTACTCATGCTCTGTAATACATTTATTTTTATGCCCATTTTTACCTCCGGATTCTCTTGAAATTTATTAGCTAAAAAATAAATCAGCTCTCGTGCTACAGTATTTTCTGTGATGCTGCCATTGGATTTAATTTCGATGGATGGTAGAATATTAAAGCCGAATAGGTTTTTAATGTCTTTTTGCGCTAAATAATTTCTCTGACTAATGGTATTGGCATCTGTCACCTGCATCACTCTGGCTTTTTGTGCCTCTACTTGCCCTAAGCTCACCTCATAAATATCCGCTAACTCACCTGTTCTGTTGCTACTGAAAAAGGCTAAGCTATCTCCATATTGGCTATAATAGCCGTCAAAAGCCTCAGAATTAATTTTATCGCCCATGTTTTTGGGTTTGCTCCATACTGTCCAGCTATTGTAGAGCCTTTCCGCCATAAAAATATCCATATCACCAAATCCACCATGCCCTTTGCTGGCAAAATAGAGTGTTTTTTTATCTTTAGAGAGGAAAGGGGAGATCTCTGATGCGCTGGTGTTTATTGTAGATCCTAAATTAACCGGCTCGTCCCATTTTCCAGTGCTATTCTTTAAAACCACATATAAATCTTCCTCACCTAAACTATTATCTGCACGCATGGCAATTAATACTACCTCATAATCTGGGCTCACAAATAAGCCCTGGTATCCTGTGCTAGGTATACCGGGAATGTTGAGTGTCTCAGGTTCTGTCCAGGAGCCATTCACCTTTTTAACAAATTGGATGCCTTTTTCAGGACTTTTAGGATGGTTTAGATAAAGTAGTTCCTGACTGGATCGTGTGCCTACAATGAAATTGTTTCTTTTGTCGTTCCATCCATTCAGTTGATTACTTGAAGGTAGCCAGGTTTTTTTTGAGGCATCATAAATACTCATCCAGATATCTGAACCACTGTAAAGCCCCCCTTTATTATCTTCGTGGAAAATGCGGGCAAAAAATAGGCTATCGCCAGTTTGGCTGAGCATAGGAAGTATTTCTTCTGCCTCAGAATTGATTTTATTATCCATTTGAGTAACAGATTTGACTATGGTCTGGCTAACTGCCATGTTAAAGCCCCCCGCTAAGAAAATAGAAAGGATAAATATTGAAATGTTTTTTACCATGTAAAAGGTGTACTCGCGTTTTTATTATTAAATAAGTAACTCAAACTAACTTCGTGTACGCCATTGGCGAATTCCTGGATGAAACCAGTGTAATAATCGTAAGAATAATGCAAAAATATATCACCGGGAATATTAAATCCTAATAAAGCCGACCATTTCAACTCATTCTGCATACCGGCACCCGCATAAATTAACTCTTTATACTTAATTCTTAAAGAGCCTTTATATTGTGTACCGAAGGTAGAAAAATAATTAATTTCTGCATTGGGTAATAATGTAAAGTCAGGATGGACCCTCCATTTGTAGCCAGCTAAAAAATTGAATGTCTGTCCGTCTTTTAAGTACTCCAGTATCTCATTACTTTGTAACTCAGTGATGAAAAGCGAGCGAGCTGTAAAAGTAAAGTATAAATCATTGCTATATAGGGCAGTTCCGATATCCATTTGTAAATTTGATTGTGCCCCTGCTGAAGAATTAATAATTTGTTGATAAAAGCTATCGTTAATCTCATCTCTCACTGTTAAATTATCAAAACCAATCATGTTTTGCTGAAATTTTAGTGCACTTCCCAGACTCAAATTGAATTGATCTGATATCGGCAAGTGATAAGCATAAAACGCTTTTACCTCTGTCCTGTCTAGCGGGCCAATTTTTATTTTATTGAGTTGCAAACCCAATCCCTGCTTACGCCTGGCTTTTTTAGAATTATATATTTCTTCCGCTTTATCCTGATTACTCAATTTAAAGCCTGAACTGCCCGCATCTTCTCCAATTCTTTTTTTAATTGGATAGAAAACGCCCACTTGATAGTAGCCTGATTCATTACCATAACTATTGAGTGCCTGCCTGTACATTAAATCTGCCGATAATTTATCTTGCACCCCTGCTAAACCGGGATGCTGCCATTCCACGGCATGATAAATCTGAGTTCTGGATAGTAAGTCCTGACCTTGAATATTACCTGCACTTAATACAATTGCAGTCACAATTAAGGTAAATTGAATATTATGGAAATTGATATTTTTCATTTTAGTATTTTCTTCACTATTACTTCGTAATTTTCAAATCGCTACCTTAATAATTTATTTTAGGATAGTAACGGTTCCTTCGTATTGTCGTCTCCCATTATTTAGGTTGATTAAATAAAAATAAGTTTTTGCGGGTAAAGGCTCACCTTTATAGGTGCCATCCCATTCGCAAGCGTTGCTTTCACATTTGTAAACTTCTATGCCTTCGCTATTATAAATTCTGATCATTACCTCCTCAAATGCGTCAAGATTCCCGAAATCCCAGGTGTCATTTACGCCATTACCATCTGGAGTAAATGCATTTACTATATCCAATTCAGGTAAAATGCTTGTTACTTCTAGCTGTCGGATAACTGTTTCGCTCGTCATGCTACTATCACTTACCATAAACCCAACACTCTTCGGGTCGGTGTTGGTAGTTAATGGATTGATGTTTTGGTAGGTAACAGTTCTCAAAGCATTCTCATAGGCTGATTTAGAAGCAGTCCCTTCAAGCAATAAGGTACCTGTACTATTATTAAAATTTTCAGTGATAGTTGAATTAACACCCAATACTACGGCTAAACGATCTTCTTCCGGATCATAATTTTCTGAAATTTGTATCACAGCACTTTTCATATTTTCATTATCAACATCTGTTACCGTAATTGTATTGCTAATGTTGATAGGGGCGGCACCTTGAATATATTCAAGTATGGTGGTTTCAATACTTGTTAAAAGGGGTGCATCATTTATAGTATCAATTTCTATGGTGATCGAGGCATATTCAGAAAACACGAAACCGTCACTTGCAGCCCATTGAATAGTGATTGTACCAAAAATATTAGCCGGAGGAGTATAAGTGATATTCGGAGCATTTGTATAGTCTAATTCTTCTCCAGATTCCACCGTAACTCCATTTCTTTGAATGGAGCCTCTATTCCAGGTAAATTTCAATGCTTCTATCTCATCGCCATCTGTATCATTAAATGCAGCATCAAATTCTGCTCTGGTAAATTGATGTGGTACATCTTCTTGCATCTCAATGGTGAAATTAGATGCAACCGGGGCCTGATTGATGCTAATTACAAAACTTTGAGCTGCTATAGCGCCTTCTAAATCACTGACCTCAATTGTTATATTTTCATTTGTGGCTGTTGGTGGTGCCTGTCCTTGTAATACCGCTGTTCCATCTCCATTATCGGTCAAAACTAACCATGCAGGACCAACTGTTTTAAAGATACTTAACTCATCGCCTGGATCTGCATCAATGGTAACAATCTCATACCTGTAATTTTCTTCAGGTTGTATTCTGGTCATAGGTTCAGAGATAAATTCAGGTGTATCATTTACAGGCATCACTTCAATTTTAAAGCTTGTTTCAAAGAAATTAATTTCCTCTGGCCCATTATCTACCAACCTTAAAGTAACAGTAGCAATGCCAAATGAATCAGGTAAAATTTTATACCTCAATATTCCGGCAGACTCGGGAGAAGTATAATCTATTGCCAAGTACTCAAAAAGGTCAGGGTAGTCTGTACTAACAGCTATTGTGATTACCTGATTTGATTCACCGCCGGTCGTTATTCCTGTTAATGGAATTTCAAATTCCTGTAAATCGTCTTCGATTAGCGGGCCCTGATCTGCAATAGCGTCAATAGTAGGAGGTTGATTTTGTGTGGTTACTGTTATTTCAAATGACTGAATATCTGTGGCTCCATCTAAATCTGTTGCTAAAATTTCTACATAAAAGGGACTGTTATCCACCTCTTGGGCACCCGGTGTTCCGCTAATCAATGAAGTGCCATCAAAATTGAGCCAGTCGGGTTTGTCATTAATGCTAATACTCACCTCATCATCTGCATCTATATCTGTGGCTTCAACGTGGTATTCATATAAGATATTTTGAATAGCAGAAGTGACCGGTACTGATGTTATTTCCGGGTCATCGTTCACATTTTCTACCGTAATAGTGAAATTCTGATTAGTTTTTAATCCTAGAAAATCTTCTGCTTCCAAAACCACTACATGGTCACCCACTTGTGAATTACCCGGTGTTCCTGTTAATGTCGCTGTTAGTCCTGTTGTTGAAAAATTTAACCAGCCTGGAGCTGCAATAGCTCTCAGGGTAACGGCATCATTATCGGCATCTTCTACAGTAATATTGTAGGTGTAAACTTCATCCTGGGTAGCTTCTGTTACAGGGGTAGAGGTAAATTGAGGGGCTGTATTTGGGAAATCCACATTAATAGTAAATTCCTGAAAAGTGATGCCCCCATTTTGATCGGTGGCACGTAATCTTACCATTTGATTTTGCCCTCTATTACTATTTTGAGGTGTGCCCTGTAATCTGCCATTTCCTTGAGGAAAACCGGTTGTGGTAAAATTTAACCAGGAAGGTTTGATATTAAATGTTAAATTAACCACGTCCCCATTATCAATATCATTAGTGGTAATATTATAAGTATATTGAACATTGTTGGTGGCTTCTGTTACCGGTGTGCTAGTGAAAATCGGAGGGTCATTTACATTGATTACCTCAATATTGAAAAACTGCTGATCAATATCTCCACTTCCATCGCTTACCTGTAACGCTATTCCGTAGATTCCAACCTGGTTATTGTTAGGCGTTCCTGTTAAAAGAGCTGTTCCATCACCATTATCATTTAAACTTAACCAGCTAGGTAGAGAAATGATATTAGTAATTGTTAAATTAATTGATTCATCATAATCTACCGCTACAATATTATAATTGTAAGTTTGACTCTGATTTACTGTTGTTACAGGCGTGCTGGTAAAAATAGGTCCTTTAATGATTAGTGTGACATTTCTAATGCCTTCATAATTAGCATCGTTAATTAGTACATTAACTGCGTACGAACCAACCATTGTGGGTGCGGTCGTGCTACCATTATAAGTTACTGTAAAACTAAGTCCTGAAGGATTAGTAGTTACTGTAACTGGTCTTGGGTTGCCATTATAGTCCTGATTTAGGTTAGAGATGGTTATACCCGCAGTGGCTTTGTTAATAGTAAATGTTCTCTCAGCAGGTGTTGCGGCATTGAAATTAACATTTCCGGGCTGATTTGCCCTGATGGTAACATTTCCAGTACCTGTTATGGATACTGTATTACCTGAGATAGTTACATTTCCTGAAACCACGGAATAGGTAATGCTTAAGCCACTACTACTACTTGCATTTAAGTTAAAATTAGGGTCGGTAAATATTTTATTAGCAATCGCAGGAAAAGTAATAGTTTGATCAGCCTTCGCAATGGTCAATATTGCATTTACATAAGTGAAGGAATAATTGGCATCTAAACCACCGGCTAAAGTGATTGGGTAAGTACCTGCATTGCTACCAGCTGTGGCTGTAGTGCTTGCGGTGGGTGCTGTATCTAAATCAGTAGCATCATCTCCATTGACAAAACCGCTATAAGTAAAAGTTAAAGCAGGAATTGCTGCGCCAAAAATGATTGATTTATTATCAGCTGCTACTGTCAGAGCTTTCTTAGCTACTGTAAAAGTTCTTTCAACAGTAGGTGCAGCGTTATAATTTGTATTTCCGATCTGGTTGGCAGCCACCGTAATATTTCCGGCCCCGGTAATGGTTAAGGTAGATCCTGAAATAGTAGCATTTCCTGAAACTACAGTGAAACTTACAGGCAAACCGCTTGTACTGCTAGCACTTAAAGTGAAGGCTGCATCTCCATAAGTTTTATCGGCTATTGCAGTAAAAGTAATAGTCTGATCAGCCTTCGCAATGGTCAATATTGCATTTACATAAGTGAAGGAATAATTGGCATCTAAACCACCGGCTAAAGTGATTGGGTAAGTACCTGCATTACTACCAGCCGTAGCTGTAGTGCTTGCGTTGGGTGCTGTATCTAAATCAGTAGCATCATCTCCATTGACAAAACCGCTATAAGTAAAAGTTAAAGCAGGAATTGCTGCGCCAAAAATGATTGATTTATTATCAGCTGTTACTGTCAGAGCTTTCTTAGCTACTGTAAAAGTTCTTTCAACAGTAGGTGCAGCGTTATAATTTGTATTTCCGATCTGGTTGGCAGCCACTGTAATATTTCCGGCCCCGGTAATGGTTAAGGTAGATCCTGAAATAGTAGCATTTCCTGAAACTACGGTGAAACTTACCGGCAAACCGCTTGTACTGCTAGCACTTAAAGTGAAGGCTGCGTCTCCATAAGTTTTACCAGCTATTGCTGTAAAACTAATAGTTTGATCAGCCTTCGTAATGGTCAATATTGCGTTCACATAAGTGAAGGAATAATTGGCATCTAAACCACCGGCTAAAGTGATTGGGTAAGTACCTGTATTACTACCAGCCGTGGCTGTAGTGCTTGCAGTGGGTGCTGTATCTAAATCAGTAGCATCATCTCCATTGACAAAACCGCTATAAGTAAAAGTTAAAGCAGGAATTGCTGCGCCAAAAATGATTGATTTATTATCAGCTGTTACTGTCAGAGCTTTCTTAGCTACTGTAAAAGTTCTTTCAACAGTAGGTGCAGCGTTATAATTTGTATTTCCGACCTGGTTGGCAGCCACCGTAATATTTCCGGCTCCGGTAATGGTTAAGGTAGATCCTGAAATAGTAGCATTTCCTGAAACTACAGTGAAACTTACAGGCAAACCGCTTGTACTGCTAGCACTTAAAGTGAAGGCTGCGTCTCCATAAGTTTTACCAGCTATTGCTGTAAAACTAATAGTTTGATCAGCCTTCGTAATGGTCAATATTGCGTTCACATAAGTGAAGGAATAATTGGCATCTAAACCACCGGCTAAAGTGATTGGGTAAGTACCTGCATTACTACCAGCCGTGGCTGTAGTGCTTGCAGTGGGTGCTGTATCTAAATCAGTAGCATCATCTCCATTGACAAAACCGCTATAAGTAAAAGTTAAAGCAGGAATTGCTGCGCCAAAAATGATTGATTTATTATCAGCTGTTACTGTCAGAGCTTTCTTAGCCACAGCAAACGTTTTTTCAACGGTAGGTGCAGCATTATAATTTGTATTTCCGACCTGGTTGGCTGCCACCGTAATATTTCCGGCTCCGGTAATGGTTAAGGTAGATCCTGAAATAGTAGCATTTCCTGAAACTACGGTGAAACTTACCGGCAAACCGCTGCTACTGTTAGCGTCTAATGTGATAGGAGCATCCCCGTAAGTTTTATCGACTATATCTGTAAAATTGATCGTCTGATCTGCTTTTTCAATAGTAAGGGTAGAGCTGACATAGGTAAAGATATAATCTGGATCTATTCCTCCGGATACTGAGATTGGATAAGTTCCAGCAACGCTGGATCCATCAGCTGTGGTTGTTGCAGTTGGTTGCGTATCTAAATCAGTTGCATCATCACCATTTACAAAGCCTAAATAACTAAAGGTTAAAGGAGGAATTACATCACCGTAAGTAATGGTTTGTGGATCTGCGGTTACTGTTAATCCAGCAGTAGCCACCTCAATATTATATTCTTGTTTAACTATTGTAAATGGATCTGCTGCTTCGAAGGCTTCCAATACCACGCTAAAAGTCCCAGCGGCCTGAGCTGTTCCTGAAAGGGTATTTGTTATGAAATTAAAATTAATTCCTGGCGGTAAGTTTCCTCCAGTCTCTGTAACGGAAACAGCATTACCACTTACTTGTACTTCATAAGTATAGAATGATCCATACGCAGCTTGCGTTACTGGCTCGCTATCAAATACAGGTTGTGAAATGGCAGAAAAGCTTTGAAATAGAATTAATGAAAAAATTCCAATTATATTAAAACTAGAAATTGTATTTTTAACTGAATTGCTTTGTGACATCATTTTTATTACCTATAATCAAACGGAAAAGTACAAAATATTAGCCATAATATCTTAAATTGCGGCAAATTATCGACCAAAATATTACATTGTTCTTTAAGCGTCAGTTTATAAGGTTTAAGGTGAATATTTTGGGCTATAAATACTAAAAGTGCATTTAAAGTAAATTTGCTATAATATTTACGAAAGTTTTAAAAAAATAGATTGGATGGAGTTAATTTTTTGGGTTGGAATTGGGTTAATAACTTACACGTATATTGGTTACCCTATTATATTGTTTGTATTGGTGAAATTGAAGCGTCTTTTTAAATCTGATGAAAGTCAGTTTTATGAAGACAATGAATTGCCGGAAGTAAGTTTAATTATTGCTTGTTTTAATGAAGGTGATATTCTAAAAGAGAAAATTAAAAATACTTTAGGTCTCAACTACCCAGCGGAAAAATTGAAAATATGTTTCGTTACTGATGGTACTACGGATGGAAGTGAGAAAATTATTGCTGAAAATTCGAATTTAACTCTTTTTCATTCAGAGGAACGCAAGGGGAAGAACGCAGCTATCAATAGGATTTTACCATTAATTCAATCACCTGTATTAATTTTTTGTGATGCCAATACTTTTTTAAATAAGGATGCTATTATTAACATTTCCAGACATTACAAAGATGAAAAAGTAGGCGCAGTGGCCGGTGAAAAGCGTGTGGAAGCTGCGGGTGATTCAGATAAAGCAGGTGCAGGAGAGGGTGCTTATTGGAAATATGAGTCAGCTTTGAAGAAATGGGATGCGGAACTAAAAACAGTAGTGGGTGCCGCAGGTGAATTATTTTCAGTAAGAAGAGCATTAATGGAAGAAGTGCCTGATGGAATCTTAATTGAAGATTTTTATGTGTCAGTAGGAATTGCTCAAAAAGGATATAAAGTAGTTTATGAGCCGGAAGCTTATGCTGTAGAAACCGGATCTGCTTCAATAGCGGAAGAAAGAAAGAGAAAAATCAGGATCTCGGCAGGTGGATTACAGGCAGTATGGCATTTTATGCCTTTATTAAATGTATTTAAATATGGTTGGTTAAGCTTTCAGTATGTCTCTCACAGAATGTTGCGCTGGACTTTAGCCCCTTTAAGTCTTTTGATTGTTTTAATCACAAATATTTATTTAGCTATTTATGGGAATGAAATATATGTATATATTCTCATTGCTCAAATGGGCTTCTATTTATTAGCGCTGATTGGTAAGTTTACAGAATCAATGAAAAAATCACCTAAAGTATTTTTTATTCCTTTTTACTTTGTGTTCATGAACATTTCTGTTTTTCAGGGCTTCTTCAGGCTCATCAAAGGGAAACAGTCTGCTGTGTGGGAGAAGGCCCAACGTGCCAAGGCAGCTTGAAGCTACAATTTGGAACCGCAAACCTGCCTGTCGACAGACAGGGTCGCGAGGGCGCAAAAAAATAATAATTTAAATTGAAAATTTCATTTGACTCAGCAACATTTCATAAAAACCTGTCCAGAATCGAATTGCCGTGGAGGCTCTATTCAAAAAAATATAGTTAGATACCTAACAGTTACCTAATTTTATCAAAAGCATTTACTTGGCGTAATTTTTTGCGCTTCATCGCCTTTCAGATAAGACAATATCAAAAGCCAAAAAGAATTAAGGTTGATTTTAACTCATAGCCCGAAACACCTTTTTCTTAACAACCGTGAAGCTTTTTTTGTGCCTCTGAATCTTAGTGGTTAATTTTTAACTGCTTAAGCAGTTCTTCTGCGACCCTGCCTGCGGCAGGCAGGTCCGCGTCTTTGCGGTGAAACCAGCCGAAGGCTAAAGTCTTACCCCCATCACCAATACATCATCAGTTTGAGGCTGAATGCCTCGCCACAGCTGAAATTTTTGCTCTAGTTTTTCCTCCTGCTCCGCAGTAGATAAATGATCAATTGAACTTAGGAATTCATAAAAATTTCTCTTCATAAATTTTTTGTCTTTTGGCCCGCCAAACTGATCCTGGAAACCATCAGTGCTCATGTAGATCATGCTGTCTTTCTTCAGTTGAATAGTTTTTTTGCTAAAAACTTTATTGTTTTCTTGCGTGCTTCCCACGGAATCTCTATCAGGTTTAATAATTTCCAGTTGATTATTTCTGATGATATATAAAGGTATTTTAGCTCCTGTAAACTCCAGGGTTTTATCCTTTAAATTCATAAATATGAGTCCTATATCTAAGCCATCGGTACTTATGCTTCCAAAATGCCTTTGATGTAAATTCTGTTGTATTTTCTGGTCCAGAAGAGATACCACCAAATCAGGAGATGAGATGCCCGTTTCCAATATGATCTGATTCAGCAGTGAATTGGCCAGAACAGTCATAAACGCACCTGGCACACCATGACCTGTACAATCCAGTACTGCCAATGCAATTGTATTTTCCAGCCTGGCATGCCAGTAAAAATCCCCACTTACAATATCTTTCGGTTTGTAGTAAACAAAAGATTTGGGGAGCTCTTGTTTAAATAATTTAGTTGAAGGCAATAAAGATTCCTGTATTTGCTTTGCATAGGTAATGCTATCTGTTATTTGCTTGTTTTTATGCTCAAGTGCAGCTCCTTTGTGCAACAGCTCTTCTTTTTGCGATTCAATTTCAGCTTTCTGTTCTGTTATGGCGTTATTCTGAGCTTGAAGTATTTTATTAGCTTTATTTTTAAGCCTATTTCTGCTGTACAGGATGATAATTAGAATGATTAAAAGTAAAGTGCCTGCGCCCAAAGAAAAAAGCATGAAGCGTCTTTGATTTGCCTGTAATTCCTTAATGTCATTTTCTTTTTTCAATAAATCTATTTCTTTTTGTTTCTTTTCGATATTGTAAAGCGTCTCAATTTCAGCTATTGCTTTAACATTTTCTTCAAGGTACTTTTTTTCGGTTTCCAGCATATATAGCCGCATGTATACTAATGCATTGTCCTTATCTTCTATTAAGTCATAATATTTGGCCAGTTTTTGGTAAACCTCATTTAGAATAGCAGATGAGCTGATTTTTTGAGCAATAGCTAAGCTACTTTTTAAATGAATAATTGCTGTCTCATATTGTGATAAATCCATATAAAAGTCTCCTAGCTCTAATGAAATTCTGGCTGTTAATTCAGGCATTTGCTGCTGAAGTGCTAATTGGTTGGCTTTTAGTAAATATAACTCTGTCTCGGCTATATTATTTTTTTGCTTATATACCTTGGCTAAATCAAAATAAGAATAAGCTAAACCAGTTGAATCTCCGGAGTTAGAATCAATAGCTAAGGCATTTTGAAAATGATAGATTGCTGAATCGTTTTTATTAATACTTAAAAAGAAATTGCCGATATTTGAGTGTGTGGTGGCAAGATTATAGGCATTTTTATTGTTAGTGGCTACTTTTAAAGCTGAGTAAAAGTAGTCTCTGGCTTTTTGTTCAGTACCTAATTCCTGATAGATTAAGCCCATCGTGTTTAAGGTGATTTCTTTGCCTTTTTCAAGAGCTAAATTTTCTTTTATTCTTAAAGATTGCACACAATATTGAATAGCCTGATTATAACTTTCCATATAAGTGTAAATATCACAAATAAGTGCCAATTGATTGGATTGCTGCATTAGATCCCCAATTTGGTAATACTTTTCTAGAGCGATTTCAGCAAAATTTAAAGCGGTTCTATACCGGTCTTTATAAAAATATATGTTAGCTAAGGAGGAGGCAGACTTAGCTATTCCCTGATCATTGTCTAGCTCGCTAAATGCTTGATAGGAAAGGAATAAATTATTTTCAGAATTTTCAAATTCATCAGTGAGATAATAGTAATCACCCAGAAAATATTGTCCCCACGCAAAAGCGCTGGATAAGGAATCACCTTCCCCCATGTTGACTAATTTTTCGGCATTACTCTTTAATTTATCAATATCTGACTCTCTGTAATTTCTGCAGGCTTCTATCCTTTTATCAATATCATTTTCATCTTGTATTACTTCCTGTTTAAAAATAAACGAGGCAGATATAGCGATTTGTGTTAGGGATAAGCTAAAAATCAGGCAAAGTATAATGATATGTGATACAGTTTGTCTCATGTGAAATACTAAACTACTCATATGTTTAACAAATAAGAAGAGATTTATGGTCGATCTTATCATTTTAAGAAGGAGTCGCAAATTAGGAACTTTAAAATTATTTCCTTCAACAAAAGAATGCAACAATATACCACTTAAGTAAGTAAACTAAAGTATATTAATTCTTCTTTTTTAAGAAGTATTAATGTTTTATTATTTTATTTGTAAAGGACCTGATCCTTATTTTTTTGTTCCAAAAAGTTATAATTATGCGTTATTTTTTCTTCTTGATTTCATTTTTTCTATTTCTTCAAATTCACGCTCAAAACATCGATCAGCCAGATCCTTTAAATTATTTGCAAAATTCCTCCGTATCAGATGGTGAAAAACTATTTAGAGCCAATTGTGCCAAGTGTCATGAACTGTGCGATCAGCAACTTGGGCCTGCCTTAACTGATGTGATGTACAAAAGGCCTTTCCCCTGGTTGGTAAAATTTATTCAAAATTCTGATGAGGTGATTGCTTCTGGTGATTCTTATGCCAACCATTTATATGAAGCATATAATAGTATGGAAATGCCCAATTTCCCCGATTTGGATGAAAAGGATATCAAAAATATTCTTGGTTATTTGAAAAGTGAATCTGATAAAGCCCGAAAAGACACAAGTATTACATCAACTTCAGCGCTTTCCTCATTAATAAAAAGTGCAAGGAATAGATCTTATAATGAAGAACAAGGAGTTAAAGATTACTACGCTGAAACTACAGATTTAAGGGTTCCTGTAGATGAGGCCTCTGCATTACGGGGTAAAACACTTTTTAGGAAACATTGCAATAGCTGTCATGAATTGTGCAAAAGTACTATTGGCCCTGCTTTATCCGGCATTTCTAAACGAAGGCCTTTACCCTGGTTATTATCATTTATCAATAACCCTATGGAAGTGGTAAAAACGAATGATAATTATACCAATTATTTAGTGTCTAACTATAATTTTGTAATGCCACAATTCTCTTTTATCACTGATGAGCAGAAGTTGGATATTTTGGCTTATATAAGGTCTGAAACCGCTTCGGAAGTATCTTCATCAGGCGCAAATAGTCAAAATATTGCAGAGAAGGCAGTGAGGTCAACTGAAGAAACTAAGCAACTGGATAGTGACTCAAAGTATCAACGAGATGATGCCAAAGAGATCGATCATCAAAAAGCTTTTGAAACCTCGACTATTGTAGTTTTGGTTTTATTCTTTGCTGTGGTTGGTTTTTTTGCAGTGAGGTATTTTAGAAAGTAAGATGGTGAAACAATCATCTTTAAGCATAGCTAAATCCAGTACTGACTATCGTCTGACCTATGCATGCTCCTAGGTCAGTACCGTAGGTCTAACCGGCTTCAGATCATTAATAGGCGAGCAAACCAAACTAATAATGTAAAAAGCCTTTTCCGAAATCAATCAGAAAAGGCTTTTTTATTTATTTTGCTCCTTTTTTAATTTCCTCTACCACTTCAGGATTAAGAAGGGTGGAGATATCACCTAAATTATCAGTATCTCCTTCAGCAATTTTTCTTAAAATTCTTCGCATGATTTTGCCAGATCTGGTTTTTGGAAATCCGGATACGATTTGAATTTGATCAGGCTTAGCAATCGAACCGATGATTTTTTTCACAGTATCTCTTATTTCATTGATCAGGTTTTCTTCAGATCTATTTTCCAGATCACAAATAACATAGGCGTAAATGCCCTGGCCTTTGACCTCGTGTGGGAACCCTACCACTGCAGATTCTAACACTTTAGGGTGTTCATTAATAGCATTTTCCACTTCGGCAGTGCCCATTCTATGACCCGAAACATTGATTACATCATCCACACGACCTAAAATTCGGTAATACCCATCTTCATCTCGTTTCACTCCATCGCCAGTAAAATACATATTTTTATAGGTGGAGAAGTAAGTTTGCTTACATCTTTCATGATCTCCATAGGTAGTTCTCAGCATGCCAGGCCACGGATACTTTATACATAAATTACCTTGTACAGAATTACCTTTCAATTCTTTTCCGTCCGGATCCACAATTACAGGCTGTATGCCGGGTAAAGGTAAAGTAGCGTAAGAGGGTTTGGTAGGGGTAACTCCAGCCAGCGGTGAAATCAAAATACCTCCAGTTTCTGTTTGCCACCAGGTATCTACCACGGGGCATTTGCCTTTCCCTACATGTGAATGATACCAATGCCATGCTTCTTCGTTAATTGGCTCGCCTACAGACCCTATTACTTTTAGTGAACTGAGGTCGTGCTTCTCAATTGGATCTGTACCAAAAGCCTGCAAAGCACGTATGGCGGTAGGAGCGGTATAAAATTGATTTACTTTATATTTTTCAACCACTTCCCAAAATCTTCCTGCATCCGGATAAGTAGGTACACCTTCAAACATTAAGGTGGTGGCTCCTGCTAATAAAGGGCCATAAACAATATAGGAATGGCCTGTTACCCATCCTATATCAGCTGTGCACCAGAACACATCTCCCTGACTGTATTGAAATACATTTTCAAAAGTATATTTGGTATAAACCATATAGCCACCGCAGGTATGAACTACGCCTTTAGGTTTTCCGGTTGAGCCTGAAGTGTATAAAATATACAGCATATCTTCGGCATCCATTTCTTCGGCAGGGCACTCGGTAGTTTGATCTTTAATAGCCTCATCCCACCAAATATCTCTTCCGGATTTCATATTAACTTCTTCACCTGTTCTTTTAAAGACAATAACTTTTTCTATGGTTTGGGTGTTTTCAACTGCTTCATCTACCACAGATTTAACACCTATAGACTTAGCACCTCTATAGTTGCCATCAGAGGTTAATACCACTTTAGCTTTGCAATCATTAATTCTATCAGCCAACGCACTGGAGGAAAAACCTGCAAAAACCACAGAATGTACGGCACCAATTCTTGCACATGCCAACATAGCCACCGCAGCCTCTGGTACCATGGGCATGTATATAATTACCCGATCGCCTTTTTTTACACCGTTAGCCTTCATGGCGTTGGCAAATTGATTTACCTTTTCATAAAGTTGCCTGTAGGAGATTATTTGGTTTTCATCGCCTGGCTCATTGGGTTCCCAGATGATGGCAGGGCTATCACCTGAGGTAAATAAATGTCTCTCTAGAATATTTTCAGTTATGTTTAACTTAGCGCCTTTAAACCATTCAATCTTTGGTTCTTCGAAATTCCATTCTACTACTTTATCCCAGCGTTTTTTCCAGTGAAAGGAATCAGCAATTCGCGACCAGAATAAGTCGGGTTGGTGTACGCTTCGTTGGTATTCATGTATATAACCTCCAAGGGTGTGAATTCTATCACTCATATTATTAAAGTTTTCAGTTGATCATTTATTTGAACACTTAATTTAAGAATAATCAGTGGGAAATGAAACGATAAATAGAATTAGCTTTTGCCCTCTTATGTGAATGGATTACAATTAATGCGGGAATGAGTTTAAGTTAGCCCTAAGTGGAAATGTCAGATTTTAATAGTGAAAAAAGGTAGTTACTTTTTTACATTAAGCAACTTTTCATGAAGGGCTACTACTTGTAAAATAACAGATTTTGTTTCGTCATTATAAATGATATAATTGGCTAATTCATTCCTTTTCTTATCAGAAAATTGTTTTTTGATAATGCTTTTAACACTTTCTTCTGTTCTTTGAGGGTCACGGGCAAGTGTCCGTTTTATACGAATAGATTCATCCGCATAAACATTGATGGTAGCATCTAACTGTTTATAGGAGCCCATTTCATACAGTAATGCTGCCTCTTTTAGTACATAGGGTTTATCAGAGTGATGACCGCACCAATCTTTAAAATCTCTACCAACTGCGGGGTGCACCAGGCTATTAAGAAGATTTAACTTTTCATCATCACCAAATACCTCCTGACTTAAAAAATCTCTATTTAATTCTCCTGATGGTAAATAGGCATTTTCAGAGAAATGTTGGATTATTTGTGATTTAAGTTGAGCGTCATGGGTTTGTAGCCATTTAGCTCTGGAGTCTGCCGGGTAACAAGGAATACCCAATAATTCAAATATACCTGCTATTAAGCTTTTTCCTGCCCCAATACCTCCGGTAATACCAATTTTCACCATTTTATTGGTATTTAAAACCTAATGAATCAATTTGAATAAATCTATCTTTTAATGTCTGGGGTAGTTCTTTAATTTCAGGCATTACTTTGGTTTTCCCTCTATCTAACTTCTTGTAATCAACCACAATTTTTATACTATCCAAATTAAACTTACCAGCCAGGTCTTCCTCAATTTGAAAATCAAGGTAGGCCAAACTATCATCAAAAATATAATTTGATGAATCAATTGGAGCATTTATAGTTTTATAAGGAATCATCAATTCCTGTAGAATAAATTTCTCTACCTCAAAACTTACTGGCACTTCTACCGGATTTCTATTCACCAGGCTGGAGCCAAAGGTAGAAAGCTCTATTTCATCACTAAAATCTTTATTGATATCATTGTTGGGGATTTGTAATAGAATGGTATTAGGTATTTTATCTATAAATCTTTGGGGCCCTGTAAATTCAACTGAATCATAACCTAATTGAATAGTGGAGGTTATTCTATGGTTTTTTCTCAAATTAATATTGAGACTATCAATTATAATTTTTGATTTTCTCTTTTTAATGGAGTCAATAGCTAACCAAATAGTATCAGTTTCCACAAAATTGAGCTGTAGCTCATTGAGCTGATCAGAGATGATGTTTTCGAGGGTGCTCCCTAAAATAAACTTATTTTTAGAGGGCTCATTCAACGGAATTTCCAGGGGATCAATGGTAAACCAGAAAGTTCTTCTTAAAAGATTCCAGCCACCACCTGAAACATTTATTGCAACATTGTCGGTAATTTCGTTTACAGCCACATAAGTAGAGTCTGCATAAGAGAAGTGGATGGGGTATTTTATTTGCGTGGTATAATTATCATTGAGGGCATTAAAAAACCAAAAAGTGGTAGCTGTAACAACGCACAGAACTACCACTTTCAAGCCTTCGTTTGAGCTAGGCAAAAAAGTATTACTTAGCCCATCTAATATTTTTTCTAAAACCTTCAAAAATATTGTATGATATTATTTCCCTTGTAATTTCTTACTCTGTTCTAATGATATAGACGACTTTTCAAATGTTAATTTGGTTCCTTTGTCTACGTCTAAAGTAACTAATTCATCATCGATGCTGTAAATTTTACCGTGCATCCCGCCGATAGTCACTACATTATCACCTTTTTTAATATCTTCTACAAACTTTTTATGGTCTTTCTGCTTTTTTTGCTGAGGCCTGATCATGAAAAAGTAAAAAATAAGGATTATACCTCCAAAAAGTAATAGTTGACTCATCCAGGCATTGTCGCCACCGGTAGCCGCTTGTGCGAAAATTATTTGTATCATTTAATTTTATTGATTTAAAGGACCAGCAGTAGTATTAGCTGTTTTTGATGCATCAGCTTCTACAAATGCTTTTATTGTTATATTATTAGTAGCAGGCCAGGTATTTGCTGTAATTCTTACAACCTTATTATCCTGGTTTTTCTTTCCTCTGGAATTGTATTTTACTTCAATTTCGCCAGATTCTCCCGGTGCAATTGGGGCCTTAGTATAAGATGGCACTGTACATCCACAAGATGAAGAGGCATCAGAAATAATCAATGGTGCTTCTCCGGTATTTTTAAACTTAAATAGTTTAGTTACCACTTCACCTTCTTTAATATTGCCAAAATCATGTACTTTTTCATCGAAAGTCATAGTAGGCAAGGGGCCTTCGGGTTTTTCCTGAGGAGTGTTGGTTTGCGCTGTGTTAGCTTGGGTATTATTCTGTTGCTGATTAAAAGAAACCGGTTGCGTAGAGGGAGGTCTGTTACCAGCCTCTAGCGAAGCTATTCTTCTCTCTAAATCAGTTACTCTTTTCTCCAAATCTCCATTGGAGCAAGCACTAATAGAAATAGCACCTGCTGCTACAAATAGTATTCTAATTATGTATTTCATTTTTAACTTAATTTATTATTTATTTTAATCTTCTTTGTGTTTAATTTGATTGAGTAGTTCATCCACATCACTTAAAAGCTGTTCTGCTTTTACTTTAGCTGAACTTATTACCTTTTCGCCATCGCTTTTTGCTGTGCTTAAACCTAATTCTTTATTTTCCGAAATGTCTTCCAATAAATTTTCCAACATCTCTCTATATTTATCAAGTCTGTAAGATAATTTATCTCTTGTATTAATTCCTTTATCCGGGGCATATAATATACCAATAGCAGCACCAACAGCTGCTCCAGTTATAAACATTAAAAAATTGCTTCCTCCTTTACTCATGATAATTCAATTTAGTTGTGTAAATATATGGGTACTCCAATTATATAACAATTCAAAAGTTAAATTCAATTGTAAAAATACGTAAAGTAGCATAACAAGTTATTTGTTATCGATTAAACCTCGCCCACTTTTTTTGATTGCTCCTTTATTTTCCAGATCTATCGAAATTTTATCGAGCATACCGTTTACAAATATTTTACTTTTTAGAGTACTATAATTCTTAGAAAGGTCAATATACTCATTAATTGACACTTTTACCGGAATACTAGGGAAATTCATCATTTCGCAAACTGCCATTTTTAATATGATCATATCTATGGATGCTATTCTCTCGGTGGCCCAGTTCTTGGCGAAATTGGAAACAATCTCCTCATATTCAGCGTCATTTTGTAATGTTAAACTAAATAAGTTTTTAAAAAATTCACTGTCATCATCCCAATTAGCAGAAAGCTCTATTAATTCTACATGATCAGTGTCTTTTTGAAGAGATTTAATAGTTTTCTTTAGCATGGATTTTAAAGCAGATTTGTTTTCTGCCCAGTATAAATCCTTCTCTTCCATAAACTTGGCGATGGTCTCATTTTTAAAAACCACCTGCTTAATTATCTGATCCAGTAATTCAACATCTTCTTCAAAAGTGGGCTCAGCTTTCATTAAATATTGCTGATAAAAGCTTTCTTTCTTTAGAATATCTCTGTACCACTGCTTAATAGTGAGGTTTTCATCATTCCAGGAAGTGCCAAACCTTAAAAATTCGCTTTGGAGTTCACTATTTTCATTCAGAATTTTTACGGCTTTGTTTCTGTAAAGATTTAATTCACTGTCAAATACCTGTTTGCCTGTTTCTACCAATCTCTTTTTTCTGATTTCAATCTCTTCAAAAGATAGCTCAGCAAATTCAGTGGTTAATTGTATGATCAGGTAATAATTTTCAAGCAAGGTATTAACTGCTTCAATCATATTTTTCCGAATAAAAACATGATCTTTCTTCACCATATTATGGTAATGATCTATCGCTTCACTAACTGCTTTTCGAATCTCAGGAGAACTATTTTCTCCTTCTTTAATATGATTATTGGTATAATTTTCTTTAAAAATACGCTTGGCAATTTTGGCGTTACTTTTGAGTTCCTCCTTGTTTTGTACTTCCATGGAGTTTAAATCAGGAGCAAAGTAGTCTTCTATGAAGTCTTTGGCTATTTCAAAGTCAGCTTCTTCACATTTTTGCACTGCATACAAGGATTGCATGGCTTTTATTCTTAAAGATCTTCTGTTCAGCATAAGTCAGTAATAAAAAGAACGTAGTAGCAGGAAGAAATTTTTACTTCCTTCCTGCAAATTTAATTATTTTAGGCTTAGTAAGCCAATTTTACTTTACCCATATCGCTAATTCGCTTTTCAGCAATTATTAAAGCAGCTTTATGAGTGGTAATATTTTCGTTTTCAGCCTTATTTAAGATTTCTGTGCATTTATCATAAATCTTTTCAGTTTGACCTAATGCTAGCTCCTTATTATAGTTACCCATTAATTCAGGAAATATGTTGATGATACCACCAGCATTCACTAAAAAATCAGGTGCGTAAAGAATACCTTTCTTCTGAAGCATTTCTCCATGTTTTACTTCATCTTTTAACTGGTTGTTAGCAGCACCAACGATTACATTCGCTTTAATTCTTGAAATGGTCTCGTCATTAATTGTGGCACCCATAGCGCATGGTGCATAAATATCTGCATCCACATCATAAATCATTTCAGGATTTACCACCGTAACATCATGTTTGTCGGTTACTCTTTTAATATTACTTTCGCTAATATCTGCTATTGTTACGATTGCCCCTTCTTTGATCAGATAATCTACCAAATAATGGCCTACCTGACCAACACCCTGAACGGAAATCTTTTTACCTTGTAAGCTATCAATACCATAAGCTTTGTGAGCTGTGGCTTTCATTCCCATGTATACACCATAGGCAGTAACAGGGGAAGGGTCTCCACTTCCATGCATGCTTTCCGGTAAGCCCATGACATGATCAGTTTCATATGATAGTTGCACCATATCAGCGGTGCTCATGTTCATATCTTCGGCAGTAATGTAGCGCCCACGTAGGCTATCTACAAAACGACCAAATCTTCTTAAAAAAGCTTCGTTTTTCAACTTTTTAGCGTCACCAATAATTACCGCTTTACCACCACCCAGGTTTAATCCTGAAATGGCTGCTTTGTAAGTCATACCGCGAGAAAGTCTTAAAACATCAATCAATGCTTCCTGGTCGTTGGCATAGGTCCACATGCGTGTGCCTCCCAATGCTGGGCCCAAAACTGTATTATGGATCGCAATTATGGCTTTTAATCCGGTAGGTTCATCATAGCAATACACTACTTGCTCATGGCCCATTTTTGTTATCTCATTAAAAGAAGAAAATACCTCGGTACTTTGTGCTTCACTAACTTCTATCATTGCTGAGTTTATTTAATAATTTCAAGGCTTTTATTATTCTTAAAAGCGATGCAAAAATAGTTTAATTTTTTTAGTATTTCAATTGCCTTAAAAATTGTAAAATTCCAATACTAATGCTGAATAATTAGATCAGAGTGAAATAAAAAGTTGTGTTTTAAGATAATCTTCTATTAAAATTTTGAAATAACTTCAGAATGACAAACTAAAGTTTATAAACACTTTTAAAATATTCGACAAAACGAAACTTTTAATGGTTTAATTGCTTCATAATCATTACTTTAAAATGATTTTCATAAAAAATCTAATAAAAATCGATGCTTATTGTTGGCTTTATCCTAAGGATCGTATTTTTGTATTTGTAATTTGCTTTTATTCCTATTTACAATAAACTATAAGAGGGTCAGAGCGTTTTACCGGATGTTATCTTTAATTTTCCAATTGCTAATTCATATTCATGCAATTCAGATCTAATCAATGAAAGAACTTAAGCACTTAAATAAATACTTATTTAAATATAAATACTATCTTTTGTTAGGTACACTTTTTATGATTGTGTCTAACTTTTTTGCTGTTTTTCCAGCTCAGGTAGTTAGATACGCATTTAATTTAGTGAAAGAAAATATAGAGATGTATCGTCTCTACGAAGGTTTTGCTTTACAAGAGAATTTCTATGATTTTTTCGCCTCCTCCATATTTATATATGGGGGTATTATTATTTTACTAGCATTGGGAAGAGGCCTTTTCTTATTTCTGGTGAGGCAAACAATTATAGTTATGTCAAGGCTAATTGAATACGATTTGAAAAATGAAATATACAACCATTATCAAAAATTACCACTAAGCTTTTACAGACAGAATAACACCGGGGATATAATGAACCGGATATCGGAAGATGTAAGCAAAGTAAGAATGTACCTGGGACCAGCCATTATGTATTCTGTTAATCTGGTTACTTTATTCCTTATTGTAATACCTATTATGTTTTCTGTAAATGCCACCCTAACCTGGTATTCCTTAATTCCTTTGCCTTTTCTTTCTATTAGTATCTACTTTGTGAATAATCTGATGAATAAGCGTTCTGAGGAAATCCAAAGGAGCCAGTCGCAACTTTCAACTTTAGTACAGGAGGCTTTTTCAGGCATCAGGGTTTTAAAGTCTTTTGTGAGGGAAGATGACTCGCTAAGAAATTTTACCAAAGAAACCAATAACTACAAATACAGATCATTAAGACTTACTTTTGTTGATGCGCTTTTCTTCCCATTAATTATGGGAATGGTAGGTTTATCAGTTATACTAGTGGTGTATGTAGGAGGGGTAGAAGTAATGAATGGTGCAGTTACAGCGGGTAACATTGCTGAGTTTATTATTTACGTTAACTTACTTACATGGCCGGTAACATCTGTGGGTTGGGTAACCAGCATCATCCAGAGAGCGGCTGCTTCTCAAAAAAGGATTAATCAGTTTCTTGAAAATGATACCGAAATTGTTTCTTCTGAAAATATAGAAAAAGTATTTGACGGGGATATTGTTTTTAAAAATGTAAGCTTTACTTATCCTGACTCAGGAATTAAGGCTTTAAAGAAGGTAAGTTTCTCTGTAAAACAAGGTGAAACCTTAGCTGTAATTGGCACCACGGGCTCTGGAAAGAGTACAATCGCTAACTTATTGGCCAGAATGTACGATCCTACTGAAGGTGAAATAACGATAGATGGTATAAAAATTGATGAATTTAAGGTAAGTAATTTGAGAGGGCAAATTGGCTACGTACCGCAGGATGTCTTCCTGTTTTCCGATTCCATCAAGCGAAATATTGCCTTTGGAGCCAACGATTTAAGCGAAGAACAAATTTTGCAGGCTTCTAAAGATGCTGATTTGCATAATAATATAATGGATTTCCCTCAAAAATATGAAACCAACCTTGGTGAAAGAGGAATTACACTTTCCGGTGGACAGAAACAGCGGGTTTCCATCGCACGAGCTATTGCAAGAGATCCTAAAATTATGATAATGGATGACGCACTCTCAGCTGTAGATACCAAAACTGAAAATGCGATCTTAAATGCACTGAAAAAGATTATGCGAAACAGAACCAGTGTAATAATTTCCCATAGAGTGAGCTCCGCTAAACTGGCAAATTACATCATTGTACTGGATGACGGTGTTATTGTGGAGCAAGGCACTGAAGCAGAATTACTGGGACAGAACGGTCCGTATAAAGAACTTTATAATAAGCAATTACAGGGGGAGTCAGTGGAGTAAGTTTTGAATTGACAGTTGACAATAATCAATAGTCAACAAACCATTTCCCCTTGGTGTGTGGCTCAAAGGGTATTACCTTGAAATGCCAACGTTATAAGATTTTGTCATCATTTTTGTTGTGCGCTTCGCTTTACAAAAATGTCGCCAAAATCGAGCATACACTGTAATTTTTACCTAGGCTTAAAACACTGGCCTACTAAAATGTCTTCACGCTGTGACTTTAGAAAATGAAAACAAAAATAAGAGCTCGTCATTCCCAGCCAAAACTCATTTGAGAAAAAATAAAATTACTAGGACTTTCCCCATGTTCTATGGCTCAAAAAACATCACCTTTAAATGGCAGCATCATAAGATTTTGTCATCATTTTTGTTTTCCTTCGGAACAAAAATGTCGCCAAAATCGGGGATGTGTGGTTCATTTCTACCCGGGGTTGAAACCCCGGGCTACCAAGATGCCGCCACCTACGGGGCTTGAGATCATCTTGTAAAGGCGGCCATCTATAAATTTAATGAGTAATTTTTAATGTAATTTCTCCTTCTCGCATGTAATATAGGTATCCCTGATGGGACAATAAGGAGGTATGAGAACAGCTTTTGTACCTATGGGATAGCCCGCCACCCTTTGGGAGGCCTATGGCGTAAAGCTGGTAGAAGGAATAATATTTTAAAGAGATCAATGGTTTGAGATGTCATTTCAAATTTAATTGATTTCTCTACAGCGATTTCCATAGACTGTGGCTCTTTCCTCAAAAGTTAGAATTGGTGAATTTCCACTGAATTGCAGCTACTGATAAGTTCTATCCTTAAGAAGCTCTATTGAGGTAGATTGAGGTGAGGAGTATATGAAAAAAGCACTACATTTTACTAAACATTTCTCCTTTCATATCATAATATATTTAGTTAAATGGAATTAACTCTTATTGCGTAAAGTTTTACTTAATTCAAATGCTGACTCAAGGATTAAAGCTGCTACTAAAATTACCAGGAAAATATCTAGGGAATCCCTTTCAGTAACCTCTTTCTTAGTGATATGAATAAAAGTAAATAAGAAGTAAACTATGAAGCCAACTCTAACTAATATTATTTTCATTTTTTTCTGAAAGCATTTTTTTTTAATATAAAAAGAATAGCTAATGAATTAATTTGAAGTCTCTTTGTTCTTTTTCAGCTGTTGAACTACTCTATATCCTGAAACGACTGCAAGGATTACACCTAACACCCATTGGAAAACATCAAATCCATCCCGCTCAGCCGATTCCATCAAGCTAATTCTTAAAAATAGCGCAATGCCATAAATAATTAAGAAAATATTTCCTACCATGCTGTTTTTCATTGGATCTTTTTGTTAAAAGAATGCATCCTAATACCTAAAACTTAAAACCTAAAACTATAAAATCAATCCTTCACCTCACTTAAACCCATAGCTTTTAGCATAAATCTTGGTAATGGCTTTTTAGGATCGCGTTTTTGTAAGTTAAGGTACCAACCAATTTTTTTCATGATAGGTACTTTGTGCGTTTCAACAAACTCCACCAAAGTGCCATCAGGATCTTCCACATAAGTGAAGTGGCCAGCAGCTTCGCCCATATCAAAGCTATTAGCACTATCTACGGTAAAGGGAAAACCTTTAGCTTCACATGCTGCTTTCAAAGCTGGCATACCATTGATGTCGTAACATAAATGTATGTATCCTAAATCTCCCCAAAATCTGTTTTCATATATTTTTTTAGGTTTGCGATTTGCGGCAACCACTAATTCTATTTCGCTGGCACCTAATAGGGGACTGAAAGCACCTTCCCTTGGCTTACTATGCCTCAATAAAATACGTTTTACTTTTTTATCTCCTCCTGGCACTGCTTTTAAGTCATCAAAAATACCTTCTTCTTCATAAATCACTTCATCGTACCCTAAAATATCAGAGTATAGCGTTCTCGCATTTTCAATATCAGTTACACCAATTATGGCACCATTTGGTCCTCCTGGTAAATCTGTCTTTCTTTGTTGAAACCATGATGTACTACTCACTATTTGAAAAATATTGCCCCAGGGGTCTGTCACAAAAAAGGTAGGTTTTCCGTTTGGGTCTTTTTCAATTCCGCCTAAAATATTTAAAGCTCTTCTGTTGAACAGTTCATAAGTTGCTTCTACATCTTTACTTTTCATTTTGGCAATATTAATGCCTAAATCGCCAAGTTGAGGTGTAAATTGAGGAGCCTCTGGTTTTCTTGAAGTGTACTGCCATATTTCAAAGCCACCGCCACCCTGCATGTTGATCGCCAAAATTGCATGTCGGCTTCTGGGTTCACCACCAGTGTAAGGCAACATTAAAGCAGCTTCTGCAGCTTCTTCAAAAACAGGCACACTCATTCCGAAGTTTTGTCTGTACCATTTAAAAGCTGCCTGTACGTCAGAAACGCCTATTCCTATTTGCTGGATTCCACTAATGATGGTTTGTTGCATGTATATAGAATTATAATTTGAGTTGCTTGAATTTAGCGACTAAATAAGTGATTTTAATATTGCGTGGCAAATCAAATCTTTAATTTTTTATGAAGGGATTCCGTAAAACAAAAAAAGGCTACTTTTTTTAAAGCAGCCTTTCAATATTAAAAATAACTTAAAATTATTTACCACCTTCGATTGTTTCCCCTTCCACGGGCTCACCTTTGGCATTTAATCTAACAATTTCGTAACCTAAATTACGTAATCCCTGAATGTTGGTGGCTTCATCACCTACCACAACAATTACCATTTCCTCATTTTTCAATCGTTCTTTAGCAATTTTATCTATTTCAGCTTTAGTCATGTTGTTCAAAATCTTTAACTGATCTTTCACATAATCTTCATCTAAATTATAGTGTACAATTCTTCTAAGAAACCCTGCCTTTTGGCCTGGTGTTTCATAGCTTAAAGCATCACTTTGTCCTATAGATTTTTTCATGAAATCTACCTCCTCTGATGTAATTCCATTTTGCTTATAGTCGGCAATAACCTTCATGAATTCAAATACTGAGCTATCAGTGGCGTCTGCTTTTACACCTGCAGAAGCTGTGAACGGCCCTGGGTTATCTCCACCACTAAAATAAGATCTGGCGCCATATGTCCAGCCCTTTTCTTCTCGTAATTTTAAATTAATGCGGCTATTAAAAGCACCACCTAAGTTATAGTTCATTAAATAGGTTTTATAGTAATCTCCTGTAGGATCATAAGTAAGATCCGTTAAATACCCAATTCTGATTTGAGATTGCGCAGCGTCCTTTTTATCCACTAAATAAATTTTAGTAGTCTTGTACTTGTTATCAAAAGTAAGCTCAGGTATAGTTACTTTGGGCCCTGTCCATTCTTTAAGAAAGTCCAGCTTTGGAAGTATCTCCTTTTCAGAAACATCTCCTACCACTACTAACTCTCCTAAAGTTGGGGTGTAATATTTTTTGTAAAAGCTTTTCACATCCTCTAGCGTGATGTTTTCAACAGTTTCTACTAAGCCAGAAGTAGGTACTGAGAAAATATGATTATCACCATAAATCAGTTTATTATACACCAAGCTAGCAATTGATGCAGGATCAGATTCACTTGATTTGATTCCTTCAATAGTTTGCTTTTTGTTTCTTTCAAAATCAGCTGCGTCAAATCTTGGCTTGAACAATACTTCTTCTGCGAGATCCAAAGTTTGATCAAGGTTTTTCTTTAAAGTATTGATATATAAAGTGGTGCTATTTTGTCCTGCACTTACAGAAATTGAGCTTCCAATTTTTTTCAATTCTTCCTGAAATTCTTCCGGAGTATAATTCTCTGTTCCCTCATTCATCATGCTGCCGGTAAGAGAGGCTAAACCTGCTTTAGTAGGATCGAAAGCATCCAATTGGCTACCACCGTTCAAAGTGATTTGGATGGCTACTGTTGGAATTTCGGTAGTTTCTGTACCTATTAATTTCATCCCGTTCGCCCAGTTTTCTTTCCAGATTTTCGGCACACTTACCAATGGGCTCTGTCCCGGTACAGGCTTCGAACTTCTATCAAATTTGTCGCCGGTAGGTTCATTATAAGATAGACCTTCATAATCTGCGGTAGGAAAATCACTTTCGCCTTCTGTTACAGGGGTGAAATTATCTGGCTTAGCACGCTCGGTTTCTTCGTTAGGTAACACGCTTTGAATAACAGCCGGCTTATCTTTAATATATTTATTAAAAACACGTATTACATCTTCTTTTGTAACCGCTAAGTATCTTGACAGGTCTTTGGCAATATAATTAGGGTCATTACGGAAAGTCTCGTACGCAGCTAATTGACTTACTTTACCACGTACACTAGCCAGACCATTAATGGTGCTTGACTCATAGCCTGCTTTAAATTTTTCAATATCAGCATCAGTTACTCCGTTTTCAGCAAACTCTTCTAAAATATTTCTCACCTCTGTTTCAAAATCAGAAAGCTTTTGACCAGGAAAAGGTAAAGTAAACATAGTGAATTCACCTGCTAATTCGCTGGTTGGATGAAAGGTGCTGGCCTGAATGGCTTTCTGTGTAAGGACGAATTTTTTGTAGAAATACGAGCTTTTTCCTGAACCTAAAATTTCAGACAGACAGTCCAAAGCCGCTTCATCTTCATGATATCTTGCAACAGTTGGGTAAGTAAATAATAATAGAGGGAAGCGAATATTGCTATCCACATATGACACGTACCTGTCTTCTTCAATAGTTACAGGCTCTAAACTCATAGGGTCTACTTCAGGTCCTTTAGGAATACTCCCGAAATATTTTTCAACTTTTTTAACCACCTCTTTAGGATTAACATCTCCTCCAATGGTCAAGGTAGCATTGTTAGGACCATACCATCTTAAAAAGAATTTCTTAAGGTCATTTACATCCACTCTGTCTAAATCTTCTAGCTTACCAATTGTTAACCATGAATAGGGGTGGCCATAAGGATAAAGAGAGGCAGCATTTACCTCGCCGAAGAGACCATAAGGCCTGTTATTATAATTTTGACCTTTCTCGTTTTTAACTGTTGCTCTTTGTACCTCAAATTTTTCCTGAGTAACGGCAGGGAGTAAAAACCCCATTCTGTCGGCCTCTAACCAAAGCATAACATCTAATTGGTTGCTTGGTACAGTTTCAAAATAGTTAGTTCTGTCTCTGTTGGTGGTCCCGTTTAAAGTACCTCCTGATTCAGTAACATATTTAAAATGCATTTCATCTCCAACATTTTCAGAGCCCTGAAACATCATATGCTCGAAAAAGTGAGCAAAACCTGATTTTTTTATCTCTTCACGAGCGGAGCCCACGTGGTAGGTTACATCTACATGCACTACAGGATCGGAGTGATCTTCATGGATTACTAAAGTAAGGCCGTTATCCAGAATATATTTTTCGTAGGGGATAACGATTTTTCCTTCTTTTTGGGTTACTTTTTCAACCAGCTTAGTTTGGCTGAAAGCTGCTGTACT
This sequence comes from uncultured Cytophagales bacterium, assembly GCA_963719535.1. GTDB lineage: Bacteria > Bacteroidota > Bacteroidia > Cytophagales > Cyclobacteriaceae > Marivirga. The sequence continues at coordinate 1,112,174 of CAVRCH010000001.1, read as the reverse complement.
TAGGAATGACAGCAGCACTATCAGTAGTTTTTTCATTTTATGAGTTTTTAGTTTAATTATAAAGGTAATACTGAAAAAGATTTTAAAGTCATATTTTATTGAAACTTAGGTAAAAGGTTAATTAATTATTTAAGTGGTGAATGACTTAATTTTGTGCTTAATAACGATAGTAAACTTTAAATATTCTCTAATTTTTTTTAAGGTCTAATTCACTCAACTTAAATTTTCGCTTTAATTTCTATACTTTTGCTAGTGGAAGCAGAGACAAAATGCTTTTAGACAGGCTAAGATTTACAAGGATATAAAATATTACAAAACATACTATTATGGAATTAAAAAAAGTAGCTTTAAACGATGTACATCAAAAATTAGGTGCGAAAATGGTGCCTTTTGCAGGCTATAATATGCCGGTTTCTTATGCTGGATTATTAGAAGAACACAAAACTGTGAGAGAGGCAGTGGGTATTTTTGATGTGTCGCATATGGGTGAGTTTCTCATTAAAGGCTCTAATGCATTAGCTTTAATTCAGAAAGTAACAAGTAATGATGCTTCAAAATTAGTAGATGGTAAAGCACAGTATGCTTATTTACCTAACGATAAAGGGGGGGTAGTAGATGATTTACTGGTTTATAAAATCAGGGAAAATGAATATATGCTAGTGGTAAATGCCTCTAATATTGATAAAGATTGGAACTGGATAAAGCAGCAGAATGAAGGCATTGGAGCTGAAATGGTGAATATTTCTGATGATTTCTCTCTTTTTGCGGTACAGGGACCTAGAGCTACAGCTACCTTGCAAAAGTTGACTTCTGTTAATTTGTCGGAAATAAAGTTCTACACTTTTGAAGTAGGGGCATTTGCAGATGCGCAATATGTGATTATTTCAGCCACTGGTTATACTGGTGCAGGTGGTTTTGAAATATACTTGCATAATAAGGATGCTGAACATACCTGGAATAGAATCCTGGAAGCAGGTGAGGAGTTCGGAATTCAGCCAATTGGTTTAGGTGCCAGAGATACCTTACGGATGGAAATGGGTTATTGCCTATATGGGAACGATATTGATGATACCACTTCTCCATTGGAAGCAGGTTTAGGCTGGGTGACTAAATTCACTAAAGAATTCGTCAATAGCGAAGCATTGAAAAAGCAAAAAGAGGAAGGCGTAAAACGTAAATTAGTAGGTTTTCATATGATAGAGAGAGGTATTCCTCGTCAAGGATATGAGATTGAAGACAAAGATGGGAATGTGATAGGAAGGGTGACCTCAGGAACGCAATCCCCTAATTTAGGACATGGAATTGGTTTAGGCTACGTTGATATCGATCATTCCACACCTGCTACAGAAATTTTTATTGCAGTTAGGAAAAATAAGATTAAAGCAGTGATAAAGAAGTTGCCTTTGATATAGTGGGTGATTAAGTGCTGAGGTTTTGAAGTGTTGAGGAGAAGAGGTGCTGAGGTTATGGAGGGATGGGGTGCTGTATTTATGCTGAATATTTTTTTGAACTTCTCCGTTTCCAGAGATCTGTAGATAACGAGACTCTTTCTAACAAGTTTTCATATAAAAAAAAGCCGTTAAATGTGATTTTAACGGCTCTTTAGTTTTATATTGAGTTAACTTATTTTGAGGCTTCCTTCACGCTGATGATATTATCTTTAAATACGCGATCTATTAGTAAGTGACGTGGATCAATACCCGCTTTCGCTGGTAAAGAGTCTACTATAAAAGTAAATTTCATTTCATCCTGATTGATTTTTACTCTCTTCTGGAACATTAACTCCTCTTCCTTTGCATCGGCGAATAAACCTATATCTATCCAGTCGTTAACAGGAACAAAGCTTTCATTACCCAAGCTATCAGCTTTTATTTTCTTACTTTCCACCTGCAAATTCACCTCATATTTTCCGTTAGGTAAAACAGTATAGGTCGCGTTCTTCAGCCGATTATCATACAACGTGATTTCTTTAAACCAGTCCGTAATTAAATACTGCATGCTATCTGGCACCTCAGGTTCAAGATATCGCATGAAATCTAAAGAAGTAGGGTAGGGAGGGCCTTTATATCGATACTCCTCTAGAAACCCTCTCATTGCCCTATTTACGTTATCTTCGCCTATATAATCCTGCAAAGCGAACATCACTATGCTACCTTTTCCGTAATGTATATATCCTTGATTTTCTACTTTATATAAAGGCATTTCTTTTTCGGATTCAAAGCTCCTCCCACTCAAATAACGATCATGATCGTATTTGTTGAATTCCCTCATTTTCATAGGATTATCAACTCCTTTCTTAATTGTCATTAAAGAAGAGTATTCTGAAAATCCTTCGCTGAACATAGTGCTACCTTGCATGACTGCACCAACCAGTTGATGGCCCCAATACTGATGGCCAATTTCATGGGCAACAACAGCATCAATTACGTTATTTTCATTTTCATTTTCCAGATTAATCACAAAACCGAAAGATTCTGAATAAGGCATTGTCCCTGGAAACGATTGGGCAAATGTACTATATCTTGGGAACTCAATTATTCTACATTGTTTGTGATAGTAGGGTCCAAAATTCTCGGTATAATAGGTAAGTGACTTTTTCACTGCTTCAGTCATTTTAGGGATATTGACATCGTGCTTTTTGTCATAATACACCTCTATATCAATCCCATTCCATTTTTCTCTTGCTACCTCAAATCTAGCCGATACGAAAGAATAGAAATTCAAGGAAGGGGTATCTATTTTATAGTGGAAATATTTTCTATCTCCCTCTTCCCATTCTTTCAATAAACTCCCCGGAGCTATTGCTATTTGATCAGCAGCAGTAGATATCACGGTTTCCACCTCAATGAAATCAGATGTTCCTCCCGTTAAATAGTTTTGATTACAAGCGGAACCACAGTCTTCCTCCAGTTTGGGTAGGCGCTCTTTTTCAAGTAAACCATATTTCTTACGCGTATTATTATCGCCTATTTCCCTTCTCGAATTATATCCTAAAAAGGGTAGCAACTCATTATTCCGTAAGAAGGTACCATTTTCTACCACAGAAGTACTGCTCACCTGATTTTCAAATCCTTCAGTAGTATAATTATTCAAAATAGTTGCTTTCATGCTATCTCCGGGCTGAAAGGGCTGTGAAAGTTTATAGATTCTGTAAGATAACACTTCATCGTTATAAACTATTGTAGCTCCCTTTAGTAGAATTTCCGTTTCCCAGGCAGGATCTAAGCTGAAATGTAAAGAGTCGATGGCCTGGTCTGTTTCGTTAACAAATAGGACCTCTGCTTTTACCTTTGCATCGCGTTGATAAGGAAAGATGTCTATGAAGTAATTAATAGCACCAATCTTAGGCATGGCAGCATCCTCATACTTTTTGTATTTTTTCTCGTAGTCAACTTGAAAAATCTCCAGTTCGTCAGCAGTTATATAAGTATTTACTACCTGGGTATTGTAAAAAACAAACCCAGATAAGGTTAGCCAAATTGCGATTACCAAAAAGAAACTGATTTTAAATGATTGCGGCATTCGTTTCTTCAGGAGCTGCAGTTTTCCTTTAAAGTTTACCTGCGTTCCTCTTTTCCATATTAGGGCAGCCAAAAATAAGCAAATTAGTGAAAAGGAAACCCAATAGACACTAAACCAAATTGAACTTGCTAAGGCAGGACCAAACGCATTCATATCGGAATAAATTATTCTCGGAGTAGCACCTAGTGAGATCATATTGCTTTGAATATCAGCGATTGATAGAATAATACCTAAGCCGAATATCAATAATATGGATATGAAATATCCGATATATTTGTTGTTTACCAATGTGTGAATCAACACCATCACCATGCTATAGATGATATAATTACCAAGATATTTAACAAAAAAGTTACCAAAATATAAACCCAATTCAATTCTGGTATAACCAGAGCCCAACTGGTAAATGACTGCGCTCAATACGAAAAAAGCGTATAGCACGATAGTGATTGCCACCAAACTTGTTACTTTGGCAACTAATGAAATAAAAGATTGGTGCGGAGTGGCATCTATTACTTCATTGATACTATTCTCTTTATCTCTCCAAATTAACTCCCCGCTAAAGAAAACCACGATAATGATGGTAAACAAGCCTGAAACGCTAGAAATGATATCTATCATTTTATACGTTAATGGATAAGATTGCAATCCAAAGTACTCGAACCCATTTACCAGACTGGAAATTAAAAGCAATAGACTGAAAATAAGAAGAATTTTGAAAGTGGTGCTTTTAATAATACTTAAAAAATTAATGTAGAAAAAGCTTTTGAATTGCCTCCATGAGGTTAAAGATGAAAAGTTGATGGACACTTTAGGTAATAAAAACGGCTCTCTGTCACTCTCTTTAGTCTTTTTCTCCGCTTTTACTTTTTTATTTTTCTGCTGAAAGCTGAAGCTAAAGTAAGAACTTACTAAAATAACTGTTCCTAATCCTAACCAGATCAATCGGTTGTAAATCAAAATAGGAGTAAGTTGCAGACCTACTGCATTCTTCTCAATAGGCGTATAGTATTTGGAGATGAAAGAATAGGTTCTGATACCAAAAGCGTCTGATAGTGCCGCTATGCTTTCGTTTTCAACATCTGACATAAGTGTGCCAGCAACACTGTAAGCTACAATAATAGCCAATGCACCTACAAAAGAAATAACTGTGCTTTTCCATGTATTAGCAAATGCATAGATAATAGCGCCAGCAAAAAACATGTTGGGTAAAACAATGAAGAAGTAATTATTTACAAATGAGGAGAGGTAAAAGTCTCCGAAACGGTCTGCTTCAACCCAACCAAATGCAGGAGCTAAAGCTGACCCTAGTAATATACCTATAAACACTCCCAACATAGGAATGGTAGATAAAATTAATGCGCCAAAGAAACGACCGAAAAAGTACCCTGATTTTTTGATAGGAGTACTGAACAGTATTTCATTAAAGGAATTCTCATAATCTCGCAAAGCAGCATTATTAAAAAAAGCTGCCGCTATAATCAGACCAAAAATGGTCATCACACCGGTATAAACTGCAATGATGTGTGGCGCATTTCTGTACACATTACCTATTGATCCCCCGATATTTACGTTATCGCTACCGATAGCGAAAAAGACTAAAAGAGCTATTAAAGCCGTGAAAATATAAATCATCGGCTGCTTAAGGGTGTACTTTAATTCGGTTTTAAAAAATTGTCTGAACATGTCGGATGATTTTATACTAATACGTTTGAAGTGTTGATTTTAGAGAAGAAAACATCTTCCAGATTAGGTTGAACGGGCTCAAAGCCTTCATTCGGATTTGCTTCGCTGAAAACATGAATGAGAGGTCTGCCCCCAACCATTTTATTGGAGATAATAGAAAAATTCTTGGCGTACTCATCTAATTCCTCTCTCTTCACTATCTTCTGATATACTTTTCCGGCTAAATCTTCAATGGCAGTTTGAGGAGCTCCCTGAAAAACAATTTCTCCTAAGTTCATGATAGCCATATTGGTGCACAGTTCCCGTACGTCATCAACTATGTGGGTAGATAAAATCACTATAACTTTTTCTCCTACATCGGCCAGGAGGTTATAAAAACGGTTTCTTTCGCTTGGGTCAAGTCCAGCGGTAGGTTCGTCTACAATGATCAATTTAGGATCGCCAATAAGGGCCTGCGCTATCCCAACTCGTTGCTTCATCCCACCGGAAAATCCTTTGATAGCTTTAGTTCTTTTATCGTATAAATTGACTTTGTCCAATAAGTATTTGACAATCTCTTTACGTTCCGATTTTTTAGAAATACCTTTTAGAATAGCCATATGATCGAGCAATTGCTCAGCCGTAATGCGTGGATAAACACCAAACTCCTGAGGTAAATAACCGAGCACTTTGCGTAGCTCGTCTGGCTGGTTTAAAATATCAATGTCATCTAAAACTGCAGTACCTGAGTCGGCTTCCTGTAGGGTAGCCAATGTCCGCATCAGAGAAGATTTCCCGGCTCCATTAGGGCCCAATAGGCCAAACATACCATTATTTACTTCAATGTTAATGTTGTTCAAAGCTTTCACCCCGTTTGGATAGGTTTTGGATAAGTTGGTAATAGTAAGTTTACTCATGTTTTTTATAGTTTTAGATTAATAGTTTGTTAAGTAGATGCAGCAAAGCATGTATCGTTTCGGAAAAGTACAGTTTTATAAAGCTTTGTTTACTAGCATAATTGATGAAAGAAGATTTACGGTGATAAATGAGTGATCAAAATCACATGATTTTCGATTGATAAACTTACCCTTATCTTAAAAAATGAATATATGGAAGATGAATTTGATATCGATTTATATGGAGCAGAATAATAGCAAAACTGCAGAATTATAAATAATAACTCCAGAGCACAGTCTAAAACCATTATCAATAAATGTTTAAGCAGATAATATTGTCAAAATATTATAGTTAAGAATGAGTAATAGTTTTTTTGCACGTTTAATTAAATAATGAAAATCCTTTTACCGATCATTTTAATGATCTTAAACTTTCACATAGCGTATTCCCAAAATATTAATGGTAGAGTGCTGTCTTCAACAGACAGCTTGGGAATTGAGGGTTCTCATATTTTAAATACAACAAAAAAAAGAATCTCTATATCATCTGGATTAGGGTATTTTACAATTAAGGGTGATATAGGCGATACCTTAGTAGTAAGCAACGTTAATTACCTTACCAAACAATTTGTAATTAATACTAAAAACCAAATATCTATATTATTGAATCCAGCCAATATTCAATTAAAAGAGGTTTTAGTGAGTAATATTCCTCAATCCGAAGCAGATTTTCGCAAAACCTTAATTGAAATGCCTATGCAGGATAATGGAAAGTTTCTACCTTTTGGTTTGAAAGCCGCTAAGCCTATGTCTGAAACTCCACCAGTATACAACAGAGATGTAGGTGGTTTAAAATATACATTTAGTGGGAAGAAGGTAAAAGAGAAAGTAAAATATTATAAGCTGCAGGCTGATTTGGATGACGCCATTCTCAGAAGTAAAAAGTACAACAGAGAAATAGTTGCTTCTATTACTGGCCTGGAGGATGATGAGCTAACAAATTTCATTAAATATATTGATTTAGACGAAGCTTTTATAACCAAGTCGACTGAATATGAAATTACGGTAAGAATTCAGGATGAGTTTGAGGCTTATTAGCAAAGGGCAGAATAATGCGCAGTACAAGTTTAAGAAGACCATATAGACAAAAGGAGAATATTTCCAATTTAAAACAGCAAGTAGGAAGTCAATTATTATTCTAATTTAGTGAATTCTTATTTCATTTTTTACGATGCCATTTCATTTATACTGAACATTAATATTTTTAATTAAGACCCTTTCTTTTGATATTCATGATAATTGAATTAATATTCTTAAAATATTCAATTTTAAAATAAGAAAATTGAATATTAGTAGTTTAATATAAATAAAGAAAGAACCATGTCATCTTCTAGCGATAAAACAAAAGAGGCATTAGCGATACTTAATCGGATTCAACTTATACCTGATTTGATCAAAAAAGTGCAAAACAAGTCAGGACAGTGGGATGCCCAAGACGCTGTACCATCTGAATTTCAAGTGACTGATGAAGGAACAGCAAAGCGGTTAGCATTTTTAAAACTGCATACCGAACAGGATTACCCATTTTTAAAGGGCCAGAAAACCATCAATAGTGCTGACACTTTTCAGGGTAACATAGAAAATTATATAGGCCAGTGCAGGACTCCTGTCGGGGTAATTGGTCCCTTAAGAGTGGTAGGTTCTTCAGCTCAAGGCGATTTTTATGTACCGCTGGCTACTACCGAGGGGGCATTAGTGGCGTCCTATCACAGAGGCAGCAAAGCCTGTACATTGGCCGGGGGTGCCACATCCATATGTCTGGTGGAGGCAGTAAAAAGATCACCTGTATTTAAATTTGATAATTTGGGCGATTTAGGAGGCTTTTTGGTTTGGTTCTATCAGCAAATGGATCACTTTAACAATTTAGTGAAGGAGTGTAGTAGACATGCCGAATTAAAAGATGTAAGCTCTAATATTGAAGGAAATCATCTTATCCTCACCTTTGAATACCATACAGGTGATGCTTCAGGACAAAATATGGTAACAATCTGTACCGATCATATTTGCCAGTATATATTAAAGAATTCCCCCATACAACCCATTTTATGGTTTGTGGAGGGGAATTATTCAGGAGATAAGAAGGCAACCTCATTATCTTTCTCTAGTGTACGGGGCAAAAAAGTGACAACGGAAATTGAATTGGATAAAAAAATAGTAGAGGATGTATTAAAATCAACACCCGTGAAAATGGAAGAGTATTGGAAAACTTCTACAATTGGAACCATCCAAAGTGGTGCTATAGGCGCTCAAGGGCATTATGCCAATGGATTAACTGCGTTGTTTTTAGCAACGGGACAAGATGTTGCCTGTATCTCGGAGGCCGCTGTGGGTATTACACGAATGGAAGTTAACAGCAAAGGTAATTTATATGCAAGCGTTACGCTTCCTAACCTCATCGTTGGCACTGTAGGTGGAGGCACCGGACTCCCCACCCAGAAAGAGTGCCTACAAATGATGGGTTGTTGCGGGGAGGGGAAAGCACGAAAATTTGCAGAAATATGTGGGGCGGTGGTATTAGCAGGGGAATTATCTATTGCAGCTGCTTTATCAGTAGGTCATTTTACTTCAGCACATCAAAAACTAGGTAGAAAATGAATCCATACGTATTAAACGAGCATAGTGTTGAAAAGGATAACAAAGCTCCGTTTTTGAAAAGATTATACATCTATCAGAAAGAAAGATTTCCTATTCTTGGGCATGGAGTTTTAGTTGCAGTGTTTAGTTTCTCAGCAATTTCTTACTCTAGGATCAGCAGGGGGGCAGATGGCTTTGTAAGTAATGAAAAATTTCTTTTAGGAATCTTCACTACCATTACGCTCTTTCTTTTGGTTCGTATATTAGATGAATTTAAAGATGCTAAAGATGATGCTCAGTATAGGAAAGAATTACCTGTTCCCAGAGGGTTGATTTCTTTGAAGGAACTGGCTGCCATTGGCTGGGTAGTTTTTATTTTGCAAGTGCTGGTTAACCTTATTTTCTTTCCCAAAATGCTTTGGCTCTATGCAGGGGTAATGGTGTATCTGCTTTTGATGACGAAGGAATTCTTTATTGCCAAATGGCTAAAAAGGCATCAGTTTTGGTACGTAACCTCTCACATGTTCATTATTCCTTTCATTGATGTTTATGCCAGTGGGTTAGACTGGTTCTTGGCTGGAGTTGCTGCCCCGATAGGTTTACTATTTTTCTTTGCTGTGTCCTACATGAATGGAATTGTGTTAGAAGTGGGAAGGAAAATAAGAACCCCGGAAATAGAATCTGAAGGTGTATTAACTTATACCTCTATGTTGGGAATACCAAAGGCAATAATTTTGTGGTTAACAGTTCTGTTGGCTACTTTAATTTTAAGCTTCTTAGCGGCCTATTTCGCAGGATTTGGCCTGGAAAGCTATATTATTTTAGCATTTATTCTTGCTCTTTGCACAGTTCCTGCTGCATTATTTTTGATCAGACCAAGTGTGCAAAAAGCTAAGATGATTGAATATGCTTCTGCCTTTTGGACCATAGCAATGTATTTGACTCTAGGTGCAGGCCCAATGATTTCACGTTTTATTTCAAATATATGAGTCTGATATTTGATAATAATATAGAGGAACAAAACCCCTATTTAGGGGGCAAAGGGAGGAATTTAGTTGCTTTAAAAAATGCAGGTTTACAAGTGCCCAAATTTGCAATTATTCCCGCTGATTATTTGCAAAAGTTAATTCCTGATGAAATTCAGAAATCGGGTGACCAGCAGATGGTCAGGAACTTTATCAGTAATTACAGATTTGATCAAAAGCTTTTAGACTCCGGTACAAATTATTTTTCTCAAAAGACATTCCTGGCAATTAGATCTTCTGCCTTGGTAGAGGATGGGAAAAAGCATTCTTTTGCAGGTCAATTTGAATCGTATTTATATGTAAAACCGCAAGATTTAGGTACATATCTCAGAAAAGTATGGCTTTCAAACTATTCTGAACGGGTGAAGCAATATAAAAAAATTCAGGAAGTTGGTGAAAAAGAGGAGGGCATCGCCATTATTGTACAGGAAATGATAGATGCAGAGGTTTCCGGAGTGGCTTTTGGTGTGAACCCGGCCAGTGGAAATGAGGAAGAATCAATTATTAACGCTGTTTATGGTGTGGGAGAAGGCTTGGTTTCTGGCCAGTTGAATGCCGATTTTTTCTGTATAAAAGCGCAGGAAATTCAATCCGAAATAGTAGAAAAAAGCAGTTTTTTTACTTTTAATAAGCAAATTGGACATGGAGTTGTAGAAGGAAAGGTAGAAGAGAAACTTCAAAATGTAGCTTCCTTATCAGAAGAGCAGATACTTCAAATTACTGCTACTTTAAAGCTCATGAAGAAAATATTAGGCAGGCCTCAGGATATGGAATTTGCCATAAAAGATGATAGGTTGTATTATTTGCAAACAAGGCCGATCACGCAAATCGCACAACCGAGGGAGCAAAAAAGTAATTACATTCTTTGGGACAATAGTAATATTATTGAATCTTATCCGGGAATTACTACTCCGCTAACCTTTTCTTTTATTAGTCAGTCTTACCAAAAGGCCTACCAGCTTTTTAGTGCCTACATGGGTGTAAACTCTAAGGTGATTCATGCTAATGAACAGGTTTTTAAAAATACCCTTGGACTGATTAATGGCAGAGTCTACTATAACTTAAAAACCTGGTATCATATGCTGGCAATGTTACCGGGCTATAGTATTAATGCCCGATATATGGAGAATATGATGGGCGTTAAGGAGCGTTTTGACATCCCTGAAGATTATAAGCTTTCTAAAAGCAAGGCCTGGCTTTCTATTATAAAAATGGCTTTTAGTATGATCAACAGAATGTTTGCCTTGCCTCGCAAAAGAAAAGCTTTTATGCTGCTTTTGGAACAAACCATCAGCCACTACAAAGACATCAATTACGACAATCATGATGCCTCTGAACTATTGCAATTATATCTGGATTTCGAGCATAAATTACTGAATGAGTGGAAAGCACCACTTTTGAACGACTTTTTTGCCATGATATGGTTTGGAATGCTTCAAAAATACAGTGAAAAATATCTAAGAAGTGAAAACAAGAATATTCAGAACGACCTGCTATGCGGGAGTCATGATATCATCTCTACCGAACCGATCCACAGAAGTATCGCTATTTCCTCTTTTGTGCACCAACACAGTGAATTGCTTCATATTTTTACTAAAAACTCTCCTGAGTATATTTGGGAAGTTATAAGTGAACCAAAAACAGCAGCGGTTGAAAATCTAAAGTTGAAAATTGACAGCTATATTAAAGATTTTGGAGAAAGGTGCGTAGGAGAGCTCAAGTTAGAAACTATCTCTTATGAGCAGGATCCCGTACGCCTCGTAAAGATGATCAAATCTTATGTAACCCAAAACATCACGCTTGACTCTACATCCTCTTCTGTGGAAATGCATTTAAGAAGGGAAGCAGAAAAAGAATTAAATCAAAAATTAAAATATAAACCTCTCAAAAAGTGGTGGTTAAAGTTCGTTCTTCGGCAAACAAGAATTCTGGTGAGCGGAAGAGAAAACCTGCGCTATGAGCGTACTCGTGCTTTTGGTATTGTGAGAAAGATATTTTCAGAGCTAGGGAAACGCTTTTATGAGCAATCTCTTATTCAGGCGCCCAGAGATGTCTTTTATCTTACTAAAGAAGAAATTACAGCGTATATCGAGGGGAGATCAGTGAGTACTGATCTTCAAAAATTAAGTCTGCTCAGAAAGGCAGAATTTCAGCATTTTGAAACACTGCAGGTACCTGCCGAGCGCTTCGCCACTTTTGGTATAGTGTATGCCGGAAATGATTTTTTTAGCTCAAGTAATCAAGTAAAAAGCGATGGTGATTTAAAAGGAGTAGGTTGTTGCCCCGGTATTATAAGAGCTAAAGTGAGACATGTAGTGCACCCCGATGAGGTAGATTCTATGGAAGGAGATATTTTGATAACCTCCAGCACCGACCCGGGATGGGTGACGCTTTTTCCTAGTGCTTCAGGTATTATTGTGGAAAGAGGTAGTCTTTTGAGTCACTCAGCCATCGTTTCGAGAGAAATGGGGATTCCGTGTATAGTAGGTGTGACGGGTTTATTAAAAACTTTAAAAACCGGAGATTTAGTGGAAATGGATGGAAGTGCAGGCACAATTCATCTGGTTAAAGATAATATATGAGCGATGGATTAACAGACAGAGTCAGTTTTGATAAGATTCGATATGCCAATTGTTGGGAAGATGCTGAGGTGCTTTTAAAGGGTTTGACTCCTCAAAAAGGTGATAAGATATTGTCCATAGCATCAGGTGGTGACAACAGTTTTGCCTTATTAAAAAATGATCCCGAACTGGTTCTAGCAGTGGATATTAGTAAAGTTCAGCTGTATTTATGTGAATTGAAGAAATTAGTGATATCTGAGTTCGAAAGAGAAGAGGTGATTAGTTTTTTAGGCTTTGAGCCTGATCTAAATAGAATGAATAATTTTAAAGCCATTAAATCACAGCTGAGTGCAGAGGCCCGGCATTATTTTGAGAACCGACTGGGTGAGATTAAAAAAGGTATCATCCATCAAGGAAAGTTTGAGAAGTATTTTCAAATATTTAGTCAGTATGTTCTACCGTTTATTCATTCCCAAAAGCGAGTAAAAGGCTTGCTATCAAAAAAGTCCGGTGAAGAACAACTTCTATTTTACAATAAACACTGGAACACTTGGCGCTGGAAAATGCTCTTTAAATTGTTTTTTAGTAAGGCAGTGATGGGGAGGGTAGGTCGTGATCCGGAATTTATGAATGAAGTGAAAATACCCGTTAGCAATTACATTTTTGGTAAGGCTGAAAATCATTTACAATCAGTAAATGCTCAAGAGAACTTCATATTGCGCTACAACCTATGCGGTAATTTCGGTGTCTTTCTTCCCTATTATCTTCAAAAAGAGAATTTTAAAGCTATTAAAGAAAATATAGGTCAAATAAAATTTAGAGAGGGTGGTGTGCAGGATTTTAATCAACTTTATGGGCCTTTTCATGCTATGAATTTATCTAATATATTTGAATATATGAATGACGTAAGTTTTAAATCAATTGGTGAAAGTTTGGTGAAAGGATTGCATCCTGATGCTCGTATAGCTTATTGGAACCTTATGGTTCCTAGGCATTTGCATAGACTTTTCCCATTGCAAGTGAGCTATCTGCAAGAGCTTTCAAAGGAACTGAGCGCTATAGACAGGGGTTTTTTTTACCACCAAATTATTATTGAGAAAAAAATATGAAGCAAGAAATACCAATCATTTTAGGTTTAGCTACTACCTTTTTGCTGTTGTTTGGTCTATCAGAGGTCTTGTACCATAAGTTTCAGTGGAGGGTAGAACTTACAAGAAAAATAAGCCATATTGGTACAGGTATTTTGTCTTTACTCTTCCCCTTTTTTTTAGAAAGTCACTGGTCGGTATTGCTTTTATCCTTTTCATTTCTAATACTACTTATCTTAAGTATAAAATTCAATTTTTTAAAATCAATTAATAAGATCGACAGAACCTCTTATGGTAGTGTTTTATACCCGATTTCGGTATATACATGCTTTTACACCTATAAAGCTTTCAATGAAGAGTTGATTTACTTTTATCTTCCAGTGCTGATATTAGCCATTTGTGACCCTGTGGCTGCATTCGTGGGTAAGCGAAAACCTTTTGGCAAGTATACCCGAGGCACCAAAACTTTGGCAGGGTCGCTGGGGTTTTTCGTATCTGCTACACTGCTCGCTATTTTTCTGTTTAAAATTCTGATCCCTGAATTAATGGTAGAACAAATTATTTTGTATGCAATAGGTGTGGCACTGTCGGCTACAGTATTTGAAGCGCTCAGCGGGAAAGGACTGGACAATTTAATGGTGCCTGCAGTAGTTTTAAGCGTTTTATATGGCTTGTTATGAGCGTCACTGTTAAGAAAATAGCTGCTAATGGTGAAGATTTTGAAAGGTTTTGGGCTTTCAGATCAATTTTATATCCTCAAACTAGTCCGATTCACTTTGTTAAAGAGGATTTTAATTTCACTAATTTATTAGCATTATTTCTTTTGGAAGAAAATGGGGAAATAGTGGCTCGTTTTGCTTTGTATCAAAACCAGGCTTTAAGCTGGGAGGGTAAAACAGCAGTAACTATCGGCAACTACGAGGCTTTTGACAGACCAAAGGATATCCGATTACTGTTTAAGGCGGTAGAGCAAGAAGCAGGAAAGTTGGGAGTAGATGCAGTTATTGGCCCCATGAATGGAAGTACGTGGTTTAGCTATAGATTGACTGAAAATACCCAAGATCCATTTTTATTTGAGCCAATTCATCATAATTATTACCACGACCACTTTCTGGACAATGGCTTTAAAAATATAGCAAAGTATTTTAGCAGCAAGGTACCCGAAATACCAGAGGACGATGGTTATTTTACTCAATTGAGAAATCAATTTGAAAAGGAAAAGAATATAAAGTTCAGAAATATTGATTTAAGCCATTATGAAGAGGAGCTTGAAGCAGTTTTCCCATTTTTGGAAGAATCCTTTAAGCATAACTTCCTTTTTACTCCTATTTCTAAAAAGGAATTTATCAGTAAATATTTGGCAGTAAAATCTATCATCAATCCCAATTTCACTTTTTTGGCTGAAGATCTTCAAGGAAATATTATAGGTTGTATCTTTTGTGTTGACGATCACCTTAATCCGCATGAAAAAGTGCTCATTATTAAGACCATTGCTCGTGCCCCTGACCCTAAGTGGAAAGACATGGGGCAGGTGATAGGTAGTATTATTTACCAAAAAGCTAAAGATGAGGGATACGATGCAATTGTCCATGCTTTGATGGAAGAGGGTGCGCATTCTTCATCTATTTCACAAAAGTTTGCCGGAAAACCTATCAATTATTATCATTTATATGGAAAAAATTTAGTTTTAAAATAGTGAATAAGTCTTTCAATATAGTGGATTTGTTTATCAAACAGGCTCAGGAGGCTCCTGATAAGATAGCTATTATTGAAAAGGATAATTCAGTGAGTTTTGGTATTTTACACCAAAAAGTAGAAGAGACGGCAGCTTATTTTCAGAGTAAGGGCGTCCTGAAAGGCGATAGAGTTTTAATCTTTGTGCCGATGGGCCTAAATTTATATAGGATAGTTTTGGCACTTTTTAGGATTGGTGCCACAGCTGTTTTTTTGGATGAGTGGGTCAACCTCAAACGCATGGAGCAATGCTGTCGCGTGGCTCAGTGCAAGGTGTTAATTAGTGTCTGGAAAGGTAAATTGCTCACCTTTATATCTTCAGAACTAAGAAAAATACCAGTAAAACTATCTGTAACAGAAAAAACTGTTAATCAGCCACTTAAAGCTGTGGAAACTTCGCCAGAAGATACCGCTTTAATTACTTTTACGACAGGTAGCTCAGGAGTACCCAAGGCCGCTAAGAGGACGCACGGATTTCTACAGGAGCAACTTAGCGTGTTGAGTCGTAAAATAGATCCTAGTTTATCAGATGTTGATATGCCCGTGTTGCCTATTGTGTTGCTGATTAATTTAGGCATGGGGATTACTTCTGTTATTGCAGATTTTAAATCGTCCAAGCCGGATAGTTTAAAACCGGATAAAATTTTACATCAGTTGAAGAAGTATGGCGTTAAAAGTATCTCATCTTCTCCCTATTTCATTCTGTCAATTTCCAGTTATTTACTAAAAAATAATCGAGATTTTAGCCAAATCAAAAGAATCTTTACCGGAGGGGCACCTGTTTTTCCTTCTGAAGCTAACAGTTATCTTAAAGTATTCCCGCAGGCTTATATTGAAGTTTTATACGGCTCAACCGAAGCAGAACCTATAAGCAGCGTGGAGGCAAGTGAGTTATCTAGGAGAGATGTGGCTGCTGACAAAGGATTGTTTGTTGGTGAATTAGATAAAGCTGCCATGGTGAAGATTATTGAAATTAGGGATGATAAAATTAATATCAATTCTGTAGAAGAACTGCAATTATTGGAATTGCCTGCTGGAAGCATCGGTGAAATTATTGTTTCTGGAAAGCATGTGTTGAGCGAGTATTTTAATAACGATATGGCGCTTGCCAGAAACAAAATATTTGTTGAGAGCACATGCTGGCATAGAACTGGTGATAGTGGCTTTGTAAAAAATGGAAATCACTTATACCTCACCGGGCCGTGTACACAGCTGATACAAGAAAAGGAAGAGGTGCTTTCTCCATTTTTGTATGAATATCATTTTAGCAGTGTTAAAGGCTTGGTAAAGGGTGCTTTAATTACATTTAATGGCAAGAAGTTCGCTGTTTTGGAAACTGAGCGAGGCTTTCAGAAGAAAAATATTAATGATCAAATCGAGGCATTAGAATTTATTGATGAGGTGTTTTTTATTAAAAAAATGCCTCGTGATCCACGACACCATTCCAAGATCGATTACCAAAAGCTACTTAAAATGATCAGCTAAAACCGAGAGCATATGGAAAAGTTGTTCAGCTACAGATACGTTATTTTAGTCCTCGTATTTCTTGGTTTGCCTTTTTGCTGGACTTCCGTTAAGAAAGCCGTAGAAATTGATAATCGCTTAAGTATTTGGTTTCTGCAAAGCGACCCTGAATTTCAGAAGTATGAGTGGTTTAAAAAACAATTTGGTAATGATGAAACAGTCTTTTTGCTAATTAAAAGTGCTGATAGTATGCTGTCTACTGCCTTTCTACTAAGACTACAGCATTTTACCGACAGCGTTGCTGAGCTACCGGATGTAAAGGAGGTGCTAGCCATAAGCAGTTTAGAAGTACCTGCTGGAATGCGCTTAGGGGTAAGACAATATGTTCTGCTCTCGGACACAAAATATAGCAAAAGTGAAAGAGAAAGTATTTTAGATAAATTGCCGGAACTTAAAAAGCAATTTTTTAACCAGGATCTTACTGCAACTGCCCTTTTTATTCAACCTGAGAATGATGAAGACTTTGAAGGACAGAGAGCTGATCTCTTAGATAATATTGAAGGTTTGGCTAAAACCCACTTGGCAAAAGAAACTGTAAGGTTTGCAGGTATAGGAGTTATTTACAATGCCTTAAATGAGCTCTCAGAAAAGGAATTTGGTATTTATTTGAGTTTGGCCTATGGTGTTATTTTTCTGGTTCTACTCATCATTTACAGGAGTGCAGTTGTTATTTTGTTTGCTTTTGCTGCTGTTTTCTTCGCTAGTTACTATACTCTTGCCCTCTATGGCTTTTTAGGTTTGCAACTGAATCTGATGACTAGCTTGGTGCCGGTAATTATAACTTTACTGGCAGTAATGGACGTCATCCACATCGTTAATCAACACTTCCAGCGGCCAGACCTGCAAGATGTGTCGGGAAAGTGGGCGCTAATAAAGGTGTTGAAGCCCTGTGTTTTCACTTCCCTCACCACCATGGCGGGTTTTTTAACTTTGAGTGTAAGCCCTATGCCAATTCTTCGGTATTTCGGTCTCTTTTCAGCTTTAGGTATTTTTATAGGATTGATTTTCAGCTTTTTACTCGCACCCATATTCCTTCCGAAGGTAAAAAGGCATGAAGCAAATTTTCGATTTTTGAATCGCTTACTTCCCGATTATGCTTTTTTTACTACGCGAAATAAACGTATTATTTTTACGCTAACCGGCCTCTTGGTATTGGCAGGGTTTTATGGTCTTTTTCATTTGAAAGCGGATTCGGACACCTTAGCTTACTTTCCTGAGACACACTCTGTTCCAACAGATAGTAGAAATATTGAGAAGGAATGGGGTGCCTACTTACCGATCGATTTTTTAATCGAACCTGTTGATTCCATTGCGTTTTATGATGCTGAATTAGTCAATGGTTTAGTGCGGTGGACTGATAAAGTAGAGCAACAGGTGAAGGGTTTTGAAGGCTCCTTAGGATATCATTCTCAATACAAACTAGCTTTTCAGTCCCGTTATCCCTCCAATTGGGAGCAGGCTCTGAAGAGTGATGGGTTATTACAGCAAGCCGATAAGCAATTAAAAAAACGATACGCTAAATTGTATGAAGGCTTCGTCAATGAAGGAAATAATACAGCTCGAGTATCCTTGTTCACCAAAATGACTACAGCGAAGAATTTAACTCAAAAAATCGATAGCATTAAGAATTTGGCTGCATCAAGTTTGCATGGTTTGGCCAAAGTGGAAACTGCTGGCTATCAACCTCTCTACGCGAAAATTATTTATTTTGTAATAAACACTCAGATTTATAGCCTGCTAGCTGCTTTTTGTATGGTTTTCTTTTTACTGTGGATTCTCTTGAAAAATTTAAAATTAGCCTTTCTGAGCACATTAATTAATCTATTTCCTGTCTGGATAGTGTTTGGAGTGTTGGGAATTTTTTCTATTAATTTAGATACTGCCACTGCGAGTTTAACGGCTATCATTTTAAGTCTCTGCGTAGATGATACCATCCATTTCATCAATAAATTTCAAAGTATTGCTTTAGAGGAAGAGCGGATAGAAGTTGTTTTAAACCGTACTTTGAAAACGGTAGGGATGGCTATTTTAGTAAGTAGTATCGTGTTATTTTTAGGTTTTGGTGTAATGTTTTTTGCCTCTCTCAAGACAGTGCTGTATTTCGGATCCCTGATTTCTATTGCTGTTATGGCCGCTTTTATCAGTCAGATGTATGTATTTCCCGTGTTACTCATTTGGTGGTATCAGGCAAAAAAATCGAAAATTTCCAGTAAATAAACCCGATATAAATCATAGTTTTGCAGCTTGTCGATTAGTTAAGCTTTTGTTTTAAACCTTCAGCCAAAGGCTGACAGGCAACATTTTATCCTTCTTTCCGATAAGTCGGGACAAGCCGAAATTAAAAAGAAGCCAGACAAAGGCTGGTCGGCCTTTGGCTGAGAAAATTGCCTTAACTTAATCGACATTGATTTTGCAGCTGTTAAAATAATTCCTTTATGCCCGAAAAGAGTAACCAACCCAATAAGTCCATTGAAGTTTGTGTAACCCCAGAGTTAATACATCAACATGAGTTGGATGGTAAAATAGCCATTATAGTAGATATTTTGAGAGCTACATCCTGCATGGTAACAGGTTTGGCTAATGGGGTGGAGGCAATAGTACCTGTATCTACTCTGGGAGAGTGTGAGGCTATGCAGCGGATCGGTTATTTGGCTGCAGCTGAGCGAGATGGCTCTAAAGTGGACGGGTTTGATATGGGTAATTCTCCTTTTGAATACCTGGAGAATAAGGTAAAAGGTCAGAAGGTGGTGATTAGTACTACCAATGGGACTATGGCTTTGAATAAAAGTTTGGATGCGAAGGAAATTTTGATCGGGGCTTTCTTAAATATTGGTGCTTTAGTCAATTATTTGAAGACCAAAGAAGAAGATATTGTGATCGTTTGTGCAGGTTGGAAAGGTAAATTTAACTGGGAAGATACCTTATTTGCTGGTGCACTTTGCAACAGATTGAAATCAGATTTTGAATTAGCCGATGATGCAGCCATGGCAGCTGAAGCCATGTATCTCACTGCAAAAGGAGATATGTTTTCCTATATGCAGAAGTCTTCACATGCTAAAAGGTTATCCAAATTATCTGTTTTGAAGGATATCGAATTCTGTATACAGGAAAGCATTTATGAAGTGATTCCGGTATTGAGAGGTGAGAAGTTGGAAGCGATGTAGATCTTACTCCACTTCTACCACCACAGGGAAATGATCAGATAAGAATGTATCATTGATGATCATACTAGAGGTCACATAAGTATTCACTTTCAATCCTTTTATAAAAACGTAATCTATTCTCCTTGTGAAATCCCCATTGATATCAAATGCATTATAGGTTGCTACCGGCCCTAACTTCAGAGGAGCAGTAAAGCTATCCGTAAAACCTGCTTTCATCACCTTTTGAATAGGCTCTTTGTCAGGTTCTAAGTTAAAATCACCCATCAAAATTGTTTTTCCCTTATGATTCATTTCCTTAATTACTTCCACCATTAAATCTACGCTGTTGATTCGCGCTTGCACACCCACATGATCAAAATGGGTGTTGAGGAATAAGACTGTATCCTTGTTTTCTTTATCAAATAATTTGACCCATGTACAGACTCTTGGCAAGGCAGCATCCCAACCTTTATTAGGTTGAGTTCTGTCCTCAGAAAGCCAAAATGTGTTACTATCCAAGAGCTGATATCTGTTTTTTTTGTAGAATATAGGGGAATATTCTCCTTTTGTTTTACCATCATCTCTTCCTACACCAACTCTCTGGTAATCAAGTAAATTGTTTTCCAGGTATTCAATTTGAGAATGTAAAACTTCCTGCATACCAATCACATCTATTTGCTCAATTTTGATAAAGTTCACTGCACTTTCTTTTCTGTTGTCCCATTGATGTATACCATCATTGGATGTAGCAAAACGGATATTAAATGTGCAAATCTTATGTTGCTGGCCGTAAAGTAGCGAGTAGGAATTAAATACTATTAGAAGAAGGATGATGCGTTTCATATATTTTTTACTCAGCAGTTATCTCTTTAATCTTTTCAAATATTTCTGTGTTTTCATAAATACCCCTAAACTTTTCTGAACCTGGTCCATATGCAAAAACAGGCACCATAGTAGCAGAATGCCCTGAAGTGGAAAATGAAGGATCAATAATATTGTAATCTGTTTTCCCCTCTTCATTTTTACCGGATCGTAAGGTATAACCACCAGTTTCATGATCCGCTGTTACCACTACCAAAGTGTTACCGTCTTTTTCTGCAAAATCCAAGGCTAGACCTATGGCTTTATCAAAGTCTATGATTTCTGTGATGATGTATTCGCTATTATTGTCATGCCCACCCCAATCGATTTGAGAGCCTTCAGACATTATAAAGAAGGGACTTTCCTTTTGGTTCAAAAAGTCAATGCCTAACTGAGTGGCTTCCGGAAGAAAATCTCCTCTTCCCTCTAATTTGCTGGGCATTGCTCCACTGCTCAATAGAAAGCCAATTTTTTCATTCTGGATCGAATTTCTACTCAAGGCAGTAGTGTCAACAATAAAACCCTGATTGGTTAAACTATCTAAATAATTATTGCCATCTCCTCTTGCGTTAAAATGCTTTAATCCTCCACCTGCAAAAAAATCTACTTCAGTGTTGTGCAATTGTGCAGCCATGTAATCTTCCATACTTCTGGCTTTTGCATGTGCAAAAAAGGAAGCTGGGGTGGCATGAGTAAGTGTTGAGGTAGCAATGATACCTGTATTATAACCTCTTTGGGATAATAGTTCAACTGCATTTTCTACGTAAAGGGTGTCTGGTCCTACACCAATAGCTCCGTTATAGGTTTTTTTACCACTGGCCATAGCCGTACCAGAAGCAGCTGAATCAGTAATTCTTTCGCTGGATGAAGAGGTTTTTGATAAACCGATGTTATTAAATCTGGAAATGTTTGGTTCACCTTCCTTAAAGTAGAATAGTGAGCTTACCTGAGAATGTCCCATTCCATCTCCAATCAGGAGAATTACATTAGGTTTTACACTTTTTGTAGTTGAGGGCTCTTTTTCTTGGGTAGTTTTGCTTTCTGAGCAAGAAGAAAGTAGAATACCAGCTAATAAAAAGGAAATTAAGGTATTTGATTTCATTGTTATTGTTAATTTAAATTCAAATTTAGATCGATCTTCTGAAGATTTCGGGTTTCTTATATTGCGAAATTATTAAATTTAATTTAGTTTTTAATCCAAACAAATTTCAGGAGCCTCTGCAAGTTGGCAATTATTTTCACTTGGAATAACGTCATGAGTTTGCCTGAATTTTTGTAAGAATACGTCATTCTTTATAAAATCCGCAATTTCGTCCTGATAAAATTTAAAAGGCTTACCTGCCCATGAGTGGTTGTCATTACAACCAGTGATTAAGTAATAGCCCTTGTTAAGAGATTGAAGATGTGTCGTGATGCTCCCTGCACCATGCAGCATTAAGTAGCCTGCATCATTTTTTTCACAATAATGATGCGGAGCCGACTCATAGGGTACCACATTATCGCAGGTGCCATGAAATAGCTGGATAGGCATGCAATTTTCTTTTGTGATGAGGTCTAAATCTATGATTGCTCCTGCCATACTTATTAGACCAGCATATTTAAAGCCGGAGGGGAGAGGTTTTTGTGCTTGAGGAAGAAAAGCAGCATGTAAGACAGCCTCGGCACCGGCACTGCTACCAGCTAGAATTATTAATTCAGGATCGATTTGTAGCTCACTTTTGTTTTCTAAGACGTAATTAGTCGCTTCACTAATTTCAGATGCTGCTTGTTTAAAAGTAGCCAGTTTATTTTCAGCTGACTGGTCACATCCGAAGGATTTCCCTTTCATGGTTAAAGTATAGGACATACTCACTGCTACAATCCCTCTTCGAGCCATATTTCTGCAAAATTCTTCTATTTCCGGCTCATTGCGAGCCCCTCCTGCAAAGCCTCCACCATGAACGTACAAAAGAAGGGGACGGTCTGTTACATCATCATTTGCAGGTTGGTAAATATCTAATTTTAATACCTCTCGTTGAGTTTTTAAATAGGTTTCTGTCCTGACATCAACTTCTTTAAAAATTTGATTTTGGTAGCGTTGTGCGATCAACGCTGAAGTTATAAAAACAAAAGCAAGGGTAAAGGCAACTACTTTTCTCATCTTTTTATTTTATCTAAAAAACGTGAAGTTATTAATTGACCGCTAATTTGCTTCTCTAGGTTGCATATTTCTGCCAAATTGAGCAGAAATATCCAGAGAGAGTGGAGAGCAAAAGGTAATTTCTAGTAATGATGCATTTTTATTGCTCTACCAGTTTAAATTCAGTTTCCATCAGATCGGAAGAATTTGTTCCAACAAAAACTTTAAACGCCCCGGGTTCAGCATAAAAACTCATGTCCTGATGGTAGAATGCCAAATCTTTGTTATTCAGAGTAAATTCAACGGTTTGTGACTCTCCGGCTTTTAATTCTATTTTTTTAAAGCCTTTTAGTTCTTTAACCGGACGAGTAACTGTTCCTACCAAGTCTCTTAAATACAATTGAACTACTTCTTTGCCAGCTTTATCTCCTGTATTTGAGACTTCTACGCTTACATTGATGGAACCGTCCATATTTAAAGTGCTTGAACTCAATTTCAGATTGTCATACTTGAAATTTGTATAACTTAAGCCAAATCCAAAATGATATTCGGGTTCGTTGGTTACATCCAGATAATTGGTTTTAAACTTTTGAAACCATTCCCCTGTCAAAGGTCTGCCTGTGTTTTTGTGACTATAATAGATAGGAATTTGCCCTACATTTTGCGGGTATGTCATGGTGAGTTTACCGGATGGATTTACATCACCATATATAACATCTGCCAGGGCTAAACCTGCTTCTGAACCCGGAAACCAGGCATTCAAAATAGCATCAGCATGCGGAATAATTTCATTTAAAACCAAAGGTCTTCCGCTCAATAAAACCACTACCACTTTTTTGCCAGTAGCCTTTAAAGCTTTTAATAACCTTACCTGGTTGTCAGGAATGCTGATATCTGTTCGGCTTGAACTTTCTCCTGAACTTTCAGAGGCTTCTCCTAAAATGGCAACCACTATATCAGATTGGTTAGCCAATTGAACCGCTTCATCGATCATTACTGCTTCAGGTCTATCATCTCGGTAGGTGTTTTTGCCAAACATACCAATCCGTTTTTCCAGTTCCGGATCTTCCACCAAATTAGAGCCTTTGGCATATTTTATAAGATCTGAATTACCAGAAACCTCTGTTATACCATCATAAATGGAAATTGATTTCATAATATCAGCACTTACACTCCATGTGCCCACCATATTCTCTTTATTATTGGCTAATGGACCGATTAAAGCAATTTTAGCCTCTTTTTTAATAGGTAGTGCTTTACCTTCATTTTTCAATAAAACCATGGATTCAGCAGCAATTTTTCTGGCAACTTTCCTGTTTTCGTCAGAGAAATGCTCTTTTTCTGCTCTTTCCTCATCCATATATTTATAGGGATCATCGAAAAGGCCTAATTGAAATTTAGCTTTTAGAATCAATCTACAAGCATTAGTTATAGTAGCTTCCGAAATTTTTCCGTCATCTACTGATTTTTTGAGGGTAGTTAGAAATCCTTCACTAACCATATCCATTTCAACTCCTGCGTTGAGTGCCAGTGCTGATACAGCCTGTAAATCACCCATGCCATGAGCAATCATTTCGCTCACACCGGTGTAATCACTCACTACAAAACCATCAAACCCCCATTGTTTACGTAATACATCCGTCATTAACCAATGGTTACCGGTGGCAGGAACTCCATCAATCTCATTAAAGGAGGCCATTGCCGTGCCCACACCTGCATCTACTGCTGCTTTATAAGGAGGGAAATACTCATTGTACATCCTCAAGCGACTCATATCCACTGTGTTATAATCTCTTCCTGCTTCTGAGGCACCGTATAAGGCAAAGTGTTTTACACATGCCAATAAAGTATTGGCAGCAGATAAGTCATTTCCCTGATAACCGCGTACCATTGCTGTAGCAATCTGCGATCCTAAATAAGGATCTTCACCACTACCTTCTGATACTCTGCCCCATCGTGGATCGCGAGAAATATCTGTCATAGGGGAGAAAGTCCAGGAGATGCCATCTGAAGAGGCTTCTTCTGCTGCAATTCTGGCCGACTGTTGAATTAAGTCCATATCCCAGCTAGCTGAAAGCCCGAAAGGAATGGGGAAACTGGTTTTATAGCCATGAATTACATCTTTGGCTATAATCAAAGGAATTCCCAAGCGGCTTTCCTCTACTGCCACTTTCTGTACAGCTCGGATTTTATCTAAGCCATTAATATTAAATAAGCCTCCAACTTTACCTTCCTTTATAAGTTTTGCAATTCCCTTATTAGTACTGATTCCTGTGTTCACATCTCCTGCAGAGGGTAAATTGAGTTGACCAATTTTCTCCTCCAAAGTCATCAGGTTAAGCAAAGAATCTACTCTTTGATCTGTTTTATCTGTTGCAGTCGGTTTTTGCTGCATACTGCATGAAAATAGCAAGCAGCTAAGGATTAGGGTTGTAAGAATTCGTAAAAGCATAAAAAATTATTTAGTATTTGAAAATAGCCAGTTGAGTAAGTCAGGTTCATCAAAAGTAGGATCCCA
Source organism: uncultured Cytophagales bacterium (assembly GCA_963719535.1). Lineage (GTDB taxonomy): Bacteria > Bacteroidota > Bacteroidia > Cytophagales > Cyclobacteriaceae > Marivirga. Next base: position 1,086,884 of record CAVRCH010000001.1, on the reverse strand, counting down.
ACTGTTATGATTGGCTTCAGGAAATAGTGTAAACTTCACATCAGCACCTGCAGCTTTTAAGGCTGCAACCATTGCTTCTGAGTAAGAAGGTAATACCACATCATCTTTACCTCCATGGAATACCCATAAATTTGTTTTTTGAGCATAATTGCCTACGGTGTAGGGGTTTCCGGCTCCACATATGGCAATTGCGGCTGCAAATGTTTCCGGCATGCGTGATAATAATTCAAAAGTGCCCATTGCTCCCATAGATAATCCTCCAACATAAATTTGCTCCTTGTTAATGAAATGGTTTTGCTGATATGATTTTATCAGTTCCATTACCAAACCCAGGCTTTTATTGGGCGTACCTCCATAGTTGAAATCGAAGGTATTTCCGGATGGGCTCCGGACAATATCTGCCTTAGCCCAGTACTCATCTTTCGGACACTGAGGGAAAATAACGATAGCAGGAAAGTCCTCCCTGTTACTATCGGCTAAAAACAATTTTGAACCATGCACCAATTGCTTTTCATTGTCGCTGCCTCTTTCCCCAGCTCCATGCATAAACAATACCAGTGGGTATTTTTTTGCCGTATCGAATGCTTTCGGATACAAAATCCTATACAATAATGTATCCTCCTTTTGCACAAAAGTAGCTTTATGAAACTCAGATTTGTTCTGAGCATATAATTCAGATGTCAAACTGATCGACATGAATGCGAGTATGATTAAAAGCTTATTCTTCATAGTAAAATCCCAGTTTAGTAAGTCCGTTTTCAATTTCCTCATTGCGCATAAAAAGCTCCCAAATTAAGCCGCTTCTATGATTTTCTATCATTACTGGAATGGGACCCTGATCAATGGCCAGATAGCGTGGTAAGTACCAGTTGTGCTCAAAAGAGAAAGCATCATAAGGACCATAATTACCAATAAGACTATCCTGAGCAGGTTCGTACATAAATTTCAGAAACTGCATGCTTTCTTCAGGTGTATAAGGAAAAGATGAAAGAGCAGCAGTAGGTGATATTACTCCTAAATCACGACTAGGATTATGGCCTGCATAGCCGTTCAGAGAGTAGCTGGAAGTTAAGCCCCACATGTTTTCTCCATAGCCTTCAAAATTATTGGGGTTTTCAATTGCATATCTGTAGTGAATTAACGCATGGTTTTTATTGAGTTCCCAATAATCTCCATATTTATCATTTAATCCTTTTGGGTTGAGGCCAAGATAGGAATAATGCGCCCAAAATAATGGGCCGATCGCCATCTCGCTACTGCCAAAATGGTTCAAAATAGTGGGTAAATCGTAAAGAACGGTATCATTAGCTATGGCTCCTTGTTTTGCCCATCCTTTATGATATACTTCTGCATTTATGGGGTGAGTAGGAGAGGAGGCTGCAAGCACATACATAATCAAGCATTCGTTATAGCCACTTACTGCGAAATTCATATCCCAACCATGATTGGGCGACCAGTGCCAATATAAAGTAGCCTTTCCACCCTGAGTATACCAATCCCATTCAACGGTTTCCCAGATGGAGGTAATTCTATCTGAAAGTGTTTTTTCTTCTTTATTTTCAACATCTAGGTACTCCCTCACAGTTAATAATCCTTGAATCAGGAAGGCAGTTTCCACTAAATCTCCACCATCATCTTTGGCTGAAAAAGCCTTTACTTCTCCAGTTTCACCATTCAACCAGTGTGGATAGGCACCGTGAAATCGATCTGCCTTTTCCAGAAAATCTACAATTTTATTAAATCTCTCAATTGCTGCTGAACGTGTGATAAATCCTCTTTCCACTCCTACAACAATAGCCATTAAACCAAAGCCGGAGCCTCCTGTTGTAATGATGTGTTTATCATCGGAAGGATACACATTATCTTCATGAAAACGCTCTCTTGCTAATCCGGAATTAGGTTCTGCGCCCTCCCAGAAGTATTGGAAGGTTTGATATTGTACTAAATTCAGTAGAGAATCTTCATTGAAATCAGTTTGACTATGGTTTGATTCGTTTTCACTTTCCTTCTGAGGAGGACTGCAATAAGAGAATATTACAATTGCAATTATAAAAACCCATGTATTTTTCATAATTTAACTAATCTTTATTGTAAGTTTCATTTACTAGATTCACATATTTATTGATAATCTTAATCTTTTTTCTTGGTAAAAAAGATACAAAAAATAAAGACAAAAATAACTTGTGCCGATCCAACGGTATCCCCAGCCTCGCAAATGGCTGCTCTGCCCGGATTTTTGTCGTGCCACCCGCTTTCGCCTGCTTTTGCAGACGAGTTTTAATACATTGTGCTGGAAATTCATTGATCATATTCGAATAAGCCTCTGAGTTTTATTGTGTATGGCTACTTACAAAGGATTAATTAGTTTACCTTAATTTTAATGTCAACTTCTAATTTTTTCAAAATATATAAGTTCATGATTTTATCTTTACTTTTAATAATTTATCAATAAGTAAATCCTAGTTCAGTTAAACCTGCCTGAATCTCAGGGTCAGCCATATATAAATCCCAAATAAAACCTGTTCTGTAATTTTCTATCATAATGATGATTGGTCCCTGGTCAATCGCTAGATATGAATCTGCATACCAATTTTCTGTAACATTGTAGGCATCGTGAAATCCATACTCTCCCCAAAGCTTATCTCCCATTAAATAATAAAAGTGTTTAATCGCAGCCATGGATTCTTCAGGTGTATATGGAATAGAAGAAATGGCGGCTGTAGGTGTTATAACACCCAGGTCATTATTTGGAGAATGGGCACTATAGCCGTCCTGGTTATCACTTGCAGTAAGTCCCCAGGCATTTTGTCCGTATCCCACATAATTTTGAGGATTTGAAATACAATATGCTTGATTGATTAATGAATGGGCAGTATTTTGATCCATATAATTAGCATATTGGTCAACCAGATTTCTAGGATCCATCCCAAGAAAAGAATAATGAGCGAAGAAGAGAGGTCCTCCTCTTTCTTCACCTAATGGCAACTGTACATCGTAAAATGAATTCCCATTAATCATGCCGCCACTTTGTGCCCATCCCTGTTCATAAACTTCCTTGCTGATAGGGAAAGTAGGGGAAGAAGCCGCTAGTGTATAGATGATTAATGCTTCATTCCAACCTCTAATTTTTAAATTTAAATCAAAACCAAAGTTTGGAGACCAATGCCAGGTAAGTACATTCTCACCTTCCTGCTGAAACCAGTCCCATTCCACAGCTTCCCATAAAGCTGTAATTTTGTTAATAATTTCCAGTTCTAATGGGGCTGATTCATGGAGGAACTGACGTGCTGTAAGTAGACCTTGGATCATAAAGGCTGTTTCTACGAAATCAGCACCATTGTCTAGCGTACTGAAAGGGATAGTTGTACCGGTATTCCCATTCATCCAATGAGGCCAAACACCATGAAAGCGGTCTGCAGATTCTAGAAAATTAACAATTGTGTTTAATCTATCCACTGCTTGTTGGCGGGTTATAAAATTTCTTTGCACGCCAACTAAAATGGCCATCACACCAAACCCTGAACCACCAATGGTTACGATATCACCTGAGGTATTTCTTTCCCGTGCCAAACCACTATTGGGATGGGCAAAATCCCAAAAGTATTTGAAAGTTTGCTCTTGCACTAAAGTCAGCAATGCTTCATCAGAAATTTCTGGAAATTTATAAGTAGAATCGAGTTGGGTGTAAAAATCTTTAGAGAATCCATTAAAACTTAATCCTGAGACACTTTCTAAAGAGTTAGAGATATTTAAAGTATACTTGGTTAAAGATCTTGTATCCTGAGATGAAGTAAGGGTAAGCGTTCTGTTCTCATTTGACAATTCAAATGCAATAGGAAGAGGTGTTGAATTGTTTTTGATAGAAACAAAGTCTTCCAGGCTTTCGCTGTCAATGGCATCAGTAAATTCTAGTATAGTAGTAGGTCTACTTGAAATATTTTGTATTCTGACAGAAGAATTTAAGTTTTCTCCATCTATTGTAGCACTAGTTAGGTTAAAGGTGCCTTGCACTGTTTGAAATTGAAATGTATCTCCTGGATATTCTTCATTGTCAACAGATTTAATAATTCCTATTGTGATAGTATATACTGTATTTCTTTTTAGATCATCTGGTGTAGATGCTGAAATACTTTTATTGTCATTTAAATAGGTAAATTCCAAAGGGATCGTATTGCCATCCGGGTCTGTTAAATTGATATTAGACTCAGCAGAGGATTTTTCTAAACTATTTGAAAATGTTAGCACAACATTTTTATCGATAGGAGCCTGTGAGACCGTTTCAGAATTCTTTAAATCTACGATTCCTACTCTTGCAGATTGTAACCTTAGTATTTCTAGGGGCTCTTCTACTATAGGTTCATCTTTGCAGGAAACTAATAATGTTACAAACAATAGAACCAAATAGGATTTCAAATATAATTTCATATGATGTAGATTAGTAATTTGTTATCAATTTCAGGATAGAGAGTAATATTAGAAAGGATAAAAAAAGCAGAGGCTTAACATATAGCCTCTGCCGGAATTATGAAAAAAATTAGTCTTTACGGTTTTTCAGAATCATATAGTGTTTGTACCTCCTCGTCAGATAAAGCCACACTAAACATTCTAAAATCATCCATTTGGCCTTTGAAGGCAAATGGTTTTCCTTGTCTGAATGGTGTGACCGTCCCACCTTCTAAAGTTGCCCAAAAAGGCAGTCCAGTTCCTAAGTAAAGATTTTTATTATTGGCTGGATTGGCATCAATAGCATCAGTATCAATTACAGCATCATCTAATGCGTATTCATCTGATGGAGTCAATTCATATACAGTGGATGGAACACCATTAATATAAAAAGCTTTTCTTCTGGCTGAAGCATCCCAAGTCGTCACAATATGAACCCATTCACCAGTTGCATCCTCCACCCAGTCGGGGTTATCAATTTCAATTACTTTATCACCGCCAGGATTCCCTTCATTCTTTATAAATATATCACTTCCAGCAAAAGTTGAAGCATTCCCAGAATTTAGGTGATTAGTAAAATACTTTAACTCATCAATATCATAACCTAAATCACAACAAGTAAATCTGTTAAACTCATGATAAGTGCCATTATTACCACCGATACAAAAAGTTATATAATTCGTAATTACATCGTCTGTTGTCCCAATGTGGTTTGCATATTCTTCACTACTTGGCAGTTTCATCCAATAACTAACTGTGGTGTTTGCGTTGTTCATATCAGCAGCATACTCAATGCCTACAAAATTTGTGGTTCCATTGAAATCTCCCGATGATTCAAAATTTCCAAATCTATCCTCCGCAAAAGAGACATCATCATTTAAAATTGTATGGCCACCTTCATCCGTTACACTTCCATCGAATGGAACATACACGACCATACTATTTTCTTGAGGGATTACAGCTGGCGCTCTTCCAGCAGTTGTAAATGAACGGCTAGTAGCTGCAAATACACCGCCATCTTCAGCTGCTATTGTAGAGGCAACTGACAATGTGTAGACAGTTCCTCGTACTAATTCTTCAGAGGTTTCTATGGTTACAACCTCTCCGGAAGCTGAAGCTGTTAGAGTGGCCGTTGAATTTTCAGACTGTAATGAGAAAGCACTTGCGTTTACTGTACTTGCATCAATTGCTCTATCAAAAGTAATTGTGAAGACAGGATTTGGAGGAACGTCAGAGGCTGAAGAAGCGCCATTTAAATCTACTGTAACTTCTTCACCTGTTGATAAATTAGTGCCTGTTGCTGTTAAAGACTGAATAGCCAAGTCAGGAGCTTCGTCCTCACTGTTGTCACAAGCTGTGAAGGTAAGTAGGGCCCCCATCAACAGAGCTCCCATCCAATATTTCATTTTGTTTATCATTTCCATAATTGTTTATTTGTTTAAGTTTATTTTAAAATTTTAATTCCAGTTTGGATTTTGTTCAAGCAATCCATTGGTGATATCCCTTTCTGATTGAGGGATTGGCAGTAGTTCATGTTTTCCTTGTTGGAAGCCTAAGGGGCCAAAAATTTCAGGTGCATTTCCTGTTCTCACAATATCCCAAAACCTATGTCCTTCCATGGCTAATTCATGTCTTCTTTCTTCCAATATTAATTGTTCGAGTTGATCAGGATTGGTTTCAGTAATATCAAGTAGAATAGAAGTATTACCATTTCTTGCTCTAGCTCTAACTTCATTTAGGTAAACTAAAGCCTGCGCTGTATTTCCCTGTTTGTTTAAGGCCTCTGCAGCTATTAACAGTACTTCAGCATATCTAATAAGTCTTCTATTATGTGCAGAGTTCGAGAACGGAGTAGTGCCAGGTACCCATATTTTTTGATTATAGGTTTCAGGTTGCCCATCAGCAGCTACATCTGGTGTCTGAGTATCACCTACTATTTCAATTCCGTCTAAAACTTCTCCCACAAAAATAACAGTAGCTTCCATTCTTGGGTCTCCTGATTCAAATGAGTTAATAAGATCTAAAGAGGGTCTATTGGCTCCAATTCCTCTATTAGGTATACCTCTTACACCTTGCGAAGTGGCGTAACCACTTTCTCCTGCTACTATTCCTCCCTGAGCGCCAATTCCCCCAATTTCAAATACCGACTCTATACCAAATTCAGTAGCTTCTATGAAGACATCTTCATAATTTGGTTCTAAATCATATTGTGCGGAATTTATTACCTCAAGCGCATAGAATGCAGCACTATCGTAATTTTGCTGATATAAGTAAACCCTGGCTAATAAACTTCTTGCCGCACCTTTTGTAGCTCTTCCCAAATCCTCACTTGCGTACTCTGATTTTTCTGGTAGTCTATCAATAGCTTTTCTAAGATCTGACTCGATAAAATTATAGGTTTCTTCGAGAGAAGCCCTGGTATAATCTGTACGGATAACAAGAGATGTTACCAAAGGTACCCCCCCATAAGCCCTGGCAAGATCAGAAAAATACAGAGCCCGTAAAAAATAGGCTTCGCCTGTATATCTTTCTTTTAAATCAACATTCATATCTATCTCAGGAACCCTGTTAATTACAACATTGGCTCTTCTAACTCCAGTATATAAAGCATTCCACCAATTGGCGATAAAAGGGTTAGTCACATTATGGTCATATATATCGAAAGGTTGTAAACTTTGACCCAAATCACCAGGGCTACTACCCTTTAATGCATCATCACTCATAACATCATCTATGGGATAAAATCCTCTATGGTAGGTGCCAAAGCGTAATACCTCGTACATTGCATTTGTAGCTGACAAAGCATCCGCTTCTATTGAAGGAAAGTTGCTTTGAGTTAACTGTCCTTGAAGCGGCTTTTCTAAGTAATCCTCTTGGCAGGATACCAATACTGCGCTAAGAGTTACTATCATTAATAAATATGAGATTCTATTTAACATAATTAAAATTTAAAAAGTAAGATTAATTCCTAAGCTATAGCTACTGTTGACAGGAAACTCGCCTCTGTCGATACCACTCAAAAGTGGTCCACCACCTATTTCAGGACTATAACCGGTATAATCAGTGATAGTAAAGATATTGTTTCCACGCACATAAATACGAGCGGTACTCAAACCTGCTTTTTCAATTAAATCAGCAGGTAAGTCGTAGCTGACTGTTATTGTTCGCAGGCGAATGAAACTACCATCTTGGATATAAAAATCCGAGATTCTATAATTGTTACCACCATCGGTAGGTCGAGGTTCTGAATTGGTACTTCCCTCTCCTCTCCAATAATTGTAGACGTGTGCTTCAAAATTGTACCGGTCTGGACGAACAGTCTCCTTAAAATTAAGAATTTCATTTCCTTCCTGACCTTGCACCAATGCACTTATTCCAAACCCCTTGTACGATGCTCCTAAATTAATTCCGTAAGTCAAGTAGGGAATCGGAGAACCAATGTTAGTTCTGTCCTCACCATTTAGCTGACCATCAAGATTTGTATCGGCAAAAATCAAATCTCCGGGTTGAGTACCGCTGAAAGAGGGCGTATTAGCAATCTGATCAGTGTTCTGAAAAACTCCAGCAACTTTATATCCATAAAATGAGCCTATATCTGATCCAGCTATGGTTCTGGTAACGGTTCCTCCAATGTCTCCCAATAATTCATCTGAGCCCTCTACTCCGCTAACCTTTAGCATTTCATTGTCTAAAGTGGCACCATTAATACCTATATTATATTCAAAGTCTCCAATATTATCGTCCCAATTGATATTAAACTCAAACCCTCGGTTCCTGGCTTCACCTGCATTAAAAGTGACACTACCAGTTCCATTACCTAAATACAAAGGAACAGGTAATCCGATCAAAATATTTTTGGTATCACGATTATAGTAATCAAACTCAGCAGACATCCTTCCTTCGAATAACCCAAGTTCCAAACCAATATCATATTGCTCCACCAGCTCCCATATCAGATTAGCATTACCGAAACCTGTATAGGACTGACCAAAGTATACAGCTTCTGGTAAACCAAATACGGCGTTAAGGTTGTTCCCAACTCTACTATAAGAATCTACATAAGATATTTTATCATTACCGATTCTTCCCCAGCTACCTCTGACTTTTAAGTTTGTTAATACTTCAGGTAGAGAAATGAAATCTTCATTTATTACATTCCAGCCTAGGCCCACAGCAGGAAAATTACCATATTTATTATCTTGTAAAAATTTTGAGGATCCATCTCGCCTAAAAGTAAAAGTGGCAATGTAACGGCTATCATAGGAATAATTAAACCTGGCGAGATAGGATATTTGGTTATAATAATCACCCAGATCGCGAATACCATTAGAGATTGTAGTCACATCAACGTTAGATGGATCGAGGTAGCGAAAATCAGCATTCTCGCGGATTAAATCTCTAGCTGTTATGCTAAGCCCCTCATTTGTCACTGCCTGGGTGGTGTAACCAACTACTCCATTTATTTGGTGAACATCGATTTTTCGGTCATAACTTAAAGTGTTTTCCCAAATGATAGAACTTCTTCTAAATGTACTCTTAGTATAATTGCTCACAGGGTTGGCCTGCGCTGAGCCAGGTACTTCAAAAACAGGTGTAAAAGATTCATTTCCTTCTAATAAAAGCTCAACCCCTAAACTTGTTTTTAGTGTAAAACCATCCAAAAATTTTGCTTCTGCATATACTTGACCTACAGTAGTAATCCCCCTACTTTGATTATCTGTATTGTAACGAAAGTCAGCCAAGATATTCCCAACATTGGGAACTAAATTAAAATCTCCGTTCTCATTATATGGTTCAATTATAGGCCAGGCTCTATAAGCATTGAAAGGTGCGTTACCGATCGTATTATTTCTTTGGAAAGGAGCTATGGTCAAATTTGTCCCTATTGCTAGGTATGATTTTGGAGTATATTTTTCATTAATTTTCATAGTAATTCTTTGATATCTGGACTCAGGAATAGTTCCAAACTGATCAAAGTATCCCAATGAGAAATAATATTGATTTTTTTCAGAGGCACCAGATATAGACAATTGGTGGTTCTGTATTGGTGCTTGCTCAAATATCAGGTCTTGCCAATCTGTATCAGGTAAAACATCGAGATTATTATAAGTTCCCGGATCAATGGCATTCACAACTTCCGCAAATTGCCTACCAGTAAGCAAATCAATCCTTCGTTGCTGAAGCTGAACGCCATATTCCGAGTTGATAGCTATTTTTGTTGGTTGTCCTGCAGTTCCCAGCTTCGTGGTCACAATAATTACCCCATTTGCACCTCTATTTCCATAAATAGCTAAAGCAGAGGCATCTTTAAGTACTTCTACTGATTCAATATCTCTTGCATTTAAGAAAGAGATGTCATTTAATATGACTCCATCCACTACGTATATAGGTGATGTATTTCCTGGTGTACCAATCCCTCTGATCTTTACAGTAGGTGAACTTCCAGGTGCTCCAGATGAATTGGTAATCTGGACCCCTGCGACTTTACCTTGCAGGGCATCAACAGGATTAACGGTGGGTACCGTTGATAATTCCTCTCCTTTAATAGAACTTACAGATCCTGTCAAATCACTCTTTTTCAAAGTTCCGTAGCCTACTACTACTACTTCAGAAAGTGTTGCGATATCCTCCATCATTCCAATATTTATAATGGATCTTCCATTTACTGGAATCGTTTGCGTACTATAACCAATAAAAGAAAATTGTAATTCCATGTCAGATTGGACTTCTAATTTATAGTTTCCATCTAAGTCCGTAACAGTTCCTTTTGTAGCACCTACTATCTGTATGGAAACACCTGGTAAGGGTTCATTATCAACAGCTGATGTCACTGTTCCCGTAACTGTCTGCTGCCCATATGTAGCAACAGATAGCAGCAGATAGGCCAAAAGAGTAAAAATTTGTTTCATTTTAAATTCTTTAAAAGTTTAGTTGTTTTCATTTTGATACTGTTTCAACAATGAAATTAAACCAAAGAATTAATGAAACAAAGAATTGAACTTTATAATATTCAATTTTAGAGATGGGAGATCATAAAAATTAATAACGGTTATTGCGCTTTAATAACATTCAAAAATGCCTTATTAAATGTTATAAGACTTGTTTAACAATTTTTTCATCATCATTAAAAAACATTTTAAAGTACAATTCAGAATATTAAAATAGTTATATTTTTAACGAACTTCTTCGTAATTGATAGACCTTTCGTAACCAAATGAAAGGAGAGTGTTGAGGTAGTTTTTTCCGTTTTTAGAAATCTCTTCTTCTATTTTATGTTTGAATTGCCATATTGTATTTCGGCGCAAATCAAGAATCTCCGCTAGCTCGTCTAAAGTAAAATGATCTTCATTTAAGTGTACATATACAATAAAAAAGGCTTTGGTTAGCGGAAATTTTATTCCTTTAAAGATGGTAAATGTTGTAGGGCTCTCATTATATCCGCATTTAGTGCATCTTCTGGAGAAATTTAGCTTGTTTTCAATATATTTTTCGTTTTGGCACTTTTGGCAACTATAGCCTTCTTTCCATTTAAAATTAGCTAATGTGCTGTAACACCATTCCTTTGATCTGAATATTTCAAGGAAATCTTCGTAGGTAAGATTTTTCTTTAGTAATCTTTCACGTTGTACTTTCTTTAGGTTATTTTTTAATCTCCAGTTGTCCAAATCCAACATCGAGTTAATTTCGGCTATCTCCTGTGATTGCTGACTGATTTTTAAATTAGAGACCTCCAACATTTTATTTTTCACTTTTAAATCAGCTGTTCTTTCTTCCACTTTTCTTTCCAAATTTTTATTGATTCTTTGGACCATTTTTGAATTTTGCTCGTGTTGAGATACGATACGCTTTAGGGCTTTGTCTCGGTTTGCTTTCAAAATCCGTACCCTATCCGACAAAGCAAAGGTTAAGAAGAGCATTTCCAGTATAAAACAAAAATGCAGACTATAATAAGTAACAATATGAAAAGGAATGACAGATTGCATAACTAATGCCTTCAGCAAAAAGCCTAAAAATAGAAATCCATACGCAACAACGAAGAACCTGGCAGGCTGGTAGCCTCTTATTAGCACGAAAATACTTGCCATAAAAATTAAAGAGAGGGGAATGATTTCAATATTCCGCAACCTAAACAAGCTAATATCAAAAAATAGTGCGTATAAGAAAAGCGCTATTCTTAAAATGAGTACCACATGAATTACTTTGTGGAGTCTGGGTGATCGTACCTTTGTATTGAGGAAAATTTTAGAAAACAGAATACTCCAAAATATAATTGAAAAAAGCGCTACTCCATAGGCTTTTTGATTCCATTCAGGCTGATCCGGCCATAGATATTGGTAGGCAATACCATCAATACACATCGCATAAAGTCCAACACTCAGGATGTATAAGGTGTAATAAAGGTATTTCCGTTCTTTTATAGCCAAAAAGATGAGGATATTGTATAAAGAGATGATCAAAATCATTCCGTAGAATAATCCATAGATAAAGTATTCGCTTAAACTATAATGGATAAATCGATCTATCCTTTTTATGGCAATACGGATATCTGCGTATTGAGAATTTTTAATTCTGAAGTACCCAGTGTATTCTGTACCCGGTTTGAGAAGGATATCGAAGTTTTTATGCTGCAGATTTTTATTGCTGAAAGGGTAAGCATCACCTAATTCTATTATTTCATAGCGGAGACCATCTTCACTTAGGTGTACATTAATGGAGTCGATAGTTTGATCATAAAATTCCAGCACATAATTACTTTTTTGTGGAGGTAGCTTGAATGTCATCTTTACCCAATAAGCAGAATTTCTGTTATAATCCTCTGGTTTAAAATCAGGGTTCAATTGAAAAGGATATTGGTTGGCATCGGTTAAAATCTGTTTAAAAGTCAGATTATTAGTTGTATCCTCATAATAATATAAATCAGTAATGCTCAGAATAGTTTCTGTTTTCTCTTCGGGGATCACGAGAGTAGAAACATTTGTAAATACCAAAACTGACCAAATGTAAATGATTTGAAGCATCCTTTCAGTGACTTATAATTTGACTTTTGTTTTTAAAGATACTTAAAAAATGTTAGCAGGGTTGGTGTGAAAAGAGAATTCCTTAGAAATAGACATTATCAATCAATAAAGTGAAAGGCTTTTAAACCAAGATATTCACTAATTCCCTCTCATAAATTTAAAATTCCATTAAATTAGCAAATTGAGCTCAGAGTAAAATATAGTAATGCATCAAATTGTTGATTTTTTAAAAGAAAGACTACAGAAAGAACTTCCTGGAGACAGGGCGCATCAACTGATGGTGGCCAAGCAATTAGGGCCTCAATTTCGGATGCAGGCACAATCCGTACCTAGAAATGGCGCTGTGATGATCGCTTTATATTTTTGGGAAGGCAAAGTCTATTTCCCTCTCACCCAAAGACCCAATTACAGAGGAGTACATGGTGGGCAGGTGAGTTTACCAGGCGGTAAGAAAGAAGAACAGGATAATTCGCTCATCGAAACGGCTATCCGTGAAACCCATGAAGAAATTGGTGTATTAATTAAAGACAGTCAAGTGTTGGGGTCTTTGTCTGATTTAAATATTACCGCCAGTAATTTCATAGTAAAGCCCATCATTAGTTTTATTGAAGAAAAACCTGTTTTTGTTCGTGATCCTTACGAAGTAGATCATATTTTTACCACTGATATTGAACATTTGCTGAAATCAGAAACGCTTAAAACCACAGAATTAACTGTAGGTCCGCAGGTAAGATTAGAGGCACCTTATTTTGACATTGATGACAAAATAGTATGGGGAGCCACAGCCATGATTTTAAGTGAATTTGCTCAAATTTTAAAAGAAAACTATTAATGGAGAAGCCATTTATCACTAATGACGCTGTCGTTTTAGGTCTGCTCATGCTGATTTTAGCAGCTATATTTATTACTTCCTCTAGCACAAACCCTGGATGGAAGAAATTTTATCGCTTTGTGCCTTCTGTTTTGCTTTGTTATTTTCTTCCTTCCTTGCTCAACACCTTTGGCATTATTTCAGGCGAAGAATCCAATCTATATTTTATTTCTTCTCGCTATTTGTTACCCGCTGCACTTGTTCTTCTTACTATTAGTATCGATTTAAAAGGAATTGCTCGTTTAGGCACTAAAGCCATTGTCATGTTTTTTGCAGGTACAGTGGGTATAGTGATAGGTGGGCCATTGGCTATCTTAATCGTTTCTTCTTTTGCACCCGATGTAGTGGGTGGTGTAGGGCCTGAAGCAGTTTGGCGCGGTATGGCCACCATTGCAGGGAGCTGGATAGGTGGAGGTGCCAACCAGGCCGCCATGTTCGAAACCTTCGGGGCCAGCCAGGATTTGTTTGCCACAATGGTAACGGTAGATGTGATTGTAGCCAACATCTGGATGGCGTTTTTATTGTATGGAGTAGGTATTTCAGGTAAATTGGATAAAAGATTGAAAGCAGATGCCTCTTCCATTGAAGAAGTGAAGACTAGCATAGAAAAATACCAAGCCTCTATCATGAAAATACCTACATTGCCTGAAGTAATAACTGTTTTGGCAGTTGGCTTTGGTGCCACAGGTTTATCACATTTCGGTGCCGATTTAATTGCTCCCTGGATTATGGAAGTTGCTCCACAGCTGGAAAAATTCAGTTTAACCTCTTCCTTCTTTTGGCTGGTAGTGATTGCTACTACCATAGGCTTGGGTTTATCCTTCACCAAAGCTCGAAAGCTGGAAGGAGTGGGCGCTTCACGTTTAGGAAGCGTAATGATTTATGTATTGGTGGCTTCTATTGGTATGATGATGGATGTCACGGCTATTTTTGATAATCCTGGTTTTTTTATGGTAGGGTTAATTTGGATGGCCATTCACGTGACTGTTTTGCTATTTGTGGCTAAAATTATTAAAGCACCTTATTTCTTTGTGGCAGTTGGAAGTCAGGCCAATGTAGGTGGTGCAGCTTCGGCTCCTATTGTAGCAGGAGCATTTCATCCTAGCTTAGCACCAGTAGGGGTGTTGCTCGCCGTTTTAGGTTATGCTTTAGGAACTTATGCGGCATACATCTGCGGATTATTAATGCAGATAGCTGCTGGTGGGTGAGGTTGAACTGACAAAAATTTATAATTGCTCGTCATTTCAGAAAATTTTGAAGAGCAACGGAAAAATTTATCAGGAATCTTAATTATGCGTAGGGGCTCAGCTGATTGATAAATAATAGCTGTTATTTCCTTTATAATAACTAGAAATTAAATTTTTTACTTCGATCCTGCTTGTTTTAGAATAGGATTTAATGTTCCTTTTCGAAAATTTTATTGTTCACAAGAATAGTAGTTTTTTTCATTGCGATAAGTAGGGGTGGCTATTAATCACACAAGCAACTTATCAGGCAAAGAAAAATTTTGATCGAAGGATGCGGGGAGGAGGACAAAAATGCGGGCCAGACGAGGGTGCGAGTGGAAGCATATTTTTGTCTTGAATTTTTGTTTCTTTTTGTTCAAGCAAAAAGAAAAGGAGAAAAAGGAAAGCAAAGTACCTTACCTCAGGAAAAGATCAAATAAAGCCAATAAGACCAAAATCTCAAGCCAAGTCAAAAATATTCTCACTTAAATTTGGATAAGTCATTTTCAAGTTTCTATATTTGAGAATCATATCGGAAGTATCCGATTTATACAGAAGAGGTAAGAGATCAGGCTCGATGATCCTCTGGCAACCGCCAAAAATGCTCACAGCATACGGAAAGGTGCCAATTCCTGCCCAACGAAGGGACATATAAAACGGTAAAAATAATGGCAAAACAAATTAAGTACACCCGAACAATACAACAATCAGAAGACATCTTTCTTTTTGAAGCAATTCCATTTAATCAAACTCAGCATGCGGCCAACTCTATTTGTTGTTGCATCGTCTGTTGTTGATTTTCACAAAATCATTTGCTGTTAGATCATAGCTGCACTTTTTTAAGAGGCAAAAGCTAAAGTCAATTATCATTGTCTTAACAGTAAATCTCACAACAAAATCCATTAATATTTTCGGAGATCTCTTCTTTACGGAAAAGATTACATCATCAGAGAAAGAATATCAATACATATGTCACAACATTTCGAAACACAAGCCATAAGAACGCAGGCTGCTAAAAGTGGTAACAGAGAGCATTCCGTTCCACTTTATCTCACCTCATCTTTCACTTTTGAAAGTGCTGAGCAAGCCAAAGCCCTGTTTAATGATGAGGAGGAAGGCAATATCTACTCGCGCTTTTCTAATCCTAATAGCTCAGAGCTGATTGATAAAATTGCTCTCTTAGAAGGTGTGGAAGATGGAGTTGCCACTGCCACCGGAATGGCGGCCATGTTCGGGAGTATGGCAGCTTTGTTACAACAGGGAGATCATATTTTAGCAGCTCGTTCACTATTTGGTTCAACGCATCAATTGTTAACGCAGATTTTTCCACGATGGGGAATTACTCATACTTATGCAGACATTAGCAGAACCCACGAATGGGAGAGCTTGATTAAGCCGGAAACGAAAATGATTTTTGTGGAAACACCTTCTAATCCTGGACTGGAAATCATTGATTTGGAATGGTTGGGGCAATTGGCAAAGGCGCACAACTTGATATTGGTGGTAGACAATTGTTTTGCTACTCCCTACTTACAACAACCAGCCAAATGGGGTGCTCATATTGTAACGCATAGCGCTACTAAATTTATAGATGGGCAAGGAAGAGTGCTGGGCGGATTAATCATGGGTAGCAAAGAATTGATTAAAGAAGTACGCTTTTTTAGTCGACATACAGGTCCTGCTATTTCTCCATTCAATGCATGGATTTTATCTAAAAGCTTAGAAACATTGGCTTTACGTATGGACAAACATTGTGAAAATGCGCTGAAAATTGCAGACTACCTCGATGGTCATGAAGAATTGGAAAGCGTGAAATATCCATTTTTAAAGTCTCACCCTCAATTTGACTTAGCCAAAAAGCAAATGAAATTTGGAGGTGGTATCCTTACTTTTATTGTGAAGGGTGGTGGTGAACGAAGCAGCAGATTCGTGAATAATTTGAAAACACTTTCGATAACTTCCAACCTGGGAGATACTCGTACGATCGTCACTCACCCTGCTTCTACTACACATGGTAAGTTGAGTGAAGAGGAGAGAAAAAGAGTGGGTATTGCAGATGGGTTAATCCGGCTCTCAGTCGGTTTGGAAAATATTAATGATATTATTGAGGATTTAGAACAAGCTTTAAAAGCATCGAAATAAATGAGAATACATATAGAAAATATGTGCTGTTGTATGATTTGTTGTAAGGCCCCACCGGATGCTGCATGATATTACTATACCCAAAATATAGTGCCTCTTGCAGAATCTGACATTCCGCAAGAGGCATTTTTTTTTTTACCTGATATTTTATAAAAAAACTAATTATATGACTCAAATAACACAAGATTTAGACATAAGCAAAGCAGCTAAAAGAGACATTGCAGAGCTGCAAAACAAGATAGAACTGTTCCGAAGTGGACAAATCGCTGAAGAAAAATTTAAGGCCTATCGCTTAACAAGGGGAGTTTATGGGCAAAGGCAGCAAGGGGTGCAAATGTTTCGTTTGAAGATTCCCGCAGGTAGAATTACCACCGCTCAATTGCGAACTGTTGCCTCACTTTCGGAAAAATATGCTACTGGTAATTTGCACCTCACCACCAGGCAAAATATACAATTGCACCACGTAAAGCTGGATGATTCACCAGCTATCTGGTCGGCTTTGGAAGCCTCAGGTTTAACGGCAAGGGAAGCTTGTGGAAATACGGTCCGAAACATTACCGCCAGCCATAAGGCAGGGATTGATCCACATGAGCCTTTTGATGTAACGCCTTATTTGGATGCTGTTTTTAGATTTTTCCTCCGTAATCCGATCTGCCAGGAAATGGGGAGAAAGATAAAAATTGCTTTTTCATCGAGTGAGAAAGATACTGCCTTCGCTTTCATTCATGACTTTGGGTTCATTCCCATTCTTAGAAAAACAGAAAAAGGAGAAGAAAAGGGCTTTCGGGTTTTAGTCGGTGGAGGCTTAGGTGCTCAAACTATCCTTGCGCAGGAATTCTTCGATTTTCTTCCGGAAAGCAGGTTGATCAACTTCCTGGAAGCAGCTTTGAGAGTTTTTGATCGATACGGTGAACGCGAAAAGAGGATGAAGGCGCGTCTCAAATTTTTAATCAAAAACATCGGATTAGAGGAATTTAGAAGGATGGTGGAAGAAGAAGAGAAAGTGCTACATCATAAACCTTTAGAGTTGAATTATACAACTTTAAAAACAGCAGAGCCTCAAACTGTGATCAAAAATTATGCGCCAAGCGATCAATGGGCATATCAGAAATGGTTGGATTCTAATGTGTTTGAGCAAAAACAGGAAGGTTACTATGGTGTGCTATTAAAGGCTCCTTTGGGAAATATTGATCATCAAACAGCTGTAAAATTGGCTGATGCGATTGATAAATTTGTAGGGGGAGATCTAGTAATCAGTGTTTATCAAGGTCTGGTGATTCGCTTCGCCCAAAAAGATGCCTTACCTGTTTTATTTGAGAAACTAGGAGAATTAGGATTGAACCAGTCTGGAGCAGAGAGTTTTGCAGACATTACCGCGTGCCCTGGAACAGATACCTGTAATTTGGGTGTGACTAATAGCACGGCTTTAGCGACAGTTTTAGAAAATTTCCTCTTGGAGGAGTTTCCACAACTGGCTAACAGTAAACTCCTCAATACCAAAATCAGTGGTTGTATGAATGCTTGTGGCCAGCATATGATTGCTGGTATTGGCTTGCACGGTAGCTCCATTAAAAATGCAGGGAAAGTAGTGCCAGCCATGCAAGTGGTTTTAGGAGGCGGATTACGGGCTGATGGCACAGGTTTGGCAGCGGAAAAAGTGATCAAGTTGCCTACAAAACGAATCCCTGAAGCTTTTAGAGTCCTTTTAAATGATTATGAAGCTCATGGAAGCAATACATTTTACCCGGATTATTTCAGAGAGCAGGGCAAAAAGTACTTTTATGATCTCTTGAAACATTTAGGTGATTTATCAGAAATTGTAGATGCAGAATACATTGATTGGAACCATAAGGAAGAGTATGTTCAGGAAATTGGAGTAGGGGAATGTGCTGGAGTAAGTTTCGATTTGGTAAGCACCATTTTTAATGAGGCAGAAGAGAAATTAAATCAGGCATATGAACACCTCAGTGAGAATAGACTCGAGCACGCTATCTACAATTCTTATAATGTATTCGTCACCACAGCTAAAGCATTACTGTTGGCGGAAGATATTCAATGTAATACGCAGGTTGTAATCATTGAGGATTTCGACACGCATTTTGTAAACACTAATAAAATATTACTGGAAAGCAGCTTTGCTGATTTAGTGTATCAAATAAAAGAGGAAAAGCCTTCTGAAGAATTTGCAGGTCATTACCTGAAATCTGCTCATCAGTTTTTAGATAAAGCCAAAAGTTTGAGAGGAATTAAGCCCACTGAAAAAAGTGTAATCAATCATTTTTATAAAGCATAAGTCATAAATAAATGTTGTTTAGTTAAGTTTTTTGGAGCTACCAGTAATTTAGTGGTAATACTGTCTTTTAATAGTAGGATCGGCCTTATTCATTTTAGGGATTTTGAATTTCTAATTGGATTAGAAACAAAATGTTTGACCGCAGGGAGTTTTTTTGTTTCCCAATTAGAAATCCAAAATGCCGTAAAGAAATGAATACAGCCTTGAATTTTTGTTTCTTTTTGTTCAAGCAAAAAGAAAAGAAAGCGTCTTAGAATGTTTCAGTTACAGTACTGAAAAAAGATAGAGCATTCTTGCCAAACTATGAATTTTAAGAATCTTAAATGAAGTTTCTCATTAAAATCGCAGTAGAACCAATCTTTTAAAAAGCCTCATCCTTTATCCTTTCCGCCGGCTGGCAGAAAAGAGATCGGCCTTAACTAAGCGACAACAAAACATAAGTCATGGAAAAGAAATTAAGTTTAGTAGGAGCAGGTCCGGGAGATCCGGATTTGATCAGTGTAAAAGGTATTAAAACAATAGCGCAGGCAGATGTGATCTTATATGATGCCTTGGTTCATCCTGAATTGTTAACCTATGCGCCATCAAAAGCGCTAAAAATATTTGTAGGCAAGCGTGCAGGAAAACATAGCTATAAGCAGGAAGATATCAATGCACTCATTGTTCAATATGCTTTTAGTCATGGGCATGTGGTTAGGTTAAAAGGGGGTGATCCATTTATTTTTGCAAGAGGAAAGGAAGAAATCGATCACGCAGAAAGTTTTGGAATACCATCGCAGGTAGTTCCGGGTATTTCTAGCATTAACCTGGCAGGGCTCTACGGATTGCCGCTAACCACTCGCGGGATTAACGAAAGTTTTTGGGTGGTAACCGCTACTACAAAAAGTGGAGAGCTTTCAGGAGATGTGGAATTAGTGGCACAAAGTAATTCCACTGCTGTGTTTTTAATGGGCTTGCGTAAAGCTGCAGCTATTAGCAGAGCATATGAAGCGCAAGGGAAAGACTGGTTACCTGCAGCAATAGTATCTAATGGTTCTTTGGAAAATGCGAAAGTGTACAGAACTACTGTTGGACAATTGGAAGCTACTATCAGGGAGAATACAGTGGCCTCCCCGGGTATAATATTGGTGGGCGAATCCATTGGAGAAGAGAATTATTTAGCAACCATTAAAAACATACCGCATCATGCCAGACAGATCTGAAGAAAATCATTTGTTCCCAGTGTTTTTGAAACTGAATAAAATCCAAACGCTGATTGTTGGAGGAGGCTACGTAGGTATGGAGAAGTTAGGCGCGCTTTTGAAAAACGATGAGGAAGCCAATGTGAGAATCGTAGCGCCTGAAATAAGACAGGAAATTCTTGATATTGCTGAGACGCATCCAGCCATTGAGTTGGTGATTAAAGCATATGATGAGTCGGATTTGGTAGGAATCAATCTGGTGATTGGCGCTACTAATTTTTATGAAGTAAATAAGCAGGTTTATTCTGATGCGAAATCAGCTGGAATTTTGGTTAATGTGGCAGATACCCCTGAATTGTGCGATTTCTATTTAGGGAGTACAGTCAAAAAAGGCAATCTTAAAATTGGGATCTCTACTAACGGGAAGTCACCCACTTTTGCGAAAAGGTTAAGGGCTATTTTGGAGGAAGTGCTCCCTGAGCATACAGATGATATTTTACAAAACTTAGCAGAAATCCGCAAAGGCTTAAAAGGTGATTTTGAGAAGAAAATGGAGGTGCTGAATGAAATTACGGCCTCTTTCGTGCACAATAAAAATAATAACTAAGGATGGAAATCATCAGTGAATCAACTTTGCCAGATTTTGAAATTTATACCATTGAGGAAAGGGTAAGGTGGATTTTTGATCATTATGCAGAAGAAGATATTTTGATCACTTCTTCATTTGGGAGTTCATCTGCTTTGCTGTTGCATCTGATTCATAAAGTTAGCCCCAATCACCCTATCTATTTTTTGGAGACAGGTTATCATTTTGAAGAGACTATAGCTTACAAAGACAAATTGCAGCAGCAACTGAACCTGAATATTAAAAGTATTGGTGCTCCGGAGAATAAACACCGATTTACTGAAGATAATTATACCTATCAACATAATCAGGATTTATGCTGCTTTATCAATAAAGTGGAGCCTTTGTCAGCATTACGGGAGAAGCATAAAATCTGGCTTTCTGGCTTATTCAAATATCAGAATGAAAACAGGGAGCAATTAGATTTTTTCGATCGAAAAGCCTGATATTTTAAAAACCTATCCTCTGCTTGACTTAACACCTGAAGAGGTACATACTTACTTTTTCATTCATGAGCTTCCAAGCCATGAACTAGTTGCAAAAGGCTATAGTTCCATTGGTTGTACACATTGTACGGTTAAAGGTAGCGGAAGAGAGGGCCGTTGGGCCGGGAAGGCTAAGGTTGAATGCGGCATTCATTTATGATATATTCAAAAAATATTGTCACTACCACAAATTTAGTGGTAATCTGTTTTTAATTAGAAGGATCGGCCTTATTCATTTTAGGGATTTTGAATTTCTATTTGGATCAGAAACAAAATGTTTGACCGTAGGGAGTTTTTTTGTTTCCCAATTAGAAATCCAAAATGCCGTTAATAAATGAATACAGCCTTGACTTTTTGTTTCTTTTGTGTCAAGCCAAAAGAAAAGAAGATTTAATCCAACCCCAACTCTTTCCTATAAACACTATCCTGTACACTATTTTTATTCCAATAATCCAACATGATCCGTTTTTTTAAGGTGCCTGTGGTAGTCATCATTTCGCCCCCTTCAGGATAGCTTTCTGCCCATTTTGTAATTTTGTAAGGGTGTTCGGGTTCATAAAAAATGGAAAGGGCTCTCTCTAATTCGGGTAGCTTAATCGTCAATTTCTGAAGATTGTCGGCATTTGATTTCTCAATAGTTGCAGTATAAACTTTAATATCTTTGTGCTTTAACCTTAAATATTGAGTTGATGGGATTAATTGGATTTTACCTTCTGGAATCTGCTCAGGATCTAATCTTAGCAAAGTCCACAGCTCATCTTCCAACCATATTTTCTCTAAGCTTAGGTTTTCATCAGCCTCACTTTCAAAATATGATCTAATTTCAATATCATATTGATTGCTTTTATTATTGATCTGCATAAATACATGTCCGCACCATTCCTGCACGGAGGTAGTCACTTTTCTAGCGTGTATATCTGCTTGAGGGTAAACAGGTGAAAAAGTAGAAGTCATGATGGAATAAGGATAGATTCCGGTACTGAATTTCTTGGTGAAGTTGAGTTTCATCACCTTCTCTGCATCATCACCAGCTGCTTTGGGATCGTCTAATTTCACTTGTTTGCTTTTGGAGAAATCCTCCGTCACGAATATAAGAACCGCCTTACCTTTTCTTATTTCTCCATAGCGCACCTGTTGTAAATCGTAAGAAGTTAATTCTGCCTTCCCCTGATACCAATAATCTCCAAAATTTTCGGAAAGTTTAATTTCAGCTTTGGAATCTTTCTCTCCAGTTCGACTCTTTTGAGAACAACTTTGAAACACGAATAAAATGGCGGATAAAAAAAGTAGTGATTTTTTCATATTATAAATTACGTGTTTACACAGATGCTGTTTTGTCTGCTGAATGACTTCTGCTGTTAATTACATTAAACCTGCTAAACATCTCCTCTTTGTACCAATTTTCTTTCTTTACTTTGCCAATAATCTCTTTATGAACATCTGTATAGGCGTAGTCTTTCATGGCTTGCTCACTCTCCCAGATACTGAAAGTGGCTTGTTCAATTAAGGGCCATTCTCCAATTCCTTTGGTATACACTAAACCCTTTGCCTCTTCTATGGCTTTACTGGCCTTAGGCACAAATTGCCAAAAGCGGGGAAGTTTATTGATGTTTATTCTTGCGCGAGTAATTACTGCAATTTGGCCTTCGGTGTATTCTCCTTTTTCTGGAAAAGGATTTTTCCCATACCAGCTACCATGTGCCCCTAAAGATTCAAGGAAATGGGTTTCAATATGTTCAGATTTTGACTGCAGCTCTGAAAATATTTCAGATTTACTAAAAAACGTTTCAGCTGACACCTCATCCTTCCATTTCATCAACAAAGCGTAAGTGGAGAAGTCCGGCCATAAACTAAACCCGAAACCACTGCCTGTCCCCAGTACTTTTGAAAATATACAGCCGCTTACTTTAGCAAGCTGAGGAGGCAGCAATTGCATCTGCTTAAATGCCCACCATTTGTTTTGCTTATATTGAATAACTGATAATGTGACCATAGTTGAGATTCTGTTATCAGTAACCTTTAATTAAGGGTAGGGGTTTTAATTTATTTTGTAAAACTAAAAATTGCTGTCAAAACTACTTATTACACTTTGAGAGGGTAGTTATTTGGTAAAATTGAAATCTATTTTATTGGGAATTTAAGATATAATTATCTATTTTCACATAGTAATATTAATCCATGAAAATTCTAACATTTTTTTTACTTCTCATATTTGCTCCAGAAGCAAATGATAAAGAAATTATTTTATTAACTTATGAGTCATGTTTCGTAGAATATCTGAAAAATAATCAATTCTCTTTCGGTGAAAATGATACAGAACAAGGGAAATTAAACAAGGGATCACAGATAATTATTGCAAAAATTATGATGCAAAGGGTTACAGAGCGGGTCAGGAACAGTAGCGAATATAGCAATTTTAATAATCGTGAAATACTGGATAAAATTCATTTATCAGTTAAGAAGGCGATATACAATACCGAAGTTGAGGATAGTCTCTTAAAAAAGGTAAGTGCTGAACTAAAAGAAAAAGGTATTTCTATTTAGATAGAAGGCAGCACTACTCTTATGAGAATTATTAAAAACTTAATTATAAACAGTAATAATTTTGTTTGAAAGCCAGTCTCTAATTTGTTAGAAACTCATTTTTCCAATTGAAATTAAAACAATCATTTCATATTTTTCCTCTTGGCTAACCTTAATATCTAACTGAGATTGCAATAATAATAGTCTAGCTAATACATAACCTGTTCTTTTACTACCATCTAGGAAGGGATGGTTTTTCACTATACTCTCTAGTATAGCTGCTGCTTTATCGATAGGGGTGGGATAAAGCTCTTCATTGCCAAAGGTGGCTATAGGTCGATTTACAGCGGAGTCCAATAAATCATAATCTCTTACTCCATGACTTCCTCCAAATTGATCAATTAAAATTGAGTGTATTTTTATTACCTCCTTTTTGCTGATCATTGAGCTAACTTCTTTAACAAATCTCTATCTTCCCTAAGTATTTTACTCAGATTCTGATTTAGTTCATTGGTTTCTGAGGATTGTTTTTCTGCTTCTTTAAGGTAATTGTACAAATCCTGAAGTGCATTTTCAGGTATATTGTCCAATAACTTGTGTATTTCTGATTTTATATCTTTTGATGTCATAAATATATATTTATATAAATATACAAAAATGAAATAGATAGGTTTCAAAAAAAGATTAAAAGGATACAGCTCGCATTGATTTACCTTAACTATTGTAAACCTTCTGCCACCAGGCTGCTAATTCCATTAAAAGTGCCACACCCATATGCGCAATAATTCCACCCCAAATGTTTTTACTTTGGTAGGCCAGCACACCTAAAATATATCCTCCAAAAAATGATCCAATGGTTTCACCCAGTGGTTTGCCATAATGTAACGCCACATATAATCCTACCATGGGCAAAATGGCTCTGGGTCCTAAAAACGCAGTAAATCCCAGCACCATAAAGCCCCGGAATATAAATTCTGTGGTAAGAAAATCCCAGGCATAGAAAATTTCAAAAACCACGGCCCTGCTGGTCAAAGACCAGTCCATAAACAAGGCAGCTTCCTTAAACCTGGGGTAGTAATCTTTGAAACTACTTTCAAAAGAAGCGCCAAATATCAGTGGGATCATTAATAAAATGAGTGGGAAATATTGGCCGATTTTTCGAGCAGAGGTTTGGAGACCATAGAAGTTATCGTTATTCTTCTCGTATTTTAAATAGTATATGAGCATAGGTAGCATCATTACAAAAATACTTGTGATCTGCGCGCTCACTTTGTATAAATAATATCGATCCTTGTATTCGAACAGCTCATCAATAAGCACTCTGTGGTAATGGAAGCAAACATCTACCGTAAGTATAATTAACATAAAAAGGCTCTTAGCCATAAAAACTTTGTCCTTAAAAAGGTTAGGGATAGCTTTATACCTGAAGCAAAGAAATACAATGGTAAAATAGATAAAAGAAAATAAAATAAAGTGTGCCAAATAGGGCAGGGCATTAGGCTGTAAATTGTCCATCCATTTCTCAAACCTGATATCCATTACTGAATAATTTAAAATGGTTAAGATTGAAACAAATACAGTTATGGAAAAATATAAAGCTGGAGGGTGTTTTACCTCTTTGTGGAAATCGACAAAATACTTCCAGATGGCCTTCATTTCTGCATTTGAGCTAAAGCCTGATATACTTTATGAATAGCAAGGCCCATTACCGTAAAATAAGAACCTTCCAAACGAGTGATATGGGTTAGTCCAATGCCTTCCTGTATCCCATAAGCGCCTGCTTTATCAAAAGGGCGATGTTCTTGGATATAATTGTTGATGTCCTCATCTCTTAGTTGAGAAAAAGACACTAAGGTTTCGTCACTATAGGAGCTTATCTTCCCATTGAATAGTATGGAAAAGCCAGAAATAACCTGATGTGTTCTTCCGCTTAGTTTCCTCAACATCTCAAAAGCCTCGCGGTCATTTTGAGGTTTTTCCAGCAATATACCATCTATTAAAACGGTAGTATCAGCCGTTAAAACTATTTTATTCTCGTAGGAGCTATCTCTCAAAAAGGCTTTAGCCTTCTTTTCTGATAGAAAAGCGGCCACCTCAGTCTTGGGTAAATCATCAGGGTAGCTTTCTTCAGTATCTTTTGCTTCTACACTAAATTGAAAGCCGGATTTTTCAAGAATTTCTTTTCTCCTGGGAGATTTAGAGCCTAAAATAAGGGGGTAAGATAAATTCATTTTCTTCTATTGAGCTAAATAAAAAACCGCAAATAGTTTTAGGGTAAAAATAAGTTGATTTTTGAGGCATAGTATAACCGCTTTTGCAAACCTGATTTACCTGCTCCATACTTATTTCTTTCGTAATTA
The DNA here is from genome assembly GCA_963719535.1 of uncultured Cytophagales bacterium. GTDB lineage: Bacteria > Bacteroidota > Bacteroidia > Cytophagales > Cyclobacteriaceae > Marivirga. The sequence goes on along the minus strand of CAVRCH010000001.1, from coordinate 1,060,717 downwards.
AAGCAAACTGAGCTTCATCCTGCATCACTTTAGTAAGACAGTTGACAAAATTTCTTTCAAAAGTGATATGTTCGGAGCTCCTTTGCTCTTTTCCTTTTATGCCCAAAATCTTTTCTATGAAAAAGTAGTGCAAAACAGTTAAATCCAATTGCTTCACTACATCCGGAAACGGCCAGGTCATGGTACCAATTTTTTCAGGCTTTAAACGGATTTTATAGGTATTTCCTTTAAAAATCAACCCAAAAGCCCATTGCTTACCTAAAATAATTTCGTTTATGTCGGTGGCATTCTCCACCGTTTTAATAAGGAAGTCTTCCTGCAACTTTTCTAAGATGCTCTCTTCAGTTAAATGCTCTAAACCTTGAATGAGCCTATGGGTAGGTAATATTCTTAAATCATCGGAAGACCCATTTGTCAGGTACATCATATGATAATTATAAGCTTCCTCACCTGTGTGGTGAGGGTTCTCTTTCATCATTTTCTGTCGGTACAGCATAGAACCTTCATACCTGTGATGCCCATCTGCTAAAATAATTTTCTGCGCAGCTATCTTATCAATAAATTCCCTGATTATTTTCGCGTCATGAATTACGCTAATGACTTCTCTAACCCCTTGATAGTCTTCTAATTCACTCAAAGGGCTTTGCATACTTTCATCCATGTATTGCTCTAATTGGAAATCCTTATCCGAATATAAACCATGAGTAGCACTTACATTGAGTTTCGTTTTCTCCAGTATTTCAATCCTATCGTTTACTGATTTAGGAATAGTATTTTCGTGCCTAAGGATAACGTTTTCGTCCCAGTGATAGGCTTTTATGAAGGAAATAAATCCCTTTCTTACAAATTCTCTGGTAGATCCCGGCAACGTGAAATATTGATAATATACATAAATGCCCGGAATAGCATCCTGCTTAATAATGCCTGCCTTTTTCCATTCTTCTAATTTAATGGCCGCTTTATTAGAAGCATCAGGTCCTTTCGGTACAGATAAATGGATACTATTAAGCTCTTCTTTATATAAAGCCTCCCTGTGTTTTTCAGAAACTACATCAAAAAGTGGACTGGTTAAAGATTCAATTTCAGCTTGTAAATCGCTATTATATCTCCATCCTTTAATAGGTTTTATTTCAGCCATCTTTATAACCTATTCTTTTTCCACATAGATACCTTATTCTCGCTTGCATCTCTGGCAGTCAACTGTCCTTTTTTCTCCGTCCATAGCTTAACCGCTAATGCAGCTGCAATTTTAGCTTCCTCCTCACTAATAGATTCATCAAGTACCTCAGGTGTGAAATATTTCTCTATAAATTTAGTGTCGAAATTACCACTGGTGAAAGCTTCGTGCTCCAAAACATATTTACAAAAGCTAAGGGTGGTTTGTATTCCAACAATTTCGTACTCATCAATGGCTCTAATCATCCTTTTTATGGCCTCATCTCTGTTATCTGCAAAGGTTACCAGTTTGGCAATCATAGGGTCGTAATGAATAGGAATATCCATACCTTGCTCAAAGCCATCATCCACTCTTACTCCAGTGCCTTGAGGTCTTTTGTACACTTTTAAATTTCCAATATCAGGCAGGAAATTATTTTGAGGATCTTCAGCATAAACTCTCACTTCTATGGAGTGACCAATAATTTTTAAATCTTCTTGTTTTACAGATAAGGTTTTTCCTTCTGCAATACGGATTTGCTCTTTCACCAAATCCATTCCTGTAATTTGCTCGGTTACAGGATGCTCCACTTGCAAACGAGTATTCATTTCCAGAAAATAGAAATCCAGTTTCTCATCTACAATAAATTCTACTGTACCGGCACCATAATAATTACAAGATTTAGCTACATCTATAGCAGCCTTACCCATTTTTTCGCGTTTTTCGGGGGTTAAAACGGATGAGGGCGCCTCTTCAATTACCTTTTGGTGTCTTCTTTGGATAGAACATTCTCTTTCAAACAAATGCACTATATTTCCATGCTGGTCACCAATAATCTGTATTTCTATATGTCGGGGAGAGGTCACAAATTTTTCTATAAAGACAGATCCATCACCAAATGCATTTTTGGCTTCACTCACAGCTCTGTCCATTTGTTCCTCAAAATCTTTGGGGTCTTCCACAATACGCATTCCCTTACCACCACCACCGGCACTGGCTTTTATTAGTATAGGGTAACCAATCTCCTCTGCTTTTTCTTTGGCAAATTTAATATCGGTTATGGCTTTATCCAAGCCCGGCACCAAAGGCACATCTCTTTTTAAAACAGCCGCCTTAGCTGCTAGTTTATCTCCCATTATTTCTATTGCCTCAGGTGATGGGCCAATAAAGATAATTCCGGCATTGGTTACTTGTCGGGCAAACGCTGCATTTTCTGATAAAAACCCATAACCCGGGTGGATGGCATCCACTCCAAGATCTTTACATGCTTTCAATATTTTATCTATTCTTAAATAACTATCCGATGAGGCAGGAGGTCCTACACAAACCGCTTCATCAGCATATCTCACATGAAGAGAGTTTCTATCTGCTTCACTGTAAATTGCCACTGTTTTAATGCCCAATTCTTTGGCAGAACGCATTACGCGCAGTGCTATTTCGCCTCTGTTAGCTACTAATATTTTTTGAATATTCGCCATATTTTAACCCTTGAAAAAATTACAAAATCAATTCACAATGCTACATAATAATTGTGTTTTTTGCTAAAAAAACCTGCTTTAAAGGAATTAACTAATTTTTTCGTCAACACTTTTTCGTTACATTTGTTAATCGTATTAAGTAAAGTGACTTATCAATAAAAGAAACAAGCGTGGATTTATTTGAGAAATTTAAAGTAGATAGAGGCCCGTTGGGCAAACACTCTAATGTAGAAGAAGGGTATTTTATGTTCCCAAAGCTGGAAGGTGAAATATCTCCTCATATGAAGTTTAGAGGTAAGGAAGTGCTTACCTGGAGTTTAAATAATTATTTAGGATTGGCTAACCATCCTGAAATCAGAAAGGCTGATACTGAATCCGTTCAGAAGTGGGGTTTGGCCTACCCAATGGGTGCCAGAATGATGTCGGGCAATACAAGCCAACATGAGTTATTGGAGAAGCAATTAGCAGACTTTATAAAGAAAGAGGATGTAATGTTGCTGAACTTTGGTTACCAAGGGGTGCTTTCTGTTATTGATGCAGTGGTAGGCAGAAAAGATGCTATTGTTTATGATGCTGAATCTCATGCATGTATAGTAGATGGTGTAAGATTACATATGGGCAAAAGATTTGTTTTCCCACATAATGATATAGAAAGCCTGGAAAAACAATTGCAGCGTGCTACTAAGTTAACCAAGGAAACAGGTGGAGGCATCTTAGTTATTACAGAGGGTGTATTTGGAATGACAGGTGCGATGGGCGACTTAAAAAGAGTGGTTGAGCTAAAAAAGAAATATGATTTCAGGTTATTAGTAGATGATGCTCATGGATTTGGAACTATGGGAGAAACAGGAGCCGGAACAGGTGAGCAATTAGGTGTGATGGATGAGATAGATTTGTATTTCAGTACATTCGCTAAATCTATGGCTTTAATAGGTGCTTTTGTAGCAGGTGATAAAGACGTTGTGAAATTTATGAGATTTAATTTAAGATCTCAGATTTTTGCTAAATCTTTACCAATGGCTATGGTAGAAGGTGGTATTAAGCGTTTGGAACTATTAAGAGACCAGCCTGAACATAAGAAGAAATTGTGGGATGTAGTGAATGCATTACAAGGCGGATTAAAAGAAAAAGGATTCAGTATTGGTGCTACACAATCTCCCGTAACACCGGTGGTATTAAATGGTACAGTAGGAGAGGCCGCTTCCTTAGCCTACGATTTGCGTGAAAATTACAGTATTTTTTGTTCAGTAGTTATTTACCCTGTAGTACCAAAAGGCACAATTATACTCAGATTAATCCCTACGGCATCACATAGTTTGGAGGATGTGAACCGTACTATTATTGCTTTTGAAGACATAAAAGAGAAGCTTTCAAGTGGTCATTATAGAGAAAATGAGCTTGCAAAAGCCTTTAAAGAGTAAAATTTTAGCAAAAACATTGCTCCAATTGTTGTTTTTTAATGTTTTTGCCTATATTGCTTCCAATTAAATTAATTATTTAGTCAACCGTAAACTAAAATAAGAATGAAAAGATTCGAACAAGTAAGAGATCTAGTAATGGGACTAGAAGGTGATTTTGAAAAATTCTATGACAAAGAGAACCAGGCAGCGGGTACTCGAGTTAGAAAAGGAATGCAAGAGTTGAAAAACTTGGCGCAGGAAATTAGAATTGAAGTACAAGACAAAAAGAACAAAGCTTAATCACGCACATTATTCAATTGAAAAGGCTGACAATTTTGTCAGCCTTTTTTTTTGGTTAATTTTTAAAACGCAACCCAATGCAATTAAAATCTAAATTACCTCACGTTGGCACCACCATTTTTGCAGTGATGTCTCAGATGGCTTCCGACCACGGTGCCATCAATTTATCACAAGGCTTTCCCGAGTTCCCGGTATCTGAAGAACTGATAGACCTGGTTTATCAAAATATGCAGATAGGCCATAACCAATATTCTCCCTTAGCAGGTTTGCCCGCATTAAGGGAGATTTTAGCACAGAAAATTATTAATACTGGAGGTATAAAAATTAATCCTGATACAGATATTACCATAACTACGGGTGCGTCAGAAGCAATTTTTTCTGCAATAATGGCTACCGTAGGAAAGTCAGATGAAGTGATTGTACTCGAACCAGCTTACGATTGCTACGTGCCGGCCATTGAGCTAGCGGGTGCAAAGCCTGTACCTGTCGCCCTTCAGCAGCCAGATTTTAAACCTGATTGGCAATTAATCAGACAGAAAATCAATAGTAATACTAAAATGCTTCTGATCAATACACCTCATAATCCTTCGGGCACAGTGTTGGGGGCTGATGATATGGTGGCTTTAAAGCAAATTTTGGAGGAAAACCCACAAATCATATTGTTAAGCGATGAAGTATATGAACATATTATATTTGATGGAAAGGAGCGTTTTAGCGTTTTAAAAGATGAATTTTTAGCCTCAAGAAGTATTGCGGTCTACTCTTTTGGGAAAACTTTTCATGCTACGGGCTGGAAAGTAGGCTATGCAGTGGCTCCTGAGTACATTATGAAGGAAATTAGAAAAGTGCATCAATATAATTGTTATTGCGTTCATACGCCTAGCCAGCATGCTCTGGCTCAGTATTTACAGGATCCGCAGCATTACCAGGGTTTGAGCACCATGTACGAGAAGAAAAGAAATTTCTTTACTGATCAGATGAAAGAATCCTCTTTTAAAGTAGTGCCTTCTTATGGTACTTATTTTCAGTTGTTAGATTACAGTAAGGTGTCAGATTTACCAGATACTGAATTTGCCATTCAGTTAACTAAAGAATATGGAGTGGCATCTATTCCTATCTCTGTTTTTTATTCTGATAGAAAGGATGACCACTTACTGAGATTTTGTTTTGCAAAAGGAGAAGAAACATTGAAAAAAGCAGCTGAAATATTATGCAGGATTTAAAAGTTACTACCGTACAAACAACATTACATTGGCAGGATAAGCAAGCTAACTTAGCTATGTTAGAGGAGAAGCTGTGGGAGATAGAAGAGCCTACTGATATTATTATACTTCCGGAAATGTTTAATACCGGCTTTAGCATGGAAGCAGAAAAGATGGCAGAGCCCATGAATTTGCACACATTTAAGTGGCTGAAGCAAATGGCCGAGCAGAAAAAAGCGGTGATCACCGGCTCTTATATAGTGAATGATGCAGGGAATTATTTTAATCGCCTGGTCTGGATGCAGCCTGATGGAAAATATTACACTTATGACAAGCGACACTTATTTAGAATGGCCAATGAAGATGCACACTATTCTCCCGGCATGGAAAGCCTGGTGGTAGAATGGCGAGGCTGGAAAATTAAACCTTTAGTCTGTTACGATCTACGTTTTCCTGTATGGTGCAGAAATACAAGTGATAAAGGGGTATTTGTATATGATCTGGTATTTTTTGTAGCCAATTGGCCTGCAGTAAGGGTAAATGCCTGGGATACTCTATTGCAATCCCGAGCTATTGAAAATTTAGCGTATTGCATAGGAGTTAATAGAATAGGCCAAGATGGAAATGGAATTGCGCATAATGGGCATTCAGGTATTTATAATCCAAAAGGAGAAACCCTTTACTTTGCTAGCGACAGAGAAGAAAATAAGACATTTTCATTATCTAAAGATGATTTAATAAAGTTCAGAGCTAAGTTTCCGGCCCATTTAGATGCAGATTCGTTCAAAATTGACTAAAAAATTAATATTTAAGTAATATAGCATATTACTTTCTTACCATATTTGTAACTTTTATTTTTTAAGTTATTAACTGTTATAATATGTAATGACCTGACTTTCAAAAGCATATTGATAGACGGATAGATTGACTCAATAACTTAAATATTCTTGTTTTCATAATTTCTTACATTTACAGAAAAGCAGGTAAAAGTTATAAAAATAGATTAATTATTTATAATAGGTTTGTGCCATTATTAATTTAACACAATCATATTATGAAAAAATTATTATTAATCGTATTATTATTTATTGCTGTAAGTGCAGCAAAAGCACAAGAATTTAAACCTTTCCAATTACATTTTGGCTTAGGGTACGCAATACCAGAAGGTGGTGGTGGAGTGCTTATTGGATTTGAGCCAGCTTATAGAATCAATGATGCAATAGCGTTGGGTCTGAGATGGGAATTTGCTGGAATGGCGAAAGCTGTAGGAGATGCTGAAGCTGACTTATCGTTTAATAGCTCATGGACTGTAAATGGTAAGTATTACTTTTCAAACGGATCTTTTAGGCCTTACGCAGGTTTAGGTCTAGGCGTTTACTCAATCGCTGCTGTAAGCTTTGGAGATGATTCAGGCGAAGTTGGTGGTGGTAGTAAATTTGGGTTTTATCCAAGAATAGGATTTGATTTAGGTCATTTTAATATTAACATTGACTACAACATCATTCCTTCAACTACGCTTGAAGGTTTCACTTACACTGACGGTAGTGGCACTACAGTTACTTCGGATGGTGTCGATATCAAAAATAGTTATATAGGTATCAGAATTGGTGCTTTCTTCTTTGGTGGAAGAAAATAATCACAGCTAATTTAACTAAAAAGGGTCTACTGAATTATTCGGGAGACCCTTTTTTTTTGTTCTTTAAATGCTTGTTGAATTTTTAGCTAGATATTTAAATAATTCAATTTCTACTATTAGGTAATTAACTATCAGACTTTCAGTATTTTATCATTATAGTATTGGAATGAGTTAAAAAAGTATTTTAATTATTTCTTCCAACCATTCCGAAGTTTATAGTGTCTTTAATTATGTAGGTTTCAAATAAAATTGATAAAATACTCGTTATGCATAATAAAATTCGTAACATTATTTTAACAAACCAGTAAAAATCCTATTTTTACATTAATTAATAATTAACAATTAGACTATTATGAAAAAGAAAAATTTATTTTTAAAATTAAGTTCTACCCTAATGGCGGTAGTATTTTTAGCCGCATCATCTATGTTGATGACTTCATGCGGAGATGATGACGAAGGTACAGATCCTGAGCCTGTGAGAGAAAACACAATCCTAGAGATTATCTCTGAAAGCTCCACTCATACTCAATTAGAATTATTTCTAAATAAGTACCCAGATTTGATTAGTGTTTTAGAGGGTAGTGGTCCTTTAACTGTGTTTGCTCCTAATGATGCTGCATTTACTTCTTTACAGACTATTTTAGATGTAGAATCCTTAGAATCTATAAATCCTGATATCATCAAGTCCGTGCTGGCATTCCATGTACATACTGCTGGTGAAATTAGAAGGTCTGAAATGGAGACTTCTACTACTATTCCAACAGCACAAGGGGAGAACATTACTTTTAATGCTTCTACGGGAAATATTTTTACAGGAGGCTCTAATAGTGACGTTCAATTTGTAGGTGATGAAATATTAGCTACCAATGGAGTTGTGCATGTAACTGGGACTATTTTAGTGCCGCCAGTACAGGTATTTTCCGCTATTCAAAAGCATTTAGGGAAAGTATCACAAGCAGTTTTATTAGCTTCCAACTTTAGTATTTTAGCTGAAGCTATTGCCAAAGCTGATGAGTATGCAGCAGCTACGGAAGGTGTTACACCTTTAGCCGATATTCTATCGGATGAATCAGAAACACTGACGGTTTTTGCTCCAGTAAATGGTGTCTTTCAGCAAGCTGGACTAACTGCAGATTCTTATACCGGACAAGTGTGGTATTCTATTATTGCTCATCATGTATTGTCAGTAGAAATTAGAGCTGCAGATTTTGAAGCAGGAACGTCATTTACTTCGAAGCTGGGATTACCAATCACAGTTTTATCAATATCTGCTCCAACTAATCCTGAATTGGGTATTACTACAGGAATTGTTTTAGATTCACAAGGTAATCAAGAACCAAATGGCCAAGTTGCTGTTGGAGATGCTTTTGTTAGTCCAGATAATGGAGTAGTTCATGCATTTGCTGGAGTGTTAGAGCCACCAGCTCAACCTGAGTAATCATATTATAGATATAGAAATTTTAATCAGAAAGGCCGCTAGAATCTAGTGGCCTTTTTTATAAGCAATATTTTATAAGTACATAAGGTACGATCGGTAAGTATATTTCTGAAATATTGGCAAGTGAAATCCTAGAAATGTAATTAACAGCATAGGAATGTTCATAGGAAAAAAGTACAATCTAAAAGAACAACTTGAGTATCTGCATAGAATTAAACTAATATGTATTGAAAGTATTGAAGAATCAAAACTAGGGAGAAATGTATTAAATAGAGTTTTATATAATCATCGGTTTCAATTAGACTATTCTTACTTCAATTTTTTTAATTCTGTACATAAAGAAAATATTACAAGAGAGTTATGGTTTAATCTAGACTGCTTTGTTCTACAGGATTTTAATAAAAAAGGGGTTAGCTAATGGACAGCTAACCCCTTTTTTACTGTACTTAAATACTTCTAATTCATTAATTGATCAAAAGTTACAGATACATAGTAAATAGCACCAATTTGTGGTGCTCCAAAGCTTTGGATATAATAGTTATTGAATAAGTTAGACCCGCCCACTTTCAACATCATTTTGCTAGGTAGTTTGTACGATACCTGAGCATCAGCTGTACCAAATGCAGGAACTACACCATCTCCAAATGAAGACTCCCACAAAAACTCAGACTGCCATCTGTAAACAATATTAAAACCTATTTTATCCGTTAGTTTCCTATTACCAAATTTCAGGTTGTATTTATGTTCTGGAGTATTGAAACCAAAGACAAAATCATCACTAGCGTCTTGAGTGTTCAATTTGTTATAATTATAATTAAATCCAATATTGTAGTTTTTAGGTAATGCATAACTTACTTCACCAGCGAAGCCATAAGCACTTATTTCTTCATCAGCATTAGTGTAAACTTGATAAGTGTTATTGGCGGTGCCATTAAATAATGTGAAGTAGTTAGGCGTTCCGTCTCCATTTAATCCCGCTCTTCTCATTCTTTGCTGAACTATGAAGTTGTTATAGATATTGTAGTATCCAACTATGTCAAACAATAGTTTATTGTTTAATACGCTTTTGTATCCTAACTCAAATGATTTTACTTGTTCAGGTTCAACTGATTGAAAATCACCAATAGTTTGCAGGTTTTCAGGATTTAAAGTACCGGTAGAGTAAAAGTTATTAGCCATTTGCTCCACCGATTCAATGGTGTAAACTGCTTCACCAAGGGTCACTTCATTACCTAGCCTATCAGTATAGGTAAAGGTATTATTCGCATCAACTGCAGCTCCCTGTGTACCAATTTCATACTGTCTAATGTTCCCTGGTAAACCACCTAATAACCTACTTGAAATAATATCAAGGTTTATGTACTGGCCTTGGGTAGTAGGATTTCTAAATCCTGTTTGAAAGGAGGCTCTTATGTTGTGCGTTTCATTAAAGGTCAATACTCCCGCAATCCGGGGACTTGTTACTATCTGAAAATTTTCGTTTTTATCTGCTCTAAAAGACGCTGTGAGCTTCAACTTGTCTTGCAAAACTCTTTTTGAAGCCTGAACAAACCCCCCCATTTCGTTTATTGTAATAGGATTTTCCGGACTATCCGGAAAGATGGTTCCATTCGACCTTAAATCATACTGTCGGAAGCTGGCTCCAACAAGTAACTCCATAAATTCAATTTTGTCACTAAAATCATACTGTCCTTCTGCATGATATAATCTGGATTGGTCATTGAATTTAGGACCGTCAGGCACTGTGCCATTTTGTGCAACTTCGCTTATAGGAAGTCCTGATACAACATCAACATCTGCCCCAAAAAAGGCTTCTGTATTAGTTCTTGCGTAGGCAAACGCTTGCTGCATCATGTCCGGTGTTAAATCTGCAGGACTACTATTGGCTGGGTCTACTCCTTGTATCTGTAGAGAAGCTAAGTAATTGTAGGCATATGTTCCAAGCCATCCAGAAACATCCTGAGTAAAAACACCAATAGGGCTATTGGCCACCTGTAAATCCAATGTTCTTTTAGCGTAAAACTCAGTGATGTAAGAATCTCCTGAGTTTTCAAAGGTAGCATAACCTCTTACAAACCAGTTGCTTCCTTCGGCTTGTAGCCTGTGTTGCTGAATTCCAAAATTATTTAAAGAATATCTTTGTGCCCCTGTGTAGATACTAGTTCCGTAACCTGCATTCCATAAATAACTCACCTCAATGTCATCTGTAGGTCTATAATAAAGCCCCACATTTCCTTTAATATTTTCAGCTCCGTAGTCTATTAATTGATGCTCTTGAAAACCTGATGCAGAAACAACCTGATTAGGTAAAAAACCATTATTCACAAAAGCGTTGACTGGAACTCCTTTTTGCACACCCTGTATTTGTGAATTTCCGCTAAGTTGATTGGCCAAGGTTCTCCAGCCGTCAGAAAGTTGTAATATTGATAAATTAATTGCTGCTTCATCGCCCATTACGTTAGGGAAATCACTTCCAGGATTTCTGTAATTAGCATATCCTGGATCAACATTTGAATTTCTGTCAGACGAATAGTCAGTAGCATACCAGTCTTCAGCTCTCATGTAACTTGCATTCACTTTAAAAGCAAACCTATTACCAAATGATTTTGCATATCTTAAAGAAGCTTCATACATAGGCATTGGGGTACCTGGTGCACCTGCTTCAGTATCTGCACCAATATGATTAACACCTACTTTTGCAAAAGCGCTGAATCCTTCATAATCAAATGCTGATTTACTTGTTACCCTCATTAATCCATTAAAAGCATTCGGCCCGTATAAGGCTGATTGGGCTCCTGGAATAAATTCCACGCTTTCTACATCTAATTCGGAAGGACCATTTAAATTACCAATTGGAAAGTTCAAAGCTGGAGCCTGGGTATCCATACCATCGGTCATTTGAACAAAGCGAGTATTACCGGTTGAGTTGAAACCTCTGGCATTTACAATTTGAAAATTAATACTACTTTGGGTAACATCAACACCTTTTAAATAACCAATAGACTTGTAATAATTGTCAGCAGGTGTTTGCTGAATACCCAAGATATCCATTTTTTCAATAGTTCCAGAGGATTGCAATATGCTTTCTTCTACTCTAGAGGCTGAAACTACTACTTCCTGACCCAATAATACTTCTTCTTTTAGTTTTACGTTGATGGGCTGAGTATTAGTTACCTCTACTTCCTCAGTAGTGTAACCCACCATACTAAATTGAAGTGTAAGTGGGAGCTCTAAATTAACCCTTAAATCAAAATTGCCATTGAAGTCAGTGGTGGTGCCTATTACTTTACCTTTTACCAATACGTTTACCCCAATGAGTGTTGAGTTATTTGCTGCATCTACCACAGTACCTTTTAACTGTGTGCTTTGCGCCTGCAGCATGAAGGAGCTCATTGTTAAAAAGCAGATGAGTAGACTAAATTTCTGTAGTAAATTAATTTTCATATTGTTCAGTTTTAAAAATGATATTATTTTAACCTTCAATGATAGTGATTTATCTTGTTGTTTAAGCAATTTTAAATAAATTAATGAATAATTTTATAATAAATAAGAAGAATCTTTTTTAAAATTATTATTTCAGCCTAAATCATAAAAATTTGAACTTAAAATGTACTTATTTTTTTAAAAACTTACTTAATTAAGCTTATTCCCTCATGTTTTCAAGTATTTAATTCTATCAATTGTGTATCAGATTGCTGAAGATATATTAGTGGAAGAATTGCTAAAGTTTTACAGGCATATATACATTCTAATTTGTGTTCGTTTAATAATTAAATTTCCATTTGTGTTGATTCCTTATTTGCTTTCGGCTAATTTGCAACTTGTATGAATATTACCAATCCAAATGCCTTTTGGCTCTTATTTTTATTGATAATTCCTATACTGATTCACCTCTTTCAGTTTAGAAGGTATAAAAAGCTCAAATTTAGTAATGTAGCTTTTTTAAAGGCTATAGACCAGGAGCAAAAGAATACACGCAGGCTCAAACATTTACTTATACTTCTGACGCGCTTATTATTTATTATATTTTTTGTTTTTTGTATAGCCAAGCCTTTCTGGTCGGGTAACAAGGCACCCTCGCAGGTTAATATGATTGTACTGGACAGGTCGCCCTCAAATTCATCTTTTGTGGAAGGCAGATCCAATACGGTTTTGGAAGAAAATATGAATTTAATAAACCGCCTGCAGGAGCAATTTGCTGAAAATGTGAAAATCACGGATGAAGCCAAAAACAGCCTGGAGGTATATGAAAATTTACAAATTAATGCCGGTAGTAGCCAATTACCCTTAGCCAATTTAATGGAGGAGCATAAGGGGACAAAAAGTTTACTCGTTTTAAGTGACTTCCAAAAACAAGTTATTGATGAGAACATAGAGGTTTTTGCAGATAGCAGTATTCAATTTATCATGATGCCGCCCTATCAATTTAGCCCCTCAAACTTAATCTGGGATTCGGTTTGGATTGCTAATAAAACGGTGGGCTCTTTGGAAGAAGCTATTATTTTAAAAACAAAAGCTACAGGAGAACTCGATGCAGTGAATATTTCTTTGCAGAGAAATAATAATTTAAGTGGGACCCGGCAACTTGATGCCACATCGCAAATGAATGATACACTCTCTTTTAGTTTACAAGCTAATGTAAACCAAAAATTGCAGCAATTTACTTTTAATTCTGACGATGCCATCGTGGGGTTTGATAATAGCTTGTATTTTACACAGCTTAATTCAGGGAAAATAAAAGTAATCCTGCTGGAAGATATGGTCAGTGACCCCAACTTAAGAGCAGTTTTTGAGCAAAATGATTTATTTGATTTCATTTCAGAAAATATTAATAATTATTCTTTCCGAACGCTTGATAACTACGATGTAGCCATCGTAAAAATGGGTGCTAACTTCGATTCTTTTAAGTCAGAGGCTTTAAAAAGCTTTGCCGATATGGATAAAGTCTTAGTATTAGTTCCTCAACAAGATTTTAAAGGAACTGAATTGTTAAAGGTCTTTGGATTAAATAATGTTACTCAATACAATCAAACTAGTGAAAAGATAAAACTGCAAACACCTGATATTAAAAACCCATTTTATGAGAATATATTTAAAAACATAGACAGAAATATGGAGATGCCATCAGCTCAGCTGTTTTTAAATTGGCGGTCGGGTCAATCACTTTTATCCTATAATAATGGCTATCCATTTTTGAGTAGAACGGGAAATGCTCAAAATATCTATACTTTTTCAGTCCCATTTAATAAAGAGTACACAAATTTTAGCAGGCACGGTTTATTTCTTCCTATTTTTTATAAAATAGCGTTTTCCGGCAAACAAGAAAATGCCATTCTTTACCATTTTCTAGATCAGGAAATTATCAGTTTTAATAATAAAAATATTCCTTCAGGTACTGTACTAAAATTAAAGAATACCAGTCAGGAATTAATACCAGATCAAAGAATTCAAGGAAATACCATCAGCTTAATACTGCCAAAGCAGGAAATTAACGCAGGTTTTTATGAGTTAAGAGATGCTAAATCTGATTCGCTATATAGTTATCTGGCATTCAACTACCCAAAAATTGAAAGTCGAAATAGTTTCTACACCAGTACAGAATTGAAGGAACTATTTGCTGATGCGGAAAATATTACAATTTTAGATGATTTCGATGTATCTACTTTAGAAGATTTTCTTTTGGAAAGCAAAAACGGTTTTCCTTTGTGGAAATATTTCTTAATATTAGCTTTGCTCAGTTTATTAGCTGAGGTTTTAATAATTCGCTTGTTTAAATAGTATGCGCACTTACATTAAGGAAATAAAAATAATAGCCCCGAATAGCAAATTACACCTTAAAAAGGTGGGCTTGTTAATTGAAAATGGTAAAATATCTGCCATTAACCCAGATAAAATCGGGAAGGTAGATATCACTATTAACAAGTCGGGATTGCTGGCTTCCAATTCCTGGTTTGATATGCGCGTTTTCAGTGGAGAACCTGGAGAAGAATACCGTGAAGATTTAGAAACCTTATCAAATGCATTAATCAGCGGTGGTTTTGGTGGTGGCTTATTGATGCCCAATACGCAGCCAGTTTTACAGAACAAGAGTGATTTTTCTTCTATTTTTGCTAAAAACACAGGTAAAGCAGCTGTTTTGTACCCTGCATCGGCAGTAACCATCAATTGCGATGGTGAAAATCTTAATGAAATGTTGGATGTACACCATGCCGGTGTGCCCGCTTTTACTGATGGTACCCAGCCTTTGTGGAACAGCGATATTTTGGTGAAATCGCTTCAGTATCTACAGAAGTTTGATGGCTTACTGATTAACTTCCCTCAAGATAAAAACCTGGCCATGTTTGGGCAAATGAGTGAAGGGATCGTAAGCACTGGTTTGGGACTTAAAGGTATCCCTCATTTAGCTGAGGAGTTAATGATACAACGCGATTTGGAGCTGTTAAAATATGCCGGAGGTAAAATACATTTCACTTGTTTAAGTAGTGCCAAAAGTGTTGATTTAATCAAAAAAGCTAAGAAGGAAGGTCTTAATGTTACTTGTGATGTGAATATTCATCATTTAATACTAGATGATTCTAATTTGGAAAGTTTTGATGCCAATTATAAGGTTTCACCTCCTTTACGCACACAAAAAGATATTAAAGCTTTAATAAAAGGGGTAAATGACGGCACTATTGATGTGATTGTTTCAAGCCACCAACCTTACGATAAAGACCACAAACAGCTAGAGTTCGATTATGCATCTTTCGGTATAATGGGTACTCAAGTTCTATTCAGCTTATATGGTAAATATTTGCAAGAAAAAATTGAGATAGATACTTTTATTCAGTGTATATCCCACAATCCTAAAAATATTTTGAAGTTACCAGTAAATGATATAGAGGAGGGACAAATAGCTGATTTAACCGTTTTTTCACTTGCTGAAACATGGACTTTTAATCAAGATAGCAATCAGTCTAAAAGCGATAATAGTCCTTTTATGGGTGATGATTTTAAGGCAAAAGCTTTGGCTGTATTTAATAATGGTCAGCAGTATATCGACACTTACATTAATTCTTAAATTGTATGAAATTAATAGTTAAAGCGCCTCTTAGATTTAGCCAGATTGCCGTCATTTTTGTGGGGATAATGTTTTTGATCATATTACTATTAGATAAAAACCCCATCATTTATATCAGTAATATTATATTTTTAGGGCCTTTATTAGCCATTTTTTTATTTTTCAGCATAAAATATTTTAAAGATTTATCTGATGATGGCTTGAGGTTTTGGCAGGGCTTTTCCATGGGTTTAATGTATATAATCTTTTTCTCTGTTTCCTATGCTGTTGTATTGCTACTTTACAGTGAGTTTTTCGACACAGTTCATTTTAATGAATATCGTATGATCAGTGTAGATAGGGTAGTAGTTCAAAAAGAAATGATTGTCGATCAGTTTGATGAAAAGGCCTATGACGAATTTTTGTTATCGGCCCAGAGTCAAAGCAATTTTCAGATTATTGGAAGGTTAGTGAGGAATAGTTTAATTATTGGAGTAATTTTAACCCCAATCACTGCTTTATTCATGAGAACTAATGAGGCTCAAAGACCTTATCAGAATTAAAATATGTCGTACGCCATTAGTATAGTTATACCTGTTTTTAATGAAGACGAATCATTGAAGGAACTCAATGAGTGGATTCAACGCGTCATGAAAGAGCATCCGATGCTCCCCTATGAGATTATTATGGTGGATGATGGCAGCAATGATGATTCCTGGAAAGTTATTTCTGACTTATCAACTCAACATCACTCAGTAAAAGGGATCAAATTCTCAAGAAATTATGGTAAGTCTGCCGCTTTACATACCGGATTTGCTGCTGCCAAAGGAGATGTGGTAATAACGATGGATGCAGATATGCAGGATAGCCCTGATGAAATACCCGAGTTGTACAATATGGTGATTAACGAAGGCTATGATATTGTAAGCGGTTGGAAAAAGAAAAGGCACGACCCGATCAGTAAGACCATACCTTCTAAATTCTTTAACTTTATCACTCGTAAAATATCAGGTATTAAGCTCCACGATTTCAATTGTGGTTTAAAAGCCTATAAGAAAAAGGTAGTAAAAAATATTGAAGTATACGGCGAAATGCATCGCTATATACCTGTAATTGCCAAATGGAACGGCTTTCGTAAAATAGGTGAAAAAGTAGTGGTGCACCGTGCCAGAAAATACGGTGAAACAAAATACGGACTAGAAAGATTTTTATTTGGATTTTTAGATTTACTATCCATAACATTTGTGTCTAAATTTAAAAAGAGCCCTATGCATTTTTTTGGGACAATGGGCACTCTCTCATTCATATTTGGTTTTTTTATGACTGTTTACATTATAGGTAGAAAATTCTATGAAATTAGTCAGCATCTTCCGGTGAGGGAGATTACAGACCAACCTTTGTTTTTTCTTGCTTTAGTAGCTCTAATTGTTGGTGTACAGTTGTTTTTAGCAGGCTTTATTGGTGAAATGATCACTATGAATTCTCCCCAAAAATTAGAGTATATTGTGGAGGAAGAAAGAGGATTTTAATGAGATTATATTCTGTAATAATACCCGTATTTAATCGGCCTGATGAGGTTAAAGAACTGCTGGAAAGCCTCTCACTTCAAAGTTTTAAAAACTTTGAAGTAATCATTATAGAAGATGGTTCTGATAAAAAGCTGAAGTGCGAGGCAATTTGCTCTCAATTTAAAAGTAAACTGGATCTTAAATATTTTTATAAAAACAATACCGGTCAGGGCTTTAGTCGTAATGCTGGTTTTGAAAGAGCTCAAGGTGATTATTTTATCGTTTTTGATTCAGATTGTATTATTCCTCTTGATTATTTTCAAATAGTTGATGAGTATCTACAACAAAATCCATTAGATGCCTTTGGCGGACCGGATGCAGCTATGAGTAGCTTCACCCCTATACAAAAAGCCATTAGCTATTCTATGACTTCCTTTTTCACGACTGGTGGAATTAGAGGAGGCAAACTAAAAGTGGGTAAGTTCAGACCAAGAAGCTTTAATATGGGCATTTCTAAACAAGTTTTTGAGAAAACCGGTGGCTATATTATTACCAGAATGGCCGAAGATTTAGAGTTTAGCATTAGAATAGAGCGTGAAGGTTTTAAAATGGGCTTAATTCCTGATGCAAAAGTATATCATAAAAGAAGAACAAGTCTGAAGCAATTCTATAAACAGTTGTTCTTTTTTGGGAGGGGCAGAATTAACGTTTTCAGGTTTTATAAAAATGAATTAAAGCTGGTTCATCTGTTTCCTATGGTATTTAGTATAACCTTTATATGCTGGTTACTTACCTTATTTTTGGTACCGTTTAACCCAACTATATTTTTAATAGGGGCCTTACTTTTCATTAGTTATTTTCTCCTAATTTTCTTTGATGCACTGGTTAAAACCAAAGAGTTAAAAGTAGCATTTTTAAGTATTGCCACCTCTTTTACCCAGCTTTTTGCTTATGGTATGGGTTTTATTAAAGAGGTATTTACGTATTTGAAAAGGCCTAATCCTTCGGTGCCAAATAAATGATTTCATCTTTAGGGAAAGCATTTTCTTCATCCTCTTTGGCCAGAGATGTCCCAACAGGGTAACAAAGCCAGAGGTTGCTTACCCTTGGGCTGAGAGGATGTGAGGAGCTTTATTTCATAGGGATAGCCCGCGCCCTGTGGGATGCCTATGGTGTAAGGCTGGTTTGAGGAAGTGAGTTTTTAGGAGATTCATTTTAAGCAGTATTTCAAATTAAACTTTTCCTTTCCGTGGTCGGGTAACTAAACTTAAGGTCCATCTAAAAATACTGGCATCGGAAGATTTTGTCATCATTTTTGTTTTCCTGCGCTGCAAAAATGTCACCTAAATCAGTCGAACATTGACAATTTTTGGCCAGGGCTTTAATACCCTGGGCTAAAAGATTTCACCCCTAGCGGAGCTTAAAAACCGTTCAATTACAACTTATCGTTTATCCAATCTACGCCAAGGTTTGTTCCTGCATGTATCATGTCTCACGAAACTTGATTAGATGAAAAGTATGATTAGAATAATCGAAAGCTGACTATGCGACCATTATTAATGATATTAAACCCTATCTTTTCCACTAAAATTCGTGAATAATAAAGACTGAATTGACTCAATTCTTTACTCAGTTTCATGCACTTATGCTAATGGTTCGTGAGACACGAGCCATGGCAAATAATGGGATTTTGTCTGGCAAAAATGGAAAATCTGTCCGGCGGTGGTACATGATGGAACAGAGCAGCTGAACCAAATTAAACTAGCTGTCCTTCTTCACTAAATAAATGATTTCATCTTTTGGTAAGGCATATTTACTAATCCATTCTGCAGGGACTTCATTTATATAGTTTTCTTCTTTCACCGTAAAGCCAGCTTTTCTTAATCTTTCAGGGTAATCTTTACCATACAACCTCACGTGGTCATCTTGCCCAAATACCTTTTCTTTTTCTTTGGGATCTGTAATTTCAGGATTTTCATAGGTTTCATCAGCTAAAGGAGGGAAAAATGGTACCTGCACGATGCCCCAGCCTCCTGGTTTTAAGATCCGATGCAATTCTGACATAGCCTTAATATCATCATCCACATGTTCCATTACATGATTACAAAAAGTCACATCAAAAGAATTATCAGCGAAGGGAATATTATGAACATCCATTTTAACTTTTGCAAGTGGTGATTCAAGATCTGCGGTAATATAACTTTCCTGGTGTAATGCCTCAAATTGTTTCATAAAGCATTGTTCAGGAGCTACATGAAGTATTTTTAATTTAGTAGTGAAAAAATTGGTTTTGTTTTTAAGGTAAAGCCATATTAACCTATGTCTTTCTAAAGAAAGTGTATCAGGACATAAAGCATTAGGTCGCGGGTTAACTCTACCATATGGCAAAAACTTACGGTACCCTTTCTCATTTATGGGGCAGAATACATTATTACCTCTATAAAATAGGCCTAAAATGCGTAAGCTAACTCCACTTACTCGTTGAATATATTTTCGGGGTATATTTCTTAATACAAAACTGATGATTTGCTTCATGCCACATTATTTTGGAAGCAAAGTTAATAAAGTTCAAGGAATGCTCATGATAAATGTTACCTTCTACAGATATTAGCTAGAGTAAAAACATTAGATTAGTAAAATAGCTTTATGGTAAAAATTGAAGGCTGTGATCGCTATTTTTTAAACTATTTTTTTAGTAGGTGCTATAAATTGATGGATGGCACTAATATTCAAAAGATTATAAATAAATTTACATTATGATCGTTTACAATAACGATTACCTAAAATATTCTCTAAAATCAGGGTATTATGAAAAAACGAATAATAGTAGCTGTCGCAATAGTGCTGGTAATAGTAGTAGCATTCTTCCTTTTGAAAGATGGCGGTGTGGATGAAAATATTGATATTTCCACAGAAGTAAAGACGGGAGAATTTGTAATTGCCATTACCACGACTGGAGAGTTGGAAGCTAAAAATTCTATCAAAATAACAGGACCTTCCGGCCTAAGAGCAGCCAGACTGTGGAATGTTAATATTGATAAAATTGTAGATGAAGGTACTATCGTTAAAAAAGGGGATTACGTAGCGTCCTTAGATGCTTCGGAATTATCTGATAGAATCAGAAATACAGAAACTGAGTTTCAGCAAAGCGTTTCAAAATATACACAGACTAAATTAGATACTGCATTAACCTTACGCCAGTCCAGAGATGAATTAATTAACCTAGAATTTGCGGTGGAAGAAAAAGAATTGATTCTGGAGCAATCTCAGTTTGAGCCACCTGCTACTATTAAACAAGCAGAAATTGATCTTTCTAAAGCAAAAAGAGCGTTTGAGCAGGCAAAACAGAATTATAAGTTGAAAAAGCAAAAAGCTGTAGCGCAAATGCAAGAGGCCGATGCCGAATTAGCCGAGGATAGAAATGAAAGGGATTTTCTTTTACAGTTAAGGGGAAAATTTGAAATCATAGCGCCCGAGGATGGGATGGTGATATATGTACGCGAATACGATGGTACTAAAAAAGGTGAAGGATCCAGCATTGGTGCTTGGGATCCAACAGTAGCTACATTGCCCGATCTTACCACCATGATATCTAATACTTATGTGAATGAAGTGGACATAAGAAAAATTGCCAAGGGTCAAACAGTAAAAATAGGCTTAGATGCTTTTCCTGATAAGAAACTTACCGGAAAGGTTATTTCTGTAGCGAATGTGGGAGAACAAAGACCTAATTCAGACGCTAAAGTGTTTGAAGTGAAAGTTGAAATTAATGAGAGTGACCCGACTTTGCGCCCTGCCATGACCACTGCAAATGAAATTATCACTGATGTAGTTGCTGATGCAGTTTTCATTCCTTTGGAAGCAGTTTATAACCAGGGAGATTCTATTTCATATGTTTATAAAAAATCTGGTTTAGAAACCATAAAGCAGGAGGTAGTTCTAGGGAAAGCGAATGCGAATGAGGTATTAGTGAAATCGGGAATCAAGGTAGGAGAAAGTGTTTATCTAATTGCTCCTCAGGGCTTGGAAAAAAAGAAAGTTGAATTAATAGCAGATGCTAACTAGAGCTTGCTTAAAAAGTCTCAGGTGCCTCAAATACAACCAGGCAAAGTGAAGATGTATGCTTATACTTCGAACTGAAGCCTGGGAAGTAGTTAAGGTGCCTGAGGCTAACGCACAAAAATATCAATATTTGATTTTTTTGTGCAAGGGTTAATAATTATTATATAAAAAAAGCTTGCAATTGCTGAAAAACTATTGCAAAACAATCATTAATTAAATATAAAGCAAATTCTACAAAATTTAGCTATTTTTAAGTAAGCACTAACTAATGAAAGAAAGACTATTAGCCAACTTTAATGTAGCACTTGAGGCTGTTATTTCAAATGGTATGAGGTCGTTTTTGACCGCCCTTGGTATTATATTTGGGGTGGCAGCCGTAATTTCCATGCTCGCCATAGGAAATGGTGCCCAGCAAGAGATTTTAAATCAGATTAAGTTAGTGGGTGTCAATAATATTGTGATTGAGCCTGTTGTGGAGCAAAGAGAAGAAAAAATCAATACGCAAGGTGGCTTAAAGCAGGAAAAGAAGAAATTCACTCCCGGCTTAACACTAGCTGATGCCAGAAGTATAGAAGCAATTATACCTGGTATTGAAAGAGTAAGTCCTGAAATCGTGATTGAAACCTATGTTATTCGAAATGGCCTTCGCAGATCAGCCAAACTGGTAGGGGTGGATCCTGCTTATTTTAGTTTATCGGCATTTGAATTGTTGGAGGGTAAACTCTTTAATAGAGACCAAATGGCTAGAGGAACCAGAGTATGTGTGATAGGGAAGTCAGTGAGTGCTCGCTTTTTCCCTGACACTAATCCGATTGGTAAAATGATAAAGGTAGGGCCACATTGGCTGAAGGTAATTGGTGTTTTAAAGGAGAGGCTCTACACTGAAAAGAGTCTTGAAAACCTGGGTTTAAGAGACTTCAATATGGATATTTATACGCCTGTACAGTCTGTTTTGGTAAATTATGAAAATAGAGCCTCCATTACCCAGGCACAACTGAAAAAGGCCAATTCAAATAATCAGGAAGGTAATAATAATAATAGTGCACCATCGAACCCAAATTACCACCAGCTGGATAAGCTCACTGTACAGGTAGAAAATTCTAAACGCTTGTCTTCCACTGCTGAGATTATCTCTCGCATGCTCAAAAGACGACATTATGAGGTTGTAGATTTTGAAGTCACCGTACCTGAATTATTGCTAAAGCAGCAGCAGAAAACTAATGACATTTTCAATATTGTTTTAGGAGCTATTGCCGGCATTTCTTTATTAGTAGGGGGTATTGGTATTATGAATATTATGCTGGCTTCAGTAATGGAGCGTATCAAAGAAATAGGGTTGAGACTATCTTTGGGAGCCAAAAAATCTGATGTAGTGACTCAATTTTTATTTGAGGCAGTTATGATTAGTATCAGCGGAGGAATAGTTGGCGTGATCTTAGGAATTCTTTTTGCCTATTTAGTGTCATCTCTCGCAGAAATACCTACTATAGTAAGTGGTATATCAATATTTATTTCCTTTGGAGTAGCTGCTTCAGTAGGTCTCCTATTTGGCATCGCCCCGGCCCGAAAGGCTGCAAACCAAGACCCCATAACTTCTTTACGACATGAATAAAACGTATCAAATTTTATTGGCGCTATTATTTCTCTCATGCATATCTGTTGTTAAAGCTCAGCAGGTATTCACTTTAACTGAAGTAATAGAAATCGCTAAACGAAACTCTCCGGCATATAAAAGAGCTGAAACTATAAAAGAGAATCGCTATTGGCAGTATAGGGTTTATAAATCTAACTTTGCACCTCAGTTAAGGTTAAATGGTACTTTACCTGATTTTAACCGTGCAGTTCGACCTATCACACAAGAAGATGGATCTACTCAGTATAGGTCAGTTTTTAACAGTAATTCCAATATTTCCCTTGATTTAGAACAGCAAATTGGGTTGACAGGGGGAACAGTATTTGTAAGTTCAAGGGTAGATAGGTTCGATGATTTTGAAAATGATTTTGCTGTTTATGGAGGTGACCCAGTATCCATCGGTTTTAGACAACCAATTTTTGCCTTTAATGAATTGAAATGGCAGAAAAAGATAGAGCCACTAAGATACGAGGAATCTTTGAAGCAGTACATAGAAGAATTTGAACAAATTTCTAAAGATGTCTCTCAATTATATTTTAATTTATTAAGTGCTCAGGTGAGTTTAGAAATTGCAGAAAAAAACTTAGGGAATAATGATACCATTTATAAAATAGCCCAGGGAAGATATGATTTAGGTAAAATACCCGAAAATGAATTATTGCAGTTAGAATTAAGCGTAATGAATTCAAGACAGCAGATGGCTCAATCTATGTTAGATTTAGAAACTAGCCAATTGTATCTGCAGGCTTATTTAGGAACAAAATCAGTAGAAGACATGATTTTAGAAGTTCCTGCCACTGTTCCTGAGTTTTTAATAGATCCTAACATGGCTTTAGAGCAAGCATTGGCAAACAGACAGGAGGCCATAGAGTTCAAGCGAAGATTGTTGGAAGCAGAACGTGAAGTAGATAGGGCCAGAGGGGATACAGGATTAAATATGAACCTATTTGGTAGTTTTGGTTTAACCAATCAAGCGAATGTTTTGCCAGAAATTTATCAAAATCCTCAGGATCAGCAAAGACTACAATTAGGCTTTAGTATACCTATAGTAGATTGGGGCCGACAAAAATCAAGAATTAAAACGGCTGAAGCCAATTATCAATTGGAGCAATACACTGTTGAGCAGGATAAAGTGAATTTTCAACAGGAAGTATATACCCAGGTAAAAACACTTGAAATGTTAAGAGATCAAGTAAAAATTACGCAAAAAGCTGATGATATTTCTCAAAGGAGGTATAACATAGCCAAAAATAGGTACTTGATTGGGAAAATAAGCATTACGGATCTCACTATAGCCCTCACCGAAAAAGATCAGGCTAAAAGAGATTATATCAACTCCTTAGGTAATTTCTGGCAGGCTTATTATAATTTAAGGCAGTTAACCCTTTATGATTTTAAAGAGAATAAGCAGATAACTGAGTAAGATAGGATAGAGATATGCTTTGAGTCAGTTTTGTTTGGTGCAAAAGGAGACGGAACCAAAGCAATCATTTATAGTTAAAGTCATTGCCAGCCTGCCTGTAGACTTGGAAGGCATGCTCGTGGCAATCTTATTCTTTGTGTTTAAAGGCGTTAGAAGGAGTATTTGCTATGTTTGGGAAAGATTGCTTCGTACCTCGCAAAGGCGTTCTAAGGATAACATTGCTTCACCTTACATGCAAAAAGCTTGTGAATTCGTATTGACGTTTCAATTGAATAGGAAGTCACTATTTGCTTGCAATGACGATCTACGAGAGAATGCTTTGCGTCTCGTGGTTTTTCTCATTTTAGTGATTTTAACTACTGGTAAATAAAATATATATCCACTTAGTGAATCAGTAATCGATATTTTTGTTTTTTAGTCAGATTAATACCTTTTTTTTCGCAAGTTTACATCATGTACTCGAAAGGTATTTTTTTATTATTACTATTATTAGTCACCTGTTTCAGTAGTTGGGCACAAATCGATTACTCAAAAAAATCTACAGATAAATTAAAAAATAGCCCTGAACTATCCCCTGAAAATGAAAATCCACAAAAAAGACTATTGACTATTTATACTGAGGATACACAAAAAATTCTCTATGGAAATCCTTGCATGGATGCAGTGACAGAAAGATTTGGTTTTGAATATGTAGTAATGCCTGCTAATGCTCCTGGATTTACTTCCGCCAACAAGTTTTTCCACAATGTAGGTACTAAAACTCTTCTGTTTTTCCGAAACCCTTTTTGGGGAATTATTACCAAAAAGAAAGCCAAAGAATGCCGACAAAAAACCGGTGATTATTTTGGTTAATATTTTCTTATAAATCTTTATTCTTCTTTTGCAATATTTGGAATAATGCTCTTCTTAAAGACTAATCATTTAAGTATTTGTATATTTTGTAATTTAAATTTTATTTATTGAAAATAAATTGGTAGATTATTTTATTGTTCAAAAATAAAATTTTGGAAAATGGCCTTTAGTAAAAATACAATAGTCAACTTATTAAATCATTTAATAAAGGATCGTCGAGATATTAGTTGGAAAATGGGAGTAGGTTATCACAATGGAGTGGATGTCTCCACCTATGAGGTTCTTATTTATGAAATTAAGAATAATAGAATGTTAAGTAAGATAGCCTTTAATGGCGAAAATGGTCGCCTTTTACGCATGAGAACCATTGGCTATCGTCAAAAAATGGCTGATAACGTGGTAGATGCTATTTTGGATTTAGCTAATTTTATGCGGTCTGAAAAAGGATGATTTATGAAAAAGGCAAAGTAATTATTTGCTTCAATTTAAGAGCATCTAAGACCATTCCCTCCAGATTTTCTTGATGGTATTTAGCAAATGTTTCTAATCCTGACCTCGATAATTATTTCACTTAAGTTAAAAATTCACCTGAGCCTGTAATCTAAGTAAACTACCTTCCTGTAAGTTAATAGGTCTTTGGAAATCCTCGAATCTTCTGGAAGAAATAGTGTACATAGCCACCAATTCAAAAGCAGATACTGGCCGCCACTCAATACCTAATTCGAGCTCTTTCACCTCATAGCTTCGCGCATCTCTTTCAAATTTTTTACCTCCATCGTAATAGTGGTATCTTAGAAAGGGGTAAAAAAGTTGTTTAAATAAAGTGGTTTTATAAGTTAAGGTAGCATAACCTCCCTGCAGTGGTGTTTCCTCAATTGTGTTGGTTTCTTTATTAAACTCAGGTCCTACTCCAACATTATATTCCGCCTGGATACCAAATGGTTTAGGATATAAAATAAAAGTGGCAGCAACTCTTTGATCTTTATAATTAAGGCTTTCATTTACAATTGTACCATCACTGATATTTCCTGTTGGTATTTGATATTTACCTGAATAGGCTTGTAATCCCGGTTCAATAATTTGATTACCTACCTGAAAGGGGTAGTTAACCCTGGCAACTACATGTAATTCATTGTTCAATTCAGGGGCATTACCAGTCTGGCCATTAAATACACCGAATCCAAAAATCCCATAATCACCGGAACCCTTTAATCCTTCTCTAACTAGCATTCTAAAGCGTTTTTGGATGGCTACTGGTGTATAATAAAAGAAAACGGCTAATTCTCTTTCATTACGGATAGAGCTGTTAAGCGCATCATTTCTATCAAGCGGAATTCGGTTCTGACTAGATTGCATATTTTCAAAGCCAAAAGGCACCTTACTTTGCCCGATTCTGAATCTGAATTCTTTTTTAATATCAGGGCTTACTTCAAAATAGGCATCTCTTACTTGTCCGTAATGCTGGCCTAAACCAGCAGAACTGGCAAAATCTGGTTGGATATAGAAATAAACGTAACTACCTAAATTCCCAGAGAATTTGAGACGAACTCTTCGTAAAAAAATTCCTCCTCCTTCTCCCCATGAGCTATCACATTGGGGGCATTCTAAATTTGGGTTTGTTTCTAATAACCTGTTGTACCTGGCTTGAACATACCCACTAATTGCTATTTTTTCAAACCATTTTTGATTGGTACCGGCATAAGGCAGGGTGTCATTTTGCTGACTAATTGCTGAGAAAGTAACCGTTAATAAAACTAACAGAAAAGTGATTCTTTTTACCAAAACTTCTTTTTTTACGATAATATAAAATTGAATTGCGGCAAAAGTAGAGCTATTTATAATGTTAACTTAATGTTACGTGTTAACTTAATGTTAATTATTAAGTAATTGTTACGTAGTTAATATTAACTTAATGTTAAGTGGTCGTATTTAAAGTATAATTGTCTTAATTGAAAGAGTTAATCAGTCGTTTTAGCAGAATCAGATACCATATCATTTATTTCCTTTAGCTCATTAGCTGTTAAATAACGCCATTGACCTAGGGGAGTATCCAAATTAATATTCATAATTCGCACCCGTTTTAGTGCTACTACCTTATAATCCAAGTACTCGCACATCCGTCTGATCTGTCGGTTGAGCCCTTGTGTCAATATAATTTTGAATTTGAATTTACTGATTTGTTCCACCTCACATTTCCGGGTAATGGTATCCAAGATTGGCACACCATTACGCATCATCTCTAAAAATTCTTGTGTGATCAGCTTGTTCACTGTAACAATGTATTCCTTTTCGTGGTGATTTCTGGCACGAAGAATTTTATTGACAATATCACCGTCATTTGTTAATAGAATGAGTCCTTCGCTTGGTTTATCCAATCTTCCAATAGGGAAAATTCGAGAAGGATAGTTAATATAGTCTATAATATTATCCTTTTCTACTCTGGTGTCAGTGGTGCAAACAATGCCTACCGGTTTATTAAAAGCAATGTAAACAGGTTTTTCCATAGGTTCAGAAATCAACTTATCATCAACCCTTACCTCATCAGTCGCAGATACTTTGGTTCCCATTTCAGGTATTTTGCCATTAATTGTCACCCGCCCTGCATCAATTAGTTTGTCAGCTGCCCTTCTGGAGCAATATCCCACTTCACTTAAATACTTGTTGATTCGGGTTAATTGTTCTTCACTCATTGCTTACTCTTATATTTTTTCATCGGAAAAAATTCATTATTGTAAAATTATGAAAAAACGGGCTATTCCTTTTATTTTTAAACACAAACCTTCTGATTTTCTCTAACTCCTGGTAAAAACCTGTTAGGTTTTCATTGGATTTTGTCACAATTTTTGCTTTCCTGCTGCGCGTAACAAAAATGCCGCCAAAATCGGGCAAGCTGTTTTATTAAGTGCTACCATAAGGTCGTCACTACGTGACTTTTATTTACGATGAAAAAATCAAAAATCTTGTTTACACTATAAGTAAAAGGGTTTATCAATTTGTCCAATCTAATTGAAGTATTAATAGTGTTTTATAACAATTACTATTAGCAGGATCGGCCTTGATTCATTTTAGGTATTTTACATCATAAATTGGATTAGAAATGAAAGTGTTTGACCGCAGGGAGTTTCTTTCATTTCCCAATTTATGATGGAAAATGGCGTTAAAAAATGAATCCAGCCTTGCCTGTCCCGGCCAACCGGGAAGTTTTTCCCATAGGGATGCCTATGGCAGTGGATACTTTTTTCATTAAGTCTTCGAAGTTTAACAACTGAACCTCAAATGAGATAACAAAAAAATTTCCTTTGCGAAAACTTTGCGCCATGGCGCCTTTGCGAGACTTTTTAGCGTCTTTAGACGCCTGCGGACGTTTTGTTATATAGTAGGAAAAAAGTATCGCCAGTCCGGCGAGGACAAAATAGTAACTGAAAGAAGGTTATTAATTAATAAAGGATAATGTTAAAAAGTAAAGAGGTTCTTCTAACTAGTATAGACGCATAAAGATTTTGTCATCATTTTTGTTTTCCTTGCTGCGCGGAACAAAAATGTCGCCAAAATCGGTAATTATTGTACGTTATAACCCGGGGTTAAAACCCCCGGGCCTACGAAGATTTCACCCCTAGGGGCTGTATTCGCTTTATATCTTCTCAAGCAACCCCTTAAAAATAGCAGTCATTTTGGGCTGTGCATTGATAGCAGCACCAATTATTTCAGGAATAGAGATAGCTTTTACAGTTTCCGGAGTACATAAATCAGTGATTACTGAAACGGCAAAAACGGGAAGCCCAATATGTCGGGCAGCAATGTTTTCCGGAATGGTACTCATTCCCACTGCATCAGCGCCAATAATCTCCAAATACTTATATTCGGCAGGAGTTTCCAGATTAGGCCCTTGTACTCCGGCATATACACCTTCTCTTATATCGATGCCTTTTTCTTTGGCTACTTCCATGGCTAATTTAATGAGTTGGGGATCATAGGCTTCATACATATCCGGGAATCTCCCTCCAAATTCAACCATGTTTTCTCCTCGTAGCGGATTTTCGGGAAATAGATTAATATGATCATTGATAATCATGAGATCACTAATTTTCAAGGAATGATTCAATCCTCCTGCTGCATTGGAGATAAATAAAACCTCAATTCCTAATAATTTCATAACCCTTACCGGCATCACAATTTGCTGCATGTTGTAGCCTTCATAATAATGAAATCGGCCTTGCATAGCCACTACTTTTTTACCGCTTAATTTGCCTAGGATCAATTTCCCTGAATGTGATTCTACCGTAGATATAGGAAAATGAGGGATATCTTTGTAGTTGATGATCTTTTCTACATCAATATCATCAACTAATGCACCAAGCCCTGTACCTAGAATAATGCCTACTTCAGGCTCAAAATTTATCTGAGCTTTTATATAATCTGTAGCTGCTTGTATTTCTTTATATGTTACCATTTAAACAATTTTTGCTCAATTTGATTTAAGAATTAACACAAACAAAATAATTTTCATTTTTTTGAAACCTTAAGATGTGAATTCAAGTTATGTATCGACATTATATGTATGTACATGTAAATTTATAAACCTAAATATTTAATAATGAAAAGTAGAATTTTATCAATTGCAATTGTTGCTATGATTGTAACAGCAGCGTTTACATTTTTAAGAAAAGATGTAAAAGTAGACACTAAATCTAGCCAAATAAGCTGGATAGGAGAAAAAGTAACAGGTCAGCATAATGGTACTGTAAACATTAAAGGTGGTGCACTAGATGTAGAAAATGGAGTAATTAAAGGCGGTGAATTTGATATCGATATGTCTTCCATTGATGTTTTAGATCTAGAAGGAGATGCCAAAGGAAAATTGATGGGTCACTTAAAATCAGATGATTTTTTCAGTGTTGAAAAATATCCAACCGCTAAATTTAAGATTACTTCAGTCAATGAAAGTGCTCAAGCTGACGCTACTCATTTTATTGCTGGTGATTTAACCATTAAAGGTATTACTAACAAAATTACTTTCCCAGCTACAGTAACTGTAAACGGTGATAAAGTAAATGCTAAAGCTTCATTTGCTTTGGACAGAACAAAATGGAATGTTCGTTATGGTTCAGGCTCTTTCTTTGATGGATTGGGTGATAAAATGATCTATGATGATTTTAAATTGTCAATCAATCTATCGTCTTTATAATTAATAGTTTTACACATTAATCTTGAATAGGGACTTTAAGTCCCTATTTTTGTTTTTAATACAAATTCATATTTATGATTACAATTATAGCCGGTACTAATAGAAAAAATTCTGTTTCTTTTCGCGTAGCTCGATTATATAAAAATCTGTTGAACCAACATCAGCAAGAATCACAGATAATTGATTTAGCAGAGTTGCCTAATGACTTTATATTTTCTGCTTTATATGAAAATTCCGGTAAAAATTCCGCGTTTAATCACTATCAGGATAAACTAAAGGGTAGTGATAAATACGTTTTCGTTATTCCAGAATATAATGGTTCTTTTCCTGGTGTTTTAAAGGCATTTATTGATGGTATGGGCTATCCATCTAGCTTTAAAAATAAAAAATGTGCTTTAGTAGGGATCTCTTCAGGAGTGCAAGGTGGTGGATTAGCACTTAGCCATATGACTGATATTTTCAATTATTTAGGCATGAGCGTGTTGGCCTTAAAGCCTAAATTGGCTAGAATAGAGAAAAATTTTGACGGAGAGCAGGTTACGGATGCACTTTATAACCAATTGCTAGAGGAACAAGTGAAGTTGTTGATTGAGTTTTAATCTAGTATTGCTGAGTTTCCCACAAAGCCTCAAAGGACACTAAGAGAAAAAACGATTGGTGCTCGTGGTATCATCACTTTTAGAGCAGGAAAAGTTGTGGGATAAGAGGAAGTTTGCTATTACCCCAGGTATTAGTTCTATAATTGCTAAAAACTCCTACAGTCTTGTGACAAATCAGGAAAGCATAAAATACTTGGTGGTGGCATCCCGTTTAGCCCGGGACAGGTGGTGGGAGACAAGTAACTTAGCTATTTCTACTGCACTTCAACATACTTCAAGTACTTTTTCAGAGAGCAAATTTAAATCTGTAATGCTTACAATCTACTGACTTCAGGCTAACATAAGTCGGGTACCATTCGTAATATTTATAAAATTAGCAGCTTATGAATAGCGAAACAGGTAAATGGATTATTTTTATTGGAATAGGCATCATTTTAATTGGAGTGCTTATCTACTTTTTTCATGATAAACTGCACTGGATAGGCAGGTTGCCTGGTGATATCCGTATTGAGAATGAAAACAGCAGTTTTTATTTCCCTATCACCACAATGGTATTATTCAGCATTATTGTTTCAATCATAATTAACCTGGTAAAACGCCTTTTCTAATAGAGTTAAACCTTTGGATCAGTCATATATTCCTCTAAAAATTGAAAGAATAAGCCAATATGATAGCCATCCACCAGAGCATGATTCGCATGAATGGAAACAGGGATTAACCTTTTGCCTTCTTTTTCTACAGCTTTACCCACTGCTAATTTGGGAATGGTATCTTTTCCTTTAAAATGCCTCGCATGAGAAATGGCAGTAAAATTAACCCAGGGAGCTGCTGTATAATGCACTACATCATATTGATCTCTCATTAGGTTCAGTCCATTTGAATTTTTTGCTTTTTCTGTTTCTTCTTTCATCCCGCTAGCGAATTTCTTAAAATCACTTTCGTACAAAATTCTACTGAAACCAAATGTCTTATTTTCTCTCAAAACAGTAGCAGAAACATGCACTTTTTCCATTTCGAAAATATCTTCATCGATCACTCGGTGGCACAATTCGGGTACTGCATTCACCGCTTTTAGAATTTGGTATGTATAAAACTGGTAAAAAGATAGATTATTTTCTTTACAGAAGCTGCTTGCAAGCGTACAATCAACCTCTGATGTTAAACCAAAAAATGGCTCATCAAACTGACTGAAGAATTCGAAATGTTCTTTTCTGGGGTGCTTATCTAAGGTGATTTTTTTCAAATTAACTTAATTTTATCTTTCCCCCTTCTCCTCTTTCTTTTCCTCTTGTTCAGCTACCAGTACTTTCAGCCGCTCAATTTCTTTAGGTATCTCCTCATCCTCAGGGTTTATTTTTAATGCGGTTTCGTAATACTGTAAAGCTAAAGGGTAATTCCCAACCTTATCAAGTGCTTTCGCAAAGCTTTTATTTACATAAGGATTGTATCCATAGTAGTATGTATTGAAATTGTATACTAATAATGCCTCTTGTAATCTATCTGATTGCATGAGCACTTTTCCTAAAGTATTAAGTTCGTTGTATTTTGATACCTTACTATAGCCCGCGTAATAGTGTTTATTTCCATCTTTATAAATTGAATCAACCGACATTTGATCGAATAAATCAAGAAAGTAGTTGGCCGCCCTGTAGCTTGGTGCAGGGGGGTAGCCTAAGGCAATTTGTGCCAAATCGGTTACTAGATCTGTGTTGGGGAATTCAACTATTCTGGCTACTTCTTTGCCGGCTTCCTTGAAGATGAAGGTAGGCACTCTATGAATTTTCAAGCCTTTTTCTTCACCATTCGGTCCTTGTTTATATAAAGAGTCGCTACTATGAAGCGCTATGAAATTGAGCTGCTCCCGCTTTAAGCCCAGCTTATCCCACATGTGCACAAATTTAGGTACATAATTTTTGGTGTCACCGCACCAGGTACCCATGTAAATATCTACCTGCTTATTTTTTAATTCTTTTACCCATTTGTAATCTTTCTTTTCCATCTCAAAAGCATCATAGCTTTCATTAAACCAGCCCGAATAGGTGGTATCCTGCTTTAGGTATTCCACAGGAAAGGGTCCCCAAATGTGTTTGTCCCCGGATTCACCTTCGT
Source organism: uncultured Cytophagales bacterium (assembly GCA_963719535.1). GTDB lineage: Bacteria > Bacteroidota > Bacteroidia > Cytophagales > Cyclobacteriaceae > Marivirga. The sequence goes on along the minus strand of CAVRCH010000001.1, from coordinate 1,027,697 downwards.
AAAATTGGATATCTTGGGCTGTAATTCGAAAAGTAAAGACAAAGAAAATAAAAACAAGGAAGATCTTCTTCTTCATGGGTATGAGTTAAAGGTTAATAATTTTTTGGACTAATGTAGAAAAAAATCATGTAAATGCGAAGATTTCAGTAATTCATTGCTATTTTGAATATTTAATTCAGGTTAATTGCAAGCTATAATTTTATAATAATGATGAAGCGATACTATTTTTCCTAATGCTTTTGACTGTCTCATGCCATTTCACTTTAAAAGCACAGAGCAATTCAGTTCCAACGATTGAATTACCTAATGAATTAACACAGGTTTTGAGTAATTATGAAACGCATTGGCGAGCATTTAATGCAAAAGCTTTGGCCAATCTTTTTACGGAAGATGGTTTCATTCTAAGGCCTGGTAGAGAAGCAGTAAGAGGAAAAGATGAAATTGCTTTCGCTTATTGAGGCTCGGGTGGTTCTCTGTATTTATCGGTTTATGCATATGAAATGAGAGATGGTATTGCCTTTATTATTGGCGGATACAGAGGGACAGAAGAGGGAGAAGATGGAGGTAAATTCACACTTACCCTGAAAAATATTGACGGAGAATGGAAGATATTTTCTGATATGGATAATGGAAATAACAGATAATATTTTACGAATATCGAAGGTACTCCTTTGGTGACTTCTTCTTCAATTTTTTAAATGCTCTATTAAATGTGGCTTTGGAATTAAAACCTGAGTCAAGTGCCAGAGAAAGCATCGTAAAATGTTGGTTCTTCTTATCTTGGAAAAGCCTGATAAATTCTTCTATTCGCAAAGTATTGATATAGTCGTTAAAATTTTGTCCTAATTCCTGGTTTATTGTGCTTGAAAGTTGGCTGGTATTTACTTGTAGGTGTAGCGCCAATTCATATAAATTCAAATCTGGTTGCAGGTAAAGCTTATCTTTACGCATCAGTTCTGTTAGTTGATTTGTTATCATGGCCTTGCTTATACCTGAAGAGGCGGCTTCAATACTTTCTTGCTTTTCATCAAGAATTTCTGCTCTCTCAACCAGACTTAGCATATTCCTTTCTGGCATGGTAGTAAAGGCTATTTTAGCAGGTTGCTTTTGAGTAAATCCTGCCAGGCCAATATAAATGCTCACCACAACCAGAGGGAGGTTCCACCACCAATCCTGGTAAAAATTCAGGTCTACCAGAGCATCTAAAATTTTCACAAATTCTTTGCAGACTAACCACCACATCATGGCATACAGAAAATTTCGAAACCATTTAAAATCGATGAGTACGGCATTGCTAAATTGATGTATACTCCATTTTCTATACTCTCTGTACAAATAGAGGCATTTTTTAAAATAGAATATGTAGCTAACCCATAGTACTATAACTGAAATGTAGTTTAATACTAAATCAGAAGTGGAGGCTTGCTGTTTTTGGACTGCCTCAGATCCCTGCAAAAAGAAAAACATTTGGTAGAGGAAATAAATCATATAGGGAGTTAAGTGCCAAAGATCTTTACTTCTAAATGAAAAAGATCTGTTTACCTGACTCCTGAAATAAAAGTATATGAGTGGCCCAAACAATAAACTTACTCCTCTAGGGAAGCCATTGAGTTCATTCCATAAAATGTTAATACCTGCAAAACCAAAGGTGTAATCTTGTAGCTCCATGGCCAAAATGAACATAATCCAACCTAGTAGTTTGTCAGATAAGCGTTGTTCCTGATATCCTCTCACTAAAAAGAGAATCCATAACAGCAAGCTAAAAAAATAGCCAAATTGAAGAGGAGTGGTATAGAGCGTCATTGGAGCTATCCGTAAAGTAAAATAAAGAAGCTGATCTTAATGCCGATCAGCTCATCTTTCCAGCTGATTGCTACCTTAAATTACGAATCTTTTTCTAATTCCTTAATAATCTGAGCGACATTCAACTTGTCACCTTGCTGTATTTTATCATCCACTATTAATAAAAGTTTCTTTTTACCTCCCTTCTTGTAATAGATTTCTTGCCCAATTTTTAAACGTACTCCACTATTAGAGAGTGGTGATAAATTAGGATTCATCACTGAAGGAATAATTAATGGAATAGATTTTAAAGAAGCATTGTGAAGAGTGAAATTAACATATTCTGTCGACTCCTTTACAGCGTTTTTTTCCTCTTTTTCCACAAAGTTGATGAGGAGCTTAACTTCTTTCATTGAATTGTTGGTTAACTTCAGAACATGATTTGCAGGGACAGAAAGAACGACTTTTCCCATAGGTCCTAAACCGAATCCCTTTACTTGTTTGTTAGTTTCCGGATCAATCACCGATACATTAATTGCTTTTCCAGATTTATTATTTAGTTCAACATCCGAAGAGGAAAATTCTTCATAACTTAATTCTACGGTCTTGAAAGCAGCAATCGTAACTTTTTCCTTAGCCTCCAATGGAAAGGTTATAATAGAAAGCACGAATAAAATCATTAAATTTTTCATAATACTTGATTTAAGGTTAAATTATTTATTGAATTTTGTGCTAATGTATGGGAACTCTTTGATCTGGTCGTCTTAGTTTATGATTTGAGACCTATTGCTTCGTTTTTCTTAAGATTTTAGCCAGCAAAAAATATAAGTATCTTAATGCAGGATATGTCCGTTAAAGCCAAGAGGCAATTTTAATATAAATCATATAATTTGGAATCCGTCAAAAATATTTTACACGAATTAATAGCAGAACCCTCTCTTAGAGAGGAAATTTTGAGCTTGGGCAGGCTTAAAAAAGTAAAAGCAGGGAAGACAGTGATATCTCCCAATCAGGAAGCCGGCGAAATGCCCTTGGTGTTGAAAGGGTTACTCCGCGTAATGCGCCACGATGAAAAGGGCAATGAAGTTTTTCTTTATTATTTAGAAGGAGGGCACACTTGTGCTATGTCCATTACGTGCTGCTTAGAAGGCAAAAAGAGTACTTTCCATGTAGTGGCGGAGGAAGATACAGAAATGTGGATGATGCCTACTGCTTACCTCGATAGTTGGATTCAGAAATACCCTTCTTTCAGAAAATTTGTATTTCAATCGTACCAGATGCGTTTTGATGAATTGTTACATACTGTGGATAGCCTGGTTTTTATGAATCTGGATGAACGACTTTACAATTATTTACTGGACAAAAAACAGGCTACAGGCTCTTTTGAAATCAATAAAACTCATCAGCAAATTGCAGATGAACTCAATACCTCAAGAGTAGTTGTTTCCAGAGTTTTAAAGAAACTAGAGAAAGAAGAAAAAATTGAACAGCACAGGAATAAGATAGAGATTCTGTGAGAGAAAAGTAAACTCTTTTGCTCCTTCGGAGCCTTTTTTTAACCACTAACACTTAGCCACAAAGGAAATGCTTGATATTTAATTTAAAGTACGCCAAGGTTATTGTCTCACGAACCAAGACATCGGTAGCTAAACACCTCATGGAAATAACCTCTTTTACTGGAAAGCGTTGATTGTATAAATTCTATTTTTATTAAAGATTTGCGTGAATAATGTAACTCTTATAGTATGTAGTATAAAGAAATACACTTGCAATTTGCTTACATTTACATTACAAAATTAATGAAGGCTTTAATAGGGTAGCAGGTCATATTTAGAATAAATGATGAGATCAAATTGAATGAGCAGAATGAATGATAAAAAGCCTAAGAAGTATGTCATCTCAAGAGGGTTAGATCAGTATTTTATTGGAGTAGGTGATGCCTATAAATTCACTACACGTTTTTTCAGGGAATTATTTAAACCCCCTTTCTACTTTAGGGAGACTGTAAACCAATGTTTTGAAATTGGATTAAAAGCCCTTCCTTTGATCACCGTAACTGGTTTTATTATTGGTCTGGTTTTTACTAAACAATCGCGTCCTTCGCTGGAAGATTTTGGAGCAACCTCATGGCTACCTTCTCTGATGGGGATAGCCATTTTGCGTGCCCTGGGTCCATTGGTAACCTCTTTAATTTCTGCAGGAAAAGTGGGTTCCAGCATTGGTGCAGAATTAGGATCTATGAAAGTGACGGAGCAAATTGATGCCATGGAAGTCTCTGCCATTAATCCTTTTAAATACTTAGTGGTTACTCGGGTACTAGCATCCCTGGTCACAATTCCCTTGCTTACATTTTATTGTATAGTAGTTGGTTTGCTTGGCTCTTACGTAAATGTAAATATGGAAGAGGCCACAGGGTTTATTGCCTATTTTAAGGGTGCTTTTTCTTCTATTGGTTTCTTAGACATAATTACCTCTCTTGTTAAATCGCTCTTTTTTGGTTTTACTATTGCTATTGTAGGCTGTTATAAAGGGTTCAACGCTACTTCAGGTACCAGAGGAGTGGGTAGGGCGGCCAATCAAGCCGTAGTTTTGTCAATGTTCTTAATTTTCTTAGAAGAAATGCTGATTGTTCAAGTAGTGAACTGGATAAGATATTTTTAATATGGAAGAAGAAAGAAAACTTGATCAGAATGCGATGAGGGAGCCTGTAATTGATATTAAAGGGCTCTACAAGTCATTTGGGGATTTAGATGTACTGAAAGGAGTAGATTTTAAACTCCAAAAAGGCCAAAATATTGCGGTACTTGGGAAATCGGGTACGGGTAAATCTGTGCTGATAAAAATTATTGTAGGTTTGTTAAAACCTGATACAGGCTCCGTTAAAGTACTTGGAAATGAGGTAAACCAGTTAAATGCCAAAGAATTGGATGCGCTGCGCTTACGTGTGGGCTTTTCTTTTCAAAACAGTGCTTTATATGATAGTATGAATGTTTTTCAGAACCTGTCATTTCCGCTCACCATGAATTTCAAAAACCTGAGCAAAGCAGAAGTAAAGGATGAAGTAATGGATTCATTAGAAGCTGTAGGTTTAGCAGATAAAGCGAAACAGATGCCTGCCGGACTATCAGGAGGACAACGTAAAAGAATTGGTATAGCACGTACGCTTATTCTAAAGCCTGAGATTATGTTGTATGATGAACCAACCTCCGGACTTGACCCTGTTACTTGCACTGAAATTAATGAGCTGATAGTAGAAATGCAGGAACGCTACCATACTAGTGCTATAGTGATTACGCACGATTTAACCTGTGCTAAAACAACCTCACAGAAGGTGGTGATGTTGATAGACGGCAGCTTTACAGAGAGCCAAAATTTTGAAGACCTGTTTGATATACAGCATCCCCAAATTAAAAGTTTTTACAATTATAATTTTACAAAGTAAATAATGAATGAATCATCCAATAAACGCGCAGTAGTTGTAGGCATTTTTGTTGTAGTAGGCCTGGCTTTTCTTATCACAGGTATTTTAATGGTGGGTAGTATCACAGGTACTTTCAAAGAAAAAATGCACGTTACTTCTTTCTTCGATGAGGTGAGCGGTCTGCAGAAAGGTCATAATGTATGGTTTTCAGGGGTTAAAGTGGGTACTGTAAAAGATATTTCTTTACATGGAAATTCCCAGGTGGAAGTGCAAGTAAATATTGAAACGAGTGCTCAGGAGTATATCCGCAAAGATGCTAAAATTAAGATCGGTTCCGATGGATTGATAGGTAACAAAATTTTAGTGATATATGGTGGTACAGCCGGTGCCGCAAAAGTGAGTGAGGGAGATACGCTCACTGTGGAGAAAACTTTTGATACGGAAGATATGGTAGACATGCTTCAGGAGAATAACAAAAATATTTTGGCCATTACAGACGATTTCAAGCAAATTAGCAGTGGCTTGGCAGCCGGTGAAGGGAGTTTGGGTAAGTTGTTGAAAGATGATGCCCTTTACGACAATATGAATGCAACTGCCTTGTCGTTAAGAAATGCGTCCCTCAAGACAGAGAAATTACTCAACAATTTAAATACTTTTACGGCTCAACTGAATCAGGAAGGCACGCTTATTAATGATTTGATGACGGATACCGTGGTTTTCGAGTCTATTAAAGGTACGCTGGCAGAAGTGCAACAGATTGCGGATACAGCTGCAGTTTTTATTTCGGATGTGAAAGCTTTGACAAATAATCCCAACACTTCAATGGGCGTGTTGCTTCATGATGAAGAGGCGGGTGCCGATCTCAAGCAACTCATTGAAAATTTGGAGAGTTCATCGGTAAAACTGGATGAGAATATGGAGGCATTACAAAGTAATTTTCTATTCAGAAGATATTTTAGAAAGAAAGAAAAAAGGGAAGAGAAAGCGATGGAAGCTGCTCAAGATTGATCTCTAAAGCGATGAATGAACCGCGAAGCCAAGACGTAAAGTAAATGCTTCGCATTAATGCTCGCTAAAGCGAGTGTAATTTTCTCGCAAATACGCAAAGGCGCAAAGTTTTTACGCGAAGGAAAATTTCTTTTAGACTATTTCTATTCAGTTACTAATTTTGTTTTTTGTTTCTTTGCGGGGCCTCTGCGCCATAGCGCCTTAGCGAGATTTACCCCTTTGGCTTTAGCCAAATTTTTTAAAGCTATACCTGATGTTTTTCTTCTTCAAGGTTCGTGCCTGCATGTATCATGTCTCACGAACCTTTTAAGAATAGAGTTGTAAATACCTGTAAATCAATATATTAGTGTGTATTTCGTTTCAATCAAACATTCCTCACACAATTTCCAGCGTGCTGTAGCCTTGCCCATGCCTTTTTAAGCGGATTTGGGTGGCTATGCGCTCTTTTAGGGAATCCACATGGCTAATGATGCCGATTGTTTTTGAAGACTCGGCCTGCAGTTTTTCGAGGGTGTCTAATGTTTGATCCAGTGTTTCCGGATCTAAAGTTCCAAATCCCTCATCAATAAACAGGCTGTTGATTTCTACATTGCGAGAAGCCATATCCGATAAGGCCAATGCCAGAGACAAGCTCAGTAGGAAGGTTTCTCCACCGGATAGGGTTTTAACCGACCTCCGCTGACCACCCATATGCTCATCAATGGCTACCAGGCCATCATCCTCTGCTTCTGTTGGCTTGTCAATGCGGTATCTATCACTTAAATCTTTTAAACGGGTATTGGCCAGCACCAATAATTGCGATAAGCTTAAATCCTGTGCGAAATCATTGAATTTTTTACCTTTTGCATCGCCAATCAACTCATTTAATAATCTCCACCGCCTGGTTTTCTTTTCTTTATCTGCAATTTCAGACTTTATGCTTTCTATTTGCAAGATCTTATCAGTATCATTTTTTAAGAGTCTTCTTAGGTCTTCGCAGGCTTGTCTGAGCTCGGCTGCATTTTCTTTTTTGTGCTGTAGTGAGACTGTTAATTCTTCCACTAGCTGTGGTACATCTTTCTGGGTTATTAACTCTAACTTTTCTCGCAAAACAGAGAGAGCACTTTCATATTGCGTGATCATTTTTGTGATTTGCTCCCTCTTTTCCCTCAGGCTGTTATACTCTGCATCTGGCAGAAGTGCTTTTCTTGCCTCACTAATACTGGCAAACCCTTTGGGTGTTATAGTTTTATTGAGCGTGGTATCTAATTGCTGAAAAGATTTCTCTGCTGTTGCAGCTTTGACTTTTAAGGTATTATGCTGCTCACTTAATGATCTGGCTTCCTGCTGCAGGGCTGTCCAGTTTTGTTGCATTCGATTAGTATCACGAAAGATGTCATCTCCTATATATAATTTCGTGATGGCATTTTTTAAGGTTTTGCCTTCCTCCACCACACTGATTAATTGATTTTGTATAGGAATAGCATTATTAATTGCATCTATTTTTTGCTGCACTTTCTCAAAAGCCTCCATTTGCTGCAATTGCAGCTTAATTTGTTGGATCAGTGCTTCCCATTCTCCGCTTTTTTGTTGTGTGGTAAAATGTTTGAAAGTTGTATTGAACTGCTGCTGGTTTTGCTGTAATTCCGATTCCAAATTCTCTTTAGCCCCTATTATTTTCTCCAGCCTTTGTATATTCTGCTTTTGCTGGCTTTCTGCTTCAGTCAATTGCTTTTGAGCTAACTCCAATTCCTTTACAGTAGACAAGATTAATGCAGGTAGTTCCGAGGAATCTTCCAGTTGGTCTTCCGCATAAGGGTGGTGTGCCGCTCCGCAGAGTGGGCATGGTTCCCCATCTATTAATTTGGCTCTGTGCTCTTCCAGACTAGCACGTAATTCTTTGTTTTCTTTCTCAGTTTGCAATCTCTGCAGTTTTTCCTTTAATGCCTCCTGCTTACTTTGCAGCACTGCAATGCCCTGAGGTAATACCTTGGATTGATTGTTTAATTCCTGCTCTTCCTGTATTAAGGCTATTAGCTCTTTCTCCAGTCTTTTCATTTGCTCTGCCAACTGTCGGGCTCCGAATACAGATTCCAAATCGGCATTGAGTCTACTTTTTTCTTCCGGAATATGAGTTAAATCGATCGAAGACAAATTTTGAGTATATCGTACCGACTCCTCTGAAAATTTATCTTGCAGATGCTTTAACTGGACTAAATCATCTTCCGGATTTCTATCATCAGGCTCAAAATTGATACCCTGTAATTCTCTTTGAAGTTGATTTTTGAGGTTTTTGAAATCTTTTCCCTTCTCAACTCGCTGTTGCTGCAAAGCGTTGATTTTTTGACTGAATTCATGCAAGTTAGTTTCAATATTTTCAGCATTTACTTCCTCTTGAGTAAATTCAGTCGCCATTTGTAGTGATTCCGATTGCCTGGCTTGGTTATCATTTATTAGCTGTATTATTTTCTTCAATTCACCTTGTAATTGACCTATTTCCTCCTGTTGCCGGCCCCATTGACGTAACTCTTCTGCCTGATTTTGCAGTTTTTCATGTGCTGAAAGTGTAATTCCGTAGGTGGATTTAAAAGTCTGGAGGTTTGCATCTTCCCTCAATTTCTTAGCTTGTAGCTGCTCAACTTCTTGTTTTTGTTGTCGGATTTGTCCTTTAAGCTCAATTTGTGCTTCCAGAGCCTTCAATTCAGCCTCAATAGGGGCATAAGCAGCCTCTTTTTCTGTTAATTCTGCTTTCTTATCGGCTTTTTCAGGTGCTGCCAATAAGTTTTCCTGCAGAAAGACGATATTATCTCTCTTCGATTTAATCTCTTTATTAACTTCATTAAATTTCTCATAAGCCCGATACCCTAAGTGCCTGTAAATACCTGTTCCCGTAATTTTTTCCAATAATTCGCCTCTTTCATCCTTTTTGGCTTTTAAGAACTGCGCAAATTCCCCTTGAGCTAATACGACAGATTTTATGAACTGATTATAATTAAGACCAATGAGCTCCTCATTTTTGGAAGGCACTTCTGACTTTTTACAATCCAGCAATTCCCCTGTTTCAAAATGGGAAATCTCCATTTCGTAATCATTCAGGTTATTATTTCTGTTCACGGCAATGCTCCATCTGGAAGTAAAATTACCCTCTGCGCATGCGTAACTTACTGATGCGTAAGCTTCCTTTTGATTGCGGGTGAGGAGCGCACCTTTTTCCATTATTTCCTTTTTGCTAATTTTACCTAATCTGGGCACCTGGTTAAAAAGGGCCAGGGAAATAACATCCAGAATAGTGCTTTTCCCGCTTCCTGTAGGGCCTGTTATAGCAAATAAGGAGCCAGAGGTAAAAGGTGCCTTTGTAAAGTCAATTTCATGGCTTCCTCTCAAGGAGTTTATGTTTTGGAAGGCTATTTTAAGTATTTTCATAATTACTGAAGCAGGTGTTTATCATTATTTTGCACTTCTTCAAGCAGCTCGTCAAAAGCGGATAAAATCTCATTACGGGTAGCCTCATCATAGTCGTGGGAGGCGATTAATTCTGTAAAAACTTCCTTGGGTTTTAAATCCTGCAACTGGGTATTTTGCTCATATAATACAGAAGCACCTTGCACTTTATGGGTGAAATCTGTACGGTGTTTTACAATTCCGAAACCGGGTTTATCAAACTCTGTTACGAGCTGATCGAAACCGAGAATTTTATTGGCATCGTAATTTTCTTCTGAAAGGATTAACTCAATTAAGGTATCTAAATCACCCACATTTTCCAATGCTTCTAATTTGGCAGCTAGTGTTTCCAGGTTTCCAGACACCTTTATAAGTTGCCGGAATGAGGGGATAGCAATGCTTTCAGGCTCATAATTATTGCTTGTATCAAGCATCAACACCCTTTTTTTATCAGCATACTCACTAAAAGAAAGCGGAATAGGGGAGCCGCTGTAAAAGGTAGGCACCAGCGCTTTTACCTGCTGTGGTTTATGGATGTGCCCTAATGCTATATACTGAAAATAATTACCAAATTGTGTGGCTTCAAATGCCGCTAAATTCCCAATTTGTATGTCACGCTCACTCTCTGAGGTAGACATGCCTGCAGCAAATAAGTGCCCCATGGCCAATGCAGGTATATTGGGATATTGCGAACTGCAGATTTCAGCTACCTGTTTAAAAGTATTTTCAATTCCTTTTTGCACGGCCTCTACTCTTTCTGCATACGTTTCACCTTCGGATGAGCTTCTCAGATATGCATCTCGTAGAAAAGGAATGGCTGCTATTACCATTTCGGTAGTGCCTGCAGTGTTTTTTATGGGGATAATTGTATCTGCGAGGTTTTCCGGTAATCCTCCCATTACGTGCATATTCAGTTCTTTAAGTATTTCGCCGGGTGCATTAAGCATAGCCGGGGAATCATGGTTGCCACCGGTGAGAATAATGGTGCAATCCAATTTTCGGAGTTGCATTAAGGCTCTGTAATACTGTTTTCTGGCCTCAGAGGAAGGGTTGGCGAGGTCGAAAAGATCTCCTGACACCAATAATAGCTCCACCGAATGAGTTGAAATAGTTGTGCATAGCCACTGGATAAAAAGATCAAAATCCGGAGCAAGCTCATGTTTATGTAGCTTTTTACCAATATGCCAGTCGGCCGTGTGGAGTATTTTCATAGGAGTTGGAGAATTTATTCAAACTTATAAAATTACAGAGACAAATCTGAGAGGTTTTTGAAATGAAATGCCAGCTACATTATAACCAACATTTGCTAAGCAGACGCCCCCTGTTTCTCATGGACTGTGGCACACAAAACATCATCGAAACTGTTTAGTTTAGCTATTTGGTGCATTTATTATTAAGCACTTTTAAAATAAGAACCCGTAGGAAGCCTCAAATGCTATGCAGGAAAGATCCAAAGTCACGGAGGAAGGCTACAGGGTTATTAGGGACATCATAAAATTTGGTCAGGAGGAGTGCGGTATTGTCAGGAAGGAATAATATTAGATTAAGGTGTTTATTTGCCGAAAGAAACGAACTGTAGGAGTGAAGTACAGGGGAATCATATAGTAATATCACATGCCAATATTTTTTATTACCAATGCAAAATCTTATTTTTAGTATTCAACAAGTCAAGCATTCAACAACTTAATATAGATTATGAAAAAGAGCCTTAAAAAAATTGCCATTCTTTGCTTTATAACCTTTTTAGTATTTCCGGCGATGGCGCAAGACGGTACAATTTATCCACTGGAAACTCCTGACGAGCCAAATGCTATTCTATTGGGTACGGGCGGTGTAAAAGATCAGCCTGCAAAGGAAACTTGGTTTCGTCAATGGGGCGATCCAATGGCGAGAAACATAACTACGGCCACTTTAACACCCTTTCTGCCAAAAAAAGGGACAGCAAACGGAGCCGCAGTGATTGTAGCACCTGGTGGTGGTTTTAGATGGCTTTCACTTGCCAATGAAGGATGGGAAGTCGCAGAAGCACTAGCCGAGCAAGGAATTGCTGCTTTCGTACTAAAATATCGTTTAAATCCTACTCCAGAGTCGCTTGATGGTTTCAGAGAATCGATGAATAGAACTTTTTCTGATGCATCTGACGTCTCCGATTCTTCACAAAACAAACCAGCACCGAGACCCCGCTGGGACTTATCTAACCAATTGGAAGATGCAGAGGCGGCCTATGCACTAATTCTTGCAAGAGCTGAAGAATGGGGTGTTGATACTGCCAGGTTGGGCATGATCGGCTTTTCCGCAGGTGCCGGACTTACCATGCATAGTACGCTTAATTCTAAAACAATGGATCTGGATTTTATTGGCCCAATTTATGGAGGCATGGGTCCAGTTGAAGTGCCAAAGAATGCTCCACCTATGTTTAATGTGATTGCTACGGATGATTTTCTCTTCAATGGAAAGTCTGGGGTAATCGAATCATGGTTTAATGCAGGAGTTCCCGTTGAGTTTCACTTATACCAGAATGGCGGGCATGGTTTCGGTCTGGGAAATCCGAACAAAACCAGTAATCAATGGTTCGAAGCTTTCATGTATTGGCTGGAGGTAAATGAATTTCTTGTGGCTAAGTAATGATCAGATTCGTTGCTTAATCTCCTGAAAACTTAAATATTATATAACTCTTTGATTGTAAATACTGATTAACTATTAGAAGAGGAATCTATTAGATAGTTGATTAAGTATTCCAACCTTTTCACTAAAAGATGTGTAAGTAGAATAAAGATATTATGAAGAAGGTAATTCAAACTTCATTATTAGTATTCATGGGATTAACTTTATTCATATCATGCAATGAGGATGAAAGGTTGCCAACTTTAAAATTATATGACACAGAATATTTTTACTACGTTTCTGAAGACTCAAAGATCTATTTGCAACAATCCCTATCTGAAATATGGATTGTATTTGAACAAGATACTGTCACAAAAGAATCGGCAGAGTCAATTTTGAGCATATACTCCTCTCTTGATTTAAATGTGATCACAAATAACTATAACCAAATTAAAGTAAGAATAAATGAAAATGTGAGTGATTGTAGAATCGTGAATAATTATCTCAAGGAATTGAACGAAAATATTGATGTAAAGTCAGCTACGCCTGTATTTTACCTATCTGAAAATGATCCAGAATCCTATTATATTTTGTTATCTGAAGTTCTTACAAAAAATAATGAAAGCCGGATTTCAGAATCTGATTTTATTGATTATGCAGAAACAATGAATTTGGAATTAGTTGAAGCAAAATATTCTACTCAATATTTTGAGGTGAAAGAAGTTAAAACAGGTTTCGAAGCGCTTGAAATCGCTAATCAGATTTTTGAAACAGGCCAAGTAGAGTATTCCCATCCTAATTGTATTATGAAAATAGAATTGTACTAAACAACAGGAATAGCTTCTTTTAAACGAAGGTACTTTTTAAATTTCAAATATAATTGCTTTTGAATCAATCAAAAACATGTCTGTGCAAAACTATGCTGAAGTTTGTATCAGAATTGTTACTTTCTATTAATCATTAGTTTATTCAAACTATTCTATAAATCGAAATATCACTAATACCTCCTGTTTATTCACACCATGTTATCTTCATGACATTTTTATTTTTTTGGCATGGAAGAAATTGCACTTGCATTTGATGTAGTAGATTCTGCTGAAATCAAGAGGTGTTTTCCTAATTTAAAAGGTTAAAAAATAACACAGTTTAACAATTTCCAGCAGCTTTAGCCTATCGATTTATGAAATAGCTTTAAAAAAAGTGAAACCATCACTTTACTTAGAAGTTGATAAGAAACATGTTCTTTAAAAACTAGCTCTAGAAGAACAAAGAACGAAGTGAGGCAAAAAAAGTAGAGAATTGGGAAATAGTAAAGTTGAAAATTTATTAGGCACAGACAGAAGAGTAGTAATATTAGGGGTTGCAAGAATGGCTGATGCTCTTGGTAATTCGTTTCTTATAGTAGTGCTCCCATTGTACATTGCAAGCGAAAGTATTAGCGGTGAAGTATTTGGATTTTGTGAAACCTTGATAACAGGACTTATACTGGGTCTTTTCGGTTTAGTAACTAGTTTTTCTCAGCCCTTTGCAGGTAGAATATCAGATAAAATAGGAAAGCGGAAGTTATTCGTATTGTTAGGATTGGCAATTTTTACGTTGGCTAACTTTTCCTATTCCCTGGCTCACAGTTATGCTTTATTGATGCTAATTCGTGTTTTTCAAGGAATAGCAGCAGCATTTACCATTACCGCCAGCTTAGCCTTGGTAAGTGAATTAAGTCAACGTAAAACCCGAGGCAATAATATGGGGATTTATAATTCCTTTAGATTAATTGGCTTCGGACTGGGGCCACTTACAAGTGGAATCCTGGTGGAAAATGGCCCTTATACTATTCCACTTGTGGGTCCGATCAACGGATTTGTAGCTTCATTTTGTGTGGCTTCTGCAGCTGCATTGCTAAGTGCCTTACTGGTGGCATTCCTGGTTTCTGATCCTGAAAGTACTCAACCCAGCAAAAGAAAAATTAAAATACGCCTTACTTCAAAAGAAGCCGGTAGACTTCTGGATCCTATTTTTGCACTCGGGCTTGCTACTTTGGTGATGAGCTTCGGTTTCTCTTTGCTTGCTCCCATAGAGACAATAACCAATGAAAGACTTTCGCAAGGACCTTTTATGTTTTCCATAGAATTTAGCGCACTGATAGCTGCATTGGCAATTGCCCAACCTATTATTGGAAAAGCGAGCGATCGCTTTGGAAGAAGAATATTTATTGTAATAGGTTTAATCTGTCTAATTCCTATAGTTTTAGCCGAGGGTTTTGTAACTGAGCCATGGCAAATGATTACTGCTCGTGCTTTGCAGGGAATAAGTGCGGCCATGGTATTTGCACCATCGCTTGCTCTGGCGGGAGATTTAGCAGAAACCGGACAAACAGGCTCTCAACTTTCGGTGATTACTATGGCTTTTGGCTTAGGAATTTCGCTAGGTTCTTTTGTTTCCGGTTATGCTGTTAGGTTTGATTATTTTGTTCCATTTGCGATAGGGGCTATATTAGCAGCTGTTGGAGTACTAATAGTTACTACTCAGGTGCCTAAAAATGTGGACTCTTTAGTGCACACTTAAATTGTACTTCTTTAAGAAGGCCATAAATAATATTTTTGATCATCGCACACTACTGTGCAGTCTTTGGTATTTTCATTGGTGCGTAACTGTATTAAAGGGCTCAAAATAGATAGAAAAGCTGTTTAGAGCATTTACATTCTACCGACTGGAAGAAATATAGTTGACATCTAAATTGTTTGAAGACCACAAGTAGGATTAATATTAAAATTATCCTACACTACTAGCCTGTAAATTAGCTCATTAAAGATAAAAGTATGATTCCCAATTGTATTTTTTTGTATTTTTAATGAGACACTTAAATTGAAAAATTTGAAAAATCTTCTTCTTTGCTCGATCTTTTTCGTTCTGTACGGATACCAAAACTTGTCGGCACAATGTAATTTTGTAACTCCCCCCTCCGTTAAAAAGATTGATTATGCGAATAGAGAATTCACTTTTTCTAAGGTCACTATTAATGGAAAAGAGACTACCTATTTAGCAGTAAATAAAGGCCAAAAAGTTAAAATAACGACTAATGTAGAATCCAGAAAGAATGGGGATTATTGTCCTGACTGCATTGTTCAGGTATATTGGGGAATTCGGGGACATGCCTCAGAAGGCGCTAAAAGCTTTCACGGCTATCAATTCAATAGGAAAAAATCCACACTAAGTTTTGATGCGCCTCTGAAGGATGGAATTTACTATATTACTATGGGGGCAGTACTGGATTACTCCATTAAAAACAATATAAATAGGCCTAACTGCTCAGCTAATGATGCATTTGCGGTGCTAAAGGTGGGGAGTCCTGATCCGGAGAAAAAAATTGAGATGTCAAAGGTGAAGAAGGGAAATAATGAGTTTCTGAAAGCTAATTTATTAAAAGAAGGTTGTTTTGTCAACTTAGATAAAATCGAATGGTTTTTAGAAGGTGTAAAGTTAGCTTACGATAATCAACAAGAAATACCACTGAAGAAGGAAGGTAACTATGAGGTGGTATGGTCCAATTGTCTGGGAAGTGCGTCTCAGACCTATAATCATTCTCAAGGCAACCAAAAAGCTCTTATAAACCTTTCAGATACACAGTCAGGCACTCAGGAATCACAGGATTCAAATGCTCCTGATAATGCAGGAGAGAAGAAGAGAATCATGCTTTCAGTTCAACAGAAACCTGAGGCTCCGCAAAAAGAAAAAGAATCAGTAGTTATTAATGTAAACGCTAATCCTACAGTAGGTTCATCTCCTCCCGATAGTAATGACATTGTTAATTTGATCGAAAACAGCGACAGGTTTATAATGAAAAATCTTATTTTCGACTTGGGCAAATATGATATAAAGCCAGAAGCAAAAAATGATTTAAATAAGTTGGCTCAAATCATGAAAGACAAACCGTCAATGAGAATTCTCTTGGAAGGCCATACTGATGTGCGTGGTGGCGCTAGAAAAAACAGGGAATTATCAGAGAATAGGGTGGAATCAACGAAGGAATATCTGGTGCAGCAAGGGGTTTCAAAAAATAATATTGACACAATAGGCTGGGGCCATCAAAAACCGCTTGTGATCACAAAAGACATAGAAGAAGGGAAGGTAAACAGAAGGGTTGAAATTCAAATCTTATCGAGATGACTATTTAAGTATCAATAATTACTTTCCTTAGATCTTAGTTGCGAAAAATTTGGTAGCTATTACAATACTAATATAGATTTTCTCGTATGGATTTATATCTCAATTCTACAGCATGTAGCTAGGGAATTTAATTTGATAACAATGTCTGCGAAGCTCTATCATCCCTCAATTGTAAATTTATTATTCGTAGTTAGTTTATTTGTGTTTTCCATCTTGATTTACCAAACTTTTAAAAGCTCTAAGGAAGTTGCTAAAGGTAGAGAACTGGAGGAGCAGACCTACAAAATCCTATTGCAACTCGATCAGCTATTATCGCATATGCTGGATATTGAAAAAAGCACTGCAGAGTTTGCCCTATCCGGAGGTCAGAAGTATTTGCCACCGATCCAAGAAAAAATTACTGCTGTAGATTTCGTTCTTGACTCTCTTCGAAATTTAACTATCGATACTGAACAAAATCTAAGATTAGACACCTTAAATGTGTTAGTGAGCAATAAAATCGAGGCAGTTCAAGAAATTGTTTCAATGAGGCAGAAAAATGAGCGAACTAATGAAATCGATTATAATGGACAAGTTCATGATAGTCAAATTATGGATTCCATAAGGGCTGTATTGAGTAGATCGGCCAATAAAGCAGTTATTCTCCTTTCAAAACGTTCTGAGCAGACAGATAAAAAGAGATATGTTAGAGGGCTATATTTCATCATACTTTCAATAACTGCATTATTTATTTTAACAGTTGCGTATGTTTTGATGAGGAATAACATAAAGGCTTTGATGCAAAATAAAAAGTTAAGAGAGGATTTAATTGAAGAGCTTTCTTATCAGAATAGTCAGCTGGCAGATTTTGCGCATCTAACTTCTCACAATATAAGAGGCCCGGCTAATAATGTAGCTGCTTTAGTATCTATGCTAAATGAAAATAGTCCTTTGAGCGAATACCGGTTGATCTTTAGTAAAATCGAAAAGGTTTCAAAGAATTTAGTCGAAACACTGAATGAATTACTAGAGATTCTACATGTTAAAAATAACAAAGACCTCAAGAAAATAAGACTTGAATTTCAAGAAGTCTGCAAAAAAGAAACTGAGAATTTAGAGGCTGAGATACTGAAGTCTTCTGCTTATATAGAATGTGATTTTAAAGCAGCTCCATTTGTGGTATATCCTAAGGCTTACCTCGAAAGCATTTTTCATAATTTATTGAGTAATGCATTAAAATATCGATCAATGGATAGAAATCCCTATATCCAATTAAAGACTGAAGCTAAAAATGGTAAAGTGCTTTTAACTGTACGTGACAATGGGTTGGGTATCGATCTTTCTCGTTTTGGCGACAAGCTTTTCCAGTTGAGAAAAACTTTCCACGAGCACCCGGATGCACGAGGTGTTGGTTTGTTTATGACCAAAGAACAAGTCGAAGCACTTGGGGGAGAAATACTTGTACAAAGTAAAGTAGGAGCAGGAACTACTTTTACTGTGATTTTTTAAAAAAAAGCGAGGGGAGGCGCAAGGAGAAAAGGCATTTCAACCTGGGAATGCAATTGCTTGATGATGACTCAAAGTATTGATTTTGTTGATTTGCTTAATTATCATTATAATAGTAGTATTTTAGGTTCTGATTAACTCATATTTTTTCGTTTTTATCATAAAATAGTCATCAATGGACTTTATAACCAACCCTGCCTACGTTTTAATGGTCTTAAGTTTTATGGTGATTTTAGCTGTTTATGCAGGAAAAACAAAGTTAGGAAAGCAGTTTGGTTCAGCCTTATTAGTTATTCTGTTCACTGCTGTTCTGGCTAATTTGCAGCTCATCCCTTCTGCCTCTAATAGTATTGCTTTGTATGAGGTAATTTTTCAATATGTTGCCCCCATTTCTATTTTTTACCTCTTGTTAAACGTGAACCTCATTTCCATTAAAAAAGCAGGACTGCCTATGATAGGTTTGTTTCTTTTAGGCTCTTTAGCCACAACTTTGGGTATTTTGATTGCATAGTTTGTAATATCGCCGGAGAATATATTAGGTGATGATGCTAAAGTAATTGCAGGAATGCTCACAGGGTCATATACAGGCGGTAGTCTGAATTTTAATGCAGTGGCTTTGCAGTACGGTTTCCAAGAAAAGGGGGCTTCTTATGCAGGAACGATAGCTGTAGATAACGTGATTACCACACTTTGGATATTGGCGACTTTAAGTTTGCCTGTATTCTTAAGGCGTTTCTGGAAAGACAGAACAAAATTGAAATCGATTAGTAACTTTGATCAGCCAACTTCTGAGGGAGAATCGCCGATCGATTTCATCTCGCTGGTTTGGTTAATTTTTTTAGGAATTGCAGCTTACTATGTTTCGGCGGAGTTCACAAATCTCCTACCACAAATTCCTTCTATTCTGGTTCTGTCAACCATTGGTATTATCCTGGCACAAACGCAATTTGTAAATCGCTTAAAAGGATCTCATCAGTTAGGAATGTACTTGGTTCTTTTGTTTTTAGCTGTAATTGGTGCATATAGTGAAATCAGTGCTGTGGCAGAACTGAATTAGGTAGGGATTACTATATTTTTGTTTGCAGGGTTGGCTGTTCTGTTACATGGCGTACTTGTTATACTTGTCGGAGGTTTAGTATATCGTGATTGGGAAATGATTGCAATAGTAAGCCAGGCCAATGTTGGGGGTGGTACCACTGCTATCGCACTTGCAGAAACTTTTGGTCGCAAAGATTTAATGTTGTCTGCTATTTTGGTAGGCACTCTTGGTACGGCTTTAGGCACCTATTTAGGATTTTTTGTGGTGTATATTCTATAGGGAAAACTAGATCCTCCGAATTAACAATCTCTTCTAATTTTACTTATTTCTCAAAATTTGCTTGCTTTGAACGTGTTTACACTATTTTCATTCAATTAATACTTCTTAAAAGCCCTTCCCCTCCATCAACCTATACATCAAAATAGCGGCTCGCTTGGCTTGCACTGAAAGCATGCTTAAATCACCGGTTTCGTTAATGGTATGGTCATCAGCACCGCTTAAGCCCATTCCATCAATTGCCATTTTTACATGCCCCGAAGTAAAGGACACGTCTGCTGCACCTGCATTTTTCGGATGAACTGCAGTGATAGGACCGAATCCTAAATCTTCACTCACCTTACCGTAGTAATTCAATAATTTTGTATTGCCTTCAGAAGGAGCCAAAGGAGGATAGCCACCCGAATCAAAGATTAATTCGGCTGATGTTCCCGGGTAATTTTCCTTTACAATGTCCGTCATCACTTTTTTGGCTCTCTCCAGCTGCTCGAGAGAAACAGCCCTGATATCACCATTTACTGTCACTTCCTGTGCAACCACATTGCTTTTTCCGTAAGCTGTTCCTCCACTGGGGCCAGCATCATACTCGCTGCTAGTTCCACCTAAAATTACTCCGGGGTTGAAGGTCAGGTTTTCCTCGCTAGTGAGCTGCTGGAAAAACTCATTGAGAATACGAGACGCTTCATAGATAGCTCCAACACCCACTTTTTCCGTAAATATCTGTGAAGAATGTGCTGCGTTGCCTTTTACTTTCAACAACCATCCGGCAGAACCTCTCCTGGAGGTGACAATGGTTTTAGGATCACCATCAGCATTTTCAAAAGCAAGTGCTATGTCTGCCCATTTGGCGGCATCAATTAAGTCTTTTTTGGACAGCTCCAATGGTTTTCCACTCTTTTCTTCATCACCCGTCATCACCACTTTAATTTGCATTTTATCCAACAAACCAGCATCTTTCAAGGCTTTTAAAGCCAAAAGGATGATTACATCACCACCTTTCATATCAGCCACTCCAGGACCTTGCATGATGGAATCATTGAGCATTTTATAGGATTGAAAAGGACTATCAGGCTCAAAAACAGTGTCTAAATGACCAATCAGCAATAGTTTAGGTCCTTTTTCTCCCTGTGTTTCTGCAATTAAATGTCCTGCTCGGTTGTAAGCTGCTCCATCGGTAAGTTGCGTTTTCATACCTAATGCCTCAAATTCCTTTTGCAGCATAGTTCCTACTTTTTTTACTCCTTCAAAATTCATGGTGCCGCTATTGGTATTCACAAGAGTTTTGAGGAATTTAGTGTAATACTCATTATGCTGGTCCACAGCTGTAATGATTCGCTCCTCTTTTTTGGAAGTTTGAGATCGAAGTCCTGTTGTCATACAAAATAGAAATAGAATGAGAAGAATTGTAATTCGCATGCTTAATTATGATTAATGAGATGACTGAAAAGGTAATTTACTAAATTTTTGGGAGCTTGTAATAAAAAGTTTTTCGATTATTTCTTCTCCTTATTCCTCACATAAATCAATCTGATTTTACTTTTAGAGGTCTCTCTTTGTTCTATTTCAAAGCTTTTGATAGATTTGATCAAGGGTGTTAATTTTTGAAACCCGAAATTCCTGGCGTCAAAGTTTGGCTGTTTCTTCTGTAATAAGCTGCCGACATCACCTAAGAATGCCCAGCCATCATCATCTGCAACATCGGATATAGTGGAGGCTATCATCTGAATTACTTTTGGGGTTACTTTATCTACACTGGCCTTTGGGGCTTTACTTTCATCCTCTGCCAGCTCTTCTGTTTGCTTCTTCAGGATTTCTACGTAAATAAATTTATCGCAGGCTACTATAAATGGATCGGGCGTTTTTTTCTCCCCAATTCCAATAACCTGCATGCCAGCTTCTCTCAGTCGGGTGGCTAAACGAGTAAAATCACTGTCGCTAGACACCAAGCAAAAACCATTCACTTTTTCAGAATAGAGGATATCCATGGCATCTATAATCATTGCAGAATCGGTGGCGTTTTTCCCGGTTGTATAGCCATATTGCTGAATAGGGGTGATGGCATTTTCCAGTAAAAGGTTTTTCCATTTGGAAAGATGCGGCTTGGTCCAGTCGCCATAGATTCTTTTGATAGTAGGATTGCCATATTTGGCTATTTCTTCCATCATTTCTTTTACATGGCCGGAGGGAATATTATCCCCATCTATCAATACTGCAAATTTTATATCCATGGTGAAATGTAACGAAATTTAGCCGTAAAGTTTTAACTTACTTATGATAAACTTAATTGCCACAGAGCGTATCTGTAAAGTTAGCGTGTAATAAGCTTCACTTTTCAGCTTTTGGTGCTTTAACTTTTAACTACAGGTTTCTAAACAAAATGATAGCTTCAGATAATTCCTTCGCAACTTGTGCAGTCCCTTCTTTTGAATTCAGATATTGTTTGGATGCTTCATCAGAAATGTACCCAATATTGAATAAAATAGCCGGAGATTTAGCATTTTTTAGGATATAGTAACCTTCTGTAAAACCTACTTTTAATTTTTTATCGATTTGTTCAAATTCTGTAGATAATAATTCTGCAAAACTTTTAGAGGATTCTGCATAATTATTTTGGTAATTATAAATCGCTGTCATCATATCCTCCTTTTCATCTTCATGAGTTTCCACATGAAGAGATATAAATAGATCGGCATTGGAGGATTCGCTCACCCTATCTTCTAAGCTGATTAATTCATCGTTTTTACGAGTGAGGATAATTTCCACCTCATCGGAATTTTGAAAATGTTTTGCAACTTGAATAGCTACTTTTAAAGTGATATCCTTTTCCATAGCACCTGAAGCACTAATCCCATCATCTTTTCCTCCATGACCGGCATCTATTACCACTCTTACTTTCTGGTTGGCTTTTACAAGGCTTAGCCCAAGAGACTCAGTCTTTAGAGAATTGGTTTTAAAAACATAATTTTTGATAAAATCAACCGGATCCTCAATTAAAAGACTAGCGTTCCTTACTTCATAGTGTAAATGTGGCTCCACTGCCGCACCGGTTGTTCCTGAAGCACCGACAACATCTCCTCTTTTCACTATATCTCCCTTTTTTACTTTAAGTTCGGATAGGTGTCCATAGAAAGTTTGATAAACTCCATTATGGTCAATAGTTATCTTTTTTCCATAACCGCCATAGGATACACTAGCTTCTATCACAATTCCATCGGCAGTCGCTAAAACGGGGTTTCCTGAATAAGTTTTTAAATCGATACCATCGTGCATTCTTTCCGCTTTTATGATTGGGTGAATATACTTACCCACACCTGTTGTGAGTTTAACCCCTTCTGCATCCTGAAGCGGAAAAATGGAAGGTGTAAACGAATCTTGTTCGTTCAATAGGTTTTCAAAAAGATCTCCTATATCAGTAGGCAAAGGGTTTGCTGCTATAATATTTTCTTTACTAGCAAATGAGATAGTAAGGATTGCAAATACGGGCAATATCAATAAATAGTGCCATTTCGATTGTTTTTGCTTCTTGTTGATCATTTTTATTCTGGTTTTGATAGTGTTTAATTTGAAATAATTGGCTGTGGCCATTGCGTATTGTGTGTGAGATTGCTCATAGAGAACTTCCTGATAAGCTATAGGGTCTTTTTTGACAGTAATTACTCCTTCGTCTGCTTGAAATTCATGCGTTTCTATGAGTCGATTTCTATATAAAAAGTGAAAAGGATTAAACCATAAAATAGATGTAGCAACTTCTATAAGTATTCTATCCAATGAATGCCATTTTCTCACATGCACTAATTCATGTTGCAGAATTATATCAAAAGAGGAAGAATTAATAACATACTCCGGCATAAAAATGGCTTTGAAATAGCTAAAAGGATTCTCAGTTTTGCTGATATAAATAGGATGCCCATTTTTGATCACGCTATCAGAATGTTTCATCAATCGAATTAACTGAAAATGACTGAAAATCATTTTTAAGACCAAAAGTAAGCTCACTAACACAATTCCTGTTATGATAAAAAGACTCATCGAGGCAGACTTATCTACATTGACAACAGGAATCAATTCTACATTTTTCGCACCAGTATATTCAGCTATTTCATACCAAATAGGAGTTTCAGTTTCCACAATTTCTTTAGCTGTATTCAAGCCAGGAAGAGGAAGTAAGGGAATTATAAAGCTAAAAGCTATGGCTGAAATTATAAAGCCTCTGTTAAAAGCATGTCGGCCGCTTTTATGAAAAACCAGGGCATAAATAATATATAGAACACCCTGAATGGCAATTACTTTGAGCAAATAGATTAATAGATCGTTCATTGGTCTTTCTTTTTAATTTCGTCATCAATCATTTTTCTTATTTCCTTGAGCTCATCTACTGATAATTCCTTTTGGGAGGTAAAGAAGGAGGCGAACTGCTTGTATGAATTATTGAAAAAACTGCTTATCAATCCTTTGATTGTCTGATTAGAATAAGCCTCTTTTGAAATGAGGGGATAGTAATGTTTTGATTTTCCATGTAAATCAAAACCTATAAAACCTTTTTTTACCAATACATTCACCACTGTACTTACGGTGGTATAGGCAGGTTTAGGTTCCTCATAAGCATCATTTATATCCTTTAAGTAACCTTTTTTAAGCTTCCAAAGATGTTGCATGAGTTGTTCCTCTGCTTTTGTTAATTCTATCATATCACAATTATATAACTATAAAAATAGTAATGCAACTATTTTTACAATTATATTACTATTTAAATAGTAATATAAATTCAGAATTTTTCCAATACAATTGAGGTGATAAATCTCCTTCTATGCGATTTATCCTATTTTTGGTAAAACTAAGCTTGTTTTGATTGCATAGCCCACTTATAAGTCCTAGTTTTGAACATTATTATTTTTTATGGGTTGCTTTTGTGCCCTTAAATGGTGCGATTCATTACTTTTCACCTCTTTGTAGTATAGAAATAATCATAAATCAATTCTATATTCCAGTTAAATCGAGTTTTTACTTAACCATCAAGTTATCTATGAACAGAATTTTAAGATGCCTTTTAATTGTATCTCTTGCCACTTTTCCACTCCTCACTTTATCGTTAGCAGCTGCGCAACCCACAGATTCGCTGTCTGTAAAAGTTGGAATCACTAACCCTTCTACTACTATTAATGACGGAGAAATTTCTCTGGAAGTGCAGGGAGGAAATCCACCCTATCAATTTAAATGGTCCGATCAGCAAACGCCATTAAGCGCCTCCAAAGCCGCCGGCCTCATTGAAGGAAAGGCATATATGGTGACTATTACTGATGCTGAAAACCGAGAAGTTGCCAAAAAGATCACGATCAAAGCAGAATCGATTACTGAAAATTTTAATAAAGTTTTTGAGCCTATTGTAGCAGCTATGGGTGAAGTGCTATTCTGGGATCCTTTTGCCGCTATTGGTTTGTATGATCCTGTGGTTTATACTGATCAGGAGATGATTAAAACCCCAAACTGGACTGCTAAGACCGACAAAACATTTATCCTGGAAAAAAAGCTGGTGCAGGATGGGTCGCAAGTTAAAGCAGGAGATGAAATTGCACTTATTGCCATCACAGATGAATTGCAAGCAAGAGCCAAAGCTACTGCTTCAGGTGAAATTAATTTTAATGTGAATGAGGGCCAGGTGATTTTCAGTCCTAACAATACCAAAGATTTAATTGAACAAGGAGCGCAATATTTTGCCAGCATAAAATTTGAGAAAGAAAGACCACTTCTATATCCAAATGGAGATGTTCGAAAAAATAGTATTCCTTTTATTGTAGTATGGTTAATTGCGGGTGCTGCTTTTTTCACTGTCAGAATGGGCTTTATTAATGTGCGAGGATTTAAACATGCCATAGATTTGGCCAGAGGAAAGTTTAGTGATCCAAATGCTCCAGGGAAAGTAACCCATTTTCAGGCCCTGGCTACCGCTGTTTCTGCCACAGTTGGTTTAGGAAATATTGCTGGTGTGGCCGTAGCTGTTTCCATTGGCGGTGCAGGAGCTACTTTCTGGATGATTTTAGCTGGTTTACTGGGCATGTCCTCCAAGTTTGTTGAGTGTACACTAGGAGTGAAATACAGGGAGATAAAAGCAGATGGTAGAATTTTTGGAGGACCAATGAATTACCTTCGTTACGGATTGGAAAAGCGGAATATTAAAGGCTTAGGTAAAGTATTAGCTGCCGTTTTTGCAGTGTTATGTGTAGGAGCCTCATTTGGTGCAGGTAATATGTTCCAGTCCAATCAGTCATTTTCTATAATGGCTACCCAGTTTCCGGTACTGGAAGGTGGTGGCTTCTGGTTCGGAGTAGGTTTAGCTATTTTAGTAGGTGTTGTTATTATAGGTGGTATAGAAAGTATTGCGAAAGTAACGGAAAAGGTAGTGCCAATTATGGCAGTTATTTATGTAGTGGCAGCTTTAATTATTATAGGAATTAACATCGGAAATATAGGACCTGCATTTTCCGCTATGTACAATGGCGCTTTAAATTCCAGCGCTTTAAAAGGCGGATTTATTGGTGTGTTGATTATAGGCTTCCAGAGGGCAGCATTTTCTAACGAAGCAGGAGTGGGGTCAGCAGCGATTGCACATAGTGCCACCAAAACACATAATCCTGCATCAGAAGGTTTTGTAGGCTTAATGGAGCCATTTATTGATACCGTAGTGGTGTGTACACTTACCGCTTTGGTTTTAATTTTTACGGGCATGCATGAAGTACCTGATGTAACTGGTGTCGAATTAACTGCTGATGCTTTTGGATCTGTTATATCGTGGTTTCCCTATGTATTGGCCATTGCCGTTTTCCTATTCGCCTTTTCTACCATGATCTCATGGTCATATTACGGCATGCGAGGCTGGACCTATCTTTTTGGGAAAACTAAGCAATCAGAATTAGCCTACAAAATTGTATTTCTGGTTTTTGTAGTGGTGGGAGCTTCGGTAAGTCTGGGTGCAGTGCTCGATTTCTCAGACATGATGATTTTAGCCATGGCAGTACCCAACATGATCGGACTGTATATAATGTCGAGCGAAGTGCGCAAAGATTTAGCATACTACCTACAAAAAAAGAAAGATGGAAAGCTAGGTCAGCCGGATGATGATTAAATGATAGTTACTTTATGATTTTATCCAAAACCTCTTGTTTTTTTTGTCTTGAGATGGGTAGCTGGTGAGATTTGACATTCAAAAAGTTGCCTTCCAGGGAATCTATTTTGTTGATATTTACGATATAGCTTTTATGGATTCTAAGAAATTGACTGGAAGGCAGCTTTTCTTCCATGCTGATCATCGTCATTAAAGACATGATTTTTTGGTGTGCAGTGTAGATCACTACGTAGTTTTCCATCGCTTTCACGAAATTGATTTCATTTGTAATTACTTTTTCCAACTTTTGCTCTGTTTTAACGAAAAAATAATCTGAAGTAGACGGATTGGCGGTTTCATTAAGAGGCGATTGCTGCAGCATAAATCTATCTTTTGCTTTATTAACTGCTTTTAGAAACCGATCAAAAGGGTAGGGCTTCACCAAATAATCAATCACATCTAGTTCATAGCCCTGCAATGCGTAGTTAGGATATGCTGTTGTGAAAATCACCATAGGTGGATTAGATAAGGACTTTAGAAAGTCGATACCAGTCAACTTAGGCATCTGAATATCCAGGAAAATGAGGTCAATTGATTGTTCTGATAAGATTTTATTGGCTTGCAATGCATTTTCGCAGTAAGCTTTCAGTTCAAGAAAATCTATATCGGCCACGTATGATTTCAAACCTTCTGCGGCCAAATGCTCATCTTCAACAATTATTACATTTAATTTTCTATTCATAATTATTAAGGTCTAATTGAAGATTTACGATAAAAAAGCCATCCTTTTTATCAATGCTTAGTAGATGTTGATTAGGAAACAGCAGTGCTAAACGCCTTTTTACATTCGTTAAACCAATCCCTCCATATTTGCCTCCATTTGAGTCATTATCGTAGGTATTTTTAAAAGTTACATTTAGTACTGACGCTTGTTTATCTAATTTCACATACACTATATTGGCCGCTTCTGTATTAGAAGAAAGGTGTTTGAAACAGTTTTCCAGAAAAGGAATCATCAGCAGAGGAGGTAGAGAAAATCCTTCTAAATCTCCCTTCTTTTCAAAGTGAACCTCTACTCTATGTGCCCTTCGTAATTTTTCGAGTTCAATATAATTCTCTAAATAAGTAATCTCCTCTTCAATGCTAATTTTTTCTGAGCTAAAATCATATAATTGAGATCTTAAAAGATCTGATAATTTGATAAGCATTTCGGCAGCCTTTTCCGGATTTATTTTTATGAGAACATATACACTGTTGATCGTATTAAAGAGAAAGTGAGGGTTCACCTGGGCTTTTAAATAGCTTAACTCGGTCATCAGACGTTCTTGTTTCTTCTGTTTTTCAAGCTTCTGATGCCTCGTCTTATCAATCAGAGACTTAATTCCGATGAGAACCCCACCCATAAAGAGGTTGGAAACTAAAAAAAGTGGAAAAATTGCAGAGAAATCATCTCCAAAGTACTGAGGCATTTCTTGACCTAAAATCAGCTGTATCGTGCCATACATAACGAGTGATAGAACTACCGCTAAACCAAAATAGCCCAGAAAAAACAGGAGTGGTTTCCCTTTCTTAAATGTGAGCGAAGTCAGTCCATATTGGGAGATATAATACATTAAAGCATGCGAAATAATGTAGATTGATGTTACCCCTAGCAACAGTAGCTTATCTTCATAAAACCGGTTGTAGCTCGCTAAAGCAATTGAAAAGTAAAGGGTCCATCCCACTACATGATGGATTTTATATTGAAGAAATTTTCGTAAAATCATTTCCTAAAGGTAAAAAAGTTAGAGCTGTTAGCAACTACAATTGACCATTTGCACCATATCGCTGACGAATGGTAAATAGCCGTTAAAATAGAGGGCGGAAGTTGAAATATATGCCTTTATGTATTTTGTCAAGGGTATTGAGCTTCTTGTCAATCCATTTTTCGTACTTCATATTTCTTTAGTTGTTTTGAGAAAACAAAAAAATAAAACTTTATGAAAAATCTACTATTTAATTTAAGAAACACATTTATGGTATTGGTAATTTTAATTTCAGTTTCTGCAGTTAAAGCCAATGGAATTCTAAGTACAACAGTTACTGGAAAAGGACAGCCGATGATTTTAATTCATGGCATGTCGTGCTCTGCAGATGTATGGAAAGGTGTAACCGATCACTATAAAAAGAATTATGAGATTCATTTAGTAACTCTAAAAGGATTTGGCAATAAGGAAAGTGCCGAAAGCGAGCACTACTTAAAACAAGTAAAAGATGAGGTTATCTCTTATGTAAAAGAAAACAAATTGAACAAACCTGTTTTGATGGGCCATAGCATGGGAGGATTTTTATCATTATGGGCAGCTTCAGAAGCTTCTCAACTTTTCTCCAAGGTTATAGCGGTAGATGGAATTCCATACTTCCCTGCTGTTCAGATGCCGGGAATAACACCTGAACAAGCCAAAAATATCGCAACTCAAATGCAGGCGAACATGAGTAATGTTACTGAAGAAGCTTTTATGCAACAGCAGAAAATGATTATAGCGAGCATGATAGCCTCTGAGGACAATAGAGATGCTGTGGTTGAGATGGGTGTTAATAGCAATAGAAATGTTATTACCCAGGCCTATGGTGAAATGTATACTACCGATATCCGTCCTGAAATGGCCAAGGTAAAAGTACCTGTATTGGTTTTAGGGGCATGGGCAGCTTACGAACAATATGGGAGTACAAAAGCTGCGGTGGTGCAAAATTATGAAGCGCAGTGCAAAGACATTGAAAACGTAAAGGTGGCTGTTGCAGATAAAGCTTACCACTTCATATTTTATGATGAGCCAGTATGGTTTTTTAATCAGGTCGATGGTTTTTTAGCACAATAAAGCAAGACTTAGAAGGCATTAGTTTTAATGCCTTCTTCATTTAATATATATATTATGATGATCTGGTACACAATTCTAAGCGTAGGACTTACTTTTTTTATTTTGGTAATTAGTCGATCCTTAAAAAAGGGTTTTAACCCTATTAACATACACTAGTATATTTATTTTTGTAAATGCTTTCTTTTTCTTCGATTGCGGTAACTATTATTTTTAGCCATAATGAAATAGCTTTTAGCTTTTTCATTAGTTTCTTATAATTGAAGCCTGCTGCCGCCATGATAAAGTTGATGCTATCCCCTAATTGCCCCTTCAAAAAGTTTCTTGCTGCTCTGTGATCTGATTTGAGATGAGAGATGATTGGCTCTATGGCTGCCCTTCTTCTAAAATGTTTCCTTTTTTTGCGCCTTTGATACTCATTATCTTTTTTTAATGGGGGTTTTGGAATATTGATTTTGGTACTTCCTACCATTTGTTGGCCTTTGTAACCACGATCTACTGTAGCTGTTTTAGGTAACCTTCCTGTCAATGTTTCAGTCTGCAATAGTACTTCAGGCAGTGTATGACCATCATACACATTAGTTGTAAAGGTCAAGGCTCCTACTATAATTCCTGTTTTCTGAGTCAGTACCAGGGAAGCTTTACACCCATATTCATACTTTTTGTGTGCTTTGCCCTTGCTCATACAGTAAGTATCTGGCTCATGCAGGCTGTATATCTTATTTTTACTGTTTTTCTCTTGTGCCAGTACTTTTTTAAAGAGCGCTAATTTAGGTTGGATTGTTGGTTCATCAGGCAATTTACGTTCTAGCTCTCTTACTAAGCGACCGGCTATTGTTTTGAGCTTGCGCTGTGCTGAGATAGCCTTTTTCTTTCGCTTTGGATGGGCAGCGTTGTAGGTGTCTCTTACAAGCTGTTTGGAAGTCTTCTTGTAACTCCTGCGTAGAGTGAGACCATGTTTATTTCCTATTTCTACACACTTATCAATGATCTTTTTATGTAGTTTAGCATCGGTAGGATAGGTTATGTTTTTCTCCTGAACTGTACTGTCTACACTTACATTTGTATCTTGACCATCTTTGCCGTGTCCAGCAATTGAGTGTTTCAATATTTTGGTAACCCCTTCTTGTCCTATTCGCTTTCTAAAGAATACCAGGTCACTGGCAGCACAAGGCTGACCCCACTGCTGAATCACTGCGCCTGAAAAATACTGAAAATAAACATTCATTTCCCAATGCCTCTCTACCAGTTCTTCATCAGAAAGGTTATAAATAGCCTTTAAAATCAATAAAGAGCTCATTAAACGGATGCTGTGAGCAGGACGACCTTTTTTAGAGTACAGGTGTTCAAACTCTTTTTCAAAGTAATTCCAGTCAATATGCTGGCATAGCAGGTACAATTCATTTTTAGGATTAAGCTGTTCTTTAAGCGTAGGGGCTAGAAAATTTAGCTGATTTTGAGGCTTTTCTTTTGCGCGCATTTGACCATGTTTTATGGCTAAACATACAAAAAAACGGTCATTTTTGCAAGCAAAAAACAATCTTTTATTGTCTCATTACGTTGATTATCAAATGGTTAATCTGTTATTAAGGATCGACTAATTACAGGTAGGTTGAAGAAAGAAGATTGAGTGTCCTTTAATTTTTAAATTCTTAAATTTCTGGTGCATTATTTATAGCATTGTTGAAGAAACTATCAAAAATTTATTAAAATGGTGGGACTGGAGACTCTCTGGAATTACGCAGCATGTCCGGGATTTAACATCTAATCCGAGGGGATTTGTAAAATACAAATGAATTTAGGGGGATTAATCTAAATTGCCAAATCGATATTAAATACTCCTGACTGAGCAAAAATATACTAAAAAATTTACGTCATTTTATTGGAAAATACAGTGTAAAGTTGATACTTTAGTATAATGATTAATAGTATTTGTTAATAAGATAGTCAATCTGCATGTTATATTAACAAGGCTTTTTACCGACATTGCAAAATATGATATTTTATATTCTTTAATTCAATTATTCCTATGAAAAGTTTTCTCCTAATATTGGCATTTGCGTTACTTTTTTTATCCTGTAAAGAAGATGATTCCGCAGGTGTGGTTATCGATACAGCAATAGATGTCTCTGTTTTATCTGCAGATGGGTTGGATTTGTTAAACCCACAAACTCCCAACAATTTGACTGAGAATGATATACAGTTATTTAAAAATGAAGAAGGGACGTCAGTTCCTTATACTTTAGAGGCTAATATTGATCACCCAAAGGGAATTTTTATTTTCGAGGACGCACCAAACTATAGAATCAGAATATTTCCTAGTTTAACGGAAAACGAAGAGTTTCCGGTTTTGTATGTTCAGTGGGGTGAATTAGGAATGGATACCTTGAAATTGGAAGTTGAACGTAAAAATAGTAATAGCTATCAAGTAGTCGAAAAAGTCTGGTACAACGGTGAGAAAGTTTACGACCAAAATGAAAAACATGAAGAAAGACATTTTGTGGTAAAGAAGTGATTGGTTTAGTGAATGTTTTCACAGTGAAATAATGAGAAAGCAGCTCGTATTAAAAAAGCCACTCAAATATTCCTTGAGTGGCTTTTATATTTTTTTGGATTTTAGTGCACCTGAAGGGAGTCTCAGCCAGAGGCTGACCAGCCTTTGGCTGGGAACCCTAGTCTAACCAACAAATTATTTATTAGTGCCGTAATTTTAAAGTGCACCTGAAGGGAGTCGAACCCCTAACCCTCGGAGCCGAAATCCGATACTCTATCCAATTGAGCTACAGGTGCAGTTTATAGCTTAAACTATAAATATAATGAATTCAAAATCTAATAAGATTTCTTCCAATAGTTATTAATCTAAATCAGTTGACAAAAAAGCAATTGACAGTTAACAAAGTTGCTAAATATCAATTGCCTTATTTAAATAGTATTTAGTACTAAATATATAAAATAGGTGAAGGACTATATTGTCGACTGCCTATTGTCAATTGTCAATTTATTTTAAGCCAAGGCTTCTTTCACTCGCTCCGCTGCATCTTTTAACACAATAGCAGAAGTCACTTTTAAGCCTGAATCTTGTATAATTTTTGCACCTTCTTCCGCATTGGTTCCTTGTAAACGCACAATGATAGGCACTTTAATGTCACCAATATTTTTATAAGCTTCCACCACACCTTTTGCTACTCTGTCGCAACGTACAATACCACCGAAGATATTGATTAAAATGGCTTCTACTTTAGGATCTTGCAAGATAATTCTGAATCCGGCTTCCACAGTTTGTGCATTGGCACTACCTCCAACATCAAGGAAGTTAGCAGGCTCACCACCAGATAATTTGATGATATCCATTGTTGCCATCGCTAAACCTGCGCCATTTACCATACAACCTACGTTTCCGTCAAGTTTTACGTAGTTAAGGCCAGATTCTGCTGCTTCTACTTCAGCAGGATCCTCCTCTGAAAGATCACGCATTTCAGCGATGTCTTTCTGGCGGTATAAAGCTGAATCGTCAATATTTACCTTCGCATCAACTGCTAATATTTTATTATCTGATGTTTTTAATACCGGGTTGATCTCAAACATGGAAGAATCAGTAGCATCGTAAGCTTTGTATAATGAGAAGATGAACTTCACCATATTTTTAAAAGCTTCGCCTTCTAAGCCTAATTTAAAAGCTACTTTTCTGGCTTGGAAACCTTGTAAACCTACACGAGGATCAATCCATTCTTTTATAATTTTCTCGGGAGAGTTCTCAGCAACATCTTCAATGTCCATACCACCTTCTGTAGAGGCCATTATTACGTTACAGCCTTTAGCTCTATCCAATAGAATACCTAAGTAATACTCTTTTGGCTCATTTTCACCCGGATAATATACATCCTGAGCAATTAATAATTTTGAAACTAATTTACCTTCTTCACCGGTTTGATGTGTCACAAGGGTACCACCTAAAATAGCTTTAGATTTGGTAGGTACTTCATCCAAGCTTTTGGCTAAAACAACACCATTAGAGCCTGTTTCTTTTACTTTACCTTTACCTCTACCACCTGCATGAATTTGCGCTTTTAACACATACCACTCAGTGCCAGTCTCTTTGTTGAGTTTCTTGGCAGCTTCTGTAGCTTCTTCCGGTGTGGAAATAACAATTCCTTTTTGAATAGTTACTCCATATTTTTCAAGTATTCCTTTGGCTTGATATTCGTGTATATTCATTCTTGGATAATTTTTGTGCGAAGGTAAGGTATTATTGATAATTTATCAACCAGATTGCGGTATCAAATTTAACATACATTATTTATTTAGTTTACGGGAATTGTAGAAGATAGATGTAATTACTTCTTAAGAGCGAATGAACTTTTAATTCTCACATTATGGCAACTTGTAAATTTCTAAACTTACTCTTCTGAAAGCCTTAAAGCTTCAAAACTTAAAAAAACATTAGTAACTTTGTGTCATGAGTATTTTAAGTGCAAAAAATATATATAAAAATTACAATGAGCTTCAGGTGCTAAAGGGAGTAGATTTTTCTGTCGAAGCGGCCAAACTGAGTGCCATTGTGGGCCCTAGTGGCTCAGGTAAAAGCACATTACTACATATTTTGGGTACTTTAGATCAAGCAGATATCGGCAATTTAAGCATAAATGGAAGAGATATTAGTGATTTAAAAGGAAATGAACTTGCTCAGTTTAGAAATGAAGCCATTGGCTTTATATTTCAGTTTCATAACCTGTTACCTGAATTTACTGCTTCTGAAAATATATGCATTCCAGCTTATATCGCAAAAAAGAATAATAAAGAGGTGGAGAGGCGAGCAGAAGAACTATTAAGCATCCTTGGTTTAAGTGGACGAGCCAACCATAAGCCTGGTCAGTTGAGTGGGGGGGGAGCAACAAAGAGTGGCCGTAGCCAGAGCACTTATGAATAATCCTGCCATTGTTTTTGCTGATGAGCCCAGTGGTAACTTAGATTCAAAAAATGCGGAAGAACTGCATAATTTATTTTTAAAATTGAGAGATGAATTAGGTCAGGCTTTCGTAATAGTTACCCACAATGAAGAACTTTCCGAAATGGCTGACGAACGCCATGAGATGATTGATGGAAAGCTTTCCAGAATATAAACAAGGAAATAGTTAGGTTCAATGAAAAAATTCATTTTCACCTAAGATTTTGTCATCATTTTTATTTTCCTTGCTGCGCCGGGAGGACCTTATTCTAATCGTATTATAAGCCTCACCCCAACCCTCTCCAAAAGAGAGGGTGCTCGACTGTTTACAATAAATCGTTTATCTTATCTAATTTCGGTAACTACAAAGTTTTAAAACGATTGTTATTAGAATACCCACGTCCTTATTCATTTTAGTTTTTTTGTTTCCAATTAGTAATCCAAAATACCGATAAGAAATCGAGCATCGTTTTGTTTGCTTTTTATAATCATATCGATTTAGCGAGATTCTCCCATTGGAACCCCTTCGGGGCATCTGACTAAAAAACTTTATTGAAATCAGATGAAATGAATACAGCTATTCCTGTCCCGGCCGAAAGTATCGCCAGTCCAGCGAGGACAAATAATAAATATTAAGTAATATGTAGATATAATATTAAAGTTTACTACAGCAACTAGCCAACAAATCCAGTTTAGCACATAGGTATTACACCTAATAGTAAATTCAGTGGCACCCTGATGGATTAATTCTTTAAAAGAGAGAAATTTACCTCATAAAAATACTAATTATGAGGAATTTATACTATCTACTTGTTATCAGTTTAACCTGGGGCTTTTTGCTACCGCAAGGCAAAGCACAAGATGCCTATTTTTCTCAATATTACGCAAACCCTATTTATTTAAACTCCGCATTAGCCGGGGCTGAAGGTAATCCCAGATTAGTATTTATTCATAGACAGCAATGGAATGCGCTGAATGCCTATAATTCTTCAGTTTTCTCCTTCGATACACCTTTAGGTAAAAGTTCTGGAATGGCCGTGCATGCCATGAATGATACGCAATTAGATGGGGTAATCAATAATGCCGCAGTAGGAACCACTTTATCTCACCGAGTACAGTTAAACAGAGGAGCTGTTTTAGGAGGTGGTTTGTCTTTAGCATATCGGCAAAAATCATTTAACTGGAATCAATTGGTGTTTGAAGATCAATTAAGACCAGGCAGCAATACAATTTACCCAACTGCAGAGCGCATAGGTGAATCTAAAACGGTTATGTATGATGTTGGTGTGGGCATGATGTATGCCAGTGAAAAACTAATGGTGGGATTTAATATTTCTCATATTAATCAGCCTGAAGAAAGATTTAGTCCTGAGTCTGATGCGCGCTTACCTAGAAGATACACCATGCATGCAGCCTATTCATTTCAGCATTTAGGAGCCAATAAATCATTTAATCTTACACCATCTATCATTTATGAGCAACAAGCTAACTTAAGCTATTTAAATGTTGGAGGTTTCTGGAATAACGACTTTTTAACCTTAGGCACTTATTATAGAGTCAATCAGGCTTTGGTTTTTACAGTAGGGATGACAATAAAGCAGTTTAATATGGGCTACAGTTACGATTACAACCTAAGCACAGGAAATAGTGCTTTTGGTTCTACCAATGAGTTTTCCCTATCTTACAGATTTAAATGGAGTAACACCAATAAAAATTATAAGTATGCAGGAAAATGCCCTGATTTTTATAAAAAGTTGAGGTAAAATTTTGTCATCAAAATTGCTTATCGCTACTATATAACAAAACGTCCGCAGGCGTCTAAAGTCGCTTAAAAGTCTCGAGCCTGTACCGAAACATCGGTAAGGCGCAATCCTGCCTGCCGCAGGCAGGGGCGCAGAGTTTACGCAAAGAAAATATGTTGTTACATCCCTTTAAGCTTAGTTGCAATTGCGATGACTTGAATAAAAGTATATCATCTGCGTCTTTATTGCATTATTAGCTTTGCTTTTGTTGTCAATATTCTTATCAGAAAAGGAAGTAGGTTCTCCTCATCGATTGTGCCATAGGCATCCCCTTGGGGTATCGAGGAGGTTTGAGAGCAGCTTTTCTAAAGCTGATTTGTACTGGAAATTAATTGCCTACAGCAAAGTTCGTATATGTATGTACCAAGTCTCTCGTGTGGTTTCACGGCTCAGTTCAAAAAGATTTTGTCATCATTTTTGTTTTCCTTGCTGCGCCGGAACAAAAATGCCGCCAAAATCAGGAAAACATCGCATTTATATCCCAGGGCTAAAGCCCTGGGCTACCAAAACATCACCCCTAGCGGGGTTTTTCCTTCCAGAAATTTACAGATATATGATTGAATGATATATCAGATATTAAAGTAGAAAAACCATTTCAAATTCTTAAGTGTTCTGTTCGAAAGGATTCCAGTGGAGATGATAGATTTCACCACTAAGTAATGTTTACTGGTTGCTGTACCTCCAAATTCAAAATCTATCACAACATTTTCTTTTAGCTTCTTAGTAATTGATGTATTTTCGCATTTAAACTAAAAAAATATGTCGAAATCCGCTTATATAGTAGATATTGTTAGAACACCGGTTGGTAAATTTGGAGGAACCCTAAGTAGTGTAAGGCCAGATGATTTAGCCGCTCATATCATTCAATCTCTTTTGGCAAAGTATCCCAACTTTGACTTAAATTTACTGGAAGATGTGATTTTCGGTGCAGCCAACCAGGCGGGGGAAGACAATAGAAATGTGGCCCGTATGGCAGGACTTTTGGCTGGCTTACCCATTGAGGTAGGCGGTTTAACCGTAAACAGACTTTGTGCATCTGGCTTGCAATCTATTATGGATGCCAGCAGGGCCACCATGCTAAATGAAGGAGTAGCCTATATTGCGGGTGGAGTAGAAAGCATGACTCGTGCTCCTTTTGTGATGGCCAAAGCAGAAACGGCTTATTCCAGAGTGCCTGAAATATATGATACCACCATCGGGTGGAGGTTTATCAATCCCAAATTAGCAGAGATGTACCAACCATTTGCCATGGGTGAAACTGCTGAAAATGTAGCTGAGAAATGGAAAATAACCAGAGAGGCACAGGATGAATTCGCGCATAATTCACAAGTTAAATATGATGCTGCTCATAAAGCGGGAAAATTCCAGAATGAAATTATACCCGTAAATGTGCCGCAAAGAAAAGCAGAGGACATTATTTTCGATAAAGATGAGCATCCCAGGCTATCTTCTTTAGATAAATTAGGCACTTTAAGCCCTGCTTTTAGAAAAGGAGGATCTGTAACGGCTGGTAACTCGAGTGGAGTAAATGATGGAGCAGCGGCTAGTTTAATTGTATCTGAAGAAATGTTGAAAAAATACGATTTAAAGCCTATGGCCAGGGTAGTTTCAATGGCCATAGCGGGTGTTTCACCCGATTGTATGGGAGTGGGACCAGTTCCAGCCACTCAAAAAGCCCTAAAAAGAGCAGGTTTAAAGGTGTCAGATCTTGATTTAATCGAATTGAATGAGGCCTTTGCTTCTCAGTCGATCGCTTGTATGCAGGATTTAGGCCTAAACCCGGAAATTGTGAACGTAAATGGAGGCTCTATAGCCCTTGGTCACCCATTAGGGGGCAGCGGAACAAGAATTTCCGCAACATTATTACACGAAATGCAAAAGAGAGAAAATGCTAAATATGGTCTGGCTACCATGTGTATTGGAGTAGGACAGGGTGCAGCAGTAATTTTTGAAAAACTATAAAGAGGTATTATGGACGTTAATAAAGCCAAAAGATATGTTGCTTTCTTATATTGGATCCCTGCCATTATCATCATAGGGTTTAGAGTGCCTATGCCGCACTATGTGTTTTTAATGCTACCCATCCCGTATTTAATTGCCACTTATCTGCTTATGCAAAAAATACCGGTGGAAGAAAGGAATCAGGTGGATTATGCCAGAATAGTACTCATTGGTATCACTCACTTTGTGCTCTATTATTTAATGTACTGGGGTTAGTGTTTAAGGAACTCATGATTAATTCTACAATGCCAGAGATTGCAATATTCGTTACCAAGTACGAGCGGGCTGATTTGTAGTGTTGGAGCCAGCCAAAGGGCTGGCAAGCTCCTGATTAGTCTTCGACAAATCTGTCTCCTCTCTTTCCCGATTTTTTCGGGACAAGCAGAGAATAGAGGGGAGAAACCACATGTAAAATCGAAGTTTACTCTCTAAATTTAAAGTGATTGCAAATAATATTCCCTTCTCTTTAGAAAAAACTGAGGATTACTAAAGACTCACTACTTTCAAGTTATCTATTTTAAGGTTCTTTTTTAACTGATTGGTGAATGTCTTTAACCACTCAACCCATACAGCTACCACTTAAGGGTATTGTTCCTAAAAATTCAATAAAGCCTTGTTAATTTTACGGTGATTAGAAAATAAAATAAATGAAAAAAATATTGATTGCCTTATTATTTCTTTCTGGTACTATCACGTTTGCCCAGGAAAAAATAACCTTAGCCGACTTACACGAAAAGGGTACCTTCCGACAAGAATCCGTTTACAATGTGAACTGGATGAATGACGGCAAATTTTATAGCGCATTGGACAATAACCAGGTAAATAAAATGGATGTAACCACTGGTGAAACTGCCGAAATATTGGTAAGTGGTGATGAACTGGAACCCAACATTAAAATAAAAAGCTATTCATTCAGTAAAGATGAAAGCAAAATACTATTGGCAACAGATGTCAATTATATTTACAGAAGGTCATTTACAGCCAAATATTATGTTTATGATTTCCAAAGGGAAACTTTAACTCCGCTTGCTGAAAATGTGCAAATGTACGCCACCTTTTCACCTGATGCTTCAAAGGTAGCCTACGTATTTGAGAACAATATCTACATTGTTAATTTATCATCAGGAGAGGAGACTCAAATTACCAATGATGGAAAAATTAATAGCCTTATCAATGGCGGGTCAGATTGGGTTTATGAGGAGGAGTTTTATGTAACTAAAACTTTCTACTGGTCGCCCAATAGCCAAAAACTAGCTTTTATGACTTTGGATGAAAGCCAGGTAAAGGAATACACCCTGCAGAAATGGAATGACGGGCAATTATACCCTGAAAACTATGTGTACAAATACCCTAAAGCCGGTGAAGCCAATTCAGATGTGTGGGTTTCAGTTTATAATTTGGAAGATGGTAAAACCACGAAAATAGATGTCGGAAAGGAGAAAGACCAATATATACCACGTGTTCAATGGACGAAGGATTCCAACCTGCTAAGCATTATCCGAATGAATAGAAGGCAAAATGTAATGGATATTTTACATGCCAATGCTACGTCCGGAAACACGCAACTTGTCTTAAAAGAAGTGTCCGACACTTATGTGGCACTTAATTACTGTGATGATTTAACTTACCTGGATGATGGGAAACACTTCATTCACTCGAGCGAGAAAGATGGTTTTAAACACCTATATCTACATAATTTAAAAGGAGATCTGGTAAGGCAAATTACTTCAGGAAACTGGGAAGTGGAAAGCATAGCAGGTATTGATCAAAAAGCCGGTAAAATATATTATGTGAGTACTGAAGTTTCTCCTCTTGATCGCACTTTTTATGAAATAGGGTTTAATGGGAAAAAGAAAAAAGCACTGGGTCCTTTGGTTGGTATCACTCGAATCAATATGAGTAATGATAATCAGTATTACTTAAATTATTATCATAATGCATCTACACCTTTAAAAGTAGCTTTATACCAATCAAAAGGGAATAAGGAGATAAAAGTGTTGAAAGATAATGCTGCGCTTGCGGAGACTGCTCAAAAATATGACTTAGTAGGGAAAGAGTTCTTTGATTTCGCTATAGAAGATGGCACGCAATTGAATGGTTATTTCTTAAAACCTAATGATTTCGATCCTTCCAAAAAATATCCTGTAATTGTTTATCAATATAGCGGGCCGGGCAGCCAAAATGTGCAGCATGGTTGGGCAGGCTCTCATTTTTATTGGCATCAACTGATGGTACAAAAAGGATATATAGTGGCTGTAATTGACCCAAGAGGAACCGGTGCAAGAGGAGAATACTTCAAAAAAATGACCTATAGAAATCTAGGTAAGTATGAAACCTTGGATCTCATCACTGGAGCAGAATATTTAGCATCTTTGGATTATGTAGATAATGATAGAATAGGAATTTGGGGCTGGTCATACGGTGGATATATGGCTGGAAATGCCATTTTAGACGGCAATGAAGTGTTTTCAGCTGCTGTTTCAGTAGCTATGGTCTCAAATTGGAGATTTTACGATACCATTTACACGGAACGTTATATGGATACCCCGCAGAATAATCCTGATGGTTATGACGACAATTCTCCATTGAGTAAAGTGGATAAGCTAAAGGGTAAATATTTAGTGGTGCATGGCACAGGCGATGATAATGTGCATTTTCAGCATAGCATTGTTTATACAGATGCCTTATTAGAAGCCGGCAAGCAGTTTGACTCCTTCTTTTACCCTGACAGAACTCATGGCATTGGTGAGGATGGCGCCAGAAAACATTTGTTCACCATGATGACCGATTGGTGGTTAGAGAACTTATAAGATAGTACTGAGTTTTATGGGAAAGCCTCCTTGATCTGAATGGATGAAAGAGGTTGTTTCGTTCGGATGCTTGTAGTATCAAAGTAGAAAGATTTTGTCACCATTTTTGTTTTCCTGCTACGCGGAACAAAAATGCCGCCAAAATCGGGTGAACATTGCCAATTTAACCCAGGGTTGTCACCCTGGTCTACCAAGATGTCGCTCCTCTGGAGCTTCTGAACAAAGTAAATTGTACCAGTTAGCCGATCTCATTATAGCTTTAACAGAGATTTTATTCAATTGTCATTAGGAAGAAACAATATAATTAGAACGTCATTGCGAATTTACCTGCCAGAGGCAGGCGCAGTGAAGCAATCTTAGTAAATAAAAAGCTAGACTAATTAGAATACTTTTTGCCTTGGGTCATTTTAAAAGTCGAAAACCGAATATGGCCTTAATTAATAAGTGTATTTTCCTCAGAGGCAGCATACGTCTTTCTACCCACCACCAATTTTAACCGACTATATGTTTAATATTCACATTTGATTACTATTTTCCTCATATTGAATCATCAAAAAACCACTATACTCTATGAAATACATTTTATCAACGCTTTTATGTGTTATAAGTATCAGTTTTTCTGGTCTGGCGCAAGTGCAACCCTCCAACCCTGAGGTCA
Source organism: uncultured Cytophagales bacterium (assembly GCA_963719535.1). Classification (GTDB taxonomy): domain Bacteria; phylum Bacteroidota; class Bacteroidia; order Cytophagales; family Cyclobacteriaceae; genus Marivirga. The sequence continues at coordinate 986,328 of CAVRCH010000001.1, read as the reverse complement.
TCCATCAGGGTATTGAAGCCAGAAAAGCACTGGCAGAAAACTCTTTGCTAAAAAACTATCCCTCACGCAATGTGGGGCCAGTCATTCAAGGTGCCCGGATTGTGGATATTGCTGTTAACCAACAGAATACCAAAGAATTTTATATAGCCTATGCCTCTGGAGGCTTGTTTGCCACCCAAAATAATGGCATCAGTTTCGAGCCTATATTTGATAATGAGGGAGTACTCACCATTGGTGATATAGCACTAGCACCGAGTAATTCCAACATCATTTATGTGGGAACCGGTGAGAATAACAGTAGTAGAAGTAGTTATGCGGGTTCTGGCATTTATAAATCTATTGATAAGGGTAAATCATGGAAGCAAATTGGCTTAGATGGAAGCCAGCATATTGGAAGAATTGTAGTGCATCCAGGTAATCCTGATATTGTTTGGGTGGCAGCTATGGGAGGTTTGTATTCTGATAATGAAGAGCGTGGCGTTTTTAAAAGCACCAATGGGGGTCAATCATGGGAGAAAGTATTGTACGTAGATGATAAAACAGGAGCCATAGACTTAATTATACACCCCGAAAATCCGGATATGTTATGGGCAGCCATGTGGGAAAGAAAACGCTATGCCTGGGATTTTGTAGGCAATGGAAAAGGTTCTGGAATTTATCATTCCAATGATGGTGGAGCTACCTGGAATTTAGCCATGAATGGAATTCCGGACGATAAATTTACCGGTAGAATTGGTTTGGATATCTCTTTGTCTGAACCTAATATTATGTATGCCTTATTAGATTACCAGAAAGAGCAAAAAAAGGAGAAAGAAAGAGAAGATAAGGATAAACTGATTGCGGCAGATTTTAGTAATATGAAAGTGAAAGCTTTTCTCGATATCCCCAATGAAAAATTAGATGCTTTTTTTAAGGATAACGGTTTCCCGGAAAAATATAATGCTGTCAATGTGAAAAGTGAGGTGAAAAGCGGTGTTTATCTACCCAAAGCCTTAGCAGAATACTCTGGGGATGCTAATAACGACTTATTTGAAACTTCCGTGGCAGGTTCTATTATCTATAAATCGGAAGATAATGGTAAAACCTGGAACAAAACGCACGATTATGATTTAGAGGCCGTCTATTATACTTACGGCTATTATTTTGGCGAAATTAGGGTGTCTACCCAAGAGCCGGATAATATTTATGTATTAGGTGTGCCCATAGTTGTTTCCAGGGATGGCGGCAAAACTTTCGCCAGAACGGATTCTACAGGAGATGTGCATGTGGATCACCATGCCTTATGGATTAATCCAGATGATGCTGATCATTTGATGTTGGGAAATGATGGCGGGCTATATATCAGCTATGATGGTGGAGCTAACTGGGACCATAAAAACAGTATGGCTGTTGGGCAATTTTACACGGTGAATGTAGATATGGCCAAGCCTTATAATATTTATGGAGGCCTGCAGGACAATGGAACCATGGTGGGTAGCTCCAAAACTGTACCCAATGAACGTGGTCAGTGGGAGGCCCTTTTTGGAGGGGATGGCATGTACGTAAGTGCAGATCCACGCAATGCCGACATCGTGTACGTAGGCTATCAATTTGGAAATTATTACAGAATCAACCGGGAAACCGGTGACAGAGAGTATATAACTCCTAAGCATGATATTGGAGAAGATATACTCCGCTTTAACTGGAGAACGCCAGTGGTAATGAGCAGCCATAATGCGGATATTATTTATATGGGATCTCAAAAAGTACATCGTTCCCTGAATCAGGGTAAAACCTGGGAAAGCCTTAGTGGTGATTTAAGTAATGGCACAAAAGAAGGTAATGTGCCTTTTGCCACCATCACCGAAATAGCTGAATCGCCTTTGAAGTTTGGGCTGTTATATGCAGGTACGGACGATGGCAATGTATATCGCTTAAAAGAAGGGGAGACATGGGTGAAAATCAACAAGAATTTACCCCAGGGTTTATGGGTAAGCAGCATACACGCATCCAATCATGAAATGGGTACCGTTTATTTATCGCTTACTGGCTACAGAAACGATAATTTTAAAAATTATATTTATAAAAGTACCGACTATGGGGATAGTTGGAAAGACATTAGTGGCGACTTGCCGCAGGAATCGGTCAATGTTATTTACCAGGATCCGGAAGTAGCGCAACTGCTTTATTTAGGTACCGACCATGGCACCTATGTGAGTTTTAATGATGGAAGCAATTGGCAACACTTAGGTTCATTGCCTAACGTGGCCAATTATGATATGATTGTACATCCAAGAGATTTGGAACTGGTAGTGGGTACCCATGGCAGAAGCATCTATGTGGTGGATGCTAAACCCTTGCAGCAAATCGCCAAAGGTTTCTCAGATAATAGTTTGATGGCTTTTGGTGTGGGTAATATCAGATTTAGCGAGCGCTGGGGAACCAAAAGAGTGCCTTATTCAAAAGCATCATATCCGGAAATTGAATTTTCTATTTTCGTGAAAGAGATTTCTAAGTCTGATAATTTAGTCATTGAAATTAAGAAGGAGGATGGTGAAGCAATCAAGAAAATGGAGATAAATCCTAAAAAAGGATATCAGACGAAGCAGTGGAATGGTGAATTAGCCGATAAAAAGTTCATTGCTAAAGGAAAATATGATGTGATTTATAAATATGGAAAAGAGGAGGCAAAGCAATCCTTTGAAGTAAAATAAATTACTGGTAAAGGTATTTAATTAAGTTGAATACCTTTTATGGCCTAAATAATATTCTGTCTTTATAGCTAAAAACCATTGAATGAACTGTCTTTGTAACGATAAACAATTTATTCACACAAAATTAATTAATTAATTTTTTCGACTAACGTAACAAAAACGTATATTGCTCCATTATTAATTATTAATCTTTTATTTATTATGAGTACTGGAACCGTAAAATTCTACAATGAAGATAAAGGCTTTGGCTTTATCGTAGAGGATGAATCTCAGAACGAAATATTCGTTCATGCAAGTGGCCTTGAAGAGGACATCGAGAAAAACGACAAAGTTTCTTTCGAAACCACAGAAGGCAAAAAGGGCTTAAATGCTGTAAATGTCAGAAGAGTATAATTTTAACTAATTTATAAATTCTGAATGCGAAGGCCGGTTGATTCAACCGGTCTTTTTTATTGCTTCGCTTGCTGTATAGAGTTGGTACCAAGTATGCTATCGTAAGCCTCACCCCAGCCCTCTCCAAAAGAGAGGGAGTCCGGCTAATTAAATTTAGGTATGTTTATTTCAATTTATAAATCTCGATCAAAATAAGCGGTCTCATTTATCTCATCTATCCTTGGTCTTAAGCGCAGCGGACTGAGGATTTAGTAATGTAAAAGAGTCTGTGACTCGGTAAGATAGGTTTATCAGGGACAAAGGTATGTTTTGGAATTGTTTTTTTCGATTGCATTTTAGGCCTCACCCCAGCCCAGCCCACCCAGCCAAAGGCTGGCAGGCCAGGCTGGCAGGCTCTCTCTCCCGATCGGTCGGGACAGTCAAGGAGAGAGAGCTCGATTTTTTTAATATTTATAGGTGTTTTTTCGATTTATAAAATTCATCCTAAATAAATAGTCCATCTTTAGGCTTTTTGTATCTAGGCATAAAGATTTTGTCATCATTTTTGTTTTCCTAGCGGAACAAAAATACCGCCAAAATCGGGCTAATATTGTGCGTTTTAACCCAGGGTTAAAACCCTGGGCTACCAAGATTTCGCCACCTACGGGGCTTTAATGTGAGATGAAATGATCGTACATCTCACATCTACATGTTCATTCTATTGGTGTTATAAGATTTTAATAATTAGAGCCCTATTTGAAAGGACATAGTGAAATGCGAGGCAAACCTCATCTATCCTTAGTCTTAAGCGCAGCGGACTAAGGACTTATTAATCTAAAAGAGTCTGTGACTCGGTAAGATTAGCAACTCAGCAGAAAGATTTTGTCACAATTTTTGATTCCCTGCTGCGCTGGAACAAAAATACCGCCAAAATCGGGGAGCACTGTATTACAAGACCCTGGGCTTTGCCCTAGGTTAAAAGATAACACCCCGTTGGGGCTTTTCGAGTAGGATGAAATCAACATTCTCCTTTCCTGATAAAGCTGATAATATTAATTATGTTTCCCAAGGTCTGTGGCTCACAGAATTTTTTTGGATATATTGGATTTAGGTGGTATTAAGGTCGTTAATCAACCTTCAGGTGGTTTTATGGATCAGCTCAATAAGATTTCATCATCATTTTTGCTTTCCTTGCTGCAATGTGGTTGTTTTTAATTTACATAATTGGCCCACCAATCAAAGTTTGGCGAGTAAAAAGATGACAACCATGGTAGCAATGTTAGAGAAAGACAATAATTGACACTTATAAGTGTCAATTATTGTCTATATTTACACCTTGTAAAGTACAATAATATGGATTTTTTTAAAGAACTATACCTCAACAGGCTGGAAAGTGTGCAATTGCAATTCAAACGATTTTTGTTTGATACTATTGATTGGCAGGATCGGTTGATTGCTATTTTAGGTGCTCGAGGAGCAGGTAAAACCACCCTGATTCTTCAATACATAAAAGAAAAGCTCGACATTGAAAAAAGCATTTACATCAGTTTAGACCATATATATTTTCAGAAAAAAGGTCTTTCAGCCGTAATAGATTTTTATTATAAGTTAGGTACCCGCAATTTTATCCTCGATGAAGTTCATAAGTATGTGAATTGGTCTATTGAGATTAAGAATATTTATGATTATTACCCAGAGGCTAACATAGTATTCACTGGGTCTTCAATTTTGGAAATATACAAAGGACAAGCCGATTTAAGTAGAAGAGCAATTCATTATGAGCTACCAGGTCTTTCATTTAGAGAGTTTCTAAATTTTGATTTAGGCTTGGATTTGGAACCCATAAGTATGGAGAAACTAATTGCTAATCATTCTTTATATGCCAGGCAGGTAAAAGAAACTATTAAAAGCCCACTCTTGCATTTCGATCGTTATTTAAAATTAGGTTATTATCCTTTTTTTAAGGAAAATGAAACTAAATACCATCAACGATTGCAGCAAACAGTCAATTTAATACTTGAAACCGATGTAATGGCTGTTGAATCAATCACTTATGCTTCAGTACGTAAAATAAAAGCCTTACTCTACATTATTTCACAATCTGTACCCTTTAAGCCTAATATTAGCAAGCTAAGCGAAAAGGTAGAGACTAAAAGAGAGAATTTACTTTATTTTCTGGATATTTTAGAAAGGGCCTCAGTGATTCATTTGTTACGGAATAATGTAAATGGAATTTCCAAATTAAATAAGCCGGATAAGATTTATATGGGAAATACAAACCTAATACATGCATTTGCGGAAGGTAAACCTGATAAAGGAAATGAGAGAGAGACTTTTTTCTATTCCCAATGCAAGGTACACCATACCTTAGAAAGCCACGATAAGGCAGATTTTAGTCTTGATAACGAATTAATCTTTGAAGTAGGAGGCAAGCAGAAAAATCAGCGTCAGATCATGGATGAGGAAAACGCTTACATCGCAGCTGATGGAATAGAAATTGGAAATAACAATAAAATCCCGATTTGGCTATTTGGTTTTCTCTATTAAAAGAACTGAAATATCGCACCAGCATTGGGTTTGAATGACATTGATCAATAAAGATTTTGTCATCATTTTTGTTTTCCTGCTGCGCGGAACAAAGATGTCGCCAAAATCGGGGAAGCCGGTGTGCATTATTCTAGGGCTTTGCCCCAGATTAAAAGATAACACCCCGTTGGGGCTTTTCGGTGATACAAAGTTTATGGTTTATTCGATCTAATTTTAGTATTCATTGAGTTTTACAACGAATGTTATTAGCACATCCGTCCTTGATTCATTGTAGGTATTTTTCTTATTCAACTCACCCCTTTAAACCTTCGGTTTATTTTCCCCTCTCTTTTTAGAAAAGAGGGGAGAGGTTCTAATGAGATTTCCGATTAAATTTAAGGGTTTTCGAAAATCAAAAATCCAAGTTTTGGGTTGTAAAAAACCATTCGCTGCAAGATTTTGTCACAATTTTTGATTCCCTGCTGCGCTGGAACAAAAATGTCGCCAAAATCGGGGAGCATGGTATTTATATCCCAGCGCTGGCACCCTGTGCTACCAAGAGGTGGCTCCTCTGGAGCTTTGATTTGAACTAAAATAATCATTATACTCCTCATCGATTGCATCGAGGAGGTACGAGAACAGCTTTTGCAAAGCTGGTTGTAAAGAGGGTCTCCAAATATTTAGTAAACCAGGCAAGCAGGTGAATTAACGAGTTGTCAATCAATCCTCAGGTGGTTTTATGGATCATTGCAAGAAAGATTTTGTTTACTCGTAAAATCAAGTAATTTTGTATCCGAATAGATACAGTTACTATGTTTTTTATTGAAAAGACCCCCGAATTCGATAAATGGCTTAAAAAGTTGAAGGACTTAAGGGCAAAAGCCAAAATTCTATTTAGGATTGAGAAAATTGAAACTGATTGTCATTTTGGAGATTGCAAACCAGTAGGAGATGGCATTATCGAATGAAAGGTGAATTTTGCTAAAGGGTATAGGGTTTATTACAAAGAGAAAGACGGTAAAATTATTATCCTTCTATGTGGAGGTGATAAATCATCTCAACAAAAAGACATTATTAAAGCCAAAGAAATTTGGGTAAAATTAAACAAATAGAAAGATGGAGACTTCAAAATTTGACATAGCAGATTATTTAGACAGTAAAGAAATGATTGCTGAGTATCTCAATACTGTCTTAGAAGATGGCGATAGTAAAGATGTGATTAATGCAATTGGACATATTGCAAAAGCCATAGGAATGACCAAGATAGCAGAAGAAACTGGTTTGAGCAGACCTAGTTTATATAAAGCCTTGTCGGATGGTTCAAAACCCCAATTTGCAACAATTATGAAAGTGTTGAAAGCGATTGGTGGACAAATTCAAGTAAATCCAGTTTCTGCCTAGAACGTGGGGTTATCATCATTAACAATGATTTTGTCATCATTTTTGTTTTCCTAGCGGAACAAAAATACCGCCAAAATCATAAATCATTACAATTTTAACCCAGGGTTGACACCCTGAGCTACCATAATGTCGCCACCTACGGGGCTTTAATGTGAGATCAAATGATCGTTCCACTTACACCTACAGGTTAATTACTAAGGTATCTATAAGATTTGAACACCTGGTTAGGTAGCACCCCATAAAAATCTACCCCAAAATAAGGTATCATGAAATGAAATTCATTACTTTTGTCGTTCGATAAATGAAAATGATTATCAAAAATACACTATTCTTTCTACTCATTGTTGTAATCATGGCCTCTTGTGTAGGCAATAAACGTTTGGTTTACCTCCAAAAAGATGATTTACACAAAGATATGCGCACAGACACAGTATTACGTGATTACGATTTGTATTACCAGGATTACCGCATTCAACCTCAGGATGTGCTCTCAGTTCAGTTCCAAAGTTTAACAGAAGAAGATTATGATATCTTTAGCGACTTTGGTTTTGGTGGAGGAGGTATTGGCGGAGGAGGAGGCGCTGGCTTACTTGCCTTGCGAGGTGAATTAGTAGACCCACAAGGCACGATCAGCTTTCCCATTGTGGGGAAAATTAAGGTGCAAGGAATGACGGTTTTTGAAGTGCAGGATACCTTGCAAGCCATTGCTGTAGAGTATGTGGAAGACCCTATTGTAAAAGTACGACTACTCAATTATAGATTTACGATATTAGGTGAGGTAAATCAGGAAACTGTGGTGACCACCCAAAATACCCGTACCACTTTTATGGAAGCCATTGGTATGGCTGGGGGCTTAGGGGAACTGGCAGACCGCTCTAATGTAAAGGTGATTCGACAAAAAGGGAATACAGCAGAAGTTTTTTACGTGAATTTGTTGGAAGAAGATTTTTTAGCCTCTGAGAAATTTTATGTATACCAAAACGATATAGTAATAGTACCTCCTTTAGAGCAGCGGCCTATTAGAAGGTACTATGGACAAAATCTAGGATTACTTTTATCTTCTGTTTCTGCTATTTTGCTTGTAATCAATATTTTGAATCAGTAATGTACCGTAAAGTATAATCAAATTTGAATAATCAATTTAATCCATATACCAGCGATTTCGCAGATCCTTCTTCCATGGGTGAAAATACCAAAGGTGGAACGGCTATTGATTTTAAGCGTGTCCTCTATAAAATCATCCAGTTTTGGTATGTAATTGTGATTACTGCTTTAATAGCTTTAGCGATAGCTTATGTAATCAATCGCTACAGTACCAGAATTTATCCGGTCAGCGCCTCCATTATGATTCGCGAAAATGAGGAAGATGTGAGTGCGCAATTTTTATATAGCAACGCGATCGCCAGCCCCTATCGAAATTATTTCAACGAAATGTATGTAATCAAATCGGCTCCACTGATCAGGTCTGTTATCGATGAGCTAGGTTTTGAAATAGCCTATTTCAGGGAAGGAGAAATCAAAAGCTCAGAATATTATAACCCGGACTTCCCGGTACAAGTTGTTCCGGAAGAAGGACAAGGACTGCCTTACGGGAAATCAGTGGGTATCACCTTTCTGAATCAAAAAGAATTTAGTTTTGCGAAACTGGAGCAGATGGACGATGAAGAAAAACCTGCCGATATTAAAACCTACCAATTTGGTGAGTTGGTACCTATCAATGGACATAGGGTGATTTTCCGAAATAATGGTAAAATTAGCGAAAGCGATCTCAATAAATACTATATTATTCGCTTTCAGGATCCTGTTATTTTAACTTCCAGCTATCAAAGTAAATTAAATGCGAGATGGGCTGAATCCGGTTCTTCTGTGTTGAATTTAAGTTTAAACGGTCCAGAACCCCGTAAAGAAATTGATTTTCTTAGCACTTTCATACAAAAATACACAAAATCAGACATTGATAGGAAAAATCAAACTGCTAGCCAAACCATCCAATTTATTGACGAGCAGTTGAAAAATATTGCTGATACCCTTCGTTTTTACGAAAACCAGCTCATGCAATTTAAAAAGGAAAATGTGATCACTAATCTGGACGATGAGGCGCTAAGGATTTTTGAAGAGTTAAGGGAAATAGAAATGCAGGCCATTCAAAATAAAATCCAGGAGCAATATTATAATTATTTAAGAGATTTTCTCAGTAATCCCGATAATTCAGTAGAACAGGTGGTAACCCCGCAAAGTGTAGGTATTGAAGATCAGGTAATTGCAGAAATGATTATGGAATTATTGCAATTAGATGTTGAGATTAAAAGATTTAGTCAAAAAGACAAAACCGACAACCCCAGGCTGCAGGAAAGGAAGCGAGCCATGGAGGCTTTAAAAAATAATATCCTCAGTTCAATTATTACTTTGGAACAGACGCGCGCCATTAGGCAGCGCTCTGTGAATCAACAAAAGCGTAAATTAGAATCACAATTAAAATCTTTACCTCGTCTACAGCAAGATTTTGTGAATATCAGGAGAGATTACTCCTTCCGTGAAGGCTTATATACATTTTTAATGCAAAAAAGGGCAGAAGCCGCTATTTCACAGGCTTCTACAACCAGTGATATCCGTGTAGTCAATCCACCTAAAATATCGGGTGGACCGATCACACCAAAGACCTCTCAAAATTATTTGATATTTTTAGTAGTTGGTCTTGTATTGCCGATAGGTTTTTTTATTGTATTAGAGTTTTTCAACAATAAAATTCAGAGTAAAGAAGATATAGAAGGGCTCACTAGTATTCCTGTGATCGGAGGAATAGGTCATAAAAAAATTGAGAATAATTTGATTGTTTCTCATAAGCCTCGTTCTGCAGTCGCAGAATCTTTCAGGTCATTACGGTCTAATTTAAATTTCTATACCGAAGGTAAAGAGAAGAAAATATTCCTGGTGACTTCTTCCATCTCCGGAGAGGGTAAAACCTTCACCACGATTAACCTTGCTACAGTGCTTGCCATGTCCGGTAAAAGGACGCTATTAATTGGGGCAGATATGCGCAGGCCTAAGATCTTTGATGATTTTAAATTGCATAACGAATATGGCTTAAGTAATTTATTATCAGGGCAGGGCGAGTTGAAAGAATTAATCCAGACTACTGAGATAGAGCACCTGGATTTACTAAGTGGTGGCCCTATACCGCCCAACCCAAGTGAATTATTGATGAAAGATTTGATGGAGCAATCGTTGAAGAAAGCTTTTGCTACCTATGATTTTGTGATTATTGATTCACCTCCTATTGCCTTGGTAACAGATGCCTTTGTGCTTTCCCGCTTTGCTGACCATACACTTTTTATGGTAAGACAGGACTATACTCCAAAAGAAGCAGTTTCTTCTGCCAATGATTTGTATGAAAAAGGCAAAATCAAAAACATGAGCATCTTGTTCAACGATATTAAAAAGGCCGGCCCGGGTTATGGCTACGGCTATGGTTATGGCTATGGCTATGGTTATGGTTACGGCTACGGATCGCGCAAAAATAAAGATGGAGGAGGATACTACCATGAAGGGTAGCCCAATTCACAACTTGCAATAAACAGTTGAGAGTGGGCAGTAAACAATAAATAATTGGCTATTAACATCAATTTAATAGATTTCTGCTCTAAGTCAGTGGCTTACAAAAGTTTCTGAAAATGCCTTCATTATGTAGACTTCTTTACCATTTTGTTATCCTTCCTGCACTGGAAAAAAATCTACAACCTAGGTTATTGCCACCCTAAAATCAGCTATTTCCAATTATTTGTTACAGGCCCTGTGGCACCTGGGCTACCACAAGAAAAGATGGTTTAACTTCTGCACAACATATAGCGAATCAAAAGTGCTGCATGAGGCTTATATTTTGAGATATTTCATTACAAGCCTTTGTATATCCTTTAAAAACAACTTAAATTTGTGATTGAGTAGAAATTCTACTCGTTTTACAGAAGGAAAAGACATTTTGCCAGGTCTCTCATTGTGACTGAAAGGGCGGAGCCGTTTTTGAATTGACAGTATTCAATAGACAGTTGACAAAGTAAAAAAAATAAATATGTAAGAAATAGGTCAGTACCGCAGGTCAGACCGGTCTTTTTAATTGGCAAAGAACGATTGACGATAAACAAAAGCTGCGATACCATAACTTAATGCTTAAAACCTAATACCTATAACCTACTACTTACAACTTATAACCTAAACCTAATCTCACTACCCACTACTCACTACCCACTACTGTTTACCTACTACTCAATTGCTAGACACCCTCATTACTTCTAAAACCCGCATCAAACTGCTGCTGAAATTCTTTTTGAATTCACAGACAAAGAGCTATTTGCGTTCTTTAGAAGGCGAATTTGGAGAAAGCACCAATGCGATTCGTTTGGAGCTGAATAAATTTGAGGAAGCAGGCATGTTGAAATCGGGTGTAGAAGGCAATAAAAAGTTATACCAGGCTAATACACAACATCCGTTATTTGAGGATATTCATAATATCATCAGAAAGTACATTGGCATTGACCGCGTGATAGAGCAGATTATCGGTAAGGTGGGGGATTTACAAAAAGTATATTTAATAGGAGAATATGCGAAAGGAGTAGATAGCGGAGTCATTGATTTTTTATTAGTAGGCAAGCAATTCAATCATGACTATATAGCCAGTATGACTGCTATAGCGGAGAAAAAGATTGGGCGTAAGATCAGGTTTTTGTTTATGCAGCCAGACGAGTATTTGAAAAAAATGCCTAGTGCTGAAACGGGTTTACTACTGTGGGAGTAACAATATTTGACAGTTATTCCATATAGACGGATCATGTTAGAGGGACTTAAGGGGTAAAAGTAAATAATAATGACTTCAATTAACAGTCCAAGACTTCGTAGAAAAAAAAACTAAAGAAGTTGCCGGAGTGTATTATCAAAAAAAAGTGAAAATGAAAAAAATAGCTGTAATAGGTTTAGGCTATGTGGGACTACCCTTAGCCGCAGAATTTGGAAAATATAGAGCAGTCTTAGGTTTCGACATTAATAAGAAACGTATTCAAGAGTTAAAAGATGGATTCGACAGAACTTTGGAAGTTGAAAGCGAGGAACTGAAAGGGGCAAAATACCTTCAATATACAGCTGAAATTGAAGATCTACAAGATGCAGATTATTACATAATCACTGTCCCTACGCCTATCAACGAATATAAGCAGCCTGATTTAACTCCATTAAAAATGGCATCAGCCACCGTAGGACAAACTTTGAAAAAAGGAGATATCGTGATTTATGAATCTACGGTTTACCCGGGTTGCACGGAAGAGGATTGCGTGCCCATTTTGGAAAAAGAAAGTGGCTTAAAATTTAATCAGGATTTTTTCTGTGGCTATTCACCGGAAAGAATCAATCCAGGAGATAAAGAGCATAGGTTGCCTTCTATTAAAAAAGTGACTTCAGGAAGCACCCCTGAAATTGCAGAGGAGGTGGATCAATTATATAAAGAAATCATTACCGCAGGAACTCATAAAGCTACCTCAATAAGAGTAGCGGAGGCAGCCAAAGTAATTGAGAACTCACAAAGGGATTTGAATATAGCTTTCGTCAATGAGCTAGCTTTGATATTTGACAAAATGGGTATAGATACAGCTGATGTATTGGAAGCTGCCAGCACCAAATGGAATTTTCTTCCTTTTAAACCCGGACTTGTTGGAGGTCATTGCATTGGAGTTGACCCCTATTACTTAACTCACAAAGCAGAAGCTTTAGGGTATCATCCTCAGGTTATATTAGCGGGTAGGAGAATTAATGATAATATGGGCTCCTATGTTGCCAGTTCTGTGGTGAAACTAATGGCACAAAAAGGCTCGGTCATTAAGGGTTCTAAAGCGCTGGTGATGGGCATTACTTTTAAAGAAAATTGCCCTGACATCAGAAACAGCAAAGTAATTGACGTAATCAAAGAATTGGAATCTTACGGCATAGAAGTAGAAACTTATGACCCACAAGCCGATAAGGAAGAAGTAAAACATGAGTATGGGGTAAAGTTAATACAAAATCCAAGCTCCAATTATAATGCAATCATTTTGGCAGTTTCTCATAAGGAGTATAAAGATTTCAATTTAGCTGACCACTTAAATGAAAATGGTATATCTTATGATATCAAAGGATTTTTTGAGAGAGGTATGGCAGATAAAAGATTGTGAGACAGTTTGGCTTTCGTAACTCTTTATTCTTTTGCGGTATATTTTACTTAGTAATTAATAATTACGTTTTAAAATTTTATTCAATACCTTTAAACTATTATGTCAAAGTTAATTTATGAAACTGATTAAAGATTTCATTAAAAAATATTTTCAATATTTTTCTTATTTCTATTCTCATTTAAAGTACAGAATATTTATTTCTCTCATACTTAGTTTTTTTGTTGGGTTTTTAGATGGTTTGGGTTTAGCTATGTTTTTGCCTTTATTACAAATGGCAGATGGTTCCAATCAAGAAGTTGATACGGAACAATTAGGTAGTTTATCCTTTTTAGTGGAAGGCATTTCTGAGGTAGGCATTCCTTTCAATTTATTTAGTGTACTTTTAATCATTTTATTCTTTTTTACAAGTAAAGGTGTCATGAAATTTTTCGAAGGATATTTTAGGGTGATTTACCAACAATATTTCATAAAAAACATCAGAATAAACAACGCTGATTTACTTTCCAATTATAGTTATAATGCTTTTGTTACTTCAGATTCTGGTAAAATACAAAATACATTTTCTGGTGAAGTACAAAGAGTGAATGCTGCTTATAAACATTATTTCCTGGCTGTTCAATCAATTGTTTTGGTAATTGTTTATTTAACCTTAGCTTTTCTGTCAAATCCACAATTTGCATTGATAGTTATTATTGGCGGTGTTTTAACAAATTTTATCTTTAAAAATCTATATTCCATAACCAAAAAAAAATCAGTTAGGATAACCAAGGAAATGCATGAGTTTCAAGGTTTGCTCATTCAAAAAGTAAGTAATTTCAAGTATTTAAAAGCAACAGGTTTTATCTATTCTTATGCCAATAAGCTTAAAGGGAAAATTGAAGAAATAGAACAATCACAGAGAAAAATTGGTATGTTAGGAGCTACGCTGCAGGCGCTACGTGAGCCTCTGACAATTTTAATAGTGGTAATTGCGATACTATTACAGGTATTTATATTCGATAAACCATTAGGGCTTTTAATATTAAGTTTATTGTTTTTGTACAGAGCACTATCGTCATTAATGACAATACAGAATTACTGGAACAATTTCTTAGGAGTTTCAGGGTCTATAGACAACATGACTGAATTCACTGAAGATTTAAAAAAGAACACAGAAAGTTTTGGCATTGTGCCATTTAAAGCTTTTGAGTCAGCTTTGGTACTTGATGAGGTGGTTTTTGCCTATGATAAAGAGAGAATACTTGATAAAGTAAGTTTTGATATAAAGAAAAATGAGGCAATTGCCATAGTAGGAGAAAGTGGTTCTGGCAAAACAACTTTATTGAATGTTTTGGCAGGACTAATAAAGCCAACTGAGGGATATGTAGCAGTTGATGATTCGAAAATGAAAGAGTTAGATATTCGCACCTTTCAAAAAAGGATAGGCTATATCACTCAAGAACCGGTAATATTTAGTGACAATGTTTTCAACAATGTTACTTTTTGGGAGGAAAGAACACCAGAGAATATAAAGCGGTTTAATGAGGCCTTAAAACAAGCAGCAATTTTTGATTTTGTTAATGAGCTAGAATTAAAGGATCAAGCACCACTAGGTAATAATGGAATTAATTTAAGTGGTGGACAGCGTCAAAGAATTTCAATTGCAAGAGAACTTTATAAGGAAGTAGATTTTTTAATGATGGACGAGGCAACATCTTCACTGGACTCCGAAACAGAAAAAGCCATTCAAGAAAATATTGATGCCTTGAAAGGGAAATATACTATTATTATGATCGCACACCGATTGTCAACCGTTAAAAATGCAGATAAAATAGTACTTTTGAAAAAAGGAAAAATTGATAAAATAGGATCTTTTGAAGAGTTACTTGAGCAATCAGGAAGTTTCAAAAGAATGGTGAGTTTACAAGAATTTTAATGAAAGTATTGAACGTAACTAATCGCCACTATTTATGAAAAAGAAGCTTACTATCCATATTGGTACACATAAAACAGGAACTTCTAGTTTGCAAAAGCTAACAAGTAATTTAGCTGAAGAATTACTAAACGAGGGTATTGTAGTAGTAGATTATTTACAAATACCTAACCGGAATGAGTTTTCAAAAACTAAGGCTGTGAATGAGGCGCTTATTAAAGGACTGCACAAATTTTTGAAAAATGAAACCAAGGCTCCTAAGGAAAACTTTTTATTAATATGGGAAGGCTTTTCAGGAGACCCAAGGCAGAACTATGAAAATAGAAATGCTGTTCAAGAAATGCTTTTTCGATCCCTACCTGAAGGGCTAGATGTGGAGCTTGTAGTGTTTTTTAGAAGACAAGATCAGTTTATCCAGTCTATTTATACTCAGTATAAACACGAGAAAGACTTTAGCTTAGGTGAAGAGTTATTAAAGCCACATTACCATGAGGGCTACGATTGGAATTTGTATATAAAGGACTTGGAATCGATTTTCGAAGGAGTCTCTATAAATGCTTATCCATATGAAAGAATATATCTTGCTGCTAATCCACTACATCAAATTCTAGGGGACTTACTCGAGTCTCAAGTTTTAAGAACTTGGAAAGTTAGTGAAATAGTTAATGTAGGAATGAATCCAAAGGCCTTGGATCTCTTCGAAAGACTTGCTCCAAAACTAAATAAACAAGAATCAAAGTATTTGAGAAAAGTGCTACAAACTAAGTTTAATAAAGGACTTTTATCTGAATACGAGTATTTATCTACTGAAGATCAAAAAGAATGGATAAACTTGTACAAGGAAAGCAATGTAGGGCTTGCAAGTAAATATTCGGATGGTAGAATAGATAAGCATGAATTCGATAGTGAGATGGATGCCCAAGCGCAAAAATTTGAAAATGTAGAGGAGGACTTAATAGTTCACCTCATACAGGAAATAGAGAAATTTAGACTGAAGAAAACCATTTCTTCTTTTGATAGAATTAAACAAAAAATCAAACAGCTGATTGCATAAAATGGAAAAAGCATGCTAAAAGATAAAAAAATCTTAGTCACTGGAGCAGATGGCTTTATAGGCAGCCATTTGACAGAGAAATTGGTGGATGAAGGCTATAAAGTGAAAGCCTTTGTTTATTATAATTCATTTAATTCATGGGGCTGGTTGGATACTTTACCAAAAGAAAAATTAGCTAAAATCGAGATATTTGCAGGAGATATTCGTGATCCTAATGGAGTCAGAACTGCCATGAAGGATATCGATATTGTTTTTCATTTAGCTGCTTTAATAGCAATACCTTTTAGCTACCATTCTCCCGATTCATATATTGATACAAATGTAAAAGGCACCTTGAATATTATTCAGGCAGCTAAGGATCAGGGAACTGAAAGAGTTCTGGTTACTTCCACTTCGGAAGTCTATGGTACGGCTCAATTTGTTCCAATTACCGAAGAACATCCCAAACAACCGCAATCGCCTTATTCAGCAAGTAAAATAGGGGCTGATTGCATAGCCGAATCTTTTTACCGTAGTTTTGATTTACCCGTTACTATAGTAAGGCCTTTTAATACTTATGGTCCAAGACAATCTGCCAGGGCTATTATTCCAACGATTATTTCTCAACTGCTAAAAGGTGAAACGTCAATAAAACTGGGAGATTTAAGACCCACCCGGGATCTACTTTTTGTAGAAGATACAGCAAATGCTTTTATTGAAATTGCGAAATCTGACAAAGCTATTGGAGAACATATCAACATAGCCACTGAATCAGAAATATCAATGAAGGAATTAGCCCAAAGTCTTATTGATATCATAAATCCAGCAGCTAAGATTATTACCGATGAAGAACGATTAAGACCTGAGAAAAGTGAAGTGTTTAGGTTATTTGGTTCAGCACAAAAAATTAAAGAACAAACTAATTGGAAACCTTAGTACGATTTAGCTTCTGGATTGAGTAAAACAATCGAATGGTTTTCAAAAGAAGTGAATTTAAAAAATTATAAAGCAGATATTTATAACATATGATCAACCCAAATAAAACGATCATAATAGCTGAAGCTGGGAGTAAATCATAATGGGGATTTAGATCGGGCAAAAGAATTGATAAAGGTAGCAGCAAAAGCGGGTGCTGATTATGTTAAGTTTCAGACTTTTAAGGCTGATAAAATTGTGAGTAAGCAAGCTAAGAAAGCCACTTACCAAAACAAGAACATTAATGATGGGGATGATTCGCAGTACAATATGCTCAAAAAGTTGGAGATGCCTGATGCATGGTATCCTGAATTGTTAACTTTATGCAAGAAAGAAAATATTAAGTTTCTTTCCACGGGGTTTGATACGGAAAGTATAGATTTTTTAGATGACTTACCGATTGAATTATTCAAAATTCCTTCCGGTGAAATTACCAATAAGCCTTATTTAGAACATATTGCAACAAAGAAAAAACCAGTGGTAATATCTACTGGGATGGCTGATTTAGAGAAATTAAGGATGCGATAACAGTATTAATCAATGCAGGACAAGAAAAATCAAATCTAACAGTCCTTCATTGCAATACGGAATATCCTACACCCATGCAAGATGTTAATCTTAAAGCGATGTTGCATATTCAAAAGGAATTGGGAGTTGAAATTGGTTATTCGGATCATACTTTAGGGATTGAGGTGCCAATAGCGGCAGTTGCACTCGGTGCCAAAGTAATAGAGAAACATTTCACTTTAGATAGAAATTTGCCTGGTCCTTCTGGACCACAAGGCATCCTTGGAACCTGCGGAATTAGATGAAATGGTTAAAGCCATTAGGAATATAGAATTAGCTATTGCAGGTGGTGGTAAAAAGCACCCAGTAAAAGTGAATTACCTAACAAAATAATTGCAAGAAAGTCGATTCATTTAGTAAATGCACTTAAAAGGGGTCACGAAATCACTGAAAAAGACCTGATTATGAGACGACCGGGTGATGGTATTAGCCCAATGGACATAGAGCAAGTATTGGGTAAAAAATTAAAGATTGATTTGGACGAGGATTCAAAACTCTTAAGCGAAAACCTGGAATGAAAAATATACTGGTTTTAACAAGCTCAAGAGCAGATTTTGGCATTTATTTGCCTTTGCTGAGAACACTGAAAGCCTCTGAAGAATTTTCTTTAGAGTTAATGGTGTTTGGTTCTCATTTATCGCATTATCATGGTTATACAATCAACCAAATTACTGAGGCTGGTTTTACTGTAGATCATACCATAAGCAGTTTGTTATTAGGCGATGAGGCAGTTGATACAGCTTCTGGCTATGCATTAACAGTTGAGAAGTTTGCCGCCTTTTGGCAAATGCATCAAGCTTACGATTGGGTAATAGTGTTGGGTGATCGTTTTGAAATGGCTGCTGCAGTGGCTGCAGGAATCCCTTTTAATGTGCGTTTTGCCCACTTACATGGAGGTGAAACTACATTAGGAGCAATTGATAATATTTACCGACATAGTATTTCATTGGCCAGTAAACTACACTTTGTGGCCATACCAGCATTTAAGGAAAGGTTGTCAGCACTGCTTGATTCGGAGCAGGGCATACATGTAGTAGGCTCGCTAAGTCTACAGAATCTGCAACACATTTCCTTATTAAGCACTGTTGAATTTTTAGATAAATGGGGAGTAGATCTAAATCTGCCAACTATTTTAATTACAGTTCATCCTGAAACTGTGGCGTATGAACTGAACGAAAATTATGCAAGAGAATTAAGTCAAAGTTTAAGGGTTTTAAGCGAGGAGTATCAATTGTTAATCACCTTACCTAATAATGATACGCTAGGGAGTGTTTATAGAAGACACTTCACTGATTTAAAGTGGGAATTAGGTGCAAAGGTTAATATTGTCGATAGCCTTGGGACACAATCCTACTTTACGGCAATGAAATGTGCACAGTTTCTATTAGGTAATACTTCAAGCGGGATAATTGAAGCGGCTAGTTTTAATAGATACGTTATTAACTTGGGCGATAGACAAAAAGGAAGAATAGCCGGTGATAATGTAAAGCATGCTTCATTTAAAAGGACGGAAATTTTAGAAACAGTAGCTAGAATTAAAGGGGAAAGTTATTCAGGAAAAAATATTTACTTTCAAAAGGATACAGTAAAACATATCATTGAGCAATTATAAATCATGGATTATCAGCAGCATCTTATACCTCAATTCAGTACTGTAAAGCAGGCACTGGTTCAATTAAACAAATTGGCTGCAGATGCAATCCTTTTTGTGGTGGATGAGGACAATAAATTGATTGGGTCTTTAACAGATGGGGATGTAAGAAGGGGCTTGCTAAAAGATTTTAGCATCAGCGATCAGGTAGTAAAATTCATTCAAGCCAAACCTAAGTTTATCCGGAAAGGAGCTTTTGACTTGAAAGAGGTGATTGCCTTGAGAGAGCAAAACTTTAAGGTAATACCCGTTTTAAATGGTGAAGACAGGGTTATTAATGTGGTTAACTTCCGTTTTCAGAAATCATATTTACCTGTAGATGCCATTATTATGGCCGGAGGCAGAGGTCAACGGTTAATGCCCTTAACCGATAATTGCCCTAAACCTTTATTGAAAGTGGGAGATAAACCTATTATGGAGCATAATTTGGACAGGCTCATCAAATATGGAATTGACGATTTTTGGTTTTCAGTGCGGTATTTAGGAAAACAAATAGAGGCTTATTTTGAGAATGGTAGCGAGCGTAATGTACATATAAATTATGTATATGAAGATATGCCACTTGGAACAATTGGCGCCATCAGTAAAATAAGTAATCTAAAACATGAAGTGGTTTTATTAACCAATTCAGATATACTTACAAATCTTGACTATGAAGACTTTTATGTAAACTTCATAAATTCAGAGGCGGATTTAGGAGTTGTAACCATCCCTTATGAAGTAAGTATTCCTTATGCGGTCTTAGAAACTGCAAATGGCCATGTGGTTGATTTCAAAGAAAAGCCTACTTATACGTATTATTCTAACGGAGGAATATACCTAATGAAGAAATCAGTAATCGATTTAATTCCTAAAGACGCTTTTTTTAATGCAACGGATTTAATGGAAAAGCTCATCTCAATGAAAAAGAAAGTGTTTTCATACCCACTTCGCGGTTATTGGTTAGATATTGGAAAGCACGATGACTTTGAAAAAGCACAAAAGGATATTAAGCTAATAAAATTCTGATGAAATTATTAATTACTATATGTGCAAGGAGTGGGAGTAAAGGGATACCAGGTAAAAACGTAAAGCCTTTAAATGGTAAACCATTATTGCATTATACCCTTGAACAGGCGAAAACCTTTGCTAAAAAACATCAAGCAACCATTCAGCTCAGTACAGATGATCAAAATATTATTGATGCTGCTGCATCTCTAGGCTACAAGACTGATTATAGAAGGCCTGCCGAATTAGCCACCGATGAAGTAGGTAAAATTGCAGTGATCAGAGCAGCTTGGTCGTATGCTGAAAAGCTACACCAATGCCATTACGATTATGTTTTAGATTTAGATGTAACAGCACCACTTCGTACTCAGGAAGACTTGGAGAAGGCTTTTACTTTGATTCAAGAAAACCAACAGGCGCTGAATATATTTTCTGTAAATCCTGCGGCCAGAAACCCCTATTTTAATATGGTAGAGGAGAGGCCAGACGGTTTTGTTAAGCTGGTAAAAGAGGACAATACCTTTTTATCAAGACAAAAGGCACCCAAAGTTTACGATATGAATGCTTCCTTTTATATTTTTACTAAGGACTATATGAAGGCGGATTATCCTTCTAGTATCACCGATAAGTCCTTAGTTTATGAAATGCCTCATGTTTGCTTTGATATTGATCATCCTTTTGATTTCACCATGATGGAATTGCTATTGAAACACAAGGCCCTAGACTTTAATATATGAAGGTATTAATTGTAGGTTTAGGCTCTATTGCCAAAAAGCATTTAATGGCAATATGGGAAATTTACCCAGCAGCTAAGGTCTATGCTTTGCGTCATGAACCCAATGCTGCTGCTCTAGCAGGCGTAGTTAATATTTATAAACATAGTGAAATACCAACGGACTTAGATTTTGTTATTATTGCAAACCCTACTAGTAAGCACCAAGCTTCATTGGAGCTGTTATTGCACTTAAAGGTCCCCTTTTTTATTGAGAAGCCAGTATTCTCTAATTTACTAGAAAAGCAAAGCTTACTCAATCAAATAAGAGAAAGCAATTTAACCACTTATGTTGCTTGTAACTTAAGGTTTCATCCAGTCATTATTTTCCTTCAAGAAAAAATGAAGGAAAAAAAGCCAATAGAAATGAGTGTTTATTGTGGTAGTTATTTGCCAGATTGGCGACCAGGAACTGATTATCGTAAGAATTACAGTGCTATTAAGGCCTTGGGAGGCGGAGTACATCTTGACTTAATTCATGAGTTAGATTATACGGTTTATCTCCTAGGTTTTCCTCATAATAGTCATTCTTATAGGGCAAAGAAATCTTCTTTAGGTATAGATACTTCAGATATAGCACACTATGTGTTTGACTATGAGCACACAACTGCTTTTATTACCTTGAACTATTATCGAAAAATTCCAAAAAGAACGATAGAAATTGTATGGGAAGATACAATTTGGAAGGCCGATTTATTAACTTCAAGCATTGAAGATGAGGAGGGGAAGCTGATTTTTAAAGAGGAATTTCAAATGCAAAACACCTATAAAATGCAATTGGAGTATTTTATGAGCTGTTTAAAGCTTGGTAAAGAACCAATGAACACTATACAGGAAGCCTTTGAAACACTTAAATTAACGTTGAATGAGTAAACAGATATTGCACAATAAAGTAATAGTGGTAACAGGAGGAAAAGGCTTGATTGGAAAAGCTATTGTTAAGGATATTCAACAAAATGGAGGTATTGCTGTTTGCCTTGATATTCAAGCAGAAAATGACTTAAGTCAACATGAAATGACATGCGATATTACCACAATAGCTGGCATTAAAAAGGCTGTAGAAGCTGTGAGTGATCATTATGGTAAAATTGACGGTTGGGTAAATAATGCTTATCCACGAACTAAAGATTGGGGGAATGATTTTTTAGATATAGAGGAAGATTCTTTAAATAAGAATGTGAATTGGCAATTGAATAGCTACATACTCTGTTGCCAGCAGCTCGTTAAAAAATATTTACAAAATTCTGGGGGAGTAATTGTTAATATCGCGTCAATTTATGGAGTAGTAGGTAATGATTTCACTATTTATGAAGGTACTTCTATCAATCCACCCGCAGCTTATTCTGCCATTAAAGGCGGGCTAATTAATTTTAGTAGGTTTCTGGCTAGTAAATACGGTAAAGATAATATTAGGGTGAATGTGGTCTCTCCTGGCGGGATATTTGATCACCAGCCAGATGCGTTTGTAATAGCTTATGAACACAAGGTGCCTATGAAACGCATGGGAAAGCCCGATGATATAGCGCCAGCGGTAAGTTTCTTGCTCTCTGATGGTGCCCAATATATAACAGGACAAAATTTAGTAGTAGATGGTGGTTGGACTGCCATTTGATTGACAATAGAACAATGCAAAAAAATCAATTGAACTTATCACCTAATGCGGCAGCGTGCGTAAACCAAATGGTATTTGTGAGTGGTATGCCACGGACAGGCACTACTGTGTTAGGTAACCTCATAGGTTCATTCAGTACTATTGATTATCATTTTGAGCCTCCAATGATCAAGGCACTACTTGGTTATTTGGAACAAGGAAATTTACTTGCTGATCAGTTTAAATTTCTATTTGAGACGTATTGCTTTGAAGAGTTACTGTTGCCTCACTTGGCAGGTAGAACACTTAATTTCAACACCTATGATGACAGCTATATTGAAAACTTTCTTGCCAAGGAAGAAGTCAATAAAAGACTCAGTAAAAGCCACAGAAAGATAAACTTAGAGAAGGCAGCGCAATCCTATAAATTAGCCATTAAAATGCCTGCAAGTTTATTGGAAATGGCCGCATTGCAAGAGCTCTATCCTGGTTTTATTAAAATCATTACCTTCAGAAATGCAAATGATGTATTGCACTCTATTTTGAAAAAAGCTTGGTTTGCAGAAGAAAACCTAAAGTTAAATGGACCTACCTTACTCTATCCTTATGTGGTTCATGAAGAGTTGAAAATTCCTGCCTGTATACCTCAAAAATATTATCCTGATTTTGTAGCGGCAGATGAGCTGCATAAAGCTGTAATCTATTATATAAGCCAATATGAGGCGCTGCACCAAGTAAAGGAATACTTTTTTGTACGATATGAAGACTTTACCCAACAGCCACTAGCACTTAGTAAAAAGATTGCACAATTGCTTTCGGTAACTTTAACCAAAAAAAGTTTTACCATTATTGACAAGATCAAACCAGTGGTACATCAACATGAGAAGCTTGCTATTGCCAAACGATGGGAAATTAAGCTTAATGAAATAGCTGCAGACTTTCAGGGCCTAGAAAGTGGTACATTTATAAATGCTAAGGTAAGCTAAGTGGAGCAGAGCAGGGAAGAAATACTAGCAAGCATTCATCAGATGGAGCTAAAATATGAGCTGATGACTTGGCAAATACAGGACTTGCATGTGTGGCCTCTTGTAAGAATCTTTATATTTAATGAACTCACTCAAAAAAAAGTAACTGGTATTAGAAATAATGAAGGTAAGTCTTCTTTATTTAAAGAAGCCATATCTGGGCTTTTGGAATTATTTAAGTTAACGCTTAAAAGCAGAACTGGGATTAAAGGCTTGATTTTTTCTAGCCAAATCTATAGACAAGAAATTGAAGGTTTATTTTATAATCGTTTTGCTGATCCAATATTAGATAGTCAGTCATTAGACGATAATAGTCAGTTTTTATTTGAAACGGCTAAACAAAATGAATATACTCGATCAAATTATAAAGGTAATCGCTTAGTAAAGTTATCTCCAATACTAGATTTACTACAATTACTAACTATTCTTAAACAGAAATTTTCCAAGTCAAACCTTCATATCAAGCAAAATATTGAACAAATTGTAGAACTACCAGAGCAGGTTAGAAAGAAATTAATCAAAAAACTTAATAGGCAGTTTCAGCTTATTCCTTATTACCAAAGGTT
This sequence comes from uncultured Cytophagales bacterium, assembly GCA_963719535.1. Taxonomy (GTDB): domain Bacteria; phylum Bacteroidota; class Bacteroidia; order Cytophagales; family Cyclobacteriaceae; genus Marivirga. The sequence goes on along the minus strand of CAVRCH010000001.1, from coordinate 962,066 downwards.
TAGCCATTTGTTGCTGAAACAATACCAAGGCGAGCAGGTGTTTTTCGTCTGTTATTATGGTTTGTTGAATATGGTAATGATAAGTGAAGCCAAGAAACTCAACATACCCACAGTAGATATTCAGCATGGAGTGATTAGTGATAAACACATAGCTTACGCATTTCAACAATTACCAGCAGATGGATACAATAGTTTACCCAATGAATTTTGGACTTGGTCTACTTATGAGGCCAGCTGCATTAACCACTGGGCTCAATCTTTTAGTGAATATGAAGCCAAAAATATGGGCAACCCTTGGATTGAGGCTGTGAAGGAAAACAAAATTGATTTTGGGAATTTAGCGGATCAAATTAAGCAAGAGGAAAAACCGATAATTTTGTATACTTTATCGAATAGAGCAGACATATTCCCTGAATACTTAGTAGAGGCTATAAAAGCACTTTCAGGAAAATATGCTTTTTGGTTGCGCCTTCATCCACGGCAGCTGGCCTTTAAAAGTAAAATTGAGGAACAGCTGAAGGCTTTAGAGCTATTTAATTGTGTTGAGCTAGAGCGAGCCACTTATTTACCACTACCTTTGATTTTAAGGCATACTAAGCTTCATATTACTCAATTTTCAACAGTAGTATTAGAGGCTGCTTATTTTGAAGTACCTAGTCTTTTATTTCATCCATTAGGCAAGACTTATTTTGAAGATAATCCATTAAAGAAGTATGTTTATTTTTATGATCATAAGAAGGGTGAAATGGCTAATCTACTAGAAACACTTCTAACATTTTAGCTTTAATAAGTATATCAATAATAAGATAATGAGAATTTTATATATAACACTTGTTGACATATCTCAACCTACTGGCCCTGGTACTAATGAATTGGAGTCAGTAGAGGCTTTAGCTTCGTATGCAAGTGAGGATGTACAGATAAGTTTTTTACTCCCCAAAAGTACATCAAAATATATGGGGTCTGTTAAGAATATTTTATATTTTAATGTAGAAGAAAAGATATTTCCTTTTATTTCAATTATTGTTTGGCAAATTCAGTATTTGAGATCATTTAAAAAGTTTTTTAAGCAGATATATTCTAATAGAAAAGAGCTAATAGTTGTTATTAGGCCTGATATGGGAGGGAAATTAGGTTTTATACCATTATGGTTAAATTTAAAGGGCGTAAAATATGCTTTTCGTCATTACCAAGATCAAGCAATAAAAACAAGTTTTTACCAAATTAAGAAATGGTATAAATATCAAGTGCTTAAATGGGGACTGTCTAAAGCAAGTTGCATTGATGCTTCTCAAAAGGCTGGAAAGGATCAACTGAACGCTATGGGGTACCAAAATGTTCAAGTTATTGGTAATGCAGTAAATTTAAATCGATTTAAATTAATGGACATAAAAGATGCCAGAGAGATAGTCGGTTTAAGTAAGAATAGTTTTATCATTGGTTACATAGGAGGACTTCCTCTTGAAAGGGGTGCTGGTTTAATGATAAAATCAGCCAAATCAATTATTAGTAAAATACCTAATGTACATTTTTTGATTATTGGTGATAGTAAATATAAAAGTGATTCCCACATGGATCGAATGAAAATTGAATTAAATAGCCTAAATTTAATGAAATACTTTACCTTTACTGGTATAATAAGTTATGATAAAGTGTTGCCTTATTTTAATAGTTTAAATGTGGGAGTTGCTTTAGTCTCGACTGCAGAAGTGAAAAGAAAGGGAAATTCTTCTCAAAAGATTTATCAATATCTTGCTTGTGGTACTCCTGTGATTATTCCTAATAATACCCATCAAGATTTAGTAGACTCTGACGTGGCAACTTAGATAATTCCAGAAAGTATTAATGATTTCACTTTAGCAATAGAAAAAATAATAAATACGAAAATAGATCGAAAAAGAATACGCTTAGTAGCGGAAAATTATTCAGTTAACCAAAGAGCACAAATGCAAATAGAATTATGGAAGGAGTCGATAAAAAAGTAGTTTTAATAATGGCACCTAGTCACTCGGGCTCAACCTTAGTAGATTTAGTACTTTCCAGTGGAAGTAATTTTTTCGGCTTGGGTGAATTTCATGCTATTAGAAAAGCAAGGTATAGAGAAAGGAAAGTAGCAATATGTAGCTTGCATGGATTTGAATGTGATTTTTGGAATGAAAAGAGGTGGTCTGTTGTTGAAAATTATCTTGTTCAAAATAGATTGAAAAGATTCTTAAGTAATATTATTAATTATAATTGTAAAGCATATAATTATATATTTAGAGAGTCAGGAAAGAGTGTGTTAGTAGATAGTTCAAAATATCCTGAATGGATAGAAGACTCGATTTATATGTTGAATAAGTCTAACATAAAACCTTATCTTATTTATTTAAATAGAGATCCTAGAGGAGTTTGTAACAGCTGGATTAGGAAATATCCAGAAAAGTCTTTTGACGAGATAGTAATTGAACATAAAAATAACATAAATAAAATGAACAAAGTTTATGAGGAGGCATCAATTGCTAAGATCAAAATTCAATATGAAAACATTACTTCTTCTGCTGAAAATAGTTTCAAAGATCTATTTCATTTTCTAAATGAAGAATATAGTCCTGAATTTTTAAATTATTGGAAGTTTGAACATCATCAAATTGCGGGTAATGGTGGTACTAAGTCATTAATTAGAAAATACCAAGGAGAAAACAAGATGTTTGAAGGTCATTTTAATGCTTCAGAATATTATCAAAACCATAAATTAGAAATTTCGAAGGATGAGAGATGGAAAATTGAGCTTAATCCAAGATTTAGGCAGTTTATTGAGAAAGAATTCCATTTAAATGAAAATTAATTACCTAGCCGAGTCCATAATTCCTTCCAGATCTGCGAATAGCATTCATGTAATGCAGATGTGTTCAGCCTTAACGGATTTAGGACATCAAGTAACTCTTGTAGTCCCTAAATTTAGTCATAATCAAATGGAGCAGGATGTAGAGAATATCTATGAATTCTACGGAGTACCTGAAACTTTCAAAATTCAATTTATCAGTAAACCCTCAATTTCCGGTGGAGTATATATTCGTGCAATAAAAGCGGCCCTATTTGCTAAAAAGCATAAGGGAATTATTTATAGCAGGGACTATTGGGGTTCGCTATTTGCTAGCTTTTTAGGTTTAACTGTTTATCATGAATTCCATCAACCTTTACTAAAATACAAAGGTTGGCGTGGGTTTTTATCTAAGAGATTTCATAAAAGCTCAAAGCTGAAAAAAATAGTAGTAATTTCTGAAGCTTTAAAAATAATATTTATGGCTTCAGGTATTGCAAAAGAACGGATTTTGGTGGCTCATGATGCCGCTACTGAAGATCTACACAATGCTGAAAAATTAGCAGATGGGTTTCATATTGGTTATGTAGGTCATCTCTATGAAGGCAGAGGAATAGAGATGATATTTGAAATGGCTAAGCAGCTTCCAAACTTTTATTTTCATTTAATTGGAGGTAATGAAACAGATATCAAAAGACATAAAGAAAATCATCCTCCAAAAAATCTAATTTTCCATGGCTTCTTAGCTCCAGCCAAAGTGGGAGCTTTACGTAAATCAATGGACATATTACTTGCGCCCTATCAAAAAGAGGTGAAGATATGGGGAGGGCTTAAAAACACAGTAGACTATATGAGCCCTCTTAAAATATTTGAATACATGTCGGCAAAAAAACCTATTATAGTTTCTGATTTACCAGTTTTACATGAAGTGTTAACTATTGAAAATGCTTTTTTTTGTGATGCTGAAAATGCGAATGAATGGGTTAATGCAATCCAAACTTTACAACAAGATTCCGATAAGCGAAACTTAATCGCTTCAAATGCTTATCAAGATTTTAAGCAAAAATATACATGGCATCAGAGGGCTAAAGTAATTTTACTGAAAATATGAAAACACCCATAGAATATCTAATTAACCCTATTAGCAAAAAATCTTTATCTTTAAAAGGTACTGCTCTATATGATGAAGACAATATACAATGCGCCGAAATATTTGAAGAGGAAATGAGGCTGGATTGGATATCCTATAATCAATATAAGGAATTGGACAATAGGGTATTGAGGGAGATTAATAAATATGATAACTGGGCAGATGCACAAAGTTTAGGGGAAAGCCCCACCATATTGATTGATGATTTCAATATTAATGGTCAGAAAATATATGCCAATAATCCAAATTTCAAGAATTTAAATTTAGACTTGGAAAAATTAATTAAGGATAAAGTTGTTTTAGATATTGGGGGCTCCTGTATAGACACCTGGAGATTATTGGCAGGGGGAGCAAGGGAAGTTCATCATGTGGAAGTTTCTAAAAACTCTCAAAAATTTGGATTGGAACGCATAAAGGTAAAGTTAGGAGCTGACTTTAATTTAACCAATAAATTATTTTTTCATACTTCCCCGGCAGAATATTTACCTTTTCAAAGTGACTGTTTTGATTTTGTGTTTTCAAGATCATCAATTCATCACACAGATAGGAAACTTTCTTTACAAGAAATCCATAGAGTTTTAAAAAGTGAGGGCGCTTTCTTGTTTTTTGAACCTATTCAACACGTTTTGATCAATAAAATAATGCATTTATCCAGAAAATTAAGAAAAGTAGATAGAGGAACTGATAACCCATTGACAACACCAGATTTAATTTTATTGAATAAACTTTTTAAGGTTATGGACTACTATCCTAAAAGCCTGTTATTTAACGATATGGGCATCATTAATAGATGGTTTTTAAAGTCTACAAAAGGCCAGCCAAATGTTCCGGTTCTGTTCGGTAGAAAATCAAAATAGTTTATTCTTTTAATTATTTATTAATTTCTTATGGATAGAGATAGAGTATTATACATTTTTTTTCAAACAGGTATTCAGGCAAATGGTGGGGTCAATAGTTTGATGCAAATAATTACCAATTTAAAAAAGTGTGAGCCCATCGTATTCACACAAATGGAAACGAAAGCAAATGAGGAGTTAAGAAGAGCTGGAATTAAAGTTTTAGTATCAAATAATTTTGGTTATAACGGAAAGAGTGTAGTAAGCTGGATTAAATACCAGTTTTCCCTGTTAAAAGTATTGAAATCGGAGAACATAGATTGTATTCATGTAAATGATATTATTGCTTTATCCTATTCATTTATTGTAATTAAATTAATGCAAGCTAAATTTGTCTTTAACTTAAGAGGAGTAAAACCTCCAAATCAGAGTTATGGCAAAAAATGGGAATTGCTTAATTATGCAAAAAAAGTTATTGTTCTTTCGAATGATATGAAAACTGAATTGGAAGGAAGATTACCACTTTTTAAAAAGAGCAAAAATTTTATTGAAGCAATCTATAGTATAGTAGATTTACAAAGATTCAAACCATTAGTATTAAAAAAAACTAATTTACAATTTAACATTGTAATCAGTGCAGTATTTAACGAGCGAAAAAATCAACTATCATTTATTTGTGCATGTGCTGATTTAATAAAAAAAGAGAATATTGTAGTCCATTTTGTAGGAGATGCAGATAACGAGTACGGTAAAATGTGTCGTGGAAAAGTGAAGGAACTATCTTTGCAAAGTAATACTTTCTTCCATGGGTTTGTTGATAATGTTCAGGATTACTATCAAATGGCAGATTTAACTTTGGTAATTTCTAAAAGTGAAGGAATGGCCAGAAGTATGATAGAAAGCATCGCTTGCGGTGTTCCTGTTTTCTCTTTTAATGTCAGCAGTGCTAAGGAAATATTAGATGACAATACCTGTGGTTCTGTTGTTAACCAAGGAGACTATTCAGTATTGGAGCAAAAGATAATCGAATTTAAAAGTAATGATGATTTAAGATTAAAGATGTCGAATAATGCCAGAATTACCGCGATGCGTCTTTTTGACAAGGAATTTATAATTGCACAATATGAAAAGTTGTATAAACTTAATTAGTTTTATCAATCGGATAATAAATGGCATTAAGCTTTAGTCCTTTCATTAATATTCCTGGTTGGTTAAATGTATTTTTAAAAATATATTTTATCGTATACAGGGTCTTTATCCCAATCTATACTGTAATTTTAAATCCAGAGCAAGAAGGACTATTTCTTTTCACACTATTAAATATAATTTACTTCACATTAATTTTTTTACCAGTACTAGTTCCTTTTAAAAATATAGGAATTATCCATCCTCTGGTTTTCACCTTGTTATTAGGCTTGTTAAAAGGTATTGTAAGTAGTTCCGGAGCGAATTTCTTAACACCATTCTTTCAAACGGACTTTACTTTCGAAAGTTCCGCAGCTTTTAGGGTAAATGATCCTATCACTTATGATTTAGTATCTCTAAATTTACAGGCAAGTCTATTTGATATAATCGCAATTTCTTTTTTTTATTTCGGCTATTTATCATTTGGAAATAGAGCTGTCTATTTTAAGGTCCCTCATTTACCAATACCTGCTCTATTTTCCTCTTTAAAGAAGGTAATTCCTATCATTTCTGTATTGAGTATACTCGTACTGATTTTGTTTTTTAATTCGCAAGGAGGTATTACAACTTATATTTCAAGTTGGGGAACATCTCGAAAAGAAGCTATGATGGATTTAGGTGTGTACCTCTCCTTTATGAAAATTTTCTATATATTTCCTTTAATCTGGTTTATAATGAATGGTGCGAAATTGAAAGGAAATCCCATTTTACTATTTGTTTTAATTATAACAATCATTTCTGGTTTCTTTTTAGTTGGGTCAAGATCCGGAATTGTTTCAGCAACAATTCCCTTTTTCATAGTTTGGATCGTTCGTAATAAAAAAATCCCTCTTCTTAGGCCCGCACTGGTAGGGATTTTATTTTTAGGCCTTTTTGGTGTTTTAGGTCAATTTAGAGCATCTACATACGATAATCAGGTGAATTGGGATGTATTTAGCAACCTTGATTTATCTGAATCAATAAATAAATCAGAAGACGAGTTATATTTATGGCAAGGACTCAATGCTGATATTGCAATATATGCCAAAGTGCCCGATCAAACTGATTATTTATATGGAAAATCATATGTAGGTGCCTTATTATTTTTCATTCCGCGAACAATTTGGCATGAAAAACCAAGGGGAACAGGTTATTATGTTGGTCAGAATATTTTTGGTTTAAGTCAAGCTGGTATTCCTCCTAGTGAAACGTCAGAAGCATATTATAACTTTGGTATATTAGGTATTTTAATCATTTTTTTTTTCAAGGGAAGATTGTATAAGATAGTTGTGAATAGAATCTTAAGATATGGTTTAACTGATGACATTTTTTTCTTTATAGCCTACATAGTATTTATTATGAGCTTTAGTTTTTCTGTATTAGCATTAGTTAGTTTTTTTCAATTATTAGGCTTTTTGTTTCTTTTAAAAACTATATTTGGTAGTTATAATGTCACTAGGATTATATACCCTGTTAAACCCAGAAATAATTCAATTTAATTACCCCTTACAAATTACCTAACTGATGAATTATTTTTTACTAGGCGGTGCCCCAAAATGCGGTACAAGTGCATTATTTAACCATTTAGCCAAGCATAAGTCTATTATTCCATCTAACCCAAAGGAAACTTTCTTTTTTTTAGATCAAGGTCACCCTTTGAAAAAAAATTATGGTATATCGAAAGGAAAATTTATACAATTTTTTGATATACCAAAAGAAGACAAAATTCTTCTTGAAGGAACCACTCATCTAATTTATCAAAATGAATGCATTGATTTACTGTCAAAGAATAATGATTATAAAATTTTATTTGTTTTAAGAAATCCAATTGACCGACTATTTTCTTCCTTTAATTATAGTCTTAATAATTTAGGAGTTTTTCAAAAGAGAATTTCATTTGATGATTTTATCACTCTTTTGCTGAACATGAACATAGAAGAGCTAGATAAATTAATTATGTCGGACTCTTCTAAATATGTCTTATCAAGAGATATTGAATACGGAAACTATTTTCAATATTTAAAGAAATGGTTTGATAAAATAGATAGCTCAAGAATTAAAGTTGTTTTATATGAGGAGTTAGCAACTGATCCCGGATCATTTTTTAAGGATATTTATGACTTTGTTGGATTAAGTGAAGTGAGTTCGGCTTTATTAGAAAAGAAAAATGAAACTTTTAAAATACGAAACAACAATATACATAAGATGATCATGAATAATATGGCAATCGTCAACAAACTTCCTTTTGTCGATTACCTGAAGAAAATATATTTTTTGATTCAAAAAAATAGTGAAAAAGATGAAATGATTTTAAGTGATAAAAACCGTGAGAGGTTAAATGAATTTTATGCAAAGGAAATTCCACAATTAGAAAAACTAATTAGAAAAGACTTATCTATATGGGTAAAAGGAAATGGTTATTTGTAGGCTCTAGGCTAGGCGGTGGAGGGGCAGAGATGCATTTGGTCCGTATATTAAATGAATTAATAAAGTACATTGAAATCGATCTCGTTCTGACCAGAGGCAACGGAGGATATGAAAGTCTTTTATCAAAAGAAATCAAAAAATCCTATTTGACAAAAAATATCAATTCTTCACTTTTCTCTTTGTTTTATAGCTTTTATCCGTTAAAATCATATTTCAAGCGTCATTATCAGGTGGTTATAAGTATAATGGATTTACCAAATATACTAGTATTATTAGCAGCCCCAAAAAAAATCAAAAAGGTAATTATTTGTCAGGTTTCTCCCATGAAGCAGTATAAATCTAATGGAGTGCTGGGTAAATATATTTTAAAGTTAATGAAGAGATATTATCCACATTCAGATTTAATTATTTCTCTTTCAGAAGGTGTGAAGAAAGAATTAGTGAATGATTTTGGTATAGATGAAAATAATATTGTTGTAATTCCTAATGCCGGCTTTTCACCAAACGATCTTAATTCTTTTGATAGAAACATAGAAAAAACTAGTGATGATGATGTTTTTAAATTTATTGCTTGCGGAAGATTAACAAAGCAAAAAGGTTTTGATTTACTTTTGGAGGCATATGCTAAATTACAAAACAAAAAAACCACATTAACGATTTTGGGAGAGGGGGAAGATAGAGCGGAATTAGAAGCATTAGCTGCAAAGCTGAATATTAGTGATAAAGTGTTTTTTTATGGTTTTGTGAAAGCGCCTAGCTTCTATTTTAATAGTTCTGATGCCTTTGTTTTAAGTTCTCGTTGGGAAGGTTTTGGAAATGTAATTATTGAAGCCATGCTTTGTGAATTGCCTGTTATTTCTTTTGACTGTCCCCACGGACCATCTGAAATTATTGAGTCCGGTAAAAATGGTATTTTGGTTCCTACCGAAGATATAATGTCTTTATCTGCTGAAATGGATACTTTATTAAATGATAGCCAACTTTGTAAGTATATTGCTAAAGAAGGATATCAGAGAGCATTAGAATTTTCTTCTGCTAAAATTGCTGAACTGTACAAAGAAAATATTATTAAATGTGTGGAATAGTAGGAAGTGTTGGTGTTACTAATCTTGATTTATTTAAGGATGCGCTTCAGGAATTGAAACTGAGAGGTCCTGATTATGAAGGTCTAAAACAGATTTCAGAAGAAGTTTTTTTTGGACATAAAAGGTTAGCAATCATTGATTTAAAGCAATCTGGGAATCAACCCATGGGTAGTGAGGAAGAGGGTCTAGATATTGTATTTAACGGTGAGATCTATAATTATAAAGAGCTCAAAAATGAATTGATAAAAAAGTACCAATTTTATTCAGATAGCGATACAGAAGTAATCTTGAAATGCTTTAGAGAATATGGTCTTAAGGAAACCATAAATAAGCTAGATGGTATGTTTACTTTTGCTATATATGATTACAACACTAAATATATATATATAGCTAATGATGAATTAGGTAAAAAACCCCTTTACTATTCACAATTGAATAATAACTTTTGCTTTTCATCCAGTATTGATTCATTATTAAAGATTTCAGAAAAGCCATTAATTTCTGCGCAAGCTGTGAAATTATTTTTAGATAAGGGCTTTATTCCAGCACCATTTAGTATTTATGAAAACATTTATAAACTTGATCAGGCATCATATCTTATTTATGACGTTGAGTCAAGAAAAATCATTGAGAAAACTACCTATCATGAACTCAAAAATAATCCAGAGAAGCTAAATATTAACGAGAAAGAATGGGTCGACAAAATAGATGGTTTATTAATAGCTGCGGTGGAAAAGCGACTGGTAAGTGATGTACCGATCGGGGCATTGCTTTCTGGTGGAATTGATTCTTCGTTAATATCAGCTATAGCAAAAAAAGAACTTGGTTATGATTTGAATACCTTTACCATGCGGTTCTCTTCCGGCAAATACAATGAAGCCGATATAGCTAAAGAATTTGCAAAGTACCTTGGAACTAATCATTATGAAGAGACTTTTGATTTAGAGAATTTCGAAAGTTTTGATTATATATTAGATTCTTTTGGACAACCTTTTGCGGACAATTCTGCAATTCCAACCTATCATATTTGTAAACTTGCATCAGGTTTCAATAAAGTAATTTTGACTGGAGATGGAGGAGATGAAGCTTTTGGAGGTTATAAACATTATTATGCGGCTTTTTGGGGTGAAAAGCTGAGATATTTTATCCCTAAGGGTCTTGGAAGTCTAGTTGAGCGAAAAAAATATATACCAAATCAGATAAAGTGGTTGTTGCTTTTAAATAACAAATCAGGGGCCAATTATTTCTATGATTTATTAGGGGATAAAGGCTTCTCCTATAAAAAAGATTTGATGAATGATAATTTAAATTTCAACTCCCATTTTCAAGAAAATCAGATTTGGAATTCTAATATTGGAAATTATGTCGATAAATGCCGAGCTGTAGACTATAATTATCTATTACCAAATGATTTTCTTGTTAAAACAGATGTTTTAAGCATGTTGAGCAGTGTGGAGGCGAGGAGTCCTTTCTTAGATATGGAATTAATAGATAATTCCTTCAAACTTCCACTGAATTTATTAATAAACAAAAAGCAACCTAAATATTTATTAAGAAAGTTAGCAAGTCGTTATCTACCTCAATCTATGATTAATTTACCGAAGCGAGGTTTTTCGTTTCCCTTGGAGGAGTGGGTTCAGAAACATAAATCAAAAATTTTACAAATAATTATTGATGAAAAACTCATCATCTCAAAATATATGAACGTATCTTCTTTAATACTAGAAATTGATAAGTCATTAAATTCCCGTCAGATATGGAATGCATATGTATTCGCAAGATGGATAGCCCAGAATAAACAGAAATTTTCATATTAGATTATTGCTTATTACCGGCACAATTTTTTTTAGAATTGAAACGTATTAAAAAATCACTTATATTATATAAACAGTAAATGAAAGCAGTTTTCATTTACGACCACGATTTTTTAACTCGAGGTGAAGCCGTATATAGCTCTGGGGCTTTTAATGCTGATTCCTGGAATAGATACTTAACGCATTTTGAGTCGCTTACTGTTGTTGGTCAAAAAGCGGATACTGCTTTAGAGGTAAAAAGATTAAATAGCGTAAATCATCAGAAGGTGAATTTTAGATTTTTACCTGGTATTAAATCTTTGACAGCATTTGTGCGAAACTTATTCCTCAACGATAAAGAACTGGAGAGCATTATCTCAAATCATCATACAGTAATTGTTCGCATGTATAGCGAATGGGCTTTTCAGGCAATACGTATTGCTAAAAAATTAGGTAAACCCTATGCTATTGAGCTCGTCGGTTGCCCTTGGGATGCCTATAGGGCGCATCATTCCTTGAAAGCCAAATTGATGGCTCCATTTTCATATTTCAGATTAAAGAAAGCAATAGCTGAGTCTAAATTTGTTTTGTATGTAACAGATGAGTTTCTTCAAAATCGATACCCAACGAGTGGAAATCAAATTGGTGCTTCAAACGTAATGCTCTTGGAGCCTTCCCAAACCATTCTTAAAAACCGCTTTCGCAAAATTAAAGCCTTAATTGCGGCAAAAAGTACTATGCAAATAGGTGTTATTGGCAAAATTGATGTAAAGGCTAAAGGGATGGGAGTCTTGATTAAGGCTTTAGGTCTACTTAAAATTAATTTTAAATTACATATTGTTGGACCAGGAGATCAAGATTTTCTACAGCCTATAATTGAAAAGTATAAATTAGAGACTTCTGTTATTTTTCATGGTAAATTAATGGCTGGAGAGAAAATTAATGATTTTTTAGATAGTCTAGATTTATATATACACCCATCCATGCAAGAAGGTTTGCCGCGATCAGTAATCGAAGCAATGGCGAGAGCTTGTCCCATTTTAGCTTCATCAATTGCTGGTACACCAGAATTAATTGATAAACCTTATCTCCATCAGCCTGGGCAATATCTACCACTTTCGAATCAAATTGAAGAATTATTTTTGAATCCTACGAAATTGAGCGAGATGGCAAGAGAGAATTTTGAAAATGCTAAAAAGTTTTATCCAGTTAACTTGAACGAAAAAAGAAGTCAGTTTTGGGGGGGATTTGCTCGTTACTGCAAGTTTAAAGTGCATTAGTTTTACAATTAGTATCAACAATAAAATCTATCCAATTATCTATTGCAAATAGTGAGATTTTAAAATTTTGTACCTTTTCACCTTGTTAAAATTGATCCCTTAAATGATTTTCACTTAATTGTAAATGCCTAAACTCCTCCGCATCACAACAGTTCCCATCTCATTAAACATCCTCTTAAAAGGCCAGCTACAATACATGCAGTCTCAAGGATTTGAAGTTATTACGGCTAGCGCTGCTGGTCCGGAAGTGAAAGAAATTGAGGAAAGGGAAGGAGTGAAGCATTTCCCCATCACTTTTACTCGAACTATTAGTCCTTTTCAAGATTTAGTTGCTTTAAGGCAGCTGGTTCGTCTGATGAGGAAGGAAAAGCCAGATATTGTGCACACGCATACACCCAAAGCCGGTTTGCTGGGAATGATGGCAGCCAAAATTGCCGGTATAAAGATAAGATTACACACTGTAGCCGGTATGCCTTTGATGGAGGCCCAGGGCACAACAGCTAAAATTTTACGCTTTACAGAAAAGCTCACCTATGCCTCTGCCACCAAAGTATATCCTAATTCATTCAGGTTGAAGGAGTATATGGATAAGAATTTTCCCGCTTTTACAACAAAGTTTAGCATCATAGGGGAGGGGAGCTCTAATGGTATTAATACTACGTACTTTTCTCGGCAGAATATTGAAAATACTGGATCATCGCAAGCAAAAGAAGCTTTAAACCTACCTGAGGGTGCATTTATTTATGTTTTTGTCGGCAGATTAGTAGAAGATAAAGGCATTCATGAATTAATAGAAGCATTCCTTGGCTTACCTGAGCAAGCTGTCTTAATTCTTGTGGGTCCTTTTGAAGATGAGCGGGAACCTGTAAATGAAGGTGTGAAGCAGGAGATTCTACAAAATCCAAGGATTAAACATGTTGGATTTCAAAAAGATATCCGTCCTTTTTTAGCCATGGCTGATGTATTTGTTTTTCCTTCCTACAGAGAAGGTTTTCCTAATGTGGTATTGCAGGCCGCTGCGATGGAGTTGCCATGTATTGTGTCCGATATCAATGGTTGCAATGAGATTATTCAGGAGGGTTTTAATGGTTATTTAGTGCCCACTAAACAAGCAGAACCCTTGAAAAATGCCATGTTGACCCTTTTTAATGATCAAGCGAAGAGAAAGATGATGGCTAACAATTCCAGGCCAAATATTTTGGAAAAATACGATCAAGAATATGTGTGGGGGAAGATACTGGAGGAATACCGATCGTTTTAACCGCAAAGGAAACTGCTAAAGCAGTTAGTTAATAACCGCAAAGACGGAAAGGCGCCAAGCTTTGTTTGCATTTTGGTCATGGTAAGGGCAATAGTGTAAATTAGATTAACCATGAGACTTTATTTTTTAAATGCGGAACATTTACTTTGCGTCTCAGCGCCTTTGCGGTTACCCTTCATTTTTTTTCGAATTAGTGCACTAATTAAGTAACCAAAGTGCCGTGTGTCGGTTAAGTATAGATCAAAACAATAAACTTAATTAAATTATGGCAACAGTAACTTTAGGAGGTAACCCGGTACAGACCTCAGGCAATTTACCGGAAGTAAATTCGGCAGCTCCGGCTTTTACTTTATTAAAAACAGATTTATCTGAAGTATCATTAGCAGATTATAAAGGTAAAAACGTGATCTTAAATATCTTCCCAAGCGTAGATACAGAAGTGTGTGCTATGTCGGTACGGGAATTTAATGAGAAAGCGGCTGCCTTAGAAAATACGGTAGTGTTATGCATCTCTAAAGACTTACCATTTGCACAAAAGCGATTCTGTGCGGCTAAAGACATAGAAAATGCGATTCCACTTTCCAGCTTCAGAGATGAGTCTTTCGGAAAAGACTATGGCGTAACTTTAACTGATGGACCTTTTAAAGGCTTAAATGCCAGATCTGTAGTAGTGATTAACCCGGAAGGGAAGGTAGTTTATACTGAGCTGGTTCCTGAAATAGCTAATGAGCCTAACTACAAAGAGGCCTTGGCAGTGGTGAAGTAAGATAATAATAAAGCAATTAATTTAATCCGTAGTTTTCTGTAAGGGAGGCTACGGATTTTTTTTGATCTAACCACAAAGACACGAAGACACAAAGGAACTGCTAAAGCAGTTAAATTTTAACCACAGAGACACAAAGACGCCAAGGAACTGCTGAAGCAGTTAAGTTTTAACCGTAAAGATTTTTTGAAATTTTTCCAAGATTGAAAAATGACTATTTTAATTCAGATGGTATTGACTTTAGGCTTATGTTTTATATGTGGTAATCTAAGCTTTTGTTATGATCCATATACCGCTACTCTTCACTTTTGAGTAATAAAACAATCAAGGTTACAGTTGTTCTATACTACCTTGGTAGTTTTCTTTTTTGTGCCTTCGTGCCTTCCCGATTGGTCGAGACAGGTAGTGGTTAGTCATCAGCTTTAGCTGATCAAGCTTTCTTTGTGATAAGACGGTAAAACAAGACATAAAAAAACCCATCCACAATGAAGTGAATGGGTTTTAAAAATATTTTAGTAATTGAATTTTATTGTTCTACAGTAACTTCAATTTCAATATAGTCAACATTGTCAATAAAATCTCCATCATCGTTTGCATCAACAATTTCAATAACTTTTACCAATCCTAGTTTTGATCCTTTATCCTCATCAAGCTGAAATGCATAAATTTTACCAACCTCAAGTGTATTTTTTCTATCTTGTGGATTTGTACCTGCATCATAAACAGCAGCTAATTTAGAACTAGTATTAGTTGCAATATATTCTTCATTATTTAAAGTAACATCCTTAAAAGTAGTTGTATTTAAAGTGTTCCATATAGAAAGATCATAATCTGTAAAAGCAGGATAACTAGAAGGTGAAGCCAACCATAATACACCAGAAGCTCCAGCTGCATACCCAAAGTCAATATCAATTGAACTAGGTTCCGCAGAAGCATCAACCTCATTTTTAGAAACCGTAGTACCTAAATTTGTTGAAAAGAAAGTCTTAGAATCTTCTTCTGCTGTCTGAGCATATAATAATTTAGCTGTATATATTGTTGCTCTTGCATCTTCAATAGTTACTGTTAAAGTTTCTATTGCTTCATTACCATTATCATCAACTGCTGAAATAGTTAGAATTACTTCTCCTGGATTTTCAAAAGTTAAGGTTAAATCAACTGCTGCACTTTCCGCACCTGCATCTAAACCTAAATCATTCCTGTTTCTCTCAAAAGAAACAACTGGATCTTCACTCTCAACTCTAATTACATTAAATCCAGCAGGCGTGGTAGCCTCTATGGATAATTCTAATTCATCTTGTGTTGTAATTGTAACTTCATCATTTGAAGAAGCAGGTGTTGTTGTGTAAGATACACTTGGGCCATCTATTAACACATCATCCTCATCACCATCACAGGCCGTAAAAAATAAAGTACCTGCCATAGCAGAAAACATCATTGCATTTCTTAATAATTTTTTCATTGTTCTTGTTTTGTTTGGTTAGACACAAATTTTTCGTTTTAAAAATAAAGCAAGCACAGTGTCGCGAGCTTACCCTTATTCATACAGACCACTATAACGGGCAAAAGGTTGTAAGGATTATGAAAAACCTTATTTTTTTTAGAGAATTGTATTGAATTGAAATAATATTTAATTACATTGTACATAATAAAACGAAGGGTAAGTTTTTATAAACGCTTAATAGCTAAGAATAAAGCTTATTACGGTATATTAATTTTTTGGTATTTCAGATAATTTTTATGATTTTATCCATAAAAATTAATCGAATAAATATTAATTTACATAAAGTTTTAATAGATTTTTATTTACATTTATAAATTGAAAGCACTTTGACAACGAAAACTAAATTAATTATCACTAAAGAAATTTAAATTATGGCAGAGAATAACCAAAGCATCTTTGACATGATACACCAGTATGGCCCATATGTGGGCATGGGTATTATTGGTATAGCCGTATTAATCGTTTTAATATATTACGTGCGATTGGCGGCAATGAAAGAGTTTAAATTAAGGTATGATTACATTAACAAACAAGAAATTGACACCTTGTGGACTGCTACCGTGATAGCGTTGATTGGTGCAGTTGTTTGGATTAATGCACTTTTTGGTGAGACAGAACTTTTATGGTTCTCCGTGAAATTATTTGTTTCAGCCATGCTGGGCTTAATTATTGGTGTGATCATTCAAAATATCTTGAGATTTTACTATCCTTTTTACATTGAAAAGAGATTGAAAAAGTTGAGATATACTCCTAGAGTTTCTCCTAAAACAGGTAAAGCAATGAAGCTTTTAACAGAAGAGGAAGAAGATGTTTATCTGGATGAAGGTATGCAGGCAGAGGAAGATATTTTCTCAGTTGATTACGATGTGTGGGTAGATGAAGAAACGGGATATACGAAAATTGAGAAGTATTCTGGTCACTTACACGCTTTACAATGTTCTGAGTGTAACTACCAAACTTTGAAAGTTGTAAAAGAAGAAATTATTAAATCACCTACTTTAGAAGAAGAAGGCGAATTAATGAAATATTTCAAATGTTCTTATTGTGGTCACAAAGCAAGGAAAACTTTCCATATTGCTAAAATAAAGCAAGACCCAACAGTTACTACTGAAACGTCTAACGTGCCTACTGCATAACATTTTTACTAACATAATTAAGTAAATCAAAACCTCTTTCTTAATCGGAAGGGGTTTTTTTATTTAACCGCAAAGGGAATTGCTAAAGCAATAACTAACCGCAAAGACGCAGAGACGCAAAGGAAAAGTAAAAGCTGAAGCTTTAGGGACTGCTAAAGCATAAAAAGAGATACAAAGGGAATTGCTAAAGCAATTACTAACTGCAAGGATGAATTAAAACGGAAAGCTAAAGCTTTTTTAACTGCTAAAGCAGTATGGTTAATCGCAGAGGTACAAAGATACAAGGTGAATTGCTGAAGCAATTGGTTTGACCGCAGAGGCGCCAAGTCGCAAAGGAAAGTTATAAACTGATGCTCTAGTGGCTGCTAACGCAGAAAGATATACAAAGGATATTGCTTAGCGTTTCTGCTTCTTGGCGGTAAATTATAATTATAAACCATTTACAATTCTCTTAATTCCGTCTTTAATCAGCGGCACATTAAAGTTGATCAGCAGGCCCAATTTATTATTAGTTAGTTTTAAATAGGTTAGAATTTGAGCTTGGTAGATAGGATTGATTTTATCTACACATTTTAATTCGACAATTAATTTTTTCTCAACCCATAAATCTAATCTATAGCCTAATTTAATTTTCACATTTTTGTAAAAAACTGGCAAAACCGTTTCTTTTTCTGCATTCAGTCCTGCATCAATTAATTCTAACAGAAGGCATTCTGCGTAAACGTTTTCTAATAGCCCGGGACCTAGCTCTTTATGGACTTGATAAGCTGCATTTACTACAATTTTTGATAATTCATTCTCAGTCATCTTACATATAGTTTGGGTTGATTTTTCAATTGTTAATTTAAATATAATAAAACCAAAAATTTATTCAGTACAAAAGGTGAAAATATATGATATCACATTAATTTATTAAGCTTTTATTGCTTTAGCAATTTCCCTTTGCGTCCTGGCGTCTTCGCGGTTCACCCATCGCTTTAGCGATCCATTTAGTACCCGATACAAACATTCTTAGTCTCCGTGAAGAAATTCAATGCTTCAAAGCCTCCTTCTCTTCCTACACCACTGTTTTTCATCCCACCAAAGGGAGTTCTTAAATCTCTTTTCATCCAGCAATTAACCCATACTATGCCTGTTTGCAGTTCCTTGGCAATGCTATGCGCTGTAGTTAAATCCTTGGTCCATATGGTGCCAGCCAAGCCGTAATCCGATTGGTTGGCTAATTGAATAGCCTCTTCTATCTTCTTAAATGAGGTTAAGGTCACTACAGGGCCAAAAATTTCTTCCTGATTTACCCTGCTATCCATCAATAATCCTTCAATAATATGTGGGCCTAAAAAATAACCTGATTGACACCTTTCATTAATATTTAGCGGCATGGTACCTAATAATAATTTACCACCCTCTTCCAATGCCAGATCTATGTAGCTTTTAATTTTTTGATAATGGGCCTTAGAAATGATAGCGCCTAAATCGTTTTCCGTTTCAAGCGGATCGCCAACTTTTAGCTTGGCGGCTTCCTTGATAAAGAGTGCCTTAAACTGATCGTAGATAGTATCCTGTATAATGAGCCGTGAGGCACAAAGGCATATTTGCCCCTGATTGGTAAAGGAGGCTTTTACTAATTGTTTTACTGTGCTTTCTAAGTCTGTGTCTGCCATTACTATAGCGGGGTTTTTACCACCAAGTTCCAGAGAGACTTTTCTGAGCATAGGAGCAGAGATGGAGGCTATAGTTTTTCCTGTTTCGGTGCCTCCTGTAAAGGAAACTGCTTTTATCCGTGGCTCTTCAATTATGGCATTTCCTATTTGTGAGCCTGTACCATGCAATATATTAAGGACTCCGGCTGGCAGACCAGCTTTTATACATATTTTACTCAATAAATAAGCCGTATAAGGTGTAATTTCTGAAGGTTTGGCTATTACACAATTACCGGCTGCCAGGGCGGGCGCTATTTTCCAGGTGAATAAGTACAAGGGTAAATTCCAGGGCGAAATACAGGCTACCAAACCTATGGGTTGGTTTAAGGTATAGTTGATGGCATCAGTCATGTGATGACTTTTTTGGCTAAACTGAGTAATGGCATGCGCAAAAAAGGCCATATTAGCACTTGCTCTCGGAATATCTACTGCTTGAGCTAAGTGAAGGGGTTTGCCGGTGTCGGTGCATTCGGCCCGGGCCAATGCTTCCAAATCTTCAGTGATTAATTCGGCAATTCTAAGTAATAGAGCGGATCTCTCCTCAGTCGTAGTCCGGCTCCAGGATGGAAAAGCTTTATCTGCTGCATCCAATGCTTGCTTCAAATCTGTATTGTCAGATTCAGGCACCATTGAATACACCTCTGACGTAGCCGGGTTTAAATTGTCCAGATATTTCCCGCTATGGGGTGCCAGTAATTCCCCATTGATATAGTTTGCAATTTTTTCCATCATTAATCAGGTTTTACAAAGGTTTTATTGTTGAGTGATCAAGATTTTGGTATAATGAAATTACTTTTCCAAATTTTATTTTCTAAAAGGTTTAGTAAATTCACAACCTATGCTGTGTTGGCCAGCACCAACTTTGGGAAAGTTGAATAAAAATTGAAAACAATCTCAGCTTACAAAGTATCCAACCTTCCGCCATCCACTGGCAGATTAATGCCATTAATATAGGCCGCTTTTGCCGAGGCTAGAAACAAAACAGCATCTGCCGTTTCATGAGGTTCCGCAAAGCGCCCTGCCGGAATTTGCATATGCATTTCTGCAGTAATTTCATCCATGCTTTTACCTGCATCTTTGCTTTTCGATTGTATTAAAGATTGTAGTCGGCCGGTAATAGTAAAGCCTGGAAGCACATTATTAACGGTAATACCAAATCTGCCTAATTCTTTGGATAAGGTTTTTGCCCAACTGGCTACGGCTCCTCTAATAGTATTTGATACCCCCAAATTAGCAATCGGCTGTTTTACTGAGGTAGAGATAATATTGATTATGCGTCCGAAACCACCTTTTTTCATGCCGGGCAATATAGCTTGTACCAAATGCTGATTACACACAAGATGTTGCCGAAAGGCTTGTAAATAATCTTCCACTGGCGATTCGTTTGCCGGATTGGGCTTAGGTCCCCCGGTGTTATTTATCAGGATATCCACCTGATGCTCCTTGCAGTAATCATTAATTAGACTTTTAACTGCTTCAGGATCGTTGAAATCGGCTACCAAAACATGGTGATCTTGGCCGATTTTAGCAATTAAGTGATTTTTCACTCCATTGAGTTTTTCCTGGTCTCTGGCCATTAAGGTTACTGAAACTCCTTCTTCGCTAAAAGACTGCGCTATGGCCTTGCCTATTCCTGCAGTACTGCCACAGACTAAGGCCCTTTTTCCTTTTAATCTTAAATCCATTGTTGATAATTTTAAATTTTATTAATTACCTATATTTTACGATTCACTTTTATACACTATTAAATGAGTTTGTTAAACATTTTACTCTTAAAACCTGTAATATATTAAGTAAATCTATATTGTATTTAGCGCTAATAATTATCTGATAAATACGTGAGTTTCTTTAATCTGACTCATAATTTCATTAAATTTATAGGATAATCAAAATTAGTATCACTATTTAATCAATCCAAAAAAATTGAATATATGGCCATTAAAAAACCTTTTAACTTAAATCAGTGGGTAGAGGACAACAGAGATCTTCTTAAGCCACCTGTTGGGAATAAGAATCTTTATACTGAAGCTGACGATTATATAGTTATGGTAGTGGCTGGCCCTAATGCCCGTAAAGACTACCACTTTAATGAAACAGAGGAGCTATTTTATCAATTAGAGGGTGAGATTACCGTAAAAATTCAGGATGAAGGGAAGGCCGTGGCACTAGACCTAAAACCGGGGGATATGTTTTTATGTCCGGCCAATACTCCTCATAGTCCTATCAGGAAAGAGGGTTCTATTGGATTGGTAGTTGAAAGAAAAAGAAAAGGTACGGGACTAAAAGATGGATTAATGTGGTTTTGCGATAATTGCAATCATAAACTGCATGAAACTTATTTTCCTTTGGAGAATATAGAAACAGACTTTTTACCCCGTTTCAAAGAGTTTTATGGTTCCGAAGAATTACGGACTTGCGATAATTGTGGGCATATAATGGAGACTGATCCCAGATTCGTTTAAAATGACTCATTTCAATGACATAGCGCAAAAAAGGCCTCTGAAAATTGATATTCATACCCATATTTTACCTAAAACCTGGCCCGACTTAAAAGAGAAGTACGGATATGGAGGTTTCATTAGCCTGGAACATCATAAACCATGTTGTGCCCGCATGATGATGGACGATAAATTTTTCAGGGAGGTAGAAGATAACTGTTGGGATCCTGCTGTGCGTTTGAAAAGTTGCGACCATCATCATGTAGATGTACAGGTGCTTTCTACAGTGCCGGTTATGTTTAGCTATTGGGCAAAACCCCATCATGCCCTGGATTTATCTATGATTTTGAATGATCACATAGCCTCTGTGGTAAATCGCTACCCGGATAGATTTATTGGCTTAGGCACTTTGCCCATGCAGGCTCCTGACCTGGCTATAAAAGAATTAGAGCGGTGCATGAATGAACTGGGTATGGCTGGTGTACAAATTGGCACCCACATCAATGACTGGAACCTGGAATCACATGAGGTATTTGCTGTATTTGAAGCTGCAGAGGCCCTAGGAGCCTCTGTTTTTGTGCATCCCTGGGATATGATGGGCAAAGATGAAATGAAAAAATACTGGCTTCCCTGGTTGGTCGGTATGCCGGCAGAAACTTCCCGGGCTATCTGCTCCATGATATTTGGTGGTGTTTTTGAAAGATTACCTAAGCTGAAAGTAGCTTTTGCACATGGAGGAGGCTCTTTTCCTGCCACTATAGGCAGAATAGGCCATGGATTTGATGTACGCCCCGATTTATGTGCCATTGATAATCCTATTCATCCTAGAAATTACCTTGGTAAATTCTTTGTGGATTCTTTGGTGCACGATCCTAATAGCCTGGAATTTTTAATTAAAACTATGGGAGAGGATGTGATTGCTTTAGGAACAGATTACCCTTTTCCATTAGGTGAGTTAGCTCCCGGGAAATTAATAGAAGAAAGTGGATTGAGCACGGAAGTAAAAAATAAATTATTAGGCCAGAATGCCTTAAATTGGTTGGGATTACAAAAAGAATCGCATGTTGAAAGATAGAAAAGGCTATTATATTTCAAGCGAGCTGGGTGCTTTGCTCGTTAGTGCCAAATCTGATCAGTTGTTATCAATTGATTTCGTGAGTAAGGAGCAAGATTATCAATCAACTGGAGGGATTAAACCTAAATGTGTGCTACTTTTTGAAAAGCAATTGGGTGAATACCTGAGCGGGAAAAGAAAGCAATTTGATATAGCATATGAATTAAATGGAACTGATTTTCAGAAGTCAGTATGGCGAAAATTGAATGATATTCCCTACGGAAAAACCATCAGTTATGGTAAAATAGCAGCCCAATTAGGCGATGTGAAAAAGGTAAGAGCGGTCGCCAATGCCATAGGTAAAAACCCATTGCCAATTTTAATCCCCTGCCATAGAGTGGTGGGTATGCAGGGTCAGCTTACCGGGTATATTGGAGGACTGGCACGTAAAAAAATGCTCATTGAGGCAGAACATCAACGTCAGCTTAATATATTTGCATAAGGTTTTGAGCTTACTTATCAGATCTTGTAGCGCTTTTCAAAATAGAAAGTTAAATATTTTAAATCAATAAGTCTAAACAAAATGTTTAGAGCTTAAAAGAAATAAATGAATAAATCATACGAAAACAGCAGAGAATACGCTCAAAAAATGGATCAGAATGATCCACTTCAAAAATTCAGAAATGAATTTCATATACCGGTCATCAATGGACAACAGGTGATTTATTATACCGGCAATTCTTTGGGATTACAGCCTAAAAGAACCCGCTCTTTTATAGAAAAGGAATTGAAAGACTGGGAATTGTTTGGGGTGGAAGGTCATTTTAACCCTCAGAAAGAAGATATTTGGTACCATTATCATACATATGGAAAAGAAACTTTAGCTGAAATTATGGGGGCTAAGACCTCTGAGGTGGTGCCTATGAATAACCTTACGGTCAATTTACACCTATTGATGGTTTCATTTTACCGTCCTACAGCTAAGAAATATAAAATAATAGTAGAAGCAGGCGCTTTCCCTTCCGATCAATATGTGTTTGAGTCGCAACTGAACTGGCATGCTTACCATGGCGGTAACCAGCTTTTTGATCCGAAAGATGCCCTGGTAGAGATTGCGCCCAGAGCAGGTGAGAACACGCTTAGGACAGAAGATATTCTCGATGCCATAGCACAAAATAAAGAGGAGTTGGCTTTAGTATTTATGGGGGGAGTGCAATATTATACTGGGCAGTTTTTCAACTTAGAAGCCATTACTGAGGCAGCCCATAAAGCTGGGGCCTTTGCAGGATTTGATTTGGCTCATGCAGCAGGGAATATTGCTTTAAAACTGCATGATTGGGATGTTGATTTTGCCAGTTGGTGTACTTATAAATATTTAAATTCCGGGCCGGGTAATGTTTCCGGTGTGTATATTCATGAGCGCTTTGGCAAAGATATCAATATACCACGTTTTGCCGGTTGGTGGGGACACAGCGAAGAAGAACGCTTTAAAATGAAAAAAGGATTTATCCCAATGGATGGTGCTGACGGATGGCAATTAAGTAACGGAAATGTAATAGGAGGGGCTGCTCACTTAGCTTCCCTTGAAATTTTTAAGGATGCCGGAATGGATGCCTTGAGAAAGAAAAGTATTCAGCTCACGGGTTATTTGGAGTATCTTATAAAAGAAATAAATAAAGAAGAAAAAATATTTGAGATCATAACACCCGCTAATCCTGATGACAGAGGCTGCCAACTATCTTTATTTACTTTAAAGTATGGTAAAAAGCTCTTTGATGAATTGATGAAAAGGGGAGTTCTAGGTGATTGGAGAGAGCCTGATGTCATTCGATTAGCTCCTGTGCCACTCTATAATAACTTTGAGGAGCAGTATCAGTTTGCGCAAATTTTAAAGGAATCGCTGGCTTTATTAAAGAAATAGGAATATTGGGTAAGCAAAAGAAACATATTGGCATAATGGGAGCGGGTCTGGTAGGGGCTTTATTAAGCATTTACCTTAGGCAAAGAGGCTATGAAGTTAGCCTGTTTGAAAAGCGACCTGATATAAGAAAGGCGGGGACAGATTCCGGTAGGTCAATCAATTTGGCATTGAGCAAAAGAGGAATAAAAGCGTTGCAAGATGTTGGTGTTTTTGAGCAAGTAAAAAAAATCATAATTCCGATGAAAGGGAGAATGATGCATGCGCTGGATGGTGAACTTACTTTTCAGCCCTATGGTACGGCAGGTCAATTTATTAATTCGGTGTCTCGTGGAAGGTTAAATGAGATGCTCATTAGTAAGGCAGATGAAGTAGGAGTGAAGTTACATTTTGAATATACCTGTACGCAGGTAGATTTAAAGGAAACAAGCATGAAGTTTGATACCCCGGAAGGCGAAAAAAACCTGCAGTTCGATTTGGCTTTTGGTTCTGATGGTGCTTTTTCGCAAATGCGTTTAGAGATGGTGAAAACACCCAGATATAATTATGAGCAATATTATATTCCTCATGGCTATAAAGAACTGACTATCCCACCTACTGAAAATGGAGATTTTGCCATAGCTAACGATGCCTTACACATATGGCCCAGAGGTAAGTTTATGCTCATTGCACTACCTAACCCTGATAAGAGCTTTACTTGCACTTTGTTTTTTCCTTATGCAGGTGATCCATCCTTTGAAAGCTTAAAAACAGAGGCTGATGTGAAAGCATTTTTCAAAGCTACTTTTCCTGACAGCCTGGAGTATATTAAAAATATAGGCCATGAATATTTTAATAACCCTACTTCCTCTTTAGTAACCATTAAATGCTATCCTTGGGTCAAAAACAACTGTGTACTCATTGGGGACTCATCCCATGCTATTGTGCCATTTTACGGTCAGGGCATGAATGCCGGCTTTGAGGATTGCCACGTATTAAACCAATTATTGGATAAATGTGACGATAATTGGGAAGAAGTTCTACCCCTATACCAGGAGATGCGAAAGACAGATGCCGATGCTATTTCTGAACTAGCTCTACATAATTTTGTGGAAATGAGAGATTTAGTGGCTGACGATAAGTTTTTACTGCAGAAAAAAATTGAAGCTAAAATTCAGCAGCAATTTCCGGACAAATGGATGCCTCTTTACACAATGGTTACCTTTAGTGATTTACGATATTCTGAAGCGTTACAGATCGGTAAAAAACAACAGGCTATAATGGATGAAGTAATGAGTAATCCTGATATTTTTGAAAAATGGGAAGATTTAGATTTGCATGAAATAGTTAATCGATTAAAATGAAGGCTTCAACTATTATTACCGATAGGCTGTAGAAAATAAGGGTTTTTATAATTTTTGTTTAATATATTTGTAGTAAAATATAAACAAAACTTTTAATTCAAATCATTTTTTATGTTAGCACAGCTGGTATACCTAAGCAAAAGAAAAGCAAATTGCACAGAGGAAGAAATTAATAAGATATTAGAGGCATGTAAAAGGAATAATCCTGATCTGGGGGTTACAGGGATACTGCTATATTCCAGTGATAAATTCATTCAGCTGGTGGAAGGTAAAAATAAAAGCATCATGGAATTGTATGATAAAATTAAAGGTGATCCCAGACATGAAAATTGTGTGATGGTTTCATTATCTCCCATTAATGAAAGGTCTTTCCCTAGTTGGCATATGGGTTCCAAGAAGATAAAGGAAAAGGTGATGGACTATGATACTGATATTTCAATGGAGCATAAAAAAACCTTTGACGCTATTTTAACCGGAAAGGAACAAGATGGAGACAGAGTATTAAAAACGCTTCAGAAATTTTTCCAGGAAAGTTAATTGTAAGGATTGGCTTTCAGTATATTTGATTATCAAACCCTCTTTCCCATGGCCTGTGGCTCACAGGACATTATCAGGGAATGGCTGGATTACAAGATTTTGTCATCATTTTTGCTTTCCTTCGGTGCAAAATTGTTGCCAAAATCCGTCTTAGGTGGTGTTACTTTACGCAGGGTTTGGCACCCTGCGCTACCAAAATATCGCCACCTACGGGGCTTGAAATCATGTTTAAAGAAGTGCTCTCTTTAACTTTAGAAAATACTAACAAACAAAAAAGTTCGTCATCCTTAGGCAAAAGCTGGCAGGCAAGAATTCTCTGACGAAGTAGGAAAATATTCACCTGTACCAATAGGTAGGATCTGCTTCAATAAAGCAGGCTGCCTTTCAAAAGCGAGATTAAGAAAATTTATAATTCTTAGGACTTACCCTTTGCCTGTAGCTCTCTGTACATTGCTTAGATATGCCTTCATCATAAGATTTCACCCCTCGTGGGGCTAACAGTGAGATCCGCTTGAATCCGTTTCTATTTAGGAATAATTTTTATAAAATAACATCATCAATTCCTAAGCGGTCTGTAAGTATATTAATGTTTTTTATTTCTTCATCAGAAATACCATCCGAAGCATTGGCAAACAAGTACATAGTTTCAATTACAAATTCCTTAGACGCCTCATTTTCCTTAAAATAATCTTTTAAAGCGATTAAGAATTTATCTTCCCACTCATCCAAATTTTTAATTAGGTATCTAAATTCTGATTTGTAAATTAGCATCAGATTTTCCTCTTTTTCCTGACCTAAATCTTCGCTGGCAAATTCATCTCCTAATATTTTAGCAAGTCTTTTTACTGTAACCCATTCATCATCGTCCACCAAGCCATCACTTAATGCTACTCTTAAGGCCGGAAATAAGTTAACAAGGTATACAAATTGTTCTTTGTTGAGCTTGATATTGCGTTTATTGCTGTATTCCTCGAATAATTGATTAATAGGCGACATATACTTTACTGTTTATTAAAATGAAGCAGCAGCTTGTAAATTTTGAGCGTTTTTCTCTTCTTTTAACAATTGCTTATATTGATCAAATCTAGTCAAAATTTCTCTTACGTAATTAACAGGTTCTGAACCTCTGCAATATCCATATTTAACTACAGGATCTGTATAATATTTCTCTTTTGATTTTAGTAAGAGGTATTTTTCTACATTATCTTCCCAAATATCAGGATTGCCTCCAAATTTCTCAGTAAGTCTTCGGGCATCTTCTAGATGGCCTATTCCTACATTGTAAGCTGCCAAAATAAACTTCTGTCTTTCTACGCTGTCTTCCACATTTTTGCCAAGGGTTTTTTCCAGCCATTTAATATAGGAACCACCTGCTTTCAGGCTTTCATCCGGATTGGTTAAGTTCACCACCCCAAATTCAGCGGCCGTTTCTTCCATCAATTGCATTAAGCCTACCGCCCCGGCCCACGACGAAGCTAAAGGATCAAATTTACTTTCTTGAAAAATTAGGGAGGCTAACAATCGCCAGTCCCAACCTATTTCATCAGCAGTTTGCTTAATTTGAACATCAAAAGGGGAGAGTTTATCGCCTTTTACGGAAGAAAACTCACTGTACGATCGATCTACAGATCTTTTTAAGTTTTTAAAATATTTATTATAAACAACATAGTAATCTGTTTGCTTTTGTTTCTTTTCAAGCCAATTATTGATTACGACCTCTAAAGAGTCCGAGTTTTTTCGAATTCCCCATGCTATCTGTTGCGAAAAGCTAATGGGCGTTTTTACATCTAAAATAGGGTAGTAGGTTGCACTTAACATGGCAATATCTTCATCTGCTACAGTATATTCAATTTCACCTTCAGCCACTTGCTTAATTAGCTCTTCTACTTCTACTCTACTACTATCTTCAATAATCACAATATTACCGCCTATTTCATCTGATAAATTGGCTAAGCGTGAAGCAAAAGAGGAGCTTTTGCGAACATACACTTCTTTGCCTATTAACTCAATGGGATCCCGAACGAGCTCTTTTTCAATTTCATGAATCTTCATTTTTCGCCAGTTTTCAGGTTTTTTTTGCACTAAAATTTGTCGAGATAAATAAAGAGGTTCCGTGAACTCTATAATTTGCTTACGTTCATTCGTTACAGTAAGATTGAAGGCTGCAATATCTCCTTCACCTCTGTTAAGCATCTCCAGCGCATCTGCAATATCTGTGGTAAGAATAATGTGCAAGTCAAGGTTGTTATCCTTACAAAACCATTTAAGCATCTCATATTCATAGCCCATGGGCTTACCTTTATAAATGAAGTAGCTGGTTGCACTATTGTCTACAATTGCTTTGATATAGCCTCTTTCTTTTATTTTTTGAAAGTCAAAATCTACCGGATCAATTTGAATTCCTTGGTCGGGGGCTTTGTTATCTCTTCTGGGAGAGCAAGCCAAAAAGCATAATATAAATACAGGGATGATAGATAAAAAGGCTAGTTTTTTATGTATAATCATATAAAATTGGTTCAAAAGATGGTATCATTATATACTATCTTTATTTTTCAATAATTAATATACGAGATTATAAGTTCTTTGGCTAAGATTATTTTGTATTTTCGATGAAAAGGCTCTTTAAAAAGAGGATAATCTACTTTTGTAAAAGTTAAAGTAGGTATAATGAGGTCTTTTTCTGATTTAAATTATAGGCTTTTGGATGACCTTCGGGTTCGATTTTTTTACCACAAAGT
The DNA here is from genome assembly GCA_963719535.1 of uncultured Cytophagales bacterium. Lineage (GTDB taxonomy): Bacteria > Bacteroidota > Bacteroidia > Cytophagales > Cyclobacteriaceae > Marivirga. The sequence continues at coordinate 933,136 of CAVRCH010000001.1, read as the reverse complement.
CATTAAGAGTTTACCCTCAAACTAAAATAGTTGAGAGAATTTTAGCGATTATTTGCCTTTACTTCCAAATAATCATTCTTCCATTTCGGATTTCATGCGATTGAAAGCCAAATGCTTTTGTTATATAGGCTATTGTGGCCTCCTGATAAATATAAACATGGGTTGGATCATTGCGGTAATTCCAATTTTTAAACTCTTGCTCAGGAGTGTATAGTAATGTCATGCAGATCAGCTGACCTCCCTCATTTAACATGCTTTTTAGCCTCTGGAATTCTTTCCTGGGGTAATAGAAATGCTCAATTACCTCACACGAAACTATGTAATCATATTTTTTAGCCAATAATTCAGGATAATCTGCAAAATAAGGATCGTATTGCGCTATGGTATAATTTTCATCCTGCAACATTTTTGAGATTACAGGTCCTGATCCTGAGCCGAAATCCAAGCCTTCATCTTCCGGTTTAAAATGGTCTAAAATATATTGCCAAATGGGGGAGGTGAATTTTTGATATCGGGCATCTTCTACATCATTATTATGTTCCAGGTAGCGTCCCTTTTCTGTAGCGGCATCTGAATAGAATTTATCGTCCTTTATAATGGCGTGGCAGGTTTGACATTCATAATAATCCTCGTCAATTTGGTGCTTTAGAGGTGAGGCGCATAAATTACAGTTCATTCTAGATCATTTAAGTTTTTTGGTAATAAAAAAAGGAGACTTGTTAAAGCCTCCTTTTTAAATTTCATCTATTATAATGTCTCAATTATTTTTGAGAGTCCATATATTGAATTAAATCAACCACTTTGCTTGAGTAGCCCCACTCGTTATCGTACCAAGCCACTACTTTCAAGAATTTCTCACTTAATTGAATACCTGCACCGGCATCAAAAATGGAAGTTCTTGCATCTCCTAAAAAGTCGTTAGAAACTACATCATCTTCAGTATAACCTAAAATTCCTTTTAATTCACCTTCGGAAGATGCTTTCATTTGTGCACAAACTTCTTCGTAAGTAGCACCTTTTTTCAATTTAACAGTTAAATCTACTACCGAAACATCTGGGGTAGGTACTCTGAAAGCCATACCAGTCAATTTACCATTTAATTCAGGTATTACTTTACCTACTGCTTTAGCTGCTCCAGTTGAAGAAGGAATAATATTTTGGCTTGCTCCTCTTCCGCCTCTCCAGTCTTTAGCCGATGGTCCATCTACTGTTCTTTGAGTGGCTGTTGTAGCGTGTACTGTGGTCATTAAACCTTCATCTATACCCCAGTTATCGTTTAAAACTTTAGCTATTGGTGCTAAGCAATTGGTTGTGCATGAAGCATTTGATACAAAGTTCATATCATTGGTATAACTCTTCTGATTAACACCCATTACAAACATAGGAGTATCATCTTTAGAAGGAGCAGACATGATCACTTTTTTAGCTCCGGCATCAATATGGCCTTTTGCACTATCTTTGGTTAAGAATAAGCCGGTAGATTCCACTACGTACTCCGCACCAACATCACTCCATTTTAGATCAGCAGGGTTTTTCTCCGCTGTAACCCGAATAGATTGCCCATTAACTACTAATTTACCATCTTTAACGGCTACATCACCTTTAAATCGGCCATGGGTTGAGTCATATTTCAACATGTAAGCCATATAATCAACCTCAATTAAGTCGTTAATACCTACAATTTCGATGTCATTTCTTTCAACAGCGGAACGGAAAACTAATCTTCCTATTCTACCGAATCCGTTGATCCCTATTTTAATTTTTGTCATAATTGAATTGTTATTGTTTTGTGTGATAATTTAGTTGTTTCCTGCAAAGGTTCTATAAAAAATACTCTTAATCATTTTAAACAATGAATTTTATATTCATTTAGAGAGGATTATCGAAAAATATAAACTTCACATTATATTTGAGCGTTCGATACGCCTTTAGAACTTGTTTAATTTATTATACGAAATTAATAAGAATAGTTTATTAATAAAATAAAAGTAGGAGAAGTTGAGTTGATGGCTTAAATAGAAATCAATAGATTCATGCAAAATATTATATTTTCCATTCTTCCTGTAGAATTTAATAATCATTCCTTTTTCAAATAATAATTCTATAATTTAGCATTTGTCTTTTATTATAAGAAAATTACTAAAAATGAAAAATTTAACTATTTCCTTCTTTCTATTAGCGTTTTCAACTTTAGGGTTCTCGCAGTCGTATGAACTTGCTCTTCATTTAAAAAATGGAGAAACGTATGAGCAACTAGTTTCATCTCAAATGCAGATTTTGCAGGAAATTAGCGGACAAAAAATTGATATTGATATGAATATCGATGGTTTAATGGCTTATAAAGTAGTTGGTGAAGACAAAGACTCTTATACACTTGAGGCAATTTATAAAAGCATGGGTATGAAAATGGTGATGCAACAAATGACTATGGATTTTAATTCATCGGATGAGGGCAAGGAGGATCAATTTTCAAGAATGTTACGGGCAATTACTAACAAGCCTTTTGAGGTCATTATGACTAAGAATGGTAAAGTAAAGCAAGTTAATAATTTAGAAGCCATATTTAACTCATCAATTTCTCAATTTGATGAAATGCCTGCAGCTCAATTGGAACAGATGAAGTCCCAATTATCTCAAAGTTATGGTACCGATGCATTTAAAGGCAATATAGAAATGGTTACAGCTATTTTTCCCGATAAAAAGGTAGCAGTGGGTGAATCCTGGCAGGTGAATACACAACTAAAATCGGGATTTGAGGCAGGAATCAATACTACTTATACTCTGGTAGAAAAAAATAAGGATTTTTATACCATATCAGGTGAAGCAACAATTGCTACAAAAGATACTGAAGAAATGACCCAAATGAATGGTATGCCTATGAGATTTGATATGGATGGCAAAATGCTTTCTAAAATAAAAGTGGATAGTGAAACCGGTTGGATTATTGAAGCTACCATTGAGCAAAATATTGCGGGAGATGCTCATATTGGTGATACCATGGGGTCTGGAGTTGATATGGTAAGTAAAATGCAAATGAATGGTGGTTTCAAAATCACCAATGGAAAATAATTCCAAATGAAAAATTTATCTGTAGCTGCAGTAGATATAATCTCATAAAATAAATACTCATTTTGAATTCAAAACAGATAAAGACATTATTATTTGATCTGGGCGGGGTGATCATCGACTTACATGTTGAAAAAACCATAGAGGCCTTTTCAACACTATCCGGTAAAACTTCGGCAGAAGTAACTGATAAATATATGTCAGCCACTTATTTTCAAGCATTTGAAATGGGACAAATTTCTGATCAGGAGTTCCGAGAAACCTTAAGAAAGGATTTAGATTTACAGGTTCCAGATAGTGATATTGATACTGCATGGAATGCTATGTTAGGAAATATTCCTAATAATAGAGTAGAGGAGATAAAGCGTTTGAAAAAAGATTACCATTGTGTGGTGCTAAGTAATACAAATGCCATTCATGAAAAGGCTTTTCATGCTATTTTAGAAAAATCTCATGGATATAAACATTTGAATGAGTTATTTCATCAAGTGCATTTTTCTCATGAGTTGCAATTGCGTAAACCGAATGATGATATCTATTTAAAGGTATTGGAAATTCAACAAACAGAAGCGCATAATATTTTGTTTTTAGATGATACTTTGCCAAACCTATTAACCGCAGAAAAGTTAGGATATCGTACTTTACATATTCCCAGAAACGAAGGTTTTACAACTTTGCTGGCTGAAAATTATAATTGAATGATCGAAAAAAACAGCAAGTATTATCTGAAAAAAGCAGGACTCTTTGTGCTTACTTTTATTTGTACCACATTAGCTGGTTCTGAATGGACTACAGGTAAATCAATTTTATATTCTGAAGCCTACGCCTGGGCCGATTTTGCTTCAGGTTTTGCATATTCCATCCCCTTTCTCTTTATATTAGGAGTGCATGAATTCGGTCATTATTTTACTGCCAAATACCATAAAGTGGAAGTAACTTTGCCCAATTTTATTCCCGGTTGGCTGGGTTTTATTCCTTTTATGCCATCATTTGGCACATTTGGGGCATTAATTCGTATTGTGGGTCCCATTCGCTCGAGAAAACAGTATTTTGATATTGGAATAGCGGGCCCGCTGGCGGGTTTTGTGGTGGCTTTAGGGGTTTTATGGTATGGTTTTGCCACTTTACCTCCCGCTGAGTATATTTTTGAAATACATCCTGAATATGAGCAGTACGGCCTGGATTATGCTGATCATGTATACAATGATCCGGAAGCAGCGAATTTTAAAATGGGCACCAATCTGCTATTTAGCTGGTTTGAGCAGAATGTAGCTGATCCCGCACGATTGCCCAATCATAACGAAATTATCCATTATCCTTACTTATTGGCTGGCTTTCTGGCTTTGTTTTTTACCGCACTTAACTTATTACCCATAGGCCAGCTGGATGGTGGGCATATTGTATATGGTATTTTAGGTACCACATGGCATCAAAGGATTGCACTTACCTTATACCTTGCATTTACCTTTTTTGCCGGATTAGGGATAGTTTCGGTTCAAACACCATGGGATTCCATGATCTGGCAATCCGTTTTGTATATCGGTTTTCTTTTTATCTGCTTTAGAGGTTTAGGCTTTCCGCAAATGAATACTATTTTATTGGCCGTTGGGATTTTTGCTGCCCAATATTTATATTCTTATTTTGATTACGAGCAGACAGGTTTTACGGGGTACCTGCTATTTGTTTTTTTGTTAGGCAGACTGATAGGGGTGAGGCATCCTAAAGCTTATGATAATACGCCACTTAGCACCGGAAGAAAAGTGTTGGGCTGGCTGGCCTTGGTCATATTTGTGCTTTGTTTTAGCTTAAATCCTTTTGAGATTGGGTAGGTAGGACCAGTTGAAGATTTTGTCACCATTTTTGTTTTCCTGCGGGACAAAAATGCCGCCAAAATCGGGAAACATGGTATTTATATCCCAGGGTTGGCGCCCTGGGCTACCAAGAGGTCGCTCCTCTGGAGCTTTTTAGCTCAGGTTCCAAAGTCATTTATTTTACCAAAAGTGATTTATATTTTCAATTTGAGTTTTTAGGTTACAAGGATTTGGATTAGAACAGTCGGCCTTGATTCATTTTAGAAAATAGCGTTAAAAAATGAATCCAGCCCTGCCTGCGGCAGGCAGGCTTGACTTTTTTGTTTACTTTTTTTGTCAAGCAAAAAAGTAAAGCCAGTCCGGCGAGGACAAATGATCAAAGAAAGAAAATCGTAAATCATTAAGTTATGCGATTTCAAATTGGAAAGAAGGATGTTGGTTAGGCTTTTTTACCCCGAGGTATATGGCTCACCGAACTTGTCGGAAAGAATAGCAATATCAGAAATCCTAAAGTAATTCTACTCTGCCCCTAAAAACCAATTCCAATCTATCATTCCAAAATCAAAGGCTAAATCCAATACTTTTACTATTTTTGCGTTCGGTTAATCAGCATTTGAATATTTAAATTAGTACATGTCCATTCGTGTTCAGTCATTAGTTAAAAATTTTGGTTCACAAATAGCAGTAAACGATATTTCCTTTGAAGTAACTAAAGGGAAAATTGTAGGCTTTTTGGGGCCTAATGGTGCCGGAAAATCTACCACCATGAAAATTATTACGGGCACCATCCCAGCTACCAGCGGAACAGTGGAGGTAGATGGCATTGATGTGAATTCCGATTTGAATGCAGTAAAAAAACTGATCGGTTATTTGCCGGAGCACAATCCTTTGTATTTAGATATGTATGTGCATGAATTTCTTCGTTTTTGCGGAGGTATTTATGGAATTAAAGGCAGAAAATTGAGTAATAGAGTGGCAGAGTTGGTGGAACTTTGTGGATTGAAGAGGGAGCAAAATAAATTGATTGGTACTTTATCTAAAGGATACAGACAGCGTGTAGGATTAGCACAATCTTTAATACATGATCCTTCAGTTTTAATACTGGATGAGCCCACCACTGGTTTAGACCCCAATCAGATTGTGGAAATACGCCATCTTATTCAATCCATAAGTCAGGATAAAACGGTTTTATTAAGTACCCATATCATGCAGGAAGTGCAAGCGCTCTGCCATAGGGCTATTATCATCAAACAAGGTAACCTTGTAGCAGATCAGGCTGTGAATGAATTGACAACTGAGCAGGAGAAATTTACTATTAGAATTGAGTTGGAATCAGCCACTGATATGAGTTTTTGGCAACAACATGAAAAGGTAAATGATATCAAAGAAATTACAGAAAGTAAGTATTTACTAGAGGCAAAGGCCGATATCAGAAAAGAAATTTTTCAGTGGGCTACTCAGAACAATACAGATTTAATAGGGATTGCATTAGAAAAAGGCAATATGGAAGAAGTGTTTCAAAAACTGACTAAAGATTAAGCAGATGTGGAGCATTTATAAAAAAGAAATAAATACTTTCCTCAATTCACTCATTGCCTATTTAGTAATGGCGGTTTTTTTGGTGAGTATGGGCTTATTGGTTTGGGTGTTTCCGGATACTTCCATTTTTGAATATGGCTATGCCGATCTGGGTATTTTCTTCAACCTAGCCCCTTATGTTTTTATGTTTTTAATTCCGGCTATTACTATGCGTGCTTTGGCAGAAGAAGCTAAAACAGGTACACTAGAGTTGCTTTTAACCAAGCCCATCAATGAGTTTCAATTGTTGTTTGGTAAATACCTGGCCGGAATAACCCTGGTGGTGGTTACTTTAATTCCTACTTTAGTGTATTATTTTTCATTGTCCTACATCGGTAATCCTGTTGGCAATGTAGATACAGCAGGTATTATGGGAGCTTATGCAGGCTTGATATTTTTGGCATCAGCCTATACAGCCATAGGTATTTTCGCTTCTTCTTTCACGCAAAATCAAATAGTGGCTTTTATTATAGCCGTTTTTATAAGCTTTATCTTTTTTATGGGATTTTCTTCTATTTCCGAGCTGGAAGCTTTTAATGAAATAGGTTTTCAAGCAGATAAATTAGGGATGTTGGCTCATTATGATGCTTTAGGTAAAGGCCTGATAGATCTAAAAGATGTTATCTACTTTATTTCTTTAACAGCTTTCTTTTTAGGAGCTACTTTTTGGATTTTAAAAATGAAGAAATGGAATTCTTAAAAAGGAAAACGACAGAGTTTACGCTTAAATTTTTGATAGGAATTGTATTGTTGATCTTCCTAAATTTAATGATGCGCTTTACATTAGTCCGTTGGGATTTAACAGAAGAAAAACGCTATACCATGAGTGAGGCTACGGTTTCTCTTTTGCAAAATTTAGAGGCTCCGGTATATGTAGAGGTGTATTTGGCAGGGGACATCAATGCGGAATTTACGAGATTACAAACCGCCATTAAACAGACCTTAGATCAGTTTAATGAATACGCTTTTGGTAAAATTCAATATAGCTTCGTGAATCCTGATGAAGCACAAACCGCCAAGGCACGTAATCAGTTTTACCAGGTTTTAATAGATAAAGGCATTCAACCAACCAATGTTTATGATAATCAGGAGGGTAAAAAATCACAAAAATTAATTTTTCCAGGGGCAGAAATTACCTATCAGGGAAAAAGTCTACCCATCATTTTGCTTAATGGGAATAATGCAGCAGGTGCCAAAGAAGCAATTAATCAGTCTATTGAAAACCTGGAATATGAGCTAGCTCAAACTATTAAAAACCTAACTGAAAGTGAGAAGAAGAAAATAGCTTTGATTCAGGGGCATGGCGAGCCTTCAGCACAACAAATTCAAGGCTTAAGAACTGTGCTGGAAGATAAATTTGAAGTTTTTGCACTCAATGATTTGTCTCAGCTTTCTAATTTTAGTACAGCACTTTTCATCAAACCTACTCAAAAATTTAATAATGAGGAGTTGTACGATATTGATCAGTTTATAATGGGTGGTGGTAAATCCTTATTCTTTTTAGATGGACTTTCCATTGCTGTTGATAGCATTAGAGAATATGGCGCTATGGCATTGCCCATCGAAACCAATCTGGATGAGCTTTTATATAAATATGGTGTTCGCATTAATCGGGATATTTTGCAGGATGTAAATAGTGGTAATTTCCCTATCGTTACAGGGAACTTAGGGTCAAAACCACAAATTCAGCTAATGCCATGGCCTTATTATATTATATTGAATAATTACAGTAAGCATCCTGTAGTTAAAGGTTTAAATGCTGTTTACGGAAAGTTTGTTAGCTCAATTGATACTGTTAGTGCAGCAGGGATTCAAAAAACGCCTTTGATTTTTAGCTCCGATTATACCAGGAAGCTAAACGGACCTGTAATAGTAAATTTCGAAAGTTTAAAAACTGATATAGTTCCAGAGAACTTTAATCTTAAAAATGTTCCTGTGGCCTACATGTTGGAAGGGAAATTTAAATCTGCCTACCAAAACAGGCTGAAACCAGAAACCAGGTCGGCAAAACAACTTGCACAAACCAGTAAAATTAACTCCATTTTTGTTGCCTCTGATGGCGATTTGGTCTTAAGTGAAATGAATAAAGAAAATGGAACTCCATTTCCTTTAGGGGTAGATCCTTACGCACAACATCCTGTTCCTTTTGCCAATGATCAATTACTGCTCAACACGATTAATTATATGTTGGATGATGAAGGTTTGATTTTATCTAAAAGCAAAGAATTCAAAATAAGGCCTTTGGATAAGGTGAAATTAAGTGAGAAAAAACTGCTTATTCAATTATTGAATGTGGCTTTACCGATATTATTGATTGTGTTCTTTGGTATAGCAAGGTACTATTGGAGAAAAAGAAAATATGCAAAATTCAATGGTTAAATCTCAAAAAAACAAAAATATTAGCCTGCTGATTGCATTGGTTTTGTTGATAGGAGCCACAGTTTGGGCATTTCAGTACAATCCATATTTGCAGAAATCTACAACTTTCGAAAAAAACCTTTTTGCAGTTGAAAACCCTCAAACGCAGCTAACCGCTTTGCATATGGAATCTGCCAAAGTGAGTAATAAATTAGAGAAAAAAGGAGAGGAGTGGGCAGTCAATGACAGATTTAAATTGGACCCTTCTATGCAGCAGGTGATGATGGCACTTATGGAAAAAATCGAAATCCAAAGAGAAATAACAGGTGAAGAAGCGGAAAGCATAAAGCAAAATGTGCTGGATACAGGTATACAGGTTCAATATTACATAGAAGGCACTTTACGAAATGAATTTACAGTGGGTGGTATCCCAGCAGCTATTAAGTCATATTTTGTGCAAGAGGATAAAGTGTATAGTATGCAATTGCCTGGCTATCAAAGCTATGTTGCAGGGATTTTTGAAGTGAAGGAGATTGATTGGCGCGACAGAACCCTTTTTAATGGCACATGGCAGGATATTGTAAGGTTAAAAATTGCTCAGCCAGATGAAGATACCATCAGCCTGAATTATGAAAAAGGATTGCTAAGATGGTCTAATGCAGAAGCTGATAGCTCAAAAGTGATGGATTACGCAGAGCAATTCAATTATTTTTATGTAGATCAATATTTAAGTGCCGATAATATGGTTTTTGATTATAAAGCTGATTTTAAATTAAAATCTACAGTAATTATTCAAGCATTGGATCCTACTAAAAACCTTGAATTGAAATTTTACGAAGTTCCCGACTTCAATGCAATCCTCGTTAATTTTAATGAGGACGAATGGGGAGCTATTCCCATTGCAAGAGCGGAGAAGTATTTTGTTAACAGGCCTGAGTTGAAGAAATAACTCTGAAAAATTCAGATGCTGCATATCATCTACCAATAAGCAGATTTCTGGTGTGAAAAATCGAGAAAAAACAGACTGCTTTATAATATTATATTGTATAATTTCGGATAAAGTATAGATTTGCAAATTAATTTTTAACTTTGTTTGTAATAATAATATTTACAGCAAAATATAGTCTTGTGGAACTTACCATAAAACCAACAGCTAAAAGAACTAAGAAATGAAATTTATTGTATCCTCATCCGCACTACTCAAACAAATTTCAGCCATAAACGGGGTTATTACTACCAATCCTGTGGTGCCAATTTTGGAGAATTTTTTGTTTGAAATTCAAGACGGCTTATTAACCATCACAGCTTCAGACTTGCAAACCTCCATGATTACTGAAATAGAGGTGGAATCTTCTGAAAACGGAAACATAGCCGTTCCTGCTCGTATTTTGATGGATACTTTAAAGAATTTGCCTGAGCAGCCCATTACAATCTCTATAGATGTAGAAACTTATAATATTGAAATCAGCTCTGATAACGGACGATACAAATTAGCAGGTGAAAACGCTACTGATTTCCCTAAAGTACAGGAAGTTTCTAATCCAGATACAATTGATATTTCTGCTGATGTGCTATCAACAGCAATAAATCACACTATTTATGCTACGAGCAATGATGAGTTAAGACCTGCAATGGGTGGTGTATATGTGAAATTTGATGAAACCAATACCACCTTTGTGGCTACTGATGGAAACAGATTAATCCGTTATAGAAGAGTAGACATTGCTTCAGATGCAGGAACTGGAATTATTATTCCTCGTAAGGCACTTTCTCTTTTGAAAAATTGCCTTCCAGCTGAAAATGTAAATGTGGCTGTAGAGTTTAATATGTCTAACGCTTATTTCAAATTCAATAATATTAAAATGATCTGCCGATTGGTGGATGAACGTTTCCCTGATTATGAAAATGTAATCCCTGCTGAGAGCAATATCAAAATGACTATTAATCGTCAGGAATTTATGTCTTCTTTGAGGAGGATTAGCATTTACGCCAATAAAACTACGCACCAGGTAAGGTTAAAAATTGCTGGTAGTGAACTGCAAATATTTGCAGAAGATTTAGATTTCTCAAATGAGGCCAATGAAATTTTAGCATGTGAGCATCAGGGAGAAGATATAGAGATCGGATTCAATGCCAAGTTCTTGGTTGAAATGTTGAATAACTTAAGCAGTAAAGAAATCAGTATAGACATGTCGGCCCCTAATAAAGCAGGTTTACTATTTCCATCCGACATGGACGAAAACGAAGATATTTTATTATTAGTGATGCCAGTGATGTTGAATAATTATGTTTAATTAATTATTTGCTTTGCTAATTCAATAAAACCATTTACATTTACAAAAATGAATTTCACGCACAACACATATTATTACTATTATCATCTTTCCCTCAAAGGAATCGGTAGTGGTAGTGTTATGCATATTTTGTAAAAACATATTAAAATAAAAATATACCAAGCCCGATTCTACTAGAGTCGGGCTTTTTTTATGCCTTTTTTCAAACAAAAAATCAGTAAAAATACTTTAGAAGTTATGAATCAGATTTACGAAAATTACACAGCAGAAGATCAGGACGTCTGGAAAATTCTATTCGGCCGGCAGTTTCAAAATATTAAGAAAGTAGCTACTACTTCATTTGTAGAAGGAATAGACCTTATCTATTTCACAGATAAAAACATTCCGAATTTTGTGGAAACCAATAAACACTTGAAAGAATTAACTGGCTGGCAGGTGGCTGCAGTACCAGGGATTGTGGATGACGATAAATTTTTTGAGCTTTTAAGTAATAAAATTTTTCCTGCTACTACATGGCTGAGAACCCGCGAACAACTAGACTACCTGGAAGAGCCAGATATGTTCCACGATGTATTCGGACATATTCCTTTGTTGGCCAACCAGCCATTTGTCGATTTTCTTCAAGGGTTAGCTAAAATAGGCTTAAAGCATATCAATAATGAATGGGCTATCCATTTATTAAGCAGAATTTACTGGTTTACCATCGAGTTTGGTTTGATCAGAGAAGAGGGAGAACTTAAAATTTATGGTGCGGGTATTATTTCATCTCCTGGGGAGACTAAATTTTCCTTAAGTGATGAGCCTGAACATTTTGCCTATGATGTGGAAGCTATTATTGATAGTAGCTACAGAAAAGATACTTTTCAAACTAAGTACTTCATCATTGATAGTTACGAGCAGCTATATGGTTCACTACCATTAATTGAAGAGATACTTGAAAAAAGAGTAAAAGAGCAGGCTGTTAAATAATGGCAAAGAGGTAAACTTTTTAATTGATTTTGTATCTTTACATGGAGATAAGATAATATGAAAAAGCCATAAAATGCACCATTCTAACCGAGCTTGAATATTAAGAGATAAAGTGTTGGTTTTTAGGTTTACTAATGGCTGAGCTATTCTAGGTGACGATTAAAAAACAAATTATATACACATGAAAGAAATTATTTTTTTAGTAGAAGAGTCGCCCGAAGGAGGATTTGAGGCTAAATCCTTAGCTTCCTCAGATATTGGAGATATTTTTATTGAAGGTGATAGTATTGCTGATCTTAAGACCAATGCAAAAGAAGCTGTAAGGTGTCATTTTGATGAGAATCCTCCTTCTTTAATAAGATTTCATTACGTGAAAGAAGAAGTTTTTGCTCTGTGAGAATACCGAAGAATCTCACTGGGAAAGACCTTATTAAGGCTCTTGGTGCCTTTGGTTATTCTGTTACTAGACAAGTGGGGAGTCATATTAGATTAACCACTCAACAAAACGGAATTCATCATATAACAATGCCTAATCATAAACCCTTAAAGGTGGGGACATTGTCTTCAATTTTAAAATCCATAGCAAATCATTTCGATATTTCTAAAGAAGATTTAGTTGATAAATTATTTAACAACTAATAGAATCTTTTGGTGAATAATATAATAATTAATGAACGTAGCCATTATAAAATACAATGCCGGCAATATAAAATCAGTATTACTGGCATTAAAACGATTAGGAGTAGAAGGTGCATTAACGGATAACCCTGCTGAAATTTTAGCGGCAGACAAAGTAATTTTTCCCGGACAGGGAGAAGCAAAATCCGCTATGCGCTACCTCAAAGAAAGAGGACTAGATGAAGTAATTAAATCCATAGAAAAACCCTTTTTAGGTATTTGCTTAGGTTTACAGTTACTTTGCCAGCACTCTGAGGAAGGTGACACCCCCTGTCTAGGTATTTTTGACAGCGTAGTGAGAAAATTTCCGGATCAATTAAAAGTGCCTCATATGGGCTGGAATACCTTGAGCCATTCAGATGACAAAGTATTTGATAAAGTGCAATTTCCAGCTTATTTCTATTTTGTACATAGTTATTATGCAACGCTTTCAGAGCAAACTATTTCTCAAACTGACTATATGTTGGAGTTTAGCACTGTGCTGAAAAAGGATAATTATTATGCCATTCAGCCACATCCTGAAAAAAGCGCAGATGCAGGTGAATTATTTCTTAAAAACTTTTTATTCAACATATAATATATTTTATCCTCCCAACTTTTTAGAGGATAGCTTTTTTATTCAATTATAAAAATATGCATATAATACCGGCAATTGATATCATAGATGGTAAATGTGTTCGCTTAACCAAAGGCGATTATGACCAAAAGACGGAATACAATAGTAACCCGCTAGAGGTGGCTCAAAGTTTTGAAAAAGCAGGCATTAAAAGATTACATTTGGTAGATTTAGATGGAGCCAAAGCAAAAAAAGTGATTAATTTAGCTGTATTGAAAGCTATTGCAGAAAACACTGGCTTAAAGGTGGATTTTGGTGGGGGCGTACAAAGCACCTCAGATATCGAGGCTGTATTTAGCGCGGGAGCCCAACAAGTAACCGGGGGTAGTGTTGCTGTGAAAAATGAAGGGCTTTTTACGGAGTGGATTGAAGAGTTTGGAGGAGATAAAATCATTTTAGGAGCAGATGTAAAAGATAGGAATATTGCCATTCACGGCTGGCAGGAAAGTGCCGACTGGCATATTTTTGATTTTCTGGAACATTATCTCAACAAAGGAATCAAGTATGTCATCTGCACAGATGTATCAAAAGATGGTGTTTTACAGGGTACATCTAACGAGTTGTATGCTGAGATCATGGAGAAATTCCCCGAAATAAAATTAATAGCCAGTGGAGGCGTCAGCAATATCGCTGATTTAGATTTATTGAAGGAGATGAAGGTCTATGGAGCCATCGTAGGTAAAGCGATTTATGAAAAAAGAATTAGTTTGGAAGAACTAAATCACTTTGTTTAAATTCAATGGAATGGAAGTAACTATGGTTACTCAATTAATGGGACTTTACTCTTGAAATTCATGTTATCATTAAAGAGATTTTAATTACAGTTTACATATGCTCACAAAAAGAATAATTCCTTGTTTAGATATTAAAAATGGCCGGACTGTAAAAGGAATAAATTTCCTGGAGCTACGTGATGCCGGAGATCCGGTAGAGTTGGCTAAAATTTATGCTGATCAGGGCGCAGATGAACTGGTGTTTTTAGATATTACTGCTACCAATGAAAAGCGTAAAACCTTGGTGGAATTGGTTGAAAAAGTAGCAGAAGCAATCAATATTCCCTTTACTGTAGGAGGAGGAATAAGCACAGTAGAAGATGTTTCCATTCTCCTTAATGCCGGAGCTGATAAAGTCTCCATTAATTCTGCAGCTGTACGGAACCCCCAAATTATCAAAGAAATGGCAGATGAATTTGGCTCTCAATGTATTGTGGTAGCCGTTGACTCTCGTAGAGTTGGTGAAAGAAACTTGGTGCATACGCATGGAGGATCCAAACCCACCGAATGGGAAACTGAAAAGTGGATTCAAAAAGCGGTAGCATTGGGTGCAGGAGAAATTCTGTTAACTTCTATGGATCATGATGGCACAAAGGCAGGTTTTGCAGATGAATTGTTAGCTAATATTTCCACTTTGGTGAATGTGCCTATTATTGCTTCCGGTGGAGCAGGGAATATGGAACATTTTTTTAATACCTTTACCACCGGTAAATCAGATGCTGCTTTAGCAGCAAGTATTTTTCACTTTAAAGAAATTGGAGTGCCAGAGTTAAAGGCTTATCTGCACGCTAAGAATATTGCCATTAGAATCTGATTTTTATCAACAATAATAGAATTAAAATTTACATAGAAATGGAGAAACCTAACTTTTCAAGAGGTGAAAATGGCTTGTTGCCAGCAATTATACAAGATGAAGTAACTGGCAAGGTATTGATGTTGGGCTACATGAATGAGGAGGCCTTAAAAAAAACCAATGAAATAGGTAAGGTTACTTTTTTTAGCAGAAGCAAGAACAGATTGTGGACGAAGGGGGAGAGCTCAGAAAACTATTTACATGTAAGAAGCATATCACTTGATTGTGATCAGGATGCAATATTGATTAAAGCAAAACCTGATGGGCCTACCTGCCACACAGGGGCAGACACCTGCTGGAATGAAAGCAATGAAGGGATTGGATTTCTTAATCAGCTAGAGAGTGTGATAGAAGGCCGTAGGAGTGGCGATAAGGAAAAATCCTATGTCAAGAGCTTATTCGATAGCGGTATTAATAAAATGGCACAAAAAGTAGGAGAGGAGGCAGTAGAGGTAGTTATAGAAGCAAAAGATGATAATGATGATTTATTTCTTAATGAATCAGCTGATTTGCTTTTTCACTATCTTATACTTTTGCAGGCTAAAGGCTACAAATTACAGGATGTTGTTAAACTATTAGAAGGAAGGCATCGTTAAAAAAGTAAAATTTTTTATGCGATACCTATTTATTTTTATAACGCTTTTTGTATTCTTCTCATGCGAAAAGGAGGAAGAGCAACCATGTGCTGATAATCAAATTTGCACAGATGTTTTTATAACAGTTTCCATAGAAGTTACTGATCAAAACGGTGACCCTGTCATGCTGGATAATTATTATACATTTATTGACCAAAGAAATAGATTTGATTTTACAGACTCAAATTATGGTTTTGGTGAGGGAGTATATGTAGTCGCTACTGATAATGAGATGGATGAAATAGATTTTGGAGGAACTAATGTAGTTTTTGTGGGGGAATTAGGGGGAGTAAATGTAGTGGAGCAACCCATGATCTTAAGTAAAGATTGTTGCCATATTGAATTAGTGCAAGGTGAAACAACCATCCAAATCGAATTATGATTAGATCACTGCTAGTATTTTTCATTTTTATATCTCTGGCAGCCACCTGCCAAAATCGTGATAAGGGTAAAACAACAGTAGAAAACCCTTGTGATCCTGACATCATGTGTACCATGGATTTCAGGGTGGTGAATCTTACTATCATCAATGGTGAAGGGAAACCTGTCATGTTAGATGATTTTTATACTGAATTTGAGGATTTTACTTTCAAAACCCAAAGAGATGAATATCAAATTCAGGAAGGTTTATATCCTGTTGTAAATGATGGTGATATGTACAGATTGAGCTTTAAAGGAAATTCGGCTGTTTTCATTGGTATAAAAGACGGGAAGAAAATTCTTGAGCATAACTTAAAAGTTGGGAAAGATTGCTGCCATGTAGTTTTAATGGAGGGTGAAGAGCAGATTTTTATAGATTTGAAAAAATAATTTACTCCAAGTTGCGTGTTTCAAGCACCTTTTATATTAAAGATTCCAGAAACTCCACCAGTAGCTTGATTCACTTTTTATCCAGTTTTTCTATGCCGGTTCTTATAACACCAGACTAGGTAAAATCAATCTAAAAATGGTTTCAAATCAAATCTAGTGCCTAATATCACTTTATTTTTGAAGTCTGAAGAGTTATTTTTAAGTATCAGTACTTATCAATCAC
This sequence comes from uncultured Cytophagales bacterium, assembly GCA_963719535.1. Taxonomy (GTDB): domain Bacteria; phylum Bacteroidota; class Bacteroidia; order Cytophagales; family Cyclobacteriaceae; genus Marivirga. The sequence goes on along the minus strand of CAVRCH010000001.1, from coordinate 916,472 downwards.
CATATTCCATTCTGTAGTTTTTAACAAATCCACTAAATTGGTGTCGATAAGTGTATAAAGTGGTGAATTTTTAGGGAAGCTGTAACTGTAGTAGTCTTTTTTGAAAGATTTATCGGACAGTAAAATCTGATCATTTTCTCCCGATGTTTCTAATGCGTAGGTTAAAATAGGTTTATCGTATATAATCACATCAGCCTCATCTTTTGAGACCATTGCTATTGCATCAGCCAAAAAATCCACTTTTTCGCTTCTTATATTATATTGATTGAGTAATTCTTCAGCGCTAGACTGGGTAATCGTTACTACTTTAAATTTATCAAGATCATCCATACTTTGAACGGCACCCTGTAATGATTTGTAAGTGAGAGAAGAAGCAATGCCTGCTGTTAAGCTTGATATTAATATAATAGCGGCAAACATCCAGATAAAGCCTACTATACGGCCACCCAGGGTTTTAGGTGACTTATCGCCGTAACCCACAGTAGTCATAGTAACAGCACTCCACCAGAATCCCTGCGATATTCCTTTTAATACTCCACCAAACTCTTCTTTATTCTTTTTTCTTTCGAAAAACCAAACCAATAAGCCAAATAATAAGATCACCCCGACTAAAATCAAAATGGCTTTCAGGAAATTCCAGCTTATTACATTTCTAAGAATATACATAAAATTAGAATCACTTTTTTTAGCAGCTACCGTTTCTGAAATGAAATAGGGCTGAGAAAAATCCATTCTTTCCATGCGATTGGTTGTTACTGTAATCGGGTTAATGCTCATATCTACTTCACCATCTTCTATGGCTTGTAAGAGTTTTTCCAGGGTTTCAAAATTCACATATTCATAATCTAGCCCAATTTTCTCGTTTATCATTTCCCAGGACCGGATGCTCAATCCTTCATATTTTCCATTTTCCGAAACCACAAATGGAGGAGTTTCCTTTATACCGATTTTAACAGTTTTATTAGTGAAATCTATAGAGTCCTGTGCAGAAACGGAAATGCTTAAGAATAAAGTAAGTATGGTGGGGACTAGCAATTTAATCATGGTGGTTTGGTTAAGGTTTTATATTAATTAAATCTTAAATTAATACAAAAGCTTTATTTATCATAGGAAATAGCTGGTTCGTTCAAATTTAGCTCAGCAAATGCCTCATTCCTTTTACAAAGTTGTTGGTCATCATTATATAACAACGCCAAGGTTCGTGCCTGCATGTATCATGACTCACGAATCTTGATTGGAAGGCTATATAAAATTAGCTGAGATATCTTTTTAATGTCGCTTTAGTCTATTACTTAAAATTTTGTTAGCTACTAGCCCCAATAAAATCTAAGAATTTAATATTTATATAATGAAATTAACTTTTACCGTTTTCTAAGCTTATGCTAATAGTTCGTGAGACACGAACCATGGCAAGCTTATTTATAAAACACAGCAACTTCAGATAATGGCTTCCTTTCAATTTTAGGAACAAAAGCATTTGCCTCAGGATAGCCCACTGGAAGTAATAAAAAGGGTCTTTCGTTTTTAGGTCTTTCCAGCAGTTCTGCTAAAAAGTTCATAGGGCTGGGTGTGTGGGTAAGTGTAACAAGTCCGGCCTGGTGAATAGCAGAAATCAGAAACCCACAAGCAATACCTACCGATTCATTCACATAGTAATTGTTGACTTTTTGTCCCTCCTCCTGATCATAAACTTTTTTAAAGACAATAATTAAGTAAGGAGCGATTTCCAGAAAGGGTTTTTGCCAATCGGTACCTAAAGGTTCCAAATCTTTTAGCCATCTTTCGCTCATTCGGCTATTATAACTTTCCTTCTCCTCTTTTTCGGCAGCTTGCCTTATTTTTTGCTTTAAATCTGGGTTGGATACCACACAAAACGTCCAGGGTTGTTTATGTGCACCTGATGGAGCACTGGAAGCTGTTTTAATGATATTTTCAACGACTTGTATTGGTACGTTCTGACTTGAAAAGTCACGAACAGACCTTCTTCTATCCATTTCCTGGTAATTCTGTTCACTTTTATTCAACAATTCCTCTTGCGTAAGAGGAAGATGCTCAAGCGAAATATAAGGGTGACCGTTGATCTTTTTCTCCATGGATGTAAGGACTACAATTTCATTTGTTTTAAAGCTTTCTCAACATCTTCTGGCGCATCAATACCCACAGTCTCAATATCGGTAATGGCAGTTCTTATCCTAAAGCCATTTTCAATCCAGCGTAACTGCTCTAATGATTCAGCGATTTCCAATGGAGTAGGCGCTAATGAAATAATTTTGCTTAAAACGTCCACCCGGTAACCATAAATCCCTATGTGTTTATAATGTATCTGGCTTTTCATCCAGTCTTCTTCAGGTATGTTTCTCATGTGAGGAATAGAAGAACGTGAAAAATACAAGGCTAATCCGGAATCTGTTTTTAAGGCCTTTACTATATTGGGGTTTCTCAAGTCTTCAAGGCTCGATATTTTTTTAATAAGGGTAGCTATCTCTGTTTTTCTGTCGAATAATGTGGTTAATAGATTGATCTGTTCAGGATCAATAAAAGGCTCATCTCCCTGAATATTAATGACAAAATCATAAACTCCTCCATCTAAAATTAGCGCCTCTCTGCATCTTTCAGTTCCTGTAGTATGTTCAGGCGAGGTCATGAAAACTTCATGGCCCAGATTTTTAATATGGTCGTAAATCCTTTGATCATCAGTGGCTACTATCACTTTTTTTAGTGATGAAGCCTTTTTGGCCTGCTCCACGACTCTTTGTATCATACTTTTACCCGCAATATCGACCAATGGCTTACCCGGAAAACGGGTGGAAGCATAGCGTGCCGGAATAATACCTATTACATCCATATTATTAATTATCTGTTTTCTTAACTTTTAAACTTGTACCGCTTTCCTCAATCACAACCACCTGTGTGCCTTCTTCCAGGTATTCCCCCCTGGTGTAGGCATCATATAACTCTCCTTCAATTTCAACTTTTCCACTTGGCCTTAATACGGAATATACTTTTCCCGTTTTGCCCATAAAACCTGCCTCAATAAACCTGGAAGAATATCCTGTTTCTCTCGTTTGTACATCTTGCAGTGCTATTCTTTTGAAAAACTTTGTATTCGTGAGTCGAATCCCGCCAAAGAACATCAAAATTATACTGCCAAACAATCCTAATAGTGTAGTCACTAAAGCTCTTGTGATATTTTCTGAGGGTACAAATTGAAAATCAAACATATTATTGTTAAGCATTACTAATGTTAAACCTCCTATAGTCAGTATCAGACCTGAGATGCCAAATACCCCAAAACCTGGTATCACGAAAATTTCGAGTGCTATTAAAACAATACCGATTACAAAAACTAAAATCTCCCAATTTTCCGCGAGTCCGTTTAGGTAGTAAGGAACCAAATATAATACTAAAGCTACTCCTGATGCTAAAATAGGGAATCCTACTCCTGGTGTTTGTAGTTCAAAGTAAATGCCGCCAATAATTATTAAAATTAGTATGCCACTTATGAAAGGATTAATAAAAAAGGATATAATACTTTCTGTGGTGCTGGTTTCAAACCTGTAAATCTCCTTGTTTTCTAATTCCAGATGGTTTAATAATGCACTTGTAGTAATAAATTCTCCTTCACAAAAGCCATATTTTATAGCTTCCGAAGTAGAGAAAGTTACCACTTCACCTGCTTTGGAAATGCTATCCACAATCAACTTTTCATCCACCATTGCCTCTGCAATTCTAGGATCTCTTCCTTTTGCTTCTGCAGTAGCCCGCATAATTGACCTCATGTAGGACTGGTATTTATCGGGAGCCGCCTCACCGGTTTGGTTTACCACAGTAGCTGCTCCAATACTTGAGCCTGGAGCCATAAAAATGCTATCGCATGCTATAGAAATTAAGGCACCAGCTGAAGCTGCATTGTTATCGATAAAAACATAAACTGGTATTTCCAGATCCAAAATAGCAGCCCTTATTTCATCTGCATCATATAAAGCACCACCATAAGTATTCATTTCAATAATAATATGGCTACTTTTTCTGGATTTAGCATCTTCAATTGCTAAGTCAACATAACGCTTGGTTCTTGCATCAATTTCAGATTTAATTTCCATAATAAAAACACCACCATTAGCCTGAGTGGAATCATTATTCTGTGATTTTGCTACAAAATGAAATAGCAATATAGAAATGTGTAATAAGATTATTTTCTTCATATAATTTATAATGATGGTCAATTTAGCAGATTAAGGATTAAGCTACAATTTAATTGAAGCTATTTCCTAATAATTTAGGTAAATGACATTAAGTATTCTGTTAATATGAAATCTAAAGCCGAGTTTCATCGTTATTTGCAATGTATTTATGGTAGGATTTTTGATCTATTTATTAAGATGATCTCAAATCTTTCATCCATAGACTTTACTTATAGTGAGTAAATATGCATTTTTGTATTTAAGTTTTTTATATAATTTAATATGCTTCAGAAATTTAAAATAATACTTTTAGTATCACTTTTCGCTAATTTAAATACTTTGTATGCCGCCTACGATTCATTAGGAACAAAAACGGTTGATGGAGTGAAATTTATTATGCATCAAGTGGAAGCCAAGGAAACTTTATTTTCCATAGCCAAAAGATATAATGTTACTGTTTCTGATATTACCAAAGCTAATGAGGCTGAAAAAGATGGCCTGAAAATTGACCAGATTAATAGGATTTTGTTGATTCCATTTAAGAAAAATGAGATCAGTACTAATGCTGATCAGGTTACAAGGCCGGGCCAATCTCATCCCAATAAGCATATTGTTATGGGTGGTGAAACACTCTATTCTTTGTCCAAAAAGTTTAATGTAAATACCAAAGACCTTCAAAAATGGAATGATATGGAAGGCACTAATCTATCTGTTGGAGAAGAAATTTGGATTGCTAGCCCAGATGATAATTCCACAAAGAAGCCTGTGATTTCTACGGCTAAAACCGAAAAGCAGCAAACAGGTAAAAGTACTAAAAAGGAAGTGGAACATACCGTTGATTTTGGGGAAACCATTTATAGCATTTCTAAAGCTTACGAAGTATCACAGGAAGATATTATGGCCTGGAATAGGTTGAAGGATGCCAATATTTCAGTAGGGCAAACACTGATTATAAAAAGTGATAAGGTGCCAGTGGAAAAGAAACAGGTAGAAGTGAAAACTACCAAGCCCGTATCAGCGAAGCAGACAGAAGATGTGCAAAGTTTTCATAATGCTAAGAAAGGAGAAGATTATAATTCAGTGGCTAAACAGTATAATTTAAAAGTAGAGGAACTGAGAAAATGGAATAATTTTAAAGAGCCTTTTCAGGGAGGTGAGGTAATTAAAATTGCTCCTCCTAAAGTAAACAAGGAGAAAAGTAAAGCTTCTCAACCTAATGTTGTAAAGAGTAGCACTAATGAAAAAAAGACTCATATAGTAAAATCAGGAGAGACTATTTACAGTTTGTCTGATCTTTATGAAGTGGAAATGGAAGAACTTAGAAAGTGGAATAATTTGAATAATTACCAATTAAGCGTTGGTCAAAAATTATATGTTAGTAACCCTGATGCTGCAGCTATGGAAACAGTAGAGGAGGGTAAAGAAAAAATTGAATTGGAGATTAATGAAGCAAAAGAATCTAAGCCACTTTTAACTGAAAATCCTCAAAAGCAGGATACTAAAGCTTATTTTACAGTGGAGGCGGATGATATCCCAAAAATTGATAAAGTAAGTGAAAAGGGAGTTGCGGAAGTGATAGCAGGCTCTGAAAGCACTGAGAAATATTTAGCTTTGCATAGAACGGCTAAAATAGGTACAATTATTCAGGTTAGAAATGACCTGAATGATCAAATAGTATTTGTACGAGTGTTGGGTAAACTCCCCAATAATGGTGTAGACGATAAAGTAATTATCAGGATTTCTAAGAAAGCTTTTGAAAAATTGGGAGGAGTGGATTACAAATTCCCTGTTGAAATCAGCTATTTACCGCTAAAAGATTAATGCTTTTTAAAGATTCCTCCTCCTTAAAGGAGTTTTTAGATGAAAAATATGAGCTATATAATCGACCTGAGTTTATAGCTTTAGACCCGGTAAGTATACCTCATCAATTTTCTAAAAAGCAAGATATTGAAATTGCAGGCTTTTGGGCTGCTGTTTTAGCATGGGGACAACGCATTACCATCATTAATAAATGCAAAGAGCTATTTACTATGATGGACAATGCACCGCATGATTTTATGCTTAATCATAAAGAAAGCGATTTGAAGCCTTTTTTAAGCTTTAAGCATAGAACTTTCAATGCTACAGATACGCTTTATTTCATTCAATTTTTCAAAGAGTATTATCAAGAAAATGAGTCTTTGGAAAATGCCTTTCTAAATGTAAATCCTTCTTCAGAGCACTTTATAAAAGAAAGCTTAGTTGCTTTTCATAATTTATTTTTTGAAGTGGAAATGGCACCTGCTCGCACAAAAAAACATATAGCAACTCCTGCCCGAAAATCAGCTTGCAAACGCCTTAATATGTTTTTAAGGTGGATGGTAAGGCAGGATGATAAAGGAGTTGACTTTGGTATCTGGCATCAGATAAAGCCATCGCAGCTCATTTGTCCTTGTGATTTGCATGTAGACAGAGTAGCCAGAAGCTTAGGGTTAATCAAAAGAAAGCAAACCGATTGGCAAACCGCTGAGGAGCTTACTAAAGGATTAAGAGCAATGGATTCGATTGACCCTGTAAAATATGATTTTGCCTTATTTGGTTTGGGGGTTATTGAAGGCTATGGGAAAGAATAGGTGATAAGGAAGTTTTTTACTAAAAAGCTGATTAACAAATTGATAATCTAAATAAATTTCTGTTTTAAATTTTTATTGTCTACATTTATATACTCGAACCTTAACATAATATGAAATATATCTTTTTTGCCTTCTTAGTAATATTTTTTTCTTGCACTCAGGAAGAAGAAATGGATAAAATGATATTTTTAGAAGGGTCTACTTTTAATTATATTAATCCCGAATGCGATAATTCTGACCCTGAACTTAATCAATGTTCTGGCTTTGTTTTTTTTCATTCCAATAATGTGGCTTCAGGTCTTTTAGATGGTGGGGATATTGTTTTAGAATATTCTTATAATCAGGAGCTTGAAACATTATTTTTAATATCTGTTAATAAAGGTATTTCTGCAGAATTTGAAATAGCAAGTGAAAATACGCTGATAAGAAAATCTGATAACACTTCTTGGGAAAGATCCGGTATAGTGTTAGATGCTAAATAATCTCTTGTACAAATTAACCATTTAAACTCTTCACTCCACTCACCTTACTCACCACTACCTGTTGAGCACTCACCGTTTTAAGCTCATCTCCAACTTTTACCACTACCTGATTAATACTTTTACCATGTAAGCTAGTATGGGAATAGCCTTTTTTGAAGATAGTTGAGGGGTTGATCAACTGAAGTGTTTTTTCGATCAATGCTAAGCTTTTATCCTCGTTCTTAACTTTTTGAACTACTGTATATTGCCACTTTTGCCAAAATTGGTCTAATTGGTTACCTGCTTTATTGAAATGCCGCGACATGGCGTAGCGTAATTTATGCTGATAATCATTAATGATATTTATCTCTTTCTCTATTATCTCATTAATAAGGGCTAATATATTATTGGTGACCAGTTTCACATTTTCTTCATATTGCCTCATGCCTCTCAAAAGAAATTCTGCTACGGCAGTGGGTGTTTTCAGTGCGGTATGAGCTACCAAATCGCAAATGGTTTCATCCCGCTCATGGCCTATACCTGTGAAAACAGGCAAAGGAAATTGTGCTACATGAGAAGCTAAATCAAAATCATCAAAGCAATCTAAATCTACCTGTGCACCACCACCTCTGATAATAATCACCGCATCAAATTGCTCTGCCTGCTCATGAATTTGTAATAAAGCATTTACTAGACTTTCTGCCGCTTTATCTCCTTGCATAGTAGCTTTAAAAAGTCGGCTTTTGAGTTGATAACCAAATTCATTTTGTTCAATCTGATTCATAAAGTCACCGTAACCGGCGGCTGATTCTGCACTGATGATGGCAATGCGCTGAGGTACTAATGGCAGAGCGATCATCTTGTTCATTTCATAAACTCCATCTGCTTTTAGCTCATTAATAATTTCCTGTCTTTTTTTAGCGCGCTCCCCTAAAGTGAAATTAGGGTCTATGTCTTTTATATTAAGGCTTAAGCCGTATACTTCATGAAATTGGACTTGTACGTTGGCTAAAACTGTCATCCCGGCCCGTAGTGATTCCCCTGTAATAGATTGAAACCAGGCACTAATAGTTCTGTAGCTATAAGACCAAATAGTGCCTTTTATTTTTGCAAGTAACTTGTTGCTGTCTTCTTCCTTCTCAATAAATTCCAGATAGCAATGACCATTTTGGTTCAGTCGTAATTCACCTATTTCTGCCACTATCCAATAGGAGGGTTCCAATTGGACTTGTATTGTGTCTTTGATCAGTAAATTGAGGTCGGCCAGCGAAATATGTTGCATGGCACGAATTTAAATATTTTGGATATTCTTTACTACGTCCCTAATGATAAAAAATAAAACGATTGCAAAAGAAATAATTGAAAACCAAAACATGAACTTTTTATTGGCAAATGGCACTTCTTCTTCCGATTCCTTATCGGAAAAAATCCAACCGTAAAATTTTTCTATAATGGGTCGCATTATAATTCTTTTATAAACTCCAGAATCCCTGCATTTTTACCTTTTGGTCTTACTACCAATAAAGGAATGTCAGAATCCAATTGAATTAATCTTTCAGTAATGCTCCCTAGAAAGAAAGCTGTGGTGGCAGTTCTACCTTTAGCACCAATAATGATTGCGTTGGCTTCAATTTCTCTAGCTTTATCTAACATATCGGTTGTTACATCATCGTTGATATCATTAGAGTAAGCTACCTTAAACTTTAAGCCTTTGGTATCTATCTTTTTAATGAATTTTTTGTAATCTTTCTCTGCATTTTCTCTCATTACTTTAGAAAACTCTTCATAAGTTTTACCCGTGTAGTGGTACCCTGTAGGTACTGTAAATACATTCTGAATAACAATTTCAGTTTTACCCTCATTTTTTATGGCGGTATCCACTGCTTGTTCAATAGCTAATACCGAATAATCGGAAAAATCACTAGGTACTAAAATTTTGTCCATTTTAGGCTCTGTGCCTTCAGGTATAATCAGTAAGCTACAAGCAGCTCTACGGGCTAATCTTTGTGATAAGGCACCGTTTAATTCTTCTTTTTCCCTCCTGCCAATAACTATTAAGTCAATATCCTGCTTTTTAGCAAATACTAAAATACTGTCCGCAATTTTACCCGTAAGTACCTCAAAGTTTATTTTTACTTTTTTATCACCCTCATTTGCCTCTAAAAAAGCCTCTTTCATTTTTTGTTTCCGTTCTTTCACAACATCGGAAATCATATTAGGGAACTCTTTTAATACATCTTTAGGGATATTTAGGTTTTTAACGATGTTAACAAAGTAGATTTCTTCAACCCCGGAATTTTTAGATAAAAAATTAGCGAATTTGGCCATGGTTTTATCCATGTCAGACAGATCTAAACCGATTAAAATTTTTTTGATTGGGTACATAAGGGCATTTTTCAATTATTGCGCAAAGCTACAAATACAAAAGCTTATAATCATCACTTCAGGAAGTAATATTTAAATTAAAAATTTTGTAAAATTATAGTAATCATAGCTTTAGCGAAAAAGTAGTAAATTATTTTTTAGAGGTTAAAAGGAATGTTTTATAGTAATTATTTCCTTTTTTTCTTATTCATCCTTTTCTAATTCTGCTAATTTTTCTTTTTCCTCTCTTTCTTTCTCTTTAGCTCTTTCCATTTCTTTGATATCATCTTCATCATAATACTTCTGGAGTTTTTTCCTTAATTTAAAAAAACGTAATAAGCCAAAAACAATTAAGATGGCACTTAGGCCAAAAGAGAAAAAACCTAACCACCTAATATTTTCAAAGTCTTTTAACTGAACGAAGCCTATACCACCTAATATTAGATATAAGCTGGTTCGGATATAGGCAAATAAGGTACGTTCATTGGCTAAAGTAGTTCTTTCAAGGGCCAAAAAATCGCGTAAAATAATTCTTTCCTTATTCTGGAAATCGGAAACTATTTTAGGGAACTTTAATTTTTTCATCGGTATTCAAACTATGTAATTGATTTTGATATGAATTTGCTATCTTTAAATATAATTAAAAGATTGCAGTCTTCATTTTTACAAGCTTTAAAGTTAGCAGAAACAATTTTAAGAGTGAAAAAAATCCAAATATTATGCGAAGCTTAATTTTTACCCTTGTTTTTTACCTAATAATGCACACGCTTTCCTTCGCCCAATTTGGTGTAGGAGAGTCCCTATTGAAAAGAAAGGCTGAACAAGCTTTGAAAAAGAAATTAGCTGAAAAGGCTGATGAAAAACAGAAAAGTTATGATACCCTAACTTTTAATTACGCCATTGCCTTTTTGGATAAAACGGAATCATTTGAAAATAAACAGAAAGGTGAAGGCTTAATGCGTACTGCAAAGTTTTTAATTAATGATAATCAACCAAAAACAGAATTGGATGAAGCAAGAGATATTTACGACTTCGGTAGATTGAATTACGCCTTAGGTAATGATTTTATGGCGGAAACGTACCTCACCTTAGCAAAATATAATTATGAGAAGATAAATGCCACTCACGAACCCGCATACCTCAAATCTATTGGTGTATTGTCTTTACTTTATAACGATATGGGCAGATATTCCAAAGCTCAGGAATTTAATTTAAAAGCTCAGGAAGCTTGGTTAGAAAAGCAGGGTGATGCAAGTACTGGTTATTTGGCTGAATTAAATAATGCTGCGGTACTGCAAATGAACTTAGGTAATTATTTGGAAGCTGAGAAAACGCTACAAGAATTATCCGCTAAAATAAAGGAAGATAAAGCTTCTGGTAGCTTACCACAAGCAATTTTATTGAATAATGAGGCTATACTAAACCAATACATGGGGCGTAGTGATATAGCACTAAAGTTAATGAATAAATGTCTGGAAAAAGCCTCAATGGATTTAGCGGAAAATGATGGTACTTACCTGCAATTTATGACTAATAAAGCCATTTTGCAGCAAGAAAATAACCAATTAGAGGCTGCAGAAACTACCTTAAACAATGTGTTGGAATTGCAAGCAACTAGAGCTAAATTCAATAGAAAATCGGACCCTGATTATGCCCATATGCAATCTAATTTGGCGGCTCTGTATGTAGAAAAAGGTGAATTTGAGAAAGCAGAGAAATCGTTGTTAACGGCTTTAGACATTTATACTAATAAATTCGGCTCCGAACATCTTACTACTGCCGGTACGCAATCAGATTTGGGAAATTTATATCGGTATTTGGGGCAGTATGATAAAGCCAATGATTTACTGCAACAAGCACTTTATACTAAGGAGAGAAAATTAGCCAAAACGCATCCCAAAGTTGTTCAAGGTCAGGAAGATATGGCTTTGTATTATTGGCAGACCGGTAAAATAAGTTCTGCCATTAGTTATTATAAGCGAGTAATGGAAGCCAGCCTTGATTTTGTTAAGGATTATTTCCCGGCTTTGAGTGAGGCAGAAAAAACAAAATATTGGGAACAACTGAAGCCTCGCTTTTTTAGGTTTTATAATTTTGCATTAGCAGAATACGTGAATTATCCTGATTTACTGAATGATCTTTTAAGCTATCGTTTAGCGACTAAAGGAATACTTTTAACTTCTTCTACAGCCTTACAAACTGCTATTTCCAATGAAAATAATGAGGAGATTAAACAACTCTACAAGCAGTGGATAGATCAAAAACTGCAATTATCCAATGCCTATACTTTAAGTAACGAGGAGTTACAAGAGCAATCTTTTAATTTGGATTCGCTCGAAAGAGCAGCAAATGATACTGAAAAAGCACTGTCATCCCAATCTGACGCTTTCTCAAAAGCTTTTGCAAACCAAAATTTTGATTATAAAAAATTGCAGGAAAAACTAGGCGCTTCTGAGGTATTGGTTGAAATTATACAATATCCACTATTTGATAAAGTACTAACAGCCAAAAATAATTATGCATTTATTGCCATTAATAAAGTGAATGAAAAGGCAGAAATCTTTATTAATGAAAGTGGAGATTTATTGGAGGGTAGGTATTTTGCCTATTACAATAATGTGATTAAGCAGAAATTGGATGATCAATATTCCTACGACCAATATTGGAAACCTTTGGAAAAACTTGTAGCTGGCAGTACTAAAGTTTATTTTTCCCCTGATGGTATATATAATCAATTGAATGTGAATGCCTTAAGGAAGCCCTCAGGAAAATATTTAATTCAGGATACTGACATCCGGTACATAGGCCATCCCAACGATTTATTATTTGAAAGCAATAATCGAAAAAACACTAAAGGGACCGCTTTTTTAATGGGCGATCCTGACTTTAATAGTGAAACTATAAACCAGCTACCCGGTACCAAAAAGGAAATTGAAGATATTTCCAAGTCTTTAAGTACTGAAGGTAAAGTGCAAAAGTATATGCAGCAAAATGCCACAGAAATCAATTTGAAGACTGTCGCATCACCACGGATTTTGCATTTGGCTAGTCATGGTTTTTTCCTGGAAGATAATAATTTGAAAGATAATTTGATGGGGATACAAATGAAATATATCCAACAAAATCCACTTTTAAGATCCGGGATTTTGCTTGCCAATACTTCCGGAGATAAGATTGGAGAAAGAAATCAATCATTCAATCAAAATGATGATGGAGTATTAACAGCTTATGAGGCGATAAATTTAGATCTCAGTAATACCGAAATGGTGGTTTTATCTGCTTGTGAAACGGGAAGAGGTGACGCAAAAGCCGGAGAGGGAGTGTATGGTTTGCAGCGTGCCTTTATAATAGCAGGGGCAAAATCCACTATTATGAGTATGTGGAAAGTGGATGATGCCGCTACACAAAAATTGATGAGTGCCTTTTATAACAATAGAAAAGGAAGTTTAGATACAGCCTCCGCATTCAGAAAAGCGCAGTTAGCCATGTTAAATCAATATAAGCATCCCTATTATTGGGGCGCTTTTATGATGTATTCCCGCTAACTTTTCGCATTTTTGTTTTTCAATAGCAGGAAAAATATACAATGCAGAAATTTATACACATTCTTTACAGCATATGGGCATTATTGGTATTCCATGTCTTTATGATTATTTTATTCCCTCTATTCATCATCCCCCCCTTAATTCATAAAAGAGGGCATCACCTTAGCTTTAAAGCAATAAAATTATGGTCTTTACTCTTCAGTTTTTTTAATAGAATTACTTTCGATATCGATGGAAAGGAGCATATTAAAAAGGGAAAGAACTACATTTTTGTGGTTAACCATACCTCCTTTCTAGACACAGTAGCGATGCCTCAGGCTGTGGGAGCATTTAAAGCTTTAGCAAAAAAAGAGTTGACCAAAATCCCTTTATTTGGTTATGTTATTAAAGCCTTGACTGAGGTAGTAGACAGATCTAGTCCGCAAAGCAGGCAAAAAAGCAAGAACAGATTAAATGAGGTATTGCATTCATTAGGCTCTATTTTGGTTTTTCCTGAAGGAACCATGAATAGGACTGACCAGCCTTTACAACGATTTTATGATGGGGCTTTCCGAATAGCTATTGATGCTGAGGCGGAAATGATTCCGATTGTGGTGATGGGTGCAGCGAAATGCATGAAACCGGGCAGTTTTTTATTGTGGCCCGGTAAAATTAAGGTAAATATTTTACCTCCTGTTAGCGCGAAAGGACTTACTCATAAAGATACTCCTGTGCTGAAAGATACAGTTTACAAAAAAATGGAAGAGCAGCTGATTGCCTATTCTTCTCAACATGAGCCTGAGCTCAAGATTTGATAATTAAATTATAGGTGAACTGAAAAAATCAGGTTCTGAATGATTTCTGTAATAAAATTAGTACTTTAGTTTCCACAACTTAAAAACTTAACTATGAAATCTATTCTAAAACTTTTATGCTTAGGCTTACTCGTTAGCCTACCGTTTGAGAATTTTGCTCAAAGCGAGTGTAATCCTTACTTTGTATTTAAAAAAGGCAAGAAATGGACTACTTCAATTTATGATGCAAAAGATAAATACGAAGGCAAACAATCTTATGAAATTCTAGACCTTACCGAATCAGGTAATAATCTAACAGCCAAAGTATTGTTGATGTCTTACGACAAAAAAGATAAATTACAGATGGAAAAGGAAGTGGAATTCGTTTGTGAGGATGGAGTAATGAAACTAGATATGTCACAATACTTGCCAGAGGAAACCATGGAATCTTTCAAAGATATGGAAATAGATATGGAATTTGATAATCTTGAAATACCTCAAAAACTTGAGGTAGGTCAGTATTTGAACGATGGAGCCGTAACTGCCACTATCTCCGGGCCTATGAAGATGAAATTTGCTGTTAAAATGACTGATAGAAAAGTAATGGAAATGGAAACCCTTGAGGTGCCTGCTGGCTCTTACGAAACTTACAAAATTAATTCCATTATTAAATTTGAAGCAATGGGTATTAATAGAGAAACAAAAAATATAGAGTGGATAGCCAAAGAAGTAGGAGCTGTAAGGACAGAATCTTATGATAAAAAAGGTAAGTTATTGAATTATACAATTTTAACAGAGTACAGCGAGTAAAAAACCATTATAGTTACATTATATAATCTACCAATTTATGTTTATAAAAGGATTCCTAAGTATTTGCTTGTCATTATTAATTTTATTGCCTCTTCATGCGCAATATGATGCCGTTTTGCCTCTAAAAGAGAGGGCTGCACTTGAAGATAGAATTCTTAAGGAACGCTTTGAAACAGTATTGCCTGCGATAATGGAAAGAACTGGTATCGACATGTGGGTAATCATTTCCAGAGAATATAATGAGGATCCTATTATTAAAACCATGCTTCCGTCTACATGGATTTCTGCCAGAAGAAGAACTATGTTGGTGATATATCAGCCTAAACCTGGTGATTCTTTACAAACATTTGCGGTTGCTCGCTATGATGTAGGAGAGTTGTTCAAAAAAGCCTGGAGTCCGGATATGCAACCTGATCAATGGAAGCGCTTGATGGAAATCATCTCCGAAAAAAAGCCAAAGAAAATTGGGTTGAATTATTCAGAAACATTTGCACTGGCCGATGGCATTAATAAGACCGAATATGAGCTGTTTATCCAAAATTTACCATCTCAGTATAAAAAATCTGTGGTTTCTGCTGAGAAATTAGGTGTAGGTTGGCTCGAAACCAGATCGGAGACGGAAAAAATAATTTATGAACAGCTTTGCCGTATTGCTCATCAAATTATTGCCAGAGGGTTTTCGGCTGAAGCTATTACACCAGGCTACACTACCACCGATGATTTAGTATGGTGGTATAGGCAAGAAATCAATAAATTAGGATTGGTAACCTGGTTTCATCCTACAGTAGATATCCAAAGAGCTGATCCGGAGAGTTTCGATCATTTGAGAAGTTTTAGCAAAAGGCCGGATAAACAAACCATTATTCCCGGTGATTTGCTACATGTTGATTTTGGAATTACCTATTTGAGTTTGAATACTGATACACAGCAACATGCCTATGTTTTAAAGCCGGATGAAACAAGAGTGCCTACTTATTTGGTAGAGGCTTTTGAACAAGGTAAAAGAGTGCAAGATCATTTAACAGATCAGTTTACTACAGGTAGAACAGGTAATGAAATGTTATTAGCAGCATTAAAGGCAGCAAAAGATGATGGTTTAAAGCCAACAATCTACACGCACCCCATTGGCTATCATGGGCATGCCGCTGGCCCTACTATAGGAATGTGGGATCAACAGGGTGGAGTTCCAGGCGGAGGAGATTACCCACTTTACCCTAATACTGCTTACTCTATTGAGTTAAATGCAGCTGTTTTTATTACAGAGTGGCAAAAGGAAATCAGAATTATGTTGGAAGAGGAAGCATATTTTGATGGTGAGAAGATTTATTATATTGATGGAAGACAGGAAGCCATTTATGCTATACCAAGAAATAATTGATAAAGATTGCATTGTGGACACCTTGAAAAGGCCAGAAATCTCAAGTTTGCATCTTGCAACCTAAATCTTTTAAAAAATGTCTGCGTAGTATGGAAATATGTCTGACCTCGATGAGGTACCGACATGAAGTATGCAAAATTTGATGCGAGATCGCTTGAATCAGAGTTAGATTTTAAAATTAAGGCAAAAACGTTAAACTCATATCTTTATCTAACATCCATCCGGTGATGCTATAGCGAGGTTTATGTGCTAAAAGTACTTCATGTTCCAATTCACTACGGAAGAGTAATAGTCGACCGGCAAGTGGTTGTATGATTTCAGTTTTCTCATCAACGTATAAAGCCAATTCACCGCCATCTCCTCGTTGCCAATTGATATTAAGATACAGTACAAAAGATAATACTCTGTGCGCATTTTGCTGAAATCGATCTACGTGCCTTTTGTAAAATGTGTTTTCAGGGTAGATGGCAAAGTGTGTTTCAAAATCTTTCAGTCCTAAATAGCAGGTTTGATTCAGGTAATCTTTTAATTGATAGATTTCATTCAAAAATTGATGTACTATTGGATGTTTTGATTGCTTATCGAGCCATTGAATATAATCTCCCCTGATGGATTTATCTACCTGAAATAAGACTTGTTTACCTATACCTGCTTTTTTGAAGTTGCCTTCTTCCCGGTTGGATTCCGCCAACAGACGTAGTTCTTTTACTGCATCGGGGGAGATAAAATCATCCCAAATAAAAAAGCCTTTCTCTGCTAAATGGTCTATAGCTCGCTCAATGATGGGTGTTTTTTCGGCTTTTTCCTGTTTATTCATGCTAGCCACGAAAATTGTTATTTTAAGAATAAAAATTACCCAAATATCAGTAGGATTAACGATATCAAAAAATTAACGTTAGAAATACTATAACATTTTTTAATTCGAAACTTAAACTAATAAAAAATGCATATTGTTAATACTTTTAAAAGTCTGTTATTGTTAATTCTTGTTTTAAGTATAATAGCTTGCAGTGGTCCCTCTAAAGAAAAAACTACAGAGGAAGAGTCAGTTGATGTTTATAATGAGAATGCCTATATCATTCCTACTGATTTGCCTCAGGAGGTACAGAATTTAGTCAGCCAGCATAATATTAAAGATTTCTATGAGCATGAAGTGATTTCTTTTGATATAAACTTAAATTTTAATGATCAGGAGAGGTTGAATGCCACAATTTATTCCAGAACAAATTCAGGTAAAGTAAAAGTGGTGAAAGCAGATGGAACAGTACTTTTATTTGATGGAACAAAAGTTTATATTTCACCTGACTCAGCCAAATATGATGGTGCCAGATTTGATGCCTTAACATGGTCTTATTTTGCATTAGCCCCTTTTAAATTTGCAGATGAAGGTACTAAATGGGGACAAATGGAGAAACTGCCTCTGAGAAATAAAGAGGACTTCCTTCCATCTGTTAAATTAAGTTTTGAAAATGGTGTGGGTGATGCCCCTGATGACTGGTATCAGGTGTATATAAATCAGGAAACAGGCTTGGTTGAGGCAATGGCTTATATTGTTACTTTTGGTAATAGATCGCAGGAGGAAGCAGAAAAGAATCCGCACGCTATTGTTTATAACAATTATCGACCTTATGAAGGAGCTATTGTGTCTGCAAATTGGAAATTCCATAACTGGAATAAAGAAACGGGACTTGGTGAGCAAATAGGAGAAGCAACCATAAAAAATATTCAATTTATAGAGGAGACAGAAGATTTATTTACGTTGGAGGAGGGGGCAACAAGAGAGGTGCCTGCCGGATAATTTAAATATTTTAACTAGGAATAGGTCAGAGAAAAATACTTCCGATTTTGCAAACTTACTCAATAAACTTTCTTATAGAAAATTAAAAATTGAGCCATCTTTAGGACATGATTTAGTTATGTAGTAAAGATGGCTATTTTTGTTTACAATTTTCAATCATTAAAAATTTCAGCTTCGTTTTTTCTTAGTTTATCAATCACCAGGCTACTGGCACCAATAATCGGGGCCGATTGATTTTGTAGTTGTGATGAAATGATTTTGATTTTTCCTTTAAAAATAGGCATGAGATGTTTTTCCATATGCTCTTTGGTAGGGTCAAAGATTAAATCACCAGCGAGCGATAAACCTCCAAAAATAAAGATTGCTTCAGGATCTGAATGTACCACAGTGTCGGCCAATTTAGTCCCCAATATTCTTCCCGTGTATTCAAATGCTTTAATGGCGATAAAATCACCTTTTAAGGCATATTTAGTAATCATTTCTGCACTTAATTCATGAAAGCTCACTGATCTAAGCTCGCTTTCTTCATTATGATCAGCCAACAATTTATAAACTGTTCTTTTAATCCCTGTGGCGGATACATAAGTTTCCAGACAACCTCTGTTACCACAACCACAATAACGGCCCCCTACATAATTCACTGTAGTATGGCCTAATTCACCTGCAAAACCATGGGCACCATTAACAATTTTACCATTACTTACTATACCTGCGCCTAGCCCGGTTCCTAAAGTAATTACAATAAAATCTTTCATATCTTTGGCGCCACCAAAAATCATTTCACCAACAGCAGCAGCATTGGCATCGTTTGTGATCACAACAGGCACGTGAAATTCGTCCTCAAGGCTATTAGCTAAGGGCAGAATACCCTTCCACCTAAGATTAGGAGCATGTTCTATGGTTCCTTTATAATAATTGGCGTTAGGAGCTCCTACGCCAATCCCTAATAATTCATACTCTTTAAGGTCTAATCCCTTTCTTATTTCTGTGGCCAGAAATTTGATGAAATCTCCAAAAACAGGCTCACTTTGAGTAGGAATAGCTCCCTGATAAAGTACTTTTCCTTCTAAATTTACAATCCCGAATTTGGTACCTGTTCCTCCTATATCAATCCCGATGCTAACTTTCATTGTAGTAGTAAGTTTTACATATTATACGAAAATTATCCGCGCTTGGTCGCCTAAAATAATATTCCGTTTAGTTTATTTAGTTCATTTTAGCTTTTACTGGATAGTACAATTTAAGAATTATAATGCTTTTTAATCAAGTAAGAGACTAATAAATCTATAGGCTCTTCCACAAAAATGCCAGCTTTTATATTTTTCTCTTTAATTACCTCTAATAAAATATTTTTAAAATAATAGGGTACAGATCCTACAAAGTGTACTTTATAATTCTCATAGTTTTTAACAGAGCAGATATAGATTTCAGTAAATTCTTGAATACTGTTTTTCACCATTTCATGTAAGAAAGGGTTATCAATTCGTTCATTAATAAATTGACTGAAGCTAGATAAGTAAACATTAGCATAAGGCCTAATGTACACATTGAGTAAAATATCTTCTTTACTTAATTCAAATTCGTTTTCCAAGTCTCTTTGTATATCTGCAGGCAGTTGCCTTTTAAGATATTTCCCTAACAAAAGTTTACCAAAATGACTTCTACTTCCTTCATCGCCCAATATAAAATCCATTCCACTCACTTCCTGTCTCACAATGTCGCCATCAAATAAACAAGCATTGGAGCCTGTACCCATCAAAGCAGTAATAGAGGGCTCACCCTCAAAAGTGGCAAAGGCTGAAGCCACTATGTCTTCTTTTACATATAAGTGGGATTTCTTAAACACGAGAGAAATACCTCGTTCCACCATAGTGGCAAAGTGTCTGCTGGAACAACCGGCTCCAAAGAAATAAACCACCTCTATTTCATTTTTATAATCAAGTATTTCATCTCCAAGGGTATTAATGGTAGCAGCAATTGCCTGATCATCCATAAAAAATGGATTAATACCTTTAGTGCTTTTGCGAATAAAAGATTTTTGGTCTTTTACCAGCTGCCAGTCACATTTTGTTGAACCACTTGTACCTATTAGAATCATTTTTAAATGGATAAAATTTTTGCAATGCGTAAATCTTCTTTATGTATATCTTTCGGCTGCGACATAATATCCTTAAACTTATTGAAAATAACCTGTTGATGAACAATACCCACCATTACGTCAGTTTCCCCTGAATCCAAACCTTCTATGGCCGCCACTCCCATTTTACTGGCTAATACTCTGTCAAAATAAGTTGGAGAGCCACCTCTTTGTAAATGTCCTAATATAGTAACTTTTGTGTCAAAATAAGGTGATTGTTCACTTACTTTTTTTGCTATTTCCATAGCTGAGCCTGATTTACCTCCTTCGGCTACAATTACAAGGCTCGAGGTTTTGTTTTGCTCACCACCTACATTCAGTTTTTTTATTAACTCATCAATAGAAGTTTCCTCTTCTGGTATAATAATAGATACAGCGCCTCCAGCGATTCCACTATTGATGGCAATATAACCGGAATCTCTTCCCATCACTTCAATAAAGAATAACCGGTTGTGAGAAAGTGCAGTATCTCTAATTTTATCAATGGCATTTACCGCTGTATTGGTGGCCGTATCAAATCCTATGGTATAGTCAGTTCCTGGAATGTCATTATCAATTGTGCCGGGTACACAAACATAAGGCATACCATGTTCTAAATATAAATGATGTAATCCGGTAAATGAGCCGTCTCCTCCTATCCCTATAAGTGCATCAATATTATGTTTTTTAAGCTGTTCATATGCTTTAGCTCTGCCTTCAGGAGTTTTAAATTCCTTAGACCTTGCTGATTTTAAAATTGTGCCTCCTCTCTGCAAAATATTAGAAACTGATCTTACTTCCATTGGAATAAAATCTCCTTCTATCATGCCTTCATAGCCACGATAAATCCCTACAATTTCCTTATCATAAAAAATCCCTGCTCTCACTACCGCTCTGATGGCAGCATTCATGCCGGGTGCATCTCCTCCTGAGGTAAAAACGCCAATACGCTTCATTTTTGTCATAGTTTTTTTTATCAGCCCGTCAAAGATAGTGTAATGAGTACACTTAGCCAATAGTATTTTGCTATCTTTGTGCAATACATTTTAAAATTAATGACTGAATTTCATTACAATCCCCATATTTCTATAGATTGCGTCATTTTTGGTTTTGATGACCACAGAATCAATATTCTATTAATAAAAAGAAAGCAAGGCGGCAAGAATATTTTTGCTTTACCGGGAGATTTAGTGCAAAAAGGAGAAGACCTGGATAGTGCAGCAGCGAGGGTGCTATTCGAATTAACAGGTTTGCAAAATCTCTACCTTGAGCAATTTAAAACTTTTGGTTCTCCGGATAGAATAAAGGATCCGGTTGATATAGAATGGATTTATACAATAAGAGAACATCCTGAAGTTAGGGTAATTACCATAGGTTACAATTCCCTGATTAAGGTGGGTGATTTTGAATTTGCACCCTCTTCATTTGCAGAAGAAGTATTGTGGCATCCTATTGATAAACCCCAAAAATTAGCATTTGATCATAATGATATAGCCAACACAGGTTGGTATATGTTACGAGAGAAGATAAAAAGGGAGCCCTTAATTGCTTTTTCTTTATTGCCTGAAAAATTCACACTACGACAATTACAAACTCTATATGAAGCCATTGTAGGCTCATCTTTAGATAAACGAAATTTCAGAAAACGGATGTTGCGAACTAAATTCCTTGTTCCTTTAGATGAAAGGGAGAAAGGTGTATCCCATAAACCTGCCCAATATTATAGATTTGATGAAATTATCTACAAAGAAGATTTCGCCAAAGATCAGTGGTTTTTGTTTTAACCTTAAAATTTACTACAATTTTTCCTGACAATATTTTCTTTAAATTTGGCTAATCAATTATCCAATCAATAAAGTTCACCCATGTGCGGAATAGCAGGAGTATGGCATAAATCAGGATCTTTAGAGGCAGAGACTTTCAAGGATTTTTTGAGCCTGATGCAGCATAGAGGTCCTGATGATGATTATTGCATCAAAACAGAAAAAGTTAATCTAGGCACCCAAAGGCTAAAGATTATTGGGCTGGAAAGTGGTAAGCAACCTGTTTCTGATCTAAAAGGCAATTACTTAGCTTTTAATGGCGCAATCTACAACTACCCGGAACTCGCTAAATCGCTAAAAAGCACAACAGATTCTGATACGGAAATTTTATTTGAATATTTACAGCTTAGTGGTACTGATGCTATTTCTGAATTGAGAGGAATGTTTGCTTTTGCCTTTTATAATGAAGAAAACAGATACATTTTTATTGGCCAGAGATAGGGTAGGGCAGAAGCCTCTGTACTATTTTGCCAATGAAGAAACATTGATTTTTGCTTCTGAACTAAAAACTTTAATCAGGGTAATGCAGGAGATGAAAATTCCTATTGAAATCAATGAAGAGGCGATTTATCATTTTCTGTGTCTTTCTAATATTCCGGAACCGGAAACCATTTACAAAAATGTGTATACCGTTAAGCCGGGTCACTTTTTAACTTTTAAGCAAGGAGATATAAGGGAAAAATGCTACTGGAATTACCAGTATTTGCCAAAATGGGAGTTGCCGGAAGCGGAAATAAAAGATCGAACGCAAAATTTGATTGCTGAGGCAACAAAAATTCGGCTCAGAGCTGACGTGCCTATTGGGATATTTTTATCCGGTGGTTGGGATAGCTCAGTAATTGCCTATGAAGCAGCTAAGCTTAACTCAAATATTAAGACTTATACAGTTGAATATCCTTTTCAAACTGCTCAAAATGAAGTAAGAACTGCAAAAAATACAGCGGACTTTTTAGGGCTAAAGCATGAGACTATTTCCATTGAAGGTAAACCAACTGAGTGGTTAAATAAAGTAGTGAAAACCTTCGATCAGCCTTTTGCTGATTCCAGCGCTATACCTAATTTAGCCATAGCCGAAGCAGCAGGAAAACATGTGAAAGTAATGCTTAATGGAGATGGAGGAGATGAACAGTTTGGTGGCTATAGAAGGTATTTTTTAGCTAAAAATGAAGCGAAGCTAAAAGGATTTAAGCGTCTCAATAAATTATTACCAACAGGAGAAAGAAGGAGCAGTATGGGGTATCTGAAAAGAATAGCCAGTATTTTGGCGCTCCCCTTTGAAGAAAAGTATTTTGCTTATACAGTAGATATGCTTCGGGAAAGCGATCGGGACAAAATTTGGAAGGGTGGTAGTGATGTGCATTCTCTTACCGAGCTGGTAAAAGCGCAGACAAACCTGCAGTTGTCGTCTTTAGATCAATTAATGCACCACGACCGGAAATTTAATCTGCTTTCAGGCATTTTGGTAAAAATGGATAGGGCAAGCATGGCTTATTCTGTGGAGGCACGCTCTCCTTTTTTAGATCATGAGTTGTTTGAATTTACTTCGCGCTTACCTGATCAATATAAAGTTTCAGGATTGACCAGGAAAGTGCTTTTAAAATCGATTTATACTAATAAACTACCTGAATCAGTGGTAAAAGGAAAGAAAATATCTTTTGAAGCACCCTTGAAGCATTGGCTGGCAAATGATTTTCAGCCTTTGATTAAAGAATTACTCCATAATCCTCAAGCCAAAATTTTTCAGTACTTAAATAAGGACTTTGTTTTAAAAATTTTAAATAAGCATCAATTTCAGGAGAGAAACGTAGGATATATCATATACAGTTTATTAATATTGGAACTATGGTTGCAGGAACATTTACCGACAGTTCCTACTTGATTAAGTAGAAGAACTTATTGAAAAAGAACAAACTATTGAATATTATGGCTTACAAAGAAATAGATCCTAAAGACCTTAAAACACCTGAATTACACGGCTTATTATTAGGAGCTATTGCACCCAGACCCATAGCTTTTGCAAGCACTATTGATAAGGACGGAAAAGTAAATTTAAGTCCATTTAGTTTCTTTAATGTATTTGGTGCAAATCCACCTATTCTTATTTTCTCGCCTTCTCGTAGAGGTAGGGATAATACCACCAAGCATAGTTTTGAGAATGTAAAAGAAGTAAAAGAAGTAGTTATTAATATTGCCAATTATCCAATGGTGGAGCAGATGTCTTTGTCGTCCACAGAATACGACAAAGGGGTGAATGAATTTGTGAAAGCGGGTTTTACGGAAGCTAAATCAGAGAAGGTTAGGCCACCCAGAGTAGTCGAATCTCCAGTTGCTTTTGAATGCAAAGTGAACCAAATAATAGAGACCGGTAAGGAAGGAGGAGCAGGAAACCTCATTATTTGTGAAGTAGTGTATATTCATGTTAAGGAAGATATTTTGGATAAAGAGGGTAAAATCGACCCCGTTAAGTTAGACCCTATAGCCAGAATGGGCGGTAATTGGTATTCCAGAGCCAAAGAAGGCATGTTTGAAGTAGAAAAACCTCTGAGTAAACTAGGGATTGGCGTGGATGCCATTCATGAATCGATTAGAATGAGTGATGTTTTAACAGGAAATGACTTAGGTAAATTAGGGAATGTGGAACAATTACCCAATAAGGATGCCATTGACGACACCACCAAAGATGAAAAAGTACAAAAAATTATTACTGAGCACGTAGGGCAACCGGAAACCAAGGAAAAAGCGCTACACCAATATGCTCATGATTTACTGCAAAATGGAGAAGTACAAAAGGCCTGGCGTGTATTGCTTTTGGCTTTGTAAATTCTATTTAGCTCATATTTTACTTGTAGGGGTACTGGATAAAGTTTATATTCCCCATCCCATCCTTCACGGCTTTTGCTATACAGTATGACTCTAACTCAGGGGCAATTTTTGGCTCTTTTAACTTGATTGAATTAGGTGCCTTTTCTGAATGAAGAAAATAGAAAGCTTCAGTGGTCCCATATTTGGTATGTGGCAGTAATTCGGCATGTTCTCTCATGGTAGACCATATAGTGTCTGCTACCGTGAACGCATAAACTCTTACAACGGGTCCCGTATTGTTTTCATTTCTAGTATAGGCAACTTCTTTAAAATCACCTTCCAAGTCGTGAATATTCTTTTCTGTGAACATATTGTATAGCATCAGAGCTATAAGAGCAATGATTGCGATGAGAAAGTATTTTTTCATATAATTTAAAACCTTAAAAACCCTTTAAACTTTTGGAGATCGGCTTTTAGCGTATTCTCACCACTCTTAAAATCAATATACTCACTCAAAATAGATTTGTTATCTACCAACAGCTCCCTTAATTTTAAATGCTGGTTGATAAAAGTAAATTCCATTTCAGGATATAATTCTTTTATTACATCCACTATATCCAATACCTGCCAATTGTGATCTATTACATTGTAAAAACCTGAAGGCACTTTTGTGCTGGTACTGATTTGGCTGAGCACATCACTTAACTTATCAATAGAAATAAAAGGACGGTTCTGCTTGCCATCTCCATGGATCGCAATTCTCTTATTGAAATTAGCATCAAACATAAAGCTGTTAATCACCGCATCAAAGCGTACCGCATGTCCATAGCCATAGACATTTCCTAATCGAAGTACTTGCGTATTGATTTTCTCCATGAGTCGGGTAACATGTTCTTCACCACGCATTTTAGATATACCATAAATAGTTCGAGGGTTAGGCTGGTGGCCTTCCTGTATCATTTCTTTAGAAGAGCCATATACCGAAACGCTGCTGGCATAGATGAAGTGACTCACATCAGATTCTTCTACAGCATACACTAACTCTGCTGTGCCCCAGTGGTTGGTTTGCTCAAAATAATGGGGATCTGCATCTGCAAAAGGAGTAGTCACCTTGGCTGCTAAATGGACTACCGTATCAATGTTCTTCAAAGCCTTTTTCAGCTTTCTGGAATCTAATAATTCGCCATTTACGAATTCAATTTTTTCTTTATTGGCCAAAGGAGTACCCAGGAAAAAATGGAAGTTTTTACGACTTAAATTATCGTATATCACAATTTTGTTTACCTCTTCCAATGGTAAAAGTGCTTCCACTAAGGCAGCACCAATATAGCCTGCACCCCCAGTTATTAATATATTCTTCATTTTAAATAATCCGCTAATCAAATGATTTGCTAAAGTAATTCAATGTTTGGCGGAATAAAAGATAAAATGAGAGAGAGTATAATAATTGTAAGGAGAATTTTAAATAATATATACAACAGTTTTGATATATTGATTTTAGTTATTATGTTTAATGAGCTATTAATCAAAACCTTAAGTTATGTCAGATTCCCCTTCAAAAATACAACTTCTACAAAAAGCAGAATTAAGCCCTCAAGAAACAGAAGTTTTAAACCAGGTAAAACAAGGATTTACTTGTAAAGAAATCTCCGAAAATCTCTGTATTGGACTGGAAACTGTAAAGACCCATAGGAAGAAAATTATTTCTAAGTTAGGTTTGAAGGGTAAAACGGAATTCAGACAGCTTATTTTAGGGCTATTAGCAGAAGAGAATAGCAATTTAACTAAGTTGCTTCACACACACACACACACACACACAGAAAAAGAGAGACTCACCCCAAAATCACCCCTAGGGGTGAGGGATTTAACATATGAATGCGCTTAATTTACAAATGTGATCACACTTAATAAATTTTAACTTTAAAATTATAGAAATTATGAGAAAAAAAATTTTTAGCACACTATTTGCCTTAACAATGATTTTAGGGCTTGTATTTAGTTTGGCTCCTCAAGATGCATCGGCGGAAGCTCCTTGTCCTACTGGAGCCTCTCAAGTTTCAACAGATTGGTGGCCACCATCGAATGATTCATACTACACAATGTGTAGTTGTAATGAAGTCAAAGGAACTTCTGCATCCGGTAGTTGCTCAACCGGAGGTGGTGGTGGACTTGAGGAGGAATCACTTGCACCATAATAATAATAATAATTTAATTTTGGCTGCAAGGATAAATTTCTTGCAGTCTAATTTTTTGCTTATGAAACTAATACCACTGATTATTTTAATTATTTTATTGACTAGTTGCGAAAAAAAAATTGAAAGTTCATTTGTCTTGAATAAAGAAGGAGACTGGAAAGAACTTAGTTGTTCACCAAAATATCTTGAAGGATCAAATATAGGTCCGATAAATGAATATGGTTTAATTGATGATATTTATTTTATAGACAATAAATTGTTTATGTACGATGTAAAATCTGACTCAATTTTTTTGACTTATAATTTGAACAATGATCTCAAAAAGGACTTTTCCCAAGGAGAGGGGCCCAATCAATTTGTTTCACCTCAATCTTTAAAAATCAGTACTGTAAATGATATAGTATCAGATGTTCAAATTTTTGAGTTTGGAAAAGGTTTATATCAATTAAATTTAAAAAACAATCAGAAAACCCCTATTTTTAACGTCAAAAAGACTACGGATCAACCAGTTCTATTCAAAGTATTACCATGATTGAGAATGAAAAGCTTGCATTAGTAGATTCCGACCCAATAACTAAATTCTCCATATTCGATTTGAATACAAACGAAACCAAAGTGATCCCTAACATTATTAATGATGAAATTATAAATCCAGATCAATTTTATTCAGCAATCACTCCAAAAGATATAGGCTATAACGTAGAGCATAAAATTTTATTTACCTGGAATGGCGTTCTCAATACAATTGATCTTTACGATACCAATGGAGAATTTATCAAGTCCTACAGTTATGGAACCAATCAAAACATAGAAGATAATAAATTTAAAAGAAAATATTTTTACTATTACAATATAAAATCTCAAGGAGATTATATTTATGGATTATATGCAGGTTTTAATTCGCTGGATAATTTTACAGAAGCTTTAATTCCTAGATTAAAATCACAAATACATATATTCAATATCCGTACTGATGAAACAAAAATCTATCAATTAGATCGGCTAATTAATGCTTGTGCAGTTGATTTTTCGAATAATGTTATATATGCAATAGAGGAAGGAAACGAATCTCAACCTTTAGTTAAATATGAAATCAATTAAAAAAGTAAGCCTCCTTTTAGGAGCTTTATGTTTAGCGCTATTTTTCGTCTTTGGATTTGAATATGGATTTGGCTATCAATATCCTGAATCAGATAAATGTGAATTTTCAAACGGACAGAAA
Source organism: uncultured Cytophagales bacterium (assembly GCA_963719535.1). Classification (GTDB taxonomy): domain Bacteria; phylum Bacteroidota; class Bacteroidia; order Cytophagales; family Cyclobacteriaceae; genus Marivirga. The sequence continues at coordinate 888,389 of CAVRCH010000001.1, read as the reverse complement.
AGGGTTTATGTACATTGGATTAAAGTATTAAATACTACAATTTCTACGTACTGCGACTATAGTACCTCCAGAACACATTATTATAGTGAAGACACTGCTAAAGAAAATTTATGCAATTGTGAGTAAGCCTAAAATGTGTGAACAAATTTTTGTATTTCATTTGGATGGAACTCCCGTGGCCCATTATACCTTAGATCAATCTATTCTGGAATTTTACAGTTGATGAAGAAAACAATAGAATACTTGGTATTAGTTGTGATGAGGATCCCCGCCTTATCGTATTTAATTTAAATACGCATACCTGAAAAATCTTAATCAAACTATTGTTTTAGTTGTGGATTAACTATATATTTAGTTGTCAATTGGTAAAACTCAAAATCAATGAGCATGACAACTAAACCAGCGCTAATTCTTTTGCTATTTTTATTAGCTTGTGTTTAAAAAAAGTTGGACAAGAGGAATAACCAATTTTGAATAAGAATACTGATTATGGTTAATAAAATTATTTTAATGACCTGCAAGTTCGTAGTCTTGCTTGTAGGTTTTTTTATGTTTTTGGGTTGTTCGTCTAATAATAAAGGATCTAATCTAAAATATTGGAATGAAAGTAGCCCTGGTAGTACAATTAAGATTTCCTTAGATTCAATGACTTCATATTATTTTTCTTACACGGATTATTATAATTGGGAAAGCAAATCCGAGAAAGTTGTAGTTTATCAGGATTTCATAAAATCAACAACTGTAAACACCTTAAACATATATGATCTCAATGAGAAAAAACATCTGGAAAATATACAATTAGATTTTAAAGGGCCCAATGGGATAGGATATCCGAACGGTTTTTTATTGAAATTCGATGGATTCTATTTACATTCCAAGCCCGTATAAATACACTATCTATTTAATAAATAGTAAAGGTGAAGTGCTGGATAATTATAAATTATCTACTAAGTTCGTGAAGAACGTTTCTTCCTTAATGTTCCTGAGAAATGTCAACAAAATGTTTTTGAATGAAAATAAACTTTTTATTCCTGGAACTCCCGATTTTGATGGAAATGATGGTAGTTATGAGGTGAAAGGTCATTTGAATGTGGTGAATTTAGCAAATGACTCATCCTCTTCTTTAATTGGTTATTCTCATAAATATAAGAGCAGAGAATATTGGTCACCTTAAGCAGTTACTTTCCTCCATTGCTTTCAATGCAATGGATAACAAAATAATTGTGAACTACCCAATTGATCCTTTTCTTTATAGGTATGATATAAATGGAAAATTAATTGACAGTGTTCTGGTCAAAAGTAAAATAGTAGAAGAAGATATTGTACCTTCTAGCGTTCCATTAGAAGGACTCGAAGAGAGTATGCGTTTTAGTTATTCTTCAGACGAATACTTTGGTATTCTTTACGATCCTGTAAATCAACTGTATTACAGATTGATTAAAGGGAAATTTAACGAAGAGGCTATTGAACAATTACTTCAGCAAAAGAGAGGTCAGCCCGGTAAGAGAAGTATTATTGTTTTGAATAATGATTTAACTTTCAATAAAGAAGTACTGATCGATCCGGAGAAGTACATTATCGATGATGCTTTCATAGGTCCTAAAGGCCTTTACTTATTGAAGAAAACAGAATTAGAAGATGTAAAAGAGTATGTTTATTTTAATATTGAAAAAAATTAAGTTTTCCCTTCTTGTTTTAATTTTTTACATTTCTGCTTGTAATCCTCAATCAGAAATGAGGTATTATGACGATAATTCTAATTATCCCTTTCCATCAAGCAGCAAAGTATTTCAGGATATAGATTCTTTGATCTTCATCATCCCGGAAATTTCGTGTGGACCTTGTAAGCATAAAATATTAAGCGAATATGAAACCTTATTAAATGTTATTTTAGTTTTTACAGAAATTAAAGATAAGGCACGTTTATACGGCACTATTAAAGACTATGAATTACTTGAAAAAAGTTATATTATAGATTACGAAAATACGTACAGCAATTACGTTAAAAAAAAATCCTTTTTTTATTCACTTAGTATTAAAGAGCGGAAATAGGATAGAAATTTTTAAAATAGATTTAGTGGCATCCGATTAAAAGAATCGAAATAATGATAATTATTAGAAAAGTACAAAGGCAAGATTTTTCAATCTCACCTTTGCTTTGTAATATTGAAAATTCTCACACTAACAATATTACGGGTGAAAAGTACGAAATTATCAGGACAACCAATAATCTGCCAGCTTCTTTCCTTCATTCCCAAGGAACTGGTTCAAAAATCAGTTACTAAGTTTGCTTCCGACAAATATTACAAGACCATGAGCACCTACAAGCAGTTCGTGTTTATGCTTTATGGCGTCATCAGCAAGTCAGGGTCATTAAACAGTCTTTGTAAGTGCCTTCTGTTTTTAGAAGGAAAATTGTGCTACTTGGGGATAGATAGCTTGCCTGCCGTCAGCACCCTTTCCGATGCGAACTGCAACAGAGATAGCGAGGTTTTTGCGGATTTGTATTATAATTTACTGGATTATTATAAGGGTGAGCTACAAGGTCAATCTTTAGTCCTGCCCATCAATGCAGAAGCCTCAGGTGAGAAGCTTAAACGTTTTGACAGTACTACTTTTACCCTGTTCAGCGAGGTTTTTAAAGGAGCTGGCCGTAAACCTTTGGAGGGTAAAAAAAAGGCGGAATTAAAGCCCAGACCCTGCTACCTTTTGACAGTTTGGTGCCTGAACATATTGAGCTGGGGGCTGCCGCTAAAAATGACAAGGATTTCCTCGGACAGCTACCAGTACAAGAAGGATATTTGTATGTATTTGATAAAGGCTATGTAAACTATCAGGTCTATAGCGAGTGGAATGAGAAAGGGGTTTATTTTGTCACCCTGCTCAATAAAAATGCCTCCTATAAAGTGTTAGGAGATGATCCTGTGGATATTTTAGACTTAGCCACGGGTGAAGGAGTACTTAAAGACCAAATGATACAGGTGAAATTAAAAGGATCGAAAGAGGGGCTAAAACTACGATTAGTAACCTATAAAATTCCCATTCGGCTAAAGTACTCAAGTTTTATCACCAACCAAGTGGAATACAAAGCACTGACCATCAGTCATATTTACAAAAACAGATGGGCGATAGAGCCCTTTTTCAAACAACTAAAACAGAATTATCAATTAAGCTACTTTTTCTCGGATAGCCAGCAGGGAATTATGAGCCAAATATGGATAGCTTTGATTGCTAATTTGATTTTTACACTGATTTTCTGCAGAAATAAACAAGCGGAATCTTTTACCACGGTAGTGAGCATGGCTAGAAGCGGTCTCAATACTTATATATGTTTTTTGAGTATAATAAAACGTGAAAAATTATCCATTGAAGAAAGGGATAACGAAATAGTGCAAATAACTTTATTTGGAAACCTAGCAGGGGGTGTTTTTCAAAAATCAAATAAATCCCCCTAAATTTAATATTAAGACTCATTATTCTTAACATTAAAAGTTAGTCGGATGACAGTAAAATAGATTCAAATAATATCAATTTTATCTTAAATGCCATTAAGCACGGAACTTGATAATTTTTAACGGTTAATAAAGTTATCTTTTTAAGTGATATTGTTTAAAAGCTCAGCAAGTTAGTTTCTTGTACTGAGAATGTAAAGGCTATGTGTATCCGTACTGTTGTTCGGTCATTGTAAGTTTTGCTATTCTCTTAGTTTTGTTCTTAATTGAGAAGGAGAAAAAGTGATGTTGCAACATGAAGGATCACCACAAAATCACCCCAAGAGGTGATGGATCGTAAAAATGAATTTCTTTTCTTTGTTATATTCAATACAAAATATAAATTTAAAATGTAGAAATTATGAAAAAGCTTAAATTTTTAACGGCTATTATTGTTCTTAGTATAATCTCAATGTTATCAGTGCATAGCCAAATAGATGTTATAGATCTTAATAAGGATAAATATCCTACAAGAAATTTTATTGTGGTCGTTGTTGATGGAGAAGTTGTGGATGCCACATGTCTCGGTAGAGGTGGTACGTGTTTAGATGAAGTTGAAGTTGGACTGCAGAATTAAATTCCAAAAAGAATACTGATCTTGATTAGTAAAATTATGTAAAGGACCTACAAGCCAGTAATGTTGTTTGTAGGTTTTTATGTTTTTGGGTTGTTTATCTGAAAATAAAGAATATGCTCAGAATTTGGTCTTTTTTATTTATTTCGCTGTTATTATTTTTCTTCTTCTTCTAGTAAAATAGAATAAAACGTTGCTGTTATTGATTTTATTAGTAGAGAGCATTTCATTTCATAGGAAGCGAGGTGATCAATACGTTTTATATAATTTGTACAGACCTAAAAACTTGGCTGACATTTTTTACTTGAGACGCAAAATAGATTGAAAATTGGATTAAAAAATCAAAGAGAATCCTATATCGATTTGCATAAGATTGAAATTGCTTATTAATAATTTGCGTTGCGAGATCCCATGAATAGGTGAGCGCTTTTGTTTACTAATCAGCTTTTCAGCTTATCTTTTATTATAGATAATCCAAGTATTTTCTCTTAAAACTATTGTTTTAGTTGTATATTAACTATATATTTAGTTGTCAGTATTCATTCTACAGTATACAATTTTAAAAGTATTCAACATGACAACTAAATTGACCTTATATTTTCTGATATTTTTTATGGGTGCAATAGTAGCCCCAAAAGTGAAGAGAAATCATTAGAAGAAAGTGCCAGGCACAAGGTTGATTTAAGAGAATCTGAGGAAGTGCCAATCAAATCCTTACTGAAAATACATAACCTTATTATATTGGATAGTATACCGGATCCTGGATTTTTTAAAGTGATTAATAAATTTATCAAAATTGAAGGAGGGTTTATTCTATTTGATAAAAGCCTATCCAATGTTTTTGTCTTTGATGATTCGGGAGCTTTTTTAAGAAGAATTGGTAAAAAAGGAGAGGGCCCGCAGGAATACAAGAGTGTTGACGATATAGCATATGACGAGGTAAAGTCGGAAATCCATTTACTTTCAAATGCTGATCAGAAAATTTTTATATATGGTACGGACGGATACTTTCTAAAAACATTACATCTCAATTTTTATAATAATACATTTTGCTACCAGAATGGATTCTATTATATAGAAAAAGGACATGATGCAGAAGATCGTTTTAATCTGATTAGGACTGATAAAAATGCTACTACCTTAAATTCATTTTTTGCCTACCTTGAAGATACTCCAATCATGAGCTTTGCTTTCAGTGGTGGCATCAATAATAAGGGGAGCGTCAATACCTACACAGAAGCTACATCATCACTGATATTTGAAATCAATCCTGAAAATGAAAATATAACTCCTCTCTATTCTATTTCAATTGATGAAAATACATGGTCTTATAACCAGCGTCATGATTTTGAAAAATTTCAGCAGCACTTAGCAAAATTTAATGTTTCATATTTAAATAATGCCTATGTAATCACAGATAATTCATTAGTTTTTGAATACCAGCAAAAAAACTTCTTGAAAAGGGCATATTACAAAAATCATAAAAAGGTATTTGAAACTGTGGGTAATTTGGATCGTATTTTCAGCATGCCAATTGGTATAACTAATAATAATGTACTTGTAACTTCAGTGGCACCTGAAGTTTACAAGTCCTTAAAGGAAAGAAATCCTGACATAAAAGGGGAATTAGAGGACTTTTCGCCTGAATTATATAAGAAACTTGAATCCAGCATTGAAAATAATGATGATAGATTGTTTTTGGCAACTTACACTCTAAAATAGTTTGAAGTATGCGGTTTTTAAGAATAAGGAAAAGCGGTCTACTAATCGTAAGGAAGAAATTTCCGCTGATGCTTTTACTCATCTTTTTAGGAGCTTCTGGCTGCTCTCCTAAAAGGAAAATAAAAGTCTTGACCTATAACTTTGAAGAGTACGCCATTCCTGTAGGAACCAATGCTATCAGTATGTTTCTTCTTAAAACTTCTGACGCCAAGGAGCCGGATAGTCTCATTCATTATTATGATTATATGCTTAGGCAAATCACCACACTCAATTTTTACAAAAAAGAAATAGTAAAACAAACGCCTATTTTGGACGAAAAATACCCAATTAAAAGCGTTAGTGAGTTGATTTCCTTTAAAAAAGGGTTTCTCATTCGAAATCAAAACTACTTTTATCAATTAGCCGAGTCCGGTGAGGTAGTTGATAGAATAGACGCCTCAAAATTTGACAATATGCCCCAATTTAAAGGTGCAGTCTCAGGTTTTTTAAGTCAAGTAGAGGAATTCTCGCATCCTTTTAACGAAAAAAGAGAGCTCATCTACAATGCTTATCCAAAGATAGTAGATGTAAAAATCACCTATCTGGATCAACCTATACTGACCAAAGTTTTATGGGATGAAAAGAGAGTAGAAAATTCATCTGAAGTCTTTCCTTTAAGAGATTTTTTAGAGGAAGGACAAACATATGGGCATGCTTTGCATCCACGCCTCAAAATTAAAGGAGATAGCGTGTTTCTCAGCTATAAATTTTCACCAAACCTTTATATTTATTGTATTTCGGACTTAAGCTTGATTAGTAAGGTGAATTTCAGCGATACTTATGAGGGTCTACCAAATAATACTCCCATTACCACGGCTTTTTTTAATGATAATTATACTCAAGGAGATATTTACAGATCCTTAATGGATGATCAATACCTTTATAAGGAGATTATTTATGACCCTTATCGCAAACGCTATTACAGGATACAAGGTGAGCCTCCTGCAGATTACTCTAAAAACAATAGAGCAAAAAACTATTACTTAATTACATTTAATGAAAGTTTGGAACCGATGGGTAAACTCAATTTGAAAAAGAAGTATAAACCAAATTTATGGGTAATGCCTGATGGAATTTATCTTCAATTAATAGATGGTAGAGAAAATTATATTGACCTGCATAAAATATCTATTGATTTGAAAAATCAATAACTAATTTCTATTTCTGCAAATGGAACCTTATTGCTTGCAAATCTGCTAACCTATCAACCTCATCTATTCCACACCTTTAAACTCCCACACTTCAAAACCTAAAAACCTATTTCACCAAATCAGTATGCAATCCACATTCGGTTTTATTCATACCATACCAGCGGCTTTCTCTTTCCTGCATATCCAAGTCAAATTTGCGAGTGCAGGGCTCACAGCCAATGCTAAAATAGCCTTTAGCCTCCAAAGGATGGTCTGGTAATTGGTATTCTTTTCTGTAGTCGTGCACCATTTTTGAGTTCCAGTCCAGCATGGGGTGTAAACGGGTAGTGCCATGCGGAGCTGCCTGCTCCATTTTCATGGCAGAGCGCGTTTTGCTTTGGTCGGCACGCACGCCATTGATCCAGATATCATTTTGCATTAATACTGCATCCATTGGCTGTGTTTTGTTGAGGTAGCAGCAATAATCGGGATCGGAGGTGAAATACATTTTACCATCCGCACCACGTTGCATATTCTTAGGAGTAAGCGGCTTTAGATCTACCAGGTTAGTGAGTCCGAAATTTGCCATAATTTGATCCCTGAAAGCCACTGTCTCCGGGAAATGGTAGCCGGTATTTATAAAATAGACAGGAATATGGGAATCAATCCGGCTCAGCATATGCAAAAGCACCAGGCTGTGCGACTGAAAAGAAGAGGTGGTGAAATACCTGACACCTTCTTTCTGATACTGATGTATTTTATTTTCGAGTTCTTGAAATTTCATATTGATTTAGTATTCAGATTTGAGTATTGAGACTTTCACTTATAATTTTTTTCTTGCAAATTTCATCTTTAAACTAATAACCTAAAACTTAATACCTAAAACTTAAAACCTACAACAATCCCACTACTCTAATCTCACATTTCAAATTTCATTAAGAAACGGTACTCCCCGGATTTACTTCCTTCCCAGGTTGCAACAACTGTAAATTTCCTTGGCTATCTTCCGCCATCAGCACCATTCCTTCCGAAACTTCCCCCATCATTGGTCGTGGCGCTAAATTAACCAAAACAGTCACTTGTTTACCTACCATCTCTTCTGCAGTAAAATGCTTGGCAATTCCAGATAAAATAGTTCTTTGATCTAGTCCGGTATCAATCGTTAATTTTAATAATTTATTCGATTTCTTTACTTTTTCTGCCGCAAGTACTGTTCCAATGCGCATATCCATTTTCATGAAATCATCAAATTGAATTTCTGCTTTTTTGGCAACAAGATCCATAGTATTAGCTTCAGGGGCTGTATTTTCCTTATTTGTTTCTTCCATTTTTGTATTGTTATTTACAGTATTTTCTGCTGTATTTGCTTTTTTGGAGTCTTCTAATTTTTGTACTTGAGCGGCTACTGTTTCATCTTCAATTTTTTCAAATAGTAATTCCGCCTTATTAATGGTGTTTCCTGCCTTTAATAAATCAACACTACCTGCTAAATCCCAGTCTAAAGCTTCAATATTGAGCATTTTACGTAATTTAGTCGCGGTGAAAGGCAGAAATGGCTCACAAACTATGCTTAAGTTAGCTGCAATCTGTAAGGCAAGGTTCATAATAGTTTTCACGCGTTCCGGATTCTCTTTTTGAAGCTTCCAGGGTTCCATATCCGCTAAATATTTATTGCCAAGCCTAGCAAATTCCATCATATGAGCCAGTGCTTCCCTGAATTTGTATTGCGTAATTTTGTCTTCTATTAGATCCGGGTAGCTTTTCAGCTGTTCAATCGTTTCTAAATCGTAATCAAACAATTCCCCTCTTTCCGGTACTTTGCCTTCGTAATATTTATGGGTAAGCACCAAAGCTCTGTTAATGAAATTACCAAAAATAGCCACTAGTTCGCTGTTGTTTCTGGACTGAAAATCTTTCCAGGTGAATTCGCTGTCTTTGGTTTCCGGTAGGGTGGCTGCTAATGCATAGCGCAACACATCCTCTTTTCCTGGAAATTCTTCCAGGTACTCGTGCAACCAAACAGCCCAGTTTCTACTGGTCGATAACTTATCACCTTCCAGGTTTAAAAACTCATTAGCAGGCACATTTTCCGGTAGAATATAGTCGCCATGCACATTTAAAATGGCAGGGAAAATAATACAGTGAAAAACAATATTATCTTTTCCAATAAAGTGAATCAAGGTGGAATCTTCTTTTGGATCTGCCTGTTTCTTCCAGTATTTTTCCCAGTCGTTTCCGGTATCTAATGCCCATTGTTTGGTAGCTGAGATATAACCGATGGGCGCATCTAACCAAACATATAATTTCTTTCCTTTGGCCTCCTTAAGGGGTACATCTACTCCCCAATCTAAGTCGCGCGTCATAGCACGGGGTTGCAAACCGGCTTTCAGCCATGAGCTGCATTGCCCGTACACATTCGGTTTCCATTGCCCTTTTTTGCCCTCTACCAACCATTTCTCCAACCAGCCCTGGTACTTATCTAAAGGTAAAAACCAGTGTTTGGTGGTCCGCAGCTCAGGTGATTTCCCGCTTAAGGTAGAAACTGGGTTGATTAAATCGGTCGGATTCAGTGAGCTACCGCATTTTTCACACTGGTCGCCATAAGCACTATCATGACCGCACTTTGGGCAGGTACCGGTGATGTATCGGTCTGCCAGAAACTGCTTGTATTCTGCATCATAATACTGCTCACTTTCCTGCTCCGTAAACTCTCCTTTTTCATATAAATTAGTGAAAAACTCTTGAGATAACTCATGGTGAATTTTCTCAGAGGTACGGTGGTACATGTCAAATCCAATACCGAATTTCTCAAAAGTGCTTTTGTTAAGATAGTGGTATTTATCGATGATTTCGTTTGGACTAATACCTTCTTTTTTGGCACGAATCGTGATGGCTGCACCATGCTCATCGCTACCGCAAATAAAAACCACTTCCTTATTTCGTAAACGCAAATAGCGAACAAAAATATCCGCTGGCAAGTACGCTCCGGCAATATGGCCAATATGTAAAGGTCCATTTGCGTAGGGTAATGCCGCTGTAATGGTATATCTGGTATCTTTTAAATTCATTCTTAATGGTATTTATTGCAAATATAGGAAGATAAATGAGGGATGTAGAAGGAAATTTAAGTGATTATTAAAAGCTGTAGTAATTTGACTATAAATCATGCTATTACTGATAAAAGTGCTTAGGGTTAAATAATTTTCTATGAGACTAATCTCTAATAAGCTCTTAAAACTTTCAGATTTTAATAAAGCCTTTATATCTTAGGCAGATTTTTAGGCCGACAGCATTTAAAGCCTATCAAACTATCTACTATTTTACAGAATTATCAACTATGCAAACCAAATTATACGAAATCAATAAATTATTAGTCGCTAACCGAGGGGAAATTGCCATCAGAGTGTTACGTGCAGCTTCCGAACTAAAAATACGAACGGTTGCCATTTATACCTTTGAGGATCGCTATTCTTTACACCGCTACAAAGCCGATGAAGCTTATCAAATTGGTAAGGATGATGATCCATTAAAGCCCTATTTGGATATTGAGGAAATTATAAAGTTGGCGAAACATAAAGGTGTTGATGCCATCCATCCTGGTTATGGTTTTTTATCTGAAAATGTAAATTTAGCCAGAAGATGTAAAGAGGAGGGTATTATTTTCGTAGGGCCTGAGCCGGAAGTAATGCAGGCATTAGGTGATAAAGTAAGAGCCAAAAACATTGCTATTCAGGCTAAGGTGCCTATTATAGAAGATAGTAAAGCAGATATGGTTGATACAGCAACAGCTCTGTCAGAAGCCAAAAAAATTGGCTATCCGATTATGGTAAAAGCCGCAGCAGGTGGTGGAGGCCGCGGAATGCGTGTAGTGCATAATGAAAACGAGTTAAAAAAAGCCTTTGTAGACTCGAAAAGCGAGGCAGGCAAGGCTTTTGGTGACGATACTATTTTTTTGGAAAAATACATTGATCACCCTAAGCATATTGAAGTGCAGATTATGGGGGATAATTACGGCAATATCGTTCACCTTTTCGAACGGGATTGCTCAGTGCAAAGAAGGTTCCAAAAAGTGGTAGAGGTGGCGCCTTCTGCCAACCTAAGCCAGGAGACTAAAGATAAATTATATGGCTATGCTTTATCCATTACGCGTCATGTTAATTATAATAATGTAGGAACGGTAGAATTCCTGGTCGATAAGGAAGAAAACATCTTTTTCATAGAAGTAAACCCCCGGATTCAGGTAGAACACACTATTACAGAAGAAATTACTGGGATTGATATAGTTCGCTCTCAGATTTTGATTGCAAAAGGACATGCATTAAATGATCCAAGAATATTTATCCAAAGTCAGGAAGATGTTACCTGCAATGGTTTTGCCATACAGTGCCGTATCACTACCGAAGATCCTGAAAATGGCTTTAAGCCCGATTACGGCACCATCATAGCTTACCGAAATGCCGGAGGTTTTGGCATCAGAATAGATGAAGGAAGTTCATACCCCGGAGTAAATATTTCACCTTTTTTCGACTCCATGCTGGTAAAAATATCTGCATCGGGAAGAACGCTGAAGGGAGCTGCTCAGCGATTAAACCGTGCCTTGAGGGAATTTAGAATTCGTGGGGTAAAAACCAATATCGGCTTTTTGGAGAATGTAATTGCTCACCCTACTTTTTATAATGGAGAATGTACAGTAAAATTCATTGATGAAAACCCGGAGTTATTTGAGATTTCTAAGAAATTCGATAGGGGAACTAAAACATTGCGTTTTATTGCCGATGTAAGTGTAAATGGACATCCGCGATGTAAAGGTGAAAGACGAAAGGAAAGTATTCAGGACACCTAAAGTCCCGGATTACGACAAATATGGAGCTTACCCAAAAGGCACCAAAAACCTATTGACTGAATTGGGACCTGAGAAATTCTCTCAATGGTTGAAAAATGAGAAAGCCATTTACTATACCGATACCACCTTCAGAGATGCGCATCAGTCTTTATTAGCCACCAGAATGCGAAGTATTGATATGCTGAAGGTAGCAGAGGGATTTGCGAAAAACAATCCGCAGGTATTTTCTATGGAGGTATGGGGCGGGGCCACTTTTGACGTATGTATGCGCTTTCTGCATGAGAACCCTTGGGAGCGGTTGGCTAAATTACGTAGAGCGGTTCCTAATATTTTATTGCAGATGTTGCTTAGAGGTTCCAATGCGGTGGGCTATAAAGCTTATCCGGACAACCTAATTGAACGATTTATAGAAAAATCTGCTGAAACGGGCATAGATGTATTCAGAATATTCGATTCACTCAATTGGTTGGAAGCCATGAAAGTGAGCATTAAAACGGTGAGGGAAAAGACCAACTCTATCGCAGAAGCATCTATTTGCTATACCGGAGATATTTTAGATCCGGAACAGAAAAAATACACTTTAAAATATTATGTAGAATTTGCCAAACAGTTGGAGAATGAAGGTGCCCATATCATTGCTATAAAAGACATGGCTGGCTTATTGAAGCCTTATGCAGCTAAAGAGTTGGTGGCAGCACTGAAATCAGAAATTAATTTGCCTATTCATTTACATACGCATGATACCTCCTCCATTCAATCTGCCACTTACTTACAAGCCATAGAAGCAGGAGTAGATGTGGTGGATGTAGCTTTAGGCAGCATGTCGGGACTCACTTCACAGCCAAATTTTAACTCCGTAGCGAGTGCCATGAAAGGTCACGAAAGAGAATTGAAATTAGATATTAATTCATTGAATCAATATTCTACCTATTGGGAATATGTGAGAGAACATTATTATCCATTTGAATCTGGCTTGAAAGCTGGTACAGCAGAGGTCTATGACCATGAAATTCCTGGTGGACAGTATTCTAATTTAAGTCCGCAAGCCAATGCGTTGGGTTTAGGGCATAAATTTGAAGAAATTAAGAAGAATTATGCTTTGGTAAATAAAATGTTTGGCGATTTAGTAAAAGTAACGCCATCTTCTAAAGTGGTAGGTGATATGGCCTTGTATATGACATCCAATAATCTAACGCCTGATGACATTTTTCAGAAAGGGCACACCTTGTCTTTCCCTGATTCTGTTGTAAATCTATTTAAAGGAGATTTAGGGCAGCCGGTGGGTGGTTTTCCTGAGCAATTAAGCAAGATCATTTTAAAGGGAGAAAAACCTTTCACTGACAGGCCAAACAAGCACCTCGAGCCGATTGATTTCAAAAAGGAAATGAAGGCTTTTCAGACGAAGTTCGATAAAAACAGAGATGAGTCGGACTTACTAGCTTATCTACTCTACCCTAAAGTATATGAAGACTATTACAATCATCAGCAGTTGTATGGCGAGGTAGGCTATATCCCTACGCTAGCTTTTTTCTACGGTATGAAGAATGGCGAAGAGATTTTGGTAGAAATTGCAGAAGGGAAAACCATTATTATACGCTTATTGTATATTTCAGAGCCTAATGAAGAAGGATTAAGAACTGTTTCCTTCGAACTTAATGGGCAGACAAGAAGGGTGAAAATAAAGGATAATTCCGCCAAGGTTGATAAAATCACTAATCAGAAAGTATCTACAGAAAATGAAGTAGGCGCTCCTTTACAAGGTAAACTAGCTGAAATTAAGGTGAAAGTGGGGGATGAGGTAACTGAAAACACTGCCTTGTTTGTAATTGAAGCTATGAAAATGGAATCGTCAATCACTCCGCCAAAAGCAGGTAAAGTAAAAGCAATACACTTAAAGGCAGGAGATATGGTGGAGCAAGATGATTTGGTGGTGAGTTTGGAGTAAACATGATAATATTAAATGGAGAGTTTTAGCAAATTTAAATCTCTGCTTTCCTTTGCAATTAAAATATTTCTTTATGAGTGTGTTCCAAAATTTTTTTAAACGCTAAGTTCAAATCTGACGTTAATAATGTTTGAGAGGTTGTAAAATAACCTTTAATCAGCCATTTTAGAATTTAACTAGAACCAAAAACTTTTTCACTATGCACAAAGATCCGTACAAAATTGTAAAAGAACTTGATAGCCAAAAAGGTAAGCTAAAGTACTATAGCTTACATGAGCTACAAAAACAAGGTCAGTGACTATCGTAAACTGCCTTTTTCTATCCGAATTTTATTGGAAAATGCTGTCAGGAATTTTGACGACTTTGCTATCACCAAAGAAGATATAGAAACAATTTTAAATTGGAGCCCTGAGGCCTCTGATAAAGATATTCCTTATAAACCTGCAAGAGTATTGATGCAGGATTTTACCGGAGTGCCAGCTGTTGTGGATATTGCCTCCTTAAGGGCTGAGGCAGTACGCAAAGGTAAAGATCCTAAAAAAATTAATCCTTTAATTCCTGTTGATTTAGTAATTGATCACTCCGTACAGGTAGATTATTTCGGCACTGATTATTCCTATAAAAAGAATGTAGATAAAGAATATGAACGTAACGGAGAACGTTATCAATTCTTAAAATGGGCGCAAAAGGCCTTCGATAATTTCTCTGTGGTGCCTCCCGGTATGGGAATTTGCCACCAGGTAAATTTAGAATATTTAGCGCAGGTAGCTATTGAAAGAGACGGCTATATTTTCCCGGATACACTTGTAGGGACAGACTCGCACACCCCAATGGTAAACGGAATTGGCGTAATAGGATGGGGTGTTGGAGGCATAGAAGCAGAAGCAGCCATTCTTGGTCAGCAAATTAACTTTATTATGCCTGAAGTAATAGGGCTAAAGCTTAATGGGAAAATGCCTGTAGGCACCACTGCTACTGACTTAGTGCTAACTATAACTCATTTATTAAGAAGCCATGGTGTGGTGGGGAAATTCGTGGAAGTTTTTGGTCCTGGATTAGATAATCTCGCAGTACCTGATAGAGCTACTATTTCCAACATGTCTCCTGAGTTTGGTTGTACTGTTACTTATTTCCCTGTAGATGATCAAACCTTATCTTACATGGAAAGAACCAACCGATCAAAAGATCAAATTGAGTTGGTTGAAAAATATGCCAAAGCCAATATGCTTTGGAGAGAAAATGAAGATAAGATTAATTATTCTACCGTATTAGAACTTGATTTAGAATCTGTAGAGCCAACTGTATCCGGGCCTAAAAGACCACAAGATAAAATTTTGGTACGGGAGTTTGAAGGGAAATTTAAAAAATTGCTGCAGGAAGAACATGGAAGGGAATATTTAAGTATTCATGAAAGGCCCGTAAGTCGATGGTATGCAGAAGGTGGGTCTCAGCCAGTTGAACAATCTAAAGAGGTTGATGCAGATGTGGCTATTGAGGAAAAAGAGCAAAACGGTTTAAAAACCGTAAAAATAAAAACACATAATGATGAGTTCAGTTTGAGTGATGGTTCCATTGTGATTGCGGCCATCACTAGTTGCACTAATACATCTAACCCAAGTGTTATGTTAGGAGCCGGATTAGTAGCCCAGAAGGCTATTCAAAGAGGAGTAGATGTTAAGCCATGGGTGAAAACAAGTTTGGCGCCAGGGTCGAAGGTGGTGACAGATTATTTGGAGGCTGCTGGCTTACTGGACGATCTAGAAGCGCTGAAATTTCATGTGGTGGGTTACGGATGTACCTCCTGCATAGGGAATTCCGGTCCTCTACCTCCCCATATAGCCAAAGCAGTAGATGAAAATGATTTGGTTGTTTCTTCGGTTCTTTCAGGAAACAGAAATTTCGAAGCACGGGTGCATCCTGCTGTAAAAATGAATTTTTTAATGTCGCCTATGCTAGTAGTGGCTTATGCGATTGCAGGTAGGGTGGATATAGATTTAAATAATGATCCGCTGAGCTATGATGTAAATGGAGAGCCTGTTTACTTAAAAGATTTATGGCCTACTCAAGAAGAAATTTTTGAAGTAATGCGCAAAGTTTTATCTCCTGACTCCTACAAAAAGAATTACGGTGAAATTTTTGATGGCAATGAGCAATGGAGAGAAATGAAGGCTCCTGAAGCGGAAGATTACGAGTGGGATGATGAATCTACTTACATCAAAGAAGCACCATTTTTTAAAGACATTAGTAAGGAGGCAGAAGCTTTTGAAGACATTAAAGAAGCACATGTGCTACTTAAATTAGGTCATTCAATTACTACAGATCATATTTCACCCGCAGGTGCTTTTTCTGAAGATAGCCCTGCCGGCCAATATTTGAAAGGTCGTGGGGTAGATAAAAAGGATTTTAACTCATATGGTTCCAGAAGAGGAAATGATGAGGTAATGACCCGTGGTACTTTTGCAAATGTCCGTATTAAAAATCAATTGGTTGATAAGGAAGGAGGTTTTACCACTCATATCCCTAGCGGTCAAGAAATGTCTGTTTTTGATGCTGCTGAAAAATATAAGGAAGAAGAAACTTCTCTAATAGTTTTAGGAGGTAAAGAGTATGGCAGTGGCTCTTCCCGGGATTGGGCTGCAAAAGGTACTTTTCTTTTAGGTATAAAAGCTGTGATAGCAGAAAGCTATGAGCGTATACATAGAAGTAATTTAGTGGGAATGGGTGTTTTGCCTCTGCAGTATACCAAGGGTGATACTGCTGAAAGCCTTGGGCTAGATGGTTCTGAACGATTCACTATTACAGAAATTAGTGATGGATTAAGTCCCTCTAAGATTTTACCTGTTACAGCTAAAACAAAAGAGGGTAAAGAAATAGAGTTTGAAGTGCTTGCTAGGATAGATTCTCAGATTGAAGTGGAATACTACAAAAATAAAGGTATTCTTCAGTATGTTTTACGTCAGTTCTTGAAAAAATAAACCATTTAAATAATAATATAAACCTGCTTGTTGATAATAAGCAGGTTTTTTTATGCCCAATATGAATGCAATAATCAAACAACTTTCAATTTGTATGGTTTGCCATCTATGAAGCATCCTATACAACTTGTTTGGTTGAAACGTGATCTAAGATTAAATGATCATATGGCCTTACAGAAAGCAGCCGAAACTGGCCTGCCTACACTTATCTTTTATTGTTGGGAACCTTCATTGTTAAATGCCGAGGACTACAGCCAAAGGCATTGGCAGTTTGTAGCAGAATCACTTTCAGTGTTAGAGCAAGAGTTGAAGCAGTTTGGTCACCAAATTATTCAAGTGCATAGTGAAGTGACCGATTTTCTTGAAGTGATGGCTTCTCAGTATGAAGTAAAAAACATCTATTCTCATGAAGAAACCGGTTTAAAAATTACTTATGATCGTGATAAAGTAGTAGATTCTTTTTGTAAAAGCCTAAGTATTCATTGGGAAGAGTTTCCTCAATGCGGAGTGCAAAGAGGAAGGAAAAATCGAGAAGATTGGACGAAATCCTGGTATAATTTTATGGGGAAACCCATCAAAAAGATCGATTATAAACAACTAAATCCTTTATCAAAATCACAGGTGTCAATACCTGAAAATCTCCTTTTTAAGTTTGAAAATAAATTTATTTTTAATGAAAAGGAGCGTCAGATACAACAAGGAGGATTTGTTTTAGCTAATAAATACCTCCAATCCTTTTTAGAAGAGCGTCACTTTCAATACAATAAAAACATAAGTAAACCCTTAGAGGCACGCAAATCATGTAGCAGATTGTCTGCTTATTTAGCTTATGGTAATTTAAGTATCCGACAGGTTTATCAAGCTTCTGTTCAAGCTAAAAAAGAGGGGCTGAAAAGTGCTCTTAATAATTTCGGATCTCGCTTGCGTTGGCATTGCCATTTTATGCAAAAATTTGAGATGGAGGATCGTTATGAATTTGAAAATATTAATAGAGGATACAATACCATAAGGCAAGAGCAGGATGAAGAGCTATACAAAGCATGGGAAGCTGGGCAAACGGGTTTTCCACTCATAGATGCATGTATGCGCTGTGTGACAGAAACCGGGTACCTTAATTTCAGAATGAGGGCCATGCTGGTTTCTTTCCTTACTCACCATATGTGGCAGCCATGGAAAGCGGGTGCACTTCACTTAGGTAGGCAATTTTTAGATTTTGAGCCTGGTATCCACTATCCGCAATTTCAAATGCAAGCAGGTGTAACAGGTATAAATACCATAAGAATTTATAATCCTGTTAAACAATCCATGGATCACGATCCTGAGGGCATTTTTATTAAAAAATGGGTGCCTGAATTAGCTAATATTCCAGAGGCATTTATCCATCAGCCTTGGGAGCTTACTTATTTGGAACAAAGAAGCTTAAATTTTGAATTAGGAGTGAATTATCCTCAGCCTATTCTTGACCTGGAAGCTGCCGGGAGAAAGGCTAGAAAAGAAATTTGGGAAATGAAAAAAGACCCTGTAGTGAAGGAGGAAGCCAAAAGAATTTTAGCAGTACATACTGTTGCTAACAGGCAGGTGTAATGGAAGGCTTTTTAATTGTTAAATTGATATTTAAGGTTCATCCATAAATCTTAACGATTGAGAATTTACGTTTATAGGCATCAGTTGTAAAAGCCATAGAAGAAATGTTAATTTTAAGCTTAGTTATCCTTTAATTTTTAATCAGCTTTGAAAAGAAAATTCCTTTCATTTTTTACAAACTATGATAATATAAGTTTCAGAAGAATACTACTAATTTTCTGGTTATTGAGTCTGGTATTTTTTGGCTATCATTTAACTCATTTGAAAATCAGTTTTGAATTTGAAAAGCTTTTTGGAGAAGATAATCCTGATAGACAATTCTATGAAAGCCATTTAGAGGTTTTTGGTTATGATAATGATTATCTGCTAGTGATTGTAGAGGCTCAATCAACAGTATTTGATACATTGTTTTTACAAAAATTATCTTACTGGTCTCAGAATAATAAAAAGTTAAGTGGGGTGAAATCACTAATCTCCCCCACGGATATCCCACATTTAATTAAATCACCTGTAGGAATTACTGGTATTCCTTTATTGCATACCAAGTCGCCAGAGCGTTTAGAATCTGACAGTATCAGGATTTACTCTCACTCAATGTATCAAACATTTTTTGCTGATAATGCCCAATCAGTGCTTGTTCAAATTGTACATGAACATTTTAAGTCACCTCAAAAAGAGAAGGAGTTTCTACAGCAATTAATAATGGGCTTGGAAGCTTATGATTTTCATAATTATAGACTGGTTGGTAAATTAATAGCTCAAAATGCCTTTATCGAGAATATTAAAAACGATTTTTCGCTGTTTTTATCACTTGCTTTATTAGTAACTGCAGCAATATTATTGCTTATTTATAGATCTTTTCGAAGCATGTTGCTGCCTTACTTAATAAGTGTAAGTGCAATGATTTATCTTTTAGGGGTAATGGCTTTATTAGGTGTGGAATTAAGTATTTTAAGCGTATTAATCCCTCCCATAATTCTTTTTGTAGCCACATCCGATGGTATTCATTTGCTAAATGCCTACCGGCAAAATAAATCTGGAAATTATGCTGATAGAATACAAGGTGCAATAGTAAAGGTTTTTACACCGACAGGGTTAACATCCATTACCACTGCAATAGGGTTTTTCAGCTTGCTATCTATACCCAATCGGCCTGTACAGGAGCTTGGTGTTTTTGCAGGTATAGGAGTTATAATAGCATTTTTTATCACATTTATCTTTGGTCCTTTACTATTATCAGATAGCAATAGAGTGAAAGTTTTAAATTTACCGTATAAAGAATTCACTTCATTTGTACTCAGAAAAAGAAAGCTTATTTTGATCATTACCACAATAACTCTGGTAATTAGTGTGTTCGGGACCCTACAACTTAAAACAGATGCCTATTTACTGAAAGACCTGCCTGAGAATTCTCAGGTTAAGAAGAATTTTGAATTCGTTGATCAAAATTTCGGGGGTTCTAAACCATGGGAGATGGCTATTTGGCCTGCAGATACAACTATAACAATCTGGAATTACGAGTTTTTAACAGAGGCAAATAAAATCAATGATTATCTGTACAGTGAATTTGGTATTGAACGTATGTTTTCACCTGTAGAAATTCTTAAATATGGACACCAGATCGAAAAAGGAGGTTCCAATCAATACTTTCAATTCCCCTCCAAGGCTCGATTCCAATCTGCACTTAAGAATGTAGAAAGAATTAAGGGTAAAATGGCATTGAGTAATATTACGGATTCTATTGAAATCTATGCCCGTTTTGCTGCTTTTATACCCGAGTGGGGATCACTTATCACCAGGGAAAAAAATGAGGCGTTGGAAGTATTTATAACCAAAAATATCGACAAAGACATTTTGCAGCATCGTATCACAGGAACTACTTATTTAATAGATAAAAGCAATGAAACTATTTCTATGAACCTCATCTTTGGTTTACTTTTAGCTACAGGGTTGATATCAATTGTATTAGCAGTTTATTTTAAATCCCTTAAAATGCTTCTAATAAGTTTATTACCCAATTTCATTCCTTTATTGATAACGGCAGGAGTGATGGGCTATATGGATGCTCCCTTGAAATTAACCACCTCTATTATTTTTGTTGTGGCATTTGGAATTGCCGTAGACGATACCATTCATTTTTTAGGAGCATATAAAAAAACCAGGGCTCTTAGCTATCCGTGGCGACTGGTTAAAACCTTTCGGTTTGCCGGTTTATCTATTTGTATCACTTCTTCATTAATTATCTCAGGGTTTATACTGTTTACATTTTCAGCTTTTGCTACTACTTTTTACCTCGGTTTATTCTTATCTCTTGCCATGTTTTCGGCCTTAGTAACAGATTTATTTCTATTGCCTTTATTTTTGAAGAATGAATAAAAAATAGAATTGAGCAATATAAATCATTGATATTTAGATAGAATTTAAAATAATATTGGTTAAGTGGCGGATTTGAATTTAAAACATTTTGAAAGCATCACACTATTCGCATTTTTTCTTTTGATAAGTATTTAATTTTATGTTATTTAATGGTTTAATTCAAACAGTTCATTCTATATACAAATTTTACTTCCTTAATGAAATACTTCTTTGCATTAATTTTGATTGTATCTATCCATTCAATAAGCCTGGCGCAATTTCAGGATGATATTAGGATAAACATCCAGGTTGAGGAAGTAAGCGTTTTAGATTTTATCAACCAGCTGGAAGTAAAATATGATCTAAAATTTCGGTACAAATATGAATGGATCGAAAATTTTACTATTACAGCAACAGCAGATAATGAGCCTCTGTCTCAATTTTTAGAAAGGGTATTTAAAGAATTTGAAATTTCACAACTCTATAAAAAGCCTTATTATGTCGTTTTAATAAAAGATAGTCCTTCCATTCTGGATTTAGATGCTGAAAAAATAGAAAATAATAAACAGTTAATATCATTAGGTAGAGTTGATTACCAACTTACGGAAGCTACTATTTCTGGTAAAATTAGGGCTGGAGAAGATGATAGCCCTTTGCCCGGAGTTACAATTATTTCATTAGAAACCGGAATCGGAACAGTAACAGATCCATCAGGCAATTACAAATTAACTCTCCCCGTAGGTTTTCATATACTGCAGTATAAATCTTTAGAGACGGGTACTTTGGAATTATCTATTGTATTAAACTCCTCCAGTGACCTTAACCTGAAACTTTATAAAGATTTTATTCAGCTAAAGGAGGTTCAGGTAACTGCTAAAAATCTGGAAGAGAATGTTAATGAAACAGTAACCGGTGTTGAACGACTTACCTTGGAGGAAATTAATAAGTTACCAGCCTTCCTTGGGGAAGTTGATATTATTAAAAGTATAACCTCTTTACCGGGAGTAAACCTCACTGGTGAAGCAGCAGCCGGTTTTAATGTGAGAGGAAGTGGTCCTGGAGCCAACCTGGTATTGCTAGATAATGGTACCATTTTTAACTCATCTCATTTATTTGGAGTATTTACAGCTTTTAATGCAGATGTTATTGGAAATGTTGAGCTCTACAAAGGTGCTGTTCCAGCTAAATATGGTGGAAGAATTGCCTCGGTTTTGAATATAGAAATGAAAGATGGAAATAAAGGAGAGGTCACTGGAGGAGGTGGAGTTGGTGTAATTTCATCAAGGTTTTATATCGAGACACCAATTGTAAAGAAAAAAAGTGCATTGGTAACCAGTATACGGGCTGCTTATCCTAATTATTTGATAAATGCCATTGATAACCCTGAATTGGAAGAAAGCAGTACTTTTTTTGGTGATTTCAGCTTAAAATATGATCATTTATTTAATGAGAATAATCAGATTGAAGCAACAATTTACGGCAGTAATGATCAGTTTTCAATAAGAGATGAAACTACTTACATCTACAATAATTTAAGTGCTTCTTTACAATGGAACCATGTTTATAATGCTAACCTAAGTTCAGAATTAAATTATAATTATAGTCAATATAACTACTCTTTAGGAGAAAGAGTAAACGAGGGGCTTGATTATTCTTTATTTTCTGTAATTGAGAATAATAAGCTGAATATGGATTTCACTTATTCTGGAATTAAAAATAATTTAATAGAGTTTGGGATTAATAACACCTATTTTAATATGAAGCCGGGTGATTTTGATTTTAGTGACGGAACATCATTTGTAAATTTAAATAATATTCCAGAAGAAGAGGGTATTGAAAGTGCCGTTTTTATTAGTGATGAAATTGCTGTTAACAATAAAATTTCAGCTTACATAGGCTTAAGATATTCTTTTTTCAATGGTGGAGGTCAGGAATTGAAGGAAAGTTATCAAGGTTTTGAGCCTCGCTTTTCCGTTAATTACAAATTAAATAATCGAAGCTCTATTAAACTAGGCTATAATAGAATGAGGCAGTACATACATTTAATATCTAATACGGCTGCTGTCACACCCATAGATGTTTGGAAACTTAGTAATACGGAATTACGGCCTAGTGTGTCAGATCAATTATCCTTAGGTTACTTTAGAAATTTCAACAATAATTACATTGAGACTTCCATAGAAGCTTATTACAAAAGGATTAATGATTTAGTAGAATATAAAAATGGAGCGGATCTTTTTGGAAATGCAAATATTGAAGAGGAGTTGTTACAGGGTAATGGAGATGCTTATGGTATCGAATTTTACATAAAGAAAAATAGAGGTAAAGCAACAGGATGGCTGAGTTATACCTATTCAAGATCTTTAATAACAGTGGAAGGGGAAAGTTTTAATGAAACAATCAACAAGGGTAATCCTTTTCCTACAAATTTTGATCAGCCTCATAACTTATCTCTTTTTGGGAATTGGGAAGTCTCGAGAAGATTTCAAATTTCTATGAATTTTCTCTATAATACTGGAAGACCTATTACTTATCCTCAGTCGATATACAGTGTGAATAATGTGCTAATTTCTAACTATAATATAAGAAATGGTAATCGAATTCCAGATTACCATCGATTAGATCTTTCTTTTCATTTAGGGTCTTCTCTAAAGAAACAAAAAAACATAGAAGCTAACTGGACACTAACACTATATAATGTATACAGTAGAAGAAATGCGTATTCCGTATTTTTTAGAACTTCTGAGTCAGGAGGGCAATTAAATTCATTCAGACTTTCTATTATAGGGCAAATTATACCTGCCTTATCTTATAATTTCAAATTTTAATGATGAGTCACTTAGAAAAAAAATATGATTGTGATCTTGGGAGTAGAAGGACAGCACCTTTAAAAAAAGAGATCGTTCATTTCGAGCAATTAATACTTTTCTCTCAAAAATTATTACAGTACGTATTCAGAAATTACAAAAACAATATTTTAAGCATATGAAAATTAATTCAGTAATTTTTTTATGGGTTTATCTATGCTTCATTAATGTTGATGGGTTAGCTGAAAACAATTCTTTTGATCCGGCTGAAAAAGTATATTTACAAACCAATCAACCCTATTACGTAAGTGGTGACAAGATTGAATTTAGCGCTTCAGTTCTTTCCTATATTACTTTTAAGCCTTCTATCACAAGTGAGGTTTTACATATAAGCTTATGGAATACTGATAAAGAATTAATTATAAAGAAAAAAATTGATTTAATTGAAGGGTTCGGTTCAGGATTTATAGAAATACCTAAAAATTTACCTACAGGTGATTACGTGATTATTGCTAATACCAGTTGGATGTTGAACTTCAAGGAGGTTCAATATAGCCGAAAGATTATAAATATAATCAATCTGAATACTGGTAAAAATGAGATAGAAGAAACACCTTTTGCCGTCAATTTTTACCCTGAAGGCGGGCATATAGTAGGTGGACACCTTAATCAGGTGGCATTTCATTCAAATGATACAATTAATAAGGTTTCTGGAGTGGTAGTAAACGAGTTATCTGACACTGTTAGCGTATTCTCAGGTTATGAGCAAGGTTACGGGAAGTTTAGTTTTTTTGCTGATGATACAAGCAATTACCGGGTAATTCTGAAGCACAATGAAGATACATTAAGCTATCAATTAGGAAAGGCTAAAACTGATGCTATATCCATTAAAGTGATAGATAATAACATCGATACGCTCACTGTTTTTGCTAATATTGGTGCTTACTACAAGGGAGAGAGGATAGAGTTATTAATCCAAAATAAAGCAAAAATTATTTTGGGTACAGAACAAATTAGAAACGGAAACAGAATTAAGTTTTTAATTCCTAAAAATTTGCTAGGAAATGGATTGAACCAACTAGCTATTTTAGATGAAAAAAATAATGCGTTAACTGAACGACTTTACTATATAGATAGGCCAAAGAAATTGAAGAGCTCATTTGAGACTTCTAAAAGAGTTTTTAGACCTAATGAAGAAATAGTGATGCCTTTCATTGTAGAGGATAACTCCAATCAACACCGAAAAATCAATGTATCCGTTTCGGTAAGGAACACAGCTTATTTTGGAAATGGTGACTTAAACCCCATTGATTACTCAATAAACCTTTTTTCGGAAATAGCATTTAATTCTTTAAGCACGAAGTTCATTCAACACTTGAGCGATCCTCAGTTTATGGATATTTTTTTAATAACTCGTAAGATGGAGACCTTTAGCCTAAATAGAAGGGATGACAGTTCATCACCCGACGAAACTTCTTACATTATAGAAAAAGCTCAAAGTGTGCTTGTTTCAGGTAGAGTAAAAGATAGGGCAACTAATGCCTATATTAAAGATTCAGTCATTTTCTGCTCAGTAATCAGTGAGTCTCCACAATTCCTTGCTGCAAAAACTAATGATGAAGGGTATTTTTTATTTGAATTGAGACCTTTTGCACAAAATTCAGAGGTTATCTTAAAACTAAAAGGGGCTGATGAATCTAATAATAATGTTATTTATGAACTAGATCAAAATCTTCCAACCTTGGAAGATTTTGATTTTTCAAAAAATGTATATCAGCCTATAGACCCTGAATTACTTAATAATTATATTAACTTTAAAAAAGAGAATTTAATCGTTCAACGGATTTATAACCCAAAACCTGTAAAAATTGTAAATGATAAATTAGCTTCTTTGAATGAAGGTTTTTTTCTTAATTATCATTATGAAAGAGATTTTACTGAATACATGGTGCTCAATGACTTTAGAGAAATGGTAAGGGAATTGATCCCTGGTATAGTAATTAAAAGAGAATATCCTTTTGCTAAGATCTATTTAAAAGAATACGACAAAAAAAATAAGTATTTGATCGATCCATTTCCTGATGAACCGCTAATGATTA
Source organism: uncultured Cytophagales bacterium (assembly GCA_963719535.1). Classification (GTDB taxonomy): domain Bacteria; phylum Bacteroidota; class Bacteroidia; order Cytophagales; family Cyclobacteriaceae; genus Marivirga. Next base: position 862,825 of record CAVRCH010000001.1, on the reverse strand, counting down.
TTGACGGTATGCCAGTTTTTAATAGTATGGAAATACTAAACATGAATCCTGAAGAAGTTAAGATGGTACGATTAATTAACAGTAGATTTTTAATTAACGGTATAGTTTTTAACGGGGTATTAGAAATAAAAACTATTGATGGCGATTACCATCAAAACCTACAATCAAATCATTTGAAATTTATTTTAGAAGGTTTTAACGAAGAAAAAGATAATTCAGAAGAGCAGCAGTCAGAAAATAGTAAGAACGGTAGGGACAGGCTACCTGATTTCAGATCGGTTCTATATTGGAGTCCTACTACTGAAATGAAAACTAATCAGACTAAGCAAATAAAATTTCAAGCTTCTGATGATGTGGGGGAGTTTTTGGTGGAGATTAAAGGCATGGATACTGAAGGAAATACAATAGATTACAAGCAAATTATTAAAGTAGAAAATTAATATGGTTTTGAAGTTGATTTTTCATTTACAAATTATTTATGGATTTAAGATTACTTAGCTCTATTTTAATCTTGCTCTCCTTGAGTTGTATAGATCCTTTTAAGCCGGATTTTACCGATACTCCTGTCCAAAGCCTTTTAGTAGTAGAAGGTTTAATTAATAATGAAAATAAGCGACAACAAATCATCTTAAGCAGGTCTGTTCCTGTTTCAGTAAATACAGGTTTCTTTAGAGAGTCGGGTGCAAATGTTACCATCAAAGATGATGAAGATAATTGCTACCAACTACAAGAGGAAACTGCAGGTTTTTACTATACTAATCCTGATGATTTTCAGGGTGAAATTGGTAAATCTTACCAACTACATATAGAATTAAATAGTGGAGAAGAATATTATTCTAATTTTCAGGAAATGCTGCCTGTTACCACAATTGATTCCACATGGTATTTGCTAGAAGAGGAGACTTTTCTTATTGGTGATTTTGTGAGAACAATTAGAGCACTTAATATTTATGAGGCTATTAGTAATCCAGATGAGCCTTCTTTTACTCAATATTCCTATGAAGGTACATATGAAACAGAATCACCTTTACAAGGAAGCTCTGTTTGTTGGAGGGAGCCTTCTCAAGTACCACAAGATATTTCTGATACTTTGAAGTGTTACATTGATGAAAATGAACGCTTACCCTTAAATATCTTTGCAAAAGATATGAATAACTTAACCATTCCAGGCAATAGTCTTAAAATTTTTACTGTTCGTTCTAATCGAAGATTTGAATTTGGCTATAGTATGGTAATTAAAAAATCAGCTATTACAGCAGATTATTTTAATTTTATGAATGAAGTAAAGTCTCAAGGTGCTTACGGGGGTGGATTATTTGATCCTCCACCCACTGAAATTAGAGGGAATATTGTTAGTGCAAAAAATCCGGATAATCGGGCACTAGGTTTTTTTGGTACTAGTGTGAGCACTACAAAAAGAATCTTTATAAGTGGTGTAGAGGTAATTGAAGATACAGAGGGATTAAATTGTGAGTATGATGCTTCTACTATTCCACCTGAAATACCACCTTTTACATCCTGTTGTGATTGTCGTCTATATGCTAATTCTACCGATATAAAACCTGATTTTTGGCCTCAGTAATGAAATTTCATAGGTAAACTATTAAACAGAGAAGATAATTCATATATTTAAGAAGTGAAATAAATTGATGTTAAATGAATTTTAGACTATTGCTTAATATATTTTGTTTGTCAGTAGTTTTACAAGCATGTATAGATCCTTTTAAGCCGGATTTTGCAAGTACAGGAAAGCAAAGATTATTGGTGGTTGATGGATTGATTACAAATGAAAATAAACCTCATTCTATTATTTTAAGTATGTCAATACCAATTGAAGAGGCTAAGACAGGAATTGTTTATGAGCCAGTTACAGATGCCATTCTTCAGATTATAGATAATCAGAACAACAAATATGCTCTTACCGAAAGTACTTCAGGTACTTATGTGACCAATCCGGAACGATTTCAAGCTAAAGTTGGTGATTCCTATCAATTAATAATTCAATTGAATGAAGGTGAAATTTACCAGTCAGACTTTCAGCAAATAAAAGAGGTAAGCCCTATTCTGGATGTAACTATCAGACAAGAAATAGAGCCTGTTTTTAGAGGGGGATTACTCTTAGGAACTGAAGTAGTTAACCTCTATACAAATGTTGACTCTGAAACAGAACCTATTTACACCAGATATGCGTATGATGGTACTTATGCAGCCATTTCAGATTATCAGGGGAGTAGCATTTGTTGGCCGGTCTCAAGCAGTGTTCCTGAAGATTTATCTTCATTTTTGGTATGCTACAGAAGTGAAAATAAAAACTTACCTCTTAATATTGTTAGCTCTGAAGAACAAGTGAATTCTAATGCTCAAAAAATTATATCTGAAGTTGTTAATAGAAAGTTTTCAATAGGCTATAGTATGTTACTTAAAAAGTACTCTCTCACAAATACGCATTATGAATTTTTGGATAAAGTAAGGGAACAGCAAAAGATTGGAGGGAGTTTATTCGATCCACCTCCTACGGAAGTAAGGGGTAATATTTCAAATATGGATGATCCTAATAGTAAAGCTTTAGGCTTTTTTGCAGTTTCTGCTGTCACCAGGAAAAGGGTATTTATAGACAACATAGTAATAGAAAATGTATCCATTGAACCAGAATGTGTTTACGATCTTAATTTTTACCCTGATAGCAAGCCTGATGAGTTTTGTTGCGATTGTAGGTTGTTTCCAGGCGCAACTGATCAAATGCCTGAATTTTGGGGAGAATAAATTTCTTACACTTTACTAATCTTATCATAAGAAGCTATAATCCCTCTCACCATAGCGGCACTAAATCCATGATGCTCCATCTCATTTAAACCAACAATCGTACAACCTTTTGGTGTAGTAACTTTATCAATGGCTTCTTCCGGATGAATAGGTTGTTGGATCATCATTTCTGCTGCTCCTTTCACAGTTTGATTGACTATAGCACTTGCAGTTTTAGCATCAAAACCTATTTGTATTCCACCCTGTATCATGGCACGCATAAATCTTAGCACATAGGCAATTCCACAAGCACCTAAAACTGTGGCCGCTTCCATTAAATCTTCATTGATACTGATACTGGTTCCGACACTATTGAAAATTAGTTTTACCTCACCTTCTATAGCTGGGTTGGCATTTCTACTGCACATACAGGTAATAGATTCATTAATATCAGCGGCAATATTAGGCATAGCCCTAAAAACAGTGGTTTTTCGATCAATTTTCTGGTAGATTTCTTCTAAACTGATACCGGTAGCAAGAGAGATAAGTGTCTGTTTATCAGGATTTAAAATAGGTTTAATTTCCTGAAGCACCTCCAATAAATTGTAAGGTTTAACTGCTACTAAAATGAAGTCTGCCTCCTTAGCAGCTAATAAGTTATCAGATAGGATATTCACTCCCAAATTTTTAAAATCTTCTAGAAGTTTAAGATTTCGTTTGGTAAGAGTTAATTGGGAGGGTTGAAATTCTGCAGTTTTTAATAGTCCGTGAGCAATAGAACCACCCAAGTTTCCACATCCAATAATTGTTATAGTTGCCTTCTTCATTATTTTTTATAGGTTTGAAGAGAATAAAGAAAGAATAAAGATAGAGAATTTATCAACTTAAATACATCCGTAGGCTCAATACATTTATTTTTTATCCTTGGTATCAATAATAATTGTCACTGGTCCGTCATTAATCAGGCTTACTTTCATATCAGCTCCAAATTCACCACTTTGAATTTCAGTAGGAATTAAACTATTAAGAGTAGAAAGCATTTTTTCATAGATAGGAATAGCTACATCAGGTTTTGCGGCTTTCAAATAAGAAGGCCTATTCCCTTTTTTAGTGCTGGCATGTAGCGTAAACTGGCTGATCAATAATATTTCACCATGGATGTCAATAAGGCTTGTATTCATCACCCCACTATCATCGTTAAAAATCCGAAGCTGTGTGATTTTGCGGGAGAGCCATTCAACATCTTCCTCATTATCAGATTCTTCTATCCCTAGTAAAATCATTAAACCATTTGCAATTTCAGCTTTAAGTTGCTTTTCTATCTTGACTGAAGCCTCTGATACTCTTTGAATAACTGCAATCATTTTATATCCTGCATTTCATCGGATTCTAAAATCTTAAAAGCATCCTTTTCGTTTTTTGCAGTTTTTATCATCGCATTGGCAATATCACGAGCGTGAATGGCAGCATAGTTTTTTAAAGGGCCTTTAAAAAGAAAATCGAATTTATCTGCAAACCAAAGAGCTGCTTTTTCTCCACCTCTGGCTTCATTTCTTTCTCCCTCAATAAATGAGGGTCTGTAGATAAAGGTTTTATTTAATTTCATCGCTTTAAGAGCCTCTTCAGTCTCTCCTTTTACCCTATTATAGAAAATCATGGATTTTGCATTGGCACCCATTGAAGATATTGTATGAAAAGAATGCGCCTCATTTTCTCTGGCTATAGCGGCTAAGGTAATTGGATATTCAAAATCCACCTTCTTAAAAGCCTCTTTTGATCCGGCCTTTTTAAGAGTAGTTCCCAAACAGGAAAAATAATCATCTGCTTTTAATTCTTTCGTGAACGACTCTAAATTGTCAAAATCCTCAATAATAACTTCTTTAAGTTTACCGTCATCTCCCCCCAGGCTTCTTCTGGTGAGCACCTTAACATTTGTATAGGTATCATCATCTATTAATAAATCTAAAAGATGACCTCCCACTAAACCAGTGGCTCCCGCTATAAGTGCTATTTTAGACATTAGCTATTAACTTTTTTAGTATAATTTTAAACTCATTTTCAATAGTCTTCATTTTATCATCTGCATACCATTTATGAATGCTTTCAATAAATTCATGTTGATCTAAAGTAGGATTTGTTTTAGCATTGATAACCATTTGTTGAACAGGCTCAGGCCTGGGTCCCCAAATAACTTTCTCATTCAGGTTTTCATCTAACATTATTAATATAGGGATAGATCGGGCTCCATTGGTTAAATAATTATTCATGATCTCCGGATGCTGATCCCTCAATATTAATTTCAAATTAATATTTTCATTCAGAGACGCAATTTTAGCAATAAAGGGAATATTTTGAGCAGCATCTCCGCACCAGGCTTCTGTTATTACTAACCAATGCATAGAGGGGAGAGCTTTAGCCAAATGAGTTGTTTCTTCACTAAGTTGCAGTGTCTTGTCCCACCTATTCATTCTGGTATCATTCATTTTGGTATAGGCAACCATCTCATCAGAATGATTATCTCCGGTTGTTTTTCGCTCTTGCAAGAGAAGTTTTATCATTTCGCGGTAGCCTGCATAATCTATGGCTCCGTTTAATAAGTCAAAATCAATTTTATTTTCTTTGGTGTCATTCATGAATCAGGACTTTGGATATGTTTTACATTACTCTCCCATTCAAGAAATTGTTGCATTTCTACTCCTAAATATTGATATAACCAAATAATAAGTGAAGCATCATCTAAATACCCGCCAACAGGAATGAAATCTGGAACTAAATCTGTAGGGGTTACAAAATATATTAATACAGCAATGGTATATACCATGCTTTTGACCGATATAGCTCTGTATTCACCTTTATAATATGCTTTAACCAATCTTATAAAGTCGAATAATTGCTTCTTAACACTTTGAAGTTTCTCGGATCTAGTAGCCTTATTGGTTAAGATTTTTTGAGCATCCTGCACAAGTCTAAAGCCTCTCTTTTTGTCAACTAAAACTTTACTAGCTCTGCTTAAAGCATTTTTATAGGATAATTTTTTACTCATCTGTATGCTCCTCCTTCAGTTTTTTATTCTTTTGGATAGGCACTACTATATAGGCAAAAAGAGTATATAAAGAAAATGAAATAACCAATATTAAATATAAATCGGATAATAGATTTTTATAGATAAATAAGGCCCAAATCAGTATTAGACTAATGATTCCTACATATATTCTTATATTATTAGCTTTTATTTGACTATTCTTTAGTGGATTTGACATAATTAGTTTTAATTTGAATAACAACGTAAATTTATAAAAATTGTATCATATTCAACCTTAAAAATATATCATATGAAGAAGCTATGTTTAATATTTGCCCTTTTTGTTGGAATAGTAACTATTTCTCATGCTCAAATTGAAGATCAAAAAATAGAGGATTCTGAGAAAGAAATAAAATCAATGGTTATTGTGTACACGAAAACGGGTGAAGTTTATAGAGGTTACTTCATCAGCCAGAATAAAGAGTTTCTTGTGATTGAGAATGAAACAGTAGGGCAAATAACTATTCCTACTAACAGAATAAAGAAAATTGAATCGACAGATTCTAACGCAAAATTAAATGTTGACTCAGAACCCGAAGAAATTAATGATATTAATTCAGCAAAATATTTTTTTGGAACTTCGGGCTTTAATTTCGAGAAAGGTGGTAATTATTTAACAAATAATGTAATGACCTACCATAGAGGTTTTTCTGACAATTTTTCCATAGGTATTGGCACGAGTTTAATTTCTTTGGTAGTAAGGGTTCCCATTTTCTATATTAATCCTCATTATACTATATCAATTAACGACAAACTTCATTTCAAAGCCGGTGTCGATGCTATAATAGCTTTCGGAGACGGTGGCTCAGGTGTTGGTGCTTTATTAAATACAGGGTTAACACTTGGTACACCTGACTTAAATATCACAGGAACTATTTACTATGGCGCTATCTCTGGAGTTGGAATAGCCAGTCAGCCAGCTTTCACCTTGGCGGGTAGTGCTAGAGTTTCAAGAAAATTAGCACTTGTCTCAGAAAATTTATTTCTTACAAATATTGACTCCCAAGCCTATTTTGTGGGTACCTATGGGATACGTTATTTAACTTCAGATGGCAGTTTTGATTTGTTTTTCATAAATAACCGAGATATAGCTGAATTTTTTGTGGTAGGAATTCCTTTTATAGGTTTTACTTTAAAACTTTAAATTGCATTCCAATTAAAAAATTTATAATAATGAAAAGTCTCTTAATTAGTGCTAGTCTTTTTTTACTGCCCTATCTATGTTTTGCTCAAACAGATAAGGAGGCTATCCATCAATTGATGGATGCATGGCATGGTGCTGCAGCAACTGCAGATGAAGATTTCTTCTTTGGATCTATGACTGAAAAGGGTATTTATCTCGGCACCGATAAAACTGAAAAGTGGACGCGGGATGAAATGAAAGAATGGTCTCAAGAATATTTTGACAGGGAAAGTGCGTGGTCGTTTACGGTGTTAAAAAGAGATGTTTATCTTTCTGAGGATGGTAACACCGCATGGTTTAATGAAAAGCTGGATACCTGGATGGGGATTTGCAAAGGCACTGGTGTTTTAGTGAAACAAAACAATACATGGAAGATTGCGCTGTTCGACTTATCAGTTACAGTGGATAATGACAATATTCAAAAATTCATTGAACTAGAAAAAAATTAGAATTCTTTTTGAATCTCATTTTTAAGGAAATTTAAACCATAATCAATGCTGTCAATGTTTTTTTCTAATGTTTGAGCATAAATTGCTTTAACTAATTCAATACTTTTCGCTTCTGCGTTGAGTTCCTTTGCCGACTGATTGATTAACATGATAAGTTCTTCCTTTGCATTTTTAATAATCTTCCAAGCATCATCACTCATGTAAACCTGCTGTGAAAGATTGTGATTGTACTCTTCACGGATTTCATTGAGCATTACATATTGCAACTCTGCTACATTCATTTCTCCCTGGCTCACTCTTTTAATTATCTGATCAGGGGATATCCGTTCCAAAAATAAGGTCATCCGCTCATAGGCTTGCAACCTGATAGGAAGCACTATTTCCTTATTTTTAGCCTTTAGCTCAATCAATTTACTTTCATTTTGTTTTTGCAACATCGTTTTTATGGTTAAAAACATTGCGTAAAGTACTATTCCTGCCGGAATTAAAATTTTTAATAAGTCCCAGATTGGCTCCATTAGTTTCTATTTTTAATGTATAATTCAAAATTAGTCAAAAACATCCTAATAAAAAGTATCATAAATCTTTAAACTTTTCGAATTTTGAAATCGTTTTGCTAAAGAATACTTATAAAAGATTATATGATTCCTATTAATATCACTGAAGAAGCCCTTAAAGAAATTAAAAATATCATAACTCATAAAAATATTCCAAAAGAATATGGTCTAAGAGTTGGTGTTCGTGGTGGTGGTGGTTGCAGTGCAGCAGGCATGAGTTATATGCTAGGTTTTGATAAGAATAAGCCGACCGACAAGAGCTTTGAAATTGCAGGCATTCCAGTTTATATTGAAAAAAGCCATGTGATGTATATTATAGGTTTAGAAATTCAATTCCACGAAGGAAATGATGCCAGAGGCTTTGTCTTTGTAAATCCAGAGACGCAAGACGAGAAAAATATCATGTAATATCTACTCCTCCTTTCAATTTAATAAATTAATTAAATAAAAATTTTCAAAATGGATTTAATAAGTATAATTTAATTAGATAGTCAAATATTAATAATATGCATCTTTCGATTTATATTTTACCTCTAAAATTATAATACTTCTGTACTTATACGCTATTAACTTAACTATATAGACTATTACCTCTAATGAAAGTATTACGTAATTTCGTTTTGTAATTGTTAATTCTTTGTTAAGTTTGAGATTATTAAACTAATTTTTAACCTAAACAAAGCGAAATGAAGAAGATTCTACTGACATGTTTAATGTTAGTGTTCGTGCTACATGCATGGGCACAGGATCGCACCGTAAGCGGAAAAGTCACCGATCAATCGGGTGAAGGCTTACCGGGTGTGAATGTTTTATTGAAAGGTACTTCACAAGGTGTGAATACTGACTTGGACGGAAATTACAAAATTTCTATTCCTTCTGAAGGTGCTGTTCTCGTTTATTCCTTCATTGGAATGGAAAAGCAGGAAGTATCTGTTGGTGCAAGGTCTGTAGTAGATGTTGAAATGTCTGCAGATATAGCACAGTTAAGTGAAGTTGTTGTCACCGCACTAGGATTTGAAGCTGATCGGGACAAACTGGGACAATCGTCTACATCGATTAGCGCAGATGCGGTTATGAGATCAGGAGAAAAAACACTTTTAGATGGTATGCAAGGTAAAGCCTCAGGCGTTAATATTACCAGCACAAGTGGTGATCCCGGTGCAGGTGCTAGAATTGTTATTCGTGGAGCAACCTCTATAACTGGTGATCTTCAACCTTTAATTATTGTCGATGGTGTACCAATGTATAATTCGCAGTCGTACGGAGATGGATCTTCTTCTGTAGCTGGAGTGGCCCAACAGTCTAGGCTTAATGATATCAATCCAAATGATATTGCCAGCATGGAAGTATTGAAAGGTGCCTCAGCTGCAGCTGTTTGGGGCTCGAGAGCTGCAAACGGTGTTATTGTGATCACTACAAAAAAAGGTAAAAGTTCTAACAAAGGCTGGGCAGTAGATGTAACCTCTAGGTTCGCAGTTGACGTAATTAACAAAGAAGTTGATCTTCAAAATAGCTTCGGGCAAGGTAATAGTGGTCGATATAACGGTGGTTTTGGAAGTGCCTCTGGTGTTGCATCTTCTTGGGGAGATATCATAGGAGATAGAGCTGGAGGAGTTGATGATTTTATTACTAACCCTACTGCCGCGGGTTACTTAGGTTATTTTGAGGCTGAAGGTGGTGAGCTTTATTATGCTATAGCCAGAGGAGACACAAATAATATTCATGGTGGTAAAAGGGATCGAACAACTTATAATCCTCATGATGCTATTTTTCAAAATGGTGTGACCTTATTTAATTCTATTAGTGCTCAAACAAATGATGACAAGGGGAATGTTTTTATGAGCTTCTCGAACCAGAATCAAAAAGGAGTTATGCAAGCTAATAGCAATTATATTAGAAATACTGCTAGGGTAAATGCTACTCGTTATTTAACAAAAACTTTAACAGCTACTGCTAATGTTAATTACTCACGAGTAACATCTGATCGTATCCAAATGGGCTCTAATACTTCTGGTTTAATGCTTGGGGCTTTAAGAACAGCACCAGATTTTAATACTTTAGATTACCAAGGAACATATTATAATGCTACTGGTATTCCTTTCCCAGACCGTCAGAGAGCTTACCGAAATCCATTAGGGAGAAGGGTCACTTCATCCTATGATAATCCGCTTTGGACAATCGATAACAACTTGAGTAGTACAGCAGTTGATCGAGTTATGGGTAAAATCGAGTTACAGTATGACCCATTGAGTTGGTTAAATTTAACCGGTAGAGTAGGTTTAGATACATATAGTGACGAAAGAAATGATTTTATAGATGTAGCAGCTGCTTCTTCACCAGGTGGGTTCTATGCAAAAGAAATTATTTCGGAACGCCAAATCAATGCTGATTTTATTGCTCGTGCCAATGCTAATATTAACGAGGATATTACTGGTAATTTCTTATTAGGTGTTAATTATAATGACAGGGCTTTTAGCAATGTTGGATCATCCATCACTAATTTTATTAATCCGATATCTCCTCCTGATGTAGGAAATTCCCCGGCTGATGCTCGTGGAAATATTGGACGTGAGGAAAACCAAAGATCGATTGGTTATTATGCTACGGCCTCTTTCGGATTTTATGATCAAGTATTTGTAAATGGAAGTGGTAGATTGGATTACTCGTCTACTTTTCCTGCAGAAAATAATTCTTTCTTCTATCCAAGTGTGGATGTAGCTTGGCAGTTTACCGAGATAACGGGTTCATCAGATCTATTTAGCTTTGGTAAATTAAGGGGGTCTTATGGTCAAGTAGGAAGATCTCCAGGACCATATGCAACGCAGACATTTTATGTTGGCGCTGCTTATACTGATGGTTGGGGTCAAAACTTAAGTGCTGCCCAATATGGGGGTGGTTTTAGACAAAGTACTCAAGCTGGAAATCCAAATATCCGACCAGAGATTAAAACAGAGTATGAAATCGGAACTGATTTAAGATTTTTTAAGGATAGATTGACCTTAAATGCAACGTATTATCAAAATGTTACTTCTGATTTAATTGTTGCAAGATCTTTAGCTTCGTCATCTGGTTTTTCTACCACTATATCTAACGCAGCAGAAATAGAAAATAAAGGTATAGAAATTGATGTCAATGGCATTGTATATTCTAATGAAGATTTGCAGATAAGTGTTTTTGGTAATTGGTTCAGAAATAGAAACGAAGTACTTTCGATTGAAGGAACTACCGAAATTGCTTTGGCTGGATTTCAAGGTTCAACTTCAAGCGCTGTAGTGGGTGAGCAATTAGGAGTTATTTATGGAGATAGATGGGATAGAGATGAAGAGGGGAATTTTATTTTAAATGAAGATGGATATCCTCAATCAGCTGCAACACCTGGCGTTCTCGGCGACCCTAATCCGGATTGGAAAGGTGCAATAGGTTCTACTATTAACTACAAAGGATTTTCTTTAAATGTTTTATTTGAGCATAGTCAAGGTGGTGATATATGGAATGGTACGAAAGGTGCTCTTGCCTTTTTTGGTACAGCAGGTTACACCGATCATATGGTGACAGTTGATGGAAATGTTACAAACTATGTAGGAAATACAGTTGCGGAACAATATGGTAACGGTTATTCTAATGGTGACGGTACCTATACAATACGAGGATATCTTCAAGACTTTGGTGGTGGAGATGTTTTAATTGATGAAACTGCATATACTTCTGGTCCTTTTTCAGGATTTACAGGTCCAACTGAGCAATTCATAGAGGATGCTACCTTTACAAGATTGAGAGAGTTAACCATTGGTTATAATTTTTCAAGGAATAATTTTATTGAAAGACTAGGATTAACTGGTGCTTCAGTAGATTTAACTGGTAGGAACCTATTACTATGGACAGATTATACAGGTGTTGATCCTAATACAAACTTAGGTGGAGCTACAAATGGTTTTGGTTTGGACTATTTTAATAACCCTGCTACAAGATCATATACAGTAACACTTAATCTTAAATTTTAAATAAAGAAAAAATGAAAAGATTACATAATTTTATATTTTCGATAGGACTTCTTTTCTTGGTTTCATCGTGCGTTGATGAACTACCAGAAATAAATGAAAGTCCCAATAGTGCAACAGATGCGCCGTTAGATGCTTTAGTTGTGGCCTCCCAAGTAAGTTTAATGGGAGTATACGAAAGCGAAGATGCAAGGCTAGCCAACATGTGGACGCGACAGTTTACCGGTAGTGATAGGCAGTATACTTCTTATCATACCTATATCGTGACTTCGGAAGTTTTCAGCTTTATTCAGGTTTACATTGGAGTTATTCAACCCACTTTGGATGCCGAAGTGAAGGCTGCTGCACTAAATAACAGGGCGGTGATAGGCATGCTTAAAGTAATAAGAGCTATGGCTTACGGACATGCTGTGGCGCTATATGGAGACATTCCATTTACAGAATCCAATCAATATCCTGAAATAGAGAATCCTGAATACGATGGACAAGAGGCAGTTTATGCAAGGCTTCAGATAATGTTAGACGAGGCTATTGCTGATCTAAATTCAGGTGAAGGTGGTATCGCTGGAAGTATTGATATTTTTTATAATGGTGATAACAGCAGTTGGGTTGAGTTAGCTAACACAGTGAAAGCGAGATATTATTTGCATGTTGGTGATTATACAGCAGCTCTTAACTCTGCAAATAATGGGATATCTTCTCCTGCGGGAAATATGTTGGCTCCACATGGAACGACAGTTAGTGCAAATCAAAACTCATATTATGATTTCGCTGTGATTCAACGTGATGGTTATCTTACAGCTGAAGATTCATATTTAGCAAGGTTAATTGATCCTACTCAACCCGAATATAGGGGTGATACTAAGACAGATGACTCTACTAGGTTTGCTACTATCTTCAATGGAGGTGTTGGCGAGTATGTATTAAACACTACTGCTGATGGTTATTTTGCTGCTGATGCTTCTTTTCCGTTAGCATCGTTTGCTGAAACTCAACTTATCAAGGCAGAAAGTATTTTGAGGGATAATCCAAGCGATTTGCAAGCGGCAATTGATGAATTGAATGCATTGAGAGGAGCTTTAGAGTCAACCTATCCAGGAAGTACTTATGATGATTATGTTATAGCAGATTTTCAAATTAGCGGCATTGCCAACAATGATGGCTCTTCGGCTGTAGATGCTTTATTGACTGAAATAATTGAAGAGAAGTATGTGTCACTAGTCGGTCAGGTTGAGGTTTTTAATGATTTTAGAAGATTGGATAATCCTTTAGGTCTAACTCCTACCATTGGCACAAGATTTCCTCAGCGATTTTTATACCCTACTGATGAGGTGAACTCAAATAGTAATTTCCCATCAACTAATCCAGGTTTATTTGATGCTACTCCTATTAATCAGTAGTTTGATTAGTTATTCTTAATAAAGAGCCAGCCTTTAAGGTTGGCTTTTTTTATTTATGGAATTATGTTCGGGACTATAGTAAGTGATTGAGCTAGTATTGTCCCTTACTAAGAACTGAATATATGATTTTTCCAGGTTTTGAAAGTAATAAGGTACAAAAAGTTAGCAGATTTTTGACTTGACCTTTATTTTTTGAAGAGTAATGTGTATCTTCAAATATGTTATATAGAATTTACAGATTCATCCTTTTACTACTAATTTTTGCAGTTTATTTAAAAATCTCCTCTGTTTTTTCTCAAGGTGCAAAAAATAAATTTTTACAATTTAGAGATTTTGCAGCTGGTATGAATCCAAATGGTTTATACTTTGTCGATGAGCCTGGGGAAAGTGGGGTAGAAGGGAATCCTTACATATTTGCAAAATTCATCCCCAGTGTTTTAATCACAATAGATTCTAATAAATATCGTCTTGATCAAACTAACATAAGTTTGATTTCCAATAATTTTGAAATTATACATAACAACCAATCCTTTTTATTTGACAAAAAATTGGTTGAAAGGATTGATTTTCAATTAAATAACACTGAAATGCTAAGTTTACAATATTTAGCTGTTTTAGATAAATATGGCCAGGTTTTGTATAGTGATAGAATAAAGTTATTAAAGACCTATACTTTAGATATCAAAAAAGCGGATTATAGAGCTGATCTTAATGTTGGTTCAAAGACTGCTTCCTACAAAACTAAAACGATGTATTATTTGCTAAATGCGGATAATGTGACATTTCCTTTTGATTCCAGAAAAGATGCTAAGATATTTCTGTTAAACAACTTTCCTCATCTGAGGGCGAAAGATGTGCTGAAGAAATTATTTTATAAGAACGAGAGTGATTTATTAGAAGCTGTAAAAGCTATTAATGAGTTATAATACCTTTTACTATTATTAATTATGGTAAGGATTTTAAATATCCCAATTCAATCAAGAACAAACAACATCTAAAAAGCCTGTCCCTCCCTACTATGAAGAAGAAAAAGAAATCAGGACAGTTAAATCATATTATGACACCATCTGGAATATTGAATAGTACAATTGCATTATTAAAGAAATAGGAGCCACAGAATCTTGATATTCCAAAGTCTAGTAATTTACCTGGCTTTTAAATCACTTAAACATGCCTATCTAAGCTCATCATAATAATAAATTGAGCTAAGTTCATTTTACTCCCTTGTACATTGGTAAATGTTCTTTAATTCTATCATTGTAAGGTTTTGTGTAATGGTTTTATTAGCCATGTCTACATTTTCTTAACAAATGGTGATATCAAATAGAATGTGCTTTAATAAGAAAGATAATAATGCAAACGTGTTCGTGAAAGCCTAAATTATAGTTTACATCAAAGTTAGGAACATAATCAAGTTTTATAGAAAGTATTGCTATTTTTAAAAAAGTCAATCACGTTGATTACTAAAAAGTGTTTCAACCGCTGGCGCCAGCTTTTAGCTAGTCTCCATGTTTGAAGTACAATCCCGTAATCTTCAAATGAAATCACCATGCACCTCGTAGCAAAAACTTTATTTCTAATATTGCTCTTGAAAACTTGAAACGGTAGTAAACAAAATTTATCCAGATTTTAATTGTTCCCTGCGATTCATAGTTTCTATTGTTCCTTTTTGAACATCTACTCCAACTTCAAATTGCTTGATTGCACGTTTTCCTTCATTCAATAATAGCTATATATTTAATACCTTAAAGAAATTCTATATAATTGAATTACGTACCCCTAACATTCGTTAGTTTATTTACGCTACATTCCTTATATTGTGCTCTTTAAAAATTAACAAACTTTAAATTTTAAAATCCCCTTAATATGAAAAGAAACTTTACCCAATTAATTCCTTTCCTGGCTTTAATTGTATTGGCGCTCACTTATTTTAGTGTACCCACTACCCAATTAACCCAGGAAAATCAATCATTTAATAAACTATGGTCTACCAAAAAGACTAAAGTAAAGTCAGGTGAAGATGCTTTTATGAAGCCAGATGGTTTTATAGAATACTACAATACCATTTCTAAAAAAATTGGTGAAGAGCAATCAGCTTATATTAATGGATACCGCTATACTGAATTGACTAAATCCTATCAAGCCAGGTCTCAATCAAGGGCAGCTATGTTATCTGCTGAATTTATTTCACGAGGACCTAGCAATGTGGGAGGTCGAACGCGAGCAATTGCTATTGATCCTGATGATGCGACTAATTGTACCTGGGTTGCTGGTGCGGCTAGTGGGGGCGTATGGAAAACAACGGATTGTGGACAATCCTGGACTAATTTAACTCCTGATTTGCCAAATCTATCAACTAACTCAATTGCGCAAGCATCATCAAATCCTGATGTGATTTATGTTGGAACAGGTGAGGTTTTTGCTGGTAATACAACCTTTGTAAGAGGAGACGGTATTTATAAAAGCGTAGATAGAGGCCAAAACTGGGTTTTATTGCCCTCAACTGTTTCTGATTTCAATTTTCAATCTGTTAACAGAATTGCTGTAGACCCTACGAATGAGGAGATCATTGTTATTGCTACGAATACAGGTGTTTTTAAATCAATTGACGGGGGTGTAAGCTGGACACAAAAATACACTGCTGCACAAGGCAGGTCAGTACAGGATTTACAAGTTGACCCAAATGATTATAATATACAATATGCTGGTGTAAACAGTGTGGGTATCATTAAAACAGTTGATGCCGGTGAAAACTGGACAAATTCATCGCAGGGAATAACTGGAGGTGTAAGATATGAAATAGCTGTAGCACCAAGTAACCCTAATTATGTTTATACTTCAACTTTTCAACCTATTCCTGGATCTGAAACGCCCGCTACTGTGATTTATGCTAGTAGAGATAAAGGTGTAAATTGGGTGAGAGTTCGGTCACAAGAAGCTTTTAACGATGCTTTTCTTGGCAATCAGGGTTGGTACGATAACACTATTGCTGTGAACCCATATAATGAAAATGAAGTATTTGTGGGTGGAGTAAGTATCGGAAAATATGATATTGAAACCAATTTATCTACTGAAAACACTTTCTTAGGATTGGATATTGAAGGAACTGAATTTGTAGGTTTCGTTACTTTTGAAGCTGAATTTAATGGTGGAACTCTTAATATATCAGATGGGGATAATAGTCCATCGGAAAATCCCGTTACAGTGGAGTTAAGATTTGGAGGCACTAATTCTCAAAAAGCACACAGGTTCACTATACCTGAAGGCGAAACTTCTGGTGTACCGATCCCACAATATACCTATCAGGAATATGTTGATATACCATTTGAAGCCTGGGATATTGTAAACAATAGACAATTAATGGTTTCTTTCCGTGATCAGGAGAATAATGGTGTTTTTAACTTGAATAAAAGAAGTGAATCAGACGATGTATTGAGTAACGCAAGGGAATATGTATATATACATGATGTGGATTACAGTGCCACTACACCTGATTCAAATATTGGCGTAAATGGAGGAGTAGAATATGCTAATATGTATTATTTCTGGCCTGTATTAGCAGAAGAAGCAATATGGGATCCATCTACTTTTGTAAACTCTCTTTTAAGGTTTAATTACGGGGAACAGAACTTAGCATTATCTACTACTTCAGCTATATATGATGCCTATGGTAGCTACCAAAACCAAAATAGAAATACTTTACATCCTGATCACCATAATCTAACATTTTTGAAAATGGATGATGGTACTGAAACCTTTATGATTGTAAATGGAAATGACGGCGGGTTTGGTTTCTCTGTAAATAATGGTGTTGATTTTGTAGAAAAGGAATCGGGATATGTTACTTCTCAATTTTATGGTGCTGACAAAAAGCCGGGAGAAGATAAATATATAGGAGGTATGCAGGATAATGGCACTTATGTATTCTTCAGGAACCTCTGTCGATGCTACAAATAACTATGATTTTAGAATTGGTGGAGATGGTTTTGAGGTGATATGGCACGCAACTGACCCTCAAAAAGTAATTGGAGGTTCACAATTTAATGGCATCAGACGCTCTACCAACGGTGGCGCATCATTTGGCGGTGGAACTAACGGGATCATTGATGGCCCATTTATTACAAGGTTAGCAGGCTCTGTAACTAGTCCTGATGTAATTTACGCCATAGGAGAGGCTGGCGTTTATAAGAGTACTAATTTCGGACAGTCTTGGACCATGAAAACAATTGAAAATGAATTATGGGGTGGCACTGCGAGTGCCAGTGATGTAGAAGTTTCATTAGCTAACGATCAAATTGTATGGGCAGGGGCAGGTATGGCTACAGGTGTGTTAAATTTATTTGTATCGACTGATGCAGGTGAAACTTACAATCCTGTAAATAATTATTCTACAAATCCTCAGGCTTTTTATACTGGGATCTATACACATCCAACAGATGAAAACACTGCATATGCATTATTTAGTGTAGCTAACTTCCCTAAAATT
This sequence comes from uncultured Cytophagales bacterium, assembly GCA_963719535.1. Taxonomy (GTDB): domain Bacteria; phylum Bacteroidota; class Bacteroidia; order Cytophagales; family Cyclobacteriaceae; genus Marivirga. Next base: position 844,928 of record CAVRCH010000001.1, on the reverse strand, counting down.
TTAAAAACTACCGACTTAGGCCAAACCTGGACAGATATTTCAGGATTTGAAGGTAACGCCAATGGAAGTGACAGAGGTTTTCCTGATGTTTTTACACATAGCTTACTGGTAATGCCTTTTAACACTGATATTATATGGGTAGGTACAGAAATTGGATTGTATGAGTCATTAGACGGAGGTAATTCCTGGAATATTAGAAATGATATTCCGGCTGTTTCAATTTGGTCTATGAAAATTGTAGATGATCAGGTGGTAATAGGTACACATGGTAGAGGTATCTGGACTGCAACAATTGAGACTTTAGCCATTGCTAATTTAAAGGTTGATGAGTTTGAATACTTGGGTTATGGTGATGCTCAATTGAACATTACTTTACCAGTTGTTTACGATCAGGTAAAGGTTTTAATTAACGATGTAGAGACCTCCGTAATTGATAATCCTGTTTCAGGTGCGCTAAGTGTAGAGTTAACTGATTTCTTCAACTTTGATGGTTCTGATATTAAAATTGTTGGAGTACGAAACGGAGAAGAGTATCCTTCTAACACCATTACCACTAGTGCATTAAACAGAACACCTAAAATCTTGAATTTTAATGCTACTATTAATGGTGATTTTTACCCGGTAACCATCGAATTAGAAAATACTGAACCATTTGATAAAGTGGAAGTGTTATTTGGTGCCGAATTAATCTTTACTGACACACAATCCTTAGGTAAAGAAGATGCTAGCAGAACTATTTCATTTAACTATGAAGAGGCGAGTAGGAACAATGTAACCGTTAAATCTTATATAAATGACTTTGTGTTTACTTCATCAGAGATAGAGATAGTTACATCAAACAAGCAATCTTTAAATGAAGGGCTGAAATTATTCCCTAACCCTGCATTGGATTATGTAAACCTAAATGTTGAAGGCTATAACATTCAGGAATTATCTGTGTATAATGCTTCAGGTCAATTTATTTTGAACCAGCAAGTAAACAAATTGGATAAAGAAACCAGACTTAATGTAAGTAATTGGGATCAGGGTGTTTATCTTATCCAAATAAAGGACTCTAAGGGTGCATTAAGAACTAAAAGATTTATTAAGCAATAATGAAGTATTTCATTTTATTAATAATTTTAGCTACAGTTTCCGGTTGCAACAAACAAGTTGCTTCCGGACCTGATAGCTCAAAAAACAGCACATCAATAGAGCTCTCTTATAAGCAGAAAGCTTATGAAGTAATGGACATTCCTCAGGTAGTCTTTAAAGAAAATGAAACTAATGAGTATGTACTGGCAACCTATAAAGCAGATGAAACAGTACCAAATACAAAGCCTTTGCAATATGCCGTACTTAAAATTTCTGATAATTCATTAATTAAAAAGGGTGTTTTACCTCAAGGTTCTGTAAAGTGGATAGATTCTTACATCTTAGAAATTGTTGCACCTCCAGGAATGCCGGAAGGAAATAAAACAATTGCTGAGTATACCACGCAATTTGATGTAAAAAGTGGAAAGCCTATTTCAAAGGTGAAAGTAAAAAATTAGACAGTTTTTTTAGTTTCTCTTTATTAAATTAATGTACTTCTCAACCCCTTCCTCCAGTGGAGTGAAGGGGTTTTCATATCCGATTTCTTTCAATTTATTCATGTCAGCCTCTGTAAAATATTGATATTTATCTCTGATATCGGCTGGGGTATCAATAAATGAGATCTTCTCTGGTAGTTTCATTGATTTGAAGACTGCTTTTACCAAATCCAGAAAAGTACGAGCTTTTCCACTACCTAAATTATAAATGCCAGAGTTTTTCCTGTGGTGCATGAGCCAGATCATTACATCTACTACATCTTCAACATACACAAAGTCTCTCATTTGCTCTCCGTCTTTAAATTCAGGGTTGTGTGAGCGGAATAATTTCATTGCACCAGTCTCACTTATTTGTCTGTAGGCATGTAATATAACACTAGCCATTCTTCCTTTGTGATATTCACCTGCTCCATAGACATTGAAAAATTTGAGTCCTGCCCAAAAGAAAGGTTTTTCGTCCTGCTTCAAAGCCCAAATATCAAATTCGTTTTTTGAATCTCCATAGGCATTTAATGGCTTGAGTTGAGGAATCAGACTTTCATCATCTTTATAGCCTAGCTCACCAAGTCCGTATGTTGCGGCAGAGCTGGCATAAACAAGCGGAATTTGTTTTTGAATACACAGCTTCCAAATTTTCTGAGTATAGGATGTATTCAATTGATAAAGCAATTCTCTATCAAATTCTGCCGTATCTGTTCTGGCACCTATATGAAAGATAAATTCAATTTCAGCTACTTGTCGCTCAACCCACTCAAAGAATTCGCTTCTATCAACTTTTTCGGCGATAATTAAAGTATTTAAGTTCTTATTTTTTTCTGGATTATCGAACTGATCAACAGCAATAATATGTTTAAAACCATCATGGTTAAGTCTTTTAATTAAATTGCTGGCTATAAATCCTGCTGCTCCTGTTACTATAATCATGGTCTGTTTTTTTTATATCTAAGCTATCAGGACAAAACTATTTATATTTAATGAATAAATGTATATTTGCACCCTAAAATTAAGGTTGACATGGTTTACGTTAATCGTAAAGAACATTTTAATGCGGCTCACAAGCTCTTTAATCCTAATTGGAGTAAAGAAAAGAATGAGGAAATATTCGGACCCTGTGCGAATGAAAATTGGCATGGGCATAATTTTGAGTTAATTGTAACGGTAAAAGGCATTCCAGATCCCGGTACTGGATTTGTGGTAGATCTTAAAAAGCTAAGCATCCTGATTAAGGAGGAGGTGATAAATAAGGTGGATCATAAAAATCTTAACATGGACGTGCCCTTTTTAAAAGGGAAAATGGCCAGTTGCGAAATTATTATTTCCGAGTTTTGGAAAATTTTAGCTCCAAAAATTGCTTTGTTGCAAAAGGGGGCCTCACTACATAAGCTTACTTTGTATGAGACACCTCGTAATTACGTTGAGTATTACGGAGAGTAAATGAGAGTTATAATTAATATCTATATATTTAAATAGGTAGTTATTATAAAATTATTCAGGAGATTTTTAACTTGCAGTAATGGAAAATTTTGTTGTATCAGCCAGAAAATACAGGCCAAAAGGTTTTGATGAAGTAGTAGGACAGAAACACATAACTACTACTTTGAAAAATGCTATTGATAACAATCATTTAGCTCAAGCCTTATTATTCTGTGGGCCTCGAGGGGTGGGTAAAACCACTTGTGCCAGAATTTTGGCACGGTTGATCAACGATTTTGAAATTGACAACATGGAAGGTTCATCTTCTATGAATATTTATGAGTTGGATGCAGCATCTAACAATTCTGTGGATGATGTTCGGAACTTAATAGATCAGGTTCGTGTACCACCACAACATGGGAAGTATAAAGTGTATATTATTGATGAGGTACACATGCTTTCAAACCAAGCATTTAATGCTTTTCTGAAAACATTGGAGGAACCACCAGCTTATGCTATTTTTATTTTAGCTACCACTGAGAAACACAAAGTAATACCTACCATACTATCACGATGTCAGATTTATGACTTCAACAGAATCCAGGTAACCGATATTTCAGATCACCTTGCGGATATAGCCAAAAGAGAAAGTATTGACGCGGAAGAAGCGGCTTTACATCTTATAGCTCAGAAAGCAGATGGTGCCCTCAGGGATGCGCTCTCTATTTTTGATTTAATCGTTACATTCTCTACTGATAATAAAATCACCTATCAGGCCACTATTGATAATTTACATATTCTTGATTATGATTATTATTTTAAGGTCACTGATGCCCTTGTGGAGGAAAAAATACCTCAGGCATTATTACTTTTAGATGAGATCTTAAAAAAAGGATTTGATAGCCATAACTTCATTGTTGGCTTAGCCGCTCACTTCAGAGATTTACTGGTTTGTAAAGATGAAGCTACACTTGTGCTTTTAGAGGTTTCCGAACAAGTGAAACATCAATATAAAGAACAAGCTAAAAAAGTTTCAAGTTCTTTTATTCTTTCTGGTTTGCATGTAATTAACCAGTGCGACCAAAATTATAAAACCAGCAAAAGCCCAAGATTACATGTTGAGTTAGCGCTTATGAAATTGGCTAAAATCAATAGTGCAGTTGATCTTGCTAGGTCTAACGCTGAGGTTTTAAAAAAAAAAGTGAGCTAGCAACCACAAGCGAGCCTGATGCTACAGGTAAAAAGACAGTTTCTATTGCTGATCAAATAGGTAATAAATCCGGGCAGAAGAAAGAGCTTCAAAAAACACTTGGAATTCCTAAACCTGAAGAGGTAATAAAAAATCAGGAGTCGTTAAAGGTCGCTGACAATCTAAAATTAGAAGAGAAGAGCGAGAATGAAAATAAAACGGTAGAATCCTTAACTGCCGAGAAGGAAATTGAAAATGATTCCGCTTCATTGCCACTGTCAATCGACACATTAAAATCTGAGTTTAAAAATTTTCTTACAATGCAAAAAGGGAAGGTTACGGCCCTTGCTTCAAATGCACTTACCAATGAATTTATTCTAGAAAGTACCACCATCACCTTTAAGCTTACAAATCCCTTAGAAGTGGATGCTATTGAATCTGTAAAGGCAGAATTGGTCACTCATTTAAGAGCGACTTATAAAGAGAATGCAATTCAGTTGGTTTATGAAGTGAGTTCAACTAATGCTATTGATAGACCCTATACGCCAAAAGAAAAGTTTGATGCTATGATGAAGAAGAATCCTAGTCTGGTAAAAATGAAGGAAATAATGGGATTAGATACTGATTTTTAATAGGAAATATACTATTAATTTTATGACAATTGTTAAATTTTAAAAGTTAAACCGATATTTATCACACTTTTAAATTGAACACCAGGCGCTAGCCTTGAGTCACCAGTCACTTCATTCACAATAATTTCTTTAGATTTGATATCTTCATCGTAAATCAACTGAGTTGATAGGCTTGTTGTAATAAATTTGTTAACCTTAAATATCAATGCAGTTTCCCAGTTTACATCTATCTCCGAAAGTTGTTCATAAGCAGAAAATAAATTGAGGTTGGTAGTAAAGTTAACGTTTTCCATTAAATCCTTGGCAAAGGAAGAGGTAAAGTTCACACCGCCTTGAAATCTATAGCGCTCTCCTGGAACCACTCCGTAAGAACCAACGCTGGCAAGCGAGTCGTCAGCCACAAAAGTAGTTTTTGATGATAAAGGAGATAATGTTGCGGAGAATATTTTCTCATAACGATAAGTTGCACCAATATTGGCTAATAAAAAACCTGGAGCCATAAACCTTGAAATTACTACCTGCTCACCATCTACTTCTTTAAGCCCTCTATAAAACTGAGTTCTAAAATCTACTATAGCAGATATAAATATTCTTTCTTTTAGTTTCCTGCTATACTTTGAGGTTAGAATAATATTATCATCTGTTTTAATAAATGGTTCGTTATCATCTCCTTGTCTTAATACGCCATAAGCTAAATCTAACCTATTGTCCCATGCATCTTTATCTCTTTGATAATTTGCTTTGAAGTTGGTTAAAGCGCCTACTGAAATAGAGCTATTACCTCCTCCGGCCCAATTGGTTAAGCCTACTTGCGAAAAATTAATGTTAATCATGGCGCCTTTATCCCAATAACTTGTATCGGCAGGTGCCACAATTGTTGAATCCGGATTGTTTTGTGCTTGTAGACTTAATGCAGTCAAAAATGCAATAGAGAGGACAATAAAATACTTCATTGATTTACAATTCTTGCTTAAATTTTGATTCTATTGTTTAACTTAAATCCAGTGATCTGATTTCGTTAAGAGCATTTTCTGTTAAGGGCTTTGTGATAAATTTAATTACATGGTCATTATTCACAATTTTATCAATATCTCTTTTATTATCAGAGCTCGACAGTATGATTACCTTGCATTTATCTCTTACCACATCAGAAAATTTCTCAAATTCATATAGAAATACAAACCCATCCACAATCGGCATATTAATATCCAGGAATATTATATTGGGTAATTTGTCAGGATTATTTTCGTTTTCGGCTAAATAATCCAAAGCACTTTTACCAGAGTTTTTTATTTCAACGTATTTCGCGAATTCAGTTATTTCGATGATACGCTTGCTGATGAAATTATCAGTATCATTATCATCAACAAGCATCACTAAATCAACAGTTTTTGCAGCTGTTACCATGTAATTTCCACTTGATCTATATTAAAAAACCTATTTTTAGAGATTTCTCTAAACATAGGCAATCTTTTTTTTATTTGAAACTTATTTTATTTGAAAGGCTGATTTATTTTCCTTTAGCAATTACAAATGTAAGATATTGTAGCCAAGAATAAAGGTTTTCCAGTATAATTATTTCTTTTTTATTATAATTATTTCCCCCAAACTGACATTGTAATCTGTTTTTTGGTTCCACTCCAACAATTGTTTTAATGAAACCTCATATTTTTTTGCTAATGCATACATTGTTTCTCCTGGTTGTATTGTATGCTTTATCTCTTCCGTATTTTCTATTGTATTTTCTACATTTACTTTGCTGCTTATCCTTTCTTCGCTCTCATTTAATGTGGTTTTTACCTCGGCCTCTTTAACTATTAATTTATTTACCTGAATTATTTGCCCTATAAATAAGGTATCGCGTATGGTTAATTTATTAAATTCGAGAAGGTCAGTTATATGCATATCAAATTTACCAGCTATTGAGAAAAAAGTATCTCCTTTTTTTATTGAGTAAGGAATAAGCTCTAACTGGGTTCGCACTTCTTCTTCATCTGATTCAGAAAGTGAGTCGCTTAATTTGCTGGCATCACTATTTTCAAAAATGTCAGCATTTTTTGAACTGAGCTTAGTGTTATCAATTGGATCTTTGGTTGGTAGGGTGGCTTGTTCTTTTGAGTTCAATTTAACTTCTACACTACTAATTTTATTGAGGGAGCTGTCTTTTTGTGTACTTGAAAAATCAGTATTCGCCCCATTAGTGCTATCAATGGGCGGGACTTTTTCTTGTTTTTTAGTTTCATTTTGTTCTTGCTTTTTAGCTTCTACTTCTTTGTTACTCTCTGGTAGCTTTTGGTATTCTATCGGAACGTCTGCTGGTCTGTTAAGTCTTAGCCAAAGTACACGACCCGGTTTAGGTTGAGTAGGTTCCGAAATTCTATTCTTTCGGTATAATTTATGCAATTTAAGTCCATATTTCTGACTTATCTGCCACATGGTTTCACCCTCCTTAACAGTATGGTAGTAGAATTTAGCTCTATTTCTCTTTCTTTTTAGATAATAGATTTTACCTGTCTCTAATTTCTGGTTTAAGGACATGTCGTTAAATTTCCTGAACTTATTAACTGAAAGTCCGCCTGCATCTGCGAGTTGATCTACATCGTACCCTTGGGCCGCTACTATGCCTTTTTTACCATTAATTTTTATCTCGTGTGCTACTTTGGAATTTCCATTTTTATATTCGCCATCTAAAACAGGGAATTTATCTTGCTCTGTTAGGTCTACTTCACCTGGTAAATCTTCATAAGGCTTTTTCTGTGTTTGACGCTCCTGCGCATTGGTTAGTTTAGCAGATGGCGCTAAGGGAATAATTACAGTATATATTTTATCATCGGGTACTCGTCCTTTCTTAAGCCATTTATTATATTCTTCCACCAGTGCTTCTGGAACATTTTGGCTGGCCGCAACCTCTTTCAAACTCATACCAGCTGCATCAGTTTTTTCGCTTAAGAAATAAGGAACTTCTGAGGTGCCGAGGGCTCCTTCAAAGGCTACCTTATGCGCCAAAAACTTTTTCAAGTACCAATAAGAATCAGAATTGATAGTTAATCTTTTTTTTCCAAAGTTTTTCTCATCAATTAACGACTGCGCTCCCCCTCTCCCAGCCTGATAAGCAATGAGTGAATAAGCCCAGTTATCAAAATAAGAATTATGGCTTTTAAGATATTTTGCAGCAGCCCTGGAGGATGCAACTATATTCATTCTTTCATCCACAGTTCTGTCAATTCGCAAATCGTTTTCCAGTCCGGAAATTTCCTTAAACTGCCAAAAGCCTACTGCATTACTACTAGAAACTGCATCAGAAACTAATGCGCTTTCCTGTATAACGAGATATTTAAAATCATCTGGCAGGTTTTCTTCTGCGAAAATACGCTCTATAATAGGCATATACATATCTACTCTTTGTAGCTTTTTCTGGAAATAGGTTTCGCTACGCCTCATAGCATCAACGCTTGCCTGTATATCGCGAATGGCACCATCAGTTAGTCTTAACTCTAAATCACCAATCTGCATGTGTGATGGCACTTGCTGTGAATAGGCTACAGTTGCAATCAATAGGTAGCTAAGTAAAAATAATTTTCTTATCATAATTTTCTTAAAATCATCAACCCATCTCTTATGGGAAATAATACATTTTGTACTCTTTCGTCTTCATTAACAAACCTGTTAAAATGAAGGATTGCCTCTGTATCAGTATCTAATTTTTTTCTATTTTTTTCAAGTACTTTACCACTCCAAAGTACATTGTCAATCAAGACATACCCGCCTTTTTTCACTTGAGAGAGACAAAGTTTATAATAATTCAGGTAGTTGGATTTATCTGCATCAATAAAAACCATATCCCATTCCTGCTTTAATTCGGGTATTATATCAAGTGCATTCCCCCTAATAAATTCAATGTTTTCACGGTATTCAGATTCTTGAAAGTACCCGGTAACTCTATCAGCTAATTCTTCATTTTTATCTATTGTAATAAGTTTACCGTCTTTTTGCATCCCTTCTGCCATACATAGGGCAGAATACCCGGTATAAGTACCTATTTCTAATATGTTTTTTGGCTTAATCATATGAGAGAGCAAGGATAAAACCCTGCCCTGCAAATGCCCACTTAGCATGCGAGGCTTTAAAACCTGCGTGTGAGTCTCTCTATTGATTCTACTAAGGAGCTCGCTTTCCTTTTCAGTATGATTTTCTACATATTTTTCTAAATCGGGATCTAAAAACTCCATAATTTTATAGCTTAATTATTTAGAAATTAATTTAAGATTGGTAGGTGAGTATACTTAATCTTTCTTCAGGCCAAATTTCATTAGCTACATGTTGTAAATCAGCTGCATTAATATTTTTTATTTGGTCAAATAACTCATCAAGAGATTCAATTTTATCCTTATCTAACAAGCTTCTTCCCATCATCAGCATAAAACTCATGTTATTTTCTTCTGCCATAGCTAATTGTCCCATGAGCTGCTCTTTAGCACCATGCAACTGTAACGTTCCCAAAGGCAAATCTTGTAGTTTCCTCAATTCTTTTTTTACCAATTTAATACTTTTATTAAGCTGAGCTGAATCTGTGCCAAAAAATATACTAAATAAAGCAGTATCTGAAAAAGGATGATATCCGGCATCAATAGCATAAACAAATCCATACTTTTCTCTTAAGGCCATATTTAAACGTGTATTCATTCCGGGCCCACCTAAGATATTAACCAACATAAAAAATGGCAGCCTGTTAGGGTTGTGAATAGGGTAGGCCGTTGTTCCTATGGCGCATTGTGCTTGTGTTACCTCTCTTTTCACATGTAATTCGCTGGCAGTATAATTTTGAAAGGAAAGCCTTTCTCTGTTTCTTTTTTGCTTAGGAATTACTTTTAAGTACTTATCAATAAGCCGGTTGAGCTTATTTTTCGGTAAATTGCCTACAATGGAGAATACTATTCTTTCAGTATCTAAATTTTCCTGTAGAAACTCAATAAAATCTGCTCTTTTGAACCTTTTAAGGCTTTCCTGATCACCTAAAATATTATTACCTAGCGGGTGGCCTTTAAAAATAACCTCGTCGAATTGATCCTGAATAGCATCTTCCGGAGAATCGTAGTACATTGACATTTCCTCCAAAATAACCTGACGTTCTTTTTCTATTTGCTTTTCAGGAAAAACTGAGTCGAAGGTGATATCTACCAATAAATCAAATGCTTTTTCAACATATTGATCTAATACTGAAGCATGGAAAAATATTTTCTCTTTTGTGGTATAAGCATTTAATTCCCCACCAACAGAATCTAATCTATTTAAGATGTGGAAAGCTTTTCTTTTTTTAGTACCCTTAAAAGCCATATGCTCCCAAAAGTGGGCTATGCCTATTTGATGTGGTTTTTCATCCCGACTGCCGATATCCAGTACAAAGCCACAATGGATAATTTTTGAATTAGTTACAGGTTGATGTATTACCCTTATACCGTTTTCTAATGTTTGTATTTCGTATTCTTTCATTCAATCCCCTCTTGTATGGCAAAATTACAAATTATCTTTGTTTTTAACTTAACTTATCAAGCCCTATCTCTATATAATTAATATAGTTTTTTTATCATTGTAGTATGAAAATTGCATTTGATGCCAAACGTGCATTTAACAACTTTACTGGTTTAGGTAATTATAGTCGTTTTATAATAAACGCCATTGCTGAAAATTCTAAGGAGGATGAGCAGCTGTTATACACACCAAAAATCGCAAACCATCCTGAGGGACAAGCTTTTTATAAAAAGCATCAGAGTAGGGTGATTGTACCGTCGGGTATTTGGAAAACAAGTTCATTACAAAGCACGTGGAGGAGTTCGCAGATTGGTAAATCAGCTAGTAAAGCAGGCGTCAATGTGTTTCATGGTTTAAGTAATGAGTTACCGTCAGGTTTAAAATCAGGTATTAATAAAATCGTTACTATACACGATCTTATTTTTTTAAGGCATCCTGAATTTTACCCGGCGATTGATAGAATGATTTATAAGAAAAAATTTAAATCAGCTTGTATTCACGCGGATACAATCATAGCAGTAAGTGAACAAACTAAGGAAGATATTATCTCTTTTTTTGATATTGACCCCGCTAAAATTAAAGTCGTTTATCAGGGTTTACATCCAATCTATTTGCAGGATGTTAAATCAGAAAGAATGGTGTATTTACTGAGACAATATCATTTAATGCAACCCTATTTTTTATACGTGGGCTCTATAGAGGAAAGAAAAAATGCAGAAAGGCTCGTTCGTTCATTTAAATTGGTGTTAGATCAGGTAGATGACGATCTGCTTTTATTAATTGTAGGGAAAAGCACTAACTATCAGGAAAAAGTGGAGCAGACTGTTAAAGAATTGAATCTGGAACAAAATGTAAGAATATTGAATAAAGTGCCTTTTAACGACTTGCCTTTTCTCTATAAAGGGGCTTTAGCATCAGTGTATCCTTCCTTATTTGAAGGTTTTGGCATTCCTGTCTTAGAATCATTGATGATGAAAACACCTGTCGTAGCGGGGAAAGGTTCAAGCTTGCAGGAAGCTGGTGGGCCTCATGCCTTATATGCAGATCCGGAAAACACAGAAGAATTAGCTCAGCAAATGTTAAGGATGGCTTCAGAAGCCGGAATAGGAGATAGCCTATTGTTAGGGGTAGATGCTCACTTGGCAAAATTTACTGCGGCAAAAATTTCATCTGATTTACTTGAGATTTATAAGTCTTAAAACAGAAAATGTTTTCAAATTAAGTTTTTTTTTAAGCACCTGGGGCTTTTTTAGCATGCCCTATTTAACCCATTCAATTTCAATTAATAATTGATCTTTATTTACAATGGTGGTAAAGGCTGCTTTGTCTTTTCTTTCAATTATTATAAAGCCTGCTTCTTTTTTTAAGTCGAGTGTATTTTGACTTTCAACTATAGTCTGGTTTTTTTTGTGGAATATGTTAATTTCTTCTACAGAACCATCTAAATCAAGTTTGTATTGACCTCCCTGCTGTTGAACCCTCAGTAATTTCGAGCTCAATTCATTATCCTTCAATAATTCACTTATTTTGTAGGCATCGGGTACTCCATACCCTAAATAATTATTAGGATTTTCATATAAATGTGCTGATTGCTTAATGATATCCATTACTTCATAATTGGTAAGGGTACTGTCATATTCTAATATGCAAGCTGCCAAACCTGTTATTACCGGAGCAGAAAATGAGGTGCCATTGCTGGAAAAACATACTACATCCGGTTTTATAAACTTTAACTTTTCTGGCCCAATTGAACTGAAATAAACTTTTGACCACTCATCAAATCTGGAAGAACCCACAGAGAGCACATCTTTGGCATCTGCCGGTAATGATAAAATCTCCCATTTTTTCCCGCCTTCATTACCCGCAGCAATCACTAGTAACATTCCTTTTTCGGCGGCTTTTTGAGCAGCCTGGGAAATGAGACTGCTTTTACCATCTACTTCTTTAATAGAATGGTTTTCTTTGCTTCTATCAAATCCATCTGAATATCCCAGCGAAGAATTAACAAGTTTTATACCCATATCATAAAAGGATTCTAATGCACTTACCCAGTAATCTTCTTCCACTCTTTGTTCTCTTATACCATGATCTGTTCTGGCTAAATAAAAGTGGGATTTTGTGGCCATTCCATATTGCATACCTAAACTTGTATTAACCCCGGTAATCATTTTTAATACATCGGTACCGTGGTCATCACTAAAAATTTTTCTGCCGTAAAATGGATCTTCATTACTGCTCAATAAGTAATCTTTAAAATATACAACCTGATCATTTTCTACCATTTCCTGCAGAGCCGGATCCTTATTTGCCTTCATAAATCCGCCATCAATAATACCTATTTTCACTCCTTTCCCGGTTAATTTCATGCTGTCAATCAGGAAATGAGCTTTAATTTGCTCTAAAGCGTAAGAATATTCCTTTTCGGTGGCCGAAATATTTAATGGAGTTAATTCTCTTATGGGTTCTATTGAGGTTACGTAAGAAATAGATTTCGCTTTTTTTATTAAATTATCAGGAATAGTGACACTAATTGTGTTTAGCCATTTGGACTGGAAATGCACTTTAATACCTTCGTGCTCAGAAAGGAAATAATTCCATTCGGAGGGTAGTTCACATGCTGTATATTCATTAGTGCCACACCATTCATCAGAAAATTGCACCCAATATTTATTTTGGGCTAATAAGGTATTCGAAAATACTAGTAGAAGTAGTATATTGAAGCTTATTTTAAGAAAAGTTGAATTCTTCAAAGTAATAAATTTAATTTGCTTCAATTTAAAAGCAAGTTGGAAATAAAACACAATTATTCAAATAAAAATATATTTATGAGATATAAAACGCTTAGCAAATCACTTTATATTAACAATCGAAAAAACTTTAGCAAGCAATTACCGGATAAATCACTGGCAGTTTTTAATTCCAATGATGTAATGCCTACCAATGCTGACGGAACTATGACTTTCAGGCAAAACAGTGATTTGTTTTATCTTTCAGGAATAGATCAGGAAGATTCTATTTTGGTTCTTTTCCCGGATTTCGCCAATGATGCCTGGAGAGAAATTCTTTTCTTAAAAGAGACTAACGAACATATTGCCATTTGGGAAGGGCATAAATATACTAAAGAAGAGGCCCAAGAGGCTTCAGGTATTCAAAATGTGATGTGGTTGTCGCAATTTCCTACTGTTTTTCACACTTTAATGGCCGAAGCTGAAAATGTGTTTATCAATACCAATGAACATATTAGAGCAGCATCGGATGTAGAGACTAGAGATGCTAGATTCATAAAATGGTGTAAAGAAGCGTATCCAGCTCACGTATACAGAAAAGCAGCTCCCATAATGCACAATTTAAGAGCTATTAAATCTAAAGAGGAAATACAGCAGATGCAGAGAGCCTGTGATATTACCAATGAAGCCTTTCGAAGAGTGCTGAAATTTGTTAAACCGGGCAGAATGGAATATGAAATTGAAGCCGAATTTTTACACGAATTTGTAAGAAAAGGATCCAAAGGATTTGCTTATACGCCAATAGTTGCTTCAGGTGCTAATGCCTGTGTTTTACATTATATTGAAAATAGCTTAGCCTGTAAAGATGGAGATCTTATTTTAATGGACGTAGGGGCAGAATATGGCAACTATAATGCTGATATGACCCGAACAATTCCTGTTAACGGAAAATATTCTGATAGACAAAAACAAGTTTACAATGCTGTGTTGAGAGTGAAAAGGGAAGCTATGAAAATGCTGAAACCCGGCAATGTAATTGGTGAGTACCACAAAGAAGTAGGTAAAATTATGGAAAGCGAATTAGTAGGTTTAGGCTTACTGGATAAAACTGATGTTAAGAATCAGGATCCATCGAACCCTGCTTATAAGAAGTATTTCATGCATGGTACTTCTCATCATATTGGATTAGATGTACACGATGTAGGGAATGTGTACCGTAAGATGGAAGAAGGTATGGTGTTTACCGTAGAGCCTGGTATTTATATTCTGGAAGAAGGACTCGGTATAAGACTGGAAAACGACATGGTAATTACCAAAGATGGATTGAATGATTTAATGGGTAATATTCCAATAGAAATTGAAGAGATAGAAGAAATAATGAATAGCTAAAATTTTAAAGCGATGGTTGAGAGATCATCGTTTTTTTTTATTTAAGATGCACTAAAGAGTATCTGAGAGTTTTATATGATTTAAGTTCCCGTAATATAATTTGTAGGAATCACTTGCCATAATCCCTTTCTCTAAGGCATATTCCACAGCAGGTTGAACAGCTTTTATTAATTGATTATCATTGCTGTGATGTGCTACCAGCCAGATCGCATCGATTGTTATTGATTTATTAATGCAGTCTTTTCTTTGAAGTAGTAAATGGAGAGAATTTTTTAAGATTTTAATATTTGTTTCATCCATTTCTTTAAATTTCTTGCCAAAACTCCTACTTTTACCTAGATCTGTTTTCCTATAATACTGAGTGGAATCCCTGTAAATTTGGTCTCTATTGTAGAGTTGGGTTAGAAATAATTCTATTGAATTACAGCTTGAAAAATCAAAATTTGATAGATATTCTGCCGTGGTATCGATAGGGTGTTTAGGAGAAAAGTATTGAGAAAAATCTTCAAGAAATACTTTTGAATTTGAAATAGCTGGTTCTTTATTAATTGGGGAGTTACCAGAAGGTTTTGAACAATCTAAAATTAAGATAGCTAAGAAGATATGATACCAATTTGGATATTTCATCTTAATAAGAACTATTTTTTCCAATTTAGTGGCGGTCCTACAGTCCAAGGATCATCCATGTTTGGGTTATCTATATACCATTGATCAAAGCCATATTTATATTTATCTCCAACTAATATAGAATTAAAATCAAATTGTTGATTGAACAAGCCATGGTATATTCTATTGAAGCTATCATCTCGATATGGCACATAAAGACCTTTAATTGCAGAACTGTGAATGTAATGAGGAACAAAATGATAGTTTTGGAAATCTTTCTCAATTAGACTTCTTGTTTTTTCAAAAACCTCAGCGTATTCTCGATATGGAGAAATGGTGGTTCTATGCGTTACAGGGTAATGTCTATTACGAGGTGCATCTTTTTCTGATAATTTAAAATCCTTTTCAATTAGTATAGTACTATCGACAGCGAAAATTGTATAAAAGGGACCAATTAAACTTACTGTAAAGTGTAATTTTTTCTCAAAGATGCTATTATCACTTTCTGTCTTCTCTATTTCAATGTAAGCGCTAAATGATGGCTCCTGACCGTAAGTTGTTCCAATGATATTTTTTTCTATGACGGCAGACCATTTATCCATCCTGTCTTTCCATCTATTTTCATAATTGGAAACCTCAATTACGTTTTCTGCGATTAATCTCCCAAGTGCAATAATTCCAGGATAATCATAGAAAATACCTCCTTCCTGATTTTTAATTCCTATTGGGTAGAATTTTCTTAAAGCCTCATATATCGGCCAAAAGTCATATCTATCGGTTCTGAATGAAAAATTTGAATGATTATTCATAGGTGATTAAGTGAAATAATTGAATCTATAATTTATTATTGCCGTGGCTCGTACCTGCATTTACCATATCTCACGAAGCACAGGCATAATTTCATTCATCATGCTCAGCTATAAGGGAAATTACAAGATTTTTTAATGCTAACAAACCTTTTAGCTAGCACTCCTGCTTTTTTATTACTTTGTTTAACTGAAACAAACCGAGTAATCAAGTTTCCTACAACACGAACCTTGATGTATAGGTAACTATTTTTTTCAGAAGCATTTTCTTATCTCATCCCTCAAAAACAGCCACAGCCCTTACAGGAGAGCCCGTACCACCCCTGATTTTTAAAGGTAAACCAATGAAACGAAACCTGCCCCTACCAATCAGTTGATATAGATTAATTAAGTTCTCATAATGGGTGAAGCCTAATTCTCCGCAGATATGATGCACTTCTCTGTTAGAAACTTTCCTAACTCCTGGCGCCATGGTTTCCACTCCAAAAGCTGAGATTTTTTGTTCCCCAAGCCATCGGGCAGTTGCTGCTGAAATTCCAGGCCCTTTGCCCCAATTTGATGTGTTGAAATGCTTTCTGTAATGATCTGTATAAAGAAGCACAGTATCACCTTTTTTAATCTCTACATTTGCATTTCTGCAGACAGTTTCAACTTCATGAGACTCAATTAATTCATTTAGATTTTTATGTGAAAAGTCTAAACATATGCCCTCGGTATAGAACATTGATAAGGGCATTTTGTCAATAGAATGGCCTTCATACTGCTGAGCCATATGGTTAATGGCATCCACATGCGTGCCAGTATGTTCTCCTAGCTCTAATTTATGGACTGCAGGGGTTCTTTTTAATGGATTTTTAATGCCGTCCCATTCTTCGTGCGAGTTATGAATTCCTATTTTAACCTGAGGTAGGTCTTTAAATACTGGCATTCCTTCATAAATTTCCTGACTTAAGTCAATAATTTCTGGCATTGATGTATTTCGTTTATAGTTTGACTTAGGTTTATCTAGGTGATTGATATTTCTAATTTCCAGTAGCCTAATCTTTGATCAATCTTTTTATTTTTAAATAGGGGATTTTTAAATGGATATGCAAATGAACAATCATAAAAGGTAAATTTCACTTAAGATTTCTTAACTTTTTACTTTCAATTTCGATTAGGAAATATGATTTGGTTAAAAGATGTAATTGAAGATTTAAAGGAAATAGAGGGAACTACTATTAATGAGTTTCAAAATTTAAGCGAAGAAGATTTGCTGTGGAAACCTGCACCTGATAAATGGTCGATAGCAGAATGTTTACAGCATATAATAATAGCCAACACCATCTATAAGCACGATATTGAAAATAGACTACAACAGGCGGAGGTGAAGACAATTGAATACCCTATTACTTTTTCACTTACAGGGAGATTGTTTCTATTGGCTGTAGATCCAAAATACAAATGGAAGGTACCGGCTCCAAAAATATTCAAGCCTGTAAAAGCTAATAAAGTTGAAAACGGTAAAGAAACCGTAGAGGAGTTTGTGAAATTGCAGACAGAAATCATTGGAACAGCTCAAAAAGCATGTGCCTATGACCATCAACATGTGCATACTTATAGTCCCTTAAGTAAATTACTAAAATTTAATGTAGGGGAACAATTATATATTATGATGCGCCATACAAAACGCCATATTAATCAGGCTCTTCGCGTAAAGAATAAATTACCCAAAGCAGTAGTATAATGGATAATCATATCAGAAATTCAGGAAGGGCGCCTTTACCAGTTGGATTGTATCCACATGCCCGAAAAGTAGGCGATTTATTATTTCTTTCGGGAGTAGGGCCCAGGAAAAAAGATAGTAAAAGTATTCCTGGTGTTGAGCTTAATGCGCTTGGCGAAATTATTTCTTATGATATAAAAACCCAGTGCGAGTCAGTATTTGAAAACGTAAGAATGATCCTCGAAGATTGCGGTAGCAGTTGGGATCAGCTGGTTGATGTACAGGTGTTCCTTACCAATATGAAAGCAGACTTTTCCACTTTTAATCAAGTTTATGCCGAGTATTTTAAAGACATACAACCCTGCCGAACTACAGTGGAGGTGAATGCACTACCCACACCCATAGCTATAGAATTAAAGTGTGTAGCTACACTGATTAAAGCTTGAAAATAACCGTTAATTAAACAATTGTTCGTTTTTTCAGTATATATAGATAGGTTTTCAGCCTATTTGTATCAATTAAGCTGTAAATAATTGTTATTTTAAAAAAGCAATTCCAAGATTTACTCATTCGCTTAGTTGATGAATTCTCATATAAAACTAAGAAATGAAATATACCTTATTATTACCGATTCTATTATTTTTTTCTTTTTCAATCAATGCTCAAAATGTTACGGTAGAAGGGGTCGTAATCAGTAAAGACACCGGTAAAGTGCTACCTTTTGCACAAGTAGCATTTTACGAAAGAGGCTCTGATGAAATTGTTACTGGTAATACAACTAATGAACAAGGTGAGTTTTCTGTTCAATTGGCTCCTGGAAAATATAAATACACAATTATTTTTGTGGGGTATAAAGATTTCACAAAAAAGATCAAGGTTAAAGATGAAGATATTAACCTTGGTGAAATAAGGGTGTCTGAAGCTGCAGAAATAATGGAAGTAGTTACCGTGGAAGGAAATGAGATAAAAAAACCAATTGTGGCTACCATGGAAGGTATAGAAATTAATCCTGACCAAACGATTGCTAATGTAGGGGGTACGCTTTTAGATGTTTTAAGAAATACACCTTCAGTAAATGTTTCAGATGATGGAAGTATATCTTTGAGAGGAAGCGGAAGTACAAATGTGTTAATTGATGGCCGTAACTCAGCTTTAGCAACTGATTTAGAACAGATTCCTGCAAGTGCTATAGAAACGGTAGAAATTATCAATAACCCTAACGCTAAATACGATGCATCTGCTGATGGAGGTGTAATTAATATAAAATTAAAAAAGGGGGAAGAACTAGGAACTAATGCTCGTGCCGAACTTACCATGGGCACCAGGATGAGAACCAATGCTAATGTTAATGCATCTAAAAGAACCACAAAATATGCAGTTTATGGCGGTTATAGCTTCAGGCAATGGCCACGAGTAGGTAGTAGAGAAACGGAAAGAACAAGTTCTATCAATGACAAAAATAGGTTTCAACGTCAGGAACAAGATAGTCGAGATGAGGACTTGGAACATACTGTAAACTATGGTGGTGATTATTTTTGGGGAAAAAATAAATTGAGCTTCGAAGGGGTTTTTAATACAGAAGATGAAAATGATTTTGAGTCGAGCAGTGCTTTTATTCGAAATTTAGACACTGATGAGATTTTAACTTCCTATGTGAGAAATAACAACGAAACGGAAAAAAACTATACTTATGATAATGCACTTATTTTCGAAAGGGATTTTGATGATAAGGATAAATTTTTTAGAGCTTCAGCCAGTATTTCTATCAGGGATCAGGTAGAAAATCAGAGCATTGATATTTATAATAATACTTTAGTGGCTGAGGGAAGTCCTGACAGAATTGAAGGCAGCTCTACAGATGAATTTAGAAATACCTCCGTTTTACAGGTAGATTATGCCACCCCTGTTCTGGGAGGATTATTGGAAACTGGATATAAGTCTATTTTCAGACAATTCAATAACGACTATATCTATGGATTACTAGATCCATCCAATGGTGAGATTAGCCCTTATGATAGTATTAGTAATAGCTTTTCCTATGATGATCAAATACATGCACTTTATGCAATTTACTCCGATAGCCTTTCACAGTTTAGGTATGCAGTAGGTTTGAGGGCTGAACAAACTATTTTACAAAATGAACTATCGAACGTAAATACATCGTTGGTCCCTGAAGACGAACTATCAAATGAGCAACAATATTTAAATTTTTTCCCCAGCGTTCAGTTAGCATATTTTCTAAATAATAAAAACACATTAAAAACCACTTATTCAAGAAGAATTGACCGCCCGAGTGCATGGAGGTTAAATCCTTTTCCAGATTTTGCAGATTCTTTAAATGTAAGGGTAGGAGAACCAAATCTTCAACCGGAATTTATCAACTCATTTGAATTAGGGCATATGTATCAAAACGGTGGTTTTACTTTAACTACCAATGCATTTTATAGAAGGATAAGAAATCAGGTAGACTGGATAGTGAGAGTTGAAGATGATATTTCTTTCAGAGGTCCTCAGAATTTAAATACTGCCCATTTTTATGGTTTAGAATTCATAAACACTACCCAGATCACCGATTGGTGGAATCTTAATGCAAGTTACTCAATTTTTGAATCTGTGATTGATGGGACTAATTTAGATGATAGTTTTACAAATAGAGGTTTATCATGGTATGCCAAAGTAACTACAGATATTAGCATGCCATTGGGTATTAATCTACAATTAACCGGAAACTATTTTGCACCGGAAATTGAAGCTCAGGGTCGTGATTTAGCCAGGTATTATTTGGATGCAAGTGTTCAAAGGTATTTTTTCAATAAGCAATTAAACATTAGTGCTAGTTTCAGAGATGTTTTTGATACCAGAAACTTCAGAGGAGAGAACTTCGGACCAGATTTTCAACAAACCTTTGAAAGAAAAAGGGAAACCAGAATCATATTGCTAACGGCTTCTTATACATTTAATAATAATTAAAGAACTAGAGAGGCTTCTTTTTTTCTTACTATTAAGAACCAGTCATTGTCAAGCGATAAATAACCTAAATCAAAACAATAAATATAAGTATCACCATTTTTATTAGTGTAGGTATGGGTATGATATTTAAAAATGTAGCCAGCAGAAAGCAATCGTTCTCTTGGAGCTTTACCCGTATCTTCATTTGTTTTCAATAAGGATTCCAGAATATTTCTGTTTTTCCTTAAAGCGTTAGTAATATTCCTAATGCTATTATTGGCATCTCTTTTGGTTCCATTATTATAAGCATTACGGCAATAATCATCACAAAATTTTTTGTCTGATCGGCCTTGAATAGGGATATTGCATTGTAGGCAAACTTTGTTTTCCATCTGGGATTTGGTTGGTTATTAGAAACTTATAAAAGTCTAAATTAAATAAAATTTCCTAAAAGTAAAATACTATTGTAATTAAGATCCGCCTTTGTTGTTTATATTGGGAAATTTTATTGTTTAAGTCATCGCAGTCTTGCCAGCCATAGACAGTTCAACCTATGACTAAAAGCTAAACCATAAAGTAGATAGCAATAAGTAGCTATATTTAAAAATTGTAGTAAAGTTCTCGATATTCTACTGATATAGATAAGTGTGGCTGTCTCCTTAATGGGACCACAGGGATGTTGTCAATGCTCTTAAGTTAAGGTTTAATAAAACTCTATCCTCTCATCGTTCTCCGAAGAGAGAAGGAATACGGCCTTAACTTATTAGCATTGGGGGTGTTTTTTGAGGAGTATTTGTAGTATCTGCCGATAAAAATACATCTTGTTTTAAAGTAGATCTTATTAATTTACCTTCTATTGTCATCATCTTTTAACATGCTCAGGTAGTTTTCATAACGAAAAGGAGCAATTTTACCTTCTTCCATAGCTACTCTAAAGGCACAACCCGGTTCGTGAATATGTGTGCAATTGTAGTATTTGCATTCTCCAATGTATTTACGCATCTCCGGGAAATAATGTGAAAGTTCCTCATCTGCTATATTCCATAGCCCCAACTCTTTGATGCCAGGTGTATCAATTACATAGGTGTTCTCCCAAATCTCAAACATTTCTGCAAAAGTAGTGGTATGAATGCCTTTGCCTACTGACTCTGAAATTTCAGCTGTTCTTTGAGTGATTTTTGGGGATAATAAATTTAACAAAGTAGATTTCCCCACCCCTGAATGGCCGGAAAATAAACTTGTTTTACCATTTAACGCTAGTTTCAATGCATCAATTCCTTCCAGAGTCTCTGCTGACATCAATAGAGTTTTATACCCTAACTCCTCGTAATCAAATTTAAGTTCTGCATAATATTTTAGTCCTTCCGCTTCTAGTAAATCTGATTTGTTAAAGGCTAAAACAGCGGGTATTCTAAACGACTCACAAGCTACGAGAAAACGATCAATGAAACCTAAACTTGTTCTTGGAGCCACTAAAGTAACTACCAATACCGCCTGATCAATATTTGCTGCTAATCTGTGGCTGTGCTTTTTCTTGCGTGTTGATTTCCGAATAATATAATTCTGCCTTGGAAGTACCTCATAAATAATTCCTTCGGATTCATTATCCATGGTAATACTTACCCAGTCGCCCACGGTTATTGGATTGGTTACTTTCTCATCATCTAACCTTAATTTACCTCTTAATCGGCATTCAAAATATTGATCCTCTACTTTTACTGTATACCACGAGCCTGTTGATTTAAAAACCCTTCCCTTCATTGCTTTTCTATTTGATGGATGATAGGTATAATATTTTCCATTATCTTTTGAGTAGCACCTAAATTACCTTTCACAAACTTATCAGCTTTTTCTGACATAACGGATAATTCATCATCCTTAATAATTGTATTTAACTGATCATTGAAATCAGCAGGACTCTCCACTAGTCTGGCAGCACCAATTTCTAATAACTGCATAGCCTCCTGAAATTTTTGGTAGTTTTTATTTCCAAAAAACAGGGGTAATCCAAAGCAGGCGGCCTCCAACGTATTGTGCAAACCTGTTCCAAAAGCCCCTCCAATAAAGGCCAAATCGCCATATTGGTAAAGCTGAGATAGCATTCCCATATTATCCATTATAATCACTCTAATGTTTTCCGGAATTTCACCTGAAACCTGGCTATACCTAATGGTTCTAATTCCTAAATGTTCTTCATGGAGCTTAATACTTTGCTCATTAATATTATGAGGAGCAATTATAGCTTTCCATTCTTTATTTTGTTGTAAAAATGGAGCGATGGCTTTAATATCTGGTTCCCATGTGCTACCGCCAATTAATACAGGTGAATTTTCAGTAAAAGAGACGAATGGTTCTTGCTGTGTAACTTTTTTCGCAATAGCATTTACCCTATCGAAGCGGGTATCTCCGGTAACAGTTACATTGTTAATATTAATACCCTTCAGTAGTGCTTTTGAATTTGCATTTTGCACAAAAAAATAATCAATTTCCTTCAATAAATTTCTGTAAAAGCTACCATAAACTTTAAAAAAAATTTGCTCACTTCTAAAAATAGAGGAGGTAGAATAGGTAAAACACTGTGCATCTGTTAAAGCCTTTAAATGGAAATACCAAAATTCATATTTTACAAAAAACGCCATCTTTGGCTGGCTGATTTCCACAAATTTTTTGGCATTATTTGAAGTATCAAAAGGCATGTAGCTGATATAATCAGCGTGTTCATAATATTTTTTAACCTCATATCCTGAAGGAGAAAAGAAGGTGATTAATACAAAGTATTGTGGAAATTGCTCCTTAAATGCCTCAATGAGTGGTCTGCCCTGTTCAAACTCGCCTAATGATGCGCAATGAAACCAAATGACGGGGCGCGTATTATCTTGTAAAGCATTTTGTAAGGCTGGGAATATTTCTTTACGGCCTGCAATGGCAAGTTTAGATTTTTCATTGAAGAGGGCATGCCCTTTCAAAAAAGTCTGCATCAGAAATATACCTAACTGATATAATATTTTTCCCATTGGGTAAAAATAAGATGAATTTTCTTGCTCTGAAAATATAGGTCTATTATTTAGTTCGGAGAGGGCTGTAAACAAAAAAAAATCCTACCAACTTTCATCGGTAGGATTCTATAAACTAAACAATTATACTACTATTATTTTTTATTAGACAAGTACGATGAAACACCTTCTTTAGTGGCTTGCATTGCGTCTTTGCCTTCTTCCCAGTTTGCAGGGCATACTTCACCAAATTTCTCGACATGTTGCCAGGCATCAACAATTCTTAACATTTCGTCAATGTTTCTACCCAATGGTAAATCATTGATAGTTTCATGACGAACAATACCCTCCTTGTCAATAAAGAAAGTACCTCTAAATGCTACAGGCTGGCCTTCAAATATTAAGTCGCCTGCTTCATTGTAATTCCAGTCACCTGCTAAAACACCAAAGTTATTGGCTACAGTTTTAGATGAGTCAGCTACCAGTGGGTAGATAACACCTTCAATACCACCATTGTCTTGTGGTGTTGATAACCATGCAAGGTGAGTTTCCTCTGTATCGCAAGAAGCACCTACTACAGCAACTCCTCTTTTCTCGAATTCAGCTAATTTTTCCTGAAATGCAATGATTTCAGTTGGACAGACAAATGTAAAATCCTTAGGGTAAAAGAAGAAAATTACATCTTTTGATCCTATATACTGCTCTAAAGAGAAGTTTTCTACTATTTCTTCTCCATTAATAACAGCTGCTGTGTTAAAAATCGGGGCTTTTTTTCCTACTAATGACATATATTTTATTATTTACGGTTTAAACTTTACTTAATTGTAACAGCCAATTCTTTATTAATTTTATTGGCGTTAATTTGTAATTGAACATTTTTGAGTTCAATATTTACCAGACTCTTCTTTTTTAAATAATCCATTATTAATTGCTGCAAACCTTCATCTTCATAATCAATTATTTCTTTAGTGTTTTCTAAGTAAATATGATTATGTCCGTTCAAATTGGCATCAAATCTTTTTAAATGATCAGTAGAAGATACTTTTCTAATCAGCTGCGAATCCACAAAGGTATCCAATGTTTTATGGACTGTTCCTAACGACACAGAAGGATTATCTCTTTTAATTTCCTCATAAATATTTTCAGCAGTGGGATGACTCAAACTTTTAATAAGTGCATCATAAATTACTAACCTTTGTTGCGTTACTTTTAATCCTGCTGATGTTAATTTATCCTTAATGTCAATTAATGAAATCATCTAGTTTATTTACCAGTTGATAATGATTACTATTTACTAATCATTATGCAAAACTAGTTAGGACAACGCTCTTTGGCAAGTGTTGTTTAGGGTTTTTGATAAAATTTACCTGGGTATAAAAACGCTTAAATTGTAGCTGTAGAATAATATTTTGTTAATAATTGGACAACAGAAGAAAGGGTATTATACAAACGTTTGCTTGCAACAATAATGTTGGTATTTATGTAAATAACAGAATTGAAAAAAATATCCTAGAAATAGAAAAAAAATTAATTTAGGGTTCTTTTCCTATTAATTTTTACCAATTATATAAATAAACTATAAGTGTTTCCTCACTTTGTATAAAGCACTTATCTTTAGGTTTCAATTACCAATTATGAATAAAGAAATTAAGAATACTATAGAGAAAATTACTCAACAAATTGAGCAACTTAGCTATGGTGAAAAGCCTATTGAATTGTATGAGCCAATAGCTTATCTCATGGCTATTGGAGGTAAAAGAATGAGGCCTTTATTAACCATATTGGCTTATGAGCTTTATCACAAGGCTAGTGAGGATACTATAAATGCTGCACTGGCAGTTGAAATATTTCACAATTTCACTTTAATGCATGATGATATTATGGATGAGGCACCTTTGAGAAGAGGCCAGGCTACTGTTCATGAAAAGTGGAACGAACCCGTAGCAATACTTTCCGGAGATGTAATGCTGGTTAGAGCGTATGATCAATTATTGGAATATTGTCCGACTCAAAAACTACCATTAGTGCTTAAAAAATTTAATAAATGTGCTGCAGAGGTTTGTGAAGGACAACAGCACGATATGAATTTTGAGCAACAAAGCAATGTGTCGGAAGCTGAATACCTTGATATGATTCGGCAAAAAACCGCTGTTTTATTGGGTTTTAGCTTGGAATATGGTGGTATTTTGGCAAATGCTGATGAAAAAGATGTTGAAATGCTTTACCAAATGGGAGTTAATGTGGGAATTGGTTTCCAGTTAATGGATGATTTATTAGATGTTTATGCCGATCAGGCCAAATTTGGTAAACAGGTGGGAGGGGATATAATTTCTAATAAAAAAACCTATTTGCTTATAAAAGCTTTAGAGCTGGCTAAAGGGGAGGACAAGGAAGAGCTTGTTTTTTGGTTGAATAAAAAAGAATTTGATAAAGAGAAAAAGGTAAATGACGTAAAGAAGGTTTACCAAAATATTGGTATCAAACAATTAACAGAATCCAAAATGAATGAGTATTTTGAATTAGGGTTTCAGAACCTGGAAGACATTGAGGTAAATAAGGAGAAGAAACATTTACTGTCGGAATTTTTTCAATATCTGATTAAAAGAGAACAATAATGGCAATTGATACTACACTTATAATCATCATAGTTACCTCCATAGTTTCCATTGCTACTTTTAATGATAGTGGGAGGAAATACGCTTTTTTGATGAATCCCTATCAAATAGTGCACAGAAAGCAGTATTACAGAATGATTACTTCCGATTTTTGCATGCAGATTATATGCATTTAATCTTTAATATGTTTACGCTCTATTTCTTTGGGGGCACAGTGGAGGCTTATTTTAATATGATATCTGATTACGGTACAATTCTCTACATAGTGATGTATTTGGCTGCTATTGTTATATCAGATATACCAACATTGATTAAATATAAGGATGTGCCGAATTACAATGCTTTGGGTGCATCCGGTGCAGTTTCTGCAGTGGTTTTTAGTAGCATTTTATTTAACCCGATGAATGATCTGTGCTTGTATGGCATTTTATGCCTACCAGGCTTTATTTTCGGGGCTATTTACTTGATTTATTCTTATTATCAGGGTAGAAGAATGGCTGATAATATCAATCATGACGCCCATATGTTTGGCGCATTATTTGGTGTGATTTTCACTATTATTCTATGGCCCAAAGTCATTCCTCATTTTATTGATCAATTGGCTACCTTTAGTTTATTTTGATAGAATTTAATTATCATTTGAAGTGGCATAGAATAAATATTTGGTTGAATCATTATCTAAATTTTTTCATAAAAAATTGAATCTTTTATTATCTTTCTTAAAGAATTTAATACACCTAAAATACAAAGAATTATGCAAAATATAGTTAAGTGGCAGTTTTGTTTACTGCTATTATTGATTGGCTTTACAAGCTATAGCCAGGAAAAACAAAGTTTTAAAACTTTTGAAGAAGCCATGGGAGGCGTAAGACCTTTTTATGGTAAAAGTGGTCCCTCTAATGTAAATTGGATTAATGACGGAGAAGCTTATTCATTTACAGAAACCAATAGCGAGGGCGCACAAATCATAAAAACTTACAATCCTAAATCAGATACAGAAACTGTTGTTTTTAGTACCAAAGGTTTAACCATTCCTAATACGGAAGATGCTTTTGAATATGTATCTTTCCAATGGTCCGACGATTCACAATATTTGCTATTTCAGGCTAATTTTCGTCCGGTATGGCGTAGATCTGGCATTTCGGATTACTATTATTATTCTATAGCAGACAAAACTTTAAGTTTAGTGGCAAAAGATGCTCAAACTGCTGAATTATCTCCAAATGGAAAAAAGGTGGGCTATGAAAGAGGAGGTAATTTATTTGTCTTTGATTTATCTGGAAAAGAGGAAACTCAATTAACGAACGATGCTGAAGAAGGATTTTACAACGGCAGATTTGGTTGGGCTTACGAAGAAGAATTCGGCTTGGCTCAAGCTTGGGAATGGTCACACGATAGTGAGTACATAGCTTTCTGGCAATCTGATGAGCGCGAAGTACCCATTTTCCAGATGACCGATTATCAGGGTGTTCGCAAGGAATGGATAAAAGTGCCTTACCCGCAAGTGGGAGACACCAACCCGACAGTGAAAATTGGTGTAATTAACATAGCTCAAAAATCAAAGGAGTGGATGCAGGTGCCTTTAAACGAAGGCTATATACCTCGGATTTACTGGACGGCAGAAAAGGCCAAACTAGCAGTAATGCAAATGAATAGAGCGCAGACTGAAATGAGATTGTACATGGCAGATGCCAACAGTGGAGCTGCCAATCTTATTTTGGAAGAAACATCTGATGCTTGGATTGATGTATTTGATTTCTTTGCAGGCATCATGCATTATACTTTCTTTCCAAAAGATACTAAAGAGTTTTTCTGGATTACCGATAAAGGTGGTTATGCACATCTCTACCGTTATGATTATAATGGAAAATTACTTAACCAGGTGACAAATGGCAATTGGGAAGTAGTTTTTGTGCACTCAGTAGATAGCAAGAAGCAGAAAATATATTATAGCTCCACTGAAGACTCTCCATTGGAACGACAATTATATGTCGTAAATTTCAATGGGAAAAGGAAAAAGAAATTGACAGAGCAAAGAGGAAAGCATGCAATAGACATGGCGCCTGAGGCATCGTATTTTATTGATCGCTTTTCTAATATAAATACACCAACTAAAGTAGAGTTGAGAGCTGCTAACGGTAAATTAATAAAATCAATTGAAGAAAATGCCTCAGTGAAAGAAGCTTTAGATAACATCAACTTTGTAATGCCCGAATTGTCACAGTTCACTAACCGACATGGTGATAAAATAGATATTTCCATCTATAAGCCTGTAGGATTTGAAGCGGGTAAGGAATACCCTATGGTACTCGATGTTTATGGAGGACCCGGAGCACAATCTGTTTATGATCAGTGGGGTGTAAGTGCATGGCATCAATATTTAGCACATAATGGTTATGTAGTTTTGCAGGTGAACAATAGAGGAGGTGGCGGTTACGGTCGTGAATTTGAGAAAATCGTTTATAAAAATCTGGGACATGCCGAAGGTGAAGATTTCGCTGATGCAGTTAAATATATGGTGGAGCAGGGCTACGTAGATGCCAATAAAATTGCTATTAGAGGCCACAGTTATGGTGGGTATATGTCAAGCTTTTCTATTTTGAACCATCCGGATGTTTTTAAGGTGGCGTTGGTTGGGGCTCCGGTTACCGACTGGAGATTATATGACAGCATTTACGCTGAGCGCTATATGGGTTTGGAAGAGGATAATGAAGATGGGTATATTAGTTCAGCACCCACTACTTACGCTAAAAACCTGAAAGGCCACATGTTTATAGCCCATAGTACCATGGATGAAAATGTGCATGTGCAAAATACATTTCAATTGGTGAAGGCCTTAATTGATAATGGGAAAGACCATGACTTAAAAATATTTCCTCCGGGTGCCCATGGTGTAGCCTATAATTATCCGAGTTATTTATTATTAATGAATAATTATATCAATTATTTGGATAGGTATTTGAATTAAGAGTCAGAATAATTCATTATTTAGAAATGAAATAGTGAATAAGCTATTTCATTTCTTTTATATCATTATGAAGCACATTATTTTACTATTGCTTTTATTTTCAACGGTTCAATTAAAGAGCCAGGAAACCAATAATGTGGATTCCAGAGGAAGCTGTAAGCGATTTATTCCAGATACACTAAAGGAGTTTTGGGAAGAAAATTTTGGCGAATATGTTATTTTAGTCATTAAATTAGGGGGCGATGGAAATATTGAAAAAGAGAGCATCAATATTTTGCAGCGTATGACAAAAGAGAAAGACAGCATGGCTGTAGATCTTATTTTAAATACACCCCCAAAGTTATTTAATATAGATCCAGAGGAGTATCGTAATGAAAAGAATTGTCACACGATAGCAATCAGGTTTGGACAGCAGTCAATTGGTTTAGAGTACGATATACTGAACCTGGATAATTTTTTATACGATCAGTTGAGTAATAATGACATTGAAAATATAGAAATAGGCAAAGAGTTTTTTCAAAATAAGCAGTATACTTCTGCTTTAAAGTATTTTCAAATAGCCTTAAGCAACGGACATTATCAGAATGCAGAAATACACTATTTAACTTACCAATGTCTTGTTGAACTTGGAAAGCCGGAAGAAGCCTGTATGTACCTTGAGGAGGCAAAAAACTTTAACTCAAGCTACAAAAAAGAGTGGAAGAACAATTGCAAATAGATAAGCGTTTACGATTCATAATTCTACAAGGTAAAACTGTATTGTAATGACTTGAAAATTAAAGAAAAGCCGTGATTTTAAAACCACGGCTTTTTTTATTAGTAGGAATCAGCACCATTAAATATAGCGAATAATCCCACGCCAAATATGATGGTTAACACTATACTTAAAGCAATAAAAATAGCAAATAATAATAATCCTGCTTTTGCCCAATTGGCCTTATTAGGATTAGTATCTGAGCCAAAAGCCCAAACAAATAACATAATGAACCCTACTAGAGGTATAGCGGCAATTATTAAAGTGATGAGCCAGTCTTTAGTTGACATGGTGGAATTATTCTGCACTGCGGGATTTTCCATATTTTTTAGGTTTTACAAAGTGATAAATAGTTAAATTCAAACGATTATAAGAAAAATTATATTAGCAAAGAAATTTTCTTGAAACTAATTACCTTTGTAAAAGAAATTTTTATTTTTTGGTTTGATTTTTTAACTTATATCCATACTATAACTTTATAAATTAAAGTCATGAAAAATACATTATCAGTTGTCCTATTAATTGTCGCTTTATTTGCCTTTAGCGCATGTGAAAATAAAACGATTGAGAGTGACTTTCAATCTGAGTTCCCCATAGACTTATCTGACCTAAAACTTGATTTTTCTGGTTTAGATATTGATTTTGAATTATTGTTTGAATATGAAGACAAAAAAGCATTGCTTACAGAAGCGGAAAATATGTTTCCAGAGTTGTTGAAAGATTCCAGAGACCTTATCAGTGAGGAGCAAGAGGCAAGCCATGTGCTTTTAAGTTTTAAAATAGCAGATGGAAAAGTAAAGCTAAAGGAATTATTGATGTACGATTCTCTTCACCAAAATGTAAAAGATTATCATAATTATACTAAAAAGCTAGGGGCTTTGGATGGGCTTTCTGCTGATCAGGAATTATTAAATACAGCTTATAATGCAATTGTTCCAGAGAGCTATAGGAAGATAGAACAGTTTGATCATGCAACTAATAATGAGGAGCAGACTCAAGTTTTCGTCAATTTTCTCGAGAGCAATTATCAGTCTGCCCAAGATGAAATAGATTTTATTGTGGTGGTAGGCACTAACAAAGTACGGGCTTATGCTAATTAAATTAAGCTTAATAGATACTCCTATAGATTCTGTTCTGAAAAGTAATTTTCGCCTTAGATTTTGCCATCATTTTTGTTTTTTCAGCTTGGCGAGAACAAAACAAAAAAGCCTGTCTACAATTGTAAACAGGCTTTCAATATTTTAAGTGAGCATTTACTACTCAACAGGATCAACAGATACATAAGATCTGTCTTTTCTTCCTTTTTTGAATTGAACTACACCATTTGTTAATGCAAATAAAGTGTGGTCTTTACCAATTCCTACATTTTCTCCCGGGTGATGTGCGGTTCCACGCTGACGAACAATAATATTGCCCGCAATAGCTGCCTGGCCACCGTAGATTTTAACACCCAATCTCTTACTTTCCGACTCTCTTCCGTTTTTGGAACTACCGGCTCCTTTTTTGTGTGCCATGTTTTAAAATTTTTTATTGATTAATATTTTTATTTTAAAAGTGCTTTAGCTTGCTTAACCCACTCATCTGTTTCAATAACTTCTTCAGTTAAGCCATCTATTTCAGCTATTTTTTTCTTGTCAGCAGCAGTTAATTTTGCTATTTGCTCAAAAGTAGTGAATCCAATTTCATTTAGTTTTTCACTGTAAACCGGACCGATACCATTGATTTCACTTAAATCGTCTTTTTTAGTAGAAGATTTAGTTTCTTTCTTAGTAGAAGTACTTTTAGTACCGTTTACGGAAATACCTTCAATTAAGATTTTAGTAAAATCCTGACGGTGTCCGTTTCTCTTCTTGTAACCTTTTCTTCTTTTCTTTTTGAAAACGATTACTTTATCGCCTTTTACATGACCAAGAATTTTTCCTGATACTGTGGCACCTTTTACTAAAGGTGCTCCTACTTCAACTTTTCCTGCGTTGTCAAACAACAATACTCTGTCGAACTCTACGGAAGCGCCATCTTCACCCTCCATTAATGGAGCGTAAACGTACTGGTCTTGTGTTACTTTGAACTGCTTTCCTGCTATGTCTACTATTGCGTACATGAAATAATGATTAAATTATTTGTGATATTCCTCAAAAGGAATGCAAAGATAGGAATTTTATTAATAGTTGCAAAAATTATTCAACTCTATGGAAAGAAATAGTAAATATGGATTCTTCACATTCTATAAGCGATATTAAAATTGCTTGCTTTTATCAATAAACAAAGCACTTAAAGCTTGTATATTGTATTTAGATTGATTTAATGAGTATATATTGCTTGTTTTGCTTGCTTTGTATGCTTGCATTACTTTACTTTGTAATGGTTATAATGTCCAAAATACCTACGCTATGAAAGTAAATATCCCCGAGAAGTACACCGACCTCTATGTGAAGGCATTGAAAGAAAAAAAGCAAAATCTTCAGCTCAAAATTAATCAATTTAAAGCAGAGATTAATGAAATAGATGTTCATTTGGACTCATTGCTAAATCTACCGCTTTTTCAGGATAATGAGGCACAAAACCTTATGCATCAAAAAACTAACACCTATCATGATCAATGGCCCTGGACTAAAAAAATAGCCTATTTCATCGATTTTAGGAGGAAATTGGTGCGTACCATGGAAGTGGTTGATTTTATAATGGAAAAGGAAGCCGATTTAAATAGGTCAAAGGTAAGGAGCTCTGTTTCAGCAGCATTATCTAATAAAATGAAGAAAGGTGTATACAGGAAGTTCGAAGATCCGGTGACAGCCAGCACCTACTATGGCCCGGCTAATTATTTTCTGAACCTGAATGAGCCTCAAATTGAATACATGCCCGATGATTTAAAAGAAAGACTTTTGTATAACAATTAAGTATGTAATATTTACATATTTATAACATTTTAAGTAATTAATTTCGCTTGTGCTTGTGGAAAACTTTTTAACTTTTTTTCGATCCCCCCACACGCTACAAAAACCCATAAGTATAATTGAAAGAAAATGGTTTAAAGGTCTATATATCAAATATATATAGACTTATCCACAGACTTCTGTCTGTAACTTTTCCGTCTTTGATTTATCGACATCATTGCCAATATTTGTAAGCACAAGAATAGAAAAGAGGGGTATTCTTAGCGCATTACAGCCTGTAATTTTTGTATCTACCTTATACAGAAATCTTTAATACCAATTTGCTCCTGTTTTCTCAATAATATTTTAAAAACATTAAAAAACTAATAAAGATGAGCGATGTAGCAGAACATTTGGATGAACCTATTTTACAGGAAAACAAAGATCGATTTGTTTTATTTCCTATACAGCATGCTGATATATGGGAATATTATAAAAAGGCGGAAGCAAGTTTCTGGACTGCAGAAGAAATTGATTTAAGTCAGGACCAAAAAGATTGGGATAACTTAAGCGACAATGAAAGACACTTTATTAAGCACGTGCTGGCCTTCTTTGCAGCCAGCGATGGTATTGTAAATGAAAATCTAGCTGAAAATTTTGTTGCTGAAGTACAATATACTGAGGCTAAATTTTTCTATGGTTTTCAAATTGCAATGGAAAATGTGCATTCTGAAACTTATTCTTTATTAATAGACACCTATGTAAAGGATAATAAGGAAAAGAGTATGCTTTTCAATGCCATAGACACCATGGATTGTGTGAAGAAAAAAGCAGATTGGGCCTTGCGTTGGATAGATGACGGTAATTATGCTGAAAGATTGATCGCATTTGCTGCAGTAGAAGGTATTTTCTTCTCAGGTAGTTTTTGTTCCATCTTTTGGTTGAAGAAAAGAGGATTAATGCCGGGTCTTACCTTTTCCAATGAGCTAATTTCAAGAGATGAAGGTTTGCATTGCGATTTTGCATGTCTGCTTTACAACAGTCATCTAAAAAATAAATTACCGCAGCAAACCGTCATAGACATCATTGCCGATGCTGTACGCATTGAGCAGGAGTTTGTAACAGATTCTTTACCGGTGAAATTAATTGGAATGAATGCTGAGTTAATGTGTCAGTATATAGAATTTGTGGCTGATAGATTATTATCAGAATTAGAGTGCCCAAAACTATATAATGCAACCAATCCATTTGACTTTATGGAGATGATATCATTACAAGGTAAAACCAACTTCTTTGAGAAAAGAGTAGGAGATTACCAAAAAGCAGGTGTAATGAAAAAAGAGGACGACAACCAGGCAAGATTCTCATTAGACGAGGATTTTTAGATTCCCACAGGTGATGCCTGCCGGGGGCGGGAATCTTCTAAAAAAAAGGGAGTACATGTGAAGCAGGAATCTGCTCTACAAATGAGTAAAATTTTAAAGAACCGAATAACCGAAATTATAGTATGTTAGTAGTAAAAAGAGACGGAAGAAGGGAATCCGTTAAATTTGATAAAATCACCGCCCGTATTGAGAAATTATGTTACGGATTGGATATGAACTACATCCAGCCCATAGATGTAGCAAGAAAGGTAATTAATGGTATTTATGATGGTGTGAGCACACAGGAATTAGATAACCTGGCTGCAGAAACAGCTGCTTCCATGACGGTGAAACACCCTGATTATGCAAAGCTAGCGGCACGTATTGCCATTTCTAACTTGCACAAAAACACAAGTAAGTCTTTTTCAAGTACTATGAAGAGGCTTTACACTTATGTAGATGCTAAGACAGAACAAAATGCACCTTTACTTTCGAAAGAAACTTACGGTGTTGTTAAAAAGCATGCTGCGCAGTTAGATTCTGCCATCATTTACGATAGAGATTTTGGTTATGATTATTTCGGTTTCAAAACCCTTGAAAGATCGTACTTAATGAAAGTGGATGCAAAAATAGTGGAGCGTCCACAACATATGTTAATGCGAGTAGCGATTGGTATACATGGAGAAGATATCGAATCAGCTCTTAAAACCTATCACCTTATGTCGGAGAAATGGTTTACCCATGCTACTCCAACCTTATTCAATGCGGGAACCCCTAAACCGCAATTATCTTCTTGTTTTCTACTAACTATTCAGGATGATAGCATTGATGGTATATATGATACCTTAAAGCAAACAGCCAAGATTTCGCAATCTGCAGGTGGTATTGGTTTAAGCATTCACAATGTGCGTGCTACTGGTTCTTATATTAAAGGTACCGGTGGTGTTTCCAACGGAATAGTGCCAATGTTGAGAAACTTTGACATGACTGCTCGCTACGTAGATCAAGGGGGTGGAAAGAGAAAAGGTAGCTTTGCGATTTATTTAGAGCCATGGCATGCTGATATTTTTGCTTTCTTAGATCTGAAAAAGAACCACGGTAAAGAAGAAATGCGTGCCAGAGATTTGTTTTATGCACTTTGGATTTCTGATTTATTTATGAAAAGGGTAGAGGCTGATGCAGATTGGACTTTATTCTGTCCTAATGAAGCTCCTGGGCTAGCAGATTGCTATGGTGAGGAGTTTGAAAAGTTGTATGAGAAATATGAGCGTGAAGGCAGAGGTAGAAAAACCATTAAAGCGCAGGATTTATGGTTTGAAGTTTTAGAGTCTCAAATTGAGACTGGTACACCTTATATGTTGTACAAAGACTCAGCTAACAAGAAATCAAACCAAAAGAATTTGGGTACTATCAAGTCGTCAAACTTGTGTACCGAGATCATGGAATATACTTCAAAAGATGAAGTAGCAGTATGTAACCTTGCTTCTTTGGCTCTGCCAATGTTTGTAGCTAAGGATGAGCAAGGGAATAACTTTTTTGACCATGATAAACTTTACGATATTACTTATACCGCTACTAAAAACCTGAACAAAGTAATTGATGTCAATTACTATCCAGTAAAAGAAGCAGAAAACAGTAATATTCGTCACAGGCCTATTGGTTTGGGCGTACAAGGTTTGGCAGATGCATTTATTTTGATGCGTTATCCTTTTGATTCGCCAGAAGCAAGAACCTTAAATAAGGAAATCTTTGAAACTATCTATTTCGCTTCTATGACAGCATCGAAAGATTTGGCAGCTTTAGAGGGCCCTTACTCTTCTTACAAAGGTTCACCTGTATCAAAAGGTATATTCCAGTTCGATATGTGGGGCGTAGAACCTACAGAGAGATGGGATTGGACCAGCTTAAAGCAAGATGTGAAGAAACATGGTGTGCGTAACTCATTATTGGTTGCACCGATGCCAACCGCTTCTACTTCACAAATTTTAGGTAATAACGAGTGCTTTGAGCCATATACCTCTAATATTTACTCAAGAAGAACCCTTTCAGGAGAGTTTGTAATCGTAAACAAGCATTTAATGCACGATTTAATTGAGTTAGGTATCTGGAATGATAACATGAAGAATAAGTTGATTGGAGCCAATGGTTCTGTTCAGAATATTGAGGGGATTCCAGCACATATTAAAGAATTGTACAAAACTGTTTGGGAGATTTCGCAAAAAGCAGTGATTGATATGGCAGCTGACAGAGGTGCCTATATTTGCCAGTCGCAAAGTATGAATGTGTTCTTGCAAGATCCAAACTTTGCTAAGTTGACTTCGCTGCATTTCTACGCCTGGAAAAAAGGATTGAAAACAGGTATGTACTATTTAAGATCTAAAGCGGCAACAAGTGCTATCCAGTTTACGGTTGATAAATCACAATTAGGTGAGCCAAAACCGGAAACAGAAGTGAAGCCAGAGCCAAGAAACACAACTCCGGCTCCTAAGCCAAACACCAACAGCAACATGGATTCCAGTGCAGATGATGACTTGAAAGCGCTAAAAGCTGCTCAGGTAGCCTGCTCACTGGACGATCCGGATAACTGCGAGATGTGTGGGTCATAATAAGTAAAAATAGATTTTAAATAGTTCAAAAGCCACTCAGGAAACTGGGTGGCTTTTTTTTTAGCGGAGTCATTACTCCTCAAGATCCTACAAAGCAGTAGTTATAGAAATATTGGTAAAACCCCGATTGATGTAGCAACATACAATTATCATCTACGTATTGATTGTAAAATATCAATATGAAAATTCATAATACAGATTCAATAGAAAATTTACCTCAATTACAACTGGATTTACTTAAAAAGAGAAGGAGCACAGTGGCCTTCTCAAGTAAAGAAGTGACCAAAGATCAACTTAAACAATTATTTGAAGCCACCAAGTGGGCTGCTTCCTGTTTTAATGAGCAACCTTGGCGCTTTATTATAGCTACTAAAAATCAAGAGGCACTTTTTGGAAAAGTATTAAATGGTATTAATGAATATAACCAAACTTGGGCAAAAAACGCACCAGTGCTAATGCTTACTTTCGCCAAAAAAACCTTTGAAGCCAATGGAAAACCGAATTTACATAGTTGGCATGACCTGGGCTTAGCAGTAGGTAATATGTCTGCTCAAGCAACAGCTATGGGTTTGTATGTACATCAAATGGCAGGCATTGTGAGAGAAAATATTAAGACTGATTTTGAGATTCCCGAGGAGTATGATGTGGTTTCTGCTATTGCTTTGGGTTACAAATTAGATGAAGAAGATGTTCCTGAGCAATTTAAGGCAAGAGAAAGTAAAGAACGCAGCAGGAAATCATTGAGTGAATTTGTTTTCGATAAGGACTGGGAAGAGAGTAGTTTCTAATCAAACACTGCTTGCAACAGTTTGTAGCGAGTGTCCATGAATTATACTAATTAACCAGAGGCGTTACAATTAAAATTTAAAATCCCAGTCAACATGAATACCAACTGGGATTTTCTATTTGTAGCTTCTTAAACTCACTTCTCCTTCTCCAGCAATTCATCAATATATTTGCCAACCTGCTGTGTAAAGCCTTCCAGCTTGTTTAAATCCTGATCCCAAAAGCTTTTATTGGATAGAATGCTTTCCAAGGCAAATTGCTCTTTCTTCCAAGCGCTTTTTAAGGTGCTAATCACTTCTTCAGAGTCATTCAATTTGATGTCTTCTCCTTTCCACTTCCCTTTATAAAATACCAATAGGGACGCAAAAGACTGCATTAAATGAGCTGGCCATTCATTAAATCTGTTATGATACTCTAAAATAGATGGCAATACTCTTACTTTGAATTTAGAGATAGAGTTTAATGTAATGCTAAGAAGCTCATGGCGGATAAAAGGATTTCTAAAGCGCTCCAGCACATCATTTGCAAATTCCTCTAATTCACTTTTCGGTAAATCCAGTGTGGGAATAATCTCTTTAAAGATGATGTTTTCCAAGAAATTTACTCATTGCTGGGTCTTTGGTCACTTCTTCCACAGTTCTTAAGCCTTCAAGGTAAGCCCTGTGGACGATAGAAGTGTGTGCGCCATTCAAAATACGTACTTTTCGCGTTCTGTAAGGACTTTGGTCTGTCACAAATTTTACTTGCATGTCCATTTTCGCGGTAGGGAATTCTTTTTTCACTTGATCATCACCCTCAATAACCCACAGGTAAAATGGCTCCGCTTTTACCACTAAATTATCCTCGTACTGTAATCTTTCCTGTATTTCCTGAATAGAGTCTCTGGGAAATCCAGGCACAATACGGTCAACCAGTGTATTGCAGAAGTAGTTGGCTGAGTTGATCCATTCTGAAAATTCTTGAGGTAGATTGAAATGCCTAGCATATTGTAAAATGGTAGCTTTTAAGGTGGCTCCATTTTTATCTATTAACTCACAAGGAATAATGATCAGACCCTTATTTTTATCTCCATTAAAATGTTTGAATCGGTGGTAGAGCAAAGCTGTTACCTTGCCTGGAAAGCCAGAAGGCAATTCATCTAAAGTTGTGTCTTTGCTTTCGAATACAATTCCTGATTCTGTTGTGTTGGAAAATATGAAGCGTAGCTCATTATTTTCAGCTAGTTTTAGATAGGCTTGGTAATCGTCATACGGATTAATACCCTTCACAATAGAAGTAATCAGTCTGGTTTCATCCACATTTTCACCTTTACTAAGCCCGTTGAGCCAAACGTGGTAAAGTCCATCCTGGTCATTTAGCATCTTTACCATACCTTCTTTTATGGGTTGAATTACGCAAATTCCGGCATTAAAGTCAGTTGCTGTATTCAGATGATCGATTACCCAATCTACAAATCCCCGTAAAAAATTACCTTCCCCAAACTGTAAAATCTTTACTGGGTAGGTGGGTCTTTTATCTATGGTATCATTATTAAGTGCTTTCATAATTCTTTTTTATTAGTTTTATTTCTTA
Organism: uncultured Cytophagales bacterium; assembly: GCA_963719535.1. Lineage (GTDB taxonomy): Bacteria > Bacteroidota > Bacteroidia > Cytophagales > Cyclobacteriaceae > Marivirga. The sequence goes on along the minus strand of CAVRCH010000001.1, from coordinate 805,882 downwards.
AAGAAGTCTGCCTTATAATCAGCTTAGGTTGTAGTATAATTTTTTGCACCTTGCCGGCCCCATTTTCTGAATCTTTTAACTGCTTGAAAAATAATTCAGCAGTGGCATGGCCCATGTCCAAACTTCGCTGGTCTACAGTAGTAAGGGTAGGGTCAGTAAAAGAGGTGAAAGGCTCATTGGCAAAACCTGCAAGCGCTACTTCTTCAGGTATTTTTATATTTCTTTCTTTTAAAACCTGCATGGCACCCATCGCTGCATAATCACTCGAAGAAAAAACAGCATCTAATTCAATATTTTTAGCCAAAAGCTTTTCCATACTAACGCGTCCATCCTCTAACTGCATATTGCTTTCAATAACCAGAGCTTGGTCAAAAGGAATATGATGATTTTCCAATGCATCGATATAACCTCTCATTCGTTCCTTGTAAATACTAATCTTTACAGGACTTGTAAAATGGGCAATTCTTCTGCAGCCTTGTTCAATCAAATGCGAAACCACATCATAAGCACCTCTGTAATCGTCAATCATTACTTGATTCACGTTCAGTTTGTCGGAAGTTCTATCAAAAAGTATTATAGGAATGCCCTTGTCAATAGCTCTTTGAAAATGATCCGTATTGATGGTTTTTTTACTGATAGAGACAATAATGCCATCTACTTGGGCATTGGCTAAAGCACTGATGGTTTCCACCTCTTCATTGTAGTCGTCATAAGATTGACAAATGATCACTTTATAATTCAGTTTTTTAGATATTTCCTCTATACCTCTTACCACTGACGCAAAAAATGCCCTGTCGGCGGTAGGCACAATAACGCCTATCAGATGACTCTTGCCACGCCTTAGTGCAGCAGCAATGTTATTAGGCTGATAATTTAGTTCCTTAGCAGCTTTTAATACTGCTTTTTTCATTGTTTTACTAATACGAGGATTATCATTTAATGCACGCGACACTGTAGAAGTGGTGGTATTCAATTTACTGGCTATATCTTGTAAGGTAGCTTTTCCTGTCATGTCTATTTCGTTTTAATTGATTATCTATCAAAATGATAATCAAAGTGAATCTCGATTCGCTTCTCTAGCGCTTTTATAATTAGGAGAAATTTAGAATAGATACGACATTTCTAAACTGGGGTACAATACTTTCCCCATTCTTAAATAGTATTCCTTTAAATTATAGAGCTAAATCACTTTATAAATACACATAAATTTATCGAGCATATTACTGGTATAAAGCGTAATCGTTTGCGCAATATAAAGCGAAATATTTTTAAAATCAATTTTTAAATTTTATTTGTTCACAAAAGAATCATTGGTTATTTCCCTCAATAGATAACTATTTTAGGCCTCTGATGACTGTTTTGTAAAAATTTAGTCTGTAATGTTTGTATTATTAAAATTTTATTTTTAAAATGCAATCGTTTGCGCAAATAGAAGCTTAAAATGTTCAATCTTTTTGCACTAGTAAATTTTAAAAGTGGATGCAATTAAAACTTTAAAATGAAAACTTTTTAAGTTGATAAGGAGCCAGAATAATTGAAGTTAAATTAATTGTTGAAACACTAAACTGCTAAACCTAATTGTTATGATTAAAAAATTACAACGCAGCAAGAACACTTGGATCTTAGCTAGCATCATTTTACTGACACTGATGGTCAATTTGAATGTCTATGCTCAGTCTCAAGTAGTTTCGGGGGTAGTGAAAGATGCTACCGGGGATGTGTTACCAGGAGTAACATTGATTGAAAAAGGTACCAGCAATGGTTCCACTACTAACATTAATGGAGAGTTTCAGATTGAAGTAAAGCCTGGAGCCACATTAGTTTTTTCATTTATTGGAATGAAAACAAAATCTGTTGAAGTGGGTAACAGCTCAACTCTACAGGTAGTGTTAGTAGATGACATTTCTCAGTTAAATGAAGTAGTGGTGGTTGGTTACGGAACACAAAAGAGATCTGAATTAACAGGTTCTGTAGCCTCTGTTGATGGCGATGCGTTAAGAAAAGTGCCTGTATCATCAGTAGCCGAGTCAATTACTGGTCGTTTGGCGGGTGTTCAGGTAACTAACACCGAAGGTTCTCCGGATTCTGAAATTAGAATTCGAGTAAGAGGTGGAACTTCTCTTACTTCAGATAGTGATCCACTCTATATAGTAGATGGTTTCCCCGTGCAAAGTATTGTAGATATTGCACCCTCTGATATTGAAAGCATAGATGTATTGAAAGATGCTTCTTCTACCGCTATTTATGGTTCCAGGGGAGCTAATGGTGTAATTATAATCACTACAAAGAGTGGAAAGGAAGGTAAACTAACAGTAAGCTATAATACTTTTTTTGCGTCTAGTAAGATAGCTAAAACATTAGATGTATTGGAGCCGGGTGACTATACCCGTTGGCAATATGAATATGCAGTTCTTGATGCAAGAGATCCTGAGGACTTATCGTCTTATGAAGATTACTTCGGTTTATTTCAGGATATAGATTTATACAACGGTTTACCGGCAAATGACTGGCAAAGACAAGTTTATGGCAGAACAGGAAATATTTTCAGCAACGATTTAAGTGTAAGAGGAGGTAGTGAGAAATTTAATTACTCTGTCAATTTTGCTCGCTTCGATCAAAAAGCTATTCAGGTAGGTTCAGACTTTTTAAGAAACAACATTACTTTTAAATTAAATAACAAACCTAATGATAAGGTGGATATCTTCTTTTCATTACGATACTCAGATACTGAAATTAACGGGGGAGGCGCCAATGAGCAGAATGAAGTGTCGTCAGCGGACTCACAGATTGAAACATAGCATTGGTTATGCACCGATTCCGGTTGACGGCCTAAATGCAAATATCACAGTCACTGATGACCTTTTGGCAGGGGATTTGGTGAATCCGCTGACAGCTGTTAGAGATAATAACAGAGTACAAACGAGAACTAATTACAACCTAGGAACAGGCCTTTCTTGGAAAATTACAGATAAATTGCAGTTCAGAACAGACGTTGGCTTAGATAACTACAATAGAACAGATAATAGGTTCTATGGATTAACAACTTACTATGTAAACAATGCCCCGTCCGCTGCAAATCAGGGACAGCCAGCGGTTATTTTGCGAGATAGAAGTGAAACAAGAATCAGAAATACAAATACTTTATCGTACGATCTCAAATTGGGTGAAAGCACTTTCAAAGTATTAGGAGGTCATGAAATTTTATATACTGAAACCAGTCAGTTGACTTCTATAGTACATGCTTTGCCTCGATTATTCTCTTCAGAAGAAGCCTTTAAACTGACCAACCAGGGAGTTTCCTTTGCTACTGATAATTTCTTAGCACCGGATGATAAACTCGTTTCATTCTTTAGTAGAGTAAATTACGATTATCAGGGAAAATATTTGATTACAGGGATTTACAGAGCAGATGCTTCCAGCAGGTTCCTTGGTGATAATGTGTGGGGATTTTTCCCTTCAATCTCAGGTGGTTGGGTACTTTCTAAAGAAGATTTTATGGTAAACACTTCCGGATGGTTAGATCTCATGAAAATAAGAGGTAGTTTCGGTATTGCCGGTAATAACAATATTCCTACAGGACAAACAGTGCAGGCATTCCGCTCAAGTACTACCTCGTGGATTAATAATGTGAACAGTTACTGGGCACCAAGTGATATTCTGGCCAACCCTGATTTAAAGTGGGAAACAACCTATACTCGAAATTTAGCTGTTGACTTTGGTTTATTGCAGGGTAGAGTAAATGGTACTCTGGAAGCTTATCAAAACAATACCAGAGATTTGCTTTTGCTTTTCCCCTTGGAAGGTTCAGGGTATGATGGACAATATCAAAATTTGGGAGAAATAGAGAACAAAGGGCTTGAAGCTTCCTTGTCTGTTATTGCTGTTGATAAAGAAGACTACGGGTTTAATTTTAATTTCAATATGGCCTTCAACAGAAACCAGGTAGTGTCATTAGGTTTCAGAGAAGACTTTGGACAAGCCACCAATTGGGCTTCCAGTCAGATTAATAACGATTTCTTTATTAGTACCGGCAGACCTGTAGGTGATATGTTTGGTTATGTGAATGACGGAAGATATGAAGTGTCAGACTTTAACTACGATCCTGCTACAGAGGAATACACATTAAAGGAAGGTGTAGTAGATTCTGAAATCTTAACTCCGGTACCCGGAATGATGAAATTGCAAGATTTAAATGGTGATGGAATTGTAACCCTGGAAGATCAACAAATTATCGGTAATGCCAACCCAAAGCATACTGGTGGTTTTGTATTAAATGGTTATGCCTATGGATTTGATCTAACTGCAGCCTTTAATTATAGCTATGGAAATGATATTTACAATGCCAATAAGATAGAGTTCACCACTTCCAATCAAAATAATCAATATAGAAACCTGATTACCATGCAGGCCGAGGGTACAAGATGGACTAATATCGACTTTAATACAGGTGAGCAAGTTACAGATCCTACAGCATTGGCTGCATTAAATGCTAATACCACTATGTGGTCGCCTTACATGGATCGATACGTATTTAGCGATTGGGCAGTAGAAGATGGATCTTTCCTTCGTTTAAATACCTTAACGCTAGGTTATACCTTACCGGAATCTATTGTAGGAAGAGCAGGTATTTCAAGTTTAAGAGTGTATGCCACAGGGTATAATATTTTCCTTTGGACTAACTATTCGGGATTTGATCCTGAAGTTTCAACAAGGAGAAGAACTCCTTTAACACCGGGTGTAGATTATTCAGCCTACCCTAGAAGTAGACAATTAACAGTAGGACTAAACCTTACTTTTTAACATAGAATATTATGAAAATGAGAAGATTAATATATATAACAACGATGTTGCTGCTTTTCGTCATGACATCATGCGAAGATTATTTGGAGGCACCTGCTAAATCTACAGTGGATGAATCAGTGCTATTCTCTAGTGTTGACCTTACAAGGGCAGCTGTAGATGGTATTAAAGTTCCTTTTGGTGAGACGAACTCATACAGAGGTCGGTTTTTACCCTGGTATGGTATGAATACTGATATAGAATGGTATAACTCTTCTAATAACGCAGGTGACAATGCTGATTTGGTTACCTACAATGCTAAACCCAATAACTCCAATATGAATACATCAAATAATGCCTGGGCAATGATGTATTCAGGGATAGAACGCGCTAACCAATGTATTAGAGGAATTCGCTTATATGGCAATCCTGAACCTGGCACAGAAATGGGCCATTTACTTGGTGAGTCCATCACATTGAGAGCTATTTATTATGCTGATTTGCTTAAAGCATTTGGAGATGTTGTAGCTCGTTTCGAGCCTATTACCTCAGAAACCCTGTATTTACCTAAAACCAATCGTGATGAAATTTATAAAAGATTGATTTCAGACCTGGAAGAGGCTGCCACATTTGTACCGTGGCCTAATGAATCAGGCAGTACCGGGTCTGTGGAAAGAATTAACAAAGCATTTGTAAAAGGTTTGAGAGCTCGTTTGGCACTAGTGGCGGGAGGTTACTCAGAATACCCCGATGGTATTAGGTTGAGCAACGATCCTGATTTGGCAAGAGAAGCGATGTATACTTTGGCATTACAAGAGTGTAGAGCAGTTATCGAAAGCGGAACTGCTCAATTGGAATCTTCATTTGAAGATCTTTGGAGAAAATTTAACGAGGATAATATCTCCGCTGGTGGTGAATCGCTTTGGGAAATACCCTTTTCAGCAGGTAGAGGAAGGTGGTTATTTACCTTCGCTGTTCGTCACAGAAGCGCAGATTTGCACACTGGCGCAAGGCAGAGGTGGGCAGGCAGGCCCTACGCCATTTATGTTTTACGAGTACGATCCAAGTGACCTTAGACAATCTGTAACATGCGTACCTTATGAGTGGGGTGCTGTCCCTCCGGACGAATCTGCTAGTACAGCTATTCAGGAAATAACCCCTATTAATAATTGGGCATTCGGGAAATTCAGATACGAGTGGAAAAATAACAGGGTAACATCCACTAATGATGATGGAACCAATTACATGTATATGCGATATGCAGAAATCCTCTTAATGGCTGCTGAAGCTGCCAATGAATTGCAGGGTCCTTCGGCTGCCGCACCTTACTTGAGACAGATTAGACAAAGAGCATTTAACTCTGAAGATTGGCCGCTAATGGTAGATGATTATATAAATAGTCTTGGTGGACAAGGAGAAATGTTTGATGCTATAGTTCAAGAGCATAAGCTGGAGTTTTGTGGTGAAATGTTGCGTAAACAAGCACTGATAAGGTGGAATTTATTAAAAACCAAGTTAGATGAATCAAAAGCTAAAATGTACGCATTAAGAACAGCTTCTGGGGAGTATTCAGATGTACCACAAACGTTGTACTACAGATACGCGCAAGATGATGAGTTAGGTCAGGTTTTAGAGATGTACGGTTTGCAAAGAGGAGAAACAGAAGACAGATTAGCTGAATATACTTCAAGTATACCTTGGGCAGTAGTAGAGGAATTAGAGGATGAAAAAATTGAAACATTGTATACCGGTGATCCTAATTCAAACCAATTTTGGCCTATTTGGCAGGTATTTATTGATGCCAGTAATGGACAATTAGTGAATGACTAGTCTTTAAGTCTGACATAATTTTTAATAATATAAATTTATCACAAATGAAAAATATATTTAAAAGTATCGGCCTGGCAGTTGTGGCATTATCAATGTTTACAATTTCCTGCTCAGATGATATTGATCCGGTAATTGAAAACCTCAACCTGGATAGACCTTTGGCACCAGTCAATCTAAGAGCATTTATCCGGAACCAAACGGCTATTGAACTATCCTGGAATGTAAATCAGAATATAAGTGAGTACATAGTGGAATTCAGTCAGGATAGTTTAGATTTTAATTCTATCATCAGAACCGTTTCTATTCTTCCCGATTCTTTGCCATTAACGGAGAATTTTGAAGGAGAAACGCAATATTCGGCAAGAGTGAAAGCAATAAGAGAGAATGGAGAAGAATCCAGTTGGGCTGAAATAGCTGTTATGACTGCAATAGAAAACATATTAGAACCTTTTGAAGGGGGCGATATTGCCGCTACTTCAGTCACTTTCAGGTGGCCAGCTGGAAGTGAGGTTACTAACTTCACTATTAATCCAGGTAATATCGTTAGGCCAATAACAGAAGCTGAAAAGGTAGCTGGAGAGGCTACTATTGAAGGTTTAATTGGATCTACTGCCTATACCATCACTTTATTTGACGGAGCGAAACGAAGAGGTGTAGTCGAATTTGAAACTCTAGTAGATATAGGAAACGCAACAGCAGTTTATCCGGAAGATGATTTGTTAGCAATTATTGCAGCTGCAACAGATGGTGATGTTTTGGCTTTGTTTCCGGGTACATATGATTCGCTTGGAACCATCGCTTTAGATAAATCACTTACCATTAGGGGCGTTTATCCATTTAATCGGCCGATTATGGAAGGAGCTACATTTGATTTAGTAAACGGAGTTCAGCAGTTTGAGCTTTTAGATCTTGAATTAAATGGTTATGAAGGTACAACTTCAATTGTTATCAATTTGGCAGAAGAAAGTGTCGATTTTGGTGATGTAAGTATAAGTGGTTGCTTTATACATGATTATGGAACACAGCTGATTTATGGAAACGTAGCTTCTACTTTAGAATCGTTCTCAGTTGAGAACTCAGTAATTAGTGATTTTGTACTTGGAGGAGGTGATTTTATTGATTTTAGGCCAGCTTTTGTAGCTAATATCGCTTTAACAAATAGTACTTTCAATAATACACCTTCAGAAAGGAGATTTATAAGGTTGGATGAAGCATCGGCTTTTTCAGGAACGGGTTTAAAAACAACAGTGAATATCGATCATTGTACTATTTACAATTCTGTTGGAAATGATAGACTTTTATATGTTCGCTTTTTGGATAATAGTATTTCTGTTACTAATACAATCATAGCGGAGACAGAAGCTTTTTATACTAGAGACAGCAATACTTCTCCTATTGATTTAAATAATAACAATTACTTTAACGCAGAAGGTTTCCACACTGCCGGATATCGTTCTGAAAGTGCATTTCAGTATGATCAGGGTTCTTTCTTTACTTTAGATCCTGGCTTTGGCAATGCTGAGGAGGGCGATTTCACTATTTCCAACCAAATATTGTTAGATAATCAAATTGGTGATCCACGCTGGAGATAATAGTAGTTTTTTTAAATTGTTTAGTTTATTTAGGTGTAGCTTCTAAAGGAGCTGCACCTAATTTTTGTACTTTGTTAAATATTTAACCTAACAATCAGCTAGTGAAGTTAAAAATATTCATATCACTTTCCGTTCTTTTTATAATGGCTAATCAAAGCCAGGCTCAAACTACTGCTTTCCCAGGTGCGGAAGGTTTTGGAAAATTTACTACTGGTGGAAGAGGAGGTAAAGTCATTATTGTCACTAACCTCAATGATTCCGGTCCTGGTAGTTTAAGAGAAGCCATCAGGGAGAAAGGCCCAAGAATTATCACCTTTGCTATTTCAGGAACCATTGCTTTGGAGTCTAACCTGCCTATAGATAACGGTGATGTGACCATTGCCGGGCAATCCGCACCCGGCGGAGGCATATGTATTAAAAATTATCCTTTCAGTGTGTCAGCAGACAATGTGATTATAAGATACATGAGGTTTCGCTTAGGTGATGAAAAAAATGTGCAGGACGATGCATTAAAAGGCAGAAGGACAAAGAATGTGATCATCGACCACTGTTCTGTTAGCTGGGCTACCGATGAAGGATCTTCTTTTTATGGCAATGCCGATTTTACCATGCAATGGTGCATCATTTCTGAAAGCTTAAAAAACTCGGTACATGAAAAAGGGGCACACGGTTATGGTGGCATTTGGGGAGGAGAAGGTGCAAGCTTTCATCATAACCTGCTAGCTAGTCATACCAGTAGAAATCCACGTTTTAGCGGTTCTTCTTCCACCTCCAATAGTGAAAATGAACTGGTTGATTTTACCAATAATGTAATCTACAACTGGGAGTTTAACAGCGCTTATGGAGGCGAAAAAGGTAAATACAATATGGTCAATAACTATTTTAAGGCCGGACCAGCTACTGATAGGTCGAAAAGAGAGAGAATTATGAACCCTTCAGAACCCTACGGCAAATTCTATGTCAATGGCAATTTTGTAACTGCAAGCGAAGTTGTTACAACCAACAATTGGAACGGTGGGGTGCAATGTGATAATCCGGAAGCTGCCAAAGCGGAAAATGCATTTGAGGTGATAGAACTGAGTACCATTCAATCTGCTGAGGAGGCATACCAATCAGTTTTAAAACATGCAGGAGCAAGCCATTGTAGAGATGCAGTGGATAAAAGAATTATCGAGGAGCTGAAAACAGGCACTGCCACCTTTGGCAATAATGGCATCATCGATTCACCTAATGAAGTAGGCGGATGGCCTGAATTAAGAGCTAAAAAAGCACCTAAAGATACTGACCAGGATGGAATGCCTGATTCATGGGAGAAAAAGCATCAATTGAATCCAAAGGATGGGAGCGATGCTGCTGCTTTTAGCCTAAGCGAAACCTATACCAATATTGAAGTGTATTTAAATGAATTAGTGGATTAAAAAACCTTTAACATGCCTAAAGCATATTCTAAAATCACCATTTTTTGCCTTACTCTGATTTTTATGGCTTGTTCAGACGCTAAAAAGTCTGAAACTGACACAAAAGCAGCTGAAAATGACTCAGCAAGCATCGATGGACTAGCTTTAGCCAAGAAAATGGCGAGCTCGGAAATTCAAAGGGTTCCTGATGCACAATACCTGGATTTCAGAGAAAAACCGAAATGGGAATATACCAACGGATTAGTTTGTACAGCCATGCTCAAAGTTTGGCAAGCCACAGGCGATTCACTTTATTTCAACTATGCCAAAGCCTATGCTGATTCTATGATTAATGAGCAAGGCCAGATAAAGACCTATAAGCAATCGGATTATAATATTGATCGGGTAAATCCAGGTAAATTTTTGATAGAGCTTTACAAAGCCACAGGCAAAGAGAATTACAAAATAGCTATAGAAACCCTTCGCGCGCAAATGAAAGAGCATCCGCGTACGGAAGAAGGAGGCTTTTGGCATAAAAAAGTATATCCTCGCCAAATGTGGTTAGATGGCCTTTACATGGGCTCTCCTTTCCTGGCCAAGTATGCTAAAAACTTTAATGAAGAAGCTTTATTTGATGATGTGGCCAATCAAATTTACCTGATAGATAAATATGCTTATGACAGCGTCTCGGGCTTGTATTATCACGGCTGGGATGAAAGCAGGGAACAAGAATGGGCCAATAAAGAAACCGGACTTTCCCCTCATTTTTGGGGCAGGGCTATAGGTTGGTTTAGCATGGCAGTGGTAGATGTGTTGGAATACTTTCCACAGGACCATCCAAAGCGACAAATGATAGTAGATATTGCTAATAAATTAGCGGCTGGTATTTTAAAATATCGAGATGAAGAATCTGGAGTTTGGTACCAGGTGGTAGATATGGGCAATAAGGAAGGCAACTATTTGGAAGCTTCGGCCTCCAGTATGTTCTCATACTTTCTGCTAAAAGGATCTAATATGAAAATATTTAACCCCAACTTCGGGGAGGAGGCCAAACAATCTTTTCAAGATGTGACTAATGAGTTTATTCAGCAAAATGAGGATGGAACAATCAGTCTGACAAAAATTTGTGGAGTGGCTGGTTTAGGGGGAAATCCTTACCGAAGTGGAACCTTTGAATACTATGTAAACGAGCCGATAAGAGAGAATGACCCGAAAGGAGTTGGACCTTACATCATGGCTGCTTTGGAATATGATAAACTTGTAAAATAGTGAAATACAAAAAACACCATATTATCCTGTTGCTTTGCATCCTTTCTCTTTCCATAAGGGCTCAAAAACCTGATTTTGTAGTAGATAAGGCCGGTAAGGGTGATTTCGAAACGGTACAGGAAGCATTTGATGCTGTTCCTCATTTTAGAAAGCAGGAAACAATTATTTTCATTAAAAACGGTGTTTATAAAGAGAAATTAATTCTACCTACCTCCAAAACCAATGTTACTTTGATCGGGGAAAGCGTGGAAAATACCATCATTACTTATGATGATTATGCTTCAAAGCTAAACAGCTTTGGAGAAGAAATGGGCACCACAGGCTCCTCCTCTTTTTATGTGTTTGGAAATAATTTTCATGCGAAGAATATCACTTTTGAAAATAGCTCCGGGCCAGTAGGGCAATCAGTAGCGGTTCGAGTGGATGGCGATCAGGTCATCTTCGAGAATTGTCGCTTTTTGGGTTATCAGGATACATTGTATCCCCATGGTGAAAGAAGCAGACAGTATTACTACGATTGTTATATCGAAGGGACCACGGACTTTATCTTTGGTTGGTCTACTGCAGTTTTTGAAAATTGCGAGATCTATTCAAAAAAAGGTGGTAGTTACATCACGGCCGCTTCCACTACAGAAGAAACGGATTTCGGCTTTGTCTTCCTCAATTGCAGGTTTACTGCTGAGGAAGGAGTGGCCGATATCTATCTGGGCAGGCCCTGGAGACCTTTTGCACAAACAGTGATTATTAATAGTGATTTAGGAGCGCATATCCATCCCGAGGGATGGCATAACTGGAACAAGCCGGAAGCAGAATCTACCTCTTTTTATGCTGAATATAAAAATAGTGGCCCAGGGGCTGACGTTGCCAATCGTGTATCATGGTCACATCAATTAAAGAATGATGCTGATTATAATCTGAAGAATATTTTTAAGGACTGGTTGCCAGAAGTAAAAAACCATAAAAATGAGAAGTAGAATATTTTTAGGAATTTGTATTTTTTTAATGTCAGCTATGGCTCCCGTATTTGCTCAGCAAGAATTGTCAGAAGTGTGGGTAGCAGACTTAGGAAATGGAATGTATAAAAACCCTGTACTACATGCCGATTATTCCGATCCGGATGTCGTAAAAGTAGGTGAAGATTTTTACATAACTTCCTCAAGCTTCAATGCAGTGCCGGGCTTACCCATTTTACATTCCAAAGATTTGGTTAACTGGTCATTAATCGGTCATGCAATTGATAGATTACCACCTTTTGATCATTTTGCAAAGCCCCAACATGGCAATGGTGTGTGGGCTCCTTCTTTCAGGTACCATAATGATGAGTTTTATATTTACTGGGGAGATCCGGATTTCGGGATTTACATGGTGAAATCTAAAGACCCCAAAGGACCGTGGGAAGCACCTGTTTTAGTGCAGGAAGGCAAAGGACTCATTGATCCAAGCCCGCTTTGGGATGATGATGGAAATGCCTACTTAGTGCATGCTTATGCTGGAAGCAGAGCGGGAATTAAAAGTATTTTGGTAGTAAATAAAATGAGTCCCGATGGTACCAAACTATTAGATGAAGGAACCATCGTTTTTGATGGTCATGAAGAACATCCAACTGTTGAAGGACCTAAATTCTACAAGCAGAATGGTTTTTACTACATTTTAGCTCCCGCAGGAGGTGTTGCTACAGGCTGGCAACTCGCCTTGCGCTCTAAAAACCCTCTAGGCCCTTATGAAGAGAAAATTGTGATGCACCAGGGAAAGACCGATATTAACGGCCCTCATCAGGGAGGACTCATCAATTTAGAGAATGGGGAATCGTGGTTTTTACATTTTCAGGATAAAGAAGCCTATGGTAGGGTAGTGCATTTGCAACCAGTCACCTGGAAAAATAACTGGCCAGTAATTGGGACAGATAAAGACGGGGATGGAATAGGCGAGCCAGTATCTACTTATAAAAAGCCGGAAGTAGAGCCAGAATCTGCTAAAAGTACTCCTGCAGAATCTGATGAATTTAATGGGGCTGAACTCGGACTGCAATGGCAATGGCATGCCAATCCGGAAGCAACCTGGGCTTTTATGTATCCTAGAAGGGAAGTGCTTAGACTTTATACCGTGCAGGAACCCCATGAAACGGTGAATTTATGGACTGTGCCTAATTTACTACTGCAAAAATTCCCGGCTCCAGAATTTACTGCCACTACAAAATTGACTTTCATTCCTAACGAGAAATTGACCAATGAAAAAGCAGGCATAGTAATAATGGGAGAAGATTACGCTCATTTATCAATGGTGTCTAAGGAAGATGGACTCTATCTGGCTTTTTCCATCGTGCAGGATGCAAGAGGAGGAACCGTAGAAAAAGAGCAAATTATAAAAAAAATAAATAGCAATACTTTGTATCTTAGAGTTGAGGTCAAATCTGACGGGAATTGCACTTTCAGCTACAGTGAAAATGGCAAAAAATATGAAAAAGCAGGCCAGGAATTAATAGCTAAACCAGGCAGATGGATAGGAGCGAAAGTAGGCATTTTTGCCACTCGTGAAGATAAAATTAACGATTCGGGCTATGCTGATTACGACTGGTTTAGAATTACAAAATAACAATTATAAATATGAAAAATGTACTCTCTTTTTTAGCCTTTATGGTGATCTCGGTTTTACTGGGATGTGACACACAGCAGGATGCTGAGGAATCAGCAGGTATGACATTGGAAATTCAAAATACGCTTGATTTTTCAAGGTCGAACACTACTGTTAATATTAAATTAACTGATTTAGAGGGTGATCTCTCTGCTAACGAAGCGTTTGCCGTATTTTTAGAGGGAAAAGAAATCCCAAGTCAGTTAATTGAAGAAGGACCCAATGCAGGTTTATTGGTGCTGATAGAAACCATTAATGCTAATGAAACCCAAAAGCTTAGCATAAAAGCAATCGACAAAGATTCAGTTACTGTATTTCCTAAGCGGACTCAGGCAGAGCTTTCTATTAAAGAAGGTGGTGAATGGGAAGGTCGTGAATACATTGGAGGCTCATTTAAAAATGTGGATAGCTTGCGTGTACCGGATGAACACACAGATCATTCATGGTATATTCGCTATGAAGGCCCCGGCTGGGAATCGGATCTGGTAGGATATCGCTTTTATTTGGATTGGAGAAATGCAACAGATATTTTCGGTAAAACTACCAGCGACATGGTGCTACAAAATGTAGGCAAGGCCAACTTCGACTCCTATCATGAATTAAACGACTGGGGAATGGATGTGCTGAAAGTAGGCAAATCTTTAGGTATTGGCTCTCCGGCTTATTTTGATGGAGAAAATGCTATAAGAATCGACTCTACAGATAGTATCAATAGTAAAATTCTTGTTAATGGAGCCATTTACTCCTCTGTTAAAACCAATTATTATGGATGGGAAGTGGCTGATAAAAAATTGAATGTCACATCGTATTACAGCATTCATGCAGGGTCCAGACTCACCCATCATCATATTGATTTTGAAGGAAGCAGTGATAATTTGGCAACAGGAATTGGTAAAGCTGATAGTGCAAAGTTTTTCAAAAAAGAGGGCACAGCAGAGGCTTACGGCTACATTGCCACCTATGGTCGTCAGAGTTTAAATGATGACAAACTGGGCTTGGCAGTACTTTTCCCTTCCGATAAGCTGAAGCAAATAACCGCTGATCCATATAGTGATATAGTAGTGCTTAACCCCATTGATAATGCAATAGATTATTATTTTTTAGCTGCCTGGGAACTGGAAAAAGAAGGCATTACCACAGAAGAAGGTTTTATAAAATATGTGGAACAAACTGCTAAGGAGTTAGCTAATCCTTTGTCTGTTACTGTTAAATGATAAAATTTGAAATGAAGTTAATTGGTTTCTTTATACTGTTTTTCTTTGAGTTAACTGCAACTATGAGCCAAAACACAGTAGTTGTGGCGGCTGATGGTTCCGGTGATTACACCACCTTGCAAGCTGCGATTGATTCTTCTCGTGCTTTTGCACCTGGAGGTGTGATTATTCATCTTAAAAAAGGAGTATATAAAGAGAAAGTGACCATTCCCTCCTGGCGAACTAATATTTCTATTATTGGAGAAGATGCTGAAAATACCATAATTACCTGGGCTGATTATTCGGGGCAGGAAGGCATTCATACATTCAATTCTTACACGCTGAAAGTGGAGGGCAACGATTTCTATGCAGAAAATATCACTATTCGAAATACAGCAGGAAGAGGAGTTGGGCAGGGTGTTGCCTTGCATGTGGAAGGCGATCGAGCAGAATTTTTTAATTGCAGGATTATAGCCAATCAGGATACGCTGTATGCCGGAGTAGATAACAGCAGACAGTACTACAGGAATTGTTTCATTGAAGGAACTACCGACTTTATTTTCGGGCCGGCTACTGCAGTTTTTGAAAAATGCAGCATCCTTTGCAAAAAAGATTCTTATATCACTGCTGCATCCACTTCTACTAGCCAGCAATTCGGCTTTGTATTTCTGAATTGTAAGATTCAGTTTTCTGATGAAGCAGAAAAGGTATACCTCGGCAGGCCATGGAGAGATTATGCGAAAACAGTTTTCATTAATACAGAAATGGATGCAAAAATAAGACCTGAAGGCTGGCACAATTGGAGCAGGCCTGAAGCAGAAAAGACAGTTTATTACGGTGAATATAACTCTACCGGCAAAGGTGGTAAAGCCGATAAAAGAGTTTCATGGTCTAAGCAACTGAGCAGGGAAGATGTTGAGATTTTTACGGTCAAAAATATTTTTTCTTTAACCGGTAGCTGGATTCCTCAATCTATTAAAAATTAAAAATATGATAAAACACTCAAAATATATTGTCTTTATCCTTAGCATTTTCGTTATAGGATGTCAGAATGAAAACATATCACAAACCAATGATAATGAAATAGTTGAAGATGAATTAGCTACAATTTATGATGGGTTGGAGTTCGAAATGCCCAAAGTAAAAGAAACTGCATTTCCCAATAATGAAGTACTTATTACTGATTTTGAGGCGATTGGAGATGGTCTTTTCCTCAATACTCAGGCAATCAAGATGGCGATTGATAGTATTGCTGCTGAAGGTGGTGGTAAGGTAATAATTCCCAGAGGAGTTTGGCTTACGGGGCCCGTTGTATTAAAAAGTAATGTTAATTTACACCTTGAGCAGGGCGCTTTACTTATTTTTAGTTCTGACAAAAGCTTGTATCCATTAGTAGAAACCAGCTTCGAAGGTTTGGATACTTATAGAACACAATCTCCAATTTCCGGGAAAAATCTTGAAAATATTGCTATTACTGGCTCTGGCGTTGTAGATGGTAACGGTGATGCCTGGAGGCCTGTGAAGAAAAGCAAAATGACGGAATCGCAATGGAAAAGCCTGGTAAAATCAGGTGGAGTTTTAAGTGAAGATGAGAAGACCTGGTACCCTTCCGAAACTTATAAAGAAGCCAATGCATTGACCAATAATTTTAATGTGCCTCCTTTTGAAACACCTGAACAATTTGAAGAAGTAAAAGAGTTTCTACGACCAGTGATGGTAAGTCTTGTTGAATGTAAGAAAGTATTGTTAGATGGACCTACATTTCAAAATTCACCTGCCTGGAATCTGCACCCCTTGATGTGTGAGGATATCATCATCCGAAATTTGACCGTGCGAAATCCATGGTATTCGCAAAATGGTGACGGACTGGATCTGGAATCATGTAAAAATGCACTAGTTTATAATAATAATTTCGATGTGGGTGATGATGCTATTTGCATTAAATCAGGAAAGGATAAAGACGGAAGAGATAGAGGTGTTCCTACTGAGAATGTGATCGTGAAAAACAACATTGTTTACCATGGTCATGGTGGTTTTGTAGTGGGTAGCGAAATGTCTGGCGGGGTGAAAAACGTGCATGTTTCAAACTGTACTTTTATAGGAACTGATGTGGGTTTACGTTTCAAAAGCACCAGAGGCAGGGGAGGAGTGGTGGAGAATATTTATATCTCCAACATTGATATGATCAATATTCCCACAGATGCTATTAGGTTTAACTTGTTCTATGGAGGGCAATCGCCCATTTTAGAAGAAGATCAGGAAGCACCAGAAATAGATGAAGAGGCCGTTGCCGTAACTGATGAAACACCATCCTTCAAAAACATTTACATGAGGAACATCAATGTAACTGGTTCAGAAACCGCTGCTTTTATGCAAGGGCTTCCTGAAATGAAGCTGAAAAATATCAATTTAGAGAATGCTACATTTCAGGCCAGGAATGGTATTACCTTAATTGATGCAGATGGAATATCATTTAAAAACGTCAAAGTATCTCATGATAAAGGCTCAGCTGTAACTGTTTATAATGGTACTAATTTAGAGTTTGAGCAATTAACTTTAAAAGAATCAGATAAGCCTTCTCTTCGTGTTTTTGGTAAATCAGAAGCTATTTCTGTCAGCAAGAGTAATATCAGCGAAGAGAACATATCACAAGGTAAAGAGGTGCCTGCAAACGCTGTAAAATATCAATGAAAATTTTAGCGCTATTTTGTTTAATGATGTCGATGGCACTTCCTTTTCGGCAAGATGAAATCACCATTTTTTTAGTGGCAGATTCTACCGTTTCCGACAAACCTTTTGACAAGGGAGGAAACCCAGAGAAAGGGTGGGGGCAGATTTTTCCGCTGTACCTCAAAGAGGGAGTGAAAGTCGATAATCATGCGGTGAATGGCAGAAGCACTAAAAGCTTTATGGACGAAGGCCGCTGGGAAGAATTGTTGGATTTAATGAAGCCGGGTGATTATGTAATCATTGAATTTGGGCATAATGATCAAAAAATTGATGATCCGAAGCGTTATGCCGATCCGGATTCTGCTTATCGCGCTAATTTAAAGAAGTATATCGCTGATACACGTGCCAAAAAGGCTCATCCTATATTAGCAACACCTATTGTTAGACGGAAGTTTGAAAATGGTGAGTTGATAGATACTCATGGTAAATATCCTGCGGTGGTGAAAGAAGTAGGTAAAGAACAAAACGTGCCCGTGTTGGATCTTGAGAAAAAATCAAGTGCCTTATTGACTGCCTATGGAGAAGAGAGATCAAAACAGCTTTTTTTGCACATCGCTCCCGGTGAATATGCCTCATTGCCGGAAGGTCGGGAAGATGATACTCACCTGTCGCCTCTAGGCGCTTTTAGAGTGTGTGATTTGGTGGCAGAAGAGTTAAAAGAAAAAGTGCCTGAACTGGCCAAATACTTAAAAGAATGATAGAAATAATAGAAAATATAAAATACAGGTCGGAGAGATTGCTTTTGGTCTTTCTGTTAATTCCAGTTGCGTTGTTGGCAGCCTCTTGCGGCAGTGAAGAAGTCAATCCTCCTGTAGTTGCTGTAGAAACTGTGGAAGTATCAGGCGAAGATATAACGGAGGGCAATACGAGACAAATGGAGCTCACCGTTTTGCCTGAGAATGCAGCCGATAAATCTGTTACCTGGAACACTTCAGATGCTAATATAGCAACTGTTTCTTCGAATGGATTGGTAACAGCTTTGAAAAATGGTACTGTTACTATTAGCGCCACCGCTAACGACAGGGCGACTATTACAGGTAGCTCAGTATTAGAAATTTCATCCTTTGAAGGAGGTGGTGCCGGAGCTACGGCTGACTATAATGTGACCACTTCTGCTGAAATATTGGCTGCCATTGCCGCAGCTCAACCTGGAGAAGTGATTGAAATGCAAGGCGGTAATTACGCGTTTTTTAGTAAAATAAATGTGAATAATTCAGGTACAGCTAATCAAATGATAGTTTTAAGAGGCGTTCCAGGAGAAGAAAGACCGCAACTCGATTTTTCAGGGATGTCGGAGAACTCTTCTAATCAGGGGATGGTGCTCACTGCAGACTTTTGGCATATCAAAGGCATAGATTTTTTTAAAGCAGGTGATAATGGAATGCAAGTAAAAGGAGATAATAACCTGATTGAATTTTGCACATTCTCTGAGTGCTCTGATACAGGATTACAAATAGACAATGGCGCTGCTAATAACACTATTCTCAATTGTGACTCTTACTTTAATGCTGACTCCTCGGTTGAAAATGCGGATGGTTTTGCCTGTAAACTCACGGCAGGAACCGGTAATAAATTTATTGGCTGCCGAGCCTGGAATAACCTGGATGATGGATGGGATGGATACCTGAGAGGATCTGATAATATCACTACAAGCTATGAAAATTGCTGGGCGATCAGGAATGGTTTAATGAAAGATGGCACTGTTGGAGGTGGTGATGGTAACGGGTTTAAAACAGGTGGGAGCGATGATAAATTGCTAAAACATAATGCCATTTACACTAATTGTTTAGCAGTAGAAAATGTGGTGGATGGCTTTGACCATAATAGCAACAGGGGGGTAGTTACGATATATAACTGTTCAGCTTATGGTAACGGCAGAAACTATAATTTCAGTAATACCAATCCGCTTGAAAAATTGATTTTAAAGAATAGTGTAGCTCTAGGACAAGTGGGTGCAACCAGTGCCACTAGCAGAAACATAACTAATAATAACTGGGATTTAAGTATTGAAGTGACTGAAGCAGATTTCCAATCTATCAATGTAGAGGAATTATTAGCACCTCGTAAAGCAGATGGAAGTTTGCCTAAAGTAAGCTTCATGCATTTAGTAGCTAGTAGTGAATTGATTGACAAAGGAGTAGATGTTGGCCTGGATTTCACCGGTGCAGCTCCAGATTTAGGTGCTTTTGAATTGGAAGAATAAGTTATGAAAAAGTCTTATAAGTTAAAAATAGGATCCGTAGTCACTTCTCTTGCAGTGCTTTTATCCATTGCTTTTGTTCATCAGGATAAGGTAGTGACGGTTTATCTCATTGGTGATTCTACTATGGCCGATTATGCCGATAATTATGAAGAAGGCAAAGATTACATCAAAACGCGTTATCCGGTGACCGGCTGGGGGCAGGTTTTTCAAGAATATATGTCTTCTGAAAGTATTAAAAACATTGAAATTATTAAAAGTGACAGTGTTAAAGTAGACGACAGAGCCCGTGGAGGCAGAAGCACCCGCACCTTTTTTCAGGAAGGGAGATGGCGAGCTGTCTATGAAAATCTGCAAAAAAATGATGTGGTAATTATGCAGTTTGGCCATAATGATGCGGCAGAGAATAAAACAGAACGTTACGTAGATATTGAAGGCTATAAAGAGTTTTTAAGGTTATACATTAGCCAGACTTTACAAAAAGGGGCTATTCCCATTGTCCTTACGCCTGTAGCCAGAAATTACCCATGGAAAGATGGACATTTAGAAAATGTGCATGGGGAATACCCTGAAGCAGCCAAAGCAGTAGCTGCAGAGTTTAGTGTACCGCTTATAGACCTTAATCAACTTTCTATGGATTATTTCAGTAAAAAAGGTAAAGAGTTTGTTTCTGCCAACTATTTCATGAACTTACCTGTCGGAAAGTACGAAGCGTATCCTGAAGGGCAAAGTGACAATACTCATTTTCAACCAGAAGGAGCAAAAGCCGTTGCTCAATTAGTCCGTGATGCGCTGGCAAAAATCAGATAGAATAAATAAAAGTTAATGCATAAAAACATCTTTATATTTTTAATATGCTTCCTAACTGGATTGGCAGGCTTCAGTCAGGAGAACGATTTAAAGTTATGGTATGATCGCCCCGCAGAAAACTGGAATGAAGCACTACCAATCGGAAATGGCAGGCTTGGTGCAATGGTTTTTGGTGTTCCGGAAAAAGAACATCTACAGCTGAATGAAGAGACTATTTGGGCCGGTGAACCCGGAAATAATATTCCCAGTGGATTTAAGGAAATACTTCCAGAGGTTAGAACACTTATTTTTGAAAGTAAATATAAAGAGGCGGAAGCCCTGCTCATGACGCGTGTACCCAGATTTGCTGCTTCTGATAACAATTACGGAATGCCTTATCAGTCTGCCGGTGATTTGTATGTTGAATTTCCAGGTCATAAAAATGCCAGGAATTATAAACGGGAACTTGATATTCAAAATGCCATTGCGTCAGTGAGCTACGAAGTAGATGGAGTGAAATATAAGAGAGAAATTATTTCTTCGTTTGTAGATGATGTCATCATCCTGAAACTTTCCGCAAGTAAGCCTAAGAGCATTTCTTGTAAAATCAGGCTCACTACCCCACATGAAAAACAGAATGTAGTTGCTAAAGATGGATCTCTTCAGCTTTTAGGTACCTCTGGGGATGTAGCTAACAAAAAAGGAAAAGTTAAATTTAGCAGCATCGTTCAGCCTATTGCTGATGGTGGAAAGGTGCTTACTTCCGGCGAAACCATTCAAATTACGAAAGCTAATAGCGTTACCATTTATTTATCAATCGGCACTAATTTCATTTCATTTAAAGATATTGCAGGTAATCCTGAACAAAAAGCAGGAAGCAAATTGAGAGCTGCTGTTTCTAAGGATTTTAATAAAGCTAAAGAAGAACATGTAGCCCATTACAGAAATTATTTTGATAGAGTTTCACTCAATTTCCCCACCAGCAATAAAAATGAGCAGCCTACCGATAAGAAGTTGAAGAACTTTACTAATGATCACGACCTTTCTTTGGTCTCTTTATATTTTCAATACGGAAGATATTTGCTAATAAGTAGTTCACAACCAGGTACGCAGCCTGCTAACCTGCAAGGTATCTGGAACGACAAATTAGCACCTCCCTGGGATAGTAAGTACACGGTGAATATTAATACAGAAATGAACTATTGGCCTGCTGAGGTAACCAATCTGCCTGAAATGCATGAACCGCTCTTTGCCATGATTGAAGACCTTGCTGTTACAGGGCAGGAAAGTGCAAAAGAAATGTATGGAGCCAGAGGATGGAATATGCATCATAATACGGATATATGGCGTATTACCGGCCCTATAGATGGTGCTTTTTATGGTATGTGGCCGATGGGAGGCGCCTGGTTAACCCAGCATTTGTGGCAACACTACTTATTTACAGGTGATAGAGGGTTTCTTGAAAAAGTATACCCTGTCCTCAAAGGAATTACTCTTTTTTATGCTGATGTGCTTCAGGAGGAACCTTCACATCATTGGCAGGTTATTACGCCTTCTATGTCACCAGAAAACGAGCATCCGCGAGGGACATCCCTGGCAGCAGGAAACACCATGGACAACCAATTGGTTTTTGATGTATTCTCTAATTTTATTCATGCGGCTAAGGTTTTAGGAAAGGATGCAGCTTTTGCAGACTCTGTACAAGCTAAACTGGAAGCGCTTCCTCCTATGCAAACGGGTAAGTTCGGACAATTGCAGGAATGGATGCAGGATTGGGATGATCCATCAGATAAGCATCGGCATGTATCGCATTTATACGGACTGTTTCCATCCAATCAAATTTCACCATTTACTCAACCTGACTTATTTAGTGCAGCCAGAACTTCCCTTGTTCACCGAGGTGATAAATCTACAGGCTGGTCAATGGGCTGGAAAGTCAATCTCTGGGCCAGGCTTTTGGATGGCGACAGAGCTTATAAACTGATTGAAAGTCAGTTGACACCTGCTTCAAGTGAAGAAAATGGTGAAGGAGGTGGGACCTACGCCAACCTTTTAGATGCACACCCCCCTTTTCAAATTGACGGGAACTTTGGTTGTACATCAGGTATCGCCGAAATGCTCATGCAAAGTCATGATGGCGAAATATTTATTTTACCAGCCTTGCCAACTGAATGGTCAGAGGGAGAAATAAAAGGTCTGGTTGCCAGAGGCGGATTTATAGTCGATATTAAGTGGAAGAATGGCAAAGTAAAACAGCTGAAAATCAAATCCGGTTTGGGAGGGAATTGTAGAATCAGGTCGTTGGAAGAACTGAAATTGAAGGGGGGACAGCTGAAAAAAGCCAAGGGAGAAAATTTAAACCCATTTTATACACAGGCTCTAATAAAAAAACCTATAATTAATGCCCCTGGCGAAATTGTTGAGTATACCATTCCAGATACTTTTATCTACGATGTAATAACAGAGAAAGGTAAGATGTATTTGCTAGAATTGAAATAAGTAGAAAGTGAAATACAATTTCCAATATAAAACAGTAAACTTTCTGCTGATGATCACCTCTTCGCTTAGAGAAGGGTATGTATGAAGTCGCTAGTTATTTGGCTAAGGATAAAAAGGATTGAGTATGAATGATATAAAAGTAGGATTAATTGGTTTCGGAATGGCAGGTCGTGTTTTTCATGCACCACTGATAGATCATGTGGATGGTTTACAGCTCAGCAGCATTCGCGAAACCAAAAATGATCATATTGAAATTATTAAGGAGCGCTATCCTACAGCAAAAATTGTTGATAGTTCAATGGCTATTTTTAATGATTCAGAAGTACGTTTAGTTGTAATAGCTACCCCAAATAAACACCATTATGAAATCGCAAAGCAGGCTCTTTTAGCCGGAAAACATGTAGTGGTAGATAAACCTGTTACTGTAACATCTGCCGAAGCTCAGGAGCTGATTGATATTGCCAAAGATCAAAATAAGACATTATCCATTTACCAAAACAGGCGTTGGGACAGTGATTTCCTTACCGTGCAAAAGATTATAAAATCAGGAAAGCTAGGCAGATTAGTAGAATATGAAGCTCACTTTGATAGATTTAAAAATGAAATTCGTCCTAATTCGTGGAAAGAAGAAGGCTCCCTTGGTACAGGCGTGTTGTATGATCTGGGCTCACATCTGATTGATCAATCTTTGGTTTTATTCGGACTGCCTGAAAGTGTTTCTGCTGATATCCGAATACAAAGAGATAATAGTGAAATACCGGATTACTTTTCTCTTATGCTGGAATATGGGAAATTTAAAGTGACGCTTAAATGTGGTATGTTAGTTAAAGAACCTCTACCAAAATATATTATTTCAGGCACGGAAGGAGCATTTGTAAAATATGGAATGGATGTGCAGGAAAAAGACCTCAATGAAGCACTTTTATCCCTTGAAGATCCGCAATGGGGAGAAGAGCCGGAGGAAATTTGGGGTGTACTGAATACTGTGAGTGAAGGGCGGAACATTATAAAAAGTGAAAGTGGCTCATATGCTGACTATTACGAAAATGTACATGCAGCCATCAATGGAAATGCCGAATTAATTGTTACTGCTGAACAAGCTTTAAACATCATCAAAGTCATTGAATTGGCCATGCAGAGTGATAAAGAAAAAAGAAGTATACCCTTTAAATAATGGTTAAGCAAAGTGGATGTTTTATAGTACTTATGTTGCTGATAGTACATACAATTAATGCACAAAAAGATTTTCCACGAGATACTTCTTATAATATCCAAAGTGCATATCTGAAAATAAAGAAAATCTATGCTTTCGTAGAGCCAATTGAGCCTTTTGTGTTCAAAAATGTGGAGGAAGATCGAAATGTAGTGTATGCAGATGAAGGTAGAGCACTTACTTTAGATGTATTTTATCCGAAAGTGGCTTCTAAAACCAATTATCCAGGTGTTTTATTGATTTATGGAGGAGGCTGGAGTTCAGGAGAAAAGGCCAATCAGATTCCTATGGCTCAAAAATTGGCAGCAGCTGGATATGTGGCTGTTGTTCCTGAATATCGGCTAAGTCCGGAAGCACGGTACCCCACAGCGCTGCACGATCTTAAAGCAGCCATTCGTTGGATGCGCGCCCATACAGATCAATATGGAATAGATCAATCTAAAATTGCTGTTTTAGGCTGCTCTGCAGGTGCTCAACTAGCCACTTTGCTGGGCGCTACTGGAGATTTAGAAAAACTGGAGGGAAATGTCGGGGTTACTGATCAGTCGAGCAGTGTGCAGGCTATCGTGAATATTGATGGTATCGTGTCTTTTATACATCCTGAAGCTTCCTCAGAAGGTGAATATGCTGCTAAATGGTTGGGTGGTTATAAAAGTGAAGTACCGGAGATCTGGAAAGAAGCTTCTCCGCTTGAATATGTAAATGAAAAAACGCCACCCACTTTATTTATTAACAGCTCTCAACCGCGTTTTCATGCCGGTAGGGATGATATGATTCAAATACTGAATGCAAATAATATCTATAGTGAAGTGCATACATTGGAAGGCTCTCCTCATTCGTTCTGGCTAGTTCATCCCTGGTTTGAACCTACTTTTGAGCTCACAAGGGCTTTTTTGGATAAGGTTTTGAAGTGATTTAAACTTTACCCTGATTGGTTAATCACTTTAGTCATGAGGATTGAACAAAAAAATGCTGAAAAATTGTTACTTTGTAAAAAAGTTTTTGTCATGGATATAGTAACAGAAAAATTAAGGTTAATAGAGTGGTTAGCTGGACTCAATGATCCAAAAACATTGGAGGAATTTATTTCTTTGAAAAAAAAGAGAGAAGCAGATTGGTGGGATGAAATTTCTGAAGAAGAAAAATTAGAAATAGAGGAAGGTTTGGCGCAAGCAAATAGAGGTGAGGTAACCTCTCATAAAGAAGCTATCGCAAGATATAAGAAATGGCTTTAGAGATAGTCTGGACCAAGAGGGCTGAAGAAGGTTACTCTGAAATTATCGATTACCTTTCTAGTAATTTTAGTGAGAAGGAAATCCGAAAATTTGTTCACCAAACCCATCAATTTTTTGAATTACTTGCTCAATATCCCGAAATTTTAAAGAGCTCTAAACAGCAAAAACATATTCACAGGGGGCCTATTAATAAACTTACAATTCTTACCTATCGTGTTAAACCACGGAAAAATCAAATTGAATTAATTAACATTCGCTCTGCGAGAAAAAAGCCATTAAAATAAAACAGTCGAATTAAGTGATGTATTTGACATCATATATTATTTACTATGAAACTAGAACACTTCGCCATCAATGTAAAAGAACCATTAGCCATGACGCAATGGTATGTAGATAATTTAGGAATGACGATAGTCAGGCAGCAGGAACAAAGCCCTTTCACTACATTTCTGGCAGATAATAGTGGACAGATTATGATTGAAATCTATAATAACTCTAAGGCTGCTATCCCAGATTATGCGCAGCAGCACCCTTTAATTGTCCATTTGGCATTTGTTTCTGAAAACCCTGATCAGGATAGTAAAAGATTATCAGCTGCAGGAGCCACAGAAGTGACTAACGATTTGTTACAAGATGGTTCACATTTAATTATGATGCGTGATCCCTGGGGTTTATCCATTCAGCTTTGCAAAAGAGGGAAACCCATGTTAAAGTAACTGCTTTAAAGCAGCGGCTCATAAAGAAACCCCTCTTTTCCACGGAATAAAATCATCCTGATTTAAATCCATCGCCTTCGTAGTTTTTCTGCCGCTGGCCAGGTCTATAATAAAATTCAATATTTCTTCGCCCATTTGCTCTATCGTAGCTTCACCTGCAATAATAGCTCCTGTGTCAATATCAATTATATCCGGCATCTTTTTAGCCAAATTTGAATTGGAAGAAAGCTTTACCACCGGAGTAATAGGATTTCCAGTCGGAGTGCCCAAACCTGTAGTAAATAAAATGATAGAGGCCCCGGATCCTGCCATGCCTGTAGTGCTTTCCACATCGTTTCCAGGAGTGCAAAGTAAATTCAAGCCCGGTTTCGTAGCATATTCGGTATAATCTAAAATATCAGTAATAGGAGAGGTGCCACCCTTTTTAGAGGCTCCGGCAGATTTCATCGCATCGGTGATTAAGCCATCCTTGATATTTCCTGGACTAGGATTCATATCAAAGCCAGAGCCTACTGCTTCCGCTGAATTAGAATAAGCTTTCATCAAGCCCATAAACCTGTTGGCTGTTTTGTCATCCACACAGCGGTTAATCAATTCCTGCTCAACACCACAGAGTTCGGGAAATTCAGACAAAATAGATTTACCACCTAAGGCAACTAGTAAATCGGAAACATGACCTACTGCCGGGTTAGCGGAAATACCAGAGAAACCATCAGATCCGCCACATTCCAGGCCAATTATCAATTTATCCAGGCCTGCGGGTTTACGCTCTAATTTATTAGCTTCAACTAACCCCATAAAGGTTTTTTGAATAGCCTTTAAGAGCATTTCCTTTTCAGTGCCTTCTTTTTGCTGTTCCAGAATATGCAGTGGCTTTTTAAAATCCGGATTTACTTTATCCAGTTTCTCCTGCAGTAAGGATATTTGTGCATTTTGGCATCCTAAGCTCAAAATGGTAGCTCCGGCTACGTTAGGATTGTTTATATAACCTGCAATAAGTGCGCAAAGTGTTTCTGAATCCTGACGAATGCCGCCACAGCCACCTTCGTGTGTTAAAAATTTAATACCATCAATATTGGGGAATAATTTAGACTTACCCTGTTCTATTTCAGATGAGATATTGAGGTTGTTGATGCTGTCTTCTTTCCCATTTTTATAAAGTTTGGCCATTTCCCGCACGTAATCTTTATACCTATTAGGTTTAGAGAACCCTAATTCCTCTAAAAAAGCATCTTTAATGATATTTACATTCCTGTTTTCGCAAAAAACCAAAGGAATTACTAACCAATAATTGGCGGTTCCTACCTGTCCATCCGGTCTGTGAAAACCATCAAAAGTTCGGTCTTTAAACCTGCTTATATCTGGGGCGTACCATTCTTTCATTTTAGTTTTGCCTTCATAGCTTGCAGCACTATGTTTTATATTTTCTGTGGTTAAGGCACCACCTGAGCTAATAGGTGATAAGGCTTTTCCTACTAATACCCCATACATCTTGATGGAGTCGTCAGGGGCTAAATCATTGATAGCAAATTTATGTTTAGCGGGCACATCATTTTTCATGGTGATGTTAAAGCCATTATATTGAATATTTTCTCCGTTTTCAAGATTGGTTAAGGCAACCAACACATTGTCATCAGGATGTAATTGTAATACTTTCTGTCGCATAATAAGCTAAATTTGTACAATCCTTTGTTCAATATAAAAGTACGTAAAAATTAAATTAATAGCCATTAATTTAGTAAAAAATGGGCCATTTATTATATAATTTGCGTAAACGATTGCACAAATGAGGTAAAAGTTAAAGAAAAGGCTGGAATTAGATAAGGAGTTGGGCTTTAGCTTTGAGTATCTCCAGTAGTTTTTTCGATAGGAGGGCTTGAGTTTTGAATTTAAAAAGCGATCTTAAGATTTAGCTTTAATTGAAAATAGTGGTAAAGCTTGTTTTATTCAACTGATATAAATCTGTGAGACTGTCCGCTCGAGGAGACTACAGGGGTGTTACATTAAGAAATAATCAAAGAATAGGCTGACATAACTAAATCTTGTTATAGAGTAGAAAAAAGATTAAAATATAATTTGGTTTTAAGTCATTTAACATTTAGTCATCACATTAATATTTGGTAAAATTCATTGGTATTATTGTTTTATATTTTATTGTAAATTGTGTAAGCTCTCTTTTGAAAAAAGGATTTAAACGAAATTTATTTATAAGGAATTGTAAAAAAAAAAGCAACTGAAGTATCTTCAATTGCTTTTCTGATCCCTTAAAAAATAGAGCTTTTACTTAATTCGTTTGCAGATTACAATCCAATGGGCACGCGAACCATCGTGTCATCCCATGCCATAATCATGTGAGCTCCAGGTGCAGCTTCTTCAAATATGATACTGAAGTGTTCTACGGTGCTCTCTGTTTTTTGCTTAGGCACAGTAATTTTAGCCACTGTACTCTCTTCCGGTTTAAAAGCATAATGTCCCCAGCCATCTGTGTCGGTACTGAAATGAACAGTCCAATTATCTTCACCTAATTCTGCATATACAGTATATCTTCCTGCAGCTACTTTTTTACCATCGATGGTCACATCCTGGTAAAACCTGATTTCAGTAGATTCATTGGCACCAACTCTCCATATATTGCCTGGCTTTTCAACATCCGTAAATACTTTTCTGCCTTTTGCCTGCGGTCGTGAGTAAATAACACGAATAATAGGCTTAGCATTTTTCTCAGCATCGGTCTTTCCGAATGCTCTAAAGGCTACTCTTGAAGGATAATAAGCCATATCTAATGGGCTGCCGTCTACTTCTGGAAATTTTTGAGCTTCAGCCTGAAAGCTCATGGCCATACAGGCAAATGCCACTAATGTTGTTGATAAGATTTTTTTCATCTTTTATGGATTTTAATAGTTTGAGCTTATTTAATGTAAATAATAGCAAAAGGTTTAAGAATAGCAGCTAAATGTTGGGAACGGTGCCGTAGCGTTTTTATCGGAGAGAAAATTGTAATTTTTATCATAAATTGTATAGAAGGCTTCTTTTACAGAAATTTAATTTACTGTAAATGCTTTGAATGAGCGAATTTGATTTGGATCATTTATTGTAAGCCAACCCGCTAATTTCCATTTTCTTATTTTTCTAATCGTATGTTTTTAGGTATCATCAGCATAAGTCACTTGCTCAATAAATATTTTCTTATTTTTATGTCTTAAATACGTCTGAAAAGTATAATTTTTATTAGAAACGAATTAATGAGATTATTTGCACTTTTTATATTTATAGCATTTATGATTACAAGTTGTAAGAGTCAGGTGCATAGCTCAAAAGAGGTAGATCAAACACCAGAATTTCCAGGAGGTAATGAGAATTACGCCAATTACCTTGAAGAAAATTTTTCATGGGTACAAAGTCAATTAACCATTGAGGGGGTGGTTTTAGTAGCTTTTGTTGTAAAATATAATGGAGATATTACTGATGTTGAGGTTATGCAATCATTGTGTAAAAGTTGCGACAGTGAAGCTTTTAGGCTTATAAAGATGATGCCAGATTGGAGTCCGGCAGTTTTAAATGGTAAAAAAGTTAGTTCTAAGGTTGTATTGCCTGTAAAATTTAGGCTTTAGTTGTGATGCGCTGGCGCCAGCTTTTGGCTGGTGTCAATGTAGGCACGCGCTAAAAACACGCGACACAGAGGAAACTTTTCATCGTTATCCATTTTTAAAACAAGGTAATGATTCTACTATTCTAGTGAAAACACCAATGGGAACTAATTCTAATAGTTAATATATAAAAATGACACTTCAATTGTTAAAAGAAATGATGAATAAGAGTTTATATTTACTATCAATATTAACAGTAATTGTAATAATTTCATGTCAAAGGAAGTCAAAAGAGTTTGATGAAAATGAAAGATTAGTGTTTGAAAAAGTTTATTATGACAGTTTGAATAGCATTTTAAAACAAAAAGGTACTTTCATTGATCAAAAATTAGATAAGGTATGTGCATATTCAATGAATGGGATTTTAATTGACTCCTTTCAGAGAGTAAATAATAAGATATCCTATGAAATTGTTAAGGAAGAACTTAACAGAGGCGATACTGTGACTTTTCGTGTCAAATATGATAATCCAAAGTATGAGAATCAATATATTTTATTGACTGATTC
Source organism: uncultured Cytophagales bacterium (assembly GCA_963719535.1). GTDB lineage: Bacteria > Bacteroidota > Bacteroidia > Cytophagales > Cyclobacteriaceae > Marivirga. The sequence goes on along the minus strand of CAVRCH010000001.1, from coordinate 775,655 downwards.
TGTAAAAATGAATAATATCCTTGGGTTTGACAATCTTATTCAAAGTAATAATGGAGAGTATGTGGAAATAAGTTTTGTATGTAGGGCACTAGGAAAAAATGTTGTAAATGGTATTATCTTCAATAGTTCTATTGAGGTTATAGAGTGTATTAATGAAGAAGAATATTTTGGCAGAAGAGTTGGGTGGTTCGAAAAATTCGAGTTGTTTTTTGCAAGTAAATGATAAATAAAGCAATAGCTAATTCTCCTCTGGCTCCACAGCTTGTAGTTAGTATCCGAGCTGGGTGCACGTCTGTTTTGGCTGCCAATAGATAAATTTCCTTTGTTAAGGTTTAGTTAAATAAGACTCATACTTAAACTATTAATAAACTATATTTTTATAAAATGTATAGCATATCAATATATTTAATATTATTTCCTGCCGCAATAAGCGTAATATTTTTAGGGTTTTTTCTGAAGAAAGAAACAAAGAAGACCTTAAAAGATAAAAGTAAACTTTCTACTAGTAAATATTTCTTATACTTTTTTTCATATATTCTAATAGCTGGTGGTATTTTTTCTTTTCTCTCTTTTTTGGTGGCGTTATGCTGGAGATTACAGTATTGAGTTGCAGTAACACATATTTTACCTCTGCAAAGGCACGCGTTAAAAACACGCGCCAGAGAGAAATTCAATCCCTTATTTTTTCAAAACCTTTACCTGACTTGTAAAACCATTTCCGTAGCTAAGCCTCATCAAATATATATTGGCAGGCCAGCTATTGGTAGCTATCTCTACAGTTTGCTGCTCTGCAGCTACAGTTTCTTCATACATTTTCTTGCCCTGCAGGTTATACACCTCAATACGATTCAGCTGCTCTGGGCAATCGGCTAAGTGGATAAAAAGTTTGTCGGCCACCGGGTTAGGATATACATTCACTTTGGGTTCCCAGGTTTTCTGATTACTTAATATCATCAAATCACTTGGAGAACTGGAAAAGTAGGTATAGGCAATTTTACCATCTATCAAAGTGATTTTACACCTAAAAACCTGATCTTCATAGCTGCTGATATCATTTCTTAATACCAATCTATCAGTAGTAACACCTTCGTATTGGGCATCATTTTCCAAATTTTGCGGCACTAGTTCATTGAGGGTTTGCCACTGGTATTCGCTTACCGTGTAGACCGGATCTACCTGCACTTCCAGTAATTCTGTACCAGCAGCTACATCTAAAAGAGGATGTTGAGTAATAATTTCCTCAATAGCAGGCGATACAATAAATAATCCATTATTTCTATCGCTTATTATCACAATTCCGGTTTCAAAGAAAGGGTAGTTACTCCAGGAGCCATTAAAATCAGTATTATTGGAAGCCGTGTAGGTATCAAAATAGGCTAGTTCCCTTAAATTACCATCAGCTATTTTAGCGGCATCTAAAATAATTAAACCATTTTCATAATTAGACTGGTAAATTTTATTTTCCTTCACGTACAGATTATGGTCTATTGCTGCTCTTTCAGAATAGTATTGCGTGAGTAATTTCGGGTTTTCCAAATCTCTTACATCCCAAATTAAAGTTCTGGTGTTAATTCCCTCCCTTTGTTCATCCAATTCATCATTGCTGATAAAATATTGATGGTCTTCTGTGAGCCAACCTTGGTGTGCATAGGCAGACATAGGGTATCCTTGCTTGGCAATTAATGTGGTACCTGTTTTGTCTGTTACATCTGCTATTGTAACAGTATTTTCATTGGCATTAAAGCAAATTTCTTTTCCCTGGTATTTGGCATCAGGACCTTCATAAATTACACATTGTGCATCGTGGGTATAGCCATCAGAATCGAAGCAGCCCGCATAAATTGGATTCTTGGGATCATTGATATCAACAATATGCAAGCCGCCTACACCACATCCATTACTGGCATTTCGCGCCCCTACAATATAGGCAAAGCCCGTGGCTTCATTGATAACAATATTGTGTGCACTGGAAATCCCATCATAATGCGCATCATTGGTAAAGGTTTCAGGTGCATCAGCAACACTTCTCAACCTGGTTAAATCAAAAACCTGCATACCATGCCCACCATTATTATCGGCAACAATAAAAGCATGATTATCAAAAACCTTTATGTCTCTCCAGGTGCTGGAAACACCTGTGTGGCTAGGTAAGCGTCCTATTACTACAGGAGTGCTGGGTGAGCTGATATCCACAAAAACAGTTCCGTTTGTTAAACCCACTAAAGCATATTCTTTGCTTGTTTCGGGGTCAGTCCAACCCCAGATGTCATTTAAGGAAGTATTAAAAGTACCAGATAATTCGGCATTAGTAAGCCGAGCATATAAGTCAATCTGATTGCAAGGGTAACCGTTCACTTCACCATTTAAGCACGGCTTGGCACCATCAAAATTGATAGAAACAGAAGAGATCAGCTCTTTTGAGTCACAATTGTTTTCTGCAGTTAACTTTATTTGATAAAAACCATTTTCAGGGAAATTATGTATTGGATTTTCCTCGAAGCTAATAGGGCTTCCATCACCGAAATTCCAGCTATAGGTATCAGCATGTTTTGATTCATTGATGAATTCAAAAGTATACTCATCTAATTGCTCTATGCTGAAGGCAACCTCTAAGGTTTCACTAATAGTGCTAGAGGGAAAGCTAAAAGCTATTTTCCCATCTGTAAATGTAATTTTGCAACGGTAGGTTTTACCGGCTTCCGGATTTATACTTTCTTTAATCAATAAAGAAGCAGTACTCACTCCTTCATATTCTTCCGAATTACTTAAGTTAATTATTTCACTGCCATTGAGAGATTGCCATTGATATTCAGCAACTGTTTTATTGGGGTCTACTTCAACATCTAACAATTGATTTACTTTGCAAATATGGCTGCGTCCGGGATGTTCGACAATAGAATTTTCAATATTGGGAGATAATATAAATAAGCCATTATTAATATCGCTCACTATTACAACACCACTATCAAAAAAAGGATAATTACTCCACGATCCATTGAAATTAGCACTATTACCTTGAGTATAAGTATCAAAAAAGCCTAATTCTCTAGTTTTTCCTTCTCCTAAATTTTGTGCATCAAGAATAATCAATCCATTTTCATAATTAGATTGGTATATTTTATTTTGATGAATGTACAAATTATGATCTATAGCTCTTCTTTCTGAGAAATACTGGTTTAATAACTTAGGGTTTTCCAAATCTCTTACATCCCATATTAAAGTTCTTGTGTTAATTCCCTGCCTTTGTTCATCTAGCTCGTCATTGCTGATAAAATATTGATGATCCTCGGTTAGCCAACCCTGGTGAGAGTATTCCGATTCCGGATAACCTTCTTTACCAATAAGACTTGTGTTATTTTTATCATCTACATTCGCAATTGTGATGGTGTTTTCATTGGCATTAAAGCAAACCTCTTTTCCCCGGTAATTAGTATCAGGGCCTTGGTAAATCACACATTGAGCGTCATGAGTATAGCCATCAGCATCAAAACAGCCTGCATAAACCGGGTTTTTAGGATTATTGATATCTACAATATGTAAGCCACCTGCTCCGCAACCATTGCCTGCCCCTCTGGCACCAACAATATAAGCAAATCCGCTTTCTTCATTGATTACCACATTATGTGCGCTGCCCACTCCATTATAATGTGCATCATTGGTAAAGGTTTCCGGTGCATTGGTAACATCTCGTAACCTGGTTAAGTCAAAAACCTGCATGCCATGCCCACTGTTTTGATCAGCTACTATAAAAGCATGGTTAGCATATACTTTAATATCTCTCCATGGGCTGGAGTTGCCCGTATGGCTAGGCAGGCGACCAATAATTTGTGGATTGGCAGGAGCGCTGATGTCAACGAAAACAGTTCCATTAGTAAGGCCTACCAAAGCATATTCTTTGTTCGTTTCAGGGTCTGTCCAACCCCAAATGTCATTTAAAGCTACATTAGCACCGCCTGATAACTCTGTGTTAGTTAATCTTGCGTAAAAATCAATTTGATTGCAAGGGTAAGTGCCTGCAGAGCCATTTTCGCAGGGTGTTTGACTGAAAAGTGAGTTGCCGGAAAATAGAAGAATAACTATTAGGTAATATTTGGTCATATTAAGATGTTGTTATTTTAGTTGATTTGAAAGTAATTCTCTGGCAGCCTGAACAGAATGCTTTTCGCCTGAACGTACTGCAGACTCAAAGATGCTAATTTTGTCTTTAATTTTAGGACTATTGTAGAAGTTTCTTTTCAGGTAGAAGCTGATGGTCTGATGCATCCAGTGTACAGCTTGCTCTTTTCGGCTATGTTCAAAATAGCCATTTTCCTTCATTTTGCTATGGTATTTTTCAAGAATCTCCCATATTTCATCAAGACCAGTATTTGAAAGTGCTGAACTAATGGTAACCTTAGGTTGCCAACCATTTTCATTGGCAGGAAAAAGATGTAATGCATTTTCATACTCTTTTTTGGCTCTTTTGGAAGCGTCTAAATTGGAGCCATCTGCCTTGGTTATTGTCAATGCATCGGCCATTTCCATTATACCTTTTTTAATTCCTTGTAGTTCATCTCCGGCTCCGGCCAGCATCAGGAGCAGGAAAAAATCCACCATATTTTTTACAGCAGTTTCTGATTGCCCTACTCCAACAGTCTCTATAAAAATATAGTCGTAGCCGGCTGCTTCGCATAAAAGCATGGTTTCTCGTGTTTTGTGGGCTACTCCTCCTAATGAATCACCTGCCGGAGAGGGTCTTATAAATGCATTTTTAGCAACACTCAATTGTTCCATCCTGGTTTTGTCGCCCAAAATGCTGCCTCCACTTTTCTGGCTGGAAGGATCAATGGTTAAAACAGCCAATTTTTTCTTCTTTTCAATTAAATAAGCGCCAAAAGCTTCAATAAATGTACTTTTTCCTACTCCTGGCACTCCGGTAATACCTATGCGATAGGATTTTCCAGTGTGAGGATATATTTCATCTATTAGTTTGGCAGCCAACTCATTATCGGCATCTAAAGAGCTTTCCACTAAGGTAATGGAACGACTAAGAATTACCCTATTACCTGATAAAATCCCTTCCTTATATTCGTTTAAACTAAGTCTGTTATTTCTTTTCAATGATTTTATGCCTAAAATTGGAAGTGAAAAGTTACTACCTCAAAGCCTGATAAAACAAGTTTTTTGGGTTATTAATTGTTATTTAGCTAAAATAGCTATAATTTTATTATTCGGATAAAAATATGTATTATTTTAATATACTATGAAAGGAAACATTTTCACCAATGTTTGGATCGATTCACTTATTGCTACAGCCTTTATTTTTGTAGTAATATTTGGTTTACTATCGCTGATAAATGTTTTCGATGCCATTGATCCTGTTGGTGAAGCATTGGAGGATGTTGAATTTACAGATCTTGTTTATTCAAATTTAAGGGAGGCACCTCCTGCCGAGGATGATATAGTTTTAGTAAATATTGCCAGGCTTTCAAGGATGGCTATTGCAGAACAGGTTAGAATCATCAACAAGTATAACCCGAAGGTAATAGGAATAGATTCTTTTTTTCCTTTTCCAAAAGATGAGTTTCAAGATAGTCTTTTAGCAGCTAGCTTAAGAGATATTGATCATTTAGTGATGGCATCTAAGCTATTGAATCCTAGTGAAGAATCTGAGAATTTTGATTCTATAAGGATATCTGCGCAGCCCTTTAGAGCTAATGCTGATTTTGCCTTTGCTAATTTAATTGTAGGACAAGGAGTGGAGCAGGAAGATGTTAAAACTTGCAGGAAATTTTCTCCTGTTCTTAAATATAAAGATGAGCAACAAATGGCTTTTTCTGTGAGACTAGCCAACTATTATGCTCCTGAAAAAGTAGAAAAGTTTTTGAAAAGAGGTAATGAAATGGAGTATATTAATTATAAAGGCAATTCTTTCGGGTCTGAATCAAATTTTGCACCTACTTTTTTTGCATTGGATGTTCAGGATGTATTTGATGAAAATTTCACTCCAGATTTGATTGAAGGAAAAATTGTAATTTTTGGTTTTATGGGTGATTACCTGGGAGACCCGTATAATATCGAAGATAAATATTTTACCCCTTTAAATGTGAAATATGCGGGAAGAGGAGCGCCAGATATGTACGGAGCCGTTATTCATGCGAACATCATCTCCATGATTCTAGATGAAGATTATGTCTATCAGCTGGAAAAGATTTACCAAATATTAATTGCGGTAATTTTATGCTATATTAATGTTGTGGCTTTCATGTGGGTATATTATTCATTGGCAAATTGGTATGATGGTGTAACTAAAATAGTGCAACTGATAGAGTTACTTTTGATTGTTCTATTTATTATTTATGCTTATCACTGGTTCGATTGGAATTTAGAGTTAACGCTCGCTATGGGGGTTGTAGCGGTTGTAGGAGATTCTTTGGAAGTGTATAATGGAGTAGTAAAAAATATGTTTACCAAAGAAGGTAGAAAAGAATTATTTAGTGTGGGTAAAAGAACAAAAAAAGTTGTTATAAATTAAACTGTTATGAAATCAATTGTAAATTTTTTATTAGTAGCTGTTTTGCTGATGGGTTTTTCTGCAAAAGCACAGGATTATGTTTTTAAAGTACTAGCTAACAAAGGGGATAATACCGTAAAGTTAGTGGGAAAAGAATGGGCTCCTTTAAAGACTGGGCAATCATTAAATTTAGGTGATGAAGTCAAGCTATCAGAGGCTGCTTATCTGGGTTTAATGCATAAATCAGGTAAAACTTTGGAGGTGAAATCCTCTGGAGAGCATAAAATTAATGCTTTAGCCAATTCATTAAATTCTAGAAACTCTAGTGTGGCCAGTAAATATGCTGATTTTGTGATGAACCAAATGAGCGATGATGATGATAGTGGAGATTACCGAAAAAGTATGGGCGCAACCGGAGCGGTAGATCGCGCCTTAGCAAGTGGCGCCAAAATTAAGGTGATGGCACATAGTTCTACTGACATCATAAACTCAGAAGTACTCATTAGGTGGAGTGAACCAAAGCAAGTGGGAGAAATAGAAGAGCTTACGTATTTAGTTACCTTTAGCAATTTATTTGATGAAGCCATTAAAACAGTAGAAACCAGTGAAACAGCGTATAAACTAAATATGAATGTAGCACCTTTCAACGAATTGGAAAATAAGTTTGTAAAAGTTAAAGTAACTGTGAAAGGAAAAGAACTCAATTCTGAGGAATATGCCATTATTGTAAAGCCGGAAGATGAGTCTAAAGAAATAAAGAATACTTTAAGTGAGCTGAAAACGGAAGTGAAGGAAGAAAACGCATTAGATAATTTAGTGATGGCGGCTTTTTATGAAGATAATAACCTGCTCTTGGATGCGCTTACTGCTTATGAAAGAGCTATAGAAATAGCCCCTGAAGTGGAAATCTATCAAAAAGCATATGAAGATTTTATAGTTAGAAACGGTTTTGCCAATTAATTACGAACCAGTAAAGCTTATTTTGAAAAACACCCGAAAGGGTGTTTTTTTTTGTTTATTAATTTTTAGCATGCACACTTTTAAGGAAAACAAACAATAGCCTATTTAAAAGGTTAAACATCAATGCATTATTTAAATCAACCTACAACTTGATTTAATGTGTTAACCCCTAATCATAAGCAAAAGTATGGGAAATAAGAGGTCTGTTTTTTCTAAATTGCACAATATTCTGCTCTCGGAGAGTACCCGCGAAAAAAGCGAATCTGTAATAGTAATAATCGCCATAGTCAGTTTTATCATTCACCTATTTTTTATAGGATTGGCACATTGGGGTTTTATTAACCCTGGCGAATTTAGCGATCTATTAGATAATCCGCTGGTGGCTATCTATACACCGTTTTCATTTATATTAATATATGAGGTTTATCTTTTAGTTTACTATTTACCTAAGTCAATTAGTAAATATATTGGTAAGCAATACGAGATTATCACTTTAATTGTGATCAGAAGTATATTTAACGATTTATCAAAACTCGAATTCACGTCCAATTGGTTTGAAGATAAATATGATGTGCAGTTCACCTACGATATAATTGCTGCTCTGATACTTTTCTTCTTAATATTCTTATTTTATAAATTAAATCAGCGAAAAAGTCCTGAACCTGAACAGAATCTAGCTCCTAGAATTAATCGTTTTATTAAGATGAAAAAGGTAGTGGCAAGTTTTCTTGTACCCATTTTTCTTATTTTGGCTATTTATAATTTAGTAATCTGGGTTAACGCTAATTTCTTTTTAATGAGTGAACATGTAGATTCTATAAAGGATATTAACAAGATTTTCTTTGATGACTTTTTCACTATTCTTATCATGACCGATGTAATTTTACTTCTCACATCTTTACTACATACGCATCAATTCAGTACAGTAATTAGAAATTCAGCTTTTATTATATCAACAATACTTATTAAAATGTCATTTGGTAATGAAGGTATTATAGGTGCTATTTTAACAGTGGTTGCTGTTGGCATCGGAGTCCTGGTGCTACTCATTCAAAATCAGTACAATAAATTGGATGATCAAAACGAGCATGAGGAGGATTTACACTTAAACTAATTTTTCCATATCCCTTATAAGGATTTTTCTTCTATCAAAGTTGATTAAGTTCTTATCTCTCAATTCATTTAATGTGGTGGTAACAGTTTGTCGGGAAGTGCCAGTTAACGCAGCAATATCTTTATGTGTTAAATAACTAGGAATCATGGTTTCATAACCAACTTTTTGCCCCTTTTCAGCGGCCTGATCTTTCAGGAACTCTACAATTCTTGTCCGTGCATCTTTAAATACTAATGACTCAAGTCTGCGCTCTACTTTCCTCAATCTTAATCCAATCAATTTCAACATTTTAAAACTAAGTGGTTTATTATTAGCCATTAAATCATTCATTTCTTCTAAACTCATCAGACAAACACTTGTAGGAGAGTCCATGGCTTGTGCAAAATCAGTTCTTTTCTCTTCTCCCGCTAGGGCCAACTCGCCAAATATCTCTCCTTTACCTAAAATAGCTTTAACTATTTCTTTTCCATCATCTGTATAAGAGCCAAGCTTAACCCGGCCTTCAGCTATCATGTATATATGGTGTGAAACTTCCTCAGGGAAATAAACAAATTGGTCTTTTTTAAACTGATTAATTATGTGCTTATCAACCATTTCTCCCACTCGGTGCGGACAAAGAATATTGAATAAATCCACATTTTCGAAATACCAAAGATTACTCGTTTCAGCCATGTTTTATAATTAGAATTCAAAAAATAAGGAGGATTCTCAAAGTGTAGAAAGTATTAAATTGATACTAAACCCTCACGATTCCTGTTATTTTTCTAATTTTTGTTTTTACTCTTTACGTTTATCAAATGGAATTAGTTCTTTATGCTTACTTTTGCAAAGCAAGATCTATGGAAAGGGAATAAACATATTTTGAACTTATATCCTAGAATAGATCTTATTAGCTAGATATTAAATTCTGTAACAGTTTTTCATGTATTTATACATTAAATCGCTTCATATCATTTTCGTAGTCACCTGGTTTGCGGGTCTTTTCTATATCGTGCGTCTTTTTATTTATCAAACAGAAGCTTTACAAAAACCAGAGCCTGATCGAAGTATTTTACATCAGCAATTGAGCAAAATGTCGCGTTTGTTATGGTTTGTTATTACATGGCCATCAGCCATCATTACTTTGCTATTGGCTACATCTCTGTTAATAATTCAGCCGGATTGGTTAAAACTTCCTTTCATGCATATTAAGCTTACTTTTGTGTTTTTTCTTTATCTTTATCACTTTTCTTGCCATTATATTTACAAAAAATTGCAAAAGGGAGTAGTGAAGTATTCTTCTACCCAATTGAGGGTTTGGAATGAAGTAGCTACACTTTTTTTAATAGCCATTGTATTCTTGATTGTGCTAAAAAGTGAACTAAATTGGATCTATGGTACTTTAGGCTTCATTGCTTTTGGAGTGTTTTTAATGATTTGTGTTAAAATTTACAAAATGTTCAGAGAAAGTGGATCAAAAGCAAAACAAGAATAATATTATTTTATTAAGTACAATAATTTACATTTGATAATAAATATACAATGAAAAATTTAACACTTTTATTCATAAGTTTCATCATACTGATAGGTTGTGAGAGTGCCAAAGATTCAGCCAAAGCTAAAGAGGAATTTCCTATTATGGGCAGAAAGCAATATGTAGAAAGGGAAGTAAACGGAGAAACTGTAACGGATACCCTTGATCATACTGTTCCTGATTTTAAATTGGTTAACCAGGATAGCAGTTGGGTAACACCAGCCGATTTTGAAGGTAAAATTTATGTTGCTGATTTCTTTTTTACTTCTTGCCCAACCATATGCCCAACCATGAAAAAGGAAATGTTACGGATTTACGAAGCCTTTAAGGATAACGATGAAGTAGCCATTCTCTCACACACTATTGATCCTGAATATGATACAGTGGCATTATTAAAGGATTTTGCAGAAAAACTAGATGTTGAAGCTCCTAAATGGCAATTTGTAACCGGAGATAAAGCTAAAATTTATGAGTTAGGGCAAAAAGGCTATATGGTTACTGCCATGGAAGATGAAAACGAAGCAGGAGGATTTATCCATAGTGGGGCATTTATATTGGTAGATAAAGACAAACATATCAGGGGTGTTTATGATGGCACTCAAACTGAAGACGTAAACAGATTAATTAATGATATTCCAAGATTACTAGCTACTTATAATGAGGGAAAAGCAGATAAGTAGGATACTTCCAGGAATTCTTTTGCTATTTATGGTGGCTTGCGGCCCTTCAGAAAATTTCAGTAATAAGGCCACTGAAGGCTATTCCAGTTCGGAAATGCAGAAGTTTTCCAAGTACATGATACAAGGTAAGGCTTTATACACTAGCTATTGCAGCAACTGTCATCAGGCAAATGGAATGGGATTAGGTAAATTATACCCTCCTTTAGCGCAATCTGATTATATGCTAAATAAGCTTCCTGAAACTATTTGTTTGATTAAATATGGGATAAAAGGAGAAATTGTAGTAAATGGAGTAACCTATAACCAGCAAATGCCAGGAGTGAATCAATTGACAAATCTGGAGATTGCGGAAATATCCACCTACATTTATAATCAATGGGGAAATGAAAGAGGTTTTGTTACCGTTCAGGAGGTGGAGCAGGCACTTACTAATTGTGATTGATTTTTTAACGTGAAATTAAGTTCATTTATATGAGTCTGTTAAAGCCAATCGCTTTAGCAATTATTTCTTTTCAAGAAACTCTTCCGATTGAGCAATAGCACTTAACATTTGCTGTCTCACTTGTTGAATGTCTTTATTTTTCCCTTCTAAATAGAGTAACTTTTCTTCATGCGACATATCATCCATCATAGGATCATAATTACGCATCCAAACCATCATGCCAGCATCAGCTTCGTTCAAATCACTTAAAAGATTTCTTACTATTACAAGCGAATCTGAAGAAGTGGAATCAGTTATTTCCTCAATATGCTGCTCTAGTTGTGCTTTCAATTGCATAATCTTATCCATTTTAGGCATTACCTCATCATGAACTCCAATTACCTCAGCTTTTAGAGAATCAATTTCTCTTTCTTTTAGCTTTTCCTTCTCCTTATTATTTCCATTGCATGAGATTAAAATAATAATAGATAGTAAAAAAAACCAGTTCGATATTTTCAACATAATTAAAAGAAGTTTAAAAGTATGCATCAAATTTACTAAAAGAATTGCAGTAAATGTGAAAAGTTGCTTATTCTAATCAAGAGCTTTGTATACAAGCGTTTTATTACCATCTGATTCGTGGTAAAGAAAACTGTTTTTATGTTTGTATAAGTAACTCAAAAGAGCAAAATCCTTCATACTAAATAAGGTATGAAAGAATGCGGTTGAAATACACAAAAAAAACAAATAGTCGTAGGTAAAATAACTTAATAACAGAGGGACAATGGAAAATAAAATAAAAGGCGTGGAAGTCATCGTGTAGAAGAACTTTTTGCTAATTGCAAAATCAGGGGCGTTTACTCTAATGCTTAACCTTTTCCAAGACCATTTAATGTTGATCACCTTGCTTCCTCTTAATTTAAAAAAAAGTGCTTGAATTAAACCATGTAAAACAGAAGTTGGAATTAGTACTAACACTAATCCACCTAAAAGTCCTACAATCCATATTCTGCTATCTAAAGCAGCCATACTATTTGTATTGATAAGTAAAATAAAAGAACTGATTATTAGACCTAAATAAATCCAATAAAAGCGAGTGAGGGGATTAAATCTTCTTATAAAGGTGGTGATAAAAAGGATAAGCTCCGACTCTTCTAAAAGTGAAAGAATATTTTTATATCGGTCAGTCTTTTTTAGTAGTTCCGGGCTCATGATTTCTTTTTTACAATATAATATTAACTTCTTGTAAAAAATCAAAACCAATGTTAAGTAATAGTTAACTCTAGCTGCAAAAGTATGTAATAGTGATATTGAATAGAGATAGCTAAATTATGCGATATAATTTTTTTATTTCTAATAGAAAGAGGGCATTTGAACATAAAAAAAAGCCGAAATTTCTTTCGGCTTTTTACTCTATGATTCTATTAAGTAGCGTTTTATTTTTTAGCTGCTGCAGCTTTTTCTTTCTTTTTATTTTCTTTATCGTCTTCTCCACCTTTAATGATGGTTCTAATTTTAGTTTCAAGCTCTTCCATCAATTCCGGATTATCCAAAATTAAAGTTTTAACAGCATCTCGGCCTTGTCCTAACTTATTATCCATATAAGAGAACCATGAGCCAGCTTTTTTGATTACCTCCAACTCCACACCTAAGTCAATAATTTCACCCACTTTAGAGATTCCTTCTCCGTACATGATGTCAAATTCCACCACTTTAAATGGAGGTGCTACTTTATTTTTAACCACTTTCACTTTTACACGGTTACCGGTAATATTATCGGGACCTTCTTTTATGCTCCCTATTCTCCTTATATCTAACCTTACTGAGGCATAAAATTTAAGCGCATTACCACCGGTTGTGGTTTCAGGGTTACCGAACATCACACCTATTTTTTCTCTTAGCTGGTTGATGAAAATCAAAGAACAACCGGTTTTACTAATAGCACCAGTTAACTTTCTCAGTGCCTGTGACATCAACCTGGCTTGTAAGCCCATTTTGCTATCACCCATTTCACCTTCTAACTCACCTCTTGGTACCAAGGCTGCTACTGAATCTATCACTACAATGTCTAAAGCACCTGATCTGATAAGGTGTTCTGCTATTTCCAAAGCTTGCTCACCGCTATCTGGTTGGGAGATTAAGAGGTTTTCTGTATCTATCCCCAATTTTTCCGCATAAGACTTATCGAAAGCATGTTCAGCATCAATAAAAGCTGCTAAACCACCTTTTTTTTGTGCTTCTGCAATGCAATGCATCGATAATGTTGTTTTACCTGAAGATTCTGGTCCGTATATTTCAATTACTCTACCTCGGGGAATACCACCCACACCTAAAGCAATATCCAAACCTAAAGATCCTGTTGGAATGGCAGGTACATCCACTACTTTATTATCACTGAGCTTCATTACCGAACCTTTACCGTAGGTTTTATCTAATTTATCAATAGTTAGCTGTAAAGCTTTTAATTTTTCGTTTTTTTCGCTCATATTATTTTATGTATATACCAAATTTGTAAATTGCCGAATCGAATTTAGCAGGAATTGTTCCAATTGCCAAATCCTTTATATTTGCTTTTTAATTTAGCCGTCAATGCAGGACAAAAAATCCTTTATTTTATTATTATTTATTTTATTTATACCTTTTTTATCTCTAAAAGCGCAGCTTGATAATACAGGTTTTGAACAACCTGTGGTTAAAGATACTACTCCTGAAACACCTTTTAGTTTCACCTTACGTGCGCTTGCCTTCAATAAAAATAATGAATACTTTAATAATATTGTGGAAGGCTACACATTATTTGGTTACAGAGTAACTCCCGCAATCGGATGGCAATATAACGAAAATGTTAAAGTAGAAGGTGGTATATTTTTACAAAAAGATTTCGGTAATAATAATTTCACCTACGCTATTCCTTTCTTTTCTATTTTGTACGATTGGAATTACAGCCAAATACTCTTTGGCAATATCAATGGTTCTATTCACCATCAAATGATTGAGCCATTGGAAGACTTCGAGAGACTATTGTACGATGTACCTGAAAGTGGTATTCAATATATTGTTGAAAGGCCTAAATTTTACATGGATGCCTGGGTGAATTGGGAGAGGATGATCTATAATAATTCTAATTTTAAAGAAGAAGTGTCCGGTGGGCTGGTAAGTATTTACGATTTATTCACTGATAAAAATCAGTCTGTAAAATTACACTATCAGTTTAAAGCTTATCACAGGGCAGGGCAGATAGATACAGTTGACAATCAACCTTTAATTTTAAGATATAATAATGCTTTCGGTCTCTCTTATGAGAAAAAGTGGAATAATTCCTTTTTTAAAGGCTATAAATGGGAAGCACATTATGCTCACTTTTTTGACGATTCCCGAAAGTTTGAATTACCCTATAAACAAGGACATGGTTACTATGTAAATGGCCTTTTGAAAACCAAAGTGGGCGATTTTATGCTAAGCTATTGGTATGGAGATCACTTTCATTCCTATAAAGGTGGAAGGTTGTATCAATCTTTTACCACAAATTCAAACTCCAGACGTTATGAAGACGTTAGGCAGTTATTAATATTGAGGGTAATGAATGAATTTAAAATCGGGAAGTCTTCTACTTTATTACTGAGGTTTGAACCCTACTGGGATTTTCAAAATAATTTATTTGAGTTTTCTCACGCTATTTATTTTAATATTTTTAAGACCATTCCAATCACCAAAAAGCAATAAATATGAAGAGGAGGTTTAGGTTAATAGTAGGGGTTTTCCTATTAATTTTAACCTTGCTCATTATTATTAAATGGGATCTAATTCAGTATGGCATCATGCAGGGAAAGGGTCAGTGGGAGGTAATTAGTAAAGCTGAGCCCATTGAAAATTTGCTGCAGAGTGATCAGGTACCTGATTCTATAAAGTATAAACTTCATTTAATTAACTCAGTAAAGTCGTATGCGGCCACTTATTTAGAGATGCCAATAGAAGGCCAGTATAATACCTTGTACGATCAAAAAGGCAAGGATATTATGTGGGTAGTAACGGCTTCAGAGCCACATAAGCTAAAGCCTTATCAGTGGAAATTCCCTTTTCTTGGAACGGTGGAATACAAAGGTTTTTTTGTGGAAGAAGAATCCTTCAAATTAAAAAAAGAACTTCAAAGCCAAGGTTATGATGTGAGGATAAGAAATGCTGCTGCCTGGTCTACATTAGGCATTTTGAATGATCCTATACTCAGTAAAATGCTCGATTACTCGGAAGGTAGATTGGCAGAATTAATCATTCATGAATTAACTCACGATGTGGTTTTTATTAAAGACAGCGTAAATTTTAATGAGAATTTAGCCACCTTTATCGGGATGAAGGGAGCGGAAGGATTTTTACAACATCACTTTCCGGATGATAGTAGCTATCTTAAACGCTATAGAAAGCGATTAAAAGACAAAGAGGATTTAAATAATTTTATTAGAAATTGGTTACCTCGCTTTAAAAGAGTTTATCAGGAAGTAAGATATAACACTATTGTCGAAAAGGAGCAGATCAAATATGAGACCTTCCAAAACTTTAAAGCAGAATTGAGGGAGTTGAAATTTTCAAATAAAAATTATGCTGATTTTATTCTTGATGATGATGAATTTAATAACGCTAATCTTTTAGCATTTAGACGGTATACGGGTGATTTATTAAAGTTGCAACAAGAGTACGAAGAAGTGCATCAATCTGACATCAAACGCATGTTAAAATATTATAAAGAGAATTTTTGAGCAAGATATTGTATTAATCGTTTTAGTTTTTGTAAGGATTGGGATTTTATTTGTTTGTAAGATACTTTTCGCGGTTTAATCGAATTCTAACCTTAATAGCACCTGCTGCCATGTTTGGTGTATCACGAACTATGATCATAAAGCACTTTAAATAGAGTAATGTAATAGCCTACTTGCAAAATTCACTAATTACAAGGCGGTAAATTGTAAAAACACATTATTATTCGACCAAAATATAAATCTTCAACATTGTCTCAATATTAAGAAATTGTTATTAACAGGTTTATCGCTTAATTTTCAAATATTTTTAGCGAGTTTTATGGAATCAAACAAATAATACTACTATGGGAAACAAGCAAAACTTAAAAGTGCTTGTCGTGGATGATGAATCTGACATTCTTGAATTATTAGAATATAACCTCAAAAAAGAAGGATATGAGGTGAAAACAGCTAATGACGGAAGAAAAGCTGTAGAAATGGCTAAAACGTTTCAGCCACAATTAGTGCTGTTAGATATCATGATGCCACATCAGGATGGAGTGGAAACCTGCCGGCAATTACGTGATGCTCCCGAAACCAGCAATTCCTTTATCATTTTTCTTACTGCTCGCTCTGAAGAATATTCTGAGGTGGCAGCTTTTGAAAACGGAGCGGACGATTATATCACCAAACCCATTAAGCCACGGGCCCTGATGAGCCGAATTAATGCATTTTTCCGTAGAGATGTAAAAAAGAAAAAAGATAGCAATAAAATTACAGTAGGTAAACTCACTATCGACAGAACAAGTTATACCGTTACGGTGGATGGAAAGCAAATTACGCTACCTAAAAAAGAGTTTGAATTACTTTACTTTTTAGCGCAAAATCCTAATAAAGTCTTCAACAGGGATGATCTATTGCAAAATATTTGGGGTTCCGATGTATATGTGCTGGCCAGAACAGTGGATGTGCATGTAAGAAAAGTGAGAGAGAAAGTAGGAGAGGGTTACATCACCACTGTGAAAGGAGTAGGCTATAAATTCGATTTGCTTTAGTTAGCTCAAAGTTTTTGGAGCATCAAATTAATAAAGCTTTCATATGATTAAAAACTATAACGGTTTAATCATTACATAGAAATATATATAGCAGATTTTTCAAGGTTTAGCTTTTTTTAAGCAAGGCCTAGTTATATTTGCCCTTATAAGTTATGTTTTATAATTCTCGAGGTGTATCTATATTATTAGCGCTGTCGATTTCCATCGTCACTACAGCTTTTTTGAGCCTACTCGAAAGCGTAACAGACGTGGCATTATTGCTCATATTTATTTTATCAGGCTCCAGTTCATATTTATTGATTTCTATTGTATTGGAATTTATTTTCTTTAAGGAAATAAATAAGATTTACGAAGTGTTTAATAAGCTCGGAGAAAAGGATTATTCCTTTGTGGGCGAATTAGATGAAAAAAAATCACTCAATCCACTTAAAAAAATCAACCAAGAGATTTTCTCCTACGCAGCTGTTAAGCAGCAGGAAATTGAAGAATTAAAAAGGATGGCTGCTTACCGCCGAGAGTTTCTGGCAGACGTATCCCATGAATTAAAAACTCCTATTTTTGCAGCTCAGGGCTTTGTTTATACTTTATTGGATGGTGCTGTTAAGGATAAAGCTGTGAGAGGTAAATTCTTGAAGAAGGCAGCCAAGAGCCTGGATGGACTGGAAATGTTGGTGAACGATTTACTTACCCTCTCTCATATAGAGGCCGGGGAAATTAAAATGCATTTCGAATCATTCGATTTATTGGCCCTGATGCAGGATGTATTTGATCAATTTGAAGGAAAAGCGGACAAAAAAAGCATAGATTTGCAATTTGATAAAGAGTATACCAAAGAAATTGAAGTGTATGCTGATTATCACAGAATTTATCAGGTGATGCTCAACCTTATATCTAACGCTATTAAATATTCAGATGATAATACACAAGTGATTGTGGGCTTCGAAGTAAAAAGCAAAGATGTGGAGGTTTTTGTGAAAGATCACGGCTCCGGTATTTCTCCTGATCATATTAAAAGAATATTTGAACGCTTTTACCGTATTGATAAAAGTAGGTCGAAAGACAGAGGAGGGACAGGGCTGGGATTAGCCATTGTTAAGCATATTATAGAGGCGCATAGCTCAAGTGTTTCTGTTACCAGTACAATGGGTAAAGGATCCATCTTTAGTTTCAAATTATCAAGAAGGAATAAATCTGAACAAGAAGATCAATTGAGAAGCATAAGACCCTTACCTGAGCTTAAGTAATAAAGATTTTAATACAATTTATGTACATACATTCACTTAAAAGTCTGATTATTTCAGAATCAGAAGATTATATTTTTATTAATAAACCACCCTTCGTTTCCACATTGGCCGATCGTCATGATACTATTACAATTTTATCGCTTTCCAAGGATTATTTCTCAGAGAGCCAGATATGTCATAGATTAGATAAAGAAACTTCCGGCATATTATTAATTGCTAAAAACCCTGAGGCCTATCGAAATGCAGCCATTCAATTTGAGAAAAGGCAAATTGATAAAAAATACCATGCCATAGCCGATGGCATTCACGATTTCAAGGGTTTGGAAGTGGATTTGCCTTTACATATCACCTCATCAGGCTATGTAAAAGTTTCACATAAAAAAGGTAAAACGGCTAAAACAGTATTCAACACGTTGCAGGCTTATAAGCGCCATACCTTAATTGAATGCTTACCGGAATCCGGGAGAATGCATCAAATCAGGGTGCATTTAGCCTCTGTGAAAGCCTCTATCAGTGGAGATGAAGCTTATGGAGGTTTGCCTTTGCTGTTATCTGCTTTTAAAAAGAAATATCAGCCGAGCAAAAACGAGGAAGAACAAGCTATTATGAAACGATTTGCCCTACATGCAGTATATTTAGGGTTAACAGATTTAGCCGGTAACCCACTCTCCTCAGAAGCACCTTACCCAAAAGATTTTGCGGTAGCAGTAAAGCAGCTGGAGAAGAATAGGAATTAAGTAATTAGTCCAAATGTAGGTGTAATCTTATGCAGGGTGCGCAGCGTCTTGCAGAATAAATTCTTTCCAAAAATCTCAGAAGTTTTGTAATCAGAGTACACAAAAGGAGTAATTGCAGTTGATTTAGCCCAGTCAGGGTTGGGTTTATAATAGATCTTATTAACCTAGAGCTATAACCGTATGTTCAATGATGTCGACCCTTCGGGCCTTAGACGTTTCTTAAAAAGTCATATTGTTTAAAGTTGTGAATAATCTGTAAATCCAAAACTATGATTTAAGATCATAAAGCCTGGATACTTTAACTATGAGTCCATACCGTCAATTTGTACCTAATCTACCTTATTAATTAATTAGCCTAAAATTGAAAAATCGCTAATTTTAACCTATTTTTGAATCTGAAACATCGTTCATTTTACTCGCAAATCAGAGAAACATCTCCTTCTGCCACTTATTTTTTCTCAAGGTGTTGGATTTAAATTAATAAGAGCCTATCTTTGTGTCCCATTTAGAGGGTAGTATGTCTATTTCAATAGTATATGATCCATTAAATGGCTTATTTATAAGAAGTTAAGAACAATCAAAAAGAAAAAATAGTGGATACGCTTAGTTACAAAACCATCTCGGCAAATAACGCTACTGTAAACAAGGACTGGGTCGTAATAGATGCAGCTGGAAAAGTTTTAGGTAGATTTGCAAGTGATGTAGCAAAAATCGTCCGAGGAAAAAACAAGCCCGGCTATACTCCTAATGTTGATTGCGGGGATAATGTGATTGTCATCAATGCTGACAAAATCATCATGACCGGTAAAAAATGGGATGACCGAGTTTACCAAAGATACACTGGCTACCCAGGTGGACAGCGTGAAACGACTCCTCGTCAGTTGAAAGCTAAATCTTCTACTTTATTAGTAGAGAGAGCTATCAGAGGTATGTTACCTAAAAACAGATTAGGTAGAGAGTTATTCAGAAACCTTTATGTATATGAAGGAGCTGAGCATCAGCATGAAGCACAAAAACCAACAATCAAAGAAATCTAAATAATTAATAGATGGAAGTTATAAACACCATTGGTAGAAGAAAAACATCTGTTGCAAGATTGTTCTTACAATCAGGCAAAGGAAGTATTACTATCAACACAAAAGATATTAAGACTTATTTCCCTACTGACATTTTACAAACTATTGTTCAGCAGCCATTAGAAACATCCGGCACTGCAGGTAATTTTGATATCAAAATTAACGTAGACGGCGGTGGTATTGCAGGACAAGCAGAGGCTATCCGTTTGGCTATTTCTCGTGCTTTGTGCGAGATTGATCCTGATCACAGACCTGCTTTGAAAAAAGAAGGATTCCTTACCAGAGACCCAAGAATGGTTGAGCGTAAGAAATACGGTAGAAGAAAAGCTAGGAAGAAATTCCAGTTCTCGAAACGTTAATCAATATATACAATTTAAATATAATTTTCTATGGCAAAGCTTGAGTATAAAGACTTACTGGAGGCTGGTGTGCATTTCGGACACTTAACAAGAAAGTGGGATCCAAAAATGGCTCCTTACATTTTTATGGAGCGTAATGGCATCCATATTATTGACCTGAACAAAACTTTGGCCGCATTGGACGAAGCTTGTCACGCAATAAAACAGCACGTGAGATCAGGTAAAAAGGTAATGTTTGTTGCTACCAAAAAACAAGCGCAGGATATCGTGCAAGAGGAAGCAAAAAGATTGAACATGCCTTACGTAACCGACAGATGGTTAGGTGGTATGATGACTAATTTCGCTACTATCCGTAAATCATTAAAGAAACTTTCTGGTATCGATAAGTTAATGAAAGAGGAATCTTACCTTAACTTAGCAAAAAGAGAGCGTTTAATGATTCAGCGTGAGCGTGAAAAATTAGAAAGAGTGCTAGGTGGTATCACTGAATTGAACAGATTACCTTCTGCATTATTTGTAGTGGATATCAAAAGAGAGCACATAGCAATTAAAGAAGCACAGAAATTGAATATTCCTGTTTTCGCAATGGTTGATACTAACTCTGATCCTACACAAGTGGATTACCCGATTCCAGCCAATGATGATGCATGGAAATCAATTAGTATTATTCTTAAAACTTTCGGTAAAGCTATTGAAGAAGGCTTAATGGAAAGAAAAGCAGAGAAAGATGATGCTAAAATGAAACAAGCTGAAGACGAGAAAAAAGCAGTTGACACTAAAGAAGAGTCCAAAGCGTCAGCTGAGTAATTAATCTCATTTTTATACTATTATTAATATAAAAATTGAACATTGGACTAGCTTCGGTGTTCAATTTTTTTTTGCATAGTACCCTTTTTTATAATACAATTAAAAGAATATTTAAACCATAAAATATATCAAGCATGGCTATTACAGCACAAGAAGTAAATAAGCTTAGAAAAATGACAGGTGCCGGAATGATGGACTGTAAAAAGGCACTTACTGAAGCCGATGGTGACTTCGACAAAGCGATTGAAATCCTTAGAAAAAAAGGTCAAAAATTATCTGAAAAAAGAGCCGACAGAGAAACTTCTGAAGGTACTGTTTTCATTAAAACTAATGCAGATTCTACTGAAGCATTCTTAATTTCACTTACTTGCGAGACTGATTTCGTTGCTAAAAACGATGATTTCCAAAACTTAGGCAAAGATATTATCAACTTAGTAGCAGAGAAAAAACCAGCTGACTTAGAAGCGCTTAAAGCTTTGCCTTACGGTGATTCTACTGTACAGGAAAAAGTAGTGGAGAACATTGGTAAAATAGGTGAAAAACTAGAAGTTAGCCACTACGAGCATGTTAAAGGAGAAAAAGTAGTTTCTTATGTACATGCAGGAAGTAAATTAGGCGTTTTAGTGAACCTTAAAAATACAGGTGATGCTGATGTAACAGATGCAGGTAAAGATGTAGCGATGCAAATTGCTGCTATGAACCCGGTTGCTGTTGATAAAGACGGTGTAGATTCTACTGTTATCGAAAAAGAAATCGAAATAGGAAAAGAAACTGCTCGCCAGGAAGGTAAGCCAGAAGAAATGTTAGAGAAAATTGCTCAGGGTAAATTGAACAAGTTCTTTAAGGAAAATACTTTATTGCCTCAGGCATTCGTAAAAGATAATAAACTATCTATTGCACAGTATCTTGATAGCGTTAACAAAGGTTTAACGGTTGTTGAGTTCAAAAGAGTATCTATAGGTTAATTATAGATCACTTCTAAGTGATATAAAAGCTCCTTTTCTTGGTTGAAAAGGAGCTTTTTTTGTTTAGTAAATTTTAGAATTAGGTAAGTGTTTTTAACTAAAATCTAGATTTGTTTGTTAAAACTGGAATGGTTTTTGTTACGATTACCATGTATAATGATACTCTTCATGATTCCTTAATAATAAACAATGTTCAAAAATAAGATATCCTTAATAATTGCCTTGTCAATTTTGTCCTTTTCTTGTACTGATGAAGAAAACCTAACAAAAGATTCGGTAGCAGTAGATTATGAATATAAATTGCAAAATCAACTGATCGACAGTATTTCAATTTACACTGTAAATGGAAAAATTGATGATTTGGACGTAGTAATTGATGCAGCTAATCAAGCAGAACTAAATCTGCTTGCAATAGATTTCCCTAAAGATATAAGTTACACTGGAGACACTTCTTCTATTATATTCCTAAGCAATTCCAAAGTTGAGTTTGCTTCAACAAGCGATGTTGTGAACGTATATGATTTTAATATAACTAAAAATTTGATTACTATCTATAGTGATACGCTAATGTCTTATGGCTATGATGAAAGTCATGCAGATTATCTTGAAACCCAGTACCTAAATCATATTAAAAGATATAAACCAGTGATATTCTCCCAGAAGAATGTGTTTCTAGGTTACACTTCGGCTTTGGAAACTAAATTGAGCAATTATGAATATTTTTATAGTTCTGGTGATCAACTTATTCAGCCGATTATTTTTTATGTACATATTGTAAGCTTTGAAGGTCGACAATACCCATTAAATCATGGTGAATTGAACAATGAATTTGCTTCAGATGGATATAAGGTGTTAAATCCTGGAGATTCACTACTTGTATTTCATATGAGTAGGATATATCAATAAGTTGCATGTTGCAGCGTGTGTATGCTTTTCCTGTATGAGAATTCATTTTCTTTACCCAAAAACTATAATGTTAGGACAAAATTCTAAGTTAACTCTACCTTGGAAGCCTTTGCGCGATTTTCCCTGATTTTAGTTCGAAGTACAGATGGATAGAGGAATCATGATAAACTCTATTCTGCTACAAAACTAAATAGTATTTGAGCGAAGAGAAAGCGGAACGTTAGTTGTTCATGTTGAACAAACCTGTCTGCAAAACGCGTAAAGGCGAGGTAAGTAAAGAATTGTAGAGTTGCAGTCAAATAAAGGTTGATCAACTCAGTATCTGTCCGTTTTGATTATAGTATCTTTTGAATCCTCATTTCAAATTTTCTACTGGAGAGACTTCTCAATTTAGGAAGTGAACTTCAAACGAGATAATTTGATTCTGTTATGTTAAATAATTTTCAATATAGATTTTGTCAACATTTTTGGTTCCGCGCTTTGTATATTTAAAAAATTCGCCAAAATCAAGCCATCATTTTGCGACTCTTCGTAGTTGATGAATTGTTTTTTTATTTTTAGTCAACTATTATTTCTGATAGTCTTTCAGATAAGATAGATGCTTTGTTTTCATACTTTTTTTGTACTCCTTCAGGTCTGAATGACCCTTGGAAGAAGCCAGAGAATTTAAATTTGTCAGCTGCTACTGTTTCAAATTGCCTGTTGATGATTTGATAATCAAACCTGTGGACTATTTTAGTGTGCATATTAAAACCCATAGACATATACATTCTGTAAAGAGAAATATGGACGATATAATCAACCTTGTACTTATTGAATAGCTCTATTAATTCCTCTTTTTGAAAAGATTGGGTACCAAAATATTCTTTTTTTCTATCATTTTTGAGCATTGAGTATCTGCTTTCAGAAAATAGCTCCTCTTCATTTTTTTTGGCAATTATAAATTCGATACCTTCTTTTGTGTTTTCTATTGCGTCAAGTAAACTGTCTCTATATAAGTCATCTACGCTTTCAACGGAAACTAAATTCTTTTTTGCCAATTTTTCCTTGGGTTTCCAATCTGAGATAAAGTTTTTCTCAGGGAAACCAATCACTAATACCTTAGTTTGGGAATAACTAAAACTGGCTAGACTTAGTAGTACGATGAGTAATGTTAATTTTTTTTTCATGAACTTAATTTCTTTAATTTAAAAGGTAATGTGTTTTAATGCCAAGCAGATGTATCTGTTTTTAAAGAAACAATTTTTAATTAGAAAATAGATTTTAGACCCAATTCTTAACCAATTGACTTATCCTCTTCTCCTCTCCAACAAAATCATCATCATAAATCCCAGAATAATCTTTTCATGGTGTGTTATGGCTAAATCATCTTTGGCGGTCAAATTGAATTTTCTTCCAAACATTGAAGCTTCTTTAGTCAGTAATGCTACTTCTTCTCCTGCATTGGTGGTTAATATATAGGTGGGATTGAATAGGTAGCCTGTAAAAAAGTTAAGAATGGGTATTTCCCCAAATACATTGTCCATAATTCTCGTCCAGATGCTTTTTTCATTGATATGAAATATTGGCTGCTGAGACTCATCAATAATTTCATAACGAGCCTTCCACATCGATCTCCAGCCTTTCCTTACTATTTTACCAATTTCCCTACCGTTTTTATCTGTAAAGCTATAAGCAGCTGAAAAGTCCAGCCATCTGTCGGCTTTTATTTGATAGAGTTTATTTATTTTAGTTTCCTCTGAAAAGATTTCGATATCCTCTTTCAGTTTAAACATTTTCTGTCTTACATAGGCTAAAGTCTCTCCATTGGCATCAGTAGCTGAAAAATCGTTTGAAAAAGTGGCAATATTAAATTTAAAGTGAATGGGAAATTGAATGTTGTTCATTGGTAACGTTTAAAATTTTATTCACGGGCAATGATATATAAAAAATAACAATTATTCACCCTGCATCTTTTTCTTTTTTTTACTTATTCGATGAAATTAATTTCTCCTCTAATTATCTCCCGCTAGTTGTCTTCTTTACAACTTTTCAGCCACAATTTTGAGTTCCTCTTCTATATCAACTCTATAAATTTCATCTACTAATTGTCTATACTGATTGTGCATTGCTCTACCTTGATCGTACATTTTAAGTGCCAAATTTAAATTTTCAGTCGCACTAGGTAAATCGTTTAATATTTGGTAAACTTTTGCCGAATAGAAGTAGGCTTCACTCATGTTATTATACTGCATTTGTTTTTCAAATTCAGTAAGTGCCTTGCTTAGTTCTCCTTTCTCGAGATAAAGCACACCTAAATGAATGTTGTCATACGGACCTTTAAAATAACCTTCACTATCCATACAGTTTTCAATCAATTCTATTGCTTTTTCGCTATTCCCAAGCCCCTTATAACATAATGCCTTCATGATATTTAAATGATAATAAGCATCACCAGTCGGGCCAATATCGTAGGGAACCATAGCCTCTAGCCTATCTACATCAGCAATTGCTGCTTCGTAGTTATGCATAAAAAACCAATGGTACCATCCTCTTGTAGCTAAGTGCATTTCTGGATCTAACTCCACGGCTTTGTTGATCATGTCAATCCATTCATTCATTAGCCCTCGTTTTGCATATGGAACCGACTGCTCAAAAAAGGAATAAGCAAATGTAGGACATAACTCAATTGATTTTAAAAAATGCTCCTGTGATGCTTTACTTCCTTGAGGATATTTTATTGCCTCTTCTGCTTCTTTGCATGCTTTATAGCAATTCTCATCCTCTTTATAAATATAGCAATTCGGGATTCCAAACGCATTTTCTGAAATAAATATGATTATGATAAAGAAATAAAGATGCTTAATTGACTTCATGGCATTATGCGTTCAATTTTCCCTTGATTTATTTTAAATGTTAGATACTGATAGTAGTCAAATTTTCTGCCGTCATAATCTCCAGGTTTCCAACCATCTAGCTCTCTGGTTATCGTTAATAATTGATTGGTTAATTCCGTTGAGAAGTTTTTTTCAGTATAGTTTTTGTCCATCCCTGTAACTCTAAACCTTCCAGTATTACCTTTGCAGTTAACTATGAAACGAATGGTTATATATCCATTCTCTTCTTGATTCATAGCTTCGAACTTGTTTTGGAATTCAGTTATAATCTTTGCTTTTTCTCCTATATATTGAATACCATCTGAGAAATTGTAATACTGAAAAGCGTAGTCTTCATAGCACGGTTCAAAGTTCAAAGTATCTAATTTGGGATCGAAGGTTATATCACCCACTTGCCTTAAAAATTCATCTGGTTGTTTTTCTGTTTTACAAGCAATTATGACAAATAATGCCATTAAGAAAATTATCTGCTTCATGTTTTATTGTTTTGTTGATAATTCCTTCCTAAAATGCGTTGGCTTAATTCAGTTAAGGAAGTACTAAAGTAGCAAAGCCAAACCATTACACCAAAGGTTCTATGAAATAAAAGCTCCGTTAAATATAAAGTATCAAAGCATATTTTCTTTTTTTAACCTGTACTGGAGAAGTAGTTCGGCTTTGAGCTAAATCCTCATTTTCCTCTCTATAATTATTGATTACATCCATTTTCATGTGTTTTCGGGGTGTTTTCTGTACTGTTAAAATTGCTCCGCTAGGAAGTTAAGGGGCTTATTATATTGATTCAGGTCATAGTTCTCTGATGAGCTATATTTCCGTATGCTAATAAGGCATTCAGCTTCATTAGGAGCATGTGTGATTGAAATTTGTTCAAAAATTATTTCATTAAATTTTAATCGAACAAGATCATAGTTCCTAATAGCAAATCCTACAAAACCATGTTGGATACAGGTATTAAAAACTAGCATCTAAAAGTTTCATTATCCGTTTCTAGCATCACATTTACTGGGAAAGCTTTCTCCTCCAGCAGCAGCATCAAAAAAATGTAAAAAACTGGATAAACCCAATGGGAAGGAAAGCCAGATTAAAAAAAAGTCCAAATTAACTTTTTTCTATTAAAAAGTTGAGCAAGTAGCAGAGCAATTGCAGTAAATAGAATCGGTTCTTTTAGTAACCTTAAAAATTCAGTTATAATGCTCTTATTTGGATAGAAGGACTGTTAGAGTTAGTAGAAGCACTAAGCCAATTATCATAAAATTGATATTTCGAAAAGTTATGTCTTTCAAGAGTTTACGAAAAACTAAATAAGGAAAAGAACTGGAATACGCAGGGTTAATTGACATATTTTAACAATAACTATCCAATATTACACTTGGTATCGTAGCATTTTGCAGGTTGGTACAACGTAATTTACACTTTATAAGCGCTGAGTATGATCATGTGCCATTGAAGAAATGATATTATTCCAGAAAGCGTAAAGGCTATTCTAATGTCGGTATCAGTCACCAGCAATTTGATGATGGCGGTGGGTTTATGGCTCGAAGTCTTCTTGATTATACGTAGTTATAATTTTTTCTCTTTTAATATTAAATTTAAAAATATATAGAAGAAAAAGATAGAAAATACCCAATCATTAATACCATAGATTGTATAGAAAACTCCAGCCATTGCGTCTTTAGCGTAGACTGCCAAGAGGTCGTTGTTAAGCAACCATTTAGTCCAAACAAAGCCATATATTAATTTCTCAACTGCGAAGATGCCAACAAGCCATTTAACTTTACTGTAATTTTTTGAAACGGTCAAATAAGCAAACCCCCATACAACAATCATTAGGAGGCCAAAATTCGACATTACTACGGGGTCAAAATCTGAAATAACAGAATTGGTAAAAAATTTAGAAAAAATTAAAACACCACCAATATTCATGATAGCAGCAGCAATGAATCCTTTTGTAATTGTTGAGTTTTTTAATAGCATAACTTCTATGAACATTCCTACACTTACTATTATCTCCAATTGTTAAAACCAAGGCCAGAAAAGATTTGGCTTCAGTTCATTGAGTTTATATTCAGCATTAAGCTCTGGATTAATGGATACTTCAATTTAAACATATTTTTTACTTTTTTAGCCCTTTGATTTTAAACTTTCATACGTAGGCCAAAATCTATATTATGAAATGATTCAATTCAATTTTATTTCCTAAATACGGCAAAAGATGGTGTTCTAAATTTTGGAGATTTTCAGAGAAGCAAATAGTTTTCTTTAGTCTTTTCCTTTTCGTTATCCTCAAATCCCAAAACTAAATCCAAGGCCAAATACAATACCTCCCGGTGCTATTAAATTTAAAACCTGCTGAGAAGTGGCTGACAATGAAGATCCGTCCTTAACCGTCCAAGGCGCATTACTTAAAGCTACGGCATAACCTGCATTTAAATTGAAAATCACTCTTTCTCCAATCCACCAATTGTAACCTGCTTTAAAACTAATAGCGCCAGCATTTTCCAGGCGCATACTGATTTCTCTCGTATCTCCGTTAGAGGTTTCTAATTCTATCGGTATATCATCAATACCTGATGAGTTTATATAATTGATGCCAAAAGTGAAACCGTTTCTGTACGCTCGGTCGAAGCGAAGCCCAATAGAAGATCTCCATCCCCATGTGCTTAAGCCTAGTCCTCCCTGGACAAAAAGCTTTTTATTAATATTATAGTCAGCAGAGATTCCTGCAAGTCCAGTATAAGTATTAATGCCAGTACCTATACCCAAATAGAATTTAGGGCGGTTTTCAGGATCATAATATTCATCTGTTTGTGCTTTCAGCTCTAAAGAAACGATTAATATACTTAAAGTAAGTAGGATTTTTTTCATTTTATGACTTTGAATTATTTGGTTGATGATTTCTAAATATTTGCAGCAAATATATTTCATTAACAGTAATATCCTAACAAGAGATATAATTATTTTTTAAATGAAAAGAGAGGATAATAAAAATTTAATTTAAGCTACAAATGCCCGACTTAAACATCAAAAAAAACTCTATCTTTTTACAAAAAGCTTTCTTATACAGCTTTTTAATAGAAGCTATTGATTCCTGCCATACACATCAACCCGCCTTTTGGTTTGCCATAGCTTAAAGTTCGTAATGACCCACACTTTGCTATATAATAAATAGATGAAGTATCAATGTTCAAAGTTATAGGAAGCCCATATTTATATTCATATAGTATTTTCGATCTCTCTTTTGATGAGAGGTGCAAAAATGTTCTAAGTGTAAAGAAATTATGCTTGATACATCCAAAATTATTGCGCATTTAAGATTTCTAAAATATTTTAAATTTGTATTCAAACGTGTTGTCGTTGAGATAATTAGGTTATATATTAACAGTTAATTAAAAAGCATTTTGTAAATTTACCTAATGAGCACCTTTAAAATAAGTCTTTTTTTTGTGTATGCAGCACTGTATTCATTAGGTGTCAAATCTCAGGATTTAAAACAATTCCCTTTTAGAAATCTGACAGTGAATGAAGGACTATCCCAAAATAGTGTGGTGAGCATTGCCCAGGATTCCATAGGGTACATATGGTTTGCCACGCAGGATGGACTGAATAAATATAATGGAAGGAGTTTTGTTTATTACGACAGGCAGTTTGTAGATATTACTCTTGATAATTATAGCCATTTAGGTAAAATATATACTGATGATTATGGCGATCTGTGGATTTACAGTAAAAATAACACAATAGAGCGCTACAACCATAAAAGTAGCACCTTTGACCCTTTTGTTGAGTTTGAAGACATCAGTTTAATTTACAGACCGGTGAAAGGTAAACTTTGGTTTAGTGCGCTTGAGAAAGGCTTATTTGAAGTAGACATTAACTCTAGAACAATAAAGCCTTTATATAAAGATACTTTGGAAAATGTAACTGTCTTTGATATTCTTACCCTGGGGGAAGAATATATTTTAGCTACTTCAAACGGTATTTATCAAATTAAAAATTCATTAATAAGTCCAAAATTTAGCACGAGAAACATTTCTGTAAGTAGTTTATGTTTACTCGATGATTTTATTATCGCAGGCACTTATGGTAATGGACTATTTTGTTATAATTATAAATCTGAGAAAGATCAAAAAGAGTGGTCAGCCTTACTTCCTCAAAATTTAAATGTTCAGGATTTACTATTAGATTCAAAGTCAAGGCTATGGATTGCCACTTACGGTAGGGGTGTTTATTTAAAGAAACCTGGAAGTAAAAGTATCCGCCATTTCACCGCTGAAAAGGAGAACCCATATGCATTGCATTACAATGATATTCTTAAAATTTTTGAAGATAATACAGGTGTAATTTGGTTTGGCACGGATGGTTCCGGTTTGAGCTATTATGATGAAACTCTGTCAAAATTTAAAGTAATTACCAACAATCAAATACCGGCAAATGTAAATGTTGACGTAGTGCGATCGATAGCTATTTCAGATAATTCCATTTGGCTAGGTACATCGGGAAAAGGATTGACTTCTATTAGCAGGGCAGATAACCAAGATGCGAAAACTTTTACAGACTCTAATTCGGGATTAAAAAGTGATAGGATTATGAGTTTGCTTTTCCGAAATAACCGACTTTGGATTGGACATCAAGGTGCTGGCCTTCAATATTTTGAAAATGAAATATTCGCAACTATTTCAGGATTCGAAGAAGAGACCATCTGGAGAATAGCTTCAAACGATCCCCAACATATTTGGCTGGCTACCCGAAATTCAGGATTGTATAAATTTAATATCGAAACGAATGAGACTAGGAATTGGAATACTGCCAATTCAAACCTAAAAACCAATAACATTAGAACAGTAGACTTTAATGAAGACGGGTCAATTGTATTTATTGGCTCAGATGATAATGGTGTTTACACAATGGATGCCATAACTAATCAAATAAAACAGATTGAAGGACTTGAGGATCCTGTAAAGTCGTTGTTATTTAATGAGAATATACTGTATGTAGGCACCAACGGAAACGGTATAAAAATATGGAATATTAGTTCTCGTAATATTAAACATATCACTACAGAAGAGGGACTGCCCAATGCAGTTATTTATGGTGTTTTAATAGATGAAAACGAGCACTTATGGGTAAGCTCCAATAGAGGCATTTCAAAAATAGAGCAGTCAGATTCCACTCCAAAGATAACTAATTACTCTAACTACGAGGGTTTACAAGCTTTTGAATTTAATACCGGTGCCTACACAAAAGCCAATGATGGCACATTGTTTTTTGGTGGCTTAGCAGGGTTCAATTGGTTCAAACCTTCAGAAATTCCTCAAAATACCAGTAAGCCGAAAACAGTAATTTCTAACATTGATCTATTCAATAAACCTTTGAGTGAGCACAAATCAGTTTTTAATCATGATGAAAACACCTTGACTTTTACTTTTTCAAGCTTACAATTTTCACAGCCCGAACGTAACCTCTATCAATACCAACTTGTGCCACATGATCCCAATTGGATTGAAAGTGGAAATTTGAATAGCGCACATTATACCAATCTAGCGCCTAACAATTACACATTTTTTGTGAAATCCAGCAATTATGATGGCATTTGGAATGATAATATTACCTCTTTTTCTTTTCAGATTAACAGGCCCTGGTACAAAACAAATTTTGCCTATATCATTTATTCGATTCTGTTCATGTTGATTTTATTTGGGATTTATAGATATTTTAAATTCAAGTGGAAATTAGAAACCCAGGTACGATTGAAACAAGCTGAATCTAATAGATTGCAGCAACTGGATCAATTAAAAACGCAATTGTATACTAACATTTCACATGAATTCAGGACTCCATTAACCTTAATTTCCGGCCCCATTGATCAGCAACTAGCCCGTAAGAATTTAAGGCAAAATGACCGAAAGATCTGCAGCTTGTGAAACAAAATGCTTCACGTTTATTGGGTTTAGTTAATCAGATGATGGACTTGTCTTTAATAGAAGCAGGACAAATTAAATTAAAAATTGAAAAAGGAAATTTAGGTCTGATTCTACAACAAGTAGTTGCGGCATTTAGGTATAAGGCTGATGAAAAAGGAATATCGATACAGTCTACTATATCAAATCTGGATGAATGTTGGTTTGATCAGGTTATTATTGAAAAAATTGGCAGTAACCTGCTGTCCAATGCTATCAAATACGCCCCTGAAAATTCTTTGATTGTTTTTATTGCACTACAAAAAAATAAACGATTAAAATTATCGGTAACTAACGAAAATAATCAGGTAACAGCAGCTAAATTAAGTCAATTCTTTGAGCGCTTTTATCAAGAGAATGAAGCTTCAGAAGGTATAGGTGTTGGTTTGGCTTTGGTTAAAGATTTAGTAATCTTATCCAAAGGTACCATTTTAGCAAATACCCTGGATGATAATAAAATACGATTCAAAGTAACCCTTCCTATTATTAAAAATGCTTATGAGCAATTTGAATTGCTCGATCTGGTTGAAGAAGAAAAGGAAGTGGAAGCTGAAGGGATCAAAATAGCGGGTCAGCCTACTATTGTTATTATTGATGATGAAACTGATATTTTAAATTTTGTCGCTTCTGTATTTATTGACATTTACACAGTTATAAAAATCAAGGATTCAACCAAAGCTGTTGAATTGATTAAAAAACAGTTACCAGAATTGATCATATGTGATGTAATGATGCCAGATATTAATGGGATAGAGCTTTGTAATCAACTCAAAAGAGACATGCTTACAAGTCATATTCCCATTATCCTGCTAACGGCAAAAGTAACGACTGGACAAAAAATTGAAGGTTTGGAAACGGGTGCAGATGCTTACGTTACCAAACCATTTAGTGCAGATCTTTTGGAAGTGCGTGTCCGCAAATTGATTGAAAACAGGGCACTATTAAAGCATCGCTTCAGTGAACAGCCTGTCCTGAGGCAGCCAATAGAAATTAATTCTTTTGAATCAAAGTTTATGCAGCGTTTGAAAGATGTTCTGGACACTCATTTGGTCGATTCAGAATTCACCTCAGATGCTTTTAGCAAATATATGCTTATGAGCAGATCACAACTTCATAAAAAGCTAAAAGCAATTGCTGGCATGTCCGCATCCGAATTTATTAGATCGCAACGACTGCTATTGGCTAGAGATGCTTTAAAAAAGGACAATGTCAATATTTCTGAAGTGGCCTATTCAGTTGGTTTTAATTCACTTAGTTATTTTGTAAAGTGTTTCAAGAAGGCATTTAATCAAACACCTTCGCAGTTTGTAGATAAAATTATCCCTTAATTTAACCGATTTTTTATCAAGAATACATACGTACAACATCTTGAAACATATGTACTAACCTTCCTCAAGCTTTTAAAAGATATTTGTAAGATTCGAATAATGATTGCAGCCTACTGAAGCTGTAAATATCCAGTAATAAGTTACTTCAGATAGAACTTATAAACTTAATCTTATAAATAAAATACCATGAAATAGCCATAATCAGAATACCAACTGAGGATGAATATTAAAAGAAATCTAACAATTGCGGGGGATTCTGCTAATGAGCTATTCCATTTGGCCATTTAAAACTTATACAAACTCATGAAACTCAAAATTATATTATTAGCTCTATTACTTTGGCCACTTATAGTATTTGGACAATGGACAAAAGTGGGGGATGACATCGATGGAGAAGCAACAAACGATCATTCAGGTTTTTCCACAAGTCTAAGTGCAGATGGAAATACAGTAGTCATTGGAGCTCGTAACAATGGAGATAATGGTTCCGCCTCTGGTCAGGTCAGGGTTTATCAAAAAATTGATAATCAATGGGTGCAAAAAGGTGGTGACATTGATGGAATTGCCCCTGGCGATCAGTTCGGTTTTTCTGTAAGCATCAGTGCAGATGGCAATACCTTTGCTGCAGGTGCCCCGGATAGTAATGCAAATGGATTTGAATCGGGTCAGGTAAGAGTTTTTGAATTTACAGAGAGTAATTGGGTTCAAATAGGAGAGGGTATAGGTGGTGAAGCATTTAGCGACCATTCTGGTTATGCTGTTAGCTTAAGCGATAATGGAAATCGCCTCGCAATTGGCGCACCTGACAATGGTTTGGTAGAAGGCGTAGGAAGTAACTACGGACAGGTTCGGATTTATGAAAACGATAATGGAAATTGGGTAAAAATTGGAAATGATATTGACGGGGAAAACCCGGAAGATAATTCGGGATTTGCAGTAAGTCTTAGCCAGGACGGTAGCACTGTTGCCATTGGCGCACCTAATAACTCAAATACAGTTGATGGCGCAGGCCATGTAAGAATATACACACTGGAAGATCAAAATTGGGTACAAGTTGGGGACGATTTAGATGGAGAATATCCTTTTGGCAAATTAGGAGGAGCTGTAAGCTTAAATGATGAAGGAAGCATTGTTGCAGCAGGTGCCAGCGACCAAAATGGAGCTGGTGCAGTACGAGTTTTTGAATATATTGAAAATTCTTGGATACAAATTGGTACTGATATGGAAGGCGAAGCGATAGGGGATCAATTTGGTTTTTCAGTGAGTCTCAATTCAGAGGGAAATTTTCTTGCTGTTGGTGCATATTATAACAGTGATTCCTTTTCAGACGCAGGTCATACAAGAATTTACGAAAACAAATCAGGTAATTGGCAGCAAACTTATGAAGACATTGATGGAGAAGCATCACAAGATCGCTCAGGATATTCGGTAAGCTTAAATGCAAGCGGAAACATAGTGGCCATTGGAGCTTACCTGAATGATGGGAATGGCAGCAATTCAGGCCATGTTAGAGTATTTCGCCAAGGGAATACCCCAACAGGCATCACCTTGAGCAATAATACTATTGCAGAAAACAATAACATAGGAGATTTGATAGGGACGTTGACAACATCAGATCCTGATGCAGGCGATACGCACAGTTATACATTCGTAGCTGGAATGGGCGATGCAGACAATGCCAGCTTCAGTATTGTAGATACTGAATTGCAGGCCGCAGAAGTTTTTGACATTGAAGAAAAAGACACCTACAGTATTAGAATAAAAACGACAGATGCAACTGGAGCTGGCTTCACGCAGTCTTTTGAAATCATTATTACAGAAGGAGAAGATAAGTTGGAGCAAACCATCAACATAGAACCTGTTGAGGATGTGCTGAGTACTGCAGCTGATTTTGATATCACGGCAACGACAACAAGTGAATTGGAATTGAGCTATGCGATACTATCGGGTCCAGCTACCATAGCAGGCATAACCGTCAGCTTAACAGGCGAGACAGGCACTGTGGAGATTGAAGTAAGCCAGGCAGGCAATGCGAATTATCTACCAGCTACGGCTAAGACCAGCTTTGTAGTATTGGCGGATTCTTGTGCAGACTTTTCCGCTACGGCTACAGTAATTAAGAACGTAAGCTGCAATGGTGGAGCAGATGGAAGCATCGAAGTAACAGTAAAAAATGGAACCGCCCCTTTTAACTATGCATTTGACGAATCAAGCCAGGATATTGGCACTTTTGGGAATTTAGCATCTGGTAGGTATGAAGTGGAGGTAACCGATGCTAACGGCTGTAGTACTATTTTGCCTGTAGAAATTACAGCTCCTGAAGCCATAACCGTTACAGCAGAAACAACCGATAGCAACAGTATATCGGGGAATGGCAGCATTAGTCTTAAGATAGAAGGAGGAACAGGAGAGTATTCTTTTAGTTGGAGCAATGGAGCAACAAGCGCTTCTTTATCTGATCTGGAGCTAGGAGAATATACAGTGACCATAGTTGACGAGGCAGGTTGTAGCATTACAGAAAGCTATACTATAGGAGGCATAACTTCAAACAGGGAAGCCTTTACGGTAAACCTGTTTCCCAATCCTGTAGAAAATCAACTGGAGATTGTGCATGGAGAGCAGGGAACACTCATCAGTTTACTTGATGCCACAGGAAGAACCCTACGCAAGGTACTGACCAAGAGGGGACGGACTACCCTTGATATCACCTCGCTTCCATCAGGCTTGTATTTTATCAGGCTTGAAAATGGCAAAATGCATAGAATCATTAAACGGTAGAGACAGAATAAAGGTGGCTTTTGGAGCCTCCCACTGCGCATGCCATGCTCAATTATATAAAGACAGTTTCACATAAAACAAATTCACAGGATGCTAAGAAAAAGTCATCGTAAATAAGTTTTTAATGGTAGAATTTAATTTCAATATTTTGCAGAGCGAATTACCAAATCATAAACTGAATCTCAGATTGAACCTGATCATTTTTCTAAAGGTAAACTCGCTATATGGCAATTTTGAAGTTCAAGTAAAATAAACATATTTAAAGCATTCCTTCGAAAGGACTTTTACATAGAAAAGGGAAAGAATTTTCCTCTTAAATGACATAGCAAATTGTTAGCAGAAAGCTGTTTAATTTAAAAATTCAAAATCATGGACAGGTACCCAAATTCAGTAAACACTTTAGATGAAATTAAATCCATCAGTTTTTTTTCAAGCTCACTTTATCATAAAAATTCAGTAGAAGAGGTACTTTGGGATATTACCAGGAGTGTAATTCATCAGTTAGGCTTTGTAGATTGTGTAATCTATGTTTATGATAAAGAAAAATGCATTTTAAATCAAAAAGCCGCTTACGGTCA
The DNA here is from genome assembly GCA_963719535.1 of uncultured Cytophagales bacterium. Taxonomy (GTDB): domain Bacteria; phylum Bacteroidota; class Bacteroidia; order Cytophagales; family Cyclobacteriaceae; genus Marivirga. The sequence goes on along the minus strand of CAVRCH010000001.1, from coordinate 739,078 downwards.
TAAAAACCCATATGAAGAGATCATTTATAATTGTATTCAGATTCCATTAGGTACAGGTATCGTAGGAAGTGTTGCAAAAAACAAACAGGCAGAACTTATTTCAAATACAAAAAATGATCAGCGCTATATCGTGGATGATGAAGAAAGAAATTCTGAAATATGTGTTCCTATTTTAATAAATGATAAGCTTTTTGGTATTATAGATTGCGAACATCCGGAAGTAAATTTCTTTAATGAAAAGCACTTACATCTTCTTACTATAGTGGCCGCATTGTGTGCTCAAAAAATAAAAGAAATTCAGGCGAAAACACCAAAATCCTTTAAAACAGCTAATCAATACTTTAAGAATTTGCAGGGTTTAATGCATTTCAACAAACTCTACCGAAATCCGGGTTTGACACTTTCCTCTACAGCCAAAAATTTGGGTATTTCTGCAGGCTATTTGTCTAGTATCGTCAACTCACTTTTTAATAAAAGTTTTATAGATTTTATAAACGAGTATCGTGTGGATGATGTGAAGAAAAATCTTCATTCGCATGAATTTGCTCATTATACCATTGAATCAATGGGTCTGGAAGCTGGTTTCAATTCCAAATCAACCTTTTACTCAGCATTTAAAAAACACACTGGACTTACCCCGGTACAGTACAAAAATGAGCTTTATCGATCATTTCATCCTCCAAAGACATAATAGATATTCAGTAATTCTCTCACATTTTTCAAACTACAGGATTTATTAAGTAAGCTTACGGCTAGCGCTTTATGTTCTTAATGATGATTTAAATCATTGACTTTATCTTAAGCGTGCAGCAATGCAATTTAACAAATCACTTTTATGTGATATCACGATACTTTTCACCTGGAAGTTTATGTATTGATAAGAACCATTTTTTCACATTAATTAGTCCGGTTTCTTTCACTGTTAAAGAAACCGGACTTAATGGAGGTGTTGCTATGTTATTTTTGAAAGATAAACTTTTAAATAAAACAATTATGAAATTTACAAAGCATTCAATTAGTCTACTTTTTATGGCAAGTATGTTATGGGCATGTTCACCAGAAGATGGTGCTCCAGGTTCCGGAAGGACCTCAGGGAGAACAAGGTGAGCAAGGTGAACAGGGTGAGCAAGGTGAAACCGGAACTGCTAATGTTATATATTCAGACTGGATAGAGTCCCAATTTGATGAAAATATTATTTCCACAGGTAGCCAATTTACTGTAGATGCTCCCGATGTTACGCAAGATATAATTGATCAAGGCATTGTTCTTGGTTTTGCCAAAACTATACCAATTTTAGGTACTCCAGTTGTTTCCCAATTACCTAGAATACGTAACTCAAATCAATACTCTGTATCTTCAGGGGATGTGGGTGAAGTAAAATTCAGTGTAGGAAGTATAGATAATAGCTCTGTTGGAACTACTGTATACAAAGAATATAGATATGTAATCATACCTGGTGGAATTCCGGCCTCAAACGCAAGATCTGGAATCGATTTTACTGTTATGTCTTATGATGAGATTACAGATTATTTCAACATACCTAAGTAAGTTTAGCAATGCTTTGCAGGTATTCTTTAAAGTGGTGTTTCCTTAGACAGAGTTAGAGGCTACACTTTCTTTTAATGAGGGATCAGCGAAGGATTTGAGCCGCAACTATTTAGAAAAACAGTGATAATTTAGGCTGTGTATCTAAATCCAGGAAATTATGCACTTTGGATTAACTAGAATTGTGAGAAATACAGTATCTCATTAAGTAGTCTGAATTCTTTGAAATCAAGCAACCTAGATCTGCTGACCATTCCTTTATGGTTTTTGATGTTATAATAAACTTTAAAATAAAATAATTATGAACCTTACAAGACGCCTATTGAGTGTGTTTTTTTTGGCTAGTGTTTTAATCGCATGTGCACCAAAGGATGGAGATCCTGGACCAGCAGGGCCAGAGGGTGAACAAGGTGAAACCGGAACTGCTAATGTCATTTATTCTGAATGGATTGAGTCTCAATATCCAGACAATATCACTTCTGTGGGTTCGTCATTTAGTGTCGATGCGCGTCATGTAACAGAAGAAATAATTGATAAAGGACTTGTTCTGGGGTTTGCGAAAAACACCCCATTATCTGGTGCTCCAATTATTTACCAGCTACCTATAATCTTAAACTCGAATCAGTATTTAGTACGTGTAGTGAAGACAGGGGAGGTCACATTCTCAGTTGGAAATATTAATTCTAACCCTGTTGGAACAACCCCTTTTAAGGAATATAGATATATCATTATTCCAGGGGGTATACCAGCATCAAGCGCAAGAATAAGTGCTGATTTTTCAACAATGTCTTTTGATGAGATCACAGATTACTTCAACATTCCGAAATAAACTTTAGGACGGCCCTCCTCTATTTTTAGCTGAAGCAGGGCTTTTTTTTAAAACAAGCAGAAATGAAAAGTATAATCGTTTTAGTGTCAGTTCTCTTTATGCCCATGCTGCTTTCAGCACAGGAACAATCAACTTTAATTGAGGTAAATGCTCGAGTAGTTTATATAGATCCATCACCTGAATATAAGGCGACCGTTTCCATCAGTAGCACCTATTCAAGTCTCCCGCAAGAAATGGTAACGCTGGATAAATTGAAAAAGCAATATGATGAGGCTCTTATTGATGTCGGAATTCCATGGAGTGACTTAAAAGATCATCCCCATGAATTTGGATATGAGAGCATGGGTTATAATAATGCAGGTGTCTTGTATGAGTACCGGACTAATTCAGTTGAAAAAATGAAGGATTTCTTAAAAGTAAAAACCTTAGGCGTTCAACATTTAGACTATGTGGCTATAATTTCCATTGATGAGAAAGAAGCGAAGGATTTGAGTCAGAAAGCTATAGAGAAAGCCAGATCAAGTGCAAGCATAATAGCTAAATCTATGGGGAAGGAGCTAGGAGAAATTAGAAAAATAGCTGATTCAAATAACTTATGGGGACAAAAAATTGAAAATTTTCTCAGTTTTAATAGAGCTCCAGGTGAATATATTTATGTGATCAACGTAGTTTTTGAGGTCAAGTAACCTTTTTAAGATATTTCTTTTTGATCTGAAGAATAATTAAATTCACGATAAGAGAAGAACAAGACCTGCATTGTTTCAATAAAGTTTTTTAGTAGCGGGTAAAGTTACATAATTATGTTTCGAAACTTATTGGGAAAGACCTTATCAAAGGAAAACGTAAATCTTGATCATGATGATTTTTTCAATGCATTGAGAGCAAAGGAGTATGAGAGGTTGGAAAATGACCATCATGTTTACCTGGACTATACCGGCGGTAATCTGTACAGTAATTCTCAATTAGAATCACACTACAAATTATTACGTCAGAACGTTTTTGGAAATCCACACTCAACAAATCCCACATCACAGCTTGCAACCCATCTTGTGGAAGAGGCTCGTAGTAAAGTCTTAAAGTTTTTCAGCGCACAGGATTATCACTGTGTTTTCACTCAGAATGCATCTGGGGCCCTTCAAATTATAGGGGAGTGCTACCCTTTTCAAGCTGAAAGCCAGTTTCTGCTTCTTTCTGATAATCATAACTCAGTTAACGGAATACGTGAATACTGCCGTAGTAAAGGTGGGGAATATGCATACGTGCCAGTGCAATATGAAGATTTACAAATAAACTCATCTATTCTCAGTAAATCGCTAAGTGATATTAAGGGTACAAAAAACAAGCTGTTCGCTTATCCTGCTCAATCGAATGTTTCTGGAGTAAAACATAGTTTAGAGTGGATTGAAAAAGCGCAGAGCCAGGGGTGGGATGTTTTGCTAGACGCAGCTGCATTTGTACCTACTTCCGAGCTTAACCTTTCAATAGTCAAGCCTGATTTTGTGTCAATTTCTTTTTATAAGATGTTTGGGTATCCCACAGGAATTGGATGTTTACTAGTAAAAAAAGATAAATTTCACAAGCTTAGGAAACCATGGTTTGCAGGAGGAACTGTTACTTTAGCCAGCGTTTTGTCACCTGCTTATTACCTTGCTCAAGACCATGAAAGATTTGAAAATGGAACCATCAACTACCTCGATATTCCAGCACTTACAATTGGTTTAGATTATATCGAGTCAATCAAAATGAAGAGAATAAACGAACGGGTTGCTTCTCTAATAAATTACCTTTATGCTAGTTTAAGAGATTTAATACATGATTCTGGTAAGAATCAGGTAAAAACTTTCGGTCCAAAAGAAAAAACCAATACTGGTGGTACTCTTATAATGGCGTTATTAAATCCTGACAGCAGCTTAGTACCATTTGAAGAAGTTGAAAGGATGGCAAATGATGAAATGATTTCGATCCGATCGGGTTGTTTTTGTAATCCGGGAATTGATGAAATAAATAATTGTCTCTCTACACAAGAATTGTCAGCTTTTTTTCTAAGCAGAGATAAAGGCAATTACTTTGATATGATTAGGTTTTTAAAGAAAATGAGAGGTGCTATTCGTGTATCTGTTGGTTTAGCAACAACAAAAAAAGATCTGGATACCTTTATTGAATTTGTGAAAAGCTTCAGAAATAAAAGCATAGATTGAGAGCATAACACAATTTCATTTATAAAAAAAAGTCTGCCTCATGTGAAGCAGACTTTCAATTATCCTTGTTGGAATATATTACTTCTTCATCCCAGGCACTCCCTTTGGTCTTTTCGTCTGCCATTCAAAAGCTTCTGCTTTTTTAGCATTTGGAGCTACCTCGTCCAAAGTACTAGCATCATATACTCTTCCGTTTTTGATTACGTGTGTCATGGTGTTGGAATTCCTGATGTTTTCCAGTGGGTTTTTGTCCATAATTAGCAAATCAGCCAATTTTCCTGTTTCAATGCTTCCCAAATCACCTTCTAGTCCTAAAGCCTCAGCTCCTAAAATAGTGGCTACTTTAAGCGCATCCATGGTTTTCATTCCACCGCTAGCCATCGACCATAGCTCCCAATGATAACCCAGTCCTTGTAGCTGGCCATGACTTCCTATACCAGCTAAACCTTTGGCTTCTACTAATTTTTTCATGGTTTCTGCGTGCTTCTGAAAAACATGCTCCTCTTCCATAAACCAGGCACCTCTTCTGCGCGATTTTTGCGCTAATTCCTCATATGGAGTGAAATATTGAAGCTTTTGATCATGATATACATCTTCTGTTGCATAATAAAACTCCTCCGCCCATGGCCCACCATAGGAAACCAAAAGGGTAGGGGTAACAGCCATTTTTGATTCTGCTATAGTCTGGATCGCATCATTGTAAATCGGGTTAATAGGTAAAGAATGCTCATGTCCCGGATAGCCATCCAATAACTGGGTCATGTTCAATTTGTAGTCGAGTCCGCCCTCAGTAGTAGGCATCAGTTCCAGCTCTTTAGCTGCCATGATAATCCACTGGCGCTGCTGACGATTCCCCACCAAATACATTTTAATACTTTTGGTATTGTAATATTCACTGTATTGCTTTAAAACTTCTTTGGCATGCTCCAAAGATTTGATTTTGTACATCCAGTAACCAACGCCAGGGCCGGTACTGTATACTCTTGGGCCGTGGATCATACCTGCCTCTACCATGTCTGAATAAGTCAGAACATCTGTAGTAGACGTTTGAGGATCTCGTGTTGTGGTTACTCCATAAGCTAGGTTAGCTGAATAAATCCATACCTGGTTTTTGTGAATACCCCAGTTGGGCCACATATGTGCGTGGGTATCTATAAAGCCAGGTGTAATGGTTTTTCCGCTCGCATCAATGGTTTTTGTACCTTTCGGAATTTCTAATGTGCCAGTTTCACCTACTGAAATTATCCTGCTGTTTTCAATCAGAATATCGCCCTTCTCAATCACTCCGGCATCAGTCATAGTGATAATGCGAGCGCCTTTTAGTAAGATAGTACCTTCGGGAATGTCTTTGGTATAAGCCACTTTGATTTTAATTTCCTTGGCTTCGAAAACTTTTTCTTTTTCCTTTTTCTCGTCTTTTTTCTCCTCCTTAACCTCTACACTGTCCTTTTTCTCCTCTTTTTTCTTTTCAGCAGCTTCTTTTTTAGCAGTGGCTACGCTATCAGCATAAGCTTTGCCTTCTTCAAGATTATAAATGAAATGGCTTGCACCTAATGACCAGTGAATATTTTCACTGTTAGCGGCCCACGCAGGAAATTCACCACCCATTACCGTTAATTTCATGGCTGGAAAAGCAGCTTTCTCAGGGTTGGAGACTGATATTTTAGGAGTTTGTCCGTATTTAGGAATAGTGACTGCATACACATCATTATTGATTTTAGCCAAGGCTTGGGTGCCATCCGGAGAAATTCTGATTTCTGATGGAGTAGATGCTTTATTATTTTCTCTCCAGGCATCCTCAGTATCAGGTAATAAATTATGGGATCCATCATGTGCATGGATCATGTCTATGGAAGAGCCATAAGTGGTAATTCCTGTGAGTTCCAGGTGCTGCTTTTCATCTGTGCCATCCCAACGAATAGAAATTAAGCCGTTTTTTCCATGATTGAGGTAAATTCTATCCTCTTTTTTGGTAAAATGAGGCGTATTTCTTCCTTTTGCCTTATCAATTAAGGTCACTTTTCCACCATCAGCTGAAACCCATGCCAAATCTTCCATCATTAATGAGCCAAATGGGTCGATGGCGTCTTTATACACTTGATTGGCTCCTCTGTTAAAAACTATTCTGTTTTGCACAAAAGACCATTCCGGATCGAGATACAAAGCGGGATCAGTTGTTAACTTCAAAGGCTTGCCTTTCCCTGTTGCATTTATTTTATAAAGATGTCCTCCTTCTTTTTCTTCCCAGGTGGTGAAAACAATCTGAGTACCGTCCGGTGACCAGGCGGGCATCGCTTCTGTATAATCATTTTTAGTAAGTCTCACCGGTTTTCCATTAGGTAAATCCATTACATATAGCCTGTTGAGCGCTGTAAAAGCTAATTTTTTACCGTCTGGAGAAGGCACGGCATCTCTTATCTGAGTAACAAATGCTTCTTTCTCATCTTTTATTGGGTAATTGAACTTAAGACGAGGACCTAATTCTAAGTTTAAATCTACTTCAAACGGAATTTCTACCGCTGATTTACCTACAACATCAATTTTGTATATTTTACCACCATAACTGGCTATCAAATGCTTGCTGTCCGGTGTAAAAGACATAGCTGGATAAACGCCTAAAGGGGCGATAGACTCTTGGTCGTCACGCTGCACTGGGTAGGCCAGCCATTCTTCATCTCCTGTGATTAAATTTCTGAGCATCAAGCCGGTTTCAGTTTCAAAACGTGTTCCGTACACCAAATATTTACCATCGGGAGACGGAGTAGGAGTAAAGGCTGATCCATAGCGGGTGGTAATAGTGGCCATATCGCCATCTTCCATATCGTAAGTACCAATTTGATATTGCGGAAACTGGGCATTGTAGTTCCATGCGCTGCTCCTTTTTGAGAAGTAGATCAGTTTACCATCATGGCTAAAAGCAGGATCGATAGCTTTTAGATTATCAGGTTTTTCAATTAATTGTGCTCCGCTTCCGCCATCTTTATGATATAAATGTAATTTTATGTTTCTTCTGCCTTTGGCACCTACTATGTAATTGCCGTCAAGGCTCCAGTCGGCTGCAAAGTAATTTTGGTCGTCATCTTCCGTAATTTGCTTCATTTCTTCTGAAGCCAAATTCATAGTCCAAATATTATCAGAACCACTTTTATCAGTAATGAAAACAATGGATTGGCCATCCGGGCTATACCTTGGATGAATGTCGTAGGCTAAGCCCTCTGTTATTTTAGTAGCATTTCCACCTGCCATCGGGATAGTGTAAATGTCGCCCATCATATCAAATATAATAGTATTGCCATCCGGGCTCACATCCACAGAAAGCCATGTGCCTTCTTTTGTGGAGAAATTGATGTTACGTTCGGGCTCCAAAGGAAGCTCTTTTGTAGCTTTTTTGGTGCTGTCCGATTTAGTTTCTTCGTCTTGAGCTGTGGCACTAAAATGCCAGGTGCTTACGCAAAAAAGCAATAAAAGTAGTTTGATTTTATACATATGAGTGGTAATTGAGTGTTTAATGAATGAAATATAGCCAATTGTGAAATGATAATTTTAAAATTTTACAAGAATGGTATAAATCGTACCGTCTTGCCTACCAGCTGTGGGACTTGTTAAGCAAAAATTTACAAAAGTAATTCTATGCACTTGTGCAGCTGATAATTCTGTTATTGAAAATATCAATTGGACCAAGATCTCTCCCCCTTTTCTGCAAATGGGGAGAGGGATTTCACTTTTCGTATTATTGCCCACTGATACAATGTTTCTTGAGACACGTACCATGGCTAAGATTTATATCCAATGATACGGAGTAGTGAGTACGAACCATGGCTAAGTTATTTATTCGGAGCAGTATATACTTCTCAAAAAAGCCCGGTAATTTTCCCGTTTTCATTCACATCAATTTGTTCCGATGCAGGGTGAGCGGGCAACCCAGGCATTCGCATGATCGTCCCTGTGATTGGTACAAGAAATCCTGCACCTGCTGCTATTTCAATTTCTCGCACAGTGATGGAGAAACCTTCCGGCCTTCCCAGAAGTTTTGGGTTATCTGATAGTGATTTTTCGGTTTTAGCCATACAAATGGGAAGCTTGCCTAGGCCTAAATTTTGAATTCGTTGTAAATCCTCAATTGCCTTACTTGCATACTCTACCCTTGTGGCTCCATATATTTCCGAGGCTATTTTGGCTATCTTTTCTTCCACAGGGATATTCCAATTGTACAAAGGTTTAAAATTAGAAATGTTCGCATTTACAGAGTCGATTACAAGTTGTGCCAGATTCAAAGCACCTTTCCCTCCCTTTGCCCACACCTCTGCTACTGCGGCTTGAATATTCTTTGACCGCACAAATTCTAAGAGGGTTTCAATTTCCGTATCGGTGTCAGTAATAAATTTATTGATGGCAATTATTGGGATAAGACCGAATTTTATAACATTTTCAATGTGTTTTTCCAGATTCGTAATTCCATTTTTCAATGCAATAAGGTTTGCTACTTTCAGTTCCTTTAGATCTGCGCCACCATGGTATTTTAGCGCACGAATAGTAGTAGTAAGTACTACTACTTTAGGTTTTAAGCCAGCGCTTTGGCATTTTATATCCAGGAATTTTTCACCTCCTAAGTCAAAACCAAAACCTGCTTCGGTGACGGTATATTCCGATAATGACATTCCCATTTTGGTAGCAATCACAGAATTAGTTCCTTGTGCAATATTTGCGAAAGGACCGCCATGAATAATAGCAGGATTCCCTTCAATTGTTTGAACTAAATTAGGTTTGATCGCATCCTTTAGTAAGGCAGTCATAGCGCCTTCGGCCTTCAAGTCTCTTGCGTAAATTGCTTTTTTATCGAAAGTATAGCCTACAAAGATATTCCCCAGACGCTTTTTTAAATCAATTAGGTCAGAGGCGAGACACAGGATCGCCATAATTTCTGACGCAGCGGTGATGTCAAAACCAGTTTCTCGCGGAATCCCGGAGCCAGTTCCACCTAATCCTATAACAATATTTCTCAGTGAACGGTCATTGAGATCCATGACGCGCTTCCAGGCAACTGTACGGGCATCAATTCCTAACGAATTACTCTTGCTTTGAAGGTTGTTGTCGATGATAGCAGCTAGTAAATTATTAGCTTTTTCAATGGCTGAAAAGTCCCCTGTAAAGTGGAGGTTAATATCCTCCATAGGAAGCACCTGTGAGGCACCACCCCCTGTAGCGCCCCCTTTTAATCCAAAAACCGGGCCAAGCGAGGGTTCTCTCAATACTACTACAGTTTTTTTTCCCAGCTGATTTAACGCTTCTGAGAGACCTATCGACATGGTAGTTTTGCCTTCACCACCTGGCGTGGGAGACATAGCTGAAACAAGAATCAAATTGCTGTGATCAATCTGCTTTTCATCTATAATATCGAGGGGTAATTTAGCTTTATACTTTCCGTACGTTTCAATATGTGCAGTATCTATACCCAGTTTTTCAGCAACTAGCTGTATAGGTTGCAATTGGCTTTTGTTGGCTATTTCTAAATCTGTCATGCGCTTAGTTTACGAATGCTAATTTACCTGTCTCCAATAAGGGAAATTATGACAGATATCAGCTTAATTATTGACTTTAACCTACTTGAATTTTATGGGATACCATCTTAAAAGCATTTTCCCCTGCTTCTACCGCTCCATCCATATAACCCGGAAAAGTGGCGGCACTCTCTGAACCCGAAATTATTATATGATTGTCCATATATGATTCCCTGAAAATTGGATCTCCGTTGTTTTGATGAGGCTGCATAAAAATGTCTTTTGGCCATTTTACATAATCATCTTCCCACCAAAGGTATTCATGATAACTTATGGCATTTAGTGCTCTTTCGCCAAAAATACCAGATAATTGTTGAAGCACTAGTTTTTCCCTCTCGTCCTTTTTAGAAGTTTTGAGTTCCGGATTCAAAAATCCGCATAAAGCAAATTTGTTTTCTTGTTGATTAGAATGGTCGTAACATTCAATAAAAGGGCCAAAATTGCTCATAATGGTAGCTGCTTGATTATCTTCTCTCCAAATAGGATATTCGAACTCTACTGCTGCTTTTATGGAATCTTCCATCCATGTTTGGGTGTTTTTCGCTGTATTTTCTAATGCTTGAGGTAGAGAGGGGTCAAAACTGATTTGATGAGCCCATATTTTTGGAGGGATGGCCAATATTACCTGATCTGTAATATGATTTTCATCATTGTGGGTGCTGAGGATTAAGTTTTCTCCCTCTTTTATTATTGCTTTAACGGAAGAATTGAACTGAATATCTTCTTCATCAAGTTTTTCAAATAATTTCTCAATCAAACTTTTAGTGCCACCTGCTATGCGATAACTAGGCGCTTGATGAGGGAGTTTGTATTGGCCATGATGTGACGAGCCTCTATCATCATAAAAATAATATTGACCTTGAAATTGAGGGAATACGTTTAATTCAAGCTCATTCATTAATTCGATGAGATGCCTGTGTTGTTTTCCAAACCACGTAGCGCCCATTTCAATAGCTGTGTCATTATTGGTGATTCTGGTCATTATCCTACCCCCAATATTGCTTTTAGCTTCCAATATTTTGAAAGGAATCTGAGCTTGCTTCAATCTAAAGGCAGTAACCAATCCCGACAATCCTGCTCCTATTATAATAATCATTTATTAAAGATTTAACCTTATCTACATTTCAAACAGAAGAAACCTGCATTATTTTGAAATGTTTCACTTAAGTTTAAAAGGTTTTGTTTGTTTAGGTGCTTTTACCAGTAAGGGCTGTCTGATGCAAGTGGTTTAATTAATTTTTTCCATCGATCTAATCACTAAATTGCTATTTCACTTAACTTTTCATAATAAGGCTCACATTCTGTCAAAAGTGGCTTCAAATGTTCCGGAAATGGCTTATTTTTTACTTTGTAGGGCAGAAAACTAGTCGATTGATGAATGCTATTATACCAGTATTTAGCCCAAATGCCATCTTCTGGTATAGGCCCTTTTTTCCATTGTAGCATAGCTTGATCAAATGGAATACCGATTGCTTCACATAATTTGCTGAGTTGTTTTTCAGGGTCAAGCAATATGGATTTCGAATCGACTACTATAAAAGGAACTCCTTCAGATTGAAAGTAATCTATTATATCTAAATGCATTTTATAACCCACGTCTTTCATGGTGGGGTTTTCGATCACATCTGCAAAAGAGGGTAACATTTCTACTGGATCACGCGTGAGAATTACGTTTACCATCGACTGCATAAATGCCTTCCCCAGGCTGGGAAGTAAGTGGTGAGTCATATTTTTGAAAAACAGTACCGGCTTTTCCTTAAAGCTGAGCATCATGTCTACTACTTTTTCACCACTTGTTTCCATAGATGTTAGGATTTCTTCTGCTCCGGGATGGTAGGGCGCAGCATCTGAATGCTTTAGATAGTAGCCATACAGTGGCTCGTCAAAAACCTGAGTATCCTTTCTCTGTGCAAAAGAATACATTAAAGCGGTGGAAATATTGCGTGGCCCTGACCACAGTGAAATTCGTTTGATGTCATCAGTCATTATGCACTAATTTCTTTGTCAATTAAAATCTTATATAAATTACTTAATTTATGAGTATTGGCACCAGGAATTCCATCGCCAATGGTGCGGCCATCTATTTTCACTACCGGGGTAAGTCCTCCAAAAGTACCAGTCACAAAGCATTCGTCAGCTCCGTAAACGTCAAATAACGAGAAATTTTTCTCACGGCAGATGATGTTGTTGTCTTGGCAAACTCTAATAACATTAGCTCTTGTAATGCCATTCATACAATATTGCCCGGTGGAAGTCCATACTTCATCACCTTGTACCATAAAAAAATTAGTGGCATTACAGGTGGAAACGAATCCATTAACATCCAACATCAGAGCTTCATCAGCGCCCGCTTCCAATGCCTGAATGAGAGCCTGCACCTCATGCAATTTACTATGGCAATTCAATCGAGGATCCAGGTAATCTGGTGAGCCTCTTCTAATTGTAGAGGTGAAAAGGGTAATGCCCTTGTTTTTAGTTTCCTCAGATGCTACTTTATGCTCTGCAATGATCACCACGTTTGGACCTGAAATAGTGAGTCGCGGATCTTGGGAAGGTGTTTTTTTGAATCCACGGGTCACCATTACCCGGGCATGAATATGATCACTCATATCGTTGGCATCTAGTGTTTTTTGAACCATAGCTAACAAATCATCTTTGCTAAAAGGTAAATTCAAGCCAATCACTTTTGCAGATTGCCACATTCTGTCGAGGTGCAGATCTACAAATAGCATTTTTCCTTCATGCACTCTAAAGGCCTCCCAAATGCCATCTCCTACTAGATAACCGCTATCAAAAACTGAAATTTTAGCTTCATCACGTGGGAATAATTCACCATTGATGAAAATTTTAATATCCTTGTTGCGTGGGTCTTCAATGGCATTGTGGGTTCCTGAAATCATATTGCTCTTTTTGTGACAATTTAAGGGAATATGTGAGGAAATAAAATAGGTTACTTAAATCGGCAAAAGTTGTTGAGTGCTTCGGAGCTGGTTTAACCGCCATGTTTAGAAACAAATGAAATTGCTAAAGCAATTGTATTTAACCACTACCTGTCCCGACCAAAATCGGGAAGTCGCTGAGACGCAAAGGAATTGCTTCGCATTTTAAGAAAAATATCACACAAAAATAAGTGGAAATTGGGCGTAGATCGATTCTCTTTTATTAAAGGGAATGGCAGCATACCACTTTTACATTTTTGGTTGAAAGGCAAATTTCTATATTTCTTACTGCATTTTGATCTTCTAGTATGTAAAATCATTAAGTATTTAGCTTTGCGCTTTAGAATCTTTGCGGTTAACCATCGCTTTAGCGATGAATTACGCCAACCATCACAATTTACTGTCGGTTTAATTTAATTTTTACTACTTTCATCCAACTAATACTTCCGCATCTTAAAATGTACAAAATAATGAAATTTGTTTATTTAATGACCTTAGCCATGCTTTCTACTCTTGTCATGGGTCAGAATTTCCCACCCATCATACCAATACCCAATCAGATTGAACAAAAAGATGGTTCTTTTATCTTGCAAAAGGAGGTGAATATTAAAGCAAGTGAAGGACTGGAATTTGAAAGAAGGTTCTTACAATCTTTATTGGAGCAATATGTAGAGCCCAGTGGAGAAAGCTTGCCTATGAATGATGAAAGAGTAATAACGCTACAGATAGACGGTCAGGATGTAAAAGAAAAAGGAGCTTATAGTTTAGAGATAACCCCAGCAAAAATCACAATATCGGCGTCCAATGGTGCAGGTATATTTTATGCTTTGCAATCTCTTCAACAATTATTAGTTGCTTCGGAAGACGGAAAATTGCCTGTTATAAAAATAACTGATAGTCCTCGGTTTGAGTGGAGAGGGATGCATCTTGATGTGAGCAGACATTTTTTTAATGTGGAGGAGGTTAAGAAGTATCTGGATTATATGGCACTTTATAAGATGAATAATTTCCATTGGCATCTTACGGAAGATCAGGGCTGGCGTATCGAGATAAAAGCTTTTCCTAAATTGACTGAAATAGGTGCATGGCGTAAAGGTACACTGATAGGGAAACCAGGCAGTGGGGAATATGATAAAATTCGCTATGGTGGTTTTTATACCCAGGAAGAGATTAAAGAAGTAGTCGCTTATGCTAAGGAGAGATATATAAATGTAGTTCCTGAAATAGAAATGCCGGGGCACTCGCTGGCAGCATTGGCGGCCTATCCTCAATTATCCTGTACCGGAGGACCTTTCGAAGTGGCACAGAGTTGGGGAGTATTCCACGATGTTTACTGTGCCGGTAACGAAGAAGTGTTCACTTTTCTGGAATCAGTAATGGATGAGGTTTTAGAATTGTTTCCTAGTGAATATATCCATATTGGTGGTGATGAATCCCCTAAAAAACGCTGGGAAGCTTGCGAAAAATGCCAAAAAAGGATTACTGAGGAAGGATTGGCTGATGAACATGAATTCCAGAGCTATTTTATACAGAGAATGGAGCGTTATTTAAATGCCAAAGGGCGTAAAATTATAGGTTGGGATGAGATTTTGGAAGGCGGATTAGCACCCAACGCAGCGGTAATGAGTTGGAGAGGAACTGAAGGTGGCATTGCAGCAGCAAAGGAATCTCATTATGTCGTGATGTCGCCAGGCAGCCCGTGCTATTTCGACCACTATCAGGTAGAAGATACCAGCGATGAACCTTTGGCAATAGGAGGTTATAATCCACTTTCTAAGGTGTATGCTTATGAGCCTATCCCGCAAGCACTGAATGCTAAAAAAGGTAAATTTATATTAGGTGCTCAAGGCAATGTATGGACAGAATACATGAAAGATTTTAAGCAAGTAGAGTATATGGCTTTGCCAAGGATGTTAGCCTTATCTGAAGTGTTATGGTCGCAGCCGGAGGATAAGAACTACGAAGATTTTCTTAATAGGTTAAAGGTAAACACTCGGCTTCTCAAGCAAATGGGCGCTAATTATAGCCAACATTTTTTAACAGAAATTAAATGAAGTTTCCAAGAAGAAATTTTTTAAAAGCAAGTATGGCTATTGCTACTGGGATAGCTTTAAAACCTTTTCAATCTTTTTCTAATACACCACAAGCGCTTACAAAAGTCACAAAACCAATAGTGTTGAGCACCTGGCGTTTTGGAATTCAAGCCAATAATGTTGCATGGGAAGTTCTAAGCAAGGGTGGCTCTGCACTGAATGCAGTAGAAAAAGGTGTGCATAGGATAGAAGCGGATCCTGAAGAGCGAAGTGTCGGATACGGTGGCCGTCCAGACCGTGATGGAAAAGTGACATTAGACGCCTGCATTATGGATGAAAAGGCCAATATTGGTTCGGTAGCTTGCTTGCAGCATATTAAGCACCCCATTTCCGTAGCCAGAGCAGTGATGGAGAAAAGTCCGCACGTGATGTTAGTAGGAGAAGGAGCTTTACAATTTGCTTTGGAGCAAGGTTTCCCTAAGGAAAATTTATTGACGGAGGCGTCTGAAAAAGATTGGAGAGAATGGCTCAAAAAAGCAGAATATGAGCCGGTTGCTAATATCGAAAACCACGATACCATTGGAATGATAGCGCTAGATGCGGAGGGTAATTTGTCAGGAGCCTGTACCACAAGCGGTATGGCATATAAAATGCACGGCAGGGTAGGAGATTCTCCTATTATAGGAGCTGGCTTGTACGTAGATAATGAAGTGGGTGCAGCAACCGCTACAGGTCATGGAGAAGAAATCATCCGAGTAGTAGGATCTCACTTAGTGGTGGAGCAAATGCGGCATGGAAA
Organism: uncultured Cytophagales bacterium; assembly: GCA_963719535.1. Taxonomy (GTDB): domain Bacteria; phylum Bacteroidota; class Bacteroidia; order Cytophagales; family Cyclobacteriaceae; genus Marivirga. The sequence goes on along the minus strand of CAVRCH010000001.1, from coordinate 723,176 downwards.
ATCTCCGCAAGAAGCTTGTGAAGCAGCGGTTCAATTGATTCTTAAAAAGTTTAAGATACGGGAAGCAGATTATTCTACCACCCAGATTGGATTTATTGCCCTGAATAAAGCCGGAGAATTTGGATCATATTGCCTGCAGAAAGGCTTTAATTTTGCAGTTATGGATGAGAAAAGTGGCAATAGATTATTGGATTCGGGATATTTGGTGGGGAAGAGGTGAATGGGTTGCTCTTTTTTACCGCTAAGCCGCTAAGTCGCAAAGAAAGGTAATGCTCTGCATTTTAGAACTAAAATATAGTGTTTTAAAGTATTGATAGATGGTGTAATCTTCCACTTTATTTTAAACCAGTAGTCAGTATTAAAGATTGAAGCTAAATTTCAATTCTCGTTCAAGTTAATTCTTCTTTCACAACTTTACTTTGCGGTTCCATTCAAATCTGCCCTAATATCTTGTCCATTACCCAGCTGGTATGCAAAGCTGTAGCTCCGGTAGAAGGATGTTGATAATTATCTTCAAAAAGATGTTTTTTCATGTTTTCTACATGGAATTGCTGCACGTTTTTTGGGTGTTCAATAAATAACTGTTCATTTTTGTTCGAACTTTCAATTAAAACAGGTTTATCATCGAAAACTGAAAATTCAATTTTACCAGAACTTCCGAAAATCTCTACTTTATCTAAGGATCTGTCGGAACCGAAGTTCCAGCTGCTAGTACCTGTTATATGATCTTCATGTAGCCAGGATGCTGCAAATGCATCTTTTGCTCCGTACAATTGCTGTTGATTTAAGCTGATGCCATTGATGTTTTTGATATTCCCCAGCAGAAATGTAAATAAGTCCAATCCATGACTTGCCAGGTCATCAAAATAACCACCGGGTGCCACTTTTGGGTCAGTTCGCCAATTGTATTCCCCAGATTTATCGATGGCTTTTGGTGGCTGATGCAGTTGCCAGCTGATATGTCGGATATCGCCAATTTCTTTGTTATTAAGCCATTCCTGAACCTTTAGAAACCTTGGTAAAGAGCGCCTGTAATAGGCTACAAAGAGAGGAATTCCTGCTTTTTCAAAAGCTTCTACTATTGTTACACATTCCTGGGAGGAGGGAGCCATCGGTTTTTCTATGCAACAGATTTTGCCCACTTCTGCTACTTTTAGTGCGTAAAATGCATGGGTATCAGGAGGGGTTGCAATATAAACTGCATCAACTTCCTCATCATTGATCAATTGATCAGCGTTTGTATAATATTTATTAATTTGATGTCTTTCGGCATAATCTTTTACTTTTTCGCTATTTCTGCGCATTACAGCAGTTATTTCAAAGCCTTCAGTCTGCTGGTAAGCAGGACCGCTTTTCACCTCCGTTACGTCACCGCAACCAATAATACCCCAGCGGATAATATTAGATTTTTTTTGATTCATGATCCATTTTATATTTTTTAAATATCGAATGTAAGAGTTACCAGTCCCATAGGCAACAATGCTATTGAATATTATCAATTATCTTGCGAAATCCACCATTAAATGATAAATTGTTGAAGTGCAAACAATAGCATATAGTTATAGTTTATGTCTATAAGTATATTTAAAATATAAATTATGATTATATATTTAAGTAACTTAAATTGAAGTTTAAATAAAAAAAATTAACGAAATGGAGAATTATAAATCATCAGATTCATCCGGAGACGGAAAAGTTTGGGATGTGAATGAATCGGAAGCAAAATGTCCGTTCCTTGGCGCCCCGGTAAAGCAAACTGCAGGTGGAGGCCCACGAAATAGAGATTGGTGGCCCAATGCACTAAAATTGAACATTTTACGTCAGCATTCTAACTTATCAAACCCTATGGACGAAAGTTTTAATTATGCTGAGGCCTTTAAATCATTGGATCTTAAAGCCATTAAAAAGGATATTTTTGATTTAATGACTGACTCTCAAGACTGGTGGCCGGCAGATTATGGTCATTATGGCCCACTCTTTATAAGAATGGCATGGCATTCTGCAGGTACTTACCGTGTACAAGATGGAAGAGGCGGAGCCGGTGGAGGTTCTCAAAGATTTGCACCTTTAAACAGTTGGCCGGATAATGCTAATTTAGATAAAGCCAGATTGCTATTATGGCCAATAAAGCAGAAATATGGAAAGAAAATCTCCTGGGCTGATTTAATGGTGCTCGCAGGTAATTGTGCTTTGGAATCTATGGATTTTAAAACCTTTGGTTTTGCAGGTGGACGTGAAGACGTTTGGGAACCGGAAGAGGATGTATACTGGGGTTCTGAAACCGAATGGATGGGCGATGAAGAAAGGTACAGTGGAAAGCGTGAATTAGAAAATCCTTTGGGAGCTTCTCATATGGGACTTATCTATGTAAATCCGGAAGGACCTAAAGGTATTCCTGATCCGGTAGCGGCTGCGCATGATATTAGAGAAACATTTGGCCGTATGGCTATGAATGATGAAGAAACTGTCGCACTTATTGCAGGTGGTCATACTTTTGGTAAAACACACGGTGCCGCTGATCCGGAAAAATATGTGGGTGCTGAACCAGCAGGTGCAAGTATTGAAGAGCAGAATATGGGTTGGAAAAACTCTTATAACACAGGTAAAGGAGCTGATACCATTACTAGTGGTTTAGAAGGTGCCTGGACAACAACCCCGGCAAAATGGAGCCATGATTATTTCAAACACTTATTTGAGTTTGACTGGGAATTAACGAAGAGTCCGGCCGGAGCACATCAGTGGAAACCTAAGAATAATGGAGGTGCAGGTACAGTACCTGATGCGCATGATCCTTCAAAAACGCATGCGCCATTTATGTTAACGACTGATATATCTATGAAAGCAGATCCTGCTTATGAGAAGGTATCCAGAAAATTTTATGAGAATCCTGAATATTTTGCAGATGTTTTTGCTCGTGCATGGTTTAAATTAACTCATCGTGATATGGGTCCAAAAGATCGTTATTTAGGGCCTGAAGTACCACAGGAAGATTTATTATGGCAAGATCCAATTCCATCAGTTACTCATGAATTAATAAATGAAAATGACATTGCCACCTTAAAAAGCAAAATTTTAGGATCAGGTTTGTCAGTATCGGAATTAGTTTCCACTGCATGGGCTTCAGCTTCTACTTTCCGTGGTTCTGATAAACGTGGTGGAGCCAATGGTGCCCGCGTAAGATTAGCTCCTCAAAGAGGCTGGGAAGCGAATAATCCTGCGCAGTTAGGTAAAGTGTTGGATAGATTAGAAGGTATTCAAAATGATTTTAATAAATCGCAATCAGGAGATAAGCAAGTATCAATTGCCGACCTGATTGTATTGGCAGGCTGCGCAGGTGTTGAAAAAGCTGCTAAAAATGCAGGTCATGATGTAAAAGTGCCATTTACCCCCGGTAGAGCAGATGCATCACAAGAACTGACGGATGTAGATTCTTTTGAACCAATGGAACCATGGGCTGATGGATTCAGAAATTATTTTAACTCTAAACACAAAGCTAAGGCAGAAGAGATGTTGGTAGATAAAGCACAACTAATGACTTTATCAGCGCCGGAAATGACTGCCTTAGTGGGAGGTATGAGAGCGCTTAATACTAATTTTGATAATTCAAAACATGGTATTTTTACTGATAAACCGGAAACATTAACTAACGATTTCTTCGTGAATTTACTTGATTTCAATACAACCTGGAAGGCCACTGACGATACGGATAAGGTGTTTGAAGGTAGAAATCGTAAAACAGGTGAAGTGAATTGGACGGGTACCAGAGTTGACCTAATTTTCGGTTCTAATTCAGAGCTTCGTGCGATTGCTGAAGTATATGGCTGCGAAGATGGTAAAGAGAAGTTTGTAAAAGACTTTGTGGCTGTGTGGGATAAAGTAATGAACTTAGATCGTTTCGATTTGGTTAAATAAACTTAGCAATTAAATATAAAATAATAAAAAGGTGGTTCGTTATTGAACCACCTTTTTTTTGTTAAAATTTTTACTATAGAGAATTATGTAATAGGATTTATTCTACTAATTATTAGTTTTACCAAAATTTGTGGCTTCATTAAAGAATAGGTGCTACTATTTGCCTGTTCTCTTCAAAATGATCCCATAGTTAATTAAATAATTTATATAAAGAAGCTCTTACAGACATATCACGCTTACTCTCAGAAATAATGTTAAAGAAATTAATTATACCTATTGCGCTATTATTTATTTTTCAAAATAGTGCTTTTACCCAAGTCACTACTATTGATCAGTTAGATCAGAGTTTTATTAACTGGTACAATAAAGATTTATCTACCGATGCCATTATGGGAACTAGCGTAGAAAAAGTCTACAGCCAGATTTTAAAAGACGGCAAAAAAGCAAGAAAGAAAGTAATAGTGGCTGTAATAGATAGCGGGGTAGATATTGACCATGAAGATTTACAAGGCAAGATTTGGGTTAATCAAGATGAGATTCCGGGTAATGGGATAGATGATGATGGAAATGGATATGTAGATGATATTCACGGATGGAATTTTTTAGGAAATGCCGAAGGAGAAAATATCGCCAATGAGAATCTGGAGTACACGCGTATAGTACGCGATAAAACCGCTTCCGGCAATGTTTTTCTCAAAGCTGAAAAAAAGTACCAGGAAGAGTTAGCGAGTAAGCGAGAAGAATTTAACAACCTGATGGGTTTTCAGCAGTACTATTTAAACATTAAGTCATTTCTTTACTCTCAAACCGGATTTGAGGTCAATAATTTGGAGGATTTAAAAAAGATTGAAAGTTCAGATCCTCAGGTAATGGAAGCCAGTAAATTTTTGAAAGAGCGTTATGAAACAGGTTTTACAGAAGAGGGTTTGCAGGAATATATAATTTATTTGTCAGACTATCTTGAATATCATTTAAATAAAGCTTTTGCACCACGGGCACTTATAGGTGATGACCCAACTGATATATCTGACAGAGATTACGGTAATCCTGATGTCATAGGTCCCGATTCAAGACATGGAACAGGAGTTGCTTCCGTGATTGCAGCAAATAGAGGAGAGGGTATAGGGATTGATGGAATTGCTGGTTTTGCTGAAATTATGGTAGTGAGATCAACACCCAATGGAGATGAGAGGGATAAAGACGTAGCCTTGGCTATTATGTATGCAGTGGACAATGGCGCACAAATTATAAACATGAGTTTCGGGAAAGACTTTTCTCCTCAAAAGGAATTTGTTGATATGGCTGTTAAATATGCAGAAGATAAGGGCGTTTTACTTGTTCATGCAGCTGGAAACGATGGAAAAGACATCGACAACTCAGATAATTTCCCTTCAGCCAACTACCGCGATGGTAAGGTAGCATCGAACTGGATTGAAGTAGGGGCATCTGCAAAGCTGATGGATAAAGAGATGGCTACCACATTCTCAAATTATGGACGTGAGAAAGTAGATATCTTCGCGCCGGGCCACAATATTATCGCGGCCGATACATCAAACACCTATAGCATGAACAGTGGCACCAGCCTTGCAGCTCCTGTTGTTTCAGGAGTAGCTGCATTATTGCTTTCAACATATCCTGATTTAAGTCCGCAGGAAATAAAGGAGATTTTAATGGTTTCTTCATATAAGGCTAAAAAGCCGAGAAAAATTTATTTACCAGGAGATGATGAAAAGAAAAAGAAGGTAAAATTTAAGAATTTATCGCAAAGTGGAGGAATAGTGAATGCTTACGAAGCAATGTTGGAGGCTGAGAAAAGATCTTTATCTGCGCAGAATAGTAAGTGAAATCTATCCTATTTCCTTCCGTCCTCAAGTCTTTTTTTTCGAGCCGAAGTTAATCAGTGAATCAAGTTGCTTCTAAATAGTAGCCATATTTCTGTTTTTTGATTTATAGATTCTACTAGTTTGTAGTTTAATGGTAAAGGTTATTAGCCTTTTTTTATAATTGCTACATTTTTAAGAACCCTGGTTAAAATAAATCGTTGAAAAGTGTGATTTCAATATCATTTAACTTTGAAACAACATCAGACAATTTTTTTCTTTGTTTTACTCATGCTTCTTCCTTTGGGGGCCAAGCAAGTAGAAACTATTGAAAAAAATGAAGCAGAGCGAATTGAATGTTTCACCAGTAGCAGCAAACATTTTTCACGACAGCACAGTCAGAATAATGTAGTAGAAGCAAACAGTCTGTTCCCCCGAATTAAATCACTTTGTTTCAGGAGCAGTTCAGTTGCTCCTACACAACTAGTAAGAAAAATTTATCTTATACAGCGTTCCTTATTGATTTAAGATTATTTGAATTTCCCGCTATTTTAATCAATAGTTGAATTTTAAATCTTAATCCAATGAGTATATTATTTCCCAAAATGGTTGATAAGCTGTACAGAATAGATCAGCTTATTCGTATGAAGGCAACGGGTCAGCCTCATGAATTAGCTAGCAGGTTAGAAGTATCACAGAGTACCTTATATGAATATATTGATATAATGAAGAATGTGCTGCTAGCACCCATAAAATATTGTAATATTAGACGATCATACGTTTATGAAGAGGATGGTAAGCTCCATATGGGCTTCAAAAACAATTCAAAATTAAATAGAATTTCTTAAGTTAAGATTACAGGCAATCTGAATAAGTATTCAGATTGCCCATATTTTAAAAGAACTTAGTCTTAAAACTTATTTGAAAGGAGTAATTGCTATTTAAATAAACCTATTTTTAAACCAGCGTATCCTGTAAGCCCTGCCAGCTCTGATTGATTGAAGTTTCTATAATTCATTTCTCCTATAAAACGGTATCCAAGTCCTATATTAAAACGAACATTTTTGTGTAAATTAATCTCAAGTAGGGCAGAGGGCTCAATCTGGAAAAAAGTTGACTCTCCAAGGCCGGCATCACCGCTTTCATTATCCATTTGAACTTCTCCATAGCCCACATAAAGAGGAAATGAGAAATGGAAGATATTTCTAGATAGCACAGTGTATTCAAGAAAACCTCCGGTCGTCCAATAGTCCATGTAGATATTGGGAACTGTTTCGCTCTCAGGATTTATTTGGTTCATTGAAGTATTAAAATAAGCACCAAGTGCAAATTTCCTGTTTATGCTAACTCCTCCTCTTAAATTAAATAGAGAGACTGAAGCGCCATCCATTTGGGTAATTCCATATGAAGGAGCAATAAAAAAGCCAAGATTTTCAGTGCTGATTAAGTTTTTGCTCTTAATTAAGGTTTTAGCTTCTTCATTTTCTTGCGCTAAAAGATTGCTGTTGTAAAAAGTAAAGCATAATCCTATCAGGATTGAATAAAACATTTTTTTCATTTTTCTTAAATTTAGTTTTAGGGTTTAATATTGTTTTGATTTTCTGTTTTTTAAAAATTAAAATACCCATATTGGCTTCCAATCTTTTATTAAAACACGCATTTGCAGGGGTAAATATGCATTACTGCAGAAATGAAACTGATCCGGAATCCATATCATAAATAGCTCCCACAATCTTGATTTCACCATTATCATTCATTTCTTTCAAAATGGGGCTTTTGTCTTTGATTTCTTTCAGGTTATATTTCACATTATTTTCGCATACCATTTGAACATATTCGGCATTTTGTGAAGTTTTTTCTCCTGAGTATTGAGTAAGCTCTATGGCGGGTTTGATGTTTTTGAGCATATTTGTGATGTTTCCTAATTCGGCCCCATCTATTGCAGCATGTATGGCTCCGCAATGTTCATGACCCATCACTATAATTAATTTGGCACCGGAAACTTTGCAAGCGAACTCCATACTTCCGAGAATATCCTCATTGACAAAATTGCCTGCCACTCTTGCTACAAAAATATCTCCAATGCCGCGGTCAAATACATCTTCAACAGGTATTCTACTATCTACGCAGGAGAGTACTATCGCTTTAGGAAATTGTGCAGTTGTACTTTTTCTGACCTGTGCTGAATGATCCCTGGCGGTTAAATCATTGGTAAGAAACCTTTCGTTTCCTTCTTTTAAAACTCTTAGTACTTCATCTGGCGTCAGAGCAGCTTGTTCGGCAGCAGTAAGTACCCATTGAACAGGCGGCATTGATTTTGAATTTATGCTGATTGATGTATCAACTACGGAATCAGCCTCTATTACATCGCTTTGACTGTCCTTATTTGTACATGCCCCTGTACTTAATATAATACCTACTATAAAGGTATTTTTCATTAGTTTCATTGTTGTTTTCATCGTTAAGTATTATTTAGTTTTAATTTATTAATGTTAATTGTACCGATTCTTTTTTATGCTTCAGCATTAGAAAGGGTCCTTTTCTATTCTAATGATGAGGCTGCTTCTATTATTATAAAATAATCTTACTTGTTTCACATGATACTTTTTACCCAAATATTCCGCTCTCTCTAGTGCTTTCTGCATATTTGAATAAATTGAAAACCCTTTTCTATTTTCCCTACTTTCTTTAGGAATGTGAAAAATGGCAATATAATTATCGGGCTTAGGGTCTGTTTCAGTTACCAGTAAAATATGATTGTCACTAACCATTTGTGATTCTTTATTTAAACCTTCTTAGAATTCTATTCATGTAAATTGTTTTTCTGATTCTCCGACTTTTTTAATAGTCAATTACTAAAACTTGGTGCTCAAATTATAATTTTAAAAATTCAAAATTCGCCTTTGTAAATGCTTACACAATTACTCTATTTAGCATTATAAATTGACTTTGATTTATTTATTAGAGAGTCTTTAATACTAGTGGAATTAATGAGTGAATCAAGAGCATTAACTTTTTTAAATTCATGCTTCACTAAAGAATCCAGCTGCTGTATTCTGTTTAGCTCTCTGATCATTAGCGAATCCAATGTATTTGCTTTAGTCTTCAGCGCTTTTAACTTTTTATCAGTTTCTTCCTGAACCTTAGTACACCCAATTAAAATAAAACACCAGAGCATTATGAGAAGTAATTTACTGAGGGTTTGTAGCTTTTTCTTGCTTTGTAAATACATGGATTTATAAAATTAAAAGGGCTATTACTTTAGTTAAATTTTATTCTTATGGTGGGTGCAAAACCTTCTCTGTACTGCTGAAGCAGATAATTTGGTATTTTATTATTGCTTATATCAATGTATTTTAATTGAGGAAGTTTATAAATCTCAGGGGGTAATTCAGTTAAGTTATTGTCATTTAAGAATAAATATTGCAATGATTTCAGTTTTCCTATTTCTGAAGGAATATTTTCAAAGTTGTCTCCTTCAAGATGGAGCTCCGAAAGACGAGGGAGCTCGCTTAAGAGATTTATATTTTTTTTGAGGTTGAACTTTGTATCATTTTTGAAGTAAAGTATTTCTAGGTTTGTAAGTTGTGAAAACTCATTAGGAAGAACTTCTAATTCACTATTTAGTAATTCGAAGTGCTTAACATTTTTAAGCAGTCCTACAGTGGAGGGTAAACTACGAAGATTTGTACTACTAATTCCTAATACAGAAAGCATTGGAAGATCGGATAGAATTTTAAAATCTTTATCAAGGTTTGTAGCAATGCCGTAATCAAGGTAAAAATTTCTTAAAGTAGTTAATTTAGAGAAACTCAATGGAATTTCACTGATTTTATTACCGGATAAATCCAAGTAGAAAAGCTTTGATAGCAAACCAACACTGTCGGGTAGATAGGTAATGTTATTGTTAGAAAGTTCCAGGTATGTTAGGTTTTTAAACTGATAAACTTGAGGAGGGAAACTTGTAAAACCCATGTCATTTAAAACCAGCACCTCTACTTCTTCAGGGTTTGCTAATGCATCATCTAAATTTGTAAAAGTTCTAGGTCCATTTTGGCCTTCAGCATAGAAGCAAGTAAGAAGGATAATTTGAAGTAAAATGATAATTCTAATTTTTGACATGTTTTCTTATATTTTAAGATTTAATATTATGGTGCAATATTAAGTGGCCCCACTCTTATCTTACCGGAGTACAATAAAATATTAGATTTTTTTCTAATGGACTCTTATATAGTTACCGCTTGTCAGTAGAAATTTGTTGATATGTAATTATTTATTTGAATTTTTAGATCGATGAGTACACAAATCCACTTTATTTAAAGAAATCTAAGTGTTTTAACATGGGCACTATTTCTTGGTATTTGCATAAAAACAGGAGTAATCTTATTTATTTTTAGTCTTTTTTAACTAATAGCGTGACATGAGTTATAACCTAAACCAACTTTATAATTATCATCTTGGATATTATATCGGCTTACTATCCTTGGTTTTGTCTGTTTGGATAATGAAGCCCTTTCTTTTTATGATGTGCTCATAATATTCTCCAAAATAAATTTCGTTAATTTTTTTAATCATGAAGTAGAGAAAAGAATTGCCAACACGAGTGCATACTGCTTTGGGTATAGGTATTTTGTCAGTAATTACTAATGGTTATGTGAAGTGGTTGATTAAAAAGCCGGTGGGCATTGTCATTTTTTCAAGGGGTGAAGGTGCTTCAGAGTTTCTTTCAATGGCTGCCATCTTGTTTGTGATTGCTCAAGTGTTTAAAAGAAGGCATTGAATTGCAAGCCGAAAATGAATTAACCATATAACTATGCCAATAATAGTCAATTTAGATGTAATGATGGCCAAAAGAAAGATGTCTTTGAATGAGCTTTCAGAAAAGTAGAGCTCACTTTGGCCAATCTTTCCATTTTAAAGACAGGTAAAGCCAGGGCGGTACGATTTAGCGCGCTGGAAGCAATTTGCAAAGCTTTAGACTGCCAGCCGGGGATTTGCTGGAGTTTATTGAGGAATAGTATATTGATGATGTCCAATAATTTTAAAATCAAAAAGAATATCTTCCGCTACTTGCCCGGCTCCAATATTATGCACAATTAAATATCTCTTTCCATCATTGGATTTCTTATTAGAAACGATTCCGATATGTGTAATTCCACCCCTTAAATTCCAACTTACTATATCGCCGGGTCGATAATCAGAAGGATTTTGAGTGATGGGTTTCTCCGTTCCATGTCTGGTGAAAAATGTCATCAAATTAGGCACTCTTCTGTGGTCTATATTTCTATCCGTGCTACTAAGTCCCCAGTTATTGGGGTATTTGGCAAAATTCGTTTTCATGTCCTCATGCACCATTTTTTGAAGGTCAATTCCTAATTTTCTGTAAGCTCTAATCACGACATCAGTGCATACACCCTTGCCATTTGGCACATCTCCATTTGGGTAGTCGATGCTAAAGTAAGCAGGATCATAATTTACTTCATCTTCGGTTAAACTCATGGCAGCAGCAGCTAGTTGTTCGTAAAAGTTGGATTGGCTATTTGCTGATTGAACAGCGAAGATTATAAGTATTAGTGGTAAGAATTTTCTTTTCATTTTAGGACTTTTAGGATAAACGTTTAAGGTTAATATTTCATGCCTTACTTACACATAAATATTCTGGATTTAAGAGAAATCAAAATATGTCAGTGTGATTTTTATTATATTTATTTGTTAAAATATCTTTATAAATGTTTTACCATTTTGCCAACGCCAAATTGTTAAATCCAGTAAACTTTTTAATATCTTGAAATTATGTGCTACGATGTTGCTACTTTAACGAAGAAGAAAAATGTTTATGCCAAATTGTTTGGTGTCGATGAGTCTTCAGTAGGGGATGTTCAAAATGCTAATCCCCCCTTATTTCATACTACTGGTTTTGCCAACCCTCTATTGCCTGTAGTTACTGCCGATCAAAAAGATGTGATGCAGGCTTTTGAATGGGGCTTAATTCCACATTGGACAAAAGATGTATTAATGGCTATGAAAATGAATAAGCAAACCCTCAATGCCAGAGTAGAAACCATTACAGAGAAAGCTTCCTTCCGCAATTCAGCAGGTAAAAAGCACTGTTGGGTTATTGTGGATGGTTTTTATGAGTATCATCATCTCAAAGGAAAAACCTATCCGTTTTTTATTCAGAACCAGGATCAATCACCTTTTGCCCTTGCAGGTTTATGGGAAACCTGGAGAAATGAAAAAGAAGGAATTGTTAAAAATACGTTGTCCATTGTTACAGCTCCTGGCAATGGTATTATGGCCAAGATTCATAATAACCCTAAAATGGAAGGGCCCAGAATGCCTCTTGTTTTAACCCCTGAAAATCAGCAGCTTTGGCTAGATTTTGCTAATCAGTCCGACCAGGAACCCCAAAAAGACTATTTAAGTCATTTTGAAAAAGATTTATTGGAGTTGAAACTACAAGCTCATCCAGTAAATAAATTAAGAGGAAAAGCTTATGCGGGCAATGTGGCTGAAATACAGCAAGCTATTGAGTACCCGGAATTGAAGGATTTACTAAGTAAAATACAGTAATTCTCTTTAATTAACTGCTTTTGTTAAAGAATGACTTAATTTTGTGATTCTGAATCCAAAATATGAAATATTACATAATTGCCGGTGAGCGCTCGGGCGACTTGCACGGAGGAAATTTAATAAAAGCTTTAATGCATAAGGATCCGAATGCTGAAATAAGAGCATGGGGAGGAGAGGTAATGCAAGAGGCAGGCGCTGAATTAGTTGTGCATTATAAGGAGATGGCTTTTATGGGTTTTTGGGAAGTATTTACCAATCTTAACACTATTCAGAAACGGATTAAGCAGTGCAAAGCAGATATATTAGATTTTCAACCTGATGCTTTGATATTAATCGATTATGCAGGTTTTAATATGCGAATCGCCAAATTCGCAAAGAAAAATGCGATACCTACCCATTACTATATCTCTCCTAAAATATGGGCCTGGAATCAAAAAAGGGCTTTTAAAATCAAAAAATCGGTTGATCACATGTATGTGATTCTACCGTTTGAACAGGATTTTTACAATAAATTCGATTACGAAGTAGATTATGTAGGTAATCCATTGTTAGATGCCATTAAGGCTTTTCAGCCCCATCCTGAATTCAAAAAAAATTTAAGTGATAAGCCCATTATTGCTATTTTACCGGGAAGTAGAAAGCAGGAGGTTTTGCATATGCTGGGGAATTTAAAAGCCATGGTGCCTTATTTTGAGGATTATCATTTTGTAGTAGCGGGTGTCTCCAACCTGGAGCCTGAGTTGTACAGTTCTGTCAATGATCTTGAAAATGTAAGTTTAGTAATGAATCAGGCTTATGATTTGCTTAATGTGGCTACAGCTGCCTTGGTGACTTCTGGTACGGCCACACTAGAAACAGCTCTTTTTGAGGTACCTCAAGTGGTTTGTTATAAAACCAGTGGCGTTTCCTATGCAATTGCCAAGAGGCTTATTAAAGTAGACCATATCTCCTTAGTGAATTTAATATTGGATAAACCTGCAGTTCGTGAATTAATTCAAAACGACTTCACAATTGAAAATTTAAAAAAGGAACTTTCCTATTTGCTGCCTGGTGGTCAAAAGAGACAGCAGGTTTTAGCAGACTACAGCAAGCTAAGAGCCATTATGGGAAACATGGATACTTCGCAGAAAACGGCAGAGCTTATTTTTAATAGGGTAGTTGGAAAGATGGACGATCATTAACCTTTTGTTTCTGCATTCAGAAAACTTCTTTATTCTTTATTTCAACTCCATGTTTAAGATTCTGTCTCTTTTCTCATTCGAGCAATACAGCAGATTTTCAATATTGTCAAAATACTCTAGCGCTGCTGATCTATTGATTAAGCTTGGAGCACCTAAGTTGTTATAAGCGTGCCAACTATTCCATTTCCAATCTTTCAATTGGTCGCAAAAACCATGCTTAGTAGGGTTTAAATGAATATAATGTAAATTTTCTTGCCATTGTTCAATCGATTCGATCGTTTTTCTTCTAAAGTTTTTTATAAAAAGACTTCCTTTTCTATTATATTTTTTATTAAAAGATTGGGTATAAGAACTAAAGAAATTTGAAAATTGCTTGCTTACGAACTGCGGATACTGCTCTGGATCCAACTTTTCCAAAGTTTTAAACTTTGGAAAAGTTTCTGCCACACGAGCCAGCTCCATGAGACTCTCTACATTTTTGACTTGTACTTGAAAATGAAAATGATTAGGCATTAAACAATAGGCAAAAGTATTGACCACCGGCTGAACATGCTTCTTATATTGATCTAGGGAAAATTGATAATTCGCTGCTTCAAGGAATAGATTTTCGTTTCCATTTGCGTGATTATAAATATGGTAAGTTTTTTCAGGTACCAAAATTAAAATTTTTATATTATTATTTTAATAATTTAAACAGGATTATCATTTTACAAAATAAGCATTTCTAATATCCTCATTCAAATCCACCCAATACATAAACCAGTAAGACGGTTAACAACATTACTATACCGATAAAACTTAAAACCCTGACTTCCCCGGGCCATTTTGTTAGAAAGGAGATATTGTCCAGTTTTTTCCCAGCCCATTTAACCAGTCCAAAGGAAGGTTCATCTTCTTCATGGGAGCTTTGCAAGCCTATATCTTGAAAAATACTTTGTGCCAATAAGAAATCTGTCGATCTGATTTGTATTTTAACACCTCCTATGGCATTAGAAATAAAATTATGAGATTGTACCGTCAATTCATCTTTAAGGAATACCACTATCCCTTCCGATTCTAATTTGCTTTTAATCATATGCGCTTCATGCGGATATTGGGTAGTCATTATTGTGATGAATTTTTCCATGTAAAGCAGATGGGTTTAAATACAGCTTTTTTGTTAAAAGTAAGCAATTCCATTTAATTCTAAAACAAAAAAGCCCTGCCTTCACAGAAGGCAGGGCTTTTGGTATAGAAAAATTTAAATTATTCAGTCACTTCAATCACCAAATAATTCGCATCTTTCCAGAAAGCTTCAGGATCCAAAATTTTGAATTCAGTTACTTTTTTGTCAGTTTCTACAAACTGATAACTTCCTGAAGGATGTGTGGTGATAATAGCTGCTTTTTTTACGTCTAGTGGAATACTGTTAAAATTGGTTTTATCAATTTTAGTGAATAGTTGATTATTTGCATTCGCATTAATTACTTTCACTTTACCTAAACCTATGAACCCACCTTCTTTGCTAATAATGTTCTTTTCTAAAAGAGTTTTAGCATCTTCAACAATGTAGTAAGCCCTATTTAAATTGCTTCTCAATTCTTCTGAAACCGACTTTTGATTCTCAAGCTTTACTCCCAATTCATCCAATTGCGCTTCTAAAGAAGAACGTAGTTCATCCATTTCAGTCTGTTTTACAATTAAGCTTTCACTAGCTTGTTCTAATTGTTTATCTAAAGCTAATATTTCCTCACTTTGTGTACCTGATTGCTGTCTTAGTTTTCTCAGGTTCTGATCTAAGCCGATAATTTTGGCTCTTGAATTCTCCATTAGACTTTTAATGCCTTCAATTCTCTGATTAATTGATTCAGCAATGTCAGCATCGTTAGTCTCGCTTAATTCTGCTTTCAATTCAGCCACTGCCGATTGATTACTCGTAATTTCAGCTAAATTTTTATCAATTTCAGCCAGTGCTCTTTGGTAGTCCTCAATAGAAATGCTTTTTTCCTTGTTTAAAGATAATAGCGAATCATTTTTTGACTGCAACGAATCTATTGTGACTTTCAAAGCCTCATTTTCTTTTTTTACTTTGGTGTTACATGCAGAAAAGAAAAAAAGCATGGCCAATACTACTAATACATTTTTCATTGTTTTCAGTGTTAATTAAGTTGTTTGTTTACAACGGGAGTAGCAACGCAAGGGGTTGCGAAATGTTGGATAAATAATCATAAATATTTTAAAATTTATTTTACTTTAAATTTATGGCATTCAGTAGGTTATGATCTATCTGGTGTAACGCGTCTACTATTGTAAATTCGACTATTTCCCATAAAGATCTTCTAATTCCAATTTTGTAATTCTGGATCTTATGGCGCCTCCAGTTCTGTTAAAATGTTTAGCCATATCTTTAATACTAGCCTGATTACAAAACATAATAGTAAGCTCTTCGTCCAATTCATTTGTCCATGGCTTGTAGGCAGCCGGGTGTGTGGCTCTTACTTTTTCAATGGAGAAGCTTGCTATGTTCAAATCCTTTAAAGAAATAGGCTTTTCTTGTTCCTCTTCCGGTTCAACTATGGGTTCTATAAATTCAGATATAGGAAACCCCTCAGGAATTAAATCTTCAGGGATAAATATTTTGTTTTTTGTACGCGTAATAGCAACATATAACAGATTAATTTCCTCATTTAATTTAGCTATATCCGGGTCTTTGTCGTTCGAGGCTTTTTCCAGTTTTTCTTCTGTAATGAAGTCATTTACTAAATGCACACTATCGTACTCCATTCCTTTGCAGCGATGTACCGTTGAGAAAATAATTTCTGCTTCTTCTTTTTTATCACTGTCAATATGTTTGTCTTTTATGGATTGTATAATGCCTGGGATTTCATTGCCATACTCTTTAACAATCTCTATCATCATCCCCATTTGTACATCTTCTGTCTTTTCTGTGTATTCTTCCAGGTCAGGGAGCGTATTCATCTGTTTAATAAGCTGGTCTTTGATATATTTACGCTTTCCATTGTACAAATTGAGCACGTCATACAAGGAAGTACCGTCGTCAGCATATGTGTATGAATTGATATTTCCTTCAAAATACAGGTTTTTGAGTTTCTTATTTTCCGTTATTAATTCTATAGCTTTTAGTAAGAGGCCCAGATTGGTTCTTGCCAGTACTGCTTTACTTTTTAAGAGGCTATTATTACCCTTGCCTGTAATTTTAAAGGGTTCAATGGCGGTTAAATGCCTTTTCCAATTTAAGACTTCGATGGCCAGATTAGCAATAGGTTGTGTAAAACGAAAGCTGGTGGAAAGATGGAATGTTTTAAAATTTGTCTTTTCAAGTGAATTGACTGCATGACGCCACCCATAAATTTGTTGATGAGTATCGCCTACAATTACTTTAATCGCCTTTTGTTTCAGAAATATATCTAGCATGGCGGCAGAGGCATCCTGGCCTTCATCAAAAAGTATATAATCATAACCAAGCTGTATTTCTGCCAACTGAAATTTTTTGAGATAGAAATCATGTGTAATTTCGATCTCCCCTTTATCCATTTTTGCTAATAGAATCCGGGTCTGTTTTTCTATGTATTTATAGAATTTATTCACAAAGCTCCTGGCTTTTTTATCGGTTACAATATCCCTGTAATTGAGCTCTTGCACTGCTTTTTTATCGCTATTGCAGAAATAGGATATGAATTTATTGATATGGTTTGCTACAACATATTCGGCATGCTTCTCGCCATCACCCTGTAGACCCAGCATATCGGCAATTTCATAAGTTTTGTAACCGTTTGCTCTGAGCTGGTAACCGAATTTTCTTACAATATATTTGAAGGCTAAAGAATGAGCGGTTTCTACTTTAGTATTATATAGTTTTTTATCTTTAAACTTTTTCTCCGCCTCTATTTTTACAGATTTATTAAAAGCTATATAAAGTATTTTTGAGTTGGCAGGACGGGTTTTTGCATATTCTATAACTGTTGTGGTTTTGCCTGAACCAGCAACGGCATTAATTTTAATATTTCCATTAGAGGCTATTATAGCCTGTTGTTGCGGTGTTAATTCCATGCTTTTTAAGTGCTATGGTTTTAAATTGATTGAAATCCCATATAATAATGGACTATTTATCTATATTCTCTTTTTCATAGTACTCCTTTTCATCGCCTTTATTGGAGTTAATGCCGATGCTGCTCACAACTCCGCTTAGCAATGCTTTTGCCCAATAGTTAAATATAGATCTACTTTTGTCTCTTTCAAAAAATATTCTTCCCTGATTAAATTTAAAGAAATTTGGATTATGGCCTCTTACTACAAAGCTATTGGCAAAGAAAGTAAGTAAGCTATTATTTAAGCCACTAGCCTGATAAGTGTCTCCATTTAATATATTTACTTTCAGGTTATTATATTTAAAATCCATAGTGCCTGTAGCGTAATCATCATTTCCTTCGAAATTAAAGTTAACGGATTCACTTATGCCAGAACGGACCTCAACAGCAGCCATAGGTACCATCATTTCATTTAATGAGGTTAACTCCATTTGACCAATGAATCCATTCATTCTAAACTCACTTTTGGGTGATGGGTAGGCGAAACTTACGTTAGCCCGAAAATCTCCTATTTGATTCAATTTTCCAGAAGCTGTTAATTCAATTGGTTTGGAAGTACCATCACTTCTCGATTTTAATCCATAAATAGCTCCTTGTAAATCGTTAATAGAAACTACACCAATTCCTGTTTCATCACTGGAAGCTACATATATATCTATGTTTCCTTTCACCTGCATAGTGTCTACAAATACTGGAATCTTTAATTTTCTTAAAGATTCCTGAGGCAAAGCAACAAATTTCGTACTATCAAGCGGCACTTTTAGGTCTCTAAATACAGTGAAATTCGCTTGATCGATATCCGCTTTTTGTATATGTATTTCTTCCTTTAGAAGTCTATTTAAGTTTATACCAGTTAAATTAATAAATGCAACTTTTAAATTAAACCAATCAGTTTGGTACTTAATATGCTTGCTAAACTCAAACCTGTCATATTTTGATTCCATTAGAAAATTATAGGCAATAAATGATGAGCCTGGATAACTAAAGGAATAATCGGAACATGAAATTTTGTAAAACTCTCCTAAATCCTCCTTATAGTTTTTTCCACTTATGGTAAAGGCACCTAATGAGTTATGCAATTCTTTTATATTAAAAGTAGAGTCTATATTTACTCGTTGAACCGATAAATTGGCACCTTCTGTGCGGTAGGTTCTCTCTTTTTCTTCTATTTCAATATTGAAGTCTATTTTCTCGGAGGATAAACTCTTAATAAAAACCTTTTTAAAAGGTATATGCCTTATGTTCTGAAACTCCTCATCTTTAGATTGAGCAATTTTAAGATTTAATCCAACTTCCGAGATGGACAAGCTGCCTATATCGATTATGTTATTAAAGAGGTAATTTTTTATATCCCAATTCTTCAAATCCAGTCTATTTATTTTTACATCGGTATTATTTTTGGGTTGCTGATAAGATAAATTGATAAGGTTTCCATCACCTGTTTGTGAATTAAATTTGGCAAAATCGCTTGAAAGTTCAGCTCCTTCTTTAGTTTTCAATTTAAAATATGAGCTCTCCATTTGCAGGCTTTGAGAATACAAAATGGCCTTACTATTCTTAGGTTGAGGATAGTTAAAATCTTCCAATAAAATTTTAGCATTAATTACTTGAGCATTTAAATTCTCTCCGTCTTTATCCTGTGTATTTACTTCGGTTTGCTTTATTTTGACTGCAATAGTTTTGAAGTTTATAGCGAAAATGTCTTCGGAATCTTTTGTTAAATCCTGAATTTTAGAAGCTTTTTGCTCAAATAATAACTCATTAACCTCCATAATTAAACTATCAGCCTTTATTTCTTTAATTGAAAAATCAAGCTTTCTATTAAAATTTATTACTGATAATGAGGGAATATTAGTACTTAAATGAGCATTTAATTTATCATTAAATGGTTTAAGACTCATGTTTTTAACAAGCACATTAGTATTGTACTTTGGCAGTTTTAGGTTCTCGATTTTAATCTCATGGCCAAGTTTTTGATCCTTGAATTTCAGGTTATTTGAAATAAAATCTATAATGGTTATGCTCTTTTTGTAAATCAGTTCAGAACTGAACTGTTCAACCTGGAAGCTACTTGCCGAATCATATTTATAAATAAAACTGCCTTTATTTATTTTCATGGTTATAGGGTTCCCAGGCCATGTCCAATCACTTTCTTGCTGATTGGTATTAAAATCTCTTTGTTGTAAGGCTATATTCGGTTTACTAAGCGATAGAAAGCTTATTTGAATAATACTTTTTTGAATCATACTATCCAATTGCACACCATTTACTTTTAACTCTTCACTTGTTACGAAGTCATTTTTAAATTGATCTTCGTAACTGAAATCGGCTAAAGTAAAATTCTGTAATTTTTTTCCTGCATTGATAGTGCCAACGATTAAATCGCCTTGCTTTAAGCTAATTTTCAGGTTTTTTGCCTGAAGATAAATACTATCAGCTACATTATGCCATGATTTTACAGCTGTGTCCATGGCTAAATTTTCTAGTTTCAGATTAACCGAATTAATACTGAAGTGTTCTCCCACTTTTACATCTCCATCGGTAACCCTAATATCAGTTGCTTTTATTTCTTCAAAGTAAGTTTCTAAAAGCGATTGTAAAACCTGAGGGGTAAAAACGGTATCTATTTTATCGCCCGCAGCCACGCCATAAGGTTGAATGTTAATAATTGGGTTACTAAATACCATGCTTGTGAGTGACATTCGTTTATCTATTAAGGCTTCCTGATAATTGATGCCGGTTAAACTGATAAGAGGAATGCTGAAATCATATTGGGTGATGGTAGTGTTATTTAGATTTCTTGCTGGGTTTAAGGTAAAATTCTCCACTTTCAAGGACGAATTAAATGTGTTAATTACCAATGATTTAAACGCGATGGTATGTAAACTATCAGGCAGTTTATAATCATATTCGTTAATGCTTATTTTTGCATTCTCAAAATAACTCGTTCTGCTGTTTATTCTATAATTACTGGAATCGAGCAGTATATCAAATAATTCTATGCTTACATTTTTGGATTTAAACTGTTGCTGGTTATTAATTCTTACTACTAATTCTAAATCGGCTTCGTTAATTTTAAATCTTTTAACCATTACGAGGTCAAAAAGTGCTAAAAGAGAATTTCCAATAGTGTTTTCGGAAACAATCTCCTCTTTTTGTTCAGAGGAGGCAGCTGAAACTGATCTTATATTGATGATGGGTTGTGGAATATTTACTTCTTCGATTACTAAATGGTTATCTTCATAAGCTTTCAGGTAATTGATACCTTTTAGTTCGAGCATCGGAATTATGATATTATATATATTCTGCTGATCCTGATTAAAACTCTTTTCAGTATTCACATCTGCATGAGGTTGAATTTTTAGGTTAGTAAAGCTTAAAATAGAATCTTTAGTAGATAGCTTAAAACCCTCAAAGCTTAGAAAATGAATACTATCAGGCAAATCAATCACCTGGTTAGTTAAACCTAAATTGATATCCTCTGAGTAGAAAACCTTTCTTGTATTCCTAACAGAATCAAGCGTAAAATCAGTTACCCCAAAATTGATCGTACTGAGTGATAACCGACTAGGGAAATGGTTAATGCCTCCCCCAGTCACATGGAAATATTCTATGTGCAGTAAATCTAAATAATCAGAAATAATTTCATAAAGCTCACCTGTTTCTCTACCAAATTTAATCGCCTGTTTATCAGGGTTAATTTTAGTCATATTAACATAAGGATTAACCACATTCACACCTTTAATGATAAGTTCATCAGCTGTGTATAATTTCCAGACTGATTGTAAATCGATATCCAAATAATCAACATTAACCTGGTAAACATTAGAGATATTACTTGAGTCTGATATTTGATCGTAGTTAGGGGTAAGCTTGGCCTTGAAAATGCGGACAGTCCTAAGAATGATATTGACTTCTATATGCTCAAATTCAATTTGATACAATCCATTACTTTCTGTTTTAATGAGATCGGTAATGATTTGAGAGGCTGTTTCATTACCTAATTTCTCTAATTGATTATTCCCGAAAATAAGAATAGGTACTACAATGATAGTAATAATTAATATTTTTAAAATAGGTCTTAATGCTTTACGCATATAATGCAAAGGTTGATTTGTTGGTGCGAATCAAAGATAATTTGAAATAAGCAATTTGTAAGCTGTGATACCTACAAACTTTGAATATAATACAATTTTCTTAGAATTTGGTACTTATGGAGGTGATTTTAGCCATTCTGTGAAATAAAATTTTTATCGGCCTGCGGCAGTGCTAACCGTGAGGTACAAAGACAAAAAAGGAACTGCTAAAGCAGTTTTTAATTAACCACAACGATACAAAGGCACAAAGAAAAAAACTTGGTGACCTTGGTGTCCGGTATGTTTACAATGCTTAGAAAAATCAGTAATTTTAATTCAGCAAGGTGAGAGTAGCTTTTATTTCAACATTATATTAAATATTGCAAGTTTCCCACAAATGCGTAAAGAGAAAGCTTCGCATTTATCTCACAAAATATCGCTTTTTCTTAACCTTAAAGAGTTAGCAATTACAGATACGGAGCTGAAACTCATGGCTAAAGCAGCAATCATTGGGGAGAGGAGCAAGCCAAAAATTGGATATAGTACACCCGCTGC
Source organism: uncultured Cytophagales bacterium (assembly GCA_963719535.1). Lineage (GTDB taxonomy): Bacteria > Bacteroidota > Bacteroidia > Cytophagales > Cyclobacteriaceae > Marivirga. The sequence goes on along the minus strand of CAVRCH010000001.1, from coordinate 700,971 downwards.
AATTGGAATGCCTAAAGCATTGTAGCCTAGTGCAAAAAACAAATTCTCTTTTATATTTCGCATGACTTTTTTGCTCAATAATTTAGCTTTAGCAATACCTTTTAAATCTCCATTTACCAGGGTGATGGAAGCACTTTCAATCGCTACATCTGTCCCTGTTCCCATTGCTATCCCGATATTAGCCTGAGCCAATGCAGGCGCATCATTAATACCATCACCCGCCATTGCTACCTTTTTACCTTTTTCTTGCAGTTCTTTTACAACTTTTTGCTTGTCTTCCGGTAACATTTGTGCTTTAAAATCATCTAAGTTAAGGTGTTTACTCACAGCTTGAGCAGTTTTTTCATTATCGCCAGTGAGCATAATTACTTGTATGCCTTCATCCTGTAATTTTTTGATGGCATCTTTGCTCGACTCTTTTATTTTATCGTAAATCACAACATAGCCAATCACTTTATTTTCTTCCGATAAATAGGAAACGGTTTTACCTTGTTCCTGCTCTTTTTCTACTTCGCTCACCAATTCTTTTGAAATGTTAACATCCAACATTTCCATTAACTTCATATTACCCAAAGCCAATTGCTTGCTGTCTAAGGTACCTGTTACTCCCTTTCCTGTAACAGCTTCAAAATCACTGATTTTCGCAGGCTTTATCTCCTTTTCTTTTCCGTATTTTAGAGTGGCTTGAGCCAATGGATGCTCACTGCTACTGTTAAGCGAAACTATTTTATGGATTAAATCTTCTTCTGAAAATTCTTCACTGCCACTCACCACTTTCTCTACTGAAGGTTTCCCCTCTGTTACCGTTCCGGTTTTGTCAATAATTACCACATCTATATCATTCATTTCCTCCAAGGCTGAAGCGTTTTTAATCAGCACCCCCGATTGAGCTCCTTTTCCCACTCCTACCATCACCGACATAGGTGTAGCTAATCCCAAAGCACATGGGCAAGCAATAATTAATACTGCAATGGCATTTACCAAAGCATATACATAAGAAGGTTCTGGTCCGTAAATAGACCAAACAATAAAAGTGATGATAGATATAATTACTACTATCGGTACGAAATAACCCGAAATTTTATCGGCTAGTTTTTGAATAGGCGCACGGGAGCGGCTCGCTGAATTGACCATTTCTATTATTTGAGAAAGCAACGTGTCAGCACCTACTTTTTCAGCGATCATGGTGAAAGTTTTATTACCATTGATGGTACCTGAACTCACCTTATCTTCCGAAGATTTATCAACAGGGATAGGCTCTCCTGTGATCATGGATTCATCAATTGATGGATTTCCTTCCTTAATTTTCCCGTCTACAGGGATTTTTTCACCGGGTTTAACCCTCAGCAGGTCTCCGGTTTGGATGTCATCTATAGCCACCACTTTTTCTTCACCATCAACAATTTTGGTGGCTTTGTTGGGTGCTAACCTGAGCAATTCCTTAATAGCAGAATTGGTTTTCCCATGAGCTCTTGCTTCTAATAGCTGTCCTAAAAGTACTAAGGTAAGAATGACGGTAGCTGCTTCAAAGTAAACATATACGGACCCACTTTCTGTTTTAAACTGCTCTGGGAATACATCTGGAAAAACAATGGCGGCTACACTAAATAACCATGCGACTCCGGCACCAATTCCAATCAGTGTAAACATGTTTAAATTCCATGTGATGATGGAGCGCCATGCCCTTTCGAAGAACATCCAGGTTGCATAAAATACCACTGGAATGGATAATCCGAATTGTACATAATTCCAGTATTGCTGATCCATCCATTCATAAATCGGATTGTTAGGAATCGTTTCCGACATGGCAATGATAAAAATGGGTAATGTAAATAAAACCGCCCATTTAAATTTTTTCAATAATTTGAGATAGGTTTTATCCTCTTGCTCTGTTTCCTCTGCTTCTTTTGGCACTAAATCCATTCCGCATTTAGGGCAGGAGCCTGGTCCTTCATTTTTCACTTCTGGGTGCATAGGACAGGTATAAGTAGCGCTTTTCTTACTTTTTGGCTGTTCTACTAAGTCCATACCACAAACCGGACAATCTCCCGGTTGAGCATAGGTTTTATCACCTTCGCAGTGCATTGGACAATAATATTGGCCGTTGCCATCATTCTTAGGCTTGTTTTTTTCTTTCGATGATTTGTCTTCTTTTTTCTCTTCTTCGTGAGCACCCGGTAAATCTATTTCATAATGGCTATCCTTTAAAGCCTCTTTGAGGGTGTCAATTTCTATATGCTTGGCCATACTTATAACCGCTTCTGCCTTTTCCAGATTGACATCTACGTTTTTTACGTTAGACACTTTTTTTAAAGACTCTTCGACATGAGATCTGCATCCGTTACAGGTCATTCCGGTTATTTTATATGTATGTTGCACGGCTTATTTGGTTTATTAGAGTACAAAAATACTCTTTGAAGGGGGTAATAGTATTATATAATTTGGAGAAAGAATTACATGATTAGGAATGGCCTCCGGCCTTGTTTTACCGCAAAGGATTATTAAGAACTGCTAAAGCAGTTGGAGCAACCGCAAAGACGCAGAGACGCAAAGAAAACTTAGTGATCTTAGTGTCTTGGTGGGACAAATGGACAGTTGGCTAATGCTAGATAGATCTGATTAATAGCCTATGTATTCCCACTAAACTTTGTCCAAGGCCACTCGATGATTATCCTGCTTTTTCTTGAATTGGGAAGGGGTGAGACCAGTGATTTTTTTAAATTGAGCACTTAAATGTGCAACGCTTGAGTAGTGCATTACATGCGATATTTCATTCAAGCTAAATTCGTCATAAACCAGTAGCTCTTTCACTTTCTCTATCTTAAGATTGATATAATATTTTTCAATGGTTGTGCCTTCAATAGAGGAAAATAAATGACTTAAATGATGGTAATCCTGATTTAATTTATCGCTTAAATAACCCGAAAGATTGGTTTTTAAATGATTATTTTTCTGCTGAACTAAGTCGATAATCACCTTTTTAATCTGCTCGGTCAGTTGTTTGTCTTTATCGCTTAATAGCTCAAAACCAACATTTTGTAATGCTGCTTCAAAAGATTTCAATCGATCAGTAGTGGGGTTTTCTGACAATTCCACACTTCCTAAACTAACCTGTCTGGCATTCAGGTCTGATTTCTCCACTAAAGACTGAACCACCATCACACAGCGGTCGCACACCATATTTTTTATTTGTAACTTCATTTATTTTAGAAAACGGAAGATAATGAAAGAATGTTAATAAGACATTTAAATTTCGTTCTTAATAGTCATCTTCATTTTAGATTTTGTCATCATTTTTGTTGTCCTGCGGTGCAAAAATTTCGCCAAAATCAGGTTGACGTTGTATAATTATTGCTTAGAGTTAAAGATGCCTTACATCTAAAATAGGATCCGTGTATTGATCCAGGTTATTTAAAATATGGAAATACTTCTCTGCCACTTCTGCTTCAGAACTAAGCTCCTGGTTTTCTTTCAGGTTTTTAAACTTTTCAACCCCGCTGAACTCTTTTTTATCTGCAGAGCGTATTTCCGTTTGCATTTCCGTATCTACCACTCCGGGGGCAATGGCATGGACTCTAAACCCTGATTGATCCATTTCGGCTTCTTTGGCGGCTACTTTGGTGGCCATGTCTAATGCTGCTTTGGAAGCGCAGTACCCAGACCAGCCATCAACAGGACTTTTACCAGCTCCAGAACTCACATTAAAAATGATTTTTTCTCCTTCAAAATCCTTATAAAGCTTCATAAAAGCATTCATCAAAAGGATAGGAGCTGTTACATTTAAATTGAATAAGTGGGTAATAGCGGGTGGCGTTATTTTACCCATATGCTTTACATCACCGAGCGTACCAGCATTATTGATCAAAACAATTCTTTCATAAGTCTGATCAGATTTTAAAAGCTGCTCCCCTTCCTGCTCTAACTTTTCCACTTCAGATAAATCAAATGAAATACCTTGATAGTTTTTATGGTCAATGCTATGGCTTCTGCTGATGCCAATTACATCATGATCATCCGATTTTAAAGCATGTTCTGCTAATCCTTTGCCAATCCCTTTGCTGCTTCCTGTGATGATAAATAAGGTTTTCATTTATGTTTTCTTAATTAGTTGTAAAATAATTTAAGTAACGTGACCGATCAGGTGGCGTTACTTTATTGCTTAATGAAACTATTTGAGTGCCGTTGAGCTATTTTTGTAGTGTATTGAAAATATGATAATCATGCAAGAAAATACTATTTTCTTTATGAATATATTTTTTATTTGATAGATAGATTATACTAATTTATTTTAAATAGCTGATTGTTAATATTATACATATTTTTAGAATAATATAGTATTTCCGCGAAAGTTTAGAGTTTTATTGAAATTTTATGTAATAAATTTTGTGTTTCTCAACTTTTCTATTTTTTTAGCTTCATCAACTCGAAAATAACTTTTTAGCAAAAGGTAGATTTCGATCAAAAATAAAAATTGATCACTTTCATTTTTGACAAAACCTACAGAGTGAAAAACATTGACTGAAGCCAATCAAGGGCCCATCTTCCGGCCAATAATTTCACGTTTTGATTAGAGTTTATTTTGTTTTGTGTTTAATCAATTTTGAAATTTAAAATTAGAAAATAATGAAAAATCAAAATTCAATTAAGAAAGGATTCATCCTTTTAATATTTTTCGTAAGTGGTTTACTTACTTTTAATATCATAGCTCAAGACGGTCCTGATAGCCCTACCTTAGAGGATTCGCCCTCTGATTCAATGACTATGATATTTTAGTTGCTTATTCAGCATCAAAAACCGATCTAAGTTTATTAAATATTTTCATTAAAAACTCGCTATAAAATGAATATAAAACCATTACTTATATTTTCAATAATGATCATTTCAGGATGCAGTGGTAACAATAATTCTGTTAATAAAATACAATTAAACCCTAAAGATTTTAACAGGAATGCAGATTTTAATTCTGTATTTAATCAAGTCGAAATTTTACCTATTAAGAATGAAATTGATACAAGTATTTGGTTTGGTCAAATAGCTCAATATAAAATCTATGATGACCTCATTTATTTATTAGATGAAAATCAAAGTAAAAGCATTACAGCCATTGACCTGAATGGTAATGTTAAATTTCAATTTAAGAATGTAGGTGATGGAGAGGGTGAGTATAGATCTATCTATTCCTTTACCGTAAATAGTGAACAGAAGCAATTGATCATTTATGACCGCAGTAAAATGCAGTTAATGGTGTATAACTTAAGTGACCTATCTTTTATCAAAACAATTAAGCTACCGGACTACCTTTCTAATATTGAATTTTTCCAGGGAAGTGAAATTTTGTGTTTTACTGAAGGGGAGAGCTTTGACGATAATATTATGATATATTCAATAAATATTGAAACAGAAGAAAAAACTAGTTTATTTAAAACAGATTACGATGGAATTAGAGAAAATTTCCTACCCTTTTGTTATAATGGTTCGCAGAATCTAATTTCTGTACCCTTCAAAGAAGAAGTTTGGAAATGGGATCCGGAGGCTCAAAAATTTCATTTATTATTTGATATTGACTTTAAAGGACAAGATTTTCCAGAAAAATTATTACGTTCAAGGGAAGTGTTAGAGCTACAGGATTTTTATATCAATAATGAATACTTATTTTATCTCAATAATTATGCAGAGTCTAATAATTTAGGATATGGTTTTTTTTACAAGGGTTTTGAAGAGAGAGCTTTTTTTAAACTTGACAAGCAGAGTAAAGAAATTGAATTATATGACTGGATAGATCTTTTCAATAATGAAATGATCCCACTTCCGGATAATTTTTATGGTCGGCAATACCTGGCAATCAGTTACCTTACCGATGATATTTATAGAGAGTTGATTGAAGAGTTTCCTCAAAAAAGGGCTAATAATATAGAGGCAAGCTCAAATGAGGTGGAACAAGCATACATTTTTAAATATTTAATAAAATAACCTATGAGAATAGTAATTTTAACCCTCCTACACCTATTGATTTTTTTAGCACAAAATCATGCTGAGGATGTAGAATTAACATGTAAACTAGTAGACCGGGATACGGAAGTCCCTATAGCCTATGCTACTATTCTAATGCTAGATAATGCCGATGTTGGGGCTGTTTCAAATCGTGAGGGAATTTTCAAACTTAGATATCCATCAAATACAGCAGAGGCAAAATTTTATATAAGTGTATTGGGATATGCAGATACCACTATTGTATTAAATAGTAGTAACATAGGAAATGGTGTGTTAAGAATTGCTCTCAGAAGTGAAGTACCTACCCTAGATACTATTTTAGTGAAGGGTGTAAAACCTGAATTATATAGTACTGGCTTAAAAAGAGAGAAGTACAAAATAGCTTTTCAAAAAGGAGGAAGTCCGGATTTATTTGGGATCAATCGAGAAGGAGAAATGATGGGCAACCATTTTGAATTAGGTAAATCCAAAATCGAAAATCTTACTATTTATTTTTACAAGCATGAAAAGTTAACTGATAAATGTTTAGTAAGGTTGTTTAGTTCTAATGAAGAAGTGATAGCTAGCCGAGATAAGCCCTTTTCTGATTTAAATGAGATTGGTAATGAGCAAATAGTGGTAGATATAGATAGTACAGGTTATAAAACCATAAACCTTAAAGGGTACAATATTATTCATGATGGTAAATATCTAATTGTGCTTGTGTTACCTTATTTCCCTCCAGAGTCAGATTTTTTAAAGTATTTTCCTCTTGCAATAATTAATAATAGGCAAAAAGATGTGAGTCTTGTATATGCTACCAAGGGTAACTCTTATACTGTTTTCCGTGGAAGGGTTGGTTCCTTTCTTATAGAGGTGGATTATTTGAAACTAGATGATGAATAATTATGAAATTTGTCTCATATTACGATTATATTATAAAAGAAAAAAGCAGCGAATCTCTCCGCTGCTTTTTTCATTCTTATCTTTTTTGAACCCCTTACAATATATAATGACTCATATCTTTATTCTTAATTAACCCAGTCAGTTTCTCAGTTACCATTTCTTTGGTAACTACAATTTTAGCATTTGGGCCAATTTTATCTGGTACATCAAAAAGTAACTCATTTAAAAGCTTGCTCATTACCGTATGCAATCTTCTGGCTCCAATATTCCCTACTTCCGCATTAATTTGGAAGGCCATACCCGCTTAACATGAATAGTGTACTTTTTTAAATGTATTAAAAGATGCTCATATGCTGTGGAAATCATCTTATTTTACACCCAAATGGAATAACGTTAGTAGATATTTTTCATATTGTTTATTCCAAGTATCTGAAGCTTAGTATTATAAATATTTTTATAAACATATAATTATTTTACTAAAGTAATGAAAAGTTGAAAAAATTAATGTAATATATTTTGTATTTCTTTTTTTTTTTTTTTTAATTTCAAATATCAACTCGAAAATAACTTTTTGAAAAAGAAGTGGATATCGACAGAAATAAAAGCTGATCACTTTCATTTTTGACAAAACCTACGGAGTGAAAAACATTGACTGAAACCCATCAGGGCCCAATGTTCCGGCCAAATTTTTCACGTTTTGATTAAAGTTCATTTTGATTTGTGTTAAATAAATTTTACAACTTAAATCTTAATATATGTTTAGTAATAGTAAGTATTTAGTCGAATTTAAGTCAATGCTTTGTTTATTGATGATTGGTTTTATGTTATCTTGCACTAATGACGAAAGTACAATTCCTGATAGTGCAGATTTGGATTTGAAGGTTACTTTGAATTTTGAAGGATTTATGGAAAACGGTGTTAAATTATCTAGTTCAGATGATCCTGAAACTTTAAATAAGTCAATTAGATTTATGATAAAGGAATTAGAAAACTATGAAAAGGATAATTTAATTCACTATGTTCTAGAAGAGAAAGAAGGAGATATCTATCTAACTGGTTATGGAATATACAATAATGAAGGAACCTTACTAAAGTCAGAGCATATTTATGAAAATAGAAACAATGAAAGAAGTATTCCTCCGTATATCCCACCTAACTTAGTTGCAGGACCTTGTCCTGAAGGATATACATCATTAGGTTCTTGTAGTAATTTTGGAGATACTGAAAGTTGTTTGGGAGATTTAGCCACAGATTATTTTTCCAATAATCTTAATTCACCAGGAGATTGTGCTCAAGTTAGGTTAACTGTAGGAGCATTAAATACACAAGCTTGTGGACAGAATTGCTAATGGAAAATATTATTATTGTAACGTCCTAAAATAGTGTTACAGTTTTTTCCAATAATAAAACGTTTAACTAGCATCGTGAATATTCATGATGCTATTTTTCTTTTTATCAGTTTTAATTTTAAACGCTATTTCAGAACTAGACATCATATAAAGTAAAAAAGCAGTGAATCTCTCCACTGCTTTTCTCATTCTTATCTTATAAACCGTCTTACAATATATAATGGCTCAAATCTTTATTTTTAATCAAACTAGCCAGTTTCTCAGTTACCATTTCTTTGGTGACTACAATTTTAGCATTAGGGCCAATTTTATCAGGCACATCAAAAAGCAGTTCATTCAACAGCTTGCTCATTACTGTGTGCAATCTTCTGGCACCAATATTCTCTACTTCCGCATTGATCTGAAAAGCCATACCTGCTAATTCCTCCAAAGAATCATCATTGAAGACTAAGTCTACTTCTTCCGCTTTCAATAATGCAATGTACTGACGGGTCAGTGCGTTTTTAGGCTCTTTTAAAATTCGTAAAAAATCATCTTTGGTGAGGCTGTCCAACTCCACTCTGATCGGGAACCTACCTTGCAACTCTGGAATTAAATCCGAAGGCTTGCTTACATGGAAAGCACCTGCTGCAATAAATAGCACATGATCCGTGTGAATGATGCCATATTTAGTGTTCACTGCACTTCCTTCTACTATTGGTAAAAGGTCTCTTTGTACACCTTCGCGGCTAACATCTCCACCACTAGTATTACCGCTTCCTTTGGCAATTTTATCGATCTCATCTATAAAGATCATACCTGTATTTTGCGCTTTGGCAATGGCTTCTTCCTTCACCTCGTCCATATCAATGAGTTTAGAAACCTCTTCCTCAATTAATATCTTTCTGGCTTCAGCAATAGTCACTTTTCTGCGCTTATTTTTCTTTGGCATCATATTGCTCAACATATCCTGTATGTTAATCATAGAGGCTTCGTCCATCATGCCACCACCAACTACACCCATGCCATTACCCGCTGCTGATTTTACATTAATATCTATTTTGCGGTCTTCCAATTCGCCATTCTTCAGTTTCTCTCTAAAGCGCTCCCTTGTTTTTTCGTTTAGCTCATAATCATTTTGTGGTACAGAACTGCTATTGGCATCAGCTGTGGTGTTAACAGGTTTTTGAGTAGTACTACGCATAGGCGGAATCAAAGCATCTAAAATAAGATCTTCTACTGCCTGCGAGGCTTTTTCTTTCACTTCCTCTTTTTTAGAAGCTTTTACCAAATTTACCGACTGCTCTACCAGATCACGCACCATGCTTTCTACATCACGGCCTACATAACCTACCTCTGTAAACTTAGAAGCTTCCACTTTGGTGAAAGGGGCATCAGCTATTTTGGCCAATCTACGGGCAATTTCTGTTTTACCCACCCCTGTAGCACCTATCATTAGTATGTTATTAGGCACAATTTCGTCTTGTATATCTTCAGGAGTATTCATGCGCCTCCATCGGTTCCGGAGCGCAATGGCAACATTACGCTTGGCATCATTCTGTCCAATAATGTACTTATCTAACTCTGCTACTATTTGTTGTGGTGTAAGAAAACTCTTATTATCCATTATGATTTCTTTATATTAATTCTAAAATGTGATTACACAAATGATTGTCATTTGCTATTTTATACTCATTAATCAATTTCGTTTAGTTAAGCATTAGTTTTAAACCTCAACCTTGCATCCTTCTTCCCGATCAGTCGGGACAAGTCGATATCCTGAGCCAGCCAAAGGCTGGTCAACCTTTGGTTGAGAAGATTGTCTTAACTAAACGACATTAATACATTTATTATGTTGTTTCTCAAATAATGCCTAATAGGCTCTATTTTATAATTTCATTCAAATTTGTTCCGAAGGTAATAAAATGTGCATTACCACCCGTTTGGTATATCGCATTACTGTATGCGAGGTTTAATTTTTTAGTCTGGAATAAAAACCCAAAGGTAAAACCACCACCCCCGGCAACTTGTTCACCGCGTAATGATTGTCTGATTAAATGATTATAGCCTGCCCTTAGGTTGATGTTTTTACCCAAAATAATTTCTGTTCCAATAGTGATATGCTGAAATATTTTATCAAATGTGTTAGGCACATCAGCGCTAGTATTGTCAAAAATATTATTTCCATTATCGTTGACCTGGCTATTATCAAAATAACTTAAATCATACTGATAAAGCCTATTGGCGCTAATAGAAAATCGGAATGGCATAAATTCCGGCTTATAAGTAGTTCCTATCTGTACGTCAAAAGGAAGATTTCGATCTTCTCCGTCCAGTCTTTTGGTGTAAAAACCTACATTTTTAATCACCATCCCCACGCTTAAGTCTTTTTCAGGATGTAAAAAGGCAGCTCCTAAATCCATCAACAAAGCAGACTGATTGAACCCGCTAATTTGAGAACCTGCAAATTTCAAAGAAGCGCCATATCTAAATATGCCTTGCTCCCTACTATGGCTTAATTGAATATTAAAGTCATTGGCAGTAAAACTTTGCGTGGGTGCTCCTGTATTATCAAAACCCTCAAATTCACCATAGTTGGCATAAAATACACCAATACTAAATATTCCTGCTTGATCAAATTCCTTCGCATAAGTAGCTGTGGAATTATAAATGCCTGCTAAATAGGGTGAAAAAGTAAATGAAACCTGACCATCCATATCGGAACGTAAAAGGGCAGGGTTTTGCCATATCATATTTACATCCACTCCGGGATTGCTCACATTAACAGTACCCAAACCTGCCACACGTGCATGATTGGGTACTTCTAAAAATTCAAAAGACCTTAATCCCCCAATTTGAGAATAAACCTGTTGGCTCATCATCACTATTATCAGCAGTCCTATGAATTTTTTTGATGTCATAAAGTGGCTTCTGCGGTTCTGCTTTCTTCTTTGGTAATGAATTTAATCGGGTTTTTAATCTTTTCTTTCAATAAGGCTATATCTAAGACTTCACTAATTGTATCAACGAAATGAATAGTCAAATCTTTCACGTATCTCGCATCAATTTCATCTATATCCTTTCTGTTTCTATCGCAAAGGATGACATCTTTAATACCCGCTCTTCGGGCAGCTAAAATCTTCTCTTTCAGGCCTCCAATAGGTAATACTTTACCTCTTAAGGTTATTTCTCCTGTCATTGCCAATTTATCTTTTACCTTTCTCTGTGTATAGATTGATGCCAGCGAAGTAATCATAGCAATACCAGCTGAAGGTCCGTCTTTAGGAACCGCTCCTGCCGGCACATGCACATGCAGATCGTAATTGTCAAAAGTTTTATAATGAATACCTAGTTCGTCTGCATGCGATTTCAAATAAGAAAGGGCAGTAACGGCCGACTCCTTCATCACATCTCCCAGCTGGCCCGATAGTGTCAGTTTACCTTTACCACGGCTTAAGCTGGATTCTATAAATAGTATTTCACCACCTACCTGAGTCCAGGCCAAACCTGTTACTACACCGGCTGTTTTATTATCCTGGTAGAACTCCTTTTCATAAGATTCAGCACCTAGCACCCGAATAACATCTTCTTCGTCAATTTTGCTGTTATATTCCTCTTCCATAGCAATGGATTTGGCGATATTCCTTATCAATTTACCAATTTTACGCTCTAAGCCACGTACCCCAGATTCTCTTGTATAATCTTCGATTACTTTAGCAATGGCTTTTTTGGTGAAGGTAACATCTTTCGATTTTAAGCCATGCTCTTTTTTCTGTTTAGGGACTAAGTGTTTTTTAGCAATCTCTACTTTCTCTTCCAAGGTATAGCCAGTCACTTCAATAATCTCCATTCTATCCCTCAGAGCAGGGTGGATGGTGTCTAAAGAATTGGCTGTGGCGATAAATAATACTTTAGAAAGATCATATTCTACTTCCAAATAATTATCCTGGAAAGCATCATTTTGCTCAGGGTCTAATACTTCCAGCAAAGCAGATGAAGGATCACCTCTGAAATCTGAACTTACCTTATCAATTTCATCTAAAATATATACTGGGTTACCACTGCCTGATTTTTTCATATTCTGAATCACCTTGCCTGGCATGGCACCTACATAGGTTTTTCGGTGTCCTCTTATTTCCGCTTCATCGTGTACACCACCTAATGACATACGCACATATTTTCTACCTAAAGCTTCCGCTACAGATTTACCTAAAGAGGTTTTTCCCACTCCCGGAGGTCCGTATAAGCACAAAATAGGCGCCTTCATATCTTTTTTCAGCTTTAAAACAGCCAAATACTCAACTATTCTCTCTTTTACCTTTTCTAAGCCGAAATGGTCTTTATCAAGAATCTTTTTCGCTCTCTTCAGGTCGAAATTGTCCTCGGTGTAGTCTGCCCAGGGTAAATCCACCATAAACTCGGCGAAATTCATAGAAACAGGATATTCAGCCGCTTGCGGGTTGATCCTACTTAATTTATCCAGCTCTTTTTCAAAATGCTTTTTAACAGCTGCAGGCCATTTTTTCTCCTCGCCACGCATTCTCAGATTATCTATTTCCTGGTCCGGGCTGTCCTGTCCCAGCTCATCTTGCAAAACTCTAATTTGCTGACGAAGAAAGTAATCTCTCTGTTGCTGATCTATGTCTGTATGCACTTTTTTGTGGATTTCACGCTTTAATTCAAGCATTTGAATATCCTTGAGCATAAATTCCAACAACAAAGTAGCGCGCTCTTTCGCGTCTGTTTTTTCTAGTAGTTTTTGCTTTTCCTTCACTTCCGCATTAATGTTGGAAGAAAGAAAATGAGTTAAAAAGTTTGGGTTTTCAATATTATCCAAAGCTACCTGAGCTTCCTGAGGAATTTCAGGGTTGAGCTTCAATATTTTGCTGGCGGCATCTTTTAAAGAATGAATAACCGCCTTATTAGATTTTAATGAAGGGGTTAACTCTTCATCACTTAACTCAGTATAAGAAGCAATGAGGAAAGGATCTTCTTGTAATACCTCATTTACCTGAAATTTTTGCTTACCCTGAATGATGATGGTCGTGTTTCCATCAGGCAAAACAATCATTTTTAAAATGCGGGCCACAGTACCAATTTTGTAAATATCATCTTTTCCCGGGTCTTCCACTTTATTGTTGGACTGCGCCACAACCCCAATAATTCGATCCCCCTTATATGCTTTTTTTACTAAACGGATAGATTTCTGACGTCCCACAGTAATTGGGATCACCACCCCCGGAAACAGAACAGTATTTCTGATAGGTAAAATGGGTAGGCTGTCTGGTAAATCATCTTCTTTCATGCTATTTTCTTCATCGGTAGAAATCAGTTGAATTAATTCACCTGTTTCATCATCATTTACCTCAGGAAAAAAATGTGCATCTTTAAATATAGAATCCATATATTGATTTTATGTAGTGCGCCAAAGTGGCGATTTATAGTATCTTTTCAAATAAATTATTGCTGCTGGCATAATTCAATTGTTATGCCAATTAATAATTTCTTAATAATGTTGCGTTATATCCAAAATTTTAACTCATTTTTAGTTAATTAGTGTTTAATATACTGACATAATTACCGTAAAACTATCAAATTGTCTTGAAGTATTCATTAACTATATTATTTCTATGCCTATTTAGCTTTGTAGGCTCAATATCTTACGCTCAATATAATGAGCAGATAAATTTAAATAATAATGAGGCTTTGAAATTGTTTCCTTTTTATTTTCCAAATATTAACCAAATCAATTATTTTAAGGATGCAGATGCGAAAGCGAAAATAGATCGTGCCAGAGAAACTCAGAAATGGGAGAAATTAAGAGAGCTGCAAATGGAATATGTGCAACAATTTGGGATAGAAAATTTTTATAAAGATACTCCTCTCATCTGGCAACTAGCCAAGCTGGAAGAATTGTATGGCGATTTAGAAAAGTCAAAATCGCTATACCGATTAGCCTTAAAGCACCATCAGGCCACTATTGACCTAAAGCAGATGGAAATTTTTCTCGATTCTGTAAAATTAGAGCAAACAGACGATTATGTACCTATTGATTATTACTATGAATTAGTTGATTTCAGGAAATCTATAGACACTTTAATCCCGCCCAGAGGGGTTTTGTTGAGCATGGGGAAAGGTATTAATTCTAATATGGCGGATTATGCTCCGGCATTAAGTTTGGATAATATGACTTTGATTTTTACTTCCCAGCGGAGTATAAGTGGTAATTTCTTTGCTGATAATAAAAATGAAGATTTGTATATTTCTTATCAGAATGAAGGTAAATGGGATAAGGCCACCCCACTCAAAGGAATTAACAGCCGATACAATGAAGGTTCTGCCACACTTAACGCAGCGGGAGATTTGATTATTTTTACTCGTTGCGAAGCACCTGATGGTTATGGGAACTGTGACTTATATGAAACCAAAATGCAGGAAGACAGCAGCTGGAGCAAGCCGGTTAATTTAGGGCCCAACCTTAATTCTAAAGCATGGGATTCGCATCCAACGCTATCTATAACAGGTGACAGTCTCTTTTTTGCGTCTGATAGAATAGGAGGTTTTGGCTTGTCTGACATCTATTTTTCAGTGCGTAATGCAGAGGGGGGGTGGAACCGAGCCAGAAATTTAGGCCCTGTGGTTAATACCAGAGGCAATGAAGTGAGTCCCTTTATTCACCCACGCTATAAAATATTATATTTTAGTTCCAATGGTCACTTGTTGAATTTTGGTGGTTTTGACATTTATAAATCTACAGCAGAGGGTTTTTTCTGGGGAGAACCTAAAAATATTGGCCCATTAATCAATAATGAGGGAGATGAATATTATTTTACCATTGATTCGGAATCCAAGGACCTGTTTTATGCAGGCAGCTCCTCTTTGCGCAGTTCTAATCTGGATTTGTTTTCTTTCCCATTGCCAATGGAAGCACAACCCGGTGCCACCACAAAAGTGTCAGGTACAGTACAAGATACGGTTTCAGGTGTACCCTTTAGGGGGATAGTATCCATTATTGATTTAGAAAATGGAATTGAAATAGCACCTAAATTTACCCGTGAAGATGGTAGTTATGAGTTTGATTTGATTAATAATGCTAATTATGTAATGGTGGTACAAGCCGATGAGTTGTTTCGAATTGAAGAGATGTTTTTTCTGCAAGGCGATACCGTAATCAATAAAAACGTTGACCCTTTAGCCAGTAAAATACGCTTTAAGTCGATAGAGTTTGAGGAGAATTCTGCCAAACTCAGGCCTGATATGTATGCCGATTTAGATAAAATGGTAGATTTCCTGCTGGATTACCCGGAGTTTAAGCTACGTATTGGAGGACATACCGATAGCTCAGGTAGTGAATCGCGGAATAAAAATCTATCACAACAACGAGCTGATGCTATACGAGATTATATGGTAATGCTTCACCCGATAGAAGACGATAGGGTAGAGGCCGTTGGTTATGGCACTACCAAGCCAATTGTAGAAGCAGAAGAAACCGATGATGATAGAAGATTAAATAGGAGGGTTGAATTTGAGATTTTTAGGCCAAGGGGTGAGTAGAGATTCTAATCCTTTTTCCTGGAGGTAAAGTAATAAAATTTCATTTAGAAGCCTCTTTGTATCTCATCACAAAGATTTTGTCATCATTTTTGTTTCCCGCTGCGCTGGGATAAACATGTCGCCAAAATCAAGTACCTAAAATGACAATTAGCTACCGAAAGATCGCCAAACGAGGCTTTGTTCTATTTTGAAAAGAGAGGTCTATTGGCTTTTTAGGCTTGGAACAAACTAATTATTCATTATAAGTGGGTTATAAAGTGCGAGCTGCAAAGCTCTCACCAGCACCTAAATTTAATGCATTGCCTATTTTATCTTAATAATTACTCAGTGAATTTTTCTAATAGCTTAATAGAGGCTCTTTGACCTTTTACAATATCTTTATAGATGTTTTTATCCTGTTCCAATTCATCCGCTTCATCAAAGGCATTTAAAGCTTTAAGGTAAAACATTTTGGCTTCTAGCGTTTTATCCACCATCATTTTAACTTCAGCTAGAATTAAAAATTCATTATAATCTGCATTTTCTTTAGGTTCAATCAGCTCCATCACTTTGAGTAGACTCTCTTCAGCTTTTACTCTATGTTTATCTGCAAAACTAATAGGTAAGTCAAAATCTTTAAAGAGTAAAAGATGAGTACTGGCTTTTCTTTTTAGGAAAAGGGTATTTTCTGGGTCTAAAGTTAAAGCATGATTAAAGTTTTTGAGGGCTTCTTGCTCTTTTCCTTTTACATGCTGCAAGGCTACTCCTTTGTAATAATACCCAAACCCATTTTTAGGATCCAATTTAATTAAGGCATCTGCGTAATTAGATAAAGTCTCAAAATCCTTCATTCTTGTCAGGCATTTACATACCAAAAGAGTGAGATTTAAATTTTCAGGGTCATTTTCTAACTCTACTACAATTTTATTGTAAGAGGGCTTTACCTTACCCGAGTAATACAAAGCTTTAAGTGACTCATAAATATTGTTGTTATCTTCTTTCATTTGCTCTTTTCTACTCATTCCTTCATCATTGTATTAACAACATGCCTTGCGGTGCTGTATGTGGCGATTTTATACAAAGTTACGAATCATACAACTAGGTATGGCCCTTTAGCCAAGCTTTTATTATTTTATTTAGCTTGAAATCTTACTTGAGGTGTTCATTGTTCTGTTTTTACTTACCTTTCTATCTTCTTAAAGTGCAGTGATACCGCTAGATTTACCTACTATTTTCTTTTTTGGCTAAAGCAGTAAGCCTAACAACGAAGAGCAAAGATAATCAAAGAAATAGTTGAGTTAAAATATGATTTTAAGGCGTAAAAAGGTGTTTAATAATTTTGGAGGACAGTCATATAATTACATTGAAGTGTAAAGTACAATTATCATTAACGCTCACTTATCAGTAAATATTCAGTTTTTTGGTAACAGATTTGCCAATAAACAACCTTTTTGTCATTGGTTCTTGTCCGTAAATTGAGGAAAGGTTATTTATAGCGTTCTTAGAACTTAACTAGAACATATCCATTAGGTACATTTTTGGTTATAGTTGTTAATGCCGATAGTGCTATCTTGGTATCTGGAAATAATTCGCTCTCTTTAATATTTCTGGCTATAAGCGACTGGCCGCATACTATAATTTCAGTCCCAGCCTCACGAAGTGCTGATAGTATAGCAGTATTTGGGTTTTCTGCAATGTTAAATTCCTTGAAATATCTTTCATCTGTCACAATATCCAAAACAGCCGGTCCATGTACCACCACTTTTACTAATAAATTTTCTGTTTTAACACCTGCAACCCCATGTAAATTCATCATTCTGGCTATATTATTTATCCAAAATGAATGGTTTTCGGCTTCTTTGTGAGCACTGACTAATTCTACTAGAATCTTGTAAGGTTGTGTTATGTCAAGACTTTCATGCTCGGTTTCTATTTTGTAGATGCCTCCAAAGTCTCTTACTATTGGAAATTGTGCTTTTTGTGCTACTGTATAGTTGACTGCTATAATTGAAATAAAAATACTTAATTTTAAAGTGCTCATATGTAAATAATTTGTTTTTTAATTATCACGCTAAATTGATGGATCCAGTCATGCTTTATGGTATTCCCAAAGAGAGAGTGGCTCATCTATTTGGAAGATTTTTAACTACTACTTTTATAAGGAGAATTCCTTTCAAAAGCGAACCATTGGTATTAATTCTGAATACTCGGCAGGTTTGGTATACTTGTTCATTCTATAAAACTGATGTCTTTTACATAATATTATAACTATTCACTAAAGAATAATAATGTAAGTCAAATTAATTAGGAATAGAACCTTTATTTACCTTCTATAAGTAAGATGAAGCAGGGGGCCTAATTGGGTCATAAGCCTTTTT
The DNA here is from genome assembly GCA_963719535.1 of uncultured Cytophagales bacterium. GTDB lineage: Bacteria > Bacteroidota > Bacteroidia > Cytophagales > Cyclobacteriaceae > Marivirga. The sequence continues at coordinate 682,856 of CAVRCH010000001.1, read as the reverse complement.
TAGGGATCAACTATTCAGATTATGTCAATTACTAAGAAAGTAAAATTTTCTTTTGGGCTAACCTTCATTTTTAAAATCCCCTATTTCATATATTTCTTTATCAGTTTCCAGGCTTAAATTTTCTGAGAGATCAAACAAATGTGCTTGCGTTTCAAAAAAATGCATCATGTAGCCTGCTGTATTCACAAAGCCTACAATATCTCCAATTTGTGGAAGGTTGGGCAAGGTGATTTTTCGCTGGAGTACAATGTCTCTTTCCAGACAGTAAGCACCTGTGAAATAAACCTCTGCAGATACATTTTCTGCAGGCTCCATTGCGGTTAGGGGATCCAGTAAAAAATCAGCACTGGAGCTTTGTAGCTGACTCATATTCATTTCCAGCCCAATAAGCCATCTTCCCTGCATATCTTTTTTTCTAAAAACTACCTTGGCGAGGGTCATGCCTACTTGGTTTAGTAGTGACCGACCAGGCTCCATACGGATTTCGATATTTTTCTCTTCTAGCAACTCCGAGACACTTTTATGGCCTTTATATCGGTAGTTTAGCATATTTTCCAGAAATGTCTCTCCATGAGCCTCATTGTAAAAAGGATAGGTTGCTAAACTTCCTCGTAATTGGTTATCGATCATCTGATAGCCAAGCCCATTGTTGTTAAATGTGATTTCTTCTCGTTCACCTTTAACCGCTTTCTTAAGTTCTTTTTGAAAAGTTTCCCATTCGCTTTTATGTTCAAGGTAATTAATCAAAACTCCTCCGCCTATGTCAATAAATTTTGTTTCAAATCCATGCGCTTTTAATTTTTCTGCAACAAATATACACTGACTTATTGCAGCTCCTCTCTCTTCAGTAGAATAACCATTTAAATGAAAATGTAATCCTTCATAATTTAAATTAGAATATTTGCCGGTCGGCGAACAGCTATCAGGTATTAACGTCTCCACTTCATCTATATCAAAACCAAAGCGACTGTAAAGCTTTTTCTCATTGATGTAAAACCCACTTACACGGAAACCCACGGGAGTCTGTTTGCCCAATTTTTGAGCTATGTTATTTAGTAAATTACATTCATCATGATTATCTAACATGACCAACACATTATTTTTAGTTGCCAGAGTCATCAATTTCTCCGTTTTTATAGCCGCTGTAACTACCAATGTTTCAGGTGAAACTCCCGCTTCAAGTGCTTGTTGCAGCTCCTTGTAGCTTGCTGTATCAACACCTATTCCTTTTTCTTTTGCACGTTTCACTACACTTTGACTTTTATTAGCTTTACGCGCATAGAATAACTGAAGTGGAATTTTTTGTTTTTCAAAGACTTGTTGAAACATTTGAATGTTTTTGTCAAATGCCGGCAAGTAATGTATGTTCAGGGGTGAACCATAAGTTGCAAAAAGTGAGTCCAGCAACTTTCTATTTTGCATTAATTTTGGCATCCAAGGAGTTATTATTGGAGAGAGTACCGGTAGCGTTTTGCTTAAAGTCATTTTTTCGATTAATTAATTGTTGAATGATGGATTTCGCCCAAGGCTCTGCAAAATTATTTCTTTTACGCGATAAAGTATCGTTATCATGTACTATGCCTTCCGTCGGTGTTCCATAAAGTGTGATGTGTTCAGGATTCTCCATTGAATTGATAAGATGTCCTTTTCTGTTTATTTCAATAGTTCCTGAGGCATAAATTGAATTATCGTCTCTGTTGAAATGTGGTTTTGCCAATCCATTCTTATACATGTTGAGAAATAAGCCAGTTGCTTCTTTTTCAATGGAATTTTTTGGAATTCGGGCATCTATTAAAATGTCACATTGAATTTCAGATAGTTCTCTACGAAGCCAGAAGTGTTTTTCCTGAGGCTCGACTTTTGGATTTTTTGCAAAATTAAAGTCTAGAAAACCGGCTTCTGCCACAGCTAATATTTTTTTGAGATTAATAGGAGGAGGGCCATAAGCGATGCGGTTGAATTTACTAAAATAATATTGATCAAATTCCTGTTGAGAGTCAGGTTCTAATCCACTAAAAGAATATACCTCATTAAATAGTGGACTTATCAATCTCCATACAGCAGCAGCTTGTAATTGTGCTCGTTTTGCTACACTCAGAGTTTTTTCATCAGTAAAAGCGGTGAGATAATCAAGAACGTTGTGATGTATACTTTTTGCATGATCAAGTTCAGGCTCTAATAAAGTATTGATCGAAAATCTCTCATATTGAGGATTTTTCTTATGGAAGTTATTAATTTGTCTATTGATTTTAGCATAATCATAGTTAAATTCAAGCGAATCATTTTCATAATTGAATAATGTGTGGTAGTAGGCAAACTCCATGTCTTGCTTAATGAGTGGCAGTAAGTCTTTGCTAAAATTAAATTTTGACAGCTTCTTATATTTAAGTTTGTGGAAATACAATTTCTTTTCCTGCACTTGGTTGAAATTATATTTTGGTACCATAGGCCATCCTGACTTTGAAAAAGGATAAATGTATTTCGGTTCATGTCCAGATGCTTTGTAAGACAAATTTCCATTTTCTTTTTGCGTAAAAGTCCCTCCTCTACCTTCCGTCAGTGCCAGTACCGCATCTATAAAAGTTAATCCCATTCCTTTTATAGCAACAGTTTGGCTTTCATGTATGTTTTTAAACTTTTCTTTTACAGGATAGATGAAATTTACTTTGTTGTTGGATTTTCTTAAATCTTTATGTCGCTGGTGACCTGTAGTAATTAAGATATTTTCGAAATCATTTGAGATATAACATTCATCGTTTTCCTTATATCTAACAGAATAGCTGCTACCTCTCTTTTCTATAGAATTTACTTCTGATACGTGTTGGTGGAGCACAACATTTTTCGGAATATTTTTGCAAAGTTGATTAAATCCATTCTCTAAATAAGCTCCTACAACTGAGCGAGAAGAAAATAATGGATCAATTTGAATTATAGTTTGTTGGTTTTTATGTGCAATAAATTCAGATAAGCTGATTGGATAATCAACTACCGGATGCGGTGGCTTTTCAGTCCAAATATTGATATGTTTATTGGCAAAGTTCATCAATAAAAATTCAGGCTGATCGCTTCTGTACACATCTCCCGAACCCATAAAATCGGTTTTATTAAAAAGGTGGATTTCCACCTTTTGATTTATGTGATTCGCCTTTAAATGTGCCAAAATCCGTTCAAAACCATATAAGCCTTTAGGGCCGAAACCGATAATTGCTATTTTAAATGCGGGTTTTTCCATAAGTTAAATTAATCCTTATTTAACACATGAGGATACTCAAAGCCTGGAAAGTGTTTGGACACCCAGGGTTTGTTATAAATTGTATCCAGATAGCGTTCACCTCTATCGCATAGAATAATTACAGAATTCGAATTAGCAGGTATTTTACCAGCATATTTATTAATTGCTGTAATAACAGCGCCAGATGATCCTCCGCAAAGAATAGATTCATTTTCCAACAATGTCCAGCAGCCGTGAATACACTCTTCATCTGTAATGTGGATGACATCATCAATCAAATCGAGATTTAGGAAATTGGACGGCTTTCCTGATCCATGGCCTGGTATTAAGCGTTTATCTTCTTTCTGTCCAAATGTTACACTGCCTACAGCATCAACCGCAATTATTTTGGTGGATAAACGATTTTCATAAATATATTGTGCACAGCCCATCAAAGTGCCACAGGTGCTGGTGCTTATGAAAATATAGTCTATTTTTTGATCCAGCTGTTGAGCAATTTCCCTCATGGTCTGATAATGCGTTTGCGGATTGGCTGCATTTTTATATTGGTTTAAACAATGGCTATTAGGGTGTTCTGCTAGCAGCTGCTGTACTTTTTGAATTCGGCTTTCTAAAAAACCGCCTTCAGTTTTGGGTTCTGTAACTTTAACCACTTTTGCACCAAAAGCCTTTAATATTTTTAGTGAATGCGCATTTACCTTTGGATCTACGACAATGATAAGGTTAATTCCATGAAATTTGCAGGCTTGTGCCAGTCCTAAAGCCATATTGCCTGAGCTGGATTCAATTATAGTATCGCCAGCTTTAATAATCCTTGAATTCAAAGCCTCCGTAAGCATGTTAAATGCGGTACGATCCTTAATGCTTCCTCCTGGATTCATACTTTCCATCTTTCCAAAAACGGAAAAATCTAAATTTGAAGTGAGTCGGGATAATTTAATTAAAGGCGTATGGCCTATGGTGGATAATATATGTGAATGGTATTTTTGTTTACCTATTTGAGGTTCAATGGTTGATAGCATAAAAAAGTGATGTTAATTTAAAAATCGGAGCTACTCCTAAAAAGTTATATTATCTAATACGGTAAAAGCAGCATTAAAGCTACAAAAGGATGCGTTTATTTTTATCAAACCATTTTTCTTGACTGCACTGATGTTGCTCAACTTTTCTCATATTTTTACCACTCATTCCTATGCTAGTTACCTAGGTCATCGTTAATTTATATAGTTTCTTCCACTAGATGTCAGTGAACTTAATCATGTTTGTTTTGAGGCCTAAAAGAATATATTCCGAGATGAAATTTCTATGAGCATATTAGCTAATTTTTAATGTAGAACTATGTTTTAGAATGTATTGTGATCTAAATCTTAGCATTGCAGTTTACTAATATTTTCCTCTTCCAGAGATTTTTAAAGGTAATCTTAAATGGAAGATTTGAATTGCGCTATTTGTATATTGAGTTAGCTGCAATAGAAAAATTTGTAAGGTAGAATCAAAAAAGGCTTGTTTAAAATCCGCGTAAATTTTAAACAAGCCGTATTCAAGATTCACATTACTATTTTAATATTCCGCCACCTCAAATTCTATGTCAACAATTCCTTCTTCCGCATGTGGGATAGGAGTAGGGGTTATTTTTTCGGGATCAAAATGACGGGAAGCTATTATATTTCTTTGGGAAGTAATAAGTTTGGCTCTGCTGAATAGGTCACCTTCTTTGATCTCAATCATTTTTAAGATGTCAGCAGTTTTAATTTCCTTGTTACCCTTTACTGTTACTTTCCCTATTTTCATCACTTGACCTTCTGTAATCTCAAAAGTTAGATCAATCTTTTTTTCGTTAACTACTTTTTTTAACTCTACGCTGAAAAATAGATAACCCTGATCCATATAAAGGGACGCTAAATCACTACCGTCAGGTTGGTAAATGAGCTTTTGATCAATCTCTTTTTCGTTAAATTTCTCTCCTCTTTTAATCCCAAAATATTCATTTAAATAGCTTTCGCTATAAAGTGAATTTCCTTTCCAGGAAATAGTGCCTATAATTATAGACTTTTCATTTTCGGTAGAATCCTGGACATTTACAGGAGCCTTTTTAGTAAAAGAAAACATTACTACTAGCAGGGCGAGACATGGTACGATCGCAAAATACCTTAATGCGATTTTTTTCGGTTTTTTTTGTTTGTTTAGCATAATTATTCTTGTTTTTATATTATTCATTGAAAATTGATGGCTTAAATAAGGTTTCTGATCAATTCTGTCAGAAGAAAGCTTAAGTATAAGATTAGAGTAGTTAGCTACATCACTTCTAAAGCCCATGGCTTGTTGGTCGGCATAAAACTCATGCACATTATTGAGCTCTTTTTTCATAATCCCGAGAAAAGGATTGAACCAACAAACAACAATAGCTAACTCTATAAATAGATTATCCAGCGTATGTTTTTGCTTGATATGTGATTGCTCATGTCTAATTACCTGCTTGAATTCATCGACAGATAGATCCAGTTTGTTAGAGTTAATAAAAATGTAATTTAGAAATGCGAAAAAGGATGGACCGTGATCAATTTGTACTGTCTTTATTTCATTAATTATGCTGATTTTACTGGTTTTAACGAGTTTCAAAACCTTTCTTACTCCACTGAAAAGTTTAATAAGCTGAATTAAAAAACCAATAAAGTAGATTACGGTAATAATAAGTAGGAGCCACTCCAGCTGTGATAAAACTTCCACATTTTTGGCTACTTCATTAGAAGCTATTGGCGAAGCTGAATTTTGTAGGTTTTGAGTTAAGTTGATGGCAAAGTCATTAGTATTCCAAAATGGGATATTTAAAATAGGAAGCAGAAAACTCAGCAAGGTGCTTGCAAGGAGGTAAAAGCGATTAACCTGAAAAAAGGAAAGATTACGGAAGGCCACCAAATAGAGGAGGCAGAATATCGCCTGGCAAACAGTCACTTCTAATAAATAGAGGAAGAAATTATACATCTTTTTTGTTTTTATATTTTTCAATAAGGGAAGCTATTTCATTGACTTCCTTTTCGCTGAGCTCATTCTCTTTAGTCATAAATGAAACCACATTGTCAAAAGAGCCTTCAAAAAATGTGGAAACCATGTTCTTCAGCATGAACTTTTTATACTTAATTCTGGAAATAGTAGGGCTATATTCATGAGTTTTACCATAAGTTTTATGATCCACATATCCTTTTGATTCCAAAATTCTGATGATAGAAGAGACGGTAGTATAGGGGGGCTTTGGTTTAGGGAATTGATCAATCACATCTTTTACAAAACCACTTTTGATATCCCAAAGTATCTCTAATACTTCTAATTCTCTTTGTGTTAATTCCTTCATGTTGTAAAGGTATAACGTAAAAATAAGTTATACAACTTAATTATAAGTTATTTAACTCAAAGTTGCGTTAATTTTGATTATAAGTGTTTTGAAGGAGGTTTTATTTTAAAGACGAATTTAAATTTATGAGGTGGTTTAGAGGAAGAAGTATTTATTAATAAAGATTAGAGCATCCTAGTTCGCCTTCAAGGGAGCCCTATGGACCTCTTCGGGGCTTTTTCACTAAAAATTTTATGTGCCATCCTATTTTTCCACGGTGGCTTTGAACTTTATCCGTTAAATTAACAGCAGAACCATAATAGTACCAAGTAATCTGTACAAATGAAATCAGCATGATTATGTCTACACGCAAACCGAAGATTAGCATGCCTACCTCTGGTACGAATATAATTACTTACGGTATTGTGGTAGTTTCTGCCTTTCTGATTCCATAGCCTGCCCCGAATTATCGGGATGACAATTAAAAACCAATACACCAATGAACTTTGTTTATAGTTCAATAGACTCAAATACCCTCTACAAAATCCGAAAACACCTTTTTGTGAAGTTCCAAATCCAAATTAGGAGATACCGATACCCTGGCAATATAATCCTTGTCAGCTTCTTTGGTAGTTCCCTGAGTAGAGGTGGCTGGAATAGTCCAGTAACAGCCTTTCAACTGACCATAGCTCACGCAGTATTTACTTTCTCCAGGAATTTCATTAATCATTTTATTGATAAGCCTGAGATTTAAAGTTCTTTTATAGTTTTCCCTTTCTTCCTCAGTATTCCCTTTGGTAGGAAGATCTAATGAAAAGACAGAAGGCGTAAAGCCAGCATTGGCTAATTCTTCTGAAACGAAATTGATTTTTGCTGCTGGTAAAACTTCTTTGATATGATTTACAAATTCCCTTGTGTTTTTATAAGCATCAGCAATCCTTTGGTTCATAGAAGGCAGTTGCTCGGCTAATATTTCAGTCTGAAGATCAGTAGCTTCATTATCGCAAAGGATTAGATGGGTTTCTATTTTCCCCATTAAGTCGGCTGCTTTTTGATTAGATGAAACATAGCCCGCAGTACATTTACCACCGCTAGGAAATTTAGATCCACTCACATAGGAAATCACTCGAATATCAGAAAGTATCCCTTCCTCACTTAAAAATTGTACGTTTGGGCAAAAGGTTTGATCTAATATAAAAACCGGATCAATGGCCTTTTCGCCGCTTGAATTTTTTCGTTCTTTACTTAGTACAGCTCTTAGTTGCTCTAAATGTGGCACTTCAACTCTTGGGTTGGTTGGGATTTCCGCAATAATATATGGCACAGCATTTTCTTTCGCTACCCGATCCAACACTTGATCAGTGCTCTGCACCATATCATTATCGCCATCAACCGGCAAATCCAGGATTTCGACATTTGATAGGCATGCTGCTACTCTTCTTGCCTGATCGTTGGTTCCACCATAACAGTTAGGAGGCACAATGATTTTAATTGCCTTTCCTGGGTGCTTTTCAATTGCATTTTCTACCAAGCCCATCATGATGGCATATTGAACAGAAAGTCCGCAATTACCCAATAAAGGTTTTGTGTCAGCTGCCGTGATTGTTTTTATGGAATCTAAAACGGAAGCTTTATCAGATTCAAATTTAGCTTTGTCTTTCTTGCTAGGTGTTTGCCCTTGCAATAACTGAAGTGCAGCAAAAGAATTTTGAGGGGTCATACTAATTGTTTCTCTTCTGCGTACATGCTGAATGGCAGAAACGTAAGTGTCATTTTTCTCCCCATTTATCAGCAAGATACTTCCTAATTGGCTATGAATGCTGAGGTAAAAATCGATCTTATCATTAAGCTTTACTTTGCCTATTTCATCATTTTGTGAAATGAAAATAGTGCTTCCTTCAAATGCTGGAATATCTTCTGAACTGGCAACCTGCTTTATTTCAAAATGATAATTGTAAACAGATTTTAGAGTTTGCAGATCAAAATAGGTAGGCAGCTCGCCTGAATAAACAATTTGGGTGTTTTCTTTATCAAATAGATTTTTTCTAAGTATCGCTAAAAGGGGCATTGTTCGGGATGAAAAGCTGATTACCTGATCAGCTTTAAGATTGTTAAGTTTGGCAATTCCCCACTCTAATACAGAAGATAAAGGATGGCCCAATCGGATATAGTCATAAGCAGTGGGTAATTCGCTTAGTTTGGTAGCATTGGCATCTTGTTGATCATATAGTTTTTCAAAGCGCTCCAAAAATTCCGTTTTAGCTAAATCTTCCTTATAAATATCCAACCGATGGGTAGTGAGTTTCAGCCAATCAGACGGTACATTTTTTACTACATTATCAATATAATTCAGTGCTTTGCTATCGTTCATTATCTTCCTTTGTGTTTGGATGCTTTTGTATAATACTCGTGTTATTAATAGATGTTGTGCTAATTTGTTTTTTGGTGCACAAAAGTAAAACAATTTGTAAAGGCACAATGCATTGTGCCTTTACAAATTGTTAATTGTGTCATCCCGCCAATTTCGCGGATTATTTTTAATGTATTCCGATATGCGAATAAATGATTGATGATCACGGATTATATGATCATGAAAACGTCCCTGCCATTCAAAATCAGGATTAATCAATCGTGCACCAACGGTCACGGCCGATTTAAAACCCCGAATAATGGATCCCAAATTTTTGGATTGTGGGCCGAATGTAGAGGCGCCATGCACGGCGTCTCTACGATCCGTGCCCCGAACCGCATCCGTATTATATTCATTATCACCAATCCCAATAATTCCATGAAAATGATTGGGCATCACAATATATTCACCCTTAAACAAATTCATGTCAGGCCGCAATTCAAATGTTTTTTCCCATTCTGATTCAACAATTTTTCCCACATCATTTAAAAACATTTCTCCGTTTCTAATATTACCGAAAAAACATTCTCTATTTTTTGTGCAAATGGTTATAAAATATTTTGCCTTGCTGCCGTAATCCCAATTTTGTAATCGCGCAGATTCTATTCGGTATTTGTTTTTGAATTTGTCAGGCATGGTTGATTCGTTTGTGTTACCAAAATTAAAAATTGTAATTTCGTAAAAAATTGGCAGAGAGACGCAATGCATTGCGTCTCTGCACATGATTATAACAAAAATTAAATCAAATGCGCATAACAAACGCCCATCAAAACAATCTCAAAAACATAAATTTAACAATACCAGAAAACCAGTTAATAGTGGTAACAGGTTTATCTGGATCAGGGAAGTCTTCATTGGCAATGGGCGTGATTGCTAATGAAGGATATCGCTATTTTTTGGAGAGCCTTCCTGCCTATAATCAACAAAATGGGCAGTTAATACCTACCGCTGAAGTGGATGACATTCAAGACTTACCTCCCGTAATTAAGGTGGAGCAGTCAAAACGGTTCCAGTCCATTAATGCTACTTTTGGTACGCTCTCGGAGCTCACAGCCATTTTTAGAATTTTATTTGCTCGCTATTCGGCTAAGGACACAATGAGCAAGTCCCTCTTTTCTTTCAATCACCCGAAAGGAGCTTGTGAGACTTGCCGCGGAATTGGAGAAGCAGGATTTATTGATATTGATAAGTTAATCGGAGATGAAAGTAAAACTTTAAGGGAAGGTGCTATTACCACCACCTTGCCCGGTGGCTACATTGTCTATTCTCAGGTAACTGTGGAAGAATTAAATAAAGTCTGTAAAGCGCACGGCTTTAGTGTGGACATTCCATGGAAAGATCTCACGGAGGAACAAAAAGATGTGATTCTAAATGGAAGCGACCGTATTAAAGTTTTTTATGGGAAACATGATTTGGAGTCAAGGCTCCGATGGGAAGGCTTCAAAGCTAAACCACGGGAAGAGTGGCATTATAAAGGAATTCTTCCGATTATGACTGATATTTTAAATCGCGATAGAAATCCAAACATCTTAAAATTTGCTAGCTCTAAACTTTGCCCCGATTGTAAGGGTGCACGTATCAAAGTAGAGCATTTGAAATACCAATGGAAAGGCCTGAATTTCCAAAAATGGATGAATCTTCCTTTGCATGAGTTATATAATCAGCTGAAAACGATAGATCTATCAACAGGTGAAAAAGTATTGGTTAATAAAATTTGCACTCAATTATTTGATCTAATTCGATTGGGAATGGGAGAATACCAGCTAAGCACGCTAAGCGTTGATATTTCTTCAGGTGATGCGCAACGCATAAAATTAATTAAACAGGTAAACAGCAGTCTGCAAGGCATTTTGTATGTGTTTGATGAGCCTTCTATTGGTTTATCTGAAGAATACCAACGCTATTTACTCCATATTCTAAAGCGATTGATTGGTAGGGGGAATACGGTGATGGTGGTGGAGCATGACTTAAGCTTTATCCGGTCTGCGGATTGGATAGTGGAATTAGGTCCAGGAGCCGGCATTCATGGAGGAGAGGTAGTTTTTAATGGATCGATTCAGGAATTTTTAAGTGCAAAGGACCTTTCCAGTCCAACTTTAAGGGAATTGAAAGCCACCAAGGTACCATCAGCAAAATCACCTAAAACAGTACCGGAAGCTGCCTTCGAAACTGAGATAAAAGCCTTGACTGTGGTGAGCCGGAAAACACCTTATTTTGTCGAAAATATCCTCGATTTTTGTAAAAAAAAGGAATTGATCCCCCTCTTTGTTTCTGATCAACCGATTGGCAAAACGCCAAGAAGTAATCCTTCCACCTATACAGGCTTAGCGGATAAAATACGTGATCTACTTGCAAAAACGCCAGAGGCAAAATCCTTAAAATTGGCGAAAGGAGCATTTTCTTTTAATAGCAAAAGCGGCAGATGTGAAAGCTGCGAAGGAGCGGGAGTCATCACTCTTTCCATGAATGTGCTAGGGGCTATCAACCAAATTTGCCCGGTTTGCAATGGTAAGCGTTTTAAGCCAGAGGTATTGCGTGTGCATTGGAATAATAAAAATATTGCGGACATCTATAACCTGAGCATCGAAGAAGCCTCAGAATTCTTTTCCGATGAAAAACAGCTCACGGCAATACTCTCTTTAATGTTGCAATTGGGGCTGGGATATATCAAATTAGGTCAACCTTCCAACACGCTATCGGGTGGTGAGGCGCAGCGCATTAAATTGACTAAACATTTCACCAAACAATCGAAAAAGACACTTTTATTGCTAGAAGAACCAAGTATAGGGTTGCATCAGCAGAACGTGAGACAACTGCTTGCGGCATTGCATCAACTAAAAAAACACACTGCAGGTATCATTTGCTTTGAAAACCATCCCCTTTTTCAGTCCGATTGCGATGTATTGGTAGCAAATGCGCTCCAACCTGAGCAAGTTGATTTGAAAGAAATAAAGGATCAGAACACTGATCAAATTTCTATTGTAGGTGCCCGAACGCACTATCTTAAAAATTTGGATGTCAATTTACCCAAAAAGCAATTATCAGTGGTGACAGGAATTTCGGGTTCGGGTAAATCCTCATTAGTAATTGATACATTGCATGGCTATGGTTTGAAGGAAATGACCAAACAGTTTTCAGCTTATCAGCAATCCAGAGTTGGGGTTAATTTTCAGTTTGAGGTCAATCATATTGAAGGGTTGACTCCTACGATTTGTATTTCTCGCAAGGAAAGGAGCTATTCAGAGCGTTCTGATATTGCCAAGCAAACTGGAATAGATAAAATCTTTCGTTTTGCCTTTTCCAGAAAGGCGCAATATGAGGGAGAAGAGTTATCGGCCAGTCATTTTTCCAATAATCATGAATTAGGAAAATGTGCTGTTTGTGAGGGATATGGTGAAGAATTACTACCTGATTTGGATAAAATAGTTTTAGATTCCGACAAAAGTATTGGTAAAGGATTGTTTGAACACAACAAAGCGCTATCCTATTATGGACATGCTGACAGCCAGTATATGGCTATTTTAAAAGAAGTTGGTGGTGAAAATGGATTTAGCTTGGAAACCCCTTTTAAGGAGTTGGACGAAGCACAAAAGGATATTATTTTCAATGGAGCAGGTGAAAAAGTATGGAAAGCTGATTGGATTTACAAAACCAAAACGAGGCGGGGGACACAAAAGGTGAGAATGAAGTGGGAAGGTCTTTTTCACTATTTAAGAGCTGAATATTATAAAACGCGGAAAAATAAAAACATAAGCCATCTTACTGCACTTTTTGCTCCTGCCGCATGTAGTCAGTGCGAAGGAAGTGGATTAAAGCCGGAGCGATTAAGAATTGAAATTGCCGGTAAATCTATTCATCAGATCAAATCAATGGATTTTAAAAGCTTAGAAAAGTGGCTTTCTGCTGATGATAAGCATGTGGAGGTGGATCAAAAACTCATCTCCAAGATTGAACCTCTTCTCTTCAATACTATCCAAAGAGCAGCACAATTACATATTGAGCACCTACAGTTGAACCGAAAATCAACCACACTTTCAGGTGGAGAAAATCAAAGAGTAGCGCTTATCAAACAATTGAATAGTCCCCTTAAAGGCATCACCTATCTGCTGGATGAACCTTCTGCCGGTTTGTCGAATGACAATATCCCGGATTTGATACAAATTCTAAAACACCTGATCGATAAAGGAAATACTGTGATTGTGATTGAACATAATAAGGAAATCATCTTGGCGGCTGATCAGATGGTACAGCTAGGGCCCGATGCAGGAAAATTGGGTGGATATATTAACTATCATGGAAGCCCTCAAAATTTTCTCAATGAACCCGACTGTCATCCTTTTTTGAAAGCTCCAAGCAAAGCTGTGCAACTATTAGAGGGTAAGGACCATATTGCTATCCGTAAACTAGCGAGACATACGCTTATTAAAGATGTATTGAATGTGCCGATTGGTGGCATTACGGCTATATCAGGAAAATCAGGAATAGGGAAAACTACTTTGGTAAAAGATATCCTGATCCCAAGCATTGAGCAAAAAAAGCCTGTTAATTGTGAAAGCATTTCGTTTCCAAATAATTATACAGAAGTGCATTATTTTGAGACGAAAAAATTGAGGACGCATTCGGCCACCTTATTGGTTGATTATCTAGATCTCCTTAAGGAGATTACCAGGGTTTTTACAAAGGAAACAAGTTTAAAAGCTCAGGATTTTTCTTACAAGACAAAAGGCAGTCAGTGCCTGAATTGCAAAGGTAAAGGCTATGTAGAAACCAGCCTTGATATAGCTGCCAATGCTATTGAAAAATGCGAAGTTTGTAAAGGACAGCGCTATCAAAAGCATATTTTGGAACATAGGGTTCGTTCTTTAAATGTTGCTAATGTACTTTCATTAAATATAATGGAGTTAAAAGAATGGTTAGCAGATACTAAACCAACTATAAATAGCCAACAATTGATAAGTCAATTTGAGGCAATTGGCTTATCACATCTTCGCTTAGAACAGCCTGTACAATCCCTTTCTTCCGGTGAAAAACAAAGACTGCTTTTATTGAGTTGGCTACAAAACAGGTCTAAAAACGCACTTTTTATTTTAGATGAACCCAGCACCGGACTACACTACGCTGATATTGATTTACTTTATGTCATTTTAAAAGAATTGAGTACAGCCAACGATATTCTAGTGATTGATCATAATCCTTATTTGCTGGAGAAGATAGGGGTGGGGGTGGTGCTTGTTTAAGTATTTATCATCACTTCGATAATTTTATAAATATTGCAGGCATAGTTTCTTCATCTAATGCTTCCATATCTATCAGCTTCAAAGACTTTACCATTCCAAGGGTAGAGGTCTTATAATGCTTGAAATGTGGTGTCTGTAAATGAGCTTCATAAGCTTCTATGTTTTCATATATTTCCAGAATCCTTATCTCGTTCGGATTTTCCTTCTTGTACATCGGGTAGATTGAAATTACTCCTGGTTCTAATCTAACTGAAGCCTCTGATTCCTCTTTCAGGATTGAAATATATTCTTGAAGGTGGGTAGAATCTATTTCTATTTCTGATATTCTAATCATTACACTCTCAGCATTGAATTTTTTTTCATTTTCTGCTTTTTGCGTACAAGAACTTACAAAAACTAATGCGACCAAAGACATTGATATTTTATTCGTCAAATTCATATCTGCTTATTTTTAATGTTTTTAAGTGTAAAAGACTCCCGGGAGCTAAAAGCACGACTCTTTCAGGATTTTCGATCAATTTTCACAAATTATTTAAGATTTCAGAATATTTCATAGTACTAATTCAACATATATGGGATAGTGGTCAGAACCAATACTGGACTGTCGTTCTAAGGTTATTAACCGAAATTCTTTGGTAACAAAAAAGTGGTCCAAAGGCCAGCGCATAAATATATTGTTGGCATTGTAGCTGTTATAAAACCCTCTTCCAACCCTAACATCATGCAATAAATCTTTAGTCCCTGTCAGCTCATCAGTTGCAGCCCAACTCACGTCATTGATATCACCTGCCACTATGGTGGGCAACTTATCACCTTTAATCATTTTACCCAATATCACCATTTCTGCTTCTCGTTGTCCTTCATTATCGGGTAAGTCCTCGAAATGGGCAGGAGGTACTGGATGAACTGAATATACACGGACACTTTTTCCGTTTTTAAGCTGAACAACACTTTCAAAAGAGGGGACTTTTTCATTTTGTAGGTAATTGACTTTGACATCTTTCAAAGGAAATTTGCTGTATAGAGTCATGCCATACGCTGCACTATTTGTAGTTTCCTGAGTATAAGGATAATCTATTTCTATAGTTTCCAATTGCTTTTCCCACCAATCATCAATTTCCATGGCTATAACTAAATCAGGCATTTTACTTTCAACTAAATCTACAAGAGGTTGAGAATTCTTGTTGGACATCTTTACATTAATCAATAGGATACTGATTTGGTCGTCATGCGCAAAAGACCCCTACTTAGCTGTAGGGACTGCCTCAGAAACGAAACTGGTATAGTTTACAAGATAACTACCTTGCACAATCAAACTCCCAATTAAGCTCACCGCCAAAAGATGATCATACCATTGCCACTTTTTAGCTAATAACAGAAACAAAATTAAACAGGTAAAGGAGGTGATAAAGAATTGTATTCTTGGAAAATCAAGCATTTTTAAATATCGGCTATCTGTATTATTGAATATAGATAGTAAAGAACCTACAGCCATAGCTAGGGCAACTGTGTATAGAATGATATAAATTGTTTTTCTGAGCTTGTCCATTAGTTTTTTATGGTTTACCAGTTTGGGTATAGCGCGAGTCTCTTTGAATATGCACTATAACAGTTGTGTGTCTGTGTTCATTTAATGAATGCAATTATAGTAACTGTATAATTAGTTTCTATGCAGCAGGTAAATTTGAATTGAAAATATCTCTAAATAATTTCCCCTTACGGTTTTCTTTTTTCAAAGGATAATCTATTTCTCCTCCGCAACGGCATCATTGCCAACAAAAAGGGTTAATTCGCCCTCTTCTGCAATTAAATCTTCCGTGCTATATACATTTTTGAGTCTTAAATCAACTCCTGTTTTGCCTGATTTCACAATATTTGACATAGCTGTTTCAATCTTAGCCCTTCCCATTACAGATGGTGCTCCTGCACCTATTAATTTGACGTCAACTGTATACTCGCTGGCTAAACCAACTGAATCACTAGCTTCAACAAGCGCTATGAAATTGTTCTTGGCCTTTTCAATTTCAGCTTTAGCAGTTTTTAAACTAAATTCCTTTCCTATTTCTACCTTTTCTTTTGGTTTTTAGTTACTGCTTTGAATGCCAGCAGCTAAAATACAAAGTACAGGCAATACTATCAATTGATTCAATGATGGTTTTTTCATAATTACTTGATCAGTAAGTGCCTATTTTGTTCGGGTTTCGGCTTTTCCGTTTCATTATTTCTCAATTGAGTGTCATTTTACACATTTCGCCGTCATTGCAATTCATGACAACACAAAATAATTGACAAGAGACATTGATTATATCTGACCTGACATTTTAAATGTAAAAATATAAATTGTATTTTCATCCTGTATATCAATCTTTTAGTCAGGAAACTGAGTTGGCAAATGACAAATGCGGATGCAGTGTAACTGGGAATATGATTCTCGGTGGGTTTTTCCGGTAATAATCGAATGCTAAATAGCTCTTATGATGGAACATTTTCCTTCATGTATTTTACACCGAACTGAATTCTCTACACTTTGGGAATTCTTTTGAACTATAAGTACACCTCAATTTTATTTTTTTACTAAGAGGAGAATAACGAAACATTGCCTATGTTTAATAGAATGTGTTCGATTTGAACTAAGATATGATTTTTGAACTCACATTTCGTATGATTTTTGTAAACATAATTATGTTTTATTTTATAATCAACTATATACGTTTTACCAATACCACCCAATCCTGACCTGATGAAGTATTCTCCATTTCAGGAGGATTTCCTAAGGAGCGAATTCCGCCACCATTGATTGATTCTACCGAGCCGATTTGCAAATCATTCCCTGTTAATGGGTTAAACCAATGTACACTAAAGCTACTTGTTGCACTACTTAAATCAAGCGTATAGGCATTAGAATTTGGCAAATAAATAGCATAGATCTCATCCTTCTGGCGGAGGCAATATGCTTCTGTTGAATTAACTAAACTATGATTGGGTTGCATTTCCCAATACGGTATATAAGTATCAAAAAACTCTTTAGCGTAGTTTGTGATATCCCATAGACGGTCTCTCTGGCGCCAGTCTTCCGAAGTTAAATCATTATGTGGATGCTTTGCTCCAAAATACCATTCCACACCAGCTCCCCCTGATAATAAGGTGCCCCAAAGTGCATAGCGTCTAAGTGTAGTATGATTAGGATCTTCGGCATCAGTCATGGCCCCATCGTACCACATCCCAATTTCGTCCATCGTCATCAGCCATGGGTGACCAACGCTATCGGATTTTGCTTTCCACTTAGATACTACTTCAGACACTGTTTCTCTTTCGGCGTGCTGCAGGGAAATACCATCCAAATATTCGTATCCAAGCATACCGTTTAAAATATCCTTTCTGAGCTCTTCATTAGGTAAGGTATGTAATAGTACGGGATGCTTGTAAGGATCATTTTCTTTTATAAACCGTGCCATTGCTTTTCGCTGTTTATTATCCTGGTAAGGATTATCCGGAGCCCATGGAGTAAATCCATTCTCCTCTCCTAAATTCCAAATCATGCCTGGATGATGACCAAACCTTGCAATTAGTTCCCGAAAGTATAATTGGCGATAAGGTCCGGTATCTCCATTATCCAGCATCGTTTCATTTTCTGTTTCCTGTAAAACCACATGCAGTAAAATGCCTTTTGATTGCATGTATTTAAAGATGATTTCCCATTGATCTAATTTGCTTACATCAAATCGGGTAAAATCATCAGGACTTACATAGGGCCATACATCTTTACCATCACCCAATATATTTAAGGTTAAGAAATAGGCCGAGTTCATGCCTTTTGAAGCTAAATAATTGAGAGCTCCAATTAGTGATTTCCCCTTTCCGTTTTTCCATGTGGGATCCCCTGTTTTCCAATCTCTGAGGTGTGGTTCGTAGGTATGAATATACGTAGGCGCAGCTGCTTCTCCCTCTCTGGCTTCTGCTTTTATGCGATAGGTGTCATCAATATCAATGTAGGCCAGCAGATTTTCAGGGCTATTTGTTCCGGCTTTAAGCCAATAGTTTTCGGTATCATGAAATTTAAAATATCCATTATAGGCTTCTATTCGTCCATGCGCTCTAAAATCATCACCTTCTTTATCTGATCTAAGCACTAAAAAGTCTCCATCAGCATCTGATATTGGCACTGATTTTCCGGCATTTAAATCACTGCTAAGTGCAATGCTATCTCCCTGACTAAGTTTAGCAGAATATGACCATTTGCCCATTTTATCAGGGGTAAAACGTACTTGCCAAATATTGCCTTTCTTCGAACTGGTTTCTGCTGCATTTCCATCGGTTGCATAAAAACCTCTTATGGTGTGCTTGGTTTCACCGTTTTGAAAGGCAACACTTAACCGATAATTTAAAAATGGATTTTCTTGAGCCGTTTCAGATGTTTCCGGACCTTTGAAGGAAAGCGTTAGAGTGTGCCACTGCATGTGTACAGGGGTTGAGTCTAATTTTTCAGCTATTGGTTGGGCATTTCCATTAGGTAATTCTAAGCGTTCAATAGTTGTTAGTTCAGGTTGGCCTCCATGTTTTCCGCAGCCTGAAGCAGTATAAACATAGTTTCCTAGTACGGCAAATCCGGTCCCATGTCTACCCTGTTTAAGAGAAGGCCATTCACTCCATAGCTTTGTTTGGGAATTATATGCTTCCACCTCATCATGTGCCTCCACTTGCTCAGCTGTTTCTCCTCCACCAATTATGATAGAATGATTCCAGGCAAAAGCAAAGTTTCCGGCTCGCACGGTGGGTATCGCTAAATTATTAGTTACTGTTTCCCATTCTTGCGTCTTGAAATTATAAACATTGCCATGACTCACTGTTAAAGCGATATCCTGGTCGGTTTTTTTTGAGGTGGTTCTCCCAGCAAAAGCATATAGTTTGTTATCGACCACCACCGCCTGAAAATGATCCCGTGCATTTGGGGCATCAGCCAAGGTTTTCCATTCGCCTGTTTCCGGATTATATTCATCAAACCAGGGTTTGTAGCCATTCATATGACCATTTGTAATACCTCCAATTAAATAAATCTTATTATTATAAACCACTGCGCCTGCTCCACCTCTTCGTCTGTGTTTAGGGATCGAGTCGCCATAAACATACTCATCACGATCGGGATAATACATAATCACCCGATCAACGGGGGTTTCGTTTGGCCATTCGCCGGTCATGGCACCCATCAAATAAATTGCATCGTTAAAAACTACGGGTTGAAAGTGATGCAGTTCAATAGGTGTAGCGGATTTTTCAGTCCATGTATTTGTATTGGGATCAAATACCGAAGTAGGGTTAATTCTTCGTCCTCCGATTAAAAATAATTTGTCTTTATAAGCGACAAGTCCTGCCTCATGACGGGCTGTTGGTTCCCCTTCTGTCGTGATAGGCTCCCACTGCCACTGGCTTGGTGTTGCGGTGTTACAACCTGCAATAAATAGACTACTGATGATAAAGAAAAAAGCTAGTGTTCTAAAGACGTGGTTCATAATTTTGAATATGCCGTAGATTGTAAATGTATAATATTATAAAATTTTATAAATTCATAATATTTAACTTACTAAATCGGCAAAGATTCTATGTATGCAATTTCAAGACTTTTAGAGCTGCCCCACTTCGTTTTCCTTTATTGCATACAAAATCGACACTCTTCAGGTAATATCCTTGGTTACAAATTTGGATATCAACCGTTTATGACGGTTTCATAAATATACTAGTTCGTTACTGGTGAGTGCCGATGAATATACATGAGCATCGAAGTGGGCTGCAACCCTTGAATAAACTATTATGCTGACAATTTTTTAAACCACCTGTTGGTCGCTGGCATTTTACTTCTGAACTTTTATTGAATGAATTCCAAATCAGGGTGGAGTTATACTTTTGAGGTTGTGTGAAATGGTTTGGATATACACAGACCAGGATTTTACCACTTAACTTCCTACAAAGAAATGAACTTCAAATATAGCACTTTCCTGTCCCAGGAAGCACGGCACCCCAGCTTGCAGATGATGTTATAAGCTGGCCTTTCTATTCATTGGTGTTTTATTCTCTTTATAGCTTTTACTATTTCAAACCAAATAACTGAAATAAAACCGATTATAATACTGAGCAAAATTTGATATAGGTTTAATGTCTCAAATTCAAAGAATGTGGACAGTGGTTTCACATACAGGATTAAACCCACTAAAGCGATTGTAATAAAGACAATAAATAAAACCATATTGTTTTTATACTTCAAGGTTGTTAAAATTGAGTAATAAAATGAACGGTTGATTAATGTAAGAAAAATATTTGCAGTAATTAGAACGGTGAAAACCATCGTTCGGGTAATTGCTTCGTTATAGCCACTGGCCACAGCAAACTGATAAATAGATAATGTTCCTAATGTGATGAACAATCCTTGTATAATACTGACAGAAAGCTCCTTCAAATTAAAAAAAGTGGTAGAAAGTGGCTTCGGTTTATGCGACATTGTGTTTGGTTCCATCGGTTCGTTTTCATAGATTATAGAGCAAGTTGGCCCCATAATTAACTCTAAAAAAATGATGTGTATAGGCGAAAAAATATTCGGATAAATCCATCCAAGGGCTAAAGGAATAAAAACCGTTAGAATAATAGGGATATGAATAGAAATGATATATTGTATGGCTTTTTTTAGGTTGGCATATATTTTTCTTCCCATTGCCACGGCATCTACCATTTTGGATAAATCATCTTCCAATAAAATTAAGGAAGCTGCCTGTTTGGCTATTTCAGTTCCTTTCTTTCCCATTGCAATGCCAATATGTGAAGCTTTTAAAGCAGGTCCATCATTCACGCCATCGCCTGTCATTGCTACGATTTGATTGTTGGATTTTAAAGCATTGATTATTTTCAACTTGGCTTCAGGAAACATTCGGGTGAAAATAGCAGTATCCATCACCCGAGTCTGCAACTCCTTGTCCGATAGTGCCATCAACTCATCACCCGAAATAGTTTTATCATAATCTTTAAACCCAATTTGCTTGGCAATGGAAGCTGTTGTGGCGGCATTATCACCCGTAATTATTTTCACTTGGATACCTGCGTTATAAAAATCTTCCATTACTCGCTGAATATTCTTTTTTGGCGGGTCATAGAAAGCAACAATTCCCTTAAATTCAAAAGGCAAATCTTGTTGTTGAGTAGGATAATCTTCACCTACAAAATTTGAGACGCCTACACCTAAAACTCTATATCCTTCTGTTGCTAAAAGCTCAATGGCCGAGTGGATTTGTTGTATTTCAGTCTCGTTAAGACTAGATACCTTCATTAATGCTTCGGGTGCGCCTTTGGCTGCAATTATTTTGCGACCATTGCTTTCCGAAAAGATGTGTGTCATCATCGGGGGTTTACCACCTAAGGGATATTCGTGAACGAGCTTGTAATTAGGTCGTTCGTCATTTTGTTTTAGGTCTTTATACGCTTGATGCAATGCCATTTCCATAGGATCGAAAGGAATGGGTTCACTTGCCCACATCGATAATGTTATTAGTTCTTTTTCGCTGTTGTTTAATGTGTCTTCAGGACTAACTATTGTATTGTTCTTCAAAATAAAAAGTTTGGCTAAGCTCATTTTGTTTTCAGTAATCGTTCCTGTTTTATCTGTGCAAATTACTGTTGCGCTCCCAAGGGTTTCTACTGTTTTGGTTTGTTTTACTACAATTCCCAACTTCATTAAACGCCACGCCCCAAGAGCCATAAAGGTGGTAAAAGCTACTGGTATTTCTTCGGGCAAAATACTCATTGCCAAAGTGAGCGATTGAAGTAAACTGTTTAAAATATGTTGTGATTGCCAATAATTTATTGCCCAAACAAGAATAAAAACGATAGCCCCTACAGTTGCCATCCATTTTACAAAACTAGATACCTGAATTTCTAAAGGGGTTTTTTCTTCGCTGATGCTTTCTAGACTCTTTCCAATTTTACCCAATTTGGTTTCGTTGCCAATAGCCGTAATTTCAGCAATGGCTAATCCACTGGCTACAATGGTTCCATTGTAAATAACCTTGTCTTGTTTGTCTTTATCCTTAAAAACGGCAAGCGATTCGCCTGTAAGAATTGATTCATTGACCGAAAAATCGTTTGATTGCACAATGTTTGCATCAGCGGTTATTGAGGTGCCTTCTTCTACCAGGAGAAAATCGCCTACCACTAATTCTTCACTTTTTATTTCAATAAGGATTCCGTTCCTAATGACTTTGCAATGGGGTTGCGACAGATCTTCTAATTTCTCAAGTGCATTTTTGCTTCGAGAGTCCTGGTATAAAGAAATGGAAGCGATAAACAAGATGGCCACAACCATAAAAATGCCATTACCTGTCTCCCCACTAATAAAATAGATAATAGAGGCCACCAATAACAAGATGGTCATTGGCTCTTTAACTATCCGAAGTAAAACATCTAAAAAGGTGTTTTCTTTTTTATAGTCAAGCTTATTGCGTCCAAATTTCTCTCGCGATAAGTTGACCTGTTCGCTATCTAATCCTTTTATGTTAAATTGATTTATAGGCATTTTTAAAGCTAGCTATATTTTAGGGAAATTGATTTGGCTAACTTTGTTTAGTCTTCATCAGCTTCACTTTCTGTATTATCTGTGGGAGTATTTGCACCTTTCACAATTTCTGAATGTCTTATTTGTCCACCTAAATAGCCTGTTCTTGCCACTAGTCCGAAACTAACTAATGAAATAATAAAAATCACAAATGCTAATTTTCTTGTTGCAGGCGATTTTCTCAAAGTCAGGAATATCCCTATGATGGAAGCCACTCCTAAAATGATAAGGGAAACCAAAGCGTAGGTTGCAAAATCTTCATGTCTTTCGATTGTTGCTTCAAAAATCCCTTGTAAATGTTCTACACTTTCTTCTGCTGCTTCGCCTGTTAAGTAAGCAATGCCTGCACCAATTGAGGAAATAATAAATAGGGCATAAGCGGTAATTTTTGTTTCACTACTTTTTGTCCAAAGACCATAAGCAAGAACAAGTCCACCCAAAATTGAAGCGAATATCGGCAGATGGGTGATTACTAAGTGAATGTGTGTTTGATCCATTGTGTTTGTTTTTACAAAGGTCTACTTTCTTTTTCAATGGAGATATGACATACATCACGTTTAACAATGATTTTTAGGTTGATGAGTTGTTAAACTGTTTGTAAAGGCACATGCTTTACAACGTTAAGAGTTTAGGTCGTTGGACGTTTTAAGGTTCCCAACTACCAATTCCTTTCAAAAATTGTGATAAATGGAGTGGTTTTATCTCCCTAACAAGAATCGAAAGTTGTAAGTGTTAAAAGAATGAGTAAATTTTTCAAGGTACGTAACAGATAAAACTAACAACTCAATTTTATTAAATATGAGGTGCTAAACACCTCTTAATATAAAAATATTTATTCTAGTTATATTACTTAAATAAAAGAATTAGCTTTTTTTAAAAAACTATTTGACAGTTTCGACTGAATTTCTCCAACCCATTTTTCCTTAACATTTTCTATTTAGCGCAACTATATATAACTCGGAAAATATTCCTTAAGAATCTCATCCAGCATTTCATTGTCCAAGGGTTTCGTTTTAAAGCCCTTAATGTTTACATCTTCTGAGGCTCTTATTCTATCTTCTGGATTAAGTGAAGTAGTCAACATAAAAAGTACGATTTTACCTTTTGCCTCAGGAGGTAACTCCTTGTACTGCTTTAGAAATTCCCAACCATCCATCACTGGCATATTGATATCCAGAAATATTAAATCAGGCTGGGGGTACTTTCCTTCTACTGCTTTCGTAAGAAAATCTATCGCCTCTTTTCCGTTTTCTTTAGTGATAATTCTTTCTGCTACCTGTGCATCATTTGTGATATGTTGATGTAAAAAATTTACTGCTTCATCATCATCTATAAATAAAATACAATTGAGTTTTTTTGTCATAAATTAAAAAATGGGGATTGTAAATATAATTGAAGTTCCTTGATTTGGCTCTGATTCCGCCCAAATAGTGCCACCATGCAAATGTACTATTTTTTCACAATGGGCCAGACCAATACCTGTACCTTCGTAATCTTTTCTATTTTGTAAACGCTTAAAAAGACCAAAAATGTTGGTTAATTGATCTTTAGAAATTCCAATTCCATTATCTTTTATACAAAATTTAAAATTCTGTTCATCCTTGAAGGCTGTTACCCATACTTCAGGAGCTGTGCCAGGAAATTTAAATTTGATAGCGTTTTGCAAAAGGTTTTGAAACAAAGAACGAAGCTCTGTTTTATATGCTTTCAAATCAGGCAAATCTTCATACTTAATTTTGGCATCATTTGATTTTATCAGGCTAGCAAGGTCATTCTTCACCTCTTCTATCAGAATCGAAGTGTTTACATACTCCAGCTCTTTGTTTACACCTATTACAGAATAATCTAACAAGCCTTTTACCAAATCACTCATTCTGAAAGCAGCTTTTGAAATAAAATTTAGCATTTTTTCTCCATCGCCTTCAAGTGTAGCTCCATACCTTTTCTGAAGCATACCACTCATACTTTTTAGGGTTCTTAGTGGTTCTTGCAAATCGTGTGAAGCGATGTAGGTAAACTGCTCTATCTCTTTATTTCTTAACTTTAGACTTTCATATTGATTGGCCAGAATTGTTTTTTTGGTAATGTCCTGCTTAATTGTAAGAAACCGTTCAACTTCACCTTCAGCATTCCTAAGAGGAACGATTACGGTATGCACCCAATAAAAATCTCCAGATTTAGTTCTATTTTTAATTCCACCCACCCAAACAGAGCCGCTCTTTATGGTTTTCCACATTTCTTTAAAAAAAGATCGCTGATGGTGCCCTGAATTTACTAATTGATGTGTATTTCCAATCGCCTCCTTCTGACTGTAACCAGATATTTCTACAAATTTTTGATTGACATAATTTATTCTACCCTCATAATCTGTTATGCTCACAATAGAGCTCTGATCGAGCGCTAATTTGTATTGCTGAAGTTCTTCATTTGAGGCTCTTAAATTCTCCTCAAGCTTAAAACGTTCCTGGTCTACTTTATTGAGTTTTGTGAAAATAAAAGAGAAATATAAGATACTAATTAAGGCGAAGATGATAGTATATAAAGCGATACCATAATCAGTTTCCAAAAACCCTATGTTCATCATATACAGTAGTACAGAACTTAAAATGATGGGCAATCCCACCACAAAGGGTAATAAGTTTCTTGCTTGTTTACTGCCAATATATCTTCCCGTAAGAAAGCCCACATAGCTGTGATCAGGATGTTTGAAAGAAATAGCTAAGGAAGCCAGGAGAAACAGTATAGCAGTATGAATAGCCATTGAATTAAACACCAACACATAATTACTAGTTATAAATTGAAGGAGATAAGTAGAAGTTACCAATAAAGATATAATAGCCACAATGGTTATGAGGTAATTTATTGATTTCAATTGTTTTGTACGCTCAAAGCCCCTCAAGATTTTGGCTATTGATAACATCATAAAGGAAAAGGCTGTCGCTCGAGACATTCGGCCGGGATTTTTAGCCGTTAATGTGTCAGTAAAAAAGAGGTTGTCAATACCCAAATTTAGGTTAAAAAGATATTGATAAAGAGTCATGGTGCTAATAATGAAGGTTGCAAAAGCAAGTGCAATTGCTACTAAATTCAATATTTTGCTTCTATTTCCCGTTAAAATTATTGAAAAAGAAATAAAAAGGAACAATAAAGCCGTATTGAACTTCATTGTTGGCGCACCGGGAATAAGGTTCAGCAAAAATCTAATATTTGTAAGCCAACTTAGCAATACTATTGAGCTTACAAATAAAACTAAAGCACAGAGAAAAAATTGAAGCTGTTTTTTACTCATTATCTTCCTGTAAAATCAGGGGATTATTTTGGTGAAAAATTAATATTCTTTGACAGAAAAACAGTAAATCTATTGAAACTTTCCTATTGAAAATTTATTGATAGCTTTTAAATAGAGAAAGTATCAAGGTTAAGCGTAAGTTATTGCGACTAACCGCGTTTTACTATTTATCATTTTATAGATATTATATACGGGCATATTTTCATTAAGGATACGTTGCAATTTAGATTCCAATAATAAGTTTTCATTATTTAATAGAAGAATACCAAATTAAGATGTATACTTTTTAATGAATCATTAAAAAATTTAGATCACCTCTGTAAAAGTATTAGCAATCTGAAGGCGAGCTTTTATTTCATACATTAGTTGATTTCCCCTACTAACTACTGGTTCATTTATTCTCAATCTTCATCTCAACATAGCAAAGTGAATCTTTATATTGATCTGATAGTATATGAATCGTGTAACCGGCTACATTATAAGTAAGATCATCTTTTATGTCGGTACTGGAGAAACTTAGATTTTCCACAATATCTTCCACCTTTACCTGCACAGTGTATTGCACATTACTAAAATAGTTAGAATTGGCCTCCTCAAGCGGAGCATCGTAACCGGATTCCATGATGAAATCGGTAATCTGTAATTCCATGAAATCATTTTTGCCTTCCACCATGCCAGTACCTATATTGGAAAGAGCAAATATTCTACTTAATTGCGCTTTTTCTATAATCAGGGTGCTATTTTCATGGTCAAAAGTGAAGAAATAGTTTTTATATATTTTGGTATAGTGTTCTCTGGCTACTTCATCTTTATCGACATAGAAATCTGCAATTGCTTCATTATTATTACTGACTCTGAGATAAACATCCCCGGCTAAATGTGATGCTGAGTTTTCATCATATACCTGAAGCAATGTACTTAAAACCATACCCTTTACTTCAATATTATCGACTTTACCTTCTTTCAGTGGGATCTTCTCCATAAACTCTTGAGCACGCAAACCACATGACACGAAAAATAAGGCAAGGAATAATACTGATTTTATCATGGCTGAGTGGCTGCTTTTTTATTGGTTAGATTATACAGTATTTATCAAATAAATTGTACGCATAAACTTTCTAAAGTAATCATAGCCCCTTTCGTGATTAATTCCTAGTTTTTCCTCGAAAGCTTTCTGTAAAACTGCTTAAGGAAGAGGAGCACTAAACGGTATAATTTCATCCTAGATGACCTCTTTCTTCCCTCTCAGGAATTTCATCTAATTAAAAGTACACCTTCAGCCCTCTTTCCCTCGCTGTTTTCACATCCTGGTCAGCACATGCAGATGCGCTAGGAATTCTTAGTACAGCAACACAGTTTTTCACTAAGCGATGTCTCACAGGATATTGAATTTCATTCCACATATCATTTCAGGGCTTATGTGCTATGGCTAGTTTTAGCAGCGTCAAGTCACCATTCGCTAGTGATAAAGATATGCCCTTGCCTGAAAATAGGTAGAGTCATGGCTTCCAGCCTCTTTAAATTAGCACGCATTATTCTGGTGTCTTCATTTGTGCTAAATCAATAAGGGCCATCGATTAATGTTAGCATAGTTTTCTTTTTCTCAAATAGAGAGCTTCGTGGTGCTATAAAAAATAAGGTATATTTAGAAATTGTCAGTTAGTCTGGTATAATCTTTCTTTTTAGCTGTTATGGCACTCAAAATACTGCAAGCTTCCACCACCGGAATATTCACCATTGCAGGAAGCGTATTTGCAAAGCAGTCCACGTAGGTGATCCACCAATTATCCACTGCAAACATCACAATAACATCTTTGCTTTTTGTGTTTAAGTGATAGGCTCTTAAAAGGCCGGAATTTACAATTCTGATATACGTACAAGTCTCCCTCTTGCAGTAGAACAATCAGATTTCTTTTCAATTGTTCTACTTCACATAAATCGATGAAATATGTCTTTTCTTCATCGCTTATGGTTAAATGTTGGTTGATCTGAGATAATAGTAAAGCGGTGTTCACCAGTAGTAAATTAACAAAGATGCCTGCTCAAAATACCGTCAGCCTTATTTTGTGCCCAGCTACAAATATATCCTTTATAAACAGACAAATTTATTTACCCGCTTTTTTCGTGGAAATTAGCCTTTTACAAACATTTACAAATAACTTTATGTTGGTTTTTATCTTTAAAGTAATTACAATAGCTACTTTCTTTCCCAAATTCTAATAATTTAATCTAAAAGCGTACTAAAATATCTGAAAATAGCCAATAATTTTAATAGAAGTGTTTAAATACAAAATTATTGAATGAGGCCGCTTTAAAAATTTTACTAGTGCATTCTTTTATCTTCAGTAATTGCATCACCAATTTGGTAGGTTTTGTTCCTTTCACGAATCTCAATGACGGTTTTTTTCCTTGTACATATTGTAATAGATTTCTCACTTCCTAATGAGGTTTTGTCCTGTGGCTGCTATGCTCTAAATCGTAATTAACACTACGAGCTTATCTTTTATGCATTATTTTCGTTCATGCTTCCACTCATTTTTTAAATAATCCATTGCATCAATCAAGGCTTGTTTTGAATTTTTTGGATTAAAATCTATTTCATTTCTGGATTTAGTAATGTCATAATCTTGTTTTAATCCGTAAAACATATCTAAGTAATGCCTTTGTAATTGGGGTTCTTTTCCTGTAAATCTACTTCCAAATTCCATTAACCCTGCAACAGAGTAAAGTAAACACTTTGGTACTCTCTTCGGCACTTTTAATTTCAACTCTGGGAATTGTTCTGATGCTATTTTCACACTTTCTTTCATAGAAGTATGTTGTTCGTTTGCCAAAATGTAGCGTTCTCCGTTTCTTCCTTTTTGCATAGCGTTATACGAACCCAGAGCCACGTCTTTTACGTCTATCCAATTAAGTGTGATATTCGTATCTACGGGGATCTTGCCATTAATTATTTGGTACACCAAATTGTTAGAATAACTTAATTTGTGTGCTTCACTACCAATCATAGCAGAAGGCAAAACTAAAACAGTCCTAATCTTATATTTTTCCCCTAACTCTAATGCTAGTTTGTCCGAATCATTTTTAGAATTATAATACCAATTTCTTCTATCATCATTGTATCCATTGTCCACATTTGCAGGTAATTTTGTAAAATCTAATGCAGCAACTGAACTTATAAAAACGATGTTTTTAACGCCACATTCATTGGCAATGTCAAATAAGCTTTGCGTGCCTTGTACATTGTTATCGTATATTTCAAGCTTTGGATTTTTTGCCCACATACTGAAATTTGCTCCAACAGCATACAGATTAGTAATACCTTGAAATGCTTTCTGAAGTGATTCCCTATTGGTAATGTCTGCATGAACCACTTCGCAGTGTAAGTCTTTGAAAGGTTCTTGGTTTTTTATGTTTCTGACCGTTGCTCTTACTTGCTGATTTTTTGACAGTAAAAGCCTAACCAAATTGTTGCCGAGGTGTCCGTTTGCTCCTGTTACTAAAGATATTTCTTTGCTCATTTTTTAATTTGTTTTGAGCAAATTTCAATAATTTTAAGGTTGATAAAAATAACAAATGTTAGAAAGTAACCTGTTTGCGAATACGACTTAAAGATTGAGGCTCCATTCCTAAAAATGAAGCAATATTCTCAACTGAAACGTTTAATGCTAAATTTGGGGTTTCTTTTATAAATTTTAAGTAGCGTTCTTTTGCCGATAGTGTTTGGAAATCTCTTACCCTTTCCATTTTACAATCTAAATGTTCATTGATTATGGTTTCCACTAAATTATTCCATTTGTTAGAGTAGCTTCGTAAAAGTTCTAAATCAGGTTTAAATATTTTTAGCAGTTTACAATTTGTTACAGTTTTAAAATAATCTGGCGAAGGGGTTTCGTTCATAAAACTATCGATTGATGTGAAAAAGTTATGTTGATCAACAAGGTGCTCTACGACTAGTTTTCCATTTACAATTTTGTAGCCTTTTACAATCCCCTTACTCAAATAATAAATGTATCGTTCGGTTTTCCCAGCTTCTAAGAGCATGGTTTGAGCTGTAATTTCTTCTGAAACGAAATGATTATTGATTAATTCAATTTCGCTTTGAGTTAAAGTGATTTTTGATTGTATGTAATTAAGTAGATTTTTCATTGTTGAATTCTAATGGTATATATAACTATAAAATTAAAAAATGAGGTGGATTAAAACCCCTCATTTTTCAACCTCAGATAAAGGTAGCAAGAAGCGATAACATTTCAATTGTTTTGTAAAGGCCATTGTTTTTAGCTGAGATTAGTTGCTGGTTGTTGTTGAGT
Source organism: uncultured Cytophagales bacterium (assembly GCA_963719535.1). Lineage (GTDB taxonomy): Bacteria > Bacteroidota > Bacteroidia > Cytophagales > Cyclobacteriaceae > Marivirga. The sequence continues at coordinate 652,457 of CAVRCH010000001.1, read as the reverse complement.
GCATTTCTTAAAACGTACATGTGTATCAAATACTTTATGCCATTTTTCAACACCTTTTAATTCTAAATTATCAAATGTAAAAAGTTGATAATCGTATACTTCTATTTTCGTTCTTAAATATTCAATAAATGCGATGCTTTCATCTTTTATCACTAAGGAAGTCCTTGCCTTTTTCACTTGTATTGTCAATTCTTCATTAGGGTATTGCTCTTCAAGTATCTCACTTAAAAGTTCAAGAAGAGATAAATTACTGTTCAATCCATTATCAAAAACAGATGGTAACAGTTTATTGATCGCTCTATTCGGTTTTCCTTATCCATTATAGAGTCTTGCGTATGATTTGGCAGTGTAGATTTCATTAGCCATCATTTCTTTCCCATCAAAATGTTTATACTTATGTTTTTTATCAAAGAGTTTAATGTATTTAGCAGATTTATCGTAATCTTGTAAAATGAGACAAATTTCTGCTAAATGAAATGCACTGTTATTTTTGTACAATGCATATTGTTCCATAATTCCACCAAAAATCTTTTTTTATCGTTATAATTACAGGCTAATAGTTTTTCAAAAATTGGAATTGACTCTTCGTCTCTTGCAACTTGTTTAAGAATATAACCAATATTGTATTTTACTCTTGGCAATAAAGAGGAAGTAGGGTAGTCATTTACAAATTCTTTAAACATGACATGTGCCGAATCATATTCTTCCTCATAGTACATCAAGTATTTCATCAAAGGTCATTTGATCTGGAGTTCGATCTGCCTCTTGTCCTAATATTGCCAAGTATGATAAAAAAAGTAAAATGGAAAATATAACTTTCATTTTAAGATACCCAATGCTTGACATAATTATTTTTCATCAGGTTGAATCCAGTCTGCATTTCGAACAAAAAATATGTATTGAGCATAGTCAGTAGTCGATGTCCCCTCTAAAATATCATAAGCATCCCAAATTGTTATCAGTTTTTTAACTTTAGTTCCTCTTGCCGAATTTAAATAAGGTGAACTTTGCGCGTCTAATTTAATTAAACTTATGGTGTTTGGTTCTGATACTCTTTTATAGTCTGCTATTCCTTTTATGTACATAAACAGCCTATTGTCTTGCGAATACTTAAATCTTGTAAACTCTTGTCCTTTATCTTGCATAAACTTTGGTAGCGCCTTGCTATCTACTGTTAATTTAGAGTCTACATATAAGCTGTTTAGACTAACCATTTTGCTAGTGTAAGGTAAATTAGTGTCTTTTTTTATTAGTCCAGCTAAAGTATTTTTATATGCTTGCAAGGTATGAGAAAAACCAAACCCGCCATAAATATTCTTATTTTCCCATTGATTTTGTTTGTATAATTTTTTAAAATTTTCATACATAAATTTGTCTCTATTTCTTGTCTTTTTGTAATTAGAGAGATTGTATGCTATGTTTTCTAACAGGGCTATAGTAGTTGTGTCAAATTGAGATTTCTCTTTGTCGAGAATGGTATTGAATTTGTTTTTAGACCAAGAAATTAAAGAGTCATTCTCAGGATGTATATCTTTATGATATTTCATCGGAAGTTTTTCCTTTAATAATTTTCGAATAAGGTCAAAGTCGGCAATTCTATCAATCCCAACAAGTTCGAACTTTGCTTCTTCTGGAAGTTGAGAATAGTAGATTCTCAAGTTTTTCCATTTATTTCTATATTGTTCTGAAAAACGTCCTATGTAAACTATCCATTCCTTTAATATCTCTTTGAGATCAATTTCATTAGATCCTTTTAAATATTCTTGCAGATAATATCCTTGAGCAATGTCCATTTCAGCCAAATAAATATCAACTTTTATTTTTTCATTAAGTTGAGTAAATAGTGCAAAGTCTATTCTTGGGGATGTTTCAACTTCGTGTACCTCACCAACTAGAAAGAGTTTGTTGTTGTAAAAATTTTCATCAAGTGAATTAAACTGAAGTGAATCTGTCATTTTAACTACTTCTGTGTGTTCCTTTAAATAGTTTACATATTTACTGGAAGCACAACTTGTTAGCAGTGTTATTAAAATTGTTAGGATAAAAAGGTTACGAGTATTCATTTGTTTGTTTTTTTATGTTCTCAACAAAGAGAAAACAAAAAACCAAGAACAAAAAAAGAGTGTGACCAACTTGAAATATTTGGGTTTAAATTGAATGATGTGGGCTAGTTTTGAATTTTATGTGACGAATTTGAAAGCCTCTTATTTAAGGCGTTATAGTAAGCTTGAGAAATTGGAATAATTTCTTCAGTCTCCGAGATGGTCATAAAACGCTTTCTAGCGTTTCCTTCAAGTGTTTTAAGATAATCCAGATTGACTAAGTACGAGCGGTGCACTTGCCATGCTTTAGGAAGTTGTTTTGTAATATTTGATAAAGTGATACGAAATGTTTGCTTTTGGATTCCATTTTCTGTCTTAAAATAAACATCCACATAATTTTGCTGGGCTTTCGCAAAAATAAAATCTGACTCAAAAACTGTTAAGGTTTCAGACTTATTCTTTCCAATAATGGTTACGGTTTTTACTTTTTTAGTATTCTCTTTATCATATAAAGGAACCTCTATTAAGCCATATTTAGAGCGTAAATAAAGCCATATAGGAACGACAATAGGTGTAAATGGCACTCCGAAGGATTTTATAAAATCCCAAATTAATTCGGTAGTAAATGAGGGCAGACCACTCACCAAGTAGAAGTGATAAAAAAAAGAGAAAAGAAATATTATAAAGAGCGTTGCTGTAATATAAAAGCATTCATTTAATACAAACCATCGGTTGGTTTGAATTCTGTAAAAGTAATTTTCAAGAGGGTGAACAAGCAGTAGGGGAATTATTATACAGAATGCGTAGCCGGAAAGGATTAGATATTTGTATGGGAACGTATTACTATTATCAAAAGGTTCTAAGGTCATTAACAAAATTGAAACAAATGAACCTAACAGTAAGGCAATAAAAAAAGTATTTTTCCAATTTTTGGTATATGATATAGTTCGATTCAGTGAAATCATTGTATTTCTATCTTTGTTATTTAATTGCCATAGTACAAATGTATGAATTTAGATTTATTGCGTTAAGTTCTTGAATTTGGAAATCACATCGCTAATAATTTCTAAAAGTTGTGATGTAAACATTATAAAAGCAAAGTAACGTTTGCTTTCCGGCATGCACATAGCGAAATCCCAAAAATTGCGCAAATCCAGCGATTATGCCTGAAGCCACTATTATTTATAAGTTTTGTTGTGCTTTCGTTAATTTCAAAACTTACCGAAGGTAATCACTCTAATTCTAACTTATAATTTAAAAGTGTTATGGTTTCTTTTAAATTGTCTTCTGTCTTCCTGAGATAGGCTAGTCGGATCTCAACTAACTTTCCAAATTGGATTAGTGTGTTTTTAAGCTCTATATTTTCAGTTAAAGCATCATAATCTACTGGTATAAAAAGATCAGTAGCAACTACATCGAATTCATTAAATTTGATATTTAATTCATTGTCTGCTTTTGTAAATAGTTTGTTCACAAAATGACGTTGTATAAAGTCGATGCTGTTATTCATATCATTTTGTCTCGCTATAATATCTGGAAAATCATTTTCGTAGAGAGTAAGGACAGACTTTAAAACAGCTTCATCTGATATAAGAGATGCTTTACCACTTTGCATCAAGTTATAACCGGAACTTGCATTATTGAAATCAGTTTTTCTTAAGGCTTGAGATAGAAATATAGGAACCATTAAATTATAATGCTTTTTGTTTATCCTGACAATAAGACTATCTATACCTTGTTTATTAATTCTAAGTCGTTCATTTAATTCAACCACTTCATTTAAGTTGCTGTAGACGTCTAATTTCAACTGCTTAACAAGAAGCAACTCTTGTTGATTGACTTTGCGTTGCTCATTCCAGTTATTAATAGTTAAAGCTATTAGAATTCCAAGGACTACGAGGACAATTTCTCCAATGGCATAAATCAAATATTTAGTGAATTTATTTTCAGTGAGCAGATTCTGTCTAATATTTCTAAAAAATTTTGTCATGGTTATTGGGTGTTGATTCACAACGTTAAGTATAAGCGTAGTGAGGGATTTAAGAGAGCTTCACCATCCGCTCACCGCAAAGTTCCTTAAGAGCAAAAATGCTCAATTTTAGCAGTTCAACCCGCATTACGCTTATACGATGTTGTGGGTAGTATATCGTTCGGGTCTACCTCAGTAATTTTACCTTCTCGCAATACAATCATCGGACTATTCTTTTCTTTTTTGAATAGAACAAGCTTTCTGTAAGTCTCCTCAAGTCCTTTTACAATTTTATCGCGTTCTTCTTTTAATTGCTCCTTAGTTCCCATAATATTTTTCTTTTAATTCTTCCCACTGTAAAACATTGTTCACGGTAATATCATTTAATGAACCTTCTGCAACAATTTCATAGCTGTCACCAGAATTATTTACAAATAACCAGTTGTCTACTCGGTGCAAAAACAGATTGAAAAAATTCTTCAATCCACTTTTATATCTTCTTCTTATCACTTCCTCTGGAATATGATGCCCTCCTTCTTTTACTCTGGTGGCTACTCTTGAAATAGCCAATTCTTCTGAGTCCAGCAGAAAGAATAGACAGGTTACTTGATATCCTAGATGCTTGGCTTTCTCAATAAACGTAACATAGCTTCTTGTCGAGAGAGTAGTTTCGAATGCAAAACTTTCACCTGCTGCCAAAAGGTTTTTAATCCTTTTTAACATCATTCTACCCGCTTCTATCCCTACTTTTTCAGGCTGAAATGGTGAAATTCCTCTAGCAATTTCATCTGCATTCACAAACTCCTTACAATCGAGTATTTCAGGAAGAATTGTATAAGAAGCAGTTGTTTTACCAGCTCCATTGCATCCGGCTATGATGTATAGTTTCTTCATCTGAAACAAATATACAAATTAATAACAATCTGGTAGCTCTCAGATATTTCTTAAACCCAAGCGTTGATGATATTTAAATTTCCGCCCACACTTGTATCCTTTTCAGAAGTATGAAGGTGTTGGCTTAGACACTCTTTAGGTTTAGTTTATCGAACTATTATGTAGATGATTCCGGAAAGAACTATTAATATAATACATGCCAATAGTTCACCTTTAAGTAAAGATTTAAAACCACTAAATATTTTTTTCATAAAAGTCAAATTTAAGGATTTTCAGAGTGATTTGCATTTTTTATCTTAGTCATAAGTTAATTAATATGTTTAAGTTTCAGCATGCCAAAAAAGTCTTTCATTGTCTCCCTGGAATTACACACAACGGTTAGTATATGAAAAGTAGGCGATTTCGAAGCACTAAACTTTCGGTTAAGCACAAAGTTTGATACGAGCCACAAGCCTTGATTTTACTACTGTTTCGCCTATTTTTTATATACATTGTTATGCCCTTTTTTCATTTTTCACGTTCTGTTTGTAGCGTTGGCAAAGACATACTCTTTTGCAATTTTCGGCTTTAGTGTCGGCTGGTGCGAATTGCAAATGTGTATGGCTTTTAGCGTTGGCATTATATCTATTTTCTTATAAAGCATTGAATAGAATTTGTTTGTCTTTGAGCTTACCTAGTTCTACTGGACTTATCTTCGTTAAGTCCGATTTATATTTTACTTCTGAAACATTATTTCCAATGTGGATTTCTTCGATTTTGTCAATGTCTTGATGCCTATAAAATTGCAATGATTGTATAGCAATAGTGTAGTCGAATTTAATTCCTATCGAATGTTCTAAGGAACTACCAAGTGTTCTGAAAACTATCGAGTTTAACTTGTCGGCAGTTTCAAAGTCATAGTTTACTTTCTTAGAAATGCTTTCAAGAAGTTGTTGGATATTCATACCTGAATTATGCTGCTTCAAAAAAATGGATGCAATTAAAACTTGAGTGTCAGAAGGTGGGTTCAATTGTTCAGCTGAAAAAATATGTTTTCTCTCAAAATTGGAACTACTTTTAACTTCAATTCTTTCTAAACCTGCATTAAAGTCAAATTTCTCTTCTGGTAGATTGTGCCAATAATTTATTAATGATTTTGGATTACTCGAATTTTCAATCAAAAAAAGTTCAGCCCAAAGCCCATTAATTGTATTGGTTGGAGAATCTGTTAATGTCTTAAATACTTCTACGAACTTTTTGAGGGAATCAATTACTTGCTGTTGGGTAGGTTTCTGACCAATCGTACTTACAAGAGTTTCTGAAATTCTTAAAAAATATTCTTGGAGGTTTCTGTCGCTGCAACGGAATGTAACCACAGTAAATGTTTGAAGTATAAAAGAATCATTTTCATAAATTCTACATTCTAAATTTTGCTCTAATTGTAAATATTTAAGGCGAAAGTTTTTCAAACTCAAATCCTTAATTCTTTTAGATACCGAGAGTAATAAAACCGCATTTCCTTCAAAATCAATTGCTATTCTAAAATTTGGAAATTCTGGAATGGGAATAGCATTGAAAACTTTGTTGTCATTTTCAGGCAAACTTAGCGTATCGTAAAGTTCAATTAAATTCATACTTGCCTAATTAAATCAGCACCCATATGTTCAGGTGTCCATATTGCTAATGTAGGAACGCTTACAAATTCTGTGTCTCTTAAATTTAGAAGGTGAATTTGAATTGATAAAATGTTCTCGTCCTTTATTTCCGAATCTCCCGGATATACAACTTCTCCTGTTCTTGGGTTACGACCCTGAAATAATTGTTGGATTTCATCATTGCGGTTTAATCTACGAGTTCGTGGTGTCCAATTGTCAATTGAATCTGCACTCATTAAGTAAACTAAACATTCTTCGTTAGGATGTTCTTCAATAAATCCTTTCAAAATCCCTCTTAGGCTTGAGTATGTTGCTGAATCGCTTTCTCTAGTGAAACGGAGATTGTTAAGTAAATTCTCCAAACAATCTTGAATAGTGATTCTTGCAACCAAGTGTTTTTGTTCCTCTGTTCGATTTGGATGACCTTCGTCTAGGTTGAAAATCTCCGCTTTTGCTTGTAAGAATGTTAAAAGTGAATTTCTATTGGTTTCAATTAATTCATCTGTATCGTGTGGTGCATTTATTCTAAACCAATCATTTCCAAAAGTATCCCTATCTAAATCGTCATAAATTATATTACGTCTCGTTAGATTTAACATTTGGTTTAATACGGCAACTCTATCAAAATCGTTTAAATGTCTATCGTTTAAATGAAATTCTAACAATCTGTTTCTTACGTCCTCTTCGTGTTCTACGATAAAATTGTACGCGTCAATAGTTACTTGGTCTAAGAATACTCTGCAAAAGCCTAAATACCCTCTCTTATAACCATAAAATCTTGCTCTTTGTTGAATTGTATCTACGTTTCCTGTTCCAATGTTTCTTGGCATATAGGTAACAGTTAGGCCTTCAACTGTGAAACCTCTATCCATTGATTGACCACCAACTAAAATCCAAGAATAGAAATCATTCCAAGGAATTTGTGGTGTTACTCCATTTCTGGAGTTAACTTCTACAATTTGGGTGTAACGTAAAGCGTGAATTAAATCGTTGGCTGTTAGTGTTTCAAAACTAGGTAAATCGGAAACAGTCATTCTTAACTCATTGTAAGAAGTTCTAAACTCGTCCAATAGTTCTCTTTTATCTTCATTGTCACTACCTGAAAGCAACCTTTGCCAACTATTACAAGTATTTCTTATCCAATTTGTAAATTCATTGTGGTCGCCTTGCAGTCTTGATGGATGGACAAGCATTGTTCTGTTTCTATGGTTATTTTGCATTTCACCTGCAACAACTCCCAAAAAGAAAATTCGTAATGCACTTTTTAAGCTCTCTGGTATTTCAAAAAGTGGGCTGTTGGTATTAGGTATTTCATTAGGCGGAATTTCTGAAATCAAGTTTGGGTTGTTTCTAAAAAAATCAATACCACCTGTATAATCTGAACCTGGAGTCAGTAGTTTTATAAAATTTGGCGATAACCTATCCATTATATTTATGAATAAATTAGCCTGAGGTGTAGCGGTGTATTGTAAAAATGTATGATGTGGAAAAATATTTCGAAGTGCGTTAATTCTCCTGTAAATTGTTGAAACTTGGTTTTCGGTTAAACTTTCAATGTCGATATTTTGGCGAGCTGCCCATCTAGCTCTTGTATTTAAGCTTGCTTGGTCTCCTTCATCATCAATTATCAGAGTTGGCACTCCTACAAGATTTTGCCCTGAAATTATGTTTACCAAATTATTTAAATGAGAGGTGTTTTTCATTACAGTTATAAGTAATGTCCTGCACCTGTCTTGTGGAAACGTTGGGTCTGCCCATTGTGCAAGAGTTGTTTCAATTGTTTCGACTTCCTGATTGCTGTTTGGATTTTGTAATAGTGTCCATTTTCTATCAAAGCGTGTATTCAATCTCAAATCTTCCGTTAACCTTTGGGTTGATTGATTTACAAGATTTGTCGAAACACCTGCAATTACAATAACAATTTGATAGTTGTTATCTCTTGCCAATGCTGTAAGTGTGGTAAATGAAAGTGTTTTTCCACTTTGAACATAGCCAATTACAATTCCTGTTTCATTATTGGTTTCATCATTAGGATTGCCGCAAACTTGCATTATTCGATAGGTTTCATCTAATATCCTTTCGCCACCTGTATTTAGACTTCTATCAGAATTTATGAATCCCTTACTTATAAGAAGTTCATTCGTTTCTTCACCTACAAATGGTTGCCAATCTTCATTTGAGCCTTGATTTTGTATTTCGATTATTTCCGACATTCTCTTATATTATTTTGAAAGGTTAAATATTAGCTCATTGAAATTTCTGCGAACTTCACCTTGATTTTTATAGCTGTCTTTTGCGATAATTTCAGAAAGTCCAAAAGCTGCTGCGATTCTTAGTATTGGTTCAATTTTGTTCGTGTCTGCTCCCGCAAATTCAACCATAAATGGATGAGTCAACGAAAGTCTAATTCCTATTTGTCGAACAGAAGAATCATTTACCTTTTCTTTTATGAAACTATCACCAACTTCGATAAGTTCTGTAAGTGAAGTATCATATGAAAGTTCAATTGATACTTTCCAATCGGCTTTATTAAACCGTATATCAAATTCTCTATGAAGTGTTTTTTCGGTTTTAGTTAACTCAATTCTTTCTTCAGGTTCTGAAACTAAAATCGAATTAACAACTTCTGAAACTGCTTGCGGTGCTTTCTTTTGAAGGTCGTCAGCCGTTTTATTAAGAGCTTTTAAGGAAGCTTTATATTCTTTTTCTGATGCCCGAACACGATATTGTTCAGCTTGCTGGAGCAATGGAAATTCTTTAGAACTAATATCATCTTTAAGAAGTCTCAAAAATACATCAAGGTTTTCATCCCATTGAATACCTTTTTTAGTGAAATTCACATTAAATCCATCTAAGTGAAGTTCACCAAAGACCCTTTGAAAACGATAACTATTCGGAGCACCAAAAATAAAATCAGGTCGAAAACCATTATCAAAACTACCCTGAATAACTCTTCCTCTACGAAACAATGCAAATCCTGCTTCGGAAGTTGATGCTTTTTCTCTGATTGCAACAAATCCTTTAACACTCAAACCTTTTTCTAATTCAAAATCAATTTGCTTCCGCCATAAAATGGACTCGCTATCTGGTAAGTCGTATTGAGGAACATTTAAAATATTTGGGTCTTTAAATTTTAATTCTTCACCGTTAACAGTAAGATTTAAATGACCTTTTCGAATAAACTCTCTGTAAATACTTCTTAAGTGGTTTTTTACTTTTCCAACGCCTTTTCGTCTTGGCATTCGATTAACATCAAACAATTCTACAATGGTATAATGGTGGTTTTTATCGCAAGATTTAACTTCAACATCTAATTCTTCTAATTTGTCCTCAAATATTTTTTGCATATCAAAGGAGACTTTTTTTAGTTGACTTTCTCCTATCGCAGTTGATGTTACGCACCAATTGTCAGCAAACCAACACGCTGCTGATTTCATACCCATTCCAAATTCTGAAAGACCTGAATTGTCTGGTGGTACTTCGGCTGCTCTAAAAGCTCTCGAATAATCTAATTCACCTATTCCACCTGCATTATCTCTTATTGTTATTCGGTTTTCAGGTTCATTTATTTCAACCTTTACATCAAGAACAAAATTATCACCCTCAATTTTTTGAAGAGAGGAGATGTTTTTTAGGTAACTATCAATTGCGTTGTCAATAAATTCCGCCAAGGCAAACCAAGTTTCATACTCTATATGCTTTAACACCGAAAGCATTGTAACTTGAGGCCGAATACTAACTTTATTTTGCTGGCTCATAAGATTTGGATAATGAATGAAACGATTGGAGTTGCGGAGCAACTCCATTTATTTTTTTTTCTTCAACCAAAAGTTGAGTAGCTATAAGTTTCACAATTTTAGAATTTACCGCATTTCCCAATGCTTTGAATGCTGCATTGTCATTTTCAGGAAGTTTCAATCCTGTAAGAGATTGAAGTTTTAATCCTTCTTTTTTTGTGATGTATCTATTTTGCCAACCAATAATTGGAATTTGAGTATTTGTACAAACTAAAGAAGGGAAGAAGTCGGACTTTTTAATCCTGATTCCTGATGCTCTAAACTGCAAAAGGTAGTTGCTGATTTTTCTTATATCTTCTCCAACATTCCATTCCAACTTTTGCCAACTTTGAGAAGGTAGTTCAGCAATTTTTAAAGCACTTTTTTCTATATAAGCTTTATTTTCATTGTAAAAAAGTCTGTTTTTGCGAATGTATCTCTGTTTCCAATCAGGGAATTTGGCTTCAACTCTTGCATAGCTTGGCAAGTTTGCCAACTGCTCTTCTTTTGTCATTCCTTTTAATGAAATTCCAAAATTACCTTTGTATTTACCTAATTCTTTTGCTGAAAGTAAGTGTGGATATCGTTCTTCAAACGGGTAATCAGCTCCGAATTCCATACCCCAAATTGGAAAACCTGGTACTTTTACCTCTTCTGGTAAAGCGTCTAATAAATTTTGCCAAAGCTCAATACAGTCTTGATTTGCCTTTGCAAGAAATCTTGCATTTGTGGGAGTGCTTTCAATGAACTTTTCAAGTTTCACAACCTTTTTTTTGTGTTCATCAACTTTGTCAAAGCTAAAATGGTCAAGAGCATTATTACCTAAAGCACCAACAATGAAAATTCTTTGTCTATGTTGTGGAATTCCGAAGTCGTGCGGTGAATAATCTCTATGGTCAACGTTATAGCCCAATCTTTCAAAATCAGCTTTCATTGCTTTCCAAGTTTCTTCGTTGTTATGTTTAGCAATGAATCGTACATTTTCTAAAATGAAATATTTTGGTTTTCTCGCTTCAAGAATCTTTACAATTTCGTCAAAGAGTGTTCCTCTGTCATCATCTCGTCCAAGTTGTTTTCCTGCCTTTGAAAAGGGTTGACACGGAAATCCTGCACATAAAATATCGTGGTCAGGAATAAGGTCAATATCATCTTTGACTATCTTTTTGATGTCTCCGTGTATGTTGATGTTTTTACCCCAATTTTTTTTGTAAGTATCTCTTAAAACAGGGTCGAGTTCACTTGCAAAAACACACTCGTGCCCAAGTTCGTGTATTGCTTTATGAAAGCCACCAAGTCCTGCAAATAAATCTATAAATCTCATTTTAACTTTTCTGTTGTAACTGCAATTTTCAAATTTCGCATTTTACTTATTAATTTCTTTATTCTGTTAGAGCGTTGGCAAAAAACAGCTCTTTTGGTTTTTTCTGCGTTGGCTTTCGTGTCTGCAAAAAAACCAAATGTGCTGTTTGTGCGGCTGGCTTTTTTCTAATTGGGCATAACGCTAAGTATATGAAGCGTAGCATCCCGCAGGGTGCTATGATTTCATATACAATGTTGTGCACTGCCATGTTTTAGTTTAGATAATTCATAAAGAAGATTATGCTTAAATATATCCATAATCCACTAAATATTATATGTATTAGTGTTTCAAATGTTTTTCCTTTCCAAAGTTCTCTTGAATAGACAAAGAATTGAATGAAAAGTCTAGCTGTCCAGAAAAGTCCGAGCCCTAATGAAATTGTCTTGCCTAATTTGGTTTCTATTAGTTCCGTTGTTGAAGTCAAACAAAGTAAACCCATTAAAAAAACAACCAAAGCGATAAAGAATGTGTGAACAGTCATCATTTGCCTGTTTATTAGGCTTAGCGATTTAAATTCTTCTTTCCAGTTAAAGTATTTTGGGAAAATCACGTGGACTAAAGCTAATAACATTAACAGAAAGCCAATTATCTTAAGGTGTGTCTCCATTCTGCTCAAGTATAAAAGTTGTAATAAATGGTGTTGATTTTATTTCCTTTTTAACATTCAGATTTGCTTGTTCAAAAGTTTGACGCCAAGTCGATTTGGAGTGAAAATGAAAAAAGCCAATCGTATAGGCAAGGAAATTATTTATATCTCGCAAGTGCTCTGTTACGAAAATAAGCCCTGTAGCTTTTGTTATCCTACGGAGTTCTTTAAAAAATTTGATTCTTTCCTTTTCATCTCGAATTTCATGTGCCGTCAAAATGGTTAAAGAGTAATCAAATGAATTGTCCGGAAATGGAAGGTCGTCTGTTAATACCTGAATAGTACTGGGAAGAGGTGGGTATATCTTTCTGGCCCTTTGTATAGATTTTTCAGTATGTTCTTTACAATTATAGAAATCAGCAATGGTCAAATGGCTACTAGGAAATTTGTTTTTGATAATTTGACTGGTTTCATCAAATCCTGCATTAATATTTATAATATGGTTGTCTTTAAAGTCTGGAATCCATTTAAGTTTATAAAGGTCTGAAAGGTCGTAAATGTAAAAAGAAACGAGTAACGAAATGGTTATTGTTAGGCTTGCCAGCAGTGCTGACCAAAATACAAATGGCTGAAGCTGTTCTGGTAAATAGTATCGGCAAAAAAGCAAACCCATAAGAACTAAAACCGCTATCACATAAAAATGCCAGTTGAAACGGATGATATTTAACACACCTTGAAAGGGTTTTCGTTTTAGCGCCATTTTTCGATTCTTCCTTTTTTCCAATAGTATGGAATGTTCTTAATTTCAAATGCGTTTGCCAAAATCACATTGTTAAGGTTAAGCGAATTTAAAAAATCAAATTTGTAACTTTTAACTTTTACTGGTTCAGGTTTCCAATTTTGACGAACTCCTTCAATGATTAGTACATTTCTATTTTCTGCGTTATACGTAAAAGTGTGAGGTAAGGGGCCCGCAAATTTTCTTGCGTCTTTCCAGTCTTTAAATGGTGAGCCTTCAGGAATATCTACATTAGTTTCTGTTTGCTCAATGACAATCTCAAAGCCTGATTTCTTGGAGCTGATCGATTTTAAATTTTCGTCACTGATTTCCGTTATGTCTGTTGTAGTGTAATTGTAATGGGTAAAGATATTTCCCATAACCTCCATTTTCTTTTTGTCTGTTTCAGATTTGATAATGTACAAACCTCTTAATCTTTTGCCTCTGTTGTCTCTGTAGCGCACAAAAATCCGATAACCAATAAGAAAAAAGCTATTCCCCATAAATTTGGGAAACCCTTTTGGCCGTAAATTTTTTGTTTGAACCATTGCAACGGCAATGAATGCCCATTTTTCTTGAAACGTGTCAAGTGCTAGGCATTCAGGAATCAAATCTTGAAGCTGTTCTTTGGGCACGGCAAATGTCAGCACGAGAGAACTATCGAAAGATGCTTGGACTGCAAATGGATGATTTTTTAAGAACTCCATTCTGTCTTATCCAGGTTTAATTCCTTGTTCAAAACAAATTCATTGTAGTAAATAAGTCCTATAAATAGCAAAGCGAAAAGTGAATTGAACTTACCCCACAGAAGAAGGTCTGGAACAAAAATGAATTCCATTATATTCATTGACGCCACTAACATTATCTGGATGATAGCGCTCAGCTTTGACCTAAATCTCGTCAAAACCCAAATTGCAATTATTATTTCTGAAATTCCTATTAACACAGTTAATTGCCTTGAATAGCTTTCTCCCAAAATTCTTGCAACTATCTGTTCATGCCGAGGAACTAAGTTTAATACCTTGCATACAAGCCCATTTACTAGCCAAACAGAGGCTATTAAAAATGTCAAAGTGCTATGTAGGTTCTTCTTATTCAAAGGTTAGCTTGTTCAGGTTGTGCACAACGGTCTAGTATAAGAATAGTAGCGGATTTTTATGAACTAACTTTTCGGTTAAACACAGACCTTTTTTATATTTACTTACTTTCGTTTTGGTGATTAAACCGCTATTATTTTTATACATTGTTGTACGCTGGCTTTTTTCCGTTTCAGTTTGTCATTCAGCGTTGGCGAAGACATACTCTTTTGCAATTTTTGGCTGTGTGTTGGCTGTAGCGAATTGCAAATGTGTATGGCTTTTAGCGTTGGCTCTCCAACCTCTTAAATTTTTCCTTATAATAACTCAAATCATTATAAACTCCGTTATCTAAAATTCTCCAGTATTTCCATACGTTTATACTTGTTTTCGTTATCGCTCTTCCAGCTCCACTTGGAAAAGGAAAAGTTTTTATTTCGTTATCGATTTCGAATGTTATGGCTCCTTCCTTATCTAGAGTGCCAATTATTTCATTATTAGGTGATGAATAGACTTTGGTTCCACTTTTAATAATTCCTGCGTTTATAATCATTTTTAAGGTTATGTCTGGTACTTCTTTGTATGTCATATTTTAATCTTTAACGGCAAAACGAATTCGATACAATTGTTTCAAAGAATTTTTAATGGGTTCATAATATTCAGAAATTCCATATATTTCCATTAATGCGTTCTCAAAAGCAATTCTATCTTCTGATTCCAATTCTTGCTCCAATGGTAATCTGTTACGTTGCATAATTGGGCTAAACAATTCCACTATTTGGTTTTTTTGCTCTTGTGATAAAATATTGGGGTTAAGAATTTTAAAGTCTCTTTCAAATTTCGTTGCTCGTAAATCCAATGCGCCCAAGCCACGACCAAAACCAAAACTTTCAATCAAGAACAGATTTGCAGTACTATTTAAAAGTGCTAAGAATAATGTTTTGCTTTCCTCTTGATACTCGTCTCTTATTGAAAAGCCAATCATTCTCTGGTCTATAAATGAACGATTTTCAAATTTTGCAATGAAAAGGCTTTTGTCATAATTTACATTAGCTACAAAGTCAGCCATATTTTCGGTTGACATTTCATACCAATTCATATTTGGTTTTGCTAAAACTTCAGGTAAAGGTCTATTCGTCCCATTTCGTTGGTTTTCAAATGACCTAATCCAAGCAATAGCACCATTGTGACCTAAATTTTCAAGTTCCTCAATACTACGTGAACAACAAAATGCTTCAGCGTTTGGAACGCATTCTAAATTGGTGGTATCTCTCAAATGTTTAAGGACTGGCTTAATATATTCCTCCTCTATATTGTGACCTGATGCAGGATAAAACATAGGATTCCAACCACGCCTTTCACCTCGCGTAAAATGGAAAATATCACTAGTATTAATAAATCTGTCTCTAACATTTTCCACCCAACTTAGATTAGAAAAATAGCCTGACCAAGGAATCCCAAAATCTTCAAAAGAATTTATTTGTGCAATTGAATATCTATTAATGGTTAAATTTTCAGATTCAACATTGACAATTATATTGTCACTTAAAGTCCTGATGTCATCAATCTCTTCTAGCTTATCCTTTAAAGTACAAAATGAGATTTCACTATCATTCGAGGTAGGTGTTTGCGGGTCTTTTTTTGATGCAACTAAAATTGTTGTTACAACATCTGCATTATCAAACCATTTCCCTTTACCAGAGATTACTACTAATTCAATTTTGAAGAATTTTTGGAAAAGCTCTAAAAATATTTCTCCATAATCGGTACCCAACCAAGCATTTGATAAAATAAGACCAATTTTACCATTTTCGGATAAGAATTGATGAAGATAGAAAGGGATGTATGCGAAAATGTCGCTTTTTCCACTTAATGTGTCCGTTGTATCTGCTTCTTCTTTTATCCAATCATTTATATCAACTATATGTGGATTCAAGACTTTCATTTCCTTACTCTTAATAAATGGTAAATTGGAAACAACATAATCTACGGTTGGGAATTCCTTTTCAACTAGTTCCCCATTATTTGGATTTCTAAATTGTATTGTATCTCCTTGATTTAGTTCAATTACATCAGAGTTAAAAACATTTATTATTCTGCCAATATTTGAGGGTTTAGCCATTGACAAGGTAGAAAGTTGAATAGGAAACGAATGTTTATCAGATGCCCAAATAGTATTAAGAATCTCATTAGGGTTTATTTCGTATTCTTCTTTTAATTCATAGGCTTGTTTTATAATTGTACCTGTTCCGCAACAAGGGTCAATTACTATTTTTGTTTTGTCATCAATGGTCAGGCGAGTTAATAAATCCGCTAATTTTTTAGGTGTCGAAAATTGACCTGCTACCTTTCTTTTAGCAGTTGCAATAGTACTTTGAAGTAATTGATGAAGAATTTCAATTTCAATAGCCTCAATATTTACAGTTGAAAGGAATTGATTCAATTCTGTCAATTCGCTCCAAGCTGTTTCAGAAATATATTGCTGACCAAGGTTTGGACTGAAAATATTCCAGAAATTACATTTTTGAGAAATAGACGTTAGGATTTCTCATTGCATCAACTATTGAAGTTGACCTTTCTATAGTTTCAATTTCTTTTGCTTCGTTAAAATGCTTTTTTAGTATATGTGCAAAAATTATTTTGAAAACCCAATCTGTCAAAACTACCATTGACAAAGTAGCTAGTTTATGTTCAGTTTGAGTTGAAGAAAAACCATATTCACTTGAGGATGAATTCCACCAAAGATTAATTTCTGCATCTAATTGCCGATTGGTTCTAGCTCTTGCTTTTAGTGTGTCAGCAGTATTGTTGGTGTTTTCTAAGACTAACATCTATTACTTCATCAATAGCCAAAATTTCTTGAGAAGTAACTTCTGGGATTTCTCCCGATTCAAAAAAGTTATTAAGGTCTGCAAGAATTTCATACAACAATTCTTTCCAGAGTTGTTGGTTAGGTTTTACCTCTAATCGAGAATTGATATTAATATCATTCCAACTTTTATGAATTTCAAAGTTTTCCCCATTTCTTACGTAAAGCACAGCACTTTTTACATTCCATAAAAGAAAACTATCTCTTTTTAAAATTTGAGCTTTCTTGATTGCATTACTTATTAGTTCTGCATCATTTATTTGGGTGTCAGGCATTTTTAATTCCCAACCTTGTACAATTATATCTTTTGTCTGGTCTTTAAATAATAAAACGTCAGGAAAAAGGCTTTTTTTATTATTGCTTATAGTGCTTTCACCACCAGCACCTTTGAAATGCCAACTTTTATTTGCCAAGAAAACTTCGATTGCACTAATAACGATCAATAGCCCAACTTCTTTCATTATACGTAACTTTCGCCATTGAGAACTTTTGTGTTATAGTTTAACGTATGATATTTTGCTATTGGTTCATTAAATAGACGTAATGTAGATTTTTCAATTTCTTTACTCTTCAAAGTTTCTTGAATTCTATCAGTACAAATTTTAATATAATCTACCTCTTTGACTTTGTGCAAAAGCACATCTTCATTTTTTTCAATTCCAATGAAATTTCTATTTTCGAGGATAGCAGAAAGCAAAAAACTACCACTACCACAAGCATTGTCAAGTACAACGTCTCCAGGTTGTGTAAATGTTCTAATTAAATATCTGCCTAATTCAATTGGCTTTTGAGTCGGATGATAAACTGTTCCTTCTGATTCTGCTGTTTTAACATAGACAAAATCTTCAATAGATTGTTCTTCATAAGCAATTACGTCTGTTGGATATCTATTGCCATTACTTTTCACGTGATTAGACTTAAAGTCTCCATAACTACCTGTAAGTTGGTCTTTTCTGAATCCCTTGTCATAGGCTTCACCCTCTGTCATTTGAGGATTATAGTTCGGCTGTTTTTTATAAAAAACACAAATATCTTCGTGCTTTCTCAATGGTTGTTTTTTTGCGTTTAGGAAGTTTGTTGCTTTTGATTTTATCCAAACAATTTTGTATTTGAAATGCTTTTCATTACTTAAAATCAATTTTGCTGTAAAAACACCTTGAGATGTTAATACTATTGCCCCGTTGTCTTTAATTATTCTGTAATATTCAGTCCAAAGCTTATCGAGGTCGATAACTGAATCCCATTTGTTTTGAGTTGTTCCATAAGGTAAATCGCATAAAATCATATCGATACTTTTACTTGGAATTCCCTTCATTTCTTCAAGGCAATCGCCTTGAATTACTTTATTTAAGTATTTATTTAAATCGTTTGGCATATTTTAAAGTTTGAGACTTTCTTGTTTAGCATTAATCTGACGTAGGTATTTGACTTTTTTTTCAGCAACTATCAAAGCATCTGTTGAAGAACTACTTTCGTAAAGTTTTTTTGCAAATAGGTCGCCAAAAAATTCTGTCTTAAGTTCTTCTAAATTCAAATCAAAAACTTGAGCGAGCAGAGTTAAACGTTTTTCGTCAAAATCTCTTTTACCGTTTTCAATCTTGCTCAAATTAGCAGAATCTAAATCAAGTTTTGCTCCGAGTTGGGTTAAAGTAAGTTCTTTCTTTGTCCGCAAATGTCTGATGTATTCACCGAAGGATTGTTTCATTTGACTTGAATTTTTAGCCTTGTCATTGTTTGACAGAAAACTAAGAAAAAATTTTGCAAATTCCAATTCGGGTGGTGGTGGGGAAGTGAAAGCTCTTTTGGTTTTTAGCAGCGTTGGCTTTGAGCGTTTGGGAAAAACCAAATGTGCTTGAACGTGTGGTGGCTCTTTTTTCAGCTTGCGTACAACGGTTAGTATATGAAAAGTAGGCGATTTCGAAGTGCCAATTTTTCGGCTAAGCACAAGGTTTGATACGAGTAAAACCCCTTGATTTCACTAATGTCTCGCCTATTTTTTATATACATTGTTACCAGCTTTTTTCTTTTTTAAAACATTCCACTTGTCAATTGTTTTTCATCAAAACGCCAAAGGAATTTATCGGCTTTTGCCTTGTTGTTAGTAATAAAGTCTATGGTTAATTTTTGAACTAATTTCTTGGCATCTTTTTTTATTTTGTCGTCCTCTAAAGACTCTTTAAAACTTCCTCCATACTTAAATTCTTTTCCTCTTACAGAAGCTATTAATATCAGACCATTATTAAATTTCTTTTTTCTGATTTTGAAATCAGTCAAGCCTTTATCTTTTACATATTTTCTGCACCCATTTATAAGTCCTTCCAATACTCCGTCTGCAAGTGAGCCACCACAAATAGTATGGACATCATTTGCAAAAGACGCTATTGCAGAAGGTGGATACCAGTCAGTTCTATATCCGAGAAATATTTGATAATTCAACCCGTTTAGCTCACCGTCAAATGATACATTCAATTCCGGGTTCCCAAAGAATCCTTTACCATTCTGTCGTATAGATATTTGATTCCTTCAGGAAAATTGAAATAGTTTTGATTTGAATATTTTTCTCTATTGTCTATTAGAGAACTTCTGAATTTCTATTTAAATAAGCCCATTGAAGAAACACTTCAGAAAGTTCCAGATAATCTGCAGATTCCGTGAAGACTGTTTTATCCAAAGTAAACTTTAAAAGTAATTTGGATGTGTCATTTTTAGAAATACTAAACTCTGAACTCAAAGCTACACAAGCTTTCCAGGTGAAAGTTTGTAAAAGCAGTTTCATTAATTGTTTCTTTAAACTTTGAAATGTCATTTGACACTTCGATATCCAACGAAAATTCGTAATCAGACTTTAGTTCAATTTGGAAAAAGTATTTATCGGATTCAGTAACTTCAATACAATCAATTAACAGACCTTTTAGTAAATTGATAATCCCTTTGCTTCCAGTACCACCTAAATACATTCCAGGTCGCTTTCTGATATGTTCCTTAAATTCTATTTGTTGGATTCCATTATTCATTTTCTAATTGCTGCTAACAATTCGCTAAATACACCCTAAGGTGCATTTAGCTACATTATATTTTTAGCAATCTAATGGATTTTTAATTGTTTTAAAAGTATTAGTGGCTACATGCGTGTAAACTTCTGTGGTTTTGGTTGAATTATGGCCTAGCAGAAGTTGAATATATCGCAAATCTGTTCCAGCTTCTAACAAATGAGTGGCGAATGAATGTCTTAATGTGTGTGGTTTAACATTTTTATGAATGTGTGCATCTTGAGCTGCTTTTCTTACAATCTTCACTACGCTACTGGCGCTGTAAGGATGCCCTGGCTTACCTTCAAAAAGGTATGTTTTGGGTCTATACTCTTTAAAATAAGCTCTTAATTTTAATAATAACTTTTCACTCAGTAAGCTGTACCGATCTTTTTTCCCTTTCGCTTGCTCAACTCTAACAGTCATTCTACTGCCATCTATATCCTTAATTTTCAACCTTAATAATTCCCCCCTTCTTAAACCAGCGGAGTAAAGTAAACTAATAATACATTGATGTTTCAAATTAAAGGTTTTATTAATCATCTCTTGTACCTCCTTTTTACTTATTACCTCAGGAAGTTTTTCTTCCTTTATCGGTCTTTCTACATCATAAAATCTATTTGGCATCCCTAACACTACCTCATAATAGAATTTTATGCTATTAATGGCTTGATTAACTGAAGAATTTGATAATCCGTTCTGAATAAGGCTTTGAATAAATATTTTAATGTCATACTCTTGAATCTCAATTAAATTCGTTTTGGGAAAACGTCTCAGAAATTTAGCAAAACAGCTACAATATGTAAGTGCTGTTTTATATGCGTACCTTTTCAATTCCAATTTCTGAAAATAGGCTTCAGGTATCTGGGGATATTTCTTCCGTAAATCATCAATTTTCAATTCCTCTCCATAAGTGGTTACCTGTTTATTTCGAGCGAAATATTTCATATTAATCCAGGCAACGCCTTTAAATGTTTTCAGTAGAGTATAAAAATTCTTTTGTGTATTAGGTAAATATACCATCTGAAACTTTTCACTCCACTTAACTTCCGGCAATGATTTAATTAGGGCTTGAATAACCTTATCAGGGTAAAACTGAATGCCGATTTTCTTTTTATTGTTAATTAAGAGGTGCTTCAAAGTAATTTGCTTTTGTAAATTCATGATCTATAACGTTTTATTTCTTCTAAACTAGCTTATTAGTCTGGTTTTGACCAAAAATAAACGTAGATTTAAACGTTTAATAAACGTCAAAATATACGCTTATGAAGAAATGTTCTAATTGTAAAGAGGTAATTACCGGTAGGTCAGATAAGAAATTCTGTTCTCCTTATTGCAAATCCAACTACCATTACGAGCTCAATAAAAAGAAGGAGAATAGTCTTTTTAAGCAAATTGACAGGCAACTTAAAATCAATAGAAAACTTTTGAAAAACTTCAATAGAGCAGGAAAGGCCACTATTAGAAAGGAAAAATTACTCAGGGAAGGCTTCGATCCTAAATACTTCACTCACTACTGGAAGAATAGTAAAGGAGAAGTTTACCTATTCTGTTACGAGTTTGGATTCTTTTTTAAAAGAGAACCCAATGGTAGAGAAAAATATGTTTTAGTCCAACATCAATCTTATATGAATTGACTTGCAGGACCTAGACGAGGTAACCGTTTACAAACGCTTACAAACATTTACAAACGACAACAAAAGACTGTAAACGTTTATCACCCGAATAATTTTTAGCCCGCCCCACACCTTTGTGATGTTGCTGCTGATGAGTAGCGACTTAAATCAATAAATGTTTTATTAAAATTTAAAAACTATGTACAATTTAAAAAACAATGTGCAGTTAATCGGTCGCTTAGGTGCTAAGCCGGAAATCAAAACCTTTGAAAATGGTAAAAAATTAGCCAACATTAACCTGGCTACCAATGAATCCTACAAAAACCAGAAAGGGGAGAAGGTAGAAGAAACACAATGGCACAGATTGACCGCCTGGGGTAAAATAGCGGATATAGCCGAAAAATACACCGATAAAGGTATGGAAATAGCTATTTCAGGCAAGCTGGTGTATAATTCTTACGAAGATAAACAAGGTGATAAAAAATACACTACAGAAATTCATGTGAATGAGCTGTTGCTTTTGGGAAATAAATAGGATGTATTAAATAGGGCTTGCATAAAAAGTCTCAGGTGCCTCATCCCGTTTTAACCGGGACAAGATATCAGCCAAAGGCTGACCAGCCTTTGGCTGGCAACTGGGCAAAGTGAAGATGCCCCGATGGCTATCGGGGCTTCGAACTGAAGCCGGGAAGTACCTGCCTGCAGCAGGCAGGGTTGAGGTGCTTGAGGCTAGTGCACTTAAAAATCAAATTTTGATTTTTAAGTGCAAAGGTTATGAAGTATTATACTCAAAAAGCTTGCACTTGCTGAAAAACTATTATGGAATAATCAATACCTAAAAATATATAATCGATTTTTTTTAAAATTTAGCTGTTTTTAAGCAAGCCCTAAATAGGATGTGTTAAGTAGTAATGCGGAGCTCATTTCCTTTAATATTAGATCACATAAAAAAAGCTTCTGAAATCAACTTCAGAAGCTTTTTATTTGTTTTATCCTTATTTTAAGCCTTCTTATTCTTTGTCCATAAACGGATATTTATAATCAGTTGGGGTCACAAAGGTTTCTTTGATTGTTCTGGCTGATACCCATCTTAATAAATTCAGTTTAGAACCTGCTTTATCGTTTGTACCTGAACCACGGGCACCACCAAATGGCTGCTGACCTACAACGGCACCTGTTGGCTTATCATTAATATAAAAGTTACCCGCTGCGTTTGAAAGCTTTTTAGCTGCTAATTCAATAGCATATCTGTCTTTGCTGAAAATAGAACCTGTTAAAGCATAAGGAGAAGTTTCGTCAACCAGTGTAAGGGTATCTTCAAAATTCTCTTTTTGGTACACATAAATAGTCACAACAGGGCCAAAAATTTCTTCCCTCATTGTTTCATATTGAGGATCCTTGGTTTCAATTACAGTAGGCTGTATAAAATACCCTTTGGAGTCGTCATATTCACCACCGGCAATTACCTCAGCTGTAGCACTTGCTTTAGCTCTATCAATATAACCCGCAATTTTATCGAATGATTTTTTATCAATTACAGCATTAAAAAAGTTTTCGAAATCTTCGGTAGGGCCCATATTGATGTCTTTTATATCTTCCTGAAGATATTTCTTCACATCTTCCCAAATATTATTAGGCACATATACTCGTGATGCCGCTGAACATTTCTGCCCCTGGAATTCAAAAGCGCCTCTTGTAATAGCAGTAGCTAATTCCTTCGCATCTGTAGTGGGGTGGGCCATAATAAAGTCCTTTCCACCTGTTTCCCCTACAATTCTTGGGTATGATTTATATCGGGTAATATTTTCACCTATGGTTTTCCATATCGTTTGGAAAACACCTGTGCTTCCAGTAAAATGTATACCTGCAAAATCACGATGCTTAAAAATAACGTCACCTGTGGTGGGTCCATCTACAAAAATTAAATTGATAACGCCATCCGGTAAACCAGCGGCTTTAAATACTTCCATTATAACCTGGGCGGAATAAATTTGAGTATAAGCTGGTTTCCATACCACCGTATTACCCATCATGGCTGCACTGGCAGGCAAATTACCTGCGATAGCGGTAAAATTAAATGGGGTTAATGCAAAAACGAAGCCTTCTAATGGTCTGTATTCTGTTCTGTTCCACACACCAGGTGATGATTCCGGCTGCTCACTGTATATTTCAGTCATGAACTGCACATTATATCTTAAAGAAATCAATCAGTTCGCAAGCAGCATCTATTTCTGCCTGGTAAGCATTTTTAGATTGGCCCAACATAGTAGCAGCGTTAATTTTCTGACGGTAAGGCCCTGCAATTAAGTCGGCAGCCTTTAAAAATATCGAGGCTCTGTGCTCCCACGCCAAATTAGCCCACTGTTCTTTAGCTGCTAAAGCCGCTTTAATAGCCTGCTCTACATGGCTGGCATCTCCTTCGTGGAAATGTCCTAAAACATGCTGATGATCGTGAGGAGGGTTCAAGGGTTTGGTATTTCCGGTTTTCACTTCATCTGCACCAATATACATAGGTACATCTACTTGTTTCGACCTGGCCTCTTTTAAAGCTTTTTTTAATGATTCTCGCTCAGGAGTACCCGGGGCATAGCTCTTTACGGGTTCGTTTTCTGCAAATGGTACTTGGTAAATTCCTTTAGGCATATCTTTGATTTAATTTATTAATAAAAAATAATTGATGAAGTAAGAATTCACTCCATCAGGTGATTGTAAAATTACTTAATTTATTTTGCTTGCTCTCTATGAAAAATAGAATTTTAATCTCTGAATTTCAGCAAAGTGTTTCAATAAAACTTAAAATGAATTTAGTGTATGATTGAGAGAATCAACTTAAATAAAACCACATACTATTATGAAAATCACCTCTTAATATTAACGGCTTTAAAAAGAAAAGTTTGGAGTATTCAATCTCTTAATAATGTAGGACATTTGAATCTATACTTTTTTTGATAAATAACGGGCATAACCCTACTTTACAGTACAGCTATGCCCATATATTTCCCCTTATAATCCGTCACCAAAAATATCTTTTAACTTATTTTTGGCTTTATTCTTTAATTTCTCTTGTTCCTCTGCAGCTTTCTTTTTGGCCTCTTCTTCAGCCTTCAATCTTAATCTTTCAGCTTCATTTCTGACAGAATCTTTAGCGGCATCTACGGCCGTATTTATCTGCGCTTCAATTTTATCTTTTTCTTCGTTTACTCTGTCGGTAACTGCAGTCTTTACAGAGCCTGTCACAGATTGACCGCCTTCATTGGTAGTTTTGCCTAATTTAATATCAGGGTTATCATAAGTACCACCTATAAGGAAGTTTAGGTTGATTGAACTGCCTATTAAGTCAGTTTTTGTTCCCAGCAAACCGGCAATTGCCTGATTGGCTGCCTGGCCAACACTTCCCGTAGGTACATTCATTTTTAAATTATAGCCTATTGCTCCGGTAAATGAGGTATAACCATCAATAGTGGCTTTATAATTTCCGAAATTAACATCAAAAGGTTGTACACTCAATTTTCCTTCTTTAATTTCAGTTTTAAGCAGTAAATCCTTCAAATTAATAGTATTGGTATTGTCTAATTTTGATAAAGAAGTTACACCTTTTATAATTTTAGAATCTACGATGGCTGCCTGAGTAATTTTTACCAATCCCGAACCAGCCAATGTAGCAAAATCAGGCATCATCTCGTTGGTCATTAATCCGTTTATGCTAAAATCTGTACTGAATTTACCAGTCATTTTTTCTGCTACAGGCACAAATTTCTGAACCGTAACTACACTCTTAAATGTTTCCGGAATACTGAGTTGTGAAACGCCCAGTGTGAAATTAAACTTAGGCTCATCTTCATCCTGCGTATCATAATTTCCGGCCATATTAATGCTACCCCCAAGCATATCAAATTGCATTGGGTCTAAAGATAATATCCCGTCCAATATTCTGATTTGTCCCTGTGCATTCTTTAAGGTGAAATTATCATATATTATTGTTTGGGCATTAGCATCAAAGGTGAAATCTATATTTTTAGGGATAATAACCAACTCCATGGCGGTGGTATCAGCCGGATTTTCAGCAGTAGATTCTTCCCCCATCATCTCGTTGATGTCGAGCAACTGAGAATTTAAGGTTAAGCTTCCTACGAGTTTCGCATTCTGATCAAGCGCATAGGCAATGTAATTGCTTAATTTTCCGCTCACTTCAAAATCACTTTTTCCATAATTACCTGTCATTCCCTCCATTTCCACAAATTCAGGGTTGAACATAAAATTTGCTTTTGCAATCTTTAAATTGGGCATATCCTTAGCCACATAAGTGAAATTACTTAAGTCGAGGCTACCCGATGTGTTTAAATTCTGGTAATTTTCAGCTTCAACATCTGCATATTTACCTTTTGAATCTATATCAACCTTAATAATACCACCAATTGTAAAATCAGTAGTGGGTTCAATCTTGCTAATTACATCTAAGTTTAAAGCACCCTTCGCATTTAAATCCCAACTTGGAGCATCAAAATTATTTACTACAGCATTAGCCGTAAATCTGTCCTTATCAATAGTTAATCCAAAGTTCTTGATTTCTAAAAATCCATCTTTTAAATCACCGGATTCACTTTTTGCCAACATCTCAAGGCTAATATTTTGTATGGGAAGTGGTACATCTGGAGATTTTACATAAGCATCCCTCACAGCCAAATTTACTGAGAAAGCCGGCATTTTAGTTTCATTATAAATACCTCTTACGAAACCTTTGAAGTCGAACTCACCATTGGTATCCAGTTTTTCAAAACCATCAGCATACATTCCGGGCACCAGGGATAAAACTGACTTGAATTTATTATCTTCGGAAAAGAAATTAATATCCATTTCATAATCATCCGCCGGCATTGTAAAATACCCATTAAAATTAAGAGCAAATTCATTTAATGTGGCCTTCGTTTCTTTAAAGGTAAATTTCATGGCATCTAAATCCATTCCCAATATCATATCGGCTTTTAAGGTTTTATGGGCCACATAAACATCGCCAGCGTAAGCGAAAGAAAAATCTTCAGCCTGTGTGGTGGTGACCATATCAAATACACTTAAGGTAAAATCGCCCTTACCGGTATGGTTTACCCCTAACAAGGAGAGCGCCATCTCTGCTGATTGGTCGTAATATCTGATGTTTCCATTTTTAATTTGCCAGTGATCTATACCTATTTCAAATTCTGAATCGGAGGTTGTAGTATCTGATTCATCCTCCGAAGGCTTTGCTATATCATAATTGGCGGTACCATCTTCCAGCACTAAAATATTGATGGTAGGCTGGTCTAATATGATGCCTTTTATACGTAGTGGTTCACTTTTTATAATTGCCATTATGTCCACCTCAATAGAAAAATCTTTAGCGGCAAATAAAGTATCGCCCTCAAAAGTGTTTATTCCAGTTACAGACAAATCTTCCAACCCTACAGTTAAATTAGGAAAATCAGGAATCAAAGAAACCCTAAATTTATCGGGGTCTATATTTACTTTGGCATTCACAGAATTGTCTATTTCAGTTTGCACTGCTTCAATTATCCTATCCTTAAAGATGATAGGCACCAAAATAATGGCGAGTACTAAAAATGCCAGGATGCTACCAATAATAATTAAAAATTTTCTCATGATTTAGTATTTGTTCAAAATGTACTTGAAACGTTTTATATTAATAATATCGTCTACGTTGATAACACTTGTAAGTTAACCAATCCTGCTGGTTTTCTAAATCAAAAATCATAACATATTTAAATAAGTGAAGTTTTACTTATCAAATAATAAAAATATGCCTAAGACTTTACGACTAATACTTGGAGATCAGCTCAACCAGCAGCACTCATGGTTTTCCGGACCTGATAATAATATCACTTATCTGATGATGGAAATGCGTCAGGAGACCGATTATGTGGTACATCATATTCAGAAAATCACTGCATTTTTTGCAGCGATGAGAGCCTTTAAAAGTTTTTTAGACGAAAAGGGATTTCAGGTGATTTATTATAGAATCAATGACAAAGAGAATCAACAGGATTTAGAGAAAAATATAAATGATATCATTAAAAAGAATGAATTTGAACATTTTGAGTATCTATTACCCGATGAGTACAGGCTGGATGAACAATTGAAAGGTATTTGTAAAAATCTTTCAATTGGCTCCAATAATGCTGATACTGAACATTTTTTAACAGAGAGGATGGAGGTCAAAGAATTCTTTAAAGGTAAAAAGCAGTTCATTATGGAGAACTTTTATAGGATGATGCGAAAAAAGCACGACATCATGATGGACGGTTCTCAACCTTTAGGTGAAAAATGGAATTTTGATCACGAAAACAGAAACAAATACAAAGGGGAGGTGCCTATTCCAGAGGAATATTCTTACCACGAACATGTAAGCGAAGTGGTAGCTGATATTAAGGAATCAGGCTGCAAATACCTGGGATCGATTGAGGAAGAAAATTTTCAATGGCCTATCGATAGAACTCAGGCTTTACAATTTGTAAGGTATTTTGCCAAAAATCTCTTAGCTCATTTCGGTACCTATCAGGATGCCATGCACACCGAGGAAAAATTTCTATTTCATTCCAGAATTTCATTTGCCTTAAATTCTAAATTAGTCACCCCAAAAGAAGTGGTGGAAAAAGTTATTCACTATTGGCAAGAAGATGATTCCACTATAAATATAGCGCAGGTGGAGGGTTTTGTTAGGCAAATATTAGGCTGGAGAGAGTTTATGAGAGGTATTTACTGGGCTAAAATGCCAGATTATGCCCAACTTAATTATTTTGATCATAGCAGAAAGTTGCCTGAATTTTATTGGACGGGAGATACAAAAATGAGCTGTATGAGCCATGCTATCAAACAATCTTTAAGTGAAGCCTATGCACACCATATTCAAAGGTTGATGATTACCGGAAATTTTGCTTTGCTCAATATGACGGATCCGGCAGCGGTGGATCAGTGGTATTTAGGTATTTATATTGATGCCATAGAATGGGTGGAAATTACTAACACCAGAGGTATGAGTCAATTTGCAGATGGAGGTATTGTAGGAACCAAGCCCTACATTTCAAGCGCTAATTATGTGCAAAAAATGAGTAATTATTGCAGTAACTGTCACTACGATCCTAAGAAAAAAACAGGAGATAAGGCTTGTCCTTTCAACAGCTTATACTGGAATTTTTATGACGCCAATAGAGAAAAACTAAAAAATAATCATAGAGTAGCTATGATGTACCGGACTTGGGATAAAAAATCAGAAAAAGAAAAGTCGGAGTTGCTGGAACAAGCTTCCTATTATCTGGATCACGTGGACGAATTGTAAACTAAGCTACCTTTTTTGCGGAAAATCATGAATGATTCAGTCCATTCAGTATAAAATCCTGTTTAATGTTACATTTTTTTATCAAAAATTAAAATTTTTTATTATCTCTATATTATTAATGTTATTAAATTGTTAACTTCAAACTATTATAAACTTGATAATGTTAACATTGAGGTAATATAAAAAAATGTTTCGTTCTGAATTTACATATCGTTTTAGTAAAAAAATATGTTTTGTGGCATTTTGCGCAATGGTTTTTTTATGTGAATTACCCTTGTTAGGTGCTGATTCAATTGTGATTAAGAACAAAATTGAGGAAGAGGCAGTGGAGCTTGTAGCTACCGAACTTTCTGAAAATGTTAAATGGAACAAGCTCATTAGCAAATTAGAAAGAAAGTCAAACCTACCTAAAGCATATTTTATTGACTATCTTTTTTATAAAACCCACAATATTTTACTTAAAAATTATCAAAAGCATACCAATTTTGAGGAAATGCTGCTGTCAGGCAATTATGATTGCGTAAGTGCTAGTTTAGCCTACTCATTAGTTTTAGAACATTTTGATATATCACATAGCATTATTGAAACTGACTACCATGTTTTTATTGTGATCAGAATAGATAATCAAGACTATATTTTCGAATCCACAGATCCTATAAATGGTTTTATAAAAAATGAAACTTTGGTATTAGAGTATATAGCCAATTTTAAACCTGGGAAAAAAAATGTTCCTGTTAACATTGTTCAGGGAGGTGTAGAAATGCTGAGTTCCAGGGAAGATCATATTAATTCTATCTACAAAGAAATTAACACCCAACAATTAATAGGTCTTCAGTATTATAACCAGGCAGTTAATGCCATCAACTTACGCGAATATGAATTAGCTAAGGAGCGAATGGGGCAGGCTATTCAACTATATCCCTCAGAAAGAATCCAGTCTGTATTTCAATTTATTACTCAATTGGAAGAGTAAATTTCCACTTTTCATAAAATCTTAATCTTTTCTTAACGCATCACCAGTGAATTTATATTACTTTAGAAATTCAATATACAACCACTATGAAAAAAATAACGCTACTTGTATTATTTATTACATTTTCATTTGCTTACAAAGTAAGTAGCCAGGATTACACCTTTAAGATACCTGAAAAAGAGACGTTGGTGATTACTTTTGGTTCTTGCAATAAACAAGATAAACCGCAACCGCTGTGGGAGGATATATTAGCTCATAAACCTGATCTCTTTTTGTTTTTAGGCGATAATATCTATGGAGATACACAGGATATGGATTTATTAGAGCAAAAATATGTACTTCAAAAGCAACAGCCTGACTATATTACATTGCAGGAACAAACTAATATAGTAGGTGTTTGGGATGACCACGACTATGGTAAAAATGATGCCGGGAAAGAGTATCCTATGAAAGAAGAAAGCCAGGACTTATTGTTAGATTTCTTCGATGTTTCTGAGGATAGTCCATTAAGAGAAAGAAAGGGTACCTACTCATCAAGTTTGGTTAACTGGAACGGAAAAAAAATCAAAATTCTTTTATTAGATGCCCGCTATCATAGAGATGAGCTTCAGAAGGAGGATAGACAATATGTAAAAAATAAACTGGGTACTATCTTAGGGGAAGAGCAATGGGGCTGGCTCTCAAAGGAATTGAGCGATCAATCAATAGATTTATATCTTATAGCTTCAGGTATCCAATTTATTGCAGAAGATCACCCTTTTGAAAAATGGGCTAATTTCCCTAATGAAAGAAAAAGGCTGTTTGATTTGATTGCTGATAAGAAACCGAAAGGGGTGCTCATGTTGAGTGGTGACAGACACATTGCTGAGATTTCTCAACAAAAATGGAAAGGACTTAAATATCCATTGGTTGATGTAACTTCAAGTGGTTTAACACATACCTGGGGTGGAGCCACTGCACCAGAGGAATATAATCAGCATAGAGTAGGCAAATTAATAGCACAATTAAATTATGGTGTGTTAGAAATAAGTTTAAAAAAGGCGGGAGAGCTTTCCATTAGTGCTCAGGTGCGTGGCGATGATCAAGCTATTTATTTGGCTGAAGAAATAGAATTTTGATTTCAAATATTGCCTTACTGTTGCCAGCTATCAATAATTAAGAAAGCAGACAAAACTATATTGTTTTGAAAATAAGCTATTGAGCTAAGATACTTTTGGAACAAATCTTCATTTTTTCGTTATATAGGAGTATTCATCAATATAACCTTAATGTTTCTATTACTTGTTTATTTAGCCGTTGCCTTAGTTACTTCTTTTTTATGTTCAATTTTAGAAGCTGCTTTGTTATCAGTTCCGGTTTCTCATTTGATTTCTAAAGCAGGAGAGGGTAATGAGTCTGCTAAAACACTTATAGCACAAAAGGAGAATGTTGATAAGCCACTTTCTGCTATTCTTTCTTTAAATACAGTGGCTCACACAGTAGGAGCAGCGGGTGTTGGCGCTCAGGCTACCATTGTTTTCGGAGAAGCCTATTTCGGACTGGTGTCAGCCATTCTCACACTTTTAATTTTAATCATAACCGAAATCATTCCTAAAACCTTAGGTGCTAACAATAGTAAAGCTTTAGTAGGTTTTACAGCAGCTACGCTGAAAATATTAATTGTTATCACCTATCCCCTGGTATTACTTTCTGCTGTTATTACCAAACTATTAATTCGTAAAGAGCCAGAGTTAACAACAAGCAGAGATGAAATTTCTGCACTCGCTAATATTGGCACCAAAGAAGGCATATTTGGAGATAAAGAAAATAAAATTATTCAGAACCTGATCAAACTAAAAAGAATAAAAGTTTCTGAAATTATGACACCAAGGGTGGTAACTGTTAGCGCCAATCAGAACATGAAACTGCAGGATTTTTTCAAAATTGAAGAATATAAGCAGTTTTCAAGAATACCTATATATAGAGACAATAAAGACGATGTGACAGGGTATATATTTAGAAATGAAGTATTTGAGAAATTAGCTGAAGATCAGTTCGATTTAGAGTTGAAAGACATAAAAAGAGATATTGTGACAGTTCCTTATGCCACTACGCTGTTTATAGCCTGGGATGAGCTAATTAACAGGAAAGAACATATTGCTTTGGTAGTGGATGAATATGGAGGTGTAGATGGAATTGTAACCTTAGAAGATATTATTGAAACCTTGTTAGGCTTTGAAATTGTGGACGAAAAGGATGAAGTGGTAGATATGCAAAAATATGCCATGGAAAAATGGAAAAAAAGGCAGAAAAAGGTGGAATAATATGCTAATTAAACTGTCTTTTTAAATACATTTTTGTAAATATGAAAACAATTATAAGGATTAAACGATTTAATTAAAGTGTTTTACTTTTTATCGAAAGCCGGATTTGGACAGCATCTGTTGCTAACTGCCTCTAATTATTTTTTAAACTAAACCCTAGCTTTATCGCTATCATTATATGAGTGAATCATTAGAAAGATACAAAACAGTAAGGAAACATTCAATTGATATTTGTAAACCGTTGGCCACCGAAGATTTTGTAGCACAACCGGTTGCAGATGTGAGCCCTCCAAAATGGCACTTAGCCCACACTACCTGGTTTTTCGAAACTTTTTTATTGGTAGAGCATATGAAAGGTTATCAGGTTTTTGATCCACAATTCGCTTTTCTATTCAATAGCTATTATGTAAGTGCAGGCGAACGCATGCTCAGGCCTAATAGAGGCAATATGACAAGACCTACAGTGGAGGAAATATTCAAGTATCGCTATTATGTAGATCAGGCAATGGAAGATTTTCTATCATCAGATTTTGATAACTCTTTGGCAAGTGTATTAGAAATTGGCTTAAATCACGAACAGCAGCATCAGGAGCTACTAATTTATGACATTAAATATATTCTAGGACATAATCCACTTTTCCCGATTTACGATAAAAATTTTCAGGAATACGAGCCGGAAAACCAAAAACATAATTTTATAACGCTGGAAAAAGGGAATTATAAAATAGGATACGCTGGAGATGGATTTGCTTTTGATAATGAAAGAGAACGCCATGAGGTCCACCTGGAAGGTGCACAAATTAGTAATAAACTGGTTTCTAATGGTGAGTTTGAAGAATTTATTGAAAGCGGGGCCTATGCAGATCATCAATTTTGGCATAGTGATGCCAGAGCCTGGCTGGAAGAAAGTAAAATCAAAGCCCCTCTCTATTGGCATAAAGAAGCTGGGGATTGGCATCATTACACTTTAGGAGGGTATAAAAAAATTGCCAAAGATGCACCGCTAATGCACATCAGTTTTTATGAAGCATATGCTTTTGCTGAATGGAAAGGTATGCGCTTACCCACTGAATTTGAGTGGGAAGTAGCCGCAGATCAACTGAAGTGGGGTCAACGATGGGAATTTACAGGAAGTGCTTATTTGCCCTATCCGGGCTACAAAAAACCACCCGGTGCCATTGGTGAATACAACGGCAAATTTATGGTTAACCAGATGGTTTTAAGAGGGGCTTCTTTAGCTACCCCTGCAAATCACGAAAGAAAAACATATAGAAATTTTTTCCACCCCCACCTGCAATGGCAGTTTAATGGCATCAGGTTAGCAAAGGATTTATGAACAATTCAACAAAAACAATTAACCCGGCAGTAGCAGATGCCATCACAGACGGACTAAGTAATAAAAATAAGAGTTTACCTAGCTGGTTATTCTACGATGAGGAAGGCGATAGGCTATTTCAGCAGATAATGGCCATGCCTGAATATTATTTAACGGACTCAGAATTTCAAATATTTCAAAATCATAAATCCGAAATTTTAAAAGCTTTTACCGAAAATTCAGAAGGTTTTAATCTAATAGAGTTTGGTGCTGGTGATGGAATGAAGACTGAAGTTCTTTTAAAACATTTTACAGCGCAAAAAGCTAATTTTACGTATAAACCCGTGGATATTTCTGCTTCAGTCCTGGAGCAATTAACAGACAGGATGAGTAAATCTGTGCCTGAATTATCCATTGAACCTATAAATAAAGAATATTTTTCGGCCTTAGACGCCCTTAATGCAGATAGAAAGAATCCTATGATTGTTCTGTTTATGGGTGCTAATATAGGAAATTTTGCTCTTCCGGAAGCTCATCAATTTGTGAAGAAAATTGCAGATTCACTTCGTCCAAATGATCAGTTAATGATAGGTTTTGACTTGAAGAAAAATCCTAACATGATTTTAAAAGCCTATAATGATGATAAGGGAATTACCACCGCTTTCAATATGAACCTTCTTACCCGTTTAAATAACGAATTAGAAGCAGATTTTAAGTTAGATCGATTTATGCACTATCCCTATTACGACCCTCAATCAGGCACCACCAAAAGCTTTATTGTCTCTAAAGAAAAGCAGACGATCAACTTCAGAGCAATTAATCAATCTTTTCATTTTAAAGCCTGGGAGCCTATTCATGTAGAATTTTCGCAAAAGTTTGATGAGGAAATGATTTCCGAACTGGCATCCTTTGCCGGCTTATCAGTAGAGCAATATTTTTATGATGAGCAAAAATACTTTGCTGATGTGGTTTTGAAGAAGGTTGAATCCTGATTTCTAAATTTTTAAATCACCATACTGTCAATGAATTAAAAAACTATGAACAACCTATGAAACAAGTTTTTATATTAATCGCTTTCATTTGCTTTGCTGTTACTCTGAAAGCACAGAAGATGACGGATACCATTCAAATCGAGAAGAAATTGGTTACAACCTATTCTTTGTATGGCGAGAAACTCACTCCACGACAAATGTTAAATATTATGCAAGTTAACCCTGCTGCATATGATGTAATGAAAAAAGCGAAAAGAAATAATGATATAGGACAGGTTTTTGGGTTTGCAGGTGGTTTTCTAATCGGTTTTCCCATTGGTACTGCCATTGCAGGGGGTGATCCTAACTGGTTATTAGCAGGAATAGGAGCAGGGTTAGTAGGTGTCTCTATCCCATTTTCTATTAGATACCATAAAAATGCTAGGGCTGCTGTAGCTATGTATAATGATGGAATTAGGTCTTTAGGATATCATGAATTGGAGATGAAACTAGGATTTGCTGCTAATGGAATTGGATTAACACTCAAATTCTAATTCTGATTTAAATATAGCCTCACCTGGTTTGAACTCAGGTGAGGTTATAAATTTTACTCTCCTTTATAAATAAATACTTTCGCTTCATTTTTAGCTTTCATGAAGCCTCTGAACATGCCATCAGAGTTGAAAGGCATGGTAACATTTCCTTGTCGATCTAATGCAATAATGCCACCAGAACCACCAAATTCCACTAATTCTTCCATCACTACTTCATTGGCTGCTTCTTCCAACGTTTTTCCGGTATATTTCATTTTGGCAGCAATATCGTATGCTACTACACTTCTAATAAAATATTCTCCGTGGCCGGTGGCAGATACACCACAGGTGGCATTGTCTGCATAAGTACCACCTCCAATAATTGGTACATCTCCAATTCTGCCATATTTTTTATTCGTCATACCTCCGGTGGAGGTGCCGGCAGCTATGTTGCCATCTTTATCTAAAGCCACACAACCTACAGTTCCGTATTTACTGTCAGGAAATTTTGCCATGGCAGCTGCTGTGCCTTCTTTAGCTTCTCTTTCTTTCAATCTTTGTAGGCCATCATATCTTCTTTGATTGAAGAAATAGGAAGGATCCACTATTTCCAGGCCTTGCTCTTCCGCAAATTGTTCCGCACCTGGCCCAGCCATTAGCACATGCGGACTTTTTTCCATAACAGCTAAAGCAGCAGAGATGGGGCTTTTTATTTTTGTGATACCTGCTACAGCTCCTGCATTACGTGTTTTGCCCTCCATTACTGCTGCATCCATTTCATTTGTACCTTCATTGGTAAATACTGAGCCTACACCTGCATTAAATAAAGGAGATTCTTCCATAATTTGTATGGCAGCAATCACTGCATTCATAGCAGGTTCACCATTTTCTAATACTTTATAACCGGCTGCTAAAGCTTCAGTCAATTTTGCACGGTACTCAGCATCTTGCTCATCCGTCATGTTTTCTTTTTTGATAGTTCCTGCACCACCATGGATTACCAATGTAATAGGACCTTTTTCTTTTCGGATAGTGTCGTTTTGCGGGCTATTATCAGTGTTATTTTCAATACTTTCTTTTTTAGGGTTTTCGCAGGCAAGCACCAAAAAAAGAAGTATAGTAAAGCATGTGAATAGATATTGTTTTTTCATAGAGTTTGTTTTATCAAAATTTATGAGGGAAGTTACATAATATTGTGCTTGGTAGAAACCAAAACTTATAAATAATTGCAAAGGTTTTACTTCCATAAGCGCCAAAAAATGAATAATTTTCCTACTATTATTTAACTCTTTGATTTATGCGTCAACTTTATATACTATCATTTGCTTTTTTCTCTCTGTTTTTTCTTTCTCAGGTATCTGCTCAAATCCAAAATAGTCTTTATTTTCTTCAAACGTACGATGCATCCGGCAAGCCAATACAATCCGGCACTGCAATTATTGCAGATCAGCAAGGTTCAGGAGTTACCCATCAGAATATTTTTATTGGAGCGGCAACTGCAAAGGTATTTACTTCTGATAGTACAGTACATAATATCTCTACCATTAATGCCCAAAGTGTTTTGACAGGATTGGTAAAATTCACGGTTGATAATAATCTGACGACTAAATTCCAACCCATCAAAATTCGTGAAGTCAAAGCTAAATCAGGAGACGCTGGTAAAATTGTAAATGCAGTGGCCATTCAGG
Organism: uncultured Cytophagales bacterium; assembly: GCA_963719535.1. Taxonomy (GTDB): domain Bacteria; phylum Bacteroidota; class Bacteroidia; order Cytophagales; family Cyclobacteriaceae; genus Marivirga. Next base: position 615,718 of record CAVRCH010000001.1, on the reverse strand, counting down.
AAACGACAGAAAATAGTAGTAATTTAAGCCAGGCTACTATGGTGAAAGGATATGGACAGGTATATATTGCTCCAGATAACCTTCAAAATAAAGCAATAGGTGCTATTTTTGTAATTAACAATGAATTGGTAGGCATAGCTTCACCCGGAATTGAAGGCGTTAATGGCACTCTGCTTGTGGATGCTGCCAGTATTTCGGAAATGAAGAGTACAACTAGTGGGTTAGCTAATTTTTCCAAAAACTTAAAGACAGGTGATGATGCCTTATCAGCTTTAAACTTTTATTCTAAAAGCGATTACAACAAAGCCTTAAATGCTTTCGAAGTCTTTGCCCAAAAAAATCCCAAGGAAGATTTAGCTTGGAAATTAGCAGGTTACGCAGCCTTTGAAGTTAATAATTTTGACAAAACAATAGAGCACCTTAATAAGGCATTACAAATTAAATCAGATGCTTACTCTCATAGCACCAGGGCTTTTGCCTACTACCAAAAGAAAGATTACACGAATGCATTGAATGATTTTAATCAAGGGGCTGCTGAAAAAAGAGACGAAGTAAAATGGTACGCCTATAAAGGAATTGCTGAATATGAATTGGAGCAATTAGAGGCTGCAATAGCTGATTTGGAAAAAGCAGTGGCTTTAAATAGTGAGAATCCTCAAGTAGCTTATTATTTAGGGAACTCACTTTTTAAGCAGGAAAAATATGAAGCCGCTATTAAAGCTTATGATGTAGCTGTAAAACAAGAGTATAAAAATGAGCTTTTATTTAATAATAGAGGCAAAGCAAAGTTTTACATCAAAAAGTATGAATTAGCCATAGCAGACTTTACTGAGGCAATTAACCTGAACTCCAATTATGGTAAAGCACTGGAAAATAGAGGGGCACTATATTTTCAACTTGAGAACTATGAAAAGGCTATAAGTGATTATCGTAAAGCCAATGATTTAGGTGCCAACGGTAAGCAATTGCTTTACGATTTAGCGACTGCTTATATGAAAATAGAAGAATATAATCAGTCTGCCGAATTTTTCACTAAAGCTATTCAAACCGGTTATAATGACGCCAATATTTATGAATTAAGGGGTATTTCTTATTTAATAGAAAATGAAGCTGAAAAGGCAATTGCAGATTTTAAAAAAGCAATTTCTCTGGGAGCTAATGATGGCTCAGTATATCAATTGTTAGGTGAAGCACAATTTAAGAATAAAAATTTCCAGGAATCGGCAACTAATTTAGATAGAGCCCTTTCATTCGGTATTAAAGATAGCTCACTTTTTAGTTATGCCGCAGAGGCTAATTTAGCACTTGGCAGGAAAGAAGTTGCTGTTCCGTATTATGAGAAGGCCTTTGAAAATGGAGCTAAAGATCCAAAACTTCTCTCTGACTATGCTATTGCAGTGTATGATTTAGGGCAAATAGAAAAGGCGAAACAAGCCATTAATAAGGCAGTGTCGGCAGGAGTACAGTCTTCTAAATTATTGCTTTACCAAGGTTTAATTGCAGTGGAAGACAAGCAATGGGATACCGCGATAAACTCATTAACTGAGGCAAAGAAAATGGGTGAAAAAGGGGGTAAACTCTACGAAGGTTTGGGTAAAGCAAATTTTGGAAAGGAAGATTTTGATGGAACCATAGAAAATTTTAAAGAAGCTATTCGATTGGGTGAAAATGCTCCTGAAAACTATGAAAAAATAGGTTTAGCTTATTTGCAAAACAAAAACTATACTGAAACTCTGAAAGCTTTAGGTGCAGCAATTCAGGGAGGAATCAATAATGAAGCAGTTTTAAAAGGAATGGGTACAGCACATTATCATCAAAACAATTTTAAAATCGCTTATGAGTTTTTACAAAAAGCAGAAGAGCTAGGATCAAAATCTCTTGATTTATATGAAATGAGAGGTATTTCTTACTATGAATCTAAAATGGCAGAGCAGGCCTTAACAGATTTAACAAAAGCGGCCAGCATGAACTCTCAGGAACCCAAAGTATTCTATTATCAGGGTAATCTATTATTCAAAAATAATGAATTTGGCCAAGCTATTGCTGCCTATGATAAAGCAGTACAATTGGGAGCCGATGATGCCATCATTTATAATAACAGAGGCAAGGCAAAATTTAATCAGGAAAATATAGCAGAGGCCATAAAAGATTACAGTTCGGCACTTTCCAAAGATGCAGCATATGCTCAGGCATTACTCAATAGAGGAATTGCCTATTATCAGCAAAAAAATTACGCTGCAGCCATTGCAGATTTAGAAAAAGCTACGCCCAAAAATGTCGATATTTATGAAATGCTTGCTTTGTCTTATTATAAAACTGAAAATTTCGAGAAGGCGCTGCAAAACATGGATGAGGCTATAAGAGGAGGAGTTAACAATCCGGAGCTTTATTATTTTAAAGGTAATATCCACTATAAACAGGAAGATTTTAAGGCGGCTATTACAGCTTATCAAAAAGCGGAAAGTGGAGGAATTAAGGAGAATCAATTAAATGCCAATATTGGAAATGCCTTTTTTGCTTTAAATAATTATCAGGAGGCTGCTAATAATCTGAATAAAGCGGTTCAAGCGGGAGTGAATGAGCCTAAGGTTATTGAGAATTTAGGGAATGCCTTGTACGAAGGCAAAAAATATGAGGAAGCAGCTGAGTATTTGAAAAAAGCTACTTTAAACGGTACTCAGAATCCGGAAACCTATTATAATTATGGAAATACATTATTCAGGCAAGATCAATTTGCTGAAGCAATTAGCAATTACGATAAAGCTATCAGTTTAGGTAAAAAGGATGAAGTGATCTACAATAATAGGGGTAAGGCCAAAGCCAACACAGAAAAATACCAGGAGGCAATTGCTGATTATACTACCTCATTAGGAATAAAATCAGACTATGGGCAGGCCTTATTAAACAGAGCCAATGCCTACTTTACCTTAAAGGAGTTTAAAAATGCAGTAACCGATTATGATAAGGTTATTTTGGCAAATATTACTGATGAAAATACTTATGTCAATCTTGGTTTAAGTCATTTTTACCTAAAAAATGACCAACTAACAATAGAGACTATGAATCAAGCCTATCAAAGGGGAAATCAATCTGCTGATTTATTCTACGGTAGAGGAAATGCCTTCTTCAATTTAGGTGAAAACAATTTGGCCTTTGAAGATTTAAATCAAGCAATCACGAAAGGAGATCAACATGCAATTACTTATCTAAACCGAGGTAAATTACATTTTGATAAGCTGGAATATGAGCCAGCGATTTCGGATCTTAAAAAAGCAGAGGAGTTAGGAGCTTCTGAAACTGATTTATTCTACAAACGAGGAGTTGCTTATTACGAAACTAAAAATTGGAAAAATGCACTTAATGATCTGGATAAGGCTATATCTGGTAGTCCTAAATTATTTGAAGCCTATGCTATTAGAGGAAATACCAAATTCCGTTTAGAAGATTATAAAGGGGCCATTTCAGATTATAATACAGCTATAGATGGTGGTGTTTTAGAGGCTATTTACTTCAATAACAGGGGTAAAGCAAAGCAAAATACAGGTAGCATGACAAACGCTATAGAGGATTATACTAAAGCGATTGAAATAGATTCTGATTACGGAAGAGCTTATGCAAACAGAGCTAATGCATACTTTGAGACAAAGAATTACGAAGGTGTAATAGCTGATGTGAGTGAGTTAGAAAGATTGGAAGAAGCAGATGCTGCAATGTTTTTAATCAAAGCTGAGTCTTTTTATGCTAATGATAATTGGCCGGGAGTTATTTCTTATTTTGAAAAAGCCATTCAGGGAGGAGCTGCCCAATCTGATTCTTATTTTAAAAGAGGAAGAGCTTATTTGGAATTACAGGATTACGGAGCTGCCATTTCAGATTTTAATCAAGCGAGCGAAAATGAGCCTAATAACCCAGCTATTTACTCCTACAGAGCTCAATGTCAAATATACCTTAACAACCCAAGAGCTGCTTTGGATGATTATTCCAAAGCCATCACCCTTGATCCCCAAAACACTGCTGCCTATAATAATAGGGCTGTGTTGAAAGAAGATTTGGAAGATTGGGAAGGCGCATTACAGGATTATGATAAAATTATACAGCTGGACGGTAATGACGCTGATGCTTATTATTACAGAGGAAACGTGAAATCTGTCTTAGAGAATTATATGACTGCCATTAAGGATTTAGACAAAGCGATTGAATTAGATAATTCTCAACCTAATTATTTCAAACTAAGAGGGAATGTGAAATATCAATTAGAAGATGATGAAGGCGCCTGTGAAGACTGGAACAAAGCCAAGAATATGGGCGATAAAAGTGTGCAGTTTTATATTAATCAGTATTGTAAGTAAAAGCTAAAGAATTGAGTAAGGATTAAGATTGAATTATTATAGAGGAGTCATGAGTGAAAAAAGTCTTATATCAACCATTATTTTATTATTGATCCTTGCATTTTATAACACGAATTTAAAGGGTCAGAATGTACCAGTTCATAAACCAAACAAAATTGGATGGGAACTAGATTTTAATGAAGATTTGATCAGTAAATTCAATTCTTCGGAAGCTATCCCTCTTGTTGGTGTTTTCACCAACAAGTCAGCTATATTTCATTTTACGCCTCTCTCATGTCGGTGTTTTCACCTACAACGGGAGGCACAAAATTCCCACTTATTTACCCATTCTTTAAATTACCTGTAATGTGAGATATTTCTAATTCAGCAAATTAGTAATTGTTCTAAAATTATAAAAAATGTTGTTAGTTAAAACGCCAGCAACGGGTAGTTTTTTAGTTTGAAAAGCTGTTGGTGAAAACACCAACAAGGTGGTCTAGGAATAAAGATTTTAGATAACACTACTTTGTCTCACCATTAAAATAATCAATTCCCAATTGATAGCCTTTTAAGCCTAAACCAGCTATTAATCCAACACACTTAGATGAAATAATGCTTTTATGCCTGAATTCCTCCCTTTTATAGATGTTGGATATGTGCACTTCAATCACAGGGGTTTTAATGGCACCTATGGCGTCATGTATAGCCACAGAGGTGTGAGTATATGCTGCAGCATTTAAAAGAATGCCATCAAATGCTTCATCACTCTGTTGAATTTTTTCTACCAACTCTCCTTCTATATTAGATTGATAGTAGTCCAACTCATGGTCACTATTTTGCTTTTTTAATGCTTCAAAGTATTCCTCAAAAGAGGAGGCACCATATACTTCGGGCTCTCTTTTACCTAATAAATTTAAATTTGGTCCATTAATGATGATGATTCGCATTTTATCTTATATTTTCGTTGATGGCTTGGACAACCTTTTTAACTGAATTTGAAAATTACTTAAAACTGGAACGTTCGCTTGCTGAAAATACAGTAAGCGCATACGTTCATGATGTGCTAAAGCTAAAACAGTTTCTTGACATCTGCAATCGGAAAATCACTCCTTTAGAAGTAAATTCAGTAGATATCCAAAATTTTCTGGAATATGTAACTGATTTGGGAATGTCAGTTCACTCCCAGGCCAGGGTAGTATCAGGTTTGAAAGCATTTTATAAATACCTTTTATTTGAGGACCTGATCGATTCTAGTCCTACAGAATTAATTGAAGCGCCTAAGTTGGGTAGAAAATTACCAGATGTATTGGATTATGCGGAAATTGAAAGAATATTTGAAGGTATTGACTTGTCTGATCCGAACGGACAACGCGATAGGGCTATGTTGGAAGTGTTATATAGCTCTGGATTGCGGGTAACTGAACTAGTGAACCTAAAAATTTCTAATGTGTATAGAGATATAGGCTTTTTGCGAGTAATAGGGAAGGGGAGTAAGGAAAGGTTAGTGCCCATAGGGAAGGACGCTTTAAAGTTTATGAATATTTACCTGGAAGAGATAAGAATACATCAAAATTTTAAGCCGGAAAGTAGAGATATTGTTTTTTTAAATAGGTTTGGCAGTGGTTTAAGTAGAGTTTCTGTTTTTACCATGGTAAAAAAGAGGGTTTTAATGGCGGGTGTGAGAAAAAAAGTGAGTCCTCATACCTTTAGGCATTCTTTCGCCACACATTTAATTGAGGGTGGAGCTGATCTTCGGGCGGTGCAGGAAATGCTTGGCCATGAAAGCATCACTACGACTGAAATTTACACCCATTTGGATAGAGATTTTTTAAGCCAGACGCTTAAGGCGTTTCATCCCCGAGCATGACTTCCTTTGGTGATGAAAGCGTCATTTAGTCTATACCTTTTTGCGGGTAATGGCGAAGTAAATTACATAGAACCAGCTAAATATCCCATGCAAAATAGCCCATAGAATGGACTTGTTTCTTTCCCAAGAAGTAATTGCTGCTATTACACTTCCAAACCCAACACCATTTTTGATCACGGTTTCTTTCATATCGCTACTAATATTTTCCTGACTGAAGCATTCGAAGGTCATAAGAAGAAATAGTAATATGAGGGGGTATTGTTTTTTCATGAATCAGTTAGTTTTGGTTTAAGAAGCTGGTGAAGGTATTACTCAATTTTATAAGGCAAGAATTCATCTACATTGCCTTTGAATTTATGAACTTCTCTAATGATTGTGGAGCTAATTGCAGCGTATTTTTCTGAGGTTATCAAAAATACTGAGTCTAAATCTGCATTAAGATACTTATTCACTTGAGCAATGCTGTTTTCGTATTCAAAATCTGTAGTGTTCCGCAAACCTCTTAACAAAAATCCTGCGCCTAATTCCTTAGCTAATTGAGAAGTTAATTTATTATAAACTACAACAGATACCCTGGGCTCATCCTTAAAAGTTTCATTTAGCTTTTCTACCATGAAATCTATATCAAAATAGCGGTTATGCTTCTGAGAATTATATCCTATAGCAATAATAATTTCATCAAACAGTTTTAATCCTCTAATTACAATATCGTGATGTCCTTTTGTGAAGGGGTCAAATGAGCCTGGAAATAAAGCAATACGCTTTTTCATATTTATAGATTAAAATAATTACCGAACACATCAAAATACTGGTGATCAGCTATTTCATCAAATTTAAATCCGAAGTTTAATATGTTAGTTCTATTTCCTAATTGGATGGCTGGGAAATTATTTTTAAGAGAAGTATAATGGCTCGAATTCTCTTTTATATAGCCATATAGTAGAATTGTGGAGTCTGATTTACTTAATTTAAACTCATGTAAAACAAAATTGATGTATTTTATATATTCATCAAATTTGGTAATGTGAAATGAATTAAAGAACAACAATTTTTCGTTCTTCGATACAGCAACATGAAGGTAAAACCTGTCAATATATACTGTAACAGAGATTTCTTGCTTAGCATGTGTGTTTTTGAGCACACTATTGATGATCATACCACTTTGGTGAGTCACCTTAATTTTACTGTTGATATAGATTGACCTAAACCACTGTAAAATATGCTTATCGTAAGTAAAAATATTTACAGAATCATTACTGCTTATTTTGTAATAACCCACAGAATCGTCATCATCCACATTGCAATTCATTTTTAATAATGACCTTGCATTTTCTTTTGAAAAATAAGAAAGAGGTACTGTCGTGAATTTATCAGTCTTAAAACACAGCACTACCTCTTTCCAAAAACCAACCATTAATAAATGGTGGCGATCAAATATAGACTTCAATAAAGCTACTTTTTCTTCAGATGTTTCTGTAGCATCTATGATGTAATCTTCAAGAATTAATGTTCTATTGGATTTACTATCAATAATGCAAACTTGTAAATCACGACTGCCTATTTGAAGTATTAAACAGTAGTTCTCAATATTCTCTATTGAAAACTTATCGTCTTTTACTTTTTTAATTTGTCTGAAAGATATGTCTTTTATTGTCGTCAAAATATTATTCCCAGTTACCTGCTGTTGTTACATCTGTTCTAGAACCCACTCTTAAAGCTTTCTCATTTTCATCCTTTCGTCTCTTAGGATTGATTGGGTTCGGGTCTTTCACCTCAAATACATCAACTTTAACTGATCCTTTAACCACCTTATCTGCGAATATATCGAATTTAGTTTGTGTGCCTGGTTTATAAGGCAGGTTAGCTAATTTAAAGTTAGGTAAGTTTCCGTATAATGAATCATAAACAGGAACAGTTCCTAAGGTATCAATTTCAATTACTACACTGTCGCCACCATAATCACGGGGAATAATTCTTTCTGAACGCTCAGTAACGTAAAACTTACCTGAATCAATAAAGTTGATTAGTTTCTCCCAGTCGCTGGTGTATTGACCATTTACTCTTTGATAAGATACAAGACCCGACCTAATTAATTTTAATTTCTCTATTACGCGTGCTTCTTCTTTTTCTATTCTTTTTTCTTTTTGTATGTCATCTGCTACACTTCTTACAAAAAAGTAACCTATCACAACAGCTACTAAAAAAAGGAGTATCGAAAAAATCTTTGTTTTGCTCATCTTATCCTAATGTTTTGTCCTATTAATTTTTAAAATTTAAAATGCTATTTTAGGGAATTAATCACAAATTTAAAATATCCTGTTAGATTAAAAACTTCTTGGGGTTTATTTATTGCATGAAACATGTTATGAAGTCTATTTTTTTGTACTTTTTTTAAATCTTGGTAATTAAAATACTTAAATTCAGTTAAAATTTGATTTTGATTCATTTCAGGATCAGCCCCTAAATCTATCACGCCACCAATTTTTTTTACCTGGAAAAACAGTTCAATTGCATGAATCTTGTTGTGCTTAAACTCATTAACAAATAAAAAATTTTCTACACTTATATCCAAAAAAGTTTCTTCCTTAAATTCTCTTATTAAATTTTCTTCAGCATCTTGCCCAAATTCCATTCCACCACCGGGTGGAGACCATAAATATTGATCAGGACCAACACCTTCATGCTTTAATAATAAAATTTTCTCATTTTCTACTAATATACCTCCAACTCTAACACGAACTTTACCGCCAAATTGTTGATTGATGCTATCCTTTGCCAACTCACTCATCAATATCCTTATATTTGTGTTTAATATTTGGAAAGATACATAAAATGAGTGAAAATTTAATACAAGAGGATTTTAAAAAACGAGTGGCTATTTTTTTGCAGAGGCAGGAATTTATGAAACATATTGGTTTTGACCTTTCAGTAATAGAAGAGGGGCGAACTGAGGGATGGCTGGATATTCAGCAAATACATAAACAACAAAAAGGCCTTGTTCATGGTGGAGTTACGGCAACACTGGCAGATATAGTAGCTGGTTTTGCGGCTTATACCACCGTGCCTGCAGATTGCCATGTGGTTACAGCAGAAATTAAAGTATCTTATTTTAAGGCTGGTATGGGAGAAAAACTGCATGCCATAGGCTATGTAATTAAGAGAGGAAGAAAACTCTGCTTTTGTGAAGCCGAAATATGGGCCGTAAGTGGTGAGAAAAGAGATTTAATTGCCAAAGCCACCACTACGATGGCTGTTATTACTCCACAAGATATAAATCATAAGATGAATGCCTAAGGCTTCAGATATTATCCGTTCCAAGTTTCCATTTGAACCTACACCGGGGCAACTACAATTTTTTAAGTCATTGGATGTGTTTTTTGATTTAAAAGATGATGACAAGCCTATGTTGCTTCTTAAAGGATATGCGGGAACAGGTAAAACCACAATAGTAAGTGCTTTGGTGCAATTTCTTCCTCTATTTAATTATAAATATGTATTGATTGCTCCTACAGGGCGAGCTGCCAAAGTAATGAGTAATTATGCAAAAAGATTAGCACTTACTATTCATAAAAAGATTTATAGACAAGTGGCAGAACCTGGTAGTGGTGAAGCTGCATTTTCCCTGCAGAAGAATTATCATCAGAAAACTTTATTTATTATAGATGAAGCAAGTATGCTTTCAGATGATGTGGGTTTTGGTAACTCCAGTTTACTGAATGACCTGGTAAATTATGTTTTTCAAAACGAGGGTAATAGAATGCTTTTAATTGGTGATGATGCTCAACTACCTCCGGTCGGTAAGGTCAATAGCCCTGGGTTGGATGCTAAATTTCTTAAAAGCACCTTTAGAGGTGAAGTGATTGAAACAGTTTTAACTGAGGTAATGCGGCAGGCAGAAGGCTCCGGTATTTTGCATAATGCCACCGTATTAAGAGCTGAGCTGCTTAAAAAGGATATCCAAATTAAGTTTAGCACTAAATCTTATAAAGATATCTTCCGCATGACAGGGGAAAGGCTGGAAGATGGATTGCGCTATGCTTATGATAAATATGGAATAGAAAACACGACCATCATCTGTAGATCGAACAAAATGGCCGTGCAATACAATGAATATATCCGCAGGCAAATTCATTTTATGGATTCTAGAGCTGGAAGTGGCGGATGTACTTATGATTGTTAGGAATAATTATGTGTACCAGTCAGAAGACACACCGGGTGGTTTCCTGGCCAATGGCGATTTTATGGAGGTGGTTAAAGTAGTCAACTTTGAGGAAATGTATGGCCTAAGGTTTGCAGATTTGGAGATCAGGATGACGGATTATGAAAATATACCCAATCTGCAAGTGAAAATTATGATGGATACTCTGCATGCTCCTACACCTTCTCTAAGTACCGAAGAATATAGAAATTTATATAATCAGGTAGCGGAAGATTATATGGATTTGCCTACTAAAACCGAAAGGAAAGAGGCTATGAAGAAAGATCCTTATCTAAATGCTTTGCAAGTAAAGTTTGCTTATGCATTAACCTGCCATAAGTCGCAAGGTGGCCAGTGGAAAGCAGTTTTTGTAGATCAAGGATATCTTACTGATGAAATGGTTGATAAAGAATATATTCGTTGGCTGTACACGGCTGTTACAAGGGCAACAGATGAATTATTTTTAGTTAATTTTAATAATCAATTTTTCTAGTTTGATCATTTCGAACCAATTTTTGTATATTTGCGTTTATGTTCAACAAAACAAAAAGAAAATGAAGAAATTAATATTTGTATTAGCAGCTTTCTTTGTTGCAAATTTAGCTTTTGCACAAACAGCAGAAAAGCAAGACGGACCAGCAATAACTTTTCAGGAGACAACTCACGATTTTGGTGATATCACCCAAGGCGATGTGGTAGAACATATATTCAAATTTGAGAATACCGGAAATGAGCCGTTGATATTATCAAACGTGCAAACCACTTGCGGTTGTACAGCTCCTTCATGGCCTAGGGAGCCAATAGCACCAGGAGCAACAGCAGATTTAACCGTTAAATTTAGTAGTGCCGGTAAAATGGGTAGAGTGACTAAAATTGTAACTATTATCTCCAATGCAGGTGCAAACAATACAGTAAAAATTGTTACAAATATCCTTCCGAAGGAAAGCAAATAATTGATAAACAATTATTAGGAAAACATTGAAAAGCCGACTTTATGTCGGCTTTTTTTATGATTAATTTTGTATTAAGGGAAAAGGCTATTGGTTTAAAGTGGGGTCGTTGTTTTTGAGTAGTTTCTTCCAATTCTTTTTAGCTTTTCTAGTCACCATCCAATAAAAAACAAAACCACCTATTCCATAGCAGAGTACATCTAAAGGATCCGCTGTATAATTCTCCGGATAAACTACTGGGTAAATTAATTCAAAAACAATGCTAAAGAAAAGCAAAGCAATGATTATATGAGTTTTGGATAAGTAATAATATTCTTTAGCCGGATGAATCCATTGAATAATTTGAGTGCTTAGTCCTAAAATAATGGGCATCACTAATAAATCATCCAAATAAGCATGAACATAAGGTATAGAAATATTTCCTACTCTTTCCAATAATTGATTGATGATAAAAAGTATCATAGCACCCCATACCAGTGGTAATTTTAAAGTATGAAGTGAAGGTGATATCATGCAGGTAAGATTGCTAGCAACCATGCAAAAAAAGCTAATATTGAAATAAACACATAATAACCGGCATTTCCTACTTTTTTAGCGCCACGCACAAATTTGCTATCATCATCACGGATTTTAAACATCCATTTATCCATCTGCTCATCACGAAAATCACTTAGTTTTTTCTCACGTTCTTTTTTATGGTCAACTATAACCGCTCCGCAATTAGTACATTTTTCAGTGCCTGAATCTTCTACATTGTTCCAGGTTCCGCAATTTTGGCATTTTATACTTCTTTTCATTTAAAAAAATAGTTTCGTCAAAAAAAATGATTGAAATAACCTTCTTTTATAATAACGGAACTCCTCTAAATGGTTTTAAGAATGTATGTTAATTACATGCCTTTCGCAACTCCAATAGCTAAAAGTATCCATGCTGCAATTAAAAACACCCCTCCAATAGGAGTGATAGCACCTAATTTAGTAATTCCTGTTGCACATAATAAATAAAGGCTGCCTGAGAATATAAAGACTCCCAACGTAAAGGCATATCCACTGTACTGTAAAAATTTATGGTCAAAATGTGTTAATAAAACGCCTAATAATATTAAGGCTAAACTATGATACATTTGATATTTTACTGCAGTTTCAAAAGTGTCCGCTCTACCGCTTGCTGCAAGCGCATCTTTTAAGGCATGTGCACCAAAAGCACCTAATGCCACACTCAATGCTCCTGAGATGGCTCCGATAATTATAAATAACTTTTGCATAACTAATCTTATTTTCTTTCTCCAAATATAGAACTTCCAATTCTTATCATGGTGCTGCCTTCTTCAATAGCAATTTGATAATCACCGCTCATACCCATTGATAATTCTTTGAGATTTAATTTATCGTCATTAAAGTTTTTAGAGATTTTATCAAAAATATTTTTTAAAAATCGGAATTCTCTTCTAATTTTCTCTTCATCATCCGTAAAAGTAGCCATACCCATTAAGCCTTTTACTTCTATATGTTCCATCTCTTTAAACTCTTCTGAAGTGAGTAATTCAGTTAATTCCTTTTCATCTAAACCAAATTTGCTTTCTTCTTCGGCAATATGCATTTGCAGTAAAACATCAACTTTTCGCTCAATCTTTTTAGCTTGTTTGTTTATTTCCTTTAACAACCTCACACTATCTACCGAATGGATCAGATGTACGTAGGGGACGATATATTTCACTTTATTCCGCTGTAAATGACCAATCATATGCCATTCAATATCTTTAGGCAAAGCTTCGGCTTTGTCGGTCATTTCTTGCACTTTGTTTTCACCCAATGCTCTCTGCCCGGCATTATAAGCCTCCATTAAATCTTCATTGGGTTTTGTTTTACTTACTGCTACTAATTCACAGTTTATTATATTTTTTTTTATTTCATTCAGGTTTGATGCTATACTCATTGCAGATATTTTTCTTATTTTTCCGATATTTTATATAAGTGATCTTTAAGAAGGGTTTTGGATGTTTTGAGTTTTTCTCACTAGAATTACTCTGGTTTTTAACAAATCTAAGGCTTATTCATTAAGAAATCATTTATACCTTTAATAATTAAATTTTAGTGTAAAGGTTTAAAAACCTATTAATAATACATAATTTAACTTTTTAAATATTTCAATTTTTATATGGCACTATTAGGTAACCTTATTAAAAGAGGCATACGGATAAGAGAAAGTTTAGATCAGGATTTCACATCTCCATTTGATTTACAGAAAGCAGAACTCCGAAAAATGATTATTGCTGCCAGGAATACCCAATTTGGCAAAGCATATAATTTTCAGCATCTTTTATCAAATCTGAAAAGTACCGATTCGAAAGAATTCTATCAATCATTTAAATCAAATGTACCTATACATACTTATGATAAAATGTATGAAGATTGGTGGCATAAATTGTTAGAAGGAGAAAAAGATGTGACATGGCCAGGAAAAATAAAATATTTCGCGCTAAGTTCTGGTACTTCAGGCTCATCTTCAAAGCATATCCCTGTGTCTATTCAAATGGTAAATGCTATACAGAAAACCAGCGTCAGGCAAATTCTTTCACTATCAAGGTATAAAGGCCTTCCTTCCAAAGTATTTGAGGGCGGAACATTAATGGTTGGTGGCAGTACCGATCTGCACGATAACGGCAACTATGCCGAAGGTGATTTAAGTGGGATTACCACATCAAGAATCCCTTATTGGTTCCAACGATTTTACAAGCCGGGAAAAGCCATATCTCGCAAAAAAGACTGGGAAGAGAAATTGGAACAGATGACCTTAAAAGCTAAAGATTGGAATATCACTATTATAGCCGGAGTGCCTGCATGGATTCAGATTTTATTAGAGAAAATAATTAAGCATTATAATGTGCAACATATTCATGAAATCTGGCCTAATTTTGAAATATATGTGCATGGTGGAGTGGCTTTTGAACCCTATCAGAAAAGTTTTGAGAAGCTTTTAGGGAGAAAAATTAATTATATTAACACCTATTTAGCTTCAGAGGGTTTTATCGCATTCCAGGCTAATCAGGGTGTGAATTCCATGCGTTTGGTATTAAATAATGGTATTTTTTATGAGTTTATCCCTTTTAGTGATACTAATTTTGATGAGGATGGTAATTTAAAAACAGATGCTCAAACGATTATGATTGATGAGGTAAAAGAGGGAGTAGATTATGCTTTGCTGATTACCACATTTTCAGGGGCATGGCGCTATTTAATAGGAGATACCATTCAGTTTGTTTCTAAGCAGGATAGCGAAATCATAATAACAGGTAGAACCAAACACTTTCTAAGTTTATGTGGAGAGCACCTATCGGTAGATAATATGAACAAAGCACTTATTGATGTATCTGAGGAAATGGGCTTTAGCATGAGAGAGTTTACAGTAGTTGGGGTCTCTCATGGTTCGCTCTTTGCGCACAATTGGTATATTGGCAGTGATGATTCAATTAATGAGTTAGAAATAAGAGATAAACTGGATGCTAAACTGAAAGAGTTGAATGATGATTATGCAGTAGAAAGAATTGCAGCTTTAAAAGATGTGAAAGTGAAGGTGCTACCAACCCATGTTTTTATAGATTACATGGAAGAAATAGGGAAAGTAGGTGGGCAAAATAAATTCCCAAGGGTTTTAAAAGGAGATAAGTTAAGTAGCTGGTTGAATTATTTGGAAGAAAAGAGATTAAATTAATACATGTTTTCAGTAATAATTAATGGAGTTTTATTTGGATTGCTGCTGGCCGTAATGTTAGGTCCTGTTTTCTTTGCTCTTATACAAAATAGTATTGTAAAAGGACTCAAACCGGGAATTTATATGGCTTTGGGTATTACCATTGCTGATATTTCCTATATTTTTTTGATGTACTTTAGTGTTAAACTTTTTCGGAATAACGACACGGTTTCTATGTTACTAGGAGCCATTGGAGGTGCAATTATTTTGATTACAGGTGTCTTGAGCTTGCTCAAAAAAGAGCATAGGCCTGAAGAACAAATTAAAACTATCAAAAAAGGTTTTATCAGACAGTTTATAAAAGGGTTTGTCCTAAATGGTATCAATCCTTTTGTTTTACTTTATTGGTTAGGGGTAATGACAATGGTTACAGTCAATTATGAGTATGAAAGCCATCAGATGATTGCCTTTTTTATTGCTTTAATAGGTACATTATTCATAACAGATATCTCTAAAGTAGTGTTAGCCCATAAATTGCGGGCATGGATTACGCCCAAACGCATTAATTGGATGAACAAATTAGTAGGCATTGCGCTTATATTATTCTCTTTACGTTTGTTTTATTTTGCTTTTGAGCATTATCAGTAAAGGCAAAAAATTATATTTAAGGTTTATGATGAAAATACTATGAAGTTGAAACACCTTTTTTTATCCTTACTATTGATCTTTTCACTTACAGAATTAAGTGCTCAAAGCCTGGATATTACCTCGGCTTATGAGAAAGATGTAAAAATTCGTAAAACCGGGATGGCTATTTTGGGTACCTGGGCAATAGGCAATATGGTGGTAGGAGGGATTGGAAGAAGTCAGTTCAGTGGACAAACTGCCTATTTTCATGAAATGAACCTAATATGGAATGTTGTGAATGTGGGAATAGCTGGTGCTGGCTATTATTTTAGCAGTAAGGCAGATATACCTGCTGATGGGGCAGCTTTACTATCAGATCAAATCTTTTTTCAGAAAACTCTACTTTTTAATGCCGGACTTGACATAGCGTATATGGCCGGAGGGTTATATTTAATAGAAAGAGCGAAAAACACAACAAATAAGCCGGAGCGATTAAAAGGATATGGAAAATCTATTGTAATGCAGGGCGCCTTTCTATTCGTTTTTGATGTAATTCTGCATACTGTACATGTGAGAAAAACGAATGAAATTGCAGATTTCCTGAGCCATGTTTATTTAGCGCCTAATCAGGTGGGGGTTGTTTTTGGGTTATGAATCTAGAAAGAGAATGGTGTGTTTTTTTAATTATGCTAAGCCCTTTAAATACATATTGAATTCAATTGCGTTTGATTTTTTAAAGCCATCAATTTCCAAATCCTCTTGAATGTCTTCATCAAAGGTCATCTTGGTTTTTTCTATCTTTTTATCTGGATGGATTATAAGCTCCAATCCTGTAAAATCAAGCGGATTTACCTGTACCAAAACAGTATAATCTTCAAATACTCGCTTGTAATATTCATGTACTACTAAACTGCTTTTCATAGGATCAATTATATATAAAGTAAAAAGGAAAAAATCAGAAAATAACCTCTAGCAAAAAGTCATTTTCTGAAATTATAATATCTCATTACACCACAATATTTACAATTTTATTGGGCACAATAATCATCTTCTTAATCGGCTTGCCTTCTATCCATTTCTGAACAACAGGGTTGGCCAAAACGGCTTTTTCGATCTCATCCTTAGGTGCATTTACAGAAAAACTCATGTTATCCCTATGCTTTCCATTCACTGAAACAGGGTAGGTGAAATCATCTTCTTTAATCAATTCAGGATTAAATACAGGCCAGCCAGCCTCTGAAACACTCCCTTTATTGCCTAGCATTTGCCACAACTCCTCACAAATATGAGGGGCATAAGGAGCTATTACCCGTATTAAATCTGATAATACTGCTCTATTATTGCATTTCAAGTCTGTTAAAGTGTTTACGCAAATCATAAAAGTGCTCACAGAGGTGTTAAAAGAAAAATGCTCGATATCGTACTCCACCTTTTGAATAGCTAAATGCAAAGCTTTTAATTCCTTTTTGCCTGGCTTAGCATCTGAAACTTCAAATTCACCTTTTGCATTATGGAATAAGCGCCATAATTTCTTTAAGAACTTTGAAGTACCATCAATACCATTGGTGTTCCATGGCTTAAACTGCTCCAGCGGACCTAAGAACATTTCGTACAAGCGCAATGTATCTGCCCCGTATTGCTCAATTACATCATCAGGGTTTACTACATTGTGCTTTGATTTAGACATTTTTTCTACTTCTGCTCCACAGATATATTTACCGTCCTCCAAAATAAATTCTGCATCAGCATTTTCAGATCTCCATCGTCTGAATTTTTCGATATCCAGCTCATCATTATAAACGATATTGACATCTACGTGTAGCGCTTGTGTTTTATACTGGTCAGCGAGGTTTTTAGAGACGTAAGTGTTTTTGCCCTCCACTCTGTAAATAAAATTACTTCTGCCCTGAATCATCCCCTGATTGATCATCTTCTGGAATGGCTCATCTATGTTGATATAGCCTAAATCGAATAAAAATTTTGTCCAGAAACGGGAATATAAAAGGTGTCCCGTGGCGTGCTCTGAACCTCCAATATATAAATCTACATTTTTCCAGTAATCCTGTTTGTCGGATGCTACAAATTCACCGGTATTGTGCGGATCCATATAGCGGAACATATACCAGCTCGAGCCTGCCCATCCCGGCATGGTACTTTTCTCTAGTTCGTAACCGTTATCTGTTTTCCAGTTTGTAGCACGCGCCAGTGGAGGCTCACCATCTTCAGTTGGTAAATATTTATCTACTTCAGGTAATTCCAGAGGTAACTGATCTTCACTTAATAAATAAGGCAAGTCATTTTTAAAGTAAACAGGTACAGGCTCTCCCCAGTAACGCTGTCTGCTAAAGATAGCATCCCGCATTCTGAAATTGACTTTGCCTTTACCAATGCCTTCTTCTTCTATGTAGTTAACTGCTTTAGCAATTGCCTCTTTAATTGGTAAGCCGGTCAGGAATTCAGAATTTATGATTTTCCCATCTTCCACTACTTCCCTCACAGGCAGATTGAAATGCTCTGCAAAGGCTAGATCCCTTTCATCATCTGAAGGCACTGCCATCACTGCACCGGTGCCATAGCCCGCCAATACATAATCACCAATCCATACCTGAATCTTTTCTCCACTAAACGGATGGATGGCAAAAGCTCCTGTAAATACACCTGAAACTCGTTTAACTTCCGTCATTCGTTCGCGCTCCGATCGGTTTTTCGCTACTTTTACATAGTCTTCTACTGCTTTTTTCTGATCTACTGTTGTTATTTTCTCCACCAATTCGTGTTCTGGGGCTAAAACCATAAAGGTTACCCCATAAATAGTATCCACGCGGGTGGTGAAAACTTTTATTTGAAGGTTTTCAATCTCCCTCTCCACCGAGGAGTGGTTTTCGCTGTTATTAGTATCTCCAGCCAATTCAAAACTCAATTCAGCACCTATAGATTTGCCAATCCAGTTGCGCTGCATTTCCTTCACAGGCTCAGGCCAATCTACTTTATTTAACCCTTCCAATAATCTATTAGCAAAGGCAGTGATCCGCATACTCCACTGCATCATTTTCTTGCGCTCAACAGGAAAACCACCTCTTTCACTAAATCCATCTTTAACCTCATCATTAGAAAGCACTGTGCCCATAGCCGAGCACCAGTTGACTACAGCTTCTGATAAAAATGCTAAACGGTATTTTAAGAGAATTTTTTGCTGCTCTTCTTCTGAGAAATGTAACCAATCGTTGGCTTTAAAATCAGGAGTGTCTTCATCACATACTGCTTTAATTATTTGATTACCTGTTTTTTCAAAATGTTCTATTAATACAGAGATAGGTCTGGCTTTATCTTCCTGCGTATCATACCAGCTGTCGAATAACTGCATAAAAATCCACTGGGTCCATTTATAAAATTTTGGATCGCTGGTTCTTACTTCTCTGTCCCAATCATAAGCAAATCCTATATTTTTGAGCTGCTCAATGTAACGGGCAATATTTTCTTCTGTAGTAATTGCCGGATGCTGCCCGGTTTGAATAGCATATTGTTCTGCTGGCAATCCGAAAGAATCGAAGCCCATTGGGTGCAATACATTAAAGCCCTGTTGTTTTTTGAACCTTGCAACAATATCTGAAGCGATGTACCCTAAAGGATGGCCAACATGCAAACCTGCTCCTGAAGGGTAAGGAAACATATCCAAAGCATAGTACTTGGGTTTATCAAATTGGTCTTTTGCATTAAAAGTTTTGTTTGCTTCCCAATAAGCTTGCCATTTTTTTTCTGTAGCTCTGAATTGATAATCTGCCATTTCGCTAAATATTATACTTTGTTACGATAATTAATTTGCAAAAATAAGGCTTTTAAGGTCGGAAGGAATAAAATCTAAAATCTTTTCAAAAAAAAAGGTGTCTTTCGACACCCTTTCTCCATTAACCAACTAATCACTAAACTATAAACTAACTAAAAAAGCGGTATAGAACAGGGGTAATTACTGATTTCACCTCAATTTTCACCTTTTCCTTACTGCTCTCACTAATATTTTTATTTGCTTTAAATCCTCCAAAAAATATGAAAGCACCTACGATAATTCCAATCAGAAGTATAAGTCCCTTTTGTTTCTTTTTCGAAATACTTATTTTCATATTTTTACTTATGTTTATTAACATTACAATGATTGTGCCAAACTCAAAATAGTTGCATGGAATAATCATTTTATTTTTAACGAATAAATAAATATCTTCGTATTCTGAAACAAGAAAAAATAATCAAATGAATAAACTTAATATTTTTGCTGTTTTATTGGCATTGGCCTTTACAGCATGTACAGATCAAAAGAATACCAATAAAGAAGAAGTTACTGCTGATGCTACACAAGAAGCGCTTGCTGATTCTACTATGTTTGGCGAACCATTTACAATAGAGAATGCCAAAACCCCTCACCTTGTCATAGTGAATTTAGCTCCACAAGATTCAGTTGAGGCTACTTTAAAAGGTACTGTAAAGGAGGTTTGTAAGGCAAAAGGCTGTTGGATGACTATAGACTTAGGTAATGAAGAGTCCATGAGGGTAACATTTAAAGATTATGGGTTTTTTGTGCCTAAAGATATTGCTGGCAGAGAAGTTATTTTTACCGGACAAGTGAAGTACACTGAAACTGATGTAGCTACTTTAAGACATTTCGCTAAAGACGAAGGTAAAACAGAAGAGGAAGTTTTAGCTATTACAGAGCCGGAGCAGAGTTATAATTTTGTTGCTACAGGGGTAAAAGTACTCTAAAATATTATTTGATAAGAAAATATATTAAACCCGAAGAGACTTTATCTATAAAGTCCTCTTCGGTTTTTTTCCTTTTTAAACATTCGTCTGAATCTTAGCCCCGATAGTGTAGCAAATCCTCCAACCAAGGCACCAACTAATGTGGTTATCATAACCAGGTATACCCCATTAGGTAAAGTGAATAAAGTGGCAATTTTATCAGTAAGCGGTCCTCCGCTATTTTGTTTTATAAATCCTTGCACCATCCAAAGTAGGCCTATCCCTAAAAAGCCACTGAAAAAGGAGCTAAAGTTTGATCCGGAAAGTAAAGCACCTGCAAAAAATCCACAAATGGCTATGCTCCACCAAGGAAAATATAATAATGCAAAATGAGCCGCTATGGCTATTATTACTGTTCGTATTAAAAATTTCATTGTTCGCCCGGGATTAATTTTTGAGTGAAGATTATATTTTTCAGTTTGGATGCTTGAGGATTATGATCTAATTCGTAGTATTCTCCTTTACTCCATGTGGAAATCATATTGTCGTAATAATAGCTACCAGGGTTACCAGATTGCCCTCCGGGATACACCCCATATGCTTTTATAGGTTGTTCCATTGAAACAATCATTCTCCAGGACGCACCATGTCTTCCTGATGTAGCATTTACAATATGTCTATTACCTCCAATAGGAACTCTTTCTGTGCTAAAAGCTTGTAATCGGGCTAAGTGTAGAATAGTGGTATTTTTAAAATTACTCCATGTTAATTCAAGTTCTTTTTCATTTTTCCATGTTTCTATAGAATCTACTGCTTTAATAAAACCGGCTCTATACAAATCAGTGATTGTTTCTGTTTTATCAGTGTTTTTATGATCAATATATGGATCATTAGGATTGCCTTTTAATATTTGCACAGTTACAGGTAATTCCGGTTTTCTTAAATAGGTATCACTATTATTGAATTCATCCCATAGATTTTTGTAAACTTCATTCCACCAAATTTCAAAATAGGTGGGTGCCACTGCGTCTTTACTACTAATAAAATTCCAATTGGTTAACTTACTGTAGGCCTCTTTTTGTGCCTCATTAAATTTGGAGACATCTAAACTATCCAACATGGCAGGAAGTATTTCAGAAGCAAATAGACTATAATTATCCGTTTGCAAACGCATCATATCTTCTATTGTAATGTTTTTTAATGTGCTTAGTTGCGTATTAATTCTCCTGTTTCTATAATGCTCATAACCTTTATCATAGTGGTAATAGGGATAGGTGCTATCCACTGGAATTTGATTGGCTGAACTTAAAAATCCTTGTTCTGGATTTTTCATGAAAGCATTATGCTCATGCGGAATAAACCCATTCCAGTCCATATCAGACCTGGAACCATCCATGATAAACTTACCTTGTTCTTCCCACCTAAGCGGAAATTTTCCGTTTACCCATAAAGCAATATCTCCTTGCACACTGGCAAATGCAAAGTTTTGAGCAGGGCAATCATAATATGTTAGTGCTTTTTCATACTCTTTATAGTTTTTAGCCCGGTTAAGCAAATGGAAAGTTAACTGTTCATTAGAAGGATCATGTGCAGTCCATCTTAAAGCTAAATTGGCTTTTGCGTTTTCTGCCAAATAATTTTCATCATAAACAATTGGGCCATGATGTGTATAATAAATAGTATCAATAAATTCATCGGCTCCTCTAACTTTAAAAGTTTGAATTTTTTTCTGTGTTTTTAGCCATTTTCCATCGTATTTATACTCAGACCTGTCTTCGTTTTTAAATTGGATATGATACCAGTCCCTTACATCTCGGGTGGCATTCGTTTCGCCCCATGCAATGCTGTCATTAAAACCAATAATAACGCCTAAAGTACCTGGCAGTGTGCCCCCATAGGTATTAATACCTGGAGCATTGAGGTGCATTACATACCAAATAGATGGTAAATTTAAGCTTAAATGTGGATCGTTTGCGAGTATTGGTTTTCCCGAGCTCGTTTTTTTACCTGATACCACCCAGTTGTTACTTCCATTATCAGGATTAGGTTGTGGCCCTTCTTCATCAGGAAAAACCAAAGGAAATTCTACTGAGTCCGGACGTGTTACCTCTAATGCTTTAAATTTCCATTTCTTGGTCTGTGGAATTACAGGATCCATGTTGGCATATCTGTCAGGAAATAGGAACTTAAATCTTTCTTTGCCCAGCATTTTAAGCAATTGCGTATTTTCAATATCTAAATCGCTCCCTGCTAAATCATTGGCCATATATTTCAATAGTAATGCTGATTTCAGGTTAGTCCATGGCTCAGGATTATAATCAAGCAATTTGTATTCTAAAGGTAAGCTACCATAATCTAATGAATTTATATAGGAATTTACACCTTCTGTATATGCACTAAGTAAGGGACCTATTACAGGGTCATCCTCCATCATATTTAGGCCCTTTTCAGCGCCATAAAGTAATCCGTTTCTTCGCTGGTATCTATCAAAAATAAGCCCGTCTTCTCCAATAATCTCGGAAATCCTACCAGCCGAAGCATGTGTCTGAAATTCCATTTGCCATAACCTGTTTAAGGCTGTAACGTAACCTTGGGTTACATAAAGGTCTTTGTCGTTACTGGCAAAAACATGAGGAATAAGTAAAGTGTCGTAATATACTGTAACTTGCTCTTTAAGGCCTTCAATGTTCACTTCTTCCCCAAAACTGATTGATTTATGAACAGCATTTACCCAGAATCCGCTATATGGATTTAAAAATTTGCCTAGTGGTGGCACCTGACCCCATTTTTCATTTAACCCCACAATTAATGCAACTGTAATGATAAATGGAAACAAGAATTTTATAAATTTCATAAGTTGAAGTTCGTGAAATGAATTCCTAATGTATAAAAAATTGGATTTGTATGATAATCTAGCCTGAAAAATATTAGCTTTTATGTACCTTTAAAATATTATGCGTGAAATAATAAAAAAATTCCCTGAAGAAATTGTACTTAAGTCACAAAAAATAAAAGCTATTGTTGTAAAGGTCGAA
Organism: uncultured Cytophagales bacterium; assembly: GCA_963719535.1. Taxonomy (GTDB): domain Bacteria; phylum Bacteroidota; class Bacteroidia; order Cytophagales; family Cyclobacteriaceae; genus Marivirga. Next base: position 592,292 of record CAVRCH010000001.1, on the reverse strand, counting down.
GGAGTTTTGACTAGTTCCACAGTTCAATTTACTGGTAGTTCTTATTTATACACACTTAATTTGCTGGATAATAATATTGTAAAGCCTTTAAGGGAAAATGATATTATTATGATAGCAATCACTCAAAATGTACTAATCGACTTCAAGCATCAAGCAAATGAGTTGTCTTATGATCTGTATCAACCTATTTCCCGTGGAAAAGTCAACATATTTAAGGAAATAGCTGCAGACTTTGAAGTTTTACCTGAAGAAATCTGCTTTATTGGGAATGATTTCATGGATTTACCATTTTTTAAGCAAGTGGGCTTAAGTATTTGCCCTAATGATTCGGTAGAATATATTAAGTCCGAAGTAGATTTTATCACAAAAGCCAAAGGGGGTAAGGGGGTTTTAAGAGAAATAGCAGATTTAATATTAGTTTCTCAAAACAAAATAAACAAGATTATCACTTCTTCGGTATATATCTGAGATGAGTATAGTTTCAAGGCGATATCATTATTGCCTACTTTAATTTTAGGTTTTCGGATCCCTATAAATAATTGAACTATTTCCTCCAAATCATTTCATTCCGATGAAAAGCAACTTAATTTTGCAAAATGTTATCAATAAATAATTTAAGCTACTACATAGGCGATAGGCCACTATACGAAAATGCTTCACTGCATATTAAGCCAAAGGACAAAATTGGCCTGATAGGCCTGAACGGTCAGGGCAAATCGACTCTTTTGAAAATGATTAATGGTGATGTAACACCTGATAAGGGTGAAATCCAAATGAGTAAGGAGTGCACATTGGGTTTTCTAAATCAGGATTTATTATCGTTTCAGTCAGATGAAAGCATTTTGCATGTAGCAATGACTGCTTTTAAAGAAGCTTTAAAACTTCAGGATAAAATTGAAAAAATACTGAAGCAGATGGAGGAAAATTACTCTGATGATCTGGTAGATAAACTGACTAAAGCCCAGGAGCAATTTGAAATGATGGAAGGCTATAGCTTACAAGCCAAAGCTGAAGAAATATTAGAAGGTATTGGTTTTAGAACAGAAGATTTACATCGGCCCTTAAAAACATTTTCCGGTGGATGGAGAATGCGGGTGATGTTGGCAAAATTGCTTTTAGAAAAGCCCTCATTATTGATGATGGATGAGCCCACTAACCATCTTGATTTGCCTTCTATACAATGGATTGAAAATTACTTGAAAAGTTATGAGGGAGCTTATATCATTGTATCGCACGATAGGGAATTTATTGATAAAACTGTAGATACCATAGTGGAGGTAGATCAGCAACAGCTGAATCTCTATGCAGGTAATTATTCTTTTTATGAAGAGGAAAAAGCCCTTCGTACAGAGCTACAGCAAAATGCTTTTGAAAACCAACAGCAGAAGATTAAGCAGACTGAGAAGTTTATTGAGCGATTCAGGTCAAAAGCCACCAAAGCCAAGCAGGTGCAATCACGTGTGAAATCTTTAGACAGGATGGATAAGGTGGATGCCGTGGTAGATAACAATGCAGTGATTAATTTTAGCTTTAAAATCAATAATAAGTCCGGTAGGCAAATTGTAAAGCTTGATGACGTTTCAAAATCATACGGAGATATCAAAATTCTTGAAAATTCTGATGCCTTAATCGAAAGAGGGGATAAGATTGCATTAATAGGAGCGAACGGAAAGGGGAAATCAACCCTTTTGAGAATTATTGCAGGCACAGAAAAAATTGAAGGAAAAAGGGAAGAAGGGTATAATGTGGAGTTTGGTTTCTTTGCACAGCATCAATTGGAGTCTCTGAATGTGCAGAATGAAATTCTTGATGAATTGAAGCAAGCTGGAAGTGACAGGGCAGAATTAGAATTAAGGAATTTACTGGGTAGTTTTTTATTTAGAGATTCTGAAGTGTTCAAAAAAATAAAGGTGTTATCAGGAGGTGAGAAATCTCGTGTGGCATTATGTAAAACCATGATTTCCAATGCTAATTTTCTATTGCTTGATGAGCCAACCAATCACCTGGATATGCAGTCTGAAAATATTCTTATTCAGGCACTTAACCATTATGAGGGCTCTTTTATAACAGTTTCTCACAACAGACACTTTATTTCCAGAGTAGCCAATAAAATATGGTTTATTGAAGATTATCAATTAAAGGAATATCCTGGCACCTATGATGAATTTCAGCACTGGTATGAAAAAAGAGAGATTAAGAAAGCTTCGGAAATAGTAAGAGAAACACCTAAGAAGGTCGAGAAAAAGGAGAAGCCTAAAAGAAACCCTGACGATGAGGCTTTCAAAGCGAAACAGAAAGAATTATCTAATTTAGAAAAAAGGATTGACGAACAAGAGCAAGAGAAAAAGCGACTGGAGGAAGAGCTATCTAAACCCTCAGTATATGGAAACCCTGATCAATTATTTGAGGTAAACCAGTCTTTTGATAAAGTAAATCAAGAATTAGAAAAGCTTACTGAGGAGTGGGAAGAGTTGGCCATGGAGTTAGAATAATTTTATGTAACGGTTTATTTTTTAGAGTGATATATTAATACCTCATAAATTATATATATATTTAAGTACGTAATACAAAAGTACTTAAATGAAGCGCCCCTTAGATTTTTTCTTTATGTTATCATTCTACCAGCTGTATTTGCTACTTTCTGTGGCTGTTTTACTGTGCATACCCATCAAACAGCTAAAACTCTCGGGAAAGGTGAGTATAAAGCAACCTTTGTGAATGGATTGATTGATGTGCCTCATTATAACCTTGAACCAATAAATGATGGGGGTAGTATTATTATGTCTCCTGCTGTTACCGTGCACTTTGGAATTGCAAAATTTACAGATGTAGGAATGTTTACAGGGGTATCAAAGACCGGGCTTTTTGTAAAGCAGCAGTTATTAGGAAATACAAATTCAAAAGGCGCCTTGTCAATAGGTGTAAATGCATTTGCCAATTTTGGAGCTGGTAATACAAGGTTTGAGGCCCCTCTTTTTTTAAGCTGGGAATTCTCTAAAAAAGTAGCTGTTTACACTAGCCCCATGCTGGCATATTTTTGGGAATTTGAAACGAAACATAGTTTATCAAATTGTTTAAGCACAGGGTTTATGTTTGCAATAGGTGATAAGTTCACTATGAGTCCTGAAATAGCAGTTGAAAATAGGTGGAGAAGTCGGAATTATCAATTTTATACCACCTTGGGAATAGGTATGCGTTTTTGAATAGTATAAATTAAAAGTAGATTTATAGTGAGAAGGCATGTACTCATAATTTTGTAAATACTTTAAATTGCTCTGAATGCGAAATTTTTTATCTTTCATATTGATTTCAGGATATTTCAGATATGTACTTCAGTTAAGCATATTTCTGCTGTTCACATCCTGTTACACCCTGAATTCACACCAAACAGGAAAAACTTTAGGCAAAGATCAGTTTTCTTACCAGATCATATACGGCCTTGCAGGAGTTCCATCTTTTAATGACGAGAATAATTGGGAAAGTGGAGGGATTATGCTACCTCAGGTACTACTGATTAAAGGAATCACGAGTAACCTTGATTTAGGTGCCTCCATTGGCCTCAATAAAACAGGCTTTTTTACTAAATACCAGTTTGTGGGGAATTCCTCCTCAAAAGCAGCAATGGCTGTAGGAATTAATGGTTTTGGCGGACTTAATGAATTGGGTTTATTTCGACATCAGGGTTATTATTCGTTTGAATTGCCACTTTATTTTAGTTATGACCTAAGCCCTGCATTTACAATTTACTCAAGTCCCTCCCTATCTTACATAAAAGGAGACGAGGCTGCTCAATGGTTGGTGGATAATTCACCGCTTTTAGCTTACGATTTTTACAAGGGAGCAATTTTGGGACTTCGGTATAATTATTCGCAAAGGCTATATATAACCCTTGAGTCAGCATGGCATTCACCTTTAATAAATAACACTTATAATTTCTACACTACAGCGGGGATAGGTGTTAAATTTAGTAAGTTATTCTCAGAATAATATCATATTAATTTAATCGATTTTCACAACCTGCTCGTGAGAATATGCAACAGGTTTCTCACTAAAAAGTGCTTTGGTAGCTGGCCATACTTTTCCGAATGTCTCAGAATACCTGTAATTATTTAAATCTTTTTCCGTTTCCCAGTGGCTATACGTGGAGTAGCTATTAGATTGATGTAAATCCTGCCACAGTTCTAGATGAGTGCAACCTGGTTGGTTCCGAATGGCTTCTTTATATGCATCAAACAGTGCAAGGAACTCATTTACCTTGTTTTTTTGAAAAGTCATTCTTACAACTCTAATTATCATTGGCTCTTTGAAATGAAAAAGGCCAGATTTCTTGAAAAGATACCTGGCCTTTAAACCTTAAATTATTTTCTTTTGATAACTTTCTCTACTGCAGCCACAATATGGTTGGCATCCAAGCCATATTTCACCATCAATTCAGCTGGCTTACCACTTTCGCCAAACTGGTCGTTCACTGCTACGTATTCTTGTGGAGTAGGCATGTGTTGCGCCAATACTTGAGCTACGGCATCACCTAAACCACCATTTCTTTGGTGTTCTTCTGCCGTTACTACACATTTGGTTTTAGCCACTGATTTCAAAATAGCCTCTTCATCTAAAGGTTTAATGGTGTGTATGTTAATTAATTCCACACTGATACCTTTTTCTCTTAAGATAGCCTCTGCTTCAATAGCTTCCCAAACTAAGTGACCCGTGGCAAATATGGTTACATCAGTTCCTTCAATCATGTGCAAAGCTTTACCTATTTCAAATTTCTGGTTAGGATCTGTGAAAATGGGCACTGATGGTCTACCAAATCTTAAATAAACAGGACCATGATGGTCTGCTATAGCCATTGTAGCGGCTTTAGTTTGGTTATAATCACTTGGGTTAATTACCGTCATATTAGGAAGCATACGCATCATTCCTAAATCTTCTAATATTTGGTGCGTAGCGCCATCTTCTCCTAAAGTTAAACCTGCATGTGAGGCACAAATCTTTACATTTTTTTCAGAATAAGCGATTGACTGTCTGATTTGATCGTAAACCCTTCCGGTAGAGAAGTTAGCAAATGTGCCTGTAAAAGGTATTTTGCCTCCGATCGTCATACCTGCGGCTAAACCCATCATGTTAGCTTCGGCAATACCTGTTTGAAAAAATCTATCAGGAAATTCTTTCTGAAAAGCCCCCATTTTTAATGACCCAATTAAATCGGCACATAGTCCAACAATTTGGTCATTTTTCCGACCTGCTTCCAGTAATCCGTCACCAAATCCTGAACGTGTATCCTTTTTTTCTGTGTAAGTAAATTTAGTTTCTGCCATTATGCTTCGTTTAATAAATTCTAATATTTGCTGTTGTGCCTGATTTAACTGTAAATTCTTTTATTTGAGTGTATTTACTTCCTTGCGCTTTATCGGATCTAAATACATATTTATACTGGCCGGGTTGAATACCAAAGCTTTGCTTATCTCCCCCTGGGTCAATATTTTTTATCCATTCCTGTCTACCTTCTTCATCAATTTTGTATAAGCTACCAAGGCCTTTACTACTATAAACCAAATTGACTCTTCCAGGTGCGGGTACTGTTATGTTTTGCGTCTGAGCTTGTTCGATTTTTATATTTCTGATAAAAATGCGAGGTAAAGTTAATACCTCTAAATCGTAGGATCCAATTAAATATTTTTCATCACTTTTCATTAATTGCGTATGAATTATTTCAGGTCGACCCGACTGCCTGATTAATGCAACTACAGGCTTTTCATATTCAAAACTATTCTCCTGGGTAATATTTAGGGTGCCTTGCGGACTTTTTATTTGAATGACATTATGGGTACCACCTCGAAGGAAAACATTATTTTTCATTACCGGTGGAATTGTATTAACTTTAATATTGTAGGTCAATACAGGGTCTACTTCAACCGTATCAGGTTTTCCGTTTCTGTCTCGATAGTGAATAAAATCAAATTCTGAATTGCCGGTGAAATCATTTAGAAAAGAAACGTTTACATTGGTTTCGTTGGGTCTCCCATTCTCATCCAGTAATTCCACACTGGCAGTTGTTTTATTTAAAGATTGCGCTAAAATACCATTTAGCACATTACGAAAGGCATTAATATTTTTTGCATTGAAATAGCGACCCATACAATCAAATTCTTTCGCAAACCTATCTTCCATCCCTAACCCGATAACAAAGGGCTTGAGGAAAATATCCTTTTTCTGAAGCTCTAATGATACGGCACAAGGATCACCATCACAAGATTCAATTCCGTCTGTTATAATAATAATAATATTTCTATAGCTTTTATCAACTGGAAAATCATTGGCAGATTGCAAAAGTGAATATGAAATAGGGGTTGTGCCTTTAGGATAAATATACTTTAATCTATTAATGATTTGATCATGATTGTTTTTAGAGAAACCTATTTCCAGTTTGGTGTCTTTACAGTTTTGTTCTTTAGAAGGTGATTGATGTCCATAAGCTCTTAGAGCTAGTTCTACTTTGTCATTTACTTTTAAAGAATCTACTAGATCAGACAGGATCTCCTTAGCGGCATTAATTCTTAAGGTGTTTTCCCAGGGAGCCAGCATACTGCCGGATGCATCAAAAAGGAAAAGCACTCTTGTTTTTTCAGGAATACTTTGTTCTACTTTTTGCGCATAGGAATTTAGAGCATAAAAAAGTAGTAATAGAAATAATATGGTGTATCCTTTAAATTTCAATTATTGATATTATAAGTGATTTAAATAAAAGAAATAACTACCGGATAATGGATAGTTATTCCTTTTTCGTTTAAAATGAGTGACTTAATAATCGCCTAATGTCTCTTTTAATTGACCTAATGCGTTCTCTAGTTGCTCGTCATTTGGAGCAACACCATGCCATTTGTGAGAACCCATCATAAAATCTACTCCAGCTCCCATTTCAGTTTTCATAAGATTAATAATGGGCTTACCCTTTCCGGTTAAACTTTTCGCATGTTCTAAAGCTTTTACAATTTCAGACATATTATTGCCATTGCTTTCAATTACATCCCACCCAAAAGCTTGCCATTTAGCTTTTAAATCCAGCAAATTCATCACTTCATCTGTAGAACCATCAATTTGTTGTCCATTTACATCTATGGTAGCTATTATATTATCTACTTTATGGTGCGCTGCATACATTGCGGCCTCCCAAACTTGTCCTTCCTGCAATTCACCATCGCCCATTAATGTAAAAACTAATGAATTATCTCCATTAAGCTTCTTAGTTTGCGCTGCACCTAAAGAAGCAGATAATCCTTGTCCTAAAGAACCTGAAGCAATTCTTATGCCCGGTAAATCTTCTTCAGTAGTAGGATGACCCTGCACCCTGGAGTTAATTTTTCTGAACGTGCTTAACTCAGCGGGCTCAAAATAACCGCTACGAGCTAATACGCTGTACCAAACAGGTGAGATATGGCCGTTTGAAAGGAAGAATAAATCTTCACCTTGGCCATCTATATTGAAATTTTTATTATGATTAAGGATATGAAAATATAAGGCTACTAAAAAATCAGTGCAACCTAAGGAGCCTCCAGGGTGGCCGGATTGAACACCATGAACCATTCTTACGATATCTCTTCTTACCTGTGAAGCTACTTTTTCCAGCTCCTGAATATTTGCTTGACTTGACATTATTTATTTGATTTAGTTTCTGAATATTTCTGCTTTTGATAGCCAAATATTCTGTATTAGGTTTATTTTAAAATTTGTGCTGTGTGTTCCTTAGTCTTTACTTTTTCTATGATGTCTTCAATTTTACCTTCTTCATCAATTACAAAAGTGGTTCTTACAGTGCCCATGTAGGTTTTTCCGTACATTTGTTTTTCTGCCCACGTGCCATATAGGTTATGTACTGTATGGTCTGTATCGGCAATCAATGGAAAAGGTAAATCTTGTTTCTCAATAAATTTTTGATGAGATTTTTCAGAATCCTGGCTTACTCCTAAAACTACATAACCTGCTTTTTGCAATGCTTCATAATTATCCCTCAGATTACAAGCCTGGGCTGTACAGCCTGGAGTATTATCTTTAGGGTAAAAGTATATAACTACTTTCTTACCTTTAAAATCACTTAAAGAAATTTCATTACCATCCTGATCTTTTGCTTTAAAATCGGGTGCTTTGTCACCTATTTTTAATTTCATAATCTAAAATTTAGTGTTATAAACAGTTTCATTCCCTGCATTATCTTTAACAGTCAGTTCAAAGTTACCTATTTTACTTTTAATATCATCAGGCCACTCGATCCAGATAAGTCTTAATTTAGGCTCATACTTCATCAATACCCATTTATTATTAAAAAGCGCTTTAAATGAGTCTATTCCAGATAAATTATCATAAATAATAAATGATTTTCTATCGTTTCTTGGGCTAATAGTTGGAGGTATACTATCTGTTAAAAGTGTATATTCTCCCATATTTCTTGTATTAAAACTAATAGAATTATTTTCCCAATTACCTCCTGTAAATGAAAAGTTACCAGCATCATCTGTCTGGTAAACATGGGTTTTAGTTTTTGAATAACGGGTATAACGAGGAGTTAATGTAAGTGTAATATTCCCTTTTAAAGGTATACTCACAGGCTGGATTGAAAAAATCTCCAATGAGTCCTGAGTTCTTACCTCATAAGAGGGTCGGAGAAATAAAGTATCAAAAAGACTATATTTAGAAAATTCAACATCGAAATTCTCAGCTTTTATGGATTGATTAGCATAGGGGATTACTCTTTCTTTTACTGAAAGATTTAAGCCTTTATCACATGATAATAATGAACTAGGTATTCCATTATTTAAATCCCATAAATAAACAGCTAATCCTTTAAGAAAATAATCTGGGCGTATAGTAGCTATACTATCTTGTAAATTTAAATCCAGTTCTGTTTTTTCACCTTCTCCACAAGTACTTTGAACAAATACTTTCAATATGTTATTGTCAATTTTGTAATTTATCCTATCTAATTCAAAATCTATTGGTTTTTCAACCACCAATTGAGGAGCTTCTCCTTTAATAGGAAATGATAGTTCACTTTTATTACCATAAGGGTCAAACATTTTTATCAATACATTATAGACCCTGTCATCTTCAATAAATAGGTAACCATCTTTTACTTTACTTTCATAAAAATTAAGTTGGTTTCCATTATCTACATATAATTTATGGTAGGTATTACCCACTTTGTATTTTACATCATAAGGATAATGAACTAAAATATGTCGCATGAGGCTGAAACTCATTACATCAATCGTTTGGGTATGATAAATCTCATTATTCACCAAAACTTCAATTTTACTGATGCCATTTTTATTGGCGGCCCCATCTAATTTGTCATGTCCTAAAAGTTCAACACCTATTTTACCATAAGCAGATATTGTATCTCTAACACTATAATTAATCCCTGATCTTATGAGGTAATAGTCTTTTCTTTCATTTTGATGTTGCACTCTGGCTTCCTTATTTATAGGCCTGATGGCTAATTTCTGTGCTATTGGTGCGATATTGTCTTTTATTTCACTAAAACCATATTGTAGTGGGTTGAGCACTCGCTGCTGTTCATCACGAATTTCAAAATGCAAATGAGGACCCGTAGATCCTCCCGTGTTTCCTGATTTAGCTATCACTTCGCCTTGCTTGTAAGCAAATTCATAGGGATCAGGATACAATTGAATTTCAAAACTTTTTTGCCTGTATTGAGCTTCTTTTACATATTTGGCTATTTTATCATCGAAGTCACGAAGATGGGCATAAACGGATGTGTTACCATCTGGGTGAAGCATATAAAGAGCATTTCCATAACCTGTAGCACTTACGTTAATTCTCGTTATGTAACCTCTTTTTGTAGCTAATACATTCAATCCTTCCTGGCCACCGGTTTTTATGTCAATACCTGCATGAAAATGCGAAGAGCGCAACTCGCCCATGGTGCCGGCTAAATAATTTTTTGTTCCCGGGTTTATAGGGAAAAGGTACTTTTCATTGTCTTGAGCAGTTAAATGCTGTAAACTGATGAGAAAAAATAGTATGAGTATTCCACTTTTATTTAATTTCAAAATCTAATAATTTTTGCTGTTCCACAAATCCTTCTAATTGATCACCAATAGTTATTGGTCCTACTCCGGCAGGTGTTCCGGTAAAGATAATATCTCCTGTTTTTAAAGTAAAAAATTTCGACAAATAAGATATAATATAATCAAAAGTGAAAAGCATCATGCTGGTATTTCCCTCTTGTTTTAATTCTCCATTCACCTTTAAAGAAAAATTAAGATTGTTTAATTCCTTGAAATCTTCTTTGTTATACCATTCAGAAATAGGAGCAGATCCATTAAAACCTTTTGCAATAGCCCAAGGTAATCCTTTTTCTTTGGCTTTACTTTGTAAATCTCTAGCGGTAAAGTCAATTCCTAAACCAATTTTGTCATAATACTTATGCGCATGTTCTTCATTAACATACTTCCCTTCTTTGCAAATCCTCAAGATAATTTCAACCTCGTAATGAATATCCTTACTAAAATCGGGGTAGTAGAAAGGTTCGTTGTTTTTTAAAATGGCTGTATCAGGTTTGGTAAATATTACTGGCTCATCTGTGCGCTCATTCGAAAGCTCCTTGATATGATCAGCATAATTTCTTCCTATGGCTAGTATTTTCATTTACTGAATTTATTTATTGCAAAAATATGCTTTCTTTTCATACTAGAATTGTTTTAGTTAAAAAACTGTCTTTGAACAATATATTTTTCTACTATAGATATAGTATAAAGTATGTAAGAGAATATTTTAAACAGTTTCTTTAAAACATGAGATTACCCTTTTTGATCTAGCATTTGTAATATTTGATTTTTTTTCCTGATTAATTTGTTTACAAAAATTTTATTTATACATTAGTATAAATTTAACCACAAAAAATTATAAACATGAAAAAAGCTTTATTAGTGCTCGCCTCTTTAACTTTAATACTTATGCACGGTTGTTCTTTCGAGGAAGAACAAGAAATTATCCCAATCACTTATAGTGATTCAAAAACATTAAACATTGAAAATTTAGTGGAAGATAGTAATTTTAAAGAATACGTATCTAGTCTGAATGTTTTAGGACAAAAATACAATTTTAACAATAGTCAACTGAATAATAGAGTAAGTAATTATTATAATGAACAGATTAGTTTAGGCAAAAGTTTTAGTGAACAAGATAAAGAAATTTATGCCAAATCTCTCGGTTTTGAGTCATTATCACATATTCAAGAAATTGAAGAAATAACTTTAAAGTTTGTCGGAAATCTCATCGAAAACTATAATTTAGATGAAAATTCTTTAAAAGAAGTCGAAAATGTTGTTTTGGGTTCTCTTAATGATTATTCCGCTTCTATTAATTTAAGTAATATGAGAGGTTCAAATTGCTCAGATAGACTATCTAGCTGCAGAACCGGAAAAATCGGACAGTATGCGGTTACAGTAGCCGGTTGTGCTATGGGAGGTGTAGGTATAGCTGCTTTGTCGTTCTGGTGTGCAGGCTGTGTAGGTACAGCATTAGGTTCAGCTTGTGTAGTTGGAGCCGCAGCAGTTTTGTCCTCTGGTCTTGATGGATGCGGTTATGACTACGTGGATTGTGTGAAATAGCTTTATTATTAGTTTAATAAAAAAATAGATTATGAAGATTTTTTTAATGATAGAATTTTGGATTTTAACTTTGAGCACCATAGTTTTTATACCTATTTGGGGTAAAACAATAAGAATGTATTTCAACAAGAAATTTATAACTTCTAAGCATAAAATATTGGCTATTACAATTTTGGCAACATGGTTGGTCTCAAACGTTGTATTTATGAAGGCTTTAATTCCAAATTGATTAAGCTCCCAATTACAAAAAAAAACACCATTTAAAGCAAATGGTGTTTTTTTGTGATTTATTTTGATCTATTCTTTGTATGTTGAATCCGAAAAGATTAAATCCTATCCAAAGCTTACACCAAACCTCTTTTAGTCTCTGGTTCAATACTAACTGCTGAAAAAGCAATTCCTTTCTATCACACTTGTTTTTATTATTTTAGTGCATTTAAAACAAAATATGTTTTCTTTTAAGTTTAAAAATGGAATCTTAATTAAATTAAAAAAGAAATATCCTGTTTGCCGTTTATCCGTTACTAACAAAACAAATGTTATCTTTATTTAAAATTGAATTATGAAAAAAATAATATATACACTCGCTTTAACAATGTTAATGGTTGCCTGTGCAAAGGTACCACTAACTAATAGAAGACAACTATCTTTAGTTCCAGATAGCCAATTGATGGCATCGAGTTTTACTTCTTATAACCAGGTAATTGATGAAAGTAAACTTTCGAATGACCAAGAGCAAGTACAAATGATTAAAAATGTAGGCAATAGAATTAAGAATGCTGCAGAAAAGTATTTAGCAGATAATAACTTGTCTGAAATTACGGAAGACTTTGAATGGGAATTTAATTTAATTCAAGAAAACATTGTGAATGCATGGTGTATGCCTGGAGGTAAAGTTGCTTTTTATACCGGTATTTTGCCTGTGTGTGAAGACGAAGCTGGAGTAGCGGTAGTAATGGGGCATGAAGTTGCTCACGCTATTGCGAGCCATGGCGGTGAACGTATGAGTCAGGCATTGGTACAACAATTAGGGGGTGTGGGGTTAGCCATTGCCTTAAGAGAGCAACCTCAACAAACTCAGTCGTTAGCAATGGCTGCTTATACTGGAGGTAGTACAATTTTAGGAGTGCTTCCTTTTAGTAGATTGCACGAAACCGAGGCAGATCAACTAGGGCTTACTTTTATGGCCATGGCTGGTTATAACCCTCAGGTTGCGCCTGACTTTTGGAAAAGAATGCAGGCCAAATCAGGTGGCGGAGCACCACCAGAGTTTTTATCTACCCACCCAAGCGGAGATACCAGAATTAACAACCTTAATAAATGGATGCCAGATGCTATGAAACATTATGAAAAGAGCAATAAAACCTCCAACAGTAAGATTTCAATAGATCAATCGCAATTGGGTGAGGAACCAGCCGTGAAAAAGAAAGTGAATACTAAAATTATGTTGCAGGTAGATAATTAATTTATTTTTGAGTAGAAAGAGGGGTAATGGATTAATCCGTTATCCCTTTTTTAATAACTCTGGCGTTAATATCCTCTTTGGATATTTACAAAGAGCTCATTTGTTTTTCCTGCATTAAAGCTTTCGTAGGCCATATTAAAACTTTCTATTATATCTGAAACAGTGGTTACACCTGAAATATGTGGAGTGATAATAATTTGTGGATGATGCCATAATGCAGACTTAACAGGAAGCGGCTCAGTTACCATAACATCTAAAACAGCCTTTCTCACTTGTTTTTTAGCTAAAGCAAGAAGTAGATCATCTTCATTCACGGTAGCACCTCTGCCTACATTTAAAAAAAGACAATTTTTTATTTTTCTAAAAAACTCTTTGCCAACTAAATTAAAGGTTCCGATTGCTGCAGGTAAAGTATTTATAATAATACTATTTTCCTGAATAGTATTTTCATTTACTCTTGCCCAGGATATACAATTGTCGAAATTTTCTTTTAAGTCACCACTAGTATTAATTCCCTCTACAGAATTAGCTAAAGGCTTGAATATTTTAGCAATCTCGGTTCCGACATAGCCAGTTCCAATTATGTAAATATTTTGATGGTATAACCTATGTTGCTTCAATTGAACCCAGGCTTTCAGTTTTTGATTCTGATGCATTATTTCCATCTGCTTCAAATCCTCCAGCACATAAGCAAGGCAATATTCTCCCATGCGGTTGCCCATTTTACCTGTAGTTTTAGAAAGAAGGCAATCTTTAGGGATAGTTAAACCCATATAAGAATCTACTCCGGCGCTAAAAGAATGAATCCAATTTAAATGTGAAATATCATGCCCCTTAAGAAAATTAAACCCTGCAGCAAGCTGCGCTTGAGGAAGTAATTTGACTACTTCTTCCCTGTTTTTTGCATGTAAGCAATTTATTTCAGGATACGATTCATCTATAAAATCCTTGAACTCACTGGAAAGATCTCCGCTTGTTAATAGTGTTTTATTCTTCAATTGTTCCTTTTTTAATGTAACGCTTATCTTAATTGAATTATCCCTTTGCGACCAAATTCCGGAAACTTGAAGGAGGTACCAATTCAAATTTCAATTTTTTACCTGTAATGGGATGGTTCATCTCTACCATATTGGCATGTAAGGCTACTCGTCCTAAAGGATTCTTTCTTGATTGGTACTTTTTATCTCCAGTAATTGGATGCCCCATATGTTGCATTTGTACCCTTATCTGATTTTTAAAGCCTGATTCCAGGGTAAATTCGAGCATTGAATAGGCATTGCTTTGTTTAATCACCTTATAATGAGTGATCGTTTCTGTTGCTCCATTGGGGCTTTCCACTACAAATACCTGATTATTTTTATTGGCCATCAGGTAATTTCTTAAAGTTCCAGCTTCATTTTTTAACTTACCTTCAACAACCCCAATATATTTCCTATCTGTTACATAGGTTTCCCAGGAGTCTTGCAGTTTATTTTGTACTTCTGAATTTTTAGCAAAAATCAAAATACCGGAAACCTCACGCTCTAATCTGTGAACTACATGTACTTTTGCTTTAGGATCTACTTTCTCTAAGTGCTCCTTTAATATTTGGATAGCTGTTTTTTTCTTCTCTTTCAGTGAAGCAACAGATAGTAATCCTTCTTCTTTTTCAATAACAATCAAAAATTCATCCTCAAAAATGATATTTAAATGGCTTAACTTAACTTTTTTGGTAGGTTTGCTCCAGTTAATGGTTACTTCATCTCCCTTTTTAAGCGGATGGTTAAATTGCGTGTTTTGCTGACCATTCACCTTAATTTGGCCATTACTGAGAATGGATTTTAGTAGAGGCCTTTTTTTATGAGGATAATGAGCAATGATGAATTTGAGCAATTCCGCATCTTCTTTAATTATTAGGGTTTCATTTTTCTGATTGGATGGGTTTGCGGTAGTTGTCATGGATATAAAAAATATGTATTAATTGGATTCTGTAGTTTATGCCTGAATTGGTAGTATTCATTTACAAACGAATATTTTCAGGAAAGTTTTTTATTGACACTATAAGATTGATTTATAATATCAAAAAAGGCGGTTATATTAAACCGCCTTTTGAAATTTTTATCAAAAAATGAAGTGATTAATTAATTCCGGTAAATAACCTGTTCCAACGTATTTTATCTAAACTAAATAAAGGTTTAGCAGGATCCATACTCATCCAAATAAACATAGCTTTCCCAACCACGTGGTCATAGGGTACAAAACCCCAATAACGACTATCCCAAGAGTTATGTCTGTTGTCACCCATCATGAAATAATAATCTTGCTTAAATGTATATTCGGTTATTTTTTTACCTTCAATGTATAGTTCATCGTTTTCAATTTTCACATCTTCTAAATGCTCGTAATACCTTAACACGTCTCCATACATTAGCAGATTTTCGTGGTTAATTTTAATTGTATGGCCTTCAGCAGGCACCTTTATTGGGCCATAAAAATCTCTATTCCACGATGTTTCCGGGGTTTTAGGGAAAGTGGTAGGCTCTACATAGGAATTATCCAATGTTTCGAATGGATTACTAGGGTTAGGTGAAAAAATAATTTCATCTATAAAAGATAGATTTTTCATTTTTTCAATTTCTTCGGGGTGGGCATGTACCAAATACCCGTAACCTGGCTCATAGTTGATATCCCAAATCTTATAATCTTCAAACACCCTATCTCTGATGGACTGTTTAGTTTTTATAAAATATTGGAATTCCACATCCTCAGGAACAAATGCTTTATCGTCATTAACATACAAAATAGCATTTTTTACTTCAATTTTATCCCCAGGTATACCTACGCACCTTTTAATATAGTATTCTCTTAAATCTAAGGGATATTGTAACTCCTCTGGGTAGTTAAAAACTACAGCATCATTTCTTTTTACCTCGCTAAAACCCGGGAGCCTAAATTGTGGTAATTGTATCCAATCTAAGTAAGCCGGCACATCTTCAGTACCATAAAATCTTCTGTGGGTTAAAGGTAATTGTAAAGGAGTAATCGGTGTTCTTGATCCGTAATGTAATTTACTTACAAAAAGATAATCGCCAACTAAAAGTGTTCCTTCCATAGATGGCGTAGGGATTACAAAAGCCTCCAATGTGGCCCATCTAATTAAAGTAGCTGCAATTACAGCAAATACTATAGCATCTACCCATTCCCTTGTCTTGGATTTTGGCTTGGCTGGTGTTTTCTTTTTTCTATTGAAAAATGGAATTTTCATAAATTTTATAATTTTAAGAAATCGTCAATTTTTACCATTCCCTTTTGTGACGGAAGCCATTCTGCCACCAATACTGCACCTTGTACAAAGCCATCTCTGCTATAGGCTTCGTGCTCAATACTGATTTGGTCTACCTCAGATTGATAAGTGATTTTATGAGTACCCGGAATTTCTGCAATTCTTTCAGAAATAATGCTTAACTCTTCATTTTTAGAGGTTTTTTCATTCTTCCAGCTTTTAACAGTTGAATTTTCCGAAATAATTCCTTCTGCTAAAGTAATGGCAGTGCCACTTGGCGCATCTTTTTTATGAGTATGATGCACTTCAACCATAGAAGGCCTATAACCACTTTGTCCATTCATTATTTGTGCTAAAAATTTATTTAACTTAAAAAATAAATTTACACCAATACTGAAATTAGAGGCATACAAAAATGTACCGTTATTTTTCTTACAAATATTTTCTATTTCCGGCATTTTATCTAACCAACCGGTAGTTCCTGAAAGAATAGGTAAATTATTTTCTAAACAGAATTTAATATTTTCAAAGGCTGAATCGGGATGAGTAAATTCTATTGCTACATCTGCCTGCTCCGTTAAAACAGGAGTGATAGAGTCGTTTACATCTATAATGGCTACCAAGCTGTGGCCACGTTCAATAGCGTAAGCCTCAATTGCTTTTCCCATTTTCCCATGACCAATTAATAATATTTTCATTGCTTAATTAAGTATTCTTTTGATTATTTTTTTTGTATTTACTTAAACTAAAGAATAAAGATAATACTTTATTTTAATCTGAAATTCAAGGTTAAACCAGCCTGGAAATTATTGTATTGTGTACGATTTATGGCAGGCTCAATATTTAAGCTTAAATCCGGATTAATATTAAATTCTCTTAGGTGTGCATCTACTGTTGCATCTACAATGTTTAATACATAGAACAAACCGGCAAGAATAATCCAATATTGTTTATCTCTATTATATCGCTCAACTCTTCTTTCAATGCTTTGTAAATTTTGACCTGCGTCTATCAAACCTTGGGCATCTCCGTCCGTGGCCGGATTCTCATCCTTTAAAGCAATGAAGGCATTTCTATAATAGAGGAAATTTTGATGATTTTGCTTAATTTGATATGCTGCAAAAGCCCCCATAGCATAAACAAGGGGTATTTTCCAATATTTTTCATTGTAGAACTGACCTAGCCCCGGTATAATTGCAGAATATAATGCCGCTCTGCGAGGGGAGTGAGTGCTATCCTGCATTTTAAAGGTTTTTATATCATTAAAACTAGAAATAGTGGCAACTGAATCAAATTGAACCGTAGGTTCTTCAACTATTACTAAGGTATCAGCCTCTTCTTGTGCGAATATTTGCCCTTTGGAAATTAATAAAAATAATGATAGAATAATAAGGATACGCATACTAAAGCTCTACATCTAACAGATCTAAAATTCTATTCAGATCATCTTTTGATAAAAAAGGAATTTTTATTTCCCCTTTGTTTTTTCCATCAATTTTTAGACCAACTTTTGTGCCAAAATGAGAAGATAATTTAGTTTGCACGTTTTTAGCTTCGTATGGCATTTCTTTTTTTGCCGGCTTCTGCTCGTCCTCAGATTTCCCTGTTACAATATCTCTTACTAATGCTTCAACTTTTCTAACGGATAAGTCATCATTAACAGTTTTTTTGAATACAGCCAGTTGCTTATCAACATCTTCAATGTTGATAATCGCTCTTGCATGACCCATACTGATTTTCTTTTCTTTCAATGCCAATTGAATATCAGGTGGTAATTTTAATAAGCGTAGGTAGTTATTAACAGTAGTCCTGTTTTTACCTACTCTATCACCCAATTGCTCTTGCTTTAAATCACATTCTGTTAGTAAGCGCTGATAACTAATGGCGATTTCCATAGCATTCAAATTTTCTCTTTGAATGTTCTCTATTAAGGCCATCTCCAGCATTTGCTGATCGTTAGCCAAGCGTACATAAGCAGGTATTTTAGTTAATCCAGCAAGCTTAGAGGCCTGGGTTCTTCTTTCACCAGAAATTAATTGATAACTATCTTCAGCTAATTTTCTTACAGTAATTGGCTGAATAATACCTTGAACTTTAATGGATTCTGCTAATTCTTCTAATGCTTCTTTATCAAAATGGCTTCTTGGTTGAAAGGGATTTACCTCAATCTGATTAATAGGAATTTCACTAATGTTGGACACAGGGTCTACATTTGAAAAATTTCTTTCAATGCTGGAATCTTTGCTTGACGTTTCTGAATCCTGTAAAAGAGCGCCTAAGCCTCTTCCTAATGCCTTTCTGGGTTTCTTTGCCATTCTTTATTTTCCTAATCCGTTTTTATTAATTATTTCTTTAGCCAAATTTAAATAGCTAATAGCACCTTTACTTTCTGCATCGTGCACAATAGCAGGTAAGCCAAAACTTGGTGACTCACTTAATTTTATATTTCTGGGTATCAATGTATTAAATACCATTTTACTGAAATGCTGTTTCACTTCATCCACCACCTGGTTTGATAAGTTCAACCTTACATCATACATGGTTAATAAAATACCTTCAATTTCTAAATTAGGGTTAAGTCTGGTTTGAATAATTTTTATAGTATTTAAAAGCTTCCCTAATCCTTCCAAGGCAAAATATTCGCACTGTACAGGAATTATTACTGAATCAGCAGCCGTTAATGCATTAATAGTGATAAGGCCTAACGATGGAGAACAGTCAATTATGATAAAATCGTACTTTTTTCGTACTTTTTTTAGGGCATCCCTCATTCTGTTTTCCCTATCTTTAATACTTACCATCTCTACCTCCGCACCCACTAAATTAATGTGTGAGGGCAAAATATGTAAATAATCTAAATCTGTTTCTATAATGATATCCTGAGCATCTACCTCATCTACCATGCATTCATAAATGCTGTTTTCAATTTCTTTTGGGTTAAATCCGATACCTGAGGTAGAATTGGCTTGGGGATCGGCATCCACAATTAATGTTTTGTACTCTAATGCAGCTAAACTGGCCGCCAAATTAATGGCTGAAGTGGTTTTACCTACTCCTCCTTTTTGGTTAGCAATTGCTATAACTTTGCCCATGCTATGAATTTATTTTTTAACCCTAAATTTGATTTAAACACATCTTGTTAATGTTTTTCTGCAGAAATTACTTTCCTGCAAAAAATCGAATACCGGATGTCTCGGTTTTTAGCGAACCACAAAGATAAAATTTTTAATGAGAAATTGAACTGAAATTTATAATGCTTTTGGTACATGCTACATAGGGCTTACTTAAAGCTAGATAAATTTATAGAAGCATGCTTTATATATTTTTAAGCGATGATTTTTTCGTAATATTTTTTCCGCCTTTGCAAGTTTTTTTAGCTTAATACTTCGCATTTTAAATATGCCTTACATAAAGTCTACATCTACATTTAGTGGATACTTCATTAAGTATTGAACAGCATCTTCCATAGTGAGTCCTTCAAATAAAACTCTATAAAGAATTTCGGTAATAGGAGCTCTTATTTTAAAGCTCTCGGCAATTTTTTTAGATATTCGGATGGTATTTACTCCTTCAGCAACTTCTTTCATATCCTTCAGAATATCTTCGAGATTTTCGCCTTTAGCTAATCTATTACCTACAGTGAAATTTCTACTTAGGGTAGAGTGGGAGGTGGCCACTAAATCACCAATACCTGCCAAACCAATGAAAGATTCTGTTTTACCACCCATAGCACGTCCCAGGTAAATCATTTCTACCATACCACGGCTTATTAATAAAGATCTGGCATTTTCTCCCAGTTCCAGCCCACTCAATGCACCTGAAGCAATAGCTATTATATTTTTTAATACACCACAAAGTTCTATTCCTGTCAGATCAGGATTACCATACACCTGAAACCTATCACTTCGGAGTAATTGCTGACCAATTTGAATAACTTCGTTAAAATGACTTGCTATAACTGTAGCTGCCGGTAAACCTTGCGCTATTTCGAACGCCAAATTAGGGCCTGCTAAACAACCTACTCTCACCACTACACTTTCATCTAAAATCACTTCACTCATGGTTTTGATATGGCGCCTTTCCAGTACTTCCATATCAGCCAAAGTTTTACCTCGCGGTAGATTTAAATCTAATCCTTTTGTAGCATGTATCAGAATATGATAGGGGTGTAGGAAGGGAGATAAAGTTTTTATCATCTCTCTGAAATTGGCCGAGGGAACCACGGGGAAGATTACCTCACATTTTTCTGCCAACTGCTGTATATCATTGATAGCATGTACGTTTTCATGCATTTTGTATTTGTCCCAGGTTTTAGTGGTGTTTATAGCTTCCACCACCTCAGGGTTTCTGGCAAAGAGTAATACATTGCTGTTTTCAGCTAATAAGTTAGCAACAGCAAGACCAAAACTACCGGCACCTACTACGCCAATTGGTTTTTTAAACGTACTTCTCGAGGCCATAACCATCTAATCTGTTTCTATAAAAATACAATAAATTCATATCCATTGTGGTGATATCACCCTCCTTGGTTTTAATTAATGGTCTTTTAGAGTGGTACATACCTATATTGAGTAAACCATGTGCAATAATGCTGTCTATGGGCTCCAATATATGGTCAGCTACTGACATGCAATCTTCTTCCACACGCTCTAAAATTTTTTTCTTTAATTTTTCACAAACCGATTTCAGTTCTTCATAAGTAATAATTAAATCTTCATCCGGTAATCTCAATAAAGAGAATAAATCGAGCTTTTTATTTCTTTTTCTGAGAATTTCAAAAGCTGCAAATGCTAATAAATTACTTGAAAACACTCGTGCAATTTTTCTGTATTGAGCGACTATTTTTTCAGATAACATGCGAGTATACTCTGCTTCTCTCTGTTTGTCAATAGTGATTTCGTTCTGATAAGTAAAATAATCTTTTGTTTCAATTATTCTATTGTTCTTATCAATGCTCTCTCCGTTTTCATTCACTTCATTTCCTAATACATCCATCGGCTTTCCTATACTTACAGATATATTGGATCCCTTAGTGAAAAATTTAAATAGGAAAGTGATAATTTTATAGGAAGATGAGAACTCATCATTTTCAACATAGTATCTTTCTTGTCCCTGTTTTTCCAGATATTGGTGTATTAAACTTGGTGCTTCTAATACAAAGTGATAATTTAAGCTTACCGGTACAATGAAAATTTTCTCTGCGGCATCACCTTTTTCCTGAAAATTGATTCTTTGTGCTTCAATTGCTGTACCTAGTAAACCTAATTTTAAATCTTTCTCCAGCATACCGCTTCTTGAACGTGTGCCGCCGGGGAAAAATAGGCTCTCACAACCCTTTTGAAGTGCCAGTGCTGAGTAGGTTTTTAGCGTTTCCAGGTAGATCATATTCTTTTTTCGCCTGTCTACCTTATAAGCTCCTAAACTATTCATAAAGTAGGAAATAATGGCAATATTGAATAGGTTGAGCCCCGCACCATAAATTACAGGGGGTAAGCCCAAGGTATAAATTACCCAACCAATTAAAATAGAGTCCAGGTTGCTGGAATGTGTAGGCACTAAAACTATGGTGCCTTTTTTTGCCATTTCTCGCAATTTATCTACTTCGCCATTAATTTGGATTTTATCATCCATGGTGAGTTTATCGCTCCAAAATGAACCGAATTTTTTAATTCGGGCGGCATTTAGTAAGCGATTGAAGCCAAAAGTAGCTACTCCTCTTGCAAAGCGGTAGTGACTGGTATTAAAGTTTCCAGCTATTTCATCAGCATACCGATGAATAATTTCTTTTAATATTTTATCAACCTCATCGCTATCTTTCACCTTTTTTTGTGAAAGGTCGAGTAATTTGTGCTTTACACCACTCCAAAAAGAATTGTCATCATCAGGATCTACTTTCCAGGGATTTTCTCTGATTCTGGCTTTTTCTTTGAAAAGGGTAGTTTCCAGTTCTTCAATAAGGGCTGTTTTATTTCTTGTTGTATTTTTGATTCTCTCAAAAGCAATATCACTTACTTCCTGTACAAATTCCTTTCGGTTTTTGCTGATTTGTACCACAGGCCACTCTCTTGGACCGGGTAAGATGGGTTCATATTTTCTTTTGCTTTTGTAGCGTTCAAACATAAATATATTAGGCTAATGCTTGTTTAAGGTCAGCAATTAAGTCTTCAATATCTTCAATTCCAACACTAATTCGAATTAAAGAATCAGATAAACCTATTTCGTCTCTTTCTCTTTGTGGTATACTTGCGTGCGTCATAGTGGCTGGGTGCCCACATAAAGATTCCACTCCACCTAATGATTCTGCCAAGGTAAAAAGTTTAAATTTCTTAAGAATATCAAAAGCCGATTGTTCGGTATTTTCTTTTAATGAAAATGAAATCATTCCACCAAAATCGTGCATTTGCCTACTTGCAATATCATGGTTAAGGTGTTCTTTAAATCCTGGCCAGAAAACTCGTTCTATTTTAGGATGAGTCTTTAAGAAATTAGCTACTGTAGCCCCATTTTCACAATGCCTTTGCATTCGTAAATGTAAAGTTTTAATGCCCCTCAATACTAAAAAGCAATCTTGAGGTCCTGGAACAGCACCGCTGGCATTTTGAATAAAGTATAACTTTTTCGCTAATTCTCTATTATTTGTGGCTAACGCACCCATTATAACATCTGAATGGCCTGCAATGTACTTCGTTAAACTGTGCATGACCAAATCAGCACCTAAATCGAGCGGGTTTTGCAGGTAGGGTGTTGAGAAAGTATTATCCACTCCAAGTAATATATTGTGTTTTTTCGCTATTTTAGCGGCACCTTCAATGTCGATTATGTTCATCATTGGGTTAGTTGGCGTTTCTACCCAAATCAATTTAGTTTTATCGGTAATATGGTCTTCAATAATATCAATTTTCTCCATATTAATGAAGTGAAAATGGATTCCAAATTCCTGAAATATTTTAGTGAATATTCTGTATGAGCCTCCATATAAATCATTGGTGCTAATTACTTCGTCACCGGGTCTCAGTGTTTTAATTACAGCGTCAATAGCAGCCATTCCTGAACCAAAACACAAACCAAATTCAGCATTTTCTAATGCAGCTAAACTTTTTTCCAAAGCATGCCTGGTAGGGTTTTGTGAGCGACTATACTCGTAACCCTTATGTTCACCTGGTGCACTTTGCGCGAAGGTTGAAGTTTGATAAATAGGGGTCATAATAGCTCCTGTGGCTTGATCAGGTTCTACTCCTGCATGAATAGCTTTTGTGCCAAAACGATATTTTTTTGATTCACTCATAGAATACTGTTCACTGTATAATTTAATTTATGATGAACCTTTCTTTTGAATAGTAGACTTAAGTTTATTGAAAACAGCTTCTTTATCATCATATTGAGGTGATAACGATTGCTGCCCAGGGAAGTTTTCCATATGTAAAGTTTGAGTTGGAAAGGCAAATTGAATTCCAAGACTTTTAGCTAACTTCATTATACTAATCAATAACTCTTCTTTGTGTTTTAATTCTTCCCCCCAGGTAGGTACTGCTAAGAATACGTAAAACATAATATCTAAAGAATAAGCCGACATATTATTGAAATAAATATTGTAGAAATCTTTCCTGGTTTTAGGGTGTTCTTCAACAATGTTCTTTAACCCTTCCACAAAGGCTTCCATTAAATGTACAGGTGTGTCGTAAGTAACTGTAATGGTGGTGTAAAATCTTCTATATTGTCTTAACCCATGGTTATCTACCGGCATATCAGCTAATTTGCCATTAGGAACTGTTATTAAAGAATTTCTAAATGTTCTTATTCTTGTCGACCTAAACCCAACTTCTTCTACTGTGCCGTCAATATCTCCAGCTGTAACCCAATCGCCAATTTGGAAGGGTTTGTCAAATAGTATCATTAAGGAGCCAAAAAAGTTTTTTATGGTGTCCTGTGCAGCAAGGGCAAATGCCAAGCCACCTATAGAAATACCTGCTAACAGGGCAGTAATATCAAAATGAAGTTTACTGAGTATAATCAGAAAACCTATAATCATCACAAATATTTTAACGACTCTTTTCAGGATCGGCACTATTTGGTCATCCATAGTGCTTTCCGTTTTAAGTGCCATTTTCATCATATACTCTCCCAAAATATCTACTATTTTGTAAGCCATGATAGTGCCGAAAAGCGGAACCAGGGCATTAAGTAGCATGATTAAATAGTGATTTATAGTAATGGGTAATTGTAAAACAGGCACAAAAATGATAAGTAAGCCAACAATTATAATTAAGCTAAATGGACGTGCTACAGGTAGTATGTAATTATGAGCAACCCGTTCAAAACCTTTTTTATTAATTAATTTAAAGATTATGTAGTCAAATAAAATTGTCAATATTTTATGTATGATTACACATATAATGATGAGTATCAGTAAACTAATATGCTGCCACGCATGCAGGCCCAGGAATTTTTTATTACCTAGCTTAGGCAATATACTCATCAGCTTATGGGTTCCGAAAGGATATACCACTTCATGCAAATCCGGAATCCTGTCGATTGTTCTGGGACTGAAATACCATTTACCTTCGAATTTTTCTAAATAGATATCTGGAAATTCATATTCTGCGAGTAGATAACGTGCTTTATTGTTAGTAGTATCTTTGTAATTGTTATAATCAGGAATATCATCAGTATATAGTATGGTACCTGAACCATCTAAAATCTGTTTTAGCTTAATAATCAACTCTTTGGCATTTTCACCTTTAACAGCTTCCGGATTCAAGGTTTTTGCAGCAATTTCCGGGTAAAAGTTATCTTCCTGCAAATAGCTAAGAAAGGTTTTTACAGATGCTCTTGGTGATTGTAAACTGTAGGTAAGTTTTTCTGTTTCTTCAGTATTATCTTGCGGGATTTCCTGCGAAAAACCCTGACTCAACCATAGAAACGATAAAAAAGTAATTAATAAAAAGCGCATTTTAAAAGTTAAATTTAAGGATACTGAAAGTGTTGTTATGACACTTATAAATATGAATAGAATTATCTTTTCCGTAATAAATCATAGCCACTTCACTATTGCTTTCTATTGGTTGGCTATTAATTAAAGTACCATCTTTTGTGTATATGTAAGTGAATTCCTGTATTTTATCAGTTATGGCAATGAGTTCTTTTTCGGCAGCAAACTGATAAAATTGAATATCCATTTCTTCTCTACTCAAATAGTCTTTATCAAACAAAAGCTCTCCTTTATTATTAAGTATACTCACCCGATTTAAATCTTGCCTTGCCAATAAATAGGTTCTGTCTGTGGCATCAGGGATAATTTTAAAGATGGTTTCTTTAGTTGGTTTATAGAGCTGCGTTTTGGCATCTACCTGGCCTGTAAAACTTAATTTCACCAGTTCTCCACCATTGGTAAGAGTTACCAAATAACTTTTTTCAAAGCTGTTACCTACCTCAAAAAACAAATTATCGGATAGCCTATCTTCAATTTTTACAGGGAAATTAGGTTTCATCTCACCATTACGGCTCATTACATTTACAGTACCATTTTCTTGCAATACTACCATGAAATCTTTGCTCCTGATTCTAATATGTTCAGGAATAGATGCTATTTTATCTCCTAATTTCATAGGTGACCAGTCGCCTAACAGTTTGCCATATTTATCTGTCAAATAAATATCACCAGTGCCGGTAGAGGTGATAAATCTATAATTTTTGGACTTGTCGTAATCTATTACATTAAAGTGTTTCAGGTTATCTTCGCTGTTGAATTCCATAGGATAATTTTCTATAGCAATACCATTTCTATCCAAGAGGAAAACTTTTTCTTTAGTGGCAAATACATATTGCAATTTATTATTCTTGTAAAAATCTACCTGGAAGATTTCACTTACAACAGGGCTACCTAAAGGTTCTGACCATAATATACTCCCATTTGTGCCAATTAAATGAATGGTATTAGACGAATCCTGCACAATGGTTTCAAACAGTCCGGTATCGTGATTTTTAACCACGAAAGGTTTGCTAATAATTGGTAAAGATAATCTTACAGATTGCAATACATTAAAATATTCAAGCTCAGAGGCTATTTCATTTTCATAATGATTCATTTCTATATTAGTATAGAACTTATCTGATTCATTACTGAATTGCATGGCTATTAATTCCAGGTTTTTAAGCGGGTATTCATTTTCTTTAAAAAAGGAAGACCATTTTTCATTTAAGCCTGGCACAAGCATGGGCCAGGCCTGCATATTATTCACTATTACGCTCAAATTGGACTCTTGCAAGGTGGTTTCCAGGAACTGGTTTTGCTTAATAGATTTACCCCAGGTGCTTTCAGTTTCAATATCTAAAACCATGGTTTTTATGGATTGGATATTATTACTCAACACAATAAAATCATTAAAAACAGTGTAAAAAGTATTTTCAAACCCCCGAAAATTTGGGCCTAATAGCCAATAGGGGAATTCATCAATCACTAACTCCCTGATTTCTTTGTTAGCATAAAACTCATAGTACAGGGTGTCCCCCTTATATTTAGCAGCCTCCTCAGCTAGTTTATTAAATTTATTTAATCCTTCATTTTGATCCTTCATTTTAATAAATACTAACTTATCGGTTTCATCTTTACTAGCCGTATTATTAAGTAAGGCAAGAGCGTTTTCTCCACTCATAAATTCATGAAACTTCCGAATATCTGATGGATATTTATCGGCTACTTCTCTTTGATCTTTTTGGTAGTTGGGAATTTTGTCGTTCCAGAATTTCATAGTTTCTTCATACCACATTTCAGGTTTATCAAATCTTTCATGAACCAATAAAGCTGTTCTTGCCGGTAGTAAATTTTCAAGGGTAATATCGCCTCCTTTTTGGTCTTTGTAAATTTTTAAATAGGCACTTGAATCGCTCAGAAATGTATAACCATTGAAATATAATTGATGCTCATCAAAAACAAAATCAAGAAAAGTTGAGCCTGAAAAGTTTTGTAGAATTTGCATGGTACTATTTTTGGCTTCTCCACTAAAAACTTTAAAAAGCCAGTTTAAGCGGTTGAAATTAATAAATAGATTTCCTGCATCGTTTTGGAACTTTGCAATTTTGAAGATCTCTTCATTTTTATTTTTAAAATTCTCTTCCCCTTTACTTATATTTCTGATAACATCTTCAACTAAAATAGGCGAGAAGCTACCTACAAATTTGCTCTTTAGAATGATATAACTGAATACTACTTTATTAGTATTATCTTTCAATTCATTAATAGTATATTTCCCATATGTTCTTTTGCTTTGTTTGAATTGTTTCAGGTTTTCCTCTACTTCCTCAACCATCTGAATTTGAGTAGATTTATTCATTGTCTGATAAAAAACAAAGTTGAAATCATCATTTGAGGTGATATGCATGGAAATGAGAACCGGATTGTTTTTAAAAAGATCATCCAATGCACCACTTTTTCCTGTTAAACTATCCAGACTTTCAAAATTCTCTTTTATATCCCGAATAGATTCAAGCTGTAAAAGGTCTTTCCATATTGGGTTTTCCTGGATGGCATTCCAGCTTTTGATAAGATTGTCATTTTCATAAACCAATAAGGCATTTTCAGGAACTAATGTCCATACATCTAATGGTTTTTGCTTACTCCAGAAATAATAAACACCGTACCCTGAGGCCAGTATTAGAATGAGTATTAAACTAATTATTAATATTCTTTTCAAGGCAATATCTGCTAAAATTTATAATCTAAATACAAATATAGGATTTATTCAAACGCTATAAACCTGAGTTCCACTTTAATTTGGAAAATCAGATTTTCATAAAATTAAATAGACAAGGCGTCATTTAGAAGATAGCAAGCTATATAGAGGAAAGGCAACGCAGTATTTTGGATTTTATGGGAAATTTTTTCCGATTCCGCTTCTAAAGGGCAATTTTCTTTCTGAAAATTCCTTACAAAAGCCCGCTATTGATTCGGAATTGTTAGTTGAAACTCATCAGCCAACTGGCGGACGTTCTGAATCCTAAAATAAATATCGAACTTAGGTTATAAGTTGCTATAGTCTAAAATCTGAGATTATACCAAAGTAATCTCCAGTCCTTTTTCTTCAAGAGCACGTAAAAATGTCTCAGGAAGATTTTTGTTAGTGATTATTTGATCTACATCCTCCAGTTCGCAAATTTTACCGAAGCCTTTTTTGCCAAACTTGCTAGAGTCTGCTAAAACGATTGTTTTTTGTACAGATTTAATCATTTTGGCATTTAAGTGGGCCTCCATCATATGAGATGTGGTAAAACCATGTTCCAAACTGATGCCGTCAACACTCAAGAATAGTTTACTGCAGGCAAAGCTCTCCATCATTTCTTCAGCATAGTGGCCTACAACTGAAGAGCTGCTTTTCCGTACTACACCGCCCAACTGTACAATTTCTATATCTCTGGAATCCATTAATGCCATAGTAACATTCATAGCTGAGGTGAGCACAGTGAGACGTGAATTTTTAGGAATTGCCTGAGCAAAAGCGCCTACCGTGGTTCCGGAACCAATAATGATAGCATCTTGATCTTTTAAGAGCTTAGCAGCCGCCTCTGCTATTAGTTTCTTTTCCTCAACGTGAAATAATTCTTTCTCATTCACTGGCTTGTCGTTTACATAAGGTGAAACTAATGTAGCGCTTCCATGGGTGCGGAAAAGTAAACCTTTGTCTTCCAGTAATTTCAGGTCTTTTCTAATCGTTACCTTAGTGACTTCCAGACTTTCACTTAGGTCTGCCACACTTACAAAACCCGCTTTACTCAATTGATCTAATATATATTTATGTCTCTCGGCAATCGTCATCATATTCAAAATTAATAAATTGAAAAAGAAAAGTAACAAAAAGAAGTAAAAAGAAACATAAAAATGAAATTATATCAAAAAATAACTTTCATATTGTTTCTTTTTGTTGTATTTTTACATCAAACGAAACAAAATGAATAGAAAAGACAATATAAGGAAAGCAGCTGATGATACTATTCTTTGGGATATTGCCATTATTGGTGGCGGATCCTCCGGTTTAGGTGTAGCTTTAGATGCCTTATCGAGGGGTTTGAAAGTTGTATTGGTCGAAAAAGCCGATTTCGCTAAAGGGACTAGTAGCAGAAGTACCAAATTGGTGCATGGTGGTGTACGCTACCTTGCTCAGGGAGATGTTATGTTAGTGTTGGAGGCTCTGAAGGAACGAGGTCGGTTATTAAGAAATGCTCCTCATTTATCTCGAAGTCAATCTTTTATTATACCTATTTATACGTTTTTTGATAGATTAAAATATACAGTGGGCTTAAAATTATACGATATTATGGCAGGTAAGCTTCGTTTAGGCACTACAAAATGGATCTCTAAAAAAGAAATTACTACACGTTTGCCTACTTTAAAAACTGAAAATTTGAAGGGTGGGGTAGTCTACCAGGATGGACAGTTTGATGATGCCCGCTTAGCACTAAATATTGCACAAACCTGTGATGAATTGGGAGGAGTAATGCTTAATTACATGAAAGTTAATCAGCTTTTAAAAGATGATAAGGGAAAAGTAAGTGGTATTAATGTAATGGATCAGCTTTCTCAAAAGTCATTTGAGTTAAAGGCTAAAATGGTGGTAAATGCCACAGGTGTATTTGCCGATAAAATTTTACAAATGGATAATCCTGAAGCGAGGAAAATGATTCAGCCAAGTCAGGGCATTCATTTGGTTTTAGATAGCTCATTTATGAGTAAAACTGATGCTCTCATGATTCCTGAAACCAGTGATGGCCGTGTATTATTTGCTGTGCCTTGGCAAGGGAAGGTGGTAGTGGGAACTACTGATACACTAAGAAAAAAGCCTAAACTCGAGCCTTCAGCTTTAGAAAAAGAAATAGAATTTGTGTTGCAAACAGCTGCTTCTTATTTAACTAAGGCTCCAACAAGGGCAGATGTATTATCAGTATATGCCGGATTAAGGCCTTTGGCAGCTCCAAAAGATGAAGGTGAAAAAACTAAAGAGATTTCAAGAAGTCATAAAGTAATAGTTTCAGACAGCAAACTGGTGACTCTTACAGGAGGTAAATGGACTACTTTCCGCAAGATGGGAGAGGATACTGTTGCGTATTTTCCTCAAATTACAGGGGATCAAATAGCAGAAAGTAAATCTGCCAATCAGAAAATCTATGCTTATTCAACCAAGAAAAATGACCAACATTTAGCTGTTTATGGTTCGGATATAGAGAAAATTAATATCTTACAGAATGAAAATCCGGAGCTAGCCGAAAAGCTGCATAAGAATTATCCTTATACCAAAGCTGAGGTAGTTTGGGCAGTAAGAAACGAAATGGCTATGAAAGTAGAAGATGTCTTAGCACGTAGAATCAGGATATTATTTTTAGATGCTAAAGCCTCCATAGAAATGGCTCCGGAAGTAGCCAAAATAATGGCTGCTGAATTAAAGAAAGATCAAAATTGGATTGATAAACAATTAGTTGATTTCAATAAATTAGCCTTAAGGTATTTTTTAAAACCATAATTTCATTTTAAATAAAGCAATATGAGTAAGCCACAATATATTTTAGCCTTGGACCAGGGAACCACCAGTTCTAGAGCTATCATTTTTAATCAGAAAGCTGAAATTATAGCAGTA
This sequence comes from uncultured Cytophagales bacterium, assembly GCA_963719535.1. Taxonomy (GTDB): domain Bacteria; phylum Bacteroidota; class Bacteroidia; order Cytophagales; family Cyclobacteriaceae; genus Marivirga. The sequence continues at coordinate 561,314 of CAVRCH010000001.1, read as the reverse complement.
GCGCAAAAAGAATTTAAGCAATATTTTCCTAAATCCGGCTGGGTAGAGCACGATGCTAAAGAAATTTGGACTTCACAGGCTTCAGTAGCCACAGAAGCAATTACAAAAGCAAATATAACAGCTGCCCAAATAGCGGCCATAGGTATTACAAATCAACGCGAAACAACTATACTTTGGGATAGAAAAACAGGAGAGCCCATTCATAAAGCCATCGTGTGGCAGGATAGAAGAACAGCAGCTTATTGTAATGAATTAAAGAAAAAAGAAGGTTTATCAGAAAAAATAAATGATAAAACAGGGTTAATAATAGATGCTTATTTTTCAGGAACCAAAGTAAAATGGCTGTTGGATAATGTGGAAGGAGCCAGGGATAAAGCCGAGAAAGGAGAGCTCTGTTTTGGTACAGTGGATAGCTGGCTGGTTTGGAAGTTAACAAGCGGGCAAACTCATATCACTGATATTACCAATGCCAGCAGAACCATGCTTTTTAATATTCATGAGAAGAATTGGGATAAAGAACTATTAGAACTTTTTGACATACCGGAAGCTATTTTACCAGAAGTAAAAAGCAGTAGTGAACAATATTGTACCACTGCAGGGGATATTTTTTCCCATAAAATACCCATTTCAGGTATTGCAGGCGACCAGCAAGCCGCTTTGTTTGGTCAATTATGCACCCAAAAAGGCATGGCTAAAACCACTTATGGAACCGGCTGTTTCCTGGTGATGAATACGGGCAATAAACCGGTAAAATCTGACAATAAATTATTAACTACCGTTGCCTGGCAAATAGGGGATGATGTGCAATATGCCTTAGAAGGGAGTGTATTTATAGGTGGAGCCGCCATTCAATGGCTGCGGGATGGCCTTGAGTTATTTAAACATGCCCGCGAATCGGAAAAATTAGCTCTTTCTATAGATGACAATGAAGGGGTTTATTTTGTGCCGGCACTTACAGGATTGGGCGCGCCCTATTGGAATCAGGATGCAAGGGGTGCTTTTTTTGGCCTAACCCGCGGTACTGGAAAAGCACACATGGCTCGGGCTGCTCTGGAAGCCATTGCTTTTCAGGTAAATGATGTGTTGAAAGCCATGGAAAAAGATGCCGGTGAAAAAACTTTGGAAATGCGAGTAGACGGTGGCGCTTCGCAAAATAATTTTTTGATGCAATTCCAATCTGATTTATTGAGATGTACTATTAAAAGACCAAAAATAACAGAAACAACTGCCTTAGGAGCAGCTTTTTTAGCAGGTTTGGCAGTGGGTTACTGGCCTGATGAGGAGGCATTGAAATCCTTATGGGAGATAGATCAATCTTATGAGCCTGAAGCTGATGAGGCAGAAGTGAATAAAAATTTGCATTTTTGGCACAAAGCAGTCAGCCGTAGTCAGGATTGGCTGGAATCGTAAATAGAGCCTGCTGGGCATTTAAATGAGAGTCTTTGGTAGTTATTTGGTGGTTTATACCAAGTAATTAATATGATCATATTTTTACACATAATAATATTCAATGAATTATTTTGTAGCAGAATTTTTAGGTACATTTTTACTTATTTTAATAGGCTCAGGCGTTGTAGCCAATGTGGTACTCCCAGGTACCAAAGGAAGTCAAGGAGGATGGATGGTGATTACCACTGCCTGGGCTTTTGGTGTTTTTATTGGAGTAGTAGTGGCTGGGCCATACAGTGGAGCTCATATTAACCCCGCTGTTAGCATTGCGTTGGCAATAACGGGAGATTTTGCCTGGGAATTATTATGGATTTATATTCCCGCTCAAATATTAGGTGCTGCAATGGGAGCATTAGTTTCTTATGTGATATATAAAGATCATTTTGCTAAAACAGATGACCCCGGACTTATTTTTGCACCATTTGGTACTGCTCCAGCCATCAGGAATTATGCTTCTAATTTTACATCCGAGGTGGTTGGGACCTTTGTTTTAATTATTGTAATTCTATACTCAACCCCTCCGGCTTTAATGGATGAATCCCATACACCAATTGGTTTAGGATCTTTAGGAGCACTTCCGGTAGCCATTTTGGTATGGGCAATCGGCTTAGGTTTAGGAGGTACAACCGGTTATGCCATTAACCCGGCCAGAGATTTAGGGCCACGCATAGTACATCAATTACTCCCAATTAAAGGAAAAGGTAGTAGCGACTGGGCCTATAGCTGGGTGCCTATTGTCGGGCCTGTTTTGGGTGCAGCTATAGCTGCAGGTTTATTTTTATTATTAAAGTAATTTATTTTTACTATTCAATTTAATATGGAATTTTGAAGTGTAATTTCTTTTAACACCCATACGTTTTATGCAAGTTGTAACAACATCCTTTAATACTTCTGATAATCTATCTTTAGAAATACATAATTATATAATTTCTGATAAGGCTGATAAAATCATTTTAATGGTACATGGCCATGGAGAGCATGGGGGTAGGTATGAGCATGTGAGTAGATTTTTTGCTGATAAAGGTTTTAGTAGTTCAGTACTTACATTACGTGGGCATGGTAATTCAGAGGGTAAAAAAGGACATGCACCTTCTATGGACCAGTTAATTTTAGATATTGAGTATTTTATCCGAAAAATCAGAAGGAATTATATCGATGCGGACCTTTACTTGTATGGGCATAGCATGGGAGGGAATATTCTTCTAAACTATCTGTTGAAGGATCAGTCGAATGAAATTCATGCCGCGGTTATAACTTCACCCTGGTTAAGATTAGCCTTTCAGCCGCCTCAATGGAAAGTGGTTATAGGGAATTTTATTGCTGATATTATCCCTACTTTCACACAAAATAGTGGTTTATCACAGGAAGAGATTTCTACTCTTAAAGAAGAAATTGAGAAATATAAAGCGGATCCGCTTATTCATGATAAAATTTCCGCAAAGTTATTTAAGGTGATTCAAAAAGGAGGAGAAAATGTACTGACTAAAGTTGATAAAATTCATCACCCGGTGTTTTTGGCGCATGGTAGTATAGATAAAATAACAGACCCTAAGGCAAGCGTAGAATTGGCTTCTAAAAATGATTTAATAAACCTCCATAGCTATGAAGGCAATAGGCATGAAATCCACCATGATAAAAGTAGCCAACAGCTTTTGAAAGATGTGGTGGATTGGTTGCAGGATAAGTAGAGCTGATTGCTAAAGCGATGGGTAACCGCCGAGACGTTAAGCCTATGATTCACCGCAAAGTCGCAAAGGCGCCAAGAAAATCCTCTGGATTTGTAAAAAAAATATTGAGTAGTAACTAAAATCTAAAACTGAAGATTTACTGGCTCAATTTATCAAATGCCTGTTGATATAACTAAAAATTTTAAGCCATGTCTGACGTTTGGAACGCACCGACATTATATTAACTCTTTGCGCTTTTGCGCCTTTGCGGTTAGTTTTGATCAGAATGAGCTTTAATAATCAGAGAAATGAATACTTATCATACTGCCGTATTCCAGCCCTAATAACTCAGAAGCATTACCTTCTTTGATGCCTATTTCCAATACATTTTGGTCATTAAATAAAGCAAAAGCCTCACCGCCAGAAGTTTCATGGTAATAACTTAACACTTTGGAGAGCGCATAATTTCTAAATTTCACTTGCACACTTTTTCCTTTACTTAATATATCATAATCTTTTTGATGGATATTGGTGATTAGGTTACCATAATCATCTACATGTACCACATGTCCCTGAATTATTTCTCTGGTGGCTTTGAAACGCTGAGGGATAAAGCGTATAAAATCAGCTTCTAAAAGAGGAGTGCCTAATTTATCAATTTCATTTTCAACAAGTAGTTGATTAACCGATTGCGCCAGTACATCTTTAGCCGGGAAATTACTATAAGAAGTGGGTTCATCAATTTTTATGATTTTCTGAGGTATTTTTTCATCCATCAGGCTAAGCATTCCGTTGTTACTACCTAAAATGATTTGATCATTTAGTAAAATGGCAATCATAGCCTCCTTATTTTGCTTCCGTAAATTGACCGCAGTAATATGGATGGTGCCTGCAGGGAAATCTTGGTAAACAGATTTTAAAACCTGAGATGCGTGAATGATATCAAACTTTTTAATGTTATGCGTAATGTCAATGATTTGTATATCAGGATTCTTGGACAATATTTTAGCCTTTACAGCTGCCACATAATGGTCGTGCCACCCAAAATCTGATAGAAAAGTAATCAAAGGCATAAAAACAGTAGAATTATTATTAAATTTGTTTAAAACAAAACTACATAAATTTTAGTACTAACTCATTTTAAAACCTTAAACAAAAAATACATTTGGTAGAAAAAGTTATTACCTTAGAAAATGTTTCACTTGTAGATTTTTTAGGAGTGGAAAATCGTAACATAGTTGAATTATCCTCCGCCTTTCCTAAGTCTAAGATTATCTCTCGTGGAAACGAAATAAGAATTCAAGGAAGCTCACCTGAAATTATTCGGATCAATCAAATTGTTCAATCTTTGGTAGACCATTACCACAAATATGGTAAAGTGACTGAAGACAGTGTGAAATCTTATCTGAATGAGGAACATTCGGAATCTAAAAAGAAGTTAGAACTAGATGCTGAAGAAACTTTGGTTTTTGGCACGCGAGGTTTCGCCATTAAAGCCAAAACACCCAATCAAATTAAGTTGGTGAAAACAGTGCAGAAAAACGATTTGGTTTTCGCTATTGGGCCTGCCGGTACAGGAAAAACCTATATTTCTGTTGCTATGGCAGTGAGAGCACTCAAAAACAAAGAGGTTAAGAAAATTATTATTACAAGGCCCGCTGTGGAAGCAGGTGAAAATTTAGGTTTCCTGCCTGGTGATTTAAAAGAGAAAATAGATCCTTATTTACGGCCAATTTATGATGCATTGGATGATATGGTGCCCTCAGAAAAATTGAAATACTACCAGGAAAATAGGGTGATAGAAATTGCTCCATTAGCATACATGCGTGGGAGAACTTTGCATAATGCTTTTATTCTGTTGGATGAGGCACAAAATACCACGCCCATGCAGATTAAAATGTTTTTGACGCGAATGGGGCCTAACTCTAAAGCGATTATTACAGGTGATATGAGTCAGGTAGATTTACCCAAAAGGCAAAAATCTGGATTAATTGAAGCCACCAAAATTCTAAAAGATATTAAAGGAATAGGTATGGTATATTTAAGTGGAGAAGATGTGGTTCGCCATAAGTTGGTGAAGCAAATTATTGAGGCTTATGATAAAAACGATGCGCTAAACGAAAAACAGGAATGATTACAGTTAAGACCGTAGAAACAAAACAAGAACGTAAACAAATTTTCGCCATCAGAGAGCAGGTGTTTGTGATAGAGCAAAAAGTATCGCCTGAAGAGGAATATGATGAATTCGAAGACGAATCTATTCACTTTATTGCGAAGGAAGATGATGGAGCACCTTGTGGAACAGCCAGATGGAGATTCACCAAAAATGGCATCAAATTAGAACGTTTTGCAGTGCTGGAATCTGCCCGTGGTAAAGGTACTGGTAAAGCGCTTGTGAATGCTGTGTTAGAAAATATTTATCAGCACCCAAATACCAAAGGCAAAAAGTTATACCTTCATGCGCAATTAAAAGCAGTTTCATTGTATGCCAGCTTTGGTTTCAAAAAGGTAGGCGAGCAGTTTGAGGAATGCAATATTATGCATTATCAGATGGAGCTGGATGGGTAGGAATGGTTGTTGGTTGTTATTGTAGATACGCAATGCATTGCGTATCTACAATAACAACCACAGCGCGAATCAACCACCCCTAAATACTCCCCAATACATCCAAATAAAAACAAATTTCATGAATAACCCATTACTTAGAAGCTTCAATACCCCATTTCAAACACCTCCATTTGACCAAATTAAACCCGAGCATTTTATGCCGGCCATTGAGGAGGCCATTAAAGAAGCTAAAAAAGAAATTGAAAATATTATTACAGAGAGCGAAGCACCAAGCTTCCAGAATACCCTGGAAGCCCTTGAGTTTTCTGGTAAAAAATTAAGTGCAATAACACCTATTTTATTCAATCTGAATAGTGCAGAAACCAACGAGAAAATTCAGGCTCTCACCCGAGAAGCCTCTCCTTTACTTTCTGAATTTGGAAATGATATTTATCAAAACATTGATTTATTTGAAAGAGTAAAAGTGGTATATAATGAAAAGGATCAGCTAGGGCTTGACAATGAGCAGAAAATGCTATTGAATAAAACGTATAAAGCCTTTATAAGAAATGGTGCTGATCTTAATACAGAAGAAAAGACTCGATTTAAAGAAATCACCAAAAATCTTTCGCAATTGAGTCTTAATTTTGGTGAAAATGTGTTGGCTGAAACCAATGAGTATGAGTTAGTGATTTCGGAAGAAAAGGACTTAAATGGATTGCCTAAATCCATCATTCAACAAGCAGCAAATACAGCTAAAAGTAAAGGAAAAGAAGGTAAATGGGTATTTACCTTGCAGGCACCGAGCTTCCTTCCATTCATGGAAAAGGCAGATAATCGCTCTTTAAGAGAACAACTTTACAAGGCTTATATGTCTAAAGCAAACAAAGGTGGTACACGCGATAATAAAGCCATCATTAAAGAAATAGTTAATCTCAGAAGTGAAAAAGCTAAGCTGCTCGGTTTTAACAGCTATTCAGATTATGTGCTGGAAGAAAGGATGGCGGAAAGCAAAGATAAAGTGCAGCTTTTTTTAGACGATCTTTTGAAACAGTCCTTACCTAAAGCAAAGGAGGAGTTTGCAGAAATTAAAGCCTTTGTAAAAGAGTTGGGTGATGATATTGAATTGCAGCGGTGGGACTGGGCTTATTATTCCGAAAAGCTAAAAATGAAAAAGTATGCGATTGATGATGAATTACTAAGGCCTTACTTTAAGCTGGAAAAAGTGTTAGATGGTGTATTTCAATCGGCTGAAAAATTATATGATATTAGGTTTAAAGAAGTAAAAAATATTCCGGTTTATCATGAAGAGGTAACCACCTATGAGGTGACCAATTTAGCAGGTGAGCATATCGCTATTTTTTATGCAGATTTCCATCCGAGAGAAGGAAAAAGAGGTGGTGCATGGATGACCGGGTACCGCGATCAATATCGTCAAAATGGAGAAGACATAAGGCCACTGGTTTCTAATGTTTGTAATTTCACGCCCTCCTCACCCGGCAATCCTAGCCTGCTGACTTTCAATGAAGTAACCACCTTATTTCATGAATTTGGCCATGCCTTGCATGCCATGTTGGGAAACAGTCACTATCCAAGCCTTTCTGGAGCCAGTGTATATTGGGATTTTGTAGAATTGCCTTCTCAGATTTTTGAAAATTGGTGCTACGAGAAAGAGTGTCTCGATTTATTTGCTGCTCATTATGAAACCGGAGAAAAAATTCCTCAAGATTATGTCGAAAAAATAAAAGCAAGTAGTACCTATCACGAGGCCTATGCTACAGTTAGGCAGGTAAGTTTGGCCATGTTGGATATGGCTTACTTTAGTCTGGAGAGGGCAGAAGCTCAAAAAATAGAAGATGTAGCAAATTTTGAAGCTAATGCTATGGCTGCAACAGATTTATTCCCTAAAGTGGAGGGTGCTATGATGAGTACTCAGTTCGGTCATATATTTTCTGGCGGTTATGCTTCCGGGTATTACAGCTATAAATGGGCAGAAGTATTAGATGCAGATGCTTTTTCTTTATTTAAAGAAAAAGGGATATTCAATAAAGAAGTGGCAAAATCTTTTAAAGATAATATCCTATCAAAAGGAGGGAGTGAACACCCTATGGAATTATACAAAAGGTTTAGAGGACGGGAGCCAAATATTGAGGCGTTGTTGGAAAGAGCAGGTTTGAAGTAAATTATAACTGTAGGGACGCAATGCATCGCGTCCCTACAGTTATATAATTAAAAATTACCCTTGGTAATAAAATTTTTCGTGAACAATTTTGCCGTCTTTCCATCTCTGAACGCCAACTTGCTCCATATTTACTCGGTTACCATCCTGAAAAGTAACATCCATGGTGGTTTCATGCATCACTATGCCTGCTTCCTCATCAGAAGTAATAGCTTTTACTTCCAAACCGTGAAATTCTTTAATCATTCCTAAGAATTCTTCCTCATGCGCTCTAACTTCTTTGAAACCCATCCAAGTACCTCTTGGCTCAGTGATCACTATTTCTTCACCATAGTATTTATCGAAAGCGTCTAGTAATTTACCTTCGCCCATTAAGTTATAGATATCCTGTGTTTTTTCTCTAAGTGTCATAATATTTTATTTAAATGTAAGTACATATATGTATATACATATAATATTTAAAAAGGTTTGAAAATACTTGTTTATTTTTTTTAACTTTTGATATAATTCTAGATTTGAATGTGAAAATATCATCTAAGAATGGATGAATGTAGTTTAGTTAAATATTATTTTTAAAACTCCATCTAAAGGCTGGCAAGCTATTCTTGCATCCTTCTTCAATAGAAGGGAAGATTGTCTTAAATAAACGACATTGACTAATGTATACTTAAGTTTAGGAAAACACCTATAAGAAAAATATTTTTTCTCTTATGAAAAACTTTTGAGTCGTCTTAAAAGCTTTGAGGAAATTGCTTCGGATTGAGATAATTGCAGTAATTTGAACCAGGTATAACATTTTGATTTTTTAGTGTAAAGATGATAGATGATTATACTAAAAAAGCTGTTCCTTACCGAAAAAATATTACTTAACAATCATAGTTAAAAAACAAATATTGTTTCATTCCATAACTTTATTAGTTTTTAATCAAGCCTTATTTATAGTTGTTTATTTAATATTACTCTAATCAATAACCTGAAAATACTTCGGCACCAGATCCTTTATTTTTCCAAAGGTCTCAGCAACTGACAGCTCACTCATACCGCCAGATGCATTGGCATGGCCTCCGCCATCAAAGTGGTCGGCAGCTAATATATTTACAGGATTTTCACCTTTCGAACGGAATGAAATTTTCATGATACCTTCTCTCTCTGTAAATACAATCGCAGCCCTCATGCCTTTAATGGATAAAACCTGGTTAGCTAAGTTGTCGGTATCGCCTTTTTGATAATTGTATTTTGCCAGTTCTTCTTTCGATAGTGAAATGATAGCTACTTGATACTCTTCCATAATTTCCAACTTCTCGGACATGGCAAAACCTTGCAAGCGTAATTTGCTTGAGGTATTATTATCGCTTAATGCTTCATGAACCAAGTGGTGTGCTACTCCTGCTGCTAATAGTTTAGCCAATATTTCGTGCGTTCGGGGCTTGGTAGAAGGGAATCGAAAACTACCCGTATCTGTTAAAATACCCAGATACAAAGGTGTTCCAATTTCTGAATCAAGTAGTGCCTCATTGCCCGACTGTTCAATGAGTTCAATAATCAGTTCAGAGGTGGAAGAGGCAGTAGGTTCAGAAACGCTCAAAGTAGGGAAATTTTCAGGGTTCAAGTGATGGTCTATCATAATAGTTTTACAGCTAACCGCTTCTAGCAGGGCTTGCATTTCGGGACCTACGCGGCTGGTGGCATTGTAGTCCAAACAAAATAACAAATCTGCTGCCTGAAAAGCTTCTGCAACCCTTTCCGGATGTTCTGACATCACTAGGAAAGCCGAAGTGTCTAGCCAATCTAAAAAAGCAGGAGCCGGGTCAGGATGACAAACGGTGGCTGTTTTTCCTAGCTTTTCAATAAAACGGCAAAGACCTAAAGAGCTACCTATTGAATCTCCATCTGGAGATTTATGAGAAGTGATAACAATATGTGAGGCTGCTTTAATTTCAGCAGCTATTTGTTGATGAATATTCATTTAATTTGATTGTGTTTTTGTATCTATTTTGGAATGAGGCCCCAAGGTATTATTTTTAATTGGCTCATTGTAATTTTTGGGAGAAGGCTTTATCTTTCTTTGATATATGATGTTTACTATACCTAATAGGCTATGTCAATTTCAAAATTGATCTCAGTGCTTTTTTACACAGGGTTAACACCCCAATGCTATTAAGATAAGGCAATACTTCCTTCTCGCTTCGGGGAAGGATGCAAGGATGGGGACTGAAAAAAAAGCTTAACTTAATAGCATAGGTTTAACACCCTTCACCACCAATAGATCGTCACCTAGTGGACTTTGAAAAATTTGTAAAGGCGTTTAAAATCAAATTATGATAAATGCAATTATTAAGGTGATCTCTTTTATGAATTATTGATTTGTTTGGAGAAATCCAGCCATGCTAGTTAGCCTGCTTTTGAGAGACCTCTCGCTGGTGAGGAGAGGAGGTTCGAGGACAGCATTTGTTCCATTGTCATCCCTACCAACTTTTGGCAGGCCTATTTTAGAAAGTAAAGATTTGAGAGAAAGTTGTTTGTAAGTAATTATTTCAAATAGTTAAGTCTCTAGATTCCTATCCATTCTTTGCCGTGGCCTTTGTCTTACATAACATCAACTGCAATGTTTGCAAATTATCAAACGTTTGGGGTCACATAACGCCAAACAAAACTACAAAAGGTTTATAAAGAAAGGTTTTGCTATTAATTCACTATCAATATAGTAATCCCCATCACTTCCGTGTGGTTCATCATCAAACTTTACTTAGATCAGCTAAATAATAAACTTCGTAGTAAAAAAATCAGCTACTCACCTTCTTCAATTGAATGATTCCCAATCTATTTAGGACTTTCATGATCACATAGGTTGGGTCAATTTCATGCCATCTTACACCTCCGAAATTCGGATTTCCACTTCTTTTATGATGGTTATTATGATAGGCTTCTCCCATCATTAAAAAATCGAAAGGAAGAAAATTCTTGGAAGTATCCTTTACCTGGAAATTTATATAACCATAAATATGAGCGAACCAATTAATAATTGCGCCATGAATTGGAGCCATTAAAAATACCAAGGGTAACAAAAACCACTGCCATGCTGCCGTTGCAAAAAAGTAAAAGAAGGCAACGTAAATTGCAGCCCATAATATTCTTGAAAAGATGGAGCTAGCAAACAAATCAAAACTTTTCCACTGAGGAACATTAATTGTGAATTTCTCTTCCACTTTAATTCTCCCTTTATTGATATCTTGGTAGATATTTTTAGTTTTCCACATCATGGCAAAAAGGGTTTTATCATATTTTGGTGAATGAGGATCTTTTTCAGTATCCGCATGGGCATGATGCAATCTATGCATAATGCCGTATCCATAAGCACTCAAATAACTACTTCCTTGAAATATCCATGTTAAAACATAGGTAAGCTTCTCCATAAACTTAGACATTGTGAAAGTTTGATGTGCAGCGTATCGGTGAAGAAAGAAAGTCTGAAAGAAAAGTCCTCCGTACCATAGTACCAGGATAAAAATAATAATGGCCATTTTTTAATGGGTGTGATTAAATTAATAATTAAAATACTTTAATAAATTGGGGGACTCGATAGGTATGTTTCAATACGAATTAAACTCCAGCACAAATAACAGCAAAAGCTTTAAATTGTTCACGCTAAAAAGCAGCTTATGTTTTTAGTTTGCTAATATTTTTTATCAAGAGAAGAATGACTGATTTATATTCAATTATTCTTTTTGTTCTAAAAAGTCTATTTTTCTAAATTAACTCAAAGCATTTATTATTATATTACATTTTAATCTATCAATTATTTCCTACTATGCGAATTTTATTAGTGACATTACTTTGCTTCTTCCCAGGTATTATGCGGGCTCAAGACTCCAATTTTAATGTGGAACACTATGAGCTTTCCAATGGTCTGAAAGTTTATTTAAATGAAGATAAAAATGCCAGTAATGTGTATGGTGCAGTTTGGATTAATGCCGGAGGTAAGAATGATCCTGCAGATGCAACAGGCATTGCGCATTACCTCGAACATATGTTGTTTAAAGGAACAGATGAACTTGGCACTCAAAATTATGAAATGGAAAAAGTTCATTTAGATTCTATTAAGATTCTTTATGATCAACTAGCCCTTGTTAAAGAAAAGGAGGCAAAGTTAAAGATCCAAAAGATGATAAATGAACAAGAATTGAAAGCTGCCAAATATGCCATCCCTAATGAATTTGATAGACTACTCAAGTCTATTGGGGGTAGTGGAGTGAATGCTAGTACCAGCTATGACTACACTAACTATTATAACTATTTTCCTGCTAACCAGCTTTCTAAATGGCTGGATATTTATGCTCACAGATTTCAGCATCCTGTCTTTCGATTATTTCAAAGTGAGCTGGAAGCTGTTTATGAAGAAAAGAACAGAGCGGGGGATGATTTGCAGCGCAGAGTGTTCACCAAATTCAATGAATACATTTACGGAGACCATCCCTATAGCACGCAAACGGTACTGGGCAGTGTAGAACACTTAAAGAATCCTTCACTCACCAAAATGTATGAGTATTTTCAAAAGTATTATGTTCCTAATAATATGGCTTTAGTACTATGTGGTAATTTTGATGCTGATGAAGTGAAATCCATGATTGAGGCTTCCTTCGGAAAATTAAAAAGAGGGCAAGAGCCTGAATTTTCTGAGTACAAAAGAAGCAGTTTTAGGGGAAGAGAAGTAGAGAAAGTAAGAATTACGCCTGTTAAGGTCGGCTTTATGGGCTACAAATTGGTTCCGGCAGTACATCCAGATAGACCTGCTTTAGAAATAGTAGGCGGCATGATGTCCAATAGTAACCAGACGGGCTTTTTGGATAAAATGAATCTTAACAACGAGTTGTTATATGCTGGCGGAAATCAAGATTTTATGGAAGAAGACGGATCTTCTTTTATTTTTTATGTACCAAAAGTATTAGGAGGAAGCCTAAAGAAATTTGAAGAAAAGATACAAGATGGGTTCCAAAATATAGCCGATGGTCATTTTACTGATGAATATTTTGAATCCGTTAAGTACGGTATATACAGAAATTTTAGTCTATCCTTGGAAGGTTTAGGAGCAAGAGGGCGTTACCTTGGTTTAAGTTTTATTTACGATATCGGGTATGAGGAATACTTATCTTTTCCGGATAAAGTAAGAAAGATTACCAAAGAAGAAGTTCAAAGGGCCGCGGCTAAATATTACGGTGATGATTATTTTACCCTACAATCCAGAACGGGTTTCCCGAAAAAGGCGAAACTAGATAAGCCAGCATACAAGTCCATTTCTGAACGCACAGAAGAAACCTCAGCTTATGCCAAGCAATTTCAGGCACTCCCTGAAAATCCGCCAGTACCTAATTTTATTGATCTTCAAAAGGACTTTAGTATAACAAATAATTATATCTATTATACTAAAAATGAGATAAATGATATTTTCACCCTTCAATTGATTATTGCTGGAGGCGTTACAAATGATCCGCAATTTGCTTTAGTGTCAGAAGCACTCAACAATACGGGCACCACAGACCTTTCAGCCAATGAGTTGAAAATGCGATTTGCAAATCTTGGTGCCTCCTATTACTTCAGTGCAGGCTATAATTCATTCGAAATTTCCCTCACAGGACTAGACAATAAATTTAAAGAAACTTTATCGTTGCTCGAATTATTATTGACCAATTTTAGCCCTGATGAGGGCACCGTAAAGTATCTGTACAATCAACGGAAGACCAGTAATGAGCTTAATACCAACGATCCGTCAACCTCGGGAAGCATTCTGTATAGCTACGGATTATTTGCTGATCAATCAAGCTATAAAACCCGAATGCCAGCTAGGGAGCTTAAAAAACTGGATCCTTTAGTGTTAAAAGAAAAGCTGCAGGTACTTTTAAGCAACGGGTTCAGTTCAATCCACTATGTTGGACAGAATAGTAAAAAAGAGGTGGTAGAATCCTTAACAGATAAACCTTTATTCAGAAAAAATGCTGTAGATCGTTATACATTTTTGGAGGCAGAAGAGGTGGGAAAGACAACCTTTTACGTTGTAAACGATAAAAAATCCATTCAAAGCTATGTTTATTATATAGTAAATGGTGAGCCTTTGAAATACTCGGATGATTATAAAAAGGATGCTTTTAATGCCTACTATACTAATAGTCTCTCAGGCCTTCTTTTTCAGGAAGTACGAGAATTTCGGTCTCTGGCCTATGCAACAGGAGGCAATTATATTGACCCTACTTATGAACCGAAAAAAAGAGGCAGATTAGTATTGTTTACGGGCACTCAGGCTGATAAAACAGTGGATGCAGTGGAAGTGGTATTAGGATTAATTAATGATATGCCTCTTTACCAAACGAGGCTTCCAGCCATACGAGAAGGCTTAATACTGACTTCAAGCTCTGATAGGCCTAGTTTTCGACAGCTATCGCAGACTGCAGAATCGTTCATGAAAACTGGTTATTCTCAAGACCCGAATAAAATCAATTTTGAAAAATATCCCACACTGGAGTTTAAAGATATCGTTTCTTTTTATGAAAAGAACATTAAAAATAAGCCGATAACTGTCACCATTTATGGTGATGTATCGAAATTCGACCTCGATAAATTAAGAGCATTAGGTAAAGTAATAAAGTTGGAGATAGAGGACATTATGATAGAATAAACCGTTGACTTAAACCTATGAAAACCTGTTATTTATAAGACTCATTTGTCAGAACGATCTTAGGGTAGATTTTGCTAGTTTCAGTAGCCCTTAGAGGTGATATTATGAGCCATATCCTTTAAATTGCTTATATTCAAAGTTTTAATACTAATTTAACATAATATTGATCACTATGAAAAAATTTTTCTCACTCTCAATTGCAGCACTTTTGATGCTGAGTTGTACAGATGAAAAACCAGAAACATCAAACAAAATTAAGTATGTAGCCATTGAGGGAGTTGACTCCAGCAGGGATCCAGGTGATAATTTTTTCCAATATGTTAATGGGATTTGGTACGATTCTGTTTCCATTCCCGAAACACAAGCCGGAGTGGGAGCATACCGTTTCATGAATTATCCTCAAAGATTGCGCCTGCAGAATTTATTGGATAGCGTATCGCAACTAGATAATCGTCAAGGAAGTGTCGCACAGAAAGTGGGCGATTTTTATGCAGCAGGAATGGATACAGCAGCAATCAATCAGAAAGGCTATCAACCTGTTCAGCCTATTCTTGACGAACTTGAAACTGTGCAGGATGTGACCACTTTAATGGGTTATGTAGCAGCACAGGCAAAGCATCAAAACAATTCTATTATTGGATTTTATGTAGGACCTGATGATAAAAATAGTAAAATTAATATTGCCCATGCCTATCAAACCGGATTAGGCTTGCCCAGCAGAGATTATTACTTTGAAGACAATTCATCGAGTTTAGGAATCCAAGAAGCTTATAAACAATATTTGGCCACACTTTTTGAATTAAGCGGAACAGAATCTGGCCAAGCCCTAAAAAATGCCAATACCGTTTATGAAATTGAAAAACAAATAGCAGAATCGCACAGAACCCGAGTGGAGTTACGTGATGTAAAAGCCAACTACAACAAATTTTCTGTAGAAGATTTAGATGAAATGCACCCTAATATCAGCTGGAGCCAATTGCTGAGCACTATGGGAGCAAAAACTGATTCTGTAGATGTAGGACAGCCCAACTATTATGAAAAACTGAATGAACTGCTAGCTGATATTTCCATTGAAGATTGGAAGTTGTACCTAAAAGCGACAAGCCTGAGGAACTATGCAGCCGATCTGAGCAAGGATTTCGTAGATGCTGAATTCGCTTACACCAAGGTCATTTCTGGACAGTCAGTTCAAAGAACAAGGGGAGAAAAAATGGCTAGTGCTGTAGATAATATGCTGGGTGAAGCGCTAGGACAATTATATGTTAAGAAATACTTCCCTGAATCTGCAAAGAAACGCATGATGGAATTATTGGAAAATGCGCAAAAGGCTTATGCTAACAGAATAGATCAGTTGGACTGGATGACAGATAGTACGAAAGAGAAGGCCAAAGAAAAGTTATTTGCCATCACAAAGAAAATTGGATATCCTGACGAATGGAGAGATTATAGCAAGGTAGAAATTACACCAGATGATTATTTCACCAATTTATTGTCTGCATCGACAGCTGAATACGACTATAATTTAGCAAAACTGGGTCAGCCAGTTGATAAAAAAGAATGGTATACCACTCCCTCTACTGTCACGGCTTATTATAATCCTTCTGCCAATGAAATAGTTTTTCCTGCAGGAATTTTACAGCCACCTTATTTCGATTATGAAGCTGATGACGCCTTAAATTATGGTGGCATCGGTATGGTGATAGGCCATGAGTTGACCCATTCATTTGATGACCAGGGAGCGCAATTTGACAAAGAGGGCAATGTGAAAAACTGGTGGACTGAAGCCGATTATGAGAAGTTCAATGCGAAAACGCAAGCTGTTATTGATCTTTACAGTTCTTTCAATGTGCTTGATACGCTTCCTATTAACGGAGCAATGACAGTGGGAGAAAACACTGCCGACCTTAGTGGTTTGGCCGTAGCTTATGATGCCTTCAAAATGACCGAGCAGGGACAAGACACAACTAAAATTGATGGTTTTACACCTGATCAGCGCTTTTTTATGTCACTGGCCAGAATCTGGAGGGTGAAAATGAAAGAGGAATATTTGCGCTTATGGATCAAAACCAATTCGCATTCACCACCAATGTGGCGTGTAAATGGCCCATTAATGAACATGCCGGCGTTTTATGCGGCATTTGATATCTCTTCCGGTGACAGTATGTACTTATCGGAAGAAGCAAAGAGTAGCGGTCTGGTAGGCTAAAATTTATTATCAGTTGCTGGAAATGAGCGCAGGAAAAGCTTGCGCTCATTTTTGTAACTTTCAATTGTTAAAATTGTCATCCTCTTTCCCAATTCCAAAGTCAAAAAAATTCCCCCAAAAGCTTAAAATGCTGGTTATGAAATAATTGAATTGGTCTGCTAGGCCTAACTACTGATGCTTTATCAATTCATCTGTTCAGTACCAAGTATCATGGTCCAGTAGGCTCCCTCATTAGAACGAGCTACTCCAATTACGTTAGCATTACTTTTCATAATATTGTTACAGTGCCCATCACTCCCCATCCATGCTTGAATTACTGCTGATTCCGTGGAATATCCATTAGCAATATTTTCACCAATTGCGGTACCACTAAAGTTTGTCTCTCGCACTCTGTCTTGGAATTTACGGCCATCTTCAGATGTATGGCTAAAATAATTGTTGATTTGCATATCATTACTGTGATCTAAGGCGGCCTTGGCTAAATCATCACTCCAAAGAAGTTTTTCTCTAGGACTATTTTCTTTAGATCCGCAATCAGTTCCATTTGCTCTCTCGTCATTTATCATTTCCATGATCGCGTTAATATCCAGATTCACTGTTATTGAACTATCAATATCTGGGTCAAGATTATTTTCGTCAGAACTACAGCTAAATAGCACAATGGTGAAGAATAGCAGGCCACTTGTACAGGCTAAGTGTCTATTTCGGATAGATTGGAACATAGTGATAAGAATTCGTAAGTAATGAGTGGCAGCTCTAAGTCTGCCATGTCTTGCCGTAATTAACTTCCCAAGTTAAAACGGAAGAAATTAAAAGCAAAATAGTTTTTGGTGAAAGATAACATCAGAGGCCTTGTTGGCCTTGCTCTTCCGTTAAACTTGAATCTTTTACAACCTTATGATCAAATACATCGTGTAAAATTATATTGTGCAAAACATAAATTGAAACTCAGCAAAAAGTTAAGGATGGACGACCCATTAAAGTTAGAAACACAAATCTGTTTTCCCCTATATGCGCTTTCACGAGAGATTACCAGTTTGTACCGACCACTGCTCGATAAGTTAGGTATAACTTACCCGCAATACTTGGTATTGTTAGTCTTATGGGAATGGGAGCAACAGTCCGTAAATCAATTAGGACAAAAACTTCATTTGGATAACGGAACGCTAACACCGCTCTTAAAAAGGATGGAACAAAAAAAGCTGATTAATCGAGTTCGCAGTACTGATGATGAGCGTGTGGTTTTAATTTCTTTAACTGATTTAGGGAAATCTTTGGAGGATAAATCGCGCTCAACACCTGAACAGTTGGTAAAAGCTTTAGATGCTCGAATAGAGGATTTGCTGGAACTAAAAAGCGTAGTGAATAAAATTTTACAAAAAGCTAAATAGCAGGTATGGTTAATACTTCAAAACGGTACTATCAAAGCAGCTGCTTCAATCAGCAGTTGGACTAAATCTTAATTTTCATAAATAATAATAATATGACTAAAGAAAAACAAAATGTATTGATAGCAGGTGCCAATGGCACCACTGGACGAATTGTTGTGAGTTTACTAAAAGCGTCTGAAAGCTACACACCTATAGCTATGGTAAGAAAGCAGGCTCAAAAGGAGCAATTTGAACAGGAACAGGTCACAGCAGTGCTTGGTGATTTGGAAGAGGAGATAAGTCATGTTGTAAAAAATGTGCATAAAGTGATTTTTGCGGCTGGATCAAAAGGTAAAAATGTGATAGGAGTAGATCAGGAAGGAGCCAAAAAATTGACCAAGGTAGCAAATGATGCTGGAGTAAAGAAATTTGTGATGCTAAGTACTATGGGTGCAGATAACCCTTCTGTAAGTGAAGAGATGGAAGAGTACCTGAAGGCAAAACAGAATGCTGATGAATATCTGAAAGACAGCGGATTGGCTTATAGCATAGTGCGGCCAGGAGCATTAACGGATGAAGAAGGAACAGGCAAAATTAAGCTTAAGCAAAAGTTAGAAAGCTTTGGGGAAATTACCAGAGCAGATGTTGCTAAAACGCTGGTTGAAGTCTTGGAAGACGGTATCATGCAGAATCAAGTTTTTGAAATAGTAGCCGGTGATGAAGCTGTGGCAAAGGCAGTGCGCCAAGCTTAAATGCGAGTTGTCCGATAGCAAGCCAGATAATTTAATAAAGGTGCAAGAAAATAACTGTTTTGAAAACTCATGCAGCTATCATTCATGCCCACGAAAAGGCATCTAACAAAATTAAATAGTAGAAATAACTCATGAACAGCACGAAAACAATCAATTTAAAGAGTAGACCGTCAGGTCAGCCGAAGTTAGCAAACTTTGACTTTAGTACCTCGGAAGTCCCGGAATTAGGACAAGGAGAGCTTTTGCTAGGGACAAAATATGTGTCGGTCGATCCTTATTTAAGAGGAAGAATGAGTGATGCACCATCTTATGTTCCACCATTCGAGCTTAATAAACCGATTAAATCGGGTGTAATAGCAGAAGTTTTAGAATCTAAAAATGATGCTTACTCACAAGGCGATTATGTTGTTGGAGAATTAGCCTGGAAAGAGAAGCAAGTAGTGAAAGCAGAAGGTCTGATGAAGGTAGACCCTAATCAAGCGGCATTGTCAGCTTACCTGGGTATTTTAGGTATGACGGGACTCACAGCCTACCATGGAATGATGGAGATAGGGAAACCTAAAGCAGGCGAAACCTTAGTTGTTTCAGGAGCAGCTGGAGCGGTAGGTAGCATAGTGGGTCAAATAGGCAAAATTCTTGGAATGCATGTAATTGGCATTGCCGGAACGGATGAAAAGCTAGAGATGCTAAAATCTGAATTCGGTTTTGATGAAGGCATCAATTATAAAACCACTGAAAATATGACTAAAGCAATTGCTAAGGCATGCCCTAATGGGGTAGATGTCTACTTTGACAATGTCGGTGGTGAAATTTCAGATGCTGTACTTTTCAACATCAATAAATTTTCACGAACTATCAACTGTGGCGCTATCTCGGTGTACAACAATACAGAAGCGCCCAAGAGTGTGAGTGTGCAGCCCTTTTTAGTGAAGAAAAGTTCTCTGATGCAGGG
The DNA here is from genome assembly GCA_963719535.1 of uncultured Cytophagales bacterium. Classification (GTDB taxonomy): domain Bacteria; phylum Bacteroidota; class Bacteroidia; order Cytophagales; family Cyclobacteriaceae; genus Marivirga. The sequence goes on along the minus strand of CAVRCH010000001.1, from coordinate 541,525 downwards.
ATTTATCGTCACAGATTACGCTAATAAAAACAAAGAAGCGATTCAACAATTGTCGGAATGGTTGCAGCAAGAAAAACTGCACTATACTGAAACGATCAGAGAAGGGTTTGAAAATATACCTCAAGCTTTTTTAGATCTTTTTGAAGGAAAGAATAAAGGAAAAGTGATTGTTAAATTATAAATAAGAATAAAATCAATAGCAGATGAAAAATATCAAATTATTAGTAATCGCAGTATTCGTGATGGGGTTTACCGCATGCAATTCAGAAAATACTAAGCAAGCAGAAAATACTGAAGAGGTTACAGAAAAAGCAGAAAAGCTAAAGGTTCTTTTTGTTTTGACTTCTCATGATGAATTAGGCGATACAGGCGAAAAAACAGGCTTTTGGATAGAAGAATTTGCTGCTCCGTATTATACCTTAAAAGATGAGAATGTAGAAATAACCATTGCAACTCCGGAAGGAGGTAAAGCACCGATTGACCCAAGGAGTCAGACGGAAGCAAGCCAAACGGAAGCAACAAAGCGTTTCAATAATGATGAGACAGCTCAGAATCGGATTGCCAACACCATGAAATTATCAGAAGTTGATGCAGCAGATTATGATGCGGTTTTTTATCCTGGAGGTCATGGCCCACTTTGGGATTTGGCAGAAGATAGAACTTCTATTGAGCTGATTGAAACTTTCAATGCCCAAAACAAGCCAATGGCATTTGTTTGCCATGCTCCAGCAGCCTTAAAAGAAGTGAAAGGAAAAGATGGAGAGCCCTTAGTAAAAGGTAAAAAAGTGACAGGCTTCACGAATTCAGAAGAAGAAGCAGTTCAGTTAACGGAAGTAGTTCCTTTCTTATTGGAAGATATGCTAGCCGAAAAAGGAGGCAACTTCACAAAGGGTGAAAACTGGAGTGTACATGTTGTGGAAGACGGTAATTTGATTACAGGACAAAACCCCGCTTCTTCCAGGAAAGCAGCAGAACTTCTACTAAAGAAATTACAGCAATAAAGCATTCCAGGCCTGCTCTTTACGGATAAATATAAAGAGCAGGCTTTTTTTTTAAGGTATTTGACCTTTTTATCTTCAAAAAGCAATATAGTTTACTACCACACATACTGACAATATATTTCAACCTGTCAGCTTACCCCAAATTTCTAAAGAGATTACTGTAATAGGGACTATCACGCTTCTTTTGGTTCCTGGTGTAATTTTCAATCATAATTTAGGTTTCTACATGGACTCCTGGCAAATGTGCCTTCCTTTGTTACAGAATCTTTTATTGGAATTATGATCTGTATAGTGGTGGTAGTGAAGCTAGCCGGTTTTGTAATGAACAAAAGATCGAATAGATCATAATTTATTTTGTCCTTTAGGAATCCGCTTTAAAGACTTATATTAGTTCAATAAAATCAGTAAGGACATAATATTGTACCAATGACAGCACAATTTTTCAAAGTACAGATCGAAAATAAAGTAGCAACAGTTACCTTTAATAGGCCAGAAAAATCGAACGCCCTACATATGCCCGCCTGGCAGGAGATGAAGGAGATTTTCGCTAAGCTTTCCGATACAGCTGAAGCACGAGTGATTGTGCTTTCCGGAGAGGGAAAAAATTTCTGTGCGGGCATCGATTTAGAATTGTTGATGTCAGTGAGTCAATACCAACAAATAGCATGTGCAGGAAGAAGGAGTGAGGAGGTCAGGAGTCTCGTTTTAACCCTACAGGAAGTCGTAAATGCCATTGAAATATGCAAAAAACCCGTATTGGCTGCCATCCATGGCGGATGTATTGGTGGAGGAGTGGATATAGTGGCTGCTTGCGATATGCGTTATTGTAATGAAGATGCCTATTTTACCATTAAGGAAATTGACTTGGGAATGGTGGCTGACCTGGGCACTTTGCAACGACTACCCAAATTGATTTCACCGGGTATAGTAGCTGAAATGGCGTACACAGGCCGAAAAGTCCATAGCAAAGAAGCCAAGGAGATTGGCTTAGTCAGCTATACTTATCCCTCAAGAGATGAACTAATGGAGGAGGTACTGAAAATTGCCGCAAGCATCGCTGCAAAATCTCCTTTATCTATAAGAGGCACGAAAGAAGTGCTAAAATACAGCAGAGACCATTCGGTGGCTGATTCTCTAAACTACATGGCCACCTGGAACAGCGCTATGCTCCTTTCTGATGATTTGAGTGAAGCCTTTAAGGCTAGCCTGGAAAAACGGAGTCCGGAGTTTAAGGATTAGCACAGAGGTTTCTTACATTTTAATGATGGAATTGAAAAATTAATAAGAAGAATAATACGTAATTGAAACGAGAAGGTAAAGGCACATTAATTAGTAACTATAAAAGGGAGAGTTTGCAAAATCTCCCTCAGGAGGCACTTTCAGTCTTATTAACTAAAGCTGTTGACATAGCCCTGGTAAATAACCCGGCTTTACCCATCGAGGACGGGGAAGCTAAGATAATTATCAAGTCGACCTCAGGCCAGAAACAGCTGCCTTAAAGGCAAGGCAGGTGCTATCTGATAAAAAGCAAATTAATCAAAATGAGGAAATATTTATTCGTACTCATCTTATCCTTCAATCCATTTCATCTTGGAGCACAAGACCTTAACGGTGCGGATTCTTTACAAACTAAAAATAGCTTTATAAAAAGCGCTATATTGCCCTTAACGTTGATAAGTGCTGGTATTATTGCTAACAATAGCCATTTTGAAAAAGATCTGCGATATGATATACGGGCTCAAACAGGTGAGAATTTTGAGTTTAAGATTGATGACTATCTGTTAGTGGTTCCCGTCATTGAAATGTATCTGGCCGATGCCCTGCATGTTGAAGCCAAAAACCATTGGTTTGATCAAACCAAGTATCTTGTAATCTCCAATGCGATAGCATCTGCTGTAACCTTCAGCTTGAAAGGAATCGTTTCAAAATCACGACCGGATGGCTCTGATAATGATTCTTTTCCTTCAGGACATACAACTACTTCCTTCGTTAATGCCAGTGTTTTAATGCATGAATTTAAAGACAGTGCACCGATCCTGGCTTATAGCGGCTATTTATTTTCAACCACTACAGGAGTTTTTAGAATGGTTAACGATAAACATTGGATATCCGATGTTTTGGTTGGCGCGGGGATAGGTATTTTGGCAACCGAGCTGGTTTATTTTCTTGAACCCTTTAAAAACTTCAACCCTTTTAAAAATCATAAGAATATGAACTTAGTACCTCTAATGGATCAGAGTAGTTATGGTTTTTATTTTTCTTATAGGTTCTGAGCTATTTTTAGGTCAGCAATTACCCCGCCCGGCTATGCTTTGTGTGAAGGCATGAGAGGTAAGTTGCTAAGGAAAACCCCTTATCTAAGCCAAAAATTTCACTTTTCTTTTTGCCACTCGGTACATAGCCAATAGGCATCAAAGTCCAATTATTAGATTTTCACAGCGACAGTGTCAATTTTTACCTACTATTTCTAATATCTGTCCACAGATGCTACCAAATTTGGTATTATCTTTAATCCTTCGTTAGTATTTAAAAGCCAGTAATTGAATCATGCCTTATCTTATATTTTCCGTTGTCGTGCTGCTGGTTATTTTTTATATCTATAAGCAAATTACAAAAGGTGTTAGCAGGAAAACAAAGCCTTTAAAACCGTTTCCTGCAGACTGGAGAATACTGTTAATACACCATGTGCCTTTCTATAATGCCTTGTCCGATGAAGAAAAACAGCGTTTCGAGCATAAGATACAGGAATTCTTAAATGAATGTCGCATTACGGGCATCCAAACGACCATAGAACCTTTAGACAAAGTACTGGTCGCTTCAAGTGCCGTTATTCCCATCTTTCAATTTCCTCAATGGCAATACTTTAATCTCAACGAAGTTTTAATCTACCCTTCGCACTTCAATCATCAGTTTGAAACCAGCGGTGAAGACAGAAACATATTGGGAATGGTAGGCAGTGGCTACATGGAAGGCAAAATGATTCTTTCAAAAGAAGCGCTAAGGCACGGTTTTCAAAATGAAACGGACAAGAAAAACACCGCAATCCATGAATTTATTCACTTGATAGACAAAGCTGACGGCCTAATAGATGGAGTGCCGTCAGTCATTTTTGAAAAGCAATATATTATTCCCTGGATAGATCTCATTAACAAAAAAATTGATGAGATCTATCAGGGTGGTTCTGATATCAACCCTTATGGCGGCACCAGTCAGGCAGAGTTCTTTTCTGTGATATGTGAATATTTCTTCGAGCGACCCAAATTATTAGAACGTAAACATCCCCAGCTTTATAAGCTATTGGAAATGATCTTTAAACAGGATATGACAGCCAGAAACATGGTGCACGTTAAAGTCGACATTGGTAGAAACAGCCCGTGCCCATGCAGGAGTGGTGAAAAATTCAAAAAATGTTGTGGCAGGGAGCACTACAACCTGTTGTTCAGTTAGGAGTGAAAGCACTACTATTTGCTTATCTCATACTTTAATACCACTCAATAGGTTTGAGCTAACTCTCTGCTTAGGTCACACGATAACCAGACCGAATTAAGCTCTTCATCCCTAAAATAGCAATCATTTTCAAGCAAGAATTTTTTTTGAGAGATAATCTATATTTCAGCAGCTGTTCTAGAAAACTAGGTGTTTGCAGAGCAATATGCTCTAAGACTAATTTCGCACTTATTGTGTAAGTAAATGCTCCAAAAACACTACCTTGCCATCATAAAACTATGAAGCTAAACCTAATAAAAAAAATGAGAACCCATATTCTATCCCTATTAGTCACCTTTTTAATAGCAACAACTGGCTGCGCGCAAAAAGAAGTTAAATCTGACAATTTAACAGAAGATCACTCTACTGAATTTCAGGTTTATACAGAAAAACAGGATGCCATTATGAAAGAGCATTTGAACAACGGCGCATGGCGGCAAGAAATGTACTCTCAGGAGTGGCAAACTGCCATAGACAAAGGGTTGGAAAAAGACAGCACCATCTCTTACATGTGGCAACAAAAGGCTATGCCATTATTTAAACAAGGCAAATATGAAGTGGGGATGGAGTTTATTGATCAGGCAGTTAAATATAATCCCAGGAGCTACCTGGAGTACAGGGCGTTTATTAAATGTATTTTTGCTAAAACTTACAAGGCTGCCATTAAAGATTTTGAAATTTGTAAGAAGGAATACGGAAATAGCTTTGTGATGGACCATAGCTATAATTTCTATATCGCATTATCATACCTGCAACTGAATGAATTTGCAAAAGCTGAAGCAATATTTGAAAAAGATTATGACTTTCAGCTAAGAGAGAAAGGGTGCCGACTGGCTTCATCACCTGGACTTGTTTTATTACGGCATAAGCAGATTTGAGCAAAAAAATTACACAGGAGCTATTGAATTGTTTGATCAGGCACTGGCCTTTTATCCGGAATTTTCTGATGTTCAAGTATACAAGTCGAAATGCTTAGATAAATTAGGGAAAACGGAGGAAGCTGAAGCATTATATGAAATTGGAGAAATTAATGGCAGAAAAGGTTTTACTATTAATGAAGATAATGCCATTTATGAAAGCATACCCTTATCAAAAGAGGTGGAATTGAAATCACCAATAAAGCATTCCCCAAGTCGGCACCTCGTAGAGGTCAGACTTGATTAGAACAAGGAAAGTAGCCATAATGGTATATGTAGGCAATCTACTAAATTAAGATGTCTGACCTTTTCAACGTACCGACATCGATGTGACGTTTTAAAATCTACACTTGTAAAATCCGGCTACTGTATGTAATTTTAATGAGAATTATAACCGTGTATTTTGATGAACAATGTGGTTATGAGGTGAACCTAATTCTTATAAAAACTATATCTTAAAATGAAGGCATTTATTCAAACAAAGTACGGAGGCCCAGAAGTACTGCAACTAGGTGAGGTAGAGCAACCTAATTTAAAGGAGGATCATATTTTGATAAAAGTGATGGCTAATTCTGCCAATCCCGCTGATTGGCATATCATCCGCGGAACCCCCTACTTTGCACGGCTCTCTTTTGGCTTGTTTAAACCTTCGCAAAAAGTACCGGGTGCAGACTTTGCCGGAATTGTGGAAGTGGTGGGAGAGAAGGTATCGGGCTTTAAAGTGGGAGATCATGTTTTTGGCGAATCTTTAAAAGGTGGTGCTTTTGCTGAATACATCAGCGCACCCGCAAAAGTGTGTGCCTTGATGCCGAAAGATTCCAGCTTTACAGAAATGGCGAGTATGCCTATTGCCGGTCTGACAGCTTTGCAAGCTTTGCTGACGCACGGTAAGCTGAAAGAGGGTGAATCGGTATTGATAAATGGTGCCTCCGGTGGAGTAGGACATTTAACAATTCAGGTTGCAAAGTCCTATGGTGCACAAGTTACGGGTGTATGTTCCGCTAAAAATGTTGATTTTGTAAAATCTTTAGGAGCGGATAAGGTGATTGCCCACGACAAACAAAATATCCATGAACATGCTGGTAAATACCATCTGGTAATTGACACTCATGGTAATCTGAATCATGCGGATTATAAGCGAATGGGTGAGCGAGGCGTGATGATCGGTTTCACATCCGTAGGCCACATGTTTTCTGTTTTGATTAAGAAAATATTTAAAAGCTTTCCTCTCACCATATTTACTGCAGAAGCGAATACGAAAGACCTGGAAACCTTAGCTTTCTTGGTTCAATCACGAAAAGTGAAACCATCCGTTGAAAAAGTGTACTGTTACAAAGAAATTCCGCAGGCTATCAGTTATATAGAAGCCATGAAAACAAGAGGAAAAGTGGTGATGAGTTGGGAGCAAAATTCGAGTAGATAAAAGTGTAAAATATCATTACAAACTAAATTCTATTAGAACCTGCCTGCTATCAGTGCGGGGCAGGCTATTCCCGCGAAGGCGGGAGTATCATGTTTTAAACCCAAGGTTTAAATATTTCTAATCTCGTACAATTGAGAAAAAAACTTAAGCCTTCTTCCAAAGATTCAAGATAGTTTTCTCCGTTGCTCTTAGAAAGCTTCGGGCCTTCTTGCCGCAGGCAGGAATGACGTCCCTGATAAGGATTGGGTTAAAAATACTGTTAGATAATTTAATCTAAACAACCTGCTTGGCTTTGCCAACAACATCCTCCAAAATCATATACAAACACGGAACAATCACCAAAATGATGGCGGTGGCGAAAACAATCCCGAAACCTAAAGAAATGGCCATAGGGATCAGGTTGTTGGCCTGATTGCTGGTTTCCAGAATGATAGGGGCGAGACCACCAAAGGTAGTCAGCGTGGTGATGATGATAGGCCGAAACCTGCGTGTTCCTGCCTCATGAATGGCATCAAATACCGACTGGTCTTTGCGCTTTTTATTGGCGTAGTCGATCATAATCAGTGAATCGTTTACCACTACACCGGAAAGGGCAATAATACCCATTAGGCTCACCAAGGGAAAGATCGTAGCCGAGGAGGATATGGCCAATAACCGCACCAACCACGCCAAAAGGAATCGCGGAAAGCACAATAATCGGCTGCAAATAATTACTGAAGGCGATAGCCAGCAAAGCATAAATCAGCAACATGGCCAGCGCAAAACCACCGGTCAGGCTGGCGGTCGACTCCCGCATGTCCGACTGTCCACCTTCAAAGCTCCAGCTGATACCAGGATAATCTGCTTTCAATTTGGGTAATTCCGTCTCGTTTAAAGAAGCCAAAATCTGCGTTACCGCACTGGCTGGCTCAGCATCCATGCCTACGCTCACCACTCTACGCCCATTTCTACGATTAATGGAGGTAAAAGCTTCCCGCTGCTCTACTGTAACTACGTCAAACAAGGGCACTTCAGTGCTATCGGGCGTGCGCACGACAAAATCTTCGAGGTTATAGAAGTCTCGTCTTTCTTCCAGGGGTAGTTTCACGCGGATTTCCACTTCATTGTTGCCTCGGAGTTGGCGCATGGCCAATGCACCAAAAAAGGCATTTCGCACCTGCTGGCCCACATCGTTAGAGGTTAAACCTAAGAGTCTGCCTTCAGGCAACAGATGAAAATCCAGTTGCGTTTTGCCCTTTGTCGTAGTTGTCGTTAACATCACGCGTGTTTTCATAGTTTTGCACACGTTCCAGAAACACCTGACTGGCTTCTTCTAATACATCAATATCAGAATGCGATAAGTCCACGCTGATATCCTGCTGATAACCGCCCGGTCCTCGTTCTGCCTCGAAGGAAATCTGGTCAACGCCTTCAATATCACCCATTTCATCCCGCCACAATTCAATCACTTCATTGGCCGTCATGTTTCTTTCATTGGGAGGCTTCATCACTATTTCCACATCTATAAAATTCTGGTTGCGGACATTGGTTTTTATGCCTTCCGCCACCTCATATAGATTGTGTTTATCGAACATCTCGAAACTGGATTCGGTGATTTGCTGTGCAATTTTGGCTGCTTGTTCTGGTGTGGTGCTTACTGGCAACCGCACTCCTGCTTCAATTTCATCGGCTGCCACTTCCGGCATTAGCACAATGCCCATATGGTCGCTTAATCCGTATCCACCCACAATTAGCAAAAGTGCAATGGCAATGCTGAGAGTGATGTAGCGAAAATCCAGACAACGTTTCAGGAAAGGATTGTAATATTTGCTAACGAAACGCTCAAATGCTTTCGCTACCTTTTGCTGAAAGCTTTCAAACTTCTCAACGAACCGCGACTTTTTCTTCTTCTTCTTTTTACTGTGAGCCAAATGGCTTGGGAGGATGAATAAAGCTTCGAATAGTGAAATAGCCAGTACAATGATCACTACAGCGGGTAAAGGCCACCAGAATTTTCCGGTGCTTCCCGGTATAAATAGCAGCGGAATAAACGCGATAATATTGGTGAGAATACTGAAAACAACAGGACTTGCAATATCGCGCGTGCCTTTGATGGCAGCTTTGAGCGGAGACATACCCTGCTGTCGGTATTCGTGAATGTTTTCACCTACCACCACGGCATCATCCACCACAATACCCAACACCACCAGGAAGCCAAACATAGAAATCATGTTAATGCTGATGTCGACCAGAGGCAGAAATAAAATCCCACCAATAAAGGAAATGGCCATACCGAGCATTACCCAAAAAGCCAGCTTGTATTCCAGAAATAAGGTGAGGATAAAAAGTACTATAAAAATCGCAATGATACCATTTTCTGTCAGCAAGGAAAGTCTTTCCTCGTAATCTTCTGCTGTGTTGCTATCAATTCTCCATTTCACACTTGGTGGGAGGGAAGCCTCAAAGGTATTCATGATCTCTTTTACTGCATCTGCTATTTCCAGTGGCGATTGATTACCAATCCGGTAAATGGTGAGATCTACAGAATTTTGCTGATTAAACTGCCCGTGAAAACCAATTTCTTCAAATCCATCGGTAATTTCAGCTATATCGCCTAGTGTAACTACTGCACCGGAAGAGCCGGTAACAATTCTTATTTTAGCATATTCATCAGCCCACTGCTTGCGCTCCTTCATCCGAAGCAAAATTTCCCCTGTATTGGTTTCAACGGCTCCTGCAGGCACATCTTCACTACTTTGTTGGATAATATTGGCCACATCCCCCAGTGTTAAATTATATTCCCTCAGCTTGTAGCGGGGGATTTCCACATGGGTCACAAAATCGGGTACATTGCCTATTTCCACTTGCGTGATGGATTCATTGTTCAGGAGTTGATCCCGCAATTGTTCAGCCAGTACCCGCAATGTCCAGATATCCTCATCGCCATATAAACCAATCTCAATCACAGAGCGCTGCCGGGATTGTAGCCTTACTTCAGGCTCCTCAATTTCATCAGGGAACGTGCGGATTCTGGCTACGGCCTGGTCAATTTCCTGGAAAGCATTGATCCGATCTGCCCCCGCAACCAGCTCAATACTGACAGTTCCTGAACCTTCTTCAGCAGTGGAAACCACTTCTTTTATTCCCTGAATACCACGAACGGCTTCTTCCACCGGAAGCAAAATTCCTTGCTCCACCTCAGCAGGGGCCGCTCCAGGGTACACCACAAAAATTTCTACGATGTCCAGCTGAAATTGTGGGTATACTTCCTTTTGTACGCTGTACATAGTGTAACCACCGCCAGCTAAAAAAAGGATCATCAGTAAATTGGCTATGATGGGGTTTTTTGCCATAAAAGCAATAGGCCCCTTGTTGTACTTCTGTTCCTCTATTTCATTATTTTTATCCTGATCGCTCATTCAGTTCTTTATTGTTCAGTATCTGATTCTGTATTTTTTGTATTGTCACCGCTTGCACCCTCTTCTTTTTTGAGTCGTAATTCCACACCATTGGCTACCGTGGCCAAGCTGCTGGTCACCACGGTGTCCTGATCGTTCAGCCCTGATGAGATATAAGCGTATTGGGCATCCTGTAGCATAATTTCTACCTCTTTGATGCTCAGCTTACTATCCTTCATCACCCAAACCGTCTCGTTTTTCCGGACATAATCTCTGCTGAGTCTTACCACATCTTTAATTTTTTCCGCTTCAATATTTACTTCCACAAAAGCATTAATAAGCATGGCTGGCTTCCCGTCATTTTCTTCCTGTAATGCCAGAGGATCAGGTACGGAAACAATGAGTCGAGCCATCCGTGTTTGGTTTTCCAGCGCACCAATGAGCTCACGCAGATTGCCGGATCTGTAACTTCCTTTTTTCCATGCTTTATTATCCAGAATTTTTACGGTGGATCCGTTCGATTCCTCGTTGTCGGCAAATTTGAGCCAGGGAAGTTTAGAAACCGGTACACTCACCACTACCCAATATTCGTCTGTGGAAACAATTCTGCCGAGGTTATCACCCACAGCTACCTGCGATCCCTGATTCACATTTCTGCTAATAATCTGGCCGTTGAATGGAGCCCTTATGGTTGTTCTTTGAAGATTTAATTTCGCCTGATTGACGGAAGCTTGTGCGGCTTTGTAGCTGGCTTTTACAGCATTCAGTTGAGGTTCACGCAGTACCAGATCTTCATCCATCATGGACACGGTATCGCCAATCAGCTGATAGTCCTGTCTGGCAATATCCTGCCTTCCCTGTTCGATAGTTAAATCTGATTGAGCCTGCATTAGTTCGCTCTGCCTTAGTTGAAGTGTGTTTTGGTAATCAGCGGGATCAATCTGCAGGAGCATTTCTCCCTTTTTTACCGTGGCGCCAGGAGTAAACTGATCTGCCCTGCGAACAATTTCACCACTTACCCTTGGGCTGAGCATTACATCTTCGGCGGGCTGAACATTTCCGGTAGCTTCAAATATAGGTGAATAGTTGCCACGTTGCACATTGACAATATCTACCAGCATAGCCGTTTCCTTGCTGGCTCCCGTTTTGGAAGCACTGGGTTCGGTCATAAAAATAATGAGCGTAACAGCTACCGCAGCCGCTAAAATAACAATGGAAATGATGATGGTTTTCTTTTTGCTCATGCTTTTTATTTTCAATTCAGACTTATATTCTTAGTCGTATTTCTTTCCTTTAATTTACAGGTTCCTCTTCAGTTTCAAGGTTCAGCTCAAATCCACCTGCCAATGCCCGGTAGAGTGAAATTCTGAACTCAAGCAGGTTCAATCTGGCAGTGATTAAGTCCCTGCGTAATTGTTGTTCCTGATTGAGGGATGTCAACACGGCCAGGTAATCGCTCAATCCGTTAAAATATTCCACTCTCAATTGTCTGCTCACCTTATCCGCAAGGTTTACCTGCTGTGCCAGGGCTTCTATAATTTCCTGCTGCTTATTTTCACGAACCAGAGCATCTTCCACCTCCCTAAATGCCACTAAAACAGTTTGGCCGTATTCATAAAATCGCTGGTCTTTCACTGCTTCTGTTCTGTCCACTTCCGCGCTTAGCTGCCCTCCATAAAAAATGGGAGCCAGCAGGTTGCCTGCCAGGGAATAGGCGTAGTTGTCGAATAGGTTCTCAAAGTTATTCGAACGAAAGGATAGATTGGTATTGAGTGTCAGTCGTGGATATTGATTGCTGATCGCTGCAGCCAATTCTCTGTCGGCAGCTTTTAAGAGACTAAATGAGGCTTGCACATCAGGTCTGCGGGTAATTAACTCTGCCGGGATACCTGTTTGTGGCAAGGGAGGCAGGGCAGGCAATGAGTCGAATTGGGGCTGTTGAAAATTTTGAGGAGCTTCTCCTAGTAAAATCGCCACTTGATTTTTTAATAAGCCTAATTGGGTTTCCACAATGTACTTCTGCTGACTGGTAGATTCAACCAATTGCTGCTGACGTAAAATATCAACAGCTCTTATTTGTCCGCTACCGAAGCGTGCCCGAATCAGTTTTAAAATTTTCTGATTCGTTGCTACCTGTTCTTCTAAAATTTGAAGCTGTTCAGCTGTGGCCTCCAATCGGTACCAAACGGTAGTAATTTCTGCCGATAAGGAAATTGCGGCAGCTTTCATATCTAGAAAAGCAGCTTCGGCCCGGTACTCTTCGGCGTCTACCAATGCCCTGATTCTTCCCCATACATCAACTTCATAACTCGCTCTTAAACCAAATTGTACATTTTCACCTCCTACAAAATCGGGTTCTGGTCTGCTAAAAGCACTTTGCACAAAACCACTGATTTCCGGAAATAGACTGGAAGATTCTCGATCAACCACTGCCTGTGCAGCCTCATACCTTTTAAGTGCAGTAATCAGGTTCAGGTTGGAGTCCAGCGCATGGTTCACTACTTGATTGAGTTGAGGATCTTGAAAACTTAGCCACCATTCTTCAGGCATTTCCATCGTTCCGCCGTCAGAAAAAGCTTCAGGTGTTTTATAAGGCAGGTCACTTTGAACCGTTTTAGTGGCACAGCTCCAGAGGAAGGCCAAGATTATGAGGCAGAAAAGATTGGAAAAGCACCACTTAAACTGTTCTCTCTGTAGTGAGTTCCGAGATATGGAGATAAGTGAGTTTTCTTTCATTTTTTACCTTTGGGGTGGTGAAATTTGCAGACTAACCTCTTATTTAACCCCTATTTGCCTCTGATGTTTCGTTTTTTCGCAAGAAGAAAGGGAAAAGGTCCCAGTAGGTTTTTGTTTGGCCGAAGGGTAGGAGCAAAAGTATAGGTGAAAAAAAGATACTTTATATTTCAAAAAAATCGAATAAGAGATTTTTCGGAGAGCTTGATTTTAATCTATACTTAAAATGAAACAGCAATCAATTGTTCTGAAGCATTCTTATAAAAGCGATCCTTTTTTGTCGTATATACGCATTACTGCATTATACTGATCTTATACCGTCATAAATTCACTAGTGCGTTTTGAGTTACTACTTTTGAATGGCGGAACTGAATAGAGGATACTGAACCAGTTACAGTTTTTAAACCTGGACAAGAATAGGATGTTAAAACAGTTTCTATTCTAAAATCAGTATTTATCAGTTTCAAAAATGAGTTCCTCAATTGAAGAGTTGCCTAGTAGATCTGTCGCAGTGATTTTAATTGTATAAGCTTTGTTTTTTTCAAAGCCTTTTAGTGGTGTGGTAAATGGTAGTTCCTTCGCACCATTGATGCTATATTTGATTTGATCTACACCTACCTCTAAATCTGTTGCAGATAAATATACACTTGTGTATGACGGATATTTATTTTCTCCACCAGGCGAATTAGCGAATTGTGTTGTGATTTTGGGACCTACTCCATCTACTACGAAACTAGTCTGTTTAGAATTTCGATTGTTCACGTTATCGTATCCGAAGTAACTTAATGTATGGAAACCAATTTGTAAAGAGTCAAGTGGTATATTGGTATAAGGCAGCTCATCACTATTTTTTGAAAAACTATATGCCAGCATTTTAAGTCCGGACTCCGGGTCATTGCCAGCGATGGTGACCTTAGTTAAAGGACTAATAAAAATTGTATCAGCTTTGTTGAAGGAGGGGCCATTGAAAAAATGGGAGATGGAAGGCCCTGTTAAATCTACATAAATAACTCCCACGCTATGTGCAAAATCATCTTTTGTAAGATTATTATTGTTATCTACTGCTCTAAATTTCACATTATGAATACCTGATCTGTTAGGTAAGTAGAATGGTTCAGCATACTGCACCTCGGGCCCGTCATTAATAGAGTACATGACATCTTTGATGCCCGACTTATTATCTATTGCTGTCAGTTTCAACTTAGTAAGCCCGGAAAAGTAAACTCGTTTACCCACTATAAATTTATCTCCTAACACGTCAGCTGACATTATAGGGGCAGTCTTATCTAGGTAAAAACTAAAGCTTTTCTCTTCTTCTTTATTGTTTAAGTAATCTTCTGAATAATAGAAAATAGTATGATTTCCATCAGGAAGTTGTTGAAACGGTATTTTACCACCACTATTTAGTATGTAATCTTCCTTATTAAATTTGTAAAATGTTCTTGCTACTCCTGAGAGTTTATCTTTAAAATCCAGATAGATTGTAGAGTTAGTTGAAATAACATTTTCAGAAGATATTCCAACGATGTTATGAAAGGTTTCTGGTGGAGTTAGATCTACAGTGAAAGATTTTACATTGACGTTTTCTGTATTACCCGTTTTATCTATAGCATAATACTTATAAGTATAAGTGCCTTCATCTGCAAAGTTTGGAGCCTTATAGACATTAAAATCCTGCCCATTGATAGAGTGATAAATTTTTTCTACACCAGACATTTCATCTTTTGAAGAAAGGGAAACTTGTAGACCGGTGCCATAGAAAGTACTTTGAGCATTTTTAAATACCACTGCCTTTTCGAAAACAGCTTCTGTTTTAGGCGCAATACCATCAGCATAAATTTGAAATTCATCATACTCGTTGGTTAAGTCATTTTTATGCTTAAAAGAATGAACTCCATTTCCTTCAAGTAAGACTTCCTTTTTGCTAGTGGGTTTTAAAAGGATAGGCTTCTCACTATTTGAAGAGGAAACATATAAATAAACAGGCAAAGTAGCTTGCTGGTAATATCTTCCCGTACTATCTATAAAAGCCTTTTTTACCGCTGCAGGCTGCTGTTGAGAGAAGGCACTTATTGAAAATATTGTAGCAATCAAAATGCTTATGAAAAACCTCATACTTATATAAATCATTGTTGTTCTTTTTTAATATGGATCATAAATTCGCAACCTTTTCCTTCAACGCTTGATAATGCGATGGAGCCGTTCATTGCTTCTACCTGCGATTTAGTAATATATAAACCTAAACCTTTCCCTTGTCCTTTTGCCGTAAGCCTTTTATAAGGCTGAAATATTTGCTCGTGATACCGCTCTGAAATTCCTGATCCATTGTCACGAATTATCAATACGTAGCCGTCAACTTCTGATCTCGACTCAATTGATATAAAAGGTTTACGGTCATGATGCTGGTATTTAATTGCATTAGAAATTAAGTTGTACAGAATGCTTTCGGCATAAGATTTAACAATTTTAATTTTTGGTGATTCGGAGTCATTAATTTCTATAGTAGCATTCGTACTTTCTATTTCTGTACTTAAAGAATGCGTTACAGAATTAATAATTTCTCTCAATGGTACTTCTGTAAAAGGAATAGCTTTATTATCACGCACATTTAAAATCATTGACAGATCACTTACTACAGTGTCTAAGTTTTTAGTAGCTAAAACTAGACGGTTGAAAATTTGCATATTAATTGGGTCTGAAGAATCACTTTGGTTTATGATGTGACTTAGCCCCAAAATATTAGCAACTGGTGCGCGTAGATTATGTGAAATAATATGAGAGAACTGATCTAATTCTTGATTACGTCTCTCTAAATTCTGCAATGAAACCTGTAAATCAGAAGTTCTGTTTTCTACTTGTATTTCTAACTCGTCATTTTGCTGGGACAATAGACTATTTAACTGCTTTTTATGTCTGTAATTTCTGAAGAGTAACACAGCAATTAGGAAAGCAATTAAAAGGCTAGTGCCGATTATCAAAATAAATATCTTTTGTTTTGAGTTAATGGCTTCAGTTTCCCTTAGACGCAGCTTGTCCATTTCTACGTTTTGCTCTAATAAGCTCATGGCCAATTCTTGTTTGGTATTGGCATCTAGTAAGTTCTGGACCTCTTCGCTTACATTTTGTAACTCAGTTTGAGTTTGCTTCAATGCAGACTGTGCTTTCAATAGCTGCAATTCTTTCTCTTTTTTTTCTAGCTCTGACTGCAGCGCGGACATTCTAATAGCTTCAGTTTCTTTTTTTGCATCAGTTACTTTATTACGCTGAATCATTTCATGAAAAGTTCTATATAGGTTAAAGTAGTGGAGTGTTTTTTCCTGATTGCCTGCTTTTTCGTAAGTTTCGGCCAACATACCATAACAGCTTTTCATTTGAGGTGCATCATTCATTTCCGTAGCCAATTCTAAAGCTTTTTCCAGGTTTAATGCTGCATCAGAGTATTGGTTTAGATTATTTAAAACCACAGCTTTGTTAACATAGGTTGAAATAATTTCGGTTTTTTGCCCTTGGTTTAAACGGTAATTTAGAGAAAGCTCAAAGAAAGCTAGTGATTTTTCGTATTCACCTAGATCGGAGTAGATCATTCCGAGGTTACTATGCAGCTTAGAAATACCGCTGAGGTTGTTGATCTTTTTATTTAGTTCGATCGATTTATTAAAATACTCTATTGCATCAGGATAATTTTTATCTTCCCAAACTAGCATTGCTGCTTCGTTAAAGTTTCTAGTAGCTTCCCTGAAGTCTCCAGCAGATTCAAAAGCTTTCGCTTCCTCTAAATGATATGAAACCTCTTTCTGCTGATTTTTTTCCTGAGCTACAACAGAAGACACTATTAGTAAAAGTATATTTACGGAAAAAAAGTATTTAAATATCGATGAAGACTGTTTGAACATACTTTGCTAAAATTAATGTTACAATTTAAATTTTTATTATTAATTATGCTATAAATGTCTTTATGTTTCGATGAATGAATCTTTTTAGACTATCGTTATATTTTGTTTAATTATTTTTATTTAAGATAATTGGCTCAACTGATTGATTTAAGCCAGAAATAAAAAGTAGTTCATTACATTGCTTGATTGTGCTTGTTGGTTTTTTTAAATAGTTAATTTATTTTAGCGAACTTTGCTCCAAGGGTACAAAGTTGTACTGCAAGCCAAATTGTACCCATTGTTTTATAATTACATAAGTATTTGCTATTATTGTTACCATGCAACAAGCATGGAACCGATACACATTTATCCGCTTTACGCTATTTATGGCGCTAGGTGTTTTGCTTGCTGTTAACTTACCCATATTTCAGACTTATTTACTCATCATTCTTATTTGCCTAGCTTCTCTATATCTTATTTTGCAGTTTGCAAGAGGGGTAAAATTCGGAGGCGGACAATCAATCATTTTCAGCTTGGTAGCTTTTGCTATCTGTTTTAGTTTTGGATACCTCAGTACCCATAATCAGGCTGAAAAGTATGACCCTGGTCATATCTATAACCTATCACCGGAGAATGCCTCAGGATTCAAAGCCCTTATAATAAATGCTGGTAAAGAAACTGAGAAAACTTATGGCTACAAAGTGGAGGTTTTAGCTTTAAAATCTGATAATCAATGGATAAATTCAAACGGGAAAGCAATTCTTTATTTACAAAAAAATAGTCTCTCTCAGTCCTTAAATTATGGAGATGTCATCCTGGTGAAAGGCAGCCTGGGTGAATTATCTGACCCCAAAAACCCCGGAGAGTTCAATTATAAGCAGTTTTTAGGATATAGTCAGATTTACCATCAACATTACATACCCCAAAACAATTTTTCACTATTAGATAGAGAGCAAGGTAATGCCATCATTTCGGCTTCTATTAAAACAGGACAATTTTTGGAAGCTCAACTTGAAAGGTATATTAGAAGCCCAAGGTCCCTTGCAATTGCCAAGGCATTGACATTGGGTATCAAAGATGAGTTAGACAATGATTTGCGCAATGCTTATGCTGCAGCTGGTGCCATGCATGTTTTAGCAGTAAGCGGACTACATGTTGGTATCATATTTTTAATTGTAGCTACAATTTTTAAAAAATGGAGAAAACATAAAAAGGGTAGAATTGTCTTTGCCCTTATCAGCCTTTTTATTTTATGGTTTTATGCGTTTATCACAGGTTTATCACCTTCTGTACTGCGTGCTGCCACCATGTTTAGCTTTATTATTATAGCGCAAGCGATGAAACGAAGAACCAACATCTATAATACTGTTGCGGCTTCAGCTTTCGTTTTACTATGTTTTAATCCTTATTTATTATTTTCTGTTGGATTTCAACTGTCTTATTTAGCAGTTTTGGGAATAGTGTTTTTTCAACCAAAAATTTATAGATTACTACAATTTAAGCATAGCCTGGTAGATAAAATCTGGTCTATAACAGCTGTTTCCATAGCCGCACAATTGGCTACTGCTCCCTTGGGTTTGTTATATTTTCATCAATTCCCTACCTATTTTTTTCTATCCAATTTGGTGGTAATTCCCGCTGCTTTTATCATTTTAAATAGCACCTTGCTTTTATTGATAAGTGCTGCTATTCCAGCGATTGCTCAAGTTTTAGGTTTAGGGATAGATTACTTTATTCAAATGATTAATTATTTGGTTTTTGGATTGAATATCTTCCCCAATAGCTTAATTGATGGTATTTTTATCTCCACACCTGAGGCTTGGCTCATTTATTTGATCATTGGATGCTTTGCTTTACTGATCACTTACCAAAAAATACAATTTTTAAAAGCGGCTTTAGTATTTTGTCTTTTATTATCTTCTTCTATTATCGCCAGGCAGTATAGTAACTTTAATAGCAAAAAGCTCACAGTTTACGATACAGGTAAATCTGAATCTATTGCTTTAAAATCAGGTTTTCAGCAATTTCTACTTGTTTCTGAAGATTTAAAGGAGGATAAAAATAAATTAAAATTCCACGTTTATCCCAGCATTTTACAAGCAGGAATTATCAATTTTAAGCTCGATGAATTTAAAATTACTGCTGATGAAGTTCCTTTTCATCAGCTCGAGCATTTTCAAATAATGGTTTGGCAATCTAATAAGATAGTACATTGGGTAGAGGAGCTACCTAATAATTATAGCATGGATAACTCTTTGCCTGTAGATTACTTAATTATTAACAACAACTCAGTGAATAATCCAGAACAGATATTCAAAATTTTCAAGCCTAAATTGATCATTCTAGGCTCTGGAAACACCTTTTATAATATTCAAAAGTTAAAAGTTTACTTTGAAGCTGAAAATATCGACTTTTACGATATTACTGAAAATGGAGCTTTTGAATTAAAATTATAAGAATGGAATTTACTCAAGTAGAAGTTAAAAAAAGAGTAGGATACATTACCCTCAACCGGCCTGAAAAAAGAAACGCACTCAGCTACGAATTTGTAGGGGAAATCAAACAAGCCTTTGCAGAGTTGAAGAATAATGAGGAGGCCAAAGTTATTATTCTAAAGGCGGAAGGAAAAGCCTTTTGTGCCGGTGCTGACCTCGCTTATATCCAGGGTTTACAAAATAACACTTACGAGGAGAATTTAGAAGATTCTAATCACCTGAAAGAGCTTTTTTACACCATATATACTTACCCGAAGGTTGTTATTGCGCAAATTCAGGGTCATGCATTAGCTGGGGGCTGTGGATTGGCTACCGTTTGCGATTTCTCTTATACTGTTCCTGAAGCTAAATTTGGTTATACGGAAGTGAAAATCGGCTTTATTCCGGCTATAGTAAAGGTGTTTTTAATCAGGAAAATAGGAGAGGGAAAAGCCAAAGAATTGTTGCTTTCTGGTCAGCTTTACAATGCAGAGCAAGCTGAGAAATTTGGATTGGTCAATGCAGTAATTCCAGCAGAACAGTTGGAAGAGCATGTCGAAAAGTTTGCTCAACAACTCATAACTCAAAATTCAGGTCAATCGATGGCCTTTACCAAACAAATGATTGCTGAAGTACAGGAAAAAGGATTAGAAGAGGGCTTACAGTACGCAGCTGAACAAAATGCTAAAGCCAGAGCTTCTAAGGATTGCAAAAAGGGAATAGCTGCATTTTTAAACAAGGAAACCCCCGTTTGGTAAGTTTTTGTATATATTACAAAAAATGAATCTTTTCACTGACTAACCCATGTTAAATTCTACCGCATCAGATATTCTTAAAAAATATTGGGGATATAGTGCTTTCCGAAGCATGCAGGCAGATATTATCCAGTCAGTGATGCAAGGTAATGATACCTTGGCTTTGCTTCCCACAGGTGGAGGGAAATCCATTTGTTTTCAGGTACCTGCACTCATGAAAGAAGGCTTATGTTTGGTCATTTCTCCACTCATAGCGCTCATGAAAGATCAGGTAGAGCAATTAAAAAAGCGACAAATACCCGCAGCAGCCATTTACTCAGGAATGACACACCGTGAAATAGATATTTTATTGGATAATGCTGCTCATGGAGCATATAAATTCCTCTATATCAGTCCGGAAAGGCTTAAAACAGAGTTGTTTTTAGAAAGAGCAAAAAAAATGGATATTTCTTTGCTCGCCATTGATGAAGCGCATTGTATTTCTCAATGGGGTTATGATTTCCGTCCACCTTATCTTGAAATAGCTGAATTTAGGGAAAGCTATCCTCAAATTACCTGTATAGCTTTAACAGCCACTGCCACAGATGAAGTGAAAATTGATATTCAGGAAAAGCTAAATTTTAAGAAGGGAAATGTTTTTCAAAAAAGTTTTGCCAGGGATAATCTTTCTTATTCAGTTAGAAAAGTAGAAAATAAAGAAGCTAAACTAATTGAAATACTTAGCAAGGTGCCCGGCACGGCAGTGGTGTATGCGCGTAATAGAAGAACTACCATGGATCTGGCTCAAATGCTGCAAAATGCAGGCTTTAATGCAGATTTTTATCATGCAGGATTAACCCAAATGGAGCGAAGTGCCAGACAAGATGCATGGGTTAAAGGGCAGATTCGTATCATCGTTTCTACCAATGCCTTTGGTATGGGTATCGATAAATCTGATGTGAGGTCAGTGATTCATTGGGAGATGCCGGATAACCTGGAAGCTTATTATCAGGAAGCTGGTAGGGCTGGAAGAGATGAAAAGAAAGCATTTGCTGTGGCACTTTATCATCCGCAGGATTTCGTTGAGATGGAGAAAAAACTGCATTTGGCACATCCCGAAACGGCCTATTTGAGAAGGTTGTACCAGTCGCTGGCAAATTACTACAAAATAGCCATTGGTTCGGGCGAAATGCAAAGTTACCCTTTTGATATAAAAGCCTTTAGTGAGCAGACTAAGTTAGAAGCGTATGAAGTATTTCACGGTTTGAAAATCTTAGAGCAGGAAGGCTTCATTCAATTGAATGTACATTTTTACAGACCATCAGGCATTCATATTAATTTGGATTATAAAGCATTATATTCTTATGAAATCGCCAATGAAAAGTTTGAGAAAATACTCAAAACGTTATTAAGAATTTATGGAGGTGAGCTTTACCAGCAAGTGGTATTTATTAATGAGATTCAGATCGGTAAAATTGCTGAATTAAATGCTAAACAGGTCTTTACACTATTGAGTTATTTAGATAAAGAAGGTGTACTGGATTATACCCCGCAGTCGGAGCAGCCCCAACTCACTTTTTTAGAGCAAAGGTTCGATGCCAATAAATTGCCTTTAAATGAAAAGCGATTGAAAGACCGTAAGCGATTGAAGTTCGATAAGTTAAAATCGGTTCAATTATATGCTGAGAACACTAAATTCTGCCGTACACTTTCTTTATTGCAATACTTTGGCGAACAGAAAGATGAAATTTGTGGTGTTTGCGATATTTGTTTAGCGAACAAAAAAAACGATCCTAAAATTACTGAGCTCAATCAACAGATTTTAGAAATCTTGCAAAAAAATCCCTTAAACTACCGTGATTTAGCTGCTCAAATCAAAAAGTATTCTGAAGAAAAAGTGATTGAAGCCATCCGAAATCTTGACGAAACAGGAGAAGTCAAAATGGACAAAACCGGGTTGGTGAGTTTGGTATAATACCCCAGCTAATTTAGCAGTTCAAAGCTTTAGCTTTTCTTTGCGGCTTAGCGCCTTAGCGAGAGTATTTATTTTGGCTTTGCCAAAATTAACTGGAAGCATTAGGCTTTTTTTACTTACTCGCTAAAGCGAGATTTTTAGTCTCGCAGAGACGCAAAAGCGCAAAGTTTTCGCATAGAAGATTTAAAAAATAACCGTTGTTCTCCAACATATTAACCTTGGGTTAAGATATTATATTAAGAAAATATTCTAATCTTATTTCTTCTTAGCCGATGGCTTCTTCTTTGCCGTTTTCTTAGTAGCTGGCTTTTTTGTTGTCGACTTTTTAGCACCAGTTGCTTCTGCTTTGGCACCACCTTTTGCTGCTCCACCTCTTCTTCCTTTTTCAGGAGTTTTTTCAGCTAAGTCTACACACTCTGCATAGGTTAGATCCTCTGGCTCTTTGTCTTTAGGGATTTTCACATTCTTCTTGCCCGCTTTAATATAGGGTCCCCAACGGCCATTCAAAATCTGCATTTCAGGATCTTCATCAAAACCTTTAATGAATTTCTCTCTATCAGCTTTTCTTTTGGCTTCAATAATCTCTATGGCACGTGCCTCAGTTATTTCCAGTGGATCATCTTCCTTTGGGATAGAATAAAATTTACTATCATGGCGGATATAAGGGCCGAATCTACCAATGGCAGCTACCATCTTTTTGTCCTCATAATCGGCAATATCTCTTGGTAATTTAAAAAGCTCTAATGCATCCTCTAATTTAATACTCTCAATAAACTGCCCTTTTCTTAAGCTGGCAAATTGTGGCTTTTCCCCTTCTTCATCTCCTTCTTCAGGTGTTTCGCCCAACTGAACTAAAGGCCCAAATTTACCTAACCTAACTATTACTTTTTTACCGGTTTTAGGATCAATCCCTAGCTCTCTACCCGTATTTACATCTTTTCTTTCAATACTTTCTGCTTCATCTACCTTTGCATGGAAATCTCCGTAAAAGGTATCAATCATTTTATTCCACTCTTTCAGTCCCTTGGCTATTTCATCAAATTCTTTTTCTACATTAGCAGTAAAATTATAGTCGGTTACATTAGGGAAATGCTCTACCAAAAAATCATTCACTACCATCGCCAAATTACTTGGGAAGAGCTTATTTTTTTCTGTTCCGGTAACTTCAATGTTTTCGGTTTTTTCAATCTTTTTATTTTCTAAAACCAACTCAACGTATTTTCTGTCTTTTCCTTCTCTAAACTCTTTAATTACATAACCTCTTTTTTGCACGGTAGAAATCGTAGGGGCATAAGTAGAGGGTCTTCCTATACCTAATTCCTCTAGTTTTTTTACCAAAGTTGCTTCGTTATATCTGGCAGGGGCACGAGTAAATCCTTCTCTGGAAGTCATTCTTTGTAAATCTAAACCTTGACCCACTTGTAATGGAGGCAGTATTCCTTTGGCTTCATTTTCCTGCTCATCATCTTCATCCACAGATTCAATATACACTTTCAGAAAACCTTCAAATTTTATTACTTCACCGCTTGCACTTAAAGTTTCGTTGGTAGTCGAGATATCAATGCTTACATTGGTTTTTTCTATTTGAGCATCAGCCATTTGAGAAGCAATTGCCCTTTTCCAAATAAGCTCATAAAGTCTTTTTTCATTATAATCTGATCCTGCTTCTTTTGTGCTGAAATTAGTAGGCCTAATGGCTTCGTGGGCTTCTTGCGCTCCGGCTGATTTGGTTTTAAATTTTCTTGTTTGTATAAAATCCTCACCAAATTCTGAGCTTATTTCAGCCACCGCACTTTTAACGGCATCATCAGAAAGATTCATAGAATCTGTTCTCATGTAGGATATTTTACCTGCCTCATATAGTCTTTGGGCTAAAGACATGGTTTGAGATACCGAAAAACCTAGTTTTCTACTTGCCTCTTGCTGTAATGTAGAGGTAGTAAATGGGGCAGCAGGTGTTTTTTTAGCAGGCTTTTTCTCTAATTTACCAACGGTAAAATCAGCAGCTATACATTTTTCTAAGAAATCTCTGGCTTCTTTCTCAGCTGAAAACCTACCTGGTAACTCAGCTTTTAGTGTTTTACCCCCTTCAACCTCAAAAATGGCTTGAATTTTGAAGAATGACTGCGGCTCAAATTTATCAATTTCCCTTTCTCTTTCAACTACTATTCTTACCGCTACCGATTGCACCCTACCTGCAGAAAGACCGGTTTTGATCTTTTTCCATAAAATGGGAGATAATTCAAAACCCACTAGCCTGTCTAATATTCTTCTGGCTTGCTGCGCATTAACTAAATCGTTATCTATTCCTCTGGGTGTGTCTATTGCTTTTTGGATAGCAGATTTTGTGATTTCTCTAAACACAATGCGTTTAATTCTGCTGTCGTCTAATTTTAAAGCTTCTTTCAAATGCCAAGAAATAGCTTCTCCCTCACGGTCATCATCCGTTGCGAGGTAGATCATTTCTGCTAGTTTAGATTCTTTAATGAGTAATTTCACTAAATCTTTCTTATCCTTTGAAATTTCATAGGTAGGAGCAAAACCATTTTTTATGTCAATAGCATTATTTCCTTTCTGCAAATCTCTTACATGGCCATAGCTGGAAAGCACTTTAAAATCTTTACCAAGATATCCTTCAATGGTTTTTGCTTTTGCGGGGGACTCTACAATGACTAAGTTTTTCGACATAATTATTTTTATTAATTCCTAAAGAGTTTCAAATATCTACAAATTATTTTAGAAAAAAAGAATTTAGGTTTTTACTCATTTTTTTAAATAGTTTCAGGATTAATCCTAATTTTACTTTAAACAGGTAAATGAGCAAATGGTTAAAGATCTTTATTTAATCCGACATGGACAGGCTGAACCCCAGTCTGCCAATACAAAAGATGTAGAACGGCAACTTACTTCCAAGGGTTATCAGGATGCATCAAAAATAGGCCTTTATTTAAAGGGGAAGGAATTTACTCCTGACATTATATTGCACAGTAACTCTGTAAGAACAACTGAAACGGTTGATCGTATAAACGAGCAACTAGGGGTTGATGCAGATCATATTGAGTCGTCAGAAGATATTTACGAAGCTTCTGCGAGAATTTTGATACGTGTATTAAGCGACATTCCAGCAGAACTACGTTCAGCTATATTAGTGGGGCATAACCCGGGAATTACCTATATTGCGGAATATATAACCGGGGCTGACATTGGCCATGTAGGAACAGGAGGGATTGTACATATAAAGATACCATTTACATCCTGGTCTGAAATCTCAGAAAAAAATTGTGACTTTATAGAATATATAAGTCCTGAAGATATTTATTAGTTTATGACAGAAAGTAAGAAAAAAGTAATTGATAATTTTGACCCTAATATCTTAGGAATTAATGGAAGTATTTACGGACTACCTTTTACTGAAAAAACAGCTGATCTAATTTTAATCCCCGTGCCATGGGAGGTAACAGTTTCTTATGCAGCTGGTACGGCAGAAGGACCTCAGCACATTTTAGATGCCTCTATTCAAGTAGATCTATTTCAAAAGGATATAGAGGATGCCTGGCAATTAGGTGTGCATATGTTGCCTATAAGTGAAAATTTAAAATCTCAAAGTGATGAGTATAGAGCATTAGCAGTAAAATATTTAGCGTTTTTAGAAGAAGGTAAACAAGATACTTCTGAGGCTCAAAATTTATTGAAAACTATTAATAATGCTTGTGCAGATATGGTAGCCTGGGTTAAGAACGCAACCATGGAACGTTTAAAGGCAGGAAAATTAGTAGGTATTATAGGAGGTGATCATAGTACACCTTTGGGAGCCATTCAAGCAATGGGTGAGAAGTATGAGTCCTTCGGTATTTTGCAGATTGATGCCCATATGGATTTAAGAAAGGCTTACGAAAATTTCGAATATTCGCATGCTTCTATCACTTATAATGCCCTAAAAGTACCTCAGGTTGAGAACGTTGTGCAAGTAGGTATTCGTGATTTTTGTGAAGAGGAGATGCAATTTGTGAAGAAGTCGAATGATAAGGTTATTGTATTCTTTGACGAAGAAATCAAAAATGGCACTTTTGAAGGGGAGTCCTGGAATATTATAGTAGATAGAATTATCAAAGAGTTGCCTAATAATGTATATGTTACATTTGATGTAGATGGACTAAGGCCTGAACTTTGCCCTAATACAGGTACACCAGTGCCGGGAGGTCTGAGTTATTCTGAGGCCGTTTATTTATTAACCAAATTAGTAAAAAACGGCAAAAAGATTATTGGCTTTGATTTAAATGAAGTGGCTCCAGGAGAAAATACTGATTGGAATGGTAATGTAGGGGCACGTTTACTCTATAGACTAATTAATTTAATGGGAGTATCTCATGGAAAATTAGATTGGAGTGATTATTAAACAGTTATAAATTAATACAAAATTCCTTGAAAGCAGCTTTAGTAACATACTAAAGCTGCTTTTTTTTTGCATTTTATATGTCCATACAGACTATAATCATCTAATTATGAAATAACAGATAATAAAAATGATTTTTTTGATAAAACCTTACAACCAAAATGAATTATATAGTGTCATAAGTAGGAATAGTAATATTTGGATAATATGAGAAACCCTTACAATTCCTAAAATGAAATATATCAATAAGCCCATTTATCTTTTTACTTTTTTTTCTTTGCTCATAGTTTTTACCTCTTGTGATCAGTGGGAGAATGTTCCTGATTTTGACGTAGAGGTAATTGAAGGTGTTAGACCTATTTACGCTACTGAAAGTGAAGTGGAAGTAAAAAGCCTGGCCTCTAGAAATATTGAAAACCCTGGAAAAATTTATGTGGTTAATGATTATTTGTTGGTAGTAGATGAATTAAAGGGATTACATATTTTTGATAATAGAAATTCTGAAAATCCAATTAATATAGGTTTTATTCAAATTGCAGGAAGTACAGATTTGGCCATAAGAGACAATATTTTATATGCAAACCAGGCAAGTGATCTGCTGGCTATTGACGTCACTAATCCACAAAATATCAAATTAGTGTCAAGAGTGAAAAATGTATTTCCATTTGCCTCCCAGTATCCTGCGCAAAACGGCACATACTTTGAGTGCCCCGATCCGGCCAAAGGTCTGGTAGTAGGGTGGGAGCCAGCTACATTAAACAATCCTGAATGTTATAAATAAAATAGAAACAACATGACATTACAAATGAATTCTATGAAACACATGAAGGGCTTGGTGCTATTGCTTTTATGCATGCTTGCCCTGGCATTTTTCTTATCAGGGTGTGGTATGGATAATGATGAAGGCCTATCTGGTGAAGGAAAAGGTGGTTCTTTAGCCCGATTTACCTTTTTAAAAGGGTACTTATATGTGGTAGATGAAAGCACCTTAAAAACATTTGATATTAGCAACCCTGATAATCCAGAATTAGTGGGAACAACAGAAGTTGGATCAGGTGTAGAAACAATTTTCCCCTATGAAAATTATTTGTTTATTGGAACGCAGTGGGGCATGTTTGTTTATTCAGTAGAAGATAATCCGGTACCCATATTCTTGTCAAACTTTGAGCATTCTTTTGCTTGTGACCCGGTGGTGGTTTCAGGCAATACAGCATATGTTACTTTAAGAAGCGGTACTACATGCCAAACCGGAACTGATAGGTTAGAGATAATTGATGTTGAAAACTTAAGGAATCCCACCCTCAAAAACACTATTGGGATGATCAATCCTCATGGACTAGCCGTAAGCGATACGATTTTATTTGTATGTGAAGGCGATTACGGGTTTAAAGTTTTTAACATTAAAGAGAAATGGAACCCAGTGTTAGTTGCTAATCTGGACAGCATTCCCAGCTATGATGTTATAGCCAATTATGGAAGAAAAGAGTTAATAATAACTGGCAAAGAAGGGATATTTCAGTATGATTATAGCAATCCATATGAACTCAAATTACTTAGTAAAATTTTAAGTCTCCCTGAAAATGAGGAATAAACTTGTCGCACTTTTGCTTATCATTGTTACATTTCCAGTTTTGGGACAAACAAAGCAGGATAGCATTTGGAAAGAAACTTTTAAACCTACTTTATTAATCCAATTCTCAGGAACAAGTTTTTTTGAAAATTATAATTCAATTGATGTTGGAATAATAAAAGATATAAATTCTAAATCGGCCTTTGGTATAGAAGTGGGATATATTTTTAGCTTTTTTTCTTTTAATCAAGATGAAACGAAGGCTGATTGGTTCAATAATGTAAGTGGCTTTAAGGCTTATTTTCAATATAGATTGTACCTCAATAATATGAATGAGTATATTCAAAACTCTCGAACTTTTTTTGAGTTCGAACCCGGATTATATATCATGAATTACGACTCAGAAAGAATTATTGGCTATCAATGTAACGATGAGTTCGGTGATTGTTTATATTATCGTTATTTTAACTCAAATGTGAATAGGTTTGTACCAAGGTTTAATATGAAAATAGGTAAAATTTATGATTTCGATCCAATTACTGTCACCATTTTTGGCGGAGTGGGTTTCAGTCATGTAATTGATAAATCTAACATTCCTAATAATCCTGAGCCAGATAAATACTTTTATAAAAGTGGAGAGATGAATAATGATTTGTCTGCGGGAACCAACTTTAATCTCAGGGTAGGAGTACAAATCGGATATAGATTTTGAGATTATTTACCATATAAGATTTTGATTATTTATTCTTTAGTTCAGCTCCCTGAGTAAAATTGCGCAAACAAAAAAAGGCTTAAAGTATTAACTTTAAGCCTTTTTTATAGAATATATAGAAATTGTTATTTTGTTCTCATGTGAATATCTCTTTGCGGGAAAGGAACTTCAATATCATTAGCATTAAAGGCATTATTAATGGCTTCCATATTTTCCCAATAAACAGGCCATTGATTGTCTGTGGCAGCCCAGCATCTTACACTTAAATCTAAGGAACTATCACCAAAAGCAGAAAATCTCACTACAGGGGCAGGGTCTTGTAATATCCTTTCATCTTTAGAAAATGTATCTAATATTATTTGCCTTACTTTTGCAATATCAGAGCCATAGGCGATACCTATAGCCATGTCAATTCTACGGGTGTCTTTTGCATTTAAATTCGCAATGTTGGAATTGGCAAGCGATCCATTAGGCATTACTATAAGCTTATTATCAAAGGTCCTAACATGTGTATGAAGAATATCTATTTTTTCTACTACACCCAAATGTCCTTGTGCGTCAATAATTGAATCTACCCTAAATGGTTTAAATATTAAGATTAAAATGCCACCTGCAAAATTGGATAAACTACCTTGTAGAGCTAAGCCTATTGCTAAACCTGCAGCTCCTAAAACACCCAAGAGTGCAGCTATTTGGAAATCAAGATTTTGAGCAATTATTAAAACTAGCGCTATGTAGAGTATAAATTTTATTAAGTTAGATAGAAAATGGTCTAAGGAGGGTTCTATATCCCATTTCGCAAAGCCTCTATGCGCGGCCTTCATTACATAATTGATAACAATTTTACCAATAATGAATATGACGACCACTTTTAATAAAGCAAATCCAATTTCTATTCCTTTAGTATAAATGGTATCTAATATTTCCGGATCTAAATTTTCAAACATGTTTTTATTTTTAGTGTATAATTTAAGTTTAAGGTCGATTACATTCTTACTTTTAACTGTTTAAAGAGAATTATCTTCCATAAATGTAAGTTGATACATTTAATCAATCAAGAATACGAAGGAAAAATTAACTTGGTTTTTCATATCTCAAATAATAAGGCAAAAAAAAAGTAGAGCTTTAAGGCTCTACTTCTTCATTTTTAGTTATCTAAACTATTATTTTTCACCAAGATATTTTTCAAATGGAACATGTGGTAGATCAAATGCGTGTGCTACTGCATCATAAACTACATCTCCTTTGATAATATTCAGTCCTAATGATAATTCTCTGCTATCCTGACAAGCCTTTACCCAACCTTTATGAGCTAATTGCATTGCATAAGGGAAGGTAGCATTGGTTAAGGCTAAAGTAGAAGTATAAGGTACAGCACCCGGCATGTTAGCTACACAATAATGTACAATATCATCTATAATATAAGTAGGATCCTGGTGTGTAGTTGGCTTACAGGTTTCAATGCAACCTCCCTGATCTACTGCCACATCTACCAAAACAGTTCCTGGTCTCATCTCTTTCAGCATGTCTCTTGTAATTAAGTGAGGAGCCTTAGCACCCGGGATCAATACAGCACCCACAATAAGGTCAGAAACCTTAATCATTTCTCTAATATTGTATTCGTTAGACATGAAGGTGTTCACGTTTGCTGGCATAACATCATCCAAATAACGTAATCTTGGCAAATTAACATCCATTATGGTAACATCAGCTCCCATACCTGCAGCCATTTTAGCAGCATTAGTTCCTACAATACCGCCTCCTAATATTAATACTTTGGCAGGCCTTACTCCAGGTACACCGCCTAATAAGATTCCTCTACCTTTTAATGGTTTCTCAAGGTATTTAGCCCCTTCCTGAATAGACATTCTACCAGCAACTTCAGACATAGGAATTAATAATGGTAAGCTTTTGTCTGGTTTTTCCACTGTTTCATATGCCAGGCAAATAGATTTACTTTTGATCATTGCATGAGTTAATGGCTCATATGAGGCAAAGTGAAAATAAGTGAATAATAATTGGTCCTCCTTAATCAAGCTGTATTCTGCTTCAATAGGCTCTTTCACTTTCATTATCATTTCCGCTATAGCGTAAACGCTTTCAATATCAGGAAGCATTTGTGCACCGGATTCAATATACTCATCATCTATAAAGCCGCTACCTTCGCCTGCAGTACTTTGGATATATACTGTATGCCCTGCTTTTACAAATTCTTTTGTGCCCGCCGGAGTTAATGCTACCCGGTTTTCGTTATTTTTGATTTCTTTAGGTACACCAATGATCATAATTGTACAATTTTTAATTTCTAATTATTGGCAAATATAATTAAGTAAGTACAATAAATATGGAATGGAGAGTTTTTTTTAACTAATTGAAAATGAAGTTTTTCTAATCAATTTAATATTTTATTTTGATACAATTCAGCTATTTAATATTTGGTAAAATATTGTATTGACAAAATGTTAAATTGCAATTAATTATTTCTACGAGGTCAATAAATTTACAATATGACCTAAGAATAATTTCAGGGTTTGAAACCCTGATCATTTTGGTTATTTTTGTTGCACTTACTTTTAAAGTAAGTTTGTATTTTATCAATAAAAGGCATTCCAAATGGCAAATACTATTAAATCAGATAATGTAAAATTAAAGATTGATAAACAGGAAATCCTAAAAGATTACCAGGTGGCTTGTGAAAGTCGTCAGGCTAGTTTAATGGGTAGAAAAGAAGTGTTTATGGGTAAAGCCAAATTTGGTATATTTGGTGATGGTAAAGAGTTAGCCCAAATAGCAATGGCCAAAGCCTTCAAAAATGGCGATTTCAGATCAGGTTATTACAGAGATCAAACTTTCATGTTTGCTATTGGTGAATTAACCATACAACAATACTTTGCTCAACTATACGCTCATACTGATGTAACTGCCGACCCTGCTTCTGCAGGTAGGTTAATGAATGGTCATTTTGCCACCAGAATGTTGGATGAGGCCGGCCAATATACTGATCTCACAAAATCTAAAAATAGTTCCTCTGATGTTTCACCTACAGCCGCGCAAATGCCGAGGTTATTAGGTTTAGCATTTGCATCTAAATTATTTAGAAGCAATAAGGCACTTAATAAAAAAGAATTTCAAAAATACTCTATCAATGGAAATGAAGTAGCCTTCGGAACTATAGGTAATGCTTCAACCAGTGAGGGTATGTTCTATGAAACGATCAATGCAGCCGGCGTTCTTCAGGTTCCTATGTTAGTTTCGGTATGGGACGATCATTATGGAATATCTGTACCGCAGGAATTTCATACTACCAAAGGAAGTATCTCTGAGGTATTGGCTGGTTTTCAAAGAACTAAAGCTAAAAAAGGCTATGAAATGTATACTGTCAAAGGATGGGACTACGAGGCTTTAATTGATACTTATCAAAAGGCCGCTAAAATTTCTAGAGAAGAACATGTGCCAAGTTTAGTGCATGTTACTGAGTTAACCCAGCCACAGGGGCACTCAACAAGTGGTTCGCATGAAAGGTACAAGTCTAAGGAAAGATTAAAATGGGAAGCAGATCATGACTGTCTCCTTAAATTTAAAACATATATTCTAGATAAAAAGATAGCTACTGAGAAGGAATTAGAATCCATTGAGGAAGAGGCCAGAAAATATGCTAAGGAAGCAAAAGAAGCTGCCTGGAAAGCTTTTATAGTAGATATAAAAAATGAGCAAAAAGAGGCTATACATTTATTGACAAAATTAGCAGATACAAACGAGGGAATCAACCAAATTATTCAAGATCTGAAATCTGTGATGAATCCGTTAAGGTTAGATGCAATAAAAGCAGTTAAAAAAGTCTTTACGATTAGTGGTTGGGCAGAATAGCGAAGCTAAAACCAAATTAGTTAACTGGTTAAATGCTATCGATGAACAAAATGAGGAACGTTTTAGCTCTCATTTATACTCACAATCGGATAATTCGCCATTGTCAGTAGAGGTTATTAAAGCCGAATATGAAACAGACGCTAAAAAAGTGGATGGGAGGGAAGTACTTCAGGCATGCTTTGAAGCCGCTCTGACAAGGGATCCAAAAATTATAGCTTTTGGTGAAGACGTGGGTAAAATTGGAGATGTTAATCAGGCATTTGCTGGCTTGCAGGAAAAATTTGGGGATAACAGAGTAATGGATACAGGAATTAGAGAATGTACTATACTCGGACAAGGAATAGGAGCCGCGTTAAGAGGATTAAGACCAATTGCAGAAATTCAATATTTAGATTACTTATTATATGGGATCCAAATTTTATCTGATGATTTAGCCTGCTTGCAGTTTAGAACAAAAGGAGGACAGAAAGCTCCATTAATCATTAGAACCAGAGGGCATAGACTGGAAGGAGTTTGGCATTCAGGATCACCAATGGGTATGATATTGCATAGCATTAGAGGTATTCATGTGTTGGTTCCAAGAAATATGACGCAGGCTGCAGGCTTTTATAATACAATGTTGCAATCTGATGATCCCGCCCTTATTATCGAATGTTTGAATGGTTACAGGTTGAAAGAATCTATGCCTAAAAACATTGGGGAATTTACAGTTCCTCTTGGGCAACCAGAAGTAATCAGAGAAGGATCGGACATCAGCATTGTTACTTACGGCTCAATGTGTAGAGTAGTAGTGGATGCAGCAGAACAGCTTCATGAATTGGGTATTTCCTGTGAGGTGATAGATGTGCAAAGTTTATTACCTTTCGATTTAGATCATCAAATAGTTGAGTCTATAAAGAAAACCAATAGAGTAGTATTTGCTGATGAGGACGTGCCTGGAGGTGCCTCTGCCTATATGATGCAGAAGGTAATTGAAGAACAAGATGCCTTTAGATATTTGGATGCACAACCGGTAACTATTTCAGCAAAAGCGCATAGACCTGCATACGGTTCAGATGGGGATTACTTCTCTAAACCTAATATAGAAACTATAATAGAAAAAATCTATGCTATAATGCATGAATCAAATCCGGCAAAGTATGACGAATTATATTAGTAAAGGTTTTTATTAAACATGTAATATTTAAATCGTTTTATAAATGGCTTTAACTGGTATTTAGTCTGATGGATCGGGTTAAAATTCATAAAATGATGGTAATCAATTTATTAGGTTGAAAAAATTGGTTTAACTAAGTTCGGGAAATATCATAGCAGGAATAATCAAATGAAACATTTTGAAAAATATCTATTTTCTAAAAAAGGCCATTTAAACAGTTTAAAGGCTATTAACAGTAATAATTCCTTAAATTGACAATAAAATTTTATTTATAATTATTCTAAATTGGTGTTATCGTGATCTTACTAAACCCTTTTAAAGTGCTATTAAACAGAATTTTACCATAAAAATTGTGATTACAGGTAATATAGACCGAAAATAGTATCTAAAATGTATTTGAAATAAAAACTTCGGGTGGTAGATTTGTACCGTCATAAACAAGTGTCTTAAACATTAGTATTATTATATGCTAAATGAACAAATAAATATGTCCTTAAAAAAGTATATCACTCGCTTAACTTTCTTAGTCTTTATTATAGTGGGTAGTTTAACCTTGGGTACTACACATAATGCAAACGCTCAGGCGGCTGAATTGCCAACAGAAGAGGCTGCTATTGCTGAAGGTGCAAAGCTTTTTAAAAATAATTGTGCGGTTTGTCACCAGGTACAAAACAAATTGGTTGGGCCGGCATTGAAAAATGTTTACGAAAGAAGAGAAATACCCTGGCTGGTAAACTTTATTCAAAATTCTCAAAAAGTAATCCAAGGAGGAGATGAGTATGCTGTTAATCTTTACAACGAGTACGGTAAAGCAGTTATGCCTAATTTTGATTATTTCTCAGAAGATGAAATTAAAAACATCTTAGGTTATATCAAAAACGAAACTGAAAATCCACCAGTAGCTGAAGCGAACTCCTGTAGATGGCGGAGAGGGTGCAGCTGCTCAAGCTGGTGGAGGAATTCCTTCCGAATACCTTACTTTAATTATCGCCGGATTTGTAGTAATATTAATCTTGATCTTAGTAGTTCTCATTTTAATTGTAACTGTTCTTACTAAATTCATCAATCAGAAAGACAATATTGATGCAGCCGATAAGGAGTATGTTAATCAAAAATTTAAAATTGGGGAGCTTGTTAAATCTAACGGGTTCTTATTTTTTGTGATATTCCTATTTACTGCTATTGTTGCTAAAACTGTTATAGATGGACTTTACACAGTAGGAGTACAACAAGGTTATCAACCGACTCAGCCTATTGCTTTCTCCCATGAGATTCATGCCGGACAATACGAAATTGAATGTCAATATTGTCATACGGGAGTAATGATCAGTAAGAGTGCAAATATTCCCTCTGCCAATATTTGTATGAATTGCCATACAGCTATTAAAACTGACTCTAAAGAAATTGCTAAAATTTATAAGGCGATTGATTATGATAAAGAAACAGGTGAGTATGGAAATGATATTAAGCCTATTGAATGGGTAAGGGTGCATAACCTTCCTGATCTGGCTTATTTCAACCACTCTCAGCACGTAAATGTGGCCGAAATTGAATGTCAAACTTGCCATGGGCCTATTGAAGAAATGGCAGTAGTACAACAGTGGAGTACTTTAACTATGGGATGGTGTATTAACTGTCACAGAGAAACAGAAGTTAATTCTAAAGGTAATGACTATTATAATGACCTGGTAAAAGCCCATGATGGTGGTGAACTGAAGGTAGTAGACATAGGTGGACTAGAATGTGCCAAATGTCATTATTAATTAATATTTAAAATCGATTTTTTTAATCATAGATATGAGTAATCATCAAAAAACATATTGGAAAGGAACAGAACAACTAACAAATGATCCTTCATTTGTTAAGAATGCTGAAAAGGAATTTCCTGATTATCTGCCAATTAATTCACAAAAAGAAACGGGAGATAGCGGTACATCAAGAAGGGATTTCTTAAAAATGATGGGCTTTGGTGTAGCTGCGGCTTCTTTAGCGGCTTGTGAAGCACCTGTCAGAAAGGCTATTCCTTACCTTAATAAACCTGTTGATGTTGATCCGGGTATCCCTAATTACTATGCTTCTACCTACTCAGTAGGTGGTGATTATGCTAGTATTGTTGTGAAAACAAGAGAGGGCAGACCAATTAAAATTGAGGGTAATAAACAATCTAAAATTACTCAAGGTGGAGTAAGTGCGCAGGTTGAAGCTTCAGTTTTATCTTTATATGATCAGGAAAGATTAGTAGGACCTTTAAAAGGGGGTGAAAATACTGAATGGTCTATTTTAGATAAAGAGGTAACCGAACAATTGAATGCTATAAGTGCTAGAGGTGGTCAAATTAGAATTATCTCTAATACTGTAAATAGCCCATCTACCCTTAAGTTAGTAAATGAGTTTGCTGAGAAATTTGGTAATACTGAACATATCATGTATGACTCAGTATCCTCGCAAGGTATATTAGCTGCTAATGATGCAATGTTTGGCGTTAAAGCTGTACCTTCTTATGATTTCAGTAAAGCAAAAACAATAGTAAGTTTCGGAGCCGACTTCTTAGGCACCTGGATATCTCCAATAGAATTTACAAAGCAATATAGTAAAACAAGAAAAGTATCAAGTGATAACCGACAAATGTCTCGTCATTATCATTTCGAAACCAATTTATCATTAACAGGTGCAAATGCTGATTACAGAACAACAATTAAACCATCTCAGGAAGGTTTAGCTGTAGCTGCATTATTTAATGAGGTGGCGAAGTCAACCGGTAATGCACCTATTAGTGCTAGTAAAGTGCAAATACCTAATATAGCTAAAGCAGCTAAAGATTTAGTTTCATCAAGAGGCAAATCAGTAGTAGTTTCAGGATCTAATGATGCGGATGTGCAAATGTTGGTAAATGCAATCAACAATATGCTAGCGAATTATGGTGCTACTATATCGCTAACCAAAGCTACTAACTACCGAAAAGGTAACGAAACGCAATTAAGCCAGTTCATTACTGAGGCAAATGCTGGAAATATTGCTGCTGTAATTTTCTTTAATGCTAACCCTGTTTATGATTTCGCAATGGGTGCTTCTTTAGAAAAAGCAATTGCTAAGGTAGGTTTAACTATTTCTACATCAGACAGAAAAGATGAAACTACCAGCTTAGTGAAATATGTTGCACCAGACCATCATTTCCTTGAATCATGGAATGATTCGGAACCAAAAGCTGGAGAGTTAAGTTTAACTCAACCAACTATTTCTCCCTTATTTAAAACAAGACAAGCACAGGATTCTTTCTTGGTATGGAGTGGTAACTCTACTTCTTATTTCGATTATTTAAGAAATAATTGGGAGTCTGATCATTATAGTTCTCAAGAGCCGACATTTGATATTTTCTGGGATAAAACTTTGTATAACGGTGTTTTCACAGCATCATCAGAAGTGCAGGAAGTTTCAGCAAATGAGGTAGATTTTTCTTCTGCAGTTAGCAGAATCAATAAAAATTATAAAGCTGGTAATGAAGGTGTAGAAATACAGCTTTATCAGAAAGTTTCTTTGGGTACAGGCTATCATGCTAATAATCCATGGTTACAAGAATTACCGGACCCTATTTCAAAAGCAACATGGGATAACTATGCTACAATTTCCCAAAAAATGGCTAATGATTTAGACATTAAAATTTTTGAAGGTAAAACTTCATTAATTACATTGAATATTAATGGAACTTCAGTAGAAATTCCAGCTTTAGTACAACCAGGCCAGGCAGATAATACCATTGGTATTGCTTTAGGTTATGGTAGAAAAATGGCTGGTAAAGTGGGTAATGATATTGGGATTAATGTATATCCTTTCATGACCATGTTAAATGGAACACAGTCATTAGCCATAACAGGTGGTGTAACTGTTGAAGGTAAAGGAGGTTCTTATCAATTAGCACAAACCCAAACGCACCAAACATTCATGGGACGCGAAACTGTTATTCAGGAAGCATTACTGTCTGATTACCAGAATAAAGACTGGATGAGAGAATTTCAGCCTCATGTTGCAACCAGCAAGGGAATGGTAAGCCCATCTAAGTTAACGCTTTGGAATGGTCATAAGTACAATAACCACCACTGGGGCTTAGCTATTGACTTAAATTCATGTACTGGTTGTGCAGCTTGTACAATCGCATGTCAATCTGAAAATAATATACCAGTAGTTGGTAAAGCTGAAGTAGTAATGAGAAGAGATATGCAGTGGATGCGTATTGACCGTTACTATAGCTCTGATGCTGCACCTGATGATACAAATGGTTTAGAGAAAGCTGCGGCAAACCCTGAGGTTACTTTCCAACCGATGATGTGTCAGCATTGTAACAATGCACCGTGTGAAACTGTATGTCCGGTTGCGGCAACCACTCACAGTTCGGAAGGTTTAAATCAAATGACTTATAACAGATGTGTTGGTACAAGATATTGTGCTAACAATTGCCCTTATAAAGTGAGAAGGTTCAACTGGTTTAAATACCATGATAATACACAGTTTGATAAAAACTCTTCAATGAATAACACATTGGGTAAAATGGTATTGAATCCAGATGTTACAGTTCGTTCTCGTGGAGTGATGGAGAAATGCTCAATGTGCGTTCAACGTATTCAAGCAGGTAAATTACAAGCTAAAAGAGAAAGAAGGAAATTGAATGATGAAGATGTTAACACTGCATGTGCAAGTGCTTGTCCTTCTGATGCCATTATCTTTGGTGACTTAAATAATCCTGATTCTTCAATTTCTAAATATCTTAAATTGGAAGAGAAATCTGATGAGCCATTAAAAGTGGTGAATAATGAGCGTGCTTACCATGTTTTAGAAGAGCTAAGAGTAGCTCCTAATGTTTGGTACATGACTAAAGTGAGAAATAAAGATAAAGTAAATAACGAAGCTTAATTAATTAAAAATAGCAATATGGATGTCACTTCACCTGTAAGAGAGGTACTGGTAACAGGAAATAAGACTTATCATGACATATCTCATGATATAAGTAGGCATGTGGAAGCAAAGCCTAATCCTAAGTGGATGGCTGCCATGGCAGTTTCTTTAGGAGCATTATTTATTGGTGGTTATGCCTTAGCCATTACCCTTTGGGAGGGAATTGGTATGTGGGGATTAAATAAAACTGTAGGATGGGCCTGGGATATCACCAACTTTGTATGGTGGGTAGGTATTGGTCACGCAGGCACACTAATTTCTGCAGTATTATTGTTGTTCCGTCAAAAATGGAGAACATCCATTAACAGAGCAGCAGAGGCAATGACAATTTTTGCCGTAATATGTGCTTTGTTATTCCCACTGATTCATACAGGTAGACCATGGTTGAGTTTTTACTGGTTTGTACCAATTCCAAATACCTGGGGATCTTTATGGGTTAACTTCCATTCTCCGTTATTATGGGATTTCTTTGCTATTAGTACATACTTTACAGTTTCTTTGGTTTTCTGGTATATTGGTTTAATTCCTGATTTTGCTACAATTAGAGACAGAGCAACTAATAAAATTTCAAAATTAATCTATGGTGGTCTTAGCTTCGGCTGGGATGGCGCTGCAAAAACTTGGCAACGATATGAAACTGTTTCATTAGTATTGGCAGGTTTAGCTACCCCATTAGTACTTTCAGTACACACTATTGTATCCATGGACTTTGCTACTTCAGTTATACCAGGATGGCATACAACTATTTTTCCTCCTTACTTTGTGGCAGGAGCTATCTTCTCTGGTTTTGCAATGGTGTTAACGCTTATGTTAGTGACCAGAAAAGTATATAAACTGGAAGATTATATTACCATCAATCATATAGAATTGATGAATATTATTATTATGATTACCGGTTCTATTGTGGGTGTTGCCTATATCACCGAGCTTTTCATGGCATGGTATTCTGGTGTTCAATATGAGCAGTATGCTTTCTTAAACAGGGCAACTGGACCTTACTGGTGGGCATACTGGGCAATGATGACCTGTAATGTAATCTCCCCTCAATTATTCTGGTTCAAGAAAATAAGAACTAGTTTATGGGCAACATTTATATTATCTATTATAGTTAATATCGGAATGTGGTTTGAACGTTTCGTAATTATAGTAACCTCATTGCATAGAGATTACCTACCATCAAGTTGGGCCATGTTTAGCCCTACAATTTACGATATGGGTATCTATTTATTTAGTTTTGGATTGTTTTTTACCTTGTTTTTCTCTTTCGCTAAGTTCTTCCCTGTTATCAACATGGCAGAGGTTAAAGCGGTTTTGAAATCAAGTTCAGGTGAAATTGTAAATAAGAAATAATGATGGAAAGCGGTAAAAAATTTATCGTAGGTATATTTGATGACGAAAGCATTTTATTGAAAGCTGTCAAAAGTATCCGCGGAAACGATGTTAAAATTTATGAATGTTATACGCCTTATCCTGTTCATGGATTAGACGATGAACTAGGTTATAAAAGATCAAGAATTTCTATTGCAGCTTTTATCTTTGGCCTTACTGGCACTGGATTGGCATTCTTAATGATGATTTATATGATGGGTATTGACTGGCCAATGATAATTGGTGGTAAAGACCATATAGCCATACCTTCATTTATTCCAGTTGCTTTTGAGGTAACGGTTTTATTAGCAGCATTAGGTATGGTGGCAACATTCTTTGTAATTAGTAATTTGAAGCCTTATGGTAAACCAGTAACTTTTGATATTAGAAGTACTGATGATAAACATGTGATGGCTATTGAGTTATCGAAGAATAGTAAAAGTACAGAAGAGTTAAGTTCTTTATTGAAAAACTCTGGTGCTTCTGAAGTAAATGAGAAAACCTTTTAATTGAATCAAGCAAAATGTTAAAATTCAATAATTATAAAATATTTTTAATTCCTGTTGTGGCATTGGTAGTAATATCATGTAAACCTGGAGTAGACAATCCTGGAACAGAGTATGCTCCAAATATGTATCATGCAGTGTCATATGAGCCATTAATTCAGATTACCGATGAGGACGCCGGTGAATGGCTTGGTTCTGATGAGGATCAATACGGAGAGTATTATAACTCTAACCCAAATAATCCATTTGGTATGACAATGCGTATACCTGCCGAAAACACAGTTCCAAGAGCTAAAAACGGTATGTTACCTTACAGGTTACCAAAAGATAGTGTGGAACTAGCATCTAGAATTATGACTAACCCGCTTCCTGATACGGAACAAATAGTTGCTGAAGGACAAGCTTTATATGTAAAGTATTGTACGCATTGTCATGGAGCAAATGGTGGTGGATCTATGGATGAAACTGCTAAAGTAGGACAGGTTTATCAGGGTGTACCTTCTTATAATTCTGGAGCAACTTCTCAGCTTTCTGAGGGTCATATTTTCCACGTAATTACTCATGGAATCAGAAGAATGGGAGCCCATGGTTCTCAGGTATTGCAAGAAGATCGATGGAAAATCGTACGCTACGTGCAGACATTACAAAAATTAGAATCAGAATAAAAAGTTTATAAGATCATATATCATGGCTGAAGAACAATTTCAATTTACCTCAAAAGCAAAAAAGACGCTGTCTATATTAGCTATTGTTGGTGTAGTATTATTAGGAATAGGTATATTTTTTGCTGCCGGTGATTCAGGATCAGCGGAGCATGGTGATGATACTATGCATGACATGGCAATTGTAGCAGACGACCTTGAAGGCGCACATGCAACTGAAGATGTTGACTCAGATCATTTCGGAGATCCTGCCCATGCTGAAACTGCACATGCAGATGAGCATCCTACATGGATAAAAAGAATATATGCCAATCTTTGGATTAATAATATGTACTTTTTAGGTATTGCCTTATTAGGTGTATTCTTTGTTGCTATTCAATATGTGGCACAAGCAGGTTGGTCAGCTTCGTTAATAAGAATACCCATGTCTTTTGGAAATTGGTTGCCTATAGCAGGAATTTTAACCTTGGTAATTTTTCTTCTTGGAGGGCATGATATCTTCCATTGGACTCACGATTACCTTTTTGATGTAAATGACCCTCGTTATGATTCCATCATTGCAGGTAAGGAAGGTTTTCTAAATACGCCTTTCTTCATTGGCAGGTTAGTAGTTTATTTTGCGGTTTGGTTCATTATGTTCCGTTGGATTAAAAATAAATCATTACAAGAAGATTTAAATGGCGGATCAAGTTACTATTACAAACTAAGGGGGATTTCTGCAGGGTTTATTGTGATATTTGCAGTTACTTCTTCTACTTCTGCCTGGGATTGGATATTATCAATTGATACACACTGGTTTTCTACTATGTTTGGTTGGTATGTTTTTGCTAGCTGGTGGGTTACTGCATTAGCAGCGATTACTCTTATTACAGTTATTTTAAAGGAGAATGGATACTTGAAAATTGTGAATACCGGAGTGTTGCACGATTTAGGTAAATTTGTATTCGCTTTCTCTATTTTCTGGACTTATATATGGTTTTCTCAGTTTATGTTAATCTATTATTCTAACATTCCTGAAGAAACAGTTTATTTCATTGAAAGGCTTTCTAGCGATCATTACAGTACAGTATTTTTTGTTAATCTTATTCTAAACTTTTTCTTTCCATTCTTGGTTTTCATGCCAAGAGATTCGAAGAGACATACAGTTTTCTTGAAGATTGTTACGATTGTGGTGTTGATTGGTCACTGGTTTGATTTTTATTTAATGGTTACTCCTGGTGTAATGAAAGAGAATGGAGGTTTTGGTTTACTTGAGATAGGGATGGCACTTATTTTTGGAGCGGCTTTCTTATTTGTAGCCTTAATAAGTCTTTCTAAATATAAATTGATTGCCAAAAATCATCCAATGTTAGAAGAGTCTAAACATCATCACGTATTTTAATTTAATTAAAAGTTAATAAATAATTTATGTTCAATTTAGCTATTGTTTTAGGTGTAGTACTTCTATTAGCGATATTATTCTTAATATTTAGAATATCATCATTGATTAGTGTTGCAAAAGATGATTCCAAAAAATTAGAGACTAGTTCCAATAAGATTAATGGTGCAATGTTCATGATTTTCCTTGTGGGTATGGGTTTCCTTTTCTTCTGGTATTCGTTTAAAGAATTTGAAAACTATAATCTACCTGTTGCATCTGAACATGGTGTTGAGTATGAAACAATGTTTTGGACCACCATGGCGGTAACCGGAGTGGTTTTTATTCTTACTCAAATTTTGTTGTTTTACTTTTCTTGGAAGTATCAGTATAAGGAAGATAATAAGGCGCTTTATTATCCTGAAAATAATAAATTAGAAGTTGCCTGGACTTTTGTGCCGGCAATTGTATTAGCTGTTTTAGTATTCACAGGTTGGAAAATTTGGACTGATGTAACCGCGCCTGCTCCAGAAAGCACTAATAATATTGAAATCATGGGCTACCAATTTGCCTGGGAAGTAAGATACCCGGGTGCGGACGGTAAATTGGGCAATACGGATTACAGACAAATAGATGCTTCAAACATATTTGGTGTAGATTTTAGCGACAAAGCCTCTTACGATGATTTCAAATATCAGGCTATGGTGATTCCTAAGGGAGAACCAGTAACATTTAATATTAGAGCAAGAGATGTATTGCATAGTGTATTCGCACCACATTTTAGATTGAAAATGGATGCTGTTCCGGGTATGCCTACTTCATTTACCTTCACGGCTACTAAAACGACTGAGGAAATGAGGGAAGAATTAAATGATCCTGAATTTGACTATGAAATAGCCTGTACTGAGGTGTGTGGTAAAGGTCATTTCTCTATGGCAAAAAAATTAGTAGTGATGGAGCCGGAAGATTATAGAAAATGGTATTCTGAGCAAGAAACATTATTGCAAGGTGATCCTACATTACTATCAAAAGTACCTGAGGAGCTAAAAGAATTGGCTTTGGTGAAAACAGGATTAGGTAAAAACGAGTTAGAAAATAAAAATTAAATTATAAAGTTATGTCAACAACGACAGAAGTGAATATAAGTCAGGAAGTTCATCACGATGAGCACCATGACCACAAACAAAGCTTTATTTCAAAATACATTTTTTCTACTGATCATAAAATGATCGCTAAGCAATATTTGCTTTCAGGTATTTTGTGGGGAATTATTGGAGTATTAATGTCTGTGCTTTTCAGAATCCAATTAGGCTTTCCTGGAGCAAATTTAGAATGGTTAAGACCTCTTTTAGGTGGTTGGTTAACTGAAACAGGAAAAATAGATCCTGAGTTTTATTTAGCATTAGTTACAATGCATGGTACCATCATGGTATTCTTTGTATTAACAGCAGGTTTGAGTGGAACTTTCAGTAATTACTTAATTCCACTACAAATTGGTGCCAGAGATATGGCTTCTGGTTTCATGAATATGTTGTCTTACTGGTTCTTCTTTATTTCCAGTGTTGTAATGCTTTCATCTATATTTATTGAATCAGGTCCTGCAGCTGGCGGTTGGGTAGTTTATCCTCCACTTAGTGCATTACCTCAAGCTATCCAGGGATCTCAGTTAGGCATGACTTTATGGTTGGTAGCTATGGTATTCTTTATAGTTTCTATACTATTAGGAGGTATAAATTATATTACTACGGTTATTAATTTAAGAACCGAAGGTATGTCTTTTACGAGATTACCTCTTACCATTTGGGCTTTCTTTTTAACAGCTGTTATTGGCTTATTATCATTCCCTGTTTTATTCGCTGCCGCTTTATTGTTGGTGTTTGACAGAAGCTTTGGTACTTCTTTCTACCTATCTGATATTTATATTGGTGGTGAGGCTCTTCCAAATATGGGAGGTAGTCCAATTTTATACCAACACTTATTCTGGTTTTTAGGGCACCCTGAAGTATACATTGTTTTGCTGCCTGCATTGGGTATAACTTCTGAAGTTATTGCTACTAATTCGCGGAAACCAATCTTTGGATACAGAGCGATGATTGGCTCTATGCTGGGTATCACAGTTTTATCATTCGTAGTATGGGCTCACCATATGTTTGTGTCAGGATTAAATCCTTTCTTAGGATCAGTATTTATGTTCCTAACATTAATTATTGCTGTTCCATCGGCTGTGAAGGTTTTTAATTATCTTACAACATTATGGAGAGGTAATATCAT
Source organism: uncultured Cytophagales bacterium (assembly GCA_963719535.1). Taxonomy (GTDB): domain Bacteria; phylum Bacteroidota; class Bacteroidia; order Cytophagales; family Cyclobacteriaceae; genus Marivirga. The sequence goes on along the minus strand of CAVRCH010000001.1, from coordinate 496,724 downwards.
CTTTACCCCTGCAACTTTATTCTCAATAGGTTTAGTTTCCTTCTTTATTTCTGGAGGGTTAACAGGTATTTTCTTAGGAAATGCTGTAATTGATATTCAATTGCACGATACCTACTTTGTAGTGGCTCACTTTCACCTGGTAATGGGTAGTTTATCTATATTTGGTTTGTTAGCCGGTATATATCATTGGTTCCCCAAAATGTTTGGTAGAATGATGGATGATAAATTAGGACACATTCACTTCTGGATGACATTTATTGGTGTGTATATGATTTTCTTCCCTATGCATTACATTGGTATAGCAGGTTTTCCTCGTAGATATTATTCTTGGACTAGTTTTGACGCCTTTAGTTCCTATACAGATTTAAATATGTTTGTAAGTATTGCCGCTTTCGTAACGGTTGCAGCCCAATTTATATTCTTATTTAACTTCTTCTATAGTATGTATAGAGGTAAAAAGGCACCTCAAAATCCTTGGAGATCTAATACACTTGAGTGGACTACTCCAGTTGAGCCGGGGCATGGTAACTGGCCTGGTGAGATACCTAAAGTTTACAGATGGTCTTATGACTACAGTAAGCCTGGCGCTGATGAAGATTTCATTCCACAGACTGTTCCTCTTTCTTTAACTCCTGAGTCTAATTTAGCTCATGAGAATGAACTAGCGAAACAAGAGAAGCTGGAAGATACTGCACATGCTAAATCAAAATCCTAATAAAAAAACTTTAATAAACAGCTACTATCGTAAACTGACAACAGTCACCTTAGTAGCTGTTTATTTATTGATTCTTGCAGGAGGTATTGTAAGAAGTACTGGTTCTGGTATGGGTTGCCCCGATTGGCCTAGGTGCTTCGGAACATGGGTGCCACCTACAAATGTGAGTGAATTACCTGCTGATTATCAAGATTTTTATGCTGATTACAGACATGCGAAAAATGTAAAATTTGCTAAATATCTTGATTTTTTTGGTTACGCTTCAGTAGGAGAGGCTATTCTTGCAGACGAATCAATAAAACAAGAAGCTGAATTTAATAAATACAAAACCTGGACGGAATATATCAACCGGCTTTTAGGTGCTATAGTAGGTCTTTTAATCATTTTGTGTGTAGCAGGATCCTTGAAATATCTTAAATCTGAAAGAAGGATATTTACATTAGCTATTGCTAGTCTGGTATTAGTACTTATTCAGGGCTGGATTGGTTCGGTGGTTGTTTCAACTAATCTTTTGCAGTGGTTAATTACGGTTCATATGGTTTTGGCGTTGGTTATACTAGCGGTACTAACGGGTCTGTATTTCTATTCCAATAAAAAAGGAATTAGCGGTCAGTTGAAAAAGAAAAAACAATTACAATATTTACTCATTGTTTCAATGATTTTAATGTTGATACAAGTTGTATTCGGAACTCAGGTAAGGGAATCATTGGATATAGTGGCAGAAAGACTTGGTAATGTTGATAGGGAAAGCTGGATTAGTGGTTTGGGTCTGGAATTTTATATTCACAGGTCGTATTCAATAGTTTTAGCTTTGGTTCATTTCTATCTGTTTTATGTATTATTGAAAGCGAACCCAAATCAAAGTAAATTGGTTTTTCATACTAAAGTGTTACTTACATTCATTTTGGTAGAAATATTATCAGGTGCAATAATGGCATATTTTGCTGTTCCATTTTGGGTTCAACCTATTCATTTAGTATTAGGAAGCTTAATTTTTGGTTGGCAATTTTATTTGTTACTGCAGGTAACATCAGTTAAGGAAAAAATAAATAATCATACATATGCAATATCCTGAATCACAAAGTTTAGGTATATCTTCACTAATAGTAGCCCAGATTAAGGGTTATTATGCTTTATTAAAGCCCAGATTAAGCTTTTTAGTAGCTTTTTCTTCGGCTTTCGGCTATGTTCTAGGATTTTCTGGAGGTTCTATTAACTACATTGTTCTAGCATTTCTTGCTTTAGGAGGTTTTTTAGTATCAGGTTCAGCGGTAACTATCAATCAAATTTTAGAAGTGGAATTTGACAAGAAAATGGATAGGACTAAAAACAGACCTCTTCCTACTGGTTTAATCAATAAACGTGATGCCACCATATTTGCAATTCTTACTGGATTAGCTGGTTTGGGATTGCTTTTAATTTATACAAATTTACTTACTGTAGGTTTGTCACTGGTATCTCTAATATTATATAGCTTCGTCTATACTCCCTTAAAGCGCGTAGGTCCTATTGCAGTATTTGTTGGAGCTATTCCAGGTGCGTTGCCTCCTTTATTAGGTTGGGTAGCTGCTACAAATGGCTTTAGCGTTGAAGCATGGATTATTTTTGGCATTCAATTTATTTGGCAATTTCCACATTTCTGGGCTATTGCCTGGGTTGCTGATGAAGATTATAAGAAAGCAGGGTTTAAACTTTTACCTTCAGGAGGGAAAAAAGATTTAAATACCGCTATTCAGATTATGATATATACATTGTTTTTAATTCCTTTAGGTTTACTGCCGACACAATTTGGTATTACAGGAATTAATTCTGGTCTGGTAGCTACAATATGTGGAGTTTTATTTCTGAGTCAAACTTTTTATTTAATGAAAGAATGTAGCAAAGAAGCTGCTTTAAAGATTATGTTTGGTTCATTTCTATACCTTCCTATTGTTCAGGTAGCTTACTTACTAGATAAATTATAAAGATGAATAAAACTTTAGATATAGATCAAAAAAACTATAAACCGAGCTTGAAAACGCTTTCAATGCATCCTCTTAAGTTTGCATTATGGTTGTTTATAGTTTCTATAATTATGATGTTTGCTGCAATGACCAGTGCATACATCGTAAGGCAAGCTGAAGGAGATTGGTTGATATATGATTTACCTAACATATTTTTAATTAACACAATTATTCTTGTGTCCAGTAGCATTACCATGCATATAGCTTATGTGGCTGCAAAAAAGGATAATTTTAAAACTGTAAAAACTTTTATGATGTTGACTGCTGGGTTGGCTTTGGCCTTTTTAGTGGGTCAATACTTTGCCTGGGGTGCATTAGTTGATATTGAAGTCTATTTTGTAGGTAATCCTGCCGGATCATTTTTATATGTTATTTCCGGATTACATGCATTTCACTTGATAACAGGTGTGGTTTTCGTAATAATTATGTTATTTTCGGCTTTTAAATACAAGGTTCACTCTAAAAATATGGTGAAAATGGAAATGTGTACCACATATTGGCACTTTTTAGATGGACTTTGGGTATATTTATATATATTTTTGTTGTTAAATCATTAATCTTATTTGAACAGTAAACTTTATGGCAACTACTGCAACAATTGAAACGGCCCAGGGTCGGTGGAGCGGAGGAAACGCTCCAATGAATGCAAGTTATGGAAAACTAATGATGTGGTTTTTCCTATTATCTGATGCATTCAGTTTTTCTGCATTATTAATTACTTACGGCTTAATTCGCTATGCTCACCCAGCGTATGAAGGCTCCGTAGCTAATTTTGAATTTAGTACAGAATATTGGCCAATTCCTGAAATGGTTTTTGAAGCGCTACCTTTTCTGCATGGTGTGCATGCCCCATTAATATTTGTGGGTATCATGACCTTTATTTTGATCTTGAGTAGTGTTACAATGGTGTTGGCTGTTGAGGCAGGACACAGAATGGATAGGAAAGGTGTAATTAAATGGATGCTTTGGACTATCATAGGTGGTTTAGTTTTCTTAGGCTGTCAGGCTTGGGAGTGGAGTCATTTCATACATGGTACTGCTGAAGGCACAGTAAATGCTGCAGGCGAAACCATTTATGGCGCTAACCTAACGCAAAATCAATATGGACCACCATTGTTTGCTTCCTTATTCTTTTTCATAACAGGTTTCCATGGTTTTCACGTTTTCAGTGGTGTTGTGATTAACTTTATCATTTTCTTTAACGCAGTAGTAGGAACGTATGATAAAAGAGGCCATTATGAAATGGTTGAGAAATCTGGATTGTACTGGCACTTTGTGGATTTAGTATGGGTTTTTGTTTTTACACTTTTTTACTTGATTTAAATATTTGAATTATGTCTACCGAAGAAACTAATAATATTCAGGTAATTCCTGAAGATAAAGAGAAAACCAAAAAGATTTGGAAAGTGGCCGCTATTTTAGCGGTTGTTACTATTATAGAATTTATTTTTGCATTTACCTTAGAGCGAGGAATTCTGCTAGTATCTATATTTTTGGGTTTAACTATAGTGAAAGCTTTTTATATTGTAGCTGAATTTATGCACTTAAAGCATGAACAAAAAACATTAATGTGGTCGATTGTAGGTCCAATTATCCTTATTGTTTGGTTAATAATAGCACTGATGTTAGAAGGTAATGCTATTTTTAATATTAGAAACTAATTTAATTCAATCATCATAATTTATAAATCAGGGGGAGTAATCTTCCTGATTTTTTTATATAATGAAGTTATCAAAAATACTCATTCTTGTTGTTACCCTAAGTTTTCCGGTAATACTTTATTTGTTTCTTACTTTCTATGGAAGTAATGAATTTGATTTACCTGTTTACTTTAAAGAAAATAATGAGTTTTGCCCTGATTTTAAACCGATCAGAGAACTAAAGGATTCTGTTTTCTATTCAGATGATCAATTTAAAATTTTAGGGGAAGTATTTACTGATCAAATTAATATAGCCCATTTCCCAAATGTTAAAATAAATAATAAGCAACTAAAAAATGAATTGAGTCGCTTATTACTTACATTATCTTCTGAGGTTGACTTATCAGTTAACTCATTCTATTTAAAAGATGACATAAGTGCGGAGGAATATTTATTAGAAGGTAATTCAGTAAATAATTATCAATTAAAATCTAAGGCATTGAATGATTTGATAAATTGTCACTTAACCTTGCCAACAGCCTCTTTAGACGGAAGTCATCCTGCAGAAATGACAATTGACTTAAATGCTACTCTTATCTTAATAGATCAGAATGATCAGATTAGGGGTTACTATAATGGGCTTGAAACAAAAGATGTAGACAGATTGATATTAGAAATAAGAATACTGGCAACAAAATTTGATAACCAATGAATCTTGAATTAGAAAATAAAAAATCATATACCGGAGTAATTTGGATTCTTTCCATATTGGTTCCCGTTTTAGTAGCTGTTCTAATTTTTGCTCCAAGCAAAATTGAGGGTGCTGGAGATTGGGTTTATGTGCTCCCCCATTTAAATGCAGCTTTCAATTCGATTACATCTGTTGTTTTAATTCTAGGTTTGATTTTTATCAAGCAGAAGAAAATTAAAAACCACAGACTCATGATGTCCACAGCTTTTGTTTTAGGAAGTCTTTTCCTGGTTTCCTATATTATTTATCATGCCACAGCTGAGTCTGCTGTTTTTGGTGATGTAAATGGAAATGGTATTTTAGATGAGTCTGAAAAAACGCTTGAGGTAACTTCTGCAAGGAGTATATATTTGGTTATTCTTCTTTCACATATTGTTTTAGCAGCTATTGTAGTGCCCTTTGTTCTTTTTGCATTTTATTATGCTTTAAATGATAAGATTGAAAAACATAAAAAGGTAGTAAAATTCACCTTGCCTATTTGGTTATATGTCTCAATTACGGGTGTTATTGTATATTTTATGATTAGCCCTTATTATTCGCATTAAAGGAACTGAATTAAAAAATATATAGTTACTTGCCTAGTAAAACTAGCCTATGAAAAAAGTATTTTTTTCTTTTCTTATAATAATCTTCGTTAGTATGCCAGATGTACTGGCTCAATGCGCTATGTGCAGAGCAACAGTAGAAAACAACGTGAACAATGGAGAAATCGGCTTAGCCCCTGGTCTGAATTTTGGTATTCTTTATCTATTTGCAGCCCCATATTTAGTTGTTATGGTAATTGCGTTCCTATGGTATAAACAAAGCAAGAAGAAAAAGAAGAAATTTAATTTGAAGGACCTCTTAGCCAAGAGATAATTATACTGGGAGGCGTTATTCGTTTAGTTTGGTCTTCGTTTTTCTTCTATTAGCCTTCAATTCTTACCTTTTAACTCATTAAATTAAACCGTTTTTTAATCCTGAGCATGATTATTGCTATATTGCTTTTCGAAAATTAAAGGCAATTCGGTGAGGAGAAATATATTTTTATGGTTGTGTGTATTCTTCGGTATTTGCGTTATTATCCTTAGGCTCATTTATATATCTCTTGAATCTAATCAGGAGGAGTTTATAAGCACTACACAATCTCTGCTTGAAAGGGAACTCAATTCAGTAAATCAGGATGAAAGCAAAGTGCTTACTTATCTCTCTGATCATCAAGATATAGGCTTCAACGAGCTAAACGAGATTTCGACAGCTTATCCATTCTTTATTTTTAAAAATAATCAACTGGTTTTCTGGTCAGATGACCATATTATACCACAAATAAACACTTCTTTAACAGATGGTTGGCAATTTGTAAGCAAAAAGTCTGGAGAGTTCCTGTATTGGGTAAGGGAATCTGAAGAGAATCAAGTTACTTTAATTTTTTTAATACCGCTCCATCAGAATTTCGATATTAATAATGATTATGTCCAGTCTTACTTTAATAGCAAGATTTTTAAGGAGTCCGATATTTCTATTAGAAAAAATAAAATGTCAGAAGGGTATGCATTACATTCAAATACGAATGAAGAGCTTTTCTACATAAATTTAAAATCTGATTTTAAAAACCATAATGAAAACTTTCAACTCTTTATCATCGCAATTGAAATACTAGCTTTTACTTTTTTAATTATTTGGTTCTATGGTTTTTCCTTAAGATGGCAAAATAAAGGCAATTATCTACCTCTAATAATTTTTATACCGGGTATAGTTTTTATCCGGTTTTTATTAGATATGTTGCAAGTACCCTTTTACTCTGAAGAACTAGCCCTTTTTGACCCTAAGTTTTTTGCCTCTTCAGCCTTAAATCCCTCTTTTGGCATTCTCTTATTAAATACCATCTTTCTTTTAGTGATAATATATTTTATCGTTAGTTACCTGAAACTATTGGCAAGTAGAAACTTACTTCCTTATAAAGTTTACAGATCTTGGTTCTTACAATTTGGGACTTTTGGGATATTATTGCTTATTTATGGTTTTATTGAGCTTATTTACCGCCATTCTAATTGGGGAATTGATATTACCAACAGCGTTGATTTTAATATTTTCAAGCTCCTGACGTTCATAGGGGGTATTATCTATGCCATAATTATTTTTCATGTATTGAGATGGATCCATCAATGGAATTCTAATTACATTCCCAATATCCGGATTTTTATTCGGGATCAATTGATCAGTTTATTAATTTTTTTGGGTTTCTGTTTAGTAATTAATGCTCCTTTCCTATGGATTTCGTTGATAGTTTTCTTATTGAATTTCATAGTTTACTATTGGCATTTGGCCCATAGCTTACTGAAAATCAGCTTTCTTAGCTTCATTTATCTTTTTCTGATTGTAAGTGCCATTTCTCTCATTTCATCCTGGTCAATTAAACATATGGAGGAAATTGTAGAAAAAAATGAAATTAATAGTATTGGTAACAGAATAATGAATGATAATGATGTGTTAGCTGAATATTCTCTAACAAAAATTGACGCCAACCTTAAGAAAGATCAGTTTATCCGACAACAATTTTTATTACCTATTACGCCCTACAAAAAGGTGGCTGACAAAATCATTAAATATCATTTAAGAGATGATTATTTTGATAAATATGAGAAAAATGTAAGTATTTATGATGCTAGCGGACAAGCGCTTTATCCGGCAGGTCAAGCTTCATTTTCAGCTTCTTTTCCAGTTGAACAGTTAAGTGCCAGAAATAGTAGATCGGGTATAAATTTATACCTTGTGGGTACTACAGAAGGTGCTAGAATTCAAAATAAATACATATATAAGCTCGAAATAAAAATTGGTAATTATGTGCTGGCGACTATTGTACTTGACTTAAAGCTGAAGAAAATAAGACCTGATAATGTTTTTCCTGAGCTTTTAGTTGATAAGCGTTTTGCTCAAAATGTTAATGAAATTCCGTATGATTATGCACTCTATAAAAATGACACATTGGTATATAGTGTAGGCAATTTAAGTTTTCCTAATAACATTGATAGTAATATTAAAGACTTAAATTCTAATTTTTGTAATCTTAACGAGAAAGAAAATAATAAGCTATCTATTTTAAGTGATAGTAATGAATTACTCGTTTTCAGCCGGACTGATAAGAGTCTTTTTAAGTTTTTCTCAAACTTTTCTTTTTTCTTCATTCTCTGCTTTACTATTATATTCACTTTCTCTTTTTTCTATTTTTTAAGTGCTTATTGGAAAGCAGATTTAGTAGGATTAGGTGCTAAAATCCAATTATATTTTTCCTTAGCCTTTTTAGTCCCTTTAATTTCAGTAAGTATTAGCACGGTGAGCTTCGTTAATTCTACTTTTCTTTCAGATATCGTTAACTCCTACCAGGAAAGAACTTCCAGGGTTGCGGAGCAAATGACGGATCTCCTTATGCAATATAATAAGGGTCTAATCAGCAAAGAAGACTTTAACAATGAGTTAGTAACGGTCACCAAGATTGTGAATAGTGATATGAACATTTACGGGTTAAATGGCAAAATATTAATTACTAGTCAGCCGCAAATTTTTGAAAAAAGGTTGTTGTCAGAATATATCAACCCAGATGCTTTTGCAGGCATTAAGTATGGAGGCAAAAGAGTGATAACGATTGAGGAAAATATTGGCGATTTGAATTATCAATCAGCTTATATCGGCATGCGGTCTTACGACTCCGGTGATTTAATAGCTATTTTATCAAGTCCTTTTTTTAAATCTAATAAAGAATATGATGTTCTACTCACTGACCTTTTAACAAATGTTTTTAACATTTTTGTGGCAAGTTTTATCATTTTTATGTTTTTAGCCTATGCTGCCACAAAAGTGCTCACTAATCCCCTTAATTTACTAAAAGAGAAATTAGCTCAGGTAAATTTATCCGCAACCAACGAACCTATCTCCTGGAAGGTAGACGATGAAATTGGCCTATTAATTACAGAGTATAACGACATGCTATTGAAGCTGGAGAAAAGTAGGTTGGCACTAAGTAAAACAGAAAAGGAATCGGCATGGAGAGAAATGGCACAGCAGGTAGCTCACGAAATAAAAAACCCGCTTACGCCAATGAAATTATCCTTGCAACACTTACAAATGAGAATTGATCAAAGTGATCACCAAATGCCTGAAGCTGTAGCAAAGATTAAAGCAATTCTTTCACAAGTAGATAATTTGAGTGATATTGCTACCTCTTTTTCCTCTTTTGCTAAAATGCCTATCCCTGATAATGAAAGAGTTTGTGTATCTGAAATATTAGCTAAAGTTGTTTCTTTGTTTCAGCTGCAACACAATCAAATTGAATTAAATATACCTGATGAGCCAATCCATGCTTGGGTTGATAAAAAAATTATTGAACGGATTTTCAATAATATGATTATAAATGCTTTACAGAGTCAAGAGGGTACTGAGCTTTCTATAGTTGAAATTGAGTTACTTCGTGAAAGTGATAAAGTATTGATCTCTATAAAGGATAATGGTATAGGTATTCCCGAAGAAAACCATCAAAAAGTATTTTTACCTAACTTTACCACTAAATCTACCGGATCAGGTATTGGGTTAGCTATTGCGAAGAGAGGAGTGGAGCATGCTGGTGGTAAAATTTGGTTTGAAAGTAATGAGGATTCGGGAACTACTTTTTATATAGAATTGAAGTATATGATATAATTTGACTAGATTATTTTTTAAGATATTATTGGTTTTATCCTTTTGCGGTGTCTTTTTTAATGCCAATGCACAGGTACTATGCTTTAATTCTGAGCAGAACGATATCTTATTGCCCGACTCCCTAATAGTTATTCCTACCACTTTATCAATACATAACAGAAATTCAGAACCTATGGAATTTCAATTTGATAAAGTGTCCGGATACTTAAGGATTGTTAGTCCTGATAGTATTCCTTATTATGAAATTTGCTATAGCTATATCAATAAAAAGGGAGTTCTGGTGAGAGCTCCCATTTCTTCTTATTTGTATGACAGCACTGTGTTATTTAAAAATCAGGCTGAATTATTCTCCCATGGAAAATCTACAGAAGAGTTGTTAGGTTTATCAGGCCTAAATATTGATGGAGCCTTTTTACGAAGTGTATCAGCAGGGCAGCAGCAATCAGTTTTTATGCATTCAGTTATGGATTTAAGTATTTCAGGTAACATATCTGATGATTTAAAGCTTGAAGCAAGACTAACTGATCAACAAATGCCTTTTGAGCCTGAGGGTAATACCCAGAGACTACAGGATTTCGATAGAGTGAATGTAAAGTTAATACACGATAATTGGGCCTTGCAAGGCGGAGATATGCTCGTGCAGTCAGACGCCTCTTCAAAATTTTTACGATATAATAGGCAGGTCCAGGGCGTAGGAGTTTCAACCTCCAAACTTGCTTTAGATTCGGCAGTTTCTCATACCGAGGCAATTGCTTCTTTTTCCAGAAGTAAGACTGGAATTCAACTTATAGAGCCCATTGAAGGAGTTTTAGGACCTTACCGAATTAGAGGGCCACAAAATGAACCATTTATTTTTCTTTTGGCGGGTTCCGAAAGCGTTTACTTAGATGGTGTGCTTCTCACAAGGGGAATTGAGCATGATTATATCATTGATTATAATGCAGCTGAAATTACATTTAATGCCACTGTTTACATTAATAAATTTAGTAGAATCCAAATAGAATTTGAATATTCCGATCAACAATATGCTCGAAATGTAAGTATTTTCAAACATCAACAAACTACAGATCGCTTAACTTTACGTGCCGGAATGTTTCAGGAAGCAGATCAGCCTAATAGAGCTCTATACGACCTATCGCAGGATGACATGAATGCATTGGCCCAATTGGATGCCTCAGCCGCGGTGGGCCATATACCGGCAGTAGATAGCATAGGTTTTCAGGCTAATAAAATATTGTATGCTAAAAAAGATACTCTCATAAACGATCAAATTTATAGTAGTTTTTATTATTCTAAAGATCCTGAAAAGGCTTTTTATCAAGTTTATTTTTCCCTGGTGGGAAATAATAAGGGAAATTACGTAGTGGCTAACAGTATGGAAAATGCTATAGTTTATGAATGGATTGCTCCTATAGATGGTATGCCTCAAGGTAATTATGCGCCTTTAAAACAAGTTGCATTACCCAAAAAACAAAGGGTATTTTCTATTGGTGCTGATTATAAATTAAGCAATAATGATGTGATTTCTTTCGATTTCGCAGCATCGGAAAAAATAGATAATAGATTTAACCCTGAAGGCTCTAAAAACAATGGTAAGGCTTTGTATTTTGGGTATAAAAGTAGTCCTAAACCATTAAATATTGGTAATAACATGAAATTTCAATATCAGTTAACTTATGAGTACCTGGATTCTGCTTTTATTCCTGTTCAGGTATTTAGGTCTATGGAATTTAATCGTGACTGGGGAATGGAGCAAGGTGGTAGTTATATGGCAGGAGAAGAGCATTTGCTCGGATTTGGATCTAAAATTTATAATGAAAATCAAAGTTTTCAGTATCAATCGTTTTTAAGACAAAAAGAAAACTATGGAGAGGGCCATCAACAAAAGATTAATTATCAGTACAGTGGTAAATGGGATATTAGCACTCAGCTATTTATAATGCAAAACGAGGGTGAAAGAAATCAGACTGAGTGGTTCAAAACTTTGTCGGACGTATCATACACAAATTGGTTATTAACTCCGGGATATCGCTTCCAGCTGGAGCGACATTCTAATTTTAGGGGAGATTCATTGATGAATAGTTTCATGAACTTTAACAATCATCAGCTTTACTTGAGCAAACAGGATTCATCTCTGTGGAGTTTTAGAATTTCTCATGATTTTAGAACGGATTTTCAAGTTTTTGATTATGCATTCCAGGAATTTGAACGCTCTCAAACTACCCAATTAAATAGTGGCGTAAAGTACAATGCCAATAGTAATATTCAATTAAACTTCTTAAAAAGAAGCATTAGTGTAGCACATAAAACCTCATTGGCAGAAGACTTCTATCAGGGGACTATTCAATGGTCAACTTCCTTGTGGAATGGAAATATTACCCAAAGTTTATTTTACCAAACAGGTACAGGCAGAGTATTGGAGCGTAATTATTTCTTTCAGGAGGTGCCCCGTAGAATGGGTACCCACTCATGGTCTGATCTGAATGAAAATGGTATTCAGGAATTGAATGAGTTTTTTGAAGATGAAACTGAATATGGAGATAGGAATTATATTAAGATCTTAACCATGGGAGATAATTACCAAACTGCTTTTATTAACACAGCTCGGTACCAATTACAATTAAAGATGCCGGGAGCATGGCGTAAATCAAAAGGTCTTTTAAAATATATCGGTAGAATTTCGTCTCAATTCCAGGCCAATCTGGAATCAAAGAATCTTTTTGAAAACTGGGAAGATAGAATTTCTCCTTTTACCTCTGGCAATGAAGCTGAGGAAATACTTTCCGGTAAGCAATTTTTAAAATCAAATGTATATTATAACAGGGGAGGCACAGCTTCTTTAGATTTAGGGCATACACAAACAAACCGCAAACAGTTATTAATGAGTGGTTTTGAGGGTAATCAAATGGAAGCCTACCATGTTAATGGGCTTTGGAATGTATGGAATAACTGGAATATTATGACCAATTTCCGATTATCGTCTCATAGCTCCTTTTCCGAAGTGGTAGCTGAACGCGATTTTAATTATAGCTCGCAAATAATAAATCCGCAGCTTCAATGGCAAGCTGCTAAAAATTGGAGAACCATTTTAAGTTATGAATCTGTGATAAAATTAAGTCCTACCGAAGCAATAGGAGGGCAGGTTTTAGTAGATCAAGTATCTATATCAAATAAGTATATAAGAGAAAATGGAGGAATTATGGAAGGTAAATTTGGATTTGTTAAGGTAAATTCGGAATTGGGAAATAACTTCACTCCATTGGCCTATGAAATGTTTGAAGGCTTACGTGCAGGAGAAAACTTTATCTGGAACCTTTCAGTAAGGCAAAAAATTGTTGGAGATTTAAACTTAAGTATTCAGTATGGAGGTAGGAAATCCACTGAAACGCTTGTGATTCATAATGGCTCAGTGCAACTTTCCGCTTTATTTTAAAAATTAAAGTGATTTTTTAAGTTTCTTCATAAATTTACTGGCAAATATAAAGTCTTCCAGGTCTTCCTCTCCTGAATGTAAAATATTATCAGAATTACCTTCCCATACTTTGTGTCCTTTAGAGAGGTACATAATATGTTCACCTATTCCCATAACAGAATTCATGTCGTGTGTAACTACAATAGTAGTAACATTCAATTCATGGGTAATTTCCTGAATAAGCTCATCAATTAGTAGCGAAGTTTTTGGGTCAAGTCCGGAGTTAGGTTCATCACAGAACAGATAATTAATATCATTCACAATGGCCCTTGCAATGCCAACCCTTTTTTTCATTCCACCACTTACCTCGGAGGGCATTTTTTTATTTACATTTTCAAGTCCAACACGGCCTAAAACATTATTTACTCTATCCAATTTCTCACTTTTGCTCATGTCAGTAAGCATATCAAGTGGAAACATTACATTTTCTTCAATGTTTTTGGAATCAAACAAGGCGCCTCCTTGAAAAAGCATACCTATCTCCCTTCTCATTTGAGCTTTTTCTTCCTTGTCAGCCTGTAAAAATTTTCTACCATCATATAAAACTTCACCCGCTTCAGGGGTAACTAAACCAACAATACATTTCAATAAAACACTTTTACCAGTACCGCTTGCACCAATTATAAGATTGGTGATTCCTCTTTTAAATTCACCTGAAACATCGTAGAGTACCTGAGTATCTCCAAAAGTTTTTGATATATTCTTAATCTCTATCATTGCTTAATTTAATAAAAGTTCTGCTAAAAGGTAATCGGCTAAGAGCACTGCAATACAACTCTTCGTAACGGCAGTGGTACTTGATACACCAACTTCTAAAGCACCTCCTGTGGTATAAAATCCCTGAAACGCAGAAATAGATGATATTAAGAAAGCAAAAACAACTGCCTTTATTAAAGCAAAATAAACTGTATAAGAATTAAAGCTAATTCTAATACCATAAATATATTCTGATTCCGTTATTATTCCTGTTAAGGTTCCTGCTAAATAACCTCCATATAAGGAAAGAAAGCCAGCAATAACCACTAATAAAGGATACATCAGTACGGCTGCAATAATTTTGGGTAATACTAAATAGGAGATAGAATTGATCCCCATAACTTCCAAGGCATCTATTTGCTCTGTTATGCGCATTGTTCCTAAACCACTGGCAATACTTGAACCCACCTTACCTGCAATTACTATGGCGGTGATGGTGGGGGCTAACTCCAAAATTACCATTTCCCTTGTTACTTGGGCTACAACATAATTCTGGATTAATGGGCTCACCAAATTATAGGCAGTTTGAACAGTAGTAACAGCTCCCATAAAAGTGGAAGTAATGGCTACTATCAGAAGTGAGTTCCATCCAATGATATTACATTCACTTATAATTAGTTTGATGTAGGAAGAAAACGTTTCTCTCCTCACAAACATACTTCCTAAAAAAATAAAATAAGCTCCGATTGATTTCATGTATAAATTGAATTTAGAGGTCAGTACTTTTGCCAAATAGCGGGAAGGAAGTCATCTATTGTATATTTTCCAACTTATCTTTAGTGAGTTGGGTGTTTTACGTTTTTTAGACATTTCCTTCTTTTTCTAAATATTCTGGTAAAACAAATTTGCTTAAAGATAGTATGCTTTATAGGTTTTAGAAATTAAAATTAAAATAATATATAGGCTAACAAAATCAAAATAAAATACTAAGCATTAAATTAGCAGCTTTTCAAAATTAATTCAAAACATATAAATCTGTTCAACTCCAATATTTATGATTAGTTTCGCAGTTGAATCAATAATCAAAATTAGACTAATAAATCAATAGTTAAAATTATTTAGACAATGAAAGGATTTGTTGTAGTAACCGGTGGCACCAAAGGTATTGGAAAAGCTTTAGTAAATTGCTTCGCATCAGAAGGTTATGAGGTGATAACCTGTTCAAGAAATTTAGAAGATCTTCAGAAATTAAAATCCGAAGTAGAAGATAATTTCAATTCCAGGGTGCATATAATTACTGCGGATTTGTCTAAAAAAACCGAAGTGGTAAGCTTTTCCGAATATGTATTAAGTATTACCCAAAATATTGAAGTATTAGTGAATAATACAGGCGTTTTTATTCCCGGAAGTATTCAGGATGAACCGGAAGGTAATTTGGAATTGATGATGAACACGAATTTATTTTCTGCTTATCACCTTACAAGAAAATTGATACCTGCAATGAAAACGCAAAAGAAAGGACATATTTTTTCAATAAGCAGTATAGCAGGTATTACGGCCTATGCCAGTGGAGGATCTTACAGCATTACCAAATATGCTATGCAGGGTTTTACCAAATGTCTGAGAGAAGAAATGAAAGAATTTGGTATAAAAGTGACAGCCGTTCTGCCGGGAGCCACTCTTACAGCCAGCTGGGAGGGTGTCGATTTACCTGAGAGCAGATTTATGAAGTCAGAGGATGTTGCTGAAGCTGTTTGGTCTGCCTTTGCCATGTCCGAAAGAACAGTAGTAGAAGAAATTGTTTTAAGACCTCAGTTAGGGGATATATAAATGAAATCAGCATGATTAAGGCCAATCACCAACCGAGGATAGCCTGCCTGCCTTTGGCAGGAATCTATTAAACTGAGGTTTCGTGATAGTTTCGGTCTTCCTGATTCCATAGCCTGCCCCGACTTATCGGGGTGACAACCAAAAGACAATTATATACACATGAAAGATAGAATCTATTTATCCGCCCCACACATGGGTGGAAATGAAATTAAATTTATTGAGCATGCCTTTGCCGAGAACTGGATTGCTCCTTTAGGGCCTAATGTAAATGGAATGGAAGCAGATATCGCAGCTTTCTCAAATGTACCTTTTGCAGCTGCTTTAAGCTCTGGTACAGCGGCTATACATTTGGCTTTAATTCTTTTGGGTGTAAAAAAGGATGATATCGTTTTAGCCTCAAGCTTTACCTTTTCTGCAACAATAAACCCTATAGTTTATCAAGGAGCTATTCCAGTTTTAATTGACAGTGAGGAAGAAACCTGGAACATGGATCCGGAATTATTGGAACAGGCTATTAAAGACTATATAACGAAAGGTAAGAAACCTAAAGCCATCATTTTTGTGCATTTATATGGAATGCCAGGAAAAATAGAAGAAGTAGCTGAAATTTGTAAAAAATACGAAATACCACTGATCGAGGATGCTGCTGAAGCTTTAGGAGCCTCTATAAATAGTAAACAAGCTGGTAGCTTTGGAGATTTCGGAGTATTCTCATTTAATGGGAATAAAATAATCACTACTTCAGGAGGTGGAGCTTTGGTCTCAAAGAATAAACAATGGATTGATAAGGCAAGATATTTAGCTACCCAAGCCAGAGATCCTGCGCCTTATTATCAGCATTCTGAAATTGGGTATAATTATAGAATGAGTAATATTTCTGCAGGTATAGGAAGGGGGCAGATGGAAGTTTTACCCGACTGGATAAATAAGAGAAGAGATAATTTTGAATTTTATCAATCAGCTTTAAAAGACTTTGGTTTTAGCTTTTTAGAAGAAAGGAAAGGTGCTTTCTCTAACAGGTGGTTAACCTGCATAGTGTTTAATGATAATCACAAGGTAACTCCAGAAGAAATAAGGCAAAAATTAGAAGAAGATAATATTGAGACCAGGACCCTTTGGAAACCTATGCACCTGCAACCCGTTTTTGCTGAATGCGATAGTTATTTAAATGGCGTATCTGAAAATCTATTTAATTATGGACTTTGCTTACCGTCTGGTTCTTCGTTAACCGTGGAGCACAAGACTTTCATAGTGGAAAAGATGAAAGAGCATCTTAATTTTTAAACTTATAGTATCATTTTTTATAATATAGTTTATATTTGTACTGATTATGATCAAAAAAATAAATGATATCAGTTTTTTACCCAGATGGATCATACTATTGATCGACTTAGGTTTTTTGCTGCTAGCTATCATCTTAGCCTATCTTTTAAGATTTAATTTTGATGTGGCAGATGTATTAGCCTTTAAATTTACTGAAGGCTTAATTTTGTTCACTATTTGCCATCTTATAGCGATTTTCCTTACCCAAAGTTACTCCGGCATCATTCGTTATACTTCTTTGCAGGACGGTTTGAGAATTACATACACCACAGTATTGGGTACTTTTTTGAGTGGTGTAGTGAGTTACACTAATTATTTTTATAAAGGGAGCGTGATTATCCCTATTTCAGTGTTAATTATCAGTTTAACAATAGCTGTTATCTTACTTTTTTCTTACCGTGTAATGGTGAAAAATCTTTTTTCTTATTACCGGGATGCTGTTCGCCACAGAAAAAATGTAATGATCTTTGGCGCTGGCCAATATGGTATTATAACCAAGCAGGTGATAGATTTTGATCCGAATGCGAGAATGCGGGTCATCGGATTTCTAGAAGACGACTTGAAGAAGGTAGGTAAGGTAATAAATGGAACTTCTATTTACGATGCAGCGTATAATTTGCCTGATACTTTAAAAAAATATAGAGCCCACGAAGTAATTATTGCTATTGCCAATATCTCTGTAGATCGAAAAAATGAATTAGTGGATGAATGTTTAAAAGCCCATGTAAAGGTGCGCACTGTGCCTGCTCCGGATAAATGGATTAATGGAGAATTGAGCTTGAACCAAATTAAAGAATTGAGAATTGATGATTTGTTGGGAAGAGCATCCATACAGCTAAATAACCCTAAGGTAAAGGAAAGTATTGCAGGAAAAGTTGTATTAATTACCGGTGCTGCGGGTTCTATTGGCTCTGAAATTTCAAAGCAGATATTAAAGCAGAAACCTAAAAAACTCATTTTGGTAGATCAGGCTGAGTCTTTTTTATATTCCATTGATATAGAGCTACAAAATATGCCTGAAAGTGAAGGCGTTGAAATAAAACCTCTCGTTTTAGATATTACCAATAAAAGAAGGTTGAGTAGTGTATTTATAAATTACATGCCGGAAATTGTTTATCATGCAGCTGCTTATAAGCATGTGCCTCTCATGGAAACCAATCCATTTGAGGCGGTATCCTGCAATATTTTTGGCACAAAAAATCTTGCTGATTTATCCGTTGAGCATAAAGTAGATAAGTTTGTGATGGTTTCTACCGATAAAGCGGTAAATCCAACCAATGTGATGGGTGCCTCCAAAAGGATTTCTGAAATTTATGTACAATCATTAAATGATTTTCAGAATAAGGAAGCCAAAAATGTAACTCGTTTTATCACCACTCGATTTGGAAATGTTTTGGGTTCTAATGGTTCTGTTATTCCATTATTTAAAGCCCAAATTGAAAAGGGAGGTCCTGTTACTGTCACTCACCCTGATGTAACCAGGTATTTTATGACTATTCCCGAAGCTTGCCAATTGGTTATTGAAGCAGGCGTGATGGGTTTTGGAGGTGAGATTTTTGTGTTTGACATGGGTAAATCTATCAAAATCGTGGATTTAGCTGAAAAAATGATTCGATTGTCGGGCTTTGAGGTAGGCACAGATATCGAAATTAAATTTTCCGGACTCAGAGAAGGAGAGAAGCTGTATGAAGAATTGTTGAGTAATAAAGATACAACATTGCCTACGCATCATGAAAAAATCATGATCTCCAAAACCGATAGAATGAATCTGAAAGAGGTAAAAGTGGCTTTAGAAAAACTCAGCGACTTGTTACTTGACGAGAATGAATTGGGCATGATCATGCAAATGAAAAATATGCTACCAGAATTTATTAGCCAATCCTCACGCTACGAGGTCCTCGATGAGCAACTCAAAGGAGAGCGCTCAGAAAGGTGGAGCATATCAAGGAAGATTAGTTGACTTTAAGTGTCTAGGTCATGAGGTGTTAAAGTGAGTAGGTTGGGAACCTTGGAATCTTTGAGTGGATTAAAAATTTACCAACCCTAAACAAAACTTCGAATAGCACGTCATTCCCAGCTCAGCCAAAAGGCTGGCTTGCATAATTTCATGAGGTACGAATGAAATATTTGGAACCCCCCAGCTATTTTGCACACTAAGTGCCGAAAGCATATTTGAAACGAATAATGCATTTTGCGGAGCGATGTCGGCACCTTGCAAAGGTCACACATCTATATGTGATCATAATTGATGTAAGCACTATTTAAAGAAAATATTTATCATTTAAAATGAAATTTATTTCTGAGGAGCTTCTTATTTAGTCGCCACCAAACCCTCTTGATGCTCATGAAATTTCTTCATCACATAGCGTACAGACCGATAAGTATTAATTAAAACAGTTCGCATTTCTTTTTTATTTACCCATATCACTTTCTCAATACCTTCTTCTTTTTGAGGTTTCATTTTAGAGTCATTGAGAGCTTCCATTTGGTACCAGGTAGTTTTTTTTAAGTGGTTCTTGCCATTTCGGGTATAGGTATGCCAGGTTTTGCATATTTTATCACCTAAAGCAACTTGAATATTGCATTCCTCTTCTACTTCGCGCACAGCCGCAACTTCTACTTTTTCTTTTTTCTCCAGCTTACCTTTTGGTAAATCCCATTTTTTCAATCGGTAGATAAAAAGAATTTTATTTGCTTTTACCACAATACCTCCTGCAGCTTTTACTATTTTAAATTCTTTTTTAAAGTCTTTTACTACCGTATCATAGTCATAAACCTTGTAAGTAAGAGTATCTAACTTTTTATTTTCATCATTTTTTAAGAATTTATAGAAATCATGAATCAAAGAAGATGGGGCCTTTCTAATCAACACATCATCTATTAAGTCATCAAAGTTCACCTCTTCTTTGGTGGCATCAATTATCATATCATAATGCTCCCTGTCTAGCTTATTTTCCATAGGAACAATGTAAACAGGCACATCATTAATAAATATTTTCATAAATCCTTTTTGAATCTTACTGCAATTAAAAGAATAATTAACATTACTCAAACTTGCCGGTGAAAATTACGAAGTAATTTTTTAAAATAAAGAGACCAATGGGTTTTGTAGTGGTAGCAACTGAGAACTATTCTAAAGATTTAATCGAACACTCTTTAAATTGTTCTTTATTACTGAAATTGTAAATTACAGTTTCATGATTATATTGTTCTTATGGATTATTTGACAAAAATCATAAAATAAGCATGAATAGAGTTAGTTGTAATTTTCTTTTAACCTTCCTGTAATTCCATTTTTACGCTATATTCAGTTTGCATTATATCAGCTGGGTTAATCCAATATTCCGATGTGATCACCTTTATTTCATTCTCACCTAAGTCTTCAATTTCCCATAGAATATGTTCTGCCTCATCAAATTTTTTATCTTCTTCTAGTGAATCGCTAAAAAGCCTTTTTATCACATTAGATTCTTTTAGGTTTTCCGTCAATAGCTGTAAAATGAGTTGTTTATTTCTTAAATCTATTTTATTACCAACAGAAGTGATTTTGCAACGTATCTCTGTAGCTAAAGTATTTAAAAAAGTGCCATTATACGCTTTAAACAGTAACTGATTGATATGGAATAAGGGCGCGTGCAAACTAATTTCCGGGTATTCTTCAGAAATTCTATCGATTAACATATCATTAGATATTTGCTCGATCTGCCCTTCATTTAGGTCATCACTCAATTTGTAAGTCAAAACTATTGCAGCGGCTTCGGCAGGTTCTACATCTGCTATGGCCATGTATAAGTATTCTCGTAAATTTTCCTCTTTTACGGTATGAGCATCGGGGAAATCAAACATCTCTAAAAGTTGCTTATAATCTTCATTTGTCCAATATCCTTTAATTTCATCTCTTGATTTAACATCAGTTAAAACTATATCGTAATTTGCCATTGATTCAATAATTTTGATTTACTATTAGCAACGAGTGAGAAGATAATAAGATTTGAAATAGAGATTTAAAAACTCCTGATCTCTTCACTCTGCAAAAACCAATAATTCAATTAGTTTTGTAAAAGTTATACACCATTCTACATTTACAATGATTGAAATCGCAAAAGCTAAGATTGCACAACAGGTTGCCGCTGAATTATTACGTATCGGAGCCATTAAAATTCAGCCGCAAAAGCCATTTACCTGGGCATCAGGATGGAAATCGCCCATTTATTGTGATAATCGATTGTCATTATCCTTTCCGGAAGTACGTACCATTATCAAAAAGCATTTGAAAGAAGTCATTTTAGAGGCTTACCCTAAGGTAGAGGCAATTGCAGGTGTCGCCACTGCAGGTATACCACAGGGAGCTTTGGTTGCCGACTTATTAGATTTGCCTTTCTTATATGTGCGTTCAAAGGCAAAAGGACATGGTATGGAAAACATGATTGAAGGTAAATTAGAAAAAGGCCAGCAAGTTGTTTTAGTTGAGGATTTGGTTTCCACCGGAGGTAGCTCTATCAAGGCTGCGAATGATATCAGAGAAGCAGGGGGTTATGTTTTGGGTATGGTAGCCATTTTTACTTATGGTTTTGATGTAGCCGAAAAGAACTTTGACGAAGCTAACATTTCCCTAACGTGTCTTAGTAATTATCAATATTTATTGGAGGAAGCCTTGGTGAAAAATGAAATTAAGCCTGAAGAGCAAAGCACCTTAAAATCATGGAGGGAAAATCCATCTGAATGGGGGAGCTGATTTGCTTAGTTAATAATATTTTCATTTTTTGCTAGCTAACACATCCTGCAAGTCGGCACCTCAAAGAGGTCAGACTTGTTTGATGGCTAAAAAGCTCGCTCGCTGGCTACAGTGGGTAGATGTTTAACCTTTAGATGTCTGACATTTATAAGGTTGCGACATCGGTTTCAATTTGGCTTTGATTTTTTTCTAATGACTTTTACGGTTTTAAAATTGTAGCTTGCTTAGCTCCCTTAGCAATGATGTTCTAATTTTATCTAGCCAGAACCGCAGGTCCGGCTATTCATGCACAACACACTTCACCTCTGGTCTGACTAACCACGTTCCAGGATCAGCTCCGTCTATCTCAAAACCTTTTCAGTAATGACAGCTGAAGATTGGCAATATTATCATTGTTGTCCGGGTTACCGAAAGTGGAAATATTATCTAAATAATCTGTGAGCGTATTCATAATGCCTATTTTGAAATGAAATCCAAAATCATTTTCCAAAAAATAATACGCCCCTATGTTTGTGGGAAGAATAACGGTAAGATTTGGGGCAGACTCACCAGGGGCACGAGAGTTAGGCATATCCGCCAAACTATTATTATCCTGATCGTAAACCTCAAACCTAAAGAAGCCAAAGCCCTAAGATATAAAAACACCCCAGTTTTCCCTTTTGAAAATATGGAAAGAAGGTTCAAGGTGCACGCTTTGATAGCGAGTGCTTGCAAAGCTATTGATTTGAAATTCACTTTGGTCTAAAAATACAACTGCTCTATCTTCTGATTGCACTTCACCTATGTTTAACCAAAAAGATACATTGACCCTTTTGTTCTTATTGAATTGAAAAACAAATGAAAAATTAGTGCCTGGTTTTTTATATTGTGGTGCTAAATCTGTCTTAGGTAATGCCATGCCTATTCCTAGACCGATAAATTTATTATTAGCCAACTCTTCAGGTTGCTCCTCTTCTGGATTTTCAGTCATAGTAGTTTCCTGCGCTACACCAGAATAGCAAATGAAATTTAAGAAAATTACAATCCCTATGAAAAACGATTTTTGCATTAGACGCAATATAGCTAATCACAAGAAGATTTTTAATGCAAGGACATTTTATTCGATCTTTTATGTGCTTAAAAGTATAAAATTAAAAATGCTTAGGTCTTTTTCTATTCAGTTACAACAGCATCAAAAGCAGTGTTAAGCACTTTACCATTGCGTTTCATTTGTATCCAGATCCTGTAATTACCCGGTTCAGGAAAAGCATAAGGAAAGGTGACAACAGAATGTCCTTCATGTTCTCCTTCGCCTTGAATAGTCTCCATATTATGCCCCATTAATTCCATCAGGTAATCATTACGGTCTTTTTCGCTCATGGCATTAATTCCTGCAATCACTTGATCCACACTATCCTTAAATTGCTCGGCGGGTGGAAACTTCCTTGGCATTCCTTCATCTCCAGAAATCCTTCTTTGAATAAGGTCCTGAGTGGCAGAAGAATAATTGCCCACTGGGTGAAGATGTATGTATACACTTCCGTCGTGCTTCATAACCACTGCGTGCCCCATCATTCCCATGTAAGGCTCCAACTCTGCAGGTTCTCCATCAGGATCGAAAATGCTGAAAGTCATAGGATAAAGTCGATTTGCCTGCAGGCTTTCGCCATCATTTTCCCAAATGGCGCTAGATCCATCGGGTAAAGGTGTTTTTATGCCCGGTCTACCACAGGTAACAATATTACTGGTAGCCAACATAGTCTGTTCCGGTAAAACAGGGTTACTAATGATGTAGGTATCATCCGAATCACTGGGTTCCCAGGTAGATGCTTCCTTATTAGATGCTAATTGGAATTTCACTTCCTGTTCCGTAATCTCCAGGGTATCAGCAATTGTTTCATGAAACCCTTGTCCACGGACAATATCTGCGAAAACAAAATATTTTCCATTAGGGAGAGGAGGGAGGTTTAACTCAAAGGTTAAAGAATCTATCCGGGTGGGGTGCACATGTGCAAAGGCATCAAGGCTCCCTTCCCTGATCAAAAACATGTGAATAAGCTTCCCATGATCTGGGATCATGTATTTAAAGGAAAGCGAATTTGGTCTGGTTTTTAAATAGGATGAATCAATCTGAAATATCATTTTTTTGCCAGACTCAGTATCTTTAATACTGGAATTTGCCTGAAATGGTTTGAACATAAAACGCTGGTACCTTTCGGCCCAAAGGTTCCACCAGTTCATTCCACCATATAAAATTAGGGCAAGAATTATGGTTGCTACGCCCATGCCAATTCTCTTTTTTCGTTTTAGGTTAGCCTTTACTTCTCCGGGAGCAATAGTGGCATCACTCACGCTATTGCCAATGATAGTAATCATCAAAATCACCAAAAAGATACCTAGGCCAGCAAGGATCCAGCCTAAAATAGGTTCCATTTCTTTTTGGGCAGTAGATACTGCCATTATCGGAACCAGTACGGTTCCTTCACCGTTTTCCCCGATTATTTTCACTTCTATGCTGGCCGCTCCATTTTCCATCATCCAAACTTCACCTTGATATTGACCGGGAGTATCTTTTAATAATAAGGCTTCCTCAGCTCTTGGAGAACCTTTATCTCCGGTATACCAATAAATAGGTCGCAATAATATTTTTTCTATTCCTTCTGAAGTGGTATAAATTTGCACATTGGCTGTACCTGGAATTACATCCGGTGGATTTACATTCACCATGATCTTATATTTTCCAGCCTCGCCTTCAAAAATAACGCCCGGACTACCTACATGTGAATTAACGGGGTTAACAATAAATAAAAGGGTAACTGTAAAAATAGTGGTTAATAACTTTTTCATGATCGTTTACCTTTTTATGTTTTTCATCCAATTACCCCATTTCAACCCTAATCTTGTCGATAAAATTGCGATGAGAGCTGCAATTAAAAGACCTTTTACAAGTTCCCAGCCAGAACTTTCCATCCAGTCGGCAAAAGCAAAGCGGTATTGCCAATCTGGATCAGCACCAAAATACCAGCTTTCCTGGCCAAATACCCAGGTTTGAGCTAAAGGAGTCATTAAGAAATTACCCATAGGCCACTGCACTGCAATGTGAATAGCTAAAAATAACGGGCCTATAATCACGGCTAATAACCAATTATTGATATGGCCTTTGCGCTGCATGATAAAATCTATAGCTACAGCAGGTATAATCAGCAGTAGTGGAAATTCAAAAGCATTGTAATGGGTGATGAAGTTTCTTATAGGACCCAATAAAGGCTCTGCCGGGAATAATGGTAATATCCAAACCATTAACATCAATATGAGCATGTAAACTCCAGCGGTATAGGTGGCTGCCCATTTCAATTTGGAGGCACGTGCTACGGTGCTTAAAAACAAAGGGTAAATTATAGCGCCTACAATGTAAAAACTTACGCTGTGCATATCATGACGATTTTGATACTCAGAGCTAATGGTAAATAGCATGGCAAGAAATATGCCTGCTGTAAAAATGAAAATACCTCTCAGTATTAGATTTCGCAGTTTTTTCTGTTTTTCAGTAAGGTGTGCGGGTGCCTCCTGGTTTTGAAGGGCTAAAACACTTATCATAGCGCCAAATTGCACCATAAACATACCTAAAGCCAATACTGTATGAGGGGGTGATAGGATTGTAACATCTAATCCGTATGTATTATGCCACCAATCGTCAAAAGGAGCAGAGGTAAGCATAGCAAAACAACCCCAGATACAAAATAAACCACCTAGTGAGCCATGGAATACGCCCCAGAATTTTACAGATTTATCCTTTTCTTCCCGACTACCCCAAAAACTAGTTTTTAGTACCTGATACCCTAAGAAAAAACCGGAGATAACGGCACCAAGGTAAATAAATAGGTGGGGAGGAGAGAGTAAACCATCTCTTCCAACACTGGTATGCCAGGAGATATCCCAAATTAATCCTATAATTATACTTAGGGAAGCGATGGCTGTGGCATAAATAAAGAGCGGAATACCAAGATTGCCGGCAACGGCATTGGACTGGGATTTTTTCAGCGTAGTCTCAGGTGAGTTGATAGATAAATCCATTTTAGTATATTTTTTGTATAAAATTATAAAATTTTGGTATTTTATCTATTATTTAGATATGTTTTTAAGACTATTTTTCTAATTCATTAATATTAAATGTAAAATGTGAATGCCTATATTTATCAAAATTTTAATACCAATCTAAAATTACCATGATTTTCACCCAAAACCGAGGCACAAAAAAACCGTCTCCGCAATAAATGCAAAGACGGTTTCCTATTAAAATATAAATCAATTATAGGCTGGAAAAATCGAAATCTTCCAAAAATTTAGTAGTAAAGTTTCCTGATTTGAATTTCTTATCTTCCATTAATTTAATATGGAATGGAATAGTAGTTTTGATACCCTCAATCACAAACTCTTCCAAGGCTCTTTTCATTCTCACAAGTACCTCTTCTCTCGACTGCCCAGAAACAATTAACTTGGCAATCATGGAATCGTAATACGGAGGAATGGTATAACCTGCATATACGTGGCTATCCACTCTTACGCCATGGCCACCCGGTAAATTCAAGTTAGTAATTTTACCCGGGCTTGGTCTGAATCCATTACGAGGATCTTCTGCGTTAATACGGCATTCCATCGCAAATAGGTGTGGAAAGTAATTTTTTCCGGAGATGGTCTCTCCGGCAGCTACTTTAATTTGTTCTTTGATTAAATCAAAGTCAGTTACTTCTTCCGTAATAGGGTGTTCCACCTGAATACGGGTATTCATTTCCATGAAATAAAAGTTTTTATGCTTATCCACCAAAAATTCAATAGTTCCAGCACCCTCATATCCTATGGCTTCTGCTCCGGCAATGGCAGCTTTACCCATTTTATCTCTTAATTCATCAGTAATAATAGGAGAGGGGGTTTCCTCCACTAATTTTTGATGCCTTCTTTGAATCGAACAGTCTCTTTCAGATAAGTGACAAGCTCTACCATTTTTATCGCCAATAATCTGTATTTCAATATGACGCGGCTCTTCAATGTACTTCTCAAGGTATAAGCCATCGTTGCCAAAAGAGGCTGAGGCTTCTTGTTTGGCATCGTCCCAGGCTTTCTTAAAACCACTGTCGTCTTTTACAATCCGCATACCTTTACCACCACCACCGGCGGTAGCTTTCAGTATCACTGGGTAACCCATTTCTTTGGCTATCACTAAGCCTTGCTCTATAGAATCCAATAAACCTTCAGATCCTGGAATGGTAGGCACACCGGCTTTTTGCATAGTAGCTTTTGCAGTAGCTTTGTCTCCCATTTGGTTAATCATTTCCGGGTCGGCACCAATAAACTTAATACCATATTCACCACAAATTTTAGAAAATTCAGCATTTTCTGATAAAAAGCCATATCCTGGGTGGATTGCATCTGCATTGGTGATTTCAGCAGCAGAAATGATGTTGGGAATATTGAGGTATGAAAACTTACTTTGTGGCGGACCTATACAAACCGCTTCATCGGCAAAGCGTACATGTAAACTGTCTTTATCTGCTGTTGAGTAAACAGCAACAGTTTTTATGCCCATTTCTTTACAGGTTCTAATAACCCTCAGGGCAATTTCTCCTCTGTTAGCAATTAATATTTTCTTAAACACAGCTATTATTTTTAAGTGAAAACGTTTAAATCAGTTGGAATTGAAACTTCATTATCATGAAGGATCCACTAAAAATAAAGGTTGATCATACTCTACAGGACTTGCATTATCTACCAAGATTTTAACAATTTTGCCTGTTACATCAGATTCGATTTCATTAAATAATTTCATAGCCTCTACAATACAAACTGTGTCGCCAGCTTTTACAGAGTCACCTACATTCACAAAATTAGGAGATTCCGGATTTGGTGTTCTGTAGAAAGTACCAATCATTGGTGATTTGATTGTTAAGTAGTTGCCTTCTTCAGCTGATCCAGTATCTTTTTGTTTTTCGGATGCAGGCGGAGTATTTGCAGGAGCAGGAGCCTGTGCAGCAACAGGCTGAGGGGCAGGAGCTGCTGCTTGTACCATTTGTGTTTTTACCTCAGAATTCTTTTTTACTTTTATTTTAAATTCTTCAGTCTCTATGTTTACCTCATCCAATCCGGATTTAGAAATAAAATCGATTAGGTCTTGAATTTCTTTTGCTTTCATTGCCATAGGTTTAGTTATATAATTGGTTTATAGTATCATTGATTTATCATCAAGGATATGAATGTTATATTATTTCTTTACACGTTCTGCATAAGAACGAGTTCTGGTATCTACTTTAATTAATTCATCTTGCTCTATAAAAAGGGGTACTTTTATTTCAGCACCTGTTTCCACAGTGGCGGGTTTGGTGGCATTTGTAGCCGTATCCCCCTTTATGCCAGGTTCTGTATAAGTTACCTTCATTTCCACAAAAGGTGGAAGCTCACAACTTAAAGCCTTTTCAGTTTCCGCATGGAAAAGTATTTCTACTTCTTGCCCTTCTTTGAAAAGGTCTACATTATCTATCATTTCCTCAGGGATTGATATCTGCTCAAATGTATTACTATCCATGAAGTGCAACCCTAAATCATCTTTATATAAGAATTGTTGAGGTCTTCTTTCTATCCTGGCTGTGGTTACCTTATGTCCTGCCGTAAATGTATTATCTAAAACTTTTCCTGTAGATAAACTTTTTAGCTTAGTTCTTACAAAAGCAGGACCTTTTCCAGGTTTCACATGTTGAAACTCAGTAATTACGAATAAATCGTGGTTGTATTCAATACAAAGTCCGTTTCTAAAGTCAGCAGTTGTTGCCATTATTATATATATAAAATAAATGTAATTGAATTATTTAGAATCATAAGCCCATTTTATATAAATGGAGCCCCATGTAAATCCACCGCCAAAGGCAGCTAATATTATGTTATCACCTTTTTTTAATTGGTCTTCATATTCCCACAAGCATAGGGGAATGGTTCCACTCGTGGTATTTCCGTATTTATGGATATTAAGCATCACTTTATCAGAATGTACATTCATCCTATTGGCAGTCGCGTCAATAATCCTTTTATTTGCCTGGTGCGGCACTAACCATGCAACATCTTCGCCTTTGAGGTTGTTTTTTTGCATAATGTCTGCCGCTACTTCCGCCATATTAGTTACAGCAAACTTAAATACCTGGCTTCCTTCCTGAAAAACATAATGTTCCTTTGCTAATAAGGTTTCTGGCGTAGCTGGTTTCCGACTACCACCGGCTTTCATGTGCAGAAATTGCTCTCCTGAACCATCAGTACGTAAAATTGAATCTTTTATACCGTAACCTTCAGTGTTAGGTTCAAGTAATACCGCACCACCACCATCTCCAAAAATGATACAGGTTTGTCTGTCGCTATAATCTATAATAGACGACATTTTATCGGCTCCTACAACGATAACTTTCTTGTATTTACCTGTTTCAATAAATTGCGATGCTGTTGCTAGTGCAAATAGAAATCCAGAGCATGCAGCTTGCAAATCGTAGCTGAATGCATTTGTAGCTCCAACATTGTTGGATATTACATTGGCGGTTGCCGGGAACAACATGTCAGGTGTTGTAGTGGCGCAAATTATTAAATCAATATCCTTTGCATCAGTTCCGGTTTTTTCCAGAAGCCCTTTGACAGCTCCCGTACCTATAACAGAAGTGCCTTGGTTTTCTCCTTTAAGAATGCGTCTTTCTTTTATACCCGTTCTGGAGGTAATCCACTCATCGTTGGTTTCAACCATGGTTTCTAACTCCTTATTAGTTAGCACATAGTCTGGAACCCATCCTTGTACTCCTGTGATAGCAGCTGTTATTTTATTCATATTAATTTATTATGCTTTTTCTAGCTTCTCAAATGCTAATATATATAATATTGATATGAAGCCCGACAAAAAGCTAAGAAATGCATGCATGAGAAGAAGAAAACTCTTCAGTTAAAATGATATAATTAAATTGAGACTTTACAGAATACTATTCTTTAATAATCTACTGCAAAGCTTAAAAAAAACTTCCTTTCTCTGATTATTTTTATTTAAGTAAGCAGAATCAATTCAGTTTTATAGAAAAAAAAAGCCTTGCCGTTAAGCAAAGCTTTTATAAAATCTTTATAGAAGTTTACACTAAAACTTCTTTTTCCATTACTACAACACCTTTGTAGTATAATTTACCTTCGTGCCAATGAGCTCTGTGTGGCAAATGAGCCTCGCCTGTAGTTGGGCAAATTGCTAATAGTTTAGCTGTTCCTTTTTTATGTGTTCTTCTTTTATCTCTTCTACTTTTTGAGATTTTTCTTTTAGGATGCGCCATTTTTATTTTTATTTATAATTCTTAATTCTCGTTTTTCAAATTTTTTAAAGCTTCCCATCTTGGGTCAGCTACATCACTATCATCTTCTTCAGAATCAAGCGTATCATCTATGTAAATATACTCGTTAGTATCTTCATCCTCCACCTGTTCGTCAGGGTGAATTTTCTTTAAAGGCACTTCAAGAGCAATTGTTTCATATATAAAATGAGCTAAATTAATTGTCTGAGTGCTTTTTGTAATAACAAAAACATCTTCTTCTAATTCAACTTCCTCATCTCCATATTTAAAAAGAACTTTTTTCTCTAAAGATGTGGGTTGTTTAAAATCTTTTAAACTTCTATCACATATCAGGTTTAAATGTCCGTTAAAAAATATGTTAGCTTCTATCATATTCTCTCTTTTATCAAGAGCCACTTTAATTAAAAAATTGCCACTTTCGACAATTTCTCCCTCAAATTTGGCAAAAAAGGCATCTTTTATAGAATATTCATATTCATGAAGCTTGTTGCTAAGCTTGTATATTTGAATATCAAATTCTGTCAACTTTTCCATCCCTACCAAATTAAGAGCGCAAAGATAAATAATTTATTTTATTTTGCTAAGTGCTTCAGGAATATTCTTTCCTGTTTTTTAATATTTCTACTGCCAGAAACAAAGCCTGTCGCATAGAAGTTTCATCTGCAAGATCTTTCCCCACTAAATTAAAGGCCGTACCGTGGTCTGGTGAGGTACGTACATAAGGTAAGCCTGCTGTAAAATTAACGCCACTGCTAAAGGCAAGCGTTTTAAAAGGAATCAGGCCCTGGTCATGATACATAGCTAATACTGCATCAAATTTCTTGTATTCTCCAGTTCCAAAAAAGCCATCTGATGGAAAAGGACCGTATACCAGTTTACCTTTATTTTTCCACTCCTCTATTAATGGCTTAATCATTTCCTCCTCCTCTGATCCTATAATTCCATTATCTCCTGCATGAGGGTTTAAGCCCATTACTGCAATTTTAGGTTTAGAAATGCCAAAATCCATTTTTAAAGATTTCTCTAAAATTGTCAGTTTTTTATTTATCTTTTCTTTAGTTACCTTTTCAGCCACCTGATGGATAGGAATATGTCCGGTAACCACACCTACTCGCAACCCACCATCAACCAAAAGCATCAAGCTTTCTTCCACTCCTGCGGTTTGGGTAAGGTATTCTGTATGGCCAGCAAATTGAAAGTCTTCTGATTGAATATTATGCTTATTGATAGGAGCTGTAACTATAGCATCAATTTTTCCGGCAAGGGCATCTTCTACTGCATGTTTAATACTTAAAAAGGCATATTTACCTCCTTCTGAAGTAGATTCCCCCATCGTAATATTGATGGTTTCTTCCCATAAATTCAAAACATTTAACTTTTTA
This sequence comes from uncultured Cytophagales bacterium, assembly GCA_963719535.1. Taxonomy (GTDB): domain Bacteria; phylum Bacteroidota; class Bacteroidia; order Cytophagales; family Cyclobacteriaceae; genus Marivirga. The sequence continues at coordinate 465,173 of CAVRCH010000001.1, read as the reverse complement.
TCGCTTAATTCCTCAATTTTTTTCAATTGAAAATAATTAAAATCTTTAATGTTAAGTGCTTTCCTGTAATAAGATAATATTTTTCCTGAGCCGTACACTACTGGCGTCATCATTTTGATGATCCGATTATCTTCTAAAGCTTTAATAATTACTTCAGGAGCAATGCTATTAACATCTCCAATTGTAATTGCTATTACAGGTTTATTTATTTCTTCCATAGATAATTTTATAAAAACTGTTAATGATATTTTTAAACCTAGAAGGTTATTTTTTTAACCTAACGAACTAATAAATCAAAGTAATTGCTTCACATACTTAAACTGATATTTATATTTTTTGGCAATTGTTGAAAATATTACAATGAATTTCTGTGCAATTTAGTTTTTTTTTATCTGCTTTGAAAAATGAAGTCTGTACGCGCTAAAAAACATCTGGGTCAACATTTCTTGAAAGATAAAGATATTGCCCATCAAATAGTAAAAAGTTTAACCGGTCATTTGGGTTATACTGATTTAATTGAGATTGGTCCTGGTACGGGAGTGCTTACGGATTTTATAGTATCGGAAGATAAATATGATACTGTATTTATGGATGTTGATACTGAATCAGTCGCTTTTTTAAAAGTAAAATATCCCGAACAAGAGGAAAAAATGATTTTAGCTGATTTTCTTCATGCAGATATTACTCAATACTTTTCAGGAAAATTTGCAATTATTGGTAATTTCCCTTACAATATATCTTCACAGATTTACTTTAAAGTATTAAAACACAAGGATCTTATTCCTGAGGTGGTGGGGATGCTTCAAAAAGAAGTTGCTGAAAGAATTGCCTCAGGTCCGGGTAATAAAACGTATGGGATCTTGAGTGTATTATTGCAGGCTTATTACGATGTTGAATATCTATTTGATGTGCCTCCTCATGTTTTTAATCCGCCACCTAAAGTAACCTCAGGGGTGTTAAGGATTAAAAGAAATGATACGGAAACATTAAATTGTGACGAGAAGTTATTCTTTAGAGTAGTAAAGCAAGGCTTTAATAATAGAAGAAAAACGTTGAGAAATGCTTTAAAAACTTTTGAATTAACTGAAGACGTGAAATCATTAGCTATCTTGGATAAAAGAGCTGAACAATTGAGCGTTTCAGATTTTGTAGAACTAACAAATTTTATAGCAGGTGGAGAAAATAGACCAAGTAGAACAATTTGAACTTTCAAAAGAGTATTTAGAAAAACTCCAGCAAGCCATAAAAGAATTGGATGATGTGTTCATCAAAAACACATTGGAGGGGATTAACCCAGCTGATATTTCTACTATTTTACTGGAATTCAGTACTGATGAATCTAAGTATGTATTAGATGTACTGGAAGATGATGTTAGTGCGGAAGTAATCAATGATCTTGATGAAGACATCAGGGCTAAGTTTCTAAAAAACTTTAAAAATAAGGAAATATCGCGCATGCTAAATGAGCTCGACTCAGATGATGCTGTGGATATTATTAATGAATTACCCCTAAAGGATAGGGAAGAGGTAATTGCCTTATTAGAAAATAAAGAAAAGGCAAAGAATATCTTAGATCTATTGCGCTATGAAGAGGACGTAGCGGGTGGATTGATGGCAAAAGAGCTTATCAAAGCCAATGAAAACTGGACTGTTAAACAATGTATTGAGGAAATTAGAAGACAGGCAGAAAATGTGGAGAAAATCTACTCGGTATACGTAGTGGATGACCAAAATATATTATTAGGTAGAATATCCTTGAAACGAATAATACTGGCAGATGACCATGTGCAAATTAAAGAGTTGTACGAAGAAGAAGTAATTGCTGTTGAAACGTATATGGATGAAGTGGATGTAGCTGAAATAATGAGGAAATACGATTTGGAAGCGGTACCTGTCATCAATGTGCAGGGTAAATTAATGGGTAGAATTACCATTGACGATATTGTTGATGTAATTACGGAGTTAGCTGAAGAGGAAAGACAAATGATGGCGGGTATCTCTGAAGATGTGGAGGAGGATGATAGTGTTTGGATGCAAACCCGTGCCAGATTACCTTGGTTGATTATTGGAATGTTTGGAGGTATTTTAGGTGCTCAATTTATTGGTGTATTTGAAGAAGATATTTTACTTGTACCCGCCATGGCATTTTTTATCCCGTTAATAACGGCTACGGGGGGTAATGTGGGTATTCAGTCTTCTTCTATAGTCTTGCAGAGTTTGGCTAATAAGTCAGTATTTGACGATTCTTTTGCTAAAAGAATTGCTAAAGTTTTGCTAGTAGCTATTATCAATGGGATAGTTATTGCAGGGATAGTAATTGGATTGAATTTAATTCTAGGACAGGAAGTTCGATTAGCCATTGTAGTTTCAATTGCTTTATTCAATGTTGTTTTACTGGCATCGTTCATGGGTACCGTTACTCCTTTGGTGCTAGATAAACTAGGGATTAACCCTGCTATGGCAGCTGGTCCGTTTATTACTACAGCCAATGATTTACTTGGGTTATTGGTATATTTTTCAGTCGCTCATCTTTTGTACTACGGTTAATAAAATGAAAGTATTAATAATTGATAAAATGCATGAGAGTATTCATGCAATGTTGGAAAATATTGCAGTTGAATATGATTACAAACCAGAATTAGGTAGAGATGAAATACTTAAAATAATATCAAACTATCAGGGCTTAATTGTTCGAAGTAAAACACCTGTTGATGCTGAATTATTGGATAGTGGAAATCAACTAAAATTTGTAGCCAGAGCTGGTGCGGGTATCGATAATGTAGATATGAAGGTGATGGAAGATAGAAATATAACCTTAATTAATGCACCGGAAGGTAATAGAGATGCTTTAGCAGAACATTGTATCGGTATTTTATTAACACTTTTAAATAAAATTCATGTAGCTGACAGGGAAATACGCTCAGGCATCTGGGAAAGAGAAGGTAATAGGGGGGTGGAGTTGAAAGGTAAAACTGTTGGTTTGTTAGGATATGGTTATATGGGAGAAGCTTTTGCGAAAAGATTGCAAAGTTTTAGTGTAGAAATTATTGCGTACGATAATGAAAAAACTGGATTTTCTAATCAATATGTGAAAGAAGTATCTCTAAAGGAATTGAAAGAAAGGACTCAAATATTCAGTATACATATCCCATTAAATAAAGAAAACAAAAATTTGATTAACAATCAATTCTTAAGTGAATTCAAACAATTAGATTTTCTTATTAACTCCTCAAGGGGAGAGGTATTGCCCTTGAGCGATTTAGTAGCTTTATTGAAAAATGGTACTTTAAAAGGAGCAGCATTGGATGTGCTTGAGAATGAGAAAATTAATAAAATGACTGATAAAGACCGATGGGTGTTTGATGAGCTAATTCAGTTGCCACAAGTAGTTTTAACGCCTCACGTAGCAGGTTGGACTTACGAATCTTACTATAAAATAAATGAAATTCTTACAGAGAAAATAAAAAAAATCATTGATAAAATTAGTGATTTTTAGTGAATAAATTACACGTATAGTGAAACTGAACTAACTTAGTATTAGTATTGCATTGTATTTTAAATACAACAGCCCGCTTAAATGAAATACTTTTTTGTTAAAATAGAGGAGAAAATTAAAGATATTCTTGAGAATCCTGTTCTCACATCTTTTATTGTGCTTTTATTGCTGGCAGTTTTAGTTTTAGGATTAAGTGCTCCTTATTACATCAATAATTTCAAGGACTTTTTTAAAGAAGTATTAGCAGAAGCCCATGGAATGCTTTTCGATTTGGCCATTATAGGGATTTTAATATTCTGGTTGCGGGAAACAGGGGAAAAAAGATTGCGCATCCGCATGTATCAGGATGAAATAGACGATTTCAGGCAATGGGAGTCGGAAGAAGCAGCTTTTAGAACTGTAGGTAATATAAAGAGGCTGAATCGGCATAAAATAAACATTATTAATTTAGTCGATTGTTATCTCACCAAAACTAATATGAACCATATAAATTTGGAGGGTTCTAATGTTAATTCTGCTAATTTCAGCCATTGCAATGCCATTGATTGTAATTTTAAGGATATACGCGCCAATCAAACCAATTTTGAAAATGCTAAGCTAAATCAAAGTTCTTTTACTGGTGCCTATGCCAATGGGGCTAACTTTAAAGATGCCTTTCTGATAAAAGCAAATTTTAAAAATGCCTTTCTGATAAAAGCAAATTTTAAAAATGCCTTCCTTATGGAAGCCGACCTAAGTAATTGCCACGTAACTGGAGCTAACTTTGATGAAGCCAGCTTGTATAAAGCAAATTTAAAAGGCGTTGAAGGGTTAACATTAGACCAACTCAGAAATGTTAAAACACTCTATTTGGCTCAACTGGATGATGATATTCTAAAAGAAATCCAAGAGAATTGCCCTGAACTTATTGGAAAATAGGTAAGCTTTATTTGTTTGTTTTCAATCTGAAAATATAGTATATTTGTATAAATAATAATAAAAATCGAAACGGCCCATGAAAAACTGTGCCGTTTTTTATTTGTATAAATCATATATATTTTTCAAGATGAGTAAGGTTTCATATTATACAGAAGATGGTTTACAAAAAATGAAGGATGAACTTCATGAATTGAGAACCAAAGGAAGGGCACGAGCATCAGCAGATATAGCCGAAGCTCGTGATAAAGGAGATTTAAGTGAGAATGCAGAATATGATGCAGCTAAGGATGCTCAAGGTTTACTTGAGATGAAAATTGCTAAGCTGGAGAATATTTTAGGTAATGCCAGGGTAATTAAGGAGTCGGATGTAGATACTTCTAAGGTTGGTCTTCTCACCAAAGTGAAGATAAAAAATAAGAAAAATGGTATGGAAGTTACTTATACCATGGTTTCTGAAGAAGAAGCCGATTTAAAAGCAGGTAGAGTTTCTATTAAATCACCTATAGGCAAAGGTATAATGGGGAAAAAAGTAGGAGATGTAGCTGAAGTAGAGGCTCCTGTTGGTAAAATGGAATTCGAAATATTAGATATCAGTTTATAAAAATAAATATGGCTAGTCTTTTCACAAAAATAATCAATAGAGATTTACCAGGCCATATTGTGGCTGAAAATGATAATTACATTGCCTTTTTAGATATAAACCCTTTAGTGCAAGGTCATGTATTGGTAGTGCCTAAGAAGGAAGTGGACTATATTTTTGATTTAGAAGATGATGTTTATACCGGATTACAATTATTTGCTAAATCTGTTGCTAAAGCTCTAAAGAAGGTAGTTGATTGTAAAAGGATTGGTGTGGCAGTGATAGGACTTGAAGTACCACATGTTCATATTCATTTAGTTCCTATGAATAAAATGGATGACATAAATTTCAATAAAACTAAATTGAATCCTTCAGAGGAAGAATTGAAAAATATGGCTGATAAGATTAAATCTGCAGTTTAAATTATTAAATTGATCAAGCATAAAAAGGTACCTTATGGTACCTTTTTTTTGTTTTTATTTTAGTGCTGTTCAGCGCTATTTTTAATCTTTGCCTTTTTGAAATTCACTGTTGATAGTCCTTAAGTCATTATTAAATTTTTCTTTTGCCTCATTCAAAATTGACTCTGCTTTTTTAATTTTTTGTTGTCGTTCCTTTATTTCCTCTTCTTTCAATTCATTGTTTTTCTGAGCGGATAATAAGTCCTGCTTAGCTTGGGCTATTTTTTCTTCAGCCCTTAAAAGCGCTGCTTCGGCATGTTCCAGGTTGGTATTAGCAATTTGTAATGTTTTTTGAGCTTTTTCTGATTCAATTTGACCATATCCTGCTTTAAGATACTTATTTTCATGAGTAAATTGATGATTGGCTCCTGTTTTTGCTGGAGTGTCATCATTATGCATTTCACGATGTTCTTTTTCTAAGAATTTCTCATTTTCAATGGCCTTCTCAATATCCTCGTTCAATTTTTTTCTTTCAGGATCTATTTCTTTAGAGTTAGAGTTTGAGACATTTACTACTTTTTTGTTTTCTTTATTATTACTTGCCTGCTCTTGCGCATATAAAGCCAAATTTGAAATGACTCCAAAAATAATGCTTAGTGTACTCGCCAATAAAAATTTTCTGTAAGTTTTCATATTACAAGGGATTTAATTTAATAAATGTTCAATTTCTTTTTCTGACGACTTCAGCAGATTTTCTTGCGGCCTCAGACTTTTCCTGAGCTTCTTCTGCTTTTTGTATTTCTAATTCCTCAACTTTTTTCTCGTTAGAGGATGAAGAATTATTCCCACACCCACCTAAAATTAAAACTGATAAAAAGCTAAAAATAAATGTAGTTTTTTTCATGATACTTAGGTTTAAAATTCACTATCAATATAGTAAAAATTTATCAAAAATGCACTTTGTGTAAAGCGCAAACGTTTGTATTTTTTCTATTTGTAATTTAATGCTCCATTTGTATTGTCAATAAAAATCAAATTATTTCTGTAGTATAAGGTGTGATTTACCCAGGCTTACAATTCCTAACTTAACCAAAAGCGCTAAAGCAAGTTGTAGATTTTTAAAGGGAAATTGTTGCAAGTTTTAGAATTGAGTGGCCCCTTGATAAGTCTTAAGATAATCATTTGATAAATATCGCTTGAAAGACTAAAACAACTTTTAATTACCAATTGGTTTTTATCATGTTTAAATAAAAAAGGAAGTACATGAGCACTTCCTTTTTTCGTGAGATTAATTTTTAATTTCTGGAATCTGTTTCTGATGAACGGAATCCATTTTAGATTGAACCTGGATGTTTTTATTTTTAATTACGTCCCAGGCTTCTTTTAATTTAAGTTCTGCTTTTGCAATTTTTGCCTCTTTTTCGACCAATTCATCCTCACTTAATTCCCCTTTTTTCCGCGCTTCTAAAAGCTTTTCCTTTGCTTTGGCAATTTTTTCTTCAGTTCGTAATAAAACTTGTTCCGCTTCTTCTGTCTTTTGGTGAGCTTCTCTCATTTTTTCTTTGGCTAACTCTGATCTAATTTGACCGTAATTGGTTTTGTCATCGGAAATACCTGTCGCTTTCCCTTTGTTATTAGTTTTAATCGTATCTTTTTGATCATTTTCAGGCATCTCTACATATTCTTTATCCCCCTCCTTACTTTTCTCTTTGTTGTTTTTAGCCTCAACTGCAGCTTCATTTTTTTTATTTGGTTTATCTTGATTTGATTTACTCTGCGCAAAAGTATTGTTGGTTAATTCCACCATTAGAAATAGAATTAAGCTGCTAATGCCTATATTTTTAATTAATTGCCTCATAGTTTTTTAATGTTTAAATGTCTTCTAATAGTTTATCAACTTCCTTTTCTGTTTCAATAGCTTGCTCTTTTGCAGTTTTTGCAGCTTTTTGAGCCCCCTCAGCAATTTCTACTTCCTGCTCTTTTACCATGCTTTCATTATTACTTTCTTCTGAACTGTTGTTTCCTCCACAGCCAATTACTATTGCAATAATTACGAGTGAAAAAATAAGTGAAATCTTTTTCATGTTTTTCTAATTTAAATATGTTTTCTAAAATGGTGATATTGATCTTACTTCTAATTTAGTGAAAATACAGGTAAGAAGGCAGTTATTAGCAGCACATCTCCATTCCTAATGTAAGGGTTCCTGACTTATTCTATTTTTTAAATTGTAATGGGTTGATAATTAACCGTTTGTTAATCTTTTAACTTTAAGTTGATCAGTGCACTCAGTGAGCAATTGCTTTTGGTTTTTAAGATGGATAGGATGTATTAAATCACTGGCTATTTCTACCAATGGAATTAATGTGAAGCGCCTACCAGGAATACCTTCATGTGGTATTTTCAAATTTGGTGATTTAATTATTTCAAAGTTGTAATAAAGAATGTCTATGTCGATTAATCTTTCTCCCCAATGTTCTTTTCTTATTCGTCCTAGTTTTAGCTCTACAGATAAAATGGTGTCGAGCAATAACTGAGGTGTTAATGTTGTTTCAATTTGAATTACCTGATTTATAAAAGTGGGTTGATCCGTTTTACCCCATGCTGCTGTTTCATATAAAGAAGACCTATTAGTGACCTTAATTTGATGTTTTCCTAATAAGTTGATTGCATTTGATAAGTTTTTTTCTTTATCTCCTAAATTAGTGCCAAGTAATAAATAAATCCCATCCATAAGTTTCATTTGCCAAAAATAGAATTATTCTTTTTTAATAACTCTTTTGTCTCTAATTTGTACTTTATTTCAGTTGAAATACAAATTTATACCTTTAAGAACTACTATTAAGTAATCAAAATTATTATGAAAAGTTTTTTTAAAATCTTTTTTGCAACGCTTCTAGCGATCATTATTTTCAATCTTGTATTATTGTTTATTATAATTGGCATTTCATCTACCGGGGAGGAAATTGCCATTAAAGATAACTCATATTTACATCTGGACCTTAACAGACCTGTTGTGGAAATTACTCAGGATAATCCATTTGCAGAATTAGGACAAGCCTTTGGAGGCGAAATGGCACCTATAAGCCTGAAAGATATTCTTCAATCATTAGAAAATGCAGCCTCCGATGATAAAATTAAGGGGGTTTATTTGGATGCTTCTTTTGTTGCAGCCGGTTTTGCACAACTTGAAGAAATCAGAGTGGCGTTATCTAAATTTAAAGAGTCGGGTAAACCTGTTATTGCCTATGCAGAAATGTATTCTGAAGGCGGTTATTATGTGGCTTCCGTTGCTGATGAAGTAATATTGAACCCCGCTGGTATGTTGGAGTTTAATGGTTTAAGCTCTGAAGTTACTTTTTTTAAAGGTACTTTTGAAAAGCTAAATATTGAACCTCAAATCTTTAGAGTTGGAAACTTTAAAAGTGCAGTAGAGCCTTTCCTTAGAAAAGATATGAGTGAGCCGAGTAAGCAGCAAATAGGAGAGTTATTAAACTCTGTTTACGGGCATTTACTTAAAAACGTAGCTGAGTCAAGAAATATCCCACTGGATGAATTAACTAAAATATCTAACGAATTTCTGGTAAGAGAGCCTAAAGATGCCATGGAGTATGGTTTGGTTACACGTTTAGCGTATTATGATGAGGTTTTATCAATGATGCGTGAGAAGGCTGGCCTATCTGAAGATGCAGAAATACCGACAGTGGGTATTACTAAATATAAAAAATCTTTTGTGGCCGAATCTTATCAATCTGATAGGATTGCAATTATTGTAGCAGAAGGAAATATTGTTTCAGGTAATGGAGATGTTGAATCAATTGGGTCCGACAAATTTGCTAAAGAAATTAGAAAAGCAAGGCTTGATGATAATATTAAAGCCATTGTGATCCGAATTAACAGTCCTGGAGGGAGTGCATTGGCTTCTGACGTTATGTGGAGAGAAGTGAAATTAGCAAAAGAAGTGAAGCCTGTAATTGCCTCTATGTCGAGTGTTGCAGCATCAGGTGGCTATTATATGGCAATGGCCTGCGATACTATTGTAGCCCAGCCTACTACTATTACCGGGTCAATTGGAATATTTTCCATCATTCCTGATTTATCTAAATTTTTGGAATCTAAAATAGGAATTACTTTTGACAGGGTGAGCACAGGTGAATATTCCGACTTGTACACTGTTACCAGAAGTTTAAATGAAAGCGAAAAACAGATCATTCAAAACATGGTGGAGCAAGGCTATGAAGATTTTACTTCAAAAGCTGCTGAAGGAAGAAATATGTCTATCGAAGCTTTATTAGAGGTGGCTTCTGGCAGAGTATGGTCTGGTTTAGAAGCCAAAGAGAAGGGATTGGTTGATGTTTTGGGTAGTTTTGATGATGCCGTAGCTATTGCTGCTCAATCAGCTGGATTAGAAGAAGGCAAATATATGGAAGTATATTACCCGCAGGTGAAGCCATTCTTTCAGCAGTTAATGGAAGATCTTGGTTCTTCTGCTAAAGTTATTTCAGACAGATTTATGTATGGTGAAGCTAGCCCTTATGTAAAGGACTTGAAATATATTATGGAGAACAAAGGTTTACAAACAAGAATGCCATTTGATTTGGAAATCAAATAAATTGACTGTTTTTTTACAATACTTTACAATTAAGAAATACTTATGACTGAAATCAGAAATAACTGGACGAAGGAAGAAATTGAAAATATATATAATCAGCCCATTTTAGAACTTATTTACAATGCGGCTACCGTACACCGTGAATATAATGATCCGCAGGAGGTACAGGTTTGCACTTTGCTTAGTGTTAAAACTGGTGGCTGTCCTGAAGACTGTGCTTATTGTCCGCAAGCAGCCAGGTATCATACTGATGTGAAGGTTCATAAATTGCTACCTACTGAACAGGTTTTAGAAAGTGCAAGAACTGCCAAGGAAAATGGAAGTACCCGTTTTTGTATGGGTGCTGCCTGGAGAGAGGTGAGGGATAACCGTGATTTCGATCGTGTATTAGACATGGTGAAGGGTATTAATGAGTTGGATATGGAAGTGTGCTGTACATTGGGTATGCTTACAGAGTCTCAGGCTGAAAAGTTGAAAGAAGCCGGGCTTTATGCTTATAACCATAATTTGGACACTTCTGAAGAGCATTATGATGATATCATTAGCACAAGAACATATGGAGATAGACTAGATACCATCGGAGCGGTTCGTAAGGCAAAAATTTCAGTTTGTTCAGGAGGTATTATAGGACTGGGCGAGCAACACAAAGATAGAGTGGGCATGTTGCATACTTTGGCTACTATGGTAGAACATCCTGAATCTGTTCCAGTGAATGCACTAGTACCTGTTGAAGGAACCCCATTAGAGAAACAACCTAAAGTGTCTGTTTGGGAAATGATTAGAATGATTGCAACAGCTCGTATCATCATGCCTAAAGCAATGGTAAGGTTATCAGCCGGAAGAGTAAGAATGAGTCAGGAAGAGCAGGCTTTATGCTTTATGGCTGGGGCTAACTCCATTTTTGCTGGCGATAAATTATTAACCACCCCGAACCCGGAAGTAAATGAGGATGCAGAATTATTTCAGGTTTTAAATTTAAAACCAAGAGCCTCATTTAAAGGGAAAGAAAGAGGGGTTGAGTTTCAGCAAATCCCTAGCGTGAGTTAAATTTAGAGCTTACAAATTGATTGAAAGCGAGAGGCCTGATTAAAGAATTAGACCTCTCGCTTTTTTTATTTTCCTTTAAATTCAGGTTTACGCTTTTCAATGAAAGCATTCATCCCTTCTTTCTGATCTTCTGAGGCAAAGGTTAAATAGAAGTTTTTGCGCTCGAAGTGAAGCCCCTCATCTAAATGTGTTTCAAATGACCTATTTACAGACTCCTTAGCTAGCTTTGCGGCTACGGGTGACATCTGCGCTATTTCCTCAGCTAAGTCAATAGCAGCCTCTAAATACATCTCAGTAGGAACCACTTTATTCACTAAGCCATATTTTTCGGCTTCCTCTGCACTTATAAACTTTCCGGTAAGTACCAACTCCATTGCTTTGGCTTTTCCAATGGCTCTGGTAAGTCGCTGGGTACCGCCTGCACCGGGCATTACTCCAATTTTTATTTCGGGTTGGCCAAATTTCGCTGATTCAGAGGCAACAATCATATCGCAGGTTAGTGCTAATTCACAGCCTCCTCCCAAAGCAAATCCTGATACAGCCGCTATAAGAGGTTTCTTGGTTTTTTTAATTTGGTCCCAGGTACTAAACTGATCCACATTCAGCATATCAATAGCAGTTTTGCCTGCCATTTGTTTAATGTCGGCACCTGCTGCAAAAGCTTTTTCGTTGCCGGTAAGCACAATCACCCTTACGTCATCGTCCTCATCTAAAGCTTTAAGTGTGTCGCGTAATTCTGCCATTAATTGTAGATTTAAGGCGTTTAGTTCTTTTGGTCTGTTAAGGCCTACTAAAGCTATGTGCTTTTTATATTGCTTATTTAGTTTTATAAATTCCATTTTGTAAAGATAAAAAGCAGAAAGGCATAAAAAAGTATAGGTACAAAAAAAGTCTTCTTTTTTAGGAGAAGACTTTTAGTGTTAAACAGGTGTATGAATAAAATTTGTGTTTGTATAAGTATATACAATTCACCCGCGGAAAGTAACCCCAGGTTATCAATTATTTTTATTTTTTTTCAGAATCGTAATTTTGGGCTTAAACAAATGATGAATAAAATATTGTTGCGGTTTGTTAAAAGGTATAACAAGCAAGGCACAAAAAAAGCCTTCTCTTTTAAAAGAAGGCTTTTAGTGTTAAACAGGTGTATGAATAAAATTTGTGTGTTTGTATAGGTATATACAATTCACTTCAAAAAAGTAACCCTTACTATTCAATTATTTTTTAAATTTTACTATTTTAATTGCACAAATAGTTGTAAATCAATTGATTGAGGTGTAGTAAAAATCAAAAAAAAAGACCAGAATTAATCTGATCCTTTTAATTTCATTTATTTATTGAATTAAGCCAATGCTTTTTTCATAGTTTCTCCAATATCAGCTGGTGATTGTACTACATAAATACCACATTCATCCATAATTTTCATTTTTGCTTCCGCTGTATCATCTTTACCGCCAATAATTGCACCGGCATGTCCCATTCTTCTTCCTGCAGGAGCAGTTTTACCTGCAATGAAACCTACAACAGGCTTTTTATTTCCTGTTTCTTTAATCCACCTGGCTGCTTCTGCTTCATAGTTACCGCCAATTTCACCAATCATTACGATGGCATCGGTTTCGTCATCTTCCATCAACATCTTAACAGCTTCTTTAGTAGGAGTGCCAATAATTGGGTCACCACCAATACCAATGGCTGTAGAAATTCCAAAACCAGCTTTCACTATTTGATCGGCTGCTTCGTAGGTTAAAGTTCCTGATTTAGAAACAATACCAATTCTACCTTTTTTGAAAACAAAGCCCGGCATAATACCTACTTTAGCTTCTCCCGGAGTAATAACACCAGGGCAATTAGGGCCAACCAACCTAAATCTTTATTTTGAATATAAGTTTTAGCCTGCATCATATCTTTTACAGGAATCCCTTCAGTAATAGTAATAATTACTTTTATACCTGCATCAGCTGCTTCCATAATTGCATCAGCAGCAAAAGCTGGGGGTACAAAAATGATAGAAACATTAGCTCCTGCCTTTTGCACAGCTTCTTCTACAGTGTTAAATACTGGTTTACCTAAATGGGTTTGGCCACCTTTTCCGGGTGTAACACCACCTACAAGGTTGGTACCATACTCAATCATCTGTTCAGCATGGAAAGTACCTTCTGAACCGGTAAACCCTTGAACTATAACTTTGGAATCTTTATTTACTAAAACGCTCATTAATACTCATTTTTAAGTTTGTGCAAAAATAGAAGAAATGGCTGCATTCCCAAAGTAAAACTTACTCTTAGTTTGAAACTTACAGAATATTTTATAAAATTTAAAAATGATTCCATTAACTATTTCTACCTATTTACAAGATTTTCATCAGTCGGATATATCGGATTTCCGTAGTGTGGGAGGCGGTAGCATCAATTATTGCTTCAGATACCAGGCTGGTTCTGTTAACTTTTTTATCAAATACAACAATGTTGAGCAATTTCCTGATATCATTAAATGCGAGCTAGAAGGATTAAAAGCCATCTCACAAACTCATTCAATTGCAATACCTGAGATTATTGTATATGATCAAGTAGCTAACCTGGAGTTTTTAGTTTTAGAATATATTGAGCAGGGGAGACCAACACCTCAGGTTTGGGAAAAATTTAGTGAGAATTTGGCAAAGCTTCATCAAAACAGTAATGATTACTATGGATGGAGTAAAAATAATTATATTGGTAGTTTAAATCAATCTAATAAAAACCATAATGATTTTATCTCTTTCTTTCAAAAGGAAAGATTACAACCTCAAATTGATTTAGCAATTGGGAAAGGTCTTCTTCAAAATAATGATGTGGATGCCTTTGAGAAATTGTTTGCCTATTTGCCGGAAATAATTCCTGATGCCAGACCTTCACTGGTTCATGGTGATTTATGGAATGGTAATTTTATAGTGAGTAATTCCGGTATCCCGTATTTAATAGATCCCTCCATTCAATATAATTTTCGTGAAACTGATATTGCTTTTACTCATATGTTTGGCGGTTTCGATGAGAGATTTTACGAAAGTTATCATGCATATTTCCCCTTAGCTTCGGGCTTTAGTGAAAGAGTGAAGATATATAATTTATATCCCCTTTTAGTTCACCTTAATTTATTTGGAAGCTCCTACCTCAGTTCTATTCAATCTGTTTTAAAGTTTTACAATTGATTTAATTGTCCCGAAACTGGGATTATCGCTGTACGATAATGTACACTTTCAGGTTTTCAATTGTGTGGAATGTCTATTTAAATCGTTTTTAGGCCGATCTGCAACTATCAAATGTTTGGCAGCGTCTTAGCTATAACAAATATAAAAAAACTACAAATTTAAAATTTAAGGACATGAAAACTTTAAAAAACACATTGAAAACAAGTATGGTAATTGCAGCCATTGCAGTAGTATCAGTTGCTCAAAGCTTTGCCAAAGATTCCACCGATATTCTATCAAAGGAAGCGATCAAAGAAGCAAAGTATATGAGAGAATTATTGGAGGAGTCTGATTTAGCCATTTTTGAAAGAGATTTGATCACTGCAGGAGTTATTACTTGTGAAGGCACAACTAAAGTGAAAATTTTAGGTGTGAATGATGAAATAGTTTATGAGGGAGAGGTTACTGCTTTTGAAAATCCAACTGTGAAATTACAGAAATGGATAGCTAGAGCTGATCACATTATAACAGTAGGAGATACTTCATTTTACAAAATATTTTGAGGTGCAACCCAACTGGAGAGGATTTTTGTTAATCTGAATGGATTAACAAATAAGGCACGGAAATCAATATCCGTGCCTTGTTTGTTTTAGGGTATAGCAGAAAATCTGCTATAAATATTAATTTCTTATTTGAATTTAGGATGCTTTTCACCCGGGAAATTTTCTTCAAAGAAATCTCCGTATTCCTCAATCGTTCTCTTCATATCTTTACGTAGCCATATAATACCAATTAAGTTAGGGATGGTCATTAACGCTATTGTGATATAAGATAGATTCCAAACTATTGCTGTGTCAATAAAAGACGCCACGAAAAAACCGATAACGTATAGAACTCTAAAGTAGATAACTGATTTTGGACCAAATAGATATGTCATTGCTCTATCTCCATAATAGGACCAACTGATAGCAGTGCTGAATGCAAATAATAATAATCCAATTGCTACAATGTATTGCCCCCAATCACCAAAATAGCCTCTTCTGAATGCAATGGCTGTCAGTGGAGCGCTATGTACTAATGAGTTCCCTACAAAAGTGATCGATTTATCTTTTGGAATAGATTGGTCATTTGCAATTTTACCATCATCATCTATATTAATAAATCCGCTAAATAATTGTCGCTCTAATATACCATCATTTACATAGACCTGAATTTCGTCAGCGAAAGATCTTGCATTAATAAAAGTAATATTTTGATTAATGATTTTACCATTTTCTACCACAAGGGAATCAGTGAAGGGTGTCATTGTCTCAATATCATTAATATGTTTCCTAACCTTATCTACATCTTCTGGGGAACTTTCATCTAATCTTTCGTTAAGAATCTGTATTCCGGAATATTCGAATTCATTTTGATGTTTTTCATTCCATGCCCCTGATGATAATATCACTAAACCTGTAACAGTACATATTATAATAGTATCAATAAAGGGTTCTAAAATGGCTACCATACCCTCAGATAATGGTTCATTGGCTTTAGCAGAAGCATGTGCAATAGGAGCGGAACCTTGACCAGCCTCATTGGAAAATAGACCCCTATTTACTCCTTTGTTGAAGGCAAATGCAAAACTAGCTCCTATAAAACCTCCTGTTGCAGCTGAACCAGTGAATATATCTCCAAAAATTGCTATTAAAGAAGGAATAATATTTTCATAATTGAAGAAAATTACTGCAAATGCACCAATAAAATAAATGATTGCCATGCCAGGTACTAATTTTGATGTAATTGAAGCAATCCTTTTAATTCCACCTATTATTACCAACCCTAGAAAAACTGCTAAAACAGCTCCTGTAATCATTTGATTTAGACCAAATGCTTCTTTCATAGTTCCTGCAATATTATTTATTTGAGGCATATTACCTGTTCCAAAGGAAGAAAGTACTGTTGCAAATGCAAAAATGGCAGCAAGCCATTTTAAATTCACTTTTTTTCCTCTTAAAGTAAAATTGGCATTCCTCATGTAATACATCGGACCACCGGCCATGCTGCCATCATCCAGTTTCACTCTGTATTTATGTGATAAAGCCACCTCCACAAACTTGGTACACATACCTAGTGCTGCTGTAACTAACATCCAGAACAGTGCTGCTGGCCCACCCAAGTGTATTGCAAAAGCAACTCCTGCTATATTTCCTGTACCCACAGTACCGGATAGTGCGGTCGCCAAAGCCTGGAAATGAGAAGTGTCTCCTGGTAAATCTTTTCTATCGAATTTTCCTGAAACGATTTTGAGCGCATGTCTGAAAAACCTTATCTGTGGGAATTTGAGGTATATAGTGAAAAAAACACCAGTACCTAGTAAAGCGTATGGAAACCATGGGGCGCTTCCAATAAAACTATCTATCAGGATAAGAAAATTATTTACTTCTTGCATAAAAGAGTCAAGTATAATATTATAAAGATTGAGAATGCTGGCAAAACTAACAATTATTATTTTAGATTGAAGATAAATTCTTTAAGATTTATCAATATTGACTTTTATTCAATATTTTCTTTTTCAAATGCTCAAGTTTTGCAGCATCAAAATAAAAAGGAAGTGTCAGGTAATTATATTAATTTATGTTGCAAAGGGCTTAATTACTATTAATTAATAAAAATTAATCTTAGAGCTACATAACTTTGCAGTAAATTGAGAGTTAACCTAATAAACAAATATTGTAAAGATGTTATACAGTTTAATTATTACATTTCAGATTTTATTTTTTGGAATGCAGGAGAATCAAGAATTTTTGGAAGATGCAGGAACCATTAAAATTCAGGTTAGTGAATTTAGAAATACAAATGGACACCTTTTAGTTTCATTATTTAATTCTAAACAATATTTTCCGGATAATGCAGAAAAAGCTTTAATGAACAAGAAAATTAAGGTGACTGGCAAAACTCAAGTATTAGAGTTCGAAAATGTTCCTTATGGAGAATATGCAGTAATATTTCTTCATGATGAGAATGGAAATGAAGAAATGGATACTAACTTTGTTGGAGCACCCAAAGAAGGTTATGGTGCAAGTAACGATGCCGTTAATACTTTTAGCGCTCCAAAATATGACGAAGCTAAGTTTAATTTAAATAGTGGCTCTAAGGAAATTAAATTAAAAATATTCTATTAATGAACAACAGAATTTTATTTTTTGTATCCATTCTTTTTTTATTTTTTTTTGGAGCTTGTCATAATGATTCAAATACTCAAAGTAGTACAGATTTAAATCCTTTATGGAATTATGAACAGGAACTGATAGATAAGGGGGAAGCCCTACCTATTGAAAAATACAATGAGGCAATAGAGAAAGCTTTATCAATGCGTTTACCATGGGCTTATAGCCCTCTGAGTATATCTTTAAGAGTTGCCGGGCAGCAGATGATAAGCCCTGAAGTGAATATAGCTTCCAAAAGTTTAAGCGGTAGAGAATTAATTACACATGCTGTTGTTATTGTAGAAAAAAAAGGATTGAAAGATGATTCCCTGGTAGACGAATACTATAGGGTAGAGTTAAAATTAGGGGGTAGTATTTGGCAGGTTTCGCAGGTAAACAAAGCCTGGAGGTGTAGAGCTAATAGGGGGCATCAGCATATAAGTGCTGTACCTTGCGGTTAATATAGCATCTCCCAAAAGTGATGAAGTGGGAGATGCTGTATAATTTTAAATGATATTTAATTCTTTACCAACCTTTATAAAGGCAGCTATGGCAGTGTCTAAATGAGCTTTTTCATGCCCGGCAGATAATTGCACCCTAATTCTTGCCTGGCCTTTAGGAACAACAGGGTAGAAGAAGCCAATTACATAAATCCCCTCCTCCAATAACCTGTCGGCAAATTTCTGCGACAAGGCAGCATCGTAAACCATAATAGGTACAATAGCGGAATCTCCATCTTTTATATCAAACCCAGCAGCTTTAATCTCTTTTTTAAAATAATTAATATTCGATTCCAGTTTATCTCTTAAGTCAGTGCTGCTAATTAAAAGATCGAAAACAGCAATAGAAGCACCTACTATAGAAGGAGCTAATGAGTTGGAAAATAGATAGGGTCTTGATTTTTGACGAAGCATTTCAATAATCTCCTTTCTACCACTGGTAAAACCACCCATAGCTCCACCTAATGCTTTTCCTAAAGTGCCTGTAATTATATCTACTCTACCCATCACATTATTGAGTTCGTGGGTACCTCTACCGGTCTTGCCTATAAATCCGGTAGCATGGCAATCGTCCACCATTACTAAAGCATCGTATTTGTCTGCCAAATCGCAAATTTTATCTAGTTGTGCCACGTAACCATCCATTGAAAAAACACCGTCAGTTACTATAATTTTACTTTTAGCATCCTTTGCTGCTTTCAGCTGCTCTTCCAAATCTGCCATATCATTATTTTGATATCTAAAACGTTGTGCTTTGCAAAGCCTCACTCCATCAATGATAGAGGCATGATTAAGCGAATCAGATATAATGGCATCTTCAGGCCCTAAAATAGGTTCAAAAAGACCACCATTGGCATCAAATGCCGCTGCATATAGAATGGTATCTTCCATACCTAAGAATTCTGATATTTTATTCTCTAATTCCTTGTGGATGTCTTGAGTACCACAGATAAATCTAACAGATGACATGCCAAATCCATGGGTATCTAAAGTGTTTTTTGCGGCCCCTAAAACTTTAGGGTGAGAAGATAAGCCTAGATAATTATTGGAACAAAAATTCAAAACCTCTTTCCCTGTAGTAGTTTTAATAGCAGCACTTTGCGGAGTAGTAATTATACGTTCCTTTTTATATAAACCTTCTGATTCTAAAGTTTTTAAATCTTCCTGTAATTTAGTTTTTAATGAACTGTACATAATATTGTGATTTTATTTTTTATGCTCAAGCTTTTCAATCTAATTAATAATAAAGTATTTAAGCATTATAATTTGTTATATGAATACTACAAAGATACAGTCCATTTGTTGCAATGAAATCTATATTTCATTTAAAATTTAATTTTAATCCTTAACAAAAGACTTAATGACTCATGTAATTTTATTTGACTAAATGAATATTTTAGCTTATTAAACCTATGATTTATAATGCTTTACTTTTAATTATCCATAGGTATTATACTTAAACATTGAGCTATTTATTAGTAATAACCGCTTGTCCTTGAATCAGTACCTTTAAAAACAAATTTGTTTAATTGTAATGTTAAGAATTAATCCCACTTGTTGGGTAAATGCATTTCAAATAATTTTACGTTTAAATAATATCAGTAAATAATTTATCTGGGTTCGATACTTCAAATAATTATTTCCTGCTTAAATCCATCTAAAATAAATGGAAACCGTAAGCCATAAAATGAGTTATTTGAGTGATCAAATGAATACTTTCTTTGAAAGTAGCACCTTGCCCATGTTTTTAACTAAAGCAGGTTCCAGAGATGTTTTAGCCTACAATAATGCCTTTAAAGAAAAAGAATGTAAGTACGAAAAGTATATTCGTGTTTGGGAAAAGGATTATTCCCAAAGTTTAAAGAAAAGCACTTTTTTAGTAGAGGCTGACCATTCCATTATAAAGTTTTTAACAACTGAGTTAGATAACGAGGTGGTTTTGGTTCAATTAATTGAAACGGATAAGGTTAATTTATCTCAGGAGAATATGAGTAAAATCCTTACAGCTACTGATTTAAATAAGGATAGAGAATCAATTTACAATGCTTCCCGATTTAAAAATATTGCAGAAATAGCGCCTGTTGGTATAATAATAACGGATGTAAACTTCAAAATCTTATGGTGTAATAATTGCACTGATCAGTTATTTGGTAAAAAGGAATTGTTAAACCATAATTTGATAGATTTCATTTATATCAAAGATTTGGCAGGTTTTTGGAATCAATTTAAAGCAAATAAACTAACGAAAGAGTTAATAAACTTCGAATTCACTATAAATAATACAAAACTTACCAAGGAATTTCAAATTAAGTGCACTGGAAAAAAAATCATATCAGATGAGGAATTTCCAGATGGTTATGCTTTTATTTTAGAGGATAATACTGAATACCTCAGTTTTTCAGAGGAGATTACTGAGAGAAACCTCGAGCTTAATCAAATTAATCATGAGTTAGATAAATTTCTTTACAGTGTTTCTCATAATATAAGAGGCCCGGTAGCTTCGCTGGAAGGCTTATTAAAGGTAATTGAGATTACAGATGTTAAAACTGTAAATGAACTAAAGCATCACCTTCGATTAAATTTACGTTTGCTTAATTCTTTTGTGCACGACATAAGTAATGTAGCTACGAATATTCATACCCATGTGAAATTTCAGGAAATAAATTTATACCAAACTATTAGCGAAATCTTGCTATTCATGGATAATATTTATGATACCAACTCTGTGAAAAAACTTAATTTTGACTTTGATTACACTTTAATAAGTGATGTTAATAGATTGGCAATGGTAATTAAAGGGGTTCTTAAAAATAGCTTTCAGTATAGAGATATACGAAAGAACAATCTGGAAATAACAGTATCAGTATCAAAAACTGAAGAGTTCCATCTAATTGAAATAACAGATAATGGAATTGGCATAGATGAAAAAGTGATGCCTAAAATATTTAATATGTTCTATAGAGGCACAGTGCTCTCAACCGGAAATGGAATGGGGTTATATAATTCAAGAGAGTTTTTGAAGAAAATAGGAGGAACTATGAATATTGAAAGTCGGGACAGATACTGGACAAAAGCTAAAATCTATTTACCAATTACAGCGTAAGTTGTTCCATTTCTACCTGCCCCGATTTACCTACCTAAAAAATATAATATAAACCAAAAGAGGGTGCAAAGGAATTGATTCCAAATCTAAACGAATTGTTGGTAGTTGTCTGGTCTTCTCCAAAAGGATTATTATTGGTTCTTGAGTTATTTACAAATCGAACTATGTTAAACCCTAAGTCTATACCAATCTTTGGTGAGATCACATAAAGAATACCAGTACCTAAACCAATACTTAGATCTGTACTATTATAGATATCTGTGCTGGTATTTCCTGCAAACGCTTTACCACTTCCAAATGTTAAACCAAGTGATCCCTGTCCGTAAACATAAACTTGCTCACTCAAGCCCCAAAAATACCTTGCAGAAGGTATAATACCAATTCTATTTTCCCTTATATAATTGTCTTCTCCTGGGTTATCTCTTCGTGTATTAAAGCCAAGACTACCACCTATGGCTAATTGATCTGAAATAAAATAATAACCTATAGGAGATAAGGTAAACGAATTTTGATTGTCGTTTGTGCTAATTTCAAGAGCACCACCAACCATTAAATTACCAGCACCTAGTTGCGCATAAGATGTTTGGGCAACTAAAATCGTAAAAATAATCAAAAGTTTAAATTTCATTTTCATTTTTGTTTTGTAATATGATTTAATTTATTTGTCGTAAAGTTTGTAACGTTTTATACACTTACAAATGAATATATATTCAGCACTCAGTGCATACACTTCTTGTAAATTACTTGATTACATAGTATAGCCCGAATGAGGGTGAAAAGGTATCAAGTCCAAATCTAAATCCGTTACTATTAGTTGTCACTTCTTCTAAACCAATTTGTCTGGTTTGTGATAAACGCGAAAACCCTACAAGATTTAAACCAAGATCTATACTAAAGCGTGGAGTTAAAGTATACATAATACCAGTGCCAAGGCTAACTCCAAGTTGTGATCCTGTAAAATTTTCTTCAGATGTATTACCTGTAAATTCTGTACTGGTGAAGGTTGCAAATCCAATTGAGCCTCTTCCGTATACATAGGTTTTTTCGGTTAAGCTCCAGAAGTAACGTAAACTTGGAGATATACCAAAAGAGTTAAACCTTCGATAATTGTCAGGGCCGAGATCATTTTTTGAAGTGAAAAATGATAAATCTCCACCTAATGCCAGTTGATCAGTAATAAAATAGTATGCTGTTGGTGAAAAAGAAAAATCAATCTGGTTTTCCTCATTACTTACAGCTATTTCTCCTCCTAAAAGGATGTTTCCGGATTCCAACTGACCATAGCAAGTGAGGGTAAACGAGATGCCTAAAATACTTAAAATTATATTTTTCATTGTTCTTTGTACTTTGGTTAAAAATTTATTTTAACTAAAAAATATAACATTAGTCATACTTTAGTGTGATTTTACTTTTTTTTCAAATTACCTAATGTTTATTCCAAACCCTACATTTAAGGTATTGTAGGTTTGGAAGGTATAATCCACATGAGCAGCTAAGACCCAAAGAATTTTAAATCTGGCACCCACGGTGAATCTGGCGCCACCATTGCCTGTGAAATCTAAAGCAACCGGGTCAGTCACTGTCACTGATTCTCCTGACCCCCCTAATCCATTATCGGAAAAGGTGTAATCTCCTTTTAAATCAAAAGTTGAATTAATAGCATTAACCCCTAGACCGGCATATGGTGTGAAAAAAAGTAATTTTTTAGAGATTAAAACCTGAAAAGTAGTAGCAGATGTTTTAAATTCAGCATATTGATCATTAGCTTCATCAATCTGATAGGTAGAATTAATGGTATTGAAAGCCACTAAAGCTGATAAGTCAAAAGGTAACAATTTCATACCTGGAATCCATTGCTTAAAATCATGTTTAACACCCAATCCAAATTGTTTGAAGCTTACATCTTCAAAGTTTAATTCAGGAGTAAACCTTACAATAATATCTGTATTTTTAATAATACCTACGCCTAACTGAAAATTAGGAACAGGAATGGCCAATGGACCCGGAAAATCTACATCAATTCCATTTGGGACATCAAATTGCTGACTGCCATTAAATGATACCCCTGGTGCTACTTCTCTGTTTCCATCAACCTCTAACTGACCTCCTCCAGTGTATTCCCCTCCTATAAATGTGGGTAGTTGATTATTAGAACTTGCCGGACTAAGAGTTAAATTATTATAATCGGCTTCGTTAAATGTAAATACTTTAGAAGCGTCCGGAATTATGGCCATACCTATAGATGCTGTTAAATCAAAACCTAATGTCTTATGAGGTTTTGCTGTATTGTACCAGCCACTTGCAAGCCCGTTACCTAATGAACCTGCAAAGGGATTCATATACTTTGATAAATAGGTATTGGCATCTTGAGTTCCAGATTTAACAAGTTCTTCAAAGTCTTGAGACTTTAAAGGATAAATAATCAAAGAAAATGCAATTAACAGTAATGCTTTATTTGTAATTATTCCTTTCATATGAAGATGATTTAATTTGAACTATTTTAGAAATTGTGTAATGATTTACTGAAACAAAGATAAGAAATTGTGCTCATTGCTGCTCACAGTGTAATATTTTTGTATTTTTTGCAGTCCTTTTTCACCCATTCTTTCTCTTTCTTTCACTGAAGAAATTAACTTCGACAAACTTATTTCCCAGTCCTTTAAAGAATTAACGAGAAAACCCGTTTCACCTTCGTCAATAATTTCGACATTAACTCCAACAGGGGAAGCCACAACAGGTTTTGCTAATGCCATGTACTGTAATGCCTTAAATCCGCATTTTCCTTTACTCCATTTATCATCTGTTAAAGGCATGATGCCAATATCTATCTGATTGAGGTCCTCAATTTCAGTTAATTTATTCCATTTAATAAACTTTAAGCTTTTTAGATCAAAATTTGGAGCAGTATTAGAAATCACTAAAAATTGAAAATTAAATTTTTGCTCGAGGACTTTAATTACCGGAATTATATCCTGAAGATAGTGTAAGGTGGAATGTGTACCCGTCCAGCCAATAGTAATTTTATCTTGCAAACTATTGTTTTTAACCCTTTTTAAATTATGCAAATTAATCGTATCTATTGTGGTTGGGTTAACAATTACATTTTCATTGAATTGGAAAGCATAATTTGCTAAATATGAATTACCACAGCTAATTTTATGGCTCCATCTACAAATGCTTTTAACTTTCCTCTTCCATTTAACTAAATGCTTAATTTTTCCTGTTTCATTGGGGTCGTCCAGCCAGATGGCATCATCAAAATCATAAATAATTTTCTTACGCCAAATAGATTTTACAGACCACTCAAAAAAAGGAGGCCCAAAAGGCGTTGCTTCTCTATGGATAAAAATATAATCGTATCCTGATAACTTAAATAATAAAGTAACCCGCTTGAGAAAGGAAACAAAAACATACCATGATTTGCTGAAATTATTTCCTTCTTGATAAAGGATTCTCCACGTCTTAATAGATAAAAAAGGCGCAATATTATAAGTTATGCTATTGTTTTTTAGCGCTTGAAAATACTGTTCAAAACGGAATCTTTGGCTTGGGGCTTCATTATGTGGATAAGGTACTACAAATAATATATGCTTATTATTCATTATATTCTTATTTCACCTTTACCCATTATAACAGATTCGCCCCCAACTAATACCGAAGAAATTTTGGCGTCTTCAGTTTCAATTTGCATATTGATGAAGGAGGCTCTCCCCATTTCAACTCCTTGTTCACCTGTTACCAATTGATTTACATTAGCCATTTGATAATTAAATAGGTACGAGGCTAATGGCCCATGGGCACTTCCTGTCGCAGGATCCTCAGTCACTCCTATTTGCGGGGCAAACATTCTGCTATGAGTTAATATTTCAGGTGAAGAAGTTTCTAAACTAAAGGCCATCACACCTATAATATCTACTTCCTCTAATATTTGGTAGTATAACTCATGGTTTAGTTTGAGTTTCTCCATCGTCTGCAAAGATTTGATAGGCACCAATAGAAAAGGGTTCCCACAATTTACAATCCTACAAGGATAATCTTCTACAATTTCATCAGCTCTAATAGACAATAAGGAGGCAATTAAGCCTTTATCGTTAAATGTTTCTTCGAAGGTAGGTAAAGGCTGATGCATCATGAGCTGTGTGTATTTGTGCTCTTCTTTTTTAAAATTGACTATTATTTGTCCTATTTTTTGTTCTAAAATGAGTTTTTCAGGGTTTTTAGGCTGAAGTAAGCCTTCATTTAATAATAAAAAACTTGTTCCGATGGTGGGGTGCCCTGCTGTGGGTAATTCCTTGCCGGGTGTAAATATCCTCATTTTAATATCTGCCAGTTTATTTTCTGGTGGGAAGAGGAATACAGATTCGGACAAGTTTAATTCCTTTGTTAGCGATTGCATTTGCTGGGTATCCAATCCACTAGCATCAGGGAAAACAGCTAATGGGTTACCCCCAAATGGCTGGTTGGTAAAAACATCTAGCAAATAATAGGTAGCCTTTTGAATCATATTTTAAGCTTTTGATCAAAATTAATTATTTTATGCTTAAAAGCTAAACTATATAGGATATGAAGCTATAAACTACTTTGAATTGTAGATTGTAAACATTTAAATCATAAAAAAAGCCCGATTCTTTTGAAACGGGCTTTCAGTTAAAATTTGGTAAATCAATTAATCATCTTTCTTTTTACTGTCCGATTTCTTAGTAGAACCTCCTTTATCGGTACCTGAGATTGATTCTCTCATGTCAGTATCTGCTTGAATATTCTTCATCCTGTAGTAATCCATAATTCCTAAATTACCATTTCTAAAAGATTCAGCTATTGCTTGTGGAACCTGAGCCTCTGCTTCAATTACTTTAGCACGGGCTTCCTGCGCTTTGGCTTTCATTTCCTGCTCTTCTGCAACAGCCATAGCTCTTCTCTCTTCCGCTTTGGCTTCAGCAACTTTTAAATCTGCTGATGCCTGATCAGTTTGTAGCTTTGCACCAATATTAGCTCCTACATCTACATCAGCAATATCAATGGATAGTATTTCAAATGCAGTACCAGCATCAAGGCCTCTTTGCAGTACCAGTTTAGATATTTTATCAGGGTTTTCCAATACATTTTTATGAGAGGCAGCAGAACCAATTGAGGTTACAATACCTTCACCTACTCTGGCCAAAATAGTGTCTTCACCCGCACCACCTACTAATTGTTGGATGTTTGCACGCACGGTTACTCTGGCAATAGCTATTAATTGAATACCATCTGCTGCTACAGCGGCTACTTTAGGTGTAGTAATTACTTTCGGGTTTACTGATATTTGAACTGCTTCAAAAACATCTCTTCCAGCCAAATCAATAGCAGTAGCTTGTTTAAAACCAAGGGTAATATTCGCTTTATCAGCTGAAATCAACGCTTTAATAACTGTTGGTACATTACCTCCAGCCAAATAATGTGTTTCTAATTCATTGGTTGTTACTTCCAACCCTGCTTTTGTTGCAGTAATCATTGATTCCACAATTATACGTGGTGGCACCTTTCTGATTCGCATAAAAACCAGTTCAAAAAGGCCCACCTTAACACCTGAGAAAATAGCTGTTATCCAAAGGTTAACAGGTACAAAATACATGAAGACAAAGAATAAAACTATGCCTCCTATTACTATAAAAATTAATGATCCGTCCATCTTATTTTATTGGTTCAACAAATATTTGTTTATTATCTATTTTAACAATTTGAATTGGTACGCCTGCGCCTACCCATTCTCCTTTACTTCTTACTTCGTAAATCTTGCCAAAAATTTCGGCTTTTCCTATTGGCTTT
Organism: uncultured Cytophagales bacterium; assembly: GCA_963719535.1. GTDB lineage: Bacteria > Bacteroidota > Bacteroidia > Cytophagales > Cyclobacteriaceae > Marivirga. Next base: position 438,362 of record CAVRCH010000001.1, on the reverse strand, counting down.
AAATCAGATATGGTTTTTCCTTTTTCACCTACTTGAAAAGTAAATATGTCTTCATCATTTACTTTGCTGCTAATCACCGACTTGAGTGAAAACCTGTCCCATGATTTTGATTTGAAACTATATACTACAGCAACCACAGTAACCAAGCCTGTACCTGCAATAGTCCAATAACCAGCACTGTTTCCATAATCATTAAATACCATGAAAATTCCAGATATAGTTAAAACTAAACCTATTATTCCTACTAAAGTGGTGCCAGGCACGAAAATAACCTCAGCTATTATTAGTAATAAACCTGCTAGTATCAGGAAAGAAATTCCTACCATAATTGTTATTTAAATCTTAAAAATAATCAAAAATCAATAAGCTTTTGCAAAAAGCACTCTTTTATTTGAAGGTTTTCCGGAATAAACACATTTACCGAACTCTTCTTTTACATCCAGAGGAATACAACGAATAGTGGCTTTTGTTTCGGCTTTAATTTTTTCTTCCGTTTCCGAGGTACCATCCCAGTGCGCGGATACAAAACCACCCTGACTGTCCAATACCTGTTTAAACTCGTCAAAGCTATTCACCTCTCTGGTATTCTCGGTTCTATAATTAAATGCTTTTTTGTAGATGTCAGACTGTATTTTCTCTAATGTATCTTCAATCGTTTGTTCTATGCCTTCAATATTTACAGTAGTTTTTTCTTTAGTATCTCTTCTTGCCAACTCGACAGTGCCATTTTCAAGGTCCCTTGGGCCAATTGCCATTCTTAGAGGAACACCTTTTAACTCCCATTCAGCAAATTTAAAGCCTGGTTTATGAGTATCTCTATCATCAAACTTTACTGAAATATGCTTCTTTTTCAAAGAGGCTTTCAATTTGTTGGCTAGTTCCGAAATTTTAGCGCTCTCTTCATCTGTTTTGTAAATAGGCACTATAACTACTTGAATAGGAGCTAACTTAGGGGGTAAAACCAAGCCTTCATCATCAGAATGAGCCATTATTAATGCGCCAATTAATCTAGTGCTAACTCCCCAAGATGTACCCCACACGTGTTCAAGCCCACCTTCTTTAGTGGCGAATTTTACATCAAATGCTTTTGCAAAATTCTGCCCAAGGAAATGTGACGTACCTGCCTGAAGTGCTTTTCCGTCCTGCATTAAACCTTCAATGCAATAGGTTTCTATAGCTCCTGCAAATCTTTCATTAGCAGATTTTATTCCCATAATTACAGGCAAGGCCATATATTCCTCAGCAAACTGAGCATATATATTAATCATTTGCTCAGTTTCTATAATAGCTTCCTCTTTGGTGGCATGGGCAGTATGTCCTTCCTGCCATAAAAATTCAGCGGTTCTTAAAAACAAGCGGGTTCTCATTTCCCATCTTACGACATTTGCCCATTGATTAACCAAAAGTGGTAAATCTCTGTAAGATTGAATCCACGTTTTATAGGTATTCCAAATAATAGTTTCTGAGGTAGGTCTTATAATTAGCTCTTCCTCTAACTTTGCATCGGGGTCAACTACTACGCCCTTACCGTTTTCATCATTTTTTAAACGATAATGGGTAACTACAGCACACTCTTTTGCAAAGCCTTCTACATGGTCTGCTTCTTTACTTAAATAAGATTTAGGAATAAATAACGGAAAATAGGCATTTTGATGACCTGTTTCTTTAAACATATCATCTAATTGCCTCTGCATTTTCTCCCAAATGGAATATCCATAGGGTTTTATTATCATGCAGCCTCTCACATCAGAATTTTCAGCTAAATCAGCTTTTTTCACTAATTCATTATACCACTGTGCATAATCCTCGCTTCTTTTTGGTAAACCTTTACTCATTATCTTGTTTTTGGTATGGTATTTGTATCACTATTTAGTAGAATGTTTTGAGAAATAAATATATTAATGAAATCAATTTTCTCATAAATTCGTTGTAAAATTAGAAACTAAAAATTAAGTAGCCATGAAAACCTTAAGCTTTATATTATTTATTATAAGCATAGGATTTAATTCCTATCTTGGAAATGCTCAATCTTCTACTCCGGTAGAGGCTGACGATTTATACTTTACCTCCTCGGATCGTGAAGTGTTAAATAAAAAGCTGAGAGCTCAAGAAGAGAAAAAAGCTCAGGAAATGAGGAATTCTGGCTATGCTTATAATCAGTTTGAATCTGGAAATGATTCATTTAATTCATTTCAGAAAGATCAAAAAGAAACTAATCAGGAATTAAATAAATCGCCTGAAATAGCGGCATATGATACTACCGCCCAACAAGAGGGATGGTATTATGATGAAAATGCTGCCCGAAGAGGACAGAATCCAGCCAACGGTGCTCAAATAAATAATTATTACGGAATGGCCGGAATGGGTATGGGAATGGGAATGAATCCATATATGAACCCATACATGATGAATCCTTACATGATGGATCCATTTATGATGAACCCTTATGGAATGGGTGGTTTTGGTATGTATGATCCTTACTTTGGAGGTTTTGGAATGAGAAGAGGTATTTCTGTAGGGTTTGGATTTAACTCTTTTTATGGAGGTGGTTTTTATGATCCATTTTTCGATCCTTGGGCATTTAATAGCTTTGGTAGAAGAGGATTCGGCTGGGGCGGTTACAATAGCTATGCGTGGGGATACAATAATGGTTACAGAAATGGATTCTATGATGGATTATATTATGGTAACTACAATGGAGGTCTCTATGGTATAAATCGTGAATATACTAGTAGAAACAGAGTAGTAAGCTCTAGTCCGAGAATTTCAAGAAGTAATACGGTAGCTTCTAATACAAGAAGTAATAGAACTAGTGTAGCTAATAGATCTTCCTACAATACAAGTAGAAATATTGGTTCTGAAAATTCTAGAAATGCTGTAACAAGTAGAACAGCTTCTAATAATAGAGGAATTGTATCCAGAACTTCAGCAAATAATAATGCAAGAAGTACGAGAACTTCAGCCATTGCTTCGAATACAAGACAAAGCAGAACGGATTATGCAGCGAGAACAGCTGCCTATACAAATGCCAGAACTGTGAGAAGCGGTGCTACAAGATCTGATTATAATAGAAATTCAACTTTTAATAACAGTAGATCAGCTAGAACTTCAGGAACAGTAAACAGATCAACTACAACTAGAAATCCTAGTCAGTATTATAACAGTTCCAGAACTACAAATAATAGAGGAACTTACTCAAGGTCGAGTGGGAATACCAGTACCAGAAATTCTAGTAACTATGGTACAAGATCGGGTAGCACTAACTCAAGATCAACTTATGGTACATCTTCAAGAGGTTCTAGTTCTTCTTACGGTAGGTCATCAGGGTCATCCAGTAGAAGTAGTTCTAGTGTGGGTAGATCTTCAAGCTCTAGCTCAAGTAGCAGAAGTAGTGGTTCTGTAGGAAGGTCATCTTCTTCAAGCAGTAGCAGATCTTCTGGTAGTTCTTCAAGAAGTAGTGGAGGATCAAGAGGTAGAGGTAATTAATAACGTATAAATAATCACATCATGAAAAGCGTTTTAGATTTTTTTAAAACGCTTTTTTTTAAATCTTTTTTTAATTAAAATTCAATAGATATGAAAATGATCAAAGTCATTTTTACGGCATCGCTTTGTTTGATTGGTCTTCAATTATCAGCTCAACAATTATATACTAATTATGCGATAGATGCTGTAAATTTTAGCCAATCTACCAATTCAGGTACTGCAAGGTTTATTGGTTTAGGTGGAGCCAATACGTCTTTAGGAGGTGATATTTCAAGTATATCTGGTAATCCTGCCGGTTTAGGATTTTATAACAAATCTGCATGGAGCATATCTCCTGTACTACGAGTAGGTAATTATAATGCAAATTATGAAGGTACCACTAATAACTCTTTAGGATCAAATGTTCAGATCCCTAATGGAGCGATGGTATTTCATAAAAGATTTGAAGAGTATGCAGGGTCTAACTGGATATCAGGAACATTTGGAATAGGTTGGAATCAAAAAACATCTTTCTATAATTCAATAGATTATGAAGGGGTTATTGGAGCTGATGCTAATGGAATTATCAATGACTTTACTGAATTTACCTTACAGCCGTTTTTAAATATTGATGGTGGTTTAAATCTTTATCCATCGCAAAGCGCAATAGAACCGGATTTTGCTGCCAATCCATATTCAGATTTGGCTAGTTTAGTAGGATTACTGGAAATATTTGATGTTGAAAACGAATCTGGAAATTACATTGGTTCCGAAGTTGATAGATATGATTACGCAAATGATGGAGGTTATCTCACAACTAGCGCTACTCAAAGAGAAAATGTAATTAGATCTGGTGGAGTAACAACTTTAGATTTGTCTTATGGGGCGAATTACAACGATGTATTATTTATTGGTGCAGGTCTTAATCTGAATTTTTTAAATTTTACCGAAACAAGAACTTTTAGAGAATTACCTAATAATGATATCTTGAATTATTTGGAATTGGAGGATAGAAAAGAGATTTCCGGAGTAGGAGCTGGGGTAACAATCGGAGCTATTTATAAGCCCATCAATGCAGTTAATATAGGGATTTCCTATACTTCGCCTACATTTATTACTATGAATGAAATTCAGGATATAACTCTGACAGCATTTTTCTTTGACGGCACTTCTAGCGCTGAAATTATTAATGAAGTGCCAAATTATAGTTTTGTAATCCCTCAAAAAATAAGTGTTGGAGGCACATTTTTCCTTAACAAGTATGGCTTTATAACTGCCGATGTGGAAATGATAGACTATTCTACTGCCAGGTATAATAGCAATAGCGGAGCATTTGAAGGCGGTAATCCTAATATAAGCAATGAACTTAAAAATGCTATTAACCTGAAATTGGGAGCAGAAGGACGATTGGGTGTTTTTAGGGCAAGAGCAGGTTACGCTTATTTTGATAATCCTTATGCTAATATAGCAGGCTCTAATTTTAGTCAAAATAGAGATGTAGTAAGCGCAGGTGTAGGAATTTTTAAAAATGGATTTTCAGCAGATTTAACTTATAGCCTTGATAGCTTTAATAATCCGGCTATCACAGCGTATCCAGGTGGTGGTATTATTGATTCTGATTCAAGAATATCATCTTTTAGGTTAACTTTAGGTAAAGCTTTTTAAGACTTAATTAAAGACTGTAAAGTATTTAATGTATCATTTACATTGCCCGGTATGATCTCATGCCGGGCTTTTTTGTAGTAGCTAATTCTATCATAAAGCAAGTTGTCAAGGTAACCCTTTACTTCAGACTCTGATTTCAATGACTTAAATAATGGTCTTTTTTCTATTTCTTTTTGCTGCAGTAAATGATTTGTGATTACCTGAGTATCTGTATTTATAAAAACACTTATTCCATTTTTATTAATGAATTCCATATTTTCATTGAAGCAAGGTGTTCCACCACCACAGGCAATAATAGTTTCTTTATTCAAGCCTGTTAACTCTTTTAAATAAAATGTTTCTAAATCGCGAAAATATTTTTCCCCCTTTGAATTAAAAATTTCTGCTATGCTCAAATACTCATTTTCTTCTATGTAGTGGTCTAAATCAATAACTGTAAGTCCGGCAGCTTGAGCCCATAATTTGCCCCAGTGGCTTTTTCCTGAACCTGGTAAACCTAAAAGAAAATAGTTCATCAGTTCAAGAGTTCTGATAAATCAGCAGGATCCGGTACATCGTTGAAATGCCATTTTGCTACAACGCTTGCATCCTCTAGTAAGACTAGGCCCGGATTAGACCTGATAATAGTTTTTAAAACGGTAGCATCACCATAATAAAAGTCGGCATTAATGCCTCTCTGGGCTTTGATTTTCAGCACACTTTCTGCTGATGAGGAGGTGAGGATGATTGGTTTAATATCTGGTTGTAACCTTGAAAGAAGATTGGTTACATCAATTAATCCATCAATATCAGCCTCATCGATATCATAGGCAATAATAAGTAATTTTTTACCTTCAAATATTTGTTGGGTTTTATCACCGGATTCATTCCAAACGGCAAAATCTGTTATTTTAGGAGTGGAGGCTTCAATATTTGTAACTTCATGAGACACTAGTGTATAGCCATCTTTTTCGCTTAGATATTGATATGATTTTGTCTGTTCACCATCCTTTTCAAATGTATATTGAAATTTAGGATTTTCTTTAGCTTGCATGGCCTCTTTTATATTCACTCCTACTTTATAAGCTCTAAAGTCTAAAAAAGGAAGGTGCTGTACAGCGTAAATGCAAAGAAAAATTGAAATGGCTGTTGTTGAGATAATCACTATGTGTTTAGCTCCAAAGGTAGTTTCTTTGATTTTGTCTCGATAAATAAAAAGAAATCCAATTAAAATAACCAAAATGATATCCTTTATAAAAGATTCCCACGGGGTTAATTTGATGGCATCGCCAAAGCATCCACAATCTGTTACTTTGTTGAAATAAGCAGAGTAAAAAGTAAGAAAAGTAAAAAATATGATGATGATACTTAGCAAATTGAGCGTTAATTTAACCCTCCATCTGGTAATCAAGGCAACTCCTAAAACAACCTCAAGAACATTTAGGAAAATACCAATGTATAATGAAAAAGGCTCAAAAACAGTAAAAAATGAAGCGATATCACCTGCGAAAACGCTAAAGTATTCTTCCAGCTTGATAGCGGTTCCTACTGGGTCATTCACTTTAATTAATCCGCTAAATATAAATAAGCCACCTACGAGGTAGCGTACAATGTCTAATAGAGTTTTCATTTCTTTTTCTCTTCTAATTTAATTAAACAAAAAACCGCATAATTAATCATATCCTGATAATTTGCTTTTACTGGTTCAGACATTAAAGTTTTTCCTGCGTTATCTTCAATCTGCTTTACACGGTATAATTTCATTAATATAATGTCGGTAATTGAACTGATTCGCATGTCGCGCCATGCTTCTCCATAATCGTGATTTTTATCTAATAGCAAATGAAGCGTTTCAGAAACAGTATTATCGTAAAGAGGTTCTAATTGCTTATAGGGTATTTCCAGACCAGAATTTGGGTCTAATGATTCCTGAATTATTGCTATAATGGAGTAATTAATTATGCCAATAAACTCGTTTTTTATATCTTCTTCAATTTTTTGAACCCCTTTTTCTTGCACAGATCTAATTCTTTGAGCTTTTATAAATAGCTGGTCAGTTATAGAGGGAAGTCGGAGAATTCTCCATGCTGTACCGTAATCTTTTGTTTTCTTTTCAAAAACATCTTTACACAGCGCAATAACTTGCTTATATTCGCTTTCAGTTTGAGTAATCAACAGTAGAAAATTTTAATCGGTTAGATAATTAATATTTGGAAGCGAAAGATACAGCATTTTCTTATAAAAAAACACTCAATATCAAGGGAACATTAATGGATTTGAGTCGGCCCAAGGTAATGGGTATTATAAACAGCACACCTGACTCATTTTATGATGGTGGGAAAAATGATAATATTTCTAAGGCCTTAGTTCAGATAAATCAAATGATTGAGGCCGGAGCCGATATTATTGATATTGGTGGTTATTCCACTAAGCCAAATGCAGAGGAGGTAGAGGAAGAATTGGAAAAGTATCGTGTTCTGGACTTAATTGATGCGGCGGTAAAAGAATTTCCGCAAGTTGTTATCTCAATAGATACTTTTAGGAGTGAAGTGGCTAAAATGGCTGTGGAAGCCGGCGCGTCAATAATTAATGATGTATCAGGAGGCAACCTGGATGATAAAATGTTCTACACAGTTGCAGAATTAGAAGTGCCTTATATATTAATGCATATGCGTGGAACCCCGGCAACTATGCAAAAGATGATACATTATGATCATTTGATAAAGGATATTGTGCTCGAACTTTCCAATAAGATATCCACACTTAGAGATTTGTCCGTAAATGATATTATAGTCGATCCGGGCCTGGGTTTTGCAAAAAGCATTGACCAAAATTATGAAATCCTTAAAAATTTAGCCTATTTTGATTGTTTAGATTGTCCTATTCTTATAGGATTGTCGCGTAAATCAATGATTTATAAAACTTTAGGAGTAAATATTGGGGATGCGTTAAATGGGACTACTGCATTAAATATGGTTGCTTTAATGAATGGAGCTAATATTTTGAGGGTACACGATGTAAAAGAAGCAGTAGAGACAATTAAATTATTTAATAAAATACAAAATTGATAACAGCTTTTAATGTAGGTTTTTTAGAGGTGAGTCTGGTTGATGTACTGGATATAGCTTTAGTAAGTTTTTTACTTTTTCAGGTATATAACCTTATGCGCGGAAGTGTAGCTGTGAGAATTTTTGTTGGGTTTCTATCTCTTTACCTCATATATCTTGTTGTACGTGCTGCAGAAATGGAACTGTTATCTGCCATTCTGGGCCAGTTTATGGGAGTGGGAGTTATTGCTGCCATTATTCTTTTCCAGCAGGAGATTAGAAAGTTTCTCTTGCTTCTAGGTAAAACAACTTCTTTTAACAGAGAGAATGGTTTTTTATCCAATTTACCGTGGAAAAAAAGACAAGCTTCTGGAGATGTAGATATTACAGCTTTGATAGAAGCAGCTAAATCATTAGGTGGTACCAATATTGGAGCTTTGGTAGTTTTATCAAAGGGCTCTGAACTTAAGTTTTATGCCGAATCGGGCGATAGAATAGATGCTTTGGTATCCAAAAGGTTATTAATTTCTATATTTAATAAAACAAGTCCGTTGCATGATGGCGCTGTGATTATTCATAAAGGCCGAATAATTGCAGCCAGATGTGTGCTACCGGTTACGGAAAAGGATGTGCCTGCTCAGTTTGGCTTGAGACATAGAGCTGCAATTGGTATGTCTGAAACAACCGACACCATCATATTAATTGTGTCAGAGGAAACGGGTCAAATCTCTGTTGCCAGAAATGGCACTATTTTTCATAACTTGTCCAACCAGGAGATCAGATCTAAAATAAAAGATTACTTAATGGATGATGTTAAGAAAAAGGAAAAGAAAGCCGATAAACTAGGGGAGGAAGAAGTTATTAAATAGTTGAAGCTATTTTTTTTCTCTTAAATGTTATTCATCTGTTTACTATTTGGTTGATTTAACCTCAAATAAAAATTAAGCCAATCTTTATTATAATATTATTATTCAATTTATTTTCCCCTAAAGTAAAAAAGCGAAAAAGTATTTTGTTACCTTTGCATCCTAATTGGTTGCGGAATTATTTTTAATCCACAACTGTTTGATTATCAATTATTTTATTTTATATCAATTTAATGACAGAAATTAGAAATGTGGCCATCATTGCCCATGTTGACCACGGCAAAACAACCTTAGTAGATAAAATCATTCATGCATGTCAGATTTTTCGAGTAGGACAAGAAACAGATGAATTAATACTTGACAACAACGACCTGGAGCGTGAACGTGGAATTACTATTTTGAGTAAAAACGTTTCTGTTACTTATAAAGATGTCAAAATTAATATCATTGATACCCCTGGTCACTCCGATTTTGGTGGTGAAGTAGAGCGTGTATTGAAAATGGCTGATGGTGTACTTTTATTAGTAGATGCCTTTGAAGGAGCTATGCCTCAAACACGATTCGTATTAGGTAAGGCACTTGCATTGGGTCTAAAGCCTATAGTAGTGGTGAATAAGGTAGATAAAGAAAACTGTAGACCAGACGTTGTTCAGGAACAAGTTTTCGATTTAATGTTCAACCTTGATGCTACCGAAGAGCAATTAGATTTTGTAACCATGTATGGCTCCAGTAAAAATGGTTGGATGAACCATGACTGGACAAAACCTAATGAGGATATTTTTCCATTATTAGACGAAATTATTAAAACTATTCCGGCTGCTCCTTCCAAAGAAGGTATTCCTCAATTACAGATTGTTTCTTTAGATTATTCTGCTTTTGTGGGTCGTATTGCTATTGGTAGATTATATCAAGGTACTTTAAAAGAAGGCCAGACTGTAGGTTTGTGTAAAAAGGATGGTTCTGTTAAAAGAACTAAAATAAAAGAAATTCAAATATTTGAAGGTTTAGGTAAGAAAAAAGTAACTGAAGTTCATTCAGGAGAGATTTGTGCTTTAGTGGGTATTGAAGGATTCGATATTGGAGATACCATTACTGATTTTGAAAATCCACAGCCATTACCAAGAATATCAATTGATGAGCCTACTATGAGTATGCTTTTCACAATTAATAACTCACCTTTCTTCGGTAAAGAAGGTAAATTTGTTACTTCTCGTCACTTAAGAGACAGATTAATGAAGGAAACTGAGAAAAACCTTGCACTAAGAGTTGAGCCGGCTGGCTCTGAGGATAAGTTCTTGGTTTTTGGTCGAGGAATTCTTCACTTGTCGGTTTTAATTGAAACAATGAGAAGAGAAGGCTATGAGATTCAGGTAGGTCAGCCACAAGTATTATTTAAAGAAATTGATGGTACCCGACATGAGCCAATTGAACATCTAGTAATTGATGTGCCTGAATCAGTATCAGGGAAGGCGATTGAATTAGTAACCATGCGTAAGGGTGAGTTATTGGTGATGGAGCCAAAAGGTGATGTGCAGCATTTGGAATTTGATATTCCTGCAAGAGGTTTAATAGGTTTGAGAAACAACGTTTTAACAGCTACTGCTGGTGAAGGTATCATGACTCATAGATTTAAAGGTTATGAGCCTTATAAAGGCCCTATTCAAGGGAGAATAAATGGTTCTATGATATCTATGGAAGCTGGTTCTTCTACCGCTTATTCAATGGATAAATTAACTGATAGAGGAGTATTTTTCATTACTCCTGGTGATGATTTATACGTAGGGCAGGTAATTGGTGAGCATTCAAGGGACAATGACCTTGTTGTGAACGTAACCAAAGGTAAAAAATTGACCAACATGCGTGCCTCAGGTACTGATGATAGTAATAAATTAGCCCCACCAAGAAAATTCTCTTTAGAAGAGGCTTTAGAGTATATCCAAAAAGATGAGTACTTAGAGGTAACTCCTAAAAGCATGAGAATGAGAAAGATTTATCTTGATGAGAATGAAAGGAAAAGAATGTCAAATAAAATTGATCAATAATTTTAGATATTCCAATGATATTTAATAAAGAGCCTCAAGAAATTGGGGCTTTTTTTATGTAATTTTTTAGAGTTTGATCTTTAAAAAATAAGATTTAAAATGAAATTTTATCTTTATGTATTGAGTACTCAAGTTTTTTATAAGTTGAATTTATCTCAGTTCGATGGGTGGCGTGGTTGCATAACTTAGTCATTATGCCTATTTCTAATAGTCCTTATTTTCCAGTATCCCATTTTGTAATAGGTGAAAGCTACAATGGCTGCAATTAAATTAGAAACAGGAAATGCCCACCAAATACCTTCAATTCCAAGGTTAGTTTTTTCAGAAAAAATAAATGCACTAGGAAATCTGATTATCCATAGGCCAAAAACTGAGATCAAAAGAGAAGCTTTAGTGAATCCTGCACCATTAAATACTCCGTTGAGCACTTGCTGAACACCTAACAAACCAAAACTTGGCGCCATAATTTTAATAAATAGAGCCCCGTCTCTAATTACCTTCTCATCACCCGGTACAAAAAATCTTGTGACAGGCTCAGCAAAAGCAAATAATAATAAACCGATAGCTGTTAGTCCGAAGAAGGCAATCTTATTACTCAAATCTCCAATTTTTTCTGCTCTTTTAATAAGGCCAGCACCAATATTCTGACTGACAAGAGAAGTGGTTGCTATGGCAAAACCAAGCGCGGGAACAATCACTAAACTAAGTATCCTGGCTCCAATTCCGTAGGCAGCTATAGCAGCACTTCCAAAACTAGTAACCAGCATTACCATAATAGTCATGGCAGCTGAGCGGGATGATTGCTCCAAACTGGCAGGAATGCCTAAGAAAAACATTTTTTTGACCCATGGAAAGTCAGGCTTCATTTGATGCCAATTGATTTTAATTCCCCTTTTACCTCGGAATAAAATAGCAATTCCGATAAAAGCAGAAATTCCCTGTGTGATCACACTAGCGATAGCTGCACCAGACACGCCATATCCAGCAATATCTCCATAACCAAAAATAAATAGAGGATCTAAAACTAAGTTGAGAAATACAGTACCTAAAACGATATACATAGGCAGCATCACATTTCCTATCCCTCGCATGAGCGATTGAAATACAAAAAACATGAAGAGAAACATGAAGCCGAAAGAAGATACCTGAAAATAATCTACAGAATCTTTAAGGATTTCGGGGCCAGCGCCAATAAGTCTCATTAAAGGAGAAGCAGCAAAATAACCTATAACAGAAAGAAAAAGTGAAATGAAAAAAATGACAATTACGGTTTGCGATGAGCTATAATTGACCATTTTTTGGTCTCCCGCTCCTTTGTGATTGCCCACTATTACGGTACCCGCCAAAGTTAAACCAGCTCCTAATGATAAAATAAGAAATAAAACAGGAAAGCTCAAACTAACAGCAGCCACAGCATTGGCACCTAAACGGCCCAGCCAAAAAGTATCTATCAGCTGATAGGCTGTTTGCAAAATGTTGGCCATAATAATAGGAATGGCCAGGCTTACCAATGAATTGAGTATTTTTCCTTCTGTGTATTTGGTTTTTTTCAAATTTTAAGATTCCCTTTGCAATATGAAGTTAATTAGAAAATAGTGAAATAATAAAACTGATTTTAATCTTAGTTATAAGGATTTTAAGTCATAAAATTTCTGCTCATTATTAATAAAATTAAATGATTTGCCTATGCGGTTATAAAAGTCAATAAAAATCTTAACTCATTATTTTCTTTACTATCCAAATCACTAGAGCGATTACAAGCACCACAATTATAATTCCTACCCATATGCCGGCTTCAAAAATACCTCCAATTATTTCACAGCTACTTAAAGTCATTGATAGAATAAGAAAAAGGGCGATTTGATAAGGGTGTATTTTTTTCATTTTTTAAAAAGTTTGGTTCTACAGTATTGAAATTTATTCAATTTTAAAAATTACGGTTAGCGATAAAGCCTATTAAAAAAAAATAATTATTTATTGAACGTTAGCTACTAATTAGATAACGTTATTACGAATTAGCATTGTTTAAGTTTATGAGGAGGTTATTTAAAATATTTCAGAACTGAAAATTGAGCAGAAAAATCGTGCTTATTGTGGGTCTTTGTATTTACGGAGAGTTAGGACTGCACAAACTCTCAAGCTTTGCTATAAATACTGCCGGGTTTTTGAGTAGCATTATGATTTTGAGCCAATAGTTTAATGCTAGTCTAGGTACCAAACTGTGCCTTTTTTAGGAAATAGAGATTAAAAACGCAGTATTCAAAGGGTACTGCTTTAGAAATAGGCGGGGCGGAAGGATTACAAATTCAGTTGGTTTTCCCTTACTAATCAATAATTTAGAATATTTTAAATTTTATTGTTCACCACTTATTTATATCTATTTGATGGTTTTTGTCTCAATACTTCAAGGGCAGTAGATATCAAAAACCTTTTCTTTGATATTGTAAGTGTAGATAAAATAATGTAAATATTATGACAAGATGGGGTGAACTTGTAGATTTTTATCCACTTCATATTGTTTAATCATTCGGCTTTTTTCGCAAAGAATCTTTTGAATGCCTTGAAGCTACTTTATACTAAAGGTATAAAACATATTTGTTGCCTGCAGATCTATTGGAGCTTATAAATTTGGTTTCTTACTTTTAAATACTTTCGTTTCTTTGTGCATCTATGAATATACAAAAGATTTCGGCTTTTATGCGGGATTAATTCGATTGAGTTCTTTAGCATTAAATCTCCAGGGATCGCAGTAAGAATAATCGGCTACATTTCCATTTCTGCCTCTTATAGCAGTACCTATAGTTTGATTTTCGCAAGTAACTCTTTATTTCTTGCAATTAACATCACGCCCATTCAAAGTAACTTTGGAACAAATAAAGTTTTACATAAAAGGTAATTGTCATGAGCAAAATTGCATTAGTTACAGGCGGAAGCCGTGGTTTAGGAAAGGATATGGCTTTACACCTTGCCAAAAAAGGATTGGATGTCATTCTAACTTATCTCAACAATAAAGAGGAAGCCGAAAGAACATTTTGTCCCGTGGTTTCTTAGGAGTTTTTGGCGGCTGCGCTTTAATTCATTCCTTTTTTAGTATCAGTTAAATGATTGCCGGAATTCCATAGGAGAGAGCTTGGCCTTTGCCTTGAAAAAATCGATAAAAGATTGCAGGTGTTCAAAGCTAGTTGGGAGGCAACCTCACTAACAGATAATTCAGTGTTCGGATTTTTACATGAAACTTTTCTCAATATAACGCAAAACTTAGGAATAAAGTAGGGAATAGTATCACATAATGAAAGGAAGCTTTTGGTTGAAGCTCAAAAAATTTCTATAAATTAGGCCATCGTAATCACCAAGGAAATAAAAGTAATTAGAACGTGACAGATATGAATATTAATAGTGCAATAGTAACAGTCTGGGGCATCATTTTACTAGCTGCGTGTCAGCATAAAGAGGGTAAGCAAGCAAATCAAGAAAAAACTACCTCGTTTATCGGTAAATCAAATCATGCGGAAATGGTGTACATTCCCGCAGGTGAATTTCTAATGGGAGGGAAGACAGATCAAGCTTATCAGGATGAATTCCCTCGTCATAAAGTAAAACTTTCTCCTTTTTATATGGACGTTGCTGAAGTGACTAATGAAGCATTTCAATCTTTTGTTGAGGCTACAGGCTATACCACTATAGCTGAACAGGATGTGGACTGGGAAGAAATGAAAAAGCAGTTACCAGAGGGTACACCTAAACCTGCAGATTCCGTCTTAAAAGCAGGAGCTTTAGTATTTCAGGCTACTGAAACCCCTGTAAATCTACAGGATTATACGCAGTGGTGGAAATGGACCATTGGCGCAGACTGGAAACACCCGGAAGGACCGGAAAGTACTATTGAAAATAAGATGAATCATCCCGTGGTGCATATCTCATGGGAAGATGCTAAAGCTTATGCTACTTGGGCCGGCAAAAGGTTGCCAACAGAAGCCGAGTGGGAGTGGGCAGCTTCTGGCGGAGATCATAATGCAAAATATCCTTGGGGGAATGAGCCTATAGAGGAAGCGACAGGCAAGGCTAACTTCTGGCAGGGGCATTTTCCTTATCAAAATTATGAGATGGATGGCTATTATGGTACGGCACCTGTAAAGAGTTTTGCACCCAATGCTTTCGGTCTATACGATATGGCGGGTAATGTTTGGGAGTGGTGTGAGGATAAATATAATGTGAACCGATATGGTGCTGATGCAGAAAAAGGGTTAAAAGAGAATCCAAAAGGTGCTAAACAATATAACGACCCTCGAGAACCATATGCGCAGAAGCATGTAATACGCGGTGGTTCCTTTTTGTGTAATGATGATTATTGTTCTGGTTATAGAGTATCGAGACGAATGAGTTCGAGTAAAGACTCTGGCTTCAATCACACAGGTTTTAGGTGCGTAAAGGATGTTGAACAATGATTTGAAAATTTGGCTAAAACCTTTCTTCTTTTGTTAGATTGGGAATAAATATCGTCAGCAAAGTGCAAGAGTGCTAAATATAATTGGGTATTTAAAAGAAAATAAGCTCGCAGAGGATTTGTGTAACCTGCCAAATGAAGAGAACTGTTTAAAATATTATTAAGCATTAGATGATATCAATTATAAAATAAAGCTGTTCACCAGCAAGTTCAAAGTGTTCACCTAGATGTTCACCAGCTATTTGCTTTTATTTGATAATATTTGAAAGCAAATAAAATAAAAAACCCCTTAAAAATTAATTTAAGGGGTTTTTACTGAGTTTTGCTACCCAAATTGTCGGGGTGGCAGGATTCGAACCTACGACCTCCTCGTCCCAAACGAGGCGCGATACCGGGCTACGCTACACCCCGCGACATTAATCTTTATTCAATTACTAAAATTCAAAACACATGCGGAGGAGGGGGGATTCGAACCCCCGGAACCTATTACTAAGTTCGGCAGTTTAGCAAACTACTGGTTTCAGCCACTCACCCACTCCTCCATTTCGTAATTTAATCCGGGCTTTCCCCGAATTGGAATGCAAATATAAGGGAATGATTTATACTTATACAAATTGCAATCAGGATAATTTCAAAAAATATGAAATTTAATTTATAAGCCTTTGTTTTTCAATCTTTAAGCTTGTGAATTTTGTAGATTATTTTTATTTCAAGACTATTTTAGTAAATATTATCTAATCCTTTTCAACATACTGTTGGCCTTTGCGTTTCGTTTTATATTTTTGTGCAAAACTATTATCTATGACGTGGACAAATTCTCTGGGAACAGAGGAAATCATATTCATCATTCTTTTTCTGGGGCTTTACCTTGCCTACACTTTTCGTGTTTTTAAAATTGCTAAAAGAATAGGTCAGGCCTACTCCAATGTATTGCCGAAATTTTTACTCCGTACTGCAATTTTTGCTTTGTTAATTATGGCGCTAATGGGTCCTTCTTTTGGGTCTGATAAACAAGAGGTGAAGGCAGTAGGGAAAGATATTATGATTGCAATAGACTTGTCGCAATCGATGAATGCCTTTGATATTTCTCCGACTCGATTAGAAAAAGTGAAATTTGAGCTGAAAAATATAGTGGATGCATTTAGTTCAGATCGTATTGGTTTACTAATATTTTCATCAGAGGCTTTTGTACAATGCCCGCTTACATATGATCAAAATGCACTTAATTTGTTTATTGAAACCTTAAATACAGGCTTGGTGCCGGGAGCTGGGACAGATTTTGGGGCCGCATTAAATATGGCTTATAGCAAACTAACAAAAGAAGATAAGCCGGCAGACCAACAGAAATCCCAGATTATTATTTTGATTAGTGATGGGGAAGATTTTGGTGATGACACTGAAAATGCTGTTGCCAAAATTAATGAGGCAGGAATAAGGTTATTTACTTTAGGAGTGGGCACTGAAAAGGGAAGTAAAATACAGGCCAGAAATGGTTATAGGAAAGATAGAAATGGAAATGAAGTGATTACCAAGTTAGAGGCCAGTGCCTTAAAAAGGGTGGCGAGTGATGCTAATGGTAAATATTTTGAGATAAATTACGTTACTAATGAAGTAAACCGACTGATTGCAACAATTAATACAATTGAAGGTGAACTTAAGGATACCAGAGTTGTTGATGTTTCAGCTAATAAGTTCTATTACTTTTTAGGCATAGCGTTTATTCTTTTACTAATTGATATTTTTACTTCAGTAAAAATTATTAAAATATGATCTATAGAATTCTTTTTACCTTAACATTTTCGTCATTATTTATTGCCAATGTAAACGCAATAGACCCTGTGAGTAAAATTATGAAAGCTAATGAGGCTAAAACATTAGCTAATGAGGCTTATAAAAAAGGAAATTTTAAAGAGGCTTTAAAGCAATATAGTATCTTGCTCGACACTTTAAATTACCCAAGTGAGAAGGCTCAACTTAATAAAGCGCATTCGCTTTTCCAATTGAAGGATACCATTAATGCTTTTGATAATTACAGAGCTTTAAGCACCGCTGAAGATAAAAAAATCCGCTCTACTTCATTTATGCAAATGGGTAATTTGGCAGAACAGCAAAAAGAATACGAAAATGCACTAAGTTACTTTAAAGAAGCTATCAAAGCAGATCCCACTAATCAGGATGCAAGATATAATTATGAGCTGCTGAAAAAGAAAATGCAACAACAAGAGGAGCAAGAGCAAGAGCAGGACTCTGAAGATCCTCAAGATCAGGATAAGCAGGAGGATTCTGATGAGAAAGAGAGCGAAGACAAAAATAGTGAAGGGGATAATTCTGATGAATCTCAAGAAGGGGAAGACTCTGAAAAAAGTAAAGAAGAGCAAGAGTCTGAAGATCAGAAGAAAAAGGATGAGGCAGAAGAGCAACAAAAAAAGGATGATAAACCTGCTGAAGATGGAGACAAACAGGAGCAGCAACAACAGAAGGAGGGTGAGGAAGGAAAAGAGGAAGATCAACCACCTATGAAGCCTTCTACCAAAGAAAAGCTTGAAGAAATGAATATTTCTGAAGACAAAGCTAAAATGCTTTTGGAAGCTTTGAGAAATAAAGAAGCGCAGTATTTTCAGCAAATGCGGAAAAGAGCAACTGAAAGACCCAAATCGGGCAAGCCAGATTGGTAAACACTTTTAAGGCCGGCTTTCAAAAGCTGGCCTTTTTTATTAATTTTGCGTTTGTATGCAAACGATGTCAGAAATAAGATTGCTACTTTATCTATACATTAATCTAACAGAATAATTACTTTTCAATTAATCAAATCAAATAATAATGAAAGAAGTATATATTATATCAGCAGTAAGAACCCCAATTGGTAGTTTCGGAGGAAGTTTATCTAGTCTTACCGCTATTGAATTAGGATCAGCTGCGATAAAAGGCGCCTTAATAAAAGCTAATGTTGATGCAAAAGAAGTGGATGAGCTTTTTATGGGAAACGTGGTTTCTGCTAATTTGGGTCAAGCGCCAGCCAGGCAAGCCGCTATTGGAGCTGGCTTAGGCTTTAACGTACCTTGTACTACTGTCAATAAAGTATGTTCATCAGGAATGAAATCTGTAATGTTTGGTGCGCAAAGCATTATGCTAGGCCATGCCGATACGGTTGTTGCAGGCGGTATGGAAAGCATGTCTAACATTCCATTTTATATTCCGAAAGCTAGATATGGTTATAAATATGGAAATGGTGAATTAGTTGATGGTTTGTTGAAAGATGGCTTATGGGAAGTATATAATAAATTTCCAATGGGTAATTGTGCTGATAATACTGCCAAAGAAATGAACATCTCAAGAGAGATGCAGGACGAATATGCTATTAACTCTTACAAAAGAGTGGCAGCTGCAACAGAACAAGGAATTTTTAATGATGAGATAGTACCTGTAGCAGTGCCTCAAAGAAAAGGCGATCCTTTACTGATTTCAGAAGACGAAGAGTTTAAAAATGTGAATTTTGATAAAATTCCGGGTTTAAGACCAGTATTTTCTAAGGAAGGAACAGTAACGGCAGCTAATGCCTCCACTATTAATGATGGAGCTTCTGCCTTAATATTAATGAGTAAAGAGAAAGCTGATGCTCTAGGTTTAAAACCTATTGCTAAAATTAGAGGATTCGCAGATGCAGCACAAGATCCAATTTGGTTTACTACTGCACCTTCTTTAGCTATTCCTATTGCAATGAAGAGAGCAGGCGTTTCCAAAGAGGAGGTAGATTATTACGAAATTAATGAAGCTTTTTCTGCTGTGGCATTGGCTAACAATATGGAGCTCAAACTGGATGCTTCCAAAGTAAATGTATTCGGTGGTGCTGTAGCCTTAGGTCATCCATTAGGAGCCTCCGGTGCAAGAATCATGGCCACTCTACATACTGTTCTTAAAAATAAAGGAGGGCATATTGGTGTAGCTGGTATTTGTAATGGTGGAGGTGGTGCTTCTGCTATAGTTATTGAAAAAATGTAATTTCAGTACATTTAGTTTAAGATCATACAATATTTCCCGACTACATCCTTTATATGATATGTGGTCGGGATTTTGTATTTTTATAACCTGATGTTTTTCGTTTTAAATCTTATTAAATTAATCAAACCTTGACATTTTTATTCAAATATTTCAAATTACTTACTTTATGCTTCATTATATTGATCGCCAACACTCAGTTAATGGCTCAGGACTTAAAAAAAGTAACCAATTATTATGACAGTGCAAAAAACACTCCTAAAGAGGTTTATTATATTGCCAATGGGGATAGTAGTCAGATAGAAGGGAATTATAATAAATATTATAATTCAGGTGAAATAATGGCTAAAGGCACCTTTAAAAATGGTAAAGAGCAGGGTGTTTTTGAAATGTTTTATCCGGAAGGGAAACTCATGCGGGTTACTGAATTTGAAGATGGAAAAAGAACAGGAAAGACTATCGTTTATGGTAAAGAGGGTAATAAAATTCAAGAAGCTGTTTTTGTGAATGATACCTTGCAGGGTAAACTCATTCTTTATTTTGAAACAGGGAAGGTGAAAAGCGAAAGTGACTTTCTGGAAGGTAAACCGGATGGGGTAGTTGTTGAATATTATGAAGATGGCAAAGTAGCTCAGGAGATTAATTATAAGAAAGGAAAGCCCAACGGAATCACAAAAAGGTATTTCCCTAATGGAAATATTAAAACAGAGGAGAATTATGTTAATGGCGATCTGAACGGGGCTTTTAAAACTTATTATGAAAATGGTCAACTAGCCACCATTTTTGTTAATAGCAATGGAAAGAAATCTGGTGAGTTTAAGAATTATAGTGAGGAAGGAAATTTATTGCTTCAGGGTAATTATTTGAAAGGTAAAATGCATGGTGAGAATATTACATACCATGTCAATGGTGTTGTGAAAACCAAAAGAATGTACAAAAACGGATTTCTGGTGGGAGAAGTATTGGATTTTAACCAGGATAGCGTTTTGATATCAAAAACTATTTTTAGTTCTGAGCAGAAAAATAAGGAAGTCATTGACTATTACTTAAATGGCAATAAAAAATCAAGTAAATATTATAATGAGGATAAACCTGAAGGCGAATGGAACTACTATCATGAAAATGGTAAGCTAAAAGAAGTGAGGAACTATTCCAATGGAATGTTGCAAGGTGTAAATATAGCTTATTATGAGAATGGGCAGCTGAAATCTGAGGTTAATTACCAGGCAGATAAAAAATCAGGAGTAGAGCAGACTTACTATAAAAACGGTCAATTAAAAAGTACTAAAATTTACAAGTTTGGAAAAGGCCATGGTGAATATCATGCTTATCATGAAAATGGGACAATTGCTTTAGAAGGTACCTTTGCGGGTGATAAAAAAGTTGAAAATTGGATTTATTACAATGAAAATAAAGTGATAACTAAAAAAGAAATCTACTTTAATGGCCAATTGAAAGATACGGTTTATCCTGAGAAATAATTCACTTAATCCCTGATATAGGCTTTAATAACTAAATCTTTAGCGGATAAGGTGGGATCATTGCTGAAAACTGTAACCCTTTTAATTTGAGAACCACTTATACTTTCAGTATCCAATGTAATTTTAATTTCTCCTTCCGTGTCTTTTTTAAAGTCCATTTTGTCTAGTTCTACCTCTGTGCAAGAGCAATTGGATTTAGTTTTTCTTATTAAGAGTTTTTCTTTCCCCGTATTTTTGAATTTAAATGTGTGAGTCAGGTTATCTCCTTTGTTTACATGTCCAAAATCAAACATATCTTCTTCAAACTGAATTTTAGGGGCTTTTTCTAATTCTTCATCAGTCATAGGAGGAAAATACTCCAAAATTGTTGCGTAAACAAACAATGATTTATGGCTTTGATCCTTTTCATCAGTAAATAATGCGATGGCATCATTCATAAAACCTAAATCGTTTCTTTTAACTGGATCATAGGTTATGGTAATACGGGTTTCCTGTTTGGGTGCTACATAATTAGGGTTGTATTTCACTGCTATATAATCTCCTGAAACCACTCTGTCAGAGAATCTAATAGTGTCTTCCGACTGATTATAGGCTTTTATGGTTTTATCTACTGTTTTATTAGAAGTGATGGTGCCAAAGTTTACAAATTTACTTTCAAAGCGAATTCCTCCAATTGCTGTAGGGAAAATATCCTCTGTGGTGAGACGTTTAGGCTTCACATTACCTGAAATTTTCAATAAATGGATACCTTGCGTAGCATTACTATTAACGGTAATGGATTTTTCAAAACTGCCAGGCTGGTTTAGCGGATTAAAAGCTACCACAATTTTTCCTGTATCACCGGGCAGTATCGCCTTTTTATCCCAGTAAGGAGTGGTGCATCCACAAGCAGCGTCTACAGCGGTTAGTAACAAAGAATCTTTACCTGTATTAATAAATTTAAACACATGCTTTACCTCACCATCTAATTCATTAAGCATTCCAAAATCATGAGATTCCTTTAAAAATGTAATTTTATTGCCATTTTCTTGGGCAAAAAGAAAATTGTGGATAAAAAACATTAAAACAATAGCGATAGTATTCTTAAGCAAATGAATATTCTTCATAAATTCGTTTTTTTAATGGTTTAAAGTTAATCATTTCTTTACTGTTCACTTAATGATCAGTAACGAATTAATATCCTAAATATGAAATATAATTTGAGTCAGCTTATTTTAAGGTTAGCCGCTGGTGGCATGATGCTCACCCATGGTTATCCCAAATTTTTAAAACTAATTAGCGGTAACTTTGCTTTTGGGGATCCCATTGGCCTGGGTCCCGAGGTGTCATTAGTGCTAACAGTATTTGCGGAATTTGTTTGTTCAATTTTAATTGTATTAGGTCTATTTACGCGATTGGCTGCAATTCCGCTAATTTTCACAATGTTAGTTGCTGTGTTTTTAGTGCATGGAGCTGATCCGTTTTCAAAACAAGAACTAGGTTTGATGTATGCGGCCATGTTTACCTGCATCGGTTTATTAGGTCCTGGAAAATTCAGTATAGATAGTTTAAGAGGCCGAAGTAAATAAAAGAAAATAAGTTATTAATTATGTCAAGAATTTTAACAGGAATACAAAGTTCAGGAAAACCTCATTTAGGTAATTTATTGGGAGCTATCATTCCCGCAATTAAGCTATCTCAGGATCCGAAAAACGAGTCTTTTTTCTTTATAGCGGATCTTCATTCATTAACAACTATTAAAGATGCACAGGCGAGAATTGACAATGTAAATTCAGTGGCAGCTGCTTGGTTGGCTTTTGGTTTCGATACAGAGAAAAATCTATTTTACAGGCAGTCCAGAGTGCCTCAGGTAACAGAGTTGAGCTGGCATTTAAGCTGTTTTACCCCTTTCCCTATGCTTTCCAATGCACATTCATTCAAAGACAAATCGGATAGGCTGGCTGACGTAAATGCAGGCTTATTCACTTATCCGGTTTTGATGGCTTGCGATATATTAATGTACGATGCAGAAATAGTACCGGTGGGGAAGGATCAAAAGCAGCATTTAGAAATGACACGTGATATTGCCAGCTCTTTTAACCATCAATTTGGGGAGGTATTTGTATTACCTGAAGCAAAAATTGGTGAAGATATTATGACTATTCCTGGTACAGATGGGCAAAAAATGAGTAAATCTTACGGCAATACCATCGATATTTTTCAAACTGATAAACAGTTGAGAAAAAATGTTATGGCTATTATTACTGATAGCACACCTTTAGAAGAACCTAAAAACCCTGATACTTGTAATGTATTTAATATTTATAAGATCTTAGCTACAGCCAACCAGGTGAAGGAGATGAGGAATAACTACGAAGGTGGTAATTATGGGTATGGTCATGCAAAACAAGCTTTGTTTGAGTTAATCCGGGACAGATATGCCAATGAAAGAGAGCTTTATAATGGCTATATGGAGAATCTGGATGAGTTGAACAAAAAATTGGAAGCAGGTGAAGCAAAAGCTGCTGAGATTGCTAACCAGACCTTAACAAGAGTAAGGAAAGTGTTGGGCTTTGCAGGTTAAGCTTTTTTTCTCTAAAATAGTTTGTAATACCTTAGATTTAGTTGTAAGTGTGTTTTTAATTAGAAAGATTGGCCTTATTCATTTTAGGGATTTTGAATTTCTAATTGTACAAGAAACAAAATGTTTGACCGCAGGGAGTTTTTTTGTTTCCCAATTAGAAATACAAAATACCGTTAATAAATGAATACAGCCTTGATTTTTTGTTTCTTTTTGATTAAGCAAAAAGAAAAGAAAGAGTCTTAGAGAGTATCAGTTGGAGAACTGAAAATAGATAGAGCATTTTCGCTAAATTGTTTGATTTTATTATCTTAAATGTAGTTTTCATTTAAAATTTTGACAGAATCAAATAGTTTTAGTGGTATTTTAAAGAGAATTATACTTTGAATTTAATTATGAAGTTTGGATTGATAATAATAATAGTAATAATGTTACAATCTTGTTCTCAATCATATGATAAAGAGTCTCAAACTGCAATTCAGGTGATTGATTCTGCTCTTTATCAAAATAGTAAGTTCGTTTATTGGTATAGGGTTGATTTTGGAATTAGAGGCTATAGTGAGTGCATGTTAGCGTTTTCAGAAAGTAGCTCAAAAATTGAGGGTTTTCAGGATGCTTTCTTTATTTCAGATTATATTACTGAAATAGATGTTAAGTCAAATGAAATTATTCTAAAACTACATTATGACAATTACAGATTAATTGATCAAAAATTGCCAAGGGACTTAGAAATTAAAATTGATCACGATGGAGATCCTTTGAATTCATATCAATTTAGATTAAACAAATTAAAAAATGATAAATAAAACTGTAATAGTATTTTATTGTATGAGATAATCTTAAGTAGCATGCAAACATTTTAAATTCATAGTTTTAATAATCTTAATTAACAGTTTTATGTACAGTATCCTTATATAAAATACAAATTATTTAAAAAAAAATGAACAATATTCAAAAAATAGCGCAGGAATTATCCATACAAGTAAAGCAGGTAAGTGCAGTAGTAGAATTAATTGAAGGTGGAGCTACAATTCCATTTATTTCTCGCTACAGGAAAGAAATGACAGGAAGTTTGGATGAGGTTGCCGTGGCTGCCATTCGTGATAGAAGCCAACAACTGGAGGACTTGGATAAAAGGAGAGAGGCTATTTTAAAATCTATTAAAGAGCAGGAAAAACTCACTCCGGAGCTAGAAAAAAAGATCAATACGGCCGAAACCATGTCTAAATTAGAAGATATCTATCTTCCATATAAACCTAAAAGAAGAACTAAAGGAACCATTGCTAAAGAAAAAGGATTGGAACCTCTCGCACTAAAAATATTTGAACAAAATACTTTTGACCTGCAGGCAGAGGCTAGTAAGTATATTGATGAACAAAAGGAAGTTAATTCTGTAGAAGATGCTTTGCACGGAGCGAGGGACATTATGGCTGAATGGATAAATGAGGACGCAGGTTTGAGAGAATCAATGCGGAAATTGTTTTATGAAAAGGGTAAATTTTACTCTAAAGTTTTATCGGGAAAGGAAGAGGAAGGACATAAGTATAAAGACTATTTCGAATGGGAAGAAGCTGTTAAAACAGCTCCATCTCATAGAATATTGGCTATGCGCAGGGGTGAAAAAGAAATGTTTTTAATGCTGGATATTAAGCCAGAGGAAGTAGAAGCGATTTATTTAATTGAGAAACAATTTGTAAAATCTGAAAATGCCCCAGGCGAGCAGGTTAAATTAGCCATAGCTGATACCTATAAAAGATTGCTCAAGCCTTCTATGGAAACTGAAATGCGGATCCTCACAAAGAAAAAGGCGGATGAAGAAGCTATCAAGGTGTTTTCTGAAAACTTACGTCAATTATTATTATCGGCTCCGTTAGGTCAGAAAAATGTGATGGCTGTTGATCCAGGTTTCAGAACGGGCTGTAAAATGGTTTGTCTCGATAAGCAAGGTAAGCTATTATTTAACGAAGCGATTTATCCTAATGAACCACAGAAGCAAGTACAGAAGTCAGCTGCATTGATATTGCAATTAGTAAGCAAATATAATGTAGAAGCTATTGCCATAGGAAATGGTACTGCAGGCAGAGAGACAGAGAAATTCATTAATGAAATAGGACTGCCTAAAGGTGTGATGGTAGTAATGGTAAATGAGAGTGGCGCTTCCGTCTATTCTGCATCAGATATAGCCAGAGAAGAATTTTCAGATTATGATTTAACTGTAAGAGGAGCGGTTTCTATTGGTAGAAGATTGATGGATCCTTTGGCTGAACTGGTTAAAATTGATGCAAAGTCAATTGGTGTGGGACAATATCAGCATGATGTAGATCAGAATTTACTTAAATCCGGGTTGGATGATACGGTAATCAGCTGTGTGAACGCGGTAGGAGTGGAGGTAAATACAGCAAGTAAGCAATTACTTACATATGTTTCAGGTTTAGGTCCTCAGATTGCTCAAAACATTGTAGACTTCAGAAACCAAAACGGTCCTTTTAAAACTAAAGATGAGTTGAAGAAAGTGCCACGTTTGGGTGATAAAGCCTACGAACAAGCAGCAGGATTTTTAAGAATTGGGGATGCAATCAACCCTTTGGATGCAAGTGC
Organism: uncultured Cytophagales bacterium; assembly: GCA_963719535.1. Taxonomy (GTDB): domain Bacteria; phylum Bacteroidota; class Bacteroidia; order Cytophagales; family Cyclobacteriaceae; genus Marivirga. The sequence continues at coordinate 412,219 of CAVRCH010000001.1, read as the reverse complement.
TGTTCACCCTGAAAGTTATCAGATTGTAGAAAGCATGGCTAAAGATGTACAGGCTACAGTGAGAGATTTGATGACGGGCAAAGAGTTGAGAGAAAAGCTCGACATGAAAAAATACATTACAGAAAGCATAGGTTTGCCTACTCTAAAAGATATTATGGCAGAATTGGCGAAACCAGGCCGTGATCCACGTGAGCAGTTTGAGGCATTTTCCTTTACAGAAGGTGTAAATCACATGGAAGATTTAAAAGTGGGAATGAAATTACCGGGAATCGTCACCAATATCACCAATTTCGGTGCTTTTGTGGATATAGGAGTGCACCAGGACGGTTTGGTTCATGTTAGTCATTTAGCTGATAAATTTGTGAGCAATCCTGCTGAGGTGGTTTCAGTGGCTCAAAAGGTAGAAGTGACAGTGATGGAGGTTGACGCCAACAGAAAGAGAATCTCACTTTCATTGAAAAAGGATCCCTTCAGTAAAGATACCGAAGGAAAACCCAAAGGTAAATTAGGGAAAAAGAAAGAGCAAAACACGGCAGAGGGCGACTTGCAGGCAAAGTTGGCAGCTTTAAAAGGTAAGTTTAGTTAATTAGTTTTAAATCATTCTTAATAGTTGGAATCAGGTATTGAGCAATTCAGAACCTGATTCCGGCTATACAAATATCGTCCGTTTGTTCATTATCACCCTTCCATTCATGAAAATTCTTATTTAAATAGTGCTTTTGTTCCACCATGGGTAATTTATTTAAATCGCAAAGCAAATTCTTGAGCTTTTGTAGCATAAATTTTTTATCATTTGGTCCACCAAATTGATCAGGATACCCATCAGTATATAAGTAGATTTGGTCACCCTCTAAAAAATTAATTTCCTGATTGATTGGTCTTTTAAGAGCAATGTCGGTAAACCCACCAATCGAAAAACGTTGTCCTTTAAACTCGAGCAGTTCACTATTCCTAATTAGCATTAGATTCAGGCAAGCTCCACTAAAGCAAATTTTATTATTCGTGAGATCAATGCTAAGTAAGGCAATATCCAGGCCATCATTTGAGGAATTCTCTTTATACTGCAAGCTATTCATTACCTCGTAGTCTAAATTTTTGAGAATTTCGCTGCAATCAGTAATGTTTTGTTGGATGATAATACTGTTGAGTAGATCATTCGCCATTACAGTCATAAATGCTCCAGGAATGCCATGGCCAGTACAATCTGCCACAGCAAAGTAAAGTAGATTATCTTTTTCTGTATACCAGTAAAAATCTCCGCTTACAATTGATTTAGGTAAGAAAAGCATAAAGAAATCTTTAAAATTACCAGCTATTCGCGATAAATCGGGTAAGATGGCGTTTTGTATATTTTGGGCATACCAAATGCTCTCCATTATGTCATTTGAGGCTTCTTCCAGTGAATGTTTCTGACTTAAAATACTATCTCTCTGCGCTTCTATTTCATCTTTCTGGGTATTAATTTCATCTTTTTGTAACTCAATTTCTGAGTTCTTTTGTTCCAGAACTAAATTAGCTTTCTTTTTTATTTGATATCTATTGTAACTTATAGTAGCAGTAATTGCCAAAAGAATCCCTAGCGCATATAAAAAATAATTGGTATTTTTTCTTCTGCTCAATTGCAAACTGGTAATCTCTGCTTCATTTCTAAGTAATTGAATCTCTTTTTCTCTTTCTTTGATCTCATGGTTTTTTTCTAATCTCGAAATCTGCTTATTAAAGTCGCTATTGTAGATAGAATCATTAAATCCTTTATGTAATTTGTAGTATTTTAAGGATCCCTCGTAATTGCCCTTAATTTCAAGAATTTCGGAAATTCCCTTGTAAGCTTCTTTTAAGATTTCAGGAGATGAAATTTTTTCTGCTAAGTTTATTGCTTGATTATATTTTTCTAATGCATTTATATAGTCTTTATTCACTGATAAAGCTTTAGCATAACTTTTTATAATAAAAGCTTTGTCATAATTAATTTCTTCCTGAAGAACAGTGTTGTAAGATTTAGCCATATAGAAAACTGCTGAATCTTTATTTTTAAAGTTCAGGTGATAGAGACCAATATTATGTAAGGAGTTGTATATTCCTGTAAAATTATTAGAGGCAGAATCTAATTTTAAGCATCTCCTAAAGCAATTAACTGCTTCATTTGCCAAGTCCATTTTAAGGTAAACTAAACCTAAATTACTCAAGGTATTAGATATTCCGGCTAAGTCATTTAATTGCTCCTTTATTCTTAGAGATTCCTCGTAGTATTCTGTGGCTTTATCAAGCTTTCCTATCTCGTCATAAATAATACCTAGATTATTTAAAGCCCTGGATTGCGCTTGGGGGTTTTTAAGTTTATCTTCCTTTTCTACTACCAATAAAAAATATTCAAGGGTTTTTTCATAATCCCCCAATCCATAATAAGCAATTCCGATATTATTTAGAAGGTGAATTTCGGAATCAATATCCTCCAGTTTTTTTGCTAGGGTAAGGCCATCTAAACCAAATAGAATCGACTTTGAAGGTTCATTAGAATTATTTAGATAGGTTAATTCCTTTAGTACACTAAGTTTCGTAGTGTCTGAAAGGTTTTTTGATAATAATGATCGAAGACTATCATTATTATTAGTATCTGCAGATGTATGAAATGCTAATATTAAAAAGCTTAGAAATATAATCCGCATTTGGTAATTTATCTTCTTTGAAATTAAAGTTATTTCAAAAATATAACTTTACCAAGTTAATTCTAACATCTGTTTAATAGAAGCGCTAGTTTAATCAACAATTTAAGTACTTGGGCTGGATATTTGTCTTTGAGTATAGGGTGTCGTAATTATTAGCCTTTTAAATTATCATGATTTGTGGCTTGTAAAAATAGTTTAGCAATAATAAACAGTTATGCCCTTCAGTAAGGCTGAAAATAAAAGGTGAGATAAACTCACCTTTTATGAAATGGAAATATAATTATGCTAAAATGGAAATTAAGTCAGCAGTTCTTGCTGAATAACCAGCTTCATTATCATACCAGCCAATAATTTTGACTAGGTTTCCGTTAACAGATGTAAGAGCAGAGTCAAAGATACATGAATGAGTGTTTCCAATAATATCAATAGAAACGATTGGATCTTCATTGTATTCTAATATACCTTTCATCGGCCCATCTGCTGCTTTTCTCATAGCAGCATTAACTTCTTCCACAGTGGTTTCCTTTTTAACCACCACAGTAAGGTCTGTCAAGGAACCATCTGGAATAGGAACTCTCAGCGCAATACCATCCAGTTTACCTTTTACTGAAGGTAAAACTTTACCAACTGCAATAGCTGCTCCTGTAGAGGTTGGAACAATAGAATAAGCAGCTGCTCTGGCTCTTCTTAAATCTTTGTGTGGAGCATCTTGAATATTCTGATCGGCTGTGTAAGCATGCACAGTTGAAATATAGCCTTTCTCTATTCCAAAGGCGTCATCCAGCACTTTTGCCATAGGTGCTAAGCAATTTGTAGTACATGAGGCATTAGAATAGATGTCATGGTCTTTATCAATTTTGTCATCGTTAACTCCAAGTACAATAAAAGGAACATCACCCTTTGCTGGCGCAGATATAACTACCTTTTTTGCACCGGCTGCAAGATGTTTTTTAGCATCTTCTTTATCAACAAATAAGCCGGTGGATTCCAGCACGATATCTATTCCAGCTTTTTTCCATGGTAAATTAGCAGGATCTCTTTCTGCGGAGATAGAAATACTTTTACCATTAACAATGATAGAATTTTCAGTATGAGAAACTGTGCCTGGAAATTTACCATGAACAGAATCATACTTTAATAGATGAGCGAGCGTTTTGGTATCTGTGAGGTCGTTGATCGCTACAACTTCCACATTATCCTTCTTTAAAAGTTGTTTGAAAGTTAATCTACCTATTCGGCCAAACCCGTTAATAGCTACTTTTATTTTTGACATTTTTATCCTTTAGTTTTTTGTATATAATTAAGTTGTAAATATAAAACGAGTATACAGTATAATCAAACGAGCTGGCTAAAGCTTTGGTTTGAAAAATAAATATGATCTTTTTTTGCGCTATACTTTGCAATTAAAATTTAGCCATCTATATTTGCATCTCCATTTAAAAATGGCCCGTTCATCTAGGGGTTAGGATATCAGGTTTTCATCCTGGAAACAGGGGTTCGATTCCCCTACGGGCTACTTAGGAGCACTTAATAAAAAGTTATTAAGTGATTGATTTTAATGGGATTGTGTATTTTATTTACTATTTTTTTTGAATGAAATATTATTGCAATCATTCATCATTTCATCCAAAGGGTGATTTGCCTTTGGCTGGTATCGTAAGATAGCATTGATATTAAATTGAATAATAAAAATAGTAGCATGGCTTGTTCATCTAGGGGTTAGGATATCAGGTTTTTCACTCAAAGAGTGACCAGCCTCTGGCTGGCATCCGCAGGATAAGCTTCGATGTTTAAATTAGATGATAAGAAAGTAGCATGGCCCGTTCATCTAGGGGTTAGGATATCAGGTTTTTCACTCAAAGAGTGACCAGCCTCTGGCTGGCATCCGCAGGATAAGCTTCGATGTTTAAATTAGATGATAAGAAAGTAGCATGGCCCGTTCATCTAGGGGTTAGGATATCAGGTTTTCATCCTGGAAACAGGGGTTCGATTCCCCTACGGGCTACGAAGGCTGTCAGAAATGACAGCCTTTTTTATTACCATACTATTTTATACATTAGTATTAAAAATCTTATTTCTATGTGGTATTATATGTATGTATTAGAAAGTACAATTGACAAAACTACCTATATTGGTTATACAGATAATCTGAAAGAGCGACTTAAAGATCATAATAGCGGTAAGACTAAATCTATTAAACACAAGATTCCAATGGTATTAGTTTATTGCGAAGCCTATCGAAATAAAACTTTAGCCATAAAAAGAGAACGATTTCTGAAAAAGAACAGTGCAGCAAAGGCTGAGCTTTACAGCAGGATTTTTGATAAGAAGTAGAGGGTTCTCAGCCAGAGGCTGACCAGCCTTTGGCTGGGATTCCCCTACGGGCTACGAAGGCTGTCAGAAATGACAGCCTTTTTTATTACCATACTATTTTATACATTAGTATTAAAAATCTTATTTCTATGTGGTATTATATGTATGTATTAGAAAGTACAATTGACAAAACTACCTATATTGGTTATACAGATAATCTGAAAGAGCGACTTAAAGATCATAATAGCGGTAAGACTAAATCTATTAAACACAAGATTCCAATGGTATTAGTTTATTGCGAAGCCTATCGAAATAAAACTTTAGCCATAAAAAGAGAACGATTTCTGAAAAAGAACAGTGCAGCAAAGGCTGAGCTTTACAGCAGGATTTTTGATAAGAAGTAGAGGGTTCTCAGCCAGAGGCTGACCAGCCTTTGGCTGGGATTCCCCTACGGGCTACGAAGGCTGTCAGAAATGACAGCCTTTTTTATTACCATACTATTTTATACATTAGTATTAAAAATCTTATTTCTATGTGGTATTATATGTATGTATTAGAAAGTACAATTGACAAAACTACCTACATTGGTTATACAGATAATTTGAAAGAGCGGAGTAAGGATCATAATAGCGGAAAGACTAAATCTATTAAGCACAAAATTCCAATGGTATTAGTCTATTGCGAAGCCTATCGAAATAAAACTTTAGCCATAAAAAGAGAACGATTTCTGAAAAAGAACAGTGCAGCAAAGGCTGAGCTTTACAGCAGGATTTTCGAAAAGTAGATAAGGGTTCTCATCCTTTGGTCCCCCAAAGGCAGGCAAGCTGATCAGCTTTTGGCTGGGATTTCCTTGCGAGGATTTCAGAATTAACAGCCTTTTTTATCTAGTATATTTTAAATACTTTTGTTATAAAGTAATAATAGTTGGTTCTAAGTTTACAGAATAGATACCAGTTACAAAATTAAAATAATACATACGGATTTCTTTAAGGTATCAAAAAGTTAGAAATTGATGACATAGGGAATTTAAGTAATTTTTGAAGGTAAAATCTCTAATGAAGTTTATTCCACCGCATCAGCTAAATCTCTTAAGTCTACAGGTACCACTCTGGAAACCCCTTGCTCCACCATGGTTACACCGTAAATCACATCAGTGCTTGTCATAGTGCGCTTGTTATGGGTTACCACTATGAATTGAGATTCATTGGAGAACTCTCTGATAATATTATTAAATTTATCGATATTGGCATCATCTAGCGGAGCATCCACCTCATCAAAAATACAGAAAGGAGCTGGCTTCAATAAATAGATAGCAAAAAGCAAGGAGATTGCTGTTAATGTTTTCTCCCCACCGGAAAGCTGATTGATTGTTAATGGTCGTTTACCTTTTGGCTTAGCCATAATCTCAATTTTGGATTCCAATGGGTTGTCTGGATCAGATAGTTGCAGGTCGCACTCATCTTCCTCTGTAAACAAAGCTCTAAAAACCTTCATGAAATTGGCTTTGATTTTTTCATAAGCTTCCACAAAGTTTATTCTAGCTACTTCGTCTATTTCGCTTATTGTAGCAAGCAAAGATTCCTTAGCATTTCTTAAGTCTTCTCTTTGAGTGATAATGAAATCGTTTCTTTCTTTTATTTCTTCATAAGCTTCCATGGCCATAGGATTAATAGGTCCCATACGTTCCATTTTTTCCTTTAGTTTGGAGACTTCTTCTCTCAGTTGTTCTGCACTTTCATTGCTCTCTTGTTCAGGATCATCTTCCTGGACCATTATTTTATCCAAATCGATATCAAACTCAACAGAAAGCCTTTCTTTTACGCTGTTTAGTTGAAGTTTGGTTTCGTTCAAGTTGTTTTGCATTTCCATCAACAAGGTATCTACCTGTTCCTTATTTCTCTGGATTTGTCGAGCGTCCTTTTCTACTTCATCTATCTGGCCTCTGGCGGCATAATATTCTTTTTCTACTTCATTTACAGCCAGCTCTATACTTTCTTTTTCCTCATACATTCCTAATAACTCATCATCATTAGTCTCTGCCGTATCAATCAGGTTTTTAATATCTTCATCATTTTGTTTCAACTGCACTTGGTTCTTTTCCAATCTTTCCAGACTACCATCAAATGCATTTTGCTTGTAACCTATTTCCTGCTCAAGACTATTTACCCTATTTTGCTGTTGATGAAATTCAATATTCTCCTGATTGAAAGCAGATGATTTCTGGCTCAATAATTCATCCTGAATATTTAAATCTTCACTAATAAGATTCAATCTTTGTTCAATTTCCTTTAGTTTTTCTGATTTTTCAGAAGCTTCAGGCCTTATTTTATCACTTTCTTCTAATAATTTTTCTCTTTGCTCTTCCAGCCCTTCTCTTTTATTGGCAGCAGAACTTAACATCTGAGCAAATTGCTCTTGCTTGGTTTTTACAGAAATATATTCTGAATTCACTTCATTTATTTCCGCCTGAAGTAACTCTATATTTTCTCGGTAGCTATGCTGTTTAAGGTTTTCCAGATCTTTTTGGCGGGTCTCCAGGCTTTCTTTTATCCCAGTAATTTTTTTGTTGAGCTGTTTAATTTCTTCCTGAAGCTTCTCAAGGTTTTTAGCTCTACCAATTCTTTTACCTTCAAACAGCCCCACAGAACCGCCTGACATACTAAATTTTCTTTTTGTTACTTTGCCACTTTGGGTAATAAAAGTACTGTCGTTATCTTCAGGAATTTTGTTGTAATCTCCTTTAACCACATATACATTATCCAATATATAAGCAATCAGTCGTTTATATTTTGCATCAAATTCCACAATTTCTGTGGCAGATACTGCATTGTCGTATAATTTAGTATCAGAGGGTTGGAATTTCTCAAAGCTATCTAGAATGAAAAAATGCGCTTTACCTTTACTTGCATCACTTAATAAATTCACTGCTTCATATGCCTGTGCCTCAGTTTCTACTATGTAGTAGTTCATATAAGGTTCAAGATAATTTTCTATAGTAATGCGATAATCTTCTGAACAGGTTAATACATCCGATAGGAGAGGTGCATTTTTACCCCATTTAGAGCTTTTCTTCAAAAATTTAATGGCTTCTGGAAAGCCTTCCAGATTATCAACCAAAGATTTTGTAAGGTTGTATTCGTTTTCACGAGCATCCAATTTTCTGGAAGATAGGGTAAGCTCTTCTTTTATCAATTCTATGGTATGCTTTCCTTCTTCTAGTTGCTCGTTTAAATGATTCTCTTTGCTTTTTAAATTTTGTAAATACTGATTTTTTTCTGCTAGTAGGCTGGAAAGGCTATTGATCTTTTCATCAAACTCCGCTACGCTGGCACTTTGTTCTGAACTATCTGTTGTACTTTTCTCTAATTCCTGTTTAATAGAAGAAAGCTGAATTTCCTTAATTTCAAGAGACTTATTTAAATGATATACATCATCCTGAAAGGATTTTTGTTGTTTATTTAGTGTATTGACTTCCTCTCGTATGGACGCTGTTTTAGATTTCTGAGTCTCATACTCTTCTTGTAAGATCTGAACACGCTGCTCGGTTTCCAGGAAAATTTTTTCTGCAGATTCTTTTTCTTGGTTAAGGCTTTTTATACTAAAGGCCGCTCTTTCATTACTTTGTTTATCCTGTTCAATTTGCTGTTTTAAGCTGTCACTTTTATCTTGAAGGAAGCGTAATCTTTCATTTTTGATTTTCTTTTCGCTTTCATATGAGCGTATTTTATTTACATGTTCGTTCAATGCTTTTTGCCGGGTAGCCAACAATTTTTCCTGTATTAATAAGTCCGCTTTAGCTTTTTCTAAAATAGCTTCCTGCTCAGCAGCCTGCCTGTTCAAACTTATTTTCTTGTCATTCTCCTGCTCAACTTGCTTGGTAAGTTTTAGAAATACATCTCTTTTTTCGGCAACTGTTTTTTTAGCAAGTAGTATGCTTTTATCTTTATAGTCAGATTTAAATTCGAAGTATCTCTCCGCTTGCTTGGCTTGCTTTTCTAAGGATTTGAGGTTTTTTTCAATTTCGAAAAGTAAATCTTCTACTCTTTCCAAGTCTGTATCAGTATCCTGAAGCTTTTTAAGTGTTTCTTTCTTACGAATTTTGAATTTGCTTATGCCTGCAGCTTCTTCAAACAAGCCTCTCCTGGAATTATCTTTATCTGTCAGGATATCATCGACCATTTTCAACTCGATGATGGCATAGCTATTGGAACTTATACCAGTATCCATGAACAAATTCGTAATGTCTTTTAGTCGACAACTTACACCATTCAACAAATATTCACTTTCTCCACTCCTGTAGTACCTTCTTGTAATGGTTACATTAGAATATTCTGTTGGGAGGAGATTTTTTGTATTATTAAATGTAAGTGATACTTCTGCTAAATTACTTTGTTTTCTTTTTTTAGTGCCGTTGAAGATTATGTTCTCCATTTTATCGGAGCGTAGCATCCTAGATTTTTGCTCGCCTAACACCCACCGAATTGAATCTACTACATTAGACTTACCACAGCCATTAGGCCCCACTACTCCAGTAATTCCTTTATCAAAATTGATGACCATTCGATCGCCAAAACTTTTGAATCCCTTTATTTCTAATTTGGTAAGCTGCATATAAATACTAAAACTGATCCTCTCAAAAAAAGAGAATAACAAATTTATCATTTATTTGCAGAAATAGGTAAACCTATCAATAAAGAATCAGTAGGAAATTGATTTTTTCGGTTTAAAATTCTTTAAATGCTAATAAGTAGTTTTTAATTTAATAACTGACAAAAGGCATTTGTTTATTGTATTTATCACCCTTTACTTGTTTTAAAATAAAATCAGCTAAATCTGCTCTACTAATGCTTGTGCCGGAGTTTACACCCACCCAACCTACTTTATAGTTTCCCTTTTTTGGGCCATCAGTTAATCTTGGCCCTCTTACTATGATCCAATCTGTAGTACTCTCCCTGAGTAATTCAGCATGTCTTATAGCATCTTTCAATATTTTAGGGACTGTAATTTTCATAACAAACCTAATAGCTTTATCAACAAATTTTGGTTCATCTTTTTCAGGGAAAGGTAAACCACCACCTGATAGAGATATGATTCTTGTAATATCTGAAATTTGCATAGCATTTAGGATATTTTTGGTTCCATTTGTTTGCAGCCACTCAGGTGAGTTTTTTACATGACCAAATAAGCTAACTACTATATCACAATTAGATACAGTTTGTATTACATCCACTTCATGTAGTATATTGCCTTTAACAATCTCCAAGTGGTCACTTTTATAAGTGATTTTTGCCGGAGTTCTCACTAGTGCTTTAATATCATACTCTGCCGCTAAAGCTTGCTCTAGAAATTGTTGTCCTGTTTTGCCTGTGGCACCAAATAATGCAATTTTCATAATCTTTTCTGTTTTGTTTCACAATACTATATAAAAAGTGTATACTTGCCATAAAGGTGGATACTAACAATTTAGTAAGTATGGAAACGGAGATTTCAGCAAGGTGCCCCATAAGAACTACTTTAGAACTAGTGGGGGGTAAATGGAAATTATTAATTATTTACCAGTTAGGAAAATCTGATCAGCGATTGTCAGAGTTAAAACGTAACATTCCAGATGCTAGTGAGAAAATGCTAATTCAGGAGTTAAAAAATTTAGTTGAAAGTGGATTAGCCTTAAGAATTAATTATGGTGAGGTTCCCCCAAAGGTTGAATATCAGCTTACTGCTATAGGCAAAGAAGTTTTACCGTTGATTTCTCACATAAGAAATTACGGATTAAAATATATGGAGCAGTTGAAGTGAGTATTATATTTCCTGCTTTCTAAAGTACACTTTAATGATTGGCTTACCATTTGCGCTGTTTTGTTTTTCATACCAAAGAAATTCATCTTCAATATTAAAAGTAATAAAACTGCTGGAAGAAGATTTGTCGTTGAAAAAATCGATTTGAGTTAAATTGGGTTTCAGAGCCCAAACACCACTGTTTAGATTTTCTTTTTCTCCTCCATTATAAAATTTTCCGTCTTTAGAAAGAATAATCCATCTTCCTGCATTAGCATATTCATTAGTATTATCGAAACCATTGATAGTTACTTTATCCAATACCCACTTTCCCACGAGGTCATCTTTTTCTTTTAGATTAACAATTGGAAGACGGTCAATTTTTTTGAGGATTATTCTATAATGATTATTTAAGTCACTTAATTCTAAATGCTCATCTGATGCCCTTATCTTCCATTCTGTTACATTTTCAATAGGGCTTCCATTTAACATAAAAAGTTTGCTTTTATCGGGGTAAATCAGCCAACTTTTATCATTCGAGGCATCCATCACTCCTTGTTGAAAAGTACCGTTTTCCTTGAACTCAATGTATTTGGTATATTGATTTACATGCTTTCCGGTAAAATCATGGTTATTTTCCTTAATGGATTCTATTTCCCAGTATCCAATCACCATTTCTGGAGGTACCCTATATTTACAGGAGGAGAGTAAACCAATTGAAAGAATTAAAGCTAATAGTAAATTTTTCACAATTTGTACATCATTTGTAGTTTAACTTCTGAACGCCTATTGCCTTCAATCTGTTCATTTCCACTTCCTATTGTTATCTGATCTAAAAAGTTGAATTGGGACCATCTTGCCCAAATTTGAAATTTCTTATTGAATTTATATTGAATAACAGCATAGGTTCTGGTACCAGTATTTTGGTAAGCAGGAATGGAAAATGCGTATAGTACATCCCTTTCGTAAGCATACTGTCTGTTTTCAAAATCATCTGTATCAAAAATCGCATATCTTGTACTCAATCTCAATTTTCCAAAATCAAAATTAACATCCTGTATCAATGCCATCCCATTGGTATAGGCACCATTAAATAAGAACTCGCTAAATTGTAATCTGGATTTTAACGATATAATTCCTTTTGGTCTAATATCTAAATTTAATAAATAATTTCTTTTTTGACCATTTTCTAAACTATTAAGATTTGAATTGTCGGACTTACTGGTATTTCGTTCTTTATTTTCTACTCTTAATTGGCCATATAAGTGGATGTTTCTGGTAAAACTATAACTAACTCTTCCTAAATACTCATTACCTTGGGAAGGCGCATCGGCTCTAAATTTTAACCAAGGGAATTGGAATTTGTCATAAAAAGCAGAAAGATATAATTTTTTGTATGGCTGAAATTTAATTCCCCAATAAACTCCCTTTTCATTAATATTTCTTGTATTCTCACCAAAGGCAGTTCCATAGAAGCTGTGAAAATCTCGTTCAAAATTTCTTAAAATCAAACTCATTTGTATGTTAGATGATATGGATGTTACAAAACCTGCTATGGCTCCAATCCCTCCTGATCGACTAATTGCTGATTCCCCAAAAAGATGAAAGTTTCTCCAATAATAGTTCGCAAATGCACCATAATTTTGATTGATTCTGCCTGAGAATTCAAATTGGTTATATTTGTTTGGTCTTCTATTAAAATTTCTGTCATAGAGAGTATGAATGTAATTTATACCGATATTTAGGTTCTCTGAACGACTATGAAATAAGAAAGTCCCTCCAAAATTCTGTGATAGAATAGCGCTTTTGGCTGACAGTTCTGAGGCTGTTCTGTGAAAGCCATTCAATCTTATGGCCGTAAAGTATTCTTCAACACTTTCCACAGAATCAATCGCAGTGCTTGCATTCACCGGGTTAATACTGTAGAATGTGGTGAAATCTAATCGCTTAGTTAGTTCATAGGTAGCAGCAATACCTCTAAAAAAGTTTGTCTCCAAAACGGAGGTGTAAGGCATTACTCCTGTATTACTTCTTCTTGCTGTTGCCACCGTTTCACTTCCTTTTCCAATGGCAAATCCGGCACCAAAAAGCAATGACTGTCCATATTGTAATTGATAATCGCCTAACAATATATTCTTTAATTTGCCCTGATTTTGTAATTGAAAATGGAAAGAGTAGAAATCCATTCCATATTGGCTTCTCTCCGGATTCCAATTTAATTGTTCCCCTGCATCTTTTTCGGCAGTAAACCCTATGCTAAAATCATTGGTATGGCTCACCCTAAAACGAGTATAAATTCTATTTGGATCACCCAAATACTGCCTGGCTCTTTCTTCGGTACTTTTATATCCTTTTTTAGTTTCTAAAACTCTGTCAGCACGAAAAATCAAATAATTGTTCTCTTCGGTAAAAATTCTTTTTAATAATGGTCTGTTATCTGTTTGCAAACCACTTTCTCTTACCATGATAAAGGGTAAAATTTGATTGATTGTATTGAGGTCAAATTCAGGAACCGCTTGTAATTCATAAATGCTTAGAAACTTACCATTTTTTTCTCTGTACTCTAAGAATTTATTGATTTGCAGGTTACTTAAGATTAGGACCGATTGCAGCTCTTGTCTGCCTGCTTTATTTAAATTGATTGGTGTCTGGCAAAGTAGAAACAACGATTCATAAATATCTTCATAATTAATATCCTGATCTTGTATTGGAAAATTACTTTCAATAAAATTTTCTAAGTCAAATTCATTATCCCTAATTTGGGAATATCCAATGGAAGAAATTATAATTAATATGAATAGGGATGTTACTAATTTCATTTTTTTGGCAGTGCATATTGCATTGATAAGGAATGTGACATGCCTAAGTGCGGGTGGTTGCTTAAAGCATAATCCCAATGTAAGGATAGATATTTAAACCCCAGGCCGTAAAAAGTTTGGAACCCAGCACTTTGAATGCCGGTTCTTAAATAAAATTTTTCAAGGAAATTATATTCTGCGCCTATTTTAATGATGGATTTTGTTTGAAGATCTTTTTCGATTTCTGTATTGAGCATAAAATAATCCTTTGGCCGGTAGGAAAGGCCAAATTTTAATAAAGTTGGAACCATTTGCTCATTTTCATCACTTATTGAGCTTTGAGATATGTTTAAGGCTTGAGCACCAACCACCAATTGAGGAGTAAGTGTTGCAATCCCTCCAAAGTCAATGGAATAGGTGCTTTTTGTTCCGAAGTCTAATATTTGATATTGTAAATAATTTACCCTGCCACCTAGTTGAATAATCCCAATTTGCGTTCCGTAGCCTAATGAAACTTTATGTTCGTTATACAGATCATCCCCAAAGCGAAAGGCCCCCAGAAAAATATTGCCGGAATAAATAGGAGAGGACACTCCTGCAGCCATAAAATTAAAGCCCTCCATACCAAACCTATTTTCATAGCTGGCACCTGCTTCAACCTGTTCAGACTCAGATATTCCTGCTGTATTATGAAAGCCTGACCAAAAGCCTGAAAGTGTGACTGATGCATCTCCCAGACCTATAGCCCTTGAGCCTATAGGTGCGTATATAGATTGGGATATCCCAAAAGATATTACATTTGTGAGGAAAATAAATAATATTATAATTCTTATCATACCTTATTAATATTAAGGAAGACTTTATAATTAAAACTTATACAATTGTAAAGTGTAAATATTACTAAAGTAATTAATAAAATGAAAGTAATTCTTACAAAATTTTCTTTATTCCTGATTTTCTTATCAACAGCCCAATTCACCTTTGGCCAAAAAAGGGATTCTATATTTTATGAAAATGGAAAGCTTAAGGAATTGGGGCAAATGCATGATGGTAAGAAGGCGGGTGAGTGGAATTATTTTTATCCATCAGGAAGTTTAAGCGCAGTGGAGAATTATTTAGATGGTGAGCTACACGATAAAGCGGTTTATTATTATCCAAATGGGCAAAAATCCGCAGAGGAAAATTGGCTTAGTGATCAGTTAGCTGATAGTGCTTTTTATTTTTTTGAAAATGGTAACCTTGAGAAAAAAGGTATTTATGAGAAGAGTTTATATGCTGGTGAATGGTACTTTTGGTATAAAAATGGTCATTTAAGGCAAACTGGTAGTTATTTAGAGGGATTGCCCCATGGAGAATGGATTTTTTATGATATAGATGGAAATATACAGCAAAAGGGTAACTTTAATAAGGGAAAAGCCACTGGCCTCTGGCATTATTTTGATGCCAGGGGAAGAAAGGTATATGAAGGTTATTTTGAGAATGATGAAAGAATAGGCGACTGGTTTTATTTTAACAAAAGAGGCAAGAAGAAGAAAATTGATCCTGAAGAACTGGATTGATTGTGCTGTAGCTACAGTATATTTTGTAGGGATGGTAAGAAAATAAATTTATATTCCAGATTTAACATTTATAAAGAAACCTCCCTCATTTAGCGCATTAATAGAATATTCCAGTCTCAACACTGCATCATAGTATGTAACTAAATCAAGGCCTGCTCCATAACTATAGATGTAGCGATTAGAAAATACGGATTCTGTGTTTCTTGGTAAATTATTTTGAACATAGCCTTGATCAAAATATAATTTGAAATAAGCTGCTATTGGTACTTTTCGGAATTGCTTGAGGGGCATCAATTTTCCTAGATTAGCTTCAATAGAAAAAAGTTGCTTTTTTAATTCAGTTTTGTGCATTACAAAATGCTGGCCTTGAATTACGTATAATTCATAACCTTTTAGCAGTTCATTGGAAAATCCTAGTGCCCTCATAGTAGTATAGGGTTGATTTTGCGGGAAGCTAGTATAAGCTGTAAAAGAACTGGCAATATTAAAATTATGTCTTAAAGGCTTATATTGACTTAATAGTATTTTTGCACTTCCCTGATTGATATCATTAAATATACCCAATCCATTTTTTTCACCAGTAATATCAATAAGAAACCCTTTTAGTGGATAATTATTTCTATCTCTAAAGTCTCTTCTGAAATTATACCGTAAGTTGAATGAATTTTGCACACTTTCTCCATTTCCCAAATAATCCGGATTGATGATTCCTAAGGTATCTGCTATTTCTATTTTATTATAAAAAAGTGCAACAGTGTGTGTGTTATAAAAGGATTCTCGATAAGTAAAATCCAAAGACCCATACAAATCGGTGCTAATTATATTTCTGCCACTAGTATCGCCAAAAAGACTATCTGCGTCTATGAAAAGTCTTTTATCTCTTCTATTAAATAAATCTACCTGGTCAAATTCACTATAGGAGAAATTGATACCCATTCCTAATTTTTGTTCTTTGTTTAGATATGGAATTCTATATCCTAAGGCAAACCTTCTTTTAAAACCAAATTGAGCCATTACTCTTAAGCGCTCATTTAGCCCTCTTACGTTAAATTGGTCAAAGCGGAATCCATATTCAAATCTATCAGTCGCCCCGCCCTGATTAAACAGCCAATCACTTACGTTTCTATCGGCTAAATTAAAAATGATACTAGGCCAAATGTACCAACGCTCTTCAGTGAAAAATATAACTTCCACATTATTTGGGGAGTCTTGAATAAAAGCTATTTCTGATTTTACTGAATTAAATAAACCTGTATTGAAAATTTTATTTTCATCTAGTTTTACTAGTCTTCTCAAATCACTCAATAGGTAACCACTGCCTGTTTGAATATCAATTTCTCTGGTGATAATACGATTTTTAGTCTTTTTATTTCCGACAATACGTATTTTTTCGACATTTACAAAGATTAAATCAAGACTATCGAGAGGTTGGTCGCTAACTTTTACTTTGTTAGTATTTTTTTGAACTGAAATTTGAGAAAATGCATTATTCCCATAGAAAAGAAAAAATATTACTATAAATAGTATATTTGTAAACCTTCCCGGGTTAAAAGTAATTGAAAAATTTAAGGTACTATATGAGGTAATGAAATTAATAATATTTTTTTTTAATTTAAAAATAATTGTTTGGCTTCTTTAACAAAACATAAAACGACAAGATTCATTCGAAAATTAGCGTCTTTGCCTATTATTTTTTATCAATATGGCATATCACCTTTTTTGCCATCAGCCTGTCGCTACACGCCAACCTGCTCAGAATATGCAAAACAGGCAATAATGAAGCATGGTATTATAAAAGGTTCGAAGTTAGCCACTAAACGGATTTCCAAATGCCACCCATGGGGCGGTTCAGGCTATGATCCGGTGCCCTAATAATAGACACAATTTTTGCCAAGATAAACTTTAATATTATAATTAAAATAGTTAATTCACAAAAAGGATATTGTTATTATTGACTTCTTTTTTCGTCTTTAAAAGATTTAGCTATAAAAAATATTCCAGCTAAAACTAATGGAATACTAAGCCATTGTCCCATATTTAAAGCTAAATCATCTTCAAAAGCCACCTGATTTTCTTTTAGAAATTCATAAAAGAATCTTAATCCAAAACTACCAATAAGAAAAATTCCAAAAAGTCGACCGTCAGCTAATCCACTTCTATTTTTATTCCATAAATAAAATAATAGTAGAAATAGAAAGAAATGAGATAATCCTTCGTACAATTGAGCAGGGTGCCTTGTAATTCCTTCGCCAAAAATAGTGGCAGTTATTTTACCTCCCGATTCAATGTAGGTAAATGATCCATTCTTGTCAAAAATTGCGTGCTCACTTATTTTCTCGTTTTGTAAATAATTTAATAGAGTAGTCTCTGAATAGTTTTTAACCATCTCCAGAGTATTTTTCCCATCGTATACAATATTCAATTCAACAGGATTGTACAATCGGTTTTCAATTCCGACCGTATTATTTAAGTCAGCTTTCTTAATGCTAACATCTTCGATTGCAGCGTTTAAAAACCCTACTCTGGTCTCTACATCTCTACCAAACACTATTCCATTATTAGTTTCAGTAGGCAGTCCGATTATTTCTGAGTTGATAAAATTTCCAATTCTTATTAAAGTGGCAGTTAGTGCTACTACAATTACAATTCTATCTAAGATCCATAAATAGCTAATATCCTTGTATTTTCTAGAGAAGAGATAAAGAGCAATCAGAATACCTGCAGCCCCACCATGGCTGGCTAAACCACCTTCCCAAACCTTAAATATATCTATCGGATTACTTAAATATTTAGCGGGTTCATAAAATAACACATGACCAAGGCGTGCTCCAATGATAACAGCAATAACCATGTAAAAAGTAAGCACTTCAACTTGTTTTTCTAATTTACCTTCCTTTTTAAAGATATAAAACATTATTTGTTGGGAGATGATGAAACCCAGTGCAAATAATAACCCATACCATCTTAATTCTGTAAAACCTAAATCAACAATATAAGGCTTCGGAGACCAAACAATATAACTTAACATAAATTTACTATTTGTGCAAAAATAGGTTAAAAACTAAGAATTCAATGATTTAATTCCACTTTTCTAAAATTGATAACTCTTCCTTAAATCCTGAGGAAAGAATTGGGAAACGGCACCATGTTTTAGGATCTACATTAAAACTGGCCAAATGAAAGGAGGGAGCAAGCCTTTCTCTTTTCCACTGGTGTCTGGACCATAAACGATAAAATTTTATCACTGAATTTTTGAGAAGTGTTTTATCCTCAGTTTCATTTTCGAGTAAATTTTCTAAAACTTCTACTGGTGATAGCTTTTCCTCAATAGCTAATTTTTCTATTTTCAATAATAAATGATAAGGCATCAAATCGTCTTCATCTGTTTGAGTTTTATCTTTTGGCCTTAATTCTGCACTAGGTTGTAGCTTATTCACATAGGATAAACTTTTATAACCTAAGCTTTCTTCAGCCCATTTTAACCATTGAATAATAAATGCTTTATCAATAGCAGCGATAGGTGCAATACTTCCGCTCGTATCGCCGTCCATAGTGGTGTAGCCAACATCTCCTTCGCTTCTGTTTGAGGTAGTAATTAATAATGCATTATTAATATTGGCCAGCATCCAAATGATGGGGGAGCGAGCCCTTGCCTGTATATTTTGAAGTGCTATATCATCTCTATCCCAAGTGAGTTGTCGGTTAAGGTTTTGTTCAATCTTTTTAGTATAGGATTCTACCTCTTCATCGATACCCCAATGATAAAATGTTGCCCCAATTTCCTTTGCCAGTTTTTTAGCGGATTCAAAAGTAGTGTGACCTGAGTTTTGGGTACTTTGGTAAGCTGTGGTTAATAGTCTATTGACAATACTCTGCTGAGGATTATCAATATTTTGTAAATCACTATACCAATCTGCCTTATGTATTTTGGTAAGGAATAATTCAAGGCCCAATTCTTTCAAGCCTAATTTCACCATTTCCGAAACTAAAACTGCACAGGTAGATGAATCGGCACCACCACTAAGAGATAAAACAAAGCCATTACTTTTACTTTTCCTTAGGTAGTCAAATAATGCTAAACTAACTGCTTTATTAAATTCGTTGTTGGCATCTGTGATGTATAAGTCTTTTTCAAAAGAATTATCCTCTGTATCACAGGCACAAATCTGAAAATTTTCGAAGGATAATAATTCATTTTTTACAATTAGTTTACCCTCTTTAGCGATCATCACCTCTCCATCGTAAATCATTCGTCCGGCTTCGTTACCTAAAAGGTTGGCATATACATAAGTACATTCAAACTGCATTGAACTATTAACCACTAATTGCTGACGTAAAACGCTTTTATCAATAGCAAAATGACTGGCGCTAGGATTTAAAATAAGGTTAACACCTCTTTCTTTTAAATGGTAGGCCGGTCTTTCTATGCGCCATGCATCTTCACAGATTTCAAATCCAATTTTGAATTGGTGAAAATCAATCACGAAATCACCTATGTTATAGATCTTACCTTTCCATTCAATAGTAGATTGTTTTCCTATAGGCCATAGCGTAAACCATCGTGGTTCATAGTGCACGCCATCATTTGCTAAATTTTGTTTAGGTACTATATATAATAATTCTCCATTCTGTATATATGCTACACAATTATAGGAAGTAGATTCATGTTTGAGAGGCAAACCTACCACGCAAGTGATATTCTCGGTGTGTGGTACTATTTTTTCAATTAAAAGGTCAAAGCATTTCTTCCAAAGCCAATTACTTAAAAACATATCTTCACAACCGTAGCCGCAAATACTAAGCTCAGGAAAACATATGAGCTTTATATCTTCCTTTTTAGCTTGTTCCAGGGCTGAGGTGATATTTTTTATATTGCCTTCCCAATCGAAAGGTGTTTGATTAATTGTAGCTCCTGCTATTTTCATAAATAAAATATATGGCTGGTAAAATGTTAATTTGAGATCGTTTAATTGTTATTCGAAAAATGAATTCAATTTTGGAATTTTTATTCAAGCTAATTTAAAACTTTAAACCTTTAACAAATCTATTTAATATAAACTTCAAACTAGCAGACTAGTTTTATAATCTGAAAGTTAAAATAAAATTAAATCGTATCAGTTTAAAAAGGAGGGTGCTTTATTCTAGTTTTAATATTTGACATGCCTTAAAAGCTGCATTTTGCTCTGCTTTCTTTTTGTTTAAACCAGATCCTTCTGCAATGGTTTTTCCATTTACAACAATTTCAGCCTTAAACTCTTTTTTTCTTCTTTCTTCCTTAATATCTACAATATTAAAGCTAATTTCTTTATTTTTCTTTTGAGACCATTCAATGAGAATACTTTTGAAATTTGTATTATTTTCTATGATTTCATCTAAATCGTAATGAGGGAGGATTAATTTTTTGATGATGAAATTGCGACAGAATTTGTATCCTTTATCTAAATATACTGCTCCAATGAAAGCTTCAATCATATCGCCATAAATAGATTTATAACTGAATCTGTTTTTATTGAAGTCTACATCAAGCAAAGTGTTTATGCCCACTTTACGAGCCAACTGTCCAAGAGATTCTCTATTAACCAGTCTGGATCTAATCTCAGTAAGAAAACCTTCATCTTTGAAAGGATATTTTTTGAAAAGGTAATCTGCTATAACTGCTCCTAATATAGCATCGCCTAAATACTCAAGCCTTTCATTGGATTGCTTAAAACCGTTATGGTGCGCTTTCGCAATGCTTGAATGTTGTGTTACTAATCTGAAGAGTTCTAAACGAAAAGGCCTATAACCCACAATATTTTTTATTGCAGCTATAAGCCTTTTATCTTTTTCAGAATATTTTTTAAACGGAAAAAAAAGATGCTTAATCAATGGATCTGATTAGTCATTAATTTTTTTCATCACTATTGACGTGTTGTGTCCACCAAAACCAAATGTATTGCTTAATACTGCATTTACCTTTCTATTTTGTGCTTTGTTGAATGTGAAATTCAATTTAGGATCAAATTGTTCATCGTCAGTGAAATGATTAATTGTTGGAGGAATAATTTGTTTCTCCAAAGCTAAAATACAAGCCAGCGCTTCTATAGCTCCTGCAGCACCTAAAAGGTGGCCAGTCATAGATTTGGTTGAACTTATATTTAGTTCATAAGCATGCTCGCCAAATACCTTTTTAATTGCACTTGACTCACTTAAATCACCTAAAGGAGTAGAAGTGCCATGTACATTAATATAATCAATATCAGTGGTAGCTAAGCCCGCATCTTCTAAAGCATTCTTCATTACATTCATTGCTCCTAATCCTTCCGGATGGGGGGCCGTCATGTGATATGCATCTGCAGACATTCCTCCACCTACAATTTCACAATAAATTTTTGCTCCCCTTGCTTTAGCATGTTCATATTCTTCTAAAATTAGAGAAGCCGCTCCTTCACCTAAAACAAATCCATCTCTGTCTTTATCAAATGGTCTGGATGCTGTGGCCGGGTCGTCATTTCTTTCAGATAGTGCTTTCATGGCATTAAAACCACCTATACCAGATTCGTTAACCGAAGCTTCAGAACCGCCTGATATAAAAATATCAGCTTTTCCTAATCTAATATAATTGAATGCATCTATAAGTGCATTGGTGGCCGAAGCACAAGCAGAAACTGTTACAAAATTAGGACCTCTGAAACCGTATTTAATCGAAATTAAACCGGCACAGATATCTGTAATCATTTTAGGAATAAAGAAAGGATTGAATCTTGGAACTCTTCCATTGGTTACAAAATTATCTACTTCTTCTTGAAAAGTTTTTAAACCACCAATACCTGAGCCCCAGATTACACCTGCTCTATCCAAATTGATTTTACTTAGGTCTAATCCCGAGTCTTTAATTGCTTGTTCAGCTACAACCATACCATATTGAGTAAAAGGATCCATTTTACGGGCTTCCTTTCTATCAAAATGATCTTCTGCATTGAAGTTTTTTACTTCACAAGCAAACTGCGTTTTAAAATTAGACGAATCGAATCTAGTAATGGGACCGGCACCGCTTTTACCTACGGATAAATTTTCCCAGTATTCTTCAACTGAATTTCCAATAGGTGTGAGCGCACCCAGTCCCGTTACAACTACCCTTTTTAAATTCATAAATGAATTTTGGTGATATGAAATTATTTTACGTTTTCTTCTAAATAGGAGATAGCTTGACCTACCGTCCCAATGTTTTCAGCTTGATCATCTGGAATAGAGATATTAAACTCTTTTTCAAATTCCATGATTAATTCTACAGTATCAAGTGAATCTGCTCCTAAATCATTAGTGAAGCTTGCCTCTGCTGTTACCTCAGACTCTTCTACACCTAGCTTATCAATGATAATTGCCTTTACTTTCTGTGCTATTTCAGACATTATTTTACAATTTTAGTTATAAATACTCCGCAAAGAAATGTATTTCCCTCATTAATGTCAAACTATTTTTTCATTCTTGAGGTAAAATATATAATTTGATGATAAAATCATGTTAGAATATGAATCATCGTATTTTTAATTATCTTATCCGCTATGCATAAAAGTATTTTTCGAATTCAGCCCGATTTTGATTTGGAAATTTTAGGAATTTCTAGCGGCTTACCTGATTTTCAACTCGCCTGGCATATTAACCTTGAAATGGGTTTTCGTTTGAAGAGAGTTGAAGATCATGAAATTTGCTTCAAAAATGATACATTTTTAAAAACTTCTCTTTTTCTCTATAAAACTGAAAATTTATCTGTGGCATTGATAAGAAATAAGGTGAGTGAAAGTGATAATTTTGCTTTTGTAGTACCTGAAACTAAAAACATAGATTATTTTCTTGTAATAGAGGATGATACAGGAGATTTGGAAATACTTAATGTAAAAAATACACTAAGTAAAATAAAAAATGTAATTTTGATTCAGAAAATGGACGTTCAGCAGTTAAAATCAATAGATAATTTGATAATTGACTGAAAAAACAACTCATTCAATCAAATATTGGGTTTTTTTATGAATACTATTTTGTAGTAAATCAAATGAGACCACAGAATCAAATTGCTAATTTTTATGAAAAACAAAACAATTCTATTTAATAAGTCAAAAATTGTAGCCACAGTTGGGCCTGCTTCAAATTCTAAACAAATGCTTCAAAAGTTAGTGGAAGCGGGTGCTGATGTATTCAGACTTAATTTTTCACATGGCGACCATAAATTGCATCAACAAACCTTTGATTACATTAAGGAGATTAATAAGGAATGGGGGACCAATGTGAGTGTTTTGCAAGATTTGCAAGGGCCTAAAATCAGATTGGGAGAAATAAAAGATGGAGAGGTAGAGATAAAAGCAGGTGACAAATTTATTATTACGTCAAAGGAAATGATAGGTGATAATAAAAAAGCGAGCACCACTTATTTAGGTTTACCCAGTGACGTGAGAAAAGGAGACAGAATATTAATTGATGATGGGAAAATTGAATTAGAGGTAAATAGTACTGAAGGTGTTGAAGTTTTAACCACTGTTGTTTACGGTGGCTCATTAAAATCTAAAAAAGGAATTAATTTACCTTTTACCAAAGTTTCTGCGCCTAGCTTAACTGATAAAGATTTAGAAGATCTAAAATTCGGCTTAAAAAATAATGTCGATTGGATAGCCCTTTCGTTTGTAAGATCAGCCGCTGATGTATTGGATTTACAAAACAGAATAAAATATGCCGGCAAAACTTGTAAAGTAGTCGCTAAAATTGAAAAGCCGGAAGCCTTAAAAGATATTGATGCTATTATAGCTGCCACTGATGCTTTAATGGTTGCCAGAGGTGATTTAGGTGTTGAAATTCCTATGGAGGATGTGCCGTTAGCACAAAAAATGATGGTTGAAAAGTGTAATAGAGCCTGTAAACCTGTAATTATTGCCACCCAAATGATGGAGAGCATGATTGAAAATCCAAGGCCTACACGTGCAGAAACCAATGATGTGGCAAATGCAATTTTAGATGGTGCAGATGCTGTTATGCTATCTGCAGAATCGGCAGCAGGAAAATACCCTGTAGAATCAGTATCCAGTATGTCGCAGATAATTGCCAGTGTAGAAAAGCATGATAGAATTTATTTCAAGTATGGCCATGTGACTAAGCAATCAGAAAGCTTTATGAGCGATAACCTGGTACAAACAGCCTGTAAATTAGCAGAAGAAACAAATGCTAAAGCTATAGTGGGTATGACAAAATCAGGATATACTGCCTTTAGGCTTTCAAGCCATAGGCCAAAAGCAGGAATCTTTATTTTTACGGGAAATGAAACCCTTCTAGAATCAATAAATTTAGTTTGGGGAGTAAGAGGATACCTATACGACAATTACGAAAGTACTGATAAAACCTTTGCAGATATTGAAGATATGTTAAAGAAAAACAACCATGTTCAAAAAGGTGATACCATCGTTTTAACAGCCAGTATGCCCATAAAAGAAAAGCATAGAACTAACATGCTTAAAGTAAAAGTTATTGATTAATACTCTTTAAATATCTAGTCCTAAATGAAAAAAGGTCCACATTGAGCATGTCAATGTGGACTTTTTTTTAGTTTTTAAGCTTATCTAAGCTGTTTTTTAAACCATTCCATGTTTTTTCCATATCAGCTTTAAGGTCTTCCCATTTTTCATCGCTGTTTTCTTCAAATTCTTTAAGCTTTGATTTGGCTTCTTCCATTTTAGCTTTAATGGTTTTACCTTCTTCAGAGCCTTCCAGCTGACCCTCTGCATAAGCTCCTTTTGTTTGAGCTTTCAACTTCTCATAGTCAGCTTTATACTCCTCTAATTTCGCACTTAATTTTTGTTTAAAAGCTTCTTTATTATCCATTATTTTAGGGTTAAATGTTAAAATCTATCTATTTGTATACCCGCCTTTCTTAAAAAAGGTTATGTTTCTATAAAGCCCGATTGAATAAGCTTTTGTAATTTAACTGATAGACTTAAATAGTAATTATTTCAGAGGCAATTCTATATAAATAAGGGTGCCCTTACCCTCAGCAGAATCAATCACCATTTTACCTGATAAACTTTCAGCCCTTTTTCTCATATTAAATAATCCGAAGTTTCTGGAGCCACTTTTTAATTTTTCATCGGCCTTAAATCCTACTCCGTCATCTTCAATGGTTAACTGAAGAATTTGGTCCTGCAAAACCAATTGTATAAATACTTCATTGGCTTTTGCATATTTTATAATGTTATTGATTGATTCCTGAGTAATTCTGAAAAGGTTGTATTCAATACTTTGGCTATTTATGCGCTTTTTTAAATTAGTATAAAATTTAAATTTGGTTTCAGTTGTATTGTTTAGTTCTTCAATCAAATTAATTACTGTTTCTATATAGCCAAAGTCCTCCACTGCTTTTGGTATTAGACTGTATGCAATATTTCTGGTTTCGTGTAAGCCTTTTTCAAGGTGCTGAAAGCCTCTGAGAAATTTTTCAGATTTTTGAGAATCAAGTAGCTCGAAAACATTCCCCATTGCCTCAAAATTCATGAGTGCAATAGTGAGAGTTTGCTGTAGGCCATCATGTATATCTCTTGCAATTCTACTTTTTTGCCTATCCTCTGCTTCGATTACAGCAGACATAATTTTCTCTTCGTATGTTATACGCTCGGTAATATCCTGGCTTACCATTAGAAATCCTGTGACTTTCTTATTAGAAGTTAACGAACCAATTAAGGTGGAATGCCAGTTGTAGTTCTTATAAAAGTCAAAAGCACGGGTAATAATGGTTACATTTTCCTTGTTCTTTTTTACTTTATTCATTGAATCAACAAAAGATTTAACCTCGTCTTCAGGCAAAAATTCAATAATATTCTTGCCAATATCGTTAATTTTCATTCCGCCGAAATCTTTATTTATTTCTTTTATTACCCCGTTAATATCTGTACGAATAATCTGTGCTGGAACATTATCGGAGATAAGTCTGTACTTTTCCATAGTTTCCAGCATCTGTTTGTGGTAATAGTCTTTTTGTCTTATGGTCTGCACCATCTGGAAAGCATTGTCGATATCTAATTTAAGAGCATCAAAGTTGCTCGATTTTTCATGAAAACGATAAATCTGTGCCTGGTTGATGGCTTTTAACATCACTTCCTTATTTACTACTCCTGTAAGTAAAATTCTAGACACCTCTGGTTGAATCTTACTAATCTTTTTCAAAAATTCTATTCCATCCATATAAGGCATTATCTGGTCTGTTAGAATTACATCTACCTGATTTTTACCCAAATAGTCAATAGCTATATCGGGATCTTTTTCAACCACTACATCATAATACTCTTCTAAATTTGCCTTAAATAGAATCAAATTTATTTCATCATCATCTAAATAAAATACAATTGGCTTATTGTTTTTGGGATCATTCATGAATTAAAATATTAGTTAGTAGTTTCTAAAGATATTATTATATTTCGAAATGATAAAGATATTGCTGGTAGATGATCATCGATTAATCCGTGACGGGATCCGATTTTACCTGGATTCTGAAGAGGATATTTCTATTGTAGGTGAAGCCTCAAATGGTAAAGAAGGACTTATTTTTCTGGAGAAAAATCCTGGTAATGTAGATATTGTATTAACAGATATTAGTATGCCAGAAATGAACGGAGTAGATTTTACTCTGGCAATTCAAAAGCAATTCTCTGATTTAAAGGTAATTGCCCTTACAATGATAAAGGATAGCCAATATGTGAAACAGATGTTACAAGCAGGTGCCTCCGGTTATTTATTAAAAAATGCAAGAGAAAAGGAAATTAAAGAAGCTATTAATATAGTAAGTAAAGGAGGAACTTATTATGCGCAGGAAGCCACACAGGCCATAATGGATTTTATGAGCAAGAAAAAGAAGAGCGATGATGTTGTTTCAATTTCTGCAAGAGAAAAAGAGGTGCTAAGATTGATAATTGATGAAATGAGTAATCAGGAAATAGCAGATAAACTTTTTATTAGCATAAGAACTGTTGAAGCGCATAAGCGAAATTTATTAGAAAAAACCAATTCTAAAACTTTGGCAGGCCTTGTTAAATATGCAATGAATAATTTTTTGTTTGAGGATTTATAAACTCATTTAGGATGGGAATTAAATCTATTTTTATTTTTCAATGCTATTGGTTTTAAACTGTATTATGAAACTACATTTAGAAAAAATTTTCAATTCGTTTCCTGTAGCGTTATTTGTAATACACTTAAAAAAAAATCAATTACTACTTTTTTGTTGGCTGCTCCTTTTTTTGATTATTAATGGGGTTTTTGCAAAAGGCTTAGGTATTCCGTATTTATTTCTATCACCTGAATATTTAAATGAAGTTAGTTTTTTAAGCTTTTTATTAGTTGGCCTTACACTTGGTGGCTTAATTGTTGCCTTTAACATAGCCTCATATATTCTGGATGGATCCAGATTTCCCTTTATTGGGACCATTTCAAAGCCTTTCGCTAATTTCTCACTCAACAATTCCATTATTCCTTTACTTTTTCTTATAAACTATATCATTCAGGTAATTCATTATCAAATGGTGTATGAGTTTTTAAGTTTCACCCAGGCCTTATTTTTGGTTTCCGCTCTCCCTGTTGGGGTATTAATATCCATTTTATCTCTTCAACTTTATTTTTGGTTCACGAATAAAGATCTAAGGGATGTATTAGCCGATAGAGTTGAAAGGCGAATTAAGAAGTTAAAGGTTGCCAGAATAGTAGCTGTTAAAAGGCACAAGGAATTAAAGTCTAATAAAATTTATATTTCAGGTTACTTTGATTTTAAATTCAGGTGGCGTAGAGTAGATGAAAGAAGTAGTGAACGTTTTAGCATTATTGCATCTAAAATTTTTAATCAGAACCATTTAAATACGGTTTTAGCGGAACTATTTATTTTTATTTTAATAATATTTCTAGGAATATTCAGGGAGAATCCTGCCTTTCAAATTCCGGCTGCTGCAAGTGCAATCTTGTTTATTACTATAATTTTAATGTTTATAGGAGCCATAACCTTTTGGTTCAGAAGTTGGGCCATTTCTGTTACGCTACTATTATTTTTCATAATTAATATACTAGTAACCACTGATTTATTAACTAAAAATCATTATGCTCATGGGTTAAATTATAATGTTAAGCCGTTTGATTATACACTAGAAAACATTAACCTGCTAAATACGAAATCAATTATCGAGGGTGATAAAAGTAATAGTTTAAAAATCCTGAAGAACTGGAGGAATAAATTTAGTGATAATCCCAAAATGATTTTATTAACAGCTAGTGGAGGAGGGCAAAGAGCAGCTTACTGGACAATGAATGCGCTCCAAAAATTGGATAGCATGACTAATGGCAAAGTTTTTAATCATACGATGACTATTTCAGGTGCCTCTGGTGGCTTAATAGGTGCTGCTTATTTCCGTGAGCTAAAATTAATGGAGAAGTATGATCCTAAGGTTAAACCATATTCAGAAAAATTCCTTGAAAATTTAGGGAAAGAAGCCTTAAATCCGATCATATTCAGCCTACTTACTAATGATATTTTTGTAAGGTATCAGAGCTTTAAATATGGTGATTACTCTTATCCCAAAGACAGAGGGTATGCTTTTGAACAAAAATTAAATAGTAATACAGAAGGTATTTTAAATAAACGAATTATAGACTATAAAACCCCAGAGCTGAATGCGGAAATCCCCATTCTTTTTTTAGCACCTACAAGTGTTAATGATGGAAGAAAATTGTATATCACCCCCCATTCAGTAAGTTATATGTCAGAAAACCCTGAGTTTGAAGATTCCCTAAGTGCTAGCTATAATGGAAGAAGTATAGACTTTTTACGTACTTTTAAAGATCAGGATGCAGACAATTTAAGTTTTTTAACTGCTCTGAGGATGAGTGCTTCATTTCCTTATATTACACCCAATGTAAAGTTACCAAGCGATCCGAAGCTGGAAATAATGGATGCCGGTTTGGCTGACAATTTTGGCATAAGCGATGCCGTTTTATTTTTGCATACTTTTAAAGATTGGATAGCAGAAAACACCTCAGGTGTTATCATATTATCTATACGTGATTCCAAAAAAGCTACAATTATTGAACAGAAAGAAAATTTATCGGTAACTGGTAAATTATTTACTCCAATTTCTAATATTTATAAAAATTGGGCCAATATTCAGGATGTGAGAAATGATTTGTTGGTTGATTATGCGAAAGATTGGTATAAAGGTGATCTACAACAAATTACTATTAGTTATGATGCCGGCATGGTAATAAAGGACCAGTCTGAGGCAGAGTTAACTCATATTGAGGAGAGGGCTTCCTTAAACTGGAGATTGACAGGCAGAGAGAAATTTAATATCCGTAATGCTATTTGGGCTAATGAAAACAGGAAAGTAATTCATTATCTGAATGATGTTCTTAAATAATTAAATGATTACTTTTCCGGGTCTGGTGAATCAGATAAAGACCCATTGCTATTTACGTTGATACGTGTTTTGGGTAGTGTCTCAGGGTAGTTTTCTTGAATGTAGACAATCATTTTCTCACGGATAAAGCATCTTAAATCCCATGCTGTTGGAGAGTTTTTAGCTGTCATTAATAAACGAAGTTGCATTGATTTTTCTGTTGATTCTACTACCTGCAAAACTTTTGCTTGTCCGTCCCAAAGAGGGGTTTCTTCCAGAAAGCCATCAAAGGCTTTCCTCAATTTATCTATAGGCACAGAGTAATCAGTATAAAGAAATACAGACCCCATAATGTCTGCTGAGTTACGTGTCCAGTTTTGGAAAGGCTTTTCTGTAAAATAGGTTATAGGGACTACCAAGCGCCTCATATCCCAAATTTTGATTACAACATACGTGAGGTTTATTTCTTCAATCCATCCCCATTCTTCCTCAACTATTACAGCATCGCCGATTTTAATAGGCTGTGTGAAAGCTATCTGAAATCCGGCCAGCAAGTTGCTAATAGTTTTCTGAGCAGCAAAACCTATTATGATCCCTGCCACACCGGCTGAGGTTAGCAAAGTTGCACCGTATTTTTTAAAGCCTTCGAATTGTAACAAAATAAGACTCATAGCAATACCAATAAAGACAACGAAAACTATTTTCCTGATGAAAATAATTTGAGTAACTACTTGTCTCTCCTTTATATTGTCATCTTTATCTACATCGTATTTTATAAATAAAACATCCTGAACAAAATAAATGAACCTTAAAAAAATGACAGTAATAGAACCTATAATACTTATTTCTAAAAATTTGTTCAAGTTAAAAAGCCATTGCTCCGATAGGTTGATGTTTGGTAAGTAATTAATTAAAATGATAGCAGGAATGAACAGGAAAATACTGCCTTTAAATCGATTATTTAGTTTTTCTACAAGAATTTTGCTTTTCTTACCACTAAAAATCAGTAATAATTTAAAGAAGGTAAAGCGTATCATTACGCCTATTACCAAGGCAATAATTGTAACTACTAATAATTTGAGAAGTGGGGTTTCTCCTAAATACCTAGAAATTAATTCCATTTAAGAGCTAGTTTAATGAGTATAAATTTAAATTTATAGAATTTGGGTTTATAATTCTACTGAAATTAAGAAAATTAGTGTATTTCTTTATGTTGGTGGTTAATTCCCTATAGGTATTGGATAAATAGTCTGATATTTTGAAATCTGTTCAATTAAAATACTAAAAACAACCACCTTTTATTTTAAATTAAAAGGTGGTTGAGATATCACAATTTTTCTTTGGTATTTTTAACGTCATCTGAAAATGCCTCAGCATCATAAAAAATTGAGCTCATTATTTCATCTAAAGCTGTAGCGCCAAAATTTTCTATTTCCTGATACTTTTTCCTTAGCTCTACTTCTCTTTCTTCCAACTTTTTGATGTTCTCTTCAATCTCTGCCTTTCTATCAGATTGGGAATTTCTTGCGTCAGCTTTTAATTTTTCGAAGTCGCCCAAAATCAGATCTATCTTTTGTTTTGTTTGTTCTTTTTTACTTGAGTTATCCATAATTTAGTACTTAAAATTTAACTGATTAATAAAAAATAAATGTATTCCTCAATTTTAAATAGGGAGAAACAAATTACTAGTTTAATCGGAATTTTAAATTTAAAGTTGGGATAATAACGCTATTTTTGATAAGCGGGCAGCAGGTGCTTCCCTTATAAAATCTAATACAGAAGCGGGCAGGAAGTAAGGAACTGACGAAGTTCGGGGAAACCCTTTCATTAGTCAGTTCCAAAAAAAAAAATCATTCAAAAGCTGGAATACCTGTAATTTCTTTACCTAAAATTAGCAAATGAATATCATGGGTTCCTTCATAAGTTATCACTGATTCTAAATTAGCCATATGTCTCATCATTGAATAATCTCCAGTAATTCCCATACCGCCATGTATTTGTCGGGCCTCTCTGGCTATGTTTAAAGCCACTTCTACTGCATTTCTTTTGGCTAATGAAATTTGAGCTGTAGTGGCTTCACCCTTGTCAAATAACTGAGCTAGTCGGTAATTTAAGAGTTGAGATTTAGTAATTTCAGTTAACATCTCTGCCAGCTTCTTCTGTATTAGCTGAAAAGAACCAATTGGCTTACCAAATTGTATTCTTTCCTGTGAGTATCTCTTTGCAGAGTCGTAGCAGTCCATTGCTGCACCAATAGCTCCCCATGCTATACCAAATCTTGCAGAATCAAGGCACTTCATCGGTGCTCCTAATCCAGATTTACCTTCCAATAGATTTTCCTTTGGTACTTTTACATTATCAAATACTAACTCACCTGTTGTACTAGCCCTAAGTGACCATTTCCCGTGGGTTTCAGGAGTTGAAAAACCTTCCATTCCGCGTTCTACCACTAAACCATGGATTCTTCCTTCTTCATTTTTAGCCCAAACTACAGCAACATCGCATTTTGGAGAGTTGGAAATCCACATTTTAGCACCATTTAGTAAATAATGATCGCCTTTATCTACAAAGTTAGTTGTCATGCCGCTAGGGTTAGAGCCATGGTCTGGTTCTGTTAAACCGAAAGAGCCTAACCATTCGCCTGAGGCAAGCTTAGGTAGGTATTTCTTTCTTTGCGCCTCATTACCAAATTTGTAAATTGGGTACATTACCAATGACCCTTGCACGGAGGCAGTAGAACGCATTCCAGAGTCTCCTCTTTCAATTTCTTGCATGATAAGTCCGTAAGAAATATAATCGAGCCCACCACCACCATATTCTGCAGGAATTGTAGGGCCAAAAGCACCAACATCACCAAATTTCTTAACTATTTCGTAAGGGAAATGCGCATTTTGAGCCCATTCTTCAATGTTCGGACTAATTTCTTTTTTAACAAAATCTCGGATCGACTGGCGTATTAATTTGTGTTCTTCGCTTAATAAGTCATCCAACGCATAAAAATCAGGAGATTCAAAACGATCTTTTGAAGCAATATTCATATATGATATGGTTTATATTTTTGTAATTTTGTGCTACTCTTAATAAATGCAAATTTAACAGGATTTTCTGTAATCCATGAGTTATCTATATAAACAAGGTTGAACCTTAAAGTTTTTTTAAAGTGAATAAAAATCAGACTCAGGAAAATATTGAAAAGTTAAATAGGAAGTATCAATCTATGGGGCAAGACCTGCCATCGTACCTGGATGGTTTACTCCTTTCCAATTATCCTAAGTACTGGGATTATATAAGTGTTGATACATTATTAACACTTCAAAAACCTAAGACCGATTTTCCTGATGAGGTGATTTTTATCATGTACCATCAAATTACTGAGCTATATTTTAAACTCTGCCTACATGAAATAGAACAGATTTCGGGGAATGGCAGAAAAATTGATTCCGATGGGGAAGATAGTGGCTGGCATAAACAGATTAATGTGGATTTTTTCACCAAAAGGGTGAACAGGATTGTCCGTTATTTTGAGGTACTTACAAAATCTTTCGATGTAATGGTGCTTGGTATGGAAAAAGAACAATTTCAACGTTTTAGAATGGCACTTTTGCCTGCAAGTGGATTTCAGTCAGCCCAATACCGTCTCATAGAGTTTTCCTCTACTGATTTAATTAACCTGGTTCAAAAAGATTTGCGGTCTAAAATGGTAAATGAACCTTTAGAAAAACAATATCAAAATGTTTATTGGAAACAGGGTGCAACTGAACTGGCTACCGGAGAAAAAACATTAACTTTAGAACAATTCGAAAAACGTTACAAAAATGAATTTATACAATGGATAAATCGTTTTCAGGAAAATAATATCTGGGCAAAGTTTAATGGTTTAAATGAGCAAGATCAAAATAATAAAGATTTGATAGAAGCATTACGAAATTTTGATTTGCAAGTAAACGTTTTTTGGCCATTGGTTCATTATAAATCTGCTGTTCGCTATTTACACAATAAAGATTCTGATATAGCTGCAACAGGTGGCACAAATTGGCAAGAGTATCTACCCCCTCGATTTCAAAAGCGTATTTTCTTTCCTGACCTATGGACAGAAAAAGAACAAGAAGAATGGGGTAAAGGCTGGGTAATGGAACAAATTTTAGGAGCTGATTCTATATCAAAATGAAGTATTTAGTATTTATACTATGTTTCCCTATATCAATAAATCTTTTCTCACAAGGGAAAGAAATAAGGAAATATTATGATGATGAAAATGAACACTTACAGGAACGCTATTTTGTAAAAGACCTTCGGCCTTCTGTATTGTATGGCGATTATGAATCCTATTATATTACCGGGCAATTAAAAAGTAAAGGACAATATATTGATGACGAGACTTTTGGCTTATGGCAATATTACTACGAAAATGGTAGTCTTAAAATGAAAGGCCAACTCAAGGATAACTCCAACTATGGAAAATGGACTTACTTCTATGAAAATGGTAAATTGAGCATGGAAGGGGAAATTTATGATGGGTTTCGAGAGGGCAATTGGGTTTACTATTTCGAAACAGGAGTGATAAAAAGTGAAGGAAAATACTTCAATGATGTAAAAGATGGTTTATGGTCCTATTATTATGAAGATGGTAGTTTGAAAGGCCAGGCTATTTATAACCAAGGCGATGGTGTTTATAAAGAATTTTACCCTGATGGCACCTTAAAGCTGGAAGGTTTTGTTAAAAATGAAAAGAGTGATAGCTTATGGAATAGTTATTATGAAACGGGGGAATTAAAATCTAAAGGGTTATATAAAGAAGGAGCTAAAGAGGGAAGATGGACTTATTTTTATAAAGATGGTGTGGTATCGAGTGAAGGAGATTTTTTAGATAATTTAAGTCATGGTAAATGGATTTATTATTACCCCAATGGTAAAATAATGGCTGAGGGCGCAGAAAGAACAGGTAAGAAAGAAGGATTTTGGAAATTGTATTATGAAGATGGAGTTTCAAAGGGCGAAGGCATTTATGAAGCAGGTAGTGGTATTTATAAAGAATTCTATGAAAGCGGTAAACTAAAGCTAAAAGGACAGGTAAAAGAAGGTAAAAATGACGGACCATGGGTATATTATTATGAATCAGGTGAAGTGGAAGGGAAAAGTAATTTTGATTTAGGGCAAGGGGAATACCAGGGCTTTTATAAAGATGGAATCCTTAAAATGAAGGGTGATATTAATGATGGTGTGAAAGTAGGTACATGGCAACTTTTTGATAACTCAGGTAATCTAGCAGGTTATTATAAGCCTATTTATGAAGAGTATGAGCCAATCCTCAGACAAGCCAATAGTAGAAATTCAGGAGCAGACGGTCCTAAATACAACAAGCCGGAATATCGATTTAAATCGAAAGGGGCTTCTTACTTTCAGTCTCAAAATAATGATTTTCCAACGATTATCCTCCAGATCAATCCTTTTAATATGATTTTAGGAGATCTTCAAGTAGGTATCGAATATCATATTCAACAACGTATTGGTTATGAACTAGTATTACACACTTTTCGTAATCCATTTTTCTCCAACTCTTTAAATTTAAGGGTGGGAGACGATTTTTTCGAAGGTTTTGGTCTCAGTTTCAGACAACGCTTTTATCATAAAGACTCCAGGTTTGGGATGCCATATTTCGGTCACTCAATATCCTATACCCACATTAATCATTTTAAACTCTATCAAAATCATAATAATACTGAGGAGACTAGAGCAAAATTAGATGCTCGAGGTGTTAGATATGGTGTATTAGTAGGAAGCCGAATACTACAAAATTTAAATGACAGTGGCTTTACCTTCGATATTAATGCAGGTGTAAATTTTAACTATTATTTCTTTGGTAATGAAATAAATACCGGTGATCAACCTCATATTTTTAATGATCGAAAGTCCAAAAAATTTAAAATGCAGCCGATTGTAGGGCTCTCCTTTGGTTATGTCTTTCGTTTAAAAAAGGTGTCTACTTTAAACCCGTAAAGCATCCGCTAAATATTTATATGTATATAAAAGAAATAGTATTAACTCCTGAACAGGCTTTTGATGAAGAAAAAGTCAAGCAACATATCTCTAAGGTGTTGCATTTAGAGGAGGCTACTTTCAGGATTTTTAAGCGTTCTGTAGATGCTCGCTCTAAACCTGTAAAGGTAAGGATGCAAATTGAGGTGTTTGAAAATGAACAAATACCTAATAGAATTAAATACAGCATTAACAATTTGCCAAAGGTAGATGCTAAGAGAAAAGTAGTAATTATTGGAGCAGGTCCTGCAGGTCTGTTTGCTGCTTTAAGATTAATTGAGTTGGGTGTAAAACCCATAATACTTGAGAGAGGCAAAGATGTAAGGGCAAGGAGAAGAGATCTTGCAGATATTAATAAAAAGCATATTGTAAATAGCGAAAGTAATTATTGTTTTGGTGAAGGGGGGGCAGGTACTTATTCTGATGGGAAACTATATACCAGATCTAAGAAAAGAGGAGATATTTATAGAGTATTGGAGATTTTAGTGGCCCATGGAGCCTCAGAAGATATAATGATTGATGCTCACCCTCATATTGGTACTAATAAATTGCCAAAGATTATCCAGGCCATGCGAGATACTATTATTGAAAAGGGTGGAGAGGTGCATTTTGAAACCAAAGTAATAGATTTTGTATTGCAGAATGACGAATTAAAGGGTGTTAAAACCGTAGATGGAAAGCTTTTTGAGGCGGATGCTTTTGTACTAGCAACCGGACACTCCGCCAGAGATATTTTCGAATTATTGCACCATAAAAATATTACCATCGAAGCTAAGCCTTTTGCTTTAGGAGTACGAGTGGAACATCCGCAGCAAATTATTGATAAAATTCAGTACCGATGTGATGACAGAGGAAGGTATTTGCCGGCATCTTCTTATGCACTTGTTCATCAGACTAATTATAGTGGAAATCAAAGGGGTGTTTTTTCGTTTTGTATGTGCCCAGGTGGCTTTATAGTGCCGTCCGCTACCAATGAAGGGGAAGTCGTTGTAAATGGAATGAGCCCTTCCAGGAGAGATTCTAAGTATGCTAATTCAGGTATTGTAGTAGCGGTTGAATTGGAAGATATGGAACCTTATGCAAAATTTGGTCCCTTAAAGGGCTTGGAACTCCAAAAAGCGATAGAGCGGAAAGCATGGGAAATTGCAGGTAAAACCCAAACGGCACCCGCACAAAAATTAGTAGATTTTACTAAAGGTAAAATTAGCGATTCCTTAAATTCAACATCTTATCAGCCAGGACTTCTATCTGTAGATATGGCTCAGGTTTTCCCTGTAGATATTAGTAAGAGGCTGAAAGATGCATTCTTAGCTTTTGGTAAAAAAATGAATGGATATTTAACAAATGAGGCTCAAATTGTAGGTGTTGAAAGTAGAACTTCCTCCCCGGTACGTATCCCTAGAGATAAAATATCGTTGGAACATATTAGCACTAAGCGACTTTTTCCTTGTGGAGAAGGTGCTGGTTATGCAGGTGGAATTGTTTCAGCTGCAATGGATGGTGAGAGATGTGCAGAAATGGCCATTGAGCGCTACTGCACTCTGGAAAATTCTACTTTTTAAATTCTACTATACAATTATGAGTAAAAAAACTGTAATTATAGGAGCAACAAATAACCCCTCACGTTATGCCTATCTAGCGGCTGAAAGATTAACCAGAGCGGGTCATGAAATTGTTCCTGTTGGCATTAAGAAGGGAGAGGTACTAGGTGAAGAAATACGAAATATAAGGGAAGAACCTCAAATATCAGATGTGGACACAATAACCATGTATATTGGTCCTCAGCATCAACCGGAGTACTATAATTATTTGATTGGCTTAAATCCTAAGCGTGTTATTTTTAATCCAGGTACAGAAAATCCTGAATTAGTAAGGCAACTGAAAGAGAAAGGGATAGCATCTGAATATTCGTGTACCTTAGTAATGTTGGGAAGCGGAGTTTACTAATTAAATTTTATAAAGTTATTTTAAAATACCTATCATCTTAATTCCTATAATTAAGATGATAGGTGAGCTTTTAAATCTTATTATCAGAATTACAATAAGAATAATTTTTAATTTTACTTTTTAATAAAAATCCACATAAGTTAAACCATTAATGTCAGATCATAAATTCTTTAAAAATCCCTGGAAGACCCTTAAAACTGAAGTTAAATATGAAAATCCATGGATTAAGGTAGAGGAGGATCAGGTAATTAATCCATCAGGGGGAAAAGGTATTTATGGGAAAGTTCATTTTAAGAATATTGCAGTAGGCATTGTTCCTTTAGATAAGCAAGGTAACACATGGTTAGTGGGTCAATACAGGTATCCGTTAGAACAATATAGCTGGGAAATCCCGGAGGGTGGTTGTCCGGAAGGGGAGGAGAAATTAGATTGTGCAAAAAGAGAATTAAAGGAAGAAACAGGTTTAAGTGCAGATAGTTGGGAGGAATTACTATGTATTCATACAAGTAATTCTGTCTCTGATGAGGTGGGGTATGTTTATTTAGCAACAGATCTCAAAGAAGGAGCCACCCAGTTTGAAGAAACAGAAGATTTAACGATTAAAAAATTACCTTTAAAAGAAGCTGTAGAAATGGTGATGGATGGAAGGATTACAGATTCTATTAGTATGGCTGCTATAATGAAGCTTGACAGATTAATCCAATCTGAAAATATTTGAGAATTAAATGTTTAAACTAATGAGACTAAAAATAGTCTTACCTACAAAAAACTCCTTTATATAATTATTTCTAAGAGCATTTAATGTCCAAAGCAAAACTTTTCAATAAACCTTTTCTACTACTTAGCCTGAGTGCGTTTCTGTTTTTTGCTAGCTTTAACATGATTATTCCTGAGTTGCCCGATTATTTGACCAGTTTGGGCGGAGCAGAGTACAAAGGATTAATTATTGGCTTATTCACGATTACAGCAGGTATCTCCAGACCATTTAGCGGTAAGTTGGCAGATAAAGTTGGCCGTTTGCCAGTAATGATTTTTGGTGCTGTTATTTGCTTTGTCACGGGTTTAATATATCCATTCATTACATCAGTTTTGGCTTTTATGGTTCTCCGTTTAGTTCACGGTTTTTCAACAGGTTTTACTCCAACAGGTAATGCAGCTTATGTAGCTGATATTGTACCCGTAAATAGGAGAGGAGAGGCCATGGGGATTATTGGTGTGGCTATCAGTGTAGGAACCGCAACAGGC
Organism: uncultured Cytophagales bacterium; assembly: GCA_963719535.1. Taxonomy (GTDB): domain Bacteria; phylum Bacteroidota; class Bacteroidia; order Cytophagales; family Cyclobacteriaceae; genus Marivirga. Next base: position 373,490 of record CAVRCH010000001.1, on the reverse strand, counting down.
AATGCTGTAGGAGGTTATTTGGGTAGTATTTACCCGGTAGATTTTGTGTTTTACACTTCTTCGGCATTAGCTATTTTGAGTATCATTATTGTGGCTGGAATGAATGAAACACTTAGAGAAAAGGTGCCTTTCCATTTTTCCTTATTAAAATTGAACAGAAATGATATTATCGATAAAAATGTATTGCCACCTGCCATTTTTATGGCATTAAGCGTATTTTCTTTTGGCCTTGTATTAACTATTATGCCGGACTACAGTGCCTTTTTAGGAATCAGCAATAAAGGCTTATTCTTCGCAGTTTTTGTATTGGCTTCCCTATTTGTGAGAATTATTGCAGGGAAAATATCGGATAGAATTGGCAGGGTAAAAGTGTTAACTTTATCCTCATTTTTACTTTCTATAGCCATGATACTGATCGCATATTCTCATTCACTATTTACATTAGTAGGAGCGGGGATAGTTTTTGGATTAGCAGTAGGTATGAATTCTCCAACTGTGTTTGCCTGGGCCATAGATCTCTCTGATGATAGATTTAGAGGGAAAGCATTAGCCACAGTTTATATATTTTTGGAAATAGGAGTAGGCTTAGGTGCTTTTATATCGGGTTGGGTTTATGGCAATGAGAGCGACAATTTCAGAGCTGTGTTTTTTACAGGAGCAGCAGTTGCAATGACAGGATTTTTATATTTGAAGTTTTTAGTACCGGAGAAGGCTTTTAAATAGAATAGAGGAAAAGGTGATATTTAAAGTAAATATTTTATATTTTCAATGAAATTTATTAAAAAGGATTAGCCTTGTTTACAAAAAAAAGAGCTTTAATTATTGAGTTAAAGCTCTCTTTTTTAATAGATTTAATTAAAACTCCGCATTGTCTGGCGTTCTTGGAAATGGAATAACATCTCTAATGTTACCCATACCTGTTACGAAAAGCATTAACCTTTCGAATCCCAAACCGAATCCACTGTGAGGAGCCGTTCCGAATTTACGAGTGTCTAAATACCACCATAAATCTTCTTCCGGAATACGCATCTCCTGCATTCTTTTTTGTAATTTCTCCAGACGCTCCTCTCTTTGAGAACCTCCTACAATTTCACCAATGCCTGGAAATAAAATATCCATGGCGGCCACTGTTTTGTCATCGTCGTTTTGGCGCATGTAAAACGCTTTTATTTCTTTCGGGTAGTTATAAATCACTACTGGCTTTTTAAAATGCTTTTCTACCAAAAATCTTTCATGCTCTGATTGTAAATCAGCACCCCATTCTTCGATAATATAATTGAACTTCTTCTTTTTATTGGGTTTACTGTTTTTTAGAATTTCAATAGCTTCGGTATAAGTAATTCTTTCAAAATTATTATCTAGTATAAACTGGAGCCTCTCTAGTAAACCCATTTCTTCCCTTTCTGCCTGTGGTTTATTTTTATCTTCTTCTTCAGCCCTTGCCGATAAAAACTGCAAATCATCTTTACAATTTTCTATCGCATATTTCACTACATATTTCAACAAATCTTCTGCTAGTTGAATATTATCATCTAGTTCATAAAATGCCATTTCAGGCTCTATCATCCAGAATTCAGCTAAATGACGAGTTGTATTAGAGTTTTCCGCACGGAAAGTGGGGCCGAAGGTATAAATTTCCCCTAGTGCTAAGGCACCTAACTCTCCTTCCAACTGGCCGGAAACAGTTAAGTTGGTTTCACTGGCAAAAAAGTCTTTTTTATAATCAACCTCTCCCTCAGGTGTAAGAGGAATTTTTTTAAGGTCGAAATTAGTTACATGAAAAGTTTCTCCTGCACCTTCTGCATCACTGCCTGTAATGATTGGTGTATGCAGCATATAAAATCCTTTTTCATGAAAAAATTTATGAACTGCATAAGATAATGCATGTCTCATTCTGAAAACAGCACCAAAAGTATTGCTTCTCATTCTCAAATGCGCTATTTCCCGCATAAATTCCATTGAATGCTTTTTAGGTTGCAATGGGTATTTTTCAGGATCTGCAGTGCCTAGCACTTCAATGCTTTCTGCCATTATTTCAACAGATTGGCCACTGCCTGCCGATTCTGCCACTTTACCAATTACACTTATTGCAGCACCAGTGGTCACTAGTTTCAGAATATCTTCACTAATTATTGCCGGATCAGCTACGATTTGGATATTATTGATTGTAGAACCATCATTTAAAGCGATAAAATTAACATTTTTATTTCCCCTCTTTGTTCTTACCCAACCTTTTACTAAAGCCAGCTCATTTGTTGCTTGCTCTGATAATAATTTCTTAATTTTAATTCTCGCTGGAACTGTCATAAATCTCTTGCGTTTATTTTGATAAAATTCGTAGCAAAAAAACGATATTTTACGCTTTTTATCAAAGGTTTAAAGAATTTAAATAAATTTGAACAATATTTATTGGCACAATTTTTAGTTTTACAATTCTATGCAGAAACTTATACTTACACAAGGTCTGGGACAGCGCTTGTCTCCGCAACAAATTCAATTCATAAAATTGTTGCAAGTGCCTACTGCTGAGCTGGATAGTCGCATTGAGGAAGAATTGGAAATTAATCCGGCTTTGGAAGAGGGGAAGGAAGAGGAAGAATTTAATGACGACTATGAAGAAGATACCAGCACGGACGAGGTAGATATTAATGATTATTTACAAGATGATGATTATGCCGGCTACAAAATGCAGGGTGATAGTGGGGGGCAGGAAGAAGAAAAAGAGATGCCTATTGCCGTTAGTACATCGCTCAATGATCAATTAATGACACAATTAGGCTTTTTGGGCCTTGATAGCAGGCGTGATAAAATTGGAAGACAACTAATTGGTAGCATAGAAAGTGATGGTTATATACGCAGAGAATTAGATGCCATTGTAAATGATTTAGCTTTTTCTCAAAATATTGAAACCGATGAAGAGGAAGTTGAAGACGTGTTAATGCTTATTCAGGAATTTGATCCTGCAGGTATTGCAGCCAGAAATTTGCAGGAATGTTTACTATTGCAACTAGAAAGAAAAATTGATCAATCAGAAGCTGTTAATTTAGCAGCTAAAATCATAGAGATTTGTTTTGATGAATTTAGTAAGAAGCATTATGAAAAAATCATCAAAAAGCTGAACGTTGAAGATGAAGATCTTTTTAAAGATGCTGTTCATGCTATCACTAAATTAAATCCTAAACCAGGTGGTTCAGGATCGGGTTTAGTGAAAACCCAATATTTAATGCCTGATTTTATTTTAAATAATCAGCATGGTGAGTTAGTACTTAGTTTAAATTCTCGAAATGCTCCTGATTTAAGAGTAAGCGCATCCTATTCTGAAATGATGAAGGCTTATGATAAAAGCGATAAAAAAGATAAAAAACTAAAAGAAACCGTAGGCTTTGTAAAGCAAAAATTAGATGCTGCTAAATGGTTTATTGACGCTATTAAACAAAGGCAGCTCACTTTGCTTAATACTATGCAAGCCATCTTAGAATATCAGTATGAATTTTTTAAGGATGGAGATGAAAGCAGACTCCGTCCTATGATTTTAAAAGATATTGCGGAAAAAATTGATATGGATATTTCTACCGTATCCAGAGTAGCTAATAGTAAAGCGGTGCAGACTGAATTTGGCATTTATCCACTCAAATATTTCTTTTCGGAAGGAATAGCTACAGACTCAGGCGAGGACGTTAGCTCAAGGGAAGTGAAAAATACATTGAAAGATTTTATTGACAAAGAAGATAAAAATAAACCGCTATCAGACGATAAACTGGAGAAGTTATTGAAGGAAAAAGGGTATCAAATTGCCAGAAGAACAGTGGCCAAATATAGAGAGCAGTTAAATATACCTGTTGCACGCTTAAGAAAAGAATTGTAGTGTCGAATCGTCTTGCCACATTCATATCGATTGTATTTCAGCCACTTTTAATTCCCAGCTATATTTTTATGGGGATACTTTATTTTCTTCCTTATACCTTCAATTTCACCTTTGATCTGGCTTGGAGGTTTATGGTTATGGTATTTATGACAACTTTTCTTATCCCTCTGATGGGCATATTGTTATTAAGCTATACCAATGCAATAAGTAGCATAAACATGATAAGCAGAAAGGAAAGGTTTTTTCCATTTCTATTAAATGCCTTATTATATGTAGGGGTTACCTATTTATTTTGGGAAAAATTTAAATTTCCCCCCTTAGTAAACCATATATTAATCTCTATAACCTTAAGTATAATATCCCTTACTATCATTACTTTTTTTTGGAAAATTAGTGCCCATACTATTGCTACTGCCGGAGCATGTGGTATCTATTTTGCACTATTGCTAAATGATCAAACTTCACAACTATATTTAGGGTTGGCCTTTTTCTTTGTGCTAAGCGGCTTTGTGGCTTCTGCCAGATTAAAGTTGCAGTGTCATGACTCAAAGCAAGTATGGGCCGGGCTATTATTAGGCTTTTTTCTTAATTTTACTACCATTTTTATTTTAGATAACATTTAACTTAATTACAAATATGTACGAATTTTTAAAGTACGATCTATCAGAAGGTGTTTGTACAATTACTTTTAACAGACCTGATTTTTATAATGCCTTTAATGATGGTATAAGCTATGAATTTCAGAATGCTCTAAAAACAGCTGCTAAAGATGATGCAGTGAGAGTTATTGTTGTAACAGGAGAAGGTAAAGCATTTTGCTCTGGTCAAGACCTTAAATCTGCCAGGGATGAGGATGAGCGAATGTTTTATAATTCATTGGAGAAACGATACAACCCCATTATTAGATTGATGAGGGGCTTGCCAAAGCCTATTATAGCAAGGCTTAATGGTGTGGCAGCAGGTGCCGGATGCTCATTAGCTTTAGCATCCGATTTAATTGTGGCAGCGCAGTCAGCAAAGCTGGTAGAGGTTTTTATCAATATTGGCTTGGTACCAGACTCAGGCTCTTCTTTCTTCCTCCCTAATTTGGTTGGATACCAAAAAGCGTTCGAATTATGCGCTATGGGAACCAAAGTGAGTGCTCAGGAGGCATTTGAATTAGGAATTATTAATAAGGTGGTACCCGATGCTGAATTAGATACTGCAGTAAAAGGTTATACCGATTACTTTGCCAAAGCACCTACAAAATCTATCGGAATGATTAAGAAAATGCTCAATAAGGCTTCCAGCTCTTCTTTGGATGAAATGTTAGAATATGAAAAGTATAGTCAGCAAATAGCAGGCACTTCTGAGGATTACAAAGAGGGTAAACAAGCATTTTTGGAAAAACGCAAACCTGACTTTAAAGGAAACTAATTAGTTACATAAAAATCAATAAAAAAAAGCCATTTCTACTAAAGAAATGGCTTTTCTATTATGATTTAATTATATTTTATGAATTTGATGAGAACTTTTCATTTTCACCAATGTTAGGAGTTTCATCCGTTAATTGTGATTTAGCCAATTCAAAAAACTGAACCAGTTTATTGTCTTCGGTTCTCCAGTGCTCTCCCTTATATATTTTTATTTCCAGTAATACAATGTTAGGATCTTCTTTGCCACCTTCAAACCAGGCATTAGCCATTGGATTCCAGTAATGCTCAATCATTTTACGATCTGAGTTAATACTAGCTTTACCTGACATAGATACATATACCTGGTCATTACTATCAGCAAAAGTGATGCAAACTTCTTTTTGTCCATCTTTTACTTCATAAACTTTAGAAGCTTTCTTAGAGGTGAAAAAATATAGCGTGCCATCATAATTATCTTGTATTAAATGCATTGGCCGGGCTCTAAATGATTCATTATCATCTTGATCCTCGGTTACAAGCATACCTACTTTTATTTTTTTAATTAAGTTCCATACAAATTTTTTATGTTCCGGACTTGACATGTTTTTATTTTTTAGTTCTACTTATTAAACCCGTATAAATTTAGATTGTTTCGACGAACTGTTTAATAAAATTAATTAGGGATTTTATATAAATAAGTAAATAGTAAAAAGAAAAGGAATGAGATTACAAAGGAGGATGCAATTTCGCATAATAAAAAAGGGGTCATGTTATTAAACATAAACCCCATTTTAATGGTGACCTCGGCAGGATTCAAACCTGCAACCTCCACAGCCGTAATGTGGTGCACTATTCAGTTATGCTACGAGGCCATTTTATCATTTATTTTTTGTTTTAAATTCCGGTTAACAAAGGGAAAGCTTTATCAACTGACATCTTCCCAACTGAAATCGGGATGATCAATTCTTCCTATAGCTATCTGAAGAGTTGTAAATCCAAAAACAATAAAAATCTCTAAACTGCGTTTCAGAATGAGTTTGCAAATCTATGGAAATAATCAGGATAAGAAAAGCATTTTATTTATTTATGCATTAAATAAAACCCTATCTTTGTCCGCTGAAAGAGAAAACTAGAATTTATTTATGAAGAAATTATTGACAATTAGCCTTTTAATCATTTCAATACTCTCAGTACAATCCCAAAATCTTGAAGAAAAAAATAAATTTGGGCCCAGACCTGACTTATTAGGAGATTTAACTTTGTCTTTTGGTATAAATTTGCTTGCTAAAAACAATGTTCCTGCCATGGATTTGCGTCCTTTAGGAAATAATTATTTTTCAGTAGGTTATATGTATCCTGTTCGTTTAGGAAATTCAAATTTTACTTTCAATGGTGGTGTATCACTATCGTTTGAGAAATATGCCTTTAATACTGACAGCCTTCTGACTTTAGGTTATACTGACAATCAGAATATTGAAGGTCAAAATATAAGTTTAATACCTATCAGTGAAGATATAATTGGTGAGGGGGTAGTAGAAAAATCAAAATTTGAAGCAAATTATGTTAACATTCCAATTGAATTCAGATACTATATCAACAAGGATAAAATCGGAAGAGGCCTCTTTGTAGCAGCTGGAGGAAGCATTGGGTACCTATTGTCAGGTAAAACATTTATTAAATACAATGAAAATGAAGAATCTAAAAAGATTAAAAGAAAAGAGAGTTTCGAATTAAATCAATTTAGATATGGCGCCCACTTTCGTGTTGGAATTGCAGGCTTTGGTGCCTTTTTCAATTATGATGTATCAGAATTATTTAACCCTGGAAGAGGTCCTGAGTCAACAGCTACAACACCTTATAGATTTGGGTTAAGTTTTAATTTATTCTAAACTTAATTTATTAATTTAAATATAAAATTAAGAAGCGCTTCTGAAAATATTTTCAGAGGCGCTTTTTTTTTGCTTCAGTCTAAATTTTTTAAGGTACTAGTTTAAATCAATACTGCTTTTGCTGTACAATTAATCTTGATAATGGACCTATTAAGCATTTTTTGATCTTTTGAATGTGACAAAGAATTGTATTCATTGAGGTTGATTCAAAAATTGAAAGACTCATTTTAAAATGGAATAATCTTAAGCGAAAATAGGCTATTTAAGTCCATTAAATATATTGTAAACCTAAGCGCGCATTTCGTGTTTAAATTTTATTAATTATTCTTATATTAAGTAATTAATTGAAAATTTTTGTCATAGTTTTAAAATATAGACTAAAATAACATTTGAATTTTATAACATTTTTACGGCTCCTACTTATCTCCATAATCTTTATAACTACTACTATTCCACTGCATGGACAGGAGGAGGATATGATTAAGTATACTTTTGAGGAGGTAAAAAATATTCCAACGCAACGTGCTGTTGCAACCATTTCGCAAGACAATCAAGGATTTATTTGGATGGGAACAAATGGATTGGGCCTTTTTAAATATAATGGAAAAGATTACCAATCCTACCAGTTTAATGAAACCGATAGCTCAAGTCTTAGTAATTCTCTCATTCACACAAGTTTTGTAGATACTAAAAACAGGCTTTGGATTGGCACAGAGAAAGGTCTCGATCTCTATAACAGGGAATTAGATAATTTCTTGCACATTAAGCTCTTAAAGGGGTTGGATGGTAGCGGAATATCAGTGCAGGCTATCATGGAAAGCACAAATGGCGATATATTAATAGGAACCCATGAATTTGGATTGTTTAGAATCGAACAAAATTCATTCGATGTTTCTCAAATTAAGATCAATGGAGTAGCAGAAATAAGAAATTTCCTAATAAACTCAATTGCAAAATTTGACAATAGAATTTTGATAGGTACAAATGAGGGTTTGTTTGAGCTGAATGATAATCTAAGTGAAGCAGCTCCAATTGAATTTATTACAGCAAAAGGAAAGGAAAGAATCAATGATGCTATTAAGACAATGAAACTTGATCAGAGAGGATCTATTTGGCTTGGAACGATTAAAAATGGTCTTTATAAAATTGATGGGAATGAAAATGGTCGCTATTTTATTGAGCATTTTCCTCTTAGCTCCAAGAGAATTTTATCCATTCTGGAAACACCTCGAAATACTATTCTATGTGGTACTGAAAATGATGGGTTATTTGAGGTAAATAGAAATGGCCGGATTATAAACCACTATCTGAATAGTAAATTTGATGTAAATGGGATAAAATCTAATTCTATCTGGTCCTTATTTCTCGATAAGCAGAAGCGCATTTGGATAGGTTATTATAATAATGGTGTTGGTTTATACGATAAATTATATGATAGATTTGCTGATTTAGAAAATAAAGGGAATAATCCAAATTCACTGCAATCTAGTTCAGTAACCGGTATAATTAAGGATGAAAAAGGAAGGTTATGGATTGGAATGGATGGAGGGGGTATAGATGTTTACGACATTAACAATAATGAATTTACACATTTGCTAAATAGCGACAATATCATTGCTAATGGTCTGAATTCGCCTGATGTACAAACACTTTATAAAGACAGGAAAAAAAATATTTGGGTGGGAACATGGGATTATGGTATTTATTATCTTGAATATGGAACAAAATCATTTATCAATTTCTCTATAGAAAGCACTGGAGGTGACATGCACTCAAATCGCATCCTAAGTTTTTCTGAAGATTCGAATGGAACGATTTGGATAGGTACATTTTCAAATGGAATTCACTCTTACAATCCTGATACGAGAAAATTTACTACCTATGAATATGAGCCCTTTCTGGATAAAAGAATTAGCTATAGTGATGTTAGAAAGGTTTATGTTGATAGTGAAGACAATATTTGGATTGGTAGTAATGAAGGATTATTTAAATTAAATATTACTAATGGTTCTCTACACCTCGAATCCTTATCGTCCAGGTTTTATAGTACTGGAGAACATCCTTACACAAGTCTGATTCTAGATATTTACCAAGACTCTTATAAAAACATTTGGTTAGGAACAGATGGAGCTGGCCTTTGTAAATATGATATGAAAACTGATTCCTTTAAGTGGATAGGTTCCGAAACCGGTTTTAATAAAATAACGGTCTCGTCTATCATAGAAGATGATCAAAGATATATTTGGGTTGGTGGGAATAATGGTTTGACTAAAATTGATGTAGCAGATAATGAATCAAAGAATTTTACTACTAATGATGGCCTTTTAAGTAATGATTTTAACAATAATGCTGCTTATAAAGACGAAAATGGCACCCTTTACTTTGGCACCTATGGAGGTGTTAATTATTTTTACCCTAAACAATTACCTGTAAATCAAAAAACGCCGTCTGTTTATTTAACAGAGTTAAGAATTTTCAATCAGCCTGTGAAACCTGGAAACCCTGAATCCCCTCTTAATAAAGTTATTTCTCACACCGAGAAAGTAGTGCTCACCCATGATCAATCAGTATTCACCATCGATTATGCTTCTATAGATTTTACGAGACCAGAAAACATACAGTTCGCCTATTATTTAGATGGTTTTGAAACGCAATGGAATTACGTGAAAAAGGCCAGAAATGCTACTTATACCAACCTTCCTGCCGGTACTTATACATTTAAAGTAAAAGCAGCCAATAGTGATGGTATTTGGAATGAAGAAGCAACCCAATTAACAATACAGATCTTACCTCCCTGGTGGTTAACTAACCTGGCAATTGTTATATACATATTCTCTATATTATTGATTTCTTATTTTATAATTCAATTTGTTAATTCTCGTGTGAAGGCCAAAAGAGCAATAGAACAAGAAAGAATAAGGCATCTCCAGGAAGAGGCTCTAAATGATAAAAAAATCCAGTTTTTCACTAATATTTCTCATGAATTCAGGACTCCACTCACACTCATTCTCAGCCCTCTTAATGATATTCTGAAAGAACCCTTAGTGCCTGAATTTATTAACGGAAAGCTAAAAATTGTACACAGAAATACCATGCGTTTAAATCGTTTAATTGATGAACTATTGGATTTCAGAAAACTTCAGTTTAATACTATTCCACTGAATATTAATACATTCAATATACAGGATTTTTTGTCTGAAATTATCGATTATTTTGAAGAGGAAGCAAGGCAGAGAAATATACAGTTGGAGTTTAAGGTGGAAGATAATTTATCAATTGTTTATGCAGATAAGGGAAAGCTTGAAAAAATAATTTTTAATATTCTTTCAAATGCCTTCAAAAGCACCTCGTCACAAGGGATGATTATTGTGAAAATATCCTTAAGGCCACAACATGTTTTTAAATTAATAAATGTCCATTCACCCTTAAAGGCACTTGAAATTAGTATTGAAGATACAGGAAAAGGTATTCCACAAGGCGAACTCAACAAGATTTTTGATCGATTTTACCAGATTAAGGATCGTAATGAGCAATATTATAGTGGTACAGGAATTGGTTTAGAGGTGGTAAGAAGTTTTGTTGACCAGCACCGGGGAGATATAGAAGTAGAAAGCCAAACTGGAGTAGGTACTACATTCAGAATAGTACTTCCTTACGAAAAAGCGCATTATAATCTTGATGAAATGTCATCTGATACCATTTCTGATGTAAATTTAGTAAATGGTGAATTAAGTGAAATTATTAAAGAAAAGAGCATTGTAGAAAATAACAAGACCTTATTGGTGATTGAAGACAACTTGGAGTTAAGAAATTATATAGTGGAGGAATTAAAATCTGACTTTAAAGTGATAAGCGCGGAAGATGGACATCAAGGTTTGGAAAAGGCAAAGAAATATATGCCTGATGTTATAATTACTGATGTGATTATGCCTAATATGGACGGTTATGAATTTTGCTCACAATTGAAAAGCGACTTAAAAACAAGTCATATACCGGTTTTAATGCTCACGGCTAAAGCAATGGCAGAAGATTGGGTAGAAGGCCTTGAGTCCGGGGCAGATGTTTACCTCAATAAGCCTTTTGACATGAAAGTGATGAGGTCGCACCTGAAACAACTTGTAGGTAACAGAGAGCTTTTGTTTACCAAATACATGGGGGGCTTCACAAAAGCTGAAACTGAACCCAGCTCTTCATCTCTCGATCAGCAATTTATACTTAACGTTATCAAGTACATCAAGGAAAACGTTAAGGAACCTAATTTAAATGTAGAAAAACTAGCGGATGATTTTAATCTAAGTAGAAGCCAGTTATACAGAAAAATAAAGGTCTTAACAGATTTATCGGCGAATGAATTAATAAGAAAGATTCGCTTAGAGAGAGCTAAAGAACTCATTCAGGAAAATGCTGATAATTCAATTAGTGACATTAGTTACATGGTTGGCTTTTCCTCACCCTCTTATTTTTCTAAAAGTTTTAAAGACTATTTTGGTGTTTTGCCTAATGATGTGAAAGGTAAACCGTCAACCTAGATAGGAGGTAGATGATAAATACTACAATGTTGAAAAACCAAATAAATCTTGCTAAGAACGAGCGGGCTGGTCGACAAAAAGGCGGGGAGCGCGCTGAATTGTAGCGTGGAAGCCAGCCAAAGGCTGGTCAGCCTCTGGCTGACATCTTTTTGTTCCCGCTACAGCGGGACAAAAAGATAAAGAATAAAATTTGGTTGCAAATATTTAAAATATTGAAAAAGAACTCAATATTTAGTGAGATTTCTCTATTTCGAGGTTTTATACTTGAATTTAAAATCAAAAAAACATTACTTATGAGTAGTAAATTAAGTTTTCAACTTTAAATCATTTATCAAGATTAGCCTACATATCTCTGTTAAAAATGAATACCGTTAATTGTCTAAATATTGGTCTATATTTTGGTAAAAAAATTCCGGGATTTTAACACCCGGCATTTTATATTACTAAAAGCCTAAAAAAGTAATTTTTAATTTTGAAGATCTCCTGTAAAATCTTCACTTACATCACGTCCGGCTAAACCATCAGCTACCCCTTTATAAGCATGTTTTCTTTCATAATTGGCATCAAATACATTAGGAGATTCGTCAGGTAACCAAAACTCATGTTCTTCCGCGTTATCAGATACATTCCAAAGTGTAATTCCATACTGCTGTGCTTCCGGAATATGTTGTCTGTAAGCATCTATCACAAATTGATACATTTCAGCTTGCTCAGCTAATTGCGCATTAGTTGGTGATGCAGTACCTAATCTCACGTCAAATTCAGTTACTTTAATCATTTTACCACTTGCAGCTAACTTTTGAAACATCTGTACAATATTATCTCGGTCGGTAGTAAGCGAAATATGCATTTGTGTACCTATACCATCAACAGTAGCTCCCTGGCTTTCTATATATTCTACATACTCAATTAAGCCATCACATTTGGCTAAACTTGACTCCAGATTATAATCGTTGATAAATAAAACATCATCCGGATTGCCATATTGTCTGGCCAGTTTAAAGCTGTTACGGCAAAATCAACTCCCAGGTATTTACCCAATAGAAATCATCATCTGCAAGGTCGGTAACATTTCCATCACGTAAAGTACCTCCTTCTCTCATTGGCTCGTTTACAACATCCCATGCGTTTCACATCATCTTTATAACGTGTAACCATTTCGGTAATCCAATACTCAAATGCATCTCCAATAAGCTGCGCTTTTTCTTCGTCTGTTTTTTCAATAATTACAGGATCAGTGCCAGTGGCTATCTCCCCACTTGTAAATACTACGTCATCAATATATAAGATGTGGCTGTAGAATCTCCAAAATCAAGATAAACCTATTTCTATCGGTTGCACTCGGTGTAAAAGTACCAGTTACTGGCGTCCAGTTGGTTCGATATTAAGAAGCTACCGGAATAATCAGCACCGCTATAATCTGCATTTTGCAAGTTGAACTTGCAAAGTAGGCGCATTATCTGCTTTCACATAAAAGGAGAATGTGTATTCAATTCCAGGGTCTAAGGGCTCATCAAACTCAATATTACTTGTTGTGCTTGATAGGTCTCAGCGGTGTTGGATTTGTTAAAACCATTGATAATCACTATTGTAGCCCTCACCCTGGCAGAAACCGCACGGTTGATTCAGTTTCCATATCCACTCCACGGATCCAAAGAACCACTTTCAAAATCACTATTTGTAATTAAATTTACCACTTCATGTTTCAGCATCTAAATCAACTACACTGATAGTATTTACATCAATATAATAAGTAACATCAGGTAGATACCCTAAATCGAAAAGAAATTGAAAAGTAGTAGCACCGTCTACAAAATCACTAACTGTAAACTGTACCTGCTGGTATTGAGAAGTGGTTTCGAAGAATTCTGTAAAATCACCCCCAGTATTCATACCAATCCTGGTATGGATATTGGTTAGTTACATTAGCATCAAAAGAAATTCTTCCTTGTCCTGTTTTTCAGACTTAATATAAAAAGAAATCTCATAAGTATGCCCACTTACTATGGGAACATTAGGAGATGCCAACTGCAAATCATAAGGATTAGAAGAGGTGGCGGATGCTGTCAATTCAATTGCCTGCGAACCGGTGGCCAAACCTTCATCTTCCACTATAGTGATCCCTTCTCCCGGGTTATTTCTGCTCCATCCATTGAAAGTGCCATCCTTCAGGCCTGAAAGATCTAGATATTGCCACCACTTGTACCTGGAATAATAGTTGGAGCAATTAAACCATTAAGTAATTGGCATTTTGATTTGCATGCCAAGCTAAAGTGATGACCGTAAACAGCCATTCCAGCTTCTCGTGTTTGTGCCATAAATGCATCTACAGGTGCAAAGTTAATTTCACCCTGAGCATTCACCATGGCACCATGCTTCATTGCGTAGCCTACAGTAACATCATCAAAGTTTTCATTCACAACATTTCTATAAACCTCATTGGTCATATATCGATCCATGATAATTCCAGCACCTAACACAAAATCAGTGTAAGTTTTAAGGGCTCGTACCTACTGATTTTCTCCTGTAATTCCAGAGGTAATTCAGCAGTGGTGATTTTTTGATCTTCATCTAACTCTTCCCATTCCATTAATTCATCCTTGCAGGACGAGAACAAAGCTACTAATAGCGCTAATGCAGGTATTAATTTAAATTTAATATATTTCATTGCTATAAAATTTATTTTCTAAATTCTATTCAGGAAAATCTGTAATTGTTGGTACTTCCAAAGAGACAATTCTCCAATTATCGGTGTAAACATCTACCGATGTTGCGGCAGCAGGAAAAACTACATCACTGCTACCTCTGGTAACATTGCTAAGACTCACATCAGTGTTATTAAAAAACATACCAAAATTCGCAAAAGTAGCTGATTCTCTAAAAGCTAGAACGTCTTCAAAGGTGTACTCTTCATCATCCTCGTAAAGATAAAAATCAGTTAAGGGCACTGTTACTGTTGTCCATCCTTCAGTTTCAAATGGCTCAATTTCACCATCTACTATCCAGGGCACATAATTATAAGTACCACCGGTCCATTCGCCTCCATTAAAATTATTAATTAATAGAATTTGTAAGAAACCACTTTCCCATGCATTAGGTACATAGACATCAAACTGGAAAGCAATTCCTTCTAAGGGTGTTGTGGTAGGAAAAAAGGTGTAAATTGGGCACGCCAGCTTTCTGCACCAGTTGTAAATACCTCTGATAATCGATTTGAACCTGCCGTAAACTGTTGCTATATCTGCTGTTCTATGAGGGACATAAGTGCCTTGGGAAACATTGCCTTCTCCTATTACTGCAGATTCCAATTGATCTGTAGTGATGGTATTTCCAAATTCTGCCATTTCACCACTACCATCAAAGTTGAGAATCAAACCTTCTTTAAAGTTGAAATATGCAGGAGAAGCTGCATTTCCATTGGCAGTTTCAATAGAAATTGAACCTCCGGATTCAGCTACGCCTTCAGGCATGGTAACGGTAAAAAATTCCCCGTCTTCTTCGTCAAATATCAATGCCTTCTGTCACTTCTACATCTCCAGGAAAATAACCTTTGTGACTTCAATCAATCCTGAACCATATACTGTTATTAGTTCACCTGGATTAGGCATAGTATGTGAAATACGATTTATTGAAGGTGCAGATGCTCTTATTTCAAATTCAATGGTAGCTTCATAGCTATCATTTACGAGCCTTATAGTGTTACGAACATCTTCTTCAGCCTCAATAGTAGGAGTATCTCCCGATACTCTTATAATAAAAGAATTATCAGATAAAAATACGGGGTTAAATCCTGTTTGATAACCATTTATGAACACACTTTTCAGGCCTCTAAATCCAGAGCCCTCAATTCGTATCAGCTGTCCTAATCGAACAAAATTAACCTCCCTGTCCTGTACTTCAGAATCCACATCTTGTAAGTAAACCGCATTTATAGTAATCGGGCCTCCTTCAAAATCATCCTCTTCGCAGGCCATAAAAAACAAGGCAAAGAAAATTATACCCAATAGGGAGCTAATTCTCCAATTTTTATTTAAAATATTATCATTCATCTTAATTGTGATTTTAAATCGTAAATTTTATTATTAGAATAGATCGGTTATACGCTCTTCAGTAAACTCATAAGGTACCGGATCTTCTCTCAGTAATGGATTCTGAATAACTTCAGATTCAGGGTAAGGTAGAATAAAAATACTTTCATCCACTGACCCCACTGCACGCGCTTCGGCATCCCTTGTTTCATCTATTGATACCGTATTGGTTTCAGCATCATAAGTGAAAGGAATTATGCTTTCTCTGCTCTGACCATCAATAAAATTGATTACTTCCTGTTGTTCATAATAAGCTCTCCTCACCAAATCGTACCAAAACTGACCTTCCATACACAATTCTATTCTTCTCTCCAGGAAAATGTCATCAAAGGTAAGAGAGGTTCTAGGTGCTAAATCAGCTCTTTCTCTTAGTTCATTTACATACATTAAAGCCATTCCATCGCTTGTACTTTCATTATTTCCTAATGTAGCTTCAGCGTAATTCAAATAAACCTCTGCCAGACGCATCATATAAGTATTTAATCCGGAATTTTGTGCTGTAATATTAGAATTATCTCTGGTAGAACCCACCACACCTTTTTTTACATTTAAATAAGTATTTTCATGATCCACAGTATAACCTCCATTGGCCTGGCTTATTTCAGGATAATAATCTCCATCAGCCATCCAGGTTTCTCGTCTTCGCAAATCATTTGTTGTATATATTTGTAATACATCATAAGATGCTCTCGTAAAGAAACCATAAGCGGCATCATCACCGGTAATTTCAGAACCTAAAGCAAAAAAGGCCTGGTGTGGATTATTAAGTCCATATTCTCCGTTTGGCACCCATTGTAAAGCAAAAATAGATTCCTCATTATTATTGTTTTCTATTCTGTAAAGGTCTCCATAATCATCTAGTAGCATGTAGGGTCCATCATTAATCACCTTTTCTGCTGCCATTTTTGCCATATTAAGCAATGTTTCATCTCTAGTACCGCTATTAGGGTTGTCTCCTAAGCCTGCATACGACAGGTAGAAGCGTGATAACATGGCATAGGCACTGTAACTATTTACTCTACCTCGGGTATTTGAAGTTTCTGGCAAGTACTTAGCTGCATATTCCATATCACGAATAGCAAACTCATATACATCATTTCTTGGGCTTTTATTGATAATAGGATTAGCGATTATCTCTGCCTGACTTGTTGATATAATAGCATCTCCCCATAGAGAAGCTAAATACCAATAGGCAGTACCTCTCATAAATCTTGCTTCTGCTATGTAAGCAGTTTTCAATTCCTCATCAACAGGGCTCTCTTCAATAGCAGAAATCACATTATTGGATTGTTGGATAACAATATAAAATGATCTCCATGCCTCTACTAAGGGGCCTGTTAAACCAGTTTCAGTTAAATCGCTGAAAGGGAACACATAGTCCGAGAAAGGTGCATATAAATTATAAGAACGACCGTCTCCTAATCCGAAGTAGAACTTATCATTGAAAGAAAACCACACTCTGTTATAAAGTGGAGCAGTGGCTGCTTGAAAATCTGCCTCAGATTGGAAGAAATTTTCTTTAGCAACCCTGTCATTTGGTGCTAAGTCCAGCTGATCTTCACAACTAAATGTAGTAAAAACTACAAGTGCTATTAGAACCCTATAAAATATTTTATATATTTTCATTTTATTTGATTTTAGAAATTAAGATTTAAACCTAGCGTAACTATGCGTGGAGAAGGATATCGACCATTATCTAATCCTGTAAGCAAAGCATCCTGATTAATGGCACCTACTTCCGGATCGTAACCGGAATATTTAGTGAATGTATAAGCATTTTGAACATTGGCATATAACTTTAATCCACTAATTCCATAGCGCTCAACAAAGTCTCTCGGTACGTTGTAACCAAAAGAGATATTTTGAATTCGGATAAATGACCCATCTTCAAGAAATCTATTGCTAAACCTGAAATTAGAGGTAGATGATGCTGATGATGCTGCAATTCGTGGCATAAAAGGATCTCCTCCTACAATTTCTACATTTCGATAATCATTAGGGCCATCAGGATTAATTAGGCCTAATTCTGCATAGCCAAGAGCAGATCTTAATAAGTTAGAGTTAGATCCCGGGTTTTCAAGAAAACGTCTTTGATAATTGATTAATTCGTTACCAAACGAACCTGAAACTTGTACGTTTAATTCAAAACTTTTGTAAGAAAAAGTATTACCTATACCAAAAGTGAAATCTGGTAATGGGTTACCAATAAACGTACGATCTTGCTCATCAATTACTCCATCTCCATTAACATCATCGAAAATGTAGTCGCCTATCCATACATCATTTTCACCTATTGATGAACCTTCAGGCAAGGCTCTCGGTACAACAGCTCCTTCACTGTTTCTATAATAGAAATCAGTAGCCTCCTCAAATCTACCTATTACTTTATATCCATAAAACTGGCCAATAGGTCTTCCGGCTTCTGTTCTTGTTACTATAGTTATATCAGACCCAGATTGTAAAGTTCTATCCAATATACCTGTTTCTGTAGCAAGTGCCAATACTTTGTTTCTGTTCAAAGTAAATATCAGGTTTGATTTCCAGGTGAAGTCAGAATTGTCAATATTATAAGTATTTAAGGTAAATTCAAGTCCTTTATTCTCTAATGAACCTACATTTACAAATGGAGCAGCTGCAGAACCCACACCTGTCGTTCCTGAATAATCAGGAAATGGCGCAATAAGTAATAAATCATCAGTTCTTTTGTAATAAGCATCTGCAATAAATTCAACGCGATTATTGAACATGTTAAGATCTACCCCAATATTGCTTGAATAAGTTGTTTCCCATTTTAGGTTAGGATTCGCAGTATTGGAAGCTAATAAACCGGGACCAAATGGAGTGGGAGAGGCTGAATAAATAGAAGTAAATGCATAATCACCTATTGCCTGATTTCCTACCGCCCCATAACCAATTCGGAGTTTCAAATTGTTGATATAGGTATTGTCTTCAAGGAATGCTTCTTCCGAAACTCTCCAGGCTACAGCTGCTGATGGAAACCAACCCCAACGATTTTCTGGAGTGAATTTTGAGGAGCCATCATACCTTAAAGTAGCTGTTAATAAATATTTATCATCATAAGAGTATTGTGCTCTTGTAAAATAAGAGGCTAATGTACTTCTGTTACCGCCATTATTGGCAATTGCAGTTTGCGCATCTCCTGCATTTAAGTCCGTTGCACCATTACTTAAATACCCTGAACGTGAGCCGAATAAGCTTTCAAACTGTGAATCCTGGAACTCCTGACCCAATATTGCATTGATACTATGAGATCCAAATCCTCTACTGTAGGTTAATACATTTCTGAAATTGTAATACTGATTATAGTTTTTCGTCCGTGTACCTAAGGTGGTTTCTCTAAAATCTAAATCACTAAATCTGTAAGAAGGCGTAAAAGTATATCCATTAAACAGATTATAATCAATAGAGTATTCAGATCTCAATTTTAAACCTTCGAAAAAGGATATTTCAGCATAAGTATTGGCTCTAATGCCTGTACTTTCACTGTAATTTTCATTAATGGAAACTAAACCCACAGGATTACTTGGAGCAAATTCATCATTATCCGGCCCACTGAATGAACCATCAACATTTAAAATAGCCACATTGGGAGTTTGCCTTAATGAAGTTTGAATCAATCCCTGATCAGAAAAAGTGGTTGTTTGATTAGTGTTGTTGAAAGCGAAAGTGATACCCACTTTTAAATAATCAGTAGCTTTTGTATCAAAAACACCTCTTAAGTTTAATCTATCAAAGCTGGAACCAAGTGCAATACCATCTTGGTCCAAATAACCCACATTCATCGAATAGGTGCTGTTTTCATTACCTCCTGATACCGTTAAGTTGTGACTTTGCATTACCGCTCTTGTAAACATAGCTTCTTGCCAGTCAGTACCTTCTCCCAATAAGTCAGGTCTTATAAAGTTGGGGTCCTGCTCAAGCAGGTTTAAGTCTGAGCGGGTGTTTTTATGGATAGCATATTCCTGCAGATTTAAAAGCTCTAATTTAGTAGGAAGCTCCTGAAATCCAGTATAGCTATTGAGAGAGATAGATGTTTTTCCTGCTCTACCTCTTTTAGTAGTAATTAAAATTACTCCGTTAGCAGCTCTTGAACCATATATAGCCGTTGCCGATGCATCTTTCAAAATATCAATTGATTCAATATCTGCAGGGTTAATAGAGGCAAATGCATTTTGTCCTCCTGATCCGGTTCCACCATCTATAATTACACCATCAATTACAAAAATAGGCTCATTAGAACCCGTGATTGAACCAATACCTCTAATACGGATGGATGAACTAGCCCCTGGAGCTCCACTATTTTGTTGAATTTGCACACCAGCTGCTCTGCCTTGTAAAACCTGATCGATTGTTGTAGGTATAGATTCCTCAATAGATTTATTTGAGATGGAAGCCACAGAGCCAGTTACATCACTTCGTTTCATAGTTCCATAACCAATTACCACCACCTCATTTAAGGAAGATATATCCTCTTGTAGTGTAATATTTATTTCTGAACGATTATTTACAGGTATTTCCTCTGTTTTGAAACCCACGAAACTGAAAACAAGAGTGCCATCAGTTGATACATTGCCAATAGTATAATTGCCATCTAAATCTGAAACAGTACCATTATTAGTACCTTTAACTATGATGGTAACTCCCGGTATAGGTCCTGAGACATCAGTGACTGTACCTTTAATAGTGCTTTGGGCTAGGGTAGTAAAAGTAATAAAGCTCATTAATACCGTAAGCCGAATCACCCTAATTTTTGAGTTTAACCCTTTAAGTAATTTTTTTTTCATTTTCATTTTCTTTTAAAGTAAGAAGTAATATACCAGCAGTTTATAATTTTAATACTTAGGTGATTATTTCAAAATTGAAAATTCATCGTAATCTTAAGTATGATAAAACATTTGAATAGGTGAACTAATATTCTTTTACTGCTCACGCAAACGTTTGCTAAATTCATTTCAGCAAGTGTATCTTCAAATGTTTAGGAACAAATATATTTGGTGTGGCGTAAAATATATATCACATTTGATGCAACTTCACATCAATTTTGAAGCATTTGGTTATTATATGCTTTCCAGAGTATATTTAATGGTTATGAAATCGATTTTTTTAATAGAAGGAAACGTTTTACTAAGTACTAAAATAATATTATCATTCTTCAAAATTCAAGCTTTTCTGAGTCATTTTAGTCTTCTATAAAATTACATGTTTATGAAAGTAAGTCGTATTTTCGTTGTAACTAATGAGGGAACTACACTTCTGTATTTTTTTATTTTTAAGAGATATTACTGATTCACTAAAGATTTGTACATTACTCACTTTTATCACAAAAGAATTTTATAATATTTTTGTTTCATACAACCATTAAATGGTATAAAGTGTCTATTACTATGATTTTTAACTTTAAATAAACTTTTTGAGTACTATGAGCAGCAATCAAATTAAATCCATAATACATTTAGTAATTTCTAAATTTACATTATTAAGTTCGGCAATTTTGTTAAGCGGGCTTCTAACCAGCTGTTTAGATGACGATCCTTTACCGGAACCTGATCCAGTGGCTTATGTTTCTTTTTATCACGTGGCTCCAATAACCTCCCTAAATATAATTTTAGATAATAATCGCATAAATACTAATGCATTTGCCTATTCGGATCACACAGGTTATTTGAGGTTATTTACAGGCGAAAGATCGTTGAGTTTTACCCCTTCTAATGCCTCTAATACTTTATTAGAAGGTAATCTTAATTTGGTTGAGGATAGTATTTATTCTGTTTTCATAACAGGTGATTTAGATGATCCTGAATTATTGATAGTTAATGATGAAATCATATTTGATGATTCTCAAAATCCACTTATCAGGTTATTGCATGCTTCACCGGATGCACCAGATGTGAAACTGGTTTTTACAGATGCAAATGATCCTACATTCGAAGATATTACCTACAAAGAAATATCAGGTTTTGAAGAAATTTCTTCTGGCAATGTTTCTTTTGAAATTCGGAATGCTGAAACTGATGAGTTAATTAGTGCAGTTTCAAATTACAATTTCGAACAGCAAAGATTTTATACTATAGTGGTGAGAGGTTATGTAGAAACTCAGGAGGATATAGAAAAACAATTAAGTGTTCAGGTTATTAGAAACTTCTTTAATCTTTAAAAAGTAATTTTTATTCAACTAAAGAAGCCTAATCATTTGATTCTGGCTTCTTTAATTGATGGTATGAAACTTAAGAAAACAGGTTGTTAGGTTTTCTTCTTTTTCTTCTTAGCAGCAGGAAATAAAATATTGTTCAAAATTAACCGATAACCGGGAGAATTTGGATGTAGGTTTAAGTCTGTTGGAGGCTCTCCTACAAAATGCTGGTAGTCTTCAGGATCATGACCTCCATAAAAAGTCCAAAAACCTTTCTCATAGATGCCATGCAAGTACCTCACTTCATTTATCGATTCAGTTTCTCCCAAAATTACGACATCAGATTTTACTAATTCTTTCTTATACGCTGTTGTTTGTCCCATAAAACCTTTTACCAATCTTGTATGGTTTTGAGTGAGCATGGTAGGTATTGGATCCCATTTGGCAGAAAATTCAAAAAGTGTAAAAAAATCATTGCCTTCTCTAATGCCGGGCCTGTCAGGCAAATTTTGATCTATATTTGAGTATTCATATTCAAGAGGGTTCATTTCTAATACAAAGTCCTTAAAAGCAAATGTATTGTCATAGTTTAATTTTGATTGTGAATTAGGGTCAGCAGGGTCACCATCATACACCCTGGCAACAATATCTACCCCCTCAGCGGCTAAAGAGATATCATAGGTGTCGGTGGCAGAACACATGGCAAACAAGAACCCTCCATTGGTTACAAAATCCCGAATTTGTTTAACTACGGCTAATTTTAACTGAGAAACCTTCTTAAACCCATATTTCAACGCTAAGGCCTGGTATTCATTCTGTTGTTCGATATACCAAGGTTGATTGCTATATGTTCTGTGAAATTTACCAAACTGACCTGTAAAATCCTCATGGTGCAAATGTAGCCAATCATAATCGGAGAGCTGATCGGTCATTACCTCATCATCAAACACTACATCATAAGGAATTTCAGCATAGGTAAGTACCAAAGTCACAGCATCGTCCCATGGTTGCTTGGATTTAGGCGAGTAAACAGCGATTTTCGGTACTTTATCCAGCCTCATTGCATCTTTATTGGAGGAAGGGCTCGCGATTTCATCTAAAAGTCGATTTGTCTCCGCATTTGAAATTATTTCATAGCTCACACCTCTTATTATTAACTCATTAATAATACTTTGCTGACTGGCCACTAAAAAGCTACCACCTCTATAATTTAAAAGCCAATCTAAAGAAATATCCCTTTCCAAAATCCAATAAGAAATGCCATAGGCCTTCAAATGATTTGATTGTGTTTCATCCATTGGAATTAATAGGTAATTTGCTTTTAAATAGGAAGCACTCAAACAAATTATTAGAAGGAATAATGATAACTTTTTAAACATATAATAATTTTTATTAATTTCAAACGTAGACTTAAAGCTACTTGATAAGTCTTAATTTAAAAAATTGTTACTTTTCAATTAATATCACAGATACTTTATGTAATATATCGTGGAAATTCGCATTAAATTGTTAAAATTTACCAAAAAATACAGCTTTGCATTATATAGAAAACATCAGAGAAGGAATTCGTTCCATTAAAGGGAATAGATTAAGAACTGTTTTAACCGCCTTAATAATTGCTATTGGTATCACTTCACTCGTAGGGATATTGACTGCTATAGACGGTATTCAAGGTTCTGTAGGAAATAATTTCGCAAGTTTAGGTGCCAATAATTTTGATATAGAGAGCAAAAGACTTGACGGAAGAAGTAGCACTAACCAAGGAGTTGAGGAAAAAAGCTACCCGCCTCTTAGTTACAAAGAAGCGCAACAATTTAAAAGTAAATATAATTATTCGGGCTCAGTATCAATTTATTCACGAATTACAGGCAATGGTGAGATAAAGTACAAATCAAAGAAAACAACACCAACAATTAGAATTGCAGCCACTGATGAGAACTATTTTACGCAGAATGCCTACGAAATTGCTGATGGAAGAAATTTCTCACCTATAGAAATTCAAAACAATACAAATGTTTGTGTCATTGGGCCGAAAGTAGTTTCAAAATTATTTCCGGAAAATGTAAATCCAATTAATGAAGACATTTCATTTTTAGGGAATAGATTCAAAATAATTGGAGTGCTCGAAGAAAAAGGTGGTGTAGGTGGAGGTGGGTCCGATCAGGCAATTTATATTCCTATTGGTCTTTCTACCATAGTGGCAAATAGAATTTTGCAATATTCTTTAACTGTTTCTGTGGCAGATCCTATTTTTATGGAGCAGGCAATTGGAGAAGCTACCGGAGTAATGAGAGGTGTGAGAGGAGATAGAGTAGGAACTGAAAGTTCTTTTAATATTGAAAAAAGTGAATCATTGGCCGATAGGCTAGAAGAAATTGCAGGATATCTTAGAATAGGTGGTTTCTCTATTGGTGCTATTACACTTTTAGGTGCATCAATTGGTCTTATGAATATAATGATGGTATCAGTGACTGAAAGAACGCGTGAAATAGGTATTAGAAAGGCTATTGGTGCATCCCCTACCAAAATAAGATTACAGTTTCTATGGGAAGCCATTGTAATTTGTCAAATAGGAGGTATAGTAGGTGTTATTTTAGGCATACTTATTGGTAATGGTATATCTGCACTTATTGGAGAAGGTGGTTTTGTAGTCCCCTGGTTATGGATGATTGTAGGTTTAGTTATTTGTGTGATGGTAGGATTGATATCCGGATATTATCCAGCTCATAAAGCATCCAAACTGGATCCAATTGAAGCGCTCAGGTACGAGTAGTTGGAGTCATTAATTAAAATGGTAAAAAGGTTAATTATAGTTTTCATTTTGCTTGGGTTGATGCTTACTGATTCACAATCAGGAGTTAGCCAGGACGTCTATTTTCGTGGTTTTTATCATGGCATCAATGTTTTTATCAGAAATCCATATATCGAATCAAAAAAGGAGTTTTGCATTCAATCAATATACTTAAATGGGAAGAAGGTGATAGCATCACCAGGTACCTCTGCCTGCGAAATACCAATGGATCATCTTGAATTAGATAGTAGAGTGGTGATAAGAGTGATACACAGTAAGTTATGTGAGCCTCAAATTATTAACCCGGAAGTTATTCAGGAAGATTTAAAATTTAGTTGGTTAAAGATCTATGTAAATGAGGAAAGCATTAGTTGGGTAACTACCAAGGAAGATAAATCTGCTAAGTACTATATTGAGAGAGAAAATATGGGGGATTGGGAGGTGCTGGATACCGTAGCAACAAAAGGCGGAATATTTGTAAATCATCATACTGAAGAAATTACCCATAATAAAGGTAAGAATCTCTACAGAGTTGTTTATGAAGGAGAAAGTGAGTTGAATGCATCAGAAGTATTTGAATTTTTCTCAGATAAACGTGAAATCAGTCATGTAATTGATACGGACAGATGGATGATTGAATTTACAGAAGAGGTAAGCTACCAGTTGTTAAATTATAATGGAAGTGTTATAGCAAGGGGTAAAGCGGTTTCCTGCGATATAAGAAAATTACCAAATGCCACCTATACGATCCGATATGAGGGAAATGAGTATTCATTTGAAAAAGAATGATTTTTATAATTCCATCCCTTACTACTAATCTGAGTTCGACTCTTCTTCCTTAATTAAAATTTTCATAGTTTCTTATAGCTTCAAGCCTCCAATTGTTAAGTTTCAATTTATTTTATAAAAATAATTGCAAACGTTTGCAAAATGAAATAATATTTCCCAATTTACTCTGCATACAGTGTAAATATTTTGTAAACCAAAACTTAACCAATTATGAAAAAAATTTTATTAGTGTGCATTTCAGCCTCTATCTTATGGTCTTGTTCTAAGGATGAAGAAGAATTAATTATAAAAGAGCAAACTTTAGCACCAGTACAAACAGTAGCCATCATCCCCAAAGCGGAAATTGATGAATTTATTATGAACTCACTAAGGAAAAATGATGAGTTCAATTGGTCGGAAGCCAATGATGTAATGCTATGGAGTGCATTAGTACATGCAGATAGTGTGTTAACAATAGGTTACACAGTGCCTGAAGCAGGTGATATCAACCAAAGAATTAATAGCATTAATGTAAAAGATCCACAATGGGTACAATCAAAAGATGATATATTAGACGAAACAGCAACAGTATTATCAAGAAAGTATAATCAAACTGTAGAAATTCAGGATCTTCAAAATTATACTCATGAGGTACTACCTTTTGTAGAAATGAAAGCCTTTGATTTAGAAGTTATCAGTAGATTGAGATCTTTAGATAATGTGAGATATGTAGAGCCTTTAGGTTATGAGGTAGATTTTCAAACCTATGGGTCTGGAGAAAGGTATAGCGATTCAGGGTGCTCTAATGAACCGGATTTTAATCTTTCACCAAATACTTTTACTACAATTACTCCTAATGCTAAAATGTCGTGGAATTATCCTGCTATGGGTATTGATCAGGCATGGCAACATAGCACCGGGCAAGGCATTACGGTAGGCGTAATTGATACAGGTTTATCTCCTGATCAGGATAACCTGGGAAGCAACTTTAACTCAGGTTTATCGAGCAATAGAAGTGTGGAAAGATATGGTTTTTATGCTACCGGTATCTGGTGGTGGAAAAGAATTGATGGGCCGGATGATGGATGTGGTCATGGAACTGCCATGTCAGGTGTTATTGCGGCACCACGAAATAATTCAGGTTCTTCTGTGGGAGTTGCTTATAATTCAAACCTGATAGGTGTTAGAGGTACTAGTGATGTTATTGTAAATGGAGGGAATGAAAAGGACGGTGTGTCGGATGCCTTAGTATTTTTAGGTAATAGAAATGATGTAAAAATTATCAGTATGTCTATTGGAGATGTGTTTTATAATTCTAAAGTAGCAGATGCCATAAGGTATGCACATGGAAAGGGGAAATTAATTTTTTCAGCTGCTGGTACTTCTACAAGCTTTACGAATTGGTTTGGCGTGATTTTTCCGGCTACCATGAGTGAGACAGTTGCTGTTACAGGGGTAAAAGAAGGGCAGTATACCAGATGCGATATTTGCCATTCAGGCGATAAGGTAGACTTTACTGTAATAATGGAACAAGCGGGTTCTAATGCACATCCGCTTACTGTAGCTATGGATGGCTCCCAACCTTCTACCGTAGGAGGCTCTTCAGTTGCAACAGCCACAGCAGCTGGTATAGCAGCTTTAGTATGGTCTAAAAATCCAACATGGAATAGGGATCAGGTTCTGAATAAACTTAAACAAAGTGCAGATTTTTATCCTAACAAAAACTCACAATTTGGTTACGGCAATTTAAATGCATTAACTGCGGTGCAGTAAGGTATATTTTTTATAAAAAAAATAAAAATTAAAACCAACTCATAGCTTATGGGTTGGTTTTTTTATTTTATTTAGTTATTTTAACAACATTGTTCTCGATTAAATTATAATTTTGGATAATAGATTGTTTTGATACACTATTCAACTACATGCAATTAATAAAATCGAACTTCTCCCCATTCAAGCCAATGTTTGGATATTGTAAATATTTACCAATTTAATAATTAATTTTCTACTCAATGGAGGAGAATTCTAAATCAATAAGGGAAGCCCTGGAAACCAGTAATAGAAAATTACTGGAGGCTCAGGAATTAGCTAAAATTGGTAATTGGGAGGCAGATGTCGATACAGGAAAAATCACATGGTCTCCAGTAGTATATGATATTTTTGAGTTAGATCCTGAAAGTTACCAACCTACCATTCAATCTTTTAAAGAAATGGTACATCCTGATGATGAGGCTAAAGTTTATGAAGAAGATGTCAAAGCTTTTCATAGCGGTTATTTTAACCTTGTTCACAGAATAATTACTAAAAAAGATAAAGTAAAGTATGTTCATGAAATTGCTTCTCGTGTAGAGAATTCAAAAGGAGCAGCAATCTTTTATCGAGGTACCATTCAAGACATCACCGAATTAATGGAAGCTGAGATCGCCCTCTCTAACCAAAAAAAAAGAACTGATGCTATTATATCTGGAGCTAAACTTGGTACATATGAGTGGGATCTAACTAATGAAAGCATTATTTTAAATGAAAGGTGGGCCAATATAATCGGATATTCCCTTGATGAGATATCACCTATTACAAAATCTAAGTGGTTTTCTTTTGTGCACCCTGATGATTTATATGAAACCACTAAAATTTTTTCATCAAACTTAAATCTACAATCAGAATTCTATGAATTTGAAATAAGGTTAAAGCATAAAGGTAATTTTTGGGTATGGGTTTGGGTAACTGGTAAAGTGGGAGAATGGAATGAGAAAGGGGATCCGAAAGTATTGTTTGGAACTATCTCTGATATTTCGAAAAGAAAAGTGGCAGAAGTGGAACTTAAAAAAACAGAAACCCTTCTGAAGCAAACTAATAAAATTACTAAAACAGGAGGATGGAGTTTGGATGTAGCCACGGGTTTTATTTCCTGGACAGATAATACAAAAAATATTTATGAAGTGCCAGCTGATTTCCAACCTAGGTTTGATAGCAATTTTAAATTTATGGCTTTTCAGGAGGAGGTTGAAGGACTGAAGAAAGAAATTAGTGAAGCCATTCAAAAACATGAGCAGTTTGATCACGAGGTCTACTTAAAATCAGGTAAAGGAAGAAAGTTTTGGGCAAGAATTATTGGTATTCCTGAGATAAATAATGGAGAAGTGACAAAAGTTTTTGGCACTGTACAAGATATTGATCAGCAAAAACAGAATGAGTTAGCGCTAGCTATAAAAACTAATGAATACAATGAATTATTGGATAATATTCCTATTGCAGTGTATAGATTAAGACATGATGGAGAGTTTGATTTTATTAGTTCAACATTCAAGAAACTCTTTGGATTACAGTCTAATATTAGTTCTGCTAATGAATTTATCGCTGAATATATACATCCTGAAGATAAAACCAGATTAGACGAAGCAAATATTATCGCTTTAGAAAATCATCAGCCATTGGATGAACAAGTGCGGGCCATCGTAAAAAAAGAGACAAGGTGGTTCAGAATTAAATCTTCACCAAAAAGAGAAAATGATGGGAATTGGTATTGGTTTGGTACAATCTCAGATATTACGGGTATTAAGAATGCAGAATTTGAGTTGAAGGAAAATCAACGTTTGTTGGATCTCTTCTTCAACCAATCTATGACGGGGTTCTTTTTTATGATGTTGGATGAGCCCATTACCTGGGATGATACCGTACAAAAAAAACAAGTACTAGACTATGTTTTTGAACATGCTCATTTAACCCGTGTAAATCAGGCAATGCTAGATCAATATCTGGCAAAGGAGGAACAATTAATTGGTTTCACTCCAAAAGATTTTTTTAAGCATGATTTAGAACAGGGAAAAAAGCTATTTGAAGAGCTTTTTGATACTGGAAAAGTGCTGAGCAACTCAATTGAGGTGCGTTTCGATGGAGTAGAAGTTGTGATTGAGGGTTATTATATGTGTCTTTATGATGAATATGGAAGAATCACTGGTCATTTTGGTATTCAGAATAATATTACCAATAGAATTAAAATAGAGGAGGAATTAGAAAATCAAAGAAAATTCCAAGCACTTATTGCAGAAATATCTTCTGATTTAATCAATATTGATTTTGAAACAATTAATGGAAGAATTAATGATGCTTTAAAGAAAATCGGTCAATTTTTCAACGTTGATCGAGCCTACATTTTCCAATTTAATGAGGAGATGTCGCTCATGACCAATACTCATGAATGGTGTGAGGAAGGAATTGAACCTCAAATTGATTACTTACAAAATTACGCTATCGAGAATACTCCGTTCTGGAAAGATACTTTTTTACGATCAGAGACAGTTGTAGTGAATGAGTTAAATGATTTACCTAAATCGGCAAAGAGTGAGAGAAAATTACTCGAAATACAAGGAATTCAATCTCTAGTTATTTTACCAATAGTTAAAAATGATAGAACAATAGGATACTTTGGTTGCGATAAAGTGAACGAAAAAACCCATTGGAAAAAAGGTCAAATTGATTCATTTCAGATAATAAGTAATATTTTTTCAGATTTATTTGTGAAAAAAAGTTTTGAAGAGGAGCTTATAAAAGCTAAAGAAGGAGCAATAGCAGCCAATGAAGCAAAATCTATGTTTTTGGCTAACATGAGCCATGAAATTAGGACACCTCTCAATGGAATAGTAGGCTTTTCCGAACTTCTCATTAATACCCAATTAAATGAATTGCAAGAAAACTACATTAAACATGTTTTTAATTCAGCACAATCATTATTGGCTATTATTAATGATGTTTTAGATTTTTCTAAAATTGAGGCCGGAAAAATGTCTATTGAAATTAAAGAAGTTAATTTATTAGAATTATTAGAGAGTGCCACCAGTTTTATCACCTTCCAGTCTAATCAAAAGGACCTGGAGTTAATTATTGATTTTGATACTAAGGCTCCCATTTTTATTCAAGCCGATGAATTCAGGCTAAAACAGGTTTTAATTAATCTTTTAGCTAATGCAGTAAAATTTACAGAAGAGGGTTCCATTATTCTTAAGTTAGAATATATCAAAACATCTAATTTAGTGAGATTTCAAGTAATTGATACAGGCATTGGAATTTCAGATAAACAGAAAAAATCGATATTTTCTGCCTTTGAACAAGCAGACGTATCTACTACCAGAAAGTATGGAGGTTCTGGCTTAGGTCTAAGTATATCCAATAAACTGTTACAATTAATGGATAGTGAGTTAGAGTTGGATAGTAAAATCGATTACGGAAGCAATTTTTATTTTGATTTACCGCTACACAGTTTAGAGAAGAAATATTTAGCTGAATACTATCAAGTGCGAGAGAATATTGGTAAAGTGCTTGTAGTAGAGGACAATCCAATACAAAATAAGGCACTTTGTAATATTATTAATGCCTGGGGAATTTCTTACGATGCTGTAACATCTGCCCTTGAAGCTTGGAAACTGTTACTGGACGGAGCAAACTATCAGTTTTTTATTATTGATAAGGGTATGGATAATATCTCAGGAGTAGAACTTATTGAGATGATTCAAACAAAATTGAAGGAACAATATCAAAACACTCCTATTATCCTACTAGATCAGCAAATTAGCGATACCTCTGTAATGGTTCAAAACATCGATACAGAAAATATTTTTATTTTAGCTAAACCTTTAATCTATAGTGATTTACTTTCAACGCTTAATAAATTATACCTATCCAAAGAACAACTTAGAAATCAGGAACTAGAGAATAGTGAACATCCACAATTAAAAGATTTTAAAATCTCTAAAATACTGGTAGCAGAAGATAATCAGATTAATAAACTACTAATATTTAATTTATTAGGAAAAATCTTTCCACTTGCTGAAATTATATATGCAGAAAATGGTTTGGAAGCCATTGAGCAATTTAAAATTCATCAACCGGATATCATTCTAATGGATGTGCAAATGCCCGAAATGGGTGGCATAGAAGCTACTGAGATCATTCGCGCAATTGATAAATCTGAATATAAAATTCCAATTATTGCACTTTCTGCCGGTGTGCTTAATAATGAAAAAAGTAAAGCTTTAAGTTCCGGCATCGACTTATTTCTTGAAAAGCCATTATTGAAAAATGATTTAGTAAAGGCATTTGAAAAATTGTATCGTAATGTAAAAATAACTAATTCGGAAAATCATAAAACTCAAAGTATAGAAGATAACTTAGTAAGTTTTGATAGAGAAGAACTCAATACGAGGTTGGGGAATGATGCCGCAGTTTTTCAATCATTTCTGACAATGGTTACCCAAAACCTGAAGGATTCAGAGCAGTTTATTCAGCAGCATTTAAATGCCAAAGATTATAAAATGATGGATGCCGAATTGCATAAATTAAAAGGAACTGCTTTAGCATCTTCTTTTAGTAAGCTAGGTCAACTGATTAAGCAATATAGTTTTTATAAATCGAATGATCAATCCATTAAGAAGTACGTTGAGGGTAGTATTTTACAAGAAACGAAAAATCTGCAAAATATCTTAAATAGGGAAAATGGAGAAATGGAAAAAGCCTAAATTGATTGTTTTTGATGTGAATGAAACGCTTTTAAATATGGAACCTGTTAAGAAGTCAATCAATCAATTTTTTAAATCCGACTCAGCTTTTCAGATATGGTTTTCTACCTTGTTGCAGTATGCGATGGTAGAATCCATAAATCCAACAGGACAATATAACGATTTTAGTAAAATTGCCAAAGCCAGTCTACTTATGCTGTCGGAAAAGTTTGAAATACCCCTAAAAGATGCAGAAGCCAATGATCTTCTTTCGCTAGTAGGTAAGCTACCAGCTCATAAAGAGGTAAAAGATGCTTTGAAGGCTTTAAAAGTGAAAGGCTATAAGTTGGTGGCGCTAACTAATGGAACTACTGAAGTACTTAAAAAGCAAATGAATTTTGCTGGTTTAGAGCAATATTTTGAAGCATTATATTCTGTGGAATCGGTAAATTCTTTTAAGCCCCAAAAAATAACATACGACTATGTTTTAAAGCAGCAATCAGTAAAACCTGAGGAGGTGATAATGGTGGCAGCTCATAGTTGGGATATTCATGGTGCCAACGCTGCAGGTTTGCAAACCGCATTTATTTCTAGACCAGGGCTAATGTATTATCCTTTAAAGAAGGAACCCACATTCACTGCTATCGATATCCTGGAACTTGCTAACATGATTTGAGATTTTTTTTATGAAGAAGAGATATCCGAAGTCGACAACTGGCAAAGGTCAGACTTTCTTTGAAGTCACGAGCTATAAGCTGAGAATTGCAGTAGTCTAAAATCTCAATAAAAACATTTTACCAGGATTTTATAGTTTTCCAAGCTTTTTCTTCTTGCTTATATTGCTGACTACAATAGCGGATAAAATAATAACAATCCCAAGCCATTGCAGTAAACTCACCTTTTCTGCTAAGAGCCAGCTGGAAAAGAAAACCGCCACGGGCAATTCAGCGGCACTTAAAATAGCACTTACATTAACGCCTATTTTAGGGATACCATGAGCAAAAAATAAAGGTGGAATAACAGTGCCAAATAATGCGAATGCAAAACCCCATTCAGTTAAACCATGGGTTAAGCTGCCATTCCATAGAAATTCAGGTGGGAAAATTGCAAAAATAAATAGACATGAGCCAGTAATCATTAAGGCACTTTTTTGTACAGGTACCAATTGATTGCCTACTCTGCCATTTGCCCAAATAAATACAGCATAAAAGAAACCTGCCAGTAAACCGAAACCTATTCCCTCAAAACTCCATGGCATATTGGAAATACTGTAAACGTTACCTGCCAAATAAGTGCCAAATAATATAAAAACTACTGCTAGCCATTGCATTTTAGAGGGGTATTTTTTGTGAAGAATAATTTCAAGGAGCATACTCATCCATGTGAATTGCATCAGCAACAGTATGGCAATTGAAGCAGGTAATTCCTGTATGGATTTATAGTAGCATAAACTGACCAAACCTGTGCTAATTCCCGTTAGTAGTATTCTCCAGCTACTTTTCCATGTAAACTTGATTTTTACTTTTTGAATTAACACACGAGAGATCAGTATTATCCATAGAATAATCATCCCGAAAAATACCTGCACACCGCTTACTTCACCCAAGGTAAAACCCTCCTGATAAGATAGTTTTACTAAGGTGGTGAGCACTCCAAAGCTACAGGCTCCAAAAAACACTAATAAGGCTCCTCTTAACATAAATTTATTTTAGCGGTGCAAAAATGACCTTTTTTTGTAGTTATGTAAAGTATTAATGAATTTATAAGATTGAAAAATGAATTTTAGATTTTAAACAAGAGTATTGAATCAATCAGTATTCCCTCTCGTATGATAGATTATAACATGTTTTTTAAACTATAATTTTTAACCTTAAAACTTTTATTATGAGCACATTAAAAGATAGAAAAATCGCAATATTGACAGAAACTGGTTTTGAAGAAATTGAATTAACCAGTCCTAAAAAAAGATTAGAAGAGGAGGGAGCCACAGTACATGTAATCAGTCCTTCTAAGAATATACGTAGCTGGAATGAAGGCGACTGGAATATGGATATAGAGGCAGATAAAATACTAACCGATGCAAAAGCAGAGAATTATGATGGACTATTACTGCCAGGTGGAGTAATTAATCCTGATAAACTGCGAAGAAATGAAAATGCCATAGAGTTTATTAAGCATTTCTTTGAAACAGGCAAGCCTATTGCAGCCATCTGCCACGGTGCACAAAGTTTAATTGAAACTGATGCGCTAAGCGGAAGAATTATGACTTCCTTCCCAAGCATTAAAACCGACCTTAAAAATGCCGGTGTTAGATGGGTAGATAAAGAAGTGGTAGTTGATCAGGGCTTAACTACAAGTCGTTCCCCTGCAGATTTGGAAGCTTTCAATAATAAAATGGTTGAGGAATTTGCAGAAGGCGTTCATGAAATGAATAAAACGCTGTAAATTAATCAAAGCAGTTGTATAATTAAAAACCTCAGGGAACCACCTGAGGTTTTTTCATTTTACTCAATACAGTAAAGAAAAGTCAATACGTTTTTTACCGACTATTTCTTACCTAAAACAACTATAAAAAAATATTTACTGAATATTCAAAGACCAATCATACTCATAAAAGTTAATCTGATAGTCAGCTGGAATTTTCTGTGTTCGATACTGATTAATATAATTAATTACAGATTTCTCATTCATTAGAAAATCCTTTTCATACCACTTAAAAATCATTGATACGTTTACTTCTTTTTTCAAATTATCTATTTTAATAAAATCCGGGTTATTTATAGAGTTTTTAGCCCTTGCAATGAGTTGCTCATCAATTATTGAGGGCGTAAAGGCGTAATTGGCTAATTCCGGACAGCCGATCGCAGCGCAGGAAAAGGCAAAATGTACCAAAGGATCTTTGAACTTTATAATCACCTTACCTTTCTCAATCTGATCCAGCGTTAAATTTTCTCCTGCTACACTATGTTTTACCTTATCGAAAAAACCATTTCTGTCTAAAGCAGATTTTAAAGGAAAATATTTAGTAATTTGGTGAATTACAATGACGTTGTAAGCATTTATATAAAATGCCTTTACTTCGTTGTCATGTAAATTTTTTGTGTCAACAGTTTTTAATGAATTGTAAATACGATCAATTTCATTAAAATTAGACTTTAAAGATTGATAGTCTACTTTTCCATTTTTAACGTATTTTTTTAAAAACACATCAGTCTCCTTATTAAAATCATTTGTGTTTTGCAAAAAGGCAAATAAGCTGTTAAATGAGAGGAGTAACAGCATAATTGAGATTTTTATCGTTTTCATTTTTTTGTATTTGTTGTTAATTACGAATAAAGCTAGCTACTTAGATTTTAAAGAATTGTCATTGCTTGGACAATTGACTAGATTTAAAACCCTTATCATTGTTGTATTAAATTGGTTATATAAATGAGAAACATAGTAATAATAGGAAATGGCATATCTGGTATTACCGCTGCCCGTCATATTAGGAAACATAGTGATGATGCCATAACCGTTATTTCTGCAGAAACAGACCATTTCTTTTCACGCACAGCACTGATGTATATTTATATGGGGCATATGAAATATGAAAACACTAAGCCATATGAAGATTTTTTCTGGGAGAAAAATAGAATTGCTTTAAAAAGAGCCTATGTTGAAAATATCGATTTTAAGAATAAGTCTCTTCATTTAGATTCCAGTGAAAGTCTTGAATATGATGTGCTTATATTGGCTGTGGGCTCTAAATCTAATAGATTTGGTTGGCCCGGACAGGATTTGGAGGCTGTACAAGGGCTCTACAGCTATCAGGATTTAGAAGGGATGGAGAAATATTCTCCCAGCACACAAAAAGCTGTGATAGTAGGAGGGGGATTGATTGGCATAGAGATGGGTGAGATGTTCCATACAAGGAATATCGATGTCACTTTTGTGGTTCGTGAAAACAGTTTTTGGAATAATGTACTGCCACCTGAAGAGTCTGATATGGTCAATCGGCATATTAGAAAGCATGGCTTTACTTTACTATTAGGATCAGAAATTACTGCAATTGTGGATGATGGAAAGGGAAGAACTAAAGCTGTTCAGTTGAAAGAAGGAGGAGAGTTGGAAGCACAGTTTGTAGGGCTTACCGTTGGCGTTTCACCGAATATCGATTTCCTGAAAAATACAGATTTGGAAATGAATAAAGGCATAAAAGTGAATGAGTATTTTGAAACTAATCAGCCAGATGTATATGCCATTGGTGATTGCGCAGAATTTGAAAAAGCACCCGCTGAGGACAGGAGACCAATAGAGCAGGTATGGTATACAGGGAGAATGCATGGAGAAACGCTGGCCCAAACAGTTTGCGGTAACAAAACAGCCTATCAGCCTGGAATCTGGTTTAATTCAGCTAAATTTTTAGATATTGAATACCAAACTTATGGACAGGTAAGCAACCAACCCGATGAGGTAGCAGAGGAACACTTTTATTGGGAGCATGAGGAGGGAGAGAAATCTATAAGACTCATATTTCATAAAGAGGCTAAAACCTTAAAAGGGGTGAATTTAATGGGAATTCGGTACCGGCATGAAGTGTGTGATAAAATGATTAGGGATCACTGGCCAATGAAAAAAGTATTCCAAAATATTAAGGAGGCCAATTTTGATCCTGAATTTTTTAAGAAATATGAAGGAGAATTAGTTGAAATGTACAATGAAAGATATCCGGATGATCAAATAAAATCAAAAAAACGATTTGGTATTTTCTTCTGATTTTTGAAGAGGGAGAACAATTGATAAAATAAGTAATTGACACAAAACATTCATAATTGATTTTTACAAGATATGGCAGCATTAAAATTGATTCATAAAATAGGTATTATTATTTTTATAATAGGGTTTGGCACCTTTCTTTCCATGTTTTTTATGGGCAAATTTCAAATTTCAGATGCCACTTTAAAAGAAGTGTTGGGTGAAAAAAGACATGAATTGGTGAGAGAGAATTTTACTCAACTGAAGGGAAAAACCTATACCAGTCAATTTTCATTTATTAAGAATATTAAGGAGCAATTTGAGGCGAGCAATGAAGTTGTAAAAAGAAAGTTTTCTATTGAAACAGAGCTTGCACAAAAAATAGCCGGATTTGGAAAAGACAACACTTTCCAACAGAGTGATATTGAAAAAGCGGTTGAGGAGGAGGGAGAGGTAAGCAGCTGGCAAAGAGCGCAATTGTTGGATTATACAGGCTGGATGCAAGATAAATCCTACGAAGCGGAGGAAGAATTGATTGCTCAATTAGAAAAAGTTATTCAAGATGTAAATAATAGCATTGTAGGCAATAAAGGATTTTCAGAGAGTGCTGTTGATAATTATGCTTTTGAAATAGCAAAATATTCAGACATAAGCAGTGTGGCTAAAAATCCCTGGTTGTGGTTAATTCTTGCTATTTTAATTCCAATAATTGGCGCCGTTATGTATTTACTGCCTCGATTAAAAACGCAACATGCGGGTATTAAAAATGATGGCATTTTTCACAGTGCTTTAAAAAACAGAGGCTGGATTGGTATTTTGCTAGGTACTTTTCTGATTAGTTTCTATGTATTTCTCTACTGGTATCCTGAATACATGACCACTTGGGTACTTATGGTTGATCCTCTTAGTATTATAATTAGTGGCAACCCTGCCAGCAGATGGTTTTTATATGGATTTCTCTACACCCTGGCTATTTTAACTATGGGCATCCGAATGATTATTAAATACCGTCATAGTCCATACCAAATGATCAGGACTGTATCAGTCATGTTTTTTCAATTGGCTTTTGCATTCCTAATACCTGAAATATTGGTAAGGCTCAATCAGCCTTATATGGATCTCAAAAATATGTGGCCATTGGATTACAGTTTCTTCTTTGAGTATAAACTGGATGAAAAGCTGGCAGCAGGCACTTTAGGGGTTTTTATGTTAGGCTGGGGTATTGCATTATTTGCCATAGGTGTTCCATTATTTACCTATTTATATGGCAAAAGATGGTACTGCAGCTGGGTTTGTGGCTGTGGAGGACTAGCGGAAACTTTGGGCGATCCATACCGACAATTATCAGACAAATCCTTAGGTGCCTGGAAAGTGGAAAGGTGGATGGTACATTCCGTATTGGTGTTTGCGGTGGTAATGACTGTGGCAGTACTGTACACCTACTTTACAGGAGTCTCTACTATTGCAGGTATAAACTCTTACGACATTAGATCAGCTTATGGTTTTGGCATTGGCTCCATGTTTGCCGGAGTGATAGGCACTGGGTTCTATCCTTTTATGGGTAACCGGGTTTGGTGTCGATTTGGATGTCCGCTTGCAGCCTATTTAGGTTTGGTGCAGCGGTTTAAATCCAAATTTAGAATCACCACCAATGGCGGACAATGTATCTCTTGCGGGAATTGCTCCACCTATTGCGAAATGGGTATAGATGTGAGATGGTATGCTCAGCGAGGACAAAACATCATCCGCTCCTCATGTGTGGGTTGTGGGGTTTGTTCTTCTGTATGCCCGAGGGGGGTTCTTAATCTCGAAAACCGTGACGAAAACGGTAGGTTCAACCAGCCAAGCCTAATTGGTAATGATAGTTTTGGAGTGAAGAGTTGAGACAGGCTCTTTATGCTTGAAGCCTATTAGGGTAGTAAAGGATACTCGAAATCAGTGGTATTTCAAAACACCTTAGTTAGACGCTTTTTGTAAAAACGGTTAAAAGAGTACGTCATTCCAAAACTTCATAAGGAACGAATTAAATATTTGGAATCTCCTTGCTTTCTAGTCTCTTGTTGGTGTTTTCACCAACAATTTTGGTCATAGCTACTCTCTGCTAAAGCTAAAGTCGTTGGTGAAAACACCAACAACGGGGGAAGTTAATTGATTTTGTTTTAAGTGTCTAGCAAATTGTAATCCAAGTACCCTTAAAAATATGCGATTTTTAGTAATCATATCCATATTACTTATATCCTGTCAGCAGGAAAATTTATCGAACCAAGAAAAACTCTCTGGTATTTGGGTAAATGCTGAAAATCTAAATTCATCAAAGGATATTCCTGACACGGTACACGTTACAGAATATGAATTCATATCAGACACGAGCGGGCTTTTATTTATTTATGATTTTTTTACAAAATCGAGTACATCTAATAAAGAGCAGTTAGTTTCGTCTTATTTACCTGATCAGGATAGTTTTTTAATCAACAAAAGCTTCAGTAAATTGACTATCATCCCAGGGCACCTATCAAATCCAGTTGAATGCTCTATAAACCAAATGACTGATACGTTGGTGCTTCACTATTATAAATTTAACACAACGGATACATTTTATAAATTGAATAAAATAGAGGAATTTGATTAGAACAAAATAATTTTCAGTAGTTTCAAATAGCGTTTTATAGCATAAACCATCAATAATGAAAACCTAATCTCTTGTTGGTGTTTTCACCAACAAGTCATAGCTACTTTTTGCTAAAGCTAAAGTCGTTGGTGAAAACACCAACACCGGGGGAAGGATATAAATATGCGGTTTAACAATCAGATGTTGCTGTTCAACCTCCTCTTCTGTAAGTATGCCGATACTAAAGATTTAGTTAATAGGTTATTATTATATTTGAGACAATTTTATGATAAAGATTTTTTATAATTTAAATTTCACAATGAAAACTATCTGTGCACCCATTTTACTTGCCTTATGTATTTTCACTTCTTGTAAGAGTGAGAAGGAATCTACTCCTGATGCAGAAATTAAAGAATTTGAGAGTAGTCTGATAACCAATGTTCAAATTGATGGAGTAGAACCGTCAAAATACACCATATCTGAGCGAATGGATCATTATAATGTGCCGGGCTTAAGTATTGCAGTGATAAAAGATGGTAAAATGCACTGGGCTAAAGGGTATGGAATAGCAAATGTGGTTGATAATGAGAAAGTGGAAGTCACTCCTAACACGTTATTCCAGGCAGGCTCAATCAGTAAGCCTGTAGCTGCATTGGCAGTCTTAAAACTAGCGGAAGAAGGCGTACTAGACCTCGATGAAGATGTAAATACCTATCTCAAGGACTGGAAAATTCCTGATAATGAGTATACCGTGGAACAAAAAGTAACGCTAAGGAAAATTTTATCACATACCTCTGGCTTGACTGGACATGGCTTTCCGGGATACTCAGCTGATGAACAACTGCCAACCTTAATTCAGGTGCTAAATGGTGAGGGAAATACTCCCGCAGTAGTTTTAGATACCATACCAGGCAGTATATGGAGGTATTCGGGAGGTGGATACACCTTGATGGAAAAAGTAGTGGAAGATGTTACTGGATTGAATTTTGAAACCGTTTTGCATGATAAAATCCTACAGCCTTTATCAATGACCAAAAGCACCTTTGAACAACCCCTTCCGAAGAATTTAGAAGCTTCAGCCAGTATTGCTTATAATAGAAGAGGTGAAGCAATTGATGGGCTATGGCATAATCATTCAGAAAAAGCAGCAGCCGGTTTATGGACTACCCCGACAGATTTAGCCAAATATTGTATAGAAGTGCAGCAAATTTTAGCGGGAAAAGAAAATGGGATTTTAT
The DNA here is from genome assembly GCA_963719535.1 of uncultured Cytophagales bacterium. Classification (GTDB taxonomy): domain Bacteria; phylum Bacteroidota; class Bacteroidia; order Cytophagales; family Cyclobacteriaceae; genus Marivirga. The sequence continues at coordinate 332,941 of CAVRCH010000001.1, read as the reverse complement.
CCAAAGAAAGCACTAATATGATGCTAACTGAACAAATGAATAATTGGGGATTGGGACCCATGCTAAAATGGTCTGGGGATTCTTTGATTTTCCAGCATGGGGGTAAAAATGAAGGATTTACAAATGAAATGATGGCCTTTGCTTATAAAGGTGATGGGGTAATTATCATGACAAATGCGGACAAAGGCCGCCCTTTGATTAATGAGATATTGCAGTCTCTTTCCAATTACCATGGTTGGGGCGTTAGAAAACCCACTATAGTTGAACCTTATCAGTCTGATCCTGAACAATTAAAAAAGCTAACGGGTAATTACAAATATAATGGGGAATTTGGACCAGTACCTGATACACAGGGAGATTTTGTAGTGGAAGTTACCTTTGAGGATGGAAAACTGCTAATGTTGGATCCCAATGGTTACTTCAATTGGACTCTTGCGCAAACCGATACACTTGAATTCACTGAAATAGATGGGGGAATGGAAGTCTCTTTTGAAAAAGATGAGAAAAATAATGCAAATGCATTAAAAACTTATTGGGGGTTCCATTTTGATAAAGTTGAATAGGCACTAGTTGCGATCATATATACATAAATTTCATCAATTATCATTTATTTCCTCTTTTCAATTCATCAATTGTTAGTAATGTTTTTCATGAGAATATTACTATTAATCATAGCTCAGTTTATTTCAATTAAAAGTACTGCCAAAATACCAATACACCTATTGCTGCGGCTGCCATTGCGATTATTAACACAGCACCTGCAGCAAGATCTTTTACTTTACCTATTACATCATGCTGTTGGGGGTGAAGATGATCACATAACTTTTCTAAAGCCGTATTAAATGCTTCGGCCATCAATACCATACCTATACAGGAAATAATTATTAACCAATGAGTAGGCGTGATACCCAGCCGAAATCCTAAGGCTAGGGCAATAGTTGCGGCCAGCAATTGAATTTTAAAATTATTTTCTGCCAATAACAAGCGAATACCTTTCATAGCAAAACCATAGCTTCGCACATTTTTCTGAATACTATTTTTTACTCCTAACATTTTTAATCAATTGAAGTGTGAGAAAATATGAAAACCCTAAGAATAAGCTGAAACCTATAATAATGCTCCAGGCCTCCGGACTGCCTAACTGTACAAAAGCATCCCTGATAAGGTGATGGGGTTTGGTAACAATATCCCAGCTGTTCCAACGCTGTACCCTACCCAAATATATACCATAGCTCGATAACACAATGGTACCAATCATTATCAATCGGCATTTGAATGCACTAAAAGTGCGCGACAGAATTTGATGTATTTTGTATAGAGAATACAAGCCTAATAATAAACCTGTACAGGCAGAAGCAAAAAAGACAATAATGTCTGTCCACTGAGCAGGATTGATCCAGCGGTTGAGGTGGACTAAATCAGTTATAAGGTAAGGTGCATTAGGCCAAAACAAAAGACATAGTCCGAATAGACCCAACTGTTTCCAGGCGGCGAGGGGTTTATTTAATTCCAGGCGTTTTTGCCAGATCAAAGCAAAGAATAGTGGCACCCAGGCGAGGAATAAATTCCAGGCCAAAAAGAAATAGGTGTAGTTTGCAGTGAAAATGCTTTGGTAAGCAATTAAGCCAATGCAGAAACTTGTCAATAAACAAAACCATTTGGTGGTAGAACCAATGAAGGTAAGTGAGGTGGATATTTGCATAAAATCTGTTTAAAGTTGAATGAGTTAAAAGTGATTATGATACATAGCAATAATTCTAATTGGTTTCATTAATTAAAAGTACTTTGTATTACAAAGTAAAGGTAAGAGAAGTTTTTGAATTTTTATAATAACAGCTAAAAAAATAGAGAATTAGTGTAGCGAATAGATAATAAACCTGTGATATATGTAACTGTATTAATTCAGGGTATAACTATTTCAATTTGGGCTTAATTACTTTTGCTATACTGAATAGCGCATTAATCCAACAGGTCAATGAAATCAAATCAGAATGAAAATAATGAAGTTTTGGCATAGGGCATTGTAAAAATTCCACCAACACTATAAAACTACTATTTGCATGGCTATCACTAAACTCAAAAAACAAAATAAATTAAATCTAAAAACAAGTTAAATGAAAACTAAAATAAGCATACTACTTCTAAGTCTGGCGTTTGTAACAATGCAAGCTTGCAATAACTCTGCAGAAAAGGAAGAAAAATCTACTAATGAGGCAGGAGAAGTTACAGCAACACTAAGCCCAGCTGAAAGACAAGCAAAACTCGAGAAGGATAAAAATGAGCTGGAACTGAAAAGAAAGGCTGAGCTTGAAGAATTAGCTAAAAACAGTCCCTATTACGAGTTGCCGGATGGCACTTTGGTTTTTTACGTAGTTGAAACAGAACCTTCCTATGAGGGAGGCAATAAAGCAATGATGAAATTTCTTAGAGATAATTTAGAATACCTAGAAGAAGCGAAATCTGATGAACAAGAAGGTACAGTCTTCGTGGACTTTATTTTATCGGATCAGGGCGCAGTAACACAGGCAGAAGTAACCACTTATACATACAAAAATATTAATCAGGCTTTTGTAGATGAAGCATTGAGGGTAGTTAATATGATGCCTGCATGGTCACCCGGCCTTCAAAACGGGAAACCTGTAGCTGTGAAATACAGTATTCCGATCACTTTCCAAATAGACTAAACAATCTCTTAATCTAAGTACTGATAAAAAAAGCGAAAGGCAACTTTCGCTTTTTTTTTGCAAGGTTGGCATAGTCAACGCTATGAATTTCAGATTGTTAGCCTTTCAACTTTGAAGCATATTTATCCGGCCTCGCTATGAAATTGGTTTACTCTTTTTGTAGTCCATGGTATTGGTGTTTTAGTCCATGATCGGAAAAAGCTCATTTAAGACAAATTCTCCCTCAAAGCCTCTACACCTCAAAACTACTACCTACCTCATGATTTCACCTTGTTTTTTGAGAAATATTTAGAATTTGATGAAGAAAGGATTTAGGTTAGGGCTTATAATTAAGTCGTATTATTTTCTGTTGGTTATTTTTTCTCATTCTCTTGTTGGTGACATCACCAATAAGTTTGAGTCAAAACTATTCTTTGTTAAAGCTAAAGTCGATGGTGACAACACCAACAAACGGGGGGGAATGACAGGGTAGGGTATAGGGTAGCAAAGGACATTTTTGTCGCTGGGAACCAGGGAAGCAAAAATGATGACAAAATCTACTCTTCAAAACGCGTCATCCTGCCTTGCAGCCCATCGTGAAAACTCATTAGCATTTCTCACGAATTAAATGCCTCCATTCTCATTCTATAAGCATTCATCGCATTTTTCCCCAGCTTTTTGGTATAAGTGTGATTAACATAGGCACCTGAAATGGCACCAATGCCGGGTATGAGCTGGATTAGCTTTGCCAGATCAATGAAATCGCGGTATTCCAGCTGGAAGGTCCTCCAGTCGAACTCATGAATATCGTTGGGCATCAAGTCTTTTTGTTGTTCCCAGTCACTCATTACCTTAATGATGGTATTGCGGTGCTTTTGGCTGGAAAAAGTGAGCTGGAAGATATGTAGAATGTATAACCTTTCTTTGTAGTCGGTCACATCCACACCATAAGTATTGGCAATTTCAAATAACATTTTCATTTTGAGAGACAGCCACAGTGGAAAATCGGCCAGGCTTGAAAAGAAACCGCCAAAGCCAGTGATAGCACCCTCAGCGGCGGAAGAAGAGGAGTAAATTTTGATCTTTTTTAAGGCAAGGTGCTCCACCTCTTCCTGGGTGCCGGGCTGTATTCGTTTGAAAGTAGTAAATTCTGCTCCAAATAAGACCCCTCTTATAATCTCTTTTACCGCTTTGGTAACCACTAAGTGGACTTTTTCAGGGATTATACCATTGATTTTGTGCTGAACTCCCTTGGCCATCTTATTAATAAGAGTAGGCTTTTTACTCATTTTCATGCGCCAAACCCAATATTCATGATAGGTGTTGAGGAAATAAGCTGCATTTTCATCAATTTTCATAGGGAGTATTGTTCTTTAGTAAAGCTTACGAACTGGCAACGTTTAAGCCGGATTAGAGGTTGCTATGGTATTCAACTCTTCAGTACTAGCCCTTCACATTGAAAAATGGCCCCGCAGTAATGAAGGCTAGGCTGGATTCATCTATTAGCGCCACTTTATATCATAAATTAGGAGATGAAAGAAGCTTTCCGCTCACTAACAGATCAAACACTTTCATATGTGATCCAATTTATAATGCAAATACCTAAAATAAATCAGGCCGGTCTACTCTAATACTATTCTCAGTTTTCAAAGTGTGTCATTTGAAATGGAATTTCCTCCCTAAGGGTAGGAAGTAAACCCCTGTAGGTTGTGACATTATGGTTGTGGTGTCCTGAAATAGGTTGACAAGTTTAAGACAATTGAGATCCAGTGTTTTGTTTCATTATTAAATGATAAATAAGATTAATATTTGTTAGACGGGATAAGGTTATAATCAGCAATGTTGATATATTTATATTAGCATTAATTTAAAAACTCAAACTGAATCAAATTGGATATTTTAGAAATACATAGGAATGAATATTTAATTTCAACCGATAAGAAAAAATTGGACATTGAATTGATACATAATTTTTTGACCTATGAATCAGGATGGAGCAACGGAATTCAAATTGAAAAAGTCGAAAAATCAGTAGATAATTCACTGAATTTTGGAATTTACGTCGGACAAAAACTGATCGGTTATGCAAGAGTAATTTCGGACTTTTCTACAATAGCATATTTGGGAGACATTTTTATCATAACAGAATATCGAGGACTTGGATTGAGCAAATGGCTTATGGAATCAATAATGGAACATAAAGATTTACAAGGTTTAAGACGTTGGATTTTGTTGACTAGTACAGCGGAATGGCTTTACGAAAAGTATGGATTTACGAAGCTCCCCAAACCAGAAATCTATATGGAGAAATTCAATCCAAATGTTTACCTGAATAAAGAAAAAACTAATGCCAACAATTTATAACTGCATTTTCGGCGGTTTGGACTATGTCCGAATCCAATCGAAATTGCTAAAGTCAGTGTCAAACCGAAAATTAACTCATATTAACCTGTAAATGAAGGTTATACGAGACAGTTAAACTCAAAAATTTATGCGTTACTGTATCTTACCACTTTTATTTGTATGCTTTTCTTATACAAAAATAACAGCATGTAGCTGTACTCCGAGAACACCAGAACTTGTACATTACATGCATGATTATTACGAAGTCATATTTAAAGGTACTGTAATAACAGCTGACAGTTGGAATGACTATTTATTGGATCGCAGTAATAATAAAAAAGAAAGCTCTGAAGTATACATGCGAGTGGACTCGGTAATTAAAGGAAATCTAGAAATTGGTCAGGTAATTTACATTTATCAAACTTCAGGTGGTTGTACGGAAATGTTTGAATATGATTCCAAGAAACTAGTTTTCGGTAGGGTAATGAAAAAGCTAATAGTGGAAAAGAATAAAGAGAAACCAAATAAAGACCAATCAAGTGATATGAACATGCCACCGACTCTGTTACTATATCCCGGGTTAAGAGAAGATGGCTCCTATACAATTTCTGAAAACCAGGAAATAGAAAAATTCTTGAAATTTAAATTAAAGCATTATACTGTGATTGACACTAGCATGTGTGGGACGTTTAATGCAAAAAGCAAAGCATGCCAAGAGGTGCTAGATTGGCTTAAAGATTAAAAAAGAGCCTAATATCCTGTGAAATCATGGCTGTTGAGTAGCTTATTGTTCCTTTGGCTCTTCGAAGAAAGCCCATCAATCCGCATTGACTTACTGTGTGAAAATAATTTAATAAGCCAATCCTGCGGATTGCCTCGGAAGTTAAATGAAATTTTTATACTTTTAATCAGCCACGAATTTATACAGTGGCGTTATCTTTGATCTCAACCCTATCAATGAATAAAGTTACAAAAATCTCTATCACAATTGCCCTAATTATTTTATCAATCGTAGCATATTTTATTATCTCTTTCAATTCATTCCTTTCGGATTTGAAAAAACCTTGGGGTAATGGGGCATTTGATCAAAAGATCTGGCTTACAAATACTGATATTCACAACATAGATAATCCTAGAGGTAATATGATTGATGACTTAACGAACAATCACCTATACCAAGGTCAAACCAGACAAGCAGTAATTTCATTATTGGGACAGCCAAGTTCAGAATTAATTCGGAGACGCAAAATTATTGAGCAATCCGACACTATATTCAGGAAAGACACTTTAATGCTATATCCAATAGGATGGTATTCCGGATTTAGAATCGATCCTGACTTTCTAGCCATTAGACTTGATATTGATAGTTTGGTACTTGAGGTATGGAAAGAACAGCATTAAAAACGGTAGGTTATATAAAACCCATTTGCTTCGCACCTTGTAGGAAATTGAGTGCTAAATAGCCTGTAATTTATGCTTGCATTTCCTAGCTGGCAATCAAAGATATTGTGTTAAACTAGTTAGGGACCTAATAATTCTAAACTTTTGCAATTAATAAAATGGATTAGTTGGCGGAGAAAGCATAAATTACTACTTTCAGTATTTCATAGCTTAGTGTAACAAACGGGTTTTATACAGGCGTTGTACCACATTAACCAATCATTAAACTATGGGCTTATTCAAAGGTCTGTTTTCTTCAAATAAGTCTGAAAAAGAGTTCGGAATTGAACTTTTTAGAGCATTGTATGAACCGAACAAACAAAAAGTTATTGAACTGATCACAAAAGGTAAGATTGACCTAAATGGATATTTAGAAAATTCAAATTCAATTCTAATCAATGCAGTGAACTGTTCGTCTGAATTTCAAGACTCAAAAGAACAGTTAAATGTAATAAACTACCTACTTGAGAATAATGCGGATGTAAATTATAAAAATGATAACGGATTTAATGCCTTACATATCTCTCTTTCGTACCATAATCTGTCAAAAACTTCTTTAATTCTTATTTATAGTGGAAATCCTAATGTAAATGATGTGGAAAATAAAAACGGGAATAGTCCTATATTTACTGCAATTCGTGAATATGGATTGACTTGGCGAGATGAACAGAAAGAGGTCAATCAGTTAAGATTTGAGATTATTGAAGAATTATTGAATCGTGGTGCTGATTTAGATCAAAAAAACAAACACGGAATTTCATCGAGAAAATGGCTTGAGAGCATTCCCGAAAATGATAAATTGCATATGCTGATTAAGGAATATGATGGAAAATAACGCTGTACAACAATGAACTGTGCTAAAATTCTATCTTTTCAAGTGAATTTCTCTTTTGGACAGCCTACTTTTTGTGAAAGCTGATCCAATAGAAAAATTTAAAAATTAGGTTTGTGCTTAATCCGAAAAGTAATCGTCTTTTTACACGCTACTTTTAATATAACAAATGTTGTGCCTTTACAAACAACAAACAGCAAACAGACGAATAAAAAACAACGATGATAAAGATTAAATTAAATGATTATCCGCATTGATACCCATACCAAGTGCTGGAAATCGATGCAATTACTAGTCTATCAAATATTTTATCCTTAAAATATCTTCTATTAAACTTATAACAGAATTCATTTAAGTAGTTCTGCATGTAGGGACTATCAATTCGATGAAAAACGCCTAAGAACATTCTTTTGCTATTACTTATAGCAGTATGCACCCAGGGAAATAGTTTTCCAGCTTTTTTTGGTGTTCCAGCAATAAGTTTTACGTGCTGTTTCACCTTATCAGATAAATGATTATACCCTCTCCATCCATCAGTAATTACTATTGAGTCTTTACTGACCTGCTTTTCTACTTGCCTATTAATTGCTGCAGAACCTAAATTATCCATAACGGTCATTTTAATATGGCCAACAGATCTTTTCTTGTCAGATTTACTATCAGGTATCTCTTTTGATTCGGCAGAAACTAAAACTTTTACCTGCTTCTTTGATCCACGACCCCTCTTATTGTCTTCCTCTCCATCTTCCTTGTTTTTATCTGCACTTTCAAAAAAACCTTCATCCATTTCAACGTAGTCAGTTAGTTGATATAATTTATCCCGATGCCCCATCACCATCCGCAATTTATGCAACATAGCCCAGATGGGTTCATATCGTTTGTGACCTAGTTCTTCTTGAATATGTTTTGCAGAAAAGCTCTTTTTTGTTGCTGTAAGAAACTGCATTCCAGCCAACCAATAGCTAAAAGGCAACTTACTTCCTTCCATAACTGTCCCATTACGTAGACTAGTTCTAAAATGACAGGATTTACACTCCCACACTTGTTTGTCATTTTTCCAATAATGGTCTTTCCCGCAGCACTTTTTACAAACCACGCCTTCCTGCTCTCTGATTTGCTTAATGTAGCTTTTGCAAGCATCTTCATCTTGGAATTTCTGATAAAAATCTCTAAATTTCATAGTTTAAATATAAGAAAATTTCACCGATTTAGGTACTATTACGGACAATCATTTTAAATTATTTGCCGTCATAGCGCTGTCGCTTGTTCTTAATGCTTGTAGTGGTCAAAACAGCAAAAATGACATACAGCAATCCGTAAATTCAGAAAGGCAGCTAGAAGAGAAAAAGCCAAATTCCTACAACACTCCACACCCTATACTTTATTCAGATATTAATGATCAAATTAGTCAGGTTGTAAGGACAATTTTTCAAGACAGCAAAGGGAATTTTTGGTTTGGAGCACAAAACGGAGCATTTAAATTAGTGGGAGACTCATTAATCCCTATTGATAAAATCATCGGTGAGTCGGGAAAAGGTGTAACAATAAAAAAAATTACAGAAAGCAAGCAGGGTATAATATGGTTAGGGCATACAGATGGAATAAGCAGTATTGATGGAAATACGGTCACAAATTATTACGAATCGGACGGATTAATAAGCAATGATGTTTGGTCTATTGCTGCTGATAAAAATGGCAGGATCTGGATTGGAACTATAGCCGGTGTTTGTGTTTTTGATGGACAGGAATTTACGAAATTTGCACTTCCGGAAGGACAAGTAGATGCTACCCTGGGTATTTCAAGTACAAAAATGGTGCATAGTATATTCGAAGATAGTAAGGGCACGCTATGGTTTAGTTCAAATGCTGGACTATTTTCATACGCTAATGATTCACTTATAAATGTTTCTAAAAAAGTAGGCATTCAAACGAATTTTGTTAAAGAAATATTCGAAGATAAAAATAGTGAACTATGGGTGTCTACAAAAGATGGACTCTATCATTTAATAGATAATAAGGCGAAAAATATTACAAAAGGGAAAATTGAAACAGGAAAAGGGATAGGAAGTATAGCAGAAGACAAAGACGGTAAGATATGGTTTGTTTCTAATCAACACTATTTATATACTTATGATGGAAATGAAGTCATCGAATTCCAAAAATCAGAATATAATAAAGGCCCGGGAGTTTTTCAAATCTTTAAAGACCAGGATAATAGGCTTTGGTTCGTTGGATTTGGGGGTGCTTTTAGATTAGAAAACGGTATATTTATTAATGTAACTAAGGATGGACCCTGGTAAAAGAAATACGCACGCAGAATGGCTCTGTAATGATGGCAAAAATCACAAATATGAAAGCAATTGCATTTCATAAACTGGTGCTACTGCTATTTTAATGGTAAATCACATAGAGAATGTCAAAAAAATATAATTTACCAACAATGCGCTAGCTATTTCCACTTCTCTAACTGAAACTTACCGATAATTCGGTACAGGCTCTAAGATTCTTTCTTTTCTTTTTTCTACTAAATAACAAAACGTCCGCAGGCGTCTAGAGACGCTAAAAAGTCTCGCAGAGGCGCAATGGCGCAGAGTTTTCGCAAAGGATTTTTTTTATTATCTCCCTTGAGGTTCAGTTCTCAGCCAGAGGCTGACCAACCTTTGGTTGGAAAAACTGCATAGACTTGAAAAAAAAGCAACAATACCATATGCATCCCGGATGGGAAAATTCAAGGCTCTATTCATTTCTTAACTCCCTAAAATGAAAAAGGCCGACCCTTCTAACGTTATTTAAACTTATCACTAAATTTATGGTAGTAACAATAAACTAATTGCTAAATGGAAAGCGAAGTGACTTTAATTCTTACATTTGCATGAAAATTAGGATCATGAAAACTTCTGTACATCAATTGTAATTTATTTAATATTATTACTTTGCGCAGCATTTAACGCGAAAGTTAACAGTATGAAGGAATACGAAGTGACTCTGAATGGAGAAAATTTTGATATTAAAGTGGAACATGGTGTAGAAACTTTGGGGTTTTACGTAATTCGTGTGGTTCAGGCTGGATCAGTAGAACAAGCTGAAATAAAAGCAATTGAACTATTAAAGAGTGAGCCTGAACTCACAGAGATAACTGTCAACGCATTAAATAACCCACCAATGATTTATATTGATGAAGTAAACTTGCTGCCTGAGTCTCATGGAGCGGTAAATACTGGATATTCTTTTTATAGTGATGATACAAAATAAAGAACAGTATAAAACACTGATTACAACAATAATACTTTTTGCAATAGTAAACTGTAATGTTTACGGGCAGACTAAAATCATAACAGGAAAAGTCATAGGAGAGGATTTCGAAATATTAAATAGTGCTGTAATTCAAACTGTCGACTCTGTATATTCAACCAGAGCGAATGATTCTGGAGAATTTGAACTTAAGGTGCCTAAAAATACAACAAAAATACAAGCTTGGTTTATTGGAATGGAAACAGAGCAATTTCAACTTAAATCCAGATGTCATTTAAATATTATTCTTATTAATGATATAATTGTTGAATATGAAACTGTCAAAGAAGCCCGGAAAGATTATCAAAGAAGACGTAGCAAAGCGGATAAATTATTTAAGAAAGCTTACGACTTAGGGATTTTTAAGGAGAAAAAATGCAAATAATAGTTTAATTAAAATATCTAGCTACTTCCTCACCCTCGATTTTATCGAGGGCGGAAGAGTACTGCATTTCCATTGCAGAATAGGATGAACCTCAATTGCAGCATTCTCTTCCTTTACCCCCGTAACCACTACCTACCTATTGGTAATTTTCATGGCTATTCGATTAAATATTAGGTTTTATTGAGCGGTTGGAGTATGTTGAGCACTAAGATAAAAAAACCGATAGCCAGGCATGTGTAATTGTTTGTAAACATTTACAATCGCTTGTATTTGGATGTTGGAGTGAATTAGACTAGTGACAAAAAGCAGATGGATGTTTTTGAGAATATTTACAAAAAAAGAAGATTCTTTGAGAGATTCAGACCATTGCCGTTTGCATTCTTTATATTGATATTTTACTCGGATTACAGATGGGAGAATGATACGATTCTTATGGTAGAAACTATTATTTTCAGCATTCTTATACTAATTCATTATGGCTTCGAATGGAGGTTTGCTCCGGGTTATACTAAGTCTACGTATAAACCTAAATTTCACTGTAAATTACTTATCATTTATACAGTTTTTTTAATTTTTTCAATAGAAACTCTTTTCTTAATTGTTAATTTTTTATTCTAAAATTTGGGAAATCACTCCAACAATGAAATACCTCTCACCCTCGATTGTGCCATAGGCCTCCCAAAAGCTGGCAGGGGCAAGTAGGGTGTTTCTGATATAATTTCAGATGTAAACTACTGAACTTGAATAGCTTGGGAAGGACTCTACCAGGATAGGGGGCGGTGTGGCTGAAAATAAGTTGGTGCTTGATGATTTAGTCACCTTCTAAAATAGAAACAATTGAGCTTCAGAATTTTGATTCATTATTAAATTATAAATTACATCAACATTTTTTTAAATATCATACTAGAATATATAAGCAATGTTAATATATTTATGTTAAGCACATTAAAAAAATGAAATATGAGAGCATTTTTTATAGTCTGTATTTTTCTTGTAACAAAAAGCCTGTATGGTCAGTCAGATAGTGTATATACGCAATCCTATTTAAACAAAAGTACACGATTTGCCTGGCTGACATATGGTGGCGACCTGAACTATTTAAGTGGTGGCACGACACAGCAATTCATTAACGGAGTTAAGCAAAATACTGATTTCGGAGGTACCTTGGCGCCTAGATTGACCATCGGTGGAATTCATTTTTGGGGACATGCTGATTTTTATGTTACGTTCCCATTATCGTTTTTAACAGTACAAGCCGAACCAGGTGGAATAAATCAATTGGACGTTTTTCAAGGAGTTGAAACAGGTTTGCGACTCTATCCCTTAAAACTTCAGCCCCAAAGATTAAGCCCTTTTTTAGGTATTAGTTTCAGGCGGTTTCGTTTTTCTCAGGAAGCGGAAGTGAGTAATAGTAGCAATGGAGTTCCTTCCTATGGTCGCTTTATTCACCCGATCCAGTTTGGATTGACTTACACAACTGAAAAGTGGCATATTTCAGCATCGGGATATTATAATTATCAGAATGAATTTGACTATTATATTTCCCCGACTGAGACAGCAAATGTCAGATTGAACCCAGTATCCTTTAATTTAAGTTTTCTAAGATATATTGACACTGACCGACACTATAGAACACCTGGTGCGGCTGGCCAATTAAATAAATATTATCAAAAGCTTGAAAGAGAGAACTTATTGAGTTCTTGGTTCTTTGGGATAGGGCCCTCAGCTGCTTTGCAAATGACAAAGTCCGAATATTTGAGAGAGAATTATTCTTTTTTCTATGATAATTATTCTGCAGCTATTCTACCAGACTTAACCTTTGGGAGATATTTCAATAAAATCGATGCAAACATAAATCTGGCTTACCGGACTTATGGTGACCGTTTTGAAGGGTTTGACAATGAAATTAGAACTCGAAGACATTCAGTTGGAGTGGAGTCTGTTAAATTTCTTTTCAACTATCTCGGTTTTGTCCCTTATGTAGGTCCAATACTTTCCTATGAAAATTTGAATACAGATGTGAATGGTATCGGTTACACGGAAAATAAATTAGCTTTAGGAGTTACATTTGGCTGGGATATCCGGGTAACAAAGACCGGCTCAAGTCTTTTGAGAACAAATCTTCGTTATTATCCTAATTTACATATGAATGTTGAAGGTCAAAAAATGATGTTTGACCATCTCGAATTCAATTTTATTCAATGGGTACAGTTCATTGGCAGAAAAAAGGCTCTGAAAAATTAAGAAGAGCAATTATCAAAGGATATGTAATCATAACTCGTACCATGCATCTTCATATACGGTAATATCACAAAAAGTGGAGTTGTAATTAGATTTTCAGTATAATTTACCTTGCTTATAGTCTTTCAAAGTGTGTAAGCACAGAATTTTAGTGTATACATATACAAACAATCTGCCGCATCGAACCCTATGCAAGCAAAATCATTTAAAAATAAATCGAATGAATTTTGGCGATCTAATATTTTAATCATATTATTGCGGTATCAATAATTGTGTTATCAAATGAAAATTGAAAATGTTATACTTTTCCAGCTCGACAAAACAAGCAAAATCTCAAAGCTTTATTCACAAAGAGAATTTGAAAGGTTAGAAATGGGTATAACTGTTGAACAATGGATTTTATTAAAGATAATTCACGAAAATGACGGTCTGACTCAGAAAGAATTAGCTGACAAATCGCTTAGAGATCCAGCTTCTATTACAAGAACGTTAGACTTATTAAATAAAAAAGGATTTGCGAAGAGAAAACCAGTAGAAGATAACAGGCGACAGTACAGTGTATGTCTTACAAAAGATGGAGAAAGTTTTATTAAAAAGTACATGCCCGTAATTAACAGGCATAGAGCAAAAAGTATTGAGGGCATTTCTCAAGAGGACTTAAACACCTTAAACCATTTGTTATCAACAATTCAACAAAATATGTTGTAAAAAAAATTTACACTATTAATTGATATATCAATGATTGATATTAAAACAGTAAAACTCATAATTTTCGCCATGGTTCTATTTCTATGTTCCTGTAGCATGAAATTATCTACCATTGATAATCCCAACGTTTATAAAACCGATGATTTTGGATTTTCACAGGCAGTAATTTTCAACGAAGTAGTATATGCTTCAGGACAGGTGGGGTGGGATAAAGACTTCAAGCTACCAGAGTATCCCACTTTTGACAATCAGTTTGAACAAACCTTACAAAACATAAAAATACTATTATTAGACCAAGGGTGCACTTGGCAAGACGTTCTACACCTTAGATTTTATGTTGTGGATATTGATGAAAGCAAGATAGAACGCATAAGTAGTTTTCTCAAAATGACTTATGGAAACAAATATGCACCAGCTACTACCTTGCTAGGCGTGTCGGCATTGGCAAGGGACAAACTACAAATTGAAATCGAATTCATCGCTAAAATCAAATAAATATGAAAACATTAATCATTTGTATGGCAATACTTTCAGTTTACCAATCTCATCAACAGGCTACCACGAAAGAAATAATTAAAAACAATATGACGGTAAAGTGGCAGATTGAAAAAAAACGGATACTCTTTGAGATGGAAGCACCCACAGACGGTTGGGTAGCAATTGGGTTTAATGAATCCAGCTCCTTGGCAGGTACATATCTTCTAATGGGACGTGTAAAGAATGGAAAAACTGAAGTAGTAGAACATTATACATTTAAAGCAGGCACTTACAAACCCATTGTTCAATATGGAGTAGCTAGCCAAATTACCATCCTCTCAGGAACTGAAACAACAAATTTCACCAGACTAAAATTTTCGATTCCAGTTGAGGCGGCAAGCAGGTATCTCAAAGAACTCTTAACTGACACCAAGTGGACCTTGCTCATGGCTTACAGTTTAGATGATGATTTTCAACATCATTCTATAATGCGAACATCTTTAAATATAAAACTTTAAAATCATGTACTCCAATCAAAAAATCAGACCACCCTAAAATCAGTATTGTTCTTTGCAAACACAGAAATTAAATTTTAAATTAAATAAGATGAAAAAAATATTTTTAATGAGCATTTTTGCTCTTTTTATCGCAGTATGCTGTAATGCTCAAAGTTCTGACGAGAAAGCTATAAAACAGACAATTATCGCATTCTCGAAAGCAGGTGATACAAATGATGCCGATTTATTAGCTACTTATTTAGATGACAATTATCGGATTGTTATGAACCGATTGTTTGGAAGTACAGAAGTCTCCGTTATGCCCAAGGATGTTTATCTTGAAAAAATAAGAACGAAGGAGTATGGTGGAGAAAACAGAAAGGTGGAAATTGAATCGATTACGCTAAATGGTACTGTAGCAAGTGGAAAGGTCTCATTTGTTGGTCCTAAAATGACTTTTGTGTCTATACTGACACTGATGAAAGATGGAAACAATGAATGGAAAATTGTGAGTGATGTACCGATCGCGAAATAGTGACCGTGCAAAGCATTGTATAGCAATATAGCGTATTTGGTTTACATAAAGGTTTTTACAATTTAGTACCTTAGTGGCGGCTTGAAAGTGATGTGCTTTTATGCCGCTACTGCTTTTATATTGCACCTTGCAATGTATTTAAAAGTGATACAGAAAAATCTTGAAAGATTTGATGCTACATATAGAACAGACTAATAGTAATAGGGATATCCCGTTTCGCCTTCTTGAACTAGCTGATCCATCAAGGATTCAAATAGATGAATATTTAAAAACTGGAACTTGTTATGTGGCAAAAACCAACTCCAAAATAGTTGGAGTTATAGTCCTTGATAGAATTGACTCAACTAGCATTGAAATAAAAAACATAGCTGTTGATGAAAGCGAACAAGGAAAAGGATTTGGTAAAGCTCTGCTTATGCATTCAGAATTAGTGAGCAGACAATTAGGTTTTAAAAAAATAGTTATAGGAACAGGTAACTCAAGCTTTAACCAACTTGCTCTGTACCAGAAAGTAGGATTTGAGATGTGTAAAATTGAAAGAGACTTTTTTCTTAGCAACTACGCAGAACCCATATTTGAGAATGGAATACGATGCAAGCATAAGGTGATTTTAGAAATGGAATTAAAATGAAAAACTTTTAAGAGACTAACAAATATCAATAAGGCTGAGCCAAAATATATTGTATTCCCCCAACTTTAATTTTGGTAAAGCAGGTGCCTTTACCAAAAGACAAACTCATAGCAGCAGGCGTAGCTAAAGTAAATTTCAATATGCTGGAAATGCTAATCGCTGGTTGCCGTCCTAAAACAACTTGACAGTTTTAAGAGAATTGATCTGCAGTTTCTTCTCTATCAATAAATTTCAAATTAGATTGACATTTTATAGGAAAGGATAATAATAAGTATCAGCAATGTTGATATATTTATGTTGTAGATAATACATCAACAAAAAATATGCGAGCATTCAATATTTACCTGACAGCATTAATCTTTTTATCAAGTTGGAACGGTTTCAGTCAAAGGGATAACTCAACTATTAATAATCCAGTTGATTCTTCAGTAATCCTATTAGATTCAATTATTGAATTAACCAAATCAAATGCATATAACTCTTCTAACGTCAATTGGGAAAAATTATCTGACGAGATGTTTGAAATATCTACAAAATTTGATTCAATAGAAAAAATTGGTAAACCAGCAGAGCATATGTTCAAAACTCTCGGAGATTTTCACGGTATGTTAATGTATGATTATAAGGTAGCTTATAGTTATAAACCAGATAATGGTGGAGTACCAAAAGACAGTTTATGGAGTGCCATAACAGCTGCTAAAATAAAATTACCCTACGAAATTGAAGCTCGAATGATAGACAACAATATTGCATATCTTGAAATTGTAGGCACAGGAGTTATGCAGAAGAAGGATATCATATTGGCAAGGGATTACATTAGAGAAACTATTTGTTCACTTAAACGAAATCAGCCTGATGGTTGGATAATAGACTTACGTTGCGATACTGGTGGAAATATGCATCCAATGATGGCTGGAATTGGACAATTAATTCCTAACGCGGACTTGGGAGGCGATACCAAAGACGGAGAAACCTTTTTTAATAAGTGGTCCCTTAAAAATGGGAATTTTTTAGAAAATGGTTACGCTAACTATCCGGAGCCTTTGAAATGTGAGGAGTTACAAAATGAACAAAGAATAGCGGTGCTTATTAGTAGATACACTGCGAGTTCAGGAGAGGTAGTTGCCTCTAGTCTCAAAGGGCAAAATAATATTAAGCTAATTGGAGAGAAGACTGCGGGACTGTCTAGTACTAATGGCTGGCACGTACTGTCAGATAAATGGGTGCTTGCGCCTATGATCGGCTATTTTATGAGTAAAGATAAAACAGTACACAATAATGGAGTAGTCCCTGATATTGAAGTAAAAGAAGACTTGAATCTAGAAAACTTATTTGAGGGGATAATGATTGAAAGAGCTTTAGACTGGATTAAACTAGGGGAATAGTGCTGTATTCAACACTAAATATAGGTGATAGGGCAGATAGTGCTAAATTTGAAAATGATTACATTTAAAAAAAAATATGTCGAGAATTGGAATTTTGGAGGCATAAAGAGTCCAAAGCCATACATTCTTAACATTATCAATCACTCTTAAAATATGAGAATCTTCACATCAATTGTAGTAGTATTTTGGTTTAGCTTCTGTGCCCATGGTCAAGAAAAGGAACCTGGTAAGGATGAGGTTCTGAAAAAATTTGGTTTTAAGGAATACTTTATAAGCCTGGGAGAAGACACAATATTTTTCTATTATCATCAAAAACCCAATTCGTTTCCTACTAAACTGGTAGTACATATTCAGGGAACATCACCTGATCCACTGTTCTCTATTGAAAAAGAGAAAGAGCAATTTGCGACTTATCGCTGGTTTCCTGCTGATTATACATTGCTTAATGAAGAATACGGATACGTGATAATCGCAAAGTCAGGAATCTCACCAATTCAAAGAAAAGAAAATAATAATTACGAAAAATATCATCAGATAAACTCATTGGACCATAGAGTGAAACAAGCAGATACTGTCATTAACTATCTAACTCGTAACGTGATGAAGAATGCAGAGAAAATTATTGTATATGGACATTCAGAAGGTGCCCCTGTAGCAGCTAAGCTTGGCACTGTGAACAAGAAAATAACACATATTGGATTTTGGGCAGGAAATGCTCTCCCGGATTTTTATGACTTTGCACTTTTCACTAGCAAAGCAACTTCAAAAGGAAAATTGACCGCGTCCAGGGCAAAGGAAGATATCCTGGAACTCATTAAAGAATTTAAAGAGATATCCGAAAATAGGAATTCAACTGCAGCAGAATCAAAAGATGATTATTCTAATAAAAGGTGGTGGAGTTATTCAGAACCACCAATTAACAATTTATTACAAATTGACATTCCAATATTTGTGCAAGTTGCCGGAAAAGATGAAAGTGCCCCCATTGAAAGCACCTATTTAATTCCTCTAGAATTCATTAGACTTGGTAAAGAAAATTTGACCTACGAAATATGTGCAGAATGTGATCATGCATTTGTAGAAGGTGAAGATGATAAGTGGAGCGAAATATTTCTTAATTTCATAAATTGGACGAAGCAATGATAAGAAATACCGAAAATGCATCTGGCCGGTCCGTTCTTATTATATTTAGCTCTAAATCATGCTAATTTATTTAATTAGAAATGAGCCCCAACGGAGTATAATCTGCTAACCTGGGGTGTCAGCCAAAGGCTGATCAGCCTCTGGCTGGCAGCCCCAGGACTAACGCACTCTACCCACTTGATTTTGGCGACATTTTTGCCTCTGCGCAGCTGGGAAGGCAAAAATGATGACAAAATTTTAATGAAAAAGTTGGCTTAGAATTGCCATGCTAGGATTAAATAGAAATTAGAATTATTTTGTATAAAAATACGGATTTAAATCAAGTCACTTCACTCTTAGGAATCAAAAAATAAGAGATATCAATTAAAATGAAACATTTATTAGCAATTGTTCTGTTGATTTTTTCCTCCAATTCTTTTGGTCAGGATAAAAATAACTATGTTCATTTCAACCAATTAACAGAGGTTAAAGGGACAGCATACGTCATGGCGTCTATTGAGGATAAAGGAAAGGCGTTTGAGACAACAAATGCATATCTTTTGTTTATTAACACGATCACTTTTGAAAAGCACAAGGTGGATTTTCCACAAGGAGCTAGAATTGCTAAAGTAGAGCAAATAAAAATTGATAGTTTAAGCGTAAATCTAATTATTCTTGAAGCAAGTACAGTTGACTTAGATTCCAAAAATGGCATTGACTGGAACGATCCCACACAAATTATTGCTCTTTCAACTAATGGACAAGAAATGCATCAACTTACAGAAAGCGAGTTTTTTGTCAGAACGTGGGCAGTGAACAGGTTAACTTGAAAAGTGGTGGTAAATGGTCATTATGATTCCAACAAGAATAATAAATATGACAAAACTGATAAGAACGAAATACACATTTACGATTTGAAAACATTCAAATTGATCAATAAAATATAGAAGAAGGTTAGTTTCGTTGGAGTTTGGTAATCTAAAAACTAAAAGTTTTTCTATTTTAACCTAATCATGAGCAAAGTTTGGTATACCGCACGAAATACTTATAATCCAGATTTCACTGCTGATTTCTCATGGCAGAATTACATCGAATGGACGAAGTTGACTCAATTGAAGGAACTTGTTTCCTTAGATGGAATGCTTAATGAGTTAGCGTTTGAACCCGATTTTGGAAGTGAAGAAGATTGGGAATTTATTATTACTGATGGTGACTATATTACAAATCTATATTCTTCTTCTGAATATGTTTTGAATAAGACTAAGGATAAGCCATATTTCAATTATTTATCAGTAATAAAAAATCCTTCTGAAGATTCTTCAAAACTTATTGATAAAGATTTTGAATTTGTGGGCTACGAACTGCTGGATGAAGAATATGGTGTTAGTGCATTAACCAATTGTGGTGGATTCGATGAAACATTTAGGCCATATGAGCTGAATCAATATGGTCTAATAGATAGTTTTTATAGAGCACTACAGATACAGAAAGATCTCAGAATAAATAATCCTCAAGAACATCATGCATACTGTAATCTTTTTGGTGTATGGAGGCATAAGGAAATTGGTAGAAAAGGTAAGTATCGATAAAACAATATTTTCTTTATGATCTAGTTTCTTCTCGCCGGACCGCCTTTACTCAGTTCCTACTATATGACTAGTTTTAATGGCGAGATGTAAAGCCGCTTTTTCTGAACTCACCCCTGATTAGTCTTCGACAAATCTGTTCCCTCACTCCCGAGGAAAGAGGAGAGAAATCTCGTATAAATCCAAGTTTATTTTAAAAGGTTAGTATTGACTGGATTGGGAAAGAGAAGCCACTTTCAGTAGATCCAAATTTTAATGTAAAATACCTCAAACAAATCAAGGCCGGTCCGTTCTAATTATATTTAGCTCTAAATCATGCTAATTAATTTAATAAGAAATGAGCCCCAACGGGGTATAATCTGTTAACCTGGGGTGTCAGCCTCTGGCTGGCAGCCCCAGGACTAACGCACTCCGCTCCCCCGATTTTGGCGGCATTTTTGTTCCAGCGCAGCAGGGAAAACAAAAATGATGACAAAATCTACTCAAATAACACGGCATTAAACCCTTAAAAAAAAGAAGTCCCCAACCTCCCCTTTACTAAAAGCCATTAATTTTGATGAAGCCAGACTGGACAAAGCCGCAAGTGATGCTTCGGGCCTCAGTATATTAATGGCCAAAGCCAATGGGGAAAGAAGGGAAGATAGCAGCTCCAAAATTACCCGAGACAAAGTCCATACCTACCTCAAGCAGGCCACAGATGAAATCTATGAAGCGGGAAAATATGTTTTCTGGAAGGATGAGGCTCGGAAGAAGGGGTATGTAAACCAATACAGACATCGGTTCTAGCTTTTAGTAAGATGGCAATACCCCTCAAAGACACCCTCCTTGACTGGGGGGAACCGCCATGTTCTGCCGTTGTGCTGGGGAAAGGGGCCTATTTATCCAATTGTGCTTAAAATTTACCTTCGTTAATTTTGCGGTTCATAACACTTGGAATACTATCCAAGACCATTCAATGACAAACAAGAGCATATTTTTGTTTCGCTAAGAGTCGCGCCTATGCATTACCGCTAGGATAGCGTATCAATGCAATCCATGAACAGCCAAATTTATCGTAAAATACTACTATAGAATCTTTAGATGATGGAATTAAATATGGATATTACTATCGATTTTGCCATCGTTGGCAGTTTAAACTTTACAATCATGATCAAAAAACTTTTCTTTATAGTATTACTCTTTTCCTTGACAATAAAGGTTATAAAGGCGCAAAAGTACGCTTTTGATAGTGTTCAACCTACTACAGTTACCCAATCCATTACCAATGAGAAGGGACAGCCTTATGAGTTAATTATTACCCTGCCGATAGCTTATCAGGCCGAAAAAGAATATAAAATTCTTTATTATCTGGATGCCTGGTGGCTAAAAGATTTGGTGATGGGTTGTTATCGGATCAATAGTTTATCCACTAAAACTAAGGCCAACAAGATAGATGATGTCATTTTGGTAGGGATTTCCGCTGTAGGGAGTGAAATAGAATTTAATCGGCAAAGAAATATGGATTTTACTCCCTCCAGGTATAATTTAAATATACAAATTAGCATGGGGTCAGAATCTTTAAATGATTTAACTACCGGTGGCGCAGAGGAGTTTTTGGAGTTTTTTAGATCAACGATTATTACAGCTGTTGAAAGTAAATACAAAGTAGATGCTAACTCAAGGGGCATACTGGGCCACTCCTTGGGGGGCTTGTTAGGGTTTTACAGCTATATTAATAAAAGTGGCCTGTTTAGTAATTACTTATTGATTTCGCCCTCCATTTGGTGGAACAATTCGGAAATATTTAGCGACAGTGCAGTTATTACGGAGCAAAGGAAGGTAAATATGTTTACGGCCCTGGGCACGGAGGAAATTAACATGATGAAAAGGCCAATGGATGAGATCGTAAAGAAAATAAAGAAGGAAAAAAATGAAAATTTGAATTTTTGCTACAAGCTTTACGAAAATGCGAATCATCATTCAGTGCTGCCACAAGCAATTTACGATGGCTTTACGTTCCTTTATACAAATGAATAGAATAAGGGAACAGAGAGGGTGGTACAAGCTGATCGACAAAGAAAGTGTTAAATAATAACAAAAAATACATGCTCAAAAAAATCGCTTTTACTTTATTAGCAATGTTCCTTGCTTATAACAGCTACAAGTTTGTTAATTTCTTTTTTGTGCTAAAACCCGAGCAGATTTCTCTACCAGGAGCTATTGCTTCCGCTGCGACTCTCAATTTATTGATAACTGGTATTTTTGCTTTTCTGGGTTTTGTGTATCCCACGCATCAGCTTTTACCTGCGAATTATTACCGCATTAAAAATACACACAGACTCAATACTGTTTACAAATGGCTGGGTGTTACTTATTTTAAGTATTTCCTCCTACTCACTTTTTACCGAAAAAATGATAACAAACAATATTTCAATGGTACAAAGTCAGGCATTCAGCAGTTTGATTATAATATCAGGCAATCAGAATTTGGCCATCTGATGGCTTTTATTTGCATCTTGCTGCTCTCGCTTGTTTTGCTCACAGAAGGGCATCAACTGATTGCTGTTTGGATTCAACCC
This sequence comes from uncultured Cytophagales bacterium, assembly GCA_963719535.1. GTDB lineage: Bacteria > Bacteroidota > Bacteroidia > Cytophagales > Cyclobacteriaceae > Marivirga. Next base: position 310,247 of record CAVRCH010000001.1, on the reverse strand, counting down.
ATCAATATTGTTTTTAATTTCTACCCCATCATTCTCCAGCGCAAGCACAGAATAGCCATCAAAAGGGTAGTAGATAGGGTATAGTGGCTGATTAGAAGGGGGGGTATTCAATTAAGCATCACAAAACAACTATTCAACCGCTGATATAATTAAAATAAATTCCCAAAATCCTTGTTATATACTTTTGTTGCATTTATATTTCCCTTATAATAAATGTTCAACTAAATAAAAACACTATGTCAAAAGAAAATTTTGAATCCCTACAAGGTAATATCGTAACATTGTTACCTGCCGACACCAAAATCCCGAACATGCCCGTGGAGGTATTTCTGCAGGAAGCATCCGACCTGCAAGAGTGGAGCCGACAGGACCAGGAAAAACTGATTGCCGTGGGTGTTGACAAAGCCAATTTCGATACGCTGGAAGTACGCATTGGTGCTCTGCGCTATGCACAGTCGGTGTGGAATAAGGACCAGTACACCAAGGAAGAAGCCCAGCAGGAATGGGACGAATTAAGCCCGCTGGCTTTTGATCTGAAAAACGAAATTGAGCATGCCTTCCGCTTTGCCTTCCGTAAACGCCCCGACTTACTCAATAAAGTGCAAGGCGTAGAGCAGGGCAGTGGCAATGCCGACCTGGTGCAGGACCTCAGCGATTTATCCGCTTTAGGTTTGGCCAACCTACCCTTACTGAAAGCCATTAATTTTGATGAAGCCAAACTGGACAAAGCTGCCAGCGATGCCTCCGACCTCAGTATATTACTGGCCAAAGCCAATGGGGAAAGAAGGGAAGACAGCAGCCCGAAAATTACCCGCGACAAAGCCTATACCTACCTCAAGCAGGCCACTGATGAAATCTATGAAGCCGGAAAATATGTTTTCTGGAAAGATGAGGCCCGGAAGAAGGGGTATTTAAGCCAATACAGACAGCGGTTTTAATTAGCCCCCTTTAGTTCCCCCAAAGGGGGTGTGAGGAAGCACAGAAGTACTGTTTTTTTAACTTGATAGATTTATACTATTCATCTAGTGGATAAATAATGAGAATAATAGAGATAAAGCTGTTTGTTTCCTACTTTGCTAATGCTGTGCGGCTATCCCCTTGAGGGGATTATAGGGGTGTTTTTATAATTTGTAAAAGGACACTTGTATCACTAAACCTCAATTCTATAAGCGTTGAGGTTTTTTCATTTATGAACTAAACATTTTATCACTCCCTACCAGCTATTTACCCTTCCCAACCCGCGAGAAGCACCAAAATCATGGAGGGAAGGGGTAAAAGTCCCGAGGGAAGCCCTCAAAGTCCCGAGGGAAGCCCTGAAGTTCGGAGGGAAGCATGCAAAGTCCGGAGGGAAGCATATAAAGTGTGTAGGGAAGGCTCCGAACCGTGGAGGGAAGCATAAAATTGCAGAGGGACGAAAGAAAATTCCGAGGGAAGCATGAAAAATCCGTGGGAACGAATAATATTTGGTTTATAGCTTTAGAAGCCAAGCCAAAACCTTAAAAATTAAGTGTTAACATCATTGAAAGCTATTTTTCTGCTCATTGGAGTAGGAGGTAGCTTTTTTTCTTAATCTCCTACCCTCGATTTCAGAATAGAATTAACCATAATTGCCTTATTCTCTTCTTTACCCCAAAAGCACTACCTATATGTAGGTAGTTTGTATTGCTTTTCGATGAATGATTAGAATTTGACGAAGAAAGGGTTTAGGTTAGAGGCTGGAAAAGTGTTAATAACTTAACCAATACTAATAAATAAGTTAAAGCTTTTTTTCTTCATAATAAAACATTTAGTAAACCTAATCACTATAAAACTGAATGAATGGTTGATAATAAAAATTTATATGATGTTGATTTAGCGCCCGATTTTGACATAAAACAACTTAATCAAATTACGTTTGGCAAGCTTGAGGGAGAAAGAGATCCATTATTGGAAGATTGCTTTTTTCCAACAAGGAAAGTTCTGAAATATTTAAATGATCCTTATAACTATGTTTTATCTCCTAAAGGTGCAGGTAAAAGTGCTTTATTCAGAGCCTTAACAGATGGGTTTATACATGAAGTATTCTTTGATTCAACAAATTATTCCATAATTCCGATTAATGAAGCGTTTGGTTTCGAAGACGATTATTTAAATCCCAATAAGTTTTCTGAGGATAGTAGAATGAAGCTAACAGTTTCTTGGGCCTTGTTTATTTTAACTAAAACTTTCAGTCACATACAAGATAATCATAAAGATAAAGATGGTTATGAAGAATTAATGAATGAAATTAAAAAAGTGGTTGAACTTAAAAGTAAATTTAATTTATATGATCTTAATGATTTTCTTAAGTCTGTGAGTGCGTCTATAAGTTTTACTGCCAATGGTCAAGAATTTGAGGTTGCACCAAAGATTTCAATTAATACTAAAAAAAATAAGCTTGTGTTAAACAATCTTTTTCAAAAAATTGATTTATTCTACAAAAAAAATAACTTAACAGCTTTAATTCTAATAGATAGAATAGACAATTTCGTACAAAAAGAGGAGTATCAATTGCAAAGGAAGTATATACAAGGTTTATTCGACTGCATTGAAGAACTTAGCCTTTTTGATAATATTAGACCAACGATGTTCTTAAGGACTGATTTGTTCTACTCCTATGAATCTGATATAGAATATGACAAAGTTAAAGATAGAACAATAGAGCTAGAATGGGACAGGGGTGAAACCTTAAATTTTATAGTCTATCGACTAAATCATAACTCCTATATAAGTCAAAACTTTAATACGCTTTTCTCGAGGTTTCTTGATGAAGCAATTGAAGGGAAACATAGAATTCTAACAAGCAAAGAACAAAATCTATTACAAAAATTTATAGCTTTTTTTGTACGGAAGACAAAAACTAAAATGAAACTGGATATAACAAAACCTTTGAATTATACAGTTTCTGAAAAGTATCTCAAAATATTCTTGCCTGAAAAAATAGAAATTTCAGGTTCAATGGATCTATGTGAGTGGATTTTTACATATTTAAAAGATGCGAATTCCTTTGTTAACCCAAGACTTTTGATATATTTTTTTAATCAATTGTTTGATAAGCAATCAGAAATAAATTCAAAATTTTATCCTGATAAATTAAAGAAAACAAAAGCAATAAAAACAAATGGAGACGTTAGATATGATTTATTTGAAGATGACGCCTTTGAACTTACTTATGAAAAAGTGCAACAAGATGAATTGAAAAATATATATACATTAATAAAGAAAAAACCTTATCAGGACTTATTTAGGGTTATTAATTCAAAATCAATGGAACTAGGGAAGTTCAGGTATGGAGATGTAAATATTAGGAAACTTAATGTGGAAAAAGATGTATATGAAAGCTTACTAAAGTATCTTAAACTTCTTGGTTTTTGTATTGAAACAGAAAAGCAACAATTTGAAGTTCCCTTTTTATATCGAGCTAAACTTGAGTTAATATAAAACTAGCTCTAATCGCTATGAGACTGTTCTATTTTAATACTTTCAGAACCATGATACTTACACAAAAAAAGATCAAATTACTTATTATTTGATAATAATTAACTTGTAACGATTTACGATTCAAAATCTCTATTTACTCTTATCTATTATAAATTGTCTTCAGGTGATTGAAGGATAAAGTGTAAACTGCCTAATGAAGAACTTTTATTTATTAACCTACCCAAAGGAAAATCACCTATCTTTACCCTTAAACTGATTAGAAATCTTATTTTTGAATAAAAATTTGTGAATGAGTAAAGAAAGTCAAATAGAAGAAAATCTGATTAGGCAGCTCAAAGAGCTGAAATATACTCATAGACCTGATATAATCGATAGGAGAACGCTTGAACAGAACTTTAAAAGCAAATTCGAGGCACTTAACCGAGTGCGATTATCGGGAAAGCGAGTTTTTACGCTTGCGAGAAGAAATTATAGAGCCTGATGTTTTTGCTGCTTCCAAAAAACTAAGAGAAAAACAGTATTTCCAACGAGAAGATGGAACGCCACTTCATTATACACTGGTAAATATAAAAGACTGGTGCAAAAATGATTATGAAGTCGTTAGTCAATTACGCATCAACACAGAAAACAGCCATCAACGGTATGACATTATACTACTTATAAATGGCTTGCCAGTTGTGCAAATTGAATTGAAGAAATTGGATGTTTCGCACCGTAAGGCAATGCAACAAATAGTGGATTATAAAAATGATCCAGGAAATGGCTATACAAATACTTTGATGTGCTACATGCAATTGTTTATAGTGAGCAATGGTACACGAACCATCTACTTCTCCAACAATAAAAATCAACATTTTCAATTCAATGCAGATGAGCAATTCTTACCTGTTTATGAATTTGGCTGATGTAAACAATAAGAAAATAAATAGACTGGATTTGTTTTCTGAAAAATTTCTAAGCAAGTGCACACTTGGGGAAATGATAAGCAAATATATGGTGCTGGTGGAAAGCGAGCAGAAATTGCTCGTCATGCGCCCGTACCAAATTTATGCAGTAAAAGCGATTGTTGATTGCATTAAGGAGAATCGAGGAAATGGTTATATCTGGCATACCACAGGAAGTGGTAAAACTTTGACATCCTTTAAAGCTTCTACACTACTTAAGGACAATGCAGAAATTGAAAAATGTTTGTTTGTGGTGGATCGAAAAGACCTTGATCGTCAGACCCGTGAAGAGTTCAATAAATTTCAGGAAGGCAGTGTAGAGGAAAACACTAATACAGAAACTTTGGTAAGGCGATTGCTATCTACTGATTATTCAGACAAGGTAATCGTAACCACCATTCAAAAATTAGGTCTCGCTTTGGATGGCACCTATAAGAAAAACTACAAAGAACGTTTGGAACCATTGAGCGACAAACGAATCGTTTTCATTTTTGACGAGTGCCACCGTTCACAGTTTGGTGAAAATCATAAGGCCATTAAAGAGTTCTTCCCTAATGCACAACTCTTTGGCTTTACAGGTACGCCCATATTCGAAGAAAATGCAACCTATTATGAAGTTAATGGAGAAGAGAAAACGCTCAAAACCACGCAGAGCATTTTTCAACATGAATTACCAAAATATACGATTACACATGCCATAGAGGATAACAATGTCTTAAAGTTTCATATCGATTATTTTAAAGGGGATGGTTCTGTAAATCCTAAACCAGGTGAAGCAATTGCCCAACAGGCTGTGGTAGAAGCCATCATTAAAAAACATGATGTGGCTACCAATCAACGGAAATTCAATGCAGTGTTGGCAACTTCCTCTATAAACAATGCTATAGAATATTACAGAATATTAAAAGCCATTCAGGAGCAAAAGAGGTCAGAAATTGAGGATTATGTTCCTTTAAATATTGCCTGTGTGTTCTCCCTCCTGCACAGTTGATTGCTAAGGATGGTGACCAAAAAAGCCAAAAGAATGCAGAAGACATCAAACAACTTCAAGAGGATTTAGCTCAGGAAAAGGAAGACAACAAGAAAAATCCAGAGGAAAAGAAAAAAGCTTTAATAGAGATTATTGCCGATTACAACCAACAGTATGGTACTAACCACGACATCAATAATTTTGACATCTATTATCAGGATATACAAAAAAGAATTAAAGACCAGAAATTTACCAATAAAGATTATCCGCATAAAAACAAGATTGATTTAACCATTGTGGTAGATATGTTGCTCACAGGTTTTGATTCAAAATATCTAAATACATTGTATGTGGACAAAAACCTGAAATATCACGGATTGATTCAAGCATTTTCTCGAACCAATCGGGTATTGAACGATACAAAACCTTATGGTAATATTTTGGATTTCCGTTCTCAACAAGAGGCTGTAAACCGAGCTATTACGCTATTCTCGGGTGAAGAAGGTACCAAGGCTACAGAAATTTGGATGGTGGATCCAGCTCCTGTAGTTATTGATCAATACCAAAAAGCGGTAGAAGCTTTAGGTGAATTTATGCAGGAGCACAACTTGGTGAACGAGCCTCAGGAAGTTTATAATCTGAATGGTAATGCTGCAAAGGTTGCGTTCATTGAAAAGTTTAAGAAGGTGCAAAAGTTGAAGACAGAGTTGGATCAATATACTGATTTGGATGAACGGCAACAAGAAATGATTGAAACCATTCTTCCAAAAGATAAATTACAATCATTTAGAAGCTCCTATATAGAAAAGGCCAAAGAATTAAGAAAAATACAACACGAAAAGGGCGAGGATGCCCCCGAAAATATTCAGCAACTGGATTTTGAGTTTGTACTCTTTGCCTCTGCCGTGATTGATTACGATTACATCATGAGCCTGATTGCCGATAGCACACAGCAAAAGCCCTCTAAATATAAAATGACGAAATCACAGATCATTAGTTTGTTGAAATCCAACGCTAACCTGATGGAAGAGGAGGAAGACTTAACCGACTATATCAATCAGGTAGATTGGACGAAAGGACAAACTGTTGACGAGCTGAAACAGAACTTTGAAACCTTTAAAATAGAGAAATACGAGAAAGAATTAGCTAAAATCGCAAATGATAATGGTTTGAAAACAGCTGATTTAAAAGCATTTGTAGAACAAATTATGAGTCGAATGATTTTTGATGGGGAAAAGCTCACCGACTTGATGGAGCCTTTGGAACTCGGCTGGAAACAACGCAGTAAAGCTGAAACCGCTTTGATGAACGACTTAGTACCTCAATTAAAAAAAATAGCCGATGGGCGTGAAATATCTGGATTAGCAGCGTATGAATAAGGAGAAAAAATTAATACCTGAGTTGCGTTTTCCTGAGTTTGAAAATGAAGGAGAATGGGAACTTAAACGAGTTGATGAATATTTTGATGTTGGTTCAAGTAAACGTGTTTTGCAACAAGGTTGGACAAACAAGGGTATTCCTTTTTATAGGACAAGAGAGCTTGTTTCATTAAGTAAAAATGAACCATTCGGTAGCGAAATCTATATTTCAGAGAGTTTATATACGGAATTACAAGAGAAGTTTGGAGTTCCTTCAGAAGGTGATTTTTTAGTAAGTGGTGTTGGTACACTTGGAATTAGTTATCAAGTAAAGGCAAGCGATAAGTTCTATTTCAAGGATGGTAATGTTTTATGGTTTAAACTGTTAGGAGAATTAAACTCAACATATTTCAAATATTGTTTTGATTCTGAACATATTCAGAATCAAATTAATGTCAGACTTCCAAATCTACAGTTGGTACATATACAATTCAGAATGCTAAAAAAACTGATTTTTGGTATCCTCCAAAACCCCAAGAACAACAAAAAATCGCCTTCTGCCTTTCTTCTTTAGATGATTTGAAAGCTGCTCACAGCGATAAGCTAGAAGCCCTCCAAGACCACAAAAAAGGCTTAATGCAAAACCTTTTCCCGCAAGAAGGGAAGAAAGTACCAAAATACCGTTTTCCTGAGTTCGAGAATGATGGGGAGTGGGTGGAGAAGATGTTAGATAATGTAGCAACAATCTCAAAAGGAAAGGGAATATCAAAAGCGGATATCGTTGAGAATGGAAACTTGCCATGTATCAGGTATGGGGAGCTTTATACACATTACAAGGAGACAATTAGTGAGATAAAATCAAGCACAAATTTGGATTCAGATAATTTGATTTTGAGCCAAGAAAATGATGTTATTATTCCTGCATCTGGAGAAACACAGATCGATATTGCTACAGCAGCATGTGTTTTAAAAGGTGGTATTGCTTTAGGAGGTGATTTGAATATTATTCGTGCCGAGCTGAATGGTGTTTTTCTTACCTATTACTTGAATAATGCAAAAAAAAGAGACATTGCACAAATGGCGCAAGGGGTTTCGGTAATCCACCTATATCCAAGTCAACTAAAAACATTAATGATAGCTATTCCAACGCCCCAAGAACAAGAAAAAATCGCTTCCTGCCTTTCGGTATTAGATGAACTCATCGCTGGACAAACGGAAAAAATTAAGCAATTGCAGCAACATAAAAAAGGCTTGATGCAAGGTTTGTTTCCAAAAATTGAAAAATAAATTATGAAGAATATTGAAGAAACAGCAAATAAGATATTTGAATTGCCACAAACCATTTGTCTGATTTACGCATTCAATTCAACAGGTAAAACAAAATTATCTGTTGCTTTTAAAAATTTGACCAAATTAAATAATGGAAATAAACATTCAGGAGTATATTATAATGCATATAGCGAGGACTTATTTGCTTGGGATAATGAAAACTTAAAGCTCAATGTTATAAATAGTACATTGAATAAATTCCATTCTTTATTATTAGACACTGATGTATTAGAAGAAAAGTTATCTCTTTATCATCCAAGATACAAGTTCAAACTAAATCTTTATGAAGATGAAGATAGAGAGAAAGGAATAGAATCAATTACTTATTTTGTAAATGAAGAAACCGAAGAACCAATAAAGATTTCAAGAGGTGAGGAAAGAATATATATATGGTGCTTTTTCTTGGCTCTCTTTGAAACAGATACTTGGACAGAAGAACAAAATGCTCATTTTTTTATAGACGACCCAGTATCTAGTATGGATGAACATAATATTTTCATTACAGCTGAGTCTATCACTAAATTAATTACTGACAATTATCCAAAAAAGAAAATTATTATAACCACACATCACATAGGCTTATTTACAATTCTTGCAAATAGATTAACAAAGGGTCAAAAAAGTGGAAAATATAAAGAAGACACGGCAGTTTTTTTACTTGAAAAAAACTCTAATGATGAAATGTCATTAAACAGTCAAAATGGGGCTTTTCTTTTCCACCTTCATTTACTTAAAACTTTAGACCAAGCGGCAAAAACAGAGCTATTCTCTTATCATTTTGTGCTACTTAGACAATTGTTGGAAAATATTTCATCGTTTCTTGGTAAAGGCGGTATTGGTTATGCATTAAGTCAAATTGAGTTAGACGAAGATGCAAATACTGTGGGCGAAAGGATTCATTCACTTTTCCATAAGGACTCTTATAAAACACAATCAAATAAAATGTCGAAATTGAAGAAAAACTATTTCGTGAAATTTTAGTGAAGATTGTAAATAAGTACAAATTTAAATTTTAAAATGGCGAAAAAAGAACAACATAAAAAGCTAGGCGATACACTTTGGGGGATTGCAAATGATTTAAGAGGCGCCATGAATGCGGATGATTTCCGTGATTATATGCTTTCGTTTTTATTTTTACGCTACTTATCTCATAATTATGAAGAATCGGCAAAAAAAGAATTAGGCAGAGATTATCCCCAAAATAATCCTGATGAGAAAAGAACGGATGGGTTTGTCCCTCCGCCACTTGAGAAATGGTATACGGCAAATGAAGAGGACATTGTAGAATTTGAAAAGCAAATGCGCAGGAAAGTGCATTATGTAATCAAACCTAAATATTTGTGGAGTAACATTACGGAATTAGCACGTACTCATAATGGAGAACTGTTAGAAACGCTAGGAGAGGGCTTTCGTCATATCGAAAACGAATCTTTTGAAAGCAGCTTTCAGGGCTTGTTCTCAGAAATCAATCTGAATTCTGAGAAACTAGGAAGAACACCTGCTGACAGAAACAAAAAGCTTTGTACCATCATCCAAAAAATAGCAGAGGGTATTGCCGATTTCTCTACCGATACCGACACCCTAGGCGATGCATATGAATTTTTAATTGGTCAGTTTGCAGCTGGTTCGGGTAAAAAGGCAGGTGAGTTTTATACACCACAGCAAATTTCAACAATACTGTCCAAAATAGTGACTCTCGATAGTCAAGATCCATCAACTGGACCAAAACACAAGTTGGATAAAGTGCTGGATTTTGCCTGTGGTTCAGGTTCACTTTTACTTAATGTTCGTACCCAACTAAAAGAAGAAACAAAAGGCAAAGGCACAATTGGTAAAATATACGGTCAGGAGAATAATATCACTACATACAACCTGGCTCGAATGAATATGCTCTTACATGGTATGAAAGACACAGAGTTTGAAATCTATCATGGAGATACGCTAAAAAACCAATGGGATGTTCTGAATGAAATGAATCCATCCAAGAAAACAGAATTTGATGCGATTGTAGCCAATCCACCTTTCAGTTTGCGTTGGGAGCCCAACGATACCATGGCGGAAGATTTCCGTTTCAAGAGTTATGGTTTAGCACCAAAATCAGCAGCCGATTTTTCTTTTCTACTACACGGATTCCATTTCTTAGGCAAAGAAGGAACAATGGCTATCATTTTACCTCATGGTGTTTTATTCCGTGGAGGAGCAGAAGAACGCATTCGAACCAAACTCCTGAAAGACAATAATATTGATACAGTGATTGGTTTGCCCGCTAACTTATTCTATTCAACAGGTATTCCTGTTTGTATTATCGTATTAAAAAAATGTAAAAAAGAAGATGATGTGCTATTCATTAATGCCAGCGAGCATTTTGAAAAAGATGGTCGTTTGAATCGTTTACGTGAAGGCGAAGATGATGAACCGAATGACATTCAAAGCATCATAGAAACCTACAAATACAGAAAAGAGGCGGAACGCTATTCTCGTAAAGTTTCGATGGAAGAAATTGAGAAGAACAACTACAATTTGAACATTTCAAGGTATGTGAATACCTCAATTGATGAAGTGAAAATTGACTTAAAAGAGGTAAACAAGAAATTGACTTTAATCAATGAACGGATTGATGAGAAGACAAAGGAACATAACAAATTTTTGAAGGAGTTGGGTTTGACAACTATCTAAAGTAATCCACTTTATGGGGTAGGTTTTATTGAACTAATAACCTACCCCAATCTTTTCAACCCAGCCCCCCTAAACAAACTTCTCCCTAAACTGTAAATTAACCACCATTAAGTACAACCAAATTAAATTAATCTTTCTCAAGCCATATCAATAAAGCAGAATCGGCCATGCTTTAGTCAATATCTGTCATTACTTTCAATTAATCATCTACCGGAGAATAAGCAAGGCTCGCAACTGGATATCCAGGAATGCCTTTCGAGAAAGAAAAGATAGAATAATAAAAAATTACCACCCCCCTGTAAGATTATCTCATTCAAGCCACTAATTAAGAAAACATACAATTATGAGAAAGATAAAATTACTATTGCTAGCCCTAGTGGCTCCGTTTTTAGTATCAGCACAGCAAATACTGGCGACCGGTAGGGAATCTTAAAGTGCAGGGCATGGAAATGCGACTCGTTTTCCATATTTCCGAAGCAGGAGGCATCTATTAGCCACCATGGATAAAAGAAGCTGACCCTGCAAATATTAATTTAAGGTTTTAGCCCAATATCTATAAAAATACTGAGTCAATTCACTCACAGACTTACAGTCTATTTTATTCGCCACTCATTAACATTTCGAAAGAAATAAACTTTTAGAATTCAACATCTCTGCTTACTATTGCAGTGATAATAATACTATGAAAAAGATTCTACTTCTGACCCTTTTGCTTTTATCCCTTTCTCAATTAAAAGCACAACACAACATTTTTGTAAAAGCCGGGACTAATTTGTCGAAAATAACTCAAAGACCTGAATCAGGTAGGGAAATGGCCTATAAGCTGGGTTTTCAGGTGGGCGTTGGAGATAGATATGAGATAACGAATCATTTTAATGTGGCTGCTGAGCTTTTATATGTGAATAAGGGAACTGCTTCTCCACATCAGTAAGAACATTCACTTGAATTATCTAAGTATTCCGGTTTTACTGGGATTTAAGTAGCCGATTTTAATTTTGAATTGGGACCTCAAATGGGCTACCTTTTGTTTACCAATGCTAACCCAGTATTTTCAAGCTTTGATGCCTCATTGCTGGCAGGCATATCCTATTCTGTTACAGACAGACTCATTGTCAATATGAGGTTTGTTGAAGGCTCGTTGTCCATTGACTCTACCTATATAACAGATGACGGTGTGACAGGAACGCAGATAAAGATGTATAACAGATCTTTTCAACTTTCACTCAGTTATCAATTAAATAAATAAAGGGCTGCTTTTTTTGTTTTTAGCTCGTAGTGTTTTAAAAACATCTAAATTCTTAACAATCTCTAATTTTCCTGTTACAAACCTTTCCTTACCCTTTTAATGTCTTAATTGAAAGTCAAATCACAGATTTTACCGTCATTGCGAATTTACATGCTTTGGCATGCGCAGCGCGACAATCTTGTTATTTGGAAGAGATTGCTTACTAAGATACCCATACTAGTTTCGCTTCGATATTTTTCTGTAGCGTTTACGGTCGTGAATAAGGAGATTGCTTCGTTCCCTGCCACAGGCAGGTAAACTCGCAATGACGTTTCAATTGAGGGCTGAGTTGCTTCCGCGTTGAATGTTTCAATTTGGTTTTCATTTTTTTATCCGTAATTGAAAGTAGAAATGTTAAACTTTCCGTCATTGCGAATTTACATGCTTGGGCATGCGCAGCGCGGCAATCTTAGCATTAGAATGACCTAATGTTATAAGGAATCTATGTTTAGTTTTGGAAAGATTGCTTCGTTCCCTGCCACAGGCAGGTAAACTCGCAATGACTTTCCAAATTTAGTTTTCAAATCATGCTTAGTCCTTTCTTCAACAAACTTCTCCCTCAAAAAAAGCATCAATTGCTATTATTCTCGTATTATTGCGATCTGTTTTCGTAAAATATAATCCTTAAAAATATGAGACTCATTCCCAGGCTACTCTTCATTTTATCAGTCCTTCACATGGGCTGCCAAAGTAAAAGTAATAAAGAAGTATTCGTCAGTTATACCAATCCGGAAATTGAATACTGGGGAAGAATAGATTCTACTGATGAAGGCGCCTCCCTCTACTGGTCAGGTACCTCAATAGCAATGAATTTTGAAGGGGAATCCATTCACGCACTGCTACAAGATGAAACCGGAGATAATTATTATAACGTACTGATTGACGATAATGAGCCAGTGCTTCTAAGGCCGGATACTACACAGCAATACTATCAATTAGCTTCGCAGCTGCCCGAAGGAGCCCATTCAGTCAGGATTTTTAAGCGCACGGAATGGGACAGGGGAAAAACGTTGTTTTCAGGGTTTAAGATAGAAGGCAAGGCCAAAGTATTACCAAAACCAGCACCCAAAGAAAGAAAAATAGAGTTTTACGGAAATTCCATTACAGCAGGTTACGCAGTGGAAGATACTTCCGGAAGCGACAGGCCGGACAGTACTTTTACCAATAATTATTTAAGTTATTCAGCCATTACAGCCCGACACTTTGATGCGGAATACCAGGTGATTTGTAAAAGCGGTATCGGAATCACCATTAGCTGGTTTCCTTTAATCATGCCTGAAATTTATGACAGACTGGACCCAAATGACACCACCAGCACCTGGGATTTTTCCAGGTTTACGCCTGATGTGGTAGTGATCAACCTGATGCAGAATGATTCATGGCTTGTTAATTTACCGGAAAGGCCTGAATTTAAAAGTAATTTCGGAGACACAGCACCGAGTGATGAGTACATTATTGAAGCGTATCAACAATTTGTGGCAGGTATAAGAGGCCACTATCCTGAAGCTGATATCATCTGTGCATTGGGTAATATGGATGCCACTCAAGAAGGATCAAAATGGCCGGGGTATGTCAGTAAAGCCGTAGCTAATTTAAATGATCAGCATATTTATACCCATTTCTTTCCTTTTAAAGAAACTCCGGGGCATCCCTCCATTGCAGAACAGGAAGCAATGGCCCATAGTCTTATTCAGTTTATTGATGACAATATTAATTGGTAAATGGGAGTGATGATTAATAGTACTCCGCTAGCTGCTAAGTATTATGAAGATTGATTCGCTTTTTATGCCTGTGGGTTAACAGGCACTGAGGTTCCGATTGTTGAGTTTCTAGTTTTATTTTTGTTCCCGTCTATAACACCCCTGTAATCCCCTCAAGGGGGATAGCCTCACGGTATTAGGTCAGTAGAGAATTGTAAACTATCTCACTATTTTTCTACTACAATGTGCGATTATTAGGTACAAAGTTAGATCACAGCGACTCCTTCCTTGAGGGGGGTTGGGGGTGTCCTACGCATAATGTAATCACCCAAAATCTTCTTTTCAATTTGTATATTATTTAAAATATCTTACTTCTTAAATTTTTAATATTCTTGCCTATAACACCCCTATGATCCCCTCAAGGGGATAGCCTCACGGAATTAAGTCAGTAGAGAATTGTAAACTATCTCACTATTTTTCTACTACAATGTGCAATTATAAGGTACAAAGTTAGATCACACAGCGACTCCCCCCTTGAGGGGGGCGAAGGGGGGTGTCCTAATCGTATTATGAAACCTTTAATTGATTCCACGACATTTTCTATGCTGCTCTTAACATCTGCATCATCAAACCTTAAAAATTTCACTCCATATTTTTCAAGCTCTCTTTGCCTTTTCTTATCCCGAGTAAATACTTCTTCATTATCATGCGAAAAACCATCTACTTCAATTGCCAGCATTAATTCATGACAGTAAAAATCTACAATATATCGATCCATAGGCACTTGTCTATGGAATTGATAACCCAATCTTCTTCCTTTAATTTGTTCCCACAGTATTATTTCAGCTATGGTGCTATTTTTTCTCAGCTCACGAGCTAATTTTTTTAGGTGGGGCTCGTAGGCTATAATCTTATTTCTAGTCAAAATGCTAGAATTATCATTTACAGTAATATAGAGAAATTTTAATTTTCCCTTTAAATTTTTCATTCAAAATAGCTAGACTGTTGATAAAAACACACCTTTCATCCGCAAGAGTAACACCCCTATAATCCCCTCAAGGGGATAGCCTCACGGAATTAGATCAGTAGAGAATTGTAAACTATCTTACTATTTTTCTACTGCAATGTGTGATTATTAGGTATAAAGTTAGATCACATCGGCTCCCCCCTAGAGGGGGGCTGGGGGGTGTTTCTTAGTTCAATACTCCTGTTGCTTATATATTCAAAGAGAATAACTAAATATCCCCTAAACAAACTTCTCCCTAAACTGTAAATTGAACATCCCCTTTAATTTAAAAACACCCCCCATAAAAAAATCACCACCCTCCTGTAAGATTATCTGATTCAAGCCACTAATTAAGAAAACATACAATTATGAAAAAGATAAAATTACTATTGCTAGCCTTAGTGGCTCCATTTTTAGTATCGGCACAGCAAATTACTGGCGACTGGTACGGACTTTTAAAAGTACAGGGCATGGAAATGCGACTTGTGTTCCACATTACAGAAGCAGAAGGCATCTATTCGGCCACCATGGATAGCCCCGAGCAAAAAGCCTTCGGCATCCCCATCAATTCGGTGAGCTTTCATGAGGGTCAGCTGGACTTACAGATGCCCAATATAGGTGCTCAATACAAAGGAAAACTATCGAACAATAAGGTGGAGGGAAAATTCTTCCAGGCCAGCCAGGCATTTCCCTTAGAACTTACGTCCGAACCCATTGCGGAAAAAGCACTGGTTAGGCCTCAGGAGCCTAAAATGCCTTATCCTTATAGCACAGAGGAGGTCAGTTTTACCAGCGTGGCAGGGGAGGTGACCATTGCAGGTACATTAAGCATCCCGAAAAACGCAAAGAACTTTCCTACTGCTATCCTGATTTCAGGCTCCGGCCCTCAAAATAGAGATGAGGAATTTATGACCCATAAGCCTTTCCTGGTGCTGGCTGATCATTTAACGCGCAATGGTATTGCTGTTTTACGCTATGATGACCGTGGCTTTGGCGCTTCCACAGGAGACCATGAACTGGCCACCAGTGCCGATTTTGCCACCGATGTGAAGGCTGCCATCAGTTATTTGAAGAGTCGGAAAGACATAGACCCAACACAGATTGGCCTGATTGGCCATAGTGAAGGGGGGTTGATAGCACCTCTAGTGGCGGCTGATGTACCAGTGAATTTCATGGTGCTGCTGGCAGGACCCGGCGTTACCGGGGAGCAGATCTCCCTACAGCAAATCGAGCTTTTAGGAAAACTGCAAGGCGGTAATGAGGAAGCCATTACGCAATGAAAAAGCAGTGATCGCAAGGTATATTTGCGCTGATAAAAAATAATGGTGATGATTTGGAGATTTTGAGAAATAAGCTGGAAGTTTACATCACCCATCAACTGGAGAAAAATAAAGTGGTTTTAGAAGATATGAGCAAAGAGGAATATACCAGGCGACAAGTGGCCCAGTTAACCCGACCGTGGTTGCGCTATTTTTTAAGCTATGATCCAAGCGTTACTTTAGCCAAGGTCGATTGCCCTGTATTGGCACTCAATGGCGGCAAAGATGTGCAGGTATCAGTAACAAACCTTGAAGCGATTGAAAAGGCTTTAGTTGAAGGTGGAAATACGGAAGTCACCATTAAGAAATTTGACAATATGAACCATCTTTTCCAGATTTGTGAAACCGGTGCTATGTCGGAATACGCTCAAATAGAAACCACCATGGAACCTACGTGCTGGAGACTGTTTCAGGCTGGATCAATCAACAGAAATAATGAGTAGCGATTTTTATCAATTTTCCATAGTGCCCTATGCAGCCATCATTATCAAGATCTGCAGGGCCTATACCAATTCCCAGGAAGATTTTGAGGACTACTATCAGGAAGTTTGCCTACAGATTTGGAGAAGCAGAGAAAGCTTTAAAGAGCAATGCGCCTGGACTACCTGGATCTATAGGATTACCCTGAATGTATGTCTGACGCTTCTGAAGAAAAAGAAAAATAATGAGACGATCCATTTTACATCCGATGTGCTGCCAGATTCAGTGGCTGTCACGAACAAAGCATTTGAGAATGAAGCGCTTAATCAATTATACGCAGCCATCAAACATTTATCAGAGGTAGATAGAGCGGTTATTCTCCTCTATTTGGAGGAAAAACCGCAGCAAGAGATAGCTGATATTCTGGGTACAAACCCCAACAATATTGGCGTAAGAATTAAAAGAATTAAAGAACGACTTAAAAAAATTATCGATGAAAAATTCAATTGAAAATATGTGGAAAGAAGGCTTCCTGGCTGAAGGGGCTTTAGATTTACCGAAAATCAACCAATTATATGAGAAAAAGTCACAACTTATTATTGACAAGATAAAAAGCAGGTTTCAATTCAACCTGAAGTTTATAATAGTAATGTCGATTGCCATACCCCTCATCTACTTTTTTCTGGATGCCTTGTGGCAGGGCATAGCCATTTCGGTTTTGCTATTGGCCACTGCATGGTTTAGTAAAAGGCAGATTGAAAGTATACAAGCGGTTGAAACGGGACAAAACAGTTATGATTATTTAAAGTCTTTTCAAAACTGGTTGCATACGCTTCTACTAAAAAATGGTAGCGTGATCCGTTTTACCTACCCCATTTACTTCCTGATCGTGGTGAGCATGATATTTTCATCGTGGACAAGTCAGGAGGAGCTGGTACTTTTGGTGACAGAGAGATTTCCCAATGTCACTTTAATAGCAGATATTCCGCTTATTGCATGGGTTATCACAGGAATGATCACACTATTGATGTTGCTGTTTTCCAAGCAGATCTACCAATTTGATGTAAGACTGATGTATGGCGGCATCTTCGATAAATTAGATGCTACCATCAAAGAAATGGAGACTTTGAGGGGTTAAAATTCCCCGTCATTGCGAGCGCAGTGCGGCAATCTTGTGCATTGGAAGTTCTTTAATAGGATTACTTGGGTTCCTGCTACTGATCAGTAAGATTGCCTCGTTCCCTGCCAGTGGCAAGTAAACTCGCAAAGGTGTTTCAAATTTTGCTTTATTTTAATTTTCAAATTCCTACTATATTTCAGTCTATAAAACCCCTATCCAGCCAGAGGCTGACCAGGTTTTGCTGGAATGCCCTCAAGGGTAACACCCCTATAATCCCCTCAAGGGGATAGCCGCACGGATTTTAACAGGTAGAAAACAGAAGACTTTATTCCTGTTTTTCTTCTGCCGATCACTCTCATCATGCACAATCCTAGATCGAAGTAGCTTCCCCGCCAGCTGGCGGGGGCTGGGGGGTGTTTGCTGTTGCGCACACCTACGACTAACTGATCCAACTAAACAAACTTCTCCCTGAACTGTAAATTAAACATGCCATAGAGCAGGCAAAGTGCACTGGCAACTATGAGATAGATGCGGTTCTTGAAAATGATGCTTTGCCAGATGAACTCGCTGATGTCACGAGGCTCGGAAAAAGGGTTGAGGAAAACATTATATACACTGTGCTCCAGCGGTTCTGCAAAAATAAAGAAGATAAAGGACACAATGACGATCACTATAGCTGTTCCGTTACCATTTTTGATCAGTGTAGACAACATAAAAGCCAAAGAAGACAAGAACCCGATAGGGAAGAGGACTTGCCCTAACATGGGCAGCAGGCTAAAGCGATACAAGGTAAAGTTAGCGATGCTACCCAATACCAGAAGAATCACAAAAGCAACTCCAACAGCCAAAACAAAACGTACCAGCCATACCTTATAACGGTAGTTCGGAATCCCAAAAATGGTTTCCAGCATCTTGGAATCATCATCATTCTGGATGCCGTAAGCCATAGGGTAGAAGATCAATAAGAGCCCCGGGAATACCAAAAAGCCATAAATCACCGCTTCGTTGAAATCGGGATCATCAAAAATAGTGATGGTGATGATAAATGAGAAGAATAAAAAGGCCGCCAGTACAAAGTAGACGAATTTGTTCGCGAATATCACCTTCACGTTGTAGGTGATGAGTTTGTATAGGAGTAGTAGATAGCTTTTCATTTTTTGTTTTACTGTTATGATTTAAACCTAATTGAAAGTTTCAGTACTAAATTTAACGTCATTGCGAACGCAGTGCGGCAATTTTGATGATTGGAAACTCTTCTTTGAGATTGCTAGGGTTCCTGATACTAATCAGTAAGATTGCTTCGTGCCTCACAATGACGATTCTAATTATGTTTTCATTTCTATAAATTCAATTCTGTGCGTTTCCCCCCTTTGGGGGCCAGGGGGCGACTCTTCATCAACCATAAATACGCATCCTCTAAATTAGCACGCACATGAACGGCATCTGCCCTTGGTTGCTCGCCAGCCAAACACTTCACCCTGATTTGCTCGCCCTCGCGCATGTGGTGAACAATCAGGTAATTCTCTTTTTCCACTTCAAACTGTTCAGGTGAGAGATGGAATTCCCATACCTTGTCATCGGCCAGCTCCGCCATGGTGGTTGGGCTGCCGATGTATTCAATATTACCCGAAATCAGTACCGCCAGCTTATTACAGCTGCTCGCTATGTCTTCAATAATATGGGTGGAGAATACAACAATCCGCTCGCGACTTAACTCTACCAACAGGTTACGGAAACGGATCCGCTCTAAAGGATCCAGTCCTGCAGTAGGCTCATCGACCACCAATATTTTAGGTAGGTGGAGCAAGATTTGCGCAATACCGATCCGTTGTTTCATACCGCCGGAGAACGAACCTATTTTCTTATGCTGATGCTCATCCATATGCACTGCTTTTAGCACATATTGCACACGCTCTTCCCGAACATCTTTCTGACTGATCTTCCGCAGGATAGCCTGGTAATCTAAAAACTCGTAAGGCGTCATGTTTTCATAAGTGCCAAAGGCTTGTGGTAAGTAGCCAATTAGTCCCTGCAATTCTTCCCTGCGTAGAGTAGTGTCATGACCATTAATCCAGATTTTGCCATAGCTTTGGTCCATGATTCCACATAAAATCCTCATAAGTGTAGTTTTACCCGCTCCATTAGGACCTAAAAGTCCAAACATGCCCTGTTCTATAGTTAAATTGACTCCTTTTAAGGCTTTAAATTGCGGTTTTTTAGGTTTAACAAATGGAATAGATAGGATCAACTTGTAGTATAACCTACGGATTTTTGCAAAGCGTCCCTTAATGTTTTCAAGCACTACCTTATTGTTGGCTAGTTTGCGTGACATCCGCACCAGAAACAGACCAATGAACCAAAGTATAATCAGGAATACACCAAGTCCTTTTACTCTGATATCACTATAAAGGTAAATAGCACTCATTACAGGAAATCCCCAATACAGTAAAGAATAAATGAACCTGACGAGCTTTCTGCTTTTTTGAACCAATTGTGCGGCATCTTTAAAAATGGAAAGTAGCAAGGCATGCAGCGATATCATAAATAACAATTGCCAGAAAGCTTTGTCCAGATAGAAATAGATAAAGTAGACGAGGAAAGCGATCAGGGCTCCTTGCCATATTAGGTTTTGCAGCATCACTTTGCCTGAAACAGGCTCCTCATTTCGCGCTTCAAATAAACGCTTATTACCTTTCCATTCCCGCAGCCAACGCTTATCCCTGCCATACACCTTGGTCAGGTTCTGGATTTCAATGTGCATGGCCTCATTGGGCGCTACCATTTTGGCGTTGGCTTGCCGAAGCGAGGTCATGATAAAATAAGTGCCTCCCGGAACCAGGATCACTGCTGTCAGGAACCAGATCACTTGCCAAAGCATGCCATCTATTTGAAAAAAGATCATTGTTGCAAAACCAATCATCAACAGAATCTGAATCAGCTTGGTTGAAGTTTTTAGGTTTCTAAACCAATCCAATACGCTTTCCAGTCCGGCACTCATAGTGGGGATATAAATCAGCGTAAGCACAGTGGCAAAAGCCAGCCCGCCCATTACGGTAACCGCAAAAGGCTGTCCAATGCTGGTCACGTATTCGGCATCTCCGAGTGCCAGGGGCAGCATGGCCACAAATGTGGTGATCGAGGTGATGAGTATAGGTCGTATGCGGGAAATACCGCTCATAATTAGCGATCTGTATTTGCTATATCCTCGTCTTCGGAGGATGCGGGAATAATCAATCAGGATAATCCCATTGTTTACCACCACGCCCAGTAAAATCAAAAGACCTATTAATGTATTAGCGTTCAGCAAGGAGTTGCCCGTAAAAGTGAGTCCTAAGAAAGCGCCAATGCCTGCGAGGGGAATTGAGAACATAATTACAATAGGGAGGTAAAGCGATTCAAAAACAGCGGCTAAAATCATGAATATAATTACTATGGCAGCGAAAATAAAGAAGTATAATTCATCATACATTCCTTCATCATGAATTACATCCACCACCATACCGGAGGGGATATTGACACCGCTTACTATTTGATCAATTTCCAGACGGGACGATTCAAGCAGGGCTTCCGATTTCAAGACTTCATCGATAAAGCTATAGGTAATCTCAATACGTTTTTCCTGATTGAGCCTTGTAATGGTGCTTTCTCCGGAAGAATAAATCACAGAGCCGATATCAGAAAGGGAGTGAGCCACACCTGTGGCACTACTAATAGGCATCTCTCGCAGGTCCTTCATTTCTTTGGCTTTCTGCGTCACTTGATTTTGCGTTTGAATAGTGATTTCGAATTCCTCACCACCACTCACGAAGTTGGAACCGGAAGAAAAGGAAGGTTGAAAATCATTGAGTCCGATGGCAACATTTTGCTGCGTAATATTATTAGCACTCATCCGCTTCTGATCAAACAAAATATGCGCTTCCGGCCTGTCAGGGCTGATGTTGACAGTGCTCTTTTTTACAGACTGCAGGCCACCCACGTAGTTGTTGATGTCATTGGCAATGATCTGCATCAGTTCGAAATCCTGCCCTTTAATAACCACACGCTCAGTAGCGGTACCAATTCCCAACATGCGTTCAAAATCAGTAGAGGCGGAGCTGGCAGCACCACTTTGTCCGGTTCCTGTTTGAGGAGGCTCATTCAATGAAATCTCCAGGTCTTCAAAATTTTTGGCAATGCCTGTCAGCTTATTTTGAACATCTTCGAAAGAGATGGTATCCAAATCTTTAAATCCATCCACCAATGAGATAGTCAGCACAGCATCTCCTTCAGAAACCTGGCTAATCACTTGAGCGATCACAGGTATTTCCATCACCTTTTCTTCAATTTTCTGCACCCTTATGTCGGTAGATTCCAGTGTGGAGCCCTGTGGCATGGTAACAAACAGATTCATCTCCGAGTTTTCCACTTCTGTGGGACCAGACATGCTGACAACTAAACTAAGGCCTATGGTGACGAAAAATAATACAAGTCCCCCAATAACAGTGAAAAGTGGCTTTCTGAAGCATGATTTTAGAATCACCACATACATCTGGATCATCCGCTGGCGAATAGAGGCATTTTTTATCAATGGAGCTTTGTTCTTATCATCTTTACTGATGGCAGCATGCGCCAACATGGGGATTAAAACGAGTGCAACTACCAGCGATACCAGTAAGGTGGAAATAATGGAAATCCCAATATGAGTGCCTAACATGGTGATTAGGAAATTGGAAGAGAAAATAAATGGCAGAAATACAGTGACTGTAGTCAGGGTAGCGGCCACCACAGAACGCATCACTTCCTTGGTGCCATCCACCACGGCTTCATCAATGGGTCTTTTATTCACCACGTGGCGGTAAATGTTTTCAAGTACCACCACACTATTATCCAGCAGCATGCCGATGGCCAGTGCCATGCCAATTAATGTAAGGCTGTTGATGGAGATATCTGCAGCATAAAAGAAATTAAAGGCAGCAAATACAGAAATAGGGATGGCCAGGGCTATGCTGAGAATAAATTTTATTCTTCTCAGAAAGATCCACAAAACAAATATGGCCAGCAGTCCGCCGGTGACAGCCAGGTTTTTAATCTGGTCGATATTGGTGGTCATCTGCTCTGCCTGATTTCTTTGTACTACAAGTTCCACACCCAAGGCTTGTAGCTCTTCATTGATGTTATCAATCGCTTCCAGGGTTACTTCCGAAAGTGCGATCAGATTCGCTTGCGTATCTTTGGACAAACGAATGGATACCGCATCTTTGCCATTCACCCGGCTCAATGTTGCCTGCTGTTTTACACCGAAGAACACATCGGCTACATCGCTCAGGAGGAGTGGCCCTTTCTCGGATACCACCAAACTTTGAATATTTTTTATATCCTTTAATTCAGCTGTTACATTCACGAAAATCTGCTGGCCGTTCCGCTCAATCTGCCCGGCAAAAGCACTTTTATTGGAGTTCTGCGATAACACATTACTAATGGTGTTAGGTGTGATGCCATTTGCCTCACAGACAGCATCATCCATAATGATTTCTACTGTTTTTTGTCGTCCGCCGAATACTTCTACGCCTCCAATGCCGGCAATGTCGCTTAGTCGGTCTGTGATGTACTGATCTGTGACATTTCTTACCCGATCCACACCACCGCTACCGAGTACCTGTAGGTCCATAAAGGTGTTGGTAAACTGCTCTGTATCAATTTTTATGATATTTACAATAAATTCCGGACCGAGATCTGCTTTGATGGCGCCCACTTTTTGTTCCAGTTTTAGGTACGCGTACTTAATATTTACCCCTTGTCTGAAGGAAATAAAAATCATTCCCTGACGGCTATCAGCATTGGAAGTAAGCTCTTCGATACCTTCCAGAGTGCTAATGGCACTTTCCAGGGGCACGATGGCCTCACGTTCCATATATTTTGGGTCAACTTCCGAAGTGGAGCCTACCTGCACTATTAATATGGGTAGTTCCACATTAGGAAATAGTTCTACAGGCAGCTTGTTATAGGAGATGTAGCCCATCACGGTAAAGCCTATGAAAAGCATTGATACCAGTACTTTTCTTTTGATAATCGTATGTAACAGTCCTTTCTTACTCATATCAAGCTTCTGTTTTTACTGCCTTAGTTCCTTTGATTTTATTGATCAAATTTTCAATGCTTTCATAGAAGCAAGGTATAATTACCAGTGTTAGCAGGGTGGAGGTCACCAAACCGCCAATTACTGCAATAGCCATAGGTGCTCTTAATGCTGCGCTTTCTCCAAATCCGAATGTCAAGGGCAATAATGCTAGAATAGTGGTCAAACTGGTCATAATAATGGGTCTGAACCTCCGCTGTGCGGCATCTAATATCGCCTCACGTAATGGCATGCCTTGTTGCTTGTTCCGGTTGATGCTATCTACCAGGATGATGGAATTATTTACTGCTATTCCCGCTAACATAATAATGCCTATCAATGCCATCATATTTAATGGCATTCCCAACATAAAAAAGGCTAATAGTGCACCTACGCAAGCTAAAGGGATGGTTAATAGGATGGTAAAAGGATGTAACAATGACTCGAACTGTGATGCTAAAACCATATAAACCAACAACACAGATAAAACCAGTGAGAAGGTGAGGTTGCCCATAGATTCCCTGCGTTGAACCTCCTGTCCCGCTACACTTATTTTATATTGAGGAGGTACTGAGATTTTTGAAAATGATTCGTCCATAGATTTCACAATTTGATCATAAGGTTGATCCTGGTTGACTCTCGCACCAATTGAAACCATTCTGGTTTGATTTTTCCGGTAAATGGAGTTGGCAGCATATTGCACGCTTATATCTGCAATTTCACTTAATGGGAATTCACGCTGGCTGCTTTTAATCCTCATATTCTCCAGGCCGGAAAGCGAGATTCGCGGCACCTTAATCATGATATCCTGCATTTCACCTCCGCGTTCCAATGTTCCCGCTTTTTTGCCTTCCAGCTGATCTTTTATTTGCAGGATTACATCTTCTATAGACAGACTCATCAGGCCGGCCCTGTATTTATCTACGTCCACCTGTATTTGTGGCACCCCTTCTTCCAGATTGGAAACAGGCTCATAAATATTTTCATTATTGCCCATTACGAGCATTACAGAATCGGTGATGTTGCTAAGTGAATTAAAATCAAATCCGCTAACTTCCACAACCAGTGGCATTTGCTCTTCACCCACTACTGCATTTAGTGCACTTTCATCATTTGAAAAGCGGGCTTCAATACCCGGAATCCCCTCGAAATAAGAGGAAAGGGAGGAAGTTACCTCTGCAATGTCCAACTCCATATCTTCTTTAAATATGAGTTTTAAATTGGCTTTGTTTTCATCGTAAACATTTTCATTCTCAATGCCCGACTGGCTTTTCTCCGGGCCAATATGTGCATATACATGATCCAGTTTCCCTTCAAAAAGCACCAGTAGTTGGCCTTCTATCTGCTCTACAGTGGAGGAGGTTCTGGAAAGTGGGGTGCCATTTGTTAGACTTAGGTCTACAGAAATAGCTTTTGTTCCTGCTTGTGGCATATATTCGCTACCAATGATCCCGATTAGTTGCCAGGAGGCGATTACCAAGAGAAAAGACAGCACAATTAAAACTACTCTGTAGCGAAGTGCTTTGTTCAGGAAGCTTCTGTAAGCTTTATATTTCAAAGGTTTTTCCTCCTGCTTTTGTGTATCCTTGCGAAAAATCCTTGTAAAAAGCATCGGAATTACTAAAATAGCAACAGCCAGGGAAGAAATCAGCGAAAATGCCACTGTCCAGGCCTGGTCTTTAAATAATTCTCCGGATGGGCCCTGTAAATAAACTATTGGCAGGAAGACCACGATTGTAGTGAGAGTAGAGGCCGTAATGGCTCCGCTGACCTCACTGGTTCCTTGAATGGCGGCATCAACTACGCTTAAACCTTCTTCACGCTTTCTGAAAATAGCCTCTACCACTACTATTGCATTATCTACCAGCATGCCGGCACCCAGTGCTAACCCACCAAGGGTCATCACATTTAAGGTAAGGCCATTGAAATACATTAAGTTGAAAGTAGCAATAATGGAGATGGGAATGGCGATACTGATGATAAGGGTGGAGCCCAATCTACGGAGAAACACAAACAAAATAATCACTGCAAAGAGGGCTCCGTAAAGGCCTGAATCTTTCACCTCATCAATAGCTCCCTGGATAAAGCGACCCTGATTTTGAATCACTACAAACTCATAACCCGGAACTGATTGCTTTAAACCTTCCAGCACTTCGGTCAGCTCATTCACAGCATCTACCGTATTGTATTTAGTTTCTTTAAAGATGGACATGCCCAGGCTTCTTTGCTGGTTCACCCGCACAATGCTATTGGCTTCTTTATCCATTATTTTGAGGGTAGCTACCTCTCGCAAAAGCACAGGTACCTGACTGGATGCTGCAGGTTGCGAAGCAGTAGTAGTCGGAACCATTTCAGCCCCGGCCTCAGTAGAACCAGGATTAGCAGCGGTGTTTTGGCGGTTGGTATAACCTACTACCAGATTTTCTAAATCCTCCGGTTTCTCAATGATCCCTAGCCCTTTGATGACATATTTGCGACCTAGCTCCTCAATAAATCCACCGGATACATTGCGGTTGTAATTTTGGATCTTCGCTACCAAATCATCCACTGTGAGACCATAGGAAGCCAATAAATTGGGATCAGTTTCTACAATTACTTCTTTCTCCTGCTCACCTGACAGGCGCACTTCCGCTATACCGGGCAGTCGGATGATCTCATTTCTGAAGTTATTTTCCGCTATTTTACGTAGTGCTTCTGTATCATTGGAATTAGGGTTGTAAATGCCAAATACCATGATGGGTGTGGCATTAGGGTCGAACTGCGAAATCACAAATTCTTCTATCTCCTCATCCATTGAAAAACTGGAGAGCGATTTTTGCAGATCGAGAAAAGCTTCGTCCATATCTTTGCCCCAATCATATTGCACAGTAACTCTGCCATAGCCCATTTGGCTAATGGAGCTTACTTCCATTGCTCCATTTTGCCTAATGGCCACGGACTCAATAGACTCAATAAACTGTTTTTCAATTTCTGATGGAGGTTTAATTCCCGCTTTTAGCTCCACGAATAAAGTGGGATTCTTCAAATCAGGAAACAATTCAATAGGTAATTTTCCAAATGAAATTGTACCTAATAAAATCACCGCTAAAACCATCATAAGGATGGAAATAGGGTAGGATACGGCCAGTGAGACTATCTTTTTCAAATTACAAGAGTTTAAATATTGGGAGCATTACAATGTAGGACGTGAAAATCAGCACTTACTGTAATACACTTACCTTAGATTTATTTCTTAGTGTTTCAAAGCCACTTACTACCAACCTGTCATTGATCTTGAGGCCGCTTAGCACTTCTATTTCATCCATCGTTTCAAGCCCTGTTGTGATCTTCTTCTCCGTAGCTATGCCGTTTTCTACTATAAAGACAATTTTGGCATCCTGCCTCGAAATGATAGTTTCCTTCGGTATCACGATGGTGCTGTCGCGTTTTTCAGTTAGAATAGCCGCTTTAATGAACATTCCCGGGCGGAGAAGACGTTTATCATTGTCAATTTGCAGCACGCTTTGGAAGGTCCTGGTATCGGGATTGATAATCGGAGAAATTTGGTTAATCCTTCCATTGATGGTGTCCCTGGCAATATTATAGTTAGTGATTTGCACCATTTGATCCAAAGTGACTTCAGAAAGGTGCTTTTCAGGTAGCTTTACATCCATCAGTAATTTGTCATATTCCATCACCTTAAACAGCTCCATCCCCTGATCAATTTTTACTCCATCAGTATGATAAGGAAGCTCTACAATTACTCCATCAAAAGGTGCCCGTACAGCCATTTTTGCCATTTGAATGGCGGCATTTTCGTAAGCGTACTTAGCATTTACATGAGTTATAGATGCATTTTTTAAGTCAGTTTCTGTAACTCCTCCTTTTTCGTAGAGTGGTTTCTGCTTGCTGAGGTTGCTTTCTGCTAATTCCAGATTCAGTTTTTTGCTTTCAAGCTGCAGGTTATTTACAAACTCTTTGTCCTCAATCCTAATCACTACCTGGCCTGCTCTGACTGCATCACCCAGGGCGAAAGGTTTTCTGGTTGCGGGATTGCGTTGAATCCTGTAAATACCACCGAGCTCAGCTTTCATAGTACCCTCTTTTGAAGAGTATACTGTTCCTGTCGTTTCAATGAACCGGGAAATACTTTGTGGCTTAATGCTCTGCACTGATACAGGAATCTTTATTTCAGTCTGTATATTGGACTGCTCATTACTGCAAGACCCCAGAATTGTCATGAGTAGGAGAGGAGCGATCCATTTTAGTAGCTTTTTCATGTTTTTATATTTTAGTGTTTTAGGTAATAGGTATTAAGTTTCATTTCGTATTACTTTTATGTTTATTGTCTACTGTCAACTGCCCCTGTCACTTTTTTATTTATGACCTACAACTGATAGCTTACAACCAAAAACCTGAAACTAGTAACTCCGAATCATTACCGGTTCATTTTTCTCAAAATCATAAAGCGATTGAATTTTGAGGTTCAACAACTCCATTTTGTAATTGATTAAGGCATCAGCCAAGGCGCTTTTCTTCTCTGAAAGCTGGCTTTGAAATCGGTTAAGATCAATACTGGTCAGGTCTCCGTTTTTATAGCGTTCCAGGTTAATTTCATAGGTTAGTTTAGCATTTTTCACATTTTGCTCTGCTATTGCAATCTGATTTTCGAGGTTTTGAAGGCTTCTATAAATCTTTCTGATGTTGATGATGATATTGTTTTCTTCCACTTCCAGATCTACCCGGTCGATTTCAAGATTAGCATTGGCAGCATCCATTCTGGCTTTATTTTCGCCCCAATCCCAGAGAGGGATACTTAAAGAAATGGCTATTCTGGGGTTCACGCTAGGTGTTTGGTATACCTCCGGGGCTTGTGGATTATCTCCAAAGATACCTAAAGACATGCCAACCGTGCCTCTGAATTCGTTTAAGGATCTTGTGCGTATTAATTCGAATTGTGACCGCTCAATAGCCATACTTCGCTGCCGCAATTCCATGCGGTGCTCCAGGCCATGCTCTATTGCTTTCCTTAGGTCAACTTCGCGGGTAATAAAGTTGATATTCACTGCTACAGCTAGTTCTTCCTGCAGATCAACGCCCAGCAGCAATTTGAAATCATCTTCTGCATTATTCAGTAATACCTCATTATTTTCTACCGTAGATTTGGAGGTAGCCAGATTCAACTCGGCCTGGTACAGTTCTTCTCTAGCTAAAAGATCTGCCTCAACTTTATTTAAAGTGATATCATAGCTGATTTTTTGATTCTCGTATTCGTCCCTGGCTATTTCCAGATCGTTCTGCCGTTGATAGAAATTATAGAATGATTGTGTGACATTTTGCTCAAGACTAAGCAACTGTATGCCATTGCTGATCTGAGCATTTTCAAGATTTAGCTCCAGCTCCTTCAACTGAAGCTTGGTCCGGTTGTAAGTAAATATTGGCTGCTCCACCTGCAGGTATAAATTATTGCTATAGGTTTTTGTCCTCACATCCTGAAATTCGGAATAGTTGTCCCTGTACCCAAAGCGGTTGATGAGGGAGATGGTGCCGTCCGTAGCTTTTATGGGTTGTGTTACCGATAAATTGGCAAAGGAATTGTAATCTTCAATAGTGTTCCACTGCGAAAAGAGGTCGTTAAAATTACGGTTTCTGTTATAATCAAAAGGAGTAAGATCCAGCGAAAATCTTGATTTTAAGGCAGCACGCTGTGCATCAAGGCTCCGTTGATTACCATACAGGTTAAGCATGGATTTTTTGATGCTGGGACTACTTTTCTGAGCAATTGCAATTGCCTCCTTTAGCGTAAGTGTTTGTTGAGCCATTATGCCCATTGACATCAAACAGCAGATAGTGACCATAAGCACCCTGCTCAAATGACAGCTAACCGTGGAGCTTTTTCTTAGATTTTGTTTAATTCTGTTCATAGTTTTTATTGCTTAACCCATTTTATAGCATCTGCATAAACTGTTCGGAGTTCGCATTCATCTGTGAGCGAGACACTTCCTCCATTTTGATTGAAATAATATGATCCCAGGAAATTCCATCCCGGCTCTGCATTAGAAATATTGTAAGTGATATTATCCTCTCCATCGGCATGCTCAATTACATAGTGGTAATAGAACTGCTTACTACTGCCATCATTCCCTCGGAATTCGTTTTGATTTTTACCTTTCATGTAGGTATAAATATCATAGAATCCTTCTTCTTTTACTTCAGGGGACCATGTGGCTACCTTTTCACCGCTTCCTGACCGGGTAAAGTGAGCTGAGCGAATCACTGAACCATAAAATTCTGATCCGGTGGTGGCCAGCCATTTAGAAAAAGGGCGGTCCCAGCTGCCATAGTATTTTTGATCCGATGTTTTTTTACTGTCCAGGTAAGCTTTTAAATAAGTGGGTTTAATAGGACTATAAGTAGTAAAGTTGGGGTCTTCATTATCCACAATTATTTCAAATGTGTTGGAAGGTTTCTCCAGTGTGATTACTCGCTCTCCTTCAAACAGTTCCCCGCCTTCACGTTTGCTTAAAAGCCCAATTGGCATGGTGATTTCTGAAGGGATATTTCTGGAAATAATAGTGTTGAAGATGATATTTTCGGGCTTTTCATCCATTACAAAACCCATCAGCTTGGTTTCACCTTTTTTAATGACAGAAAGCTGCCCAGGTATTTCATTTTTTGTTTCAGCGTTCACTTTATTGCTGTAAAAATCTTCATCATCATTGTTACTTCCTGTCCTAAAAGTCACTTCAATCACCCCATCGTTTTCACCTGAATTTTTAATTTCCGCCAATATTTGGTAGCGCTTTCTGTCACCGTCCAGTACTTCATATTTTTGCAAATTCATAATTTCAAAAGCAGGTTGTGAGGTCTCGAAGTAGACTTTCTTAATAATGGGATCTATATCCAGTTGAAATTCCGTTATTAGGGCTTCCCTGAGCGCTTCGTAGTGAGTCAGTTGGTGTTGATGATTATTTACCCACTTATATAAAAAGTCTTTAAAATTGCTTTCACCCACCATTTGGCCCACATAGGAAAAGAGGTATTGGCTTTTCAAGGACACAGACTTTTGTATTTTATTGAATTCAGCCTCCGAAAGAATTTCTTCAAGGGAAGATTCTCTCATCAGGTTGTTGCTTTCCTCTGTAAAAGAGATTCCGTTTCTATTTCTGGAATAGTCTGTTTGTGCTTGCTTTTCATTTTGGAGATATGTGGCAATGCTTCGATTCAGCAAGGCCCAGTCTTCACTAACAATGCCGGAGTTATAAGTATAGTAATTCGGAAAAATGGAATAGTCAGGCTCATCCTCGTAACGACCATCAAAAACATAATTTGCCCCGATCTGTTTTGTGAACACCTTCTTTATCAGATCATTAAATATATTTGCTTGTTTTTGCTTGTCAGTTAAAACCTGGTTTTGCTGCTGTGCCTGCTTATTCATGTCCCGCAATTGCATTCTCAGGTCAAACTGCCGTATATCACCGCCTTTTTCAGGCCAGAAAACTGTTTCTGGCTGTAGGAAGGCCTGATGACTTTCATAAATTTTATTGTATGCTGTGAATAAAAGGGGAGTTTCTACAAATTGCATGCGTTTGAAGGGGTAGGAGAGCTTCTGAGCGTCTTCATATTCATCGGCCAAATCGGTGATCAAGTAGCTCAAAGTATCAGCAAGCTCATTGAAAGGCTTTACAAAAAAATCATTATTTCTGTAATAGTAGAGGGCATATGTAATGCTATCTACGGTGATCTCTTTCTTTAAGTAATCGCCCACCACTAGTGAAATCTGGGGCAAGGGATACTCCGGTTTAAATTGATAAACATTGCCGTTGATGACTGCCTCCCCTTGTGAAATCGCGATTTGTCCATTTTGGGTGGTCACCTTTAGTTGAAAGTCGGTGAAGGACAATCGTTCGTCTGTAGTTGATTCAGTGCTATAACCAATTTGCGTATCAGGGTACCAAAGCACATCTTTAGTGAGTAAAACATAATCAGGCTGCTGAAAAGCATACTTCTTTTGCAGAGAAAACATAAAGTACTCTTTGGCTGATTCGTATCTTTCCTGATCAACCTCAAGGTGAGCCACTTCCTGATTAATACTGCCATGATACTTAATCGAGACATTTATTTCTTGTCCTGATGCAATGCTGAGCCCTTCTATAGATACTATATGAAGGTTCTTTGTCGTTTCCGCCGGCTGACCATTTACTGCTACTTCTTCCACAAGCAGCCCGGGATTAAGTGTGAAGTAGATATGGTTCAGCACTTTAGGGGTGTTGTTTTTTACCAGCATTTCTGAGGTAGCCTTTAGTTCACTGCCTAAGACCTCTATGTTTATAGCATTTGAAACAATGCTTATGTTAGGTTCCTCCGCCCATTGACCGTTGAGAAAGATCATATCGGCTCGTAGCTCTAAGGGATCCTGTCGCATATCCCAAAGTTTTAGCATTAGAAAAGAGGCGAATACAAGTATGCCCATTCCAATCGCCCCTGTAAATAAATGAGTGGTTTTATGGCTGGAAAGTCTATCCAGAAAGAATGCTGTAATAAATAAGCAAGCGATCCCAGTGATGAAATAAAATGACCTTTGCAGAATGGCAAACTCTAAATCTGCGAAGCCCGAAATATCCGAAGTAAACATGGGAAGTCTGAAGCCAGAGAAATCCAGGATATTTGAGAACTGATCAAAATAGTAGATGAGCTGTACCCCAGCAACCCCCAGCAATAGCACAATGGTAATAGGCTGATTTTTAAGTAAGGTTACCAGTAAAAAAGAAATTCCGGCAGTGAAGACTATAGTTGGAATACTGGTAAGCAAGGGATAAAGAATATAGGCCAGTGGCTCAAAATTAGTGTAGGGACTGATAACATTAAAAAATAAAGAAATAGCAACAAATACCAGGTTCAAAAGGAAAAACAGCTTAAAAAGAGCCAGTGCCTTCCCTAAAACGTAATCAGTATTGGTGATAGGTCGCACAAAAAACACCTCGTTGGTATCTATTTTTTTATCCTTTTTAATCAATCCGGTTGCCAAGAATATGACTGCAGCTACTTGAGGTATGCTTATTAAAACCAGAGAGGCGTAGGGCATCATCCAGCTGTTAGAAAGAAATGCCCATCTCGGAACATCTGCCTCAGAAAATACGGCAATATTGAAAATGGAAAGAAAACCGATGCCAGCCACAGCCAAAATTCTGAAAAACCAGTTTCTCCAAAGCACCTTCGCTTCAAATTGAGAGATAGTCAGTATGTTTTTGATAGAAATCATACCAGTGAAACTCCTAATTCATTTTCCATAAAATATACATAAGCATGCTCCAGGTTAGGGTTGGCATGAGTAGCTTTTGGGTGAGGTTGATCAGTGGCTATTAAGTTGCACTTCCCATTTACCATCCGTGGGGATGGTAGACACTACTGAATATTGGGTTTTGATGAGGTTGAATTCTTCATCATTTAAAAGCGCCTGCCAAACATGGCCTCGCACCTGTTCAATCATCCCTTCCGGTGAACCTTTAAAAGCTACCTCCCCTTTATTGAGCATAGCCATATTATGACAAGTACTGCTTATATCTCCCACTATGTGCGTTGACAGTATAATAGTTACATCCTGCTGGCTCAAATCTGACAAGATATTTCGAAATCGGATACGTTCCTCAGGATCAAGTCCGGTGGTAGGCTCATCAATCACCAATAATTTAGGGTCGCCAATCAGCGCCTGGGCAATGCCAAGTCTGCGCTTCATTCCTCCTGAAAGTTTATTAGCCATTCTTTCCCGCACGTCCAGCAGACCTACCTGATCCAACAAGCTATCTACTTTGATCAGGCGCTCCTTTTTCTTAAGAGTGGTCGATAATTGCGCAGCATAATCCAGAAACTCGTAGGTTTTAAGTTTTGAAAAAAAGGTGAAATCCTGCGGCAGATAACCTACCACTTTTCTGATTTGTTGTCTCTGCTTGTTGATGTCCAATCCATCCATTAAAATAGTGCCCGATGTGGCTTTCTGCACCGTTACCAATACTCGCATAAAGCTGGACTTGCCCGCTCCGTTGGGTCCCAGAAGACCAAACATCCCGCTTCCTATTTCAAGATTGACATCCTTAATAGCGGTATGACCATTGGGATATGTCTTAGTAAGTCCTGTAATTTGAATGTTCATAGTCGTCTCAATTGGGCGTAGTTTGGATGTTTATTTAGACTCTTTATTTTTGTCTATTTGGTTACAAGAAGTTTAAACAAGCGTTTTGTTACAGCTTATGTGAACTTTTTAATTTATTAAAACCAACCTGCTGCTTTCATCTTTTTTAAACCGAATTTCTTCTGTTCCCATTCAGGTTTATATAAGAATCGTTGTCCATAGACCCTTTCACAAGTTTTAAGGGCTGGCTCACTCTTACTTCTGAATTATTCATTATCACACTGAGTGTATCTACTTCCCCATTTGCTATATTGAAGTTGGCTGAATTTGTCAGCTTTCAGGTTGATTTTGCTTAATCTATTGTTCCTCTCATTCTAATCCATCCATCGTCCTGTACAACATTCAATATTTCTTGTTCAATGCCGGAAATTGTAACCCCTGTATTTTCTGGTGCTTAGACCAATAAAAGTGGTCTTAGGAACATGAATTGAGACAGTTACAAGTTGATTTTCCTGCAGCAACATGGGTTGCATCGTGAGAGTATCTCCGGAGATATCATATTGTAAATCTTTAAGCAAATCACCTGAAACACTCTTTACTTCTATTCTGGGATTATCAGATCCTGAAATAGTTATTCTTTGATTCAAGTCTGATAGCACCAGGTACTTTATGTTTACAATGTCAACAGATTCTGATACGCTATTGCTATCGTTGAAACGGTTCAAATCACCTTTAAATCGTATTTCTGTAAATGCAACGATCATATAGACGAAGATAAAACCGAAGAAGCCGATCAATACTTTATTGCTGAGTTTCATAACTATGATTTTACGTTTTCGATGTGTTTTTTTAATTCAGCAGAGCTAATTCCAAGCACCTGTGCCTGCTTTATGAATTCAGGTAATACTTTTCGGAAGAATTCCTCCTTTTTACCCTGTAGTATAATTTTTTGAGCATCTTCATTCACAAAATACCCGATTCCTCTTTGGTTTTCTATAATATTCATCGCTTGTAATTCACTGTAAGTTCTCATAATAGTATTGGGATTCACACCCATTTCCGAAGCTAGTTCTCGCACAGATGGTATTTTTTCACCCGCAGGAAATTCGCCACTAACCACCTTATCGGTAATGCTATCTGCTATTTGCAGAAATATGCTTTTGCCATTTTGAAATTCCATTCTATACCTCCCTTTCTTTTAATTTTCTGTAGGCTACAAATAAAAATACCACATTAGTAAGTAGGGCTACGGAGCCAAAAAATTTCATTGCTCCATTTTCACTGCTAGGAAGTAACCACATAGTATCATTAGGCTCATAATTACCTACCCCTAATGGCTCAAGTGCAATATATAAGCAGCCAGAGTAAAATATCACTATAACTGCCACAGCAAATAGCGTTTTTACCAAGGGTTGTTTGCTAAACATAGCGCCCCCCGTGAAAGGGAGAACAAAGCATAGAAATACTAATGAGATAATGAGTAATGAAAACCAAAATGCCTGCTCACGAATTGCCTGGGGGATTTGAAAATCTAAAACCTGGCCTATCCCTATACTTTGGAATTCTGCCGGAGTAAAGAGATTGAAAAAGTAGCCCTGGAAATGGAAGGTGATCCAGAAAAGTAAAGGCAATAGAATAAAGACCATGCTTAAGCGACTCAGAAATTCAAAAAGGAACTTCTCTGTGACTGAGGCTGGCACCATCAGGTAATTGATAGTACTTTCCTTACTTCTAAATGCAGGAAAAGAGTAGCCAGTATAAAGAATACCAAAAATGGACACAAATGCAATTACAAAACCCCGGAACATTTCCAGGTCATGGGGCAGCCTGTCGTTACCCATTTGTATGATAGTAAGAAATATGAATATAACTCCTATATAGGCGACAGTCGCATATAATAATAGCTTATTATTATGGATATAATGCTGCTTGGCAAGCATCAAAAACCTTTTTGTATTGAATATATTACTGGACATATTTTTTCAATTTTTCGTTGCCATGCGCTATGGCGTTAAATAATAGTTCTATATCTACAGAGGAGCTTCCATTCATCTGCGGAGTAATAATGCGGTAACCTCCCGGCACCATTTCACTATATAGTATATCTTCACCCTCTGCGGAAGAAGCATTTGAAAAGTTGAGCTGGGATGAAATGTCAAAAAGGTTTTTCTGCATAATAAATTTACCATTATCGAGCATCAGCACCCTGTCGATCAGATTTTCTACATCCTTCACCTGGTGGGTTGAAATTATCACTAGTTGATCTTCATCTAAAGACCCTGCCAGCACTTTCCTGAAAATTGACTTGGAGGGGATGTCGAGGCCGTTTGTAGGCTCATCGAGCACCAGTAAGCGACATTTAGTGGCTAGTGCAAAAGAAATGAGAAATTTCTTTTTTTGTCCGTACGACAGTTTCTGCAAGCTTTTAGTCTCTGGAAGTTCAAAATCTTTGATAAGGCGAACGAGTATCTCCTGATCGAAGCGAGGGTAAAAACCTGCATTGGCTTTTACATAGCTTTTAATAGAAATGGCGGGCAAATGAAACTCTTCCGAAACAAAAAATACATCCTGCAGGAGCGAGGGTTGGCGTTTAATAGGATCATGTCCAATAATTTTTATATCGCCCGCTGTAGGTAGTAAAAGTCCAATCATCAGCTTGAGCAAAGTGGTTTTACCCGCTCCATTTTTGCCTAGAAGGCCTACTATACTACCGGCTTCCAGCTCACAGTCCAGTTGCTGGAATAGAGGCTGCTGCTTTTTAGCGTAATTGAAATTGAGATTTTTTATATCAATCATTGTTACTGATTTAGTGTACTACTTAACTAATACAGTACAATAGTAAAAGGAACTTTTCATAATTCCAAAAATAAATCAATAATTATTGAACTTTTTTCAAATGAGGGTAAAAGCAGATGCTGGTGGGAAAGCCGTCTCCGGTCTGACTATCGTCTGACCTAAGCAGGAACATAGGTCAGCAGGTCAGACCGGCTTTAATCCCACCCTGCAAGTAGGCACCTCAAAGAGGTCAGACTGGTTTAATTGCTAAGGAGCTGGCCTATAGGATGGCAAAGCAGGATTAGATTTTGTCACTATTTTTGTTTTCTCGATGCTCGAGGACAAAAATACCGCCAAAATCATCAGGCGTGGTACTTAATTACTACCAAACGATCGTCCCTCTGGGACTTTTTAGGAATGATCCCACTGCTGGCGCGAGCTTTCAGCATATGTCCTTTCACAATTTGGTAGTTGCAACTTGATGAACATAAACTGTTAAATCGGATAATGAATAGTTATTTACTATCTTAGTACTGTATTGCAATACATTACCCATTTTTTCATTAAAAGGATAAAATCTTATGAAGATTCTAAAGATCATCACCGTATTTTGTATTATTACTTCATTTGGCTGTTCCTCCGATGATTCAGTAGATGCCGACTGCATCGAAGATACTCTAGAGTCTCTTGACATGGTGTCTTACACGGGTCAGGACATTAACTGTGAATTCTTTTTAGAGTTGTATCACTTTGAAAATAAACAATATTTTGTTTTGGGTAATCATTGTGCTGACATGATAGCTTACCCTACAGATTGTGAGGGTAATCAACTGTGTGTTGACGAGCAAGATAGAAAATGCAGGAATTTTTATGATAAAGCGGAGAGGATAGGTATTGTTGGGGTTCGGATTAATTGAATTTTTTAATTCATATGTTTGTTTTATATTTGTGAAATACAAATATGGATGAACAATGAATATTACTACCACGCTTCCCAAACATATTGTTGATTTATTAGCTTTAAAAGCAAAGGAATTGAATTTGCCTAAAAATAAGTTGATAGAACGGGCTTTAACTGTCTATTTAGAAAATATTGAAAAGGCTGAATATGCTAAATCTTATCAAAAAGCCTCTGAAGATACTAATGTCCTTTTAATGGCCGAAGAAGGAATGTTGGACTATTGGAAACAATTGAAAGCTGCTGAAAAGTAATGAAGCAAGCTGAAATTTGGAATGTAGATTTAAAACCAGTCAAAGGAAGCGAACAAGCAGGTTGCCGACCTGTAATCATTTTAAGTGGTAATTTAGCTAATCAATATTTGCAAACAGTAATTGTTTGTCCGCTCACTACAAAGATTAAAAACTATAAAGGCAATCCCATTCTAATACCAGATTTTAAAAATGGCTTAAAAGATAAGTCTGAAGTGTTGGTTTTTCATGTCAGGTCAATTTCAAAAGACCGACTGGTGAATAAAATAGGGGAGGTGCCACCAGAAACCATTCAACTAATGAAAAAGACTTTGGGTGATATTTTGAGGTATTAAGTACATAATATTAATTGGAATATAATCTCCTTGCGTCAAAGACATTGTATTATCTAAACCATGGCACAAACAGTTCTTAAAACTAAGAGGCTCCATTTATCAGAGCTAACTTTCGATGACCTTGAAAATGTACATGATCTACACTGTTTGCCCGAAACAGATGAGTTTAATACTTTGGGAATTCCTGAAAATATTCAAGTGACAGAAAAAATTGTGCAGGATTGGTTGAGATTATCAAATGAAAAGCCTGACAAGCTATTTGTTTTCACTATCAGAAGAAGTGAGGATAAAAGTTTTGTAGGACTTATTGGCCTCATTCTAGGAAAGCAAAACTATCAGTCTGCAGAGGGTTGGTTTAAAACACACAAAGATTTTTGGGGACAGGGCTTTACTACTGAGGCCTTGAATAAACTTCTTGAATTTGGTTTTCAGACTTTAAAACTTCACAGAATTGAAGCAGGTTGCGCAGTTGAAAACCACGCTTCTGTAAGGGTGCTTGAAAAAGTAGGGATGACGTGTGAGGGAATACGAAAAAAGAAATTACCTATTAGAGGAGAGTGGAGAGATAATTACTTTTTTGCTATTCTGGAGGAGGATTTTTAGATAAGCTATGTAGGAGAATGCCAGGTTAGATATTGTGGAATTGAGCTCATCATCAGCTAAGGGACACTCCAAGTCGGCACCTCAATAGAGGTCAGACTCTTTTAATCGCTAAAAATCTGGCTTATAGGATTATCTATAAAAGTGGCTAATGTTCCAGCAAGTTTCTTTTTTTATGTACTACCTTTATAAATGACAAACAATAATCTACTCCTAGTGTCTCATCTTTCGTTGCCGGGATCCATAGTGTAAAGCTAAAATGTTTTAAGGGAAAATAAAATACTGACAATATTTGATACTGCAAGACGTTTACATCCATCACATATTCATGAAAGTTTGGATCTAAACAAAACCTTATGAGAATCCTTAATTTATCATTTCTTGTTTTATTTTTATTTTCATCATGTAAGGACGAGACTTTAGACACCTTCAGTTTTGGTAGCCGATAAATTGAAAGCTGAAATTGACGCTTATTTTTCTGATATTGAAAGGGTAGAAGTACTTAGTATTTATGATCAGAGTATCATTGCTACCGGAGAAACTTATGAAATTACATCAGACGGTTTTATTGTACTTTCTAACGACAACGGTTATTCATCTACTTTTAATTTATCTGAACTAAAAAGTTATAGGCTTTTTAACAGCATTTTAACATTGTATTATTAGAGTTTGAGTAGAAATTGGGGTAAATAATAGATTTATTAATCTTACGCGAATTAGTGATTTCTAGATTAATCATTCTCCATAAAACAGGATGTCCCAACTAGCGCGAGCTTTAAGCTCGTGTCTCAAGTACAATAGTAATTACTTTTCTAACACCCCTTTCATAAAATCACTTACCAAATAGGAAAGTAATTTACCGGTATTAGGATCCTTTTGTCCATTTTCCAGCTCCATAGCCGCTTCACAAATATGTAAATAGGAAGCTTGCAGATGATGTCCGCATTGGTAGGCGTAGTAGCGGGCTTCGGTGGTGGAAAATCCGGAGTGAGACATAGCAGAACTTAACACAGCAGCTACGCTGTCCATGTCGAGCTCAATACCGCAACTTTTGTTTTGACTTAATTGAATGAAATCTGACAGTGCTTCCTCGAAACTGATCTTTTTTCTTAAATAAATATCTTCCCAGAAATAATAGCGAATACCTTTATGTTTGGCCATTTCATCCAGCATATTTTGGCTGTTATAGTTTTCGTGGAGTCCTAAAATACTGTAGTCTGCTAAATAACCTTCCTCCTTGGCCGTACTAAAAGGGTTGCCACTATGTCTGCCTTCTAAAGTCCTGAAATCAGCATGGGCATCTAAATTGATCACATTAATTGCCTGCAGTTTAGTTTTGCTAAGCCCTTTAATTATCGGGTAAGCATTGGCATGACTTCCACCAATAATTATCGGGATTTTGTGGGCCTTTACAATTTGCTCAATCAGCGGGTAAATTTCTTCATCCATCAAATGTACCAGATCTCTGAGTTCTTCTGTGGAAGCGGAAGACCTGTCTGAGACCTGGAAATTGAAACTACCGAGAAGGTGAATCTGCTCTCCAGAAAGCTTTCGTGTATTCTGAATATTCAGAAAGGATTGAAGGAAGGCTTTCCAGCCAGTATGGGTTCCGGCTATACCTAAGTTGGCTTTTACTCCAATAGATTCCTCAATGCCAAGCACTACAAATCTTGCTTTAGAAGATTGGTAATTAGCTCCGAAACCCATTTTTTCAGCTAATTTAATTTCGCCTGATCTCGCCTTCAGTAATCCTGAAACCTTATCCTTGTTGCAATATTCAAAATGTTCTAGATCCATTGTCCGTTAGCCATTACTTTGTGAATTGAGTTGCTGCCAAAGGCATAAGGCAGATAAGCCAATGATGGAATGTTTTGGGTCAGTATAATATTCGCTCTTTTGCCAATTTGAATAGAACCTACTTCTTCTTCTAGCTCCATGGCGCATGCACCATTCAAGGTTACAGCATTGATAGCCTCCTCTGGAGTCATTTTCATTTGAATACAAGCTAAGGAGATTAAAAGTGGTATATTGCCACTAGGAGAGGAGCCCGGATTAAAATCAGTAGCCAAAGCCACTGCCGCTCCGGCATTGATTAACTCTCTGACTGGTGGGTAAGCCATCCG
Source organism: uncultured Cytophagales bacterium (assembly GCA_963719535.1). Lineage (GTDB taxonomy): Bacteria > Bacteroidota > Bacteroidia > Cytophagales > Cyclobacteriaceae > Marivirga. The sequence continues at coordinate 269,417 of CAVRCH010000001.1, read as the reverse complement.
GAGGAAAAATGCTGCCGAGGGTAATAAAGTAGCCATCGTTTTACTTTTACCTAATAGCTCAATTTCTTCCTTTCCCAATGTTTCCAGGTGATCTACAGATAGCGCATCATGCTGAATACCAATTTGTACGCCTCCGCTATTATTTAACTGATTAGCATGTATCTTGGCTTTTAATCCATATTTAGCACCTGCTTTCAGTATTCTGGCACTACTTTCCTGATCAAAAAAGCCTTTTTCACAAAAAACATCGATATAGTCAGCCAAATTTTCTTCTACTATTGCAGGCAACATTTCGTTAATAATGAGTTCAATATATCCCTCGTGATTTTCTTTGTATTCTGCAGGGTAGGCGTGAGCTCCTAAAAAAGTAGCTTTTATCGGAATCGGAACTGCTTTCTTCAATCTCTTGATAACCCGCAGCATTTTTAATTCGGATGCAGTGTTGAGCCCATAACCGCTTTTAATTTCCAAAGCGCCGGTACCTGTTTTCATTACTTGTTGCACTCTGGTTAAAGCTTGTTCAAATAAATCATCTTCTGACTTATTACCCAACTTTAGGGCTGAGTTTAAAATCCCACCTCCTTTTGCAGCAATGTCAGCATAGCTTAAGCCTTTAATTTTATCAACAAACTCCTCTTCTCTGCTACCTGCAAATACAATATGGCTATGTGAATCACAGAAGCTTGGGATCACGGTTTTTCCTGTGGCATCGTACATATCTTCTTCCTCGCTCACTTTTCCCAATTCTTCCATGGGGCCAAAATCAGATATAATTCCATGCTTTATTTGAAGGTATGCATTATGTATTACAGGTAAGTTGCTCAGTTGAGCACCTCTCAGTACAGCACTATTTTGATGAGTTCCGTAGAGAGATTTTATATTGATCAGTAGCATTAATTTACTTTAATGGTGAAATAGTTTACAAATTGCCTTGAAAAAAAATCTATTTTCCTGAAAGCCTGTCTGACAAATCAAGGTGGTGCTTTCTGGCCGTGTCTTTTGCAATGTCGTAACCTGCATCTGCGTGTCTTATCACTCCCATGCCGGGATCATTTCTCAGCACTCTTTTTAATCTTTCTTCTGCTTCCGGGGTTCCATCGGCTACTATTACCATTCCGGCATGAATAGAATAACCCATTCCTACGCCACCTCCATGATGCAATGATACCCAGCTTGCGCCCCCGGCAGTGTTTACTAAAGCATTTAAAATAGGCCAGTCAGCCACGGCATCTGATCCATCCAGCATAGATTCGGTTTCCCTGTTCGGAGAAGCAACAGAGCCTGTATCTAAGTGGTCTCTTCCTATCACTAGAGGGGCTTTTACTTTACCTTCCTTCACCAATTGGTTGAAGGCAAGTCCGGCCTTTTCTCTTTCTCCTTGTCCTAACCAGCATATTCTTGAGGGTAAGCCTTGGAAGGCTATTCTTTCCTGAGCCATTTTCATCCATCGCATCAAAGATTCGTTTTCAGGGAATAATTCCATAATTACTTTATCCGTAACAGCAATATCTTCTGGGTCACCAGAGAGGGCTACCCAGCGGAACGGGCCTTTTCCTTCGCAAAATAAAGGTCTGATATAAGCCGGCACAAAACCCGGGTAGTCAAAGGCATTTTGCAATCCCTTTTCAAAGGCTCTTGCTCTCAGGTTATTTCCATAATCAAAAGTAATGGCACCTTTTCCCTGCAGTTTCAGCATTAATTTAACATGCTCATACATAGATTCATAAGCCAGCTCTTCGTATTTTTCAGGGTTTTCCTCTCGAAGTACATTGGATTCCTCCAAACTAATTTGATGTGGAACATAACCTATCAATGGATCATGGGCAGAGGTTTGATCTGTTAATACATCGGGTATTATCTGCTGCTGATCTATATGATTTAATAAATCAACAATATTGCATTCAACACCAATGGAAACAGCTTCTTTATTCATTTTAGCTGCTAATGCGCGTTCAATTGCTTCTTCTATAGTGTGATATGATTCATCTAAGTATTTGGTTTTAATTCTTTTATCGATGCGCCATTGTTCTACTTCTGCAACCAGGCAAACGCCATCGTTCATGGTAACGGCTAAAGGTTGCGCTCCTCCCATACCGCCTAAACCTGCTGTAACAGTGAGGGTTCCTTTTAAACTACCATTGAAATCTTTGTTGGCTATGGCAGCAAAAGTTTCATAGGTTCCTTGTACGATGCCCTGGGAGCCGATGTAAATCCAGCTTCCTGCTGTCATTTGTCCATACATCATAAGGCCTTTTTTCTCTAATTCATCAAAATGTTTCCAATTGGCCCAGTTGGGTACGAGTTGAGAATTAGAAATGAGTACCCTGGGGGCATCTTTATGGGTTTGTAAAATACCTACAGGTTTTCCTGATTGCACGATCAGCGTTTCGTCCTCTTCTATTTCTTTAAGGGCTTTTATAATGAGGTCAAGTGATTCAAAATTTCGTGCAGCTTTTCCTCTTCCTCCATATACAATTAATTCTTCAGGGCGCTCTGCCACATCCGGATCCAAATTATTTAACAGCATACGTAGAGCTGCTTCCTGCACCCACCCTTTACAAGTTAAAGTGCTGCCGGTAGGCGTTTTATATAGTTTAGCATTGTATTTGTTTTCAATAGCCATTAAAGGAAATTTTTTGTTAAAGATTTCTAATCATAAAATAGCGGTTTTTTAAACAAAATTCCAAGGATAAGGGAATGCTAATAATAGATATAGATTTCGTCATCATTTTTGTTGCCCTTGCTGCGCTGGGACAAAAATGCCGCCAAAATCGGGGTATATTGCATTTGCTACATAGGGCTTTACCCTATGTTTAATTATGTCGCCCACGTTGGGGCTTTTCGCTCTACTAAAATTTATCGTTTATTCAATCTCACTTTAATTTTAAGAGAAATATTAAGTTTTAATTGATTGATATTAGAAAGGTTGGCCTTGATTCATTTTAGGTATTCCATCCAAAGGACGGTCAGCCTTTGGCTAAAATCCTAAGATAATGGTTAATAAATTGATGTATAATCAAACTAGAAAAATGAAGTGATTCTGTGCGTCTTCCTCCTTCGGGGGAATTAAAGGGGGCTGTATTGCCAGTCCGGCGAGGACAAATGCTAAAAAGAAGCAAGATCAAGAATTAAAGAAGACAGATGGTATTTAACTAGTGGCGGAGGATGTTCTAATACTAATTTTCGGAGTAAGATTTCGTCATCATTTTTGTTTTCCTGCTGCGCAGAACAAAAATGCCGCAAAAATGAGGCAAACTGAGCGCATTATTCCTGGGACTTTGCCCCAGGTTAATGGATTATACCCCGTTGGGGCTATTTTTCTTTTCACATATATAGATGAATTTTAAAAATAAATATTAATCATTATCAAAACTTCACATTAAAGGAAAATGGAATTAGAAAGATCGGCCTTGATTCATTTTAGGTATTTAACGTCATAAATTGGATCAGAAATGAAAGTGTCTGATCCGCTGGCTAGCGGAGAGTTTCTTTCATTTCCCAATTTATTATGGGAAATAGCGTTAAAAAATGAATGCAGCCTTGACTTTTTTGTTTACTTTTTTTGTCAATAAAAAAAGTAAAGCCAGTCCGGCAAGGACAAAATAAGGATAAGATTAAGATTATAAAAGGAGCAAGATTACCGGATCAATTAAAATCGATGTACCAAAATAGGACAATCTACCTCTCCACCTCCAACTCCACAGAGGCATTATCGCACAACCCACCTAGCGGTGGTTGATGCTTAATCACTTTCACCTTTACTTTAAGTGCTTCCTTATTTTCTTCTAAGATTTTTAGCGCAATTTTATGCGCCAGGGTTTCTATAAGTTTCAAAGGCTCCATCATGATTTTTTGAGTTGCCTTATAAAGCTTCTCATAATTAATTGTGCTGCTCAATTCGTCATTCATTTCTGAAAACTCTGTCTCTACTACTAAATCAACCGAATAATGGTTTCCTAATTTATTTTCTTCAACATAATAACCATGATAGCCATAAAATGCCATCCCATTAAGCGCAACTTTTCCCCTCATAATAATTTACTGAATTTCATCAAAGAATGAAGTGTCTTCACCTTTTCTATTGGTAGTTTTTTCTTTCTGAGCTTCCTCAACCTCTTCTCCTGGAGTCTTTTCTTCTTCTAATTTTTTCTGAGGAGCTTTTTCCTCCACAGCTTCAGGCATATCCCTTTCAGATTCCAAGTCATTATCAGCATTTTGGATTTTTTTAACAGCTTTTCTGGCTCTCTTTAGATGTGTTTCAACATCAACATGCTGCAATCTGTCTTCTACTTTCTTCACTTTATCATTTAGGCTGGAGCTTATGTTCTTTAACTCCTCAAGCATATTATCTCTATGATTTTCCAGTGTTTTGAAACCATCAGCCAATTCTTTTAGCTCGTCTTCCATTTCTTCCATAATGCTTTGGGCTTTATGGCTGGCTTCTTCAATCATAGCGTGTGCTCTGTTTTGGGCATCATGCAGCATATTGTCAGCCTTCATCTGTGTTTCCTTTATATGCAATTCTGCAGTTCTGTTGGCCTGGCTGATTACATTGGCTCCTGTATCTTCAGCTGTTTTTAAGGTTTTATATAAAGAACTTTCTACTTGTCTGAGCTTTTCTACTTCTTTTTCGGAGGATTCCAGCTTAATGCGCAGTTCTTTTTGAGTATCCATGGCGCGTTCCCACTCCTGCGACAAGGAGTTAAGAAAAGCACTTACATCATCTTTGTCATAACCTCTGAATCCTTTTTCAAATTCTTTTTGTCGTATTTCTAAAGGGGTAATTTTCATTTTTTACTATACATTTAATATTAGAACGACTGAGAGTTGGTTTTGTCTATACATGCTTGAAATAAGATTGACTTTTTCAAGATAGTAAATATAGGGGATAATTTTATTATTTTAGTTGAATATTCCAAATTGAGAGTGATCTGTCGTCACTTGCACTCACTAATTGGTTATTATTGGCCGTCCAGAGTAATTTATTTACCGAGGTACCATGTCCGGCATGCCTCGCTTTATCTATAACCTTCAATAATTTTAAAGCCTTAGCATCCCATATTTTTATGCTTTTGTCCATACTGCAGGTCGCAAAATATTGATGATCAGGACTGAAACTAATATGGTTTATTGCGTACATGTGAGCCGCAATGGACTCCTTTATTTCGTAGTTTTCCGCAGTTGACCAAACTTTTAAATGAGCATCCCTGCCCGAGCTCAATAAATATTGACCATCATTATTGTACTGCAACGTAAAAACAGAATTTTTATGCGCATCAATGCTTTTTTTGGTTTCCCATGTGTCAGTAGCTACAATTTTGATGCTATTATCACTAAAGCCAATAGCAATTTCATTTTCTGTGGGATGGATGGCAATGGCACGTGCACTTTTTTCACTCAGTTTTAACTTTTTTAATGTACTTAAATCATTTATGTCCGATAGTATTATGTTTCCATCAGAACAGGCGCTTAGAATTATATTTCCTACTTGCTTGATGTCAAAAATAGCACTTTTGGTTATTTGGGCTGATTTAATTTCTTTTTTTTGCTGTACATCTATTAAATGAATGCCTTCATAATTGTGCCCCACAATCAACTGATTTTTTTCTTTTATAAAACTTAAGGCATAGACAGAGTTTTCTACTTTTGCCACCATCTCACCAAAATCCGGGTTATTTAAATCCCAGTGAGCAATTATGCCATCTCCACCGGCTGAAAAAATATGAGAAGGATTGGCTCCTTGTTCAATTGTATATAAGCAATCTTTGTGTCCGGTTAGGGTTTGAATTTTTTCTACATTAATTTTAGGCATGATGTAAATTTAAAGGATGCCACTTATAAACCTACACGCAATCAACGAAAATATTCATTTAGCAGTTTGGAAAATCAGGGAAGATATTGCTGAGTTAAGAAATAAAGTAATGCTAAGTGAAAAGGATGAAATTATTTTTAGTGAAATAAAACATAAGGGTAAAGCTTTAGAGTTTCTTTCGGGGCGCTTATTATGTTATGAAGCTTTTCAACAGTTGGGTTTCCACTATTCATCTATTTTTAGAAATGAATATGGTAAGCCTGAAATGCCACATTCTAAATTTGGCATTTCCTTATCGCATACAGCAGATTATGTGGTGCTTGCCATTGGCAATGGAGTAGAAATGGGAGTAGATATTGAAAAACCTAATGAAAAAATGCGGAAAGTAGCCCCCAGGCTGTTCAATAGTGATGAATTAGCTTATTGTAGTGATGAACTTATACATTTTAGTAAGTTTTGGTCTGCCAAAGAAGTATTATATAAAATTTATATGAAACGAGAGATTGATTTTAAAGAGCACCTTTTTGTTAAGCCTATGAATAAAAAATGGACTCAAATTCAAGGTGTTATTCTAAAAAATACGTATAAGAAAAATGTGACTTTAAATTTCATTAAATTAGAGGGATATTACATTTGTTTTAATATTGATTAAATGCAAGGTAGTTCCATGAGTCATAGATAATTAACAATTCATATTTAATTGAACAATTATGAAAAAATTGAGCTTTTTATTTCTATTGATGGTTGCTGGCTCCAATATTCAATCACAGGACATTAATAAACTTGAGTTAACTGATGTGAATTCAGCTAATAAGATTTATCTGAAGAATATCATTAATAAAAAAGCAGCATTTATTATTTTTATTGATAATACCTGCGCATTTGTTGATTCTTATGATGCCAGACTTACATTCCTTTCAAAGCAATTAACTAATAAGGGCCATTTAGTATTATTTGTTAATCCACATGAAAAAAATAATCCGGCCACTGATAATGTAAATGCTTCGAATGAGTTTTTTGCCAATAAAAATTGGTCAGGAAAGTATTATTCTGATACTAACCAGGATTTAGTAAAACTATTAGGAGCTACAAAGCTTCCTGAGGTGTACTTTGTTACATTACAGGGCACTAAACTTAATGTGATATATCAAGGAGCAATAGATGACAATCCACAAAATGAAAAAGCTGTAAAAACCACCTATATCACCACTGCAGAAGAAATGAAAGCTAATGGTGAAAATGTAAGTCCCACTAAGGTGCCACCTTTAGGATGCCGCATAAAGCGATTTTAAAACCTTTTTTTGTAATACTGCATGAGAAAGTGAAAGGATTTAACAGGAATTTTTTATTAATTTTACTCAAGAATGCAGCTTATTGATGAAGTGGAGGCCTATATTTACTTTCATATTTTTTAAAAAAATGAACATTATTGTTCCCTTAATTTATTTCCAATGCCTTTATTAATTGCTACTTTTGTGCTATGAAAATCAGCAGCTTCCTCTTTATTGTCTATTTAACGGCATTCTTTTTAATTTTGAATAAAACAAGTGCCCAACAGGCTCAAAGTTTTGGAGTAAAGGCTGGAATTACCACTGCTACTTTAACTAATCAAGGTAGCTTTAATATAAAACCTGGCTTGCAGGCAGGTGGTTATGCAATATTTGGTGGTAGTGAGGCTTTATTTTTTAAAGGAGAACTTTTATTATCTCAAAAAGGTGCTTGGAAATGGGGAGATGATGGATTAGGTAATATGAGCTTGTACTATCTTGATTTGCCTTTAATGTTTGGAATTGATGTTTTTGAAGGCTTTACTTTAAATATAGGGATACAACCCAGTATGCTGATAGGAGGGACTCTTAGAACAACGAGTGGTGAAGATACTAATTGGAGAAATGTGAGTAATGATTTAGCCAGAATGGATTATGCTACTATATTTGGTGCAGAGTACCAGTTTGAAACTAATTGGTTTGCAGGAGCCCGATTCAACTATAGTTTTGTCCCTATTCAAAATTATCAGGGAGATTTAACTATACAAAACAACGGGCAATTGATGGCAAACAGAGTATTTCAATTTTATATTGGGCGGAAGTTAAAGTGAAACTTTATTAACTTATTTTTTAAAAGTAGTTAGTATTTATTCTGTTAATTGACTGCTTTAACAAACTCGTCATCTTTCCAAATACCTTTTAAAACTACTTTCTTGTCTTTATCATATAAAGTTCCCATTCCATTTCTTTCATTGTCATCCCATTCTCCTTCGTACCTATCTCCATTAACCCAATAATAAGAACCGGTACCTTTGATTTTATCATTTTCAAATTCTCCCTTATATATTTCCCCTTCAGCCCATTTGTAGGTGCCTTTGCCATGTTTTTTGTTGTTTTTCCATTCGCCATCGTAAACGCTACCTGTGGCATGGTTGCCTATACCTTCTCCATACGCTTTTCCATTTTTAACTTCTCCAAAATAATTTATTTTAGTCCCTTTAGTATTGTAAAAAGATAATCTACCAAGGTTAGATGACTGCGATAATTGCTGGTTTTTTTGCTTTAGTTCAGCTTGTAAATCATCAACTTTGCTTTTCATGGCTGTGTAAAGAGAATCTGTTTTTGAAGCAAATTCTTCTTCCAGGACAGCTGTTTTCATTTCAAGCAATGATTGTCTGAATTCAGCATTTGTCTGCGCACTATCTACCTGCATCCGTAGGGCCAAACGGAAATTCCTCATCTGCTCAATTATTTTTTCTCTATTTAAAATAAATGCATCACTATAATTGTCAGACGATATTTTCCCATAAGCTTGCATTGCAGAATCGTAATAACCATTAATGAATAGCTCATCTGCCATGGATTTTTGGCTTAATGAATCTACGCTATTTTCCAACAAGATCATTTTTTTTTCATTGATTGCATATTCCTCATGAGCTACCATATTTTTATTAAAATAAATGATGCTGGTACTTGCTAATATAAGTATACAGACTATAAGCGATGAAATAAGTAACCTGGTGGAATTATCTTTTTTAGAACTCATTTAAATGTGATGTTTAAATTGTTATATAAAGTAGGTCAATCCAATACTCTTATTGAAGGCACTTTTCTTTCTTCTTTTCTAAAATCAAGCGAAATATAGGTGCTTAGTCTTAAAATATATCTTCTTCCGTATACTTCTGGGTTATTGAGGTCTTGTCCGGTGGTATACATAAGTCCCAACGAGCTTGAGAGCCTAGGGCTGGCAATGTATGTTATATTGCCGTATAGCCTCAAATCTTCCACAAATGATCCAACTACTTGTTTTCCGGTTTGCATGATTAGTTCAACACTAGGGGAAAAATAAAATGTTCCAGGACTCAACTGTTTGTTATTTAAGGGTATTTTCATGTAAAACATATAGCGCCACCTATTTCTGTAAATCCAATCAGCATCTAAGCGGTTGCTTCTATTCCAGCGATGCTCCACCCTTACCCTATTGTACATTATAAAACGTGGCCAGGGACTTACGAAAATATATTGATGCCAAATTCTTGGCTCAATATCTACTGGTTTAAATTCCTGATTACCAGGCTCAGGTGTAAAATTTAAGCGTAAAACTCCACCTGCAGTTACATTGAAGTTTTTTGAAAATACGTAGCTTAATCCGTGTCTGTTGTAGATTTGAGCCATTCTTTCCGCAAAAGGATTATCTGTAGAGCCTTTTCTTCGGTAGTGCATTTCTGCCGCCCAATAGAGGTGATCAGAAACTCTAAATTTATTATAGGAACTAAGCCAAAAATAAGTTTCTAAATCTTCTATAACTGGCTCATTGCTTTGAGCGTCTAATTTAAAAGCACTTAGGATTAGTATGGTGATTATTATCTTTCTCATCAATAAATAGAGATTATATTTTTAGTTGAAATCCTAATAGATCAGCTGCCTTTTTAGCATCTTTTGCTCTTTTAACTTTGCGCTCCAATTGATCAGTGTCTATCTTAAGTAGCTCCAGCATTCCCTCAAAAAGTATACTGAAATTTTCAGTATAACTCTCTAAGTTTTTGCAATTCATGGTTTTTATTTTGCTATAAACCGCAGGCAGCATTTCTTCTTCAAAAGACTTATAAATTCCAGGCTTTATTTTCTCCTGCATATTGGTATAAGTGTAAGGATTAAATACCTCCCTGGTGTAAGCATCCCGTATGGTATAAAAATTAGTAGGTGCTCTTTCTATGGTATGAATTAAGTCTCTACTGCTATTTAAGCAATTAAGTGTAAAATCAATCGCTTCGTTCTTTTCTTTTGGATTTTCCAGTGCTGAATAGGTTCTTACTATTTCGTCCAGGTAATCATTTATAGCCTCTCTCACTTCAAATCCAGCGATATCATTGTTCTGCTCGGTAATTAAAGAATCAGCTAAATTTTTCATTTCTTCATATTTTTGAAAAAGTATAGATTCCACTTCAGAAAGATCTTCTTCTTTCTTAATATCCTTTACGTAGCTATCAATGCTATCTTTAATTAAATTTAATTCCTGGAGAATATCATTAGTAAACGCTTTCAATTGTTTAGTAGGATCGCTGTTTTCTTCTACAGTATAGTTACTCAAAACATAGTTAAAAGTGGACGAGTCGTCCTTAAAAAGATGCTTTACTTGTAGCTGACTTTTCATTGTAGTGCTTAAGTGAATAAATTTATCTCTGTTAATATATTCCAGATTACCTTTTTCAAAATGATGCACAATATAAAGGATATCGGAAAGAAAGGATTTTTCAATGGCTTTGGCAGTACTTATATATTTAGCTACCTGGTTGTTTGACAAACGCGCTAAATTCACCTGAACATCTTTCTGCAGGATTTTTATGATTTGGCTTGATTTCTTAACGTTTTCCTGAATGTTTGTGAGTAATACTTTTTCCTCTTTACTATAAGGAACCTTTTGTATCTTAGCTTTAATTTGGGGACTGATCCGATTCTTAGAAATAGGGTAAAATACAGAATCAACAGCTTTTAACTCATTAATAATTGTAAAGTATAGGTCTTCTACTTTTTTATTTTTTGTGTAGAGGTTAAATAAGTCAGAATCTGCAATCGCACTTTGTAAATCAATAATTGTGAAATATCTTTTGGAAAGCTCCATTTCCTCAATAATTGCATTAGAATTTTCATTAGCTTGTAATACTAATTTGAGCTGTTGATCGCCTTGATAAAGCACTTTAGCAATTAATACATTTCCCTGAAAAATCCATTCTTTTAATAGCTTTTCGTTGCCATTACTATCTGTACTGTAAAAAAGCCATTTGCCATCAGCCAATTGATTTTGTACTTTCCCATGCAATGATTGCCCCCTGTTATTGAAATTAAGGTCCCCATTTATTGAAATACTGTCGTAGGGAATCTTGCCATACAGTAAAGTATCTTGTATTTCAGAATTATTTATCTCCCATTCATAAATTTCCCATGGTTTCACTTTATTGCCATTGTCAAATGATCCTTTTGTTAGTAGTTCTGTGCCATTAATTTTAAAAGTATAAAAGTAATCATGTAAAGCTCCCCTTTCAGTGGGTGAAAATTTAGTTTTACTTATCACCCATGCATTATCAGGGATATCATTGTTAAAATAACCATTGATTGAAGAAATCTGGAAGGAGTTGTTGACTGATAATTCTTCGATTTGCTGGGTTAGCTGAAAGGGTCCATTATAAATAGTATCTTTTTTATTAATATAATATTGAAATTCACCATGATAAAGGTCTCCTTTAATGTTCACAATACTATCGTACAGTTTAGTTTCTTGCCCTTTGACAGGGGAGGAGTGAAAAACGTAAAAAAATGATACTAAGAGTACGAGTATTCGCGTCATATTAAAGGTTTTCAGCCAGTAAAGTTACTTTTTTTAGATTGCTTACCCAAAAAGATGTTTTAAATTTGAAGAAAGGTTGATTGAAATTTATTAATGGTGTGGTAGCTATATTTATATTACCTCAACCTGTCCATGGAACGAACCAATCTTTCATCTTTCCGAATAAAACGACCGGCTAGCGAGTTAAAAACCAGAGCTATAGCGGGAAGAAATAGTCCATAGCTATAGCCACCACTGATTTCCCTCAATATATTGCTCTCTGCTTCCGTGGCCCAATAAGCGGATAAAGCCAATGCCACTCCAATGATAAAGGAATTAATAGCACATAAAATGATTTGCTTCATTCTTTTTTTATACAAGCCTATAGTTATAAAAGCAAGACAAGTAGCTAAAACCCCTAATGCACCAGGTATAGCATAGGGCATAAAAATATTTGTAACACCTTCTTCGGCAGAAGGTACTTTTTCCATGTAAAAGGCAGTTTGGGTATAAGATGCACCTGAATTAATTTCCTCCTTTTGCCAGATAGGAGCAAAGAGAAAAACTAGCATGGCCAAGCCTACGAAAAGTAAAAAGATAGTTTGTATCCTCTGAATCATAAAAATATTTTTAATCCTTAGTTATTAGCTGCAAAGATAGGAGATTATTTTTTTGATGCTTTCTTTTCACAAGATAAAGCTTAATTGAATGAATATAAAATCTTTAGAACCCCAAATAAATTATACATCCACTTCTTACGTTTATAGCTTCTTGAATTAATTAAGTTTTTTGTAATTATAACTTCTGATAATTTGTATAATATTATCATACCCTAGTTTTCTTTCTGACATATTGGTGGCTAGTTCAGGATAGTCCTCAATGAAGGGTGAAATGCTTTTTCTGAAACCTATTCTATTTATTTTTTCTGTTCGTCCATTTTTAACAAGAAACCAATCTGTAACAGTTTGTGATCCGTTTTGGCTATAAATAATACTGTAGTAGATATTTAAATTAATATCACCATGTTGTATTACCTTTGCAAAGTCACGAGGAAAAGTATGCTTAAAATTTAACCTGATATTTTGCACTGTAGCAAAACTATCTTTTTCGATTACAAAACAGCAAAGGTCTTCAGTCCCAATTACTTGTTTTGAAGCATTCTTAGTCTTTTTAAAGGAAACAGAGCAAAAACCATTAGATTTGTCTTTGCACATATCACCACCATAATTAAACCGTAAAAGGCCTTGAACTTTATCTCCATTTTACGAGTAAGAATTACCTTCTTTAAAAGGTTTACATAATGAAAATTGGATTACTATCATCAGAATTATACTGGAAGCTTTTAAAGTAGTTTACAAATAATTTAGATTCATATTTTTAAATGATCAGTTGAAAAAAATTTTGTTAAAGTGCGAAGAATTTTATAGCCAAAACCCTAATTTTTTAAAAAAAATTATTTTTTTAAATTTTAAATTTGGTGAATATTATTCCCTTGAAAAAAGTACATAATATTCTCTCTTCAAAATCAATGTGATTTTACTAAATTAACAAGGATCAACAGAAAAGTTAAATGTTTACACAGAGTTGCTTATTTATTTTATAATTTAAAGTTTTATATCATCATTTATAGTTTAATTGGACTAATGAAATATTTTTTAAATACCATTTTTACTGTAATAATAGTAGTAGCACTTTTGGGATGTGATGCAGAAACTCAAGAACAGAAATACACTAATTTCAGCTTTGATAATCCTGATATTTCTTATGCAGGGAGGTTGCATGCCACAGATAGCGGTCAGCACTTAATAAGTGCGGGCTCCTATATTGAAGCATCAGTAGCTGGAGATAGTTGTGTTATTGATATAAGTAATTTATACCCTGAAGTAAATCAATATATTGCCGTTTCGGTGGATAGCATTTATTTAGGTAGGTTTTTGGTTAATAATCAGCCTATTAAAATCCCACTATTGCCAAATTCATTAAATAACAAACTCAAAATTTATAAGGCTACAGAAGCAGTAAATGGACCGCTTTTATTTAAAGGCATAACTACTGGAAAATTATTTAAGATATCCCAGAATAAGCAAGCTTATATTGAATTTATTGGCAATTCCATTACCTGTGGAATGGGAGCTGACTTTGAACAAGTACCTTGCGAAACCGGGCAATGGACAGACCAACATAACGCTTATTTCTCTTATGCCTCATTAATTGCAAGATCATTAAATGCTGATTTTACTTTAAGCTGTGTATCAGGAATTGGTATATACCGAAATTGGAACGATGAGGATCAACCCGTAATGCCAACTGTCTATAATAATCTGGGCCTAACTGCAGATTCCACTTTGAAATATGAGCAAAATAAAGCACCTGAAATTATCAGTATAGCTTTAGGAACTAATGATTTTTCAGACGGTGATGGCGAAAAAGATAGAACTGAGTTTAATGCAGAGGTATTTGTATCCTCTTACACAGAATTTTTAAAATCGATTATCCAAAAGCACCCTGATGCTAAAATAGTATTGTTAAATAGCCCTATGCTAGATGAAACAAAAAAACAAATACTAACAAGCTGCTTAAATAAAGTAAAAAATAACCTTCCTGAACAATTAATTACCGTATTTGAATTTCAACCAATGGATCCAGGAGGTTGTACTTACCACCCGGATATAAAAGATCACCAGCAAATGGCAAATCAGTTATTACCTGTTTTCAGCAAACTATTAAATCAATAATAAATGGATCAATACATAGCCAATAAAGATAGATATGAAAAAATGGAATTTCGCAGATGCGGAAGAAGTGGAATACTATTACCTTTAATATCATTAGGTCTATGGCATAATTTTGGAGATAATGATGATTTTGAAAATTCCAGAAAAATACTTCATACAGCATTTGATCATGGAATAACTCATTTTGATTTAGCTAATAATTATGGACCACCTTATGGTTCTGCTGAAGCTAATTTCGGTAAGATTTTGAAACAGGATTTTAGTGACTATAGAGATGAATTGATTATATCATCCAAAGCAGGATGGGATATGTGGCCGGGTCCTTACGGTAATTTAGGCTCCAGAAAGTATTTGATTGCCAGTTTGGATCAATCACTTAAGCGAATGGGGCTGGATTACGTGGACATATTTTACCATCACCGTCCTGATCCTGATACTCCTTTGGAAGAAACTATGCGTGCTTTAGATCATATAGTTAGATCAGGAAAAGCATTGTATATAGGGATTTCGCAATATAATGCGGAGGAATCCCAAAGAGCTATAAAGATCCTCAAAGATATGGGCACACCATTACTTATCCATCAGCCGCGTTACAGCCTGTTAGATAGATGGGTGGAAGATGGCCTTTTGGAGGTTTTAGGTGATCAGGGAGTAGGTAGTATTGCTTTCTCCCCACTGGAGCAAGGTATTTTATCAGACAAATACCTAAATGGGATACCTAAGGACTCAAGAGCAGCAAAAGAAGGCACTTATTTAAGCAGCAATAGAATTACTCCTGAGCTAATAAATAAAGTGCAAAAATTGAATATGATCGCTAAAAAGCGAGGGCAAAGTTTGGCGCAAATGGCAATATCATGGCTTCTAAAAGATGAAAGAATAAGTACAGTATTAGTGGGAGTGAGCAAGCCAGAACAGCTTTTAGATAATATACATGCAACTAAAAATACTCTTTTTAGCAAAGAAGAGTTAGCTGCTATAGAAGAAGTACTCAAGTAAATTATATTTGTAATGAAATCCCTTTTTGTAAATTTCCTGATTTTAATAATGTATAGTTCCATTAGCTATTCCAACATCCACATGCCGGCTATTTTCAGTGATAATATGGTGCTGCAAAGAAATGCTGAGGTGAAAATTTGGGGTTGGGCCAAAGCATTAGAGCCTGTTACTTTAAAAACATCATGGAGTAAAGAAATATTTAAAACCAAGGCAAATAATCAGGCTTACTGGGAAATTACTTTGAAAACACCGGATATCAGAGGGCCTCAGGTAATTACATTGAATGGCTATAATGAAGTGAAAATCAGTAATATTCTATTGGGGGAAGTTTGGCTTTTGTCAGGACAATCCAATATGGAATGGAGCTTTAATTCTGGTATACTACATAAAGAAGAAGCTTTAAAAAATGTTGATAATAACCAGATTCGTTTCTTTTCAGTGGTGCAACAAAGCGCAGAATTCCCTCAAAACGACTTAAAAGGAAGCTGGGAGATTAGTTCAGTTGAAAGTATGAAGAATTTTAGTGCCATCGGGCATTTTTTTGGTCAGAAATTGCATGCTGAATTGGAGGGAATTCCTATTGGGCTAATCAATTCCAGTTGGGGTGGCACGCCTGCAGAAGCATGGATGCCAAAAAAGCATTTTGAAAAAGATTCGTTATTGGCTCAAGCAGCTACAATTTTAAAAGAGGTTCCCTGGGGACCTCATGAACCTTCTAAAATTTTTAATGCTATGATTTTCCCAATCACTCATTTTTATATAAAAGGAGTATTATGGTACCAGGGAGAATCTAATACAGATAATGCTGATCATTATGAGATGATCTTTTCTGAATTAATTAAATCATGGAGAGGCCAGTGGGGTAATGAGTTTCCATTCTACTTTGCTCAGATAGCACCCTATGATTATGGTGAGGGATACAATGGTGTGATTGTCAGAGATGCACAAAGGAGAGTTTTAAAATTACCAAAAACTGGAATGGTTATGACCTCTGATATTGGTAATATTAAAGATATCCACCCCAGAAATAAAAGAGATGTAGGCTTAAGATTTGCTAGTTTAGTTTTAAAGGAGGTATATGGTAAAGGGGGCAGTCCTTATGCTCCAATGTTTGATAAATTGGTAATTAATAAAAAGAGCATCACAGTCCATTTTAACAATGCAGCAGGTTTAAAATTTGATGCTAAAAATGAGGATTCTCAATTTGAAGTAGCTGGAAAAGATAGGGCTTATAAGAAGGTTTCTTTTAAGATAATTGGTGATCAGGTAGTTTTAAACACCTCAGGAATTAGTAATCCACAGTATGTAAGGTTTGGATGGTGCAATACCTGTGAATCAAATTTATTGAATAGTGTAGGTTTACCGGCTTCAAGTTTCACTTCCGAGTAATGATGATTTCTGAAAATATATAATCCAGATGTAACTTAAAATAATGATTTGAGTTTAAATGGGTTGACTTTTTAACTTAGGAGTAACTTTTTAAAACAAATATTTTTTAAACATGAGATATCTATATCCAATTGTACTTGTATTATTGATTATATGGGCGATTGGCCTTTTCATATATAGTATTGGAGTTATTATTCATTTACTTTTAGTGCTGGCAGTAATTTTCTTACTGATTAAGTTATTTTACAAGAGCAAAAGAAGTGACAGATACTAATTTGCTTACTGTTATATTTACTTATTTAGTAAACTTATTCTAGAGGTCTTTATCCAAACTTTCACCTTCAAAGAGTGACTCTACTCTCGTGGCATCCAATCCTTTTTCCTGTAAAAACTTACTAAACACGTCAGAATATCCATGTGTAGCATAAATTCTTTCTGCTCCTGTGGCTTCAACTGCTTGTAATAAACCATTCCAGTCGGCATGGTCGGATAATACAAAGCCTCTGTCGGCAGCTTTTCTTCTACGGGTACCGCGCATCATCATCCAACCTGATGCTATTCCGGTAGAGTAGGGTTGAAATTTCTTCATCCATGGGGTGCCGATAGAGGCTGGCGTAGCAATTACTAAGCAGCCATCTAATTCTTTTTTGATTGTGTGTGTTTCTCACTACTTTGATGGCAGGAGAAAAAGATAATTGAGCTTAAGAGAAAAAACAATAGGTACCTTATAGGGGATTGTTTTCGTTTTTAATATGTAAAAGCGATGCAAATATCATTACATCGCTACTTCTATTGAATTCCTTTTTCAATTAACTCTGCATTTTTGTAATCTTCATAGGTAACTTGATAGGTATGAACGAAGATATCTTCTTTTTTTCAAAATTATAGCCATAACAATTACCGTCCGGTGGTCGAATAATTGATTTATCTGAACAACCTGGGTAGGGTAATAGCTCAAATATTTGTTTGAATTTCTTATTGAAGACAATTTCTCCATAATCGGCAGTTCCAGGCCAACCTACATTACAGAATCTGTCGGGTGGACCATAGCAAACGCCTTTAATATCCAAACTGCCCCATGGAGCAAGGAAATAAAAAAGTGTGTCTTCAGAAAGAATTTTAATTTCCAGACTATACTCAGTCATATTTACAATTCTCCTAATGGTTTCTCTCTCACTACTTTTGTCGCAGGAGAAAAGAAGAACTGAACTTGCGATAGAAAGTAATAGATTCCTCATTGGATGATAAATTTAGTTTTAATATAAAATAGCGATGTAAAAATAATTCGCACCGCTATTTCTTTACAAGGTCTTATTCAATTAACTCTGCATTTCTGTAATCTTCATAAGTTACTTGATAAGTATATACAGAAATCTCTTCTTCTTTTGACAATCTATAACCATTACAGTAATCACTTGGCATTGCTGGTAAATACCTATCGTCACAATCTTTAGATTCTGTAAATTCTTGTTTACGATTTGAATTAAATATTATTACACCATAGTTGGCATCGTTAAACCACCCAATATCACAATATTTGTCAGGCGGACCATAGCAAACACCTTTAATATCTATACTTCCCCATGGATCGATGGCATAAAAAAGTGTATCTTCAGAAATTATTTTAATTTCCAGACTATATTCAGTCATATTTACAATTCTCCTAATGGTTTCTCTTTCACTACTTTGGTGGCAGGAGAAAAATAGAATTGAACTTGCTATAAAAAGTAACTGATACCTCATTGGGTGATAAATTTAGTTCTAATATAAAATAGCGATGCAAAATAATTCGCACCGCTATTTCTGTAGAATGCTTTATTCAATTAACTCCGCATTTTTGTAATCTTCTGAATTAATTATATATGTATAAACGAAAACATCTTCTTCTTTCTCCATATAATAGCCATAACAATTGTCTGTAGGAGATTGAATGATAGATTTATCTATACAATCCGCATAAGGAAAAGACTCAAATATTTGACGATATTTGTCATCAAAAATGATTTCTCCGTATGATGCATAGTTTGACCACCCAACATTGCAGTAATTATAAGGGGGTCCTTCACATATTCCTTTAATATCCAGACTTCCCCATGGATCGATGGCATAAAAAAGAGTATCTTCAGATAGAATCTTAATTTCAAGACTGTGCTTCGTCATATTTACAATTCTTCTGATGGTTTCTCTTTCACTACCTTGATGGCAGGAGAATAAAAGAATTGAACTCGCGACTAAAAAAAATAACTTTTTCATCAGTGGTTTTTTCTAATATCATCATAAAATAGAAATACATCATTTAAACCTGAGGAAGTTGCATTCGTGTTTTTCTCTCGTAGGTAATTAGTAATTCCATCAAGGTTTGTCCTCCAATTAAGGGCCGTTTGGATTTGTTCAAGGGTATAGCCCCTAACTTTATCATTTGCAAAATTAATATCCGTACCTGCTCCTCTAGTTGAACGCTGATTGGTATTGTCAATCAAATCTATGAAGAATGAAGTGTACTTCCATGCATCACCAGAACCGACTTCTATTTCTTGCCTGCTTTGGTCAGGTATTCCTTCAAAACGTGGTGTTGGGGCTACTAATCCTATAATCATCCCGATTACTAGATTGTATTTGAGGTTGACTTTCATTCTCCTACGAAAGAATTTTGTACAAAAGTAGACTAAAATTATAATATATGCTACTATTACTTTTAGCACGAAAAATAAATTATTTTCTTAAATTGTTTTTGGGTTAAAGCTCCTTATCCAAACTTTCACCTTCAAAGAGTGACTCTACTCTCGTGGCATCCAATCCTTTTTCCTGTAAAAACTTACTAAACACGTCAGAATATCCATGTGTAGCATAAATTCTTTCTGCTCCTGTAGCTTCAACAGCCTGCAACAAGCCATTCCAGTCTGCATGGTCGGATAATACAAAGCCTCTGTCGGCAGCTTTTCTTCTTCGAGTGCCTCGCATCATCATCCAACCTGATGCTATTCCGGTAGAGTAGGGTTGAAATTTCTTCATCCATGGTGTACCGATAGAGGCTGGCGTAGCAATTACTAAGCAGCCTTCTAATGCCTTTTTGGTAGTATCTTTGGTTACCCGCTCCGTTTCCGGTAAATCTAATCCACTGTTTCTTAATACTTCATTTACATTTTCTACCGCTCCATGGGTGAAAATTTTACCTAAACTGGCATCAATATTTTTCAGTATTCTTTGCGCTTTTCCCAGAGCATAAGCAAATATCACAGAGGTTTTACCGGCTTCTTGGTTGAGTTTCCACCAGCTGTTAATTTCCTTAAAAACTGTGTCTTGCGATTCCCATCGGTAGATAGGTAGACCGAAAGTAGATTCAGTAACAAATTCATGACATTTTACTGGCTCAAAAGCATCGCTTAAACCGTCATCTTCAATTTTGTAATCACCGGATACTACACAAATTTGCCCTTTGTATTCCATTCTAATTTGCGCAGAACCCGGAATGTGACCGGCAGGGTGAAAGCTTACTTTTACCCCATTCATAATTATTTCCTGACCGTAGTTCACGGTTTCCAGTTGAATATCTTCACCCAATCTTTGTTTCATAATTGGCCCGGATAAATGCTGGGCTAAATAGTTTTTATGATTGGGTCTTGAATGGTCGGCATGCGCATGAGTTATTACCGCCTTGTTTACAGGTTTCCATGGGTCCACATAAAAATCTCCTTGTTTACAGTAAATGCCTGAATCAGTAAATTGGATGAGAGGATGCATACTGCAAAAACTACCCTTAAGCAGGATTGTTTATCCTTATTTTACAAATGATTTCGTGGAGGACGTGAATATCGTCTGTAGATAAATTTTGAAAATAGGCCTCCATTTCAGAATCAATAACAGGTTTGGCCTGTTCCACAAGGGACCGTCCTATTTCAGTTAACTGCATTTCAGTATTTCTTTTATCAAATTTTTGTTTCACTCTGTCAATATAACCTTTATCATACATTCTATTGGCTATTCGCGAGATATCCGGCATGGTCTCAAACATCTTATCTCTCACTGAATTCATATTTAAATAATCTGGATAGTGATCGTAGAGGATATTTAAAACTTCATATTGCTGACGGGTTATATCGAAAGGTTTTAAGCGTTGTGCAATCTGGTAGCTCAAATAATGTTGACACTTTAAAATCCCATTATAGGTGTCTTGAATGGTAGGCTCTTTTTCGTACGTAAGGTGCATATTTGGATGAATATTGTTATTTTTTCGATTAATCTCTTAAAATTAACGATTAATCACTAAAAATATGATATAATATCTCCTAAAACCTTACACTTCATTTCGGTTTCCAGCCACTCTTTTTCTGGTTCCGAATCTTCTGTAATTCCTGCACCTGCATAAAATACAATTGTATTTGCAGTGAATTGACAGCATCTTAAATTGACGTAAATTTGACTTTTTTCATACATCTGTACAGGGCCAAGAAATCCGCTAAAATAACTCCTTTCATGTTTTTCATTCTTATTTAGAAATTCCAGTGACGGAGTTTTGGGCATTCCACAAACTGCTGAAGTTGGATGTAATAATTTCAACATCACTGAAGCCAACTCTGGAAAATTAAGTGCCTTGATATCTACTTTATAGGTCGTTTTAAGGTGTAGTAAATTGCCTGCCTGGATCGTTTTAGGGCCAATTTCTTCGTATTCCCGTAATCTGATTTTTTTAAAACAGTTAATGATATAGCGAGAGACGTAAGCTTGCTCTTCAATTTCTTTTTGAGTCCAGGCAGTATGTGCCACATTATTTTCAGTTTTAACCTGAGTACCCGCCAAAGCAACAGTCTTAAAATAATTGTTTTTATGGGTTTCAATTAATATTTCCGGACTGGCACCAAGCCATAATCCTGACTGAGGAGAGAAAGTTAGACTTACAAACGCATCCTTATACCTTTCACATGCCTTTAAATAGGTGGCTGCGTAATTAATTTCTTCCTTATTAGCTACCACTTTAATCTTTGATGGCACTATCTTATATACTTCTTCCCGTTTTATAGCTGATATGCCTTCTTCTACATTTTTAATATAATCTTGCTTTGAAGTAGAAATTAAAGAGGGAAATTCCTTTAAGTTTACCTGTATATCATGTTCACGAGAAATATTACTTATTTCGTTTTCATGAGATTCATTTAAGCTTTCCCAATCAATAACCACCTCATCTTTTTCTGCTTCTGACAAATCACAGAGTTCAAATTTCCCTTTAATATCTGCTTTAAAATGTAGGTTTTTTTGGTTTCCTGCCTGGAAAGGAGCTAATATAAAACCAGACTGAAGACTATCTAATTCCACCTCTTCAATATCGGTTCCTCCATCCATATCAGTTAGAATATGCACTGTATTATCATGAGGCAATTTCCATATAGCTAGTCCTGCCCCTTTAAGTTGAGCAAAACTTAATAGTTTGTTTACGAGTGTTGCAGGTGATATTTTTCCTTCAATCCTTGTATTAAGTAGCTTATTTTCCAAATTTATTTCTTTAATACTGCCATTGTAATACGGCTTATACACACTAATTGTTCTTTTTCATTAATTATTTCTATGCTCCAAACCTGAGTGGTTTTACCAATATGAATAGGCGATGTGCGTCCATAAACCCATCCTGTAGTAATACCCCTAATGTGATTGGCATTAATCTCCAATCCAACACAATAATGAGTATCAGAATCTACCATGAGCATACCAGCAACGCTACCTAAGGTTTCAGCCAAAACCACTGAGGCACCTCCATGTAACAAGCCATAGGGCTGATGTGTTCTTTTATCTACAGGCATTTTTGCAATCAGGTAGTTATCACCTATTTCAGTGAATTCCATTCCAAGCACCTCTGAAATAGTATTTTTACCCATTTCGTTTAAAGAGGCTATATCTGGCTTTACTAAAAAATTTTTACTCATTATTTCTAAGTTTTATTTGGCATTCACTAATTTGCACCGAAAATTACACAATACCTTTCAATTTTGAACAAATCCTTTAAGTTTTGATTTTTTTAAGAAACATATTAGCATGGTAAAAAATTTATATATTGTAAGGCATGGTCAAACAGAATACAACCTGAAAGGTATAGTT
Source organism: uncultured Cytophagales bacterium (assembly GCA_963719535.1). Taxonomy (GTDB): domain Bacteria; phylum Bacteroidota; class Bacteroidia; order Cytophagales; family Cyclobacteriaceae; genus Marivirga. The sequence continues at coordinate 246,587 of CAVRCH010000001.1, read as the reverse complement.
CAAGGCAGTGGAGTGGATTCTTCTTTGAATGAGACCGGTCAAAATCAGGCCCAATTGTTTTATAATGCCTATAAAGATTATCCTTTTGATAAACTTTATATCTCTACTTTAAAGAGAACGATGGAATCTACTCAAGGATTTATTGCTGATGGATTACCTTATGAAAAACTTTCCGGATTAAATGAAATTAGTTGGGGAAACAGAGAGGGGCAACCCTTTACTCCTGAAGAAAATAAATATTACTATGCCATGTTGGATAGATGGCAGATGGGAGAGACTGCTTTACCGGTAGAGGATGGCGAATCTCCCGATCAGGTAGCCATGAGACAATTAGATGCAATGAATTATATCATGAGCAAGGAGAATGAGAAAGATGTGCTTATCTGCATGCATGGAAGAGCTATGCGGATTCTCCTATGCCAGCTTTTTAATTATTCTCTTCGTAATATGGATCTTTTTGAGCATCACAATTTGGGTGTTTATCATGTGCGGCATACCGGTACTATGTTTCAGTTGATCAAATACAATGACTTAACCCATTTGCATTTAAGCGATAGTTAAAATAGTTAACGCTATGACAACCAAGGAAATTTTAAGCACCACAAAACATAGGCCTTGGGCATTACCCAGCAAAAAGTGGAGATATTATCAGGAATGGAATAATGCAATATTTCTACATTGGCAAGTAAGTCTTCAGGAATTACAGGAATTAGTTCCAATAGAATTAGAAATAGACCTTTATAAAGGAAAGCCCTGGGTTTCATTGGTTGCATTTACCATGGAAAAGATCAGGCCTAAGAACCTTCCTTCGTTTTCACCTATATCGAACTTTCATGAAATAAATATTCGCACTTATGTGAAAAATAACCACAAGACAGGAGTATATTTTTTGAGCATTGAAGGTGGTACCCAAATTTCCTGTAAAATTGCCAAGGCTTTGTCTGAACTACCCTACAGATACTCCAATATGAAAAGAGAAGATTCTTTATATCGTTCGGAAAATATCCAGTGTGAAGATAAAATGCATATTAAATACGAAGTTGGTCATGAACTGAAGGAAAAAACAGCGATTGATAAATGGCTGACTGAAAGATATGCTTTGTTTCAGGATACGGACACTGCAATTAATGAGTTTGAAATTCACCATTTAGAGTGGCCAATATATGAGTTGAACCTAAAGGAAATTCATATAAAGTATCCCAGATTCGAAAATTTATTGAACAAATCACCAGATAGAATGCACTATTCGCCAGGTGTTCAGGTAATAGCATGGGACAAGAAAAGAATATAGAACTGAGAAGAATCATCTTAAAATATGAGTAATCCTGCAATAAATATTAAGCTTCCCAGTAAAAGAGCAAAAAAACTGAAAGGCAATATATCCTTTGCTTTAAGTTGTGTAATCCCAAGGAGTGGCAAAGCCCAAAAAGGCTGAAGCATATTGGTAATCTGATCTCCATAAGCCAGTGCCATAACAATTTTTGGCAAAGGAATATTCAATTCTTTAGCAGCTTCTATCACAATAGGCCCTTGAACTGCCCACTGTCCCCCTCCGGATGGAACAAAGAAATTAACCAAACCACCACTTAAAAAAGTAAGTATTGGAAAGCTTTGAGCGCTAGAAATACTCACGAAAAAATCAGAAATAAGTAGTACAAGGCCTGAATATTTCATTATTCCCATAATGCCCGAGTATAATGGAAATTGAATAATAATTCCGGTGACTCCTTTAATTCCCGAGTGGACAGCTGACATAAAATTATCCAAGCTTCCGTGGAGTAAGATGCTAAATGCCAATAATACAAAATTGATATAATTAAGGTCTGTAAAGGATTTATTTTCTTGCAGGTTTCCCCATGCGAAAAGAAGAGCACTTAATAACATAATACAGCCTAAGACTATTGCAGGCCATTTTTTATTATCGAGTGCATTTGATTTTTTAGGTTTAATAGAGGCTTCAGTTCTTTTCTTGAGTAAATTCTCATAATTAGAATTAGGTTGAAAAACCTTACCCAATAAATAGAACAAAAAGGGTATAGCCAATAACAAAACAACGCTGAGGCTGATATTCATTGCTGAGAAAATAGTTTCAGAAATGGGGATAATACCTGATTGATCAACCAAAAAATGATTACTTTCTGCCACTTTAAGTGGAGCAGACCCTGATAAGCCACCATGCCATGCCATCATTCCAGAATAACCAGCAGCTCCTAAAAGCCCGTAATTAACAACTTTGCCTGATTGTGTAAAGCTCTCAGCAATTTTTCTACAGAGAATGGCGCCAAAAATAAGGCAAAGCCCCCAATTTAGAAAACTTACTAAAATGGTGGAAAAGCTTATGAAAAAAGCTGCTTGAGCTGTATTTTTCGGTTTTGCAGCAATAAGGGTAATGAGCTTTGAAAAAAAAGGAGTAAGGGCTAATGTGTTACCTAATAGTAATATTAAAACCATTTGCATAGTGAAAGCCAATAACTCCCAAAAACCTGTTTGCCAATAGCCTAATATATTTTTCGACTGAGTGAAAACATTACTAGAATCCCCTGTAAAAATTAAGGCTAATAAAAAGGTAATAACGCTTAATAAAATAGCGATAATAAAAGGAGAAGGTAGAAATCGTTCCACCAGTTTTATGTAGGCTTTATTGAATCCCAATGCTAAATATTAATGAGAGTTAAATCTGAAGCCTAAGAAAGCACGAACAATTGAAATTTGCAAATGAATTGATAACTAGAGTAAATTAATCAACTCTTTGCTCCTTCGGAGCTTTTTTACCATAGAGGCACTAGGACACAAAGAAAATGCTTCGCATTTAATAAGATAAATTTCGTGTTTAAAAGTAACTTGTTAAGAGATCTCCCTTTTAATCAACAGTACTTTCTCCTCATCAAGTCATCGAATGCGGTAAAGGTGATTTTATAAACTGAAAATATAGTAAAAATACTTTTTCCAATTGATATTTGCCACCTAATTAAACTTTGTGCCCTCGTGCCTTTGTGGTTAATATCGCTTTAGTGATTACTATTGATTTCTTAATAATTCTTATCCTAATTAAAGCTTAGTCAAGAACTCCATAGTATCCACACCATCAGCATAATCCCATAATTCAGGCCGCTGCGCTTTACCATGAGGAATAGCATCCACTAAATTACCTACGGTGCATTGAATCAGGTCTTTATTTGCGTCTAATTTGTCTTGTAAATCAGCATCAGATTTATAAAACTCATAAAAGAGAACTGAAATAGGAGAAACCCAGCTTTTATCTTCTTTCATTAAGAAAAAACCTGAATCAAAGTGAGGCTCTCGGTTCACCAGATATATGGATTTATTGTAGTCGTAATTATTCACCCATTTATGGTGATCTGCTACAGTTGAAAAACCCTCCAATGATTTAATAAAAAATTGAAAATCATAACCTTCAGGCACTAAAAATTTACTTACGTTTCGGCAACCTAATCCGTAATACAAGAATATATCAGTACCTAAGGCTTCAATCTCTTCTTTACTTTCTTTTCCTGTAACTACAGCTACAGAGGTTCTGTTTTTGCGTATAATATGTGGGTATTTGCCAAAATATTGATCAAAATAACGAGCTGAATTATTGCTTCCTGTCGCTATAACAGCATCAAAATTTTGAATAGGTTCTTTCAGAATCAGTGTTATTTTGTCTTTAAATTCTGGTGCTATATCTATCAAAATTTCCGTCACCTTTTTTAGGAGAAAAGGATCCTGAGAACTCATTTTTGCCAGTACATTATGCCCTGCCATCAAAACGGATAAGAAATCGTGGAAGCCCACTAAAGGAATATTTCCAGCCATAATAATGGCAACGGTTTTATCACTAGCATTTCCTAAATTGTATGAGTTGCTCCATTTAATAAGCTTTTCTTCTTCCAACATATAGCCTAATGCTGTAAGAGCACTAGCCACATTTTCACGAGTGAACCAATTATTGTAACCTGTAGCACGGAAATACCAGTCATCAATAGTTGCTTCGGGAATATCTTTTAATGCTTTTCCAAGTTGAACAAATGCATTTATGCGCTCCTGAAATTTCATACGTTATTGAATTATGGATTTTTAAAAATGAAAAGGTAAAATTAACATAATAGACCTGACTAACCTAGAAGGATCAGCTTGTCTTTTTGGGTAAAAGACAAAGGGATGGATTATTAATTAGGGCTTGTTGAAGAATAACTTTTTTCGAAAAATATTCATTATATCTGTTAAGCCATGATTACTAGATAATAGCTTTTCAGTATCTGCAAGCTTTTGCAGAGTAGTAATTTGTATTCTTCGCATTAGTTTAGCTTGTTTTTGAAATAATTTCGATAGTAGTAGGCTCCAGATCGTCATTAATTCTTTTTACCACTAAATCTATTTCAAGTGCTTCATCTACCATTTTTTCTATAAAAAAGTCCGCTTCTGGGTCTTTTTCCAATTTGTAAACATTGGCAAGCCCAAGAAGCCTGGCTACCGGACCCCTTAATTCATGCGCATTAGTGTAACTGTATTTTAAAAGTATCTCGTTTTGGGTAGTGATTTTACTGGTTCTCTCTGCTACAATACTTTCCAGTTCATTATTGACCTCGTTTAGGTTATTCTGAATTTGAAGAAGTTCTTCATTTTGAGCCTCAATCTCTTTAGCCTTTTCGTTAAGTTCAATGTTTGTGGTTTTTAAATATTGATGAATTTTATCATAATTGAATTTTAAAATACCGGAAGCATAGGCTATTATAAAATATAGTATTGAGTAAGTAATTCCTGATCTTACCATATCTTTAGCATGCACAGTGAAAACTATATTGATGACTAAAAAAGTAATAGCATGCATGATCCACATTATTTTTCCTTTAAGCATCATGGAATACGTAAATCCAATAATTAATACTATTGCCAGACTAGTAGAGGAGTTGATTAGGACATATCGTTGATAACTTGACATACTCAATCCTACCACTGTGATGATAATTACTGCTGTATTTGGGTGTTTATCTTTTAGTAAATAAGCAATAATAGCGGCTATCAAAATAGAAGAAGAAATTAATATAGCAAGATGATTATCCGGTGAAAACCAGATATTTGAGATAAGAATTAAAAAAGTACCTACACCTACTATCTGTAAAAGAGTTGTTAAAAAAAATTTCTCTATATTTTTTAAATGCATAAAGTATTAGAAAAAACGAGTTGTTGAAGATATATAATTTGTTAATAGTTTCCTATTTTCTTAATTATCATTTGTAAAAAGGAATTGTGATAGGAATTAAGGTTTATAGTGATGTTGGGTAGATATACAATAGTGAAGTATAAGTATTTATTCTAAACTTAGAAGAACTAAGTATTTTAGCAGATTATTAATGCATTTTATTTTGTTACACAAACTTATTGTTTCTAACTTTGTTGTTATAACAACTTCTTTTTAAAAAATTGTTTCAGCTATGGCTATAATGATAACCGATGAATGTATTAACTGTGGAGCTTGCGAACCGGAATGTCCCAATACTGCTATTTATGAAGGTGGCATAGAATGGAATTGGGCAGGTGGCACCTCACTTACTGATGAAGTAAAATTAGCAGAGGGTAAAGTGGTTGATGCCAATGAAATGCAGGATCCAATTTCGGATGAGTTCTATTATATCGTTTCAGGTAAATGTACGGAATGTACAGGTTTTCATGAGGAGCCTCAATGTGCGGCTGTTTGCCCGGTAGATTGCTGTGTGGATGACCCTGATATGAGAGAAAGTGAAGAAACATTAATGGAGAAAAAAGAGTGGATGCATCAGGAATAAGAGTAAAAAATATTTTATAAAAAAAAACTACATTTTTCACGATTTGTAGTTTTTTTTTGCGTTGTATCCGATATTTGCTACGTTAATATGTATAATTTTGCTTTACCAATCAGTTAATAATTTTTTTATTTGAACCTATTTGGTTTTTTAATTTCACTCTATGGACTACCAGATGATTACCACTATTGTGATTATTATTATTGCAATGGTGCTTTTTGCTACTGAAGCAATTAGGATTGATGTGGTGGCAATTGGTATCATCGTAGCATTAGTGATAACAGGTATTTTAGAGCCAGAAGTGGGGTTTAAAGGCTTTTCCAATACTGCCACGCTTACTGTAGCTGCCATGTTTGTATTAAGTGGCGCATTAATCAAGGCAGGTATTATCGGTTTAATTGCTCCTCTGGTCACCAAGTTGTTCAATAAATCGTATAGTCTTTCAATACTGGGAATGAGTTTTAGTATTGGATTGTTTTCTGCTTTTATTAATAACACTCCGGTTGTAGCCACTTTTATTCCGATCGTATCTAGCGCAGCTAAAAAAATTAAACAAAGCTCTACAAAATATCTAATTCCTCTTTCCTATGCTGCAATTTTTGGAGGGGCCTGTACTTTAATTGGTACTTCTACCAATTTATTAGTTGCCGGTATTGCTAGAGACAATGGAATAAACACCTTGAAATTATTTACCATGGCTCCCATTGGTTTGGCTAGTGCCGTAGTAGGAATTCTTTATTTAACTTTTATTGGGAAATGGCTTTTACCTAAAGAGTCAAAATCAAAGCCTTTACAAGATGAAGACGAAATAAAGGAATTTTTAACGGAGGTGGAGATAAAAGAATTGCCTGAACAGAAAGACAAAGCCATTTCCCTAAAAGAATTGTTTCAAGAAAAAGATATTTCTGTTAAAGTACGACAAATTACAAGAGGTGACAAAACTATAAGTGAGCCAGGTCTCAGTACATTATTGGAAACTGGAGATGTTTTATTGATTGAAGGAAATATTGAAAAGGTAAAAAAAATTGTAGCTGACCAACATCTTGAAATCTTAAAATCAATTAAAGATAAAAATTTCCCGGAAGAAGAAACTAAATTGATGGAGATAGTTATACTTCCTGGTGCTGAAATGGCAGAACAAAAATTGAAAGATATTAATTTTTTAAGAAGATATCAATCTAATGTTTTAGCCATAAGACACAGGGGTAGTAGAAGCTATAGGAATTTAGCTGATCAGCGACTTAAAGTAGGTGACGTTCTTTTACTGCAAACCAATGATAGGGGGTATAAACTTTTAAAGAATTCAGAAAACAGACCATACCCTTCATTTATTTCAGTGAATGAAAGTGTATTGTTCAGTACCAATAAAAGGGATTTAACCATAGTGGCAATTGTTTTAATCAGCACCATCTTACTAGCTTCCCTTAATATTTTACCAATTGTTGTAGCAGCTTGGGCTGGCGTATTGGTTTTAGCAGTAACTAAGGTATTCAATATGACTGATGCCTACCGCTCAATCGATTGGCAAGTAATTTTTTTACTGGCAGGATCTTTAAGTTTGGGAGAGGCGATGACTAGAACTGGTATCTCAGAGTTAATTGCCAATCAATTATACTCCCTAACACAGGGTACCTTCGGGCCTATCATGGTGATTGCTGTGGTGTATTTAATCACTTCTGTTTTAACAGAAATCATGTCGAATAATGCTGCTGTAGCATTGATAGCACCCATTGCTATTGCATTAAGCAGTTCCATGGGTGTTGACCCAACTGGCTTATTAATTGCTGTGATGATGGCAGGAAGTGCCAGTTTTATGACACCCATTGGTTATCAAACCAATACAATGGTTTATAGTGCAGGGAATTATGAATTTAAGGACTTTATTAAAATAGGAACTCCTTTAAATCTAATCTTTTGGATCATTTCATCCCTCTTAATTCCAGTATTATACCCCCTTGTCTGAAACAATTTTAGCTGCTAACAACTTTAGCGTGTACCAATTTATGAGCTTCAATTTTGAGAAGGTAATTTTAGTAACCATTCCTTTATTTAAGGCCTGCTTAAAAATATTTAGACTATAAAAAAGCTGCTTTATACATTTTTATAAGAATGTTTATTCTAGGGTAGTTTTAAAGTAGGCTCTAGTTATTCTTAACATTTATCAAAAAAATTGTTGAAACACTTACCATCTTCATTAGATTTGCACAATTAGCGGATGGGTCATTATGGATAAAAATCAGGCACAGCAAAAAATAGCTGAATTAAGCGCAAAACTTCATCATTATAATTACAAATATTATCAGGAAAGCACTTCTGAAATATCTGATTACGAATTTGATATGCTTTTGAAGGAACTTATCAAGCTTGAAGAACAGCATCCTGAATTTAAATCAGCTGACTCGCCAAGTCAGAGAGTAGGAGGTACAATCACCAAACAATTTGAAACAGTAGAACATAAAATTCCCATGCTTTCTTTAGGAAATACTTACTCTAAAGAAGAATTGGAAGATTTCGATAAACGCGTATCTAAAGGGCTTGAAGGGGAATATTATGAATATTTCTGTGAACTTAAATTTGATGGAGTAGCTATAAGCTTGCACTATGAAAATGGAATTTTGGTACGAGGCATTACCCGTGGTGATGGAACCAAAGGAGATGATATTACTCATAATGCCAGAACCATTAGAACCATTCCTTTGAAGGTGCGTGGTAATGATTTCCCAGCCTACTTTGAAGCGCGTGGGGAAGTCTTTCTTCCCAGAGAAGTCTTTAACGAGATTAATAGAGACAGGGAAGAAAATGAAGAAGCATTGCTGGCCAATCCGAGAAATGCAGCATCAGGAACATTAAAAATGCAGGATTCCGGAATTGTTGCCAAAAGAAAATTAGATTGTTATTTATATTCCTATACGGGGGAAAATTTACCAATCGACTCACATGAAGAGGGGATTAAGCAATTGGAGAAATTTGGATTTAATGTTTCTCAAACCTACAGAAAATGTAAAAATGTAGAAGAAGTATTCGATTTCATTAATGAGTGGGAAAAAAATAGAGTTACTTTACCTTTGGACATAGATGGGATTGTTATAAAAGTAAATAGTATTCAGCAACAGCAGGAATTGGGCTTTACAGCTAAAAGTCCTCGTTGGGCCATTTCTTATAAGTATAAAGCGGAAAGCAGTACTACTATTTTAAAGGAAATTACCTATCAGGTAGGAAGAACAGGAGCAGTAACTCCAGTAGCTAATTTAGAGCCTGTTTTGTTGGCAGGTACTACTGTGAAAAGAGCCTCCTTACACAATGCCAATGAAATTGCAAGGCTGGATTTAAGAGTAGGAGATACCGTTCATGTAGAAAAAGGGGGTGAAATAATCCCTAAAGTAACTGCGATAGATTTATCAAAAAGAGACCCGGGAAGTGAGCCTGTTACTTATTTAACTGCTTGTCCGGAATGCGGTACAGAATTGATAAGAGCAGAGGGAGAAGCTGTTCATTATTGCCCAAATACAAAGGGCTGTCCTCCTCAAATAAAAGGAAATATTGCGCATTACATTCAAAGAAAAGCCGCTGATATAGATTCACTAGGCGAAAGAACAATACATTTGCTCTACGAAAAAGGCCTGGTGAGAAATATCGCCGATCTATACGAGTTACAATTTGAAGATGTATATGAGTTGGAAGGTTTTAAAGAATTGAGCACAAAGAATCTGCTCAATGGCATAGAAGCCTCTAAAAATATTTCATACGAAAATATCCTCTTTGGCTTAGGTATTCGTTTTGTTGGAAAAACGGTGGCAGAAAAATTGGCGGAACATTTCAAAAATATTGATAATTTGGCAGCTGCTAATTACGAAGAGTTGATTGAAGTACCTGAAATAGGTGAAAGGATTGCTCAAAGTGTGGTAGACTATTTTGAAGATCCGGATAGTAAATTACTGATCCATCGGTTAAAAAAGGCTGGGCTGCAATTTGAGATAGTAGAAAAAGAGCAAATTAGCTTAGGTAATGCACTAGATGGAAAATCTTTGGTAGTTTCAGGAGTTTTTAATCATTTCGGTCGCGATGAAATTAAAGAAGTAATCAAGCAATATGGCGGAAAAGTAGTATCTGCTATTTCGGGAAAAGTAGATATCTTAGTGGCCGGAGATAATATGGGGCCGGCAAAAAAAGAAAAGGCCGAGAAACTGGGAGTGCAAATTATATCGGAGGATGAATTTCGAACCATGATAGAATAAATAAAGAACTGTGATAAAAAATAAACTATTAAGGTACAGAATTGAAAGAGGGCAAAAGCAAAATAGGTTTTTACATAAGGCCTATGAATATAAAAAATTAAAGAAAGTTGGCATCATATTCTCAATCTTAGACCTTAAAAGACATGAAGCGATTAAACGATTTATAAAAACTTTAGAAGCAGATGGCATTGAGGTAAAAACTTTAGCTTATAAACCTAAAGACACTCAGAATTTTGAATTTTATTTTGATTTTTTTGAAGACAAAGATTTTTCATTGTTAGGCGCTGCAAAATCTCATCATGTATTAACATTTTTAGAACAGAAATTAGAGTATTTGTTTTGTTTGGATGAAGATTTAAACCTTTATATGCAATACTTGTTAGTGAAAGCTAAATCCACCACCAGAATTGGTGTCTATCAATCGGAACCGAAAACTGCCAGGTATTTTGAATTAATGGTAAAGCCACGAACCAATGGCGATACCAAAATATTAACAGAAGAGATTATCCATTATGTCCGAAAAATTTCAGGAAATGATTAAATTATTTACAGGGGTGGGTCCTGCTTTAATTACCCCTTTTAATGAAGATTTAAGTATTGATTTTGAAGGGTTTAAAAACCTATTAGAATATACGAAAAATGCCGACTACTGGGTAGTTCAAGGTACAACAGGTGAATCGACAACCACCACCCAAAAAGAAAAAGCAGAAATTTTAGCTTTTGTAAAAGCAAACAATCCTAACAATTTACCTTTGGTTTACGGTATGGGAGGCAATAATACCCTTGCTTTAATTGAAGCTATAAAAAGTACTGATTTAGTTGGTATTTCAGCTTTGCTTTCTGCGAGCCCACAGTACAATAAACCATCTCAAGAAGGTATATACCAACATTTTATAGCGGTTGCTGAAGCCTCGCCAGTTCCGGTAATTCTATATAATGTACCGGGAAGAACCTCCTCCAACGTAAGTGCTGAAACAACCCTAAGGTTGGCTCAACACCCAAATATAATTGGTATAAAAGAAGCATCAGGCAATATGGAGCAGTGCATGAAAATTGCTGCTGAAAAGCCAAAGGATTTTCTGTTAATTTCAGGTGATGATTTACTAACCACATCATTAATTAGTTTAGGTGCAGTGGGAGTTATTTCAGTAATGGCCAATGCGTTTCCAAATACTTTTTCAGAAATGACTCATAGAGCTTTAAAAAATGATTATGCTAGTGCTCAAAAGGCTTTATTTAGCCTATTAGCAATCAATCCATTGATGTATGAAGAAAGCAACCCTGTTGGAGTGAAAGAAGCACTAAAACAACTTAATGTTTGTGAAAATTATGTAAGAATGCCATTGTTACCTGCTAGTGAGGAACTAAGCAGTAAAATCAGGCAGGTGCTAGCGAAAAATGAATTAAATTAATAAATAGAAAAAGGGTATTCTCCCAACATGGAGAATACCCTTTAATCAAATAGAATTAGAGTATCTTTATATTAAGGGTTGAATCATAATAATAATAATAATAATTTCTTACTGATCCAAAGCCTCTTTATAAGTGTCCAGTGCCCTCTGTCTGGCAAATTTATGCTCTACCATAGGTTTCGGATATTCATCAGTGTTAATCTCTGGAATCCATTCTTCAATGTAGTTCTGTTGCTTATCAAACTTATCTGTTTGACTGTATGGATTAAATATACGGAAATAAGGTTGAGCATCAGTGCCGGTTCCTGCTGCCCATTGCCAGCCTCCATTATTAGAAGCTAATTCGTAATCCAGCAACTTTTCGGCAAAGTAGGCTTCTCCCCAGCGCCAGTCAATCAATAAATGTTTGGTTAAAAAGCTGGCAGTAATCATGCGTACTCTATTGTGCATAAATCCTGTTGTATTCAATTCGCGCATACCTGCATCTACAATAGGGTAGCCGGTTTTACCTTCACACCACTTTTTAAAGTCTTCTTCATCATTTCTCCATGGAATATGATCATATTTCGATTTAAAGGCAGCATTTACAACATGAGGATAATTACCTAAAATCATGCTGTAAAATTCTCTCCAAATTAATTCATTTAACCATGTTTCATTCAAATTTTGAGCCCTCTCAACCGCTTGTCTAATGCTTATGGTACCAAATCTTAGATGAATACCCAACCTGCTAGTACCATTTTTAGCAGGATAATCTCTTTGCTTATCATATTGCTTAATAATCTCTTCCGGATAATCTTTATCAGGAATTAGCACTTCACTTTTTTCAAATCCTATTTGCTTCAACTCCGGAAAATTTGAATCAAAACTGTGGAATTTATCTTTCTTTAGGGTCACTTCATAAGGATGTATAAATCCGGAATTGAATTTTTCCAGCCACTTATTTTTGTAAGGAGTAAATACTTTATAGGCTTCACCGGATCCATTTAGGATCTCTTCTTTTTCAAAAATAACATGATCCTTAAAATCAAAAAAGCCTATACCTTGTTGTTGAAGAATATTATCAATTTTTTGATCTCTTTCTTTGGCATAGGGTTCGTAGTCTCTGTTGGTAAATACAGATTCTACCTCATACTCATCCACCAATTCTTTCAGCACATCTTCAGGTTTTCCATGCTTAATCAATACGCCTGAATCCAATTTTTTAAGCTTCTTGTCCATTTCCTGCAAGGTTTGATGTAAAAAAGTGACACGAGCATCCTTTTTATCATCGAGCTTATCCAGAATTTCTGTATCGAATATAAAAATTGGTAAAACCGGGTTGCCATCTTTTTGTGCATAATGCAAACCTGAATTATCAAATAACCTTAAATCTCTTCTGAACCAGAATATGTTGATTTTTCCCACAATTTTCTCTTTAGATACGCAAAATATAAACCTAAACCAGAGACTATGGTTTAAGAATTTTCATCTTCTTTTCTTACTACTGCTTTAGAGTTGGTTTCTAATGTATCAGCTTCATTTTCCTCAGGTGTTGTATTCTTCGGTGCTGGCTGCAAATCTCTCTTCTTGGTGCGTTCAAAAATTTCACGTAATTGATCGAAACTGGTAACATGTATCAAACTAACTCCTGTGCTTGTTGATGCTGTATTATTAAACCTGTCTATCGCATTAAAATTTGTTCTATTATAAATTTTTACGCGTAATTTGCCATCGGTAGTGAGCAAATATTCAACTGACCAGTCTCCTAAAATCCCTAAGATCTCCTGATTTACGTCATCTGTAGGTCCCTGCGTAAAACCACCATCACGGGTCACTCTTAATCTTCCATCAAGGAAACTATAAGACAAACGGAGTTGAAAAGTATTAAACTGCTCGCTATCAAAAGAGCCTAAATCTACATCAATTTCGAGGTTTTCATCAATTTGAGTAACCCAATAGCTTAACTGATTAGAGAGAAACTCGCTCACTGAATTGCCAACAGAGCCACTTACTGCAAAGGAAGCTCTAGGTGATAGCCTCCTTAAAATAATAAGGCTAAACACCTGTCTCTTTAATTCTTGTTCATCTGCTTGTAATTCTGCTTTAAAGGAGGCCATTTCTGTACCTAAAGCCAGAGGTTGGCCACTTGCAGAGATAATATTATCAGGGTAACCATTAATGTCAATTTCAAAATCTACCTGTGGTTTCAGTAAATCACCTTGCAATTCTAATTCTACACGGGCAGGGTAGCGCCTCCTTAATTCTGGGTTAGAGTGGAAGGTGGTATCTACTATAACAGGCAATAAAGAGATGTTCTGTTCATAAATAGCCTTGATATCCAAATTTCCACCATATGGATCACCATCCCATGATATGCGACTTCCAGGCTGAACCTTAAATTCCTTGTTGATTATATTGTATAGGGTGAAATTATACCCCCCCTCAGTAAGCGTATAGTCCCCCAGCATGGTAAAGGCACCATTATTATCAATATTTAAGCTTATTTTACCAGTTCCTCTGCCACGAATAATATCCCCTGATTTAAGGTCGAAAATAATTTCCGCATAGGCATCCGGGGTAATTTCTAAATCGAAATTCAAATTGACGCCTGTTATGTTAACTTCTTCAATTACGTTAAAGGCGCCTTCTTTTCTATTGGCAGTATCTTTAACATTAATAAAATGTATGTAGTCTTCTTTGGAGACGGTAGATGTGCTTTCCACCGGAATAAAAAGGCGAGTACCCTTCTCTGTTCGGGCATTGGCTTCAATTGTTAAATTTTCTGTTGGACCTGTAAAACTCACATCACCTGAAGCATAGGCACTTCCATAATAGAGCTGATTATCGTTGGCGGTTGTATTCAAAACCTGAAAAGAGTACATTCTACCTCTTAAATCGAGCTTTAAATCTGTAAAACCGTTATGTAGTAAGTCACCACTTAAATTAGCCTGATCCCCTTGGTTATCTACCAATTGCAAATCCAGAAACGATACCTTATCCTGATCAAATGCAATATCACCCGTGAAATTATAATAGGTATTCAAATAATTTACCTTTAAGGCACCATTAGTAATTGCGCCTACTCCCTTGATGATAGGGTAATTCAAATTGCCCGTAATTTTAAATTGCCCATTAATTTCACCATTAATTTCTGAGAAAATAGTATTTATAAAGGGTTCTGCCACTAGTAAATTGGCATCATTTAACCTTGCATTAAGGTCTAATGAGTTAAGTTTTGCGTTTGGCTCATAAGTGCCATTTATAGCAATGATATCTTTCTCATTTCTGTTCACCATAAAATTCATGTCAAGCTTTTTCTCCTGGGCTTTCCATTCAGTAATTCCGCTAATATCTCCAATCATGAATTCATCAATAAAAAAGGAATGAATATCGAGATCACTATCGATAATATATTCATTTTGATAATTTTGAATTCTGACAAATCCTTTAATGTCTCCTTTAAATTTTCTACTAAGTGTAAGACTATTAATATTTTCTATGTTAAAACTGTCAATTTCCACGGTGAGAAATTTGGTGGAGTCTTTAGAAAGTTCTCCATTTAATAAAATATTTTGCTGGGAGGTACCAATTCCAAAATTTTCAAAAATGTAGGCGTTTTCAGTAATGATGACCTTATTTTTTGGTTTGAATTTCCAAATATTATTGAGTGCATTAATTCGTGAGGGGCTCATCTCAATGGAGGTGCTATCTTCTAAAAAAGTTATTACTCCGGCAACATCTAAATCACTATCGTAAGTAGGCTGTTGCAAATAAGCATTGAAATCAATAGTGTTGCCCTGCCAAACTAATTCTGCTTCAATGTTTTCTGTATATAAAGACTCAGAAAACTGCTGCTCCATTGAATATACATAACCCATGCCTAACACATCCCTGCTACTGTGGTCTTTGGAAAAGGTTAATTCAAGTTCATTATTTCTGAATGCTATATTGTTGAAATTGAGTGAGTCTATTTTAGAAGAAATATTAAAAATACTATTTTGACCATTAGAAAAACTACCTACAACGTTTGTTCCAGGTTTTATATAAAGTTGAGGTAAAATTAATTTTAATAGTGGGTTAATTTTTTTAATATTTAAGTCATAAAGCACTTGATAATTATTATATTCTTTATTGGGATTTATAGTGCTATAATATCTTTCTAAATCTTCTTCATCATTTTTAATGTTCAACTGAAATTCCTGGATCAGCGTATTGAAATCTTTGTATAATTCGCTAAACTGGTATTTGCCATTAATTGAACCTGTTAGTAGGTCTGAATCTATATAAAGACTTCTATTGTCACCTGTTTTTTCCGTATTAATATTTAGTGTATCGAGCGTAAAAATGTTGCCTCTATATTTGGCATAAACATTTCTTAAATAGGCATCACCAATTATACTGTCCAGTTCAATCCCTTTACCATCCAATGTGCCAGAGGCTTTTATAATGATGTCCTCTTTGGTTATATTTAGTGATTTTAGGTTAATAGTATCTAAATCTGCTACTACATTTATAATATTTCTATTATCTCTTAAATCAACAGACCCTACCATTCCAAGCTTTAATAGGGGGTCTTTTACATTAATTTTACCATTAAAAAATTCTTTGGAGAGCCGGGCATTGGTGATAATATTTTGATAATTATACCCATAAATACCTAGCATAGCTATTCTGGCATCTAGCTGAATCTTAGCGGTTGCTAAAGTGATTCCTTGACCATTAATATTACCTTTCATTTGTACTTTTTGAAAGAGAGAATCCTCCTCCAGAAATGCTCCTAAATCAAAATTGTAAGTGGATAAACTTCCTTTGTACTGTGTGAGGGCAACATTGTCAGATGTTTTTAGGTTGATATCGGATTCTACTCTACCTAATTTTGTATCAAAAACGCCGTTAGCAACAAAATCCTTCGGGAAGCCAATAAAATTACCGAAGAAGTTAATGGTGCCTAGCGCTCGTATTCTTCTGTTAGTAAGGCTATCGTTAATATATTGTTTTAAGTCTTCCGGAGCTAATTTGGCGCTATTGAGGTTGAAATCAATAAATGCCTCAGAGGTTTTTGGAAGCCCGTCCATTTCCAACCTGCCATTAAAACTGCTGTTTTTTCCAAATTTTAAATCTAGATTTCTGGCCGTGAAATTTTTTATTTTACCTTTAAAATTAGCAGTCAGATTAACTTTTTCGGTATACCTGCTTAAATAGGGAGCAAAGTATGCCAAATCTTTAGCATGTAAAATAGTGTTTTTGAAATTTGCGACTACATTAACAGAATCTACAAAGTAAGATAGGTTTTTCATGGAAGAATAGGTGAAAACAATGGAGTCGCGGATAATGCTTTCATTTATTTCTAATTTGAGTTGTGAAAGCGCCAATTTGCTTTGTGAAATTTCAAAATTGGCCTTGATATTCTTTATCATTAAATTGGAAATAGAATCTCTTGCAGTAAGCCTATTGATCTCCATTTTAATGGTGTCTCTTTTACTGGAAAAGTTGAAAACCTCAGCATTTAAATCCTTTAAAATAAACTGATTATAATTAAAGCCTTCTTTAATGCTGTCTACATCGTTATTGATGATCCCCAGTTGTATTTCATCTAGTATAATATGCTGGATAAGTAAATTTTTAGGATTGGTTTTAGCCTTTTTGTCCTCACTCGCTGTCAGTTTATTAATTGCTTCAATCAAATAATCAATATTGAAGTATTCATCACCTTTATCTCTAACCAGCATAACATTTCCATCAGATAAGGTTACATCATCAAAAAATATATTTTGAACACTAATTAATTCCTTAATATCGTAATTGATCACGAGTTCATTTGCATTGATAAACTCAGAATTGTCTTTATTTTTTACCTCTAATCCGCTTATAGTAATTTGATCAAACCAGTCAATATTAATACGATCAATAGTGAAATCAAAACCTAGTTTATTGCTTAAATATGCGCTGCCTTCCTGAGCTATTCTGGTTTGTACATAGGAGGATTGCATCGCCAAAACAATTATGCTCAATGTAAAAAATATGATAAGGAAGAGCCATAAAATTGCTTTTGCAATACCTTTTTTAATACCTTGCGATATATTTTTTTCCTCTTTCAATATATGGATTTAACTATTTTAGCAATAGAGTCATCTTGTGACGAAACATCTGCCGCTGTTATTCAAAACGGGAAAGTACTTAATAATATTATTGCAACACAATCAGTTCACGAGAAATACGGGGGAGTAGTTCCTGAGCTCGCATCCAGAGCGCATCAGCAACATATAGTTCCCGTGATTGATCAAGCACTTTCGGATGCAAATATAGACAAGAATGCCCTAAATGCAGTGGCTTTTACCCAAGGTCCTGGATTATTAGGTGCTTTATTGGTGGGGAGTAGCTTTGCAAAATCTTTAGCTTCAGCATTGAAAATACCTTTAATTGGGGTAAATCATATGCAGGCGCATATTTTAGCCCATTTTATAGATGAGCCGAAGCCTAAATTTCCCTTTTTATGCTTAACAGTAAGTGGAGGGCATACCCAAATAGTAAGAGTAAATGATTACCTTGACATGGAGATTTTAGGCGAAACACAAGATGATGCAGTAGGGGAGGCCTTCGATAAAATTGCTAAAATAATTGGCTTGCCCTATCCTGGAGGCCCTATGATTGATAAATATGCACAGGATGGTAATCCATTTGCTTTTCCTTTTCCCGAGACTGAAATGCAAGGATTTAATTACTCCTTTAGCGGTATTAAAACAGCCGTGCTCTATTTTTTGCAACGCGAAAACCAAAAGGATAACAGTTTTGTGAAAACGCATTTAAATGATATCTGCGCTAGCGTTCAGCATAGGCTAATTACCACTTTATTACAAAAACTGAAAAAAGCTGCTAAACATACAGGAATTAAACACATTGCTATTGCGGGCGGTGTATCTGCCAACTCCTATCTTAGAAAAACCCTTCTGGAAGAAGGTGATGCATTAAATTGGAATGTGTATATCCCTCAGTTTGAATACTGTACAGATAATGCAGGTATGATAGCCATTTCTGCCCATTATAAATACTTAAAGAAAGATTTCTTAGGAATGGATGCTGCACCGCAACCCAGAATGAAATTTTCGGTTTAGTAGTAAAGCATGAAGCATATTTATCAAATTGGTGACAGTAAAAAATATTCTTTTAAGGTAACTGAAAAGGATGTTGCTCAATTTAAACAGCAATCTGTTCACAAGGTTTGCGCTACTTTTACTTTAGCTAGGGAAATTGAGTGGTGTACCCGATTATTTGTAATAGATATGTTGGAATTACACGAAGAGGGAATTGGTACCAGATTACATATTGAACATCAATCTCCTGCTTTACTTGGCCAGGAAGTGCTAATTAAAGGTGAAATTCAATCTATTATAAAAAATGAAATAGTTTGTTCCTTCGTAGCTACTGTAAACGATAGAGTTATTGCACAAGGCGAGACCGGCCAAAAAATATTACCGAAAGACAAGATTCAAGCTATTTTCAATCAGTTGAAATAATACCTTATTATTATACGGAAATAGGGGGTAGTTAGAATTATTAGCAAATTCCTTTTAATCATGCGAGAGGATTAGTTATTTTTATATTTGAGAAACAAGTTTTATGACGGATAAGAAAAATTTTAGTACCTCCATATTAGTAAAAAACAAAAAAGCCCGCTACGAATTTGAGTGGCTAGATACCTACATCACAGGAATTGTGCTGCAAGGGACCGAAATTAAAGCAATCCGACTAAATAAAGTGAATTTGCAAGAATCTTACTGCTATATTCACAGGAATGAAGTGTATGTAAAAGGTTTGCATATTGGGCAATATGAGTTAGGAACTCATTATAACCACGAGGAAAAACGTGAACGGAAATTGTTACTCAAAAAACAGGAGATAGCTAAAATTAAGAAAAGAATGGAGGAAAAGGGACTTACTTTAATTCCTACAAAACTATTTCTTAACAGTAGAGGTTTGGCTAAATTGGAAGTAGCTTTGGCAAAGGGTAAAAAAATCCATGATAAGCGAGATAGCATCAAGGACAAAGATGTAAAGAGAGAATTATCACGGATGAAATTTTGATATATGATTGAAGCGGGTCAGAAAGGTATTAGTAGGTTAAGTGTTATTCCAGTAAGAAAGGAGGGTTCGGACGCTTCAGAAATGGTTACTCAGCTTTTATTTGGAGATCATTATGAAGTTTTAGAAGCTGATTTATCCGGGAAATGGGTGAAAATAAAAATTCATTTTGATGGTTATATAGGTTGGATTGACAGTAAGCAATACCATGCCATATCAGATGAATATTTTGAGCAGGTGAACCATTCAGATTATAAAATATGTGTGGATTTAACTGCCTCTATTTTGTATCAAAAAAGTTTAATGCCTGTGACTATAGGTAGTATAATTCCTATTTCCACCAATGAGATTTTTAAAATTGAAGAGCATTTGGGATTTAATGGAGAAGCAAAAAGCCTAAGTAGCAGAAGAGATTATGAATATTGCCAATTCATAGGCAATAAGTATTTGAATGCCCCTTATCAGTGGGGTGGTAAATCACCATTTGGAATAGATTGTTCGGGCTTTACACAAATGGTGTTTAAAATTTGCGGATATAATTTATTAAGAGATGCGAGCCAGCAGGTGAGTCAAGGCAAACTGGTAGAGTCGCTTGAAGAGAGTAAGCCGGGAGATCTGGCATTTTTTAGAAACGAAGAGAAAAAAGTGATACACGTAGGTATTTTGCATGAAAATCAAAAAATTATTCATGCTTCAGGTAAAGTAAAAATTGACTTAATAGATGAAAATGGTATCTTCAATGTTGAACAAAATAATTATACACATTATTTAACAGATATAAAGAGAATTTTGGCATGAAGTAGACCTGTATAGGGTGGCGTTTATCAGGTAGGTTTTTATTTCATGCATTATAGAAAAAATATAACGCGCATGAAAATTGGTAGTAAACGAGCCCTTGTATTAAATCAGGATTACAGTCCTGTTACAGTTTGTAATATTCAAAAAGCTTTTTTATTGGTCTATTTAAAAAAAGCAGAATTAGTTGCAACTGATGAGATATTAAAATTGAGAAGTATCTCCAAAGCCTATCCATTCCCATCAGTGATAAGATTGATAAATTATGTAAGCATGCCTTACAGAGGTGTTATGTTAACTAGGCAAAATATCTTTAAGAGAGATGGACATAACTGCCAGTATTGTGGTTCCGATAAAGATTTGACATTAGATCATTTGATTCCCAGATCGAAGGGAGGTAAATCATCATGGAACAACTTAGTAACAGCCTGCAAAAGATGCAATGCTCGTAAAGGAGATAACAACCCGGAAGCTAGTGGTTTGAAATTAAGTAGACAGCCCTTTAAGCCAAGCCATGTGATGTTTATCAGGGATTTTTCAGGTACGGTGAGCGAACAGTGGATGCCTTATTTGAAAACTAAGAAAATGACTGCTTAGAGGTGTTTCCTTCTCTTTTTTAAATTTTTTATCATGTATGTGGCTTGTAATTACATTTTTATCTTGCAAATTTTCTATAATTCACAAGGGAGATTATCGAAAAAAGGATCATCAATTTGATTAGAAACTGAAATAGTTGCTTTTTAAAGCATTGATTGTAATTTTTCACAAAGTATTTGATTCACCATTAATTCTATTTTGAATATATCCTTACACAAGCATAAATGCCCATAAAACTCTTATTCAGGTTATAAGAGGAAGAGGGAAACTTAATAGTCAGTTAATTTTGTACTTCACTCGAAGATTTTTGTACCTCCTCTCTTCGTTTGCTCTAAATTTCAGTTACATGCTACATTTTTAGTAGAAAACGCTTCATAAATTACATTTAATTAAAATTATTAGCCTGAATTTTACATTGGAAGCAATCCATATGTGATTCATCGATTTTAAGAAATTATATAATTCAATATTTTCATGGGTGATTGATAAATCCCTTTTGAATTAAATTTCGATCTTTTGATAGCTTCTTTATTTTAAAACTAAATTAAGCGATTTTGAAAAAGAGTAGATTTTTATTAAAAACAACCTTAGCTGCTTTATCAATTACAATTTTCATCAATTGTGCTAATCAAGAACCTCCTAAGCCAATAGTTGAAGATGAAGATACTATTAGTGATAAAGTAGAAGAATCAGGAGAGGATACTTTAGATTTAAATTTTACTCCGTGGACTGTTTGGTTCAGAGATGATTTTACAACACGCGTAACATCCCAAGAGAACTGGATTTTCGAAAATAGTAGAGCTGATTATAATTCGACTCAAACTACAGATTACAGATCCGATCAGGTAAATTATTTGCAATGGGACAATCGCGATGTCGCAGCACTCTCTGCTGTAAAAAGTGGAGACAGATTCCATGCCGGTCATCTTAAATCGAAAGCCCAGTATGGTCCAGAATTGAATCAAGAGATTAGATTTCAAGCCTTAATTAAATTTTTAGCTGAAGACGGTACTAATCAGGATGGTTCCCCACGGTTTGTAGATTTCAATCAAACCTATGGCTTGTGGCCTGCTTTTTGGACTGTAGAGGAAAATGGATGGCCTACAAAAGGAGAAATTGACATCTTGGAAGGTTATTCTTATGGTAATGATGCAAAGTTTGCAAGCAATTTATTTTATGGAAATAGTGTGGGAACAAGTACATTAGATCACGCTAACACTGTGAAGGAGTACAGTTTATCAGGTGGAACTTCAGATGCTTGGCACACGTTAGAAATGCGCTGGTTAAATAATGGAGGAATTCATAGAATACAGGTTAGGGTGAATAATGTACTAATCAAAACATATGATAATAACACCGATCCGAACCTTGCGCTTCAAAATTTCACCCCGCATAATATTATTTTTAATTTAAACGTTGGTCATGATGGTGCAATTTTCAACAACAATCTGATAAATGGATTTACCAAGGCTTATTATTTAATTGACTGGGTTGAAGTCTCTAAAAGAGATATTGAAAACCAGTGACGATCTTCATCACTTATACAGTTCGTATGAATCAATTAAAACCTTTTTCCATTGTTTATATATATATGTATATTCTCATCCGGTGAAAACTTAAATAAAATTATGCTTAGTTAATTTTTTTTCCATTTTTTTGTTAAAGATTTTAGTGCCGACATTGTGATCAGCTTTGCAGACCAAAAGAAAGCAATTTCATCTTAAACCAAATTAGTCAGAATTTTCGCTAATTGTGAGGCTGCTGTATTTGTATAGTAAAATTAAATATGTATAATTATTTTATGATAGATAAAAAGAAAGTCACATATCTACTCGTCATTTATCTATGCAGCCTCAATCTACTATTTTCTCAAAATAAATTTGAAAATTACCAGTTTAGAAGTATTGCCGAAGCTACTTCCAAAAGGGCTATAACTGCTATTATAAAAGATGAAAATGAATTTATTTGGATTGGAACCGATGGAGCTGGTCTTTACCGGTATGATGGGCATAATTATATTAGATACGAATCTGACTATGCTAAGCAAACTGGGATAAGTAGTGATTTTGTTCATTCATTATTGGTAGATTCTGATAACAGATTGTGGGTAGGTACAAGGGAAGGATTATGTTATTATGACAAAGATCTTGATATCTTTAGAAAGGTAGATATCAACAATGGTCAACCGGTTACAATTAGATGTATTATTGAGGATAATCAAGGGAATCTTTTATTAGGGACTAATAATCTAGGAATATTTAAGTTAAATCGCAAGAGTCGTGAATCCACTCAAATTGCAACTGAGCTACTAATCAGAAGTGATATTCAAGTCTCATCATTTTCAAAAACCAGTAATGGGTTAATTTATGTTGGTTCCAATTATGGTATTTTTGGTTTAGATAAAGAATATCAGACAACCCCTGTATTCAAGGATAAATTCAACAAATACCCTATTAATGCTCCAATTGAGTGCATGCTTTTAGATAAGAGGGGTTTTCTCTGGATCGGCACAACCTCTCATGGATTAATGAGAATTAAGCCTGATAATGATAATTACCAATTTGACGTCTTCCCAATTACCGAAAATAAAATCTTATCAATAATTGCTACTGATCCTAATTTCATTATTTGTGGAACTGAAAATGATGGGTTGATAATAGTGAATGAAACAGGCCAGATTCAGCAACATTATATTCATAGTAAATACAATGAATACAGCTTGAAATCCAATTCAATTTGGTCTCTTTATGAAGACGATGAAAGTAGAATTTGGTTAGGTTATTATAATAAAGGTTTAGGTGTTTTTAAAGATCCAAGTAGCAGATTTAATACTGTTGAAGCTTTACCCAATATTGATAACTCACTACAAACCAGTACTGTAACTTCTGTAGTAAAGGATCAGGCTGGAAAAATATTGATGAGCAGTGAAGGCGGCGGAATCGATATTTTTGACCCCTCAGATAAAACTTTTATCCATGTTAATGAAGAAAATCAAAATTATTATGCAGGATTAGATGCAAATGATGTTCAGTCGATTTTTATTGATAGTGATCAAAATACATGGGTAGGAAGTTGGAGTAAGGGGATCTATTTTCTTCAGAATGGCAGTTCATCTTTTACAAATTTTAATACAACAAATACAAAGGGATTAAAATCGAATAGGGTATTAAGCTTTTCAGAAGATGCAACCGGGAAAATTTGGATTGGCACATTTAATAAGGGATTGCATTATTATGATCCTCAAGCGAAGGGCTTTTATCATTTCCCATCAACAGCCTACGCTGAGTACGGTTCAGACAATGTGTATATAAGAAAACTACTAGTAGATTCTGATAATATTCTGTGGATTGGTACTATATCAGGTCTTTTTAAATTAGATCTAAATGCAGGTTCTGCATTGAAAATAGAGTCTATGCGGGAGAAAATGATGAGAGACTTAAAAAATCATAATATCATTCAAGTAATCTTATCCATTTTTGAATCTAACGATAAAACTATTTGGGTGGGTACTGATGGTGCAGGTCTTTTCAGTTTTAACAAACAAACAAAGACTTTTACCAATTACCATTCATTTCCAGGTATGACTCAAAAGTCTGTTAGGTCAATAATTACCGATAATAATGACAACTTATGGATCGGCAGTGGAAACGGTTTAACCAAATTCGATTTTAAAGATACAAGCAGTACAAATTTCACTCGTGAAGACGGTTTAATATCAAATGAGTTCAGTAATGACGCAGCTTTCAGAGGTAATAGTGGTGACTTATATTTTGGCAACTATGAGGGAATGGTTTACTTCGATCCTAGCAAAGTTTCTGGAGTGCAAAAGGAGCCCCGATTGTACTTACTAGACTTTAAATTATTTAATGAATCAGTGAACCCTAATGAAAAAAACTCCCCTTTATCTAAAGTGATTTCGCAAACTAATCATGTAATTTTAAATCATAACCAGTCAGTTTTTACGATTGAATATGTAGGTATTGAATATAATGATTCAAGAAAAAATGAGTATGCCTATTTTTTAGAAGGGTTTGAAGATGATTGGAATTACGTGGGAAATAACAAATCAGCAACCTATACAAATTTAGAACCTGGAAATTATGTTTTTAAACTCAAATCATTTAGTAGAGGAGAAGAATTGAATCCACAAATATTAAACTTAAGAATAACAGTTTTACCTCCGTGGTGGAAAACATACTATGCTTACGCTATGTATATTATACTAATAGGCTTGTTTTTGTACTTTATTGCCAGCTTATATAAAAACCGAATTGAAGCAAAGCAAACGGTAACTTTAGAGAGGGAAAAGGCAGTTCAGATTGAAAAATTGAATAACAAAAAATTACAATTCTTCACCAATATATCTCATGAGTTTAGAACTCCATTGACACTTATTATCAATCCCTTAGAAGATATTTTGAGAAATGAGGACCACTTGTTACCAAGTTCAGTATATACAAAGCTAAAAACCATTCATAAAAGCTCTGATAGGCTGGCGAAGCTCATAAATGAACTAATGGATTTTAATAGGCTTAAATTTAATGCTGTTTCTCTGCAGGTATCAGAAATTGAGGTAGTTGGGTTTGTAAAAGACATTATTAATTATTTTCTAGAGGAAGCTTCTATTAGAAAAATAGATATATCATTAGAAACCTCTGAGGAAGCATTAATGGATTGGTTGGATCCGAAAATGCTCGAAAAAATTATGTTTAACCTGATTTCAAACGCTTTCAAATTTACTCCGGATGGTGGCTTGATAAAAGTTACAATCAAAAAATATCTTCATAATCAAGAAACTTCTTTGTCTCAACCACATGGTAATGAGGTTGACAATTACACTATCTCTGTGGAAGATACAGGTTCGGGTTTAGATAAGAAAAACTTAAAGAAAATATTTGATCGTTTCTATCAGGTTAATAATTTAAACAAAGCTTACTATGGCAGCACGGGTATAGGACTGGAGGTTGTAAAAGAGTTTGTGGAATTAAACAAAGGTAAGATTACCGTTGACAGTGATTTAAATGTAGGCACAACCTTTACTGTTACCTTTCCTATAGGAAAAGATTATTTTAATGAAGAAGATTTTAGTGGTGAACCCCTGGAAGTGGAAGCTGCCAATGAGAAAGATGAAATTCCTGACTCAGAAGTAGGAAAGAGTAGTAATGAGGAACAGGTTAGAAAAGAATACACAGTTTTAATTGTAGAAGATCATGCTGAGCTTAGGAATTATCTCGAGAATGAACTAAAAAAGTACTACAAGGTACTCTTAGCAGAAAATGGTAGAAAAGGCTACGATCTGGCTGTCAAAAAAATGCCTGATTTAGTAATTACGGATGTTATTATGCCTGAAATGAATGGAATAGAA
Source organism: uncultured Cytophagales bacterium (assembly GCA_963719535.1). GTDB lineage: Bacteria > Bacteroidota > Bacteroidia > Cytophagales > Cyclobacteriaceae > Marivirga. Next base: position 220,339 of record CAVRCH010000001.1, on the reverse strand, counting down.
CTTTGTAAGAATATAAAAGCCAACGTGAAGATTAGTCATATTCCTATATTAATGTTATCTGCAAAAGCATTAGTGTCGGACAGGGTGGAGGGAATTGATTCTGGTGCCGACATCTATTTGAGCAAGCCTTTCGAAATGGATATTTTGAAGTCCAGTTTATCTCAATTGATTAAAAGCAGGCAGATAATTTTCAATAATTTATATACAGGCATCATTAAACCTGGAGCGCAAAATACAACTTCTGTCGATCTTAAATTTATTGAGAAGATTTTAGTAATTATTAGTGAGAACATAAGTGCCCCTGAACTAAATGTTGACTACTTATCTTCTAAAGTTTTTTTAAGTAGAAGTCAATTGTATCGCAAAATAAAAGCACTTACTGGCGGTTCCGTTAATGAATTTATCAGAAATATACGTTTACAAAAAGCGAAGGAATTTATTGATGAAGGAGATCAGAATATCAATGAAATAATATATAAAGTAGGTTTCACATCCCCTTCATATTTTACAAAATGTTACAAGGCCAAGTACGGTCATGTTCCAACTCAACCACGTAAAACTAAAAGCTAGATACCACATATGTGTTCAAAATAACAGTTCGTTAAGCTTCTTTTTTCTGTAAAGTAAATCCACTGCCACCTGAGAATGTGCGATAGGCATTGTTCACAATAGGAAATTACTTTTCTCCCTGTCAATTTTTGAAATTTACAACCACAATATTAATCCACCGACCTTTAGCTTTTATGAAAAGCTGTTTCTTGCTTTTGGTCAAACTTTGGCATCTTTATGCACTATTGGACATTTATTCCATATAAATGCATCAATTATGTCACAAAACGCTTCATCTGTTCTATTTAATAATTGACACTTAAATTACCTTGCGCAAACGTTTTCAGAGATTGTGCCTAATTGTTAGCAGTAAGTAAACAAAAGTAAATTAGACACAGCGAATCTTTATAAATAAACACTGTAATTAAAATGAAATTATTTGAAGTTAATTTTAAAAATTTAAGCATTATGGGAAAGCATATTTTAAAAGCAATTATTACTGTCATCACTTTAATGTATGGTCAGGTGGTGTTTGCTCAAGTTGTAGAAGGAAATGTTAAATATGATGGGTTTCCCATTCCTGGAGTAAATGTGGTCATTGAGGGAACAAGTTCCGGTACCATAACGGATTTGGAAGGTAATTTTACTCTAAACAACGTGCCTGAAGAGGCAACAATCGTTTTCAGCTTTGTTGGACTTAGAACCATTAAGTTACCAGCAAAATTTGGCTCTCCAATGAGTGTTATCATGATTGACGATGCAGAAACATTGAAAGAGATAGTTGTGATTGGTTTTGGTACTCAAAAAAGGGGGGATTTGACTGGTGCTATTTCTTCCATCGGAGTGGACGATATACAGGATCAGCCTTTTACTTCAATTGATCAGGCATTAATTGGTCAGGCCGCTGGTGTTAATGTAAAACAAAATTCCGGTACGCCAGGCGGTGGTATTTCAGTTCAGATTAGAGGTATTACTTCCATCAATGGTAATGAGCCTTTATATGTAATTGATGGTACTCCTGTATTTGCTGACAGAAACAATGAATCTTTTTCTTTTGGGATCTTCGGAGGAGGAAATGGTCAGACGAGAAATTCAGCCTTAGCCGGTCTTAACATTGCCGATATTGAATCTATTGATATCCTGAAAGATGCATCGGCAACTGCTATTTATGGGGCTAATGGAGCTAACGGAGTTGTTTTAATCACAACAAAAAAGGGTAAGAAGGGGCAATCGGCGGTATCTTACGAATCCTACGTTGGTGTTCAAGAAAATATCAATTTTGTTGATGTTTTAGATCTGCCAGATTATGCAAGATACCAAACAAAACTTTTGGAGTTCTCAGGGGAACCGATACCATTTCAATATCAAAACCCTGAGTTACTAGGAGCAGGCACCAATTGGCAAAAAGAAATTTTTAGAGCTGCTCCTATTCAAAGTCATCAGTTATCAATGTCAGGAGGAAATGACAATTCAAGATACTATACCTCCTTTGGCTATTTCGATCAGGAAGGAACAGTCCTGAACTCTGGTTTTAATAGGTTATCGCTCAGATTGAATGTTGATAGTGACGTTAAATCCTGGTTAAAAGTTGGTAATAATTTATCTATCAACAGATCTTTCCAGAGAGTGGTGAGAAATGATGACAGGGGCGGAATTGTAATGAATTCCTTAAGACAGTCACCAGAATTGCCTGTAAGGTTTTCTGATGGTTCGTTTGCTGGTCCAGCGGGTAATCTTGGTTCAGGAGGTAATGAGGCGACCAATCCAGTTGCTTTAGCTGAAATTAATAATGCAACAACACAAAGAACTCAAATCCTTGGAAATGTATTTGCAGAAATCGATATATTCGATGACCTGGTGTTTAGAACAGAATTCGGATATGATTTGGGTTTCGGTAAAATAGGATCTTTTGCTCCGGCATTTGAACTAGGTGCTATAACAGAAACATTGAATAGGTCTTATAAACAACAAGAACAAAGTTTTTATTGGAATGTCAAAAACTTCTTAACTTATAATAAAACTTTCAAGGAGAAACATAATTTAACTGTTTTAGTAGGACAAGAAGCTCAGGAAAGCAGATATGAGTATTTGAACGGATTCAGAACAGGCCAATTTTTAAACCAGGATTTTACAAATTTAGATGTGGGAGACATTGAGTCCGCTGTGAACGGGAATGGTTCCGGTAGGTGGGCTATGACTTCTTACATATCTAGAGTTATTTATGGATTCAATGACAAATATAACGTTGCTGCTTCTGTAAGAGCTGATGCTTCTTCAAATTTTGGTCCGAATAATCGTTGGGGATATTTCCCTTCTATCTCTGGTGGTTGGACAATAAGTAATGAAAAGTTCTTGGTAGATAACAACTTTATTACTAATCTAAGACTTAGGGCTGGGTATGGGTCTGTAGGTAATCAGAACATTCCTCCTAATAGATTTCAGACCATCTTGTCCTTAGTTCCATCGCCATTCGGTGGCACATCTCCTACCATTGATAATCTGGGAAATCCTGATATCAAATGGGAATCTTTGAATTCTTTTAATGTAGGTGTAGATGTGGGGGTGCTAGAAAATAAAATCAAATTAGATGCCGATTTTTATATCAAAAACTCTTCAGATTTCCTTGCCAGAAGAATTAGCGATGAATCTAATCAAAGTGCGCAGGATTTCTTTATAAATACTGGCGTTATCGAAACGAAAGGTCTCGACTTATCCTTGAATACGAGAAACATTTCAACCGAAAACTTTTTCTGGAAAACTACTGCAATTTTTTCTACTTTCACTAACAACCTAACCAAATTCCAAGGTCAGGGTCAGTCTTTACTTGGAAGGGTGCAATTTGATCAATTTACTATTACAAGAACAACAGAGGGCGAACCAATCGGTCAGTTTTATGGCTTTGTGACAGATGGTTTATTTAGGAGTGCAGAGGAATTGGCAGCTGGCCCTACTCAAGAGGCAGGTACTGCCATTGGTGACATCAGATTTAAAGACTTAAATGATGATGGAATAATTGATGGAAATGATCAAGGCCCTATTGGTAATGCAATACCAGATTTCACATATAGTTTGATTAATAATTTCGAATTCAAAAATTTTAGTTTAGCAATCACAATACAGGGAAGTCAGGGCAATGAAATCTACAATTTTACCCGCCATTATATCGATGGAATTGTTCCAGGTTTCGGAGATAGATTTTCAAACGTAAGTCCACGAGCCTTGAATGCCTTTGAGGTGGGAGTAAATGAAACAACCAATGAACCGAGAATTACTTTGACAGATCCTAATGGAAATGGAAGAATTTCAGACAGGTATGTTGAAGATGGATCCTACTTGAGAATTCAAAACGTTATGTTAAGTTATAATATTCCTACTGATGTACTAGGGAAAGGGTTCTTTTCAACAGCAAGAGTGTATGCCAGTGTGCAAAACCTGTATACTTTTACGAACTATTCCGGTTTTGATCCCGCATTGGGAAGCTTAGATCAAAATGTGACACTAAACGGTATTGATTTAGGGAGATTTCCTGTCCCTAGAATCTCATCTATTGGAGTAAGCTTAGAATTTTAGCAAGGACTTTTTAAAAAATATTTAATGTGTAAAATAAATGATATGGAAAAAATAGTAAATAAATATCGATTAATACCTTTGTTTGTATTATTGCTTATGTGCTCTTGTTCAGACGAATTTTTGGATGCGCCATCCGAAACTCAATTAACACCAACCGATTTGCCTGAAGGAATAACAGCTTTTGATGGTATTGCGGAAACAATGTATTTTGAGCCTTGGTTTCTGTTTAACGATAAGTTTTTGATTGCAGTGGGCGATATGTATGCAGGAAACATTTTTAGTTTTGATGGGGCCTATCAGCAATTCAGAGACGCTCAGGTCACCTCTCAAAACCCTATATTAACAGAGGGTTATGTTTCTTTGTTTTCCGTAATAGATCAGTCAAACAACCTGATGAGTTTAGTAGAAGACAGAAAGGATGAGTTGCCAGAAGAGGACTATAAAAATCTGATAGGCCTGGGAAGATTCATGAGAGCCAATGCTTACTTTTATTTAGTAAGGAGTTTTGGGGCAGTACCTATTATAGATGGAATTAATACTGCACCTCAGCCAAAAAGAAACTTGGTGGAAGACGTATATAGATTTATTAAATTGGACCTGCAATTTGCTGCCGAAAACCTACCTGAAACTGCCGCTAAGAGAGGCTTCGTGAATCAAGAGGTGGCTAAAGGAGTTTTAGCAAAAGTGCATTTAACACTCAATGAATATTCTGAAAGCGCGAGTTTAACTGAAGAAATTATTGGAGGACAATATTCACTGATCGATCAGTTTGGTAATATATTTAACAGTCCTGAAGATAATAACAATTCTGAGAGCATGTTTTCACTACAATGGATAGCAATTGCTACTATCTGGGGTACACAAAATACAAATCAAGCATACATTGTTCCCTTTGGATCAGGAATAACAGGAGGACAGGATGGTTGGGGCGTTTATTTGCCTTCTATTTCATTGCAAGATGAATTTATTGAAGAGGACAGAAGGAAGAAAGCAACTATTATGGAAGATGGTGACGTATATCCTGAATTATTATCTTCTGAGGGCGGATTTACTTACGATAAAACGCTCTCTTCTACCGGAGCTAATTTCAGAAAATACATTGTAGGATCAGCAGCTGAGAGAAACGATGTGTTCTTTATGAAAACTTCTCAGAACACTATTATTTTAAGATACGCTGATGTCTTATTGATGCATGCAGAGGCTAAATTGGCCGGTGGCTCAAGTACATCTGACCCTTTGGCATTGAACGCATTTAACGAAGTAAGAACGAGAGCAGGCTTACCAACAAAACTCGTTCTTACAAGGGAGGAGTTGTTTAAGGAAAGAAGAGCAGAGTTTGCATTAGAAGGGCAGTACTTTTTTGATTTGAAGCGCAGAGGAATTAGTGAGGCGATTTCAGTTATTTCTGAACAAGAAGTAGGCTTCTACGCAGATGAAGCTAGGACTGAACTAATATCTACTAAGATAACCCCTGGGGCAAATTATTTTGAATTACCGATCCCTCAATCGGCAATAAATACAAATCCATCACTGTTGGAAGAGCCCGTAGCTTATAACTTTAACTAAAATGACTATGTTAAATAAATTAAAGAATATCTCAATATTATTGGTCTTTGTATTCATATTTTCTGCTTGTGAAAACGATGATAATGTGAATGTAGTAGTGGATGCCATTGTTTCAGAACCGGGAGATTTATTAAATGCTTCGTACCCGGGCCGACAGGTTCGGGTAGAAGGAGAGGGGCTGTCAGGTTTGCAGAAGATTACCCTTGACAACACTATTGATGTAGGCTTCAACCCTGCCTACAATTCCAATAGGGCATTCATTTTTACTGTTCCATTTGATGTCTCTGAGGGCAGTAGATTTGGTGTTCAACCTATAACTTTTGCCACTTCAAGTGGCTCAGTGACAACTGATTTTGAAATCCTGCAACCACTTCCGGTTATTAGCAGCATTTCACCTGAAACACCTTTGGCAGGTAATTTTGCCACGGTTCAAGGAGAATGGTTTTTTGATGTAACCAGTGTTACATTTGATGGCGAACCTATCGAGTACAGTGTAATTTCTGAAGATGAGCTAACCATTATCATACCTGAAACAGCAACTGGTGGAGCGGATTTAGTTATTACAACCCCAGGAGGTTCTCTAACTCAATTTTTAAATGTTAGCTTAGGATTTATTATAGTAAATATTTCTGATTTTGATGGTGGTGGTGTTAGGCAAGAATGGTTTTCTTTTGGAGATGTTGCCTCTTTTGATCCAAATATGGCAGGGGGACCAACCGGAAATTTTGCTCAGTTGACCTGGGCAGGTTCGCAGGAAAATGGTTTCAACGGAACCAGTGCTGGTGGTGGTGCTAACTTTTTAGAGCCGAGCAACACAGATCCCACCGAAGCATATATTGATATTGACATAAGTGCAAATGTGGTAGGAGCTCATGTTGCCATTCAAATTAACCCTTTAAATGGAGTAAACTTTGCTTTTAATCTGAAGATTGAAGACACTGAATGGAACACATACTCTATTCCTCTATCAGAATTTAGAAATAATTATGGTTTTGGTGATACTGTTGAAGGTGATCCGAATCCCTCAGAAGTGAATCAAATCAATATTGGGATTGTTCAGAGTGATTCGCCTAACCCTACTATTATAAGCTTTGATAATTTGAAAATTAGGTATAGAAATTAGATCCTAATTTGATGTTCTGATTACGTGATTATATAGAGCGGCATATTTTGTTTCATTGATAACTATATTTAATAGCAGCGAAGGCCCAACCTTCGCTGTTATTAAATACAATTATTAGTCAATTTGATTCTTGTGATGCTGGTTTAAGAAAGCGATGCTAAAATTTACTACTTAAGCCGCTTCTTTATAATTGATTTCTTTTGGAACATCAGTGTTGCGTTTATCAAAATTCTGATTTGAAACCATACAGTAAGAGTAGGTGTGATTTTTAATGAATTGTTCCCTTTTACTAACTAATTTATTTTCAATGATTAAAGAACTAATAATGAAAAATCAAATTTTTTTGTTTTTAATAAGTGTAGTTTTTCTTTTAGCCGCTTGTTCAAATGATGATGGCGGTGTTGATCTACCCCCTCTTGCAAATCCAACCGCTAATTCTGCCTCTGAGATAACTGACTCTGGTTTTACTGCTGGTTGGAATTTTGTGTCTACTGCAAAAAGTTATCTGCTGGATGTTTCATCTGAAAGCGATTTCTCCAATTTCATTGCAGGTTATGAAGCACTAGAGGTGACAGGTATCAAAGCAGAGATTTCAGGTTTAACTCCAGGAACTCAGTATTATTTCAGAGTTAAAGCAGTAAGAGAATCTGTTATCTCGGATTTTTCTAACGTTATAATGGTAACCACTACAGGAACGCTTATAGATACCGATGTGTTTTTGAAAGACAAAGCCATAAATAACTTCTTTGTTGGAGCAGCTGTAAGTACTAATCGACTATCTGGAGCCTATGATGAATTGTTGACAACAGAATTCAACAGTATCACTGCTGAAAGTGAAATGAAAATGCGAACGATTTTCACTGGCCCTGGCACATACGATTGGACAAGAATTGATGCACTTGTTAATTATGCATTAGAGAACGATTTAAATATTCATGGTCATGCGCTTGTTTGGCATGTAGAGGTTCCTGATTGGATGGAAACTTTTTCAGGTACAGATGCAGAATTTGAACAATATGTAAAAGACTATATTATAGCTGTAGTAAGTAGATACGCTGGTAAAATAACGTCATGGGATGTAGTGAATGAGGCTATAAATGATGGTGGAGGTGTAAGAAGCACCATATTTCTTGAAAAAATGGGTGCTGATTATATTGCTAAGTGTTTTCAGTGGGCGCGAGAAGCAGACCCCAATTCCTTGCTTTTTTATAATGACTATAATACACCAGCAGATTTAGCCAAACAAAACGATGTTTATGATTTGATCGATGATTTACAATCTAATAACATTCCGATTGACGGTGTTGGTCTTCAGATGCATATTAGCATTGATAGCCCTACAAAGCAGCAAATACAAGAAGATATTGACAAAGCTGTGGAAAGAAATCTAGTTGTTCATTTTTCAGAATTGGATGTCAGAGTTAATCCTGATGGAAGGCAAATAGTGAATTCACTTATCGAAGAAAGGGATTTTGCTCAAAGATTGAAGTATCGAGAAGTGGTAGAGATATATAACTCCATCCCTTCTGACTTTAAGTACGCAATTACTATGTGGGGCATCAGAGACAACGAATCTTGGATTATAAATCAGTATGATAGACCGGATTGGCCCTTATTATTTGATGACTCATTTGATAGAAAATCTGCACACATAGGATTTCTAGAAGGATTAGAGTAGTAAAGGAGAGTGAACGTAATAAGCATGTTCATGTATAAGAAATCTATCTTCACATCAATTATCTTCTACTGCGATTATTACAAAGTTATTGCAACTGCAAAGCATTTTGTGGTACACAGCGGTCCGAAAGTGAAAGACACAGCTTTAAATGCAGAGCCATCAATATTTGATATGACGAATACTTACAGTTCTCAGTTTCGAAAAGGCAGTAAAAGAAGCTAGGGTTTATTCAGTAATGTGTGCTTATAACAGCTACAATGGTCTGCCTTGTTGCGGAAATCAGGAATTGAGCGATCTCTTAAGGAAAGATTGGGGCTTTAAGGGTTACATTGTATCAGATTGTTGGGCGGTGAGAGACTTTTATGAAGAAGGAACACATGAAATTGTTCCATCAAAAGAAGAGGCAGCAGCTTTAGCAGTGAAGGCCGGAACTGATTTAAATTGCGGAGACTCGTATCCTTCGTTGATTGATGCTGTGAAACAAAAGTTGATTTCTGAAAATGAATTAGATGTTTCGCTTGAAAGATTGCTGGTTGCACGAATGAAACTAGGGCTTTTTGCTCCTAAAGGTGCCGTAAAGTATGAAAATATTCCTTTTAGTGTGGTAAATTCAAAAGCCCATCAGCTTTTAGCGCTTGAAACAGCCAGAAAGTCAATGGTTTTATTAAAGAATGAAAATGATATCCTACCACTAAGTAAAGATTTAAAAAAAGTAGCGGTTATCGGGCCAAATTCCAACGAACTTGATGTTCTATTGGGTAATTACAATGGTTTCCCTTCTGAAGGAATAACTCCGTTTAAAGGCATTAAAAATAAACTACCAAATTCAGAGGTGTTATTTGCTCAAGGATGTGGTCTTGCAGATGGATTGCCTGTTTTAGAGACATTACCCAGTACAGTTTTATTTACTGATGTCACTGGCGAAAAGAACGGATTAAATGCAGAATATTTCTCTAATGTAGAGTTTAGCGGAGAGCCATTGCACAAAAGAGTAGATGAAAAAGTTGATTTTACCTGGGGCACAACCCCGCCTTTCGAAGATATGAGTTATGATAAATACTCCATTCGATGGTCTGGCTATTTGAAAGTTGGGGAAGCAGGTAAGTATGCTTTAGGAGGTGAGGCTTTTTCAGGTTTTAAACTTTTCATAAATGATGAACTAATCATAGATATAGAAGACATACATGAACCCAAAAAGGAGTATAAATTTATTGATTTAGAAGCTGATAAAGCTTACAAAATTACACTGGAATTCAGACAGAATAATACTGAGCATGCTATGATGCGTTTTTTATGGGATGCTCCTGGTGACACATTAGAGGAAGAAGCACTTGCTTTAGCTGAGAAGTCAGATGTGGTTATTTTTTGCATGGGACTAAGTCCAATGCTAGAAGGTGAAGAAATGATTGTTCATGTGGAGGGCTTTTTAGGCGGAGATAGGCTAGATGTTAATCTGCCGGAGAGTCAAACACGCCTAATGAAAAAAATAAAAGCATTAAACAAACCGATGGTGCTAGTATTACTAAATGGAAGTGCTATTGGCATCAATTGGGAGCATGATAATATACCCGCTATCTTAGAAGCATGGTATCCTGGTCAGGCAGGAGGAACTGCTATTGCTGATGTCCTTTTTGGGGATTATAATCCTTCAGGAAGATTACCCTTAACTTTTTATAAAGACATAAAAGATATCCCTGCCTTTAATGATTACAGTATGAAAGGGAAAACGTATCGGTATTTTAAAGGAGAGCCGCTGTACGATTTTGGTTTTGGTTTAAGTTATACTTCATTTTCATATACAAATTTAGTCGCTCCAGAAATTACCGAAACTAGCAAGGAAATTAAAGTTTCAATTGATGTTTCTAATGCTGGTGAATTGGACGGTGAAGAAGTGGTACAATTATATTTTACGAATCCAGTTGAAGATGAATTGAATACCGTCCGTACATTAATAGGTTTTGAACGCATATTTCTTAAAGCAAATGAAACTAAGAATGTTAATTTCACTATTACACCAAAGCAATTAGCAAGGCTTAACAACAAAAATAAATTGGAAGTGCCTTCTGGAGAAATTATTATTGCAATCGGAGGTAAGCAACCAAATGATCAACGCATTAAAGATAAGGTGGCAGTCGTTAGAAAAATTAAATTAACGGGAGAACCATTTTTAATACAGCAGTAAAATGGTCTTAGAAAAGTATCAAATTTAGCTTTTGGAGAAATAAATAAAGTGAAGACTTGAAAATAAGCCTTTAGTTTTTATGGTAATTGCCTATGGACAGCGATAATGAGTCATGAAAGTTGATAGAATTTGCAAATCCTTAATAGATACGTTTTCATTGCACGCTTGCTCCTTAATGAAATCTGGAAGTAGGACAGTTGATTGAAGAAAGATGCTACTAAGTAATAGGAATGTTAAGCGCACTAACTCCCCCAATCTCAAAGCATTAGTTCTTTAAATATTCGGTGTCAAATACTTTTGTTGTTCATAAAAATTCTTACCTTTGCGTTCCGTTCGAGTGAACGGCTTGCTTTTTATAAGTAAGTTATTGTAAACCAAAACGATGGCAGGAGAGGTCCGCACTGCTTATCGAAAATAAAAAGGGCCCTGACAATTATGGCAGACAATCAAGAAACAGTAAAGAACGAAGAGTTCGATTGGGAAGCATTTGAATCCAAAGGTTTTGGTGAAGGCTACTCAAAAGCAAAAAAAGAAGAATTAGCTTCTATGTACGATAACGTATCTACCGACTTACCTGAACAGGAAGTGGTAAAAGGTATTGTAGTAGCTATTAATGACAGAGACGTTGTATTAAACGTTGGGTACAAATCAGATGGTTTAGTGCCAACCAACGAATTCCGTGATCTTCCTGACCTAAAAGTAGGTGATGAAGTTGAGGTGTATGTTGAAGAAAAAGAAGATCAAAACGGAGAATTAGTATTATCCAGAAGAAAAGCCAAAATAGTTGGTGCATGGGATAACATCCAAAAAGCTTTAGATGGTGATCAAATCATTGAAGGTATTGTTAAGAGAAGAACTAAAGGTGGATTAATTGTTGATGTTCACGGTGTAGAAGCTTTCTTACCGGGATCTCAAATTGATGTGAAGCCTATCCGTGATTTTGATGTATTCGTTGGCAAGAAAATGGAAGTGAAAGTTGTGAAAATTAACTACAGCAACGATAACGTAGTAGTTTCTCACAAAGTATTAATAGAGAAAGATCTCGAAAAACAAAAAACTGAAATCCTTAACAACCTTGAAAAAGGTCAGGTATTAGAAGGTGTGATCAAAAACATGACTAATTTCGGTGTATTCATCGATTTAGGTGGTGTAGATGGTCTATTGCACATTACTGATATCTCTTGGGGTAGAATCAATCATCCGGAAGAAGTATTGAAACTTGACGAAAAAGTTAAGATTGTAGTACTTGATTTTGATGAGAATAAGAAAAGAATTTCTTTAGGTATGAAGCAATTGACTTCTCACCCTTGGGATTCGCTTGCAGCTGATTTAGAAATTGGTTCTAAAGTAAAAGGTAAGATTGTGAACGTAGCAGATTACGGTGCATTCTTAGAAATTGCTCCAGGTGTAGAAGGTTTAATCCACGTATCTGAAATGAGCTGGTCACAGCACCTAAGAAATCCTCAGGATTTCATTAATGTAGGTGATGAGCTGGAAGCTGTAGTGCTTACTCTAGATAAGGACGAAAGAAAAATGTCGTTGGGTATTAAGCAATTGACAGAAGATCCTTGGAACAAGAAAGAAGTATTAACCAAATATGCAGTGGGTACACAGCATAAAGGTGTGGTGCGTAACATGACTAACTTCGGCTTATTTATTGAGCTAGAAGAAGGTATTGATGGTTTAGTACACGTTTCTGATTTAAGCTGGACTAAGAAAATCAAGCATCCATCTGAGTTTGTGAAAGTAAACGAAGAATTGGAAGTAGTTGTATTAGAGCTGGATGTTGAAAACAGAAGATTAGCTTTAGGACATAAACAATTGGAAGAAAATCCTTGGGATACTTTCGAAACTGTATTTACAGTAGGTTCTAAACACAAATGTACAGTATTGAACAAATCTGAAAAAGGTGCGGTAATTGAATTACCATACGGTATTGAAGGTTTTGTAGCGACTAAACATTTGAAAAAAGCGGATGATTCTATGGCAGAAGTAGGTGAGTCTTTAGAATTCAAAGTATTAGAATTCTCTAAAGATGATAAACGAATTGTATTATCACACTTACATACGCATTCTGATGCAGAGGAAATGCCTACTAAAAAAGCAGCTCCTGCAGCATCTAAAGGTGGTAAGAAAAAATCTGCTCCTAAACCGCAGCAACAAGGTTCTTCTTCAACATTAGGCGATTTAGATGCATTATCTGCATTAAAAGAGCAAATGGAAGGTGATGCTAAAAAAGCTCCTGCTAAAAAAGCAGCTCCTAAAAAGGAAGAGCCAAAAGCAGAGAAAGCCGAAACTGCTGAGAAATCAGAAGCTGAAGTTGAAACTCCTGCTCCGGACAAAGCGAAAGCTGAGGCTAAAAAAGAAGAAGCAAAAGCTGAAGCCAAAAAGGACGAAGTGAAAGCAGAAAAGAAAGAAGAAGAGTCTGAAGACGACAAAAAAGAAGATAAAGAGTAAGATATTATCGGATTGAAAGAGATGGTTTGAGTGTTTAAACATTCAAGCATCTGAATACAAAACCATCCTGCTTTTAGTGGGATGGTTTTTTTGATGGAATTTATTTCACAATTAAAATAAGTTTAGCTAGCGTTAGCTTGCATCTCGTGCTTTTACTGTTGGCAGGTAAAGCCACCAATAAATTTTCGCATAATATTTGAGCATGTTGTTTGTAGAGCGGGAGAATATCCCTATTTTTGCAATCGCAAATGAGACACGGTCACGTGGCCGAGTGGCTAGGCAGTGGTCTGCAAAACCATTTACAGCGGTTCGAATCCGCTCGTGACCTCACATTTTTTTTAACCTCCTATAGTGTAAAAGCAGTAGGGGGTTTTTTTATGCACTAAAGTTAAAGAGCGGATGAGAAGCGCAGGTTCGAAACCAAGCCCCGTGTAAGGGCTTGGTTCGCGAGGGGCTTGTGCGGCATGCTTCGTGGGTATGAGCAATCCCTGCCAAAGGCATGCAGGCCGCTCGTGACCTCACATTTTTTTTAACCTCCTATAGTGTAAAAACCGTATTTTATACTGTCATAATAAAGTATTTTGATAACCAATATTACTACTTGCTTTTCTAGTCTCAAGATTTTCCTTTATTTTTAAATATGAACATCCAACAATTAAGAAGTGACTTTTTAACTAAAGAGGTAGTTTTACAATTGTATAGAGATACACCTTTAGCTGATTATAAAACAAGAATAGCTACTCTTGAAAAACATGCTAATCCATTGAAGTCAACTTATGACGCTGAAGTATATGAGGTAAAAATGAATGACCATATTGGTTTCTTTTACTTTGAAGCTAAAAAGTATAGTTTGGCTATAGAGCATTTCAGTAAAGTATTGGAAATCATGAAACCTGAAGATTATCCTTTCCTTTATTTTCATGTTTTAGGTCTACTAATCAGGTGTAATAGATTGATCAAAAACTATGATGAAGCAGTATTGTGGTTTGAAACAGGTGTGAGTACAATCGAAAAAGTTGATTCTTCTTTTGAAAAACTAAATCTATTGCAAGAATATGTAGATCTTCTTTTGGATGCTAGAAAGATTTTTAATCAAGAATATAATTGGATAATTCAATCCATTATTGACGATCTTGGTTTTCCTGAAACATTATCTGAACCAGTTCAGACTATCCAGTCAATGAGAGAGAGAAATAGGATATGGAATCGTAATCTTGGTAAGATTAAGCTTTTAGGTAGAGATAATAAAACTTTAATGTTAATTAAAATGGAAGAATACTATCAAAATTGTGAAATCCAATGGTACAAAAACTATGCTGCAGACCGGATAGCGGAATTAAAAGCTAAAATATAGCTCTACTTATACTTATTTAAACTAATACTTTTTTGACGGGTGGCTTTAAAAGTATTTACGTCATCCGGTCTTAACTGGGTATGCTTTGTGCTTCTGCCTTGTACTCTTTTACGCCACATCCTAAAGCTGGAAGGTTTCATTTCTTTGCGCATAATCTTAATCACATCTTTCTCCGGCACTCCAAACTGAGTAAATATTGCATCAAAAGGAGTACGATCTTCCCAGGCCATTTCCACTATTCTATCTGTTGTTTGATCGTCTAGTTTTTTCCAGTTTATCATAGGATTAAAACTGTATGTAATTAGATATGTTCGAAATGATTTTCAGGTACCAAATTGGTTGAGGCTGATTATCAATTCTTAATAAATTGCTGTTTCCTCTTCCAGTCTAAAATTAGTAATTATTTTATTTTTTCTGTCAATATTTCCTCTAATACACTAGGCATAAATAAAATAATTTGATTTATTTGATGTCATAATTTTTCAATAATTAATTCAATAAATATCAAAACATGATAGGAAAACAAATTGAACTATCTTCAGAATTCAAATTAAGTACTTCCAATGCAATCTTTGCCATCATCTTGTTTCTCGTTGTCTACTTGATGTTATTTGTATTGTCCTTAGGAATTACAGCCCTTTGTATTTATGGTGGCTATCAATTAATAGTTAATTATCCACGGATTATTACTATTATTTTGGGTGTAGGGCTAGCGAGTTTGGGTATTATCGTTAGCTTTTTTCTCATAAAGTTTATCTTCAAATCTAACAAAACAGATCTGTCTCACCTTCATGAAATCCAACAAAAAGATGAACCACTATTGTTTCAGATGATACATGATTTAGTAAAAGAGGTAGGAACAAGTTTCCCTAAGAAAATATACTTGTCATCGGATGTAAATGCCGCTGTTTTCTATGATTCTAGTTTTTGGAGTATGTTTCTGCCTGTCAAAAAGAACTTGCAAATTGGCATGGGCTTAGTTGGTTTCTGTCACAAAGGAAGAATTAAAAGCTATTTTAGCCCATGAATTTGGTCATTTCTCCCAACGGACCATGAAAGTAGGCAGCTATGTATATAATGTAAACCAGGTAATTTACAATATGCTTTACGATAACGAGGCTTATGATAACGCAGTAGGACGGTGGGCAAGTGCAAGTGGTTATTTTGCAATTTTCGTACTGATTGCTGTAAAAATTATCGATGGCATAAAATGGATACTACAACAAATGTATGGAGTAGTGAATAAGAGCTATATGGCTCTTTCACGTGAAATGGAGTTCCATGCAGATGAAATTGCAGCTAATGTGACTGGTTTCGAACCTTTACGCGATTCATTACTTAGACTAAATTTTGCTGAAAATACCTATAGTACAGTTTTATCATTTTATGATGGCAGAATCAAAGAAAACTTAAAAAGTGAAAACATTTTCAAAGAGCAAAATCACCTACTTAATTTTCTCGCAATAGAAGATGGATTAAGTTTTAAAAATAATCTCCCATCTATCCATTTGGAGGATCTAAATAAATTCAATAAATCTAAACTTGTAATTGAGGATCAATGGGCTTCTCACCCAACCACTGAGGAAAGGGTGAGTAGATTAGAAAAAACTGGTATTAATGCACAAACACCTTCAGAGAAACCTGCTATTGAACTTTTTAAACAAGCTGAAAATTTACAAAAACATTTAACTCAAATAATATTTAATCAGATAAGCTACGAAGGAGAGGTTCAAATATTGTCTTTGAATAACTTTGTGAAAGAATTTGAGAGAGAGTTTCAAAAAAACTCCTTTGCTAAAATGTATAATGGATATTATGATCATAAAAACCCTACATTTTTTAAAGTAGATGAGGTAAAACCTTCTCAAGCTGATTGGGAACTTTCAAATCTTTTCTCAGATAACATGATTAATCTGGTGTATGAAGCAATAGCGCTAAAGAGTGATATTGATATTATCAATCAGATTGCCAATAAAACTCTTAAATTAAAAAGCTTTGATTATAATGGCATAAAGTATAGTCGTAAGAGATCGAAGGAACTATTGCCACAACTGCAATCTGAGCTTTCTGCTATAAATGAATCTATTCTTCAGAATGATATGCGTATTTACCGGTATTTCATTTCTTTGGAAGAAAAACAAGCAAGTTCACAAGATTTAAAAAATCTCTTACATAATTTTTTCGAATTTGATCAGCAATACGATTCAAAAATTATGGTATATAATGAATTACAAAATGCCCTGCAATTTATTAATTATACAAACCCTTATGAGAAAATTGAAGCTAATTTCAGGCAGATAAAGCTGCTTGAAAAGCCATTTAGAGATAATATTAGGGAATTATTAGAGAAAGAAAATTTTAGTTCTTCAATAACCGATGAAATCAGGTCAAGTTTTGAGTTATATTTATCAGAGCATTGGATTTATTTTAGCGATGAGGGATACAGGGAAAAAAGTTTAGAGATGTTGTTTATCGCTTTAAATAACTACCTCTACTTATTATCTCAAGGTTATTTTCTGCACAAGAAAATGCTACTGGACTACCAGGAGCAACTGCATACTATGCAGAAGGCTGCAAAGGTTTAACATCTAAATCATATTTTTTAAAATGTATATCTGGCACTTAGCAATACAATTCTTGTTTCTCTTTTAGCGTAGTAAGATTGTGAAAAGTCGTTGGTTAACCTATCACCAGCAAATCTTAGCGTGTTAAAGATATCTCTGGCACTTAAGGATATACTTCCCTTTTTATCAAAAAAGCTCTTTTGGACGCTGGCATCCATGAAATATTGAGATAAATTTCTTCCCTGTGCTTCAATCCCTGGAGAATCATAATTAAAAACCAATTGTAAGGTAAAGTCATAAGGTAATTTGAAGTCAGATGCCAATTTGCTGTTGAGGGCATAGCCACTGTTGGTAAATTCCTGGCTAATGTTAGAGCCATCAACGCTGATATAAAATCCCGTTATACTTCCATTTAATGTCCACCAGTTGGTTATCTCTCTTAATCCTATTAATTCTACACCAGACGATTCAGCACTGTTTAAATTAGCAGGTTCTGAGATGGATTTTTCATCTTCTACTTTGGTAATATAATCTAATCTGCCATTAATTTGTCTATAGAAAAAGTTGGTGGTTAAACTCGATTTTTCTGCTTCAAATATATGCCCTAACTCGAGCGAGTTAATCAATTCAGGCTGTAAACCGGGATTTCCTCTTCTTACATTTAATGAATCGGTGATATCCGGAAAGGGATTTAATCTCCACGCCGTAGGCCTGTCAATTCTCCTACTATAGGTAAATTTTACAGCTTGGTTATCTGAAAATTTATATAGCGTTTGCAAACTAGGGAAGAGATTAAAATATTCCTGGCTATTTCCCTCATCCGTATTGTATAAGTAGGTGCTTAATTGAGTCAATTCACCTCTCACACCAGCAGTTATATCCAACTTATCGAAAGATCTGGATAATAATACATATCCGGCATGGATTCTATCTTGATAATCAAATTCATTACTTACTGCAGGGTCATCTTCAAAACTTTGAGTTCTATCAGCAAATCTGGCAAAATCGAAATCGTAAGTAAAGTTTCTAATATTTGATTTTAAACCGGTCTCAAGTTTAAAAAGACCATCAAAAGGGTGTATATAGTCAGCTTGAAATACATAATTATATCTTTTTTCATCAGTGAAGGCTTGCTCTCTTCCATTTAGTTCTGAGGGATCAGTACTTAAGGTTCCTCGGAATATTTCAATATTCTGCGTTTTAAATTGATTAGTATAGGATTGTGAGGCAGAAAATTTGAAGGATCTGTCTTTATCCTTAAAACTTCTTTCATAGATGATGGCATTATCATAACCATCATCCGATTCATTTTCATTGTTTCTCCTTACATATTCAAACAAAAGCTGGTCAGTATTAACATCTGATAATTGTGAATATAATGAGTTTACTTGCTGACTATAACTGGTACTAAATACTCCCTCGTAGCTTATAGTATTATTACCAAAATAATAATCTCCACCATAATTAAAGGTATGTCCTAAATTTTCACTTATAGAATTAGTCTCCTGACTTAGCGCTTCTTCATCTTTAAAAATTTCTCTATTCACTCTGCGTTCACCTACATTTTTCCAATTTCTTATATTGTATCCAGCATATATATTGTACTTAAGATCTCTGTGGTTAAATTGACCTCCTGCACTAGTTCTTCCCCTGGTTCCATAAAGTGCATCTACTCCGCCATTAGTACCTAAGTTATCTCCTTTTTTTAAGATAATATCTATTATTCCAGCTTCTGCTTCGGCATCATATCTGGCATTAGGGTTATTGATTACCTTAATTTCTTCTATGGAGCTAGCGGGAATTCTATCTAAGTTTTGTGTTAATGAAGAGTTTCTTCCATTAATTAAAATATTAGTTCCAGCACTTCCCCGTAAAGAAATTGAACCATCATCCCCTACTCTCACAGAAGGGGTATTTCTTAATATATCTAACAGAGTGCCTCCCAGGTTGGATAAGTTTTGACTTGGATTAATGGTAATACCTTCCACCGTTGTACGCATCATTGGCTTAGAACCTCTCACTTCCACCTCATCCAATTGATTATTTTCACTAATCATATCAACCACACCCAGGTTTTTGTTAGTATTTACGTTGATACCGCTCACCATTTTATCTTCATAGCCAATAAAGAAAATTTTTAATTCATAGTTTCCATTTGGGGCCTGAAGCTTGAATTTCCCCTCCTCATCTGTGTTGGTAAAAGACTCTGGCTCTTTAGCATCCTTTTTAAACAGGGCTACTTGTGCAAACTGAATAGGTGCTTTGCTGTCCTGATCAAGCGCCTGGCCAGAAACAGTAAAACTATTATTGCTATTTTGCGCAATAGAATTTGTAAGGTTTACTGATAGATAAAAAAAGAATATCAATAATAAATATTTTTTCATGGCAGGTACATTATGAATCAAAAACAAGTTACATGTAGTTACATCTTTTAACCTGCTAAGATTACTTTTGTTCTAAATGATTGATTATATGCGGGTTAATAACATGAGCGGAATTTATGAGCTTTGGTTGGTGTATTTGTTATCTAATTTTTAATTTTAAATATTGTATAAACAAAAACTACTTTCCAATGAATAAAAACAAAGAAAATGCCATGGCTTTTTACGATTTAATGTTTAATCAAAATCAACCGGAAACCGCAGTTGAATTGTATGTTGGGGTAGAATATATTCAACATAATCCGCATGTAGCTGATGATAAGGAGGGCTTTATTAATTATTTTAAGCAGATGGGCAAGGAATATCCCGCAAAGAAAGTGACTTTTAAAAAAGTGATTGCTGAAGGTGATCTAGTGGTTTTACACTGTTTTCAAGAATGGCCGGGTGACCAGAACTATGCAGGAATTGATATTTTTAGATTTGACAATAAAGGCAAAATAGTGGAGCATTGGGATGTTTTACAGGTAATTCCGGAGTCTGCAGCTAATGATAATTCAATGTTTTAATTCCCCATGCTGAAAATTGCAACAGCATGAGGATTTTAAATCAAAATCTATCAAGAGCCACCTTATAAGATGGATCTTCCAATATATTTACTTCAATTACTTTATCTGCATTTTTTAATAAGCGTTGGCAGTCAGGACTCAAATGAAGGAGACTCACTTTTTTACCTACTTTATGATATCTTTCAGTGATCTTATTTAATGCCTCTATAGCTGACATATCCACCACTCGACTCTCGGAGAAGTCAATAATAACCTCTTCAGGATCGTTTAATACATCAAATTTATCATTAAAAGCAGTGACAGAACCAAAAAATAGCGGCCCATATATTTCATAATGTTTTGTTCCTGCTTCATCAATTCGTTTTCTGGCTCTAATGCGTTTTGCATTATCCCATGCAAAAACCAGTGCTGCTATTATTACGCCCACTATAACTGCAGTGGCTAAATCGTGTAAAATCACAGTAACTACTGTCACTAAAACCATCACAAAAATATCTGATTTAGGCATTTTATTTACTGTTTTTATACTCGCCCACTCAAAAGTGCCAATTGCCACCATAATCATTAGCCCAGTTAATGCTGCCATCGGTAATAACTCAATAACTCCTGCACCAAACATAATAAAGGTTAATAGTAAAACAGCTGCAACAATCCCAGATAACCTGGCTCTGGCACCTGATGAGATATTAATTAAGCTTTGCCCTAACATGGCACAACCTCCCATTCCTGAGAAAAAACCTGAAAGAATATTAGCAGTCCCTTGTGCCACGGCTTCCTTATTGCCTCTTCCGCGCGTTTCAGTTATTTCATCAATTATATTTAAAGTTAGTAGGCTTTCTATTAAACCTACACCAGCCATAATAGCCGCATATGGAAATATTAATTTTAAGGTTTCAAAATTGAAGGGTATGGAAGGTATGTGAAAAGGAGGGAAGCCTCCTTGTATAGAAGCAATATCACCTACAGTTTTAGTGTCTATTCCGAAACCTACAACGATACCGAAAATTACTAATATAGAAACCAATGATGCAGGTATAGCTTTGGTTATTTTAGGTAACCCCCAAATAATAAGCATAGTGATTAAAACCAGGCCTCCAAATACATACAAGGTTGTACCTGTATACCATTCGCCAGCTTTATTTTTAAACTGGTCCACCTGAGAAAGAAAAATCATGATAGCTAAACCATTTACAAATCCAAAAATTACAGGATGAGGTACTAATCGCATTAATTTCCCTAACCTAAGGAGCCCTGCAAGTATTTGAATAATACCAGCTAAAATAACTGTCGCAAATATATATTCAATACCATGAGTTTTAGCTAATGTAACTAGCACGATAGCAACTGCTCCGGTTGCTCCAGAAATCATACCAGGACGCCCTCCTAATATTGAAGTAACCAATCCCATCATAAATGCAGCGTATAGGCCTGTTAGTACAGGTAGTTCAGCCATCAATGCAAAGGCAACTGCTTCAGGAACCAAGGCTAGAGCTACTGTTAAGCCGGCCAAAATTTCTATTTTGTAATCTACTTTTTGTCGGAAATCGAAAAGGTTTAGGTACTTTTTCATCGGAATAAAAATGTGATTTAATGATAAAAGATGTAATTCCCCGATTGGCAAAGGAATTTATAAAATAATAGTATGGTATTATGACATTTGGGCAGAAAGGTAATAAAAATCAGAAGTGAGTGCTTTCAGGCAGCTTTACTGATTCAAATGAAAGAAATCTACTAAGGTGGAGTAAGCAAAATTATATTGTTTTATTAAATCTTGTGTGAAGCTTAAATTTAAGCTTGCAAAAGTAGAATAGTTTTTATTGCAAGCAAAGAATTAATCTAATTTTCATCATTTAAATGGGTTAGCTGTGAAAATAGTATCGCAATAAGTTAAAATAGCAGCTTTTAAAAAATCTGGATTTGATTATTTATCTTTAATTTTCAATCTTATTAACTTCGCAAATACATCTAAATCCTATGACAGCTGAGGGCTTATCATATTTTACATTATCCCAAACGGAAATTTCTCCTTCCGCACTTTGCCAGTTTCCTCCTTTGGCAATACCTTTAGTGGAAGTCATTTCGCTCACATTGCCTCTAATGTCGTAGATTTGAGGATTTTGTTCATCGTAGTCTCTGCTAAGGCTTGGGAAATAATGGTTGATCGCCTTGCTCAACCTTTCATCATCGCCTTTATAAGCCAAATTTTCAACAAAATGAATAGGGTGCAATTTCAGGTATTCAATTAAAAAGATTTCATATTCTTTGCCGGATAAATCAAAATCATTTTCTTTTGCTATAGTTTTCAATGTTTTTCTGCTCATCGTAGCTTTAGTAAGATTTCTAAACATATCTTTTCTGTAAGTGAAATCATAATCATTGGCTATAGCTATTTTGATCCATTCCTCCAAAGTGGGCAATCTGTATTGGAGTGCATATTGAGTGGTATCTAATTCTCCTTTCTCAACCAGCAATTTTTTAACCATATCCGTTCTCCATTCGCAGTAATCCGAAGCCTGTTCAAAAGTTATACCTACCACTGGAAATTTTCTTGTTTTAGGATATCTTAAATAAATCTCATTTGTGAAAGTGGTGTCTTTAATTTGCACGTGTTCACTAATGATTAAAGTGGTGTCCGGTAAACTTTGTAAGTAGTAAGCTGTAGAGGAATCTTTTTTAATATAATGTAAAAATTCCAGGTAATGTATATTACTTATTTCGTTTTGATCATAAAATAATGTAGTTCCTATTTTTATTGTGCCAGGCGGAGCCTTCATTTGTGCTTGAGCCGTTGAAATAACTGTCCACAGAAGAAAAATACAAATAGAAGTCAATCTCATTAGGGTAATAATTTTTTTGGTTGGATATATTTTACTTTTCGCTCCAGCTCATTGGATAATTTTTATCTAAAAACTCTTTTGCTTCTTCAGTCAGGTATAATGGCTTAAAAGTGTCTAACATTACGGCTAATTCTTCCGTTTCTTTTGCACCAATACTCTTTTCAACTGTGCCGGGATGTGGTCCATGTGGTAAACCTCCGGGATGTAGCGTAAAAGAACCTCTTTCAATACCTTTTCTACTCATAAAATTACCTTCCACATAATATAATACTTCATCAGAATCAATATTACTATGGTTATAAGGTGCCGGTATAGCTTTCGGGTGGTAATCGAATAGACGAGGCACAAATGAACAGATCACAAAGTTATGCGCCTGAAAGGTTTGATGCACGGGAGGCGGCTGATGTATTCGACCAGTAATAGGTTCAAAATCGTGGATTGATAAAGTATAAGGATATAAAAAGCCATCCCAACCTACCAAATCAAAAGGGCTATGCTCATATATATAGTTATGTATATAGCCTCCTTTTTTAATTTTTAAATGATATTCACCTTTACTTTCTTCAGTAATTAATTCCTGAGGTGGGTGTATATCTCTTTCACAGTAAGGAGAATGCTCCAATAATTGACCAAGATCGCTTCTGTAACGGTTAACCGTTTCAACAGGGCTGGCAGATTCAATTACCAAATACCTTATCTCATTGCTTTCCCATTCTAATTTATAAATGGTAGTACGTGGAATAACCACATAATCTCCTGCTTTAATTTTCAGTTTGCCAAACTGAGAATATAAATAGCCGCTGCCATCATGAATAAAAAGCAATTCATCCGACTCAGCATTTTTATAATAATAATCCATGCTCCCTCTACTAGGTATGCAAAGTGCCAAAGAAACATCATTATTCATTAATAAAACCTTTCTGGCATCTAAAAAATCGCTACCTGTATTTTTTATACCTGATGTATTCAAATGGATCTGTTGCAGAGGGAAATCCTTATCGGCCTTAGTGCCATATTTAACGGATTCCTTTATGGTTTTTACCCTTGTTGGAGGGTTAATATGATATAAATTGGAATATATACCTGAAAAGCCCAATGAACTAACCAACTCTTCAGAATAAAGGCTACCATCCGGTTGCCTGAATTGCGTATGTCTCTTTGGAGGTATATTTCCTTTCTTCACATAATAAGCCATAAAAAATTATTTTTTTGCCATTACTTCGGCCTGATCAAAAAGTTTTAAAGCCTGATTAAAAATCTCGTTTTGCTGGTTAATAATAGGATAGAAACCTTCATTATTCCATGCATTACGAGCGATATAGGCTTTCACATAAATTTTAATTAATTCTTTCGATTTTTCAAATTCTATCTCATTAAATGCTACATCATTCCCCTCAGCAAGGGTAATTAATTTATTTAGCATGTCTTCAGAAACGTTGTAGTTTTTGATATAATTCTCTCGCCCCATTTTATCTATGCTTTTTTTATGGTCTTCGTAATAAGCAAAGGTAAATTGGCGTAAGCTATTGCTGTAGAATAACTTGTTCATGTAATTTGAGTTTCTGGCGGTATCTAGTGCTACAAAGAAATCCGGCATAATACCACCACCTCCATAAACAACTCTTCCTTTTTTTGTAGTGTATTTTAACGAGTCGTTAAATTCAATACTATCAGCAATAAAATATTCACCGTGTTCAAATCGGTTAAGCATTTCTTTTCGGTATTCATCAGGAGTATCTCCAAAAGGCTTCTGAATAGATCTTCCACTTGGGGTATAATATTTAGAAATGGTTAATCGGAGCTCTGAACCATCTTCTAATGGAATAGGCATTTGTACTAAGCCTTTTCCAAAAGACCTACGGCCTACTATCAAACCTCTATCATTATCTTGTAAAGCACCAGATACAATTTCTGAGGCAGATGCGCTCCCCTCGTTAATGAGCACAATTAAAGGCTTATCTTCAAATGCTCCTTCTTTTACTGCTCTGGCTTCTGTATTATAGCGTTTTTCTTTTCCCTTAGTATATACAATCATAGCATTATCTGCTAAAAACTCATCAGCCATACTTATAGCTCTATCCATGTAGCCACCTGGGTTATCTTGTAGGTCGAGTATGAGTTTCTCTAAACCAAGGTCCTTTAAGTTATCTAAAGCTTCTTTAAATTCTGTAAAAGTTGTGGCTGAAAAGCGGCTTACCTTAATATAACCAACCTTATCATCCACCATATAACTGGCATCAACAGAAAATTGAGGTATTTTATCTCTTGTAATGGTGAAATCCATCAAGTCTTTATGATTTCGCCTCATGATTTTCACATCCACCTCGCTACCTTTTTCGCCTCTTAGGTATTCGTGTACCTGTCGGTTTGTGAGACCAATACCTGCAATGTTGTCTGTATTAACTGAAATTATCTTATCTCCTGATTGAAGGCCGGCAGCTTCGGAGGGTCCACCACTGAGGGGAGCAACTACGTAAAGCGTATCTTTAAATATATTGAATTCTATGCCAATACCTTCATAATTGCCTTTTAAGTCAGCAGAAACCATTTCCAGGTCTCTGGCTGGAATAAATGAAGAATGTGGATCTAGTTTTTTTAACATTCCTGTTATGGCACTTTCTACTAAGGCATCATTATCAACCTCTTCCACATAATTTTTATCAATGTGTAAAAATATTTCTTTAATTCTGGAAATACCTTCTAACACTGTTCCTTTAGAACTTTCCGGGTTGGCCATTGTAGCTCCAATTAGGATACCCGCTGCTAAAGTAGAAAATACAATGATGGGTAATTTTATCTGAAATGAACTATTATTTGTATTACTCACGTTGTTAATTTTTTATTCTAACAAATAACGCATATTTTTAATAAATCGTTGGATTGAAAAGCTTTAAATTTCAATTACCTTTGTAAAAATACTTATTAAATTAAATCGAAGTGGAATATTCTCAAAAAAAGATAAAAGAGCTGGTTGCTGAAAATTATGTTTTTGCCTCTGTGCTCTATTATTTAGGTGTAGATTACTACGAGTATGAAGAGGATTCGCTCCAGAAAGTTTGTGAAAATAAAGGTCTGCAAGTACATCAGGTAATTGATGAATTGGAAAGAATAAATAGTAATGAAGAGATTGCTAATTTGAAATTGCTTTCATTCCCTATTGATTTGGTAATCAGTTATTTGAAGCATTCCCATTTTATATTTATAAAAAAAGATTTACCTTTTTTGGTTAAATTGGTTAACCATATTGATTCTGCTAATCCAATATTTAGACCTATACAGCAAGAATTAAAAGAAGTATTCCCACTATTTGTGGAAGATTTTGTTCATCATATTTATGAAGAAGAGGATACATTATTTCAGCATATCCTTCAATTAAAACAAATTGACGAGAAAAAATTGAATCCATCTTCTTTCTTCTATAAGAATGAAAAATTCAGCATGCAGAAATTTGCAATTGATCATGAAGTACATGACGATGAAATGAAAGGTATCCGCTTTTTAATGGATCAATATCCTATTAAGAAGCATACGGAATTGAATACAAAGGTTTTATTTTCTGAATTCGAACGATTTGAGCAAAAATTGGTGGTTCATGCTAAAATTGAAAATGAAATATTATTTCCTAAAGCACTGATGTTGGAGAAAAAGGTGAGCAGAAAATTCGAATCTGTGATACGTAATAATTAATGGCTCGCATTTTAGCAATAGATTACGGTACTAAAAGAGTGGGTTTGGCAGTAACAGACCCATTAAAAATTTTGGCTTCCCCATTAGATACAGTACATTCCAAAGACCTCATTAAATATCTCAGTAATTATTTTGAAAAAGAAGAAGTAGAGTCAGTAGTTTGTGGTTATCCTACCAACGAAGAAGACGAAGCTACTGATGCTACACGACATGTAAATGCATTTATTAATCTTTTTAAGAAGAAATTTCCAAATATGCCCTTAAATTTGCAGGATGAAAGTTTCAGTTCTCAATTGGCTATGCAATCTATGATAATGGCAGGTTCCAATAGAAAACAAAGAAACAAGAAATCCGGAAATATAGATAAAGTAAGTGCTGCAATAATTTTGCAACAATATTTAGAAGAAAATTAATATGATTTATTCCATAGTGGCTTATGGCCATCCTGTACTTAAAACCAAGGCAAAAGACATTAATAAAGACGAAATTGATGTAAAAGTGCTGGTTGAGGATATGTATGAAACGATGTATAATGCAAATGGAGTTGGTTTGGCTGCTCCTCAAATAGGTAAAAGTATTAGACTATTCGTGGTAGATACGGAGCCCATTGATGAAGATGATGAGCCTAAATTAAAAAAGGCGTTCATAAATCCTAAAATATTGCAAGAAGAAGGAGAGGAGTGGGCTTATGAAGAAGGTTGTTTAAGCATTCCAAGTATCCGTGAAGATGTTTTTCGAAAAGAAAAAATTAAAATTCGTTATTATGATACGGATTGGAACGAGCATATTGAAGAGTATGAAGGCTTTAACGCCAGGGTTATTCAGCATGAATATGATCACATTGAAGGTATTTTATTTACCGACCATGTTTCAGCCTTTAAAAAACGTATGTTAAAGGGTAAATTAACCAATATCAGTAAAGGAAAGGTGCCTGCAGATTACAAAATGTTGTTTCCGCAGAAAAAGTAGTCTGATGTAATTTTCATCAGTATATTATACTTTTAATATTGTAGGCTAATCTTAAATTTGAATATTGTAATTATTTAAATTATTTATTAGAAAATGAAAAGTATTGCGTCTTTCACTTTGTCAATTATATTCTTAGTCCTATCATCACAGTTACTGTATTCGCAAAAATCAGCAGAGGATTATATTGATCATGGGATTAAAAAATATGAAGAAAAAGAGTACATGGAAGCAATTGTAAGTTTCAATGAAGCCATTGCTATCGATGAGGACTCCTATCAAGCCTATTACATGCGAGGTAATATAAAGCAAAGATTTGGCGACATACACGGAGCTATGAAAGATTATAATAAATCAGTGGATGCTAATTCTGAATTCCCGGAAGCTTATTTCGAAAGAGGTAATATTAAATACATTCTTCAAGATTATTATGGTGCAATAAACGATTATTCAGAAACCATAAAGCTAAATGAGAATAATTTAGATGCTTATTACAAAAGAGGTCAAGCCAAACAACAATTGGAAGCTTATCAGGATGCCATTAACGATTGTACCCAGATCTTAAATAAAGATCCTAAAAATGTAGATGCTTATTTCTTAAGAGGCGTGCTACGTATTGAGTACGGTAAATTGGCGGAAGGCTGCCTGGATTTAAGTAAAGCAGGAGAATTAGGCGATTTAAAGGCTTATGAAATGATTAGAGAGCGTTGCAATGATGCAAAGAGCTACACCACTGTTGATGAGTAGTACTCTCGGATAGTTCATAATTTTAAAGTACTATCATAGATTTGAGAGCAATTGTATTTTTAATTAGAAGGATAGGCCTTCTTCATTTTAGCAATTCAAAATACCATTAATAAATGAATACAGCCATGCCTGTCCCGGCCAACCGGGAAATTTTCCTTTCTTTTTGTTCAAGTCATCGCAGTCTTAAAACTGAACCTCAAAGGAGATATTTTAGAGGAATCATAACCAGAGCATTCCAGATGAATTAGTTATCTTATTTATCATAAATGTATTTCTTCAATAAACTTGTGGTAGAAAAACTTTTGATATACAGTAAATAGTTTTCTGAGTAAGGATTATGAAATCACTTATTTCTTAGTCCTTACTTTCTCCCAGGGTTTTATTTGCCAGTAGATCATACCGGTACTTAAATGGTTGTTTTTAGCATCATATAATTTCACTTCACAAGGAACCACCACAGAATCAGCTGTTTTCAATGGAATTTCTACCTGATTGGTAATCCATTCCTGATCAATAGCGTATTCAGCATAAGCATCCATCTTTCCTTGAAAATGGTAGTTCATTTCCATTTTCTGCATAATAATGCGATATTTCTTTACATCTAATTTGTAAAGAATCATTAATCCGGTAGTAAATTCCGATACTGTAGCCATGGCACAGGCATGTATTCCTTTTATATGATTTAAGTTTCTTCTTTTATAGGGTAGTTTAGTTTTGATTTTTTCGTCAGCTATTGCTTCAATTTTAAAACCATGTGGTTTGTTGAAAGGTATCATATAACTTAAACCTAAATTTAATATCCACAGATAAAATTTAGAATTAGTGGCTTTTTGTATGATATTATTTAAATTCATAGATATTTGTGGCTTAATAAGATTTTGTAGATTCTCCTGAAAAGGATTTTTTTACAATATTTGTAGGTACCAAGGTCGGTTAAAACCTTATAATTTCAAACGTAAAAGTTTGAATCTTAGTGAAAGATTATTCTTAATCATGTTGATTTACATTTCCTGCAAATCAACTAAAGTTAAATTCAATAAATAATATGTTAAGTTTTTGGGAAAGACAAAGTTTTACTCATTTTGATTTTATCATAATTGGTGCAGGTATAGTAGGTTGTTCCACCGCATGGCATCTTCGTGGAAAGTACCCTGAAGCTACCATAGCTGTTATTGAAAGAGGAATTTTTCCTAGTGGTGCCAGTACTAAAAATGCTGGGTTTGCTTGTTTTGGGAGCCTTACAGAATTAGCTGATGACTTACCTAAATTGGGAAAAGACAATTTGCTGGCTTTAATAGAAAAAAGATGGTTGGGCCTCAAGAAATTAAGAAATACGCTGGGAGATGATACTATAGACTATCAGGCTAACGGAGGTTATGAATTAATTCGGGAACAAGAAAAACCTGCTTTGTCTCAAATAGATGATTTTAACGAAATGCTTCTAAATGTTTTTGAAAAACCCGTTTTTCAAAACGATTCCAATTTAAAAAAGCAATTTGGGTTAAATACTCCTTCAATCCATACCATTGTGAGCAATCAATACGAAGGTCAGATTGACACTGGTAAAATGATGAGAGCGTGGTGGGATATTTGCCAGGAGAAAAAAGTGAAATTTTTCACTGGTGCGGAGGTTTCATACATAGAGGAGGGAAAGGAGCTTGTTATGGTTGGAGTAAAAAATTCCATATCTGAGGAAACCATTTCTTTTAGTACTTCAAAGCTGGCTATTTGTACTAATGCTTTTGCTAAAAAGTGGCTTCCGGAAGAAAAAATTTATCCTGGAAGGGGAATGGTGATGATCACTGAGCCAATTGAAGACCTTAAAATTAAAGGTGTTTTTCATTACGATGAGGGTTATTTTTATTTTCGTAATTTCAACAACCGCCTACTAATTGGAGGAGGTAGAAACTTAGCGATGGAGGATGAAAGCACCACCAATTTCGGAATTAATTTGACGATTAGAGATAGAATATATACTGATTTAGAGCAAATGATTTTACCTGATAAGCCGTTTAAAATTGATATGGAATGGTCAGGTATTATGGGTTTTGGTGAAAATAAATCACCGATTATTAAAAAAATAAATGAAAAAATTGCTGTTGGAGTACGATTAGGTGGTATGGGTGTAGCAATTGGTACACAAATAGGTGATGAAATAACTACTTTATTGCAGGACTGAACTATTATTTTTATTATATTTCGAATTCAATTTTAAAAAAGTAGTTTTAAAATACCCAGATGACGGAAACGCAGAGAAAGCCAAGCTTAATAGAAGCCTTTATTCCCATACTATTTCTAATTGCACTTTTAAGTCTTAATGTCTATTATTTTGGAGACTCTACCTTAGACGGTTCCAACCAAATTGCCCTTATTTTAGCAGCCGGTATAGCAGCAATAGTCGCGTTAAGGATTGGCTATAAATGGACGCATATGCTGGATGGTATTGTGAATAGCATCAGTTCGGCCATGTCATCTATTTTAATATTATTATTAATTGGAGCCCTTGCTGGTACATGGTTATTGAGTGGAATTGTTCCCGCCATGATTTATTATGGTTTAAATATCCTTAACCCTACTATTTTTCTTGTCGCAGCCTGTATAGTAAGTGCTATTGTATCAGTAGCAACGGGAAGTTCCTGGAGCACAATAGCCACCTTAGGGGTAGCTTTGTTAGGAATTGGCCAAACCTTAGGCTTGGGCACAGGCGTTGTAGCAGGCGCTATAATTTCCGGAGCCTATTTTGGTGATAAGATGTCTCCTTTAAGTGATACCACCAACTTAGCACCTGCTATGGCTGGAACAGATTTATTTACACATATTAAGTATATGGCTATCACCACTGTGCCAACATTTATTATTACCTTAATTATTTTTCTTATTTGGGGATTTATGAATAATTCAGAAGCTGACCTAAATCAGGTGGCTTTGGTGCAGGAGGCTATTTTAGAAAAATTTAATATTAATTATTGGCTATTTTTGGTCCCGGTTTTAGTAATCGCAATGATTATTAAAAAGATTTCAGCTATCCCGGCCTTGTTAATTGGGTCTTTATTAGGAGGTGTCTTTGCAATTATTTTTCAACCTCAAGTGATAGAGACTGTTGCCGGCGTCACCGCTAACTTTTTTGAATCCTCTTATAAAGCAGTAATGTATGCTATGTACGGAGATATTAGTATTGTCACCAACAATGAGGTGGTAAACGAATTATTATCTACCGGCGGCATGTATGGAATGTTGAATACTATTTGGCTCATAGTTTGTGCTATGGTATTTGGTGGAATTATGGAGTCAACAAATATGTTAAGAACCATAACGGCTTCCATCATTAAGTTGGCAAACTCTACCGGTTCCTTGGTGGCTTCAACCGCTGGTACTTGTGTGTTTTTTAATATTACCGCATCAGACCAATATTTAGCTATAGTAGTACCAGGCAGAATGTTTGCAGAAACTTATGCTGAAAGAGATTTAAAGCCCGAAGTTTTAAGTAGAACGCTTGAAGATTCCGGCACAGTAACAAGTGTTTTAATACCATGGAATACATGTGGTGCCACACAATCCAGTGTGTTAGGTGTAAGTACATGGGCATATGCACCTTATTGCTTTTTTAATATTATAAGTCCTTTTATGACCATACTTTTTGCCTACCTTAATTTTAAAATAAGAAGAATATCTGATAAATGAGTTTAGTTACTGAAATTACAAAAGAAGCCATAAATGACCTACCTCTTTGGAAATTTGAAGGAGAAATAACTGTTCTGGAAAAAGATGCAGATTGGGATGAAGTAATTCCCAAACTATGGAAAGCAGATATCCTGGGTTTTGATACAGAAGCCAAGCCTGCCTTTAAAAAAGGTGTTTATAATCCTGTATCATTAATACAATTAGCCACTGAAGATGAGGTATTTGTTATTAGAAATCTATTATGTGGTTTTCCGGGTGATCTGATCAGGATATTTGAAGATCCATCCATTGTAAAAGTAGGAGCAGCCATTAGAGACGATTTAAAAGATTTACAAAAGCTGAGAAAATTTGATCCTCAGGGTTTTGAAGACATTAGTAATATTGCTCAGGCCAATGAAGTAAAGCAAATTGGAGCGAAAAATTTAACGGCTATTTTTTTGGGTAAAAGAATTTCTAAAGCGCAACAGACATCAAACTGGGAAAGGTCTGAATTATCAAAAGCCCAATTAGATTATGCAGCTACAGACGCTTATTTATGTTTGAAAGTTTTTAAGATATTTCAGAACCTGGGCTGGACCTAAAAGGCTGAAAAAGTTGACAACTTTCACTGAGCAATAAAAGCCAAATTATACATACTACATAGTATTAAAATCAAAGGAAAAATTAGCTTTAAAAAAATAAAATATCCGCTATTTTAACTTTTTGCGCTGCCTTCGCTGCACTATGCAAGCCTCTAAAATCTTATCCTGAATAATAAAGTCATCCATTAACACAAAATCTGATCGATTTTTATTAAAAATCTGTTATTAAAATAGTTGTTATACTAACAATTTCCTTATTTTGAAGTTTAATTAGTAGTTGAAGTAGAATTATGGATATACCAGTCAAGAATTTTCAAAAATACTGTAATAGTTTAGTCAAATATAGCCGTAGGAAAACTATTCCTGTAAAAGTAGGAAATATTACTATTGGAGGAGACAATCCTATTATCCTACAATCAATGACTACTATTGATACAATGGATACTGAAGGTTCAATAGAGCAATCTATCAGAATGATAGACGCCGGCTGCCAATTGGTGAGAATAACAGCACCTTCCATTAAAGAGGCTGAAAATTTAAGGGCTATTAAAGAGGGGTTAGTTAAAAGAGGTTATACCACTCCTTTAGTAGCAGATATCCACTTTACTCCCAATGCTGCGGAATTAGCTGCCAAAATTGTTGAAAAAGTAAGGGTGAATCCCGGCAATTATGCCGATAAAAAGAAATTTGAAGTATTCGAATATACTGAGGAAAGCTATAAAGCAGAGCTTGACAGAATAAAAAAACGATTCGCTCCGTTGGTGAAAATATGCAAAGAATACGGTACAGCCATGCGTATAGGTACCAACCATGGTTCACTGTCGGATAGAATTATGAGTCGATACGGAGATACTCCATTTGGGATGGTTGAGTCAGCACTAGAGTTTATCCGGATTTGTGAAGAAATGGAGTATTTTGATATCGTTATCTCCATGAAATCCAGTAATCCTCAGGTAATGGTGCAGGCTTATCGCTTATTAGTTCAAAAGCTGGATGAGGAAGGGTTAAAGCCTTATCCTTTACATTTAGGTGTAACAGAAGCAGGAGAGGCTGAAGATGGTAGAATTAAATCTTCAGTAGGAATAGGCACCTTATTGGAAGACGGCTTAGGAGATACGATAAGAGTCTCTTTAACAGAGGAGCCTGAATATGAAATACCTGTAGCTAAAAGTTTGGCGGAACGGTATCATGATAGGGCTGAGCATGATGAGATACCTGAAATTATTGATTGTCCTTTCAATCCTTTTGAATATGAAAAGCGTGACACCAGAAAAGTGAAAAATATTGGAGCGAAGGAGGTACCCATAGTGATGGCTGACTTTTCTTTAAAAGAAAAAATAACCCCTGCTTCTTTATTTGCTGTTGGCTACAACTATTCAGTTCCTTTAGATAAATGGTCCATATCGGATTTAGCTTGCGATTATATATTCGCTCATAATAAAACGATAGATTTTGAAATTCCAGGTACGCTAGGAATAGTTCATGACCATAATACCTGGCTAAAAGAACAAAAAAAAGAAAGAAGATATCCTTTTATCAATAGAAAAGATTACCTGGCAGGTGTGCAAATGCATCAGGAATTAAACTTTATATATGCAACATTACCTGAACTGACGACAGAATTAATTACAAAACTTAAAAGTGATAAAGCGTCCGTTTTATTGATTGACACCTATAACAAACACGGAATGGCTGAACAACGAAGATTGTTTGCTCAGCTTATTGATAGTGAATGTGAAGTGCCTGTTATCATAGGAAGGGCTTACAAGGATTTACCACTGGATAAGTTGCAATTATACGCGGCAACAGATATGGGTGCCTTACTTATTGATGGAATGGGCGATGGTGTTTTTATTGCAGCAGAAAATTGTGGAGGAGATAAAGCAGTAAATGAAGCAGCGTTTAATATTTTGCAAGCCAGCAGAACCAGAATTTCTAAAACTGAATATATTTCATGCCCATCTTGCGGTAGAACACTATTCGATCTGCAAGAGACCACTGCTATGATACGCTCAAGAACCAATCATTTAAAAGGCGTTAAAATTGGTATCATGGGTTGCATCGTGAACGGGCCCGGAGAAATGGCAGACGCAGATTATGGTTATGTAGGGTCCGGTAAAGGAAAAATTACACTTTATAAAGGCCAAGAGGTTATGAAAAAGAGTGTGCCTTCAGAAAAAGCAGTGGATGAATTGATTGAAATTATTAGAAAAGATGGTAAGTGGCTAGAACCTGAAACAGTTTAGTGTAGTTAGGGTTAACTAAGTATAAAAAATGATTTATGAAAGAGCAGAGAGATTTGGAAGATTTAAATAAAACTTCGAACTCTGATTGGAAAAGTTATTTTCAATTAGGTGAAGTAGCTACTTATTTTAAAAGGCTTTTTGGAAAGAAAGATCCTAATGCCCCATCCAATGTGAACCTTAAAATGATGCATGGCATTAATAAAATAACCATTATTATTTTTTTAATTGCTATCATTGTAATGTCAGTTAGAGCATTTATGAGGTAATGAATATTGAGGAATTCAGGGATTATTGTGTAAGCAAATATGGAAGTACCGAAGAGTTTCCCTTTGATGATAAGGTGTTGGTATTTAAGGTGAAGGGTAAAATATTCGCTTTGGTGGATGTTGACCTATTCCAAAGCATTAACCTTAAGTGTGATCCCGAGAAGGCAATTGCTTTAAGAGAAAAATATGATGCAGTGCAGCCTGGCTATCATATGAATAAGAAACACTGGAACACTATCGAAATGGATGGTACTTTAGGAGATAATGAAATCAAACATTGGATCAATCATAGTTATGAACTAGTGGTATCCAAACTCCCTAAAAGATTAAGAGAGGAAGTTCATCAAAACACATAAAATTCAGCTCTTCTATTAAGTTCTCTACCTTCAAACTCATCGTCATTAGAAGCGATTGGTCTTTCTTTACCTTCACAGCTAATTTCGATTCTTAATGCATTTACTCCCAGACTAATTAAAGCTTCTTTAATATTTTTTGCTCTTCGGCATGATAAGTCTTTATTAATATCTTCTCCACCAATTGCATCTGTATGACCTTCTATTAATATTTTAGCATTAGGTTTATCCTCCAATTCGAATGCAATCAATTCTATAAGACTATTTTGTTTAAATTGAATTCTATCTGAATTGAACCCAAAATACACGTTTCTGGCAATTTTCTGACCTTTACTGCCGGCATTATCATAGCTAATTGGTTGTTTTTTTACTCCTAACCCTAATTTTTCACCTATTTTTGAGAAAAAGCCTTGTTCTACCTGTTCATTTATCGCTACTGGCTCATTCTTAAGCTTATCCTCCTCATTTAACTCTTCTATACTTTCTTCCGATACTAAAGGAGCTTGAGACTCTGGCTGACTGATTGCTTCATTTTCATCTACAGAGGAAAGTGGGACTGATTGGGAGGGTGTCTCTGTTATATTATTGGTGGTTTCCTGGAACACCTCTTTTGCTTCATCAATTTTTTCATAATCGTTACTGGCAACTACTCCTTGTACAGATGGCCTTCTATTATTTTTGGCAGCAATTATTTTATTCTTGATTTCATCACTTAGCGTGGCTCTCCAAATATCTCTATTATTGGCTCCGGGAGGGTAGGAATCATAATACAGGTAATTCAAACTTGGATCTATGGAAACAAAAGTCTCTTCAAATGGAGAGTTTATTACTTTTCCTAAATTTTCTGGTTTACTCCAGTCTTCCCATCCATCATTTAGTCTGTGACTCATGAATAAATCAGCTGCCCCATTCCCCTTATATCCGTAGCTGGCGAAAAACAGGGTGTTTCCATCTACTGATAAAAAAGGAGCAAAATCAGCTTTTTCACTATTAAGTACTTTACCCATACTCATTGGAGTACTAAATCGATTGTCTTCAGGTTGAAACACACTATAATATAAGTCCTGATCACCTTTTGAATCTTTTCTATCAACGGCCATAATAATTACCTTTTCCTTGAAATGATAATCAAAATCTACATAGGGGCTGTTATTATAAAATCCGTCTATAGGTAGTTCAATTGCATTTTTATTATTCTTGAGAAATAAAGCTAATTCAGAACTAACACCTTTATATCCGTCATTTACAAATATTAAAGAATCCCCATTTTTACTAGCGCGCACTAAATCATTCGCTTTTTTATCGTTATAAGGCTCCTTTAAATTGAATGGTTTACTCCAAAATCCTTTAGGATCTAATCTACTTGCCCACACATCCTGAAAGTCTTTTTCCCCACGAATATTCTCTGGATGATATCTCCTGTTTAGATAGAGGGTTTTTCCATCATCGGAAATAATGGGGCGTACGTCCTGAAACTTACTATTTACCTCTCCGGGAATAGCTTCAGTTGTTATATCATTTTGCGCCAAAGAAGCAAAAGGAAGAATTAATAAAATAAAGTATGTAAAGGTATAGCGCACGTCCATTTTAAGGTTCTTGGTTGTAAATATATTGTTTAGGATGAAAAACAACTAAATAAAAGTCTTAAAAATATATGTAGTTTATTAAAATAATCTAATTTTTCGATAAACTTAGGATTAAATGCTATAAACTTGGGATGCTTATACCTTAATTAATACAATAATATTCTACTTTTGTTTAAATGTTTTTACATATAATCTATAACTATAGTTATAAAATTATGAAAAGGGTCTTTTTAGCTATATTTTTGTTCATCCAACTTATGGAGGGTACAAATAACGTGATGGCGCAAAATAAAATTTCATACCTGGCTTTAGGGGATTCATATACTATTGGTGAAGCTGTAGAGGAAACTGAAAGATGGCCTGTTGTTTTAAGTCGGGAGCTTAATAAGCTAGGGAATAATGTTCATTTAGAAAGGATTATAGCCACTACCGGATGGACAACAGATGAATTAGAAATGGCCATTGAAAAAGATAAAGACCTGGAAAAGACCGAATTTCAATTAGTCAGTCTTTTGATTGGGGTAAATAATCAATATAGAGGATATCCTATAAAGCAGTATAAAAAGGAGTTTGAAAAACTATTGAAAACGGCCATCAAATTAGCTGGAAATAAGTCAGAAAGAGTTTTTGTAGTCAGTATACCTGACTATGGTATAACTCCATTTGCAAGGGATAAAGGTAAGGATGCAATACTGGTAAGTGATGAATTATTGAACTATAATACTATGGCTAGGGATATTTCGTTGAAGTATTCAGTAAAATTTTACGATATTACCCCTTTATCTTTAAAAGCTATGAATGCACCGGAAGAATATCTGGCCAAAGATCAACTTCATCCATCAGCAAAAATGTATGAGGAATGGGTAGATTATATATTTTCGGGTGTCAATCAACAATTAAACTAATTATTATTTGAAGCAAATTATACTAATTTTAATGAGTTTAATACTCCTTTTTGCTTCATGCAAGGATAAAATGGTATGCGCTGCATTTCAAAGCACCTACATATTAGATCCTCAAAAGCAAAATGAGAGATTCTCTTATTTCAAAAATGATTCATTAATATTAACTGCAGACACCCACACTCATAAAAAGGATATTTACGGTCTTTCTGTTCGTAAATATGGTTTCTGGAAACAGCAAGAGATATTGATGATTGACCAAAAAGATGTATATAGTGATGAAATTGATTCTTTATTAGCCTTAAGATCGCAAAAGCCTTCGGAATTGCCAGAAGTTGATGTGGATAGCTTGAAAAGAGCCTTTTCGGATTCCTTACAGGTAGCTGGTGATGGACAAGATGCCTGGGATAATACCAAACGCTTTAACTATAATGTAGACATGGTGAAATACATGGAACTAGTAGGTAATGATGTTTTAAGAGCGCAGTCTGCACAACGTGATTCGGCAGAGGTAAGGAAAAATAGGGAGGTACCTGTGTCGGTAGATTCCACCCAGAACGATGAAGGAGGTATTTTAAAAAGTATTTTTGGTGGGCAGAAAAATAAAGACAAAAAAAATAAGAAGACTGAACTCAAAACAAAAGAGCAAGAAGCCGCAATTAAAGAAGAGGAAGAAACCAATGATGCAGGGTAGTTGTAATTCCAAAGCAGATGATTATAATTCGATTGTTTTCTATGCCAAGTAAAAACTAATTAATTATGAAGTAATTGTAAATATATATTGTAGTTTCTTTAGATTTATTAGTCAATTCCAGTAATTGACCATTGCTTTAGCTAGAGATGATACTTTTACAACTCTATTTATTTCGACTTTCTTATCAATTTCTAGTAGGGTAGTGCTGTTTTCTAAAATACGATCAAAACTTCAATATAGACATATTCTCTTTTTGTAATATCACAATTTAGTATCTGGATATATAACTGTATCTTGGTCGAGTGAATAATTTATTAGGACTTGGTAGCTTATATTTGTTGGATATAAAATCTGTGTCATTTATGAATAATTAACTGATACAGTTTAAATAAATTGAAATATGTTACACTCCATAGAGAACGAAGACTTGC
Organism: uncultured Cytophagales bacterium; assembly: GCA_963719535.1. Taxonomy (GTDB): domain Bacteria; phylum Bacteroidota; class Bacteroidia; order Cytophagales; family Cyclobacteriaceae; genus Marivirga. Next base: position 181,372 of record CAVRCH010000001.1, on the reverse strand, counting down.
TTTGCACCATTGAGTCTGTTGGAGCCGAAATACGCTCTTTAAAGAACAAAGTAACTGGTGATGAATATATCTGGAAAATAGACCAGTCCATCTGGGGAAGTAGCTCTCCTGTACTTTTCCCAGCTATAGGGAAAATTAAAGAGAACAAAATTGTTTATAAAGGCAAAGACTATCTGATGCCCAAGCATGGAATTATTAGAAATTGCGATCAGCTGCGTTTCGAAAAACTTAGTATTTCGCAATGTGCTTTTACACTGAGAAGTTCAGCAGAAACCCTTCAACAATACCCGTTCGAATTTTCGTTTAGGGTAGAATACACCCTGATTGAGAAGCGTTTAATTATGAATTATACGGTGGAAAATCTAGATACTGTTCCTATGCAATTTGCTTGCGGGGGACATACCGCATATGCCTGTCCTTTAAGTGATGATATAAAACTTTCAGACTATGTGATTGAGTTCCCTAAGCAATTTCACCTCATGGCCGATACTTTAGGGGCTTCAGGCTTACTATCCCATAAAAAGCGTGAAATTGAAAGTATAGATGGAATTCTTGCACTATCGGATACACTTTTCAATGAAGATGCTTTAATATTGTCTAACATAACCTATGATTGGGTTCGTCTTCGTAAAAAGTCTGATCAAAAAGGAATTCTGGTTAGGTTTAAGGACTATCCTAATCTTGCCTTGTGGTCGAAACCAGCAGCCGATTTTGTATGTATAGAACCCTGGCTTGGTCTGCCCGACCGAGAGGATGAATCGATCGATATCACTGAAAAGTCTAGTTATAAAACTATTGAACCTCATACTAAATTTTCTATTGCAATAGAAACGGAAATTGAGTAAAACATCAAAAATATCAATTTTAAAGTTAAAATTAGGCTTGGAGACCTACTGTCTTTTACTAAATTTAGCGCATAAATTCTTTCTGGATCATCCTGAGTGAAAATTGATTTAAAATTTTAGGTCAGCTTTTCTACTAACAGATTATATAGCAAGCGTAAGGTTTAATAGAAGTGGCCATTTAAATAATGCAAATTAGCTTGTATTTTGCGAATTATAAAAGTATTTGCAGCCGTAATGATTCAAAATTGCTAAGTAATAGATTTTAGCAAAGAAGCATATTAGTTATTGATGAAATTAAAATTACTCGTATTCATATTTTTCTGGGTTTATACAGTGTCTTTTGCACAATACAAGCAGATGCTTCACAAACCTTATAAAGATAAGGTTGTAGACATAGATCAATTATACCAGAACACGGTCAATAAAGGACGTGAAGATTCATCGTACATCCAGACTTACACCCAAGAAATAGAAGACTGGGCAAAGTCCAATGATGATAAAGAGCTCGCTTTGGAAGCAGAATTGTTGAGAGCTTATACGCATTGGTTTCTCGATGGTCATAAAGATCCTGAATTAATTCAAAGTCTCATTACCGTAGCTCAAAAAGCTGACAGGAGTGGGGTTCCCAATATAGAAGCGCGTGCCGTAAAAGTAATTGCCAACCACTATTGGGGAATTAGAAATTATGAAAAATCATTTGAGTGGTTACTACGCTCTGCAAAAATTCTGGATGAAATAGCCCCGGAGCGTTTTCCGAACATGGCCGATCATTTAAATTTTATTGGTAAATGCTATTATTATTTCAGAGACTATACAACTGCACTTACTTATTTCGAAAAATCGAGTAAACTGGTAAAAAATACTTTCAATTCAGAGGCTGTTTTTGAGGCGCAAACCACTTTGGGGCTGTGTTACCAAGAATTAGGTCAATTCAGCCGTGCAGAAGGCTATTTTTTAGCAATAATTACAGACAGCTCTTCTTATGCCAGCTCCATTTGGCAAAATATTGCTTCAGGAAATTTAGGCTATAATTTCTATTTAGGAGGGAATTTTGAAAAAGCAATTCCTTTATTTAAGGTAAATTTACAAAATGCATTAGCTATCAAAGATTATAGTTTGGCTGCTGGGTCTGCCATCCCTCTGGCCGATATTTATTTAAAGCAGCACAAACTGAAAGAATCAAAGGAAAAAATTGAGGCTGCTCTGGAATACATACGGCAATCTGGACAAACTGATAGGCTTCGTAAATTATACCCGGTGATAAGTAAGTGGTATGCAGCCAACAATCAAACAGATATAAGTACCCTCTATTTAGATTCTGCGATATGGGCTGCCAACGATTATAATGAAAAATACAGTACTTTAAAATTATTGCGTGCTAACCAAAAAGTGGAAGCCAAGGATAGGCAGATAGAAATAGAAAAGCTAAAAACTGAAAGTAAGGTCAAGCTCTCCCAGCGCAATTTCATCATTGTATGTATTGTGGTGTTGTTGCTTGGGAGTACGGTTGCCTTTTGGTATAGAAACAAATACCTTATTAAAAAACAAGAGTTTAAAGAGTTAAGACTCCAAAGCACAAAAAAAGCGCTTTCGCAAGCTAAAAATCAATTAGAAAACCTAACACTAAAAGTACGCGAGGATAATAATTTGATTCTTGAGTTGAAACAAAACAAAGCAGTTGAGGTGAATCAAGATTTCATTTCAGCATTGAAATCAAAAAGTATATTAACACCTGAAGACTGGACAGCGTATCAGAAATTGTTCAATCAAGTGTATCCTTATTTTTCCACTTCAGTCTTTACTTATTGTCCTTATTTAAGTCAGGCTGAACTACGTTGTATTTACCTGGAGAAGCTACACTTAAGTAATACTGAAATGGCGCTGGTTTTAGGTGTTTCTATCAATTCCGTTCGTGTTACTAAACATCGAATACGAAAAAAGCTGAACGTAGAAACACAGGAAGAAATGGAAGCCCTTATAGAAAGATTAAGCTAGTTCGCATATTTTCCATCCAATACAAACATCCCTCCTTCTAATTCAAAGTTAAAAAACACCGAACCACACTTTTTACAAATAACTGTTTATCAAATACTTAAAGATTGTAACGTTTTTGTAACGCTTCGTTTTAACAATCCTCGCTCCTTTTACCAATCTTTGTCTTGTGTTAAAAAAAGAGAAAATCATCTTCTGCCTTATCCTGCTCATTGGGTTATGCTTAATTGGGGCAGTATGGTATTTTTTTGATGTACAACTTAAAAGAATTGACCAGATAATTGAACAACTGAATAAAGTGTAATGAATTATTAAATCCTTAAAAATTAAAAAATTATGAAGAAAATTTACTTGTTTTTAATGGCTAGCTTATTTAGCCTTACAGTAATGGCACAGACCTATCCTGCTGATGCCTTCGTTACAACTTGGAGGACGACTACTGCCAATGAAAGTATAACAATACCCACAACAGGTGGTGGCTATAATTATTCTGTGAATTGGGGAGATGGAGCTTCAGGAAGTGATTTTACTGGAAATGCTACTCATGAGTATACTACAGCAGGTACTTATACTGTTAGCATAACAGGCAGTGTTCCTAGAATAAGTTTCGGAAATAATACAGGTATAACAGGTAATGCATCCAAAATTTTGTCTGTAGATCAATGGGGTACACAGCAGTGGAGTAGTATGGAGACTGCTTTTTTTGGTTGTGGGAATTTAAAAATCAATGCAACGGATAATCCTGATTTGACTAATGTAACAAATATGGCCTTCATGTTTCGCGGAGCTTCCTCTCTAAGTGATGATGATATTGGCGGATGGATTACCACTAATGTTACAAATATGAGTAGTATGTTTAGTTTTGCTAACTCCTTCAATGCAGACATAAGCGGATGGGATGTGAGTAATATTACAAGTATGGAAGGGATGTTTAGTCCTGCATCGGCTTTTAACCAAAATATCAGTGGTTGGGATGTAAGTAAAGTTACAAATATGCGAGCTATGTTTAGTGGCGCTGGCTCCTTTAATCAGGATATAAGTAGTTGGGATGTTGGAAATGTGACACGTATGAACGAAATGTTTTTTGGAGCTGACAAATTCAACCAAGACATAAGCGGATGGAATGTTAATCAAGTAACAACCACAGACCTTATGTTTTACCGTGCCACCGCCTTTAATCAAAACCTCGGCAGCTGGGAATTAAGTAATATCTTTGATTTGGATAGGATGTTTGAAGGTTGTGCGATTTCAATAGAAAATTATAGTAATACATTAAATGGTTGGGCTCAATTCCCAGGAATAGCTGAAGGGGCTTTTCTAACTAATGCTTTTATTCCTGCGAAACAAGGAACCTATTGTGATAACACGGGTAGGCAAATGCTAGTAAAACCGATAGCTGAAGGAGGCAAAGGTTGGACAATACAGGGTGATGTACAAGATTGTTCTCAAACCATTACCTTTAATAATTTAACAAATAGAACCTTTGGCGATGCTAATTTTACGTTGTCAGCTACATCCAATAGGGGATTAACCGTTTCTTATGCTAGTTCTAACACAAGTGTTGCTACTGTGACAGATAATGAGGTTACTATTACGGGTGCGGGTACTACCAATATCACAGCAAGTCAGTCAGGAGAGGGAAGTTTTTTCAATGCTGCGCAAGATGTAGTAAGACCTTTAATTGTAGCAAAATCGAATCAAGTTATTACTTTTGAAGCACTTGATAATGTTAGTTTCGGAGACGCTAATTTCACCTTGGCCGCTACCACGGATTCAGGGTTAGAGATCAGCTACACAAGTTCCAATACAGCAGTGGCTACTGTCATGGGCAATGAAGTTACAATAGTTGGAGTAGGTGCTTCTACCATAACAGCCAGCCAGGCAGGAAATGCTAATTACAATGCTGCTACAGCGGTAACACAAGAGTTAACTGTAGAAAAAGCTGATCAAACTATAACTTTTGATGTCTTAAGTAATGTTGCGTTCGGAGATGCTAATTTCACTTTGGCAGCTACCACTGATTCAGGCTTGGAGATCAGCTACACCAGCTCAAATACAGCAGTGGCTACCGTTATGGGCAATGAAGTTACAATAGTTGGAGTAGGTGCTTCTACCATAACAGCCAGCCAGGCAGGAAATGGAAATTACAATGCTGCTACAGCGGTAACACAAGAGTTAACAGTTGAGAAAGCCAATCAAGCAATCACTTTTGAGGCACTTGATAATGTTACTTTCGGTGACGCTAATTTCACCTTGGCCGCTACCACGGATTCAGGCTTGGAGATCAGCTACACCAGCTCAAATACAGCAGTGGCTACCGTCATGGGCAATGAAGTTACAATAGTCGGAGCAGGTGCTAGTACCATTACAGCGCTCAGACCGGAAATGATAATTACAATACAGCTACAGCAGTAACACAGGAACTAACAGTTGAGAAAGCCAATCAAGCAATCACTTTTGAGGCACTTGATAATGTTACTTTTGGAGACACTAATTTCACTTTGGCAGCTAGCACTGATTCAGGGTTAGATATCAGCTATACAAGTTCCAATACAGCAGTGGCGATTGTTACGGACAATGAAGTTACAATAATTGGAGCAGGTGCTACTACCATAACAGCAAGCCAGACAGGAAATGCTAATTACAATGCAGCTACCGCAGTTACACAAGAATTAACCGTAGAAAAAGCCAATCAAGTAATTACTTTTGAGGCACTTGATAATGTTACTTTTGGAGACGATAATTTCACCTTGGCCGCTACTACAGAATCAGATTTAGGAGATCAGTTTCACAAGCTCAAATACAGCAGTGGCTACCGTCATGGACAATGAAGTTATAATAGTCGGAGCAGGTGCTACTACCATAACTGCCAGCCAGACTGGAAATGCTAATTACAATGCCGCTACTGCAGTAACACAAGAATTAATCGTAGAGAAAGCCAATCAAGTAATCACTTTTGAGGCACTTGATAAGGTTACTTTCGGAGACGCTAATTTTACTTTGGCAGCTAGCACTGATTCAGGGTTAGATATCAGCTATACAAGTTCCAATACAACAGTGGCGACTGTTACGAACAATGAAGTTACAATAGTTGGAGCTGGAAGCACTACCATTACTGCGTCTCAGACAGGAAATGATAATTACAATGCTGCTACAGCGGTAACACAAGAGTTAATAGTTGAAATGGTTACAGCTTCAAGAAAGAATCATAAAATTTCAGTTGATTTATATCCTAATCCAACCTCAAATGTGTTGAATATAAAATACCCTGAACCTATGTCCATTATTCAATTATTTGATGCACAGGGGAGAGCTATTGAGAGGATTAATACTGATAATCAGGAAGCAAAAATTCAAATAGCTCATTATCCTGCGGGTCTTTACTATTTGCAAATAAATGGTGCAAGTGAAATGTATCGGTTTATCAAGAAATAAATTTATATAAGTAGCAGAGTAGCTTTAAAAAGTTGCTCTGCTACCTAAAAACAAAATCATGAAATGTCCATTAACGACCGCATATCAACTGAATATAGCTTGCCTTCGTCTTCAAGGACTGTTGGAAGTCACTTATTCATTTTTTAAACAGTTATAAGACATTCCATTTGACAACTAAAAATCAAGTATACATATGAATAGAATAATCATTATCTTTTTAGCTTTTGCACTTTTAGCATGTAAAGAAAACGAACCTACAGCATCACGACAAGAAACCATTCTAGAATCGTTGCAGGGTACATGGACTGTAAATGAAGTAAGATTGGACAACGCACTGATCAGCGATTACTCAGATTTTACACTCACAATTAACGAAAAATCATATACCACTGAAAACGGCGAACCAGTATGGCCGAACTCGGGTGACTTTGATTTTATAAATGGAGAGACAGAAAATGAGTTTATCCTTCGGGATGGCAGGTTATTTACCGCTTCCTTGCAAGATGACATGCTTTTGATTACCATCATTTATCAAGAAGAAAATGCCCGAGGTATATACGGAACCTACAACTTTTTGCTGGAATAAAACAGTCCACAATTTTTAGCAACAAAAAGGCAGCCTTTTGGCTGTCTTTTTTTTATTATGGAGGGTAGAAAATGGATTTACAATCCATATAGTTGGACCAATTTTTTATCAACTATCCATTTACACTCTAATTTAAATTGCTGTAGTATAGATAATTATGATTTGGAATGCTATTTTTTAACCAGGCTCTACTTAGAATTTATTTAAATATACACCTCCAATAACTCACACCCCTCAGATTGAATAATTACCTGCTTATTCTCTGCCGGAATCAATACGGTTTCCCCCATTTTTATGTGCTCTGCATTTCCGTCTACAGTAATAGTAGCACTTCCTTCCACACACATAAATATCACGAAAGAATCTACTCCACTATAATCTTTAGTTATTTCACCTTCAACCGGTATAAAATTAGTGGTAAAATAGGCGCAACTTGCTAATTGATTAGATTGATTGATTTTTTTATCATATAGTAGTTGATAATCATCCTTTTTCTCAAAATCAATGGCATCTAATGCCAAATCGGTATGGAGCTCACGCGCATTGCCTTCATCATCTACCCTGTCCCAATCATAAATGCGGTATGTAATGTCTGAAGTCTGTTGAATTTCAGCTAACACAACGCCGGCACCTATCGCATGTACTTTTCCGGTGTTAATGAAAACACTGTCGCCTTTCTCAACTTTCTCAAAATTTAAAATATCAGTTAAGGAATTCTGATTCAGATGGTTTAAATACTCTTCCTTAGAAATACTGTGTGTAAAACCTACATTAATGTTAGCGTCTTTATCACCTTGCATAATATACCACATCTCTGTTTTCCCGAATGAATTATGTCTTTTCTTGGCCAATTCATCATTAGGATGCAATTGAACAGAGAGCGCTGTTTTGGCATCTATATATTTAATCAATAAGGGAAACTCAGCTCCAAATTGTTGGTAGATTTTATTACCCATTAACTTTTCTTGATAAGTAATGAGCAATTCATTAAGGGTTTTGCCTTTCAAGGGTCCGTTGGCTACCACTGAAATACTTCCTTCCACACCTGATATCTCCCAACTTTCTCCAATATGATTACTTTTGGAATCTTTATTGAAAAGGTCTTTTAATTTATTACCTCCCCAAATTTTTTCTTTCAAAATGGGTTCGAATTTTATTGGGTAATTGAGCATGTTCAGTATTATTATTTATTTGAATACGAATTTAAGTGAATCCTTTTAATAATATCTCAAACGAGTAGCTGAATTTTGTGTTAAGGTGTACATGTCGTTCATATTATTGAGTAAAATCACTTCTTCCTTAGCAATAAACTCGAGGAAATCATTTTCTCCCGGAAGGCCTGGTGCAGGTACTGTATAAGAATCATTATAATTTTGCCAAAACATCATATAACCCAATTCAATGTTATTATCAGTTAGTATCCTATATAGGTTTTCTGAATAGAAATTCGGAGACAAGGAATTTTGATCAGGGTCCACGAAGTATCCGGTTTCAGTAAAAGCTGCAATTTTTACAGTTTCCAAGGCTAAATCTGATACTACTTTCAATTTAAGATTCGCTATTTCTATTCCTTGAGCATCCTGCGCAATTAAATCCCCATAATTGTCCATTCCTAAAATATCAACATATTCATCTCCCGGGTAGCGAGACAAATAGGCAGATTTGCTCAAATAACTATTATCAGGCGAAAAGGAATAGAGGAAATTGTGCACTCCTAAGTCATCTCTTAAATATTCTACGGTAAATCGCCATACTTCGATAAATTCTTCGGGGGTGGAATATGTACTTCCCCACCAAAAAAAGTCTTTATCAAACTCATGGAAGGGTCTGAATATGATTGGAGATAAGCTGCCATTTTCACCCATTACATTCTTTGCTACCTCAGCTACTTTTTGTAATTTTTCTTTATAATATTCATGGTTGTCACCACCTGGTAAAATACTTTTAAAGGCATTAAATTTCTGAAAATTAGTCATTTCACTTGTGTAGAAAGACTTACCCTCATAAGGTTCTCTAATATGCCATGAAAAAGTATTGATCATTCCCTGGTTATAAGCAGAAATGGCATCATTTGTAATTTGAACCTCCTGCTGATAGAACCAGTTATCAGGCTCTTCAGTATTTTCATCATCGGTGATAAACATAAAATCTGAACCCAGCAAGCCTGGATTGCTACCAGTGGTTTTCTTCATGTCAGAATCACCTGAAATATTGTTGTAGAAGGCATTTAGCGCATCCTGCTGACCTACTACGAATTTTTTTTCAGATAATTTTTTCAGATTAAAGAATAAAGCGACTGTTTCAGGTGTAGCAGCTGCGTCAACCATGTAATTAGTTGTTTCGCCGGGTTCTAAAATAAATCTTTCTTCATCAATTGGTTCTTGTTCCTCGGTTTCTTCATCAATTTCCGGAGTAATTGTTTCATCATCATTATTACAACTCATTAAAAAAGTCGTGAAGATGAAAAATATCAAATAGATTTTACGTTTCATAGCATTTTCTTTATCAATACAAGGCAAGCTCGTGAGTTATGGTAAGGACATTTCCACATGCCCACTTTATCTTCCTGTGGGTATGGTTTATTATTTTGATCTACTCTAAAGAACCACTCCCCATTTTTATGATCTATCATATGGTCTTTAATATATTTCCAGATATCTGTGAGAGCCGTTAGATACTCTACCTTTTTAGTGATTTCGTAGGCATAATATAATCCAACCATGGCTTCTGCCTGTGGCCACCAATGACGGTCTTTGTCCGTATGATTTGTCGCCAAGTCTTTCTCATTAATTACACCACCGTGTGGGGTATAAGCTTCTTTTAGAAAGGTAGTGGCAATAGGCTGAGCCAAAGATTTGATGCTTTCTACCAACGTTGGATTTTTGGTAGCTTGAGCGGCTTCAATTAAGAGCCAAAAAGCTTCAATATCATGTCCATATGATATTTTCTGATCGAGATGCTCCCAATCATCATTAAAAAATAACTTAAAATGATTGTTTTCTGTATTGTAAAATTTGTTTAAAAATAAATGGATTAGGTTTTCCAGCGCTGCTTTAACCTTGGAATCAGCTGTTACTCTGTATAATGTTGTATAGGCTTCTAAAATATGAAGGTGTGTGTTCATAGTTTTTGAGGCATTTACATCTTTTTCACTTAAGCGCATATCTTCCACAACTTGCCAATCCTCGTCAAAAGCTTCTATGTATCCCTCTTTTTGCAAGTCATATGCATGTTTTTCAATTAATTGAAATAGAGAATGTGCCCAATTGATTGCATTTTCATCCTTAGATAAAATATAGTACTCCGATAGCGCATAAATGGTAAAGGCATGCGCATAAATTTGTTTCCTTTTGTTGATAGGGTTACCCTTTGCATCTAGTTCCCAATAAACGCCTTGATTTTTATGATCCTGAAATTTTTCCTGTAAGTAATCAAAAGCCCTCTTTGCACTGCTCAAGGCGTCATCGTTTTTTTGGTGATTTACTATTGCTGAAAATGACCAAAGAAGACGAGCATTAAGAATAATACCTTTTGTTGCACTTACATCAACTAAGTTTGCATGGTTTCTTTTCCCAACAAAGCCACCATTCTCGCCATCAGGACTAAACTTGAGCCAATATTGAAGAATATTATCTAATTCTTCAGATAACTCAGTTCTAAATGTGGTAGTAGGGAAATTAATCATTATTTAAGTGCACTATTCTTATCTATTAACTCAACTATCTGGTTTACTGATATATGCGAATGAAATTTGTCAGAAGGTGTGTTCATAGTATAATCAACTAGTTTTTCCACTGATGATTCTGCAACATGGCATCTGGTATCTGAAGAGGCGTAGTATATAAAGACCTTTCCATTGTCATCTACAACCCATCCGTTACAAAAAAGTACATTTGGCACATCGCCTACTGTTTCTTCATAGTTTGGCGCCATAAAATATCCTGCAGGTTGGTGAATTACCTTTGTTATATCTTTCAAATCAGTCATAAATAAATAAAGAGTATACCTAAGGCCTCCTGCAGTATTTCTTACGCCATGAGCCATATGTAACCATCCTTTATCAGTTTTAATTGGGGCAGGACCTAATCCATTTTTCATCTCATAAATGGTATGATACTTTTTCTGATTGATGATAGTTTCATCTTCAATCACTGGATTATCCATACTTTTCACAAAGCCCAGACCTATTCCACCGCCTTGTCCCACTTCTATAAATCCATCCTGAGGCCGCGTGTACAGGGCATATCTTCCTTCTACAAATTCAGGATGTAGAACTACATTTCTTTGTTGATCGGCATTAGATATTAGGTCGGGAAGCCTTTCCCAACTCACTAAATCTTTGGTACGAGCAATTCCTGCATTGGCGATAGCTGCTGTGGTGTCATTGGGCTTACTGTGGTCTTTCCGTTCCGTGCAGAAAATGCCATATATCCAACCATCCTCGTGCTCAATGAGTCGCATGTCATACACATTGGTATCAGGCTCTTCCAATTGAGGCAAAACCACAGGTTTATCCCAAAATGTAAAACCATCAACTCCGTTGTTACTCTCCGCAATGGCTATAAAGGATTTCCTGTCTTTACCTTCAACCCGAACAGCTAGTAGATACTTCCCCTTCCACTTCATAGCTCCGGGGTTGAATGTAGCGTTAATGCCGATTCGCTCTAAACCCAGTGGGTTAGTTTTGTGATTTAAGTCGAATCGCCAATGCACAGGTGCATGTTCTGCCGTAACTACAGGATACTTGTAACGGGTAAAAATGCCGCTTGCATCAAGCAAAGGCTCATTAGTCTGCTCTACTAAATTTTGATATGAACGCATTAAGTTCTGATAATTAGGTATAGTTTGCAGAAGTTTGTTTTCTTTAATTATTTCCATGTCTTTTGAATTACTTGACAGATATATCTTTCTCAACTTTAATTTTATCCCACCAGGTTTTTTTCAATATCAGCACGCATACTGCTATTACTATTATTGAATAAAAAGCATTTAAATTATTGTGTAAAATGAGGTAGATAGGCAGCACCACTAAGGCAGTTTGAGTAATAATGCCTAATGCTACATTGCCCATATCACGCATAAAGCCTTTGTTCTTTGCAAAATCAGGCTGATTGGCTACTACTTTATCATGTATAGGTTTCCAGAAACCCCAGGGTCTCGTTTTTTCATAAAAGTGCATCAGTACCTTTCTCATCGGTAGGGGGTGCGGAGTACGTACCCAAGATGCTTCCTACTATCGAAATTAGTAAAATAACAGGAAAATAATATAGATCTAGCGTGTCTGTAAATATCGGGAAGACCAAAGCTGGAATCATCCCGGAGAGCATGCCCCAGAAATATCCATTTCCATTAAAACGCCACCAATGCCATTTCAACACGTTTGAAACCACGTAGCTACCATATAATGCTGATACTATCCATTGTAAAATGGAGTTAACATCCAATACAAAAAAGCCTAAAATTATACTTAGAAGGACTACTACTATTCCACTGGTATAATTTACTTGTCTCACTTTTTTATCGGATGCTTCAGGATTGTAATGCTTCAGATAAATATCATTCACTAAATAAGCTTGCGCTGCGTTAAGTGTGCCTGCAAAGGTTGACATAAAAGCAGCCAGGAGACCAGCTAACAGTAAACCCAATAAACCAACAGGTACGAATTGTTGTATTGCTGCAGGTAATACCTTTTCAAAATCTAGAACTCCGGCTGTCGTTAAATTCAATTGTTCATAGAACAAAAGAGCTAAAATAGCAAAACCACCTACCATCAGGTATCTTGTTGGAATGAGCACAGCAATAGAAAAAGCACTCATCTTAGCGGCCTCCAATGGAGACTTGGTAGAAAGAATCTTCTGCATGTCGTAGTTAGGGGCCGGGCCTGCAATACTCGAAAGAATACCTTTAAATAGCATTAGCATAAAAAACAGGCCGAAAAGCGAATATCCATCAGACACGATTTGCGCATTTACCTCCGTGATGATGCCTGTCCAATCCATGTTCAACTCCCAGTTGAAAAGGGGATTTAACCAACCATCTGGCACGTTCAGAGTATTTGCTGCCATGGCTTGCCAGGCAATTACTGCAATAGCCACCGAAGAAATAGTCATAATGGTGTACTGCAGTAAATCAGTCCATACTATGCCTGACATTCCACCTAAAACCGAATAAAAAACAGCAAAAAGGGTGAAAATTATACCGTAAAAGTGTGGGATATATTGTGGTGCGATATCAAAGGGTACATAACTGCTTACAATTTCCCATGGAATGAAAATTTCAGTGAATTTACCTAAACCAATAAACCCATACGCTAAAAAGCCCAGACAACTTAGAATGGCAAATATTACAATAATGGTATGCGATCTTCTTCCTCCTTTGCCGTTGTCGAAACGAAAAAGAATCCATTCAGCGCCAGTTGTCTTTTGCGACCTCCTTAACCAAACTGATAAGTACACCATCAAAAAAACCTGGTTAAAAACAGGCCAGAGCCAGGGAATCCAAATGCTCTTAAATCCATAAACAAAGGTAATAGTGACCAACCACATGGTACCTGAAATGTCAAACATGCCGGATGCATTGGATAGGCCTAACATATACCAGGGGAGGTCTTTGCCGCCTAATAGGTAAGCATCTTTACTTTGCTGTGCTTTCTTTCTTAAAGCCAGCCCAATAAAAACGGTACCCAACAGGTAAATGAAAATTATGGCAATATCTAGACCCTGTAACATGTATTAGTTTAATTTACGTTGTACCTTTTTAAGATCTTTGAGAAATAGTATTTCTTTCATTTGAGCAAAAGTTTTGAAATCTTGAGCCATTGTATCTTGATGATAACTAGCGAAGTAATGTTCTGCATTAGCATTTCTCCATACAAGAAACCATGAAATCCCTGAATCTTTAATAGCATTGTAAAATACGGTAGACCACCAGTCATTGGTGTTATCTTTTTTTATATTCCCACTTTCTGCTAGTACAAAGGGTTTTTTATTTTCTTCGGAAATGTTTTTGAGTAACAGAAGATTACTTTGAACAGCAGCCAAAAACCGAGGATCACCGGTATGGTTGTAAATATCTACGCCAATAATATCTACAAATGCATTCCTAGGGTAATACGTGTAAAATTCAGACCTATCATTTAATGTATTAGGAGAAAAGGCGTAAAGGAGATTATTTACTCCATTTTCTTTGAACATTTGCCAGGTTTCTTTCCATAATTGCTTGTATTCTGCAGGACTACAATGAGCAGCCCCCCACCAAAACCAACTACCGTTCATTTCATGATAGGGTCTGAAAACAACAGGAATTAATTCATTGTTTTTATTAGTAAGTGAATTAAAAAACAAAGAGAGTCTGTAAATCCATAACTTATACGTTTCATGTCGTTTTCCCCCCTTCAAAATCTGCGAAACTGCTGGTGTTGTGTCCCAGGAAGAGCCCCCTGAAACTGGATTGTCAGGATGCCAGCTTATGGTTATAATTGCTCCTTTTCTGTCAGCTCTTTGAATATGGTTCTTCATCAAATCAAATGAAACCGTATCAAGGTTTTTATCACGACCTAATTCAAGATGGCCCAAATCAAACCCTATTACGGCAGGGAGCTGGCCAATTAGGCTTTTAACATCGCTTTTGAGCGAAAATGACTTTAAAAATCTATCCTCATCTTTCCAATTTACACCGTAGGCAGTAGCATCCTGGTGTCCAAAAGCTATACCTTTACCAGGTAATTCTTGGATTAAATGATATAATTTCTGTGTAGCGTTAGTGGTTGAAGCAGGAGCTTGACTGAATACGTTTGCATAATTGAAAATAAACATGAAAACTAAAGTGATTAGTTTTATCGACCGGTCTTTTTGTTGGGATAGATATGGTTTTTGCCAGTTACTCATTCAATTTATTACATCAATCTTATTTTTTAACTTATCCTCGCTTGCTAGGCAACTTGTTACCTAAATTAATACCTCAAAATTAAGTTGTGCATTATTATTTATATAATGAAATATTGTCAATTATTGATGAGATTTATTCCATGGAATTATACTGTATTCAATTTAAGACATATCTGGAAAACTAAATGAAAATAAAAAGCTAAGCAAGTGCTCTAATCTTTGTTTTCCCTTAACCTTTTAGCGATATTATTTACTCCCCTAAAATTATGGTAGTTTGCTTTCCAAATATGACCTCGTAGAGCATCTTTTGACTCAGGTGTTTTATCAATTCCCCATTCGTACCACCCACCTTGCTCATCAATCATATATGTTTTGGTGTAACTCCACAACTTAGTAAAATAGTCTCTATAATTGATGCTGTCGTTTGGGAATTTTTCAGCCATAATTAATAAGGTATTAAGTGCTTCCGCCTGCGACCACCAGTTTTTTTGCTCATTCAAGATGATAATTGAATCAGAATTTTCAGTATAGTAACCACCATCATAAAGTCCTCCCAAATCACTGTCCCAACCATTTTTAATGGCATGGTCAGTCATTTTTTTAGCAGTTTGCAAGGTGAGTGTATCGTCTTTCAGTCCTAAAACATGAGAGGCTTCCAACATTAGGTAAGCAGTTTCTATATCGTGGCCAAATGACACATGGTCCAGATAGTAATGGCTTTTAATGACTTCCATCGGTTGATTTTTGAATGACACCGGAGTCCAGTCACTAGTAAAGAATAATCTCATGTAGCCTTTGTCAGTGGTTATAGTGTCTCTGATTAAAATAAGTAGTTCTTCTAATCTTTCAGCTACCAATTCATCTGGCCAAACCTCATAGAGACTCGTAAAAGCTTCCATTAAATGGATAGAACTATTCTGATCTTTATAACCGACATCTGAAGTGCTCGCTTGATTTTCATTTCTTATGACCGGAGTACCATCTAGTTCCAGTGATTGAAAGTATCCATTATAGACCGAATCATGACTGTGATTTTCCAGCCAGTAGAAGGTTTCTTTAGCGAGTGCTAAGGCTTCTTCATTGCCAGTAGCCTGATAGTAGGTGGCAAGTCCATATATGGCGAAAGAATTGCCATAAGCAGTTTTTCCCTGTCCTTCACTTAATAAAATAGGTTCACCTGATCGGTTTACTAAACTGTGAAAACCTCCATTTATTGAATCCCACATAACTTCTTTTAGAAATTGGAAACCGTGATTGGCATAGTTTAAATATTTACTGCTGTCGGAATACAATTGAATAGCTTTCGAATTAGTCCATAAATGCCTGGCCTGGCTTACAATCATTTTATTATGTTGTTCACCTAATTCAAAATTTTGAGTGACCTGACTATAATAACCACCTTCCACACTGTCTATCACCAATGGATACCAGTTAGTCAGTATAGTTTGTCTTGAATTTTCAAATTCAGAAAGTAAATTAGTAGAATTTGTATCAGTACTATTATTATCTGAACAACCTAAATTGATGAAAATCAACAATAGAAGTAGAGAAGAAAGCCATTTTGAAGTCATATTCTGTTAGTTTTTATAAATTAAAGGTATTATATTTTCAGGGACTTAAAATAAATTTGAAAAAATGCTATTCAAAAATGACAAAATAGTATAAATGATAGCGAAGGCATTCCTTTAATTTTATGATTTAATCTAAATATGTAAACGATTGCGCTCAATTTTTAAAACTAATTTTTATTAAAATGAAAAACTTATTACTCTGTTCCCTAATTGTATTCACTTCAATACAAACTCTAAAGTCGCAAACTTCAGCCAAGTCTGGATTTGTAATAGACGAGCAGGAATATCTCAAAATGAGAGGGGTGAACGTGATGTTAGCCCATGATTTCTATCCTGAGAGTCATCAGGGTGGGGTAGGAATTATACAAAATGGTTTAAGAGTGGCAACCAATGGGGATTTACGTTTGGAAGCAGCGCCGGGTCAATGGCAGCCTGTACCTAAAGTAGGAGAAAGAAAAGTGGATAGGGAAAATGAGATTATTAGTGTGAAAATGGCTTATCCTGATCCTGATAAAAACAGAAAAGGTTTTAATCCTATTGAATATCCTGATTTGAATTTTTCCTATAATCTTAAAATTACTCCGAAGGGCAAATCTTTTGAAATTATAGTTGACCTTGATGAGCCGTTGCCGGAAGAGTGGGTAGGCAAAGTAGGTATGAATATAGAGTTATTCCCCGGCATTCTATTTGGGAAATCGTACTACATGGACGAGTCTTTCGGCATATTTAACCGACAGGCGAATGGCCCTGGAACTTTCAATGAAGATGGTATTTATGAGCTGGAATTGATGAGTAGCGGCAAGGAATTAGTAATAGTTCCTGAGGATCCTACTCAAACACTTAGCATTAAAAATCTGAATAATAATGAGTTACAATTGTTAGATGGTAGAGCACAGCATAGCAACGGATGGTTTATTGTTCGCTCTTTAGTTCCAGCCGGTGCCACCAAAAATGCTATCCGGTGGTTAATCACCCCTAATGCTATAGAAGATTATATTTATGATCCGGTGGTGCAGATTTCGCAAGTAGGTTACCATCCTAATCAGGAGAAGAAAGCTGTAATTGAAACAGATGAAAATGATGATAGGCAGCTTAAAGGCAAGTTTATTGAGAGTTGATAATAAAGGAGGGTTAACAGAGGTGCTTTCAGAAATACCACCGAAATGGGGTAAATTTTTGAGGTATCAATATTATACTTTGGATTTTTCGGCAATTGAAAAGCCTGGTATGTATGTAGTAAAGTATGGTGATTATACCACTGAAGCATTCCAAATAAATAGCGATGTCTTTAAACGAGATGTTTGGCAACCTACTTTAGAGTATTTTTTACCTGTTCAAATGTGTCATATGCGGGTGGGCGACAGGTATAAAATCTGGCATGGCCGATGTCATCAGGATGACGCTAGAATGGCTCCTGTTAATCATAACCATTTTGACGGCTATTTGCAGGGACCTGAAACTATTACCAGTTTTAAACCAGGAGAACATGTGCCCGGATTGAATGTGGGTGGCTTGGCATGATGCAGGTGATTTTGACCTTCGTGTGGAATCACAAGCAGCGACTATTCATGGACTATCACACATTTACGAAATATTCGCGGTAAATTATGATAATACCACTATCGATCAAAAGACGAAGACTGTAGAAATACTACAACCAGACGGCAAGGCAGATATTTTACAGCAGATTGAGCATGGAGCGTTATCTATAGTTGGTGGATACGAAAATCTAGATCGTTTTTACAGAGGTATCATAGTGCCAACTTTGGATCAGTATGTTCTGCTGGGTGATCCGGTCAATCATAGTGACGGAGAAATATTTGACAATGAAACAGGAAATCAGGAGATAGCTATTGGAGAACCTGGAGCTCCGGATGATAGATGGGTTTTTACTGAAAATAATCCACGAAGGGAATTACAAACTGCAGCAGCATTAGCCGCAACCCACAGAGCTTTGAAGACATTTAACAAAGAACTCTCAGATAAAAGCCTGGAAATTGCACAAGAAATTTGGAATATCACTTCTACAGAAAATAAGCTTGATAAAATTAGCCTGGCTGTAGAGTTATTGAGGAGTACTAAAGATGAAAAGTATAAAAAATTCCTTATTGAAAACACAGAACTTATCAGTGAAAATATTTCCCGAACCGGACATATTATAGGGCCTGTATTTGAATTAATTGATAATAAATCTTTCAGAAAAAAGGTGAATGCTGCCGTTGCCGATCACTTAAAACAAGTAGAATCTTTAGAGCAGAAAAACCCTTATGGTATTCCATACGAGCCAAATATTTGGGGAGCAGGCTGGGGAATCCAAAGCTTTGGAGTACAACAGTATTTTCTTCATACTGGTTTCCCGGATATATTTCCTGACACCTATTTACTCAATGCAATGAATTTTATTTTAGGCGTGCACCCTGGCGTAAATACCTCTTCATTTGCATCCGGAGTAGGATCCAGGTCTTTAACCCAGGCCTATGGGATTAACCGTGGTGATTTTCATTACACCCCTGGAGGTATAGGTTCAGGAACTGCATTAATCCGTCCTGATTTTCCTGAAATGCTGGAATGGCCCTTTTTATGGCAACAAACAGAATATGTATTAGGTGGAGGAACTACTGATTACCTATTCCTGATTTTGGCAGCCAATCAATTACTTAATAATTAATAATTTAAATCCAAAATTACGAATGCGACAATTATTTATTCTTTTAATATTTTTCTGTAGTACACAAGCTTTCTCTCAAGCTGAATTTGCCACATGGGGCAATATGACTGGTATAAGAGTAGATGACCAGTTAATGGAATTTAATACTAGTCTGGCAATTTCAGATACCGAAAAAGTTGAGCAGATTACGCGGAAAGAGGGACAGCCTACCAGTTTTAAAAGAGAAGGAGCCCTGAAAATTTTCGAGTATGAAATGAACACCATTGATTGGGTAAAAACCATCAGTTCAGTTGGTGAAGGAGAGGCTAAAATAGCAGTAAGTTTAAAAAGCAGTGTTGATACTTTAATAGGTGCAAGCTTTTTCAGAATTAGTTTACCTGTAAGCTATGATTCACTTACTCAATTTCAAATTTCTAAGTCGCAACAATTTAGCTTAAAGGAAATCCACGGTTTTTCTAAAGAAGCCCTCTTAAAAGTACCAGGGACAGGGTTAATTGTGAAAACAGAAAAAAATTCGCTGGATATAAAGCTTACGAAAGCCACTCAGATAATGATTAACAAATCAAAGGATGGCAGGATTGAAATAGACTTTCTAATGAGTTCCGGAATTATGGAGGCCAATCAGGTTTTCGAGAATCAATTTTTGATAAAAGCATCAGGTGAAATTGATCGTTCCACTGTAGAATTTACAGTTTACCCTGAGCAATTAGGGAAGGCCTTTGATGGAGTTGGCGGGAATTTTAGGTTGCAAAACCCATCCACTGATCCTCAGGTGATTGATTATAGCCTGGAAAATTTGCGGGTGTCATGGTCAAGAGTGGAATTACCGTGGTCATACTGGCATGCGGATTTAGAGAAAGACCCTGTTAAAGAAGCTAAGGCAGGAAATTTACACCCAAAAGTGAAGGATGCTATGGAAATGGCACAGAAAATGGATCGTCAGGGAATTCCTGTAATTTTAGCCACATGGTTTGCCCCGGAATGGGCTATAATTGGCAAAAGAGCAGAAGGAGTTAAT
The DNA here is from genome assembly GCA_963719535.1 of uncultured Cytophagales bacterium. GTDB lineage: Bacteria > Bacteroidota > Bacteroidia > Cytophagales > Cyclobacteriaceae > Marivirga. Next base: position 161,371 of record CAVRCH010000001.1, on the reverse strand, counting down.
ATTGATGGATCAAGAGGTAATGCGTTGGATCAAAGCAAAAAGGAAGAAATATACGCTTCCATTACCCAATACATTCAGTATTTGAAAGAAGAATATGGAGTGAAAACTGTTATGTTTTCTTTCAATGAGTCAGATTTAGGGATTGATGTAAGGCAAACACCTGAAGAACATAATATGCTGATGAAGGAGTTAGGTGCATATTTCAGGTCGAAAGGAATACAAACTGAATTTTTATTAGGAGATACTGCAGACGCAGAAGGTTGGCCCTTTACTACATTAGCTTCTACAGATCCTGAAACCAGACAGTATATTGGAGGTGTTTCATTTCACTCCTGGAGGGGCTGGACAGATAAGAATCTTCTGAAATGGTTTGATATATCCAATAGAGTGAATAAACCTTTATTCATAGGCGAAGGAAGTATTGATGCTGGTGCATGGAGATATCCGCAAATTCTGGAAGAGCCTACCTACGCTTTGGATGAGATTGATGTTTACGTTAAAATTTTGGCCAAAGCGCAACCTATCAGTATTTTACAGTGGCAGTTAACTGCAGATTACTCCCCAATGTCTGGTGGAGGTATTTTTGGTAATACTGAAGATGATTTACACCCAACTCAAAGATTTTTTAATCTGCAACAATTAGGAAATACACCTAAGGATTCCTATTCAATTCCAGTTGTAAGTGAAGGGAAAAATATTAATTCTGCAGCTTTTAAAACGACTAATAATCAATTTTTTACATTACATATTGTAAATAAAGGTGCTGCCAGAGAAGGAATTGTCAAAGGGGTGCCGTCCTCAATTAAAAAATTAGAAGTTTTTGTGACTAATGGTGAGAAATCAAATAAAAAGGTGAAAACTGTGAATGTTAAAAATGGAGTAGCTTCTTTTAATTTGGAAGGGGCTAGTTATATCACTTTATTAAGTAAATAATTTTTAGTGTTTTTCATTATTGTCAAATCGATATGATCAGCTTAATAGACAAGATATTCTAATTGCAATCTTTGTAAATTTTTAAAATTATGTACCAGGATTATCATCGTGAAATAACGCCTTTATCCCCAGAAGATAGCTTTTTAGTTTTCGATAGGATGAAGGATGATTTTGATTTCCCTATACATTTTCATCCTGAATTTGAACTCAACTTTATTCTAGACGGTAAAGGAGTAAGGCGAATAGTGGGTGATAATATGGAGGAGATAGATGATGTGGAATTAGTTTTAGTAGGTCCCAACTTACAACATTGCTGGGAGCTGCATAACTGCCAGGAGAAGAATATACATGAAGTTACCATCCAGTTTCATAATGATTTATTTGATGCTAAATTATTAGAGCGCAGAATCATGAAACCTATCAAGGATATGTTTGAGCGCTCAGCACACGGCATACTCTTTTCAAGAAAAATTTCAGAAGAAATAAAGCCCAGATTATTGAAATTATCCAAGATAGATAGCATTGATTATTTTTTGGAACTGGTTTCAATTCTTCACGATTTAGCTAATTCTAGAAAGCAGCAGATTTTATCTTCCTATACCTCTAAAAATAAAGATTTTGAGAATAGCGATAAAATCAAAAAAGTATACGATTATATTCAGGATAATTATCATAAAAAAATCTCCTTAGCGGAAATTTCTGATCAGGTAAATATGAGTCAGGTCTCTTTTAATAGATTCATTAAAAAAAGAACAGGAAAAACATTTATAGATTATGTAAATGATACACGTATTGGATATGCTGCCAGGTGGTTACTGGAAAAAGATTTAAGTATAGCTGAGGTAGCTTTTAAGTGCGGATTTAATAATATCGCCAATTTTAACAGGGTTTTTAGGAAAAATAAGAACTGTACTCCCAGTCAATACAGAGAAGAATTTAGCGGTATAAAACGGGTTTTATAATTTACTAATTGTCTACCATGAAAAAAGTATCTTTCTCTTTATGTTTAGTACTCATAATTCTCAACCTTTCTTGTTCGGAGGCGCAAGATAAGAGCAGCCTCCTAAATGAGAGTGAGCCTTCAAAGGAATTAACCCCTGTAAAGAATCATGGGCAATTAAAAATTAAAGGAAGAACCTTGCTTAATGCTAATGATGAGCCTGTTCAGTTAAAAGGAATGTCTTTGTTTTGGAGTCAATGGATGCCTCAATATTATAATTTTGAAACCGTACAATCGCTTTTTGAAAGTTGGAATATTTCGGTGATAAGGGCAGCTATGGCAATAGAGCATGGAGGCTATCTTGAAAACCCTCAAGAAGAAAAGCAAAAAGTGATGGAAGTTATCGATGCCGCTATAAACCTGGGTATTTATGTGATAATTGACTGGCATGACCATCACGCTGAAAATCACTTGGAGGAAGCTAAGGTGTTTTTTGGTGAAATAGCGAAGAAATATGGCGATTATCCTAATATTATTTATGAAACCTATAATGAGCCATTAGACGTTTCCTGGTCGGAAGTTCTTAAACCCTATCATGCAGAAGTCATAGCTGAAATACGCAAATATGATACAAATAATATCATTGTTTGTGGTACCCCAACATGGTCACAAAGGGTTGATGAAGCAGCAGCAGATCCATTGGAGGGAGATAATATTGCCTATACATTACATTATTATGCTGGAACTCACAGGCAAGAGCTAAGAGACATTACTCTTAGAGCTTTGAATAAAAATTTACCAATATTCGTGACAGAGTTTGGTACAACACCTGCTAACGGTGATGGATTTGTTGATGAAACAGAAGCGAAATTATGGTGGGACTTTTTAGATACAAATCATATTTCCTGGTGCAACTGGTCAATTACTGATAAAGATGAGGCGTCCGCAGCAGTAAAACCAGGAACTTTCCCTTCCGAATTACACAAAGACTCAGTTTTAACTGAATCAGGAAAGTTGGTGAAAAGTCAGCTAATGAATTAAACTTTTAAGCCTAAGGAAATATTGTGAAAACCTATCTAAGTTGTGCTCCTTCAATACTTGATTGTATACGAACAGGGATACTGCACTATTCAGATTTACGATAGTGCCTCCATGTTAATTAATTGTTGGAAAACGGCTGGATTTTAACAGATCCAGAACGATTTTACAGTAATGAGATAGCTTATGTTTGCCTCCACACTTTGCAAAGGTATTACCATTGTTATAATTGCACTATTTTTATATAATAACTCTTCAATATTCATTCTTCAAATATTACTTAAGCCTTTATTGTTCTCGAAAAAATTCTCCTGCATACTTTCAATTGCAAACGATTGACATAATATGATCTTCGTATTCCCTTCAAATTTTGCTGAAATATTTACCAGTATTATTTTTTGTACACCTCAAAATGCAAACGATTTAAGATTTATGATGTCTTTTATTTAGGTGATGTAAGGTTTTTCTTAATAAACGAAAAAATATAATCATATAATGATAAAATAATATTACCAGTAGGCTAACCCATTATTTAAATTTGATAATATATAAATCAAAATACTACTGAAAACAGACAATAGGATATCAGAACGAAAAGTACGATTAAGGGCAGTCTTTAATTATTTACATTAAACTAAACAACAATATGAACAAAATTCTACATCACAAAAAAATGAGGTTTTATCATAAAAGCAGGATGTTGCTTTTTATGATATTTTGTTTGATGACCTTTGTAGGTCAAGCGCAGACTGTGGTAACAGGCAAAGTTACTACATCTGATAATGAACCGCTACCGGGAGTGAATATCTCTTTAGTAAATTCTAGTAAAGGAGCCATCACAGATATTGATGGAAACTTTTCTTTAGAAGTACCGGATAATGGAACTCTTAACTTCAGTTTTATTGGATTTTCTGATCAGACAGTACAAGTTAATGGCCGATCGGTAATCAATATCACTTTAAAAGAAGATATAGCTCAATTAGGAGAGGTAGTTGTTATAGGTTATGGTACTCAGCAAAGAGGGGATGTGAATGGCTCTGTTTCAAGTATTAACTCTGAAGAGTTGGAAAATATACCACAACCGAGTTTAGATCAGTTACTGCAGGGTCGAGCATCCGGGGTAACAGTCACTCAAAACTCTGGTCAGCCTGGAGCAGCCGTTTCAGTTCGAATTAGGGGTATAACTTCCATTACAGGATCCAATGAACCACTTTATGTGATTGATGGTGTACCTGTTTCGGGAGATGCCACTAATTCTGCCACTAGCGGAAGAACAGCTGCCAGTTCATTTAATGGGAATGGCCAGACAGGTGTAAGTCCTTTAGCCGCCATTAATCCTAATGATATCGCTTCTTTAGATATACTCAAAGATGCTTCTGCTACTGCAATTTATGGATCTCGAGGAGCTAATGGCGTGGTAATTATCACTACTAAAAGAGGACAGAGAGGGCAAAATGGAAAGATTACCTATAACAACTATTTTGCTGTACAGGAACCTCAAAAGCTTATTGATGTGATGGACTTGCCAGCATATGCGAGATTGCAGAATGATTTATCTGCTATTTATCAAACTCAGCCTCGTGTTGAATTTAGTAATGTGGAGTTGTTAGGCGAGGGTACCAACTGGCAAAATGAAGTGTTTAAGAGAGCATTTATGCAAAATCACGAAGTGTCAATGTCGGGTGCAAAAGATAATATAAGTTATTTCGTTTCCGGGGGATATACAGATCAGGATGGAATAGTGATAGGATCTAATTTTAATAGAATAAGCTTACGATCTAATATTGATGCCAGATTAAAAGATTGGTTTAAAATAGGGTTTAGTTTGACTGCAAGTCAAACAGATGAACAAATAACGCTGAATAGCAACAGGAATGGTATTGTAAGTTTGGGATTATTGCAAGCGCCTGATGTAGCTGTAAGAAACCCGGATGGTAGTTTTGCAGGTCCACCACCTAATCCAAGTGCTGTGGAAGGTAATATCAATCCAGTAGCGGAGGCTTTAAGTAGAACAAATACTTTATTGAGAAGTAGAATGTTGGGTAATTTCTATGCGGAATTACAACTCGCTGATGGTTTAACCTTTAAAACTGAAATTGGTGGAGATTTTGGGTTTGACGAAAACAGTTTATTTACTCCAACATACGAATGGGGCCGATTTATTAACGAAAACGCCACTTTATATCAAAGCAACGGAAAAAATAACTTTTGGATTATTAAAAATTACTTTACCTGGCAAAAAGCTTTTAGTGAAAGGCATGATATGACACTGCTGGTGGGTCAAGAAGCTCAGCAATCTACCTGGGAAGGTAGAAGTTTATTAGGGCAAGGCTTTGTAAGTAATGATGTCCAAACTATGAACAATGCAAGCACGCTTATTAATGCAGATGCATACAAAGGAAGCCAGGCTTTAAGCTCTTATTATGCAAGAGCCCTTTATAGTTTAGATGATAAGTACGGTGTAACGGCCACAATAAGAGCGGACGGTTCTTCGAAATTTGATCCATTAGGTGATACACAATGGGGGTACTTTCCTTCCTTCTCAGCTTCGTGGAAAATTTTCAACGAAAGCTTCATGGAAAACCTGAATAAGGATATTTTTAGTAATTTAAGACTTATTGGCGGTTATGGAGTGGTGGGAAACCAGGGAATTCCTAACTACTTATATGGAGCTAGTTTAGCTGATGTGAGAACCGGTTTAGGACAGGGTTACTATGTAACTAACATCCCAAATCCTGAATTAAAATGGGAGGAATCTTATCAAACTAATGTGGGTTTGAGCTTCTCTTTTTTCAAGGAGAGTCTATCATTTAATATTGAAGTATATGATAAAACTTCCAAGGATTTCCTTTATCAGTTGCCTCTACCACTTTATTTAACGGGTCCTTCAGGTGGAGAATCTTATTTAGCCGGTGTGGGTTCTCCCTTCGTAAACTTAGGAGAACTACAAAACAGGGGTGTAGATTTTTCTATGAACTATTCGCTAACAACGGATAACGACTTTTCCTGGAATTCGAATTTGAATATTTCACATTACAAAAATAAGGTAATCGATTTGTATGGTGAAAATTTTGACATCACCAGAACCATAACGACAGGTTTCCTATCTTCACCCTTAACCCGTACCATTGAAGGCCAACCTATTGGTTTATACTATGGTTACAAAGTAAAAGGTTTGTTCAATGATGCAGCTGCATTCGAAGACTTGCCTCAGCAATTTGGAACCCCATTTTCTGAGAATTTAGGAGATATTTGGTTAGGTGATGTTCAGTATGAGGATATAAATAATGATGGTGTAATTGATGAGCAGGATCGTACATTTATTGGAAACCCTCATCCTGATTTTACTTTCGGTTTTTCCAATTCTTTTCGATATAAAAACTTTGATCTAACTGTCTTTGTACAAGGTTCATATGGGAATGATGTGTTGAACCTTACCAGGAAAGAAACAACAAGTTTAGCCAGGCTGTACAATAATCAACTCACCGAAGCTTCTGATTACTGGACCCCTGAAAATACCGATGCTCGGTACCCAAGACCAAAACGCGGTGATGACAATAGCAACTTGTTTATTTCCGACCGATATGTTGAAGATGGTTCTTATTTAAGAATCCAAAACATAAACCTGGGCTATACCTTAAGTCAAAGTATTTCGGAGAAGGTAAGGTTGACTAAGTTGAAAATATATGGAAGCATTCAAAACCTACACACTTTTACCAATTACACAGGGTACGATCCTGAAATTGGCGCATTTAACCAGGATGCCTTGCAAATGGGAGTAGATATAGGTCGATACCCTATTCCTAGAACCTTCACTATTGGTATAAATGCAGAATTTTAATTTTAAAGTTGAGATTATGAAAAATATTAAATATATATTCTTTTTAACAATGAGTTTTACAGCGCTTTTCTTTAGCGCTTGTCAGGATGAATTTCTGGATAGACCACCAGAAGATGGTATTACATTGGATAATTTTTATTCAAGTGAAGAAGAAATCACAGCTAGTTTAAATTCATTGTACGGAACCACCTGGTTTAATTTCAATACCAAAGCTTTTTGGTCAATTACTGAATTGGCTTCGGGAAATGCCAGAACCTTTTCGGGTGATGTTATTAATTTCGGTAACTTTTCTGTGACGGGAGATAATACAGTATTAACAGATGGTTGGGAATCCTTATGGGGAGTGATTGCCCAATCCAATGCGCTAATTAATTATTTACCTGAAAGAGTAGGTGCTAATGTAAGTGATGAAGTAGTGAAAAATGCGATTGGTGAGGCCCGATTTATGAGAGCAACTGCCTATTTCTATTTGGTAAGAATTTGGGGTCCTGTACCTATTGTGGAAAATAGCTTGGATTATGTTTACTCACCTAAAATACCTACTAACAGGGTTGAGGATATTTATGAGCTTATTGAAAGAGATTTGCAATATGGGATAGATAATCTTTATGTTAAAGACAGAGGAGGAAATTACTCCAACAATGGCCACGTATCTAGCGGATCTGCTAAAGCATTGAAAGCTAAGGTACACTTGTATCAGGAAGAATATGAAGCTGCCAGAATACTGGCAGCTGAAGTAATCAATAGTGGAGAATTTAAGCTTTTCGGTACAGACATTCCGGAAAAATCATATGCTGATTTATTTCAGACCGAAAATAATAATAATGAAGAATCTATTGTTGCAATGCAATGGACAGCAGCAAGTTATGGCACAGGGAATGCTATGCAAGCTTCTTTTGCCATAAGTTCAGCGATTACTGGAACAGGTGATGGTTACGGTGTTATAGGTCCAACCATTGATCTTCAGGATGCATATGAAACAGGTGATGAAAGAAGAAAAGCTACTATTATGTTGGCTGGAGATTATTATCCCGAAATTACTGCCGCAAATGGTGGTTACACCGTGCCTGATGATATAAATGCCCAAAATACTAAAGCAGGTATTAAAAAGTATGTGGTAGGTACTCCGCAAGATAATGGAGGGGCTGGATTGGCGCAGGCTGCAGCCAATAATACTTATATTATGAGGTATGCAGATGTGCTATTAATACATGCAGAGGCGATTCTGGCTGGAGGTGCAAGCACTGATGATCCTGCTGCCTTAAACTCCTTCAATACCATTCGCCAACGAGCCGGATTAGGAAGTTTTCCCGAAATTACTTTTGATGATATTCTCCAGGAACGAAGGGTGGAGTTTGCCATTGAAGGGGAATATTGGTTTGACCTGGGAAGAATTAACAGACAATTGGCTATTGATATTATCAGTAATCAGGAAAGAGGAACATACAGTAACGATGATCCACCTGTGATTTATTCAGAATTTTATACTCCCTCCTCTGATAATTTTAAAATGCCTTATCCTGCAGTGGATGTAGCTTTAAACCCGCTTCTTTTGGAGGAGCCAGTAGCTTATGATTTTAATGACTAAATTTTAATATTATGAAATATATAATAAATAAATCGATTTTTAATTTTGGTATTTTACTGTCTCTGATCGTACTAATTGGAGCCTCTGCCTGTACAGATGTTGATCCTGAAATAGAGTTGTCCTCCGGCGCTCCTTCCCTGGAATCCATCAGTGCAGCAGCCAACCTCGATTCAACTATAACGCAAGGTGTCAGAGGAAACTTATATGTATTGTCAGGTGCAAATTTACTAGGTACTCAAAGAGTGTTTTTTAATGAGACAGAGGCTTATTTTAATCCTGCATTGGTAACTGAAAATAATATTTTTGTTGCTATACCTCAAGATGCTCCTTATTTTGATGCTTCTGATCAAATTATGATAGAAACTATTAATGGTGAAGCAACTTTAGACTTCTCAATTGCTCAACCTGCACCTAAGATCACAAGCTTTGAGCCCCTGGCAGCAGGAGCTGGTGATACTATAACCATCAAGGGAAGTATCTTCGAAGGCTTAGAGTCAGTACGATTTGACGAGGTAGATGCTGAAATAATTAGTTCAACTACCACTCAAATCAAGGTAAAGGTACCTGAAGGTATTGTACAGGCTTTTATTTTTGTGGAAACTGCTGGTGGGATAGCTCGAAGTAATCAGGCCTTCGGTTTTAAATTTGTAGTGTATGACGATGTACTAGCTGAAGGCTGGTGGGTAGGTGGCTGGGACGGTACTCAGGATTTTGAGAGTACAGAACAAGTGAAAAGAGGTGATTACTCAGTAAAAAGGACCTACATAGGTGGTTATTCCGGTTTTCAAATTGGTAATGGAGGAGCTACTATAGATTTAGCTGATAAGGAGGCAGTAAAAGTATCTATTTTTGCTGGAGAAAATGCTGTCCGTGTGAAGTTAGTCCTTAATAGTAATTATGATGGAGGTAAAGTAATTGATTTAGTATCCGGCGAATGGAATGATATTACTGTACCATTATCAGAACTAGGAGATCCTGCCACTTTAACTGAAATTGTAATACAGGAATTTGCAGGTAGTGTTCCTGCCGTAGTTTATATTGATGACCTTGGTTTAATTTAGTTTTTCTTTGTTTAAGTTTAAGTAAAAGCTCTCTGGTTAAATCCGGAGAGCTTTGCTTTTTTAATTGAATTCTGTTTATCAAAACTTATAATTTATTATGAAAAACATTATCATACTACTTTTATTATCATGCTATACTTTAAATATAAGTGCTCAAAAGTATGACCAATTGGCATTAACTCCACCCATGGGATGGAATTCGTGGAATAAATTTGCCTGTAATGTGGATGAAGACCTGATCAAAAAAACAGCGGATGCCATGGTTTCTACCGGAATGAGGGCTGCAGGTTATGAATACGTGGTTATTGATGACTGCTGGCATGGAGAAAGAGATTCTTTAGGCTTTATCAGTGCCGATAAGGAACGTTTTCCTTCAGGAATGAAAGCCTTAGTGGATTATGTTCACTCAAAAGGACTCAAATTTGGTATTTATTCCGATGCTGGTGCCACCACCTGCGGAGGCAGGCCAGGTAGCCGGGGCAGGGAATATCAGGATGCATTAACTTATGCCTCCTGGGGAGTAGATTACTTAAAATATGACTGGTGCGATACAGAAGGGCTGAAAGCGGAAGGAGCTTATACCACCATGAGAAATGCTCTATATGAAGCTGGAAGACCCATTGTTTTAAGTATTTGTGAATGGGGCCAGAATAAGCCCTGGGAGTGGGCAAAAGATATCGGTCATTTATGGAGGACTACTGGCGATATTTATAATTGCTTTGACTGTGAAGAGGATCATGGCACCTGGTCTTCATTTGGTGTACTTAGAATACTGGATATGCAGGATGGATTACGAAAATATGCGGGCCCCGGCCATTGGAACGATCCCGATATGATGGAGGTAGGAAATGGAATGAAGGTAAACCATGATCGAGCTCATTTTGCCATGTGGGCCATGTTGGCTGCACCCTTAATGGCAGGAAATGATTTAAACAATATGACACCGGAAACTATTGAGATCCTGACCAACAAAGAAATGATTGAAATCAATCAGGATACTTTAGGTATTCAGGCTTTTAAATACCAAAAGATTGGTGAAGTGGAACTATGGGTAAAACCGCTTTCAGGTGGAGATTGGGCTATTACTTTTTTAAACAGAGGTGCTAATGATCAGGAGGTAGCAATGAATTGGTCTGAGGAAAATATTACAGATCCCGAATTTGGTTATACTATGGATTTAAATGATAAAAGGTATAAAATAACGAGTATCTGGAATGAATTGAAGTTGAAGGATACACGCAAAACTTCAAAATTTACCGTGCTTGCAGAAGATGTGGTTACTTTAAGATTGACAAAAAATTAAAATTCTGTAAATAATTTAAACGAATATTACTGCGACAAAAAAGTAGTCTTAAATTAGATCGCTTTTATTAAGATGAGGAATTTCATAGTTAGGGTCTGAACTATTTTAAAAGAAAATCCGTATCTTTACTATTATAAATAATACAGTTGCAAGCTTTCAAAAAAATATCGGCCCTTTTTCTCGCTGTTTTAGTGATGTATAGCTCCACAAGCTATGCGGTAAATATGCATTTTTGCATGGGAGAATTAGCTGGTATTGCATTATTTAACACTGACAATGCATGCGAAATGAAGGTTGAGAAGCCTGCTTGTCATAAAATTGAGGAAACAACTCAGATTGAAAATAGCTCTTGCTGTGAAGATCAGTTGGTTCATGTAGAAGCCCAAAATGAGCTCTTGCCGATTGTAAAAGCCACTTTATCTCTCATTCAATTTATTCAGGTGGCTATTATTTGCGCTCCGGAATTGCTTAATCCAGTTGCAACAGAAAACGAATTTTCATACCAATATACCCCACCACTAATCGTCAGGGATATTTCCATCCTTCACGATACTTTTCTTATTTGAATATCCTTTTAAACTGCTCAGCACAGACCATATGTGCTTGAGATTTCTTGTTTTGCAGTAGTTCTGCAGGACAGCTTATCAGTTTATGATGACTTTTTTCAAATAAGAAAAGCAATGTTCAACAAATTCATTAAGTATTTTTTATACAACCGCGTGGTCACCATGCTCATCCTATTGTTTTTTATTGGGTGGGGACTTGTAACAGCGCCATTCGATTGGAAGATAGGATTTCTACCTGAAGATTCAGTTCCGGTAGATGCCATCCCCGATATAGGGGAAAACCAGCAAATCGTATTTACAGATTGGCCGGGTCGTTCTCCTCAGGATATTGAGGATCAAATCACCTATCCTTTAACGAGCACACTTTTGGGTATTTCAGGCGTGAAATCAGTCCGAAGTACCTCCATGTTCGGCTTTTCCATTATATATCTGATTTTTGACGAGGATGTGGAATTTTACTGGTCGCGCAGCAGGGTGTTGGAGAAATTAAATGCATTGCCTCGTAACCTGCTGCCCGAAGAGGTGCAACCCACCTTAGGTCCGGATGCTACCGGTTTAGGACAAGTTTTTTGGTACACATTGGAAGGCAGAGATTCTGCTGGAAACGTAACGGGAGGCTGGGATTTAAATGAACTACGCTCTGTACAGGACTACTATGTGAAACTGGGTTTGAGTGGCACAGAAGGGGTGTCTGAAGTGGCTTCTATTGGTGGTTTTGTACAGGAATAGCAAATTGATGTAAATCCTGATGCACTGAAGGCTTATAACCTAGGGCTGGATGAGGTGATGATGGCAGTGAAGAATTCTAACAGGGATATCGGTGCCAAAACTTTGGAAATTAATCAGGTGGAGTATCTGGTCAGAGGTCTGGGCTATATTGAATCCATAGAAGACATCAAAAATTCGGTGGTGAAAGCTACCGATAACAAACCTGTTCTGATAAAAGATTTAGGGGTGGTGCATCTTGGTCCTGCCGAAAGAAGAGGCATTTTAGATAAAGGTGGTGCCGAAGTGGTAGGGGGAGTAGTGGTTGCACGCTATGGATCTAATCCACTAGAGGTAATTGAAAATACCAAGGCCAAAATAAAGGAAATTTCGGCGGGGCTCCCACAAAAAACCTTAGCCGATGGTACCATTAGTCAACTCACTATTGTACCATTTTACGACCGGACCGAGCTGATTAATGAAACGATCCATACACTGGAAGAGGCGCTTTCTCATGAAATTTTGATCAGCATTATTGTAATTCTGGTGCTCGTGCTCAACCTGAGGGCTTCCATTATTATCTCCAGTCTTTTACCTATTGCAGTGTTAATCACCTTTATTATCATGCGCTATTTAGGGGTAGATGCCAATGTGGTAGCACTATCAGGTATTGCAATCGCCATTGGAGTGATGGTAGATGTAGGGATAATTTTCGTTGAAAATATCATCCGGTATTTGGAGAAAAAGAAAAATTCCGAAGCAAAAGGGGAAAAATTATTAGCAATAATTTACAAGGCTACTATCCAGGTAGCTCCGGCAGTAGTGACAGCGCTGGCTACTACCATCATTAGCTTTCTTCCGGTGTTTTTCATGGAAAATGCGGAAGGAAAGCTCTTTAGACCGCTGGCTTTCACTAAGACTTTTGCCTTGGTAGCCTCCTTCTTTATTGGTATAGTGATATTGCCGATGTTTGCTTATTTCGCTTTTAATATCAGGGTGCAAAAAAAGAGAATTATCAGAGTGTGGAACATTATTTTGATCATCGCCGGGCTGTTTCTATCCTTGTATTTTAGTTTTTGGTTACCTCTTGCTTTGACTTTAATTGGACTCATCAGATTGCTAGAAGATTACAATCCCAAATTTCTCGGTAAATACTCTACCCAAATCACTCTTTTCATTATTTTGGGAGTTACCGTATTTTTCTTAACACAGGAGTGGGTGCCTTTAGGTCATCAAAACTCTTTATTTTCAAACTATCTTTTTGTAATTATTTTATTGACAATTACACTTTTAGCCTTGATGGCGGTGGTGAGATATTATAAGAACCTGCTCAATTGGTGTCTGAACCATAAACGTACTTTTTTATTGGTTCCTTTATTCACCATTATATTCGGAATTATGATATGGTTAGGCTTCCCTAAAATATTTGGCTTTGTAGGAAATGCTTTTGATAAGGTAGGTTGGAATATCCGCTCAACTAAAGTTTGGAGTGGAATGGCTCATACTTTCCCTGGAGTGGGTAAGGAGTTTATGCCCTCGCTCAATGAAGGTAGCTTTTTGTTAATGCCTACTTCTATGCCTCATGCCGGAATTGAAAGCTCGAAAGAAACTCTTCAAAGATTAGACATGGCTGTAAATTCCATACCGGAGGTGAAAACAGTGGTAGGTAAGTTGGGCAGAACAGAAAGCGCTTTGGATCCTGCACCAATTTCCATGTATGAGAATGTCATCAATTATAAATCGGAATATATGGTATCCGAAAGTGGTGAGTTTCTTATTTTTCAGGTAGATGAAGACAATCGTTTTATTACGCAATCAGGCGATTCCCTTACCAATGACGAGGCAATTGTTGCAGGTATAACCGAGAAGGATTTAATCAGAGATGAGGATGGAGAGTATTATCGGAACTGGCGAACGAAAATTCGAAATCCGGATGATATTTGGGATGAAATCGTTAAGAAAACCAAGCTTCCGGGTGTTACTTCTGCACCCAAATTACAGCCAATAGAAACAAGGTTGGTCATGCTTCAAACGGGAATGCGTGCACCAATGGGCATTAAAGTATATGGTCCCGATTTGCAAACTATCCAGGATTTTGGCTTTCAACTGGAAGATTTGCTTAAAGAAGTGCCCTCGGTAAAATCAGAGGCTGTTTTTGCCGATAGAACAGTAGGTAAGCCCTATTTGGAAATTGATATAGATCGGAACGCAATTGCACGCTATGGTTTAACAATTGAAAGTGTACAACAAATACTGGAAACTGCTGTAGGCGGTATGCCCTTGACAAGCACAGTAGAAGGTAGAGAGCGATATGATGTACGTGTACGTTACCCAAGGGAGTTACGTGATGACCCAGAGGCACTAAAAAATATTTTAGTCCCTACTCCGGCCGGAGCGCAGATACCCTTAGGTCAACTGGCGGAATTGAAATATTCAAGAGGTCCACAGATGATCAAAAGCGAGGAGACTTTCCTGGTGGGTTATGTCCTTTTTGATAAAAGAGATGGCTTTGCAGAAGTAAATGTAGTCAACGATGCGCAGGTATATATCCAGAACAAAATTGATGAAGGGCAACTTAAAGTGCCTACTGGAGTTTCTTATAAGTTTTCAGGGAATTACGAAAATCAGGTGCGTGCCGTCAAGCGACTTGCCATCGTAATTCCAATCAGCTTACTCCTGATCTTCTTATTGCTGTACTTTCAATTTAAAACAGTGATTGCTTCCACTATTCACTTTTCAGGTGTTTTTGTGGCTTTTGCAGGAGGCTTTATCATGATCTGGCTTTATGGACAGCCGTGGTTCATGGATTTTGCTGTATTTGGAGTCAACATGAGAGACTTGTTTCAAATGGGTACCATCAATCTAAGTGTGGCAGTTTGGGTAGGTTTTATTGCCTTGTTTGGCATTGCTACAGATGATGGCGTATTAATGGGTACCTATATACACCAGGTTTTTGAAAAGAATAACCCGCAGACAGTTAGCGAAGTGAGGTCTGCGGTAATGGAAGCCGGCTTAAAAAGAGTAAGACCAGCCATGATGACTACTGCAGTGACCATTATCGCCTTATTCCCTGTGTTAACTTCCACGGGTAAAGGTTCCGATATTATGGTGCCAATGGCTATTCCGATAGTGGGAGGGATGATTATACAGATCATGACCATTTTTGTAGTGCCCATTCTGCAGGCGCTTTGGAGAGAGTCTGTAGTAAAAAGAACTTTAAAATTAAAAAGTAAGGAAGATGAAATTTGATATCAAAGATATATCGCATCTGAAAAAATTGAGTATTTTCATTTTGCTCACCATGTTTTTCAGTTTTAAAAATAGTGAAACAGTGGCACAAACCATTGATGTCTATTTGCAAATGGCTGCAGAAAATAATCCTCAGCTGCAATCTGCCTATGCTGAGTTTGAAGCTGCCTTGCAGCAATCACCTCAAGTGGCTTCTCTGCCGGATCCTACTTTAACAATAAGCGCCTTTGGCCAGATGATAGAAACCAGAGTGGGCAGGCAGGAGGCTCGCTTTAGCTTTATGCAGATGTTTCCTTGGTTTGGAACACTGCAAGCCAGAGAGAATGCTGCTAATTTGATGGCAGAAGCTGGTTTTTATAAGTACCTGGACAAAAGAAATCAGTTGTTTTTTGAGATAAAATCAGTATATGCAGATTTATATGCCCTGGATGACATAATTACTCTGCAAAAAGAGCAGCTTAAAATACTGGATTCTTATAAAGAGTTAACATTAAGCCAGTTTAAAAGCGCCAATGCACCTATGGTTAATGTGGTTAAAATTGATATCAGGAGAGATGAATTGCAGACTGAAATTGAATTGCTAAATGATTTGAGACAACCATTGCAGACGCAATTTAATTTATTGCTCAATAGAGATATAACTTCTGAAATTGAAGTACAGGACACCCTGGTTTTTGAATCGGCCCCCATTTTAGGAAATGAAAGCTTTGCTGAGCATCCGGGAATTGAAGTTTTAGCAAAGCAGCAAGCCTCCTATAAAAGTCAACAATCGGTGGCTCAAAAAGAAGGATTGCCTATGGTTGGTTTTGGTTTAGATTATTCGATTATATCTCCACGGGATGTAGAAAATCTGGAGGGTAATGGCCGTGATGCCATCATGCCTATGGTAACACTCACTTTGCCTATTTATAGGAAAAAATATAAAGCCTCTGTAAAACAAGCAGAATTAATGGGAGAAAGTGCTGAAAAGGCACAGGAAGCACTTATAAATGAAATGAAAAGTGAATATGAATCTGCTAAATATGAATTACTGAAAGCAGAAAAGAGGTTGAAACTGTATGACAGACAAATTAAAAGCGCGGAAAGGGCATTGAAGCTTTTATTGTCAGGCTTTACCAATTCAGTAAGCACTTTTGATGAAGTCTTACAAATGAATCAGGATTTACTTGATTATCAGACACAAAAAATTGAAGCTTTAAAAGCTGGCTTTATTGCAGAAGCAAGAATTGAATATTTATTTTCTAAGAAAGAAGATTATGAAAACTAATTATAAAAACATATTAAAAATAATAGGGGTCCTAGTGCTGGGAATTATATTGGGTTGGTTGTTATTTGGTGGATCACCGTCTAAGGAGGAAGTTGAGCACACTCACGCAGAAGCAGATGAAAACATCACCTGGACTTGCTCAATGCATCCTCAGATCAAGAGAAATGAGCCTGGAGATTGCCCTATTTGTGGAATGGACCTTATTCCTATGGATGAAATGGGTGATGAATTAGATCCTAACAGCTTTCAAATGAGCGAGAACGCTATGAAGTTAGCTAACATTCAAACAATGATAGTAGGAAAAGGAGAGATGAGCCGTAAAATCAGACTCACTGGAAAAGTTAAAATGGATGAACGTAATTCTTATACCCAATCCACCCATATTCCTGGCAGAATTGAACAGTTACGTGTTAATTTTACGGGTGAAAAAGTAAGGAAAGGTCAGAATTTAGCTAGCATTTATTCTCCTGAATTAGTAACTGCACAAGAAGAGTTATTGCAAGCACAAAGTATGAAAGATGCCCAGCCAGAGCTATTGGAGGCTGCCATAGAAAAGTTGAAACGCTGGAAGATTGGGCAAAGTCAAATTGATAAAGTTTTACAAAATGGAAAAGCACTTGAAACTTTCTCTACACAGGCAGATATTTCGGGTGTGGTGACGGAAAAAATGGTTGAATTAGGTGATTATGTAGAAAGAGGAATGCCTATTTACGAAATATCAGATCTATCTAAAGTGTGGATCTTATTTGATGTATATGAAGAGGAGCTGAAATGGGTAAAAGAAGGTGCTCAAATCGAATACAGTGTGAATGGTTTACCCGGACAGACTTTTCAAGGAACCATAAGTTTTATTGATCCTTTACTGAATGCCCAAACCAGGGTGGCGTCTGCCAGGGTTGAGGTTTCCAATAAAGATGGCATTTTAAAGCCTGAAATGTTTGTTACAGGAGTGGTAGAGGCGGGGCAAGACCTAGCTCAAGAAGCAATTGTCATCCCAAAATCAGCTGTGCTTTGGACTGGTAAAAGGTCGGTAATCTATGTAAAAGAAGATGGTAGCTTTACAATGCGGGAAGTCACTTTAGGTGCAGCTTTAGGTGAATCTTATACGATAAATGAAGGCCTGGAAGCAGGAGAGGAGATAGTATCTAATGGCACCTTTACGCTGGATGCAGCCGTACAGCTTTCAGGTGGAGCCAGTATGATGAACAAGAGTAGGGAGGAAAGTGAACAAATTGATATTACAGATGCAGCAAAATCTGAATTGAATCCACTTTACACCAAATATTTTGAATTGAAAAATGCCTTAGCAGAAGATGATTTTCTATCTGCCAAGACTAAATCAAAGGACCTAAAGTCTGTTTTTGAAGAGGTTGATATGAAAGCATTTAAAGAAGAATCACATGATAAATGGATGGATTATCATGCGAAAATGAAGAAAGTGTTGGAGCATATTCCTCACCATGATAATATTGATGATTTGCGCAATAATTTCATTGCCTTATCCGATTGGATGATTCAATTGACAGAAACATTCCAGCCGATTAATGAAACAATTTATGTTCAGCATTGCCCCATGGCAGATAGTGACATGGGAGCAGACTGGCTGAGCAAAGAAGAGCCAATTGTAAATCCTTATTTTGGAGAAAGTATGTTGGGCTGTGGGGAGGTGAAGAAGAAATTCAATTAAATTTGCGGCTGGTTATAAAGTATGAGGAAAAACAATAAATATTATTTTCGGAAAACACATCGTTATTTAGGAATTATCATAGGTCTTCAATTCCTGCTATGGACAATTAGTGGGCTTTATTTTACCTGGACTGATCTTGATGAAATTCATGGTGACCATTTTCTGCGAGAAAGAACTGAGCAAATTTCGGTGAATTCTCAAAATTTAAATTTAGTATCCGATTCACTGAATATTCATTCCCTCCAGTTAAAATTTATCAATCAGGAGGCTTACTTCTGGATTAATGATAGCATTTTGATAGATGCAGAAAGCGGCAAACCAAAATCAGAAATTTCGGAAGAGGAAGCAAAATCTATAGCTAAGGATAAAATTAAACCTGAATATCAAATTGAAAACGCCAATTTTCTGACGGAAACAGGTGCTCATCATGAAATAAGGGGCAGGAGTTTACCTGTCTGGCAAATTGAATTTGAAGGTAATGAAGCTCTTAAAGCTTATGTAAATGCTATAAATGGTGATTTTCAGACTGTGCGACATAGAGACTGGCGCTGGTTTGATTTTTTATGGATGACTCATACTATGGATTATGAAGGCAGAGATGACTTCAACAATACTTTGATCAGGATTTTTTCTGCCTTTGGCTTGCTGACGGTGAGTTCAGGCTTTTTATTATTCTTCGTTACTATTAAGAAAAGACGAAAGAAAAAGTTGTAAAAGTTTCTGGAGGTACAAATGGCTAATACTATTTAGAAATAGTAGCTCACTTAGGAGAATGACTAAACATTTGTATACTAAAGTCGTAATTTATTAGGTGGTATTATTGAATTTGAAAAAAATGAAAATTAGGGCTCTCTTATTCATTTATATTTTAAGTGTAACGATGTTTACCGCATGCAAATCAAAAAAAGATAGCAGTGAGAGTCGTTCCGAAGATACTGTGATTGCAGAGAGCAGCAGCCAGGAAAATAAGAAAAACCCTAAAAGCTTAGGTGGTGCAGACTCTCCTCCTAATAATCCTAAAACACTTGGTACAGATCAAAAAGACAGTAGCACTACATCCTTAGAGGGCTCGGATATTAACAAGGTGGAAGCCGAAAAAATAATTTCCAGTTATCTTGAGCTCAAAAATGATTTAGTGAACAGTAAAAGTGAAAAAGCAGGTAAATCGGCAGGAGAAATTGTTGAAGTATTGTTGCTCAAAAAAGATGAGTTTTCACAGGGTATAAGTGCTGAGGCAGAAAATATCATGAAATCCATGGTGCTTGAAGATCAAAGGAAGCATTTTTCTTCACTTACAAAGCTGATTTACACTTTAGCTAATGAGGCTGATGTAGATAAAGAATTATATTATCAGTATTGCCCTATGGCTTTTAATAATAATGGTGCCTATTGGCTGAGTTCCGAAAGTGAGATTAGAAATCCTTATTTCGGAGATAAGATGCTTCGGTGTGGCAGTACAAAAGAGATTATTCAATGAACAATTTTTTAAATAACTGGGGAGAAGCAGCTCATACCTCCCTAGGATTTTTTTGGATGGCTCTGTGGGCTTTTGTTTTGGGTTATGCTGTTAGTAGTTTAATTCAAATTTTTGTGACGGAAAAACGAATGCAAAAAAGTATGGGGTCAGAAGGTGCAAAAAGCGTTTTTCTAGGTACATTTTTTGGCTTTATCAGTAGTTCCTGTAGCTTTTCCGCATTAGCTACATCTAAATCGCTATTCCAAAAAGGAGCCAGTTTTGTTTCATCCATAGCCTTTTTACTTGCTTCCACTAATCTGGTCATTGAACTGGGAATTATCATTTCAATATTTTTAGGGTGGCAATTTGTAGTAGGGGAATATATTGGAGGCATACTATTAATTCTTAGTAGTTGGTTATTAATCCGTATCATTAATCCTAAGAAGCTTATAAAGCAAGCCAGAGAGAATTTAGGAAAAGTTGAGGATAATGCTGAAGCAAAAAAATCACTCAAAGCAAAAATTCAATCCTCGGAAAGTTGGGTCAAGGTGGGGAAGCAATATGGTATGGAATGGAAAATGGTATGGAAAGATGTAACAGTAGGTTTTACCATTGCCGGAATTGTCGCTGCATTTGTGCCCGATTCATTCTTTCAAACTTTATTTATC
The DNA here is from genome assembly GCA_963719535.1 of uncultured Cytophagales bacterium. Lineage (GTDB taxonomy): Bacteria > Bacteroidota > Bacteroidia > Cytophagales > Cyclobacteriaceae > Marivirga. The sequence goes on along the minus strand of CAVRCH010000001.1, from coordinate 141,069 downwards.
AATACAGGGGAGGGGCAAAGTTCTTTTTCTTTCCTAACATTGTTGGAGCACGTAATTGTAGGACCTGTGGCAGCATTTCTAACCTTTATTGGTTCTATGGGGAATATTCCTTTAGCCGCGTTACTTTATGGAAAAGGAGTGAGTTTTGCAGGGGTCATTGCTTTTATATTTAGTGATTTAGTAGTATTTCCAGTGCTGAGAATCAATGCTAAATATTACGGGTGGAAGATGTCGTTATTTATTTTATTTTTACTCTTCACTTCTCTCATTGTCACCTCATTAGTTTTACATTATGGCTTTAATCTTTTTGATATATTGCCTGATGCATCCGCTGGCAAAAGTGTAATCGAAAAAGAACATTTTCAGTTAGATTATTCATTCTATTTGAATCTTGTTTTTTTGGTGATATCAGGGGTGTTGATTTATTTAGGCTTTTTTAAAGGAAAAGATATTAAGCACCATAAGGAGATGGCACCTAAAAGTCCAGTTTTGGAAAAGGTGCTGAAGTACCTTGCATTCACGAGCTATTTATGGTTGGCAGGAGGTATTATAATAAAGTATTTTGTTTTATGAGTTAAAGGGCACATTTTTTTAGAAAGATATTTAAATAATTATTTAAGATTGGGCAAAATCACCCAAAATGTGCTTCCTTTTCCATATTCACTTTTAAAACCTACTTCACCCCTGAGTCTTTCCACTAATTCATTCACAATAGATAAACCTAATCCGGAACTGTTTTCGTCTCCAGTAGGTTTATTACTCATTTTCTGAAATTTCTTGAATATTTTATGTTGTTCCTCTTCCAGAATTCCCATTCCCATATCATTAATTTCAAAGTAAAGATGTTCCTTCTCATACCGCGCAATTATGGTTATTTGAGTGTCAGGGTAAGAGAACTTAATAGCGTTAGATATTAAGTTGTCTGCAATTCTGTTTAACATGCTTTCATCTGTAAAGAAAAGCTCCTTAAAGGGTTCAATCCTGGTCGTGATTTTAATATTTTTAAGGAAAGCTGTTTGTTGATGAGGTTCAATCACTTGTTGTAAAAAACTACACATTGTAACTCCTTGTATTCCTAAGTCTCTTTGTGATTCAAGGTTGTAGAGTATCAATAAATCATTGATTAAACTAAGCCCTTTATTATTAGTTTTTTCAAGGCTATTCAAATATAATAATTGATCAGAAGAAAGATTACCCTCCATTTTAAGTAGTCTTATTAAACCAATATTCGTGTTAAGTGGTGATTTTAAATCATGTGCCACTACATGAATCAAACCATCCTTTTCTTCATTAATTCGTTTTAAATCTTCGTTGTTTTGGATTAATTCAATGTTCTGATTATCCAGTTGTTGCGTCCTTTCCTTAACCTTCTCCTCTAATTCTAAATTTATTACCTGCAATGCAGCACTCAGTTCTTCATTATTTTCATACGTTTTGTTGAGTCGCATCGCCATTATTATTACCTGCGAAAACAGGTAAGAAAATATGCCAAATGCAAAAATCATTTCCCCAATTATATGGGAATAGTGTACCAAAATTTCGAAAACTGCAACACCGAATAACACTGCTAAACCAATAAATGCGATGATCACTTCCTTATCACCTTTTAAGCTTGCCTTAAAAAGAAAAAAGAAAAGTCCAGAACCGGAAAGTAAAGTAGTAAGTTGCATTACAGGAACAGTATAAGAACCAAACCTTAAAGGCGTAAATATAGCAATGAGGGTACAGGTATAAGCGATATAGACAGGGGCTTTAGTCAAAAATTTAGGGATGGCTAATGGGAATAGGTGATATATAAATTTAATTGTAAAAGCTAAAATTAAATAGAAACCAATGAGCTCAATTCTTGTACTTAGCCACCAGGGAAAATTCATAAATTCAATAAGAAAGTAATCGTTTAGACTTAATGTTCTTAAAATTGTAAAGAAACAAACCAACGCAAAGTATAAGGCCATTTTGCTTCTGAACCTGAAAAGGTTGGAACCTAAATGATATAAGCCCATAAAAAATATGGATCCCATTAAGAAAAATGAAACAGCCATTTTTGTAAACCTGCTTTCTGTTAAATTTTCTACCTTCCCAAAATAGGGAACTCTTCCCATACCACCCTTCCTGTAATGATAATTAGAGACATGGTAAACTATTTCTAACTCTCCGTTATGCGATGGCAATTGGTAAATCTTATTGGTGTACATAGGCTCAGCAGTTTCTTCCGTTTTCCCTACTTTCCCTATCTCTCCAATAAATTGATTATTTACATAAAGTTTATAGTTGGTACTGGTAACTCTGGCATTAATACCTAAATTTTGTAAATCTTTATCCACCAATACTTTTAGATAGTAGGTAGCATATCCTGTCGAAGGTAGCGTTTTACCTTTGAATTCTTTTCCAGTCCATGAATCAGGGACATTAATAAAGTATTTATTGGGAATGGTTTGCATTTGCTCGGCCGTTATTAGCTGGCCATATTCCATTTGCCAGGGATGATTAAGAGTTACAATTTCATCTTTGAAATCTTTTCCTCTTAAATCAATAATATTATTCTGAGCAACTAACGTTCCGGAAAGCAGAAGAAATCCTAAAAGAAGTATTCTATTTAAAAATTGCATTTTGCCTGACTTTTCCTCATGTGGAAGATTTATGTGTTATTAAATGGTAATATTCCTTAATGTACGAAAACCAAAATTAGTGTAATAATATTTATAAATTTCTGCAAAGTATTTTGTAACTGTACAATGTAAGATGTATTTAATTACTACTGAGAAAAATGATTTATTTTTATAGTCAGGCCTTAAGGCCAATGCCCTAATTTTCTATAAAGCAAAAGATTAATGCTATTAACAGTAATAAAATATAATATCAATAGATTAAGAGGGCTTCCAGGAAAGAATTGTCAGAATAATTTCACAAAAAGACTTTTACCAAAAAAAGTAACTTTTTTTTTAATCACTCCGTAATTTATATGCAAAATGTCTAATTAGGTACATTATTGCAATTTTATTTTAATTCTGAAAGAAGTAATGACAGGCTCCGTAAATCAAGCAGTAAAAAGTATCCAAATTACCTACATGATGTTATTTCTAATTTGCCTTCCTTGTTCTTCTCTCCAACTTCTTAATTTTAAACAACAAAGTTAATCTTAAATCATCGCTAAATTCCTGAGGAGTTTTTCCAGCTGTATAATACTGAAAGTAGCTTGATGCTTTTAAGCTTTCTATTGCCAACTCTAGTTCTGATTGCACTTTTAAAAGTAGATTTCTATACTCTTGTGCATGATTAACCTCTTTGTCTTCATCAGTGTTGACTGGCAAGGCATGTCCTTGAGAAAGTGAATAATAAAAGAGCTTTAATTGATCTAGATCTCCATTTTTATAGAGTTCATTTAATTGAGACGTTAAATCTGTAGCAGCCTCTATTTTATCACTTTCGCTATTATGGCTAATTTTATCTGGGTGTATTTGGATAATTGCTTCCCTGTAGATTTTTTTTAAATCTGCTTTAATCAAATCCTTTTTGGAAGAAATGTCCCTGTCTGTAGGGCTGGCTTTTATTATATTTTTGGCTGCTTTATAATTCTTTCCTCTTTCTTTTTGCTCCTGCCTTTTTTGTTTTTTTTCTTTAGTATATTTTTTATGAAGTTCAGAGAGCATAGCTAACTGACTAAATTCATTTCTTAACTGCTCATAAATTAAATTTTCATAGGGTCTTAAATTTTGTTGTAGTTCCCTTAACTCTTGATCTAGTAATTCTATTTCGGATTTTAACCTGTATGTTGCTTCGTTATCAGAACCTTTTTTGCTCTTTTCCAATGAATTAACATGCTTTTTATCTTCGGAATCTCCCATCTGATGATTAATTTTTAAATATTCAACCAATAGTTAATTTTTAAAATTAGTGCCCTGTTTTTAGTATTGTCTCCGGGAATAAAGTCAACAGGTCCGTTGGGAGCAAAGTTCTCTGTGTACACTAGAAATAAATCCGATGCAGGAGCAAAGCGCCATTGAAATCTTAAGTTATAATTCACATTGTCAAACCTATTATTGTATTGTGCAAAGCCTGTGAAAAATATTGCATCGGTCATAGTTAAATCTAGCCTGGGACCTATCAAATAATATTTAGCTTGTCCGAATCCTTCGGGTAGTCTGATGTCATTATAATCGTAATCTATTGAAAATGAGCCGTAAGGTTGAAATCTATAACTAACCATGCCTGTGGAATTAAATAATGTGCCGTTATAAAATCCTCCATAAGTTACACCTGCTGAATAGTTGAATTTACTTTTTAACTCCGATGCATAAAAAAGAGTGGCATTGTCCCAAACATAGTCTGTGCCTTCCAAAAGCAAGCTATCTCCTCGAGGGGTGATCGGATTGAAATTGAAAAACATGTATTCGTAATTTCGTGCTACCTGTACCGAAGCAGCGGAAGTATTTGTAAAATTAACTTCATAGCTTAATCCTAAGGATCGATCAGTAACTTTTGTAAAGTTCGGATTAGTTGTGTATTCAACCTCAAAACTTAAACGGCTATTAATGATGGCTTTGTTTTTAGGATACATGATGTAAGTAGGGCTTAAAGATCCTTGGTTGTATCCCACTCTTGGGACAAAGCCCATTTCCGCATTAAAGCCATCACCAATAGCTGTGTGCGACCATCTTATTGCGTAATTTCTTTCCTGATAGCGAAGGAAAGCCCCATGGTTATAGGCACTTTTAATATTCCATGCATCAAAAGAATGCTGGTAGTAAAAATCACCCGCCCAACGGGTATCATCTGTAAAAAGGTTAAATTCTAAGCCTAGCACTCTATTGTTGAGTTTATAAGTTGTAGTAGTGTCATTACCTTGTATTTCTCTTCGTGATATTTGGGGACTATAAGCATTCACCTCCCGTGATTGATCAACTCCTAAGCTCTGTTTATTGGCAAATACAAATGCTACATTAGATCTTTTCAATACATTTTGTTGCAATGCAAGAACACTGTAGTTTTGATAGGGTAGTCCTAAATCATCTCTTTTATCAGTAAGCATGTTTAAGAAACCTACCCTTAATTTATCATTTACTTTCCCACTTAATCTGGCGCCCCCTAAAATGGCCACTTGCTCTGTTCTACCTAAAGTATCTGTTGTAATTCCAATCCTTCTGGAGAAAAATGCCCTAGATTGAGGAAAGCCAAATTTGCTGAATAGATCTGCATTTTCAAGGAAAAACTGTCTTCTTTCTGGGAAATTGACCTCAAACCTACTTAAATTAATTACCTGTCGATCTACTTCTACTTGTGAAAAATCTGGGTTTACTGTTAAATCTAAATTCAATGAAGGAGATAAACCAATTTTAGCATCAAAACCTGCATTGGCTCCAAAACCCTGGTCTAAATCGGGGTTTTCATAGTTTCTATTCAAATCCCCTAATACATAAGGTATAACAGAAATATTAGTACCTGCAGGAGGTGGGGGCTCAGGCCAAATCACTTTACCACTGAAAGCTAAGGCTGCTGCGTTATATTGTTGTTCCACTGCAATCCAACTAGATCTTTCATTTCTTTGTAAGTGGTTCCTGAAAAATTGAATGTTCCATGTTGTATTTTTCTGTCCATATCGGATGGATTTGAAGGGTACGGCAATTTCAGCAGTCCATTTACCGGGCTCTCTTTTTACTTCGGAATACCATTTATTATCCCAGTCCAGGTTAGTATTAGTACCTTCATCAATGGTACCTTCCTGTTGTACTCCATAAGGTGTAATACCGAAGGTAAATCCTGTAGTGAAATCGTTATATGGGTCTAAATAAATGGAAAAATTCTCATTCAGCGACCATGCGAAATCCCTTCTTAATGATTGTACTACGAAGCCTTCACCACCATCATAGCAAGTAATGCCAAAATAAAAATTTTCCTGATCATAAGTCATTCGAACTTCCGATTCCATCTCTGCTACTCGGTCGTCAGTAGGAATATTCATATAAAACCCGGTAGCAACTTCAGCCCTCTCCCATGTTTCTTCTTCTAAATCACCATCTAAAATAATAGGATCAATTGCTACTTTCAAATGGTAGGTTGTTAGTTGTGCTTGGTTTTGAGCAACAACCGTTTGCAGGCTAAGGAAGATTGATACAGTAATTAGTAAAAGCGCACTCATTATTTTCATGCTGCAATGCTATGAAAATTAACAATGTTTTTAGTATAAAATTTTATAAATGGAAAATTTACAATTCCCCGTTTTTAGATTGTATTAGCATCTTTTGTAAAATGCATCCGTATATTATTTACTTTAGTAATTCGCTTTTTTTATTAAATCATTTTTTATGTTTTCGAATTGGAATAATGAACTTTTAATGCTTTTGAATATAGCAATTGCAGCAGTACTAACAGGTTTAATCGGTCTAGAGCGTGAAATTAAGCACAAGCCTGCTGGGTTTAGAACCAATATGATTGTGGGAAGTGCTGCAGCATTATTGTTATCGTTGGGAAGAGTAATTGTTGAAACCTATGCGAATATTGACAAATTAAAGGACAATGTTCAGGCAGATCCAACCAGGGTAATTGAAGCTATTATAGTGGGAATCAGTTTTATTGGTGCCGGTACAATTTTAAAGGGAAATGGAGATGAAAAGGTCTATTATTTAACAACCGCCGCGACTGTGCTATTCTCAGCAGGAATAGGGATTGCTGTGGCTCTTGAACAATATATTTTAGCAGTGACAGCAACTCTACTCATTTTAATAATCAATAGACTAAGTTTACTTTTTAATGACAAAAATATCGAATAATTCTATAAAGTATTTATAAAATAACCCATATTTAAGGTTACAAATTAAATATTGAAAGGTTGAAGAAATATATAATTTTCCTTATACTAGTAACTCTCTTCAATGGCTTTTCTGCGATTTCTCAGCAGCTATTGAAAGGAAATATTGTGGATGAAGCTACTAATAAACCGCTGGCATTTGCTACAATCTACTTGAATACTACAAGTATTGGCAAAACGTCGGATGATTTAGGAAATTTTCAGTTTAAGATTCCGGAAGGCGAACATCGAGGTAATTGTTCAATTTATAGGTTATCAGCCCTTAAGTTTTAAAATTGATAGCCGGAATTTGGCTACAAAGTATAAGATAAAGCTGGTAAAGGAAATACAGGAATTAGCTACTGTTAAGATTAGCGGAGAGCGAGACAAAATATGGTATGAAAACCTAAAACTATTTAAGAAGAACTTCATTGGAACATCTAAAAACGCACTTAAATGTAAAATACTGAATGAAAAATCATTGATCATTGATGATGATCCCACAACTGCAACGATGAAGGTTTATGCAAAGGAGCCATTACAGATTTTAAATCCTGATTTAGGTTATACATTGCAGTACAGTTTAGTAGAATTTACTTATGAATTCAGAAAGGGCAGGGTGTTTTTTGCAGGTTATCCGTTTTTTAAAGAGAATCATGTATCTAGTAAAGTAAACAAAAAGATTGAGAGGAATAGAAAAAGAGCTTATAAAGGATCTTTGCCTCATCTGCTTAAAAGCTTATTAAATAATAAGGTGCAAGAAGAAGGTTTTCGAGTAATGAAATTGTATAGAGTGCCTAATCCGGAGCGACCTGCAGACTCCGTCCTTAATTTAGCAAGGAAAGAATTTTTGCATGGTAACTTGTCGCAAAATGCAAAAGATTCTTTAAGAACAAATATACTTTCTAAAAGCAGTTTGGCTAAGACAATAGATATGCTTGATACTACTTCTTTAAATGCTAAAGACTTAATTCAGGAACGGGAAAATGGTATTTATTTAGTAACTGAAACATTATTGCAAATTGTGTTTCAGAATGAAAAAGAAGAACCTAATTATTTGGTTTATTCAAATGCGAAAAAGGCAAGCCCACAAACTACAATTTTACATATTTTAAGTGGAGCGGAAAAGTTAAGTCCCGTAGGAGATATTAGTAATCCTGCTAATATTTTAGTGGAAGGTTATATGGCCTGGGAGAAGATTGGTGATTTAATGCCACTTGATTATTCTCCTACAAATTAGTTAATATTAATTATGAGAACTTTCTATTGATAAACAGCCTGTTTTAATAACCACTTTTCACCAGCTGCATAATCTGTAAACACTGCTACATTAAAGCCTCTTTTATTGCAGATAGACTCCCAAAATTCAGCGATTTCTAAATCCTTATCCCTCACAATTGTAACTAATGAAATTTCCCCAAAGATATTGGGTAGCTTATTTTCATAATATCTAACTAAGTTAAAAGCTTCACTAAGTGCTACATCAAAGTGTAGTTTGCGATTATCCGTTAGAATTCGACTAACTTTTAATGATTGAGATGCCGCATGAATTTTAATAGTATCTTCAATTATATCAGAAAGATTTTTTATTTCTCCCTGTGTAGTAACAAGTAGGTAGTTTTCTTTTAATTGAAAAATAGGATTTCGTGTCATAAAAAATGTACAGAACTCTCAACGATGAATTTAGGAGATACAAAACTATCAAATTGTAATGAATATTAAATGTTTGTGGATTCCATTAGATAAATAACTCAAAATCTTCGATGTATTACCTGGGAGAGGAGATATTATTTGTAATTTTACCTCATAATTGAGATCCTTTTAAATATTTTATTTTCTACATGCATGATCCTTATTTCTTAAAATTTACTTCATCTGTTGATTTAATAAGTCTTCCCGATAAGTTCACCTTCCCTTTCTCCTATGAACCTCATCCATTATCTGTAATTGCATCGCAGGAATTGCAGGAAAAATTGGTGTCAGTATATAACTCCAATGAAATCAGTGGTAAAATGTATGGTGTTTTGGTTGCAAAAAATCAGCAAGGCGATTTAGGCTATTTTGCTGCTTTTTCCGGTCAGCTGGAAGATCACAGAAAGCAATTAGATTTTGTACCACCATTGCATAACAGACTAGATGAGGATGGATTCTTTAAAGAGGGGGAGGAGTATCTCATTTCTATCAATAAAAGAATTGAAAGTTTGAGCAATGAAAAACAATATTTGAAAGCTATTGAAAAAATGCAAATTGCAATTGCCCAGTCTGAAAAAGAGCTGAAAGCCCAACAGGCAGTAAAGCATTTGGCTAAGATGGACAGAAAACAGCAACGTGAAAAAGCCAGCAGAGTACTAACGGAAACTGATTATAATTTGCTTGAAGCTCGATTGAAAGAAGAAAGTATTAGCCATCATTATACCTACAGGAAATTATTTGAATCATGGAAAACACATTTAGCTGATTTGAAATTGGAGGTAGATCAGTATGAAAAGGAAATTACGTCCTTAAAGGCTGAACGAAAGAAGACTTCAGGTAATTTGCAGCAAAGATTATTTGATCAGTATCAATTTTTGAATGCCAAGGGAGAAGAAAAAAGCCTGGAAGAAATCTTTGAAGAACAGCAACTGCCTCCAGCAGGTGCCGGAGATTGCTCCGCACCTAAACTATTGCAATACGCCTATAAAAATAACTATCAGGCCATTGCAATGGCGGAGTTTTGGTGGGGTAAAACGCCTAAATCTGAATTAAGAAAGGAAGGTAGATTTTACCCGGCATGCAGTAAAAAATGCAAACCTATTTTGGGCCATATGCTAGAAGGATTAGATGTGGAAGAGGATCCTATGCTGAATTATACGCCTGAAGGTAAAACGATTGAAATTATTTATGAAGATGAAGCATTAGTGATTATCAACAAGCCATCCGGTTTATTAACTACACCCTCAAGAGCTATAGGAGATTCTGTATTTACTCGAATGCAAAAGCTTTATCCAAGTGCAACCGGTCCTTTAGTTGCGCATCGCTTAGATAAGCTTACTTCTGGGTTAATGATCATCACTAAATCAAAAGAGGTTTATACGGCCATCCAAAGTCAGTTTGTTGATAGAAGCATAAAAAAGCAATATGTGGCTATTCTGGAAGGCTATTTAAAAATTGAGGCTGGTAAAATTGAGTTGCCCCTGGCAATAGATGAAGACAACCGGCCAATGCAAAAGGTTTGTTATGATTCCGGTAGACCTGCACTAACATTATTTAAAATAATTGCACGTAAAAATAAGCAAACCCTGGTACACTTTACTCCTTTAAGTGGAAGAACACATCAACTAAGAGTTCATGCGGCTCATCCGGATGGATTAAACTTGCCTATTGTGGGAGATAAATTGTATGGCACCCAAGCTGAACGCTTGATGTTACATGCCGCTTTTGTTGAATTTACACATCCTATTACAAACGAAAGAATGTCTTTTGAAGCAGCACCTGACTTTGCATTAATTTGAGCGAGCTGACATTCATCAAAAGTCATTAACTGAAGTTTCGCACTATGAAAATTTAATTAAAGTACCCTTGAGTACTATAACATGGGTTATAATGCTATTAAGTTAAGACCATCCACTTTTTCTATTCGGGGAAGGAAAAAGGAAGGGCTTTAAAAAAAACTTAACTTAATAGCCTTCAAAGGGTATACAGCAGTGTTTATTAAAAAAATAATTTTATTTCAATTTTTGAAATCAGCTTTTACTCCTTAATATATAAAATATTGATAATGAGGGGAAAATGGGTATAAAAAAATACACAATTTTGTGATGAACACCCCTGCCTCACCCAAGTGAAAACTCTGCGAATGTAGTATTTTTTCATTTGCCCTTTTTACATTATCTTTTTTTTGGAGAAAAACTTTAGTCATCAATAAACAGGTTTAAAAAATGTAGGAAACATGTAAAAAGCTTCTTCATTCAGTTTATATATATTCTTTAAACTTTAAATGTCCATTTTCGAGCCAGACTCTACTTTTGCTTTTAAAAAAGGGGATAGGTTTTAATAAATCAACACCCTTTAAAGGCTGCCTGACATACCTTGGGCTATACCCTAGTAAAACGGATTCCGTAGGGGTTGATGATTGTACCTTCAACGGAGCCCATGAGCCATTTCGAAACTTGACCAGTAAAAACTTAGAAAAGCCATCTTTTTTTGACGGTGGTCTTTGACTTTTACCAATTAAAATAGCAGGATAATCTTTCAGGTAAATCATGAAAAATAACAAATCTCTATCATATCAGTTTTATTAAAAAAGAAAATTATGAGGGAATATCAGGTACATTATAAAAACGGAAAATCTGTGGATTTCAATTGTGAAGGTAGGAAAGATTTAATCGATAAATTATTTGATGGAGAGGAAGAAAAGCTAAAGGCAGAGGTCAAAATGTTAAAGTGGGAATCATCCAATATGTTTTTTTCTGAAGATCCTGCAACAGGGAAAGTGGAATCTCAAATAACTACAGCTGATGCAAATCCTTATGGTTGGAGGAATGAGGGTGATATCAATAAAGAGAGGTAAGTTTTTAATCTCTCACCTTATATTTATTTAATTCGTTTGATATAATTTAGGAATCAGTTACTTTGCTTACTATTATGGTCATATTTACTTTTGCCATAATCTGATACTAATACTATACTTTAATCATTAAATAAATGAATAAGCCTTTTTTGCTTTTATTGATGTTTCTATGCTTTAATTACTACTCCAAAGCACAGCAAACCATCAAAGCCTCAGTAAATCACAATGGTGTAGATAGAGAGTACATTTTGTATATTCCTGCCTCTTACTCTCTTGATCAACCTGTTCCACTTTTATTATGTTTCCATGGTTATACAAGCAATAATAAGGTAATCATGAATTACTCTAAATTCAACGAAATTGCTGATACCGCTAATTTTATTGTTGCCTATCCACAAGGCACTTTGTTAGAAGGCAAAACACATTGGAATGTAGGTGGCTGGACGTTGAAAAGTAAAACAGATGATGTAGGTTTTGTCAATTTATTGTTGGATAGCATTTCTGAAAAATACAGCATCGATTCGAATAGAGTTTACAGCACAGGTATGTCGAACGGTGGTTTTATGAGCTTTTTATTAGCATGTCAGTTAAGTGATAGGATAGCAGCGGTTGCATCTATTGCCGGCTCCATGACCATACAAACCTTTGCTGATTGTGATCCCCAACACCCTACCCCTGTTTTGCAAATGCATGGTGATGCAGATGGTACTGTTCCTTATCAGGGCGCAGCCACATGGACAAAATCTATTGATGAAGTTGTTAATTACTGGGTTGGGTTTAATCAATTAGAGGTAACTCCGCAGGTAAATGCTATTCCTAATTCAGTAGCTGGAAAAGAAAGCGTTATAGCACAAAGTGTATTTGTTAAAGAGGAGGGATGCGCCACTGTAACACATTATAAAATTGCTTCAGGAGAACATACCTGGCCGGGAGCCTGGGGTAATAAAGATGTGAATGCCAGTAAAGAAGTTTGGCGCTTTTTATCTCAATATAATCTGGACCAATTAAGCGCCTGTGAATTTGTAAAGTAATCGAAAAACTCAACCTTAACTCATATGAAAAAAGTTCTTGTCATTATTTCGATCTTATTCTGTTCCTACAAATTGCAGGCGCAAAGCAATTTGTTTATAAAGGGTGGCTTGGCTAACTCTGATATTATTTTTGCTAACACAACTAATAAAGAATACAGTAATAAATTCGGACCACAGGTAGGAATGATCTACAGTTATAAAATCCATAGTAGATGGAATGTGAGAGCAGAATTACTTTATACAGTGAAGGGTAATAGATTCAATGGTTCGCGAGGTACCGGCCAAATCATTAATCTGTACTTTTTAAATCTACCTCTCTTAGCAGGATATAACATTGGGAAATTTAATGTGGAATTAGGTCCTGAATTCGGGTATCTACTAAATGCTAGTTTTCAAGATAATGGTCAATTTAGTGATGCAAAGGAGCTGTTTAATGAAAAATTTGAACTAGCTGCATCTTTAGGAATATCTTATGAAGCTTTCGATCGGCTATTGCTAAATGTAAGGTATTCCAGAGGACTAACTCGAATAGGAGAAGTTTATGGATTTGATTCAGGAAGTACCATTAGCCCCATGAATTTATATAGCCATTCTTTTCAATTATCAGCAGCTTTCAGAATTTTCTAATTGAGTAAAACTGCTCTCAAACCATCAAATAAAGAAAACAAAGTTTAATCATAAATTTAAAACTATTCAAACTATTCAATTTCGCCCTTCTTTACCCAGCTATCTTTATTTATTCGATAAACATAATTTTCCCGAATAGGCTCACCATAATAAGCCACTTCAATTTCATCAATTTTTAAGGCTCCTAATTTGCTCATAGCTTTTTGAGAGGGGATGTTTTCTGAACCAACATGAAAATCAACCTGATTGACAAATTGAAAGGCATGATTAAGCATTAATTTTTTCAACGCCGTATTATAACCTTTTCCCCAATAATGCCTGGCTAAAAAAGTATAACCTATCAAAATGGAACTCTCTACAGCGTTAAAATCATAAAACCTTGAACTGCCGATAGGTTCCTTTTTTGCATTAAGGATTAAAAAAGCACCACCAGACGCTATGGCACCTTTGAAAAAATTCTCAAATTCAGGTTTTTGATAGCGGTTTTTGTTGGGGTGATTTGCCCAAAGCTCAGGGTCTGATGCCACTTGGAAGAGTCGTTCAAAATCTGAATTTGTTAGAGGAACTAAGCTAATCAGCTCATTTTTCAAGCGTAATGGTTGAAATTCGAAGTCAGTAGAAGGCATAAGGATTGAATGTGAAAATACAAAATGAAATTAATAGATGAAGATAAAAGAATTATATATTTTTAGAGTGATGGTATAAGATTATTTGTTTTGCCAGGCCACGCTCTCACTGATTTCTTTTGTATTCCTGTCCCAGGTTTTTATCGGGGAAGTCTTCTCAGGTTTCTAGTTGACCTTTAAAAGAGATAAATAGATGCTAAATTATTTTCAATATAGTTTTTGGTGACATTTTTGATTTCCATGCTTAGCATGGTTCAAAAATGTCGCCAAAATTGAAACAACATTTCGCCTCTTTTCTACCAAAATATCGCATCTATAAGGCTTTTTTAGCAGTTTTAATCTGCTAGTTTAAAGCGTACAAAAGGATGTGACATAAAATTTAAAGCTATCGTTCGTACCTGCATGTACCATGGCTCAAGGAACATCAATACGGATTGCACTAACCTCACAATTTTCAAAGACCTTGCTCTCCTTTTTCCTCAATATACTGATCAATCTCTTCTATCAAAACTGGCAAAGGAACAGAGCCATTTCTTAAAATGCGCTCATGAAATTCCTGGATGTTAAATTTGTCGCCTAGTACATCTTCCGCCTTGCTGCGCAAAGATTTAATTACTATTTCACCAATTTTATAACTCACAGCTTGTCCCGGCCAGCTAATGTATCGCTCTATCTCAATATTTATCTCATGCAAAGATAGTGCGGTGTTTTCTACCATAAAATCTATAGCTTTTTCTTTGCTCCAGTCTTTGTAATGTATACCTACATCTATCACCAGTCGGCAAGCTCGCCAAATTTCGTAAGTATATCTGCCAAATAGTTCGTAGGGTGTTTCGTACATACCCATTTCTTCGCCCAAAAACTCTGAATATAGTGCCCATCCTTCACCAAAAGCGTAGATATAATTTGATTTTCTGAAAGAGGGAAAACCAGTGAACTTTGTAGCCCTTCTAATTTGTAAATGATGGCCAGGTACACCCTCATGAAGAGTAAGTGCAGGAATGGTGTACAAGGTTCGTGCTTGTAGATTGTAAGTATTGATTGAGAAAACACCAGCGCTGTTCCAGTAACGACTTCCTCTAATATACCTGCCACTTGCATAAGTGGGTGCTAAACCCACAGGAGTGGCTTTTATGGTGAAAGGTAAATCGTATAAATTAGAAAAAAATTTAGGTAGTTGGCCTTCTGCTTTTTTGCTTAACCATGAAGCGTATCTAAGTAATTCCTTTTCTGAATTTGCATAGAATTGTGAGTCGGACCGTAGAAACTGGAAGAAATTATTTAAATCTCCTTCAAAATTAACTTCATTTTTAATTTTTTCCATTTCCTGCTTTATTCTATTGACTTCATTCATTCCTAAATTAAATACGGAATCAGGTTTAATATCAAGAGTAGTATAGTGCTTTATTCTATTTTCATAATAAGATTTGCCCTTTTTAGCATGTTTAATGCCAATTTTCTCCGGGGCTGAGGGTAGATATTGGTTTTGCATAAAATCTGCTAAAGCAACAAATGATGGAACGATATTTCTTGTAATTATTTCTTGGGCTTTATTTCTCAACTCAGTACTATCAGCAGAAGAAATTGTAGGCGGTATGGACAGGAAAGGTGCTGCAAAAGGATTGACATTAAAATCAGTACTTGTCATGGGTTCTAATTGGCTAATCATAATTTCTGCAACAATTTTAGGCGCCATCATCTTTTTCTTCATGCCTACTTCCATATAATTCTGGTTTCCCTTTAAATATATCTCATAAAGAGGCAACCAATTCAGGTAAGCCTCAAAGTCAGATTTGTTATGAAATGGGAGCCTATCCAAAAAGTTGTAATGTATGGTATGAAAACCGTGCTCGGTAGTAAAAGGTATTAAAACAGCTTTATATCTAATCTGGCTGATTTCGTTTTTTATGTCGTGCAGCAGGATATTTCGTGTTATCCTATCTTGGTGGGTTAATCTTTTTACTGGGAAAGCTATTAACTGCTTATATACATACTGATACGATTTTTGCAGATGCTGCAAATGTTCCCAGTTGAGCGTATAAATTAATTCCGGATGTTCTCCTTTCCATAAAGTGCTTTGAACAAATGAGGAACTTTTTATTTTTCGAGCGGTTTTTACTATGGAATGAAATTGATTAGAATCTTGCGCACTGGCTGACTTATTGGTGATAATAAGCATCATTAATACTAATAAAAAATACTTCATTTAAATATAAATTTGATTTTATTAACCTTTTAAAGAATGAATATCTTTTTATTTTCCCTCAATATACTGATCAATCTCTTCTATCAAAACCGGCAAAGGAACAGAGCCATTTCTCAAAATGCGCTCATGAAATTCCTGAATATTAAAAACCTCACCAAGTGATTCTTCCGCCTTAGTTCTTAAAGATTTAATTACTATTTCTCCCACTTTGTAGCTCACTGCCTGCCCTGGCCAGCCAATATAGCGGTCTATTTCTGTATTCACCTCATGTAGAGAAAGTGCAGTATTCTCTGCCATAAAGTTTAAGGCCTTTTCTCTGCTCCAGTCTTTGTAATGCATGCCCACATCTACTACCAGTCGGCAGGCTCGCCACATTTCGTAAGTATATCTACCAAAAAGTTCATAAGGCGTTTCATACATACCCATTTCTTCGCCTAAGAATTCAGCATAAAGCCCCCAACCTTCACCAAAAGCACTTATATAGTAAGACTTTCTAAATTTTGGTACAGTGTCTATTTTAGCGGCTCTTACGTTTTGCAGATGATGGCCCGGCACCGCCTCATGTAAGGTGAGAGCAGGAATGGTATACAAGGTACGAGAGGCTAAATTATAAGTATTTACCCAATAAATACCAGGTCTATTTTGGGCTCTACTGCCTCCTACATATCGTCCACCTGTGTAAGTAGGCGCTATGGCATCAGGAACAGGCTCAACGGTAAACGGTAGGTCATATAAGTTAGAGAAGAGCTTAGGTAACTCGCCCTCGGCTTTTTTGCTTAACCAAGCCGCATAGTTCAGCAACTCTTGCCCTGTAGTGGCATAAAACTGTGGATCTGTCCGAAGGAAAATAAAGAAATCCTTAAAATCACCCTCAAACTTTATTTGCCGAATGATTTTTTCCATTTCCTGCTTAATACGGCTCACCTCAGATATACCCAAATTAAAAACTGAATCAGGACTTATATCGAGGGTGGTGTAATAATTGATTCTGTCTTCGTAATAGGCTTTGCCATTGTCTGAATGCATGATACCTACTTTTTCAGGAGCAGCAGGTAAATATCGGTCATCAACAAAAAAATTAAGCTTTTTAAAAGCAGGAGAGATATTTTTGCTAATTATTTCCATCGCTTTTTTAATTAACGCAGCACTATCGGCAGAGGAAATCGAATGAGGCATTGAAAGGAAGGGTATGGCAAAAGGATTAATGTTAAAATCATCACTCATCATGGGCTTTAGTTGTAGCTGCATGTTCCTGACAATAACTTTAGGAGCCATCATTTTTTCTTTTATGCCAAGAGCCATGTAATCCTGATGTTGTTTCAGGTATTTTTCATATTGTGGGAGCCAATGTAAATAGGCATCATAGTCAGATTTATCGCGAAAAGGTAACCTATTCAAGAAAAAATCATGTCTGGTATGAAACCCTCCTTCTGCATTAAAGGGAATAAAAACGGCTTTATACTTAATTTGACTCACTGCATTCTGTATTTGATGAAGTAAGATGCTGATTGAAATTTTATCTTGCCTCGATAAATCATTTTCTGCAAGTGATTGGAGTTCTTTTACTACCTTTTCATAGCTAATTTGTTGCTTTTTTAAATCATCCCATGTCGTGATTTGAATATCTTTTGGATGTTCGCCTCGCCATAAACTGACGTTATTTGTCGCCTTCTCTTGAATTTCCTCTACTTTATTTATTAGTGATTTAAATTCTTCAGAGTTCTGTGAAAAGGCTGTATTGCAGGTTACAACTGCCACAAAAAGAACGATAATTTGCTTCATTAAGAGATTGATTAGGTATTTAAAGATAATTAAATCTATCAATAAATCAGCATTATTCCTAAAGTTAGAGGTCTCCTGAGTTTTTAACTATTTCTGTGTAGAGATATGTTTTATCTTAAAATAAAGAAGGAGTTGTTGGTGCATTATAAAGACCGAATAAAGTTATTCCCATATCTATGAAAGGCACACTGATCAAGTAACATTATCTCAAAGGCTTCGTTTTTTTTAGGTATAACTATATCAATAAAGTAATTATGGTTTTTGTCGGTTGCTTTTTTTAATAAAAGATTACTAAACCGAACAATTTTTTTTTTTTGAACATTAAAATTTAATAATCAATGCAGAATTTAAAATATATTTTATTCGCTTTTGTTGGATCTTTAATGCTTACTGCATGCGGTCCTGCAACAAATATTACAGCCACCTGGAACAATCCTGACCTAAATGTAGATGCTTTCGAAAATGTTTTAGTAACTGCTATGGTAAGCGATGTGGCTGCAAGGCAATTACTGGAAGACGAACTAGCTCTCCAATTGAGAGCTAAGGGAGCTCAGGTTACGCAGGGAATGAATCTTTTTCCTCCTGAGCTGAGAGATGAAAAAATGGGTAACGAAGAAGAGCTGTTAAATGCGATTAATGAAAATAAGTTTGACGGAATTATAACTGTTACATTAATTGATAAAGATACTGATACTCGCTATGTGCCTGGGAATTATGCATATGCTCCGGTAAGTAGGTTTGGGTATTATGGTAACTTTTGGGGTTATTACAATACGTGGTACCCAGCAGTTTATGATCCAGGTTACTACAATACCACAAGACAATATTTTTTGGAAACCAACTTGTATGATGCTACAACAGAAAAGCTTGTGTGGTCAGCGCAATCAGAAACGATTAATCCCGGTTCGGTCGAAAATTTCTCAGAAGACTATTCCAAAAGAATTACCAAGAAACTGATAGAAGAAAAATTAGTTTCAGCAAATGGAATGGCCGCAAACTAATTGTTCTATCCCTCAGTTCGATTGAAATTTTGAATATAGAATAATAGTTATTATCAAGAGGTTATCTTAGAAAGGATAGCCTCTTTTTTATGCAGTTTAAGATCTGCAAATTCAAATAATTAAAAAAAATCAGCCTTAATTCTTAATCAATAGGATTACTAAAAAAGCCCGAGGAATCTTCTTATTTGTTGGCCTCATTTTTTACCATAATATCTCATCTTTCAAAACTGTCAGAATTTGGATTTAGAGGATCAAGTTATAATTGGTTTGAATGGGTAATCTCTTATTTTTTTTCAAAGCTATTATCAAAATCTGTAATTATAACAGATTTCATTTTTATTGGTTTCTTTCCAATCCAATTTTGCCGTATTACTTTCTACATTAATCTGTATGCCATCCAAAATAAAAACAGTCATATGGAAGCATTTTGATCGGAAAATTGAAGTGGGGAAACATTTTGAGGCTGCGCAGGACTTAAGGCTCTCGTATAACTTGAACCAGGAAGAAAATGCCAGATTTGAATATTTTGGTCGAAAAATAGCAACTAGTTCAAGATTATCTGATTACTTTACGGAAACAACGCTATTGAAATGATAAGATTTGTCCAGATTTTCGCTCTATTTTTTGTCCTCTTTTTTACCACAACTACAGCTACTTATGCACAAATCCTCCTAAAACCGGATCGTGTCTTCGATGGAACTGCGCTTCATGATAATTGGGTAGTAGTGGTGGAAGCAAATGTAATTACGCAAGTGGGTCCTGGTGCTCAGGTAAAGGTGCCAGCCGGGACTAAAACTATTGAATTAAAGGGTAAAACTTTAATGCCGGGGATAATAGAAGGACATTCTCATTTATTACTACATCCCTACAATGAAACCGAATGGAACGATCAAGTGCTTAAAGAATCACACGTAGAAAGAGGAATACGGGCAAGTAATCATGCGAAAGCCTCCTTATTAGCAGGAGTTACCACTATGCGTGATTTAGGAAGCGAAGGAGCCGGCTATGCTGATGTTTACGTTAAGAAAATGATAGAGGAGACTATTATTATAGGGCCCAGACTATTGGTTGCGGGTCCCGCTATTGTAGCCACAGGAGCATATGGACCAAAAGGTTTTCATGAAGGAGTGAAGGTGCCACTGGGCGCTGAGGAAGCCAGCGGACCAACAGAAACCATCAAAGCGGTCCGCAGGCAAATTGGAGGCGGAGCTGATTTCATCAAAATATATGCTGATTACAGATGGCAAACCGGAGCCCCTTCTCAACCTACCTTTTCTTTAGACGAAATCAAATTGATGGTAGAGACTGCGGAAAGTGCCGGAACTTATGCCGTTGCGCATGCGAGCACCCCAGAAGGGATGCGCAGAGCAATTATGGCAGGTGTGGAAACCATTGAACATGGTGATGGAGGTACCAAAGAAATATTTGAATTGATGAAGACAAACAAAGTGGCGCTTTGCCCTACATTGGCTGCAGGAGACGCCATTTCTCGTTATGGAGGCTGGGATGGTACAGTAGCCACAATGCCGGAACGAATTGAAAATAAAAAAGCTTCCTTCAAACTAGCCATGGAACTCGGTGTGCCCATTGCTTTTGGGGGTGATGTGGGTGTTTTCACGCATGGCGAAAACTACAGGGAAATGGAACTAATGGTGGAGTATGGTATGGAGCCTGTTCAGGTGCTAAAAACGGCTACATCAGGTAACGCTTCCATCTTTCATCTGGATAAGTTAGGACAAATTAAGGCCGGATTTTTAGCTGATGTCATTGCAGTTGAGGGCAATCCTATAGCCGATATTACCAACATGCGCCAAGTTGATTTCGTGATGAAAGACGGAGTGATTTATAAAGAGTAACAGGATTGGATTAACCTATTTTACTTCATTGCAGGCTCAAGAAAAGTCTTTTAAATAGGATCATATTAATCGTTTATCAGCACTATAAAATACCAACAGTCATGAATTCAGAAAAGTATGCAGTCATCTGGAAGCATTTTGATCAGGCATCTGAAATTGGGAAACATTTAGAGGCTACGAAGGATTTTAGTCTCCCGTACTTTTTGAGCGCAGAAGAAAAAGTGAGTTTTGAAAAGCGAGAGCAGGTGAATTTGAACCCTTTTCACCTGGTAATGGGCTTGCTGGTAGGTTATTTTGATAAGCCGCCTGGCATCAGCACGGATTTTGCCAAACAAAAGGCCTCTTCCATCATTAAGGAACATCTGCCTAGTTTTAAAACCAGCTCGCTCGAAAACCTTATACTCGATTTGTCCAACTTCCTGCGTGATAGTCATGGATCCAAGGTGAGCTTACAATCCCTGATGGCAGGCACTGAGCTTTTACCTAAAAGCAGTGCAATAAAATATGATGCATGTATTGATTTAATCACTTGCATAGATAATGATCTGCTGGAAGACAGGATAGCGGCTGTTCAGCAATTAAAAGTGCTGCTCAGTAAAATTGATTTTAAGGATTTGGATGCAGAGCTAATGGATGACTATCACAAGATGATTCAGATTGCCAATGAGTTATGAGATTAAAGGATAAATCTGTAATTCTGCCCTGATAGAGTAGGCAAAGAGGACGAAGAATGAGGCTGTCATCAATCTTTTGACAACAATTTTTCAAATTTTTCGCTATAATTTAAGTGCTTCAATCAAAGTTTATCTTAATCAATAGCTTGGAATAAATTCCTTTTTAGAAGAAGTTAAGATTAAAATCTTTGAAGCTCCAGAGAATCTCAAAGTCAAATTTGTACCAATTTCCATCATCAGTTAACATATAATTATCAATGGCAAGATACGCAATAAGTGATATTCACGGGTGTTTTTATACTCTAAAGGAACTACTCAACACCATTGGCTTCAATCAAAGCGACCAGCTATTTTTTCCGGGCGACTTTATCAACAGGGGAGGGAGCAGTAAACAAGTGATCGATTTTTTAATGGATCTGAAGAAGAAAGACTACGATGTCCATTTTTCAAAAGGCAATCATGAAGACATGCTGTTTGACACCTCCGATGTAAAAGATTTCTCCGGGGGAGATGAATCACTGCATGAAAGCTTTGGCATTAATCATTTCACACAGTTGCCCAAGAAATACAAAGAGTGGTTTACCAACCTGCCCTATTTCCATACTTCCGGTAAATACATTTTAGTGCATGCCGGCCTTGATTTTAATCAAGAAGATATTTTACAGAAAAATGAAAACATGCTGTGGATCAATGATTGGTATGATGATATCGATTATCAAAGATTGGGCGATCGCATGATTGTACACGGCCATAATATTTTAACCAAGACAGCAATTCTGGAAATGCGGGATAAGCTTGACATAAACCAGGTGTTGGATATCGACAACGGCTGCTACAAAGCTGGAGAGAAAGAGGAGGGTAATTTATGCTGTTTCAATATGGACAGCAGGGAACTGTATTTCCAAGCCAATATAGAGCAGGATTGTTAATTAGCCCTAAATACTCAAAGGTACAATTACACTGAAATATCTTGTTGCACAAAGTTTAGAGTTATATCATTTCGTAGAGATAAACATTATATTTTGATAAAAAGTATTATTTTTAGAATATCAATTAACTGTTTCACTTTAAAGTACAACTAGCGTATGACCTATCTATCCAAATCCAATGACAGTTTCAAATCCAGATTGAGATTTTTTCTCTTTGAAAAAACGCTTGCTAAGCAGTCTGTCAATTCATTTCATCTCGAAGAGTTTCTGCAGTATGATCTAAAGGAGAAGAAAGATATCATAAAGCAATATACCGCAGAATTTTATCACACTGAGAGGGGGGAAGTGCTTCCCGGAACAGATATGCAGATTGACGAAATTTATATTGCCTTAAAAGAATCAGAAAGAGCTTTAAAGTCAGAGCTACCAAAGTGGCGGAAGGAGTATTTCCATAAAGTATTTAAGAAACAATTAAGCAAAAAGCTGTTTGAAGAGATTCTTGTTTCGCAGCAATGTTATTATTGTAAAACAACCCTGGAAGAGATTTTCGAACTTATACGGAATAAGAAAATCTTCAAGAAAAATGAAAGAGGGTGGAAGATGGAAATAGACAGAAAAGAACCTAATCAGGAATATTCTGACGAAAACTGTGTAGCCGCCTGCTACTGGTGTAATAATGCCAAAACTGATGAATTTAATGCAGAAGAATTCAAGCCTATAGGTTTAGCTATAGGGAAGGCTTTAAGGGCAAGATGATAACAGTAGTATATGGGCAAGAATAGATTTTCTGGTTTTATTTATTTTTTAATGGGTAGTTTGCTGCTAATAGCAGGTATCCTCATGCTTGCTTACGATATCCACAAAGTTGGGCAACATTACTTAACGCAACAACAAACGGCTGTAGGTGGCTTATTTGTTATTTTTGTAAGTCTGGTTATTTTACTTGTCGGTTATTTCTCCCTTTCGCCTTTTAGTAAGCTTAGAGAATTCTTTGAAGGTACCTCAAGTAAAAGAAAGCCCTAGCAAGAGGCTGCCTTAATTTAATTGGCTAATGATGAAGATTTAATGTAAGTCATTCCTTCTGGTCCACAGCAGTACAAATTAGTCCCATGTTACAGATGTTATATATTTAGTTACATATCTACCATTTCATTTTTATTATTCTCGGTAGTTTTAGGGTATTATTTAACCTTAAAATTAAACGAAAATGAGCGCATTCATAAAAAAGTGGATCGTATTTTTTCAGGCATTTTTGCGGGTGCATCACTTGGCAAAAAAGCAGCATCAAATCGACTTCAAAGAATTTTCCGATCACACCTCTCTATCTAACCAACTTGGCCTATCTGGAATATCATTCCCGAACGAGGTTCAAGTAATAGGTTGTAATAGTTCTAGTGCTGCAGGGGCTCCTTTCGACAACCTTATTAAAAGGGATGATTTAAAATATACTAAAGGTGAACCTGAGGAGGAAAATGATATCAAACCTGTTATAGCTATTGCTTATCCCGGCCCGATATGGAAATTTATGGAAGAACTATTCCCACAAACAACTATTAAAAAAAGACCTATATGAAACATAAAAAAATTAAGTTAAGTATTTTACTGTTAGGCATTGGCATCACAGCATTGGCACAAAATGGAGTTCCCGCAGCAGGAGGAGAAGCTTCGGGCAGCGGAGGATTAGCTAGTTATTCCCTTGGGCAAGTATTTTATACCACCTCTGCAGGCTCCAACGGGAATGTAGCACAAGGCATGCAGCAACCGGTGTTCATTACAACAGTAACCGGACTGATAGAAGCCAAAGGAATCAACCTTTCGGTTTCGGCATATCCCAACCCCTCAACCGATTATCTTATATTGAAGATAAGTGAATTTGATATTTCAAATTTATCCTACCAATTGTATGACATGCAGGGAAAACTTATACAAAACGAGGAAATTATAGGGAACGAAACAAGAATTGTTACAAGCCATTTTTTACCGTCAGTGTACTTCATAAAAGTATACCAGGGTAACCAAGAAATTAAAACTTTTAAAATCATTAAAAATTAAGGAACCATAAATCATGAAAAAATTATTTATACTTTTCACAGCCGCATTATTATCGGCCACAGTTTGGGCACAAAGTCCGGAAAAAATGAGCTATCAGGCAGTAATAAGAGATGCTAGTGATAATCTTGTTACAAACCAAGCTGTAAGTATGCAAGTGAGCATTTTACAGGGAGATGTTTTCGGCGCTTCGGTATATGTAGAAACTCAATCAGCCACTACCAATGCGAATGGTTTGTTGAGCGTTGAAATAGGCAGTGAAGATGCCACGGTTCTAAAAGGCGATTTTACCACCATCAATTGGGCTAACGGACCATTCTATTTCAAAATCGAAACCGATCCAACAGGTGGAACAAATTACACGATTACAGCAACGAGTCAGCTAATGAGTGTACCTTATGCGTTGCATGCTAAAACTGCAGAAAGTATTACAGGTGGAGTTACAGAAACTGACCCCACATATACAGCAAGTGAGGCGGCAAATATTACAAGTGGTGATATTACTAATTTGCGTAATCTCTCGGGCGTTAACACAGGCGACCAAGATGGCTCCGAAACCAAAGTAACAGGAGGAAACAACGTAACTGTAACAGGTAGCGGCACAACAGCAAGCCCCTATGTGGTCAATACAAATAGTCTTGCTATCGGTGACAGCTACCAGGGCGGGATCATTTTTTGGTTAGATGAAACAGGACAACATGGGTTGATAGCAGCTGCAGTAGATCAAAGTGCAGGTATAATATGGTACAATGGAATTTTAAAATCTACAGGAAGCTTGAGCGATGGCTTGTATGCTGGCAAAATGAATACTGTGATGATAAAAGCTATACAAAATGCAGATAACCCATATGGAAATTATGCGGCAAAAGTTTGCGCAGATTATTCAGTAACCGTGGATGGTGTTTCCTATGGTGATTGGTATTTACCTTCAAAATATGAGCTTAACCTATTATATCAGCAAAGTACAGTGGTGGGCGGCTTTGCTAATTCTTATTATTGGAGTTCTACTGAGGAACCGGGTAACATGGAAATGGATGTGTGGGCTCAGGATTTTACAGATGGTGACGAGAACTACTACAATAAGGCTACCTTAATCGAAGTTAGGGCTATTCGGTCTTTTTAAAAATTTACCCATTCATCTATTTAATATTTTATTACTGCTTTGCGGTCTACTTTTATTTTTTGGAGGGGGTTTGCCCTTCATTTTTTATTGAACTTTTATCCATTGGCGTTATACTATGATTTATCTTCTTTTAAGGAGGTATACCCACTCATTTTATTAATTTATAGTGTTACCAAAGATTTTTCTAAAGAATATAAGAGCACTTTGTTCAAGATTTAAAGAAAGAGGCATGCTTTATTTAGGTGTAAAAGCTAGTCGGAAAATGAAATTATTTGCCGATACAAAACTTACTAAAGATATTCGCCAGTAAATCGTCCGTAGTGATTTCGCCGGTTATCTCACCTAAATAGTGCAAAGCCTGGCGGATGTCCATGGCTAAGAAATCGCCCGTTACATTGCGTAGTCCAGGCCAGTCATTACCGCTGTTAATGCATTCTGCGTTTGGATGCAGGTTATCATAATGGCGTATATTGGTAACTACTGTATCACCTGTTTTAAATTTGTCGAGATTTACGGTTTCTACCAGCTTGTTTTTAAGGGCTTCCAAATTCTCTTTGTTGATGGCTGAAATGAAGAGTACATCATTGCCCGCCTTTAGCTTTTCGTACAATTCAGGTTGGGCTTCATCCACCTTGTTGCCCACTTTTATGAAAGGCACACCAATATTTTCCAGCATATTAATATCGCGGTTGATTTCTACCATACTATCATTTTTCATGTCGAATAAATAGATGATCAACGATGCCTGCTTCATTTTCTCTCTGGTACGGGAAACTCCAATGGCTTCTACCTTGTCTTCTGTTTCGCGGAGGCCGGCAGTATCAATAAATCGGAATACTACGCCTTCCAGATTAATTTCATCTTCAATAAAATCTCGGGTGGTGCCTGCTATATCAGAAACTATAGCTTTTTCTTCATTGAGCAATGCATTGAGTAGGGTAGATTTTCCTGCATTGGGTTTGCCGGCAATTACGGTAGGCACACCATTTTTAATCACGTTCCCTAAGTCAAAGCTGGCAGCCAGGATCTTGATCACGCTGAGCAATTTCTCTACCAGATTTTTTAGATCATCACGGTCGGCAAACTCCACATCTTCTTCTCCAAAATCGAGCTCAAGCTCAATCATGGAGGCAAAATGAATCAGTTCTTGCCTTAACTGCTTAATTTGAGCAGAAAAACCGCCTCGCATTTGATTTAATGCAGCAGAATGGGCAGCTTGGGTATCGGCATTGATCAGATCTGCCACGGCTTCAGCTTGTGCTAAATCAAATTTGCCATTCAAAAAGGCACGCTGTGTAAACTCCCCCGGCTGAGCCAATCTCACACCTTTTTTAAGAAATAATTTAATAATTTGCTGCACAATAAAGGGTGAACCATGGCAGGAAATCTCTACCACGTTTTCTTTAGTGAATGACTTAGGAGCTACAAATAAAGTCACTAATACCTCATCTAGTATTTTTGCAGATTGCCCTTCCGGCTGGTCGTTATCTATTATAGTGCCAAAGTGGGCAGTATGCGAAGCCTGGCTTAACAGGTTTTTACCATTAAAAACAGAATTAACTATCTGTATCGCATTATCTCCCGATAGTCGGATGACTGCAATGGCGCCAATTCCCGCGGCAGTTGATAAAGCAATGATGGTGTCTTTGTGATTAAATTGCATATGCAAATTTGAGTATTTTATACCAAGAAATAAAATTTAGGAACGAGGCATTATGACATATAATAAGTCGGATTGTTTGAAAGTCAGCAATAACTATTAAAACTAAACCTTTATTTAAATAAAGCAGTTGCGAGCTTAATCATTTTCAATATAGATTTTGTCATCATTTTCGATTCCTGCGCTTCGCTTGGTTCAAAAATGTCGCCAAAATCACCCGGATATTGTGCTTCTTTTCTACCATAATATCGTCCTCCTGGGACTTTGGTTCAACATTTTTTTTGCAATTCATCATAGTAAATAACGATCTATAGAAATCTAATAAATTAACATCAAAACTCGTAGAGGTGCTATTACAGTAGAATATTTATGGAACCATGAACCAAAGTCCTGTAAGTACGACATTTTTTTGAAGGTATAGTAAAGAAAATGCCTACACCTAGCATTTAAATTATTATAGACCAATTGGGATAGATTTATTAAATTTAGACCTCATCATAAAACTCAAATAAATATGCATTTTCATATTTTATTTCATAGTTCTGAAGCAATGCCAAGTACTCTTCCTTAAAAGTTATATTTTTATGATGCACTTCCTGGTTCATTATATATCGTATAACCTTATTTCTTTGAGATTTTGAATGCGAAAATGCTGCATAGCCTTCCTGCCATCTAAATTTTCCTTTTAAAAAATTATTGTCATTAATCCATTTTGATGAGCTCGCTTTCAATATTCTAATTAAATCTGATATACTACTTGTAACTGGTAATTCAAAAAAAACATGAACGTGATCTTTCCATCCTCCTACGGCTAATGAAAAAGCATTCTCATTTGATAAAATACCTGATATATATTTATGTAAATCATCTCTAAAATTTTTTGTAATTATATTTTCTCTTCCTAAAACAGCAAACACACAATGTATATTTATTTGAGAATAGGTATTAGCCATTAATGACAAAGGTTTTTGATAAAGCCTTGAAATTAATACATTTAATTAATATACCAAAGTAATAATATGGCAATTCTTAAATACAAAAGGAAAGTTCTATAAAGCCTGAAAAAATTATCTATTTTTAGAACTAATTAGTGGCAACTTAATTCAAAAGCAGGCTTACTGCAATAGAAATGTCATCCCTACGGGATTTCGGAAATAATTGATCCATTATTTCTACCGTAATATCGGCCCTCCGGGACTTCACTGTAAAATATTTACAAATTAAACATCATAAACTTATGACTTTAAACATCAAATAAATTAAGATTTTAACCTCGTAGAGGTGTTATTATGGTAGAATATTTCTGGAACCATGAACCAAAGTCCTGTAAGGACGACATTTTCCTTGATTAAGCATTAACTAAATCCCGTTTTACCCAGTTGCAGACATTCTTAAAAGTTTTAAATAATTGGTAATAAGTACCAAATTTATCTTCTTTCCTTTATTGAAATTATACGTTGCAAAGCGTGCTGTGAGCCACAGCCCATGGATATAGATTTATAAATTCAAAAAGATTAAATAAGGTGCAGGTAGAAAGCAATAGAAATGTCATCCTCACGGTATTTCGTAAAAAATTAACTCCATATTCTAACATAATATCGTCCCTCTGGGACTTTTTTAATTCATAAATCCCATTACTACAGAATCATAGAAACAGTTAGCATCCCTCACCGTTGAACCTAAAGAACTTAAAATTAAAAGAAACATGATGAAAGCAGCCATTTTAGAAGCTTTTGAAAAAGACTTAATTATAAAATCAGTAAAAAAACCTGAAGTAGCAGAAGGTAAAGTTTTGGTAAAGATTAGGGCCAGTGGTGTAAATCCGGTTGACCAAAAATTATCCTTAGGCTATATGAAAGATAAAATGCCGCATGATTTTCCCATTATTTTAGGTTGGGACATGGCAGGAGTAGTGGAGGAATGCGGACATGGAGCTGCTAGGTATAGAAAAGGAGAGGAAGTTTACGCCTACGCCAGAAGGCCTATTTTAAAGGAAGGCACATTTGCTGAATATGTTTCCATCCCTGAAAGTTACCTTTCCAAAAAACCGATAAATATAAGTTTTGAAGAGGCAGCGGCTATTCCTTTAGCAGGATTAACAGCCTATCAGTCTTTATTCGACTTTGGTAAATTGGCAATAGATGAAACAGTACTTATTTTAGGTGCTTCAGGCGGAGTAGGTACTTTTGCTGTACAATTAGCAAAATACAAAGGTGCCAAGGTAATTGCTGTGGCCAGTGAAAAAAATCATCAATATCTTAAAGACTTAGGAGCAGATTATTGCTTAGATTATAAAAGTGAGGATGTGCCGGCAAAAGTAAAAGAGATTGAGAAAGAGGGAGTGCCACTAGTCTTTGATGCAGTAGGAGGGGATGCCACTGCTATGGGTGCGCAATGTTTGCAAAAAGGCGGGAGATTAATTTCTATTGCCAGCCAGGGGGAAAGCTTACCCAAAGAAGTGAATTTTCAGTTCGTTTTTGTGCAGCCTAATTCAAGAGAGCTGGATCATATCAGGGAAATGGTAGAAGCAGAGACATTGAAAGTTCCTATTCAGAAAACCTATAGTTTAGAGCAAATTAATGAGGCCTTTGAACAAATTGCCAGCTGTCATACTACTGGTAAAATTGTTATTTCTATGGATAAATAAATTGAAAATATTTTAAAGTATGAATCAGATGTTAAATGTCTGGTTCGTACTTTACTTGTCTTAAAAATGAACTAGGTTATTTTAGACCACATTCTTAAAAATAAAACACCCACCAGCAGAGATCGTCATTCCAAAAAAAAATGCAGTGCAACGGAAAAATTTGTTTGGGGTTCCCCGGATGTTAAGCTCTTATGCTAGACAAGACATTTTTTGGCTAGTAAAATTTGTGTAATTAAACTGATTCCGTCTTTAATATGAAATCTCAGCAGATTTTCTGCGTAGTCAAGGAAAATCCAGATTATTTATTCCCTTTCCTTCTTCACAATTAACAAATTTCTGGCATGACGGAGACCTACTTGGACTGATAAAATAAGGACTCCAGAAATATGTTGAGAAAATACTACTATAAGGAAGTAGGAACTCCTTTTCATTGAGAATTGCTCATACAGAATAAAATCAACCAATTTTTAAAACTTCTCAATTTGATGAGCCATTTCTACTAAAAATAGTGTATAACTTGGTATAGGGTTTAGACCAATTAAAGGAAATAATGGTTGAAAGAGAGTAAAATTTCTTTAAATAATTGAATTTAATATATGTATGATTTTCAATTTAAAGATTTAGGGCTTATATTTGAACGTAATATTTATAAACAGAACAGTGATGAAGAAATTATTATTAGTTGTTTTAGCAGGATTATTTTTAGGAGCATGTGCTCAAAAAACATGTCCTACCTACGCTTCTGCCGATTTAAATGATACTGAAGCAGTAACCACAAGCCAAACTATTTAAGCACACCGAGTATTATTCAGTGTACTTTTTAACATCTTCAGCGGTGATTTTCTCATCACTTAAGATGACTAACCTTTCTACCACATTTCTCAATTCTCTAATATTACCACTCCAGGTATAATTTTTTAATTGTTCTAGTGCATTTTTATCTATAGCTTTCATTTTGGCACCATGCTCGTCAGCTATATCTGATAAAAATTTCTCTACCAGTTCCGGAATATCTTCTTTTCTTTCTTTCAAAGGCGGCACCTGGATTTTAATCACACTTATTCTGTGGTATAAATCTTCCCGGAACTCATTATTTTCAATGGCTGCTTTTAAATTTTTATTGGTAGCAGCAATAATACGTACATCTACTTTAATATCTTTTTCGCCACCTACACGTGTTATTTTATTTTCTTGCAAAGCCCTTAAAACTTTAGCTTGAGCAGCCAATGGCATATCACCAATTTCATCCAAAAATAATGTACCTCCTGTGGCTTGCTCAAATTTTCCAATCCTTTGCTTTACTGCAGAGGTAAATGAGCCCTTTTCATGACCAAAAAGCTCACTTTCTATTAATTCTGAAGGTATGGCTGCACAATTTACTTCCACCAATGGTGCCTTATTTCTATCGCTCTGCTCGTGTATTTGTCGAGCCACTAGTTCTTTTCCCGTACCATTCTCACCCATTATAAGCACTCTCGCATCTGTAGGAGCTACTTTAGCAATGGTGTCTCTTACTTCAGTGAGGGCCCCGGAAGAGCCTATCATCTCGTATTTCTTAGATACTTTTTTTCGTAATGTTTTAGTTTCAGCTACCAAAGTAGATTTGTCTAAAGCATTTCTAACGGAAACTAATAATCTATTTAGGTCAGGCGGTTTGGATATAAAGTCAAAAGCACCTTTTTTGGTAGCTTCCACTGCTGTGTCAATAGTGCCATGGGCAGAAATCATGATGAAGGGAATGTCGAAGGCTTTTTCATATACTGCGTTGAGGAGTTCTAAACCATCCATTTTTGGCATCTTCACATCGCATAATACCAAATCAAAATGTTGAGTTTCAATCTTTTTTAAGCCTTCAGCACCGTTAGATGCTTCTTCAATTTCGTATTTTTCGTACTCTAATATTTCTTTGAGGGTCTGTCGGATGCTTGCCTCATCATCAATCAATAATATTCTAGCCATATTGTATGTTATTTTATAAAAAACAAAAAAATTGCAAGCCTATAAGCCGGGTCCTGTGCCTTTCCGGTTTTAAGCGGAAAGGTTCCTATCATTTATCTAGTGCAGCCTACCCCTTTTCGCTTCCCGAATTGAATCAGGATTTCGGACGAGCAGCCCTTATTTCGGCTAAGCCGAAAGCAAAAATATATGTGGCCTTACAACCCGAAAGGTTTACCATGCACCCTTATATTACTATAAGAGACGGTGAGCTCTTACCTCACCTTTTCACTATGACCCTGACGTATTAGGCAAGCTAATTATCTGGGCTACTTATTTTCTGTGGCCCTGTCTGTACCTGACGCCTCACGTTGTCAAGTCCCCTGGTTTCTCAGGGTACGGTGCTCTGCGTTGCCCGGACTTTCCTCCCCGATATAATCAGGGCGATAAGACAGCTTGCAATTTTATATTGTTTTAATTTTAATCAAAAATACAACCAATTTTGGTCATGGCCTTGGTTGTTTAATTGTTTTTTAAGGATGACGCCAATTTTTTCTTTGCTTTGGAGCAAATATTTTGTCATAATTTTTGTTTTCCTTGCTGCGCCCGAGCAAAAATGTCGCCAAAATCGGTGGGACATGATATTTATATCCCAGGGTTACCAGCCAGAGGCTGGTCAGCCTCTGGCTGAAAACCTTGGGCTACCATAAGGTTGCTCCTCTGGAGCTTTTCGGCTCTGTAAAATTTGACGGGCGTTCAATCTAATTTTAGTTAAAATGAAATTGATTAAGCTGTCAAAAGAATGTCTTCAACAAAGTACGATGGGGTACTTTGGGCTTTTGAGAATGATGAAAAAATTAAGAAGAATAAATGCTGAATTTGAATTTATTTAATTATTATTTTCAATTTACTAACTTATGCTAATGGTTCGTGAGATACGAGCTATTAGCAGTAAGATTAATTTAAACTTTAACTAAAGGAGTTAATTTAATTCTAATGAACATCCATTCCAGTAAGCTTATGCTCCCAGGCATCCGCAACAGTGGCTACTTCTTCAATAATTGATTTCAACACGGCTTCTGTAGCAGTTTCCTCATAGGTGGCTGCTTCCACTCTGATAAAATCCTCAATAATCACAAACCTTGCTGCGCAAAAAGTAGCGTTGGCTCTTACCAGATTTTCAAGATTAATGTCATCTGAAAACTCGCAAACTTTTGAAGTAAATTCAATACTTGGTTTCCGGGTAATGTCACTTAATTTTTTGGTACCTAAAACCGCCTGATACCTGTTTCCACCCATTGGATAAATTATTACCGACTTATTGGTATCATACTCTTGAAACTGACCATCAATTTCATTGGCATACCTTTCCATAAATTCATTAAAGTTCATAGTCTTAAAATTTTGGCCCGTAAAAAATTTAAATCTAGTTGATTATAGTAATACCAATGTAATAATAATTTTCGATAAATTTTTATTATTCAGACAAAAATTTGCATCTAAATAAGATGAACTACTATTTTATTTGGACTAATGTGGCTCCGTAGCCAAATTTTTCTTTATGAGCATCTTTGTAAAACTTAATAGATTTACTTTCAGACAGTAGTCTATGAATTTTAGTTTTTAAAGTGCCATTACCCACTCCATGCACAAAAACGATTTCATCCAATCCTGCGAGGATAGCCTGATCTAATTTTTTCTCGAAATAGGCCAGTTGAATTCTTAAGATATCTTCTTTGGGTAATTTTTCATAGTTCGGATCTATGGACTCAATATGTAAATCCACTTCTGATTCAGAAAAATGGCTTACTGAACTCGTCTCTTTACTTTCTTTATCAGACTCATAAAAGCTATTCTTTAGTTTTTCTGCATCAATTGTGAGAGGAGCCACCGTAGTAGTTTGCGATTGGTTTAAAGGAATTAAATAGCCTTTTTTATTGATCAATGGTACTTGTTGAGCTTCCTTTTGAAAGTGTTTGGCTTTTATATTTAAAATGATCTTTTCCGGTCGGGAAGGCATAGCCCATTTAGCTGTTTCTGTTAAAATGGTAATTCCAATAGGCAACCAACTATTGATATGGTCAAGGTTTCTCTCAGTTATTTTTACGAAATTATTATTGAATATTTTTTCTGATAGAATGGTTCTCTCTTCATTTTTATTATTAATTTCGTTGGCCAGAACCAATAAGTCATCATTGCTAAAATTAAGCAGATAAATGCTGCTTAATCGGTCGTTCAATGGAATGATGGCAGCATAGTAACCTTTTAATGAGCTTTGAGAGCTTTCTACTTTTGGGGCAATTTTCGATTTTTGAGAACCTACTTTATCTGTTGGCAAATCAAAGGAAGTACTCTCATCTGCTGAAACCAAAACCAGCTCCGATTGAAGTACCGGGATTGCAAAACCATCTTCAATCTCTACCTCTACCAACGACTTTTCTAGCATCCTGGTAATTTTTCCTTCTTCTCTGCCATGCATCAGCCTTACGCGATCTCCAACTTTCATAATATATAAATTAGTATTTATTTTTTAATTTTCATTTACTAGCCTCTTTTGATAAGATGCTTTTACAAAGATACGCATCTAAAAATAGAGTGGATGGAAATACAATTGATTTCCTCGTATTTCGAAGGTTGGAAAAGGTACTTTTACTAAATTGGCTACGTATAAAATGGGTTTTAGCCATTTTTTATCGGTGGAAAACTTACTAAAATCTATATCTAAGCTAAGGAAAAGCTGCCTTTGTGCATTGTAACCATTCATTTCATTATCTACCGGACTCCCATATAGCATTTCCCTTCCGCTATATCCTATTGAAAATGCCAACCAATCCGGGAATACATTATCTTTGCTGAACAGATTGAAATTGGTAGAGAGCCAATAAGTTTGACCATTATAATCCTTCAGCCATTGCTCAGTCAAACTCGATCCTAAAGTATTAGGTCTTAATTTTGCATAAGGGCTGGGAGAGAAGGAGTATTTAGGTTGGAAATAGTTTTCTTCCCATATTAGTTGCTGGAAAGGTAAAAATGCTCCTATGGTATTGGCCAATGCATCTCCCCATGAGAAGCCATAATTTGCAGAGTAGCCATCAAATATTTCTATAGGAAGCATCATGGCTGTGCTTGAGATGCCACTCCATAATAATGCTCTTTTATGCGACATACCTGCATTTTGAAGTATTATAGAATTGGTTTGGCTCAGGTGATAGGCGGTATAGATATGACCTACTTTATCAATCTGCAACCATTGTTTATTATCATTGAAGAAGGAAAAAGATTGCCTTGGCTCATTTCCATACCAAATAACGCCTAAACCTACCATGGATACTGTGTATGCAATGGATTCAGCTAATACCAATCGTCTTATTTTTTGACGGTTGAGGCTATCCTGAGCCATGCCTGCCATACTGAAAAACAGTAAACCACAAGTAATAAAATATGATTTCAAGTGGTTGTTTTTCATAATGTAAAAGTAGCTTTTTTTGGCATAATGTAAAAAATGAATCTATTCATGCCTGTCAAAATTTTCATAGGCAAATTCTTCTTAATTGTTGGAAATGAACCTCATAGGAGATAACTATATTCTGTTCTTAAAAATCATTCTCACCTTAAATTTTGTCATCATTTCTGTTTTCCCTGCTGCGCTGGAACAAAAATGCCGCCAAAATCGAGCACGCATTGTGCTGTTAACTACCAAATGGTCGCCCTTACTGGGCTTTAATCTCATATCAACAGAGATAGCAAAAAATATCCTTTGCAAAAACTTTACGTCTTCGCGAGACTTTATTAGCGTCAAAGACGCCCGTGGACGTTTTGTTATGTTGTCGGAACAAAGTATCGCCATTCCGGCGAGGACAAATGATAAAAAGTACAAAAACTATGTTGCCAAAATGAGGTAGATTAATATTAATACCTCAGTGCTTCATTATTATTGTTTGAAAATAATTCATTGTTGCTTTTAAAATTTTGGTTTAAAAACCAGAATCTATTTCTTCAAAAACTCACAACTCTTATCTACTATTTCCTTAAAAACTGGGGGTAAATCGTT
This sequence comes from uncultured Cytophagales bacterium, assembly GCA_963719535.1. Classification (GTDB taxonomy): domain Bacteria; phylum Bacteroidota; class Bacteroidia; order Cytophagales; family Cyclobacteriaceae; genus Marivirga. The sequence goes on along the minus strand of CAVRCH010000001.1, from coordinate 105,539 downwards.
TGAATCCCAAGGGTGGGCAGCACCAAATACGTGATTGGCTCCTTCAAAAATTACCTGTTCCGAGTCAGGTTTCCATTGTTTAATTTCATGAGCCATTTTTAAAGGAAGAGTTTCATCTGCCGTACCATGAAAATTTAGCAATGGTTGTGTCATTTCTTTCACCGCAATAGGTATTGAAAGCCTTTCTGTATTTTGGACTACATCCTCATATAATTGCAAATATAAAGGCATTTGCTGACCCGTACGAGTATTTTCAATGTATATAACGCCTTTATTTCTCCATTGCTCTAAAACGGATTCCGGGTAGCGTGTTGTAAGATCGTTAATGGCTGCAAGGCTAACTACTTTTTTAATACGCTTATCTTCTCTAGCTTTTAAAATTACGGCACCACCACCTCTGCTATGGCCCATTAAGTGAATTTTACTTAAATCTACCTCTTCTTTATCTATAGGGAAGTCATCACTATGAATAAAATCGATCATATCATTTAAATCTGCTAGTTCTTTGGTGAAGTTATTATTTCCAAAGGCCTCCAGGTCTGTAAGTTCTTTTGGGTTTTTGGTGGTTACACCATTATGGCTAAAATTCATTTTAAGAAAAATAAAATTTTTAGAGGCAAAAGATTCCGCCATTAGATTGAAAACGCCCCAATCTTTAAATCCTTTAAAACCGTGAACAAAAAGGATTAACGGTTTCTTTCCTCTTTTTGAGATGTATTTCAAATCAGCCATAATAGGCTTTTGATGATACGTACTGTTAATTATTATATTTTTTGAAATCATTTTAAGATTTTGAATTGCTTAAACATCTATTTGGTGGTAATATTGCGTGTACATGGGGAGTAAAATTAAAGAAATACAATTGCCAATTGCACATGAAATGCAAGAATTTGAAACAAAATTCAGGCAATTCATGAAAAGTAATGTATATCTGTTAGATAAAATCATGGGATACATCGTAAAACGTAAAGGAAAACAGATGCGCCCTATGTTTGTTTTTCTCTCTGCAGGTGTACATGGTAAAATTAATGAATCTACTTATAGAGGTGCTGCTCTAATTGAATTACTCCATACAGCTACTTTAGTTCACGATGATGTGGTAGATGATGCCAACTACAGAAGGGGTTTTTTCTCTATTAATGCGCTCTGGAAAAACAAGATAGCCGTTTTAGTAGGCGATTATTTGCTTTCAAGAGGTTTATTACTCTCAATTGATCATGGTGATTTCGATCTGCTTAAAATTGTTTCTGAAGCAGTGCGGGAAATGAGTGAAGGTGAGTTGTTACAAATTGAAAAAGCACGTAAATTGGATATCACTGAAGAGGTTTATTACGATGTAATCAGACAAAAAACAGCCTCTTTAATTGCTTCTTGTTGTGGAGTTGGAAGCAGATCAGTAAATGACGATGTGGAGTTAAGCCAACGCATGAAACTATTTGGAGAGAAAGTGGGAATGGCATTTCAGATTAAGGATGATCTATTTGACTATGGGACTCAAAAAATTGGAAAGCCAACGGGTATTGATATTAAAGAGAAGAAGATGACCTTGCCTTTAATTCATGCGCTGAATCAATCGGATAAATCGGAGAAAAAGCATATTATTAAATTAATTAAAAATAAGAGTGAAGAAAATGCCACTGTAAAAGAGGTTATTCAATTCGTTACAGAGAAAAATGGTATTTCTTATGCCGAAGAAGTAATGAATAATTATCACCAAGAGGCTATTAGCATACTAAATGAATTTCCTGATTCGGAGTACCGCAGATCCCTGGCTGACCTGGTGCAATATACTATAGAGAGGAACAAGTAAGGTGCGCTTATACTTCGTTTAAAGTCTGAGCCTATAGATGCTGTAACTCGCTTTTTTTTAGGTTTATAACTGCTGTTGAATTCTTAGTAATCGGCTCTTATTTATCATCCACTTCACCATTTTCATCGTAAGTATTTTTAACAATTTCTTTTATTACCTTATCAATTTCATGGGCCGAGGACAACATATTAGACAGCAGAAAATTCAGCTCTTGAGGAATTTCCACATTTCTAATTTTCTTTTCCATTTCAAATAAGTCCATTAATCCCATAAGGCGTGTGAGAGGTGCTCGTACCATATGAGATTGCTGCCAAGCAATATTATTTAATTTTTGATTCTGTTTTTCTATTCTATTAATATAATTTATTCTTTCCGTAATATCTATAGCCAATAAAAGAATAGCTTTCTGTCCTTTGTAATCAATCAGGTTTCCTTTTAAATCTACAATATTAGGTTCGTTTCCTTTACATTGATGCTTATAACTGTTTTTTAATTGGAAAGAATTGTTTTTTAAAAAGTATTGAATCAATTCACCGTTAAAATCTGACTGGATTTCTGGCATCTTCAACTTGATAAATTCTTCTCTGGAGCACTCATATTTTTTTACCGCAGCTTCATTCACATCTAAGATATTGAGGTGGTCAACAGAAATAATAAAAATGGGTTGAGGATTAAATTGAAATAACTCCTGGTATCTTTTATTGGAGGCGATTAATTGCTTGTCAATTAACCTTCTCTCAAAGGTATAAGCAATACTTTTATATAAAGATGCGGCTGTCAAGGTGTCTTTTAATAAATAATCGGAAACCCCTAGAACTAATGATTTAATTGAAAAGTCAATGTCCGCATATCCCGTTAAAATAATAATAGGTAAATTCTCTCCAAGTTCAAGGATACTTTTTATTAAATCTATACCTTCCTTATCAGGTAAAGTTAAATCTAATAGAATTAGATTAAAACCTTTATTTTCATCTTGAAGGAAAGTTGATGCTTGCTCAAAAGTTTCTGCAATTGTATAAAATGAACCTGGTACTTCGTCATCAAGGTAATCTTTTACTAATAATTGATCACCTTTATTATCTTCAATAATTAAAATGTTAAGCAATTTGGGAATGGCATTCATATTCGACTATTTACTACTTTATTGTGGGAAGTGTTACAATATTGATCCAAAATTTCTCTATGCCGGTTACCACTTTTAAAAAATCATTAACGTTTACAGGTTTAGTAATATAGCTATTTACATGGTTGGCATAGGCACTGTCAATATCTTTTGGAGATGAGGAAGTTGTCAACATAATTATAGGTATAGATCTCAATTTAGGATCAGATTTTGCTTGATGCAAAACTTCATGTCCGTTGAGGATAGGAAGATTCACGTCCAGTAAAACTAAATCCACCGACTCCTCATTCTGATATGGTTCTTCTTTATTTAAAAAATCCAAGGCTGATTGCCCGTTAGTTACTACAGACAAATCAATAATAATTTTTGCTTCTTCAAAAGCTTCTTTTACCAGCAAGATATCACCTTCGTTATCTTCTACTAGTAAAATATGTATTGTTTTCTTTTGCATTCCTTATAGGTTTTTGCTGATTGTAAAATGAAAGGTAGTACCTATTCCTATTTCACTAGTTACATGAATTTCGCCAAAGTGTGCTTCCACAATTTTTTTGCAAACAGAAAGCCCAATTCCATTACTATCGGATTTATCTTTTGCATTTAAGGTGTGGAATATCTTAAAAATATTTTGATAATCCAGTTCTTTTATGCCTATTCCGTTGTCACTAACGGAAAAAGCGTATTCATCCTTATTCTCTACCATGGTAATAGTAATATACGGACTTTTCTCTGATCGGTACTTAATTGCGTTACTTATTAAGTTTTGGAACAATCTGCTAAATAATATTGGGTAAGCTTTTAGACTCGTAATTTCAGATTTAACTTTTATAGTAGCTTTGTTTTCTTTTATACTTTGGCTTAAGGCTACTTTCACCTCATCAATAATAGACTCAATGTTCACTTCTTCAGCACTTTCTGCTAAGGCTCCGGTTCTCGAATACTGAAGAAGTGATTCAATCAGCTTGTTCATCTTATCGCTTGCCCTTAGAGCAATAGCTAGGTATTCTGACGCCTTTTCATCTAGTTGGTTGCTGGCTTTCTTTTGAATTAACTCAAGCATGCCTTTCACATTTCTTACTGGTTCTTTTAAATCATGAGAAGCTACATAGGCAAACTCTTCCAAAGAATTATTTACTTCAGCCAAATTTTTATTTTTATTCTTTAACAGTTTGTTTAATTTCTCAATGTGACTTTCATATTCCCTCTGCTGTGTATTATCAGATTGTAAAGAGAAGTACCCGATCAGTTCATTCTGATGGTTGTACATTGGCTCACAGTATACCTGCATCCAGTATTTATGTCCGTCTTTTGTATAATTAATAATTTCTACACTAAAATTTTCTTCCTTATCTAATGCTTCACGCATCAGGCTTCTAGTTACTGAATTAGACTCTTCTCCCTGAAGTAATTTACCGGGGTTTTTTCCTAAAGCTTCTTCCTCCAAATACCCAGTTGTTTTTTCAAACGCTTTATTAACAAATGTTATCTTTTCCTCCTTATCAGTAATAATCACTACATTATTAGTTTGCCTAGCAATATTAGATAGCTGCTGAAGTTCTTCTTCATTCTTTTTTCTCATTGTAATATCCTTCGAATTAGACAGTACTTTTACCACTTCTTTGTTGCTGTAAATCGGCCTTATTTGAGAATCAATCCATAAAGCGTGGCCTTTTTTATGCTTTACCTGAAATTGAATATTACTTATATGTTTTTTTGTTAATGCGCTTTTAAAAGTCTGATTCAGTAATTTCTTTTCTCCTTCATGGAATAAAATTGAATTATAATTTTCGCCTAAAAGTTCATTTGGGGCGTATCCTAATATTTCTTCCATAGAAGGGGAGATATAATCAAAATTACCCTCGATATCGTGTACACCTATTATGTCAGTGGCATAGGTAGCAATAAGCTCAAATAGCTCAGATTTTTCTTCATACTTAGAAGACATTGTATCCAATGCTTCTTCTGATATTTGCAACTGATTAGTAACTGATTTAAGTTTAGTGACGTCGATAAATGAAATCACTATGCCACTTATTTTATTCCTGGCAGTGAGAAATGGGGTAACTCTCAAAGCATAGAATTTGTCGTTTAGATTTGATATAAGGGTTTCGTATGGCTCCAAACTACTATGGACTTCTTCAATTATTCTTGTAAACTCTTTTAGATCTAGCCTACCTCTAAAATAGCTAATATGTCGGCCTACATCTTGAGGAAGTAAATGTAAAATATCATTAATAGCGGGAGTAAATCTTCTGACATTCAGATTATTATCTAAAAAAAGTATAGCAATATTGGTGCTGTTAATTAAATTATTAAGATCGTTATTGGAATCGGTTAGTTCATATACTTTTTCCTGAAATTCTGCATTTACTGTATAAAGCTCTTCATTAACTGATTCTAATTCTTCATTTGAACTTTGTAATTCCTCATTGGTGGCTTGTAACTCTTCATTACTCGACTCCAATTCCTCTATAGTGCTTTGTAAACTTTCTTTATTGATGCGAAGTTCTTGCTCTAGTAAGTCAATTTTTTCAATATTTTCAATACTAAGTACTGCTTCATCCCTCAAGTTTTCTTGCTTACTTTCATCAGCTTTTTTAAAGGTGGCAACAGCTATTTTTTCTTGTATGCTTACATTTACTACTGCTATATGGATATCTACCTTTTTTGAGGCAAATGTTTTAAGTTTATCTTTTGGTACTTCTATGTTTTTTAAAATCACCTTTTTGTCTGATAAAAAAGCTTTATTTACTGCTATTTCAAAAGTAGTCTGCCATGATTCAGGTAGCATTTTCACCAAATTAGTACTCATAGCTCCAATAGGTAGGCTTAACCACTTATTTACATTTCCTGTTATGTGGATGAGTTCGAATGAAGAGTTGAAAGCAAGCGAATCAGGAACATAACTTTGTATCAGGTAACTCTGAATATTTTCCAGCTTTGATTTTTCAGATTGAATGACTGTTGTTTCTTTATTGGACTTTATAATTTTTTCATCGGGTAGATTTAATCTTACTTTAGTAATAGATGACTTTTGAAATTGGTGATTGCTATTAATTTTATTCTTATAAATCTTATTTTTGAGATCAAAATCATGAAAATGTTCACTGCTTTTTCCTAGCGCTTCACTATTTCCCAAAACTAAGAAACCATTCGTTTTTAGTGATGAGCGAAACATGCCAAAGAGTTTTTGTTGGATTTCCGGATTTAAATAAATAAGAAAGTTACGGCAGCTTAATAAATCAATTTTACTAAAGGGCGGGTCTTGAATAATGTTGTGTGCTGAAAACACTATCATATCTCTTATTTCCTTAGCAATTTTATAGCCTTTATTTTGAGGAATAAAATAGGCATTTAATATATCCTTATTAACCTCAGTCGCTATACTGTCAGGAAATATTCTGGTACTAGCCAGTTTTATTGCATCTTTGTCTAAGTCAGTGGCAAAAATGGTAACGTCATATTGTAATTTATTTTTCTTAAGATAGTCTTTCAGTAAAATAGCAATAGAATAAGCCTCTTCCCCTGTTGAACAAGCCGGTACCCAAACTCTTATGTTTTTGCTTTCACTATTGTTATAAACTATTTCCGGTATAACTTCTTCATTAATGGCATGAAAAACCGTGTTATCCCTAAAGAAACGGGTAACACCAATTAATAATTCTTTTGCCAGATACTGACCTTCCTCTTTATCGGATTTTATTTTTTCATAATACTCCTCTAATTTTAAAATACTCAGTAAACCGGCTCTTCTTACAATTCTTCTATTGATCGTAGAGTGTTTATAATTGGAAAAATCTATTCCTACCTGGTTTTGTAATTCCTTTAAAATAAGAAAAACAATCTTTAAATTTTTTTCCTCTGTATCGTCTTTTTCAAGCAAGCTTTTTGTGTGTTGAAAATATAAAGCCAAATCTTTAGGCATTGCTTCAATATTAGTAACCTTATCAACTGCACCAGTATAAATGGCATTTTTGGGCATTCCGTCAAACCTGGCTGTTTCGGGTGTTTGCACTAATACCAAGCCTCCTTTTTCTTTCACAAACTTAAGGCCTTCTGAACCATCGCTACCCGTTCCGGATAAAACTATTGCAGCGCAGTTATCTTCCCTGGCATCTGATAAAGATTGGAAAAAGTGTGAAATAGGAAAACTTAACTGATTCTCCACCTTGTCTTTTAATAAGATTTTATCACCTTTTATTTCTATTATTTTTTTAGGAGGATTTAAGTAGATGTGATTAGGTTTTATTGAAATACCATCTTTAATAAAGTTTATAGGTAATTTGGTATGTCTGGCTAATAGCTCATCCATTAAACTCTTATGATTAGGAGCAAGGTGCTGTACAACTATATAAGCAAAGCCTGCTTGATCATCTACATTCTCAAAAAAAGCCTCTAACGGCTCTAGTCCTCCTGCAGATGCACCTATTCCAATGATGGGTATGTTTTTCTTTGTCATCCTATTTTATTCTTTGGAATGGTAAAGTGAAAACAAGCCTCACTTATCTACGTGATGCAACCCGTATCCGGACTTTACCTTTCTCAATTATTGCCTTTTCAGATAGTCAGGCCTAAACCTGTGCCACTTTATTCATTCTAATTATCTAATCTTTGAAATATGTCAACTATTTTATCATGGTAACTGTGCTTAATTCCGATGCTACTTTCGTAAGCAGTGTAGTCATACTCCTACTTTACACTTCTAGCCATTTTTTGTTAAGGGGGTATCTCTTTACTATTTATAGAGTCTTATTTATCAGATTGTATAAGATTTGCTATATAATAATGTTATCATAGTCATTTATAGATAATTTCCTTAATGCAATTTATGCATTTTTATTATAAAATATATTCCTATGTAAGGAAATTATATCACTTACAATTTTCTGAAAGTGAATTGGTTCAGTAAACTTTAATTCAAATCATGTTTAAGCTAGCACTGCTAAAACAATAATTACAAGCCTCATTTTTAAGCCATAAATCAACGTATGTATAAACGCTCCCTTTTAATTTTTTGATTTAAACTGTACATCTACTAGGATTTGAAAATTGATGATCATATTTATTGGTAGCATGGCTTCTCTTACTAACGTTTGCTTGTAAATAGCTAAACTTTAAGAATCTGCTTTGTATTTTTTTTCATAATGATTATGATGGAATGGTTTTTCAGAAAGTGCAAATTTCTTTAGTCTTCTACTCTATAATTCTATAGAAATCAAAATTTGATTTTGTAGTGCGCCAGCCACAGACTCCTCAATCTTCCCGCTTTCTGGGGATGCATACAGGGTTTTAGCCGCTTGTCGGCAGTTTAACTATAAGTGTCTAACTTTTCTTATTCGATGGGCTGTCGGCCCCTGTCCTGATTAAAAAGAAATGAGGAGCGTAAAACTTTTTAAGCAGGCCCTTACTAAAAATGAAAAATTATTTAAGATTAAGGAAGGATTTATTGTATCTCTTCAGGGAGGACTGCATACGAAAAAACTTGATGTAAAGTGGAAGGACTGTTCTTGCCTAATTGTTTTTTACTTGTTACCCGAAGGGTTGCACAGGTTATGTATCAACAGGATTTGAACAGGAGAATTGGAAAAAATATTCTTGCAAACCGAGTAAGGTACCTGACACTTGGGTACAAGAGTGATCAGGATTCGCCTCAAATAATTAGCATAAATTCATTTCTGAAATATTTTTTATCTACTCAACTTTTTAGTCAACCTCTTTCATAGATGACATAATCAAACTCAAATTGATGTTTTTCATCAATAGTATGATGTATTCTACTGGTTTCTTTCCACTGGCTTTTATCAATTTCCGGGAAGTAGGCCTCAGCATCCGGGAAGGTAGCTTCAACCTCTGTAATGTAGAGTTTATCAGCTATAGGCAGACCCAATTTATAAATTTCCCCACCGCCTATAATAAAAAGCTCTTCTTCATTATTGTCTCTAGCAAATTCTATCCCTTCTTCTAAATTATGAAATACTTTCACACCATCATGTTGCCAATGTTTATTTCTGGTTATCACGATATTAACTCTTTGGGGTAGGGGTTGAAAATTTTCACCTAAAGAATCAAAGTTTTTTCTACCCATTAAAATATGATGGTGGCGCGTTTGATCCTTAAAATATTTAAGGTCATCCGGTAAGTGCCAAATCATTTCATTATTCTTGCCTATGGCACCATTTTCAGCACGTGCTACTATCATTGAAATTATCATATCTTAATAAGGCTTTATATTAATTATTAATTATAGTTTATTCCCTCTAAAAAAATCAGCAATTTGCATTCTTTTTTTACCTTCTTGTTGTATTTCCTTCAGTGATAATACACCGAATCCGCATTGAATGTTTAGGTAATTTTTTTGATCAGTCATTTTTTCTCCCACTTTTCCGGTTGCTTTATGGTCAAGAATCTCAGTCTGGTGTATTTTATACTGCTTTCCATTAAATTTGGTCCAGGCAGTAGGGAAGGGGTTGAGGCCTCTAACAAAATTATATATTTCTTCAGCACTTTTATTCCAGTCTATTTCAGTATTTTCTTTAAATAACTTGGGGGCATGCTTCAAAGCTTGGTTTTCATCCTGCTGTTGTAGGGTATAGGTATCTTCTTCAATAGCTTTTACTGTTTTCAAAACGAGAGAAGCTCCTTTTGTCATTAATTTTTCATACAAAGTTCCTGTTGTGTCTTCTTTATCGATAGTAACTTCTTCTTGTAAGATAATACTACCGGTATCTATCTCATGCTTTAAAAAGAAGGTGGTTATACCTGTTGCCTTTTCCCCGTTGATTACTGCCCAATGAATAGGAGCAGCACCTCTATATTGGGGCAGGAGGGAGGCATGTAAATTGAATGTGCCTATAGAAGGCATATTCCATACTTTTTCTGGAAGCATTCTAAAAGCTACGACAATTTGAAGATTGGCATTATATGATTTTAATTCTTCTATAAATTCAGGATCTTTTAAATTGGTTGGTTGTAAAATTGGTAAATTAGCAGATAAAGCATATTCTTTAACGGCTGAGATAGAAAGTTTTTGTCCACGCCCTTTGGGTTTATCGGGTGCGGTAATTACTGCTACTATATTGTAGCCATTTTCTACCAATATTTTTAAGGAAGCAACTGCAAAATCAGGAGTTCCCATGTAAATAATTCTTAATGATTCCATAGAAGGGTAAAGTTAAGCCTAATGGTCCTAAATCTTCAAGGTTAGGCTTAACTTTGTTGAAAGAAATTACCGGGAGATGGTTGTTTCTTGCATACAAAAAAAGGACATTTCTTGTAGAAATGTCCTTTCACCAATAATTGGAATTAAAAGCTAACTTATAATTGCTTGATTTTAATGTTTCTGAACCAAACATCATCTCCATGATCTTGTAAACCGATATAGCCTTCTTTTGCTACATCAGCCCAATTTTCATTCAGTGATGGGAATTTACTGTTGGCTACATCTTCTTTCCACGTTGGTGTCCATAAGTGATATTCCACAACAGTTTCACCATTTTGCTTGTGTACCACAGTTCCGTTATAAGAGATGATTTCTATTTCATTCCATTCCCCAGGAGGTCTTGCATTTTGTGGGTCTGCAGGATAAATATCGTATAAAGAACCGGCTTTTCGATTACCGTCTTTACCTAACATTGCATCAGGATGCTTTTCATTATCCAATACTTGCATTTCAGGAGCTGTTTTCCAAATATAATCGAACTCGTCCGACTCCTGGCCAAGATATAAAATACCTGAGTTACCTCCTTCAGAAATTTTCCAATCTAGTTTCAGATGAAAATTACCGAATTTTTCATCATAAATGATGTCTCCACCATTTTCAGATCCAGCTTCACCTCTTCCAGAACCGGCTAAATAAAGTGTTTCGTCCACTACTTTCCAGTCTGTTGGAAACGTTTCACTATTATAACCTCTCCAGTTTTCAACAGCTTCTCCATTAAAAAGTAGTTTCCAACCATCTTCTTTTTCCTTTTCAGTTAAAGTGTTAGGTTCAGACGCTTCGTTTAAATCAGCTTCATCAGTATTTTCAATTACTTCTTCTGCTTCTTCATTGGTTTCTTTTTTAGCATCTCCGCAAGCAAAAACAATAAATGCTGCTGCTGTAAGTGCCCAAAATGATTTTTTCATAATCTTTTATTTTATGGTTTAATTGTAAAAGTAAAATTAAGGTCATTTGGTAAATCTTATATTACCAAATGACAATTTATTTATTTGGTTATTTTAATAAGACCAGCCTTTTCTGTATGTACGTTTTACATATTCTTCAGCTGCATTTTTTGCATTAATGGTTTCATATTTAGTATCGAAACGAGGATCGCCATCCACCACAGTAAAGCTATCAGTGCTTACTACTCTTATCTCTTCATTGTCACCAATATTAGTGATTTTCATGTTTTTAGCATCCCAATCTAATCTTCTTCGTAAATCCTGCAATCTAACTGCAAGGTTACCTGCCACTACCACTTCATTTAAAGGACCTGCATAGGCAAAATTTGAACTAGCTTCCACTCTGTTCTTCTTGTCTTCCTTAGCTGCACGTACCCAGTCCATTTCGTGTCCACCTTCCATAGCTTTAGGGATTCTTCTTAACTCCCCTGTTGTTGCCGGTGGATTGTCCTCACGACCAATTATAAATGGATCCATAGCGTAAGTTCCACAAATAAGAGTGCCTTTAGTTCCATAAAAGATGGCTCCACCCCAACCTCTTTGGTCTCCGGGATACATACCTTCTTTTAGTCCTTCTGGTCTATCTGGTTTTAATCCACCATCAAACCAGGTAAATTCTAATGCAGGCATATTAATTTTGCCTTTTTTAGGTCGCGCACCGAAATAGTAAGTTACTTTTTCTGCCACGGGAGCACTTTCTGTGTTTACCTGAGACGAAGTTGCTTCAAATGCATAAGGAGCACCAAGTTCTAAAGCTTTATACACCGGATCCATTATATGGCAGGCCATATCACCTAAAGCTCCTGTTCCAAAATCCCACCAGGCTCTCCAGTTCCAAGGCGTATAGGCAGGGTGATAAGGTCTGTCTGCTGCTGGTCCTAAAAATAAATCCCAATCCAGGGTTTCAGGTACAGCATGTTGTTCAGTGGGTCTTTCTAAGCCTTGTGGCCATATAGGTCTGTCAGTCCAGGCATCTACCTTAGTCACATCTCCAATTTCGCCATTCCAAATCCATTCGCATACTTTGCGCATATCATCAGAAGAGTTCCCCTGGTTCCCCATCTGTGTAGCAACGCCAGTGGATTTAGCTAATTCGGTAAGCTTTCTAGATTCATACACTGAATGCGTTAAAGGCTTTTGCAAATAAATATGTTTTCCAGCAGTCATAGAATCTTTTGCACTTACATAGTGGGTATGATCCGGTGTGCTGATCATTACCGCATCAATGTCTTTGTCCATCTCCTCTAGCATTACCCTGTAATCTTTGTATTTCTTTGCTTTAGGGTAATCATCAAAACATCTTTTCGCATAGGTCCAATCTACATCGGCTAAGGCTACAATATTTTGTGAATTCATATTTCTCAGGTTTCCTCTACCCATTCCACCTACACCAATACCGGCAATATTGAGTTTGTCACTGGGAGCTGTATAACCTAACCCTGAAATTACATGACTAGGCACAATAGAGATACCTGCAGTTGCCAGACCAATATTCCTGAGGAATTTACGTCTGGATAAACCGTTGTCTTTTTCTAAATTATTCATGTTATATTGTTTTGTATAATAGTTTTAATAAAAATGAATTTATAAAAACTCTTTTGAAAAACATAAACATATTTTGTAAATGGTCAATTTTACCCTATTTAAAACTTAAAATTATCAAAAAAAGAGCCTAAAATTTTTATTAACTTCGATAAATGGATTTTGGCGAGGGTATTTTTATTTTTTGATTGAGCTATTGAGCAACTACCATTAATTTAAGTAATTAGTATCTCTCTACAACTATGTTAGAGGCCTACCATGAATAGGGCATATTATCCTGAAAAGGTTTGCATATGCTGACAAAGTATTACGGAATAGTCATATCTTAATATATAAAGGTTACTTTTTCAAATTTAATTAAGCCTTTAATAAGCTCATTTGTTGCTAATTAACTTTTTCAGAAGTTAGAAATATCGAAGAATGCAATTCATAGCAATCCAATGTAATTGTAAATTCCGTAACTGAAGATGTTGCGCAATCAAAATGAATGATAAAAAATATAAAGTCTTAAAATTATGAACATTAAAAGAATTGTAAGTATCGCATTTGTATTAACCTTATTTGCCACCTTAAGTATAGCACAAAAGCAAAAAACAGTTGAAGTGGGTGGTGCGCCCATGTATTCTTCAAAGGATATAATTGATAATGCAGTAAATTCAAAAGATCACACAACATTAGTTGCTGCTGTAAAGGCTGCTGGATTAGTAGAAACATTAAAAAGTGAAGGGCCTTTTACTGTATTTGCCCCTGATAATGCTGCATTCGATAAATTACCTAACGGAACAGTGGAAACTTTATTGAAACCTGAAAATAAGGCTATGTTAACTTCTATTTTAACCTATCATGTGGTTTCGGGAAATATAAGTTCCAAAGATTTAGCCAAATTAATCAAGAAAGGTAAAGGAATGGCTTCTTTAGAAACTGTGTCTGGCGGAACATTAATTGCTAGTATGGAGGGTAAAAATATCATTCTAACAGACGAAAAAGGAGGGAAGGCTACAGTTAAAATAGCTGATGTATTCCAAAGCAATGGTGTAATTCACACTACCGATGCTGTTTCGTTACCAAAATAATGAGGGATCTTTTTTATTGGTTTTAAAGGTTTCCTGAAAGGTTGCAGATTAATCTGCAGCCTTTTTTTGTTTTTAGGACAGTGATAAGAATTCTCTAGCCGCTAATTTCACTATTTCATCCCACTCATTATCTATCGGTCTGTTATTTTCTTTAAAAATACTCACCAACCAATCAATTATCTGGGGCTTATAGCCAAATTTAATCGCTATTTTCTGGCAAAATACTATTTCATTATTTTCAACTATTTTATCTGCATACATCATTCGGATGAGATCATATAGTTGCTCCATTTTTTGTTGATGAGTGCCCGGAATTTGAATGTCAAGCCTTTCATCATTCATAATCATGTCCTCAATTTGCCATTCTTTAAGCTTATATTTAAGACCGATTTTATGAATTAACTGTTCCTCTGCTGCATGAAAATCACCGTCAATTTTAGCTAGAGCAATTAAATTACTCAAATGGCCTTTCTTAAATTTCAAATACTCATGTTCAAAGTAACCTCTCATTTTTTATTTTATTGCTGATATTATATTGAAAATTTACAAAATTCAATTGTAATTAATCATTTTTAATTGAAATAGTTTTAATTTCCCGATTGAGGTTAAAGTTTTATGGCAGAAATAATTGTAGGTGTTTTAAAAGGTGGTTTTTTTTTAATACTGGGGTTGGTGTTTGTCGCATTGATATTTAAAAATACCGTGATTAATACCTATGATATCTTAAGGGCTATTTATATTTATTATCAAACATACTTTGTTCCTATTAAACCTGAACAAAAAAATGTACTTCAAAAATATAATCAGTATTACAATCGATTAAGTAAAAGTGACCAACTTATTTTTGAAAGGAGATTAAAAGCCTTCGTATATCAAAAAACATTTGTACCGCGAGAAATGGAAGAGGTGACAGATGAGATGAAAATACTAATATCTGCTTCTGCCATACAATTAACCTTTGGCCTTGATTTTAGTGGTTTTACTCATTTTAGAAAAATATTGGTTTACCCAAATAGCTATTATTCTGAGATAAGTAAGAAGTACCATAATGGGGAAGTAAACCCTAAAATGCGATTGATTATAGTATCCTGGAGACATTTTGTTTCAGGATATATGAAACCTGATGATGGCCGTAATCTGGGTTTACATGAAATGGCACATGCCATAAAACTAGAGGATAGAGTAAAACCTCTGATCAGACTCAGAGCATGGCGGGAATGGTATTTTTATGCGGAGCAACATATGCATAGCCCTGAAAGAGGTAAGTTATTCAGAGAATATGCCTTTACTAATTACCACGAGTTTTTTGCTGTAGCCGTAGAAAATTTCTTTGAGCGTCCTCAAGATTTTAAAAAATTGAAGCCGGAGTTATATGATGTCTTAGTTTATTTACTAAGGCAGGATCCTATAAAGAAATTAAAACCAATTGCTTAAGAATTGTACTACTGTATCGTTTCTAGCGCATAAATTTTATAACCTGCCTTCCTTTGAGATGTTTCTGGCTGAGAAGGGCATTTGAAAATAAACGACATAGATTTGTATTTCAATACTTTATGCCCAATTTTTTATAGATAAAGTGTAGTAGCCAAGCTGGGCCGATTAGTAAAAACTGTAGATCTTTTAAAAACGATGGTTTTTTACCTTCAATTTTATGGCCATAAAATTGGCCTACCCATGCTAAAAAGAATACAATTAACGCGACTCCCCACAGTGGTAAAATATCCCAACCACTGACCCAGCGGGCTGTAACGATACAAACAATAGCAAAAAGTAGTAGTCCTACCGATAAGGGAACCGACAAAATAATATAGTAAATTAAGGCTAAACCTAAAACAATTACAGCCCAATTATTAAAGAAACCAACACCAAAAACATAAGTTAACCAATCGTTAGGAATGGAATAGAATAGGGCAACTATACTCCAAAAAATTAAAGGAACACAAATCCAGTGTACTTTTTTATTAAAAGAATTCTTATGACTGGTTCCATATTCCTCTAAAAGTGTATCAATCTTTCTCATGCATCTAAAATAAATAAATTTAGTGAAATTGTCAATTTTTACTAAATTCTACTAATAAAAAACCAATTGATTTTAACTGTCGAAATTTCATAAAATATATTCTTGGTATTTTAAAATTACTTTTTACATTTGCTGGTACATGAGGATTTCACAAAATCATATCACAAAATTCAACATTACCTCTCAGGTAGTGCATACAACTCATGTACTCCATCATTCCTCTTTTTAAGAGGAAAAGTATACTATATCGCCCAAAGCAGATGTCTGCTATTTATCTTAGTTTTACTGGAAATTACTAAACATTTCCATTGTAAATCACTTATTTTACTATTCTTTAAAAATCACGCAAAATAAATAATGAATACTTTAAAAATTGCTATACAAAAATCCGGTCGTTTAAGTGAAGATTCACTTAAATTAATAAAAGAATGCGGTATCAAATTCAATAATGGTAAGGGTAAATTAAAGGCTGTAGCTGATAATTTCCCATTAGAATTTCTTTTTTTAAGAGATGATGATATTCCTGGATATGTGGAAGACGGTGTGGCTGATCTTGGTATAGTGGGTGAAAACGTTCTGATTGAAAAAGAAAGTCAGGTTACTCTTGTAAAGAAACTAGGTTTTTCGAAATGCAGACTGTCAATTGGAATAGACAGAAACTGGAATTATAAAGGAATTCAGGAATTGAATGGAAAAAGTATTGCTACTTCTTACCCTAAAATTCTAGGTAATTACTTAAAAGAAAATAATGTAAATGCTGAAATCCACGAAATTAGCGGTTCTGTTGAAATTGCCCCGAGTATTGGATTAGCAGAAGCAGTGTGTGATATTGTTAGCTCAGGCAGCACACTTTTAAGTAATGGATTGAAAGAAGCTGATGTGATTCTAAGATCTGAAGCCGTTTTAATAGCTCAAAATAATTTAAGTACAGAAAAGCAGGAAATTCTTGATCAATTAATTTTTAGAATGAATGCTGTGCAGGAAGGCAAAAAGAATAAATATATTCTCCTAAATGCCCCCAATGAAGCTATTGATGAAATAATTTCTTTATTACCAGGCATGAAAAGCCCAACAATTTTACCATTGGCTATGGAAGGATGGAGTTCTCTACACTCTGTGGTAAAAGAAGATGATTTTTGGGAAGTAATTGAGAAACTGAAAAAAGCAGGCGCTCAGGGAATTTTAGTTTCATCGATAGAAAAGATGATAGTTTAATTAAATATTGAGTTTGAATTCCATATTGAGTCGTATCATAAACTTAACTAATATAAAAGCACTAACAATGAATTGGCAATGATCTTTGAATAGGCTTGTTAAGCAAGTCTTCGCTGTATTGAAACTGAACATCTAAGAAGATAACAAGAATTAGCTATAGTTGAAAATAGTGGTAAATCTTGTAGTATAATACTGAAATAAATCTGTGCGGCTGTCCCCTTGAGGGGACCACAGGGGTGTTATTTAAGGATATTTTTATAATATCTGCAGACAAGGTTAACTCTTGTTATATAGTAGTTTAAATAATGACCAATAGTTTGATTTAGAAAATTGAATATATATGAAGGAATATTTTTATCCGAAGAGAGAAAATTGGAAGGAATTGCTGAAAAGGCCGACTGTTTCTTTAACTGAAATCAGGAAAACTGTACAGCCAATAATGGATCAGGTAATTGAGCACGGAGATAGCGCTTTGAAAGAATTAACTGAAAAATTCGATGGAGTAGTTTTGAGTGAAATGGTAGTTACCGAAGCAGAAATTAAAGCTGCTAAGAAGCAAGTTTCAGCCGACTTAAAGGAAGCGATCAAAGTGGCCCATAAAAATATTAGTAAATTTCACGAGGCACAAAAAATTCAACCCATTAAGTTGGATACCATGGAAGGAGTAATTTGTGAAAGAAGATCAGTGGCTATACCTAAGGTTGGTCTTTACATTCCAGGTGGAAGTGCTCCCTTATTTAGTACCGTATTAATGTTAGCCATACCGGCCAAAATTGCTGGTTGTAAAGAAATTGTACTTTGTAGTCCACCCAATAAGGAAGGTAATTTGCACCCAGCTATTTTATATGCTGCCCAAATAGCCGGAATTACTAAAATATTTAAAGTGGGTGGCGCTCAGGCAATTGCAGCTATGGCTTATGGTACAGAAACTATTACCAAAGTGGATAAAATATTTGGTCCGGGTAATCAATATGTAACAGCCGCCAAGCAACTGGCTAGCCTAGAAGCAGTAGCTATAGATATGCCGGCAGGGCCTTCTGAAGTTTTGGTGTATGCAGATGCTGGTGCTAACCCTGCTTTTATTGCAGCTGATTTACTTTCTCAAGCGGAGCACGGAGTAGATAGCCAGGTAGTTTTTGTGACTACAACTGATACCATTTTAAATGAACTACAGAAGGAAATTTATAACCAATTACGTCAGTTACCCCGTTGGGAAATTGCTGATAGATGTTTGCAAAATAGCCTTGTGATCATTCTAAAAGAGGAGCAGGAAGCCATAGATTTGATTAATGAATATGCTCCCGAGCATTTAATTTTTCTCTGTAATAATGCCAGACAAATGGCTGATCAGATTGATAATGCCGGCTCCATATTTTTAGGGTATTTTACTCCTGAATCAGCAGGTGATTACGCATCTGGTACTAACCATACATTGCCAACCAATGGAGCAGCAAGAGCTTATAGTGGTGTTTCTTTGGATAGTTTCATTAAGAATATTACTTACCAGGAGATTACTGAACAGGGGCTTAAAAATTTAGGTCCGCATGTGGAAGTAATGGCAGAGGCTGAGTCCTTACAGGCCCACAAAAATGCGGTAACAGTAAGGTTAAATAGCTTAAAATAAGATCTTAATTTTTTAATTTAATGGGACAATTAAACAACTGGATGTCGTGGGTGCGCCCCCACATTTTAAAATTGAAGCCTTATGCTTCTGCCAGAGATGAATTCTCAGGTGATGCCAAGGTGTTTTTGGATGCTAATGAAAACCCTTTTGATCAACAGAATAAAGGTTGGAACCGATACCCTGATCCGCATCAAAAGCTGATTAAACAAAAGTTAGCTGATATCAAGCTAACGGATCCAAACAATATATTTTTAGGGAATGGAAGTGATGAAGCCATTGATCTATTATTTAGACTATTTTGTGAGCCAGGAAAGGAAGCCGTGATTACCTGCCCGCCGACCTATGGTATGTATGGGGTTTCGGCTGCTATTCACAACGTGGAAAACAGAGAAGTACCGCTTTCATCAGACTATCAATTGAATGTGAATGCTATTTTAAAAGCAAAAGATGAAAAAGTCAAAATGCTTTTTATCTGCTCTCCTAATAACCCAACTGGTAATAGCTTAAGACAAGATGATATTCAAACGCTACTCAATCAATTTCAAGGAATTGTAATTGTGGATGAAGCGTATATTGATTTTTCTGCACAGGAATCTCGTTTGAAATTAATAGAAAAATATCCTAATCTGGTGGTAATGCAAACATTGAGTAAAGCCTGGGGATTGGCATCAGTGCGCTTAGGAATGGCTTTTGCCAACGATGAATTAATTAAGTTGCTTAATAAAGTAAAACCTCCTTATAATATCAGCGGCCCTAATCAGGAAGTTGTACTTAAAGCACTCGACATGCATGAAGAAATGCAGCAACAAGTAAAGCAAATAGTAGCAGAAAGAGATCATTTAGCACTTAAATTGACAGATCTACCTGGGGTGAAAAAGATTCATGCCTCAGATGCTAATTTCTTGTTGGTGCAATTGAATGAGGCGGAAAAAATTTACCACGATCTCATTGATAGAGGAGTAGTAGTGAGAGATAGATCAAAAGTAATTCTTTGCGATGATAGTTTAAGAATTACAGTGGGTACTCATGAAGAAAATGAAGAATTACTTGAGCGATTAAGAGAATTGCTATAATTATAGCTTCTCATGTTTAAAAGCATGAGAAGCATTATTATTACTGTTTCACTATCACTTCATAAGTAGCTTTAATATTTAGAGTGCCGGAAACTGAGCAGTATTTTCCTGCTGCTAATTCGACCAGTTTTTCTAGTTCTTCCTCTTTCAAGTCAGGCGAGATGGCCGTAAAAATCATATGTATGCTATCAAAAGCACGTGGGTGATCTTCTTTTCTTGAGCCTATCGTCTCTACTTTTAAATCGATTAAAGTTTTTCTTCTCTTCTTGATCATTTCCGCCAAATCTACTGAGGCGCAAGAAGCCAGAGCACCTAATAAACTTTCCATGGGAGAAAAGTAGTCTTTATTTTTAGCATCGTACATATCAATATTTAGTAAATTGCCAGATTCGTTTTTGCTCTCATACTCTTTTGGAGCTAACATGTGGGTTATAATTTTCATACTTTCTATAATAATTAATTTTTCAATGTTCACTAAAGCCATTCTATGAATCGAATGTTGAATGCTTTCGATAAAGTTCAACAAATTTAGCCTCTATTGCCATTGGGAAATAGTTTTCAAGCATTAATTTTTAAAGATTTGAATTAAAAATTCAATCATTCATATTTAATCATCATTTTATTGATTTGTTCCATTAAGTTTTACTAAATTATCAATGAAAACTAAACCTATAAAAATGCTGCAGTTACTTCAAGATGATCCATGGTTAGCTCCTTATGAAAATGATCTCAATACACGCCATTCTTATTTTTCTGATGAGCTTAATCGTATAAAAAAATCCTATGGATCGCTAAAAGACTATGCAGGCAGGCATTTAGAATTAGGTTTTCAGTATGATAGTTCCCAAAAAGGCTGGTGGTATAGAGAATGGGCTCCTGAAGCTCAAACATTAGCCTTAATTGGCGATTTCAATAATTGGGACGATCAGGCCCATGCACTTACCATGAAAGATAATGGCATTTGGGAAGTTTTTGTGCCGGATTCCGATGGTATAAAACCCGACTCCTCAGTAAAAGTACGCGTAAATGCGGCCAATGGCACGAACGATAGAGTACCTGCTTATATTCGTTACGCAATTCAAAACCCAGATACCTATGATTTTACAGGTACTATTGGTCATGTGAAGTCTGATTTTAAATGGAAAGATGAGAAATTTGATCTTTCAGCGATAAAAACCCCTTTTATTTATGAATGTCATACAGGTATGGCTCAGGAAAAAGAAGGAGTGGGTACTTTTCATGAATTAGAGAAAAATGTGCTTCCCAGAATTAAGGAACTGGGCTATAATTGTATTCAATTAATGGCAGTGAAGGAGCATCCTTATTACGGTTCTTTTGGCTATCACGTGTCTAATTTTTTTGCTACTTCTTCCCGTTTTGGCACCCCGGAAGATTTAAAATCACTTATTAACGCAGCTCACTCCATGGGGATTGCTGTAATTATGGATATGGTGCATTCCCATGCCGTAAAAAACTTTGCAGAAGGTCTTAATGACTATGATGGTTCAGGCCACCAATATTTCCATGCTGGTGGCAAAGGCTACCATACGGGTTGGGATTCTAAATTATTCAATTATGGTAAGGAAGAAGTTTCAAGGTTTCTTTTATCAAATATTCGATATTGGTTAGAGGAGTTTCATTTTGATGGTTTTCGCTTTGATGGTGTTACTTCTATGCTGTACCATCATCATGGTGAGCATGTGAGTTTTGACCATTACGATAAATATTTTAAAGAGGGGGTAGATTGGGATGCGGTAAGATACCTTCAATTAGCCAATACCTTGATTCATCAGATTAAGCCAAATGCTTTAAGTATAGCAGAAGACATGAGTGGAATGCCCGGTGTTTGCCGACCAGTGGAAGAAGGTGGAGTAGGTTTCGATTATCGATTGGGAATGGGTATCCCCGACGAGTGGATCAAATTATTAAAGCATAAACGTGACGAAGAATGGCGAATGGAAGAAGTATGGAATGTACTTTCCAACAGGCGTTATAAAGAGAAAACGGTAGCCTATGCAGAATCGCACGACCAGGCAATGGTAGGAGATAAAACTTTAGCTTTTTGGCTGATGGATAAGGAAATGTACTGGCATATGAAGAAAGAGGATAAGAATCTTATCATCGACAGGGGAATTGCTATGCATAAAATGATCAGACTGATTACGGCTAGTGCAGGAGGGGAGGCGTATCTTAATTTTATAGGAAACGAATTTGGCCACCCTGAATGGATAGATTTCCCCCGAGAAGGCAATCAGTGGAGCTATAAATATGCCAGAAGGCAGTGGTCATTGGTGGATAATAAAGACCTGAAATTTCATTACCTGAATGATTTCGACCAGGCTATGATTCATCTTTTGAAACATAATGAAGTGCTGGCAGCAGCCCCAGCAAAAAGATTAAATGTAGATGAAAATAATCAGGTTTTAATACTTGAAAGAGCTAATCTCATATTTATTTTCAACTTTCATCCAACTAATTCTATTCCAGACTATGAATTTTGGGTACCTAAGGGGGGAGATTTTAAATATATATTAAATAGTGATGATGCCAAATTTGGTGGTCATGATAGAATAGACCCAAACACGATACATAGTTCTTTTGAAAAGGAGGGGGGAGATTTTATAAAGATCTATTGTGTGAACAGGACTGCAATGGTGCTGAAAAGGGATTGATTTTTTTAAAGGAGCTTTATAAAAGCTTTTTTCTCCTCATCGTTTGCAACGAGGAGGACTGAGAATCACGTTTGTAACGTGGTTAAGTAGATTTCGATTAGAACTGGATTTTGATATTCTTTTCTTATTTTATCCTGTTCCTTAAAATAAATGCCTTCAATATTAAAAAGCTTTACAAAAGCTCCTTACGGAAATCCTCGTTGAATAGTTAGTCGATCCTTAAAAAAGGGTTTTAACCCTGTTAACATACACTAGTATATTTATTTTTGTAAATGTTTTCTTTTTCTTCGATTGTGGTGACTATTATTTTTAGCCACAATGAAATAGCTTTTAGCTTTTCCATTAGTTTCTTGTAGTTAAAGCCTGCTGCTGCCATGATAAAGTTGATACTATCCCCTAATTGCCCCTTTAGAAAGTTTCTTGCTGCACGGTGATCTGTCTTGAGATGTGATATGATTGGTTCTATGGCTGCTCTTCTCCTAAAATGCTTTCTTTTTTTACGCCTTTGATACTCGTTATCTTTTTTTAATGGGGGTTTTGGAATATTTATTATGGTACTGCCTACTATTTGTTGGCCTTTGTAACCACGGTCTACGGTAGCTGTTTTGGGCGTTTTCCCAGTTAGTTTTTCTGTTTGGCACATTACCTCAGGCAATGTATGGCCATCATACACGTTGGTCTTAAAAGTCATGGCACCCACAATAATCCCTGTTTTTTGGGTGAGTACTACTGAAGCTTTGCAACCATATTCATACTTTTTGTGTGCTTTGCCCTTGCTCATGCAGTAAGTGTCAGGCTCATGCAAGCTGTATATCTTGTTTTTACTATTTTTCTCTTGTGCCAGTACTTTTTTAAAGAGTGCTAGTTTAGGTTGGATTGTTGGTTCATTAGGTGATTTACGCTCTAGCTCTCTTACTAGGCGAGCGGCTATTGTTTTGAGCTTTCGCTGCGCTGAGGCTGCCTTTTTCTTTCGCTTAGGATGTGTTGGGTTGTATGTATCTCTTACAAGCTGTTTGGAGGTCTTCTTGTAACTCCTTCGTAAAGTCACACCATGCTTATTTGCTATTTCTACACACTTATCAATAATCTTTTTATGTAGTTTAGCATCAGTAGGGTAGGTTATATTTTTCTCCTGAACTGTACTGTCTACACTTACATTTGTATCTTCACCATCTTTGCCGTGTGATAAAATTGAGTGTTTCAATATCTTGGTAACACCTTCTTCTCCTATCCGCTTTCTGAAGAATACAAGGTCGCTAGCCGCACAAGGCTGACCCCACTGCTGAATCAATGCGCCCGAAAAATATTGAAAATAAACATTCATTTCCCAATGTCTCTCTACCAATTCTTCATCTGAAAGGTTATAAATAGCCTTTAGAATCAATAGAGAACTCATTAAACGTATACTGTGAGCTGGACGACCTTTTTTTGAGTACAGATGTTCAAACTCTTTTTCAAAATAATTCCAGTCCATCTGCTCAGATAACAGGTACAATTCATTTTTAGGATTAAGCTGTTCTTTAAGCGTAGGAGCTAGGAAATTTAACTGATTTTGAGGCTTTTCTTTTGCGCGCATTTGACCATGTTTTATAGCTAAACATACAAAAAAACGGTCATTTTAGCAAGTTAAAAACACTCTTTTACGGACGTATTCAATTGATTATCAAATAATTAATTAATTATTAAGGATTGACTAGTTAGATGCTTGCGATTTATTCCTTTATTAAAAATCTTCTTGCTAAAAGTTTATTGAAGAAATGAAACAAGGATTAGTTTCATTTTCTCCTCATCGTTTGTCCTATGGAGGCCAATGTCGCAACAAGGAGGATTGAGAATGACGTTTGTCCCAAAGGGATGTCTATGGGCGCAAAGTTGCAGTTACCTTTCAATTGGATGAGGTTTTAAAAATGGTATTAATCGTTAAAGAGCTTTATAAAAGCTCATCTCAAAAATCCTCGTTATATTTTTTTATAAGTATAAATATTACTGTATTATTGAATTTAAAGTAATTTTCTGTTTCTCTTTGTAAATTAAACTAGGATTAGATTTCATTTAGCCGCGCAGGCTTCAATTTCAATCAATAAGTCTGGGTGAGCTAGGGAGTGAACGGCAATGGTACTTCTGGCCACTTTTTCCTTCAATTGCTCATTATTGAAAAATTCTCCATATGCTGTGAACCAGGCATCAAAATCTACTTCACCAGTTTCTCTGCTCGGTGCTAAATAAACTCTCAAGAAATACACATCTTTTAAAGCAAAATCAGCTTCATTTAAAGTTTCCTCTATTCTTTTAAGTGTAGCTACACTTTGCTCGTAAGTGTTACCATAACGCTCATAAGTGCCAATTTCAGCGGAATCATTTTTTACCGGAGCCACTAAACCACTGGTGAAATAGAGTTCTTTTCCCTGTGGAATATAAACACCTTTTAAAATGCTGCTTTCCGGTCTGTCAAAACGCATAATATCTTTTGCCTCCAAGGTATTAT
Source organism: uncultured Cytophagales bacterium (assembly GCA_963719535.1). Lineage (GTDB taxonomy): Bacteria > Bacteroidota > Bacteroidia > Cytophagales > Cyclobacteriaceae > Marivirga. Next base: position 80,742 of record CAVRCH010000001.1, on the reverse strand, counting down.
TTTCTTTAGCATTGCAGCAAAAAAGTAAAAATGCACTGAGCGTAAAAAAGGCTAGATTCGTCAGTTTTATCATTTATTATATTTTAAACTTAAATCAGTAAGAATATTCATGCTGCTAATAAATTGATTATAGCCATTTTCCTTACTGAATTGATTAATACTCATCAGGTTTTCTGGCTGGCATAAAAGCATAAGGGTTCTTAAATCATCTTCATCGGTTATAGGCCCTTTACTCCTAAAGAGATCAGCAATTTGCTGAATGAGCGCTTTCTGTAAAGGGTTATTTGTATAATCAGGGATTTTATGCTCCCACGATGGAGAGGTAAGCGGCATACTAACTGCATAAGTAGGCCTTTCAATCTCAGTCTTTTGCGAAAAAAGGGAGAGAATATCAGTGCTATTATGAATAGATTCATCAATTTGATTGGAATTATAAGCACTACCATAGCCGTTAATTAGGCTAATTTGAAAGTTGTCCGGCTCATCTCCATTCGAGAGTAAAATGGCAAACTCTTTACTGGTGTTTGCCTTATAAAGCTGTCCGGAATGCTTCCCATCTAAATGCCATGAGTTAGCAGTAGCGATGATTGATTGATACCCCAGGTTTTGCACAATATTGGCTATGTCATCATCAAATAAGCAGGCAGTATTGATAAAAATCAATGGTTCAGGGATAAAAAATCTTTTTAAGAGTTTTTTATGTAAAATGGCCTCTTGTTGAAATAATTCATGAGAGCTTAAGTAACTAAAAGAATGGTAAGCGCATGAACCTACTAATATAATCTTTCCTTTATTTACGTTTTCCTGTAGCTCTAATAACAGATCAGGGTCATTAGATTCCAGATGATCTAAAAACGAAATACTGAAATAGATTAATGGCTTGGTTTCTTTCTCAGCCATTTTTAAAATGGTTTTCAGTCTCGGCTTAATAGTCTGCTTATATTGACTCTTAAACTTTTCATTAGTACTTACTTTATCGATATAGGCTTTTTTTAAACCTATTTCTAAAAAAGAAAGCCTATTTAGCTCTACAGGGTGGTGAAAATGTATGATTTGATAATTATCCATTAGATACTATTTTCAAAGATGTTAACAATTTTGTCTACTGACTTACTCCAGGTATTATTTTTAATAGCTTCCTGGTTTTTAAGTATATTAGATTGTGTTTCCTCTGGGTTTTGTAATAATTTAATTATTCTTTGAGCATAGAGTTTAGGGTCTTGTTTTTGAATAAGCTCTGCATTTGGTAGCACCTCTTTTACGCCACACTCAGTAGATAAAATTACAGGCAATCCAGCATAAGCAGCTTCCATTGCACTTAATCCAAAGGGATCAGAATGAGAAGGCATCACAAATATGGCTGACTCCGACATTAAATCGAATAAAGCTGGCCTTGATAAATGTCCGGTAAAATGAAATTTATCCATTAAACCTTCTTCAATACATTTACTAATTAATGCTTCAAACAATTCTCCTTCACCTGCCATTACAAAACGCAAATTTTCAGCTTTTTGATTGAGTATTTTAGCAATTTCAATAAATTCCATAGCCCCTTTTTGAGTACACAACCTGCCGGCAAAAAGTACTATAGGTTCCTCAAAGGGAGAAGTTATCTTCTTGAACTCAGGCTTTTCTATACCATGATGAACTACTCTAATTTTCTTCTCAGCAATACTGTAATTTTTACTAATAATTCCAGCATGGTAATTACTCACGGCTATAATAGAATCAGCAGCTTCTAAGCCTTGTTTTTCCAGTTTGTATAGCCATGAATTACTTTTTTTGCCCGTTCTATCATAATCTAAAGCATGTATATGAAGAATCAGCGGTTTTTTTAACTTATTTTTCAAAGCTATAGCCGCTGGTATTGACATCCAATCATGGGCATAGATTACATCAAACGTTATCTCCTTACCCTTCTCAATTAAGCTTTCAGTGTATTCGCTTAGTGCTTCCTGAATTGCATTAATTTTCTCTTCACTTTCTACAGTTTCCTGCTGATTTAAATAAAAGTACGGATTAATACTACTCTTAATTTGCACATGAACAATATCGGCATTTAATTCTCTGGTATTGCCGAGCTTGTTGCCAATGTAAACTGTATTTGTTTTTTGATCAGATTTGTCCTCACTACTTAACTCTTCTAATGATTCAGGAGAGAATAATTTAAGATCAACTTTTTCAGATAGCTCCTTGGCAATTTGATTACAAGCAATTCCTAATCCGCTATTCTTTTTGCTGGGTTCTCCCGGGCCTATCATCAAAATTTTCATGCTTATCTATATTTTAAGGTTAGTTTTATTCGTTGATTTAGCCTATTTCAATTCTTTTAAAGTCTTTTGGAACAATAAAACGGATGGTAGGCTGATTAAAATCAACTTTTAAGTTACTTCCATCTACTACTATTTTTGGAACATTGTTGCCGAAACCATGTAAAATTATTTCGAATCCTTTATTGCCGGCATTATATGCTCCTTCAATACTCTGATTTAAAACAGATATATTATTATTAGTTAGCTGGGTAAATTTTCTTACCGTGAAGATGCCATTATCAAAATCTTTTGTTAATCCATCATCCTCGTATAAAAAGGATTCAGTCTCCTGACCCGCTTTGTACCAATGTAAGCTTAGGTATTCTGGCACAAATTCATCCGTATATTGCATGGTGGGTTGCAAGGTAACAACTGATCCTGCTTTTACAAATAAAGGTATTTGATCTAATGGAGTAGCTACCGTAATTTCATTTCTTCCTGACATTATTTCATCCGACCAGAAATTATACCAATCGCCTTCAGGCAAATACATCACCCTGGTTTTAACCCCTTCTCTAGATACCGGGCAGATTAGTAAATTATCGCCTAATAAAAACTCTTCTTCTCTATTGAGCGTTTCAGTGTCATTTTGAAATGCCATGCTAATTGATTTTAGCATAGGGCTACCATTCTCAGCATATTGCCAAAAAGCAGTGTATAAATAAGGCATTAATTGATACCTGAATTCAATAAATTTCCTAACAACATTTAAGTATTTTTCCTCAAATTTCCATGGTTCCTTGTCTCCATGGTCACCGGATGAATGGGTTCTGAAAAAAGGGTGAAAAGTAGCTAATTGTATCCATCGGGTATATAACTCACCATCAGGTGAACCAATAAAACCGCCCACATCTGATCCGGCAAAAGAAATTCCAGAGCTGCTCAACCTTTGACACTGTACATTAGCAAGATGTAAATGTTCCCATGTTGCCATATTATCTCCCGTCCAAACGGAACTAAACCTTTGTACACCCGCATAGGCAGAACGTGTTATGGTAAAACTTCTTTTGTTACCAGCAAACTGTTCCAATCCATTATATGTTGCTCTGGCCATTTGCATACCATACACATTATGGCCTTTTCTATGGCTACAAGGATGTCCATCGTAATCGTGCCTTACATCTCGAGGAAATGTACCTTCCTCAAATACTGCAGGCTCGTTCATATCATTCCAAACACCAGCTATACCATCCTGTGAGATTCCGGCAAATAAGCCTGCCCACCATTTACGAGCATCCGGATTAGTAAAATCAGGAAAATGACAAGGTCCTGGCCAAACGCTTCCTTTAAATCGGGCACCATCCATTCTGGTACAAAAATAATTATGGTGTACTCCCTGTTGGTAGATGTTGTAAAGTGGATCTATTTTAATCCCGGGATCTATAATAACAATGGTTTTAAAGCCATCAGCCTTTAAATCAGCTATCATTTTCTGTGGATTAGGGAATCGCTCATTGTTCCAGGTGAAACATCTATAGCCATCCATATAATCTATATCCAGATGAATCACATCACATGGTATTTTTTTATCTCTGAAGGTCTGTGCCAGTTCCCTTACTGTACTTTCCGGGTAATAGCTCCATTTACTTTGATGATAACCCAATGCCCATTTTGGAGGCATCGGTGATTTCCCGGTAAGCTCAGTATATTTTTTTACCACATCGACCAGTTGCGGCCCGTAAATAAAATAATAGCGCATTTCTCCACCCTGTGCCCAAAAGCTAAGTGCTTCTTGTCTTTCTTTACCGAAATCGAAAAAGGTTCTGAAGGAATTATCCAGAAAGATTCCATATCCTTTTCCATCGGTTAGTCCTGTAAAAAAGGGGATATTTTTATAAACAGGATCTGTTTCATTTCCATAACCATAACAATCTGTCCCCCAGAGTTCCCTTCTGCTCCCTGTTAAGTCGAGTTTGCCGGTTTTATCTCCTAGTCCAAAATATTTACTTTCTTTTTTCGATTTGATGGTGGATATGACCACATGCCCGCCAAAACGCTTTTCTTCTTTCCAGTGGTAACCTTTTTCATCTTCCACTAATATATTACCGGAGATATCAGTTATTTTTATTTTACTATCTGATTTGTTAATGAAGCATTTAATTTTTGAAGTACTTATAATTAAATGTTCTAAATCACTTTCAAAGCTGAAAGAGGTTTCTAGTATTTCAAATTCAGGATCAATTGCATAGGAAAAATCATCCTCAAAATACCCGTCATTAGCATAACGGAATTTGAAAATGGAATCACTAATGATACTCACCTGTAAGGTGCAAAATTGTGAGAAAATTTTAACCTTTTGTTTTTTCTGTTTCCAGCTTATTACCCCTCCGGAATAAAATTCCTCCTCTTTTACTTCTTTGAATTTTTCAATATAATTCCCTTCAAAATCTTGCTCTTTTTCCTGGGCTATGTCTTTATTTTCTTCCATTTTAACACTATTAATTGGCATATAATAAATTAGGTTGCCAAATACATTACAAATTAAATACTTATTGTATTTTATACACTAAGTATTCCATTATATTTTTTTTTAAAGAAATCTGTATTAATTTAAAGATTCTCTATTCTTATCAAAATCATTTTTTAAATTAAAGATCAATTTCTACATAAAACTTTCGTCATGATGTAAGATAATGAGTAAAGTATGTGTAATTTAACAATTCTATCACTTAAAATAACTTTATTATGGATAAAGCTGAATCTTTAGATACCAATAACCATCTTTTAACTGAAGTAGCCTGGGAGGTCTGTAATCAGGTAGGGGGTATTTATACAGTAATAAGGTCCAAAGCTCCTGAAATGGTGAAGAAATGGGGTGATAATTATTTTTTATTAGGCCCTTATGTTCCTAAAGAGGCATCTACTGATTTTGAAGAATCCGAATTAAATCACCCTGTTTTAAATGAGGCCCTACGTGCTTGTTCGGAGCGTGGACTTGATATCAAAACCGGACACTGGTTGGTTTCAGGCAGGCCTCAAACTATATTATTTAACCATAAGGCATCTTTTAGTGAATTAGGAAACATTAAATATTATTACTGGCAAAACCATGCTATCGATTTCAAAAACCATGATCCTTTAATGGATGAAGTCTTAGCTTTTGGTTATATGATTCATATATTTTTATCTGAACTTACCAGAGCCGCCTTGAATGCTAACATTAAACCTTTGGCCCATTTTCACGAGTGGATGGCAGGTAGCGCCATTCCTGATTTAAGAAGAGATCAGGTGCCATTACAAACGGTTTTTACAACCCATGCTACCTTACTTGGTAGGTATTTAGCCATGAATGATCCGCAATTCTATGATCATTTATCGTTTATGGATTGGCATAAAGAGGCACAACATTTTAATATTGAGGCGAATGTGAAATTAGAACGGGCTTGTGTACATGGCTCTCATGTTTTTACAACCGTTAGTGAAGTAACTGGAAAAGAGTGTTTCCATTTATTAGGGAGAAACCCGGATGCCATTTTACCAAATGGTTTGAATATAGAAAGATTTTCCGTGCTTCATGAAGTGCAAAATCTTCATCATAAATTTAAACAACTCCTGGAGCAATTTGTGATGGGTCATTTCTTTCAAAGCTATTCATTCGATCTTAATAAAACGATGTACTTTTTTACTTCTGGCAGATTTGAATATACCAATAAAGGCTATGATTTAACCCTTGAAGCTTTAGCTCGTTTAAACCATCGATTGCAAGCGGCAAATTCATCACTTACAGTAGTTATGTTTTTTATTACCAAACAGCCTGTTCATTCTATTAATCCGGATGTATTAAATGCCAGGGCTATGTTGGATAAGATCAATTATAACTGTAATGCCATAGTAGATCAAATTAAAAATAAACTCTACAGGCAGGCAGCAGCAAGTAAAGGAGATCATAAATTACCTAATTTAAATGAAATGGTAGATGATTATTGGAGATTGAGACATAGAAGAACCATTCAATCATGGAAATCCGGTAATCTGCCTGCTGTTGTTACACATAATTTGGTCAATGATGAGGCCGACCCGGTACTTAATTTCTTACGCAGCTCCAATATGGTGAATAAAAAGGAAGACAATGTGAAAATTGTATATCACCCGGATTTCATATCTTCCACAAACCCATTATTTGGGATGGAGTATGATGATTTTGTGAGGGCATGCCACTTAGGGATATTTCCAAGTTACTATGAGCCCTGGGGTTATACGCCTATTGAATGTTTAGCTCGTGGGGTAGCCGCTGTAACTTCCGATCTTTCAGGTTTTGGAGATTACCTTAAGAATATACCCATTGCAGATGAAGAGCATGGTTTATATTTGGTTAAGCGGGCCGATAAAAGTTTTGACGAATCGGCAGATGAATTAGCCGATATTATGTGGAGATACATTCAGATTAGTAGTAGAGACAGAATTGATATGAGAAATAAATCTGAAGACTTATCCGAAGAATTTGATTGGAAAAACTTATATGCAGAGTATGAAAAGAGCTATAAAATAGCTTTAAAAACACTTTTTTAAAAACTATAAACAATTACAATAATGAACCAGGAATTAAAAGATAAAGTAAGTAAGTCAGGAAAGTCTTTAAATATTGTAGAAGATCAGCTTAACAGGTTTGAATCCGGATTTCCTTATTTGCCTATACAAAGACCAGCTACTATTGGCGATGGTTTAATAAAATTGAAAGAAGATAGTCTCAAACAATATATATCTTTTTTTGAAGATAGAGCTTTAGACTATGAAATTTGCAAATTTGTACCTGCAAGTGGCGCAGCCAGCAGAATGTTTAAAGATCTATATGCTTTTCTTGGTCAGGAAGAATCCAAGGCAGAAACTGATGACTTTTTAATAACATTTTTCAATAATATCCATCAATTTGCTTTTGCTAATGCTTTAGATGAGGTATTAACTAAAAAAGGAAAAGGATTAAAGCAGTGTATTGCCGATAAACAATATCATCAAGTGGTGAATTTTTTGTTAAGCGAAGATGGGTTAAATTATGGCAATCTCCCAAAAGGTTTACTTGATTTCCATCAATATGGGGAAGTAGCTAAAACACCAGTTGCGGAGCATTTTACGGAAGGAGAAAACTATGCCTTTGGTAAAGATGCTAAAGTAAGGTTGCATTTTACTGTTTCTCCAGAGCACCAGGAGGCTTTTGAAAAGCATGTAAATGATTTAAATACAGCAAGCGGTAATTTTGAGGTGAGTTTTTCTCAACAAAAGCCTGAAACAGACACCATTGCTGTTACACCTGAAAATGATCCTTTTTATGAAAAGGATGGAAGCATTTTATTCAGGCCGGCAGGACATGGTGCTTTACTAGAAAATTTAAATGATCTGGATGCCGACATCGTTTTTATTAAAAATATTGATAATGTTGTGCCTGATCACCTTAAGCAAGAAACCATTAGATATAAAAAGGCCTTAGGAGGCTTATTAATGCATATTCAACTACAAGTATTTTCTTTTCAGAATAAATTGGAAAGAAATATCAATGAATTAGAATTAATTGAAGTCGAGAATTTCGCAAAGAATGAATTGTCTTTAGTATTTAAGTCCGATTATGCAGACCTGCCATTTAGTGAAAAAGTGGCTTACTTAGCTTATTTACTGCACAGACCTATCAGAATTTGTGGAATGGTGCCCAATACGGGTGAGCCGGGGGGAGGTCCTTTTTGGGTGAGTGAGTCTAATGGATCTCTCTCTTTACAAATAGCAGAAACCTCGCAAATAGATCCTAATGATGCTAAAGCACAGGAGGCCCTACAAGCTGCCACACATTTTAATCCGGTAGATTTAGTGTGTGGCTTGAAAGATCTGCATGGAAGAAAATTTGATTTATTAGAATTCCGTGATCCAGAAACCGGTTTTATTACAGAAAAATCCAAGGATGGAAAATCACTAAAAGCTTTGGAGTTACCAGGCCTTTGGAATGGAGCGATGTCTAACTGGATCACCTTATTTGTTGAAGTACCATTAGTCACTTTCAATCCGGTAAAAACAGTGAATGACTTATTAAGAAAAGAACATCAGGGAGTGTAATGCTCCTTTTTTTGTTTTCCGTGGGCTGTGCCTCACAGCACAATTTTAACAACTGTTTGCGATAGGGGAAACTTAAGTCGAATTCACATGTAGCTTAATCAATAGTAATATCTTCCTTACAGGACTTTAATCTACCTGAAAAGAATATTTCTACCATAATGCAACCTCTACTGGGTTAAAATCTTAATTTATTTGAAGTTTAAAGTCATAAGTTTATGATGCTTAATTTGTAAATATTTTACAATAAACTCTCATCGGGCGGATATTCAAGTAGAAATAATGGATCAATTATTTTGGAAATGCTGTAGGGATGATATTTTTTATTGCTTTTTACCGGCTCCTTATTTGATCTTTTTGAATTCATAAATTTATATCCGTTGGCTATGGCTTACAGCCCATTGGAGTCTATTACAGCTATTTTGAAATAACCAAAGGCATTTTTGATGAATCTATATCGCTGCTTTTATTGATAGGGAGTATCAAATAAAAGGTAGTTCCTTCATTTACTTTACTTTCGAGTTTAATTTCTCCCTTTAACTTAATAATTGCTTTTTTCACAATGTACAGGCCTAAACCATTTCCTTTAGATATTTCAGAAGATTTTTCAAACATTTCAAATATGTTATCCTGCCATTCTGCTCCAATCCCTACACCATTATCTTTTAATGTAATATGAAGCTGATTATTTTCTTCTTTTATAAACAGTTTTAGTTTTACGATTTTACTTTTATTAAAAATTATGCTGTTTTCGATTAAATTATTCAGACAAATTTTCAATAAATCAGGAAAGAAAACCACAGTTCCCTGAGTATTTAATTGAATTTCAAAATTGATGTCTTTTTCCGAGTATTCTTTTTCGAATTTATGTTGGATTTCATTTAAAAGCAAAGGCAAGTCAAATAGTTGAGGCTCAGGTAACTTTTGAAAATCGCTCAAAAAGCTTATGGATTGTAGTTTACGTACCATTTTATCCAGCTTTAGGGCTGTCAAATTAACATTATCGAATAGCTTGTTAACATCGGGATCAGAGGTAGTCAGTTTAGAAACTTCTACCAATCCCATCATAGTAGTGAGGGGCCCCCTGAAATCGTGTGAGGCACGATAGAAAAACTTATCTAATTCGGCATGGGCTTTTCGCATTTCCTGTGTTCTTTCCAATACCTTTTTTTCCAGGAAGTTATTCATCTCAATAATGCGATCGTTAGACTCTTGCAACTCCTCTGATTGCGCCATTATTTCCTCCTGCTTTTCCTGTATCTCGGTGTAAAGTTTTTTAAGCTTCTTATTAGTTTTGAGTTTAATTTGAGTGTATTTAAAAACAATATAAATTAAAGTTATTAATAGTATGATTCCTATACTTAATGCTATTAGGGTATTTCTCTGTGATCTTATTTTTTGGTTGCTTAGTGCTATTATTTTATCACTATTTTCTTTTTCTGCATTTAAGTAGGCTAATTCCTTTTCTTTATTCTTTAGATCGTACAGTATTTCTATCTCTATAATTTTGGATTGCTTTTCTTTTAAGTTCAAATGTTCCTGATGATTTAAAGCCTTATGTAGGTAATCATTTGCGTTTTTTGATTCACCTTTTCTTATAAATAATTCTGCTTTACTTTTATAAACATCTAGTAATAAAACATCATTACTTAGTTCTTTGGCCCGCTTTTCAGCTAAATTTAGGTAATATTTGGAGGAGTCTAATTGGCTGTTGTTTAAAAAGTACTGTCCTATCACTAGTTCACCTTGGACTAATCCTAAAATATTATTAAGGTCTGAATCAATTTTATAGGTCTCTCTATAAATAGAGAGAGCCTCCTTTCGGAAACCCAGTTGGTCTAATATCATTCCTTTATTAAAAAGTATCGCAGCCTCGGACTTTCTGTTTTTAGTCTTTTTATAATATGAAATACTTAATTCGTAATAGTATTTAGCAGAATCATATTGTTGCAACTTTTGAAACAAAGCTCCCTTCGTATTGTAGGCTGCTCCCAAAGCATTAAGGTTTTTTATTTTTTTCGCAATTTGAATCGCCTTTTTTAAATAGTTTTGAGCTCGGTCGTATAAACTTTGTTTATAATATATCCACCCTAATTCGTAATAGATATTTTGCATTTTATTTAAGTTCTTATTTTCTTCGAAGAATCTTAACGCGTTAAAAAGATTTTCAGAAGATATATTGTACTCATTGAGATAAGAATACAAAGAACCCTTTAATATAAGTACATAGGCTAAACCATAATTATAATTTACCCTTTGATAGAGTTCTTCAGCATTCTGTAAATAATCTGAAGAAACTTTATATCTACTAATACTCATTGCATTTTCTGCAAGCACCATATAAGTTTCAGCAGCATCTAAGTAATTATTTCTCTCCAAGTAACTGCCTAATACATCTAATAGAATTGAATCAGATTTCGCATAATCTGCTATTTTACTGTAGTAGGCACCCTTTTTCTTAGCAATTTGTAATTTGTTTTTTGATCCGACTTTGTGAGCTGGAATTTTATCAAGTACCTGTAAAGCAGAATCGGCTTTTTTAGTGAAACCAATCTCTAAAGAGGCAGTTATTTGTGAAATTAGCAAATCAACTTTAAGAGAGTCTTCCTGAATATCAAATTGATCAATTACATTGATTATATTAAGGTACTCTGATTTTTTACCGAGTACAGCTAGTTTGTAAATCAAATAGGGAGTAAAACTCAAGTTATTTTCGATAGAGATTTTAATAGCATCATTATAGTAGTATAAGGCGCTATCATAGTCGGCATTTGAATAAAAAGCAACTCCATATTGAGCAGTCGCTGCTGCTTTTAAAGCTGGGTTATCAGTGTTTTTTGATAAATGATAATTGAGCTTTGCTATTTTTGTGGATAATTCAATATCATTATGCCAATTTTCGGCAGATAAATTAAGATAATAACGTATGGAGTCCTCTAAAATTTTGGGTTGCTGAGCCTGACTCGATTGAGTAGAAATTACATTTATAGTACAGGTAATAAATACCTTACTTAAAAATATTACGATATAGTGACCCTTCAGTTTCAATTAAAATTATTGATACCTATTTAAATAACTTTTGTAAACAATACTAAAGATGAAAAAATTAGATATTTATTTAGTCAAAAGCTAAAAATATTCGATGAATGGCTTATGAATTGTAATGTAGTGATTAATTCATTACCAAATTAGCTTTAAATATTAGATTGTATCATTATTGTTACTTATTTATATAGCAGAAAGTGTATTTTTTACTAATATAGCCGTTAGATTTTTTAAAACCCTTGTTTTCTGAATAGTGGGAAATGTAAATAAGAGCGGGTTTAAATGTGAATTTGTGTCAGGACTAGCAATAAATAAATGTTAAATCTGTAAAGTTTTTAGGATGAGTAACCGAGTCACACAAAACCTAGAAACTTGCCATCGTACAGAGCTGTTCCAACTCTTTTAGTGCTTCTTTCGTCTTGCCTTTGTTGTTAGGGAATAAATAGAAATGCAATTAGTCAAGCTAAAAGTATTAGAGGAATAAATTTTGTACAGAATGAGCATAATTGACAAAGGGCAAACAATAAATAAAATGGACTCGAATTTAATAAAAAATAGATCCAGGCTTAAAGATAAATCGTATGTTCTAAATTTTGGAGATACATTAAGAATAAATGATATTTTTGCAAGTCTATGTAATATTTAGGTTCATATTTGATTCATATACTTGATAATTTACCGTAGTTTTACTCCTTGGAAACGTGTGTTTAAACTTGTATTTTTAATTTATAGGCAAAAGACACAAGAATAGCGTACTTTTAATAGATAGAATATGAAAAGAGTCTTACTTATTATTTTAATAGGTTTTTTAGGTTTTGAGGGGTTTGGGCAGGTAGATGGAGATTTTAGAACTAAGCAAACTGGTAATTGGAATGATCCTTTAACTTGGGAAAGACACAATGGCATAACTTGGGTGGATGCTACAGTTGCACCGACCAGTGCTGATGGAATTATTTCTTTAAGAAGTAATCATACAGTTTCAGTTGAATCTGCCGAATCTATTATAGTCGATCAATTATCTGTATTATCCTCCTCAATTTTAAATATATTGGCAGGAGGGGAATTGATATTAAATGATGGGATCGGTAACGATTTATTAATAGCACCTGCAGCTGGTGGCAGATTTGGAACTCCAAGGGGATTAGTAAATGTAAATGGAACTTTGACCCTTAATGAGGGCTCAACAGTTTCAAATACTATTTCAAATTTATTAATTAAAAATTTTGGTACGCTCAACTTAAATTATACATCATCACAAGGTACTATCCCAACAGTTACGTGGGAAACGGGTAGTAATATGAGAATATCAGGGAATACAACTAATTCTAGTGCACCTAATGGTTTAAACCAGAATTTTTATAATTTTATTTGGATACTCCAAATTCAACCTCCAATCTTATTGATTTAAATTTTCAGCCAATAGTAACTAACGATTTCATTGTTAACAATACTGGAAATACTTTTCTATTATTTTCAAGTTTTGCTTCAACTGCTTATTCAATAGGTAGAGATTTAATAATTAATAATTCAAGTTTAGTTGATTTTGACTATGAAGGGACTATAACAATAAACATTGGAAGAAATTTGATTATTAATGATAATGCTTTACTCAGTATGGCTTACATTGCTAATACTACCGTAAACATAGCTGGTGATTTGTTAATTTCTGGTGGGAGTTTTGATATTGATGCAGATGAGTTTGGAGGTTCACCTAACGGTGTAGGAATTCTAAATTTAGAAGGTAACTTTCTATGTAACGGAGGCCAATTTTCAAGATCCGGTAATGGATTAGCTAATTTAAATTTTAATGGTTCAGGATCAATTGATTTCACAAATGAATCATCTATTGATATTAATTATTCATTTGGATCCAATTCTATCTATAACATTGTTGCAGGAGCATTAAGTGGTCCTGGTGATTTGACTGTTAATGAAAACGTTATTTTGGGTATTAGTTCGCCAGAGGGAATTAGTTCTGGAATATCTGTAGGAAATATAAAAGTTGCTGGCACCAGAACCTACGGTTCAAATTTGACTCTTATTTATAATGGTTTTCAAAACCAAAATTTAGGTAATGGGCTGCCTGCAAATGACTTTAATTTAGCAATTGATAATGAAAACGGGGCATTTATGAGCAGTAATATTATCATATCAGGCCCTCCTACCACACTTAATCGGACGTTAAGTCTTACATCGGGTGCATTAGATATTAGTAATTATACATTAACTTTAAATGGCTTAGTCAATACAACTTCTGGTGGATTATCAGGAGGTCCGACTTCAAGTTTAATAATAGGAGGGACCGGCCCCTTTGGTATCCTCGGCTTTGTTGGTACCACGGAGTTACAAAATTTCACACTTGACAGAACTTCCTCTGGAACTGTTACTTTAGGAGGTCCTTTAACTGTTGTAGGTGATTTTACTCAAAATAATGGAGAGCTCATTTTAAATGGTAACAGCTTAACCATTAGTGAAGATTTTACCCAGACCAATGATGGTACCATTACCGCCGATGCTCAATCTGTACTTATAATTAATGGCGCAGGTGCGCTGCCCACTCCTTCTATTTCTTTATCTGGAGATTTACAAAAATTGACCATGGATAGGGCCTCGGCTAACCTATCAACCGGAGCTTCTAATTTTGCGGTAGATTCCCTCAACTTATTTTCAGGAACTTTAACAAATGCAGGAACAACTACCATCAATGCTGGTGGACGAGTAGAAAGAAGAGCTGCGGGTCAGCTTACAAACCAACTAACTGCAGCGGGTACTTATAATTTGGTTTACAATAATGTAGCCCCAATTACCACAGGTCCTGAATTTCCTACCAACGCTACAGCCTTGAATAACTTGATAAAACGAAATACGGGTATAGTTACTCTTGCTTCTAATTCCACCATCAATGGTAATTTAGAGCTAATAAATGGAGAGCTCGATGCAGGTTCTCAAAGCATTGATTTAAAAGGTGATTTTATTAGTGATGCAAATTCAATACTAGAAAATGCCACTTTCACTTTTAGTGGGTTTACTAATGTGACAGGAGCTACTGCTCCAACTTTTGGTAATATCACTGTTTCTGGTACCTTAAACCCGATGACTAATTTTAATATTAAGGGCAATCTGGTAAATGATGGTACATTAAATAGTTCAGCAGGAATTGCTACTTTTGGTGGAAATACTACTATTTCAGGATCACAGCCTGTTACTTTCAATGAAATTAATATAGTTAATACTTTAATTGCTTCGTCTACTCAACCTGTAACGGTAACGGGCGACTTTAACAATTCAGGTAGTTTTGATGCAAATGGAGGTACTGTGGTTTTTGGTGGAATAACCAATATAAATGGTATTTCCCCTAATTTTAATACAATCAATATAACAGGTTCTTTGAATTCTCCTAATATACTTTCCATTGCAGGAAATTTAATCAATGATGGAATTTTTAATCATAACAATGGGATTGTTGATATGACAGGTACTGGAACCAGGTCTATTTCGGGTTCAAATCCTTTAACATTAAATATTTTAAATGTTAGTGGAGGTACTTTAAACAATAATAACAGTTCTGTTTCTATATTTAATGGAATTACAATTGGTGCAAGTACTATTTTTGATGTTGATGGATCAGGTGCTGGAAACTTAGTTTTAGAATCCAGATCGGCTACAGAGGCTGCATATGTTGGTATTATCCCATCAAATTCTTCTATTACCGGAAATATTACAGTTGAAAGGTATTTCAATCAAGGTAGATTTTATCGATATTTAGGATCACCTGTTGCAAACACAACAATTGCAGATTGGCAAGAGGAATTTCCTATCACCGGTTTATTTACTAATCCTTCAACAGGTACATTTGATGGTGTACCATTGAATTCTTCTAATCCTTCTCTATTTTATTACGATGCCATAATAAGTGAATATGTAGCTTACCCGACAAGTGGTACGGCAGCATCTAACCCAATTGAAAACGGGCGAGGATATGCGCCATTTATACGAAACAATACTTCTAATATTATTGGAGCTGTTACGGGTGTTCTAAAGCAACAAGATGCCACCTTGCCTGTTGATTTTTCTGGAAATCCTTCGGAATCGTGGAATTTAGTGGCTAATCCTTATGCAGCACCCATTGATTGGGATGCTGCTGGTTGGACTAAAGTAAATGTTTTTGATGAATTGCATGTTCCTATTGCTGAAACGGGTGGTTTTGCTACTTATGTTGCGGGAGTAGGATCAAATGGTGGTTCTCAATACATCGCATCAGGTCAGGCCTTTTGGGTAAGAACTTCTGCAGCGTCTCCTTCATTAGCAACTGTTGAAGGAATCAAAAGTGTGGATCAATCACCAATTTTTTACAGAGATAATAATCCAATCGAAACATTTAGAGTAAAATTAGAGAGTCCGATTTTTTCAGATGAAATAGTTTTTGCTTTAAGAGACAGTGCATCTTTTGCATTTGATCCTAATGTGGATGCAATAAGAAGATTAAATGGGAATAATCAATATACTTTTTCATCATTATCTGAAGATGACTTGAAATTAAAAATAAATAGTATACCCAAAATAAATAATACTGATTGTTCAATTACTTTACCACTTATCATGGAATCTGTAACCAGAACAGGGAGTTTTACTTTATCATTTGAGGGGTCAGAGAACCTTCTTAACTATTATTCTGCAGACCTATTTGATAATTTTTCTGGGAATATGGTTTCACTTCATAATGATGACTCTTACACCTTCACAGTAAGCAGTGATTCGTTATCTAAGTCTCCCAATAGATTTAGCCTCATATTGAATAATAGAGAAGTCACTTTATTAGGTACTTTAGATAATCTTTCAACCTGTGAGGGTAAGGATGCTAATTATACTTTAAGTGGCCTAGACCCCGCAATTACTTATGTGGTTTACAAAAATGAAAAAGAGATTACGGTATTTGGCGGTGAAAGCAACATGACCTTTCTTATTCCCGATTCTTTACTTGGCTATGAGCCTTCAGACTTCACCATTTATGGGAAAATAGGAGGATGTGACTCTTCAGTGGTTGGCACTTTTAAAGCAAATTTAGAGAAATCAGTGAATCTGGAAACTGCTGTTATGGGTAGCGAAGTATGTTCTGATGATATGGGGACAGTTAGCTTTGCTAGTGAAAGTGATATTCTTTATAAATTTGCTATTGATGGATTGCTTGTGGCTGAAGTAATAGGCAATGGTGATCAAATAGTTACAGTGATACCTCAGGAATATTTGAAAATAGGTTCAAATGAAGTGACAATTTCAGCTTACACAGAAAGTTGTGGAAGTGTTGATTTGAATTCTTCTGCGCTTATTGAAATATCTGATCTGGATAAACCAGAAATTCTTGCTAATTCAAATATTCTTCAAAGCTCCTTAGATGGAGATTTTTACCAATGGTTTTTTAATGGGGAACTTTTAAATGGTGAAAATAATGACAGCATAGTGGTGAACAAGGATGGTGAATATGAAGTAATTGTTCGTAAAGGAGGGTGTGAGAAAATCAGTGATACTTATGTATTTATTTCAGAAATTACTTCAAATGAGAAGTCTTTAAAAGAACAATTGAAATTATATCCAAACCCAATCTTGGATTATATGAATATTGAAAGTAATTTTGCAAATCTTGATTTAAAGATATTAACTTTAGACGGTAAATTAGTAAAAACTTATAGTACTGATAAGGCTCGTGCAAAAGTTGATATGGCTGATCTTAAATCCGGGGTCTACTATTTGACCGTAAATATACCAGGTGAAGGATTTGTTACTTACACCATTGTTAAAAGATAATTTTATTGGAATGTTAAAAAATATTTTTAAAGTAACCCTTATTGTCACTATAGTGATTTTTACTCGGACTTTGATAGCTCAACCTCCAACACCAGGAGGGGATCCCGACAGTCCAGACAATCCTGTACCGATTACTGGTTTAGAATACTTGATTGCAGCTGGTGCCGCTTTTGGAGCTAAGAAAGTGTACGATAAAAGAAAGAAAAATGCAGAATAGAATTTACATATTGTAGAGAAATCATATAATCTTTAACAAGCCATCGTAATAAAACTTCTTATTACGATGGCTTTTTTATGTAAGGATTTTTAGACTGAATATATATATAAACTTTAAAATTGATAAAATTAAATCAATATGATTTGGATTTTTATTGATAATTGCCTTTATATTTGTAATAAAATAAGATAATTTTCTTATTTATTATGAACACTAAGCGACTATATAGAAAATTTATTATGTTCCTGATAGCTATGATCGGGGTTATAACCATTGTATATAGTCAACCTGGCCCTGATGATCCTGATTTTCCTGGTGACCCTGACGGAAACCCTGTACCCATCACAGGAATTGAATACCTTTTAGCTGCCGGAGCTGCTTTTGGTGCTAAAAAGTTATTTGATAAAAGAAAAGCTAAGTAGGAGCGTAGCCTAATAAAAGAACATATAGCTAATCACAATGGCGGCTATAATACCTACTACATCAGCAATTAAACCACAGGTAACGGCATAGCGCGTATTTTTAATGTTTACTGCGCCAAAGTACACTGCCAGCACATAAAAGGTGGTTTCTGTGGATCCTTGCAATACACTCACCATCCTACCTACAAAAGAATCAGCTCCATAAGTTTCCATTACATCCAACATCATACCACGGGCTCCACTACCACTTAATGGTTTCATCAATGCTGTAGGGATGGACGGAACAAAATCTGTATTTACACCCAAAAACATAAAAAAACTTTCTAAGCCGCTTTTCACCAAATCCATAGCTCCTGAAGCTCTGAAAACACCCACCGCAATCAATATAGCTACTAAATAAGGAATAATAGTAACAGCATATTTAAACCCCTCTTTGGCCCCTTCAATAAAGGATTCGTATACATTTACTTTCTTTCTGATGGCCATCACTATAAAGGTGATAATGATGGAAAAGATTATGAAATTGGCTATTGTTGAGGAAATAGGGCCTATCTCAGCCTGACTTAAGCTGGTAAAAAACCAGATAATACCTGCTATTAGCAAGCTAACAGTACCTAGTGACAATATGATTTGCTTATTAAAGAAGTTGATCTTTTGAACAATCCCCACGGCTACAAGTCCTGCAAAGGTGGAAAAAAAGGTAGTCAATAAGATGGGAATAAAGATATCTGAAGGATCTGCTGCCCCCATCTGAGCCCTATAGACCATAATACTGATCGGGATTAATGTAAGTCCGGATGTATTTAGCACCAAAAACATAATTTGTGCATTGGTGGCGGTGTCCTTATTAGGGTTGAGCTCCTGCAAACTATGCATGGCTTTTATTCCAAGTGGTGTTGCGGCATTATCCAGGCCCAACATATTAGCAGAGATATTCATGAGCATAGCTCCCATAGCCGGGTGGTTTTTTGGTACCTCAGGAAATAACCTGGAAAAGAGGGGAGAGGTAATTCTGGAAAGTACGTTCACCATACCGCCATTTTCACCTATTTTCATTATGCCCAACCAAAGGGTCATTACACCGGTAAGTCCTAAAGAAATTTCGAAGCCTGTTCTGGCCATATCGAAGGTAGCCTGGGTTAAAGCCGGGAATATTTCCATGTCGCCCATGAAAATCCATTTCACCAGGGCAAATACAAATGCTATCAAGAAAAAGGCAATCCAAATATAGTTTAAAACCATAGGCGCAATTACTCACTAAAAAGTTTATTTTACAATGCTGAAGGAGGTATTAATTTTATTGAAAGTTATAAATGGACAAAAAGCTTTTATTACGATGAGATTTAGATTAAAAAAAAGTTATAGGTAAAATATTGATTTATTGCATTTTCCGGCTTATCACTGCATAATAAATTAGTGGAACAAAGTATAATGCAGTAAAGGTACCAATGGTTAATCCGCCCATTACAGCTAGAACAAGTGGTTTTTGCAGTTCAGCCCCTAAGCCACCTGAAATCAATACAGGACTTAAAGCCAACAAGGTGGTAATGGATGTCATTAAAATAGGCTTTAATCGTATTTTTCCCGCTTCAAAAATACCATTATAGAGTGTTATTTTAGTGTTTTTATCCTTATTACGTACCATTCTATTCATGGTATCTACTTTTAGTATAGCATCGTTTACCATTATTCCTAGCATGACCACCATGCCTATAGCCGACATAATATTGATGCTACTACCTCCTATATACAGAAATAAAATTGCTCCAATAATACCAAAAGGCAAAGTGAAAATCACAATTAAGGGTTGCCAAAAGCTTTCAAATTGAGCGGCCAATATAAAATATAGTAGCATAACCGAGATTAAGAGAATAAACATTAGTTCGCGAATGTTCTCTTTATCTGTAAAATACCTTCCTGCTGTGGTAGTGAGTAATTCATTTTTAATGCTCCATTGATTAATGTCTTGTTCAATTTCTTCCTGCTTGGCTATTTCATTCTCATTTATTGCAATAGAGAAAAATGGACCGGTAGCATCGGAAGTGATTTTTTTAAGCCTGGTACCCCATTGGTAATCGATAAAATTACTCAAAGCATAATTGGCTCCTTCACTGTTCTCAATAGAAGTAGTTTCAATTAAGCGCCTAAACTCATTCTGAGGTGCCTGAAGTACAATTGGAGTAATCACTGAAAATTGTTTCAATTCCGATATTTGAAATTCACCCAGAGCCCTTTCTAATTGTGTAAGCAACGGATCGGCTCCAATGCCATACTGTAATAATTTTGATTGATTAACTCTCAAAATAATACTGGTTTCTTCATCTAATGATGCACCCTGAATATAATTTTTTACTGGAAAATCATTCAAAACGCTTTTCACTGCCTGCGCATCATTTTCCTTTAGACCAGGATCGCGCCATTTGACTTCAAAATAGTTCTCATTTGTGTCAAAAAGCATGTCAAAAGCATTTTTAGCTTCTAAAGTACTAAAATTAGCCATTGGATATTGGTCTTTTATCCGATCCCTTAAACTTTTTAAAACAGCCTCCTTGTTATTGTCTTTTGCAAATTGTAAATAAATTTTGCTTTGCTGTATTTCAGAATTATCAATATTGAGTAAGTATTGAGCTATTCCTGCATCCGTTTCAGTGAATTCCACCTGATCTTTGTATTGGTCTAAGATCGCCTTCACTCGATTTGCATTTTCTTCCACATCAATTGGCTCATTCCAATGTATTTCTAACACAGCTTCATTACGTGTAATATTAGGTAAGCCTTTTGTATCTAATAAACTATAAGTGATAATGCCAGCAGGAATTAATAACAGGATGAGTATAAAAGTCAAAGCTTTATGACCAAAAACCCAATGATGGCTTTTACTGAAAGCGCTGGAAATACCAATAAAAACCTTGCTGTCTTGCTTCTTAAAATTGCTTTTATTGCTGAAAAACATTTTGTACAAGAGAGGAAGCAAAATAAAGGAAACTAAAAGTGAAACGGACAATATGATAGCCACTGATACTGCCTGATCAAAAAATAGTACCCCGCTAACACCGCTTAAAAATACTAAAGGAATAAATACGGCTAAGGTAGTCAGTACGGAACTTATTAAAGCGCCTTGCACTTCACTTACTCCCTGTATGCAAGCATTCAGCAGATCTAAACCTTCCTCTCTTTTTCTACTAATATTTTCCAATACAATTATGGCGTTATCTATCAGCATTCCTAAGCCTAAAGCTAAACCACTCAATGAAATGATATTGATGCTTAAATCGAAAATGGCAAAAAACAGAAAGGATAAAATGAGGGAAAGGGGTAAGCTAATTCCCATAATAATAGGTAGTCTTAAGGAGCCCATAAATAAAAATAAGACTCCGAAAGCAAATAAGCCACCAAATAATAAGCTACCCTGGAGGTTACTTATTCCCGCTTTTAGAAAAGCAGATTGATCTTGTGTGATATGAAAATCTATTGTAGGATAATCTTTTTTAAAGATTTCCACTGACTCTTCAATTTGAGGTACTAGCTCTGTCATTACAGCCTGTGGTTGCTTATGCACATTCATCACAATAGCTCTTTGCTGATTATAGAAATGCATACCTTTTACATTTTCTTCAGCTTCTATCACCTGGGCTAAATCAGATAGGGGTACATATTTATTGTCGGCTATTTTTACCGGTATTCTGCTAATGTCTTCTGCACCCGTGAGCCGGCCGGCCATCCTCATATAATATTGATACTGACCATCTTTTACTATTACACCTCCTAATTCCTGATTGGCAGAACGAATAGCTTGAATAAGCACTTCCTGACTGATATTCAATTGTTCAATCACCCGAATCTTTGGTATAATACTAACCTGCTGATTAACAAGTCCATTAATATCTACCAAAGATATTCCTTCTATCTGTTCTATTCTTTTTTTAATAATATTCTCTGCAAAAATAGAAGCATCACTCATTAAATCAGCACTTTGAGGTACCATTTGGATTTTTGCTACAGGAATATCCGTATAATTTACCCGGATTACACTTGGCCTGCTCATTCCGTTTGGCAATCGATCTGTTAAGCGATCAATTTTTTCATTCACTTCCACAAAGGCTAAATCCATTCTATGTCCGTATTGGAAGCGTAACCTAACTATGCCGCTTTCATTAGAGGCTACTGATTCCATATCTGCTAAACCTTGCATAGTGGCCAGTGATTCACGCATAGGTTTTAGTACGCTGCTTTCAATGGCTTCTGGAGATGCATTGGCATAATTGATCCTTATAGCCATCTCAGGCACATCAATATCTGGTAGGAGTGCAACAGGTCGGTTCAACCAGGCAATGACACTTAATCCAACAAGTGCAATGAAGGTCATTATTACAGCAATAGGTCTTTGCAGTAGAAATCTGGTCATTATTCGGCTTTATTGGCTATACTTACCGGGGCATCGTGGGCTAATTGGAGGTTGTTATTTGTTATAACAGTTTTCCCTGCCTCTATGCCTTCTATAATCTCCACTTCTCTCCCATTATCTAAACCGGGAGTTACGTAATTCCATTTGGCTAAATCGTTTTCCAAAGTGAAAACTACTGCTTTGCCTGAACGCAAAACCAAACTCTCCTTAGGTACCTGAAGCCTTACACCTTTTGGGATATTAATTTCTACAGAAACATTCATTCCCGGCCATAAGTCTTTGCTGTCTTTAGTGAGAATCTTTACTTTTACTAAGCCATTCTCATCCACTTTTGGGTTGATGGAAGATACGTTACCGGTAAAATGTTTTTGTATATTTGAGTTATTGATAAGCACCGGATCTCCTTTAGAAAGATTTACTGCCTCGCTCTCTAATAAATTAACTTCTACATAAATCTCATTGTTATAAAGAGCAAATAACTCATCACCTATATTGACTGATTTGCCTGAAAAGGCCTGTATATCATAAATAAACCCCGAAAAAGGAGCTTTAATGCGTGTTTTAGCTAAGGCATATTCTGCTTCTTGTAGTAAAAGTCTACTCTCTTCTAAGCCACTTCCTTTTTTGAGGTTTAAGTACAAGCTGTCCTTTGAAGGGTCTGCCAAGGCTAATAATTTAGGGTAGCCAATAAGGTTATTTTTGAATTCTAATTCGTTCTTCTCAAAATCTAATTTGGCCTTTTTGTATTCTAGTAAGGCTTCAGTTTGGTTAAATTCAATTAATGTGACACCTTTTTTTACGTATAAACCTTCTTTGATATTAGTTTTTTCTATCATACCCTGAAACTGTGATAACACAACTACATCCTTGGCGGAAGTAACCTTTCCTGCAGATTCAATGAGTAGATAAAAGGGCTTTACTTCAGCCGTATCAATATTAACTAAAGTGCTAGGCGCTTTATTAGTGGCATTTTCCAAAGCCTCCTGCTCACTTTTATCCTGCTTTTCTTCACATGCTAATAATACAAACAAAAAAATTAGTGCTGTTAATTTATTGATCATATGGATTTTGGTTAAAAACTAAAACTACTAAATTAGTAGTTGAGAAGGAAATTTTTGTAAAAAAATATATGCTAAGCTACAAGTAGCATTTAAGTCGGGACCTCAGGGAGTTCAGACTTGGGTTGGATGGAAAGGAATTCTGAAGTTCTTGAAGTTGCTACGTCTAAAGTAGTAAAAATTTAAGATTATAAGAAGGAGTCGCTAAAGCGATAAGGGAACCACAAAGGGACGGAGACACAAACCATCGAAAACTGGATTACTTTTGTTATTCTGCTTTCCAATAGGAGTTTTAATTAGGTCCTAAAATAAATTTATCCTATAAAAAGCTATAAGGTTCCGGAATCTAGTGTACTAATGTTAACATTAATAGCTGGCTCCATCACTCAGTTCGTGTCCAAGATAATAGCCTGGTGAAAAAGACCATCATGCTACCAACTAATAGTTAATCTACCCTTTCAATTTTAGCACCTAAAGCTTGTAATCTGTTATCAATATTTTGATAACCTCTATCAATTTGCTCTACATTGTGTATAGTACTTTCTCCCTCGGCAGATAAGGCTGCTATTAATAAGGAAACACCTGCTCTAATATCAGGGGAGGTCATTGAGATTCCGCGTAAATTGATTTGTCGGTTTAATCCAATCACCGTAGCTCTGTGCGGATCGCACAAAATAATTTGAGCGCCCATGTCGATGAGTTTATCTACAAAGAAAAGTCTGCTTTCAAACATTTTTTGGTGAATTAAAACTGTGCCTTTTGCTTGTGTAGCTACCACTAACATTATACTAATTAAATCAGGGGTAAAACCAGGCCAAATAGCATCTGCAATGGTCATGATAGAGCCATCAATGAATGTTTCTATTTCATAATTGGTTTGTGCAGGAATGTAAATATCATCTCCTCTGAACTCCATTTTAATGCCCAAACGCTTAAAAGTATCCGGAATAATTCCCAAATGCTCTAAACCTACATTTTTAATCGTAATTTCCGACTGAGTCATGGCTGCCAGACCTATAAAACTACCAATTTCAATCATATCTGGTAACATGGTATGTTCTGTACCTTTCAATGATTGTACTCCTTCAATTTTTAACAAGTTGGATCCTATACCAGTAATTTTGGCACCCATTCTGTTAAGCATTTTGCATAACTGCTGCAAGTATGGCTCACAGGCTGCATTGTAAATGGTGGTTTTCCCTTCCGCCATACAAGCCGCCATTACTATATTGGCTGTTCCTGTTACTGAAGCTTCATCCAAATGAATATAAGTACCTTTTAAGGCCGAGGCATCTATATGATAATAGCTGCTTTTATTGTCGAACAGGAATTTAGCACCTAATTTTTCAAAACCTATGAAGTGAGTATCCAGTCTTCTACGACCAATTTTATCTCCACCTGGCTTTGGTATCATAGCCTTACCAAAACGCGATAAGAGTGGACCTAATAGCATGATAGAACCTCTTAAAGATGCAGCTTTTTTAGTATATTCCGGAGTGCCAAAATATTCCAGATCAATTTTTTCAGCTTTAAATTCGTAGGATTCTTCCCCCAACTTGTTCACTATAACACCTAAATCACTTAATAAGTCTATGAGTTTTACTACATCAACTATATTAGGTACTTTATGAATAGTTACAGTTTCCGGAGTGAGTAAAACTGCACATAAAATCTGTAAAGCTTCGTTTTTAGCGCCTTGGGGGTGGATTTCACCGGATAGTTTTTGCCCTCCGGTAATTTTGAATGATGCCATTAATTAATTTCTTCGTTTTTTATAGTTCTGCTTTTTGCCTTTGTGATTGGTAGGTCGTGGACGGGTAGTGTCCTTATAAATCACATCGAAAGCATTATTATCTTTCACTTCTTTAATATCTACGCTTAATTGACCACCTGATAATTGTTTAATATTATCTGCTACAGCTTCTTCTGTTACATTATCTCTGTTCCAGGTACTATAGAAAGTTTTCATTAATCTACCAATATATAAGATAGCAGCATTCTTCTCTTCTCCTTCTTCTAAGGCGATGGCTTTTTCCACCAGCAATTCAACATTTCTGCCGTAGTGCTTAAATTTAACCTCATTGGTCACGTATTTAACTCTGGCAGGCTTTCTGCCTAAAATTTCTTTCTCTGGCATTGGGTACGGGCTGTCAACATCCAAGTCGAAATCCGACATAATAAATAAATCATCCCAATACTTTTGCATATTTTCCTGATTAACATCCTTAGGTCCATTGCTCAACTGCTTAATAAGATCCACTACCGTGTAGGCCATTTGGGTTCTAGTGTCCTTATCATCTACTGTTCGTAAATGTTTTACAAGCATCTGCACATTGCGTCCGTATTCTTTCAATTTCATATCAGGTCTCTGAGTATTGTAATCTAGCATAGTATTTTCCTATTAACTCAACAAAGTTAGAAAAATAGATATAAATAATAACCTGAGTGCGACATTAATTTGGAAATTCAGGTTTTAATAGAATTCAATAGACAAGACGTCATTCTGAAGATATAGCGGGCTATATCGTGGCAAGACAACACAGTAGATTGGATTTTAAGGAAAAGATTTTCTGATTTCCGCTTCTAAACAGCGATTTTCTTCCTAAAAATTCCTTACAATAGCCCGCTATTGTCTCAAAATTCTTAGTGGAAACTCCTCCGCCAGCTGCCGGATGAGGTCTGAATCCTGAATTAAGAGTCAAACTCAGGTTAATAGCCTAAACAACTCATCAGTTTTATAATTACTATGAATTATTAATAATTATACAAAGTTTATGGGGGCAATTATCTTTCTGTCGTAAGCAAGCAACACTATGGTAGACCTTAATTTTCAGTTGTTTTTAACAATCCTTATTTTAATTTATCTTATTTCCAGTCATGTAATAATATTCATCAGTTAAAAAGGGCATCTCATATAATATTAATTGGCAGATTAAATTGAATTGCTCATTTTAGGGTTTTAATGAAATTCTAAAATATAATTATGAAAATAAAAATCACTTCATTAGTCATTTTTGGGTTATTAATATCTACCCTGAGTATGGCTCAAAGCGACAGGTGGCAGCAAGCCATACAATATGAAATGGAAATTGATATGGATGTGGAGAAACATCAATTTACCGGTACTCAAAAAATTAAATATTTTAATAACTCTCCTGACACGCTAAGCAACGTATATTATCACTTATATTTCAATGCTTTTCAACCCAATAGCATGATGGATGTGCGTTCCAGAACTATTATGGATGCAGATCCCAGAGTAAGTTCCAGAATTCAAGATCTTTCAGAAAGCGAAATAGGCTACCAAAGAGTGAAATCCTTAAAGCATAACGGTAAAGCGATTAAATTTGAAGAAGTGGGGACTGTTTTGGAGGTTACACTTGATAAACCTATTTTACCAGGTAAAACTGCTGAATTTGCGATGGAATTTGAAGGTCAGGTGCCAGTGCAAATCAGAAGAAGTGGAAGAGATAATGCCGAAGGTATTTCTTATTCTATGGCACAATGGTATCCTAAAATGGCAGAATATGATTATCAGGGATGGCATGCTAACCCTTATATCGGTAGAGAATTTCATGGTATTTGGGGCGACTTTGATGTGAAAATCACTATCGATAAAGATTTTATTTTGGGGGGAACAGGTTATGTTCAAAACCCAAATGAAGTAGGACACGGTTACCAGGAAGAAGGACTGAAGCCCGGAAAAGGAAAAAATGGAAAGCATACCTGGCACTTTAAAGCACCTAATGTAATTGATTTTATGTGGGCCGCAGATCCGGATTATACACATGAAACAGCCCAAGTACCCAATGGACCCACGCTGCATTTCTTGTATCAGAAAAATGAAAAAACTGCAGAAAATTGGGAGAAATTAAGAGATTATACCATAGCAGCTTTTGAATATGCCAACAAAACATTTGGTAAATATCCGTATAAACAATTTTCTGTAATTCAAGGAGGAGATGGTGGTATGGAATATCCAATGTCTACCCTAATTACAGGTGAAAGAAGTTTGCCTAGTTTGGTAGGGGTGACGGTACATGAAATGTTTCACAGTTGGTACCAAGGCGTATTGGCGACTAATGAATCTTTATATGAATGGATGGATGAAGGATTCACTTCTTTTGCTTCTTCAGAAACCATGAATGTTATCATGAATCAAGGTCAGGTTAATCCGCAGGCGGGTAACTACAGAGGTTATAAAGCCTTAGCTTCAAGTGCTTATGAAGAACCAATGAGCACACATGCAGACCATTATCATACTAATTTCGCCTACGGAAGAGCCGCTTATTCAAAAGGAGCTACCTTTTTAGGTCAGTTAAGATATATTGTTGGTGAAGATGTGTTCTATAGAGGGATGCGCAGGTATTTTAACGAATGGAAATTTAAGCACCCTAATGATAATGATTTTATCAGAGTAATGGAAAAGGAATCCGGTATTGAACTGGATTGGTATAAAGAGTATTGGGTTTATTCTACCAAAACCATTGATTACGGTTTTGAATCAGTATTGGAATCAGATGGAAAAACCTTTATCACTTTAGAAAAAGTAGGCAAAATGCCTATGCCTGTAGAATTAACGGTAGAATATAAAGATGGCAGTACTGAATTATATTATATTCCATTAAGAATAATGAGAGGTGATAAAAGATTTAAGTCTGATCAAAATGTGAAAATCATAAATGATTGGCCTTGGGTATTTCCTACTTATACCTTTGAAATTGGTAGAAAAGCAGCAGATATTAAGAGTATGACTATCGACAAAAAGAATGAAACAGCTGATATCGACGAGAATAATAATTCTTTCGACAGTGAAAAGCATTTGAAAAATACATTTGAATAAGGGTTAAGTTTTGTTAAAACTCTTTTCTTATCAGCATAAGTGATCCTATATTTTAGAATCACTTATGCTTTTTTTATGTCATTAAGGCTTTGTTTATATATTTAAAGCTGTGATTGGTAGAATTTACTATAAAGTCTATTAAAATCTCTATGGTTTTAAAATCCGAATTACAGTTATTTGACGTAATTTCTTAGTATAAAAAATATTTGATTGTCATGGTAGAAACGCAAGCTCAAAAAATAAAAAATCAAATTCAATGGAAGCAATTAATTAGCTTATTAGCGCTATATGCTTCAGTAATTATTGGCTGGATAGCTTATCACAGATATCAGCCTGCTTTATTGGAGACTTTCAAAATGAAAGAATTTGCCCCGTTTCTAATTTGGGCTCAAGCGATCATATTAGTGGCTACACCACCCTTAGCTGGCTATTTAGGAGATAAATACAGGAATAGATTAGGAAACAGGCTCCGTATAATTACATTGGGGGTTAGTTTTGCTGCTATGATTTTTATGACGGTAGCTTTTACACTCATCATTAATCCACCTCAGGCTTTTGTATTGTATGCACTACCAGTGCTAGTAGTTTTATGGTTATTTGCCATGAGTTTATTTACAAGTCCTGCTATATCCACTATTGAATTGTTTTCTCCTACTACAAAATTACCAATAACAGTAGCTGCCTTAACCATTGTTTCGGATTTATTATATTCATTAGAACCAGTTATTGTTGATATTATCGACTTTTTAGGAGGTGCTGCAACATTTGCGGTCGGAGGTATTATTGTATCTATTTCTGGTTATTTATTAAGAAAAAATTCTTTAGCACTTACAATAGAGGAGCAGGAAGTAAGGCCAGATGAGAAAAAACCCAAATCAAAGATGGGTAAAATTATTCTTTTAGGTGTAGGAATGGGCTTATTTTCGGGTATTATTATAGAAGTTTTTCCTGAATATTTAAATGTGTTACATTCCACAGTTGGTATTAGTGGACAGTGGATCTCCTCTTTGGTTTTAGTGCTTACCGCTATTTTTTCCATCATTATTAGTAGAAAAGTATCTCAGAAGAATATAGTAAATTTATTAGTGACAGGCTTATTATTAACCGGAATGAGTACCATAGGCGTATTTATGATTTCTAGTCATGCTATTATGTTAGTTTGTTTAATAGCTTTTGCCATTTTTTATGCGATGGTGAATGTTACCTCACTGCCATTAGCTTTGCAAAATACAAGTGTTAAGGAGAAAGTTTTCGGTGTAGGTATTTTCTTCTGCGGCTTTGAGATCCCTAATAGTGTGATTGATGTATTGTTGATGTAGGCGATAGGAATTACGGATTAAGAATTGATTAATTAGGAATTAGTTATCGGGAAAGAATAATAGAATTTAGTTTTACGAGATTGTTTTTTTTAGGTTTTGTTTTAGTTTTTTTGTTGAGTAAGGAAGCCTGTTTTGGATTGTTAATCGATCTGAGTCAGGTTTTTTTGTTGAAGGAATAATCATTAAAATCGTTAAGATCGCAATAAAAATTATTCAGTTAAATAATATAATAGTTACACTTTACTTTTATACTTTTTCTACATTATTTTTCGATGAGCATATAGGATTTGATGTAGAAGTGAACTATTTTCAAGACTTGAAAATAAATAGTGATTGTAATCTGTGTTCGTTTCGTTTTGAAATAAAACTGAAAACTATGTTCTTTTACTATTTTATATAATCATAACCGGAAAAGTCATATGAAAAAAGTTAAATTAACCCTGTACCTATTAATTTGTATTAATACATGCCTCTGTGCTCAATGGATAACTAGTGGTGGGCCAAACGGTGGAAATACCTACCAAATAGTTTCCATCGGAAGCTCTGTTTTTGTCTCTGGCGGAAATAGTGGTGTATATAAATCTTCAGATAATGGCGAAAGCTGGATGCAAATTAATAATGGACTTCCAGTAAATGAAGGAGTGCAGGATTTGGTGGAGCATAATGGTATATTATATGCGTCCATGTCCCGAGTAGGCCTTTACAAGTCAATGGATGAAGGCCAATCATGGACTCCAATCAATTTAGGTATTGAAAATTTAACTTCCTATAATGTAGCTGTAAATGGAGATGATATTTATGCCGCAAATGCAAATGGCGGAATATATTACTCACCAGATAATGGTGAAACTTGGTCTGAAAAAAATAATGGTGACGGAGTTTCTAATATACAATTTCAGGATTTCACGTTTTTTGGTTCAGAAGTTTATGCAGGTGGTGGCAGGCTTTTTAAGTCCTCGGATAATGGAGATACATGGGAAGAAGTAACGGTTATTGGTTTAGGGGTAAATGGTATAAACACTATCTTTTCGACAGAGACTACCATGTTTTTAGCTGGCGATGGAGATATTTTTACTTCACCTGATGGTGTTAATTGGTCGAAAAACGCTCTTATTAATGGAAATAGTATAATAAGTATGGGCAGTACTGGTGATAGTGTTTACTTTACAACATCTCCGGGAAGAATTTTTCTCACCACTGATGAAGGATTGAATTGGACGCAAATTCAAAATACTGAAACTTCCAGTTTTGCCAAAGATGTAATTTTTAAGGATGATAGAATATTAATGAGTACTTCAGAAGGTATTTATAGTTCTGTTGATGGAGGTAATGCCTGGTTAGAGAATAACGATGGTATAAGTGCATTGCAGATTATTTCTATCATCGGCAACGATAATAATTTGTTTGCAGGCACCCAGGGGCAGGGAGTATTTAGATCTGA
This sequence comes from uncultured Cytophagales bacterium, assembly GCA_963719535.1. Classification (GTDB taxonomy): domain Bacteria; phylum Bacteroidota; class Bacteroidia; order Cytophagales; family Cyclobacteriaceae; genus Marivirga. The sequence continues at coordinate 49,845 of CAVRCH010000001.1, read as the reverse complement.
TTTTTCAGGAAATTGGATTGAAATAAATACCGGCTTATTCGGATCAAATTCCTATACAATAAGTGAAATAATTATTATTGAAGATCAATTAATTATTGGAACAGGCGGAGGTGTATTTACTTCTTCTAATAATGGCGATTCATGGATGAGGGTTTTTGATCCCGGAATCAATAAATCAGTTCAATCATTGGGTTTTGATGCTGGGAATTTAGCTGCTGGTGTTAATGGTTCAGGTATCTATCTATCTACTAATTTGGGGCTTACATGGGGATTAGCTGAAACATCTGGTTTAAATATTCAAACTAGTTATGAGGATTTAGCAGTAAAAGGAGATACTATTGTTGTCAGCACTGCCGATGGGGAAGTTTTTATTTCGGAAGACTTTGGTTTGTCCTGGATAGAAAGATCAATAGCTGGTAGCTTTACCTTAACAAATGATTTACAATTTAATGATAGTAAATTATTTGCTGGAACAAGTAGAGGCTTGTTTGTGAGTACAGATCTTGGAGTAAATTGGAATTTATATACAAATCAATCAAAGAATATTCAGAGCTTTGTTCTTGACGGAGTAAAAGTTTATGTTGCCGCTTCCGATGGAGTATATGTTTCCTCTGAAAGTAGAAATATTTGGTACGATGTAAGTGATGAACTTGGTAATCAGGCGGTAAATGAGTTTAAGCTTTATGGAGATAAAATTTATGCCGGCACTTTTGCTAATAGTGTCTGGGAAAGGTTGGCTAGTGAGGCAAACCTTCCACCATTGATTTTAGGGGCAGCTTCTGAAATTAGCTCGCCTGAGGATAGCACTTTTTCTATAGAGTTGACAGATTTGATTGTTGATGATGCAGATAATTCATTGCCCGAAGACTTTACTTTAACCATTTTAGCAGGTAGTAATTATACTTTTGAAGATAATAAAATCACCCCATCTCAAGATTATTTTGGATCCTTAGAGGTAAGACTTTTGGTCAATGATGGAATTGATGATAGCCCTGTTTTCAGATTTCCAGTTCAAGTTACTCCAGTAAATGATGCGCCTATAATAACAGACCAATCCAATTCTTTGACAATCCCTGAAAACACTGCTTTAACAATAGAGTTGGAGGATTTAACAGTTGAGGATGTAGATAATGCCTATCCAACAGATTTCATCTTAATTATTAAAGAAGGAGAAAACTATACTTATGAAAATAATGTAATTACACCTGCTCAAGATTATGTGGGAACACTCCTGATACAAACGATGGTAAATGATGGTATGGACAGTAGTAATGTCTTCGCTATCACCGTAGAAGTCACTTATGTAAACAAGGCGCCTATAATAATCAGTCAGTTTAATGATTTATCAACTTCTGAAAATGCCGCAATAACTATTGAGTTGGAAGATTTACTTGTTGAAGATGTAGATAATGACTACCCTGCAGATTTTACATTAGTTATAGTTGGGGCTGATAATTATTCAATTTCAGAAAACATGGTAACCCCTAATGAGGGCTTCATTGGGGTTTTAAGTGTACCTGTAATGGTAAATGATGGGGAGTTGAATAGTGAAGAATTCTTAATTTCAATTGAGGTTACAGAAAGGGAGATTTTATCTTTAGAGAGTAATTTTATCAAACAAAATTTCATTATTTATCCTAATCCTGTTAAAAATAGATTAAATATTAGCTCCAACCAGTTAAATCAAGATTTTCAGATTTATTTATACTCTCTACAGGGTAGACTTATTTTTACAGCTAAATCCACTTTGGGAAAAATAGAAACTAATGAAATTATGGAGTTACCAGACGGACTTTATTTACTTCAGATTAGTAGTGGAAATAAGATAGGGTCTTTCAAATTAATGAAGGAATAATTTTAAAGTAAAATCCAGTTTTTAAAAAAGGTAAGCGTATTGTATGGATCGCTTACCTTTTTTGTTTTAATAATACAGGATTTTATAGAACTAGCATTTATATTTAACATAAAATGAACCATCTATTCAATCTTCAAAGTATCCGCCGGATTGTTCTTATTTACTTTTAATACCTGAGTTCCAACTGTACAAATAATCACTAGTAGCAGAATGAATACTGCCGCACATATAGTTAGCAGGCCAACCCCTGAATGGAAAGCAAATACCATATCCAGTAAGGAGGAGATAGCCATTACAGCTAGTCCGCAACCTAAAATGCAGGCAATGCCCCATAAAATAATATAGCGTTCAAATATTTTTTGAGCTAATTGACTTAAAGAGGCTCCCATAATTTTCCGGATACTAAAATCTTTCATGCGGGCATTGATGTTTAGTGAAACAATGCCGAATAAGCCCATTGCCGAAAGGATAATGGCCAAAATTGCGGTAAATATCAGCATATTGCTCACTCCGTTTAAATCGTCATAATAAAGATCAAAGACTTCCGACTGTAACTCACCTTGGTATAAACCATTTTCTACCTCATTATGCCAAATGGTTTTCACGGTTTGAGCCATTTTCTGTTCCGTACCTGGTTCCAGTTTTAAAGTTAAATAGTTGAAAGCAGCATCGGGGGTCCCCATAATTACAACTGGATCGATAGAAAAGGTGAAGAAATGTGTGTGAAAATCTTCCACTACGCCAATAATTCTATATTCTACGCTATCTAACCTAATTAGATCGTCTGAAGGAAAATCAAGACCTATCTGGCTCATAAAGGTTTCATTAACTATAATACCAGTCTCGGAATCTGTACTCAATTCTGTATTAAAAAATCGACCTTCTTTTAACCTTAAATCCATCATTTTAGCATAATTTGGAGCTCCTCTTAAAATATCCACTTCATATTCTTTGTTCTTGCATGTGATTTGCTCTAGGCTCAAGCCCATGGCCAATCATATCCAGACTTCCTGCTAGTTCTGTTACTTCCGACTGTTGAGCAAATGCATCTCTCAAGGTTAGGTAGTCTTTTTCCGAAGGTACATTTACTACTATTTTGGCTTTATTATCGTAACCCCAATTACGCGTTTCATTTACCTGGTTAGTATGTATAACAGCAATGCCGGCAACAATAGTGATAATAGCCAGCACAAATTGAAAGGTCAGCAGCGCTCCGGTGAATTTATTTTTAGTTCCAATTTTCAATTTACCGGTAAAAATAGCTACAGGCTTAAATGAAGAAATATAAAAAGCAGGATAAATGCCTGAAATAAGTGTGATAAAAATCAACAGAACTTCCATAAATAGTAAAAGATATGGATTGCTCAGTAGATTTAATTGTAGGTTTTTGCTAGCCATACCATTGAACCAAGGTAGAAATAATGTGGCAGCAATGAGGCCTCCCATGAGCAAAGCCACGAAGCATATAATCAGGTTTTCACAAAGAAATTGAATAACCAGCTGGCTTTTCCTGCCTCCAATCACTTTCCTGATTCCAATTTCCTTAAGGCGTTTGGTTGCCATCAAAATAGAGATGTTGATATAGTTGAAAACTGCTAAAATCAACATAAACAGAGCAATGGAGACCAGTAGAATCTGGGGCGCCATACTCCCGTAGTTAACAGGACCGCTTTCAATTATTTTTGCATGCTTCACCAGGTCAGTATATGGTTCTAACTGTAAGTCGATGTAAGGATCATTAATGAGTATCTCATTATGCTTGGTGAGCATACGAGTAAGGCCGGGCTGGGTGGTAGGAAGTGCAGTTTCTTTTTCCATCTGTACAAATACCCATGAATAATTATCTTTACATTGCTGCACAAGAGGTAGATTGGAGGCTTCAGAATATAAATGTTCATTATTCACTAAAACCTCGAAATTAAACATCGCTGTAGCAGGTAAATCTTCCATTACACCCCCAACAATGAACTCCTTTTTTTCATTATTAATGAAGATGCTCACTTCTTTACCGATAGGATGGGAATCACCAAAAAATTTCTCAGCAGCTGATTGAGTAATGATGATTTGATGTGGTTCATTTAAAGCGCCACCATACCCGGCTTTCATTTTGTAGGTAAACATCTCCATAAACTCAGCATCTACAAATAGCGTACGCTCTGAATAGCTTTCATTTTTGTGCACGATTACATACTTATTGATATTGACCCGAGTCGATCTTTTTACTCCCTTTATTTCATGCTTAGCCAGATCAGACAGGGGGGAGGAGACCACTCCAAATCTTTTTATACCTGTACTTTCTTTAGCAGTATGGGTCAATAGGTAAATGTCATCCTTGTTTTCATGGTACATCCCTTTCATCCAAACACTCTCTACCAATAGGTAAGCAACCAGGCAGCAGGCTACAGCTAAAGCGAGTCCAACAATGTTGATGGAGGAAGTTCCTTTCTGCTTAAGTAGGCTTCTCCAGCCAATTTTCATGTAGTTTCTAAACATGGCGATTATATTATTATGATAATAGGAGGGTTTGCTTCTTTTAATGTTTCTCCATCTGCAAAACCTAAGCACATCTATTATAAATGCCTTTTTTGCATGAAATACATTTTTTTCGTTAACTCGGTAATAGAAAAGCTCGTGCACATCTCCCTGAATCTGTTCCAGTAAATCTGGATTACAGTAGAATTCCAGAAAGCGATCAGCCCATTTAGGTGGCTGGGGATTTTGAGGTGTACTTTTTGGGATGCTCATGAGGAGAAATTTAATGAAAGGGGAGGCAATTGTTTATACAACTTATTGCGCAATTCATGCACTTCTGCTATGGCAGCTCTTCCCGCTGAGGAAAGTGTATAAAAGCGTTTTCTTCTACCACCTCTCTCATTTGTAGCCCCTCCCATATCCGATTTAAGCAGTTTTTTATCCTCTAATCGGTTAAGCACGGCATGTATGGCACTTATATTTACAGATCTGCCTGTCTGTTCCTTTATTTCCTGTAAAACCGTAACACCATAAGCCTCTTGGTGCAATATGCCGACTGTCAGCAATACCAATTCTTCCAGTTCTCCTAAATAGCTTCCTTTCATTTTGTAATGATTATATTTACAAATATAGATTAAATATATTACATCTATATTTGTAAAACAAATTGAAAGCATTTTACTTAATGCAAGTCAAAGCAATAATGTCCTCAGTTGCGTTGCTTGCAAGGGTAATAAAGTATTGTTGGGGAAGATATCTAATTTTTATAGTTTGCAATAATACTAGATTTTCCTTCGTACTATTGTATAAGATTTGCTTATAAATCTCTAAATTTAATTTATAATGAAAAGAATTTCCGCTTTACTTTTATTGTTGGCACTCACTAATATACCTATTTCTTGTGTTGAGGATGATTATGATTGTGGAGATTTAACTATCACTGATTTCGAAATTACCGAATTACTTTCATCTGTAGGGACTTTTGATTCGACAGGCTTTTCTAATTCGACTAGTAACAATTTTCAAGAGGCCGCAATTTCAATTAGTATAGCGGAGATCAGGGATGTACAAGTAGCACAACTGAAAGAAAATAGATTTTCTCTTGTCAACTATTCCTATGCTTGTAGTCCGTTAGAGCCACAACTAGCTCATACTATAGCAGTAATCACTGTAACTTCTGAAAATAGTATCTTTGCCAGTGGTAGAGAGTTTTCACCGGGCGAAGACCTATCTGAGTTGTTCAAAATCTCTAAATATGCTTCTTATACTTAGGAATTAACAGTAAGCGAATTTATAGTGCAACATACAATGGAGCCTCTAGATTTTTGGATCTATTGGGCAAGCTATAGTAATGCAACTTTCAGTTAAGCCTGATCAACCCTTTAACCAAACATTTAACTTTCTATTCGAATTTTCCGATTCAGAAAAAATAAGTTTTCAAACCCCTAATTTCGAAGTTAGCAATTAGTAAAACATCCAATAATTAGCAAAAAGAACTAAATAAACTTGAATGGTTCTAAAGGCTAACTCTAGTATTCATCTCAAAGATATTCATAGTAGCTTAATCTAAATTAACAATGAATCTATCCGAGTTCCAACACATCTCTGCAGCAGACCCCGAGTCCTTTGCCAGATTTACTATTGAAAAAAGGATGCCTTCTATTATTGATAAAGTTGTTTCCTCTAAGCTTTTTGATAATGAAATTCAAGAAAAACTGATTAAACTCAAACATGATTTACCAGACTTAAAAGTACAGGATTTACCATTAGAAAAGGATGAAATCAATTATTGGAAAGACTTTTTTGAAGAATATGCTCATAAGTCTTTACTAGAAATACCTTTCTTTTATGCTGAGGTTTATTTTTATCGCTATTTATTAAATATTTCTCAATTTGCTGCCAATAGGGTAGACCCATTTTCTAAAATTAAAGCAGACGATCTAAGCGATAAGGCTGATGCCTTTGAAAAGCTATCGCAAAAAGTGGATACCATTGAAAAAGCCATTTTATGTTCCTTAACTGGAAATACTGCAGACTTAAGTCAGCTTGATAAAATCGACAGCGGCTTGAATATTATAGTGAATCATAGCAGTGAACTTCTCAGTCTAATTAAAGATCAGGAAACAATACACATCATTCTGGACAATGCTGGAACTGAATTATTCTCTAGATTTTTTACTTGTAAAGCACATATTAGAGTCCCATTCCACAAAAAAGGTGATATTATATCCTAAAAAACTACCTTTATTGGTCTCAGACGCTACAATGGAAGACGTTCAAAAGCTTTTTGAGTTTCTTATGAACTGTGGAATAAGCTCATTAAACTCCTTAAATAGCTTTTTGAATGATTGTATTAAAAAAGGGAATATTGAATTTGTGTTTAATAGTTATTGGAATAACCCTCATCATTTTACAAAAATACCTGCGGCTCTTCAGAAGCGGATTAAAACTAATGATCTGGTAATAGCAAAAGGGGATGCTAACTACAGACGTTTTTTTGAAGATCGAATGATTCCGTACAATTATCGTGGTGCTGGAATTATTTCTTCCAATCAATTTGCATTGAGGACGCTTAAATCTAAGATAATAGCGGGAGTTGACTTGCGCTCTGCTGACCAATTTCGAAAGCAAGATGCCAATTGGATGGTGAATGGTAAGTATGCTGTGATTCAAAGAATTGAATAGGTAGGATTGGTATTTATGAATTATGTAAAAGCACATAGTTAATTAGCTTTTTTTAGAGAGTATTTTGCATTTTATGAATGTTGCCTAATTACTCTATAATCTAAAGGTTGATTTTGGGTTTGGTATAAAAGTTGCCATTTTTCATTATATTTAAAGTTAGGAACTTTGATTAGTTGATAAAGAAGAAACTAAAAACCCAATATTAATTAAAACGCTGTTTTGAAAATTTTCCAAGCCAATATAGCAAAATACAACAGTGAAATCCTGCACCTGGAAAATATAATAAAAAAGCTTTCTTTCGTGCGATTAATATTTTTCCTAATCTCTCTGATAGCTATTGTAGTAATTGCAAATGAACGTTTACTGAGCCTACTTTGGTTTGCTGTCCCTCTTGCAATTTTAGGTTTTGTTTTAATTTTAATTCGCTATAATCACTTAACTCACCATAAAAAAGCCGCCTCATTTTTTAAAGAGATTAATAAAAATGAACTTTTGAAGTTGGAGAATAAGCTGTCAAGTTTCCCGAGTGGGGAATTATATCTAAGCAAGGATCATGCTTATGTGGCCGATTTAGATGTTTTTGGATCACATTCCTTATTTCAGCTATTAAATAGAACCACTACAGAATCGGGAAGCCATTTGCTTGCTGAGTGGCTCTCAGACCCTGCTTCAAAGGAAATAATTCTTGCCAGGCAACAGGCCATTCAAGAGTTGAAACCTAATTTAAAATGGAGGCAAGAGTTACAAGTGGCTGGCTTACCTTTTGTGAATAGCAAAAGTGACTATCAAAAATTGCTGAAATGGGTTGAGCAGGACAACCAGTTGCTTCCTAAACAATCAAAATATCTATTAAGCAGTATTGCGTTGGCAGTTCTATCAACAGTATCTGCTGTTTTATATGTTATTAATTCCAATGCTGATAACTGGATTTTGTATTTGGTGCCTTTTCTCATAGTGATGATCATTAATTATCTGATTTTAAAAAAAGTGGCACCCATTGCTGAAAATATTATTGATCATACAGATCAGAATGTTCAAATATTGGGTGGTTACGAAAAGTTAGCGCAAACTATACTATCTAATAAATTTCAGTCTGCTAAGCTTAAGAAGCTTTATTTAGGTTTGAGTAATAATAAATCCTCAGCAAGTACAGAAATAAGGAAATTAAGAAAAATACTAGAACAATTTCAACTGCGAGGTAGCAAGAGAATCAGAGGTAACCAATTTTATCCAGTTTTCAATAATTTATGGCTTTTTGATATTTATTGGATCATTTTAACAGAAAGATGGAAGTCAAGAAACAGAAATTATGTAAAATCATGGATTGATGCGATTAGTGAGTTTGAGGTTTTAAATAGTATAGCAGGTTTTGCCTATAGCAATCAGGATGTTGCATTTCCAGAAATTACTGAAGAGCCATTTATACTGGATTTTGAAAAGCTGGGACATCCATTAATCAAGGAGAAAGATAGGGTTTGCAATAATTTCAGCTTAAAAAAGCAAGGGCAAATCGCAATGATCACAGGTTCAAATATGGCAGGCAAAAGTACTTTCCTAAGGACAGTGGGTGTAAACTTAATTTTGGCATTGATGGGTGCTCCATGTTGTGCTCAATTCGGCACAGTATCTCATCTAAAAATGTTCACCAGTATGAGAACACAGGATAATCTTGAAGAAGGCATTTCATCCTTTTATGCAAAGCTTAAGAAAGTGGAGCAATTACTCCTATTAATTAAAAAAGGAGAACCCATATTCTTTATGCTGGACGAGATGTTTAAAGGAACAAATTCCCAAGATCGTTACAAAGGTGGGGTTTCTTTAATTAAACAATTGAGTGAGCTCAATGCATTTGGCATGATCTCAACCCACGATTTAGAAATGGCTAAATTGGCAGGCAAGAACATGATAGTTTCAAATCACAGTTTTAATAGCACTCTGCATAGAGGTGATATGAGCTTTAATTATAAGCTTGAGGAGGGCATTTGTACAGATTTTAATGCAAGTGAATTAATGAGGAAGAGTGGCATAAAGCTACTCTCAAATATTGAAGATATTAAATCGATAAATAATATGAATACATAAAATTGAATTCGAATTCTGAAATTATTATACATACATGATGACAATAGAACAAAGAAAAATATCTTTAATTAATTGGATAACTAATATTGAAGATGAGAAAGTTATAAAAAAAATTGAAAATTTTCGTAAAACTTCCTTAGATGAATTACCTGAGGACATCGTTAAACTTTTGAAGATTTCAGATTCAGAAAACATACAGGATTGTATTGAACATACTACCGCGAGAGGAATTCTACATAAAAAATGAAGAGAGTAATTTGGACTCCAACTGCTGTAAAATCATTAAAAAGCACTACAGATTTTATCATTGAGCTTTGGAACGATAATGTTGCAGATGATTTCCAGATCAGTTAGATTACCGAATTGTTCATATTCAAAAAAATCCTGAATTAGCTCCAACTTTTAAAAATAGCGATATACGCCAATTATTGATACACAAATCTGTATCGCTCTTCTATAGAAATTATTCTGTATACATAAAGCTTTTACTTGTATGGGACACTAGGCAAAATCCCAGCAAAATTTACAAGCAATTAACTAATATTTAAATTAGAAAACTCATTTTAATTGGAGATGTATATATAAGTTAAGTTATATTCAGTGCAGTATCTTCAAAAACTACTACCTCAACATTTCTTCACCTCAACACCTTAAATCGGCTTAAAACTTTCAAATGCTTCACCACAATTGTTACAATGGTGCAATGACCTGCATAGCGTAGGGCCAAAAGGAGATTTCAATGTAGTTTCCCTACTATCGCAGTTGGGACATTCTGCATGTTCTATAATATCTAGATCTTCAATCATATTATTATGAACAGGAGGGGGTGCTAAACCAAATTTCTTTAACGCTTGTTTGCCTTCTGTAGAAATGAGATCTGAGCTCCAGGTAGTTTTTAAATTTAGGTTAACAGTATGATCAGTAATGCCATGCTTGTTCAACACTTCAACCACATCCGATTTCATATAATCCATTGCCGGGCAACCAATAAAGGTTGGAGTCATGTTGACAGTCACATGTTCCTTATCTATTTCGATGCCGGTGATTACGCCTAAATCTACCAATGAAATCACAGGTATTTCAGGGTCTTTCACCTCTTTTAGTAAAGATAATATGTCTTTTTTGGTGTGTTTCATGTCTATTTAACTGCATTTTAAAGGCTACTTAGATTGATCGGGCAGGTTAATTAAACCCTATTCAACGATACTCTAAATAACATGTCTGACCTCTCCGAGGTACCGACATGGATAACTCAACTTGATGTCGGTACGTTGCAAACGTCAGACATCTTTTTTCTTTTGCCATGGTTAGTGTGTTACGAATCACATCATGAAACGTAATTACCAATCCGCAGTAGGGTCTACATTAAACACCTCACTCATTTCTGTAAGTAGAGGCTGTAAATGCTTAGTATGTTTTCCATATCTGCCCCCATAAACAGGCTTAATTTCACTCCAATTTGGTAAAATTAAACCGGCTTCCTCTAAAACTAAAGCAATGTTTTCCTTCCATTTTTTTTCAATGGCTTTCTCACCCGGGTAAATTCCGGCTTCTATAAAATCATTTTCAAATTTAGATTCCTCAAAAATACCCAAGGCATACGGCAAGGCATAATCTAAGGATTTCTGCATGCGCGTATTCGCTTCTTCATTGGCACTAGCTAGTTGCTTTACCCATGTATTAGCATGCATTACATGATATTTCACTTCGCCTTTTAGCTTTCTGGCTACTTGCGCTACCTCTTCTACAGGGCATTCAGCTAACATTTGAAAACGAATCAGCTCTGAATGATCAAACAAAAAATGTCTGATTAAGCTGAAATCGTACTCACCTGAAGGCAATTCTACTAATTGACAATTATGAAATTGCTCCGCATTTCGGGTAAAAGCCACTATGTCGGGTTCTTGTTCTCCCAATTCCTGCAACAAGGTATAAAAAGCCAAACTTTGCCCCACTTTATCCTGTGCCATAGAAGAAAATGCGATATCTTCCTCTAACAAAGGGCCCATTCCTGTCCATTCTGAGTTTCTATGACCTAAGATTAACTGGTCGTCCGCGATTTTATATAATAGATCTTTTAATGCTTCTTGCGTCATCACTTAGGCGTTTTGTTCTGCTTTAAATTTTTTGATTTTTTCTGTGGCACGATAGTCCATCGCATCTCTATATTTTTTATCCGGCAAGGTATTCCAGATATCCTGAAAGTCTTCACCTTCAATTTTCATAAAAAGGCTGTCCTTTACTATCCATAAATTAAATATCGGTTTTTCGGAGGCGAAACTATTCTTTGCATGTAATAATGCCTGTTCTGGTGAGTTGGCTTCAACTTCACCTACATGAATATGCTGTTTCCCTCTCTTCATCAAATGAAATACCTGGTATTTGGCAGATTCAGAAGCAGTTGCTCCTTCCATTATTTCTTCGTTGATATAATCGTAGATATCATCTCCGTCTTCAGTAATAGGAGATACCTGAATTTCTTGTGTTCTTACCACCCAAATACCAGAACAACTCATGCCTCGTCTGCTGAATTGCTCTTTCGCAAACAAAAAAGCCATTTCATCAGTAGGGGCATGTACAATTCCTTCGTGTTGGTAAGCCTTACTTTCTTTTGGCTGCACAAATACTTCAAAAGTAATAAATTGATCCTTTTGATCCTTTTCAGGAAAAGTATTTCCAAATTCCACAGGTATTGATAATCTGTTTATTCTTGGATCTAATGAATTTAAAAATTCAGACATCTTTATTAGTAATAAATTAATTAGTTATAAGTTAATGGATACTATTTATTAGCCACTAGTGATTGTTAATAGGATTTAACCTATTGACGAATTACTAATAACTCTTTCCTACAAGTTTAAGCCATTGGAGCAACGTACTCCTCACCTTTAGTCTTTGATGCTAAGGCTCTTCTTACCCAGGCACCACGCTCCTCAGCAGTTCTTCTCACGGCAATACGTTCTTTATTGCAAGGACCATCACCATTAATTACACGCTTAAATTCTTCCCAATCCGGTTCAGTAAATTCCCATTCACCGGAAGCCTCATTCTTTTTCAAGTTTTCATCAGGAATTGTTAATCCTAATTCCCAAATTTTTGGCACGTACATATCTAAAAACTGCTGACGGCACTCATCGTTTGTGGCCATTTTCACTTTCCACTTGGTTAATATTTCTGTGTGAGTAGAAATTTTATCAGAGGGGCCAAAGAAGTGCATCATTGGAGCCCACCATCTATTCACAGCTTCCTGCATCATTTCTCTTTGCTTTGGTGTGCCCGTGGCTAAATGAATTACACAATGATGACCGTATTTTAAATGGAATGATTCTTCAGCGCAAATTCTATCTAAAGCTCTACAGTAAGGCCCATAGCTACCTCTTGCATTCGCTAATTGGTTTACAATAGCTCCAGCATCTACTAACCATGAAATAAAACATGAATCTGCCCAGGTAAAGGTAGGGTAATTGAAAATATTGGAATACTTAGATTTACCTGTAATTAAATCCTCGATCATCTGCTCTCTTGGCTTGCCTAAAGTTTCAGCAGCACCATATAGTAATTGTGCATGACCTACTTCATCCTGAACTTTTGCCATCAAGGCTAACTTTCTTTTAAAACCTGGGGCTCGGGTAATCCAGGTACCTTCAGGTAAAGAACCAATAATTTCAGAGTGAGCATGTTGCTCAATCATTCTGATGAGTTGTTTCCTGTATAGTTTTGGCATCCAGTCCTTTGGCTCAATTTTTTCACCTCTGGCAATTCGAGCCTCAAACTCTGCTAATTTTTTTGGATCTTCATCTTTTAACAGGTCATTATTCAAAGAAGAAGGTTCAAATACTTGTCCACCACCGTACATAATCTTTTTATTTTTAGTTAAACATTATCTTACTTTAAGGCCATTGATGAAAACATCAGTCACATTTTCAGCAATTTCCTTTGCACTGAGCTTCCCTTTAGGATTGTACCATGCAGGAATCCAATTTATGGAAGAAAGTAAAGCTAAAACAGTGAATTTCGCATCCATTGTTTTGAACAAACCTACTTCATTTCCATCATTCAATATTTTTATAAAGGTGCCTTCGTATTGATCGCGCATTTTCAGAAAGTCGGATAGATAAGGCTCACTTAAATGTCTCCACTCTGAGAAAAATACTGCGCTTGCTGCTGCATCTTTGGTGATAACTTCAACGTGAGATACAATAGCTTTTTTTAATTTTTCGTCCGCACTACCATTTTCTATTTCAATTGCTTCTAACGATTCGAAAAAATCTTTCGCCATTTGAAAGCAAATGGTTTGTAAAATTTCTTCTTTAGATTTTATATGGGAATATAAACTAGCGGCCTCTATTCCTATAAAACCTGCCAAATCCCTCATTGAAGTAGCTGAGTAACCCTGATTCTGAAAAAGTTCTGTTGCCTTTTCAATAATCTGTTGCTTCCGATTAAGTTTCTTCTTAGAGGTTTTTGTAATCATTTTGTAAATATACCAAACTAACGATTGTTAGGGAAATAAAGTTCGAATTTATTTTATATAAAAAAGTGCTTTTTAGAGTCTTGATCAAAGATTAATTCATTTTATAGCTTAATTTAGCTAGTAATTTAATAAATTCATTTGATAAAGTCTAACCTGTAGAAATTATGGTGACTAATGAAGACCTCATAGAACGATTTTATTCAGCATTTCAAGCAAAAGATTTCGCTGAAATGCAAGCTTGTTATTCCGAAGGCGCATGTTTTTCCGACCCAGTCTTCCCTAACCTTGATGCTCCTCAAGTGAGATCGATGTGGGAAATGTTTTGTAAAAATGGGAAAGACCTCACTATTGAATTTGAAATACTTGGGTCATCTGAGAATAGCGTAGATGCCAGATGGAAAGCAAAATATACCTTTTCAGCAACGGGTAATAAGGTTATTAATGTTGTACAGGCACACTTTATTATTGAGGACGGACATATTATAGAGCACATTGATCGATTTGATTTCTATAATTGGGCTAAGCAAGCATTAGGTTATACTGGTTTGTTATTAGGCTGGACCTCCTATCTTAGGAACACAGTTAGAAAACAAGGTGCGAAGGCATTGAATAAGTTTATGAAAAATAGAGATAAATAATATATCTGATTTATTTCAGGCTATTATTTTAATCATACTTTTACTTTCCCATAAACTCGTATTTGTGATTTTTAAAAGCAGCAAAATCCCTATGTTTGCCTTTCTCATTTTTGTGGAGAACCTTACTACAATGGTTTTTAGTAGGATTTTAATATTTGGCACAAAAAAAGCCTCGAAATAGATTCCGAGGCTTTTAAGTTTTTATGCTGTTACATTAGTCAGCGGTTACTAAAAGAGTAATCTCTTTTTTCACTTCTTTATGTAAATCAATTACAGCTTTATATTCACCTAATTGTTTGATGTCTCCACTGATTGCAATTTTCTTTCTATCAATGTCAAATCCTTTTAACTTTAAGCCTTCAGCTATTTGTACAGTAGTTACTGCTCCAAATATTTTACCGCTTTCACCTGCTTTAGTCTTAATTTCTAAGGTTAAGTCACCAATTTTTGCTGCTACTTCTTCAGCATCCTTTTTCAATTTCTCAGCTTTGTGAGCTGCCTGACGGATGTTTTCAGATATTTTCTTTTGATTTGAATTATTGGCAATAATTGCAAAACCTTGCGGAATAAGGTAATTTCTTCCATATCCAGGCTTTACAGTTACTGTATCATTCTTGTAACCCAAACCATTAATATCTTGTGTTAAGATTATTTCCATTATTGATAAAATTTATTGGGTTAATTATTTCAAAGAATCAGTAACATAAGGTAATAAAGCAATATGTCTTGCTCTTTTTACTGCTTGCGATACTTTTTTCTGATATTTTGCACTAGTACCTGTAATTCTGCTTGGTAATAATTTACCTTGCTCATTTACAAATTTCAATAAGAAGTTTGGATCTTTGTAATCAATGTACTTGATACCAAACCTTTTAAATCTGCAATATTTCTTTTGATTATCCTGCTTTTTTTGGTTAATCGGCTCGTTATGAAGTGTCATTTTGCTACCTCCTCTTTTGTTTCTTTGTTTTTATTAAATGCGCCATTTCTGCGTCTTTCACCGTATTCAATAGCATATTTATCTAGTGATACTGTCAAAAATCTCATGATTTTCTCGTCTCTTCTGTATTCCAACTCAAGCGCTGCAACAACTTCAGGTGTGGCCTTAAATTCAATAAGATTGTAGAATCCTGTACTTTTATGCTGAATAGGGTAAGCTAATTTTTTTAAGCCCCACTGTTCTACATTAATGATTTCAGCATCCTTACTTTCTAAGACTTTTCTGAACTTGTCGACAGCATCCTTCATCTGAACATCAGACAAAACGGGAGTTAAAATGAATACCGTCTCATAATTTTTCAATTCCATTATTTTATGTTTTTAAAATTGGTTTGCAAAAATAGGGTTTTGTATTGTAATTACCAATACTTTACATAAAGTTTGTAATAAAAAATTAATGTTGTTACAACCTTTTCATCTTTTGATGAGTCTTTTGGATTGATAATCTTGAATATGAAATACCTTTTTATAATACTAACAATACTATCCCTTATTTCTTGCATGGATATGGAGGATGATGATAAAAATAATTTGTGCGTTTCTGTATTTTGTGGTGATGTAATAATTGATAAGGTAAATATTACTGTTTACAATGATACGGAAATTGATTTTGATGAATTTATCTGGAATATTGGTGCCACTATTGATACTATAAATGTGTTACCTCTCAAACAATTTACTTGTTGGAAAAATTACGACAGCCTCAATACCAATTATTTTTATGCTATTGGAATTTCTGGTCAACAGATTTATAAAATGGATACTCTTTGGTTAGACAATGCATCTGCTGCATCCTATCAATCAGGCAAATTTGCATTAGAAATTTATAGGTCCGATCGATCCAATATCCTAAATGCCTTATTTGTTGAAAATTTTAATGAGGACTGTAGGGATTTTTAAAAACAAAATCATTATTGTAACTAAGTAGGCTTTTTACTGTTATTAAGTTATGCTTAAAAAAATATTTCTCTTCATTTTATTGTTAATTACAATTGCTGTGTGGTTGGTTCCCAAAGAATTCGCTTATTTGGAACGTGTAGCTAACGATTATGGTGGTGTGCACAAAGGAATTGAAATTGATGCTGTTCAATTGAGCAAAATAGGTAGTTATAAATTTGAACATCATTTATTGTATAGTGAATTCACCTACTCTTTTGGCAATATTGCTGTAACTTATAAAGGATATCTCAATATGATATTTCTCAAAGACAGCGAAAAGCAAATCCCTGTACCTTCTCAAAATCAGATTATTGTAAAAAAAGACGCCAATATTTTTTTAATTAATAAAGCTTAAAATTCGTTGGTTTGTCATGTTTTACGTAATTTTAACTTAGTTTAATAGAGTGTTTCGTAACACAAAGGAATTTAATGAGTACTGAAGACGATAATTTTATACCTGAAATAAAAAATGATTTACGTAGTAAAATCATCTATTTACCAGAGGAGATTAATGAGGCGAGTGGCATAAATATTTTTGGTCGTACTTTGAAATCTTTTATTTTTTCAACGGATGTAGCCATTATTAGGAATAATAATGCTGATGCTATTTTTTCAGTTTATCCTTTTACTCCACAACCTGCTATTACACAGGCCTTAATTTTAGCTGCTGATGCCCCTATTTTTTGCGGTGTTGGTGGGGGCCTTACAGGAGGGAATCGGGTATTGGAAATAGCACGTGACGCGGAATTTCAAGGCGCATCAGGTGTTGTAGTAAATCAGCCAACTGAAAATAAAGTTATTGAAAATCTTAAAAAGCATCTTGAAATTCCAATTATCTGGACTATTAGTTCTATAGATGAACCTTTGCAGCCGAAATTAGATGCTGGAGTTGATATTATTAATGTAAGTGGGGGGAAGGATACCCCCAACATAATTAAGGCCATCCGTAAAATGCATTTGCAATTACCTATAATTGCCACTGGTGGAAGAAATGACGACCGTATTATAGAAACTATAGCTGCAGGTGCGAATGCCATCACATATACACCTCCAACTACCGCAGAACTTCTCAGGCGAATTATGAGAGCTCACAGATCAGGAGATACCATTGATTTTTCTAAAGGTTTTAGAAAATAAAGATTTGTCCAGCGGTGTTATTGCTTATTTCTTAAGCTTAACAAACCAAAAAAAATGTTTAATCCTCTAAATCTGGTAATTTCAAATCAGATAAGGGACTGCTTTGCATCATCAATGCTTCTATTTGTTTGACGGTTCTCGGGGCTTTATCAGAAAGCAATTCATAGCCGGTTTTAGTAATCAGGATATCATCTTCGATCCTCACTCCAATACCCCACCATTTTTTATCACAATCACTGCCTTTGGGTATATATATGCCTGGTTCCACCGTTAATGCCATATTTTCTTCAAATAGCTCGTAATTACCCGGATCATGCACGTCTAATCCAATATGATGGGAAACCCCATGTGGAAAATATTTTCTTACTTCGCTTTCATCTTTAATAAGCCCTAGTTCTACCAAACCTTTAGCAACTACTTCTCTACTAATTTGAGTTGTGCTACTTATTTCGTTCCCAGGTTTGCAAGCTTTAAACGCTTCTTCCTGTGCTTTAAGCACCAAGTTGTAAATAGCTTTTTGTTCTGTGCTAAATTTACCGTTTACTGGAATAGTCCGGGTTACATCTGCGGTATAACCGTAATACTCAGCTCCCAAATCCATTAAAACAAGTTCTTCTCCTAATTTTGGCTTGTCATTTTGTATATAATGCAATACACAGCCATTATTACCTACCCCCACTATGCCGGGGTAGCCTTCAAACATGGCTCCGTATTTCTTAAAAACATACTCATGAATCCCATATACCTCTGTTTCTGACATTTCCGCGTGTATGGCTTTCATTACTTCGCTTTGGGCAATACAGGAAATGTCTACTGCCTTTCTCAGTAGATCAATTTCTTCAGGAGTTTTAATTTCCCTCACATCAGTCATAAATTTTGTTAAAGAAAGTGCATCCAATTTAGAAGGAGGGGGCATAATATTACCTATGAGTTTTTCTCTTTCTGTAACGTCTTTAGTTTTTAAATAATCAATTACAAACTGGTCTTCAGCTAATTCAGGGTAATAGGTGATGATATTTCTAACAAATGAGGTGGTGTATTCATGATCTTTCGATTCAGTTATTTGCTTGTAAACCATTTCCTTTTGAGGTGAAAAATCGATAGGGTAGCCTACTTTTTCTTTAAATTGAGCAATCAATTCATATAAATCACCTGTTTTACCTCTTTCTTTTCTTACATCATTTTTAAAATCGAAAAACAATATTTTCTCTAGTTGCTCCAGATTCATGCTGAATTCTTTAAATTCAGTATTAAAAAGAGCCTTTTCAAATTTCAGTTCTTTTTTTGCACCTTCAACTCCTAGTCTGGGACCGTTGTATAATTCTTCTCTTGGGTGGTGTGGTTGCACAAATAGGACTTCATTATAGGTATCACCATTTTCATCTGTTTGCATTTCTTTATAGATTAAAAGCAATGAATGTGGTTCCTTAAAACCTGTAAGATAATAGAAATTAGGATCCTGATGGTAGTGGTAATCTACATCATTGGCTCTATTACGAATAGCCGCAGAAAAATATACAGCTACAGAATTAGCGGGTAATTTAGCTCTTACTTCCTGTCGTTTTTTAGCATGAAATTCAGGAGTTAAAGTGTTTTGAGCATATAGTTCTATCTTGAATAGGAGAATTAAGGAAAATAGTATAAGCTTTTTTGGCATGAGATGTTCATTTTATAACAAATCTAAAGTAGTCAATTTTCATCATTCACAGTTGATGGATTATATATAATCTTTTAATTTCTATTTTAACGGTCTAAAAAAAGCCACAGAAAACATGTGTTCGCTGCGGCTTTTAATACTAAACATTTTTAAATATCACTTCATAGCTACAGAGCTATCATCTTCCTTATAGCTAACTCTATAAATTAACCCGGCATAGTCATCACTGATTAGCATATCACCATTTTTGTCTAATATTAAATCGACTGGTCGGCCCCAGGCCTCTTGTTCCTCATGGTTTAACCATCCATCAATAAAGGTTTCATAGCTGGGTTCACCTTCAATTGTATTGGACACCATTTGAATTCGATATCCAATTTTTTCGGAACGGTTCCAGCTACCATGTTCTGCTATAAAAATTTGATTTTTATACTTCTCCGGAAAAGCATCAGAAGTATAAAATTTTATCCCTAATGGAGCTACATGCGGACCTAAATTCCTGTAGGGTTTTTTGGTATCTGCACAATTACCAACTTTACCAAACTCAGGGTCTGCAATAGTACCTCCATGGCAGAACGGATAACCAAAGTGCTGACCTTTCTCTGTTACTACATTTAACTCACATGGAGGGATATTATCTCCCAACATATCTCTTCCATTGTCGGTAAAGTACAGGTTTCCAGTGGATGGGTGCCAGGTAAAACCAACAGTATTTCTAATTCCTTCTGCATATATCTCTAAATCGCTGCCATCAGCATTCATTCGCGTAATGCTGGCATAGATATCCTTTTCCGGATCACAAATATTGCAAGGAGCACCTACTGGTACATATAATTTATCATCAGGACCAAAGGCTATATATTTCCATCCATGAGACCTATCGGTAGGGAATTGATCATAAACCACTTCATAGGCAGGAGGGTTGTCCAAATTATTTTCAATGTCTACAAACTTGATAATTCTACTTACTTCAGCTACATACAAATCACCATCTTTAAAAGCTACGCCATTGGGCATGTTAAGGCCTTCTGCAATAATGTATTTTTCATCTGCAACACCATCATTATCAGTATCTCTTACAGCATATACCTTATCTTCCTCTCTATTACCCACAAACAAAGTTCCATTTTCAGATAAACTCATGGAGCGTGCATTTTTTACCTGAGCAAATACAGATATTTGGAAGTTTTCCGGTAAATTTAGCTTAGCCAAATTGCCATCAATTACTTTTTGTATGTTGTCCATTGCTATTTTAGCACTATCTGTTAGGTTTTCAGCTGACTCATTTCCAGTTCCACTCTCTTTTTTATCCCCTTCGCATGCCCAGATTAAAGACATTGCTACTAAAAAGGATAATACTTTAATATATTTCATTTTCATAATATTTAATTTATAGATTAATTAGTTAACTCTTCCTCTTTCATGTGAATATTATTCTTTTTTAAGGTCACATGCCCCAAAGGGACCCCTATGGGAGAATTCCCATAATTTTATTTCTGCCATAGGCAGGCAAGCTATCCTTCTGTTGGTATATTAAGGATTCTAGATTTATGCTGATTTCATTAATTTTTCCAGGATTTCAGCAGCTGCCCTGGCAATTACCGTACCCGGACCAAAAACAGCACTTACTCCGGCATCATATAAAAATTGGTAATCTTTTGGTGGAATTACACCCCCTGCGATCACCATGATATCTTCTCTGCCAATTTTTTTTAATTCATTTATGAGTTTTGGAATTAAAGTTTTATGTCCTGCTGCTAAACTAGAGGCGCCAATCATGTGCACATCATTTTCAGCAGCTTGCATAGCTACTTCTTCAGGCGTTTGAAAAAGTGGCCCTATATCCACATCAAAACCTAAATCTGCAAAGCTGGTAGCTATTACTTTGGCTCCTCTGTCGTGCCCATCTTGCCCCATTTTAGCGATCAGAATTCTTGGTCTTCTACCATCCCAATCCGCAAACTTGTTGGTGAGTGCCTGAGCTTTTTTAAATTCCTCACTGGCTCCGGCTTCACCCGAATACACTCCGGAGATAGATCTAATAGTTGCTTTATGCCTTCCAAATGATTTTTCCATAGCATCTGATATTTCACCCAATGTAGCTCTATTTCTTGCAGCATCAATAGCTAGTTCTAATAAATTACCTTTTCCTGATTCGGCTGCTGTTGCTAGATTTTCTAAAGAAATTTTTAACTTGTCCTCATCTCTTTCCTCTTTCAGCTTTTTAATACGATCAATTTGAGATTTTAATACCGCAGTATTATCCACCTCCATTAATTCAATATCACTTTCTTCAGTGGTTTGATAGCGATTGACACCTACAATCACATCTCTCCCGGCATCGATTCTGGCTTGTTTCCTTGCCGAGGCCTCTTCAATTCGCATTTTCGGTAGGCCTGTTTCAATTGCTTTAGCCATTCCGCCTAATGATTCCACCTCGTCTATTAATTGAGATGCTTTTTCCACTAGTTGATTAGTTAAGTACTCAACATAATAGGAACCACCCCAGGGATCAACTGTTTTGGTAATTTTGGTTTCTTCCTGTAAAAATAATTGCGTGTTTCTGGCAATTCTGGCGGAAAAATCGGTAGGCAATGCTATGGCCTCATCTAATGCATTGGTGTGTAAAGATTGCGTATGACCTAAAGCAGCAGCCATGGCTTCTATACAAGTTCTTGTTACGTTGTTATAAGGGTCTTGTTCTGTTAAACTGTATCCTGAAGTCTGACAATGTGTTCTCAATGCCAAAGATTTAGGATTTTCAGGATTAAATTCTTTCACTATTTTGGCCCAAAGCAACCTACCTGCTCTTAATTTGGCTATTTCCATAAAATGGTTCATCCCTATTGCCCAAAAGAAAGAAAGTCGGGGTGCAAATTCATCTATTTTCAATCCAGCTTTTATTCCTGATCTGATATATTCTAAACCATCAGCTAAGGTGTAAGCTAATTCTAAATCGGCAGTAGCTCCGGCTTCGTGCATATGATAGCCGCTGATGCTGATTGAGTTAAATTTAGGCATATACTTGCTGGAGTACTCAAAAATATCTGAAATTATACGCATTGAAGGCTCTGGTGGGTAGATATAGGTGTTTCTTACCATGAATTCCTTCAAGATATCATTTTGGATGGTACCAGAAAGTTGTTCAGGTTTTACACCTTGTTCTTCGGCTGCAACAATATAAAAAGCTAAAACAGGAATAACGGCACCATTCATAGTCATGGATACAGACATTTTATCCAAAGGAATGCGATCGAACAGCACTTTCATATCTAAAATACTATCTATGGCCACTCCGGCTTTTCCTACATCGCCTTCCACCCGTGGATGATCAGAATCATAACCTCTGTGTGTGGCTAAATCAAAAGCAACTGATAAACCTTTTTGACCTGCGGCTAAATTTTTCCTGTAAAATTCATTAGAGGCCTCAGCAGTTGAAAAACCCGCATACTGCCTGATGGTCCAGGGTTTTTGTACATACATGGTGCTATATGGGCCTCTTAAATAGGGAGCTGTCCCTGCAATAAAACCTAAATGAGGTAAATCAGCAATGTCTCCAACCTTTAATACAGGCGGTATTTTAATTTTTTCAGGGGTTTCCCATCCTTTTAAATCAGAAACTGATAGAGAAGGGTTATTATTTGTTTTAATATCTATTGTAGAAAAATCAGGTCTCATAAGCTTTTAAATTGCCAGTTCAGTTAATAGTTGATTCAAAAATTCCAGACTTGGTGTCTTTCTGTGTATGCAGGCATATACTCCTGCTTGTTTCAATTGCTCTTCATTAGGCTCCTGGCCAGCAACTAGCAAAACCGACTTTGATTCTACTAAATTCTGAGTAAGCTCCTTCGGTTTTTCTTTATAACAAATTACTGCTATTTCGGAATGTGTACGTTTAAGTTGATCTGAAAGCTCATTCACATCTTTTAATATGTGCTCCTCCTGTATACCAATACCTGCCATACCTAAAAAGCTATAACTAAAATTTGATTTGGCTTTAGAAATAGGGTCTTTATCTAATAGAAAAATAGTAGCCATCGGCCTTTTTACTTCACCATTCTGCTTAACATGTTTTTCCGTTCTGCCTCTCAAAGCTTCTATTTGATGGGTAAGACGTTTTGGACTTAAAAAAGTAGACTTTTTAACTGTTTTATCATCTTCTGGAATGGTTTCCCCTATTAACTGAAAGGTATTAGCTCCAATTAACAAATCTTTCCGATCAGTCACCAGTGCAGCGGATTCTTCCTCATCTTTTTGGATACTTTGTTGGATTAATCCTTGTTGAAATAAATCCGAGTAGGTGCCATGTTCCTCAATATTGATAAAATGATCCCATGCGTTAGTTTTCATTTCGGAAATAATGCTTTCCAGATAGTAGGTACCTAAAGTGGGATCTACAATTTTATCCAGATATGCTTCTTCTTTTAAAATACTGGAAACATTCAGGGCAATTCGTTTAAAGGAGTCTTTTGAAGTATTTTTTCTCAAAGCATCATGAGGAGCTACATATAAACTATTGCAACCAGATAAAATGGCTGCCATAGCTTCTGTGCTATTTCTCAATAAGTTCACATTAATATCCAGTCCGGATTTGCTTCTGCTCCCTGTAAATGCATGGATAATGATATCATCGGCCGATAAATCTAAATTATAAGCAGAGGCTATTTTAAAAATAAGTGCTTTAAAGGCCTTGATTTTTGCAATTTCAAAGAAATAATGTCTTCCAAATGCAAAGCCAAAGCTCAAGGAATCAAATATTTGTTTAGGTTTAAGTCCTGAATCACTAAGTAAATCCAGGTATTCTACCAATTTAGATAGAGTGAAACTTAATTCATGAATGATGTTGGCTCCAGAGTTGTGATATAACTGAGCACTCACATGAAATGCCTTGAAATTTGGGAATTGTGCTGATTTTTCAATGAGCTTTTTCAAATTTGCTATCCGTGATGGAGTATGCTCTTTTATTCCTGCATCCCTGTTCTCCAGCAAATCATAGAAATAACAACCGGAAATTTTTTCCGTGTCATATTCATGAGTTTGTAGATACTCGAAATACTCTAATAAAATATCTTCTGCACCGAAGGATGGCTCAAAAGAAATCATACAAAATTCAGGTTGAATATCGTTAAGTAAAATTTTCAAATCCAGGTTCTCCATTTCAAGCTTGAAAATAATGCCATCGGCCCCTGAATTTAATGCCCAAAGAGCTTCTGCATTGGCTTTCTTTTCATTCGTAACAACTATTTTGTACTGGTTTACCCAATAACGGACTGCTAAACCCGGGTTGTTAACTTGAATAGGATTAGAAATATTATGAGATATTTTATCAATGGAATCGGAATGGTAAAAAGGTTGAATGGGAATACCTTCAGGAGTATTTGTAATTAAGGCATTTAAACTGCCCCCTTTCAGATCTTTTTCAATTATTTTACGCCAATCTTCGGCAGTGCTTTTATTAAAATCCGCAAATAGATTTGCTTTCGACATATACAACTAATTAATTATAGCTTAAAGGTAACATTTTTCTAATTTCCGAAGAATGATAATTATTTAAAAGGCTATAAATTTACTTACCATTGTTTTTAAATGATGATTTTACATAGATTTATAAATTTTAAAAATATAATATTTTAAAGAAATTTCTTATAATTTTTCAATATAAATTGTCTGTATCTGATATATGGCTCTGTCAAGCAAAATCTCATTTTTTTCTTCTCTATTTTTTCACCAAATTTGTCAGCCCGAGAAAATCAGAGGGAGTAAACTTTAAAATCCTACAAGTTTTTGTGTTAATGGTTAAAGACTGCTTATCAGTATGGAATAATTGTCTACGCTCTATAAAAGAGGGGGTAGGAGAACAGAGTTTTAATACCTGGTTTTCTCCTGTAGAGCCTTTGAAATTAGAGAATAACGTATTAACGATTCAGGTTCCAAGTCAATTCTTTTATGAGTGGTTAGAAGAACATTATGTACATATTTTACGAAAGGTCATTCACCAACAGTTAGGTCCCGAAGGTAGACTTGAATATTCAGTAATTGTTGATAGAGGAAATGAAAAGTACAAACCCTTTACCATTAATCTTCCTAATAATAATAAAAGTGACAAACCTAAAGAAGTAAAGCAAGAACCTTCTTTTTCAAACCCCTTTACTTTAAACGGAGTTGATTTAAGTCAGCAAAGCTCTCAATTAAATCCCAATTATACCTTCGATACCTTCATAGAAGGAGATTGTAACAGGTTAGCCAGATCTGCCGGTTATGCTGTAGCCAAGAAGCCAGGAATTACTTCCTTTAATCCTTTAATGGTTTACGGTGGAGTAGGTTTAGGTAAAACACATTTGGTTCAGGCAATTGGGAATGAAATAAAGAATACCTTGGAGGGTAAATTTGTGTTGTATGTTTCTTCAGAGAAATTTACCAACCAATTTATAGATGCTTTAAGAAATAATAAAATTCAAGATTTCTCCAACTACTATCTTCATATTGATGCGCTGATCATTGATGATGTACAGTTTTTAGGAGGGAAAGAAAGAACTCAAGAGATTTTCTTCCATATTTTTAACCATTTGCACCAAAATGGCAAGCAAATTATCATGACCAGTGATAGGCCACCACGGGACCTAAAAGGTTTGGAAGATAGGCTATTATCTCGTTTTAAATGGGGTTTAACGGCTGATTTGCAACAACCGGATCTGGAAACCAGGATTGCTATTATTCAAAATAAAATGCAAAGTGATGGTATTCATATACCTAATGATGTAATTGAGTATTTGGCATATAGTGTGGATACCAATATTAGAGAATTAGAAGGTGTTTTGATTTCTTTAATTGCGCATGCCTCATTAACCAGAAGGGAAATTGACCTTGAATTGGCAAAGCAAACCTTAAAAAATATTGTGCATGACATTGAGTCGGAAGTAGGGATTGATTATATTCAAAAGACTATTTCTGAACACTTTGCAGTTAAAATGGACGATTTAAAAGCAAAAACCCGTAAAAAGGAAATTGTTATTGCCAGGCAAGTAGCTATGTTCTTCTGTAAAGAACATACTAATCATTCTTTAAAATCTATTGGATATCATTTTGGAGGCAGAGATCACTCTACTGTTATTCACGCAGTGCAATCAGTAAATGATATGATGCATGTAGATAAAAAATTCAAAGAGCAAATAGAAGAACTAAAGAAGAAGTTTAAAATGAAAAAGATTTAGGGTCTTCTTTATTTGCCTACGCCAAATTTCGTGTCTCACCAAACTTCTTATAATTCCAGATTCCTACAATAAATCATTTAATATCATGTTTTTTGTCCCAGGGTTGAAACCCTGGGCTACCAAAATGTCGCCCACAATGCTTTTAAGTTAAGACCACTTTTCCTTCTCTCTTCGGGGAAGGATGCAAGGATAGCCTGCCAGCCTTTGGCTGGGGGTCTAAAAAAAAGCTTAACTTAATAGCCTTGATGTCGCCCACACTGGGGCTTTAACATTGTCAGAAAATATAGGGAAATCATTATAAACATCTATTCTAGCGCGCTCCTCTGTACTTCAGTCAATATTTCCATTACAACCTTTTCCAAAGATAGATTTTGCAAAACTGAATAAATGTCATCTTCCTGCTCAATATTTTTGGGTAGCCAAATATGCGCAATGGCTTTTATATATGCTATGCTAATCTCAGGCCATGCTTCATCCGGAAAGGCTTCTTTTAATACCTTCACCTTGTTACCAAGCGCTAAAAACTCTGCTGATTGTTCTAAAATATCTTCACCATCATCTCTAATAGCCTGAATAATAGCTTTTCTTTTTTCAACATCTGTTGGTTCTCTGTCAATGGGGTCTTTTTTTAAAACGATTTTACCAATTCTTAAATCGTTGGATACCTCAAATAGATCATCTTCAAAATCCCATGTGACAGATTCTACATTTTTAACTAAAGGAGCTAAATCTTTGGGGTTTAAAGGAGCCGCCAGGAAAATTTTACCTAAACCTGCTCTGGCATCTATAGCAGCCACTGTAAGCCACGATTCATTGGCCAGTTCATCCTTATGACCTATTGCGGCAATAGCACCATTGGCTAATTGAAATTGTGCGTTGTTTCCTCTTTTGGAGGAAGCAATTCTATCCGCGATAGGCCAAAGCTAAAATGAAACCAATGGCATATGCATCTGAAGGAACATTTTCTTCTGATACTTCAAAAAGTTTACGGTAAGATGAGGCAATTTTTTCTATCTGCCTGAAAGGCTTTGTAAATCGTTGTTCCTTTCTAAACAGTCTAAGTCGATCTATTCTTTCACTAATGTCTGCACCTGCTTGCTTGTATAATGGATCTCTTTCTTCCAGAAGTGCAGCCAAATCGGTCGCTAAGGCTAAGTTGTTCGATTTTTTAGCCTGCAAAAGCATATGCGCTAACCTTGGGTGACAAGGCAATTGATGCATTTTTCTACCCGTTTCAGTAATTCCTTTTTCGTTTATAGCTTCTAAATCAGTTAAAAGATCCGTTGCCTTAATCATTTTGTCCAAAGGGGGCGGAGTTAACCAAAATAGCTCACGGCTATTGCGAATATTTCTTGCCGCCAGATCAAGTGCTAAAGCAGCTTAAATCTTCATTCAATATTTCAGGGATTCTATGTTTGTTTCTGTATAAATGCTCTGTTTCCGACCACATTCTATAACAGGTCCCCGCAGAAACCCTACCAGCCCTTCCTGCTCGTTGGTCTGCTTCATCTATGGATATATCTCTGGTGACTAAACGAGATAAACCTGTTGTGGCATCAAATTCTGATCCTCTCCCAAAGCCTGTATCTATAACCACTTTTACAGCTTCAATGGTTAGACTTGTTTCAGCTATTGAGGTTGCTAATACTATTTTTCTTTTACCGGTAGGGTGGGGTTGAATTGCGGCCCATTGTTTAGGCCATGGTAATTGTCCGTATAAAGGATAAATGCCAATTGATCTGGATACCGACCTTAGTTCTTGCATTACGGCATTAATTTCTCCTTGTCCGGGCAGAAAAACCAAGATATCTCCTTCATGTTCCTTTATCGACTTTTTCACCAAATTAGCGGTCATTTCTGCTAATGAATGATAGTCCGTTTCCCCTACATAATTTATATCTACCGGAAACTGCCTTCCTTTGCTTACTACCGCTTCAGCTTTCAATGCTTCAGAAAGCATTTTCTGGTTTAAAGTAGCAGACATGATTAATATTTTCAGATCTGGTCTTAGGGAAGCTTGAGTAAATCGGGCTAGAGCCAACGCCACATCGGCATAAATACTGCGCTCATGGAATTCATCAAAAATGAGAATTGCCACTTCTTTTAATAGAGGATCAGAATCAAGCATTCTGCTTAAAATACCTTCTGTAACTACCTCAATAATGGTACTTTCACTTATAACTGTTTCAAATCTAATTCTATAGCCAACAGTTTGCCCTAATGGTTCCTGTAGTAATTCAGACATTCTTTTGGCTATTGATTTAGCAGCTAAACGTCTGGGCTCCAGCATAATGATTTTTTTGCCAGTACTTTTAATGTCCTCCAATAATGCCAAAGGAATAATAGTGCTTTTTCCGGCACCAGCTTCCGCATTAATGATGAGGGTATTGCTTTGTTTTAATTTAGATTGTATTTCTGGAATGATCTCCACTACAGGGAGATCAATTTTATTAATTTCGAAAGGCATAAAGCAAAATTAAAAAATCTAAATTGATTTAAAGGAGTAGCTATGTTAAAGTTGATAATTTTTTAAGGATCAAATTTAAATTTTAAGCTTTATTCTCTCGGGGGGGTACAATTTGATAAAAAAAATAGCCGTACATAAGTCCGGCTATTATAGGGGGAATGATTAAAAGTTATCGAAGTCAGGTTCTTCACCTTCATCTATATCTTCTTCATCAAAATCATCAATATCTTCGAATTTAATGTTGTCAACGTCATCGTCTTCGTCATCAAAATCATCGAAATCGTCATCTTCGATATCATCGTCAATGTCATCTATGGAATCAGTATCATTCCAATCATCGTCCTCTTCATCATATTCGCTAAATGTGTCGAAATTTGATGCGTTTTTAAGAGCCATTCTTTTTAATTTTTTTTCATTGTCAATTACGACATAAATTTAATTGTGTTTTTGAAAAAACAATTATTTTTCAATGATATTTTTATTTTTTTTCGATTAAACTGAAAAAATTAATTTAATTTTTTCATCCTGAGGATAGACGATTTATAAAAAACTAGAAATCAATAATTTAGAAATTAAAAGAGCGAATTTGAATTCAGTTATAGTCTTTAGTTTTTCTGCTGATAATTTTATAAATGCCTGAATTGATTCTTATGATTAACATTGTCGTGTTAAGGAAAAATTTAGTGTAACACTAAATTATAACAACGGTTTGGGATGTTCAATCTTCAGGATACCAATTTCTAAGCCTTACTTCCACATTATCAGTACTTTGCTCAACTAATTTTTTGAAGGAATTTACATCTGCTAATCCTCCTTGTCCTCTAAAATGAAATGGATAAACAATAGCTGGTTGAAAAGCTATAACAGATTCTGCAGCCTGACTGATGGTCATAGTATAAGGCTCATTCATACATACAAATGCTATATCAATATTTTTAAGGCTTCTCATCTCCTCAATATCTTCTGTGTCTCCGGAGATATAGACTCTAGAATCTCCAATAGTTAACACATAGCCATTCCCTCTACCTCTTGGATGTCTGGAATCATCAGTTTCAGGCAGATTATACATGGGTATTGCCTCAATTTTAATGTTATTAACTGTTTTCTGTTCACCATTACCAATTATCACCTTATCTTTTGCTTTAATTTCCTGCATTTTGTCTGCAACAGCTTGAGGCACAATAAATGTTGTATTGTTTGTGTTTAAACCTGATAAAGTCTCTACATTTAAATGGTCACCATGGATATCAGTAATTAAGATTAAATCAGCATCCGGAAAAGATTTAAATTTTTCTGCACCACCATAAGGATCAATATATATGGTTAATTCATTTAATTGCAAAGCAAGGCTTCCATGTAGCACAGGCGTTATTTTTAAATCGCCAGCCGTAGTTTTAATAACATCTTGCGCATTTATTTGCTGAGTTAAGATCATTAAAAATAGTATTAGTATCTTCTTCATAATTTTTTATTTGATAACCACATGCCGCGTTAAAAGTTTACCGGCTATTTGAAATTGAAAAAGATATAGACCCGGGTTTAAATGATTTAAATCTATCTCTTCTAAATTCCCTTTATATTGATTGATTAGCTGCCCCTTTGAATTGACTATCATAATCTTTTCAATTATTAAATTTTTATTATGCCTTACATATATCTTTTTCTCTGCAGGGTTAGGGTATAATGTTAATTCATTGATTTCTGCTTCACCGCTATTTAAGATTTCTATAGAAGCTTCAATTATTGGGCTTCCTGCTGATCTTCCTGCCTCATTTTGGGCATAAACCTGATATCGATAGAAATCACTATAAGTGGGAAGTTTATCAGTAAAAACATTCACTGAAGAATCTACTAAACCAAGTTCATCAAAGGTAGAGCTTGTTCTGAATGCACGTTCTATACCAAATTCTAATGTATTTTCACTTCCTTTTTCCCAGCTAAGTTCGATGTTACCATCTGAAATATAACTTACCTCCAAGTTAGCCGGAGGTTCAGGAGGGAAACTGAAAATAGAACTGCAAATTTCTAATTCCCAATTTTCTAATTGTCCGCCATCTGCACTTTGGGTGTCTTGAATATACAAACGCCAGGTACCTCTTATATCTTCACCTATGAGTTGACTTAAAGGTTCTGCAGGTCTATAATTTAAACCATCTACCGGCGGACAAGGGATGATATCAGATGAAGCAAAATCATTAAAAGAAATATTGAAATCATCTTCAGACCCACAAATGCTATTGAGTAAGGTCACTCTAGTGCCGCTCGGACTTTCAAGTGTAAAAATTAAGTCTTTAATATAAGTATGAGTACCTCGAATATTTTTAACTTTTACACTTTCTATGCTGCCAGAATTACTAATTACTATAGATGAACTTATAGTTCCTGGATTTGTAGGGATTGTAAGTGGTATGTTGGTGCTAATATATTCCTGACAAGAATTGATTGTGGTGGTAAAATTTGTGACAACATAAGCACTCTCTCCACAATTATTTTTAGCTTTTATTCGGACAAAATATTCAGTATTCTGATTTAGCTCTAAATTAGTTCTGAACTGAGCTGCATCTAAATTCAATGCAGAATCTACTATAAATTGAAATTCAGGGTCGCTGGCAATCTGAATATCATATGAAGGTTGTAAATTAACGTTATCTGTCCATTGAAGAAGTGGCTGAGTGTTCACAAAATCTGTATCAGGTGCAGGAATTAAATTAACCACCGGAACAGGCTCATTTAAAATTAAAAACTCATAATCCTGATTGAATTGAACCTCTTGGGAACTGCTTAAAATACGGAAAGAGATCTCACCACTAATCTTTTGATCATTAGATAATGTAAGAGTAAGCGATTCACCCGGAAGCACGCTTTGCTTGTTAAATGCGCTAGAAAGGCCAGAGGGTAAATTGGTAATATCAAAGCTAATCTGTTCGTTATAGCCACCAATACTTGCCGTTTCAATTGTAATATTGATAGTTTCATCCGGACAGTAGATTTCCTTTTCAAAAGTAATATTATAATCATATGGATATATAAATTCTTCGATGCTAAAAGAGGTATTGGTAATATTGAAGAAGATATTGTCTGCTGCAGCTACTTTTATTCTCGCATCTGCTGCATTTATGTTTGCCAAGGCTACTCTTTCAAGACCATCGTTTGGAGTGTTTTCTAGTAACAAATAATCAAAACTTTGTCCGCCATTATTTGATAAATAGATATTCACCAATTGACAATTAATAGTATTACCATCTGTATTGGCAACTTCCCAGCTCACATCTACTGAATCCCTTCCATTATATCCACCTGTAATGTCGTTTACTGTAAAGGGGCCGGCATCTGCACTGGCCTGAAATGAAATTTGATCGTACTGGACTCCGGCTACAGATCTCACATCTCTGGCAATCAACCTGAAAGTAAGGTCTCTGCTGTAAGTGGGTAATATTTCGCCAATAGTTTGTATATTATTCAGTAGATCGGATAATTGAGGGAATATTCTAAAAGAATCGGGTTGGGGAGCATATGATCTGAAAATTGGAGCGTTACCAGACGGATTATTAGGATCACCTGCTGCTCCCAAATTAAACTGTTCCCAATTATATTCTATCAAATCTCCATCTGGGTCAACAGCAGATCCATTTAATTGAAAGGGCGTTGAAATAGGAATGGTAAAACCACCATTTCCCGCATTAACGATGGGGATACTATTTCCTGTATTGGTAATTTCCGCACAGGAATTTCCATTTCCAGTTTGAGAATAAGCATGTATAGCATCTAAACTGGCAACATGAAAATAGGCATCGCTATTATTTTGTAAATTTTGGGATCCACAAATGCCTGCATAGGCCATAATGGTAGAGCCACTGCCTGGTTCATAGGCTGAACCGGCACTTCTATTACTGCCTGAACACGACCCAACATTTCCGTTAAAAGTATGCGGGGCACCAAACTGATGACCAATTTCGTGCGCTACATAATCCACATCAAATGGGTCTCCGATAGGCGTGTTGGTTCCCGTTACACCTCTGGCTTTACCTGAGGTGCAAACTACCCCTAAGCCAGCTAGTCCACCAGCCCCTGTAGAAAAACCATGACCTATATCGTAATTAGCACTTCCAATTGTCGTATTAATTTCTGTTGGCACTTCATTAATCATGGCACTTGCACTATTATTGGAAAATGGATCCGTATCAGGGTTTGTGAAAATTATTTGATCGTTATTAGCAATAATAACCATTCTAATAGCAGCATCTCTTTCGTAAATGCCATTTACTCGGTTCATGGTGGTAACCATAGCAGATAAAGCCCCAACAACAGTGCCTCCGTGAAATTGAGTATATTCTCCAGTAGCTGCAATAGCAATTCTATAAGTCCTTAATTGTGTGCCTGATGGCCTCTCTACATTTCCGGTTTCTATTAACCTTTGTGCGGCATCATATCGCTGCTGGTCAAAAATAATTGGTTCTTCCTCGTTAAATTGATGAGCCTTCTCAGTAGGTGCTAAGTCTTTTCTGTAATAAACCTGGTACTGTTCTGTGTCGTTTTTAGTGACAGGATCTATGTAAACCTGGCCTTTTTTTGAAAAAATCATCCCATGAAAACCTTTTGGAGTAATATCTAGCCTGATAATTTCATTAGTCTTTATGTTTCTCCCTGAATAAGTTTTAATCTGTGGGTATTTTGCTGCTAATTCGGGAGCCATAACAGGCACTTCATTGATTAGAAATTCACCAAAACTATTGTCAGGATAAGGGATTATAATTCTGTTTTCCTTGACAGTTGATTGTAAATTTTTAGTAAAATCTTTTATTCTTAATTGATAAAACTGCGCTTTTATTGTGGGGATAGACCTTGCTTGAACTGTTTGATTTATTTGATTTTCAATTGTCCAATAGCCAGCATTTTGAGCATACAAGGATTGAGAAACGCTTAATAAAAAGAATACTACTACCGAAAATGCTTTGTTCATAGAAATTAAATACGTTTTTGAGAAGAATATCGATTTTCATATATTCTAAATCCAAATATAAGGAAAACAAGTACTCAAAATGCGTTTCTTACTAACTTATCGATGAAGACTTTTAATTCTTATAAGACGATTTAATTGATAGTGAGAATACAACTAAGCCGACTGTTGCTATAATTACCCAGGGTAGGTGATATAAAATCGTAAAAAACAACAAAAAGAAGGCGATAAAAGCATATTTACCTTGCCTTGTAATATCATCTATATAATTAAATAACCCATAAAGTCCTAGATGTAAAGCGATGGTCAAAAATATAAGTGTTACATGAAATATGCTTACATCGGTTGTTATCAATTGAAATAAAATAAAGAATATTTCAGGAAGTACTACCCACATCAATTGTAAAAAATGAGATTTAAATTTTCTTAAAAAGGAGATGGGCAAGTTTAAGAAATAGGAGAGGGTAGATGTTTCGAAATTTATTTTCTCTTTTAGTAAGGGTAGATTAAGATAAGCCGTACAAAGTATTGCAAATTGTAACCACCTGCGATCATAATCGCCTGATTGGAAAGCAGAAAAGAATAAATTTAATAACAACAATGACACTAATTTTGATGCAAGCAGAAGGAGAGGTCTATTTTCTTTTAAATGATAAAGAAACCAAAAATGATAGCTAATTACAAAGGGTTTAGCTGTTCCAAAAGCATTTCTATTTATTTTAATTTCGGCAAGTGGATGGCGTAATTGATAATAAATGAGGAGAGTGTAGAGAAAGTATAAGATGACCAGTATTCCCCATAGTATTGCTAAAGTACCCCATAATTTTAAATCAATACATAGTGCACTTAAAAATATGGAATAGAGAATTATAATAGTATGGTTACTCAGCCAAATATAAAACTGTTCCTTAAAAAAAGGGAAAGGTTTAATTAAACCCATTTGGTGAAAGACCTTATAACTGGGTTTTATTAAGAGCCTTTTTTGAAAATACCAATGTAAAGTTGAGTATATACCGTACAGCAAAGTTAATCCTGCCATTGCATAGCTACTCTGAATAATTTGGTAGCCAAGCATCACATGTACTTCAGCCTTAATAAATACCCCAAAAATGATTATTAAAAGCAGAAAAAAGCCTACAAATGCTTTATAGAAAGGTATTACAAAAGCTTTGGACAATAATTGCTTCATATTACTGCTTTCAGTTTTCCGTTTTGTATTTGTACCACACTATCAAAATTGAAATTTTCTACATTGGGCAAGTGGTGTGAAGAAATGAGGAAATTTACACCTAATGCATACTGATCTTTAATAAAATCAAGTAATTTTTTTTGTGCTTCTACATCGATGGTGGTAAATGGTTCATCTAAGATTATAAGTTGTGGATTACCTAGAAAAGCCAGGAGCAAGGCAGCTTTTTTAAGCATACCTGAGGAATAGGAGCTTATTGGATTGGGTGCGTACTGGGTCACTCCGAATAAATTCTTTAAGTGTTCAACTGATTCATTTGAGGCTTTTTTAGCCTGTGCCACTAATAAAATCAGCTCATCCAGGCTTAAAAACTTCGGAAAATGGGGTTCTGCTTCTGCGTAATTTACCCGCATTCTATACTGAAGTGGTTCTTTAGTAATGGAAGAGTCATTTAATAAAATTTCCCCTTCGAAAGGGTGGATTCCCGCTATGGCTTTAAACAGGGTAGATTTACCGGCTCCATTTTCTCCTTTGATTAAATGAATGCCTGTTTCAAACACCAATTCCTGAATATTTAATTCGAAACCTGTGGGGTATGATTTGCGAAAATTCTTTATCTGGAGCACTATTTAATTTTCAATTATAGTATTAAAACTTAAATCAATTAGATAATTTAAGTATAACTTAAATAAGTTTAGAAACTTTATAGAAAACTGTACAAGTATATAGTTCACATAAGCTTCATCAAGATTCGATCTCGTTTTTATTTTATTTTATCAGAACGTTTAACAATGCGTTTTAGAATTTATTGTATAATTAATAATAAATAATTGTTTTAAAATTTACTAAATCTTTCTTTCAAGGTTATTTGAATCACTAAATTTTTTCTTCAATTATTTTTGCCGCTTTCCTTTGATATTTAAAAATATCTCTATGTTTCTTTTTTAAATACTAATTCATTTTAAAGTAATTGAAATTATAATCTATTCATAAAACGGATTTTACAATCTCATTTTCAGACTTCTATAGATTTGCTCTATCAATTGGTAATCGATCGATCATTGAATAACAAACTAAAAAAAAATGAACTATGAGACCTTTTTTACAAAGAGTAAGAATGAAATTTAAATACCTGAAACTACTAATGATATTGGCAATAGTAGGATGGAATGTTTCAAGTGCTTATGCACAAAACATTGTTTCGGGGAAAGTGACATCTCGCAAAGATAAAAGCCCCTTGCCTGGCGTCACTGTCTTTGAAAAGAATTCCAGTGGTAATGGTACTGTAACTGATTTAGATGGCAACTTTAAGATTTCTGTTAAAGGTGAATCATCTACTTTAATATTTTCCTACATTGGTTACAAGACCAATGAGGTAGCTATTAACGGAAGAAGCACTATAAACATTGATTTGAATGAAGATATAGAGCAGTTATCAGAAGTAGTTGTTACCGCCTTAGGGATATCAAGAGAGGAAGAATCTTTAGGATATGCTACCCAAACTGTAAAAGAAAAAGCGGTTACCGATGCTAGAAGTAATAATATGATCAATTCCTTGAATGGAAAGGTAGCTGGTTTAAATATTCAAGGAGTAGGAGCGGGGCCAATGGGTTCCTCAAGAGTTACTCTGAGAGGTGAATCTTCTTTAAATTTAGAAAACAATCAGGCATTAATTGTATTGGATGGCGTGCCAATAAGTAGTCAAATTACAGGGACAGGTAATGATTCTCACTTAGATGCAGATAGTCCTGTCGATTTTGGCTCAACTCTGACAGATTTAAACCCGGATGACATTGAAACTATTTCTGTTTTAAAAGGTCCTGGAGCTACTGCCTTATATGGTACCAGGGCAGCCAATGGCGCAATAATAATTACAACGAAATCCGGTGCTAAAAGTAAAGGAATTGGAGTAACTATTAATTCAAATTTTAGTTTTGAACAAGTAAACAGGTGGCCAGATTACCAATATGAATATGGTGAAGGAAGAACTTCTGACTATTATTCGTATGGTGATTCTGAGGATGGAGTAAACACAGCAGCCAGAGTTGCCGCCGGCAGGGCCTGGGGGCCTCGTTTTAATGGCCAATCCTATTTTCAATACAACCCAGATTCACCCGATGGTTTATCGGAAGAAAGAACTCCATGGGTACCATATGACGATTATATTACTGGATTTTTTAGAACAGGAACTACAGCCACCAATAGTGTTGCTATTGCAGGTGGTGGAGAAAACGGATCAGCCAGGTTTTCAGTAACTCACCTTAAGAATAAGTGGATTTTACCTAACACAGGTTTCGAAAGAATTAATGCCTCCTTATCAATAAATCAGCAAGTATCTGATAGGCTTAAGATTACCGGTAAAGCTAATTATATCAATAAGAAAAGCGATAACCTGCCTTCTGCAGGTTATAACAATCAAACCATAATGTATTTCCTAATTATTGGGACAGCGCCTAGCATCAACCATGAATGGTTTAAACCCTACTGGGAGCCCGGACTGGAAGATGTTCAACAAAACGAGCCTTTTAATCCCGGCCCTGAAAATCCATATTTAATGATGTACGAGATGCTCAACAAAATGGAAAAACATGGTTTTATCGGAAATGCATCAGCTAATTATAAAATCTCTAGACAATTTGGATTTAATGGTACGGTCCGGCTTAGACATGTCTTACGAATTCCGATCTCAGCAAAGACCTTTTAGTATAACAAGATTTCCTTTAGGAATGTACAGAGAACAAGATGTTTTTAGATATGAATCTAATACAGATTTTCTTTTAACCTACAACAAAAGATTAAATGATAAGATTGGATTTTCAATATCAGGCGGAGGTAACTCATTGATGCAGAAGTACAACTTTGTAGGGAAAAATGCTGATCAGCTTGCACAACCAGGCATCTACCAAATTTCCAATAGTTTGGATCAGGCGGTGGTTGATCCTTTAAGAACGGAAAGAATGATCAACAGCCTTTACGCTATTTCTCAACTTTCCTTCCTAGATGAAAGTATTTATCTGGATATTACCGGTAGAAATGATTGGTCTAGTACACTGCCGTACGAAAATAATTCATTTTTTTATCCATCAGTTAGTACCAGCTTTTTATTAAGTGAATTATTTACTCTTCCAACCCAACTATCCTTTGCAAAACTTAGATTGTCCTATTCGCAAGTTGGAAATGATACCCGTCCTTATCAGACAGAAAAATATTACGATAAGATATATGGAAATAACTTTACCAATCCAGGGGTTTTATTTAATCCTGACTTAAAACCAGAAATCACTACCAGTTTTGAGGCAGGTATTGATTTTCGTTTTTTCCTTAACAGAATTGGGTTAGACCTAACAGTTTATGATAACTATAGTCGAAATCAAATACTAGCTATTCCTTTAGATCCGACATCAGGATATTCAAGTGCTTTAATTAATGCTGGATTAATTAATAGTAAAGGGGTGGAAGTAGTATTAAGTGGTAAGCCAATCGTTAAAAAAGATTTTAAATGGAATTCAACTTTTATCTGGTCGGCTAATAGAAGCTATGTTAGAGAATTGATGGAAGGCTTAAATAGTCAGGTAATTTATGCTTTTAACAATAATGTTTCTATTGAGGCAAGAGTAGGTGGTAGAATGGGAGATTTATATGGTACTGGATTTCAGCGATCACCAGAAGGAGAAATTATTTATAGTTCAGACGGATTACCTGCTGAATTGGATCCTGAAACCAGAAAATTTGGAAATGCATTTCCTGATTGGAGAGGTAGCATTATGAATGAATTTACCTATAAGAATATTAACCTAAGTATTTTATTGGATGGACAAATGGGTGGTAGTATGTATTCTATGACCAATCATAAAAATAATACACTTGGTAAAACTAAAGTAACCTTGGTTGGCAGAGAAACTGGAATTGTAGGGGATGGAGTAGTGCCTACAGGAGATGGTAACTTTGTGAAAAACACGGTAAATGTGGGGGTAGATTCGTACTATAATAATTATTATAAAATCAGAAATGCTGAGACCAATATTTTTAGCACAGATTTCTTAAAAATTAGGGAAGTAAGAATTGGTTATAATGTAAATCAAAAATTTGCCGAAAGATTTGGTTTTCAAAGTGCTGCTATCGGTCTCTACGGTCGGGATTTATTTACTTTCACAGATTTCCCCGGGTTTGATCCGGAGGGAGGTAATCTTAAATAACGGAACACCAACTCCTGGTGTAGAAATCACTCAATTTCCTACTACCCGATCTATGGGAGCTAATATTACATTGAAATTTTAAATATTATTTCTTTCAGAAATTAAATAATAAACCAATGAAAAATATAATAAAAAATGCAGCGCTGCTTTGCATAGTTTTGCTTATAAACATTTCCTGTACAGATAATTTCGAGGAAATTAATACAGATCCTAACAGACCTAAGGAAATAACTCCTGGTGTTATTTTGGAACAAATGCAATACAGGATGGTATCGGCTTCCCTTACAACAGCAAGATCTTTTACTCATAACTTAATGCAGGTTGATGCTCCTCGCTCCAGCAGTGATGGAGGAGGTGTGCACCGTTACGTAATAACTCCGGGGGAGTCTTTATGGTCTTCATTCTACCTATTAATGAATGATGTAGAGGACATCATAACAATTGCTGAAGAGCTGGAAGAAGATAATTATAAAGCTATTGCTTTGGTTTACAAATCCTGGGCTTATTCTATTCTGACAGATCTTTACGGTGATATCCCATATTCTGAAGCCACAAATGCTATCGATGGGAATTTCACCCCTTCATTTGATGAACAAAAATTAATATATGAAGATTTATTAAGTAATTTAGTTTTAGCCAATAGCTTATTTGATGAAACTAAAGGCCTTACCTATGGAGGCGATTTGTTATATGATGCCAATCAAGCCTCAGGAGGTTTAAACAGTGGGATTGTAAAATGGAAAAGGTTTTGCAATTCTCTCAGATTAAGACTTCTACTACGGATTTCTGAAAAAGATGGTGAAATTAACGTCAATGATCAAATAGCTGATATATTAAATAATCCTACGATTTATCCGGTTTTTGAAGGTAATTCTGATGAGGCTATTTTAATGTTTCCAGGCTCCTTTCCTTATTTCAACCCTTATTACAATGCAAGAACACTAGGCTGGAGGGACGGAACCTACTTCACAATTTATTTTTTGGATAACTTAAATGCAATTGCAGACCCCAGAAGAGATGTTTGGGTAATTCCAATAGAGGTTGATGGAGAACTAATCTATCGGGGTATTGAAAGCGGTTATCCTGTAACAACGGAGTACAATGTAGGAGCTAATTCAAGCTATAAGGATGAATTAAAAACTGATCCTAAACTAGGTATTATGATGACCTATTCTGAATTGGAGTTTATAAAGGCAGAGTTAGCTTTGAAAGGATTTTCTACTGGCGCATCTGTAAAAGATCACTACGAAGCAGGTATCAGAGCATCTATGATTCAGTGGGAAGCCCAAATGCCTGAAGATTATCTTCAACAAGATGGTGTAGCTTATCCTGATGCTGGTTCGGAAGAAGAACAATTGGAGCAAATTATTCAACAGAAATATTATGCTTTTACTTTTGTGGATTATCAGTCGTGGTTTGAAAAAAGAAGAACAGGATACCCTGTTTTACCAAGAGGTTCTGGTATACTCGAAGAAAGTAATTTTCCTTCTAGAATTCCTTACCCATCTTATTTACAGTCTCTCAATCCTCAAGGGTTGCAGGAGGCAGTAGGTAGAATCGGCGGAGATGATAGTGATATTAAAGTGTGGTGGGAGCAAAAGTAATTGAAATTTAAAAAAAAGATAAATGAAAAAGATATTTATATTTTTAATACTACTCAGTTCATTCAATCTATTTGGACAAAAAGTAGAAACTGAGGATCTTAGGACTTTAATTGTATTTTTTGATGGATTAAGGCCTGATTATATTACTGAAGAACTTATGCCAAATTTATATGCCTTTTCTAAAGAAGGAATCATAGGGAATAAACATCATAGCGTATTTCCAACTGTTACGAGGGTTAATTCACCCTCGTATGCTACAGGATCTTATCCTAAAAGCCATGGAATAATGGGTAATTCAGTGTACTTTCCTGAAATAGAACCAAATAAGGCATTAAATACAGGTGAATATGAGGAATTAATGCAAATTAATGATTTTACGCATGGGAAATTACTAACGGCTCAATCATTGGGTGAGGCTATTCATCAAAAAGGGTCATCATATGATGGTTTTTAGTTCTGGGTCTGCAGGTCAGGCATTTTTGCAAAACCATTCTATTAGTGGAGGTGCTATTGTTAATTCTCATATAATTGTACCAGAGGCACTAAAGGAATCTCTTACTGCGGAATTTGGGCCCTTACCAGAAAAGTCAAAGCCCAATTCCGCACAGCATCAATGGATGACTAAAGCCCTGATTAGCCGTGGCCTTAGATTGGACGGCCCATTGGTGAGTGCGATTTGGTATTCAGATCCTGATGCGACTGCTCATTCGGAAGGGATTGGATCTCCAGCCGCTATAGCAGCACTTCGGTCCGTAGACAAAGAGTTTGGAGATATTCTAAAAGCACTCAAAAGTAAAGGTTTAGATAAAAATTTTAATATAATTGTTTCTACCGATCACGGATTCGTAACCAATATTGGAAAAGTAAGTTTGTCGGAATTTCTTATTGAGGAAGGACTAAAAATGGATAGGGAAAGTGACGATATTGTAGTAGGTGGTGGAGCAATTCATTTGAAGGATAAAAGTAAAGCCAATATTGAGCGAGTAGTAAAAATATTACAACAGCAAGATTGGGTAGGTGCAGTTTTCACTAAGGCTGATGCTAAAGATAAAGATAGAGGCTTTATTGAGGGGACCTTGTCCTTTGAATCTATTCATTGGAATCACCCGCAACGGACTGCTGAAATTTTAATAAGTGTAAATTGGAATGATGAGGTGAATGAATACGGCTATGCCGGAGGTAGTATGTCGCGAGGCACAGCTGGTCATGGAGGCATAAGTCCTTATGAGGTGAATATTACGTTATTAGCGGCAGGTCCAAGTTTTAAGACTTCTTATGAAAGCGACCTGCCTAGTTCAAATGTGGATATTATGCCTACCATTTTAAGTATTCATAATATTCCTATTCCTCAAACTGTTAATGGTAGGGTGCTATCTGAAATTTTAAAAGGAAATGATGCACAGCTTTTAAAGCCAAAGGTTGAGGTGCTTAGCGTAGACACAAAAACCGAAGAAGGTACCTATCTTCTTAATTTGCATAGGACAATTTATGGTGAGTATATTTATATAGATTTCGCTAAAGTGCTACGAACTCAAACTCAAGCAAAATAAAAAACCCTTTAGCACTCTGCTTAGTAGAATAGAGCATCCGTACTTGTTTGCTCTATTCTACATATTTTTTGATTATCTGCACTTAACTTATTTTCTCTACCTCACTCTCTAATTTCAATACGAGGTCTCCGTCTTCCTGTTCAATATAAAGTGCTTTATTGCCTTTTTCGCCTTTTCTTGTGACTTCGTTTCCTTTAATAGTGCGGGTAACTTCTTTGGTGAAGGTAGATTTTACTTTTCCTTCAGCGGTTCCATTTCCCCACTTCCACTTTACTTTGCTTCCTTCGGTAATCATAGCTTTTTTCTACTATTTACTAAGTAGAAGCTGATATTGTTACGAAATGGCAGCCTTTATTTAGAAACGAAATTCCTAAGTTTCATTTTAGCTCACCTGAACTTCATCCTTGTCGTTTACCAAAAGACTTAACAAGCCTGCCAATATCATGGCGGCACCGCCTACAATTAAAGCATAAATGGCATCATTTTGGAAAAAGGTTCTTAAAATAAAACCTAATATACCTGCCGCGACAATTTGAGGAATAACGATAAAAAAGTTAAAAACTCCCATGTAATATCCCATCTTTTCAGCGGGTAAAGCTGTAGAGAGCATTGCATAAGGAATTGATAAAATGCTGGCCCAGGCGATACCTACGCCTATCATAGAAAAAACAAGCGTGTTAGGATCAGTGATGAAGAATATTGAAATCAGTCCTGCTCCACCACAAAATAGGGCAAGAAGGTGAGTAAATCTCCTATTAGTCCAACGCGCTAAAACTGGTAATAAAAATGCTGCAAGAGCCGCAACTCCATTATATATACCAAAACAAACCCCTACCCAATCAGCTCCTTCGTTGTATTCCTTTTGTACCTCACTTAATCTTTGCATTAACTGCGGAGTAATTTCAGTTTCACTGATATTTAGGTTTAGAAAATAATTGACGAAACTTATATCGACCGTGGTTTGCAATGCACCACTTTCAAAATATTCTTTATAATGATCTATATTTTTTTCTATGCTTTGATTTACATCTTCTAAAGCCTTTCCATTACTTGATTTTTCATAAATTTCTCCTAAAGCGTATATTTCACTTTTAGTCAATTTTAAGTCGTAGACATAACTAGTGACGGCAGGAGTGGTATAAATCCACATAGCGAAAAGCGCAAACCAGCTAAAGAACTGTACAATGGCAAGCTGCCTCATCGTTTTCGGCATTTTGAATATTCCCAAAAAGGATTCCGTCAGTCCGCCAAATATTCCCTTTTCTTTATTTTCTTTCTTAAGCAGCTCCAGATCTTCAGGTGGATATTCTTTGGTATTGAAAACTGTCCACATTACAGCGGAAAGGAAGGCTATACCTCCCAAATAAAATGACCACTTAACTGAATCAGGAATTTCACCTGGTGCTGCTGTATTACTCATGCCAATCCAGTTGGTAAAAATATAAGGCAAACATGAGGCAATTACTGCTCCAATTCCAATAAAGAAGCTTTGCATAGCAAATCCAGCAGTACGCTGGTCGCCGGGAAGCATATCCCCCACAAAAGCACGGAATGGCTCCATGCTGATGTTGATGGATCCGTCCATTAGCCAAAGCATACCTGCAGCCACCCATAGTTCAGGTGAATTAGGCATAATGAATAATGCTATTGAAGCTAAAATAGCTCCTACTGCAAAGAAAGGCCTCCTTCGTCCCCAGCGTGGTGACCAGGTACGATCGGAATAATATCCTATAATGGGTTGTATCAACAAGCCAGTTACGGGAGCTGCTAACCACAGTATTGGTAAATTGTCTTTTTCCGCCCCTAATGTCTCAAAAATACGGCTTACATTGGCATTCTGTAAAGCGAAACCAAATTGAATACCTAAAAACCCGAAGCTCATATTCCATATTTGCCAAAAACTTAATTTCGGCTTAATGGAGTTAATAGAAATATTATCCATCAGTTTTTATTATTAGAGGTTAAAACAAGATACGACCAGGCATCGAGTTCAGTAGGTCCATTTTCGTCAGAGAATTTAATAGTATTTCCATCTTCAAAGGCATTTTTATAATTATTGTCAAAATATTGATTTTCTGGCTGAAATGATTGAACAGAATCTGATAAATTAAGTATTACAATCACTTCATTATCGTCTTTCTTTCTGCTA
This sequence comes from uncultured Cytophagales bacterium, assembly GCA_963719535.1. Taxonomy (GTDB): domain Bacteria; phylum Bacteroidota; class Bacteroidia; order Cytophagales; family Cyclobacteriaceae; genus Marivirga. Next base: position 5,584 of record CAVRCH010000001.1, on the reverse strand, counting down.
AAAGCTAAAATATCATTCCCTGTACTGTTGTTTTTTATTCGAGTGGCTTGGGCACCGTAAGCTCCATTCCATAGCGCAGGATTGTTTTTCTTCAATGCTAAAAGTTGGCTGTAGAATGCCTCGATATTTCAAATCAGACCAATCGATACTGTCTTTATCAAAAAAAGGTAATCTTTTGTCCAGGCCGGCTTCTTGTCCGCTATAAATTAGCGGCATTCCTTGCACAGTTGAAGCTAAAACTGCTAAAGGCTTGATATGCTGCTCCCATTCTTTCGAAAACAGTACCATTCCATGAATTTTCATCATGATTGGAGGTGAAGTACATGCGAAAGTCATGTTGAATCGTATCTTTCATAGTCTCTTTCTAAGTAATTGAAGACTGAATCGGCATTGGCCTTACCCTTGTGCCAATGTCTTTAATAAATGGTGAAATTCCCATCCATAAGTCATGTGAAATCCGGCATCATGCATTTTAGGCTCATCCCATTCAGCCAGCATAAATACATCTTTGGCGGCTTTTAAACTGTCAGATGGCCATTTGCCAAAATTCATTGGGCACCATACCTGCTACATCGCATCTAAAACCGTCAATATCAGTTTCAGTAATCCACCATTTCATTTCCAGCATCATGGCCTGGTGCAATTCAGGGTTATCGTAGTTTAAGTCGGCCACATCTGTCCAGTCTTCTACGGGAGATTGAAGATTACCCAAAGAATCCAGATTATAATATTCCGGATGTTCATTGCTCCAATGATGGTCATATGCTGGTATGATTGGCTACCCAATCCTGAATATTACCACCATATCTTTTCATGGGCCTGATCAACCAACTGTTTAAAGTCTTTTAGTTCACCGAAGTTGGGGTTAACAGCAGTACAGTCTCTGATAGAACAACTACCCAGTGGTCTTCCTGTCTTGTCTCCAATGAGGCTGAACCGGCATAATCCATAAGGATATCCACCCCCACATCTTCGGAAGCGGTTATCGAAATGAGGAATGAATGCTCTCGCAAAGTGCCTTCAGGGGTGTATTGCCGATACTTCATCTTCGTAAATATTCATGTCCTTGGCTCGCTCCGGGAAGGTAGCATCTGGTGATATTATCTGACGTTTGTTTATTGCTGTCGACAAGCCATCAGCAGCAGACAATTAGTAGCCCTAAATAGTATTTATTAGATATGTTCATGATGGTTATCATAGAAGCATAATTTAGAAGCCTGATTTACAACGTCTCCAGATTAAAACAACTTACCAGCTCACAATAATTTCGTGATCAGAATTGTCAAATTTAGCTGAGGGGTAAATCGGCTCACTTTGAAGATTAATCCTTTCAGCGTCCGGTAAAGTGATCGAAATCTGGAAATCTGATCTATAAAATTCTAAAGTCTTTTTCTCTAAAGGTATAGTTCTGCTGATTTACTAAGATTTTCACCGTTGAACTTGCACTTCAAAACCGTGAAAAAATACGTGTACAGATCTGTATTGTGTATTAAGTTCCTGTCTTATCTTTCAGAAGCTAACTGATTCTTCGATCAGGCCCGAAATACGAGTGTCTCGCTTGTAGAATTCCCCGCTACACTTGGTCGAAAGTGGTCTTGCCATCTCATCGATAGTATTCAGAGGTATGTTTCATCCTTTCCTCGACATAAATATGCAGGTGAAGCGTGGCAGTTTGTGTCGTTGGATAAGGCTCGCAACTGATCCTGCATTGGGATGATGGCAGAGGATTTCCACAAACACCGGAGTCTCTAATTGGGCATCTAGAATCACCTCCTGGTTGCCTCTATAAAAGTATCATCAAATAAATCGGAACCATCCGCCTTCAGGAAAATAAACCTCTAAGCTAAATCTACCTCACTCGCGACAGGCGCGACGGAAACATCCGAGCGAAAATAAATACTGGTTCTGGTATAAGTGAGAGTAGATTTTATCGTCATGCGGGTAATTAATGGCTAAGCGCGAGCCACTGGGATACCTTTCATGCGCCTTGTGAAAGGCAGAGCATAAACATAAGCATCATCTTATAACGTGAAGGTTAATGTAATCTCTGGAAACTTCCTCCACCTCCTCTCCATAGGCCGATGGTCCTGAATCACGGCTATTGATCATGGAATGACCCGGAAGAATGGGAGCAAAGGCACCGATGGAAATCGAACGGGCAAATAATCGGGCTATCAGCCTCACCGGCAAAGCCTCTCGATATCGAACCCGGAAATGCTACGCCTGCGATGCCAGCTATCGACCCACGTACGCCTAATAGCACGCGCCCATCATCGGCTACATCATCACCTGTCCACACTGCTGCATAGTGCTGAATGCCGGAAAGCTGGGCCGTGTTAAGCTGAAAATCCTTTCATCGGGTGAATCTTCTTCGGCACCTCCGAAGAGGCAACTCTCCGCCATAGCATGCCATAAACATCTCTCGCTTGACGGGTAGAGGCTCTTTTCCTTCGAAATCAAACTCCATCAATTCAAGGTAAATACTGTCCCCAGGTGGCTATTTCATTCATATCGTTCGACAGGCCTTCAATGCCCATATCAGTATACAATTTAAGACTTTCGGCCGATCAATCCCGCGTAGCATGGTTTGGTAAAGTCAGGGAAACGGACCATCCCGGCCAAACTTCGCCTTCATAGTACTCACCATCAGGCAGATTTGAATGACAACATCTTCCTTTTCTGCAGATTTGAAGCGTCATATCCGCTCTCTATCTCATACCCGGATCACAAATATACCACGCACCTCAAATCCCATATCTTCGAGTTGCTGGAGCATAGATCTAGGGTTAGGAAAATCTTTTGTCCCAGGTAAAAGATCTTGTACTGCTCCATGTGGCTGAATGTCAAGTACGATCATCATCCGCAGGAATTTCCTTCTCTAAAGAATTCAGCATATGCATTAACCTCTTTATCAGGTTCATAGCTAGATCCACATTGCTGAGAGCCCAAACTCCAAATAGGAGGAGTTCCATTCTTCCTAAGATTGGCGTAGGATGAGATGATCCGTCCTACGTTTTCTTCGTAAAAGAAGTAGTAGGACATATCCCCTGGTCGGCCGAAAAGCTGGAAAACTCTTCTGTCGGAAGCACCAAAGTTAAAAATGTGATTTATGGGAATTATCGAGAAATACCGTAAGCCAATCGATTTTTGTATGCCTATAAAAAATGGTGCGGCGCAGAGAGGGGTCGCTATCGGTGGGTAGCCAAAATGATCCATATTCCAGTTCTGGGTAACCATGGCCCCTTGCTATCGAGCGGACCTGTTTTCTCGACCTAAGCCTACAAAACGCTCGCCTTCTTGTAATTTTTTATAAGTAGTTACTTGTTCACCTATCCAGGAAGTGCCTAAAGCATGATCATCTTCATTAATAATTTCCCCAGCTTTATCTTTAAAAATAACAGTAAAGGGCTCTTTTTTAAGGATTACACTTAATTTTTCAGTATGTAATTCCAGTAAATCGTTTTTATCTGCTGTGGAAAAATCAATTCCTGAGGGTTTGGAGATCACGGCATAGGAATGCTCATCTAGTTCCTCGTTTTGGCTAAGGTGTATTTTTATAATGCCATCCTGTACTACAGAAATTTTAAAAAAAGCATGCTCAGTAGAGCCCACCATTCCATTATGGACTATCTCATATTGGGTAATTTTTCCGCAATGCTGGCTAAGTTCTGTAGTTTTAATGGTTTGTTGAGATATCATAAATGTTCATTCAGTTAAAACGCTAAACTATTTAGAAATGTAGGATAATTGCTTACCAAATCATTTAAAAATGACCGCAAACGATTGCGGTGACGATTGCGGAATGAAGGTAGGAAATTTTTGTTGAATTTTCAGGTGTACCTGTTTTTACATTTCTTTAGCAGGGGGAGTATGCTGCACCTGATATTAAATAGCGCAGCTAAAAACAACAGGTTTTTGGCAACTACAAAAAAAAAAATATAATAAAGGGATTAGTAAAAATATCGTCCCTACGGGACTTTAGTCTTCGAGAAATAAATATAATTACCATAATATCACCTCTACGAGTTTTAAATTGATTCTATCGAATGTTTAATGATCAATATTTAATTTTCTCTACTGCAAACTACTAATTTAAAAAAAGTCTCTGGGACGATATTACGGCAGAAATTTTGATTGCTTTATTAGAAATTACTACCAACCCGATAATTATCGTAAGCCACCTCTACGAGGTTGCTATTTTAATTTTATAAATTCAATGCTAACTATGCTTAATTTTAAAAATTCTATTTATGAAAAATCCCGGCGGGATGATATTAAGGTAGAAATAATGTTTTAATGATTTCCGAAATCCCTTAGGAATGGATGATATTTAGTTTGCTCAATGTCTCCTTTTGCATTGTGCAGTCTCTAGTTTACTTATAGAATACAAGTATTTTAAAATGAGGATGCCTTTTCTTTAGCAGTTGGAGAATGGAAAGATCACATACAGGTCTTTTTTACTTTATTGTTTACATGTCAAAAAAATCTAATTATCAGCAAAATTTAAAAATGGTTTTGCGATAACTTAACTTGGTATGGTGGCTCACAGGTCTTGAAGAGAACGTTTCAATTAAACAACAGCCTTCTTCCTCAAAGAAGACTCCCTCACCACCAAATTGGTTTTTAAAGAAATCGTTTCCGTAATCGCTTCTTCATCATCTCCCAGGGCTATTTGTTTCATAAGTAAACGGGTGGCTTCCTGCCCCATTTTAAAACCGGGTTGAGTAACAGATGATAACGCGGGCTGAATTAAGCTGGAAAACGCCAGTTGCTAAAACCTACTATGGCTACATCTTCAGGAATTCGCAGTCCCCGTTTTCTTGATGGCCGTCATAGCACCGTAGGCCGCCACATCATTATTGGCAAAAATGGCATCAGGAGGGAAGCGGTAATCCAAAAGCTCATTGGTGATGGCTTCTGCTTCTTCGTAGGTACCTAATCCACATACTCGTATAAGATTTTCATCCATCATGGATTTATTATCCGCTAAAGCAGCTTTATAACCATTTAGGCGGTTTTTACTGATACCTAAGTTTTGTGGTCCGGCCAAATGTGCAATTCTATAATACCCTTGTTGATCAAATGCATAGTGGCCTCATATGAGCCTTGTTCGTCATTGACTATTACTTTACAGGCATTGAGGGAATCGACCATTCTGTCGAAAAATACTAAGGGGACATGGTTATACTAATAAGCTTTGCAAATGTTGATAATTATGCGTTTCTCGCGATATGGATAACAAAATGCCATCTACCCTTGAATTGAATAAGGCTTTGGTATTCATTACCTCTCGTTCGTAAGATTCATTCGATTGCGTAATAATGACATGATATCCTGCGCTATGCGCAATATCTTCAATGCCACTAATAACTGCGGAAAAAAAGAAAAAATGGGCAATTTCAGGAATAATAACACCTATAGTGTTGGTTTTACTTTGCCTAAGGCTCAAGGCTACTGAGTTAGGCTGGTAATTTAGGCTATTGGCCAGGTCTTGAATTTGTTTTTTGGTCTCCGGGCTAATATCTGGATGGTCTTTAAGAGCACGCGAAACTGTGGATGGGGAGACTCTAACCTTTTTTGCAAT